>NZ_JAINRC010000010.1 GCF_020400655.1 Streptomyces spinosus
CCGGCCGGAGCCCGCGTCCTCGCGGGTGCGCCGGCCCTCGTCCCGGCTCGAACGCGTCCCCTCGTCGGCACGTCGGTCCTCGACCGCGTCGGCACCCGTGTCACCGCCGGCGCGCCTGACCCCGCCCAGGTCCGGACCGGTGTCACCGCCGGCGCGCCGGTTCCCGCCCCGACGGGAACCCGTCTCTCCGCCGAGGCGGTTGAGCCAGGGGGTGAGCTCCCGTGCCGCGGCCGGGCCGTAGGCCTGCCGTAGGCGCCGGCCGAGGTCCTCGGAGTCGAGGACGTACTGCTGGGGGCCGACGGTCTCCAGCACGACCGTGGCGAGTGCGCAGCCGAGCCGGGCCGCGGCGCGCGGCGGCCGTCCCCACGCGGTCGCGGCGAGGAATCCGGCCCGGAAGCCGTCGCCCACGCCGGTGGGTTCCCCCGTGGCCCTCGGGGGGACCGCGGGGACGCGCAGCGGTGGGTGTCCGGCGCCGGTGAGGTCGACGCCGTCGGCGCCGCGCGTGATGATCCAGGTGCCGGTGTGGTCCAGGACTTGCTGGTGCGTCCAGCCCGTGCGCTCCTGGAGCAGGGCGGCCTCGTACTCGTTGGTGAACAGGAACCGCGATCCGGTGACCAGGTTCCGGGTCTGCGCCCGGTCCAGTGCGGCCAGTTGCTGCGAGGGGTCCGCGGCGAACGGGAGGCCCTGCCGGCGGCACGCCCCGGTGTGCAGCAGCATCGCGCGGGGGTCGTCCGGTCCGATCAGGGCCATGCCGAAGGGACCGTGGCGGGCGCTGACGTCGGCGATCCGGATGTGCCGCGCCTCGGCCATCGCCCCCGCGTAGAACGTGGCGATCTGGTTCTGCTCGGTGTCCGTGGTGCACACGAAGCGTGCGGTGTGCAGGGTGTCGCTGACGTGTACCGCTCCCGTTTCCACCCCTTCGTCCCGCAGCCGGCTCCGGTACGGTCCGAAGTCCCGCCCGGCGGCCGCGGCGAGCACCGGCGCGAGTCCCAGCCGGGCCAGTCCGAGCGCGATGTTGGCGGCCACTCCGCCGGGGCGGACCTCCAGTGTGTCCGCGAGGAAGGACAGCGAGACGCGGTCCAGCCGGTCCGGGACGATCTGGTCGGCGAAGCGTCCCCGGTAGGCCATGAGGTGGTCGGTGGCGACGGAACCGGTGACCAGGACGCGCCGTGGCCCGCTCACCGTCCGGCCGCCGCGCGCAGCGCGTCCACCCGGTCGGTCCGCTCCCAGGTGAACTCGGGCAGCTCGCGGCCGAAGTGGCCGTAGGCCGCCGTGCGGGCGTAGATCGGGCGGAGCAGGTCGAGGTCGCGGATGATCGCGGCCGGGCGCAGGTCGAAGACCTCGGTGAGGGCGGTCTGGATGCGCGCCACCGGTACGGTCCCGGTGCCGAAGGTCTCGACGAACAGGCCCACCGGCTCGGCCTTGCCGATGGCGTAGGCGACCTGGACCTCGCAGCGGGAGGCCAGGCCCGCCGCCACCACGTTCTTCGCCACCCAGCGCATCGCGTACGCCGCCGAGCGGTCCACCTTGGACGGGTCCTTGCCGGAGAAGGCGCCGCCGCCGTGCCGGGCCATGCCGCCGTAGGTGTCGATGATGATCTTCCGGCCGGTCAGACCGGCGTCGCCCATCGGGCCGCCGATCTCGAAGCGGCCGGTGGGGTTGACCAGCAGCCGGTAGCCCGCGGTGTCCAGCTTGATGCCGTCCTGCGCCAGTGCCTCCAGCTCCGGCTCGACGACGAACCGCCGTACGTCCGGGGCGAGTCGTCCCTCCAGGTCGATGTCGCTCGCGTGCTGCGCGGAGACCACGACCGTGTCCAGCCGTACGGCGCGGTCGCCGTCGTACTCGACGGTGACCTGCGTCTTGCCGTCGGGGCGCAGGTAGGGGGCCGTCCCGTCGCGGCGTACGGCGGTGAGGCGGTGGGCGAGCCGGTGGGCGAGCCGGATGGGCAGCGGCATCAGCTCCGGGGTCTCGTCCGTCGCGTAGCCGAACATCAGGCCCTGGTCGCCCGCGCCCTGCCGGTCGAGTTCGTCCTCGTCGCCCTCGACCCGGGCCTCGTACGCCGCGTCGACACCCTGCGCGATGTCCGGGGACTGCGCTCCGATGGACACCGACACACCGCAGGAGGCGCCGTCGAAGCCCTTCGTCGAGGAGTCGTAGCCGATCTCGAGGATCTTCTCGCGCACCAGCGACGCGATGTCCGCGTACGCCTTGGTCGTCACCTCGCCGGCCACGTGCACCAGGCCGGTGGTGATGAGCGTCTCCACGGCGACCCGGGAGGACGGGTCCTCGCGCAGGAGCGCGTCGAGGACGGTGTCGCTGACCTGGTCGGCGATCTTGTCGGGATGCCCCTCGGTCACGGACTCCGAGGTGAACAGGCGTGAGGCCATCATGCGTCCTTGGTCGGGGAGGTCGGGGGGTTCTCGGCGGGGGCGCGGGGCGGGCCGAACCACGTCCGCAGCGCGTCCTGGAGGCCGGCCGCCGGGTCGCCGGTGCCGGGTGCCGTCCAGGCGACGTGCCCGTCGGGCCGGACGAGCAGCGCGGTGGTGCCCGCGAGGGGGTCGGTGCCGTCCACGGGTTTGGGTACGGCGGTGACCACCGCGACCCGGTCGGAGAAGCCCGTGGCGGCGGCCCGGACGGCCGGTTCGTCGGCCAGGTCGAGCAGGACGCCGCGCGCCGGGTGCAGCAGTTCGGTGGTGCTGGTGCCGCCCGCCGCTGCGACGAGTTCGCGGTGTCCGACGCGGCGGCCGAGCAGCGGGTGGTGGCCGGGGCCGGCCGGGTAGCGGACGTCGAGTCCGCTGACGATGCCCGCCAGATGGCGTTTGACGTCGTCGTACTCCAGCAGTTCGGTGAACAGCTCGCGCAGCGGGTCCGCCTCGGCGCCGCCGAGGAAGATCAGGCCCTGGGCGCGGGTGTTCATCAGCAGCCGCGCGCCGACCGGGCGCCGTTCGTCGTCGTAGGTGTCGAGCAGGGACTGCGGTGCGGTGCCGCGCGCCACGGCGGCCAGCTTCCAGCCCAGGTTGACGGCGTCCTGGACCCCGGTGCTCAGGCCCTGGCCGCCGGCGGGCAGGTGGATGTGGGCGGCGTCCCCGGCGAGCAGGACGCGGCCGCGCCGGTAGCGGTCGGCCTGCCGGGTGGCGTCGGTGAAGGAGCTGACCCAGGTGGCGTGGCCGTCGCCGATGTCCTCGCCGGTGATGTGCCGCCAGGCGGCCGCGACCTCCGGGAAGCCGACCGGTGCGGTGCGGGCGTCCGGCGGGGAGCCGTGCGGGCAGACGATGATCCGGTCCACGCCGTCACCGAGCGGTGCGGCCATCACCATGCCGTTCGGCAGCCGTTCGCCCAGCGGCCGGGGGCGCAGGGCCTGGCCGGCGACGTCGGCGAGGTACATCACGCGGGTGGCGGGGGTGCCGGGGAAGCCGAAGCCGGCCAGGTCCCGGACGGTGCTGTGGCCGCCGTCGCAGCCCACCAGGTAGGCGGCGCGGAGCCGTTCGGTGCCGGCCGGGGTGCGCAGGACGGCCTCGACGCCGCTGTCGTCCGCGGTGAGGCCGGTCAGTTCCCGGCCCCGCCGGACGTCCGCCCCCCGTTCCGTGGCCCACTCCTCCAGCACGGCCTCCGTCTCGGACTGCGGGATGTCGCGGGCCCCGAAGTGGGCGCCCTCCAGGACCGTGTAGTCGAACCGGACGCCGCCGAAGTGGCCCACCGGGCTGATCGGCGGGACCGGGCCGCGGCCGAAGCGGGGCAGCAGGCCGCGCTGGTCGAAGACCTCCATCGCGCGGGCGGTGAATCCGAGGCCGCGGGACTGCCCGGTCGGTGCGGCGAGCCGTTCGACGACGGTCACCCGGGCGCCGCCCAGGCGCAGTTCGCCGGCGAGCATCAGACCGGTCGGCCCGGCGCCGACGACGATGACGTCCGTGTCCATGGCCGCTCCTCCCTCAGCCCGCCGCGGAACGCGAGTGGGTGACCCGGTAGGTGTTGGCCTGGCGCCCGGTGACCAGTTCCCGGGCGCGGACGCGTCCGGCGCGGACGTCCGCCGGGCGCTGCTCCTCGGGGAGGTGGTGGAAGGCGTCGTACAGCTCCTTGCTGTCCCACTGCGCGTAGTTGACGACGAAGGTGCCGTCCAGGCCGCGGAAGTAGGTGTGGGAGCGGTAGCCGGGCACGGTGGTGATCCACTCGTCGGGCTTGGCGAGGGTGTGGAGGAGTTCCTTCTGCCGGTCGGGGGTGGTGTCGAGGACGATCAGGACGGTGTAGTCGTCCCGGTCGGGTGAGATCTCTATGCCGTCGCCCAGTCCCGGGTGATGCTGGGTGAACTCCAGCTCGGTCTTCAACAGGCGTACGGTCCGGGCCAGTTTGTGGAACTGGGGTACGGTCTTCTGCTGGAACTTCCGGCCCTGGTAGCGGGCTTCGAGGTCGGCGAGGCTGCGCCACTGGATGTAGTTGGCGGTGCCGGGGCTGTCGACGCCGGCGTGCAGGGTGGAGGAGATCCAGCCGGGGTAGTCCGCGTGGTCGATGATGTCGCGCATCGCGTCGAGGACGTCATCCTGGAGGGCGCGGGTGTCGGTCTCGAAGAGGTTGAAGACGGTGAGGTGGCCGTCGTCGGGTGAGATCAAGGGCATGGTGTTCCTTCCGTGGTGGGGAGGGTGACGCCGGCCGGGAACCAGCGGGCGCGTGCCGTCGCCTCGTCGTCGGCCCGCTCCGGTCCGGCCCGTACGACGTGGCCGTCGGGGCGTACCAGCACGGGACCGTCGGCGCCGGGGCCCGGTCCGCCGTGCGGCCCGCCGAGCCGCAGTCCGCGGCCGGCCCTGAGCAGTTCGGTGGTGCTGGTGCGCCCGCCGGGGGTGTCGAGGGCCAGGTGCGGCAGGCGTGCCCCCAGCAGGGGGTGGGCGGGGCCGCCGACGTCGTACCGGACGTCGAGGCCGCTGACGAGTCCGGCGAGGTGGGCGCGCACCGGCTCCAGGGCGATCAGCTCGGTCATCAGCTCACGCAGCGGCTGCACCTCGGGGCCGCCGAGCAGCAGCAGCGCCTGGGCGCGGATGCCGGCCAGGACGCGCCGGCCCACCGGGTGCCGTTCGAGGTGGTAGGTGTCGAGCAGGTCCGGGTGGGCGCGGCCGGTGACGTGCGCGGCCAGTTTCCAGCCGAGGTTGAAGGCGTCCGCCAGGCCGAGGTTGAGCGCCTGGCCGCCGATGGGCATCTGGCGGTGGGCGGCGTCCCCGGCGAACAGGACACGGCCGTGCCGGTAGGCGTCGAGCTGCCGGTTGGTGTCGTCGAAGGCGTTCACCCACAGCGGGGTGCCGCCGCTGATGTCCTCGCCGGTCACCCGCTTCCACACCTCGGCGATCTCCGCGAACCGCGGTGCGCCGGTGCGCGGCCGGGGCGGGACGCCGAACTCGTGCGCCATGACACGGGTGACCCCGTCCGCCCGGCGGGCCGCGACCGCGAAGCCGTCGGGCAGCCGCTCGAAGCGCCGGTCCGGCACGTCGACGCCGGCGACGTCCGCGCGGACCAGCTCCCGCCGGGCGTCGTGCCCGGGGAAGGGGGCGTCCAGCAGCCGGCGCACGGTGCTGTCCTCGCCGTCGCACGCGACGAGGTACGGGCTCCGCACCCGCACGGCGCCGCCCGGGCCCTCGGCCGCCGTCTCCACGTGGGAGGCGGCGCGCGCGGTGACGGTGTGCACGTCGTGGCCGCGCCGGATGTCGGCGCCGAGGCCGCGCGCCCACTGCTCCAGCAGCCGTTCGGTGTCGTACTGCGGGACCTTCCACTGCCCGGCGTACGGGCCGGGCAGGGTGAGGTCGAGGGGGATCCCGGCGTAGTGTCCCCGGGGCTGGCGCGGCGGGTCACCGAGGGCGGGGAGCAGACCGCGGCTGTCGAGGATCTCCATGGTGCGGGCGTGCAGCGTGGAGGCGCGCGACTCGGTGGTGGGTTCCGGCCGGCGTTCCAGTACGACGACCTCGGCGCCGCCGAGCCGCAGCTCACCGGCGAGCAGCAGGCCCACGGGCCCCGCGCCCACCACCACGACCTGGGTGTCCAGCCGGGTCCCGGCCACGGTCAGGCCTTCCCCTCGGCGTACGCGCGGGCGTGGCCGAGGGTGGCGAGGCTGTTGGCGCCGAGCGCGCCGCGGACGTAGGCGCGCGCGTCCTCGACGGTGGCGTCCGGGCCGAGCACGGCCAGGTTGTCCGGGTTCAGGGTCACGGTGTGCTGGGAGGAGGCGACCGTGCCCTCCGGGGTCTCCTCGAAGGTCCACAGCCCGGTGTGCAGGGTCAGCAGGGCCGGCAGGGTGACCTGTTTGTAGGCGATGCGGTGGTGCGGGAAGGTCACCCGGTACGACTTGGTGGTGTGCGTGGAGCCGTCCTTGGCCCGGGTGTCCATCTCCAGGGTCTGCAGCCCGGGGGTGTCCTCGGTCAGGCGGGCGGAGGCGACGTGCGGCAGCCGTTCGGGCCACAGCCCCGCGTCGTTGACGAAGTCGTACACGTCCTTGGCGGCGCCGGCGACGGTCACGCTGTCGGTGAAGGAGAAGGTCAGTTCCTCGTGCGCGTGGGCGCGTTCGAGGTTGTCCTTGAGCGCGGCCAGTTCGGTGCGGCTGTTGTGGTCCACGGCCCGGTCGATCCAGGCGAGGGAGCCGGGGTCGTCGCCGACGGCGCGGTAGTCGTGCAGCAGCCGTACCCGGGCGGTGTCGTCCGTGACGGGTTCGATGATCCAGGTGCCGCCCATCGCGGCCACCGGCGGTGCGGTGATCTCCTGGCGGAAGGTGATGCGCAGCGCGTCCGCGTCGAGCGTGCGGCGGGACGTCCAGCTCTTCGCCCCGTCTCCCGCGGTCGCCCAGATGCGGATGCGTTCCTCGGTCCCGCCGCGCTCCACCTGGTCGACGTGGAGGGTGGGCGGGAAGATACGCGGCCACTGGGCGACGTCGGCCAGCAGCCGGTAGACGGCGGGCGCGGGCGCGCCGACGGTGATCTCGTGCTCGACCTCGCGGGTCGTCATGGCGGTGTCTCCTCGGCGGATGCGGTGGGTGCGGGGGCGCGGGGCCCGGCGCGTGACGGGTACGGCGGTGTCCCGGCCGGGTCAGAAGTTGCCGAGTCCGCCGCAGACGTTGAGCGCCTGCGCGGTGATGGAGGCGGCGCTGTCGGAGACCAGGTAGCCCACCAGCCCGGCGACCTCCTCGGGGGTGGAGTAGCGGCCGAGCGGGATCTTCGCCTGGAACCTCTCGAGGATCTGCTCCTCGGTCGTGTCGTAGGCGGCGGCGTACCCTTGGCGCACCCGCTGGGCCATCGGCGTCTCGACGTAGCCGGGGCACACCGCGTTCACGGTGATGCCGGTGGGCGCGAGTTCGTTGCCCAGTGCCTTGGTGAAGCCGACCACGCCGTGCTTGGAGGCGGAGTAGGGGGCGCCCAGGACCACGCCCTGCTTCCCCGCGGTGGAGGCGATGTTGATGATCCGGCCCCGGGACTTGTGCCGCAGGCCGCCGGCGTTGAGCACCTCCCTGGTCACCCGGAAGACACTGGTGAGGTTGGTCTCCAGGACGTCCTCCCACAGGGCGTCCTCGATGTCGGCGGTGACGCCGCCGCCGGACCGGCCCGCGTTGTTGACGAGGACGTCGATGGTGCCGAAGCGGTCCACGGCGGCCCGGACCAGGTGTTCCACTGCGGCCCGGTCCCGGACGTCGCAGGCGGTGCCGTCCACCTCCAGTCCCTGGGCGGTCAGTTCCTTCACGGTCGCGGCGACCCGGTCGGCGTCGCGGGCCGCGAGGAACACGCGGTGCCCGCCGGCGGCCAGCAGCCGGACCACGGCCAGTCCGATGCCGCTGGTGCCGCCGGTCACGAGCGCGACCGGCGCGGTCGGCCCGGGTGTTGGGGGATGCGCGCTCGTCTCGGTCGTCTCGGTCGTCATGGTGATCCCCTTTCAGGCGGCCCGGGCGGCCGACAGCCGCTCGTTGACGAGGTCGACCAGGGTCCGGGGGGTGGGGGCTTCGGAGAGCACGTCGTCGTCGAGTGAGACGCCGTACTCCCGCTCGATCCGGCCGACCGTCTCCAGCAGGGCCAGGGACTCGTAGCCCAGGGCCGTGAAGTCGGTGTCGAGGATGTCGCCGTCCAGGTCGACGGTCTCGTCGGCGCCGGCGGCTTCCAGCAGGATGCGCCGCAGCGCGTCGGGGGTGAAAACGTCGGTGGCCACCAGGGGTCCTTTCGCGGGGTGGGAAGCGGGGCTCGGATGGGAGGCGGTATGCAGGACGGGGAGCGTCGTAGGGGTGGTGGACCGGCGCGGTCAACGGGCGGCGCGGCGGACCACCAGGGCGGAGTTGAAGCCGCCGTGGCCGCGGGCCAGCACCAGGGCGGTGCGCACGGGCAGGGTGCGCGGCCGGTCCAGGACGAGGTCGAGGCCGTACTCCGGTGCCGGATCGCTGTGCACGGTGGGCGGCACGACGCCGTCCCGGAGGGCGAGCAGGGCGGCGGCCACGTCGAGCGGGGCCCCGCCGGAGTACAGGCGTCCGGTCATGGTCTTCGGAGCGGTCACGGGGACGCCCCCGGGGCCGAAGACGGCGGTGAGGGCCTCCGCCTCCGCCCGGTCGAGGCCGGGGTCGCCGGCCGCGTCGGCGAAGACGACGTCCACGTCGGCGGCGTCCGTCCCCGCGTCGGCCAGGGCGACCTCGACGGCCTTGCGCAGTCCGGGCGGACGTCCCGAGCCCGGCTTCGGGTCGAGGGTGGCGCCGTACCCGGCGATCTCGCCGTAGACGTGCGCACCCCGGGCGCGGGCCGCCTCCGCCTCCTCCAGGACGAGCAGGGCACCGCCCTCGCCGGGTACGTGGCCGCGCGCCGCCCGGTCGAAGGGCACGTAGGCCCGGTCGGGGTCCTCGCCGGTGCTCAGTCTGCCGCCCGCGAGCTGGGCGACCCAGCCCCACGGGCACAGGGAGGCGTCCACCGCGCCGGACACGACCAGCCGGGTGCCCCGGCGGATCTGCCGGCGGGCCTGCGCGAGGGCGTCGATGCCCCCGGCCTGGTCGCCGACGACCACACCGCTGGGTCCCTTCATGCCGTTGCGGATGGAGATCTGGCCGCTGTTGACGGCGTAGAACCAGGCGAAGGACTGGTACGCGGACACGTACTGGCTGCCCTGGCTCCACAGTTTGCGCAGTTCGTTCTGGCCGAACTCGAAGCCTCCGGAGGCGCTCGCCGTGACCACGCCCATGTCGAACCCGGGCAGCTCGCCGGGGCTCACTCCCGCGTCGGCGAGGGCCCAGTCGGCGGCGGCCAGGGCGATCCGGGTCATCCGGTCGGTCTGCGGGATCAGCCGGCTCGGCAGATGGTCCTCGGCCACGAAGCCGCTGATCTCACCGGCCAGCCGGGCCGGGTAGCGGCCGGGGTCGAAGCGGGTGATCCGGCCGATGCCGCTGCGGCCGGCCAGGGTGGCCGCCCAGTACGCGGGCGTGCCCAGTCCGTTGGGCGAGGCGACGCCCAGACCCGTGACCACCGCGGTGCCGGTCATGTCCGCCTCCGTCCCGGCTCGGCGAGCACCATCGCGCTCTGGAAGCCGCCGAATCCGCTGCCCACCGTGAGCACCACGTCGGTCAGCTGGTCCCGGGCGTGCAGGGGGACGTAGTCGAGGTCGCACTCCGGGTCGGGGGTGTGCAGGTTGGCGGTGGGCGGCACCACGTCGTACTCCATGGCCAGGACAGACGCGGCGATCTCCAGGGAGCCGATCGCGCCGAGCGAGTGCCCGATCATCGACTTGATGGAGCTGACCGGGGTCCGGCGGGCGTGGTCGCCGAGGCTGCGTTTGAAGGCGGCGGTCTCGTGCCGGTCGTTCTGCCGGGTGCCCGAGCCGTGGGCGTTGACGTAGTCGATGTCGTCCGGGTTGAGCCGGGCCTCGTCCAGGGCGACGCGGATCGCCTCCGCCATCTCCGCGCCGTCGGGGCGCAGGCCCGTCATGTGGTAGGCGTTGCTGCGGGTGGCGTAGCCGGCGATCTCCGCGTAGACGTGGGCGCCACGGCTGCGCGCGCTCTCCAGCTCCTCCAGGACGAAGACGGCGGCGCCCTCGCCCAGCACGAACCCGTTGCGGGTCCTGTCGAAGGGACGCGAGGCGGTGGCCGGATCGTCGGAGCGGGGGGTGGTGGCCTTGATGGCGTCGAAGCAGGCCATGGTGATCGGGGAGATCGGCGCGTCCGACGACCCCGCCACCATCACGTCCGCCGAGCCCTCCCTGATCAGTTCGGCGGCGTGGCCCACGGAGTCGATGCCCGAGGTGCATCCGGTGGACACCACGGTGCCCGGCCCCTCCGCACCGACGGCCCAGGCCACCTCGGCGGCGAACGAACTGGGGACGAAGTGGTCGTACAGGTGGGGCACGGCGTAGGTGTGGTCGACCAGGTCGAGCCGCCCGCCGTCGCTCACCACCCGGTACTCCGCGTCCAGTCCGGTCGTCGCGCCGACGGCGCTGCCGATCGTGACCCCGACCCGGTGGGGGTCCAGCGCCGTCAGGTCGATCCCGCTGTCGTCGACCGCGCCGCGTGCCGCGACCACGGCGAACTGGGCGGCCCGGTCCATCCGCCGGACCTCCTGCGGGGTCAGTCCGTGGGCGTACGGGTCGAAGTCGATCTCCGCGGCCACTCGGGAGCGGAACGGCGTGGGGTCGAAGAAGGTGATGCGCCGGGTCGCGGTCCGGCCCTCGCTGAGCAGGTTCCAGAAGTCCTTCGTGCCGATCCCGCCGGGTGCGAGGACCTCCACGCCCGTGACGACCACGCGGCGCGCCGTCATGCGGAGGCCTGCCAGGAGTAGAAGCGGGAGGCCATCGCGTCGGCCGGGGAGCGCCAGGTGGCGGGGTCGTAGGCCTCGATGAACGGTTTGAGGTCGTTGCTGATGCCGACGAACCGGGGGTCGTTGCGGGCGTGTTCGATCCGCTCACCTCCGTCGGCGGCGTCGAAGTCCTGGAGGTGGAAGTACAGTCCCCGGTACGTGAACAGCTGACGGCGCCGTGTCCCCATCAGGTGCGGCATCTCGGTCGAGTCGAACGCGGTGAACAGCTGCGCCACCTCGGTACTGGCCTCGGGCGCCATACGGGCGACGATCAGCGTGCTGTGCATACGTGACACTCCTTCGGTACGGGCATGCCGGACGGCGGACGTGCGCGGGCGAGGTGTGCGGGGCCGGACGCGCGGGGCCGGTCCGGTGTCGGGGCCGGCGGCGGGTGAGGAGCTGTGCCCCGTTTCCCGGCTTCAAGCCTCTTCGGCCGCCGACAGCCGATCAAGGCGCGCCTGTTCAGGACTGCGTCATCTTGTACACGGGTTGCGCAGGAACGGGCGGTAAGGACAGGGGAACGTCAGACGAGCGTCGCGCGAGTGCCGGTTCGGCCGGCCGCGACGGGCATGACGGTGCCGTGGCCGGCGACCGGGGAAGCGCGCGGCCGGGCCGGCGGCGGGACCGGTACGAGGTGCGCGAAGAGCGCGTGAGACCGGCCGACGGCGGCGGCGACCCGCGCCGTCCGTGCGGGGGGCCTCGGGCGGTTGGGGCGAGCGGCGTCGGCGAGGCGGTGCCAGAGTGTCCGGGTGGCAGAGGTGCCGCCGGTGCCGGATGTGCCAAGCGGGGTCCGCGGGTGTCCTGGAGTGCGGCAGGGGCCGGAGTCCCGCGCGCGCCGGAAGGACCGAGCCGCGAGTCCCGGCCGGCCGGAGTCCGGGGTTGCCCCGGGCTCGCGCGGGCCCGGGCCCGCGCGGCTCGCCGACGCGGCTGCCGGCGTACCGCTCAGACCGCCCGGAGGGCTCCCGGGCGGCGGCCGGCGAGACGGTCCAGCGCGGCGGCGCTCGCGTCGTCGGCCGGCAGGTGGACGACGAGGTGCTGGTCGTCGTCGGCGGGCAGCCCGAGCGTCTCGTACGCCAGCCGCACCTCGCCCACGTGCGGGTGGACCATGCGCACCACTCCGTTGGCCCGCGGCAGCCCGGGCAGCGTCCGCAGCCGGCCGGCGAAGGGTTCACCGGAGGACACCGTCAACTCGTCCATGAGCGCGCCGACATGCACGTCGGTCTGCCCCGGTCCCTGTTTGAGGGCCGCGACCTGCTGGTCGGCGACCGTGTCCCAGTCCGGGTACACCGAGCGCGCCCGCGGATCGGTGAAGACGAAGCGGGCGAGGCTGGGCCGGACGCCGTCCAGCAGCCCCAGCGGTTCGGCCAGCCGCCGGTACCCGTCCGTGCAGGCCAGGATCTCGCTCAGCCGGTTCACCAGCACGGCGGGCGCCGGTTCCAGCCGCTCCAGCAGCGCCCGCACCGTGGGCCTGACGGCCCTGTTCGGTCCCGCCCCGCCCCGGCAGCTGAAGCCGGGGTCGGCACCCTTGGCGAGCCGGTGCAGATGGACCCGTTCACCGGGGGTGAGCAGCAGCGCGTCCGCCAGGGCCGCCAGCACCTGCACCGAGGGCCTGCGGTCGCGTCCCTGCTCCAGCCTGGTGACGTACTCGACGCTCACCCCGGCGAGCGTCGCCAGTTCCGCGCGGCGCAGCCCCGGCGTACGGCGGCGCGGCCCGGCGGGCAGTCCCACCTCGGCCGGTGTCACGGCTTCCCGGCGCAGCCGCAGGAAGAGGCCGAGCTCGTTGTCGCTCATCCCGCGAACGTAACACCCGTCGCCCCGGCGGATCGTGGCCCTGCCACTACCACCCTCCGCCCGGCCTCCCTCGTCCGCCGTCCGTCCCCCACCGTGGGGTGCGTGCCCCGGCTGGGGCGGTATCCATTGCCGTAGGAGAAGCACATCCATGTCCAGCGCACGACTGAATCTCGCAGTGATCGTCGGCAGTGTCCGGGAGGGCCGCTTCGGTCCGGTGGTCGCCGACTGGTTCGTCGAACAGGCCAAGCGGCACGACGAGTTCACCATCGACCTGATCGATCTGGCGGACGTCGACCTCCCGCTCGCGCTGCCGCCCACCCCGCCGGCCCTGCAGCCCGACCTGCCGCGTCCCGAGGGCATGGCCGAACTGACCCGGCGGCTCGACGCGGCCGACGCGGTCGTCATCGTGACCCCCGACTACAACCGCAGCTTCCCCGCGTCCCTGAAGGCCGCCATCGACTGGCACTACACCCAGTGGAAGGCCAAGCCGATCGGCTTCGTCGGGTACAGCGGGCTCAGCGGCGGTCTTCTGGCGATCGAGCAACTGCGGCAGGTCTTCAGCGAGTTGCACGCCCACACCGTGCGTGACTACGTCGCCTTCCCCAGCTACTACCTCCTGTTCTCCCCCGACGGCACGCTCCGGGACCCGCAGGGCCCCGAGGACGCCGCCAGGGCCATGCTCGACGAGCTGCTGTGGTGGGGCTCGGTCCTCCACGACGCCCGCCGCGACCGCCCGCAGATCGCCGGCCGGTAATTCCCGGCCGCGGCCGGCGTCGCCGGGTGAGGCGGGTCGCCGCCGAACGGCGCACAGCCGTCGTCCACGGACCCGCCGCCTCGCACGCGCGAGGCCGGCACGGAGTGCCGCCGTACCGGTCCGTCACCGTGTCGGCGCCCGGTCACGGGCCGGGCCGTCGGCGGTCGTTGCCGACACGGGCCCGGGCGCAGACCGGGTCGAGCGGCTCATCGGATCACCGGCTGGTCATGGGCCGCCCAGCGGCCGGACGTGGGCCGGGCGGAGGCGCGGTCTCGTCCGGGTACCGCGCTGCCGGGCCGCCGTCCGGCGGGGCGGGCGACCGCAAGCGCATCGTGAAGCAGCGCACGGGCGACCGAACCGGGGGCCGCGCCGCCAGGGGCGGGCTCTCAGTGCGCCTTCTTCTTCCCGGCCTCGTTCTTCCCGGTCTTGTTCTTTCCCGCCTTCTTCTCACCGGCCTTCTTCTCACCGGCCTTCTTCTCGTCGGCCTTCTTCTGGTGTGCGTCTTCGGCCTTCTGGGGCTTGCCGGGCCCCTCGCCGGACCCGGCTGGTCCCCTGGTGCCGTGCGACACGGTCTCGGACACTCGCGTGACCCCACCGCCCGGTGTGCCCTGGGCGGTGCCGGGTGGCGGCGGAGCCGTGGTGCCGTGGGCGGCGCCCGTGCCGGCGGCGGACGCCCGGCTCGGCACGGCCGGGGCGGAGCCGGGGGTCCGGCTGGAGGTGGGGTCGGGAAGCCGCCCCGCGGGGACGTCACGGGCGGACAGGTTGACGGGGGCGGATTCCGCCTCGTGACCGGGATCGGACGCGCCCGGTGCGTCGGCCCTCGCGGAGGGGCTGCTCACCGCACGTGCCGCCGCGTGGTGCGCGGATCCGTCGGACACGGCGACCGTAGCGGCCGTGGCGGCCACGGCGGCCGCCAGCGCGGCGGCCGTACCGGCGACCAGACGGCGTCCGCGCGCGGGCGCGGCCTTCGCAGCGGCCGTTCCGGTGGTGTGCGGCGCGTGCGGGTGCGTGCGGTCGGCCCACGCCGGTACCTGCTCGGGGACCAGGCTCGTGACCTCGGCCGGGGACGGGACGGCCACGGGGCCGTCCGACTCCGCGAGGGCGGCCAGCGTCAGGGCGCAGTCGTCGGCCGATGGACGGGCCTCCGCGTCCAGCGCGGTCATGTCCGCGAGCAGCGCCGCGTACCGGGCGGGGAGGGAACCGGGCAGTTCGGGCCGCCGGTGGAGCCGCGCGATCGCGGCCTCCAGGAGGGTGCCGTCGTATTCGAGCCGGCTCGTGACGCATTCGAGGAGCACCAGCCCGAGGGCGTAGACGTCGGCGGGCGGGCCCACAGGCCGGCCGAGCACCTGCTCGGGGGACAGGTAGGCGGCCGTGCCGACGAGGGTGCCGGTGGTGGTACGGGTGGTGGCGTCCAGCAGCCGGGAGATGCCGAAGTCGGTCAGGTGGGGGCGGCCGGACGTGTCCAGGATGATGTTCGAGGGCTTCACGTCACGGTGCACGATCCCCGCGTCGTGCGCGTGGGCCAGAGCACGCGCGAGGCCGGCTCCGAGAGCCGCGGTCTCCCCGGGCGTCAGGGCACCCGTGGCGATGCGCGTCTTCAGCGTCGGACCTTCGATCAGCTCCATCACCAGGTAGGCGCGTCCGTCGTGCCGGCCGGCGTCGTAGACGGTGACCAGGCCGGGGTGCCGCAACCGGGCGAGGATCACCGCCTCGTTGTGGAAGCCGTCCTCCTGGTCGCCGCCGGCACCGCCGCGGAAGACCTTGACCGCCACCCGGCGTTTGAGACGCAGGTCGAAGCCGCGGTGGACGTCGCCGGCGCCACCCGAGCCGATGACCGCGTCCAGGCGATAGCGTCCGCCCAGTACCTGTGCGGAACACCGCGACGGTGCCAGAGCCGACTGGCGGAGCCTCATGCCATCTCCCACTGCTTGTCCAGGTGCTGCCCACAGGTGCGCCTGCGAGGGGGCGCCGCACACGCGTACCCCTGAGGGGCCGGAGTACCCCTGCGCCGGCTCCTGCGGTGCGGCCGCCGGTACCGCGCAGGCGCTCCCGGGACAGCGGCCTACTGGTGACAGGCGGGCGCGCGGCGCACGGTGACCGTGCCGGCCCGGCCCGGCACGGGTGCCGCCACGGCCTGCGGGGCCGAGGGTGGCGCGGGCCACGGCGGCCAGGAACGTGAAGGCCAGCGCACGCTTGCGCAGAGGCACCCCTCCCTCATCCCGAGGGCCGTGGAGGAGTTCCCGCGCCGGGCCTCCCCCGTCTACCACTTCGGCCGCACGCCACGCGCGACGTCGAACTGGTCGGCAGGCACATCAAGGAGGGCGCCAAGGCCGTCATGTGGTTCGCCTCCGGCAACCGCGACGAGGAGGTCTTTCGCAACCCTGATCTCCCGTCCGGCGGACATCGAGCCGGCCGGGGACGCCGCCCGGGTCCGCTCCAACTCCGTCAACGGCATCAAGAGGCTGCCGGTGGAGGTGACTTCGGCCTGACCTGAGTCGGCCGACGTCCGCCTCACCGCGAGTCCTGCCGCTCAGCCGTAGCGGCGGACGCGGGCGGCGGTCGCCGGGGCGTACGGCGGCCGGTCGTCGACGGTTCCGGCGGCGACGAACCGGGCGAGGGCGGTCCCGGCCGTCGGCTCCTACGGCGCCCCTTACAGAAGTCCGCCCATCAGGCCGTCGCGCGGATGCGCGGGGCCGGAGCGACCCGCCTCTCTATCTCCAACGCGGGTTGTTCCTAGACTGGGCGGGGTGAAGGACATCGACTCGATCGCGGTGTTGCAGGATCCGGTGCGGCGCCGCCTGTACGAGTACGTGGTGGCACAGGGCCGCGAGGTCGGCCGCAACGAGGCCGCCGAGGCGGCCGGGGTGGCACGCACGCTCGCCGCGCACCATCTGGACAAGCTGACCGAGGCCGGGCTGCTCGAATGCGGCAGCCGCCGCCTGACGGGCCGCTCGGGACCGGGGGCCGGACGCCCCGCCAAGGTGTACACGCGGGCCCGGGCCGAACGGTCCGTGTCGCTGCCCGCCCGCGACTACCGCACCGCCGCCGAACTGCTCGCCGAGGCCGCCGAGCAGGCCGGACTGGACGCCGGGCTCTGCGCGGCCGCGCGCCGCCGGGGGGAGGCCCTGCGCGGCTCGGCGGAACCCTGTGGCGGGCTCGAGGAGGCCATGGAGGTGCTGGCCGCCCGCGGCTACGAACCCTATGTGGCCGGCGCCGAGGCCACCGGGGACGTCCAGGCCGCCGAAGGCGCCGGGGTGACGGCCACGGCGGCCGCCCGCGTCGTCCGCATGCGCAACTGCCCCTTCCACGCCGTCGCCGAGCGCTTCCCGCCCCTCGTCTGCGGCATGAACCTCGCCTTGCTGGAGGGGCTGTTCGGTACGGACGGCCCCGTCCGCGCCCGCATGGACGCCCGGCCGGGCGAATGCTGCGTGGTGGTCGAGAGTTCTAAAAACAACATCGATTGACATAGAAATGGGCCCGTGCTGGGATGGGGCCATGACCGCATCCGCGCCCGCCGCCCATCTCGCCCAGCTCAACGTCGCCACGCTCCGTCACCCCCTCGACGACCCGCGCACGACGCCGTTCACCGAGATGCTCGCCCCGGTCAACGCCGCCGCCGACGGCACGCCCGGCTTCGTGTGGCGACTCGTGGAGGAGGGGACGGGCGACGCCACCGGCCTGCGCCCGGCCGGCGAGGACGTCATCGTCAACCTGTCCGTGTGGGAGAGCCGGGAAGCGCTGTGGGACTTCACCTACCGCAGCGGACACCTGGAGGTGCTGCGGCGGCGCCGCGAATGGTTCCACCGGCACGTCGAGGCACACCTGGTGCTCTGGTGGATCCCCGCCGGCCAGCTCCCGACCGTCGGTGAGGCCCTGGAGCGGCTGGCGCACCTGCGGGCCCACGGCCCGTCCCCGCGCGCGTTCACCTTCGCCTCCTTCTGCACCGCGGCCGAGGCCGCCCCGAGTTCCCGGCCGGAACCGGCGGCAGGCGCGGCGGCGGTCCAGACCGGCTGAGATGCCCTGGCAGGCCCGCCGACCTCGGGCCCGGAGGACCCCGGAACACTCATGACCGGGCAGCCACACCCGAGCAGATGCCCCATTTGCCCGATTACTCTGGAGCGGTGGAGTCGTACCCAACTGCTTCGGGCAGTGATCACGGCGGACGGGCCCCGCTGGGCGGCGCAATACGCCCGGAGATCCTCGCGTCCTGGGAGCGCTCGCAGTCTCTCGGCATCGACCGCGAACGGGCGGCCCTGCCGATCGAGAGCGACCTCGATCCCGACACCCGGCTGGTCAGGGCCGCCGCACCGGTGCTGACCCGCCTGTACGAACGGTTCTCGGGCGTACCGGTGACCGTGACACTGGCCGACTCGCACGCGCGCATCGTCGACCGGTGGGGCGACCGGGCGGGGCTGGCACTGATGGACGCCGCCTCCCTGGTGCCGGGCGCCAACGTCGACGAGCGGTTCATGGGAACGAGCAGCGTCAGCATGGTACTGAGCACCAGGGCGCCGTTCGTGGTCGTGGGCCACGAACACTTCCTGCACGACCTCAAGCAGCTCACCTGCATGGCGGCGCCGGTACGCGACCCGGTGGGCGGCACCGTGCGGGGCGCGGTCAACCTCTCGGTGCCCCTGGAGCTGGCCGACCCCGGCATGGCGCTGGTCCTTCAGGACGCCACCGAACGCATCGGGAAGCGTCTGCTGGAGCTGAGTACGGCCCGCGAGCTCGAACTCACGCACTCCTTCCGCCGGGCCATGGAACGCGGCGGGCACGCCGAGCTGGACATCGAGTCGGGTGAGCTGTCCCGGCGCGGCGGACCGCCGCCCCGGCTGGCCTCGCAGGAAAGGCTGACACTGCTGGAGCGTGCCGTCGACCTGATCTCCTCGAACGGTGAGGCGTTCGCCGAGGTGCCGCTCGCGGGCAGTCGTGTGGCGGTCCTGCGCCGACGCGAGCTGCACCACGGCGACGCGGAGGGGGCGGCGGTCGAGGTCAGTTTCGAGGACAACGGCGGTGCGGGCACGGCACGTACGGCCACCGCGAACGGCCCCGGTGGCGGTCGTGTGCCGCTCCTGGACCCCTCCGCCGAGACGGCGGAGCCGCACACCGGCGGAACCGACGCGTGGCTGCTGCTCGTGGGCGAGCCGGGTGTCGGCCGGCTCGCCGCCGAGGCGCGCGGACGGCTGGCCCTGCTCAACGAGGCGGGTGTCCGGCTCGGCACCACCCTGGACCTGTGGCGCACCGCCGAGCAGCTGGCGGAGATCACCGTGCCGCGCTTCGCCGACCTGGTCGTCGTCGACCTGGCCGAGAGCGTCCTGGCCGGTGAGGAGCCACCGCCCGGACCGCTGCGCCCCGGCGTGCCGCTGCGCCGGGTGGCCGCCTGGGCCGGCGAGGACTCCCGCGACCTCCCGGCCGGCGGGGTGAACACGCCGGCCGGCTACCCCGCCGGCACACCCCAGGCCCGGTGCCTGGAGACCGGGCAGCCGGTCACGGACTCGGTGGTGACCGCCGCCCTCGCAGGGCACCCGGCCGGCCGCGCGCACCCCGTGGGCTTCCTCGGCGAGGGCGCGCACTCCTACCTGGGCGCTCCGCTGACCGCGCGGGGCTCCGTCCTCGGCCTGGCGGGGTTCTACCGCCGCGGCAGGACGAGGCCGTTCGAGCAGGACGACCTGACGCTGGCCGGCGAGCTGGCGGCGCGTGCCGCGATCAGCATGGACAACGCCCGCCGCTACCGCCGGGAGCACCACGCCTCCCTCACCCTGCAACGCAGCCTGTTGCCGCACGCGCTGCCCCGGCTCGGCACCGTCGGCCTCGCCTCCCGCTATCTGCCCGCGGACGCCAGGTCCGGGGTGGGCGGGGACTGGTTCGACGCGATCCCGCTGTCCGGTATGCGGGTGGCGCTGGTCGTCGGTGACGTGCCCGGGAACGGGTTGCAGGCGGCGGCGACCATGGGCCGGCTGCGTACGGCGGTACGGACGCTCGCCGGTCTCGACCTGTTGCCGGAGGAGGTGCTGGCCCACCTGGACGACCTGGTCAGCCGCACCCCTGAGGAAGACGCCGACGAGCAGGACCCGGCGACGGGGACGACCTGCCTGTACGCGATCTACGACCCGGTGTCCTGCCGCTGCACGGCCGCGACGGCCGGTCATCCGCCGCCGGCTCTGCTGACTCCGGACGGGCAGGCACGGCTGATCGGCCTCCCGACCGGTCCGCCGCTCGGGCTCGGCGGGCTGCAGCCGTACGAGTCCGCCACCGTCGACCTGCCCGCCGGCAGTCTGCTGACCATGTACACCGACGGTCTGCTGAAGGAGAGCCGCGGCTACGAGGACACCGAGGCGCGCACCGACCAGCTGCTGGCCTTGCTGCGCCTGGCCGGTCCGGAACTGGAGGACGCCTGCGACCGGGTCACGGACGCGCTCCTGCCCAACGGGCCGTCCGACGACGTGGCCCTGCTGCTGGCCCGTGTGCACGCGCTGCCCGAGGACCGGATGGCCTGCTGGGAGTTCCCGTCCGACCCCGCGGCCGTGGCCCGTGCCAGGGCGTTGACCCGTGCCCAGCTCGCCGCCTGGGGCATGTCGGAGCTGGACTTCAACACCGGGCTCGTGGTGAGCGAGCTGGTCACCAACGCCGTGCGGTACGGCGGCCCGGGGCCGGTGGGCCTGCGGTTGCTGCGGGACGACTCACTGATCTGCGAGGTCTCCGACGGCAGCAACACCTCTCCGCGGATCAGGCGCGCGGCCACGACCGAGGAGGGCGGGCGCGGCCTGTTCCTCGTAGCGCAGTTCACCAAGAGCTGGGGTGCCCGCTACATGCCGCAGGGCAAGACGGTGTGGGCCGAGCAGATTCCGCAACCGGAGCAGCAGACGCCCGACACGGACGAGGAGGCACTGCTGGCCATGTTCGACGACCCCGGCTGACCGGCCGCCGGTCGCGGCCGGTCAGCCGGGTACGGAGGTCCACGGTGGGGTAACCGCGCGGTACCCGGTCCGTCCCGGTCGGCGCGAGCGTCCGCCGCACGCGGTCGCCGGGTGCGGTCGGCGCCAGACGGGCGCCGGTGCCGCGGGCCGTGCGGTGGACCGCGGTCAGGCAGGTGAGCCCGGCGGGGTCCGGGAAGCCGGCGCCGGACAGGTTCTTACGGGGTCCCGGACCGGTTCTTACGGGGTCAGCTCCTGCTGGTGGCCGCCGCGCCACTCGGTGAGCAGTACGGTGGCGTCGTCGTCGAGCCTGCCGTCGTGGTGTTCCATGATCGCGGCCATCAGCCGGCGCAGGGTCTCGTGCAGGGTGTGCCGGCCGGAGTGGTGACGGCGGATGAAGTCGACGAACCGCTCCTGGCCGAATTCCGTCCCGTTTCTGTCGCGGGCCTCGACGACGCCGTCGGTGTACAGCAGCAGACGATCGCCGGGTTCGAGCTGCTCGGTGGCCATGGTGACCGGCAGGCCGAGGCCGGCGCCCATGGGACCGGCCGGGGGGCAGTCCAGCTCGGTGGTCCAGCGGTTGCCGCGGATCAGGAGGGGCAGGTGTTGACCGCGGTTGATCCAGGTCAGCCGGCCGCTTCGCATGTCCAGGTCGGCCAGGACACCGGTGACGTAGCGGCTGGTGCCGAACTGCCCGATCAGCGTCTCCTCCACCATCCGGCTGGTCTCGGTCAGCGAGGCGCCCTGACGGCGGGCGTTGCGGCAGGCGGCCACGGCGACGTTCGCGGTGATGCCGGCGGTGGTGTCGTGGCCCATGGCGTCGAAGACGCTCAGGTGGAGGGTGCTGCCGGCCACCGCGTAGTCGAAGGCGTCGCCGCCCACCTGGTAGGCGGGTTCCATCACCGCGCCGACCGTGACCTCGTGCCCCGCGTAGGCGGGTGGCGGGGTGAGGTTCCACTGCATCTCCGCGGCCACGTTCATCGGCTCCGTACGCACCAGACGCGCGTAGGAGTCGCTGTAGGACCGCTTGCTCAGCAACAGCAGGGCCGTCATCGACGCCAGGTCGCGCAGGGCTCGGCGGACGGGTTCCTCGTCGGTGTCGGTGTCGGCCCGCAGCACACCCAGGCGTTCCACACCGTCGGTGACGGCCACCCACCAGCGCCGCCCGCCCGGACGGTCGCACTCCCCTTCCCGTGCGGGTTCGGGCAGCAGTTCCACGCGCCGGTAGGCCTGGCCGGGCAGGCTGCCCGAGACGGTGAACTCCTGCCCGCCGTGTCCGGCATCCGGCCCCTGACCGGTGAGCCGGCGCAGGACCGTCTCCCGGATGTCCACGACGAAGAGGGCCACGTCGTGCATGCCGGCCGCGGCGGCGTGGTCGGCGATCATCCCCGGAAGCTCTTCGAGCGTGGCCGTGTGACTGGCCTGCATCAGCCGCAGCAGCGACGCCCCGGTGCTGTCGGTCACCTCGCCCCTCTTTCCTGGCCGCTCGGGTCGTACCCGTCCTCGGGCACCACACGGGTACCCGCTTCCGCACGGCACGCGCGGCCAGCGGCGGGCATGCCCGTGCCCGCCTGGATCCGGACGCCGTCGGCCGGCACCGGTCGGGGCGTGCGGGCCTGGCCGAGCCGGCGCCGGAAGCTGCCGGCGAGGTGCTCCGTCATGGCTTCCGCGGCCCGGTCGGGTCCGCGGCGCCGTGCGGCGCGCACGACACGTTCGTGTTCCGTCGGCGTGGGGTCGGCGGTGTTGCCGACGCTTCGGCTGGGGAGGACAGGCAGGTGGGAGTGGAGCCGCTCCACCGCGTCCGCGGGCGGCGGACGGTGCGAGGCCGTCGCGATCGTGTCGTGGAAGCGCTGGTCCAGGGCGGCGAAGCCGCGGTGGTCGGCGTAGCGCCCGGCCGGACCCGGGGGGGCCGCATCCCCGCCGGAACCGAGGGCCGCGGCCCTCGCCGCCGCCAACGCCACCGACGAGCAACTCGACACCCTCGAACGGCTCGTGGAGGAGGGCGAGACCCCGAGGGCGCGCGACAGCGCTTCGATCCCCACGCGTGTGCCCGGGGCGATCTCATGGTCCGTGACCACGGCCTTGATCCGCTCGTGGACGCTGTCCGAGAGGACCTGGCGGCCGGCGCCGGCGGACGGCCCGCTCCCGGACCGCGGGGCCCCGGCAGGGGAACTGTCACGCTGTGGCGCCCGGTCCCCGAGGGGAGCGCGTTGACCGGCCTGAGGCCGGCACCTTTCCCGCTGCTCCGGGCGGAGGCGGCTCCCTGTGCCACGCGCTGCACCCCGCGTCCCCGCCCGTGGTCACCGCCGCCGGCACACGGTCGCGGATGCCGAGCCGGTCGACCGGGTCCTGTGCAGCCTTCCGCTCCTCGGCGGCGGGGACGAGTCCGAGGGCCTTGGCCGGCTTCTTCCACACGGTGACCGTGATGTTCCGGTGGACGGGCTGTTCGAGGAGGACGCCCTCCTTGCGGTTCCCGGTCAGGCAGCCGACGCCGAACGCGTACGGCGTCTGGCAGGGCGAGGCGATCCGGACCGGGTCGCCGTGTACGGCGACGCTTGGCCACCAGGCGTCGTCCGTCAACCCCTTGCGCGTCACCATCCCGTTTCACCAGAGCCTTGGATACATCGTCAACGCCGGTGCATGATCCGGCATTTCAGAGGTTGAGCATCCCTCAGGTGAGCACTTCCGAAGAAGTGTGGTTTTTTCATTGACAGCGGAAAAGAGTCACGCCTAGGTTTCCGGCCATGCGCCCGACCTCCCCCCGTGAGTCGGTCCCCACGATGACTCCGGCCGCTTCCCTGGTCTTCACCACGCTGCTCTCCCACGGCCCGCTCACCCGGGCCGAGGTCGCGCGGCGGACCAGCCTCTCCGCCGCCGCCGTCACCAAGGCGGTACGTCCGCTGATGGAACTCGGCTATCTGGTCGAGGGGGTGGACGAGGAGGCGCCGCCCGCCGTGGGGCGCCCGGCCAGCCTGGTGTGGGTGGACGGCGGCAGGGCGCTGTTCATCGGGCTCAAGGTGACCGGCGACGAGATCATCGCCGTGCTGACCGACCTGTGCTGCCGCATCCGGATGTCCCGGCACGTGCACCTCACGGGCCGCGCGCCGGAGGCGGTGCTCCCCGCCATCACCGCACTGGTACAGGAGTTGCTCACCGAGGCCGTCGGATTCGGGGTGCGGGTACGGGGGCTGGGCATCGCGATCTCGGGGGACGTGGACCGGGCCGAGGGTGTGGTCCGTTACTCGCCCTTCCTGGAGTGGCGGGACGTACCGCTCGCCGAACTCGTCGCGGCCACCACGGGGTTGCCGGTCACGGTCGACAACGACGTGCGGGCGCTCACGGTCGCCGAGCACTGGTTCGGGGCCGGAGTCGGACTCTCGCACTTCGCCCTGGTCACCGTGGGCGCCGGCATCGGCTGTGGCCTGGTGGTGCACGGACGGGTGGTGTCGGGCGCGCACGGCGTGGCCGGCGAGATCGGGCATCTGTCGCTCGACCCGCTGGGCCCTCCGTGCCACTGCGGCAACCGGGGGTGCGTGGAGGCGATCGCGGCGGACCCCGCCATCGTGCGAGCGGTGCGCGCGGCCACCGGCGAGCAGGTGGCCGGCATCGCCGAGGCGCTGGACCTGGCCCGCCGCGAGGACCCCGGTGCCCGGGCGGTCTACGCACGGGCCGGCGAGGCCATCGGCAAGGCGATCGGATCACTGGTGAACCTCCTCGGTCCCGAGCGGGTGATCATCTCCGGGGAGGGCCTGGCCGCCTACGACCTCTTCGCGGAGGGCATCCGCGACTCCTTCGCCGCGTCCGCCTTCGGCACCGCCGCACGGTGTGACGTGGTGACACGTCCTCTCCCCTTCGAGGAGTGGGCGCGCGGCGCCGCGGCCACCGCCATCCAGTCCTTCATGGGATCGGACACGTACGAGGAGCAGCCCATGACGCTGCACGGCCGCGGCCCGTAGACCGCCGACGCCTCCGGCCGCCGGACGGCCCCCGGACGCCGCCCGGTGCCGGGGCCGCTCCGGGCCCGGCACCGCCCGCTCCCGCCCGGTCCCGTCGTCGGAGGCGCGGGGCCCGACCCGAAGACGGCCCCTCCCCCTGTTCGTCACGGCAGGCGCTCCCCTGACCGCGACCCCACGCTCCTGGTGCGCCGCACGCCACGGCGGCAGCGCATCGGCGGGCTCCCCTCGGCCCGGGCAAGGACGGAGCCGCCGGCGCGACGCCCCGGCGGCCGGCCGCTCGACCACCCGCGCCCGGCGTCCTGCCCGATCCGGCGCCCGCCCCCACCGGGTACCACCGCAATCCCGCTCACCCCACCCCCAGGAGGCGACCCATGCGGTCATCCCCGTACACAGCCCTGCGCGGAACCCGCCCCGGCTTCCCGCGCCGTACCCTCCAAGCGACGCTGGTGCTCGCCGTCGCGGCCGCACTGGCCACAGCGGCCCCGGCCGCCGGTCAGGCCATGGCCGCCAGCGCCGACTCCGCCACGTCCGCCGTCCGTTCCGCTTCGACCACGGCCGACGCCGCCTCCGGCCTCGCGGCCAAGCCCTACATGGGCTGGTCCAGCTGGAGCATGCAGTCCTCCAAGTACCCCGGGCTGAATCCGAACGGCGACTACAGCTACCTCACCGAGGCCAACGTGCTGAAACAGGCGGACGCCTTGGCCACCACCCTGAAGAAGTACGGCTACGAGTACGTCAACATCGACGCCGGCTGGTGGATGGACCAGAACTGGACGTCCGAGTTCGACCAGTACGGCCGGCAGACCCCGGACCCGGTCCGGTTCCCCCACGGCATGAAGTCCGTCGCCGACCACATCCACGCCAAGGGCCTCAAGGCCGGCATCTACCTGCCCGTCGGCCTGGAGAAGGGGGCCTACGGCGAGGGCAAGGTGCCGATCCGCAACGCCCCCGGCTGCACCACCGCGGACGTGGTCTACCCCGACCTGCGCACCACCAACGGCTGGGACAGCGCCTACAAGCTGGACTTCGGCAACCCTTGCGCGCAGAAGTACATCGACTCGCAGGCGCAGATGCTCGCGGACTGGGGCTACGACTTCCTGAAGCTCGACGGCGTCGGTCCCGGCTCGTTCAAGTCCGGCGACAACTACGACAACGTCCCGGACATCGCCGCCTGGCACAAGGCCATCGGTGACACCGGCCGCCCGATGCACCTGGAACTGTCCTGGTCGCTGGACATCGGCCACGCCGCCGACTGGAAGAAGTACTCCAACGGCTGGCGCATCGACACCGATGTGGAGTGCTACTGCAAGACCCTGGTCACCTGGGAGAACTCGGTCAACGACCGGTGGAACGACGCCCCCGCGTGGAGCGGCAAGGCCGGCCCCGGCGGCTGGAACGACCTCGACGCGGTCGACGTCGGCAACGGCGAGATGGACGGCCTCACCCCTGCCGAGCGGCAGAGCTACATGACCCTGTGGGCCATCAACAAGTCACCCCTGTTCACCGGTGACGACCTCACCCGGCTGGACGACTACGGACTCTCCCTGCTGACCAACCAGGAGGTCATCGCCGTCGACCAGAGCGGCTCGCCGGTCGCACGCCCCGTCACCCCGATGGGCGACGAGCAGGTCTGGGGGACGAAGAACCCCGACGGCAGTTACACCGTCGCCCTGTTCAACCTCGGCGACTCGTCGGCCTCCGTCACCGCCGACTGGGCGTCGTTCGGCTTCACCGGCGCGGCCTCCGTACGCGACCTGTGGCGGCACCAGAACCTGGGTACCTACAAGAACAGGATCACCGCGACGCTGCCCGCGCACGGTTCACGGCTGTTCACCGTCAAGCCCGGCGGTCCCGCGCTGTCGACCACCCGCTACGAGGCCGAGTCCGGGAACAACACCCTGACCGGGAACGCCTCCCCCGCCTCGTGCGACGCCTGCTCCGGCGGCAAGAAGGTCGGCAACCTCTACCTCGACAGCCGGCTGCAGTTCAACGACGTCACGGTGAAGAAGGACGGCATCTACACCATCAACGTCGCCTACGTCAGCGGCGACCCCCGTTCGGTGACCGTCTACTCCAACAGCGGCAACGGCACCCGGCTGAAGTTCCCCTCCACGGGTGACTGGAGCACCGTCCAGACCGTCAGCGTCCAGCTCGCCCTGAAGGCGGGCTCCAACAGCATCACGTTCGACAGCGGCTGGGACTACTCCCCCGACATCGACAGGATCGACGTCCCCAGGACCGCCTGACCCGCACGTGGGCCCGGTACGGCTCCGGGCCCACCCTCCCCGCACCACACCCGACGGCCCCGCATCCGTCGTTCCCGCATGCGCCGTTCCCCGGACATGGAGTGCACCACGTGGACACCCAGCACAACGCATCGCGCGACAACCGTCCCAGCCGCAGAGGCTTCCTCTCCCTCGCCGCCACCGCCGGCGCGGCCGCCGCACTCGGCGGTCTGCCGGGCTTCACCGCGTCGGCGGCCCCGTCCCGCCCCGTCTCCTCGCCCATGCTGTCCGCAGCCGCCGCCGCGAAGAACCAGCTGTGGTGGCGGGCTCCCGGCTCCCCCACCTCGATGATCCGGCAGGGCCTGCCGGTCGGGAACGGGCGCCTCGGGGCGCTCGTGAGCAACGACCCCTCCAGCGAACTGCTGACGATCACCGACGCCTCCCTGTGGACCGGCGGCGCCAACGACACCCTGCAGAGCGACGGCCAGTTCCCCTACGGCCGGGACGACTTCGGCTCCCTGACACTGCTGGCCGAGCTCACCGTCGACCTCCCCGGTCACGACCTGGGCTCCGTCGACGACTACCGCCGCACCCTGGACCTGGCCCAGGGCCTCGTCAGCGCTTCCTACGACCTGTCCGGCGTCACCTACCAGCGGCAGATCTTCGCCAGCCGCCCCGACGACGTCATCGTCGTGTACTTCTCCCAGCTCGGCGGCGGCACCTACACGGGCACCGTCACCCTGGCCGGCACCCACGGCGAGCACACCACCACGGACGGCACGCAGCGCTGCGCCTCGTTCGGGGCTTCCCTCGCCAACGGCCTGAAGTACGGCGCCGCCGTCACGGCGACCAGCGGCACCGGCACGGTCACCGTCGACGGTACGTCGATCAGGTTCAGCGGCTGCAAGGACCTCACCGTCGTGGTCAGCGGCGGCACGAACTACGCGCCCGACGCGGCCGCCGGGTTCCGCGACCCGGCCCTGGACCCGGAGCGTCTGGCCCGCACCAAGGTGCGGGACGCGGCCGGTCACTCCGCGAGCACCCTGCTGCACACCCACGTAGCGGACTTCCGCCCGGTGTTCGAGCAACTGGCCGTCGACCTCGGCACCTCGTCCACCGCCCAGCGCAAGCTGGACACCTGGCAGCGCGTACAAACCCGCTACCGGGACGACGTCCCGGACCCGGAACTGGAGGCGGCCTACCTCCAGTTCGGGCGCTACCTGATGATCTCCGGGTCGCGGGGCGTCCTGCCGATGGGTCTGCAGGGCCCGTGGCTGGACGGCAACGACCCGGACTGGATGGGTGACTACCACACCGACATCAACGTCCAGATGAACTACTGGCTGGCCGACCGCGCCGGACTGCCTGACTGCTTCGACACCTTCACGGACTACTGCCTCGCGCAACTGCCCTCGTGGACGGACGTCACGCGGCGCCTGTTCAACAGCCCGGACAACAGGTACCGCAACTCCAGCGGCCGGATAGCCGGCTGGACCGTGGCCATCTCCACCAACCCCTACGGCGGGGGCGGCTGGTGGTGGCACCCGGCCGGCAACGCCTGGATCTGCCAGAACCTGTTCGAACACTACGAGTACACCCAGGACCGCGCCTACCTGGAGAAGATCTACCCCCTCCTCAAGGGCGCCGTGGAGTTCTGGGAGGCCCGCCTCCTCACCACGACCGTCACGGACGCCTCCGGCTCCGCACGCGAGGTCCTCATCGCCGACAGCGACTGGTCCCCCGAGCAGGGACCGCTGGACGCCAAGGGCATCACCTACGCCCAGGAACTGGTGTGGAACCTCTTCGGCAACTACCGCACCGCGACCGGGGTGCTCGGCAGGGACACCTCCTACGGCCAGACCGTCGACGGACTGCGCGAGCGCCTGTACCTCCCCGTGGTCAGCCCCAAGACCGGCTGGCTGGAGGAGTGGATGTCGCCCGACAACCTGGGCGAGACCACGCACCGGCACCTGTCCCCGCTCGTCGGCCTCTTCCCGGGCGACCGGATCCGCCCGGACGACTCCACGCCGAAGGACATCCTCGCCGGCGCGACCGCCCTGCTGACCGCGCGCGGCATGAACAGCTACGGCTGGGCCAACGCCTGGCGCAGCCTGTGCTGGGCCCGGCTGAAGAACGCGGAGAAGGCCTACCAGCTGGTCGTCAACAACCTGAAGCCGTCCGCGGGCGGCAGCAATGGCACCGCACCGAACCTGTTCGACATCATGGACATGGGGGAGGGCCGTGGCATCTTCCAGATCGACGCCAACTTCGGCACCCCCTCCGCGATGATCGAGATGCTGGTGTACTCGCGGCCGGGCCACGTCGAGCTGCTGCCCGCACTGCCCGCCGCGTGGGCGGCGTCCGGATCGGTGTCCGGAGTCGGCGTGCGCGGCGGCTTCGTCGCCGACCTCAGGTGGCGGAACGGCAAGGTCACCCAGCTGACGCTGAGGAGCGTCGGCGGCCGGGACACAACCGTGTTCGCGGGCGGCACCTCGCGCAAGGTCAGCCTCAGGCCCGGCGGGTCCGTCACGTTGAGCAACCTCGGCTGAGGCCGGTGCGGCACGCACCTGTCCCCCGAGCCAACCCCCGATGACCCGTCGTCAGCGGACCGTCCCGCCGTCCGGAATCCGTCCGTCCCGGGCGGGTGCGGGGGCGGGACCGGGCCGGACTCCCCGCGGAGCCGGCCCGTCGCGGACGACGCGGAGAGTGGAGAGAACAACGATGTCCCAGGAAAAGGAAGGCACGGCGGCGGACCGCCGGCCGCGTCGCAGATCCCTGCTGTCCGTGTTCGGCGCCGTGACCGGGATGGTCCTCACGGTCGTCCCGCTGGGCACCGCGCACGCGGCGGGCGCCGCCGCCGCGCCGTCGCCCCAGGCCAAGGGCACCCGGGTCAGTGCCTGGTCACCCAGCATGACGACCGGCGGCCCGTCCTTCGACAACCAGACCATACGCATGGTGGTGCACAGCAGCGTCGCGGGTTCGGGCGTACGCATCACCCTGTCGAACCGGTACGGCACCGCGCCGCTCGACATCGCCACCGTGGACCTGGCCGTCCAGGCGAGCGGCGGTGAGGCGAGGCGCGGCACCACGCGGAACGTCACCTTCGGCAGCTCGCGCCGTGTCACGATCCCCGCCGGCGAGGAGGCGGTCAGCGACGTCGTCCCGATCTCGGTCGACGCCGGCGAGAACCTGCTGGTCGACCTCTACGCACCCGGCGCTACGGGAACGTCGACCTGGCACTCCGACGCGTTCGACACCACCTACATAGCCTCCGGCAACCACGCCGGTGACGACAGCGCCGCCGCGTTCGGCACCACCACGACCTCCTGGTACTACCTGGCGGGGATGGACGTCCTGTCGCCGACCGCGAGGGGCACCGTCGTCGCCTTCGGCGACTCCATCACGGACGGCTACCACTCCTCGAACGGGACGTACACCCGGTGGCCCGACTTCCTCGGACGCCGGCTGGGCTCCGGACCGGGCCCGCAGAAACTGAGCGTCGTCGACGCCGGCATCGGCGGCAACCGCGTGCTCACCGACGTCCCCAACCAGTGGCAGGGCGTGAGCGCCCTCAAGCGCTTCGGCCACGACGCCCTCGGCCAGCCGGGCGTCAAGGACGTCATCCTCTTCGAAGGCATCAACGACATCGGCAACAACGCGGGGCCGGACGGCCGGCCACTGACCGCGCAGGACCTCATCGACGGCTACCGCACCCTGATCGGCCAGGCCCACGCCGCCCACGTCAACATCATCGGCGCGACGCTGATGCCCGACGAGGGGAACGGGTACTACACGCCGGAGGCCGAGAGGATCCGCCAGAGCGTCAACCAGTGGATCCGCACGAGCGGCGCGTTCGACGGCGTCATCGACTTCGACCGGGCCATGCGTGACCCCGCGAACCCGGCGGCGCTCGACCCGGCCTACGACTCGGGCGACCACATCCACCCCAACGACGAGGGGATGAAGGCGATGGCCGACGCGATCGACCTGCGGCTGCTGCGTACCTGACCGGTCAGCCGGTGGTGCCGGCGGGGCCGCCGCGGGACGCGGGGGCCTCGGCCGGTGTCATACCCCGGCGGCCTCGGTCAGCCGTCCGCCGATCCGCGCCGCCGTCTCGCGCAGCCAGATGTGGGCGGCGTCGTGGGTGTGGACCGGGTGCCACCACATGGCCTCGCGCAGCGGCACCGCCTCGTACGGCGGCTCCACGACGCGTACGCGGCGAGCGGTGCCAGCAGTCGCGCGAGCCGTGCCTGGATCAGGGCGATGCGCCGGGTGCCGGCGACCAGCAGGGGCAGCAGCTGGAAGCTGTCGACGGAGACCTCGGCCCGGGGTTCGACACCGAGCATGCCGAGCCGGCGTACCGCCGGAGCGTCGTAGGTGCGCTGATAGGTGAACCAGGGCAGGCGGGCGAGGTCGTCGTGGGTGAGGCGGTCGTCGACGCCGGGATGGTCGTGGGCGACGAGGAAGACCCAGCGGTCGTCGTAGAGGTCGGTGACGGGGAAGTCGCTGATGACGCCGTGCGGCATGAGCAGGCCGTCGGCGGCGCTGAGCAGCGTCGCGGTGTCGTCGGCGACGGTGGCCGGGGTGTGGCTGAAGCGGAGCCGGATGCCCGGGGCCTCGTCGTGGACGACGCGGGCGAGTCCCGTGCCGAAGACGGCGACGGCGTAGTCGGACGCGAGGAGCCGGAACTCGCGGATCTCCTCGGCCGGGTCGAAGTCGGCCTGGCTGGCGAAGAGGCGTTCCAGCAGGTCGTACGCGGTGGCGGTGCGGTCGAGGAGGACCTGGCCGAGGGCGGTGAGCTCGTAGTGGCCGCCGACGCGGGCGAGCAGGTCGTCGCCGAAGTGCCGGCGCAGACGGGCCAGGGCGGCGCTCATCGCGGGCTGGCTCAGCCGCCGCCGCATGGATGGCGATCGCCCCGGGAATCGGCTCCCCTGATCTGCGATCGGGGTCCAGGGTAGTCACACCGTGTCCGGCGCCGTGCGCACGGTGTCGTCGCGGGCCTCAACCCGCCCGCAGTCCCTGTGGTTTCCTGTTACCCCGAGTCCGCGCCCCGAGGAGCAGCCCATGACCATCACACCTGTCCCCTTCCAGGTGTACGAGGCCGGAACCTACCTGCACGGCACGAAGGCGGCCCTGGTCCCCGGGGATCTGCTGGTCCCCGGGTACGCGTCGAACTTCGAGGAGGGGCGCACGTCCCGCCACGTCTACGTCTCCGAGACCCTGGACGCCGCCGTCTGGGGCGCCGAGCTCGCGGCCGGGGACGGTCCGGGCCGGATCTACGTGGTGGAGCCGACCGGAGAGCTGGAGGACGATCCCAACGTCACCGACAAGAAGTTCCCCGGCAACCCCACCCGCTCCTACCGCACCCGCGAGCCCGTGCGCGTCGTGTCGGAGCTCACGGGCTGGGCCGGTCACTCGCCCGAGCAGATCGAGGCCATGCTGAACGGACTGGCCGACCTTCGCCGCCGCGGCATGGCCACGATCCTGGACTGACGAGGACCGCCGGCCCCCGCGGGGAAGCCCCCGGCCGGTTCCCCTTGGTCCCGCGGTGGTGCGATTCGGCCCCACCTGCGGGTACACAGGGAGCATGCTGGGTGTGTGGCCGGCGGCTGTCCGGGCGTCGGGCGAGCCGATCGCCCAGGAGGGCCCGGCGTTGTGGAGACCACCCCTGCTCGCGACTGGGAGGGCCGATGAGCCGACGCACTCAACCTGATGCGCGGGCCGAGCGGAACGGCCGCGGTCCCGCGCTGCCCTCGGCGAGGAAGACGCGGCGGCGGGCGGCCCGGCCGGCCGGTTCGGGCCGGCCGAGCGCTCACAGCGCCGACGGCGAGCGGATGCTGCTGCCCGGCGGCACGTGGCGACGCGTCGAGACGATCAGGGTGCGAAGCCTGTTCGGCTGAGGACGAGCCACGAACCCCCTCCCCCGCCACCGGTCCAGGGCGTGCCGCGCGACGCTCACCGCCGTTCGGGCACGACCGCGACCGGGCACTGGGCGTGGTGGAGGAGGGCGTGGCCCACCCGGCCGACCTGGAGTCCGAAGTGCCCCTTGCCGCGTCGTGCCCCGACGATCACGAGGTCCGCCGCGGCCGACCGGCCCACGAGGACCTTGCCGGGCGGTCCCTCGGCGGCCGCCGGACGCGTCCGGACACGCGGATGCTCTACGGCCGCGGCCGTGAGCCGGGCGTCGACGACGGACGACGCGTGTTCCCGGGACGTGTCGAGCGGTCCTTCGGCCTGCACCCGGTTCGCGCTCTCGTCATGGCCTGGCCCGCGCCCGGCGCGCACGATGTCGAGGACACAGCCGCGCGCCTCGGCCTCCCGGAAGGCGAAACGGACGGCTTCCACGCCGGTGCCGGCCTCGCCGAGGCCTAGCAGGATGCGCCCGTGCGCACCCGCCAGGCCGACCCGGTCGCCGCGGACCACGATCGTCGGGCAGGGGGCTCGGGCCGCCACGGCCAGGCCCACCGACCCGAGCAGCAGCCCCCTCAGCTCGCCGCGGCCCCGTGAACCGGTCACCAGCGCGAAGGCCGTGCCGCCCTCGCGCACCAGGGCCGCCGTCGCCTCCTCGGGGACGATGCCGGTGGTGATCTTCACCTCCGGGTCGCGCCGTCGCGCCCGGTCGGCCGCCGAGGCCACGACGTCCTCGGCCAGCACCTGCTCGGAGGGCCGGTCCGGACCCGCCGGGGACAGGCCGGCCTCGTAGCGCTCCCACAGGGAGGCGTGGACCAGTCTGAGCGGGAGACCGTGGCGGGCGGCTTCGTCCACGGCCCAGTCGACCGCGACGAGGCTCGGCTCCGATCCGTCGACTCCCACGACCAGAGGGAGGAGCATCGTCCCCGCCGCCATCGTCCCCACCGCCTTTCCTGGGGCCGCCTGTCGCGCGGCACACCGCGAGGGCGCCGTACCACAACCTCATGGTCCCCCATCCGCACCGCGGCTGCCCGTACCGCCGGTGACGTACGGGAAGAGGGCCCCGGCGATGCCGCGCCGGGGCCCTCCCTCGAGGCGGCTCAGCCGTCCCACGTCCAGTCGGCGACCTCGGGCAGGTCCATGCCGTGTTCCCGGATGTGGACGTGGTGGCGCTGGCGGGCGTCCTCCATGTGCTGGCGTACGGCGGCCGCGCGGACGGCGAGGCCGGGGACGCGGTCGACGACGTCCATGACCAGGCGGTAGCGGTCCAGGTCGTTGCGGACCACCATGTCGAAGGGGGTGGTCGTGGTGCCGATCTCCTTGTAGCCGCGCACGTGCAGATGGCGGTGCCCGGTACGGCGGTAGGCCAGGCGGTGGATGAGCCAGGGGTAGCCGTGGTACGCGAAGATCACCGGCTTGTCGGCGGTGAAGAGGCCGTCGTACTCGAAGTCGCTCATGCCGTGCGGGTGTTCCCCGCTCGGCAGCAGTCGGGCGATGTCGACCACGTTGACCACGCGCACGGCCAGGTCGGGCAGGTGCCGGCGCAGCAACTGGGCCGCGGCGAGAACCTCCTGGGTCGGCACGTCGCCCGCGCACGCGAGCACCACGTCCGGTTCCCGCGTGCCGTCCTCGCTGCCGGCCCACTCCCAGATGCCGGCGCCCCGGGCGCAGTGGACCTTCGCCTCCTCCATCGAAAGCCAGTCGAAGCAGGGCTGTTTGCCCGCCACGATCACGTTGACGTAGTCGCGGCTGCGCAGGGCATGGTCGGCCACGGACAGCAGTGTGTTCGCGTCCGGCGGGAAGTACACCCGTACCGCCTCGGGACTCTTGTTCATGATGTGGTCCACGAAGCCGGGGTCCTGGTGGGAGAAGCCGTTGTGGTCCTGCCGCCACACGTGGGAGGTGAGGAGGTAGTTCAGGGAGGCGACGGGAGCGCGCCAGGACAGGCGGCGGGTGGTGCGCAGCCACTTGATGTGCTGGTTGACCATCGAGTCCACGATGTGCACGAAGGCCTCGTAGCAGGAGAACAGCCCGTGCCGGCCCGTGAGGAGGTAGCCCTCCAGCCAGCCCTGGCAGGTGTGCTCCGAGAGGATCTCCATCACCCGGCCGTGGCGGTCGAGGTGCTCGTCCACGTCGAGGACGGCGGCCTGCCAGGCCTTGCCGCTGGCCGCGTAGACGGCCTGGAGCCGGTTGGAGGCGGTCTCGTCGGGACCGACGAGACGGAAGTCGCGGCGGTCGGAGGTCGCCCGCATGACGTCCTCGAGCATGTCGCCGAACACACGTGTGGGTTCGTGCAGGGTGGCGCCGTGCTTGTCCACCTCGACGGCGTACTTCTCCAGGGGCGGAAGAGGCAGTTCCCGCAGGAGGAGGCCGCCGTTGGCGTGCGGAGTGGCACCGAGCCGCCGGGCACCCTCCGGGACGCACGCCAATACGTGTGCGCGGGGGGTGCCGTGCTCGTCGAACAGTTCCCCGGGACGGTAGGAGCGCAGCCACTGTTCCAGTTGCCGCAGGTGTTCCGGGTTGTCCCGCACGGCGGCCAGCGGCACCTGGTGCGCGCGCCAGGTGCCCTCGACCGGCAGTCCGTCCACCTCGGCGGGACCGGTCCAGCCCTTGGGGGTGCGCAGCACGATCACGGGCCAGCGGGGCCGGTCCGTGGCCCCGTCCTCGCGGGCGGCACGCTGGAAGCCGGCGATGCGGTCGGCCGCGCGGTCCATCGCCGCGGCCATCGCGCGGTGGACGGCTGTCGGGTCGTCACCGGTGACGTGGATGGGGTCGTGGCCGTAGCCGCGCAGGAGTTCGTCCAGTTCGGCTTCCGGGAGCCGGGCCAGCACCGTCGGATTGGCGATCTTGTAGCCGTTCAGGTGCAGGATCGGCAGTACGGCGCCGTCGCGGACCGGGTCGAGGAACTTGTTGGAGTGCCAGGAGGCGGCCAGCGGCCCGGTCTCGGCCTCCCCGTCGCCGATCACGCAGGCGACCAGCAGGTCCGGGTTGTCGAAGGCCGCTCCGTAGGCGTGCGACAGGGAGTAGCCGAGTTCCCCGCCCTCGTGGATGGAGCCGGGGGTCTCGGGGGCGACGTGGCTGGGCACCCCGCCCGGGAAGGAGAACTGCTTGAACAGCCGGGCCATGCCGGCCGCGTCCCGGGTGACGTCCGGGTAGGTCTCGGTGTACGACCCCTCCAGCCAGGCGTTGGCGAGTACGGCCGGGCCGCCGTGTCCGGGGCCCCAGATGCACAGCGCGTCCAGGCCGCGGGCCTTGACGAGCCGGTTGAGGTGGGTGTGCACCAGGTTCAGGCCGGGTGAGGTGCCCCAGTGGCCGAGCAGCCGCGGTTTGACGTGCTCGGGCTGGAGCGGCTCGCTCAGCAGGGGGTTGGCCATGAGGTAGATCTGGCCGACGGCGAGGTAGTTCGCGGCGCGCCAGTGGGCGTCCAGGGAGGCCAGCTCCTCGTCCGAGAGTTCGGCGGGCGCCGTGTGCGTGTCGACGGACATCCGGATCCCTTTCGTGTCGGGACGGCGTTCGGGGGCTTCGTGCGTCTCGGCCTGTGCAGGACCACCTTCCATCGGCGCGCGGGGTTCCCGACAGGGCCGTTCGGGCCACCGGGGGCGCCGTGGACGCTCCCGGTGGGACCCGACGGCCCCGGCCGCCACCCGGTCGGACCACCCGTGCGGTCGGTCGGCGGTGCGGCGCGGCCCCCGGGGTGACGGGAGATCCGTCGGTCACCCACCTCGGCCGTGCGCCGCCCCCGTGCGCCGGCCATGCCGACCCGCCCGCAGGGGAGATCAGTCGGAGGAGCAGGCAACTGAGCACCGTCTCCCGGGTGTTCACCCACCGCGTGCGTGATCGGCGCCGCCCGGCGTCCTGGGGTGACGTCTGACCGGGGGGCGCCCGCGAAGTGGTCACCGTGCGGGCCGACAGGTCTCCGCCCATGCTGGAGGTGAGGGGGTGTGACGGCGGAGGAGGTAGTGAGGATGCGAACCGTTGTCGATCTCACGCGCTGCCAGGGGTACGCACAGTGCGTGTTCCTCGCGCCGGGCGTGTTCGAGCTGCACGGCGAGGAAGGCCTTCTCTACGCCACGGCCGTACCCGAGGACCAGGAGGACCGCGTGCGCCAGGCCGCCGCGGCCTGCCCGGTGCAGGCCATACTCCTGGGCGAAGAGGTGAGCATCGGTGCCCGCTGACCTCAAGGAGGGCCGCATCGTCGTCGTCGGTGCGTCGCTGGCCGGCTTGCGGGCCGCGGAAGCGCTGCGGGAGGAAGGCTTCACCGGTTCACTGACCGTGGTCGGGGACGAACCGCACGCACCCTACGACCGTCCGCCGCTGTCCAAGCAGGTGCTGCTCGGGCAGGCGACGGCGGAGACCACCGAGCTGCCGATGCGCCGGGATCCGGACGCCGAGTGGCGGCTGGGCGTGCGTGCGACAGGCCTCGACCTGCTGGGGAAGCGGGTACTGCTGGAGGACGGGGAGTCACTGCCGTACGACCGGGTGCTGATCGCCACGGGAACCCGGGCGCGCCCCTGGCCCCACGAGGACGAGGCCGCGCTGGACGGGGTGTTCACCCTGCGTTCCCGTGAGGACGGCGCGGGACTCGCCGAGCGGCTCGCCGAGAGGCCGGAGCGCGTGCTCGTCATCGGCGGCGGCTTCACCGGCTCGGAGATCGCCTCGGCCTGCCGGGAGCTGGGGGTGCAGGTGACGGTCACCGAGCGCGGCCCCGCTCCGCTGGTCGGCGCACTCGGCGGCACGCTGTCGAAGCTCGCGGCCGTCATGCAGCGCAACAACGGCGTGGACCTGCGCACCGGTGTGACGGTCACCGCCCTGAACGGCAACGGATCCTTCACCGGTGCGGAGCTGTCCGACGGCAGCCGGGTCGACGCGGACGTGTGCGTCGCGGCGCTGGGAGCGATCCGCAACGTCGAGTGGCTGGCGGACTCGGGGCTCGCGGCGGGCCCGCGCGGGATCGCCTGCGACGCCGGATGCCGCGCGTTCAACATGTACGGGATCGTCACCGACGACGTCTTCGTGGCGGGCGACGTCTCCCGCTTCCCGCACCCCCTCTTCGGCTACCAGCTGCTGTCCCTCGAGCACTGGGGCAACGCGGTCGAGCAGGCCGAGGTGGCGGCCCACAACATGGTCAACCCGGGTCCCCTGCAACGCCCGCACCTGGCCGTCCCGGTGTTCTGGTCGACGCAGTTCGGACTCAACATCAAGTCCGTGGGCGTGCCCACCTACTCCGACCACGTGGTCATCGCCCAGGGCTCGCTGGAGGCGCGCCGGCTCGCCATGGTCTACGGGTACAAGGGCCGGGTCACCGCGGCCGTCACCGTGGACATGGCCAAGTCGCTCGACTACTACCGGCACCTGATCGAGACGGCCGCCGCCTTCCCGCCCCCGCCCGGCGCAGCGGACCGGGCGATCGCGGCCGACGTCACGATCCCTTCCGACGTGCCCGACCCGTCAGTGCTGTCCCACGGCCCGACCGTCGCGCTCACCGGTCACCTTCCCGACCGCCGGCTGACCGTGGTGTAGCCCACGTCCCGCTCGACCACGAGGAGCCGCCATGGCCTCCGAGACCCTCCTGGCACGCATCACCGACTACTCCAGCCGCCCCGACCCGTACCCGCTGTACGCGGAACTGCGCGAGGCCGGTCCCGTGGTCCGGCAGGCCGACGGCAGCTATCTGGTCGGTACCTACCACGAGATCGCCGCCCTCCTCCACGACCCGCGGATGAGCGTCGATCCCCGCACCCGCGGCGCGGAGGCGCAGCAACTGCCGTTCCTGCGGCTCGACGACCCCGAGCACCACAGACTGCGCACCCTGGCCATGCGGCCCTTCGGTCCGCCGCACACTCCCCACCGCGTCGACGGCATGCGCGAGGAGATCGACCGGATCACCCGGGAACTGCTGGACTCCCTGGGGGCAGGCGAGCGGATCGACCTCGTCGACGACTTCGCCTACCCGCTGCCCGTCACGGTCATCTGCCGCCTGCTCGGCGTGCCCCGTGAGGACGAGCCGCTGTTCCGGGCCTGGTCCGACGCCCTCGTCGCCGCCGCCGACGTCAGGCCCGGCTCGGACACCACCGAGACCGACAAGGCCGGTGAGCAGGCGAAGATGGAGATGGGCGGCTACCTGGTCAACCTCGCCGAACAGCGCCGCGGCAAACCCAGCGACGACATGCTCTCCGCCTTCGTCAACGAACCCGACCCGGCTCTGCGGCTCAGTCGGGAGGAACTCGCGGAAACGGCGATCCTGCTGCTCATCGCCGGGCACGAGACCACGGTCAACCTCATCACCAACGGTGTGCTCACCCTGCTGCGCCGCCCCGACCAGCTCGACCTGCTGCGCCGCCGACCGGACCTGCTGCCCCGCGCGGTGGAGGAACTGCTGCGTTTCGAACCCCCGGTCCACATGCGCGAGCGCATCCCGCGCGCCGACGTCGACGTCGCCGGCACCACCCTCCCGGAAGGCGCGTCCGTCGTCCTGGTACTGGCCTCCGGCAACCGCGACCCCAAGCGGTTCGACGAGCCCGACCGGTTCGACCCCACCCGTCCGGACAACCAGCACTTCGGTTTCGGCAGCGGCATCCACCTCTGCTACGGCGGCCCCCTGGCACGTATCGAGGCCTATTCCGCGCTCGGCGCCCTGCTCCCCCGCCTCGGCACCGCGCGACTGGTCGAGGACCCACCGCCCTACCGCCAGAACGCCATGCTCCGCGGCCCCCGCCACCTGCCCCTCCATCTGTGAGGCGACCGGCCCGACGCCCGCGGCACGCGTGCCCGGCACGGGTGCCGCTCGGCGTAACCTCTTCCTGTGCCGCCCTCCCGCCTCCGTCGCGTCGCCGTCCTCGTGCTCGGGGGCGCGAAGCCACTGGATGTCGGCATTCCCGCGCAGGTCTTCACCACGCGCGCGAGCATGCCGTACGAGGTGCGGGTGTGCGGGGCGGCACCCGGTCTCGTGACCGGCGGCGACGGCCTCGCCTACTACGTCGCCCACGGCCTCGACGCGCTCGCGTGGGCCGACATCGTCTTCGTCCCCGGCTACCGGTTCCCGGACCGCGAGGACCCTCCGCAAGCCGTGATCGACGCACTGATCGCCGCCCACGACCGGGGCGCGCGGCTCGCCGCCATCTCGACCGGGGCCTTCGCCCTCGCCGCCACGGGGCTGCTCGCGGGCAAGCGTGCCACGACGCACTGGCACTACGCGCGCGCCCTCGCGGCCAGGCACCCGCTCGTCCAGGTCGACGAGAACGTGCTGTTCGTCGACGAGGGCAGCGTCCTCACCTCGGCCGGCGCCGCCTCCGGCATCGACCTGTGCCTGCACATCCTGCGCGGCGACCTCGGAGTGGCCGCGTCCAACCACGCGGCCCGGCGTCTGGTCGCGGCCCCCTACCGCAGCGGCGGCCAGGCCCAGTACGTGCCGCGCAGCGTCCCCGAGCCACTCGGCGAACGGTTCACCGCCACCCGCGAGTGGGCGCTGCACCGGCTCGGTGAACCCCTCACCCTCGACACGATGGCGCGGCAGGCGGGGGTCTCGCCCCGCACGTTCTCCCGGCGCTTCGTCGAGGAGACCGGATACACGCCGATGCAGTGGGTGATGCGCGCCCGCATCGACCTGGCCCGCGAACTGCTGGAACGCTCGCAGCGCGGCGTCGAGCAGATCGCCGCCGACGTCGGCCTCGGCACCGGCGCGAACCTGCGACTGCACTTCCAGCGCATCCTCGGCACCACTCCGAGCGAATACCGGCGCACCTTCACCCGCGGCGAGTGACCCACGGGGGCACCACGCCCGTCAGGGAGTCCCGGCGAGATCCCCGTGAGCCCGGCCTGGCGAGATCCTTGTGAACCGTGGCGATCCCGCCACTGTCGGCGGCTCGGCCCGCGGACGAGTCTGGTGGCGAAAGGAAGGGACACCACACATGACTCGCATCGCCATCAACGGATTCGGCCGCATCGGACGCAATGTGCTGCGCGCGCTGCTGGAACGCGACAGTGCCCTGGAGATCGTGGCCGTCAACGATCTGACGGAGCCCGCCGCGCTCGCCCGGCTGCTCGCCTTCGACAGCACGGCCGGCCGGCTCGGCCGCCCGGTGACCGTCGACGGTGACGCCCTCGTCGTCGACGGCCGGCGCATCACGGTGCTGGCCGAACGTGAACCGGCGCGCCTGCCCTGGGCCGAACTCGGTGTCGACATCGTCCTGGAGGCCACCGGCCGCTTCACCTCGGCCAAGGCCGCCGGCGCCCACCTCGACGCCGGCGCGAAGAAGGTCCTGGTCGGCGCGCCGTCGGACGGCGCCGATGTCACGCTCGCGTTCGGGGTCAACACCGACGCCTACGACCCGGCCGCGCACACGATCGTCTCGAACGCCTCCTGCACCACCAACGCGCTCGCCCCGCTGGCCGCGGTCCTTGACGAACTCGCCGGTATCGAGCACGGGTTCATGACGACGGTGCACGCCTACACGCAGGAGCAGAACCTGCAGGACGGCCCGCACCGTGACCCCCGTCGCGCCCGGGCCGCCGGCGTCAACATCGTGCCGACCACGACCGGTGCCGCCAAGGCGATCGGCCTGGTGCTGCCCAACCTCGAAGGCAGGCTGTCGGGCGACTCGATCCGCGTACCGGTGCCGGTGGGGTCGATCGTCGAGCTCAACACGACCGTCGCCCGCGACGTGACGCGCGACGAGGTGCTGGCCGCCTACCGCGCCGCGGCGGAGGGTCCGCTCGCGGGCATCCTCGAGTACTCGGACGACCCGCTCGTGTCGTCCGACATCACGGGCAACCCCGCGTCGTCGATCTTCGACTCGGCCCTCACCCGCGTGGACGGCCGCCACATCAAGGTGGTCGCCTGGTACGACAACGAGTGGGGATTCTCGAACCGGGTGATCGACACCCTGGAGTTCCTCGCCACCCGCTGACACGGGGAGGGCGGGACGGTGGCCGGCGGTGCCCCGGCGGGCCGGCGACAGGGCCGGTGCCGGGGCTGTCGGCCCTGTGTCGGCGGCGTGTCGGCGGGACGTCGGCGGCGTCTGCGACCTTTCCCCCATCCTGCCGGGTGCCCATCCGGCAGACGTGCGGAAAGGCAAGGAACCACCATGACCACCGATGTCACGATCATCGGCGCCGGGCTCGCCGGACTGACCCTCGCCCGCGTCCTCCACGTCCACGGCATCCCGTCCGCGGTCTACGAGGCCGAGGCCTCACCGATGGCCCGCGCGCAGGGCGGGATGCTCGACATCCACGAGCACGACGGCCAGGTCGCCTTGCGGGCGGCCGGTCTGACCGACGAGTTCCGCGGCCTGATCCTCGAGGGCCGCCAGGCGACGCGGATCCTCGACCGGGACGGGAGCGTCCTGTTCGACGAGGCCGACGACGGCACGGGCGGCCGCCCCGAGGTGCAGCGCGGCGAGCTGCGCCGGATCCTGCTCGACTCGCTCCCGGCCGGCACCGCCCGGTGGGGGCGCAAGGTCCGCGGCGTCCGTCCTCTCGGGCAGGGGCGCCACGAGGTCGCCTTCACCGACGGGACGGTGACCGCCACCAGCCTGCTGGTCGGCGCGGACGGCGCGTGGTCACGTGTCAGGCCGCTGCTCTCCGACGCGGCGCCCGAGTACACCGGCAGGTCGTTCGTCGAGACCTACCTGTACGACAGCGACACCCGGCACCCTGCCGCCTCGAAGGCGGTCGGCGGCGGGTCGATGTTCGCGCTCGCCCCGGGCAAGGGCATCCAGGCCCACCGCGAGAGGGGCGACACCCTGCACACCTATGTGGCGCTCACCGAGCCGCGGGACTGGTTCGCCGCCATCGACTTCACCGACGCCACCGCGGCCGCGGCGCGGATCGCGCGGGAGTTCGACGGATGGGCCCCGGAGCTCACCGCGCTGATCACCGACAGTGACACCGCGCCGGTCCTGCGCCCCCTGTACGCCCTGCCGGCCGGGCACCGCTGGGACCGGGTGCGGGGGGTGACCCTGGTCGGCGACGCCGCGCACCTGTCGGCGCCCAACGGTGAGGGCGCCAACCTGGCCATGTACGACGGCGCCCGGCTCGGCGAGGCCCTGGCCGCACACCGCGACGACACGGAAGCCGCGCTCGCCGAGTACGAGCGGGCCATGTTCCCGCGCGGCGCCGAGGCAGCCGCCGAAGGGGCCCGGCTCCACGAGCTGCTCTTCGGCGACGACACGCCCCACGGCCTGTTCGCCGTGTTCACCGAAGACACGCGGACCCCCGAGCCGTCGGCCGGCGCCCGACGGTCCTGATCACCGGCGCCACACGGGTTCGGGGCGGGAGCATGCGGTCCTGCTCCACCGGGGGTGTGCCGTCGTACCGGTCCAGAGCTTCGCCGAAGCGGACGAGCCGGCCGTAGGGGGCGGGGATCGACGGGGTCGGCGAAGACCAGGCCGAGCACGGCTTCGGCGGCCTTGGCCGGTGACCGGGCCTGGCAGTCGCTGAACCAGGGGCGGGAGGTGCATGACGGTGCGTCCAAGGAGGGTCAGGCACGGCCGTCGGCGGACCCGTTGTCCCGCCGTGCCGCCGCGGGCCGTCCGCCGTCCGCCCACCCCGCGCATCCGATGGCACCGGCGTACCGGAATGACGGGTGAGGGTCCGGGATGATGCGCCCGGACGAGCGTCCGTGACCTGAGGGAAGAGGGGAAGCGTGCGCTCCTGAGCCCCTGCACCAGGGTCTACGGGGCTCAGCCCGCCCCTCGCGGTCCTTGCGCCCTCGGTCCGTGCGGCGCGGCTCGCGAGGGTGGGGCGACGCCGTACCGGACTTCCCTGCGGCGGCCCGTTTCGTACTCTTGCGGCATGCGTATGCGCCCCACTCTGAGCTGGACCCCCACCGAGGACGTGCCGCCCGGCACCACGGATCCGGAGCCGGTCGCCGACGCGCTGCGCGCCGGCGGCGTGCTGGTGCTCAGTGGAGCGGGCATCTCCACGGAGTCGGGCATCCCCGACTACCGGGGCGAGGGCGGGAGCCTGAGCCGGCACACCCCGATGACCTACCAGGAGTTCACCGCGAGCGCCCAGGCCCGGCGCCGGTACTGGGCGCGCAGCCACCTCGGTTGGCGCACCTTCGGCCGCGCCCGCCCCAATGCCGGGCATCTGGCCGTGGCCGCGTTCGGGCGGCACGGCCTGCTCACCGGCGTGATCACCCAGAACGTCGACAGCCTGCACCAGGCCGCCGGCAGCGAGGGCGTCGTCGAACTGCACGGGAGCCTGGACCGGGTCGTCTGCCTCGGCTGCGGCGCCTTCAGTCCGCGCCGTGAACTCGCCCGGCGGCTGGAAGCGGCCAATCCGGACTTCGAGCCGGTGGCCGCGGGAATCAACCCGGACGGTGACGCGGACCTCACCGACGAGCAGGTCGAGGACTTCCGCGTACTGCCCTGCCTGATATGCGGCGGCATCCTCAAGCCGGACGTCGTGTTCTTCGGCGAGGCGGTTCCGCCTCGGCGGGTCGAGCACTGCCGCGAACTGGTCCGTGAGGCGACCTCACTGCTGGTCCTGGGGTCGTCGCTGACGGTCATGTCCGGACTGCGGTTCGTCCGCCAGGCGGCCGAGGCCGGGAAGCCGGTGCTCATCGTCAACCGCGACCGGACCCGAGGCGACCGGCACGCCCTCACCAGGGTCGCGCTCCCGCTGGGCGCAACCCTCACCACCGTTGCCGGGCGGCTGGACATCCCCGTCGACGTCCAGGCCCCGCCCCTGACCTGAACCCGGGCCCGGCCGCGTCGACGGCACCGCGCGAGGCGGCCCGGTCGGCGTTCACCGTTTTGGGGACGGGGCGGCGGGTGACGCGTACCGACGGTCTCCGCGTCGGTGACCTGCGCAAGCGATCGAGAGGGAAGACGCATGCGCCTGACCGGGTGACAGATGCGGCGACTCGCCGGGTTGCGGGAGTGACGGGCTGTCGGTTGCCTCGTGAGCGGAACACACGAGATGTGCCGCGCAGCAGGCCGGTCACCGTTCCGTTGGAGGATGCGCATGCGCTACAGACACATGGGTGCGGGTATCGGCCTGGCTCTCGGCGCCCTCGGGCTGCAGATCCCGGCCGCTGCCGCCGCCGACGACCCGGACCTCCGTATCGAACCGTGGAACGCCCCACCGGGTTCCACGGTCACCGTCAGTACGAGTGTCTGCGACGCCGACGCGGACTACGGCAAGGGCCACTCGGAGGTGGGCGGGGACTTCCATCTGTTCGCAGGCGACGAGGAAGGGGTGCTCACGGGCGAGTTCCAGATCCCGAAGGGAGCCCGGCCGGGCGATGACACGGTCACCGTGAAGTGTCCGCCGCTGACCAAGGTCACGGAGACGTACCGGGTCACCGGGCGCACCCCGAACGGCGCGGCCAACGCCGGCTTCGGCCTGGCCGACGACACGGATCTCGGGCTCGCGCTGGGTGGAGGACTGCTCGTCACGGCCGCCGCCGGGGGTGCGGTCTGGTTGTGCCGCCGCCCGGACGGCAACCGCGTCTGACCGCCGAACCTGGTCCGGTCGTCCCGCTCCGCCGGCCGGCCCCGTGTGGCCCCTACCGTCCGCTGCGAAGCACCCGCCGTGAAGCAAAGACGTGACGCGATGGCACTCAGACACCACATCGGCCTTTCCCGGGCTCCGTTCCCCCTCGCGGTGCTCCTTGTGGTCTGCACGATGACGGCCGGTGCGGTGCTGCTGATCAGCGCCGTGCACGACACGGACGCACCGCCGCGGCCACCCGCGGCGCAGCCCGTCTCCGCCTCCGCGCCTTCCACCGGCTCCACCGTTCACCCGCTGCCCCCCGCGGATCCGGTCCGGATCCGGATCGCCGAGATCGGGGTGGACGCCCCGATGACCCGGGTGGGTCTCGATGCGACAGGGGCACCACGGACTCCCCCGGCCGACGAACCCGCCCTCGCCGGCTGGTACGGCGACGGCACCCCGCCCGGCTCGGCGGGCACCGCCGTCGCCACGGGGCATGTGGACACACCCGGCGGCGACCCCGGTGTCTTCTACGACCTCGGCGCCCTGACCGAGGGAGCCACCATCGAGATCAGCCGGGCCGACCGGCGGACAGCGGTGTTCACCGTCAGCGCCGTCGAGCTCTACGACAGGAAGGAGTTCCCCAGCAAGAAGGTCTACGGCGGTTCGGGCCGCCCCGAGCTCCGGTTGATCACCTGCGGTGGCGGTTACACCAAGCGCACGGGCTACCTGGGCAACGTCGTGGTCTACGCGACGCTGACCGCGGTGAGGCAGCCGCCCGCACGGATGCCCGCGCGGGTCCCGCCGGCCGGGACCGCGGGGCACGGGGCCCGCGGCACACCCATGCCGGACGACCGGTGAGGCAGGCGGCCGCCAGGCGGAGGGTCACCTCGTCACGTGGAACTCGTTCCCGCCGACGTCGAGGAACTCGCCGGGTTCGCCGTCGCTTCGGGTGACCTCCAGCCGCAGCCTGTTCCGTGTCTCCTTCGGGGCCGCGGGCGGCCCCATCACCAGTGAGACCGTACTGGTGGGTGTCCGGCGCAGCCGGTCACCCCGGTCGTGGGACTCGACCGCGTGCCAGTCGGCCCGGGACCGCCAGAAGGCCCGCTGCGCGCGACGGTCCTCCTCCGCCACGTCGAGGCAGATCGCGACGAGGCCGCAGTCGGCGAGCACACCGGGGTGACCGGGACGCAGCACACAGAACTCGTTGCCCTCCGGATCGGCCAGCACGTCCCACGGGACGTCCCCCTGACCGATGTCGGCCCGCGTCGCACCGAGGGTGAGCAGGCGCGCCACCTCGGCCTCCCAGTCCGGTCCCCCGGCCAAGTCGAGGTGGAGCCGGTTCTTCAGCGCCGTCTTCGGTGTCGTGGCCGGCACGCACCGCAGGCGCAGGCCGCCCGTCCGGCCCCGTGTCGCGTCGGACCAGAAGCGGTCCATGCGCGCCACATCGAGCGCGTCGATCACGATCCCGGTCAGCATCCCACTCCCCCGTGCCCTCACATCCGGCGCCACACGGCCGCCCTGCCAGTGGCGGCGGCGCCGTTCGAAACCGGCCCCTGGCAAGGGCGTTCACGCCGACGACCGAGGAACACGCGCCTTTCGTGAGGTCAGCCACAGTAGTCTCGCGCCATGCCCGAGACATCGGTGGCGCACTTCTACGACGAACTGGCCGACGACTACAACCTGATCTACCCGGACTGGGACGCGAGCATCCGCCGGCAGGGGGCGGCTCTGGACGCCCTGGTCGGTCAGGACCGCGCGGCGGTGCTCGACTGCGCCTGCGGCATCGGCACGCAGGCCATCGGCCTCGCGCTGCACGGGCACAGCGTCACCGGAACCGACGTCAGCCCCCGCTCAGCCGCCCGCGCGGCCCGTGAGGCCGCCCGCCGGGGCCTGAGCCTGCGCACGGCCGCCGCCGACATGCGTCGTCTCCCGTTCACCGACGGCCGGTTCGACACCGTCGTCTGCGCCGACAACGCGCTGCCTCACCTGCTGACCGAACAGGAGGTGCGCGCCGCCTTGACCGAGATGCACCGCGTGATGCGTCCGGCCGGTCTGCTGCTGGTCAGCACGCGCCCCTACGAGGACCTGCTGCGCGACCGGCCCGCTTCGACGCCTCCACAGGTGCACCGGGCCGCCGACGACGGAGAACGGACCGTCACCTTCCAGCTCTGGCGCTGGCACGACGACGGCGAGCGCTACGACATGGAGCACTTCCAGCTCCTCCCCGATGGCGGGGAATGGCGCGTCAAGGTCCGCCGGACCACCTACTGGGCGCTCACCCGGAGCCGACTGGCCGACCTGGCGGCCGAAGCCGGGTTCGTCGAGCCCGGGTGGCGGATGCCGCAGGAGACGGGCTTCTTCCAGCCGCTGCTCGTGGCCCGCGCCGGCACATAGGGTGCGGGCGAGGTGAGGGGGACGGGGGTACATAGAGGCGCCGACCTCAGGTGAGGCTCGCTCCTGGCGACACCCCCGGCTCCCGCGCGCCGCTCTCCGCGCCGGTCCGGGCAGGGCCCCGTGGGGCCGGTCAGTCGCACGAAGCGGACCCGGACGCGGTCCGGCTCGCGGAAGTGACGGAGGCTCGGCGTCAGGACAGGGCGAGGACGCAGAACTCGTGGCCCTCCGGGTCGGCCAGGCACGTCCACGGGACATCGCCCTGGCCGACGTCGAGGTCGGTGGCGCCGAGGGCGCGCAGCCGGGCCACCTCCGCCGCCTTGTCGTCCCCGGGGTACGGCAGCAGGTCGAGATGGACGCGGTCCGGCACGCTCCTCACCCCGGGCGTGCGGAGGAACTCGAGGTACGGGCCGACACCCTTGGCGGAGCGCAACACCGCTCGTTCGCCGGTCACTTCGTGCAGGCTCCAGTCCACCGCCTCACCCCAGAACCGGGCCATGGCCCGCGGATCCGCGCAGTCGACCACCATCCGGGCGATCGGCCCGGTGTCCCGGTAGACCTCCCGAGGCTCCAGCACGCAGAACTCGTTGCCCTCCGGGTCGGCGAGGACCGTCCACGGCACGTCGCCCTGGCCCACGTCGACGGGCGTCGCACCGAGGGACTTCAGGCGCGCGACCAACTCGGCCTGATGGGAATCGGACGTGGTGGCGAGATCCAGGTGCAGGCGGTTCTTCGCCGCGTTCCTGGGTTCGGGGACGGGAACGACGTCGACGCCCACGGCGACCGGGTGGGGCCAGACCAGTCCGCCGGCGGGGCCGACGTAGGTGGCCACACCCGGGCTGTACGCGCTCCAGCCGAGTGCCTCCGCCCAGAACCGGCCGACCGCCGCGGCGTCAAGGGCTTTGAGGATCACGTGAACAGGTCGCAAAGCCATGCCGGCGATCCTATGCGCCCGCTCCGCGGGGGCGTCAGCGCCGTCACCGCGGCCCGACACGTTCGGTCCCCGGCGCTCGACTCGCCCACCGGAGCGCCCACATGCCGGGACGCCTCGCCCGCCGGACGCCCTCGAAGGACTGATGTACCCGCCCTCGAAGGACCGCTGTGTCATCGGCTCACCGGGGCACCTCGGCGCTCCCGCCGCCCGCGACCGCGGTGCGGAGAGGGAACGCGATGAGCAGCGCCACCGTGACCAGGAGCCCGCTTGCCCACAGCGGCCCGAGGTGCCCGGCCCCGGTGCCGAGGGCGGTCGCGGCGACGAGCGGTCCGGCGGCCGCGCCGACGTTGAGTGCGGCCGTCGCGTACGAGCCGGCCATGGTGGGAGCTCCCGCCGCCTCGTACAGGACCCGCGTGATCAGCGTGCCGCCCACCGCGAACGACAGGGCCCCCTGCGCGAACACGAGGGACAGCAGGGCGGCCGGCTCGTCGGCCAGCACGGCCAGGGCCGGCCAGCCGAGGAGCAGCAGCGGACCGCCGGCCGCGAGGACCAGGCCGGGGCGCTGGTCGGACAGCCGTCCGGCGGCGGTGACGCCGACGAAGGAGCCGGCACCGAACAGCACCAGGGTCACGGGGACCCACAGCTCGCCCAGTCCCGCGGTGCCGGTCACGACGGGGGCGAGGAAGGTGAAACTCGCGAAGGTGGCCGCGTTCACCAGCGCGCCGAGCAGCATCACCAGGAGCAACCGCCGGCTCTTGAGCTGCGCGAACTCCGCTCGCAGGGCCGGCCCGTCGCTCTCGTCCGCCTCCGCGGGACGCGCCGGGATCGCCGTGAGGACGCCGATGGCCGCGGGCAGGCAGGAAGCGGCGACGGCCCAGAACGACGCCCGCCAGCCGAGGAGCGTGCCGAGGACCGCTCCCCCGGGGACCCCGGCGATCGTGGCCACGGTGGTGCCCGACAGCAGCACGGCCAGCGCCCGTCCCTTCCTGTCGGGCGTCACGAGCGTGCCCGCCACCGTCAGGGCCACGGCGAGGAATCCGGCGTTCGCGAGTGCGGCGACCACCCGGGTCGCGAACAGGACAGGGAAGTCCGGGGTGGCAGCGCCCACTGCGTGGGCTGTCAGGAACACGAGGACGAACCCGAGCAGGCTCGACCGTCCGGACCGGTCACGGGCGAGCACGGCCATGAGCGGTGCCCCGACGATCATGCCGATCGCGAAGGCCGAGGTGAGCGTGCCGGCTGTCCCGACGGTGACGCCGAAATCCGAGGCGATGTCCGGCAGGAGGCCGGCGAGCATGAACTCCGAGGTGCCCATGGCGAAGACGGCCATGGCCAGCAGGTACAGAGGGAGAGGCATCGAGTGACTCCGAGGTGAGGAGAAGCACGGGAGGTCATCTCGTCACCGCGGCCGGCCCCAGGGGCACCGCCGTCGCCGGGTCGCGCCGTGCGGCGCGCGGCAGGGCTGCGCTCAGCGGTTCAGGGGGCTGACGGCGTGACCGGAAGCCCCCACCCTGTCTGATTCAGGACTCGGCATGCCCCGCACGGTACCCGACCGGCGCCCCTCACGTCGCGGTGGGCGGGCACTACCACGGCCGGGGTGGCGAAGCCGACCCTGTCGGCGCCGGACATCGGCGCCGTCCCTCCGCATCGCGGGCCGGGTGTGTTCTCCTCGGACCACAGCCCGGCCCGCGAACAGACGTCGGTCTCGGCGCCGTTGACGCGCGCCCCGTCAGCGCTTGTCGGGCGGGGAGCCGTCGCCGCTGGTCAGAGAGCGATGTGCGCAGGCGGTGGGAGCGTCGGCGTCGCGTGGCCGGCGGATCGGGGCGCGCCCCGCGGGGATGCCGGTCCGCGACCGGGCCGCGTGGACCAGCGCGAGCAGCGACAAGGAGCCGACGAACGCGACGTAGAGAAAGCCGGTGGTCCTCAGACCCCATACCGGAGCCACCATTCCCGCGCCGAGAGCGGGAAGGCTCAGCGCCGCATAGCTGACGACGTACACGGCGCAGAACACCTCCGATCGTGTCCGCGCGGTCGTGACCTCGCCGATGGCGCGGAGGCTGCCGTTGTACGTCAGGCCGACGCCCGACCCCGCCACGACGGCCCCGCACGCGTAGGCGACCGGAGACGGCAGGGGGATGGCCACGGCCAGTCCCGCCGATCCCAGGGTCAGGGCGGCGGCGCCCAGCAGCGTGGCCCGTCGCACCGTGTGCCGTGCGGACCAGATGCCGCCCAGCCCGCCGGCCAGGAACAGCGCGGCGATGTCGAGCCCGCCCGCGGCCCCCCAGGTGACGTGGAGGACACCGGCGACCACGGAGGGAGTCAGGGCGAGGAACAGCCCGGTGACCGACCAGCCCGCCACGAGGGCGGGTACGGCGGCCAGGAACCGGTGCCGGGAGCCGGGCGGAACCGACACCCTCGGGCGCAGCCGGGCCGGCCCGTCCGCCGGCGGTCCGACCGTCTCGGGGATGTGCCGCACCGCCACCGCGAGGAGCAGGAAGACGCAGGTGAGCACGGAGAAGACGTAGGTGTCCGGATGGGCGACCGACTGGACGAGCAGTCCCACGACGGCGGCGCCGGCGGCCAGGCCCACGCTCGTCCCCACCGCCGTCACCGTGGTCCCCGCGTGCGGGCGCCGCGCCGGGGAGAAGTCGACGAGCCCGGCGGCCAGTCCCGGGACGGCGGTCCCGGTGGCGACGCCCTGCACCGCCCGTGCGACCACCAGGGACGGGACACCGCCGGCCGTGCGGAAGACCGCCGTACTGGCCGCCGCCAGCAGGAGCGCGGCGAGCAGTACGGGACGGCGTCCCAGGCGGTCGCTCAGCGGGCCCAGCGTCAGCAGGGCGCCGAGGAGCCCGGCGACGTACACGGCGAAGACGACTGTCACCATGGTGACGGAGAAGTCCCAGCGCTCCCGGTACAGCGGATAGATCGGCGAGGGCGCGCTCGCGGTCGCCATCAGTACGACCGTGGCGACCGTCAGCACGCCGAAGGCGGCGCGTCGGCTCAGACGGCGAGGGGTGCGGCGAGGACGCGGCGGTCGCGGCCGCTGGTGCCCGGTCGCCGGGGCGTCACCGCGGCCAGGGAGCATTGTTGACGCGCTCGACCATGGACGTGCGGCGGAATCCGGGGACGAAGTGTTCCAGGACATCCGAGTTGACGGTGCCGTACGTGGTGTCCGGACGGTCTTTGAGGCCGTCGACGAACGTCTGGAGGAATTCCTTCTTGAAATCCCCGCGCGGATGGGCGGCGACGATCTCGTCGAGTCGGCCGCTTTCCAGTCTGTCCATTCCCCAGCCGATCGCGTCGGTGAGCACGCCGTAGTTGGTGGCGGCGATCTCGGGGCCGAGGCGGCCGGGAATCTCCGGTGTCGTGTGCAGCGCGATCGCCATCCAGACCACCTCGGCGACGCTCTCGGAGAACCCGCGCTCCAGCAGGAACTTCCGCGCGTGGTCGGCGCCGTCCACCTCGAAACGCTGTTGCGTGTCGGAGAACGGGATCAGCAGGCCCGTGTCGTGGAACATCGCGGAAATGTAGAGCAACTCGGGATCGGGCCGCAGGTCCAGCATCCGCGCGTGGAGGGAACCGAGGAGGAACACCCGCCGCGAGTGGTGGAAGATCAGGGGGTTCGTCCGCTCCCGGAGAAATTCCGTGGCCTCCGCGACAGCCGATGTCTCCGGTATTTCCACGCCTGCGATGATGTCGGTCATGATGTCCGTGCTTTCCGGTGCGATGTGCTACGAGTGGACCGTGCGTCCGTTCTCCACGGTGCCGCCCGCGCGGCCTGCGGCGCCGCCTCGGTCCGGCCATGAACCACTCGAATCCAGTCACCTCAGGATGGCTCTGTGAGCTCCGACACGCATCGCGTAGCGATCCTCGTCTACGACGGGGTCAAACTGCTGGACGTCGTCGGCCCGGCCGAGGTCTTCGGGGAGGCGAACCTCCTCGGGGCCGGCTACAGGGTCGACCTGGTGTCGACGACGGGTGCCGATGTCGCCTCCTCGATGGGCATGCGGATAGCCGTCGACGGCGGTGCCGCCGCGGCGGCGGACCCGGGCACCTTCCTGGTGCCGGGCGGAGACATCTACCCAAGGACCCCGGTGACGCGCGATCTGGTCGAAGCCGCCAGGGATCTGGCGGGCCGGTCCGGCCGCGTCGCCTCCGTGTGCTCCGGCGCCTTCGTGCTCGGCGCGACGGGCCTGCTGGACGGCAAGCGGGCGACCACCCACTGGAAGATCGCGGGCGAACTCGCCGCCCGGCACCCCAGGACCCGCGTCGAGCCCGACGCCATCTACGTCCGCGACGGCACGACGTACACCTCTGCGGGGGTCACCGCCGGCATCGACCTGGCGCTCGCCCTCGTCGAGGAGGACCACGGCCCCGACGTCAGCCGGGAGGTGGCCCGCTCCCTGGTGGTCTACCTGCAACGGGCGGGCGGCCAGTCCCAGTTCTCCGCTCCCCTGCAAGGACCGCCGCCCCGGTCACCCGCCCTGCGCAGGGTCGTCGACCTGGTCACGGCGGACCCCACCGGCAACCACTCCCTCACCGAGCTCGCCGGTCACCTCAACCTCAGTACCCGTCACCTCACCAGGCTGTTCCGGGAGGAACTGGGCACCACGCCCGCCCGGTACGTGGAGTCGATCCGGTTCGACATCGCGAAGTCGCTGCTCGACCAGGGTCACACCGCGACGCGGGCGGCGTCCTTGGCCGGCTTCCCGAGTTACGAGAGTCTGCGCCGCGTCTTCGCACGGGAGTTGGCCATCTCCCCCGCCGCCTACCAGCGCCGGTTCGCCACCGCCCGTCGCGCCCGGGCCGAGTAGCGACCGGCGGGGGGCATGGGGGCGGGGCGGTTCGGTGCCGCCGGGGCGCGCCCCCGGTTCCGGGGCCGAGGGTGCCAGTGGTTGACGATTAAACGAACTCGTTTAATATTCACCTATCGCGTCGGACGAGGGCCGCACGCCACCCTCCCCCTGGGTGACCTGCGCCCGCCCCGGCGCACCGCACGCATCCTTGAGGATCGGAGACCACTCCATGACCACCCCTGTCCGCCTCGCCGTCATCTACTACTCCTCCACCGGCTTCTCCGCCGAGATCGCCAAGGAGATCTCGGAGGCGGCCGAGAAGGCGGGCGCCGAGGTGCGCCTGCTGAAGGCCGCCGAGCTGGCTCCGGAGGCCGCCATCGCCTCCAACCAGGCGTGGGCCGCCCACGCCGCGGAGAGCGCGGGCGTGCCCGAGGCCACGGCCGCCGACGTCGAGTGGGCGGACGCGATCGTCTTCGGCACGCCGACCCGCTTCGGCAACATCTCGTCCCAGCTGAAGCAGTTCATCGACACCCTCGGCGGCCTGTGGGCGCAGGGCAAGCTGGCCAACAAGGTCTACAGCGGCTTCGTGACCACCGCCACCGCGCACGGTGGCCAGGAGTCCACGCTGCTCGCCCTGTACAACTCCATCCACCACTTCGGCGGGATCATCGTGTCCCCCGGCTACACCGACCCCGTCAAGTTCGTCGACGGCAACCCGTACGGCACGTCGCACGTCGACGCCCAGGGCAACAACCCGGTCGGCGAGCAGACCCGCAACGCGGCCCGTCACCAGGCCGAGCGCGTGGTCCAGGTGGCCGCCGCCCTGAAGGCCGGCCTCGCCTGACACACCCGGCACGTCGGCCTGCCGCGTGTGAGTGCGGCGTGCGGGGCGTTCCCTCCGCAAGATGGGGCGGAGGGAACGCCCCGCACGCCGTCTTTCGCGTGAGGTGCTGACGCGCGGGCTGCCGGTGCGGCTGCGCGAGAGGTTCCGGGTGGGTTCCGGGTGAGGGCGCGGGGGCGGGGCACTCCCGCTCCTCACCGCCGGCGGGCGGGCTACGTCGAAACCCGGTAGCCCTTCGGGGCCGGTTCTGCTTACGTTCGGCCGCATGGCTGACGAATGCTTCGCGCATCCACGACTCGCCGCGATCTACGATTCGCTCGACCCCGACCGCAGCGACCTGGATGCCTACCTCCGCATCGTGGAGGAGTCCGGGGCACGACAGGTCCTGGACATCGGCTGCGGCACAGGGGTGTTCGCCCTGCTCCTGGCAGAGCGCGGGATCGAGGTCGTCGGCGTCGATCCCGCCCAGGCGTCGATCGACGTCGCCCGGGGCAAACCGGGCAGTGACCGGGTGCGCTGGATCCGCGGTGACGCGACGACCCTGCCGCCGCTCCAGGCCGACCTCGCGACGATGACGGCGAACGTCGCCCAGGCGATCGTCGATCCGCACACCTGGCACGAGACGCTGCGGGGGGTGCACGGAGCGCTGCGGCCCGGCGGGCGCCTGGTCTTCGAGACCCGTGATCCGGCCAGACGGGGCTGGGAGGAGTGGACCCGCGAGAAATCCCACCGTGTGACGGAGATCGCCGGGGTCGGCGCCGTCGAGAGCTGGGTCGAGCTGATCGAGGTGAGCGGGCCGCTCGTGACCTTCCGCTGGACCTACGCCTTCGCGGCGGACGGACAGGTGCTGACATCGGACTCGACCCTGCGCTTCCGGGACCGGAAAGAGGTCGAGTCGGACCTGGTCGCGCACGGCTACGAGGTGCAGGACGTCCGCGACGCACCGGACCGGCCTGGCAGAGAGTTCGTCTTCCTCGCACGGCGCCTGCCGCACGGTCGGGCAGGGCGGACCAAGGCCTGAGTCGTCCTTGCCCGGTCGCCGTGGTGGCGGGACCGGTGCCCGCGTCACCCGCGTCCCGGGTGACGCGGGTGACGCCGCCGTGTACGGAGCGGTCTCAGTCCGGCCCGCGCTGTCAGGGGCGCCGGGCGGGGGCCTCAGGCGGCCATGTCCGTACGACGCGTCCCCCGTGCGTCCGAGAGCCCGTGCACCAGCCATTCGCGGGGCGTCATGCCGTAGGCGTCGCGGAAGGCCCTGCTGAAGTGGGCGGCGCTCACGAAGCCCCACCGACGTGCGATGACCGCCACCCCGGTCTCCAGTGCCCGGGGGCGGAGCAGGTCACGGCGGCACCGCTCCAGGCGCTGTGCCCGGATCCATCCGGCGACCGTGGTTCCCTCCTGCTCGAAGAGCTTGTGCAGGTAGCGCACCGACATGAAGTGGACGGCGGCGATCGTGCGGGGCGAGAGGGCGGGGTCGCCCAGGTTCCTCATGATGTGGTTCTTGACGCGCACCAAAGTGGCGGCGGCCGTCGCCGAGTGCGGCCGGGACAGGTGACCGAGGCGCTCGTCGACGAGCAGGGCCAGCAGGTCCAGCGCGGTGACGGCGAGCCGGCGGCCGACGGCGTCGTCGACGTCGGCCGCCACGCGCGCCAGGCCCGCGAAGTACTGGGCCAGGACGGCCGAACTCCCCTCATCGCCGGTGAAGGTGGTCGCGGTCAGCGACCGCAGGTCCTCGGGCCGTACGGGAAGCACTTCACGAGGAAATTGGAAGGAGGTGAAAGCGAAACTTTCGTTGAGCGTCTTGTGGAACGCGCGGGAGGAATCCGAAAGGGAGAACTGGCCGGGCCGGACCACGCATCGCCGTCCGTCCTGTTCCTTCAGCGCGGTACCCCGCTCCTGGATGGTGAGGATGACGAATTCCTGGTCCTCGCCGGTTATCAGCCGGCTGGTCCGCGTCACCGTCTGCGGCCCCGCGCTGACGTGGGAGATCCGCAGCACGCCGAGCCGGTCGCTGGTGATGTCCCCAGGTGACGGCTCCTCCTCGAGGAGGTCGACGCCGAGCGGTACGAAGGTGTTCGACACCGCTTCGTGCCAGCACTCCGCCCGGTCGGCGGCGGACAGCTCCGCGGTGGACACAATGACGGGCATCGATCTTCCTCCACGAATCGCGCAGTGAACAGGAGGCTGCGGCCGGCATGGGGCCCACCTTTACGCCTGGTGGCCGGAATGTCCACCCAGGAGCAGGACGAGAATTCCCCGGCCGCGCCGTCCGTCGGCCCGAGTGGTCAAGCCACCGCCGCCGTCCGAGACTGTAAAAGGAGCCTTCGCGCTCCTTCAGCGGCCGGTCACATCGCGCAGGAGAATGACGTTGACTTCCTTCTCACCCGGCTTCCGAGGACGGCCCCACTCGTTGGCGCAACGGCTGCCGCCCGGACAGTATCCGACCGAGTCGTTCCCCGTCCTGTCAGCCGGTCCCACCCCGCGGGTGCCGGCCGAGGCGTGGTCGTTCACCGTCACCACCGAGCGCGGGGAGACGCGGAGCTGGACCTGGGAGCAGATGATGGCCCTGCCCCAGCAGGACACGGTGACGGACATCCACTGCGTCACCCGCTGGTCCAAGTTCGACACCCGCTGGCGCGGGGTGTCACTCGACGTCTTCTTCGACGGGCTGGAGACGACCGCCGGGTACGTGGTGGCCGACAGCTACGGCGGTTACACCACCAGCCTTCCGCTCGCCGACCTCCTCGGCGGCAGGGCGTGGATCGCGCACACCTACGACGGTTACGCGCTCTCGCCCGAGCACGGCGGGCCGGCCCGGCTGCTGGTGCCGCACCTGTACTTCTGGAAGTCGGCGAAGTGGGTGCGCGGACTGCGGCTCACCCCCGAGGACGACCCGGGTTTCTGGGAGTCCGCCGGCTACCACCCCTACGGCGACCCGTGGCGCGAGCAGCGTCACCGGGGTGACTGACCGTGGCTCTCGCCTGGCTGCCGGCACGGCTGGTCGGGCGGCGTGCGCAGACCGCGACCGCCCGCAGCCTGGTGTTCACCGTTCCCGGCTGGCCCGGTCACCTGCCCGGCCAGCACGTCGACGTGCGCCTCACCGCCGACGACGGCTACCAGGCCGTCCGCAGCTACTCCCTGGCGGCGCCCGCCGACGACGACCGGCTGGAACTGGGTGTGCAGGCCGTGTCCGGCGGTGAGGTCTCGCCCTACCTGGCCGACCAACTGCCGCCGGGTGAACGGGTCGAGATGCGCGGGCCGCTCGGCAACTGGTTCGTGTGGCGCCCGGAGCAGACCGAACCGGTGCTCTCGGTGGCGGGCGGCTCCGGTGTCGTACCGCTCATGGCCATGATCCGCGCCCACCGCTCGGCCGGCTCGCGCAGCCTCTTCCAACTGGTGTACTCCGTGCGCGGTCCCGAGGACGTCTGGTACCGGGAGGAGCTCGAGGACGGCGGCCCGTTCCTCGACGTACGGTTCCTCCACACCCGTCGGAGCCCGCACGGCGCCGCCCGCGCGTCCGGCCGCATCACGGCGGCGGACCTGCGGGAGCCGACGGCCCGCCTGGACCCGGTGAGTCCCGTCTACGTCTGCGGCTCCACCGGATTCGTGGAGACCGTCGGTGACCTGCTCGTCGAACTGTTCGCGGGCCGGGGGAAGGAACCCGCGACCATCCGCACCGAACATTTCGGCTGACCCTTCTGCTCCGGACAGGGGAGATTCTCATGGGAGATCCCGGCGCCTTCCTCGACGGCAACGCTCTTGCCGGTCCGTTGTCGGAGATCCTCTCCGTGGAGCCCACCACGGCCTGGTGGCGATGCCCGCACTGCAAGCGGGCGGGGTCGTTGGCGCAACTGCACCTCTACGGGCCCGAACCGGGCATCACCGCTCGCTGCCCGGGGTGCGCCTACGTCGCGCTGCGCCTGGTCAGGGAGGAAGACCACATCTGGCTCACGCTGGGCAGCGAAAGCGGCGCGTTCCGGTTCCGCACCGCCTGACGGGGAAGGCGGCGGCACGACTCGCGCGCGCTCCCGGGGTGCTCCCGCGTGTCGCCGTTGAGACATGTCGCAGCTGTGACAGCTCACGCCCGTGACAGGCCCGGCCTTCTCGCCAAATGATTTCGGACAGTTGTGATCCACGGCTGTTCGAAAGGTGTTTCCCTGATGGCAAAGTTCCGCCTCACGGCGGCGATATCAACAGGATTGGTACTGCTTGCCGGCGCCGTACCCAGCTCCGCCGTGGCGCGGACGGCGACCAGCGGTACCGTCACTCGTCCCACGGCAGAACCGGGCGCACGCTCCACGAGCGTGCGGCTGATCACCGGGGACCAGGTGACCGTGACATCGCTGCCCGGCGGACGGCGCACCGCGTCGGTGCGGCCCGGCCCCGGTCGCGAGCACATCCCCTTCGAGACGTTCGAGGAGGACGACAAGTCGCTGACCGTGCTCCCGTGGGACGCCGAGGCCCTGGTGTCCGCGGGCGCGCTGGACCGCCGGCTGTTCGACGTGACCGCCCTGATCTCGCAGGGCTACGACGAGGCACACACCTCCGCGCTCCCGCTGATCGTGTCCTCGGAGCCGTCCCGGGAGGGGGCCAGGGTCACCGCCGACGCGGCCCGCGCCGCCGCGGCCACCGCCGACCGGCTCCTGGCGCTCAACACGCCGGGGACCGCGTCCCGGAAGCTGCCGAGCATCCACGCACGGTCACTGCGGGTCGCCGACCGGCAACTGGGCGACTTCTGGAAGACGTTGAACCCCGGCGGCAAGGCCGGCCTCGCCCGTGCCGCACGGACGCCGCGGGTCTCGCTGGACGCCAGGGTGAAGGCCGTACTGGACCGCAGCACCGCGCAGATCAACGCCCCCACCGCCTGGAAGGCGGGTGACGAGGGCCAGGGCGTCAAGGTGGCCGTGCTCGACACGGGTGCCGACGCGAGCCATCCCGACCTGGCGGGCCGTATCGCCGAAGCCGAGGACTTCTCGGGCAGTGCCAACACGGACGACCACTTCGGTCACGGTACGCACGTCGCCTCCATCGTCGGCGGCAGCGGCGCCGCGTCGGGCGGGACCCGGCGGGGTGTGGCGCCCCGGGCCGACCTCCTCATCGGCAAGGTCCTGGGCGACGACGGTTACGGGAGCGAGTCGGCCGTCATCGACGGCATGCAGTGGGCGGCACGCGAACACGCCAAGGTCGTCAACATGAGCCTGGGGTCGGGGTCCCCGACCGACGGCACCGATCCGCTCAGTCAGGCGGTCGACTCCCTCACCGCGTCCAGCGGCACGCTCTTCGTCGTCGCGGCGGGCAACGAGGGGGAGACAGGCCCGTCCAGCGTCAGCTCGCCGGGTGCGGCCGACGCCGCGCTGACCGTGGGTGCCGTCGACCGTGACGACTCCCTCGCCCCGTTCTCCAGCCGCGGACCGCGCCTGGGCGACGGCGCGGTCAAGCCCGACGTGACCGCCCCCGGAGTCGGCATCGTCGCCGCCCGCGCCTCCGGCACCACCCTGGGCGACCCGGTCGACCCCCACTACGTCGCCCTGTCGGGGACCTCCATGGCCACCCCGCACGTCGCCGGCGCCGCCGCCCTCCTGGCCCAGCGGCACCCGGACTGGGACGCCCAGCAGCTCAAGGACGCGCTGATCAGCACCGCGCACACCGTGCCCCACACGCGGGTGACCGAACAGGGCGGCGGCCGGATCGACGTGGCCACGGCCCTCGGCCCGGTGCAGGCCAGCGGTACCGTCACCCTCGCCCCGCTGCGGACCGGCGGACCGGGAGGGCGGCAGCAGTCGGCCACGGTCCGCTACACCAACTCCGGCGACCGTCCCGTCACGCTCTCCCTGGCCCTCACCCTGGCCACGGAATCCGGGCGCGCGCTCCCGGACGGGGTGGTCGGCCTCGGCTCCGACACGGTGCGGCTGGCCCCCGGCGCCACGGCCGAGGTGCCGCTGAGCACCGACGCCCGGCACGCGGTCCGCGGCACCTACTACGGGTACCTCACCGCGAAGTCCGCGGACGGTGCCGTACTCACCCACACCACCGTCTCCCTCGCCGTGCACGCCCCGCAGCACGAACTGACCGTGTTCTACCGCGGCCGCGACGGCAAGGTGGTACCGGACTGGCTGCCCACGATCTGGGGCCCCGACGGATTCGTGGACTACACGGACAGGCAGGCCCACACCGCCCTCGTGGAAGAGGGCACGTACTACGTCAGTTCGGCGTTCTACGACATGACCGACCACGGCGGCGAGGCGGGCACCGTCGTCGTCCCCGAGGTCAAGGTCACCAAGGACCGGACGGTGACGCTGAACGCCGCCGAGGCCACCCCGGTGCGCATCCGCACACCCCGCCCGGCCGAGCAGCACGGCATCCTCGGCACGACCGTGTACCGCCGGATCGACGGTCACGGACTGATCCAGGGAGTCATGTACTTCGACGACGTCACGCACCTCTACGTCAGCCCGACCTCCCGGGTCACCGACGGCGACTTCGAGTTCTCCTCGCGCTGGCAGCTGGTGGCGCCGCAACTGCGGGCGAAGGTCTCCGGCGGCTCCGGGGAGTTCACCCCGTTCTACGAGGCCGACTCCCCCGTCTTCCCGGACCGCGGCGCACGACTTACCGCCGTGGACGCGGGCACGTCGTCGGCGCCCGACTTCCGCCGCGCACGCGGGAAACTCGCCGTCGTACGGTACGACTTCTCCGTCTCCGAGCCGGAACTGGCCCGGTCCGCCGCGAAGGCCGGGGCCAAGGCGCTGCTGATGGTGTGGCCCGAGGACCAGGGCAGCGCCTGGACCAGGTGGCAGCCGACGGGTGAGCGCACGGCGCTGCCCGGCATGCGGGCCTCCTGGAAGGACGGCTCCGCCCTGCTGCGGCGCGTCGAGAAGGGCGCCACGACGGTGACGTTCTCCGGCACGGTGCGCAGCCCCTACCTGTACGACGTGGTGCAGGTGTCGAAGGACTTCGTCCCCCGGCAGGTCGTGCACACCGTCTCGGAGCGGGAGAGCGCCGTGGTGCGCAGCACGTACACCCGCACCGGTGCCTCGACGTGGGCCAGCGAGCAGCGCTTCGCGTGGCGGCCGTACCAGGAGACCGCGTGGAACCAGTACAGCCGGTACGTCCCGGTGGGCCGGGAGCGCGTCGAGTACGTGACCGGCGGGGACACGCTGTGGAACCACGTCGTGCACCACGACGTCGTGGACGTTCCCGACCTGCCGCTGGCGGCCGGCATGCGCAACGCGCCGCGCACCTACCGTCCCGGCCAGGGCGCCACGGAGCGGTGGTTCGGAGCGCCGGTCCGCCCGTCCGTCCCCCGCGGCTGGACCATGCCGTCGGTCCGCAACGGCGACACCCTGAGCGTGTACGTCCCGGAGTTCACCGATTCCGACGCCGGTCACTGGTCGTTCGCGGAGTCGAGCGGCTTCGGCACCGGCCGGGCGGCCGCCGTCGACGACGTCGCCTCGGCGGTGCTGTACCGCGACGGAAAGCAGACCGCGGTCTCCGACAACGGAGCGTGGGGCAACTTCGAAGTGGCCCCGGGCGACGCCCGGTTCCGGCTCGATCTGACGACCGCCCGGGTCTCGGACGACTGGCGCCTGGGCGTGCGCACGCACACCTCGTGGACGTTCCGCTCGGACACCACGGCCGGCCCCGCCCCGCTGCCGCTGCTCCAGCTCGACTACGCCGTACCGGCCGACGCGCAGGGCGCCGTGAGCCGGGCGCGGGCGCACCGCCTGGGCTTCACCGTCCGCATGCAGGACGGCATGGCCGCCCCGCGCGGCGTTCACCTGAAGGCCGAGGCGTCGTACGACGGCGGGAAGACCTGGACCACGGCGCGCACCGAGCGGCACGGCGACGGCCGGCAGTTCACGGCCACCGTCAAGCGGCCGTCGAAGGTGCGCGGTGACGCGTACGTGACGCTCCGCGTGACCGCCACGGACGCGGCCGGCGACAGCGTGCGCCAGACCGTGGAGCGGGCGTACCTGCACCGCGGTACGGCGTGACGCGCGGACGACGCTGACGCGCTCGCGCGGACACCCGGTGCGGCGGGTGCCGGGCCCCGTCGTGGGCCCGGCACCCGCCGCGTCCGTCGGAGACAGGGGCGGACCGTGGCAGTGGCCGGCACGCGCCCGGGACCCCGCGCCCCTGGTGCGGGTGCCCGTTCACAGCCAGCCGCGTCGCGATGCCTGCCAGGCGAGCTGCATACGTGTCACCGCGCCGGCGCGCTCCATCATCCCCTGGATGCGGCGCTGGACCGTCCGGCGGCTCAGCCCCATCTGCGAGGCGATCGCCTTGTCGGCGACCCCCGCCACGAGCAGCGACAGCAGCTTGCGGTCGGTGGCCGAGAGCGAGTCGGCCGGACCCGCACCGTCGGCCCCGGCGAGCGTGCCGGTGCCGTCGATGTCCAGGGGGACGGCGTCCTCCCAGTAGCAGTCGAAGAGGGCGAGGAGGGCCGCGAGCAGGTTGCTGTCCCTGACCAGTGCGGTGGTCGGTTCCTCCGGGCTGCCGTGCGGTCCGCCGGCCACGAGGGGGAAGACGGCGACGGACCGGTCGGCGATGGCCAGACGCAGCGGCAGGTGCGGTACGGCACGGGCCACCTCACCGGCCCGGACACCCGCCACCACGTTCTCCAGGGCCCCCTCGTCGTCGAAGAACGCCTTCTCGTACAGCACTCGGTAGCGCACGCCCCGGGCCAGCGCCTCGAACTCCTCGGTGTTGGTGCCCGACGGCATGGCCACGTACTGGGCCTTGCAGAACCACAGCATCTCGTGGCGCGCGCTCGACTGGATCTGCCGGAGTTGCTGGCGCAGGGCCTCCGCACCGGTGATCACCTCCAGCAACTGGCCGGCGTCATGCCTGCGCATCGTCTCCCGATAGGACTCGATGAGCCGTGCGGCCTCGAACCGGGCCAGGTCCAGCGCGTCGGCGCTGCGCTTCAGCCGGGGCAGCAGCGCGACCTCGGGCGGAGCGGGGCGGAACACCCGGGGGGTGCCGTCCGTGTGGGTGGCGAGGCCCTTGGTGACCAGTGAGTCCAGGATCCGCCCGGTCTCCGCGTCGGTCAGGCGGGCCCGCTGGGCGATGTCCTCCCGGGTGGCCCGGCCGGAGGTCACGAGCATCTGGTAGAGGGCTTCCTCCTCGGGCGAGACGCCAGCCGCCTCCAGCGCCACGGACGCCTCCCGGAATCTTGGAATCCACCGTTTGAATATCGTACTACGGTGGGCCGCACGGCCCCGCTGCCTCTGTGCGTCGCGGCCGAGCATCTCGAGAAGGCCATGGAGTGGGTCGCGGACGAGGTGGCACCGCGACTGACCTGACGCCGCGGCAGGAAAGGCCGCCGGGCTGATGAGGCTGCCGCTTCGAGGGGGCGTCCGCCTGGCGCCACGCGCCTGGACAGCGCCTCCTAGACCCCGCCTCTACGACGTGCCGCCGGACCGTGGTCCCACCGCTCACACCCGTCCCGGCGCGGATGTGTCCCGCCGTCACCTCGCCGGCCGCCATCGATCACATGTGCAACCACCTGGCGCACCCATGCTGGCCTCCCACCCCACTCGGCAGGGCTGGCCGAGTGGCGCCCCGCGCCGCCAAGGCCGCATGGCAGGAATACGACGCCCTGAGAATCCGCTCGAACCCCCCGCACGCCGCACCGGCCGGAGCGCAGCACACCCCGGCCCGCCCGCACGCGCACGGACCGACGACCGTGCCCTTTCCTCATTCGCTATAGCCATGGTCCGCCAGAACCCGTCACAAGGCGGCGGAACCGGTCAGACATCGATCCACGCCTCAGGGGTTGACACGGGCCGCTGCGCCACCCAGCCTTTGGCAACGTTGTCATTCCTCCTGCGTCAGACCCGGAGAGGTCCGGACCGCACCGCTTTTTGATGGGACGTCACGCTCATGACAGATCAGTCGGATCCGTCGCGGCATCCGTCGCGACGGGCCATCGTCACCACGGGTACCACCCTGCTGGCCGGGTTCGGCCTCGGCCTGCCTTCTGCGGCGACCGCGGTCGCCGCGCCCGGCGGCGCGCCGGTGGACTCCGCCGCCTCCCCCGGTGAGCTGGCGCTCTACCGGCCGGTCTCGGTCTCTTCGACGGCCTACGCCGCCACCCCCGGTTCCTTCGTGGTCGACCGCCTCTCCTCCCCCGGTGTCAGGGGCAGCGGCTGGCGTGCCGAGGGCGGCGACCCGCAGTGGATAGCCGTCGACCTCCAGGCGGCCTGCGAGGTCACGCGGGTCCGCCTCACCTTCGAGGCCGACGCCTCCGACCCGGTGTACACGCCGCCCACCAGCGGCAATGTGCACAGCGGCACCACCGGCGACGAGATCCAGTCGAGCTTCTCGCTGGTCTTCGTGGTCGAGACGTCCGTGGACCACGAGTCCTGGACGACGGTGTACAGCACCACGGCCGGCACCGGTGGCGTCGTGGACGTCCAGCTGCCCCGCCCGGTGTCCGCGCGCTGGGTGCGCATGACCTCGCGCAAGCGCTCCAGCCCGCTGCCCCTCGGCCTCAACGGCTTCGAGGTGTACGGCACCGCCAAGGGCCACCGGCCCTCGGCCACCGGCTGGACCGACTGGGGTACCCGGCACGACGAGGCACCGGCGCTCACGGTCGCCGACGACGGGACCGTGCCCGTGGAGTCGGGCTGGCGGCTGACCATGGACGACTGGGCCGGTGCCGACGGCGCCGGTCTGTCGAAGACGTCCGTCGACACCAGCGGCTGGCTGCCCGCGACGGTTCCCGGCACGGTGCTGGGCTCGCTCGTGGAGCAGGGCAAGCTGCCCGACCCGGTGGCGGGTCTGAACAACCTGCGGGTACCGGAGGCGCTGTCGCGCCACTCCTGGTGGTACAAGCGGGACTTCGCGTTGCCGCGCGCACTGCGCGCCGGCGCCGGCCGGCACGTCTGGCTGGAGTTCGACGGCGTCAACCACAAGGCCGACGTGTGGCTCAACGGCAAGCGGGTGGGCGACCTGACGTACCCGTTCGCCCGTGCCGCCTTCGACGTCACCCGGCAGCTCGCCGAGAGCGGCGAGAACGCGCTCGCGGTGAAGATCACGCCGATGCCGGTGCCGGGCAGCCCGGGTGACAAGGGGCCGGAGGGCGAGTCCTGGGTGGACGCCGGCGCGCAGCAGATGAACCTCAACTCCCCGACCTACCTGGCCTCCTCGGGCTGGGACTGGATGCCGGCCGTACGGGACCGCGCCGCGGGCATCTGGAACCACGTCCGGCTGAGATCGACCGGTCACGTCGTCATCGGCGACCCTCGCGTGGACACCGTGCTGCCCGCGCTGCCGGATGTGTCGGTGGCCGAGCTGACCATCGTCGTGCCGGTGCGCAACGCGGACACCGCCGACCACCAGACGACGGTCACGGCCGCCTTCGACGGTGTGCGGGTGTCGAAGACGGTGACCGTGAAGGCGGGCGCGGGCCTGGACGTCGTCTTCACGCCGGATGCCTTCGGCCGGCTGAGGCTGCGCGAGCCCGAGCTGTGGTGGCCGAACGGTCTGGGCGAGGCGCGCCTGCACGACCTCACACTCACGGCCACGGCCGGCGGTCAGGAGAGCGACCGGCGCACCACCCGCTTCGGCATCCGCCAGTTCGGCTACGAGTACGACGTACCGCTCGCGTTCACCGCGTCCGGCGACGCCTACACGCAGACCGTGACCTTCGACCGGCAGCAGGCCCGGCACGTCCGCGTCCGCTGCCTGACACGGGCCACCTCCTGGGGCAGCTCCCTGTGGACCCTGTCCGTCCGGGACGGCACCCGGCCGGACACCGACCTCGCGCTGCACGCCCACGCCGAGGCGTCCAGCACCGACCAGGACGGCAACGGCGCGGCCAACGCCACCGACGGCGACCCCGGCACCCGCTGGTCCTCCGCCTACGAGGACGACCAGTGGATCAGGGTGGACCTCGGCTCCGTCCAGTCCTTCGACCGGGTCGACCTCACCTGGGAGCAGGCGTACGCGAAGACCTTCGTGGTCCAGGTCTCCGCGGACGGCTCGGACTGGACCGATGTGAAGTCGGTGGACAACGGGGCGGTGCCGCTGCCGTTCAACAACGGCAACGCCAGTCTCCAGGTGGAGGACTTCGACCGGCGGACCGCGCGCTACGTGCGCCTCAACTGCGGTCTTCGCAACACCAGTTGGGGCAACTCGTTGTGGTCGCTGTCCGTCGTCGACCGCAGTGAACCCGGCACCGACCTCGCCCTGCGCCAGAAGGCCACCGCTTCCACGGAGGAGTCCGACCACCCCGCGTCGAACGCCACCGACGGGAACCCGAACACGCGCTGGTCCTCCGCCTACGAGGACCACCAGTGGATCCAGGTGGACCTCGGCTCCTCGCGGGCGTTCGACCGCGTCGCCGTCGTCTGGGAGACCGCGTACCCGAAGTCGTACACCATCCAGGTGTCCGACGACGGCGACACCTGGACCGACGTGAAGACCGTCTCGAACACCCCCGATCCGCTGAAGATCAGCGTCAACGGCGTACGCGTGCTGGCGCGCGGCGGCAACTGGGGCTGGGACGAACTGCTGCGCCGGATGCCGGCGGAGCGCATGGACGCGGCGGTGCGGATGCACCGGGACATGAACTTCACGATGATCCGCAACTGGGTCGGCAGCAGCGACCGGGAGGAGTTCTTCGCCGCCTGCGACCGGCACGGCATCCTGGTGTGGAACGACTTCCCGAACGCGTGGGGCATGGACCCGCCGGACCACGACGCCTTCAACGCGATCGCGCGGGACACCGTGCTGCGGTACCGCATCCACCCGTCCGTGGTGGTCTGGTGCGGCGCGAACGAGGGCAACCCCCCGGCCGCCATCGACAAGGGGATGCGGGAGGCGGTGGAGCAGCAGGTGCCCGGCGTGCTCTACCAGAACAACTCGGCGGGCGGCATCATCACGGGCGGCGGCCCCTACGGCTGGGTCGAACCGGAGAAGTACTTCGACCCGATGACCTACGGCAGCCGTGACTTCGGCTTCCACACCGAGATCGGCATGCCCGTCGTCTCCACCGCGGCGAGCACCCGCAGCATGACGGGCGACGAGCCGGAGTGGCCGATCCGGGGTGCGTGGTACTACCACGACTGGAGCGAGCGCGGGAACCAGGCGCCGCAGAACTACAAGGCCGCCATCGAGGCCCGGCTGGGCGAGTCCGGTGACCTGGACGACTTCGCCCGCAAGGCGCAGTTCGTCAACTACGAGAACACGCGGGCCATGTTCGAGGCGTGGAACGCCAACCTGTGGGACAACGCCTCCGGTCTGATGCTGTGGATGTCCCACCCGGCCTGGCACAGCACGGTCTGGCAGACGTACGACTACGACTTCGACGTCAACGGCACCTACTACGGCGCCCGTTCGGCCTGCGAGCCGCTGCACGTGCAGGCCGACCCGGTGAAGTGGCGGGTCATCGCGGTGAACCACACGTCGGCGGACCTGCGGGGCGCCACCGTCACCGCTCGGCTGTACGACCTGTCCGGCCGGCAGCTCGGCGGGGGCAGGACGGCCCGGGTGGACGTGGCACGGTCCTCCACCACCGAGGCGTTCACCGCCGCGTGGACGGACGGCCTGCCGGACCTGCACCTGCTGCGGCTGACGCTGGAGGACTCCCGGGGCAGGGAGCTGTCGCGGAACACCTACTGGCGCTACCGCGAGACCGCCGCGCTGCGGGAGCTGAACAAGGCGAAGCAGGTGAAGCTCACGGGTGCGATCACCCGGCGGTCGCGGTCCGGTGACCGCGAGGAGCTGACGGCGGTGATCCGCAACCAGGGCTCGGCGGTGGCCGCCATGGTCCGGCTGTCGCTGCTGGAGGACGCGCACGGCAGGCGGGTGCTGCCGACGCTGTACAGCGACAACTACCTGTGGCTGCTGCCCGGCGAGTCCCGCACCGTCCGGCTGTCCTGGCCCAAGGGGGCGAGCGCAACCCGGCATCCGGTGCTGACCGCCCAGGCGTACAACGGCCCGGCCGCGATCCTGCACGGCTGAGCCACCCCCTTCTCCGGCGCCTGTGATGCCCTTCGGGTATCACAGGCGCCGGAAGAGGTCTTGGACGCGGCTCCTTCTCCGGGCGCAGGCTGATCAGCGAAGTCGGCGACATCACCGAGCTACGGAAGACAGGAGCCGTGACCATGAAGATCTTCCTCACCGGCGGATCCGGATACATCGGCAAGACCACGATCAGTGCGCTGGTCCGCCACGGGGACACCGTGGAGGCACTGGCCCGCAACGACCGCGCCGCCGGGACGGTCGCCTCCCTCGGGGCGACACCGGTGCGCGGCGGACTGGGCGACCTCGGTGTGCTGAACGCGGCGGCGGCCCGCGCGGAGGCGGTCGTCCACCTGGCGCAGGCCGGAACCGGGGACGAGGACCTCGCGGCGGCCACCGCGATGCAGGACGGCGTGGGCACCGGCACCTATGTGCACACCGGCGGCACCTGGGTCCACGGCGACACGGACGGGGTCGTGGACGAGACCGCCCCCTGGAACCCGCCGTCCCTGGTCGCCTGGCGCGAGCCGGTGGAGGACGCCGTGCTGCGGCGTGCGCGGCAGGGCGGCCGTCCCGTCCTGGTGCGGCCCGGTCTGCTGTACGGCGGCGAGAACCGCCTGATCGACATGTTCTACGCCGTCCCGGGCAAGGAGGCGGGCGCCGTTCCGTACATCGGCGACGGCGCGAACCGCTGGGCGCTGGTGCACGTCGACGACATCGCGGAGCTGTACGTCGCCGCGCTGAAGGCGGCGCCCGGTTCGGTGTACGTCGGCGTGGGCGGGGTGAACCCCACCGCCAGGGAGTGCGCGCTGGCCGTGGCCCGCTCCGTCGGCCTCGACGGCAAGGTCGCCTCCCTCACCCTGGAGCAGGCCCGTGAGCGGATGGGCCCGGTCGCGGACGCCTTCGCCCTGGACCAGCAGTTCACTCCGGCGCGCGCCGAGGCGGAGCTGGGGTGGACGCCCGCGCACACCGACCCGCTGGCCGTCCTCGCCGGCGAGGAGTGACCCGGGCCGGGACGCGGCGGGCGCCGTCCGTGACGGCTTCAGCGTCGAGCGGGACGGTAGATTCGTGCACGAATACCTCGATCGTCCCACAGGGTCTCGAAGAGAATGAGCGGTGAGTCCGGGTGGATGTCGACCTGCGCAAGCTGCGGTATTTCGTGGCCGTGGCCGAGGAGCTCCACTTCGGGCGCGCGGCCGAGCGGCTGCACGTCGCGCAGCCGGTGCTGTCGCGGCAGATCCGGAGCCTGGAGGACGACCTGGGCGTCGAGGTCTTCGCCCGGGACCGGCGCGGCACGCTGCTCACTGCGGCCGGGCAGCAGTTGCTGGAGGACGCCGTCCCGCTGCTCGCGTCGGCCGAGGCGCTGCTGCGGCGGGTGCGGACGGCGGCGCGGGGCACCCCCACGCTGACCGTCGGCTTCATGCCCGGCATCACCCTCACCCCGGCCACGGCCCTCTTCACCGCCCGCCGCCCCGGCGTCGACGTACGTCTGCTGCGCACCAGCTGGGACGACCAGGTGGAGGTGCTGCACGACGGCCGGGCGGACATCGGCGTCGTGCGGCTGCCCGTCGACCAGCGGGGCCTCCAGGTGCGGCCGCTGTTCCGGGAGCCGCGCGTCGTCATGGTGCCGGCCGGGCACCGGCTGGCGGACAGGGCGTCGGTGACCGTCGGCGACCTCGCCCCCGAGCACCTGCTCCAGGACCCGGACGCCGTACCCGAATGGCGTGACGTGGCACTGGAGCTGCGAGAGCGGCGGCGGCCCCGGGTGCCCGCGATCCACCAGGTGGAGGAGAAGCTGGAACTGGTGGCCTCCGGCGCCGGGATCTGTGTGCTGCCGTCGTCCACCGCCGGCTTCTACACCCGCCCGGACGTGATCGCGCTGCCCGTGGCGGACATCGGCCCCAACGAGGTGGCCCTGGCGTGGGTGGCGTCCCGGCGCTCGCCCCTCGTCCACGACTTCGCGGAGGCCGCGGCACAGACCCTCGGCCGGTCCCGGCCCGGGACACCGCCGTCGCCGGCAAGCTGAGGATCCTCCTCAGCCGATCGTGACGACCCGTGCCCACGGTGGTGGGGTGTCCGGGACGTAGTCGGGGTCGTTCTCGTCCACGGCGTGGGCGGGGCGCGGGAAGAGACCGACGACGGTGCGGCAGGGCGGCTGGGCGGAGGGCCACGGGGTCTGTCCGTCCGTGAGGGCCACGATGACGTCCGGGCGGGGACGGGAGCGCAGCGCCCGGGTGAAACCGGAGCGCAGATCGGTTCCGCCGCCGCCGACCAGTGCGAGGTTCTCGGCGCGGCAGAGGGGGACGGCGATCCCGGCCGCCGCGTCGCAGGAGATCACCGAGACCAGGTCGCGCCGTCCGCCCACCGCCCGCGAGATCGCCGCGACCTCCAGCAGCGCGCTGCCCAGTTCGGCGTCGCTCACCGACCCGGAGGTGTCGATCACGACGCAGACCCGGGGCGGCTTGCGGCGCAGGCTCGGCAGCAGTACTCCGGGGACACCGGCCGAGCGCCGGGACGGACGCCGGTAACTGTGGTCCTCGCCCGCCCCCGGCGCGCCCGTCGCCGAGCGGACCGCCGCCCCGAGCAACTGCCGCCAGGGCTGCGGCGGGTGGAACACCTCCTCGGCCCATCGGCGCCATCCCTCCGGCGCGTGGCCGGGCCGGCCCCTGATGCCCTCGGCGACCCGGAAACGGACCGCGTCCCGCTGCTGCCTGCTCAGCCCGTGCGCCCCGTCGGGTCCCAGCTCCCACGGCCGGGCCTGCCCGTCGGCACCGCTGCCGCAGTCCAGCCAGGCCAGGTCCGCGGTGAGCCCGGACAGCGACGCCGTGCGCAGGTACTCCTCCATGAGGAGGTTCTCGGGCAGCCGCAACGCGGACGGGTGCACCGCTCCGGCAGGCCGGGGCAGGCCGTCGCCGTAGATGTCGTCGTTGATCTCGAAGTCGGCGGCGATGTTCCGCCGTAGCCGCTCGCGGCTCTCGGCCCCGCGGGCCGCCGTCCCGCCTCGCCCGCCCGGCCCCTGCTCCTCGCGCTCCCGCGCGTACCGCTCACCGCGCGCGTGGTGGTCGCGGAGCAGGTGGGAGACCTCGTGCACCCAGACGCCCGCCAGCTCCTCCACTGGGGTGCGCGCCACGAACCCGGGCGAGACGTAGCAGCGCCAGTGCGCGTCCACCGCCATCGTCGGCACCGAGCGGTCCTCCACCACGTGCAGCGCGAAGAGGGCGGCGGCCAGGTAGGGGCGGACCCGCACCGCGTGCAGCCGGGCGGCCAGCAGCTTCTCCTGGTCCAGCGGCAGCCCGGGACGGTCGTACGGCCCACCGGAGACGGTCGGCTCGGGCGGCGCCGCGGCCCGTACCGGGCGGGGCGGCGCGGGCCGGGGCACGGGACGTGGCGGCGGCCCCGGGCGCTTCGCGTCCCCCGTCATCGGCGCGTCCCCGGCGCACGCCCGGCGTCGGCCGCCGTGGCCCGTCCCACGGACCGTTCCGCCCGCCGGGCGAGGCCGACCACCCCGGCCAGCCGCTCCACCGCCTGCGGCACCTCCCAGTCGTCGCGCCGCAGCGCCGCCAGCGCGGTCGCCGGCGCCACCAGCAGGTCCGGGGCGCCGGTCTCCAGGGCCCGGACCAGTACCGCCCAGCCCGCCTCCCATCGCCGCCGCTCCGGCCGCGCTCCGACGGCGGCCACCACCGCCTCCAGCGTCGCCTGGCGCAGGTCGCCCCGCTCGGGCAGTTCGGCGCGGGCGGGGTCGGCCAGCAGCGACTCCGGGTCCGGCAGGTCCATCCGGTCCAGGTGGGCGAGGAGTTCGAGCCCCGGGCCGTCGCCCACCGCGCCCCGTACCAGCAACGCCAGCACCTCGCGGGAGACGGCGGCCGCCGTGCCGAAGGCCAGCAGGGTCAGCGCGGCGTCCCAGCTGCGGGGCGAGGGCCAGGCGGTGCCGCGCCGTGTCTCCGTGCCCGGCAGCCGGTGGATCAGCGTGGGCCGGGCCCGCAGGAAGCCGCAGACCGCGCGCCGGGCGTGGGCCACCGCTTCCGGCAGCCGCTCGGGCACCAGGCGGGGCAGCTCCGCCCGGGGCCAGGTCCCGCCGAGCCCGCGCACCACCACGTCCGGGTCGTGCACCCAGTGCAGGTGCACGAACCGGTTGGCGAGCGGCGGGCTCAGCTCCCACCCGTCCGCCGCGGAAGCGCGCGGATTGGCGGCGGCCACGATCCGTACGCCCCGCGGTAGTTGCAGGGCGCCCACCTTCCGCTCCAGGACGACCCGGAGCAGTGCGGCCTGGACGGCGGGGGTGGCGGTGGAGAGTTCGTCCAGGAACAGCAGCCCGCGTCCGGCCCGCACCAGCTCCACGGCCCACTGCGGCGGCGCCATCGGCACGCCCTGCACCGCCGGGTCCTCGCCCACGATGGGCAGCCCGGAGAAGTCGGACGGCTCGTGGACACTGGCGATCACGGTCGTCAGCGGCAGGCCGAGGGAGTGGGCGAGCTGTGTCAGGGCCGCGGTCTTGCCGATGCCCGGTTCGCCCCAGAGCAGTACGGGCAGGTCGGCCGCGACGGCCAGGGTGAGTGCCGCGAGCTGGTCGTCGGGGCGGGGCTCGGTGGTGGTGGTCCGCAGGAGGGCCAGGAGGTCGTCGGCGACGGCGAGCCGGGCTCGGGTGCCGGACGGGCCGGCGGGCCGGGGTGCGGGCGCGCCGGCGGCCGGGACCGCGGTCCGCGGGAGGGTGCTGGAGGTCATGGGCATCACCTGGGTGGGATGGGGGGGACGGGAGGGCCCGTCCGGTGGTCTTGGGGCAGGGGGCGGCGAGGTCAGGGCGCCGCCGGGTGAGGGGGCGAGCCGGGTGGGCCGGGCCGAGGAGGCCCGGTCAGCGCATGAGGCCGGTGCGTGGCCGGGCCCGGCTGCTGCGCTTGCGGAGCATGGCGTGCGGGGCTCGGCGGTCGAGCCGGGGGCGGTGGCCCGGGTCGGTGTGCCCCGCGTCCGAGACGTTCCCGCCTCCGGCGGTACGGGCGGCGGGGTGCACGGTGACCAGTCCGGAGCGGAAGAGACCGTGGTCGACGCGCCGGGTCGCGGCCGACTCCAGTTCCCGCCGGAGCGGCCCGTCGGGCAGGAGGGCGCCGGGGCCGAGGAGTCCCTCGACCACGGTCAGCGCTCCGGTGACGTCACCGTGGAGGAGCCGCTCCCGGACCGCGGGCAGTGCCTCCGGGCTGCGGTGCACCGCGTCGATGGCCCGCAGGCAGGGCAGCGCCGGCCCGCCGAGCGCCCCCAGCAGTTCCTCCCGCCGTAGTTCGCCCGGATCGTGGTCGACCGCCGTCAGCACGCCGTCCCGCAGCGCGATCCGGTGGACCTCGCCCCGGCACCGCACCCGGTGCGGGTCGTCGGGCCCGGGCGCCGGTCCGGCCGCCGTGGCCGGGCTCCGCTTCGCCAGTGCCGCGGCGACGAGCGGATGCAGGCGATCGGCCGTGACGAGTCCGGCGCGCAGCAGCTCCAGATCGGGCAGGACGCGGGCCGCCGCTTCCGGGAGCACGGGAAGCGCGGCGACCTGCTGGGACGGCAGTGGCTCCCGCGGCGGCCGGAACACCGGGGCGTGGCTGTCGTCGGGTGCGACGAGTTCGAGCACGGCGTGGCTGCGGGCGCCGAGGCGCACGGTGAAGGCGCCGCGAGGGTGGTGGCCCTCGGCACGCAGCAGCAGCTCCGCCTCGGCGGCCCAGCGGGAGACCGCCCACGACGCGTCGCCGCCGGGACCGTCCGGACGAGCCGGGTCATCCGGACGGCCCCAGAGATCCGGCGGGGCCGGGCGAGGCGTTCCCTCGGAGCGGCCGGGCGGGGGCATCGGCGGCCCGTCCGCGCCGCATCGCCGCGCGAGTTCGCCGCTCCGCCCGGCGTCCCAGAGGTGCCGGTGCAGGTCGAGGCGGTGGCGCCGGTCGGGGTAGGGGTGCGGGTGGTGTCCCGGGACGCTGCTTCCGGGCCCCTCCCACAGGGTCAGCGACATGCGCTGCCCGGCGTCCACCCGGACCGGTGGTGTCCGCACCACCAGGTGCAGCGGTGTGCCGCCCGAACCGCCGTAGCGGGCGAGGGAGAGGGTGAGGCCGGGCCGGAGCCGTCCGTCGGGAGCGATCCGGGGCATGTGCCAGCGCAGCAGATCCGGCGCCAGCCGGCGCAGATCCGCACGGAGCCGGGCGGCGGCGTCGGTGCCGTGGCGGTTGCGCACGGCGCGCAGATCGAGGTCGACGTCGACGCGGGCGGCGGCGCAGGCCCCCGACCAGTCGCCGACCGCACGGCGCGCGGTCGCGGTCTCGATCATGGACGGTGGCACGGCGTACTCGCGCACGCTCTGCCACATCGACAGGCGGGAGGGGATGTCGTTCGCGAAGTGATGTGCCATCAGCACTCACCTTGCGCGGACGATTCCCCCAATCCGTACGAGGAGAAGGTCTTCATCCCCCGCATCGTAACCACACCGCTGACGATCTGTCCCCGAATATCGCGCGCCCCGTGCCGGCGGGGCTGCGCGCCCCCTGCGGAGGTGGCCATGGGCGTCGCGGCCTACAAGCCGAGGGAGAGGGCGGCTCCGAGGCCGCCCAGGCCGAGGGCGACGGCAGCCTCCGTCCAGCCGCCCCTGCCCCAGCGGAAGAAGCGGTCGGCGGCCAGCCGGCCGGGGCCGATGGCGGCCACGGCCAGGGCGGCGACAGCGATCGCCACGTTGTACTCCACGCCCCCGTCCGTGTCCCACGGGCCGTGGGCGGCGGTCACCGTGACCATCGCGTTGATCATGACGCCGATCAGGGCGGCAGCCGCGAGCGGGGTCAGCAGCCCCAGGGCCAGACCGAGACCGCCGAGCAGCTCGGACAGACCCCCGATCACGGCGAAGAGCTTGCCCGGGCGAAACCCCAGGGACTCGAAGGCCTTGCCGGTCGCGGTCAGGCCGCCGCCTCCGAAGAGACCGAAGACCTTCTGGGCGCCGTGCGCGGCCATGAACAGGCCGAAGGTCAGCCGCAGGAGCAGCAGGCCACAGTCCGCAGCGGTCACCGTGGGCCCTTCGGGAGCCGCCGTGGCGCCGGGCCGCGCCGCCGCCTGAGGGGACTGCGGAGAACGGTTCAGGATGTGTTTGATCAACATGGCAATGATCCGGTCGGAGCGCCGAAACGGGCGTTTCCCCCAGCTCGTGCGGATGCCGAGCGACCGATGACGTGCGGGTGCGCGCCACACACCAGGCACAGGGCACACAGGCCTCACAAGCGATCCTTGCGGTGCGGGGCCCGTTGTGCATCTGGGCGGCACAGCGGACACGGCCGGACGTCCGGGCTCACTGTGCCGACGGTGACCTCCAGGTGCACGGCCCGAGGGACCGGCCCCGGTGTCCCCCGTGTGGACGTCGGGCGATCCGCGGGTCGCCTCCGCTGACCCCGCCATCGGCGCCCTGGCCGTCCGCCGCCTCGGCACCGTCACCGTCCCGGTGACCCCCTGCGGTGTCACGGGCCGCGCGCCGAGGTCGTCCGATGACCTGGCGGCCGGTGTGACCGGGCCTTCCCGGACACACCGGCCCGCCGCGACCGCTTCCGGCGCCGGCCGGCCTCACCGCGGAGAGGCGGCGCGGCGTTCGGCCTCCGTACGGCCTCCCCACACGCCGTACCGCTGTGCGGAGGCCGCGGCGAAGCCGGCGCAGGCAGCGCGCACCGGGCAGTGCCCGCAGATCTCCTGCGCCCTGCGCTCGCGCCGGCGCCGCGCGGAGCCCCGCTCGCCGGGCGGTGAGAAGAACACCGAGCTGTCCATGCCCCGGCAGGCGGCCTCGGCCTGCCATTCCCACGTCCGCAGAAGCGGCTTGAGCGGTGTCGTCATCGGCTGGTCCCTTCTTTCGCCTGTGGTCTCGTGCGGGGGGTGGCACGCGGGCGGACGCGTGCGGGGTCAGCTCACGGCGTGGACGGCGTCGCGGATGAGCCGGGCCACGGCCGTGGGCTGCGAGAGGGTGACGGCGTGCGAGGCGCCGTCGATCTCGACCACGGTCGCCCCGGCCCGCGCGGCACCGAAGCGCTCCACGTCCGGAGCGATCACCCGGTCCGCACCCGCCACCAGGGCCCATGACGGTTTGCTCCGCCACGCGGCGGCAGTGGCTCTCTCCTCACAAGCGGCCAGGGCGAGGGGAGGCTGACAGGAGGCGAGCACCTCGGCGACCGGGGCCGGGACATCGGCGGCGAACACCGTCGCGAACGCCTCCGCGGTGAGCGTCACCTCGACGCCCTGACCGCCGCCGGGGACCGGGTAGCTCCACCGCCTGAGCTCGCCCGCCGGTCCGGTGGGCGGAAAGCGGCCGTGGAGTTCGGACAGGGTCTCCCCCTCCTCCAGCACGGGGGCGGCGACGTAGACCAGGGCGACGACGTTGTCGGCGGTGCCCGCCTCGGTGATCACCGCGCCGCCGTAGGCGTGCCCGGCCAGGACGACGGGGCCGTCGATCTGCGCGGCCACCGACGCGATGTGCGCGGCGTCGGCCGCGAGGCCGCGCAGCGGGTTCGGCGGGGCGAGGACCGGGATGCCGTGGCTGTGCAGCTCGGCGACGACGCCGAACCAGATCGCCGTGTCGGCGAACGCCCCATGGACCAGGACGACGGTGGGGGTGGGGGGCATGGCGGGGTTCCTTCCCGGTACACGGGTGTGCCGGCGAGCGGTGGCCGGTCAGGGGGCGGGCGCCGGCGTGCCGGGCGGCTGCAACGGCGCGGCACAGGTGGCCTCGTGGGCGGTCTCGGTATGCGCCGCTTCGGCGGCGGGAGACGAGGGTGGACGGGCCGGCGGATGCGTGAGGCGGTGGGAGGCGGGTGGGAGGCGGGCGGCTCAGGCGTCGCAGGACACGGTGGCCTGCCACTCCCTGGGGGTGATGCCGTAGGTCTGCCGGAAGAGGCGGCTGAAGTGGGAGGGGCTGGTGAAGCCCCAGCTGTGGGCAACGGCGGCCACGGTACGGCGCCGGCCGCGCAGTTCGGCGCGGCAGGCGTCGAGTCTGCTCTGCCGTATCCAGGCGCTCACGGTGGTGCCGCCGGACTGGAAGAGCTTGTGCAGGTAGCGCACCGAGATGTGGTGTGCCCGGGCGATCGACTCGGGCGCGAGGTCCGGGTCCATGAGGTTGTCCTGGATGTGCTGCTGGATCCGCGTCAGCATGTCGTGGCCGCCGGGGGCGGGGCGCCGTCCGCGTGTCTGGAGGACGTCCCGGACGAGGAGGGCCACGAGGTCGGCCGTGTTCAGGGCGAGGCGGCGGCCGCCGGTCAGACGCTGGTGGCGTGGGGTTCCGGCGAGTGCGGTCAGGAACTGCGAGACCAGGGACGTCAGGCCGCTGCGGCCGTCCAGGTGGGTGTGCGCGACCTCGCGCAGGTCGGCGGCCGACGCGTCCAGCAGGCACAGGGGGATGCGGAAGAGGGCCAGGTTCTCGCCGGGGGGAAGGAGGGCGTGATGGAGGGCGGCGCCGAGGAGGATGTCGCCGGGCTCCAGCCGCAGCGGGGAATCGTGCGGGAAGAGCACCGGCTCACCGGAGACGTTGACGGCCAGACAAAGGTGCTCGTCGTCGTCGCCGACGGCCGGCCACGGCAGGTTGATGAATGGGCCTGAATCATTTCCCGGGTGTGGAGCGGACGGTTCGTGTCCGGTGGTTTCGGGCATGGCAGGGCTGATCGACCGGGTCACATCGGGCTCCCGTCGTTTTCTTTTTCGTGTTCGGTTCTTCAGAAAGGGCAGCCGTGTTCAGGTGTTCACGTCGGTGGGATCCGCTGGATCCGGCTGCTCGGAGAGGAATGCGCCGACGACGTCGTTGAAGGCGGGCGGGTTCTCCAGGAAGGGAAAGTGGGAGTTGGCCACCGTGGCCGGGAAGATGTGGAGCCGCGCGTCCGGGATCCGCTGGGCGACGAACCGTTGCGACCGCGGGTGGACATGACTGCCGTCGCATCCGATGACCAGCGTGGGCACGTCGATGCGGGGCAGCACGTCCCGCCAGTCCTGTGCGCAGTGGTCGAAGAGGAGCGGAACGGCCGCGTGAGCGGGGGTGGCCCTGATCTGCTCGGCCACGAAGGAGAGGATGCCGGGGTCGGGATCGCCGGAGAACATGCCGCGGACGAACTCGTACCGTGCCTGTTCACCGCCCGGGCCGGCGAGCTCCGCGCCGAGCGCGACCAGACCGGCCACGTCGAAGACGGCACCCGACTGCTGTCGCTCCCGCGACGACATCCACGGGACCGCGGCGACGGCCGCGGGCTGGTCCACGGCGACGAAGCGCCGGATACGGCCGGTGCCGTACTGGTCGACGAAGCTCCACCACACCGAGGCCCCCATCGACCAGCCCAGGGCGTCGAACCGGTCCAGACCCAGGTGGTCGACGAGGTCCCGCACATCGGCCGCGAAACGAGCGACGCGATTACCGTGGTGCGGCTTGTCGGACACCCCGTGTCCCCGGAAATCCAGGGTGATGACGCGGTGCGCGGGGGAAAGTCCCCGCACCTGATGGCGGAACATCTCCTGCGTCTGTCCCCAGCCGTGCAGCATGACCAGCGGGAATCCCTCTCCCCCGCTGTCCCGGTACACCAGCCGGACTCCGTCGCCGGTCGTCAGCTGTTCCACGGCCCCCACATCGACTCCTTCTCGTACTCCGCCGCCACGGCATGCTCCGCGGCGGCGGGTTACGTCTTCTTTTCACGGAGCCGGCCTCGGCACGGCGCCCGCATACGGAATTCTGTGCCACCCGGAACTCGGCGCACCACCGCGCTCCGTAGTGATCGGCCGGCGGAATCTTCGTCATTCTGTAGGAGGCTGGTACGGCCTCCCCGCGCCGTGTAGTGATCGGCCGGCGCGTGGTGCGTCATTCCGTGGGGCGGGCCCGGTTCCGCCCGACGTGACCCGTTCAGACGGCGGGCTGGATATCGCTCTCGGCCTGGAGCAGTTCGAGGGTGCGCAGGCCCAGGTGCAGGACCAGGCGGTCGCCGCCGTTGTCGAGGTCGAGGCCGGTGATCTCCTGGATCTGGCGCAGCCGGTAGTACAGCGAGGTGCGGTGGATCCCCAGGGCTTCGGCCGTGCGCGGGATGGATCCGGCGTGTTCGAGGAAGCACCGCAGCGTCTCCTCCAGGCGCCGGCCGCCGGGGCTGTCCAGCAGCAGGCGCAGCGGCGTGGGCACCAGTGACGGGGTCAGGGCGTGGTCGGGTACCTGGAGGAGTACGGCGAGGTCGCCCAGCGACTCCCACGCGCCGACGCCCTTGAGGTGGGGCAGGCGGCGCGCGGCGCGGGCCGCGACGAGGGCCTGCGCGTGCGAGGTCCAGGCGTCGGCGAGGCCGTCGTGGGTGCCGCCGATGCCGAGGACGGGGGCGGCCGAGGCGTCCAGGTAGGCGGCGAGGGCCTCGCGGACGGCCCTGGCCTGGTCCCCCAGCTCCTGTGCCGTCAACGGCCGCGCGGAGACCTGGAGGAGGACGGCGCTGTCCGGTGTGGCGGCCATGACGCCGTCCGCCGAGCGGGTGCGCACGTACCCCTCCAGGGAGGCGCGCAGCGCGATCTCCACCTGTCCCGGCGGTTCCGTCGAGCGGGAGACCTGGACGACGCTCACCACCGCGTGCGGGGCGTCGGGCAGGAGGCCGCCCTCGAGGATCTGCCGGCCTGCCGCGGCGCGGGCGGCCTCACTGGTGCCGAGGAGGGAGTGCAGTGTCTCGTGGAGGTCCACCTCGCCCGCGGAGGCCGCGAGCTGGTCCGCGCGGAGCTGGGCGCTGATCGCCGGCAGCGCCTGCGCGATGCTGTCGGTCTCCTCGCGGGTGAGTGTTCCGTCCGGTGCGACGATCATCAGCAGGCCGAGCAGTTCGCCGCGCTCGCGCAGCGGGACGCAGTAGCGGGTGAGCAGTCCCAGGTCGTCTCGGCCCGGGATGAGACCCGGCTTCGTCCAGCGGGCCACGCCCTGGTCGAGGACGTACCGGATGGCGACGTCGTCGGCGCGGCCGCGCAGCAGGCTGCGTATGCGGACCGGGTCCTCGTCGCCGAAGTGCTGGCTGGAGCAGATCAGCCGTACCAGGGGGTCGTCGACGACCACGGACCGCCGCAGCCGCTCGGCGAGTTGCTCGATCAGTCCCTGCAGCGCGTCGCTGCCCACCCGGACGCGCAGTCGCCGTTCGGCCATGGCGTCTCCCTCCCGCTCACCCGGCCTTTCTACAAGCCGTGAAAGGGCCGGTTCAAATCTTCGACAAGGTGCGGAAGACCCTGCCGGAGGCCACGGGAGGCGCCGGGTGGGGGCGGTACGGAGGGGCGGGGGCGCGCCGGGGACCCCTCCGGGGCGGGGGGACGCCCGGTGTTTGCCTCACAGCGCACCGCCTCTGGTCCCCGAGCGCACGGAAGAGCTGCCGCCCTTGCGGTGGCGGTCCGGCCGGCACCCGCGCGAGAGTGCACTCACAGGACAGTTCCGGTGCGCTCGCGGAACACTGGGCCGGGGTGCCGCGCGAGGGTCAGCAGGTGCGGCCCGTGTAGTGGGCGCCCTGGATCCTGGTGGCGGAGCCCAGCCAGGTCCGGCCCGGGGCGACGCACCGCTCGTAGTCCGGTGCCAGTGCCACCTCGACCTTGATCACCACGTGGGAGCCGTCGGAGGTGCAGTGGTTGTAGTAGGCGTCGGAGCCGGTCTCGTAGAAGCCGCACGGATCGGCGGCCGCCGGGGTCGCGGTGACGGTGCCGGCGCTCAGGAAGGCGAAGGCGAGGGCGAAGGCACCGAGGGTACTGGTCAGCTGACGACGGACACGCACGACGAACTCCTCGTGGGGTGCGGGAGGGAAGAAGCTGTGCCGCCCGGGCGGCGGGGCGCCCGGGACACGCGTCCATGCTCATGGACAGCGGCGGCCCGGTAGGCCTTCCGCCTGCTCCCTTCACCCGGCGAATCATTTCCTCGCTACGCCATCCGGGTCATGTGTCCGGACCCGCGCCCGGGGCGGCCGCGGGCCGACGGGAGAAGCGGAACCTCTCCCCCGGTCCCGTTGGTTACACGTACTCAACGCACCCGGTCCCGTGGGGACTTTCTTGACGTCAGCTCTTGACGGGTGTGGTCCAGACCTTTAGGTTCACCGGCCAGCAGCATCTACGCATACGACCAGCACTCACGTTCATGAACGCCTTCGCTCATGCCTGGACCCCGTCCCGGGCCGGGCCGAGAAGGGAGCATCGGATGCAACAGGTGAGATCCGGCGCGGCACGCATCCCCATGTGGCTGGCCTTTCTCCTCGCGGCGCTGGTCGGCCTGACGGCGCAGCCACCCGCCCAGGCCGCGCCGGCCGCGGAGCCGTTCCGTGTGCTGGCGCTGTACAACGGCACCTGGGACGCCGCACACATCAGCTTCGTCCACGAAGCCAACCAGTGGTTCCCCCAGCAGGCGGCGGCGAACGGCTTCACCTACACCGCCAGCAACAACTGGGACCTCCTCGCGAACGGCGGTGTCAACAGCTACCAGGTGGTCCTCTTCCTCGACGACCTGCCCCAGTCGGCCGCCCAACGGGCGGGCTTCGAGCAGTACATGCGGGCCGGCGGCGCATGGATGGGCTTCCACGTCTCGGCCTTCACCACCGACGCGCAGAGCTGGCCGTGGTACCACAACCAGTTCCTGGGCAGCGGGAACTTCCGCTCGAACACCTGGGGTCCGACCACGGCCGTCCTGCGCGTGGAGGACCGTACGCACCCCTCGACCCGGAACCTGCCCGCCACCTTCACCTCGTCGGTGAGCGAGTGGTACAGCTGGTCCAACGACCTGCGCCAGAACCCCGACATCAAGATCCTGGCCTCCATCGACCCCAGCAGCTTCCCGCTCGGCACGGACCCCAACCAGACCTGGTACAGCGGCTATTACCCGATCCTGTGGACGAACACCAAGTACAAGATGCTGTACGCGAACTTCGGCCACAACGCGATGAACTACGACACCAACACGGCCCTGTCGTCCACCTTCGCCAGCGCCACGCAGAACCAGTTCGTCCTGGACGGGCTGAAGTGGCTGGGCGGGGCGGCGTCGTCCCAGCCGCCCGCGGACGGCATCTCCGAGACCGCCTGGTACACGCTGCGCAACACCGGCAACGGAACGTGTGCCGACGCCCGTGCCGCCGGCACGGCCAACGGCACCGTCGTCCAGCAGTACACCTGCAACTCCACCACGGCACAGCAGTTCCAGTTCCGCTCCACCGACAGCGGCTACACGCGCATCGCCGCCCGCGGCAATGCGCAGCAGGTCATCGACGTCGTCGACCGTTCCACGGCGGACAACGCGCCCTTGCAGCTGTGGTCCTACGGCGGGGGCACCAACCAGCAGTGGCTGCCGGTGAAGGAGGCCACCGGGCGGTACCACTTCACCGCCCGGCACAGCGGGAAGTGCCTAACCGCGTCCGCCACGGCCGCCGACAGCGTCCAGCTCACCCAGCGGACCTGTGACGGCTCCGGCGCCCAGAGCTTCCAGCTGGCCGCCCAGCCCTGATCGCCCGGCCGCCCCGGTCCCGCCCGTCCCGGCCGCACACCGCCGCCCCGACGCCCCGACGCCGCGTCCGCCGCGCAGCCGCGGACACCGCGCCGGGGCGGCACTCGTCACGGCTCCCGGCCGCGGCCGGCGACCCGCTCACAGCGCCTGGCGGATGGCACGTGCCAGGTCGGCCGCGGTGGTGAGGGCGATACGGGGCTCGTCGACGAGAGCGGCGTCGATGACCGCGGCGAGACGGCGGGGCAGCGTGGGCAGCCGGTCGCGTACGGGCACGACCGGCTCGCGCAGGACGACGGCGACGGGATCGGCGTCCGCCGGGAAGGTGCGTGGGGGCGAACCGGTGAGCATCCAGTACAGACAGGCCGTCACGGCCCACAGGTCGACCTCCGGCAGCACGTACTTGAAGTCGATGACCTGGCCCCGCGGCATGAAGGCCAGACTGCCGCCCATCGCACCGGTGAGGGTGTGACCGGACAGCCCGGCGCTGTCGAACGCCTTGGACAGCCCGAAGTCGGCGATCTTGACGGTCGCGTGGTCCCTGGCCCCGGTGAGCAGGAGGTTCTGCGGTTTGATGTCGCGGTGCACCAGTCCCCGGTGCGTCGCCGACGTCCCGTCGGCCAGCCGTACCGGCACCTGCGCCGCATGCGCGTAGCGCAGTCCCCGCAGCGCCTGGAGGGTCACGCCCACCGCCTGCTCGACGCCCAGTCGGCCGCCGGCGCGGGCCACGAGGCCGGCGACGCTGCCCAGCCGGCAGAACTCGCAGGTGAAGTAGAAGGTGCTGTCGTGCACCCCGCCGTCGTGGAAGGCGACGACGTGGGGATGGCGCAGGGCGCGCGTGCAGGCGAACTCGCGCAGGAAACCCTCGCGGGCGGAGGGATCGACGGCGCGGTGGGCCGGCAGGGTCTTCAGCGCGAGGAGTTCACCGGTCTCCTCGTTCCGCGCGAGGTGGACGACGCCCTGACCGCCGCGGCCGAGTTCCTGGAGCAGCCGGTAGCCGCGGATGCCGGCGAGTCCCGGCTCTCCGGCGTCGGCCGCGTCGAGGAGCGTGTGCAGCGCGTCGACGGGATCGGGTGCGCCGTCGTACGCGGGCGAGGGTCCCTCCTCCGCCTTGACGGAGACGCCGAGCACCGCGCCGCCGACGCGGATCTCGTCGCCGTCGGCGAGGTCCCGCCCGGCCGGTCCCGGCGCCAGCCGTGTGCCGTTGACGTAGGTGCCGTTGCGGCTGCCGAGGTCGCGCACGCGCAGGTGCGGGGGGTTCACGTCGAGCAGGCAGTGGTGCCGGGACGCCTTCGTCTCGGTGTGGGGCAGCCGGATCCCGCATTCGCTCGCCCGGCCGACCAGGCAGGTGGTGCGGTGGGTGAAGACGTACGCGGCGGTCGCGGGCGCGCCGCGCGGTTTCAGGGTGACGGAGGACGGCATGTCACCAGCTGTGGTCCCGGTCGAGTTCCCAGCAGCACACGGAGTCGGCCCCGGCCGCGGCGCGGGCCTGTTCGGGGGAGCAGTAGGCCGGGGTCCTGTGCGGGTGCAGGCCACAGACCCACACAGGTGCCGGCCCCACCCAGGTGCCGGCCTCCGCCTCGAACCGGTGTCTGCCCGCCTCGGAGGCGACCAGATCCGGGCGGGGCGTCCTGACCGCGAGGTCCACGTTCCGGCCCCGGTGCCGGACGCGCTGGACCGCCCCCGTGCCGCCGCCGCACACGTCGTCGAGCGCCTCGTACGGTTCGAGGACCACTGCGCCGGGCCGCCAGGTGCCGAGGGCCATCGCCGTACCGTCAGTCCGCCAGGGCCACGTACAGGGGACTGCCGAGCAGTACCCGCATGCCGGGGCTGGCGTCGAGTTCGGGATAGGGGCTGGGGCCGGACAGCAGGCGCCGGGCGACGAACTCCACGGGCTGCCGGGGACCCCGCAGCAGGCGCCCGGCGGTGTGCACCCAGGCCAGGGACGACTCCTCGGCGGGCGGCGTCGCGCTGTCGGCGGCGAACGCCGAGGCCAGACCGGACAGGAGCGTCGGCACGGAGGACGGCGCGAACTCCTGTGCCTGCGGGGCGCTCGAGCCGAGCACATGACCGCCGGCGCCGCCGAGACCGAGGATCGTCTGTCCGGTCCGGCCGCCGAAGTACACCAGTGACCCGCCGTTCCCCCCGTCCAGGGGCCCCCACTGCATGGGCAGGGTGCCGCGGAAGTACGGCCCCGGTTCGTCCACCGATCCGGTCTGCCCGGTCTCGTCCAGGTGCCGCAGGACGCGCTCCAGTTTGGCCGTCCGGTCCGGCACCGGTGCTTCGACGCTGCGCCTGGCGCTGAACAGTTTGACGCTCACGCCGGCTTCGGTGGTGCTCCTGCGGCCGAAGTCGGGGTCGATCTGCGCGAGCAGCATGTCGACCTTGGCGTCGCTGATGTACAGGTAGTACCGCACCGTCACCCGCCGAGGTTATCGCGCAACCGCCGTCCGGGTCCCCGGTTTTCGCCCGGGGGGCCGGAGGCCGGGCGGGGAGCCGGGCCGGCCGCCGGTCCAACTCCCGCTCACCGCACGGCGCGAGGCACGTGGGGGGCGCGAGTAGGATGATCGAACACATGGCCTGAACCGCTCACCCCGCGCAACGGAGCTGCTATGACGACCGATTCACCGGCGCCCCTGGAGATCGACACCAGCAAGGCGCATCCCGCGCGGGTCTACGACTGGCTGTTGGGCGGCAAGGACAACTACCCGGTCGACGAGGCCGTGGGGGTGCGGCTGCCGGCCGAGGCGCGGGACGCGGCGCGGCAGAACCGCCAGTTCATGCACCGGGCCGCCGCCTGGCTCGCCGGGCAGGGCATCGACCAGTTCCTCGACATCGGTACGGGCATCCCCACCCAGCCCAACCTCCACCAGATCGTCCAGGAGATCGTGCCGACGGCGAAGGTCGTCTACACCGACAACGACCCGATCGTCCTGCGCCACGCCGAGGCGCTGCTGATCAGCGGCGACGAGGGCGTCACCGACTACATCCAGGCCGACGTGCGGGAGGCGGACTCCATCGTCCGGCACGCCCGCCGGGTCCTGGACTTCGACCGGCCGATCGCGCTGTCGCTGATCGCGCTGATGCACTTCATCACCGACGAGCAGGACGCCCACGGGATCGTCCGGAACCTGGTCGCCACGCTGCCTCCTGGCAGTCACCTGGTGCTGTCGCACGCCGCGTCCGACCTCTATCCGGAACTCGCCGCGCAGGTCACCGCCGAGTACGCCAGGGGCGGCATCAAGCTCGGTTTCCGCACGCGCCCGGAGGTGGAGCGCTTCTTCGACGGCCTGGACCTCGTGCCGCCCGGCCTGGTGACGGCCACGGAGTGGGGCGTGTCCAGTACCGAGACGGCCCCGGAGGGCAGCGGGATCTACGCGGCGGTGGCCCGGGTTCCGTGACCCCGGTCCCGGCCCGCGGCGGTACGCCCCCCGCGCCGCGTCGAGTTGCCTTCGAGTGGACTGAAGCCCGCACACTGATCGCGACGACGAGACCGGCACCCGTGCCAGGGCAGAACGGCGGCAGAAGATGGCGACGACGAACGGGGCGGGGCATCCCCTGCCGTACGACACCTACCGAGCGGCGATCGAGCGGGAGACCCGCCGGTTCGCCGAGGCGGTGCGGGGCGCCGACCTGGCCGGTGCCGTGCCCTCCTGTCCCGACTGGACGCTTGCCGACCTCGCCCGGCACGTGGGAACGGTGCAGCGCTGGTTCGGCACCCTGCTGACCCGGCGCGTGCAGGAACCTCCGCGCAGCCGTGACGTGGAGCTGGGACTGCCGGACGACCCGCGGGACTACGCCGACTGGGTGGCGGCCGGGGTGCCCGGGGTGGCGGCCGTCCTGCGCGACACGGACCCCGGCGCGGCGATGTGGACGTGGGGCGAGGACCGGCACGCCCGGTTCTGGGCCCGCCGGATGCTGTTCGAGACGCTGGTGCACCGGGTGGACGCGGAGCGCGCCGTCGGCCGGGAGCCGGACGTCGATCCCGTACTGGCCGCGGACGGCGTGGACGAGTTCCTCGTCAACCTGCCCTACGCGGGGGTCTTCGCCCCGGGTGTGACGAAGCTGCGCGGCGACGGGGAGATCGTCGCCTTCCGCTGCACGGGCCCCGGTGGCGCGGCCGGTGAGCAGTGGCGGGTACGGCTGGACGCGGACGGCTTCCGGCTGCTGCCGGCCGGCGGTGGTGCCGGGTCCGGCCGGGAGACGGTGACGGTGCGCGGGCAGGCGGCGGACCTCCTGCTGCTGCTCTACGGGCGGCGGTCGTACCAGGAGCCCGACTTCGACGTCTCGGGGGACGTCACGGTCCTCGACCGCTGGGTCGCGCACACGGCCTTCTGATCCGGCGCGCGGCCCGGGGCGCCGCGCGCCGTGCTCAGCCGGGCGGTGGTGCGGCCGGTACGGACGGCTCGCCGGCCGGGAGGCGGACGGCGAGCGCCGCGATGTCGTCCTGCAGGCGGTCGCCGCTGTAGGCCAGCAGGTCCTGGTGGAGCCGTTCCAGGAGCTCCCGCGGCGGCAGGGAGCCCCACGAGCGCAGGCGCTGGAGCAGCGGGTAGAAGGAGCCGGCCGCGTCGCGGGTCTCCGTGATGCCGTCCGTGTACAGCAGGAGCTGGTCACCGGGCCGGAAGGAGTAGGCGTCGACGTGGTACGGCTCCCCCAGCAGCACCCCGAGGTTCAGCGGCGGCGCCGAGCGGCCCCGGTCCAGTTCGCACACCTCGCCGGAGCGGATGCGGACCGGGGGCGGATGGCCGCAGTTGACGACGCGGATCAGCTGTTCCCCGAGGGGGATCTCGGCGAAGACGGCGGTGACGAACCGTTCGCCCACCTCGCTGCCGCCGAGCAGCACGGCCCTGCGGTCCATGCTCGTCTCCACCCGGTCGGCCAGGGCGGGCAGGGCGAGTTCGTCGTGCGCCGCCTCGCGGAACGCGCCGAGCAGCGCCGCGGCGGTCTCCACCGCGAGCAGCCCCTTGCCCCGGACGTCTCCGATGAGCAGCCGGACGCCGTACCGGGTGGGGACGGCCTCGTACAGGTCGCCGCCGATGCGGGCTTCCGCGGCGGCGGACCGGTAGAGGCTCTCCAGGTGGAGGCTGCCGATCTGGTGCGGAACGGGTCGCAGAAGGACCCGCTGGGCGATGTCGGCCACGAAGCGTACGTCAGCCAGGGTGCGCTCACGGTGGACGCGGTGCGCGGCCAGGATCATGCCGAGGACGCCGACCAGTCCGGTGCAGATGTAGGAGGCCACGTAGTGGCGGTCCCACAGGTAGCCGACCGCACGGCCCGCGCAGCACGGAGTACCGGCCAGCACGCCTTCCAGGACGACGGCGAACACGGTGGCGCCGCCGACGACGGCCGGGACGTGGGCGAAGGCGGCCACGAGCGGCAGGGCGATCAGCATGAAACTGACGGGCCACTCCACGGGCGTCACCGGTTCCAGCAGTAAAAGAGCCGCGACGTACAGGACCGGTAGCCAGCGCATCCATGCCGGAGGGGCCGACAACCGCGTGAGCGCGCCGGCTCCGTCCTCCGGCTCCCGACCGGTATGTCCGTCCCTCGGCATACGTGGTCTTCGCACACGGACTCCTGTCACAGGAACTCGACAAGACGTCCAGCCTGGTGCGCGGGGCCGCGACGCGCCGTGATTGCTCCACTCAACGGCATGTTCCGTCAGGGGCATTGACTCCCTGGACCGACATTGGTTGAGTGGCTCAGCCACTGAACCACTGAACCACTCACCGCGTAACCGCTGAGCCGCTGGAGGCCGGAGTGGGAGCACTGCCCCGCGAGACGATCGTCGACGTACTGGAGAGGAGGCTGCGCGAGGACATCCTCGCCGGGCGCCACCCGGCCGGGAGCTATCTGCCGCCGGAGCGCGAACTCGCCGACGGGTTCGGGGTCACCCGCACCACCCTCAAGCACGCCTTCGGCCGGCTGGCGCAGTCCGGGCTGCTGGAGACGCGCCACGGGGTGGGGACCCGCGTACGGGACTTCCTGCGCCTGGGCGGAGCCGACCTGCTGCCCATGCTCGTGCGCCACAGCCCCGACTGGATCGGCGAGGTCTTCGAGGTCCGCCGCGGCATCGGCGCCCTGATCGCCGAACGCGCCGCGGCCCGTGCCACCGCCGCCGACATCGCCGAACTGCGCCGGCTGCTGGCGGCCGTCGCCGACGCGGACGGCGGCGACCCCGCGCAGCTCGCGGACGCCGAGGTGCACCGGGCGCTGGCCCGGGCCACGGGCAACCGCGTGTACGTGCTGCTGACCAACACCTTGTTCAACGCCTACCTGCCGGTGCGCGCCGCGCTGGCCGGACCGTTCGAGGACGCCCGGACCGCGCACGACCGCCTGGCACCGGTCGTGGAGGCCGTGGCCGCACGCGACCCGGAGACGGCGCGCAGAGCCGCCGGGCACTACCTGTCGGCGACGGAACGCATCATGCTCGAAGGGCTCGCGCGCTCCGGCGCCCGCCGGGGGGATGCCTCGTGACCGTGCGCGGAGCGGTGTTCCGGGAGACGATGCTGGGCCGGGTCCGGCTGGCCGGCGACCGCGCCGACCGCCCCGTACGGCTGGACCTGCTGGCCCGCGCGGACAGCCTGATGCTGCCCCACCGCACCACCCTGGCGCGGCTGACGGGACGCGTCCGGATCGCGGGACGGGCCGACGACCCCTCGGCCGAGGGCGAGTTGGAGATCTCGCCGGTGGCGCGCCGCCGGATCCGCTATCGGCTCGGCTTCGACCTGGACGGCCGGCGGATGCTGCTGGACGGCTGGAAGTCGGTGACCTTCAGGCACCCCCTGTCCTCGATGACCGTCCTGCCGTACACGCTCTACGAGGACGGCGCGCGCGTCGGCGAGGGCACCCTGCGCTTCCCCCTCGCCACCGGCCTGCTCCCCTTCCTCGCCGGGTTCCGGTTCCCCCGGGCGGCCGAGCCCGCCGCCGACCGGTTCCTGGCGCCGCGCTGGGACGGCACACCGGGGCGGACGGAGGTCTGGTACACGACCCTGACCGATCCGGCGAGCGGCAGCGGTGTCTGGCTGCACCACGAACTCGTCGCCCCCCACGACGGCGCACCCGCCTATGCGCACGGCTGGATCGCCGTGTTCCCGAAGGAGGGCCCGGTGGAGCACGCCCGGTTCGGCCCGGTTCCCTGGGCGGGCCGGAAGGGCGGGAGGAGCGGACGGGCGGGAGGACCGACTCGGGGGTGGGCGGGGCGACGGACCGACGGGTGGGCGGGGGGCCGGACCGACGAGCCGACTGACGGCCCGGCCGGGCAGACCGACGACCTGACCGGCGATCTGACCGGCGACCCGGCCGGCCGGATCGACGGCTTCGTCGCCGGAGGCGTCCGTGTCGCGCCCGGCCGGCTGACCGGTTCGGCGGGGCCGTTCACCTGGGCGCTCGCCGAGGAGGTCCAGGGCCCGCCGCTGCACACGTTCCCCCGCTGGTCCTGGCGGCGCCCCTGGCTGCCGGCCACACACCTGCTGCCCGCCGCCCGTGCCCGCTACACCGGAACCGTCCGCCACGGGACCCGCGAGCTGCGCCTGACCGACGCGCCCGGAGCGAGCGCGCGCATCTTCGGCCACGGCAACGCCCGCCGCTGGGCCTGGCTCCACGCCGACCTGGGAGGAGGTGACGTCCTGGAGATCGTCGCCGCCGTGTCGACGCGGCGCGGACTCGACCGGCTGCCCCCTCTGGTGTTCCTGCGCCTGTACCGGAACGGCCGCGCCTGGCCCCGGCGGGTGGAGCGGACCGCCGTGGGCTGGGCGGGAATCGGCCGGTTCCGCGCGGACATCGGCCTGCCGCGCTGGCGGGTCGAGGGCCGTGCGGGCCTGCGGCGCATCCGGGTGACGGTGACCCAGCCGCCGGACGGGACGCTCGCCCTCGACTACACCGACCCGGACGGTTCCGCCGCCGTGTGCCGCAACAGCGAGCGGGCGGACGCGGACGTGCGCGTGGAGCGCTGGTGGGGCCGGTGGCGGCCGGAGGCGGCCTGGCGGCTGTCGGGCACCGCGCACGCGGAGGTCGGGAGCCGATGAGCGCAACTCCCCGGGCACTGACGGGACTTGCGGCCGCCGTTCTCGCCGACGACGGCACGGCCGAGTGGACCAGGACCGTACCCCGGCGCGTCGCCGCCCTGCTCGGCGTCATGCCGGCCCCGGCCCGCGCGGCGGTGCGCGCCGCCGCCGTGGCGATCGACGCGTACGCCGTCGCCCGTACCGGCAGGCGGCTGTCCGCGCTCGACGCGGAGGAACGCGAGCAGGTCATGACGTCGCTCGCCGCTCGCCCGGCCCTGCTGCCGCTGCTGGACGCGCTCAAGGTACCGGTCCTGCTGGCCGCGGGCACCGAACGCATGCGGTACGACGGTGCCGCCCCGTCGGTCTCCACGCCGGGGCGTGCGCCGCTCGACGGCACGCCCGCGGTGCCCACGCCGCCGCGGTCCGCGCCGCCGGAGTCCACCCAGCCGGGGCCGGCGCCCTCGGACCCCGCACCCCCGGACCCCGCGCCCTCGGGCCCCGTGCCCTGGCAGCCCGCAGCCCCGAGCCCGGCCCCTTCGCACCCCGCTTCTTCGCCCACCGCCCCCTCGCCCACCACGCCCTCGGCCACCACCCCCTCGGCCACCACCCCCTCGCCCTCCACGCCCTCGGCGTACGCGCCCTCGGCGTACGCGCCCGAGGATCCTCCGCTCGACTGCACGCCCTCCTCCGACTGGCCCGCGCGGTCCACCGCGGACGCGGTCGTCGTGGGCTCGGGGGCGGGCGGCGCGATGGCCGCGCGGACGCTCGCCGCTGCCGGGATGCGCGTGGTCGTCGTCGAAGAGGGTGAGCACCACTCCACCGCGTCGTTCGGCCGACGGGCGCCGCTCGACCGCTTCACGAGCCTGTACCGGGACGGCGGCGCGACCGTCGCCCTGGGCAATCCGCCGCTGGTCCTGCCCGTGGGCCGCGCGGTCGGCGGTACCACCGTCGTCAACTCGGGCACCTGCTACCGGACCCCGGAACACGTCGTCGCCCGCTGGCTCCGCCGGCACGGGTTCGCCGCCGCCGAGGACTTCGCCACGCATCTGGACGAGGTCGAACGCGTTCTGCGGGTGGCGCGGCAGCCGCTGGACGTCCTCGGCGCCAACGGGCGGCTCGCCCTGGCCGGCGCCCGGGAACTCGGCTGGGCCGCCGCACCCCTGCGGCGCAACGCCCCGGGCTGCCGGGGCTCCTGCCAGTGCGTCGTCGGCTGCCCCACCGGCGCCAAGCAGAGCGTCCAGCTGTCCGTGCTCCCCGAGGCGTGCGCGGCCGGCGCGCGCATCGTGACGGGTGCTCGGGTACGGCGCATCCTCACCGACCGCGACGGGCCGGCCGGTCCGCGGGCCGCCGGGGTGCTCGCCCGCCGTCCGGACGGCAGCGAACTGGAGATCCTCAGCCCCTTGGTCGTGGTCGCCGCCGGGGCCCTGCACACCCCGCCGCTGCTGCGCCGCTCCGGCCTGGGCGGGCACCGGCGGCTCGGCCGCAACCTCAGCGTGCACCCCGCCATCAGCGTCGCGGGCCGCTTCGACCGGCCGGTGACCGCCTGGCAGGGTGTGCTGCAGAGCGTCGGTGTGGAGCACCTGCGGGCCGACGGCATCCTGATCGAGGCGACCGCGGCACCGCCGGGCATGAGTTCCTTCGTGCCGCCGGGGATCGGCCGTGCACTGCGGCGGGAACTCGAACAGGCGGACCGGCTGGCGACGCTCGGCGCGATGATCGCCGACCGTCCGTCGGGCCGTGTCCTCGGCCGGGACCGTCCGCTGCCGCGCTACGACCTCGCGGCGCGTGACGCGGGCCGGCTGCTGCGCGCCCAGCGGGCCATGGGACGTCTGCTGTTCGCGGCCGGCGCCGAGGAGGTGCTGACGGGCGTTCCCCGCGCGCCGCGCGCCCGCACCCCTGCCCAGCTGGAGGCCCTGCTCGACACGGTGAGCGTGCGCCACCTGCACGTCTCCGCGTTCCATCCCACCGGTACCGCGGCGGCCGGCGCCGACCCCGAGTGGTCGCCGGCCGACCCGGAAGGGCGGTTGCGGGGCGTGCACGGCGTACTGATCGCCGACGGTTCCGTCCTGCCGAGCTGTCCGGAGGTGAACCCTCAGCTGAGCATCATGGCCGCGGCCCTGGCCGTCACCCGGCGTCACGTGACACGGGCCGCGTGACGGTCCCCGGCCGCCGGGCGGCACGCCCGGCACGCGGGCCGGGGTGCCCACGGTCCCGGCGGACGAGGGGAACGGCAGGGCACGGCACCGCCCCCGCCCCAGTCGCACAGGCCACCCACACAGGCCCACCCGCACGAACCCAGCCGCCCGCCCTGACACGACACGCCACGCAACGCCCCACCCCCATCGGCCGACCCACCGGTCGCCGAGCCCGGCGGCACAGTGCTAGAAAAGGGAGATGAGCGGACGTTCCCGCTGGCCATGGGCGGGCGCGGCGCCGCCGTCCGGCTCACGGGGTTCACCCGGTCCGGCGCGTGGCCGCGGACTCTGGCCGCCCCGCAGACGCCGTCTTCCGCCGTCGCTGAGCGTCCGCACGCTCGCCGCGCAGGTCTTCGTGCTGCAGGCGCTGATCATGCTGTTGCTGGTGGCGGCGGGGGCCACCGCCCTGGCGGTGCAGGGGCGGTACGACGCCCAGCGCACCGCCGAGGACCGTTCCCTGGCCGTGGCGGAGACGTTCGCGCACGCGCCCGGGACGGCGCTCGCACTGCGGTCGCCGCACCCGGCCGCCCAGTTGCAGCCGGCGACGGAGCAGGTGCGGAAGGGGTCCGGCGTCGACTTCGTCAGCGTCCTCGACCGGCGCGGTGTCCGGATCACCGACACCGACCCCACCCTGATCGGCACGAAGGCCGGGGGCGTCGGCCGGGCCGTCATGGGCGAGATGTACACCGAGACCTTCCACGGCCGGCCCTCCGACGCCGTGCGGGCGGTCGTACCGGTGACGGACCCCGGCAGGCGCGTGGTCGGCGTGGTCACCGCCGGGATCAAGTACAGCAACGTCGGCCAGGTGCTGGACCGGCAGCTCCCGATGCTGCTCGGCATGGCGGCGGGGGCGCTGCTGCTGGCGACCGGCGGCGCGGCACTGGTCAGCCGCCGGCTGCTGCGGCAGACCCACGGTCTCGGGCCGGCCGAGATGACCCGGATGTACGAGCACCACGACGCCGTGCTGCACGCGGTGCGCGAGGGCGTGCTCATCGTCGGGGGCGACGGGCGCGTACTGCTGGCCAACGACGAGGCACGCCGGCTGCTGGACCTGCCCGGGGACGCCGACCAGCGGCACGTGCGGGAGCTGCGGCTGGGGCCGGGCCTGGCACGGCTGCTGCTGTCGGGCGAGACGGCGTCCGACGAGGTCGTCCCGGCCGGTGACCGGCTGCTGGCGGTGAACACCCGGCCCACCGCCCCGTACGGCGGTGCCCAGGGGCTGGTCGCCACCTTCCGTGACACCACGGAGCTGAGGGCGCTCACCGGGCAGGCCGAGGTGGCGCGCAGCCGGCTGTCGTTCCTGTACGAGGCGGGCGTACGGATCGGCACCACGCTCGACGTACGGCGTACGGCGGAGGAGCTGACCGAGGTGGCGGTCCCCCGCATGGCCGACGTCGTCACCGTCGAACTCCTCGACTCCGTGCTGCGCGGCAAGGAGCCCTCGGGCGCGGTCCGCGAGATGCGTCGTACCGCGCTGCGGGCCACGCGGGGCGGACACCCCTTGCAGGCGGTGGGCGAGGTGATCCGGTTCCTGGCGGCCGACACGCCGATGGCGGCGGCGCTGCGGCAGGGCAAGGCCGTCCTGGTGCCGGACCTGCGCTGTGCCGGGGACTGGCGGGCACAGGACCCGGAGGGAGCGCGACGGGCGCTGGACGACGGCCTCCACTCGCTGATCACCGTCCCGCTCCGCGCGCGCGGGGTGGTCCTCGGCATGGTCAACTTCTGGCGTGGCGCGGGCTCCCCGCGGTTCGAGGAGGAGGACGTCGCCGTGGCCGAGGAGCTGGTGGCCCGCGCCGCCGTCGCCGTCGACAACGCGCGCCGGTACTCCCGCGAGCACGCGCTGGCCGTGACGCTCCAGCGCAATCTGCTGCCGCTGGGCCTGCCGGACCAGGCCGCGCTGGAGGTCGCCTCGCGTTATCTGCCGGCGGAGTCCGGCGTGGGCGGCGACTGGTTCGACGTCATCCCGCTGCCCGGTTTCCGGGTGGCGCTGGTCGTCGGGGACATCGTGGGGCACGGGCTCCAGGCCGCGGTCACCATGGGGCGGCTGCGCACGGCCGTGCTGAACTTCTCCTCGCTGGACCTGGCGCCGGACGAACTGCTCGGGCATCTCGACGAGATGGTGACCCGGCTGGACACCCAGACCGAGACGGCCGCCGACGACGACCAGGTGCCGCTCACGGGTGCCACCTGTCTCTACGCCGTCTACGACCCGGTCGGCGGGCACTGCACCCTCTCCCGCGCCGGGCACCTCGCACCCGCCGTGGTGGACCCGCAAGGCCGGGTGTCCTTCCCCGAGCTCCCGCTGTCGCCGCCTCTGGGCGTGGGCGGGCATCCCTTCGAGGCCGGTGAGCTGGAACTGGCCGAGGGCAGCCGCCTCGTCCTGTTCACGGACGGGCTGATCGAGAACCGCGGACGGGACGTCGACGAGGGCCTGGCGATGCTGTCCTCGGCCGTCGCCGACGCCGACCTGACGCCCGAGGAGACGTGCCGCGCCCTGGTGGAGACGATGCTGCCGGGGCATCCCAGTGACGACGTGGCGCTGCTGGTCGCCCGGACCCGGCTGCTGGACCCGGCGTGCGTCGCGACCTGGGACGTCCCCTTCGACGTGGAGGCCGTGCCCCGGGTGCGCGGCGAGGCGGCCCGGCGGCTCGCCGAGTGGGGGCTGGAGGAGACGGCGTTCGGCACGGAGCTGATCCTCAGCGAGCTGCTGACCAACGCGCTGCGCTACGGCGCCCCGCCGGTACGGGTGAGGCTGCTGCTGGGCCGCACCCTGGTGTGCGAGGTGGCCGACGGCAGCAACACCTCACCCCGGCTGCGGCGCGCGGCCACCACCGACGAAGGGGGCCGCGGTCTGTTCCTGGTCTCCCGGTTCGCGGACCTGTGGGGGACGCGTTACGCGGCGCGCGGCAAGGTCATCTGGGCGGAGCAGCGGCTGGAGGGCGCCTCGGAACCGGATCCCCTGGCCCTCCTGGACGTCCTGGGCGTCTGACGTCCCGGTCCGGCGCCGGGTCAGGCGAGCCACTCCTCGTAGCGGGTGGGGGCGAGCCGGGCGTGCGGATCGGTGAGCACGTCCCCCTGGACGACGGCGAACATGCCGGCGGCCGGATCGGTGACGACAGCGCGCGGGTCGCCCTTGCGGGACAGGATCGTGCGGCCGAGCTCGTCCAGGGTGAAGACCTCGGGACCGGCGATGTCGAGGATGCCGCCCAGCGGTGCGCCCACGGCGACCTCCGCCACCGCTTGTGCCACGTCCCTGGCGGCGATCGGCTGGATCGGCGTCGGGGGAAGCCGCACGGTGTCGCCGTCGGAGGTCCAGGACAGGACGTCGTCCATGAACTCCATGAACTGCGTGGCCCGGACGATCGAGTACGGGACGGGACCGGCCGCGAGGATGTTCTCCTGGAGCACCTTGGCCCGGTAGTAGTCCAGTTCCGGCACCTGGTCGACGCCGACGATCGAGAGGATCACGATGTGGCCGACGCCGCCCTTGACGGCCGCGGCCCGGAGGTTGTCCATCGAGGTCTGGAAGAACGCGAGGGAGTCCGCGTCGAAGGTCGGGGAGTTCGTCGTGTTCACCACCACGTCGGCCCCCGCCACGGCCGCGTCGAGCCCCTGGCCGCTGATGACGTCGACCCCGGTGGAGTGCGAGTGCGGCACGGCCTCGTGCCCCGCGGCCCTGAGGTTCCCGACGACCTGCGACCCGATCAGCCCGGTACCGCCGATGACTGCGACCTTCATGACACCCCTTACGTCGGCAATACCCGCAATATGGCATATGCGCGCTGGAGGGGCGCGGGGTGGGACGGCGAGCGGGCCGAGGGGGTGACCGGTCGTGTCGCCCGTCCGGCGGCCCGTTCGAAACTTTCCGTGGGCCCGCCGTCGCCGGGCCCGTAATATCGGTGATCTCTTGGGGGAGGTGGTCATGGGCAAGCGGCGCCCTGGCTCGCCGACGCTGGAGGAGGTGGCCGCTCACGCCGGAGTGGGCCGGGGCACGGTCTCCCGCGTCGTCAACAACGCGGCCGGTGTGAAGGAGTCGACACGCCGGGCCGTACAGCAGGCCATCGCGGAACTGGGCTACGTCCCGAACCTCGCGGCCCGTTCGCTCGCCGGGCGACGGGCCGACGCCGTCGCGCTCGTCATGACGGAGCCGGACTGGCGGAAGTTCGCGGAGCCGTTCTTCTCCGAGATCGTCCGTTCGCTCGGCGACGCCCTGACCGACACCGGGATGCAGCTGCTGCTGACCCTGGTCCGCTCGGACACCGAACGGGAGCGCTTCCTGGAGTACGCCCGCGGCGGCCGGGTCGACGGGGTGCTGATGATGTCCGTGCACGCCGACGACCCGCTGCCGGACATGCTCGCCGAGGCCCGGCTGCCCACCGTCCTGCTGGGCCGCCGTTCGGCCGACGAGCACGTCAGCTACGTCGACGCGGACAACGTCGGCGGCGCCCGCAGCGCCGTCACCCATCTGCTGGACAAGGGCCGGCGGACGATCGCCACGATCACCGGGCCGCTGGACATGTACGTCACCCGGTGCCGGCTGCGCGGCTACCGTGAAGCCCTGGCCCACGCCGGGCTGGACGCCCCGCCGTCCTGGGTCGCGGAAGGCGACTTCACCGCGGAGAGCGGCCGGCGCGCCATGGCCCGGCTGCTCGGGCAGCACCCGGACATCGACGGTGTGCTCGCCGCCTCGGACACCACGGCCGCCGGCGCCCTGGAGGCGCTGCGCGCGGCGGGACGCCGGGTGCCGCAGGACGTCGCCGTGATCGGTTTCGACGACTTCCCGCTGGCCGAGCGGACCGAGCCGCGGCTGACCACGGTCCGCCAGCCGCTGGAGGAGATCGGGCGGGCCATGGTGCGGCTGCTCCTGGAGGAGATGGAGGAGTCGCCCGTGGCGTGGCGGCACGTGATCCTCCGTACGGAGCTGGTGGTGCGCGAGTCGGCGTAGTCCCGCCGGACGCCGGTGCCCTGTGGCCGGGCCGGTTTTCGGGAGCGCTCCCAGTCCACGGGGCCCGCGCCGACCGGGCCGCCTTCCACCTGCCAATTCGAGACTTCTTCGACACTCACCCCGCGCGGAGCCTTGTCAGGGACATGAACTCTCCCTACAGTCCCTGCCCAACGGAGGGAATGGGAGCGCTCCCATCCAACTGCGCCCCGGGAGCGCTCCCGAACTCCCCTCACCGTCATGGAGAGGACCCGCATGCGACCGTACAAGCACCCTTCCCGTGGAGCGCGCGGCCTGCTGGGCGCACTGCTCACCGCGCTCGCCGCCCTGGCGGCGCTGCTCGCCGTCGCTCCCGCCGCCCAGGCCGACACCACGATCTGCGAACAGTACGGCTCGACGACGATCCAGGACCGCTACGTCGTCCAGAACAACCGCTGGGGCACCGCCGAGACCCAGTGCATCGGCGTCACGGACTCCGGGTTCCGCGTCACCCAGGCCGACGGCTCGGTGCCGACGAACGGCGCCCCGAAGTCCTACCCGTCCGTCTACAACGGCTGCCACTACACCAACTGCTCGCCCGGCACGAACCTCCCGGCCAGGCTCAGCAGCATCTCCCGTGCGCCGACCAGCATTTCCTACGGCTATGTGAGCAACGCGGTGTACGACGCCGCGTACGACATCTGGCTCGACCCCACGCCCCGCACCGACGGCGTCAACAAGACCGAGATCATGGTGTGGTTCAACAAGGTGGGTCCCATCCAGCCGGTGGGCTCGCAGGTCGGCACGGCGACCGTCGCCGGGCGTCAGTGGCAGGTGTGGTCCGGCAACAACGGCGGCAACGACGTGCTGTCCTTCGTCGCGCCGTCGGCGATCACCAGCTGGAGCTTCGACGTCATGGACTTCGTCCGGCAGGCCGTGTCCCGCGGGCTCGCGCAGGACAGCTGGTACCTGACCAGCGTGCAGGCGGGCTTCGAGCCCTGGCAGAACGGCGCCGGCCTGGCTGTGACCTCGTTCTCCTCCACGGTCGACACCGGCAGCGGCGGCCCGGGCGGCCCCGGGAGCCCGGCGGCCTGCAAGGTGGCCTACGGGACCAACGTCTGGCAGGGCGGCTTCACCGCCGACGTCACCGTCACCAACACCGGCTCCTCCCCCGTCAACGGCTGGCAGCTCGCCTTCACCCTGCCCACGGGGCAGCGGATCACCAGCACCTGGGGCGCCACCGTGACACCGTCCTCGGGGTCGGTCACGGCGAGCGGTCTCGCCTACAACGCGCAGATCGCGCCCGGCGGTCAGGTGTCCTTCGGGTTCCAGGGCAGCTATGGCGGCACGTTCGCCAAGCCCTCCGGCTTCAGCCTGAACGGGGCCGCCTGCGCCACCGCGTGACCCGCGCCCCCGGCACACCGCCCGGGTGACACACCCCAGCACCGGGACCCGCTCGTCCCGCACCCGCCGATCGGGCGGGTCCCGGCTCCACCCCGGCCCCACCCCGGCCCCACCCCGGCGCCGCCCTGCTCCCGGCTCCGCCGCAGCGCCGCCCCGTTCCCGGACCGTTCCAGGAAAGGCCCGCCCGCATGAGCCTCCCGCTCGCCCGCCACCGCCCGGCGACGGTCCTGCCCGTGTGTGCCGCGGCCCTGGCCCGCACCGCGCCGGCCGCCGCCGCACCGGAGCCCGCCGCCGCCTGCCCGGCCGGAGCCCTGCCCTACCAGGACCCCTCCACCCGCGTGCCGGACCGGGCCACCGTCCCCGGCACCGCCTTCGACGGCTCCCTGCGGCCCGGCGCCACCACGTCGTTCGGCTCCACCGCTGAAGGCACCGCCGGCACCCCGACCCGCACTGCTCCGGGAGCTGAGTGCGCGCCCGCCGGCCGCACGTGCCCCGCACCACCCGCACCCCGCACGAGGAGGACGCATGACACACCCCGACCGCCGGACACCCCCGCACCGGCCGAGACCGGGGCGCCGACGGCACCGGGCGGCCTCGCTGGGCGCGGCGCTCGCCACCCTGGCGCTGGGCCTGGCCGGGCAGCTCACCGCGCACCCCGCCGCCGGCACCGGTGCCGGCGAGGCGTTCGCCGGCCACGGCACCGGCGTGACACCCACCCACGCCCCGGCGGTCCCCGCGTACTCCGGTACGGCGGCCGCCCGGGGTTTACCGCCCGTCTGATCCGAATCGGAAGGAGCTGAACGTGGCTCGACGCAACAGACTGATATCGGTGGCAGCGGCCCTGTCGACGCTGCTGGCGGCCCTCGCCCTCACCCTGCTGGGGCAGACCAGCGCCCAGGCGCACGGGGTGGCGATGCTGCCCGGATCCCGCACCTACCTGTGCTACCTGGACGCGCACACGACGACCGGCGGGCTGGACCCGACCAACCCGGCCTGCCGGGACGCACTGGCCAAGAGCGGTGCGACGGCGTTGTACAACTGGTTCGCGGTGCTCGACTCCAACGCCGGCGGCCGGGGAGCGGGTTACGTCCCGGACGGCACCCTGTGCAGTGCCGGCGACCGGTCGCCGTACGACTTCCGCGGCTACAACGCGGCCCGCTCGGACTGGCCTCGCACCCATCTGACCAGCGGGGCCACGATCCAGGCGCAGTACAGCAACTGGGCGGCGCACCCGGGTGACTTCCGGGTCTACGTCACCAAGCCTGGCTGGTCGCCCACCTCCGCCCTGCGCTGGGCCGACCTGGACCTGATCCAGACGGTCACCAACCCACCGCAGCAGGGCTCGCCGGGCACCGACGGCGGCCACTACTACTGGGACCTGAAGCTGCCCTCCGGGCGGTCCGGCGACGCCCTGCTGTTCATCCAGTGGGTGCGTTCGGACAGCCAGGAGAACTTCTTCTCCTGCTCGGACATCGTCTTCGACGGCGGCCACGGCGAGGTGACGGGCATCCGCACCTCCGGCGGTACGCCGACGCCCACGCCCACACCGACTCCCACGGATCCGCACACCGGTTCCTGCATGGCGACGTACTCCGTGGTGAACTCCTGGAACGGCGGCTTCCAGGCCTCCGTCGAGGTCATGAACCACGGCACCACGCCGCTCGACGGGTGGGCCGTGGCCTGGCAGCCCGGGTCCGGCACCAGGATCAGCAGCCTGTGGAACGGCACCGTTTCCACCGGCACCGACGGCACGGTCACGGTCCGCAACGCGGACCACAACCGGGTCGTGCCCGCCGACGGCAGTGTCACCTTCGGCTTCACCGCCACATCGACGGGCAACAACGTCCCCGCCGGTTCCATCGGCTGCGTCACGGCACAAGGCACCACCTGACGCGAACGGCCCCGCCGCCTTCCCGGCCGGTCCGCGGGAGGCGGCGGGCGCCACGGGACCGGGACCGTCCGCGGCCGGCGGGGCACCCGGGGGGCAGGCTCAGGAGGCGTCCGCCGTCGCCCTCGCCGAGGGGTGCCACGGGGCGGCGTACGTGATGCGCGTCAGGTCGGTCATGAGCGAGTCCAGCCAGGCCACGGTCGCGTAGTACCTGCGGGGAGCGCCGGGCGGCTCGGCGGTGAGGCCGGGGAGGGCCGGGTCGATCAGTGGTGTCGCCGCGACGGGGGTGTCGTCTCCCGGGTCCAGCGCGGCCGAGACGAGCAGCATCCGGCCCGCCACCCGCTCCCCCAGCATGCCGGCCGACAGGGCCGCCGCCGGGCTCAGCGGGGTGAGCGGCGGCTCCAGCAGCCGTGCCGAGCCCCACAGGGTGTGGTGCCCGGCGATCAGTGTCGCCTGCCAGTCCACGGCGGGCAGCGGCACCCGGTTCCCGCCGCCCCCGAACGGCGGCGTCGGCTCGCTCTGCACCTGCGCGTAGGCGGACTCCGCGAGGACGATGGCACGTTGCAGACAGCGGTGGCCGGGCGCCCTGGACAGCGGGGGCGACACCGTGCCGCACGCCACCGAGGCACTGGTGGCCACGACGATCTCCGCGGCCCTGCGCAGCAGGTCCGCCGCCGTGCGGCGCAGCTCCTCATGGCCGCCCCGGGGCCAGGCCAGCACGCCGAAGACCGCGCCGATCGCACTGCCGATGAGCACGTTCAGCACCCGGACCTCCGCCAGCCGCCAGGTCGGCGGCGCGAGCTGCGCGAAGACCAGCGCCACGAGCACGGTGAACAGTCCCTGCGCCCATCCCACGCCCCTGACCGGCCCCACCGTGAAGCCGAGCAGCATCCACAGCGGCAGCAGGACGGCGTACACGGTGGTGTCGGAGCCCGCGAGGATCAGCAGACCGGCGCTCAGCAGGGCCCCGGCCAGCGTGCCGACGAGCGCCAGGCGGATGGTGCTCCAGGTCCCGCCCAAGGTGGTGCGGGTCAGCGTGAGGGTCGCCAGCATCGCCCAGAAACCGTGCGGCAGCGTGTCCACCCCGGCCACGAGCCGGGCCGCCGTCAGGGCCAGGGCGATGCGGACCGCGTTCTGGAAGAACACCGAGCGGCGCCCGGCATGGCCGCGCAGCCGGTGCCACCACAGCACGGGGGTCCGGGTGGTGGCGTACCAGAACCGGCCGGGCTGCAGTTCCACCGAGGTGCGCCGGCCCCGCACGGCCAGATCGGCCGCCGCGCCCATGGCCAGCGCCGCGTCGGCGATCTCCAGCACGGCGGCGTGGCAGCGCAGGACGGCGGGCGGGAGGCCGGCGTCGGCCGGAGCGGCAGGGGGGCCGTCGGACACGGCGGACAGGTCCGCGCGTGCCTCGGTCAGCTCCCGCTGCTGTGCCCCGGGGGACGTTCCGGTCCGAAGGCAGCTCGTGGTCGCCGTGGCCATGCGCGCCACCGCCCCCAGTACGGCGGTCACCTCGGGCGCCGGACCCTGGTGCGGCAGCCGGGGCAGCTCGGCCAGCCTGCCGAGCAGGGTGCGGGTGGCCAGGCCGGTGTGGGCGAGGGCGCGAGCGCGTACCCCGGGCCCGGCCGGACGCTCCGCCTCGGGCACGCTGAGCGACCGCAGCGACTGGCTCACCTCCCGGGCCGCCAGGACGTCGGTGCCGGTCAGGCCGTTCCGGTGTGCCGCGAGCTTCGCCGCGCACCGCTCGGCGACCACCGCCGCCCGGGCGACCCGCTCCCGGTACGGCAGCGGGGCCGGCTCCCGGAAGAGCAGCGCCTCGGCCGCGACGAAGAGGACCAGCCCCGTCGTCGTACCGATCAGCCGGTCGCCGAGTGAGCCGGGGTCGTAGGGCGGGAAGGAGGGGAGGATGTAGAGGAGTTGGAGGCCCGGCGCCGCGCCCGCCGGGCGGGGTCCGCCGACGGCGGCGAAGGCCAGCGTGAAACCGACCACCAGCATGCCGGCGACCGCGCTCCAGGTCCGCACCGACAGATAGGTGCCCGCGACCACCAGCACCCAGCACACCGGCAGCAGGCGTGTCAGCACGGCCGCGCGCTGCCGCCCGGTGCCCGGAATCCTGGCCAGCCCGCCCAGCGCGACCACGGTGAACAGCGCATAGGTCGCGGCCACGGGGCGGTCGAAGACGTAGCGGAAGGCGTAGAAGCCGGCCGCGGCCACGAGTGTCACGCGCAGGGCACGGCGACCGGAGGCGGCGTAGGCCGCCCGGAGCCGCGCACCTCGCTCATCCCGCATTCCTACAGAATCACCCGGCGCGGGGCATCCGGCACCTCGCCGGGCGGGGGTGCTCCGGAGAAGAAGAGGAGAAGAAGAGGAGAAGAAGAAGGGCAAGGAGTCACCCACTCCTCGCCACTCTCAACTTATAGCGCACCGGGGGGCTTGCGGCAAGGCCCCCGTCGTACCGCAGAATTGCCGGCCGAGGCCAGGAAGCTGCGGAAAAGGGTGATTCACGAAGTGCGTGTACTTCAGTCCATGTACGGGTCCGGCGCGAAGGCGCGGGTGTGCGTGCCACCGGGCGGGGACTCCGCGCGGCGGACGCGGGGCCGCCGCCCGACGCGGCGCGGCCGGGCCCGTCGGCCTGAGCCGGGAGCGGCCACGCGGCGCACGGACCGCCGCGCGTAGCCGCCGCGTGCCCGTCCGCCCCACCCCCGTCCCACCGCCCGCCACGGCCACGACCGGCCTCACAAGGGAGCCCCTGACGTGAAACTTCCCCTGCCCACCCGTGTCTTCGACCTCTCCGGCCGCCTCGCCGCCAAGGACGACCCGGCGCTGATCGCCGAGGACGAGCGGCACTTCGCGGCCATCGCGGAGTGTCTCGAGCAGTCGATCGCCGAGCTGTCCGGCCGTCTCGACGCCGAGCGCAGGGCGCCGGGCGGCAAGGGCCGGCAGGCGATGGACCGGGACGCCGAGATCCACCGGCTGACCGCCCGCCTGCGCACCCTGCGCCGCTACGGACTGGACCTGTGCCTCGGGCGCATGGTCGGCGCGGACAGCCGGGAGCCCGTCTATGTCGGCCGGCTGGGGCTCACCGACAGCGCGGGCCGCCGGCTGCTGGTCGACTGGCGCTCCCCGGCGGCCGAGCCGTTCTTCGGGGCCACCCACGCCCGGCCGATGGGCCTGGTGAGCCGCCGCAGGTACCGCTGGACCGACGGCCGGATCACCGACTACTGGGACGAGGTGTTCACCCTGGAAGGGCTGGCCGGCCATGCCGCGCTGGACGACCAGTCCGCGTTCATCGCCAGTCTGGGCGGCAGCCGGTCGCCGCGGATGCGGGACGTGCTCGGCACCATCCAGGCCGACCAGGACGCCGTCATCCGGGCGGACTCGCGCGGCGCCCTGGTCGTGGACGGCGGCCCGGGCACGGGCAAGACCGTCGTCGCCCTGCACCGCTCCGCCTACCTCCTGCACTCCGACCCGCGGCTCGGTCACCGCCGGGGCGGCGTCCTGTTCGTCGGTCCGCACCGGCCGTACCTGTCCTACGTCGCCGACGTCCTGCCCAGCCTGGGCGAGGAGGGCGTGCAGACGTGCACCCTGCGGGACCTGGTCGCCGAGGGGGCCGGGGCCGTGGCCGAGGCCGATCCGGAGGTGGCCCGGCTGAAGTCGTCCGCGGACATGGTGCGGGCGATCGAGAAGGCCGTGCGGTTCTACGAGGAGCCGCCCGCCGAGGGGATGACGGTCACCACGCACTGGTCCGAGATCCGGCTGAGCGCGGACGACTGGGCCGTGGCGTTCGACGCTGCGGAACCCGGCACTCCGCACAACGAGGCGCGGGAGCAGGTGTGGGAGGAACTGCTCACGATCCTGGTGGACAAGCACGACGGTGACGCCCCGCCGGAACTGCTGCGCAGGTCGCTGCTGCGGAACAGGGACCTGCTGACCGCCTTCGGCCGCGCCTGGCCGCTGCTGGAGGCGGCCGATCTCGTCGGGGACCTGTGGTCGGTGCCGGCCTACCTGCGGATGTGCGCCCCGTGGCTGAGCCGCGAGGAGGTACGGCTGTTGCAGCGCGCGGAGCCCCAGGCCTGGACGGTGTCCGACCTGCCGCTCCTGGACGCGGCCCGGCAGCGGCTCGGCGACCCGGAGACGGCCCGGCGAAAGCGCCGCCACGCCGCAGCCCTCGCCGCCGAACGCGAGCGCATGGACAGGGTCGTCGACAACCTGCTGGAAGCCCACACCTACGACGACGGCGAAGGCGTGCTGGTCATGCTGCACGGCCAGGACATGCGCAACTCCCTGGTCGACGACAGCGTCCTGCCGGCCGCCGACCCCGACCTGCTCGCCGGGCCGTTCGCGCACGTCGTCGTGGACGAGGCGCAGGAACTGACCGACGCGGAATGGCAGATGCTGCTGCTGCGGTGCCCGTCCCGGAGCTTCACCATCGTCGGGGACCGAGCCCAGGCCCGGCACGGGTTCAACGAGTCGTGGCGGGAACGGCTCACCCGGGTCGGGTTCGACCGGATCCGGCTGGCGTCCCTGACCGTCAACTACCGGACGCCCAAGGAGATCATGGCGGAGGCCGAGCCGGTCATCCGGGCCGTACTGCCGGACGCCAACGTACCGACGTCCATCCGCGGCAGCGGTGTCCCCGTCGTGCACGGCTCGGTCTCCGAGCTGCGCGCGGTCCTCGACGCCTGGCTCGCCGCGCACGCCGACGGGATCGCCTGTGTCATCGGCGATCCCGCGTTCCGGCCGGCCTCCCGGGTCCGTTCCCTGACGCCGGAGCTGTCGAAGGGACTCGAGTTCGACCTGGTCGTGCTCGTCGATCCGGAGAGGTTCGGGGAGGGCGTCGAAGGGGCGGTGGACCACTACGTCGCGATGACCCGGGCGACCCGGCAGCTGGTCGTCCTCACGAGTCCGTGACCCGAGGACCCGTCGGGCGCGTCAGCACGAGCAGGTCGGTACGCCGTCCAGCCAGGCCGGGCCCTGGATGTAGATGTTGGTGATCCATGCGCGGTAGTCGGGGAGGCAGGACCAGGCGTCGTTGGTGTAGCCCTCGGCGGTGACGGGCTCGGCGTGTTCCTGGCAGGCGACGCGGACGGTCGTGGGGCCGGGGAAGGCGTAGACGCGGGCGGCCCGGACGGAGGGCTGGGCCTTGGTCCAGACGCCGGTGCCCCAGGTGCGCAGGACGGGCCCCGCGACGGTGCCGGTGTCGACGCGGACCGCGCCGAAGCAGTCGCCGCCCAGGCGGACGTCACTGCCGTCAGCCTGGTCCCGGACTGCCGTGCCTCCGCCATCTTCCCCGCGCCGAGGTAGGGGGCGATGTGGTGCAGGCCGGCGGAGGTGCCGTAGGCGAGCAGGTCCCCGGGGCGCAGCGGGGCGAGGCCGTCGGCGGCGGTGAAGCGGGCGGCGGTGCGGTGGATGTGGTACCGGGCGCTCGCGTCGCCGTCGAGGATGTCGGCGCCGGTGGCTCGCGCGTAGGCGTAGCGGACCAGTCCGGAGCAGTCGAAGCCGAGGCGTTCGGGGTCGTGTTCGCCGGCCGGGTCGGTCGGGTCCTTCCTGCCGTAGGTGGGGCCGGGCCGGGCGCCGTGGCCGCCGCCCCAGGTGTACCAGACGCCGGCCGCGACCTGCGCGCAGGCGGTGTCGACGGCCCGTTCGGCCGCGGCGGAGGCGCCCGGGGCGAGGACGCCGCGGCCGGCGTCCGCCGCGCCGGACGGACGGGTGGGGCGGTTCGGCCGCGTTCGCCGGCGCGGTGAGGAAGAGAGCTGTCAGCAGGGCGATGAGTGTGCCGATGGCACCGGTCCGCCAGGGGACCGGGACCCCCGTTTCCTGGTGTGGTCGTGAGAGGTGGTGCGGTGCACAGCCTTCCCCGGCGCGACGGGGTGGGCGGGTTTCCCGTCGCCCGTCGCCTGCGTGCCGGGGAAACCGCGCGTGACCAGCGGAAGCGGGAGCCGGCGGGCAACGGGGGCGCTTCTCGGGCATGGGACAGGTGGGACACCTGCACACCCACTTCGTATACCGTCCCGGCCTAAAGGGCTCAACGGGTTCCCCAGGCAATCGTCCTCGCCCGAACGGGCAGCGGAAGCGCTTTCCCGTGACCGATGTCACGATTGACCGTGTCCGGCGCCTTTCTTTAACCGTCCGGTAAATCAACAGACTGTAAAAGGACGTCTCGGTGAACCACCCGCGCACTAGGCCAGAGGCGATCCCGGGCGACAGTTGACAACGTTGGCCTGGACAGATAGCGTTTCTGCCTGCTATGGGCACCTAATCTTTATTCGGTACTTAACCAGCAAAGCCGCGAACATCCGAACCAAAGTCAGCCATAAATTGGCCGAAATCATTCGGGTACATCGATGCGATACTCTTCGCCGCCGGTCAGGGGCTGTTCCGACCGCATGCAGGCCAGCCCGGCGCGCCGCCTTTGCGACAGTGCCGTCGCCTTACAAACTCTCCACGCCGCGTCGTACGACGCCGCCTCGTCCGGGGGAAAACGCGGCGCCATCTCGCTCGGAAAAATGAATCTAGGGGGGATCCTCGATGCACCTTTTCGGCCGTACGCGAGAACTGCAGGCCTTGGGTGAGGCGTTCGCTGACAGCGCGCGAGGACACGGCCGTCTCGTGATCATCACAGGGGGTCCGGGATCGGGCAAGACCCAGCTGGTGCATGAATTCCTGACCACGCTGAACAGCACCGGCGCCCGCATACTGACCGGTAGCGCCGGCTGGGCCGAACGAGATCAGCCGATGAGTCTGGCCGGGCAATTGCTCCGGAACGCCGAGGCGGAGTGCGCGATATCACACCACGCCCGGCCGGCGGCCCACATCCCGGGGGACGTCCGCCGGCCCGCGGACTCCGGGCACCGGCCCGTCGGCGCCTTTGACGGACACGAGAGCGCGACCGAGACGCTGCTGCGTCTCGCCAGGGGCGAGAGGCCCCTGGTCGTCGCCGTGGACGACGCCCACGCCATGGACCGGGCCTCGTTACAGACGATCGTCCACCTGCTGCACCGCGGCCGCTCCCGGCGGGTCCTCGTGGTGTGCGCCACGTCGGGACACTTCGGCGAGACCCGCTCGCCCGCGCACACCGAGCTGCTCCGCCAGCCCCACCGGCGGGTGCGCCTGGCTCCGCTGTCCGCGGCGAGCGTCGGCGAACTGCTCGCCGCACAGGCCGGCCGGCCCCTGCCCGGACACGTCCGCGACGCCTACCACCGGGCCACCGCCGGCAGCCCGCTCCTCATCCACGCCCTGCTGGACGACAGCGCCCACTTCGCCCCGGAGATCGGCCCGCCCATCGCCGGCGCGGCCTACCGCCAGGCGGTGCTGTCGCTGCTGCACCGCGGCGAGCCGGGACACGTCCGGGTGGCCCGGGCACTGGCCGCGCTCGGCGCCCTGGCGGGGACCGTGCCCGTGGGAGACCTGGCCGGCACCACACCGGCCGGCACCCAGGAGGCCGTGGACGTCCTCAACTCCTCCGGCCTGCTGGACGGTCACGCCTTCCGACACCCCACCGCCGCCGCCGCGGTGCTGGAGGACATGGAAGCCGCCGCCCGCACCCGGCTACACGGGCGGATCGCCCAGATGCTGTACCGGTCCGGCGCGCCCGCCGTCGAGGTCGCGCACCACCTCCGGCTCGCGGACCTCGTCCCGGCGGGCTGGGGCGCGGGCGTCCTGCGCACCGCCGCGGAACAGGCCCTGGCCGCGGACGACGTGGAGCGCTGCACCGACTACCTCGGCCTGGTCCTGCGCGACTGCACCGACGAACAGGAACGCCACGCGCTGTCGGTGGCCCTCGCGCGCGCGGAGTGGCGCACGAACCCGGCGGCCGCCGCGCCCCATCTCGAACCGCTGCGCGAGGCGGCGCTCGCCGGCGACCTGAGCATGCGGGACGCCGCCACCGTCCTGCGCTACCTGCTGTGGCAGGGCGACACCGAACTGGCCGCCCAGGCCGTCGCCACCCTCGTCCACGCGCACTCGGCCGCAGACGCCCAGATCGTCGCCGAGGTCGAGTTCGTACGGCAGTGGTTCTACGGCGTGGCGCTGCCCGGCAAGGGCGCCCCTGTGGCCGGCCTCGACCGGCGCCGCCGGCAGGCGCACGCCGGTGCCGGCGGACTGGCCGCCCGGGTGGCCGCGCTCATCGGCGGCGAGGCCACCGACGACTCCGCGGCGGCCGTCGCCCAGGCCCTCCAGGGCCACCAACTGGACCACCTCAACCTGGAGCTGGTCGCCATGTCCCTGCTCGCGGTCGCCCACGCGGACCGGCCCGCGATCGCCGCCGAGGCCTGCGACGCGCTGCTGGAGCGGGCCGAGGAACGCCGGGCGACGACCTGGCAGGCCCTGCTCGGCAGCATCCGGGCGGAGATCGCCCTGCTCCAGGGGGACGTGACCACCGCCGCGCAGGGCGCGCTCACCGCGCTCGGCACCCTGCGCGCCGAGAGCTGGGGCGTGCTCATCGGCCTCCCGCTGTCGACGGCGATCTCCGCGCACACCGCCCTGGGCTCCTACGACGAGGCGGAGGAGCTGCTCAAGCACGACGTGCCCGAACCGATGTTCCGCACCGTGTTCGGGATCCAGTACCTGCGTGCCCGCGGTCACCACTTCCTCGCCACCGACCGGCCCTTCGCGGCGCTGGGCGACTTCGAGACCTGCGGGCGGCTGCTCCGGGAGGGCAACCCCAGCCTGCAGAAGGGCATCCCCTGGCGGTCCGACCTGGCCCTGGCCAACCTGCGGATCGGAAAGGCCCGCACCGCCCGGGAGTGGGCCGAGGAACAGCTGGGGCTGCCCGGAGGACACAGTTCCAGGGCCCGGGCGATGGCGCTGCGCCTGCTGGCGGCCACCTGCAAGCCGCACCGCCGGGCCTCGCTGCTGCGCGAGTCGATCGACCTGCTCAAGGCGTGCGGCGACCGGTACGCGCTGGCCCAGGCGTACGCCGACCTGTCCGCGGCGCACTACGAACTCGGCGAGTACGCCCGGGCGCGGCTGGTGGCGCGGCAGGCCGCACGGGAGGCCGAGGCGTGCCGCATCGAGTCGCCGGTCGACGCGCACCTGCTGGAGGACCCGGTACGCGCCGACGGCGCCGACTCCGACGCCGGCCCCGCCATCCTGAGCGACGCGGAGTGCCGGGTCGCCGGGCTGGCCGCGCTCGGGTACACCAACCGGGAGATCAGCGCCCGCCTGCACGTCACCATCAGCACGGTCGAGCAGCACCTCACCCGGGTCTACCGCAAGCTCAACGTGGCCAACCGTTCGGAGCTGCCGTCGAAGATGCTGGACCACCGCATACCCAAGCTGTCGGACCGCTGGGCCAGCACCCACTCGTCCGCGGGCTGAGCGGTCCCGGCGGCTCGCCGTCCGCCACCGGGACCACCGGACGGAGCGCGGCCCCATCGGAGGTGTCCTCCGGTGGGGCCGCGCTCCGTCGGGCGTGTGCCTCAGCTGAAGCTGCCCAGTTCGTCGTCCAGGATGCCGAACAGTTCGTCGGCCGTGGCCGTCTCCAGTGCCGTGTCTTCGGTGGACCCGGTGGACCCGGTGGACCCGGTGCCGCTCTCCCGCCACTCGCCGGTGCCGTCCCAGCGCGCGCTCAGGGTGCGCAACCGGGCGGCCACCCGGGCCCGCTGCTCCTCGTCCAGCGCGGCGGATTCCAGTGCCGTGCCCAACAGCGTCTCCAGACGCACCACTTCGGCCTCGATGTCGACCGGGTCGCCGGAGGCGTCCCCGCCCAGTTCCTCGTAGAGGTGCCGGGCGAGGGCCTCGGAGGTCGGATAGTCGAAGGTGAGCGTGGTGGACAGCCGCAGGCCGGTGTCGGCGCCGAGCCGGTTGCGCAGCTCCAGCGCGGCGAGCGAGTCCACGCCCAGGTCGCCCAGGGAGCGCTGGGGATCGACGGCGCTTCCGGAACCGTGCCCGAGGACGTCGGCGACGTGCCCGCACACCGTCTCCACGAGCAGCCCCAGGGCGTCGGCGGCGCTCAGCCGGGCCAGCCGCCGCGGGAGCGGCTCGGCGGCCGCCGGCGCCTCGGTGGCCCCCGCCCGGGCGGTGCGGCGTGCGGCCACCGGGGCGAGGCCCCGCACCAGGGCGGGGGCGTCGGCGGTGACCTGGACGCGGACCGGGAGCAGCACGGCGCGGTCGGCGGCGGGGGCGCCCGCCTCGGTCAGCGCGCGGTCGAACAGGTCCAGCGCGCGGTCGGCGGGCAGCGGCAGGATGCCGTCGCGGGCCAGCCGGCGCAGCTCGGTCTCACCGAGACCGGCCGCCATGCCCTCCCCGGTGTCCCACAGTCCCCAGCCCAGCGAGAGGGCCGGCAGTCCCTCGGCGCGGCGCCGGGCTGCGAGGGCGTCCAGGAAGGCGTTCCCGGCGGCGTAGTTGGCCTGCCCCGCCGCGCCCAGGGTGCCGGCGGCGGAGGAGAACAGCACGAACGCGGCGAGGCCGAGGTCGCGGGTCAGCTCGTGCAGATGCCAGGCGGCGTCGGCCTTGGGCCGCATGACCGCCTCCAGCCGCTCGGGCGTGAGGTCGCTGAGCAGCCCGTCGTCGAGGACGCCTGCGGCGTGCACCACGGCGGTCAGCGGCTGTTCGGCCGGCACGGACGCCAGCAGGGCGGCGAGCGCGTCCCGGTCGGTGGCGTCGCAGGCGGCCACGGTCACCTTCGCGCCGAGGGCGGCCAGGTCGTCCAGCGCGCCGGGTTCGGGCAGCCGCCCGCCCCGGCCGGTCAGCAGCAGGTGGCGTACGCCGTGCCGGGTGACCAGGTGCCGGGCCAGCAGCCGGCCGAGGCTGCCGGTGCCGCCGGTGACGAGGACGGTGCCGTCCGGGTCGAGCGCGGGCGCCGGGCCGGGCTCCGCGTCCGTGGCCCTGGCCAGTTCCGGCACGTACACCGTGCCCGCCCGCAGGGCGAGTTCGGGTGCGCCGGTGGCGACGGCGGCCGGGAGGACGGCGGCCGAGGCGGGGTCGTCGTCGGTGTCGACGAGCACGAACCGGCCGGGGTGCTCGACCGCCGCCGCGCGCACCATGCCCCAGAGCACGGCCTGCGCCGGGTCGGGCACGGCGTCGGCGCGGACGGCGACGGCGGAGCGGGTCACCACCGCCAGCGGTGTGCCGTCCGGCGCGTCGGCGAGGTCCCGCCGCAGTGCGGCGAGTGCCCGCACGGCGGTCCCCCGGGCGAGCGCGGGCAGGCCGTCGGCGGGCTCGTCCTCCGCCGTCACGGTGAGGGTGCGGGGCTCGGGTGCCGAGTCGGTGGGGGTGAGGGGGAGTTCGGTCCAGCGCACGCGGAACAGGTCGCCGGGGGCGGGTGCGGCCGCGTTCAGCTGTTCGGCGGTGACCTGGCGGACGCGCAGCGCGCTCACCTCGGCGACGGGGGCGCCCGTGCCGTCGTACAGGCGCAGGGTCATGTGGTCGGTGCCGTGCGGGGTGAGGCGCAGCCGGACGGCCGTGGCGCCGGTGGCGTACAGGGTGACGCCCTCCCACGAGAAGGGCAGGGTCATCACGGTCGGGTCCTGGCCTTCGAGCAGGTCGATGGCGTGGAGCGTGGAGTCGAGCAGCGCGGGGTGCAGTGCGAAGCCGTCGGCCGCTTCGGCATCGGGCAGGGCCAGTTCGGCCCACACCTCCTCGCCGAGCCGCCAGGCGCCGCGCAGGCAGCGGAAGGACGGGCCGTAGTGGTAGCCCTGCTCGGCGAGGTGGTCGTAGGTGCCGCTGACGTCCACGGGGACGGCTCCGGCGGGCGGCCAGTCGGTGACCGGGGCCGGTTCGGGGGCGGTGTGCGGGGCGAGGACGCCGGTGGCGTGCCGGGTCCACTCCCCGTCCGAGCCCTCGGGCCGGGCGTGCACGGTCAGCCGCCGGCGCCCGTCGGCGTCGGGTGCCGCCGCGGCCACCTGGAGGTGGACGGCGCCCCGCTCGGGCAGGACCAGGGGCCGTTCCAGGGTGAGTTCCTCCACGCGCGGGCAGTGCGTGCGGTCGCCGGCCTGGACGGCCAGTTCGACGAGGGCGCTGCCCGGGACGAGGACGACCCCGGCAACGGCGTGGTCCGCGAGCCACGGGTGGGTGGCGAGGGAGAGCCGGCCGGTGAGGGCCACCCGGTCGTCGCCGGCGAGTTCGAGGGCGGCGCCCAGCATCGGATGCCCGGCCGGTGCCTGGCCCAGCCCGCCGGCGTCGCCGACCGCGCCGGGCTCGTCGTCCAGCCACAGCCGCCGCCGCTGGAAGGCGTAGGTCGGCAGATCGGTGCGGCGGGCGCCGGTGCCGGCGAAGACCCGCTGCCAGTCGACGCTCACGCCGCGCACGTGGGCGGTGCCGAGCAGCGTCGCGAAGGTCCGCTCCTCGTCGCGGTCGCGGCGCAGCGCGGGCACGAACGCCGACCGTTCGGCGTCGGCGACGGCCTGCGCGCCCATCGCCGTCAGGACGGCGTCGGGCCCGAGTTCGAGGAAGGTGCGCACGCCGTCGGCCTCCAGCGTCCGGACGCCGTCGCCGAAGCGGACCGCCTCGCGGACGTGCCGGACCCAGTACTCGGGCGCGCACAGCTCGTCCTCGCTCGCGCGTGCGCCGGTCACGTTGGAGACGACGGGGATCGCGGGCGGCGCGTACCGCAGCTCGCGGGCCGTCTTCTCGAACTCCGCCAGCATCGGGTCCATGAGCGGGGAATGGAAGGCGTGGCTGACCCGCAGCCGCTTGGTGCGGCGGCCGGAGAAGGCCTCGGCGACGGCGGCGACGGCGGCCTCGGTGCCGGAGACGACGACGGCGCGGGGTCCGTTGACGGCGGCGACGGACACCTCGGGGCCGAGGTGCTCCAGCACCTCCTCCTCGGTGGCGTCGACGGCGAGCATCGCGCCGCCGGCGGGCAGCGCCTGCATCAGCCGGCCGCGCGCGGCAACCAGCCGGGCGGCGTCCGCCAGGTCCCAGACGCCGGCGACGTGGGCGGCCGTCAGTTCGCCGATGGAGTGCCCGGCGAGCCAGTCGGGCCGTACGCCGGCGGACTCCAGCAGCCGGTACAGGGCGGTCTCGACGGCGAACAGGGCGCTTTGCGTGTAGAGGGTGTGGTCGAGCAGGCCGGCCTCCTCGGTGCCGGGCTCCGCCCACATCACGTCCCGCAGCGGGCGTTCGAGATGGGCGTCGAGCGCCTGGCAGACCTCGTCGAGGGCCTTGCGGAAGGCCGGGTGGGCGGCGTGGAGGGCGCGGCCCATGCCGGGGCGCTGGGCGCCCTGGCCGGTGAAGAGGACGGCGGCCTTGCCGTCGGCGGGCCGGCCGCGGACCACGGTGTCGGAGGCGGTGCCGTCGTTCAGCGCGGCGAGTCCGGCGAGGAGTTCGTCCCGGTCGCGGGCGACGACGGCGGCCCGGTGGGGGAGGGCGGCGCGGCCGGTGGCCAGGGAGCGGGCGAGGTCGGGCAGGGGGCGGTCGGCGACCGCGCGCAGCCGTGCGGCCTGCGCGGCCAGTGCCTCGGGGGTGGCGCCGGAGAGCACGAGGGGCAGCAGCGGGGCCGGTGCCGCGTCCGTGTCCGGTTCGGCGTCCGCCGGCTCCTCCTCGGGGGCCTCCTCGATGATGGTGTGGACGTTGGTGCCGCTGATGCCGAAGGAGGAGACGCCGGCCCGGCGCGGACGCCCGGCGCGGGGCCAGGGCTGTTCCTCCGTCAGCAGCCGTACCCGTCCGGCGTCCCAGTCGACCTTCGTGGACGGCTGGTCCACGTGCAGGGTCCTGGGCAGGACGCCGTTGCGCATCGCCATCACCATCTTGATGACACCGGCGACACCGGCGGCGGCCTGCGTGTGCCCGATGTTGGACTTCACCGAGCCGAGCCACAGCGGTTCGGTGCGCTCCTGGCCGTAGGTGGCCAGCAGCGCCTGCGCCTCGATCGGGTCGCCCAGCGTCGTACCCGTACCGTGCGCCTCCACCGCGTCCACGTCCGCCGCCGACAGCCGCGCGGACGCCAGCGCCTGCCGGATCACCCGCTGCTGCGACGGACCGTTCGGCGCGGTCAGACCGTTGGACGCCCCGTCCTGGTTCACCGCCGAACCCCGGACGACGGCCAGCACCGGATGCCCGTTGCGCCGCGCGTCCGACAACCGCTCCAGGACGAGCATGCCGGCGCCCTCGGACAGGGCCGTGCCGTCGGCGGCGTCGGCGAAGGACTTGGCGTGGCCGTCGGCGGCCAGGTTGCGCTGCCTGCTGAAGTCCACGAACGTGTCGACGGTCGACATCACGGAGACACCGCCGGCCAGGGCCAGGGTGCACTCGCCCTGGCGCAGCGCCTGCGCGGCCAGGTGCAGTGCCACCAGGGACGAGGAGCAGGCCGTGTCGACGGTGAGCGTCGGGCCCTCCAGACCGAGGGCGTAGGCGACCCGGCCGGAGGCCACGCTGCCGAGGCTGCCGTTGCCGAGGTAGTCCCGGACGGACTCGGGGACGTGCCGCAGCCGGCTGCCGTAGTCGTGGTACATGACGCCCGCGAAGACACCGGTGCGGGAGCCGCGCACGGAGTGCGGGTCGATGCCGGCCCGCTCCAGCGCCTCCCAGGACGTCTCCAGCAGCAGCCGCTGCTGCGGGTCCATGGCGAGCGCCTCGCGCGGGCCGATGCCGAAGAAGTCGGGGTCGAAGTCGGCGGCGTCGTAGAGGAATCCGCCCGCCCGGGTGGAGGAGTGACCGGCCTTGCCCGGCTCCGGGTCGTACAGGCCGTCCAGGTCCCAGCCGCGGTCGGCGGGGAAGGCGCCGATGCCGTCACCGCCCTCGGCGAGCAGCCGCCACAGCTCCTCGGGGGTGCCGACCCCGCCGGGGTAGCGGCAGGCCATGGCGACGATGGCGACCGGCTCGTCGGCTTCCCGCGCGGTGGCCTCGACGGCGGCCTCGGCCCGGTCGCCGAGGAGTTCGCCGCGCAGGAAGCCCACGAGGGCGCCCGCGTCGGGGTAGTCGAAGACGAGGGTGGCGGGCAGGCGCAGGCCGGCCGCGTTGCCGAGGCGGTTGCGCAGTTCCACTGCGGTGAGCGAGTCGAAGCCCAGCTCGCGGAAGGAGCGGCGCGGATCGAGCGTCATGTCGCCGCCGTGGCCGAGGACGGCGGCGACGTGGGTGCGCACCAGTTCCGTGAGGGCCGCGTCGCGTTCGGCGGGGCCGAGGGCGGCCAGCCGGTCGGCGAGCGACCCGGTCTCCGCGCGGGAGGCCGCGGTTCGGCGGGCACGCACGGGCACCAGGCCGCGCAGCACGGCCGGGACGTCGCCGGCGCGGCGCAGGACGGCCAGGTCCAGGCCGACCGGGAGCAGCAGCGGCTCGGCGGTGCCCAGGGCGGTGTCGAGCAGCCGCAGGCCCTCCTCGGTGGACAGGGGCCGGACGCCCGCGCGGGCCATGCGGGCCACGTCGGCGTCGGTGAGGTGGGCGGTCAGTCCGGTGCGCTGCTCCCAGAAGCCCCAGGCCAGCGAGTGCGCGGGCAGGCCCTGGTGCCTGCGGTGGGCGGCGAGCGCGTCGAGGAAGGCGTTGGCGGCGGCGTAGCCGGACTGTCCGGCGCCGTCGACCGTGCCGGCGGCGGAGGAGAACAGTACGAACGCGGCGAGGTCCAGGTCGCGGGTCAGCTCGTGCAGGTGCCAGGCGGCGTCGGCCTTGGGGCGCAGTACGGCGTCCAGGCGCTCGGGCGTCTGGTCGGTCACCAGTCCGTCGTCGAGGACTCCGGCGAGGTGGACGACGGCGGTCAGCGGGTGCGCGGCCGGTACGCCGGCGAGGAGCCGGGCGAGTTGGCCGCGGTCGGCGGCGTCGCAGCGGGCCACGACGATGTCCGCGTCCAGGTCGGCGAAGTCGTCGGCGGCGGTGCCGCTGCGTCCGGCCAGCACCAGGCGGCGCACGCCGTGCGCGGCGACCAGGTGACGGGCGACCAGGGCGCCGAGCACGCCGGTGCCGCCGGTGATCAGCACGGTGCCGTCGGGGTCGAGGGCGGGCGCCTGTCCGGCCGGCGTGGCGCGGGCGAGCCGGGGCACGTGCACGGTGCCGTCGCGCAGGGCGAGCTGGGGTTCCCCGGTGGCCGCCGCGACGGCCACGGCGGCGTCGGCGTCGGCGCCGTCCACGAGCACGAACCGCTCCGGGTGCTCGCCCTGCGCGGCCCGGACCAGGCCCCACACGGCGGCCCCCGCCAGATCGGTGACGTCCTCCTCCCCCACCGCGACGGCGCCCCGCGTGAGCACCAGCAGCCGTGCGGAGGCGGTGCGTTCGTCGGCCAGCCAGTCCTGTACGGCGGCCAGCACCCGCTCGGTCGCCCGGCGGACGCCGGTCACCGGGTCGGAGTCGCCGGCCGGCAGCACCACCCAGGCGGGCACGGTGTCCAGCGCGGCCGGGCCGTGCTCGTCCAGGACCGCGAAGTCGGGCGCGGGTGCCTCGGGCACCGGCAGGGCCGGCCAGTCCAGGCGGTACAGGTCGTCCGGGCGGGCGGCCGCGGTGAGGGCGGCCGGGTCGACGGGCCGGGAGACGAGGGCCTCCACCTCGGCGACCGGGGCGCCCGTGGGGTCGGCCAGCTGGAGGGAGAGCGTCTCACCGCCGTGCAGCCGGACCCGCAGGGCGGTGGCCCCGGCCGCGTACAGCGAGACGCCGGTCCAGGCGAAGGGCAGCCGGGCGGTGGCCTGGCCGTCGGCGGGGGAACCGTCCGCGGTGAGGCCGTCGGCGTGCAGGGCGGCGTCGAACAGGGCCGGGTGCAGGGCGAAGCCCTCGCGCTCGACCGGCAGTTCGACCTCGGCGAAGGTCTCGTCGCCGCGCCGCCAGACCGCGCGCAGCCCCTGGAAGGCGGGCCCGTAGTCGTAGCCGAGGCCGGTGAGGCGCTCGTAGGCGTCCTCGACCGGTACGGGCCGCGCGTCCCGGGGCGGCCAGGCCGTCAGGTCGAAGGACGGCGGGGCGGCCCCGGGGGCGAGCAGGCCGGTGGCGTGCAGGGTCCAGGCCGTGTCGTCGGCGCCCTCGGGGCGGGAGTGGACGGTCAGCGCGCGGTGTCCGCCGTCGTCGGCGGCGGCCACGCGCAGCTGGAGCTGGACCGCACCCCGCTCGGGCAGCGGCAGCGGTGCCTGGAGGGTCAGTTCGGCGAGGTGTCCGCAGCCGAGGTGGTGGCCCGCGCCGAGCGCCAGCTCGACCAGGGCGGTGCCGGGCAGCAGGGCGGTGCCGGACACGGCGTGGTCGGCCAGCCAGGGGGCGGTGGCGGTGGAGAGGCGGCCGGTGAACAGGGTGCCGCCCTCGGCGACCGGGACGGCGGCGCCCAGCAGCGGGTGGCCTGTGGTGTCCAGGCCGGCGGCGGTGACGTCACCGGTGGCGGCGGACCGGCCGAGCCAGTACCGCTCGCGCTGGAAGGCGTAGGTGGGCAGGTCGGCGGTGCGGACCGGCATGCCGTCGAACACGGCCGACCAGTCGACCGGGACGCCCGCGACGAAGGCCTCGCCCAGGGCGGTCAGGACGCGTTCGGGGCCGCCGTCGTCACGGCGCAGCGAGCCGAGGCCGGTGACGTCGGCGCCCGCGGCGTCGGCGGTCTCCTCGATGCTGTGCAGCAGCACGGGGTGCGGGCTGCATTCCACGAACACCCCGTACCCGGCGTCGAGCAGGGTGCGGGTGGTGGGCTCGAACAGCACGCTCTGGCGCAGGTTGGTGTACCAGTAACCGGCGTCGAGGCGGGTGGTGTCGAGCCGGGCGCCGGTGACGGTGGAGTAGAACGGCACCTCGGCGGGCCGGGCCTGGATGCCCGCCAGGTCGGCGAGCAGCCGCTCCCGGATCGACTCGACGTGCGCGCAGTGCGAGGCGTAGTCCACGGGGAGCCGCTTGGCGCGGTCGCCGCCGGCCACGATCGTCTCCCGGAGTTCGTCGAGGGCGTCGGCGTCGCCGGACAGCACCACGGAGGAGGCGCCGTTGACGGCGGCCACCGAGACCCGTCCGTCGTAGCGGGCGACGAGGTCGCGCACCCGGGCCTCGGGCAGCGCCACCGACATCATGCCGCCGCGGCCGGACAGTTCGCGGGCGATGGCCTGGCTGCGCAGGGCGACGACGCGGGCGCCGTCGGCGAGGGAGAGCGCGCCGGCCACGCAGGCGGCGGCGATCTCGCCCTGGGAGTGGCCGATGACGGCGGCGGGCCGGACCCCGTGGGCGCGCCACACCTCGGCGAGCGAGACCATGATCGCCCACAGCACGGGCTGGACGACGTCCACCCGCTCCAGCGGCTGCCGTGCCCGCACGGTCTCGATGAGGTCCCAGTCGGTGACGGGGGCGAGGGCGGCGGCGCAGTCGCTCATGCGCGCGGCGAACTCGGGTGAGGTGTCGAGCAGGTCGGCGGCCATCCCGGCCCACTGGGAGCCCTGGCCGGGGAAGACGAAGGCGATCCGGGACTCGGCCGCGGGCCTGCCGCGCACCACGTTGGGCGCGGTGCCGCCTTCGGCGAGGGCGGTCAGGCCCGCGGTGAGGGCGGGCAGGCCGGCGCCGGTGACGACGGCCCGTTCGGTGAGCGCGGCGCGTCCGGTGGCGAGGGTGTGGGCGACGTCGGGGACGGGGTCGGTGCCGGTGGCGAGGTGGTCCAGGAGGGTGCGGGCCTGGGCGGCGAGGCCTTGTTCGCCGTGGCCGGACAGCACCAGCGGCAGCGGTCCGTTCCAGGAGGGCTCCTCCGCGCGGGGCTCGGGCTCCGGGGCGGCCTCGATGATGACGTGGGCGTTGGTGCCGCTGATGCCGAAGGAGGAGACGGCGGCGCGGCGGGGCTCGCCGTCGGCGGGCCAGTCGCGGGCGTCCGTCAGCAGTTCGACGGCGCCCTCCGCCCAGTCGACCTGGGAGGTCGGCTGTCCGGCGTGCAGAGTCCTGGGCAGCCGGCCGTGCCGCATGGCCATCACCATCTTGATGACGCCGGCGACGCCGGCGGCGGCCTGGGTGTGCCCGATGTTGGACTTCACGGAGCCCAGCCACAGCGGTTCAGCGCGGTCCTGGCCGTAGGTGGCGAGCAGGGCCTGGGCCTCGATCGGGTCGCCGAGCGGGGTGCCGGTGCCGTGGGCCTCGACGGCGTGCACCTGGCGGGGTTCCAGGCGGGCGTCGGCGAGGGCGGCGCGGATGACCCGCTGCTGGGAGGGGCCGTTGGGGGCGGTCAGGCCGTTGGAGGCGCCGTCCTGGTTGACGGCCGAGCCGCGCACCACGGCCAGGACGCGGTGGCCGTGGCGCCGGGCGTCGCCGAGCCGTTCCAGCAGGAGCAGGCCGGCGCCCTCGCCCCAGCCGGTGCCGTCCGCTCCCTCCGCGAAGGACTTGCAGCGGCCGTCCAGCGCGAGCCCGCGCTGGCGGGAGAAGTCGATGAAGGTGTCCGGGGTGGACATGACCGTGACGCCGCCCGCGAGGGCGAGGTCGCACTCGCCGGTGCGCAGTGCCTGCACCGCGAGGTGCAGGGCGACGAGCGAGGAGGAGCAGGCGGTGTCGACGGTGACGGCGGGGCCTTCCAGGCCGAGGGTGTAGGAGACGCGGCCGGAGGCGACGCTGCCTAGGTTGCCGTTGCCGAGATAGCCCTCGACGCCCTCCGGCACCTCGGTGAGCCAGCTGCCGTAGTCGTGGTACATGACGCCGGCGTAGATGCCGGTGCGGCTGCCCTTGAGGGTGTGCGGGTCGATGCCGGCGCGTTCGAAGGCCTCCCAGGACGTCTCCAGCAGCAGCCGCTGCTGCGGGTCCATGGCGATGGCCTCGCGGGGGCTGATGCCGAAGAAGCCGGGGTCGAATCGCGGCGCGTCGTACAGGAACCCGCCCTCGCGGACGTGGGTCTTGCCGGGGGCGTCGGGGTCGGGGTCGTAGATGCCCTCGACGTCCCAGCCGCGGTCCGCGGGGAAGTCGCCGACGGCGTCCGTGGCGGTGTCGACCAGCTCCCACAGCTGTTCGGGGGTGGTGACGCCGCCGGGGTAGCGGCAGCTCATGGCGACGATCGCGACGGGCTCCTGCGCCGCCTCGGTGAGCTGGGCGTTCTGCTGGCGCAGCCGCTCGTTCTCGAGCAATGACTCGCGCAGCGCCTCGACGATCTGCTCGACGGATGTGTCCACGGTCGGTGTCGCTCCCTGCTGGTTCGGCGGCGCTGGTGACGCGGTGGAGGGTGCGCCGGTACGGGTGGCCCGGTGCCGGACGCGGCGCGTCGTCCGGCACCGGGGCGGGGTCACTGGGTGGCGCTGCGGTCGAGCGCGGCGCGCACCAGGTCGGCGACGGCCATGGACTTGATGTCCAGGGCGCGGTCGGCGGGGGCGGGGGCCGGGGTGCGCTCGGACAGCTTCAGCAGGCTGTCGAGCAGGCCGGCTTCCCGGATGCGGGCGACGGGGATGCGGGAGATCAGGGCGCGCAGTTCGTCGTCGCCGTGCGCGGCGGCCGGGGGCTCGGGGTCCGCGGTGTCCGGGAGGAGCCGTTCGAGGAGGTGGCCGGCGAGGGCCGCCGGGGTGGCGTAGTCGAAGATCAGCGTGGAGGGCAGGCGCAGTCCGCAGACCGCGTTCAGCCGGTTGCGCAGTTCGACGGCGGCGAGCGAGTCGAAGCCGAGCTCGGTGAAGGCGCGGCGCGGTTCGACGGCGGCCGGTCCGGCGTGGCCGAGGACGGCGGCGACCTCGGTGCGGACCGCCTCCAGGACGGTGTGCTCGTGGTCGGCGGCGGGCAGCGCGGCCAGCCGCTCGCCCAGGGTGCGGGCCGGGTCGTCGCCGGCCGTGCGGGCGGTGACGCCGGCCAGGGTGCGCAGCACGGCCGGGACGTCGTCGCCGCGCCGGCGCAGGGCCGCGGTGTCCAGCCGTACCGGTACCAGGGCGGGGCTGCCGGTGGCCACGGCGGCGTCGAACAGCTGAAGTCCCTCGTCCGGGTCGAGCGCGCCGATGCCGGAGCGTTCGATGCGCTGGACCCCGCTCTCGTCGAGGGTGGCGCCCATGCCGCCGCCGGACCACAGTCCCCAGGCGAGGGAGGTGGCGGGCAGGCCGAGTGCGGCGCGGTGGGCGGCCAGCGCGTCGAGGAAGACGTTGGCGGCGGCGTAGTTGCCCTGGCCGGAGGCGTCGAGGGTGCCGGCGGCCGAGGAGAACAGCACGAAGCGGGACAGCTCCCGGTCCCGGGTGAGGTCGTGCAGGTGCCAGGCGGCGTCCGCCTTGGGCCGCAGCACGGTGTCCAGCCGCTCCGGGGTCAGGGAGGCCACCAGGGCGTCGTCCAGGACGCCGGCGGTGTGGACGACGCTGTCCACGGGGTGCGCGGTGAGCAGGGCGGCGAGCGCGGCGCGGTCGGACACGTCGCAGGCGACGATCTCCGCCTCGGCGCCCAGTTCCGCCAGGTCCGCGCGCAGGTCGGCGGCGCCGGGCGCGCCGGGGCCGCGACGGCTGGTGAGCACCAGGCGGGTGACACCGTGCCGGCCGGCCAGGTGGCGGGCGACGAGGGCGCCGAGTCCGCCGGTGCCGCCGGTGACGAGGACGGTGCCCCACGGGCGGTCCGGTGCCGGGGAGTCGTCGGCGCGCTCCAGGCGCGGGGCGTGTGCGCGGCCGTCGCGCCAGCGGACCTCCGGCTCCCCGGAGTCGAGGAGGGCGGCGAGCGCCGCCCGGTCCGGTACGGGGCCGTCGGGGCCGGTCCGTGCGACGAGCAGGACGCGGCCCGGGTCCTCGGCCTGCGCGGCCCGCACCAGGCCGTGCACGGCGGCGTCGGCGAGGCCGCCACCGGTGAGGACCACCAGCACGGACCCGGTGTACCGGTCGTCGGCCGTCCAGGCCCGCAGGACCGTGAGGGTGCGGTCGAGCACGGCGCGCACGGCGCCCGGCAGCCGCTCGCCGTCGGCGGGCGGCGCGGTGACGGGCAGGATCACCACGTCGGGCACGGGAGTGCCGAGCGCCTCCAGGCCGGCGTGCACGGGGACGCCGAGGCCGAGGTCGTCGTCGCCGAGGACCGCCCAGGTGCGGCGGTCGGGGCGTCCGGCGGCCTCCGGCAGCGGTTCGTCGCCGACGGCGTAGAGGTGGCGCCGCCGCTGGGTGAGCCGGTCGGCGGTGACCGGGCGGGTGACGTAGGACTCGACGGTGGCGAGGGGACTGCCCTCGCCGTCCGCGAGGTCGATGCGGGTGCCGTCGGGGCCGGGGGTGACGCGGACGCGGGCGGTGAGCCCGCCCTGGGAGTGCGCGGCGACGCCGGTCCAGGCGAAGGGCAGGGCGATGCCGTCGGACGTCTCGCCCGGTTCGCCGTCGGCGAGGGAGGTGACGTGCAGCGCGGAGTCCAGCAGGGCCGGGTGCAGGGTGTGCCGGGCGGCGTCCTGCCGTGCGGAGTCGGGGAGTTCGAGTTCGGCGAGGAGCGCGTCGCCGTGCCGCCAGGCGGCCTTGACGCCGCGGAAGACGGGGCCGTAGTCGTACCCCTCGGCGTGCAGGCGCGGGTAGAGGCCGGTGACGTCGAGCGGGGTGGCGCCGGGCGGCGGCCAGGCGCCGGGCGCGGGCGGGGGCGCGGCGGCGGAGCCGGTGAGGGTGCCGGTGGCGTGCCGGGTCCAGCCCTCGTCCGCGGGGGCGTTCTCGGGGCGTGAGTGGATCTCGACGGTGCCGTCGGGTCCGGTGGCGACCTGGAGGTGGACGGCGGTGTCCGCATCCAGCACCAGCGGGGCCTGGAGGGTCAGCTCCTCCACGACGGGGCGCCCGGTGAGACGCCCGGCGTGCAGGGCGAGGTCGACCAGCGCGGCGCCGGGCACCAGGACCGTGCCCAGCACGGCGTGCTCGGCGAGGACCGGGTGGGTGGCGGTGGAGATCCGGCCGGTGAGCAGCACCCCGGCGTCCCCGGGCAGGTCCAGGCGGGCGCTGACCAGCGGGTGGCCGGCCGCGGCGAGCCCGTGTCCGGCGGCGTCGCCGACCGCGACGGCGGGCGTGGGCAGCCAGTAGCGGCGGTGCTCGAAGGCGTAGGTGGGCAGCTCGGCCCGGCGGCCCTGGTACGACGCGTAGAGCGCCGCCCAGTCGACGTCGAAGCCGCGGGTGTGCACGGCGGCCAGGGCGGCCAGCAGGCCGCGCAGCGGGTCGGTGTCCTTGCGGCCGGCCGGGACGAACGCGGTGTCCGCGGCGTCCGGCAGGCAGTCGGGGCCGAGGGCGGTGAGCACGGGTGCGGCGCCGAGTTCGAGGAAGGTGCCGGCGCCCTTCGCGGCCAGCGTGGTGACGGCGTCGGCGAAGCGCACGGTCTCCCGCACGTGCCGCACCCAGTAGTCGGCGGAGCCGAGTTCGGCGGCACCGGCCGGGGCGCCGGTGAGGGTGGAGACGAGGGGCACGGTCGGTTCGGCGGCCTCGATGCCGGTCATGACCTCCCGGAACGCGGCCAGCATGGGCTCCATGCGGGGCGAGTGGAAGGCGTGCGAGACGCGCAGCCGGCGGGCCGTCGGGAAGTGCGCGGCGACCTCGGCGACGGCGTCCTCGTCGCCGGAGACGACCACGGCGCGGGGGCCGTTGACGGCGGCGATCCCGCAGCGCCCGTCCAGCAGCGCCGCCACCTCCTCCTCGGTGGCCTGTATGGCGGTCATCGCGCCGCCCTCGGGCAGCTCCTGCATGAGCCGGCCCCGGGCGGCGACCGCGGTGACGGCGTCCGGCAGCGACCACACGCCCGCGACGTGCGCGGCGGCGAACTCGCCGACGGAGTGGCCGGCCAGCCAGTCGGGGCGCAGCCCGAAGGACTCCAGCAGCCGGTAGAGCGCGACCTGGGTGGTGAACAGCGCGGCCTGGGTGTAGGCGGTCTGCTCCAGGGTGTCGGGGTCGTCGCCGAACACGACCTCGGCCAGGGGCCGTTCGAGGTGCTTGTCGAAGAGGGCGGCGGCGCGGTCGAAGTGCTCGGCGTAGACGGGGAAGGCGTCGTACCAGTCGCGGCCCATGCCGGGGCGCTGGGCGCCCTGACCGGAGAACAGGTAGGCCAGGGTGCCGTCGGTGGCGGAGCCGGTGACGAGCAGCCCGGGTGCCTCGGTGCCGTGGGCGAGGGCGTCCAGCGCGGCGGCGGCCTCGTCGTCGCCGCCGGCGAGGAGCACGGCGCGGTGCGGGTGGGTGCCGCGGGTGGTGGCCAGGGCCAGGCCGAGGTCGGCCGCGGTGGTGCCGGTCAGCTCGCGCAGGCGCCGGGCCTGGCCGCGCAGGGCCTCGGGCGAGCGGGCGGAGACGGGCAGGGCGAGCAGCGGCGGGGCGGTGGCGGGGTCCGGCTCGGCGGGCTCGGGCTCGGGCTCGGGGAACTCCTCCAGGATCACGTGGGCGTTGGTGCCGCTGATCCCGAAGGAGGACACACCGGCGCGGCGCGGCCGGTCCGGGGCGGCCCACGGGCGCGGCTCGGTGAGCAGCCGCACCTGTCCGGCGTCCCAGTCGACCTGGGGGGACGGCGCGTCGACGTGCAGGGTCTTGGGCAGGACCCCGTTGCGCATCGCCATGACCATCTTGATGACGCCGGCGACACCGGCGGCGGCCTGGGTGTGTCCCATGTTGGACTTGACCGAGCCGAGCCAGAGCGGTTCGGCGCGGTCCTGGCCGTAGGTGGCCAGCAGGGCCTGGGCCTCGATCGGGTCGCCGAGGGTGGTGCCGGTGCCGTGCGCCTCGACGGCGTCGACGTCGGCGGGGCCGAGCCCGGCGGCGGCCAGCGCGGCGCGGATGACGCGCTGCTGGGAGGGGCCGTTGGGCGCGGTCAGGCCGTTGGAGGCGCCGTCGGAGTTGACGGCGGAGCCGCGGACCAGCGCGAGCACGCGGTGGCCGTTGCGGCGCGCGTCGGAGAGGCGTTCCACGACGAGCACGCCGGCGCCCTCGCCCCAGCCGGTGCCGTCGGCCGCGGCGGCGAAGGACTTGCAGCGGCCGTCGGCGGCCAGTCCGCGCTGCCGGGCGAAGTCGACGAAGGTGTCCGGTGTCGACATGACGGTCACGCCGCCGACCAGGGCGAGGTCGCACTCGCCCTGCCGCAGCGCCTGCGCCGCCAGGTGCAGGGTGACCAGGGAGGAGGAGCAGGCGGTGTCGACGGTGACGGCCGGTCCTTCCAGGCCGAGGGCGTAGGCGACCCGGCCGGAGACGACGCTGCCGAGGCTGCCGTTGCCGAGGTAGGCGGCGAGGTCCTCGGGCACCTCGGCGAGCCAGGTGCCGTAGTCGTGGTACATGACGCCCGCGAACACGCCGGTACGCGAGCCGCGCAGCCGGTGCGGGTCGATGGCGGAGCGTTCCAGTGCCTCCCAGGACACCTCCAGGAGCAGCCGCTGCTGCGGGTCCATGGCGGTGGCCTCGCGGGGGCTGATGCCGAAGAAGCCGGCGTCGAACTCGGCCGCGTCGTACAGGAAGGCGCCCTCGCGGGTGTAGGTGCGGCCGGGGGTGCCCGGCTCCGGGTCGTACAGCGCCTCGGTGTCCCAGCCGCGGTCGGCCGGGAAGCCGCCGACCGCGTCGACGCCGTCGGCGACGAGCCGCCACAGGTCCTCCGGGGAGCGGACCTGGCCGGGGTAGCGGCAGCTCATGCCGACGATGGCGATCGGGTCGTCGTCCGGCGCGGTGCGGGTGGCGACGGCGGGGGTGTGCTGCGGGCCGGTGCCGAAGAGGGTGTCGCGGATGTGCCCGGCGAGGGCGCGGGAGGTGGGGTGGTCGAAGACGAGGGTGGCGGGCAGCCGCAGCCCGGTCGCGGTGCCCAGCCGGTTGCGCAGCTCCACGGCCGCCAGGGAGTCGAAGCCGAGGTCGGTGAAGGCCCGGCCGGGGTCGATGGCGGAGGGTCCGTCGTGCCTCAGGACGGCCGCGACTTCGGTGCGCACCAGGTCGAGCAGGGCGCGGTCGCGGTCGGCGGCGGGAAGTGCCGCGAGCTGTCCGTCCGCGGCCGTGGCGGGTGCGGGGCCGGCGGCGGCGCGGCGGGTGACCGGGCGGACGAGGCCGGTCAGCAGCGGCGGTATGCCGTCGGGGCGGCGGCGTACGGCGGCGGCGTCGATCTCGACGGGGACGAGGTGGGGTGCGCGGGAGCGGACGGCGGCGTCGAACAGCTCCAGGGAGCGGGCGGCGGACAGGCCGGGGACGCCGTAGGCCGCGATGCGCTCGCGGGCGGCCTCGTCCAGTGCGGCGCCCATGCCGCTGTCGGTGTCCCACAGGCCCCAGGCGAGCGCGGTGGCGGGCAGGCCGAGGGCGGCGCGGTGCGCGGCGAGGGCGTCGAGGTAGGCGTTGGCGGCGGCGTAGTTGCCCTGGCCGGGGCCGTCGAGGACGGCGGCGAGGGAGGAGAACAGCACGAAGTGGGCGAGGTCGCGGTCCCGGGTCAGCTCGTGCAGGTGCCAGGCGCCCAGCGCCTTGGCGTGGAAGACCTCGTCCACCATGGCGTCGGTGAGGGTGTCCACGACGCCGTCGCGCACGGTGCCCGCCGCGTGCACGACGGAGTCGACGGGGTGCTCGGCGAGCAGCCGGCGCAGCGCCTCGCGGTCGCCCACGTCGCAGGCGGCGACGGTCACCTCGGCGCCGAGCGCGGTGAGTTCGGCGTGCAGTCCGGGGGCCGTGCCGCGGCGGCCGGCGAGCACCAGGCGGCGCACGCCGTGGGCGCGGACCAGGTGCAGGGCGAGCAGCGCGCCGAGGCCGCCGGTGCCGCCGGTGACGAGGACGGTGCCCCAGTCGGGCGCGGCGTGGTCCCCGGCGGGCTGGGCCGTCAGCCGGGGCACGCTGAACGCGCCGTCGGCGAGGGACAGTTCGGGTTCGCCGGTGGCGAGGGCCTGGCGCAGGTCGGCCTCACCGGGCAGCTGCTCGTGCTCGACGAGGACGTAGCGGCCGGGGTTCTCCGCCTGGGCGGACCGGACCAGGCCGCGGACGGCGGCGTGGGCGGGGCTGCCGGGCGGGGTGACGACGACGAGCCGGGTGCCGGCCAGGCGCTCGTCCTCCTGCCAGGTGCGCAGCAGCCGCAGGACATGGTGGACGTGGGCGCGCGCCGTGGTGGCGTCGGCGTCCGCCGGGCCGGGCACGCGGTGCACGACGGCGTCCGGGGCCGGGCCGTCGAGCAGGGCGTCCACGGAGTCCGTGAGGACGGCGGTGCGCAGGGGTGGTGCGCTGGTCGCCGGTCGGGGGTGGGGCGACCAGCGCACCGCGTACAGGACGTCGCCCGCGGGTACGGGACGGGAGGTCAGGGCCTCGATGTCGGCGACCGGGGCGCCGGTGGCGTCGGCGAGGCGCAGGGCGATGGTGTCGCTGCCGGCCCGGGTGATCTTCACGCGGAGGGCGGGGGCGCCGGTGGCGTGCAGGGTGACGCCGCTCCAGGCGAACGGCACCAGGACCTCGGGGCGCGGCGGGGCGTCGAGATCGGCGGCGTGCAGGGCCGCGTCGAGCAGAGCCGGGTGCAGGCCGAACTGCGCGGCGTCCGTGGCGGCTTCCCCGGGCAGCGCGACCTCGGCGTAGACGTCGTCGCCGTGCCGCCAGGCGGCGCGCAGGCCCTGGAAGGCGGGGCCGTACCCGTAGCCCTGGTCGGCGAGGTCGGCGTAGACGCGGGCGGTGTCGAGCGGCCGGGCGCCTGGCGGTGGCCACTCGGTCAGGCCGGCCGTGGCGGCGGGGGCGGCGGTGGTGAGGACGCCGGCGGCGTGCTGGGTCCAGGGGGCGGCTTCGTCGGCGCGGGTGTGCACCGTGACGGGGCGGCGGCCGGCCTCGTCGGGTTCGCCGACGGCGACCTGGACGGCGACGTCCTCGTCGGCGCGCAGCACGAGCGGGGCGCCGAGGGTCAGTTCCTCCAGGGTGTGCGCGCCGGCGTGTTCGCCGGCGCGCAGGGCGAGTTCGACGAAGGCGGTGCCCGGGAACAGCACCCGCCCGGCGATGACGTGGTCGGCGAGCCAGGGCTGGGTCCGGGTGGACAGCCGCCCGGTCAGTACGACGCCCTCGGCGCCGACTGCCACCACGGCACCCAGCAGCGGGTGGCCGGCGGGGAGCTGGCCGAGGCCCGCGGCGTCGGTGGCGGCGCGCTGCTCCAGCCAGAAGCGGCGCCGCTGGAACGGGTAGGGCGGCAGGTCGATCCGGCGGCCGCCGAGGCCGGTGAAGTGCCGCCGCCAGTCGACGGGGACGCCCCGGGCGTGGGCGGCGGCGAGCGCGCCGACGGCCTCGCGGGCCTCGGGCCGCTCGCGCCGCAGCACCGGCAGGAAGGCGGCGTCGGGAACGTCGGTGCAGTCGGGGCCCATCGCGGTCAGCACGGCGTCGGGGCCGACCTCCAGGAAGGTGCGCACGCCGGTGTCGGCGAGGACGCGGACGGCGTCGTGGAAGCGGACCCGGGCGCGTACGTGCTCCACCCAGTACTCGGGGTCGCACAGCTCGGTGGTGACGGGCCCGCCGGTGACGGTGGAGACCACCGGCAGTCGCGGCTCGGCGAAGTCGAGGACGTGCACCACGCGCCGGAACGCGTCCAGCATCGGTTCCATCAGCGGCGAGTGGAAGGCGTGGCTGACCCGCAGCCGCTTGGTGTCGTGGCCGCGCGCGGCGAGTTCGGCGTCGATGCGCTCGACGTCGTCCGCGTCGCCGGAGACCACGACGGAGGCGGGCCCGTTGACGGCGGCGATGCCGGTGCGCGGGGTGAGCAGCGGCGCGACCTCGTCCTCGGCGGCGCGTACGGCGACCATGGCGCCGCCCTCGGGCAGCGCCTGCATGAGCCGGCCACGGGCGGCGACCAGGATCGTGGCGTCCTGGAGGGTGAGCACGCCGGCCACGTGCGCGGCGGCTATCTCGCCGACGGAGTGCCCGGCGAGCTGGTCCGGGACGAGGCCCCAGCTCTCCAGGAGCCGGTGGAGGGCGACCTCCACGGCGAACAGGGCCGGCTGCGCGTACTCGGTACGGTGCAGCAGCCCGGCCTCCGGGGTGCCGGGCGCGGCGAACAGGACGTCCGCCAGGGGCCGGTCGAGCTGGAGGTCGAAGTGGGCGCAGACCTCGTCGAGGGCGTCGGCGAACACGGGGTAGGCGGCGGCCAGTTCGCGGCCCATGCCGATCCGCTGGCTGCCCTGCCCGGTGAACAGGAAGGCCAGCTCGCCGTCGACGCGCCCGGTGGGCGCGGTGGCTCCCGAGGCGAGGTCCTCCAGCGCGGTGCGCAGTTCGTCGCGGTCGGCGGCGACGAGGACGGCCCGGTCGTCGAGGGCGGCCCGGGTGGTGGCCAGCGCGTGGGCGAGGTCCAGCGGGTCGGTCTCGTCCACGAGGGGCAGCAGATCGGCGGCACGGGCGCGCAGGGCGGCTTCGCCGCGGGCGGACAGGGCGAAGGGCAGGGGGGTGCCGGTACCGGCGTTCTCCGCCCCGGGCTGCGGCCGCCGCGGCGAACCGGCGTCCGCGTCGCCGTCCGCGTCCCGCGGCCGTGCCGGGAGACCGGCGTCCGCGGGGTCCGGCTCCTCCAGGATGACGTGGGCGTTGGTTCCGCTGACGCCGAACGAGGACACGCCCGCCCGCCGAGCCCGGCCGGTTCGGGGCCAGGCGCGTTCCTCGGTGACGAGTTCGACGGCGCCGGAGGCCCAGTTGACGTTCGGGGTGGGTGCGTCGACGTGCAGGGTCGCCGGTACCCGGCCGTGCCGCATGGCGAGGATCGTCTTGATCATGCCGGCGGCGCCGGCGGCGGCCTGGGTGTGGCCGAGGTTGGACTTGACCGAGCCGAGCAGCAGCGGGGCGTCGGCGGGCCGGCCCTGGCCGTAGGTGGCCAGGAGCGCGGTCGCCTCGATGGGGTCGCCGAGCCGGGTACCGGTGCCGTGCGCCTCGACCACGTCGACGTCGGCGGCGGTGAGGCCGGCGTCGGCGAGTGCCCGGCGGATCAGCCGCTGCTGGGAGGTGCCGTTGGGCGCGGTGAGGCCGTTGGAGGCGCCGTCCTGGTTGACGGCCGACCCGCGTACGAGGGCCAGGACGCGGTGCCCGTTGCGGCGCGCGTCGCTCAGCCGTTCCAGGACGAGCACGCCGACGCCCTCGGCGAATCCGGTGCCGTCCGCGGCGGCGGCGAACGCCTTGCAGCGGCCGTCGGGCGCGAGGCCCCGCTGCCGGCTGAAGGCGGTGAAGACACCGGGACCGCCCATGACGGCGACACCGCCCGCGAGCGCCAGCGAGGACTCGCCCTGCCGCAGCGAGCGGCACGCCAGGTGGACGGCGACCAGGGAGGCGGAGCACGCGGTGTCGACGGTGACGGCCGGTCCCTCGGCGCCCAGCACGTAGGCGACGCGGCCGGAGATGACACTGCCCGCGTTCCCGGCGAGCAGGTAGGCGTCGAGTCCGTCGGGGGCGTCGTGCAGGCGCGGCCCGTACTCCTGCACCTCGGCGCCGAAGAACATGCCGGCCGGGGTGCCGCGCAGTCCCGTGGGGTCGATGCCGGCGTCCTCCAGGGCCTGCCAGGAGGTCTCCAGGACGAGCCGCTGCTGGGGGTCCATGCCGAGCGCCTCGCGCGGGCTGATGCCGAAGAAGTCGGCGTCGAACTCGGTGGCGGTGTCGAGGAATCCGCCGCTGCGGACGTAGGCGCTGCCGGGCACCTCGGGGTCCTCGTCGAAGAGGGCGTCCAGGTCCCAGCCGCGGTCCTGCGGGAAGCCGGACAGCACCTCGCCGCCCTCGGTGAGCAGCCGCCACAGGTCGGCGGGCGTGGAGATGCCGCCGGGGAAGCGGCAGCCGATGCCGACGACCGCGACGGGTTCGTCGGCGCCGCCGTCGGCGGCGGGCTCGTCGGGGACGTCCGTCGTGCCGTGGACCTCGGCGAGCAGGCGGGCCGCGAGGTCGTGCACGGTCGGGCAGTCGTAGGCGACACCGACCGGCAGGTCGAGCCCGGTCCGCTCGGTCAGCCTCCGGTGCAGGTCGACGGCGGCGAGGGAGTCGAGTCCCTGCGCGGCGAACGGGGTTGCCGGGTCGAGGGTGTCCACCGTGCCCGGCCGGGCCGCTTCGATGGCCTCGGTCACGGCGGTGCGCACCAGTTCGGTCACCAGCCTGCGGTGCTGGGACGGTATGGCCGTGGCGAGCCGCCGTGCCAGAGCTGAGTCGGTTCCGGGCCCGTTCATCCACGCATCTCCGCTTTCGGCCGACACCGGTTTTCCTCTCCTTTTTCCACACCGTAGTGACGGCCCTTGAAAGGCCACACCCTTAAGCACCCCTAGGGGCCGGCAACTCGACCGGCCATCTGTCCCCGGGGTGGTGCCGGTCGAACGAACGGCGCACATAGGACAGCGAGTCGAGCAGGTCCGCGGAGGTGATGGCCCGGGCCGGGCGGACGTCGGCGACACCGTTCAGCGGCATCCTGCCGATGTCGGCCCAGCACAGCCGGCCGTCCGCGGCGATGTAACTCCGGCTGAATCCGGCATTGTCCGGATGCAGACAGTAGGGAACGTCGAGATATCCCCTGGCGAACGCCGTGAGCAGCGCGGCGCCGAGGTCGTCGTCCAGCTCCAGCACGGCGTTCACCAGCGCCGACGCCTCGGCGTAGGTCTGGGTGGCGGTGCCGTCGAGCGGGGCGCGGGACGTGTGCGCGGCGACGGCCGCGGCGTATTCGAGGGCGGCGACGTTCTCCGCGACCGACGGAATGCGGCGGGATTCCGCGACGGTTTTCACGATGAGCCGTTCGGAGCCGCTGGCGACGGCGAGTTCGGCCGCTTTCCCGAGCAGTCGGTAGGCGCCTTGCTCGGTTTCCGGGAACAGCCCCATGTAGGCGTAGACGACGACGTGCCATTCGGTGTCCGGCAGCAGTCGCGCGCACAGGCTGCGCAATGCGGCCACGGCTTCGGCGTCCTGGCCCGGGTCGGTCTGCTGGGCGTAACTCACGGAAATGCTGCGGATGCCGTGCCGGCGGAAGAACAGGGCCTCCAGCACGCTGACCGCGACGAGCAGGGATGGCGGGCAGAGCTGGCCGAGGACGCAGCCGCCGAAGGTCTCCAGGTGCGGTTCGCCGCCCGACTCCCGCTGGGCGGCGAGCAGTTCGCAGGAGACGGCCCAGTGGGCGACGGACTCGCGCAGCGGGACCCTGCCGTAGGGCAGGCAGTAGGAGACCGGTCCGCCCTCGGAGGCGTCGAGTCCTACGGCCGTCAGCGCCCGGAAGATGTCCTGCGGCGCGGCCGAACCGTGCCGGACCTGGACCGGGAAGTCGGGTCCGTGGATTCCTTCGAGGACCTTCAGGGTCGTGGTCGTCTCGTGGCTCACGATCGGGTAGCCGTTGAGGGCGACGCCCTCCAGGACGGCCAGCTCGGCCGACTCCAGGTCGCCGACCCGGGTGTAGCTGTCCAGGGTGATCGTGCCGACGGTGGTCGCCGCGGCGCTCCGGGTGGCGAGCAGCCCGGCCCGCATCCGTGCCGGGCTGCTCATCCCCATCCGGGGCTGGACCACCAGGTGGCCGGCGTCGTGAGCCCGGCGCACGAACGCGCCGAACCCGACGCCGGTCACACCAGGGCCCGCTGCGGCAGCGTGTCCAGCATCCGCCGGAAGGCGGCGACGCCCTCGGCGCTGTCGTCGAAGACCGCGTCGTAGCCGGCGGCGCGCAGCGCGGCCACCTCGTCGTCGCCGCAGGGGCCGGCGATGCCGAGCTTGCCGCCGATGACGGCGGGCACACCGGCCAGCTCCGGGTGTTCGCGCAGCCGGGTGACGGTGCGCATGCCGTCGTGGTAGCCGTGGCCGTTGACGCTGCTGACCACGATGAGGGCCGGGCGGTGGGCGAGGGCCTCGGAGATGAGCAGGTCCTCGGGGACGCAGGGGCCGAGGTTGACCACGCGGTGCCCGTGCTCCTCCAGCAGGAGCTGGAGGTAGACGAGGTTCCAGGTGTGGGAGTCGGAGATGCCGCCGGCCACGAGCACGGGCTGGTCGCCGGGGGCGGGGGCGGTCGGGAAGGGGCTCATCACAGGGCCTGTCCGTGGTCGTAGGTGCGGGTGTGCTGGATGCGGGAGACGGAGACGAGGGTGTCGCCGCGGACGACGATCTCGGCGGGGGCGGGCCGGCCGAGGAACATCAGCAGGCTGGCCGTGGGGCCGTAGGCGCCGGCGTTGGGCACGGTGAGCAGGTCGCCCGGTGCGAGCTCGGGCAGCGGGACGTTCCGGCCGAGCAGGTCGCCCGGGGTGCACAGGGGCCCGGCGAGGCTCGCCGGGGTGCCGTCCGCGCCGACGGACTCGTGCGGTTCGACGGACACGGGCAGGATGCGGCCGAGTCCGGACATGCCGCCGAAGGTGTTGATGCCGGCGTCGAGGACGAGGTAGCGGGTGTCGCGGCTGTCCTTGACGTTGACGACGGAGGTCAGCAGGGTGCCGCTGTCGGCGACCAGGTAGCGGCCGGACTCGCAGGCGATGCGCGGGGCGCCGTCGCGCCAGCCGGGGAAGTGCTCGTCCAGCGCCTCGGCCAGGGCGTCGCGGAGCCCGCCGTAGACGGGCCGCTCGCCCTGCACCGCGTAGGGCGCGGCGAACCCGCCGCCGATGTCGAGGAAGCGGAAGGTCACGCCGAGGGCGTCCTGGAGGGCGGCGGCGGTGGCGATGGTGTGGCGGAACTCGGCGACGAGGCTGGCCTCGTCCTTGGCGTTGCTCAGCGGGAAGAAGTGCAGTCCGGCGATGCGGGTGCCGGGTACCTCGCGCAGTGCGGCGGCGAGGCCGGGCAGGGTCTCGCTGTCGAAGCCGAACTGCGAGGGGACGCCGGTCATGCGGATGCTGGTGGCGGCGGCGCCGGTGGCGTTGTTGACCCGGATCAGGCAGTCGGCGGTGAGGCCGAGTGCGAGCGCGCTCTCGCCGACGCGGCACAGGTCGCCGTAGGACTCGGTGGAGAACAGGCGGACGCCGCGCGTCAGCGCCTCGGTCAGTTCCCCGCTGGTCTTGCCGGGGCCGGTGTAGAGGATCCGGTCGCCGGGGAAGCCGGCCCTCAGGGCCGCGTCGAGTTCGCCGACGGAGCTGATCTCGGCGCGGCAGCCGCGGGTGCCGCCGGAGCGCAGCTCGCGCAGCAGTTCGGGGTGCGGGTTGGCCTTGGCGGCGTAGAACACCTCGACCTCGTCGGGCAGCGCGGCGAACAGGTCGTCGCGGGCCGCCGCCACCCGGTCCAGGTCGTACACGTAGGACGGGGTGCCGAAGCGTTCGGCCAGCTCGGTGGGGCCGGTCACGGGGTGGTTCCTTCCAGGAGGCGGGCGAGCTGCTTGCGGTCGTGCTTGCCGTGCGGGGTCAGCGGCAGCTCGGCCACGACGCGGCTCACGCCGGGCACCTTGGCGGGCTCCAGCCGCAGGGACAGCTCCTTCAGCAGGGTGTGCGGGTCGATGTCGCCCTCGGCGAACACCGCGAGGTCGCGGCCCGGGGCGGGCGGCAGGACGGCGGCGGCGCGGACGCCGGGGACGTCGGTGGCCGCGCTCTCGATCTCGGTGGTGCTCATGCGCACGCCCTTGTGCTTGAACATGTCGTCGCGGCGGCCCTCGTAGTACAGGAAGCCGTCCTCGTCCACATGGCCGAAGTCGCCGGTGTGCAGCCGCAGTCCGCCGCCGGGCGCGGGACGGAAGGCGTGTGCGGTCTGTTCGGGCGCGCGCCAGTAGCCGGGCATGACGTGCGGGCCCTCGACCACGATCTCGCCGGTCTGCCAGGGCGGCAGCGCGTTGCCCTCGTCGTCCACGACGAAGGCGCGGGTGCCGGGCAGCGGGCGGCCGACCGAGTCCGGTTTGGCGTCCTGGTGGGCGGGCGGCAGCACGGAGACGCGCTTGCACTCGGTCTGCCCGAACTGGATGATCACCTCGGCGCCCGGGAACGCGGTGCGCAGTCCGTCGGCGGTGGACTTCGGCAGCGCGGCACCGGTGTTGGTGAACATGCGCACCCGGGACTCCCGGCCGGGTTCGCGTTCGGCGAGGGCGCAGATCATGGTGGCCAGGGACGGCACGATGGGGACGATGGTGGCGCCTGTCTCGCGGATGCGGCGCAGCAGCACCAGGTCGGACTCGCCGTCGGCGAGCACGATCTCGCAGCGGCCGGCCGCGGTGAGCAGCACCTTGTACAGGCCGTAGTCCCAGGAGATGGGGAAGCGGCAGAACACCACGTCGTCGGGGCGGTAGCCGAGCTCCAGGTTGATGGCCTCGGTGGCGAAGACCATCCGGCCGTGCGGGCAGATGACCGCCTTCGGGGCGGCGGTGGAGCCGGAGGTGTAGACGAGGACGGCGATGTCCTCGGGGCCGACGTCCGCTCCGCCGGAGCGGGCGCCCCGCACCCGCAGGGCGGTGATCTCCCGCCACGCCTCGCCGAGGCCGAGGACCGGGACGCCGCCGGCGAGGGCGGTGATCCGGTCGACGGCGGGGTCGGTGACGACGACCAGCGCGGGGTCGGCGTTCTCGGCGACCGACCGCAGGTGGTAGTCCTTCATGCCGGTGTTGACGGGGACCAGGACGGCGCCCCGGCGCGCGGTGCCGTACAGCAGCGCGACCAGTTCGCGGGTGCTGGGCAGCTGGACGAGGACCCGGTCGCCGTGGCCGATGCCGCGCTCCTCCAGCCAGGCGTCGACGGCGTGGCTGTGGGCGGCGAGTTCCCGGTAGGTCCAGCGGCCCGTGCCGTCGGTGACCGCCGGGGCGTCGGGGCGCTCGGCGGTGGCCTCGTCGAGCAGGTCGTGGACCCGGGCGTCGGTACGGGCCTGGGCTGTGGGTTGACCGTTCACTGCGACTCCTGCCGCCTTTCGTGTGTGCGTCCCGCCCCGGCGGCCTGCCGCATGGCCGTGGCCTGGGAGGCGAGCTTCCTGCGGTCGGTCTTGCGGTTGGAGTTGAGCGGGAGCGCGTCCAGGTGGTGGAAGGCGCGCGGGACGACCCCGGCGGGCAGCAGCTCCCGCAGGTGCCGGGCGAGCCGGGCCGGTGGCACGGGCTCCCCGGTGTGGAAGACGGCCAGCTCCACCGTGCCGTCCACGGGCACCGCCACGCTCACGGCGTCCTCGACGCCCGGGCAGGTGCGCACGGCGGCGTCCACCTCGGCGAGTTCCACCCGCACCCCGTGCACCTGGACCTGGGCGTCCTGGCGGCCCAGGTACAGCCAGCCGCCGTCACCGGCGCGCCGGACGCGGTCGCCGGTGCGGTAGAAGCGGTGGCCGTCGTGTTGCAGGAACCGTCCGGTGTCGTCGGCGGGGTCGAGGTAGCCGGGGGTCAGCTGGGGTCCGGCGACGCACAGTTCGCCCTCGTCCCCGGCGGTGGGCGCGCCGGAGGGGTCCAGCAGCAGCGTCGCGTGGCCGGGGTGGACGGCGCCGATGGGCACCATGTCGTTCAGGTACCGGCCCGGTGTCCAGCGGTGCGCGGTGACGGTGATGGTGAGCTCGGTGGGGCCGTACAGGTTCTCCAGGGTGGCGCCCGGTGCGGCGGCGGCCCAGTCCCCGGCGTCCTTGCAGCTGAGCGCCTCCCCCGCGAAGAAGCTCCACCGCAGCGACGGCAGCGCGCCCGGCCCGAGTCCGCCGGTGCGGCGCACGAGGGTGATCGCGCTGGGCGTGGAGAACCACACGGTCATCCGCTGCTCGGCCACGAACTCCGGCAGGCGCGCGTACGCCCGTGCCGGTACCGGTACGACGGCGGCGCCGGCGCCCCAGGCGCAGAACAGGTCGAACATGGCGCAGTCGAAGTTGAGGTCGAAGGTCTGCGAGAAGACGTCGTGCGGCCCGAAGTCGTAGCGCTCGTCGAGCAGGCGGAAGTAGTGCGCGGTGTTGGCGTGGGTGACCGGGACGCCCTTCGGACGGCCGGTGGAGCCGGAGGTGAACAGCACGTAGGCGATGTCGGAGGGCCGGGCCGGCAGGGGCGCCTTCAGGGCGCTGTCCGGGTCGACGGCGAGCGCCGGCATGGGGTGCCCGCCGGGCGCGAACAGGGTCGGCAGGGTGACACCGGCCTCGTGCAGCGCGGTGAGGGCCGGCAGGGCGTCGTCGTCGGCGAGCAGCGCGCCGACCCCGGCGGCCTCGATCATCTGCCGGGTGCGGGCGGCGGGGAAGGCCGGCTGGAGCGGTACGACGGTGACGCCGCTGTACAGGCCGGCCAGCAGGGCCGCGTAGGCCGTGGGTCCCTTGCCGGCGAGCACTCCCACGGCCGGCTGCCGTCCGGGGAGCCCGGCCAGCAGCGAGCCGGCCAGCAGCAGGGCGCGTTCGTGCAGTTCGCGGTAGGTGAGCTCGACGCCGTCGGCGCGCAGCGCGGGCCGGTCCGGGGCGAGGGCCAGGCCGCGCGCGAACCGGCCGGACAGCGTGCCGTCCATGGTGGGGTGCACGGTGGCCGTCCCGTCAGCTCGCGGTGCTCTGGAGCATGCCGCGCAGGGTGTCCCACAGCACGCCGGCGGTGCGGAAGGTGTCCATGGTCAGCGCGCTGTCGCGGAAGCGGACCTGGTAGTCCTCCTCCAGCGTGCCGAGGAGCTGGACGGTGCCGAGCGAGTCCAGGCCGAGGTCCTTCAGGTCGGACTCCGGGGTCAGCTCCTCCTGCGGCGGAAGGAACGGCAGGAAGGGGCGGAGTATCTGTTCGAACCGGTCGTCCCACATGGGTGCCTCCAACGTGTCGGGGGGGGTCAGGCGGCGCGCGAGCGGCGCCGGGGGGTCATCGCCAGCCGCGGCTGCGCGGCGACGACGTCGAACTGGCGGATCGTGCTCGGAACCCGGCCGAAGAGGCTGTCGGGCCCGGCGACGCACAGGCGGCGGACGCCCGCGTCCTTGAGGGCGGTGGTGACGCTCGGCCAGTTCATCGCGTGGTCGAAGCCGTCGAGCAGCATGGTGCGCAGTTCCTCGCCGGTGTGCAGCACCCGGCCGTCCTGGTCGGCGACGACGGGCAGCTCGGGGTCGGCGAAGGTGTAGCGGGACACCACCTCGCGCGCGGCCTTGTCGCGCAGTGAGCGGAAGGCCGAGGCGTGCATGGGGGGCCGCATGGTGTACAGCGGGAGGCTGCCGATGGCGCGCAGCCGCTCCTGCATCCACTCCACGCGGTGCTCGGACAGGGAGAGCATGTAGAAGCCGTCGTCGACGTGGCAGGAGATCTCGTGCCACTCCCCCGCCGCGTCGAGGTCGGCGAGGATCGCGTCGAGTCCGTCGCGCGGGGCGCGCACGAAGGACAGGGTGACCTTGTCCTGGTGCTCCTCGGCGAAGTACTCCTCCAGGCAGCGGGCGATCTCGGCGGTCAGCCGGATCGCGTCGGGCAGCTCCAGGGCGCCGGACCAGGCGAGGGCGGCCTTCTCGCCGAAGCTGGGCCCGGCGACGATGCCGGGTTCCACGCCGAGGTGGTCCCGGGCCCAGTGGGCGCAGGCCAGGCAGTTGACGAGGAAGGCGACCTGGGCGGCCTCGGAGTAGTCGCCCGGGGAGGTCCGGAAGGCGTCCACGAGCGAGTAGCCGAGCGCCTCGTCGGCGACGGCGACCAGGTCCCGGGCGAAGGGGTTGGCCACCATGAACCTGCCGACCTCGGCGAACGGGACGGGGCCCATGCCGGGGAAGACGAGCGCGGTGTCGTGTGCCATGGCGGGTTCTCCGCCCCCTTTCACGGAGTCGTGGATGTCAGAGGCTCTTGAGGAAGTCGGTCATCACCGCGAGGAACCGCTCCGGTTCCTCCAGGTGCGGGAGGTGGCTGGACTCCTCGAAGATCTCCCAGCGCGCTCCGGGGATACCGTCGTGGTACGGCTGGACGACGGCCGGCGTGGCCTCGTCGTGGCGACCGCTGATCAGCAGGGTCGGCGTGCGGACGCGGTGCAGGTCCTCGACGATCGACCAGTCCTTGAGCGAACCGATGACGTGGAACTCGTTGGGTCCGTTCATGGCGTAGTAGACGGTCGGGTCGTTGTAGATCTCCATGAAGGAGGACAGGAAGTCCCGGGGCCAGGGCGTCACACGGCACACGTGGCGGTCGTAGAAGACGCGCATCGCGGCCAGGTACTCCTCGCTGTCGTAGGTGCCGGCGGCCTCGTGCCGCAGCAGCGCCTCCTGCACGTCCGGCGGCAGCTGGGCGCGCAGGCGGGCCATCTCCTGGAGCCAGACGGGGTACGAGGCGGGCGCGTTGGCGATGACCAGTCCGCGCAGACCGGCCGGGGCGGTCATGGCGTGCCGGGCGCACAGGGGGCCGCCCCAGGACTGGCCGAACAGCACGTAGTCGTCGCCGATCCCCAACTGCGCGATCAGGTTGGCCAGTTCTTCCTCGAACAGCTCGACGGTCCAGAACTCGGCGCCCCTGTCGGGCAGATGGGTGGACCCGCCGTTGCCGAGCTGGTCGTAGTGGACGACGGGCCAGCCGTCCTCGGCGAGCCGGGCCAGCGGCAGCAGGTAGTCGTGGGTGCTGCCGGGGCCGCCGTGCACGGCGACGACCGCCGGGCGTCCCGCGCCGAGTTCACCGGTCACCCGGTACCAGGTCCGGTACTCCCGGAAGGGGACGGTGCCCTTCGCGCTGGGATCCGGGGACACGCTGATCACCTCTGCTCGGCTGCGGGACGTCGGCGGCGGCCGGGGACGGGTGCCGGCCGGGACCGGGAGAGCCGGGGCGGCGGGGTCCGTACCCTGTCCGCTCCGCCGTGCCTCTGCCCGTGTTCCGCAGCCGACGCTAACCGCCGCCGCGCCGCCGCCGGACCCCTAGCCGCCCCTAGGCGGGGGCCGTCCGGGAGGGCGGCGTCTAGGGGGTCGGCGGGCGGCGGGGCCGCGGCCCGGCCGCGAGCCGCGGCGTGCTCGCGGCTCCGCGCGGCCGGACGAGCGGCGAGGTGAGCGCGGGGACGTGCGCCCCGGCCGGGACGCCGCCCGTCGGGGGGCCCACCCTGCCCACGGCCGGTACCCCACCGGCGGCAGGCTCACGCACACGGGCCGCATGTGCCCCCGCCGCAGCGGCAACCCCACCCACACGGAAGGCGTCCACCTCGCCCGCGGCGCCCACGCGAAGGGGGGCCCCCGCCCACGGCAGCAACTCGCCCGCACGGAGCACACCCGCCTTCCCCACGCCGGCGACCACGCCACGCCGAGGGCGTCCGCCTCGCCCACGCCACGCCGAGGGCGTCCGCCTCGCCCACGGCGGCGCGCCCACCCCCACCGAGCACGTCCGCCTCCCCCGCGACCGGCACACCGCCCAGCGGCATGGCCGCCGCCCTCGCGGGGTGCCCCTGCGGTTCCCGGTCTCCCGCAGCCGCGGCCTCCCCCGGCCCCGGGCGCCGTCGCGCGCACCGGCGTGCCGCGGGCAGCGGTGCCTAGGGGCGCCTAGGGGTTGGGGCCCCGGTCGTGGCTGCTTAGCGTGCGAGGGGCGGCTGACAGCGCCGCACCGGCGCCGGGCCCGGACCCGCTCCGATACCGGCGTGTCCCGCTCCCTCCGTGCGATGAGGACATGATGACTGCACCTGCCGAACCGGCCGACGGGGCCGCGCTGCCGGAGTTCCCGATGCGGCGGGCCTGCCCCTTCAGCCCGCCGGCCGCCTACGCCGGGCTGCGCGAGACCGAGCCGGTCTCCCGGGCGCGGCTGAAGGTGAACGGCAAGCCCGCCTGGCTCGTCACCCGCCACGACCTGTACAAGAAGATCCTGGGCGACTCCCGGGTCAGCGCCAATCTGAAGCTGCCCGGATATCCCCTCCAGGTGCCGGTCCCGGAGGAGACGCTCCAGTCGGTGCCGCTGACCTTCCTCTCCATGGACCCGCCGGACCACACCGTGCAACGCCGCATGCTGGCCCCGGAGTTCAGCGTCCGCAGGATGCGCGAGCTGCGCGGCCGGGTGCAGCAGATCGTGGACCAGCAGATCGACCAGATGCTCGCCAAGGGCGCGGACGGTCCGGTCGACCTGGTCACGGCGCTGGCGCTGCCGGTGCCGTCCCTCGTCATCTGCGAACTGCTCGGCGTGCCCTACGAGGACCACGGCCGGTTCGAGGAGTGGGCGTGGGCCATCATGAACCACGACATCAGCGACGAGGACCGGGGCCTGGCGCACTACGAGCTGGACCGGTACGTGGACGGGCTGGTGACCGCCAAGGAGAACGAGCCCGGCGACGACATGATCAGCCGGCTGATCGAGTTCAACCGGCAGACGCCGGCGGTGGAGCACTCCGACATCGTCAGCATGTCCAAGCTGATGCTGGTCACCGGGCACGAGACCACCGCCAACATGATCGCCCTGGGGATGCTGGCGCTGCTGGAGCACCCCGACCAGCTCGCGGCCCTGCGCGAGGAGCCCGAGCTGATGCCGAAGGCGGTGGAGGAGCTGCTGCGCTTCTTCTCCATCTCCGACGCGGGCACCGCCCGGGTCGCCCTGGAGGACATCGAACTCGGCGGGGTGACCATCCGGGCCGGCGAGGGCATCCTGCCGCTGAACAACGCGGCCAACCACGACGAGCGCGTGTTCCCCGACCCCGACCGCCTCGACGTGCGGCGCGAGGCCCGCAGCCACCTGGCGTTCGGCTACGGCGTCCACCAGTGCATCGGGCAGAACCTGGCGCGCATGGAGCTGGACGTCGTGTACTCGACGCTGCTGCGGCGCGTGCCGACGCTGCGCCTGGCCGCCCCGGTGGAGGAACTGCGGTTCAAGGACGACGCGATCGTCTACGGCCTGTACGAGCTGCCCGTCACCTGGTGACGCCGCGACCCCGCCCCCGTACCCCGCTTCCGTCACCGACACGTTCCGAAAGGCAGCCATGACCCAGTCCGCCGACGCCCTGCCCGAGCAGGACGCACCGCTCCCACGGTTCCCGATGCGGCGCACCTGTCCGTTCAGCGAGCCGCGCGAGTACGCCGGGATGCGCGCGAACGAGCCCGTCTCGCGTGCCGCGTTGAAGGTGAACGGCAAGCCGGCCTGGCTGGTCACCCGGCACGAGGACGTCCGGCAGGTGCTGGGCGACAGCCGGGTGAGCTCCAACCTGAAACTGCCGGGTTACCCGCACCAGTTCCACATCCCCGAGGAGATGCTGGCGCAGGTCCGGCTGATGATGCTCAACATGGACCCGCCGGAGCACACCGCCCAACGGCGCATGCTGATCCCCGAGTTCACGGCGCGGCGGGTGAAGGAGCTGCGCCCGCGCATCCAGCAGATCGTGGACGAGCACGTCGACGCGATGCTGGCGAAGGGCGGGCCGGTGGACCTGGTCACCGCGCTCGCGCTGCCGGTGCCGTCCCTGGTCATCTGCGAACTGCTCGGTGTGCCCTACGAGGACCACGCGCAGTTCGAGGAGTGGTCGGCGGCGATGATGAACCACGACCTGAGCCCGGCGGAGTACGGGGCGGCGGTGCAGGCCCTGGACACGTACCTCGACAAGCTCGTCACCCTCAAGGAGAACGAGCCGGGCGACGACCTGATCAGCCGGTTCCTGGAGAAGAACCGCACCGAGCAGGTCGCCGACCACGTCGACGTCGTCACGATGGCCCGGCTGATGCTGGTCGGCGGACACGAGACGACGGCGAACATGATCGCCCTGGGGGTGCTGGCCCTGCTCCAGCACCCCGAGCAGATGGCGGCGCTGCGGGACGACCCCGCGCTCCTGCCGAACGCCATCGAGGAGCTGCTGCGGGTGTTCTCCATCTCGGACTCCGGCACGGCACGGGTGGCGGTGGCGGACATCGAGGTCGGCGGCGTCACCATCCGCGCCGGCGAGGGCATCCTCGCCCTGAACAACGCCGCCAACCACGACGAGTCCGTCTTCCCCGACCCGGGCACCCTCGACATCCGCCGCAAGGAGGCCCGCAGCCACCTGGCCTTCGGTTACGGCATCCACCAGTGCATCGGCGCCAACCTCGCCCGGGTGGAGCTGGAGACGGTCTACGGCACGCTGCTGCGCCGCGTCCCGGGACTGCGGCTGGCGGCCGAGCCGGAGGAGCTGCGCTTCAAGGACGACGCCATGGTCTACGGCGTCTACGAACTCCCCGTCACCTGGTGACGGCCGACCCGAACGGAGTCCCCCTCATGCGTGTCACCGCCGACCGGGACCGGTGCGTGGGCTCGGGCCAGTGCGCGATGCTCAGCCCCGAGGTGTTCGACCAGGACGACGACGGCCTCGTGCTGGTGCTGCGGGAGGTGCCGGCCGCGGACCTGGCCGAGGAGGTCCACCAGGCCGCGGACCTGTGCCCGGCGCAGTCGATCCGCGTGGACGACTGAACGTCCGCCGGCCGCCGGTACGACGCGGGCCTCGGAGGTGACGGTCACCTCCGAGGCCCGCGTCGTACCGGCGGCCGCTCGTTCACGGGGTGGGCCGGGGCCCGGCAAGGGACTCGGCCCGGCCGAGGAAGCGGGGCAGCCACTCCTCGTAGGAGACGCCCGCCAGGAACCCCAGGGCCGCCTCCGCGTCCTTGCCGACCACCGTGTGCAGCGGCGTGGCGGGGTCGTCGGCGGCGGCGACGACGGCCTCGGCCGCCTCCGCGCAGTCGGCGGCGCCTTCGGCGACGCGGGTGAGGAACCGGGCCAGCCAGGCGTGGTCCGCGCGGTACGGGTCGTCCCCGGACGGCTCCGCGCCGGTGGCGCCGGCGACGGACCTGCCCTGGATCCGGGAGGCGAAGCTGCCGGGCTCCAGGCACACCACCCGGATGCCGAAGGGCCGGACCTCCGCGTACAGGGCCTCGCTGAGCGCTCCGAGGGCGGCCTTGCTCGCCGCGTAGAACCCGCCGTGCGGCACGGCGAACGTCCGCCCGGCGAGGGACGAGACGTTCACGATGACCCCGCTGCCCCGGGCCCGCATGCCGGGCAGCACGGCGCGGGACACGCGCAGCGGGCCCCAGAGGTTGGTCTCCATCAGCTCCCGCGCCCGGTCGAGCGGCATCGTCTCGACGGGGCCGGTCCGGTCGACGCCCGCGTTGTTGACCAGCACGTCGACGGGTCCGTGCCGGTCCTGCACCGCGGTGACGGCGGCGGTGACGGACGCGTCGTCGGTGACGTCCAGCCGGGGGACGTCGAGGGTGAGGTCCTCGGCGCGGGCGCGCCGCAGGAGTTCCTCGGCGCCGGCGGGGTTTCGGACGCAGGCGTGGACGCGGTCACCGCGCCGTGCGAACGCCAGCGCCGTCTCCAGGCCGATGCCGCTGCTGCACCCGGTGATCAGCACCGACGTCACGAGCGCACCGCCCACTTCGCCAGCAGCCCGAGGACGTCCTCGGCGTGCGCCGTCAGGTAGAAGTGCCCGCCCGCGAACACGTGGAACTCGGACGCCGTGTCCGTGTGGCGGGACCAGGCGCGGGCCTCGTCCACGGTGACCTTGGGGTCGTCGTCGCCGACCAGGCTGACGATGGGGCAGGCGAGGTTGGGGCCCGGTTCGTAGGTGTAGGTCTCGGCCGCTCGGTAGTCGGCGCGGATCGCGGGCAGGGCCATGCGGATCAGTTCCTCGTCGTCGAGGATCGACGCGTCCGTGCCGCTCAGCGCGCGCATCTCCTCGATGAGTCCGTCGTCGTCGCGCAGGTGGACCGTCTCGTGGCGCGGGCAGGAGGGGGCCCGCCGGGCGGAGGCGAACAGCGCGCGCGGGACGATGCCGTGGTCGCGTTCCAGCCGGCGGGCGACCTCGAAGCCGAGGGTGGCGCCCATGCTGTGGCCGAAGAGGACCAGGGGGCGGTCCGCCCAGGGCAGCAGGACGGCGGTGACCTGGTCGGCGAGTTCGCCGATGCTCGTGGCACACGGCTCGCCACGGCGGTCCTGGCGTCCCGGGTACTGCACGGCGAGCACGTCCACGGAGGCCGGCATCTTCGCCGAGACCGGGTGGTAGAAGGTCGCCGAGCCGCCCGCGTGGGGCAGGCACACCAGCCTGGCCGCCGCGTCCGGGCGGGGATGGTAGCGGCGGATCCAGAGGCTGTCCTGCTCGGTGAGCGTGGTCATGGGGGCGGGCGTTCCCTTCCTGGGCTGCGGCGCTCGGCGCGGGGCGGTGCCCCAGCAGTCTCACGCCCGGGGTGGGGGCGGACCACCCCTACCCGCCCCAACCGGCCCGCTCAGGCGTTGAGGTAGGCCAGCACGGCGAGCACCCGGCGGTTGCTGTCGCTCGACGGCGGCAGCATCAGCTTGGTGAAGATGTTGGAGATGTGCTTCGCCGCCGCTCCCTCGGTGATGGTGAGCCGCTGGGCGATCGCCGTGTTGGAGCAGCCCTCCGCCATCAGCTCCAGCACCTCGCGCTCGCGGGCGGTGAGCGCGGCGAGGGGCTCGTCCCGGGAGTGACTGGTCATCAGCTGGGCGACGACGGCGGTGTCCATGGCGGTACCGCCGGCCGCGACGCGGCGCACGGCGTCGATGAACTGCTCGTCGTCCAGCACGCTGTCCTTGAGCAGGTAGCCGATGCCGCCGGTGCCGTCGGCCAGCAGTTCCCGGGCGTACATCTGCTCGACGTGCTGGGAGAGGACGAGGATCGGCAGGCCGGGCTGCTCCCGGCGGGCGCGCAGGGCGGCCTGGAGGCCCTCGGTGGTGAAGGTGGGCGGCAGCCGTACGTCGACGATGGCGATGTCGGGCCGGTGCTCGGTGATCGCGGCGGCGAGGTCGGTGCCGTTGTCGACGGCGGCGACCACCTCGACGTCGTACGCCTCCAGCAGCTGGATGATCCCCTGCCTCAGGAGGAAGAGGTCTTCGGCGAGGACAACGCGCACGGCAACTCCATCTTCATCACGGTCGGACCGCCCGGTGGACTGTCGATCTCCAGGACCCCGTCAAAGGATGCCAGCCGCCGTCGGATGCCCGCGAGCCCGCTCCCGGCCGACGCGTCGGCGCCGCCGCGGCCGTCGTCGGTGACCCGGGCGTGCAGCACGTCCTCCTCGCGCCAGGCGACGACCTCAACGCGCCGGGCGTCGGCGTGCTTGAGTGCGTTGGCGAGCAGCTCGGACACCGCGAAGTACACGGCGGACTCGACCGGGTCGGGCAGTCGGCCGGGCAGGTCCACCACCACGGTGACGTGCAGCGGGCTGGCCAGGCCCAGGGCGCGCAGGGCGTCGGGCAGGCCCCGTTCGGCGAGGACCGGCGGGTGGATGCCGTGGACCAGGTCGCGCAGTTCGCGCAGCGCCTGCACCGACGAGGTGCGGGCCTGCCGCAGCAGCCGCCGGGCCTCCTCCGGGTCCTGGTTCATCTTGCGGTCCACGGCGCCGAGTTGGAGGCCGAGGCTGACGAGCCGGGCCTGGGCTCCGTCGTGCAGGTCGCGTTCGATGCGGCGCAGTTCGGCGGCCTGGATGTCCAGCGCGCCGGAGCGTGTCTCGGACAGGTGCTGGACACGGGAGGCCAGTTGGGACTGGCGGGTGGGGCCGAGCAGCAGGCGGACGAAGTGGGCGTACCCCTTGAGGACGAGCGGGCCGAGGAACACCCAGCCGGTGAGCACGACGAGAGCGAGCAGGGCCGCGGCGAGCGCGGCCGGCCAGCTGTCGACGGTGACGAAGGAGTACCAGCGGCCATGTCCGTCCTCAGCGAGGGGCCGCCACAGGCCGCAGGCGAGGAACAGCCCCTCCCCCGCGTAGTACAGCAGCGCGGCCGGGACGAACCCGGCCAGCCCGACGAGGCAGTTGAGGAGCAGCCACAGCAGGTCCCGCCAGGTCGCGGGGTCGGCGAGGATCCACTTGCAGCGCCGCGTCCAGCCGACGATGTCCTTCTCGATCTCCTCCGGCTCGGGCCGGTAGGGCCGCTCCACCGGGACGCCGGAACGGGCAGCGGCCCGCCGATTGAGGTCGCACAGCCATCGCACGGCCCGGGTGAGGTAGGGCAGCGCGAGGAAGCCGATCCCGATGAGGCACAGGACGATGAAGTAGGTGGTGGTGACGAACAGGACGACCGACAGCAGCGCTCCGGAGGCGATGGCCACGCCGACCAGGGTGTCCACGGTGGCGCGGCCGAGCCGGCCGCGCCACGTGACCGGCACAGTCTTCATGTCCTCATGCTCCCATTCCCGGCCGCCGGTCACGGAGGGGCCGCCCCCGCCCGGGGGAAGCGGGGACGGCCCGGCCAGGGAGTGACTCACGCGGCCTTCACCGTCTCGACGGCGGGGCTGCGCATGCCGCGCCAGGACGGCAGCAGCGTGGCGCCGAAGACCAGCAGCAGCGATCCGCCGACGATGGCGAGGTAGATGCCGATGGATCCGGAGGGCAGGTAGGAGTCGCTCTTGACGAGGCTGTAGGGGACGATGGTGGTCGCGGAGGCGACGGTGCCGAGGACGGTGGCGACGACGCCGGTCAGCAAGCCCTCGACGGTCAGCATGCCGAGCACCTGGGCGCGGGTGGCGCCGGTGAGCCGCTGGAGGCCGAACTCCGCGCGCCGTTTCCGGGTGACGGACACCAGGGTGTTGACGACGGTGATCGCGGCGTACCCGACGATCATGGCGACGATGGTGTAGTTGGCGGAGACCAGGATCTGCTGGATCTGGTTGTTCCGGCCGGCCAGCGAGGAGCTGTCGTCCAGTTCGGTGCCCGGCACGGCGGCGGCCAGCGCGGCGAGGCGTTCGTGGACGCCGGCGCCGGCGCCGCGCGCGGTGCGGACGAGGATCTGGTGCGGCAGCCCGTCACCGGTGTGCGGCGCGAGGGTGGCCGCGGGCAGCGTCAGGTACTCCTGCTTGGGGTTGTCGCGGTAGAGGGCCACGACGGTGGGGCGTACGGCGGTGCCGTCCCCGAGGTGCATCGGCAGCCGCTCGCCGACCTTCACCCCGTACTCCCGGGCCTTCTTGTCGGACAGGGCCACGGTGTCGCCGCGCAGGCCGGTGAGGGAGCCGGCGACGACGGGCAGGTCCAGGCTCTGCCGCACGCCGTCGGCGGAGACGCCGCGCAGGTCGACCTGGTCCGGGCCGCCGGCGCGGTCCACGAAGCCGCGGCTGGTGACGAACTCGGAGGCAGCGGCCACCCCGGGCGTGTCGCGCACCCGGTCGACGACGCCGGGCGCGAATCCGCCGGTCGTGGAGTCGAGGACGTAGTCGGCGAGGATGTTGCGGTCGTAGGAGGTCCGGGAGACGTGGTCCTCGGTGGACTGCATGTACAGGGTGCCGGTGGCGATGCCGATGAGCAGGACGATGGGCGCGACCGCGCCCGCCATGCGGACGTTGGCGGTGGCGGCGTTGCGCAGCGCCAGCCGGCCGGAGAGCCCGGAGAACGCCCGTACCGGCAGGCGGAGCAGCGCGACCATGACCTTGGTGATGCCGGGGGCGAGCAGGGCGAGGCCGATGCAGAACAGCACGGAGGCGGGCCCGGCGGTGCTGGCGAGGGTGGGGCCGTCGTCCATGACGGTGGCGGTGGCGACGGCCAGGCCGATGCCGTTGGCGAGGAAGAACAGCGCGAGCAGCAGCCGCGGCACGCTGAACCAGCGGGTGCCGGCGGTGGATTCGGCCAGCGCGGCGACGGGTTCGGTGCGGGCGGCGCGCCGTCCGGCGAACCGGGTGGCGCCGGCCGCGGCGAGCACGGTGACGACGGCTCCGACGGCCATCGGCATCCATCCGGCGTGGTAGACGATCGCCGACGACACCACGCCGCTGGATGTCAGCACCCCGAACAGCAGCCGTCCGATGGCGTAGCCGGGCAGCAGGGCGAGCAGCACGGAGCCCACCGACAGCACGGCCGTCTCGGCGAGGATCATGCGGCGCAGCTGGTGCGGGGTGGAGCCGACGGCGCGCAGCAGGGCCATCTCGCGGGCGCGCTGCTGGAGGGAGAGGCCGAGGGTGGACGCGACGCCGAACATGACGATCAGGACGACGGAGGAGCCGAAGACGGCCGCGAGGATGACGACGGTGCGCTGGCTGGCCAGGGTGCCGGGCAGTTCGGCCAGTCCCCGGCGTTCGCCGGTCAGCACCTCGGCGCGGTCGCCGACCTCGGCGCGCACCGCGTCCGCGACCGCGGTGACCCGCGTGCCGGGGTCGGGCAGCACGCCGACGGAGTCGATCCGGCCGCCGGCGAGGGTGCGGGCCTCGTCGTCCGTGAAGAACACGGCGGCGTCGGGGTTGCGGTCGCCGTGCTGCTCGGCGATGCCGCTGACCAGGAACCGCCGGGCCGTGCCCTGGACGACGATGTCGACGGCGGACCCCGGGCGCGCGCCGGCGCGCCGGGCGAGGTCCGCGTCGAGGACGACCTCGCCGCCGGCGACGGGGGTTTTACCGGCGGCGAGGGTATAGGGGGTGAGCCGGGCGGAGGCCCAGCCGTGGCCGTACGAGGCGGACTTGCCGGTCACCGGCTTGCCGTCCTTGAGGACGGTGGCCGGGACGGACACGTCGCCGACGGCGGTGCGGACGCCCTGGACCCGGGCGACCTCGCCGACGAGGCGGGGGTCGATGCGGTGACGTTCGGTCAGGGCGGTGGCGTCGTAGGTCTGTTCTCCGGTGACGACGACCGGTGCGCCGTCCAGGCGCTGGGGTTCGGCGGCCATGCGGACGCCCGTCTCCATCAGGCCGCCGCAGCCGATGACGATGGCGGCGCCGAGGAACATGGCGAGGAAGGTCGCGATGAAGCTCGTCCGGCGGAACTTCAGGGTGCGCAGTGCCAGGCGCCACATCAGTACCGACCTCCCGAGGGCTGCGCGGTGCCCTGCCGGTGGGTGTCGTCCTCCCAGGCGCCGAGCCGGGTCATCCGGGCGGCGACGGCGTCGGCCGTCGGCCGGAGCAGTTCACCGGCGAAGGCGCCGTCGGCGAGGAAGACCACGCGGTCGGCGTAGGAGGCGGCCACCGGGTCGTGGGTGACCATGACCAGCGTCTGGCGGGCGGTGTCGACGGACTCGCGCAGCAGGCCGAGCACGGAGGCGGCGGTGCGGGTGTCCAGGGCGCCGGTGGGCTCGTCGGCGAAGACCACGGCGGGGCGGGTCACCAGGGCGCGGGCGATGGCGACGCGCTGCTGCTGCCCGCCGGAGAGCTGGGAGGGCAGGTGGCCGAGCCGCTCGGCCAGGCCCACGCGCTGCACGACGGTGCGGATCAGGTTCCTGTCGGGCCGCTGTCCGGCCAGTTGCAGCGGCAGGGTGATGTTCTGCATGACGGTGAGCGCGGGCAGCAGGTTGAAGGACTGGAAGATGAAGCCGATCCGGTCGCGGCGCAGCTTGGTCAGCCGGGTGTCGTCCAGGCCGGCGAGGTCGGTGCCGCCGACGGTGACCGTGCCGGAGGTGGGCTGGACCAGTCCCGCGGCGCAGTGCAGGAAGGTGCTCTTGCCCGATCCGGACGGCCCCATGACGGCGGTGAAGGTGCCGTCGGCGAAGCTCATGGTGAGCCCGCGGAGCGCGGCCACCTGGCTGTCTCCTCGGCCATAGGTCTTCGACACGGCGTCCAGCCGTACCGCCTCCGTCCGGCGGAGGTCGTGTGAAGTGTGCACGGGGCTCCCCTACGAGATGTCGCTTCTCACGCGGTGTCTGCGGACCAGATTAGGAACGCCGGCCCCGCGGCACATTGGCATTGTCCGGCCAGTTCGAGGTAGAGGTTTCTCTACCTCGAAGCGGCAGGTTCCGACGGGTGTACACCACCTTTGTGCAGCGATGCCATCACCCTTGTCCGCATATTTGACTCCCCTTCGAAAGGGCCGGTTGCCACCCGTGTCCCGAGGCTTGCGCACGGGTAACGTCGAAACCGTCCGCAGAAATCCACGGAAGATGGGAAGTCCCATGGCCACGAGGCCTGACCCCGAACTGACCGCACAGGTCCGGCCCGACGGATATCTGGAGCTCTTCTCCCGGCGTACCGGCAAGCGACACCGATGCGGCCCGCGTGGCACGACGATGTGGCTGGCGCTCCAGCGCAGCGGCTGGCAGCCGGAATCGGCCGCCGATGAAATCGCCGTGCAATTAGGTATCGATCCGGCCAGTGTCCAATGCGATATCCACGCGTGGTTGGCGCATTTCCGCGAGGCCGGCGACTGAAGGAAAAGGGGGGCGCGGGCGGCCTTTCGGCCACCCACGCCCCTTTCCCTTTCGACCGCCCGCGATTTCAGGACGCGCCGGCGGACCGCGCCGCCGTGAGCCAGGTCTCGACCGCCTCGGCGGTGGCCTGTGCGCGGTCCTCCAGCATCGTGAAGTGCGTGCCGGGCACATCGGCCGGCTCGTGCTCCGCCGGCCAGCTCGCCCGCCAGTCGTCGGTGCCGGCGGCGAAGGACTCCGTCGGCCGCACGAACAGCACGGGCGCCGTGAGGGCGCCGGGCAGGCAGTGCTGGATCAGGTCGCTGTAGCGGCTCATGGCGGCGAGGCGGGCGGTGCCGAAGCCCCCGAGCGAGGACTCCCGGTCCAGCATGCCGTCGAACATCTGCCGCCACAGGTCGTCCTGGCCGTCGTCCCCGGGCAGGTAGGTGTCCAGCAGGACCACGCCGGCGGCCGGCTGTCCGGCCTTCTCCATGATCTCGGCCGCCGCGTGGGCGAACTGGCCGCCGGAGGAGTAGCCGACGAGGACGTAGGGCCGCTCGTCCGCGCAGGCCCGGCGGATGCCCTCGACGACCACCTCGACCACCGCGTCCACCGAGCGCGGCAGCGCCTCGCCGGGCCCGAAGCCGGGTACCGCGGGCACCACGACGTCACGGCGGCCGTCGAAGTACCGGGCGAAGCGGGCGTACTGGTGGGCGCCGCCGAGCGCCATCGGTGACGGCAGGCAGACGAGCCGTGGGGCGGCGTCGCCGGTGGCCAGCCGCACCGGGTCCGTGACGGCGCCGAGTTCGTCCAGAGTGGAGAAGCCGGGGAGGATGTCGGCCACGGTGCGCAGCAGGTCGATGGCCCGGTCCATCCGCCCGTCGGCCGCCGCGCGCCGCACCAGCCCGCTGACCGATTCGAGGTCGCCGGGGTCCGCCGGACCGGGAGCGCCGCCCGCCAGGTGCCCGCGCAGGGCGGCGGCGAGGGCGGCCGGGGTGCGGTGGTCGAAGACGGCACCGGCCGGCAGGGTGCTGCCCAGGGCGGTGCCGAGAGCCGCGCGGAGTTCGGCCGCGGAGACGGAGTCCATGCCGATCTCCAGGAAGACGGCGTCGGGTTCGACGGCCTCCGGTCCCGGGTGCCCGAGGATGGCGGCGGTCTGGGCCCGGATCACCTCGGTCAGCAGCGCCTCCTGCTCGGCCGGCGGGGCGCCGGCGAGCCGCTGCCCGAGCGGCTCGGCGGCCACGGACCCGGCGGCGGGCGGCGGCGCGGCCGCCGGGAGGGCGGTGAGGGCGACGTCCGCGTTCAGCCAGTACCGCTCGTGCCGGAACGCGTAGGTGGGCAGGTCGGCGCGGGCCGTGCCGGGGAAGAGCGCCGCCCAGTCGGGGGCGAGGCCGTCGGTGTACAGACGGGCCAGCCCCGCGAGGAGGGCCGCGGGTTCGCTGCCGTGGCGCCGGCCGAGGGCGACTAGGACGGCGTCGTCGGTGTCCGGGCACTCGCGGACGAGGCCGGTCAGCACGGCGTCCGGGCCGACTTCCACGAAGCGGCCGACGCCCGAGGCGGTGAGGGCCGCGACGGCGTCGGCGAACCGGACCGTCTCCCGCACGTGCCGCACCCAGTGGCCGGGGTCGCACAGCTGCTCCGCGTCGGCGGGACGCCCGGTGAGGGTGGACACCAGCGGGACGCGCGGCTGATGGTACGTCAGCTTCTCGGCCACCGCGCGGAACTCGTCGAGCATGCCGTCCATCAGCGGCGAGTGGAAGGCGTGCGAGACGGCGAGCCGCTTGGTCTTCGCGAAGCCCTCGGCGGCGGCGAGCACCGCCGCCTCCTCCCCGGAAAGCACCACGGAAGTGGGGCCGTTGACCGCGGCGAGTCCGACGCGGTCGTCCAGCAGCGGCCGTACCCGCTCCTCGCCGGCCTGTACGGCGACCATCGCGCCGCCCTCGGGCAGCGCCTGCATGAGCCGGCCCCGGGCGGCGACCAGGGCGCAGGCGTCGTCCAGGTCGAGGACGCCGGCGACGTGGGCGGCGGCGATCTCGCCGACCGAGTGCCCGGCCAGCACGTCGGACCGTACACCGAAGGACTCCAGCAGCCGGAACAGGGCCACCTCGTAGGCGAACAGCGCCGTCTGCGCGTACCACGTGCGGTGGACGGCGCCGGCGTCGTCGCCGGCCAGGACCCCGGCGAGGTCCAGGCCGGTCCGGGCGTCGATCGCGTCGAAGGTTTCGGCGAACACCGGGTAGCGGGCGCGCAGTTCGAGGCCCATGCCGAGGCGCTGGGCCCCCTGGCCGGTGAACAGGAACGCCGTACGGGTGCCGGTCCGGGCCCTGCCGGTGACGGCCGTGGGGGCGGGGGCGCCCTCGGCGAGGGCGCGCAGTCCGGCGAGCAGCTGGTCCCGGTCGGTGCCGGTGACGGCCGCGCGGTGGCCGAAAGCGGTGCGCCGGGTGCCGAGGGCCCTGGCGACGGCCGCCGGGTGCAGTCCGGGCCGGTCCGCCAGGAAGGCGTGCAGGCGTGCGGCCTGCGCGGGCAGGGCCGGTGCCGAGCGGGCGGACAGGGGCCAGACGACCGCCGGGGCGTCCGGTTCGGCGTCCGCCGGCTCCTCCTCGGGGGCCTCCTCGATGATGGCGTGGGCGTTGGTGCCGCTGATCCCGAAGGAGGAGACACCGGCCCGGCGCGGACGCCCGGCGCGGGGCCAGGGCTGTTCCTCCGTCAGCAGCCGCACCCGTCCGGCGTCCCAGTCGACCTTCGTGGACGGCCGGTCCACGTGCAGGGTCCTGGGCAGGACGCCGTTGCGCATCGCCATCACCATCTTGATGACACCGGCGACACCGGCGGCGGCCTGCGTGTGCCCGATGTTGGACTTCACCGAGCCCAGCCACAGCGGTTCGGTGCGCTCCTGGCCGTAGGTGGCCAGCAGCGCCTGCGCCTCGATCGGGTCGCCCAGCGTCGTACCCGTACCGTGCGCCTCCACCGCGTCCACGTCCGCCGCCGACAGCCGCGCGGACGCCAGCGCCTGCCGGATCACCCGCTGCTGCGACGGACCGTTCGGCGCGGTCAGACCGTTGGACGCCCCGTCCTGGTTCACCGCCGAACCCCGGACGACGGCCAGCACCGGATGCCCGTTGCGCCGCGCGTCCGACAACCGCTCCAGCACCAGGACGCCCAGTCCCTCGGAGAAGCCGGTACCGGCCGCGTCGTCGGCGAAGGAGCGGCAGCGCCCGTCCGGGGAGAGGGCCCCCTGCCGGCTGAACTCCACGTAGGTGCCCGGGGAGGCCATCACCGTCACTCCCCCGGCCAGCGCCAGGGTGCACTCGCCCTGGCGCAGCGCCTGCGCGGCCAGGTGCAGCGTGACGAGCGACGAGGAGCAGGCGGTGTCCACGCTGAGCGTCGGGCCCTCCAGGCCGAGGGTGTAGGCGACGCGGCCGGAGACGATGCTGCCCGAGCCGAAGCTGCCGAAGTAGTCGTGGTACATGACGCCGGCGAACACGCCGGTGCGGCTGCCGCGGAGCGCGGCGGGGTCGATGCCGGCGTTCTCCAGGGCCTCCCAGGAGCCTTCGAGCAGCAGCCGCTGCTGCGGGTCCATGACGAGGGCCTCGTGGGGACCGATGCCGAAGAACGCGGCGTCGAAGTCCCCCGCGTCGTGCAGGAAGCCGCCCTCCCGGGTGTAGGAGCGGCCCGGCACGCCCGGTGTCGGGTCGTACAGGTCCGGGTCCCAGCCGCGGTCGCCGGGGAACGCGGTGATGCCCTCCGCGCCGTCCGCGACCAGCCGCCACAGGTCCTCCGGGGACCGCACTCCGCCCGGGTAGCGGCAGGCCATGCCGACGATCGCGATCGGTTCCCGGGCCGCCGCGGTCAGCGCGCGGTTGCGTTCCCGCAGCCGCTCGATCTCCTTCAGCGAGGCGCGCAGCGCCTCGACCATCCTGGTGTCCGGCTTCTCGGACTCGGCCATGGTCCTCTTCCTTGTCGCGGGCGTCGTCACAGCGCGCCGTCCCGGCGCGGTCCCACCGTTCGTCGTCACAGCGCGTCGTCGTCGCCGACGAGGTCGTCGAGCGCCATGCTGATCAGGCTCTCGGCGTCCATCGCGTCGATCGGCGCGCGGCCGGTTCCGCCGTCCTCCGCCTGCTCCGGCGCGGGCCGCGCCCCGGCGAGTTCGAGCAGGCTGTCCAGCAGGCCGGCCTCGCGCAGGCGTCCCACCGGGATGGTGGCGAGCGCGGCCCGCACGGTGTCCTCCTCGGTGCGCGGGCCGTCGCCGGTGCGCGGGGCCAGCTCGCCGGCCAGGTGGTCGGTGAGCGCGGCCGGCGTGGGGTGGTCGAAGACGAGGGTGGCGGTCAGCCTGAGGCCGGTGGCGTCGTTGAGCCGGTTGCGGAACTCGACGGCGGTCAGCGAGTCGAAGCCGAGGTCCTTGAAGGGCAGGCCGGCCTCGAACTCCTCGACGCCGAGCACCGCCCGGGCCTCGTCCCGGACCAGCCGCAGCAGCCGTTCGGCGCGCTCCTCGGGCGCGAGCGCGGCCAGTTCGCGGCGCAGCGCCGACCCGGCGGCCGACGTTCCGGGGCCGGTCCGGCGCGGCGCCCGCACCAGGGAGCGCAGCAGCGGGGCGACCCGGGCGGCCTCGCGCGGGGCGAGGTCCAGGCGGGCCGGCAGCAGCACCGGTTCGGCGCGGCCCGCGCCCGTGTCGAACAGGGCGAGCCCGCTCTCGGCGTCGAGGGGGAGCACCCCGCCGGAGGCCATGCGGCGGGCGTCGGTGTCGCCGAGCCGGTCGGCCATGCCGCCGCTGCCCGCCCAGGCGCCCCAGGCCAGTGAGACCGCGGGCAGGCCGAGCGATCGGCGGTGGGCGGCGAGCGCGTCGAGGAAGGTGTTGCCGGCGGCGTAACCGGCCTGGCCGGGGCTGCCGAGCAGGCCCGCCGCGGAGGAGAACAGCACGAACGCGGTGAGGGGCCGTTCGCGGGTCAGTTCGTGCAGGTGCCAGGCGGCGTCCAGCTTGGGCCGCAGGACCGCGTCCAGGCGCTCGGGGGTGAGCGAGGTGAGGACGGCGTCGGCGAGGACGCCCGCGGTGTGCACGACGGCGGAGACCGGGTGCTCGTCCAGGACGCGGGCGAGGGCGGCCCGGTCGGCGGCGTCGCAGGCGACCACGGTCACCCGCGCGCCGAGCGCGGTGAGTTCGTCGCGCAGGCCGGCCGCGCCGGGGGCGTCGGGTCCGCCGCGGCTGAGCAGCACCAGCCGCTCGGCGCCGTGCGCGGTGACCAGGTGCCGGGCGACCAGCCGGCCCAGGGCGCCGGTGCCGCCGGTGACCAGGACACCGCCGGAGAAGCCGGCCGCGGCGGGCTCGGCCAGGCGGGGCGCGCGCACCAGCCGGGGGACGCTGAGCGCCCCGTCGCGCAGGACCAGTTGGGGTTCGCCGGAGGCCACGGCGGAGGGCAGCAGGCCGCGGGAGGCGTCCGTGTCGTCCAGGTCGGCGAGGACCATCCGGTCGGGGTGCTCGGTCTGGGCGGAGCGGATCAGGCCCCACGCGGTGGCGGCGCCGGGATCGGTGACGTCCCCGGGGCCGGTCGCGCCGCGCGTCGCCACCACCAGGGTGGTGTCGGCGAACCGTGCGTCGGCCAGCCAGTCCTGCACCAGGGTGAGCAGCCGCCGGGCGCCGGCCCGGGCCGCGTCCGGCCCGTCGCCGCCGGTGTGGACGACGACCAGGGTGTCGGGGGCCTGTCCGGCGGCCTCGGCCAGGTCGTCGGCGACGGCGACCTCGGCGACCTCGCCCGCCAGGGCGCCGGCCAGTTCCCGGCGGCCGGGGCCGAGGACGGTCCACCGCCCGGCCTGCGGGGCCGCCGGCACGGAGACGGGCACCCAGTCGAGGGCGAACAGGTCGTCGTGTCCCCCGCTCGCCGCCGCGGCGATCCGCTCCGGGTCGACCTCCCGCAGCGACAGGGAGGCCACGCTTACCACCGGCCGGCCGGTGTCGTCGGCGGCCTCGATGCGCACCGCGCCGGGGCCGGCCGGGGCGATCCGCACCCGCAGGGCGGTCGCGCCCGGCGCGTACAGCTCCACGCCGGACCAGGCGAAGGGCAGCGTCATGCGTTCCTCGGCCCCGGCGCGCAGCCCGATGGTGTGCAGGGCGGCGTCGAACAGCGCCGGGTGCAGTCCGAACGCGGCGCCGTCGGTGGGGACGGCGACCTCGGCGTACGCCTCGTCGCCGTGCCGCCAGGCCGCGCGCAGGCCCTGGAAGCGGGGCCCGTACTCGGCGCCCAGTTCGGCCAGCCGGTCGTAGACGCCGTCCAGTTCGACCGGTTCGGCGCCGGGCGGCGGCCAGGCGGCCAGGTCGTGGCCGGGCCTGTCCCCGGCGGGGCGGAGCGTGCCGGTGGCGTGGGTGGTCCACGGGTCGCCGTCGGCCGCGGCGGCGTACACGCGGAAGGCGCGGGCACCCGTCGCGTCGGGTTCGCCGACCGTGCACTGGAGGCGGACGGCGCCGTCCTCGGGCAGCGGCAGCGGCTCGGTGACCGTCAGGTCCTCCACCGTGCCGCAGCCGACGCGGGCACCGGCGGCGAGGGCCATCTCGACGAAGGCGGTGCCCGGCAGCAGCGGCACCCCGCCGACGCTGTGGTCGGCGAGCCAGGGGTGGTCGGCGAGGGAGAGCAGGCCGGTGTGGAGGGTGCCGTCGGCGCCGGCGAGTTCGACGGCGGTGCCGAGCAGCGGGTGGTCGGCCGCCGGGCGGGTCGGGCCGGTGTCACCGGTCATCCAGTAGCGGCCGCGCTGGAAGGCGTAGGTGGGCAGGTCCGAGCCGTCCCGGTGGGGCAGCAGCGGCGCCCAGTCGACGGCGCGGCCGTGCACGTGCAGGGCGGCGAGCCCGGTGAGCAGGGCCTCGGTCTCCTCTCGGTCCTTGCGCAGCAGCGGTACCACGGGCGTCCCGTCGGGCAGGCACTCGCCGGCCGCGGCGGTCAGGGCGCTGCCCGGGCCGACCTCCGCGAAGTGCCGTGCGCCGGCCGCGTGCAGGGCGGTGACGGCGTCGGCGAACCGGACGGCCTCTCGGGCGTGCCGTACCCAATACTCGGGTGTGCACAGCTCCTGCGGTGCGGCCGGGGCGCCGGTGAGGGTGGACACCAGCGGGATGCGGGGCGTGCCGAAGGACAGGGACGCGGCGACCTCGCGGAACTCGTCGAGCATCGGCTCCATCAGCCCGGAGTGGAAGGCGTGGCTGACGGCCAGTTCCCGGGTGCGCTCGAAGCGGGCGGCCAGGGCGCGGGCGGGGCCGGCGGGTCCGGAGACGACGACGGACGCGGGCCCGTTGACGGCCGCGATGCCCACGCCGTCGCCGAGCAGCGGCGTGATCTCGTCCTCGGTGGCGCGTACGGCGATCATCGCGCCGCCCTCGGGCAGGGCCTGCATGAGGCGTCCCCGGGCGGCGACGAGGGTGCAGGCGTCCTCCAGGGTGAGCACGCCCGCGACGTGGGCGGCGGCGAACTCGCCGACGGAGTGCCCGGCGAGCAGGTCGGGCCTGACGCCGAACGACTCCAGCAGCCGGTACAGGGCGACTTCCACGGCGAACAGCGCGGGCTGGGTGTACTCGGTGCGCGCCAGCAGTTCGGCGGAGCCGAGGACGTCGGCGAGCGGCCGGTCCAGCAGCGGTGCGAGTCGTTCCGCGACCTCCTCGAAGGCGGCGGCGAAGGCGGGGAAGGCCGCCGCGAGGCGGGTGCCCATGCCCGGCAGCTGGGAGCCCTGGCCGGAGAAGAGGAAGGCGAGCCGGCCGTCGGTGGCGGTGCCGAGGACGCCGGTCTGCGGGGTGCGGCCCTCGGCCAGGGCCCGCACGCCCGCGGTCAGTTCGTCGCGGGTGCGGCCGAGGACGGCGGCCCGGTGGCCGAGCCGGGTGCGGGCGTGGGCGAGCGCGCCGGCGAGGCGGTGCGGGTCGGCGTCCGGGGTGGCGGCCAGGTGGTCCAGCAGCCGTGCGGCCTGGGCGCGCAGGGCCTCGGGGGTGTGGCCGGACAGCAGCCACGGCACGGTCTCGGCCGGCGGCTCCGGGGCCACCTCGGCCGGCTGTGCGGCGGGCGGCGCGGCCTCGATGATCACGTGGGCGTTGGTGCCGGAGATGCCGAAGGAGGAGACGCCGGCGCGGCGCGGGCGGCCCGGGTCGGGCCAGGGGCGGTTCTCGGTGAGCAGACGGACGTTGCCGCCCTCCCACTCCACGTGCCGGGAGGGCCGGTCGACGCCGAGGCTGGCCGGCAGGGTCTCGGCGCGCAGCGCCTCGATCATCTTGATGACACCGGCGACACCGGCGGCGGCCTGGGTGTGCCCCAGGTTGGACTTGACCGAGCCGAGCCACAGCGGGCGGTCCTCGGTGTGCTCGGCGCCGTAGGTGGCGATCAGTGCCTGGGCCTCGATGGGGTCGCCGAGGGTGGTGCCGGTGCCGTGCGCCTCGACCACGTCGACCTCGGCCGCCGGGACGCCGGCCGCCTGGAGGGCGCGGCGGATGACGCGCTGCTGGGCGGGGCCGTTGGGGGCGCTGATGCCGTTGGAGGCGCCGTCCTGGTTGACGGCGGTGCCGCGCAGCACGGCGAGGATCTTCCGGCCGTTGCGGCGGGCGTCGGAGAGGCGTTCCAGCAGCAGCACGCCGGCGCCCTCGCCGAAGCCGGTGCCGTCGGCGGCGTCCGCGAAGGGCTTGCACCGGCCGTCCCGGGACAGGCCCCGGTGCCGGCTGAACTCCACGAAGGTGCCCGGGGTGGCCATCACGGTCACGCCCCCGGCCAGCGCCAGGGAGCAGTCGCCCTGCCGCAGTGCCTGTGCGGCCAGGTGCAGTGCCACCAGCGAGGAGGAGCAGGCCGTGTCGACGGACAGGGTCGGGCCCTCCAGGCCGAGGGTGTAGGCGACGCGGCCGGAGACCACGCTGCCGGAGCCGAAGCTGCCGAAGTAGTCGTGGTACATGACGCCCGCGAACACGCCGGTGTCGGAGCCGCGCAGGGTGGCGGGGTCGATGGAGGCCCGCTCCAGGGCCTCCCAGGAGGTCTCCAGCAGCAGCCGCTGCTGGGGGTCGGTGACCAGGGCCTCCTCGTCGTCCATGGCGAAGAACGCCGGGTCGAAGTCGGCGACGTCGTACAGGAAGGCGCCGTGCCGGGTGTAGCTGGTGCCGGGCCGGTCCAGGGTCGGGTCGTAGAGGTTCTCGACGTCCCAGCCGCGGTCGGCCGGGAACTCGCCGACGGCGTCGCGGCCTTCGGCGACCAGCCGCCACAGGTCCTCCGGGGAGGCGATGCCGCCGGGGAAGCGGCAGGCCATGCCGACGACGGCGATCGGTTCGTCGGCGGCGGCGTCCCGGACGGCGGCGGCGGTGGTCGCAGCGAGGGTGCCGGTGAGCTCGCCGAGCAGGTGGCGGGCGAGTCCGGCGGGGGTGGGGTGGTCGAACACCAGGGTGGCGGGCAGCCTCAGGCCGGTGGCCGCGGAGAGCCGGTTGCGCAGTTCGACGGCGGCCAGCGAGTCGAAGCCGAGTTCGCGGAAGGCCAGGGTGCGGCCGACGTCCTGGGCGGAGCGGTAGCCGAGGATGGTCGCGACATGGCTCTGCACGAGTTCGGTGAGGAACGGTTCGCGCTCCGCCTCCAGCAGCCCGGCGAGCCGCTCGCGCAGGCCGTCGGCGCCGCCTGCGGCGCCCGGCCCGGTGGCCGCGCCGGCCCGCCGTACGGGCACCAGGGTGCGGAACAGCGGGGCCAGGCCCTCACCCTGGGCGCGCAGGGAGGCCATGTCCAGTTTCACCGGCAGCACGGCGGGGTCGGCGCCGCGCAGGGCGGCGTCGAACAGGGCGACGCCCTCCTCGGTCTCCAGCGGGGCGACACCGCCCCGGGCGATGCGGGTGAGGTCCGTCTCGTCGAGGGTGCCGGTCATGCCGCCGGCCTGCGCCCACAGGCCCCAGGCCAGGGAGTGCGCGGGCAGCCCGAGGCTGCGGCGGTGTATGGCGAGGGCGTCGAGGTAGGCGTTGGCGGCGGCGTAGTTCGCCTGGCCGGGCGAGCCCAGCGTGGCGGCGGACGAGGAGAACAGCACGAACGCCGCGAGGTCCAGGCCGGCGGTGAGTTCGTGCAGGTTCCAGGCGGCGTCGGCCTTGGGCCGGAACACCGTGTCGATCCGCTCCGGCGTCAGGGAGGTGAGCACGCCGTCGGCGAGGACGCCCGCCGCGTGGATCACGGCGGTCAGCGGCCGGGCGGCCGGTACGGCGTCCAGCACGGCGGCGAGCGCGGCCCGGTCGGCGACGTCGCACGCGGCACTCGTCACCTCGGCGCCCAGCGCGGCCAGTTCGGAGACGAGGTCGTCGGGGGCACCGCCGCGGCTCACCAGCAGCAGGTGCCGCACGCCCCGTTCGGCGACCAGGTGCCGGGCGAGGATCCGCCCGAGGGCGCCGGAGGCCCCGGTGAGCAGGACGGTGCCGCCGCCGAGGCCGGAACCGTCCTCGCTCCGCTCGTCGTCGGCGGCCCCGTCGGGGACGCGGGCCAGCCGGGGGACCTGCCAGGTGCCGTCGCGGTAGGCCAGGTGCGGTTCGCCGGTCGCGACGGCCTCGGCGAGGCGTCCGGCGTCCGGATCCTCCCCGGCCTCCGCCTCGACGAGCACGATCCGGCCGGGGTTCTCCGACTGGGCGGAGCGGACCAGACCGCCGGCCGCGGCTCCCGCCGGGTCGGTGCCGGTGACCACGACGAGGGTGCCGTCGGCCGCGGCGAGGGCGGTGCGCAGCCGGTCGAGGACCGTGTCGACGGCCGCCCGCGCCTCGGCGGCGCTGGTGCCGGCCGGGGCGCGCACCACGTCCGGTGCCGGGCCGGCGGGCGCGGCCGCGGGGGCCGGCGGGGCCGGCACCCAGGTGACCCGGTACAGCGCGCCCGCGCGGGCCGGACGCGCCGCGGTGGCCAGGGCCTCGGTCCGCAGGGGCCGCAGGGTGAGCGCGTCGACGGTGGCGACGGGGGCGCCGGTGGGGTCGGCGAGCGTGAGGGAGACGGTGCCCTCGCCGGCGGACCGGACGTGGACGCGCAGCGCGGTCGCGCCGGTGGCGTACAGCCGTACCCCGGACCAGGCGAACGGCAGCAGGGCCTCGTCGCCGGCGGCGTCGGTGAGTCCGACGGTGTGCAGGGCGGCGTCCGACAGGGCGGGGTGCAGGGCGAAGCCGTCGGGGGCCGCGTCGGTCGCGACCTCGGCGTACAGGCCGTCCTCGGTGCGCCAGGCGGCGCGCAGGCCCTGGAAGAGGGGGCCGTAGCCGAGACCGAGGGCGGCGAGTTCGTCGTACAGGCCGTCGAGCGGTACCGGTGCGGCGCCCCGCGGGGGCCAGGCGGTGAGCGGGGCGCCAGCGGCGGGCAGGGTGCCGGTGGGGGCGAGCAGGCCGTCGGCGTGCCGGGTCCAGGGCAGGTCCTCGTCGGGGTTCTCCGGCCGCGACCAGATGGCGACCGGGCGGGTCTCCCCCTCGGGCGCGCCGACGGTGACCTGGAGCTGGACGGCTCCGTGGTCGGGCAGGACCAGCGGTGCGTGCAGGGTGAGTTCGGCGATGTCGCCGCAGCCGACCTGGTCGCCGGCGCGCAGCGCGAGTTCCAGGTGCCCGGTGCCGGGGAAGAGCAGCCGGCCGCCGACCCGGTGGTCCTCCAGCCAGGGCTGGGTGCCCGGGGAGAGCCGCCCGGTGAGGACGACGCCCTCGCTGTCGGCCCGCACCATCGCGGCGCCGAGCAGGGCGTGGTCGGTGGGGGCGAGACCGGCGGAGGTGACGTCGGCGCCGCTCGCTGTGGAGTCCAGCCAGTACCACTCGCGCTGGAAGGCGTAGCCGGGCAGCGGGACGCGGCGCGGCCGGCGGCCCTCGGCGACGGCGGTCCAGTCCACGCCGGCGCCGTGGGTGAACGCCTCGCCCAGGGCGGTCAGCAGCCGGGCCCGGCCGCCCTCGTCGCGGCGCAGGGAGCCCACGGCGGCCACGGCGTCGTCGGTCTCCTGGATGCCGACGGTGAGCACCGGGTGCGGGCTGGACTCGATGAACAGCTGGTGCCCGTCGGCGACGGCGGCACGCACGGCCTGTTCGAACAGCACGGTGCCGCGCAGGTTGGTGTACCAGTACCCGGCGCCGAGTTCGGTGGTGTCGAGCGGGCCGCCGGTGACCGTCGAGTAGAACGGGACCTGGGTGGCGCGCGGCTCGATGCCGTCGAGGTCCTCGGCGAGGCGCTCGCGCAGGGTCTCGACGTGGGCGCTGTGGGAGGCGTAGTCCACGGGAAGGCGCTTGGCGCGGACCTTCTCCTCCCTGAGCCGCGCGAGGAGTTCGTCGAGGGCGTCGGCGTCGCCGGACACCACCGTGGAGGCGGTGCCGTTGACGGCGGCGACGGACAGCCGGCCGTCCCACGCGGTGAGCCGGGCGCGGACGGCGTCGGCGCCCTCGCCGACGGACATCATGCCGCCCGAGCCGGACAGCAGTTCGGCGATGGCCCGGGAGCGCAGCGCGACGACGCGGGCGCCGTCCTCCAGGGACAGCGCGCCGACCGCGCAGGCGGCGGCGATCTCGCCCTGGGAGTGGCCGATGACGGCGGCGGGGGTGACGCCGTACGCGCTCCAGGTGTGGGCGAGGGACACCATCACGGCCCACAGCAGGGGCTGGACGACGTCCACGCGGTCCAGGCCGCCGCGCAGCTCGGTGGCGAAGTCCCAGTCGGTGTACGGCGCGAGGGCGGCGGCGCACTCGGCCATGCGGGCGGCGAACACCGGGGACTGTCCGAGGAGTTCGGTGGCCATGCCGGACCACTGGGAGCCCTGGCCGGGGAAGACGAACACGGGCCGGGCGCGGCCGGGCGCCGTGCCCTCGGCGAGGGTGCGGGCGGTTCCGCCGTCGGCCAGCGCGGCGAGGGCGCCGCGCAGTTCGGCCGTGTCGGTGCCGGTGATCGAGGCCCGGTACGGGAAGCGGGCGCGGGTGGTGGCGAGGGTCCAGCCGATGTCGGACGGGTCGAGCCCGGGGTGGGTGTCGAGGTGGCCGAGGAGGGCCGCGGCCTGGCCGGCGAGGGCGGCGGGCGTCTTGGCGGTGAGCAGCCACGGCACGGCGAGGCCCTGCGGTCCGGTGCGCTCCGGCTCGGCGGGGGCGGGCGGGGCCTGTTCGAGGATGACGTGGGCGTTGGTGCCGCTGATCCCGAAGGACGACACACCGGCCCGGCGCGGCCGGCCGTGCCGCGGCCAGTCCCGCTGCTCGGTGAGCAGCCGCACCTGTCCGGCGTCCCAGTCGACCTTCGTGGACGGCTGGTCCACGTGCAGGGTCCTGGGCAGGACGCCGTTGCGCATCGCCATGACCATCTTGATGACGCCGGCGACACCGGCGGCGGCCTGCGTGTGCCCGATGTTGGACTTGACCGAGCCGAGCCAGAGCGGTTCGGCGCGGTCCTGGCCGTAGGTGGCCAGCAGCGCCTGCGCCTCGATCGGGTCGCCCAGCGTCGTACCCGTACCGTGCGCCTCCACCACGTCGACGTCGGCGGTGGTGAGGCGGGCGTTCTCCAGGGCCTCCAGGATGACGCGTTCCTGGGAGGGGCCGTTGGGGGCGGTCAGGCCGTTGGAGGCGCCGTCCTGGTTGACGGCGGTGCCGCGGACGACGGCCAGCACCTCGTGGCCGTTGCGGCGGGCGTCGGAGAGGCGTTCCACGACGAGGACGCCGACGCCCTCGCCCCACACGGTTCCGGCCGCCGCGTCGGCGAAGGCGCGGGTGCGGGCGTCGGGGGCGAGCGCGCCCTGCCGGCTGAACTCGATGAAGGTCTCGGGGGTGGCCATGACGGCGACGCCGCCGACCAGGGCGAGGCCGGACTCGCCCTGCCGCAGCGACTGGGCGGCCAGGTGCAGTGCCACCAGCGAGGAGGAGCAGGCGGTGTCGACGGACAGCGAGGGGCCCTCCAGGCCGAGGGTGTAGGCGACGCGGCCGGAGATGATGCTGCCGGAGCCGAAGCTGCCGAAGTAGTCGTGGTACTGGACACCGGCGAACACGCCGGTGCGGCTGCCCTTGAGGCTGTGCGGGTCGATGCCCGCGTTCTCCAGCGCCTCCCAGGACGCCTCCAGCAGCAGCCGCTGCTGCGGGTCCATGACGAGGGCTTCCTTGGGGCTGATGCCGAAGAACGCGGCGTCGAACGCGCCGGCGTCGTGCAGGAAGCCGCCCTCGCCGACGTAGGAGGTGTCGGGGCGCCGCCGGGCGGGGTCGACGACGCGGTCCACGTCCCAGCCCCGGTTGCCGGGGAACGCGCTGATGGCGTCGGTGCCGTCGGCGACCAGCCGCCACAGGTCCTCCGGGGTGCGGACGTCCCCCGGGTAGCGGCACGCCATTCCCACGATCGCCAGCGGCTCGTCCGCGCGGGCGCTGACGGTACGGCGGCCACGGCGGGCCCCGGTCCGGGCGCCGCCGTCGACCAGGGTGCCGAGGTGGGCGGCGAGCGCTTCGGGCGAGGGGTGGTCGAAGACGAGGGTGGCGGCGAGCCGCCGGCCCAGCTCGGCGGAGAGGGAGTTGCGCAGTTCGATCGCGGCGAGCGAGTCGAAGCCGAGGTCCTTGAACGCCCGGTCGGTCTCCACGCTCTGCGGGTTCGCGTGCCCGAGCACGGCGGCGACATGGGTGCGGACCGTGTGCAGCAGCGCCTCGGCGCGCTCCTCGTCCCCGAGGCCGGCCAGGCGCTCGGCGAAGCCGGCGTCGCTGCCCTGGGCGACGGCTTCCCGGCGGACCGGTCGGCCCGCCAGGGCGCGGAAGACGGGGGCGAGGCCGCTGCCCTGGGCGCGCAGCGCGGGCAGGGCGAGCCGCACAGGCGCCAGGGCGGCGCGGCCGGCCCGCAGCGACCGGTCGAACAGGGCGGTGCCCTCTTCGGCCGACAGGGCGGTCATGCCGCCGCGCGCCATCCGGGCGCGGTCCGCCTCGTCCAGGGAGCTGGTCATGCCGCCCGACGGGGCCCACGGCCCCCACGCCAGGGACAGCGCGGGCAGGCCCCGGGCGTGGCGGTGCGCGGCGAGGGCGTCCAGGAGGGCATTGGCGGCGGCGTAGTTGCCCTGGCCGGGGGCGCCGACGGTGCCGGCGACGGACGAGAACAGCACGAACGCCGCGAGGCCGCGGGTGAGTTCGTGGAGGTGGAGGGCGCCGAGCGCCTTCGGCGCGAGGACGGTGTCGATCCGCTCGGGGGTGAGCGAGGAGACGACACCGTCGTCCAGGACGCCGGCGGCGTGGACGACCGCGGTGAGCGGGTGCTCGGCCGGGATGCCGGCGAGGACGGCGGCGAGGCCGTCGCGGTCGGCGACGTCGCAGGCGTGGGCGGTCGCGGTGGCGCCGAGGGCGGCGAGTTCGGCGACCAGGTCGTCGGCGCGCCCCGACCGGCTGAGCAGGGCGAGGTGCCGGACGCCGTGGGCGGTGACCAGGTGGCGGGCGATCACCGGGCCGAGGCCGCCGGTGGCGCCGGTGATCAGGACGGTGCCCTCGGGACCGAGGTCCGGCCCGGCCGCTTCCGGAGGTGCTTCGGCGCGCACCAGCCGGGCGGCGTGGGCGGTGCCCGCCCGCACGGCGATCTGCGGTTCGCCGGAGGCGAGGACGGCGGGCAGGACGGCGTCGGCGTCCGCGCCGGGTTCGAGGTCGAGCAGGACGAACCGGTCCGGGTTCTCCGACTGCGCGGACCGCACCAGGCCCCAGACGGCCGCGCCGGCCAGGTCGGTCACGTCCTCCTCCGCGACGCCGACCGCGCCGCGGGTGACGACGGCCAGCGGGCGGGGGTCGTCGTCCTGGAGGGCGGCGAGCGCGGTGTGCAGCGCCTCGCGTACGGCGGTGGCGTCGGTGCCGGGGGTGCTGTGCAGCACCCGGTGGGCGGCGTCGGGGGCGTCGGCGTCCAGGGGCAGCGGCTGCCAGTCGAGGGCGAACAGGGCGTCCGCGGTCGTGTCGCGGGCGGCGCGCAGGTTGGTGAGCGGGCGGGAGGCGAGCGAGGTGACCGTGGCGACGGGGGCGCCGGTGGCGTCGGCGAGGTCGACGGCGAAGGCGTGGTTCCCGGTGGGCACCAGCCGGGCCCGCAGCACGGAGGCGCCGACGGCGTGCAGGGTGACGCCGGCGAACAGGAACGGCAGCCGGGCGGTGTCGTCGGCCGATCCGTCGCCGAGCAGGGCCAGGGCGTGCAGGGCTGCGTCGAAGGCGGCCGGGTGCAGGCCGAAGCGGGGCGCGTCGGCGGCGGGCCGCTCGGGCAGCCGCACCTCGGCGTACAGTTCCTCGCCGCGCCGCCAGGCGGCGGTCAGGGCCTGGAAGGCGGGCCCGTACGCCAGTCCGGCGGCGGCGTGCCGCTCGTACAGGCCGTCGGTGTCGAGGGGTTCGGCGTCCTCGGGGGGCCACACGTCCAGGCGGCTGCCGGGGGTGCCGGCGTCCGCGGTGAGGAGGCCGGAGGCGTGCGGGGTCCACGGCGCGTCGGCGGGCAGGCTCTCGGCGCGGGCGTACACCTGGACCGTGCGGGCGCCGGACGGGTCGGGCGCACCGACGGCGACCTGGACGCGCACGCCGTCGTCCGGGGGCAGCACCAGCGGTACCTCGAGGGTGAGTTCCTCCAGGCGTCCGCAGCCGACCTGGTCGCCGGCGCGGACGGCGAGTTCGACCATGGCGGTGCCGGGGACGACGACGTTGCCGCCGACGACGTGGTCGGCGAGCCAGGCGTGGGTGCGCACCGACAGCCGGCCCGTGAGCACGGCGCCGTCGGAGTCGGCGAGCACGGTGGCCGCGCCGAGCAGCGGGTGGTCGGCGGGGTCCAGGCCGGCGGAGCCGACGTCGCCGACCGGTGCCGTCGTCTCGGGCCAGAACCGCTCGCGCTGGAATGCGGTGGTGGGCAGGTCGACGGTGCGGGCGCCGGTGAACAGCGCGGTCCAGTCCACGGCGGCGCCGCCGGTGTACAGCTGGGCCACGGCGGTGAGCAGGGTCTCGGTCTCGTCGCGTTCGCGGCGGGTGGCGGCGGCGAGCACGGCGTCGGTGTCGTCGGTGGCCAGGCACTCGCGGGCCATGGCCGTCAGCACGGCGTCCGGGCCGAGTTCGAGGAAGCGGGTGACGCCTTCGGCGGCGAGGGCGCGTATCCCGTCGTGGAAGCGGACCGCCTCGCGCACGTGCCGTACCCAGTACTCGGGGCCGGCGATGTCCTGGGTGGCGAGGGCTCCGGTGACGTTGGAGACGACGGGGACGGTGGCGCGGCGGTAGGTCAGGGACTCGGCGACCGCCCGGAACTCGTCCAGCATGGGTTCCATGAGCGGCGAGTGGAAGGCGTGCGAGACCGTCAGCCGGCGGCTCTTGGCGAAGCGGGCGGCCACCGTCTCGGCCTCGGCGGCGTCCCCGGAGATCACCACGGACTCGGGGCCGTTGACGGCGGCGATGCCGACCCGCTCGGTGAGCAGCGGGCGGACCTCCTCCTCGGTGGCGCGTACGGCGATCATCGCGCCGCCCTCGGGCAGCGCCTGCATGAGCCGGCCGCGCGCGGCCACCAGGGTGGTGGCGTCCTTGAGGTCCAGCACGCCGGCGACGTGGGCTGCGGCGATCTCGCCGATGGAGTGCCCGGCCAGGTAGTCGGGTGTGAGCCCCCAGGACTCCACCAGCCGGTACAGCGCCACCTCGAAGGCGAACAGCGCCGTCTGGGTGCGGGCGGTGCGGTGGAGCGGTGCGGGGTCGTCGCCGAGGACGAGGTCGCGCAGGTCGTCGTCGCCGAAGAGCGCGCAGATCTCGTCGAAGGCGCGGGCGAAGACGGGGAAGTGCGCGTGCAGTTGCCGGCCCATGCCGGCGCGCTGGGCGCCCTGGCCGGTGAACAGGAAGGCGGTCTGTCCCTTGCGGACCCGGCCCGAGGCGGCGCCCGGGCCGCCGTCGGCGACCCGGGCCAGGCCGGCCAGGAGCGCGTCCCGGTCGGCGCCGAGGACGACGGTCCGGTAGGGGTGGGCGGTGCGGGTGGCGGCCAGGGAGTGCGCCACGTCCACCGGGTCCAGCTCACCGGCGGCGGCCACCAGGCGGGCGGCCTGTTCGCGCAGGGCGCGCTCGGTACGGCCGGAGACCACCCACGGCACCAGCGGCGGTGCCGTGCGCGGCCCGCTGTCGGCCGGTTCCCCGGCGGGGGCTTCCTCGAGGATGGTGTGCGCGTTGGTGCCGCTGGCGCCGAAGGAGGAGACGGCGGCGCGGCGCGGGCGGCCGGGGTCGGGCCAGGGCCGGTTCTCCGTCAGCAGCCGTACCCGGCCCTGGTCCCAGTCCACCTTGGTGGAGGGCTCGTCGGCGTGCAGTGTCTTCGGCAGGACACGGTGCCGCATCGCCATGACGGCCTTGATGATGCCGGCGACACCGGCCGCGGCCTGGGTGTGCCCGATGTTGGACTTCACCGACCCGAGCCACAGCGGGCTGTCGGCGGGCCGGTCCTGGCCGTAGGTGGCGAGCAGCGCCTGGGCCTCGATCGGGTCGCCGAGGGTGGTGCCGGTGCCGTGGGCCTCCAGCAGGTCCACGTCGGCGGCGGTGAGCTGTGCCCCGGCGAGCGCGGCGCGGATGACGCGCTGCTGGGAGGGCCCGTTGGGGGCGGTCAGGCCGTTGGAGGCGCCGTCCTGGTTGACGGCGGAGCCGCGGACGACGGCCAGCACCTCGTGGCCGTTGCGGCGGGCGTCGGAGAGGCGTTCCAGCACCAGCATGCCGGCTCCCTCGCTCCAGCCGGTGCCGTCCGCGGCGTCCGCGAAGGACTTGCAGCGGCCGTCGGCGGCGAGGCCGCGCTGCCGGCTGAAGGCGATGAAGTTGCCCGGTGTGGCCATCACGGTGGCGCCGCCCGCGAGGGCGAGGGTGCACTCCTTGTTGCGCAGCGCCTGCACGGCCAGGTGCACGGCGACGAGCGCCGAGGAGCAGGCGGTGTCGATGGTGACGGCCGGGCCCTCCAGGCCCAGGGTGTAGGAGATGCGGCCGGAGATCACGGCGGCCAGCACGCCGGTGCCGAGCGCCGCCTCGCTGTCCTCCGGCATCCTCGCCAGCAGGTCCTTGTAGTCCTGGCCGTTGGTGCCTGCGAACACCCCGATCCGGGCGCCGTGCGCCGAGTCGGGGGCGATGCGGGCGCGTTCCAGGGCCTCCCACGACACCTCCAGCAGCAGCCGCTGCTGGGGGTCCATCGCGACCGCCTCACGGGGGCTGATGCCGAAGAAGTCCGGTTCGAACCCGGCCGCGTCGGACAGGAACCCACCGCGCGTGACGTAGCTCTTGCCGGTGGCGTCCGGGTCCGGGTCGTACAGCGCGTCGACGTCCCAGCCCCGGTCGTCGGGGAAGTCACCGATGGCGTCGGTGCCGTCGTGGACGAGCCGCCAGAACTCCTCCGGGGTGGTCACGCCGCCGGGGAAGCGGCAGCTCATCCCGACGATGGCGATGGGTTCCCGGTCCTGGGTCTCCACCTCGCGCAGCCGCTGCCGGGTCTGGGCCAGGTCGGCGGAGACCCGCTTGAGGTAGGAGAGCAGCTTTTCGTCGTTGGTCATCGGGTGTCGCCACTCCTGTGCGAAGAGGTGGACTGCGGTGGGGCCGGGGTGTCGTGGGAGGGTGGGGTCACGCCGAGCCGAGCTCGTTGTCGATGAAGGCGAAGACGTCGTCGGCGGAGGCCTCCTCCAGCCGCCCGGCGAGGTCGGCGGCGTCCTGGCCGAGGGTCTTGTTCAGGTCGCCCAGCAGCGCCTGGAGACGGGCGGTGATCCGCCCCTGCTCGAGGTCCTCGGCGGTGAGGTCGCCGAGCCGGGCCGCGACCCGTTCGAGGTCGGCGAGGACGGAGTCGACGGAGGTGTCGGCGCCCGCGAGTTCGGTGCCCAGGTACTTGGCGAGGGCGGCGGGGGTGGCGTAGTCGAAGATGAGCGTGGCCGGCAGCGGCACCCCGGCGGCACCGCTGATCCGGTTGCGCAGGTCGACGGAGGTGAGCGAGTCGAAGCCGAGGTCGCGGAAGGCGGTGGTGGGCTCGACCGCGTCGGCGCCGCCGTAGCCGAGGACCGCGGCGGCCTGGCCGCACACCAGCTCCTGGAGCGCGCGCTCGCGTTCGCCGCCGGTGAGGCCGGCCAGCTTCTCGGCGAAGCCGTCGGCCGCGCCCGGCTCGGCGGGCCCGGCCGTGCCGCGCCGCGCCTCGGGCAGCGCGGACAGCAGGGCGCTGGGCCGGGTCGCGGTGAACGCGGGCGCGAACGCGGACCAGTCGACGTCGGCGACGGTGACGGTGGTGTCGCCGCCGTCCAGGGCGCGGCGCAGCGCGGTCAGCGCGCGGCCGGGGTCGAGGAGGGACATGCCCATCGCGCGGGCGGCCGAGCGGACGGTGCCGTGGGCGGCCATGCCGTCGCCGCCCCACGGTCCCCAGGCGATCGAGGTGGCGGGCAGTCCGGCGGCGCGCCGGTGTTCGGCGAGGGCGTCGAGGAAGGCGTTGGCGGCGGCGTAGTTGGCCTGCCCGGCGCCGCCGACGGTGGCGGTCAGCGAGGAGAACAGCACGAACGCCGACAGGTCCCGGTCCGCGGTGAGTTCGTGCAGGTGGCGGGCGGCGTCGGCCTTGGGGGCGAGGACGCCGGCGAACCGGTCCGGGGTGAGCGCGTCCAGGACACCGTCGTCGAGGACGCCGGCCAGGTGCACGACGGCGGTGAGGGGGTGCTGCCGCGGTGCGGAGTCCAGCAGTGCGGCCAGTGCCGTGCGGTCGGCGACGTCGCAGGCGGTGAGGGTCACCGGGGTGCCGGCGTCGGTGAGTTCGCGGACGAGGTCGGCGGCGCCGGGGGCGTCGGGGCCGCGGCGGGAGGTCAGCAGCAGGTGGTCGGCGCCCTCGGCGGCGAGCCACCGGGCGACGGCCGCGCCGACGGCGCCGGTGGCCCCGGTGACGAGCACCGTACCGGACGGCTTCCAGGGGGCGCCGGCGCGGGCCGGGGCGTGCTCCAGCCGGCGGCCGTAGGCTCCGGACTCGCGGACGACGACCTGGTCCTCGCCGCCGGCGTCGGCGAGCAGCGCGGCCAGCCGGGCCGCGGTCCGCGGGCCGATCTCGGCGGGCAGGTCGACGAGCCCGCCCCAGCGGTCGGGGTGTTCCAGGGCGGCGACCCGGCCGAGGCCCCACACCGGGGCCTGGGCGAAGCCGCTGACGGTGGCGGTCGTTCCGTGGGCGACGGCGTCGCGGGTGGCGCACCACAGCGGGGCGGTGATCCCGGCGTCGCCGAGGGCCTGTACGAGGGTGGCCGTCGCGGTGAGCGGGCCGGCCGGTGCGAGCAGGGACAGCACGCCGTCGACGCCGCCCCGGCCGGCGAGCAGCGCGGCCAGCTCCGCCCGGCCGGCCGTCTCGGGTGCGGTGAGGGTGTCGACGCGCAGCCCCTGATCGGCGAGCCCGGTCAGGACGGCCGTGGTCCACGGGTCGTCGGACTCCGGGACGACGGCCAGCCAGTGGCCGCCGAGCGCGGGGGTGGCGGCGGGGGCCAGCGGTTCCCAGGCGACGCGGTAACGCCAGCCGTCGGCGGCGGCGTTGGCCTGCCGCTGCTCGTGCCAGGCGGCCAGGGCGGGTACGACGGCGGCGACGGAGGGTTCGTCGGTGACGCCGAGCGTGGCGGCGACGGCGCTGACGTCCTGCTCCCGGACCAGCTCCCAGAACGGGTCGGCGGCGTCCGTGGCCGCGCGGGCCGCCGCGGCGCGCTCGGCCTGGAGGATGGGGGCGTCCTCCCAGTGCCGGTCACGGCGGAACGGGTAGGTGGGCAGGTCGACCTTGCGGCCCCCGGTGAACACGGCCCTGAAGTCGGGGCCGGTGCCGGTCAGGTGCAGCCGGCACAGGGCGTCGACGAGGGCGGCGTCCTCGGCGCGGTCGCGGCGCTGGGTGGCGATGACGTGCGGTACGACGTCCTGCGCCATGGTGGAGAGCACCGCGTCGGGGCCGACCTCCAGGAAGCGGGTGGCGCCCTCGGCGGCCAGCGCGGTGACGCCGTCGTGGAAGCGGACGGCCTCGCGGACGTGCCGCACCCAGTAGTCCGGCGAGGTCAGCTCGTCGGCGAGGCGGCCGGTGACGTTGGAGACGACCGGCAGGCGGGGCTCGTGGAAGGTGAGGCCCGCCAGCACCTCGCGGAACGCGTCGAGCATGGGGTCCATGCGGTGGGAGTGGAAGGCGTGCGACACCGTCAGCCGCCTGGTCTTGTCGAAGCGGGCGGCCACGGCGGCCACGGCCTCCTCGTCACCGGAGACGACCACCGCGCGCGGGCCGTTGACGGCCGCGATGTCGACGCCGTCGGTGAGCAGCGGCGTGACCTCGGCCTCGGTCGCCAGCAGGGACACCATCGCGCCACCCGCCGGGAGTTCCTGCATCAGCCGGCCGCGGGCGGCGACCAGGGCGACCGCGTCGGGCAGGTCCAGGACACCGGCGACGTGCGCGGCGACGACCTCGCCGACGGAGTGCCCGGCGAGCAGGTCCGGGCGGACGCCCCAGTGCTCCAGCAGCCGGTACAGGGCGGTCTCGAAGGTGAACAGCGCGGCCTGGGTGTAGACGGTCTGGTGCAGCGGGGCGGGGTCGGTGTCCTCGTCGTGCATCACCTCGCGCAGCGGGCGGTCCAGGTGGGCGTCGAAGGCGGCGCAGATCTCGTCGAAGGCGGCGGCGAACACCGGGAACGCGGCGTGCAGGGTGCGGCCCATGCCGGGCCGCTGGGAGCCCTGCCCGGAGAACAGCACGCCGAGCCGGCCGGGTTCGGGGGCGACGACGGCGGCCTGGCTGCCGTCGGCGACGGCGCGCAGAGCGGCCAGCAGCTCGTCCCGGTCGCGGCCGGTGACGGCGGCCCGGTGGGTGAACACGGTGCGCGTGGTGGCCAGCGAGTACCCGACGTCGTACGGGTCGAGGTCACCGGCGGCGGCGAGCAGCCGCTCCGCCTGCCGCTGGACGGCGTCGGCGCCCTTGCCGGACAGCACCCACGGCACGACGGGCAGCGCGGCCCGCTCCTGCGGCGTCCCGTCCGTCGCGGCGGGCGGCGCCTCCTCCAGGATGGTGTGGGCGTTGGTGCCGGAGATGCCGAAGGAGGAGACGCCGGCGCGGCGCGGGCGGCCGTCGGGGGTCTCCCAGGGGCGGGGCTCGGTGAGCAGGCGGACGTCGCCCGCGTTCCAGTCGACGGCGGTGGACGGCTTCTCCACGTGCAGGGTGCGGGGCAGGGTGCCGTGGCGCATCGCCATGACCATCTTGATGACGGCGCCGACGCCGGCGGCGGCCTGCGGGTGGCCCATGTTCGACTTGATGGAGCCGAGCCAGAGGGGCCGGCCCTCCGGCCGTTCCTGTCCGTAGGCGGCGATGACGGCCTGCGCCTCGATGGGGTCGCCGAGCGTGGTGCCGGTGCCGTGCGCCTCGACCGCGTCGATGTGGTGCGGGGCGAGCTGCGCGTCGGCGAGGGCCTGTCGGATGACGCGGATCTGGGCCGGACCGCTCGGCGCGGTCAGTCCGTTGGAGGCTCCGTCCTGGTTGACGGCGGAGCCGCGGACGACGGCCAGCACCTCGTGGCCGTTGCGCAGGGCGTCCGACAGGCGTTCCACCAGCAGCATGCCGGCGCCCTCGGCCCAGGCGGCGCCGCCGGCGTCGTCGGAGAAGGAGTGGCAGCGGCCGTCGGGGGACAGCGCGCGGCGCTCGCTGAACTCGATGAACATCTCGGGGCTGGCCATGACGGCGGCGCCGCCGGCCAGGGCCAGGGAGCACTCCCCCTTGCGCAGCGACTGGATCGCCGAGTGCAGCGCGACCAGGGAGGAGGAGCAGGCGGTGTCCATGGTGACCGCGGGACCCTCCAGGCCGAGGGTGTAGGCGATGCGGCCGGAGACGATGCTGCCGGAGATGGTGCCGCCGATGTAGTCGTGGTGCATCAGGCCGACGAAGACGCCGGTCGGGGTGCCCTTCACCGTGGTGGGGTCGATGCCGGCCCGTTCGAAGGCCTCCCAGGTGACCTCCAGCAGCAGCCGCTGCTGGGGGTCGGTGCCGGAGGCGTCCTTGGGGCTGATGCCGAAGAAGGCCGGGTCGCACTCGGCGGCGTCGTGCAGGAAGCCGCCGTGGCGGACGTAGGTCTTGCCGGGGGCGCCGGGCTCGGGGTCGTAGATCGCCTCGACGTCCCAGCCGCGGTCGGCCGGGAACTCGGTGACGACGTCGATGCCCTCGTCGACGACGCGCCACAGGTCCTCGGGGGTGCGCACGCCGCCGGGGTAGCGGCAGCCCATGCCGATGATGGCGACGGGCTCGTGGTCCTGCTCCTCCAGCTCCCGTACGCGGCGGCGGCTGCGCTCCAGCTCGGTCGTGGCCCGCTTGAGGTAGTCGCGGAGCTTGCCGGCCGTGGCCGAGTCTTCCATCACAGGGCTCCCAGTTCGTTGTCGATCCTGGCGAAGAGTTCTTCGTCGCTGGCGTCGCGGACGTCGGCCGGCGACCGGGGCTCGGTCTGGCGCGCGTGGCTGTCCTGCCAGCCGCGCAGCAGCGCTTCGAGGCGCGCGGTGACGCGGCCGTGGCTGCCGTCCTGGTCGGGCAGGGCGTGCAGGGCGGCTTCGAGACGGTCCAGCTCGGCCAGCGCGGAGCGGGCCTGGTCGGCCGGCCCGGGCACGAGCGCGGTCTTGAGGTGGGCGGCGAGGGCGTGGGGGGTGGGCTGGTCGAACACCAGCGTCGCCGGGAGGGTGAGGCCGGTGGCGCCGGCGAGGAGGTTGCGCAGTTCGACGGCGGCGAGCGAGTCGAAGCCCATCTCCTGGAAGGCGCGTGAGGGGTCGACCGACTCCGGCGAGGGGTGCCCGAGGACGCCGGCGACGTGTGTGCGGACCAGCTCCAGCAGGGCGCGGTCCCGGTCGGCGTCGGGCAGCGGTGCGAGCCGCTCCCGCCAGGAGCCGGCGGGGGTGCCCGCGGCGGGTTCGGTGCCGCGCCGCCGGGCCGGCCGGACCAGGCCGCGCAGCAGGGCGGGTACGCCGTCCGGCCGGGCGCGCACCGCGGCGGCGTCCAGGCGTACGGGCACCAGGACCGCGTCCTCGGCGCCGAGGCCGGCGTCGAAGGTGCGCAGTCCCTGGGCCGGGGTGAGCGGCGGCAGGCCGAGCCGGCGCAGCCGTTCCAGGTCGGCGGCGTCGATGCCGGCGCTCATGCCGCCGGAGCCGGACCACAGTCCGTAGGCGAGGGAGACGGCGGGCAGGCCGAGCGAACGGCGGTGGGCGGCGAGGCCGTCGAGGAAGGTGTTGGCGGCGGCGTAGTTGGCCTGGCCGCCGCCGACCAGCAGACCGGCGGTGGACGACAGCAGGACGAAGGCCGACAGGCCGGTGTCGCGGGTCAGTTCGTGCAGGTTCCACGCGGCGTCCACCTTGGGCCGCAGTACCCGGTCAACCTTGTCCGCGTCCAGGGTGGCCAGCACACCGTTGTCGACGACACCGGCGGCGTGCACCACCGCCCGCACCTCATGCGCGGCGAGCAGCGCGGCCAGGTCGTCCCGGTCGGCGGCGTCGCACCGGGCGAGGGTCACCTCGGCCCCCGACTGGGCGAGCGCGTCCCGCAGTTCGGCGGCGCCGGGGGCGTCCGCGCCGCGCCGGCCGGCCAGCACCAGGTGCCGTACGCCGTGCTCGCTGACCAGGTGACGGGCGATCAGCGCGCCGAGGCCGCCGGTGCCGCCGGTGATCAGGACGGTGCCGTCCGGGTCCCAGACGAGCGGTTCGCCGGCCTTGGCGCGGGCCAGCCGGGGCACCCGCACCTCGCCGTCCCGCACCGCGACCTCCGGCTCACCGGCGGCGAGCGCGGCGGCGAGGGCGGGGCCCGGGGCGGCGCTGCCGTCACTGTCGACCAGCAGGAACCGGCCGGGGTTCTCGGCCTGGGCGGCGCGTACGAGTCCGTACAGCGGGGCGTGGGTGAGGTCGCCGGTCCGCAGCAGCACGGCGAGCCGGCTGCCGGCGCAGCGGTCGTCGGCGAGCCAGGCCCGGAGGGTGTCCAGCATGGCGTTCACGCGGTCGCGGACGAGGACGGGGAGGTCCGGCACGGGGGCGGGGGCGGCCGGTACGGGCAGGACGACCAGGCCGGGCACGGGACCGGCGGCGGTGAGGGCGGCCAGGTCGGGGTGGCGGGGGGCGTCGGGGACGGCGTCGTGGGCGCCGCCGGCCACCTCACCCGTGCCGCTGGCGCCGAGGCCCGGGCCGGCCGCCTCGCCGTCGCCCGAGCCGGTGCCGGCGAAGCCGCACACCGCCAGCGCCGGGACCTCGGTGGCCGCCGGGACCGGTGCCGGGACGAGGTCGACGCGGTACAGCGGGTCGTCGCCGTCCCCGGCGAGCTGTTCGGCGGAGACGGGGCGGGCCACGAGGCTGCGCACGGTGGCGACGGGCGCCCCGGCGGCGTCGGCGAGGGTGAGGGTGACGGCCTCGGGACCGGACGGGGCGAGGTGCAGGCGCAGGGTGTCGGTGCCCGCGGCGTGCAGGGTGACACCGCCCCAGGCGAACGGCAGCACCGCCTGGCCGCCGGGCAGGTCCAGCAGGTTGACGTGCAGGACGGCGTCCAGCAGCGCCGGGTGGACGGCGAACGCGGCGGCGGTGGCGCGGGCGCCCTCGGGCAGCGCCGCCTCGGCGAACAGTTCGTCGCCGCGGCGCCACATGGCGCGCAGGCCCTGGAAGACCTCGCCGTAGCCGTAACCGGTGCGCGCCAGCCCCGGGTAGAGGCCGTCCAGGTCGACGGGTTCGGCGTCCCGGGGCGGCCATTCGGGCAGGCCGGCCGGGGCCGCCGCGTCGGCGGGCGCGGTGCTGAGGACGCCGGCGGCGTTGCGGGTCCACGGGGTGTCGGGGCCGTCGGCGCGGCGGGACCACACGGTCAGCTCCCGCCGTCCGTCCCGCTCGGGCCCGACGGCGGCCTGTACGGCGAGCGCGCCCTGCTCGGGCAGGATCAGCGGGGCGTGCAGGGTGAGTTCCTCGACGGTGGCGCAGCCGGTGCGTTCCGCGGCCTGGAGGGCCATCTCCACGAAGCCGGTGCCGGGCAGCAGCACGGTTCCGTGGACGGCGTGGTCGGCCAGCCACGGGTGGGAGGCGAGGGAGAGCCGGCCGGTGAGGACCGCTCCCCCGGTGTCGGGCAGGTCGGTCGCGGCGCTCAGCAGCGGGTGCCCGGTGGCGCTCTGGCCGAGGCCGTCGGCGTCGCCGCTGCCGGCCGGGGCGGCCTCAAGCCAGAGGCGTTCGCGCTGGAAGGCGTAGGTGGGCAGCTCGGTGCGGCGGGCTCCGTGCGGGGCGAAGAACGCCGCCCAGTCGACGGCGGTGCCGGCCGCGTGCAGCCGGGCCACGGCCGTGACCAGGTCGCGTTCCTCGTCGCCGTCGCGGCGCAGCCCGGCGACGGTCACGCTGTCCTCGGGCAGGCAGTCCGCGGCCAGGGCGGTGAGGGCCGCGTCGGGGCCGACTTCGAGGAACCTGCGCGCGCCCAGCTCGTGCAGGGCGGTCAGGGCGGGGGCGAAGCGGACGGTGCCGCGGACGTGGTCCACCCAGTGGTCCGGGGTGGTCAGCAGGCCGGGTCCGGCGAGGGCGCCGGTGAGCGTGGAGACGACCGGGATGCGGGGCTCCGAGTAGGAGCACGCGGCGGCGGCCTCGGCGAAGTCGGCGAGCATCGGCTCCATCAGCGGCGAGTGGAACGCGTGCGACACCGTCAGCCGCTTGCCCTTCCCGAAGCGGGCGACGAGGGCGTCGACGGCCTCCTCGGTGCCCGAGACGACCACCGACCGGGGGCCGTTGACGGCGGCGAGGCCGACCCGGTCGTCCAGGTGGGGGGCGACCTCGTCCTCACCGGCGCGCAGCACGGCCATGGCGCCGCCCGGGGGCAGGGCGGCCATCAGGGTGCCGCGGGCGAGCACGAGCCGGACGGCGTCCGGCAGGGACAGCACCCCGGCGACATGGGCGGCGGCGAGTTCGCCGACGGAGTGCCCGGCGACGTAATCCGGGGTGACGCCCCAGGACTCCAGGAGGCGGTACAGGGCCACTTCGGTGGCGAACAGGGCGGTCTGCGCGTAGTCGGTACGGGTCAGCGACGCGGCGTCGGCGTCGATCACTTCGGCGAGTGGCCGGGCGAGGCCCCGGTCGGCGAGCGCGCACACCGCGTCGAAGGCCTCGGCGTACACCGGGAAGGCCCGGTACAGGGCCCGGCCCATGCCGGGGCGTTGCGCTCCCTGGCCGGTGAACAGGAACGCCGTCTTGCCGCCGACGGGGGTGAGCGGGGCCGCGGCGGCGAGCGCGGTGAGCAGTTCGCCGGTGTCCCGGCCGACCGCGACGGCGCGGTGCTCGAAGTGGGCGCGGGTGGTGGCCAGCGACAGCCCGAGGTCGGCCGGGCGCAGGCCGGGGCGCGCGTCGACGTGGTCGCGCAGGCGCGTGAGCTGGGCGGCGAGGGCCTGCCGGGTGCGGCCGGTGACGATCCAGGGGACGTGACCGCCCTCTCGTGCGGGGGAGTCGACACCGTCCTCGGCGGCGGTCGCGTCGGCGGAAGCCGGGTCGGCGGAAGCCGGGTCGGCGGAAGCCGGGTCGGCGGAAGCCGGGTCGGCGGACACCACGTCGCCGGAAGGCGCGTCGGCGGGTGCCTCCTCCAGCACCACGTGCGCGTTGGTGCCGCTGATGCCGAAGGAGGAGACGGCGGCGCGGCGGGGCCGTCCGGTGGCGGGCCACGGGCGCCGCTCCAGGGCCAGTTCGACGGCGCCCGCGTCCCAGTCGACCTGGTCCGTGGGGGCGTCGACGTGCAGGGTGGGCGGCACCTCGCCGTGCCGCATGGCCAGCACCATCTTGATGACGCCCGCGACACCGGCCGCGGCCTGGGTGTGCCCGAGGTTGGACTTCACCGAGCCGAGCAGCAGCGGCCGGTCGGCGGGGTGTTCGCGGCCGTACGTCGCGAGCAGCGCCTGCGCCTCGATGGGGTCGCCGAGCGAGGTGCCGGTGCCGTGTGCCTCGACCACGTCGACGTCGGCGGCGGTGAGCCCCGCACCGGCCAGCGCCTGCCGGATGACCCGCTGCTGGGACGGGCCGTTCGGTGCGGTCAGCCGGCTGCTGGCGCCGTCGGAGTTGACCGCGCTGCCCCGGATCACGGCGAGCACCGGATGCCCGTTGCGCCGGGCGTCGGCGAGCCGTTCCAGCAACAGCATGCCGGCGCCCTCGCCCCAGCCGGTGCCGTCGGCGGAGGCCGCGAACGCCTTGCAGCGGCCGTCCGGGGCGAGTCCGCGCTGCCGGCTGAAGTCGATGAACGTCTCCGGTGTGGACATCACGGTGACACCGCCGGCCAGGGCGAGCGAGCACTCCCCCGACTGCAGCGCCCGCACCGCCCAGTGCAGGGCGACCAGGGAGGAGGAGCAGGCGGTGTCGACGGTGACCACCGGGCCTTCGAGGCCGAAGGTGTAGGCGACGCGTCCGGAGGCGATGCTGGCGGCGCTTCCGTTGGCGAGGTAGCCGTCGAGGTCGTCGGGTACGGAGGTGAGGCGGGTGGCGTAGTCGTTGTACATCACGCCGGCGAACACGCCGGTGCGGCTGCCGCGCAGGGAGGCCGGGACGATGCCGGCCCGCTCGAAGGCCTCGTAGGAGGTCTCCAGCAGCAGCCGCTGCTGCGGGTCCATGGCGAGGGCCTCGCGGGGGCTGACGCCGAAGAAGTCGGGGTCGAAGTCGGCGGCGTCGTAGAGGAATCCGCCGGTGCGGGCGTAGGTCCTGCCGGGCCGCGCCGGGTCGGGGTCGTACAGGGCGTCCACGTCCCAGCCGCGGTCGGCGGGGAAGTCCGACACCGCGTCGGTGCCCGCGGCGACCAGTTCCCACAGCTCCTCGGGGGTGGTGACGCCGCCCGGGTAGCGGCAGCCGATGCCGACGACGGCGACGGGGCCGTGTGCGCGTTGCTCGTTCTCGCGCAGCCGTCGCCGCGCCTCGCGCAGATCCGCGGTCGTCCGCCTGAGGTAGTCGAGCAGTTGCTCTTCGTTGTTCACCAGCGCGCCATCCGATCGAGATCGAAGTGAGGGCCTCGGCCGTGCGGATCGCCTCCGGACGGTTTCCGGTCCGCTTCCCCTCCGCTGTCGGAGGCTAGGCAGGCGCCGATGACGCGGGACACCCCTACGGCCCCCAGGGCCCCCCACGGCGACTAAGGGGTCCCGCGGGACGCGCGGCCCGGCGACCGGCGGGTCCGCCGGGCCGGTCCCCCGTGGCGGGGCTGTCCGCCCCGGTGCTCAGCGCAGGGCGATGAGCGAGACGGCGGCGGTCGCGCACACCAGTCCGACGGTCTGCCGGCGGGTGAGCCGCTCGTGCAGGAAGGCCAGTGCCAGCAGCACCGGGACGGCCGGGTAGAGCGCGGACAGCACGGTGGCCACGGCCATCAGCTGGTGCCGCGTCGCGGCGAGGTAGAGGAGGATGGCCATGGTCCCGACCGCACCGCCCGCGCCGGCCACCGCCGTGAGCCTGCCGGGCAGCGTCACCGGGGACCGGTACAGGGCGAGCACCGCGGCGATCACCGCCACGGACGCGACCCGGCTGACGACGACGGGCCACAGGCCGCCGTCGGCCCCCACCTGTGCCATCGCCACGAACTGCACCCCGAAGCCGGCACTCGCGGCCAGCGCGGCAGGCACGCCGGCGGTCACCGGCCCGGCGGGCCCGGCGCCGTGCCGGCCCGTGCCCGGTCCCCCGGCCTGGGCGACGAGCCACAGCGCCGGTACGGCGACGGCGATCCCGGCCCAGGCGACGGCGGCCGGCCGTTCCCCGAGGAGGGCCACGCCCGCCAGGACGGGAAGGGCGACGGCCCCCACGTCGCTGACCGGGACGACGACGCTCATCTGTCCCTGCCCCATCGCCCGGTACAGGAACGCGGTCCCGACGCCCGTGCCGATGCCCGACAGGGCCCCGAACCAGTAGTCGCCGGCCGCCCCGCCGCCGGAGGAGGACGCGAACGCCGCCGCCACCGCGACCGCGGTCCCGGCGAGCTGTGCGTGGAGGGCCACGGTGATGCCGTCGCTCCGGCGCGCGACCAGGCCGTTCACGAAGTGGGTGACACCGAAGCAGAGCGCGGAGGCCAGCGCGAGCGCCTCACCCACGGGCGCCCCCCACCGGCGACGGCGGCAGGGGTTCCCGGGGTGGCGGGACGTCGGTGCGCAAGGCCATACGACGGCCGTACCCGCGATCCGGGGGATGATGACAACGCGCCCCGCCCCGGCCGGCGTTCGAGGCGGCAGGCGCCGTCCGGGCGGCCCGGCGCCGGCGGGACGCCCACCGGCACCGGTGTCCCGTCAGGGTTCCACGGCTCATCCGGGGACGGTCGTACGGGCACGGCTCCCGCCGGGCGCGGTCGTGCGGAAGCGGGCCCGGTAGACCGTCGGTGAGATGCCCAGCGTGTTCTGGAAGGCCCGCCGCATGGCCTCCGCCGAGCCGAAGCCGGCCCGTGCCGCGACGGTGTCGACGGGCTCGTCGCCCGCCTCCAGGAGGGCCTGGGCCGCTTCGAGCCGGACCGACTCGGCGTAGCGCCCGACCGTCATCCCGGTGTGGGCCCGGAAGAGCCGGCTCAGGTGCCGTACGCTGACGCCCGCCCGGCGTGCCAGGGCGGTCAGGTCCCGGTCCGCGCCCGGGTCCGCGCCGACGGCGTCCATGACCCGCCGGACGGCGGGGTGCGTGGACTCGCGCAGGGTCAGGCGCGCGCTGAACTGGGACTGACCGCCCGGGCGCGCCATGAACACGACCAGCTCTCGCGCGACCTCGCGGGCCACTCCGGGGCCGTGGTCCTCCTCGACCAGGGCCAGGGCGAGGTCGATGCCCGCGGTCACCCCGGCCGAGGTGACGACGTCGCCGTCCCGGACGAACAGGGCGTCCGTCTCCACGGTGACCCCGGGATAGGCGAGCGCCAGTTCCCGGGCCAGTCGCCAGTGCGTGGCGGCCCGCCGCCCCTCGAGCAACCCGGCCTCGGCGAGCATGAAGGCGCCCGCGCACACCGAGGCCACGCGCCGCGCCCGCCCGGCCAGTGCCGCCGTCCCGGCCACCAGCGCCGGGTCGGCGACGGCCGCGCGCCAGTCCCTCCGGCCCGGCACCACGAGCGTTCCCAGCCGCGCCGGCAGCTCCTCCCAGCCGCCGCCGGTGTCCAGGCGTACCCGGGCGGAGGTGGTCACGGGCCCGGCGGCGGCGGACACGATCCGCACGTCGTACCGGGCTCCGTAGACGTTCGCGGTCGTGAAGACCTCCGCGGGTCCCGCCACGTCCAGCAGCTGGACACCGGGGAAGGCCAGCACGGCCACGACGTGCCGCGGGTGTGCGGCGCTCACTCCGGCCACGGCGACTCGAGGATCGTCCGCACGAAGTCCCCCCGCTCGAACCCCGGCACGTAGTGCTCCAGGACGTCGGCCTTGACGTTGCCGAACGTGGTCTCGGGCTTGTCACGGATGCCCTCGGTGAACGCGTCGAGGATCCGCCGCTTGAAGTCGGGGCGGGGGTGCAGTGCGACGACGGCCGCGCGGTCGGCGGGGGCGATGTCGTCGTATCCGATGCCCAGCACGTCGTACTCCACACCGGCGGTCACCAGCGCCACCTCGGGCTCCATGAACTCGGGGACGCCGGGTGTGGTGTGCAGGGCGATCGCCGTCCACACGCGGCGGATGCTGTCCTCGGGCACGTCGTGGTCCCGCAGGAACCGGCGGGCCTCGTCCGCCCCGTCGACCTCGAAGCGCCGGCCGCTGCCGTGGAAGCGCGTGCCGAGGCCGAGATCGTGGAACATGGCGCCGATGTACAGCAGTTCCGGGTCGAAGCCGATGTCACGCCGGCGGCCCTGCAGGGCGCCGAACAGGTAGACGCGGCGCGAGTGGTGGTAGATCAGGTCGCTCGTCTCGTCCCGCACCAGCTGGGTCGCCTCCCGGGCGAGCTTGGTGTCGGGCACGGTGACTCCGCCGGCCACGGACTCGTCAGCCATCTTTGCACCTCGTGTTTGCCAGTCGTTCGCGCCCAGGGCGCCGTGACCTCAGTGTCGTCCGGCGGGGCCGGGCGGCACCATGTCCATGGGGACAGGCAACCCACGGATATGGACATCCGTGGCCGGGGGCACCGGGGCGGCTGCCGAGCCGCCGCCGGCGGGGGTGCCGGCGGCGTCCCGGAGATCCCCCGGCAGGGCGGTTCACAGGTCGCAGCGTCGCCGGCTCACGCCGGTTGCGACAGGTCGATCGCCCGGTCGACGGCGTCGGGCCGCAGCACGCGCAGGATGCCTTCGAGGAAGTAGTAGTCCGCGTAGGGAAGGGAGACCTCGATGCCGTCCTCGGCCGGCCGGTTGCGGGTGCAGCGGGCCACGACCGCGTCGGCGCGGGCCGAGTTCCTCGTCAGGCAGGTGTCGGCGAGCGCGGTGAGCAGCCGCAGCGCCACCTCCCGGTAGGTGTGCCTGCCGGTGGCCGCGTGCAGGTCGAGCAGGCCGCACGCCATGATGGCGCCGGCGGAGGCGTCCTTGACGTCGTGCGGCTGCTGCGGCGCGCGGTAGTCCCACACCGGCACATGGTCCGGGGTCAGCGCCGCGATGGCGAAGTCGGCGAGCCGGCGCGCGGTGTCCCGGAACTCCGTGTGCCCGGTCCGCCGGTACATCGTGGTGAAACCGTAGATGCCCCAGGCCTGTCCGCGCGACCAGCAGGAGGCGGGGCTGTAGCCCTGGACCGTGTTCGGGCCGAGGGGGGCGCCGGTGTCCGGGTCGAAGTCGAACACGTGCGGGGTGGATCCGTCGGGCCGGGGGAAGACGCGCTGCGCGGTCCTCGCGTGCTCGACGGCGATGTCCAGGTAGGTGTCGTCGCCGGTCTGCCGGCTCGCGAACGCCAGCAGATCGAGGTTCATCATCGTGTCCATGATGACGCGGCCCGCGTTGGCGGGGTCCGTCAGCGCGCCCCAGGCCCGGATGAACTTCCCGCGCGGGTTGTACCGCCGGATCAGGGAGCCGGCCGCCCGGACCGCGCCCGTCCGCCACTCGTCGTCGCCGGTCAGGCGCCAGGCGGTGACCCAGGACGGGTAGAAGAGGAACCCCAGGTCGTGGGTGCCCGTGTCGTACTGGCGGGGGGCGAGGCCGCGCGCCGACTCCACCGCCCATGCGCGGAAGGCGTCGTCCTCGCTGTACAGCCAGGCCATCCACAGTGTTCCGGGCCAGAAGCCGCCGACCCAGTCCCCGTCGCGCGAGTACGTCCACTTCTCGAACCTGGTCCCGACCGGGAAGCCCGTCACCCCGGGGGCGACGGTACGCAGCTTCCGCACGGCGTAGTCCGCCGCCGCGCCGAGTGTCCGCGGAACCGCTCCTGACGGCTGCCGGTCCGGCGCCGCCGCGGCCGGTACCGCGGAGGCCCCTGCGGCCGCCGCGCCGGCCGCCGTGGCCAGCAACGCACGCCGGGAAACGCTCATGCTCGCCCTCCAACTCCACTGTGCACGCAAGAAGTTGACCGAGCCTTGCACACCGGACTCGACGGTGTACACCTATGTGTGCGCAGTTCATCAGTGTGAACAGGAAGTGTGAACAGGGAACGGAGTCGGTGGTGCGCGGGACGCGGTCAGTGGTGCGGGGCGTCGCAGTGGTGCCGGAGCCAGACGTAGTCGACCGGCTGGGCTGTGTTCCGGTTCGCGGCCGGTCCGGGGGCGACCGGACGGAACCCGGCGCCCAGGTAGCACCGGAGCGCGCGGTCGGTGCCGGGGGTGCACCCGCATGTGGACATCCGTGAACCCGGCCCGGACGGCGCGGGCGGGCAGGCCCTGGACGAGCACGCGGCCAGCCCAGCCTCGTCCCGGGGGCCCCGGGCGCCACGATGATCCGCGCCAGTTCGGCCTCGTCCTCCTCGGCGTCCCGCCAGACCTCGCCGCAGCCGAGCACCCTCCGCCCGTCCACGAGCACATGGGCGTCGAGTGCCGTGTGCACGGGAGCGCGGGGAGCCAGATCCATGGGTGCCGGCCCTGAGCGACCGGCCGGGACCCGGGGCGCGGGTCCGGACGGGCCGCCCGGGACCGTCGGCACCGAAGGGCACCGGTCCGGACACCTGTTCCACCGGCCACGACACCGCTCGCGGGCGAGTATGCTGGCGCGCCCGGTAGCGGCCGGGAGCGGGGTTGCCGGTCGGCCGCTGCCGCCGTCACCCACGGTGAAAACGGGTCGACCCACCCGTATCATCCAGGTGTCGCACCGTCAGGAGCGGAGGAACTGATGCCGGAAAGCGCCGGGCCCGTCACCGAATTGACCTCACAGTACGTCAGTCAGGTGACCAACGACCTCGAACACAACCTCAAGGAGCAGGAACGTATCACGGCTGAAATCGCCGTGCTCCAGGAGCAGTTGACCACCCTTCAGCACGACCACGCCATCCTGCTGAACATGCGGCAGGCACTCGGCCTCGCCGCGCCTGGCGGGCGGGCGGTCGTACCCGCCCCGCGCGAGAAGAGCGGCGGCACGCGCCCCGCCGACGACAAGAAGCCCGCGGCGAGGAAAGCGGCGGCCACGAAGACGACGACCACGAAGACGACGGCCACGAAGACGGCGGCCAGGAAGACAGTGGCCAAGAAGACGGCGCCGAGGAAGGCGGCGGTGAAGAAGGCGTCCGCCGGGAAGCCCGCGGCCACGAACACGGCCCCCTCCGAGCAAGCTCAGCCCACCCTGGTCGAACTCGTCCGCCGGCACCTGTCGGAGCAGACGGAGCCCCGTTCCGCCGCGGAGATCAGCGAGGCCCTGGGCAAGGCGTACCCCGGCCGGGGGATCCAGGCGAAGGTCGTGCGCACCACGCTGGAGAACCTCGTGGCGAGGAACGGCGCGCAGCGCACCAAGCAGGGCACGTCCGTCTTCTACGTCGTGCCGGGCGAAGCGGCGCGGGAGACGACGGAGGGCGCCGAGACGGGCGCGTGACCGCCCGGCACGCCGTGTGCCCGGCGACGGCCGAGGGAGTCCACGCGGAGATCCGCGCCTCGGCCGGCCTCCACGGCCGGGACCGCCGGTTGCCGGACGCAGACCCCGGTCGCCGCCCTTCAGCGGGCGCCCGCCACGCCGGCGCTCGACCTCGCCGGGGACACCGGTGCGCCACCGGCACCCGGGGAGGCCGTCACCGGTCGGCGGAGTCGAAGCTGGCGAAGTAGGCCGCGACCATGTCCTCGTCGGCGTGGCCCTGCCGGGCGGCACGCTCCATGCGCTCGGCGCTCGCGGCGGCCACGTCTAGGCGCACCCCGCTCTCCTCGCCCGCCTGGACGATGAGCCGGGCGTCCTTGGCCGCGGTCGCCACCGCGAACTGGGCCGGGGTCAGCCGGTCTTCGAGGATGAGTTCCGACTTGGCGCGCAGGTACCCCATGTCCAGCGGGCCGCCCTCGATCGCGTCGAAGAAGTTCCGCGGGTCCACGTCGAGCCCCCGGGCCAGGGCCAGTACCTCACCGGCCGCCGCGGTGATCGCGAGGACCCAGCTGTTGGCGACGAGTTTCAGACGGCTCGCCGTACCGGCCGCGCCGTCCTCGCCGGTCCACACGGTGCGGGACCCGACCGCGTCGAACACCGGGGCCACCGTCGCGCGGTGCTCGCCCGGCCCCGCGGCGAGGACGAGGAGCTGGCCGGCCTCCGCGGGCTGGCGGGTGCCCAGCACCGGCGCGTCGAAGAAGACGAGGCCGTGTTCGCGGGCGAAGGCGGCCAGGTCGCGTACGGCCGCGACACCGGCGGTGGTGGACTGCACCCACGCGGTGCCGGAACGCAGCGCGGGGGCCGCCTCGCGCATGACGTCGAGGGTGGCCGGGCCGTCGTAGAGCATGGTCAGGACGACGTCGGCGCCCTCGACGGCCTCGGCGGGCGTGCCGGCGACGTGCACGCCGTCGGCGGCGAGCGGTTCGGCTTTGGCGCGGGTACGGTTCCAGGCTTGGACGGTGTGTCCGGCCCGCACGAGGTTGCGGGCCATCGCGGCACCCATGATGCCGGTGCCCAGGACACTCACGGTGAGCTTGTCGGTCATGACGTCGACTCCCAGGTGGATGTGCGGCTTCGGCGGCGCGGACCGGCCCGTCCGGCCACGCCCGGCGGCCGTCAGGCACCGGGGTCGGCGTCTGCCGGGCCGGTTCGGCGGCGGTCCGGCCGGTCCGCGTCTCCGGGTGAGGATACGGACCCCGGCCGCAAGGGAGATCTTCCACCAGCCAGGCGCGCGGCACGCCGAGGCGCTCCCCCGGCGTGCCGTCCTGCCGGCCGGTCCAGGGCAGCCGGCCCGGCACGTGTCCGGCCGGTGCCCGCGGCTGCCGTGCGGTGGGGCACCCACCCCGTCCGCCCACCGGCCCGGTGCCGTCGCCGCCGGCCGGTCCGTCCTGTCCCGCGGCAACGGCCCGGGCAGCTCCCGCGCGACCCGCAGCCAACCCCGGGACCGCCGGCTCGCCCTGCTCCACGGACCGAAGGAGCCCCGCTGGAACCCGTGTTCCTCGTCCCGCGCCCCGGAGCAAAGAACGACCGCGGTGCGGGCCGGGTCCGAAAGACCCCGCGGCGTGCCGCACGGGACCGCCGGCGCGCCACTGTCCCGAGGGCCGCCGTTCCTGGCCGGTTTTCCCCGGACACGTACAGTCGAGGGCCCGAGGAGTGAGCGGAGGGGGCGGGATGCCACAGGGGGTGCCGGTGCGGTTCGCGGTGCTGGGGCCGGTGCGGGTCTGGCGGGGGGCCGAGGAGCTGGACGCCGGCGGGCCGCAGGCGCGGGCGCTGCTGGCCCTGCTGCTGCTCCGGGCCGGTCAGCCCGTCCCCGTGCCCGAGATCGTCGACGTGCTGTGGGGACCGGGCCCGCCGCCCACCGCCGTCAACGTGGTGCGCCGGCACGTCGGCTCGCTGCGGCGGCTGCTGGAACCGGGACTGCCTCCGCGGACGCCGGGGAACCGGCTGGTGCGCGGCGCGGGCGGCTACCGGCTGCTCACCGACGGGGACGACGTGGACCTCGTACGGTTCCGGGGGCTGCGGCAGGAGGCCCGGCGGGCCGTCGCCGAAGGCGCGGCCGGCCGGGCCGTGGAACTGCTCGAACGGGCGCTGTCGCTGTGGGCCGGTCCCGTCGCCTCCGGAGTCGCCCCGGACGTGCGCGAACGGCTGGGGGCGGAGGGACCGGAGCGCGAGCGGCTCGCCGTACTGCGGGAGGCGGCCGACGCGGCCTCGCACGCGGGCGTGCCCGGTGCGGTACTGGCCCGGCTGCGGGAGGCCACCGCCGCGCACCCGCTGGACGAGTCCCTGCTGGCCCGGCTGGTCCTGGCCCTCGCGGCCACCGGCCGGCGGGCCGAGGCGCTCGCTGCCTCCCGGGACGCCCGCCGCCGTCTCGCCGAGGAGCTGGGCATCGACCCCGGGCCCGAACTGCAGGAGGCCCACCGGACGGCGCTGGGCGCGGCGGGGGACGGGGACCCGGCGGAGCCGCCGCCCGCGGCAGCCGTCGCCGCGCGTCCCGTCGTACCCGCCCAACTGCCGCACGACCTGGCCGCGTTCACCGGCCGGCACGCCGAACTGGCCGAGCTGCTGGACCCGTTCGCCGCCGGGGAGGCCGTCGGGACGGTGCTGATCTCGGCGCTCGGCGGGATGGCCGGGGTGGGCAAGACCACGCTGGCGGTCCACTGGGCCCACCGCGTCGCCGACCGCTACCCGGACGGGCAGCTCTACGTCGACCTGCGCGGCTTCGCCCCCTCGGGCACGCCCACCGACCCCGGTGAGGCCGTCCGCGGCTTCCTGCACGCGCTCGGGGTGCCGCCCGAGCACGTCCCGCAGGGTCTGCCCGCGCAGGCCGCGCTGTACCGCAGTGTGCTGGCGGGGCGCCGGGTGCTCGTGCTGCTGGACAACGCCCGGGACGCCGAGCAGGTACGGCCGCTGCTGCCCGGCACGCCCGGCTGCCTCGCCATCGTCACCAGCCGGGACGACCTGACCGGGCTGGTGGCGGCGCACGGCGCCCGCTCGCTGACCCTGCGGCCGTTCGACGCCGGCCAGGCGCGGGACTTCCTGGCCGGACGGCTGGGCGCCGGCCGGATCGCCGCCGAGCCGCGGGCGGTGGACGCGATCATCGCCCGGTGTGCCGGGCTGCCCCTCGCCCTGGCCTGCGTGGCCGCCCGGGCCGCCCTGCGCCCGGACTTCCCGCTGAGGGCCGTGGCCGCCGAACTGCGCGACGCCACGGGCACCCTCGACGGGTTCACCCGGCCCGGCACCCCGGTGGACGTCGCCACCGTCTTCTCCTGGTCCCTGCGGGCCGTGTCGTCCGCCGCCGCCCGGCTGTTCCGGCTGCTCGCCCTGCACCCCGGCCCGGACGTGTCGGCCCCCGCCGCCGCCGCGCTCGCCGCACTGCCGCGGTCCCGGGCGCGTTCGCTGCTCGGCGAACTCGCGGCCGTCCACCTCGTCACCGAACCGGCGCCCGGGCGCTACGGCCTGCACGACCTGCTCCGCGCCCACGCCGGCGACCTCCTCGCCGAGCACCACAGCGAGGCCGAGCGGGAGGAGGCCCGCGACCGGCTGTTCCGGCACTACGCGGAGCGGGCCCACGCCGCCGGCGCGTTGCTCGACCCCAGCGGGGACGCCCCGGCGCCGCCGGCCGCGCCGCCGGAGGCGGGGGCCGTGCCGTTCGCCGACGACAGCGCGGCCCTGGCCTGGCTCACCGCCGAGCACCCGGCGCTGCCGGCCGTCGTCCGGGCGGCGGCCACCACCGGCCACGACCGGTACGCGTGCCTGCTGGCCTGGGCCCTGGAGCCGTACTTCGAGCGGCGCGGCCACTGGCACGAAGGACTGGCCGCCCAGCGCACCGCGCTCGACGCCGCGCTGCGGCTCGCCGACCCCGTCCTGGAGGCGCGCGCGCTGCGCGGGCTCGGCCGGGCGGAGGGCAGGCTGGGTCTGTCCGACGGGAGCCGGGCCCATCTCCGGCGGGCGCTCACGCTGTTCACCCTCGCCGCGGACACCGTCGGCCGGGCGGGCACCCACCGCAGTCTGGGCTGGGCGTGCGAGCAGGACGGCGACCTGGCGGGGGCCCTGCGGCACAACCAGCTCGCGCTGGAGCTGTACCGTACCGCCGGGTCCCGGCCCGCGCAGGCCAGCGTCCTCAACTCCGTGGGCTGGTACCACGCGCTGCGCGGCGAGTACCGGCCGGCCCTCGCGCGCTGCTTCGAGGCCCTGGCCCTGCTCCAGGACCTGGGCGACCGGTACGGCCAGGCGGCGACCTGGGACAGCATCGCCTACGCCTACCACTGCCTCGGCCGGCACCCGCACGCCCTGCTCGGCTACCGCAACGCGCTCACGCTGTACCGGGCGCTCGGGGCGCCGTACCCGGAGGCCGACACGCTGATCCGCATGGGCGACACCCACCTGGCCACCGGCGACCGGGAGGGTGCGCGGGCCGCCTGGGAGCAGGCCCTCGCCCTGCTCACCCGGCTCGGTCATGCGGACGCGGAACGGGTCCGGGCACGGCTCGCGGGGCGGCAGGAGCGGTCCGGTGCGGGATGACGCCGCCCGGGGTCCGGGGCGCGGAACGGGTTGGCCGACCGGCCGGACCGCTCCGTAGGGTGGCACGGTGACGACTCAGGTGATCCTTCTCAACGGTGGTTCCAGCGCGGGGAAGTCCGGGATCGGGCGGTGCCTGCAGGCCGTCCTGCCCGACCCCTGGCTGGTGTTCGGCATCGACTCGCTGGTCGACGCGCTGCCCCCGGGGCTCCAGGGGGACGACGCGGGCATCGAGTTCGCCGAGGACGGCGGGGTGCGGGTCGGTGCGGGTTTCCGGGCGCTGGAGGCGGCCTGGATGGAGGGTGTCGCGGCGACGGCACGCGCCGGCGCCAGGGTCGTCGTGGACGACGTCTTCCTCGGCGGAGCGGCCTCCCAGCAGCGGTGGCGCGCGGCCCTCGCCGGACTGGACGTGCTGTGGGTGGGGGTGCGGTGCGACGCCGAGGTCGCCGCGGCCCGGGAGATCGCCCGGGGAGACAGGCCCCGTGGCATGGCGGCGGCCCAGGCCGACGTCGTCCACGACGGGGTGTCGTACGACCTCGAGGTGGACACCACCCGCACCGAGTCCCTGACGTGCGCGCGGACCATCGCGGCCCGCGTCCGCTGACCGGCGGCGGGATGGTGCGCCTGCCCGACGGGCCCGGTGACGAGACACGGTCCGGGACGCTGCGGTTCGAGGTGCTCGGCCCGCTGCGGGTGCTGCGCGCGGGAGGCGAGCTGGACCTCGGGTATCCGCAGGCACGGACCCTGCTCGGCGTGCTCATGGTGTGGCCGGGCCGGCCCGTGCGGATCGGCACGATCGTCGACGTGCTCTGGCCGGGCCGGCCGCCCGTCAGCGCGCGCAACGCGGTACGGCGCCACGTCGGCACGCTCCGCAGGCTGCTGGAGCCCGGGCTGCCGCCGCGTTCACCCGGGCGGCGCCTGCTGGGCCGTACCGGCGGCTACCTGCTGGAGGCGGCGGCCGACGAGGCGGACCTGCTGCGCTTCCGCGCCTTCGCCCGGCGGGGCATGCGGGCCGCCGCCACCGCGCGCCCCGAGCAGGCGGTACGGCACTTCACCTCGGCCCTGCGGCTGTGGCGCGGCCCGGTGGCGGCCGACCTGCCGGGGCCGGTGCGCGGGCATCCGCACTTCGCGGCCGTGGACCGGGAGGTCCTCCGCACGGCGCGGATGGCGGCGGACGCGGCGCTGCTGTGCGGGCGCGCGGACCAGGTGCTGCCGAGCCTGCGCCGGGCCGCCGCCCTGAACCCGCTCGACGAGCCGCTGCTGGCCCGCCTGATCCTGTCGCTGGCGGCGTGCGGCCTGCAGGCGGACGCGCTCGCCGCCTACGAGGACGCGCGCCGCGGCCTCGCCGCACAGCTGGGTGTCGCGCCCGGCGCCGAACTGGCCGCGGCGCACGCCCGGGTCCTGCGCCAGCAGATACGCCCCGCCCCGCACCGGCTCCCCGCCGGCCCGCCGTCCCCCGCCCGGCCCTTCGTCCCCCCGGCCCAACTCCCGCCGGACCTCGCCGTCTTCACCGGCCGCAAGCGAGAACTGGCCCTGCTGGACACTCTGCTGGGCGGAAAGCCCGTGGGCGCGCCGCCGGGGCCCCGGGTCGACGGGACGGCCACGCGGGAAAGACCGGACACCCTGCCCGGCGCGGGCGCGGTGCCCGGCGCGGACGCGGTGCCCGGGGCGCCGGGCGCTCCGGCCGCGCCGGCCCCGTCGACCGGTGCCCACCCTGTGTCGGCCGTGCTGATCACCGGTCCGGCCGGTGTCGGCAAGACCGCGCTGGCGGTCCACTGGGCGCACCGGGTCGCCGCCCGTTTTCCGGACGGCCGGCTCCACCTGGAGCTGGGCGGATCGGCCCCCGGCCAGGCCGCGTCGGAGCCGGCCGAGGCACTGCGCCTGCTGCTCGCGGCCCTCGGTGTGCCCGCGCGGAGCATGCACGCGGGCGTGACCGCCCTCGCCGCGCAGTACCGCGGTGTGCTGGCGGGGCGCCGCCTGCTGGTCCTGCTGGACGACGCCGCCTGCCTCGGACAGATCCGTCCGCTGCTGCCGGAGGTGCCGGGCTGTCTGACGGTGGTCACGTGCCGGGGCGGCCCGACCGGACCGAGCGCGGTGGCCGAAGCCGACGGGGCCACTGGGCGGAACGGGTCGGAAGAAGTCACGGGGGCCACCGGACCGACCGCACCCGCCGTGGCCGTCGTGCCCGCCGCGACCGCCGTGAGCGCCCCTGCCGGGCCCGCAGGCAGCCTCGGGCCGACCGCGCCTCTGGAGCGGGGCGCCGAAGGCCTCCCCACGCTCCGTCTGGGGCTGCCCGGCGAAGAAGATGCCCGTGAGCTGCTCGCCCGGCGGATCGGCGCGGCGCGGCTGGCCGCCGAGCCGGAGGCCGTGACGGCGATCCTTCGCCGGTGCGGCCGGCTGCCCTCCGCCCTGGCCCTCGTCGCCGCGCGCGCGGCGACCCGCCGGGATTTCCCCCTGGCCGCCCTGGCCGCCGACCTCACCGAAGACGCGGGGCCATGAAGGGGCAGGGCCGAACACGCGCCGGCCCGCCCCGCCCCCACCGAAGGCCGCGCGAGGGCGAGGCGCACGCCGACGAGCGACTTCGTGACGACGATCCTTCGCCGGTGCGGCCGGCTGCCCTCCGCCCTGGCCCTCGTCGCCGCGCGCGGCGACCCGCAGGGATTTCCCCCTGGCCGCCCTGGCCGCCGACCTCACCGAAGACGCGGGGCCGTGAAGGGGCCGGGGCCGAACACGCGCCGGCCCACCCCGCCCCCACCGAAGGCCGTGCGAGGGCGAGACGTACGCCGACGAGCGGCTTGGTGACGCCGTGAGCGGCCTGCCCGCCGGGCGCGCCGCCGGGGTCGCCTCACCACGCCCGCCCGCACGTCGCACGGACCCGCACACCGTCTGAGCCACCGGCGGCGGGGACGCCGGGCGCCCGAGCCGGCCACGGCCTACGGACGGTCCGTACCGTCCCCACCGGTGCCCCGAGAGGCGGGCGGACGGGCCGTACCGGCCTCCGGCTGACCGGCCGAGGGCGGTGGCGGTGGCGGAGCGGCCCCGTCGGGTGCCGTCAGGGGAACGCCCGTCCCCCCACCGGCCTGACCGCCCCACGGCCCGGCACCGGCCGCACCGGGTCCCGGCTGCCCCGCCCAGGGCGGCGGCGCCGCCGTCCCCGGGCCCCGTCCAGGCTCCCCGCCCCACGGCCCGGCGCCCCCCGCACCCGCGCCCGGCTGCCCCGCCCACTGCCGCGGCACCGGAACACCCGTGCCGTACGGGGGCCACGGCAGGGGAACCGGCGGCTGGGGGGCCGAAGCCGTGCGGTCCAGTCGGCGGCGGCGCAGCCACCACGCCACGGCCGCCGTGTACAGCCCGATGCTCAGCACGTCGAACACGACGAGCTGCCAACCCGCGTCCGCCGCGGTGTCGTCGCTGCTGAGCCCGTCCACGACGGCGGCCGAGACGCCGAAGGCCAGCAGGTTGTTGACGGTGTGCAGGGCGATGGACGCCTCCAGTCCGCCGGTGCGCCAGGTGAGCCAGCCCGCGGCCACGCCGAACACCACGAGGTCGGCGAAACCCCAGGGCGTGCCCCAGCCGTGGGCGGCGGCGAACAGGACCGCCTGGGGCAGCAGCGCGGCCCACGGCGAGCGCAGGAACGCGCCGGCGGTCTGGGTCAGCCAGCCGCGGAACACGTACTCCTCGGCGGCGGCCTGCACCGGCACCAGCAGCACGAGCATGACCAGGGCCCGTCCGAAGGCCGGCCAGCCCGCCCACTGGCCCTCCGGCTCGCCGTCCGCGGGGAACAGGGACACGCAGGCCATCGCGAGGCCCAGGATGGGCACGGCGGTCAGCGCGCACCGCAGCAGCCAGCGCCATCTCAGCCGGCCCGTCACGGACGACACCGTGCCGGCCGGTCGCCGTCCGATCCAGCGCACGACCGGCAGCAGGACGGGTATGCCCACCGCGATGCAGAGCAGGTCCACGGCGGTGCCGGGGACGGGGCCGAACTCCGGCCAGCCGTCGTCGTCCTGGGGGTAGCCCAGGCTCGAGCCCAGGGCCGCGAGGACGACCATGAGGACGACCACGGTGATCATGTACGCCACGGCCGCGACCAGGGTCCCGAGGAGGGGACGCCACCACCGGTAGCGCGGTGAGAGGCGGGCCAGACGGTGGTACGGGAGCTGCTCGGCGGACTGCGCCGGGGCAGGGGGCAGCAGCTGTGGCTGTGGCTGTGTCATGCCGTCAGCCTGCCGAAAGACACCCGGACGCGCCATCGGCTTACGGCCGTCCCGGCCGGTGTGCCCGGCCGGGACGGCCGCACGCCGAGGTCGATGTCCGTTCACCGCCGGTGCCCGTGGGGGCCATCGGCTGGGATGGGCGCATGACTTCTGGAACGGAACTGCGGGGCAGGACGGCACTGGTGACCGGCGGCAGCCGGGGCATCGGCGCGGCGACGGCACGGCGACTGGCGCGGGAGGGCGCGGACGTGGCCGTGACCTACGTGCGGAGCGAGGAGGCGGCCGAGGAGGTCGTGCGGGACGTCGAGGCGCTGGGGCGGCGGGCGGTGGCCCTGCGCGCGGACTCGGGGGACGCGGCGCAGGCGGCGGACGCGGTGCGGCGCGCGGCGGAGGAACTGGGCGGGCTGGACGTGCTGGTGGGCAACGCGGCCGTCGGTCTGACGGGACCGCTGGAGAGCCTCTCCCCCGCCGACGTCGACCGGCTCCTCGCGGTGAACGTGCGCGGGCTGTTCCTGGCCGCCCGGTCCGCCGCCGCGGTCATGGGCGACGGCGGGCGGATCATCACGGTCGGCAGTTGTGTCACCGCGCGGGTGCCGGGGCCGGGGGCCACGCTGTACGCGATGAGCAAGGCCGCCGTGGTGGGGCTGACGAAGGCTCTGGCGCGGGAGCTGGCCGGGCGCGGGATCACGGCGAACGTCGTGCACCCGGGGCCGACGGACACGGACATGAACCCCGCGGACGGCCCGTACGCCTCCGGTCAGGCGGCCGCGACCGCCCTCGGCCGCTTCGGTACGGCCGAGGAGGTCGCGTCCATGGTGGCGTTCCTGGCGGGGCCGGGGGCGGCGTACGTGACGGGTGCGGAGTTCTCGGTGGACGGCGGGTACGCGGCCTGACGCGGCGGGGAGGGCGGGCGCGTCAGGTCTCGTCCAGGCGGCGTACGTCCTCCTCGTCCCACTTCCTGGTGTCGCGGGGCTGGGTGTACGGCTCGGCCTGCGGCGGGTGTCCGCCGGCGATGGCCCGCTGCCGCACGGTCTCCGCGTCGAACTCCAGCCCCAGCAGGATGGCCAGGTTGGTGATCCACAGCCACACCAGGAAGACGATGACGCCGGCCATGGTGCCGTAGGTCTTGTTGTAGGAGGCGAAGTTGGCGACGTAGAACGCGAATCCGGCGGAGGCGGCCATCCAGATCAGCAGGGCGAGGACGCTGCCGGGGGTGATCCACCTGAACCCTTTGACCTTGGCGTTGGGGGACGCCCAGTACAGGATGGCGACCATCACGGTGACGAGCAGGACCAGCACGGGCCACTTGGCGATGGACCACGCGGTCAGCGCCGTGTCGCCGAGCCCGAGCGCGTCCCCGGCCCGGCGGGCGAGACCGCCGGTGAACACCACGATGAGCGCGCTGGCCACGGCGAGGACCATCAGGACGACGGTGACGCCGACGCGCACCGGCAGCAGTTTCCAGACCGGGCGGCCCTCGGGCATGTCGTAGACGGCGTTGGCGGCGCGGATGAACGCGGCCACGTAGCCGGAGGCCGACCACACGGCCAGCACGAGGCCGAGGATGGCCACGAGGGAGCCGGTTCCGGCGCCGTGCTGGAGCTGCTGCACCGCCCGGGTGATGATGTCGCGGGCGGGGCCGGGGGCGAGGTTGCGCAGGTTGGCCAGGACCTTGTCCGTGACCGACCGGCCGGCGACGGCCAGCAGGGAGACCAGTACCAGCAGGGCCGGGAACAGGGACAGGACGGCGTAGTACGTGAGCGCCGCGGCCCGGTCGGTGAGCTCGTCGTCGCGGAACTCGCGCAGGGAGCCCTTGAACACCGCCGGCCATGCGTGCCGGGGCAGCTTCACGGGGGTGTCCGGTGCCCGTCGCTCAACGTCCTCGCCGGGTCCCGCCTCGTCCGGCGCGGGGACGCGCGGCGCCGGGTTCTCGTCTGCGGCCTGCCTGTGGTGCGGCCGTGGTACGTGCAGCTTCGCCATGTCCGTCGGGTAACCCCACGGGGCGCGCTCACGCCTGCAGCGTCGGTCCCGTCGCCCGGGCCCCCTCGCCCGGTGCCCTCCGCCCCGGCGGCGGGACGGAGGGCGTGCGGCCGGGCCGTCGTGCCGGGGCTCAGTGGGCGTCGGCGAACCGCTTGAAGGCGGCCTTGGTGCCGGAGCCGGCGATACCGTCGATGGGGCCGCGGTAGCCGTAGCTGTCCTTCAGGAGCCGCTGGAGCGCCTTGATCGTGCCCTTGCCGACGATCCCGTCGATCGGGCCGGTGTAGCCCCAGTACTTCTTCAGGCAGCGCTGGAAGGCCTTCCAGCTGTTGGTGCCGAGCTTGCCGTCGATGGAGTTCCGGTAGTTCCAGTACGTCCTCAGCCAGCGCTGGACCTTCTTCGCCTGGGTGGCGCTCAGGCCGAGGTTGTTCACCGCCTGCGGGGTGACCGCCTCGGTGGCCGCCGCCGGGTGGGCCGCGGGTGCCGCGAAGCTGGTGCCCGCGGCGGCGAGGCTGCCCGCGGCCAGCGCCACCGTGGTCGCGGTGGCGAGGAGGGTCCGGGTGAAGATGTTCGTCCGCATGTGTTTCCCCCTGGTTGACGAGTGCCTCTCGGCACGGCACACAAGCTACGTGCCGGGGGTGCGCGCGTCGCCAACCCGGAAGTTGACGCCCGGCTCCAACGGCCGCGGTAGGGCCGGACCGGTGTACAACCTGCGCGGTAGGCACACGGGGCGCGCGCGCCGGGCGCGCGCCCGTCAGCCCCGCCCGCCGCTGAGGTTCCCCCAGCGGGGCCCGATCTGCCGCCACTCCGCGTCCCACTCGGCCAGGCGCCGCCGGATGAGCCGGCCCCGGACCAGCCGGCCCGCGCCCCAGACCAGCGCGCCGGCCGCCGGGGCGACGAGGACGCCGGTGAGCGCCGACTGAAGGTCGGCCGTCGTCCCGGCGAGGGGGGCGGGCACGATCCGGTCCGCCTGGTTCGTCCACACCGTCACCCGGGTACCGGCGGGGGCGCCGGGGAAGACCTTCGTCCGGTCGGTGTGCGCCGAGCCGTCCGGGTCCGTCCAGCGCACGGCGGCCCAGACCCGTCCGTCGTCGTAGCCGCTGCCCGCGGCGGGGGTCCGCGCCGCGTCGTCGCTGAGCACCGCGGACACGGGGTGCACGTGGGCCAGCCGTGCCGCGAACGCGGACTGGGAGGCCTGGGCCGACCACAGGCCCGCGAAGACCCCGACCGCAAGGGCCAGCACCCAGCCGGCGAGGACGATCCAGGCCTCGACGACGTCGCTGTGCCGCCGCAGCGGGTTGCGCCGCCACCGCCACAGCCGTACCCGGGTGACCGTCGTGGGAGGTGTCCGGGTCATCGTCACCGCCTCCTCTCGCCCACCGGCGGCCGGGACCGTGGTGGCCCCCGCGGTCTCCCGGACCCGGTCGCCCGGGTGCGGGTCATGACACCATCCTGCACCTCTCCGGGCCGGTCGTCCGCCGGGGGCGGGGCCTGTCCCGCCGAGCGGACGCGGCGCGCCCGGCCACGCCGCCCGGCCGGCCCGGGGAGGTGCGGGGAAACCGGCCCGCGGGTCCCCGCGAACGGCGGGCGGACGCGCCGCGCGGCCCGCGCTCCGGGCGGACGGTGGGGGTCGGACGACCCGGACTAGCTGGGGTCTTTCGTTTGGATCAGACCCCGCTCCCTGATCCGGCCTGATCCAAACGCGAGGCCCTAGGAGGGCGTGAGCGGCAGGTCGTCGGTGTAGGCGTTCACGGGCTGGGCGACGGGGCGCACACCCCTGGCGTCGAGCGCCGCCTCCGCCGTCCTCGTACCGAGGGTGCCGCGCGGGTGCCAGGTGCCGGTCACCTCCACCCAGGTGTCGGCGGGCGGTGCCTCGCCGCCGTAGACGCGCACCTTGACCGTCTGGGAGTCCGCGGCGCAGCAGGAGAAGACGATCCGGGTCAGGTACCAGCCGGCGTCCCGGCCGGCGGGGGTGACGAAGCCGGTCAGCCGGACGGTGCGGTGTTCGATGGCCCGGCCGCGGTCCTGCTGGACCCGCTTGGTGAAGTCGGTGAGGGTCAGCGGCAGCGGCGAGGTGGCGGGCAGCGGCCCGAACCCCTTTTGCACGGCGACGGGCTTGGTGTCGGCGCGGGCCGCCGTGTACGCGCCGAGCGCGGGCGGGGGCAGGAGGAGCAGGCTGAGCGCGGGCAGGAACAGCAGCCAGGCGACGCGCGGCATGCCGGTGTGGTCGTGGCCGTGTCCGGTGCCGGCCGTGGGCTGCCCGTCCCGGGTGAGCGCTCCGGCCAGACCGAGCAGCAGCAGGACGGCGCCGGAGACGATCAGCGCCGGGCGCAGTCCGGCCTTGACGTAGCGCAGGTAGGTGTCGGTGAGGAGGGCCGTGTGCAGCAGGCCGGTGCCGGTCAGGGTCAGGAGCAGGGTCTGGAGGGGGCGCTTCACAGCAGCGCGCCTGCGGTCAGGACGCTCGCGGTGACGGCCACGACGGTGGTCGCCGTGGAGAACCGCCAGGCGAAGGCGCGGCCGAAGGTGCCCGCCTGGAGGGCGATCAGCTTCAGGTCGACCATCGGGCCGACCACCAGGAACGCGAGCCGGGCGGTCGGCGGGAAGCCGGTGAGCGAGGCGGCGACGAACGCGTCGGCCTCCGAGCAGACGGCCAGCAGCACGGCGAGGACGGCCAGAAAGAGCACCGAGAGCCAGGGCGTGCCGGAGAAGGCGTCGAGGACGGAGCCCGGCACGGTCACGTCGAAGGTGGCGGCGGCCATGGCGCCGAGGACGAGGAAGCCGCCGGCGTGCAGGAAGTCGTGCTGGAAGCCGAGCCGGAACTCGGTCCAGCGGCTGTGGCCGTGCCGGTGGCCGGTGTGCCGGTGGCGCAGGAGCGGGCGCAGCCACTCCTCCTTGCCGAGCCAGAGCCACAGCCAGCCCATGACGGCCGCCGTGGCCAGGGAGGCGAGCAGCCGTGCGGCGACCATCGCGGGGTCGCCGGGGAAGGCGACGGCGGTGGCCGTGAGGACGACGGGGTTGATCGCGGGGGCGGAGAGCAGGAAGGCGAAGGCGGCGGCCGGGGTGACGCCCCGGCGGATCAGGCTGCTCGCGACGGGCACGGAGGCGCACTCGCAGCCGGGCAGGACCGCGCCGGCCACGCCGGCGACCGGGACGGCGAGGGCCGGCCGTTTCGGCAGCACCCGGGTGAACAGGTCGGCCGGCACGAAGGCGTTGATGGCGCCGGACAGGGCGGTGCCGAGGAGCAGGAAGGGGAGCGCCTGGACGGTGATGGCCAGGCAGACGGTGCGCCAGGCCTGGACGGCGGGATGGCCCAGCCACGGCGTGCCGGCCAGCAGGAGCGCGGCGGCGAGCGTGAGGGCGGCACCGCGGGGCCACGGTCTGCGGACGGTGCCGGGCGGCGAGGGTCTGGGGCCGGCGCCCGGTGGCCACGGCCGGACGCGGCGCGCGGGCGGGCCGGGGTGGGGCACGGCCGCCACGCCCTCCGTCACACCAACCAGCTCATCCGATTTGTCCATTTTCACTCCGGATGTCGGCGTCTGGCCGACGATAAGCGAGGAGCACGGCCGGGCCGCGCGTACACGCCGCCGCCCCCGCGAACCGGCCGGGACAATGCGCCCCATCGGTGGCTCTTCTCACAATCCGGGCCGAACGGGGCCTTGAGGTGACGGGCGCCACGTCGCCGGACGCCGTAGTTGTCTACGTTCGTGACCCATGTCGTCCCCCCTCTCCCGCACAGCACGCGCCAAGGCCTGCGCCCTCGCGGCCTCGGCGACCGCCCTCCTCGCCACCGGGCTCCTGCACCCCACCCCGGCCGCGGCCGCCTCGGCACAGGCCACGGCCGCCGTGCTCGACCTGGACGGCACCGGCCGCACGCCCGTGATCCACGGCGAGGACCGGGCGTACGACACCGCCAGCATCGTCAAGGTCGACATCCTCGCGGCCCTGCTGCTCCAGGCGCAGGACGCGGGACGGGACCTCACCGCGAGCGAACGCAAGCGCGCCGAGCCGATGATCCGGCGCAGCGACAACGCGGCGGCCAACGCCCTGTGGCGGCAGATCGGACGGGCCCCCGGGCTGGCGGCGGCCAACAAGCGCCTGGGCCTGACCTCGACGACGGGCGGGCCCGGCGCCAAGTGGGGCCTGACCCGCACGACCGCAGGCGACCAGATACGGCTGCTGCGGGCCGTGTTCGACACCGGCGGAGCGGTCCACGCGGGCTCCGGCGGCCTGGACGCGGACTCCCGCGCCTACATCCGCACCCTGATGAGCCGGGTCGTGCCCGAGCAGACCTGGGGCGTCCCGGCGGCCGGCGCCGACGGCTCCGGCAAGGCCCTGAAGAACGGCTGGCTCCAGCGCGACACGACGGGCCTGTGGGACGTCAACAGCGTCGGTCAGATCACCGTGAAGGGTCATCGGTACCTCGTCGCGGTCCTGTCGGACGGCAGCGCCTCCATGAGCGACGGCGTGTCCCTGGTGGAGCGGACGGCGCGCGCGGCCGTGGGGTGAGCGGTCGCCTCGCGGCCCTCGCCCACACCCCCGTGATCGGCCGGGCGTCCGGGGAGCAAGCTGCCGCCCGGGCTTTTCGGCCGCCGTGGAAGGGGCACGCGGTCGGGGTACGACTTCCGACCTGAGGGGCGAGACCACGATGGCCGAGTACGAACGTTCCCGCACGATGCCCGCACAGCCCGAGCAGGTCTTCGACCAGGCGGCCAACACCGCCCAGCTCGACGCCTGGCTCCCGGGCGAGCTCCACGTGGACGTACAGGATCCGCCCGCCGTGACCGTCCACGAGGACCGCTCCGGCGAGGACACGCCCGCCCTGCTGAGGTCCGAACCGGACCAGATGCGGCTGGAATGGGGCACCCGCGAGCAGGGCAGCTACGCCGGCTGGCTCCAGGTGGCCGGCATCGGCAGCGGGGCCAGCGAGGTGACCGTGCACCTGTCCTTCTTCGAGGAGGGCCACGACCCGGGCGAGCGGGCGGTCTGCGACGCCCTGGACGGCAGCCTGCGCCGGCTGGAGGAACAGGTGCGGATGCGGGTCGACAACACGGCCGGCTGACATGGCGCACCCGGTCAGCTGGTACCCGCTGCGCCTGAGCACGCCCGTCAAACAGCATGTCTTCGGCGGCCGGGCCCTCACCGACCGGCTGGGCCGGACGGATCTGCCGGACGGCCCGGTCGCCGAGACCTGGGAGGTCAGCGACGTCGACGGGGAGGGCGCCACGGTGACCGAGGGGCCGCTGGCCGGGCGGTCGCTGCGGGAGCTGACGGAGCGGTACCCCGGCGCGCTGCTGGGCGACCGCCCCCACGGTCCGCGCTTCCCCCTGCTCACCAAGTTCATCGACGGCACCGGCGCGCTGCCCGTGCACCTGCACGCCGACGACGCCACCGCCCGCCGCCTGGAGGGCGAGCCGAACGGCAAGACCGAGGCGTGGCACGTGCTGGACGCCGTACCCGGCGCGACCGCCCTGGTCGGCGTGCGGCCCGGGGTGGACCGGGAGCGGCTGCGCCGGGCGCTGCTCGCGCAGGACTTCGACGCGGTGATGCGCCGCCTGCCGGTGCGCGCCGGGCAGACCGTGTACGTACCGGGCGGGACCCTGCACAGTTTCGGACCGGGCACCCTGGTGTACGAGATCGAGCAGACCTCCGACATCCAGCAGCACGCCATGCCCTGGCGGATGGAGGACGGCGCGCCGCTCGCCGAGGAGGAGCGGGAGGCGAACATCGGGCGGCTGCTGGCCGAGTGGCGTCCGGAGCCCCGGCCGCGGTTCCAGCCGGGGCTCAGCGTGCCGGTGGACGACTCGGTGGAGCGCACGGTGCTGTGCGCGGGACCGTATTTCGCGCTGGAACGCTGGACGGCCGGCGGCACCGCCCCCCTCGTCCGTACGTTCGCCACCGCGCAGGTCCTCAGCAACGCGGGCGCCCCGGTGACCGTCACCTGCGGCGGCTGGACCGGCCGGCTCGGCCGGGCCAGGACCCTGCTGCTGCCCGCCGCGCTCGGGCAGGTGCGGGTGAGCGGGCCCGCCGACGTCCTGTTCGGCTACGTCCCCGACCTCGAAGTCGACATCCGGGCGCCGCTGGCGGCCGCCGGCCACGGACCGGCCGTGATCGCCGCCCTCGGTGAGGGGTTGCAGGGCCTGCCGTCCGAGCGGCCCGCCGGTCAGTAGCCGGAGCCCAGCCGCTGGGTCGAGTACGCGCACTCCGTGTAGATGTAGCCCGACCGGAGCCTGGCGGTGTCCGAGGCCGGGGTCGCGGTGCTGTCGCCGTGCGGCTTGTGCACGAAGTACGTGGTGCCGACGGGCAGGCTGATGGTGCGCTGCGGGTAGTTCCTGCCGCTGTCGTTGCAGGGCTTGAAGGTGGAGAACGCCGTGTCGACGAGCGAGTACGCCTTGCAGCCGCCGCAGCCCTTGAGGGTGAAGCTGCCGGTGACCGGGCCGGTGTAGAGGACGGTGATGTCGTCCGGGCTGTCGTTCTTGACCGTGACGGAGATGCTGCCGCCGGAGGCCAGGGTGGGCAGCTTCTTGCCGGCCGCCGGGAGGGTCTGGGCGACCTCGGCGGCGATGGCTATCTTCTGGGCGCGGGCGCGGTTCCGGTCGTGCTTGTGGCCGGCGGCGAACTGCTCCATGGTCTTGCGCGCCGCGTCGAAGTCCCCGTCCCGGTACTGGTCGACACCGCAGGCGTACGCGCCGGCGTCGCCGGCGCGGCCGGCCCGGCCCGCGGCCTTCGCCAGCCGGCCGTCCGCGTCACCGGCCGACCTGGACAGGCCGGCGATCCGGGTGTCGAGGTCGCGCAGCCTCTCGACGGCCGCGCAGGGTTCGTCCCCGTCGACGGCCTTCCGCGCCGTCGTCACCGCCGCGTCCACGGCGGGCACCACCTTGGCCGCCGCCCCGGACCGCGGGAAGGTGCCGAGCAGGTCGCCGAAGCGGTTCACCCAGTCCGCCTCGCCGCTTGCCAGGTGCCGCGCACCGCACTCGTACAGGGCGTTGGCGAGCCGGTCGTCGGGCCATCGCGCCAGCGGGCCGAGCTGTTCCTCCGGCATCGTGTCCGGCACGGTGCGGAGGTACTTCAGCGGCTCCACGGCGTCGCAGTACCGGCGGTGGCCGTAGGCCGCGCCGACCGTCGCGTAGTACGCCCGCAGCCGGTCGGGGACCTGCCGCGCCGCGCGGGAACCGGCGTGGTGCACGGCGATGTCGCGGTAGACCCCGAGGGCCGTCCCGTAGCCGGGCCGGGCGGCGCCGAAGGACTGGCGGCCGCTCTCGGCCACCAGGTCGTCGGCGCGCTTCACACGGCCGAGGAGCTCCTGCTCCACGGCCTCGTCGTGGGCGTCCTCGTACCACAGGGCGCCGCCGGCCGGCACGGCGAGCAGCACCACGCCCAGCAGCAGCGCCAGCGGCGCCCTGCGCGGCCTGGCGAGCGGGGTGCGCAGTCCGGCGATCGCGCCGTGGACGGCCGCCGCCAGCAGCACCGCGGCGTAGCAGGCGAGCACGGCTCCGGGCAGGCCGTCGGCGTCGGCGGGCAGCGCGAAGAGCAGGAGCAGGCCGGTCGCGACCCAGCAGGCGGCCGTCGCCACCCAGCGGCGCAGGAGCGCGTAGCCGAGGCCGAGCCCGCTCAGGTTGAGCAGCGCGACCGCGAGGGCACGCCAGGCGTCCGGCGGCGCGGGCGGCGGACCCGCCGGTACGGGTGGCGGACCAGGCGGCATGGGCGGCAGCGGCGGCCCGCCGACACCCTGACCCGGACCGTACGGACCTCCGGACATGATGGCTCCCCCCGGTCAACTCCGCCCGCATGCCTGTGGATTCGCAGTGTACGGGCGCGAGCGCATACCGGACAGAGGGTCGAACGCCCGCCCTTTCCCGCACGATCCTCGTAAGTCTCATGGCCCCGCTCGCCCCGATGGCTCCCGTCGGCCGTGCGCGGGCCGGCCCCGGCGGGCGGCCGTGGCCGGTCCGCGCCGGCCGCGTGGCCCCGCCGCCCCCGACCAGGCTCTCCCCCGCCCCCCGGCCGCGCGCCGCTACCCCGGGCCGCTCGCTCAGCGGGCCGCCGCCAGGGCCAGGGATCCGGCCGCCAGGGCCAGGAACAGGACCGGGAAGGCGATGGTGCGAAACGCACGGGCCCGTACATGGGCGGCCACCGCTCCGACGTAGAACAGCACCAGGCCGGTGCCGGCGGCGACGCCCAGGGGGCGTACGCCCAGCAGCCCGAGGAGCAGCCCGGCCGCTCCCGCGGCTTTCAGCAGCGCCAGTGCGGGCAGCCCGCGCGGCGGCACGCCGACCCGGGCCGAGTTGGCGAGGACGAACGGCGCCTTCGCGAGGTCGCCCGCCGCGATGCCCGCGTTGGCCAGGACGGTCGCACAGGTGACGGTGAGACAGGCGAGGTTCATGCCGTCCACGTTCGTCGGAGGGTCGCCGCGACGTCCAATACCGGCGTCCATAACCTTCTGGAATGGACGTCGACTCGCGTCTGCTGCGCTCCTTCCTGGCCGTCGCCGAGGAGGGCAGCCTCGTCCGCGCCGCCGAGCGGGTGTACGTGTCCCAGCCGGCGCTGACCAAGCAGATCCGGCAGCTGGAGAGCCGGCTCGGGGTGCGGCTGTTCGACCGTTCGCGCACCGGCATGGCGCTGACGGACGCGGGCCGGGAACTCGCGCGCCGGGCCCCGGACGTCCTCGCGGCCTGGGACGACGCCCTGCGCGCCGCGCGGGCCGCCGGCCGGCGCGCGGCGCGGGTGCTGCGCGTGGGCTTCGTCGCCAGCGCGGCCAACGAGGCGACGCCGGGGATCGTCGCCGAGTTCGCCCGGCGATGGCCCGGATGGCGTGCCGAGCTGCGGCAGGCGGCCTGGACGGACCCGAGCGCGGGCCTGGCCGACGGCGAGGTGGACGCGGCGCTGCTGCGGTTGCCGTTCCCGGGACAGGACGCGCTGCGGTGCGAGGTGCTGTTCAGCGAGGAGCGCTGGGTGGCGCTGCCGAGCACGCACCGGCTCGCGGAACGCGCGGAGATCGCCTTCCGGGAGCTGTGGGACGAGCCGTTCGTGGCCGCCCCGCCGGAGACCGGCGCCTGGCGCGACCACTGGCTGGCCGCCGGTGAGCGCGAGGGCCGTCCGGTCAGGATCGGGGCGGTCACCGAGCAGCCCGACGACTGGCTGAGCGCCATCGCCAGCGGGTACGGCGTCGCCCTCGCGCCCGCGTCCGCCGCCCGGTTCTACGCCCGCCCCGGTGTGGTCTACCGCCCGGTCACCGGGGTGGGCCCGACCCGGGTCGCCGTGGCCTGGGCACCGGCCGACGACCGCAATCCGGTCGTCCGGGACTTCGTGCGCTGCTGCCTGGACCTGGCCCGCACCCCGTGACGGACGTGTGTTCTCCCCTGTCCGGCGCAATGACGGTGCGCCGGAGGGGCGGGCGGGCGTGACCGGTGTGACCGTGGGGGGTGGAGTGCACGGACGCACCAGTACGAGGAGAGGGCATGGCGAACGGAACCGGCGGGGCCTGTGCGCAGCTGAGCGCCGTCGCGGACGCCGTGCTGTACGAGGGGTATCTGCTCTACCCCTATCGCCGGTCCTCGGCGAAGAACCGGGTCCGCTGGCAGTTCGGGGTGCTGCTGCCCCGCAACTGGGTGGAGCGGGAGGGGCCGGTCACGCCCGGGGTCTCCGGCTCCGCCGACTCCTGGTACCAGCGGACGGAGTGCCTGATCCGGGTGCGGCGCGCCGGCGCGGTCGTCCGGGTGCGGGTGCGGTACCTGCAACTGCAGTACAAGCAGGTGGAGGCGGCCGACGGGGACGGGGCGCACCGCCCGGTCGAGTCGTTGCGGACGGCCGACGGGACCGCCCACCTGTCGTTCGAGGAGGCGGTACCCCGCGAGACGGAACTGGTGGTGCCGCTGGAGGAGCTGCCGCCGGACGGCCGGACCGTCGCCGTGGGGGCGCCGGCCGGGGCGGAGTTCGAGCCGCTGCCGGCGGGGGCGGGGCGGACGGTGCGCCGGCGCCGGGAGGTGCGGGCGGCGACCACGGTCACGGCCGAGCCGCTCGGCCCCGGGCTGTACCGGCTGCGGGTGCGCACCGAGAACACCGGTGACGCGCCGGACCCGCGGGCCTCCCGGGACGCGGTGCTGGGGCAGGCGCTGCTCGCCACGCACACCCTCCTCACCGGCGACGGCGTGGAGTTCGTGTCGCTGATCGACCCGCCGGCCGCTTACGCGGAGCAGGTCCGCGGCTGCCGCAACGCGTTCACCTTCCCGGTGCTGGGCGGGGCTGCGCCCCAGGGCACGAGCGGGGACGGGGCGACGGGCCCGCTGCTGCTCTCCGCGCCGATCATCCTCCCCGACCATCCCCAGGTGGCGCCGGAGAGTCCGGGCGACCTGCACGACGCGGCGGAGATCGACGAGATCCTGACGCTGCGCACGATGCTGCTGACCGACGAGGAGAAGGCGGAGGCCCGGGCGACCGACCCGCGGGCCGCGCGCATCCTCGACCGGGTGGACACCATGCCCCGGGAGGTCTTCTCCCGGCTGCACGGCGCCATCCGTTCCCTGACCCCGCGCACCCCCGCGGCCGGACGGCCCCCGGCGCCCTCGGCCGGACGGCCCGTCTGGTGGCAGGAGGGCGGCGACGACGGGCTGTCCCCGGCGACGGACACCGTGCTGGTGGGCGGCGTGCCCGTGGGCGGCGGCAGCCGGGTGCGGCTGTGTCCGCGCGGCCGGGGTGCCGACGCCCAGGACATGTTCCTGGCCGGGCGCACCGCGCACGTGGCCGCCGTCTTCCACGACGTGGACGGCAGCACGCACCTGGCGGTCACGGTCGACGACGATCCGGCCGCCGAACTCCACGGCTGGTACGGCCGCTTCCACTACTTCCGGCCCGACGAGGTCGAGGTGCTCGGCCCCGACGCCCCACCGGGTCCGGGCCGGCCGACCCGGCCGCAGTCCCCGCGGCCACCCGAGCGTCCGGCCGGCGGGCCGGAGGAGGGACGGTTCGATGGACGCCCTTGACGTCCTCATGCACGACCACCGGATGGTCGAGCAGTTGTTCCGCGACTACGAGGCCGCGGCCTCCGACCGGCAGCGGCGCGGTGTCGTGGAGCTGTTGGTGCGCGAGCTGTCCAAGCACGCGGCTGTGGAGGAGATGCTCCTGTATCCGCTGGCCAGGAAGGTGCTGCCGGACGGCGACCGGGAGATCGACGAGCACTTGAGCGAGCACATGGGGGTGAAGCAGACCCTCCTCGCGCTCGACCGGCTCGGCGAGGGCGACCAGCGGACCGGCGAGCTGGTGGCCCGGCTGCGCCGAGACCTGGCGGAGCACATCCGGGAGGAGGAGGGCACCCTCATGCCCCGGCTGCGGGAGGCCGTCTCCCAGCAGGAGCTGGACCGGCTGGGCGAGCTGGTCGGGCAGGCCAAGGCCGGCGCGCCGACCCGCCCGCACCCGCTCGCCCCCGACCAGCCGCCCGCCCTGACCCTCGCGGCCCCCCTGGCCGCGGCCTACGACCGACTCCGAGACCGACTGCAGCGGAGGCCGACGACATGACCACGCAGAGCGGCACCACCGAAGTGACGCGCGAACCCGGCCGGTCCGAGGCGCGCGGGAACGGGTTCGACGAGATCTACATCCTCTGGATCTCCGAGGGCATGAGCTGCGACGGCGACACGGTGTCCATGACGGCCGCCGGACAGCCCGGCATCGAGGACCTGGTCGCCGGGCTCATCCCGGGCCTGCCGAAGGTCAACCTGGTCAACAAGGTCCTCTCCCCCAGCCTGGGCGGCGAGGACTTCCTCGCTCCCTACCGGGCGGCGGCACGCGGGGAGCTGGCCCCGTTCATCCTGGTCATCGAGGGGTCGGTCCCGAACCAGAACATCATCGAGGGCGACGGCTACTGGACGTCGTTCGGCAACGACCCGGACACGGGCGAGCCGCAGACCCTCAACTGGTGGATCGACCAGCTGGCGCCCAAGGCCTGGGCCGTGGTGGCCGCCGGTACCTGCGCCACGTACGGCGGCATCCACGCCATGGCGGGCAACCCCACCGGCTGCATGGGTCTAGCGGACTACCTGGGCTGGGACTTCAGGTCCCAGGGCGCGCTGCCGGTGGTGAACGTACCGGGCTGCCCGATCCAGCCGGAGAACTTCATGGAGACCCTCATCTGGGTGCTCTACCACGCGGCCGGTGCCGCCCCGCCGCCCCCGCTGGACCACATGCTGCGTCCGCAGTGGCTGTTCGGCAAAACGGTGCACGAGGGCTGCGACCGGGCCGCCTACTACGAGCAGGCGGACTTCGCCAAGGACTACAACTCCCCCAAGTGCCTGGTGAAGACCGGCTGTTGGGGTCCGGTCGTGAACTGCAACGTGCCCAAGCGCGGCTGGATGGCCGGCATCGGCGGCTGCCCGAACGTCGGCGGCATCTGCATCGGCTGCACGATGCCGAGCTTCCCGGACGCGTTCATGCCGTTCATGGACGAGCCGACCGGCGGCGCCCTGTCGTCCGCGCTGCTCAAGCCGTACGGCGCCGTCATCCGCCGGCTGCGCGGCCTGACCAGCATGGCGGTGAACCGCGAACCCAAGTGGCACCACAACGGACCGGAACTGACCACCGGTTACGACCCGCACTGGCGTGCCTGAGCGCCGGCGCCCACCCACGCCTACGACGAACGAGGGGCAGGAAGCGACATGACGACCACCGAGGACCCGACCCGGGTCACGGGGCGCAAGCCCGCGCAGATCGTGGACATGTCCTGGGACCCGATCACCCGGATCATCGGGAACCTCGGCATCTACACGAAGATCGACTTCGCCAACCAGGAAGTCGTGGAGTGCCACAGCACCTCGTCGCTCTTCCGGGGCTACTCGGTGTTCATGAAGGGCAAGGACCCGCGCGACGCCGGGTTCATCACCTCCCGGATCTGCGGCATCTGCGGCGACAACCACACCACGTGCTCCAACTACGCCCAGCAGATGGCCTACGGCGTCAAGCCGCCGCGGATGGCCGAGCAGATCACCAACCTGGGCGAAGCGGCCGAGTACATGTTCGACCACACGCTCTTCCAGGACAACCTGGTCTTCGTGGACTTCTGCGAGGCGATGGTCAAGGCGACCAACCCCGGTGTGCTGGCCCGCGCCGAGCGCACCGACGCGCCCCGCGGCGACATCCACGGCTACCGGACGATCGCCGACATCATGCGGGCCTTCAATCCCTTCGAGGGCGAGGTCTACAAGGAGGCGCTGAAGGTCAGCCGGGTGACCCGGGAGATGTTCTGCCTGATGGAGGGGCGGCACGTCCACCCCTCCACGCTGTACCCGGGCGGCGTCGGCACGATGCCGCAGCCGAACACCTTCACCGACTACCTCGCCCGGCTGATGCGCGTCATCGACTTCGTGAAGAAGGCGGTGGCGATGAACGACGACGTCTTCGACTTCTTCTACGAGGCCCTGCCGGGCTACGAGGAGGTCGGCAGGCGCCGCGTCATGCTGGGCTGCTGGGGCGCCTGGCAGAACCCGGACGTGGTCGACTACCGGTACGAGAACATGAACCGCTGGGGCAAGGCGATGTACGTCACCCCCGGCATCATCGTGGACGGCAAGCTCGTCACCAACAACCTGATCGACATCAACCTCGGCCTGCGCGTCCTGCTGGGCAGCTCCTTCTACGACGACTGGGTCAACGAGCGGCCGTTCGTCACCCACGACCCGCTCGGCAACCCCGTCGACATGCGGCACCCCTGGAACCAGACCACCGTCCCGGTGCCGCAGAAACGGGACTTCGCCGGCAACTACAGCTGGGTGATGAGCCCGCGCTGGTACCACCCCGAGACCGGTCAGCACCTGGCGCTGGACACCGGCGGCGGCCCGCTCGCCCGGCTGTGGTCGACCGCGCTGAGCGCCCTGGTCGACACGCCGTACGTCAAGGCCACCGGCGACAGCGTGCGCATCTCCCTGCCCCGGGGGGAGGAACTGCCGGAGACCACCCTGGAGTGGCGCATCCCCAAGTGGAGCAACACCATCGAACGGGACCGCGCCCGGCCCTACTTCGTCGCCTACGCCGCCGCCATGGCCCTGCAGTTCCTGGAGGAGTCGATGGAGCTGCTGCGGGCCGGCGAGACGAAGATCTTCGAGAACTACGAGGTGCCGGACGAGGCGATCGGCTGCGGCTTCCACGAGGCGGTGCGCGGTGTCCTCTCGCACCACCTGGTGATCAGGGACCAGAAGATCGCCAACTACCACCCGTACCCGCCGACCCCGTGGAACGCCAGCCCGCGCGACATCTACGGCACCCCGGGCCCGTACGAGGACGCCGTCCAGGGCCAGCCGATCTTCGAGGAGAACGGTCCCGACGACTTCAAGGGCGTCGACATCATGCGCACCGTGCGCAGCTTCGACCCCTGTCTGCCGTGCGGAGTGCACATGTACATGGGCAAGGGCAGGACGCTCACCACCGTGCACTCGCCGACGTACGGGGCGAACCATGGCTGACGCCGGCCGGCTCGCGGACGCGGCGGTCGAGGCGCGGCTGGCCCGGCTGGACGAGCTGCTGGCCGGGCTGGAGTCCGCGCCCGGCCCCGCGGCGGGCAACGCCGTCGAGGCCGTGCGCCTGCTGACCGAGGTGTACGGCGAGGCCCTGGCCCGGGTGCTCGACGTGACCGGTGGACAGCCCGCCGGGCGGCTGGCCGACGACGAGCTGCTGGGTCATCTGCTGGTGCTGCACGGACTGCACCCCGAGCCGCCCGCGCGGCGGGCCGAGCGCGCCGTGGACCGGCTGCGGCCGGCGGTGCGCGAGCGCGGCGGCGACGTCGAACTGGTCGGCGTCGACGGGCAGGTGGCCCGGGTGCGGGTCACCGAGGCGGGTGGCTGCGGGTCCGGCTGCGGCGGCGGGCCGACGGTCGCCGACGCCGTGCGGGAGGCCGTGCTCGCGGCCGCCCCCGAGCTGACGGCGGTCGAGCAGCTGACCGCGCCGTCCGCGCCCGCCTTCGTACCGCTGGAGTCGCTGCTGGTGCGGGAGGCGCGGTGAGGGCGGATGGTGCGCTGGCCCGGGTCATCCGCTCGGCCGGCGAGCGGGACGGCCCGGAGCGGTGCGACCTGTGCGCACAGGCCGTGCCGGAGGAGCACCGCCATCTGTACGCCGCCGACCGCGAGGAGCTGCTGTGCGCCTGCGGGGCCTGTGCGGTGCTGTTCGCGGGCGACGGTGCGGGCGGCGGCCGGTACCTGCTGGTGCCGGGCCGCCGGGTCCGGCTGGCCCCGGTGGACACCGGGCCGCTCGGGGTGCCGGTCGGGCTGGTGTTCTTCGTGCCGCGCGCGGACGGCACGGTCACCGCGCAGGGGCCGAGCCCGGCCGGGGCGATGCGCTGGGAGGTGGAGGCGGACCGCTGGACGCGGATGTGCGCCGCGTGTCCTGCGCTGGCGACCATGGCACCCGAGGTGGAGGCTCTGTTGGTGAACACCGTGCGGGGCATGGACCACCACTGGATCGTGCCGGTGGACGACTGCTTCCGGATGGTCGCGCTGGTCCGCCGCGAGTGGCGCGGCCTCGCCGGAGGCGGCCGGGTCTGGCCGGCCGTGGAGCGGTTCTTCGCGGAGCTCACCGAGCGGCCGTGAGGGCCCGGCAGGGAAGGAGAACACCGATGAACGCCATCCGAGTGGGCCGCCCCCAGGCGAAGCCCGACACACCGGTCCATGTGCGCGGGCTGCACCAGGGCAACAGGGGCCCGAACAAGCGTCAGACCGGACACCACGAGGACGGCACGTCCGACGCGCGCCGTTCCACCGGGATCCACTGGAAGCGGCACGACGCCATCATGAAGATCATGCCGAACATCTCACCGGGATGAGGACAGGATGAGACTGCACAAGGGCATCGCGACGAGGAGGCGGCCGCGGGACACGGCGGCCGGGCCGGTGCGAACGGGAACGACGGCGCGACGCGTGCTGATCGCACAGGGTGCCGCGCTCGGCGCCCTCACGCTCGGGCTGCTCGTCCTCGAACTCCCCGGCATCGTCCGCGAGGTGCGCATCTGGCGCATGGTCAACCTGCGGTCCGGCGCCCGTCGTCCGCGCTGAGCCGGCCGTGCACGAGTTGTCGATCGCGACCGCGATCGTGGAACAGGCGGCGGAGATCGCCCGCGCGGACGGCGCGACCGGTGTGGCCTCGGTGACCGTCCGGGTCGGGGAGCTGGCCGGTGTCGTGCCGGACGCGCTGCACTTCGCCTTCGAGGTGGCCCGCGACGGCACGGCGCTCTCCGGGGCCCGGCTGGTCGTGGAGCGGGTGACGGCGCGGGCCTGGTGCGGCGGGTGTGCCGAGGAGTTCGCGCTCGGCATGCCGCCGTTCTTCTGGTGCCCGCGCTGCGACCGGCCCTCGCAGGAGCTGCGCGGCGGACGGGAGCTGGAGATCACGGACGTGGAGGCGGTCCCGGCCCCGGCCTGACGGCGGGGCCGGGGGCTCTCTCAGCAGATCCGGGGCAGCTGCTCGCCCAGCGGCAGGTCCAGCACGCGGGTGCCGCCCAGAGCTGTGGCGACGACGACCATGCCGGGGTGGTCCGCGACGCACTCGCCGATGTGGGCGGCGCCGGTGCCCCGCGGGTGGGCGCGCATGGCCGCCAGGACGGCCTCGGCGTGCTCGGCCGGCACGAAGGCGACGAGCCGGCCCTCGTTGGCGACGTACAGCGGGTCGAGGCCCAGGAAGCCGCACGCGTTCGCGACCTCGTCCGGGACCGGCACGGCCCGCTCGCGCAGCCGTACGCCGGTGCCGGAGGCGCGGGCGATCTCGTTGAGGGACGCGCCGAGCCCGCCCCGGGTGGGGTCGCGCAGCACGTGGAGGTCCGGGGTGACCGCCAGCATGGCCGCCACCAGGTCCGCGAGCGGTGCGGTGTCGGAGGTGATCTCGACGCCGAACTCCAGGCCCTCGCGGACGCTCAGGACGGCCACCCCGTGCAGGCCGATCGGCCCGCTGACGAGGACGGCGTCGCCCGGCCGGGCGCGCTGCGGGCGGATGTCGACTCCCTCGGGGACGAGGCCGACGCCGGCGGTGGTGACGTAGACGCCGTCGCCGTGCCCTGACTCGACCACCTTGGTGTCGCCGGTGGCGATGGTGACGCCGGCGGCCCGGGCCGCGTCGCCCATGGCGCGGGCTACGCGCTCGACCACGGCCAGTTCCACGCCCTCCTCCAGGATGAAGGCCGCGGACAGGTGGGTAGGCCGGGCGCCGCTCATCGCCAGGTCGTTGACCGTGCCGTTGACGGCGAGGTCGCCGAGGCAGCCGCCGGGGAAGAACAGCGGGCGTACGACGTAGGAGTCGGTGGAGAAGGCCAGGCGGGCGCCGCCGAGGCCGAGGACGGCCGAGTCGGTGAGCGCCGCGAGCGTGGGATTGCCGTAGGCGGGGGCGAAGACCTGCTCGATCAGTTCCGCCGACAGGGCGCCGCCTCCGCCGTGGCCCATGACGACGACCGGCTGGTCGCGCAGGGGTGCGGGGCAGGTCCAGTTCGCGGGGTCGACGGGCGCGGTGTCCGGGGTGGCGAGGTCAGCCAACGGGGTTCACCTCCTCGCGCGGGATGCGGGCTCCCTGTGGTGCCGGGCTGTCGGTCATCCTGCGGTACAGGTAGTAGGCCGCGCAGGCGCCCTCGTTGGAGACCATGGTGGCGCCGAGCGGGGTGCGTGGGGTGCAGGCCGTGCCGAACGCGGCGCACTCGGTGGGCTTGATGAGCCCTTGCAGGACGTCGCCGGCCCGGCACACGGCGGGTTCCTCGGTGCGGATGCCGGTGACGTCGAAGCGGTGTTCGGCGTCGTAGGCGCGGAAGGCGTCGGACAGCCGCCAGCCGCTGGCCGGGATGCGGCCGATGCCACGCCAGTTGCGGTCGGTGACCTCGAAGACCTCCTCGATCATGCGGACGGCCGCCGGGTTGCCCTGGTCGCGCACGGCGCGGGGGTAGGCGTTCTCCACCCGGTGCTCGCCGCGCTCCAGCTGGTGGACGGCGCGCCGGACGCCTTCGAGGATGTCGAGTGGTTCGAAGCCGGTGACGACGATCGAGACGCGGTGCCGCTCGGCGAGGTCCGGGTACTCGGCGGTGCCCATCACGCTGCACACGTGCCCGGCGGCGAGGAAGCCCTGCACCCGGCAGGCGGGGGCGGCCATGATGGCCTCGATCGCCGGGGGGACCCGGACGTGGGACACCAGCAGGCTGAAGTTGGCCAGGCCCAGGCGGCGGGCCTGGTGGACGGCCATGGCGTTGGCGGGAGCGGTCGTCTCGAAGCCGATGGCGAAGAACACGACCTGCCGGTCGGGGAGCCTGCGGGCCAGCTCCACGGCGTCCAGCGGTGAGTAGACGACCCGTACGTCACCCCCCTCGCCCTTGACCCGGAACAGGTCCCGGCCGGTGCCGGGCACGCGCAGCATGTCCCCGAAGGAGCAGAAGACGACGTCGGGGCGCGCGGCGATCTCCAGGGCCTTGTCGATGACGTCGAGGGGCGTCACGCACACCGGGCAGCCCGGGCCGTGGATCAACTCCACCTGCTCGGGCAGGAGTTGGTCGATTCCGTGGCGGATGATGGAGTGGGTCTGGCCGCCACAGACCTCCATCAGGGCCCAGGGCCGGGTGACCGTGGCGTGGATCTCGTCCAGCAGCCGCCGCGCCAGAGCGGGGTCGTTGAACTCGTCGATGTACTTCACCGTGCCTCCGTCCCGCTCTCCTGCCGTGCCGCCTGCTCCCAGGCGTCGCCGAACTCCTCCTCCAGCAGTCCCAGCTGGCCGAACAGCTCCAGGGACGCGCGGGCCGACTCCTCGTCGAGGCGCTGGAGCGCGAAGCCGACGTGGACGATGACGTACTCCCCCACCCGGATGTCGGGCAGGTACTCCAGGCAGGCCTGTTTCTGTACGCCGCCGAAGTCGATCAGGCCGGTGAGCGGGTCGGCACGGTGGTCGATGGACACGACCTTGCCGGGCACTGCCAGACACATGGGTCACTCCGTCTCGTGGTGGACTGCTGTTCCCGCGACCATCAGCTGGCCGAGTGCCAGACCGCCGTCGTTCGGGGGGACTTCGCCGTGCCGCAGGACGGTGAGGCCGGCCGTGGTGAGCAGCGCGGCGGTCTCCTCCTCCAGCAGGGCGTTGGCGAAGACACCGCCGGTCAGGGCGACGGTGGTGAGACCGGTCTCCGCCCGGGTTCGGCGGCAGAGCCGCGCCACCGCCCGGGCGACGCCCCGGTGGAAGCGGGCGGCCAGGACGGGTACGGGCGTGTGGCGGGCCCGGTCGTGCAGCAGGGCGCGCAGGGCGGGGGCCGGGTTCATCTCCCAGGCGGGGGCCGCCGGTCGCGGGCCGGGCGGCCGGCGCCACGGGGTGCCGGTCCCGCCGCCGGGGAGGGAGGTGAGGTCGAACGGGTAGGCGCCGGTGTCCGTGTCCCAGGCCCGCAGCGCCGCCGCCTCCAGTTCCAGCGCCGCCTGCGCCTCGTAACCGGCGCGGTGGCACAGCCCCACGAGGGACGACACGGCGTCGAAGAGCCGTCCCATGCCGGAGGTCGGCACACAGGCCAGTCCGCGCGCCAACTGCCGGCGCAGTACGGTGAGTTCGGTCGCCGTGCACGCCTGGACACTCGGCAGCGCGGGGTCCCAGGGCAGTCCCGCCGCCCACAGCCGGGCCAGCGCCAGCCGGCAGGGGTTGGCGACGCCGGTGTCGCCGCCGGGCAGCGGGGCGGGGGTGAGACGGGCGAGGCGGCGGTAGCCGGTGTAGTCGGCGAGCAGGATCTCGCCGCCCCACACCGTGCCGTCGTCGCCGTACCCGGTGCCGTCGAAGGCGACGCCGATCACGGGTGTGCGGCCGTCGAGACCGTGTTCGGCCATCGCCGAGGCGATGTGGGCGTGGTGGTGCTGGACCAGCACCGGTTCGCCGAGGCCGAGGCGGGCGGCCCGGCGGGTCGAGTGGTAGCCGGGGTGGCGGTCGGCGGCCGCCAGCCGGGGGGTGACTCCGGTGAGGGCGGTGAGGTGCCGTTCGGCGCGTTCCGCGGCGGCGAGGCCGGCCAGGTCGGCGAGGTCGCCGATGTGCGGCCCGAACCAGGCCTGGTCGCCCTCCCCCAGGCACAGCGCGTTCTTCAGGTCGCCGCCGGTGGCGAGCGTGGGGCGGACCGGGAGCGGGAGGCGCAGCGGGCGGGGGACGTAGCCGCGGGAGCGCCGCAGGACCTGTTCGGTGCCGTCGGGGCGGACGCGCAGCAGGGAGTCGTCGCAGGGCGAGGCGATGGGCCGGTCGTGGGTGAGCCAGGCGTCGGCGAGTCCGGCCAGCCGGGTCAGCGCCTCGGCGTCGTCGGTGACGATGGGCTCGCCGGAGCGGTTGCCGCTGGTCATGACCAGGGCCCGGGGGCCGGGCGGGTCGCCGGGCAGGCCGAGGAGGAGGGTGTGCACGGGGGTGTAGGGCAGCAGCAGGCCCACGTGCGGGCTGCCCGGGCAGACCTGGTCGGCGAGGCGGAGACCGTCCGGGGATGTGCGGCGGCGCAGCAGGACGATGGGGCGGCGGGCGCTGGTGAGCGCGGCCCGTTCGGCGGCGCAGAGCACCGCGAGGCGTTCCGCCGTCTCCAGGTCGGCGCACATCACGGCGAACGCCTTCTCGCCGCGCTCCTTGCGGCGGCGCAGGGTGGCGACGGCCCGCGCGTCGGTCGCGTCGCAGGCCAGGTGGTAGCCGCCGACGCCCTTGACGGCGACGACGCGCCCGGCGGCGAGCAGTGCCCGGGCCGTCGCGAGGGCCTCCGCGTCCCGGGCCGGGCGGACGCCGAGGCCCGCGACGGGGACGAGGGAGAGGCGCGGGCCGCAGTCGGGGCAGGCGACGGGCTGGGCGTGGAAGCGCCGGTCGGCCGGGTCGCCGTACTCGCGGGCGCAGGCGGGGCACATCGGGAAGCCGGCCATGGTGGTGACGGGCCGGTCGTACGGCATCCCGGTGGCGATGGTGAAGCGGGGGCCGCAGTGGGTGCAGGTGACGAAGGGGTGGCGGTGCCGCCGGTCGTCCGGGGCGGCGAGTTCGCGCAGGCAGTCGGCGCAGGTCGCGGTGTCGGGCGGGAGCTGGGTGCGGCCCGGGGAGTGTGCGGTGGGGCGGATGGTGAAGGGGCCGGTGGCGCCGGTGGCGGGGACGTCCTCGCTGCCGACGCCGGTCACGGTCGCGAGCGGGGGCGGCTGCTCGGTCAGCCGGACGGCGAACCGGTCCACGTCGTCCGGCGGACCCTCGACCTCGATGAGGACGCCGTCCGCGGTGTTGCTCACGAACCCGGTCAGCGCGAGCCCGGCGGCCAGCCGGTGCACGTACGGCCGGAAGCCGACGCCCTGGACCGTGCCGCGCACCGTGATCCGGCGGCGGACCGGGCGGGTGACGGGCGCGGTCACGAGGCGGGGGCGGAGGCCGGGTGGTGGTGCGGGTGCGGGGCGAGCGGCGGGCGGTGCGGCACGGCGCCGTCGCGGGCGGCGAGGGCGCGGTCGAGGAGGGCGCCGACGCCGGTGCCGGTGCGGGCGCAGGACCGGATGATCTCCACGCCCGGATTGACCTGGTGCACGTTCTCGTGGAAGAGGCTCTCGTCGAAGCCGGCCGGTCCGGCCAGGTCGGTCTTGGTGATCACGACGAGGTGCGCGGAGCCGAACGCGGTCGGGTACTTCAGCGGCTTGTCCTCGCCCTCGGTGACCGCCATCAGCACGATCCGCAGGGTCTCCCCGAGGTCGTAGGCGGCCGGGCAGACCAGGTTGCCGACGTTCTCCACGAAGAGCACGGAGGTGTCCGGCGGCAGCCAGCCGCTGAGCCGGGCGCCGACCTGGCGGGCCTCCAGGTGGCACAGGCCGTCGGTGAGCAGCTGCTGGACGGGCGCGCCGGACCGGGCGAGCCGGACGGCGTCGTTCTCGGTGGCGAGGTCCGCGGTGAGCGCGGCCACCGGGACGCCCCGCTCCCCGGCGCGGGCCAGGACCCGGGCGAGGAGTTCGGTCTTGCCGCTGCCCGGGCTGGACAGCAGGTTGACGAGGGTGACGCCCTGCCGGGCGAGGTCGTCGCGCAGGCTCGCGGCCAGGCCGTCGTTCTTCGCCAGCACGGCCTGTTTGACGTCGGACCGGCACATGGGCGGTGCTCCTCGGGTGCGGTGGTGCCCGGGCCGCGTGCGGTGCGGCCCGGGGGTGTCACCGATCTTGGGCCGCGCCGGGCGCCGTGCCGGGCAGCGCAGCCGAGTGCGGGGTGTCGGATTCCACCGGGCAGCCCAACGGGGGCAGGGGTCCGGCGGGGTCGGTGAGGAGGGCGGGGACGAGCGCGTGCAGCGCGTCGACGGCCCGGTCGACGGCCTCCCGCACCGGCGCGCTGAGACCGGGCAGGAGGTCGTCGTCGTCCGGCAGGGCGCCGGGTTCGCAGGCGAGGACGAGGACCCGGGGCAGGGGTTCGTCACCCAGGTGGGCGGCCAGGGCCAGCACCTTCGCCGGGTCCATGCCGTGGGCTTCGGGCGCGACGGTCCCGTCGGGGGGTTCGGCCTCGATGAGGGAGAGGGTGCCGGGGCGGTGTCCGCGGGGGGCCGCGTCGACGAGGAGGGCGGTGGCGCAGCCGGACAGCAGGTCGTAGGCGAGGTCCAGGCCGCGGATGCCGTAGTCGTGGACCCGTGCCCCGGCGGGCAGCGGGCGCTGGTCCAGTGCCCGGATCACCTCGGGGCCGAAGGCGTCGTCGCCGAGGAAGATGTTGCCGACGCCGGCCACCAGCAGGCGCGCCGTCACCGGGTGCCCGCGGCGGCCGGGGCGAGGGGCCGGGCGGAGCCGCCCGGCGTCTTGCGGACGAAGGCCGAGCGCAGGGCGTGGTAAGGGGCCCCGGGGTCGAAGAAGAGGGCGTGCATACGGGCCAGTTCCGCCTCCCGGTACCGGGCCAGGGGCCGGTCCCGCTCGTCGGCGGCGCGGGCCGCGGCCTTGGTGGCGATCCGCCGGTCCAGGTCCCCGGCGGCGGCGAGCCCCGTCGCCAGTCGCTCCACCTCGCCGGCGAAGTCCCGCGGCGCGGCCGGCACCAGCCGGTCCACGAGGCCGAGCCGTGCGGCGGTGGGGGCGCTGACCGGCAGGGCCCGCATCGTCAGCCGCTCGGCCTGCTCCGGGCCGACCCGGCGCGGCAGGGTGTACGTCCAGAACTCGGAGCCGTACAGGCCCATGCGCCGGTAGTGCGGGTTGAGGACGACGCCGGTGCGGCACCACACCTCGTCGGCGGCGAGGGCCAGCATGGCGCCGCCGGCCGCCGCGTTGCCGCCGAGGGCGGCGACCACCAGGCGGTCGGTGGTGCGCAGCACGGCCTCCACGAGGTCGTCCATGGCGTTGAGGTTGGTCCAGGATTCCTGGGCCGGGTCGGGGGCCGCCTCGATGACGTTCAGGTGGATGCCGTTGGAGAAGAAGTCGCGGGTGCCGCCGAGGACGAGGACGCGGGTGGGGCGGGTGAGCGCCTCGGTGTACGCGGCGAGCAGTCTGCGGCACTGGTCGGTGCTCATCGCGCCGCCCGGGAAGGAGAAGGCGAGGAAGCCGGTGTCGCCGCGCTGCCGGTAGCGGATGTCGGTCCAGGTGCGCCGGCCGGGCGGCAGCTCCAGCGGTGCGGGGACCTCCGGGAGGGCGGGGCCGGACCGGTACCCGGCGAGGACGGAGGCGGCCGGGCGGCGGAAGGGCGCCGGGTCGCCGGAGCTCTTGCGGGGGCGCAGTTCCGGGATCCAGACCGCGCCGTCGCGGGTGGCCCGGCAGACGGCGCCCGCGCGCTGGGCCAGCAGGGTGCCGGGGCGGCCGCGCAGTTCGTCCTCGGGGTGCCCGCCGTGCAGGAACACCTCGCGGCCGAGGAGTTCGTCCAGGACACCGGGCTGGGAGTCGGCGCCGCGCAGCTTGCGCAGGACCGTGCCGGTGTCGTCGCGCTCCCAGTCGATCCGCCGCCGCTCCTGCCGGAAGGTGTCCCGCCAGACGACGGTGACCGACTCGTCGGTCTGCGGCTGCGGCTTGTACCCGCCGTCGGCGTAGCGCCGTACGGCCGTCAGGACGGCGGTGACGGCGGCGTCGGAGGCCTCGTTGCGGTACAGGTCGCTCTTGCCGACGGGGGGCACGGGGAACGGCTCGGCCGCCCAGACCGGGCCCGCGTCCATCGCCGCCTCGGCCTGGAGCACGGTCACGCCCCACTGCCCGGCCCCTTCGGCGACGGCCCAGTCCAGCGAGGACGGGCCCCGGTCGCCCGGCGGGCCGGGGTGCACGATCAGGCAGGTCCGCTCCCGCCACACGTCCTCCGGCAGGGCGGTCCGGAGCATCGGCGCGATGATCAGGTCGGGGCGCAGCTCGCGCACGGCGGCCCGGACCGGGTCGGGGCCGTGCGCGGCGAGCACGACGTCCAGCTGGTGCCCGAGGTCCGACAGTTCGGCGTACAGGCGCTGGGAGAGGCTGTTGAACGCGCTGGCGACGAGCAGGATGTCCATGTCACGGCATGGTCGCCGCTCGCGCGGGCGCCGGGAAGTACCGCTGCGGCGTTTCACCGGCCCGGCTCAGGTCTCTTCCTCCATCCGGATCGCGTTGCGCAGATCCTCGAAGGCCTGGCTGCGGTTGTCCTGGTGGGCCTCCAGCAGCGCGGCGGCGATCGCGTCGAGCTTGCGCTGGATCGCGTGTTCGGCGCGCATCTCGGAGTTCTTCAGCAGGGCCAGCAGCAGCAGGGTGACGGCCGTCATGGAATCGCCCGCGAGGAGCAGCACCTCAGGCGGCAGGTGGGCGACGTGGGAGGCGACGAAGAAGCTGACGAGGCTGAGACAGAGCAGGAAGAACAGTGGTGAACTGGTGAAGTTCGAGGCGTACTCGGCGAGCTGCTCGAACCGGCCGCGGCGCGGGCCGCCGCGGTGGACGGGGTTCTTGAACGTCATGGCCGAGCCTTTCCCGCGCAGGGCGGCTGACGCGTCAGCTCCGCGGTACCCCTGTGGGGGCGTACGACACCGGGGCCCGGCCGGGTGCCGTGCCGTGGGGGCATACGACACCGGGGCCCGGCCGGGTGCCGTGCCGTGCCACGGGCCGGGCCCGCCGTCTCAGGCCGCGAGGCTCTCCCCGGGCGCCAGGCGGTCCACGAGCTGGTCGTGGTGCAGCTCGGCCACCGGCCACACCAGGTCGGGGTGGCGGAGCAGGGCCGCCGCGCTGCGGTCGCCGTCGTCGGGGGCGAGCAGCCGGCGGAACTCGACCGGCGTCACCGCGTGCTCGCTCCCGGCGAGTGCGGCGACGGCCAGGACGGCCAGCGCGGGGTCGGTCAGCAGGGCTGCGGCCCAGCTGGCCACGACCTCGTCCACCCAGGTGCGCCAGGCCCAGTCCTCGGCCGGGTGCTCGCCGGTCCGCTCGGCGCCGGCGATCCAGTCGAGGCGGGCCGCGCCCCCGGGGCCCGCCATGGCGACCAGGCCGGCGTCGATCGCCGTGGGGTAGCGCAGCCAGGCGGCGACCGTCACCGCCTGCCGGGCCTGCGCCTCGCACAGCGCGGAGGCCAGCGCGCCGCCGCACGGCGGGTAGGCGACCGTCAGCCAGCGTGCGGTCGCGGCTATCAGGGGGGACAGATCAGTGAGCACAGCCGGGCCGTCCGAGGTGCGAAGGGGTACAGGGCTCCTCGCAACGGTAGCCCGGCGCCGGTCACGGCCGGGAGGGGGTGCGTACCAGGTCATATGTGACCTGACCCACTCACACGGAGCACCCTCACGCACCGGCCGCCGGCAGGCCTCTCGCCCCTGCACAGGGAGCACCCACTCGCGCCTCGCGCCCTCACCGGCGACACCGCGCGCCGGCGCGCCCCCGCCCCGGGTGGGCCGCCCCTCGCCTCACCCACGCGCCGGGAACACCCACCCGCACCCACGCGCCGACCGGTGGGCACCCCGCCCCGCGCAATCGCCGGGAACAGCCGTCCGCGCCTCACGCACGCACCGGGAGAACCGGCGCGCCGGTGCGCCCGCTCACCGGGAGGGCCCATGCCGCGCCTCACCCACGCGCCGGGCGCACCCGCCGGGTGCACCCCGCCCCACCCCTCAGCCGAAGCGTCCGCACTCCGGTGCGCGGCTTCACCGGGAGGGCCCGCGACCCGGTGCGCACGCCGTGTGCGGGCGTGTCGCCTCCTTCGGCGGGCGTTCCCGGAGGGCGCCGTAGGCGATGAAGTAGGCGGGGACGCGGCGCAGCCACGGCGCGCCGCCGAGCAGGGCCGCGAGGCGCCGGGCGCGCTCCGCGCCTCCCAGGGGCGGCCGGCCGTTCAGGACCGGAGCGATGACGCGGGCGTGGGCCGCCCGCTGCAGTGCCTGGGTGACGACCGTGGCGGGACGGCGACGGCGCTGCACGGCGCGGACGTCGCGCAGCCCCACGGTGCCGCGGCGCAGGGGCCCGACCAGGTGGCGCGCGGTGGCCACGGCGTCCTGTACAGCGAGGTTGATCCCGATGCCGAAGACCGGGGACATGGCGTGCGCGGCGTCGCCGATGCACAGCAGACCGGGGCGGTGCCAGCGGCGCAGCCGGTCCAGGTGGACGTCGAGGAGCTTGACGTCGTCCCAGGAGCGCAGGGCGTGCGTCCGGCCGGCGATCCAGGGGACGGCGTCGGCGTAGGCGGCCAGGAAACGGTCCAGGCCGGCGGCGCGGCGCTCGGCGTCGGTGCCCTTGGGGATGAGCGCGGCGCACTGCCAGTAGTCACCGCGGTCGATCATCGCGGTGAGGAAGCCCTCGCCGGCGCCGCCGACGAGCCCGCTCGGGTCGTCCTCGCGCCGCGGCAGGCGGAACCACCAGGCGTCCATCGGGCAGGCGAAGCGGCGCAGGCCCAGTTCGGGGAGCGCGCGGGCCAGTGATCCGCGGCCGTCGCAGGCGACGGTGAGGAGGGCGCGCAGTTCGCCGGTGCGGCCGTCGCGGCCGCGGTAGCGCACCCCGGTGACCCGTCCGGACTCGACGACGAGGGAGGTGGCCTCCGTGTTCGTCCTCAGTTCGAAGGACGGCTCGCGGCGGGCCTGGTCGGCGAGGAGGTCGAGCAGGTCCCACTGGGGCACCATCGCCACGTAGTTGTGGGGCCCGGGCAGTGCGGAGAGGTCCGCCACGGTGACCGGCGAGCGGCCGGCGCCCAGCGGGAACTGCAGGGTGCGGACCCGGCGCTGCGGAAGCCGGGCGAACTCCCCGGCCAGGCCGAGGTCGTCCAGCAGCCCCAGGGTCGACGGGTGGACGGTGTCGCCGCGGAAGTCGCGCAGGAAGTCGGCGTGCTTCTCCAGGACGGTCACCGCGATCCCGGCACGGGCCAGCAGCAGGGCGAGCACCATGCCCGCGGGGCCGCCGCCGACGACACAGCAGGTGGTCTTCTCCATGGCGGTCCTGCCCTTCTTCTCGAGAGCGGACGAGACTCGAGAGCAGTACGAGAACAGTGAGCGGCTCATTAATTCATCATTTGGTGAATAGGGTACTCCCCCGCGGGCCGGAACGTCACGTGTCGCCGCGGTGGACGGGGGAACCCGTTGCGCGCCTTGAGCAGACTGGAGACGCACGGGGAGGCCGGGAGGTCGCATGGCCACGGACGCCGCACGCTACGACGACCAGGGCGAGGTACCGCTGGGAGGCTACGCCGTCCTCGCCTCCGTGTTCCTGGCGGGCACCGGCGCCTTCGCGCTGCTGGCCCGGCGCCGGGGTGTCCGCCTGCCGCAGCAGGTGCCGCCCTGGGACGTCGCGCTGCTGGGCGCCGCCGCGTACAAGACGTCGCGGGTCCTGGCCAAGGACAAGATCACCAGCTTCCTGCGGGCGCCGTTCACCCGTCGCGCGGAAGAGGGCGAGGCGAGCGAGGTCATGGACGAGCCCCGTGGCGACGGGCTCCGGCGCGCGGTCGGCGACCTGGTGTCCTGCCCGTTCTGCGTCGCCGCCTGGACCACCGGCGCCCTGGTCTGCTCCTACGCGGCGGCACCCCGCTTCACCCGGCTGGTGTGCGGGGGCTTCGGCGCGCTGACCGTGGCGGACTGGCTGCAGTACGCGTGGACGTGGACCCAGCGGGCGGCGGAGAGCTGAGGCCGGCCGGCGGTGCCGCCGTTCGTAGTCAGGCGGGTGCGGGGTACTCGCCAGGTGCCGCTACGCCGGGGGACGGGCGGGCGTACCGTCGGCACTTCGTGCGGAAGGGACCGGTCTCATGCGGCACGACGAGATGATCGGAAAGGTGCAGGCACTGGCCCAGCTGCCCGACCGCGGGTCGGCCGAGCGGGCCGCGCACGCGGTCGTCAGCACCCTGGCGGAACGGCTGCCGGCCGGGCTGGCCCGGCATGTGGCCGCCCAGCTGCCGCCGGACATGGCGGCGGCCATGCGGGAGGCGGCCGACGCGTCCGCCGGCCCCGACTCCGGCACGGCGGCCGAGCCGTTCGGGCTGACGGCGTTCGCCGGACGCATCGCCGTCCGCGCCGGCACCGACGAGGAGACGGCGCTGCGCGAGGCCGCCGCCGTGATGGAGGTGCTGGACGCCGCCCTCGCCCCGGAGCTGACCGAGCGGATGGACGGGGCGCTGCCGGCCGACATCCGCGAACTGCTGCCGGTGGAGCGCGCCGTCCAGGACACGGGGCGGCCGGACTGACGCCGATGCCCGGCTCTCCGCCGGACAGCGCCGGGAGAAGGGCGTTCCGGCGGGGTGCGCCGCACCGCGGGGCCGCGCACCGGGACCGGGGTGGGCGACACTGGTTCAATTCGTGTGCAAGCGCCCGCCGGGGGCAGGCGTAGCAGTGACGTCCCCCACCCCGAAAAGGTGCTCCATGGCCTTCTTCGCCCTCTCCCGGCATGAGCCGCTGGTCCTGCTCTCGGCCACCGAGCTGGCGTCGGAGTATCACCGCTTGCAGGAAGAGAACCGGCAACTGCAACGCGCCGTGACCTCGCACGCCGTGATCGACCAGGCGATCGGTGCCGTCGTCGTCCTCGGGCGGATGGCCCCGGAGGAGGCGTGGCGTGCGCTGCGGGACGTCTCCCAGCGCACGAACGTCAAGCTGCGCACGGTCGCCGAGCACATCCTGGCCTACGCCCAGGGGAGCACACTTCCCGACCCGGAACGGACCGAACTCGCGAAGGCGATCGTCCGCTACCGCCGCGGCGAGGAGCCCGCGGTGCTCGACGAGGGCCTGCACGCGTCGGCCGACGGCGACAGGGGCGCCCACTAGGGGCGCCCCGCCCCTGCCGACGACCCCGCGGATGGCCCCCCCGTTCGCCAAGAACCGGGGGGCCGCGCGTCCTGCCCTGATCGCCCCGGCGACCGTGCCCCGACGGCACGCCGTCCCACCGCCGACCCGACCCCGGGTGCGTTCCGCGCGCCCCGTTCCGCGTCGTGTGCGTACGGTGCTGTGGAGGTGACCGGCTGCCGGCGGGGACGCCTCCCGGTGCGGAGAGGAGGCGGGAGCGGTGGTGGACGACGCGCACCGACGGGCGGCCGGGCGGAACGGCGGACGCCGGGCCGGGCGGACGGTGCTGGGCAGCCGGCCGGCGCACTCGGTGCGGCTGCCGTCCGTGACCCGCCCGGAGCAGCCGGCGGCGCCGGCCGAGCGCACGGTGAAGTGGCTGCGGGTCGCCGCGGCCTACGCCTGGCGGCTGATCCTCGTCGGCATCGTCGTCTACGGCGTCTTCAGCATCCTCGGCAGCTTCCAGCTCATCGCCGTCGCGCTGTTCCTGGCGCTCGTCGTGACATCCGTACTGCATCCGCTGACCGATCTGCTGAGCCGGTTCCTGCCGAGGCCGCTGAGCGTGGCGATCGCGCTGGTGGGCAGTCTGGTGCTGCTGCTGGGCCTGTTCGCGCTGGTGGGCAGCGCGGTGGCGGGTGAGTCCGCGCGGCTGGCGGACGAGTTCAGGGGCGGGGTCCACCGTATCGAGCAGTGGCTGCGCCGGCCGCCGTTCCGGCTCGGTTCCGACGCGCTCGCCGGGTTGCAGCGCCAGGTGACGCACTACGTCTCCACGCACCGGGCCGCTCTGCTGAGCAGCGCGGTCAACGAGCTGGGCCGGCTGGTGGAGCTGATCGCCGGAGCCGCGCTCGCGCTGTTCGCCTCGGTGTTCTTCCTGCACTCGGGAGAGCGCCTGTGGAGCTGGGCGCGGGACCAGCTGCTGCCGAGCGGTGCCCGCCCGGTGTGGGACCGGGCGGGGCGGGCGGCCTGGCGGACGTTCGCGGGGTACACGCGCGGCATCATCATCGTGGCCGCCACCAACGCCGTCCTGGTGGGAGTGGTCCTGCTGGTGCTGCGGGTACCGCTGGCGCTGCCGCTGACCCTGCTGGAGTTCTTCGCGGCGTTCGTGCCGCTGGTGGGCTCACCGGTGGCGCTCGGGGTGGCCACGATCGTCGCTCTCGCCGGCCGGGGTCCGCTGACGGCGGTCGGCGTGCTGGTGCTGATCGTGGTGATCGGCCAGCTGGAGGGGCACGTGCTGCATCCGCTGGTGATGAGCTGGGCGGTGCGGCTGCACCCGCTCGTCGTGGCCGTGTCGGTGATCGCGGGCAGCATCGTCGCCGGAGTCATCGGCGCCGTCGTCGCGGTCCCCCTGGTCTCCGTGGTCTGGGCGGTGCTGCGGGCACTGCGGGCGGTGCCGCCATGACGGGACCCGGCTGTTTCAAGTTCGGCGCATTGACCACCACCGGGCCGGGCTCTGCGTGGGGGTCCACCCCAACGCCCCCAGTTCTGTCACGCTCTCGAAGTCGCGACCTCGCAATCGGGGAACCGTGCGTCCCGCTAGGGCACCAGTACAGCACGGATGCCGCATCCTGCGGTGTTACCAGTGCGCGAGAGGTGATCGCCGAGCACGGGAGGTTGCAGCCGGCGAGTCACGGGGACCTCAACCCGGCCGGAGACGCGCCGGTCAGAGGAGTTGCGGGTCGAAGTCGTCCCTGCACAGGCGCTCGTGTGCCCTAGTAGCCACCTGCGATGCGTTCGAGCTGTCGACTCCCTGTGGAGTGGGCGAAACCTCGTAGTAGGAGGTGGAATCCCGAATGGCCTTCACCTCGTTGATGATGTCCGGTTCGGCGGCTACCTCGTCCTCGGTCATGCCGTCGTCGACGATCATCCGGCAAGCTTTCCAGCCGACCTTGATCAGACGCTCTTCTGTCTCGTCGGTGCGCTTGCTGCCCCACATGTCGAACGTCTGAACAATGTCGAACAGGTAGGTCTCCTCGCGGTCGCTCTTGTCGTTGATCCCGAGAGTGCTTTCGGCGTCATCGACGTAAGGCTCCTCGGTCTCCTCTTGCGCGGCGGACGATCCGTCATCGTCGGACGCGCTACACGAAGACACACCGGCACATGCGATGAAGACGAAAGCCCACACCGCCGGGACAGACCGCTTCACGTCCCCACCCCTCATGCTGAAGCTTGGCCCGCACCCCCTGTAAGCGCTGGCCGAGACAAGTCGTAGGAGTGTACGACGCGGCCCCGCGCTGGGTAGCGGGCGCGACCATCTATCGCCCCGGCCTCTCGTACCCGCCCGGGGCGTCCCGCCGCACCCGCCGGCGCGAGGCCGGCGAGAGCGACGCGCAGCCGCGCTGTCATGCGCATCAACTTGCTATGGGCTCGGGCAGATTGGCCCCCTGAGCGCGCGGGCCAGATGACCGGGTTGAGCGTTCGGGTGTCCCGGATCGACGGCGAGACCGGGAGCGCCGAGGAGGTCGGCGCGCGGGAGTGGTCGGTCGACACCATGCCGACCCTGAACGCTCATCGACACGCGGTGGCCGCCCTGCCAGTGCTGCCGCTGCCGGGGCAGCGGCTTCCCCGTCCCGAGCCGGCCAGCCGACCGCTGACCCAACACACTGTCGGCCTCGCCCGAGGCAGGACGACGCCCCCGAGGAGCAGCCCGGCGCGGCACCGCCCGCACGTGACGATCAGCCCCCGGTGGCAGCGTAGGGCCGTCGTGGGGGTCACCGTCGCTCTCGCTGGACACAGAGGACCACCCCGGGGTCCGAGTGCGCGGGGCGGTCTTCTGTGCGGCGGGAGGGCCGTCCGTGGGCTCAGGCGGCGATGGCCGGCCGGAACCGGATCGGAGCCGGAGCGCCAGATTGGCACCCCCGAAAGAGGTGCCGCGGCCCCCTGGCACCCCGGCTCAGCGGAGCGCTGCCGTGACGAGGCCGCTGATCTCCTCCTCCCGGACGCTGCCGCCGTTCAGCAGGCGGTCGAAGACCAGCCCGTCCACGCACGTCAGCAGGGTCACCGTGCGCTCCTCCGGGTCCGCGACGCCCCGCTCGGCGAGGAACGCGCGGACGACCCGCCGCCCCTGGTTCTCGCGCGGCACGAGGATCTCGCGCAGTTCGGGATGGTGCGCGCTCTCGACGGCGCAGGCGTAGCGGGCGAGGGACCGCCGGCGCCCCTCTCCGGTGAGCCGCGCTTCGACCAGCGCGGCGATGCCGGCCGTCAGTTCGCCGGCGGTCCGCGGCACGGGCGTGGCGGCGCCCCTCTCCTCCAGCTCGGCCTGGTCCAGCGCCACCAGTCGCCGGACCAGTGCGGTGAGGAGCGCCTGGCGGGTGCGGTAGTACGCGGAGGTGGTGCCGGGCGGCAGCCGGGCCGCGCGGTCCACGGCGCGGTGCGTCAGACCGCGCATGCCGCTGTCGGCGAGCACGGTGATCGCCGTGTCGGCGAGGAGAGTACGTCGGTCTGTGGCCATCCCTCTTTCTACACCCGTCTTCTACGTCTGTAGAACGCACGCTAGGGTGCTCCTACGGCTTCTACAGATGTAGAAGCCACTGGGAGACCACTGGAGAAACCCACGGGAGGGGACCGGCATGGGCGGCACGGCGGTGGTGGTCGGGGGCGGCATCGGCGGGCTCGCCGCGGCACTGGGCCTGCGCCGGATCGGCTGGGAGGTGCGGGTGGTGGAACGCGCCGCCGTCCTCGCCGACGCGGGCGCGGGCATCTCGCTGCACGCCAACGGGCTGCGCGCGCTGGACGCGGTGGGCGTCGGCGCGGCGGTCCGGGCGGCGGCGCGCCCGCAGTACACCGGGGGTACGCGCACCCCGGCGGGCCGGTGGCTGTCCCGCATGGACGGGACGCTGCTGGAGCGGGAGCTGGGCTCCCCCATCGTCGGCGTCCCGCGCTCGGTCCTGCACCGTCTGCTGCGCGCGGCACTGCCCGAGGAGTGCCTGCTCGTCGGCGCGACCGTGGACACGCTCGACCTCTCGGCCCCCGGCCGGGTGGGCGTGCCGGCCGGGGACGGCGTCCTGGAGGCCGACCTGGTCGTCGCGGCGGACGGTGTGCACAGCCGGCTGCGCGGGCAGCTGTTCCCGGACCATCCCGGCCCGGTGTACGCCGGTTCCACGGTGCTGCGGGCCCTGACCGAAGGCCCGCTGGAGGTGGCCACCGACTTCGAGCTGACCTGGGGGGCAGGGGCCGAGTTCGGGCACATCGCGTTCACCGACGGCCGCGCCGAGTGGCACGCGGTGCTCAACGCGCCGCCCGGCGTCCGCCACGCCGACCCGCTCGGCATGCTCCGCCGCCGCTTCCGCGACTGGCACGATCCGGTCCCGGCGCTGCTGGCCGCCACCCGGCCCGAGGCCGTGCTGCACCACGACATCCACGAACTGGCCACGCCGTTGCCGTCGTTCACGGCGGGACGGGTGGCGCTGCTGGGCGACGCCGCGCACGCCATGACGCCGCACCTCGGCCAGGGCGCCTGCCAGGCCCTGGAGGACGCGGTCACCCTGGCCGCCGCGCTGGCCGGGGAGGCCTCGGTCGGCGCGGCGCTGGCCCGCTACGACGCCGAGCGCCGCCCCCGCGCCCAGGCGGTCGCCCGCGCGGCCCGGCGGGCGGGCCGGCTCGGCCAGCAACTGTCCCGGCCGCTGACCGTCGCCCTGCGCGACACCGGGCTGCGCCTGGCCCCGTCCCGCGTGACGATACGGGCGATCCTGCGCCACGCCGACTGGACGCCGCCGAACCTGGGGTGACGGACAGCCGCGTCCTCCCGAGCCGGACAGCCGCGCCCTCCCGAGCCGGACAGCCGGCGGCCCCCGCATGGCCGCCCCTCGCCGGTGCGGCCGATCAGGTCCCGGTCCGCTCGGCCTTCGCGCGGGCGACGGCCGCGCCGGCGGGGTACCGGGTGCTGATCCGGGCCAGCGGGGTGCCGTCCGGGTCGGCCAGGTACAGCCAGTGGATGGTGGGACCGTGGCTGTTCTGGCCGTAGGAGGTGGTCTCCGTCCGTTCGGTGACGGACAGTTCGGGCCAGGAGAGGGCGAGGGTGCGGGTCACGCCCACGGTCACGACGACGCCCCCGGCGAACACGTACAGGCGGGTGTCCCGGTGGGTGAGCCGGCCCTCGACGACGAAGCCGGCCACGGGCAGGACGACCGCCAGGACGAGGAGGCCGACGGCGACGGCCTTCACCCCGGAATCGTAGGGGCCGGACACCATGCCGGCGCCGAAGATCAGACAGAGCAGCGCCGGCATCAGCGACGCGCAGCCCAGGCCGGTGATCCGGCTCCCGATGCGCTGTGTGTGCGTGCGCTCGCCCAACCCGTGGGCGGCGGCGGCCCGTTCCGCCCTGCGCAGGGCCTCCTCGTCCGCTTCGGCCCTCCGTGTCCCCCGGCCCATCGCCCGAAACCCCCTCCCGCGAAGTACTTCCCGGTGAACCCCTAAGGCGCGGCGCCGGACGGCGCCTCCTCCGGCAGACCGGCGTCCGCGCCGTCGCTCAGACCCAGGCGCAGGTGCTCGATGTGATAGACGGCCTGGTCGAGGAGTTCGGCGACATGGCCGTCGTACAGGGCGTAGATCACCGAGCGGCCCTGGCGGCGGCCGACGACCAGGCCGAGGTTGCGCAGCAGCCGCAACTGGTGCGAGCACGCGGACTGCTCCATGCCGACCTCGGCGGCGAGTTCGGTGGCCGCGCACGGCCCCTCCCGCAGCCGGGACAGGATCAGGAGCCGGGACGGAGTGGCGAGGGCCTGCAGCGTGGTCGCCACGCGCGTGGCGCTGTCGGCGTCCAGGCGCGTGCGGGGAACCGCCGTCCGCGCGGGAGTTGCTCCATGGCCCATACCGGCCATCATACAGACGACACTTGAACGGTTCTTCATATGTACCTGTATGGTGGGCCACGCCGCCCTGTCGTCCACCCCGCCGAAGGGTCCCCCGCCATGCCCTCCGTCCTCACCGACCGCCGCCCCCTCCCCACCGGGGCGGCCCGCGCCGAACCCGCCGCGCCCCGGCGCCGCACCCGGGTCCTCGCGCTGCCCGAGGCCCGCTGGGCGGCGGCGGCCACGGTACTGTTCCTGCTCGCCCTCCCCCTCCAGCTCACCGGCGCGCCCGGCTGGGCCTGGGGCGCGGCGTACGCGCTCGCCTACGCGGCCGGCGGCTGGGAGCCCGCGTGGGCGGGGCTGCGCGCGCTGGCCGGCCGGACCCTGGACGTGGACCTGCTGATGATCGTGGCGGCGCTGGGCGCTGCGGCCGTGGGCCAGGTGATGGACGGCGCCCTGCTGATCGTCATCTTCGCCACCTCCGGGGCGCTGGAGGCGCTCGCCACCGCCCGGACCGCCGACTCGGTGCGGGGCCTGCTCGACCTCGCCCCCGTCACCGCCACCCGGCTGCGCGCGGACGGCACCGAGGAGACGGTCACGCCGGCGGACCTCACCGTCGGCGACACCGTCCTGGTGCGGCCCGGCGAGCGGATCGGCGCCGACGGCCGGGTGCTGGACGGGACGAGCGAGGTCGACCAGGCCACCATCTCCGGTGAACCGCTGCCCGTCGCCAAGGAGCCCGGCGACGAGGTCTTCGCCGGCACCCTCAACGGCACCGGCGCGCTGCGGGTGCGGGTCGGCCGGGACGCCGCCGACTCGGTGATCGCCCGGATCGTGCGCATGGTGCGGGAGGCGTCCGGGACCAAGGCCCCGACCCAGCTGTTCATCGAGAAGGTCGAACAGCGTTACTCGCTGGGCATGGTCGCCGCGACGCTCGCCGTGTTCGCGGTGCCGCTCGCCTTCGGCGCCGCGCTGACCGGGTCGCTGCTGCGGGCCATGACCTTCATGATCGTCGCCTCGCCGTGCGCGGTGGTGCTCGCGACCATGCCGCCGCTGCTGTCGGCGATCGCCAACGCCGGCCGGCACGGGGTGCTGGTCAAGTCGGCGGTGGTGATGGAGCGCCTCGGGCAGGTGGACGCGGTGGCGCTGGACAAGACGGGCACCCTGACCGAGGGCACGCCCCGGGTGACGGACGTCGTGCCGCTGCCCGGAACCGGTCTCGGCGAGCGTGAGCTGCTCACGCTCGCGGCGGCGGCCGAGCATCCGAGCGAGCACCCGCTCGCCCGGGCCGTGGTGGAGGCCGCGCGCGCCCGTGACCTGGCCGTTCCGACCGCCCGCGGCTTCCGCTCCACACCGGGGGTCGGCGTCACCGCCACGGTCGGGGAGCACGTGGTCGCGGTGGGCACGCCGGCCCGCCTGCTGAACGGGACGAGCGGGGCGCCGGCCGGGCCGGCGCGCACGGACCGGCACGGCGCCTCCGTCGCCGCTTCCCCGGTCACCACCCGGGAGGCGGCCGGCCGCGCCGCCGCCTCCCTCGTCGCACGGCTCGAGGCCGGTGGCCGTACGGCCGTGCCGGTGGTGGTGGACGGCGTCCCGGCCGGGGTGCTCGGGATCGCGGACCGGCTGCGGCCGGACGCCGCCGTCACCGTCGCCGCGCTCGCCGCGCTGACCGGGACCCGTCCGACGCTGCTGACCGGTGACAACGCGCGCGCCGCCGCCCGGCTGGCCGGCGAGGCCGGCATCCAGGACGTCCGGGCCGGGTTGCTGCCCGAGGACAAGGTGGCCGCGGTGCGGGAGCGGCAGGACGCCGGCCGCCGGGTGCTGGTCGTCGGGGACGGCGTCAACGACGCGCCCGCGCTGGCCGCCGCGCACACCGGTGTCGCGATGGGCCGCGCCGGTTCCGATCTCGCGCTGGAGACCGCCGACGCCGTGATCGTGCGGGACGAGCTGGCGGCGGTGCCCGCTGTCGTCGCCCTCTCCCGCCGCGCCCGCCGTCTGGTCGTGCAGAACCTCGTCATCGCGGCGGCGTTCATCTCCGGCCTGGTCGTCTGGGACCTCGCGGGCACGCTGCCGCTGCCGCTGGGCGTCCTCGGCCACGAGGGTTCGACGGTCCTCGTCGGCCTGAACGGTCTGCGCCTGCTGCGCGAGAGGGCCTGGAGGAGGGCGGCACGGACGGACACGGCCCCCGCCTGACCCGGCGCCGGCGCCCGCGCCGAGGGCCGCCCGCACGACACACTCCGTCCGGACCCGCCGCACCGGCGGCATCCCGGTGGCATGAGGCGGTGCCAACGGTGGCACCCGGGGCGCCGTGCGTGGGATACGACTGACCTGGCAAGGGGTACGGAGTGACGTGGCGGGCGCCGTGGGTGCGGTGCGGCGGGCCTGGGCGGGACCGTGCCGGGAACGGGACCTGGCCGTCCAGGCGGCGAAGGCGGCGCTGGCCGCGTGGGTGGCGTGGGCCGTGGCGGGCTGGTGGCTGCGGGCGCCGGTCGCGTTCGTCGCGCCGTGGGTGGCGGTCGTCCTGGTGGAGTCGACCGTGTACCGCTCGATCGCGCACGGCCTGCAACAGCTCGCGGCGATCGCGGCCGGCACGGTCGCGGCGACCGCGGTCGGACTGCTGATGCACAGCACGGTGGCCGCGATGGCGGTGGTGCTTCCCCTGGTGATGCTGCTGGGCCAGTGGCGCCGCCTGGGCAGTCAGGGCATCTACGCGGCCACGGGCGCCCTGTTCGTCCTGACCAACGGGTCGGTCGCCGTCGCCACCTCCGCGGCCCGGCTCGGCGAGGCCCTGTTCGGGGCGGTGGTCGGCATCGCCGTGAACGCGCTGGTCCGGCCGCCGCTGTATCTGCGCGACACCCGTGCCGTCCTGCGGGACGCGACCGAGGAGGCCCACGACATCCTGCGGGACGTGGCCGACGGACTGGCGGCGAGCCGCTGGGACGCGGAGGAGGCCGACGCCTGGCACCAGCGCGCGCTGCGGCTGCACGGGCTCGTGGAGGAGGCCCGCTCGGCGGTCGAATGGAGCCGGGAGAGTCTGCGCGTCAACCTGCGCGGGCACCGCAAGCCGGCCCTGCCGCTGCCCGAGAAGGGGTACGACGACGCGCTGGTGGTGCTGGACTACGCGGCCGTGCACACCGCGGGGGTGACCCGCACGGTGCTGGAGGCCGCCGCCGAGGACCGCTCGGCGCCCCGGCCGCACCCGGGACTCGCCAAGCGGTACGCGGAGTTCCTGTGCGAGACCGCCCGCGCGCTGCGGCTCTACAGCCACAGCCGGTTCGGCGACGCGTGCGAGGACGAGCTGTCCGAGGCGGTGTCGCGGCTGCGGGACATCCTCGGCGAGCTGCGCCGGGACCTGGTCCGCTCCACGACGGACGACCCCGACGAGGTCGCCACCTACGGCGCGTTGCTGGCCCAGGCCCACCGGCTGGCCGACCAGTTGGCCGCCTCGGCCGGGTGAGCGCGGCCGCTCACGCGCCGGGCGCCGGGTCACCCGGTTCGCGGATGCCGAACACGGCGCGGCCCACGGTGAGGACGCCGTCGGTCAGCGGCCGGCAGCGCACTCCCCCGCCGCCGCGCAGGGCGCGCTGGGCACCCGGGCCGAGGGTGGCGTCCATCCAGGCGCAGGGCCGGGCGGCGCTGCGCACCTGGAGTTCGACCGGTCCGGAACCGGAGTCCAGGAAGACGGTCCTGCCGATGAAGGCGTCGATGTCGACGCCGCGCAGCAGGACGTTGCGCCGGGTCCGCAGCAGGTCGGCCGGGTACGGTCCCGGCTGCGGCAGCCGCTCGGCGGCCATGAGGGTGATCGACGCGTTGCGGTGGGCGGGGTGGTTGAAGTACCGGTCCCCGACGATGCCGAGGCCCGCGCGGACCTCGGCGCTCGGCACGAGTTCGCCGGGCGGCAGCTCGGGCGGGCCGTCGCCCGGCCGGCCCGCGAGGCGGTGCACCGGGGACACCAGCAGCTGGAGTATCTCGACATGCGGCACGCTCCGAGCCTAACCAGCGCCGGCCCGTGCCCGGTCCCCCGCGCCCGGCCGTCACCGGGAGTCAGGACCGTGACGCCGTTCCGGAGCCGGGTGTCCGCAGCGCCTTCGCGTCCGGTGCGTCACCGGTGGCGAACTTCCGCAGCCCGTCCTGGGAGCCGTTGAAGCGGTCGTGGTCGCCGACCGTCGGGCCGCTGGAGGTGTACTGCCACATCGTGTACGACGTCCACCCGGCCGGCAGCGTCCCTGCCGTCGAGGCGTAGCGCGCGATCCACAGCGGGTTGGTCGCGCCGAAGCCGGCGTAGTCGCCGGTGCACTCGATCCACCAGTTGGTCGCGGTGTAGATGACCGCGTTCCGGCCGGTGCGGGACCTGTAGCGCTCCAGGAAGTCCCTGATCCAGCTGACCATGCCGCTCTTGGACTTGCCGTAGCAGGAGTCGCCGTACGGGTTCCACTCCATGTCGAGGGCGCCGGGGAGCGTCCGGGCGTCGTTCGACCAGCCGCCGCCGTGCTGCACGAACCAGTCGGCCTGGGCGGCGCCGCCGGCCGTGTCCGGTGTGGCGAAGTGGTAGGCGCCGCGCACCATGCCGACGTCGAACGAGCCGTCGTACTGCTGGGCGAAGTAGGGGTTGGTGTAGGACGTGCCCTCGGTGGCCTTGGTGTACGCCCACTTGGTGCCGCTCTTCCACAGCGACGGCCAGTCGACGTCGCGTTGGTGGCTGGAGACGTCCACGCCCTCGGTCTGGGAGGCGCGGGGGTCCGGGGGCGGTTCGCCGGACTCGCCGTCGTGGGCGAGGACGCCGATGCCCATGTAGGCGCTGCCGCGCACGGGCGCGCCCCCGGTCGTGTCGGACGCGGCCGGGGGGCCGGACAGGAACAGCAGCAGGCAGGTCAGGGCCCCGGTGAGGAACGGGCGGGACCGGCCACGGAAGCGGAATATTGGGATTCGCACGGGATCCATCCGATCCGTGGCCGGGTCCACGCGCACGTCGGACTGCGCCCAACGAGGCCGTCCGCGGCCGGTTTCAACCCGTGTGGGTGCCCGTCACCCCTCGATGCGGTGCTGCGTCCAGAAGGAGGTCAGGTCCGTGCTCGTGGCCGCCTGGGCCGCCGCCTTGAACTCGGCCGTGGTGGACACGCCGTACCAGTGCGCGCTCGCGTAGTCCTTCAGCAGCTTGGCCATGGCGGTGTCCCCGAGGACGCGGCGCAGGTCGTGCAGGGCGCACTTGCCGTAGCCGTAGACGACGGTGGAGTAGCGGGAGGAGTGCGCGTCCCAGTACGCCATCGAGTTGGTGATCTTCTCGGCGCTGGAGGCCCAGGAGACGCCGCTCCAGCAGTTGGTCCCGGTCTTGCCCTGGGCGAGGTCGGTGGCGTAGTCGGTGAACGACTCGTCCAGCCAGGGGCTCGTGTACTCGTCGTCGCCGACGATGCCGTACCACCACTGGTGGGCGATCTCGTGGGTGAGCGCGGTGGTGCTGACCACGTCGAGGACGAAGCCGGGGTACTCCATGCCGCCGAACCAGTAGTTGTTGTCGATGACGGCGTCCAGCTCGCCGTACGGGTAGGCGCCGAACCGGGAGGCGTGGGCGTCGACCGCGCTCTTGGCGGTGCTGAGCATCGACTGGGCGCTGGTGGAGCTGATCCCCGAGACGGAGTAGACGTTCACCGGGACGCCGGCGGCCGAGGTGCCGGAGATCTTGGTGAAGGGGCCCGCCGCCCAGGCGAAGTCACGGACCTTGGCGGCGGTGGCCGTGGTGACGGTACGGCCGCTGGAGCCGGGCGTGTCCGTGGAGGTGCCGGTGGCCGGGACCAGCAGGGTGCTGGGGTGGTCCAGGGTGACCTTGAAGTCGGCGGCCAGGGAGTAGAAGGACTCGCCGTTGTCCGTGTACGGGTCCAGGTGCCAGCCGGCGCCGTCGCGGACGGCGAGGACGGGCAGGGCGTTGCCGACGAAGCTGAACGCGCCGTCGTGGCCGAAGCGGTCGGCGCCGCTGGGCACGGTGATGTTGAGGTCGAAGCCGATGGTGGCGCTCTGCCCCTGGGCGAGCGGGCTCGGCAGGTCGATCTTCAGGGCGGTGCAGGCGACGGAGAGGGCGCCGGCGGTGCCGCCGGTGACGTTGCCGACCTTGACGGGCATCGCGTCGCAGCTGCCGTGGTAGTTGTCCCACAGCCTGAGGTAGACCTCGCCGAGCGCGGTGGCGGAGGCGTTGGTGAAGGTCACGCTCTCGCGCCCGGTCCAGACGGTGCCACTGTTGTCGCTGCTCAGGTTCACGGTGTACGACGGGGCCGCAGGGGTCCGTGCGGAGTCGGCCGGCGGTGGTGTGGTGCCGTCCGAGGTGTCGAGGGCGATGTCGTCCAGGACGAAGCTCGTCTGGAGGCTGGAGTCCTCGGTGCCGGTGAAGGACAGGTTCACGGTCTGGCCGGCGAACGCGGACACGTCGATCGACTTCTTCACGTAGCCGGTGTTCTCGTCCAGGTTCGAGTAGGTGGCCAGCGTGGTGCCGCCGAGCTTGGCCGTGAGTTTGTCGTAGGCGGTGGAGGAGGTCGTCTCGGCGGTGTCGATGTGCAGCCAGAAGGTGAGGGTGGCGGCGCCGCATCCGGAGGGGACGGTCACGCTCTGGCTCAGGGTGTCGGTGCGGGTGCCGCCGACGCCGTCCAGCCAGGCGTAGGAACCGCCGCTGTGGGGGCTCTGCCCGGAGCGGCTCGTGATCACGGTGGAAGCGGACTGTGTCCACGGTGAAGTGCCGCTTTCGAAGCCGCCGTTGGCGACCACCTGCGCCGGGGCGCAGGCGGCGGCCACGGGGGTCGTGGCGGGCCGGGCGGCGGCGGGGGTGCCGGGGAGGATGAGGGCGGCCAGCGCGGCGGCGGTGACCGCGCCGACGCCGAGGGCCCTGTGGGGGGTCGGTCTCACACGCTACTCCTTTGCGGCGGCCGGGGTCCGGCCTGCTCGAAGGACCGCCCGGCCGGCTGGGGTGCGCCGGGGCGGTCCGGGTGGGGCTTGCGCGATCGCTGTGCACAGGTGCGGCGCGCGCCCCTGTGGGTCGGGGCGCGGGCTGCCGAAAGAGTGACAGATTTGACCGGGTCATGCCAGAGCGGCGGCGGTGGCCCCGGGCGGGCCGTTGTGGGCGCCGCCCGCCGGTCCGCCGGCGGCGCCTGCCGGGATCAGCGGGCGCGCAGCGTCATGAAGACGGCCCGCAGACGGGTGCCGTCCGGGCCCGGCCAGCCGGACGCCACATGCCCGAGGGCGCCCTGCGGCGGCAGCGGCGGGGTGCCGCCGCCGGGAGTGAGGACGCGGTGGACGTGCAGCGTCAGGCCACCGGGCACCGGGAGGCGGGTGCCGTCCTCGCCGTCGGACGGTTCGGGCGTGAAGGCGTCCGCGGCGAGGGCCGCGCCGTCGTAGGAGCGGGTCACCTCGTCGTCGGGGGTGTCCGTGACACTCTGGGCCATCGCCCGCGCCCTGCCCTCGATCAGCGCCAGCGCTTCGGTGACCAGCACCGGGTCGTGGCAGCCGTCGTACACCCAGCGCGTGCCCAGCACCCCATGCTCCGCGGTGCCGATCAGCGCGTGCTCGGCGCCCTCCAGCGGCGCCCCCCGGTAGGTGAGCGGTGCCAGGTAGGCCGTGCGCTCCGGGGTCGACGTGTCGGTGACCACCATGAACTCGATGCCGACCTCGCCCTCGGGATCGTCCAGCCGGAAGCCGCCGGACTTCTCCAGCACGGGGGCGTCCGGGCCGCCGCGGTACCAGGGGCGGCCGGGCAGCCAGTCGGCGAGCAGTTCGGTTTTGCCGGGCTCGAGGGTCGTGCGGTGGATGACGGCCATGCGGGTGGTTGCCTCCCGTTGCGCGGACGCGGACCCGCCCAGCCTTCCACACCCTCCCCGCCGGACACCGCCGGACCCAACCGGGCCCGGGAACCGGGCGGTTCCCGGGGTGAGGCGCGCATGGCGGTGCGCCACGCGTCCGAACGCCACCCCCGGGGGCCCCTTGAGGGTGCCGGGCGGGCGGGGTCAGCGCCCGTGCGTCCTTTCGAAGGCGGCGAAGGCGGCCTCCTGCCGCCATTCGAGGCGGGCCTTGGCGCTGTCGGCGAGCAGGTGCCGGCACGCCGCGCCGCGCACGGGCAGGCCGGGGCGCTCGGCCCGGCACGCCGGGACCGGCCGGTAGCCCTCGGCGGTGGGGTTGCCCTGCCACAGGCCGGCGCCCGGCAGGAAGGCGTACTCCAGGGAGGCGCGGGCGAGGTCCTTCAGCTCGGGGTAGCGCAGGCCGTAGGTGGCGGCGGCGTACTGGTACTCGTGGCTGACGTCGATCCGGGACACCCCGGGGTCGTCGGTGGCGAGGACGACCGGGACGCCGTAGCGGCGGTAGGTGGCGAAGGGGTGGTCGGCTCCCTTGACGCCGAGGATCTGGGCGTTGCTGGAGAAGGGGACCTCCACGGCCACCTGACGGTCCGCCATGGTGCGGGCGGTGCGCCGCCAGTCGTCCTCGTGGACCAGGTCGACGCCGTGCCCGACCCGTTCGGTGCGGGCGACGTCCACGGCCTGACGGATGTGGGACTTCAGGTCCGCCGGCTTGACCAGCCCGGGCCACAGCTCGCCCGCGTGCAGGGTGACGTGCGCCTTCGGGTACCGGGTGCGCAGGTAGCCGACCATGCGCATGTGCAGGCCGTAGTCGCGCAGGGAGGTGGCCGAGTCCTCGGGCTGGACGAGGTTGACGGCGACGAACCGCGGGTCGGCCTCGGCCAGCCGCAGGCCGAGGGCGAGCTGGGTGAAGACCCGCTCCGGCGCACTGCCCCGGGAGGCCTGGGAGATCCAGCGGACGGTGAGGCCGCACCCGGGCCGCGCCCGCGAGGTGCCGCACCGCTCGGTGGCGCGGAACTCGGCGTCGCCGTCGTCGGCCTCCTCGCGGGCCTGGGCGACCAGCTTGTCCAGCCTGCCGCCCGCGACCAGCCTGCGGTGCAGGGCCGCGAGGTCGTCGTCCCAGCCGACCTCGGCGGCGAGCTTCTTCGCGCCGTCGGAGGCCGGGGTGACCATCGTCTCCAGGTACGACTGGTTCTCGCGGACGACGGTGTCGGCGACCTGCGCGAGCAGCTTGCCCCGGTGCCGCCAGGTGACCTCGCCGAACCTGCCGAAGGTGTCGAAGAAGTGGTCGTGCCCGCTCTCGCCGGGCGGGAAGTCCTCCATGGACCAGGCGCGTACCAGCGCCTGGTGGAAGGCGCGGTCGGTGCGCGCGTCGGCGGCGGGCCGGGTTCCGGCGCCACAGGGCGGGGTGACCGCGGTCAGCGTCGCGGTGTCGACGCACAGCCCGTCCTCGGCGGCCAGCTCGATCAGGTACTCCGTGGACACCGCGCCGGAGAGGTGGTTGTGCAGGTCTCCGCCCTTGGGGAGCTGCCGGAAGAACTCCCGCAGGGCCGCGGGCCGGTCGTGGAGGGAGCGGAGACGGGCGTCCGTGCGCGCCTCCGCGGCGGTGACCTGCCGGGGCGGCGGTGCGGCGGGCCGGTGGTCCCGCCGCGCCGGCTGGGCCGCGGCCGGCAGGGCGGACAGCAGGGACAGGACACTGAGGGTGCCGAGTACGGCCGGAACGACCCGCCGGCCCAGGGCACTTCGACGTTGCGGACTCACAGGACGCATGATCACGGAAAGATCACGGCGACACGCCCTGATCCGGCACATCCCGGGCGGAGAGCACCCGACCGGGTGACGCACCGGCACACCGCCGGGCATCCGCCGGCCGGCACCCGGCGGGGCAGGCCGGCGAGGCGGAGACGACGGCGAGGCAGGTCGCCGTCGTCCTCGGCGGTGCCGTCCGCCGCGGGCACGAAGCCGGCTTCCCCGGGCAGCCGGGCGCCGCCGGCCGGGCCGAGCGCCGACCCGGCGGGCGGCGGGCGCCGGGCGCCGGTCCGCCGGCCGTACTGGACGGTGCCGCAGCCGCCGGCGTGATCCCGGCGCGGGTGGACCGGACGCCGTTCCAGCCGTGCGGGATGCCGGAGCACCCGTCCGGGCCGCAGGTGACGGTGCCCTCGTGGAGGGCGACGACGTGGCGTGCCGGTGATGCCGGCGAAAGGGACCGCGCCGGACGAGCCGCTCGCCCGGGGCCGCGGGGAATGCGTGGCGGATGCGGGGGTATTCGCGCTCCGACTTCGTACATCGGCGACCCATTCAGGGAGGCGGATCGCATGCTCATGGCCCACCCCGCAGTACTGCAGGACCTCATCGCCCAGTACGAGGCCCTCACACTGCTCGGCGCCGAGGAGAGCACACCAGAGGCGCGGCAGCGGCTCGCGGACATCTCCTACACGCTGTGCGTGGCCACGGGCACCCGGGACGTCGACATGGCCCTCATCGCCGCCCGCCACCGCCTCTCCGGCGCCCGCCCGGAGGACGACTCGCTGCTCCAGACGTCGCTCCCGTCCGAGCCGGCGTCCGCGCTCCAGACGTCGCTCCCCTCCGAGCCGGCGTCCGCGCTCCAGACGTCGAGTACGCCTGAGCCGTCGTCCGTGCTCCCGGCGTCCGCCCCCGCGGAACAGGTGTCCGCGGTCTGAGCCGGCCCCTCCCCGGGGCACGTCGCCGCCCCTCCCCCTGAACTCGTCGCGTCCCGCTTCTGGTCGGCGGGACCTACCGGACGGTATACAGGCCCGGTCGAACGCGCGCGGGCCGCTCTTTCGGTGGTGCCGCCGCGCGCCGCACCGGGCTCAGGGGGAGGACTCATGGCGAACGGGATGCGTCCGGCGGGCGGGGGAGGCCGGCGGCGCAGCGCCGTGCTCGGAGCGGTACTGGGCGGCTGCGCCCTCGTGGCCGCCGGCACGGCACCGGCCGCGGCACACCCGGGCGGACCCGGCCGCGCGACCGCCTACGTCGCGCTCGGCGACTCCTACACCTCCGGCCCGGGCATCCCCCGTCAGGTGGACGCCGGCTGCGCGCGCTCGGACCACAACTACCCCTCGCTCGTGGCCGGTCGGCGGCAGGTGGCCGCCTTCACGGACGTGAGCTGCGGCGGGGCGACGACCGCCGAGATGTGGCAGGCGCAGGGCACCAACCCGCCCCAGCTCGACGCCCTGGACCGGCACACGGACCTGGTGACGGTGCAGATCGGCGGCAACGACGTCGGCTTCGGCTCCATCATCGCCACCTGCGCCCGCCTGGCCGCCCAGGACCCGGCGGGCAACCCCTGCGAGCGCTCCTACACGGCCTCCGGCCACGACGAGCTGGCGCTCACCATCGTGCGGACCGCGCCGAAGGTCGACCGCGTGCTGCGGGCCGTGCGCGCCCGGGCGCCGCACGCCCGGGTGCTCGTCGTCGGCTACCCGGACCTCCTGCCCGACGACGGCAGCGGCTGCTTCCCGCAAGTCCCCTTCGCGCAAGGGGACTTCGCCTATCTGCGGGACACCGGGAAACGGCTGAACCTCATGCTGCGGCTGGTGGCCGGCGTGAACCGGGCCGAGTACGTGGACACCTACGGACCCACGGTCGGCCACGACATGTGCAAGGCCCCGGCGGACCGCTGGATCGAGCCCCTGCAGCCGGCCTCCCCCGCCGCTCCGGCACACCCCAACGCCAAGGGCGAGGCCGCCATGGCCGAGGCCGTGCTGGACCGCCTGCACCGGGGACGCGGACGGGACTGAGCCGGGGACGCGGACAGCACCGGGCACGGGAGGCGGACGGTACCGGGGCGGTGGGGCGGTCCTCCGGGCCCGGGGGGCCGCCCCGCCGTCCGCTCAGCCGCCGAGCGCTCCCGCCACCACGGCCTGGGCCTCCTCCTGCACCCGGGCGAGGTGGTCGGCACCGAGGAAGGACTCGGCGTACACCTTGTAGACGTCCTCGGTGCCCGAGGGCCGGGCGGCGAACCAGGCGTTCTCCGTGCTGACCTTGATCCCGCCGATCCTGGCGCCGTTGCCGGGTGCCTCGGTGAGGACGGCGGTGACCGGCTCCCCGGCCAGCGTGTCCGCAGTGACCTGCGCCAGCGACAACTTGCCGAGCAGCGCCTTCTGTTCGCGGGTCGCGGGGGCGTCGATGCGGGCGTAGGCAGGTGCGCCGAAACGGGCCGTGAGGTCGGCGTAGTGCTCCGAGGGGGTCCTGTCGGTGACGGCTGTGATCTCCGAGGCGAGCAGGGCGAGGATGATGCCGTCCTTGTCGGTGGTCCACACCGAGCCGTCCCGGCGCAGGAAGGAGGCGCCGGCCGACTCCTCGCCGCCGAACCCGAGGTCGCCGCCGGCCAGTCCGTCCACGAACCACTTGAAGCCGACGGGCACCTCGACGAGCCGGCGGCCGAGGTCGCCGGCGACCCGGTCGATCATGGTGGAGGAGACGAGGGTCTTGCCGATGCCCGCGGCGGCCGGCCACTGGTCGCGGTGCCGGTAGAGGTAGGAGATGGCGACGGCGAGGTAGTGGTTGGGGTTCATCAGGCCCGCGTCCGGGGTGACGATGCCGTGCCGGTCGGCGTCCGCGTCATTGCCGGTGGCGATGCGGAAGCGGTCGCGCTGCTCGATGAGGGAGGCCATGGCGTACGGCGAGGAGCAGTCCATGCGGATCTGGCCGTCCCAGTCCAGCGTCATGAACCGCCAGGTGGGGTCGGTGTGCGGGTTGACCACCGTCAGGTCGATGCCGTGCTGCTCCGCGATCCGCCCCCAGTAGGCGACGGACGCCCCGCCGAGCGGGTCGGCGCCGATCCGCACGCCGGAGGCGCGGACGGCGTCCAGGTCCAGGACACTGGGCAGGTCGGTGACGTACGTGCCGAGGAAGTCGTACCGCTGGGTGGTGTCCGCGGCGAGCGCGCGGGCGTACGGCAGGCGGCGTACGTCCTTCAGGCCGCCCGTGATGATCTGGTTGGCGCGGTCCTGGATCCAGGAGGTGGCGTCGGAGGCCGCCGGGCCGCCGCTCGGCGGGTTGTACTTGAAGCCGCCGTCGGCGGGCGGGTTGTGCGACGGGGTGACGACCACTCCGTCGGCCAGGCCCGTCGTGCGGCCCCGGTTGTACGTCAGGATCGCGTGCGAGACGGCGGGCGTGGGCGTGTAGCCGTCCGCGCTGTCGATGAGGACGGTCACGTCGTTGGCGGCGAACACCTCCAGCGCGGTGGCCCTGGCCGGCTCGGACAGGGCGTGGGTGTCGGCGCCGAGGAAGAGCGGCCCGTCGGTGCCCTGGGCGGCCCGGTACTCGCAGATGGCCTGGCTGGTGGCGGCGATGTGGTCCTCGTTGAAGGCGCTCGCCAGGGACGAGCCGCGGTGGCCCGAGGTGCCGAACGCCACCCGCTGTCCCGGGTCGGCCGGGTCGGGGTGCAGCGTGTAGTACGCCGTGACCAGCCGGGCCACGTCGACAAGGTCCTCGGGACCGGCCGGCCGGCCGGCGCGCTCGTGCGCCATGAGTCGGTTCCTCCTCGATGGGGTCGTTCGCTCACCGCCCATCTTTCCTGCCAGGGGCGTGCCATGCGAGTGCGCCCCTGACAGGTGCGACACACCCAGCCGGTACGGCACGGCGCGGCAGGCCGCCGGACCGCGCTCCCGCGCCGGAACCCGTGCCCGCCGGCCTGCCCGCGATCCTGACGGAGATCAGCCGATGTGGTAGCTGTCGCCGTAGACCTTCCAGTCGAGCGGGGTGTTCAGGTCGAGGTTGCCCTTGCGCAGGAAGACCCGCTGCGCGGTGTCCACGCGGCTGGTGTCGCTGTGGGCCTCCTCCTGCTTCATGGCCCACACCCGGGCGTCCAGGAAGGCGTTCAGGTACGCCGTCTCGTCGCCGCCCTGGGCCGGCGGCTTGGCGCTGCGCAGGGCGCGCTTGCGGATGTTGCGGAAGCTGGTCGGGTCGTCGCCGTCGCCGTGCATGACGATGGCGTCGTAGTAGATGAACTGGCCGAGCGCGCGCAGCCCGTCGGTCTTGCCCTGGGCGACGGCGGGGTTGAAGTAGACGCGGTCGCGTTCGTCGTTCTGGGCCTGCTGGAAGGCGGTGTCCTGCGCGGCCTTGCGCCAGTCCGCGGGGTAATTGGGGTCCAGGCCCTGGTGCGAGTCGGTGCCGTTGACCTTCCGCAGGGCGGGCAGGTACTTGGCCAGGACGTTGCCGGGCTTGCGGTCGGCGTAGAGCTGGACCAGGTCGAGCATGTCGCCGGTCCCGGAACAGAAGCCGATGATGCCGGCCGTGTAGCCGCGCCCGTCGCCGATGTCCTCGATGTACTTGTACTGGGCCTTCCAGTCGAGCGAGGAGTTCTCCGCGCTCGACACCAGCTTCATGGCGATCTCCTTCTTCGCCGGGTCGTCCAGCCCGGGCGCCGCGGCCGAGGCCGTGCCGGCGCGGGAGACTCCGAGCAGGGCGCCGGAGGCGACGGCGCCGAGGGCGGCGACGACGGTCCGGCGGGAGAGACGGGTGGGGCCGGCGGGGCTCGCGGGGGCTGCCGCTTCGCGGTCTGCGTACACCACAGGGACTCCAAGGGGGAGTGGGGGGTGGGAGGTTGGTCCGTACCGGTACTGGTAGGAAAGTTTCCTATCAAACGCGGTGCGGGCCGGTAACCCGGCAGACGAGAAGTTCGTAGGATCGGACAAGCACCCGGGCGCGGCCCGCGGCTCAGCCGTGCCGCGCCTTCCCCCGCTCCCGCGTGAGGGCGTACAACTCCCGGGAGGCGGCGATGAGTTCGCGCCTCTCCTCCCGTGAACCGACCATCGGCTGCGAGCCCTTGAGCGGAACCTGGGCACTCTCGGGCAGGAACCGGACGGTGAGCAGGCCGATCGCCCCGGCCAGCATCAGGTAGTAGGCGGGCATGAGGTCGTCGCCGGTGATGTCGACCAGCGCGGCGGTGACCAGCGGGGTGGTGCCGCCGAACGCGGCGACGGCGATGTTGAAGCCGATGCCCATGGCCGCGTAGCGGACGGCGGTCGGGAACAGGGCGGGCAGGGTGGCCGCGCTGGGGGCGGCGAAGCAGGCCAGCAGCGTGGCCAGGAGCAGCACCCCGAGGACCGGCGGCCAGGTGCCGTGCGCCTTGATGAGCAGGAAGGCGGGGACGGCGAGCACGATCATCGCGGCCGCGGCGACGGCGTAGAGCGGGCGCCGGCCGACCCGGTCGCTGAGCCGCCCGAGGAAGGTGATCAGCACGACGATCCACACCATCCCGACGAGCACCAGGACGTCCGCGGAACCGCTGGAGCGGTGCAGGGTCTCGGTCTGGTAGGCGGGCAGATAGCCGGTGACCATGTAGTTCGTGACGTTGTAGAGCAGCACCAGGCCCACGCAGACGAGCAGGGCCCGCCAGTGGTTGCCGATGATGTCCTTGAACTCGCTGCCCGCCGACTCCTGCGCCAGCGTCTTCTCGTGTTCGTCCAGTTGCTGCTGGAAGGCCGGGGACTCCTCCAGCTTCAGCCGCATGTAGAGGCCGATCACGCCGAGCGGCCCGGCGATCAGGAACGGCACGCGCCAGCCCCAGGAGAGCATCTGTTCGTCCGTCAGGGCCAGGTTGAGCAGGGTGACCAGGGCCGAGCCGAGGGCGTAGCCGGTGAAGGTGCCGAAGTCCAGCCAGCTGGAGAGGAAGCCGCGCCGGCGGTCCGGGGAGTACTCGGCGACGAAGGTGGTGGCTCCGCCGTACTCGCCGCCGGTCGAGAAGCCCTGGACCATGCGGGCCAGCAGCAGCAGCGCGGGCGCGGCGACGCCGATGGTGGCGTAGCCGGGGATCAGGCCGATGGCGAAGGTGCCGGCCGCCATCATGATCATGGTGGTGGCGAGCACCTTCTGCCGCCCGATCCGGTCGCCGAGCGGCCCGAAGACGAGCCCGCCGAGGGGCCGTACGACGAAGGCGGCGGCGAAGGTCGCGAACGAGGAGATGACCTGGGCGGCCGGGGAGGCGCCGGGGAAGAACACCTTGCCGATGGTGGCGGCGAGGTAGCTGTAGACACCGAAGTCGAACCACTCCATGCAGTTGCCGAGCGCGGAGGCGCCGACGGCACGCCGGAGCAGCGGGCGCTCGACGACCTGGACGTCGTCCGCGCGGAAGGCCCCCCGGTTGCGGCGGAGCCTGTGGGTCAGCTCCTCGCGTACCTGGCGCGGCAGCCGCGCCACCGCCCCGGTCCCCCGACGCCTGTCCCGGACCTCCGGTTCCCCACCGGTCCGCGCACCGTTCATGAGCGCCTCCTTGCTCCCGCTCCGTTGATCACCGCCTGCCCCAGTGGCCGATTCAGAAACGGAACCGCTCAATCCCATCCGGGACGGCGGTTGGACTTGCCGGGCGCCACGGAGCAGGGTGGAGGGCCCGCGCGCCCATGCGGGGCACCCCCTACGGCACCACCCGGAGAAGACCCGATGACGTACGTCGCGGACCCCGCTCGCTATGACGGCACCATGCGCTACCGGCGCACCGGCCGTTCCGGACTGGACCTGCCGGTCCTGTCCCTCGGCTACTGGCACAACTTCGGCGACGACCGCCCCTTCGAGACCCAGCGCGAGATCGCGCTGCGCGCCTTCGACCTGGGGATCACCCACCACGACCTCGCCAACAACTACGGCCCGCCGTACGGCGCGGCGGAGCTGAACTTCGGACGGCTGCTGCGCACGGACCTGGCGCCGTACCGGGACGAGCTGGTGATCTCCACCAAGGCCGGCTGGGACATGTGGCCCGGCCCCTACGGGCAGGGCGGCGGCTCCCGGAAGTACCTGCTGGCCTCGCTGGACCAGTCGCTGTCCAGGACGGGCCTGGACTACGTCGACATCTTCTACTCCCACCGGCTGGACGCGAGCACGCCGCTGGAGGAGACCATGGGCGCGCTCGACACGGCCGTCCGCCAGGGCAAGGCCCTGTACGTAGGCATCTCCTCCTACGACGCCGAACGCACCCGGCAGGCGGCGGCGATCCTGCGCGAGCTCGGCACCCCGCTGCTGATCCACCAGCCGTCGTACAGCATGCTCAACCGCTGGATCGAGACCGACGGCCTGCTCGACGCGGCCGGCGAGGAGGGCTTCGGGGTCATCGGTTTCACGGCGCTCGCCCAGGGCCTGCTCACCGGCCGCTACCTGGACGGCGTTCCGGCGGACTCCCGGGCCGCGCGGGGCACGTCTCTGGACGCCTCCTGGCTGACGGACGACCTGCGGGACCGGCTGCGCGCCCTGAACGACATCGCGGCCCGGCGCGGGCAGACCCTGGCCCAGCTGGCGCTGGCCTGGGCACTGCGGGACGAGCGGGTGACCTCGCTCGTCATCGGCGCCTCGCGGGTGGAACAGCTGGAGCAGAACGTCGCCGCGCTGGAGAACCTCTCCTTCAGCGACGAGGAGCTGGCCGAGATCGACCGGTACGCGACCGAGGGCGGCGTGGACCTGTGGCGCGACGCCCGGCTGGGGAACCTCGACTGAGGCGCCCGGGGCGGCTCCCGGGCGCGCCCGTACATCGGGCGGGGGCACTGGATGACATCACGGTGGCACTCCATGACATTTTTCACTGACATGGAGGAATAAATAGGACATAATGGACGTCGCTACCCGCAGCACCTCGTCTTCCCAATCCACCGCCCCCGCGCACCACGCCCCGCGACCGCAAGGAGCCGCTCCCGTATGGCGCACGGAGCCCACCGCACCCCGTCCCTGCCTCCGCACCCCGACCTGACCCTCGCCCGCGACTGCGAGCAGTGCCTCGGGTGGGGAACCGTCGTCACCCGCGACGGGGACCACGAACTGTGCCACTCGTGCCAGCCCGACCCCTTGGGCGACCAGGGGACGGCGGCCTCCGGAACCTGACGCTCCGCCCCCGCCCGCTTCGGGCCCCTCCCCCGGACGATCACGCTCCGGGGTAGGGTTCGGCTAAAAGTTTCACCAAGAAACATTCAAGCCGGACAGGGGGCACCATGAGCGCCGCACGCACCAGCAGGACACCGTTGCCGGGTATAGGGGTCCGGTACGACCTGACGACACGCGAACACCGGCACGTGTCGGTGGTGGCCCACCGGGACGGTTCGCGCACCCTCAGTGCCTACCAGCGTGACGATCCGGACGCCTGCGCCCTGTCGGTCCACCTCACGGGCCAGGAGGCGGAAGCGCTGGTCGACGCCCTGAAGCCGACCCACCACAGCCCCACGCTGCTGTCCACCACCGAGCTGGGCCTGGTGGCCGAGCGGATCGAGCTGTCCGGGACCTCGCACTGGAACGGCCGGCTGCTCGGCGAGACCCGGATGCGCACCGACACCGGCGTGTCGATCGTGGCCGTCCTGCGCCGCGCCGAGGCGATACCCTCCCCCGGCCCCGGCTTCCGGCTGGCCGGCGGGGACACGCTGATCGTCATCGGCACCCGCGAGGGTGTCGACGCCGCCGCCGCGATACTCGGGCGGGAGTGATCCGGATGCACTCCTCCGCGGTCTTCCTCATCGAGTTCGGCGCCATCATCCTGGGCCTCGGGCTGCTGGGCCGGCTCGCCGCCCGCCTCCGGTTCTCGCCCATCCCGCTGTACCTGCTGGCCGGACTCGCCTTCGGCGAGGGCGGTCTGCTGCCGCTCGGCACCAGCGAGGAGTTCGTCGCGATCGGCGCCGAGATCGGCGTGGTCCTGCTGCTGCTCATGCTGGGCCTCGAATACACGGCCGGCGATCTGGTCTCCAACCTGAAGACCCAGTACCCGGCCGGGATCGTCGACGCCACCCTCAACGCGCTGCCCGGCGCCGCCATGGCCCTGCTGCTGGGCTGGGGCCCGATCGCCGCCGTCGTCCTGGCCGGCATCACCTGGATCTCCTCCTCCGGCGTCATCGCCAAGGTTCTCGGCGACCTCGGCCGGATCGGCAACCGGGAGACACCGGTGATCCTCAGCATCCTGGTGCTGGAGGACCTGTCCATGGCGGTCTACCTGCCCGTCGTGACGGCCCTGCTGGCCGGGACCGGTTTCGCGGCCGGCAGCGTCACGCTGGCCATCGCGCTCGGCGTCGCGGGCCTGGTGCTGCTCGTCGCGGTCCGCTACGGGCGGCACATCTCCCGGTTCGTCTCCACCGACGACCCCGAGAAGCTGCTCCTGGTGGTGCTCGGGCTGACGCTGGTGGTGGCCGGTGTCGCCCAGCAGCTCCAGGTCTCGGCGGCGGTCGGCGCGTTCCTCGTGGGCATCGCCCTGTCCGGGGAGGTCGCCGAGGGCGCCCACCACCTCCTCGCCCCGCTGCGGGACCTGTTCGCGGCGGTGTTCTTCGTCTTCTTCGGACTGCACACCGATCCGGCGAGCATTCCGCCGGTGCTGCTGCCCGCACTCGCCCTGGCGATCGTCACCACCCTCACGAAGATCGCCACCGGTTACTGGGCGGCCCGCCGCGCGGGCATCTCGGCCCGCGGCCGGTGGCGGGCCGGCGGCACCCTGGTCGCCCGCGGCGAGTTCTCCATCGTCATCGCGGGACTCGCCGTCACCTCCGGCATCGACTCCGACCTCGGCCCGCTGGCCACCGCCTACGTGCTGCTCCTGGTCGTGCTCGGCCCCCTCACCGCCCGCTACACCGAACCGCTCGCCCGGCGCCTGACCGGCCGCCGGCACCGGCCCGCGGCACCGGAGACCGAAGCCGGCCCGGACACCGCCGCGCGGGACCGCCACGACCAGCACGACCAGGAAGCCTCCGTCAGCCGGCCCTGATCACCACACGGCCGCACCGACGTACCGTTGAGGGATGTCGCCTCCGCTTCCGGGTCCGCTGGCCCACCTGGAGCCGCTGCTCGGCCACTACGGCTACTGGGCCGTGGGAGCAGTGGTCTTCGTCGAGGACTTCGGCGTGCCCGCCCCGGGTGAGACCATCCTGCTCGCGGCCGGCGTGTACGCGGGCACCGGGCGGCTCAACGTGGTGGCCGTGGCGGTCATCGCGTTCGTCGCGGCCGTCGCCGGGGACAACCTCGGCTATCTGATCGGCCGGGTCGGCGGGCGGGCCTTCGTGCACCGCTGGGGCAGGTACGTCTTCCTGACGCCCAAGCGGTTCGAGGCCGCCGAGGCGTTCTTCACCCGGCACGGCGGCAAGATCGTGACGGTGGCCCGATTCGTCGAGGGCCTGCGCCAGGCCAACGGCGTCATCGCCGGCACGACCGGCATGCACTGGCGCCGCTTCCTCGCGTCCAACGCCCTCGGCGCGGCCCTGTGGGTCGGTCTGTGGACGACCCTGGCCTACCTCGCGGGCAGCCACATCACCGCGATCTACGACGAGATCCGGCGCTACCAGCTGTACGTCCTCCTCGCCGTCGCCGTCCTGCTCGCGGCGTTCGTCCTGCGGCACGTCGTACGGCGGCGCCGCGAGACCTGATCCGGACAGTGGTTTGGACGACGGCACAGCGGCAATTCGGATGGCGACCGAAGACCACGTCGATGTGGGGATGTGACACGTGATGGCCGGCAACCAGAAGGCGAAGGCCAAGGCGGAGCAGGCGAAGGGCAAGGCCAAGGAGGCCGCGGGCCGCGCCGTCGGCAACGAGAGCGTCGAGGCCGAGGGCCGTGCGACGGGCGCCAAGGGCGACGCCCGGCAGGCCAAGGAGAAGATCAAGGACGTCTTCAAGCACTGACAAGGACCGGCAAGAGCGGTCCCGGCGGCACGACGGGCCCGGAGGTCCCGCGCGAGCGGGCCTCCGGGCCCGTCGCGCTGCGCGCCCGCGCCGCCCCCCCCATCAGGCGTTCGTGAGCATCCGGAGGATTCCCAGGGGACCTCCCCTTGACCGGCGGCCCAGTGGGTAACCGGGCAGGGACGGCACGACGACCCCCCTGTGCACAGGAAGGGCCCCTGACCCCAGAGGAAAAGGGCAACGAGGTATGGACATCCCGCTCAGGACCCACGTGACGACGCAGGACCGCGCAAGGCCCCTGCGCTACAGCCGCACCTGGGACACCGGCGTCTCCAGCATCGCCGAGGCGAGAGACGCCGTCGCGGCCCTGCTGGCGCGGGCGCGGCCAAGGCCCGGGCGCCGCCCGCTGCAGGATGCCCAGCTCGTCGTCAGCGAACTCGTCACCAACGCGGCCAAGCACGCGCCCGGTCCGTGCGCGCTGCGTCTGGAGCTGCTGCCCGACGCGACCGCGCTGCGCATCTCCGTGACGGACACCTCCGGGGAACCGCCGCGGCGGCGTCCTCCCGATCCCCGGCGGGTCGGCGGCCACGGCCTGCACCTCGTGGGGATGCTCTCCCGCGGCCTGGACGTGACCTGGCTGACCCGCGGCAAGCGGGTCACCGCGACCGTGTCGCTCGGCCCGGCGACCGCCTGACGGCCGGCGGTCGCCGGCCCGTCAGGCGACCCTGATGCCGACGATGCACGTGTCGTCGTCGGTGTCCGACCTGCTGTAGGTGAGCAGCCGGTCCAGTTGCTGGTCCAGGGTGCTGGGCGCCGCGCGCGCCGTCTCCAGCAGATGCGACACCGACTCCTCCACCGAGCGGTCCCGGCGCTCGATCAGGCCGTCGGTGTACATCAGCAGGGTGTCCCCGGCGGCCAGCTGGAGCTCGGTCTCCTCGTAGCGCGCCTCCGGGACGGCACCCAGCAGCAGCCCCTTGACCGGGGGCAGCGCGGTGGCGTCCGCCTCCCGGACCAGCACCGGCGGCAGATGGCCCGCCCGTGCCCAGCGCAGGGTCCGCCGCTCGCCGTCGTACAGGCCGCACACAGCAGTCGCGGTGACGGCTCCCGTCAGATGGTGGGCGACGATGTTCAGCCAGGACAGCAGCTGCGCCGGGCCGGCGCCGGTCACCGCGAGGCCGCGCAGCGCGTTACGCAGGACGACCATGCTGGTCGCGGCCTCGATGCCGTGCCCGGCGACGTCGCCGACGCACAGCAGGACCAGTCCGGAGGGCAGCACCACGGCGTCGTACCAGTCGCCGCCGACCAGGTGCTCGGTCTCCGCGGGCCGGTAGCGCACCGCCACCTGGAGGCCGGACACCTGCAGCGGGGCCTGGGCCGGGGGCATGATGGCGTGCTGGAGCTGGAGGGTGAGCCGGTTGCGCTCCAGGGCCTGCTGCTCGGTGTGGGCGAGCTGGTCGCGGGTGGCGGCGAGGGCGACCTCGGTCCAGTGCTGGGCGGAGATGTCCTGGTAGGCGCCGCGGAGGCCGAAGAGCTGGCCGGCGGTGTCGAGGACGGGCTCGGCGACCACCCGGATGTGCCGGGTCACGCCGTCCGGGCGCAGCAGCCGGAAGGCGGCGGAGGCGGGCCTGCGGTGGTGCACCACGGTCCGCAGGAAGCGGCGCAGGACGACGGCGTCGTCGGGGTGGGCGTGGGCCGGCAGGTCCTGGAGCGCGACCGGGGGGCTTGTCGGCGGGCGGCCGTACAGGCTGAACAGCTGGCCGTTCCAGGTGATCTCGCCGGTGAGCAGGTTCTCCTCGAAACCGCCGATCCGGCCGAGCCGCTGGGCGTGCTGGAGCAGGCTGGCGAGCCGCGCGGTCTCGTCCTCGATGCGCCAGATCAGCAGCAGGCTGGTGCCGTGCCGGCTGATGCTGATGTCGGCGACGGCGGACAGCGGCACCTGGTCGACCAGCGCGGTCAGCCGCATCCGGCGGGCGCGGAACGGCTCGCCGGTGGCGTAGACCCGTTCCACCCGCTGGAACAGCTCGCTGTCACCGGCGGCCATCGGATAGGCCTCCAGCAGCAGGGCACCGCCCACGACCGCCCGGGGCCGGCCCGCCGGGTCCAGGAAGCGGCTGTTGACGTGCTGGATGCGGAAGTCGACCAGCTGTCCGGTGTCGTCGAGGTGCGGCACGAGCACCAGGGCCGGGTCGTGCAGCCCGTCGGCAAGGTCCATCAGCTCGACCACGTCGGGCAGCAGCCCGGGTTCCGGTCCGGTGCCGGGCGGCGGCACGAAGCTCTCCAGGGAGTGCGCGCACAGCTCGGCGAGGGCTTCCACCTGCCGGACGACGGGGCGCGGCAGCGGCTCCTCCGGCTTGTCCCAGGCGATCTCCAGGACGCCGTGGATCCGGCCGCCCGCCCCCGCGGGTACGGCGATCCGCGCGCCGTCGGCGTACTCGCGGCGGCCGATCGTGGGCAGCCCGGACCCGGCGAGCGACGGCAGCCACTGCCCGTCGGGCTCGGTCAGGCCCCGCCGGGCCACGGTGGCCACGTCGGGCGGGACGTAGTGCCAGCGGGCCGCCTCGCCCGGCGGGAAACCGGCGCTGCCGGCGAGGGTCAGCGAGCCGTCGGAGCCGGCCGACCAGATGGCGACGGCGACCGCGCCCAGCGGCCGCAGGGCGTGGTCGAGCAGGGAGTCGGCCATCGCCTGGGTGTCGTGCGCGGCCAGCACACCGCTCTCGGCGGCGCGCAGCCGTACGGCGGCGGACTCCTCGACGGGCCCGGACGGGTCCGCGGCGACGGACAGGAACGCCTCGGTGACCTCCGCGACGCGGTCCCGGGCCGCCTGGTTGATGACGTCCACCGCGAACTCCAGCGGCGTCACCTGTGCCTGCTCGGTGAGTTCGGCGAGCTGGCGGGCGGCCTGGGCGGGGCCGCAGCCGAGGCGTTCGACCAGGATGCCCTTGGCCAGTTCGATCAGCGCCCGGCCCTCCGCCTCGGCCTGCGCCGTCCGTACCTCGTGGCGCAGCCGCTCCACGGTGGCGGCGAGCCGGCCGACCGGGGTGGTGGCGGGCACGTCGGACGGCGCCGCGTCGGCGGCGGGGAGCTGGGCGGGCACGCCTGCCGGCGTGTCCGGTTCGTAGGCGTTCACCGGATCGGTACTCCTCGGCCTGCGGTCGGGCGGGCGCGCTGTGCCGTGCTCATGGCCGTGTTCATGCGGGCAGCCAGCGCCGGACACAGGCGATGAGGTCATGGGTGTCGACCGGTTTCGTGACGTAGTCGCTGGCGCCGGAGGCGAGGCTCTTCTCCCGGTCGCCCTGCATGGCCTTGGCGGTCACGGCGATGACCGGCAGGTCGGCGTACTGCGGCATCTTGCGGATCTCGGCCGTGGCGGTGTAACCGTCCATCTCGGGCATCATCACGTCCATCAGGACGAGTTCGACGTCCGGGTTGTGCACCAGCGTCTCGATGCCCTTGCGGCCGTTCTCCGCGTGCAGGACGCGGAAGCCGTGCAGTTCGAGGATGCCGCTGAGCGCGAACAGGTTCCGGGCGTCGTCGTCGACGACGAGGACGGTACGGCCGCGGGTGTGCTCGTCGACCGGCTGGGGTGCGGTGTGCTGGGTGTCGTCCCCGCGGACCAGGGTGAGCACCTCGCCGGGTTCCTCGGCGGACAGGTGCAGCGCGATGCGTTCGCGCAGCTCGTCCAGGCTGAACAGGTACTCCAGCGATCCGCCCGCGGTGTCCTCCACGAGGGGCTCGGTGCGGTGCGAGCCGTGCACCAGCACCGGGACACCCGTCAGGGCCGAGTCGGCGCGCAGCGCCTCCAGGAACCGGGCCGACTCCCCGTCGGGTACGCCGAGTTCCACGACGACGCAGTGGCAGGGTTCGGCGGCGAGGGCACCGGCCGCCTCCTGGGCGCCGACCGCGGTGATGATGTCGACGGGCGCGCCGTCGCCTTCGGTGCGGCCGGTCTCCAGGTCCCGGACCACGCTCTCGGCGACGAGCGTGAGCAGTCCGCGCGGGCGCTCCTCGACGACGAGCAGCCGGCGTGGCCGCTCCCGCCGCGCGAGGACCGGCGGCCGCTGCTGGACGGGACCGCCGTCCGGCGCGTCCGTGGCCCCGTGCCCGGTCTTGGGGATGGCGCGTCCGTTGCGCAGGAGTTCGTCGAAGTCGGGCCGGGCCACGGGGAGGAAGAGGGTGAAGGTGCTGCCCCGGCCGGGGGTGCTGTCCACGGTGACGGCGCCGCCGAGCAGGTGGGCGATCTCCCGGGTGATGGACAGACCGAGCCCGGTGCCGCCGTACTTGCGGCTCGTGGTGCCGTCCGCCTGCTGGAACGCGCCGAAGATGGTCTCCAGTTGCTGTTCGGGGATGCCGATGCCGGTGTCCTTCACCCGGAAGGCGACGACCGCTCCGCCGCGGACGACGCCGTCGGGCACCTCGTCGCCGCCGGCGGGTTCGACGCGCAGTTCGACGCTCCCCTGCTCGGTGAACTTCACCGCGTTGGACAGCAGGTTGCGCAGGATCTGCCGGAGCCGGGAGTCGTCGGTGAGCAGGTCGGCGGGGGCGCCGGGGGCCGTGGTGACGGTGAAGTCCAGGCTCTTCTGCGAGGTCATCGGGCGGAAGGTGGCCTCGACGTAGTCGATCAGCTGCCGCAGCGGGACCCGTTCGGGGCTGACGTCCATCTTGCCGGCCTCGACCTTGGACAGGTCCAGGATGTCGTTGATGAGCTGGAGCAGGTCGGAGCCGGCCGAGTGGATGATGCCCGCGTACTCGACCTGCTTCGGGGTGAGGTTGCGGGAGGGGTTCTGGGCGAGCAGCTGGGCCAGGATGAGCAGGCTGTTGAGCGGTGTGCGCAGCTCGTGGCTCATGTTGGCGAGGAACTCGGACTTGTACTTGGAGGCGAGCGACAGCTGCTGGGCGCGTGCCTCCAGTTCCTGCCGGGCCTGTTCGATCTGGAGGTTCTTGGCCTCGATGTCCCGGTTCTGCTCCGCCAGCAGCGAGGCCTTCTCCTCCAGTTCGGCGTTGGAGCGCTGCAGCTCCTCCTGCCGGGCCTGCAACTCCTCCGAGCGGAACTGCAGTTCGCTGGTCAGCCGCTGCGACTCCTCGAGCAGTTCGTCGGTGCGGGCGTTGGCGACGATGGTGTTGACGTTGATCCCGATGGTGTCCACCAGCTGCTGGAGGAAGTCCCGCTGGACGGCGGTGAACGGGGTGACGGCGGCCAGCTCGATGACGCCGAGGACCTGCTCCTCGAAGACGATCGGCAGCAGCAGCAGCGCGGTCGGCTCGACCTGTCCGAGCCCGGAGGAGATGGTGACGTATCCGGGCGGCAGCTCGTTCACGGCGATGGTGCGGCGGCTGCGCGCGGCCTGGCCGACCAGGGAGCGGCCGAACGCGATGCGGACGGGCCGGGTGTCCTCCTCGGGCCGGCCGTAGGAGCCGACGAGCCGCAGTTCGGGCCCGGACTCGTGCTCCTCGGCGAGGTAGAAGGCGCCGTACTGGGCGGACACCTGCGGCACCAGCTCGTCCATGATCAGCTCGGCGACGACCGGCAGGTCGCGGTGGCCCTGCATGAGGCCGGAGATGCGGGCGAGGTTGGTCTTGAGCCAGTCCTGTTCCTGGTTGGCCCGGGTGGTCTCGCGCAGGGACTCCACCATGGAGTTGATGTTGTCCTTGAGGTCGGCGACCTCACCGGAGGCGTCGACGGTGATGGAGCGGGTCAGGTCGCCCTCGGCGACGGCGCTGGCGACGTCGGCGATGGCGCGAACCTGACGGGTGAGGTTGCCGGCGAGTTCGTTGACGTTCTCGGTGAGGCGCTTCCAGGTGCCGGAGACGCCCTCGACCTCGGCCTGGCCGCCGAGCCGGCCCTCGGTGCCCACCTCCCGGGCGACCCGGGTCACCTCGTCGGCGAAGGCGGAGAGCTGGTCGACCATCGTGTTGATGGTGGTCTTCAGTTCGAGGATCTCGCCGCGGGCGTCGACGTCGATCTTCTTCGACAGGTCGCCCTTGGCCACGGCGGTGGTGACCAGCGCGATGTTGCGGACCTGGCCGGTGAGGTTGTTGGCCATGGAGTTGACGTTGTCGGTGAGGTCCTTCCACGTGCCGGCCACGTGGGGCACGTGCGCCTGGCCGCCGAGCCGGCCCTCGGTGCCCACCTCGCGGGCCACGCGGGTCACCTCGTCGGCGAACGCCGACAGGGTGTCGACCATGGTGTTGATCACATCGGCGAGGGCGGCGACCTCGCCCTTGGCCTCCACGGTGATCTTCTGGGAGAGGTCGCCCTTGGCGACGGCGGTGGCGACCTGGGCGATGGAGCGGACCTGGCCGGTGAGGTTGGAGGCCATCACGTTGACGTTGTCGGTGAGGTCCTTCCAGGTGCCGGCGACCCCGCGCACCTGCGCCTGACCGCCGAGCCGGCCCTCGGTGCCCACCTCGCGGGCCACGCGGGTCACCTCGTCCGCGAAGGCGGAGAGCTGGTCCACCATCGTGTTGATGGTGTTCTTCAGCTCCAGGATCTCGCCCCGCGCGTCCACCGTGATCTTCTGCGACAGATCACCCTGCGCCACCGCGGTGGCCACCTGGGCCACGTTGCGCACCTGCGCCGTCAGGTTCCCGGCCATGAAGTTGACCGAGTCCGTCAGGTCCCGCCAGGTGCCCTTGACCCCCTTGACGTCCGCCTGGCCGCCGAGCCGGCCCTCGGTGCCCACCTCGCGGGCCACGCGGGTCACCTCGTCCGCGAACGCGGAGAGCTGGTCCACCATCGTGTTGATGGTGCTCTTCAGCTCCAGGATCTCGCCCCGCGCGTCCACCGTGATCTTCTGCGACAGATCACCCTGCGCCACCGCGGTCGTGACCTGGGCCACGTTGCGCACCTGCGCCGTCAGGTTGCCGGCCATGAAGTTGACCGAGTCCGTCAGGTCCCGCCACACGCCGGCGACGCCGGGGACCTGGGCCTGGCCGCCCAGCCGGCCCTCGGTGCCGACCTCCTTGGCGACCCGGGTGACCTCGTCGGCGAAGGCGGACAGCTGGTCCACCATCGTGTTGACGGTTTCCTTCAGCTGCAGGATCTCACCGCGTGCGGGCACGTCGATCTTCTGGGACAGGTCGCCCTTGGCCACGGCCGTGGCGACCTGCGCGATGTCGCGCACCTGCGTGGTGAGGTTGCCCGCCATCGCGTTCACGGAGTCGGTGAGGTCGGCCCAGGTGCCGGAGACGCCCGGCACCTGCGCCTGTCCGCCGAGGGTGCCCTCGGTGCCCACCTCACGGGCCACCCGGGTGACTTCGGAGGTGAACACGGACAGCTGGTCGACCATGCCGTTGAAGACGGTGGCGATGTCGCCCATGAGCCCGGTGGAGTCGTCCGGCAGCCGGGTGCCGAAGTCCCCGTCGCGCACCGCGGTCAGTCCCGCGAGCAGCATTCTCAGTTCGTGGTCACCCGGGACAGCCTCGGTCGTCCCGGTCGCCTTGCCGGCCATGCGCACCCTCGATCCGCTCCCCTAGAGCCCCCGCGGCGAGGGCTCGGAACCGCGGCCGGGAGCACAGCGCGGCCCGGCCGGTGGTGTGTGCATTTCCGCAGTTCACGGATTTGCATGATGAGAAAAATACGTCGCAGGCTAACCCACCATCGCGGCCTCGGACAAAGCATCCGGCCAACCCCCGGCACCCGCGGAATTCACCGCCTCCACACAGGTGTGAAGGCGTACCGAGCGGGTACACGCACGAGTTTGCCCAAGGGCGTGATCAGCCGGACGCGCGCAGGAACCTCGCCAGGGGCGTGCCGAGCGGGGCCCGGCGGGGTTCGTCCGAGCGGGCCACCGCGGACGCCCAGTCCGGTGGCGTCTCGCCGTCCACCACGAACTCCAGCAGCAGGGGCCCGCGCCCGGCGAGCACGTCGGCCCAGACGGAGCCGACGTGCCGGGGCCGGTCGCAGCGGACGGCGGGCAGTCCGGCCAGACGTGCCCACTGCGCGTACGGCAGGGCGGGGACCTCGGCGGAGAGCGGGATCAGCGGGTCGCCGGCGGCGGCCCGGCGCTGCCAGGTCAGCCGGTTCAGGTCGCCGTTGTTGAAGACGCAGAACACCAGCGGGGGCAGCCCGGCCAGCTGCTCGAGGTGGCGGCGCACGGTGAGCAGTTCGTTCAGGCCGCCGCCCTGGAGGGCGCCGTCGCCGACGAGGGCGATCACCGGCCGGCCGGGGGCGGCGAACCGGGCGGCCACGGCGTAGGGGACGGCCGCGCCGGGCAGGCCGAGGTGGGCCGAGAGCAGGGAGCGCATGCCGGTCCGGAGCCGGAGGTGGCGGGTCCACCAGTCCAGTGAGGTGCCGGAGTCGGTGACGACGACGGCCCGGTCGGGCAGCCGCTCCGACAGCTCGGCGACGACCGAGCGGGGGTTGACCGACGTGCCGAAGTAGCGGCGGGACCTGGCCGCCCCCTCCTCGCGCCAGGCGCCGACGACCCGCTCGACCCGGCTGCGCCAGGCGCGGTCGGCGGTGTGGCGCAGCCGCGGGACGAGTGCTTCCAGGCAGGCCGTGACGTCGCCGGTCACCCGGACGGCCGGTGCCCCGTCCGGCAGCGGGCAGTCGTCGGGCTCCGGGTCCACGGCGACGGTCCGGCACCGGCCGGGGCCGGGCAGCAGGGCGGGGTCCAGGTCCTCGGCGCCGGCGAGCAGCAGCGTGTCGCACTCCCGCAGCAGGGTCGCGGCGGCCTCGCTGCCGAGCGGGCCGGCCACACCGGCCAGATACGGCAGGTCGTCGGGCAGCGCGTCCCGGGCCAGGGCCGTCGTGACGGCGCCGGCGCCCAGCAGCCGTACCACTTCGGCCACCTGGCCGGACGCCCGACGGCCCGCGTTCCCCACGACGACGACAGTCTTCCCGGCGCCGTCCAGCACCTCGGCCGCGCGCCGCAGGTCCTCCTCGGCGGGCGGTCGCGGGGGCGGCGGACCGGGCGGGGCGGCGGGCGGTGTCCCGGGCGCCGGGGCGGCGAGGACATGGCGGGGCACGACGAGGGCCGCCACTCCCCGGTCGGTGAGCGCGGCCCGCGCCGCCCGGTACAGGGCGTCGTCCATCAGCTCCGGCGCGGACACCTCCTCGCAGTACACGGAGACCTCCGCCAGGTGGCGCACCGGGTGGCCGCCGGTGTGCCGCGCGGCGGGGCCGGCGCCGACGAGGGCCAGCACGGGGGCACGGTCGGCCGCCGCGTCGTACAGCCCGCCCAGCAGCCGCAGCGATCCCGCGCCGGGCGGGGCGAGGCAGCAGCCGATGCCGCCGGTCAGCTTCGCCGTCGCGCAGGCCATGAGCGCGGCGGACTCCTCGCCGCGCGCCTGCACGAACCCGGGCGCCGTGGGCGCGCCGCGCAGCGCACCGACCAGCGGGTCCACCGCGAGTCCCGGTGTGCCGTACACCCGGTCCACACCCATGTCCCGCAGCCGGGCGGCGACCACCTCGGACACGTTCACCACGAAGGCCTCCCTGGGGACACGGCGCCCACTCGTCCGGGCCACCGGGTAGCCGCGCGCCCGCCCCCGCAAACGGGGCCGCGCGCCGGGCCGGACCGTTTCGGACGCGCGGAGCGGGGGCACCCGTGCCAGGCTCGGAGCAGAGCACCGAGAGTGAGGGTTCGAGCACGGGGCGGAGGGCGAGCACGCGGTGGCGGTGTCCGAGGAGCGGCAGGCGGGGCGGGGTGAGCGGTTGGTGACCGCGCTGGACCGCCGGCTGCCGGTCGCGTCCGCCGGCAAGGAGTTCCTGCGCAAGGCGTTCCCCGACCACTGGTCGTTCCTGCTGGGCGAGTTGGCGCTGTACAGCCTGGTGCTGCTGGTGCTGACGGGTGTCTGGCTGACGTTCTTCTTCCACCCCGGCATGACGGAACTGCCGTACACCGGCTCCTACCTGCCGTTGCGCGGCACCCTCACCAGCGAGGCGTACGCGTCGGTGCTGCACATCAGCTTCGACGTGCGCGGCGGGCTGCTGGTCCGCCAACTGCACCACTGGGCGGCGCTGGTGTTCGTCGCGGCGATCGGCGTGCACCTGCTGCGGATCTTCTTCACCGGGGCGTTCCGGCGGCCCCGGGAGGTCAACTGGACCATCGGGGTGACGCTGTTCCTGCTCGCCCTGCTGGAGGGGTTCTGCGGCTACTCGCTCCCCGACGACCTGCTGTCCGGCACCGGTCTGCGCACCTCGCAGGGCATCGTGCTGTCGATCCCCGTCGTCGGCACGTACCTGTCGTTCTTCGTCTTCGGCGGCCAGTTCCCCGGGCACGAGATCATCCCGCGGCTCTACGTCACCCACATCCTGCTGGTGCCCGGACTGCTGCTGGCGCTGGTCGCCGCGCACCTGACCTTCGTCGTCCACCACAAGCACACCCAGTGGGCGAAGCCCGGCCGCACCAACCGCAACGTGATCGGCAAGCCCCTGGTCCCGCAGTACACGGCGAAGTCCGTGGGTCTGTTCTTCATCCTGTCGGGTGTGCTGGCGGCGATGGCGGCGCTGTTCCAGATCAACCCGGTGTGGAGCTTCGGCCCGTACCGCGCCGACCAGGTCTCGCTGGACGCGCAGCCCGACTGGTACGTGGGGTATCTGGAGGGCGCGCTGCGGCTGATGCCGGGCTGGGAGACGGACTTCGCCGGGCACACGGTCGCCTGGGACGTGCTGCTGCCCGGTGTGGTGCTGCCCTCGGCGCTGTTCACGGCCCTGTACGGCTATCCGTTCTTCGAGCGCTGGCTCACCGGCCCACGGCCCGAGCAGCACCTGTGCGACCGGCCGCGGAACCAGCCCACGCGCACCGCCCTGGGCGCGGCCGCCGTCTCGGCGTACGGCGTGCTGCTGCTGGCGGGCGGGCAGGACGTGCTGGCCTACAAGTTCTCCCTGGACGTCGACTCGCTGGCCCGGATCTTCCGGACCGCGCTGTTCGCGGTGCCCTTCGTCACCTACCACACCACCAAGCGGGCCTGCCTCGGGCTGCAGGCCGCCGACCGGCGCAGGATGCTGGAGGGTGGGGCGACCGGCGAGGTGCGGCGCACGGCGGGCGGCGGCTACGAGGAGGCGCACACGCTGCTGTCCCCCGAGGAGGCCTACCGCATCCTCGTGCGGGACACGCCCCGGCCGCGCGCCGAGGGCACGGAGGCCTGGCGCTGGTTCCACCGGCACCGGCTGCGCAACGCCCTCAGCCGCTGGTACCTCGCCAAGAGCGTGGAGATGCCGGCCACCGCCTGGGAGAGGCGCCGGGTCGAGGTCGTACGGGCCGCTCCGGGCGAGGCGCCCGGGCAAGGCGACGAGTCGTGAACGAGGAGGCACCGCATGAGCGACGGCGCTGAGGGCCACGGGAACCTCCTGTACGGGCCGCAGCCGGACGTGGCCGGGGCGTCCGGTTATCCGGACGCCCCGCCGCGGATGGGCTTCTTCACCGACACCTCGGTGTGCATCGGCTGCAAGGCCTGCGAGGTCGCGTGCAAGGAGTGGAACGCCGTTCCGGAGGACGGTCTCCTGCTGACCGGCATGTCCTACGACAACACCCAGGGCCTCGGCGCCGACACCTGGCGGCACGTGGCCTTCATCGAGCAGCGCAAGCCGCTCGCCGGACAGGAACCGGGGGTCGCGCACGACGACGTCGACGTCTTCGCCGCCGCGTCCCGGCTCGGCACCGGCCCCGCCTCCCCGGGGCCGGGCGCCACCACTCCCCCGCCGGAGCGGGCTCCCGCCGGCGCGCCCGCCGGGGAGATCTCGCCCGTTGCCCCCGACGGGCGGACGGAGTTGCGCTGGCTGATGGCGTCGGACGTGTGCAAGCACTGCACGCACGCCGCCTGCCTGGACGTGTGCCCGACCGGCTCGCTGTTCCGCACCGAGTTCGGCACGGTCGTCGTCCAGGAGGACATCTGCAACGGCTGCGGCTACTGCGTGCCGGCGTGTCCGTACGGCGTGATCGACCAGCGCAAGGACGACGGCCGGGTGTGGAAGTGCACGCTGTGCTACGACCGGCTCGGCGTCGGCATGGAACCGGCCTGTGCGAAGTCCTGCCCGACGGACTCCATCCAGTTCGGCCCGCTGGAGGAGTTGCGGGAGCGCGCGCAGGCGCGGGTGGCCCAGCTGCACGCGGCCGGTGTGACCGACGCCCGTCTGTACGGCGAGAGCCCGGACGACGGGGTCGGCGGCGACGGCGCGTTCTTCCTCCTGCTGGACGAGCCGGAGGTGTACGGACTGCCCCCGGACCCGGTGGTCACCACCCGGGACCTGCCCGACATGTGGCGGCACGCGGCGCTGGCCGCCGTCTCGCTGGTCGCGCTCGCCGCCGGGAGCTTCCTGCGGAGGCCGCGATGAGCGAGTCCGACGTGACACGGGACGGGGTACGGCACGCGCGGCCCGACCGGGAGGCGCCGACGGGGGTGCGCGCGGGGCGCCGGCGGCGCCGGCGCGGGCGGGGCGAGCAGCCGATGGTGCCGGACGCCGAGTTCTCGTCGTACTACGGCAGGCCCGTCCTCAGGAAGCCGACCTGGAAGCCGCTGGACATCGCCGGGTACCTGTACCTGGGCGGGCTGGCCGGGGCCTCCTCGCTGCTGGCGGCGGGAGCCGGGGTCACGGGGCGGCCGGCACTCGGCAGGGTGGCCAAGCTGGGCGCGGCCGGCGGCATCACGCTGTCGCTGGCGGCGCTCGTGCACGACCTGGGGCGCCCGGCCCGGTTCCTGAACATGCTCCGGGTGTTCAAGCCCACCTCTCCGATGAGTGTCGGCTCCTGGATCCTGAGCGGGTACGCGCCGCTGGCCCTGGCGGCCGCGGCGACCGAGGTGGCGGGCCGGTACCGGCTGGTGGGCTCGGCCGCCACGGCGGGTGCCGCCGTGCTCGGCCCCGCCGTGGCGACGTACACCGCGGTGCTGCTGTCGGACACGGCGGTGCCGTCCTGGCACGAGGGCTACCGGCAGCTGCCGTTCGTGTTCGCGGGTTCGGCGGCCACGGCGGCCGCCGGTCTCGCCCTGGTCGCGGCGCCCCCCGCACAGGCCGGGCCGGCACGGCGGATGGCGGCGCTGGGGGCCGTGCTGGAACTGGGCACCTTCCAGGTGATGCGGCAGCGGATGGGGCTGTCCGCGGAGCCCTTCGAGCAGGGGAAGCCGCATCGGCTGCTGCGGGCGGCGGAGGCCCTGACGGCGGGCGGAGCCGCCCTGGCCGTGCTCTCGGCCCGGGTACGGGACCGGCGTCTGGCCGTAGCGGCGGGAGCGGCCCTCCTGACCGGTTCGGCGGCGCTGCGCTTCGGCGTCTTCCACGCCGGGGTGGCCTCCGCGGAGGACCCCCGGTACACGGTCGTCCCCCAGCGGGAGAGGCTCCGGGAGGCGAACGGCTGACGACGCAGGCGCGGCCACCGGCGGCGCGCGGGGTGCGAAGCCACCGACGGCGTGCCGGCATGCCGGGCGGCGGCCGTTTCCCGGCCGCCCCCTTCCCCCCAGCTCCCGCCCCCTGGGCATCCGGGCCGAGCCCTAACCGATACCCTCCCCGTCGATCAGCTGCCCCTGGGCGACGAGTCGTTCAGCCAGGTCGGGCAGGCTGGTGGCCTCGATGGCGGCGGGGAGGCAGGTGACCGGGTAAGGCTCGGGAGTGCGCCGCACCCAGGCGGTGGCGAGGCCGGCGCGGGCCGCGCCGTCGATGTCCCAGGGGTGTATCGACACCAGCGCGACCTCGTCGGCCGGGACGCCCACGGCCGCCACGGCGTGGGCGTAGGCCTCCCGGGCGGGCTTCCAGCGGCCCACCGCCTCGACGTCGAGGTGTGTCTCGAAACAGTCGGTCAGTCCTGCCCGTTCGATGACCGCGCGGGTGGTGCCGGCGGAGCCATTGGTGAGGGTGACCAGGCGGTACCCGGCGGCGCGCAGGGCCCGGACGCCGTCGGGGACGTCCGGCTGAAGGGGCAGCCGGGGCAGCGCGGCGAGGACGTCCTCCGCCGTCTCCTCGGGGTCGGCCACGCCCCGCGCCGAGGCCGCGAGCGTCCGCAGTCCGTCACGGGCCACGTCGCCGAAGGACGCGTGGCCCCCGGCCAGGCTCAGGGCGATCCCGTCCCGCAGCACCCCGGCGAACCAGGCCGGGAGCGACTCTTCCGGCAGTCCGGCCCGCGCCATCAGCCGCGCGAGCGGCGACAGGTCGGTGAGCGTTTCGTTGACGTCGAACACGAGGACGCGGGGGCGTCCGTCACCGGACAAGAAGATCGCCTCCTCCCGGGTGGCCGGCGGGGCCGGCCAGGGCCTCGCGTTCCTCGCGGTTCACCCAGGACCACGTTACCGCCGCCGCCGCGATGCCGACGGGCAGCATGCCGACGATCATGGCGAGCCCGGCCACGGTGTGGCCGGCGGCGACCATGCCCACCGCCGGGAGGTCGAGCAGCGGCGCGGCGAGGAACAGGTACAGGCAGCGGCCGGGGTCGTCCAGCCGGTGCCGGGTGCGGGCGGCGGCCGGCAGCCAGAACAGCACCGCGGCCGCGAGCAGGACGGGTTCGGTGACCCGCGCCCCGCCGGGCGGTGCGAGGCCCACGGCATCGCCGAGGACGGTCCAGGCGTGCGTGAGGACCAGCAGGGGCAGGGCCACGCCCGCCGGGACGCTGATCCGCTCCCAGAGCGGGGAGTGCCGCAGGCACCGCACGGCCGCCGGGACCACCGCGGCGACGAGGACGGCCGACCAGGCCATCGCCGCCACGGACGCGTGCGCCGAGTGCTCCACGGCGCCTCACTTCTCCCGCGCCGTCGTGCCGCGCACCACGAGGGCGACGGACAGCATCAGCAGCGGCACGGCCACGACGAGCAGCCAACGGCCGTAGACGAGGCAGAGCCCGACCAGCAGCAGGCCGACCGCGCCGGGCAGCACGCCGCCCGCGCCCCTGTCGGGCACCCGGTAGCGGACGTGCTGGTCGGGCCGCGCACGGGAGGAGACGAGGACGGCGAGGGCGAACAGCTGAAGGACGAGGACGACGCCGCCCCACAGCCAGTACGTCATCGTGTTCTCGCGGTAGATGGCCAACACCACGAGGAGCAGGCCGTTGAGCACGCCCCAGCCGGCGACCAGGACGGCGGGCAGGTGCCGTCTCATGCGGTGCCCCCTCCCGTCCTGCGGTCCAGCAGCGGGGCGAAACTCGTGACGGGCGGCAGCGGGCGGTCCGCGGGGAAGTTGAGGCGCGGCGGCGGCGAGGTGGTGGCCCACTCCAGGGTGTGGCCCTCCCACGGGTCGTCCCCGGCCGGCTCGGCACGGCCCAGGTGACGGCGTCGCAGCGTCCACAGGACGTTGACGACGAACACCGTCATGCCCGCGGCGAGGAAGGCCGCGCCGATACTGGCGAGCAGGTTCAGCAGGCCGAAGCCGTCGAACGTGGCGTAGGTGACGACCCGGCGCGGCATGCCGAGGTAGCCGAGGGCGAACATCGGCAGGAAGGTGAGGTTGGTGCCGACGACCAGCAGCCAGAAGTGCAGACGGCCCATGCGTTCGTCCAGCAGGGTGCCGGTGACCTTCGGGAACCAGTAGTGGACGGCCGCGAACAGGCCGAAGGCGCTGCCCGCGAACAGCACGTAGTGCAGGTGGGCGACGACGAAGTAGCTGTCGGTGACGTGGTAGTCGATCACCGGGGTGCCGACCATGATGCCGGTGAGCCCGCCGATCAGGAACTGCGGGACGAAGGCGAGCGCGAACAGCATGGGGACGCGCAGCCGCAGCCGGCCGCCCAGGATCGTGCCCAGCATGCCGAAGTACTCCACACCCGCGGGCACCAGCAGCGCGATGGAGGTCAGGGAGTAGTAGTCGTTGGCGGCCTGCCCGGTGGCGAACATGTGGTGGCCCCACACGCTCATCGACAGGGCGGCGAACACCAGCAGGGACAGGGCCGTGCCCCGGTAGCCGAAGAAGCGGCGACCGGAGAACACCGCCAGCACCTCGGCGACGGCCGCGAGGTACGGGAAGAACATCACGTACACGACCGGATGGCCGTAGAACCAGAAGATGTGCTGGTAGCCGATGTTCCAGACGTTGGAAGCGAAGACGTCCGGGTCGGCCCGGCCCACCCCGAGCAGCACCATCGCGGCCAGCAGCGCCGGGAAGGAACCGATCACCATCAGGCAGGTGGCGATCATCGACCAGCAGAAGACGGGCAGGCGCAGCATGGTCATGCCGCGGGTGCGGCGGCGCAGGACGGTCCACAGCACCGCCCAGCCCATCAGGATGCTTCCGGTCACGGCGAGGCTGACGCCCACGATCCACAGGTCGGGGCCGGTGCCCGGCGAGTGCACGCTGTCGGCCATGGGCGGGTACGAGAACCAGCCGTCGGCGTGCGCTCCGGTGGGCGTGGCGAAGCCGGCCAGCATGGTGAGCGCGCCGAGCACGTACAGCCAGTAGCCGAGCAGGGTCAGCCGGGGCAGCGCGATGCCGGGGGCGCCGATCTGCAGGGGCACCAGGTAGACGCCCAGGCCGATGGCGAACGGCGTCATGACCGTGTAGATCATGCCCGAGCCGTGCATGGTGAACAGCTGGTTGTACAGGTGGGCGGCGAGGAAGGTCTCCTCGGGCTGCGCGAGCTGGGCGCGCATGAGGAGCGCGAAGACACCGTCGACCAGCAGGAGCACCAGGGAGGTGCCGATGGTGAGCAGGCCGATGCGCTTGTGGTCGGTGGTGGAGACCCAGCCGAGCCAGCTGCCGGGCGTGACGGGCCGGCCGGCGTCGCCGCGCTGGGCGTCGGTGTCCGGGGCGAGCGTCATGCCGCGGCCGTCCCGCCGTGCGCCCAGCGGTCGTACTCCCGGGGGGATACCGCCTTGATCCAGAAGTCCATGGTCCAGTGCCGCTGTCCGCAGAACTCGGCGCACCGGCCGCGCCAGCGGCCCGCCCGGTCCAGGGTGAGCGTGAAGGTGTTCACGTGGTCGGGGAAGGCGTCCATCTTGTAGCGCAGGCCGGGCACCCAGAGGGAGTGGATGACGTCCCGTGAGGTGAGCCGGAGCTGTACGGTGCGGCCGGTCGGGACGACGAGCGTGGGCATGTCCTTGCCCTTGCAGGTCCCGGTGACCCGGCGGTGGTCCGCGGACCGCGGGTAGCGGAAGTCCCAGCACCACTGGAAGCCGGTGACGTCGACGCGCAGGGGCTCGCGAGGAGCGGCGGGGTGTTCCTCGTGGTTCTGCCAGGCCGTCCAGGTGACCAGGAAGACGGCGAAGGCGGCGAGGGCGCCGACGTAGAAGGCCTCCACGCGCGGCCGCTCGGAGCGCTCGGTCGTCCGGGCGTGCCGGCGCAGCAGCGACCAGGCCAGCACGGCGAGGACGACGAGGAACACACCGCCCGCGATGACGGCTTCGAGTGTGAACACGGTCCCGAAGACGTGCCGCTGCCTCACCGTGCGACCGCCGTCGCCCCGCTGCGCCTGACCGTCATCGCGATCGCTCCCGTCACTCGTTCGGGACCGTGACCACCCGGACATTACGGGCACCCCCTCCGGTCCGTCCGCCGACACACCGCAAGCGGCGGAGTCCCCCGGGACGCGTCACTCCCGCCTGCCGGATCCGTTTGCCCGTGACCGGCGGGGGTACCCCGTCGCCGGTCACGGCCGGAGATGCCGTGACCGCGGGAGTGCGGGACAATCGACGGACCGAGTGGGAGGAGGAGTCGTGGGCGTGCGCACCTGGATCGACTCCTGGCCTGTCTACCGCCAGCTCACCGGCACGGATCCGCTCGGCCGCGGCGCCGCCGCGAAGAGCGGGCACAGCGCGCGGCTCACGCCCCGGGTCGCCTCGGCCGACCGGGTGGTGAAGTCCGTCTGCCCGTACTGCGCCGTCGGCTGCGGCCAGAACGTGTACGTGCAGGACGAGAAGGTCACCCAGATCGAGGGCGACCCCGACTCCCCTATCTCGCGCGGCCGGCTGTGCCCCAAGGGCGCGGCGAGCCTCCAGCTGACCACCGGGGACGCCCGCGAACACCAGGTCCTCTACCGGCGCCCGCACGGCACCGAGTGGGAGCGGCTGGACCTGGACACGGCGATGGACATGATCGCCGACCGGGTGATCGCCACGCGCCGGGACGGCTGGCAGTGGGAGGCCGACGGGACCCGCACCCGGCGCACCCTGGGCATCGCGAGCCTGGGCGGGGCGACGCTCGACAACGAAGAGAACTACCTGATCAAGAAGTTGTTCACCGCGCTCGGAGCGATCCAGATCGAGAACCAGGCGCGCGTTTGACACTCCTCCACCGTTCCCAGTCTGGGAACCTCGTTCGGACGCGGCGGCGCGACCACCTTCCAGCAGGACCTGCAGAACGCGGACTGCATCGTCATCGAGGGCTCGAACATGGCCGAGTGCCATCCGGTCGGGTTCCAGTGGGTGATGGAGGCCAAGGCGCGGGGCGCGAAGCTGATCCACGTCGATCCGCGCTTCACCCGCACCAGCGCGCTCGCCGACCTGCACGTGCCGCTGCGCGCGGGCACGGACATCGCCTTCCTCGGCGGCATCATCAACTACGTGCTCCGGCAGGAGAAGTACTTCCGTGACTACATCGTGGCGTACAGCAACGCCCCGATGATCCTGCGGGAGGACTTCCGGGACACCGAGGACCTGGCCGGCGTCTTCTCCGGCCTGGACACCGACAGCCACTCGTACGACAGCAACAGCTGGCAGTACGAGGGGTCCGAGGTCCAGGCGGCCTCCGGCGAGCGCGACCAGGAGTACGAGGAGCGCAGCGACGGCGGCAGTTCGGTGACCGAGGCGGCCCGCGGCGAGGCGCACGGCGCCGGTGGCGCGGTGATCGGCGAGGGCGAGCCGGAGCGCGACGAGACCCTGACCCACCCGCGGTGCGTGTTCCAGGTGCTGAAACGGCACTACGCCCGGTACACGCCGGAGATGGTGGAGCGGATCTGCGGGGTGCCGCAGGAGCTGTTCCGGCAGGTGTGCGAACTGGTCACGGAGAACTCCGGGCGCGAGCGCACGACCGCGTTCGCCTACGCGGTCGGATGGACCCAGCACACGGTGGGCGTGCAGTACATCCGGGCGGCCTCCGTGCTGCAGACCCTGCTCGGCAACATCGGCCGGCCCGGCGGCGGCATCCTGGCGCTGCGCGGGCACGCCTCCATCCAGGGATCCACGGACATCCCGACGCTGTTCAACCTGCTGCCCGGCTACATCCCGATGCCGCACGCCCACCAGAACCAGGACCTGGAGGCCTTCGTCGAGGCCGAGGCCACGCACAAGGGCTACTGGGGCAACATGCGCTCCTACCTGGTGAGCCTGCTCAAGGCGTACTGGGGTGACGCGGCGACGGCGGAGAACGACTTCTGCTTCGACTACCTGCCGCGGCTCACCGGCTCGCACTCGACGTACGAGACGACGATGGCCCAGCTGGAGGGCGTCTGCAAGGGCTACTTCCTCATCGGCGAGAACCCGGCCGTGGGCAACGCCAACTCCAAGCTGATGCGGCTCGGCATGGCCAACCTGGACTGGCTGGTCGTGCGGGACTTCTCCCTGATCGAGTCGGCGACCTGGTGGAAGGACGGCCCGGAGATCGAGACCGGGGAGCTGCGCACGGAGGACATCGGCACCGAGGTGTTCTTCCTGCCTGCCGCCGCGCACACCGAGAAGGACGGCAGCTTCACCAACACCCAGCGGCTGCTCCAGTGGCACCACCAAGCGGTCGAGCCGCCCGGCGAGGCGCGCAGCGACCTGTGGTTCACGTACCACCTCGGGCGGATCATCCGGCAGAAGCTCGCCGGGTCCGGCGACGAGATGGACCGGCCGGTGCTCGACCTCGCCTGGGACTATCCGACGAAGGGCCGGCTTGCCGAGCCGGACGCGGAGGCCGTCCTCGCCGAGGTCAACGGCCATGACGCCGAGGGCAACCCGCTGTCGTCGTACGAGCAGCTGAAGCCCGACGGCTCCACCGCCTGCGGCTGCTGGATCTACTGCGGTGTGTACGCCGACGGCGTCAACCAGGCGGCCCGCCGCAAGCCGGGCCGGGAGCAGGACTGGGTGGCGGCCGAGTGGGCGTGGGCCTGGCCGGCCAACCGGCGCATCCTGTACAACCGGGCTTCCGCCGACCCCGGGGGCAGGCCGTGGAGCGAGCGCAAGGCGCTGGTGTGGTGGGACCCGGACAAGGGCGAGCAGGGCGAGTGGACCGGGCACGACGTCCCCGACTTCAAGAAGGACAAGGCGCCGGACCACGAGCCGGCCGAGGACGCGTCCGGTCCGGAGGCCCTGTCCGGCACGGACCCGTTCATCATGCAGGCCGACGGCAAGGCGTGGCTGTACGTGCCGTCCGGACTCACCGACGGACCGCTGCCGGCGCACTACGAGCCGCAGGACTCCCCGTTCCCGAACCTGCTCTACGACCAGCAGCGCAATCCGGTACGGCAGTTGCTGCCGCCGCACCCGGACAACCGCTACCAGCCGAGCGGTGACGAGCCCGGCTCCGGGGTGTTCCCGTACGTGGCCACCACCTACCGGCTCACCGAGCACCACACGGCGGGCGGGATGTCCCGCTGGCAGCCGTACCTCGCCGAACTCCAGCCGGAGTTCTTCTGCGAGGTCTCCCCGGAGCTGGCCGCCGAGCGGGGCCTGGCGCACACCGGATGGGCGACGATCGTCAGCGCGCGGGGTGTGATCGAGGCGCGGGTGCTGGTGACCGACCGGATGACCCCGCTGACGGTGCACGGCCGCCGGCTGCACCAGGTGGGGCTGCCGTACCACTGGGGTCCGAACGGCTACAGCACCGGGGACGCGGCCAACGAGCTGCTGCACCTGTCCCTGGACCCGAACACGCACATCCAGGAGACGAAGGCGTTCGCCGTCGACATCCGCGCGGGCCGACGGCCCCGGGGTCCGGCGTCCCTGGCACTGGTGCGGGCCTACCGGATCCGGGCGGGCATCGACGAGCACACGGGCACGGAGCCGTGAGCGGAATGCGCGGTGCGGCCGGGTGAGCGGCTGAGCGGCTGAGCGGCTGAGCGGCTGAGCGGGTCCTACCTGAGCACGACGGTGTGGGCCCCGCGCGGTACCAGTTCCCCGACCACCGGCGCCCCGGGCACCTCGCCGGCGACGAGCAGTCCGCCGGAGGTCTGGGCGTCGGCGAGCAGCAGCCGGGTGTCCGCGTCGGTGTCCCCGAAGTCGGTGTGCGGCGCGACCCACTCCAGGTTCCGCCGGGTGCCGCCGCTGACGTACCCGTCCCGTACGGCCTCCCGGGCGCCCTCCAGGTACGGCACGGCGGCGGTGTCGACCACGGCCGTGACGCCCGAGGCCCGGGCCAGCTTGTGCAGATGGCCGAGGAAGCCGAACCCGGTGACGTCGGTGGCGCACTCGGCGCCGGCGGCCAGCGCCGCCTCGGACGCGTCGCGGTTGAGGGCCGCCATCGTGGCGACGGCGTGCGCGAACCGCTCGCCGGTGGCCTTGTGGCGGTTGTTCAGGACGCCGATGCCGAGCGGCTTGGTCAGCGACAGCGGCAGCCCGGGCCGGCCGGCGTCGTTGCGCAGCAGCCGCGCCGGATCGGCGATGCCGGTGACGGCCATGCCGTACTTGGGCTCGGGGTCGTCGACGCTGTGCCCGCCGCCGACGTGGCAGCCCGCCTCGGTGGCGATGTCCAGTCCGCCGCGCAGCACCTCGCGGGCGAGTGCGAACGGGAGCCGGTCGCGCGGCCAGGCGAGCAGGTTGACGGCCAGCACCGGCCGGCCGCCCATCGCGTACACGTCGGACAGGGCGTTGGCGGCGGCGATCCGGCCCCAGTCGTAGGGGTCGTCCACGACCGGGGTGAAGAAGTCGGCCGTGGACACGAGGGCGGTCCCCCGGTGCGTGACGACGGCCGCGTCGTCACCGGTGGCGAGGCCGACGAGCAGCGGGGTGTCGCCGCCGGCGAGCGGCGGTGCGGTCAGCCCGGCGACCACCTCCTCCAGCTCCCCGGGCGGGATCTTGCAGGCGCAGCCGCCGCCGTGGGCGAACTGCGTGAGCCGTACGGGCGCCTGACGGGCCGGTGTCGTTGTCATACCGGTGGTCTCCTGGGGCATTAGCCTGACGAGCGGTGGAGGCGTGTGGGTGCCTGGTGGCCCTCCCGGTCTTCAAAACCGAGGTGCCCGAGGATCTCGGGCAGGCGGGTTCGATTCCCGTCCGCCTCCGTTCCCCTCCCCCGGCGCCGTTCGGCAGCGCCGGCGCTGGTCGTCGACGCGTTCCGTGTACCCGCGGGCGTCCAGGAACTCCAGCAGCGGTACGGCCACCCGGCGGGTGGTGTCGAGCGCGCGCCGGGCCTCGCTGAGCGTGAACGGCTGGGGCAGCGCGCGCAGGACGGCGGCGGCGTCGGCGTCCGCGCCGGGCAGCAGCACGATCCCGTCGGCGATGCGGAGCAGGGCTCCCGCCGCGGCGGCGGCGGCCGACGCCCGGCGGTCGAGCCCCAGTTCGGCGAGCCGCCCGGCCTCCGGGGCGCGGAACGGGGCGCGGGCGAGATCCCGGCGCAGGGCGTCCACGGCGGCGCGGACCGGCGCGGGCAGGGCCGGTGCGGAGCTGTCCGCGGGGTGCAGGCGGCCCTGCTCCGCCCGCAGCCGGGGCTGTGCCGCCGCCAGCGCGTCGACCAGGGCGCGGTCGGGCAGGCCGAGCAGCCGGCGGGCCGCCTCGGTGGGCAGGCCCGGGTCCAGCGGGTGGGCGCGGGCGTGCTCCAGGACGTGGCCGGCCAGCCGCTCCTTCAGCAGGCTCCAGTGCGCCGCGTCGGCGAGCCAGTCCCCGGCGACGGGGTCGGCGGGCGCCGGGACGCCCATCGCCCGCAGGTCCGCGCGGCGGACGAGCCTGCGGCGGCGCAGTTCGGCGGCGCCGTCCGGACGGCCGGTCATCGTCTCCAGCTCGGCCGCGCGGGCCCGGCCGGCGCCGCGCCGGGTCAGCCGGGGCGGCCGTACGTCGAGGACGGTGACGCCGCGGGGCGGGCGGGTGCCACCGGGTTCGCGCAGCACCGCGCGGTCGCCGACCCGCAGGGGCAGACCGCGGCGCAGGGTGAGCCGGGCGGTGTCCGGGCCGAGCGGGCGGACGGTCACCGGCACGGCGGCCGTCCCGATGTGCAGGGTGACGTTCCGGGGCAGGTCGGCCACCGGCTCCCCGGTGACCCGTACGTCGGCCACCTCGGTGCTCAGCCAGCGCTCCGGGGTGAGCAGCACCTGGCCGCGGCCCAGGGCGGTGTCCCCCTGGCCGTGGACGTTCACGGCGACGCGGGCCACCGCGCCGACGGCCGTCCGCTCCTCGTGCAGGCTCTGCAGGCCGCGCACCCGCACGGCCGATCCGTCCGGGGTGACCAGCCGGTCGCCGACGCGCAGGGTGCCCGCGCCGAGGGTGCCGGTCACCACGGTGCCGTGGCCCCGGACGGTGAACGCCCGGTCGAGCCACAGGCGCACGTCGGCGTCGGTGTCGGGCGCGGGCAACCCGGCGGCCATCCGGGCCAGTTCGGCACGCAGTTCGTCGAGTCCCGCGCCGGTGACCGCGCTGACCGCGACCTGAGGCACCTTGCCGAGGGAGGTGCCGGCCAGCCGCTCGACGGCGTCGGCGCGGACCGGCTCGGGGTCGGCGAGGTCGCTGCGGGTCACCGCGAGGACCGCGTGCCGGACGCCGAGCGCGTCCAGGAGGGAGAGGTGCTCCTGCGACTGGGGCTGCCAGCCCTGGTCGGCGGCGACCACGAACAGCACGGCGGGTACGGGGCCGACACCGGCGAGCATGGTCGGCACGAACCGCTCGTGACCGGGTACGTCGACGAACGCCAGGTGGTCCGTGCCGAGCCGGGTCCACACGAAGCCCAGGTCCAGGGTGAGTCCGCGGCGCCGCTCCTCCTCGTACCGGTCGGGCTCCATGCCGGTGAGGGCGCGGACCAGCGCGGACTTACCGTGATCGACGTGTCCGGCGGTGGCGAGAACGCGCATCACACCTCCCTGTCGCGGGCGGCCGGCGTCACGCTCCGGACGCCCGGCCCCGCGCCGTTCCCCTCACGCGGACGCCGGAGCGGGCGGCCCCGCCTTCCGCGCCCCTCGACGACCAGCATCACACCGTCCACGCCTCCACGGGGACCCCCGGCTCCCCTCGCCCCTCCGCGCGGACCCGGCAGGGTGTCCCCCGCCTCACCTTCCGCGCCCTTCCACGGCGGGCCGCGCCGCCCGCACGGCCTCGGCCAGCCGGTCGTCGTCCCGCGGTGGCACCGCCCTCAGGTCCAGCAGGCAGCGCCCCGTCTCCAGGCGGCCGAGGACCGGGACACGGCCGGTGCGCAGCGCGGCGGCGTACGGTTCGGGCAGCGAGAGCGCGGCGCTCGGCAGGGTGACACCGGGGGCGCCCCCGCCGCCGACCGTCGCGGCGCTCTCGACGGCCACGACGTCGATCCCGTCGGCGGCCAGCCCCGCGGCCAGCCGGTCGGCGCGGGCCCGCAGCAGGGCCGGGTCGGCGGTGAGGGCGAGCGCGGTCGGGGTGGGCGGGCCGGTGAGGGTGGCCTCCAGGGCGGCCAGGGTCAGCTTGTCGACGCGCAGGGCGCGGGCCAGCGGGTGCCGGGCCAGGGCGCGGACCAGGTCCTCCCGGCCGAGCAGCAGCCCGCACTGGGGTCCGCCGAGCAGTTTGTCGCCGCTCGCGGTGACGAGCGCGGCACCGGCGCGCAGCTGGGTGTCGGCGTCGGGCTCCTCGGGCAGGGCCGGGTGGGGCGCGAGCAGCCCGGAGCCGATGTCGACGACGACCGGCACGCCGAGGCCGGCGAGGTCGGCGACCTCGGCGGACCGGGTGAAGCCGGTGATCCGGAAGTTGGACGGGTGGACCTTCAGCACGAACCCGGTGTCCGGTCCGACGGCGGCCGCGTAGTCGGCGGGGACCGTGCGGTTGGTCGTACCGACCTCCCGGAGCCGGGCACCGGTGGAGACGAGCAGGTCGGGCAGGCGGAAGCCGTCGCCGATCTCCACCATCTCGCCCCGGCTGACCACGATCTCCTTGCCGGCCGCGAGGGCGGTGGCGGCGAGCACGAGGGCGGCGGCGCCGTTGTTGACGACGTGGGCGGCGCCGGCAACCGGCACCGCGTCGCGCAGGGCGGCGAGCGCGGAGCGTCCTCTGCGGGCCCGGACACCGGTCGTCAGGTCGAGTTCGACGTCGGTGGGACCGGCCGCTTCCTGGACGGCCCGCCGGGCCGCGGCGGACAGCGGCGCCCGGCCGAGGTTGGTGTGCAGCAGCACGCCGGTGGCGTTGAGCACCGGGCGCAGGCCGCTCGCGGTGCCGGGCAGCAGGTCCAGGGCCGTCCGCGGGACCTGTTCCGGTGGGATGCCGCCCGCGCGGGCCCGCTCCTGCGCCTGCCGCACGGCGGCCTTCACCCGGTGCGTGCCGAGCCGTTCCACCGCCTCGGCGAGCCGGGGGTCGCGCAGGAGGGTGTCGGTGCGCGGGATGCGGCGGCGTGCGTCGCCGGCCGCTTCCCGCTGCCGGGGCGGGTCCGTGGTCACGGGAGCGCCGCGCGCGCCGTCCTCGGCTGTCCCTCCTGGTACCGGCCGCTGTTCCATGCCGCCCCTGTCCTCCCGGTCCGGCCCTGTGCCCGTACGGACTCGGCCCATCGTCTCCCAGTGCCCCCGGCGGGCCGTCCGACACGCCGGAACGGACGTTGGCGGTGGCCGTCACCCGGGTACTCGGCGCGGCATGAAGGACCACGAGGACAAGCGACAGGACGAGAACGCGACGGCGGCCGAGCGGGCCGCGCGCCGGGAGCGCGAGGCGGACCGCGAGCGCGCCGCGTCCCGGCCGTTCGACTACCCCTACCCGGAGCGCCGGGCGAACGTCCGGGCCCGGCGGCACATCAGCGAGGCCCAGGCCGCCGCGGACACACCGCCGGGGATTCCCGGCGGCTACGGCACGACGGGTGGCGGCCAGCCCGGTGCCACCGGTGCCGCCCACCCGCCGTCCCCGGAGCACCGCACCACGTCGGCGGGGACGCCGGCCGCGGAGCCGGGCAGTGACGACGAGGGGCCGGTGAACCGCTCCGAACGCTGAGGGGCGGCAGTGACGAGGGGCCTGCGGAAGACTCACGGTGTCCGCGGGGGGTCCAAGCTTCGCCATGACCCCGGTCCGGCTCGGCGCGGCGAGCGCGCCGACGCCGTCCGCGGCGGCGACGGTCGCCACCACGGACGTCAGCAGTGCGCAGAGCACACCGCCCGCCGGCTGGAACCGCGGGGCCGCCCCGATGATGCGTACCGCACCGCGAGGTGCGTGCCGGGCGCGGCCGGCAGGTCCCGGGGGAGCATGCCGCGCAGGAGGGCGGTGATCGTGCCGCGGGGGTGGCGGGCGGGCCCCGGCTCCGGCCCGCCCGGTGCCCCGGTCGGGCTCGCCGTCAGCGGACCTCGGAATCGATGCCGGTGATCACCGCGGGCCCGAGCGGTGCCGTCCGCTCGTCGAGCCCCGCCTGCTGGAGCGCGGAGCCCGCGAGCCTGCGGGCCTCCTCCTCGGCGTGCCGGCCGGTGTCCGCGTCCACGGTCAGGCGCAGGGTGAAGGTGTTGTCGTCGTTGACGCTGAGCGCGTCCAGGTCCTCGGCGCTGCCCAGGTGCGTGCCGTGCGGATCGGCGGGCCGGAGCGCCTGGGCCAGCCGGGTGCGGGTGTCGGCCTCGATCCCGGTGGTGAAGGTGCCGGGGACGCTGATCACGTAGGTCGTCATGAGACGGTCCTTTCCTCGGGCGTACGCCCGTCTACCCCGATTCGCGGACTTCGCACAGGGGCGGCGCGCGCGTCCGCGGGCGTCACCCGGACGGTGGACGTGCCCGTGTCGGCTCGGGGGCCCGGTGCGGCGGGGGTGGGAGATTACGGCTGCGGCCCCTCGGTCCGCCTCTCGCCCGCCCCGCTCGACGAAGGACTCGCCCATGTCACGCAAGGCCGCGCCCCCGCGCCTGTGCCGTCAGCTCGCCGCCGTACTCGGCGGTGTCGCCCTCGCTCTGTCCGCCCCGGGCTCCGCGCTCGCCGCCGACGGCACGTTCCTCTGGGTCGGGCCCCGCGGCAAGGCGTACGCCATCGACAACCCGCCGGACCACAGGTGCCTCGACATGGCCCAGGAGGCGCGCGGCGCCCACAACGGGACGAGGAAGCCGCTCGTCGTCTACCCGGAGAAGGGGTGCCGGGGGACGGCGCTGCGGCTCGCCCCCGGCCGGTCGGCCCCCGCGAACGCCCGCTTCGCCAGCGTGGTGTTCAACCCGCGCTGACGGTCGCGCACACCCCGCGAGGGGGCGCGGGCCCTCAGATCCAGCCGTCGAGCGCGCCCATGAAGCCGTCGAAGTCGTCACGGTAGACGCAGTGCCCCGCTCCCTCGACCGTCCGGACCTCGAAGCCCCGCCGCACCAGGTCCTCGTCCAGGCCGGGCCGCAGGAGTTCGCCGGCGCCGGCCAGGATCACGAGGGAGGGCACCACGGGGCGTGCCGGTGTCCGGCTGACCGCGTAGATGCCCGGGAGGACCCGGGCGGAGGCGGGGTCCCAGTCGGCGAGCGTGGCCAGTTCCACGTCCACGTCGGCTTCGTCCCAGCGCGGGTTGAGGCTCCTGACCATCGCGCGGTTCGCGGACTTGAAGGCGGCGAAGTACGCGGACGCCTCGACCACTCTGGGGCGTATGTCCCAGGCGGGGTCGCAGTAGACGGCCCGGGCGGGCACCAGCCGTTCGACGGCGCCGGCCAGGGCCATGGCCCCGAGCGAGTGGCCGATCACCAGTTCCGGCCGCTCGGGGAGGGTGTCGACGAGGTCGCCCGCCCAGGCCTCGGGGCTGTACTCGCCCCGGCCGCTCGCGCCGTGCCCGCGCAGGTCCACACCGACGACCCGGTATCCCTTGCCGGCGAGGACCGGTGCGACCCGGTGCCAGGTGCGGTGGTCGGACATGATTCCGTGCACGAGGACGGCGATCCGGTCGCCGGTCCCCCACTCGTGCGTGTGCAGCCTCACCGGCGCAGCCTCCCCGTCGTCCTCCGGCCGATCATTCATCACGGCCGGCGCCGGATCCACAGCGCACCCGGGGTCGGCCGGCGTCCATCGTCCCGCGCGCGACGCGGAAATCCGGGTGGCGCGCGCCCGTGTCGGCACGTTGACGTACCGAGATGTCAGGCGGGGGCATCCGGGCGGCGGCCGTCGGACGGCCCGGCGGCTTCGCCACGCGCCCCGGCCGAGGGCGATCTGGCGTCCGCCGCTATACGCCCGGGCGCGTGGGGCCGACGGCACGACGGCCGGCCCGGCGGCCCGGGGCCGTGCCCGGCTGCCCGGCCGAACCCGCCAGGGTACGCCTGAGCGCCGCACGGCCGGGCCCGGCTACGGCCGGCCCGGTCCCGGCGGAAGCGCGACGGCCGCGCTCAGGCGGTCACCACACTGGTCGCATCGCTCTGACCCGAACGCTCCGCCTCGTCCTGGACGAGCATGGACAGGAGCGACGCCACCGTCAGGCCGATTCCCGCCTCGGCCGGGTGCCGCAGGGTCTTGCTGGGATCGATCCGGTACGTGTTGCCGCGTCCCTCTCGGGTGTGAGACAGGTAACCGTCCTGCTCCAGGTCCGCGATGATCTTCTGCACAGCGCGCTCGGTGAGCCGACAGCGCGCGGCGATGTCCCGTATGCGCGCGTGTGGGTTGTCCGCGATGGCCGCGAGTACGCGGGCATGGTTCGTGAGGAAGGTCCACCCGCTGTGCGACTCAGGCACTCCATCCATGCCGCGAGTCTACCGACTGAACTTTCATGCACGCAAAAACACGTATTGCCATTCGTGTATTAGTTGACGTACATCAGGGTGAGGGGGCAACGTTGGGTCCAGTCCCTGCGCACAGAGGCGGGAGCAAGCCATGTACAACCGCATCCACCGGGCCGAGGTCGCCGGCGGGACCGACCTGCCCTGCCCACGCGGCGCGACGGACGGAATCCCCCCGACCGGCCTGGCCACCGCCTCCTGCACGCCGAACGGGGACCGGATCCGCGTCCGCGTCCTGGGTGAGCTGGACCGCGACTCCGCGAGCCGGCTCCGCCCCCGCCTGCACGAAGCACTCGACGCGTCGAAGCGTGGCCTCGACCTGGACCTGGGCGGGCTCGACTTCTGCGACTGCTCCGGCCTGAGCGTCCTGATGGAGTTGCGGCAGCGGGCCGGCGGCCAGGGCAAGACGGTGGTCATCCGTGTCGGCAGTCCGGTGACCGACAGGCTGCTCGGCCTCCTCGGGGCCCAGGACCTGTTCACGCCGCCGGACCCGCCCCGCCTGGAACTGCGGCACCCTGGCCCGGCCACCGCCCCCTCGCCGAAACCGGAACCGTCGCCGGGCACCATGTCCTCCCAGGGCCACGCGTACGGGATCGGATGCCGCCAGACCCCGCGGTGCTGAAGACAGGTCGCGGCGGGGATCCGCTCGCACGGCCGCGCCGGGCGGCTCACAGCGGGGAGTGCGCCACCACCGTCACATAGGCGCCGAACAGCAGGGAGACCAGGGTGAGGGCGCCGTAGACGACCATGGCCGCCGGCGGGCGCAGCCACCACGTACGGGCGAGTGCGCGGGCCACCGGCACGAGCAGCGGGAAGGCCGGCAGCAGGAACCGCGGCTTGGAGGAGAAGGAGCCGGAGCCGCCGACCGCGAGCAGGACCAGGACGCCGGAGAAGGCGACCAGGGCCGGCGGGGGGCGGTCCAGGCAGAGCAGGACGAACAGCAGGACGCCCGAGGCGACGATCAGCAGGGCCGCCGGGTAGACGACGCCCCCGCCGTGCAGGAACAGGGCCTTGAGGAAGCGCACCGAGTCGGCGCCGAAGTCGAAGCGGGAGTCCCAGGCGCGCTGGACCGTGAAGTAGCCGCCGAGGAGGTCTCCCGTACGGTTCCCCACCCACAGCACGAAGGCCGTCCAGCCCACGGGGGCCAGGAGCGCGCCGGCCCACAGCCGCACCGGGGCACGGCCGCGCTGCCGCAGCACCTGGTGCCCGGCGGCCAGCACGACGGCCACCGCCACCGCGAATCCGCTGGGCCGCGCCAGGCCCGCCAGCGCGGCCAGGGCTCCGGCCCACAGCCAGCGTCCCCTGAGCACGCAGTACAGCGCCCACGCGGCGAGCGCGGCGAACAGCGACTCCGTGTAGGCGATGGTGAGTTCCACGGCGTGCGGCAGCGCGGCCCACAGGGCGACCAGCGTGGTGGCGACGCCCCTGCCGTACAGGTGGTGGCCGACGAGGTAGACGCCGTACGCGGCCACGACCGCGGCCGTCCAGGCGATGAGCAGGGCGGACCGGCCCGGGGTGAGCGGCAGAACGGCGGTCAGCGCTCGGATGAGCGCGGGATACAGAGGGAAGAACGCCCAGTCGGTCTGGACGGCGCCCTCCGGGGAGATCCAGACGAGGCGGCCGTAGCCGTGGGTGGCGATGTGCAGGTACCAGCGGGAGTCCCAGGAGTGGGCCAGGTTCCTGACCAGGGGGTGTCCGCGGAGCGCGTTCGTGAGGATCACCGCGAGGATCCCGGCGAGCCGGACGGCCGCGAACAGGGCGAGCGCCGGCAGGACGCCCTGCGGCCGTCCGGGGCCGGCCGGCCGGGGCGGCCGGAGGCGTCCGAGGGGCCCGGAGGGTGCCGTCGGTTCGGGCCGGGGGACGGAGGAGGTGCTCACGGCGTCGACCTTGGGCACACCGGCGGGAAGGCGCAACGCGCGACCCGGGTTTCCACCGCCCCTCCCCCGGTTTTCACGCGTCCGGCCGCGTCTCCGGGCCCCCTCACCCCGTCATGAGGGCCCCTCAAGGGGTGTGGTTATCATATGAGCGCTGCCTAGCTCGGAAGATGGATCTGTGACTGTCAACGACGACTCGTTCACCAACTGGAAGATCCGCGAGGAGATCGCGGAGTCGATGATCCCGCTCATCGGGAAGCTGCACCGCGAGCGGGACGTGACCGTCCTGCTGCACAGCCGCTCCCTGGTGAACAAGTCGGTGGTCAGCATCCTGAAGACGCACCGCTTCGCCCGGCAGATCGCCGGCGCCGAGCTGTCGGTCACCGAGACCATGCCGTTCCTCCAGGCCCTGACCACCCTGGACCTCGGTCCGTCGCAGATCGACCTCGGCATGCTGGCCACCGCCTACAAGGCCGACGAGCGCGGCCTGAGCGTGCCGGAGTTCACCGCCGAGGCCGTCGCCGGAGCCACCGGCGCGAACAAGATCGAGCGCCGCGAGCCGCGCGACGTCGTGCTGTACGGCTTCGGCCGCATCGGCCGGCTCGTCGCGCGCCTGCTCATCGAGAAGGCCGGCTCGGGCAACGGCCTGAGGCTGCGCGCCATCGTCGTGCGCGGCGGCGGCCATGCCGCCGAAGACCTCGTCAAGCGCGCCTCGCTGCTGCGCCGCGACTCCATCCACGGCCAGTTCCAGGGCACCATCACCGTGGACGAGGCCAGCGGCACGATCGTCGCCAACGGCAACGCCATCAAGGTGATCCACGCCGACGACCCGTCGGACGTGGACTACACCGAGTACGGCATCCGGGACGCCATCCTCATCGACAACACCGGCAAGTGGCGCGACCGCGAGGGCCTGTCCAAGCACCTGCGCCCCGGCATCGAGAAGGTCGTGCTGACCGCGCCGGGCAAGGGCGACGTCCCCAACATCGTGCACGGCGTCAACCACGACACCGTCAAGCCCGACGAGCAGATCCTGTCCTGCGCCTCCTGCACCACCAACGCCATCGTCCCGCCGCTGAAGGCGATGGACGACGAGTACGGCGTGCTGCGCGGCCACGTGGAGACCGTCCACTCGTTCACCAACGACCAGAACCTGCTGGACAACTACCACAAGTCCGAGCGCCGGGGCCGCTCCGCGCCGCTCAACATGGTCATCACCGAGACCGGCGCCGCCTCCGCCGTCGCCAAGGCGCTGCCCGACCTCAAGGCGAAGATCAGCGGCAGCTCGATCCGCGTCCCGGTACCGGACGTGTCGATCGCCATCCTCAATCTCCAGCTGGCCCGCGCCACCACCCGCGAGGAGGTCCACGACTACCTGCGCGAGGTGTCGCTGACCTCGCCGCTGAAGCGCCAGATCGACTTCATCACGGCGCCCGACGCGGTCTCCAGCGACTTCATCGGCTCGCGCCACGCCTCGATCGTGGACGCGGGCGCGCTGAAGGTGGACGGGGACAACGCGATCCTCTACCTCTGGTACGACAACGAGTTCGGCTACTCCTGCCAGGTCGTCCGCGTCGTCCAGCACGTGTCGGGCGTGGAGTACCCGACGTACCCGGCGCCGGCGGTCTGAGCGGGCTCCCGGTACGCGTACGCCCGCCGGCCGGGGTCTCCGGCCGGCGGCCGTTCTGCCGGGCGGGTGCGCTCAGGCCGGGACGGGCCCGCCGCACGCGCCCGTGGCGCACGCCGTGAGCCACTGGTCGAAGTCGGCGTCGTAGCGGGTGCCGATGCCGTCGTGGTAGACGACGTACCCGCCGGCGTAGTCACCGGCGCGGAAGCGGGTGAGCACGCGCCGGACGTCGTCGGGGTGCCGCTCGATCATGTAGCGCACGGCGAGGTAGCCCCACGGGTAGGTGCGGGTGACGTCGCTGTTGTCGTAGGTGCTGTCGAACAGGGTGCTCAGCCGGTACGTGTGCCTGCCGGCCTCCTGGACCGCCTGGTCGTCGGCGAGACCGCGGTAGCCATAGGAGACGTACTCGGCGATGCCCTCGATCCACCACACGTCCGGTACGGAGATCTGCCGCGCGAAGTCGCCCCGCATGTCGTCGCGGGCGTCCAGGAAGTGCGTGTACTCGTGGTTGAGGTTCCAGATCCGGGCCGGGAAGCCGTCGTCGTAGTCCTTCTGGTACATGACCGACACCGGCTGGTTGGCCGGGTCCGCCGGGTCGCCGCCCAGCGTCATGCCGCCGTTGTCGGTGCTGATGCCGTACATCGCGCCGGCGTACGTCTGGTAGTCGGCGCGGCCGGCGAACACCACGAGCCGGACCGTGGAGGCGTACTGGCCGGGTATCGCGCCGTCGGCCCCCACGACCGAGCGGAACCAGGCGTCCTGGTGGAGCACGCTGGCGCAGGCGGCGTCGAGGTCGGCGGCGGTGAGCGCCTGGGCGCGCAGAGTCACGTCGGCGTCGCAGTGCCGGGTGACGGGCAGCACGGCCTTGTCGAGCTTCTCCGGCAGGCCGCAGACGTCGTAGTAGCCGCATCCGGCCGCGTCGTAGTGGTCCGCCTGGGTGGCCACGGCCACCCAGAGCGCGGCCGTCGGCCCGGTGATCGCCGTCCGGTCCAGCAGGTCCCTGGCCAACGGGCGTACGGTGTCCCGCAGTCCGGGGTGCTCGGTGTAACGGGCCAGGTTCATCCCGGCGTTGGAGTCCAGGAAGGCCAGGCCGGTACCGAGCTTGTCGGTGTTGGCCAGCGCGAAGTCGTACAGGGTGCCGGTGACGCGCGGGTCGTTCTCGACCGCACGCACGTACGCCGGGTTCCAGTTGCCGCGCCACAGCGGGGTGTAGACGTCGTTGACGGCCCTGATCATGCTGTCGACCGAGTCGTAGGAGCCGTCGTAGTCGTTCAGCAGCCGCCGGTAGACCTCCAGGTAACGGCCTTGCTGGTCGGCGCTGTCGGTCAGGATGACGGTCTCGCCGAGGACGTCTCCGTTGGCCGCCGTGACGTCACGGGAGTGGGGGCGGGCGAAGAAGGTGTCCAGGCCGCTCGTGACGGCGGCGGTGAGGCGGGAGGTGTAAGGGCCCACGTCCCCGGGGTGGTTGAACTGCGCGTAGTAGCCGGCGCGCAGGAAGAGGACCAGTTGCAGCAGGCCGCCGGAGTTGTCGCCCCGGTACTGCCCGGCGGTGCGGGTGAACGCCTGGGCGACGGTCAGCATCTGGGCCTGGCGGAAGACGGCGCGCGCGTCCGTGCCGGTGACGGAGAAGAGGGTGTCGACGCAGTCCGGGGTCGCGGTCCTGACGTAGGAGACGAGGGCGGGGCCGGTACGGCTGCCGAAGTCGGCCGGGGCGCAGGAGGCCGCCGTCGCCGCGTGCGGCCCCGCGGCCTTCGTGAACGTGGGCGGCTGCGGCGGGAGTTGGTCCGGGCTGAGCCGCCGGGCCTGGGTCGCGGGGTGCTCGGTCGCGACGGTGGACGCGGCGGCGGGCGACGGCACGGAGAGGTGCGCCCGGGGTGCGGTGGCCGTGGCGGTGTGCGGGCGGGGCGCGGCGAGTGCCGGCGTGGACAGCAGGCCGGCGAGGGTGACGCAGACGGCGGCGGCGCCGGCGATGCGGCCGGCCGTGCCCCTCGGCACGCGTCCGGGCAGCGCGAAGCGATAGCGCATCGGGATTCCTCCACGAAGGGGTGCGCCTCTGTGGGGTGTCGAGGCGTGTGAGGGACTGTCTCAGCGCGCCGCCCCGCCAACAATGGCGTGTGACATAGCACATGGCACTGGGCGCTCATAACATCGCGGCGCACCCGTGACCCGCGGCTAGGGTCTTTCGTTCGGATCAGGCCGGACCCCGCGTGCCCGGCATGATCCAGACGAGAGGCCCTACGCCCCGGCGGCGCTCCAGGTCCGCGACGCCCAGGTGCGCAGGTGCGGGGCCTGGGCGACGAGGTCGCGGTAAGCGTCCGTGGCGGAGCGGAACACCGTCTCCACGACGTCGTCGGCGACGGTGTCCGGCCGCCAGACCAGCACATAGCGGCACCACAGCGGGGAGCCCGCCAGCGGCTTGACCGTGACGTGCGGGATCGGCCGCAGCGTCGGCTGCACCAGGGACACCCCGAGACCATCGGCGATCATGCTCTGCAACTGGGTCTGGTCACCGAGCCACTCGTGCACGGTCACCGGGGTGAAGCCGGCCGCGGCACATGCGTCGTAGAACACCCCCGGCCAGCCGGCCCCGTCGTCCGGGGTCACGAACCAGGCGTCCTCGGCGAGGTCGGCGAGCTGGACCTGGGCGCTCTGCCGGAGCCGGTGGCGGGCGGGCAGGGCGACGAAGGTGGGCTCGGTGACGATGCCGCGGTGCCGGACGGCGGCCGAGTGCCGCAGTTCCATGCCCGGGTAGTCGGCGGCGATGGCCGCGTCCACCGCGCCCTCCTCCAGCAGCTCGACGATCCGCGAGGACGCGTAGACGCTGGTGACCGAGAGGGAGAGCTCCGGCAGTCGCGTCCGGACCCGGGAGACCGTGCCGGACAGCATGGGCGAGTTCGTCGCGGCCACGCGCAGGGTGCGGCGGGGGCGGTCGGTGGGCGGACGGTGCCCGATCGCGGCGGCCCGCGTGAGGACGTCCCGGGCCTGCTCGACGACCTCGGCGCCGTACCGGGTCGGCCGGACCCCGCCGGGCCCGCGTTCGAAGAGCGGTTCGCCGAGGTGGCGCTCGATGCGCCGCAGCTGGGTGCTGACGGCCGGCTGCGAGTAGCCCAGCTGCGCGGCGGCCCGGCCCACGCTGCCCGCGTCGGCGATCGCGCACAGCACCCGCAGGTGCCGCAGCTCCAGCTCCATCGCTCCACTCCCCGCCGGTTCCCGGCGCGCCCGCGCCCCGGTCGCCGAGCACGCCGGTCCCCCTCTGCTGTCGCCGACCGCACCTACGACCGGCGGACCACGGCGTTCCATTGTGCCCTCCCCGGCAACAGGCCGTAGGCCCGCCCGCCGGCGGAGGAACCTCGGGCACGGCCAACCAACCTAAATAACTCACCCGCTTGCCTAAAACCTTTAGGAAGCTGCACAATGGCTTTCCGGCAGACGGGAGAGACAGTGATGGCGCGTGCGGGGCTGACCACCGAACGCCTGGTGCGGGCGGGCGCGGAGCTGGCCGACGAAGTCGGCTTCGACCAGGTGACGGTGTCCGCGGTGGCCCGGCGGTTCGACGTCAAGGTCGCGAGCTTGTACTCGCACCTGAGGAACTCGCAGGATCTCAAGACGCGGATCGCGCTGCTCGCCCTCGAGGAGCTGGCCGACCGGGCCGCCGAGGCCCTGGCCGGCCGGTCCGGCAAGGACGCCCTCGGCGCCTTCGCGAACGTCTACCGCGACTACGCCCGCGCGCACCCCGGCCGCTACGCGGCGGCCCGGCACCCGCTGGACACCGAGACGGCGGCCGGCAGCGCGGGAGTGCGGATCGTGCAGCTCACCCGGGCGATCCTGCGCGGTTACGACCTGACCGAGCCGGACCAGACCCACGCGGTCCGCCTCCTCGGCAGCGTCTTCCACGGCTACGTCAGCCTGGAGGCGGCCGGCGGCTTCGATCACAGCGCGCCGGACCCGCAGGAGTCCTGGACCCGGATCCTGGACGCCCTCGACTCCCTGCTGCGCGACTGGCCCGCGAAGCCCTGACCGCACGGCTCCCCCACGGCGATCCCCCCTCGAAACGCAGGCAGACACGATGCTCACCATCCCCCTCACCGCCGACCTGGTACGCGGTGCCCTCGAACTGGAGCGCACCGCGCGCGGCCTGCTGCCGCACCGGCTGCCCGCCCGGGCCCGCGCCCAGTGCGCCGACCCGCAGCTGGCCCTGGCGGAGTCCCAGCCCTCCGGCGTACGGCTGGCGCTGCGCACCCGCGCCACCACCGTGGAACTGGACACCCTGCCCACCAAGCGGGTGTACGCCGGCGCGCCACCGCGCCCGGACGGCGTGTACGACCTGCTCGTCGACGGCCGGCCGGCGGGCAGCGCCTCCCTCACCGAGGGCGACACCCTCACCATCGACCTGGGCACCGGCTCCGCCGAGCACCGGCCGGGCCCGGTGGGCACCGTGCGCTTCACGGGCCTGCCGGACACCGTCAAGGACGTGGAGATCTGGCTGCCGCACAACGAGACGACCGAGCTGGTCGCGCTGCGCACCGACGCCCCCGTCGAGCCCGTACCGGACCGGGGCCGCCGGGTGTGGCTGCACCACGGCAGCTCGATCAGCCACGGCTCGGACGCGGCGAGCCCCACCACCACCTGGCCGGCGCTCGCCGCGTCCCTGGGCGGGGTGGAGCTGGTCAACCTCGGGCTGGGCGGCAGCGCGCTGCTCGACCCGTTCACCGCGCGGGCCCTGCGCGACACGCCCGCCGACCTGATCAGCGTCAAACTGGGCATCAACGTGGTCAACACCGACCTGATGCGGCTGCGTGCCTTCGGACCCGCCGTGCACGGCTTCCTCGACACCGTCCGCGAGGGGCACCCCCACACGCCGCTGCTCGTCGTCTCGCCGGTCCTGTGCCCGATGCACGAGAACACGCCCGGCCCCACCGCCATGGACCCGTCCGCTCTCGGCGAGGGGCGCCTGCGGTACCGGGCCACCGGCGATCCGGCGGAGCGGGCGGCCGGGAAGCTCACCCTGGAGGTCGTCCGGCGGGAGCTGGCGCGGATCGTGCGCGAGCGGGCGGCCGGGGACCCGGCCCTGTACTACGCGGACGGCCGCGAGCTGTACGGGGAGGCCGACTTCGCCGAGCTGCCGCTGCCCGACGGCCTCCACCCGGACACGGCCGGGCACCGCCGCATCGGCGAGCGGTTCGCGGCGCTGGCGTTCGCCGGGGACGGGCCCTTCGCGGACCGCACCGCCTGACCGGAGGGGACCGGCGGCGACGCGCGCGCCGGCACTCCCTCACACCAGGTGCGCGAAGACCACCAGGTTGTCGGTGTAGTCCCGCACCGTGCGGTCGTAGTCCCCGGCGCAGGTGATGAGCCGCGCCTCGGGGCGCGACGCGTCCGCGTACACCCGTTCGCTGGGGAAGTCGTCCTTGGCGAAGGTCTCGGTGCTGTCCACGACGAACTCCGCCGTGCGCCCGTCGGCCCGCTGCACGGAGAAGCGGTCGCCGGGCTCCAGCCGGTCGAGGTCGGCGAAGACGGCCGGGGAGGTCACCGTGTCAACGTGTCCGGCGATGATCGCGGTGCCCCGCTCACCGGGCGCGACCCCGTCGGCGTACCAGCCGACGAGATTGGTGTCGGCGGCGGGCGGCGGCTGCAACTGGCCCGAGTCGGCGAGCTCCAGGGTGGTGAAGGGTGCGTCCACGGAGATCTTGGGAATGCGCAGCCGGGTCGGCGCGGACCTCGGCAGCGCCTCGTCGGGCTGCCGGGAGTCGACCGCGGGCGGTGCGCCGGTGCCCGAGGCCGGGTGCGCCTCCGGCTTGTCGTCCGGCTGCCGGTGACCGCCGAACATGCTGACGGCGAGGAAGACGGCCGCCACACCCCACAGCGTCAGCCGCCCGCCGTAGCCGGCACGCTGCTCGTGCGCCGCCGGTCCTGACGGGGTCGGGGAAGAGGGATCTGCTGCCATCGGACACCACCTCACTCGGGCACGGCAGCACGGGGATCAGGGCGGGGAAGACGGCGCCGGGAGCGGCGTCCTGGGCGGGGCGCAGGGGGCGCGGGCCGCCGGCGCGGAGGCGCGCCGGCGGCGTCCGCAGCCCCTGGGACGTACAGTCCCTCAGGACGCCGGCTGGGCGGCCTTCTTGCGGCGCAGCGCCAGGGCACCGGTGGCGCCTACGGCCAGGACGGCGAGACCGCCCGCGGTGACACCGGGCGCGGCGAGCGCGCCGCCACCGGTGTGCATGCCACCGCGCGGCTTGTCGTGGTCGTCACCCCAGTCGCCCTTGTCACCCTTCTCGCCCCGGTCGCCCTTCTCACCGCGGTCGCCCTTCTCACCGCGGTCCCCCTTGTCGCCCTTCTCGCCCCCGCCCTCGTCCTTGTCCCGGTAGGTCTCGGGGTCGAACCGGCTGTCGCCGCCGGAACCCCACTCCTCGCCGCGCACCGTGGCGAGAGCTCCGCCACCCGTGTGCATTCCGCCGCGCGGCCCGTCGTGTTCCTCGCCGCCGCCGCGTTTGTTGCCGTACTCCTTGTCCTGGCCGCTGTCGGATCCTTCGTCCTCGTCGGACTCGTTGTCGTTCTCCTTGCTGTACGAGGAGCCGTCCCGGCCGCCGCCGTCGTGTCCGGCCGTCACGGCGAGCGCGGCGCCGGGTGCGGCGAAGGATAGGGCGGCGGCGGCAGCCGCCGTTGCCACAAGCATGCGGGCAGAGCGCATAGTGATGTCCTTCCGCCGTGACCGGGCAGCGGATACCTCATCAGCTGGATGGACCCGGCCCCGACATGAACCACCGTCAGTGAGGCCCCTGACTCCCACCATCCGAGCCGCCCAGCCGTGTCACCACGCCACCCGTCTGCCCCAGCGCGTCGGCTCCGGGGCCCCTCGTCCGGCTCAACCGCCGACGCGGTCGACGATCGAAGGAGGCACCCCGTGTCCGTGAACACCCGCCGCGGGCGACGGGGCCGGCGGCCGGCCGCCGGGTGGGCCGGTGCCCTGCTCTCCGTCACCGCCCTCACCGCCGGAGCCGCTCCCGCCCGCGCCGGGGCGGACACGGTGACGGAGTATCCGGTGACCACGGTGGCCGGTGCGGAACCCGTCGGCATCACCGCCGGTCCGGACGGCGCGCTGTGGTTCGCGGAGCACGGCGCCGGGCGGATCGGTCGGATGGCGGCCGACGGCACGGTCACCGACGTCCCGACCTCGGGCCCGGACACCGGTCCGTCGGAGATCGTCCAGGGTCCGGACCGGGCCCTGTGGTTCACCGAGACGACCGCCGGGCGGATCGGGCGGGTCACTCCCACCGGGCCGCTCACCGAGTTCCCGCTGCCGGCGGCCGGCAGCGGCCCGGAGGGGATCGCGCCCGGCCCGGACGGGGCGCTGTGGTTCACCGAGGCGACCGGGAACCGGATCGGCCGCGTCACGACCGGCGGCCGGATCACCGAGTACCCGGTGCCCACCCCGGACGCCTCTCCCCACTCCATCGCGGCGGGCGGCGACGGCGCGCTGTGGTTCACCGAACTGAGCGGCGGCAAGGTCGGGCGGATCACCCCCGCCGGGCGGCTCACGGAGTACCCGCTGCCCGGCGGGGCCTCCGGCTTCCCCGGCGGCATCGTCGCCGGACCGGGCGGCATGTGGCTCACCGCCTCCGGCGGGCGCGCGGTGCTCCGCGTCGACTACACCGGGCACGTCACCCGGTTCCCGCTGCCCGGTGCGGACAGCCTGCCCGGCGGCATCGCGCGCGGGCCCGACGGCCGGATCTGGTACGCCGACCAGGCCGGGCGCGTCGGCCGGATCACCGCGACCGGCGCCGTCACCACCTTCCCCGTGCCGGACGGCGGCGAGAAGGTGCCGCTGCGGCTGGCGGCCGGACCCGGCGGAACCGTGTGGTTCACGGAACTGCTCGGCAACGCCGTCGGCCGGATCCGCGTCCCCGCCCGGTGAGACCTCGTGACACCTCCTCTCCCGGGCGCCGCCCCCTTGTTATGACGGCTGTCATAACGCAGGCTGGTGCCGGCAGCAGGTCGAGGACGGCGCGGTGGGAGGAAGCGGTGGCGGACGGGATGGCGCGGGCCCTGTGGGAGCGGTACGAGCCGGTGCACAGCCTCGTGTACTTCGCACCGGAGGCGCGCCGGGCCGCGGACGGGCTGGGACTGCGCGGGTTCTGGATGGGCTACTTCGCGCTGCGCGCCGCCCCGCTCGGCACCGTGCCCCCGGCCGTGGTGACGAGCTGCTTCTACGTGTTCCACCCGGCCCGGGTCACACGGGCGCTGCCGGACGCCTGGTCGTACGTCACCCCGGCGGAGGCGCTGACGGCCCGGCTGGAGGCGATGGACGCGGCGATGACCCGCCTGTTCGGGGCGGACACCGTCGGCTCCGCCGCGTTCACGCAGGCCGCGGACCTCGCCTGGGAGGCCGCCGCGGACGCGGACACCGCGGGCCGGGTGCTCGGCGCCGCCAATCAGGCGCTGGAACGGCCGCGGAAGCCGGCCGCCCGCCTGTGGCAGGCGCTGACGACCCTGCGCGAGCAGCGGGGCGACTCCCATGTGGCGGTGCTGGTGGGGCTGGGGCTCGGACCGGTGGAGGCGATGGTGCTCAAGGCGGCGGCCGGCGAGTCCGACGGCGCCGTCCTGCGCGAGACCCGCAGGTGGCCGCAGGACGAGTGGGCGGCGGCCGTGGCCCGGCTGCGCGCGGACGGCCGGCTCACGGCGGACGGCAGGCCGACACCGGCGGGCGCGGCCCTGCGCGCGGAGGCCGAGGCGCTCACCGACGCGGCGGCCGGGCAGCCGTGGACCGCGCTGGGCACCGAGCGGACGGCCCGGCTGGCCGCGCTGCTGGAGCCGCTGGCCCGCACGGTCGGCGAGTCGGGCCTGCTGCCGCCCGGGAACCCGGTGGGGCTGACCCGGGTGACGTACCCCGTCGGCCGCTGAGGGCGCCCGGGGGCGCCGGCGCCCCCGGGCCGGGGACGCGCCCCGGTGGGACGGCGGCCGGGCGGGCAGCGGGGCGACGCGGGCGTGGGTACGACGACGGCGCCCAGGGTCCCGGTGCGGCGACGGAACGCCCTCGCGGCGGCCGTACGCGGCCGGCGCGGGCAGCGAGCGGCCGGCCTTGGCCGAGAACAGCCGTACCGCTGCGTGAAACGCCTGGTGAGCGGCCTCGATCGCGGGTCGTACGCTGGGGCCGTGGTCAACCGAGACGAGGATCCAGGACAGGTGGCGGCCCGGCTCACCGGGCGCCCGGTCAGCGGGGCCCGGAGGTCTTCGGGCGCGCCCGCCGAAGTGCTGCTGGACGGCGGGACACCGGTGATGGTCAAGCGTGGCGACGGCCCCGGGGCGGTGCGCGCCGAGGTGGCGGGGCTGCGCTGGCTGGCGGCGGCGGACGCGGTCCGGGTACCGGCGGTCCTCGGACACGACGAGCACTGGATGGTGACCGAGCGGGTTCCCACCGGCTCCCCGGACCCCGGGGCCGCACTGCGTTTCGGCCGGGCCCTGGCCGCGCTGCACACGGCCGGCGCGCCCCACTTCGGGGCGCCGCCCCCCGACGGGCCCGAGGACGCCTTCATCGGCCTCGCCCCCATGCGCAACGCGGCGGGCACCGAGTGGCCCCAGTGGTACGCCGAGCACCGCGTACTGCCGTACGTGCGCGGCGCGGTCGACCGGGGCACGCTGCGGCCGGGCGAGGCGGCGGTGTTCGAACAGCTCTGCGCGCGGCTGCCCGGGCTGGCGGGGCCCGCCGAGCCGCCCGCCCGGCTGCACGGCGACCTGTGGAACGGCAACGTGCTGTGGGGCGCGGACGGCGAGGTCCGGCTGATCGATCCGGCCGCGCACGGCGGACACCGGGAGACCGACCTCGCGATGCTCCTGCTCTTCGGCTGCCCCCATCTGGACCGCGTCCTCGACGGCTACCGGCAAGCGGCGCCCCTGGCGGACGGCTGGCGGGAACGGGTGGGGCTGCACCAGCTGTTCCCGCTGCTGGTGCACGCGGTGCTGTTCGGGCGGGGGTACGCCGAACAGGCGCTGGCGGCGGCACGGGACGCGCTCGCGCGGTGACCCGGAAGGAATCCCTCCGAAGCGTGCTCACGCACCGTGAGGAAACCAATCACCCGTTCGACTCGTATAAGGACGTGAAAGCCGAATCAGGGAGAGACCATGCAACCGTTCACGCTCAACTACGCGCGGCCCGCAGTGCAGTTGGACGTCACCGCTCCGTATGCGTACGACTCCGGACTGCAGTTGAACGTCCTCCCGGACGGGCGGATCGCCGCCACCGACCACGCGACCCTCAGAGCCCTCGGGACCACGACCTCGACCGCCGGTTCCAAGACGCACTTCGACGACTGACCCGCGGGCTTCCACAGATGACCGTGCTCATCCTGACCAGTGAAGAGGACGTGACGGCGGACATGGTGGTCCTCCGGCTGGGCGAGGCGGGCGTGCCCGTCGTCCGGCTCGACCCCGCCGATCTCACCAACGGGGTGGCGCTGTCGGGCGAGTACGTGCGAGGCGCCTGCCGGGGACACCTGTCCGTCGGCGGGCGCCTGGTGAGCATGAACGGCCTGCGCTCCGTCTGGGTGCGCAGGCCGGGTGAGCCGGCCGCCCGCGCCGCCCAGCCGTCCGCCTGGCTGACCGAGGAGTCCTCGCAGGCGCTGTACGGCATGCTGCGCTGCACCGACGCCCGCTGGATGAACCACCCGGACGCCGCGCGCCGGGCCCGGCACAAGCCCTGGCAGCTGCATCTGGCGCAGCGCAGCGGCCTCGCGGTGCCGGCCACGCTCATCACGACGTTCCCGCAGGCGGCGCGGGAGTTCGCGGACCGCTTCCCGGACCTGGTGGTCAAGCCGGTCTCCGGGGCGCACCCGCAGGAGCCGCCCCGGGCGGTGCCGACCAGCAGGGTCGCGCCGGACGCCGACTTCACGGCGGTCGCCTTCGGCCCGACCCTGCTGCAACGGCGGATCGCCAAGCGGGCCGACATCCGGCTCACCGTCGTCGGCGGCACGCTGCTGGCCGCGCGCAAGCCCGCCGACCCGGACGCCCACCCGGACGAGGTGGACGTCCGCTTCGCCCCGTCGGTCTCCCCCTGGCTGCCCGCGGACGTGCCGCCGCGCGTCGCCGAGGGCGTGCGGCGCTACATGGCGGGCGCGGAACTGGCCTACGGTGCCTTCGACTTCGCGGAGGACGCCGACGGGATCTGGTGGTTCCTGGAATGCAACCAGTCCGGCCAGTTCGGCTTCGTGGAGATGGACACCGGCCAGCCGATCGCCGCGGCCATCGCCGGGTGGCTGGCGGGAGAGGGTGGTGCCGGCCGCGGGTGTGCGGACGGCGACCGGAGCGCGGCATCGTGAGGGTGCCGGGACCGGCTCGGAGAAAGGAACGCGACATGCGCATAGGACTGCTGGGAACGGGCCCGTGGGCCAAGGCGGCGTACGCCCCCGCCCTCGCCGGGCACACCGGCCTCGAGTTCGCCGGGGTGTGGGGGCGCCGGCCGGAGGCGGCCACGGAGCTCGCCGGGCAGTACGGCGTCGCCGCGTACGCCGACGTGGACGCGCTGCTGGCCGACGTGGACGCGGTGGCGGTGGCCCTGCCGCCGTCCGTGCAGGCCGAGTTGGCGGTGCGGGCGGCCCGGGCGGGCCGCCATCTGCTGCTGGACAAGCCGCTGGCGGTGACGGCCGCGCAGGGGCGGGCCGTCGTGGAGGCGGTGGAGAAGGCCGGGGTGGCGTCGGTGGTGTTCTTCACCGCGCGCTTCCAGAAGGAGCCGGAAGCCTGGATCGAGGAACAGGCGGCCGTGGCGGGCTGGTTCACGGCGCGGGCGCAGTGGCTGGGGGCGGTGTTCACCAGCGACAGCCCGTTCGCGGCCTCGCCGTGGCGGCGGGAGAAGGGTGCGCTGTGGGACGTCGGCCCGCACGCCCTGTCGGTGCTGCTGCCGGTCCTCGGCGACGTACGGCAGGTCGTGGCGGCGGCGCACGGCCCGGCGGACACCGTGCACCTGGTGCTCGACCACTCCACCGGGGCGTCGAGCACCCTCACGCTGAGCCTGACCGCCCCGTCGGCGGCGGCCGGGGCCGACGTCGAACTGCGCGGGGAGGCGGGTGTGACGGTCCTGCCGGGCAGTTCCGAGGGAGCGGTCCCCGCGCTCGCCCGGGCAGCCGACGCGCTGGTGCGGGCGGCCCGCACGGGCCGCCCGCACGCCTGCGACGCAGCGTTCGGCCTCCGGGTCACCGAGATCCTGGCCGCGGCGGAGGCCCGGCTGACGGACGGCAGGGAGTGACGGCCCGGCGCCGGGGAGGAAACCGGTCCCGCTCCCCGGCGCGGCGGGTCACCGCGCCCTCAGCGCGTCACCCCGCCGTGGCTTCGTGGTCGCTCCAGTAGTTGACGCGTTCCCGTACGACGGGGTAGCCGGCCTTGGTGAAGTGCGCGGCCATCGGGACGTTGCCCTGGTCGGTGGCGGCGGCGATGAACTCGGCGCCCTGTGCGGCCAGGAGGTGGGTGCACTCGGCGAGCAGGTCGTAGGCGTAGCCGTGGCCCCGGTGCTCCGGCACCACGCCGACGAAGGCGACACAGGGCCCGCCGGGGTTGCGCGCCGGGATGTGGATGCCGACCGGGTCGCCCTGCGGCGTGCGCGCGATCTGCCACCACTCGCGCGGTGACGGGAACCAGCGCAGGATCTCCAGGTCCTCCCGGGCCGCCTGGTCCACGCCTCCCCGCTCGATGGCCCGGCGGGCGTGGGCGTCGAGCGTGCCGGAGGCGATGCGGCGCAGCAGGCCGAGGAAGACGTCGTCGTCCGGTTCGGGGGTGAACAGCAGTCGTCCGGGCCGCTCGGGCAGTCCCCGGTCCGGGGTCCAGCGGTAGAGGAAGCGCTGCACCAGGGGGCTGTAGCCGGCCTGGCGGGCGGCACTCTCCCGGACGGCCACCGCGTCCCGGCGCAGCGGGTCGTCGCGCCAGCCGGTGGGCAGGTCGAGCTCGAGTTCGGGTGTCTGCCAGGGTGCCGTCCGCAGCAGCTCGGCGCCCGCCTCCTCCTCGCCCTCGGCGACGTCGAACCAGTTGATCACGAGCGGCTCGGGGTCCTCGGGGCGGCCCCACCAGGCGGCGCGCGCCACGGTGCGGCCGTCACGCAGGGCGATGCGCTGCCAGTCGGGGCGGTAGCGGGTGGCGCGGTGCTTGTCGCTCAGCGCGAGCGGGTCGGGCATGGTGCGGAAAAGGTGCGCACTGCTCTCGTCGAGCGTGCGGATGACCACGTCGGTCAAGGAGTCCTCCGGGATGCGTACGGTGTGTGCGCTCCCGGTCTGGTCAGACGTGACACGCCCGCGGCACGGGGAGGGGGGAGCGCTGGATGGTGGTGATCCACATGACACTCGCCTCCTTGTTCCGTCCGTCTCGGGCGTGGTGATCACACACTAGGGGTTCGGCCGACGGGGGTCCACCGTTTTTCCGGGGGCTGTGCGCGCACCGCTCCCGGCGGTCCCGCCGCGCCGCGCGGACCGCCGGGAGCGGCGTAACTTGGGGATGTGGAATCGGTGCGCGGCCGGTCGTCGCGCGGGGACCGGGACGATCGCGGGTGGCTGCGGGGCGCGCCGCCGCCGTGGTGGATCCGCGCGCTGCCCGTGCTGCTGCTCGCGGCCGTCGGCTCGGCCACGATGGTCACGTCGCACGCCCGCGACCTCGGCTTCCTGCTGGGTGCCATCCCGCCGCTGGCGGTGCTGTCCTACGGCCCGCTGCTGACCGGTCTGCTCGGCGTGGGCGCGATCGTGGTGCTGAACCTGCCGGCCACCCATCTGAACCTCCCAGGCAGCACGGACGTGCTCACCATCGCGTTCGTGGCCGCGCTGAGCGTGTTCGTGTCCTATGTGCGCAGCCACCGGGACGCCCAGCTCCACACCGAACGGGCGATCGGCGAGGCGGTGCAGCAGGCCGTGCTGCCGCCCCTGCCGGACCGGGTCGGGCGGGTGGGGTGCGCGTCCTTCTACCGGGCCGCGCAGGACGGGACGCTGGTGGGCGGCGACTTCTTCGACGTGCGGGAGGGGCCGTACGGCGTGCGCGCGGTGATGGGTGACGTGCGGGGGCACGGGCTCGCGGCGGTCGCGACGGTGGTGTCGCTGCTGGGGGCGTTCCGGGAGGCCGCACTGGACCAGCCGGACCTGGAGTCGGTGGCCGCCCGGCTGGACCGCCGGCTCGCGGTGGACTCGGCGGGCGTCCGGGACGGGGAGCTGTTCGCGACCGCCCTGCTGCTGGAGTTCGCGGCGGACACGGCCGTGGTCCGGCTGGTGGCGTGCGGTCATCCGGTGCCGGTCCTGCTGTGCGAGGGACAGGCCCGGGAGGTGGCCGTCGCGCCCGGTCCGCCGCTCGGCATCGGGCTGGTGGGGGTGGATCCGCCGAAGGGGGCCACCGTGGCGCTGGGACCGGGCGACCGGCTCTTCCTGGCCTCCGACGGCGTGTGGGAGGCGCGGGACGGCACCGGTGCCTTCTACCCGCTGCCGGAGCGGCTGGCCGCCCTGTCCGGCGTCCCGTCCGCCGAGCTGCCCGGCACGGTGTGGGCGGACATGGCCCGGCGGCGCTACGCGATCCGCGACGACGTCACCATGCTGGTGCTGATGCCCGCGCTGTCCGCCGGCTGACCCCGTCGTCCCCGCCGGTCAGCCCACGTCCCACAGGAAGCGGTGGGTGTGGATGCCGAAGTACGGGAAGGACCGGACCTCGCGGACGCCCTCGATCGGGCGCACCACGTCGTTGACGAAGTCGAGCAGTGCCTTCGGGCCGGGTGCGACCACCTCGGCGAAGAGGTCGAAGCCGCCCGAGGTGAGCACCGAGTAGACGACCTCGGGGCGCTCGGCGAGGGTGTCGGCGACGGTCCGGGGGTCGCCGTCGACGCCGATGCCGAGCAGGGCCATGGCCTGTCCGCCCATGGCCATCGGGTCGGTGACGCCGACCACCTGGACCGCCTTGGAGTCCAGCAGCCGCTGGAGCCGCTGCCGGGCCGCCGAGGCGGACAGCCCGACCTTGGGGCCGAGGTCGGCGTAGGCGATACGGCCGTCGGTCTGCAGCTCGCGCAGGATGGCCCGGTCGATCTCGTCCATGTCCTTCATCCCGTCCGGCTCCCCTTCCTCAGGCGGCCAGTTCGGCGAGCGCGGCGGCGAACACCTCGGTGTGGGTGTCGACGTCCTGCTCGGTGGTGTCCGGGCACATCAGCGCCATGTTGTGGAACGGGGTCAGCAGGATGCCCCGGTTGGCGAGGTAGAGGTGCAGGTAGTCCTCCAGCTCCGGGTCGGAGGCCGCCGCGGACTCGGTGCCGGTGCGCGGGGCCGGGGAGGTGAAGCGGTACTCGGTGCGGGCGCCGAGCCGGCTGACCGACCAGGGCAGCCGGTGGGCCTCGATGCCCGCCCGGACGCCCGCCTCGAAGCGCTCGGCGAGGCTCGCCATCCGGGCGAACGCCTCGTCGGTCAGCACGTGCTCCAGGGTGGCGCGGGTGGCCGCGACCGACAGCGCGTTGCCCGCGAGGGTGCCGCCGACGCCGCCCATGTCGACGAGGTCGAGGTCGGTGCGGCCGAGCAGCCGGTCGGCGAGTTCGGCGGAGAGCCCGTAGGCGCCGGCCGGGATGCCGCCGCCGATCGCCTTGCCGATGGTGAGCAGGTCGGGCTCCAGGTCCCAGGCGGCCGTGCAGCCGCCGGGCCCGGCGGAGAAGGTGTGCGTCTCGTCGTTGACGAGCAGGGCGCCGTACCGCCGGGTCAGCTCGCGGACGCCGGCGAGGTAGCCGGGTTCGGGCAGCACGATGCCGATGTTGGTGAGGGCGGGCTCCATCAGGACGGCGGCGACGTCGCCGTGCGCCAGCTCCCGCTCCAGCCCGGCGAGGTCGTTGAACTCGGCGACCCGGCTGGTCAGCGTCACGTCGCAGGGCGCGCCGACGTTGCCGGGGCGGGCGGTGCCGGTGCCGTCCGGGCCGGTGACGATCAGCGACTCGTCCACGCTGCCGTGGTAGCAGTAGCTGTTGACGAGGATCTTCGGCCGGCCGGTCACGGCACGGGCGAGCCGGATCGCCCAGCGGTTGGCGTCGGTGGCGGTGAGCGAGAAGCTCCAGCGGGCCAGGCCGAAGCGGCGGGTCAGTTCGGCGCCGACCCACTCGGCGTCCTCGGTGGGCAGCATGGCGGTGGCCCCGCCGAGTTCGGCGTACCGGCGGTGCACCGCCTCGGTGACGGGAGCGGGTGAGTGGCCGGCCATCGCGCCGGTGTCACCGAGGCAGAAGTCGATGTACGCGTGACCGTCGACGTCGGTGACCCGGGCGCCGCGCGCCCCGGCCAGGTAGCGCGGGAAGGCACCGGCGGTCTTGTTCATCCAGGTCATCGGGACCCGGCCGAAGAGGTGGTCGGCGCGCGCGTACGCCGCCCGGGAGCGCGGGTTGCGGCGTTCGGCCTCGGCGCTCTCGCGGGCCAGAAGGGCGGGCAGACGCGTGCGGTCCATGGGACACCTCGACAGAGACGGAGAGGGAATGGCGTGAGCGTACGACGGAAACAATGCGCTTCTCAAGGCCTGACGCTCGAATCAATTGTCCGTACGCTCGAATCGGGCGCATCGAGCGCACTTCCTCCCTCGGACGAGTGGCACACCCCCGTAACCCCGGCTGACGAACCCGCGCGCGGAGTCCGAACATCCCACCTCAAACGCCAGGGCGCGCCACCCCTTCCGCCACATAGAAATATCTACAACGATGCATATGCCGGGCTGGCGTGCGGACGCACGGAGTGCCCGGACACAGCCGTTCCCTGCGCCCGGGCAGGCGAGCGAGGACATCCGGAGCGTGCATGACGAACACGATGTGGATGCGGGGCGTGGAGTGGCTGGCGGCGGCGTCGGCCGACCCGCGCGCCTGCAAATGGGAATGGGACCACGGCGAGGGCGTCGCACTGCTGGAGGCCGGCCGCTTCTGGGACGTGCTGAGCGTCCCCGACCGGCTGGGACTGCTCACCCTGGACCTGCTGTGGCGGCCCGGCCTGCCGGTGCCGGGGCCGACGCTGGTGGACACGGCGGCGGGCAGGGTGGGGTTCTTCCTGCCGCCGCAGCCGTCCGACGGCTGGATCGGCGCCGGACTGCGCTACGCGACCAGGGGCTCCTGGGTCACCGTGCCACCGCCCTACCGGCCCGCGCGCTCCCTGGAGTGGCTCGTGCCACCCGACGGCACCGGAGCGCTGCACGCGCCCGGTGCCCTGGAGGAAGCGCTGCAACAGGCCAACGGCACGCTGGCGGTACTCACCCCGCTGTGCGCGCCGCACCGGTGACGGTTCACAGGTGCCTGGCCTCGCGCCGGGCGCCGCGGGTGCGGCCGGAGAGGGCGGCCCACAGCGCGTCCGGCTCGGCGGGGACGGTCCGCCCCTGCGCCCGCCACTCCGCGACGAGCCCGGCGTAGATCGGCTCCCCCGTACGGTCCATCTGGCGCAGCCGGCGGATCCGGTCCATGCGCTCCATCCGGTCCATCCAGTCCAAGCGGTTCATGCCGGGGCAACGCCCGGGACCCGCCACCGGTACGCCCCGGGCCGCGCGCTCACCGGGTCGGGTGACTCCATCGCCCGAACGAGGCCTTCCGCCCGTCGGACAAGCATTACGTCGGCCGGGAGTTTCCCGGGCCGGGGCCGGGGCCGGGGCCGGGGCCGGGGGGAGCGTGCCGCGCCCGGCGCGCGTCGTCGCTGCTCGGCTGGGCCGGTCCGGGCTCCGACGCCCGCCCCGCGCACGGTCGCCTCTCACGTGCCGGGAGTCGGCCCCCGCCGCCCACGTCCGTGCGTCTGCCGCCGGGGAGCCGTGGTCGCCGCACCGTCGGGAGTACCGGAGTGCTGTGCGCGCCGCTCACGGAAGGGCCCGCACCGGCCGCTGCACCGCCCCGTCCGTCACCGCCCCGCCCGGCCGGCCCGGCCCACCGAGCCCGTCGGACTCGGAGCCGGACGTCCGCGCCCTCTCCCCCGCCCAGACGCGCCGGATCACGCGCGAGGCGAACGTGCTGGGGGTGACCGTGGGCATCCGGACCCGAGGCGCCTGAAGGGGTGACGGTCTGCGGGCAGGCCGCCCGCGGACATGGCTCCGCCGGCGGCCTGGGGGGGGTGGCCGCCGGCGGAGACGCCGCGCCCCGGGCGGGGGGAAGGCCCTGGGCGACTCAGCAGTCGGATGCCCTGGAATCCGGGAAGTACGCGCGCGAGTCCCGGCTCATTCCCCACCGGGGACCCGCAACGGGGGGCACGGGGCCGTTGGGACTCGGCACAGGCTGGTCGAGCCGGTCGGACTCGGCAGGCCGGGCAGGCCGGTCGAGTCGGGCAAACCGGTCAGGCCTGTCAGGCCGTTGAAACTCGGCAGGCCCGGTCGAGCCCGGCGGGCCCGTGAGGCCGGTGGGCCCGTGAGGCCGGCGGGCCCGTGAGGCCGGTGGGACAAGGCGGGGGTGGGGCCGCCGGTCCCGCGGGCGCGGCGGGTGGGCGCCGCGGGCCGTCGCGTCCGGGCCCCTTCGTCGCCGTACCGTCCCTCACTCCGCCACGGTGGTCCTCCCGCGGCTCATCGCGGCCGCTCCCAGGAGTGCGCCCAGGACGCAGAGGGTGCCGGTGAGCGCCGCGGCGGTGTGCAGGCCGTTCATGAAAGCCTGTCCGCTGCCCTCGGTCACGGCCGCCCGGAGGGGCTTCGGCATGGTGCCGGAGACGGGGGCCACTCCCATCGCCACCGCGTCCTTGGCCTCGGCCAGCCTCCCGGCCAGGGCCCGCGGCACGCCCGCGCCGGCCAGCTCGGTCCGCAGCGTGGCGCCGACGCGGGCGCTGATGACGGACACCAGCACGGACGTGCCGAGCGCACCGCCGATCTGCAGGGTGGTGGCCTGGAGTCCGCCGGCCACACCGCCGTCCCGAACGGGCGCGTTGCCGACGATCGCGTCGGAGGAGGCGGACAGCACCATGCCGACGCCGAGGCCGAGCGCGACGAACGGCGGCCACATGGTGGCGTACGGGGAGTCGCCGGACCAGCTCAGCATGGTGAAGCAGGCCGCCGCCTGGAGCAGCATGCCGAGCGGCATGCACAAGCGGGCTCCGAAGCGCTCGGTCAGGGCGGCGCCGAGCGGGGAGGCGATAAGCGAGGCGAGGCTCAGCGGCAGGGTGCGGACCCCTGCCTGGACCGGCGTCAGGCCGCGCACGTTCTGCAGGTAGAGCATGACGAAGAAGATCACGCCCAGCATGACGAAGAAGTTCAGGGCGGTGATGACCGTACCGACGGTCAGGTCGCGGCTGCGGAAGAGCCGCATCGGCAGCAGCGGGTGCTCGACACGGGTCTCGTGGCGGCCGAAGAGGACGAGGAGGAGCAGGCCCGCGAGGATCGCGCCCCATGTCCCCGCGGACGCCCAGCCCCAGGTCTCGCCCTTGACGACACCGAAGACGACGCTCAGCAGGCCGAGCGCGAGCAGGACGACCCCGGTGACGTCGAAGCGGTGGTGGCCGGTCGTGTTCCTCGACTGCGGCAGCACGAACGCGCTGAAGGCGCAGGCGAGTACGCCGATGGGCAGGTTGATGTAGAACACGGACTCCCAGCTGACGTGCTCCACCAGCAGGCCGCCCACGATCGGGCCGAGCGCCGTGGAGACGGCCGAGACCATCGCCCAGATGCCCACCGCCATACCGAACCTGCGCGGCGGGAACACCGCGCGCAGCAGGCCGAGGGTGTTGGGCATGAGCAGACCGCCGAAGACTCCCTGGAGCGCGCGGAAGGCGACGACCCCGGTGATGGAGCCGGACAGGCCGATGGCGACGGAGGAGAGCGCGAATCCGGCGACGCCGGCGAGGTAGAAGGTGCGCCGGCCGAAACGGTCGCCGAGCTTGCCGCCGAGGATGAGGGTGGCGGCGAGGGCGAGCAGGTAGGCGTTGGTGACCCACTGCAACTGGGCGGTGGACGCGTGCAGTTCGCGGCCGATCTCGGGGTTGGCGATCGCGACGACGGATCCGTCGAGCTGGACCATGAACAGGCCGAACGCGACCGCGCAGAGGGTGAGCCAGGGGTTGGCGCGCCGCCGGGCGGCGGCGGTGACCGGCGCCGTGGGCGATCCGGAGGACGCCGGCGACGCGGGCACGGCGGAGTGATCCACGGAGGTGGACGGCATGGAGGAGCCTCGTCTGGTACGGGGATGCGGAAAGGGATGTGTGACGGACGGGAACGTCCGCGCCGGCCCGCGCTCCCGGCCGGCGACGGCACGCACGGGCGCCGGCCGGACAGGGGGCTGGGGTCTTCCGTCCGGATCAGGCTGGATCAGCCCGGCGTGATCGGAACGAAAGACTCCGAGGGCTCAGCGGGCGGCGGAGCGGAGCCCGCGCGTCAGCGACTGCAGGGCGCCGAGGGCCGAGCCGAGGGCGTCCATCTCGCCCTCGGTGAGCGTCAGCAGGGCCTCCGTGAGGTGCGAGACCTGCAGGGCGCGCACCTCGCCGAGGCGCCGCCGGGCCACAGCCGTCGGATGCAGACGGACGACGCGCTTGTCGGCGCTGTCCTGCCGGCGCTCCAGCAGTCCCTGCTCGGTGAGCTGGGAGACCAGCGCGCTGACGTTGTTGGGCTTCATCAGCAGGGCGTCGGCTGCCTCGCGGACCGTGGCGCCCTCGTGCTCGGCGACGTGGCGGAGCAGGTTGAGGTGGCCCTCGGGCGGCTTGGGGAGGGCGTAGTCACGGGCGACCAGCCGGTCCAGGGCCCGGTGCAGCGCGGGCAGGGCGTCGGCGAGCGCCGGGGCGACGCTGTCGACGTCCCGCTGACGGGCGCTGGATCCGGGCAGGGAGGACACGACCGCAACGATAGGTATGACTTCATACCCATGTCAAACAGGTATGAAGTCATAGGTATCTGTTGCGCGCCCCGGGACGGCATAAGCTCGGCAGATGGCGAAGTACTTCGACGTGCACCCCGAGAACCCGCAGCCGCGCAGCATCGGCCAGGTCGCCGACGCGGTCCGCTCGGGGGCGCTCATCGCATACCCGACCGACTCCTGTTACGCGCTCGGCTGCCGGCTGGGCAGCCGGGACGGGACGGACCGGATCCGCTCCATCCGCCGGCTGGACCACCGGCACCACTTCACCCTGATGTGCCGGGACTTCGCGCAGCTCGGCCAGTTCGTCCGGGTCGACAACGACGTGTTCCGGGCCGTGAAGGCGTCGACACCGGGCAGCTACACGTTCATCCTGCCGGCCACCCGCGAGGTGCCGCGCATGCTCCAGCACCCGAAGAAGAAGACCGTGGGCGTGCGCATCCCCGACCACGTGGTCACCCAGGCGCTGCTGGCGGAGCTGGGCGAGCCGCTGCTGTCCAGCACGCTGCTGCTGCCGGACGAGGAGGAGCCGCTGACCCAGGGCTGGGAGATCAAGGACCGGCTCGACCACGTGGTGGACGCCGTGGTCGACTCGGGCGAATGCGGCACCGAACCGACGACGGTGGTCGACTTCTCCAGCGGCGAGGCGGTGATCGTCCGGCGGGGCGCCGGCGACACCAGCCGCTTCGAGTGAGCGCCGGGGACACTGGTTCCCACCGGGCGGGCGTCTCGGCGGCCGCACGTGGCACGTGAACACCCGGGGCGACCGGCCCGCCGGGCGAGCCCCTGCCGCGGTGGACCGGCGCCGGGACACCAGGCGAACGCCCCGGCCCGCTGGACGCGAACTTCCGGGGAGACCTCACGAGGCCGGCCGCGCACGCAGCGCCACCGGCACCAGGCGGGCCGTCCGAGGGTCACCGCCGCCGGCGGCCGGACCCCGCGTGCGCCCGCCCCCTCGATGCCTGCGGACATCGCGCGCACCGGCCCCGGCGCCATGCCGGCCGCGCCGCACCGCCCCGCGCGTGAGCGCCGGGGCACCGGGTGCGCCGGAGCGGATCTTGCGTGGCAGCATGACGGTAGCCGCGGCGCCGGGCAGGCATCCGCCGCCCGCGCCCATTCCCGAGGGAGGGCCTTCTCACCATGACCGATGTCCAGGCGACCGCCGTCGACATCCCCACCGAGGACGGCGTCGCCGACGCCTACCTCGTCCATCCGGCCGACGGCCGGCCCCGTCCGGCCGTCCTCTTCTACCAGGACGCCTACGGTCTGCGGCCGTACCTGCGGTCGATGGCCGACCGGCTCGCCGGCGCCGGCTACACGGTGCTGGTGCCGAACGTGTTCTACCGCCTGGGCCGGGCACCGGTCCTCCAGCTGCCCGAGTTCATCGACCCGGACGCCGACCCGACCCTCTGGGAGCGGCTGGGCCCGATCGTGGCCGGACTGACGCCGGACCAGGTCAGGCGGGACGCGGACGCCTACCTGCGGTGGCTGGCCGACAGCCCGGTCGCGGCCGACGGCCCGGTCGCGCTGACCGGGTACTGCATGGGCGCCCGGCTCGTGCTGTGGACAGCGGGCGCCCACCCGGACCGGATCGCTGCGGGAGCCGGCTTCCACGGCGGGCGCCTCGCCGCCGACGACCCGGACAGCCCGCACCTGCAGGCTCCGGCCATCACCGCCGAGCTCTACTTCGGGCACGCCGACGAGGACCCGTCGCTGCCCCCGGAGCAGGTGGCGCGCTTCGAGGAGGCGTTGACCGCCGCCGGGGTGCGGCACACCTGCGAGGTGTACACCGGTGCCCACCACGGCTACACCCAGGCGGACACCCCGGCCTACGACCGGGAGGCCGACGAGCGGCACTGGGCGGCGCTGCTCGGGCTGCTCAAGCGCACCTTCTGACCCCGTTCCGACCACTTTCTGACGCCGGGCCCGGCGCCCTCCCGACGGCGGGCGCCGGGCGGATCTTGTCCATGTTCTTGACATGCACTCGTCTCAGCATGAATGTGAGAGCGCTCTCAAGCAGGTACGGACCAGTTCCGTACGACCCCGACCCCACACGGAGGTGGAGAGTGCTCCACAGGCCCACCCGTCGCGCGCTTCCCCGGCGCGCGCTCCCCCTGGCCGCCGCCGCGGCGCTGCTCGGCGGACTGCTCGGCCTCGGCGCACCCCAGCGCGCCGACGCCGCCGTCCCCGACACCATCCCACTGAAGATCACGAACAACTCGGGTCGTTCCGAGCCGGTGTACATCTACGACCTCGGCACCCAGCTGTCCTCGGGACGGCAGGGCTGGGCCGACGCGAGCGGCGCCTTCCACGCCTGGCCGGCGGGCGGCAATCCGCCGACCCCCGCACCGGACGCGGCGATACCCGGCCCGGCCGCCGGGCAGTCCACGACCATCCGCATCCCCAAGTTCTCCGGCCGCATCTACTTCTCGTACGGCCAGAAGCTCGACTTCAGGCTCACTACCGGCGGACTGGTGCAGCCGGCCGTCCAGAACCCGTCCGACCCCAACCGGAACATCCTCTTCAACTGGTCGGAGTACACGCTCAACGACTCCGGGCTGTGGCTCAACAGCACCCAGGTGGACATGTTCTCGGCGCCGTACGCGGTCGGGGTGCAGCGGGCCGACGGCAGCGTCGCCACCACCGGGCACCTGAAGTCCGGCGGCTGGAACGGCTTCTTCAGCACGCTCCGCGCGCAGCCGGGCGGCTGGGCGGGCCTGATCCAGACCCGCCCCGACGGCACCGTGCTGCGCGCGCTGTCCCCGCTGTACGGGGTGGAGACCGGTGCTCTGCCGGCGAACGTGATGGACGACTACATCGGCCGGGTCTGGCAGAAGTACACGACCTCGACGCTGACCGTCACGCCGTTCGCGGACCAGCCGGGCACCAAGTACTACGGCCGTGTCTCCGGGAACGTCATGAACTTCACCAACTCCTCCGGCGCGGTCGTCACCAGCTTCCAGAAGCCCGACGCGGCCAGCGTCTTCGGCTGCCACAAGCTGCTGGACGCGCCCAACGACAACGTCCGCGGGCCCATCTCGCGCACGCTGTGCGCCGGTTTCAACCGGTCGACGCTGCTGGTGAACCCCAGCCAGCCGGACACCACGACGGCGAACTTCTACCGGGACGCGGTGACCAACCACTACGCGCGCGCGATCCACGCGCAGACGGCCGACGGGAAGGCGTACGCGTTCGCCTTCGACGACGTCGGCAACCAGGAGTCGCTGGTGCACGACGGCAATCCGCAGCAGGCGTATCTGACGCTCGATCCGCTGAGCTGACACGCGAACGGTCCCGCACCCGGACGGCCGGGTGCGGGACCGCTGTCGTCGGTGCCGGATCAGCCGGTCGTCAGGGCCGTGTCGTCCACGACGAAGCTGGTCTGCAGCGAGGAGTCCTCCACGCCGTTGAACTTCAGCGTGACCGTCGAGCCCGCCAGCGAGGACAGGTCGAAGGACTTCTGGCTGTAGCCGGAGGCCGCGTTGACGTTCGAGTACGTCGCCAGGGTCTTCGAACCGGCGGTCACCGTCAGCTTGTCGTAGGCGGTGCTGCCGGTCTCCGCGGTGTCGATGTGCAGGTAGAAGGTCAGGGTCGCCTTGCAGCCCGCCGGGATCGTCACCGACTGGGAGACGCTGTCGGTGTGCGAGGAGCCGTACCCGTCCAGCCAGGCCTTGTAGGAGCCGCTGTGGGCCGCCTCACCGCTGTCCGTGGTGATGACGCCGCTGCTCGCGGTCCAGCCGGTGCTGCCCGACTCGAATCCGGGGTTGCTCAGCAGCTGGGTGGAGGTGCAGCCGCCGCCGGTCGCGCTGACCGTCCAGCCGAAGGTGGCCGTGCCGGTCGCGCCGGTGGAGTCCTTCACCGTGACGGTGGTGCTGGAGGAGCCCGCCGTGGTGGGCGTACCCGAGATCAGACCGGTCGAGCTGTTGATCGACAGGCCGGCCGGCAGACCGGAGGCGCTGTACGTCAGGGCACCGCCGTTGGTGCTGCTCGCCTGGATCTGCAGGCTCACCGCGGTGCCGACGGTGGCGGACTGGCTGCCCGGGTTGGTGACCGTCACCCCGCTGCTCGGCGGGTTGATGTGGCCGCCGACGTTGATGCCGGCGAACGCGTTGCCCACCCCCGCGTACTGCGTGGAGTTGGTGCCGTACAGCGCGGCGGCGGCGTTGAGGGCGGCGGTGCGGGCGCCGGCGTAGTTGGTGCTGGACGTCATGTACGTCGTCAGCGCCTTGTACCAGATCTTCAGCGCGGCGTCGCGGCCGATGCCGGTGACGGCGACGCCGTCGGAGGTCGGGCTGTTGTAGGTCACGCCGTTGATGACCTTGCTGCCGCTGCCCTCGGACAGCAGGTAGAACATGTGGTTGGCGGGGCCGGAGGAGTAGTGCACGTCCAGGTTGCCGACGCCGGAGTACCAGCTGTCCGCCGAACCGCCGTCCTTGCTCGGCTTGTCCATGTACCGCAGCGGCGAGCCGTCGCCGTTGATGTCGATCTTCTCGCCGATGAGGTAGTCGCCGACGTCCTTGGAGTTGTTCGCGTAGAACTCCACGCCGGTGCCGAAGATGTCGGAGGTCGCCTCGTTCAGGCCGCCCGACTCACCGCTGTACTCCAGGCCGGCGGTGTTGGAGGTGACGCCGTGGCTCATCTCGTGGCCGGCCACGTCCAGCGAGGTCAGGGCGTGGGTGTTGCCCGAGCCGTCGCCGTAGGTCATGCAGAAGCAGCTGTCGTCCCAGAACGCGTTGACGTAGCCGCTGCTGTAGTGGACGCGGCTGTAGGCGGCGACGCCGTCGTTGCGGATGCCGCTGCGCCCGAAGGTGTTCTTGTAGAAGTCCCAGGTCTCCTGCGCGCCGTAGGCGGCGTCGGCGCCCGCGGTCTGGGTGTTGGAGCCGGTCCCGTCGCCCCAGACGTCGTCGGCGTCGGTCATCAGGGTGCCGGTGCCGGAGGTGCCCCGGTTGAGGTTGTACGTCTTGTGGCCGCCGCGCGTGGTGTCGTTGAGCTGGTACGTCGAACCGGACAGCGTGGTGTTCAGGGTTACGGCGCCGCTGTACTGGGTGTTGCCGGTGCCGGTCTTGACCGCCTGGTACCGGTACAGCTCCTTGCCGGTGGTGGCGTCGGTGACGACGTGCAGCTGGCTGGGCGTGCCGTCGTCCTGGAAGCCGCCGACCACCGTCTCCCACGCGAGCTTCGGGGTGCCGTCGCCGGCCCAGATCACCTTGCGGGCGCTGTCGGTGGTGGGCTTCTCGGCGCGCAGGGTCTTGGCGGCCTTCAGGGCCGTGGTCGCGGCGGCGGCCTTGCTGACGGTCGCGGTGGTGGAACGCACCTTGATGGTGCGCTTGTTGTTGAAGGTGGCGCTCACCGTGCCCTTGGCCAGCGAGGCGGGCGGGGTGTGCACGACGAGGTCGCCGCCGAGGACGGGCAGTCCGGCGTACGTGCGCTCGTACCGCGTGTGCAGGGTGCCGTCGTTGTCCTTGACGACGTCCTTGACGACCAGCTTCTCCTGGGCACCGAGGCCGAGGGTGCGGGCGGTCGTGGAGGTCTGCTGCCGGGCGCTCTTGATCAGCGCCTGGTGCTGGGCCGGGCTGAGCCTGGCCTCCAGGCCGCCGGTGCGCAGCGGGCCGGGGTGGGGGGCGGCCGGTGCGGCGGTGGCCGGGACCGCCTGGAGGCCGACGGCGAGGAAGGCCGCGGTGGAGAGCAGGGCGGCTCCTACCGTGGCCCTCTTGTGGGGAAGGGGTCTGTGGGGTCTCACTCGTACTCCTCCTGCTGCGGCCGCCGGTCGGCGGCCGGTGACAGACGGGCAGACGGGTCTGCTGCCCGGGGTGAGCTGAGCTGTGCGGGCCGTGATCCGTGAACGGGTGGGGTGGATCAGCGTGCTGAGGGAGGATGACAGCATTGACCGAGCCATGTCACCTCACGGCGGGTCAATCGAGGGTTTTCCCTATCGCCCCGCACGCGTGGACCGAGGGGCGAAAAGGGCGCCCCGGGGCGTGGGTTGCGGCGGCGGAACCACGCCTCGGCCGAGGAGAGGGGCACGACCCCTGACCGGTCCGGGCGTCCTGGCACACGCCCGGCCCCCCCGGAGGGGGCGACGGCCTCGCCGACGCCGACGCCACGGCCCGATCGCGGGCCGGCTGATGTCCGCCCTGGCGCCGGGCAGCCGTCTGTGCGTCAACGACGGGGCGCGGGGCGTCGATCCGGTCTCCGAACGGGCCCAGGAGGCCTACGACGACAGCGGCGCCGTCCCGTACAACCCGCGCACGGTGGAGGAGACCACCTCCATCTTCGACGTCCCGCACCTCGTCGGCCCCGGCGTCCTACCGGCCCACCGGTGGTGCCCGGAGCCCGGCCCACCCGCCCCGAAGGACGTCGCGGAGCACGGGGGTCCCGCGCGCAAGCGGTGACCGCCCGGCATCGACGCGTTCACAGCCGCACGGTCAGCTCCACGGCCACCGTGTCGCCCACCGCCAGCCCTTCCGGCGTGCGCACCGCCTTCTTCAGCGGCAGCAGGTACGCGCCGTCCTTCGGGAAGAGGGACGTGGTGAAGCCGGTTTTGCCGATCCGGGCCGTGACGGGGACCGCGCCCCAGCCGTAGGTGGCCTGGGCGGCCACCTCGCCGATGTCCGCGGACTCCTGGCCGGGCACGGCGACGAAGTAGTACGGCGCCGGTCCCCGCCACTCGACGACCCGGCCGGCGAAGGAGAGTTCCATGCGATCCGTTCCCGTTCGGAAGGAGGGTGCGCGCCGTCGCGCAGAGCGTAGCGTGCCCCCGAACCCGCCCAGCGCGTCGGGACGTTGGGCGGGGCCCCGGCGTACCGCCGCTGACCGGCGCGTTGTTACCGTGCACCGCGTGTCTGACTCCTCACGCGATACCGCACAGGGCGCCGGCTGGGGCGCGGCCGAACCCGGCACCTACGTCCGGCTGATGCCGGACCACGTCGAGAAGCTGTCGTGGCTGAACCCGCGCGTCCTGTGGGCCGCCCGCAACGGCGTGCTGGCGTCCTGGTTCGGCGACCCGACAGGCCGTACCCGCAGCCGCTGGGTGGCGTCCCGGGCGGCAGCGGGAGCGCCCGCGGACAAGGTGATCCGCCGGGACGTACCGGAACGGTTCTCCTTCATGGTCATCGGGGACACGGGTGAGGGGGACGCCTCCCAGTACGCGGTCGTGCCCGGGTTCCTCAAGGTGGGCCGGGACACCGACTTCGCGGTCATCGCCAGCGACGTGATCTATCCCGTCGGCAGCGCCGACGACTACGGCGACAAGTTCTTCAGGCCGTACCGGGACTATCCCGCGCCGATCTACGCGGTCCCCGGCAACCACGACTGGTACGAGGACCTCGGCGCTTTCATGCGCGTCTTCTGCGCCGACCCCCCGCCGCCCGCTCCGGAGCCCCGGCCCCGCCCGCTCACCCGCGCCTGGTGGCGCTCCCTGCTGTGGCACCGGGCGCACCCCGCCGACGAGGAACGGCTCTCCGCGGCAAGGGAGTTGCGTTCGGCGCCGGGCCAGCAGGCGGCACAGCCGGGCCCGTACTGGGCGATCGACGCGGGGCCGGTGCGGATCGTCGGCATCGACACCGGCCTGCTGGGCACGGTCGACGCCGAACAGGGCGCCTGGCTGCGGGAGATATCGAAAGGGCCCCGGCCGAAGATCCTCGTCACCGGCTCGCCGCTGTACGTCGACGGGGAGCACCACCCCTGCCCCATCGAGGGCGGCGGCACGGTGGACGAGATCGTCCGGGCTCCCGAGCACCACTACGTGGCCGCGATCGGCGGCGACATCCACAACTACCAGCGCTACCCGGTCGACGTGGACGGCCGCACGATCCAGTACGTCGTCGCGGGCGGCGGCGGGGCGTTCATGCACGCCACGCACACCATCCCGCCGGTCGCGGTCGGCGGGGTCACCGAGGGCGCGTTCCGCTGCTACCCGCTGCGCGGCGACTCGCTCGCCTTCTACAGCCGCCTGTACGGCCGCAGGCTCCGGCTGCGCCGCCTCTTCACCCTCACCGAGGCGGAGGCGACGGCCGTGATCGCCGAACGGCTCGGCATCGAGCCGGCCCGCGCGCCCGGCCCGGACGTCCGGGTCACCCGCCGTGCCCGCCTGGTCGCGGGCCTCCTCGGGGCCGGCCGCCGCCCAGGCCGGACCGCCCGGTTCCGGCTGCCCGTCCGCAAGCTCTACACCCAGCTGTTCTCACCGTCCTCCGCCACCTACAGCCCGCCCTTCTTCAAGTGCTTCCTCCGGCTGGACGTCGGTCCGGACGCCGTCCGGCTGCGCTGCTTCGCCGCGACCGGCAACCGCGCGCAGGAACTCGACCCGCCGGTGGAGGACGAGGTCGTCATCCCGCTGCCCGGGACCGCGTGATCGCGGGGCCGGCCGAACTGATCACACGGTTGTCACACTCGCCTGCGAGAATCGGTGCGGAGCCGACGTACCACCGCTGGAGGAGCCCGTGCCGTCCACCCGTCGCCCGCTGCGCAAGCTGGGCTTCCTCACCATCGGCCTGTTCGACCCCGCGGACCCGGGCCGGGGTCACGAGTCCACCCTGGAGATCATCGAGCTGGGCGAGCGGCTCGGCTTCGACAGCGCCTGGGTCCGCCACCGGCACCTCCAGTACGGCATATCGTCCCCGGTCGCCGTGCTGGCCGCCGCCTCGCAGCGGACCCGCCGGATCGAGCTGGGCACCGCGGTGACACCGCTCGGCTGGGAGAACCCGCTGCGGCTCGCCGAGGACCTGGCGACGGTGGACGTATTGTCCGGCGGCCGGCTGAACCCGGGCGTCAGCGTGGGCCCGCCCCTGCACTACGACCAGGTCAGGGACGCCCTCTACCCGGACACGGCCGACGTGGAGGACTTCTCCTACGAGCGCGTGCGGCGGCTGCTGGACCTGGTGCGCGGCGAGCCCGCCACCGACTTCAGCGGAGTGGAGGGCATCGAGGTCTTCAGCGATGTCGTCCAGCCGCACTCTCCCGGGCTCGGCCGGCGGCTGTGGTACGGCGGCGGCAGCCTCGGCTCGGCGCGCTGGGCCGGCGAGCACGGCATGAACCTCCTGACGAGCAGCGTCGTCAAGGCGGAGGACCCCGGGGCGCCCCTGGACTTCGCGGAGATCCAGCTGTCCCACATCCGCGCGTTCCGCGCCCATCACCCGGACGGGGAGGCGGCGAGGGTCTCCCAGGGGCTGGTGGTCGTCCCCACCGACTCGGCGACACCGGAGCAGCGCGCCAAGTACGAGGCCTACGCCGCCGGGCGCCTGCCCCGGACGACCTCTCCGCAGGGCCCGGCGCGGCTGCTGTTCGCACCGGACCTGGTCGGCACCTCCGCGGAGCTCGCCGAACGGCTGCACGCGCACGCCGCGTTCCGCGAGGTCGACGAGGTGGCGTTCGCGCTGCCGTTCACGTTCGAGCACGAGGACTACGTGCAGATCCTGACCGACATGGCGACGCGGCTGGGCCCGGCGCTGGGGTGGCGGCCCGGCGGCTGAGTCACCAGCGGCCCGCCTCGGTGCCGGTGACCGGTGCGGAGGGCCGCCCGTCCACGCCGACCGGCACCTCACCGCGGAGCATCACCCGGTGCATCACCCGCGGCGAACCCACCTGCGCGTGATCGCTCGGCGCCAGGTGCATCGTCGCCCGGTTGTCCCAGGAAGCGACACTGCCGGGCACCCAGCCGAGGCGGACCGCTGGCCAGGCGCCCCGCCCACCGAGTCACCAGCGGCCCGCCTCCGTGCCCGTCACCGGCTCGGAACACCGCCCGTCCACCCCGACCGGCACCTCACCGCGGAGCATCACCCGGTGCATCACCCGCGGCGAACCCACCTGCGCGTGATCGCTCGGCGCCAGGTGCATCGTCGCCCGGTTGTCCCAGGAAGCGACACTGCCGGGCACCCAGCCGAGGCGGACCGCTGGCCAGGCGCCCCGCCCACCGAGTCACCAGCGGCCCGCCTCCGTGCCCGTCACCGGCTCGGAACACCGCCCGTCCACCCCGACCGGCACCTCACCGCGGAGCATCACCCGGTGCATCACCCGCGGCGAACCCACCTGCGCGTGATCGCTCGGCGCCAGGTGCATCGTCGCTCGGTTGTCCCAGAAGGCGACACTGCCGGGCTCCCAGCGGAAGCGGACCGTGTACTCGGGGCGCACGGCCTGTTCCAGCAGCATCTGAAGCAGTGCCGCGCTCTCCGGCCGGGAGACGTCCACGATCTGCTCGACGTAGTAGCCGTTCACGAACAGCACCCGCTCCCCGGTCTCCGGGTGCACCCGGACCAGCGGGTGCACGGAGGCGACCTGGTGGTCCAGCAGGTGGCGGAGGTAGGCGTCGTCGCCGGGCCGGGGCTGGTAGCCGACGCCGAGCCGGTGTTCGGCGCGCAGCCCGTCGACGAAGGCGCGGACCGGCGCGGACAGTCCGGCGTAGGCGGCTGCCAGGTTGGCCCACGTGGTGTCCCCGCCGTAGGGCGGGACGGTCTCGGCGCGCAGGATGGTCGCGGCCGGCGGGTCGACGCGGGCCCCGTGGTCGCAGTGCCAGCCGCGCAGCAGGGTGTGCCGGCGTCGGCTCAGCCACTCGTCGTGGTCCATGCCGTACCGTCCGCCCAGTTCCAGCCGGTCGGCGGTGGTCTCGATCTCGGGGAAGCCGGGCGGCGAGTGCGGTCCGCGGCGCGGGAGCACCACCGGTTCGCCGAAGCGTCGCGCGAAGGCGATGTGGCCGGCGTGGTCCAGCCGCTGGCCGCGGAAGAACACCACCTTCCAGCGCAGCACCGCGTCCCTGATGAGCGCGGTCACCGCGGCGTCCAGTGGCCCGGCGAGGTCGACTCCGGTGATCTCGGCGCCGATGTGCCCGGCGACCGGCCGCACCCGCACGCCCGTGACGTGCCCCGTTCCGTCCTCGCTCGCCCTGTCCGTCGTCATGCGCCCTCCGGTGCTCGTCCGTGTCCGCTACCGGGGAGATCGTGACACCCTCTGCCCCGGCACGGCGAACTCCCGTATCACCGTGTTCCGGAACACGGCCGTGCCGCCGGCGCTGAACAGGGCCAGGCGGTCGTCGACCAGATAGGGGAACACCTCGGCGGAGTGCACGTACCGGCCGTCGTCCACGAACATCTCGACGGACGTGCGGTCCACGAGGATCCGCAGCCGTACCCGGCCGGCGGACCGGTCGAACGGGGTGCGGCTCTCCTGCCGGGTGCCGCCGGTGTCGGGGTTGACCGTGCCGCGCCGGTTGAGGAAGGCATAGTCGCCGTACACCCCGGCGTCGATGTGCCGTACGCCGTCCGGGGAACGGCGCAACTGCACGCCCGCGCCCGTCAGTTCGGACCAGGTGATCTCGGTGCTCAGCTCGTAGGAGATGCCGGCGTGGTCGAGGGTGCGGGTGCCGTCGACCGTCAGGTCGCCGAGGCGCACGGTACGGGAGACGTAGGCGTCGAGCGCGGGGACCGGGCGGGAGGCGAGGTGGTAGCCGCCGGAGGCGCTCCTCTTCAGGGTGATCTCGCGGACGATCGAGTCGGTGCCGTTGAAGCCGTCGCCGTCGATGGTGGGGGTGGTGTGCGCGTAGGCCCAGTTGTTCAGCCAGGCGAGGGCGTGGCGGGTGGCCGGGTCGACCGTGCCGTCCGGGTTCCGCTTCTCGAAGGTGACGGCGGCGTACCAGTCCCAGCCGTGGTCGAGCCACTGCGGGCCGGCGGAGTCGGCGGTGAACGCCGTGCCGTCGAACGTACCGGTCCAGTAGGCGTAGGTGGCGGGCTGTCCGGAGCCGGTGCCGTCCGCGCTCACGCCCAGCACCCACTTCACGGCGCCGTCGTCGGCGGTGATGCGGAACAGGTCGGGGCATTCGAGGACACCGAGGCCGTCCTTGACGAAGCCGCCGGCGTACGTCCAGGACCTGAGGTCCGCCGAGTGGTAGAAGCCGACCTTGTTCCGTTCGGCGAGCGCCATCACCCAGCGGTCGTGGTCGTCGTCGCGGATCACCTTGGGGTCGCGGAAGTCGGGGACGCCCGGGTTGGCGAGCACGGGATCGGTGCCGTGGTTGGTGAACGTGCGGCCGCCGTCCGTCGAGTAGTACAGGAACTGCTCCTGGTGGTCGGTGCCGCCGCCGGGTGACATGGTGACGACGGCGACGACCGCGCCCGCGCCGAAACCGGCCGTGCCGGTGGTGTCGACCACGGCCGATCCCGACCACACGTCGCCGTTGACGGTCGTGTCCTTGGGGACGGCGATGCCCCGGTCGGTGAACGAGACGAGGTCGGTGCTGATGGCCAGCCGCCACGCGGTGCCCTCGCGGCCGTCCAGGTAGTCGGCGTTGTAGAGGTAGTAGCAGTGGTACTCGCCGTCGATCCAGACCGGGCGCTGCGGGTCGTTCTTCCACTGGTCGGGCACGGTGAAGTGGTAGTCGGCGCGGTACCTCGCGCATCCGGCCGCCGCCCCGGGCCGCGGCCTCGCCCCGGCGGGCGCCGCGGGCAGCAGCGCCGCGCCGGCTCCCGCGGCCGTGGAGGCGAACAGGGCCCTTCTGCTCAGACCACGCATCGTTCGGTGTCCCCTTCCTGACGGGTCATCGGCTCAAGGGACTGTAGACCTAACTCGTTAAAGGTCAAGTGTTCCCACGCCTTGACACCGATGTGACGCGCTTTTCATCATCGGGGGCATCACCCCTCGACTAACACGAGTTAGGCACGTTTGGATGACCGACTCGCTCTACTCCCGCCGCGCCCTGCTGCGCTACGGCGCCTACGGCGCGGGGGCCGCCGCGCTCGCCGGCACCGCCGCGAGCTGGGACCGGCTCACCGGAGCCGACATCCCGGGCCGCGACGACGGCTCGCTGGTCGTCGCCACCCTGGGGTCCGCGTTCGCCCCGGCCGGGGTCCGCGCCCTGGTCGACGGCTTCCGCCGGCTGCACCCCGGCATCAAGGTCCGGATCAACGCGGTGCAGGCCGTGGACTGGTCGGACTTCTTCGCCAAGATCCTCACGCAGATCGCTGCGGGCACCGCCCCCGACCTGGTCTACGTGGCCACCGAGGGGGTGCAGCTGTTCGCCCGCCACCTGGGGGTGCCCCTGGACCGCTGGGTGCGGCGGGACGCGGCCGAACTGCGGGAGTACTTCGCCGACGTCCACCCCTCACTGGTGGAGTCGATGATGTACGAAGGCAGCCTGTACCAGCTCCCGATCGAGTTCAACGCCGCCGACATGTACCTCAACACCCGGGTGCTGCGGCGCGCGGGCGCCGATTTCCCGGCCGGGGACTGGACACGGGACGACTTCACCGCGCTGCTGCGCCGGATGAAGAAGGCGAGCGACTCGCACTTCACGCCGTACTTCTGGACCAACCGGCTGTGGGGCGGGGTGGTTCCCTGGCTGTTCGCGAACGGCACCAACCTGCTCGCCGAGTCCAAGGCGCCGGGCGGCTCCTGGCTGTGGGACGCCTTCTACCCGGCGGACCGGCGGCAAGGCCGCGGGGGCGGCTTCCGCTGGACGACACCGCAGGCCACCGACGACCTGGTGGTGGAGGCGTACGACTACCTCGCCGCCTTGGTCCGCGACGGACTGTGCACCCGGCCCGAGGGCGGCAACGGCCAGAACCTCATCGGGGTGTTCTCCACCGGCCGGGTCGGGGTCACCCCGGCCGGCGGCTTCTGGGCGGGCGGTCTGCACCTGGCCGGGATGCGCGCCGACGGCTTCGACGTGCAGTACTTCCCGCGCCGGCACACCCAGCGCCACCAGTTCGGCGCGGCCGGCTACGCGCTGCTGCGCACCTCGAAGAAGCAGGACGCGGCCTGGGAGTTCATCAAGTACTCGGCCCGCCGCGACACCCTGAGCAAGCTCTTCACCACCAACCAGACGACCCCGGCCCGCCGTTCGATGCTGACCGAGGACCGCTACCGGGAGACCGGGCCCGCGCACTGGCGGGTCTTCTACGACACCCTCGACCGGTTCCCCGACACCGGGCCCATCCCGGCCCCGCCGCAGGTCGCCGAGGTGACCCAGGTGCTGCTGAAGCACACCGGGACGGCGCTGTCGAGCCCGGGTTCCGTCGGACCGGCGCTGCGCCGGATGCAGGACGACCTGGAGAAGGCCATGGAGCGTGACGTATGACGGACACCCGGATCTCCCCCGCGCGGCCACGGACCGCGAGCCCGGCCGCGCGCGCCGTCCGCCCGGGACCGCGTGAGCGGGGGACGCGGCTGCTGGCGGCGGTGTTCCTGGCGCCGACCGTGGTCGGGATCGTGGTCTTCACGGTCGTACCGATCGTGGGTTCGGTCGTGCTCAGCCTCTTCCACTGGAACGTGATCGATCCGCCCGGTTTCGCCGGTGCGGCCAACTACCGGGAGGCGTTCGGCGATTCCACCGTCCTGGTGTCCTTCCGCAACACCCTGGTCTTCATGGTGTTCGCGGTCGCCGCGCAGCTCCTGATCGCCCTGGCGCTCGCCCTCACGCTGAACGGCCGGATGCCCGCCTGGCTGCGGTCGGTGTTCCGGTCGGCGTTCTTCTTCCCGCTCGTGCTGTCCGCCGCGTCCATCTCGGTGGTGATGAAGTACCTGTTCAACCAGGACTTCGGCGTGGTCAACTGGCTGATCGGCCTGTTCGGCATCGCCCCCGTGCCCTGGCTGACCTCCGAGCACGGCGCGATGGCCACGGTGGTCATCGTCTACGTGTGGCAGCAGTTCGGGTTCTCGTTCCTGCTGTTCGTGGGCGGGCTGAACAACATCCCCAAGGAGATCCACGAGGCCGCCGCCCTCGACGGCGCGACCGGTCCGCGCAAGCACCTCGCCATCACGCTGCCGCTGCTCTCCCCCACCCTGCTGGTGGCCTCGGTGGTCGGCATCATCAACGCGCTCCAGGTCTTCGAGCAGCCGTACGTCCTCACCGACGGCGGCCCCGGCGACTCCACCCGCACGGTCGTGATGGTCATCTACGAGAAGGCCTTCGAGCAGCTGCGGTTCGGCGAGGCGTCCGCGGTGGGCGTGCTGCTGTTCGTGCTGATCATGGCGGTCACCGCCCTCCAGTTCCGGCTCAGCCGGCGTTTCGTCCACTACCAGTGAGCCGGGTGAGTCCCATGACCCAAGCAACCCCGACCCTCAGCCGTGCCCGGTACGCGCTCGGACCGTGGGCGCGGACCGCCGGGCTGACGGTGTGCGCGCTGCTGACCCTCGGTCCGGTCGCCTGGACCGTGTCCACCTCGCTGCGCACTCCGGCGGAGTCGTTCGACCTGCCGCCGCAGATCGTTCCCACGCATCCCGGTACCGCCGCCTACCACGGTGTGTTCGAGCAGATCGACGTGTGGCTGCTCGCGCTGAACTCGACCCTCGTGACGGCGTTGATCGCGGCCGGCCAGATGGTCACCGCGGGCCTCGCCGGTTACGCGTTCGCCCGGCTCGACTTCCGCTTCAAGAAACCGCTGTTCGCTCTGGTCCTGGCGACCATGATGGTCCCCCTGCAGGTCACGATCGTCCCGGTGTTCCTGGTGCTGAAGTCCATGGGCCTGACCGACACCCTGCTCGGTCTGATCGTCCCGGCGTTCCCGACCGCGTTCGGCACCTTCCTGATGCGCCAGTACTTCCTCGGCATGCCGAAGGACCTGGGCGAGGCGGCCATGCTGGACGGCGCCGGGCCCTGGCGGATCTTCCGGTCCGTGTACGCCCCGCTGGCCCGGCCGGGCCTCGCCATCGTCGGTGTGCTCGCCTTCAACTACCACTGGAACGAGTTCTTCCGCCCGCTGATCCTGGAGACCTCCGGCCGGAACTACACCCTGCCGCTGGGGCTGGTCTCCCTCCAGGGCAACCTCGGCACTGGTTCCGTCTCGGTGGTCCTCGCGGGTGTCGTCCTCTCCATGCTCCCCGCCGTCGCCGTGTTCGTCGTCGGCCAGCGCCCTCTCCGCGAGGGCATCACCTCCGCAGGAGTCAACCGTTGAGCCCCGCCGCTGCCGCCCCGGACCCGGACGCCCCCCGCTTCCGGGTCCGCCCGCCCGCCCACTGGATCAACGACCCCAACGGCCCCTTCCGCTGGCGTGGCCGCCACCACCTCTTCTACCAGCACAACCCGGCCGCCCCGGTGCACGCCGACGTCCACTGGGGCCATGTCTCCAGTCCGGACCTGGTCCGCTGGGAACACCATCCGATCGCCCTCGCCCCGACCCCGGGCGGCCCCGACGAGGCCGGCTGCTGGTCGGGCTGCGTGGTGGACGACGGCGGTGTGCCCACGGCGGTGTACACCGGCGTCGACCACGCCCACACCGGGCTCGGCACCATCTGCCTGGCCCGTGCGGCCGACCCGGCCGACGACCGGCTGCTGGCCTGGCGGCCCCTGCCCGTCCCGGTGGTCCCGGGGCCGCCCCCGGGGCTCGACGTGGTGATGTTCCGCGACCCGTTCGTCTTCCGGCACGCCGGCCACCGCTGGGCCCTGGTCGGAGCCGGCCACGCCGACGGCACCCCGTCGGTGCTGCTGTACGCGTGCGACGAGCTGACCGAATGGCGGTTCGCGGGTGTCCTGCTGGACGGCCACGACCCCGTCACGGCCGGCGCGTTCGGTGACAAGGCGGTCGGCTGGGAGTGCCCGCAGCTGTTCGGGACGTCCGGCGGCGACCACGTCCTGGTGGTGTCCCTGTGGGACGGCAACCCTCGGACCACCGGCTATCTGACGGGGCGGCTGGCACCGGGCGCGCGGCCCCGGTTCGTGCCCCGCGCCGGCGGCCGGCTCGACCACGGACGGGACTTCTACGCCCCGGCCGTCCTCCAGGAGCCGGGCCGGGCCCTGATGTGGGGCTGGTCCTGGGAGGCGCGGGAGGAGGCGGCGGTGCTGGCGGCCGGCTGGGCGGGCACGCTCACCGCGCCCCGGGTCGTCGACGCCGGTCCCGACGGCACCCTGCGGGTCGCACCGGCCCCGGAGCTGGACCTCCTGCGCGCCGGCGCGCCGTTCGCGACCGGACCGGGCCGGGCGGTGCCGCTTCCGCCGGCGTACGACCTGACGGTGACGGCGCACGCCGTCACCACCGTCACCCTGCTGCGGTCGGCGGACCGGGCGCTGACGCTCCGGCTGGACCCGGAGGCGGGCACCGTCGTCCTGGACCGCTCCGGGTGGCCCCGCGAGGGCGTCGGGGGATCGGAACCGGTGACGGTGCCGGTGCCGCCGGGGCCGGACCTCTCCGTGCGCGTCCTCGCCGACGGCTCGCTGCTCGAACTGTTCGTGGCGGACCGGGCGACGGTGACCGAACGGGTCTACCGCCGGCCGGGCGACGCCGCCGAACTGCTGGTCGAGGGCGACGCCGTGGTCAGCGCGTGGGAGCAGGTCCCACCGAGGCACGCCTGACGACGGGACAGGCCAGCCGCCGCACGGTGGCGGGCGGGGTCCGGCCGGTGCCGATGGCGTCGAGCAGCAGCCGGGCCGCCGCCTCGCCCATCGCCCGGTGCGGCAGTGCGACGGTGGTGAGGGCCGGGGTGAGGAAGGCGGCCATGTGCTCCTGGTCGTCGTAGCCGACCACCGACAGCTCGCCGGGCACGGCGATCCCGAGCCGGGTCGCGGCGTGCAGCACGCCCGCCGCGACCCGGTCGTTGTAGCAGAAGATCCCGGTGGGCCGGTGGTGCGCGGCGGTGTCCGCGAGCAGCCGGGTGGCTCCCTCGTGGCCGCTGGTGATCTCGCCGCCGGTGCGCACGACCCACTCCCTGGGCACGGTGATGCCCTCGGCGCGCAGCGCGTCCCGGAAGCCGCGCAGCCGTTCCACCGAGGCGATGTCGTCCTGCCCGCCGACCAGGGCCACCCTGCGGTGACCGGCCTCCAGCAGCAGACGGGCGGCGGTCCGGCCGCCGGCCCGTTCGGCGGGGATGACGGCGGGCAGCGAGTCGTCCTCGGGCAGGCAGTTGGCGAGCACGGAGTGGGTGCGGTGCAGGCCCTCGGGGACCCGGACCCGGCGCAGGGACATCGCGGCGTAGATGATGCCGTCCACGCGCCGGTCGAGGAGTTCGGCGACGGCCGCGTCCTCCTTGGCGGGGTCGCCGCCGGAGTCCACGGTGAGGACGAGGTGGTCGCTGTCCCAGGCGGTCTCCATGGCACCGCGCAGCAGCCGCCCGGCGAACGGGGACGTGGCGATCTCGTCGGTGACCAGTCCGATGACGGCGGTACGGCGGCGGCGCAGACCGCGGGCGACCGGGTCGGGCCGGTAGCCGAGCCGGGCGGCGGCCTGCCGGATGCGTTCCTGGGTGGCGGGTGAGAGGTTGCCCTCGGCACGGCCGTTGAAGACGAAGGAGACGGCGGTGTGCGAGACGCCGGCGAGCCGGGCGACGTCCCGTGAGGTGGGCCGCCCGCCGCCCACGCCGTTCCTGTCCGCGCCGCCGCCCATGCCGTCCGCCGCCCTCTTCCCGCCCGCCCGGTTGATCACCGCTCACCCTATCCGTGAGGCTGGGGACAGACACAGAGCAGACGATCGAGGGAAGGTCTCATCGTGAACGGTGTTCCGCTGTACACGCTCAACGACGGTACGACGGTCCCCGCCGTCGGCCTCGGCACCTGGCCCCTGGACGACGCGCAGGCAGAGCGGGCCGTGCGCACGGCGCTGGAGGGGGGCTACCGGCTGGTCGACACCGCGACGAACTACCGCAACGAGACCGGTGTCGGCCGGGGCGTGGCGGGCAGCGGGGTGCCCCGCGAGGAGCTGGTGGTGACGACCAAGCTGCCGGGCCGGCACCACGGGTACGAGGAGACCCTCGCGTCCTTCGAGGAGTCCCGGCGGCGGCTGGGCCTGGAGTACGTGGACCTGTATCTCATCCACTGGCCGAACCCGCGGGTGGACAAGTACGTCGAGGCGTGGAGGGCGATGATCCGGCTGCGCGAGGACGGGCTGGTCCGCTCGATCGGCGTCTCCAACTTCACGCCGGAGCACATCACCCGGCTGGAGAAGGAGACGGGGGTGCTGCCGTCGGTGAACCAGATCGAGCTGCACCCGCTGTTCCCCCAGGAGGAGCTGCGCGCCTTCCACGCGGAGAAGGGGATCGCCACCGAGAGCTGGAGCCCGCTGGGCCGGGGCAGCGATCTGCTGGACGATCCGGCGGTCGTCGGGGTCGCGCGGGCGCACGGGGTCACGCCCGCGCAGGTGCTGCTGCGCTGGCACGTACAGCTGGGCGCGCTGCCGGTCCCGAAGTCGGCGGACCCGGCACGGCAGCGCGCCAACCTGGACGTGTTCGGCTTCGAGCTGGACGAGGACCAGATGGCGGCCGTCGCCCGCCGCTCCAGGCGCCGGCTCGGCGGGGACCCGGAGACGCACGAGGAGTTCTGAGCCCACGGGGAGTCCGGGGTTACGGCTCCTCGGTCTGCTCCTCCCTGCGTTCCGCCCCGGGCGCGCTCGGCCGCCCCGGGGCGGCGAGGCTGCCGAGGATGTCCAGCAGTTCGGCGCTGCGGCTGCCGGGTTCGGCGTGGAAGACGACCAGGGTGAGTCCGTCGGTGCCGTCCACGGACAGCTTGTGGGAGTGCAGGTCGAGGTCGCCGACCTGGGGATGGCTGAGGTGGCTGACCCGGCCGCGCCGGGGACGGACCTCGTGGCGGGCCCACAGGGTGCGGAAGCGTTCACTGCGCAGGGACAGCTCGCCGACCAGGTCGCGCAGCCGGGGGTCGTCGGGGTCGGTCCCGGCCTCGGACCGCAGGGCGGCCACGCCTTCGGCGGTGAGGTCCGTCCAGTCCCGGCGCAGGGCGCGCTCGGCGGGGTCGAGGAACACGGCCCTCAGCAGGTTGACGCCGGGCGCGTAGTTCGGGGTGAGCGCGGTGGCCAGCGCGTTGGCGGCCAGGCAGTCGGTGTAGCGGTTCTGGAGGTAGGCGGGGTTGCGCGGCCAGCCGTCGATGAGCTGGAGCAGGCTCGCCGGGACCTGCTGCGCCCGCCGCCCGGGGCGCGGGCCGGGCCCCGGCCGCTCCTGGGCGAGCCCGACGAGGTGGGCGGTGGCGTCCGTGTCCAGCCGCAGCACCCGGGCGATGGCCTCCAGCACCTGCACGGAGGGGTTGCGGTCGCGGCCCTGCTCCAGCCGCAGGTAGTAGTCGGAGCTGATGCCGGCCAGCATCGCGACCTCCTCGCGGCGCAGCCCGGGCACCCGGCGCAGGCCGCCACCGGGCAGCCCAACGTCCTGGGGCCGTACCAGCGCCCGGCGGGCGCGCAGGAACTCACCGAGCGCGTTCGATCCGTCCACGCCCCCACCGTACGGCCGTCCGGGCGGCGGTGACTGTCCCTGTCACTCCCAGGATCGCGGGGACACTGCCGTGCCGCGCGGATCGGGCGGAGGGTGGATCGCGAGGCCGCCGGGAACGTCCGGTGGCCGGCACACCTGGAGAGGTATGACATGACTGCACAGCTCGGTGGCACCGTCACCCCGGCCGACGGCCTGACCCTGACCCGCGTCGGGTACGGCGCCATGCAGCTGGCCGGACCGCACGTCTTCGGCCCGCCGCGGGACCGTGACCGGGCGGTGGCGGTACTGCGCGCGGTGGTGGAGGCGGGCATCACCCACATCGACACGGCCGACTTCTACGGGCCCGTCGTCGTCAACCAGATCATCAGGGAGGCCCTGTACCCCTACCCGGACGGTCTGCGCATCGTCACCAAGGTCGGGGCCCGGCGGGGAGCCGACGGCAGCTGGATCATGTCCCGGCACCCCGAGGACCTGAAGGCGCAGGTGTACGACAACCTGCGGAACCTCGGCGTGGACTCGCTGGACGTGGTCAATCTGCGGCTCGGCGACATGGACACCCCGAACGAGGACCCGGTCGCCGACCAGTTCGGCGCCCTGGCCGAACTGCGCGAGCGCGGGCTGATCCGGCACCTGGGGCTGAGCGCCGCGTCGCTCGCCCAGCTGGACGAGGCCCGGACGATCGCGCCGGTGGTGAGCGTGCAGAACCTGTACAACCTGGCCAACCGGCAGGACGACGCGCTGCTGGAGCGCACGGCGGCGGAGAACATCGCCTTCGTCCCGTACTTCCCGCTCGGCGGGTTCACCCCGCTGCAGTCGGACGCGCTCGCGAAGGTGGCCGCCCGGCTGGAGGCGTCGCCGCAGCAGGTGGCGCTGGCCTGGCTGCTGCGCCGCTCGCCGAACATCGCACTCATCCCCGGCACCTCCTCCCCCGATCACCTGCGGGAGAACATCGCCGCGGCGGGCCTGGTGCTGCCGGACGACGCGATGGCCGAGCTGGACGGCATCGCGGGCTGACCGCGCGGGGGCGGGGTACCCGGGGCGCGTGGGGCGGAGGCGGGCGTCGTGGGAAGGAGCCGGAGGTGGCGGCACAGGACCGGTTGCGGACGTACCGCGGCAAGCGTGACTTCGGGCGGACCCGCGAGCCGTCGGGGCAGGCGGAGCGGACGCGGGGCGAGGAGCCCCGGTTCGTGGTGCAGATCCACGACGCGCGGCGGATGCACTTCGACTTCCGGCTCCAGGTCGACGGCATCCTGAGGTCCTGGTCCGTGCCCAAGGGCCCGTCCACCGACCCCGGGGACAAGCGGCTGGCGGTGCCGACCGAGGACCATCCGCTGGAGTACGAGGACTTCGAGGGCGTCATCCCGAAGGGCGAGTACGGCGGCGGCACCGTGATCGTGTGGGACCGCGGGACGTACGAGCCGCTCAGCCACGACCGGCGGGGGCGCCCGGTGGACTTCGCCGAGTCCCTGGAGCGCGGGCACGCCACCTTCCGGCTGCACGGCGCGAAGCTGCGCGGCGAGTACGCCCTCACCCGCTTCCGCGGGGGCACGGACGGGGAGGAGGCCTGGCTGCTGGTGCGCAAGGGGCCGGCGCGGCCGGACGGGCACGGCACCCCCCATCCCCGGCGGGCCCGCTCGGTGCGCAGCGGGCGCACCCTGGCCCAGGTAGCCGCCGGCCGGGAGTGACCCCGGCGGAGCCGCGCCGTCCGGAGTGACGGTGGCGGTGCGGCTCGCGGGCGCCGGAATCCGGATCACCGGGTTCCGGCCCCAGCCCGCCTCCACGGCCTCTATGTTCGGGCGGTGTCCGCTCGCGCCCCTGGAGGCCCCGCATGCGCACCGCACTCCGTACCGCCGTCGTCGGCGTGGTGACCGCCGCCGCCCTCACCCTCTGCGGCCCCGCCGGGGCGACCCCGGCCGGTCCCGGTGTGACGGCCCGGATCCTCGCGCAGACCACCGTCGGCGGCACCGACTACACCCTGCGGGAGATCACGGTCCCGCCCGGCCAGAGCACCGGCTGGCACTACCACGACGGTCCGCTGTACGGCGTCGTCGAGCAGGGCACGCTCAGCCACTTCGACGCCACGTGCGGCTCGGACGGCGTGTACCGGACGGGCGCGACGATCCGGGAGCCGTCCGGGAGCGACCACGTCCACATCGGCCGCAACCTGGGGGACACGCCGCTCGTCCTGGAGGTGCTGTACGTGCTGCCGCACGGCTCCCCGTTCTCCGAGGACGCGCCGAACCCGGGCTGCGCGTTCCAGTGATCAGTCCCCGGGCAGCGGCTGTTCGGCCCAGATGGTCTTGCCCGCGACGGTCTGCCGGCTGCCCCAGCGCTGGGTGAGCTGGGCGACGAGCAGCAGTCCCCGGCCGCCCTCGTCGTAGGCGTGCGCCCGGCGCAGGTGCGGGGAGGTGGAACTGCCGTCGGAGACCTCGCAGATGAGGGCGCGGTCACGGATCAGGCGGAGACGGATGGGCGGTTCGCCGTAGCGGATGGCGTTGGTGACGAGTTCGCTGACGACGAGTTCGGTGACGAAGGCGCTCTCCGCGAGTCCCCAGGCGGTCAGTTGCTCGGTCGCGGCCTGCCGCACGACGGCGACCTGGGCGGGGTCGGGCGGCACGTCCCAGGTGGCGACCCGGTCGGCGCCCAGGGCCCGGGTGCGCACGAGGAGCAGGGCGACGTCGTCGCCGGGCTGATCGGGCAGGACGGCTTTCAGGACGTCGTCGGCGAGGGCTTCGAGGGAGGCGGCGGGTGCGGTGAGGGCGCGGCGCAGTTCCTCGGTGGCGCCGTCCAGGTCCCGGTCGCGGTCCTCGATCAGGCCGTCGGTGTAGAGGGCGACGACCGAGCCCTCGGGCAGTTCCCGTTCCGTCGCCTCGAACGGCAGTCCGCCGACGCCGAGCGGTGGCCCGGCGGCGACGGGGAGGAACTGCGCGGTGCCGCCGGGCAGGACGACGGCCGGGGCGGGGTGGCCGGCGGCGGCCAGGGAGAGACAGCGGGAGACCGGGTCGTAGACGGCGTACAGGCAGGTCGCGCCGAGTTCGGCGACCTCCTCCCCGCTGCCGTCGGCGGCGAGGTGGGTGACCAGGTCGTCGAGGTGGGTGAGGAGTTCGTCGGGCGGCAGGTCTACGTCGGCGAGTGTCCGCACGGCCGTGCGGAGCCGGCCCATGGTGGCGGAGGACTGGATGCCGTGGCCGACCACGTCGCCCACGACCAGCCCGACCCGTCCGCCGGAGAGCGGGATGACGTCGAACCAGTCGCCGCCGATGCCGGCCAGGGATCCGCTCGGCAGGTAGCGGTGGGCGACGTCGACCGCGGCCTGTCCGGGCAGGCCGCGCGGGAGCAGGCTGTGCTGGAGGGTGAGGGCCGTGGCGCGTTCGCGGGTGAAGCGGCGGGCGTTGTCGATGCAGACGGCGGCGCGGCTGGCGAGCTCCTCGGCGAAGACGGCGTCGTCGGGGCCGTAGTCGTCGGGGTGGCGCATGCGGACGAAGACCGCGACGCCCAGGGTGGTGCCGCGGGCCCGCAGCGGGACCGCGATCATGGAGTGGGCGCCCTGCCGGAACGGGCGGCCCCCGGGGGAGCGCGCGTTGCGTTCGGCCAGCCAGTGGACGAACCCGGGCTCGCCCGCCTGGCTGAGCACCGCGCGGCCCCGGAGCAGCGCGCGGGCGGGCGGGGAGGCCGGCTGGTAGACGTCGGTCTCCCCGAGGTGCAGAGCCGCCGCGGGGTTGCCGGGGCGGGTGGAGCCGTGGGCGACGCGGCGCAGGACGACCCCGCCGTCCGGCGGCGTCGGCGGTTCGTCGGGGCCGAGCACCCAGTCGAGCAGGTCGACGCTGGCGAAGTCCGCGTACTGCGGGACCAGCAGTGCGACCATCTCCTCTGCGGTGCCGATCACGTCCAGGGTGGTGCCGACGCAGGTCGCGGCCTCGTTCAGCAGGGCCAGGCGGCGCCGGGCCCAGTACTGCTCGCTGCTGTCGGACGCGGCGAGCGCGACCGCGGCCGGTTCGCCGGAGGCGTCGCGCAGCGGCCACATCTCGATGCTCCAGGCCCGTTCCTGGTCGAGGGCGGGGGCGCCGCTGTAGCTCTCGTAGCGGACCGGGCGGCCGGTCTCGGCGACCTCGCGCAGACGGGCCAGGAAGCCGCGGCTGTGCTCGGTGTCCGCGACGGTGTCCGGGAAGGACCGGCCGAGCAGTGCTTCCTCGGGGACACCCATGGCGTGGCAGGCGGCGGCGTTGACCCTCAGGTAGCGCTGGCGGAGGTCGAAGACCGACATCGACATGGACGCCTGCTCGAAGGCCTGCGCGGCCAGGCTGGCGCCGGGGGGCAGGGCCGTGACGACGTAGCCGGCGGGCCGGCCGGCGGCGCCGGCGAGCGGGCAGACGGTGAGGGGCAGCACCAAGCGGTGGCCGTCGCGGTGGCGCACGGCGACCGGGCCGGCGCGGGCGGTGAGGATGACGCCGGGGAGGTCCTCGGCCAGCAGGTCCGTGGCCTGCCGGCCCACGACCTCGTCGGCCGGATGGCCGGTGAGCAGCCGCGCGCCCTCGGTCCACCCGGTCACCGTGCCGTGCGCGTCGATGACCGCCATGGCGGCGACATCTGTCATACGCCCCAGGATGATCCGATTGTCCCGGTCCATCAAGCGGCGGGGTGTCCGCTCCGCCCTCGGTGTCCGCTTCAGCCCCGGTGGGCCCGGAGGGCGGCGAGGGCCCGGTCGGCGTGGGTGTTCATGCGCAGTTCGCTGCGGACGATCTCGAGGACGGTACGGTCCTCGGCGATCACGAAGGTGACCCGTTTGGTCGGCGCCAGGGAGAAGCCGCGTCTGACGCCGAACCGCTCGCGGACCGTGCCGTCGGCGTCGGAGAGGAGCGGCATGCCGAGACGGTGCCGGCCGGTGAACTCCCGCTGCTTGTCGACGGTGTCCCCGCTGATCCCGACGGGCCGGGCGCCGACGGCGGCGAACTCGGCGGCGAGGTCGCGGAAGTGGCAGGCCTCGGCGGTGCAGGCGGGGGTGAGGGCGGCGGGGTAGAAGAAGAGGACGACCGGTCCGGCCGCCAGCAGCTCGGTGAGCCGGCGGGTGGTGCCGGTCTCGTCCGGCAGGGCGAAGTCCTCGGCCTTGGCCCCGATCCCGACGCGCCCGGTCATGAGCGCCCCTTGCCGTTCCGGGCGACCCCGCGCGCCCACAGCACCAGCGGCACCTGGAGGGGCAGCCGGGCGAGGGCCGCCACCCTGAGCGGCGCGGGCCGGCCACGCCAGTCGACGGCCATCTGGACGTTGGCCGGGAACACGCCGACGAAGAAGGCGGCCGCCGCCTTCGCGGCGAGCGTGCGGGTGCGGGGCGCCGCGACCCCGGCCGCGAGGGCCAGCTCGACGACCCCGCTCCCGTAGGTCCAGGCCCTGGGCGGGCCCGGCAGCGCACGGGGCACGGTCGCGTCGAACTGCCGCGGAACGGCGAAATGGGCCACTCCGGCGGCCGCCAGCAGACCGGCGAGCAGCAGGGGTGAGCGTGGGGACCGGGGCACGGTACCTCCTTCGGTGTCCTGCCGCCGGATATTACTCGACGGTAGGCGCCCGGGGCGGCCGTTCCCGGCGGGCGGACTCGACTACTTCTCCCGCAGGAGGAGCGGCCACCCCTCTTGATCCCGGCCTTGCCCGGATCAGGCGCCCGGGGCAGCCTGGTAGCTATGGGCGCCCAGGACGGTCCCACCCTGATCGGCTCCGTACAGCGGGCCTTCCGGCTGCTGGAGGCGGTGAGCGCGCACGAGAACGGTGCGCCGGCGAAACAGCTGGCGCGCGAGACGGGGCTGCCCCTGGCCACCGCCTACCACCTGCTGCGCACCCTGCTGCACGACGGATACGTGCGGAAACTGGACGACGGCGGCTTCGTCCTCGGCGACCGGCTGGACTCGCTGCACGCGGCGGCCGGCGCCCAGTCGCTGCTCAGCCGGGTGCGCCCGGCGCTGGCGGCCCTGCGGGACGAGCTGTCCACGCCCGCCTACCTCACGTTCTACGAGGACGGCGAGATCAGGGTGGCCGACATCGTCGACGGTCCCCGTACGCCCCGGGTGGACCTCTGGGTGGGGTTCGAGGACGCCGGACACGCCACGGCGCTGGGCAAGTCCGTGCTGCGTGAGCTGGACGCGGAGGCCCGCCGGGACTACCTGTCCAGGCACCAGCTCGCCGACCTCACGCCCCGCACGGTCACGAGCCTCCCGGAGCTGCTCCGCAGGATCGAGTCGCCCCCCATGGCACCGGCCTCGACGGACCTGGAGGAGTACGCGCTCGGCACCGTCTGCGTCGCCGTGGCCGTCTATCGCGGCGCCACCCCCGGCTCACTCGGCGTCTCCCTGCCCGTGGAGCGGCAGGACCGGCTCCGGGAGATCCGGGCCCGGCTCCTCACGACCGCCGTCCGGGTGACCAGAGGCCTCTCGCTCACTATCTGAAAATCCGCTCCTTGCGTCCGCCCCCTTCCACCTCGTTTGCTGGATGGAACGGACATTCCGGGTGTGCACCCCCTACAGGCGAGGACTGCGGACGAGACATGCGCCAGGTCCCATACCGGCTGTGCGAGAACCGGACGGCCGGTGGCCGCAGAGGGGTCCGCCGGCATGCCGGCGGACTGCCGGCCGTGCTCGTGCACGCGCTGCCGGTCCTGGTCGCCGCGCTCGTCATGCTCGTCGGCGTCGCCGGGGGCACCGGCACGACGTGGCTGCCGCTGCTGGCCGCCGGACCGGCCCTGGCCGCCACCGTCAGCGGCCTGCACGGCGTGCTCTGCGCCGGTCTCCTCGCCGCGGCGACGGGCACGGCGCTGGCCCTGGCGCACGGCACTCCCGGACACGAGCTCGCGGCCGTCCTGTGCGCACTGGTGGCCGTCACCGCGGCGAGCGGCCTGACCGGTGCGCTCAGCGGCCACCGGGAGAGGGTCCTCGCGGACGTGCGCTCGGTCGCCGAGGCCACCCAGCGGGCGGTGCTCCAGCCCGTGCCCGGGACCGTGGGCCCGTTCGAGGTGGCCGTCCGGTACAGCGCCGCCGCGGCGGAGGCCCGGATCGGCGGGGACCTCTACGCCGTGGTGTCCACCCCGCACGGTGTCCGGCTGATCGTCGGCGACGTGCGCGGCAAGGGGCTGCCCGCCGTGGGAACCGCCGCACTGGTGCTCGGGGTGTTCCGCGAGGCCGCCCACGACGAGCCCGACCTGCTCGCCGTCGTGAGCCGGATCGAGCGGAGCCTGGCGCGCAACCTCGGCCCGGACGACTTCGTCACCGCCGTGGTCGTCGGCTGCCCCTCGGCGGGACACCTGGAGGTCGTGAACTGCGGACACGCGCCTCCCCTGCTGATACCGGCCGCCGCAGGCGCGGGGGCGGTCGAGCCCGCCCACCCCGCGCCACCCCTGGGGCTGCGCGCCCTCTCGGGCGAGGAGCCCCGCCTCCAGCGGCTGCCCTTCACCGCGGGCGACCAGCTGCTGCTCTACACCGACGGGGTCACCGAGGCCCGCGACGACGCGGGCGCGTTCTATCCGCTGGCCGAGGGCGTGGCCCGGCATCTGTCCGACGAGCCGGCCCGCACGCTCACCGGGCTGCACGGCGAACTGCTGGCGCACGTGGGCGGGCGGCTGCACGACGACGCGGCCCTCCTGCTGCTGCGCAGGACGGCCGCGCGGGAGCCGGACTCCGCGCCGGCGGGACCTCGGACGGCGCCGCGGACGCCTCAGACTAGCTCCGCCCAGCGGGTGACCCCGCCACGACGGACCCGTATGCCGTGACGTGTCGCCAGGGCGTGGACGATCGCCTCGCCCCGGCCGTGTTCGTCCGGATCGAGCCAGCCGATCGGCTGCCCCGCCGCACGCACGGGTCCCGCGTCGGTGACCTCCACGCGCAGCGTGCCGCCGCCCTCGCCCGCCTCCCAGGTCAGCCGCAGCTCGGCCGGGGGCCGGGCGTGGAGGATCGCGTTGGTGACGAGCTCCGACACCACGAGCAGCGCGTCCTCGGCGATCTGCGCGGACACGTCCCAGTCGGTGAGCGCCGCCGCCGCACCCCGGCGCACGGCCGAGACGGCGTCGGGGACGGGCGGCACCGGACACACGTGTTCGCGTGCCGCCGCCCGTAGCAGCGTGTTGAGCTGTGCCGCCATGTTCTCTCCCGATGGTGTGTGCCGGCCGGGCGCGTGAGTCGGCGCCTTTCCGGGCTTCAATGAAACCTAAGGAGACAAACCGGACTGGTCAATGAACGGCGGTCGGCATTACCGAACGAGCGGTCCCCGGCGCCGCGTCTCGTCCGCGCGGCGAAGCGTCCGCAGCGGTAATAGGCTCGCCTCATGGCCGGCCCAGTCCAGTCGATCGAAAGGGCGGCGGCGATCCTGCGCCTGCTCGCCGGTGGCCCCCGCCGACTCGGTCTCGGCGAGGTGGCCGCGTCGCTCGGGCTGGCGAAGGGCACCGCCCACGGCATCCTGCGCACGCTCCAGCACGTGGACTTCGTGGAGCAGGACGCGACCACCGGGAAGTACCAGCTGGGAGCCGCCCTGCTGCACCTCGGCACCAGCTACCTGGACGTCAACGAACTGCGCTCCCGCTCGCTGAACTGGGCCGACGCCCTGGCCGCCCGCAGCGGGGAGGCGGTGCGCCTCGGGACCCCGCTGGAGGGCAGCGTCCTCATCGTCCACCACGTGTTCCGGCCGGACGACACCTTCCAGACCCTGGACGTGGGCGCGCTGCTGCCCCTGCACGCCTCCTCGCTCGGCAAGGTCCTGCTGGCCTTCGGGACGGCGACCGTCGAGCCGGTCCGGCCGCCGGGGCTGGAGGCGTACACCCGGCACACGCTGGTCGACCCCGAGCGGCTCGCCCGGGCGCTCGCCGAGGTCAGGGAGCTCGGTTGGGCCGCCGAGATCCAGGAGATGAGCATGGGTGAGGCGGGGATCTCGGCGCCGATCCGGGGGCACGGCGGGCTCGTCGTCGGCGCCATCGGGCTGTCCGGGCCCCTCGAGCGGATCTGTGACGGCCAGGGCCGGCCCCGCCCGCATCTGGTCAGTCTGCTCCGGGAAGCCGCGCGGGCGGTCTCCAGGGACCTCGGAGCCGCCCGCTGGTAGGCCAGGACAGCCGCCCCTCGATCCGTCGGAAGGCAGACCCGATCATGGCTGAACGGTACGTGATGTCCGTCGATCAGGGCACCAACTCGACCCGATGCATCCTGTTCGACCACCGTGGGCGGCTGGTCTCGGTCGCGCAGAAGGAGCACCAGCAGCACTTCCCGAAGCCCGGATGGGTCGAGCACGACGCCGTCGAGATCTGGCAGAACCTGCGGCGCGTGGTGCCCGAGGCCCTGGCGGACGCCGGTGTGGGCGAGGGGCAGATCGCGGCGATCGGCCTGGCCAACCAGCGGGAGACGACGGTGCTCTGGGACCGGCGGACCGGCGCGCCGCTCGGCCGGGCGATCGTCTGGCAGGACACCCGCACGGCGCCGCTCGTCGACGCCCTCGCGGAAGACCCCGGGGAGGGGTTCTTCCTCGAACGGTGCGGCCTGCCGCCGTCGACCTACTTCTCCGCACTGCGCATCCGGTGGCTGTTCGACCACGTCAAGGGGGTCGAACAGCGCGCCCGGGACGGCGAGGTGCTGTTCGGCACGATGGAGAGCTGGCTGGTCTGGAACCTCACCGGCGGACCCGACGGCGGTCTGCACATCACGGACGCCACCAACGCCAGCCGCACGATGCTGATGAACATCCGCAAGCTCGCCTGGGACGACGAACTGCTGGCCTTCTTCGGGGTGCCCCGCTCGATGCTCCCCGAGATCAGGTCGTCCGCGGAACCGTACGGCGAGGCCCGCTCGCTGCTGCCGGGCGTCTCCATCACCGCCGCGCTCGGCGACCAGCAGGCCGCCCTGTTCGGCCAGACCTGCTTCTCCCCGGGCGAGGCCAAGTGCACCTACGGAACGGGCAGCTTCCTGCTGCTCAACACCGGGACCGACCTGGTGCGGTCCCGGCACGGGCTCCTCACGACGGTCGCCTACAAGATCGGGGAGCAGCAGCCGGCCTACGCCCTGGAAGGGTCGATCGCCGTCACCGGCGCGCTCGTCCAGTGGTTCCGTGACCGCCTGGGGCTGATCAGCAGCGCGCCGGAGATCGAGACCCTCGCCCGGACGGTCGAGGACAACGGCGGCTGCTACATCGTCCCCGCCTTCTCGGGCCTGTTCGCGCCGCGCTGGCGCAGCGACGCGCGCGGGGTCATCGTCGGGCTCACCTCGTACATCACCAAGGGGCATCTGGCGCGGGCCGTCCTGGAGGCCACCGGGTGGCAGACCCGGGAGGTCGTCGACGCCATGAACGCCGACTCCTCGGTCGCCCTGCGGCAGCTGAAGGTGGACGGGGGCATGACCTCGGACAACCTGCTCATGCAGTTCGTGGCCGACGTGCTCGACGTGCCGGTGGTCCGGCCGATGGTCGCCGAGACGGTCTCCCTCGGCGCCGCCTACGCGGCCGGGCTCGCCGCCGGTTACTGGTCCGACCTCGAGGTGCTGCGCCGCAACTGGCACAAGGCCGGCCAGTGGCTGCCCGCCATGGACCCCGGGCGGCGGGAGGCGGAGTACGACAACTGGCAGCGGGCCGTCGAACGCTCGCTGGGCTGGGTCGGGCCGCCGCGGTCCTCCTGACACCTGGGCGGTGGCCCCGGCCCGCCGCCCGGTTCAGCCGCTCGCGGTCCGGCGGACGGTGCCCACGGGGGCCAGCCACAGGCCCACGATCGCGTCCGCGAGGCCCGTGGCCACCTCGTCCCAGGTGGCGCGCGGGGTCGGGGTGCCCTCCGCCAGGGCCCGCTCCCGCTCGGCGCAGGTGTGCAGGATCAGGAGCCGGACCATCTGGCCGCGTTCGGCGCGCACCTCGGGCGGCAGTTCCGGCAGGGTGCGGTTCAGGCCCTCGACCGCCTCGCGCAGCGCCGGTGAGGCCAGGGACTCCTCGACCATGATCTCGTGCAGGGCCGGGTCGGTCATGGCCTGGGCGCAGAAGCGGGCATACCAGGTGGGGCTGCCGAGGCTCGCCAGGTGCCCGGTCACCGGCCGGATCAGGCAGTCGACCCAGTCGCGTACGTCCGTGGAGTCACCGGCCGCCGCCAGCGCCCGCTCCCGCAGGGTCTCGATGTGCTCGGCGTGCCGCCGGGCGACCGCGCGGACCAGGTCGGCCTTGGTACCGAAGTGGTAACCGACCGCGGCGTTGTTGCCCTGCCCCGCGGCCTCGCTGACCTGGCGGTTGGAGACGGCGTACACGCCGTGCTCGGCGAACAGCCGCTCCGCCGCGGTCAGGATCGCCTCCCGGGTCGCGCTCACCTGCTCGGCCCGCGCCGTCCTGCGCGCCATGCTCACCACCGCTCCGGGACTGCCGACCGCCCTGGGCCGGCCCGTCCCGCGCTCCGTCCCAGGTCCTCAACCGGGGCGGCGAGGTCCAGCCAGGGCAGCCTACGGTCCCGCCCGCGCCGGCGGGGACAGGCCCCCGCGTGCCACCGTCCCGTACCGCTACAGTAAGTCAAGCAGTTGACTTAAAAGTCGCCGGTCACCCGCCGGCTCCCGTGCCCTCCCCAGTCCCGGAAGGTTCTCCCATGTCCGACGCCCCCGCCCGGCCCGCCGAGGCCGGCCGCTCCGCTCCGGCCCGGCCGGGCGCCGTGGTCGCGGTGCTGGCCCTGGCCGGCATCACCGTGTCGCTGATGCAGACCCTGGTGATCCCGATCGTCCCGGAGCTGCCCGGCTATCTGCACGCCTCGGCGTCCGACGCCGCCTGGGCGGTCACGGCCACGCTGCTGGCCGCCGCCGTCGCCACCCCGGTGGCCGGCCGGCTCGGCGACATGTTCGGCAAGCGGCGCCTGCTGGTGGTCAGCCTCGTGCTGCTGGTGGCCGGCTCGGTGGTGTGCGCGCTCAGCGACGCGCTCGTCCCGATGATCGTCGGCCGTACGCTCCAGGGGCTCGCCGCCGCCGTGGTCCCGCTGGGCATCAGCATCATGCGCGACGAGCTGCCGCCGGAGAAGCTGGCCGGCTCGACCGCGCTGATGAGCGCCTCGCTGGGTGTCGGCGGCGCGCTCGGGCTGCCCGCCGCGGCCTTCATCGCCGACCACTTCGACTGGCACGTGCTGTTCTGGACCTCCGGGAGCCTCGGCGTCGTCGCGTTCGTGTGCGTGCTGAGCCTGGTGCCGGAGTCCAGCGTGCGCACGGGCGGGCGCTTCGACGTGGCCGGCGCGCTGGGCATGGCCGTCGGCCTGGTCTCGCTGCTGCTGGCCGTCTCCAAGGGCGCCGACTGGGGCTGGACCAGCGGCACCACCCTGGGTCTGTTCGCGCTCGCCGTCGTCGTCCTGCTGGGCTGGGGCGTGTTCGAGCTGCGCACCGCGCAGCCGCTGGTGGACCTGCGCACCACCGCCCGCCGTCAGGTGCTGTTCACCAATCTGGCCTCCATCGCGTTCGGCTTCTCGATGTTCGCGATGTCCCTGGTGTTGCCACAGCTCCTCCAGCTGCCGGCCCGGACCGGGTACGGCCTCGGCAGGTCGATGCTCACCGTCGGCCTGGTGATGGCGCCGCAGGGCCTGGTGATGATGGCCATGGCACCGGTCTCCGCCATGATCACCAAGTCCCGGGGCCCGAAGATCACGCTCATGACCGGAGCGGTCATCGTCGCCGCCGGGTACGCGCTGAACATCGTGCTGATGAGCGAGGTCTGGCACCTGGTCCTGGTCTCCTGCGTCATCGGCGCGGGCGTCGGCTTCGCCTACGGCGCCATGCCCGCACTGATCATGAGCGCGGTACCGCCGTCGGAGACCGCCGCCGCAAACAGCCTCAACACGCTGATGCGGTCCATCGGCACGTCGGTGGCCAGCGCGGTCGCGGGCGTGATCCTCGCCCAGCTGACGATCAGCCTCGGCGGCCACGCGCTGCCGTCCGAGAACGGCTTCAAGGCGGTCATGGCACTCGGCGCGGGCGCGGCGGCCCTCGCCTTCGTCCTCGCCTCCTTCCTCCCCCGCCACCGCCCCGGCACCCCGGGTGCGACCCCGGTCCCGGAACCGGCGACCGAACGGGTGACCTGAACGGACACGCTCGTGCGGGCCCGTCGGGCGCGCCGGGTGCCGTGCACCGGCGAGGGGGTCGGCGGAAGCCGGCCGGAGTAACCCCGCCGCCGGAACAGGTCGGCTGGGCGGGGCTCGTCGTCCCGTGCGGTCGCCCCCGTCCGGGACGGCCCCGGCGGCTCCTCCCGGCGGGTCGGCCGGCCCGGTGCCGTACCGGCCCACCCGTCCCACGGGCCCGTGTCATCCGGGCCCGGCACGGCACACCGGCTCGACCCGGCCGCGGGCGGCGGACCGCGGCCGGTCGCCTGACGGCCCGGCGGCGCCGGTCAGCCGCCGGTCGCCCGGCCGAGCGGCACGGCCCGCCGGCCCGCCTCGCCGAGCCGGCCCGCCCTCGCCGCCAGACCCTCCGCGGACCGGCCCGGCGTCCACGCGCCGGGCGGCACCGGCAGCCGGCACCACGCCCGCCCGGCACCCCGTAACCGCCCCCGCCCGGCCGGCACCGGGCCCCGCACAACGCGTCCGGCCGCCACGCCCCCGCCCCGCACCGGGCCCCACCCGGCCACCGCGCCTCGTGACGGCGCGGGACCGTTCAGGGGAACCCGGCGGGAAAGGTGCGTGACCGGACCGGAGGTGGTCGAGATCTCTGCCGTGACCGCCGTGACCCTGCCGCTGATTCCGCCCATGCTCGCGACGCCCGGCAGCCTGCCGCCCGCCGCGCAGGACGCGCGGTGGGCGTACGAGACCAAGCAGGACGGCCAGCGGGTGATGGCGTACCTGCCCGGCGACGGCAGTGTGCTGCTGCGCGCCCGCTCGGGCGAGGACATCACCGGCGCCTACCCCGAGCTCCGGCCGCTCGGCGGGGCGCTGGGCACCGTCCCCGCCGTGCTGGACGGCGAGGTGCTGGCCCTGGACGAGCGGGGCCGCGCCGACTTCCAGCTGCTGCAGAGCCGGATGGGCCTCGCGCACGCCCCCGCGCGGGCGGCGCGCCGGGCCGCCCAGGTCCCGGTGCACCTGGTGCTGTTCGACGTGCCCTATCTGGAGGAGCCCCTGGTACGGCTGCCGTACCGCCGGCGGCGGGCGCGGCTGGAGGAGCTGGGGCTCGCGGGGCCGTACTGGTCGACACCCGGGGCGGTGACCGGGCACGGCGCCGAGGCACTGGCGGCGACCCGGGAACACGGCCTGGAGGGCCTGGTGTGCAAGCGGCTGGACTCGGTGTACGAGCCCGGTGTGCGCTCCCGCGCCTGGATCAAGATCCGGAACATGCGGGCCGAGGACGTGATCGTCGGCGGCTGGCTGCCCGGAAAGGGCCGGCTGACCGGACTGCCCGGAGCGGTGCTGGCCGGCCAGCGCGACCCGGCGGGCCGGCTGCGGTACGTCGGCGGGGTGGGCACCGGCTGGAGCGGGGCCGAGCGCGCCCGGCTGGCGGACCTGCTGCGGGACACGGCGAGCGACCGGTGCCCCTTCGACCCCGTGCCGCGTGTCCCCGGCGCCCGCTGGGTGCTGCCCCGGCTGGTGGGCGAGGTCAGCTACAGCAACCGCACCCGGCACGGGATGCTGCGCCAGCCCTCCTGGCTGCGGCTGCGCCCGGATCTCACCCCGGAGGAGTCGGCGGCGGACCTGCCCGGGGAGCCCGGCTGAGGCCGGTGGGTCTATCGTGTCCCGCATGCCGGTTCCCGAACTGATCCGAATCGTCTCCCGCGACTCGCCCATGGCCCTGGCCCAAGTCGACCGGGTCCGCGCCGGGTTGGCGGCGCTGCACCCGGGCGTGCGCACCACGGTCGTACCGGTGAAGACCACCGGCGACAAGTGGCTCGGCGATCTCTCCCAGGTCGAGGGCAAGGGCGCGTTCACCAAGGAGGTGGACGCCGCCCTGCTGGCCGGGGAGGCGGATCTCGCCGTGCACTGCGTCAAGGACGTGCCCGCCGACCGGCCGCTGCCGGCCGGGACGGTGTTCGCCGCGTTCCTGAAGCGGGACGACATCCGGGACGCGCTGGTGCACCCGGACGGCCTCACCCTGGACGAGCTTCCGGCCGGCACCCGGATCGGCACCTCCGCGGTGCGCCGCATCGCCCAACTGGCCGCCACCCATCCGCACCTGGAGTGCGTGCCCTTCCGGGGCAACGCCAACCGCAGGCTGGAGAAGCTGGCCGCCGGCGAGGCGGACGCGCTGCTGCTGGCGGTGTCCGGCCTGGAGCGCATCGGCCGGACGGACGTGATCAGCGAGGTGCTCTCCCCGGAGGCGATGATGCCGCCGATCGGCGCGGGCATCCTCGCGTTGCAGTGCCGGGAGGACGACACCGAGCTGATCGACGCGGTCAGCGGGCTCAGCGACCCGGACACCCACCGGGAGGCGACGGCGGAGCGGATGTTCCTGCACGTGCTGCAGGGACACTGCAACAGCCCCATCGCCGGCTACGCGCGAGTGGACCGCAGCGGCGAACTCTCCCTGCGGGCCTGTGTCTTCACGCCGGACGGCAAGACCCGGCTGAACGCCCACGAGTGGGCGGGCCGGCTGGATCCGGCCACGCTCGGCACCTCGGTCGCGGTGGCGCTGCTGCGGCAGGGCGCGCGCGAGATCATCGACGGCATTCCGCACTGAGCGTCGTACGGCACCCCGTGCGGGCGCCCGTCAGGCGGAACCGGGCTCGCTCTGGTCCTTCAGGAACGCGCTGACCTGGTGGGCCAGGCTGCCCTGGCCGGTGCCGGCGGGCGCGGCGGGCGCGGCCGGTTCCACGATGCCGATGCCGCCCGCCCACAGCCGGCGCTCGGTCCACTCGTCCTCCACCCGCAGCTGGACCTGTACGTCCACGTGGGTGAGGGCGGCCTCGGGTGCGGCGGCGTAGACGACGGCGGTGGCCCGGCGCAGCGGGTAGACGTCGAAGCCCTCGATGAACTGGGAGTTGCGCCAGTCGATGAAGGCACCCTCGCCGTCCGGGCCGACGCGGACGTCGATCTGACCGTCCTCCAGATGGATGCCGTAGTGCCGTGCGCCGCGGTTCTCCACGGTCACCCGGACGCTGAAGTACGTCAGCCCGGCGGCGGCGTCATCCCGTCCGCGCGGCGGCTCGGCCGGCTCCAGACGGTGGACGCGGACCCGCAGACCGGCATGCTCGTCGTACTCGTGCCAGTCCCCGACCACGTTCGGCTCGTACACAGTGCCCCTCTCGACCTTCGAGAGCTGCTGTCTATCTGTGCGCTCAGCGCACTGTCAAATATGCGGAATGCGGCGTGGCCAGGGGATTCACCCGCTTTGATCGGCGATCAAGCGCTGCGCAGGAAGAATCCGGGTCCGGCCCCTCGCGGCCGGGTACGCGCGCGTGCCGCACATCACGTCCGCTGCAAGATCAGCGGGCCAGCCGGCCGAGCAGCGCGGAGGCCGCGGTGATGCCCGCCGCCGCGGCCACCGCCAGCACCCCGAAGTCGGCGGCGAGATGCGCGGGCGTGCCGAGCAGCAGGCCCCGCAGGGCGTCCACTTGATAGCTCAGCGGGTTGACCTTGCTGACGGCCTGGAGCCAGCCCGGCATCACCGACACGGGATACAGGGCGTTGGAGCCGAAGAACAGCGGCATGGTGATCGCCTGTCCGAAGCCCATCAGCCGGTCGCGGCTGAGCACGATCCCCGCGATGGTCATCGACAGGCAGGAGAAGAACACCGAGGCGAGGACCACCGCGAGGGCGACGCCGAGCAGCCGGAGCGGGTTCCAGGTGAGGGCGACGCCGAGCAGTGCGGCGATCACGATCACGACGACCGCCTGGACCAGGGACTTCACCCCGGCCGCGAAGGCCTTTCCGGTGATCAGGGCCGAGCGCGGGGTGGGGGTGACGAGCAGCTTGTTCAGGATGCCCGCGTCCCGCTCCCAGATGATCTGGATGCCGTAGAAGATCGCGATGAACATCGCCGACTGGGCGATGATGCCGGGCGCCAGATAGTCGATGTACGGGACCCCGCCGGTGGGTATCGCCCGGATCCGGGTGAAGGTCTGGCCGAAGATCAGCAGCCACAGGGCGGGCTGGACCGCGCGGGTGTACAGCTCGGTCCGGTCGTGGCGCAGCTTCTGGAGCTCGACGGCGCACATGGCGGCCACCCGCGCGGGCAGGACGCGCCAGCCCGCGCGCGGCACGGGCGGGGTGAGCAGCAGGGCGGTGCCGTCAGCCGACGCGGTGCGCGGTGCGGCGGGTGCTTCGGACATCGCGGAAACCTCCTGCGGGGTGGTCTTCGAGGCCACTGCCGGCGACGTCGCGGAAGACGTCCTCCAGTGTGGGCAGGCGGTCGGCGCCCTGCCGCTCGGCGAGGCCGCGGCGCAGGGCCGCGGGGGTGCCGAGGGCGCGGACCCGGCCGCGGTGCATGAGGCCGACCCGGTCGCAGTACTGGTCCGCCTCGTCCATGTAGTGGGTGGTGACCAGGACGGTCATGCCGGTGACGGCGCGTACGGCGTTGATGTGCTCCCAGACGCCGGTACGGGCGATCGGGTCCAGGCCGATCGTGGGCTCGTCCAGGATGAGCAGCCGGGGCGCGCTGACCAGGGCCTGGGCGAGTTCCAGGCGGCGGACCATGCCGCCGGAGTAGGTGCCGGCCAGCCGGTCCGCGGCGTCGGCGAGGCCGACGGCGGCGAGGGCCTGGTCGACGCGCGCGGCGCGCTCGCGGCGCGGCACGTCGAAGACCCGGGCGAACAGGGCGGTGTTCTCCCGGCCGGTGAGTCCGCTGTCGGCGGACAATTGCTGCGGGACGTACCCGAGCAGCCGGCGCACCGCCATCGGCTCTTTGGCGGCGTCGTGCCCGAAGACGCGGACCATGCCGGCGGGGACGGGCAGCAGGGTGGTGATGCACCGGATGGCGGTGGTCTTGCCGGCCCCGTTGGGCCCCAGCAGCCCGAACACCTCGCCCTCCCGGACGGCCAGGTCGAGCCCGTCGACGGCGCGGGTCTCGCCGAAGGCGTGGGCGAGCCCGGTGCAGGAGACGGCTTCGACGCCGCCCCGGGCCGTGGCCGCGGAGGGAGCACCGGGGTCACCGGGGGCCGCCGCGGCCTCGCCGGCACCCGCCGTCCCGGATACGTCGGGCATGTCGCTCGTCATGTTTCCTCGGCCTCCTCGTGCAGCATGACGGCCAGTCTGCGCAGGGCCGGGAGGGCCCCGCGCAGGGCCTCGCGGTCGGCCTCGCCGAGCCGGGAGACGTGCCGGCCGACCAGTTCGGCCCGGCGGCGCCGCCAGTCCGCGAGCCGCTGCTCGGCGGCCCCGGTCAGCAGCAGCCGGGCGGCACGCCGGTCGGCCGGGTCGGTCTCGCGGACCAGGTAGCCGTCCCGGACCAGCTGGTTGACCAGGGTCGACACGGAGTTGCCGGCCAGGTGCAGCCGTCGCGCCGCGTCCGAGACGCCGATGCCGGGCCGGGACTCGACCAGCCGCAGCAGTTCGACCTCGGCGCCGCGCAGCCGGGGCCCGGTGAGCCCGCCGCGCAGCCGGCGCCGGATCAGCCGCTGGATGCGCACCAGCGCGTCGGCCAGTTCCTCCGGGAAGGCGTCGGCGTTCACGCTTCGGAGATTACCTCTGTTACAGAGGTATCGCCTCCCAAGGGCCGGTCAAGACACCGCGCCCGACTTCCCCGATATGTACGGGTTTGTTTTGAGATGCCCGTCAGCGGGAAAGGGATGAGCAGTGCTTCGGACAGGAGGCACGTCCGTGGGAGCCGGCCTTGTGCCGCACGCCCCGGTGTCCTATCCATGGTCCGAGCGCACCTCCCACGGTGTCTGTCATCCAGCACCTGCTGAGAGAGGTGCGCGCGATGCGTGTCACTGGCAGCACGAAACCCCATCCGCACGACGACGCCCCGGACACCGGCGGCGCTTTCGAGCGGCTCGCCGGCCTCCCCGACGGTCCCGAGCGCCAGGCGCTGCGGGACGAGCTCGTCCGGTTGTGGCTGCCCATGGCCGAGCGGATCGCCGTGCGGTTCCGCGGCCGTGGCGAGGCCCTGGAGGACCTGTACCAGGTGGCCGCGCTGGGCCTGGTCAAGGCCGTCGACCACTACGATCCCGACCGCGGCCGGGCCTTCGAGGCGTACGCGGTGCCGACCATCACCGGGGAGATCAAGCGCCACTTCCGCGACCACATGTGGACCCTGCACGTGCCGCGCCGGGTGCAGGACCTGCGCAACCGGGTCCGCGCCGCCACCAAGGAGCTGGCGCAGACCACACCGGGCCGGGCCCCCACCGTCGCCGAGATCGCCGCGTTCACACGGCTCGGCGAGGACGAGGTGCGCACCGGGATGGAGGCGCTGGAGTGCTTCTCCGCCCTGTCCCTGGACGCCGAGGTGGCCGGCACGGACGGCTACGCCCTGGGCGACTCCCTGGGCGGTCCTGACCCGGGGTTCGACCTCGTCGTGGACCGGGCCGCGGTCAAGCCGTGTCTGGAGGCGCTGCCCGAACGCGAACGCACCATCCTCTACCTGCGGTTCTTCGGCGGTATGACCCAGAGCCGGATCGCCCAGCAGCTGGGCATCTCGCAGATGCACGTCTCGCGGCTGCTCAGCGGCTGCTTCGACCGGCTGCGCGACGAACTGCTGGCGGAGGTCCGCGCCCGCTGATCCCCCGGTCCCCCGCCCCCCGCGGCTCCTCCCCCGGCCCCGGGGGCCTACTGTCCCTCGGACCCCGGCACCTGGGTGGGGCCGTACCGGTCCAGCGCGTCCTCCAGCGCGGCCCTGATCTGGGCCGGGATGTCGCCGCGCCGCCCCCAGATCAGGATCAGCTCCGCGATGTTGCGCAGCTTGATGTTGGTGTGCTGGGAGACCTCCTTCAGCACCTGCCACCCCTGGTCCGGGGTCACCCGGCCGAGGGCCACGACCATCCCGATCGCCTGGTCGATCACCGCGTGGGAGGTCATGGCCTCCTTCAGCTGGTCGACCTCCGCCTGCAGCGCGGCGATCCGGTCCGGCTCGATGTCTCCCATCCCTCCATCCTGCGCAGGGGCCTGCACCGCCGCCACCCGGGGTACTCGACAGGCAGCCCACCCGCTTCCGGTCGGACACTGGTGTCAGACCGGTGGCCGCCCGGCCCCGAGAGCAGGACGCGACTGCCATGAACCACGACACCCGCACCGGCGGCGAGACCCGCAGAAAAGAAGTCGTCTCCACACACTCCGTCTACGGCGCACCGTGCTGGGTGAGCCTGACCAGCCGCGATCTCCAGACCACCCAGGACTTCTACGCAGCCGTCCTCGGCTGGCGCTGGCGCGGCGCCAAGCTCGGCGAACACTTCCGGATCGCCCTGGCGGACGGGGTCCCGGTGGCCGGGATCGCCGCCGTCGCCTCCATGTGGCAGATGGCGGTGGCCTGGACGCCGTACTTCGCCGTGGCGGACGCGGACGTGGCGGTGTCCCGGGTGCGCGAGCGCGGCGGTACGTCGGCGGTCGGGCCGCTGTCGTTCCCGCCGGGCCGGGCGGCGCTGCTCGCCGACCGGGACGGGGCCACGTTCGGGATCTGGCAGGGCGAACTGGTCACCAACTGGGAGGCGTGGCGGCAGGCGGCCCCGACCTTCGTCCGGCTGCACACCCGGGACGCCTTCGACGCCGCGATCTTCTACGGCGAGGTGCTGGGCTGGGCGACCGGGCTGCCGGGCTGCTGCGAGGTCGAGTACGAGGGCGGCGAGGTGGTGCTGCGCAGCCAGGGCGACATCGTGGCGCGCATCGACTCGGGAGCGGTGGAGGCGGCCCCGGACCCTTCGGTACGACCGCACTGGCAGGTCCACTTCGCGGTGGCCGACGTGCCCGGCTGCGCCCGTACGGCGGAGAAGCACGGTGGCAGCGTGCTGCGCGAGGAGGAGACGGAGGCGATCCTGCGCGACCCGGACGGCGCCCAGTTCACGGTGACGTCCCGCCGGAGCCGTTGAGGCCGGCACCGCGCGCCGACGGCGCCGCACCCGCCCGGGGTGCGGCGCCGTCGCACGGTCGCGTCACGTGCCGGCGGCACGCGACGGGCGGGAGAGCAGCACCAGGCTGCGCGCCTCCACCCGCAGCCTGGTGCCCGCCTTCCGTTCGCGTTCGTCGGGGACGCCCTCGGGGTCGGCGGTGTCGATCAGGGTGGTCCACCGCTCCCCGAAGGAGTCGTCGGGCAGGCGGAAGACGACCGGCTCCCAGTAGCCGTTGACGCACAGCAGGAAGGAGTCGTCGACCATGCGGCGGCCGTAGGAGTCGCGCTCGGCGATGGCGTCCCCGTTGAGGAACACCCCGACCGTGTGCGCGTCCCCGCGCTGCCAGTCGCGGTCGGTCATCTCCCGGGCGTCGGGCCGCAGCCACATCAGGTCCGGCAGCGGCTGCCTGGCGTGGGTCGCGGTCTCGCCGCGGAAGAAGCGGCGGCGGCGCAGCACCGGGTGCGCGGCGCGCAGCGCGATCAGGCTCCGGGTGAAGTCGGCGAGGGCGCGCTGCTCCTCGGTCAGCTCCCAGTCGATCCAGGAGATCTCGTTGTCCTGGCAGTAGGCGTTGTTGTTGCCCCGCTGGGTGCGGCCGAGTTCGTCGCCGTGGCAGAGCATCGGGATGCCCTGCGAGAGCAGCAGCGTGGCCAGCAGGTTGCGCTGCTGGCGGGCCCGCAGTTCGAGCACGGCCGGGTCGTCGGTGTCGCCCTCCGCCCCGCAGTTCCAGGAGCGGTTGTGGCTCTCGCCGTCCCGGTTGTCCTCGCCGTTGGCCTCGTTGTGCTTGTCGTTGTACGACACCAGGTCGCGCAGGGTGAAACCGTCGTGCGCGGTGACGAAGTTGACGCTCGCGCGCGGCCGGCGCCGGCTGTGCTGGTAGAGGTCGGAGGAGCCGGTGAGCCGGGAGGCGAACTCACCGAGGGAGCCGGGCTCGGCCCGCCAGAAGTCCCTCACCGCGTCCCGGTACTTGCCGTTCCACTCCGACCACAGCGGCGGGAAGTTCCCCACCTGGTAGCCGCCCTCGCCGACGTCCCAGGGCTCGGCGATGAGCTTGACCCGGCTGATGACGGGGTCCTGCTGGATCAGGTCGAAGAACGCCGAGAGCCGGTCGACCTCGTGGAACTGCCGGGCCAGGGTGGCCGCGAGGTCGAAGCGGAAGCCGTCGACGTGCATCTCGGTGACCCAGTACCGCAGCGAGTCCATGATCAGCTGGAGTACGTAGGGGTGCCGCATCAGCAGGCTGTTGCCGGTGCCGGTGGTGTCGTAGTAGTGCGCCCAGTCGCCGTCGACCAGGCGGTAGTAGGAGGCGTTGTCGATGCCCCGGAAGGACAAGGTGGGGCCCAGTTCGTTGCCCTCGGCGGTGTGGTTGTAGACCACGTCGAGGATGACTTCCAGGCCGGCCGCGTGCAGTGCCTTCACCATGGCCTTGAACTCGTTGACCTGCTGGCCGCGGGTGCCGAAGGCGGCGTAGGCGTTGTGCGGGGCGAAGAAGCCGATGGTGTTGTAGCCCCAGTAGTTGGACAGGCCGCGGTCCTGGAGCACGCCGTCCTGGACGAACTGGTGGACCGGCATCAGCTCGACGGCGGTCACGCCGAGCGAGGTGAGGTGCTCGGTCACCGCGGGATGCGCGAGGCCGGCGTAGGTGCCGCGCAGCCGCTCCGGGACGTCAGGGTGGGTCATGGTCAGGCCGCGCACGTGCGCCTCGTAGATCACCGAGTCCGCGTACGCCGTCCGGGGCGGGCGGTCGTCGCCCCAGTCGAAGAACGGGTCGGTGACCACACCCAGCATGGAGTGGCCGGCGCTGTCGTCCGGGGCGGGCCCGTCCGGGGCGCGCTCGTACAGGGAGGCGTGGTTGTCGATCTGGCCGTCCACGGCACGGGCGTACGGGTCGAGCAGCAGCTTGGCCGGGTTGCAGCGGTGGCCGAGCGAGGGCTGCCAGGGGCCGTGCACCCGGTAGCCGTAGCGCTGGCCGGGTCCGACGCCGGGCAGGTAGGCGTGCCACACGAAGCCGTCGACCTCCTGCAGCGGGACGGCGCTCGCGCCGCCGGAGTCGTCGACGAGGATCAGTTCGACGCGCTCGGCGACCTCGCTGAACAGGGCGAAGTTGGTGCCCTGTCCGTCGAACGCGGCTCCCAACGGGTAGGGGTGCCCGCTCCACACGGGCACCCCTTTGCGGTTCTTTCGGGCGGTCACCGGCTGCCCTCCAGGGCGTCGTCACCGGCGGTCGCGGGCGCGGCGAGCACGGTCACCGGCTCCTCGCGCGGTAGCGTCAGGCCCTCCCGCAGCGTCGGCGCGGGGGCGGTGGGCACCAGTGGAACGCGCTGGCCTGCGCGGGCGCGCTGCGAGAACCAGATGATCTTGCTGCCGGTGTCCGAGGCGCAGCAGCCCCAGCCGTCGCTCATCGCTGCGATGTCCGCGAGGCAGGACCTCAGGTCCAGGTCCGGGCGCAGATCGGGGTCGTCGTCACCGAAGGCGGTGATGAGGTGCTGGCCGTTCCACCACATCTCGATCGAGGTGTGCTTGTCCGTCGCGTGCGCGTCGATCGCACGCAGCAGCAGTTCGGCGCCGTGGCAGACGGGGTCCACGAGGTTCTCGAGGTCCCAGTAGCGGAGGTGGGCGGCCAGGATGCGGCTGACCTGTCCCACCCGTTCCGGGCTGACTTCCACGTCGAGGTGGTAGTAGCAGGGCACTGCGGTCTTCATCGTCGCTTGCTCCTCACCGGCGAAGCTCTCGCTCCCCTTGCCCCGTCCGGGAGGGATCCCGGACACATAGCGTGAGCGCTGATCGCTTCTGAGTCACCTCCACGGTGAGCCCACTACGCCATTCGTGCAACAGGAACACCCTCCCCACCCGAATGGTTGAAGCTCCAACAAGACGCTGCGTCGTCGCGCGTGCACCATAAGTGAAAGCCTCGATCGCCGTAACGGTGCCGCGCCCTCCTGTGCGCGGACGCCACCCGACCGTCGGGAACGCGCCCAGTCGAGAGCGTGGGAGGTGGCTGAGGGTCATGCTGCTACCCGCCAAGGCCGAAGTGGCCCGGCAGTTGCGGCGTTACCGGGCGTGGGAGCGCGTGATGCTCGCCTCGCCCCACGACCGCACGGTCCGGGCCACCTTCGAGGACTCGGGGTACACGCTGTGCGTGCTGATGGGCAAACGCTGTGCCCGCGAGGCCGCGGACGCCGCCGAACGCTATCTCCGCACGAACCTGGTCACCTACCTGCGCGAGCAGGACGGACGGCCGCAGCCACGCCGGGCGGCCAGAAGAGCGCCACCACCGGAGCGGCGTTCCACGGCGCCAAGCCCCTGACCTGGCACCGTACAAGGCGTTCCTCTCGGGACCGGCACGCGCCGGCCCGACTTTCGGATCGCGGAGCCGGGCCAAGTGCCCGGCTCCGCGCACGGCGGAGGTGAGATACATGCGCAGGACCCCGGCCATCGGCCGTGTCCCGGTACGTGACGTCCGGCCGGCCGTGGAGTGCGGCAGGCGCCCGGCGAAAGCGGTGACCGGGGAGACCTTCGAGGTCACGGCCACCGTGTTCCGTGAAGGGCACGATGCCGTGGGGGCGAACGTGGTCCTGCGTGATCCCCAGGGCCGCCGGGGCCCCTGGACACCGATGCGGGAGCTGTCCCCGGGCAGCGACCGCTGGGGTGCGCGGATCACCCCGGACGCGACGGGCCGTTGGACCTTCCGGGTGGAGGCCTGGAGCCATCCGCTGGCGACGTGGCGGCACACCGCGTCCGTGAAGGTACCGGCCGGGATCGACACCGGCCTGGTCCTGGAGGAGGGCGCGGAGCTGTACGAGCGGGCCGCCGCCGGAGTGCCCAAGGGCCCCGAGCGCGCCCTGGTCCTGGCCGCCGCTCGTGCCCTCGGCGACGACTCCCTGTCGGTGCACGACCGTCTGAAGCCGGCGCTGGCGCCGGAGGTGGAGGCGGTCCTCGCGCGGTACCCGTTGCGGGAGTTGGTCACGGCCTCGGAGCCGATGCCGTTGCTGGTGGAGCGCGAACGGGCGCTGTA
>NZ_JAINRC010000011.1 GCF_020400655.1 Streptomyces spinosus
ACCGGCTTCCAGCCACGACAGCCCGCTCGTTCGAGCGAATGGGCTCGAAGCACCGGTCACTCACCAACGAAACTGGCACCATGCCGCCTCGTACGTCACGTCAAAGCGAAGGCGAACCACTGGAACGTCGGGTCAATGGGCGGCAGCTCTCGGTGTTGCAGGTGGGTGGGAGCCGGGTTCCCCGCCGGCGTATGGGAGACCAGCTCCTACAAGACCACCTGCCAGGCACTGCACAACCGGGGCCTGGTCAAGGTCTCCCGGAAGAGCCGGGCAGTGGAACGTCGCCCTGATCAGCGCTGGTCGGCACTACCTGGCACACGGCACGTACCCTCCCCGCGGCTCGCACACGCGGAAGACCAGGCCGCCGCTCAGCGACCGTCGCTGACTCAAGCACAGGCACCGGCCGCCAACGCAAGAGGCGCCGGGGGTGCCTGTCCGTACCGTCCTCTCCGGTGTCACAAAGCCACTCATGACTGGCCGGCCACAACGAGTGCCTCCTGCCCGCCACCGCCTGGTAGCCCCTCGTTTTCTGATGGTGCCGTGGACCACGATGGCGGCCGCGTCGTCCTCACGCGGCGCTCAAGGACCGCCGAACCGTGGCTCCGCGGCAGCCTGTCAACGGCTGTCTGCCTGACAGGCCACCGCGAGGGGCAGGGTGGTGGCAGCCTCCTACTCGCGCCGGCCATTCATCACGTTGCCGGTTTCCGGCAGCACTGGCTACCCTGCCCGAGCCGACCACGGTCAAGAACACGCCAAGGTGCGGCTGGAAGACAGGGGGGCCACGATGGCGGAGACGGCGACTTCCGAGTATCTGCTCGGGTACGCCCAGATCTTGGCCGAGGTCTCGGCCACCGGGCGCCGACTCACCCGGAAGGAGCTCAACGAGCGACGCGCCCTTGGAGAACAGGCCGCCGACGCCGGGCACGGTCTGCGCGACCTCGTCCGGCAGCATCTCGCGGAAACCCGGACGTCGTGGCCGGACGGCGCCGTGTCGGGTGCGGTCGGCAGTGTACTGGCTGCGGTGGAGCAGGCCGTCGACGCCTTCGCCGAAGGGTACGAGCGTGCGCAGCGCCTGGCGGTGCGCCAGGAGGAGGCGGCGCGCCGGGAGTTCATCGACGACCTGTTGTACGGTCGCAGTGACCTTGGGCGGCTCGCCGAGCGGGCGGAACGCTTCGGACTCGTCCTCTCCCGCGCGTACGCGGTCGCGGTGGCCGCGGGCCCCGAAGCCTACGACGACACCGCCCCGGTCACCCGCCGGGTGGAGGCGGCCCTGATCGCACGGTTCGGCGACCGGCGCATCCTGCTGGCGACGAAGAACGGGCAGTTGATTTGCATCGCGCCGGGTGACCAGGAGGACGTCCTCGCGTACTTCGCCAAGCAGGCGCACGCGGCGACGGACGGCAGCCGGGTCGCGATCGGGCGTCCGCAGCTCGGGGCGGGTGGCGTGGTTCATTCCTACGAGGAGGCACTGAGCACTCTCGAGCTCGCCCAGCGGCTGAATCTCGACGATCCGGTGGTGCGTGCCGCCGATCTGCTCGTGTATCCCGTTCTCATGCGTGACCGGCAGGCGATGGCTGATCTCGTGGTCAGCGCGCTGGGGCCGCTGCGGGGTGCCCGGGGCGGTGCCGAGCCGTTGCTGCTGACGCTGGAGGCGTACTTCGAGTCGGGGTGCACGGCCGCTGAGGCGGCTCGACGCCTTTCGCTGAGCGTGCGCGCCCTGACCTACCGGCTGGAGCGCATCCACCAGCTGACCGGAAGCAACCCGGCTGATCCCGTGCACCGCTACACCCTGCAGACCGCGGTCATCGGGGCACGGCTGCTGGGCTGGCCCGCCCAGGAGATCTGAATCCCACCCGGCGGCTGAACCGCGGCGAGGGGTCCGCCGTCTCCCGTCGGCGGACCCCTGGGCTCACCCGGTCGCTCAGCCGCTGATCTCGACCTTCCCGTTGAGCTGGGCCGACCGATCACCCGGCGCGGCGGCCGTGGTGACGCGCTCGGTGACGCCCTTGAGGAGCTGGGTCAGGTCGACGCCGGTGGTGGAGCCGAGTAGTTCCAGACCCTGGGCGACGTTGTCGGCGACCGCGCGCGGGATCCGGCCGGCGCCGTCGGTGGAGATCACCGTCATCTTGTCCACCGCGCTGAGCGGCTCGGACGCCTTGGCGACGACTTCGGGCAGCACCTCGACGAGCATCTGGAGGATCGCGGCCTCGCCGTACTCCCCGTAGGCGTCGGCCTTCTTCCGCATCGCCTCGGCCTGCGCGCTGCCCTTGGCCGCGATCGCCGCGGCTTCCGCGTCGCCCTCCAGCCGGACGGCCTCCGCGATCGCCGCGCGCCGGGACCGCTCGGCCTCACCCTGCTTGAGGCCTTCGATGGCCTCCGCCTCGGCCAGCGCGGAGCGGCGCTGCTTCTCGCCCTCACCGGTCAGCCGGGACCGCTCGGCCTCGGCCTGGGCGGCAGCGATGCCCGCCAGGCGCTCCGCCTCGGCCTGCTTCACCCGGGCCACCCGCCGGGCTTCCGCCTCCTGCTCGGCGGCGTAGCGCTGGGCGTCGGCGGGCTTGCGGACCTGGGTGTCGAGCTGCCGGTCGGTCAGCGCCGCCTGCCGTTCGGCGACCTTCTCCTGCTCGGCGAGGATCTCCTGCTGCCGGGCCGCCTCGGCCAGGGGGCCGGCCGCCGCGGCACGCGCCCCGGCCTCATCGGTCTCGGCCCGGATCTCCGCCTGCTTCAGCGCGAACGTCCGCTGGGCGACGGCGATCTCCTCCTCGGCCTTCAGCCGGGCCTGCTCGGCGGCGCGCCGGGCCACGGCCTCGGCTATGTCGGCCTCCTGCTTGGCGCGCGCGGCCTCGGGGCGGCCGAGGTCTTCGAGGTAGGAGCCCTCGGTGGTGATGTCCTGGATCTGGAAGGCGTCCAGCACCAGGCCCTGCCCTGACAGGCTCGCCTCGGCCTCCTCGGCGACCTGGCCGGCGAAGGCGGCGCGGTCGCGGATGATGTCCTCCACCGACATCCGGCCGACGATGGCGCGCAGGGCGCCGGAGAGTACTTCCTGGGTGAAGCCGACGATGCCGTCCTGCTGCATCAGGAAGCGCTGGGCGGCGGCGCGGATGGAGTCCTCGGTGCCGCCGACCTTGACGATGGCGACACCGTCCAGGTTGGCCTTCACACCGCGCAGGGTGACCGCGCCGCGCACGGCGACCGGGATGTGCCGGGAGGACAGGTCGAGGGTGAACTTCTGCTGTACGAACGGCACGACGAACACACCGCCGCCGACCACGACCTTCTGGCCGCTGTTGTCGGTGAAGATCCGTCCGGTTTCCGGATCGGTGGACTTCTTGCCGCGCCGGCCGGTGACGATGAACGCCTCGCTCGGGCCGGCCACCTTGTAACGGCTGATGACGACGAGGGCCGACAGGACGAGAAGTACGACGACTCCCGCCACGGCGACGACGACAGGACTCATGACAGTGCCCCCAGACACGTAGCACCCCGGAAAAGGGATGGAAGAGGCCCCGCGAGGGGCCGCGACAAGCAGAGAAGGAAAGACGAGCGGCTCCGAGGCGTTCAGCTATCCGCCGGACGCACCAGGACAGAGGTCGCGGACGGTGCCGCCTCCACCCACACCTCGGTGCCCCGGGCCACCGGTGTGGCGCTGCGCGCGGCGAACTTCACCGGCTGGCCGGCGAGCCGCAGAAGCACCTCGCCGAAGCCGTCGGCGGGGATGGCGGTCACCACGTTGCCGGACGTCCCGATCAGGTCGTCTCCGGTGGGCGTCACCGCCGTCTGGTCGCGCATCAGGGCACGGCTGAAGCGATACGTCAGCCAAGCCGTGCCCACCCCCGTGAGCGCGCCGACGGCGGTGGCGCCTGCCGGGCCCACCCCCGCGGCCGCCTGCGCGATGACCCCGCCGAAGCCGGTCATCGACAGGAAGCCGGCGACGACCGGCAGCGACAGCCACCCGTCGAGGCCGCCGCCCAGCGCACCGTCGAGCACACCGTCCAACAGCCCGTCGAAGACCAGCGACATGGCGAGCAGTACGACCCCCGTGATGCCGAGTCCGAGAAACCAGGCCATGCGTACCGTCCCCCCTTACCCGTCGCTGATCTCCGGCTTGACGGAATCCTGGCATGTCCCTGAGGCCGTTTCATTGCCGTGTTCCGGCAATCTTTACGCGGCTTAGATGCCGCCTTCTGGCGACACGGGCGACCGCCTCAGCCGTGTCGACGGCGCCATGAGTGGGTCCCGGGGCGGACGGCCAGGACAGCGAGCGGGAGGGAGGTCACGAGAAGCAGAGCGGCCATACCGCTCCCAGCGGTTGGAGAGCCTCATGGGGACGTAGTAGCAGGGCACCGCACAGACTGAGGAACCAGGCAAGGACGATGACGAGTGATGCCTCGGCGATCACCGGACGGGTTCCGTACGCGAACCGTGGGCCGGCTCCCGCGCGGTGGGCAGCCCGGGCCTGTCTGGATGGTTCCAGGAGACCGGTTCGCCACGCTGCTCGTCAGGCCAGGGCGAAGTAGCGCAGCCACACGTATGCCAGGGAGATGGTCACGGTCGCGGCGGTCACGATGAGCCCGTACTTGGTGAACTGCCAGAAGGAGATGGGCTGGCGGTTGCGTTCGGCGATGCCGATGACGACGACGTTGGCGGAAGCGCCGATCGCCGTCGCGTTCCCGCCGAGGTCGGCGCCCAGGGCGAGGGCCCACCACAACACATGATGGCTCGTGCCGCCCATGTCGTTGACCAGGTCGGCGGTGATGGGCGCCATGGTCGCGACGTAGGGAATGTTGTCGACAATGCCGGAGAGGACGGCGGAGCCGCCCAGCAGGGTCATGGAGCCGCCCAGCTCGTTGCCTCCGATCGCGTCGGCCAGATGCCGGGAGATCTCGCTGACGACACCGGTGTCGATCAGTCCGCCAATCATGATGAACAGGCCGGCGAAGAAGGCGAGCGTGGGCCACTCCACCTCGGCCAGGACATCATGGGTCTCGACCGCAGTGGCGGCGACGAGCAGTCCCGCACCGAGCAGGGCGACGATGCTGGGGGCGTAGTGGAGTACCGGGTGGAGGACGAAGCCGACGACGACCAGAGCCAGGACGATCAGTCCTTGGACCAGCAGTCGGGGGTCCTTGATGGCTTCGCGTTCCTCCAACTCCATGATCTCGGCGGCGCGGTCGTCGTCGTAGACGAACGACTTGCGGAACATCACCCGGCACAGGACCAGCAGTACCGCCACCAGCACGGCTGCGAGCGGGGCGAGGTGGACGACGAAGTCGTTGAACGTCAGGCCGGCGCGGCTGGCGATGATGATGTTCGGAGGGTCGCCGACCAGGGTGGCGGTGCCTCCGATGTTCGAGGCCATCACCTCGGCGATCAGAAACGGTGCGGCCGGCAGCGCCATGCGCTCGCAGACCAGCAGGGTGACCGGGGCGATCAGCAAAACGGTCGTGACGTTGTCGAGCAGGGCTGAAGCCAGTGCAGTGATGACGACGAGCATGGTCATGACCCGGAACGGTTTCGCCCGGGCCCGCTTGACCGCCCAGATCGCCAGGTATTCGAACATGCCGGTCTTCTTCAGCACTCCGACGATCATCATCATGCCCATGAGCAGGAAGATGACGTTCCAGTCGATGCCGGAGTCCTCGGAGTAGAACGCCGAGCTGTCGTCGGTCGCCCCGATCGCCAGCATCAGGCCCGCGCCGCCGAGAGCTACGGCGACGCGGTGGATCTTCTCGCTGATGATCAGGGCGTACGCCCCGACGAAGATGGCGATCGCAGCCCAGCTGTGCCAGTCGTTCACGTTCCTCCTGCTTCTCCTGAGGCCTGTGCAGCATGCATTTCGGCGGCGCCGGCATCGTCGTCCGCGGCTGGAATGCCCGCCAGGTCCTCGACGTCGAAGGCGCGGGCGATCGGTACGTCCGTGGAACTGTGGGCGATGATCGAGAAGGCGATGCACACCGCGATGAGGGTGAATGCCTCCTTGGCCCGCGGGATCCCGGACTGCAGCACGAGCAACCCGTAAACCACCGAGGCGAAGCCCTTGGGACCGAACCAGGCCGCCACCAGCTTCTCCCGCCGCGAGATGCGCGTACCCAGCAACGACAGCAGCAAGGAGGCCGGGCGGATCAGGAAGATCGCCAGGATCACCGCCGCGTAGCCGCCGAGCGAGAGGTCACCGAACAGGTGCGGGGTCAACAGGGCGCCGAAGACGAGAAGCGCGGCGAACTTCGCCAGCTCCGCCAGGGCCTCGCCCAGCGGCTCGAACGACGCCTTCGCCTCCGGCGAGGCATGGGCGAGGACCGCGCCCGCGGAGAAGGCGGCCAGGTAGGGGTTGGCGTGCGTGAGGTGGCAGGCGGCGTAGAGGATGATCCCGGTCGCCAGCGGCAGCAGGGGCTGCAGTTTCGGCTCCGCGCCCAGCAGCCGGAACCGCACCAGCCTGTTTACGATCAGAGGCAGGGCGATGCCGAAGACCAGACCGAGCAGCAATTCGACAGCGATCGCCCCCGGCTCCGCGTCGCCGGTTCCGGTGGTCGGTCCGGCGGCGCCGATGAGCATCAGGACCACGGGCAGGGCCAGCCCGTCGTTGATGCCGCTCTCCACGTTCAGCAACTGCCGCAGCTTGGCCGGGACCTCACTGCGTCCCACGATCGCGGAGGCGAACACCGGGTCCGTGGGCGCGAGCACTGCTCCGACCAGGAACGACGTCGTCCAGTCCAGGTCCGCCAGAAAGTGCGCGGCCAGCCCCATGAACAGGAAGGCGAGCGGCATGCCCAAGCCCAGCGCACGGGCCGGGTTCTTCCAGTTCGCGCGGAGCTTGGGCAGCGAGACATGCATGCCGTCGGTGAACAGAACCGCGAAAAGCGCCAGGTCCGCGGTGACCGACACGATTCCGCTGTCCGGCGTGATGTGGATCAGGCCCAGAAAACCGTCGCTGACGAGAGCGCCGCCGACCAGGAAGAGCAGGGAGGTGGAGAGCACGGTCCGTGCCGCGAGCCCCGACAACAGCACCGCGACCAGCAGCGCGACACCGAACACCGCTACCAGAACCATGGCCGACGCCCCCGATCGGAAGAGAGATCTGTCCCCTTGCTCGCCGACCAGGCTTCCCGGCACACCACGGGGAACCCTACCTGCCCTTGATGCGTCTTTGACAGATCGCTTACGCGCACCCGGGAGACGCCCTTCCTGCCGGATTCCGGCAGCGTTCAGCTCCGCGGAGGCCCGTCCGCCTCAGGATGTAACGACCAGAAGCCGCTCCAGCAGATGGGATGCGGTGATCACTCCGAGCAGCCGCGTCCCGGTCCTGTCCTCTTTCACGACCGCCACCAGCGGACTGCGGACCTGCGCCATCAGCGCCGCGACCTCGAGCGCGGTCGCGTCCGGCTCGGCCAACGGAGGCGCGGGGACGGTCTTGGACAGGCAGTCGCGGACGGTGCGGCCTTGGAGCGCCTGGCACAGCCGGTCGGCGTGGCGTTCGTCGACCACCGCGGCGAGCGTCGGGTCGTCGATCACGTACGACGGCACCAAAATCTTGATCATCTGCGAGGCCGGGAGGATCGCCTTCGGCACCCCTTTTTCGTCGACGACCAGCAGCGCCGGCAACCGTTGCTCGGCCATCAGCCGCGCCGCCGTCTCGGCGTCGGTGTCGACGCTCACTGTCTCGTACTCCACTGCCAGGTCGCGTGCCCGCACGGTCGGCTCCGTTCCGCTGTGTCCCGTTGCCATTGTGGGGCAACCGTCCACGCTCACCGATGCCCCGCCTCACTCGGGTCTGCATACCGACGTCATGCCGCCGGACCACGAAGAGGAAAGGCTTGCGCGTACGTCTGTGAGGCGGGAGTTCCATTGTCCGCTTTGACGTTCCCTTTACGGCCCGCTGACGCCGGGCCAATGGCGCCCTGACGTAGGGTTGTCGACGGTGTGCCGGGAAGCCTGGTCGGCGAGGTCCCTCCTGTTTTCTCCTGATGAGAGGTCTTCGCGTGCCTGCCACTACCCGGGATGCCGTCGCATCGGCGACCGTTGTCTCTCCCCACGGGCGTTCACCGCGCCGGTCCGTTCTCTTCTTCGCGTTCGCTTTCGCGGTGATCGCCGATCCGGTGTCCTCCGTCGCGTACGCGATTGAGGCGGCGCTGCGTGCTCTGCACGGGGATCTGGCGTTGCTGCTGCCCACGATGAGCCTGGTGGTTGGGCTGGTCGTCGTCGTCACCGCCAACTACTGGCAGCTGGTGCGCCGTTTCCCGAAGGGCGGCGGTGCGGCCGCGGCGGCGGCGCGCGCGTTCGGTCCGCGGTGGACGTTCCTGCCCATCGGGGCTCTGGTGGTCGACTTCGTGTTGACGATCGGCATCTCGATCGCGGCGGCCGCGAGCGCGGTGATCGCTCTGTTCCCGGGTCTGGCGGCCTTCCGTATCCCGCTGGCCCTGGTGCTGCTGGTGATGGTGGCCGGGCTGACCTGGTTCGGGCACGGCGGACGGCTGCTGTTCGCCGTCATGACCGTGGCCTTCGTGGTGGTCTCGGTGACCGTGCTGGTCATCGGCTTCGCCGCGCCCCATACCGCTGGCCACGCTGCGCCCACGCACGACCCCGGTCGCCCGGCGATGCTCGCGGTGGTGCTGGCCTTCCCGGTCGCGATGGCGCTGGCCACCGGTGTCGAGGCACCGTCGACCGCCATCGCTCAGCTCGGCCAGCTCGACGACACCCACCGTCGTCGCTTCGGCCGTGGCACCCTGGCCCTGCTCGTAGTGATCGTCGGTGGTCTCACCCTCGCGCTGACCGCGCTCGCCGTCCAGCTGCACATCGGCATCCCGGGTGCCGACTCCACGCAGATCGCCGGCATCGCCCACGCCGCCGCCGGTCCGGGCTGGCTCTACGGCGCCTTCCAGCTGACCAGCTCGCTGCTGCTGCTCTCCGCCGCCAGCTCCTCCTTCCAGGCGGGCCCCGGACTGCTCAAGGCCCTGTCCGGCACGCCCGAACGGCCGGGAGTGCTGCCGCCGGTGCTCGGCCGGACCAACCGCCACCACACCCCGTACTGGTCCGTGGTGGTCTACCTGGCCGCGGCCACGCTGATCATCGTCGCGGCGGCCGGCCAGGAGCAGGAACTCGTCCTCTTCTACGCCGTCGCGGTCTTCGTCAGCTTCCTGGTGGGCCTGCTCGCCATGACCCGCTTCGCCCGCACCGAGAGCAAGCCGGTGCTGACCTGGGTCAACGGGATCGCCGCCGCCGCGGTGGCGTTCACCCTCGTGGTGAACCTGCTGCGCGGCTGGCCGGTGCTGTCGATGGTGGCCACGCTTTTGATCGCGGGCGGCCTGTACGTCCGCTGGAACCGGGCCGGACGGCCCAGCGGCATCGAGGACGTCGAGGCGGAGGCCTGAACCAGAATACCTGGCCCGGGCCGGACTCGGTGAGGGCGGCGGATCAAGCAGTCGCGCCGCCCCGCCGGATGCCGAAACGTTCCCACTCCAGCGCCCACTGTTTCATCCGGCGCCGGTCCAGCAGGGCACATGCGGCCCGCGCAGCGCACCAGACCGCGCCTCCCGTGGCCATCGCCGTGCCCACGCCCACCAGGGAGGACTTCAGCACCGCGTCGGGCCGGGCCGGAGGCTCGGAGACCAGGTCCCCCCGGGAATCGGTCCACTCCGGCACGTGTGTCCCCGCAGGAGTGCGCGCCGGCACCACGGCCCGGTGCGTGTGCGGCCGTCGGGCGTCGTCCACCGGACCGTCGCGTCGGCGTCGTTGCGCACGTCGGCGTGCGTGGGCTCCGCATCCCTGGCGTCCTCGAGCAGGACGGCCACGATCGGTGGGCGGCCGAATCGGTCCTCCTCGAAGCTCCGGTCCGCGACCATGGCAGCCGTCACGCGCGCAGCCGCCCCGCCCAGCACGCCCATGGTTCACGCTACGAGCAGCAGCCGCGCCTCGACCAGGTCGCTGGTCCGCCGCAGCGGGCTGCGTCGCCACCGCCACAGCCTCGCGCGCGGCGTCGTACACCGTCTGGACCTCATCGCCATGGGCCGGCACCCCTCTACGAACAGCAGTGCTCCTGCGTGGTGCTGTCCGGAACCGTAAGGAAAGCGGCCGGTGAGCGAAAGACCCGGGAGCGGTCAATGCTGCGGGCTGCCCATTTCTTCGGTGAAGAGCACCGGGTCGCTGTCGAAGCCCCGGATCATCTCCCGCATCCGCCACAGCCCGGCGGAATCCCGGATGAACTCCGCGACCGTCGCGGCCGTGGCGTCGGCGACGCCGGCGAAGTCGTCCGCGATCAGCTGCCGGTATCCCTCGACGACCGCCACTCCGGCGTTGGACATGTCACCGAACGTGAACGGGGCGCTGTCCTGGTGGATGGCCACGCCGACCACCACCCGCCCGTACGCGGGTGAGAGACGGTCGAACTCCAGGACCATCACCTCGACGAACCCAAAGCCCATGCCGGTCGGGCTGTGCCGGCTCATGTTGATGGTGCCGTCCGGCGACCGGCTGTCGTAGTGCACGACATACGCCGGCCGTCCGAAGAGGTCGTCCGCCGGATACGTCGCCGCGACGATGTCGAGGTGCCGGGGCGGCTCCCCGTACCGACTCGGATCCCACTTCAGCCGCACCTCAACCTTGCCGAGCCCCTGGCCCTCACCACTCACCTTGCCACTTCCCCCAAGGACCATCGCCGGACTTTCCTTCATGGTGAGTATGCGTTGCCGACGGATCTTTGATGCATTGTGCGTGAAGGTCATCATCCGACGCAGACCGAGGTCCGACCTGCCGGTCGCGTCAGCCGCAAACCAGTCCTCCGCTCCACCGGGCCGGGCGCGAGCCGCATACCGTGCACGGGAAGTGCAGGACCTCCCCCGCCGCGTGCCGTGTCGAGGCGGACCTAGCCACAGGCACGCTGACGCTCTCGTACGGCGCCCTGTCCGGTGTGGTCACACGGCCGGCGGCAAAGGTGGCGCCGCTGCCCGCCCGGGGAACGGAGAACGTGGAATTCACCGAGACGTGTGCTGCTTTGGACGGCGTCCGGATCAACCGAGAAGCCAGGACGCCACCGTGAGAACGGCGAAGGCGATCAGAACGGGGCCCGCACCGCTCGCAGCTTCTCCCAGGGGATGTGCCGCACTCGCCACGGGCCTGTCAGCCAGAGGCCGGACCGGTCTGCCGTGACTCTCCAGTTGAGCCGGCTGGCGGCCGGTCCGGCCATTGTCAGCGGACCTGGCAGCAGCAGAACCTTCCATCCGAAGCCTTCGGTGACCAGTAGGTGGACGAGGAAGGCGAAGGCCGCCACTATGCACAGCGCCCATGCTGCCCCGCCTGCGCGCGCGAGGGGGCCCGGGCCCCAACGCAGGGGCTGTTGCGCCGGAACCATGCCCGCCGGCACGCCATCGGTCGCGAACGGCGTCTGTGCCCGCGGGAGTTCGGGTGCGGTGTCCGTCTCCTTGGTGGACAGTGCCGGCCCCTTGCCGGGCCGCGGCAGCCTGATGGGGCCGACCGTGTGTATCATCACCGGCCGGTGGTCCCGGTCGGTGGTGGCCAGGGCGAGTTCACCGCCTTCGTAGGGGGCACCGAACATGACTGCTTCGTGCAGGCGCGTGTCGATGGTGAACGGCTCGTCTTCGTCCGCGTCGTCACCATCGTTGTGCACCGTCTCGGGCCCTTCCGTGTCGGGTCGCGCTGTGAACCGGCCGCTGAAGAGTGGTGTACGGGCGGTGTCGTCGTCGCCCGCGTAGAGCCAGATACGTCCGGTGTCGTCGCTGCGCTCCCTTACGCGCATGACCGGGAGCGGCACGTGACGCAGGGCAGCAGCTCGGCGGCGGGCCAGGAGGCCGGTGAGGAGCATGGAGCCGCCGGGCAGTCCGGTGGCCAGGAACAGCAACTGCCAGGCGAAGGCGTCGTGGGGCTCGGCCGCCAGGCGCCGCCACGTTCCGTCCTCCAGCACGGTGAGGGTCGCGTCGATACGGTAGTCCTCCGGGTAGGACGCGCTGAGGGTCAGGTGCCGGCCGTCGTCGGTGCGTATTCGCACCGAGTCCTCCTCCCGGCTGAGCACCTGCGCGCTGGTACCGGTGGCACCGTACGCGCGGTGCTGGTCCGCACTGATGCCGTGGAGCGCCTGGACAACGGCGAAGCCGGCCGCTGCGATGAGCAGCAGCCCGGTGGTGATCGGGATGGTGCCGCGCCGCAGTGATGAGGCGGGGCCAAGCGGCTGCGGGTGGCGGAGCTCTGCCGTGCGCTCCCAGACGGCCCGCTGGCGGCGACGTGCGGTAAGCCGCTCAGGGCCGCTACCCAGCCGAAGGCCAGAGCCACAAGGACAGAGAGATTGGCGGCCATCGCCGTCGGCCCGGCGCCCGGCAGCTCCAGCCATGCCACAAGAACCGCCAGTGCAGGCGCGCCTGCCAAGGTCAGTTCCGGCAGCCGGGGGAGCCAGTAGAGCAGACCGATCGCCAGCCCCATCTCCGCCATGCCCAACCAGTCCGTACCGCACGGGCTGTCATCGCCGCACGGCTGTTCCGGCGTCGCCATGTTCGCCCACACCAGGGTGATCAGCAGTGCCGGCACCGACCACAGCGGCCGAGCCCAGGCGGCGCGGCGAACACGCGACCAGGCGGCGGCGTCTTCCGTTGACCAGGTCGGCGTACCCGGTGGGACGCGGTCGGTGGGAATCGGGACGGGGGTCTCAGGCACACGGGGGGTGTGCGGGAACAGGCGCGGTCCCGGTATTGCCGGTGTACGGCGATACCGGGACATGAGGTGCCGCAGCTTGTTCGTCCAGCCGTTCGCAAGCTTTTCTGACCGGGCTCGCCAATCCGGACCTGGTCGCTGATCAGGGATTCCCGTGGTCGCGGGCGTAAGCGGCCAGGACCCGCTGCCGCGGGCCGCCGGTGTGCAGGAAGCGCTCGTCGAGCACGGTGGCGAGGTCGTCGAGGGCGGTGGCGAGCACGGCTGCGGCGTTCCGGTCGTCCGCGTGTTCCGCTCGTCCCGCCCGCTCGGCGAGGTCGGCGGCGTAGCCGAGGGTGAGGGCCAGCGAGATGTCGCCGGGTCCGTCGTGGAAGTAGTACGACTCGGGGTACTGGAGGAAGTCCACGCAGGTACGTGCGACGTCGGCGGCGAGTTGACCAAGGGCGACGGCCCCGACGTCGGGGGCCGGCCGCCCTTGCGCCGGCTCGGCGCGGCGCAGCTGGGAGATGCGCAGTGCCAGCGCCCGTCGGCGGGCCAGGGCCGGATAGATGCCGAGGATCCAGGAGACGGTGGCGGTCAGCAGCGTGAAGCCGACCAGCGCCTCCAGCGGTGCGACGATGCGCAGCCAGTCCGCGGAGGGCGCGATGTCACCGAGGCCCAGCGTGGCGACGGTCACCAGCGAGAGGTACAGGGCGTCCACCGGTCCCGAGTGCTCGGACGGATTCAACGTCCCGGAGAAGGAGAACGCTTCCGGCATATGCGGCCAGTACACCAGGGCCCAGCCGACGGCCACGGCGCAGGCCCAGCTGGCCACCACGGTCACCATGCCGACCGGCCCGGCCAGCCCGGCGGTCCTGCTGCTCCTGCGGCCCCGGGTCGACAGCCGCCACAACAGCGACATGACGGCCCTGCTCAGACCACCGTGCCGGGTGGGATGCCACAGGGTGTGGAACACGTCCCGCAGGATGATCAGCACCACCGCCGCACCGACCAATGTGACCAGCCAATCCATGGGACCTCCCGGGCTCGTCCGCCTCGGGTCCAGCATGGAGCCCGCGCCGCACGACGCGGTCACGCGCCGCGCTCGGTCTGCCCTGCCCCGCCCGATCGCGCCGTGTCGAAAGCGCCTGTAATCGAGGAGGCCGCCAACCGGGCGCTGCGCCGCGATCTGTCGGTCGGCGTCCGCTGGATGACCCTGCCGGACCCGAGGGAACTGGGCGATTTGGCCTGCTTCACGAGACCTACGGCGAGAAGGTCCGGGGCGTCGAGATCGGCGGCGCCTGATCAGAACTGTGCGGCGACAGGCACATCGAGCGACGCTTCGCAGATCGGCGTCGTGCGCTGATCTCAGAGTCCTCTTACGGTGCGGGCATGGGCCGCCTGGAGGCCGCCGTCGGCGTCGAAGGCTTCGGCTACCTGTTCCATGAGCGTGACGTCGTCGCCCGCATCGCCGAGCGGGGCGCCGCGCCCCGAACTCCCCGACCGTATCGCCGGCCTGCTGGAGCAGCTCAAGGCGGCCGACTGGAAGACCCACCAGCAGACGAAGGATCCGCCGGGGCGAACGCGCACCATGCGCACGCACAGCATCTCGCCCGGTGCCCGCAGAGCCGAGCGCAAAGCCGGGTCGACCTCTCGTTCAGGTCACCCACCACGCAACGGCCCTGAGCCGATCGACCCCAAGATTTCCAAGTTCAACGGAGCGTAGTCAGCACCAAGTCAGCACGGGAGGGGTGAGCACGGGTGATGACGTGGGCTTTTAGTCAGCACCAAACCAGCACGGGAGTCAGCACCGCACCGTCAAATCACCCCGAACTACGCGTCCCGGACAGCACTCGTTTCGACCCACTTCGAGCCCCTGAACCGCCCTTCCGTGAGCTGGCATGGTGGCCGCATGCATAGCCGAACCCTAAAGTATGTTGTCCCACCATATGTGCGGCTGACCTGCATGTTTCTACGGTGTGCCGACACGTACCCGTCCCCACCGCACACGAGGAAGTGGCGCATATGGCCTCCGGAACCACCGCTCCCCCACCCCCCGCCAGCCTCCCCCGCATCGTCGCCGCCAGCCTCATCGGGACCACCATCGAGTGGTACGACTTCTTCCTCTACGGCTCCGCCGCCGCGCTGGTGTTCAACAAGCTGTTCTTCCCGGACTCCGACCCGCTCGTCGGCACGCTGCTGTCGTTCCTGACGTACGCCGTGGGCTTCGCCGCCCGCCCGCTGGGGGCGCTCGTCTTCGGGCACTACGGTGACCGGCTGGGGCGCAAGAAGCTGCTGGTGCTCAGCCTGCTGCTGATGGGCGGGGCCACGTTCGCCATCGGCCTGCTGCCCACGCACGCCACCGTCGGCACCGCCGCACCCGTGCTGCTCACCGTGCTGCGCCTGGTGCAGGGCTTCGCGCTCGGCGGCGAGTGGGGCGGTGCCGTCCTGCTGGTGTCGGAGCACGGGGACGCGCGGCGGCGCGGTTTCTGGGCCTCGTGGCCGCAGACCGGCGCGCCGGCCGGACAGCTGCTGGCGACCGGTGTGCTCTCCCTGCTCACCGCCACGCTGTCCGACGACGCCTTCGGCACGTGGGGATGGCGGATCCCGTTCCTGCTCTCCGGGGTGCTCGTCCTCGTCGGTTTGTGGATTCGTCTGTCTGTCGATGAATCGCCCGTGTTCAAGGAGGCCCGGGAGCGGGCCGAGGCGCGGCGGGACGGCGCCCAGGAGAAGCTGCCCCTCGTCTCCGTGCTGCGGCACCACTGGCGGGACGTGCTCGTGGCGATGGGCGCCCGCATGGCGGAGAACATCAGCTATTACGTCATCACCGCCTTCATCCTCGTCTACGCCACCACCTCGGCCGGCGTCTCCAAGCAGACCGCCCTCAACGCCGTCCTCATCGGCTCGGCCGTGCACTTCGCCGTCATCCCGGCCTGGGGCGCGCTGTCCGACCGGGTCGGCCGGCGGCCCGTGTACCTGCTGGGCGCCGCCGGTGTCGGGCTGTGGATGTTCCCCTTCTTCGCGCTCGTGGACACCGGCTCGTTCGGGTACCTGATCCTCGCCGTCACCGTCGGACTCGTGCTGCACGGCGCCATGTACGCGCCCCAGGCCGCCTTCTTCGCCGAGATGTTCGCGACGCGGATGCGGTACTCCGGCGCGTCCATCGGCGCGCAGTTCGCGTCCGTGGCCGCCGGTGCGCCCGCCCCGCTCATCGCCACCGCGCTGCTCAAGGACTACGGCGACTCCACCCCGATCGCGCTGTACGTGATCGCCGCCGCCGTGCTGACCCTGATAGCGGTGGGCCTCGGACGGGAGACGCGGCACCGCGATCTGGCCCAGGCCGACGGTGAGGACGGGGAGACCCCCGCGACGAGCCCGGCCGCCGAGGCGCGCACCGTCTGAGCGGTGCCCCCCGGCCCGCATCCCGGCCGGCCGGCCCTCGCCGGCACCATCCCGACGTTCTGACCGGCTCCCGCGCGGGGGCCGGTCAGTGGCGTCCGGGCGTGGCCAGCCGGTGCAGTCGCAGGGCCAGTTGGATCTCCAGGGCCCGCGCGGGCGTCTGCCAGTCCTCGCCCAGCAGACGGCCCACACGCTCCAGCCGCTGCGCCACGGTGTTGACGTGGACGTGCAGCGCGTCCTTGGTGCGTGCCGGGCTCATCCCGCCCTCGAAGTAGGCGTCCAGGGTGCGCAGCAGTTCCGTGCCGCGCCGCTCGTCGTACGACACCACCGGGCCGATGGTCCGCTCGACGAAGCCGGCGATGTCCCGTTCACCGGCGAGGAGCAGGCCGAGGAAGCCGAAGTCCTCGGCCGCCGCGCCGTCCCCGGCCCGGCCCAGCAGGCGCAGCGCGTCCAGGCAGCGGCGCCCCTCGGCATAGGCGGCGGTCACGGTCTCGGGGTCCCCGGTGAGGTCGGTGACGGGCGCGGAGGCGCCGACCGTGACCGGCTGGTGGACGGCCGTGCCCAGATGGCGGGCGGTGCGGCGGGCCACGTCCGTGGCGGTGTCGCCGGCGCCGAGCGGAAGCAGCAGGACCGTACCGCCGTCGCGGGCCGCGGCCAGGCCGTGCCGGGTGGCCGCGAGGTGCGAGGCGGCGGACCAGAGCCGGCGGCGGGCCGCGGCCTCCTCGTCGGCGTCGGCCGCCGGGCCGTCGAGACGGGCGGCGAGGACGACGTGGGTGGCGTCCAGGTCCGCCTGGAGGCGGCTGGCGCGTTCGCGCAGCAGCCGCGGGTCCCGGTCGCGCGCGTCCAGCAGGTCGTCCAGCAGCTCACCGCGCACACGCTGCTCGGCCTCGGCGGCGGAGCGGCGGGCGAGCAGCAGCAGGGAGGTGACCATCGCCGCGCGCTCGAAGGTGCGCTGGTCGACGGGGTCGAGGCCGGGGTGGCCGCGCAGGACCAGCGCGCCGAGGAGTTCACCGCCGGCGGCCACCGCGGCGATCCAGTCGCTGCCGTGACGTACCGCGTGCCCCTCGACGCGGGAGGCCTCCAGCGCTTCGGCCGGTGCCGCCGTGGCCTCGGTGAACTCGACGGTTCCGGCGAGGACCTGGGAGACGGCGGCGGCCACGTCGTGGACCCCGCCGCCGCGCAGGACGAGTTCGGCGAGCCGGTCGTGGACGTCCGACGCGCGCTCGATGACGGCACTGCGGTCGCGGATGATCTCGTTGGCGTGCTCCAGGCCGGCCAGGGCGGCGCGGGTCTCGGTGAGCAGGTTGGCGGTGTCGATGGCCGCCGCGGCGAGTGCCGCGAAGGAGCCGAGCAGGGCGATCTGCCCGCGCTCGAAGACCCTCGCGCGCCGGTCCGCCGCGAACAGGACGCCGATCACGTGCGGGCCGAGCATCAGGGGGACGCCGAGGATGGCGACCAGCCCCTCGTCGCGGACGCCGGCGTCGATGGTGAGGGTGTGCTGGAAACGGCCGTCCTGGAAGTAGTCGTCGGTGACGTACGGCCGGGCGGTCTGGGCGACGAGTCCGCCGAGCCCCTCTCCCATGCCGAGGCGCAGCTGCTGGAAGCGGGCCGATACGGAGCCCTCCGTGACCCGCATGTAGGTGTCGCCGCGGGCCGGGTCGTTCAGGCTCAGGTAGGCGACATCCGTGCCGAGGAGGGAACGGGCACGCTGCACGATCGCCTGGAGGACGGCGTCCAGATCGCGCAGTCCTGCCAGGTCGTGGGCGGTCTCGAAGAGCGCCGACAGCTCCGCCTCGCGCCGTCGGCGGCCCTCCAGCTCCGCGCGGACGCGCAGGGCGAGCAGTCTGGCCTCTTCCAGTGCGGCGACGCGGTCCGCCGGCTCGCCCGCTGCGCGGGCGCGCAGCACGGGCTGCTCGTAGGCCTCGACGGAGGCGTCGCGGGCCAGCAGGCCGAGGTAGGGGGCCTCGGCGCTGGCGCTGGGTGCCGGCTGCAGGTGATCGCGGGACATGGTCACAGGATTCCGTATGGGCCACCCGGCCCGGCAGCCCTGTGGAAAACTCCCGGAGCCGGTGCCGCCGGGCCGGTCAGTGGGCCGTCCACCCGCCGTCCAGGACGAGCGAGGTGCCGGTGACGAAGGACGCCTGCGGGCCGCACAGGTAGGCCACGGCCTCGGCCACCTCCTCGGGTTCGATGAGCCGCCGCACGGCGCTGTCCTTCAGCAGGATCTCGGAGAGTACGCGGTCCTCGGGGATGCCGTGCGCCTGTGCCTGGTCGGCGATCTGCTTCTCGACCAGTGGGGTGCGCACATAGGCCGGGTTCACACAGTTCGAGGTCACTCCATGGGCGGCGCCTTCCAGGGCCGCCGTCTTGGACAGCCCTTCGAGGCCGTGTTTGGCGGCCACGTAGGCGGACTTGTAGGCCGAGGCACGCAGACCATGGACGGAGGAGACGTTGACGATCCGGCCCCAGCCCTGTGCGTACATGTGCGGGAGGGCGCCCCGGATGAGGCGGAAGGGTGCTTCCAGCATCACGGTGAGGACCGTGTGGAACACCTCCGGCGGGAACTCCTCGATGGGCCGCACGAGTTGCAGACCGGCGTTGTTGACCAGCACATCGGTGCCGGCGGCGGCGCGTTCGGCGGCGTCCAGGTCGGTGAGGTCCACGACCACGGGTACGACGGTGCCCGCGAGGTCGCCGGTCCGCTCCGCCTGCTGGGCCAGTTCGGCCAGGCCGGCCGCGTCCCGGTCGACGGCGCGCACCTCGGCCCCGGCGGCGGCGAGCCGCAGCGCGCAGGCGCGGCCGATGCCGCTGGCGGCACCGGTGACGAGGGCGGTGCGGCCGTCGAGGTCGAGGCCGAGGGACCGGGATCGGGGGCCGGGCCCCGGAAGGGGGGTGGGCGAGGTCATGTGCCGACCCTAAGCGGAGCCCCACGGTCACCACATGTGGCGACCACCCACACTTCAGCTGGCAGTCATAGGGTCAAACCATGTGGGTGCATCCGACATGGCTTGCTTGATCCGAAAGAGCCCGAACTCGTGCAGGTCGGGCAGCGCGTCGACCGTGAACCAGCCGACCTCCAGCGACTCGTCGTCGTTGACCCGGGCCTCACCGCCCACCGCCCGGCAGCGGATGGTGATGTCCATGTACTGGCACGTGTCGCCGTTGGGATAGGTCACCGGCTCCAGCGCCTGGACCAGGACGACCCGCTCGGCGACGCAGTGCACCGCCGTCTCCTCGAAGACCTCCCGCACCGCACAGGCCGCAGGCTGTTCGCCCGGCTCCGGGATGCCGCCGATCACCGACCACTTGCGCGTGTCGGACCGCCGCCCGAGCAGCACTCTGCCCTCGTCGTCGAAGACGATCGCGGTGACCCCGGGGAGCCACAGCAGCTGTTGACCGGCGGTGGCCCTGAGCGTGCGGATGAAATCGGGAGTAGCCATGATCCCGACCCTAGCGGGCCGGTGCGCCGCGTCCGGGCCGCTTCAGGGGTCGTATGACGGTCGTACGGCGGTCGCGCGCACCGCGAACGGCACGCGCACGGCTACGCGTCACCGGCGCGCCGGGCCCGCAGTCCAAAACCGATCGCCCAGCCGATCCCGCCCGCGGCGACCAGCACCAGGGCGATCTCCGGAAGGACGCCCAGTTCGGTGGCGGGGGTCGTGGACGTGCGCAGCGGCACCTTCTGGACGAGATAGGCGGGCACGAACATGCCGGTCCTCTGGGTGATCCGTCCGTCCGGCATGATGACCGCGCTGACCCCGCTGGTCACCGGCACGGTCACGGTACGGCTGTGCTCGACGGCGCGGATGCGGGACATGGCGAGCTGCTGGTAGGTCATCTCGCTGCGGTCGAAGGTGGCGTTGTTGCTCGGGACGGAGATCATCTCCGCGCCGTGCGTCACCGTGTCCCGCACGGCCCAGTCGAAGGCGGCCTCGTAGCAGGTGGCCAGGCCCACCTTGACGCCGTCGATGCCGAAGACGCCCGGCTTGGCGCCCCGGCTGAAGTCCTGGCGGGCCATCTCGGTCCAGCTCTTGTTGATCGCGCCGACCAGCGAGCGCAGCGGAAGGTACTCGCCGAAGGGCTGGATCTGCCGCTTGTCGTAGGTCTGCGTCGGCCCCTTGACCGGGTCCCACAGGATCTGTTCGTTGAGCAGCTTCCCGTCCCGCTCGACCACGCTGCCGACGGAGATGGGCACGCCGATGTCCTTGGCCGCCTGCTCGATGACGGCTGCGGCGTCCGGGTAGGCGAAGGGGTCGATGTCGGAGGAGTTCTCCGGCCACAGGACGTAGTCCGGCTTGGGAGCCCTGCCCGCCCTGACGTCTGCGGCGAGCTTGTGCGTCTCGCGCGCGTGGTAGTCGAGCACGGCCCGCCGCTGGGCGTTGAACTCCAGGCCGGCGCGCGGCACGTTGCCCTGGATGAGCGCCACGGTCGCGGTGCCGTGCTGCGCGGAGTCGCTCACCAGCGCGCGGGCGGCGACCGCGCCCGCCACCGGTACCGCCACGGCGAGCAGCGCGGCGGCCGCGGCGGCGCGCCGTACGACCCGGTCACGGCGCAGCTCGGCGATCAGCCGGCCGGCCTCATACAGGCCGAAGCCGCACAGGACGACCGCGAAGCCGAGCACGGGGGTGCCGCCCAGCGCGGCGAGCGGCAGGAAGACGCCGTCCGCCTGACCGAAGGCCACCTTGCCCCACGGGAAGCCCTGGAAGGGCACCCGCGCGCGGGCCGCCTCGCCCGCCGTCCACACGGCCGCTGCCCACACCGGCCAGGCGGGCAGCCGGGAGACCGCGGCGACGCCCACGCCGACCAGCGCGATGAAGACCGCCTCGACGGCCACGAGCGCCAGCCAGGGCAGCGGGCCGACCTCCACGCTCGTCCACACCAGCAGCGGCAGCAGGAAGCCCAGCCCGAAGAGGTAGCCGAGGCCCAGGGCGGCCTTCCAGCTCCGGCCGCGCAGCACCCAGCCGAAACCGGCGAAGGCGGGCAGGGCCAGCCACCACAGGGTGCGCGGCGGGAAGCTGACGTAGAGCAGCACCCCGCAGAGCGCGGAGGCGGCGGCCGGGACCAGGCGCAGCAGCCGGCCGCGCGCACCGGAGGCCCGGCGCGGCTGGAGCTGGTCCGACTGGTCCACGGAAGTTGCGGTGACGGTCACCCGGGTGAGTGTACGGCGGGTGACGTCGCCGCCGACAGCGCGGCCGGGCCCCGTACACCGGCGTTCGCCGCTGGTGGGAGCCTGTGCGCGGCGTGGCGGGGTGGCCCCCGCGGCGCCGCGGGATCACGGTGTTGCTCCGCGTACGTCCCCGAACCGGTCATGAGCCGTTACGGTGTGCCCAGCTTCGGCGGCGCGGCCGGGCCCGGTGCGCGGCCGTGGCCTGCCACAGGTCGGGGACCGGGTACGGGGGGCGACGGGTGGGTTCGACGGGGACGGGATCCGCCACCGGCGCGTACGGTGCGGATGCCCACAGCGTGCGAAGAAACGTTTCCGACGGGACGGGCATGATCCTGCTGGGGGCCTGTGCGGGGTGGTCGCTGATCACCGCCGCGGCCCACGACGGACGGCCCGAGGGCGTGCTGCTCGCGGTGCTCGCCGTGGCCGCCGGGTATGCGGCGGGCCGGGTCTCCGGTGCGCTGCTGCCGGTCACCGCGCCCTGCGCCGGTGCCGTGGCGGGACTCGTCCTGGCCGTTACACCGCCCGGGCTCTCCCCCGGTCCCCGGTACGCCGCCCCGCTCGGCCACGCCGGTGCCACGGCCGCCCTGCTGGCGCTGGCCACCGGGGCCGCGTGCTGTGCCGCCTGGGCGACGGCGGTACCGGCCCTGCGGTGCGGGCTGCGGGTGCTGGCCTGCGCCGTCGTGGCGGCCGGGGCGGTACTGGGGTCGCCCGCGGGCTGCGTGGCCAGCGCGGCGGTCCTGCTGTGTTCACTCGCCGCCGGCTTCGCGCGCGGCCGGGGCGCGTGGCTGGCGGGGACGGCCGCGGCGGCGGGCCTGGTGGCGGCGGCGCTCTGGGCGGTCGCCGGGAAGGTGCTGCCCGGCGGCCTGACCGGGGCGGTCGGGGGGCGGCTCAGCGGGCACCGCGTCCGGCTGTGGCGGGACGCGCTGGGGGTGGCGGGCCGCCACAGCGGATTGGGGGTCGGCCCCGGCCGGTTCGGAGACCTGGCCACGGGGGCACCGCGCACCCTGGTGTCCGACGGCAGACCGCACTCGGCTCCCCTGCAGCAGGCGGCCGAGCAGGGGCTGGCCGGGATGTTCCTGCTGGTCGCCGTCTTCTGCTGGGTTCTGTACGCCCTGTGGCGCACCCCACGTCCCACCGCCGTCGCCCTCACCGCGGGCGCGGCCCTGACGGCGGTGGCCGCACTCGCCTCGGTGAGCAACGCCCTCAGCTTCACGACGGTGACGTCAGGCGCTGCCCTCCTGGCCGGCTGGGCCACGGCCCGTCCGTGGACGGCCGGGACGGCGGCACCGAGCCTCTGAGCGGGGGCCGGTGGGCGCCATGGTTGCGGCTGACGGGGCGGGCCGCCCGGCGCGACGGGTCAGGCCGCCGTCCCCGGCTTGATCGTCCCCAGGCGGTCCCTGATGACCCGTACCGCCGTCTCGGCGTTGTCCACGGTGATCGTGAACGTGTGGCCGTCCCACAGGCGCAGCACGATGCCCTCGCCCCGGCGTACGACGACCGCGGTCCCCTTCTCGGGGCGCCAGCGGTAGCCCCAGCCGCCCCAGTGCCGTGGGGTGACGAGGGCGGTGAAGTCGGCGCCGGCCACGTGGGAGAGCGGGATGCGGCGGCGCGGCAGGCCCATGTGTCCGCAGCGCACCTCGACGCACTCCTTGTCGAGCTTGAGGTCGACGTGCACGAAGGCGAGTGTGCCGAAGATGACCAGCAGACCGGCCGCGATGCAGCCCACGACGGACATCACGAGCGGGGCGATGCCGGAGCCCCAGGCCGAGTCGACGGCCAGCTCGATGCCGAGCGCCATGCAGGCGGCACCGACCAGCGCGAGCAGCCACTGGACCCGGTTGGTGGCGCGTCCCGTCCAGACGTCCGGGCGCGGGGTGTCGTCGGCGTCGGGGTGGTCCCTCATGTGTACGAGGTTACTCAGGTTTCGCACCGCGGGTAGGGCGTGGCACGGGGTGACTGGCCCGGCCGGGGCACGGCGGACCGTGCGGCCGGGCCGGTTCCGCGCCGGTCAGCGGACGGGGCTGACGGCCTGGAGGAAGCGGCCCTCCTCGTAGGAGAGCGCCGTGTCCGGGAGGGTCGCCTCGCGGCCGCTGAGCAGCACCGTGAGCGTGGTGTCGGCGACGGCGGCCGGGACCGACTCCGCTTTGATCCGGCGCAGGGCCTGGGCGGCCACCGCTCCGGCGGTGCCGTGCAGGATGAGCGGTGGACGGCCGGGCCGCTGGACGGCCGCCCGGATGCGCTCGGCGACCAGTTCGTAGTTGGTGCAACCGAGGACGAGCGTGGTGACGTCGTCGGGGGTACGGGCGGCGGCCGAGGCGATGGCCGCGTCGATCGCCGCGTCGTCCGCGTGGTGCACGGCGTCCGCGAGACCGGGGCACGCCACCTCGGTCACGGCCACGCCCGCCGCGAACTCCTCGATCAGACCGCGCTGGTAGGCGCTTCCCGTGGTGGCCGGGGTCGCCCAGATGGCGACGGGCCCGCCGCCCGCCGCGGCCGGCTTGATCGCCGGGACGGTACCGATGATCGGCAGGTCCGGCTCGAAGCGGGCCCGCATCGCGGGCAGGGCGTGCACCGACGCCGTGTTGCAGGCGACGATCAGGACGTCGGGGTCGTGTGCGGCGGCGGCCGCGGCGACGGCGATGGCCCGCTCGGTGATGTCCTCGGGGGTGCGCGGTCCCCAGGGCATGCCGTCCGGGTCCCACGACAGCACGAGATCCGCGTCGGGTCGCAGTCGATGTACCGCGGCGGCGGCGGGCAGCAGGCCGATTCCGGAGTCCATGAGCGCGATCTTCACCCGGCCACGATAGACGATGGCTCCTCGTGGGCCGGCCGGGTGGGGCAGACTGCGGCCGTGAGCGCCTTCCTGTGGATCACCGTCGTATCGCTGGCCGCCTGGTGCTGGCTGCTGCTGGGCCAGGGCTTCTTCTGGCGCACGGACGTCCGGCTGCCACGGCGCCGTGACCCGGACGTGTGGCCGTCGGTCTGTGTGGTCGTACCGGCCCGTGACGAGGCCGCCGTGCTGCCCGCCGGCCTGCCGTCGCTGCTGGCGCAGGACTATCCGGGACGCGCGGAGGTCTTCCTGGTGGACGACGGCAGTACGGACGGCACCGGGGACCTGGCCCGCGAGCTGTCCCGGCGGCACGGCGGGCTGCCGCTCACGGTGGGATCGCCCGGGGAGCCGCCGGCGGGCTGGACGGGCAAGCTGTGGGCGGTGCGGTACGGCATCGGGCTGGCACGCGCGCGTGACCCCGAATACCTGCTGCTGACGGACGCCGACATCGCGCACGCCCCGGACAGCCTGCGCGAACTGGTGGCGGCGGCCCGCACCGGCGGCTTCGACGTCGTGTCGCAGATGGCGCGGCTGCGGGTGGCGAGCCTGTGGGAGCGGCTCGTGGTCCCGGCGTTCGTGTACTTCTTCGCGCAGCTGTATCCCTTCCGCCGGATCGGCCGGCCGGGCTCGCGCACCGCCGCGGCGGCGGGCGGCTGCGTCCTGCTGCGCGCGGACATGGCCGAGAAGGCGCGCATCCCGGAGGCCATCCGGCACGCCGTCATCGACGACGTCGCGCTCGCGCGCGCGGTGAAGGGCGCGGGCGGCCGGGTCTGGCTGGGGCTGGCCGACCGGGTGGACAGCGTGCGCCCCTATCCGCGGCTGCGCGACCTGTGGCGCATGGTCGCGCGCAGCGCCTACGCGCAGCTGCGGCACAGTCCCCCGCTGCTCCTCGGCACGGTCGCCGGGCTCGCACTGGTGTACCTCGTCCCGCCGGCCGCCGTGGCCGTGGGCGCTGCCGGCGGCGCCGCGCAGGTCGCGCTCGTGGGGGCCGCGGCGTGGGCGGTGATGACGGGGACGTACCTGCCGATGCTGCGGTACTACCGGCAGCCGCTGTGGCTCGCCCCGCTGCTGCCGCTGACCGCTTTCCTCTATCTGCTGATGACGGTCGACTCGGCGGTGCAGCACTACCGCGGGCGCGGGGCGGCGTGGAAGGGCCGCACCTACGCCCGTCCGGACGCCGTGGCCGACGAGGGCTGAGTCCGGTCACTTGCGGCCGGGCGTCCAGTTCATGCCCCAGCCGTAGGCGCGGTCCATGGTCCGCTGCGGACTCACCCCGCGTTCCGGCACCAGGTACCGCGCCTCGCGCTGGACGAGCAGGTCCCCGCCGGTGTTGGTGATCAGCGCTAGCGCGCACACCGGGGAGTCGACGGTGCACTCGTCCAGCGAGAACTCGATGGGCGCGCCGTGCTGCGGCTGGAGGGTGACGGTGGCGTGCAGGTCGGCGAAGGAGCGGGCGCCCTCGTAGATGGTGACGAAGACGAGGATGCGCCGGAAGTCCCGCGTGTGGTCGAGGTTGACGGTGAGGTTCTCGCCGGCCGCCACGGCTCCGGTGCGGTCGTCGCCGTCGAGGTGGATGTACGGCGGCCGGTGGAGCGAGCCGAAGGCGTTCCCGAGGGCCTGTACGACCCCCTTGCGGCCGTCGGCGAGTTCGTAGAGCGCGCACAGGTCGAGGTCGATGTCGCCACCGCCGCCCCGGCGGCCGAAGCCCGTGGACTGCTTGCGCGTCTGCCAGTTGAGGTTCACCCGCATCGCGCCGGACGTGCCGCCCTGCTTGGCCAGCGAGACGGAGGGGGACGCCTTGGTGAGGGTGACCTTGGAGAGGCGGACCGGCTGGACCGGGGGCGGCGCGGTGGGGGCCGTGGCGGGGCGCGGCGGGGTGGCGGCCGGGGCCGGCGCGGTGTGCTGCGGTTCGTCCACGCTGATGCCGAAGTCCGTTGCCAGGCCTTCGAGTCCGCTGCTGTAGCCCTGGCCGACGGCACGGAACTTCCAGCCGCCCTGGCGGCGGTAGAACTCGCCGAGCACGAAGGCCGTCTCGACGGTCGCGCCGGGGCTGTCGAAGCGGGCGACCACCTGGCCCGAGGCGGCGTCGGTCACCTCGATGGAGAGGTCCGGGACCTGTCCGAAGGTGCCGCCGTCGGCGGAGGCCGCGAGGACGATCCGTTCGACGGCGCCCTCCACGCGCGCGAGATCGACCCAGAGGGTGTCGGTGACCCGCCCGCCGGCCGTCCGCTTGCCCTCGTGGCGTACCGCGCCGGAGGAGTGGGCGGGCTGGTTGTAGAAGACGAAGTCCCCGTCGGAGCGCACCTTTCCGTCGGCGAGCAGCAGCGCCGAGGCGTCGGCGTCCGGGACCCCGGGGCCGGAGCCCCGGCCCACTTCGACGCGCAGCGCCGTCGTGGGCACCGCCGTGTTGGCTCCTTTGGACATTGACATGTCCGCCCCCTCACGTGTCGGCTTCCGGGTCCCGCCCCGCGTCCGGGCCGTCCCTGCGCCCAACCTATTGCCGGGTGCGCCGCACGCCCATGAGCGGCACAGGAAGATCGCCGGTCAACCGCCGGTAACCCGGGACGAACCCGGCCTTTACACGATCCAAACGTTGATCGGCGTCCCTTTTTGCCAAGTTCGCTCGTATTGAGGATCCCAGGCTCCTACCGACGCGGAAAACAACCCTCTTATCAGTCTCCCCAACCAGCACATCGTGGGCTTAACTTATGTGCCATGACCTCCCCCCGCTCCACTTATGGTGGCGGCTACTACTCCGCCTCCTTCCCGGACACCCCGATCTACGACTCGCTCGTCGCCGAGCGGGGCACCCCGCAGATCGCCCCAATCCGGGTCCCCGCCGCCTACGACACGGGCACCGGCAACAGCCTGCCCGCCCTGCCGTCGGCCCTCCCCGCCCTCCCGGCGGCACCGGTCCAGCAGCAGCCTCCCGTCTACGGCTACCCGCAGCAGCAGCCCGCACCGCTGCAGCAGGCGCCCACGGCGTACATCCCGCAGCAGGCGAGCGCCCCGCGCGGCTACCCCGGCCCGCAGGCCCCGCAGCAGCAGCGCCCGATGGCGCCGGGCAACGGGTACGAGGCCATGCGCCCGGCCGCGCCGCGGCCCGCGCCGGCTTCCTACCAGGACCCGTACAACAACCAGCAGTACCGCGGGTACTGACCGCTCGCGTCCCGGCTGTCCGTGCCCCCTGGCACGATGGACGGCATGGGACACGTCGAAGTGGAGTCGATCCACGTCCACCCGGTCAAGGCGTTCCGGGGCCTTACGCCCCGGGAGGCCGTCGTGGAGCCCTGGGGCCTGGCCGGTGACCGGCGCTGGGCGCTGATCGACCACGGGGGAAAGGTCGTCACGCAGCGCGACCACGCGCGTCTCGCCCTGGCCGCCGCCGAGCCTCTGGCCGGCGGCGGCCTGCGACTGTCCGCTCCCGGTCTGCCGCCGCTGACCGTAGCGGTGCCGGAGCCGGTGGCGACCGTGCCGATGGACGTGTTCGGCACGAAGGTGGAGGGGGTCCCGGCCGACCCGGCCGCGCATGACTGGTGCAGCGCATTCCTGGGGTGCGGGGTCCGCCTGGTCCACCTGGACGACCCGGCCACCCGCCGCCCGGTCGACCCCGCGTACGCGCTGCCCGGCGAGACGGTGAGCCTCGCCGACGGCTATCCCCTGCTGGTCACCACGGTGGCCTCGCTGGACGCCCTGAACTCGCTGATCGCGCAGGGGCCGGACGCCCACGAGGGCCCGCTGCCCATGAACCGGTTCCGGCCGAACGTCGTCGTCGCGGGCACCGAACCGTGGGCCGAGGACCACTGGACGCGGATCGCCGTCGGCGAGGTCGTCTTCCGGGCCCCGAAACCGAGCGGTCGGTGTGTGGTGACCACTACCGACCAGGACACGGCCGTACGCGGCCGGGAACCGCTGCGCACCCTGGCGCGCCACCGCAGGATCGGCGGCAGGCTGCTGTTCGGTGTGAACCTGGTGCCCCTCTCCACCGGCACCATCAGGGTCGGCGACCCGGTGCGGGTACTGGGGTAGGGACCGGCCCGCGCACAGCCGCCGGTGATGATCCGGCGGACCGGGAACCAGGGGGCGGGTGCCGGTCGTTGAGCGAGCGTGAGAAATTCGTGAGGAGCCGCGTGCGTCAGGTGCCGCGGCGACCGTGAGGCGCTCTCACCCGGTCCGGTCCGGGGGCGAGCGCGGATGCCGGGGACCGTGACGGACCGGAAGGGGGTGGGGACATGCGAGCACTCAGTGGACTGTGGCGCTGGCGGCACAATCCACTGTGCCGCGCCACCGATCTGGCCGAGGCGTGGGTGGCCCTGGTGGCGCTGCTGCTCATCGCCGTGGCCGCGCCCGTGACCGGCTGCCTGGTCGGTGCCGCCGCCCAGGACGCGCTCCAGCGGTCCGCACTGCAGCAGCGGCACACACGTCATCCGGTCACGGCCACCGTCGTGCGGGACATGGGCGGGGCCCTGCCGGAGACCGACCCCGACGCCACCTCCACGCGCGAGACCGGCAGCCGCGTCCTCGCGGACTGGACCGCGCCGGACGGCACCCCGCGGCACGGCCCGGTCCTGGCGGACCTCAAGTCCCCGCACCAGGGGGACCACTTCCGGCTCTGGACCGATCCGCACGGCCGAATAACGACCCGCCCGCTGGACTCCGCCACGGCGACGACGCACGCCGTGCTCGCGGGAGTCGGCGCGGCCCTGCTGACCGCCGCCCTGGTCGAGGGCGGCCGGCGCCTGACCGTCTGGCGCCTGGTCCGCCGGCGCTACGCGCGCTGGGACCAGGCCTGGGACCGGGCGGGCCCGGACTGGGGCAAGGCGGGCACCGGCAGCTGACGGCCTTCCGGCTCTGGTCAACCCGGCGCGCACGCACGCGCTACGGTGGACCGGCCGAAGCGCATTCGGCGACGACCCGCGGGTGCGTGAACCCCCGGGGCGCACAGGACTCCACGGGCGCCGGCGCGCTGACGCCCAGGAGGACCGAGCACGGCCGCGGTCCGCGCGCCGGCGGCAGCGCCCCGGCGGACAGCGAGCCATCAGTACGACTAGGTGGGGGCACAGCAACGCCATGGCACAGGGCACGGTCCAGGTGACGCACACCGGTACTTCGCGGTGGCGGCGCCGCACGGGTGAGTACGCGTCGCTCGCCGCCGCCCTGGAGGCCGCCGCCGACGGCGACGTCCTCACCATCGCCCCCGGCACCTACCGGGAGAACCTCGTCGTCCAGCGGGCGGTGACACTCCGTGGACCCGAGGGCTCGTCCGGCTCGGTGCGGATCGCGCCGGTGGACGGCGTCCCGCTCACCGTGCGGGCCTCGGCCGTCGTGCAGGACCTGCACGTGGAGGGGCAGGACGCGGCGGCACCCGCGCTGCTCGTCGAGGAGGGCACGCCCGAGCTGATGGACGTGCGGATCGTCACGCGCTCCGCCGCCGGCATCGAGGTGCGCGGGCAGGCACGTCCGACCGTGCGCCGGTGCACCGTCGACAACCCGGCCGGCATCGGCATCGCCGTACTCGACGGCGGGGGCGGGGTGTTCGAGGAGTGCGAGGTCGTCGCGGCCGGGCAGGCGGGCGTGGCGGTGCGCGGCGGCGCCCATCCCCGGCTGGAGCGCTGCCGGGTGCACCACGCCTCGGGCACCGGGCTGACCGCGACCGGCGAGAACTCCTCGCTGGAGGCGGTGGGCTGCGAGATCTACGAGGTACGCGGCTCCGGGGTGCAGGTCACCCAGCGGGCCACCGCGCACCTGACCGACTGCGAGGTGCACCGCACCACCGCCGACGGCATCACCCTGGACACCGACGCGGTGCTCACGCTCGCCGACTGCCACCTCCACGACATCCCGGAGAACGCGGTCGACCTGCGCTCCCGCTCGGTGCTCACGCTGACCCGGACGACGGTCCGCCGGTTCGGGCGCAACGGACTGTCGGTGTGGGACCCGGGGACCCGGGTGGACGCCAACCAGTGCGAGATCTTCGACAGCACCGGCGACTACCCGGCGGTGTGGGTGAGCGACGGGGCCACCGCCGTACTGGAATCCTGCCGGGTGCACGACGTGCCGGACGCGCTGTTCGTACTGGACCGCGGCTCCCGCGCGGACGTCGTCGACAGTGATCTGTCGCAGGTGCGCAACACGGCCGTGTCGGTGAGCGACGGGGCGACCGCGCAACTGGCCGACTGCCGGATCAGGGAGGCGGCCACCGGTGCCTGGTTCCGCGACCACGGCAGCGGCGGGACGCTCGACAACTGCAGCCTGGACGGTACCCAGACCGGTGTGATCGTCACCAAGGGCGCCGACCCGACCATCGAGCGGTGCACGGTCGACTCCCCCGCCGAGGCCGGTTTCTACGTCTCCGCGGGCGGCCGGGGCAGCTTCCTGAACTGCCGGGTCACCGGCAGCGGCGGCTACGGCTTCCATGTGATCGACGGCTGCCGTACGACGCTGCGCAAGTGCCGTACGGAGCGGTGCGCGCGCGGCGGGTACGAGTTCGCCGACGCCGGCCCGGACGCGGGGCCCGGAACGGGACCGGTCGTGGAGGACTGCACCAGCGACGAGAGCGGCGGTGTCCGGCCGCCCATGGCCCGGGAGGCGGCCGTGGAGACGGTGGCGCAGCCCGCGGGCCTGCTCGGCGCGCTCCCCGGGCAGCGGGCGGCGGAGCAGGCGCCGCACGTGGCCCCGGTGGAGCCGGAGAAGCCCCGGCGCATCTCGAAGGACGTGCTCGGGGAACTGGACGCGCTGGTCGGCCTGGAGAGCGTCAAGCGCGAGGTGCGGGCGCTGACCGACATGATCGAGGTGGGCCGGCGCCGGCAGCGGGCGGGGCTGAAGGCCGCCTCCGTCAAGCGGCACCTGGTCTTCACCGGCTCCCCCGGCACCGGCAAGACGACGGTCGCCCGGCTCTACGGCGAGATCCTCGCCTCGCTGGACGTGCTGGAGAAGGGCCATCTCGTGGAGGTGTCCCGGGTCGACCTGGTCGGCGAGCACATCGGTTCCACGGCGATCCGCACCCAGGAGGCCTTCGAGCGGGCCCGCGGGGGTGTGCTGTTCATCGACGAGGCGTACGCGCTGTCCCCGGAGGACGCCGGACGGGACTTCGGCAAGGAGGCCATCGACACGCTGGTGAAGCTGATGGAGGACCAGCGGGACGCGGTGGTGGTGATCGTCGCCGGGTACACCGCGGAGATGGAGCGCTTCCTGTCCGTCAACCCGGGTGTCGCCTCCCGCTTCTCCCGCACCATCACCTTCGGTGACTACGGCCCCGAGGAACTGCTGCGGATCGTGGAGCAGCAGGCCGACGAACACGAGTACCGGCTGGCGCCGGGCGCGGCCGAGGCGCTGCTGAAGTACTTCACGGCGCTCCCGAAGGGCCCGGCGTTCGGCAACGGCCGCACCGCCCGGCAGACCTTCGAGGCGATGGTGGAGCGCCACGCGAGCCGCGTCGCCCAGCTGCCCGACCCGACCACCGACGACCTGACCCTGCTCTACGCGGAGGACCTGCCCGACCTGCCCTGAGCCCTCCCCGCCGGCGGGCCGCGGCGGCCGGCCACGTCACGCCGGGGCACCGGCGGCCTCGTCTCGGGGCTCCGGCCCGGTCCCCGGGCGCCGGTCCGGCGGTTCCGGGCGGAGGCGGGTCAGCAGACGGGCCCGCTCGCGGGTGAAGGCGGGGTCCGACTGGTAGTCGGAGTGGCCGAGGATCGGGGCCGGGAGCGGGTGGTCCGGGGTGCGGCCGTAGGCGAGGGGGTCCCGCAGGGGCTCGTGGTCCACGTCGGGGCAGGTGTCGTCGGGGACGCGGACCGGGCCGCCGATGGGGTCGGTCCGCCGGTAGAGGTTCCGCCAGCAGTCGATGTCGTGGTGCAGGGCGGCCAGGGCCGGCGGACCGAAGTGGGCCGGGAACCAGCGGCCGTACAGGCGTTCCAGCGGAGAGCCGTAGGTGAGCAGGGCAACCCGTCCGCGTACCGACGGCGGCAGCTGCCAGGCCGCCGCGGCGGCGAGGACGCTGCCCTGGGAGTGGCCGGACAGCACCAGCCGGCCCCCGGTGCGCCGGGTCCAGGTGGCCATGCGCCAGGTCAGGTCCAGTACCGCGCGCTCGGCGTAGCAGGGCGGTGCGAAGGGGTGGGCGGCGCGCGGCCAGAAGGTGCCGACGTCCCAGAGGATGCCGATGGTGCGCCGGGCCGACGCGTCCTTGTAGGCGCGTCTGCCCCAGGTCACGAACAGCAGGAAGCCGAGGCCCACCAGCCAGGAGCCGAGCGCCTGCGAGGTCTCGGCCACGGCCCGCACGAGGTGGTGGGTGTGGTGCGCGGCCCCCTCGGGCGTCCTCCTCGTGGCCAGGGCCCCGGCCAGTGCCACGGAGCCGAGGACCAGGGTGGTGGCGGTGAGCACGGCGACGACGAGCGGCGCCCGGTCGGTGAGGGTGGCCATGGCCCGCGCGTGGGCGATGGCGCGGGTACGGGACGGGTCCTCGGGCTCGCCGGGGTGCTCGCGGCGGACCCGGTGGCGTTCGGCGCGGGCGAGCCGGGCGGTGTGCAGGGCGAGGCCGGCGGCCAGGAGCAGCAGGACGGCGAGGAGCGGCGGGATGACGGACGCCTGCCAGGTCAGCAGCACCGGCGGGCCGGTGAGCAGGGCGCGGGTGCCGTCCAGCCAGTCGGATACGCGCTGGGCGACCCCGCCGGAGATCACACCGCCCAGCGCACAGGCGAGCAGGGCGACGGCGGGACCGCCGAGGCCGCGCATCGCGGCGCGCGGGTCGGGGCGGCGCCGGTGCAGGTATCCGGCCACGACGGCGAGGGCGACGACGAGCACGCCCTGGGCCGGCATGAGGGCGCCGAAGGAGGGGTCGCCGGGCAGCCGGCCGGTGGACCGCCAGCCGGGCCGGGACCAGCCGGCGTACACCAGCCCGAGCAGCAGCAGGGCGAGCGCGGCGAGCGGCAGGCCGCGTACGACGTGCCGGTCGAGCCGCTGGTCCAGCCGCCTCTCGTCGCGGCCCCGGCGGCAGACCACCGTGACCACCGCCGCCCCGCAGACGAGCAGGGCCGCCGCCAGCAGCGGGCCCAGCACGTCCAGGACGGCGGGCCCGCCGGGCCGGTGGTCGAAGCGGACCGCCGGGATGGTGACGGCGCCGGCCACCGTGAGCAGGCCGGCCGCGGTGTGCGCGGCGCGCAGCCGGGCGACCAGGCGTCGCCCGTACCAGAACCCGGCCCGCACCAGCGCACTGCCGTGCGCGGCGGACCCGGCGTCGTCACCGGGCGGCTCCTGCTCGTCACCGGCCGGTCCCGTGGCGGATGGCAGCGGCCGGTGGGACTCGTAGGCGCGCCAGGTGCGGTGGGAGAGGTACCACAGCAGGCCGGTCAGCGTGACGGGCAGTGCCGCCGCGAGGGCCAGCCTGCGGCCGGGGGCGCTCCACCAGCCGCCGGCGGCGGGTGACAGGAAGCCCAGCCAGGAGTGCCGGCGGACGCAGTCCTGGACGCCCGCGCACTGCCAGGCGACCAGGTCGAGCGCCACCTCGCAGGCGGCGGCCACCAGCAGCACGGTCAGGGTGAGGGCGGCCAGACGCACCAGGAGGCCGTAGAGCCGGACCACGCGCGGCCGGTCGGGCGCGGCCGGGCGCATCCAGTGGGCGAGGTTCACCACCATGAACGGCAGCAGCAACAGCCACAGGGCGCGGCTGCCGTCGCCGGAGGTGAGGTTGCACCAGACATATGCCTCCCGGACCGGTCCGCTCCCCGGCTCCCGCCCGTGCCGCCGCCCCGCTTCTCCCCCGGCCCCGCTCCCGTCCGGGCCGGTCCCGGCGTCCCCGGCGCGGCGGAAGACGGCGGCCGTGTCGTCGCCGGTCACCCGGACCGTGCGCGGGTCACCGAGCATCTTCTCCGGCGTGGTACCGCCGACCCCGTGCACCAGCAGTTCCAGTTCGGTCTCCGGCGGCTTGGCGGACCGGACCTCGTACGGCCCGGCGGGAGGCTGCTCCCGCTGCCCCACCGGACGTTTTCGCGCGCGTTCCACCGTTCTCGCACTTCCCCCATGACGCCCTGACGCCTGTGCCGTGCGCGCTCCAGGATCTCCGGTCCGGCGGCCGCGTACACCTCCCGTCACGGAATCTCCCCGAACCGAATGCCTGCGGACGGGCCGCGACGCGGTGGCGCAACCGGCGCCGACCCGTGAAAAGATGGGACGCCCGCACACTGCCGGACAGATGGAAGTTCCTGGTCGGAGCCGGTGCGCCGGGCGTGTCGGACGGATGGCGGCGAAAGGACCGGAGCGTACGTGAGCGAGAATCAGAACCTCCTCGCGGAGCAGCGCCGCGCCCTGATCGTGGACGAGGTCCGGCGCCGGGGCGGGGTACGGGTCAACGAGCTGACCCGCAAGCTCGGTGTCTCGGACATGACGGTGCGCCGCGATCTGGACGCGCTCGCCCGCCAGGGCGTGCTGGAGAAGGTGCACGGCGGCGCGGTGCCGGTGGTCGAGGCGAGCACGCACGAGCCGGGGTTCGAGGCGAAGTCGGGGCTGGAGCTGACCGCCAAGGAGGACATCGCGCGTGCCGCGGCCCGCCTGGTCGGCCCGGGGGCGGCGATCGCGCTGTCCGGCGGTACGACGACGTACGCGCTCGCGCAGCACCTGCTGGAGGTGCCCGACCTGACCGTGGTGACGAACTCGGTGCGGGTCGCGGACGTCTTCCACTCGGCGCAGCGCACCGCGGGGCAGCGGCAGGGGTCGGCGACGGTGGTGCTGACCGGCGGGGTGCGCACCCCGTCGGACTCGCTGGTGGGGCCGGTGGCCGACCAGGCGATCGCCGCGCTCCACTTCGACCTGCTCTTCCTCGGGGTGCACGGGATATCGGTGGAGGCCGGCCTGTCCACGCCGAACCTCGCCGAGGCCGAGACCAACCGGCGGCTGGTGCATTCCGCGCGCCGGGTCGTGGTGGTCGCGGACCACACCAAGTGGGGTGTGGTGGGTCTGAGTTCGTTCGCCGCGCTGGAGCAGGTCGACACGCTGGTGACCGACGCCGGCCTGCCCGCCGAGGCGCGCGTGGAGATCTCCGAGCACCTGCGGCTGCTGGTGGCGGGCGAGCCCGGGGACGAGGACGGCACAGACGTCTGAGATCCCGTCAGCTAAGCTGACGGGTAACCGGTTGACGATGTCCGGTCAACCGGTTACGGCAGTGTCACGAGGGGGTTTCGTCCATGGCTCGTCGTCTGCGCCCGGTGGATCCCGGCTTCATCGCGACCGCCCCCGTACGCATGGTCTTCGCGCGGAACATCTCCGCCCCGCCCGAGCGGGTCTTCCGCGCCCTCGCCGAGGACGTGCCCGGCTGGGCCGAGTGGTTCGCGGCGGTGACGCGCGCCCGGGCCACCGACGGCGGCTCCGGGCGGGAGATCCGGCTCTGGGGCGGAGGGCGGTTCACGGAGACGGTGCTCGTCGCGGAGGCGCCCGAGGTGTACGCCTACCGCGTCGACAGCACCAACGCGCCGGGCGCCCGTGCCCTGGCCGAGGAGTGGCGCCTGACACCCCGGGACACCGGCACGCGTGTGCAGTGGACCTTCGCCGCCGACGGGACGGCACCGTTCCGGTTCGCCCTGGCGCTGGGCCGGGCGGGCCTGGGGCGTGCCTTCCACGGCGCGGTGACGTCCTTGGACGGATACGTGTCCCGGCGGTGATCAGCCGCCGCGGGCGTGGTGCGCCTCGGACACGACCGCTGCCATCAGTTCCGCGTCCAGCGCCGAGACATCGGCCAGCCGGGAGGCGGCCGAGAAGGAGTTCAGCAGGGTCTTGGTGACGCGCAGCGCCGCCGGGGGGCGGCGGACGATGGGCCTGGCCCAGGCGTCGACGGCCGCGTCCAGCTGGTGAGCCGGCACGACCTTCTGCAGGATGGACAGGGAGTGGGCTTCCGCCGCGGTGAACGCCCTGCCGGTCAGGACGAGTTCGCGGACGCGGGCGGCGCCCACCTCGTTGATGAGCCGGGGCAGCAGGCCGCCCCAGGCGGTGGGGAGCCCGAGGGTGAGTTCGGGCAGCCGGAAGGTCGCGTCCTCGGAGCCGACCCGCAGGTCGCAGGCGAGTGCCAGGGCCATGCCCGCCCCGATGGCCTTGCCGTGGACGCGGGCGATGGTGACGGCCGGGTTCCCGGTCAGGGCGTCGCAGACGCGCCGCGCCTTGGTTCCCGAGACCCGGATGCCGCTGCCGGTGGGGTCGTCGGCGAGGTGCCGGGCGAACTCGGCGCGGTCCCCGCCGAGGCTGAAGTCGTCGCCGCTCCCGGTGAGGACGAGCACGCGGACCGCCGGGTCCTGGTCCTGGAGGACGGCCAGGAGATCGTCCAGCAGGGCGTCGGTGACGGTGTTGCCGAGCTCGGGGGTGTTCAGCTCGATGGTGAGGACCGGGCCCTCCCGGTGGGTCCGCAGGGTCTGCCGTACGGGGCCGGCCGGGAGAGCCGTGAGGGGGAGGGCGGTCATGTCGTCGCTTTCGGGGGAGTCGTGTCGTCGTCGCTTCGGGCGGTCGTCGTCAGGTGCGGGAGGTTCGCCTCCAGGAGGTCACGCGGTCACCATGAGGGAGGTGACGCGCCGGAAGACCATCCGGCTCGCATACGTGGGGCCGGCGGTCGGCCGCAGGGTGGGGAATCGTTCCAGCAGCTCGCCGAGGAGCAGGCGGGCCTCCAGCCGGGCGAGGGCCATGCCGAGGCAGTAGTGGGCCCCGCCGCCGAAGGTGAGGTGGGCGCCCTTGCGGCCGATGTCGAACACGTGCGGGTTCGCGTTGCGGCGCGGGTCGTGGTTGGCGGCGCCGTAGAGGACGTGGACGGTGGTGTCCTTGGCGACGGGGACGCCGGCGAGGAGGGTGTCGGCGGCGGCGTACCGGGAGTTGAGGTGGATGGGCGGGTCGTAGCGCAGCACCTCGTCGATCGCGGCGTCGATGTGTTCGGGGTGCCGGCGCAGCCAGTCGGCCAGGGCCGGGTCCCGGGTGAGGAACCACACCGCGTTGGTCAGCAGGGTGGCGGTGGTCTCCAGGGACGCGATGGTGATGAACATCGTCAGGTCGTAGAGCGTCTGGTCCGCCGCCGCGCGGTCGTCGGGGTACCGGTCGTCCCAGTAGCGGATCCAGCCGGAGAGGACATCGTTGCCAAGGTGCCGGCGCCGGTGGGCGATCAGACGGGTGAAGAAGGCCCTCATCTCCAGCGTGGCCTGCGCGGACACGGCCAGTTCGCTCTTGGTGGGCAGGAGTTCCTGGGCGTGGACCTGGCGGTGGGTGAAGTCCAGGATCCGCGGGTAGTGCTCGGCCGGGATGGCGAGCCACTGGCCGACGGTGTGGATCGGGAGCCGGTCGCCGACCGTGGCGGCGAAGTCGGCCTCGCCACCGGAGCGCAGCTGCAGGGCGAGGCGGTCCAGGAGGCGGGTGACGTGGCCGGCGATGCTCGGCCGCATGGCCTCCAGGGTGCCGCGGTCGAAGAGGTTGCCCAGGGCGCGCCGCTGGAAGGTGTGCACGGGCGGGTTGAGGCGGGAGAGGGTCCGCGTCATCTCCCGCGTCGCCGGCTCCCGCCAGCGCCTCGGGTCGGGCTGGCGCTCCTGCCAGTCGAAGTCGGGGACGAGCCAGTTCCTGCCGCGCAGCACCTGGCTGCACGCCTCGAACCCGGTCACGAAGTACCCGCCCCAGGGCGCGGGCACCACATCGCCCAGTGCGCGCAGCTCCTCCCAGACGGGGCGGGGGTCGGCCAGTCCCTCGCCGGTCCTCAGGCGGCGAAGGAGGGGGATGACGACTCGGCGGTCGGGGGTGGTACCGCGTATGACGCCAACGGCGGTCACGCGAAGCTCCTTTGTGGCTGGGCGCTACCGTTACCGCCGGAACCTACCCTTCCCCTCTCCTTCGTCATGCGCCTGTCAGTGTTGCTCCTGTCACATGCCGCACATCAGACGCGGAAAATGTCCAGGAAACTGCTCCAGAATCCCTTCTTCCTGGCCGGCTCGTGGCGACCGGCGGAAGCGGCGGAGGCCGGGACCGTGGGCAGCGGCTGCTCCGCCGCGGCGGTGCCGGTGCGGCTGCGGAGGGCGGAGACCATGCGGGTGGCCGGGGTCGGGCTGAAGGCCACGGGCAGCGCGACCAGGGCCCGGTGGAACGGCCCGGGCCGCCATTCCAGCTCCTTCTCGGCGACGGCCAGGGTGAGGTCGGGCAGGGCGTTGAGGATCTTCTCGATCGCGGTGACGGCGATGACCTGCGCCGGGTCCTTGGCCGGGCACGCGTGCGGACCGGCCCCCCAGGCCAGGTGGGCGCCCTTGCCGCGCTTCTGGCGGGCCTCGGCCAGCGCCGGATCGCTGTTGGCCGCGGCGAAGCTGATCACGACCGGCGTGTTGGCCTCGGCCACCACTCCCCCGAGGTCCACGTCCTGCACCGGGTAGTGGGTGGCGTAGTTGGCGATGGGCGTCTGGTTCCACAGCACGTCGTCGATCGCCTCCTCGACCAGCAGCCCGGAGTCGCGCCCGCTGGTGTCGGGCGACAGCAGCAGGAGCAGCGCGTTGCCGATGAGGTTGCGCTCGGGCTCCACGCCGGCGCCCATCAGCATGACCAGCTGGTCCTTGAGTTCCTCGTCGGTGAGCCCGGCGGGGTGCTGGATCAGCCAGGAGGTGACGTCGTCACCGGGTTGACGGCGCTTGAGGGCGATCAGCTCCATCAGGCAGGCGGTGAGTTCCTCGTTGGCGCGCAGGGCGTCCTTGCCGTCGAAGATCGCCGACATGGCACTGGTGAGGGTGTCGCCGATGTCCGCCGGGCAGCCGAAGAGCTTGTTGAACAGCAGCAGCGGCAGCAGTTTGGCGTAGTCGTTGAGGAGGTCGGCCCGGCCGCGCTCGCTGAACTGGTCGATGAGGTAGTCGGCGATCGGCTCGACGTCACGGCGGATGCGGGTGATGTTGAGCCGGGCCAGGCTGTCCGTGACGGCCTTGCGCAGCCGCAGGTGCACGGCGCCGTCGGTGAACAGGCAGTTGGGCCGGTACGCCATCATCGGCAGCACCGGGCTGTCCAGCCCGACGCGCCCTTCGTTGAGCGCCTTCCACCGGCGGGCGTCCCGGGCGAAGAGCGTGGAGTTCTGCAGCACGCGCAGTGCCATCTCGTGGCCGACGACCAGGGTCGCGTCGACGCCGGGGGCGAGCTCGACCGGTCCGGCCGGGCCGTGGGCGCGCAGCCGGTCGTAGACCTGCTGCGGATCGGCGGCGAACGCGGCGTCGTGCATGGGGCATCTGGCGCCGGCGGGGGCGGGGGCTGACTGGCGGTCCATGGGGTTCCTTCTGCTGGCTCCGGGCCGAGGGTCCGGGCGGATGGTTCCGGCCGGGGCCGGGGCCGTCCGGGCCGGGGGCCGGGGGGTGGTGCCGGGCCGTGGTCCCGGCGGAGGGCCCGGGCCCGGGCGGAGGGCCTGAGCCTGGGATCGGGGGATGGGCGTGCGGGGGTTGCCGCGGGCGGCCGTGTCAGGCGGCCCGGGTGAGCAGGTGCCGCACGAGCGCGATCAGCGCGTGGGCGGACGACTGCCGGTCGCGGGCGTCGCAGTAGACGACGGGGGTGTCCGGGAGCAGGTCGAGGGCCTCGCGCACCTCCGCCTCCTCGTACACCGTGCCCGCCGCGAAGCTGTTGACCGCGATGGCGTACTCCAGGCCGTACCGCTCGACGAGGTCGATGACGGGGAACGTCTCCTCCAGCCGGGCGGGGTCGACCAGGAGCAGCGCTCCCAGCGCCCCGCGGGCCATGTCCTCCCACAGCTGCATGAAGCGCTGCTGTCCGGGGGTGCCGAACAGGTACAGCACGAGGTCGTCGCTGAGCGTGAGCCGGCCGAAGTCCAGGGCCACGGTGGTGGTGGTCTTGTCGGCCACGCCCCTGAGGTCGTCCACGTGGAGCGACGCCTGCGTCATCTTCTCCTCGGTGCGCAGCGGGGTGATCTCCGACAGGGAGCCGATGAAGGTCGTCTTGCCCACGGCGAAGTGCCCGACGACCAGGATCTTGGCAGCGTTGGTCACCGCGCTGGAGACGTAGATGGAGCCGGGGGCCGTCTCAGCCGATGAGGGATTGGAGTCCATTCAGAACCTTTTCCAGGGTCGCTCTGTCAACGTTCTGAGCCCGGGGCGGCTCGGCGCGGCGCAGGAGGTGTCCCTGCTCGAATAAATCGGTCAGCAGCAGCCGGGCCACCCCCACCGGCAGTCCCAGGTGGCCGGCCACTTCGGCGACCGACAGGTAGCCGCCCGCGCACAGCTTCCAGATCGCCATCACCTCGGGGCCGGCTCCCAGCGGGGGTGTCCGGTCGGGAGCGATGGTGACCAGGGTGTGCAGCGCCAGGTCGTCCGAGTCCGGCAGCGTCCGGCCACCCGTGATGACGTAGGAGCGGACGAAGTCGCTGGTGACGGAGGCTTCCTCGCCGGGGGTCGTCATGCGCCGGCACCGTTGTCGGAGCGGGGCGCCACACTCATCGCCTTGCTCAGGCTCGTGACCGTCTTCTGCATGCGGAACGACATGGCCTCCATGTCGACGTCCAGCGCGGCGGAGACGGCGAGGTAGGAGCCCTGGCCGGCGGCGATCAGGAAGATCCAGCCGCCGTCGTACTCCAGCAGCGTCTGCTTCCAGATCCCGTGTCCCGCTCCCACGAACCCCGCGACGGCCCGGCTCAGCGACTGCATGGAGCTCATCGCGGCGGCGTTCGTCTCGGCGTCGTCCCGCCCGATGTCGTCCGAGCGCTGCAGCAGCAGGCCGTCGCCCGAGACGAGGATCGCGTGCCGGGCTCCGCGTACCTCGAGCACGTCGTTCAGCACCCAGGACAGGTCGATGTTCACTTGTTGTCAGGTCCTTCCGTGGTGTTCGTGGTGCGCCCGAGCTGGGTTCCGCGCGCGAACGCGCCGAGCCGGGACGCCGTCACCTCGCTGACGGGCTCGGGCGTGACCTCCTGACCGGCGGGGGCGTCGAGTGCCGGGACGACCGTGACGGGGCCGCTGCGCCGGCGGCGTTTGGGCAGACCTCCCGAGGTCGTCCCGACCACGTGGGTGGGCCCCACCACCGGGACCGGCGCCAGCCGCTGGGGGGCCGCCTCCGGGCCCGTGACGTCCTGGGCGTCGGCCGCGGGGGCGGGCGCGTCGGGTGCGAGGAGACTTTCGGGCACACGGATCACTGCACGCACTCCGCCGTAGGGGGACACGGAACCGACGGAGACGGCGAAGCCGTAGCGGGCGGCGAGCATGCCGCACACGGCGAAGCCGAACCGCGGCGGATCGCCGAGACCGGTGATGTCGACCGGACCGTCGACCGACAGCAGGGCCGCAGCCCGGTCCTTGGTCTCCTGGTCCATGCCGAGCCCGGCGTCGTCGACGATGAAGCACACACCGGTCGGCACGGTCTGGATGTTGACCTCGACCGGGGTGCCGGGCGCGCTGTAGTTCGTCGCGTTGTCCAGCAGCTCGGCCAGCACGACGGCCACCGGCTCGACGGCCTTGCCGACGAGGGAGACGTTCACCTGCGAGTGGACGCTGACCCGGTTGAAGTCCTTGATCCGGCCCTGGGCGCTGCGCGCGACGTCGTAGACCGTGGCGACGCCCTCCCGCCGGCCCAGCCAGCCGCCGCACAGCACGGAGATGCCCTTGGCCCGGCGGCCGAACTGGCTGCCGGTGTGGTCGACCGTCATCAGGTCGGCCAGGATCTCGGTGGTGTCGCCGTACTTCTTCAGCAGGCTGTCGAGGAGTACCTGCTGCTCCTCCGCGAGCGACTGGAGCGTTCCCATCGCGGACTTGAGCACCGCCTTGGTCGCCGCCTCGGCGTCCGCCCGGACGTCCGCGAGGTCGCGCTGGTGCTGGGCGGTCAGCGTGGCGATGTGCGCGTGGAGCTCTCCGACATCGCCGCGGGCCTCGCCGAGTCCTGCCTCCAGGTCCTTCTTCGTTCTTCGGAGCGCCATATTGGTTCTCCGGGCTCGCATCACCGCGACGACCGCGGCGACGAGCACCACCAACAAGACCCACAGCAGTGGATCCTGAGTCAATGACGTCATGAGACTCTCTTCAAGTCGCATCGCGCCGGGAACGTGAACGGCGCGACGGTGCCTTCGAGACTGTCCCCCAGACGCGTTCATGACACGCCGTCAGTCCACTGAAAAGTGGGATGATCTTATCAGCCGCTTAGATCCAACCGGCTTTCCGAGGGCCCCAATTGAGACGTCACCAAACCCTCACAACCCCGCAACCCCTTTGACCCGCGCCGGCTGCCCGGGGAGCGGGACGACTCAGTCCGGCCACACGCCCGTGGCCAGGAACGTCTCCACCGCCGCGGTGTACGGCGCGGTGTCCAGGCCATGCGCCGCGAGCCACGCGTCCGAGTAGTACTTGTCCAGGTACCGGTCGCCCGGATCGCACAGCAGCGTGACGACGCTGCCCGTACGCCCCGCGGCCACCATCTCGGCGACGATCCTGAGCGCGCTCCACAGGCCGGTGCCCGTCGAGCCGCCCGCCTTCCGGCCGATGGCCGCCTCCAGGGCCCGTACGGCGGCGACGCTGGCCGCGTCCGGCACCTTCATCATCCGGTCGATCGCGCCGGGCACGAAACTCGGCTCCATGCGCGGCCGGCCGATGCCCTCGATCCGGGAGCCGCAGTCGCAGGTGACGTCCGGGTCGGCGGCCGTCCAGCCCTCGAAGAAGCAGGAGTTGTCCGGGTCGGCGACGCAGATGCGGGTGTCGTACTGCATGTAGTGGACGTAGCGCGCGAGGGTCGCGGAGGTGCCGCCGGTGCCCGCCGTGGCGACGATCCAGGCCGGCTCCGGGAACCGCTCCAGCCGCAGCTGACGGAAGATCGACTCGGCGATGTTGTTGTTGCCGCGCCAGTCCGTCGCGCGTTCGGCGTAGGTGAACTGGTCCATGTAGTGACCACCGGTCTCCACCGCCAGGCGTGCGGACTCCTCGTACATCTTCCGGGGATCGTCCACGAAGTGACACCGTCCGCCGTGGAACTCGATCAGGCGGATCTTCTCCGCGCTCGTCGTGCGCGGCATGACCGCGATGAAGGGCACGCCGATCAGCTTGGCGAAGTAGGCCTCGGAGACCGCCGTGGAACCGCTGGAGGCCTCGATCACCGGGCGGCCGGGGCGGATCCAGCCGTTGCAGAGGCCGTACAGGAACAGGGAACGGGCGAGCCGGTGCTTGAGGCTGCCGGTGGGATGGGTGGATTCGTCCTTGAGGTAGAGGTCGATACCCCACCGCTCGGGCAGCGGGAAGCGCAACAGGTGCGTGTCCGCCGATCGGTTCGCGTCGGCCTGAACCTTGCGGACGGCCTCTTTCAGCCAGTCACGGTAGGCGGGATCGCTGCGGTCGACGTCGAGGGTGGCGCCGGTGCTGATCTGGGGAGTGGTGCTCACGGCGGGGCTCCTTACGCTGCTCGCCGACAGCGCCTCGCGCGGGCCGGCAGATCGAGCATAGGCACCTTTCACACTGCTTCCCACCTGCATAAACGCATCTTTGAGCCACCCAAAGACGCACTGGGGCACGGATGAGCGAGCCAGCGGGGGGCGCATGGGCGCGAGTGCTCCGGGCGGCTGCCGCGCACGCCCCGCGCGCACTGGTGCTGCGCGCCGAGCAGGGGCAGACTGCACGCGACGGGACCACCGTCCCGAACGGGGGCGCAACAGGGAACCACGGGAACACCGCGAGGGGGCGGCCAGACATGGCGGAACCGGAGTTCACGGCCACCGGCGTGCGCATCGGCAAACGCCTGCGCTCGCTCACCCGGGCCGGGCAGGTCCGGATCAGCGAGGGCAGGCTGCAGTTGCTCACCAGCTACGGCAGCGAGATCGACAGCGCGCCGGTGCAGGCGGTACGCGCGTCCAAGCCGTGGTTCGTACCGGACGACCGGGCGCTCGCCGACGTCAACGGCACGCGGTACCTGCTGACGTTGGGCGCGCGCGACCCCGCACCGGGCCGGCCAGGACCGCCCGCGGCACGGCGGTTCGTCGAGGCGGTCCGCCGGGCGGCGGGACGCGGCGGCTGAGGAGCGCGCCCCGCACGGCAGGCGGCGGAACGGTCGCACACGCCGGGCGGCGGCGGGTCGCACGCACCGTGCGGTGGCCGGTCGCACACGCCCGGCGACGGTCGACCGGCTACGCCGAGCGGCGGCCGGTCGCGGCGAGTTGCGGCAGCGCATTCGCTGCGCCACGCTGGTCTCACGTCACTCTGGGTTTACCGGCGATAACGCTGCGAACCAGCCCGCCGGCCACGACAGCAGGCGGACGTTTGGACGCAAGCACCCTGCTGGATCCGTTGTTCTCCGTGTTCTTCCGGTTCCTCCGGACCTCACATCGGGGAGTCGCAGCCGTGATCAGTCACCCAAGCAGGCACTGCACGGTGGAGCTCCAAGCCCTGCCGTCGCGGATCGGCCAGGTCCGCAGAATCGTATCTGCGCAGTTGCGCTACTGGCATATGGACCCGTTGATAGACCGGGCCGCGCTCGGTGTGACGGAGTTGCTCAGCAACGTCCACCGGCACGCCCGGCCCGACAAGTCGTGCACCGTCGAGCTGGAGTTGCTGCCGGACCGGCTCACGGTCTCGGTGCGCGACCACGATCCGCGTCTTCCGGTGACGGCCGACGCCACAGAGGCGACGGCCGTCACGCCGCTGGCCACCTGCGGGCGGGGCCTGGCCATGGTGGCCGCGGTGAGCGAGAGCTGGGGTGCCCGCCCGGACGGCGAGAACGGCAAGGTCGTCTGGTTCACGCTCCCGGCCCCGGTGACCGCACGGAGCCATCCGCCGGGATCGCGGCGCGCAGCGGCACGGGGCACTCCGGCGCCGGCCGCGGCGAGGGCCGCCGTGCCCACGAGGGCGACCGCTCCGGCGGAGGCGGCCGTCCCGGCGGGGGCACCTGGTTCGGCGGGGCCCCGCCTGGCCCCGGCAGCCCCTGTACCGGCGAGTGCCGCACCCCTCACCAGTCCCGCGCCCCCGCCTCTGCGCCGTACCGCACCCGCCGTCGACACGGCGGCCGTCGCCGCCGCGGCCACGGCGCCGGTGGGGGCGCCCGCACCCGCCGTGGGGCCCGCCCCCGCACCGGCCGGGACACCGGCGCCCGCCCGGTCGGCCGTGCCCTCCTGACGCGCGGAGGCTCCCGGCCGGCCGCGCCGGCGCCCAGCCCACGCGTCGCGGCGGGGAGCACCGGGTCCGCGACGGGTCCGCCGCGCCTCCGCTCGGGAACACGGCGCCGGCACGGGCCGACCCCCCAGGGGCCGGCCCGCTTCGGTGTCCGGGTGACCGCGGCGCCCCCCACGCCACGGCGGCCATCGGGCCGAAGCGAGGCGGACCAACGCGCGGAGCACGACCGGCCGTGATCAGTCCGTCCTCGGGGTCACGCCGTGCCGCCCTTCCCGGTGCGGCCGAACTGCTCCTCCAGGACGGACAGCCGGCGCCAGTACTCCTCCTCGTCGATCTCCCCGGAGGCGAAGCGACGGCCGAGGACCGCGAGCGGCGAGTCGCCCGCCGGGCGCCCCGCGCCCACCGGCCGCCACAGGCCGCCGCCTCCGCGCCGGGCGCCCCGGCGCAGCACGGTCACGGCGCCGGTCACGACGGCCGCCCAGACCAGCGGGACGAACAGGATCCAGGGGCCGGGTCCGCCGCCGGCCCAGTGCGCCAGGTTCTGCATCGCGGGTCTCTCCCTCGTCGGTTCGTGGCATCGGGTGATGTCCCGAGGGTCCCTGCGGCAGGGGGCCCGGGTCGTCGTGCGGCCGGCGGCAGCGCGCGTACCTCGCGGGGAGTACGGCGGTGACACCGGCCTGCTCCCCGGACAGGTGACTTCTGTAACTACCAGTATGTACAGTGCCGTCGTGAACACCTCGGAACGACTGATCGAGTCCACCCGTGCCCTGCTGTGGGAGCGCGGGTACGTGGGCACCAGCCCCAAGGCGATCCTGGAGCGCGCCGGGGCCGGCCAGGGCAGCATGTACCACCACTTCAAGGGCAAGCCGGACCTCGCCCTGGCGGCCATCCGGCGCACCGCCGACGAACTGCGGGCCACCGCCGAGGCCGTGCTCGACGGTCCGGGCACGCCGTACGAGCGCATCGAGGCGTACCTGCTGCGCGAGCGTGACGTGCTGCGGGGCTGTCCGGTCGGCCGGCTGACCATGGACCCGGACGTGATCGCGAGCGACGAACTGCGCGCGCCGGTCGACGCGACCATCGCCGCCATCCGCGAGCGGATCGCCGGGGTCGTCGAAGAGGGCAAGCGGCAGGGGCAGTTCGCGCCCGGCCTGGACGGCGAGGAGATCGCCGCGGCCGTCGTCGCGACCGTGCAGGGCGGCTACGTCCTCGCCCGCGCGTCCGGATCGCCGGCCGCCTTCGACGCGGGTGTACGCGGCCTGCTCTCCCTGCTGGCACCCGCTCGCCCCGGGCGGGAGAACGGGGTCGCGCGCCTGTCCGGGCATCCCGCCTGAGCAGTGGCCGGCTCCCGGCCGGAGAAGGGAATCCCGATGCACGCCATGCAGTACGAGTTCACTCTGCCCGCCGACTACGACATGGGGGCCATCCGCTCCCGTGTCGCCCGTGTCGGGCACCTCCTGGACGACTGGGACGGCCTGGGCGTCAAGACCTACGTGATGCGCGAACGCGGTGTGAACGGCTCGCCGGTGAACCAGTACGGCCCGTTCTACCTCTGGAACACCCTGGAGGGCATGAACAGCTTCCTGTGGGGCGGAGCCTTCCAGGGACCGGTCGACGACTTCGGGCGGCCCGCGGTCCGGCAGTGGACCGGCCTGGCCTTCGAGGAGGGCACCGCCGCCGCCTCCGCGCCGGCCTTCGCCCTGCGCCGGCGCCAACGGGTGCCGGACGGCGTGCGCCTGGCGTCCTTCATGGCGGACGCGGCGGCCGAGACCGAGCGGCTGGCGGCGCGGGACGGCGCTGTGCTCGCGGCGGCGGCCGTGGACACCCACGCCTGGGAGCTGGTGCACTTCTCCCTCTGGGAACACGAGGCGCCCGAGGCCGACGGGGACGTCTTCGAGGTGCTGCACCTGTCCGCACCCGGCCGGGGCCGGCTCCCGCGCGGACGGCAGTGGTGACCCGCGTCCGCACGGTCCTCGGCGACATCCCCGCCGAGGAACTCGGCGTGTGCGACGCGCACGACCACCTGTTCCTGCGCAGCCCGCGACTGCCGGGCCAGGAGCTGGACGACCTCGCCGCCGCGCGGTCGGAGCCGGCGGCCTTCCGCGCGGCGGGCGGAGCGGCCGTCGCGCAGTGGACGCCGCACGGCATGGGTCGGCGGGCGGGGGATCTGCCGGAGCTGTCCCGCGCGACCGGGGTGCGGATCGTCTGCGCCACCGGACTGCACCAGGCGGCACACTACGACCCCGGGGTGCTCGACCGGCTGCGCGGCGGACGGCTCGCCGAACTGTTCGTCTCCGAACTCACCGAGGGCATCGGCACGACCGGTGTGCGGGCCGGCCTCATCAAGGTGGCGGGCGGTTTCCACGGCCTCGACGCGCATGCCCGCCGGACCATGGCGGCGGCGGCCGAGGCGCACCACGCCACCGGCGCCCCCATCGCCGTGCACCTGGAGCTGGGCACCGGCGCCCTGGACGTCCTGGACCTGCTGTGCGGTGAGTCCGGCGTGCCGGCCGAGCGGGTGATCCTGGGGCACCTGAACCGCTCCCCCGACCCGGTGACCCACCGGGAGGCCGCCGCGTCGGGCTGCTGGCTGGCCTTCGACGGCCCGTCCCGTGCCCACCACGCCACCGACTGGCGGATGCCGGAGGCCGTACGGGCCCTGGCGGAGGCCGGGTTCGGGGACAGGCTGCTGCTCGGCGGCGACACGGTGACCGCCGGGGCCCGCTCGGTCGACGGGGGACCCGGGATGCCGTACCTGCTGCGCCGGGTACGGCAGCGGCTGGTCCAGGCGGTGGGGGCGGATCTGGTGGACCGCGTCCTCACGGAGCACCCGGGACGGGCGTTCGGGACCGACTGGAGCTGAGCGGGCCGTGACCCGATCCGGTGGTTCCCCACTCCTGATGAGCCCGGCATGATCCGAACGAGGGGCCCTAGCTAGGCCAGTGCCTCCAGTGGATCGTCCAGCACCGGCTGCCAGGCGAGTTCCGCCGCGCCGACCAGGCTGTTGTGGTCCAGGGTGCACGGCAGGATGGGGACGCCACCGCTCTGGCCCCACAGGCTGCGGGCGGCGACCACCGCGCGCAGCCGGCCGGGGTCCGCGTCCAGCAAGGTGCGGTGCAGACCGCCGAGGATGATGCGGTCCGGGTTGAGGATGTTGACCAGGCCGGCCAGGCCGAGGCCGAGACGGTCGATGAGGACCTCGGCGGCCCTGCGGACGGCCGGGTCGTCGTACTGGGTGCGCAGCAGGTCGCCTGCCTGCTGGACCAGCGACACCTCGGGACCGGGCTCCCGGCCCGCCTCCATGAGCAGGGCGAGCGGGTCCGCCTCGACGTCCAGGCAGCCCCGGCTGCCGCAGTGGCAGGGGCGGCCCTCGGGATTGACCGTGAGGTGGCCGACCTCCAGCGCCAGCCCCGAACTGCCCGTGTGCAGACGGCCGTCCAGGACGAGCGCGCCGCCGACGCCCCGGTGTCCGGTGGCGACGCACAGCAGGTCCCGCGCGCCCCGGCCGGCGCCGTGCCGGTGCTCGGCGAGTGCGGCGAGGTTGACGTCGTTGCCCGCGAACGCGGGTCCGCCGATGCCCGCGGCGCGCACGCGTTCCGCGAAGATCTCCCGGACGGGGGCGCCCGCGGGCCAGGCCAGGTGCAGGGGGTTGAGGGCCAGGCCGGCGGGTTCGGCGACGGCGGACGGCACGGCGAGTCCGGCGCCGACACAGCGCCGGCCGGTGCTGCGCAGCAGTTCCGCGCCCGCCTCGACCACGGAGCCGAGCACCTTCGCCGGGTCGGCGTCGACGGTCTCGCAGCCGGGCGCGGTCGCCACGATCCGTCCGCCGAGACCGACCAGCGCGGCCCGGAAGCCGTCGGCGTGGATCTGCGCCGCGAGTGCGACCGGGCCGTCCTCGGCGACCTCCAGCCGGTGCGAGGGGCGCCCCTGGGAACCGGCCGCGGAGCCGGGCCGGGCGTCCACGCGGATCAGGCCCAGCGCCTCCAGCTCGGCGGCGACCGCGCCGGCCGTCGCCCGGGTGACGCCGAGTTCGGCGGTGAGCACGGCGCGGGTGGGCGCCCTTCCGGTGTGCACCAGTTCCAGCGCCGGCCCGAGTGCCCCGCGCCCGCGGTCCAGCCGCGCCCTCGAGGTGGTCCTCTCCCCCGCTGCCCGGGGATCCGCCTTGCCGCTCATGAGGGCGAGTCTCCCATGATCCGCACTCCGGGCGGCCCGCGCCCGCCGGCTACAGGCCGCTGACCCGCAGGGTGATGTTCAGCCGTCCGTCGAGGCCCAGCCAGGCCGGGGCCGTGCCGGGCCGGACGCGTGGCACGCCGTGGTGGGCGAACCGGGACGGGCCGCCGAAGACGAACAGGTCGCCGCTGCGCAGTTCCACGTCGGTGTACGGCTTCCCGCGCGTCCTCGTGTTGCCGAAGCGGAAGACGCAGGTGTCGCCGAGGCTCAGCGAGACCACGGGCGCGTCCGTCTTCTCGTCGCCGTCGCGGTGCATGCCCATGCGGGCGTCACCGTCGTAGAAGTTGACCAGCGCGATGTCGTACGGCGTGGCCGGCACGGCGTCCGGGCCGAGCGCGTCTGCCACGGCGCGGCGGCCCAGCGCGTCGAGCCAGTCCGGGAACGGTTTCACGGGGCTGCCGTCGCCGTCGACGACGGTGCGGGCGTAGGCGTACGGGTACCAGTGCCAGCCCAGGCAGACCTGGCGCGCGGTCATCGTGCCGCCGCCCGGTGTGCGGACCGTGCGCAGTCCGGCGGGGGGCCGGGCCCAGTCCCGGCAGGCGGCGAGCAGGGCGCGCTGGCGTTCGCCGTCCAGCCAGTCCGGGACGTGCACGGCGCCCGGAGCGACCTCCGCGCGCTCCCGGCCGAACAGCTCGTCCTCCATGCCCCCATCCTGCCCCATGCCCTCTGATCTGCGGCTCCGCTAGCCTGGACGCACGATGAGCGACCGTATGACGACACCGTGGGGCGAGGTCGAGCTGACCCGCTTCCCCGAGGACCCCCGCGACCCGCTGCGCGCCTGGGACGCCTCCGACGCGTACCTGCTGCGCCACCTCGCGGAGGAGAAGGTACCGCTCTCGGGCGCGGTCGTGGTGCTCGGGGACCGGTGGGGCGCGCTGGTGACCGCGCTGGCGGAGCACCGGCCGACGCAGATCACCGACTCCTTCCTCGGCCAGGAGGCGACCCGGGCGAACCTGGCGCGGGCGGGCGTGGAGCCCGGTGCCGTACGGCTGCTCACCACGCAGGACCCGCCCCCGGAGCGGGTGGACGTCCTGCTGGTGCGGGTGCCGAAGAGCCTGGCACTGCTGGAGGACCAGCTGCTGCGGCTGGCGCCCGCCGTGCACGCGGGCACGGTCGTGGTCGGCACCGGGATGGTGAAGGAGATCCACACCTCGACGCTCCGGCTGTTCGAGCGGATCCTCGGCCCGACCCGGACCTCCCTGGCCCGGCAGAAGGCCCGGCTGATCTTCTGCACTCCGGACCCGGCGCTGGAGCGGCCCGCGAACCCGTGGCCGTACAGCTACGCCCTGCCGGACGGCGTCGGCGCGGTCTCGGGGCGCACGGTGGTCAACCACGCGGGCGTGTTCTGCGCCGAGCGGCTGGACATCGGCACCCGCTTCTTCCTCCGGCACCTGCCCGGCCCCGGCGCCGGACGCGTGGTGGACCTCGGCTGCGGCAACGGCGTGGTCGGTACGGCGGTGGCGCTGGCCGATCCGGGGGCCGAGGTGCTGTTCGTGGACGAGTCGTACCAGGCGGTGGCCTCGGCCGAGGCGACGTACAAGGCGAACGGGGTGCCGGGACACGCCGAGTTCCGGGTCGGGGACGGACTGGCCGGGGTGGCGCCCGGCAGTGTGGACCTGGTCCTGAACAACCCGCCGTTCCACTCCCACCAGGCGACCACGGACGCGGTGGCGTGGCGGATGTTCACGGGAGCGCTGCGCTCGCTGCGGCCGGGGGGCGAGCTGTGGGTGATCGGGAACCGGCACCTGGGGTACCACGTGAAGCTGCGGCGGCTGTTCGGCAACAGTGAACTGGTGGCGTCCGAGCCGAAGTTCGTGGTGCTCAGGGCGGTCAAGAGGGGTTAGGCGCGCTGCCGGGAGCCGGGCCGGGTCGGCCGCCGGTCCGGGAGAGGAAGGCGGGTGTCCGGGTGCTGACGGTCCGAGCCGGCCCCGGCCTGACCGGCCACCGGCCCGGCCTCAGAAACCGCCGAGGTCGGTCTTCACGAACCCCGCGCCGCGCTGGTCGTTGCAGCCCGCGACCGCCCGGTCCGCCGGATCGGGCCACGTCTGCTGGGCCTGGAGCGCCACGCTGACCAGCGTCAGCAGCAGGTCGACGTCGCTCGCGGCGTCCAGGCGCAGGGTCACCCACTGCGAGCCGGGCACGACCCTGATGGCGTCCGAGCCCTTCAGGTCCTTGGCGAACCGCCGGACGGCCCGGTCGGTGAGCCGCAGATCCACGTCACGCTCGGAGTGGAAGTGCGCGATCTCCCCCTGGGCCGACCGCACCGCCTGTCCCAGACCGCAGCTCGGGACGGCCTGTCTCAGGTCCGGCCAGGTCGCCAGTTGCGCGAGCGCGCGCGAGGCCAACGTCATGGGCCCATCATGACGCGCTCACCCCTGCGCAACCAGCTCGTGAGCAAGCATTAACCGACCTGTTTCCGCCGGGCGTTCATGAATGCGCACAGGAATCCAGGTGTCGAACAGGCCGGCGCCACGGATGGCGGGCTCTGTGCTTCGACACTCCGTTGACTGCGGCCGAACCGCCGTGCGACGGTGAGGGCGCGCTCCTGTCACGAAACCCTGGCACCTGGAGGCAGACCGCTGTGACCTTCGGAAACGATGACTCCCGCCGACCCATGGAGCGCGGCCTGACGCCGGACGAACTGGAGCTGTTCGAGAAGGAGTTCGCAGCGCGCCCGGTGAACCGGCTGATGCAGAACGCGGTCACCCAGACGCCGGTCGACGACGTCGCCCTCGACCGGCGGATACTCACCGGTATCGACCACTCGGTCTCCCACCACCTGGACGACTGGAAGGTCACCGACCAGAAGCAGAGCGGCCGTTGCTGGATGTTCGCGGGGCTCAACCTGCTCAGGGTCGGCGCCGCGCGGAAGCTGGGCGTGAAGGACTTCGAGTTCTCCCAGAACTACCTGCTGTGGTGGGACAAGTTCGAGCGGGCCAACCACTTCCTGGAGGCCGTCGTCGAGACCTCGGACCGGGACGTGGACGACCGAACGGTGGCGCACCTGCTGGCGGATCCGATCGGTGACGGCGGCCAGTGGAACATGTTCGTCGCCCTGGTCGCCAAGCACGGCCTGGTCCCCAAGTCGGCCATGCCGGAGACCGACAGTTCCTCCTCGACCCGGGCGATGAACCGGGCCCTGCAGACCCTGCTCCGCCAGGGCGCCCGCGACCTGCGCGCGCTGGCCGCCGAAGGGGTGGAGGCCCAGCGGGGGCACAAGCGGGAGGTGCTGGCCGCGGTCCACCGGGTGCTCAGCATCCATCTCGGCACGCCTCCGCAGCGGTTCCTGTGGCAGTGGGAGGACAGGAACAAGGAGTTCCACCGCGACGGCTGGCTGACCCCGGCCGAGTTCGCCGCCGCGTACGTCGATCTCCCGCTGGACGAGTACGTCTGCCTGGTGCACGATCCGCGGGAGTCGAGCCCGGTCGGCCGCACGTTCACCGTCGAGTACCTGGGCAATGTCGTGGACGCCCCGCCGGTGGTCTACCTCAACGCCCCGGTGGAGCTGCTCAAGCGGCTGGCCATGGAGGCGGTCGTCGGCGGCGAGCCGGTGTGGTTCGGCTGCGACGTGGCCAAGATGATGCGCGCGGACGCCGGCGTCTGGGACGCCGCGCTCTTCGACTACGCGGCCGTCTACGACGCCCCGTTCACCCTGGACAAGGCCGGCCGGCTGCTGCACCACGACACGCAGATGACGCACGCGATGCTGTTCACCGGCGTCGACGTGGTGGACGGGAGCCCGCGCCGCTGGCGGGTGGAGAACAGCTGGGGGGAGGCGAAGGCCGACAAGGGCTTCTGGACCATGAACGACTCGTGGTTCGGCGAGCACGTCTTCGAGATCGCCGTACGCCGCTCCGCGCTCCCGCCGGAGCTGGCCGCCGCTCTCGACCAGCCGCCGATCGTCCTCCCCGCCTGGGACCCCATGGGGGCCCTGGCGCACTGAGCGCGGTGGCGGGGTCCGCCGCCCCACCGCCCGCCGGTGCCGTCGGCGCCGGCGGGCGACCAGCGGCAGCGCCTCACGGATGTCCTGCGGTCGCCTCCCGCCCGACGGCCCCGACGGCCCCTTGCCGGCACCGGCCGCCGCCGAGACCCGTCAGTCCGTCTGGGCCAGCATCCTCGCCAGCACCGCGCGCTGCACCGGCCGTACCTCGCCGTGCAGCGCGCGCCCCTTCGCCGTGAGGGCCACCCGCACCCCGCGCCGGTCCTCCGGACACATGGCCCGCTCGACCAGGCCGTCCTTCTCCAGCCGGCCGATGAGCCGGGACAGCGCGCTCTGGCTGAGGTGGACCCGGTCGGAGATCTCCTGCACCCGGTGGGCGGGGCCGCCGTCCGCCGCCGCGCCCTCGGCCAGCAGGTCGAGGACCTCGAAGTCACTCGCGCACAGTCCGTGCCCGTGCAGCGCCCGGTCCACTTCGCACTGGGTGCGGGCGTGCAGGGCGAGGATGTCCCGCCACCGCTCCACGAGCGCCTGTTCGGGCTGCTTCTTCGCCGCCATGAGCGCACCGTAGCAGAACGACGCTTTTATTGCACCGTCATTAAATGCGCTTGCATCTCATGCATGTGCATGTAAGTGTACGCGGCATGACCTCTCCGCTCACCACCTCCGCGGTCCCGTCCCCGGCGGTCCGCTGGACACCCAGACTGTGGGGCACCCTGCTGGTGCTGTGCGCCGCGATGTTCCTCGACGCACTGGACGTGTCGATGGTCGGCGTCGCACTGCCGTCCATCGGCTCGGACCTCGGCCTCACCACGTCGACCCTGCAGTGGGTCGTCAGCGGCTACATCCTCGGTTACGGCGGCCTGCTCCTCCTCGGCGGCCGGACCGCCGACCTGCTCGGCCGGCGTCAGGTGTTCCTGGTGGCGCTCGGCGTCTTCGCACTGGCCTCGCTGCTCGGCGGACTCGTGGACTCCGGGCCGCTGCTGATCGCCAGCCGCTTCGTCAAGGGCCTGAGCGCGGCCTTCACGGCACCGGCGGGCCTGTCGATCATCACCACCACGTTCCCGGAGGGCCCGCTGCGCAACCGGGCCCTGTCGATCTACACCACCTGCGCCGCCGCCGGCTACTCCATGGGCCTCGTCTTCTCCGGGCTGCTCACCGAGGCCAGCTGGCGGTTCACCATGCTGCTGCCCGCCCCCGTCGCGCTCCTCGCCCTGCTCGTGGGCATGAGGCTGCTGCCGCGCAGCGAGCGCGAACGCGGCCACGGCGGCTACGACGTCCCGGGGGCCGTCCTCGGCACCGCCTCGATGCTCCTGCTGGTGTTCACCGTCGTCGAGGCGCCCGGTGCCGGCTGGGCCTCGGCCCGGACACTGCTGTCCTTCGTCGCCGTGGCCGTCATGCTCGTCGCCTTCGTGCTCGTCGAGCTGCGCAGCCCGAGCCCGCTGATCCGGCTCGGAGTACTGCGCTCCGGCCCGCAGGTCCGGGCCCAGCTGGGCGCGTTGACGTTCGTCGGCAGCTACACGGGGTTCCAGTTCCTGGTCACGCTCTACATGCAGCAGGTGCTCGGCTGGTCGGCCCTGCACACGGCGCTGGCGTTCCTGCCGGCGGGCGCGCTCGTGGCGCTCTCCGCGACCAAGGTCGGCGCCGTCATCGACCGGTTCGGCACCGCGCGGCTGATCGTGCTCGGCTTCGTCCTGCTGGCGGCCGGATACGCGCTGTTCCTGCGCGTCGACCTGCACCCGGTCTACGCGGCCGTGATCCTGCCGACCATGCTGCTGGTCGGCTCGGGCTTCGCGCTGACCTTCCCGTCCCTCAACGTGCAGGCCACCAACGGCGTGGACGAGCACGAGCAGGGCATGGTCTCCGGTCTGCTGAACACCTCGGTGCAGGTGGGCGGCGCGCTCTTCCTGGCCGTCGTGACCGCGGTGGTGACCGCGCACGCTCCCGCGAAGGCCACCCCGCAGGCCGTCCTGGACAGCTACCGCCCCGGGCTGGTCGTGGTCGCGGCCATGGCCGTCGTGGGACTGCTGCTGTCGCTCACCGGGATGCGCCGTACCCGCCGGGGACGGTCGGTCGTGGTCGCCAGGTCCACCGTGACCGGGGCGGACACCGTGACCGAGTCGGACACCGTGACCGAGGCCGACGCGGATCGCGTACCGGTCCGCGACTAGGCGGAACCGGGAAAGAGGGGGACGCCTTCGCGCGTGCGCCCGGCGGGGACCGCTTGCCCCGCCGGGCGCACGCCTGTGAAACTGACGGGATGCATGCGGACGGGGGCCGGCGGAACAAGGCGGAGCGGGACGCGGCGGCGGTGGAGACCGGTTACGCGTTCGTCAGCGCCGCGTTCGCCGCGGCGGTGCTGTTCGGGGCCGTGGCCGGGCCCGCGCTCCTCTTCGACCTGCCCGGCCTCGCGTCGAAGGTCCTGCTGCGGCTCGGCACGACGGTCGCGGCGGTCGTGTTCGTCGCCCGGGTGGTCAGCGTGCTGGTGCGCTTCCGCCGGACGGCTCAGCCCAGCCAGCCGGGCCGTACCAGCCCCGACTCGTAGGCGAGGACGACGAGTTGGGCGCGGTCCCGGGCGCCCAGCTTCACCATGGTCCGGCTCACGTGCGTCTTGGCCGTGAGCGGGCTGACCACCAGCCGGCGGGCGATCTCCTCGTTGGACAGGCCGATGCCCACCAGTGCCATCACCTCCCGCTCCCGCTCGGTGAGCCGGGCGAGCGCGTCCGCGGCCGCGGGCTGCTTGGAACGCGCCGCGAACTCGGCGATCAGTCGGCGCGTGACACCCGGCGACAGCAGGGCGTCCCCCTCGACCACCGCGCGTACGGCACGCAGGAGTTCGTCCGGCTCGGTGTCCTTCACCAGGAAGCCGGAGGCACCCGCGCGAATCGCCTCGAAGACGTACTCGTCCAGTTCGAAGGTGGTGAGCATGACCACCTTCACGTCCGCCGCCTGCGGGTCGGAGGTGAGCCGCCGGGTCGCGGCCAGACCGTCCAGCAGTGGCATCCGGATGTCCATGAGCACGACGTCCGGCCGCAGTTCGCGCACCCGGCGCAGCGCCTCCTCGCCGTCGGCCGCCTCACCGACCACCTCGACGTCCGGCTGGGCGTCGAGCAGCGCCCGGAAGCCGGCGCGCACCAGCGACTGGTCGTCGGCGAGCAGTACCCGGATCACTCGTCCTCCCCGAGGTGCGACGGCAGGACGGCGAGCACCCGGAAGCCGCCGTCGGGGCGCGTGCCCGCCTCGATGGTGCCACCCAGCGCGGCGGCCCGCTCGCGCATGCCGGCCAGCCCGTTGCCGCCGCCCCCGGCGTCCGCGCCGGTCGCCGGTCCGTCGTCGTCGATCCGCAGCCGCAGGACGCCGTCGGCGTGGGAGAAGCACACGCGCGCGTGCCGCGATCCGGAGTGGCGTACGACGTTGGTGAGGGCCTCCTGCACGATGCGGAAGGCGGCCAGGTCCGCACCGGGCGGCAGCCGGGGCGGGTCGCCCTCGGTCTCGACGGTCAGACCGGCCGCCGCGGCCTGCCCGACCAGTTCCGGCAGCCGGTCCAGGCCGGGAGCGGGAGCGCGCGGCGCGGCGCCCGGGGCGCGCAGCGTGCCGAGGATCTGGCGCACCTCGCCGAGCGCCTCCTTGCTGGTGGCCTTGATGGTGGTGAGCGCGGCCCGCGCCTGCTCGGGATCGCCGTCCAGCAGCGCGAGTCCCGTGCTCGCCTGGACGTTGATGACGGAGATGCTGTGGGCGAGGACGTCGTGCAGTTCGCGGGCGATGCGCAGCCTCTCCTCGTCCGCGCGCCGCCGTGCCGCCTCGGCGCGGTCCGCGCGCTCGCGCGCCCACTGTTCGCGCCGCACCCGGGCCAGTTCGGCGAGGGCGACGACGGCCAGCACCCACGTGGCGACGACGGTCTCCTGGCCGATGCCCGCGCCCCGGTCCCCGGCGGGCGGCAGCCATCGGTACAGCCAGAGCACGACCAGGGCGTGTCCCGCCCACAGCAGGGCCACGGCGGTCCAGGCCGCCCGCCGGTGCCCGGCGACGACCGCGCCGAAGCAGCCGACCGCGACGGTGAGGAGGACCGGCCCGTAGGGGTAGCCGAGGGCCAGATAGGCCAGGGCCGCCGCGGCCGTCCCGTACGCCACCGCCACCGGGTGGCGGTGACGCCACAGCAGCGGGGCCGAGGCGGCGAGCAGCAGCAGGCGCGCGTAACCGTCGAGCGGCACCCGGTCCGGCTGGGCGTGCGCGGCGACGTTGCTGCCGGCCAGCACGAACGCGGTGATGAGCACGGTGGAACGCCAGGGCAGCCGGGAGCGGTGCGCCTCGGCGCGGTCCGGGCGGTTCCACCCCGGCGGCCCGTACCGCCACCGGTGCGGGGGGCCGCCGCCCTGCTGCTCGTCCATACGGGCCACGCTAGACGCCGGCGTGCCGGACGGCGTCGGCCGGGCGAGGTGATCAGGAGTACTCCCCGGGGAGTACGCGGCGCAGGACGCCGGGGCGACGCGGGGCGCGGCCGGACGGAATCCCCCCGGACGCCGGCACGGGGCGAACCCCCGCACCCCCGCCGCCGGCACGAGGCGACCCCCCCGCACCCCCGGCGCCGGCGGACCGCCGCACCGCCGCGCCGCCGCGCCGCCGCGCCGGGCCCCCGTACTCCGCCGGGCCGGGGTGGTACGCGGCGGACGTGGGCCGGCACCGGGCAGCCACACGTCGAGCGTCTCGGCGGTGCGGCCGGACGGCATCCCCCCGGACGCCGGCACGGGTCGAACCTCCGCACCCCCGACGCCGGCACGAGGCGACCCCCGCACCCCGACACCGGCGGACCGCCGCGCCGCCACACCGCCGCACCGCCACGCCGGGCCCCCGTACGTCACCGGGCCGGGGTGGTACGCGGCGGACGCGGGCCGGCACCGGGCAGCCACACGTCGAGCGTCTCGGCGGCAGGGGCAGCCGCAGCCGTAGCCGAACCGTGGCCCGCCCGGCAGGGCATCCCGCTGTGAGCCGTCCCCGGGCAGGCAACGCCCCCTCAGCGCCGCCCCAGTCCCACCCCCTCCGCCAGTCGGCCGGCCGCGTGGCGGAAGAACGTCTCCCGGTCCTCCACCACCCGGTTGAACTGGCCGAACAGCTCGAATCCGATCAGTCCGAACAGCTGGGCCCAGGCCGCCACCAGCGCCACCGCGGCCTCCGGTGGCACGCCGGGGGCGAAGTCGGCGGCCATGCGCGCGCCCTCGGGACGCAGGCCGGCCGGGAGGGAGAGCGGGCCGAGGCCCGCACCTTCGTGGGCGTCCCGCACGATGCCGATGAAGACCATGCCGACGCGGGCCGCGGCCGGGACGGTGGTCTCGGGTGCGGAGTAGCCGGGCACGGGCGAGCCGTAGATCAGCGCGTACTCGTGCGGATGGGCGAGCGCCCAGTCGCGTACCGCCTCGCACACCGCGGTCCAGCGGTCCGGCGGAGGGGCGTCGGCCGCCGCGTCCCGGGCCCGCTCGGCCGCCTCGCCGACGGAGTCGTACGCGTCGATGATCAGGGCGGTCAGCAGCTCGTCCCGGCTGGGGAAGTAGCGGTACAGGGCCGACGAGACCATGCCCAGCTCGCGGGCCACGGCCCGCAGGGAGAGCTTGGCCGCGCCCTCCGCCGCCAGCTGTCTGCGTGCCGCCTCCTTGATGGCCGCGGTGACTTCCTGCCTGGCCCGCGCGCGGGCGCCCTGTGCGGTGGTCATGCCAGCAGTGTGCCATGCGGAGAGAGCGGCGCACACAGACGAGAGCGATGCCCAAAAAGGAGAGCACTGCTCTTGCTCTGGAGCACCCGTCTCCTCCACACTGGAGTCAGCCGAGAGCACCGCTCTCTCAAACCGTGGGGGTCTCCATGTCGACGCATGTCGTCCAGCCGGGCTGGTTCACCGTCAACGTCTTCAACCGGGCCGTCTCCTGGCTCACCCGGCGAGGCATCAGCATCTGGGGCTCCCGGGTCCTCGCGGTGCGGGGGCGCAAGAGCGGGCAGTGGCGCACCACGCCGGTCAACCTGCTGACGGTGGACGGGCAGCAGTACCTGCTCGCCCCGCGCGGCCACGTCCAGTGGACCCGGAACATGCGCGCGGCCGGCGGCGGCGAACTGCGGCTCGGCAAGAACGTGGACGTCTTCACCGCGACCGAGGTCGCCGACGACGACAAGGTCCCGCTGCTGCGGGCCTACCTCAAGCGCTGGAAGGCGGAGGTCGGGGTCTTCTTCAACGGCGTCGGCCCCGACTCCTCCGATGCGGAGCTGCGCCGGATCGCCCCCGACCACCCGGTCTTCCGCATCACCGTCACGAACTGACGGGCTCCTCCGCCGGGGCGGCCTGGTTCCGGTCGAACGCGGCCAGCGCGCGCTGGGCGATCGGGTGGGAGCGGACCAGCTCGCCCAGCGAGGTCGAGCCCTGGGTGATGTCCCGGAACGCCCGCCAGGCGGGGCGGAACCCGGTGAGGGCCGCGTGGAAGAGACCGGGGCGCTTCTCGAACACCGCGAGCATCCGCTTGCCGACGCTCATCTCGACGCCGAGCCCCGCCTTGATGGCGAACGCGTAGTTCAGGGCCTGGCGGCGGGCGTCGACGGCGTCGTGCGCCTCGGCGATCCGGACCGCCCACTCCCCCGCCAGCCGGCCCGAGCGCAGCGCGAAGGAGATACCCTCGCGGGTCCACGGCTCCAGCAGACCGGCCGCGTCGCCGCAGACCAGCACCCGGCCACGGGACAGCGGGGAGTCGTCGGCGCGGCAGCGGGTCAGGTGCCCGGAGGAGATGGCGGGCTCGAAGCCGGCGAGGCCCAGCCGGGCGATGAAGTCCTCCAGGTACCGCTTGGTGGCGGCACCCTGACCGCGCGCGGAGATCACGCCGACCGTCAGCGTGTCGCCCTTCGGGAAGACCCAGCCGTAACTGCCCGGCATCGGGCCCCAGTCGATGAGGACCCGGCCCTTCCAGTCCTCGGCGACCGTCTCCGGGACCGGGATCTCCGCCTCCAGGCCGAGGTCGACCTGGTCGAGCTTCACACCGACGTGGGCTCCTATCCGGCTGGCGCTGCCGTCGGCGCCGACGACCGCGCGGGCCAGCACCGTCTCCCCGCCCTGGAGGACGACGGCGACCGTGCGCCGGTCCGGCACCGCCGAGCCGTGCTGCTCGACCCGCTGCACGGTGACGCCCGTACGCAGCTCGGCGCCCGCCTTCTGGGCGTGTTCGACCAGCTGCTGGTCGAACTCCGGGCGGTTGATCAGCCCGAACAGCATCTGCTTGGAGCGCCGGGTGCGGGTGAAGCGGCCGTTGTTGGAGAAGGTGACCGCGTGCACCCTGTCCTGGAAGGGCAGCTCGAAGCCGGGCGGCAGCGCGTCGCGCGAGGGGCCGATGATGCCGCCGCCGCACGTCTTGTAGCGGGGCAACTCGGCCTTCTCCAGCAACAGCACGCGCCGTCCCGCGACCGCCGCCGCGTAGGCGGCCGAGGCGCCCGCGGGGCCCGCGCCCACCACGACGACGTCCCAGACCCGCTGCACGTCGTCCGCCGAAGAGTTCTCGCCGCTCACGATGGTCTACCGCTCCGATCAAGCCGTTGCCGAGTGTCCTGTCGCATCCTACGGCGGCCGTCCGCGCAGGCCACTGTGGGAGGATCGCTCCATCCCGTACAACGTCGCACCTACGAGGAGCGTGCCCATGCCGTCGAATCCGGTCGCCGAGACCGTTGCCTCGCTGCTGCCCCGGGCGAAGGCGGAGCTGGCCGAACTGGTCGCCTTCAGGTCGGTGGCGGACTTCACGCAGTTCCCGAAGAGCGAGAGCGACGCCGCCGCGGGCTGGATAGCCGACGCCCTGCGCGCCGAGGGCTTCACGGACGTGGCCCTGCTCGACACCCCGGACGGCACGCGGTCCGTCTACGGCCACCTGCCGGGCCCGGAGGGTGCGAAAACGGTTCTTCTGTACGCGCACTACGACGTGCAGCCCCCGCTGGACGAGACCGGCTGGGCCACCCCGCCGTTCGAGCTGACCGAGCGGGACGGCCGCTGGTACGGCCGCGGGACCGCCGACTGCAAGGGCGGCTTCATCATGCACCTGCTCGCGCTGCGCGCCCTCAAGGCGAACGGCGGCGTCCCGGTGCACGTGAAGGTGATCGTGGAGGGCTCGGAGGAGCAGGGCACGGGCGGCCTGGAGCGGTACGCCGAGCAGCACCCCGAGCTGCTCAAGGCGGACACGATCGTCATCGGCGACGCGGGGAACTTCCGGGCCGGCCTGCCGACCGTGACCACCACGCTGCGCGGTATGACCCTGGTCCGGGTGCGGATCGACACCCTGGCCGGCAACCTGCACTCGGGCCAGTTCGGCGGCGCCGCCCCGGACGCGCTGGCCGCGCTGATCCGGGTACTGGACTCGCTGCGCGCCGAGGACGGCTCCACCACCGTGGACGGCCTGGACGCCACGGCCGGGTGGGACGGCCTGGAGTACGCCGAGGAGCAGTTCCGCACGGACGCCAAGGTGCTGGACGGGGTCGAGCTGATCGGTGACGGTTCGGTCGCCGACCGCATCTGGGCTCGCCCGGCGGTCACCGTCCTCGGCATCGACTGCCCGCCGGTCGTGGGCGCCACCCCGTCGGTGCAGTCGAGCGCCCGCGCCCTGGTCAGCCTGCGGGTGCCGCCGGGCGTGGACGCGGCGGAGGCCGGCAAGCTGCTCCAGGCGCACATCGAGGCGCACACCCCGTGGGGCGCCCGGGTCGCCATCGAGCAGATCGGCCAGGGCCAGCCGTTCCGCGCCGACACCTCCAGCCCCGCCTACCAGGCGATGGCCGACGCGATGGCGGTGGCCTACCCCGGCGAGACCATGAGTTACGCGGGCCAGGGCGGCTCCATCCCGCTGTGCAACACGCTCGCCGGTCTCTACCCGGAGGCGGAGATCCTGCTCATCGGGCTGAGCGAGCCGGAGGCGCAGATCCACGCGGTCAACGAGAGCGTGTCCCCCGAGGAGCTGGAGCGGCTGTCGGTCGCGGAGGCGCTGTTCCTGCGCAACTACGCGGCGGGCTGAACCGTTCTGCCCGTGGCAGAGGGCCCTCGCCGGCCGGCGGAGGCCCTCCCTACGGTCGGCGCATGGACGTCGTCGAACTGCTGCCCCGCCTGCACCTGTTGCGCTTTCCGGTCGGTCAGGCCTATCTCTGGCGCGACGGCGGCGACCTGACCCTGATCGACGCGGGCCCGATCGGCTCCGGCCGGACGATCACCGGCGCGATCACCGCTCTGGGGCGCGCCCCGGAGGACGTACGCCGCGTCGTCCTGACCCACTTCCACGAGGACCACGCGGGCGGGGCGGGCGAGTTCGCCGCGCTCAGCGGCGCCGAGGTGCTGGCGCACCTGCTGGACGCCCCCTTCGTGCGGGGCGAGCGGCCCGGTCCGCCACCGCGTTTCGAGGAGTGGGAGCTGCCGGTGCACGCGGAGGCGGCCCGGCACCTGCCCGAGGGCCCGCCGGTGCCCCCGGCCGCCCTCACCGAGGTGACGGACGGAGACGTCCTCGGCTTCGGGGGCGGGGCGCGGGTGGTGCACGTCCCGGGGCACACCGACGGCAGCATCGCGCTGTTCCTGCCCGCGCACGGTGTGCTCTTCACCGGGGACACGGTGGCGGCGGCATCGGACGACGGGACGCCGATGGCGGGGGTGTTCAACCTGGACCGGGCCCGGCTGCTCGCCTCGATCGGGCGCTTGGCGGACCTCGGGGCGGAGGTGGCCTGCTTCGGCCACGGCGATCCGGTGCTGAGCGGCGCCGGCGCCGCGCTCCGCTCGATCGTCGCGGCGCCGGATCAGCCGACCGGTACGCCCGCCTCCAGGTAGAGCGCGCTGCCCCGCTCCCGGGCGCGCAGCGCCCAGCGCAGCCGCTCGTAACGGACGGGTGGCAGCATCAAGGCGGCCTCCTGTTCCGTGGCGAACCGCCAGGCGCGCAGTTCCGGGCCGGGCAGCAGCACCCGGGACGCCTCCCCGGACGCCAGCCGGCCCCCGTCGAACAGCAGCCGCAGCCCGCCGAACCCGGGCGGCACAGGCCGCTCCCAGTCCACGACGAGCAGCCGGGGCACTTCGCGCAGGTGTATCCCGGTCTCCTCGGCGACCTCGCGCATCCCGGCGCGGGCCGGGGCCTCGCCGCGCTCCACCACGCCGCCGGGGAACTCCCAGCCGGGCTTGTACGTGGGGTCGACCAGCAGTACCCGGTCGTGCTCGTCGAAGAGCAGCACGCCGGCGGCGAGCGTCTCGGCGGTCGGCTCGGGGGTCTGGACGATGTCACAGGCGGGCACGGTGCCGCTGCCGACGGCGTCGGCGATGCGGACGGCGGTCTCGTACGGGGTGAGGCCGCTGGTGTCGACCGGGTGGGCGTCGGCGGTGAGCCAGGAGGCGAGGGCGGCGCGGTACGGCTCGATGTGGTCGTGGGACCACTGCCGTACGCGTATCTGGCCGTCGGGCGGGTCGGGCGGGATCTCCCGCCCGGCCATCCGCTCGCGCAGGATCGTTTCGGCCGGGGCCAGCAGCAGATGGTGCACGGTGATCCGGCGGGCGGCGAGACCACCGAAGATCTCGTCCCGGTACTCCTGGCGGAGCAGGGTCATGGGCACGACGAGGGTGCCCCCCAGCTCGGCGAGCATCGCGGCGGCGGTGTCGACCACCAGCCGGCGCCAGATCGGCAGGTCCTGGAAGTCGCCGGCCTCGGCGAGGCGCTTGGGCGGCAGCAGGTGCGTGAGCGCCCCGCCGATGACCTCGGGGTCGAAGAGCGCGCTGTTCGGGATCAGTTCGATCAGTTCGCGTGCCGTGGTGGTCTTCCCCGCACCGAACGCGCCGTTGATCCAGACGACGGTCACGGACTCCCCCTCCTGTGTCGGCCCCCTGAGGCTTGCCCGCTCCACCCTGCCACGGAAACCCCCTCCCGTTGAGGGCGCCTGTCCGCGCGCACACGGGAGTGCCGGCGCCCCCTGCGGCGGGGACGCCGGCACGCACGCCGTAGGCCGTCGGGGTTACTCGTGCCCGAGCGCCCCGTGGTCGACGTCCAGGCTGTCCTGGGCGACGACGTGGCCGGCCGAGTCGAGGGTGTCCGAGACGCCGAGGTTGCCGAGGGGGGCCTCGTCCGCCGCGTGGGACGGGGTGACGGCGGCCACGACGAATCCGGTGGCGAGGGTGGCGAGGGCGAGCATGCTGCGCTTCTTCATGCGCTGATCAACTGCGCGGAGGGGGCGGGAGTCACGCTTCGGCTCGCGCACGCCCCGCCTGGGCTTCGCCAAACAAACAGAGACGAACATCTGACAGCCCCCTTCCAACACAGTCAGACACGTCCTACCGTAAACGCGCACTGATGACGCGTACATGCAGTCATCCCGTTCCCGCGAGTCGGAGGAACGTCAACGATGCGTCACCCTCACACCCGCACGACCCGCACCACACGCCGAAGAGTGGCCGGAGCGCTCACCGCCGGCCTGCTGTGCGCGGCGGGCCTCGCCGCCCCCGCCCTGGCGGCCCCCGCCCGGACCCCCGCCGCGCCCGCCCTCGCCGGCGGGCTCGCCCTCACCCCGCCGATGGGCTTCAACAACTGGAACTCCACCCACTGCCGCGCCGACTTCAACGCGTCCATGGTCGAGGGGATCGCGGACCTCTTCGTGGAGAAGGGCCTGAAGGACGCGGGCTACCAGTACGTCAACCTGGACGACTGCTGGGCCCTGCCGGACCGTGACGCGAACGGCAAGCTGGTGCCCGACCCCGCCCGCTTCCCCGACGGGATCAAGGCGGTCGCCGACTACGTCCACGCCAAGGGCCTCAAACTCGGCATCTACACCAGTGCCGGCACCAAGACCTGCGACAGCACCGGCTTCCCGGGCGCCCTGGGCCACGAGTACAGCGACGCGCGGCAGTTCGCCGACTGGGGCGTGGACTACCTCAAGTACGACAACTGCAACAACCAGGGCGTGGACGCCCAGCAGCGCTACCGGACCATGCGGGACGCGCTGAAGGCGACCGGGCGGCCCATCGTCTACAGTATCTGCGAGTGGGGGCAGAACAAGCCCTGGGAGTGGGCCTCGGACGTCGGCCACCTGTGGCGGACCACCGGCGACATCAGCGACAACTGGGGCTCGATGCTGTCGATCCTGAAGCAGAACCTCCCGCTCGCCCCCTACGCCGGCCCCGGTCACTGGAACGACCCCGACATGCTGGAGGTCGGCAACGGCGGCATGACGGACACCGAGTACCGCTCGCACTTCTCGCTCTGGTCGGTCATGGCCGCGCCCCTGCTCATCGGCACCGACCTGCGCAAGGCGACCCCGGCGACCTACGACATCCTGGGCAACAAGGAGGTCATCGCCGTCGACCAGGACCCGCTCGGCAAGCAGGGCACCGTCGTCTCCTCCGGGGGCGGGCGCTGGGTCGTCGCCAAGGAGATGAAGGACGGCAGCCGCGCGGTGGCCCTCTTCAACGAGTCCGGCACCGCCCAGCGGATCGCCACCAGCGCGCGTGCCGTCGGCCTGCCGGACGCCGACGCCTACGCCCTGCGCGACCTGTGGCAGCACCGCACGTACAACACCGCCGGCACCATCGCCGCCACCGTCCCGGCCCACGGCACGGTCCTGGTGCGCGTCTCGGCCGACCCCCGCTGGGCCGTCCATCCGCCCGCCGTCGAACTCGGCCTGGACGGCGGCACACTGCTGGAGGCGGCCTCCCCCGCCACGTTCACCAGCACCGTCGCCGACCTCGGCCGGACACCCGCGCGGCAGGTCTCCGTGTCGCTGACCGGCCCCGCCGGCTGGACGGTACGGCCCACCTCGGCGACCTCGGCCTCCGCGCTCGCCCCCGGTGGCGCGCTGCGCACCGGCTGGCGGGTGACCGCGCCGTCCGGCACACCGGCCGGCTCCTACGGCCTCACGCTCACGGCGCGGTACCGCTCGCCGTCCGGCACACCGGTCACCAGCGCCCTTCCGCTGACCGCGTCCGTCGTCGTGCCGCCGCCCGCCGGGACGTCGTACCTCGGCGATCTGCCGTGGCTGTCGGCGACCAACGGCTGGGGGCCGGTGGAGCGGAACACCAGCAACGGGGAGAGCGCCGCCGGTGACGGCAATCCGCTCACCATCGGCGGGACGGTGTACGCCAAGGGGCTCGGCGTCCACGCGTCCAGCGACATCTCCTTCTACACCGGCAGGGCCTGCGAGAAGGTCACGGCGGAGGTCGGCGTGGACGACGAGAAGGGCACGAAGGGCACCGTCGCCTTCGAGATCTGGGCGGACGGCACGAAGGCCGCCTCCACCGGCGTCCTCACCAACGCGATGCCCGCCCAGCCGCTGACCGCCGACGTCACCGGCGCCCAGGTGGTACGGCTGGTCGTCACGGACGGGGACGACGGCGTCGACTCGGACCACGCGGACTGGGCGAACGCCCGGCTCACCTGCTGACCCCGCGATCCCCGCTCCGGGACGTGCCGGGCGCCGTCCCGGGAACCGGGCCGGGCCTCCCGAGAAAGCTCGGGGGGCCGGGTTCGGGCCTCCGCCGAAGGCTCGGGGGGGCGGGTCCGGGCCTCCACCGAAGGCTCGGCGGCCGGGCCCCCGGTTCGCCGGAAGCCGGGCCCGGGGCTCGCCGGAAGCCGGGGCCCGGGCTCGTCCGAAGCCGGGCCCGGGGCTCGTCGGAAGCCAGGCCCGCCGAGCCGTCGCCCGGCGACCCCCCGATGCCTCGCCGCCGTGCCGCTGCCGCCAAGCGGCGGCGCCTAGCGGCTCGCCGTCGCCGGGTCCGGGGTGCGGGTCAGGGCCGCCGCGGCCGCCCCGACCAGGCCCGCGTCGGTGCCCATCTGCGCGGGGACGACGGTGAGGCGCCGGACGAAGGACAGGGTCGCGTAGTCGGTCAGGGCCTTGCGCAGGGGCGTGAACAGGACGTCGCCCGCCTTGCCGACGCCACCGCCGATGACCGCGATGTCGATCTCGACCAGGGTCGCGGTGGCCGCGATGCCGGCGGCCAGCGCCTGCGCCGCCCGCTCGAAGGAGGCCACGGCCACCGGGTCGCCCGCGCGGGCGGCGGCGGCCACCGCGGCGGCCGAGGTGTCACCGTCGGGCCCCGGGCGCCAGCCCTGCTCGACGGCCCGGCGGGCGATGTTGGGGCCGCTTGCGATCCGCTCCACGCAGCCGCGCGAGCCGCACGGGCAGAGATCACCGTCGAGGTCCACGCTGATGTGGCCGATGTGCCCGGCGTTGCCGGTCGGACCGGGATGCAGGCGTCCGCCCAGCACCAGGCCACCGCCGACCCCCGTGGAGACCACCATGCACAGCGCGTTGTCGTGGCCGCGTGCGGCGCCCTGCCAGTGCTCGGCCGCGGTGATCGCGACACCGTCGCCGATCAGCTCCACCGGCAGGCCCCCGGTGACCGTACGCACCCGGTCCACCAGCGGGAAGTCGCGCCAGCCCGGCACGTTCACCGGGCTGACGGTGCCCGCGGAGGCGTCGACCGGCCCGGCACTGCCGATGCCGACCGTGCCCGCACGTTCCCACAGGGGGGACCCGGCGAGGTCGCCGAGCACCTCCGTCACGGCCCGCATGACCGTTTCGCCGTCCTGCTGGGCGGGCGTGGCGCGCTGGGTCCTGGCCAGGATCCGGCCGCCGCCGTCCACCAGCGCGCCGGCGATCTTGGTGCCGCCGATGTCCAGGGCCGCCACGAGGTCGGTGTGCATCAGAGTCAGATCTCCCCGTTCAAGCTTGAAAACCAAAGAGAGGCAGGCCGGTCGAGCGGTGGGGGCGCGGGCCGGAGACAGCGGTGGACAGTCTCTCGCGCATCTGACAACGTTGTCCAGGCTCTATGCTCGACGCCACATCCTCATACAAGCCCACGGATCGCGCACCACCCCCCGTGGACGAGTCGGACGAGAGACAGGACAGACGCATCGTGCCCGAGACCACCCGCCGAGCAGACCGACTTCCCGGTAACCGGTACGGCAACCGTCCGACGATGAAGGACGTGGCGGCGCGCGCCGGGGTCGGGCTGAAGACGGTCTCCCGGGTGGTCAACGGCGAGCCCGGGGTCACCCCGGACACCGAGCGCCGGGTACAGGAGGCGATCGAGGCGCTCGGCTTCCGCCGCAACGACAGCGCCCGGGTGCTGCGCAAGGGCCGCACGGCGAGCATCGGCCTGGTGCTGGAGGACCTCGCGGACCCGTTCTACGGTCCGCTCAGCCGCGCCGTCGAGGAGGTGGCCCGCGCGCACGGCGCGCTGTTGATCAACGGTTCCAGCGCCGAGGACCCGGAGCGCGAGCAGGAGCTGGCGCTGGCACTGTGCGCGCGCCGGGTGGACGGTCTGGTGGTGATCCCGGCCGGGGACGACCACCGCTATCTGGAGCCGGAGATCAGGGCGGGCGTGGCGACCGTGTTCGTGGACCGCCCGGCCGGACGGATCGACGCGGACGTCGTGCTGTCCGACAACTACGGCGGCGCCCGCGACGGGGTGGCCCACCTCCTCGCGCACGGACACCGCCGGATCGGGTTCATCGGCGACATGCCCCGCATCCACACCGCGGCGGAGCGGCTGCGCGGCTACCGGGCGGCCATGGAGGACGCGGGCATAACCGTCGACGAGCGCTGGATGTCCCTCGGCGCGACGAACCCGCAGCGGGTGCGCCGGGCCGCGGAGGAGATGCTGTCCGGGACCGACCCGGTCACCGCGATCTTCGCCGGCAACAACCGGGTGACGGTCACCGTGATCCGGGTCCTCGCCGAGCACTCCCGCCCGGTCGCGCTCGTCGGCTTCGACGACATCGAGCTGGCCGATCTGCTCCAGCCCGGCGTCACGGTCGTCGCCCAGGACGCGGCGGCCCTCGGCCGCACCGCCGCCGAACGCCTCTTCCGTCAGCTGGAGGGCACCCTGCTCGCCCCGGAACGCATCGAACTGCCGACCCGCCTGATCACCCGCGGCTCGGGCGAACTGCCCCCGGCGGTGTGAGGGGCCCGCGGCGGGTCTCGCGGGCGCGGGCCGGGCCCCGCACGCCGGCGACGCGGATGGCGCCGCCCTCGTCACCCCGGAGACTTCGGCCCGTGCCGCCGCCCGGCGTCGTGGCCCGGACGCAGGGGCCCGGCCGGCGGACGCGCTCCCGCCGCCGGACGGCCCGTGTCCTCACCAGTGCCCGCGATCACTGCCCGGACGCCGTCAGGCCGCCGCGGCGGGGGGACGCGAAGCCCTCCAGGTCGGTGCGGGTCAGGCCGGTGAGGCGGGCGACCTCGGGGAGGTCGAGGGCGCCGCAGTCGAGGCCGCGGAGCAGGTAGCCGCTGAGGGCCTTGGCGGTGGCGGGCTCGTCCATGACGTCACCGCCGGCCCGGTTGGCGTACCGCGCGAGGCGGGCCGCCGCCTGCTCGAACCCCTCGCGGTAGAAGGCGAAGACCGCCGCGTAGCGGGTGGGGAGGTGACCGGGGTGCATGTCCCAGCCCTGGTAGTAGGCGCGGGCGAGGGCGCGGCGGGTGAGGCCGTAGTGCAGGCGCCAGGCTTCGTGGACCTTGGCCGTCGGGCCGACGGGCAGGACGTTGGTGGAGCCGTCGGACACGCGGACGCCGGTGCCGGCCGCCGCCACCTGCATGACCGCCTTGGCGTGGTCGGCGGCCGGGTGGTCGCTGGCCTGGTGGGCGGCGGAGACGCCGAGGCAGGCGCTGTAGTCGAAGGTGCCGTAGTGCAGTCCGGTGGCGCGGCCCTCGGCGGCCTGGATCATGCGGGCGACGGTGGCGGTGCCGTCGGTGGCGAGGATGGCCTGGCTGGTCTCGATCTGGATCTCGAAGCCCAGGCGGCCGGCGTCCAGGCCGTGCGCCTTCTCGAAGGCCTCCAGGAGCCGGACGAAGGCGCCGACCTGCTCGGGGTAGGTGACCTTGGGCAGGGTGAGCACCAGCCCCTCGGGCAGGCCCCCGGCCGCCATGAGGCCGGTGAGGAAGACGTCGAGGGTGCGGATGCCCCGGTCGCGTACGGCGGCCTCCATGCACTTCACGCGGATGCCCATGTACGGCGCCGCCGTGCCGTTCGCGTACGCCTCGGCGATCAGGCGGGCGGCGCGGGCGGCCGTCTCGTCCTCCTCGGCGTCGGGCCGGGGGCCGTAGCCGTCCTCGAAGTCGACACGCAGGTCCTCGACGGGCTCGCGCTCCAGCTTGGCGCGGACGCGGGAGTGGACCGGCTCGGCCAGTTCGCCGGGCAGACCGAGGACCGCGGCGAAGGAGGCGGCGTCCGGGGCGTGTTCGTCGAGCAGGGCGAGCGCCTGGTCGCCCCAGGAGCGCAGGGTGTCCGCGGTGAAGGCGTCCCCGGGGACGTACACGGTGTGGACGGGCTGCCGGGTGCCGGGGTCCCCGGGGTAGCGGCGCTCCAGCTCCGCGTCGACCGGTGCGAGGGAGGCGCTGATCTGCTCGCTGACGGCACCCGCGAGGCTCGTCGCCACCTTCTCCTGCTGACCCATCCCACACCCTCCAGTTTTCCGCTGTACGGAATCAACAATCCGTAGAACGAAGTTATCTGGGTGATTCCCCCTGGTCAACACCCCGTCCGGACCCCGGCCTGCTGTCACCAGGATGCGGCGAGGCCCCGGTGACCGATCCGGTCACCGGGGCCTCGCCGCGCGCCCTGGGAAGACTCAGCCCTTGCGGGTCTTGATCTCCTCGGTCAGCTGCGGGACGACGTCGAACAGGTCGCCGACCACGCCGAAGTCGACCAGCTCGAAGATCGGGGCCTCGGCGTCCTTGTTGACGGCCACGATCGTCTTCGAGGTCTGCATGCCGGCACGGTGCTGGATCGCACCGGAGATGCCGTTGGCGATGTAGAGCTGGGGCGAGACCGACTTGCCGGTCTGGCCGACCTGGTTGGTGTGCGGGTACCAGCCGGCGTCCACGGCGGCACGCGAGGCGCCGACGGCCGCGCCGAGCTGGTCGGCGAGGGCCTCGATGATCGAGAAGTTCTCGGCGCCGTTGACACCGCGGCCACCGGAGACCACGATCGCGGCCTCGGTCAGCTCCGGGCGGCCCGTCGACTCACGCGGCGTACGGCCGGTGATCTTCGTGCCGGTCGCCTTGTCCGAGAAGGTCACGGACAGGGCCTCGACCGCGCCCGCGGCCGGGGCGGCCTCGACGGTGGCCGAGTTCGGCTTGACCGTGATGACCGGGGTGCCCTTGATGACGCGCGACTTGGTGGTGAAGGACGCGGCGAACACCGACTGGGTGGCCACCGGACCCTCGTCGCCGGCCTCGAGGTCGACGGCGTCGGTGATGATGCCGGAGCCGATGCGCAGCGCGAGGCGGGCGGCGATCTCCTTGCCGTCGGCGGAGGACGGGACCAGCACGGCGGCCGGGGAGACGGCCTCGTAGGCGGCCTGGAGCGCGTCCACCTTCGGCACGACCAGGTACTCGGCGTACTCGGACGCGTCGTGGGTGAGGACCTTCACCGCGCCGTGCTCGGCGAGCGTGGCGGCGGTGTCGGCGGCGCCGTTGCCGAGCGCGACGGCGACGGGCTCGCCGAGGCGGCGGGCCAGGGTCAGCAGCTCCAGGGTGGGCTTGCGGACGGCACCGTCCACGTGGTCGACGTAGACGAGGACTTCAGCCATGGGATTGCTCTCCTGCGAAACGAAGTTGAGGGGCGGTCAGCGGGGGCGAGCCTCAGATGAACTTCTGGCTCGCGAGGAACTCAGCGAGCTGCTTGCCGCCCTCGCCCTCGTCCTTGACGATGGTGCCGGCCGTGCGGGCCGGACGCTCGGTCGCGGCCTCGACCTTGGTGAACGCGCCGTCCAGGCCGACCTCCTCGGCCTCGATGTCGAGGTCCGACAGGTCCCAGGACTCCACCGGCTTCTTCTTGGCCGCCATGATGCCCTTGAAGGACGGGTAGCGGGCCTCGCCCGACTGGTCGGTGACGGAGACGACGGCCGGGAGCTGCGCCTGAAGCTGCTCCGAGGCGGCGTCGCCGTCGCGGCGGCCCTTGACCGTGCCGTCCTCGACGGAGACCTCGGACAGCAGGGTGACCTGCGGGACCCCGAGGCGCTCGGCGACCAGCGCCGGTACGACGCCCATGGTGCCGTCGGTGGAGGCCATGCCGGAGACGACCAGGTCGTAGCCGGCCTTCTCGATGGCCTTGGCCAGGACCAGGGAGGTGCCGATGGCGTCGGTGCCGTGCAGGTCGTCGTCCTCGACGTGGATGGCCTTGTCGGCACCCATCGAGAGGGCCTTGCGGAGCGCGTCCTTGGCGTCCTCGGGGCCGATCGTCAGGACGGTGACCTCGGCGTCGTCCGCGTTCTCCGCGATCTGGAGGGCCTGCTCGACCGCGTACTCGTCCAGCTCGGAGAGCAGACCGTCCACGTCGTCGCGGTCGACGGTCAGGTCATCGGCGAAGTGCCGGTCGCCAGTGGCGTCGGGCACGTACTTCACAGTGACAACGATCCTCAAGCTCACGCCGGCTCTCCTACTGCATCGTCATTTCGGGCTGCCTCTTGCAGGCAGCATAGGCGCCTCAAGCGGCCGATCCCGGTCGGGGCGTCCGCGCGCTCCGAACGAAATATTACTCACCAGTACACCTATTGCCTGCCCGCTAAGCAAGCGCTTTGAACTGTGACCTTCGCAACGCAGCGTAACCGGAGCCCGACGGCCTCGCGGAAGGGGGCGGCGCAGCCGGGAGGGACGTGCTCAGTCCCGCAGGCCGTTGAAGCGGCCCTGGTGGTAGAGGAGCGGGCGGCCGGCGCCCGAGGGGTCGCCGAGGACCACCTCGGCGAGCACGATCCGGTGATCGCCGGCCGGCACCCGCCCGACGATCCGGCACACCAGCCAGGCGAGCACGTCGTCCAGCACGGGGACACCCTCCGGGCCCTCCCGCCAGACGGTGGGCGCACCGAAACGGTCCGCGCCGCTGCGGGCGAAGGTGGCGGCCAGCTCGCTCTGGTGCTCGCCGAGTATGTGCACGCCCACGTGGTCGGCCTCGGCCACCGCGGGCCAGCTGGAGGCGCCGGCGCCGATGCCGAAGGAGACCAGGGGCGGGTCGGCGGAGACGGAGGTCAGGGAGGTGGCGGTGAAGCCGACCGGGCCGGACGCGCCGCGCGCGGTGATCACCGCCACGCCGGCGGCGTGCCGGCGGAAGGTGGAGCGCAGCAGGTCGGAGGAGGCGAGCTGGGCGGTGCCGAGGTCGGGCGTGGCCGTCATGGAACTGTCCTTCTGCGGGAGTCGGGGCGTGGGTCCGTGGCAGCTCAACGGCCCGGACAGCGCGCGCTCGCGGTGCGGGCCAGGTCGACGTGGACCCGGCCGTGGAGAAGGAGTTCGGTCGGCATACGGTCAGGCTGGCGATGGATGGCACGTGCAGTCAAGCCGGCTCCGGGATGTGGAAGCCGCCTCACCGTTCCCTGACACCCGCTCACACGGCCTCCCCCAGTGCGGCGATGACGTCCGCTCTGCGCGGCTGTCCGGTGGCGCGCCGCACCACACGCCCCCCGGCGTCGAGGACGAGGACGGTCGGCGTCTTGAGGATCTCCAGCTCGCGTACGAGGTCCAGGTGCGCCTCGGCGTCGACCTCGACGTGGGTGACACCCGGGACCATTCCGGCGACCTCGGCGAGGACGCGCCGGGTGGCCCGGCAGGGCGCGCAGAAGGCACTGGAGAACTGTACGAGCGTGGCGCGCTCCCCCAGTTCGCCGCCGAGTTCGGCCGCACCGAGCCGCCTGCCGTCGTCGTGCCCGCGCACCCGCGTTCTCCCCTTCCGCCGTCCGTACGGCCCTTCATCGGCGCCCGCCGCCGCGAGCACCGCCCGGCACACCACCGGTCCTTTCCCATACAAGCGTTCCCGCGCCCGCGATGATTCCCGGGGGCCCTGACGCGGCCGCAGCCGTCACGGTCCGGCATGTTCCCCCCTTCACGGGGAACCACGACACGAGTGGAGTAAAGGAACGTGAGGATCCACGGTGGGTTGTAGGCCGACGTGACGAGGATCTCGCCGCCGCGGGGCACCAGGACTGGCTCCCCGTCCGTTCTTCGGGCACGATCTGCGAGACGCCGTAAACCTACGGCTGCGTAACTTTCCCGCCGGGAGCCCCTTTCCCGAGCAGAGCAGAAAGGGTCCACCCCGCCCATGGCAGAGCTGGTCTACCGTCCCGTCATCGGTTTCGCCAAGACGATGTTCAAGGTCTGGGACCTGAAGATCGACTGCAAGGGGTCGGAGAACATCCCGCGCGCGGGCGGCGCGGTTCTGGTGAGCAATCACATCAGCTACCTGGACTTCATCTTCAACGGTCTGGCCGCGCTGCCGCAGAAGCGCCTGGTGCGGTTCATGGCGAAGGAGTCGGTCTTCCGGCACAAGGTCTCCGGGCCGCTGATGCGGGGCATGAAGCACATCCCGGTGGACCGCACGCAGGGCGAGACGGCGTACGCGCACGCGCTGGACTCGCTGCGCTCCGGCGAGGTCATCGGGGTGTTCCCGGAGGCGACGATCTCGGAGTCGTTCACGCTGAAGAGCTTCAAGTCGGGCGCGGCCCGGCTCGCCCAGGAGGCGGGCGTCCCGCTGGTCCCGATGGCGGTGTGGGGCACGCAGCGGCTGTGGACGAAGGGCCACCCCCGCAACTTCAAGCGCGACCACCTGCCCGTCACCGTCCGCGTCGGCGAGCCGGTGGAGGCACCGCGCGACCAGTACGCCGGCGCGATCACCCGCCGCCTGCGCGAACGCGTCCAGGAACTCCTGGACGCCGCCCAGCGCGCTTACCCGGGCCGCCCCAAGGGCCCGGAGGACACCTGGTGGCTCCCCACCCACCTGGGCGGCACCGCGCCGACCACCGAGGAACTGCGCACAGCCGCCGCCCACTGAGCCTGCGGCACGGGCAGGTCGCCGGGTCGGTTCCCGTCACCGATCGTCCGGGCGATGTGTCCGTCCCGGTACAGGGTTGCGCATCTTCAGGAACGACGACGCCAGAGCCCTGAGTTCCGCGGGAGTCCGCTCGCACCAGCCTCGCGCCCAGTCCGGGTCGAGCCGTTCGATGGACACGTTCGTCCTTCCGGGCACGCGCTCAGCTCAACAACTGCGCTCACAGCCTGGCAGGCAGCGTCCTGCCCAGGTGCGGGCGGTCCGGTGCGGCGCGCAGGGCGGCGAGGACGACCGGGTGTGGTGCGGCGTACAGGAGCGGATAGTCCACCTCGTGCGACGAGGGGTCCGGGATCCAGGCCAGCCGCTCGCCGTCCAGCGAGAACCGGGCGTCGACACCCGGCTTGTTGCCGCGGGGGTCCTGCCGGTGCCAGGCGCCACGGAAACGGACGGCGACCAGGCCGTGGACCGCGTGCCCGCCCTCACCGTCCCCCAGCCGCTGGTAGCACAGGGCGGCGGGGATGTCCTCGGCCCGCAACAGGGCGGCCAGGGCATGGGACTTGGCGTAGCAGATGCCCGTACCGAGGGCCAGCACGTCGGAGGCGCGCCAGGTGACGCGGAGGTCGCCCGAGTCCTGGGAGTGCGCGATGGCGTCCCGGACGAACTCATAGGCGACCCGCGCATATTCATACGAGTCGGAGACCTCCGCCGCCAGGCGGGCGGCGGTCTGCCGGACCACCGGATGGTGATGGTCGATGACGTCATCGGCGGCCAGATACGCGGACAGGTCGGCGGTGTCCTGGATGAGCTCCATGCCCGCAGAGCATAGGAACACGGTCACCCGGAGTCAATCATTTTTCAGGTGACCGCATACCTATGCATAACGAGAGGGGGGAGAGCCGGCGGCTAGCGCGCCATCTCCTCCTTCAGCGCCGCCACGAACGTGTCGACGTCGTCCTCCGTGGTGTCGAAGGAGCACATCCAGCGCACCACCCCGGCACCCTCGTCCCAGAAGTAGAACCGGAACCGCTTCTGGAGCCGCTCGCTCACGTCGTGCGGCAGCTTGGCGAAGACACCGTTGGCCTGCACCGGGTAGAGGATCTCCACGCCGTGCACCGCGCGGACGCCCTCGGCGAGCCGCTGGGCCATCTCGTTGGCGTGCCGGGCGTTGCGCAGCCACAGGTCCTTGGCGAGGAGCGCCTCCAACTGCACGGAGACGAAACGCATCTTGGAGGCCAGCTGCATCGACATCTTCCGCAGGTGCTTCATCTGCCGCACCGCGTCCTGGTTGAGCACGACGACCGCCTCGCCGAACACGGCGCCGTTCTTCGTGCCGCCCAGGGAGAGGATGTCGACGCCGACCGCGTTGGTGAACGTCCGCATGGGCACGTCCAGGGAGGCGGCCGCGTTGGCTATCCGGGAGCCGTCCAGGTGCACCTTCATGCCGTGCGCGTGGGCGTGCTCGCAGATCGCGCGGATCTCCTCGGGCGTGTAGAGGGTGCCCAGCTCGGTGCTCTGGGTGATCGACACCACCTGGGGCATCGCCCGGTGCTCGTCCTCCCAGCCCCAGGCCTGCCGGTCGATCAGCTCGGGCGTGAGCTTGCCGTCCGGTGTCGGCACGGTGAGCAGCTTGAGCCCGCCCATGCGCTCGGGCGCACCGCCCTCGTCCACGTTGATGTGCGCGCTCTCGGCACAGATCACCGCGCCCCAGCGGTCCGTGACCGCCTGGAGCGCGACCACGTTCGCGCCCGTGCCGTTGAAGACCGGGAAGGCCTGCGCGGTGGCCCCGAAGTGGCTCCGGATGATCCGCTGCAGGTTCTCGGTGTAGTCGTCCTCGCCGTACGCCACCTGGTGGCCGCCGTTCGCCAGGGCCAGGGCGGCCAGCACCTCGGGGTGCGCTCCGGCGTAGTTGTCACTGGCGAAACCGCGGACCTGCGGGTCGTGGTGGCGACGCGCGTCGGTCTTCGGAGGGTTCACGGCTTCTCGGTCAGCCACAGACGGTTTCCGTTCACTTCCGCGGCGGGCTTGCTCCAGACACCCTCGATGGCCTCGGCCAGGTCCTTGACGTCCGTGAAGCCCGCGAACTTCGCGTTGGGGCGTTCGGCGCGCATGGCGTCGTGCACCAGCGCCTTCACCACCAGGATGGTAGCCGCGGACGTCGGCCCCTCGGCGCCGCCCGCCTTGCGGAAGTAGTCGGCCATGGCGAGCGTCCACGCCTCGGCGGCGGCCTTGGCCGCGGAGTACGCGGCGTTGCCGGCGGTCGGCTTCGACGCACCGGCCGCGCTGATCAGCACGTACCGGCCGCGCTCGCTGCGCTGCAGCGCCTCGTGGAAGGCGAGGGAGGTGTGCTGCACGGTCTTGACGAGCAGCAGCTCCAGGAAGTCCCAGTCGTCCAGGCTGGTCTTGGTGAACGTCTCGCTGCCCCGCCAGCCGCCCACCAGGTGCACGAGCCCGTCGACCCGGCCGAAGTCCTTCTCGATGTGCGCGGCCCAGTCCCGGGTGGACTGCAGGTCGAGCAGGTCCACCGTGTCACCGGTGACGGTCGCGCCACCGGAGGCGTACCGGGCCGCGTCGACGGCCTCGGAGAGCCGCTGCGGGTCGTTGTCCGCCCCGACGACGGTCGCCCCGGCCTCGGCGAGCCGCAGCAGCGCCGCGCGCCCGGCGGGACCGCCCGCACCGGCCACCGCGATCACCGCGCCGCTGAGCGGTCCGTTCGTCCCGTTCCCCATGTTCTTCCCCTCTGAAGCAGTGTTCCGGACGACGCGGTCGCTCACGCGGCGATCCGCTCGGCGGTGTCCGCCGTGATGCCCTTGGTGGAGGCGATCACATTCTTCAGCTTCTTGGACAGGGCCTCATAGAACATGCTCAGCGGAAACTCGTCGGCAAGCACGTCGTCCACGAGCTTGCGCGGGGGCTGGGTCAGGTCCAGGGCGTCCGGGCCCTTGGCCCACTTGGACCCGGGGTGCGGGGCGAGGTAGGTGGACACCAGCTGGTAGCCGGCGAACCAGTGCACCAGCTTCGGGCGGTCGATGCCGTCCCGGTAGAGCTTCTCTATCTCGGCGCACAGCTGGTTGGTGACCTGCGGGGCGCGCTCCCAGTCGATGGAGAGCTTGTTGTCGGTCCAGCGGACGACGTCGTGCTTGTGCAGGTAGGCGAAGAGCAGCTGGCCGCCGAGCCCGTCGTAGTTGCGGTTGCGGTCGCCGGTGACGGGGAAGCGGAACATGCGGTCGAAGAGGACCGCGTACTGCACGTCACGCGCCTGCGGGACGCCGTCCGCCTGGAGCTTCACGGCCTCCTTGAAGGCGGTGAGGTCACAGCGCAGCTCCTCCAGGCCGTACATCCAGAACGGCTGGCGCTGCTTGATCATGAACGGGTCGAACGGCAGGTCGCCGTGGCTGTGGGTGCGGTCGTGGACCATGTCCCAGAGCACGAAGGCCTCTTCGCAGCGCTTCTGGTCGTGGACCATGGCGGCGATGTCCTCGGGCAGTTCGAGGCCCAGGAGGCCGACGGCGGCCTCGGTCACGCGACGGAAGCGGGCGGCCTCGCGGTCACAGAAGATGCCACCCCAGGAGAAACGTTCCGGCGCCTCGCGCACGGCGATCGTCTCCGGGAAGAGCACGGCGGAGTTGGTGTCGTAGCCCGAGGTGAAGTCCTCGAAGGTGATGCCGCAGAAGAGCGGGTTGTCGTACCGGGTGCGCTCCAGCTCGGCCAGCCAGTCCGGCCAGACCATGCGCAGCACGACCGCCTCCAGGTTGCGGTCCGGGTTGCCGTTCTGCGTGTACATCGGGAAGACGACCAGGTGCTGAAGGCCGTCGGCGCGGTTCGCGGCCGGGTTGAAGGCCAGCAGGGAGTCCAGGAAGTCCGGGACCTTAAAGCCGCCCCCGGCCCAGCGGCGCAGGTCCCTCACCAGCGCCTCGTGGTAGGCGGCGTCGTGCGGCAGGAACGGGGAGAGCCGCTCGACCGCGTCGGCGACACGCTCGACGGCCGCCATGGCGTCGGCCCGCTCCGGGGCGCCCTCGGCGTCGAAGTCGATCGATCCGTCCTTCGACTGCCATGGCCGAATCTGCTCCACGGCATCCTTGAGCACGGGCCAGGCCGGGTGCTCCACCACCCTGGTCAGCGGAGAAACCTGATCCTCCACACCCGACTGCACAAGAATTTCCGTCATGTCCCATCCTCCACAGGAGAACCTCGCGTAGAGACACCGTATGCATACCCGGTTTCTCTCAGCAAGAGCAGAATCGGGAGATTATTCTGTCGGACCCCTTGGTCACCGACATTTTTCCTGCGGTAAACCGTGACGACGCTCACTTCCGCGACAACATGCGAGCCGGGGGCGGCCGTGGTCCGATGGGTACCGGCCGGCGGGCGGCCGTCCGGGAGCCGGAAGCCCCGGTGCAGCCACGGGTCCAACGCGCGGCCCGGCCACTAGGCTGCGAGCCTGCCGCGTGGACGACGACGTCCGGTACGGGGGCCGTCGGTCCGCGCGTCGCCGAGCCGCCGTCGACGGAAGCGAGTTGACCTTGAACTTCCTTACCATCGGACATCGCGGTGTCATGGGCGTCGAGCCCGAGAACACCCTCCGTTCCTTCGTCGCCGCGCAGCAGGCCGGCCTGGACCTGATCGCACTCGATCTGCACCTCAGCAAGGACGGCGCCCTGGTCGTCATGCACGACGCGGAGGTGGACCGCACGACCGACGGCTGCGGACCGGTCGCCGAGAAGACCCTCGCGGAGCTGCGCGCCCTGGACGCGGGACGCGGGGAGCGGGTGCCGGTGTTCGAGGAGGTCCTGGAAGCGGTCGGCACCCCGTTGCAGGTCGGGATCGAGGACGTGGCCGCGGCGCGGGCACTGGCCGAGGTGATGCGCGCGCGTGACCTGACCGCGCGGGTCGAGGTGTCGTCGTTCCAGGACGAGGCGGTCGCCGAGATCGCGCGGCTGGTGCCGGGCGTGCGCACCGCGCTGGTCGCGAGCCGGTACGGCACCGACGTGGTGGACCGTGCCGTGGCCGTGGGTGCCGCCACGGTGTGTCTCGACATCCGCCGGCTCACCCTGGAGATCGTCGAGCACGCGCGCGCGTCCGGGCTGCGGATCATCGGCTGGGTGGTCAACACGCAGGACCAGCTGCGGCTGGTCCGTGCCCTGGAGCTGGACGGGGCGACGACCGACTATCCCGAGATCAAGCGAACCGGCAGGTTCACCGCCTGACCAGGCGTACGGGCCCGTGCCCGCACGGCTGCCGTGACCTCACACCAGCGGCTTGACCAGCAGCTCGAACCGCAGGTCGGAGCGGAGCGGGATGCCGAAACGCTCGTCGCCGTACGGGAACGGCTGCGTCCGGCCCGTACGGCGGTAACCGCGGCGCTCGTACCAGGCGATCAGGTCCTCCCGCTGGGAGATCACCGTCATCTGCATCTCGGTGACGCCCCAGGTCTGCCTGGCCAGGCGCTCCGCCTGCGCCATGACGACCTTGCCGAGGCCCGCGCCCTGGAGGGCGGGACTGACCGCGAACATGCCGAAGTAGGCGTGGTCGCCGCGGTGTTCCAGCTGGCAGCAGGCGACGACACGGCCGTCCCGCTCGGCGGTCAGCAGCCGGCTGCCGGGGGCCTTGATCACCTCCTGCACGCCCTGCGGGTCGGTCCGCTGACCCTCCAGCAGGTCCGCCTCGGTGGTCCACCCGGCCCGGCTGTCGTCCCCCCGGTACGCCGACTCGATCAGCGCCACGAGGGCGTCGACGTCGGCGTCGGTGGCGTCCCGGAAGGTGAGTCCGGTGGCGGTGGCGTCCATGGTTGCGGTCTCCGATCTCGGGCGTGGCTGAGCCAGGGACGAGGGTAACCCTGCCGCTAGGCTCCCCCCGCATGGTGCATGTACTCAGCAGCCGGATCCTGCTCCGGCCCACCGACCCCGAGCGCTCCCGCGCCTTCTACGGCGAGCAGCTGGGGTTGTCCGTCTACCGCGAGTTCGGTACCGGCCCCGAGCGCGGCACGGTCTACTTCCTCGGCGGCGGTTTCCTCGAGGTGTCCGGCCGGTCCGAGGGCCCGTCCTCGCCCGCGGCGCGGCTGTGGTTGCAGGTCGGGGACGTCACAGCCGCGGCCGGGGAACTGCGGGCGCGCGGCGTCGAGATCGTCCGGGCCCCGGTGCGGGAGCCGTGGGGCCTGGTCGAGATGTGGATCGCCGACCCGGACGGCACCCCGATCGTGCTGGTGGAGATCCCGCCGGACCACCCCCTGCGGTACCGGCCGGGGATCTAAGGCCTCTCGTTCGGACCAGGCCGGATCCGCACGGGAGGACCCAGCCTCCGGACAGGCCGGGGCACGTGCCGTCCGGATATGACATATACGGCATGTGCTGGAAAGATGGCGATTGCGGCATCTCGTGCTGGTGGGTTCATCGGACTCCCCGGCTGGACGGGCTCAGACAGGCGAGAGGAGCGCATCATGATCGCCAAGTTGCTCGGCAAGCTGTCCTTCACCCGCCGCTACGGTGCGTACGGATCCCACGAATGGGACGCGTACGCCGGCGACTGAGTCTGAGGGCACTCCCGGCGGGCGCCCCGGGCGCCCGCCGGCCGTGAGCCGCGCTGCCGAGGGCGTCGCCCTGGACAGGTACGAAGGTCGGGGACGATCTCATGAGCCGGATGAATGAGCCGCCGCGGCTGCCCGGAGGCGGCTTCGCCGCGTGGAGCCGTGACCGGCTGGCGGAGGCACGGCGTGGCCTGGACGAGTGCGGGGACGTCTGGCAGCTGGAGCCGGGTGTCTACGTGGCCGCCACGGCCGGGCCGTGCGAGGCCGTACTGAGCCGCGCCGAGGACTTCCCCAAGGCACCCTCGCCGCTCTTCCCGCCGTTGAAGGGGTCGAACGGGACGCCGTCGGCTCAGCAGCGTCTGCACGCCCACGCGGCCCGCATGCGCGGACTGCGCGCGCAGGCGGTCGCGGCCCGGGTGGGCGAGATCGCGCCCGGAGCCGCGCTCTTCGCCGACCGGTGGCCCACGGGCCAGGACGTCGAGGTCCTGACCGCGGCCCGGCACGCCCTCGCGGAGATCGGCGTCCGCTACCTCTTCTCCGAGGACGCTCCGGCCCTGCTGCCGTTCGCCGCACGGCTCTTCCTCGCCCGGGAAGTGCTGGTGCGCCCCTCCCGCTGGGAATGGCCGCGGTGGGTCCCCACCCCGGCACGGCGGTTCCGCACCCGGCAACAGGCCGCCTTCACCGACGCCTTGCGGCCCGTCGTCCGCCGGCGCCTCGCGTCGGGCCGGCTCGGCGACGACGTGCTCGGGCAGATGCTCCGGCCCTCCTCGCGCTACGGCCCGCTGCCGGAGGAGGCCGTCCTCGACACCCTCCCCGGAATCACCGTCGCCACCTTCGAGGCACCCACCCGGGCAGCCGGCTGGATCCTGCTCCACCTGGCCCGGCACCCGGGGGCGGCGGACCGTGTCGCGGCCGAGGCCGCCGCGCTGCCCGCCGACCCCGCCGCGACGACCAGCGCCCACCTGGACGAACTGCGCTACACCCAGGCGCTGGTACGCGAGGTGCTCCGGCTCTACCCCCCGAGCTGGCTGCTGACCCGGCGGACCGCACGGCCCACCGAGCTCGCCGGCTACACCCTCGACGCCGGCTCCACCGTTCTCGTCTGCCCCTACACCGCGCACCGGGACGCACGCGAACACGCCGAGCCCGACCGGTTCCGGCCCGAGCGCTGGCTCGACGATCCGGGCTCGCCGGCCGGTCCCGGCGCCTTCCTCTCCTTCGGCACCGGGCCGCACGGCTGCGAGGGAGCCGCCCTGGCCATGGCGATGCTGACCCTCCTGACCGCGCACACGGCCCGCCGCCACCGCTTGAGCGAGCCGCCCGGACCGGAACCCGGCTTCCGGGTCACCACCTTCGAAGGTCTGGCGACCCCCGGCCTGCGCCTGCGGGCCACCTCGCGGGACCCGGTGCGGTCCCGCCCCGGGTGACCGGCTCGCCGGTCACGGTCGGCTCACCGTGTGCCGCCGGCCGAACTCGCCGGCGAGCAGGCCCATCACGACGAGGTCGTGGTGCCGGCCGGCGAAGAAGACGTGCTCCCGCAACCGTCCCTCCTCGGTGAAACCGAGCCGGCGTGTGAGTGCCAGCGACGCCTCGTTGCGGGCGTGGACGACCGCCATGCACTTGTGATAGCGCCGCTCCTCGAACATGAAGCGCAACAGCAGCGTCAGGGCTTCCGCGGCGTAGCCCCTGCGCCGGTGCTCGGCGCCGATCGCGACATCGAACTCGAACCAGCCCGAGTGACGGCCGGTGCGGTGCGAGGCGACCGTGCCGACCACCTCCTGCCCGGCCGTCGTCTCGACCGCCAGCCGGAACCGGTCGCCGTCGCACCCCGCGACGGCCTGCTCCCTCGCCCACGCACGGTGGCTCTCGGCGGACCGGGGCAGGTCCAGCCGGCCCACGCGCCGCCCCTCGTCGGCGAGGCGCGCGAACGCCGTCCAGTCGTCGGGCTCGATGGCGCGCAGGCGTACCCGTTCACCAGTCCAGGACGATGCCATGCCCGATTGGAACACGCCGCGGTACGCCCGGGGCCGCCAGGCACGCCGGGACGGGAACGCGGCGGCAGGTCCCGCTACGCCCCAAGGCTTCCCGTCCGGCCCTCCAAATGGCTGAGCAACTCGCCGAGCAGACCGGCGAGTTCACCCTGCCCGGCCGGGTCGAGCACGGACAGTACGGACGTCTCGTAGGCGAGTTGTCCGGGGAGGATGCCGTCGACCAGGTCACGGCCGGTGTCGGTGAGGCGGACGTGGGCCACGCGGCGGTCGCGGGTGTCACCGCGCCGTTCGACCAGGCCGCGCTCGGTCAGCTGCTTGATCCGCTTGGTGACGGCGGCTCCGGAGGAGAAGGTCTCCCGGGCCAGTTCGCCCGGGGTCAGCTCGTGTCCGGTGCGGCGGAGCGCGCCGAGCAGGTCGAACTCGGCGCGGCTCAGGCCGGCCCGGCGCAGCGGGGCGTCCTCGGCCTGCTGGAGCAGGGCGGCGCAGCGGTTGATCCGGCCGATGATCTGCATCGGCCCGGTGTCCAGCTCGGGGTGGACGGCCCGCCACTGGCGGACGACGGCGGAGACGGTGTCGCCGCGCGCGGGGTCGGTGCCGGTCCGGGGCCGGTTACCGGTCGCGTCGCTCCCGGGCGTCGGTCCGCCGTTCGTCGCCGTCATGGCCGTATGTCCTCCGTCGTCCTGCCCGGGTCCTGGACCCGGTCGCGGTCCTGGTCGGGGCCCGGCGCCTGGTGGCCGTCCGGGTCCTGCGGCACGAGGCCCTGCCGCCGTACCGTCGCCGCGAGCGTACGGTGTCCGGCCTGCTCGGTGAGCACGAGCCGCTCCTCGGGCAGGGCGCGCTGCCACCACTCGCCGGCGGCGGCGTCGGCCGTGGCGCGCAGATCGACGAGGGCGGCGGCGAGGGCACGGCGGGCGGACTCCAGCGCGCGAGGCTCGGCGTGCGGCCCGGAGAGCAGGCGGGCGGCGTGCTCGCGGGCCCGGTCCGCCGCGGTCAGGGCGTGCTCCAGGCGGTCGCCCGCGCGCCGGTTGGTGACGGCGACGGCGGCGAGGAAGCCGACCAGGGCGCCGACGAGGGTGTCCACGATCCGGTCGGTGATCAGCTCGGTCGCGTCCTGGGTGCGGGCGAACTCGGTGATGAGCAGGGCCATCGGGGTGACGCAGACACTGCCCAGCCAGTAGTTGCGGCCGATCAGCGCCTCGGCCCCGAAGTTGAGGGCGAGGCAGCACAGCACCAGGGCGGCGGGGTGCAGATGGGTGAGCGGGGCGAGCGCGGCGAAGAGGAGGACGCCGAGGAGGTTGCCGACGACCCGCTGGACGCCCCGGCTCCAGGTGAGGGTGACGTTGGCCTGGTAGAGCGAGGCCGCGGTGACCAGCGCCCAGTAGGGGCGGCCGACGCCGAGCGCCAGGGCCGCGTATCCGGCGAGGGCGCAGCCGAGCGCGGTGCGCACGGCGAGAGGGGCGAGGGGGGCCAGGCGGTGCCACGGCGAGCGGGCCGGGAGTGCCTGTTCGGCGGCCAGACCGAGGAGTTCGTCGGCGGACTCGCGCGGCGTCTCGACGCGCGGGACGCGGCCGGTGCCGCGCAGGTCGCGGGCCCAGGCGCGCAGCCGGACGGGGTCGGTGTCGGCGGGCGCGGCCAGGGCGACCTCGGCGCGGACGACGAGCTGCTCGAGGGCGCGCCGGGTGCGGTCGGGGTGGGCGCCGGCGGCGAGCAGCGACTGCCAGGCGGCGTGGATCGCGGCGGCGGTCGCGGCACGGGCCCGGGCGTGGCCGTCGGCGGTGCCGCGCGTCTCGGCGTACGCGGCGGCGGCGTTCAGGGCCTGGGCGGTGGCGCGGCGCTCGGGGCCGTGCGGGCGGAGCAGCCCGGGGGCCATGCCGACCAGCCAGGCCCAGGCGCCGGCGGCCAGGGCCAGGCCGACGTGGCCGGGGACCTGGCCGGGGGTCTGCGGAGCGAACAGCGAGGCGGAGCTGATGAAGGTGAGGACCACGTTGCCGGGCGGTCCGATACGGGTGGCGTCGCACACGGTCTTCTGGACCGCCGCGAGGACGGCGCCGACGGTGACGAGGACGACGGCGCTCGTGGTGAGTGCGGCGGCGAGCAGGGAGACGGCGAGGCCGCCGACCATGCCGAGCACGACCCAGAGGAGCGTGCGGGCCCGGGCGGCGTAGGGCCGGTTGTGGCCGTAGAGCGCGCACAGGGAGCCGGCCATCGTGTACATGGCGAGGTCGAGGCGGCCGAGGGCGAGCAGGGTGAGGTTGGGCGGGGCGACCGCGGCCACGACGCTCAGCGCGGGCTTGAACCAGATGTCGGAGGGGCGCCCGAGGCGGAGGGTCGTGGCGAGGGGAAGACGGTGGCGGGTCGCACTGCTCATACCCAACAACTTAGCATGTATTTTACCTGTAAAACAGTTGCGGAGAACCGGGCGGAGAACCTGGTCACCGACCGTGCTCCCCCGCATGCTCCCCGTGTACCCCCTTGCGCTCGCGTGCGCTCCGCCGACGATGGGCATCGCACCCTCGACCGACCGTCGAGCGTGGAGGTGCGCGTGCACGGACCGGTGTCGATCGCCTGGCTGCTGGTCGCGCTGTGCGCGCTGACCGGGGCCTACTGCCTGCTGCGGATGCGCAGCGGTGTCGAGGAGCAGCGCCGGGCCGCGGGCGGCGAGGCGCTGATGGGCTTCGGCATGGCCGCGATGGCCGTCCCGGCGGCGGTGTTCACGCCGCCGAGATGGGCGTGGCCGGTGTACGCGGCCGTGTTCGGCGCGGCGGCCCTGCGCGCGCTGTGGGCCGCGCGCGATGCCCCGCACCATCTGCACCATCTGGTGGGCAGCGCCGCGATGGTCTACATGGCGGTGGCGATGGCCGCGTCCCCGCCCGCCGCCCATCACGGGCACGGCGGCAGCGGCGTGCCGATGCTCACCGGCGCCCTGCTGCTGTACTTCGCGGGCTACGTGCTGTTCTCCGGTGCCCGGCTGGTACCCGCCCCCGCGCCGGCGGGCGGAACAGGCCCCACGGGCGGGGGCGGCCCGGCGCACTGGGGCGACCGCCCCGAACTGGCCCGGGCCTGCCGCCTGTCGATGGGGATCGGCATGATGGCGATGCTGCTGGCGATGTGACGACCGCCGGGCTCCTCGCGGCGGCCTGCGCGCTCCGGCCGTGCCGCCGGGGAGGCCGTACGGGGGCGTCGCGCCGAACCGCTGGTGGGTACACCGCCGCCGCGCACGTCCTTGCCCGTGGCCGGGCAGCCGGGGGCACGCCCAGCCGGGCACCCACCGCACATCGAGTGACGGTCCGTTTCCTCGCCCGGCTGGCGGCTGGCGGCTGGCGGCTGGACGGTGCCGTCCGTCCCGCGGGGCCTACCCTACGGAGACGTGGTCGCGGTGTCCCCGCTCCGCCGGGACTTGGCCACGGCGCCTCGCTTGCACAAGGATCACGGCATGCGCCATCGCCCCTCCGCTCCCCCGTCGCCCCCCGTCGCCGAGCCACCGACGGCGCTCCGCAGAGCCGCCCGCCTGGCCGCCACGCTCGGCGCCTGCTTCCTGGTGCTGCTGGTGCTCGTCGCCCTGCGCTGGCACCCCCTGATCACCGTGGACGGCGGCATCTCCCGCACCACCCACCGCTGGGCGGTCGGCGACCACGCGGTGACGCGGGTCTTCCGGGTCCTGACGGACTGGGTGTGGGACCCGACCACCATGCGTCTGGTCTGCGCGGCGGCTGCGGTGTGGCTCGTCTGGCGGCGCGCGGCCTGGTGGACCGCGCTGTGGCTGGCGATCACCTGCGCGGTGGCCACGCTCGTGCAGCAGGCCGTGAAGTCCGCCGTCGGCCGGCCCCGCCCGGTCTGGCCGGACCCGGTCGACTCCGCGCACTACGCGGCCTTCCCGTCCGGTCACGCGATGACCGCCACCGTCGTCTGCGGCCTGCTGCTGTGGCTGCTGCACCGTCACGGCCCACGCCCCGCCCTGTGGCGGGCCGCGGTGACGGCGGCAGTCGTCTCGGTGCTGGGTGTCGGCGTCACCCGGGTGTGGCTGGGCGTTCACTGGCCCTCGGACGTGCTCGGCGGGTGGCTGGCCGGCGCGGCGCTGGTCGCGGCGGCGGTGACCGTCCACGAGTGGCCGCGCGCCGGCGGGACGCGACCGTCGCGCGGCCGGTGGAGTCCGGGCGCATGACCGCCGTGCGGCGCACCGAGGCGGCCGAGTCGTGGCTGCGCGCGGTGCTGGACGAGACCGGTTACCCGCTGTCCGAGCCCGCACCGACCCGCACCGCGCGGGCTCTGGAGGCGGCCGGCGCACAGCCTGGCGGTGGGGAGCCATTGGAGCTGCCGGCGGACCTCGCGGCGCTGTGGGCGGTGCGGGACGAGACCGCGGAGCTGCAACCTCTTCGGCGTCGGGCGGCGCCTCAGCGCCCCGACGCGATGCTGCCGGTACTGGATCTCGTCGGCTGAGCACCGACCGCGAGCGGACGCACCGCACCGCCCGTCTGAGACGATCCCCCGCGTCGCCCCAGACGGACGGCTGTTCCGGGCGGGCCCCAGGCATGGGGATACCCGCTGCGTTGAGTATAGTTGGCTGGCAGCCAGTCAACGCAGGAGTTACAGGATGTCCCCGCGCAGCGCCTCGGTCAATGAAGAATTGCGGCGGCGTTCCCGGGAACGGCTGCTGCAGGCCGCCGTGGAGCTGGTCGGCGAGCACGGGTTCGAGGCCACGACGCTGGGCGACATCGCGGACCGGGCCGGTTCGGCGCGCGGTCTGGTGTCGTACTACTTCCCCGGCAAGCGCCAGTTGGTGCAGTCCGCCGTGCACCGGCTGATGCACCGGACGCTGGAGGAGGCGCTGGAGCGGGAGCCGCGCACCGAGGACGGCCGGGAACGGCTGGCCCGGGCCATCGACGCGATCCTGGGCCTCGCCCGGGACCGGCCCGTGCTGATGCGGCAGCACATGGCGGGCCTGCTCCAGGCCGAGGGCTTCGTGCAGTGCCCCGAGCAGCGCCGCCTGGCGGAGCTGCTCAGCGACACCGTCGCCCTGTACGGCGCGCAGAACGTCTCGGCCGACTACCCGATGCTGCGGGCCCTGCTGATGGGCGCGGTGTACGCGGCGCTCGTGCCGGGGGTGCCGATGCCCGTGCCGGTGCTGCGGACGGAGCTGTTCCAGCGGTATGGACTCGAGTGGGAGATGGGTGTGCCCCCGGAGAGCGAGGAGGGGCGCGGGGCGGGGCAGGGGGACGTCTCCCGGTTCTTCGCCACGGAGGAGCGGCCCGGCACTGTCTGACGCGGTCCGGCCGCTGTGTCAGCGCCGGGCGTGACGGGGTGCGAGGAGGCCCGCGTCCCGCGCCTGGGCGATCAGCCGCAGGGCGCGCCGGCGACCGCGTCCGGTCGCGTTCATCACAGCGAGCACCGGGTCGGCGCCCGCGTCCTGCGCCGCGCGGTACTCCCGCGCGACGAGTCGGCGGCCCTCGGTGCCACGCGGCCAGGGCGGCCGGGCACGGCCGGCGACCGCCGGGCCGGCGTCCGGCCGGGGTTCCCAGATCCGCGGGCCCCCGGCGTCCGGGTCCACGCCGGCACCCGCTCCGACCACGCCCACCCCGCGTGCCACGCCGGAGGCGGCGCCCACACCCCATGCCACCTCGGCGTCCGCGCCCTCACCGCAGGCCACACCGGCACCGACGTCCACGGCAGACGCCGCACCGTCATCGCCATACGCACCGGACGCGGCACCGTCATCGCCGTACACACCTGAGGCGGCGCCTTCGTCGCGGTACCCACCGGACGCGGCGCCATCATCGCCGTACACACCTGAGGCGGCGCCATCATCGCCATACGCACCGGACGCGGCACCGTCATCGCCGTACACACCTGATGAGGCGGCGCCTTCATCGCGGTACCCACCAGACGCGGCGCCATCATCGCCGTACCCACCAGACGCCGCACCGTCATCGCCGTACCCGCCAGACGCGGCGCCGGCACCGCCGTACCCACCGAACGCCAGGGGGTCATCGGCGTCCCCTTCGCATGCCGCGCCCGTATCCGCGAGCGCGCCGAAGGCCGCGTGAGCCTCAGGCTCCGCGCGGGACGCCGCGCCCGTGCCGGCCTGCACGCCGCACGCCGCGAACAGTGGCCCCTCGATCCAGTCGGCGAGCGCCGTCAGGTCGGCGAGGGACAGGGCAGGCTCGGCCTGGACGTCCTCGATGGAGACCCGCCCCGCGCTCACCACGGCAAGGGCGTCGACCCGGGCCCCGTCGGGGAAGGCCAGCCGGACCTGGAACCAGGACGTGACGCCGTCGTGCTCCCGCACCTGCCACGCGGGCCACACGGAGACCGCGCCATCCTCCGCCTGCCGATCACGAAGATCAAGAAAGGATGCTTCTGGCACCCACGCAACGTAACGTCGTGACCACACCCGTACGCATGGACACGCACCCGGGTCACCCCACCGGCCCCTGCCCCCCGGGCTCCCGCGGTGCGATGCTGGAGCCGTCCGCACACCCTCCTTCGGGCGAGGAGTACCGCTGTGCTGCGTGTCGCCGTCGTCGGTTCCGGGCCGAGTGGGTGTTACACCGCCCAGAGCCTCGTTCAGCGTGATCCGGAGGTCCGGGTCGACGTCCTGGACCGGCTGCCGTGTCCGTACGGCCTGGTCCGCTACGGCGTCGCCCCGGACCACGAGAAGATCAAGTCGCTCCAGGGCAGCCTGCGGACGGTGCTGGAGCACGAACGGGTGCGCTTCCTCGGAGGGGTCCGGGTGGGCGGCCCCGGCGGGCTGCCGCCACAGCGGCTGAGGGAGCTGTACCACGCGGTGGTGTACTGCGTGGGCGCGGCCACCGACCGGCGGCTGGGGATCCCGGGCGAGGACCTGGCGGGCAGCTGGTCGGCGACCGAGTTCGTGTCCTGGTACAGCGCGCACCCGGACGCGGCCGACGCGGGCTTCCTGCGCGGGGTGCGCTCGGCGGTCGTCATCGGGGTGGGCAACGTCGCGGTGGACGTCACCCGGATGCTGGTCAGGGGTGCGGCGGAGCTGCGGCCGACGGACATTCCGCAGGCCGCCCTGGACACGCTGGCGGCGAGTGGGCTCACCGAGGTGCAGATGGTGGGCCGGCGCGGCCCCGCACAGGCCCGTTTCACCACCAAGGAGCTGCGCGAGCTGGGCGGGCTGCCGGACACCGACGTGATCGTGGACAAGGCCGAGCTGGCCCTCGATCCGGCCGATCCCGGCGGGCTGCCGGCGGGGCCGCGCCGCAATGTGGAGGTGCTGCGCGACTGGGCGGCACGGCCTCCCGCGGTGGCCGCCGCGCGGCGGATCCGGCTGCGGTTCTTCCTGCGGCCGGTGGAACTGCTCGCCGACGGCGGCCGGGTGGGTGCCGTGCGCTTCGAGCGGACGGCCCCCGACGGCACGGGCGGCGTGACCGGCACGGGCCGGTACGAGGATGTGCCCGCCCAGTTGGTCCTGCGCTCGGTGGGCTACCGCGGTGTGCCGCTGGAGGGCCTGCCGTTCGACCCGGCGAGCGGCACCGTCCCGCACCAGGAGGGCCGGGTGCTGCGTGACGGCGTCCCCTCCCCCGGCGAGTACGTCGCCGGCTGGATCAAGCGCGGCCCGACCGGGGTCATCGGCACCAACCGGCCCTGCGCCAAGGAGACGGTGACCTCGCTGCTCGCGGACGCTCCCGCGCTCGGCCGCGCGGACCTGCCGCAGGAGCCGGTCGCGGCCCTGCGGGCGGCGGGCGTCGAGCCCGTGCCCTGGGACGGCTGGCTGGCGATCGAGCAGGCGGAGGCCGAGCTCGGGGCGCGGCTGGGGCGGGGCGTGGTCAAGCTCTCCGACTGGGGCGCGCTGCTGGCAGCGGCGCGGGTGCCGTCGTAGCGCGGCTGTCCCCGGGGGCGGACACACAGCGGCAACGCACCGGAAATCAACAAACTGTTCAAGGCGCCTACGGTCTCGTCCTGTCCACATGCCACTCCCCGCCCGCCGCTGATGGAGTTCCCATGGCCACGACCGCAGACGTGCACCCCGTCGACGAGATACCCCCGGTACGACAGCTGGCCGCCTTCGGGCTGCAGCACGTGCTCGCGATGTACGCGGGCGCGGTCGCCGTGCCGTTGATCGTGGGCGGCGCGCTGAAGCTGTCGCCCGCCGACCTGGCGTACCTGATCACCGCCGACCTGCTGGTGTGCGGCGTCGCCACGCTCATCCAGTGCGTCGGCTTCTGGCGGTTCGGGGTCCGGCTGCCGGTCATGCAGGGGTGTACGTTCGCCGCGGTGACACCGATGGTGCTCATCGGGACGACGGGGGGCGGGCTGCCCGCGATCTACGGCTCGGTGATCGTCGCCGGGCTGGCCATCATGCTGCTCGCGCCCCTCTTCGGCCGGCTGCTGCGCTTCTTCCCGCCGCTGGTGACCGGCACGGTGATCCTGATCATCGGGATCTCGCTGCTGCCGGTCGCGGGCAACTGGGCGGCGGGCGGCGCCGGCGCGAAGGACTTCGGGGAGCCGCGCAACCTGGCGCTGGCGGGCTTCGTGCTGGCCGTGGTGCTCGGTGTGCAGCGCTTCGCGCCCGCCTTCCTCTCGCGGATCGCCGTGCTCCTCGGCATCGCGGCCGGCCTGGCGGTCGCCGTGCCGTTCGGCTTCACCGACTTCGGCGGGGTCGGGGACGCCGGCTGGGTGGGCGTCAGCACGCCGTTCCACTTCGGGGCGCCGCAGTTCCGCGCGTCCGCGGTCGTGTCCATGCTGGTCGTCGCGCTGGTCACCATGACCGAGACGACGGGTGACCTGATCGCCGTCGGCGAGCTGACCGGGCGGAAGGCCGCACCGCGCCCCCTCGCCGACGGACTGCGCGCGGACGGCCTGTCCACGGTGCTGGGCGGGGTGTTCAACACCTTCCCGTACACGGCGTACGCGCAGAACGTGGGCCTGGTCGGCATGACCCGGGTGCGCAGCCGCTGGGTGGTGGCGGCGGCCGGCGGAATCCTGGTACTGCTCGGGCTGCTGCCCAAGCTGGGCGCGGTGGTCGCGGCCATCCCGGCACCGGTGCTCGGCGGGGCCGGCCTGGTGATGTTCGGGACGGTCGCGGCGAGCGGACTGCGGACGCTGGCCCGGGTCGACTTCAAGGACAACGACAACCTGACCGTGGTGGCGGTCTCGGTGGCGATCGGCCTGCTGCCGGTGGGCGTTCCCACGGTGTACGCGAAGTTCCCGGACTGGTTCCAGACGGTGATGAACAGCGGCATCAGCGCGGGCTGCCTGTCCGCGATCGTGCTGAACCTGCTCTTCAACCACTTCGCGGTGCGGCGCGGCGGTTCAGCCGCCGGGGCGGAGCGGGCCGGACTGCCGGTCGGCGGCGGCGAGGAGGCTGTCGAGCAGACCGGGGAAGAGGCCGTCTAGATCGTCGCGGCGCAGGCCGTTCATCTTGGCCGTGCCCCGGTAGACCTGCCGGATGACCCCGCTCTCCCGCAGCACCCGGAAGTGGTGGGTACTGGTGGACTTGGTGACCGGCAGGTCGAACTGCGAACACGTCAACTCCGCGTCACGCGCGGCGAGTTCGCGCACGATCTGGAGCCGCATCGGATCGGAGAGCGCGTGCAGCACGAACTCCAGCCGGATCTGCTCCCGTGCCGGATGCGGCAGCGCGCGGCCGGCTGTGGCGGTGTCGGTCACGGCGACTGCCCTTCCTCGCGAGAAGTTCTACTGCCCGCATTGTACGAGAGTCGTCGTAGTTTGACATCTGTCGTAGTACGAGGGGTACCGTACGAAGCGATCAGCGGTCCGTGACGAATGGAGTCCGTCGTGAGTGCGCTCTTCGAGCCCATCACCCTGCGCGAAGTGACCATCCCGAACCGGGTGTGGATGCCCCCGATGTGCCAGTACTCGGCCGACCCGGAGGGACCGCTCACCGGCGCTCCGAACGACTGGCACTTCGCGCACTACGCGGCGCGGGCCGCCGGCGGCACCGGCCTGATCGTGGTGGAGGCCACCGCGGTCTCGCCCGAGGGCCGGATCTCCCCCTACGACCTCGGGCTGTGGAACGACACCCAGGTGGAGTCCTTCCGCCGGATCACCCGTTTCCTCACCGCGCAGGGCACCGTGCCGGCGGTCCAGCTCGGCCACGGCGGCCGCAAGGCGTCCACCGACCGGCCGTGGAAGGGCGGCGCTCCCGTGGGGCCCGAGGCGCACGGCTGGCAGCCGCTCGCCCCGAGCGCGCTGCCGTTCGACGAACGCCACCCGGTGCCGACCGAGCTGACGGCGGACCGGATCGCCGAGATCGTCGGGCAGTTCGCCGCCGCCGCGCGCCGGGCGCTCGCCGCGGGATTCCAGGCCGTCGAGATCCACGGTGCGCACGGGTATCTGATCAACGAGTTCCTCTCCCCGCACTCCAACCACCGCACCGACGCCTACGGCGGCTCCTACGAGAACCGCACCCGGTTCGCCCTTCAGGTCGTGGACGCCGTACGGGAGGTGTGGCCCGCGGACAAGCCGGTGTTCTTCCGCGTCTCGGCCACCGACTGGCTCCAGGACGGCGGCTGGACCCCCGAGGAAACGGTCCGCCTCGCCCGCGACCTGCACGCCCACGGTGTCGACCTGCTCGACGTCTCCACCGGCGGGAACGCCGCCGGCGTCACCATCCCGACCGGGCCGGGCTACCAGGTCCCGTTCGCCGCCCGGGTGAAGGCCGAGACGCCGATGCCGGTCGCCGCGGTGGGCCTGATCACCGAGCCCGGGCAGGCCGCGAAGATCGTGGCGAACGGCGAGGCGGACGCGGTCCTGCTGGGCCGGGAACTCCTGCGCAACCCGTCCTGGGCGCGTCAGGCGGCACGTGAGCTGGACGCACAGGTCCGCGTCCCCGACCAGTACCACCGCTCGGTCTGAGCCGGTGCCGCCGGGCCGGCTCCCCGGCCCGGCGGCACGGGTCAGGCGGTCCGGGTCAGGCGGTCCGGGTCAGGCGGTCCGGGTCCGGCGGTCCGGGTCAGGCGGTAGCGGTCAGTCCGGCAGCAGCCGCCCGACCGCCCGCTCCAGCCCGGGCAGTGCGCGCTGGCCCGCCAGGGCGAGGGCGATCGCGGCCACGACACCCGCCCAGGCCACCGGGCCGAGCGGGGTGCAGCCGAAGACGCGGCTGACGCCCGGGGTCTGGACCACGGCCACCAGGGCCACCGCGGAGCCCAGCGAGGTGATCTGCACCAGGCGGCTGTCACGCCGGTCGAGGAACGTCTGCACGAGCTGGGTGCCCACCACCCCGCACAGGGCCATGGTGCCGGAGCGCCGGGCGGTGCCCGGCGTGAAGCGGCCGATCAGCCAGGCCGTGAGCGCGCCGAGACAGGTGGTCAGGGCCCGGTGCCGGATCTGCCGCAGCAGGGGGTCGCCCAGCACTCCGGCGGCCTCCTCCACGTGCCCCAGGTCCGCCTCGCCCTCCTTCTCCGTCACCGCCACCGCCATCGACGGGAACAGGTCGGTGAAGAGGTTCACCATGAGCATCTGCCGGGTGGACAGCGGCGCCCGGCCGGACAGCAGCGTGCCGAGGATGCCGAACCCGACCTCGCCCGCGTTGCCGCCGATCAGGATGGCGATCGCGTCGGCGACGCTGTGCCACAGCGCGCGTCCCTCGCCGACCGCGTCGATCAGCACCGTCAGGTCGTCGTCGGTCAGCACGATGTCCGCGGCGTTGCGCGCGGCGGCAGATCCGCGCGCGTTGATGCCGACGCCGATGTCGGCGGCGCGGATGGCCGCGGCGTCGTTCGCGCCGTCGCCGACCATGCCGACCACCCGGCCCGCGTCCCGCAGCGCCTCCACGACCTGGAGCTTCTGCTCGGGCGCCACCCGGGCCACCACACCCGCGTCCCGCAGCATCCGGGCCCGGGACGCCCGGTCGGCCGCGGCCAGCTCGTCGCCGGTGACCACCACGGTGTCCTCCGGCCAGCCCAGGTCGGCGGCGATGGCCCGCGCGGTCTGCGGGTGGTCCCCGGTGAGCATGACCGGTCGTACGCCCGCTCCGTTCAGCCCGTTCACCAGCGCCGTGGAGGTCTCGCGGGGTACGTCGGACAGGGCCAGGAGACCGACGAACTCCAGGTCGTGGAGGGGTTGTTCGGGAACGTCCGACTCCTGCTCCGCCGCGTCGAGCCGCCGTTGCGCCACCGCCAGGACCCGCAGCCCGGCCCCGGCCAGCGTGTGCGCGGACTCGGAGGCGTGTGCCGGCAGCCCGGTGCAGGCGGGCAGCACGGTCTCCGGGGCGCCCTTGACCACCAGGACCGCCGGGCCGTCCCCGCTCCGGCCGACGCCGGCGGCGTATCCGCGCGCGGCCTCGAAGGGCAGGTCGGCGAGCTGGATCCAGCCGGGGTCGGGGGGCGCCGCGGCCAGCACGGCCTCGTCGGTGGCGTGCACCGGCCGGTCGGAGCCGCCGTTCAGCCGCGGGCAGGCCCGCGCGGCGACCCGGATCGTCTCCTCGGAGCCGGCGTCGTCCACCGCGTGGACCGTGCCGCCGGCGTCGGAGGTACGCACCAGCCGCAGCCGGTTCTCGGTGAGCGTGCCGGTCTTGTCGAAGCAGATGGTGTCCATCCGGCCCAGCGCCTCCAGGGTGCGCGGGGTGCGCACCAGGACACCGCCCCGGCTCAGCCTCCGGGCGGCGGCGAGCTGCGCGACCGTCGCCACCAGCGGCAGCCCCTCCGGCACGGCCGCCACGGCCACCGCCACCCCGCCGCTGACCGCCTCGCGGATCGGGGTGCCGCGCATCAGCGCCAGCCCGGTCACCGCGGCGCCGCCCGCCAGGGTCAGCGGCAGCGCCTTGCGGGTGAGTTCCTGGAGCCTGGCCTGGACGCCGCCGGACGGGGGCGTGCGGGCGGCGAGGTGGACGGCGCGGGCTGCCTCGGTGCGGTCGCCGGTGTCGACGACGAGGGCCCGGGCCTCGCCCGCCACCACGGTCGTGCCCTCGAAGACCATGCACCGCCGGTCGGCCACGGGGGCGTGCGGAGTGGGGTCCGTCCGCTTCTCCACCGGCAGCGACTCCCCGGTCAGGGCGGACTCGTCCACCTCCAGGCCCTCCTGCCACAGCAGCCGCGCGTCGGCGGGGACCACGTCGTCCGTCTTGAGCTGGATCACGTCGCCCGGCCGGAGCTTGCCCGCGTCCACGGTGCGGGTGCCGCCGGCCGGGGCCTCGGTCTCCGGCGGTACCAGGCGCGCCCTCTGCTTCTGCTCCGCGACCAGCCCGGACAGGGCCCGCTCCGCACGCAGCCGCTGGATGCCGCCGACCAGGGCGTTCAGATCGAGGGCGCCGACGACGAGCAGCGCGTCCATGACGGAGCCGAGGATCGCCGACGCGGCCGAGCCGACGGCCAGGACCGGGGTGAGCGGGTCCTGGAGTTCACTGCGAACGGCGCGGCCGAGGCGGTAGGACCAGCGGGCGGGCGCGGCGGCCGGATGCCGGCCCACGCGCTTGGCCGCCTTGCGCATCCGGGCGGTCAGCGTGTCGGACGGCTCGGGCCCGGCGGCCGGGTCGTGGGCCAGCCGGTCCCGGGCCTGGTCCGGGTCCAGCTCGTGCCAGTGCACCCGGGGGCGCGGGTGCGGGGCGCGGGCCGCCGCCACGCCCAGTGCGGAACACACCCCGGACAGCAGGGCCATGGCGGCGCCGGCGTCGACGGGTGCGTGCCGGAGCCCCGGCAGCACGGACCGGCGGCCGCGCCCGCCGCCGGACTCGCCGACGGCGACGAGCAGCCCGGACAGCGCGGCACCGGAGCGGGCCAGGGTCTGGGCCCGGTGGCCGACCCGGCGGGCGGCCGGGACCGCGGTCAGCACCCGCCACACGTCGGGCAGGCCGTGCAGCGCGAGGATGTCCGCGCCCCAGACCACCGCCCCGTCCCGGTCGGTCAGGGCGAGCGCGACATCGGCGGCCCGCAGGGCGCCCAGGACGTCGTGCTCGTCGGCCGTGCGGACCCGGGCGACCACCAGGACGGCGCCCTCGTCGCCCCGAGCCTCGTACACGACGTCGTCCAGTGGCCGGCGGGCGTCGACGACCTGGTCGGCGAGGCCGGTGAAGTCCTCCAGGGCCGGGTCGTCGACGAGGACCACCCGCAGTCCGGCCCGGCGGGCCGCGTCCAGAACGGGTTCGGCCCACGGGTCGGCCTCACCGTCCGCGGTGCGCAGCGCGCTGGGGTGCAGGACGACGGTGCCGGCCATCTCCAGCAGACGCAGTCGCTCCGGGGCGCGGACCAGCACGCCGGTACGGGCCAGGGCGGCGCTGAGCACGGCATGGAAGGCGGCGGGACCGTAGCGGGCGGCCTTCGGGGAGCCGGCCAGCACCGCTTCGGCCGCCTCTGCGCCGTCGTGCTTGACCAGGAGGGTGGCCGCCGCGCCGAGGAGGCTGCCGGCGGAGGCGTGGGCCGCGTACTCGTGGGCCGGGGAGACGCGCAGCGGCGGGCGCGGCGGGCCCGGCGCGGCGAGGCTGACGCGGTCGGGCGCGCACAGCCGGTCGTGCACCGCGTCGAAGGCGGCGGAGCGGGCCACCGTCTCGGCCACCTGGCAGGCCCGCAGGGCACCGTCGAGCACCAGGGAGGTGGGCGTCTGCCCGGCGCCGTGCACGGCGGCGTTCGCGCAGGTCAGCAGGAGGTCCATGCCGGTGTCGCCGAGCCGGGCGCGCAGCCACGCGCGAAAACGCGGGTTCTCCCGCAGCAGGGTCACGACCGCGGTCGCCACCCGGGGCGAGGGCGGCAGCCGCAGCGCGTACACGGACAGCGCCACCGCGATCCCGGCGCCGTCGACGGCGAGTGTGGCCACCGCGGCGCGCACCCCGGCCGGGTCCGCCGGATGCGTGGTCTCCTCCACGGTTCCGTCCGCCAGCACGAGCCCGTGCCGCTCGGCGAGGCCGGCCGCGTAATCGAGGACGCGGTCGGCGGCCTCCTCACCGGTCGCGGTCACCACCAGGCGGGCGAGTCCCTCGTCCCAGTAGGCGACGAGGACGTCGGGGTGGTCCGCCAGCGCCTCGGCCAGCCGGCGCGCCAGGTGTTCCGTGCCGCCCGCGCGCCGCGCCCGCTCCTGTTCCAGGGGCCGTACCGCCAGGTGGGTGCGGGCGCCGGACCGCCAGTGGTCACCGGAGCCGGGCAGCGCGTTGCGCGCCACGCGGCCCACACGCACGGCGGCGTCAAGGCCGCGCACGCCGGCGCGCGCGGTTCCGGCGGCGGCACCGGCGGCCAGTCCGGCCGCCGGTGCCGCCGCCCGCGCGAGCAGGCGTGGCGCCGCCGACAGCCGGCGGACGGCGGACGACGGCGCTGTCAGCAGACCGGGCACATGCCCTCCTCAGAGCGTGGTGCGATCGGGGCGCGCGGTGGGTCCGAGCGGGCCGGAGGACGTCCTGCCCGCGGACGCCCGGGCTCCGTGCGGGGCCTCCGGGGGGCTCGGTGCCGCCGTGTGGCCGGGTTGCCTGACCGGCCCCGGCGTCGCGGCGCCGGCCGGTGCCGGGGTGTCCGCGGGGGTCCCGGTCCCGGCCGCCTGGCCGGGCTCAGGGCTTGCGCCGCCGGACCTGAGGGCCGCGGTGCCCAGGTCGTGCGCCGGTTCGGCGGCCGGGGCCGTCTCCCCGGTGCCCGCCGGCTGCGGGGGCCGAGGCTGGGTGAGCCAGGCCACCGCCGCGCCGGTGAGGGCCACGGGCCACTCCACCACGCCCGCGGCGCCGAGCACCCCCGCTCCCGCGTAGACCGCCATGCGCCGACCGCGCGGCGAGACCGCCCCGACCTTGTCCAGTGTTCCCTCGGCGGCCCTGGTCACCGTTCCGGCGCCGGGCACCCTGCGCAGTACCGAGGCCGCGCCGCGCAGGGGCGCCGTGAGGGCCGACGACTTCTGCTCAGCCATGACTCTCCTCGGGTGAGATCGTCTTGCGTGCCCACCGAGTGCCCGCGACCATGCTGGTCATCCCCCTATTTGGGAGGGAAACCACCTTTTCCAAGGAAATGCCAGGAATGCCGTGAGCGCCACCCGCCCCGCCCGTCAGGAGGCGTGCCGGAACAGCGCCGCCGGCACGGCCGCGGCGAGGACGCCGTACCCCTCGGGGTTGAGGTGCAACCAGTCCCCGGCGTGCAGCGCGGGCCGGAGCCGGTCCGGCGCGGCGGGGTCCCGTGCCGCCCGGTCGAAGTCGATCACCGCGTCGAAGTGGCCGGAGGTGCGGATCCAGGCGTTGACGCGCTGCCGGGCGGCCTCCCGCTCGCCCGCCGGATCGTCGTAGGGGGTGCTGCCGCCGAACGGGGTGAGGGTCGCGCCGTAGACCCGTATGCCCTGGGCGTGGGCGCGGACGACGATCTGCCGGTAGCCGGCGATCAGGTCGTCGGTGACCGCGCGCTGCGCTTCGACTCCGGCTCGGACATCACCTACAAGTGATCGCCGGCCGCACGCCCGGGGTGCCACCGTCACCCCGGGCGCTCGCGCGGGCCGGACAGCGCGGTGAGCCGATCGCGTGCGCCGACCAGCGCGGCGGTCTGCCGACCATACGCAGACGGGATCCCTGCCGGGCTGCCGACCACGCGCGGCCCTCCAGACCCGGGCAGGCCGATCTCTCCGGGTGGCTCTCTCCGGGTGGCGCGAGGCGGTGAGCCGGACGTTCCGCGCCGACCCCTGGAGCTGTCCCCCACCGGCGCCGGCCAGGGACGGACACGAGCCCCCCGAGCCGTTCCCACGAAGGCCCGCACAGCGCGCTCGGCCGGACGACCGCACCGGCCCGCCCCCGACCCCGCGCCGGCACGAGCTCGGCCTGGCCGTCGCGGGAGGCCGATTCGACAGGGAGACCGTGGCGAGCCGCCCGACGCGCGCGTCGGCTAGCGCCTCGTGGGCCCTCCCCGGCGGAGCCGCTGACCGTGCGAGTCCCGCTCGAAGCGTCCCGGCAGGCTGATCCACCGCCGAGGTCCCGGGGGACCTCGCGGTCAGCGTGCGTCGTCCGGTTCCTGGGTGCCCAGGGTCGTGGCCAGTTGCCGGCGGTAGTCCGCGTACGCAGTGCGCAGGTCCTCCCCCGGCCAGTCGGGGGGCAGCAGCGCGGACGGCAGGACCGGGTCGGTCAGCAGGTGCCGGACGGCCGCAGCGTAGGCGGTGAGCCGTACGGCCGGGTGGTCGGCCCCGGTCGCGCGGGCGAGCAGGGAGCGCCCGGTGGCCGCCCAGTCGGTCAGCGGCCAGAGCCGGGCGGCGAGGTCGCGCGGGGGCTCGTCGGGGCGCGCGGTGCACGTCAGCGCCACCTGTCGCAGATCACCCGGCAGCGGGCGGTCGAGGTTGGCGGGGCGCAGCCAGACGCCCTCGCGGAGTTCGGCCACGCGCAGGGCGGTCAGCCGGGCGCGCAGGTCGGCGCGTTCGGCGGGGCCGCGGCCCGTCGCCGTGACCACCACCATCTCCCAGTCGCCGTCCCACGCGCGCGTGCGGGGCCGCACGGCTTCGTCCTGGCGGCGCTGCCGGGCCAGCAGCCGGTCGCTGAGCCGGTAGACGGCGTCTTCGCGCCGCAGGTCGCCGGCGGCCACCATGCGGCTGAGCGCGGCGCGCAGCGTGGAGCCGCCGACCCCGAACGGCTCCACCAGCCGGACCAGGTCCCTCACCGGCAGCTGGGGCGGATGCACGCCCAGGAGCAGGCTCAGCACGACCGACCGGGCGGACAGCGGCCGCAGACAGGCGGCGTCCGCGTCCGGCTTCGCGGAGACGTTCATGCGCATGGCCCCGTACTGTACGTGCGTTCTTTTGTTGCAACATTGCTACAGCCGCAGGAAGAGTGCAACATGCTGTCATGGTCTCGATTCCCGAGCAGTCGCCGTCACAGTCCCCGTCGCTGTCCCAGCCGTCTCACGCCACGCACGACGTGACCAACCAGCCCCCGCCGCTCGCCCCCTACGACGCCTCCGACGACCCGGCCCTGCTGGAGGGGCTGCGCCGGGAGGGCGCGGGCTGGGCCGAGGAGGACGTCCGGCGGCTGGGGGCGCGCGCCGGCAGCGCGGAGGCGCAGGAGTGGGGCGAGCTCGCGAACCGGTACGAGCCGGTGCTGCGCACCCACGACCGCTACGGCCACCGCGTCGACGAGGTGGAGTTCCACCCCAGCTGGCACCACCTGATGCGGACGGCGGTCGCCGAGGGCCTGGCCGGTGCCCCGTGGGCCGACGACCGGCCGGGCGCGCACGTCGCCCGGACCGCGGGCGGCCTGGTGTGGGGGCACACGGAGGCGGGACACGGCTGCCCCACGTCGATGACGTACGCCGCCGTGCCCGCCCTGCGCGCACAGCCGGATCTCGCCAAGGTGTACGAGCCGCTGCTCACCAGCCGCGAGTACGACCCCCGGCTGCGCGTCCCGACGGAGAAGCCCGGGCTGCTGGCCGGAATGGGCATGACCGAGAAGCAGGGCGGCTCCGACGTCCGGACGAACACCACCACGGCCACGCCCACCGGGGAGGCGGGCGTCTACACACTGCGCGGGCACAAGTGGTTCACGTCGGCGCCGATGTGCGACGTCTTCCTCGTGCTCGCGCAGGCCCCGGGCGGGCTGTCGTGCTTCCTGGTGCCGCGCGTCCTGCCGGACGGCAGCCGCAACACCTTCCGCGTCCAGCGTCTGAAGGACAAGCTCGGCAACCGGTCCAACGCCTCCTCCGAGCCGGAGTTCGACCGGACCGTCGCCTGGCTGGTGGGGCCGGAGGGACGGGGCGTGAAGACCATCATCGAGATGGTCAACTGCACCCGCCTGGACTGCGTGATGTCCTCGGCGACCCTGATGCGCAAGACGCTGGTCGAGGCGGGGCACCACGCCCGGTACCGCAGCGCGTTCGGTGCCCGGCTGATCGACCAGCCGCTGATGCGCAACGTCCTGGCCGATCTCGCGCTGGAGTCGGAGGCGGCGACGACACTCACACTGCGGCTGGCCGGCGCGGCCGACCGCGCGGTGCGCGGGGACGCCGGGGAGCGGGCCTTCCGGCGCATCGCCACCGCCGTCGGCAAGTACTGGGTCACCAAGCGGGGCCCGGCCTTCACCGCCGAGGCCCTGGAGTGCCTGGGCGGGAACGGGTACGTCGAGGACTCCGGGATGCCCCGGCACTACCGGGAGGCTCCGCTGCTGTCGATCTGGGAGGGTTCCGGCAACGTCAACGCGCTCGACGTGCTGCGCGCCCTCGGCCGCGAACCGGACACCGCCGAGGCGCTCTTCGCCGAACTCGCCCTCGCGCGCGGGGCGGACGCCCGGCTCGACGCGGCCGTGGCCGCGCTGCGGCACGACGTGGCCGGAACCGATCAGGTGGGCGCGCGCCGGCTGGTCGAGCGGATGGCGCTGGCGCTCCAGGCCTCCCTGCTCGTCCGGCACGCTCCCCACCCGGTCGCGGACGCCTTCTGCGCGAGCCGGCTGGGCGGCGACTGGGGCCACTCGTTCGGCACGCTGCCCGCGGGAACCGACCTCGACGCCGTCCTGGAGCGGGCCCTGCCCGGCCGGGACTGACCGCCTCACGCGCGCGTGCCGGGCGGTTGCGCCGGATGGCCGGTCACCGACGGCGGATCGCACACAGTCAATGTGTGGTTCCGGTGCGTTGTCAGTGCCGTGGTGCACACTCCCCGTCAGACGTCACTCGTCCGGGGAGGACAGGGAGGACCACGTGTGCACGGGGATCGACGAGGTCGACTGGGCCTCGCTGCGGCACGCGCACGGCAGCGCGGAGGACGTGCCCGGGTGGTTACGGGCCCTGGCGTCCCCGGACACCGTCGAGCGGGCGACCGCGCTCGACGGGCTGTACGACGCGTTGCACCACGAAGGGAGGGTGTACGAGGCGGCGCCGGCCTGCGTGCCCTTCCTGTTCGCGCTGGCGGCCCGCGAGGAGGTACCTGACCGGGGCGGCATCGTGGAGCTGCTGGTCGGCATCGGCGGGGAGGGCGGCGGGAGCGCGGGCGCGGCGGACGCGGCCCGGAAGGCGGTGTGCGCCGGCGCCGAGGCCTTCGTCCCGCTCGCCGGGGATCCGGACCCGGCGGTGCGCCGGGCGGCGGCCGGAGCCCTGGTGCGCTTCCTGGACGACCCCGCGCGGGTCCTGGGGCTGCTGCGGCGGCGGCTCGCGGCCGAGCGCGACGACCACGTCCTGCCGGCCCTGACGGAGGCACTCGCCCTGTTCGCGCACCGGCATCCGGTCCTCGCCGACGGCGCGCTGGACCTCCTGGCCGAACAGAGCGCACCGCCCTACGCGCCGGGCCCGCGGCTCGCCGCACTCGGCCAGCTGGCGCTCCACTCGCCCGTCCGTCTCCCCGCCGACCTGGTGCCCACGGCGGTCCGGCTGCTGCACGAGCGGTCCGCGGAGCACCGGCCGGCCGCGGAGGGCTCCGGCACGGACACCCTGGTGCGTCGGATACGGCGGCTGCGCCCCTCGGACGAACAGGGCGCGGTCCTGCTGCGCACCCTGCACAGCGCGCTCGGAGACCGGGTGGACGACCGGATCGCCCTGCTCACCGGTCAGTTGACGAGTCCGGACCCGGTGGACCGGTGCAACGCCGTATGGATGTCGGCGGGCCTGTTCCGCGGCTGGCGCGGCGACTTCGGCGCGCCCGTCCGGCTGCTGGGCGCCCAGCTGAGCACCGATCAGGACCGCTTGCGGGACGCGGCGGTCTCGGTCCTGGCGGAGCTGTACGCGCTGGCCGCGCCCGCCGCGGACGACCTGTACGCGCTGGTCAGCACCCGGCCCGACCTGTGGACGCACCGCTGGGAGCGCGGCTCCCCCACGCTGGGCGGCCCGCTCAAGGCGCTGGCCAGGACCGGCGACCGGCGCGCGGTCCCGGCCCTGGCCCAGCTGCTGGCCGGTCCCGCGGCGCCCCTCGCGCTGGGCCGCGAGGCGGCGCACCTGGGCCGCGCCGCGGCCCCGCTGGCCCCCGCGTTGAGGATCCGCCTCGGCCGTGTCCCGCTCGCCTCGCCCGCCGCCGCCCGGCTCGCCGCCCCGCTGCTGACGGCGATCAGGGCCATCGGCGACAAGGAGGCCGTCCCCGAACTGGTCCGGCTGCTCTCGGGCGCCCCCGACAACCTGGGCGCGCGGGACGCGGTCGCAGACCAGGTGATCGAAACGCTGGCGGAACTGGGCGCCGCCGGGCAGACGGCACCGCTCCTGCGCCGACTGCTCCACACCCGGCACGCGGCCACCGCGGCGGGCGCGCTGTGGTCGGTCGACGGGGACGCCACCGCCGTACTCCCGGTCCTGCTGCGGGAGTCGGCCCGGGACGATCCGGGTGCCCGGCGCGCCGCCGTCCGGCAGCTCGGCAGGCTGGGCCGGGCCGCGCGCGCCGCGCTGCCCGGGCTGCGCCGCCTCGCCGGGTCCGGGCCGGTGCGGGAACGGATACCGGCCGCGTGCGCGCTGTGGCGCGTCGCCGGGGACCCCGAACCGGTCCTCCCGGTCCTCCGGTCCGCCTGGACGGCGGACCCCCGCACCCGAGGCCCGATCGCCCGGTGCCTGACCACGATGGGCCCGGCCGCCGCGCCGCTGCGCGACCTGATCACCGCCGAACTGACCCACCCGCGCCGGCACACGGCCACCGAGGGCGTGTACGGCGGCCGTGACATCCCCGACGACGAGGAACTGCTGCGAAGGTGCCGGCAGGTGCTGGCGGGGCTGTAGGGCCCGCCGGACGGGTCCGGTGCGCCATGGGGGGTCAACGAGCCCCGTGCCGTTGGCCGATGAGCCGCGCGGAGCACTGCCGCCCGGCCTGCTTCCTTCGGGACGTGGAGCGCGCCGTCGGCGGCGGCCGGAACCCCGCCCTGGCCGGGCCGGCCTGCCCCGGCGGGGTCAGACCATCCGGCCCCACTGCGGGCCCAGCCGGGCCCACTCCGTGTCCCAGGCCTCCATGCGCCGGTGTTCCAGACGACTGCGTACGGCCAGACCGGCGACGCAGGGCACGGCGGCGGTGCTCGCGCCGACCAGAAGCCCTGTCAGGGTCGACCGGAACGCGGCCTCGGAGGCGGTGGTGGGCCGGGAGACCAGGCGGCCCCGCGGGTCGGTCCAGACGGTGACGGGCGTACCGGACCTGCTGCCGGGCTCCGCCCGGATCCGGCCGGTGTGGGCGGAGCCGTCGGCGGCCGTCCAGCGGACCTCGGCCCAGACCCGTTCCCCGGCGGAGGCATGGCTGCCGTGTGCCGGGGACTTCCCCGGGGCCCGCGCGGCGACGCGGGCCACGGTGGGCCGCCAGGTGGCCCGCTCCCGGGCGAGTCCGCGCTCCACCGAGCCGGCCGCGACGAGTCCGGCGAACACTCCGGCCAGGACGGTCAGCAGACAGGTGCCGAGCACCACCCAGGCCTCCACGACGTCGGCCCGGCGTCTGAGCGGGTTGCGCCGCCAGCGCCACAGCCACACCTTCGGACCACGGAACGCCTTCAAAGGCATCCTCCTCACGAGCGCACCGACCGGCCGGACCGCCCTCCCATACGCGGGAGATCGCTCCGTTGCTCACGACGAGCCGTCTCCCCGACGGTCGCACGAGACACCCCTGCCGCGCAGGCGCATGCCGGAACGGAGCGGGCCCGTCTTCGCCGCACCCCCGCGACACAGGCGGTGACCTGGGCCGACACGGATTCCGGAGGGAGTGTCAGTGGCGGGGTGCACACTGGCCGGTATCTACCGGCTATCGGGACAACGGCGTCCCGGAGGTGATCGGCATGACCGAGGTACTGCTCGCGGTGGGCACCCGCAAAGGCCTGTTCATCGCGCGGCGGAGGGGCGAGGGCCCCTGGGAGTTCGACGAGAGCCCGTGTTTCAACGCGCAGGCGGTCTATTCGGTGGCGATCGACACCCGGGGTGCCCGGCCCCGGCTGCTGGCGGGCGGTGACAGCGCGCACTGGGGTCCGTCGGTGTTCCACTCCGACGACCTCGGCCGCACCTGGACCGAACCGGCCCGGCCCGCGGTGAAGTTCCCGAAGGAGACCGGCGCCTCCCTGGAGCGCGTCTGGCAGCTGCACCCGTCCGCCGCCGAGCCCGATGTGGTGTACGCGGGCGCGGAACCGGCCGCGCTGTACCGCTCGGAGGACCGCGGTGAGACGTTCGAGCTGGTCCGGCCGCTGTGGGAGCACCCCTCGCGCCCGCAGTGGGTGCCGGGCGGGGGCGGCCAGTGCCTGCACACGGTGCTCACCGACGCGCGCGACCCCGGGGTCGTGACGGTGGCCGTCTCCGCGGCGGGCGTGTTCCGCACGACGGACGGCGGCGCCAGCTGGTCGCCGTCCAACTCCGGTGTGTCGGCGGTGTTCCTGCCGGATCCGAACCCGGAGTTCGGCCAGTGCGTGCACAAGATCACCAGGGACCCGGCCGCCCCCGACCGTCTCTATCTGCAGAACCACTGGGGGGTGTACCGCAGCGACGACGCGGGCGCGCACTGGACCGACATCGGCGAGGGCCTGCCGTCGACGTTCGGCTTCGCGGCGGCGGCGCACCCGCACCGGGGCGACACGGCGTACGTCTACCCGATCACCGCGGACGCGGACCGGGTGCCCGCCGGGCGCCGCTGCCGCGTCTTCCGCACGACCGACGCGGGCCGCAGCTGGGAGCCGCTGTCCAAGGGGCTGCCGGAGGAGGACCACTACGGGACGGTCCTGCGGGACGCCCTGTGCACGGACGACCGCGACCCCGCCGGGGTGTACTTCGGCAACCGCAACGGCGAGGTGTACGCCTCGGACGACGACGGTGACAGCTGGCAGCCGCTGGCCTCGCACCTGCCGGACGTGCTGTGCGTACGGGCGGCGGTGATCGGCTGACCCCCCCCGTCCGCCCCTGTCCCGGAGGAGGACCGGGGCGGGGCGCCGTCCGCCCCGGGATCCGGCCATCGGTTGATCGCCGACGGGCGTACGGCAGTAGGGTGACGCCCGTGGCACCACGACCCTTGCATGAAATCGTCGAACCGGGCTGGGCGAAGGCCCTGGAACCCGTCGCCGGACGGATCGCCGAGATGGGCGACTTCCTGCGCGCGGAGATCGCCGCGGGGCGCACCTACCTCCCGGCCGGGCCGAACGTCCTGCGGGCCTTCCAGCAACCCTTCGACGAGGTACGGGTCCTGATCGTGGGTCAGGACCCGTATCCCACACCGGGGCACGCGGTGGGCCTGTCGTTCTCCGTGGCACCCGACGTGCGCCCGCTGCCCCCCAGCCTGATCAACATCTTCCGTGAACTGACCGGCGACCTGGGGCTGCCCCAGCCGTCCACCGGGGACCTCACCCCGTGGACCGAGCAGGGCGTGCTGCTGCTGAACAGGGCGCTCACCACCGCGCCGCGCAGCCCGGGCGCGCATCGCGGCAAGGGCTGGGAAGAGGTCACCGAGCAGGCGATCCGGGCCCTCGCGGCACGCGGCAAGCCACTGGTGTCCATCCTGTGGGGCCGTGACGCCCGCAATCTGCGTCCGCTGCTGGGCCGTCTGCCGGCGGTGGAGTCCGCGCACCCCTCGCCGATGTCGGCCGACCGCGGCTTCTTCGGCTCGCGCCCGTTCAGCCGGGCCAACGACCTGCTGATCCAGCAGGGCGGACAACCGGTGGACTGGCGCCTGCCGTAACCGGCTGTCGCACGGCGGACGGTGCCCGCGACCAGCGGCTGCGTGCCGGTTCACCGGCGCCGTCCGGCACACGGGCCGGGTACGTGCCCCCTGCAAGCGTCTTCGGGGCATAACTCATCAGACAAAACAGGACGGATACCGCTCACCTGCACCCTCCCCGAACTGCGGAGACCCGGAAGCCAGTAACATGCGGCGCCATGAGCTCCCCCACTGGACCCGCGTCCGGCCTGCCCGTACGAATGCCGCGACCCCGCCAGCCCGGACGGCACCGCCGTCCGGAACCGCTGGTGGCTCCCGAGGGCGCGCCCGCGCTCGTCCTCGCGGTGCCCGGTGTGCCCAGCACCACCACGCGCAGCCTCGCCGAGGAGGTCGTGAGCATCGCCCGCTCCGAGCTGCCCGGCCTCGACGCCCGGATCGGGTACCTGGACGGCGACGACACCGAGTTCCCCACGCTGCGTTCCGTGCTGGCGCGCGCCGCCGAGGAGCGCACCGCGCGGTACGAGCAGGCCGTCGCCGCCGGGGTCGAGGGGATCAAGGAGCCCGACGGCCCGGTCGCCGTCGTCGTCCCGCTGCTGGCCGGCCCGGACAGCGCGCTGCTGCGTCAGATCCGTCAGGCGGTCATGGACAGCCGGGTCGCCGCCGACCTGACCGACGTCCTCGGCCCGCACCCGCTGCTCGCGGAGGCGCTGCACGTGCGGCTTTCGGAGGCGGGCCTGGCCCGCGCCGACCGCGCCCGGCTGTTCACCGTGGCCACCGCGGCGGACGGCATCATCCTGGCCTCCGTGGGCGGCGAGGAGGCCGTCCAGGCGGCCGGGATCACCGGCATGCTGCTCGCCGCGCGCCTGGCCGTGCCGGTGATGGCGGCGGCCCTGGACCAGGAGGGCTCCATCGCCTCCGTGGCCGAGCAGCTGCGTTCCGCCGGCTCGCAGCAGCTGGCCCTGGCCCCGTACCTGATCGGCCCGGAGATCGACCCGGCGCTGCTGGCCGGGGCCGCCGAGGAGGTGGGCTGCTCCACGGCCGAGGCGCTCGGTGCCTACCCGGCGATCGGCAAGCTCGCGCTCGCCAAGTACACGACGGCGCTGGGCATCGCCCCGCAGCAGCCGCAGAGCGCACCGGCCCGCTGACGCCGCCGGGCGTCCGGTCCGGCCGCACTCGTACGACACAGGGCCCGTTCCCCCCGGGGAGCGGGCCCTTCGCCTCGACCGGGGATGCCCGCGCGCCCGGGGACGCCGCCTCACCGAGCCGGGCGACGGCACTACCGGTCCGACCGCCGCGCGCTCAGCCGAAAACCACGCACGAGGCGGCCGGAACCCGTACGGAGCCGTCGTAGCGGGGGACGCCCGTCATCCTGTCCACGGCGAACCACGTCACGTCGCCGGAGCGCTCGTTCGCGGCGTAGAGGAAGCCGTCGTGTTCGGCCAGCGCGCGCGGCCAGCGCCCGCCGCAGGGCACCGTACGGATCAGCCGGAGCCCGTCCGTCTCCACGGCGAGGACGGACAGGACGTCCTCGCCGCGGGTCGCGACCCACACGAAGCGCCCGTCGGGCGAGACGACGATCCCCGACGGGTAGGCGTCGCCCGCGGGTGCGCCGGGCAGCACGGGCACCTCCGTCAGCGGCTTCAGGGAGCCGCCCGCGGCGTCCCAGCGGCACACCGTGACCGTGGGGGTCAGCTCGTTGACCACGTAGGCGTGCTCGCCGCCGGGGTGGAAGGCGAGGTGGCGCGGCCCGGAGCCGGGGCGCAGGGCGATCTCGCGGTGCACGGCGGGGCTGCCGTCCACGAGGGTGCACACGCGCACCGAGTCGGTGCCGAGATCGACGCTGACCGCCCACCGCCCGCCGGGGTCGGGCTGCACCTGGTGGGCGTGCGGGCCGCGCTGGCGCCGGTCGTGCGGGCCCGAACCGGTGTGCTGGAGCCGTCCGGAGGGTGCCCCGGCGAGCGTGCCGTCCGGGCGCAGGGGGACGGCGGTGACGCTGCCGCAGCCGTAGTTGGCGGTCAGCACGTGTCCGTCGTACAGGCTGAGGTGGGTGGGGCCGCTGCCCGCCACCGGCACCGGGGGGCCGGCGGGTTCCGGCCGCCCCCCGGTGACGCGGTAGGCGGCGACGGCGCCCTCGGCCGTCTCGCTGACCGCGTAGAGCGTGTGGCCGTCCGCCGACAGGGCCAGGTAGGAGGGGTCGGGTACGTCCCGCACCGCGGAGAGGAGGGTGAGTGCCCCGGTGTCCGGTGCGACCTCGGCGGTCACCAGCCCGGGGCCGCCCGCCGCCGTGAACGATCCGATGAACGCCCGGCGCCTGGCCGCCCTGCCGTCCTGTGCCACCGCTGTCCCCTCTCGGTCGAGCCGTCGAGCCGGTCCGGGGCCGACGGTAGCAGCCGATCACGCGAGGTCTAGACCAAGATGCGGGAGTCGCGGCGTGGTTCTTCCGGGAGTCGGCGCACTTCCCTCCGCGGAGGGGGCGCACCCGGTCCTCGTGCGCCCCGCCCCGCTCACGCCCCGGCCAGCCGGGAGCCCGACGGCGTGCGCAGCGGCTCCGCCAGTTCGGCGAGGGCGCGTTCCAGGCCGTGCAGATGCGCCAGGGCGGGTTCGACGGGCGGCTCCGCGGGGCGGTGCGGGGGCTCGTCGCGGCCTTCGGTGAGGGCCTCCACCGCGGCCTCCACACGCCAGCAAGCGGCGGCGAGGCGGGCGTCGTGGGAGGCCTCCGGGTCGGCGGCGACCGTGACCAGGCCCCGGATCTCGCGGGCGCAGTCGTCGAGCAGCGCCAGGACCCGGCGGGCCCGCGCCTTGCGCGCCGGCATCGGGTTCAGCGGGTGCACCAGCGGCGCCACCGAGAGCCGGACCCGGCCGAGCAGCCGCTCCAGTTCGGCCACGCGGGGCGCGGGGTCGGCGGTAGCGGAGCCGGCGAGGCGGGCGGCGGCCTCGGCCGTGCAGGCGTGCACGCAGCGCAGGGCCCGCTGGATCCAGGCGTCGGTGGTGGCGTGCGTGGTGACCGGCAGCACGAACAGGACGGCGAGCGCGGCGCCGAGCGCCCCGACACCGGTCTCGACGAGCCGCAGCGCGAGCAGCCCGGGGCTGAGGACGCCGAGGAGGCCGTACAGGGACTCGGCGAGCAGGGTCACCCAGAGCATCATCCAGGTGTAGGACACGGCGGCCGTGTAGAAGACGCCGAACACGGCGACCGCGACGAGGACGGCCGTCGGCAGCGGTGCGCCGTGCACCGGGGCGACGATCAGGAAGCCCAGGCAGATGCCGATGACCGTGCCGAGGACCCGGCGGAAGCCGCGGACCAGTGTCTCGCCGCGCGAGGTGGTGTTGACGAAGATCCACCACGTGGCGCCGACGGCCCAGTACCAGCGCTGTCCGGACACGAGCTGGCCCACGACGAGCGCGAATCCGGCGCCCGCGGTGGCCTGGACGGCCTGCCGGGTGGTCACCCGGGCCAGCCCGGTTCCGGCGGGCGGGGCCGGTACGACGGCCGGCGGCAGCCGGCGTTCGTAGCACCAGACGCCGAAGCGCACGACGGCCGCGCTGAGCACGGAGAGCAGGACGGCGGCGTACAGCTCGGGCAGTTGTCCCGGGGCGGCGTGCAGGAACTGGGCCACGAAGAACGTCATGAAGGCGAACACGCCGAGGCTGTGCCCGCGCGGTCCCCACCGGCGGGCGTGGACCCCGGCGCCGACGACGGCCAGGAAGGTGAGGGAGCGGGCGACGGGATGGTCGTGCAGCCCGGCCGCGGCGGCGAGCACCGGCACGCCGACGGCGGGCAGCAGCGCGGTGGTGGCCGCCTGTCCGCGCACGGTCGGGTCGGTGACGGTGAACAGCGCGAGCAGCGCGGCGAGGCCGCCGGTGACCGCACCGGCGAGGGAGGACCCGGCGAGTGCGCACACCACCACCGCCAGTCCGATGCCGAGGACGGCCCGCGCGGCGAAGCGCAACCGCGCCCGTCCCGGGTCCGGAGCCACGAACATCCTCTTCAGCACTGCTGCCCTCCCCTGGGTGCATGGGTTCACCGGCACAGAAAAGGCGCCGCGGGGTTCCGCAGCGCCATCGACACGTCCATGAGAGCACCACCGAGATCACTGGCTCAAGTGCGGGGCGAATCGCTGGGCCATTGGCACGGCGCCGAGGCAGCACGAATGCCCACCGGAATGCCAATGTGCCAGGTGGGGCGGCACGCGCGTCACCGGATCACCTGGACCATTGGTACAGTCGTCCATCATGGCCGTGGACGCACTCGACACCCGCATCCTGCGGCTGCTCCTGGAGCAGCCGCGCACCAGCGTGCGCGAGTACGCCCGCATCCTCGGCGTGGCCCGCGGCACGCTCCAGGCCCGGCTGGACCGGATGGAACGGGACGGCGTGATCACCGGCACGGGACCCTCCCTGTCCCCCGCCGCGCTCGGCCACCCGGTGCTGGCCTTCGTGCACATCGAGGTGACCCAGGGCCACCTGGACGACGTGGGGGACGCGCTGGCCGCCGTACCGGAGATCGTGGAGGCCTTCTCGATCACCGGTGGCGGGGACCTGCTCGCGCGCGTGGTGGGCCGGGACAACGCCCACCTGGAGGACGTGATCCAGAAGCTGATCAGCCTTCCCGGCGTGGTGCGCACCCGCACCGAGGTGGCACTGCGCGAGCGCGTCCCGTACCGGCTGCTGCCCCTGGTGGAGTCGGTGGGCCGGGCCGCCCGCGCCTGACGCTTGGCATCCTGGACGCCATGAGCGATCTCGGCGCCCTCTCGGTCATCTTCGATCTCGACGGAACGCTGGTGGACAGCGAGCCGAACTACTACGAGGCGAGCCGGCAGGTCCTGGCCGAGCACGGTGTCCCGGACTTCACCTGGGCGGACCACGAGGGCTACGTCGGCATCAGCACCCGGGAGACGGTGACGATCTGGCGGGAGCGCTACGGCCTGCACGCCTCGGTGGCGGAGCTGCTGGCCGCGACGAACGGCCGCTATCTGGAGCTGGCACGCACCCGCACGCGCGTGTACCCGCAGATGCGCGCGTTCGTGGAGTTGCTGGCGGCGCGGAACGTCCCGATGGCGGTGGCGTCGGGCTCCTCCCCTGAGGCCATCCGGGCGATCCTGGCGGGCACCGGACTGGGCGCCCTCCTGCGCACGGTGGTCTCGGCCGACGAGGTCCCGCACGGAAAGCCGGCGCCCGACGTCTTCCTGGAGGCGGCCCGCCGGCTCGGCGTGGACCCGGCCGACTGCGTGGTCCTGGAGGACGCGGCCCCCGGGGCCGCCGCCGCCCACGCGGCCGGCATGCGCTGCCTGGCCGTCCCGTACGTCCCCGCGCAGGCCGACGCGCCCGGATTCGGCACCGCGACCCTGCTGCTGCGAGGCGGCCAGGCGGAGTTCACGGCACGGTCGGCGTACGCGTGGCTGCGGGACACGGCCCGCTGAACCGCCCGCTCCGCACCGGCCCGGCCGGCCCGATCGGCCACGGCGCCGCGCCCCGTCCCCCGGACGGCGCACCCGGGGTCCGGAGCGGCGGACGCGGGTGAGCCTCGCGTCCCCGGTCTCCGCCCGGGAGGGCGCCGCGGGTCATCCGGGAGGGCACGGCCCGGGTCACCGCCCCGTTCGACGCCGTGTGGGCGGGAACGCCCTTTCGGAGCAAGGGCAGACCACTCGTCCCCGGGACGACCGCGGGCGTCCGGGCTGCCCGGGGACGGCCGGACGGCGAGACGCGGTGAGGCAACCGGTGGCCAGTAAGGCGCCGTTCGACGGGGTGCGCGCGGCCGGTCCCGGCGTGCGCGCGCGGCCATGACTGCATAGCGTGACCCCATGAGCACAGAACAGGCCCGGACCGCCCCCGACGAGCGGCGGTGGCAGGCGCTCGGGGTCTGTCTGGCAGCGGGTTTCATCTCGCTCCTCGACACCTCGATCGTGAATGTGGCGCTGCCCTCGCTGGAGCGAGGGCTCGGGGCCTCGGAGGCCACCCAGGCATGGGTGGTCTCCGGGTACGCCCTCACCTTCGGACTGGCGCTGGTCCCGGCCGGCCGGCTGGGCGACATGCGGGGCCGGCGCGAGGCCTTCCTCTTCGGGCTCGCCCTGTTCACGGTGGCCTCGGCGGCCTGCGGGTTCGCGCCCACTACCGGCTGGCTGGTGGTGTTCCGGCTGATCCAGGGCACCGCGGCGGGCATCGTCGCGCCGCAGACCTCGGGGCTGATCCAGCAGATGTTCCACAGCTCCGAGCGGGCCAAGGCCTTCGGGGTGCTCGGCACCGTCATCGGGGTGTCCACGGCGGCGGGCCCGCTGGCGGGCGGCCTGCTCATCGACGCCGCCGGCACCGACGACGGCTGGCGCTGGGTGTTCTTCGTCAATCTGCCGATCGGGGTGGCCGCCTTCGTCGCGGGCCTGCGGCTGCTGCCGCGTCTCCCGGCGACGGGGAAGCACGAGGAGTTCGACCTGTTCGGGGTCTTCCTCCTCGGGTCGGGCGTGCTCGCGCTCATGCTGCCCCTGGTCCAGGAGCAGCAGTGGACCGGCCGGGAGAAGTGGGCGCTGATGCCGCTCGCCCTCGTGCTGCTGGGCGCGTTCTGGGCGTGGGAGAGACGGCAGGGCCGGCTGGGCCGGGCCCCGCTGGTCGACCTGGCGCTGTTCTCGCTGCGCTCCTTCACGCTCGGCGCCCTGATCAGCCTCAGCTACTTCGCGGGCTTCACGACCGTCTTCTTCCTCTACGCCCTGTACCTGCAAAACGGCGTGGGGTACAGCGCGCTGGCCTCCGGACTGACGGTCCTGCCCTTCGCGGCGGCCTCGGCGGTCGGCGCGGCCATCGGCGGCCGGCTGGTGGTGCGCTTCGGCCGCAAGCTGGTCGTGATGGGGCTGGCCGGAGTGGCCCTGGGCGTGCTCGGGGTGGTCGCGGCGGTGGAGCTGGTGCCCGGCCGGAACGTGGGGTGGGCGTCGGCGCTGCCCCTGCTTGTCGGCGGTATCGGCTCCGGTCTGACGGTCTCCCCGAACACCACCCTCACCCTCACCCGCGTCCCCGTGCACCGGGCGGGTGCGGCCGGTGGCGTCCTCCAGACGGGCCAGCGCGTCGGCTCGGCGGCCGGGATCGCGGTGGTGGGCGCGGTGTACTTCGCCCACCTCGCCAATCACGGCCGCGCGGACACGGCACTCCAGCTGGGGCTCCTCACCGTCGCGGGGATCATCCTGGTCGCACTCGTGCTCGCGGTCGCCGATCTGCGTGAACGCCAGACGCGTCCGGAACCCGGGAAGGCCGGGGAGCCCGTCGGGCGGAGCTGGGAGGAAGGCGGCGCCGTCGAGGGGCTGCGGCCGGGTCCGTGAGACCTCACGACCTGCGGCGCGGCTTCCCCCGCTTGGCCGGCTTGCCCCCGCCGCCCGTACGGGCGTGTGCCGCACGGCCGCCCGGCTTGCCCGAGGACTTCGCGGACGGCTTCCCGGAGGACTTGGCCTGCGACTTGGCCCCCTGCGCCTGGCGGGTGCCGCCCTGGTCGGAGCGCTTGCGCTGCTCGTCGGCCGAGGTCCGCACCGCCGTACGGCCCCTGGTGCTGTTGACCGTGCGTCCGCGCACGATGCCGATGAACTCCTCCACCAGATCGGTGGTGGCCTCCTCCGGCCAGGACAGGGCGACGCTGGACTGCGGGGCGTCGACGACCGGGCGGTAGGTGAGGTCCCGGCGGTGGTGGAGGCGGGCCAGGGACTGCGGGACGACCAGGAGGCCGACGTTCGCCGCCACCAGCTCGATGGCGTCCGAAGTGGTGGCGGGCCGCTCGAAGGCCGGTTCACCGGGCGGGGCGTCCCAGTCGAAGACGTCGTCCAGAGGGTGGAAGAGCACCTCGTCGGCGAGGTCGGCCAGGGTCACCTCGTCCGCCGCCGTGATCAGGTGGTCCTTGGGGACGACGACCACCGTGGTCTCGGTGTAGAGCGGGATCGCGCTGAAGAACGTACGGTCGACCGGCAGCCGGACGAAGCCCGCGTCGGCCTCCCCCGCGCGCAGCGCCTCGGCCGCCTCGGTGGCCGGGACCTGGACCAGGGTGAGCGGGACGCCGGGCAGGCGCTCGTTCCAGATCCTCACCCACTTGGCGGGCGTCACTCCGGGAACGTACGCGAGCCGGAACGACGATGAATCCTCCGAGCCTGTCATCAGGCCAGGTTACCGGCCCGCCCGAACCCCTCGGCCACGGACCGCCCGCGGCTCTCCCCCGCGCCGCGGGCAGGCACCCGGCTCCGCTCCGGCACACCCTGCCGGCCAGGCGTTCGTCACCGGCCGTGGTCGGCCCTCCCCCACACGGCCGATACCCTGGACGGCATGAAGTCGCAGCAGAGCACCCAGACGATGAAGCCCGCGACCGCGGCGAAGAAGCTGGGTGTGTACCTCCCCGCCACCCCCGCCTCCTTCCAGGAGGGTGTGGTCACGCGCGCCGAGCTGAACGAGTTGCAGGCCAACCCGCCGGAGTGGCTGCGCGAGCTGCGGACCAACGGTCCCCACCCGCGTCCGGTGGTGGCCGCCAGGCTGGGCGTGTCCATCGCGGGTCTCGCCCGGGGCGGCGTCACCGAGGCGCTGACCACCGAGCAGATCGAGGCGCTCAGGCAGGAGCGGCCCGACTGGCTGGAGAAGGAGCGCGCCACCCAGGCGGAGGTCCGCAAGGAGGCCGCGCGGCTGAAGGACCTGAAGCAGGCGAAGGCGGAGAAGAGGGAGGGCGGCGCCGAGCGCGGCTGATCCCGGCGCCCGTCCCGACGCCCTCCGGCTCCGCCGGGGGGCGTTGCCCGTTGCCGGCCGGGGCACCGGTCAGGCGCGGAAGAGGCACGTGGGGGGCGACACCGGACGGGCCGCCGTTCCCCCGTGCCGGCGGCCCCTCGGACACGCCGTGTCCGAGCAGGCCGGTGTCGCCGGGTTGAAGTGTGCGACAGCCGGGGACCGCAGCGGTATGCGTAGAACTACGTACGCCGACGGGAGGGCGGGTACGCGAGGCAACCGGAGAGGAACCGTGCGGCTGGAGAAGGCCTACGAGCGCATGACGGCCGTCGCCGTCGCGGCACTGCACGAACGGGAACCCGAGCGGCTGTGGCCGATGCTGGCCGGCACGCTGGCGGACGTGTGCGGCGGCGAGGCGGTCATCCACAAGCTGGACGAGTGGAGCGAGAGCGAGGGCACGCTCGGCACGGTGCCGGATGCCGCCGCCGCTGAGCTGGCCCGGCTCGGGGAGGCCGACCTCGGCCTGCTGCGGGCCGGCTACCCCTTCGCCGGTCACTACGCGCCCGGAACGGACCGGACGCCGGTCAGCGCGCACCGGGCGGCGGGCCGCGCGTGGCGCTCCAGTCCGACGGCCCGCATGCTCCGCGAGGCACTGGACGTCGACCACGTGCTGGGCGTGCCACTCCCGGGAAGCGCCGCCCCGATCACCGGGTGCCTGGTGTACCGCGCCGGTACGGATTTCAGCGACGACCATCTGACCGTCGCCGAGCGCGCCCAGCCGCTGCTGGCGGCGGTCGAGCGGCAGCGGCAACTGCTGGTGGAGTGGCGGCGCGCGCTCGGCCCGGCCGGCGCGCCGGACGAGCGGGCGGCGGACTGCGCGCTGACCCCCCGCGAGACCGCCGTCCTGCTGCTGCTCACGGACGCGCTCACCGCCGACGCGATCGGCCGCCGTCTCGGCATCTCGGCCCGCACGGTGCACAAGCACGTGGAGAACATCTACCGCAAGCTGGGCACCCGCGACCGCGTCGGCACGGTGCTGCGGGCGCAGCGGCTCGGCCTGGTGCCGACGCCGGGCCGGGCGGAGGCCACGCGGTCTCGCCCCTTCTGAGCCGGCACCAGGCCTTCCGATGAGCCGGCGAGGCTCGCTCCGGTGAGCCGGCGGGGCTCGATGGCCGGCGGGGCTCAGCCGAGGAAGCTCAGCCGCACCTTGCGGTCGGGATTGTCCTTGTTGGTGTCCACCAGACACACCGACTGCCAGGTGCCGAGCTCCAGGCGTCCGCCGATCACCGGGAGGGTCGCGTGCGGCGGAACGATGGCGGGCAGGACGTGGTCACGGCCGTGGCCGGGGCTGCCGTGCCGGTGCTGCCAGCGGTCGTCGGCGGGGAGCAGGGTGTGCAGGGCGGCGAGGAGGTCGTCGTCGCTCCCGGCGCCCGTCTCGATCACGGCGATCCCGGCGGTGGCGTGCGGGACGAAGATGTTGAGCAGACCGTCGCGCCCGGCCGCCGCCTCCCGCAGGAATTCCTCGCAGTCGGCGGTGAGGTCGACGACGCGTTCCCGGCTGCCGGTGGAGACGTTCAGCACGCGTGTGGTGAAGGCATCGGACATGCCTTCATCCTGACCCGTACGCCGATTCCCACACCCCGGGCACCCCGCGTTCCCCCTTGCGGATCCTTAAGCGCGCAGCGCCACGAAGCTGGTCCCGGCGAAGGCCGGCCCGGCCGTGCGGCGGGGAAGATCCGCGCGCGGCTCGCTGTTGCCCAGGCGTGGACGAAGTGCGTGAGATCGAGGTCGTCGTCATCGGTGCCGGCCAGGCGGGTCTGGCCGCCGCGTATCACCTGCGGCGCACCGGCTTCGAGCCGGACCGCGGCTTCGTGGTCCTCGACCACTCCCCCGGCCCGGGCGGCGCCTGGCAGTTCCGCTGGCCCTCGCTGACCTTCGGCAAGGTGCACGGCATGCACGCGCTGCCCGGCATGGAACTGACCGACGCCGACCCGGCGCGGCCCTCGGCCGAGGTCGTCCGGGAGTACTTCGACCGGTACGAGCGCACGTTCGACCTGCGGGTGCGCCGGCCGGTGGACGTGCGCGCGGTGCGCGAGGGCCCCGGGGGGCGGCTGCTCGTGGAGACGTCCGGCGGCACCTGGTCGACACGGGCGCTGATCAATGCGACCGGCACCTGGGACCGCCCGTTCTGGCCGCGCTACCCCGGGCAGGAGACCTTCCGCGGCCGGCAGTTGCACACCGCGCAGTACGCCGGTCCGCAGGAGTTCGCCGGGCAGCGGGTCGTGGTGGTGGGCGGGGGTGCCTCGGGCACCCAGCACCTGCTGGAACTCGCTCCGTACGCCGCCGCGACCACCTGGGTCACCCGGCGGCCCCCGGTCTTCCGTGAGGGCCCGTTCGACGAGGGGGCGGGGCGCGCGGCCGTCGCGCTGGTGGAGGAGCGGGTGCGTCAAGGGCTGCCGCCGCGCAGCGTGGTCTCGGTCACCGGACTGCCGCTGAACGACGCCGTCCGGCAGGGCCTGGCGAACGGCGTCCTGGACCGGCAGCCGATGTTCGACCGGATCACACCGGACGGCGTGGCATGGCGGGACGGCCGGCAGGTGTCCGCCGATGTGATCCTGTGGGCGACCGGGTTCCGGGCCGCGCTCGACCACCTCGCTCCGCTGCGGCTGCGCGAGCCGGGTGGCGGTGTCCAGGTGGAGGGCACGCGCGTGGTCGCCGACCCGCGCGTCCACCTCGTCGGCTACGGCCCCTCGGCCAGCACCATCGGTGCCAACCGGGCCGGGCGCGCGGCCGTCCGGGACATCAGGCGGCTGCTCGCCGGGGAACCCGTCGCCGCGTGACGTCCCGCAGGCTCACCGGAGCGCGGGCTGCGGTCCGTCGGGTTCGGACGAAGGCCCCGGCGGACCCTCACCGGTCGGCTGTGCCGTCCCCGCGTTCTGGTGGAGGGCGTTGTACTCGGCCACGTTCCGCAGGTGCGTGTTGTAGTCCGCGGTGAAGCGGGTGTCCCCGGGGGCGATGGTGACGAAGTACAGCCAGTCGCCCGGCGTCGGGTTGAGCGCGGCGCGCATCGCGTCCTCGCCGGGGTTGTCGATCGGCGTGGGCGGCAGGCCCGTGCGCTGGTGGGAGTTGTACGGGTTCTCCCCCTGGGTGTCGCTCTGGCCGGCGTCGGCGGTGCCGCGGTTCAGCGCGTAGTGCAGGGTCGAGTCCATCTGCAGCGGCATTCCGCTGTTGAGCCGGTTGAAGATGACCCGGGCGACCTTGCCCATGTCCGCCTTCGTCGAGGCCTCGGCCTGGACGATGCTCGCGATGGTGACCGTCTGGTAGACGTTCATGGCGTTGCGCTGGGCCCCGGCCGCGACCGGTGCGCCGTTGAACTTGCGGTCCGCCGCGTCGATCATCAGCTGCAGCATGGACTCGGGCGTCGCTCCCTTCCGGACGGGGTACGTCGCCGGGAAGAGATAGCCCTCCGGGTTGCCCCCGGCCTCGTTCGGCAGCTTCAGGGCTGCCTTGCCGAGGGCGGCGCGGGTGCTGCCCAGGGGCAGGCTGAGGGCCTTGTCGATCGCGTCGTAGACCTGGTTCGCGCGCCAGCCCGGTGGGATGACCAGCGCGGCCGGCTTCGCCTGGTCACCGTCGGCCGCCAGTGTCAGCAGCGGCACCGCCACGGCGGTGCCGGCCATGACGGCGCCGGCCACCAGGACGGCGAGTCTGCCGCGGCGTGTCAGTCGGGTCCTGCTCCGTGACGGAGTGTTCGTCTGCATGCGGGCACGGTAATACGCATATCCTCACAAACCCGGCATATATTCAGCTTGTCGGTCACGGTCGCCTGTTCAGTTCGCGGGTTGTAGCCGCGCGTCCCGGCGCACCAGGGCCGCGTACCGGCCGTCGCGCTCCAGGAGGTCCTCGTGCGTGCCCCGTTCGGCGACCCGGCCGGATTCCAGCACCACGATCTGGTCGGCGTCGCGGATCGTGGACAGGCGGTGCGCGATGGTGATCGTGGTGCGGTCGGCCGACAGCGCGTCGATGGCCTCCTGCACGGCGGCTTCCGTGCGGGTGTCGAGCGCGCTCGTCGCCTCGTCCAGGATGAGGACCGGCGGGTCGCGCAGGATGGTGCGGGCTATCGCCAGGCGCTGTTTCTCGCCGCCGGAGAAGCGGTGACCACGTTCGCCGACGACGGTGTCGTAGCCGTCGGGCAGCGCCGCTATGTGGTCGTGGATCTGGGCCGCCCTCGCCGCCGCGTGCAACTCCTCGTCGCTGGCGTCGGGCTTGGCGAAGCGCAGGTTGTCGGCGACCGAGGCGTGGAAGAGGTACGTCTCCTGCGAGACGACGCCGACCGCGCGGGCGAGGGTGTCGAAGTCGAGGTCGCGGACGTCGACGCCGTCCAGGGTCACGCGGCCACCGGTGACGTCGTACAGGCGGGGCACCAGGTAGCCGAGCGTGGACTTGCCGGCGCCGGTCGGGCCGACGACGGCGAGGCTGCTGCCGGCCGGCACGGTGACGTCGACGCCGTCGAGGACGGGGCCGCCCTTGTCGTCGTAGCGGAACTCGACGTCCTCGAAGCGGACCTCGCCCTTGATCTGTTCGAGGCGCACCGGCCGCTCGCGCTCGGTGATGTCGACGGGCAGGTCGAGGTATTCGAAGATGCGCTGGAAGAGGGCGAGCGAGGTCTGGATCTGCACGCCGGTCGCGAGCAGGCTCACGGCCGGACGGAACAGGCCCTGCTGGAGCGAGACGAAGGCGACGATGGTGCCGAGGGAGACCTCGGGGCCGCCGAACCGGAGGGCGAGGCCGGCGGTCCAGTAGATGACGGCGGGCATCGCGGCCATGACGATCGAGATCACGGCCATGCGCCAGCGCCCGGCCATGTTCGACCGCACTTCCAGGTCGACCAGGCCCTCGGACTCCCGCGCGAAGGAAGCGGTCAGCGAGTCGGAGCGGCCCATGGTGCGGCCGAGCAGGATGCCGCTGACCGAGAGCGACTCGGTGACCGTGGCCGCCATCGCGGCCATCTGCTTCTGCCGCTGGGTGGTGATCTTCTTGCGTTCGTTGCCGACGCGGCGGCTGATCCACACGAACACCGGCAGCAGGAGCAGGGAGACGATGGTCAGCCGCCAGTCCAGGGCGACCATCGCGACGATCGTGGCCATCACGCTGGTCGCGTTGGACACCAGGGAGGTGGCGGTGGAGGTGACGGTGGCCTGCATGCCGCCGATGTCGTTGGCGATGCGGGACTGCACCTCGCCGGTGCGGGTGCGGGTGAAGAAGGCCAGGGACATGCGCTGCAGGCGGCCGTAGACCGCGGTGCGCAGGTCGTGCATGACGCGCTGGCCGACGGTGGTGGAGATCAGGGTCTGCAGCACACCGAAGACACCGCCCAGGACGGCGCTGAGGATCATGCCGAGCGCGAGCAGGCTCAGCAGGCCGGTGCGGCCCTGCGGGATGGCGACGTCGAGCGTCTCCTTCAGCAGGAACGGCGTGGCCACCGAGACCAGGGACGAGGCGCCGACGAGCAGGCCGACGACGGCAAGCCGCCCGCGGTAGGGACGGAACAGCCGCAGGATGCGGCGCACCTGCCGGGGCTGTTCGCCGGCGTCGGCAGGTGGGGTCCAGGAGGGTTCACGGTCGGGGTGCATGGGCTCCTACGGAGTGGGCGGGGCGCCGGCCGGAGGACGGCCGGCGACGACGGAACGGATCATAGCTCATTGTTACCTATACTCACAATGAACGGCATCCTGATATTGTTCCCGCATGACCACCCCCGATCCCGACGGTCTGCTCGCCGAGCAGTTGCTGCGGCTCACCCGCCGGGTGCACCGCATCCAGAAGCGCCATCTGGAACAGCGTGCCCTGGGCGTCACTCCGGCGCAGTCCAGGCTGCTGCGCACCCTCGCGCACTACGGCTCGCCGCCGCGCATGGCCGACCTCGCCGAGCGCCTGGAGGTCGTGCCCCGTGCGGTGACGACGCTGGTGGACGGGCTGGAGGCGAGCGGCAAGGTGCGGCGGGTCCCGGATCCGGCGAACCGCCGCGTGACCCGGATCGAGCTGACGGACGAGGGCCGCGCGACGCTGCGCGAACTGCGCGGCGCCCGCCGCTCGGCGGCCGAGGAGATACTGGCGCCGCTGACGGAGAAGGAGCGCCAGGTGCTCGGCGTGCTGCTGGACAGCCTGATCGACGGGGACGCCGCCCAGCGCTGCTGAACGGCGAAGGCCCCTCGCCCGCCTCGGGCGGGACGGCGCTCCCCCGTCCCGCCCGGTCCCGCGGCCCGGCCCACGGGGGACGCGCCCCGCACCACGGGGGACGCGCCCCGCACCACGCCTCTCAGCAGCGGCTGCGATCCTCCGTCAGCACCCCCTGGACCGTGGTCAGCGAACGGTCGTGGCAGCCGGCCGAGCCGAGGAGCCGGTAGCGCTCGGCCGACGTGCCGACCGCGTGCCGCTGGTCGCGCGGGACGTCGACCGTGTACGTGGCGTCGCCGCTGTAGGTGTCGTCCAGCCGTGACCACGCGGTGCGCCGGACGCCTTCGCGTGTCACCGCCGTCGCCCGGTCGCCGAGGGTCAGCACCGTGCGCAGCCGGCCGTCCGCGCCGAGTGTCGTGGCGCCGTTCATGGTGTACGTCCGGTGCGTGCGGGTCGTCCGCGCGGGGCCGTGGCCGGCGGCACCGACCGTCTCGTCGTCGGTCCAGGTCGCGCCGAGCCCGTCCACCGCCTCGCCGTCGGTCCACCGGTGGACGGAGGTGTGGGCGAGCGTCCGGGTGACCGTGGTGGTCACGCGGCCGTGCGAGGTGTCCAGGTATCCGGAGACGGTGAGCCGGTGTCCTGCCTCGGTGCGTACGCGGTTCTCCGCTCCGGGGGTGAAGGCGGAGGAGTCGGCGAGGTCGCCCGCGTCGGCCCGGGTGACCGCGCCCGGCACGTGGGCGCGGTGCGCGTCCCGCCAGACGAGCACGTTCACCGGCGTGCTCCAGCCCGGCCGGCCCGCGGGTACGCCGGCGACGGACACCTCGACGCGGTGCGGGCGGCCGTCGTTGAGGAGGCCGGCGAAGGGCGTGAGGTCGTACTCGATCGGCCGTACGTCGAAGGCGCGCGGGGCCGGCAGGACGTACCAGAGGAAGGGGTTGGACCAGCCGCCCGTCCAGACGTTCGGGAACGGCGCCGCGATACCGGCGAGCCGGCCGTCGACGCTGATCTGCACCTCGCGGTACGGGCCGCGGCCGGCCTTGCACGAGTACGGCGCCGGGTCGGCGACGGTCAGGTACCAGAACTCCTCGCAGCCGCCGCCCGAGCCGGTGGCGTACACCTCGGCGACGACGCGTTCGCTGTTGCGCGGCGTGGTGAGGGTCGTACCGGCGGGCGTGTCGGCGAGGGTGAGGACGCGGTCGGGGGCGGGTGCCGCGGGGCGTCCCGCGTAGAAGGTCAGTGTGACGTGGACGTCGATGACACCGGTGTACGTGTCGTCCACGACGTTGCCGATCAGCATCTCGACGTCCTGGGCGGTCCGGAAGGTGTCGCTGTACCGGGTGACGTCCTTCTCGACGTGCCACGCGATGCCGTCCGGCGAGGGCTCCGGCGTCGAGGTGCGCAGGATCTCGACGCCGCCGACGTGCAGATAGCCCAGCCGGTCGTACTGACGGCCCTTCACCTCGCCATCGAGGCGCAGGACCACCTTGCTCCACCGGTCACCGCAGCCCTCGGGCGGCGTGTAAGCGCCCCGGTACGGCGTGAAGTCGCGGAACCGGGCGTCGGCGAGGGTGACCTGGCAGGACGTGGTGTGCGGCCGCTCGACGGGCGGTGCCGCCGTCACGGGGTCGTGCCAGTCGGTGCCGAACTCGGCGGGTACGTCGGCCGCCCCGGCCGTCGTTGTTCCCGGGCCGAGGAGCGCGCTCACCACGAGGGTAGCCCCGGCAAGCATGGACATGACGATCCGTCTTCTCATGGCCGGTGTTCTACGGGCAGGCGGGCCGTGCCGCAATGACAGCTCGGACGGATCGGCGCGATGAGGCCGGTCACCACACGCCCCGGGGCAACCACCCAGCGTAGGAGAATATAGTGATATAAACGGATCTTGCTGGCATAGTGCGGTCATGGAGACCACCAAGGGGCCGGGCGAGGAATCCACACGTCAGGAAGCCCGGCCGGAACGTCCTCGTCATGTCCTCCGCACCCGTCGCGCGACCCTGGTCCTCGCCCTCGCCGCAGCGGGTGCGCTGACCGGTACCGCCGTCTTCACCGGCGCGCTCCCGCACGGAGACGGTTCACCGGCCCCCGGTCCGGCCGCCTCCTCGGGCCCGCCCCCGGCCCCCGGCGCACCGGGGATCGGCGACCCGCTCATGCCGCTCGCCGGCAACGGCGGCTACACCGTCCGCCGTTACACCCTCGACTTCGACTGGCGGGCGCCCCGCACCCCCTTCGAGGCCGGCACCACCATCAGCGCCACCGCGACACAGTCACTGTCCCGCTTCGACCTGGACTTCGCGGGCAACGCGCTGCACCGCGTCACCGTCGACGGGGCGCCCGCCGCCACGCGACGCGACGGCGACGAACTCGTCGTCACTCCCGCACGACCGATCCCGCGCGGCAGCACGTTCACCGTCCGCGTCGCCTACACCGCCGACCCGACGCAGACGCGGCACCGCGACGACGCGATCCAGGACTACGGCTGGGTGCCCACCTCCGACGGCACCGTCGTCTGCGCGCAGCCGGACGGCGCCCGCATGATCTTCCCGGCGAACGACCACCCGAGCCTGCGGGCCCCGGTCACGTTCCACATCACCACCCCGCCGGGGCTCGGCGCGGTGGCCAACGGCCGGCTCGTCGGCACCGTCCGGCGGCCCGACGGCCGGACCCGGTGGACGTACGACTCCGAGCACCCCCTCGCGGCACAACTGGTCCAGCTGGCGATCGGCAGGTTCACCTTCGTCGACAGCAGCGGTCCGCGTGGCCTGCCCGTGCGGGACGTGGTCCCGGACGACCTGGTCGCCGACACCGCGGAGTACCGTTCGCTCACCCCGGACCACCTGGCCTGGCTGGAACGGCGGCTCGGTCCCTACCCGTTCCGCCGCTACGGCGTGCTCGTCGGGGACACCGACCTGCCGGTGGCGCTGGAGACCCAGTCGCTCTCCGTCCTGCCGCGGGAGGATCTGCTGGGCGACCGGGTCGACGCCGAACGCAACCTCGTCCACGAGCTGACCCACCACTGGACGGGCGACAGTGTCGCCGTCCGGCGCTGGTCGGACCTGTGGCTGAGCGAGGGTCACGCCCGTTTCTACGAACGCCTGTACTCCGGCGAGCACGGCGGCGTGAGCCTGGAGTCGGTGATGCGGTCGGCGTACGAGCAGCACGACCAGTGGCGTCACGAGCAAGGGGCGCCCGCCGAGCCCGGCGAGGCGACGCTGTTCAAGGTGATGCGGTACGACGGCTCGGCGCTGGTGCTGTTCGCCCTGCGGGAGAAGGTCGGCGCGGAGACCTTCGAGCGGATCGAGCGGGCCTGGGTGACCGAGTACCGGGGCCGTACGGCCGGCACCCGGGACTTCGTCGCCCTCGCCTCCCGTGTCGCCGGCGAGGACCTGACGCCGTTTCTGGATCCGTGGCTGTACGGCCCGCACACCCCGCCCATGCCGGGCCACCCCGACTGGCAGGTGGACCCGGTCGAGGACTGAGCCGCGCCCGGTCGCCCGTGGTTGCCCCAGGCAGCCGAGCCGCTGCCGCCGACCGGGTGGCCTGGGCCGGACCGCTGGTCCACCCCGGTGACGTTCGCCACGACACGGCGCCCGTGGCACGGAAACGTACGAGGGGTGGCGCTACGGGCAACTCCTCTGTCCTGGTGCGATCGAGTGTGGTTGGGAGAGCCTCTGCGATGAGAAGAATTGTTTCTGCACATGTCCCCGGTGCCATCAGGAGGTGCCGCCTCACGGCTTGTGTGATCGCGGGGGCGGCTCTGCTGCCGCCGCTGCTGATCCTTCCGATGTCCGGTGCCGACGACGCGGACGACCGGCGTCTGCAGGACGCCTTCACGAGCGCGGCGCGCGAGTTCCACGTGCCGCGCAGTGTGCTCATGAGCGTGTCCTACATGCAGTCCCGCTGGGACTCCCATCCCGGCGCGCCCAGCGTCGCCGGCGGTTTTGGCCCCATGCACCTGGTGGACGCCGACCGCGTCCAGGCCTCGGCGGCACCGTCCGCACCGCAGGCGCCGCTCGACGGTCAGACCCCGCCCCGCACGGGCGCGGCGGGAACGCCCGCCACGGGGCCACGGGCCGTGCAGCCGGCGGACCTACGGAACGCGGCCCGCCTGATCCACGTTCCGGCCGAACGCCTGCGCACGGACGACGTCACCAACGTCCGTGGCGGAGCGGCACTCCTCGCGGCCACACAACGCCAGCTCGGCAAGCCTCTGAGCGCCGACCCGGCGGACTGGTGGGAGACGGTCGCGCGCTTCCCGGGCACCCCTGACGTCGCGTCGGCCGCGGCCTACGCCGACGACGTCTTCGCCCTGATCCGGCGGGGGGCGCACCGCACCACCGCCGAAGGACAGGACGTCGCGCTCCCCGCCACCCCCGGCCTGCAACCGCACCCCCGCACTCCCCGGGCGCAGGGCCCGCAGCGGCCGAGCCAGGTCGAGTGCCCCGCCGAACTGACCTGTGACTGGCTCGGCGCGCCGTACGAGGAGATCGGCGACGGCGACTACGGCAACCACGACCTGGCCGACCGGCCCAGGGACCAGCCGATCGAGTACATCGTCATCCACGACACCGAGGCCGTGCTGCCGAGCATGCTCCAGACGGTGCAGGACCCGACGGAGTCGTCGTGGCACTACTCGATCCGCTCCAGCGACGGCCATGTCACCCAGCACATCCGGACCAAGGACGAGGCCTGGCACTCCGGCAGCCAGTTCGTGAACGCCCGCTCGATCGGCATCGAGCACGAGGGGTTCCTCACGCAGCCCGGGACCTGGTACACGGAGCGGATGTACCAGTCCTCGGCACGCCTGGTGCGGTACCTGGCGCAGAAGTACAGCATCCCGCTCGACCGCCAGCACATCTTCGGCCATGACAACGTGCCCGCCCCGACCGCCGGCAGCATCCCCGACATGCACGACGATCCCGGTCCCTTCTGGGACTGGCGGCACTACTTCGACCTCCTCGGAGCACCGCTGAAGGCCACCGCGGGCCCGGACAGCGACATGGTGACGATCCTGCCGGACTTCGCGAAGCACAAGCCCGAGTACACGGGATGCGGCGGCAGCGGCAAGCCGTGCCCGCCGCACGGCTCCAGCGCCGTCCGCCTGCACACCGAACCGAACGAGAAGGCCCCGCTGATCCAGGACCCGGGCCGCAAGCCCAACGGCGACGATTCCACGAAGGACGTCAACGACCTGGGGTCACGCGTGTCCACCGGCCAGACCTTCGCCGTCGCCGACCGCAGGGGCGACTGGACGGCCATCTGGTTCCAGGGCCACAAGGCGTGGTTCGAGAACCCCAGGAAGCAGCCGACCGCCGTGGGTGCCAGCGGGCGCATGATCACGCCGAAGGAGGGTCTGGACGAGATCCCGGTGTACGGCCGCGCCCTCCCCGAGGAGGACGCGTACCCGCAGGACGTCGACGGGCCGGCCGAGTCGCCGCTGCCGTACCCGATCCTGGCGGGCCAGCGGTACGTGACCCAGGCCGGCGTCGGCAGCTCCTACACCGCCAAGTCCTTCAGCGACACGCCCAACCCGGTGGTGTGGGGCCGGGAACGGTACTACGAGATCCAGCTCGGCCACCGGCTCGCGTACGTCCGGGCCAGCGACGTCGACGTGGTGAACTCGTCCGGCGCGGCGGGACCGAAGGGTCAGAAGGCGGCCGTTCCGGGCGGGCGCTGACGGCAGGCGAGCCGGGACGGGTCCGGCTTCCACTCGGAAGGAGCCGCGGCGCGGCGTCTTCACCGGGCCGTGAGGTGCGCGGGCACTTCACGGCCTTCTCGCGGACACCGGCGCGGGCCGGGATCCCGCTGCCGTGGTCCCCGTGCGTCCGGGATCGTTGCAGGGCGGTCGCGGTCGACGGCGGCGACACAGCCGAGACCGTACCGGTGCACGGTGCCGGGCAGACGGGGCACTCGGCCTGACCATAACTGTCGCGATGGCCGGAAACAGGCGATTTGCGCGCGCCCCGGAGAAAACCGTTTGAAATTCACCACTCTGCGACGCGAACCTTTCACGGCTTGTCGCCGCTCCCCGCGGCGTTCCGCTCTTTCCCTGCCCTTGTCACGAGCCACTGGGACGTCATGCAGATTCAAGACCTTCCGTATCCCGATCCGGGCGTGCCCGACGCGCGTTCGGGTCCCCGATTCCTGTGGTGGCTCTGGCGCAACCAATGGGGCGGGCAGCTGAAGTCGCTCGCCTGGGGCCTGCTGCACTTCGTCTCCGTCTCGGCCCTCCCCTTCTGCGTCGGCCTCGCCGTGCAGGCGGCCGTCGACCGCTCCGGCACCCGGCTGGCCCTGACGGGTGCTCTGATGCTGCTGTGCGGAACGGGTATCGCCGTCGGCGACACCTTCCTGCACCGGACCGCCGTCACGAACTGGATCACCGCGGCCGCCCGCGTCCAGCAACTGCTCGCGCGCAAGGCAGCCCAGCTGGGCTCGGCCCTGACCCGGCGGGTGGCCGCCGGCGAGGTGGTGGCCGTCTCCACCGGCGACGTGGAGAAGATCGGCTGGTTCGTCGAGGCCGTCTCCCGGTTCACCGCCGCCGCGCTCACGGTCCTGGTCGTCTGCGTCAGCCTCCTCCTGTACCAGCCCGCGCTCGGTGGGGTCGTCGCCGTGGGCCTGCCCGTCGTCGCCCTTGCGGTACTGCCGCTGCTGCCCCGGGCGACGCGCCGCGCCGACGTGCAGCGCGAGAAGGCGGGGCGGGCCACCGAACTGGCCTCCGACACCGTCGCCGGCCTGCGGGTGCTGCGCGGCATCGGCGGCGAGGAACTGTTCCTCGACCGCTACCGCCGGGCCTCGCAGGAGGTGCGGCACGCCGCCGTGCGCAGTGCGCGGATGTGGTCGCTGATCTCCGCCGTCCAGGTGCTGCTGCCCGGCCTGCTGCTGATCGCGGTCGTCTGGCACGGCATCGGCCTGGCCCGCCAGGGCCGGATCACGGTCGGCGAACTCGTCACGGTCTACAGCGCGGTCATGATCCTGAACTATCCGCTGCGGCACTTCGAGGAGATCGCCATGGCGTACTCCTTCTCCCGCCCCTCGGCCAAGCGGGCCGCGCGCGTGCTGTCGCTGGAGCGGTCCACGGCCACCGACGGCACCCGGACGGCCGAGGTGCCGGGCGGCGACCTGTACGACCCCGCGACCGGACTGCTCGCTCCCGCCGGCCGGTTCACCGCCGTCGTCTGCGGTGACCCGGACGCGGCCGGCAGGCTCGCCGAACGGCTGGGCGGCCACCCCACGGAGCCGGGCCCATCGGTGCTGCTGGGCGGGGTCCCGCTGGACGAACTCCCCCTGGACAGCGCCCGGACCGCCGTCCTCGTCCAGGACAAGGAGCCGGTACTGCTCTCGGGCACGCTGCGCGATCTGTTCGACGTGCCCGCCTCCGGTGCCGTGCGGGCCGAGGACGCGCTGGCGGCAGCGCAGTGCGAGGACGTGCTGGACGCTCTCGTGCAGGGTTCGCTGGACGCGGCCGACCCGATGGACGCCAGGATCACCGAGCGCGGACGCTCGCTGTCCGGCGGCCAGCGCCAGCGGCTCGCCCTCGCCCGGTCGCTCCTCACCGATCCGGAGGTGCTGGTGCTGGACGAACCGACCTCCGCGGTCGACTCGCACACCGAGGCCCGGATCGCGGACGGGCTGCGCCGACTACGGTCGGGACGGACGACGGTGGTGTTCACCTCCTCCCCGCTGCTGCTCGACCGCGCGGACCGGGTCGCCCTGGTGCACGAGGGGGAGGTCGTGGCGGTCGGCGTGCACCGCGAACTCGTAGACGACGAGCCGCGGTACCGGGCCGTGGTGACCCGGGAGACCGACGGGGAACTGACCGCGACCGACGAGGGCGTCCTCCTGGAGGCACTCCAGGAGCTGGAAGAGATCGAGGAGAGCGCATGATCGGCGTTGCGCCACCGGCGTACGACCCGGCGGCCCCGACGACCGCCACCACCCTGCCCGTCGGTGCCACCGCGACCGTGCGCGCCTACGTCACCGAGCTGTTCCGCCGGCACCGGCGGGCCTTCCTGCTGCTCATCACCGTCAACACAGTGGCTGTGGTCGCCTCCATGGTGGGCCCGTACCTGCTCGGCGGCCTGGTCGAGCGGGTGACGGACGGGGCGCGCGACCTCCATCTGGGTCCGACCGCCGGGCTGTTCGTGCTCGCGCTGGCCGTGCAGGCCGGGTTCGTCCGGCAGGTGCGGCTGCGCGGCGCGATGCTGGGCGAGCGGATGCTGGCCGACCTGCGCGAGGACTTCCTCGTGCGCTCCGTCGGACTGCCGCCGGGCGTGCTGGAGCGGGCGGGCACCGGTGACCTGCTCTCCCGCATCACGACCGACATCGACCGCCTGGCCAACGCCATGCGCGAGGCCGTGCCACAGCTGGCCATCGGTTTCGTGTGGGCCCTGCTGCTGCTCGGCGGACTGGTCGTGACGGCCCCGCCGCTGGCCGCCGCCGTGCTGCTCGCCGTCCCGGTCCTCGTGGTCGGCTGCCGCTGGTACTTCAAGCGGGCACCGTCCGGCTACCGTTCGGAAGCCGCCGGGTACGCCGCCGTCGCCGCCGCTCTCGCCGAGACCGTGGACGCGGGCCGCACCATCGAGGCACACCGGCTCGGCGCCCGCCGCGTGGCCCTGTCGGAGCAGAGGATCTCGCAGTGGGTCGCGTGGGAGCGCTACACCCTCTGGCTCCGCTCCGTGCTCTTCCCGGTCATCAACACTGTCCACCTGCTCGTGCTCGGCTCGGTCCTGATGGTCGGCGGCGTCTTCGTCCTGCACGGCTGGATCGGCGTGGGCCAGCTGACCACGGGCGCGCTCATCGCCCAGATGCTGGTCGATCCGGTGAACCTGATCCTGCGCTGGTACGACGAGGTGCAGGTCGCCCAGGTGTCGCTTGCCCGGCTGGTCGGCGTGCGGGACATCGAGCCCGAGGCCGGGGAGGCCGCACTGGTCCCCGACGGGCGGGACGTGCACGCCGACCGGGTGCGCTTCGGCTACCGCGAGGGCGTCGACGTGCTGCGGAAGGTCTCCCTGGAGGTCGCGCCGGGCACCCGGCTCGCCCTGGTCGGGCCGTCCGGCGCGGGCAAGTCCACGCTGGGCCGGCTGCTCGCCGGGATCTACGCGCCCCGGGACGGCCGGGTCACGCTGGGCGGGGCGGAGCTGTCCCGGATGCCCGCGGAACGCGTCCGCTGCCACGTCGCCCTCGTCAACCAGGAGCACCACGTCTTCGTGGGCTCCCTGCGCGACAACCTCCTGCTGGCCCGCACCGGCGCGACGGACGCCGAGCTGTGGGCGGCCCTGGGCGCGGTCGACGCCGACGGATGGGCACGGGCACTGGACGACGGCCTGGACACCGAGGTGGGCTCCGGCGGCTCGGCGCTGACCCCGGCGCAGGCCCAGCAGATCGCGCTGGCCCGGCTGGTCCTGGCCGACCCGCACACGCTGGTCCTGGACGAAGCCACCTCGCTGCTCGACCCGCGCGCGGCCCGCCACCTGGAACGCTCCCTGGCGCGTGTCCTCGACGGCCGCACCGTGGTCGCCATCGCCCACCGTCTGCACACCGCCCACGACGCCGACGTGATCGCCGTCGTCGAGGACGGCCGCATCAGCGAGCTGGGCAGCCACGAGGAGCTGGTCACGGCGGAGGGTGCCTACGCGGCGCTGTGGCGGTCGTGGCACGGGTGAGATCCGTGGCGCGCCGGGGGCCGGCCCGGTGGGTCTGGTCGGTCCGGCCGCCTTGGCCGGTCCGGCTGACTCGGCGCACTCGAGGTCCGCACGGTCCGCACGACCCACCCGGTCCGTCCGGGGCGACTGATCGGCTGCGCCCAGTGGCTCGCCTCGGTCGGCTCGGACGGTGGCGAAGCCCGCCTCACCGGTGTGGCACCCGTACCCGGCCGGGGCCCCGGACGCCGGGTCCCGCAGCCGTCGGTCGCCGTGACCGGGTCCCTGTGGGTCCGGCCGGGCCCCGGCACGGGCGCGGCCCCGCCGGGACTCGTGCCGTTGCGCGGTGCCGAGCAGGGGTGGAAGTCTGGAAAGCGGCACCGGCTCGGGGTGTCTCCGGGAACCTGGCGGTTCCCGGTGCGTCCCCGCGTCCGGCGTGCCGGCGGTCCGCCGCCCACTGGGACGGCACCGGACCGTGCTGACCACCTGGAGGTAGTCGTGGACACGGACGGCTGGGGGGACGACGTCTACCAGCCCGATCCCTCGGAGATCCCGGAGGATTCGGGGGTGCTCGACGTCGAGGACACCCTGGATTTCGACGGCGTCGCCGAACCTCTCGACCGCGGCTGGTCCCCTCCGGAGCGCCCGTGGGCGGTCGAGCACATCGGCGTGACGGCGGCCGAGCGCCAGGCGGGCGAGACCCTCGACCAACGGCTCGCCGAGGAGCAGCCGGACCTCGCCGCCCCGGACGGCGACGGCATCGGTGACGTCGACGGCACGGACGGCGAGCCGCTGGACAACGAGGTCGGCAACTTCCGCTCCGGCCGGCTGGTGGCCCCCGACGAGGGTGCGCACGAGGACGAGGAGGCCGCCCTCGTCGCGACCGACGTCGGCATCGACGGTGCCGCCGCCTCCGCCGAGGAAGCCGCGATGCACATCGTCGACGAGGACTCCCTGCCCGGCTGAGCACGGCCCTTCGGCCCTCCCCGCCCCGAGCGTCCCGCACCAGGAGCCGCCATGCAGCAGGACAAGCACCCCGACTACCACCCCGTGGTCTTCCGGGACCGCGCCGCCGGATACGCCTTCCTGACCCGGTCCACCGCGCGGAGCGAGCAGACCATCGAGTGGGACGACGGCCAGACCTACCCGGTGATCGACGTGGAGATCTCCTCGGAGAGCCACCCCTTCTACACGGGCAGGGCCCGCACGGTCGACACCGAGGGCCGCATCGCCCGCTTCGAGCGCCGGTACGGTGCGGCGGACGCGGGCGAGGCCACCTGACAAGGCGGGCCTTCCCACTCCTCGGGGCCCCCTCAGATCAGGTTGAGGGCGGCGGCGCAGCCCGCTCCCCCGAGCAGCATGAACGCCGGCATCAGCACCTTCAGCTCCACCCAGCTGCCCGCCCGGAACCGCATCGCCTTCGGCGGCCCCAGCGGGTACCAGCGCTTGCGCCCGACCGGGATCGGCCACAGGATCGGGCAGCCGGACACGGTCAGCGCGTCCCCGATGTCGTGCACCAGCGCGCCCAGCACGATCGGCAGTCCCAGCCAGAGGTACTCCTGGCCGGGCTCGGTGAACAGCCAGTCCGAGCCGTTGCCCGGCTTGTCCAGCACGCCCGCCAGGATCCACGCGCTGGTCGCCGCCAGCAACCAGACCAGGACATCGCTGCTGGAACCCCGCGCCGCCCGCCACAGCAGACCTTCGATGGCGAGCACCATGTGAGCGAACAGGATCGCCAGGACCGCCCAGCGGCCCCCGGTGATCGCTGCGGCAGAGCAGCCGGCGCCGATCAGGACGGCCCACAGCCAGGTGTGCGTCAGTGTGCGGTGCCCGCCGGAGCGACGCGGGTCGCCCTGCTTCCTGGTCGCCTTGTAGACGGCGTACGACAGCTTGTCCACGATCTCGCAGAGCCAGCGGGAGAGCGGGCCGAAGGCCCGGGAGATGGTGGCGGCCTTGTGGTCGAGGTCCGGGGCGAGTGCGGCACCGGCGCAGATCAGGGCACCGGAAAGGAGGACCGGCCAGGGCATCGGATGTCCCGCCGCCGCGGTGGCGGCTCCGACGCCGAGCCAGGCCGCGGCCCCCGACAGTGAGTGTGCTGGTCCCATCATGGCCGCTTCCCGCCCCATTCCTCATGTGCCGCTGACCAGTTGACCTGGTGCGCTGACGCCGCGTCGGCGACACAGCGTAGCGTTCATGATCTTCGCATCCCCAGCCGATTCCCCGGTCGGGCTCGAGGCCAGGCAAGATGGGGGCGTGACCCTCATCGATCAGCTGCCGCCGACCGCCGACCCCGACGCCCTGTACGAAGCCTTCGAGTCGTGGGCGCAGGAGCGCGGCCTCACCCTCTACCCCCACCAGGAGGAGGCGCTGATCGAGGTGGTCTCCGGGGCGAACGTGATCGTCTCGACGCCCACCGGCTCCGGCAAGAGCATGATCGCCGCCGGCGCGCACTTCGCCGCGCTGGCCCGGGACGAGGTCACCTTCTACACGGCACCGATCAAGGCGCTGGTGTCGGAGAAGTTCTTCGAGCTGTGCAAGATCTTCGGCACCGAGAACGTCGGCATGCTCACCGGCGACGCCTCCGTGAACGCCGACGCGCCCGTCATCTGCTGCACCGCCGAGGTGCTGGCGTCGATCGCGCTGCGTGACGGCAAGGACGCGGACGTCGGCCAGGTCGTCATGGACGAGTTCCACTTCTACGCGGAGGGTGATCGCGGCTGGGCCTGGCAGATCCCGCTGCTGGAACTGCCGCAGGCGCAGTTCATCCTGATGTCGGCCACTCTGGGCGACGTGTCCTTCTTCGAGAAGGACCTCACCCGCCGCACCGGCCGCCCCACCTCGGTGGTCCGTTCGGCGACCCGCCCGGTGCCCCTCTCCTACGAGTACAGGCTGACCCCGCTCACCGAGACGCTCACCGACCTGCTGGAGACCAAGCAGGCGCCGGTGTACATCGTGCACTTCACACAGGCGCAGGCCGTGGAGCGGGCGCAGGCGCTCATGAGCATCAACATGTGCTCCCGTGAGGAGAAGGACCGGATCGCCGAGTTGATCGGCAACTTCCGCTTCACGACCAAGTTCGGCCGTAACCTCTCCCGTTACGTCCGGCACGGCATCGGTGTGCACCACGCCGGCATGCTGCCCAAGTACCGGCGCCTGGTGGAGAAGCTCGCCCAGGCCGGTCTGCTCAAGGTCATCTGCGGCACGGACACGCTCGGTGTGGGCGTCAACGTGCCGATCCGCACGGTGCTCTTCACCGCGCTGACCAAGTACGACGGCAGCCGGGTGCGCACGCTGCGGGCCCGTGAGTTCCACCAGATCGCGGGCCGGGCCGGCCGGGCCGGCTTCGACACGGCGGGGCTCGTGGTCGCGCAGGCGCCGGAGCACGTCATCGAGAACGAGAAGGCGCTGGCGAAGGCGGGCGACGACCCGAAGAAGCGGCGCAAGGTGGTCCGCAAGAAGGCGCCGGAGGGCTTCGTCGGCTGGACGGAGAACACCTTCCAGAAGCTGATCGAGTCGGAGCCGGAGCCTCTGACGTCGCGGTTCCGGGTGACGCACACGATGCTGCTCTCCGTGATCGCCCGGCCGGGCAACGCCTTCGAGGCGATGCGTCATCTCCTGGAGGACAACCACGAGCCGCGCCGGCAGCAGTTGCGGCACATCCGCCGGGCGATCGCGATCTACCGGTCGCTGCTGGACGGCGGAATCGTGGAGAAGCTGGACAAGCCGGATGCCGAGGGCCGCATCGTGCGGCTCACGGTCGACCTCCAGCAGGACTTCGCGCTGAACCAGCCGCTGTCCACGTTCGCCCTGGCCGCGTTCGAACTCCTCGACCCGGAGTCGCCGTCCTACGCGCTGGACATGGTCTCCGTCGTCGAATCCACTCTGGACGACCCCCGGCAGATCCTCGTCGCCCAGCAGAACAAGGCGCGCGGCGAGGCCGTGGCGGCGATGAAGGCGGACGGCGTCGAGTACGAGGAGCGCATGGAGCGCCTCCAGGACGTCACGTACCCGAAGCCGCTGGAAGAGCTGCTCTTCCACGCGTACAACACCTACCGCAAGAGCCACCCGTGGGTAGGCGACCACCCGCTGTCGCCCAAGTCGGTGGTCCGGGACATGTACGAGCGGGCGCTGTCCTTCACCGAGCTGGTGTCCTTCTACGAGCTGGCCCGCACCGAGGGCATCGTGCTGCGCTACCTCGCCAGCGCCTACAAGACCCTGGACCACACCATCCCGGACGACCTGAAGTCCGAGGATCTCCAGGATCTGATCGAGTGGCTGGGCGAGATGGTGCGCCAGGTGGACTCCAGCCTGCTGGACGAGTGGGAGCAGCTCGCCAACCCGGAGGAGATGACCGCCGAGGAGGCCCAGGAGAAGGCGGACGAGGTCAAGCCGGTCACCACCAACGCCCGCGCCTTCCGCGTCCTGGTCCGCAACGCCATGTTCCGCCGCGTGGAGCTGGCCGCCCTGGACCAGGTCGAGGAACTGGGCGAGCTGGACGCCGAGTCCGGATGGGACGCCGAGGCGTGGGGCGAGGCGATGGACAGGTACTGGGACGAGTACGACGACCTCGGCACCGGGCCCGACGCCCGGGGCCCCAAGCTGCTGGTCATCAAGGAGGAGCCGGAGAACGGCCTCTGGCGGGTACGGCAGATCTTCGACGACCCGAACGGCGACCACGACTGGGGCATCAGCGCCGAGATCGACCTCGCGGCTTCCGACGCCGAGGGGCGTGCGGTCGTCCGCGTCACCGACGTCGGCCAGCTGTGAGCCGTCCCCGGCCCGTGGCATGCCAAGGAGAATCCCACTGATGACGAATCCGGCCGAGAGACTGGTCGACCTCCTCGACCTGGAGCAGATAGAGGTCAACATCTTCCGTGGCCGCAGCCCGCAGGAGTCCCTGCAACGGGTCTTCGGCGGACAGGTGGCCGGACAGGCGCTGGTCGCCGCCGGCCGCACCACGGACGGCGAGCGCCCGGTGCACTCGCTGCACGCGTACTTCCTGCGCCCGGGCCGGCCGGGCGTGCCGATCGTGTACCAGGTGGAGCGGGTCCGCGACGGACGCTCCTTCACGACGCGCCGGGTCACGGCCGTGCAGCAGGGCCGCACGATCTTCAATCTGACCGCCTCCTTTCACAAGCCTGAGGAAGGACCGTTCGAGCACCAGCTGCCGCCGGCCCGCGAGGTGCCGGACCCCGAGTCGCTGCCGACGGTGTCCGAGGAGATCCGCAAGCACCTGGGGGCCTTGCCGGAGCAGCTGGAGCGGATGGCGCGCCGCCAGCCGTTCGACATCCGGTACGTCGACCGGCTGCGCTGGAACGCCGAGGAGATCGAGGGCGCCGAGCCGCGCAGCGCCGTGTGGATGCGCGCGGTCGGCCCGCTCGGTGACGACCCGCTGGTCCACACGTGCGCGCTGACCTACGCGAGCGACATGACCCTCCTGGACGCGGTGCGCCTGCCGGTGGAGCCCCTGTGGGGGCCGCGGAACTTCGACATGGCCTCGCTAGACCACGCCATGTGGTTCCACCGGCCGTTCCGCGCGGACGAGTGGTTCCTGTACGACCAGGAGTCGCCGATCGCCACCGGCGGCCGTGGGCTGGCCCGTGGGCGCATCTACGACCTGGAGGGCCGACTGCTCGTCTCGGTCGTGCAGGAGGGACTGTTCCGGGCCCTGTAGCAGCGGGCGACAGCCGTGCCTGGCTGTTCAGACTCGCGCGGGCGGTGCCGGCCGTGCGTTTCTGCGCCGTAGCCAGGACCGCAGACCGCGGGACGAGGGCGGCGGAAGGGGCTGCGCCGGCTCGTGCTCGCGAGGGGGCGGTGGCACCGTCGGCCGCGCGGCCGGCTCCCGCGGAACGGCGTACCGGCGGGGCAGCACCCGCGGCCCGGGGTGCCGCACGGCCGACTCCGTGGGTGCCGTCGCCGCCGCCATGAGCTGTGCCGCCACCGACTCGGGAAGCCGCGTCCGCATCCGCAGGACGCGGGGTCCCGACTCCGCTGGGCGCGCCGCCGGCTGCGGATGCCGTACCTCCGGCTCCGGGACCGGTGCCGCCGTTTCCCGAGACGGTGGGGTCTCACGCACGGAGTCCGGACCCTGTGCGGCGGACTTCGAAGACGGCGCCGCCAACTTGGCGAGCGCAGCTGTTGAATCGAGAGAGGGTGCCGCAGGCTCCCGCGACCTCGTCGCCTCTTCCGTGTGCCGGGTGACCGTCCGTGCCATCGGCGGGATGGGGCGTGCCACCGCTCGCATCGCCGGTGGTACCCGGTGGATGGTCGGGCGCGGGGCCGGCGAGATGTCCCGGGCCTCCTCGACCGAGCGCGCCAACTCGCATCGCAGCCAGCCAACCTCGTCCGCGTCCTGTGCCGTCGTGATCCGCTCGGTAAGACGAGCGGAAGGAGACCCCGGCGCACCGGGCCCTGGTGACACGGGCCGAAACCGCTCCAGGTGGGCACGCTCGTAGGGATGCTTGACGACATCGGCGACCTCGACCGGCGCCAGGAACGCGGCCACGGCTGCGGCGCGGGCCCACGGGTCCTCGGCCTGCCGCAGCAGGAATCCGACCTGTCGTGCGCGCCAGTTGCGTGCCCGCAGATCCGTCCCCGTCGCCAGCTGGCCCCGGAGGGTCTCGGGCGTACGCCCCTTGAGCAGGTGTGCGTGCTCTGGGCTCGTCGTGAACTGGCGGAGTTCTTCCGCGAGATAGAGCCAGACCACGGCGCGGTAACGGTTGAGGTAGTACTTCACGGGCACGAGCAGGCCCAGGCGGGCGAGCCGGGTGAACCGGCCGGCCGGGATCTCCATGAGGGCGGCGCCCTCCGCCGTACCCACGACTCGCACCCGTTCGCGGAGGGACTCGGGGAAGCCGTCCTGAGTCCGCAGGCGCTCGATCTCCGCCTGCTCCACACGCCGGCCTCCTCCACCGCCCTCGTCGGGCACGGTGCGGATGCGGCCGAGTTGGACGGCGAGGTCGAACTCGACTCGCTTGAGCCCCAGTTCACGAGCGGCACGGCTCGGCGTGCAGGTACCGGGGCGGGTGGGGTCGAAGGTGCTTGCCGACATGGTGTACTCCCCCGTGGAGTCGGTGGCTCACGCCCTGTACGTGCGCCGTGCACCCACCGTAACCGCTTCGACGCGCTTCGTGGCGAGCCTGTGGATAACTCCACGGGACAGGGAAAGCAGCAGGTCACAGGTCTGTGGTGGGAGGCCTCTCAGGTTTTCTGGCGTCGATGCCGAGGTGTTCGCCGACCCGGTTGACGAGCAGCGTCATCTCGTAGGCGATCTGGCCGATGTCGACCTGGGCCCCGCTGAGTACGCACAGACAGCTCCCGGCGCCGGCCGCGGTCACGAACAGCACGGCGTCGTCATACTCGATCATCGTCTGCCGCACCCTGCCCGCGCCGAAGTGGCGTCCCGAGCCCTTGGCCAGGCTGTGCAGCCCGGATGCCACGGCTGCGAGGTGTTCCGCGTCCTCGCGGCGTAAGCCCGTGCTCGCCGCGGTGACCAGTCCGTCGTTCGACAGGACGAGCGCGTGACGTACGTGGTCCACCCGCTCGGTCAGATCGTCCAGGAGCCAGCCGAGACCCTGGTTCTGCGCCATGTCCGTCTCCCCGTGTGATGTCTCCCCCTGGCTGGAGGAACTCCCCGCCAGCCTTCCCCACGACCGGCACGCGGGCAAGGAGGATGGGCCCATGGCAGAGAAGATGACCGATGAGGAATGGCGGGCGTTCGTCCTGGACGGCACGCGCACCGCCAAGCTCTCCACCGTCCGCGCCGACGGGAGCCCGCACGTGGCTCCGATCTGGTTCCTGCTGGACGGGGACGAGTTGGTGTTCAACACCGGCAAGGACACGGCGAAGGGGCGCAATCTGGCCCGTGACGGAAGGGTGGCCCTGTGCGTGGACGACGACCGTCCGCCGTTCCACTTCGTGGTGCTGAACGGCCGCGCCCGGTTGTCGGAGGATCTGGCCGAGGTGCGTCTGTGGGCGACCCGGATCGCCGCCCGGTACATGGGTGAGGACCGCGCCGAGGAGTACGGTGCCCGCAACGGCGTACCGGGGGAGCTGCTGGTCCGCGTGACCATCGACAAGGTACTGGCCATGCGGGACGTCGCGGGTTGAGCGGCGGGCTCAGCCGACCGAGTCCAGGAGCCGGGCGGTGTGCATCCGCCCGGCGTACTCGACGAGCCTGATCAGCACCTCCTTGCCGGAGTCGCGGTCGCGCGCGTCGCACAGCACCACGGGTGTGCCGCGGTCGAGATCGAGTGCCCTGGAGACGTCGGGGGCACCGTAGGAGCGGGCTCCCGTGAAGCAGTTGACGGCCACCACGAACGGGATGCGCCGGTGCTCGAAGTAGTCGACGGCCGGGAAGCAGTCCTCCAGACGCCGGGTGTCGGCGAGGACCACGGCGCCGAGGGCGCCCTGGGCCAGTTCGTCCCACAGGAACCAGAAGCGGTCCTGTCCCGGTGTGCCGAACAGGTAGAGCGAGAGGCCGGAACGGATGGTGATGCGGCCGAAGTCCATGGCCACGGTGGTGGTGACCTTGTGGTCCACGCCGTCGGTGTCGTCGACCAGTTGGCCCGCTTCGCTGAGCAGTTCCTCGGTGCGCAGCGGCCGGATCTCGCTGACGGCCCCCACCAGGGTCGTCTTGCCGACGCCGAAGCCACCGGCGACCAGTATCTTCAGTGCCAGGGCGGAGGTGTCGCCGACGGTGTCGGTGTGCTCGGAGACCATGATCACTTCTCTCGGGAGGGCCGGCCGCGGCCGGCGTCCGCGTGGTCCGGGGGTGAAGGCAGCATCATGACAACGGGGACGCGGGTCGGGGCGATGGGACCGAAGTACACCTGATATGAGCGGCTCGCGCCCGATCGTTGACGCAATGCGCTCGGATCGGACGGACCGCGACGCGGCCGGGCGTACGGATGCCGGCACGGCGCGGCCGACGGAGGTGTCCGGACGCTCGTCCGCGGTGCTCGCGGTCCCTCGGTCACAGCGCTCGCAATCCCTCGATGACCTCGCGCAGGATCCGCTCGTCGGGCAGGTGCGCGGGTGGCACGGGGCGGCTGACGGTCACGCAGCCGAGTTCCAGGAGGTCCCCGAGCAGCACCCTGACCACGCCGACCGGAAGGTCCGCGTCCGCGGCGAGTTCGGCGACGGACTGGGTCTCCGGGCGGCACAGGTCGATCAGGGTCCGGTGCTCGGGGCCGAGCGCGGTGTCGTCGTCGAGCGCCGGTGCGGCGGGGTCGAGGGTGACCAGTGCGATCAGGTCGAAGCGCACTCCGGTCGGCCCCGGCTGGGTGCGGCCACCCGTCATGGCGTACGGGCGGACCAGGGGTCCGGCCTCGCCGTCGTACCACTGGCTGCCCGGCTCCCGGGGCTCGCCGGCAGGGTTCTCGGTCATCGGTGCCGCCTTCCCGGCTCAGCCGGCGGCGGGGGGTTGCGTCGCGACGCGCGGCGCCGTGTGGAGGTGCTCGCCGACCTGTTTGACCAGGCGGGCCATCTCGTAGGCGACCAGCCCGATGTCGGCGGTGACCGCGGTGAGCAGGGCGAGGCAGGAACCGTCGCCGGCCGCGGCCACGAAGAGGAACGCGTCGTCCATCTCCACCATGGTCTGGCGCACTCCCCCCGCTCCGAAGTGCCGCCCCGCGCCCTTGGCGAGGCTGTTGAAGCCGGAGGCCACGGCGGCGAGGTGCTCGGCGTCCTCCCGCGCGAGGTCGGTGGAGGCGCCGACCGCCAGGCCGTCGTTGGAGAGCACGACGGCGTGCCGTACCTCGCGCACGCGTGTCACCAGGTCGTCGAGCAGCCAGTCCAGTTCGCCGGACCGCCGGCCGGTCCTCGGTGTCGGGTCCTGGATCATGCCGGGTCTCCTTCGCTGCTGTGACTGCCCGTCTGCGGTTCCGGTGCGGCGCCACGGCCGGGCTGCCTGCCACCGCCTCGCGTCCATCCGTCGCGGTACGCCGCCATGCGGTCCCGTACGAGTTCGGGGGTGCGCCGGTCGTCGCCGTGCCGGGCGGGCTGCTGGGGCGGCTCCTCGCGGCGCTGGTGGCGTAGTTGCGGGGCGAGGCTCGCCTGGCGCACGCGGCGCGGGAGGTCGTCGGAGGGCTCTGCGTCGTCCGGCGAGCGGTGCAGTCTCAAGGTGGTGACGCCGGGGGGCGGGGGCTCGTGGGCCGCGTCGTGGGAGCGGGCTGCCGCGCCGGTGCCGTCCGGGCCTGGTTCCGGCCGCGTGCCGTGGGGGTCCGCCGCCTTCCCGGTGCCGCGGGGTTCCGGTGTCCGGGCGGTGCCGTGGGATCCCGGTGTCCGGGCGGTGCCGTGCGGACCGGGCCCGGTGGCCGCCAGGGCGGGACGGTCCGGCCACTGGGTGACGGCGGCCTCCTGGGGCGAGGTCGCGCCGGGCACGCGCGCGTAGCCGCCTTCTTCGCCTGGCCGGGCCTGTGCGCCCTGGTGGGTGGACGGCTCCGCCGAGCCGCTGTGCAGCAGGGCCTTCGGCAGCAGGACCACGGCGGTGGTGCCTCCGTACGGGGAGGTCCGCAGATGCACCTTGATGTCGTGCCGGGAGGCGAGCCTGCTGACCACGAAGAGTCCGAGGCGGTCGCTGTCGAAGAGGTCCAGCGCCTCTGACTGTTCGATGCGGCGGTTGGCCTCGGCCAGGGTCTCGGCGCCCATGCCGAGCCCCCGGTCCTCGATCTCCAGGGCGTAGCCGTTGCCGACCGGTTCGCCGGTGACCCGCACGCGCGTGTGCGGCGGTGAGAACTGGGCCGCGTTCTCGACGACCTCGGCGAGCAGATGGGTGAGGTCGGCGACCGCCGCGCCGGTGACGTACGCCTCGGGGAACTGGCGTACCTCCACGCGCGCGTAGTCCTCGATCTCCGAGACGGCGGCGCGTACGACGTTGGTCAGGGACACCGGCATCCGCCAGGCGCGGCCGGGCGCCGCGCCCGACAGGATGATCAGGCTCTCGGCGTGGCGCCGCATCCGGGTCGTGAGGTGGTCCAGGCGGAACAGGTCACTGAGTTCGTCCGGGTCGTCGGAGCGCCGTTCCATGCTGTCCAGGAGGCTGAGCTGGCGGTGGACCAGGACCTGGCTCCTGCGGGCCAGGTTGACGAAGACTCCGGAGATGCCGCTGGCGAGTTCGGCGCGCTCCACGGCGGCGCGCAGCGCGGCGCGGTGCACGGTGGTCAGGGCTTCCGCCACCTGACCGGTCTCGTCCTCGGCCGGCGGTCCGGAGGGTGCCTCGGCCTGGATGTCGATCTCCTCGCCCGCGCGCAGCTTCCGCATCGCTTCCGGGAGTTTGCGGCGGGCGATCTCCAGGGCGTCGTTGCGCAGGCTCACGAGTTCGACCACGAGGGCCCGTCCGATGCGGACGGAGATGACGAGGGAGGCGGCGACGGCGGCGAGTCCCAGGAGCACGGCGGCTCCGGCGGGACTGAGCAGGCCGTGGGTGACCGGGTCGGCGCGGCCGGCGACGGCCCGGTCCGCGGCTGCCGCGATGGTCCGCATGCCGTCCTGTACGCGCGCGTGCGCGGCGTTCCACGTGGCCTGCGGTGCCTCGTCGGCGACCCGGACGTCCGGTCCCGCGGCGAGCAGGTTGTTCTCGGCGGTGCCCAGGGTCGTGTAGGAGCCGCTCGCGGTCAGATCGCGCCAGGCGGCCCGTTGGGCGGTGGGGAGATCGGTGACGGCGGTGTCGGTGAGGGCTCGGCGCGTGGCGACGGCGGCGCCGAAGAGCCGCAGTCGTTCTCCGCGCAGGGTTCCGGCGGTCGGTGCGCTGCTCAGCAGGGCGTCCTCCTGGGCCAGGGCTTCGGCGGCGCGGGAGAATTCGAGCAGCACGCGCGCGTCGGAGGCGACGTCGGCCTGCTGGATGCCGGTGAGGGCTCCGTCGACCGCGAAGGCGGCGCCGATGGTCTTCGTGTACCGCGTGTACGTGTCGTCCCAGCCTGCCTTGTGGCCCCGTACGGCCGTTCTCAGTGTGGGCAGGCGCTCGGCGCCGGTGACGAAGGCGGCGAGGCGCCTGGAGACGCCGGCGGGCAGTTCCTGGCTGTCGGCGACGGTGCTGTCCCGGCCGAGCCGCAGCCGGTCCACTGCACGGTCGGTGCGGGCCGCGAGGTCCTGGAGATCACCGTCGTCGCCGGCGCGGGGGTCGGTGGCGTAGCGGACGGCCGCGGTGCGCTCGGCCTGCAACGCGGTGACGGCCGCGGCGAGCGGGCTGCGCAGTTCCGCGTCCACCCGTTGCGACTGGCGCAGCCGGGCGACGTCCTGAGCGGTGCTGACGGTGGCGTACGCCCAGAGGGCGAGCAGGGAGACGACGGGCACCATCAGGAGGCTGACCACCTTGGCACGCACGGTGCGGGGGCGCAGGTGCCGGCGGCTTCCACGCGCGCGTGCGGCGAACGGCGGTGCGCCGGGCGTGCGGCGGCCCTCGTCGGCGGGCGGTCCGGCGTGTGCGCGGCGTCCGCGCGGACGGTGCGCCGCGGCGGCGGCGTTGTCGGGTGTACGGGGTGGGCGCATGGCCTCCTCGCTCGGGACGTGGTCGGTGCGCTCGGGCCGGGGGGCCGGCTAGCGGGCGACGCTTTCGACGGGCCGTTGGGCGGAGGCGGAGGCCTGGCGCTCGTCGGCCGTGGGCGAGAGGGCCACGAAGGCCGAGGTGATGAACAGGTAGGACCCGAGGCCGACGGCGAGGGGGAAGATGAACTGCATCGCCGTGGCCCCGGGAAGAGCGTCGCCGGACGGGTCCACACGCACGCTCACGGCGAACATCCCGGTGTAGTGCATGCTGCTGACGGCCGCTCCCATGACGAGGGAGGCGACGGTGACCGCGAGGGGCGATCTGATGTTCAGCCCGGCCCACAGGGCCGCGGTGGCCGCGACCACGGCGATCAGTACCGACAGTCCGACGAGGACCGGGTCGTAGGTGACGTCGCCGTGCAGTCGGACGGCCGCCATGCCCAGGTAGTGCATGCTGGCGACGCCCAGGCCGGTGGTGAGACCGCCGAGGAGGAGCGCGCGGTTGCGGTCGCGGCTGTAGCCGACGGCGAAGACGCCGGCGCAGACGACGACCATGGCGACGAGGAGGCTGAGGATGGTCAGCGGCACGTCGTAGCGGATGTCGCTGCCGCTGACGCGGAAGCCGAGCATGGCCACGAAGTGCATGGTCCAGATGCCCGTCCCGATGGAAGAGGCGGCGGTGACGAGCCAGTTGCGGCGCGCGCGGCCGGTGGTGGCGAGCGCGCGGACGGTGCAGCGCAGTCCGAGTGCGGCGCCTATGCAGGCCATCGCGTACGACAGCACGGGGGTCAGCCAGCCGAAGGCGGCGTGGTCCAGGTGTCCCATGGCCCCGGGACGCTAGCCGGGGCAGGGGCGCACAAAGGGGGCGCATTTCGAAAGGTGCCGGAATATGACGCACAGTTGTGCCGGAACGATCGAGTCCCGCTCGAACATGCGCACAAGGACTTCCCTCGTGACGGTGAGGAATCATGCGGAACATGAACGACGACCACACACACGTCCAGGACTTCTTCACCGCCCGCGCCGCCGACTGGGACAGCCGGTTCCCGGACGACGGGCCGGCCTACGCGGCGGCCGTCGCCGACCTCGGGCTGCGGGAGGGGGACCGCGTGCTGGACGCGGGCTGCGGCACCGGGCGGGCCCTGCCGCCCCTGCGGGCCGCCGTGGGTCCCTCCGGGGTGGTGCTGGGCGTGGATCTGACCCCGGCGATGCTCCAGGCAGCCGTACGAGCGGGCAGGCACCGCGACGGGCGGCTGGTGCTCGCCGACGTCGCCGCGCTCCCGCTGGCCTCGGGCTGCCTGGACGCCGTGTTCGCCGCGGGCCTGATCGCCCACCTCCCGCGTCCGGTGGACAACCTGCGGGAGCTGGCCCGTTGCGTACGGCCCGGCGGCACGCTCGCGCTGTTCCATCCCATCGGCCGCGCGGCGCTGGCGGCGCGGCAGGGGCGCCGGCTCACCCCCGACGACCTGCGCGCCGAGACCAATCTCCGGCCGCTCCTCGCGCGCTCGGGCTGGCGGATGACGTCGTACACCGACGAGGACGCCCGCTTCCTGGCGCTCGCGGTGCGCGAGGACTGAGGGACGGACCGGGTCAGCCCGTTCCGGTGACGGCTGCCACGAAGGCGTCGGGGTTGTCGAACATGACGTTGTGCCCGGCGCCCGGCACCGTCACCACGCGCACCCCGGCGGCTTCCAGGTCCTCCCGGCCCACGAGTTCGCCGCTGTGCTCGCCCTGGAGGAAGACGCGGTCGATGGGCAGCCGTTCCAGGAGCGTCCGCATCACGGGGTCGGAGCCTGTGCGCAGGCCGACGGCACTGCGGTGCAGCGCGCGCGGGTCGGCCAGCCGCATGGTCGCCGCCCACAGCGGGCCGACCGTCTCCAGCACGCGCGCGTACCCCCCTTCGACGAAGTCGTCCTCCCCGTAGGCGGCGATCCCGCTGCTGCCGGCGGTCGGCGGCGGAAAGGCGTCCAGGTTGGCCTCCGTCAGGACCAGCCGGGAGACCAGGTCGGGCCGCCGGTGGGCGAGGACGACGGCTACGGCGCCGCCCATGCTGTGCGCGATCAGTTCGGCTCCGGCGGCCCCGGCGGCGTCGAGCGCGGCGGCCACCGCGTCGGCGTGGTCCTCCAGCGTGTACCCGAAGTCCTGGGGGCGGTCGCTCGTGCCGTGCCCCGGCAGGTCCACGAACAGGCTGCGCCGACCCGCGAGTTCGGGCCGCGCCGCGATGTGCGCGTGGTAGACGGCGGACATCGCACCGAGTCCGTGCAGATACACCCGGGCGGGCTCCGCCCCCGGCACCTCGGTCCACCGTATCCGGCTTCCTCTGCTGTCGAACGTGGCCTGCTGCACCGTGTCCCTCCCTGTGGTCCGCTACGTCGGAACAATACCTCGGTGACGATGTATTACGTCAAGGCGGTATTGGCTCAGCGATGTATCCCTGCGGGAGAATGCGGCCATGCTCGAACTCGCCATCCTCGGATTCCTGTACGGCGCTCCCCTGCACGGATACGTGCTGCGCCGCCACATCGCGGCGCTCACCGGCCATGTGCGGCCCGTCGCCGAGAGCACGCTGTACCCGGCGATCAAGCGCCTGGAGAAGGCCGGTCTGCTGGTGCGGGCCACCGAGCCCGGCGCCGTCGCCGCGCCACGCCATGTGCTGAGCCTGACCGAGGAAGGCGGGCGCGAGCTGAAGCGCCGGCTCGCCGAGCCCGCCCAGCGCGAGATCACCGACGAGAACCACTGGTTCACGCTGCTCGCGTTCCTGCGGCACCTGGAGGACCCCGCCGCCCAGGCGGCCGTACTGCGGCGCCGGCTGGCCTTCCTGGAGGAGCCGGCGAGCTTCTTCTACGACGGCGACCGGCCGCTGCGCGCCGAGGAACTGGACGATCCGTTCCGGCGCGGCGTTCTCACCATCGCGCGTGCCACGAGCCGGGCCGAGCTGGCCTGGCTGCGTGAGACGCTGGCCTCACTCGACGGGCCCGGCCGCTGAACTGCCCTGGTGCCGCACCGGGCAGCCACGCAGACCGGGGACCGGGCGCGTGCCCAGGTCAGCGATGCGATAGCCGTTCGGGTAGCCCTTGACCTCCCGGTTCTGGCGCGCGAAGTGGGGGCCGCGGCGCGGCGGCAGCAGCCGGACCAACCGGCCGCGCGTCCGTACCGCGCGGCGCACCAGCGCGGACGTGGCGGCGCCGGGTCGCGGGTAGCGGAACGCTCGCAGCAGGGGCTCGTCGAGCAGCGCGAGCGTGGCCGTGCGCAGCAGCGGTGCCAGGGGGCTCGGGTACCAGGACGCCATCAGGGCGAGGGTGGCGTCGGAGACCCGGCGGGCCTCTTCGTCCCAGCCGAAGTGGGTTTCCTCGTAGGAGTCGAGGAGGGCCTCGAACTCCTCATGGGTCCGGGGGATGTCAGGGATGCCCATGTGCCGGCCGAGGGTGCGGTAATACTCGGTGGTGGCGACGATCTCGTGCCGGGACAGCCGCCGCCAGCCGTAGGCGTCGATCCAGCGCCGGGGCATCACCACGAAGGTGCTCAGCACGTACCGCATGTCGTCGTCGCCGATGTCGTAGCTGCGGTGCATCTGGTTGATGCGGCGGATCGCCGTGCGCCCCTCCTCCGCCGCGAAGCCGTGTTCCACGATGGTGTCCAGGAGCAGCACGGTGTCGTCGTACCGCTTCTGCGTGCGCTCGGTCAGCTCCGCCGTCCGCGCGAGCAGCCGCCCGATGCCGGGCACCGCGTAGGTGCGGTACAGAGCCAGTTCGAGAGCGCGGGTGTAGTCCCAGGGGAACTCGTACGTGACGCTGATCCGGTAGATCTCCAGCGCGTCCGCCACCGGGTCCAGTCGGCGGATCTGCGCGAGCCGCTCGAACCGCTTCACCGCGTCGTCCCCCTTCTGCCGCCGAACCTCCAACTCTACGTTGAGGAGCGGTAGATGGGCGACGGTACTGACTCCGTTCAGGGAAGGGTGGTCCGCGTGTTCGACAGGATCCGCAGGTACGCCGGCCGGCTCGGCACCTCCACGCAGGGGTGGCCGGCAAGTGCCCGGGAGAGGCGCGCGCACAACTTGTTCGAAGCGGCGGCCGTCTATGTGGCGGCCCGCGCGGAGGACGACCAGGACCGGATCGAGGAAGCGGCGGCGTGGGTGTCCCCGGAGGCTCTGTCCTTCGGGGTGAGCGAACTGGCCTGCCGGGCGGTCGTCGCGCTGGCCCGGGAACGCGCCGAGACACCCGCGGCGGTGGCCCGCGACCTGCTCGGACTGCCCGCGGCCTGAACGGAACTTCCTTCTCCGCATCTGGCCGTTTCGCCCCTGTCCAGGCGGAAACCTGCAGCTCCGCGTGGTGCGCGGAGTCGTGACAAGCGGCTTCCGATCGCACTAGGGTGCGCGCCGATGGACGAACCACTGGGGAGGCAGGGATGGCCGGGACGGACACTGAGCCCGTCGCCGCCGCGGACGATGCGCTGTACGTGCTGACGGCGGTACTGCTCACGCCGGCACAGTTTCCGAGCGTGCTGGGCGACGACTACCCGGAGGCGTGTGCGGCGCTGGACCTCGCGCCGCGCGCCGACGGGTACGGCCTGGTGCTGGGCCAGGACGGGCACGGCGCTCGCTGGACGGTCGTCATCGACGACGTCTCGCTGGTCGCCGTGGCGATCGCGTCCTGGGACTGCGGCATGGAGTACGAGCTGTCGCCGGACGAGCGTGCGGTCGTGACCGCCCTGCCGGGATGGCCCCTGGCCGTCGCCGTGGCGGCACCCGGCGTGCCCGCTCCCCACGACCCGCCCGCCGAGGAGGCCGGACGATCGGCGCTGTGCCCGCCGGACACCGCCTCCTGGGGGCCCGCGCAGCGCCGGCTGGGTGCCGACGAGATAGCACTGCAGTGGGCCGCCTGGCGCGAGCAGATCAACGACGCCGACTTCCCCGCACCCGGCGAGCGCACGCCGGATGTGCGGTCCGCGCGGGAGGACGAGGGCGCCGGAGCCGGCGGTCACGCCGGTGTCCGCCGGGTGCTCGCGGAAGCGCGCGCCTACGTCGACTCGCCACCGCCGCTCGGCCGCGTGCGCTCGTCCTTCGCTCCCGGCGAGGCGCGTACGCTCCGCGCCGACGGCCCCGGCTGGTCGATCGTGGCCCGCACCGACGACATCGCGTTCGTCCTGCTCGACGAGGAACCCGGCGAGGTGCTCCCGGTGGGCCGGGGCCCCGAGCTGCCCGGTCTGCTGGAGGCGCTCGACAAGATGGCCGTACGGCCCCTGTGAGCCGGGGCTGCCGGACGAGACCTCCCGGTCGCTCCCCCGGCAGCCGCGCCGCCCCTGGGCGACGCGGCTCCCCATGGCCCGGCCGGCCCGTCCGGACGGCTCGCCGGGTGAGGTCTTGCCGCGCACCGGCGCCTCAGCGCCCGAGCTCCTTGCGGGTGACCCTGCGCAGCCTGCGCCGCTGTGAGGGGTCCAGGGCGAGGTAGGCGGCCGCCGGAACTCCCACGACGATCAGGAACGCCACCCACCAGGGCAGCCATATGAGCAGGATCAGCCCGATCGCCACGCCCCCTGCGGCGATCTTCGCGTTCATGGACATGAGCGTCGCCTCCTTCGCGGCCACCGCCGCTCTCTGATCTGAGAACGGCCCCCCGCTCCCCGCGGTTCCACGACCCGACCCTGAGACATCCCTGAGCCGCACCCCCTAGTGGTCCGCGACAGGGCGGAAGCCTGTTGGCAGTGGCCGGGACGCGGCGGGCCGTTCTCGGCGGGCTGTCGGCAGCGGGCAGGACGCGGTGAGGCCGGCGGGGCACGGCGAGGACGCCGACGACCGGCAGGACGCGGTGAGGCCGGCGGGGCCGGGCGCGACGCGGCCAGGACGCCGGCGGTCCGCCGGCACGCCGCCTCAAGCCCGCCGGATCAGCGCCTCATAGCCCTCGACGTTCCAGCGGGCCTGATGCGGCGGCCTCCCCCGCGGCAGGGTGCGGGTGCCCGCCGCGACCGTCACATGACGCTCCGCGGACAGGCAGAACACCACGAAGACCTTCCGATGGGTGAGTTCAAGGGTCTCCTCGTAGTACCAGTCCGCGACGAGCCCGTGGTCGTCCGACAGGAACGGGCGCTGGACGAACTCCTGCACCTCGGGGGGAAAGTTCCCGAGAACGCCCGCGGCGGCAGGGGCCAGGTCCAGCGGGCGCACGGCTGCGGACGGCTGCGCGGCACGGGTGGCCGCGGCCCCTCCCCAGGGCTCGGTCGCCGTCGAGGGTCTCCTCCCGGCGCCGGTCACCGCGAACGACCGCCGTCGCACCGATCCGGGCTCCACTCTCAGGCGCTCGCCCTGGAAGACGGTCCGGCCGTCGCGGACGACGCGGCCGACCTGACACAGTCCGCGGGGGCCGAACACGAACGCCTTAGGGTGGCCCTCGTGGTCAGGTCGCGCCCACCACTCCCAGACACCACCGGCCTTGTGCGCCAGTTTCTCCCGCACGCCCGGTTCCAGCATGTCCCAGCACTGCTGCCGGCTCGGGACCGAGGCGTCGACCTCGAAGCCTCCGGGCCGGTGGATCCCCGGAACCATCCCGGCGGATTCCGTGTGCGCCTGTTCGGCACGGCGCAGTTCCATGGCCGCGTGCTCCTCGCGCAGGGGCGACGGCACGCGGTCCCGTCCGCCCGGCCCCGGTTCCCCTCCGCGCTCCGGGATCTCCGCCGGCCCCGCGTCCCTCGGGCTTTCCCCCATGCCGTCCCCCTCACTCGACCGCAGCACTCGACAGCGGTAGCGGACATTGTCCCCGCGGGCGCGCGTTTGCCGCCCGCACTCACGACGAACCCAGGCCCTTCGAACAGGTTGTGGAGTTTCCTGCCTCACATTGAAGGCCGGACGCGCATGCCGCGGCGGTCCTGTACCCTCGGCGACTCCGTCAAGTAGTCAAATTTGAGGAGTACGACAGAGCTGTGCGGACCATCCCTGCGGTGCCACCCTCCGAACTGACCGAACTGACCGAATGCTGCGTCGTGTTCCTGCCGTCCGATCCCCCGCGCGCGGGCCGCATCGGCTTCTGGCGACCGGACGGCGGGGTTCCGCCCGGACACGCGGAGGGCTCGCCGGCAGAAGTGGACCTCGTCCTGCCCTCGGCCGACGGCAGCGTCGAACGCGTGCCGCTGCCCGTCCTGGTGCTTCCCGTCGGCACCGCCCTTCCGGTGCTCGCACGCGCGCGTGCGCTGCCGCGGGAGCACCCGGCCGCGTTCTGGCGGACCGCGTACGAACTGGCCCTCGGCTTCCTGGCGCGCGGTCTGCTCCTGCCGGGCCTGACCGCCGGCGACCACGACGCCTGGCGCGTGGGACCCCTGTCCGCGCGCGATGCGGAACTGGTCCGTGAACTGGCCGCCGCCATGCCCCCGCAGGCGCACGCCGTGCCGGTCGCGGACGACGGGCCCGCGCTGTTGCCCGACCCGGAACGGCTGCTGCGCGCCTTCCTCGACGCGGTCGCCGACGTGCTGCCGCGCTCCCCCGCCGCCCCGCTGGTGACCGGCGGCCCCGCGTACACGGCTCCGGAGCCGCGGCGTCTGCCGGCGCTGCGGGAGTGGGCGGACGACATCGCCGCCTCCCAGGACGCCGGGGTGCGGCTGTCGCTGCGCGTGGAGGCGTCCGGTCTCGACGAGGCCGCCTTGCAGGACGGCGCTCCGGTCCGCTTCCGAGCGGTCCTCCAGGTGCACGGCCACGGCGGACCGGCGGACGTCATGGATGCCGCCGGACTGTGGACCGCTGCGGACACCGGGCGCCCGAAGTCCGCCCCCCGCGCGCGTACGGACGCGTTGCTGGCGCTTCGCCGGGCGGCGCGGGCCTGGCCGCCGCTGACGCCGCTGCTCTCCGCCGCCGTGCCGGACACGGTCGACCTCGCCGACGACGAGATCGCAGAGCTGCTGGGCGAGGGCGCGCGGGCGCTGGCCGCCGTAGGGGTCGACGTGCACTGGCCCCGGCACCTGACACGCGGCCTCACCGCGCACGCGGCGATCGGTCCGCCGGACGACGGCACCGCGCCGTCCGGGACCGCCACCGCTGCGTCGTTCCTCAGTGCGGACGAGAGGGTCACGTTCGGATGGTGGTTCGACCTGGGCGGGCGGGAGCTGTCCCGGGAGGAGCTGGACCGGCTGGCGGAGGCAAAGCGTCCACTGGTGCGGCTGCGCGACGGCTGGGCGCTGGTCGATCCGCGGGAGGCGGAGCGGGCCCGGAGCGAACGGAACCGTTCCGTCACCCCCGTCGAGGCGCTGGCCGCGGCTCTGACGGGCGCGGCGGAGGTCGACGGCCGGCAGGTCGACGTAAGGCCCACGGGATGGCTGGAGGGGCTCCGGGAGCGGCTGACGGCCCAGGACCCGGCCCTCACCGTCGGACAGCCGCCGGGCCTGGCCGCGACCCTGCGGGACTATCAGCTGCGCGGCCTCGACTGGCTGGCCCGTACGACATCGCTCGGGCTGGGCTGCTGTCTGGCCGACGACATGGGGCTCGGCAAGACGGTCACGCTGATCGCCCTGCACCTGCACCGGCGGACGGATCCGGCGGCGGCCGGCCCCACGCTCGTGGTCTGCCCGGCCTCCCTGCTGGGCAACTGGCAGCGCGAGATCGAGCGGTTCGCTCCCGGGGTGCCGGTGCGCCGGTTCCACCGGCCCGGACGCGATCTGGCGACCGTGACGGACGGCGAGTTCGTGCTGACCACGTACGGCACGCTGCGCCTGGACGCCGTCCGGCTCGCCGGGCTTTCGTGGGGCATGGTGGTGGCCGACGAGGCGCAGCATGTGAAGAACCCTTACTCCGCGACCGCGCGGGCGCTGCGCACGATCGGCGCACGCGCGCGCGTGGCGCTCACCGGCACTCCGGTGGAGAACAACCTCACGGAACTGTGGGCGATCCTCGACTGGACGGCCCCCGGCCTGCTCGGCAGCCTGGGCGGCTTCCGCGCGCGCTACGCGCAGCCCGTCGAGGGCGGCCGGGACCCCGCGGCCGCACGACGGCTCGCCCGGCTCGTCGGACCGTTCCTGCTGCGGCGGCGCAAATCCGATCCCGGCGTCGCCCCCGAACTCCCGCCGAAGACCGAGACGGATCACCCGGTGCCGCTCACGGCCGAACAGGCGGGGCTGTACGAGGCGTTGGTGCGCGAGACCCTGGACCGCATCGCGGCCGCCGACGACATGACGCGCCGGGGCCTGATCATGCGGCTGCTCACCGGCCTGAAGCAGATCTGCAATCATCCGGCGCAGTTCCTCAAGGAGGACGATCCGCGGCTCGCCGGACGCTCGGGGAAGCTGGAGCTGCTGGACGAACTGCTCGGCACCGTCCTCGCCGCGGACTCGGGTGTGCTGGTCTTCACGCAGTACGTGGGCATGGCCCGGCTGCTCGAACGGCACCTGGCGGCCCGCGGGGTGTCCTCGCTGCTGCTGCACGGCGGGACGCCGGTCGCCGCGCGTGAGGAGCTGGTACGGCGCTTCCAGGCGGGTGAGGCCCCGGTGTTCCTGCTGTCCCTCAAGGCCGCCGGGACGGGGCTGAACCTCACCCGGGCCGAGCACGTCGTGCACTACGACCGCTGGTGGAACCCGGCGGTGGAGGCACAGGCCACCGACCGGGCGTACCGCATCGGGCAGACCCGTCCGGTGCAGGTGCACCGGCTGATCGCCGAGGGAACCCTGGAGGACCGCATCGCCGAGATGCTGGGCCGCAAACGGGAGCTGGCCGACGCCGTGCTCGGTTCCGGTGAGGCGGCCCTGACGGAACTGTCGGACGAGGAACTGGCCGCACTGGTGGAACTGCGCGGGGAGGCGCGATGAGCCGCTACGACGACCACGGACGGGACACGGGACGGACGTTCGCCGCGCTGCCGCCCGCGCGCGGGCGTGCCTTCGCCCGGAGCTGGTGGGGGCGGGCCTGGCTGCGGGCCCTGGAGGAAACGGCCCTGGAGGCCGCGGCGGTCACGGCCGGACGCAGGCTCGCGCGCGCGGGCGGCGTGGGAGCGGTGACCGTACGGCCGGGCCGGGTCACCGCCGTCGTCCGTGACCCCAAGGGTGCGGCGTGCCGGGCCGACGTCGTGCTGCCACGGCTGTCCGACGAGGAGTGGGCACGGTTCGAGGATCTCGCCGTGGAGCAGGCCGGCCACATGGCCGCGCTCCTCGAACGGGAACTTCCGCCGCTTCTGCTCGAAGACGCGGCGGTGGCGGGGATCGAACTCCTGCCGGGTCTGGGTGATCTGGATCCCGCGTGCGACTGCGGCGCCTGGGACCATTGCGGGCACACCGCCGCCCTGTGTCACCAGGTGGCGCGGCTGCTGGACGAGGATCCGTTCCTGCTCCTGCTGATGCGCGGGCGGGACAAGGACGCCTTCCTGGCGGAGCTGCACGTCCGCGGCACGGCGGAACCGTCCGGAGCGACGCCCCCGGCCGCGGGCGTGGACGCGGCGGAGGCATGGGCGGCTGCCGGCAGCTTGCCGCCGCTGCCCGAGTTGCCCGGGCTCCCCGCGGCACCCGGCGCACCACCGTCCTTCGCCACCGGGGCGCCGGCCGCGCCGGAGGTGGACCCGGCGGCGCTGGAGCACCTGGCCGCTCGCACCGCCGTGGAGGCGTACCGGCTGCTGGCGGCGCTACGCGGTCGGACACGGGCCGGCGCGGACCTGACGGCCGCCCAGGACGCCGTACGCCTGGCGTGCGGGCCGGCCCCCGTCGCCGTCACCGAGCGGCTCGCCACGGGGTCGGGGCGCGGACACGACGGGCTCGTGACAGCGGTCCGCGCCTGGCTGACCGGTGGTGCGGCGGCCTTGAGGGTGCTCGACGAGGACCGGGACGTCGAGGGTGCGGCGCTGGCACGCGCGCGTGCGGCTCTGGACGCGGCCTGGGAGGCGGACGAGCGGCCGGTGTTCCACAGGAGCGGCAACCGGTGGACCGTTCAGGAGGAAGGCGTTCAGCTGCGACTCGGGCGCGAGGGCCGCTGGTGGCCGTACCGTGACGAGGGGGGACGCTGGGTCCCGGCGGGCGGGGCCGATCCCGACCCCGCGACGGCACTGGCCTCCGCGCGACTGGAGGGCGAGGTTCCGGCACCGCAGGATCTCTGACGGGCGATCAGGGGTGTTGCCCGCGCGGTCCGATGAGCGGTGGACGGCGGCCGTTCACCGCACGGTCGTGCGGCGTTCCTCCGGGAGCCCGAGGGTGTCGGCAGCCCATGACCTTGCTCCAGGAGGCCCGATGTCCTCGCATGCCGCCGGCCCGCGCCGCGTTCACCGTTCCCTCGCCACGGGTCTGCCCCTGGCTCTGGCCGCCGTCCTCGTCGCGGCGGGGACGGCCACCGCGGCGCCGTCCGGGGACGCCCGTGTGATCCGCACGGCGACGCTCGGCGAGATCCCGCTCGGCGCGTTCAGCGACGCGCTGCTGCCCGGCAGCGTGGCCGACGACCACGGGATCAAGCTCGGGGGCATCGGCAGCGACATCTACCCGGCCGGCCGCCAGGGTGAGTACTGGACGGTGACCGACCGCGGTCCCAACGGTCAGATCAAGGTGGACGGCAAGAAGCGCCGCACCTTCCCGGTGCCGGGATTCGATCCCGCGATCGTGAAGATCCGGGTCTCCGGGGACACGATCAAGGTGATCGACGCGATACCGCTGACCACCTCCTCCGGGAAGGCCGTCACCGGACTGCCGAACCAGAAGAGCCGGGACGAGGCGCCGTACACCTACGACGCGCGGACGCCGCTGTCCTACGACCCGAACGGCCTCGACACCGAGGGCATCGTTCGGGCCGGTGACGGCAGTTTCTGGCTCGTGGACGAGTACGGGCCGTCCCTCGTGCACGTCTCCGCGCGCGGGAAGGTCCTCGCGCGCTACGTGCCCAAGGGGCTCGGTCTGACGGGTGCGGACTACCCGGTGGTGGAGGCGCTGCCGTCGATCCTGTTGCACCGCAAGACCAACCGCGGGTTCGAGGGGCTGGCGCAGCTTCCCGGCGGTGATCTGGTGATGGCCCTCCAGAGCCCGTTGTCGCTGCCGGACGCGGACGCCGGGGACGCCTCGCGCACCACCCGCCTGCTGCGCTTCTCACCCCGCGAGAAGGCCGTCACGGCCGAGTACGCCTACCGCTTCGACCCGGTGGACGTGGTGGACCCGAGCGAGGACGACACCTCCGAGCTGAAGATCTCCTCGGTGGTCGCGGTCGGCGGTGACCGGCTGCTGGTCGAGGAGCGCACGGACAAGGCCGCCCGGCTCCAGCTGGTCAGCCTCCGGCGCACGTCGGACATCCTCGGCGGGCCCTGGGACGACGACACCACGGCTCCGTCGCTGGAGCAGCTGGACGACCCCGCGGCGCAGGGCGTGCCGGTGCTGGCCAAGCGCCTGGTGGTCGACCTGGGCAAGGTCGCGGGGGTGCCGGGGAAGATCGAGGGCATCGCGCGCGTGGATCACGACACGCTCGCGCTCGTCAACGACAACGACTTCGGGATGACCGACGGGACGGGCGCGTTCGACTCCCAGGGCCGCCTGGTCGACAGCGGGATCAGGACGACCGTGACGTACGTACGGCTGCCGAAGGGCCGCTGACACCGGCCTCACGGCCGGGGGCCGGGGTGAGCGTCCGGCGCTCGCCCCGGCCCTCCTCCGTTCAGCCCCGCGCTCCCAGCAGGTGGTCCATCGCCAGCTGGTCGAGGCGTTCGAAGGCCATGCCGCGCGCTGCGGCCGCCTCCACGTCGAACTCCTCGAAGGCCGCGCGGTCGGCGAGCAGCGCCTGCAGGCCGTCGGCCGCGGTCGGCTGGGCCAGCTCGTCCAGGCGCGAGGCGCGCAGGGCCTCCTGCACCTCGGGGTCGGCGCGGAAGGCGGCCGCGCGCTCCTTCAGGATGAGGTAGTTGCGCATGCAGCCCGCCGCCGAGGCCCACACGCCGTCGAGGTCCTCGGTCCGCGGCGGCTTGAAGTCGAAGTGGCGGGGGCCTTCGTAACCGGCGCTCTCCAGGAGGTCGACCAGCCAGAAGGCGGACCGCAGGTCGCCCGCCCCGAACCGCAGGTCCTGGTCGTACTTGATGCCGGACTGGCCGTTGAGGTCGATGTGGAAGAGCTTCCCGGCCCACAGGGCCTGCGCGATGCCGTGCGGGAAGTTCAGGCCGGCCATCTGCTCGTGGCCGACCTCGGGGTTGACGCCGTAGAGCTCGGGCCGCTCCAGGCGCTCGATGAAGGCCAGCGCGTGACCGACGGTGGGCAGCAGGATGTCGCCGCGGGGCTCGTTCGGCTTGGGCTCGATGGCGAAGCGGAGGTCGTAGCCCTGCGAGGTGACGTACTCCCCGAGGAGGTCGAAGGCCTCCTTCATGCGGTCCAGGGCCGACCGCACGTCCTTGGCGGCGCCGGACTCGGCGCCCTCGCGGCCACCCCAGGCGACGTACGTCTTCGCACCCAGCTCGGCCGCCAGGTCGATGTTGCGGATCGTCTTGCGCAGGGCGTAGCGGCGGACGTCGCGGTCGTTCGCGGTGAAGGCGCCGTCCTTGAAGACGGGGTGCGTGAAGAGGTTCGTGGTGGCCATCGGGACGGTCATGCCGGTGGCGTCCAGGGCCTGGCGGAACCGCTTGATGTGGGACTCGCGCTCGGTGTCCGAGGAACCGAAGGGGATCAGGTCGTCGTCGTGGAAGGTCACTCCGGAGGCACCCAGTTCCGCCAGGCGCTGCACCGTCTCGACCGGGTCGAGGGCGCGGCGGGTGGCGTCGCCGAACGGGTCCCTCCCCTGCCAGCCGACGGTCCAGAGTCCGAACGTGAACCTGTCCTCGGGGGTGGGCTGGTAGCTCATGCCGCGGCTCCTTGCTCTGTTGCGACTATTTCGTCATGGCGGTTTACAAATTAGTATGCCGACGCACCTCTGGGAAGAGACAAGATGTCTTCGACAGCAAGGTGTCTTCGAAACCACACACCCGCACGTCCCGCGGAGCCGCGGAAGAGGGAGAGCCCGATGTCAGCAGCCGAGGGTCCGCTCGTCGTCGGAGTGGACACGTCCACCCAGTCCACGAAGGCACTGGTCGTCGACGCGGCCACCGGTCAGGTGGTGGCGAGCGGCCAGGCACCGCACACGGTGACGTCGGGCGCCGGCCGGGAGAGCGACCCGCGCCAGTGGTGGGACGCGCTGTGCGAGGCGCTGCGCCAGTGCGGTGACGCGGCACACGAGGCGGCCGCGGTGTCGATCGGCGGCCAGCAGCACGGCCTGGTCACCCTGGACGAGCGCGGCGAGCCGGTGCGTCCCGCGCTGCTGTGGAACGACGTCCGCTCGGCGCCGCAGGCCGTGCGTCTGGTGGAGGAGCTCGGCGGGCCGAAGGCCTGGGCGGAGCGCACCGGCAGCGTGCCCGGCGCGTCCTTCACGGTCACCAAGTGGGCGTGGCTCGCCGAGCACGAGCCGGAGGCGGTCCGCGCGACCCGGGCGGTACGGCTCCCCCACGACTACCTCACCGAGCGCCTGACCGGGCAGGGCACGACCGACCGCGGCGACGCCTCCGGCACCGGCTGGTGGGCGTCCGGGACGGAGGCGTACGACGAGGAGACCCTCGCGCACGTCGGCCTGGACCCGGCGCTGCTGCCCCGGGTGGTACGCCCCGGCGAGGTGGCCGGCACCGTGCGCGACAGCCACGATCTGCCGTTCTCGAAGGGCACGCTGGTGGCCCCGGGCACCGGCGACAACGCGGCGGCGGCCCTGGGCCTCGGGCTGCGTCCCGGCACGCCCGTGCTGAGCCTCGGGACGTCCGGGACGGTGTACGCCGTCTCCCGGCGCCGTCCCACCGATCCGACCGGGACGGTGGCGGGCTTCGCCGACGCGCGCGGGGACTGGCTTCCCCTGGCCTGCACCCTGAACTGCACCCTCGCGGTGGACCGCGTCGCGGCCCTGCTGGGCCTGGACCGCGAAGCGGTGGAGTCCGGCGGCTCCGTGACCCTGCTGCCGTACCTGGACGGCGAGCGCACGCCGAACCTGCCGCACGCCTCCGGAGTGCTGCACGGTCTGCGGCACGACACCACCGCGGGACAGCTGTTGCAGGCCGCGTACGACGGCGCGGTGCACGCGCTGCTCGGGGCGCTCGACCTGGTCCTCGACGAGGACGCGGACCGCGACACCCCGCTGCTCCTGATCGGCGGCGGGGCCCGCGGGACGGCCTGGCAGCAGACCGTGCGCCGGCTCTCGGGGCGGCCGGTGCAGGTCCCGGAGGCCAGGGAACTGGTCGCCCTGGGTGCGGCGGCCCAGGCGGCCGGGCTGCTGACCGGCGAGGATCCCGCTGCGGTCGCTCGCCGCTGGAACACGGCCGCGGGCCCCGTCCTCGAGGCCGTGGAACGGGACCGGGCGACGCTGGACCGGATCACCGGGGTACTCTCCGACGCGGCCCCGCTGCTGGAGCGGGGGACGGACACCGAGTGACGATCCGCCCGCGACCAGCCGGGCGGCAGACACCGAGGATCGACGGAGGCATGACCGCACCGCTGCACGAGGCGCGCCCATCGGGCGCCGGGCGCGCCCTGCCGGACACCCAGCAGGGCATGCGCCGGCGCAACCTGGCCCGGGTACTGCACGCCGTGAGCGCCGAGGGCTCGCTGTCCCGGGCGGCGGTCGCCTCCCGGATCGGACTGACGCGGGCCGCGGTGTCGACCCTCGTGGACGAGTTGATCCGCTGGGGTCTGCTGGAGGAGCTCGGCCCCGAGCGGCCGGGGCGGGTGGGCCGCCCCGGGTCGGCGCTCGCGGTGAGCGGGCGGGGGCCCGCGGGGATAGGGGCCGAGATCGGCGTCGACCACCTCGCGGTGTGCGCGGTCGACCTGCGCGGCGAGGTCCGCGCGCGGGCGGTGCGGCGCGGTGTCAACCGGGGCCGGGCGCCGCAACCGGTGATCGAGGAGCTGACGGCACTGATCCAGCAGGTCGTCGCAGAGGCGGAACGCGCGGAACTCTGGCCCGCCGGGCTCGCGGTCGCCGTTCCCGGCCTGGTGGCGAGGGACGGGCGGACGGTCGTACGGGCCCCCAACCTCGACTGGCACGACACCGACCTCGGCCCCCTGCTGCCCGCGCACGGGCCGCTGACCGTGGACAACGAGGCGAACTTCGGCGCGCTGGCCGAGCTGTGGCTCGGTGCCGGTACGCCGGGCGACTTCCTGCACGTGTCGGCCGAGATCGGCATCGGCGCGGCGATCGTCGTGGACGGCCGGCTGCTGCGTGGCACCCGGGGCTTCGCGGGCGAGCTGGGCCACGTGCCCGTACGACCGGACGGTCCCCCCTGCCCGTGCGGCAGCCGGGGGTGCCTGGAGCAGTACGCGGGTGAGGATGCGGTCCTGCGCGCGGCCGGGCTGGAACCGCGGGACGACCGGGTGGGCCTGCTCGCGGAACGCGCCGAGGCGGGTGACGAGAGGGTGCGGTCCGCGCTGCGGGACGCCGGTACGGCTCTCGGCATCGCCCTGACCGGAGCGGTGAACCTGCTCGACCCCGAGACGGTGGTCCTGGGCGGCGCCCTGGCCGATCTGTCCCCGTGGCTGCTGCCGGCGCTGGACACGGAGCTGACGGGCCGCACGGCCGGCCCGGCCTGCCCGGTGACGGTCTCCCCACTGGGCCCGCAGGGCCCGCTGCTGGGTGCCGCGCACTCGGTCGTCCGGGCGGTACTGGACGATCCGGCGGTGGTGGCGGAACGGTCCTGACGCGGCTCCGCGCGCCGGGGAACCCGACCCGTGGAGGCCGGATGACGGACCGGGTCCCCCGCGGATCACGTCTCGGCCGCGGGGCGCCGGCCGCCCGGCCGGTGGTGCCCCGGGGCGACGCCGGACCGCGGGGAGGCTCCTCGGTCGGCTGCGGGCGGGGGGCCTCCGTGGTGCCCGGGGTGTCCGGCACATCGCAGCCGACGCCTTGCCAGACTTCACCCGATCGAGTGAGTAAGTTGTCCACAAGCCGTGACTCGCCCACGGAACCGTGGCACCCCCTTCTGCCCAACCCGCCCGAGTCGTACCGTGATTCACGCGAGGCGCAGCCGACGGATCGTCACCGGGCGGCAGGCGCAGGCGGGATCAGGAATGCGCGGGCGGCGGTGGCAGCGGACTGAGACGTATCGGGGGACACATGCACGGGGAGACGAAGGGGACGCTGCGGCACGACGCCATCGGATTGCGCGAGGTCCTGTTCCAGAGCGTCACGGCGATGGCGCCGGCCGCCGCGGTGGCGGCTTCGATTCCGTCGGGCGCCGCCTTCGCGGGCGGCAGCCTCCCGCTCTCGGTGCTCGTGGCCCTGGTGGCCTGTCTGTTCACCGCCTCCTGCGTGGCCGAGCTCGCGCGGGAGCTGCCCGCGGCCGGCTCGGTGGCGACGTACGCGGCACAGGGTCTGCACCCGGCCGTCGGCTTCCTCGTCGGGTGGGCCTACGTCTTCGTGGAGATGCTGGTGCCGCCCCTGCTTCTCCTCCAGCTGGGTTTCACGGTGGCGGACACGCTGCACGAGGAATGGCCCGCGTACCCGGCGGACCTGTGGTGGCCGTGGGCGCTGGCGGGTGCCGCAGTGATCGCCGTCTCGGGCTATCTGGGCGTCCGTGCCTCCGCCCGCTTCGGCACCGTCCTCGGCGTCTTCGAGATCCTCGTCCTCCTCGTGTTCGCCGTACTGCTCATCGGCAAGGCAGGCAGCGCCAACACCCTGTCGGTGTTCGGTACGTCCCACACCGCCGACGGGTACACGGGAGCCGCCGGGGTGTTGGCCGGGTCCGTGTACACGGTGCTGGCCTTCGCCGGGTTCGAGGCGGCCGCGCCGCTCGCCGAGGAGACCCGTGACCCGCGGCGGACCATGCACCGCGCGGTCCTCGGAGCGGCCGTGGGCATCGGCCTGTTCTACGTCCTCACGACGTACGCGATGACGGTCTACTTCGGCCCCGACCGCTTCGCGGAGTTCGGTGCCTCGGGCGAGGCGTCCTGGGAGGGCGTCGCCCGCGCCTCGTTCGGTCTCTTCTGGGTGCTGGTGTTCCTCGCGGTGGTCAACTCGGCCATCGCGAACGCCAACGCGAGCGCGAACGTCTCGACCCGCACGGCCTTCGCCCTCGCGCGCGTCCGCGTCCTGCCCGGCCTGCTCGCCACGCTCCATCCCCGGCACCGCTCCCCCGTGGTCGGCATCGCCCTGCAGACCGTGGTCGCGGTCGCAGCGGTGCTGGGGCTCGGCTTCGCCTACGACCCGGTGACCGCGTTCCTGTTGCTCGCCACGGTGATCGTCACGGTCGTCGTCGGCGTCTACATCGTCGTGAACCTCTCCTGCGCCGGCCATTTCCTGCGCTCCGGCCGGGCTGCCTTCGCACCGGTACGGCACCTGGTGTTCCCGCTGCTGGGCATCGCCGCGTTCGTGCCCGCCCTGCTGACGGCGGCCGGGCTCCCGGTGTTCGACTTCGTGACGGAACTGACGGCACCGGTGTCCTACGCCGGTCCGGTCGTCGGCGCGTGGATGGCCGTGGGTGCGGTCGTGCTGGTCGTGCTCATACGGCGGCACCCCGAGCGGATAGCGCAGACCGCGCGGGTGCACCTCGACGCGTACGACCCCGGCGCCGGCCGCATGGACGGATCCCTGCCGGGCTGACCGCCCCTCACGTGGGGCACCGCCCACGCCCCTCCGCATCCCCGCCCCGGGGATTGCCCACAGAAGGGAGTCACCCCACGATGACCGACCCCCGGATCCTCACCGTGCGCCCCGAACCGGACCAGTACGCGTGGACGTTCGGCGGAGCGGCGCCCTTGGCGCGGATCGCGCCCGGTACGGTCCTCGACCTGTACACGGAGGACTGCTTCGCGGGCCGGGTCCGCTCCGAGAAGGACCTCGTGTCCGAGGTGTGCGAGTTCCCCTTCCTCAATCCGCAGACCGGGCCCTTCCACATCGAGGGCGCCGAGCCCGGTGACACCGTGGCCGTGCACTTCGTGTCGATCGAACCGGCCCGCGACTGGGCGGCGTCCACGACGGTCCCCCTCTTCGGCGCGCTGACCTCCACGCACACGACGGCCACTCTTCAGCCACCGCTGCCGGAGCGGGTGTGGATCTGGCAGCTGGACCGGGCCCGCGGAACGGCGCTGTTCCAGGCACGGGACAACGACTTCCAGGTGGAGCTGCCCCTGGACCCGATGCACGGCACGGTGGGTGTGGCACCCGCCAGCCTGGAGGTGCGCTCGGCCCTCGTGCCCGACGCCCACGGCGGCAACATGGACACGCCGGAGATGCGGGCGGGCGTCACCTGCTACCTGGGTGTCAACGTCGAGGGTGCCCTGCTCAGCCTCGGCGACGGGCACGCCCGGCAGGGCGAGGGCGAGACCTGTGGCGTGGCCGTGGAGTGCGCGATGAACACGGTGGTGGTCGTCGATCTCCTCAAGGACGTCGCCACACCGTGGCCCCGGCTGGAGTCGGACACGCACATCATCTCGACCGGTTCGGCCCGGCCGCTGGAGGACGCCTTCCAGATATCCCAGCTCAACCTGGTGCAGTGGCTGGTGCGCGACTACGGGTTCAGTGAGCTGGACGCGTACCAGTTCGCAACCCAGACCGTCGAATCACCGTTGGCCAACGTGTGCGACACGAACTACACGTGCGTGGCCAAACTCCGCAAACAGTGGCTGCCCGCACGGGAGACGTACCGCGGCGTGCACGCCCGGCTGCGGGAGACCGCGCGGGCCCTGAGCCGCTGACGTCCCCTCGTGCCCCCGACGGCCAAAAGCCCACCGAACGGCATTCCCCGAGGCATCCCGGAAGGCATCCCGCCATGGACATGGACCGAGCCAGACCCCGGCTCAGCCGGCGCCGGCTGCTCAAGGGCGCGGCACTCGCCGCCGTCCCCTACGCACTGCTTCCCGACCCACGGGCCGGCGCCCAGGGCGCGGCTGTCGACTACCCGCCCGCCGAGTGGCAGGCGGCCAGCGGCTCCAACTACACGGTGTCCGTCCGCCCCGGCGACTACACCATCGACCGAGTGATCATCCACGTCACGCAGGAGACCTACACCGACACGTTGGCGATCTTCGGCAACCCGCAGAAGAAGGTCTCCGCGCACTACCTGGTCCGCTCGGCGGACGGGCACGTCGCCCAGTGCGTCCACGAGACCGACATCGCCTGGCACGCGGGCAACTGGAGCTACAACACGCGCAGCATCGGCATCGAGCACGAGGGCTGGATCGACCGGCCCGCCTACTTCACCGACGCCCTCTACGAGGAGTCGGCGAAGCTCACGGCGGCGATCTGCGCCAAGTACCGCATCCCCCGGGACAGGGAGCACATCATCGGCCACTCCCAGGTGCCCGGAACGGACCACACCGACCCGGGGCCGAACTGGGACTGGGCGCGGTACATCAGAATGGTCAACTTCGCCTAGCCGGGGGCGGAGCCGCCGTCGCACCGGTTGTCCGCGCGAACGCCCGGAGCGACGATGGTCCCAGCCGCCGTGGCCGCCGTTGTGCCACCGCTGAGCCCGCCGCATCACCGCCCGGAGCCGCCGTAGGCCGTATCACCGTCCCTTACCGCACCGCACCACCACCGTTCCACTGTCCGGGGAGGCCGAGTTGAGCGATCCGTGGGTTGCCCTGGAACCCGGGGCCGACCCCGCCGAGCGGGTCCGGTTGCTGCGCCGGGCGCACGAGACGTTCACCACGGCGGGCACGGTGCCGCGGCCGGTGCGCTCGGTGGTGGCGGAGTCATGGCGGCGCAGCGCGCGGGCCGGGGTCGGGCCGGACGGCGCCGCCAGCGTGGAGCTGACCGACGGCGATCTCGGCGCCTACCGCGCGGAGCATCCGCTGTCCCGGGTGATGCCCCTGTTCCGGGAGTTGATGGGCACCTTCGCGGCCGATGGCGAGCATCTGCTGGCGGTGTGCGACGCGCACGGCAGGCTGCTGTGGGTGGAGGGACATGCGGCGACCCGGCGGCGCGCTGACCGGATGAACTTCGTGCCCGGTGCCCGGTGGTCGGAGAGCGCGGTCGGCACCAACGCGCCGGGCACCGCGGTCGCCGTGGACCGGCCCGTGCAGGTGTTCGCCGCGGAGCACTTCATACGGCAGGTGCAGCCGTGGACCTGCGCCGCCGCTCCGGTGCACGATCCACGCACCGGTCGGGTCCTGGGGGCCGTGGACATCACCGGCGGAGACGGGCTCGCCCATCCGCACAGCCTCGGCTTCGTGCGGGCGGTGGCGCGGGCCGCGGAGGCGCAGCTCGCCCTGCTCGCCCCGCCGCGCGCCGCCGGGGAGGGGCCGCTGCTGAGCGCGCTCGGCCGGGACGAGGCCGAACTCGCGGTGGGCGAACGGCGGATCAGGCTCAGCCGTCGGCACAGCGAGATCCTGGTGCTGCTGTCACGGCATCCCGAGGGCCTGAGCGGCGACGAGCTGCTGTGCGCGCTGTACGCGGACGAGTCGGTGACCCCGGTGACGCTGCGGGCCGAGCTGGCGCGGCTGCGCAGACTCCTCGGTCCGGGGCTGCTCGCCTCGCGGCCGTACCGGCTGACGGCGGCGGTGGAGGCGGACGCCACCGTGGTCGAGCGGCGGCTGGAGACGGGGGCGCTGACCGCGGCGGCGGAGGCGTACACCGGCCCGCTGCTGCCCGGTTCCCAGGCCCCGGCGATCGTCCGGCTGCGGGAGCGGCTCGCCCGCGGGCTGCGCTCCGCGCTGATCGCGCACGGCGACCCCGATCTGCTGGCGGACTGGGCGCACGCGCCGTGGGGTGAGGACGACCCGGAGGTGTGGCGGGCGCTCGCCGCCGTACGCCCGACGGCACCGGTCCGGGCCCGGCTCGCCGCGCTGGAGGCCGAACTGGCGGCGCCGGCCGGCCGGGCACGGGCACGCAGCCGCGACGCAACGTACTTGCAACGTCCGCGTCCCTAACCTCGCGCCGAGAGCTGTCCAACGGCGGGCAGCGCAGCACCGGGAGGCAACCAGGATGACTCGTTACGCGGCGCCGGGCACCGAAGGCGCGATCGTCTCCTACCAGTCGCGCTACGACCACTACATCGGTGGCGACTATGTGCCGCCGGCGCGCGGGCAGTACTTCGAGAACCCGTCACCGGTCAACGGTCAGCCGTTCACGGAGATCGCGCGCGGTACCGCGGAGGACGTCGAGCGGGCGCTGGACGCGGCCCACGAGGCCGCGCCCGGGTGGGGTCGTACCCCGGTCGCGGAGCGCTCCGACATCCTGCTGAGGATCGCCGACCGGATGGAGGCCCACCTGGAGCCGCTGGCGGTGGCCGAGAGCTGGGAGAACGGCAAGCCGGTCCGGGAGACGCTGGCCGCCGACATCCCCCTCGCGATCGACCACTTCCGCTACTTCGCCGGGGCGATCCGGGCGCAGGAGGGTTCGCTGGGCGAGCTGGACGACGACACGGTGGCGTACCACTTCCACGAGCCGCTCGGAGTCGTCGCGCAGATCATCCCGTGGAACTTCCCGATCCTGATGGCGGCCTGGAAGCTGGCGCCGGCGCTCGCCGCGGGCAACGCGGTCGTGCTCAAGCCGGCCGAGCAGACCCCGGCCTCCATCCACTACTGGCTGAGCCTGGTCGCGGACCTGCTGCCGCCGGGTGTGCTCAACATCGTCAACGGGTTCGGTGCGGAGGCGGGCAAGCCGCTGGCGTCGAGCCCGCGGGTGGCGAAGGTCGCGTTCACCGGGGAGACCACCACGGGGCGGCTGATCATGCAGTACGCCTCGGAGAACATCAAGCCGGTCACCCTGGAACTCGGCGGGAAGTCGCCGAACATCTTCTTCGACGACGTGTGGGCGCACGACGACGACTTCCGGGACAAGGCGCTCGAGGGCTTCACGATGTTCGCGCTCAACCAGGGCGAGGTCTGCACGTGCCCGTCCCGGGCGCTGGTCCAGCGCGGTCACTACGCGGAGTTCCTGGAGGCGGCCGTCGAACGCACCCGGCGCATCAAGCCGGGTCACCCGCTGGACACCGAGACCATGATCGGCGCGCAGGCCTCCAACGACCAGCTGGAGAAGATCCTCTCCTACCTGGACATCGGCCGCCAGGAGGGCGCGAAGATCCTCACCGGTGGTGAACGTGTCGATGCCGAGGGCGAGTTGAAGGGCGGGTACTACGTCCAGCCAACCATCTTCGAGGGCGACAACCGCATGCGGATCTTCCAGGAGGAGATCTTCGGCCCCGTCGTCTCGGTGGCTTCCTTCGACGACTTCGACGACGCGGTCAAAATCGCCAACGACACGCTGTACGGCCTGGGCGCGGGTGTGTGGACCCGCGACATCAACACCGCCTACCGCGCGGGGCGCGCGATCCAGGCCGGCCGTGTGTGGACCAACTGCTACCACGCCTATCCCGCGCACGCGGCGTTCGGCGGCTACAAGCAGTCGGGGATCGGCCGTGAGACGCACAAGATGATGCTGGAGCACTACCAGCAGACGAAGAACCTCCTGGTGTCGTACTCACCGAAGAAGCTGGGCTTCTTCTAGGCCCGGGGAGCGGGCGCCTGACCGGGGCAGACGCCCGTCAGGCGCCCTTTTCCAGGAGTCCGGACCGGACGCCGACCGCCTCAGCCCGCGACCTTCTCCCACACGGACACGTGCTGCCGGCTCTCGCTGGTGAACGGCTCGCGCGTCCACCCGTCCCACCGCTCCCGCAGCCGCATTCCGGCCAGCCGGGCCATGAGGTCCAGCTCGGCGGGCCAGACGTAGCGGAACGGAACGGCCAGGTGGCTGCCGCGGCCGTCCTGGACGGAGACGTGGTGCGAGGTGACGGACTGGGTGGCCACCTCGTACAGGTCGAACCCGAGCCGCCCCTCATCCACCCGGAACGGCACGGCGTTCTGCCCGGGAGGCAGGCGCCGCAGATCGGGCACGCCGACCTCGATGACGAAACAACCGCCGGGCTCGAGATGAGCGGCGGCGTTGCGGAAGCAGTCCACCTGGGCGTCCTGCGAGGTCAGGTTCATGATCGTGTTGTAGACGAGGTAGGCGACCGAGAAGGTCCCCTCGACCTCGGTGGTCGCGAAGTCCCCGATCGTGACACCGATCCCGTCGCCGCCGGGCTTGGCCCGCAGCCGCCCGACCATCGCCCGGGACACGTCGATGCCGTGCACCTGGACACCACGCGCCGCGAGCGGCAGTGCGACCCGCCCGGTCCCGATCCCGAACTCCAGCGCCCGCCCTCCGTCCCCGGCCAGCTCCGCCAGCAGATCCACGGCAGGCTCCACGACCCGCCGGTCGAACATCTCCGCCGACGACTCGTCGTACGACGCGGCGACGGACTCCCCGAAATAACCGTCCTCATCGAGCATGCCGCTACGGTACGGCGGTCGTCCGAGCGAAGCCCGGTATTTTCCGGCGCGGCCGGCACCGGGCACCGAGCGAACCGCCGGCCGGTCAGGCGGGTTCGGGACGGACCCGTGACAGCCCGGTCCGCTGGGCACACCCGGCTTCCAGCCTCCACGGGCCCGCGTCCCCCGGCGGCTCACCCGCGCCCTCGCATCCGGACGGCGAGGCATGCGAAGGGGTCCGCGGCGGACTCCGTCCGGGCCTCGCGGTGACCGGTTCCGGCCCACAGACGGATCGGTCGGGTGTCGCCGGCCGCGGTCGCGGCCTTGCGGAGGGGCGCTGAGGTGGTGCGGGGCCGGGTAGCCGGCCGGGGCGAGGCGTCGAAGCGGTCGGTGAAGTGGTCGCCGAGGGCGCGGGCGGGCCGTCCCGTGAAGGCGCGGGTGACGGTCGTGGTGGTGAAGGCGCGGGTGACGGTCGTGGCGGTGAAGGCCGAATCGGCCAGGGCCGCCTTGTGCGCGCGGACGCCCCGCTCTCGTGCGTGCGCAGCGCAGCAGCACGGTGCCCACCTTGGCGGCCCTGGCGCCCGCGCGCGTGACCTCCCTCACGCCGGCGGCGGCCGCTGCCGGTGCCGCCCGTGGCGATGACGGGCAGGGTGACCGCTCCGGCGCCCTCCGCCCGGCCCGGACCCTCACGCCAGTCCGGCCGCCCGACCTGATCGCCCCCGTGCACGGGGTGCCGACCGCTCCGTACGCCGGGTGAAGGACACCCACGGGACGGGGGCCGAGACCAACAGGTCGATGTCGTCCCTCCAGTGGTCGTCGTCCTCGGTCGGTTCCCGGGACAGGGCCGGGCCGTAGCGGTCGGCCTCCGCCCGTACGGCGCGGGCGCGGTGCCGGCGCGCCCGGCCGGAGACCGGCGCCGGGCCGGGCGTAGACAGAGCGCGCTCCGCCTGTCAGACGCCCATTACGCTGGCGCTATGCACGGCAGGCATGGGTGCCGGAAAGGGGCGCGATGAGCATGGACGTCGAGTTGCGTCACCTGCGGGCCTTCGCGTCGGTGGCCCGCCACCGCTCCTTCTCCCGGGCCGCCGAGGAACTGCTGATCACCCAGCCGGCGCTCAGCCGTACGATCGCGCAGCTGGAGGGCATCCTGAGCGTCCGCCTGCTCGACCGTTCCTCCCGGCACGTCGAACCGACGGAGACCGGCGCGGAGTTCCTCGTCCACGTCGAGCGGGTCCTCGCCACGCTGGACCAGGCCCTCGCCGTCGCCCGGCACCGCGTCACCCTGCGGCTCGGCTTCAGCTGGCTGCTGCCCGATCCGTGGGCGCAGCGGACCGTGAGCCGGTTCGAGGAGGACACCGGAGCGACGGTCGCCCTGGTCCGGACCGACGATCCCCTCCAGGCGTTGCGCCGGCGCACCGTCGACATCGCGGTGGTCCGCGGCGAGCGGGAGGCGCCGAAGGGGGCGCACACCGTGCACCTGTTCGACGAGCCGCGCGTCGCCGTGTGCTCCGGGCACCACGAGCTGACCCGCCTCGGTCATCTGGACTGGGCGGACGTCCGGTTCTGGCCGCTGGTGGTCAACACGGTCAGCGGTACGACCGGTCCCTGGTCGTGGCCCGCGGACCAGCGCCCGGCCCGGATCATCGAAACGGCGAACTACGACGAGTGGCTGGAGTCGGTGGCGGCCGACCGGGGCATCGGCATCGTCCCGGAGGTCGCGCGGCGCCGTACCCAGCACCCCGCGGTCAGTTTCGTCCCCCTCACGGGGGCACCGCCGAGCCCGGTGCGCCTCGTCTACTTCCCCGACTCGCAGCGGACACTGGTCCGCCGGTTCCTGGACGCCTCCCTCCGGACGGCGGCCGGGTGACGCCAGCCGCGCCCAGGAGACGCGGCGTCCATGCCGGCGACGCATGGACGCGTCTGCCCGGGCATTTCACGGGCCGCCGGGGCGTCGTTAGCGTGGACGCCGTGAAGCGAACCATCCCGAGCACGCTGCGAGGACCACGATGAGCACAGGGCTGCCCCGGCAGGAATGCGCGGTCACCGTGCTGGGCGGCCCGACGGCCGTCATCGACATCGGCGGCCTGCGGATCGTCAGCGATCCGACCTTCGACGACGCGGGCCCCCAGGGGTACCTCACCAAGACCGCCGGGCCCGCCGCCGGCGAGGACGCGGTGGGACCGGCCGACCTCGTCCTGGTCAGCCACGAAGCCCACCCGGACAACCTCGACGGGCGGGGCCGCGCGTTCGCGAAGACCGCCCCGCTGGTGCTCACCGGGCCGCTCGCGGCGCAGCGGCTCGGCTCGCCCGCCGTCGGCCTCTCCCCGTGGACCGGCCACCGACTGCCCCGGCCGGACGGCGGCGGAGATCTGACGGTACTGGCCGTCCCCGCCGTCCACGGTCCCGAGGACGGCGAACGCGACGCGGACGGCAACGTCAACTGCGAGGTCATCGGGTTCGTGCTGTCCGGGCAGGGCCTGCCGACCGTGTACGTCAGCGGCGACAACGCCTCGATCCGCACGGTCGCGGAGATCTCCCGCCGGGTGCCCGGGATCGACGCGGCCGTCCTGCACGCGGGAGCGGCACGCGTGCCGGCGAAGTTCGACGGACGGCCCCTGTCCCTGGACAGCCGCCGGGCCGCCGCCGCTGCCGCCGTCCTGGGCGTGCGGACCGTCGTACCGGCCCACTACGACGGCTGGGCCCACTTCTCCGAAGGGCTTCCCGAGATCGAACTGGCCTTCCACGAGGCCGGCCTCTCCTCCCTGCTGCGGGTCGCACCCCACGGCACGTGGGTGCCGCTGGCCCGCTGAGCCCCTCACTCGATGGCACGGCAGCACCACCGCGGGTCGCGGGCCCGGTACGTCGAGGGCGACCGGCCGTGCCCGGGCGATGGGCCGGACCGTCCCCTGCCTTCAGGTGCCCAGGTGCCTTCAGGTGCCTTCAGGGCCGGTGCGCGGGGCTGCCGCGGGTAGTTCCACGGTGACGCGGAGACCGCCGGCGGCGCGCGGGGTGAGGGTGAGCGTCCCGTCGTGTGCGTGCGTGATGGTCCGGGCGATCGCCAGGCCGAGGCCGACGCCCGCGTGGTCGGTGCGGACGCGTTCGGTGCCCCGCTGGAACGGTTCGGTGAGCGTCGGGACCAGCCGCGGGGCGAGCTTCTCGCCCGTGTTCTCCACGGTGAGCACGACGGTACGGGGGCGGACGCCGGTACTGACCCGGACGGCTCCCCGGTCCGGCAGGTTGTGGACGATCGCGTTGTGGACCAGGTTCACGGTCAGCTGGAGCAGCAGCGCCTGCGACCCGCTCGTGGGGGCGATGTCGCCGCCGGTCTCGATGGTGACGTCGTGCTTCTCGGCGAGGGGGAGCAGTGTCTCGGTCGCTTCTTCCGCCACCAGGGACAGGTCGACGGGTTCCCGGGTGAAGGACCGCTGTTCGGCGCGGCTGAGCAGGAGCAGTGCCTCGGTGAGGTCGATCGCCCGGGTGTTGACGGCGTGGAGGCGGTCGAGGAGTTCGCCGGTGTCGCGGCCCGGATCGGTGCGGGCCACGTCGAGGAGTGCCTTGGAGATGGCCAGCGGGGTGCGCAACTCGTGGGAGGCGTTGGCCACGAACCTCCGCTGTTCGGCGACGTGCGTCTCGATCCGGGCGAGCATCGTGTCGAAGGCGTCGGCGAGTTCGCGGAACTCGTCCTCGCGGCCCGGCAGCCGGATGCGGTGCGAGAGTGAACCGTCCGTGGCCCTGCGTGTCGCGTCGGTGATCCGGCTCAGGGGGGCGAGCATGCGGCCGGCGAGGACCCAGCCTCCCAGCAGACCGAAGACCAGCAGGAAGACCAGTACCGCGGCAGCCGACGGCGCGAAGGCGCGCAGGAGGCCGGACCGGACGGGGAAGACACCGTGGGTGAGGGTGTCGCTGCTGACGAGGAGCGCGCGCTCGGGGACGTAGCGCAACAGGAACAGCCACACGGCGGCGAGCAGCAAGGCGCCCGCGACCATGAGGAATCCGGCGTAGCTGAGGGCGAGTCTGAGGCGGACGCTCATCCCGGGCGCTCTATTCACGGTCCGGCCCTTCGGGTACGGCCTCCGGTGGCGTGTCGATGCGGTAGCCGGCGCCCGGCACGGTGGCGATGACCCATGGTTCGCCGAGACGCTTGCGCAGGGCCGAGACGGTGATGCGCACGGCGTTGGTGAAGGGGTCGGCGTTCTCGTCCCACGCGCGTTCCAGGAGTTCCTCGGCGCTGACGACACCGCCCTCGGCCGCGACGAGGACCTCGAGCACCGCGAACTGCTTCCGGGTCAGCGCGACGTAGCGGCCGTCCCGGTGGACCTCGCGGCGGAACGGGTCCAGCCGCAGCCCCGCGATCTCCCGCACGGGCGGCCTGTTGTGGGCACGTCTGCGGTCGAGGGCCCTGAGCCTCAGCACGAGTTCGCGCAGGTCGAAGGGTTTGGTGAGGTAGTCGTCGGCGCCGAGTCCGAACCCAGAGGCCTTGTCGTCGAGACGGTCGGCGGCGGTGAGCATGAGGATCGGCATGCCGCTGCCGGAGGCGACGATACGTCGGGCGATCTCGTCACCGGAAGGCCCGGGGATGTCGCGGTCGAGTACGGCGATGTCGTAGGTGTGGGTGCCCAGCATGTCCAGCGCGGTGTCGCCGTCACCCGCGAGGTCGGCCGCGATCGCCTCCAGGCGCAGGCCGTCGCGGATGGCCTCCGCCATGTACGGTTCGTCCTCGACGATCAGCACGCGCATGCACGTGATGCTACGAGCCGGTCCCTATCGTCGGCGTATGGAAAAACGCATACGTGCGGGCAACACCGCCTCGCCTTGACTGGTGGCATGCGCCGAACCCCACCCTCAGCAGGAACGACGGAAAACCCGATGTCCTTCGCCGCGCCCGGCCGCCGCCGGGAGCCGGCAGTGAGCGAGGGCGGGCGATGACGCGGGTGGACACGGTGGAGGCCGGGCAGGGCGGCGCCGGTCACCAGGGTCCCGGCGCCGGGGCCTGGCGCGCGCGTCTGCACCGGGCGGTGCGTGCCGCCTCCCGGCCGGGGCCCTGGAAGCGCGGGCCGGTGCTCGCGGTGTCGGCGGTGCTGCTGGGCCTGGGCCTGCTGCTGCACGCGCGGATCACCAACCGTGCGGGCCTCGGCAGCCTGGTGGAGACCTTCCTGCCGTGGTTCGGCCTGCTCGTCCCCGTCTTGCTGACCGGCGCGCTGTGGCGACGCTCCGCCACCGCGGTGGTCGCGCTGCTGCTGCCTGCCGTGGTGTGGCTGAACCTCTTCGGCGGGCTGCTCGGCGACAGGTCCCACCCGGGCGGTGACCTCACCGTCGCCGAGCACAACGTCGGCGACGCCAACCCCGACCCGGCCGGCACCGCCCGCCACCTGGTCGCCTCCGGTGCGGACGTGCTGGCCCTGGTGGAGCTCACCGAGCGGGCCCGCGGCACGTACGAGAGGGAACTGGCGCGGGCGTACCCGTACCACACGGTGCTGGGCACGGTCGGGCTGTGGAGCAAGCTGCCGCTGTCGGACACCCGGCCGGTCGACGTCAAGATGGACTACGGGCCACTGGGGGACACCAAACCGGCCGACGTCAAGATGACCTACAACCGGGCGCTGCGCACCACGGTGGCCACGGGCCGGGGTCCGCTGGCGGTGTACGTGGCCCACCTGGGTTCCGTACGCCTGTTTCCCGCGAGGGGCTTTTGGACGGACAGCCGGGACCGCGGCGCGAAGGCGCTCGCCGAGGCCGTCGCCGCCGAGCGGAACAAGCGGGTGGTGCTGCTCGGCGACCTGAACGGCACCGTGGACGACCGCGCGCTCGCCGGCGTCACCTCGCGGATGCGGTCGGCCCAGGTGGAGGCAGGCAGCGGATTCGGCTTCACCTGGCCGGCGAGGTTCCCCGTGGCGCGGATCGACCAGATCCTGGTCCGCGGCGTGCGGCCGGACAGTTCCCGGGTACTGCCGGCCACCGGCAGTGACCACCTGCCGGTGGCCGCCAGGATCAGCTGGTGAACACGCGGCGGGGCCGGCGGGCCGAGGGGCGGCGCCGCGGCGCCGGTGCTCGGGGTCACCCGGCCGGTGCTCCTCACGCATCGGCGCCGGCGCGTCCGGCCGCTGCACGGGACCGGCGCGCACGGGTGGGCCGGGCACGCCATGCTGGGGAGCGGACAGGGTCCCCGAGGAGGCCGGGAGGCGTGCCCGTTGATCGCCGTCAACCCGATGGACAGCGCCTCGGTGCTGGCCGCCTTCGGCGCGCTGGGTGTCCTGGCCGTGCTCTTCGCCGAGTCGGGTCTGCTGGTCGTCGGCTTCTTCCTGCCCGGGGACACGCTGCTGTTCCCGGCCGGTGTGCTGTGCGCGGGCAGCGCGCAGCAGCCGCCGCGGCTGGCGCTGTGGCAGGTGCTGGCGTGCGCGGCGATCGGAGCTGTGGCGGGCGGCCAGGTGGGGTACCTGATCGGACGGCACGGCGGCCGGGCACTGCTCGCGCGCACGAGCAGCGGGCGGGTGAAGGGCGCGGCGGCGCGGGCGGAACGGCTGCTGGCGCGCTACGGCTACGGCAAGGCGCTGGTGATCGGCCGGTTCGTGCCGCTGCTGCGGACGGTCCTGCACCCGGTGGCCGGGGCCCTGGGCGTGCCGGCGCGGACCTTCACCCTCTGGCAGACGGTGGGCGGGGTGCTGTGGTCGCAGGCGCTGGTGCTCGCCGGGTACACCCTGGGGGCGTCCGTCCCGCACATCGACGACTATCTGCTGCCGCTGGTCGCCGTGGTCGTCGTCCTGTCGCTGCTCCCGCTGCTGCCGGAGGCCCTCCGCGCCCGCCGGGACCGACGCGGCTCCGCGCGCTGAACGAGCCACGGCTCACCCGTCGCAGATCCGCGCCCGCCGGCCGCAGTCCTGCACGGCACGGGCCTGCCCTGCCGGCGGGCCCGCCGGGCGCCGCGGCGAGGTCACTGCGCGCCCGGGAACCTCGGGTCCGCGGAGCCGGGTTGCCGGGCGAAGCCGGCTGACACGCCCACGAACTCGCGGGTCCAGCGTCCGGCCGAGCCATGCCGAGTGGCCCATGCCGAGTGTCCCGCTCCACGGTGTCGGGCGGGAAGCGGGTCATCCGCCCCGGAGCGCCGGTGCGGCCGCTGCCCTACAGGTCGTGCCCGCCCCGGCAGAGGACACCGCCGAGCACGTCAGGCCCGACGACGAGCCCGGCCACCGGATGCCCGTGGGAGTCCGGCGCCTCGGCGAGCCGTTGGCCCGGCCATGTCGGACAGCGCTTCGACCTCTCGCATCCGCAAGGAACCGCAGCGGCTCCCGGCCGCCCCCAGCCGACCCGGTGCGCCGTGCCGCCCCGTCACCCCTACGCCCCAGCCGCCTGCCGCCTGCCGCCTGCCGCCTGCCGCGTGCCGCCTACCGCCTGCCGCTCTAACGCCCCTTGCCGTCCTTGCGACGCTTCCGGTTCGGCCGGTGCGGTCGGTGCACCGTGTCCAGCTCCCCCACCGCTGCGCGCACATGGGCCGGATCGCCCGGCCGGCCGCCGCCCGCGCAGCTCCAGACCGGGCGGCCGGACTGCTTCGCCAGGTGCATGCCGAGGCCGTGGAGCGTGCAGACCGGCCACACCTGCCACAGGCACCCCGTGATCGTGTCCTGGGCGGCGTCGGCGATGCCCCACAGCGCCCAGTCGGCGGAGCCGGCCGGTTGCAGGGCGTTGCCGTGCGCGTTGCCGTCGGCCAGTGCGACGTAGACCCGTTCGTCCTCGTCCTCGTCCGCGTCCGCCGGGTACGCGATGAGGCACAGCGGGTGCTGCCCGGGCAGGGTCGCCGCGAGGTCCCGGTTGACCGTCGCCAGTGCCTCGTCCCACAGCGGGTGTTCACCGGCGGGGACGAAGCGCGGCTCGGGCGGACGCGGGAAGGAAGGGCGCATGCGCCCCATGCTCCCAGTCGACCCCTTGCGCGGACGCGGCGGGGCCACGAGGCGTTCTGGACGGGGTCGTGACCAACCGTGAGACTGGAGCCGACGATCCGACTCCCCCGCTGCCCAGGACGGTGACATGGAAGAGGAGATCCCGCGCGTCGCGCTGACCCCGCAGGCCGCTCAGCTGGTGCGTCGTCTGCGCGCCGAGCACGGTCCGCTGATGTTCCACCAGTCCGGTGGCTGCTGCGACGGCAGCGCCCCGATGTGCTACCCGGACGGTGAGTTCCGTACCGGCGGCTCGGACGTGCTGCTGGCCGAGCTGGCGGTGGACGGCGTGCCGGAGCCCGTCACGTTCTGGATGTCGCGGAGCCAGTACCAGGCGTGGAGCCACACCCGGCTGATCGTGGACGTCGTGCCGGGACGAGGCAGCGGTTTCTCCCTGGAAGCACCCGAGGGGGTACGTTTCCTCACCCGTTCTCGCGTCGTCGACGCCTAGTGGGCCCGCCGGCCCGCCCGAGTCTGGTCCACTGCCCGTACACCGAGGACAGTTGACGAGACATCAGGGGGCACGGTGACGGGACCTCGCAGGCGTTCGGCAGCGGGCAGAGCGGTTCTCACGGTTGTCACGGCGTTCGGGGTGCTCGCCGGCGCGGCCCTGGCGGGGGCGGCACCGGCCGGTGCCGCGCCGGCGGGCAGACGGCTCGCGCCGGGCGTCACCTACCGGCAGTTCGACATCGCCGGGGCGGCGGGGAAGGCCCGCGCGCACCTGCTCACGGTGGACCTGGCCGACCCGCACGTCCACGTCGACCTGCTGTACCCGGGCGCGGTGGCGGCGCGGGCCACCGTGTCCCGGATGGCGGACTCGGCCGGCGCGGTCGCCGGGGTGAACGGCGACTTCTTCGACATCACCGAGACGCAGCACCCGGGCGTGCCGGCGACGGGCGCGGCCGTCGGACCGGCCGTGGCCGGCGGACAGGCGCTCAAGGCGGCGGTGCCCAAGGGGCAGCGGTTCGGACCCGCGATGCCTCCGGGCACGACCACCCGGGACGTGTTCGGCGTGGGCACCGACCGGCGGGCCCGCCTGGACCGCCTCTCCCTCTCCGGTTCGGTCGGCACACCGGACGGGCAGGTGCCGCTGAAGGGCCTCAACCAGTACGCGCTGCCGGTGGATTCGGTCGGCGCCTTCACCGCGCGCTGGGGCAGCGTCTCCCGGCTGCGGGCCGTGTGCGGCACGGACACCCTGCGCGCGGCACCGTGCAGCGACGACACGTACGAGGTGAAGGTGCGCGGGGGCCGGGTGGTCTCCGCCACCGACGGCCCGGGAAGCGGCCCGATCCCGGCGGACACCACGGTGCTGCTGGGGCGCGAGGAGGGCGCGCGGCGTCTGCGCAAGTTGTCGGTCGGTGACCCGGTGGACGTGACGCACGCGTTGGTGGCGTCCTCGTCCGGGGTGCCGTACGCGTTCGCGATCGGCGGCTTCCCGGTCCTGCGCGACGGCAGTCCACTGTCCGGCCTGGACGACAGCACCTCGGCGGTGCGGACGGTCGTCGGGTACAAGGGCGGCGGGCGGCAGATGCTGCTGCTGGCGCTGGACGGCTCGGCGAGCTACCGCAGCGGGCTGACCGTCGCCGAGGAGGCGGAGACCATGCGTGCGCTCGGGGCCACCGCCGCCTTCAACCTCGACGGCGGCGGCTCGACGGAGCTGGTCGCCCGCGACACGGACGCCGCCGCCGTGACGGTGCGCAACCACCCGAGCGGCGGCGCCGAACGCCCGGTGCCCGACGGCATCGGCGTCTTCTCCGACTGAGGCCGGCGCACCACCGGCTCCGGCCGGACGGTTCACGGCCGCAGACTGCCCACCAGCTCGGCGGTCGCGGTGAGCCCGCTCTGAATGGTGGGCGCCATGCTGGTGCAGGCCAGGTAGAAGCCGAGCAGCAGGCAGACCAGGGCGTGGGAGATCTTCAGCGAGCAATTCCGGATGAAGATCACGGCCAGGACAAGAAGCAGCAGCACCACAGAGATGGAAATGACCACCGGGAACCCTCCTCCGCCACGCCCCGTGTGCGGCGTTCGGCCGCAAGTGTGGCGTAGCGGAGGGTTCGTCCGGGCTGCTGACGTGTCCTCCGATCGTGTGGTCTTACGCGGAGGGGCGGGCGTCGAGGAACGCCTCCAGGCCGGCGAGGTCGTCGGTGTTGAGGTAGTCGACCCCGGCCGCGAGCAGTTCCGTCCACAGCGCGTCCCGGGCGGGGCCGGCGGTGTCGGGGGTGGCCCAGAACCGGACCCGCTGCCCGCGCGCGTGGGCGGCGCCGGTGATGCTCCGCAGCCTCCGCCGCTCGGCGTCCGGGAACGTCCCGGCGCCCGTCCAGGTGAAGTTCTGCGTCCAGTTGTCGCTGATCAGTGAGATGAAGGAGGCCGGGGCGGGGCCGCCGAGGTCGGCGAGGCGGCCGTCGTAGAAGGCGCGGCGCTCGGTCTGCGCCTCCATCGGGGCACGGGCCGCCCGGTCGCCGGAGACCACGGCGGTCACCGGGCCGGGGTGGACGCGGCCGTGCGCGTAGCGGGTGAACAGGTGCGGGTAGCGGCGCAGGTGGCGGTCGAGTTCGAGGTACGTGGCGGAGCCCTCGGTCTTGATGTCGACGAGGAGCTGGAGCGGCCGGCGTGCACCTCGGTACACGTGGCCGTGGTGGGCCTCGACCCGGGCGGCGAGCGGTTCCAGGTAGAGGGATTCCAGGGTGCGGGACGGGTCGAGGCCGGATGCCTCGTGGCCGACGAGGAGCTGGTCGCCGACGAGGAAGATGTCGGCTTCGACGCTGCCGAAGCGGTGGTCGAGGGCGTCGGCCAGGGGCCGCGGGTGCTCGTAGTCGTTGTGCGCGTGGGCGTGCCACAGCGGGCGCGGGTGACGCGTCCGTTCACCGGCCAGCGCGTGGCCGGCGGGCAGGGCGAGCGTGCCCGCGAGGGCGGCGCCGAAGGTGGTGAGGGCTCTGCGACGGGTGGTGAGGGCCATGCACTGCCTCCCTGGGGGTGATGGGGACCGGGGAGAGTATGCGTGCGCCCGTCACCGAAGGGGCCCCCTCGCACGGGGAGTTGGCGCTCTGTTCACTTCGTCGGTGCGCGCGGTGAAGCCCGCCCCGGGCGGGGCGGGCTTCACCGCGGGTGTGTCAGGGCGCCTGGAGGGGTGCCCGGACGGGTGCCTGGAGGTCGACCAGTGCGGCCAGCGCCTCGCGGTGGGCCCCCGCCGTGCCGTAGGCGATCGAGTCCGCCTTGGCCCGCTTGAGATACAGGTGGACCGGGTGCTCCCAGGTCATCCCGATGCCGCCGTGGAGCTGCAACGCCTCCTCGGTGACACGGACGGCGGCGGGCGCCGCGTACGCCTGTGCGACGGCGGTCCTGACCTCCATGTCCTCGCCGGTGGCGAGCGCGTCGGCGGCGGCGCGGGCCGCGGCCCGCAGGTGCACGACCTCGAGCCACAGCTGGGCGAGCCGGTGCTTGAGCGCCTGGAACCCGCCGACCGGCCGGTTGAACTGCTTGCGCTCCTTCAGGTACCGGACGGTCTGCGTCAACGCCCACTCGGCGACGCCGAGTTGCTCAGAGGCGAGCAGTCCCGCGGCGGCCCGCAGCGCACGGCGTACGGCGGGCTCGGCGGCGCCGACCCGGCGGCCGGGAGCACCCTCCAGCCGTACGCTCGCGAGGGGGCGGGTCAGGTCCAGGGAGACCTGCGGGGTGATGGTGACGGTGTCGGCGGCGACCGCGTACAGGCCGCCGTCGTCGGCCGGGACGAGCAGGACGTCGGCTACGGCCGCGTCCGCGATGCCCGTCAGCTCGCCGTGCAGGGTGCCGTCCTGCACGCGTACGGCCGTGACCCCGGCGCCCGGGGCCGTGTGCAGGGCGACCGCGAGGGCGCCGATGCTGCGTCCCGAGGCCAGCTGTGCCAGCAGCTCGGCGTCGTCGCAGGCGAGCAGGGCCTCGGTGGCCACGACCGCGCTGGTGAGGTACGGCAGGGGGGCCACCGCCCGCCCCAGTTCCTCCAGCACGACGGCGGCCTCGCGCGCGGAGGCGCCCTGGCCGCCGCGCTCCTCGGGCACCAGGAGCCCGGCCAGGCCCATGCCGTCGGCGAGCAGCTTCCACAGGGCGCGGTCGTGCGGGGCGTCCGACTCGGCGCGGGTGATCACGTCGGCCGGTGCGCAGTGGTCCGTGAGCAGGTCGCGGACGGCGGCCCGCAGCGCCTCCTCCTCCTCGGAGTACAGCAGGTCGGTCATCGGGCGAGGTCCTTCCAGGCGACGTCCTTGTCGGTGCGCGGCTCAGCGGGCAGGCCCAGGACGCGCTCGGCGACGATGTTCAGCAGGACCTCGCTGGTCCCGCCCTCGATGCTGTTGCCCTTGGAGCGCAGGTAGCGGTATCCGGCGTCCCGGCCGGTGAAGTCGACCAGCTCGGGGCGGCGCATGGTCCAGTCGTCGTACAGCAGGCCCTCCTCGCCGCGGAGTTCCACCTCCAGGCCGCTGATCTCCTGGTTGAGTCGGGCGAAGGCGAGCTTCATGCCGGCGCCCTCGGGGCCGGGCTGGCCGGCCACGAGCTGCTGGCGCAGGCGTTCGCCGGTGAACCGTGCGACCTCGGCCTCGACCCACAGCTTCAGCAGGCGCTGGTGCAGGTCGTGGGTGCGCAGTCCGGGGCGTTCCCGCCAGGTCTTCGCGACCGGGCCGATCATGCCGCCCTCGCGGGGCAGGGCCATGCCGCCGATGGCGACGCGTTCGTTGTTCAGCGTGGTCTGGGCGACCCGCCAGCCGTCGCCGGCCTCGCCCAGGCGGCGGTCGTCGGGGATGCGGACGTCGGTGAGGAAGACCTCGTTGAACTCGGCCTCACCGGTGATCTGGCGCAGCGGCCGGACCTCGACGCCCGGATCGGTCATGTCGCAGACGAAGTAGGTGATGCCCTGGTGCTTGGGCACGGCCGGGTCGGTACGGGCGATGAGGATGGCCCAGCGGGCGAGGTGGGCGCTCGACGTCCACACCTTCTGTCCGTTGACCACCCAGCTGTCGCCCGAACGGACCGCCCGGGTGCCGAGCGCGGCCAGGTCGGAGCCGGCGCCGGGCTCGCTGAACAGCTGGCACCAGACCTCCTCGCCGGTCCATAGGGGGCGCAGGTAGCGCCGCTTCTGCTCGTCGGTGCCGTACTTCAGGATCGTCGGCGCGGCCATGCCGAGGCCGATGCCGATGCGCCGGGGGTCGTTGTCGGGGGCGCCGGCCGCCGCCAGTTCGGCGTCCACGACGCCCTGGAGGGCGCGCGGGGCGCCCAGTCCGCCGAGGCCCTCCGGGTAGTGCACCCAGGCGAGGCCGGCGTCGAAGCGGGCCCGGAGGAAGTCCAGGCGGTCGGTGCTCGCGGGCGGGTGCTGCGCGAGCAGCTCCCGGGTACGGCGGCGCAGTTCGTCGGCGTCGGTCATGCGACGGCTCCGTTCTCCAGGACGACGGCGATCCGGCCCGTGGTCACCCCGTCGGCGACCCGCTGCACGGCACCGGCCGCCTCGGCGAGCGGCACCCGCTCGCTGACCAGCGGTTTGATCGCGCCCCGTGCGGCCAGTTCGGTCAGTTCCTCGTGGCAGCGCTGGACCAGCTTCGGGTTCTTGGTGTGGTACAGGCCCCAGTGCAGGCCGACGATCGAGTAGTTCTTCACCAGGGCGTGGTTGAGGGCGGGGCTCGGGATGGTGCCACTGGCGAAGCCGACGACGACGATCCGGCCCTCGAAGGCGACCAGTTTGGCGGACTGGGCGTACGCCTCGCCGCCGACCGGGTCGTAGATCACGTCGGCGCCCCGGCCGCCGGTGGCCTCCTTGACGGCGGCGACGACGTCCTCGGAACGCCGGTCGACCACCACGTCACAGCCGAGCCGCCGGGCGACGGCGGCCTTGTCCGCGCCGCCCACGACACCGATCACCGTGGCGCCGGCCGCCTTGCCGAGCTGGACGGCGGCGCTGCCCACGCCCCCGGCGGCGGCGTGCACCAGCAGGGTCTCCCCGGCTTCCAGGCGGGCGCGGCGGTGCAGGCCGAACCAGCCGGTCTGGTAGCCGATGTGCAGGGCGGCCGCCTCGGCGTCGTCGAGCGACTCGGGCGCGGGGAGCAGGGCGCGGGCATCGGCGAGGGCGTACTCGGCGAAGCCGCCGTGGGGCAGCGCGGGGTTGGCGATCACCCGGCGGCCGTCCTCGGTCTCGCCGCAGATCTCCACGCCGGGCGTGAAGGGCAGCGGGGGACGCACCTGGTACTGGCCGCGGCACAGCAGCGCGTCCGGGAAGTTGACGTTGGCGGCGCGCACCCGCAGCAGCACCTGGCCGTCGCCGGGCGTGGGCCGCTCGATGTGGTGGAGGCGCATCACCTCGCTCGGCTCGCCGTTCTCGTGCACTTGCCATGCCTGCATGCGGGGCCTCCACGGGACTGCTTCGTCTGACCGGGTCCGACGGCATACTAAGCGGTCGCTTGCCGATCAGGGAACAGTCGCGTGGGTCACGTGCGCGCGGGCCGCGCCCGTACGTGCATCCGCTCCCCCTGGGGTCCGAACAGACTCAGGAACTCCACCGGCCCCTCCCCCGTCGACCCGAACCAGTGCGGCACCCGTGTGTCGAACTCGGCCGCCTCGCCCGCGGACAGCACGACGTCGTGCTCGCCGAGGACCAGGCGGAGCCGGCCCGAGAGGACGTAGAGCCACTCGTAGCCCTCGTGGGTCCGCGGGTCGGGCTCCTGTCTGCGCCGGGGTTCGAGCACCTTGAAGGCCTGGAGGCCGCCGGGCTGGCGGGTCAGCGGCCAGTGGGTGCGCCCGCCGCGGACGATCGGCTTGGACCGCACCCGCGGGTCACCCACCGGCGGCGCTCCGACCAGCTCGTCCAGCGGCACCTGGTGGGCCTGGGCGATCGGCAGCAGCAGTTCGAGGCTGGGCTTGCGCAGGCCGGACTCCAGCCGGGACAGGGTGCTCACGGAGATGCCGGTGGCCTCGGACAGCGCGGCCAGCGTCACCTCGCGCTCCTTGCGGATGCGGCGCAGCCTCGGGCCCACGTCCGCCAGTACGTCGTCTGTGCTCATGACACCTATTGCAGAAACGGCAAACCTGTTTGTCAATCCCGCGGCCGTCGGGTGACCGTCGCCTCATGACCGAGAACAACGCGTACGAAGTCGTCGTCGTCGGCGGCGGGGCCGCCGGCCTGTCCGCCGCGCTGGTGCTGGGCCGGTCGCGGCGCCGCACGCTGGTCGTCGACGCGGGCGAGCCGCGCAACGCGCCGTCCGCGCACATGCAGGGGTATCTGTCCCGGGACGGCATGTCACCGGCCGAGTTCCTGGCCGTCGGGCGCGAGGAGGTCGCCCGGTACGGGGTGGAACTGGTCCGGGACCGGGTGGCGGACGTGTCCCGGGAGGGGGACTTCACCGCCGTGCTCGCGAGCGGCCGGACCGTGCGGGCCCGGCACCTGGTGGTCGCGACCGGCCTGACGGACGAGCTGCCGCCGGTCCCGGGGCTCGCCGAGCGGTTCGGCCGGGACGTGGTCCACTGCCCGTACTGCCACGGCTGGGAGGTGCGCGACCTGCCGACCGGCGTCCTCGCCACCTCGCCGCTCGGCGTGCACCAGGCGCTCATGGTCACGCAGTGGTCCAAGGACGTACGGCTCTTCCTGCACGAGGTGGACGAGGCCGGGCTGACGGACCAGGACCGGCGCCGGCTGGCCGCCGCCGGCGTGACGGTCGTCCCCGGCGAGGTGGCCGCACTCGTGACCGCCGACGACCGCCTCACCGGCGTCCGGCTGGCGGACGGCACCGTCCACGACCGCGAGGTCCTGTACGCCGCCCCGTGCGCCGTGCCCCGCAACGACCTGCTGATCAGACTGGGCGCCGAACTGCGCGAGACCCCGTTCGGCAGCTATCCGGTGATCGACGAGCGGGGCCTGACCACCGTGCCCGGGCTGTGGGCGGCGGGCAACGCGAGCGGTTTCGCGGAGCAGGTGATCAACGCGGCGAGCCGGGGTTACCGGGCGGGGGCGGCGATCAACGGGGAACTCCTGATGGCCGACCTGGACGCAGCCGTCTGAAGGTGCGCGGGGCCGTGGCAGGTGGGCGGCCACCGCCGTGCGGGGCCGGTCAGCCCCGCACGCACCCGCGCCGGAACGCGACCGCGCACCCGGCGCAGCGCTGAGGCACCATGGCGGCATGCTGCTGACCCGGTTGGCCCAGGTGTCCCGGGAGGTCGCCGCGACAGCGGCGCGGTCCCGGAAGATCGAGCTGCTCGCGGAGCTGTTCCGGGACGCGGAGGCGGACGACGTGCCGGTCGTCATCCCGTACCTGGCGGGACGCCTGCCGCAGGGGCGCATCGGGGTCGGCTGGAAGGTGCTGGGCCGCCCGGTCCCGCCCGCCGACGAGCCCTCGCTGACCGTCCGGGAGGTCGATGCCCGGCTCACCGGACTGGGCAAGGTGTCCGGGCCCGGCTCCCAGGCCGAGCGGACACGGATCGTCGGGGAACTGATGGGCGCGGCCACCGAGGAGGAGCAGCGCTTCCTGCGCGGCCTGCTCACCGGCGAGGTGCGGCAGGGCGCGCTGGACGCGGTCGCCGTGGAGGGGCTCGCCCGGGCGACCGGCGCGGACCCGGCGGACGTGCGGCGGGCGGTGATGCTGGCGGGGTCGTTGCAGACGGTGGCGCAGGCCCTGCTCGGCGAGGGGCCCGGATCACTCGACCGCTTCCGGCTCACGGTCGGCCGGCCCGTGCTGCCGATGCTGGCGCACAGCGCGTCCTCGGTCGCGGAGGCGGTGGAGAAGCTGGGCGCGTGCGCGGTGGAGGAGAAACTGGACGGCATCCGGGTCCAGGTCCACCGGGACGGCGACACGGTCCGGATCCACACCCGCACCCTGGACGACATCACCGGCCGGCTGCCCGAAGTGACGGCCGCCGCGCTGGGGCTGCCGGGCGAGCGGTTCATCCTGGACGGCGAGGTGATCTCCTTCGACGCGGCGGGGCGGCCCCGGTCCTTCCAGGAGACCGCGGGCCGGGTCGGCTCGCGCACGGACGTGGCGAGGGCGGCCGGACAGACCCCGGTCTCCCCCGTCTTCTTCGACGCCCTCTCGGTCGACGGCCGGGACCTGCTCGACCTGCCCTTCGTCGAGCGGCACGCGGAGCTGGCCCGGCTGGTGCCGGAGCCGATGCGGGTCCGGCGCACGCTGGCCTCGGGCCCCCGGGACATCCCGGAGGCGGAACGGTTCCTCGCCGACACCCTGGCCCGCGGCCACGAGGGCGTGGTGGTCAAGGCGCTCGACGCGCCCTACAGCGCGGGCCGGCGCGGCGCGGCCTGGCTGAAGGTCAAGCCCGTCCACACCCTCGACCTGGTGGTGCTGGCCGCCGAGTGGGGCCACGGCCGGCGCACCGGCAGGCTCTCCAACCTCCACCTCGGCGCCCGCACCCCGGACGGCGGCTTCGCCATGCTCGGCAAGACCTTCAAGGGCATGACCGACGCGATGCTCGCCTGGCAGACCGAGCGGCTGCGGGAACTGGCGGTCGAGGACAACGGCTGGGTGGTCCGGGTCCGCCCCGAACTCGTCGTGGAGATCGCCTACGACGGCCTCCAGCGCTCCACCCGCTACCCGGCCGGCGTCACCCTCCGCTTCGCCCGCGTGGTCCGCTACCGCGAGGACAAGCGCCCCGAGGAGGCCGATACCGTGGAGGCCCTGCTGGCAGCCCACCCGGAGGTCTCGCCGTGACGGTACGGACGACGAAGCGCAGCGCGGGACTGCTGTTGTTCCGGCATACCGACCAGGGGCTGGAGGTACTGCTCGGCCACATGGGCGGACCGCTCTGGGCGAAGAAGGACGCGGGCGCCTGGACCGTGCCCAAGGGCGAGTACGACCCGGCGGAGCCGGCCTGGGAGGCGGCCCGGCGGGAGTTCCGGGAGGAGCTGGGGGTGGCGCCGCCCGACGGGGAGGCCGTTCCGCTGGGCGAGGTGGTGCAGCGCAACGGCAAGATCGTCACGGCGTGGGCGGTGGCGGCGGACCTGGACCCGGAGACGATCACCCCGGGGACCTTCACGATGGAGTGGCCGCCGCGGTCGGGGCGCAGGCAGGAGTTCCCGGAGCTGGACCGGGTGGCGTGGTTCGGTGTGGACCGGGCGCGTGAGGTGATCGTCACGGCACAGGCCGCGTTTCTCGACCGGCTGGCGGAGCACTCGCAGTAGCGGGAACCCCTCGCGGCGACCGGGAAGGAACGCCGGGAGGCCTGTCGCGTTGCGACTTGCGGGGCCGCGCGCGAAGGTCGAGACAAGCCCGCTCCCAGGGAGGTCAGCCATGCCCATCGCGACGGTGAACCCGGCGAACGGCGAGACGCTCAAGACGTACGAGCCCATGGACGAGGACGAGCTGGAGCGCCGGCTCGAACTCGCCGAGGCCACTTTCCGCACGTACCGGACGACCTCCTTCGCCGATCGCGCCCGACTGCTGAACAAGGCCGCCGACCTGCTGGACGAGGACCAGCGGGAGATCGGCCGGATCATGACCACCGAGATGGGCAAGCCGGTCAAGCAGGCCCGCGCGGAGGCCGCGAAATGTGCCAAGGCGATGCGCTGGTACGCGGAGCGCGCCGAGGGGCTGCTGGCGGAGGAGGAACCGGCCGAGTCGGACGTGACGGACTCCGGCGCCTCCCGGGTCCGGGTCCGCTACCGGCCGCTCGGCCCGGTCCTCGCGGTGATGCCCTGGAACTTCCCCCTGTGGCAGGTCGTCCGGTTCGCGGCGCCCGCGCTCATGGCGGGCAACGTGGGCCTGCTCAAGCACGCCTCCAACGTCCCGCAGACGGCGCTGTACCTGGAGGACCTGTTCCACCGGGCGGGCTTCCCCGCGGGCTGCTTCCAGACGCTGCTGATCGGCTCGGCGGCGGTGGACGACATCCTGCGCGACGAGCGCGTGAAGGCGGCGACCCTGACCGGCAGCGAACCCGCCGGCCGGGCGGTCGCCTCCACCGCCGGGGAGATGATCAAGAAGACGGTGCTGGAGCTGGGCGGCAGCGACCCCTTCATCGTGATGCCCTCCGCCGACCTGGACCGCGCGGCCGGGGTCGCGGTGACCGCCCGCGTGCAGAACAACGGGCAGTCCTGCATCGCCGCCAAGCGGTTCATCGTGCACAGCGACGTCTACGACGCGTTCGCCGAGAAGTTCGTCGCGGGCATGCGGGCCCTCACGATCGGCGACCCGCTCGCGGAGGACACCGAGATCGGGCCGCTCGCCAGCGAGCAGGGCAGGAAGGACCTGGAGGAGCTCGTCGACGACGCGAGGCGCAGCGGGGCCGAGGTGCTGTGCGGCGGGCAGCGGCCGGACGGGCCCGGCTGGTACTACCCGCCGACCGTCCTCACCGGCATCACCCGGGAGATGCGCATCCACCGCGAGGAGGCGTTCGGGCCGGTGGCCACGCTGTACCGGGCGGACGACCTGGACGAGGCGGTGCTGATCGCGAACGACTCGCCGTTCGGCCTGAGTTCGAACGTGTGGACGCGGGACGAGAACGAGGTGGAGCGGTTCGCGCGCGACCTGGAGGCCGGCGCCGTGTACGTCAACGGGATGACCGCCTCGCACCCGGCGTTCCCGTTCGGCGGAGTGAAGCGGTCGGGGTACGGGCGTGAGCTGTCCGGGCACGGAATCCGGGAGTTCTGCAACATCACCACGGTTTGGCAGGGTGCGTGAGCGCCGCGCGGCTACCATCCCGTTTGTGAACCGCGAAGTGACCCTGCCTCTGATCGTCGACGACCGCGGGACCTTGCAGGTGGCCGCGGTGGACGTGAGTAAGCTGTTGCGGACCGTGGGCGCGCGGTGGCTGCATCTTGTCGAGGCCGGGGAGCAGGGGCTGGACGAGGACACGGTCGCCGCGCTGACCATCGAACTGGCGAAACTGGCGGACCGTATCGACGTGGCGTGCATCGCCCACAGCAGCGGGGCGCCCTGACGGCCCCGCTCGCGCTCGCACGCCCGTCACAGCCGCAACCGCACCCGTCGCCACAGCCACGCCCCGTCGCCTCAGCGAGCCGGTCGCCACGGCCGCGCCCACCTCTCACGGCCGTGCCCCGGCCGCGGCGGCGCCGGCCGTGCGGGCGGCCGCCCGGCGCCGCCCTCCCGCCGTAACGGCCGTACCCGCGTTTTCCCTCGTCCGGCGGCATGAATCGCCCTGCGCGCCTGACCCCCGGGTCCCCGATTCGGAGTAACCCAGCGCGAGATCGTCGTCCTCCCGGGTGACGGTGGGTGGAGCACCCACAGAGGTGAACCCACCTTCTGGCCGGCGGGCGAAGGCCCCCGGAGAGCGGAAAGCAGGGACGGTTCATGGCGACTTTGTGCAAGCCCTCGGTGTCGGTCCCGGAGCACGTGATCACGATGGAGGAGACGCTCGAGCTGGCGCGTTCGCGCCACGCGGACCACCCCCAACTGCCACTGGCTCTCAGGCTGATCGAGAACACCGGCGTCAAGACACGGCACATCGTGCAGCCCATCGAGGAGACCCTGAAGCACCCGGGCTTCGAGGAGCGCAACAAGCTCTACGAGGCCGAGGCCAAGGCCCGCGTCCCCGCCGTGATCCGGCAGGCGCTGGACGACGCGGAGCTGCTCACCCGCGACATCGACGCGATCATCTACGTCTCGTGCACGGGCTTCATGATGCCCTCGCTCACGGCGTGGCTGATCAACGAGATGGACTTCGACAGCACCACCCGCCAGCTCCCCATCGCCCAGCTGGGCTGCGCGGCCGGCGGAGCGGCCATCAACCGGGCGCACGACTTCTGCTCGGCGTACCCGAACGCCAACGCGCTCATCGTGGCCTGCGAGTTCTGCTCGCTGTGCTACCAGCCCACCGACCTCGGCGTCGGCTCGCTGCTCTCCAACGGGCTGTTCGGCGACGGCATCGCCGCCGCCGTGGTGCGCGGGCAGGGCGGCACGGGCGTCCGTCTGGAGCGCAACGGCTCCTACCTGATCCCGAAGACCGAGGACTGGATCGCCTACGACGTCCGGGCCACCGGTTTCCACTTCCTGCTGGACAAGCGGGTGCCGGCGACCATGGAACCGCTCGCCCCGGCCCTCAAGGACCTGGCCGGCGACCACGGCTGGGACGCGTCCGACCTGGACTTCTACATCATCCACGCGGGCGGTCCCCGAATACTCGACGACCTGAGCAAGTTCCTCGAGGTCGACCCGCACGCCTTCCGGTTCAGCCGGTCCACGCTCACCGAGTACGGCAACATCGCCAGCGCCGTCGTCCTGGACGCGCTGCGCCGGCTCTTCGACGAGGGCGGCGCCCACGACCGGGCACGCGGCCTGCTCGCCGGCTTCGGCCCCGGCATCACCGCCGAGATGTCCGTGGGCCGCTGGGTCACCGGGGACGGCGACGCCCGATGATCGAGGAGGCGACGCGCACCGGCGTCGAGGTCATGCCCCCGATCCGGCACTGGCCGGCGCTCGACCTCACGGGCACGGACTTCGACCCGGTGCTGGCCGAGCTGATGGCGGAGGGTCCCGTCACCCGCGTCCAGCTGCCCAACGGCGAGGGCTGGGCCTGGCTGGTCACCCGGTACGACGACGTACGCATGGTGGCCAACGACCCCCGCTTCAGCCGGGAGGCGGTCGTCGACAAGCCGGTCACCCGGCTCGCCCCGCACTTCATCCCCGACCCGGGCGCGGTCGGCTTCCTCGATCCGCCGGACCACACCCGGCTGCGCCGCTCGGTCGCCACCGCCTTCACGGCCAAGGGCGTGGAGCGGGTCCGCGAGCGGGCGCGCGGCATGCTGGACGAGCTGGTCGACGACCTGCTCGGGGCCGGCCCGCCCGCGGACCTCACGGCGGCGGTCCTCGGCCCCTTCCCGATCGCGGTGATCTGCGAGCTGATGGGCGTGCCGGCCGGCGACCGGCACGACATGCACACCTGGACGCAGCTGATCCTGTCCGCCGCGCACGGCAAGGAGGTCAGCGAGCGGGCCAAGCGGGAGATGAGCGCCTACTTCGCCGACCTGATCGGATTGCGCGAGAACAGCGCGGGCGAGGATGTCACCTCGCTGCTCGGTGCCGCCGTGGGCCGCGGCGAGATCACCCTGGACCAGGCCGTGGGCCTCGCCGTGCTCCTCCAGATCGGCGGCGAGGCGGTCACCGCCAACAGCGGGCAGATGTTCCACCTGCTGCTCACCCGCCCCGGTCTGACGGCGCGACTGCGCGCGGACCCGGCGATCCGCCCCCGGGCGATCGACGAACTCCTGCGCTACATCCCGCACCGCAACGCGGTCGGCCTGTCCCGGATCGCCCTGGAGGACGTGGAGATCGGCGGCGTCCGCATCCGCGCGGGCGATCCGGTGTACGTCTCCTACCTGGCCGCCAACCGGGACCCGGACGTCTTCCCCGCGCCGGACACCGTCGACTTCTCCCGCCGTCCGAACCCGCACCTGGCGTTCGGTTTCGGCCCGCACTACTGCCCGGGCGGGATGCTCGCCCGGCTGGAGGAGGAACTGCTGATGAACGCCCTGCTGGACCGGGTACCGGGCCTCAGGCTGGCCGTGGCCCCGGATCAGGTGCCCTTCAGGAAGGGCGCCCTGATCCGGGGGCCCGAGTGCCTGCCGGTGACCTGGTGAGGTCCCCATGACAGAGACCGAGGGACTGTACGTGCCGCCGGGCCACGGCCGGGTCGTCGAGACACCGGCCCAGCGGGTGACCTTCAAGGTCACCGGCCTGCACTCACGCATGGCCTCCACCTTCGAGGTGGAGGTCCCGCCCGGCTTCGACGTGGGCGCCCATGTGCACACGCGCAGCGAGGAGTTGTTCTACATCCTCGAAGGCGAACTGGACGTGCTCGCCTTCGAGCCGCGCGTGCGCACCCCGGACAACTGGCGGAAGTGGGAGTCGTCCTCGGGCAGCCGGGTGGTCCGGGCGACACCGGGCACGGTCATCGTCGTACCGCCCGGCTGCCCGCACGCGTTCGCGAATCCGACGGAGACGCCGGCCAAGATGTTCTTCCAGGCGGCTCCCCCGCCGGACCACGAGCGCTATTTCGAGGAGCTGCTGGACATCCTCGGCAACGGCGGTCCTCCGGACCAGGAGGCCATCGAGGCGTTGCGGGCCAAGTACGACATCGAGCAGCTCACACCGCTCAGGCACCGGTGAGGCGCCGGTGAACGCTAGCGGATGGGCATCCCCGACAGGGTCCGCGCGATGACCAGCCGCTGGATCTCGCTCGTGCCCTCGAAGATGGTGTAGATGGCCGCGTCCCGGTGCATCCGCTCGACCGGGTACTCGCGGGTGTAGCCGTTGCCGCCGAGGATCTGGATCGCCTGGGCCGTCACCTTCTTGGCGGTCTCGCTGGCGAACAGCTTCGACATGGAGCCCTCGGCGGCGGTGAACGGCTTGCCGTTGATCGCCATCCAGGAGGCGCGCCACACCAGCAGGCGGGCGGCGTCGATCTGGGTGCGCATGTCCGCCAGCTGGAAGGCCACACCCTGGTTGTCGATGATCGGGCGGCCGAACTGCTCGCGGGTCGTGGCGTAGTCGAGGGCGACCTCGTACGCGGCCCGGGCGGTGCCCACCGCCATGGCGCCGACCGCCGGGCGGGACGCCTCGAACGTGGCCATGGCCGCGTTCTTCACCCTCCCCCAGCCTCCGGCCGGGGGAACCCCCACGCCCTTCTTGGCCTTCTCCCGGGCCCGGGCCAGCCGCTCGTCCAGCTTCTCCTTGCCGCCGAGCAGGCAGGATCCGGGCACCCGGACGTCGTCGAGGATGACCTCGGCGGTGTGCGAGGCGCGGATGCCGTGCTTCTTGAACTTCTGCCCCTGGGACAGTCCGGGCGTGCCCGGCGGGACGATGAAGGAGGCGTGGCCCTTGGAGCCCAGCTCCGGGTCGACGACGGCGACGACGACGTGGACGTTGGCGATGCCGCCGTTGGTCGCCCAGGTCTTCGTGCCGTTGATCACCCACTCGTCCTTGGCCTCGTCGTACACGGCACGGGTGCGCATGGAGGCGACGTCGGAGCCGGCGTCGGGCTCGGAGGAGCAGAACGCGGCGACCTTGACGTCGTTCTGGTCGCCGTACATCTGGGGTATCCAGGTGCCGATCTGTTCCTCGGTCCCGTTGGCGAGTACGCCCACGGCGGCCAGGCCGGTGCCCACAATGGACAGGGCGATGCCCGCGTCGCCCCAGAACAGCTCCTCCATGGCCATCGGGATGCCGAGGCCGGTGGAGTCGAAGTACTGCTGCGCGTAGAAGTCGAGGGAGTAGATGCCGACCTTCGCGGCCTCCTGGATGACCGGCCAGGGAGTCTCCTCGCGCTCGTCCCACTCGGCCGCCGCCGGACGGATCACGTCCGCGGCGAAGCCATGGAGCCAGTCGCGTACTTCCTTCTGCTCCTCGTTCAGCTCCATGGTGAACTCGGCCATGTCCCCTCCAGCGGCGGTGCGGTGTTACTTACGGTAACCCGAGTCTGTTACCGATCGGTAGGAAAAGTCAACCGCCGATGACGCCTCGGCTGCCCGTTCGATGCCGGGGACCCGGTCAGTGTTAGTTTGCGCAGGCGTCACCGAATCAGCACGGGTGGGGAGAGCACATGGACACCACGCAGCGGACCGATCAGCAGCGGTCCGCCGACCGCCGACGGCGCGAGCTGCTGGAGGCCGCCGACCGGGTGGTGCTGCGCGACGGCCCGCAGGCGTCGATGAACGCGATCGCGGCGGAAGCGGGTATCACGAAGCCGATCCTTTACCGGCACTTCGGCGACAAGGGCGGTCTTTACGCGGCCTTGGCCAAGCGGCACACCGACGCGTTGCTGGCATCGCTGCGGGCGGCGCTGGACGCGCCGGCCGACCGGCGCGAGCGGGTCGAGTCCACGCTGGACACCTATCTCGCCGCGATCGAGGCGCGGCCCCAGGTGTACCGGTTCCTCATGCACCCGGCGGAGGGGAGCACCGGCGGCGACCAGGGCTTCGACGTCGGCAAGCACTCGGCTCCGCTGCTGCGGCGGATGGGCGAGGAACTGGCCCAGGTCATCGAGGAGCGGGTGGACCTCGGACCGGGAAGCCAGCAGCTGGCGCGGGTGTGGGGGCACGGGATCGTCGGGATGATGCACGCCGCCGGCGACTGGTGGCTGGGCGAACGGCCCTGCTCCCGCGCCGAGTTGGTGCGGTCCCTCGCCGACCTGCTGTGGGGCCGCCTGGCGGCGGCCGGCGACCGGGTGGGGGGGCCGGGGTTCTGAAGGCCCCCGCACCGCTCAGGCCCGTGTGCCCGCCCGGTTCCAGGGGGCTCTGGAGACCTGCCTCACGAGCCTCCGCTTCCGCCACCCCGTGAGGCGGTCCGCGTACACACGGCCCTCCAGGTGGTCGCACTCGTGTTGCAAGCATCTGGCAAAGAAGCCGGTGCCGTGGACGGTGACCGGATCGCCGGTCACCGTGAAGCCCTCGACCACCGCGTGGTCGTAGCGCTCGGTCCCCGCCTCCAGACCCGGCAGGGACAGGCAGCCCTCGGGACCCCGGAGCACCACACCGTCCGCCTCCACCAGCCGGGGGTTCACCACGTGCCCCAGGTGACGCACGTCCTCGTCATCCGGACAGTCGTAGACGAACACCCGCAAGCCGGCCCCGATCTGATTCGCGGCCAGGCCCACTCCCCGCGCCGCGTACATCGTGGCGAACAGGTCCTCCACGAGGGCGGCGAGACCGGGGCCGAAGTCGGTGACGTCCCGGCAGGGCTCGCGCAGTACGGCGTCGCCGAGCAGGGTGAGGGGCCGGACGCGCCCGTGGACGCCCGGAATGGAACCGTGTCGCATGGCGGCAAGGGTACGGTTCGTATCGCTCATGCCCGCCGCTCGAGGTCCGGGCCGGGATTCGGGTGTGGGAATGGATCTCGATAGGCTGAGGTTCACACCACGTTGCCGGATGGCCCCAGGCGCGGCGCGTACGCAAGGAGGATCGAGAACTGATGGCAGGCAACTCGGACCCGCTCACGCCGCGGGCCAAGCTGGCCGTGACCGCGGGCAAGGCGGTAGCTGCGGCGTCACGCGCCGCGGGGCGCGGCAGCGGATCGGTGATCGGCGGCCGGGTAGCACTGAAGCTCGACCCCGACCTGCTCGCCCGGCTCGCCCAGAACCTGGACGTCGTCCTGGTGTCGGCGACCAACGGCAAGACCACGACCACCCGGCTCATCGCCGAGGCGCTGCGCGCCGCGGGCCCGGTCGTCTCGAACGCGCTGGGCGCCAACATGCCGGCCGGCATCACCTCGGCGCTGGCGGGCGGTTCGGACGCCAAGTTCGGTGTCATCGAGGTCGACGAGAAGTACCTGGCCGGTGTGGCCCGGGACACCAGCCCGAAGTGCATCGCCCTGCTCAACCTCTCCCGTGACCAGCTCGACCGCGCCGCCGAGACCCGGATGCTCGCCGAGAACTGGCGGGAGGGCCTGGCCGGCTCCAAGGCCGTCATCGTCGCCAACTGCGACGACCCGCTGGTGGTGTGGGCCGCGTCCTCGTCCCCGAACGTGATCTGGGTCGCGGCCGGGCAGATGTGGAAGGACGACGCCTGGTCCTGCCCGTCGTGCGGTGGCGTGATGCAGCGCCCGGGCGACGACTGGTTCTGCGGGGAGTGCGGGTTCCGGCGGCCGACGCCGACCTGGGCGCTGTCCGGGGACCACGTGCTGGACCCGCACGGGTCCGCCTGGCCGATCCACCTCCAGCTGCCGGGCCGCGCCAACAAGGCGAACGCGGCCTCCTCCGCGGCCGTCGCCGCCGTCTTCGGGGTGCCGCCGCAGGTCGCCCTGGAGCGGATGTACCAGGTGCAGGCGGTGGCCGGCCGGTACGACGTCGTCCAGTTCCAGAACCGCGACCTCAGGCTGCTGCTGGCCAAGAACCCGGCCGGCTGGCTGGAGACGTTCTCCCTGATCGACCCGCCGCCCGCCCCGGTGATCCTGTCCGTGAACGCGCGCGGCGCCGACGGCACCGACACCTCCTGGCTGTGGGACGTCGACTACACCCGGCTGACCGGTCACCCGATCTTCGTGATCGGCGACCGGAAGCTGGACCTCGCCGTCCGCCTGGAGGTCGCCAACCAGCACTTCCAGGTCTGCGACAACCTCGACCAGGCCGTGCAGATGTGCCCGCCGGGCCGGATCGAGGTCATCGCGAACTACACCGCGTTCCAGGACCTGCGCCGCCGCGTCGGCAACTGATCTTCTGATCCTCGAAGGGCGATCACCTCATGAGCGACAACCAACTGCGGCTGGTGTGGATCTACCCGGACCTGCTGAGCACCTACGGCGACCAGGGCAACGCGCTCGTCGTGGAGCGCCGGGCCCGGCAGCGCGGCCTGGACGTGGCCCGCCTCGACGTGCGCAGCGACCAGCCGATCCCGACCTCCGGTGACATCTACCTCATCGGCGGCGGCGAGGACCGTCCGCAGCGGCTCGCGGCCGAGCGGCTGCGCCGGGACGGGCACCTGCACCGGGCGGTGGAGAACGGCGCGATCGTCTTCTCGGTCTGCGCCGGCTACCAGATCCTCGGCCACGAGTTCATCAACGACCTCGGTCAGCGCGAGCCGGGCCTCGGCCTGCTGGACGTGGTGTCCGTGCGCGGCGAGGGCGAGCGGTGCGTCGGTGACGTACTGGCCGACATCGACCCGCAGCTGGGTCTCCCCCCGCTGACCGGTTTCGAGAACCACCAGGGCGTCACCCACCTGGGCGCCACGGCCCGCCCCTTCGCCCGGGTGCAGATCGGCAAGGGCAACGGCACCGGGGACGGCACGGAGGGCGCGTACAACGGGACCGTCTTCGGTACGTACATGCACGGACCGGTACTCGCCCGCAACCCGCAGATCGCCGACCTGCTGCTGAAGCTGGCGCTCGACGTCAACGCGCTGCCGCCGATCGACGACCGCTGGTACGAGGCGCTCCGCAACGAGCGCATCGAGGCGGCGCAGCAACCTGCGTAACCCGTTCTTCAGCCGGATTTCAGTGTGGTCCGGCAGGCTCGTGGCGGGCCCGCCTGACGGTCCGTCCGCTCACATGTGCGGGCGCGTCCAGCAGGCGGACGCCCGCTACGGAGCCACCCCCTCGCGCCGGTAGGGTGACCGGGAATCCGCCGGACAGCGTGGTCCGGTTACCCGGCCCACGTTGAGAAGGTATTTCGGGCTATGCGCATTGGTGTCCTCACGTCCGGCGGCGACTGCCCCGGCCTGAACGCCGTCATCCGGTCCGTCGTGCACCGTGCCGTCGCCGACCACGGCGACGAGGTCATCGGTTTCCGGGACGGCTGGAAGGGCCTCCTGGAGTGCGACTACCTGAAGCTCGACCTGGACGCCGTGGGCGGCATCCTCGCGCGCGGCGGCACCATCCTCGGCTCGTCCCGGGTCCGCCCGGAGCATCTGCGGGACGGTGTGGAGCGCGCCAAGGGCCATGTCGCGGAACTCGGCCTGGACGCGATCATCCCGATCGGCGGCGAGGGCACGCTGAAGGCGGCCCGGCTGCTGTCGGACGCCGGGCTGCCGATCGTGGGCGTGCCCAAGACCATCGACAACGACATCGCGGTCACGGATGTCACCTTCGGTTTCGACACGGCGGTGACCGTGGCGACCGAGGCCCTGGACCGGCTGAAGACCACCGCCGAGTCCCACCAGCGCGTGCTGATCGTGGAGGTCATGGGCCGGCACACCGGCTGGATCGCGCTGCACTCCGGCATGGCCGCCGGCGCCCACGCCGTGGTCGTGCCGGAGCGGCCCTTCGACATCGACGAGTTGACGCGGAAGGTCGGTGAGCGGTTCGAGGCCGGCAAGCGGTTCGCGATAGTGGTCGCCGCGGAGGGGGCCAAGCCGCGCCCCGGTTCCATGGAGTTCGACGAGGGCGGCAAGGACGTCTACGGCCACGAGCGCTTCGCGGGCATCGCGCGGCAGCTGTCGGTCGAGCTGGAGCAGCGGCTCGGCAAGGAGGCCCGTCCGGTGATCCTCGGGCACGTGCAGCGCGGCGGCACTCCGACGCCGTACGACCGGGTGCTGGCGACCCGCTTCGGCTGGCACGCGGTGGAGGCCGTGCACCGGGGTGAGTTCGGCAAGATGACGGCGCTGCGCGGGACCGACATCGCCATGGTGTCGCTGGCGGAGGCGGTTCGGACGCTGAAGACCGTGCCGGCGGAGCGGTACGACGAGGCGGAGTGCGTCCTGTGACCCACTGGTCCGGGTGAGGACAAACCGGCCCCGGTCACAGCGGTGACCGGGGCCGGTTCTACTCTTGGTGCGGACACAGACAGCTGTGGACAGACACCGCACAACCCCCACGAACCAGGAGCCGCCGGATGGATCACAGCGGACACGGCATGACGATGGATCTGCCGCCGTTCACGCTGGGGCGGGGGCTGGAATGGTCGGCGGACCCCTTCTTCCTCATCGCCTGCCTCGCCGGTCTGGCTCTCTACGGCTGGGGTGTCGTGCGGCTGCGGCGGCGCGGGGACGCCTGGCCGGTGAGCCGTACCGTCTCCTACGTCGTAGGCGTGCTCACCATCGCGCTGATGATGTGCACCAGGCTCAACGACTACGGCATGGTCATGTTCAGCGTGCACATGGTGCAGCACATGGTGATCAGCATGCTGTCGCCGATCCTCATCCTGCTCGGCGCCCCGGTCACCCTGGCGCTGCGCGCGCTGCCGACCGCCGGCAGGGGCCGCAAGGGCCCGCGTGAGCTGCTGCTGATGCTGCTGCACAGCCGGTACATGCGGATCGTCACCCACCCGGCGTTCACCATCCCGCTGTTCATCGCGAGCCTGTACGCCCTCTACTTCACCCCGCTGTTCGACTTCCTGATGGGCTCGAAGACCGGGCACGTCGCGATGATGGTGCACTTCCTCGCGGTCGGTGTCGTGTTCTTCTGGCCGATCATCGGTGTCGACCCGGGCCCGCACCGGCCGGGCCACCTGATGCGGATGCTGGAGCTGTTCGCGGGCATGCCGTTCCACGCGTTCTTCGGCATCGCGCTGATGATGGCGTCGACGCCGATGGTCGAGACCTTCGAGCACCCGCCCGCCTCGCTGGGCATCGACGCGCTGTCCGACCAGAGCGCGGCGGGCGGCATCGCCTGGGCGTTCAGCGAGATTCCGTCGGTGCTGGTGCTGATCGCGCTGCTGTTCCAGTGGTACCGCTCCGAGCAGCGGCAGGCCAAGCGCAAGGACCGGGCCGCCGACCGGGACGGCGACAAGGAGCTGGAGGCGTACAACGCCTACCTGGCCTCGCTGAACGCGCGCGAGGGCTAGGGCCGGAACCGGCCGCACCTATCCCTCCCGGCCCGGGCCGGGGCACCATGGTCGTGGACGGACCATGAGGAGGGTGTCGCGATGCCCGGTTCCACGAACGGTTCCACCAGGACGATGGGGGCGCTCACGGTCGGCGGGCTGGTCGTCGTGACCGCCTACACGGTCGCGCTCGGCAGCAACGGCTGGCTGTGGTTCGGATGGGTGGTGCTGGGGCTGCTGACGCTCGCCCTGGTGGTCACCCAGTCGTGAGCCGCGGGGGCGGGCGGGGCTGACTACAGTGCCCGCATGAACAGCAGGACGCCCTCGTTCGACGAGCTGGACCGCCAGATCGTCACCGCGCTCATGACCAACGCGCGGACCAGCTTCGCCGAGATCGGAGCGGCGATCGGGCTGTCCGCCACCGCGGTCAAGCGGCGGGTGGACCGGCTGCGGGAGACCGGGGTGATCACCGGCTTCACGGCGACGGTCAGGCCGTCCGCGCTGGGCTGGCGGACGGAGGCGTACGTCGAGGTGTACTGCGAGGGCGCGGCCCCGCCCCGGCGCCTGGCGGAGGTCGTCCGCAACCATCCGGAGATCGCGGCGGCCATGACGGTGACCGGCGGCGCCGACGCGCTGCTGCACGTGCGCGCCCGGGACGTGGAGCACTTCGAGGAGGTGCTGGAGCGGATCCGCGCCGAGCCGTTCATCCGGAAGACGATCAGCGTGATGGTGCTGTCCCACCTGCTCCCGGAAAGCCCGGAAGCGGGTGCCACCCACGCGGCACCCGAGTGACCGGACCGGCGCGCAGGAGTCGTGCGTGCGCCCCGGCAACAACGCAGCGATCCTGCCTGTCCGCGCAGCTTTTCTCGCTTGTCGCCCGTCTTCCTCTCTTCCTACCGTGGTGTCACCCCTCAGTGACACACAGGAAAGCGGAGGAAACCCTCTGTGACCGCAAGTCGTGTGCCGCGTTCCCGGCGGTTCCTGGTCTGTGAACCCAGACACTTCGCCGTCCAGTACGCGATCAACCCCTGGATGCATCCCGACAAGCCCGTCGACGTCGACCTGGCCCAGGAGCAGTGGCAGCAGCTGATCCGCGCCTACCGCGACCACGGCCACACCGTGGACTCCGTCGAGCCGGTCCCCGGCCTGCCGGACATGGTGTTCGCCGCCAACGCGGCCTTCGTCGTCGGCGGCCGGGTCTTCGGCTCCCTGTTCCACGCCCCGGAGCGCCGCCCCGAGTCGGTGCACTACGACACCTGGTTCAAGGCGGCCGGCTACGACGTCCACCGGCCCGAGTCGGTGACCGAGGGCGAGGGCGACCTGGTGTGGACGGGCCGGTACGTGCTCGCCGGCACCGGGTTCCGCACGACGCGCGAGGCGCACCGGGAGGCGCAGGAGTTCCTCGGGCACCCGGTGATCGGCCTGACCCTGGTCGACCCGTACTTCTACCACCTGGACACGGCGCTGTTCGTCCTCGACGACGACAACATCTGCTACTACCCGGAGGCCTTCTCGCCGGGCAGCCGGGAGGTCCTCAAGCGCCTGTACCCGAACGCGGTCCTCGCCACCCGCGAGGACGCGATGGCCTTCGGCCTGAACTCCGTCTCCGACGGCCGGAACGTCTTCATCGCGCCCCGGGCCGAGGCGCTCGCCGAGCGTCTGGCCGGCCACGGCTATGTCCCCGTCCCCGTCGACCTGTCCGAGTTCCACAAGGCCGGCGGCGGCATCAAGTGCTGCACCCAGGAGATCCGCTGATGACCGCACCCGCGCGCACCCGTACCTCCGACGACCTGATCCGCGCGGAGGAGCCGGTTCTCGCGCACAACTACCACCCGCTGCCCGTGGTGGTGGCCCGTGCCGAGGGCACCTGGGTGGAGGACGTCGAGGGCAACCGCTACCTCGACATGCTGGCCGGCTACTCGGCCCTGAACTTCGGCCACCGCCACCCGGCCCTGATCGAGGAGGCACACCGCCAGCTCGACCGGCTCACCCTCACCTCCCGCGCCTTCCACAACGACCGGCTGGCCTCCTTCGCCGAGCGGCTCGCGGAGCTGACCGGCCTGGACATGGTGCTGCCGATGAACACCGGCGCGGAGGCGGTGGAGAGCGGGATCAAGGTGGCCCGCAAGTGGGCGTACGACGTGAAGGGCGTCCCGGCCGGACAGGCGACGATCGTGGTGGCGGCGGAGAACTTCCACGGCCGTACGACGACCATCGTCAGCTTCTCCACGGACGAGACGGCCCGGTCCGGCTTCGGACCGTTCACGCCCGGTTTCAGGATCGTGCCGTACAACGACCTGGCTGCGCTGGAGGCGGCCGTCGACGACACGACGGCGGCGGTGCTGATCGAGCCGATCCAGGGCGAGGCCGGGGTGATCATCCCGGACGACGGCTACCTCGCCGGGGTGCGGGAGCTGACCCGCCGCGCGGGCTGCCTGTTCATCGCGGACGAGATCCAGTCGGGCCTCGGCCGGACGGGCCGCACCCTCGCCGTCGAGCACGAGGACGTCGTCCCGGACGTGCTGCTGCTCGGCAAGGCGCTCGGCGGCGGCATCGTGCCGGTGTCGGCCGTGGTGGCCCGGCGCGAGGTGCTGGGGGTGCTGCACCCGGGCGAGCACGGGTCGACGTTCGGCGGCAACCCGCTCGCCGCGGCGGTCGGCACGGCCGTGGTGGAACTGCTTCAGACGGGTGAGTTCCAGCGCCGGGCGGCCGAGCTGGGCGTGGTCCTGCGGGACGGGCTGACCGAGCTGACCGGCAAGGGCGTGACCGGTTTCCGCTCGCGCGGGCTGTGGGCCGGCGTGGATGTGGACCCCTCCCTCGGCACCGGGCGGGAGATCAGCGAGCGCCTGATGCGCGAGGGGGTCCTGGTCAAGGACACCCACGGGTCCACGATCCGGCTGGCGCCGCCGCTGACGATCACCGCGGAGGAGCTGCGGTCGGCGCTTGCGGCCCTGGAGAAGGTACTGGCCTGAGGGACGGGCGGGGGCCGGTGCCGGCACCGGTCCCCGCCCGCCGTGCCGTCAGTGCGTGCCGAGGAGCTGCCTCATCTCCTTGATCTCGGCGTTCTGCGCGGTGACGATGGCGTCCGCCATGGTCTTTGCGGGGCCGTACTGGCCCCTCTCCTTCTCGGTGGTGGCCATCTCGACGGCGCCCTCGTGGTGGTCGACCATCATCGACAGGAACCTGGTGTCGAAGTCCTTGCCGGTGGCCTTCTCCAGGTCCGCCATGTCGGCCTCGCTCATCATGCCGGACATGCCGGACATCCCGGAGTGGCCGGAGTGGTCCATACCGGCCATGGGGGCCTGCTCGCCCCAGGACGTCAGCCAGCCGGTCATGGTGCGGATCTCCGGGCCCTGCGCCTTCTCGATGCGCGAGGCGAGGTCCTTCACTTGCGCCGAGGAGGCCCGGCCGTCGGCGAGCCTCGCCATCTCAAGGGCCTGCCGGTGGTGCGGGATCATGCCCTGCGCGAAGGAGACGTCCTGGTCGTTGTGCGCGGCGGCCGACGCGCCGGGAGCGGCCGACGCGCCCGGAGTGGCCGACGCGCTCGCGGCGGCGGAGGGACCGTGGCCGGTGTGGCCGCCGTCCGCGCTGTCGTTGTCGCCGCCGCAGGCGGCCAGGACGAGGGCTCCGGTGACGGCGACCGCGGCCAGGGCGGCACGGCGCGTCAGGGTACGGATGGTCATACGGGGAACTCCTGCTGTTTCGGAGGGATGTCGGGCACGCGTGGACACGACCGCGGCGCCTGCGCCGGGGCAGGCGGGCGGCCGGGGCGGCTCTAGATCCGCAGGAGTTGGAGTTCCGCCAGATCGGGCGGGGCACGGGCATCGTCCGGCGCGGTGGCCGGACCGGGGCGCGGACAGGCGGCCGGTGCGACGACGGCCACCGGGTCGGCGGCCGGCACGGGCAGCCGGGGGCCGCCGTCGAGGGCGCCCGAGACACAGCTGGGGTCGGCGTGGTGCATCCGTTGGCCGCCGCAGTGACCGGCGGCGTCCGGGCAGTCGTCCGGCGCGCTCACGGCGACCGCACCGGAGGCGGCCCGGGCGACCCCGGCGTGTCCGGCGTGACCCATGCCCCCGCCGGGCGCCAGCGCGTGCATCCCGAGCAGACCGGCCAGCAGGGCGAGCACGAGCAGCCCGCGGTGCCGCCGCCGGGGCGGTCGCGGGGCGTGTGCTCGGCTGCCGGTCATCGGGGACATCGTACGAGGGCCGGATGCGTCGGGCGTGCGAGGGCACGCCGGATGGGGTCGGGCCGGGTTCCCGTGGTGCAGGCGGCCGCCCACGACGCAGCGGGCGCCTCGACGCCGGATCAGCCTCCGGAGGGACGCGGGGCACGCAGGTGCGCCCGCTCCCGCAGCTCCTCCTCCTCGACCAGCCTGAGCATCGGCTGACCCGGCGCGCACACCATGGTCACCACGAACGTGGTCGGGGCGTCCGACAGGGCGTTGCCGTCCTGGTAGTGGATCACGTCACCGCCCGGCTCCCAGAACGTCCCGCCTGCCTCGACCACCCGCTCCGGCTCTCCCTCGAGCTCGAACCGGACCGCGCCCTGGATCACGTAGCCGAACGACGGGCCCGAATGGCGGTGCGGAGGCAGTCCGGGGTGACCGGGAGGCCAGTCGACGAGGATGGTCATCGCCGAACCGCCTCCGGGGAAGAAGGGCGGAGTGACCTCCTGGAGCAACTTGACCTCGGGCGGCAGGTCCATGTCCTGGACGGCCCGGTGCTCAGGGTTGTTCTCCGGCATGTGCCGCACCTCCGTGGGCCTGCCCGGGACGGACGTTCCGGCGTCGGCCGCTCGGCCCTCAGGACCACCCTGCCCCCCGTCGACGGCGGCCACCATCCGGGAGCCGCCGGCCGGCGGCTCCCCCGGTTCTGGCGGCCATCGGCCGATTCGGCAAGGGGCCAGCATAAGACCCCGCGAACATGGCTACAGATGACGGCAAGTGCACGTCAGCCATGCCCGCCGACCCCGGGTCGGCCTGGGGAGACGCCGGTTCGAAGGCGAGCCGGCGAAGTGAGGAGCGAGCCGTGTTCTACTACCTGCTCAAGTACGTGGTCCTCGGCCCGCTGCTCAGAGTGGTCTTCCGGCCCCGGATCGAAGGTCTTGAGCACGTGCCCGCGTCGGGGCCGGCGATCATCGCCGGGAACCACCTGTCCTTCTCCGACCACTTCCTGATGCCGGCGATACTCAAACGCCGCATCACCTTCCTCGCCAAGGCGGAGTACTTCACCGGTCCCGGCGTGAAGGGCCGGCTCACCGCGTTCTTCTTCCGCAGCGCCGGGCAGATCCCGGTGGACCGCTCCGGCAAGGAGGCGGGACAGGCCGCGATCCGTGAGGGGCTCGGCGTGCTGCGCAGGGGGGAGCTGCTCGGCATCTACCCGGAGGGCACCCGGTCGCACGACGGCAGGCTCTACAAGGGCAAGGTCGGGGTCGCCGTGATGGCGCTCACGGCAGGCGTCCCGGTGGTGCCGTGCGCGATGATCGGCACGTTCGAGGCACAGCCGCCCGGGAAGGTCGTCCCCAGGATCCACCCGGTGACCATCCGCTTCGGCGAGCCCCTGGACTTCTCGCGCCATGCCGGCATGGAGCACCAGAAGGCCGTGCTGCGGGCCGTCACCGACGAGATCGTCCACGCCATCCTGGAGCTGTCGGGGCAGGAGTACGTCGACGAGTACGCGGCCGTCGTCAAGGAGCGGCACGCGGCGGAGCAGAGCGCGAGGCGCAGGTTCCCGCGGGCGCCGCTCAGTTGACCTCTGCCGTCGGCAGAAGGACGGCTGCGGGCCGGGGACGGATGCCTAGGCTCGGCGTATGAAGACAGCTGTGGTGATCGGGGCGAGCGGGCAGATCGGGCGTCCGGTGGTTCAGGCGCTGGCGCGGGACGGCTGGGCGGTGACGGCCGCCTCGCGCGGCGGCGGCCGGGACGCGGCGTGGGACGAGGGGGTGCGGACGGTACGGCTGGACCGCGCCGACGGCGCGGCCCTTGCCGCGGTGGTGGGCGACGGCTGCGACCTGCTGGTCGACGTGGTCGCCTACGACGCGGGGCACGCACGGCAGGTGACGGGGCTCGCGGGCCGGATCGGCTCGGCGGTGGTGATCTCCAGCGTGTCCGTGTACGAGGACGGCGCGGGACGGGGCTTCGACACGATGGGCGAGCCGGACGGCTTCCCCGGCTACCCGGTGCCGGTTCCCGAGACCCAGCCGACGGTCGCTCCGGGTGAGGCCACCTACAGCACCCGCAAGGCCGCGCTGGAGCGCGAACTCCTCGCTCCCGGCGCCGGGCTGCCGGTCACCGTGCTGCGGGCGGGCGCGGTGCACGGGCCGTACAGCCCGCTCCCGCGCGAGTTGTACTTCGTGCGGCGCAACCTGGACGGGCGGCGCGACCGGGTACTGGCGTACCGGGGCGAGAGCCGGTTCCATCCGGCGAGTGTCCGGAACATCGCCGAACTGGTGCGGCTGGCGGCGGCCCGGCCGGGCTCCCGGGTGCTCAACGCCTGTGACGGCCAGGCTCCCACGGTCGCCGGGATCGGTGCCGCGATCGACGCGGTGATGGGGGTGGAGACCCGGACCGCGTACCTCGACGGGCCGCCGGCGGGCTCGGTGGGCCGGACCCCGTGGTCGGTGCCGGGGCCGGTGGTGTGCGACATGTCCGCAGCCGAGCGGGAGCTGGGCTACCGGCCGGTGGTGTCGTACGCGGAGAGCCTGCCGGAGACGGTGGAGTGGCTGACCGGGGCGCTGCGCGGCCGGGACTGGCGGGAGGCCTTCCCGGTGCTCGCCCAGGCCTACCCGGACCTGTTCGACTACGCGGCGGAGGACGCCTGGCGCGCGGCCTAGCCACCGTACGGGCGGGAGGGCGGCCGGGCGGGAGGGCGGCCGGGCGGGAGGGCCGCATGGACGAGGGGCGGCCGGAAGGTCCGGCCGCCCCTCGTCACCGTGCCGGTGCGGTCACGGCTTGGGCGTGGCGTGCGGCGCGCAGGTCACGTCCTTGCCGTCCAGCGTGCCGTCGAGCAGGTAGGCGTCGACGCGCTGGTTGATGCACGGGTTGACCAGGCTGGTCACGCCGTGGGAGCCCGCGTTCCGCTCGGTGATCAGACGGGAGCCCTTGAACCGCTTGTGCAGTTCGACGGCGCCCGCGTACGGGGTGGCGGCGTCCCGCGTGGACTGCACGATCAGGACCTTCGGCAGTCCGTGGTGCGTCCTGACCTCGACCGGGGTGTGCTGCTTGGCCGGCCATGTGGCGCAGGGCAGGTTCATCCAGGCGTTGGCCCAGGTCAGGAACGGGTAGTCCTTGTTGAGCCGGGTGTTGTCCCGGTTCCACTTCTGCCAGCTGGTGGGCCACTTGGCGTCGGCGCACTCGACGGCGGTGTAGACGGCGTTGCCGTTCTCCGCGCTGATGTTGCCGGCCGTGTCCGACAGGTCGGGGGCGGCGGCGTCGACCAGCGCCTGGGTGTCACCGGCGAAGTACTTGCTGAACACGGTGGCGACCGGCACCCAGGAGGAGTCGTAGTACGGCGCGCCCTGGAAGAAGGAGATCAGCTCGGCCGGGCCGACGACCCCGCCGATCGGGCTCTTCTTGGCGGTGGCGCGCAGCTGGAGCCACTTGTCCTGGACGGCGGCGCGGGTGGTGCCGAGGTGGAAGGCGGCGTCGTTGGCGGCGACCCAGTCCTGCCAGTCCTTCCAGCGGCCCTCGAAGGCGACGTCCTGGTCGAGGTTGGCCTCGTACCAGATCTTCTCGCGGGAGGGGTTGACCACGCTGTCCACGATCATGCGGCGGACGTGGCCCGGGAAGAGCGTGCCGTAGACGGCGCCGAGGTAGGTGCCGTAGGAGACGCCGAGGTAGTTGAGCTTCCTCTCGCCCAGCGCGGCCCGGATGACGTCGAGGTCGCGGGCGGTGTTCGGCGTGGTCATGTGCGGCAGCATCGCGCCGCTGTGTTCGGCGCAGCCCTCCGCGTACTCGCGGGCCAGCTTGCGCTGCGCGGTCTTGTCGGCCTCGCTGTCGGGCACCGGGTCCATCTTGGGTGCCTTGACGAACTCCTGCGGGTCGACGCAGGAGATGGGCGCGGAGTGGCCGACGCCGCGCGGGTCGAACCCGACGAAGTCGTAGGCCTTGGCCACGTTCGCCCACACCGGGGCCTTGGTCGTGACCCGGCGCGGGAAGCGCAGGCCGGAGCCGCCGGGGCCGCCCGGGTTGTAGACCAGCGCGCCCTGGCGCTCCTTCTTGGTGCCGGTGTTGCCGATGCGGTCCACGGCGAGCTTGATCTGCTTGCCGTAGGGATGGGCGTAGTCGAGCGGCACGCTGACCCAGCCGCACCGGATGGGCTTCTCCAGCCCCCAGTCGGCCGGGCAGTCCTGCCAGTCGATGCCCGTCTTCGCGGCCCGGGCTGCGGCGATCTCGGCGCCCTTGGCCTCCCGGTCCTGCGCGGGCCGGCCGGTGGCGCCGGCCGTGGGAGCCGAGACCACGCCGGCGATCAGGGTGGCGGTGACGAGTGCTCCAGCGGAACCGAGTGCCATCAGGCGGCTCTTCGGTCTGTTCTCCCTCAAGTGGGGCCCCTCCCCGTACCTCGCTGCGAGTTGTCAGGCGGGGATCCTCTCGGCTGTGAGTCGGCTGAGAACAGGGGTCGTCACCTATCTTTACCAATCCGATAACCGGACGATCATGTTCGGTTCTTCGGGCGGCCCGGATGTCTCACCGGACGGCCCGGATCTCTCAGCCGAGCCCGGCCAGTGCCTCGTCCAGGAGCCCGCGCAGTCGCAGCGCGTCCGGCGCGACGGCGGTGACGAGGACGGCGGGCCCGGCCAGGGGTACCAGCGAAGCACACTCCCCCAGCATCCGCGCGGCCACCGGGCCATCGGCGAACTCAGGCCGTACGACGACGAGTTGTCCCACCGCACGGCGACCCGACAGCACGGCGGGCCCGTCCCAGCCGCCCGGCGCGCCGGGTCCGCAGGCCAGTTCCTGGTCCAGGACGGTCCGGCCCGCGACCCGCACGGTGAGCCGGCTGGTGAGGCGACCGGGGGTCTCTCCGGCCCGCCCCAGCACCTGCTCCTCACGCAGCACGCACCGGGCGCCGGCGGCGAGGTCGGCCCGGGTGGTGACGCGCAGGTCGCTGCCGCCCGCGGAGATCAACTGCTCCGGCAGCCAGTGCAGTTCGGCACCGTCGGCCACCTCGAGCCGGACGTCGTAACGGGCCTCGCCCTTGGCCTGGCCCGGCAGGGCGAGGGTGGCGGCGGCCGACCCGACGTGCAGCCTGGCGCCCTCCTCCACCCGTGCGTCGAGCGTGAAGCGGTCACCGCCGAGCGGCCCGCTCATGGCGCCGACGACCATGACCCTCGCCTCGGCTCCGGCCGACCGGGTGCGGCGCGGTGCCAGGGGGCCCTCGCCGTCCAGGACGGGCAGGGCCGTCCCGCCGCGGCCGTCGGCACGGGCGACGATACGGGCGCGTCCCCGGACCCCGGTGACGGTCACGCCGTCCACGCGGCGAGCCGCTCACGGACCCAGGCGGCCACGTCGGCGACACCGGACTCCCCGCGCAGCGACTGGAAGACCACGGGGAGTTCGCCCCGCTGCGCCTTGGCGTCGGCGGCCATCCGGGCGAGGTCGGAGCCGACGTGCGGGGCGAGGTCGGTCTTGTTGACGACGAGGAGGTCGGCGGTGGTGACGCCGGGTCCGCCCTTGCGCGGGATGTCGTCGCCGCCGGCCACGTCGATCACGAAGATCTGGGCGTCCACGAGCCCCTTGGAGAAGGTGGCGGTGAGGTTGTCGCCGCCGGACTCGACGAGGATCAGGTCCAGGGGGCCGACCGCGTCCTCCAGGTCCTCCACCGCTTCGAGGTTGGCGGAGATGTCGTCGCGGATCGCGGTGTGCGGGCAGGCGCCCGTCTCGACGGCGGTGATCCGCTCGGGCGGCAGCACGGCCTCCCGGAGCAGGAACTCGGCGTCCTCGCGGGTGTAGATGTCGTTGGTGACGACGGCGAGGGACAACGCGTCGCGCAGCGCCCGGCAGAGGGCGGCGACGGTGGCGGTCTTGCCCGAGCCGACCGGGCCGCCGAGCCCGATCCGCAGGGCGCGGCGGGCTCCGTCGGGGCGGCGCGCGTCCGCGCTGAGGGCGGCGGGGGCGGGGTGGGTGTGTCCGAGGTGCATGTACGGCTCCTGTGATCGGTGGGTGCTCAGCCGAGCGCGTGGCGCGTGCGGGTGGGCGGACTCATGACGCGAACAGCCGCACGGGCCAGCCCGCGTGCCACTCCGCGCCCACCTCCAGCAGGGGTGCGGACGCCGCGGGCAGCGCGTCGGCCCCCTCGTCGGCCGCCCTGCGCGCCGCCTCCACGGCGCAGTCCGCCACGCGGTCCAGTTCGGGGGCCAGCCGGGCGAGAACGCCGGCCGCGTCGAACGGGTCGAGGCTGAGCAGCCGCACCGTGGCCGTCGCCGGCCCGCTCACGCTCTCGTACACCGCGCAGTGGGCCGCGTCCTCGGGAGCGAGACCGGCCGCCCGGGCGGCGAGACCGAGCACGACGGGCTGGTGGGTGCCCTTGGGGAACCGGCGGGCCACGGCGTCCAGTTCGGCGGACGGCCAGGTCGCCCTGGCGGCCCGCAGCAGCTGCCGGCCGAGGCGTCGCCCGGCGGCGCGCAGGGCCGGGGACGGCGTACGCGCGTCGGCCGCCGCGTCCAGCTCGCCCGGGTCGGCGCCGAGGACGGCCGCCGCCGCCAGTGCCGCCGCGACCAGCCCGGCGGTGTGCAGCCGGCCCCGGCAGAACTCCTCCAGGCTCGGCGCGTCGGTGACGCGGCCCGCCCTGACGGCGGCCTCCGCCCCGCCGGAGTGCGCGTGCCCCCCGGCGGGGAAGCGGCCGTCGGCCAGGACGAGCAGTGCTGCCCTGGACATCAGAAGAGGAAGTAGCGCTGGGCCATGGGCAGTTCGGCGGCCGGGGCGGCCTCGACGAGTTCGCCGTCGATGTGCACGGCGAAGCTGTCGGGGTCGATCCTCACGTCCGGCCGGGCGTCGTTCTCGCGCATGTCGGCCTTGGTGACCGCGCGCGTGGACTGGATCGTCGCGAACCGCTTGCCGAGTCCCAGCCGTTCCGGCAGGCCGTCCTCGATCGCGAGGTCCGCCACGAAGTTGACGGAGTTGGCGGCGGGCGCCCGGCCGATGGCGCCGTACATCGGGCGGGGCAGGATCGGCTGCGGGGTGGGGATGGAGGCGTTGGCGTCGCCCATCTGCGCGTACGCGATCTGCCCGCCCTTGATGACGAGGAGCGGCTTGACCCCGAAGAACGCGGGATCCCACAGCACCAGGTCGGCGAGTTTGCCGGTCTCGACGGAGCCGGTCTCGGCGGCGAGGCCCTGGGCGAGCGCGGGGTTGATCGTGTACTTGGCGACATAGCGCCGGACCCGGTGGTTGTCGGCGCGGCCGTCGCCCGGCAGGGCGCCGCGCCGGCGTTTCATGACGTGGGCCGTCTGCCAGGTGCGCAGGATCACCTCGCCCACCCGCCCCATCGCCTGGGAGTCGGAGGAGATGATCGAGATCGCGCCGAGGTCGTGCAGGATGTCCTCCGCGCCGATGGTGGAGGGCCGGATCCGGGACTCGGCGAACGCCAGGTCCTCGGGGACGGCCGGGTTGAGGTGGTGGCACACCATCAGCATGTCCAGGTGTTCCTCGGTCGTGTTGACGGTGAAGGGCCGGGTCGGGTTGGTGGAGCTGGGCAGGACGTTCGGCTGCGAGACGACCGTCATGATGTCCGGGGCGTGGCCGCCGCCGGCGCCCTCGGTGTGGTACGAGTGGATGCCCCGGCCCGCGATGGCCGCGAGGGTGTCGCCGACGAACCCGGCCTCGTTCAGGGTGTCGGTGTGGATGGCGACCTGGATGCCGGTGCGGTCGGCGACCGTGAGCGCCGCGTCGATGACGGCGGGCGTGGAGCCCCAGTCCTCGTGCAGCTTCAGACCGACGGCGCCGCCGCGGATCTGGGAGAGCATCGCGTCGTGGCTGACGGTGTTGCCCTTGCCGAGGAAGCCGACGTTGACGGGGTAGGCCTCCATCGCCTCCAGCATCCGGGCCAGGTGCCAGGGGCCGGGGGTGACCGTGGTGGCCTTGGAGCCCTCGGCGGGTCCGGTGCCGCCACCGACCAGGGTGGTGACACCGGAGGCCAGCGCCTCGTCGGCCACCTGGGGGCAGATGAAGTGGACGTGCGCGTCGATGGCGCCGGCGGTCAGGATGCGCCCGTTGCCGGCGATGATCTCGGTCTCGGGGCCGATGACGAGGTCCGGGTGGACGCCGTCCATGGTGTCCGGGTTGCCGGCCTTGCCGAGGGCGGTGATCCGGCCGTCGCGGATGCCGACGTCGGCCTTGACCACGCCCCAGTGGTCGACGACGACCGCGCCGGTGATCACGGTGTCGGGGGTGCCGTCGGCGCGGGTGGCGCGGGACTGGCCCATGGACTCGCGGATGACCTTGCCGCCGCCGAAGACCGCCTCGTCCCCGGAGCCTCCGGGGCCGCCGCAGCGGTCCTCCTCGATCTCGACGAGCAGGTCGGTGTCGGCGAGCCGGATGCGGTCGCCGGTGGTGGGGCCGAACAGGTCGGCGTAGGCGGCGCGGGAGATCTCAGGCATCGAGGGCGCCTCCGGTCTCCCCGCGCAGTCCCGGCACGATACGGGCGCCGGTCAGGGGGACGAGCTCGACCGCCACGGGGATGCCGGGCTCGAAGCGGACGGCGGTGCCGGCGGCGACGTTGAGCCGCTTTCCGCGGGCGGCGGCGCGGTCGAACTCCAGACCGGGGTTGGCCTCGGCGAAGTGGTAGTGGGAGCCGACCTGGACCGGCCGGTCGGCGGCGTTGAGGACGGTCAGCCGGGTGACCTCGCGGCCCGCGTTGCACACGACGGGGTCGTCAGCGAACAGGATCTCTCCGGGAATCATCGCGGCCCCTCAGACGATCGGCTCGTGGACGGTGACGAGCTTGGTGCCGTCCGGGAAGGTGGCCTCGACCTGGACGTCATGGATCATCTCGGCGACCCCGTCCATCACGTCGTCCCTGGTCAGGATCTTGCGGCCGGAGGACATCAGCTCGGCGACGGTGCGGCCGTCCCGCGCGCCCTCCAGGATGTGCGAGGTGATGAGGGCGACCGCCTCCGGGTGGTTGAGCCTGAGCCCGCGGGCCCTGCGCTTCTCGGCCACGTCGGCCGCCACGTGGATCAGCAGCCTCTCTTGCTCATGCGGGGTCAGTTGCACGTCCCACCTCACAGTCCTTGCTCCGGACCGTGCGGGGTCCGGTCGCCGCGGCCACCACGACGGGGACAGATGTAACACACGGACAAATCCCCGGAGTTTCGTCAATCCGGGCAGAAAAACCCCTGGTGGCATCGATCGGCAGGCTAGAACGCCGGAGTTTCAACGACGTTAACCAGACCTTGGCCGGCCCATGACCGGCCGATGGACTCCCGTGGGGACGCGGGGCTCAGGAGGCGCCCGGCCGGCGGTGCTCCGCCGCGATCCCGAAGCGCCGCTGTTCGCGGGAGGCGGAACCGGTCTCGTGGACCCGGGAGACGGAGCTGATGACCTGCTCCTCGGCCGGCTCGTCCAGGGCGTCCAGCCGTTCCAGGTCGGCGGCCGAGACCAGCGCGACCAGCGGCTTGCCGTGCCGGGTCACGACGACGCGCTCACCGCCGTACACCACGCGGTTGATCAGGTCGGCGAGTTCAGCCCTGGCTTGCGTCACCGGAATCTCGTAGGCCATACCCCCATCATAACGTCACGTACGTCCTGTACATTTTTTACAGAAGCCGAGCCCATCGGGGCCTCGTCATGAGGAGGGGTACGTCCATGTCCCGACCGTCCGCCCGCCATGTCCTGCCCGAGTTCACCGAACGCACCGGGAGCGCCGTGCGCACCCTCGATCCGTACGCGAAGCTCTTCGAGGACCGGATCGTCTTCCTCGGCACGCCGGTCGGCACCGCGGCGGCGAACGACGTGACCGCGCAGCTCATGTACCTGGAGCACGCGGCGCCGGACCGGGACATCACGCTGTACGTCAACTCGCCGGGCGGCTCGTTCGACGCCATGACGGCCATCTACGACGTGATGCGGTACGTCGGCTGCGACGTGGCGACCTACTGCCTGGGCCAGGCCTCCGCCTCGGCCGCGGTGCTGCTCGCGGCCGGCACCCCGGGCAAGAGGTTCGCGCTGCCCGGCGCCCGCATGGTGCTCGAGCAGCCCGCGCTGCCCGAGCCGGTGCGCGGACAGCCCAGCGACCTGCTCATCCAGGCGGAGGAGTTGACCCGGATCCGCGCGACGCTCGTGGAGATGCTGGCGCGGCACACGGGGCGCACGGCCGGGCAGGTCCACGAGGATCTGGAGCGCGACCTGATCCTGGACGCCGCCGGGGCGGTCGCCTACGGTCTGGTGGACGGCATCGTGCCGACCCGCCGGGGCACGCCCGGCGCACCGGACGCGAGGTGAGCCGCCCATGCTGCCGGACCTCCCGCCCCTTCCCGCGCTGACCGGCGCCGAGGGCGAGTTGATCGACCGTTACCTGGAGGCGGTCGACCTGCTGGGCCGCATCAACCCGGCCCGGCCCGGGGACACCTACCGCGGGCTGCGCGCGGCCCAGGCGCTGGTGCGCAAGGCGGCAGAGCTGCGGGACGCGCTCGCGCTGATGCACCAGCGCGGCGAGACGGAGCTGCACGGGGACACGCTGGCACGGGCGTTGCGGGTGCTGGACGGCGAGCGCCGGGCCGCTCGCGTCGCGCTCCCGCCGGACGGCGTCGGCTGAGGCGGACGCCCCGCCGGCCCGGCCGGCCCCGCGCGTCGACACGCGTCCTCCGGACGGGACTTGAAACGGTCCGAACGACGTACCGCCGACCGGTGTACTTCCCGATCGGTTTCCGGGCCTCCCGAGTTGCGCCGAGCGCCCGCGCGTCGGCCGCCGGGAGGCGCTTCGCCCCAGGTCGGGGGCTACGTCCGGGATCTGACGGACGCTCGAACAGAGCAGCGTCCACCCGAACGGGTGAGTGGTGAGTAACGCCACAAATCCCCGATTCCGTTGGGATTTTCCGACGATCGTGAGCCAAGATCCGTGTCTGACGACAAGCCCCCGCCACCGCGGCGGGGCGATCCGGGCGGACGCCGAGTCCTGCCGCCGCCCGGATGACCGGTCGACGGAGTGGATCGGCAGGAGTGGAGGACCCAAGCAAGTCGGGTCGCCGGAACAGACGTTCGTCCGTAGGACACGGACGGGGCGTCGGCTCCGGGCAACCCTTGGGGTGAAGCCGCGGCAACGCGGCCGGGCAACTTCGCCAGCCCGAATCCGACAGGTCATCCTTCACAGGCGGCTGACGAAGGGTTGCGCATGACTGCGCTCAATCGTGTCCCGTCGCTGATGGCCCGGGCCGGCACGGCCTCGGCTCTGACCCTCGCCGCCGTGGGCGGCTCGATCGCGGTGCCCGGCCTCGCCACCGACGCGTCCGCCGCGACCATGGCGACGAAAGCACTCAAGGTCGCGGCCTCCAAGAAGGGCGCCCCCTACGCGTGGGGAGCCACCGGGCCGCGCCGGTTCGACTGCTCGGGGCTGACGCTCTACTCCTACAAGAAGGCCGGCAAGAAGCTGCCGCGCACCGCCGCCCAGCAGTACAACAAGACGCACCACATCTCCTCCAGAAGCCGCAAGGCGGGCGACCTGGTCTTCTTCCACTCGGGTTCGTACGTCTACCACGTCGGCATCTACGCCGGTCACGGCAAGATCTGGCACGCCCCGAAGACCGGGGACGTGGTGAAGCTCGAGAGGATCTGGACGAAGAGCGTCTGGTACGGCCGGGTCAGCTGACCCGCCCTCGCACGAGCAGCGGCGGCGGTGACAGAGCCGCCGGCGGCGCGTGGGCGAGCCGCCGGAGCGAGCCGTGGGTGAGACCCCGGAACCGCGGCTCGGCCCGGCGTCCGGTGGCTGCCAAGGCGTTCCAGCGATGTGACGCCGGACTGGGGCGCGTGGGTTCCGCCTCGCGCCCCGGGGGCTCCGGCTCAGCCCCGCATGGGCAAGGACGGCGCAGACCAGAGATCCGCCCAGGTGCCTCCCGCCGACCGCGTCGGCGCCTGGGCGGGCCGCGGAAGCGTCCCAGGGGTGAGACGCCGAACCGAGGCGCGGGCGCCGCCTCGCGTCCAGGTGTGCTGTCCCGGGACATTGGTGGCATGCGTGCCAGGTGCTTGCAGGCGCACCCCGACGTACGCGTCCCGGTCGTGGACGGCGACCGGCCGGTGAGGGGCCGGTGGAGCTGCCCGGGCAGCCGCTGATCAGCGTGGTGCCGCGTCCTCCGGACCGGCGGGAGGCCGAGGCCCCGGGGCTGGATGGCCTCGTACGGGACATCGGGGCGGCGCTCCCGACCGAGGGTGGGCGGGCGCGTGGTCCCGGTGGCGTGCCAGGTGGAGGAAGGGGCCGCCTGGACGCTGCGGCGGGGAGCACATGCGGCCGGGGAAGAATGGGCGAGCGCGGGCCACGCCTGCCTGCCGCGCCGCCGCCAGGCCGGTCCGGGAACACCCCCGTCCCGCCCTGAGGGTCACGGCTCCTGCCGGCCCGCCGGTACCGGGGTCACCGGGATCGTCCAGGGCAGTTCGATCGAGACCGTCTTGCCGCCCTCGCGCGTGGGGCGGACGCGGAGTCTTCCGCCGCACTCGGCCGTGAGACAGCGGATGATGACCATGCCCCGGCCGTTGTCCTGCTGGACGGCGGCGGGCAGTCTCTTCGGGAAGCGGGGATGGCTGTCCGTGACGCCGATGCGCAGGTGTTCGTCATGGTGCAGCGCGAGGTCGACCGTGAAGGTGGGTGACTGGCCGAAGGTGTGCTGTACGGCGTTCGTGGCGAGTTCGGAGACGATGAGCCGCACGGTGTCGGCGACGTCGGTGTCGGACGGCAGGCCCCACTCCGCCAGGGTGCCCACGACGTAGGAGCGGGCGGCGGAGACCGAGGCCGGATCGCTCGGCAGAGTGACGGATGCTTCCAGGTGGTCTGCCATGGCGACGTCGTCCCTTTCCCACGGGCCCGTGGTCCGACAGGTGGCGGAGGGTTCGAGTACGGTCCCGGACTGGTGCTTGTTCGCCAGCCTGCCACCAACGGGCGGTCACGGGGAGCGATCCACCAAGATATGCATATATCTGTCGCTCGAAGCGGTGAACTCTGCGGCGCGAGGCCGTATGTGGAGGGCCCGGAAGGAGTAAGGAGGAGCCCATGCAGAACGGTCCGGCGGTGCGCCGCCGCAAACTGGGCGCCGAACTGCGCATGCTGCGTACCGGTGCGGGGCTCACGAGCGGTGATGCCGCCCGGCTGGTCGGCTGGCACCAGTCGAAGGTGAGCCGCATCGAGACCGGCGCCAGCGGTGTGAAACCGGCCGATCTGCGGTTACTGCTCGACGCCTATCAGGTGCGGGACGCGCATCTGCGCGAGTTGCTGCTGATGCTGGCCGGGTCGGACGACGCGGGCGGCCGGCACCGCTGGTGGCACGCCTACCGCGGGGTGCTGCCGCCCACCTACCGCGACTTCATCAGCCTGGAGTCGCAGGCGAGCGCGATGCGCACCCTGGAGACGACCGTGGTGCCGGGGCTGCTCCAGACACCGGAGTACGCCCGCGCCGTGACCCGTGCGGCCGTGAAGGACCTGGACGAGGACCGCCTGGACACACTGGTGGAGGTGCGTCTGGCCCGGCAGGACGTGCTGCGTTCCGACCCGCCGCTGGTGCTGAGCGCCGTACTGGACGAGGCGGTGCTGCGCCGCGAGGTCGGTGGTCCCCAGGTGATGGCCCGGCAGCTGGAACGGCTGACGGAGGCGGCCCGGCTGCCCCAGGTACGGCTCCAGGTGCTGCCGTTCGCGGCGGGGGCACATGTCGGACTCACCGGGCCTTTCGTTATCTTCTCATTTCCGAGCACTTCTGATCTGGACGTGGTTGTTCTCGACCAGTTGACGAGTAGCCTCTACCTGGAGCGGAAAGAAGACCTCATGGCCTACTCCGAGGCCTTCAACACCCTTCAGTTCCACGCCCTTTCCCCCGAGGAATCGTTGGACTACATCGCCGGGATAGGTGACGGCGCGTAAGGAGGCACCATGTCAGCTCTGCCTCGGAACGTCCCTGCCAGTACCGACCTGCATGCCGTGAGCTGGCTGCGCAGCAGCTACAGCACGGGCGCGAACAACTGCGTGGAGACGGCCCGGCCGCGCTCCGGCCCCGGGGCCGGACTGCTCGCCGTGCGCGACTCGAAGAACCCCGCCGGACCCGCTCTGCTCTTCTCCGCCGGCAGCTGGTCGGAGTTCGTCCGCACGCTCTGACCGGAGGTCAGCCACTCCGATCGGAACCGATCACCCGTTCGGTCACCCTCGTGCGGCACACGGCCGTGTACGCCGACTCATGGTCGCGTTTCGCCGATGACTCGTACAGCGCGTTCGATCTCCGCCCCGGACAGGTCCGCCCGGGCGGTCAGCCTCAGCCGTGAGACGCCGTCGGGCACGGAGGGAGGACGGAAACAGCCCACGGCCAGGCCTGCCGCACGGCAGTCGGCCGCCCAGCGCACCGCCCGTTCCGGGGACGGAGCCCGCACGGAGACCACCGCGGCGTCCGGACGCACCGCTTCCAGACCCGCGGCGGTCAGCCGCGCGTACAGCTCCGCGGCCACCTCACGGGCCCGCGCCGCCCGTTCGGGCTCACGTTCCAGCAGCCGCAGCGCGGCCAGCGCGGCGCCGGCCGCGGCCGGTGCCAGGCCGGTGTCGAAGATGAACGTCCGGGCCGCGTTGACCAGGTGGTCGATCACCCGGGCCGGGCCGAGCACCACCCCGCCCTGGCTGCCCAGCGACTTGGACAGGGTGGCCGTGACTACCACGTCCTCCGCGCCGGCGAGCCCGGCCGCGTACGGCGCGCCCCGGCCACCGTCGCCCAGCACGCCGAGCCCGTGCGCGTCGTCCACGACCAGCCCCGCGCCGTGCTCCCGGCACGCCTCGGCCAGCGCGGTCAGCGGTGCCCGGTCCCCGTCGACGGAGAACACCGTGTCGGACACGACGATCGCGTCTCCCGCGTGTCCGGCCAGGGCCTTGCGCACGGCCTCCGGATCGGCGTGCCCGACGACCTGCGTCTCGCCCCTGGCCAGCCGGCAGCCGTCGATGAGGGAGGCGTGGTTGCCCGCGTCGGACACGATCAGCGAGCCGTGCGGACCGAGCGCGGTGACCGCGGCCAGGTTGGCGGCGTACCCGGAGGAGAACACCAGGGCCGCCTCGAACCCGCAGAACGCGGCCAGCGCCCGCTCCAGTTCGGTGTGCAGGGCCGTGGTGCCGGTGACCAGCCGGGAGCCGGTGGAGCCGCCGCCCCAGGTCCGGGCGGCCCCGGCCGCTCCCTCGACGACCTCCGGATGGCGGGTCAGGCCCAGGTAGTCGTTGCTCGCCAGGTCCAGCAGCGGTGTGTCGGCGGGGCGCGGACGCAGGGTGCGCACGAGTCCGGCGCGGCGGCGCGCCGCGGCCTGCTCGTCGATCCAGCCGAACGCCATGGGTCCTCCGGTGCTTTTGTAGGTAGCGGACAGACCCTAGCGGTACGACCAGCCGCCCAGGGTGTGGCAATACCCACACGGTGAACCTGCTCCGTTGTGCGAAGTCTCCTTGGCCCGGGGCGGTTCCGTAGGACAGGATCAGGGCTCATGGACCTGCTGAACACGCTGGTGGACAAGGGGCTTCGGCGCGAGCTGCCGACCCGCGAGGAAGCGCTCGCCGTGCTGGCGACCTCCGATGACGACCTGCTCGACGTGGTGGCCGCGGCCGGCAAGGTGCGCCGGCACTGGTTCGGGCGCCGGGTGAAACTCAACTATCTGGTGAACCTCAAGTCGGGTCTGTGCCCGGAGGACTGCTCGTACTGCTCCCAGCGGCTCGGTTCCAAGGCCGACATCCTGAAGTACACCTGGCTCAAGCCGGACGAGGCCTCCCAGGCCGCCGCCGCGGGCCTCGCGGGCGGCGCCAAGCGGGTCTGCCTGGTGGCCAGCGGGCGCGGGCCGACGGACCGGGACGTGGACCGGGTCTCGCAGACCATCAAGGCCATCAAGGAGCAGAACGAGGGCGTCGAGGTGTGCGCCTGCCTCGGCCTGCTCTCCGACGGCCAGGCCGAACGGCTGCGCGAGGCCGGCGCGGACGCGTACAACCACAACCTCAACACCTCGGAGTCCACGTACGGGGACATCACCACCACGCACACGTACGCCGATCGGGTGGACACGGTGCAGAAGGCGCACGCGGCCGGTCTGTCCGCCTGCTCCGGGCTGATCGCGGGCATGGGCGAGAGCGACGAGGACCTGGTCGACGTGGTGTTCTCGCTGCGGGAGCTGGACCCGGACTCCGTCCCGGTGAACTTCCTGATCCCGTTCGAGGGCACCCCGCTGGCCAAGGAGTGGAACCTCACCCCGCAGCGCTGCCTGCGGATCCTCGCGATGGTCCGGTTCGTCTGCCCGGACGTGGAGGTCCGGATCGCGGGCGGCCGTGAGGTCCATCTGCGCACGATGCAGCCGCTGGCACTGCACCTGGCCAACTCCATCTTCCTCGGCGACTACCTGACCAGCGAGGGTCAGGCCGGCAAGGCCGACCTGGAGATGATCGCGGACGCCGGGTTCGAGGTGGAGGGCGCCGACCAGGTGACGCTGCCGGAGCACCGGGCGCAGGCCGCGGCTTGCGGGGACACCGGGGGCTGCCATGAGGGCGGCGGTGTCTGCGGGCCGGCTCCGGCGGTGGCGGCCGAGCCGCGGACCGACCTGGTGGCGGTCCGCCGCCGGGGCGCCGGGACGGACCTCGCGCCCAATGCCTGAGCTCGGCGTGCCGGAGCTGCTGGAACTGGACCGGCGGCACGTGTGGCATCCGTACGGCCCGATGCCCGGCCGCGCGGAACCGCTCGTCGTGGAGGCGGCGAGCGGGGTCCGGCTGCGCCTGGCGGACGGGTCCGGCGAACTGGTCGACGGCATGTCGTCGTGGTGGTCGGCCATCCACGGCTACCGCCACCCGGTCCTCGACGAGGCCGTTCGCGAGCAGCTCGGGCGGATGAGCCACGTCATGTTCGGCGGGCTCACGCACGAGCCCGCCGTCCGGCTCGCGAAGCTCCTTGTCGACATGTCGCCTGACGGTCTGGAGCACGTCTTCCTGGCCGACTCGGGGTCCGTGTCGGTCGAGGTCGCCGTGAAGATGTGCCTCCAGTACTGGCGCTCGCTCGGCCGGCCGGGCAAGCGGCGGCTCCTGACCTGGCGCGGCGGCTACCACGGCGACACCTGGAACCCGATGTCCGTGTGCGATCCCGAGGGCGGGATGCACCAGTTGTGGACCGGTGTGCTGCCCCGCCAGGTGTTCGCGGACGCGCCGCCCGCCGGGTACGAGGAGGCGTACGCGGACCACCTGCGGGAGCTGATCGGGCGGCACGCCGACGAGCTGGCCGCGGTGATCGTGGAGCCGGTGGTGCAGGGCGCGGGCGGGATGCGGTTCCACTCCCCCGCCTACCTGCGGGTGCTGCGCGAGGCGTGCGACGCGCACGACGTGCTGCTGGTGTTCGACGAGATCGCCACCGGCTTCGGCCGCACCGGCGCGCTGTTCGCGGCGGACCACGCGTCCGTCAGCCCCGACGTGATGTGCGTGGGCAAGGCGCTGACCGGTGGTTATCTCACGATGGCGGCAACCTTGTGCACCGCGCGGGTCGCCGACGGCATCTCGCGGGGCGAGGTGCCGGTGCTCGCGCACGGACCGACGTTCATGGGCAATCCGCTGGCCGCGGCCGTGGCCTGCGCCTCCGTCGAGCTGCTGCGCGGCCAGGACTGGCTCGCCGAGGTCAAGCGGATCGAGGCGGCCCTGCGGGAGGGCCTGGCGCCGGCGCTCGACCTGCCCGGGGTGCGGGACGTCCGCGTCCTCGGCGCGATCGGGGTCGTCCAGCTCGACCACGCGGTGGACATGCGGGCCGCGACCGGCGCCGCCGTACGGGAGGGCGTGTGGCTGCGCCCGTTCCGCGACCTGATCTACACGATGCCGCCGTACGTCACCTCGGACGAGGACGTGGCACGGATCGCGCGCGCGGTGTGCGCCGCGGCGCGGGAGGGATGACATGCCGGTACTGGTGATCACGGGGACGGGCACGGAGATCGGCAAGACCGTCACCACCGCCGCCGTCGCCGCCGCCGCGCTCGCGGCCGGGCGCTCGGTGGCCGTGCTGAAGGCCGCCCAGACGGGTGTGGCGCCGGACGAGCGCGGGGACGCCGACGAGGTCGCGCGCCTCGCGGGGCCGGTCACGACCGGTGAACTGGCGCGCTTCCCAGAGCCGTTGGCGCCGGGCACGGCGGCCCGGCGGGCCGGGATGGCGCCGGTGCACCCGCACGAGGTGGCCGAGCGGGCCGCCAAGCTGGCCACCGAGCACGATCTGGTGCTGGTCGAGGGCGCGGGCGGGCTGCTCGTCCGCTTCGACGCGGCCGGCGGCACGCTGGCCGACGCGGCCAAGCTGCTGGGGGCGCCGGTGCTGGTCGTCGCCCAGGCCGGGCTCGGCACCCTCAACGTGACGGAACTGACGGCACGTGAACTACGGCGGCGGGGGCTGGAGCCGGCCGGTGTGGTGATCGGCAGCTGGCCCGCCACGCCCGACCTCGCCACCCGCTGCAACGTGGCCGACCTGCCGGAGGTCGCCGCCGCCCCCCTGCTCGGCGCGCTGCCCGCCGGCGCCGGCGCCCTGCCCCCCGCCGAGTTCCGCACGGCCGCCCCGACCTGGCTGTCCCCCCGCCTGGACGGCACCTGGGACGCGGAGGCGTTCCGGGTACGGCAGACGCCGTAGCCGTACCGGATCCGGACGTCGGCGGGGCACCACGGCGGCACCGGACGGCCGAGGCCGAGGGGCAACGCTGCCGTACCGGACGCGGGTGTCAGCGACGCACCACGGCGGTGCCGGGCGACGGCCGAGACCGGCGGCACAGCGCTGCCGTACCGGGCTCGGCCGTCGGCGGCGCACCACGGCGGTGCCGGCCGACGGTGAGGCCGGCGGGACAGCGCTGCCGTACCGGACGCGGGTGTCAGCGGCGCACCGCAGCGGTGCCTGGCGGCCGAGGCCGAGGGGCAACGCTGCCGTACCGGACGCGGGTGTCAGCGACGCACCACGGCGGTGCCTGGCGGCCGAGGCCGAGGGGCAACGCTGCCGTACCGGACGCGGGTGTCAGCGACGCACCACAGTGGTGCCTGGCGACGGCCGAGACCGGCGGGACAGCGCTGCCGTACCGGACGCGGGTGTCGGCGACGCATCACAGCGGTGCCGGGCGACGGTGAGGCCGGCGGGACAGCGCTGCCGTACCGGACGCGGGTGTCAGCGACGCATCACAGTGGTGCCTGGCGACGGCCGAGACCGGCGGGACAGCGCTGCCGTACCGGACGCGGGTGTCAGCAACGCACCACAGCGGTGCCGGGCGACGGCCGAGACCGGCGCCACAGCGCTGCCGTACCGGGCGCCGGTGTCAGCGACGCACCACAGCGGTGCCTGGCGGCCGAGGCCGAGGGGCAACGCTGCCGTGCCAGGGCCAGGCGTCGGCGGCGCGCCACGGCGGTGTTCGGTGGCCGAGGCCGGTGGGGTACCGGCGCCGTGCCGGGCCCGGACATGCACGGAGCGCCGCGGCCTCACCCCGGCAGCCGAGGCCGGCGGGACACCGGCGTCGAGCCCGGCCCGAGCATCGACGGTGCGCCGCCGCAGTTCCGGCAGTGGCCTGAGTAACGCCCCGAGCCACCCGCCCGGAGCGATGTCTGACGACCCTCCGCCCGGCGGCCGGCACCCGTGCCGGCCGGGCCGCTGCGCGCACGGACCGCGGTGCCCGGTCCCGCGCCCGGCCGGGCACGCCGCGGGTCGATCGGTGGGTGCGTCGGGGCGGGTCTGGGGACACTGTTCCCAGGGGCGTGCTGTCCAGGGAGGTTGCCATGCGGCTGCTGTCCGCCCGTTCCGGCCAGGTGGCGCGGGGTCCCGTCCGCCATCCGTTGTTCGCTCGCTACTACGCCCGGATCAGCGTGGGCGCCGAGTCCCGGCTCGGGATGGCCGGGATGCGGGAGCGGCTCCTCGCCGGGCTGTCCGGGAGGGTGATCGAGATCGGCGCGGGCAACGGGCTGAACTTCCGTCACTACCCCGGCACGGTAGCGGAAGTCGTGGCCATTGAACCGGAGCCGCTGCTCAGGCAGTTGGCCCTCAAGGCGGCGCTGCGCGCCGAGGTGCCGGTCGACGTGGTGCCGGGCGCGGCGGAGGCCCTGCCGGTCAAGAGCGAGGCGTTCGACGCGGCCGTGCTGTCGTTGGTCCTGTGCAGCGTGCGGGATGTCGCGCGGACGCTCGGCGAGGTACGACGGGTGCTCCGGCCCGGCGGCGAGGTGCGGTTCTTCGAGCACGGGCGGGGCGGCGGCCGGATGATGACGGTGACCCAGCGGGCGATGGACCACACCCTGTGGCCGGTGCTGAACGGCGGCTGTCACCTCTCCCGGGAGCCGGTCTCCGCGCTGCGCGCCGCGGGATTCCGCCTCGGCCCGCACCGCCGGGTCCTGCTGCCGGAGAAGGGGCCCACGCTGCCGACCTCCTACTGCGCACTCGGCGTGGCATGGCGGCCGGACGAGCCGGAGACCCGCTGATCACAGACTCCAGCCGCGCAGCTCCCGCGCGATGTCGTCGACGCTCGCGGAGCCCTCCTTGACCAGCCGCGCCAGGTCCCGCACCTGCTCGGGTGTGGGGGCGGCCTTCTCGCCGCTGGCGACCAGATAGGCGTAGGCGACCGCGGAGGCGAACAGCGCGTTGGCGCGTTCCAGCGCCGGGACGTGGATCAGCAGCTGGAGCAGGGAGGCGGCGCGAGCGTGCGGGGTGTCGTACACGGGCACGCCGAATATCTCGGCCCGGTGCCGGGCGACGGCGGCGACCAGGGCGCCCCAGTCGGTGACCTGCGGGTCCCCCGGGGTCTTCTGTTCGGCGAGCATGAGCAGCCAGGCGAGGTCGATGCTGAGATCGTTCAAGGGGATCAGCGGCGGCCTTCACCGGCGTCGGTGCCGCGGGTCTCGGCGAACTCCTCGGCGAACACGGCCTCGTACTGCTTCATGAAGTCGGCGGCGGCCTCGACGAACGTGCGGCCCGCCTCGCCGGTGTCCTGTCTGACCAGCTCCTCGATGTAGCGGTTGACGCTCATGCCGCGGGCCAGGGCGCGTTCGCGGGCGGCACGGGCGGTGCCCTCGTCCACGCGCACGTTCAGCTGGGTCTTCGCCATGCCTCGACGCTAGCGCCGGAACGCTAGCGGCGGCAAGGGCGCACGGGAGCGCGGCGCCGGGCCGGGCCGGACATGACGTGCCGGCCGGTGCGCCGGCGGCGCGGGCCCCGGGGCGGTCCGGGTTCCCGCACCCGACCGTGCCGGAGCCCTTCACGGAGGCGTTCGCGCCGGTGGCGGAACGGCTGCGCGCGGAGTCCGCATGACGGAATCCGGGGCGCGGCGCGGACGCGACCGATCATGATGCGTGCATGACTGATCTGCGTCTGCGTGCCGCCGTGTCCGACGATCTCGACGCCGTCCTCGCGTTCTGGAGGACGGCAGCGGAGGGCACCAGCATCAGCGACGACCGCGCCGGGGTGGAGCGGCTGACCGAGCGCGACCCCGGCGCCCTGATCCTCGCCGAACGGGACGGCGAGCTGGTCGGCACGGTGATCGCCGGCTTCGACGGCTGGCGGTGCCATCTGTACCGGCTGGCGGTGCACCCGGAGCGGCGGCGGCAGGGCATCGCCTCGGCGCTGCTGGGTGCCGCCGAGGAGCGGTTCACACGGCTGGGCGGGCGGCGCGCGGACGCGATGGTGCTGGTGCGCAACGAGACCGCGCACCACGCCTGGGCTGCGGCCGGGTACGGGCCGCAGGAGCAGTGGCGGCGCTGGGTGAAATCGCTCACGGAATGAGACCGGAGGGCTTCTTTGCTCATCCTTTACCCTGGAAGGAGCACTCGGCCCTCTATGAAAGGTTGTGAGCGTCCGCCCATGGGCGAGCCTCCCAGTCCGCGATACCGCGCGTTCTCCCGAACCCTGTCCGATCCTGGGACGGGGGTGAACCGATGACCGAAGTGCTCCTTCTTCTGCTGGCGATCCTGCTGTCGCTGGCCTGTGGCGCCTTCGTGGCGGCGGAGTTCTCGCTGACCACGGTGGAACGCGGCGAGCTGGAGCGGGCGGCCGCGCGTGGCGAACGCGGCGCCGCCGGCGCGCTGAAGGCCGTACGGAACCTGACCTTCCAGCTGTCCGGCGCGCAGCTCGGCATCACCGTCACCAACCTGGTGGTCGGCATGCTCGCCGAGCCGTCGGTCGCCAAGCTGCTCGCCGGGCCGTTCCAGGCGGCGGGCCTGTCCCGGGCCACGGCGAGCTCGGCCGCGCTGGTGCTGGGCACGGCCCTGTCGACGGTGGTCCTGATGGTCGTCGGCGAGCTGGTGCCCAAGAACTGGGCGATCTCCTCGCCACTGACCATGGCCAGGCGGGTCGGCAACGCCCAGCGCCTGTTCAGCGCCGCCTTCCGTCCCTTCATCACCCACCTGAACAACACCGCCAACCGCTTCGTGCGCCGCCTCGGCATCGAGCCCGCCGAGGAACTGGCCTCCGCGCGCGGGCCGCAGGAGCTGGCGGCGCTGGCTCGGCACTCGGCCAAGGAGGGCGCCCTGGAGGCGGACACCGCCGAGCTGTTCGTCCGGACGCTGAACCTGGCCGACCTCACCGCGGAGAACGTGATGACACCGCGTGTCCAGGTCGTCGCCCTGGACACCCAGGCGACCTGCGAGGACGTGGCCAACGCCACCCGGGCGACCGGCCTGAGCAGGTTCCCGGTCTACCGGGGCAGCCTGGACTCGGTCGTCGGCACGGCCCACATCAAGGACGTGCTGGCGGTTCCCGCCGACCAGCGCCGGCACCGCACGGTCGCGCAGGTGATGCGCGAGCCGCTGCTGGTGCCCGAGTCCCTGACCGTCGACCGGCTGCTGGACCGCCTCGGCGGCCGGCGCACCATGGCCGTCGTCATCGACGAGTACGGCGGTACGGCCGGGGTGGCCACCCTGGAGGACATCGTGGAGGAGGTCGTCGGCGAGGTGCGGGACGAGCACGACCCGCACGAGACGCCCGACCTCGCCCCCGCAGGCGCGGACGAACGGGGCCGGGCCCTGTACGCGGCGGACGGCGCCGCCCGCACCGACCAGCTGGCCCGCGTGGGGCTGCGCGTGCCGGAGGGCCCGTACGAGACCCTGGCCGGCCTGGTCGCCACCGAGCTGGGCCGGATACCCGCCGCCGGTGACAGCGTCGAGGTGGCCGGCTGGCTGCTGGACGTCGTCGACGCCTCGGGCCGCAGGGCCGCCCGGGTGCTGATGCACGCGCCGCTGGACGACGAACGGGCCGCCGGACCCGACGGCACCGGTCGCACCCATCGCACCGGCCGGACCGATCGCGCCGAGAGGCCCGAAGAACCCGGCGGGGCCGGGGAGCGCCGTGGGAGCGAGGAACCCGGCGGGGCCGAGGAGCGCCATGGGAGCGAAGGACGCCGTGGGACCGAGGGGCACCGCGGGACGCGGGAGGGGACGCGATGACCGCCGTACAGCTGCTGATCGGTCTGGCGACCCTCGTCGTCAACGCCTTCTTCGTCGGCGCCGAGTTCGCGCTGATCTCCGTGCGCCGCTCGCAGATCGAGCCACTGGCCCAGGAGGGCGACCGGCGCGCGCGGAGCGTGCTGTGGGGCCTGGAGCACGTGTCCGCGCTGCTGGCCGCGGCCCAGCTCGGCATCACGCTGTGCACGCTGGTCCTGGGTGTGGTCGCCGAGCCGGCCATCGCGCATCTGCTGGAGCCGGTGTTCCACGCGGTGGGCGTGCCCACGAGCGCGGGGCACGCCGTGTCCTTCGTGATCGCGCTGAGCCTCGCGACCTATCTGCACATGCTGCTGGGCGAGATGGTGCCCAAGAACATCGCGCTCGCCGAACCGGTGCGCAGCGCGTTGCTGCTCGGCCCGCCGCTGGTCGCGCTGTCCCGTGCGCTGCGTCCGGTCATCTTCGCGGTCAACGCCTTCGCCAACGGGCTGCTGAAACTGCTGCGCGTGGAGGCGAAGGACGAGGTGGCGGCCACCTTCACGGACGCCGAGCTGGCCGAGATCGTCAAGGACGCCAGCGAGGCCGGCCTGATCGACGACCGTGCGCAGGAGCGGCTGCACGACGCGCTGGAGCTGGGCAGCAGGCCGGTGCGGGACGTGGTCGTACCGCTGCAACGCGTCGTCTACGCGCGCGTGGGCGTCACCCCGGAGCAGTTGGAGCGGCTGTCGGCCGAGTCGGGGTTCTCCCGTTTCCCGGTGGTCGACAACAGCCGCCGGATCGTGGGCTACCTGCACGTCAAGGACGCGCTGGACGCCTCACCACGGGACGTGCCGTTCCGCCTCGGCGACATGCGGCCCATCGCCCGCGTCCGCGAGAACACCCCGCTGGACGACGTCCTGACCGCGATGCGCGGCAGCCGCACCCACGTGGCGGCCGTGCTGGGCGACGACGGCCGGCTGGCGGGCCTGGTGACGATGGAGGACGTCCTGCGGGAACTGTTCGGCCAGCCGGTGCAGGGCTGAGGCGGCTGACGCGGGCCGGCGGCGGTGGCCCGGGAGGGCGCTGGTGCCGGCCCGCGGCTGTCCGGCACGTCGGGGCCGATGGAGTGGGACGGGCCGACCGACCGGCAGGTATCGGCCCCGGGATACCATCTCTGTCGCCATGCAGACGAACCCCACACCTCCCCCGTACACCAGTCTCGTCGCGGTCGGCGACTCCTTCACCGAGGGCATGTCGGACCTGCTTCCCGACGGCTCCTACCGTGGCTGGGCCGATCTGCTCGCCGCGCGGATGGCCGCCCGCACGCCCGGGTTCCGGTACGCCAACCTGGCCGTGCGCGGAAAGCTGATCGGGCAGATCGTCGACGAGCAGGTGCCGGTGGCCGCGGCCATGGACGCCGATGTCGTCACCCTGGTCGGCGGCCTGAACGACACCCTGCGCCCCAAGTGCGACATGGGCCGGGTCCGGGGCCTGCTCACCGAGGCCGTGGAACGGCTCGCGCCGTCCTGCAAGCAGCTGGTGCTGATGCGCAGCCCCGGCCGTCAGGGGCCGGTGCTGGAGCGGTTCCGGCCGCGCATGGAGGAGCTGTTCGCCTGCGTGGACGAGCTGGCCGAGAAGCACGGCGCCCTGGTGGTCGACCTGTACGGGGCGCCCGCGCTGGCCGACCCGCGGCTGTGGGACGTGGACCGGCTGCACCTGACCGCGGAGGGACACCGCCGGGTCGCCGAGGCGGTGTGGCAGACGCTCGGCCACGACGCCGAGGACGCCGAGTGGCACGTGCCGATGGCGGCGACCACCCCGCCGGGCTGGGTCACGCGCCGGGTCGCGGACGCCCGGTTCGCCCGGCAGCACCTGCTCCCGTGGATAGGCCGCCGCCTGACCGGCCGGTCCTCGGGCGACGGCCGGCCGCCGAAGCGGCCGGACCTGCTGCCGTACGAGGGCCAGGCGTAGCCCCTCCGGCACGACCGTGCGTGTCACCCCTGCCCGGGGCCTGGTCCACGGGTCCGGCCCGGCTGGACCACGCGCTCCGCGACGCGGTCCGGGCGGGCCGGGGTCCGTCCGGACCCCGCCGTACGCCCCGCGCCCACGGCACGGGGCCGCCGGCACCGACGACGTGACCGGGGTCTCGTAGCTTCCGCCGAACGCACCCATGGCGCTGGCCTGCACGAATCGCCAGTAGACTCTGGACACGTGACTTCTGCGCCCGCCAAGCCCCGCATCCCCAACGTCCTCGCCGGACGCTACGCCTCCGCCGAGCTCGCCACGCTCTGGTCGCCCGAGCAGAAGGTGAAGCTGGAGCGCCGGCTCTGGCTCGCCGTGCTGCGGGCCCAGAAGGACCTCGGCATCGAGGTGCCGGACGAGGCCATCGCCGACTACGAGCGCGTCCTCGACACCGTCGACCTGGCCTCGATCGCCGAGCGCGAGAAGGTCACCCGGCACGACGTGAAGGCCCGGATCGAGGAGTTCAACGACCTCGCCGGGCACGAGCACGTGCACAAGGGCATGACCTCCCGCGACCTCACGGAGAACGTCGAGCAGCTGCAGATCCGGCTCTCGCTGGAGCTGATGCGCGACCGTACGGTGGCCGTGCTGGCGCGTCTCGGCAAGCTCGCGGGCGAGTACGCCGAGCTCGTCATGGCCGGCCGCTCGCACAACGTGGCCGCGCAGGCCACCACCCTCGGCAAGCGGTTCGCTACCGCCGCCGACGAGCTGCTCGTCGCCCACGGCCGGGTGGAGGAGCTGCTGGCCCGCTACCCGCTGCGCGGCATCAAGGGCCCGGTCGGCACCGCGCAGGACATGCTGGACCTGCTGGGCGGGGACGCGGCGAAGCTGGCCGAGCTGGAGAACCGGATCGCGCGGCACCTGGGCTTCTCGCAGGCGTTCACCTCCGTCGGCCAGGTCTACCCGCGCTCGCTGGACTACGAGGTCGTCACCGCGCTGGTGCAGCTGGCGGCGGCGCCCTCCTCGCTGGCCAAGACGATCCGGCTGATGGCCGGGCACGAGCTGGTCACCGAGGGATTCAAGCCGGGTCAGGTCGGCTCCTCGGCGATGCCGCACAAGATGAACACCCGCTCCTGCGAGCGCGTCAACGGCCTCATGGTCGTCCTGCGCGGCTACGCCTCGATGACCGGCGAGCTGGCGGGCGACCAGTGGAACGAGGGCGACGTGTCCTGCTCGGTGGTGCGCCGCGTCGCGCTGCCGGACGCCTTCTTCGCCCTCGACGGCCTGCTGGAGACCTTCCTGACCGTCCTGGACGAGTTCGGTGCCTTCCCGGCCGTCATCGCCCGTGAGCTGGACCGCTACCTGCCGTTCCTGGCCACCACCAAGGTGCTCATGGGGGCCGTGCGGGCAGGGGTCGGCCGCGAGGTCGCCCACGAGGCGATCAAGGAGAACGCCGTGGCCACCGCGCTCGCGATGCGGGAGCAGGGCGCGGAGCGCAACGACCTGCTCGACAAGCTCGCCGCCGACGAGCGGCTGCCGCTCGACCGCGAGCAGCTGGCCGCGCTGATGGCCGACAAGCTCTCCTTCACCGGCGCCGCCGCCGACCAGGTCGGTGTGGTCCTCGGCCGCATCGAGGAGATCGTCAAGCAGCACCCGGAGGCCGCCGGCTACACCCCGGGAGCGATCCTCTGACCGGCGCATCCCGCTCACCGCGCGCGCCGCGCTTCACCAAGGCGGAGCTGGAGGCCGCCCGCGACCGTCTCGTCCCGGACGTGGTCGCGGACGGCCTCCGCGTGCTCTTCTGCGGCATCAACCCCGGGCTGACGACGGCCGCGACCGGCCACCACTTCGCCCGCCCCGGCAACCGGTTCTGGCCGGTGCTGCACCTGTCCGGCTTCACGCCCCGGCTGCTGAAGCCGGCCGAGCAGGGGGAGTTGCTGTCGTACGGGCTGGGCATCACCAACGTGGTGGCGCGGGCGACCGCGCGGGCCGACGAGCTGACCGCAGAGGAGTACGCCGAGGGCGGGCGGCTGCTGACCGAGAAGGTGACTCGGCTGCGCCCGGGGTGGCTGGCCGTGGTCGGCGTGACCGCCTACCGGGCCGCTTTCGGTGACCGCACGGCCCAGGTGGGTCCGCAGGAGCGGACGATCGGGGACACCCGGGTGTGGGTGCTGCCCAACCCCAGCGGCCTGAACGCGCACTGGACGGCGGCCACGATGGCGCAGGAGTTCGCCCGGCTGCGGGAGGCGGCGGGCGCGCCCGGTCACGGCGGGTCGGTCTCCGTCACTATCCCGAGCAGCTGAAACGGCAGTTCCTTGTCCCACTGGGACACACCGAGGGCGATCCAGCGGCCCGTCTCCGGCGCCCGCCACAGGTGGACGTCGGGGACGTGACCGCTGAGCCCGGCCCACGGCTCCGCGACGTCCTCGCCCGCCAGGGTCCGTTCGAGCACGCTGTACAGGCTGAACCGCTGTGGCCGGCCCCAGCGCTCCCCCAGCCGCTCCGCGAGGCCGTCCCGGTCGGCCTCGTACTGCGCTTCCGTCTCCTGCCGTGCGCTGCCGTCGCCCTCCCAGAACTCCTCGCTCGTCCGTAAAGCGGCTATGTGGTAGCCGGGCCCGCTCTCACCGTGCTCCGTCCTGCCGTGCGCCGACGGGAACTCCCGGGCGCACAGCAGGTCGATGAGGGTCAGGCACGTGGCGATGTCCATGGGATCCAGTAAAGCGGGAGGCACTGACAATTGGCGGTGCGTCAGTCAGGCGTCCCTGCGCCGCACGCTCCACCCGCCCGCCGCCAGGGCCGCAGCCGCCCACAGCGCGCTCACCGCGAGCCCGCTCCAGGGGCCGAGGGCGCCGTCCCAGGTGCTGTGCAGGGCGACTTGGCCGGCCCGGTCGGGGAGGAAGTCGGCGGCGGAGCCGGACAGATCGCCGACGACGAAGGAGACGATCAGCAGGAACGGGATCAGCACGGAGAGGGTCGCGACGGCGCTGCGCAGCACGGCCGCGAGTCCGGCGGCGAACAGAGCCATCAGGGTCAGGTGCAGGCCGCAGCCGACGGCGCCGCGCACGCCGTCGCTCCAGCCGGGAGCCGACGCGCCGAGCGCCGCCCGGCCCACCAGGAGCGTGACGAACCCGGTGAGCAGCCCGACGGCCAGTGCCGGCAGCGCGATCGCCGCCGCCTTCGCGGCGAACCAGCGCCCCCGGTCGGGCACCGCCGACAGCGTCAGCCGCAGCGCGCCGCCCCGGAACTCCGACGCGACGGCCGTCGTACCGAAGGCGATGGCGGCGATTTGCCCGAAGTTGATGCCGAAGAACACCGAGAACAGCGGGTCGGTGCCGTCGGTGTCGGCCGTGGCCAGCGCCGAGAACGCGACGGTGGCCACGAGGACGGCGGCGAGGGCGCCCAGCAGCGGGCGCAGGGTACGGATCTTGATCCACTCGGCGTGCAGCGCGGGTACGAAGGACATGGTCAGGTCTCCTGGGGCTGTGCGGTGAACTCGGCCTCGGCCGCCGTCAGATCGAGGTAGGCCTCCTCCAAGGTGGCCTCGCGGGCGGAGAGTTCCAGGACGGGCACGCCCGCCTCGGACATCAGCCGGCCCAGGTCGTCCACGCGCGCGTGCCGTACCGTCCAGGTCCCGTCCTCGTCCCTGGAGGCGTCGAGGCCGTGCCGGGCGAGGAGGGCGCCGAGGGCGGCGGGGTCGGTGGTGCGGACGCGGACGTGGGGCCGTACGCGCGCGTGGATGAACTCCCGCACCGGTGTGTCGGCGAGCAGGCGGCCCCGGCCGAGGATCAGCAGGTGGTCGGCGAAGGCGGCCGTTTCGCCCATGAGATGGCTGGAGACCAGGACCGTACGGCCCTCGGCGGCGAGCCGGCGCAGCAGGGCGCGGATCCAGACGATGCCCTCGGGGTCGAGCCCGTTGGCGGGTTCGTCGAGCAGGACGACCTCGGGGTCGCCGAGCAGGGCGGCGGCGATGCCGAGCCGCTGGCGCATGCCGAGGGAGTACGTACGGACCCTGCGCCGCGCCACGGGGGCCAGGCCGGTCTCCGCCAGGACCGCGTCGACCCGGCGGGCCGGGAGGCGGTTGCTCGCGGCGAGGGCCAGCAGGTGGTCCCGGGCGGTGCGGGAGCCGTGCGCGGCACCCGCGTCGAGCAGGGCGCCCACCCGGCGCAGGGGTTCACGGAGCCGGGGGTAGGGGTGGCCGCCGATCGTGGCGGTGCCGGCGGTGGGCCGTTCGAGACCCAGGACGAGGCGCAGGGTGGTGGACTTGCCCGCGCCGTTGGGGCCGAGGAAGCCGGTGACCCGGCCGGGCCGCACGCGGAAGGTGAGGCGGTCCACCGCCCGCCGGCCGCCGTGCTCCTTCGTGAGGTTCCGTACGTCGATGCTGGTCATGGCAACAGCCTGGCCACAAGGGGCGATCGGCGCCTCCCCCGCCGGTGGAGACCGTCTCCCCCGTGCGGGGGAGGTCCGTTGTCGGTGCCGCCTGCCACGATGAGGCCATGGCCCGCCTCCTGCGCCCGCTGCTGCGCGGCACGACGTACACGCGCCTGCTGCACCTGTCGGTGCCGATGCTGGTGGTCAGCGTCTGGCTCTTCGTCGTCCCGTCGGCCCCCTGGGTGCCCGCGCTGTTCCTCGTCCCGCTCGGCCTGGTGCCGGCGGTGCGCCGGGGCGAGGGTGTGCAGGCGCGGCTGCTGCTCACGCCCGGTGAACCGGAGCCGGGCATCTCCGAGGTGCCGGCGGCGACCTGGCGGGACCGGCTGCGCACGGTGCTCTGGCTGGAGCTGCGGATGCTCCTCGGCGCCGTGACCGTGTTCGCCTCGGTGTGGCTGCCCGTCCTCTGCTTCGAACTGGCGCGGTGTGCCGGGGGCGGGGCGCCGGAGGGGGTTCCGCTGCTGGACCGGCTGCCGGCGCACCGCGCCTGGGCGCTGCTGGCGCCGTTGCCGCTGCTCGCCCTGTACGCGCTGGTGGTCGGTCTCGGGGAGCTGGTCACCGCCGGTGCGCGCCGGCTGCTGGGACCGTCGGCGGCCGAGCGGCTGGCCGCGCTGGAGGAGCGCACCGAGCAGTTGCTGGAACGCGCCCGGATCGCGCGGGAGTTGCACGACTCGATCGGGCACGCCCTGACGGTGGCCGTGGTGCAGGCGGGCGCGGCGCGGGCGGCGGGCGATCCGGGGTTCACCGACCGGGCGCTGGGTGCCATCGAGGAGACCGGCCGGGCGGCGCTGGAGGATCTGGAGCGGGTGCTGGGCGTGCTGCGGGAGGCCGAGCGGCCGGTGAGCGCGCGGCCCACGCTGGCCGACGCGGGCCGGCTGCTGGAGTCGGCGCGGGCCTCGGGGGCGAAGGTCGACGCGGAGGTGACGGGTCCGGTGGAGGCCGTGCCGGGCCCGGTCTCCCGCGAGGGCTACCGCATCCTCCAGGAGGCGCTCACCAACGTGCTGCGGCACGCGGGGGCCGTGCCCGTGCGGGTGCGGGTGACGGTCGGCGAGGGGACGCTCGCCCTGGAGGTCCGCAACCCGCTGCCGGGAGCGGTACCCGGCCCCGGGCGGGGCAGCGGCCTGCGGGGCATACGGGAGCGGGCCGCGCTGCTCGGCGGCACCGCGCGGACCGGTCCGGACGAGGGCGACTGGCAGGTCCGCGCTGAGCTGCCGGCCGGCTGATCTACGCTGGCCGGATGCCGGTCACCGTACTCCTCGTCGACGACGAGCCCCTGGTCCGCGCAGGTCTGCGGGCCGTGCTGGAGGCGCAACCCGACATCGAGGTGGTGGGCGAGGCGGCCGACGGCGCGGCCGTCATCCCGCTCGTGCGGCGACTACGGCCGGACGTGGTCGCCATGGACGTACGGATGCCCCTGATGGACGGCATCGAGGCCACGCGCGCGGTGCTGCGCACGGTGGCGGAGCCACCGAAGATCCTGGTGGTGACCACCTTCGAGGACGACGAGTACGTGTACGAGGCGCTGCGCGCGGGCGCCGACGGGTTCCTGCTGAAGCGGGCCCGCCCGGCCGAGATCGCGCACGCGGTGCGGCTGGTCGCGGAGGGCGAGTCGCTGCTGTTCCCGGCGTCCGTACGGCGCCTCGCCACCCGGTACGGCGACGGCGCCCGGCCGGCGCGGGCCGTGCTGGAGCGTGCCCGGCTCACGGAGCGGGAGGCGGAGGTGCTGCGGCTGATGGCGCGCGGGCTGTCGAACGCGGAGATCGCCGCCCGGCTCGTGGTGGGCGCGGAGACGGTGAAGTCCCATGTGAGCTCCGTGCTGGCCAAGCTGGGCGCGCGCGACCGCACCCAGGCGGTGATCGCGGCCTACGAGTCGGGGTTCGTGGAAGCGGGGTGACCGAGGGCCCGGCCGCGGGCGGGACCGGGCACTCGCCGGGGGCGGGACCAGGCACTCGCCGGGGGCGGACCGGGCCGAGTACGATCCGGCCAACACGGCCGCGAGCTGGGAGGACGGACGGTGGGGCAGCTGACCGGTGGCGATCCCTCGCTGCTGCGAAGGATCAATTCCGCGGTGGTGCTGCACGCGCTGCGTGCCACGGACTGCGCGACGCTCACCGAGATCACCCGCGTCACCGGACTGTCCCGGCCGACCGTGGAGGGCGTCGTGGAGGGCCTCATCGAGGGCGGCCTCGTCGTGGAGGCGGCGGCCGAGGACGGCGCGCGCCGGCAGGGGCGGCCCGCCCGGCGGTTCCGGTTCCGGGCCGAGGCGGGGCACCTGCTGGGCCTGGAGATCGGTCCGCACCGGGTCGCAGCGCTCCTGTCCGATCTGGACGGGCGGGTGCTGGGCGCCCAGGCGAAGGAGGTCGACGAGACGGCCCCGGCGGACGAGCGGCTGGACCGGCTGCGCGGCGCGGTCGCGGAGCTGCTGCGCCGGGCCGGGGTCGCGCGCAGCTCGCTGCGGGCGGTGGGCGTGGGCACGCCGGGCATCGTGGAGGCGGACGGCACGGTCCGGCTGAGCACGGCCCTGCCGCAGTGGACGGGTCTGCGGCTCGGCGAGCGGCTGAGCCGTTCCTTCCGGTGTCCGGTGCTGGTGGAGAACGACGCCAACGCGGCGGCGGTCGCCGAGCACTGGAAGGGCGCGGCGACCGAGACGGACGACGTGGTGTTCGTGCTGGCGGGACTGAGCCCGGGGGCCGGTTCGCTGATCGGCGGACGGCTGCACCGGGGCTACGGCGGGGCGGCCGGGGAGATCGGCGCGCTGCACCTGCTGGGCCGGGAGGCGAAGCCGGAGGCGCTGCTGTCCACCACCGACGAGCCCCTGCACCCGCTGGACGAGCAGGCCGTCGCCGAGGTGTTCGCGCTGGCGCGCGAGGGCGACCAGCGGGCGCGGGCGGCCGTGGAGCGGTTCATCCAGCGGCTGGTGCACGACGTGGCCGCGCTGGTGCTGGCGCTCGATCCGGAGCTGGTCGTGATCGGGGGGTGGGCGGCCGGTCTGGACGGGGTCCTGGAACCGCTGCGGTGCGAGTTGGCCCGCTACTGCCTGCGGCCGCCCCGGGTCGCGCTGTCCGTGCTGGGCGAGGCCGCCGTGGCCACGGGGGCACTGCGCCTGGCTCTGGACCACGTGGAGGAGCAGCTGTTCGCGGTCGACGGCACGGTGACCGCGCGCCGGTGAACGGGGCGTCCGGTGGGGCGCTCTAGTCAGGTGCGGCAGTTGCCGCGGGCGCGGCGGTCGTGCCGGTGCGGCGCTCACTCCGGATGCGGCGCGCCGGCCGGGTAGGGCGCTCCGGCCGGGTACAGCGGCACTGTCGGGTACAGCGGCACTGCCGGGTACAGCGGCCCCGCCGGGTACAGCGGCACTGCCGGGTACGGCGGCACTGCCGCCTGAGGCGGCCCCGCCGGGTGCGGTGATCCCGCCGGTCCAGCGGTGGCGTCAAGTACGGCGGTCCAGCGGTGGCGTCGGATACAGCGGTCCAGCGGCGCCGTCGTCGCCGGCCCCCCCTCGGCGCGGGGCCGCGTTCCGGTGCGGCCCCGCCCCTGGGCCGGTTGCCCACCCCCGCCTCAGGACGCTCGCTTCTCCGGATCGTGGTGTATCTCCACCCCGGCCGACTCGCCGAAGGTCAGCCGGCAGGTGTCGGCGCGGTAGGTCGCGACCGAGAGCGCCGCGGTACGGCCCTGCACGAAGAAGCGCGTGGTGACGACGAGGACGGGTGAGCCGGGGAGCCGGTCGAGTTCCCTGGCGTCCTCCGCGCGCGCGGAGCCGAGCTCGACGGCGCGGTCCTCCCCCTCCAGCGGCAGGTGCTGCAGCTCGCGCAGCACCGCACGCGCGCGTGCCGCGCCGGACGGGGCGTCGATCGCGGTCAGGCCGGGCACGGAGGCCGCCGGGATGTAGAGCAGTTCGGTGGCGACCTGCTGGCCGTGGGACATGCGGGAGCGGCGCACGGTGTGGACGGACTCGTCCGCGCCGGTCTCCAGGGCCGCGGCGACGGCGGCGGGCGGTGGCGCCTGGACGCTGTCGACGGGCTGCCAGGCGTCTCCGGCGGCGCCGGGCCAGGTGTGCTGCTCGGTGCCGACGGCCACGCCCACGCGCGGGGGCGCGACGGTCGTGCCGACCCCGCGGCGGCGCTGGAGCCGGCCCTCCAGCTCCAGCTGTTCGAGTGCCTGGCGGAGCGTGGCGCGGGCCACGCCGAAGCGGGCCGCGAGATCACGCTCGTTGGGCAGGATCTCGCCGACCGAGAACTCGGAGTCCAGTGCCTCGGTGAGCACGGTCTTCAGATGCCAGTACTTCGGTTCCGGTACCGATTCCAGCTGCGTGGTCCCCACCCTGTCCTCCGCAAGAGCCGTGGTCCGGCGGTTTTTAGCGCCCTTGTTTATTAAAGGTTGTTGCACTTCTCTGCGACGATAGGGCGGCGGTCACCCTTGGTCAAGACCAATCCTCGGTCCCCGCGTGAACAGTCGGGCGGCGCGCACGCGCAGCGTTCACGCGGCGTTCGTGTGCGGCGGTGCGTGTGACATCGCGGCAAACCTCCCGTCGCACGACGGAGCCCCCGCCGGAGGACGGGGGCTCGGGGCGCGCGGGGCGGTGGCTCAGTGGCCGGTGAGGTGCCGCAGCTTGTCGGGGTTGCGGACGACGTAGACGGCGGTGACGCGGCCGTCGGCGACGTCCACCTGGAGGAGGCTGTCGGGCTTGTCGCCGGACAGCAGGAGGAGGGCCGGACCGCCGTTGGCCTCCAGGAGGCGGTAGGAGATGTCCGCGGGGGCCGAGCGCGCGGCGCCGACGAGGAAGCGGCCGACCTTGTCGGCGGTGTGCAGGACGCGCACCGGTGCCTTGGCCTTGCCGCCGCTGTCGCCGACCAGCCGGACGTCCGGGGCGAGCAGGGACATCAGCCCCGCCAGGTCGCCCTCGGTGGCGGCGGCGAGGAAACGTTCGGTCAGGTCCCGGCGCCGGACGGGGTCGACCTCGTAGCGGGGGCGCCCTTCCGCCACGTGCCGGCGGGCGCGCCCGGCGAGCTGCCGTACCGCCGGCTCGGCGCGGTCGAGCAGCTCGGCGATCTCGGCGTACGGGTAGCCGAACGCCTCCCGGAGCACGAACACGGCCCGTTCCAGCGGGGACAGCGATTCCAGGACGACCAGCACGGCCAGGGAGACCGTGTCGGCGAGCACCGCGCGGTCCGCGGTGTCCGGTGCCGTGTCGGCGAACTCGGTGAGGTACGGCTCCGGCAGCCACGGCCCGACGTACGCCTCGCCGCGCGAGCGCACCTGGCGCAGCCGGTCGATGGCCAGGCGGGTGGTGACGCGCACCAGGTAGGCGCGCGGTTCGCGGACCGTCGCGCGGTCGGCCCGGTACCAGCGCAGCCAGGCCTCCTGCACCACGTCCTCGGCGTCGGCGACCCGGCCGAGCATGCGGTACGCGACCCCCATGAGCAGGGGACGGTGTTCTTCGAACACATCGGTGGCGGGGTCGGCGGTCACGGGTCCATCCCAGCCGACACGTCGTGCCCTGTCCACCCGGAATGCCCGGCTCCAGGAGCAGTCCGGATCACAATGACCGCGGGCCGCCGGCGGTCGGCGGCCGGTGACCGTGAGGTGGGCGATGCGGTACGCGGTGCTGGGCACGGGCGAGGTGGGCCGCACGCTGGCCGGCCGGCTGCTGGAGCTGGGGCACGAGGTGACCCTCGGGTCCCGCTCCCGGGACAACCCGGTGGCGGCGCAGTGGGCGACGGCCGAGGCCGGCCGGGCGCACGCGGGGACGTTCGCGGACGCGGCCGCGGCGGGCGAGGTGGTCGTCAACGCGGTGGGCGGCCGGGTGGCGCTGGAGGCGCTGCGGGCGGCGGGCGCAGAGCACCTGGACGGCAAGGTGCTGGTGGACGTCTCCAATCCCCTGGCGTTCGAGGACGGCCGGCCACGGCTGGACCCGGTGGAGTCGGACAGCGTGGCCGAGCGGATCCAGCGGGCGTTCCCGCGGGCGCGCGTGGTCAAGACGCTGAACACGGTCAACTGCCAGGTGATGGTGGACCCACGGCGGGTCCCGGGCGACCACCACGTGTTCGTGTGCGGGGCGGACTCCGACGCCAAGCAGCAGGTGACGGCGCTGCTCGGGGAGTTCGGCTGGCCGGCCGGGCGGGTGCTGGACCTGGGCGGCATCCGCTCGGCACGCGCGGTGGAGATGTACCTGCCGCTGTGGCTCGCGCTCTTCGGCCGTTTCGGGAACGCCGACTTCAACGTCGAGGTCCACCGGACGCGTTGAGGACCGTACGACGCAGCCGTACGGCGGGGCCGTGGGGCAGGGCCGTGCGACGGGCGCGAGCCCGGGGGCTACCGGCCGGTAGTAATTGCTGACAAGCTGTCTACGGCGTCCGTCAGCAGCCCAGCCGAGGAGCACCCCCATGTCCGCCACCGTCTCCTTCAAGGTCCCCACCCCGCACGGCCCGCGCGACGTGAGCGTCTCCTACGCGCGCGTGGGCCGCGGCGAACCCCTGGTCCTGCTGCACGGGATCGGCCATCACCGGCAGGCCTGGGACCCGGTCGTGGACATCCTGGCCACCGAGCGGGAGGTGGTCGCCGTCGACCTGCCGGGCTTCGGCGCGTCCCCGGCGCTCCCGGACGGCCTGGCCTACGACCTGCCCACCACCAACTCCGTGCTCGGCGCCCTGTTCGAGGCGCTGGAGCTGGAGCGTCCGCACGTCGCCGGCAACTCGCTGGGCGGCCTGCTCGCCCTGGAACTGGGCCGGGAGAAGCTCGTACGGTCCGTCACCGCCCTCTCCCCCGCCGGGTTCTGGTCGGAGGCGGAGCGGCGGTACGCCTTCACGGTGCTGCTGGCGATGCGCGGCATCGCCCAGCGGCTTCCGCTCCCGCTCGTGGAGCAGCTGTCCCGCACGGCGGCCGGCCGTACCGCGCTGACCAGCACCATCTACGCCCGCCCCGCGCGCCGTTCGCCGGAGGCGGTGGTCGCCGAGACGCTCGCGCTCGTCGGTGCCACCGGCTTCGAGGCGACCCTGCGCGCCGGAGCCACCGTCCGGTTCACCGACGACCTGTCGGGCCTGCCGGTCACCGTGGCCTGGGGCACCCGGGACCGGATCCTCGTGCGCCGCCAGGGGGTCCGCGCCAAGCAGCTCATCCCGCACGCCCGGCTGGTGCGGCTGCCCGGTTGCGGCCACTGCCCGATGAACGACGACCCGGCGCTGGTCGCGCGGGTCATCCTGGACGGCAGCCGCTGAGCACGGCTGACCGCTCTGCGGCCGGCTGGAGTTCACTTCCGGTTCGTGTGCGCGCCGCGGCGCCCCAGTAGGTGTGGCTCTGCACACTGGCCGGATCCCGTCCCTGGAGGCGCAGCCATGTCCCACCGTCCGCTCCCCGGTCGCCGCAGCGTCCTGCGCGGCTCCCTCGCCGCGTCCGCGGCCCTGACCCTGCCCGTGGGCCTCGGCGCGGCCCCGGCGTTCGCCCGTTCCGGACGGCCCTCGGCGGGCTGGGGCGTGCAGACCGGCGACGTGAGCGCCGACTCCGGCCTCGTGTGGGTGCGTTCGGACCGCCCCGCCCGGATGATCGTGGAGACCTCGGCCACCGAGTCGTTCCGCAACCCGCGCCGGTGGCACGGCCCGCTGCTGGGCGCCGGCACGGACTTCACCGGCACCACCCGGCTGCACGGCCTGCCCTCCGGAGAGCAGATCCACTACCGGGTGCTGCTCGCCGACCCGGACGACCCGCGCCGCACCGGCGAGCCCGTGACCGGAACCTTCCGCACAGTCTCCCGGCGCCGCCGCGACGGCGTGCGCTTCCTGTGGTCGGGCGACCTGGCCGGCCAGGGCTGGGGCATCAACCCCGACCTCGGCGGCTACCGCATCTACGACGCGATGGCGAAGCTGGACCCGGACTTCTTCCTGTGCAGCGGCGACAACATCTACGCCGACGGCCCCATCACCGCCACCCAGGCTCTGCCCGACGGCAGCACCTGGCGGAACGTCACCACCGAGGAGAAGTCCAAGGTCGCCGAGACCCTCGCCGAGTACCGGGGCAACTTCCGCTACAACCTGCTCGACGCCAACCTGCGCCGCTTCAACGCCCAGGTGCCCTCGATCATCCAGTGGGACGACCACGAGGTGCGCAACAACTGGTACCCGGGCGAGGTCATCGCCTCCTCGGACACCCGCTACACCGAGAAGAGCATCGACGTCCTCGCCGCGCGGGCCCGGCGGGCGTTCAGCGAGTACTTCCCCCTGTCCACGCTGCGTCCCGGCGCGAAGGAGGGCCGTGTCTACCGCGTGCTGCGCCAGGGCCCGCTGCTGGACGTGTTCGTGCTCGACATGCGGACCTACCGCAACGCCAACTCCCCCGACGACCAGACCGTGGACCCGCAGGGCATCCTCGGCCGGGAGCAGCTGGAGTGGCTCAAGCGGGAGCTGGCCCGCTCGCGCGCGGTGTGGAAGGTGATCGCCGCCGACATGCCGCTCGGCCTCGTCGTCCCCGACCCAGTGGAGAACAAGCCGAACTTCGAGGCGGTGGCCCAGGGCGACCCGGGCGCCCCGCTCGGGCGTGAGCTGCAGATCGCCGAGCTGCTGCGGTTCGTCAAGCACCGGCGGATCACCGGCACGCTGTGGCTGACGGCGGACGTGCACCACACCTCCGCCCAGCACTACCAGCCGTCCCGGGCCGCGTTCACCGACTTCGAGCCGTTCTGGGAGTTCGTCTCGGGACCGCTGAACGCGGGCGCCTTCCCGGCCAGCGCGCTGGACGGCACGTTCGGCCCGGAGCGGGTGTTCGTGAAGGCGCCGACCGCGTCGAACGTCTCGCCCGCCGGCGGCTACCAGTTCTTCGGCGAGGTCGACATCGACGGGGACAGCGGCGAGCTGACGGTACGGCTGCGGGAGCAGGACGGCACCGTGCTGTTCACCCAGACGCTCCAGCCGGGCCGGGTCGGTCAGTAGCCGTCGGCATCGGCGGGCCGCCGCCTGCGAGCCCGGACGCCTCGGACCGCGCGCCGCGTGTCGGTGCCGACCTCCGGTACGCGGTCCGGCACCGCTCCCGGGCGCGCGGCGCGGGTCCGCCCCGCCCGGGCACGTGGTCCGGCTCCGCGCCTGCCGGCGTACGCATCGTCCTGGGGCCGGGGAGATCCCGGAGCTGCGGTCGGACCCCGGGAACGAGGCGATACGTCCGCGCGTCCCCGCGTCCAGTAGAAAATGCAACAAAGAGGACGGAAGCTTGCTTTACCCATCGGTCACAGTCAGTTCGTGATCACGCAACACCGTTCCTTCACAGTGGCTGCATGACTCCGGACATTCCTGATGTGACCCGGGCGAGGCACGGCCGGCCCGTGCACCACTGGCGGCGGGACGTCGTCGAACTCGCCGCGCTGTTCACCGCCGTGGCCGTCGCGGACGCGGTGGCCAACCTGATCGGGCACGGGCCCGACGGCCCGGCCCTGCTGGTGATCTCGGCCATCGTGCTGGCCGCGACGGCGGGCTTCCACGTGTGGTGGTCACGCCGCCACGGACACGCCCCGCCGGTGAGCGATACCGGTGCCCGGACGGCCGCCGCTGCGCGGCCTGCCGGGCCTTCCGGGCAGCCCGCCGCCGACGAGGTCGCCGGCGTACTGTGGCGGATGCGGACGACGGTGAAGGACGAGCCAGGTTCTCTCGCCGCCCTGTGCACGGCGCTCGCCGAACGGCGGGTGGACATCCTCAGCCTGCAGACGCACCCGCTGGCCGACGGCACCGTGGACGAGTTCCTGCTGCGGGCGCCGGGCACGCTCGCGGCGGCCGAGATCACCCGCGCGGTCGCGCTGGCCGGCGGCACGGCCACGTGGATCGAGCGGGCCGACGCCCATGACCTGGTCGACGCGCCCACCCGGGTGCTCGGGCTGGCCGCCCGCACCGCCCTGGACACCGCCGAACTGCCGCTCGCGCTGCGCCAGCTGCTGGGCCGCTGCACGATCCGGACGCTGCCCGGCGCACCGGCCGGCGGCGGCCGGGGCCCCGAGCCGGTGCCGGCCGGAGGGGTCCTGGAGGACACCGTGATGCGGCTGCCGGCGCCCGAGGGCGGGGTGCTCACCGTGGAGCGGCCGCATCTGCCGTTCACCCCCACCGAGTTCGCGCGCGCTCGGGCGCTCGTGGAACTGGACACCCGGCTCGGACCCCGGATCCCGCGCGGACACGATGTGCTGACCCTGCCCGAGGGCGACCACATCACCGTGCGCCGGGTCGACACCGGGGACCTGCCGGCGGCCCGGGCGATGCACGACCGGTGCTCGCCGCACACCCTCGGCCTGCGCTACCACGGCCCCGTCGGCGACGCGGACCGCTATCTGAACCACCTGCTCAGCCCCCGCTTCGGCCGGACGCTGGCCGCGCAGACCGCGTCCGGCCGGATCGTCGGCCTCGGACATCTGCTGTGGGACGGCGACGAGACCGAGGTCGCGCTGCTGGTCGAGGACGCCTGGCAGCAGCGCGGCGTCGGCGGTGAGCTGCTCGGCCGGCTGGTGGCGCTGGCGGCGGAGGCCGGCTGCGAGAGCGTGTACGCCGTGACGAAGGCGTCCAACACCGGCATGGTGGCCGCGATGCGCGGCCTGGGCCTGCCGCTGGACTACCAGGTCGAGGAGGGCACCCTGGTCATCACGGCGCGCCTGGACCCGACTCCGGCCGCCACCGCGCCCGGCCCCCGGCCGCCCCGCCTCGGCTGACGGCGCCCGTCAGCGCGCCCCCCTCAGCGCACCGCCTCCCGCAGGGGCGTCACCCGGCGCGCGCCGGGGGCGCCCAGGGCCTGGTCCAGGTCGGACCACAGGTCGTCGACGTCCTCCAGGCCCACCGACAACCGCAGGAGCCGGTCGCTGACGCCGGCCCCGCGGCGGTCGTCGGCGTCCACGATGCGGTGGCTGATGGAGGCGGGGTGCTGGATGAGCGTGTCGACGCTGCCCAGGCTGACCGCGGGGGTGACGAGCCGGACCCGGGAGATCACCTCGTGCGGGTCGCCGTGCACCTCGAAGGCGATCATCGCGCCGCCGAGCCGTGGATAGCGCACCCGGGCCACGCGCGGGTCGGCGGCGAGCCTGCGGGCCAGTTCGGCGGCGTTCGCGGAGGCGGCCCGCACCCGCACCGGGAGCGTGGACAGCCCCCGCAGCAGCAGGTAGCCGGCGAGCGGATGCAGGACTCCCCCGGTGGCGAACCGTATCCGCCGTAGCCGGCCCGCGAACTCCTCGTCGCAGGCGACCACCCCGGCCAGCACGTCGCCGTGGCCGCCCAGGTACTTGGTGGCGCTGTGCAGCACCAGCCGGGCCCCCTGCTCGGCCGGGCGTTGCAGCACGGGCGTGGCGAAGGTGTTGTCGGCGAGCAGCGGCACCGAACCGCAGGCGTGCGCGACGGCCCGCAGGTCGAGTTCGGCGAGGGTCGGGTTGGCCGGGGACTCGACCATGACCAGACCGGTGTCCGGGCGCAGCGCGTCCTCGATGCCGGCCGGGTCGGTCCAGGTGACCTCCGTGCCGAGCAGCCCGGCGGTGAGCAGGTGGTCGCTGCAGCCGTACAGGGGCCGTACCGCGACGACGTGGCGCAGGCCCATGGCGGACCGGGCGAGCAGGACCGCGCTGAGCGCGGCCATGCCGCTGGCGAAGGCGACGGCGGACCCGGTGCCCTCCAGCCGGGCGAGGGCGGTCTCGAAGCGGGCGACGGTCGGGTTGCCGAGGCGGCCGTAGACGGGCGGTCCGACCGGGTCGGCGCCGTCGGTGGCGAAGGCGTCGATGCGGGCGGCCTCGGCACGGCTGTCGTAGGAGGGGTAGGTGGTGGACAGGTCGATCGGCGGGGCGTGCAGGCCCTGGCGGGCGAGGTCGTCACGGCCGGCGTGCACGGCCTCGGTGGCCAGCGCTCTCGATGCGGTGCGTACGTCGTCGTAGGCACTCGTGCTCGATGTGTCCATGACCGGAAGGGTGAACAGGGAACGGTTCCTGGGAGCCGGACGCCGTGCTACGTTCGGCCGGTGGCCGAATCTGTCGTACTGGATCCGGTCGATCTGCATCTGCTGCGGCTGTTGCAGAACGACGCCCGGACCACCTACCGCGACCTCGCCGCGCAGGTGGGCGTGGCGCCGTCGACCTGTCTGGACCGGGTGACCCGGCTGCGCCGCTCGGGTGTGATCCTCGGGCACCGGCTGCGGCTCGACCCGGGGAAGCTCGGACGCGGTCTCCAGGCACTGCTGTCCGTGCAGGTGCGGCCGCACCGGCGGGAGCTGGTGGGACCGTTCGTGGACCGGATCCGGGCGCTGCCGGAGGCGCGGTCGGTGTTCCATCTGACGGGGCCCGACGACTACCTGGTGCACGTGGCCGTCGCGGACATGGCCGATCTGCAGCGGCTGGTGCTCGACGAGTTCACGGCGCGGCGCGAGGTGGCCCGGGTGGAGACCCGGCTGATCTTCCAGCAGTGGGAGTGCGGGCCGCTGCTGCCGCCCGGGCACGCCCAGAGCTGAATCCCGGCAAACCCGGATGACGCGGCGATCGTCCTCGTACGAGGATGGGCCGCATGTCTGATACCCAGAGCCCGCTGCCCCGTCAGGTCGCCGACGCCTATGTGGACGACCTCGTCTCCCTCGACCCGGTCATCGGTACGTACCTCGGTGTGAAGGAGAGTTCGAGCAGGCTGCCCGACTACTCGCCGGCCGGTCGGGAGGCCCTGGCCGAGCTGGCACGGACCACGCTCGCGAAGCTGGACGAGGCCGAGCGGCGGCCCGGTGCGGACAGCGACGCCGAGCGGCGCTGCGCGCGGCTGCTGCGGGAGCGGCTGACCGCCGAGATCGCCGTGCACGAGGCGGACGAGCACCTGCGGGCGATCGGCAACATGAGCACGCCGGGCCACTCGGTGCGGGACATCTTCACGGTCACCCCGGCGGACACGGAGGAGGACTGGGCGGCGATAGCGCAGCGCCTGCGCGCGGTGCCCGGCGCGGTCGCGGGTTACCGCGCGTCGCTCGAACTGGGTCTGGAGCGCAAGCTGTTCGCCGCTCCCCGGCCGACCGCCACGTACATCGGCCAGCTCACCGAGTGGACGGACACGGACGGCACGGGCCGCGGCTGGTACGAGGACTTCGCCGCAGCGGGTCCGCAGGCGCTGCGCGCGGAGCTGGACGAGGCCGCGCGTGCGGCGACCGGCGCCCTGGTGGAGCTGCGGGACTGGCTGCGGGACGTGTACGCGCCGGCGATCGAGGGCGCCCCGAACGTGGTCGGCCGGGAGCGGTACGCGCGCTGGGCCCGCTACTTCAACGGCACGGACCTGGACCTGGACGAGGCGTACGCGTACGGCTGGGCGGAGTTCCACCGCATCCTCGGCGAGATGAGGACGGAGGCGGGGAAGATCCTGCCCGGCGCGGAGACGCCCTGGGTGGCGCTCGCGCACCTGGACGAGCACGGCCGGCACATCGAGGGCGTGGACGAGGTCCGGGAGTGGCTCCAGGGGCTGATGGACAGGGCGATCGAGGAGCTGGACGGCACGCACTTCGAACTGGCCGAGCGGGTACGGAAGGTCGAGTCCCGCATCGCCCCGCCCGGTGGTGCGGCGGCGCCGTACTACACGGCGCCGTCCGAGGACTTCTCCCGGCCCGGCCGCACCTGGCTGCCCACGATGGGCCAGACCCGCTTCCCGGTCTACGACCTGGTCTCGACCTGGTACCACGAGGGCGTGCCCGGCCACCACCTCCAGCTCGCGCAGTGGGCGCACGTGGCCGAGAACCTCTCCCGCTACCAGGCGACGGTCGGCGGGGTCAGCGCCAACGCGGAGGGCTGGGCGCTGTACGCGGAGCGGCTCATGGACGAGCTCGGCTACCTCACGGACCCGGAGGAGCGGCTCGGCTACCTGGACGCGCAGATGATGCGGGCGGCCCGGGTCATCGTGGACATCGGCATGCACCTGGAGCTCCGGATCCCGGCGGACTCGCCGTTCCACCCCGGGGAGCGGTGGACCCCGGAGCTGGCCGAGGAGTTCTTCGGCGCGCACAGCAGCCGCCCGGCGGACTTCGTGGAGAGCGAGCTGACCCGGTACCTGACGATCCCGGGCCAGGCGATCGGCTACAAGCTCGGGGAGCGGGCGTGGCTGCTGGGCCGGGAGAAGGCGCGCGAGCGGCACGGCGACGCGTTCGACCTGAAGGCGTGGCACATGGCGGCGCTGTCGCAGGGCTCCCTCGGCCTGGACGACCTGGTGGACGAACTGTCCCGGCTGTGACGGCCCGCGACGTCCGGCGGTGACCGCCTCGCTGCCGCGGTGACCGCCCGCGTCAGTGCCGGAAGCCGCCTTCCGAGGTGATGACCTGCCCCGTGATCCAGCCCGCCTCGTCCGTGGCCAGCCAGGCGATGAGGCGGGCCGGGTCGTCGGGTGTGCCCCAGCGCCCGGCGGGGAACCGCGCGGCCACGGCCGCGTGGACCTCGCCGGTGGCGTACCCGGTGTCGACGGGGCCGGGATTCACGGCGTTCACCGTGATGCCCCGCGCCGCGAGCGTCGTGGACAGGGAGCGGGTGACGGAGGCGAGGGCGCCCTTCTGGAGGGCGTAGGCGATCTCGCCCGGCATGCCGCCGCCGAGGTCCTGTCCGGACGTCATCAGCACCACGCGTCCGCCGGGCGTGCCCGGCGGCAGGGCGGCCCGCGAACGGGCGTACGCCTGGACGAGCAGCAGCACGGAGCGGGTGTCCACGGCCCAGTGGGCGTCGAGCATCGCGGCGTCGATGTCGTCCAGGGTGCCGTCGGAGCCGCTGAGGGCGTGGTTGGCGACGAGGATGTCGAGGCGGCCGAACTCCTCGATCACGGTGTCGACCAACCGGGCCGGTTCCGTCCGGTCCGCCAGGTCACCGGGGCCCCGCACGACGCGCGCCCCGGGGTCGCCGAGCGCCTCGCGCACGGAGCCGGCGACGGCGTCGGGGTCGTCGGCGCCCCAGGGCATCGCGGCGTCGTGCGGCACGTGGTGGTGCAGGTACACACTGGCGCCGTGGGCGGCCAGCCGCCGGGCCACCGCGTGCCCGATCCCGGCGCGTCGGCTCGCGCCGGTGACGAGTGCGGTACGGCCGCGCAGGGGCAGGGGGTCACGGCGGAGTCCGGCGGGGGTCGGCCGCGGGGGTGTGGGCACGGACGCTGACCCTAGGCAGGACGGCGCGCAGGCGCGAGTGTTTTTCCGCTCGGCCGGACGGCCGCGTCCGGGGTGGCGCCGGCGGGGCCCGGACGGCTAGCTGGTGCCGGGGGCCGATGCGGAAGGCGGGCCGGGCATGCAGGAGATCGGGCCGGGGCAGCGGGCGCTGCGGACACCGCGCTCCGCGGGGCTCGCCGGGGTCGTCTTCGCGCTGCTCCTGGCGGCGGCGATCGTCCTGGTCAGACTGGGGATCCCGGAAGGGGCCGACGCGGTGACCGCGCACGGCTTCACGGACTCCGCGCAGCGCCGGGCGTTGCGGACGGCCCTCGCGCTGGTGCCGTTCGCCGGCATCTTCTTCCTGTGGTTCATCGGCGTGATCCGCGCGCACGTCGGCGCGGGCGAGGACAAGTTCCTCGCGACGGTCTTCCTGGGCAGCGGGCTGGTCTTCACCGCCACGCTGTTCGGCGCGGCCGCGGCGGCGAGTGCCGTGCTCGTGCTGGCCCACCCGGCCGGCGTGTCACCGCCGCCGGCCACCTGGGACTTCGGCCGCCACCTCGCGTACACGCTGATGACGGAGTACGCGATGCGGATGGCGGCCGTCTTCGTGTCCTCCCTGTCGGTCATCGGCCACCGCCTCGGTGTCCTGCCGCGCCGGCTCACCGTCCTCGGCTTCCTCACCGCCGTGACGCTGCTGTTCGTGTCGTCCAACGTGCCGTGGGCGGAACTCGCCTTCCCGGCCTGGTCGCTGCTGCTCAGCGTGCACATCCTCATGGCCGGCCGCCGTGAGGGTCCGCGGCCCGCCGTCGCCGGATGACGCCGGGACCGCCCGCCGCTCACTCGATCGGCGTGCCCGGCGCGCGGCGGGCCCGCCCGGGCTCGCATGCTGGCGGGCGGGGGACGACCGCCGTCCGCAGCCGCCCGCGCTCGCCGCGCGGCGCGTCCGGACCTGGCCATGGGAAGGGCGGAGCGTCGATGAGGCTCGTCGTCGATCTCAACAAGTGTCAGGGGTACGCGCAGTGCGCGTTCCTCGCGCCCGACGTCTTCGCCATGCACGGCGAGGAGGCGCTGGTCTACGACCCGCACGCGGACGAGGAGCAGCGCGAGCGGGTGGCGCGTGCCGTGGCCGCGTGCCCGGTGCAGGCGATCACGGCGGACGGCCTGACGCGCGCGGCTGAGACGCGGGAGGCGTCCGATGGCCGCTGACTACGTGGAGTGGCTCAGACGTGAGGGCCGGATCGTGATCGTCGGTGCCTCGCTCGCCGGTCTGCGGGCCGCCGAGACGCTGCGCGCGGAGGGTTTCGCCGGTGAGCTGACCCTGATCGGTGACGAGCCCCACGAGCCGTACGACCGGCCGCCGCTGTCGAAGTCCGTGCTGCTGGGCAGGGCGTCCCCGCACCACACCGAGCTGCCGCACCGCCGGGAGATCGACGCCAAGTGGCGCCTCGGCGTGGCGGCGACCGGCCTGGACCTGACGGCCAAGCGGGTCCGGCTCGCCGACGGCGACGAGGTGGAGTACGACCGGCTGCTCATCGCGACCGGCGTCCGCGCCCGGCCGTGGCCGAAGGAGGAGGAGGCCCGGCTCGACGGGGTCTGCCTGCTGCGCACCCGGGAGGACGCGGCGGACCTGTACCGGCGGCTGAAGGCGGGGCCGCGCCGGGTGTTCGTGATCGGCGCCGGGTTCGCCGGTTCGGAGGTCGCCTCGGCGTGCCGGGAGATGGATCTCCAGGTGACCGTGGCGGAGCGCGCGGGCGCGCCGCTGGTGGGCGCGCTCGGCGGGGTCGTCGGCGCGGTCGCGGCGGACCTGCAGAGCGAGAACGGGGTGGACCTGCGCACCCATGTCACGGTGACCGCGCTGGAGGGCGACGGGGTCGGCAGGGTGCGGGCCGTCCATCTGTCCGACGAGAGCGTCGTCGAGGCGGACGTGGTCGTGGTGTCGCTGGGTTCGCTGCGCAATACCGAGTGGCTGACCGGGTCGGGGCTCGGCGCCGGGCCCCGGGGCATCGCCTGTGACGCGGGCTGCCGCGCCTTCGACTTCCGGGGGATCGTCACGGACGACGTCTTCGTGGCCGGCGACGTGGCGCGGTCCCCGCACGCCATCTTCGGCTACCAGTTCCTGTCGCTGGAGCACTGGGGCAATGCCGTCGCCCAGGCGGAGACGGCCGCGCACAACATGATCTGCCACGGTGCCGACCGGCGGCCGCACCTGTGGATGCCCGCCTTCTGGTCGTCGATGTTCGGTGTGAACATCAAGTCGGTCGGGGTGCCGCCCATGGGCGAGGAGCTCATGATCACGCAGGGCTCGCTGGCCGAGCGCCGGTTCGTCGGCGTCTACGGCCACCAGGGCCGGATCGTGGCCGCCGTGACCTTCGACAACACGCGGTGGCTCGAGTTCTACCAGCGGCAGATCGAGCGGGGGGCGCCGTTCCCGGTGGAGTACCCGACGGTGGACCGGCGTCCCGAAGGCCGGCAGCCGGTGCCGGCCGCGTTCCCGGACCCGTCCCTGCCGACGCACGGCCCGATGGTCACCCTCAGCGGCTACTCGCCGGCCGACCAGCAACTGGTCTTCCACCCCGCCCGCCACTGACCCGCCACGGCCCCGACGCCCCGAGGACCCGCCATGCCGCACGCATCGCTCGCCCGCCGGATCACCGACTACGCCAACCGCGCCAACCCGTACCCCCTCTACGAGGAGCTCCGCAGGACGCCGGTGCTCCACGAGGAGGAGGGAGGGCCGTACCTCATCAGTTCGTACTACGACATCAAGGCGCTCCTCCACGATCCCCGGATCAGCTCCGACGCGGCCAACCTGGCCGCCGCCGGGACTGACGAGCTGGACCAGACCGAGGAGACGGGAGGGCTGCCGCCGTCGTTCCTGCGTCTGGACCCGCCCGAGCACGACCGGTTGCGGCGCATCGCGAACAGCGCGTTCGGGCCGCCTCACCGGCCGCGGCGGATCGAGGACATGCGGGGCGGCATGCGGGAGATCGTCACCGGGCTGATCGACGGATTCGGCGACGCGCGCCAGGTGGACCTGGTCGACCGGTTCGCCTACCCGTTCCCCGTCACGGTGATCTGCCGGCTGCTCGGGGTCCCCCGGGAGGACGAGCCGCGATTCCGCACCTGGGTCGACCCGCTGGTCGCGGGCCTCGAACCGGCGGCAGGGCCGGACCGGGACGCCGACGCCCAGAGGACGGCACGGGAAGCCCGGATGCAGCTCGGCATGTACCTGGCCGGACTGGTCGAGGAACGCACCAAGGAGCCGCGGGACGACCTGCTGTCCGACCTGGTCGCCGGCCGGGGCCCGGACGGCTCCCTGTCGATGATGGAGGTGCTCAGCACCGCGGTGCTGCTGCTGATCGCCGGTCACGAGACGACGGTCAACCTGATCACCAACGGCATGCTCACCCTGCTGCGCCACCCGGAGATCCTCCAGCGGCTGCGGGAGGACCCGGGGCTGTCGGTCAACATCGTGGAGGAGCTGCTGCGGTACGAACCACCGGTGCAGCTGGTGCCGCAGCGCACCTGCATCGCCGACATCGAGGTGCGCGGGGTCACGATCCCCAAGGGCTCGCGCATCTGGCTGGTGCTCGCCGCGGGCAACCGGGACCCGGAGCGGTTCGAGGACCCGGAGCGGTTCGACCCGGACCGCGGTGACATCCAGCACCTCGGCTTCGGCAGTGGCATCCACAGCTGTTTCGGCGCCCCGCTGGCGCGGCTGGAGGCCCAGATCGCGCTGTCCGAGCTGGCCCGGCGGCTGGAGGGCCCCCGGCTGGTCGAGGACCCGCCGCCGTACCGGCGCAACGCCGTGCTGCGCGGCCCCCGGCACCTGGGCGTCACCTTCGACGGGCTGCGCTGAGCACGTCGTCCGCTCACCGCGGACTTCCGCCGACAGCACCGGTGAGCGTCACCGGCACCGGGCAGCGGCAGCACCTGTGAGGGTCACCTGCACCGGGCAGCGGCAGCCGCGGCTGGGTCGGCGCGGTGCTGGTGCCCCGGACCGGTCGACCCGCCGGCGCGGAGCAGGGCACAACGCCGGGCCGCGCGGCCCCCGGCACCTGGGCAACGCCCCTGCGCCGACATCACCAACGGTGGCCACCGGCACCGGCCGGCGGCAGCGGCGGTGTTGCCGACCGGACCGATCGACCCGCCGACGCGGCGCAGGGCGCGACGCCGGGCCGCGCGGCCCCCGGCACGTCGTCCGCTCACCCCGTGACCTCCGCCGGCAGCACCACGCAGACCTCGTAACCGCCGTCGCTCGTCGGGCCCGCGGTCATGGTGCCGCCGAGGAGCTCGGCGCGCTGGCGCAGCCCGATCAGGCCGTGGTGGGCACCGGGCAGCGGCAGCGGCGGCTGGGTCGGCGCGGTGTTGGTGACCCGGACCCGGATCGACCCGTCGGCGTGCACCAGGTCTATGCGCGCCTTGGCGCCGGGAGCGTGCTTGCGGGTGTTGGTCAGCGCTTCCTGGACCGTGCGGTAGACCGCGCGCTGGACGGTGGCCGGGAGTCCTTCGGGCAGGTCCGTGCGCAGCTCGGTCTCGATGCCGCTGCTGTCGGCCAGCCGCTGGATGTCGCTGAGCGCCGGCTGCGGGGTCAGCTCCGTGGGGTGGCCGCCGGAGGCACGCAGGACGCCGACCATGTGGCGCAGCTCGTCCAGCGTCTGCACGCTCAGCCGCCGGATCGTCGCAGCGGCCTCCTTGGTGTCCGCGTCCTTCGCGCCGACCTGGAGCGCTCCGGCGCGCACGGCGATCAGGCTGACCTGGTGCGATACGACATCGTGCATCTCCCGCGCCAGCTGGGCGCGCTCCTTGGCCAGGACGGCCTGGGCCGTCAGCAGCTGCTGGTGGTCGCGCGCCTCGGAGATCTCGGTGAGCCTCAGCGACAGGTCGCGCCGGGTCCGCACGAGCTGCCCGAGGAACACGGCGGCGGCCGCGGTGGCGGCGCTGTAGCCGAACGGGATCAGCCTGCTGAGCGCGGTCAGATCGAAGCTCGGTGACGGCAGGGCAGTGGTGTCGCAGAACGCGAAGGCCAGGACGCACAGGAGCAGCAGCGTCCGGGGGCGGCTGAGGGAGGCGAGGGTGTAGAGCGCGGCCAGGCAGGCGACGACCGAGTCGGAGAGCAGGACGGCCGGGAGGGTCAGCAGGAAGGTGAGCAGCGGCTGGCGCCGGCGCAGCAGCAGGACGACGGCGGCGGCCAGGGCGCACGCCATCCGCAACGGCTCGGCGATGTCCCAGTGGGCCCACACGTCGAGGAGCGCCATGGCGATCGCCACGCCGTCCAGCAGCAGCGGGGACGGACGGCGCAGCGGGGACGGGCGGGGGGTCATCCGGTCCCCTCCACGAGGAGTCCGGCCCGCTGGGCGAGGAGGGCGGCCTGGACCCTGCCGCTGACCTCCAGCTTGGTGAGGATGGCGCTGACATGGTCCTTGACGGTGCCGGTGCTCAGGTGCATGCGGGCCGCGATCTCGGCGTTCGACAGGCCCTCGGCGAGGAGGAGCAGCACCTCGCGCTCCCGGCAGGTGAGCCGTTCGACGGCCTTGGGCGGGTGCTCCGGCCCTCCTGCGCTCAGATAGCCGTCCACCACCGTGCGCGTGACCTTGGGTGACAGCACGGTGCCGCCGCGGGCCAGGTTCTGCACGGCCAGCGGCAGCGCCTCGGGGTCGGTGTCCTTGAGGAGGAATCCGGCCGCGCCCGAGCGCAGCGCCGTCTCCACGTACTCGTCCATGTCGAACGTGGTGAGCATGGCCACCACGGGGGGCTCCCGCAGCCGGCGGATCTCACCCAGAACGGTGAGCCCGTCCACGTCGGGCATGCGGATGTCCAGCAGGACCACGTCGGGGCGCTGCTCGCGCACCGCCCGCAGGGCCTGTCCGCCGGACACCGCGCCGACGACCTCGATGCCGTCGGCGGCGGCCAGGATGCGCTGGAAGCCCGTGCGGATCAGGGCTTCGTCGTCGACCACCAGTACCCGGATCACGTGCGCTCCAGCCTGTATGGAACCACTGTCCCATTTCGTACCACGCCCGGGGCGGCTTCGCCGCTGGGCGCGGTACGGACAGGCTCCGACGCTCTGGTGATCGGGTGGTGGCTGGTCCGCCCCGCGGTGTCAGGGCCGGCCGGTGAGGCACATGCGCTGTCGTGTGGTCGGCGTGGTCGGCACCGCCACGGTGGGGACGCCGTCGGCCGACTTGCGGCGATGCGGGACGGTGATCCGGTCGAACCGGGTGCTCCAGTGGCCGTCGCTCAGCGTCAGCGTGACCGCGGAGCCGGGCGGGATCCGCAGGTGCGGGAAGGAGCGGACGGGTACGGACAGGGCGTGGACCAGCGCGGCCCTGATGACGGAGACCTCGGTGATGACGAGGACGCGTCCGGTGCCGGCGGGGAGGGTGTCCAGCCAGGCGGCCGTCCGGCGGCACAGCTCGCGGACGGTCTCACCGCCGTGCGGTGCGGCGTCGGGATCCGTCAGCCAGACGGACAGCCCGTGCGGGTCGACGGCCGCGATGTCCTCGGGGGTACGGCCGTTCCAGCTGCCGTGGTCGAGGTCGCGCAGCTCGGGCTCGGGCACGGCCGCGACGGCGAGGGCCTCGGCGGTCTGCGCGCAGCGGGCGGAGGGCCCGCGCAGGGCCACCGCGTACGGTGGGAGGGTCGCTGTCATGGCTGCCAGCTCACGCCGGCGGCGCTCGCTCACGGCACCGTCCCCGAAGACCTGGCCGAGGCCGTCTTCCGCGGTGGTCGCGCAGAGCATCGTCAGTCGCACCGTCACTGTCCGACCTCCTTCTCCGATCGGGAGGGCCACGCGGCCGGCGGACCAGCCGGGGCAGAGCCGTTTCCCTTGGTCACAACGTTCCAGAAAAGGTGCTGCCTCAACCTCCCGCAGGTGGCCGGACCACCCCCGCCGATCGGGGGGTGCCCCGCCGGTCCGGGGCCTGTCGTCGTCCGGCCTGGTCCGGGACAGCACACCTACGGCCGGAGCGTGACCAGGTCGCACTGGTACGAGGTGCCCGGCTTGCCACCGAGGTCGGCCGGGTCGGCCGGTCCGACCGGGACGAACCCCGCTTTGGCCAGCACCCTGCGGGACGCGACGTTCCGGTGGGAGGTGGCCGCCCGCAGCACCCGCAGTCCGTGCCGGCGGGCCGCCAGGCGGCACAGCTCCCGGACGGTCTCGGTGGCCAGGCCGCGGCCCGCGGCGTGCTCGGCGACCCGGTAGCCGAGTTCCGCGGTGCCGTTCTCGATGCCGACCAGGTTGAACCGGCCGAGGACCGACCCGTCCTCGGCGAGGAGCACGTGGAAGGCACAGGTGCCCGTCTCCTGCTCGGCCAGCAGGGCGTTGTAGCGGTCGGTGAACTGCTCGAAGTAGTCGTCGCCGCGGTCGGAGATCGAGGCGGCGAAGTAGGCGCGGTTCGACAGCTCGAAGTCCAGGACCGCAGGGGCGTGGCCGGCGTGCAGCCGCTTCAGCTCGGGCACTGCCCGACTGTACCCGAACGGGCTGCCGTGGCCGCCCGTTCGGCGGCGCGCCTCAGCAGCCGCACTCGCCCGCCACGGGTGCCGTCAGCGGATCGGCGTCCCGGCGCGCCGGGCCCTGCCAGGTCTCGTAGGGGAGGCCCTCGCGGGCCCAGTACTCGAAGCCGCCGAGCAGCTCCTTGACCCGGTAGCCGAGTTCGGCCAGGGCGAGGGCGGCGCGGGTGGCGCCGTTGCAGCCGGGGCCCCAGCAGTACGTCACCACCGGCACCTCCGGGTCGAGGAGCTGTGCGGCCTGCCGCGGGACGAGGGCGGTGGGCAGGTGGACGGCGCCGGGGATGTGGCCCTGGTCCCAGGACTCGGTGGAGCGCGAGTCCACGACGACGAAGCCGGGGTCGCCGCCGGCCGCCAGCGCGGCGGCGACGTCGGAGACATCGGCGTGGAAGGCGAGGTTCGCCCGGAAGTAGGCGGCGGCGTGTGCGGGGGCGGCCGGGGCGACGCGCAGGACGGGGTTCTCGGAAGCGGTGTCGATCATGTGGGGAAACCTACGGTCCGGCGACCGCCTGTTGAAGGGACGATCCCCGGGCCCGCCCTTGCCCGGCCGGGGATTCCCCTGTTATCCATCCAGGATGACCGCGCATTCCCCCGACGCCACCGACCGGCGCATCCTCGACGTCCTCCAGCGCGACGGACGGGCCAGCTACGCCGAGCTGGCGCGGGCGGTTTCCATGTCGCCGAGCGCCGTCACCGAGCGGGTACGGCGACTGGAGGAGGCCGGCGTGATCCAGGGGTACGCGGCGGTGGTCGCTCCCGAGCGGCTGGGCCTGCCGATCCTCGCGTTCGTACGCCTGCGCTACCCGAACGGCAACTACAAGCCGTTCCACGACCTGGTCGCGGTGACGCCGGAGATCCTGGAGGCACACCACGTCACGGGCGACGACTGCTTCGTCATCAAGGTCGCCGCGCGGTCGATGTCCCATCTGGAGGAGGTCTCGGGACGGATCGGCGCGCTGGGCTCCGTGACCACCAGCGTCGTGTACTCCTCCCCGCTGACCCGGCGTCCGCTGGGGGGTTGGACCGCTCCCTGACGCCCTCGGGTTCCCCGGGCTGGACGCGCGGGCCTGGTCCCCCGGCCGCGTCTTCCGGATGCGCCGCGTCGCCGAGCGAGGTACGGCCCCGCGTCCTACGGTGGAAGTGGGGCCACTGCCGTGGCCGGTGGGGCCTCGCTCCCCCCGTCCTCGCGAACCGCGGGAGATTCCCGATGACTTCGGACACCGCACCGTTGGACAGAGTGGACCATCTCGTGGTCCTCATGCTGGAGAACCGTTCCCTGGACAACATGCTCGGGTTCCTCTACACCGACCAGGGCAACCGCTCGCCCCGCGGCGACGCCTTCGAGGGACTGACCGGCGCGGAGGCCAACCCCGACGGGAACGGCGGCAAGGTCACCGTCTTCCGGATCGACCCGGCCGAGCCCGGGGCGTACTTCATGCCGGGCTCCATCCCCGGGGAGGAGTTCGACCGGGTGAACGTCCAGTTGTTCGGCACGGAGCATCCGCCCACACCCGTCCCCGACGCGACCAACGACGGCTTCGTCATCGACTACGCGCAGGTCTATCCGACGCGGAGCGGTAACTCCCCGGACGTCACCGCGAGCGACATCATGGGCTGCTTCACCCCGGAAGGCGTGCCGGTGCTGTCCGGACTGGCCCGGGGCTACGCGGTGTGCGACCACTGGTACTGCTCGGTGCCCACCCAGACCCTGCCCAACCGGGCCTTCGCCCTTGCCGGGACCAGCCTGGGCTACCTGCTCGACAAGACCAGTCTGCAACTCGCGGAACAGACGCAGCGACCCTTGTTCGACACTCCGAGCATCTTCGGCCGGCTCGGTGACGCGTTCGACTGGATGGTGTACGGGTACAACAAGTGGCCGAAGACCATGGCCGACTTCCCCGACACCCAGCGGGCCGGCATGCGTCACTTCGGCCAGTTCATGGACTTCGCGAAGGCGGCCGCCGGCGGCCGACTGCCCGCCTTCACCTTCCTGGAGCCCTCGTGGGGAACCACGGGGAACAGCCAGCATCCCCACGATGACGTGGCCCTGGGCGAGCGCCTCGTGTACGACACCTATCAGGCCCTGCGCCGCGGACCGGACTGGGCCAGGACCTTGCTGGTCGTCACCTACGACGAGCACGGCGGCTGTTACGACCACGTGCCTCCGCCCGCCGGCGCGACGCCACCCGACGACATCCGGGGAGTGGAGTTCGACTTCGACTTCACCCGGTTCGGGGTACGCGTGCCCGCCGTGCTGGTGTCGCCCCTCATCGAGCCCGGGACCGTCTTCCGCGTCCCCGACGACAGCGCGCCGCTGGACCACACCTCGCTGCTCAAGACGATCGGACAGAGATGGGGCCTGGAGCCGCTGACGGGCCGTGATGCCGCCGCACCCGGCATAGGGGACGTCCTGACCCTGGAGAGACCACGCGATGACGATCCGCTGTCCGATGTCCTCGTCCCCGTCTCCAGGGGCGGCAACCCCGCCCGGACCGAGACCTCACACCTCGACGCCGCCTACCACAGCCTCGTCGCCGCGAACCTCATCCCGCGTATGTGAGTGACGGCCTGAGCCCGGCGTCCGGAGAACCCCGCGCGCGACTCGTCATCCGACGCCCCGCTGCCGCAGTGTCGAGCCCGAGCGGTCCTTGACGACCTCCAGCTGGGCGTGAACGCGGCGGCGCAGGTCGGGGACGTGGCTGACGATGCCGACGCTGCGGTCGCGTTCGCGCAGGGAGTCCAGGACGTCCAGGACCTCGTCCAGGGTCTGGTCGTCCAGGCTGCCGAAGCCCTCGTCGATGAAGAGGGTGTCCAGGCGGACGCCGCCGGCCTCGTCAGTGACGACGTCGGCGAGGCCGAGCGCGAGCGCGAGGGAGGCGAAGAAGGTCTCGCCGCCGGACAGGGTGGCGGTGTCCCGTTCCCGTCCGGTCCAGGCGTCGACCACGTGCAGTCCCAGCCCGGAGCGCCCGCGCCCGGTGCGGTCGTCGGAGTGGACGAGGGTGTAGCGGCCCGACGACATGCGCTGGAGGCGGACGGTCGCGGCGGCGGCGACCTGTTCGAGACGGGCCGCCAGGACGTACGACTCCAGACGCATCCGGCGTTCGTTGTCGGCGGAGGTGCCCGCGGTGAGGGCGGCGAGCCGGGCGACCCGGTCGTACTCCTCGCGCAGCGGGCCGAGCCGGCGTACGGCCTGGCCGGCGCGGGCGGAGAGGCGGTCCAGCTGCGCGCAGCAGCGGGCGGCGGCGTCGCGCGCGGAGGCCGCCTCGCGCAGCCGCCGTTCCGCCGCGGCCGCGGTCCGTTCGGCCGTGGCCGGGTCGGCGGGCGGCTGCTGGGCGGCCGCCGCGGTAGCGGGGTCGGCGAGGACCGCGCGGACGGCGGCCTTCTCCTGCTGCCAGGCGTCCAGGCGGTGCTGGAGGTCACGGTGGGCGGCCGGGTCCAGGAGGGCCGCCGCGGCGGCCTGCGGCGTGTCGAAGCCGGCCCGGTAGGCGGCGTCGGCGAGGCGGGCGTCGGCGTCCTTCAGCCGCTGGGCGGCGTCCTCGGCGGCGCGCACGGCGTCGGCGGCCTCGGTGAGCAGGGCCGCCCGCCGCTCCAGCTGGGCGGCCCGCGCGGCCACGCTGCCGGCGCTGCCCCGGGCCTGCTCCAGCTCGGCCTGGAGCTGGGTCTGTTCCCGTTCCAGGGTGTCGCGGCGGGTGAGCCGGGAGGCGGCCCGTACGGCGGCCTGCTGGCGGTCGGCGAGCCGCTGCTCGCGTTCCCGCTCGGCACGCCGCAGTTCCTCCTGGGCGGGGTGCAGGGCGGAGGCCGCGCGGCGGGCGCGGGCGTACTCCTGCTCCAGCCGGTCCGCCTCGGCGGCGAGTCGGTCGGTGGGCGTGTCCCCGGCCTCGGCGGTGGCGGCGGCCAGGGCCTCGCGGACCTCGCCGAGACGCCGCTCGTCCCCGGTGTGCTGCTCCTCGGCCCGCCGGCATGCGGCGAGGGCCCGGTCCTCGGCCTCGCGGTCGACGTGTCCGGCGACCCTGCGGGCGGGGGCGGGGTGTTCGGTGGCTCCGCAGACCGCGCAGGGCTCGCCGTCGGTGAGATGGGCGGCCAGTTCGGCGGCGATGCCGTTCAGCCGCTGTTCCTTGAGGTCGAGCCAGTGGACGCGGGCGTCGAGGGCGCGCTGCCGCGCGGCGTCCGCGCGCTGCCGGGCCTGTTCGAGGTCGGCGGCGAGCCGGTCGCGGGTGCGGGCCGCGTCGAGCCGGCGCCGCATGGGGTCGCGCTGGACGGCGAGCTGTTCGGCGCGGGTGGCGGCTTCCTGGGCGGAGTCGACGCGGGTCTGGAGGGCCGCGCGGACGCCGTCCCAGTCGGCGAGCCAGGCCTCCGCCTCGCGCAGGACGTCCTCGTCGGCGCGCTCCTGCCGGTCGAGTCCGGCCCGCTCCTCGGCGAGTTCGGCGAGCCTGCGTTCGGCGCGCCGGGCCGCGTCCAGGCCGCCGAGTTCCTCGGCGGCCCGGCGGGCGGCGGCGGCCAGTCCGCTCGCGCCAGCGTCGGCGAAGGAGTCGGGGAGCAGTCCGCGCGCGCGTGCCTCGGCCGCGGTGGTCCGGCGGTGTTCCGCCTCTGCGGCGTCCCGCAGCTCCAGGGCGGGGGCGACCGCCTCCGCCTTGCGGGCCCGCTCCATGCGCTGCTGGTTCTCCCGGTGGGCGCCGGACCGCTCCCGGAGGCGCTCGGCGCGCTGCCGGGCCTCGGCGAACCGGGCCTGCAGTCGGGCGAGTTCGCGTGTCTCGTCCAGGGTGCGGCGGGCGTCGGCGTGGGCGGACTCGGCGGCGGACAGCCGGCAGTGGGCGACGGTGAGGCGTTCCCGGGCGGTGCTGCGCGCCACGGCGGCGGCGCCGAGGACGGCCTCGGCCAGTCCCGGGTCGCCGGGTGCCAGGCCGGGCAGCTCCATGGCGTCGCCGGCCTCCTGCTGCATGCGGTGGGCGTCGGCGAGGAGGGCTGCGTCGCCCTCGCGCACGCGTGCCTCGGTGGCGCGGCGGCGTTCGGCGAGGCGCTTCTCGACGTCGGCGAAGCGCTGCGTGTCGAAGAGGCGGCCGAGGAGTCTGCCGCGGGCCTCGGCGTCGGCGCGCAGGAAGCGGGCGAAGTCGCCCTGGGGCAGCAGGACGACCTGGCAGAACTGCTCTCGGCTCATGCCGAGCAGCTGGGTGATCTCCTCGCCGATCTCCTGGTGGGAGCGGCTGCGGTCCTTCCAGACGCCGGCCGTGCCGTCGTACTCGCGCAGCCAGGTCTGGGCCTTGTCGACGGTCGTGCCCGTGCCCCGCAGCTTGGGGCGCTCCCACGGGGGCTGCCGGGTGATCTCCAGCCGGCGTCCGGCGACGGTGAGTTCGAGACGGACCTCGGTACGGGTGCCGGGCCGGGCGTGGTCGCTGCGCAGGGTCATGCCCTGGCCGTTCTGCCGGGCGCCGGGGACGGAGCCGTAGAGGGCGTAGCAGACGGCGTCCAGGACGGACGTCTTGCCGGCGCCGGTGGGGCCGTGCAGCAGGAACAGCCCGGCGGCGGACAGGGCGTCGAAGTCGACGCTCTGGGCGCTTCCGAAGGGTCCGAAGGCGGTGAGGTCGAGCCGGTGCAGCCTCACCGGGCCACCTCCCGCACGGCGTCGTCGGCGCGCACGGCGTCGAAGGCCTCGCGCAGCACGGCCGCCTCCTGCTCGTCGGGTCCGGTGCCGCGCACGTGGGCGACGAAGTCCTGGGCGATCTGCTGGTCGCTGCGGCCGGCGAGGCGGCGGGCGTACGACACCTGGGGGTCGTCCGGGGTGCGCTCGGGGGCGAAGACCAGGCTGAGGGTGTGCGGGAACCGCTCGGTGAGCCGGGCCATGGGGTCGGCCGGGCGGACGGGGTCGGTGAGGGTGGCCTCGACCCAGGCGTCCTCGTGGCGGGTCAGCGCCGGGTCGGCGAGAAGGTCGTCCAGGGTGCCGCTGAGGCGGGCGAGCGGGCGGGGCACCGGGCAGTCGACGCGTTCGGCCGTGAGGGAGCCGTCCGCGTCCAGGTCGATCAGCCACATGCTCTTGCGGTGGCCGGCCTCGGAGAAGGAGTAGGCGAGCGGCGATCCGGAGTAGCGCACGCGCTCGGTGATGGTCTGGCAGCCGTGCAGGTGCCCGAGCGCCACGTAGTCGACGCCGTCGAAGACGCCGGCCGGTACGGCGGCCACTCCCCCGACGGTGATGTCCCGCTCGCTGTCGCTGGCCTCGCCGCCGGTGACGAAGGCGTGGGCGAGGACGACGGAACGCGTGCCCGGCGCGCGGGTGGCGAGGTCGGCGCGTACGCGGTCCATGGCGGCGCCCAGCACGGTCTCGTGGCCGGCCTTGTCGACGCCGAACTCGTCCTTCACCAGGGCCGGTTCCAGGTACGGCAGGCCGTAGAAGGCGACGTCGCCGTGGGCGTCGGGGAGCACGACGGGGGTGCCGGCGGCGGACGGCTCGGTGCGCAGGTGGATGCCCGCGCGGCCGATGAGTCCGGCGCCGACGCCGAGACGGCGGGCCGAGTCGTGGTTGCCGGAGATCATCACCGTGGGCACGCCGAGGCCGGCCAGGCGGTGCAGGGCGGCGTCGAACAGCTCGATCGCGGCGAGCGGGGGCACCGCGCGGTCGTACACATCGCCCGACACGACCACCGCGTCCACCTCGCGCTCACGCACGGTGGTGACGAGGTGACCGATGAACTCGGCCTGGGCCCCGAGCAGGTTCACCCGGTGGAAGGCCCGGCCGAGGTGCCAGTCGGACGTGTGCAGGATCCTCATGATCCCCGAGCGTAACGGCCGGGTCCGACAGCACGGGCGGTTACTCCGGTACCAGCCCGCCATGACCCGTACACCACAAGACCGTTGCGTCCGATTAGACCCAATTGTCAAGCGTCTCCGTAGGCTTCGCCGCCGAGTTCGAAGCCCGCCGTGCCCGCCGTCACATCGGCGAGCCAGGAGCGGAAGGCGTCCACTTCGGCGTCGGGCAGACCGATCTCGATGGTGACGGCCTCGCCGTAGCGGACGTCCCGCACCTCGCGTCCGGTGGCGCGCAGGTCGTTCTGGACCTTGCCGGCGCGCTGGTGGTCGACGGTGACCGTGGCCAGCCGGAAACGGCGCCGGGTGATCGTGCCGAGCGCGTCCAGGGCCTCGCCGACCGAGCCGCCGTACGCGCGGATGAGTCCGCCGGCGCCGAGCTTCACGCCGCCGTAGTAGCGGGTGACGACGGCCACCACGTACCGCATGTCCCGGCGCAGCAGCATCTGCAGCATGGGCACACCGGCGGTGCCGCCCGGTTCGCCGTCGTCGCTGGCCTTCTGCACGGAGGCGTCGGCGCCGATGACGTAGGCCCAGCAGTTGTGGGTGGCGTCGGCGTGCTCCTTGCGCACGGCGGCGATGAAGTCCTGGGCCTCCTGCTCGGTGGCGGCCGGGGCGAGGGCGCACAGGAAGCGGGAGCGGTTGATCTCGGTCTCGTGCACGCCCGCGCGGGCGACTGTGCGGTACTCGTCCTGCATCCGGCCAGCCTATGCGAGCGCCGGACGCCCCTGTTCAGCTCCTCTTCTTCCCGCGCGGGACCGTGAAGGAGGTGAGCAGGGCCGTGCCCGGGGCCAGGGCCGGCCAGTCGGTGCCGTGCCAGGCGAGCACGGCGATGGCGCCGGTCGGGAACTTCGCCCGCACCCGGTCGAGGGTGTCGTCGAGGCCGTCCGCGGCCAGCGTCAGCACCAGTTCCTCCAGGCCGGGGTTGTGGCCGACCAGCAGCAGCGTCCGGACCTCCGGCGGCGCCTCGCGCACGACCTCCAGCAGCTCGGGTGCGCCGGCCGCGTACAGCCGCCGGTCGTAGCGCACCGGCGGCGGCGTGGCCCACTCGGCGGAGGCCAGCTCCCAGGTGCGGCGGGCGCGTACGGCGGTGGAGCACAGGGCGAGGTCGGGCAGCGTCACGGCGGCGAGGGCCCGTCCGGCGGCCGGCGCGTCACGCAGCCCGCGCGGGGCGAGCGGTCTGCGGTGGTCCTCGACACCCTCGGGCCACGCCGACTTCGCGTGCCGCAACACCACGAGCCGCCGCAGCGGACCGGCACCTGCGGGGGCGCTCACGCGGGGCTCCCCGCCGGGGCGCTCACGCGGGGCTCCCGACAGGACACGGCGCCGGCGACCCGCCGTGGCCCCCGGCACCCCCGCACCATCCGGGCCAGGGCCACCGGAGCACCACCGGCACCCAGGGCCGGTCCACCACCGCGGGGGCGATCACGAAAGGCTCCCGGCGGCCACGCGGCGCCGGCACGTCCCGGCCGCCCCCGGAAGACCCGCACCACCTGTACTCGGCCCGCTGAACTCGCACCACCTGCACTCGGCCCGCCGGAACACCACCGGCCACAGCCCCCCCGGCAGCCGCCGACACGTTCACGCGTACCTCCCGACACCACTCGGCGCCGACAACCCGCCATGGCCCCGGGCACTCCCGGACCCGGCCGGCGGGAGCACCGCCGGCCCGCGGCCGCCGGGGCGATCACGCGGGGCTACCGAGGTCGCGTGCGAGGTCCAGGGCGAGCAGGCGGTCGGCGTAGGCGTACGTCTCGAAGCGGGCTCCGTCGGTGAGGTCCGGGGTGGACGCCACGTCCCGCAGCACGTCCAGTACCCCCGGCAGGTCGAGATCGTCCTCCCAGGCGGCCCGCAACCGTGCGCGCACCGGTTCCGGCACCGGTCGTGAGGGACGCCGCGCCCAGCCGGCCATGGCCCGCCGCCAGTCCGCGAGCTGCCCGGCGGCCCGGTCCAGGGCGCCGCCGTCCAGCCGTGCGGGCTGGTGCCGCGGGACGCGGAGCAGGGCGAGCCGGAGCGCCGCGGGGTCGGCGAGCAGGACCGGGAGCGACGGCTGCGGCCCGGCCCACTCCACCGGGGCGACGGCGACCAGGGGGCCCTCTTCCCGTGCCCCCGGCACCGGGTCCCGCGTCGGGCCTGCGGCCGACCGGGCCACCGGCGCCGTCGCCGAGCCCTCGGCCCGTTCGCCCCGTGCCCCCGCCGCCGTCGGGGCCTCGCCCCGCTCCTCGGGTGCCGGGCCGGGCACCGCTCCCCCAGCCGGCTCCCCCGGCACCGGGTCCCTCCCGGTCCACCGCGCCCGTTCCTCCCGCCGGGCGACGCGGATCACCTGGGCCTCGCCCAAGCCGGACGCGAGGTCGCGGTCGTCCTCGAAGGGGCGGATGGCGAGGCGGGTGGCGGCTGTGCGGAGTTCCGGCTGGTCGCGGGGGGCGGTGAGGATCGTCCAGACCGGGGTGCCGCCCAGTTCCAGCGCCCGTACCAGCAGATCCGCGGTGAGCATCACCCTAAGGGCCGTCGGGTCGAGCCCGGAGGCGTCGGTCGCGATGCGGGTCAGGCCGCGCCGGGCGGGCGCGGCGGGGACGGGCTCACCGGTTCGGGCGTCGAGAATGCGCAGCACGGGGCGAGCGTAGGCGGGTGGGCGGCCGTACGCAGCGGCTTGCGCCGATTCCGGACAGCGTGGCGGGGTGCGGCGGGAATCCACACCCGCCGTGGCGATGTTGCCCGGACGCACAGTTCCCCGCAGCCCGAGGAGGCGGCCGATGTACGGCGACGACGCGACCATCCGCAGGATCCTGACCGAGCTGGGCGACACCTGGGCGGTGGTCGGCCTGTCCTCGAACCAGAACCGGCCCGCCTACGGGGTGGCGCGGGTGCTCCAGCGGTACGGCAAGCGGATCGTGCCGGTGCACCCCAAGGCCGAGACGGTGCACGGGGAGCAGGGCTACGCCTCCCTCGCGGACATCCCCTTCGACGTGGACGTGGTCGACGTCTTCGTCAACAGCGACCTGGCCGGCGCGGTGGCGGACGAGGCCGTGGCGAAGGGCGCGCGGGCGGTGTGGTTCCAGCTCGGGGTCGTCGACGAGGCGGCCTACGAGCGGACGCGGGCGGCGGGCACGGAGATGGTGATGGACCGGTGCCCGGCGATCGAAATTCCGCGCCTGAACTAGCCTGTCTCACTTTCTTCTCACAATTCGGCGCTGAATATTGACATTCCCAGACCGCGCTGACCTGTGCGAAGGCTTCACCAAGACACCGGAGATCCCGGGTCAAAACTTGGTTATCGCTCTTCTGTCGGCGCGGAAAGCGTCCCTAATCTGTGGCCTCCTTGCTCGTCGGTCCCGCGTAAACGATCTGAGAGGCCACGCCACATGCCGAAAGTCGACCAAGCTGTGCCGGTAGCCACGACGGGGTCCGGTGGTCTGCGCCGGGACGTCGGGCTCATCGGTCTGATGTGGGCCTCGGTGGGCTCCATCATCGGATCCGGCTGGCTCTTCGGCGCCGAGAAGGCGGTCGTCGCGGCGGGCCCGGCCGCGATCATCTCGTGGCTGATCGGCACGGTGGCGATCGTGCTGCTCGCGCTGGTGCACGCCGAACTCGGCGGCATGTTCCCGGTGGCGGGCGGCACGGCCCGCTACCCGCACTACGCGTTCGGCGGTCTGGCCGGCATGTCCTTCGGCTGGTTCTCCTGGCTGCAGGCGGCGACGGTGGCCCCGATCGAGGTCGAGGCCATGATCGGCTACGCCAAGCACTGGCAGTGGGCCGACGGCCTGCAGTACCACGACCAGACGCTGTCCCCGAGCGGCTTGGCCGTGGCCGTGGTCCTCATGGCGGTGTTCGTCGGCGTCAACTTCTTCGGCGTCCGCGCCCTCGCGCACACCAACAGCGCCGCCACCTGGTGGAAGATCGCCGTCCCGCTCGCGGCGATCTTCATCATCGCGATCGGCAACTTCCACCCCGGCAACTTCACCTCCGAGGGCTTCGCGCCGTTCGGCGCCAAGGGCGTGCTCAGCGCCATCAGCGACAGCGGCATCATCTTCGCCCTGCTCGGCTTCGAGCAGGCGATCCAGCTGGCCGGCGAGAGCCGCAACCCCCAGCGGGACCTGCCGCGCGCGACCCTCGGCTCGGTCGCGATCGGCGCCGTCATCTACATCCTGCTCCAGATCGTCTTCATCGCCGCGCTGCCGCACACCTCCTTCGCGCACGGCTGGGCCCACCTGGACTTCCCTGGCATCAGCGGCCCCTGGGCCGGTCTGGCCACCCTGGTCGGCCTGGGCTGGCTGAGCGTGGTGCTGTACATCGACGCGGTGATCTCGCCCGGCGGCACGGGCCTGATCTACACGACGGCCACCTCCCGGGTGTCGTACGGCCTCGCGATGAACGGCTACGCGCCGAAGCTGTTCACGAAGACCGACAAGCGCGGCGTGCCGTGGTTCGGCCTGATCGTCTCGTTCGTCACCGGCGTGGTCTGTTTCCTGCCGTTCCCGAGCTGGCAGACGCTGGTCGAGTTCATCACCTCGGCGAGCGTGCTGATGTACGCGGGCGCGCCGCTGGCCTACGGGGTGTTCGCCGACCGGCTGCCGCACCGTGAGCGCCCGTACCGGCTGCCCGGCGGCAAGATCATCTCGCCGCTGTCCTTCGTGGTCGCCGACCTCATCATCTACTGGGCCGGCTGGGGCACCCTGTGGCGCCTGGGCTTCGCGATCCTGCTCGGGTACGTGCTGCTCGGCTCGTACGCCTGGTACGCGATCCGCAAGGGGCTGCCGGACGCGCCGCGCCTGGACTTCAGGGCCGCGCAGTGGCTGCCCGGCTACCTGGTGGGCATGGGCGTGATCTCCTGGCTGGGCGGCTTCGGCGGCGGCCGGGGCACCATCGGCCTGTGGTGGGACCTGCTGATCGTGGCGGCCTTCTCCCTGGTCGTCTACTACTGGGCCAAGGCCACCGCGTCGCGGACCGAGGCGATCGAGCGGAGCATCGACGAGGTCGTGGTGACGGACGCGCCCGCGCACTGACCGCTTCCGTGCGCCGGCCACGTCCGCGCACGGTCCCGCTCCCACCACCCCCACGGTGTCCCGTCGGCCGGCCGGCTGACGGGACACCGTCATAATGCCCCGCGTGACGCCTCCTTCCCCCCATCCCAAGTCCCCTCCCGCCGCGCACCGCCCGGTCGTCGTCATCGGCGCCGGGCCGGCCGGCCTGACGGTCGGCAACATCCTGCGTGCCGCCGGTGTCGACTGCCTGGTCCTGGAGACCGAGAGCAGAGCGTTCATCGAACAGCGGCCGCGCGCCGGCGTGATCGAGGAGCGGGTCGTACGCGGCCTGGAACAGCGCGGCCTGGCCGGCGACCTGCCGAAGCGCGCCGAGCGGCACACCGAGTGCGAGTTCCGCTTCGACGGCCGTGGACACCGCTTCGCCTACACGGAACTGACGGGATACCACCACTGGGTCCACCCGCAGCCGCTGCTGGTGACGGACCTCGTGCGCGAGTACGCCGACGAGCGCGGCGGGGAGATCCGCTTCGGCGTGCGGGACGTACGCCTGCACGACCTGGACTCGGACCGGCCCGCCGTGTCCTACACCGACCCGGACAGCGGTGAACGGCACCTGGTGACCTGTGCCTTCGTGGCCGGCTGCGACGGGGCGCGCGGGCCGAGCCGGGCCGCGCTGCCGTCGTGGGCGCGGATCTCCCGGCACGAATACGGCATCGGCTGGCTGGCGCTGCTGGCCGAGGCGCCGCCGTCCTCGGACCGCGTGCTGTTCGGCATGCACGCCGACGGGTTCGCCGGTCACATGCCGCGCGGCCCCGAGCTGACCCGCTACTACCTCCAGTGCCCGCCCGGCGACGACCCGGACTCCTGGCCGCACGAGCGCGTCTGGGCCGAGCTGCAGCGGCGGCTGCGCGCTGCGGACCGCCCGCCGCTGACGGAGGGGCGGCTGCTGGAGAAGCGTGTGCTGGACATGCACAACTACGTGGTGGAGCCGATGGTGTTCGGCCGGCTGTTCCTGGCCGGAGACGCCGCGCACCTCGTCGCGCCGATCGCCGCGAAGGGCATGAACCTGGCCCTGCACGACGCGTTCCTGCTCGGTGACGGCCTCGTCGCCCAGCTCACCGAGGGCGACGCCACGGGACTGGACGGCTACTCGGACGCGTGCCTGCGACGGGTGTGGGACTACCAGGAGTTCTCGCAGTGGCTGTCCGGGATCTACCACGGCCCCTCCTCCGGCGACCCCTACCGCGCCGGCACCGCGCTGGCCCGGCTGCGCCGGATATTCGCCTCACCGGTCGCGGCGGCGGCCTTCGCCGAGCAGTACCTGGGCACGGCCGGGGCGTTCTGAGCCGGTCAGCGCGCCGGTCCGCCGCCCCGTTCGGCGAGACGGTGGTCGGCCGTCCTGAGGGCCTCCTCCACCAGGCGCCGCACGTGTCCGTGGCGCAGTGAGTAGATCACCCGGCGGCCCTCCTTGCGGGTGTCCACCACGCCGGCCAGCCGGAGCCGGGCCAGGTGCTGGCTGACGGCCGGCCGGGCGGCGCCGCACGCCTCGGTGAGCGTGCCGACGTCGGCCTCGCCGGCCGCCAGGGTGTGCAGCAGGGCGAGCCGGGTCCGGTCGCCGAGCAGGGCGAGGAGTTCGGCGGCGAGCGCGAACTGCTCCTCGCCGGGGGTGCGCTCGTGCGCATGGTGCGCAGATGACAGGTGCATGCGTGCGCTCATACGCACATAATGGCTCCGTGGGCGCCACGGCGTCCACTCCCGCCCACCGGAAGGGGATCGACGTGAGCGACCGGCACCCCCCTGAGCACGGCCCGCACGACCACCGTCCGCACGAGCACGGCCCGCACGACCACGGCGGCCCCCACGACCACGGCCCGCATGAGCACCGTCCGCACGAGCACGCCGGTCCGCATGAGCACGCCCGCGGGCACGGGCACGCGCCCGGCTCCCCCCGCCCGCGCCACCGCCTGGCCCATCTCCTCACCCCGCACTCCCACGAGTCCGCCGGGAAACTGGACGCGGCCCTGGAGTCCTCGGTGCGCGGCACGCGCGCGCTGTGGGTGTCGCTGGCCGTGCTGGGGACGACCGCACTGGCCCAGGCGGTCGTGGTGGCCGTGTCCGGGTCGGTGGCGCTGCTCGGGGACACGGTGCACAACGCTGCCGACGCGCTGACCGCCGTACCCCTCGGCATCGCCTTCGTGCTGGGCCGCCGGGCGGCGAACCGCCGGTTCACCTACGGGTACGGCCGCGCCGAGGATCTCGCGGGGCTGGTGATCGTGCTGACCATCGCCGCGTCGGCGGCGTTCGCCGCGTGGGCGGCCGTCGGCAGGCTGCTGGATCCGCGCCCGGTCGCGCAGGTGCCGGCGGTCGCGCTGGCCGCGCTGCTCGGCTTCGCGGGCAACGAGTGGGTGGCCCGGTACCGGATCCGGGTGGGCCGGGAGATCGGCTCGGCCGCGCTCGTCGCCGACGGGCTGCACGCGCGTACCGACGGGTTCACCTCGCTGGCCGTGCTGCTGGGCGCCGGCGGATCGGCGCTGGGGTGGCAGCCGGCCGACCCGCTCGTGGGGCTGGCGATCACGGCCGCGATCGTGCTGGTGCTGCGGGACGCGGCGCGGGAGGTGTTCCGGCGGGTACTGGACGCCGTCGACCCGGCACTGGTGGACCGGGCCGAACACGCGGCGCGCGCGGTCGTCGGGGTGCGTGAGGTGGGCGAGCTGCGCCTGCGCTGGATCGGGCACCGCCTGCGGGCCGAGCTCACGGTGGTGGTGGACGGCGAGGCGACCCTGCGCGAGGCCCACGCGATCGCCGTCGAGACCGAACACGCCCTGCTCCACGCGGTGCCCCGGCTGACGGCCGCCCTGGTCCACGCCGACCCGGCCCCGGTCCCCGGGGAGGCGGACCCGCACCTGGCACTGGCCCACCACGCGACGACGTGAGCCGCACCGGCGTAGGACCGGGCGTCGGGCCGGCCACGGGTCAGGCGACACCCAGGTCGTCCAGCACCACCGCGCCGGGCAGCTCGGCCAGGGCCTTGCCGGGGATCAGGAGCTTGCCGCGGCGGCGGCCGCTGCCCACCAGGACGTAGGGCAGGTCGACGACGGCCGAGTCCAGCAGGACCGGCCAGCCCGTGGGCAGACCGAGGGGGGTGATGCCGCCGTACTCCATGCCGGTTTCGCCGGTCGCCGTCTCCATCGAGGCGAATGACGCCTTGCGGGCGCCCAGTTGGCGCCGGACGATCCCGTTGACGTCGACCCGCGTGGTGGAGAGGACCACACAGGCGGCGAGCGTCGTCTCGCCGGCCCGCTTGCCCGCGACGACGACGCAGTTCGCCGACCGCTCCAGCAGGTCCCGGCCGTAGTGCTCGACGAACACGGCCGTGTCGGCCCACCGCGGCTCGGTGTCGACGTACAGGATCCGGTCGGCCGGGACCGCGCCCTGCCAGCCGCGTACGGCGTCGGCGACCGGGGCGGTCAGCTCGTCCAGGCAGTCCGGGGCGGGGGTCGCGGTGTCGAAGTCTCCGATGGGTGCGCGCATGGCCGCACGCTAGCAAGGACCGCACGCACGCCGTACCGGCGTCTCAGGGCACGGGCGGCACGGAGACGGCCATCACCATCTCCATCGGCTCCTCACCCTGATTGCCGTACCGGTGCGGGACGTTGGCCTCGAAGGAGACGCTCGCGCCGGCCGGGACGCGGTACTCCTCGCCCTCGACGGTGAGCGTCAGCTCGCCCGCGGTGACGTGGACGAGTTCGATGGTGCCGCCGGGGTGCGGCTCGGAGGGGCTGCTCTCCCCGGGCATCAGCCGCCAGTCCCACATCTCCAGCGGTCCGGGTGCCTCGGTGCCGGCGAGGAGCCGGTTGTAGCTGCCCGCCTCGGTGTGCCACAGCCGTACGGCGCGCTCGGCGGGGACGACGCGGACCCTGGGGCCCTGCTCGTAGTCGAGGAGGGTCGTGATGCTGACGCCGAGGGCGTCGCCGATCTTGACGACCGTGCCGATGCTGGGGTTGGTGCGGGCCTGCTCGATCTGGATGAGCATGCCGCGGCTGACACCCGCCCGGGCGGCGAGCACGTCGAGCGTGAAGCCGCGCACCGAGCGCCAGTGCCTGACGTTGCGCGCCAGGGACTGGGTCAGGAGTTCGAGGTCCGACACGTTGCGTCCAATATCCGGGAAGTGCAGTATTTTAGATGGCCTGGTTCAGTCCGGTGAACTACGGTGAGGTGCACCTGATCGTTCACCGAACTGTACTGCGAGGCCGGTCGTGACAGCATTCTTCGCCCTGACCACCAGCCTGCTGTGGGGGCTGGCCGACTTCGGCGGCGGACTGCTGACCCGGCGTACCCCGGCGCTGACGGTCGTGGTGGTCTCGCAGGCCGTCGCGGCGGCCGTCCTGGGCGCGATCGTGCTCGCCACGGGCGGCTGGGCCGAGGCCGGACCCCGGCTGTGGTTCGCGTTCGCGGCGGGCCTGGTGGGGCCGGTGGCCCTGCTCTCCTTCTACCAGGCCCTCGCGCTCGGCCCCATGGGCGTGGTCTCGCCCCTCGCCACCCTCAGCGTCGCGGTCCCCCTCGGCGTCGGCCTCGCCCTCGGCGAGCGGCCGGGACTGCTCCAGGTCACGGGGATCGCGGTCGCCGTCACCGGAGTCGTCCTCGCCGGCGGCCCGCGACTCGGCGGCGCGGCCGTGCAGCGACGCGCGGTCCTGCTCACACTGGTCGCGGCGCTGGGCTTCGGCACGGTGTTCGCACTGATCACGGAAGCCTCGCGGAACGTCACGGGCCTGTTCCTCGCCCTGTTCGTGCAACGGCTGACGAACGTCGCGGTGGGCGGGGCCGCACTCGCCGTCTCGGTCCGGCGCGGCGGCACCGCCCTCCCGGAGGGCGGCTTCCCCTGGGCCTCGCTGCCCGCGCTGGCCTTCGTCGGACTCGCCGACGTCGCGGCCAACGGCACGTACGCCGTCGCCGCCCGGAGCGGCCCGGTCACCGTCGCGGCCGTGCTCGCCTCGCTCTATCCGGTGGTGACCGCGCTGGCCGCGCGCGGCTTCCTCAGCGAGCGGCTGCGCGCGATCCAGGCGGCGGGCGCGGGCCTGGCCCTGCTGGGCACGCTGCTGCTGGCCACGGGCTGAGCCCGCCCCCGTCAGCCCTCGGGCTCCAGCGCGGCCAGCCGGGCCACCGCGTCCTCGTCCAGATCCGCGAGCGCCCGCAGCTGCCCCGGCGTCATACCGTCCGGGATCGGCACCGGGGCGGGGGTCCGCAGCGGCGGCTGCCAGCCCTCCTCGGGCGTCCAGCGCCGTACGACCCTGGCGGGCGCGCCCGCCACCACCGCGTGGTCGGGCACCGTGCCCCGTACCACCGCACCGGCCGCCACGACCACGTTCCGGCCGATCCGCGCGCCCGGCAGGATCACCGCGCCGGTGCCGATCCAGCAGCCCGGGCCGATCTCGACGGGCTCCATCCGCGGCCACTGCCTGCCGATGGGCTCGTGCGGGTCGTCGTAGGAGTGGTTGGTGGAGGTGACGTAGACGTACGGGCCGAAGTAGCAGTCGCTGCCGATGGTGACGGTGGTGTCCGCGATGACATGGCTGCCGCGGCCGAGGACGACGCCGTCACCGATGCGCAGGATCGGCTCCGGGCCGAGGTCCAGGCCGGGCATCAGGCCGGCGGTGAGGGTGACCTGCTCGGCGATGATGCAGTGGGAGCCGAGCCGGATCCAGGGTTCGCCGAAGACCGTGCCGAGCGGGAAGGCCAGCCGGGTGGCCTCGCCGATGGAGCCGAAGCGGAAGCCCGCGGGCCGCTCGGCCGTGACGGACCCGTTGCGCTGCATCCAGGACCAGGCCGCGTGTGCGGCTCGCTGGGCGAGGCCCCGTCGCCAGGATGAGAACGTGTTCTTGCGCTTCGGCACGGGGTCACGTTACTCACCGGTTGCCCACGGCGGAGAGTACGGGCCGCTGTGATCTTTGCCCCACCGGGTGTCGTACGGTGCCGTGTACCGCTGACACGAGGAGACGGTGATGACGCACAAGGCGCTGATCGTGGGTATCGGGGGCAAGGAGCCACGGGTCGACCCCGAGGCGTTCGTGGCACCCACGGCGTCCGTGATCGGGGACGTCACCCTGCACGCGGGGGCCAGCGTCTGGTACGGGGCCGTGGTGCGCGGTGACGTCGAGAGGATCACCGTGGGGGCGCGGGCCAACGTGCAGGACAACGTCACCCTGCACGCCGATCCCGGGTTCCCCGTCACCGTCGGGGAGCGGGTGTCCATCGGGCACAACGCGGTGGTGCACGGAGCGACCGTCGAGGACGACTGCCTCATCGGGATGGGGGCGACCGTGCTCAACGGGGCGGTGATCGGCGCGGGTTCGCTGGTCGCGGCTCAGGCGCTGGTGCCGCAGGGGATGGTGGTGCCCGCCGGGTCGCTGGTGGCGGGTGTGCCGGCGAAGGTGAAGCGGCCCCTGTCCGAGGAGGAACGGCAAGGGGTCACCCTCAACGGCACCCTGTACGCCGAGCTGGGCAAGGCCCACAAGGACGTGCACCGGTAGCGGCGTTCGCGGCGGCGCGGTCCCTCCTCGCCGGACGCCTCAGTCGCCGGCGCCCACCGGTTCCGCTTCCCGCTGGTCCGGCTGGGCCTTCCTCGCCTTGCGCCTGATGATCAGCATGGAGGCCAGGCCGATCAGCACCGCCACCGCCAGGCCGACGTACGAGAAGCGCTTCAGCCAGTCCTCGGCGACGATGCCCACGTAGTAGATGACGGCCGTCGTACCGCCGGCCCAGCAGATGCCGCCGAGGACGTTGGCGATCAGGAACTTCCAGTACGGCATGTGCAGGACGCCCGCGAGGGGCCCGGCGAAGATGCGCAGCAGGGCGACGAAGCGGCCGAAGAAGACCGCCCACATGCCCCACTTCTCGAAGGAGCGCTCGGCGGTGGCCACATGGCCCGCGCTGAAGTGGCGTGGGAACTTCCGGGCGAGCCAGGCCAGCAGCGGGCGTCCGCCCTTGCGGCCGATGGCGTAGCCGATGGAGTCGCCGACCACCGCGCCCGCGGTCGCGCAGGCGCCGAGCACCACCGGGTTGACGCCCGAGTGCTGGGAGGAGAGCAGCGCCGCGGAGACCAGGATGATCTCCCCCGGCAGCGGGATGCCCAGGCTCTCCAGACCGATCACCAGGGCCACCACGGCATAGACGGCGATCGCCGGCACCGAGTCGAGCCATTCCTGGACGTGCACCGCCGGTCCTCCCCTGTCGCTGTCCTTGCCCGCCGGGGCGCCGCATGTAAAGCGCGTCCCAAGGGAAGGCTACCTGGTCGGCGGTGAACGGCCGCTCGCCCGCGTCCGGCCCGCGGCACCGTCGCGCCCCCGCCCCTTACGTTTCCGGCCATCCCGGTGTCACGCGGGAGGGGAAGGCTCTCCGCGGTTCCGCCCGGCCCGCCTCCCCAGGCCCCCGCCGAGGGGCCCACCGCGGAAGGACGACGTCCCCGTGTCCTCACTGCCGCCCCGCTCGCTGCCCCCGGCCGCGGCTCCCGGCCCCGCCGTGCCGGCCCCGCCGGTCACCGCCATGTCTCCAGGCACCACGGCCACGGCCCGGCCGGCGTCCCGGATGTCCGCCCGGCCGGTACGGCTGGCCCTGTGCCTGGCACCCCTGCTGCTCGCGGCCGGCTGGGCCGTGGCCAACCGGCCCGTGGTGTACGAGGGGGTACGGCGGCTGGTCGCGGCCGATCCGGGATGGCTGCTGGCCGGAGCCGGTCTCACCTGTCTGACCTGGGTGGCCGCCTCCTGCGCCCGGCAGGGCGCCCTGCCCGACCGGTTGCCGCCCGGGCTGCTGCTGGCCTCGCAGTTCGCCGCCGGCGCCGCCAACCACGCACTCCCCGCCGGACTCGGCGCGCACGCGGTCACCCTGCGCTTCCTGCGCGGGCGGGGCGTACCGCTGGAGCGGGCGACGGCGTCGATCGGGTTGTACTCGCTGGCCCGGTCCACGGCGAAGACGCTGGTCCTGCTGGTGTTCCTGGTGGCCTCCCCGGCCTCGCGGCGCCTCGGGGACCTGGTCCCCGACGGCCGGCTCCTGGTACCGCTCGCCGCCGTCGCGGGCGGCGCGGCCGCCGTGGCGGGGGTGCTGCTGACGGTCGTACGGCCGTTACGGCGGCCGGTGACCGGGCTGTTGCGCTCCGCCCTGGCCGACGTGCGCGTGGTGCACTCACGGCCCTGCCGGGTGCTCGCCCTGTGGGGCGGGGCGGTCGCGATGCCGCTGGTGCAGGCGGGCACGCTGGCCTGCGTCGGGGCCTCGCTCGGGCTGGGCCTGCCGTGGGAACAGGTGGTGCTGGCCCACCTGGCGGCGGGCACGGCCGCCGGGGCGGTGCCGGCGCCGGGCGGGCTGGCGGTCGACGCGGCGCTGGTGTGGACGCTGGTCACGTTCGGCGCCGGGCCCGCGGTGGCGACGGCCACGGTGATCGGGTACCGGGTGCTGTCGGACTGGGTGCCGTTGCTGCCGGGGGCGGTGGTGTTGTCGGTGCTGATCCGGGCGAAAGTGCTGTGAGCGGGCTTGCGCGGGCTCGCCCACCCACCCGCTCGACCCGGGCGTCGACGAGGTTCCCTCGAACCCGCCCGGTCCCGTTCAGACGGGGAACACGGGGGACCTGGTGAGGAGAAGGCCGCCCAGCTCGGTCACGACCCCCGCTTCCCCGGCCGGCGGCTCAGGCTCCGGCGCCGCCGCGCGGACCCGCGTGATGCGCGGCTCGTCCCGCTCCCCGACCTGACCGGGACGCACCGGCTTCGCCCGCGGATCGCCGCCGCCCCTCTCGCGCCCGGGGCCCTGCCCGCCACCGCCCTCCGGCGTCTCCGGCCGCCCTGAACCGGTCCCCCCGGACCCGCCGGACCCGCTGTGGTGGCCGGGCACAGCCCGCACACCGGGCAGGTCCGGGCCCGCGGACCGGGCACGGAAGCCCTGCGGGCCGCCACCCGGCCGGTCCGCCCCCGCACCGGAACCCTGCCGCCCGCCGCCCGGCCCGACCGCCCCCGCACCGGAACCCCCCGGTTCCGCACCGGACCGCGCCGCCGTGCCCGTGTCCGCCTCCAGCACCCACCTCTGCTTCGCCGATCCGTCGCGTTCTCCCAGCCGGACTTCCGCGCCGGGACGCCCGGACTCCTGTGTCAGGGCCGACTCGTGGTGTCCGCGCAGCAGGATCTCGCCGCGCACCGTGACGTCGTACGACACCTCGCCGGCGGGCACGACGCAGACGGCCAGGGTGACGCTCTTCGTCCCGGGGTCGGCGGCCAGGCAGAGTGCGGGGTCGGCGGCGCTGTGCAGCAGGCCGTCGTCCCGGTACGACCACTGCTGCGAGGCCGCGGCCGAGCACCGCGCGAGCCGGGCGCCCGCGCCCGCCGCCACCCTGGCGCCGCGCACGTCCAGGCAGAGCCCGGAGCCCAGGCCCCGCAGGGCACCGCGGGCGACCTCGACGGGTGCGCCGGCGGAGGCGGCGGAGGATGAGGTGGCGGGCCGGGCGCCGGCGCCGCCCGGCCGTGCGGTGCCCGCGGCGGGGGCACCCCAGGTGGCGCCGGGGTCCGGGACGCCGCTGTCGCCGGACCGGCCGCGGACCACGAGCACGGCGGCGAGCAGCGCGAGCGAGGTGAGTCCGACGGCGACGGCCTTGCGGTGCCCGGTTCCGGTGCGGTGCCGGCCGCCGGTGGCCGGGGGCGCGGCCGACGGCACCGGCGGGGGCGGCCGTTCCTCGCGGGCGGCGCGGGCGGGGCGCGATGCGAGGTAGCGGCGGGCTCCCCAGCCGAGCACGGTCTCGGCGAGCAGCAGGGGCAGGCCGCCGTCGAAGAGGCCGAGTTGTTCGGCGGCGTACCGGCAGTGGGCGCAGACCGTCAGATGCCGGCGCACGTCGGGCAGCAGGACGCCGCCGCGCCGGATGGGTACGTCGAGGAGCCGGTTGAGGAAGCGGCATTCCCCGGTGGGCGCGAGTTCCCGGTGGGCGCGTACGCAGCCGGCGCGGAATTGCTCGCGCGCCTGCTCCAGGGCGGTGGTCGCGGTGACCGTGTCGATCCCTGACAGACCAGCGGGTATGTTTATGGGTTCGCCTTCGACCTCGGTGTGCCAGAGAAGGCATTGCGAGGCGCCGGGAAGGGCCTGGAATGCACGGGCGGCGAGCTGCCTGTTTTCCGGCGGGCCGGGCTTTGTGGCGTACAGTCCGCGCCCGCCCGTGGTTTTGCGCAATTCCGGCAGGGCGATGCGGGCCGCCTCGTCCGCGGCCCAGGCGCGGACGGTGTCGCGGACGGCGACCAGCAGCCTCGGCCGCAGGGCGCCGCCGGCCACGCCGCCCGCCGCACGGCCGAGCACCCGGTGGAAGGCGGCGGTGGCCACCAGCTGGGCGGCGGGCCCGGCGGCGGCCAGACAGACCACGGCGTAGTCGCGGGTGGCCCGCCAGTGCCGGGCGAGCAGCAGCGCGACGGCGTGGTGACGGCCGTCGTCCGGGCCGCTCAGCCGGGCGACGAGCGCGCGGTCGGACTCCCCGGCCGGGCCGGGGAGGGGCGGGCGTGGGGGGTGGGAGGACTGCACGGAACCATTTCCTTTCCAGCCGCGGGACCGCATGTGGGGGGCGGATCCCGCGGGAAAGCAGTGCCTGATTGGTGCATACCTAAAGGGTCGGCCTTGACGTCGACACCGTCTGCCTTTGCCCTTGCGTGGGGAGGCTCACCTTGGCACAAGCGGCTCACGGGAAACAAGGAGCGAGAATGCTTCCGGCGGAAATCGGTTTTGCCATACCGGGGTTACCGTGGGTATGTCCCAACCGGCACGGCCGAGCGGCGAGTTGATGCCGGGAGACGAGCGGCAGGCCCCCTGCTAAGGTGCGCGGATGTCATCGGCCAAACGCTTCCAAGTCACCTTCGACTGCAGGGAACCGGAGCGCGTCGCTCGTTTCTGGTGCGAGGTGCTGGGATACGTCGTATCGCCGCCGCCGGCGGGATTCGCCACTTGGGACGACTTCGATCGCTCGCGTCCGCCCGAGGACCGGGGTTCGTGGTTCGCGTGCAGTGACCCCACGGAGGTGGGCCCGCGCCTGTTCTTCCAGCGCGTACCCGAAGGCAAGGTCGTCAAGAACCGGGTGCATCTCGACGTGCGGGTCGCCACCGGGCTCGTGGGCGAGGAGCGTCTGGCCGCGCTCGAGGCCGAATGCGCACGGCTGACCGCGCTCGGCGCCGTACGCGAACGCCTCCTGTACGACGGCACCGACGCGTGCATCGGGATGCTGGACATCGAGGGCAACGAGTTCTGCCTCGACTGAGCACGCCCCCTCGGGAGCGTGGCCCCAGCAACGCCCGGAACCGTCCCGGGAGTCGCTGGGGTGCGGGCTCACTTGCGCTGGTCGGCCGGGCGGAGGGTCCACACGACGGTCATCTCGCCGGTCACGGCGCCGTCCGCGCGCCGGATCTCGACGGACACGGGGAACTCGGGGCGCTGTCCGGCGTCCAGTTCGGCGACGACCTCGGCGGCCGGGCGCCCCAGCGTCGCGGTCGCGGTGACGACGCCCATGGCCAGCTTCTTGTAGGCGATCTCGGCCCGCACGGCGAGCGGCACGGCCCGCGTCAACTGGTCCCCGAAGGCGGCCAGCACGATGGCTCCGCTGGCGGACTCCCCGAGGGTGAACATCGCGCCGGCGTGCGGGCCGCCCACGTGGTTGTGGTACGCGCTCTGGTCCGGCAGGCAGACCACGGCCCTGTCGGGCGCGGTCTCGAGGAACTCCAGGTTGAGGGTCCGGGCCATGGGCACGGTGGCGGCGAGCATGTCGCCGATGGACATCTGGTCTGCGCTCATGACCGTCATGTTACTCACGAGTAGCAGAGCCTGACCAGGGATGCCACTAGGGTTACTGGCCATGTGGCCAGATCAGCAGCCGCCAGGGGGCGCGCCCAACCCGCAGCAGAACCAGCAGAACAACCCGTACCAGCAGCCTGGTTACCAGCAGCCGAACCCGTACCAGCAGCCCGGCTACCAGCAGTACCCGCAAGCCGGTGCCCACGGTCAGCAGCCGCAGGCGGGCCCGTACGGACAGCAGCCGCAGGCGGGTCCGTACGGACAGCAGCCGCAGTGGGGGCAGCTGGGGCAGCCCCCCGGCGCGCCCGTCCCCCAGCCGCCGCGGGGCGGTGACGGCCGCACCAAGCTCGTGGCGATCGTGGCGGCCACGGCGGTCGTCGTCACCGCCGCCGTGACCGGCTATCTGGTGCTGGGCGGTTCGAAGGACGACGAGGCGGACGACGGCAAGGGCGGACAGCGCACGAACGCGTCGCCGACGGCCACCGGGCCCGCCTCGCCCACGGCGTCCGCGACCGGCGACCCGCGCGGCAACGAGACCGAGAAGCCGACCGTGGCCGGCTGGAAGGTCGTGGTCAATCCCAAGTACGGCACGGCCTTCGACGTACCCGCCGACTGGGAGGTCGAGCGGCCCGGAGTCTTCTCCTTCTTCGAGGACGAGAAGAAGGGCGACGGCTCCGCGTACATCGGGTTCTCCGGCACCACGTTCCTGAAGCCGGACTACTGCACCTCCGAGGACAACGGCACCAAGGAGTCGCACGCGCTCGCGGCCGGCGGCACGAAGGGCGAGAACGGCGCCAAGGACACCGCGAGCATCGCCCGCGGCGACTCGGCCACCTTCGCCTTCGGCGGCTACACCGACCAGTCGGATGCCGCCAAGAAGTACCTGCGGATCGGCAAGGCGAAGTCCTTCACCACGGCGTCGGGCGTGAAGGGCAGCGTCGCGACGTCGTACGTGACCGGCGTGCCGAAGAAGAACAAGTGCGACACCGACGGCAAGGCCACCACGTTCGCCTTCAAGAACTCCACGGGCAGCTTCGTCTCCTGGACGTTCTACGGTGCGAAGGGCGTCAAGGACGAAGTACCCGACGCGACCATGAACAAGATCCTCAGCACGGTGCGGCTGCACGGCGACCCGATCACGGACTGACCCCGACGGGGACCGCGCCCCGCCCACGGTGTCCGCGAAACCGACTTGGCACGGCGGGAGCCGGGCGGGGATAGTCGGCCGGTGACCCAGACCTCCGGCTCCCCCGTCCGTCCCCGTGGCCCCGCCTGGGCGGGGCGCAACTACTCCCTGCTGACCGCGGCCGCCATCGTGACCGGCCTCGGCGCGAACGGCTCGCTGATCGCCGCCGCGTTCGCCGTACTGGAGTCGGGCGGTGACGGCGGGGACGTCGGCCTGGTCGCCGCGTCCCGCACCCTGCCGCTGGTGGTCTTCCTGCTCATCGGCGGCGCGGTCGCGGACCGGCTCCCCCGGCACCGGGTGATGGTCGCCGCCAACACGCTCAACTGCCTCTCCCAGGCGGCGTTCGCGGCCCTCGTCCTCGCCGGTGAGCCCAGGCTGTGGCAGATGATGCTGCTCACCGCGCTCGGCGGCACCGGTCAGGCGTTCTTCGGCCCCGCCGCGGAGGGCATGCTGATGTCCTGTGTGCAGGGCGAACAGGCGGGCCGGGCGTTCGCCGTCTTCCGCATGGCCACCCAGGGCGCGGCGCTCGGCGGCGCGGCACTGGGCGGCGCCCTGGTCGCGGCCGCCGGCCCCGGCTGGGTGCTCGCCCTCGACGCGGCGGCCTTCGCCGTCGCCGCCGCACTGCGCTCCTTCCTCGACGTCGGCCACATCCCGCCGCGCGCGCCGGGCGGGAGCCTGCCGGCCGACCTCCGCGAGGGATGGCGGGAGTTCACCGGCCGGCCCTGGCTGTGGGGGATCGTCGTGCAGTTCTCGATCGCCAACGCGGTGGTCGGCGCGGCCGACGCGGTCTACGGCCCCCTCGTCGCTCGGGACAGCCTGGGCGGCGCGGGGCCGTGGGGCCTGGCGCTCGCCGCGTTCGGCGCGGGCACGGTGGCCGGCGCCTTGCTGATGACCCGCTGGAAGCCCCGCCGGCTGCTGCTCGCCGGCACGCTGTGCGTCTTCCCGCTGGCCCTGCCGGGGGCCGCGCTGGCCGTGCCGGCGCCGGCGAGCCTGCTGTACGGGGCGATGTTCGTCGCGGGCACGACGGTGGAGGTGTTCGGCGTCTCCTGGATGACCGCGCTGCACCAGGAGATCCCCGAGGACAAGCTCTCCCGGGTCTCGGCCTACGACTGGTTCGGCTCGGTCTCGCTCATGCCGCTCGCCACGGCCCTGGCCGGCCCGGCCGAGGCCGCCGTCGGCCGCACGGCCGCCCTGTGGGGCTGCGCCGGCCTGGTGGTCCTGGTCACCGCCCTGGTGCTGCTGGTCCCGGACGTCCGCCGTCTCACCCGCCGCACGCACCCGGTCCCCGGCTCCCCGGCGCCCTCGGCCGACGCCGGACGCCCCGCCGGGGGCCCGGATGACGACGCACCCTGTTCACCCGCGCCGGAAGGGCGCCGCGGTGCCCAGCGGCCGGTGCGAGGCGACGACCACCGCGTCCCCGAACCGCCGCCCACGCGGCACGGCCCGTCCCCGGCGCCCTCAGCCGATGCCGAACGCCCCGTCGGGGGCCCGGATGACGACGCACCCTGTTCACCCGCGCCGGAAGGGCGCCGCGGTGCCCAGCGGCCGGTGCGAGGCGACGACCACCGCGTCCCCGAACCGCCGCCCACGCGGCACGGCCCGTCCCCGGCGCCCTCAGCCGATGCCGAACGCCCCGTCGGGGGGCTCGGGTGACGGTACGGCGTCCGCGTCCTCCACCGGTCGCGCCGCACCGATGAACTCCCGTACCGCCGCACCGTGTTCCACCCGCGCCGGAAAGACGTCCGCCGCGGCTCGCCGGGCCGTCGTCGCGGTGTCCAGCGGCCGGTGCGAGGCGACGACCACCCCGTTCCCGAACCGCCGCCCGCGCAGCACGGCCGGCTCCGCGATCAGCGCCAGCTCCTCGAACACGGACGCCAGCGCGGCCAGTTGGGACCGCAGGAACGCGAACGGCGCCGCGTCCGCGAGGTTGGCCAGGTACACCCCGTCGGCCCGCAGCACCCGCTCGGCCTCACGGACGTAGGCGAGCGTGGTCAGGTGCGCCGGCACCCGGGACCCGCCGAACACGTCGGCGACCAGCACGTCGGCGTGGTCGTCCGGCGCGCCCTCCAGCCAGGCCCGGGCATCGGCCGCGTGCAGCGTGATGCCCGAGCCCTCCGGCAGCGGCAGCCGCTCGGTGACCAGCTCCAGCAGGCCCCGGTCGGCCTCGACGACGTCCTGCCGGGAGCCGGGGCGGGTGGCGGCGAGGTAGCGGGGAAGCGTGAGCGCTCCCCCGCCCAGGTGCACCGCGTCCACCGCCCGCCCGGCCTCGGCCACGGTGTCCAGGACGTACCCCAGCCGCCGCGCGTACTCGAACTCCAGGTACTCCGGGTCGTCGAGGTCGACGTACGACTGCGGCGCCCCGTCGACCGTGAGCAGCCAGGCCCGCTCACGGTCGACGTCGGGCATCAGCTTGGCGGTGCCGTGATCGGTGGTGCGGGTGACGGGTATCGATGCGTTCACCCGACCATTGTCGGCGCCGCGTCCCCGGCCCCTCACCCCACGGCGACGACCGTCCCCGCTCCCACGGTCCGTCCGCCCTCACGGATCGCGAAGCCGAGCCCCGGCTCCAACGGCACCTCCCGTCCCAGCTCGACGCTCATCCCGACCGTGTCCCCGGGCCGGGCCACGGCCACCTCGCCGAGGTCCACGGAGCCCACGACGTCCGCCGTCCTGATGTAGAACTGCGGGCGGTACCCGCTGACGACCGGCGTCGTGCGGCCCCCCTCACGCGCGGACAGCACGTACACCCGCGCCGTGAACCGCCGGCTCGGCGCCACGCTGCCAGGCGCCGCGACTACGTGCCCGCGCCGGACGGCGTCCCGGGGCACCCCGCGCAGCAGCAGCGCCACGTTGTCGCCGGCCTGCGCCTCCTTCATCGGCTTGCCGAAGGTCTCGATGCCGGTGACCACGGTCTCGGTGTCCGCGCCCAGCACCGTCACCCGCTCGCCCAGCCGGAGGGTCCCGCGCTCCACGGCCCCGGTCACGACCGTGCCGCGCCCGGTGATGGTCAGCACGTTCTCGACCGGCAGCAGGAACGGCGCGTCCAGGTACCGCTCCGGCACCGGCACGTAGGTGTCCACCGCGTCGAGCAGCGCCTCGACGGACGCCGTCCAGCGCGGGTCGCCCTCCAGGGCCCTCAGCCCGGAGACGCGCACGACGGGTACGGCCTCGCCCGGGTACCCCTGGGCGGTGAGCAGGTCGCGGACCTCCAGTTCGACCAGGTCGGTCAGCTCCTCGTCGCCCGCGTCGGCCTTGTTCAGCGCGACCACGATGTGGTCGACGCCGACCTGCCGGGCGAGCAGGACGTGTTCGGCGGTCTGCGGCATGATCCCGTCGAGCGCGGAGACGACCAGGACGGCCCCGTCGAGCTGGGCGGCGCCGGTGACCATGTTCTTCACGTAGTCGGCGTGGCCCGGCATGTCGACGTGGGCGTAGTGCCGGGTGTCGGTCTCGTACTCGACGTGGGCGATGTTGATGGTGATGCCGCGGGCGGCCTCCTCCGGGGCCCGGTCGATGCGGTCGAACGGGACGAAGGTGCCGCTGCCGCGCTCCGCGAGGACCTTGGTGATGGCGGCGGTCAGGGTGGTCTTGCCGTGGTCGACGTGACCCATGGTGCCGATGTTCAGGTGCGGCTTGGTGCGCACGTAGGCCGTTTTGGACATGGCTGTACCTCGAAGCCTCTCAGCCGTGACAGAAGACGCGGGACCCCCGGGGACCGGCCGACCCTCCCCCTGCGGGGTCCGCCGGACGATCCGGGGAGGGTCAGCTTCGGGCGCCGTCGACGGCGGCCGCGAGGTGCGGGACGGCAGCCTTCGGAGCGTCCGCGACGGCGGATGCTGCGACGTGGAAGGCGTACCGGAACATGCCGTCGATCATCGCCGACCGCACGTGCGGCGTCGAATGGTTTTCGGGGCTCGTTCGCTCCCGCGAGTCCGATGGTCGGTACATCGATCCTTCACGGCGTGGCTTGCGACCCCCTCCGTACGGGCGTTCCCTGGAAGACAGGGGGAGGTGACGCTCGACGCGGAGGTGACAGACGTGAAAGCCGTCGTCTACGAAAAGCCCTTCAACGTGGTGGTGAAGGAGGTCCAGGACCCTCGGATCCAGCACCCCAACGACGTCCTCGTACGGGTCACGTCGACCGCCATCTGCGGGTCGGACCTGCACATGTACGAGGGCCGCACGGCGGCCGAGGCGGGCATCGTCTTCGGACACGAGAACCTGGGCATCGTCGAGGAGGTCGGCGACGGGGTGACCTCCCTGTCCGAGGGTGACCGCGTCGTGATGCCCTTCAACGTCGCCTGCGGGTTCTGCAAGAACTGTCTCGCCGGGAAGACCGGGTTCTGCCTGACGGTCAACCCCGGATTCGCCGGCGGGGCCTACGGCTACGTGGCGATGGGGCCGTTCACCGGCGGGCAGGCCGAGCTGCTGCGGGTGCCGTACGCCGACTTCAACTGCCTGAAGCTGCCGCCGGGCGAGGAGTTCGAGACGGACTTCGTGCTGCTCGCGGACATCTTCCCGACCGGCTATCACGGTTGCGAACTCGCCCAGGTGTCCCCCGGTGAGTCCGTGGCCGTCTACGGTGCCGGACCGGTGGGCCTGATGGCCGCCTACTCGGCGCTGCTGCGCGGTGCGGCGAAGGTCTTCTCCGTCGACCGGGTGCCCGAGCGGCTGGCCAAGGCGGAGGAGATGGGAGCCATCCCCATCGACTTCACCCAGGGCGACCCGGCGGAGCAGATCAGGGAACAGACCGGGGGTGAGGGCACCGACAAGGGCGTCGACGCCGTCGGCTACCAGGCCCAGAGCCACGACGCCAGCCACGAGGAACCCGCCATCGTCCTCAACGAGTTGGTCGAGACGGTACGGCCGACGGGCATGCTCGGCGTACCGGGTCTGTACGTGCCCTCGGACCCCGGCGGCCCGGACGAGCACGCCAAGAAGGGCCAGCTGCTGGTCTCCATCGGCCGGATGTTCGAGAAGGGCCAGCAGATGGGCACCGGTCAGTGCAACGTCAAGCGGTACAACCGCCAGCTGCGCGACATGATCATCGCCGGGCGGGCCAAGCCCAGTTTCGTGGTCTCCCACGAGCTGCCGCTGGACCAGGCACCGCAGGCGTACGAGAAGTTCGACAAGCGGATCGAGGGCTACACCAAGGTGGTCCTGCACCCCGGTCACGCCCTGGCCGCATGACGCACGCGGTCGGGCTCACCGCGTGAGGTCCGGGCGTCCTCGCCCGCGTGAGACACGGGTCCAGGCGTTCCGAACGCCTGGACCCCTTCTCGTTCACCCCTCCGTCGCCGGCGTCCCGGGGAGCGCCGGTGCCCTGCTGTGACGGTCCCGGGACACGGCTGACGGCGATCACACACGTTCGTCGGCTAATGTCATCGGATGCTCGATGCCAACCGCTCTGGCACCGCCACGGCCTCTCCCCGGGCCGCCGCCCAGGAGCTCGCCGTCCCCGTTCTCCCCCTGCGCCCCGCGGGGTTGGCCGCCCGCTGCACCCGCGCGCTGCTGTCCCCGTACGCGCGGCTGTCGCTGTTGGTCGCCCTGCTCGTGGGTGCCGCCGCGTGCGTGCTGCTCTTCGAGCCGCAGCGGCTGCTGACGCACGGCTGGCCGCCACAGCTCGGCGGGGCCGCGGCGGCCGTCGTGTTCGCGGCGGCGTACGGGCTGTGCACCGTGGCGTTCGTGCCGCGCCCCCTGCTGAACCTGGCCGCCGGCGCGCTGTTCGGCTCGCAGCTCGGGCTGGCGACCGCGCTGACGGGCACGGTGCTCGGGGCCGGGGTGGCCTTCGGGCTGGGCCGGCTGCTCGGACAGGACGCGCTGCGCCCGCTGCTGCGGGGACGCTGGCTGCGCGCGGCCGACGGTCAGCTCAGCCGGCACGGGTTCCGGTCCATGCTGGCCCTGCGGCTCTTCCCGGGGGTGCCGTTCTGGGCGGCGAACTACTGCGCGGCCGTCTCCCGCATGGGCTGGCTGCCCTTCCTGCTGGCCACCGGTCTGGGCTCGGTCCCCAACACCGCCGCCTACGCCGTCGCCGGCGCCCGCGCCTCGGCACCGACCTCCCCGGCCTTCCTGATCGCGATGGCCTGCATCGCCGTACCGGCGCTGGCGGGCACGGTGGTCGCCTGGCGCAAGCGCCACCAGTTGCGCGGCCGGTGAGCGGCGGCGCCCGTCCGCCGGGGAGGGCCTTGCATGTGGTCCAGCGTCATCGCCGTGGCCGGCACGCTGCTCGGCGGCGCGTTCACCGCACTGCTCCAGTCCCGGCGTGAGCGGGCCGCCCGCGCCGAGCGGCGGGCCGAGGCCCTGCGCGTGGCGCTGGGCGAACTGGTGGCGGCCCTGGGCGACCACCGGCGAGCCCTGTGGCACCGCGAGGACCTTCGCCTGAGCGGCGCGGGCCCGGACGCCACCGAGGCGGCACGGGCCGCGTCCCACGCCACCCGCTCCGCCGTCACCGCTCCCTTGGTCACGGTTTCCGTTATCGAACCGTCGCTGGCGCCGGCGGCCCCCCAGGCGGCCCTGGCCGCGTTCGGCCTGCGCGGCGCCGCCGACCACACCGTGCTGGCCGCGCGCCGGGAGGCGGCCATCGCCGCGACGGACGAGCTGGTGGCCGCCGCCGGGCGGACCATGGCCTGGTGACCGGCGGCCCGGCGCCGTCCCGGCCGGTCGGGTCCCCTGCCGGAACCCTGGCTCAGACGCCTTCGAGGATCATCGCGTTGGCGAGCCCGCCCGCCTCGCACATGGTCTGCAGGGCGTAGCGGGCGCCGCGTTCGCGCATGGCGTGGACCAGGGTCGTGGTCAGGCGGGTGCCGCTGGCGCCGAGGGGGTGGCCGAGGGCGATGGCGCCGCCGTGCACGTTGACCTTGGCGAGGTCGGCGCCGGTCTCCTGCTGCCAGGCGAGCACTACGCTGGAGAACGCCTCGTTGACCTCGAACAGGTCGATGTCGTCCAGCTTCAGTCCCGCCCGGCGCAGCACCTTCTCGGTGGCCGGGACGACCCCGGTGAGCATGAGCAGCGGGTCGGATCCGGTCACGGCGAAGCTGTGGAGGCGGGCCAGCGGGCGCAGGCCGAGCCGGGCAGCGGTGTCGCTGGAGGTGATCAGGACCGCCGAGGCGCCGTCATTGACGGGGCTCGCGTTGCCCGCGGTGACGTTCCACTCGATCTGCGGGAAGCGCTCGGCGAAGCCGGGGTCGTAGTAGGCGGGCTTGAGCCCGGCGAGGATCTCGACGGTGCTGTCCGGGCGGACGCACTCGTCGCGGGCGACGCCGTCGAGCGGGGCGACCTCGGCGTCGAAGAGTCCGGCCCGCCAGGCCGCGGCGGCCTTGTGGTGCGAGGAGACCGCGAACTCGTCCATCCGCGCGCGCGTGAGGGACCACTTGGCGGCGATGAGTTCGGCGCTGATCCCCTGCGGGACCAGGCCGTCCGGGTAGCGCTCGGCGACCCCGGGCCCGAACGGGTCCTTGCCGGCGGGCACGTTGGACCACATCGGCACCCGGCTCATCGACTCCACACCGCAGGCGACCACGAGGTCGTACGCGCCCGAGAGCACGCCCTGCGCGGCGAAGTGGACGGCCTGCTGTGAGGAGCCGCACTGGCGGTCGACGGTGGTCGCCGGGACGGACTCGGGCAGGCCGGCGGCGAGCACGGCGTACCGGGTGGTGTTCATGGCCTGCTCGCCGACCTGGTCGACGCTGCCGCCGATCACGTCGTCGATCAGCGCCGGGTCGACGCCGGAGCGCTCGACCAGGGTGCGCAGGGTGTGGGCGAGGAGTTGCACGGGGTGGACGTGGGCGAGGGAGCCGTTCGGCTTGCCCTTGCCGACGGGGGTGCGTACGGCTTCGACGATGACCGCGTCTCGCATGGCGCCGGCCTCCAGCTTGATCGGACGAGCTACCGGTGAGTAGGAAATCTGAACTCACCATAGCCCCTGGAGTTGGAAATTCAAACCCTCCTCTAGACTGGGGCGCATGGCCGCCACGAAGGACTCGCGCCCCTGCTCCATCGCCGACGCCCTCGCGGTCGTCGGCGAGAAGTACTCCCTGCTCGTCCTGCGGGAGGTGTGCCTGGGCAACGGCCGCTTCGACCAGCTCGTGCGCAACATCGGCGCCCCGCGCGACATCCTGTCCACCCGGCTGCGCCGCCTGGTGGAGGCCGGCATCCTCACCAAGCGCCTCTACAGCGAGCGCCCCCAGCGCTTCGAGTACCGGCCCACGCAGGCCGGGCTCGAGCTGGAGCCCGTCCTGATGACCCTCAAGGAGTGGGGCGACCGACACCTTCGCAAGGGCGTCGATCTGCCCATGGTCGTCGAGCACAGCTGCGGCGAGGAACTGGTGCCGGTGGTCACCTGCCGGGCCTGCGGCGATCCCGTGCGCCACGAGGACCTGACGGCCCGTCCGCAGACCCCGGGCTGGACCGTCACCGGGCCGTCGGCCGCCTAGGGTCCCGTTCGGCAGCCTCCGGGAGGGACCTCGCCGCCGCGCTGCCGGCGGGGCCCGCTACGCTTCCTCCGTCACATGATCACCTCATCATCCCTCAGCGCTTGGACGCCATACCTTCATGTCTTGGTTTGAATCCCTCGTCCTCGGACTCGTCCAGGGGCTGACCGAGTTCCTGCCCGTCTCCTCCAGCGCGCACCTGCGGCTGACCGCGGCGTTCTCGGGCTGGAAGGACCCGGGGGCGGCCTTCACGGCCATCACGCAGATCGGCACGGAGACCGCGGTCCTCATCTACTTCCGCAAGGACATCGGCAGGATCGTCTCCGCCTGGTTCCGCTCGCTGTTCGACAAGGCGATGCGGCGCGACCACGACGCGCAGATGGGCTGGCTGGTGATCGTCGGCTCCATCCCGATCGGGCTGCTCGGCGTGACACTGAAGGACCAGATCGAGGGGCCGTTCCGCGATCTGCGGATCACCGCCACCATGCTCATCGTCGTCGGCGTGATCATCGGCATCGCCGACCGGCTGGCGGCCCGCGACGAGACCGGTGGCCGGCACCGCGCGCCCAAGCAGCGCAAGACGCTGGAGAACCTCGGTGTCAAGGACGGCCTGATCTTCGGCCTCTGCCAGGCCTGCGCCCTCATCCCCGGCGTCTCCCGCTCCGGCGCGACCATCAGCGGCGGCCTGTTCATGGGCTACCGGCGCGAGGCCGCGGCCCGCTACTCCTTCCTGCTCGCCATCCCGGCCGTCCTCGCCTCCGGCGCCTTCGAGGTGAAGGACTCGCTGGGCGAGGGCCACGTGGACTGGCCGCCCACCCTGTTCGCGACGGTGATCGCGTTCGCCTCGGGATACGCCGTCATCGCGTGGTTCATGAAGTGGATCTCCAACAAGAGCTTCATGCCGTTCGTCTGGTACCGCGTCGCCCTCGGCGTCGTGATCATCGCCCTGGTCAGCGCCGGCGTGCTCAGCCCGCACGCGGCGGAGCCGGCGGGCTGATCCGACCGGCCCACCCTCTCTGTTTCGGACATCTTCGCGCCCGCGGCGGCCCGCCCACGACCTGGGCAACGCCCCGCGGGCGCCGCCCTGTTCGCCGCCACGGACGGATGACCGGCCGCGGCCGGTGACCAACCCCATACCTTCTGCGTAGCCACCCGGTAGCGCACGGTCAGCCCTTGCCCCTAGGCTGGTCGCCATGTCCCCCGAATCCCCGCCCCCTGGTTCCGTGCGCTCCGCTGCCGAGGTGAACGAGCAGATCCGGGCGCTGTGGCTGCGTGCGGGCGGCACCCTGTCGGCCCAGGAGCGCGCGGAGTACGAGCTGTTGGTGATCGAGTGGGCCGAGGCGATCCGCGCTCAGGTCTTCGAGGCGGCCTGACCCGGCCCGGCGCGCCCCGACCGGCACCCGCCGTCCCCGCGGACCTCCCACTGCCCCCTACGCCCGCAGGTGGGCCAGCACCTCGTCGGCCACCGGATACGGCCGCTCCTCCGGCAGCAGCGCCCCCGCCCGCTCCAGCTGCCCCGCCCGCACCAGCCCGTGGATCTCCGTGGCCAGCGGCGTGACGTCCTCGATGCCGACGATCCACTCGTCGGCGTACCGGGCCGCCGCCCGACCGGCGAGGCCGAGCTGCAACGACCGGTGCGGCAGTGGGTTCAGGTGCAGATCCCGCTCCGGGTCCCACTGCACCCGGGCGGGGCAGCGCGCCAACTCCGCCTTCCAGGCGGCCTGGTCCGTGTGGAGCGCGGGCACGTAGTGGGACAGGCAGGCGTGGCGCAGGGCCCACTCGAAGCCGTCCCGGCAGATCTCGACGGCCAGGACGGTCTCCTGGTCCTCCTTGGTGCCCCAGCCGCAGCGGTACATCATCCACAGGAACGACGGCTTGATCCAGGTCATCCGGTCCCGCTTCCAGGCGGACGGAAAGCGTCCGGTGCGGGCGGCGGCCCGGCCGATCCGCGGGCTGTAGGCCTGGTAGACGGTGACCGTGCTCTCGGTGTGCCGGGCGCGGACGCGGAACCGGGGCTCCGTGCCGGCGAGTTGTGCGCTCTGTTCGTTCACCGGGACAGGTTCGGCCGCGCGACCCGCCCGGCACCACCGAATATTCACCCCGCACACCTCTTGGCTGCGCGCCCGCCGTGCCCAACACTGTGCCGATGACCCAGCGTGCGGAGTTCGCGACCGTGAGGGACCGCCTGGCCGTGGACGACCTCGTCACCGCGTACGCGGTGGCGGTGGACGACGGCGACTGGACGGCGTACCGAGGGCTGTTCACGGCGGACGGACGCGCCGACTACCGCTCGGCGGGCGGTGTCGAGGGCGACGCCGGCCGGGTCGCCGCCTGGCTCGCCGGGGACCTGGCCCGGTTCGCCGTGCGCCAGCACCTGATCGTCAACCGCCAGGTCCGCTTCGGTGTCCTGGACCAGGACACCGGTGACACCGCCCGGGTCCGCGCCGACTACCTCAGCCCCATGGGCGTCACCGACCCCGGCGGCCTGGCCGCCCCGGACCTGGTGTGCGGCGGCCGCTACGACTTCGGGCTGCTGCGCACCGCCGAGGGCTGGCGCCTGAGCCAGGTCGTCGTACACGAGAAGTGGCGCCGCGGGCCCGGAGCCCCGTAACGGCGCGGGCCCGGAGCCCCGAACGGCGCGGGGGCCGTACCGGCGTGCGGAGCCGCACGTCCCCCGGACGCCGTACGGCCGCCGCGGACCGGCCGGAAGGCGCACGGACTTCCCCTCACCGCGCACACTGGACGCATCGCTGGGTAGGGAGGCTCCCTATGAGGACGATCAACCGCTGGCTGACCTCCCCCTGGCGCCGCTCGGCCGCCGCCGCCCTCGCCGGTGCCCTGCCGGTGCTGTCGTTCCCGGCCCCCTCGCTGTGGTGGTTCGCGTACATCGCGCTGGTGCCGTGGATCCTGCTCGCCCGCGCCGCGCCGACCGGGCGACGGGCCGCCTACGACGGCTGGTGGGGCGGCGTCGGCTTCCTGACGGCCGTCCACCACTGGCTGCTGCCGAGCCTGCACGTGTTCATCTTCCTGATCGCCGCCCTGCTGGGCCTGCTCTGGGCGCCCTGGGGCCTGCTGGTGCGCCGGTTCCTCGGCGGGGCTCCGTCGGCGGGCCGGTGCGCCGCCGCGCTGGTGGTGCTGCCCTCGGCCTGGCTGGCGGTGGAACTGGTCCGGTCCTGGCAGGGGCTCGGGGGGCCGTGGGGCATGCTCGGCGCCAGCCAGTGGCAGGTGGGCCCGGCGCTGCGGCTGGCCTCGGTGGGCGGGGTCTGGCTGCTCAGCTTCCTGGTGGTGGCCGTCAACGTCGCCGTGGCCGTGCTGGTCGCCGTCCGCGCGTCGCGGGTGCCGGCCGTGGCCTCGCTGGTCGCCACGGCCGCCGTGACCACGGCCGCGTGGGCCTGGGCACCGCGCCCGGACGTCGACGGGCGGGTGCGGATCGCCGTCGTCCAGCCGGGGATCGTGGCCGGAAAGGACAGCGGCGACAAGCGGTTCGACCAGGAGGAGCGGCTGACCCGGCGGCTCGCCGGGCAGGGCGCCGACCTGGTCGTGTGGGGCGAGTCCAGTGTCGGTTTCGACCTGGACGACCGCCCCGACCTGGCCCGGCGGCTCGCCGCGCTGTCCCGCGAGACCGGTGCCGACGTACTGGTCAACGTGGACGCCCGCCGCTCCGACCGGCCCGGCATCTACAAGAGTTCGGTGCTGGTCGGCCCGGACGGCCCGACCGGCGACCGCTACGACAAGATGCGGCTGGTCCCGTTCGGCGAGTACATACCGGCCCGTTCACTGCTCGGCTGGGCCACCTCGGTCGGCCGGGCCGCCGGCGAGGACCGGCACCGCGGCTCGGAACAGACCGTGATGAACGTCGGGCACGGGCTGCGCATCGGCCCGCTGATCTGCTTCGAGACCGCTTTCCCCGACATGAGCCGGCACCTCGCCGAGGACGGTGCGGACATCCTCCTCGGCCAGTCGTCCACCTCGTCCTTCCAGCACAGCTGGGCACCGGAGCAGCACGCCTCGCTGGCCGCGCTGCGCGCCGCGGAGACCGGCCGCCCGATGGTGCACGCCACCCTCACCGGCGTCTCGGCGGTGTACGGCCCGGACGGGCAGCGCCTCGGCCCCTGGCTCGGCACCGGCGCGAGCACCGCGCGCGTGTACGAGGTCCCGCTCGCGCACGGCGTCACACCGTACGTCCGCTACGGTGACTGGCCGGTGGACGCGGCGCTGCTGGTGCTGGCCACGCTGTGCGTGACCGAGGGGGCGCGGGCGCTCAGGCTGCGCCGCAGCGGTCCTGAACCGCTCGCACCACCCGCTCGCACAGTTCATGGGTCGCCAGCGCGTCCCTGGCGCTGAGCGGCTTCCCGGCCCGCACGGCGTCGAGGAACGCGAGGGCCGCCTGCTCGATGCCGCGCTGGCGGGCCACCGGAACCCAGTCGCCGCGCCGGCGCACGGTCGGCTGCCCCTTGTGGTCGATCACGTCGGCGAGGTTGACCACCTGACGCTTGGTGTCCTGTCCGGACACCTCCAGGATCTCCTCGGTGGAGCCGCTGAGCCGGTTCATCACGCCGAGCGCGGTGAAGCCGTCGCCGCCGAGCTGGAGCACGACGTGGTGCAGCAGCCCGCCCTCGGCGCGGGCGCGCACGGTGACGTCGTCGACCGGGCCCGGCACCAGGAAGCGCAGGGTGTCGACGACGTGGATGAAGTCGTCCAGGATCATCGAGCGCGGTTCCTCGGGCAGCCCGACCCGGTTCTTCTGCATGAGGATCAGCTCGCGCGGGTGGTCCAGGCACTGGGCGTACCCGGGGGCGTACCGGCGGTTGAAGCCGACGGACAGCGGGACGCCCCGCCGCTCGGCGAGACCCACGAGGCGTTCGGAGTCGGCGAGTTCGTAGGCGAGGGGCTTGTCCACGTACGTCGGCACACCGGCCTCCAGCAGCCGGGTGACGATCTCGGGGTGGACGGCGGTGGGGGCGTGCACGAAGGCCGCGTCGAGACCGGCGGCGAGCAGCGAGTCCAGGGTGGTGTGCCGCTGCTCCCGGGGCAGGTGCAGGCTGTCGCCGACCCGCTCCAGGGTGGCGGGCGTGCGGGTCTGCAGGTGCAGGTCGACCCCCGGCTGCGTGCCGAGCACCGGCAGATACGCCTTCTGCGCGATGTCCCCGAGTCCGATGCAGCCGACCTTCACGTGCTCTCCCCTACGGCTTGCCTGCGCGTTTCCTGCCGGAAGCATACGGGGGCCGTCGTCGGGCGATGGCGCCGAAGTCCGCGGGAGGAGCGCGGGCCCGGCCGTTCCCGGTACGGCGACGGCGGTCGTGCGCGGGCGCCGGCCGGCGGTGCGGGCGGACAGGGGCCCGCGAGGAGCCGTAGTCCCGGATTCCGCGGCGACCGCACGGGCGCCGGCGGGCGGCGGGACGTCAGCTTCGGTACGACGCGTCGCCCGGTGGGGGCATGCGGTCACCCGTACGGGGCACCGGATGCGGCGTCCCCGGTGCCAAGCCGGCCGCGGGCCCAGCAGAGTTGCGCGGGTGCATCGAACGACGACCACCGCAGCGCTTCTGGTCACCGTGGCCGTCACGGCCCTCTCCGGCTGTGTGACGGTGCGGCACGCGGAGCCGGCGGCGCCGCCGCCGGACAGCGCGCCCTCGCAGCCCGCGGTGCCCCGGCCGGACGGCAGCCCGGAGCCCCGGGTGGTGCAGGCACCGGTCCGCGAGGCGCTGGAGAGGACCGGCCCGTCCCGGCGTCCGGAGCGCTCCGCGCCGCCCGCCCGGCACCCGGCTCCGGCCGCGCCCGAGGTCACCCGCCGCCCGCCGGCCCCGCCCGGGCCCCCGCTCCCGGCCCCCTCCCGCCGGCCGCACACCCCCGCGTCCCTCCCACCCCCGGCGGTGACCGGTCCTTGGGACGTCTGCGCCCTGGGCAGGACATACGGCGGCTGGCAGCGGGACAGTCCGCAAGCGCGGATCTGCGCACAGGCCTACGGCCGCCGGCCGGCGCCCCGAACGCGGTGAACCCCGCCCTGGCGCCGGCCCTCCCCAGGCCCTGTCGTCGAGGTCCCGTCTCCGCCCGGAGGGCGGGCCGCGCGGCGTCGGGTGCGTGCCCTGGCCTCGTACCGGATGTAGCTAGCCCTGACGTGGTGGTTGCCAGCCCTCGTCGCCCAGGGGGCCGTCCTCCCCCAGCCGCAGTGCCAGACGGCTGATCTCGGACCGGACGCCCGCGCCGTAGCCGTCGTCGGCGAGGCAGCGCGCGGCGCTGCGCGCCCGGCGCAGATGGCTGCGGGCGGCCTCGGCGCGGCCCAGCTTGGCGTAGTCGGCGGCCAGGTTGAGGTGCAGGGAGGGGAAGAAGCCGCGCACGCTCGCCGGGTCCGCGCCCAGGCGGCCGTCGGCGATCTCCTCCGCGGCCGACAGTGCCCGCAGGTCCCAGGCGAGTTCGTCCGCCGGGTCGTCCTGGGTGTCGGCGAGGTAGTGGGCCAGGGTGCAGCGGTGCAGCGGGTCGCCGTCCTCGCCGACCTCCGCCCACAGATGCAGGAGGCGGCTGCGGGCCTCTTCGCGGTCGCCTCCGTGGTGCAGCATCACGACCTGCCCGATCCGCGTCGGCACGGCGTCCGGCGCCGCCTGTTCCTGTCGCTCCGCCACGGGGTCCCTCCGGGCCGTCGGCAATGGTCCGCTGCTGACGCTAACCGGCGCGCAGCGGATTCCCGGACAGGCGGCGCCGTCGTGCCGACGGCCGGTGGGCGACCGCGGGCCCGCGGTGGCCGGTCGTGGGCCCGCCGCGCGTTGCCCCCGGCCCCGGCCGCCGTCAGCCCAGGTTCGGGATGCGCCAGTCGACCGGCTCGTGCCCCTGCGCGGCGATCGCCTCGTTGATCTGCGTGAACGGACGGGAGCCGAAGAACTTCTTCGCGGACAGCGGCGAGGGGTGCGCGCCCTTGACCACGACGTGCCGGGTCTCGTCGATCAGCGGGAGCTTCTTCTGCGCGTAGTTGCCCCACAGGACGAAGACGGCCGGGTCGGGCCGGGAGGCCACCGCTCGGATCACCGCGTCCGTGAACTTCTCCCAGCCCTTGCCCTTGTGCGAGTTGGCCTCGCCGGCCCGGACCGTGAGGACCGCGTTGAGCAGCAGCACGCCCTGGCGGGCCCACGGCATCAGGTAGCCGTTGTCGGGGACGGGCAGGCCCAGCTCCTCCTGCATCTCCTTGTAGATGTTCCGCAGGGAGGGCGGGGTCTTCACACCGGGCCGGACCGAGAAGCACAGACCGTGGCCCTGGCCCTCGCCGTGGTACGGGTCCTGGCCGAGGATCAGGACCTTCACCCGCTCGTACGGCGTGGCGTCCAGCGCGGCGAAGACCTCCTCGCGCGGCGGGTAGACCGGTCCCCTCGCCCGCTCCTCCTCGACGAACTCGGTCAGCTCCTTGAAGTAGGGCTGCTGAAGCTCGTCGCCCAGAACCCCGCGCCAGGACTCGGGCAGCATGGCGATGTCGGTCACGTCAACGTCCTCACGATGTCGATCAACTACGGCGTGCGGTCACTTCCAGGTCTGAGAACCTACAGGCGACCACTGACAACCGGTGCCGCGAGGGCCGTCCGCGGGGCCCGGCAGCCGGGCTCACCAGCTGGTCTTGCGGTGCAGCATCCACATCATCATGATCGTCGAGGGGTCCAGGGCCTGCTCGCCGCCGGAGATGTCCACGCTGGCCGCGAGGAACTGCCGGCCTTGCCACAGCGGGATCAGCCGGGCGTCGTCCACCATGATCCGCTGGGCCGCCTCCACGTCCTTGACGGTCTGGGCGCGGTCGCTCTCCGCGCGCGCGTGGGGCAGCAGCCGGCCGGTGATCTCCTTGGCCGGGTAGGGCGTGCCGAGCGCGTTGTGCTCGCCGACGAACGGGGCGATGAAGTTGTCGGCGTCCGGGAAGTCGGGGAACCAGCCGCGTCCGAACACCGGGTACTCGCCGTTCTGGTAGCCGACCACGTAGCTCTTCCAGGGGCGGCTCCTGAGGGTGATGCTGAACAGGCCCGAGCCGTCCAGCTGCCGCTTCAGCTCCCGGAACATCAGGGCCGTCTCGGAGCCGTAGCGGTCGGTGGTGTACCAGAGGGTGAGCGGGACGGGCCGGGTGATGCCGGCGTCGGAGAGGATCGCGCGGGCCTTGGCGACGCTCGGTTCGCCGTAGTCGTCGAAGAACGGGGTGGCGTGGCCGGTCAGCCCCTTGGGGACCATCGAGTACAGCGGGTCGACCGTGTCCTTGTAGACCTTGTGCGCGATGGCGCCCCGGTCCACGATCTGGGCGATGGCCTTGCGCACGGCGGGCTGCCTGGCCCAGGGGTCCTTGGGGTTGAACACCAGGTAGCTGATGTCGGTGCCGGCTCCGTCGACCAGTTGCAGGTCCTCGCTGTCGTGTTCCTGGAGGGCGAGGATGTCGTCGGCGGCGAGGCCGCGGTAGGTGACGTCGATCTGCTTGTCCCGCAGCGCCTTGACCATGCCGGCGGAGTCCTTGAAGTAGCGGATGGTCACCGCGTCGTTCTGCCGTTTGGCGAAGCCCTGGTACTTGTCGTTGCGCACCAGGACGGCCTTGCCGCCCTCCTCGTAGGACTGGAGCCGGTACGGGCCGGAGCCGTGGACCGTGGCGTCCTTGCGCAGGGAGTTGGCGGGGTAGTCGTCCGGGTCGACGATCGACATGGCAGGTGTGGCCAGCACGAACGGGAAGGTCGCGTCGGGCTGGTTGAGGTGGAAGACGATCTCGCGGTCGCCGTTGGCCCGGACGCGGTCCAGGCTGCCGAGCAGTCCGGCGGGACCGCCGGGGGCGTCGATGGTGCGGATGCGGTCGATGGAGTGCCGGACGGCCTCGGCGGTCAGCGGGTCGCCGTCGGCGAACGTCAGGCCGGGGCGCAGCCTGCAGCGGTAGGTGCGGCTCGTGGAGTCGGTGAAGGAGCAGCTCTCGGCGGCGTCGGGCTGGGGGGTGGTGGCGCCGTTCGGGTAGGCGAGGAGCGTCTGGAAGATGTTCCGGTACAGCTCCCAGGAACCGTCCCAGGCGCCGGCCGGGTCCAGGGTGCTGGGGGCGCTGGTGGTACCCACGACGATCGGACCCTGGCTGTCGGGGTCGCCGTCGGACAGCAGAGTGCATCCGGCCACCAGCGATATGGACGCGATCGCCGCGACTCTCCGCAGGAATCGGTTCCGGTTGAACACGCGCACGCTCCTCGATCTGCCGTACCAAGGGTCGGCAGACCATACCGCAGCGTTCGGGGCCCTGAACCTGCCCGATTTCAGGCCGTGTTGATCGACTGAGCGGTGACGACGTTGTCATTCCGCTGTGCGGACGCCGTACGGCCTCCCGGGCGCCGATCCGTCCGAAAATCGACGCCCGGAAGAGATGCGCGGCTCAGCCCACGCCGGCGTTGAGGAAGATGCCGCCGTCCACGACGAGGGTCTGACCGGTGATCCAGTCGGACTGCTCGGAGGTGAGGAACGCGGCGGCCCCGCCGATGTCGGAGGGCACACCGAGCCGGCCGAGCGGGTAGGCCGCGGCCGCCTCCTCCTCGCGGTTCTCGTACAGGGCCTGGGCGAACTTGGTCTTCACGACGGCCGGGGCGATCGCGTTGACCCGCACCCTGGGCGCGAACTCGTGCGCGAGCTGCTGTGTCAGGTTGATCATCGCGGCCTTGCTGACGCCGTAGGCGCCGATGAAGGGCGAGGGCGCGAGGCCCGCGATGGAGGCGATGTTGACGATCGCGCCGCCGTTGTCCTTCTGCCAGGCGTGCCAGGTCTTCTGGGCGAAGCCGAGCGCGGAGATCACGTTGGTCTCGAAGACCTTGCGGGCGACGTTCAGGTCGAGGTCGGCGATCGGGCCGAACACCGGGTTGGTGCCCGCGTTGTTGACGAGGAAGTCGACCCGGCCGAAGGCCTCCATGGTGCGGTCGACGACCTCGCTCTGGTGGTCGAGGTCGTGGGCCTTGCCTGCGACGCCGATGACGCGCTCGGCGCCGAGCTTCTCGACGGCCTCCTTCAGGGCGTCCTCGCCCCGGCCGGTGATGCACACGCGGTCGCCGCGCGCGATCAGCGCCTCGGCGACGCCGTAGCCGATACCGCGGCTGGCGCCGGTGACGATCGCGACCCTGCCGGAGGGCTCCGGGAGTTCAGTCATGTCCGTGTTACCCCTGGATCCTTAGTTGAGTGGTCCGCCGGCGACGTACAGCACCTGGCCCGAGACGAAGCCGGCCGCCTCGCCGGTGAAGAACGCGATGGCGTTGGCGATGTCCTCGGGCTCACCGACGCGCTGCACCGGGATCTGGGTGGCGGCGGCCTTCTTGAAGTCGTCGAAGCCCATGCCGACCCGGTCGGCGGTGGCCTTGGTCATCTCGGTGGCGATGAAGCCGGGGGCGACGGCGTTGGCGGTGATGCCGAACTTGCCCAGCTCGATGGCGAGGGTCTTGGTGAAGCCCTGCAGACCCGCCTTGGCGGCCGAGTAGTTGACCTGACCGCGGTTGCCGAGCGCCGAGGAGGAGGAGAGGTTGACGACGCGGCCCCAGCCGGCGTCGACCATGTGCTTCTGGACGGCCTTGGTCATCAGGAACGAGCCGCGCAGGTGCACGTTCATGACCGTGTCCCAGTCGGAGGCGCTCATCTTGAACAGCAGGTTGTCGCGCAGCACGCCCGCGTTGTTGACCAGGATCGTCGGGGCGCCCAGCTCCTCCACGATCCGGGCGACGGCCGCCTCGACCTGCGCCTCGTCGGAGACGTCCGCGCCGACCGCGACGGCCTTGCCGCCGGCCGCGGTGATCTTCTCGACGGTGTCCTTGCAGGCGGCCTCGTCCAGGTCGATCACGGCGACCGCGCGGCCCTCGGCCGCCAGTCGTACGGCGGTTGCGGCGCCGATGCCGCGCGCCGCGCCGGTGACGACCGCGACCCGCTGTTCAGTGGTGGACATTGCTGTGTCTCCTCGCCCTTGAGAGAACCTGTCGGGTCCTCGGAGAGGACCCCCTGGTGCGGTGAGCGACCGCTTAGTACCTTCAGCACCCGTGACGCTAGAAGCACTGGCACCCGGTGTCAACGGCACGTCGGCCCGGTGTGATCCATTACCTCACCAGGAGGTCCAGCAACCGCTCCGTCTCGGCCGCCGGGTCAACCGTCAGACCGGTGTGCACCGGGCCGGGCTGGACCACGGTGGAACGGGGCGCGATCACCCACCGGTAGCGGCGCCCCGCGTCGTCGCCCGCCGCCTGCCCGGCCTGGTCGCCGCCCGCGCAGTGCCGCTCGATCGCACGCAGCGCGGCGCGCACCCCGGGGACGTCGGCGGCCGGGTCCAGCGCGAGCAGCCGGGCCTCGTCCAGATGGGTGGCGGCACCGACGTAGCCCCGGGCGCGGCAGTACACGACCACGCCCGCGTTGATGCACTCCCCGCGCTCCACCCGGGGCACGACCCGCAGCAGCGCGTACTCGAACACGTCCCGGTCGCCGCCCTGGCCCGCCCGGGTGATGTGCCGCTCGGTCACATGGCCGGCCATGTGGATGTGGCGCTCGCTCACTTGCCCTCCCCCGTTACGGATCCGCTGGTGGTGCCGATGCCGGTGATCCGCCCGGCGATGACGGCCGCCCGCGCGAGCAGCGGCCGAGCGTAGGCCCGGCGCAGGTCGTCCGGTGTGCCGAAGCCGGGCTCGCCGTCGAGCCAGACGTCGGGGATCTCGGCGGTGACCTCGGCCAGCAGGTCCTCGGTGACCCGGGGGGCCAGCTCGGCCGCGGCGGCCGTGACGTCCGGGGCGAAACCGGCGAGGGCGTGGTCCGAGGCGTCGTAGGGACGGGCCGCCGAGGCCTCGGCGCCGGGCCAGTTGTGGTGCCAGATCATGGTGGCGCCGTGGTCGATGAGCCACAGTTCGCCCCGGTGCACGAGCAGGTTGGGGTTGCGCCAGGACCGGTCGACGTTGTTGATCAGGGCGTCGAACCAGACGATCCGGCCGGCCTCCTCGGGGCTCACCGGGAAGGCGAGCGGGTCGTAGCCGAGGGCGCCGGACAGGAAGTCCATGCCGAGGTTGGTGCCGCCACTGCCCCGGAGCAGGTCCTGTACCTGCTGCTCGGGCTCGCCGAGCCCGAGGACCGGGTCCAGGTGGACGGTGACCAGGCGGGGCATGCGGAAGCCGAGGCGCCGGGCGAGTTCGCCGCACACCACCTCGGCGACCAGCGTCTTGCGGCCCTGTCCGGCACCGGCGAACTTCATGACGTACGTGCCGAAGTCGTCGGCCTCGACGAGCCCCGGCAGCGAACCCCCTTCACGCAACGGCGTGATGTAGCGGGTCGCGGTGACCTTCTTCAGCACTTCCCGGGCCATCCATCTCTTCAGCCTCCGGCATGAAGAGAGCATAGTAACCGAGAGTGATCGTGGACGCGGAGGGCCCGGGTCACGGCTCCGGCGCCGCCCCGCGACGCGGGGATTCCGGACGGCGGGGGCCTCAGGTCTCGTCCCGCAGCCTCCGCCAGGCGCGGGTGCGGTGCAGTACGTAGAGGGAGACGAGCAGGACGGCCGCCTGAAGCCCTATGGCCAGCAGCCAGAAGACCACCCTGCTCTCCAACTCGTCGGTCATGAAGGCGAAGTTCATGCCGAAGAAGCCCGTCAGGAACGACAGCGGCAGGAAGATCACCGACACGATGGCCAACCGGTTGATCACACCGTTCTGTTCGCCCGCGACCAGGGACCCGTAACTGGCGAAGGCCCGGCGGGTGGCCTCCTGCGAGGACTCGATGTCCGCGAGGACCAGTCGGGCCGCGCGCTGGAACTCCTGGGCGAGCCGTTGCCGCTCCACCGGGAAGTCGCTGCTCATCATCCTGCGGGTGATCATCTCCTCGACCACCTGGAGGTACGGCAGCAGCGAGTGGTGCAGCAGGGCGGCTCGGCGGCGCAGGTGGGACAGGCGGTAGATCTGCTCGGGACGCCGCTGCGCGAACATGTCGTCCTCCAGCTCCTCCGCCTGGAGCAGGGCGGCGACCGCGGCACGGCGGAACGTCGCCAGCGCCTCCTGGAGCACCAGGAACAGCGTGGCCACGGCATCGTGCGGATTCTCCCGCCGCAGGTGCGCGGTCAGCTCCTCCGCGAAACGGGCCCGGCCCCGGTGGGAGACGACCAGGTAGCGTTCACCGGCCAGGACGTGGAGATGGGCGATCCGGCCGCCCTGGACCACCGGAACGACGAAACCGGCGAGGTCGCCCAGGAACTCGGCCCGCGCGGACTCCCCTTTCCGGCCGAACCACGCCAGTTCCCTCGCGTCCAGGCCGAGCCGGTGGGCCAGTGACTCGTCCGCCGGGCCCTCCTCCGCGGGCTGCTCGACGTCGAGCAGCAGGAAGGGGTCGAGGGCGAGCCGCCGACGCGCCTCCGCCACGGAGAGGCGCGTGGTGTCCGCCTCCGGCATCGACACCGTCCGTATGATCATCGCCCTCTCCGCGGTCCTCGCCGGCGCCCCGGGCGCCCGGCCCTCAGTCGAACGTGCCGGACGCGCCTTGCCGCCCCACGCACAGGGCCCAGATGACGAACGCGGAGAAGGCCATCAGAACGATCGACCAGACCGGGTAGTACGGCAGGGAGAGGAAGTTGGCGATGATGACCAGCGAGGCGATGGCCACTCCGGCGACGCGGGCCCACAGGGCGCCCCCGAGGAGACCGAAGCCGACCAGCAGCGCGACGGCGCCGAGGATGACATGGATCCAGCCCCAGCCCGTGAGGTCGAACCGGAAGACGTAGCTGCGCGTCGCGAGGAACACGTCGTCGTGCGCGATCGCCATGATGCCGCGGAAGACGTCCAGCATCCCGGAGAGCAGGAGCATGACGGCGGCGAAGGCCGTGAGGCCGGTGGCCCATTGTTGTCTGGCGGTGGGTGTGGACGCGGTGGGTGCGGCGGGCATCGTGCGACCTCGCTTCCGTGCGGTGCGCCGTGTCCGGCGCGCTGTGGCTCAGACGGTTCGCGCGTGCGCGTCACGGGCGGACTCGCGACCCCGTCACCCCCGCTCAGGGTGTCCACCCGGGCGGTGCGGCGGATGCTCTCCGCCTGCGTCCGGATCCGCGTCCGGCGGCCGTCCCGTAGGCCCAGCGTGCGCGGGGCGGGCCGCGGTCGCCTCACCCGGTACGGGTGAACGTCCGTCACGGGACCGGCCGCTCGGCGCGGTCGGCCGTCGGTCCCGTCGCCGCGGACAGCACCGCCGTGACGGCGAGCACGACCACGACCAGGAGCAGGACGAGCGCCACCGCGCCCACCGTGGGGTGGTTCCACAGGACGAGGGCCAGGACACCGGCCCCGATGGTCACCCCGGTGGTCCACGGCCGGTGAGCGGCCAGCCACTGTCCGAAGTGGCCGGTGCGCACCCCGGCGCCGCCGAGCTGCCGTCCCGCCGCCGTGGTGCCCTTCCGCGCCGCGGACCGGGCGGCGCGCGCCGGGCGGCTCGGTCCGTACAGCCAGGCCGCCACCGCGGTGATCAACGAGACGACGAGCAGTGTGCGGACACTGTCGCGCAGGAAACGGACGAAGGTGTCGAAGATCGTCGCCGCCGCGTCGGGGGGCAGCGCGGCCGGCGGGACGGAGTCGAGATAGACCCGCCGCACGACGGCCAGTGCCACGAGCAGTACGGCCATCATGGCGCCCATGCCGAGGGCGGTGACCAGCAGCATCACCCGGTGCCCCGGAGCGGTCCACACGGCCGCGACGGCCGCGGCCAGGGCCAGTACGGGGACCCAGACGCCGAGGATGTCGAGCAGCCGCATCGCGTTCTGGGCCTTGCGCAGCTTCTCGGTGTGGAACAGGGTGATCGAACGGTCGATCCGCGGGATGGCGGAGGCGTGCTTGAAGCCGGCGTCCACCAGGCGCTTCTGCACCTGGTCGATCACCACACCGATGTCGAGCTGGACGGTGTCGCCGTTCGCCCGGAGCGCTCCCTGTCCTTCCCCGGTGAGCATGCCCACCACCGCCGACTGTGCCCGCCGGTTGCCCGCCACCCATGCCTGCGCGAAGACGTCGCTGGTCACGACCCGGTGGACGGTCCGGTGCACGACCGTCCGCAGGGCGGAGCGCAGCGGGCCGGTCAGTTCCCCGGCCGCGTCGACCACCCGGGGCGGCGCTCCCTTGTCCGCCAGGACCTTGGACAGCGAGTCCGTCACGGCCTGGACGTCGACCTGGCTCACCACACGGTCGGTCAGCCGGTTGACGAGGGCGTTCTGGACGGCCGGTTCCGAGGCGAGCGGCGCCACGGTCTGCACGTACCGGTCGGTGTCGGCCACCGTGTCGTGCACCCAGACCGCGACGACGGCCAGCGGGGCGAGCACGAGCGTCAGCACCAGGAGGACCGATGCGCCCAGGCGGCGCAGGCGCCGGTGGCGCAGGCGCGCGGCACGCCGGAGCCGCAGGTACTCCGCGTGCTCAGCGCCGGTCAGGACATGACCGGCCGGTGCGGACGAGTCCGGGCCGGACGGTCCGGAGGCGGTGCCGGAATCCATGGTCCTCCTTCGCGGGGAGTGTGGCCGGCGGCGTCAGGGCCCCGGGCCGTGGCGGGCTCCTCCTCCGGCGGCTCGCGCACGGCCGGGGCCCGGCGTACGCGCCCGGCTCGGGCGGTCGGGTCCGTTCCGCGCGACTCCCCGGGCGACGGCGCGCCCGGCCTGGGCGGGACCGCGCGGAACGACCCGCCGGCCTGGTCCGCGGGCGGGCCGGCGCCGAGGCCCGGGTGCGCGCCGGCGATCATCGCGGCCGGACGAACGCGGTGCGCGCAGGAACGGGAGGCCCGTCACCGGTCCGCCCCCCGGTGGCCCGGATCGGTGACCCTGCCGAAGGCGCCCCGCCGGGCGGCCGCCGGGTTCCGGCGTACGGCGCGGGACCGCGGGAGTCGGTCATGGCTCCTCCTCACGCGATCGGCGGATCCCTTCCGGCCGGCCGACGGAGCCGTCAAGGGCACCTCACCGGGCCAGAGTGCCGCCGACCGGGCGTCCGCGGGTCACCCGCGGCGGGTGATCCGTGCGGCGGACCGCGACGATGGGGTAGGTGCGGTGGGCCGCCGGTCGGCCCGTGGCGGAGCGGACGAAGAGGCACCAGATGACCGACCCAGTGGCTCCCGGCGGGCAGCCGGTCCCGCCGGAGGAAACCGCATGCTCCCGGCCGGGCCCCTGGGCGATGGCCGTCTCGGTCGGCCGCTCGGCCGGTGTCGCGGCCGGCCTCGTCACCGCCTACTACCTGCTGCCGCTGGACTGGCACGGAGAGGACGTCACCGCCCTGGCCCTCGCCGGCGGTCTGCTGGCGACCGGCCTGTTCTTCGGCTGGGAGCTGTGGCTCATCAAGCGCTCACCCTGGCCGCGGCTGAAGGCCGCGGAGGCGGTGGCCGCCACCGTGGCGCTGTACCTGGTCCTCTTCGCGAGCGGCTACTACCTGCTCGAACGCGCTGCGCCCGGGTCCTTCAACGAGCCCCTGAGCAGAACCGACGCGCTGTACTTCACGCTCACCACGTTCACCACCGTCGGCTTCGGCGACATCGTCGCGCTCTCCCAGACCGGGCGGGTGCTGGTGATGTGCCAGATGACGTGCACCCTGCTGATCGTGGGTCTTGCCGTACGGGTGCTCGGGGCCGCGGTCCGCGCCGGTCTCCGGCGGCGGGGGCGGGACACGCCCCGGTGAGCCGGCACCCGCATCAGGACGGCGTCTGGCGCATCTCCAGCACCCTCAGACCCAGTGACTGGCAGCGGGCCAGCAGCCCGTACAGCTGGGCCTCGTCGACGACCGCTCCGAAGAGGATGGTCTGACCGGCCATCAGCACGTGATCCAGCTCGGGGAACGCCTTGACCAGCGTCTCGGTCATCCGTCCGTCGACGCGAATCTCGTAGCGCATGAGCTGCTCTCCCCACGTCCGCCCGAGGGGGCTGCCGGACCCCGTCCGTGCGATCCTCCGGCTCCGTGCGTCGCCCCGCTTCGCCCGTGGGAGGTGATACCGGCTGCCGCCGGGGCGCTGCGACCGCATCGGTGCGGCGCGCCCGCTGACCGGCGTGCCGTCACAGGAGTCCCAGTTCCCGCGCGCGGCGCACCGCGTCGTGACGCCGGTTCACGGCCAGCTTCCGGTAGGCACTCTTGAGGTGGGTCTTGACCGTGTTCACCGACACGTACAGGTCGGCGGCGATCTCCTCGGTGGACATCATCTGCGCCAGCCCGCGGACGACGTCGCGTTCCCGTCCGCTCAGCTCCTCGACCACCGGCGGCGCCGCTCGCTGTCCGCCGCGCGCCGGGGCGGCGCGTCGCGGAGGTCCGGTGGGGAGCCGGCCCCCGGCCGGCGCGTCCAGCGGCAGTGCGGGCAGCCACGGCCCCGCGTCCACGAAGGGACGCCACAGCCGCTCGCGGCGGGCTTCGCGCAGCGCCCGCGAGACGAGCCCTCGCTGGGCTGTGTGGTCTCCGCGCTCGCCTGCCAGCCGGGCCCTGAGCAGGGCGGCCCGGACGGTGACGGCGGGGCCGATGCCGGCCTGTGACCGCAGTCTGCCGAGCAGTTCGGCCGCGGCCTCGGGCCTGCCCGCGGCCAGTTCCGCCTGTGCGGCCCCCAGGAGGCGCACCGGCTCGTCACGGGGCACGTCGTGCAGCAGTCCGACGGCCGTCTCCGGCCGGTTCTCGGCGAGGTGGGCGGCGGCGGCCACGGACGCCGTGTGCGCCGCGGCCCAGGGTGACGCCACGTCGGCCACGACGGTCCGGTCCGCTGCTTCCAGCGCGGCCTGCGTGTCGCCGCGGGCCAGCGCGATCCGCCCGGTGACGATGGCCCGCCCCGCTTGCGTCACCGGGTCCGGCGACGGGTGCCGCGCGTCCACCGCCACGTCGAGGAGCGCCTCGGCCCGGTCCAGTTCGTCGCGCTCGACGGCCACCGCGGCCAGGACCAGCGATGCCAGCCCCGGCCCGGGGGCGGGGGGCGGGCCGCCCGGGTCCACCGGAGCGACGGTGGCCAACGCGGTGCGCTCGGCTCTGCCCGGCCAGCCCTGCAGATAGTCGATCAGCGCCAGGTGGCCGAGGCACTCCCGGCGCGCCTGCGCCGTCGCTGCCGGCCCGCCGGCGTCGACCACCGTGGTCAGGGCCGCTCGGGCGGCCCGTACACGGCCCGCCCACAGTCGTGCCGAGCCGAGGTGGGTGAGCAGGAGTGCCATCAGCTCGGGGTGCGCCTCGAGAAGCGTGCCCGGCACCTCGCGCCGCACCTGCTCGGCGAGCCGTGCCGCCCTCTCCGCCCGTCCCGGCGCCCCGGTCAGGCGCGCCACCAGAGTTTCCAGCAAGGCGCAGCTCAGCCGGGTCGCGGCCAGGTCGGCCGGATCGCCCTCCGCCGATCCGTCCCGCGCCGGCAGGGCCTGTACCGCCCGTCGAAGGCGGGAGGAGCCCCGCGCGACCTCGCAGCGGGACAGGGCGCAGGCCGCGCGGACGAGGTCCGTGGCCGGACCGGTGGGCTCGGGCCCCATACGGGAGAACAGCCGGGCCAGATCTTCGCAGTGCAGGCCGGTGAAGAGCTCCCCCAGGGCGAGGTCGCCGACGAGCGCGCCCGCGGCGCTCTCCCAGTCGTCCGCGGCGGCCGCGTGGCCGATTGCTTCGCCGAGCGAGCCCGAGCGCCGCAGCCAGCGTGCCGCGCGGCGGTGCAGCTCGCCTTCCAGTTCCGGGGAGCGCACCCGCAGGTGGGCGCGGAGGATCTCCCCGAACAGCGGGTGCAGACGGAACCAGGCGTGCCCGAGGTACTCGACGAAGGCGTTCTGGCGGTGCAGGGCGGTCAGGACGCCTTCGGCGTCGGTGCGTCCGGTGAGGGCGTCGGCGAGGCCGGGGCAGAAGCGTTCGAGGACGCTGACCCGCAGCAGCAGGTCCTGCGTCCCGGCCGGCTGCCGTTTGAGCACCTCGGCGAGGAGGAAGTCGGCGATCGTGGTGCGGTCGGCCTCGAACTCCTTGAGGAACGTCCGCGGATCCGTCTCCTCCCGCGCGGCCAGGGCACACAGCCGCAGCCCGGCCGCCCAGCCGCGGGTGCGCTCCACCAGGGCGCCCACGTCGTCGGCCGGCAGACGCAGGCCGTGCAGCGCCAGCAGGGCGGCGGCCTCGTCGGGGGTGAGGGCCAGCTCGGCGTTCCTGATCTCCGTGATGGTGCCGGCCGCCCGGTAGCGGTGCAGTGGCAGGAGGGGCTCGGTGCGCGTGACGAGGACCAGGCGCATGCCGTGGCCCGTCTGGTGGAGGACGAATTCCAGCTGGTCCGCGATCTCCGGATCGGTCACCCGGTCGTATTCGTCGATGGCGAGGATCACCGGGGTGTTCCGGGTGCTCAGTTCGGCGGCGAGCCGCGTGAGCAGCCTGTCGTCCGCGCGGCCCGCGGAGGCGGGGAGGCCGACGTCGGCGGACATCGTCACGCCAGCCAGGCGCAGGGCCTCCAGCAGGTACGCCCAGAAGGTGCCGCCTCCCCTGTCCGCCACCTGCGCGGTGAGCCAGGCGACGGGTTCGTGCCGGGTCGAGACCCAGTCGGCGGTCAGCAGGGTCTTGCCCGCTCCGGCGGCTCCGTGGACCACCGTCAGCGGCGTCAGCAGGGCCTCGTCGAGGTGGACCAGCAGCCGGTCGCGCCGCAGGTACGTGACGGGACGCGCCGGTATGGCGAACCGCGTCCGCAGGAACGGGTCCCCTCGGGGATCGGCGTGTGGTGGGTCCGGCGCCCGTCCGGTCCCGCCCGGTACGGCCATGCTCCTCACCACCTCGGTCGTCGCCCGGTGGACGACGCGGGAAGGGGAGAACTGCCCTGGGTACAGCGGGGACCGGGGGGCTCGCCGGCGCCGGCTGTGACGAGCGCCGGCGGACAGTGCGGACGGCGCCCTTCCGTTTCAGCTTACCCTTCCGGATCGCCGTGGCTCGTGGTGGCCGCCGGCCTCGTCTCCCCTTCGAAGGCGTGTCAGTTGGAAGGACCGTTCGCCGAGACGGGTGGTCAGCCGGTGCTTCGCGGCCGCCGCCAGTTCGTCGAGGCGCTGCTGAAGCCCGCTCAGGTCCGCGGAGGGGGCGCCCTTCGCCACCCGGCCCAGGGCGGCGGCGACTTCCCTGTCGAGGGCGGTCATGGCCGCGCGGACCTCGTCGCTGTCGACGTCCGCCTGGGCGGTGTCCCAGACGGCGTGGCACTCCTCGCCGTGCCGGAGCGCTTCCGCCCTGATCCGGTGACGGTTCCCGGGTGAGTCCGCCGCGCCGGTCGTCTCCGGCAGCCCGGCCACCCAGTCCCTTGCCGCGCACACCTGCCTGAACTGCTTGTGGACGGCTTGCCGCTGGGCCAGCAGTCCCGACTGCTCGTCCCTGTGGCGCTGTCCCAGGGTTCTGACCACGTAGTGGGCCGTCGCCCCGAGGAAGCCTCCGCCGAGGGCCCCGCCGATGCCTGCGAGCGCCGTACCAAGCCTGATCACACCTCTCAGTCAACGTCTTGCGGGGGTGGCCACGGCGGTCCACGCCGCACACGTCACCCGTTGTGCCCGCAGACAGGCACGCGGTCGGTCGAGCGGTGCGAAGTCCCCGACGGCCCGGCGGAGGACCGCAGTTCGTCCGGCACGGTGCACGGCCGCGACCGGCGTGTTCCCGCGAGCCGGGGCGGTCACGGGGCCCGTGCCTCGAGATGCGGTCATCGGCGCCCGCTGGTTACGCTCGCTGAGTGGCCGGGTGGAACGGCCCATGGCCTGGCGCGGCACGCGTCCCGCCCCGCCCGGCGGAACCGAGGAGTTCCGCGGTCCGCACCGTCGCAGTGCTCACACCTCCACGGGAGGAAGGTCGCGATGAGGTTCACCCGCATGCGTACAGCGAGGGCCACCGGGGCGGCTCTGGCCGCCGTTCCGCTCGCGCTCGGAGGTCTGGCGTCGCAGAGCCACGCCCAGGGCGCGTCCCCCAGCCCGTCGGGAACGTTCGGTCCCGGCTGCTCGTCGCTCTCCCAGAAGGCCGACACCGCCAGGGACAAGGTCGTGGAGGCGGCGGCCGCCTACCCGGAGCTCAGCCAGCTGGTGGCGGCGACGGTCCGGGCGAGGCTGAGCAGCGCCCTCGACGGGAAGTCCGGCATCACCGTCTTCGCCCCCGACAACCAGGCCTTCAAGAAGGTGTCCGCGTCGCAGCTCGCCGCGCTGCTGAAGAACGAGGGGCAGCTGAAGAAGGTGCTGGGCTACCACGTGGTCGGCCAGCGGATCACCCCGGATCAGCTCTCCAAGGGCTCCTTCACGACGGTGGAGGGCGGCAAGCTGACGACGTCGGGCTCGGGCACCCACTTCAAGGTCAACGGCAAGGCGAACATCGTCTGCGGCAACGTCAAGGCCGCCAACGCCACCATCTACGTCATCGACGCGGTTCTCAAGCCCCCGTCCTGACTCGGCGCTCCTGCTCCCGGCCCTCGGGTGCCCCCCGAGGGCCGGGAAGGGGAGACCCACAGCCGCGCCTCACGGTCCCTTCGTCGCCGGGCTGCAAGGATCCGGGTATCCGTCTGAACGGCCGCCGTCCGCCGGCCGTACCCCATGACGGACCAGGAGAAGCTCCGCGGAAGGGAACCCCCAGATGACCAGCCCATCCCTGCACCCCGCTGTGGGACCGGCCCGCCGTACCGTCATGGCGGCGGCCGGAGCGGCGGGGCTCGCCGCCGCGCTGACCGCCTGCGGTTCGGACGACGACTCGTCCGCCACCGCCGACACCGGCTCGGGGTCGGGCGGTTCCGCGCAGAACGGCGCCGACACCGCCGGTCGCACCGCGCTCGCCAAGACCGCCGACATCCCGGAGGGCGGCGGCAAGATCTTCAAGGACCAGGGCGTCGTGGTCACCCAGCCGTCGGCCGGCACCTACAAGGCGTTCTCCTCCAAGTGCACCCATCAGGGCTGCGCGGTGGGCAGCGTGGCGAACGGCGTGATCGTCTGCCCGTGCCACAACAGCGAGTTCTCCGTGACGGACGGCAGCGTGAAGAAGGGGCCCGCGACGCAGCCGCTGCCCGCGGCGAAGATCAGCGTCTCCGGCGACGAGATCACACTGGCCTGAGCGGGCCGGACGCCGTCCGCGTGCCCTCCTGAAGGAGCCAGGCAGTTCCCGCTGGTCACCACTGGCGACCAGGCCGAGGGTGTCGCGGATCAGCGCGGGGGTGTGGTCGGTTGACACCCCCGCGACGGCGTCGGCGTCGATCGGCGGCGCGACGCGGACCTCCGTGCTGCCGGTCGGCCGCTGCGCGGGAAGCCGTTCGGCGGCGCGGAACGGGCGCGCGTCGCGGTTCGGGCCCCGGGCCGTCGGGGCGGCGCTCGGCGACCGCGCGGCTCACCCGCATACCGGTCCCGTAGCACGGCGGCGCCCCCTTGGGGACGACGGCTTCTCTTTTCTGACGTGATATCAGAAGATCATCGTGGTTTTCTGACACGACGTGGGAGAAGAGGGGGCCGCATGACCGTCACACAGCAGCGCCGGGGCCGGAAGATCATGATGACGCCCGGTGAGCTGGACGAGTTCCTCACCGCCCAGCGCACCTGCCGGGTGGCGACCGTCTCGGCCGACGGGGGGCCGCACGTCAGTGCGCTGTGGTTCGCCTGGGACGGCACGTCGCTGTGGCTGTACTCGGTGGTGCGCAGCCGGCGCTGGGCGCAGTTGCGCCGCGACCCCCGGGTGGCCGTCGTGGTGGACTCCGGCGAGGAGTACGACCAGTTGCGCGGGGTCGAGCTGTCCGGCCGGGTGGAGTTCGTCGGCGAGGTGCCGCGCCGGGGTGAGCTCTGCGCCGAACTGGACACGGCCGAGACGCTGTTCGCGCGTAAGAACTTCGGCCTGGACGAGATGCCGCACGACGGCCGGCACGCCTGGGCCCGGCTGACTCCGGACAAGATAGTGTCGTGGGACTTCCGGAAGCTGGGCGGGGCGTAGCCGGGACGACCGTGACGCTCAGCCCAGTTCCCGGGCCGCCGTCCGCAGTGCCCCGACGGCCGCGCGGATGGAGGGGCGGCGGTCGGCGTCCGCCCGCCAGACCACGTACACATGGCGGCGCACGCGCTGCCTGAGCGGCACCAGGACCACACCCTCGGGCACCGGGTGCCGGCCCAGCAGCGGCGCGATGCACACGCCCAGCCCCGCCGCGACGAGACCGAGCTGGGTGTGGGTCTCGCCCGCGCGGTGGCCGACGATCGGCTCCACACCCTTGGACCGCAGAGTGAACATCAGCCACTCGTGGCAGAACTCGCCCTCTCCCCAGGTGATCCACTCGTCCTCGGCGAACTCGGTGAGGTCCACCTCGTCCCGGTCGGCCAGGCGGTGCGTCGCGGGCATGGCGACCTCGGCCGGATCGTCCAGCAGGGGCGCCTTGACCAGGCCGTCGGGCACGGGCATCGGCTTGTTGTACCAGTCGAGGACCACCGCGAGGTCGAGATCGCCGCGCACCACCCCGGCGATGCCCGCTTCCGGCTCCAGCTCGCTGGAGCGCACGCGCAGTCCCGGGTGCTCGACGCGCAGGGCGCCGAGCGCGGCGGGGAACAGGCCCCGGGCGGCGGTCGGGAACGCCGACAGCCTCAGTTCGCCCACGACCTGGCCGCGGTGCGCCTCCAGGTCGGACTGGGCCAGTTCGACCTGCGACAGGATGCGCGCCGCGTGCTCCGACAGCAGCCGGCCGGCGTCCGTGAGGCGTACGCCCCGGCCGTTCTTGGCGAGGAGCTGCTGGCCGACCTCCCGCTCCAGCTTGCCGAGCTGCTGCGAGACCGCGGACGTGGTGACGTGCAGTGCGTCGGCGGCGGCACTGACCGAGCCGTGCCGGGACAGGGCGTCGAGGGTGCGCAGGCGCTCCAGGTTCAACATGTAAGCGATTCTAAGAGGTACCAGGTGGAAGTTCTCGATTGTGCTACGAGGTTGTCTCCAGCATCGTGGAGACCATGAGCACGGTCACCGCTTCGACCCGAACCAGGTCCCAGTCCCCCGCCCCCTCCCGGCCGCGCGCCCGCCTCGACTGGCGGCTCCGCTTCGGCGTCCTGTCCCTGATCTGGGGCTTCAGCTTCCTGTTGATCAAGGTTGGGACCGGCGGGTACGCGCCCTTCCAGGTCACCCTCGGACGGCTGGTGTTCGGTACGGCGGTACTGGTGGCGGCGATGGCGGTCAAGCGGGAGCGGCTGCCGCGCGGGGCGCGCCTGTGGGGGCACATGGCGGTCGCCGCGTTCCTGCTGAACGCCCTGCCGTTCTCGCTGTTCGCCTACTCCGAGCTGACGATCCCGTCCACCCTGGCCGGCATCTGCAACGCCACGTCCCCCCTGTGGGGCATGGCCCTGTCCCTGGTCGCCCTGTCCGAGGACCGGCCGACCCGGGTGCGCGTCGCCGGACTCGGCCTGGGCTTCCTGGGCGTCCTCACCGTGCTCGGCGCCTGGCAGGGCTTCCACGGGCTGGACGCCACGGGCACGGCGATGGCCCTGCTCGCCTCGCTGAGCTACCCGGTCGGCTGGATCTACGTGCGACGGACGCTGACCGGCACGGGGAACTCCCATCTGTCCATGACCGGGGGCCAGTTGCTGCTGGCGACCGTGCAACTGGCGGTCGTGACACCGCTGTTCACCAGCGTCCCGGAGCACTTCGCCGTCGTCCCGCTGCTGGCCGTCGCCGCCCTGGGCGCGTTGGGGACCGGGCTGGCGGTACTGATCCAGTACGGCCTGGTCGCCGAGGTCGGGCCCACCACCGCCCAGATGGTCACCTACTTCATCCCCGTCATCGCCACGGCCGCGGGGGTGGCGATCCTCGGGGAGTCCCTGCGATGGACGACGCCGGTGGGAGCGGTGATCGTCCTGGCAGGGGCCGCGCTCACACAGATACGGGGCAAGGGCGCGTGACGTGACGGGGCACGGGGGCGCGGCCCTGTCGCGACGCGGCGGGGGCGCGGGGACACGGTGCGCGTGACGCGGCGAGGCACGAAAGCACCGACCCGCCGAACGCAATCACACAGGCCCGTTGTGACGCGGTGGGACACGCGAGTGCGGACGCGCCGGGACACCTCGGGGCGGGGGCGTGGGGACACAGGCCCGCCATGACGCGAGGAGGCGAGACAGCGCGGACCCGCCGGAACACCGCCGGGCGCGGGGGCACGCACCCGCCCTGACCCGGCAGGCGCGGTGGCGCGGACCCGCCACGGCCCAGCCGGGCGCCACAGCACGGGCCCGCCGGACCAGGCGGACGCGGGGGCACACCCGATGGGACTCGACAGGGCGCAGGGGCGCGGACCCGCCTGGACCCAGGCGGGCGCGGTGGCGCGGACCCGCCGCGTCCCAGCAGAGCGCGGTGGCGCGGATCCGCCGGTACTCGGCAGAGCGCGGGGCGCGGCCCCCCTCGGCCCAGCCGGGCGCGACAGCGCGAACCCGCACGCACGCCGCCGGACATGGGGGGAACACACCCGCCGTAACTCAGCAGCGCGCGCCCGCGCGCACCCGCGTGGACCCGCCGCGGAACGACCCGCCTCGGTCCGGCCTCGCTTCGGCGTGCCCATTCTCCGTCGCCGTCAGCCGTAGACGCGGGCCGGGGACGGCCGTACCGCCGCCGCCACCGCGTCGGCCAGCGGAGCGATGTCGTCCTCGGTGAGCGGTGAGATCGTGATGCGGACCGCCTGTGGCGAGGCCAGGCGGAAGCGGGCACCCGGGGCGACCGCCCAGCCCCGGTGGAGCAGGCGGGCGATGGCGCCCGTCTCGTCGGGGACCGGGACCCAGACGTTCATGCCGCTGCGGCCGTGCGCGACGATCCCCCGCTCCGCCAGCGCGTCGACCAGGCCGGTCCTGCGGGCCCGGTACGCCTCCGCCACCGCCGCCCGGTCGACGGCGCCCTCGGTCCACAGATGGGCCACGGTCCGTTGCAGGAGGAGGCTCACCCAGCCGGGGCCCAGACGCTGGCGGCCGCGGACCCGGTCCACGGTGACGGGGTCCCCGGTGAGGACGGCGAGGCGCAGGTCGGGGCCGTAGGCCTTGGCCGCGGAGCGGACGAGGGCCCAGTGACGGGTGACGCCCGCGAGGGGGTGCAGCGGCAGGTCGACGATGCCGTGGCCGTGGTCGTCCTCGATGAGCAGGGTCCCCGGGTGCTCCCGCAGCACCGCGCGCAGGGCACGCGCGCGCGTGGCGGTGACCGAGGCTCCGGTCGGGTTCTGGGCCCGGTCGGTGACGATGAGGGCGCGGGCACCGGACTCCAGGGCGCGGCGCAGGTCGTCGGCGCGCGGTCCGTCGTCGTCCACGCCGACCGGCGCCGTGTGCAGGCCCAGCGCGGGGACGAGGTCGAGGAGGCTGCCCCAGCCGGGGTCCTCGACGGCGACGGTGTCGCCGGGCCTGAGGTGCGCGGTGAGGACGCGTTCGACGGCGTCGAGGGAGCCCGAGGTCACGGTCAGCGGACCCGCCGGGACGCCGTCGGCGTCGAGTTCGGCGCGGGCCAGGCGGGCGAGGTCGGCGTCCAGGGGGTCGTCGCCGTAGCGCACGGGCCGGCGGTCACCCTGCTCCGCCGCCGCGGCGAGGGCCGGGGCCAGGCGGGGCAGCAGGGCCGGGTCGGGATTGCCCGTGGAGAGGTCCCGTCCTCCGGGGGGCACCTCCACGCGCAACTGCTCGCGGCCGGTGGTGGCCGGCTTGGGACGGACCCGGCTGCCCCGGCGGCCGGCCGTCTCGATCACCCCGCGTTCGCGCAGGATGCGGTAGGCGGCGGCCACCGTGTTCGCGTTCACTCCCAGCCGGCCCGCCAACTCCCGCATAGAGGGCAGGGCTTCGCCCGGTCGCAGCTCGCCGGTGCCGACCGCCTGCTCGACGCCGGCCGCGATCTCGGCTGCGCCGCGCCCGGTGATCCGATATTCTCCTAGCACAAACAGCATTATGCACTAGTGCAAAACCGCCGCCACTGGAGGGGACGCCATGCAGGGCACGACCGAGGACACGCGGGCCGCCGCCTACACACCGACCGACCGGACCGTGCCCACGCGCTCCGCCGAGCGGGCGTCCTACGACAAGGAGCTGGTGCACGCGATCCTGGACGAGGGGTACGTCTGCCACCTCGGCTTCGTCCGGGACGGCGCCCCGGTGGTGCTGCCGACGCTGTACGGCAGGGTCGGCGAGCGGCTCTACGTGCACGGCTCGACCGGCTCCCGGCCGCTGCGGATGACCGGTCAGGCCGACCCCGGCCTGCCGGTGTGCCTGACGGTCACCCACGTCGACGGGCTGGTGCTGGCCCGCTCCGCCTTCCACCACTCGATCAACTATCGCTCGGTCGTGGTGCACGGCACGGCGTACGAGGTCACCGACCCCGAGGAGCGGCGGCTGGCCCTGGACGCGCTCGTCGACCACGTCGTGCCGGGCCGGGCCGCCGACTCCCGGCCCGGGAACAAGAAGGAGCTGGCCGCCACCGCGGTCATCCGCCTGGACCTGGAGGAGGTCTCGGCGAAGGTCCGCACCGGCGGCGCCGACGACGAGCCCGAGGACATGGACCTGCCCCACTGGGCCGGGGTCGTCCCGCTCCGCAAGGGCTACGAGACCCCGGTCCGCAACGCCGACCTGGCGCCCGGCGTCGAGCTGCCGGACTACCTGGCGGCGCTGTAGCCGCGGCGGCTCACACCGGGGCGGGTTCCCGCCGGCCGGCCCCGCGGGCCTCGCCCACCGCAAGGCCCGCGACCGCGCCGAGCATCAGCAGCGTGCCGGCGGCCGTGGTCACCGTGAGCCGCTCGCCGAGCAGGACGACGGCGAGCACGGCCGCGGTCACCGGCTCCAGCAGCATGATCACGGAGACGGTCGCGGACCGGACGACGGCGGCTGCGGCGAAGTAGAACGCGTACGCGAGGGCCGTGGGCACGGCGGCGATGTACAACAGCAGCCACAGCAGCCGGGCCGGGTGGGCGGTGTGCGGGAGCAGCCCTTCACCCGCCGCGAACGGCAGCAGGAACAGGCTGGTCACGGCGAAGGCCACCACCGTGGTGCCGGCGGCGTCGGTGCCGCCGCCCCTGCCCCACCAGCGGGTGAGCAGGGTCATCAGGGCGTAGCCCGCCGCCGAGGCCAGGGCCAGCAGCACGCCCGCCGGGCGTACGGTCGTGGCCGAGCCGCCGAAGGTGAGCACGGCCAGCCCGGCGAGCGCGCCGGCGACCGCCGCGGCGCCCCCCGCGCCCAGCCGTTCGCCGAGCAGCAGCCGGGCGCCGAGCGCGATGAGCACGGGGCCCGCGCCGAGGGTGACGACGGTGGCCACGGCGAGCCCGGTCGACGCCACGGCCGCGAAGTACGCGGTCTGGAAGACGGCCAGACCGAGCCCGGTGGCCAGCGCCCTGGCGAGTGTGCGGCGCACGGACCGGACGGGCGCCGTACGGCGGGCCCGCGGCCTCAGCAGCCGGCCGGCCAGCAGCAGGGCGAGCCCCAGCGCACAGCGCCAGAAGGAAAGGGCGAAGGCGCCCATGTCGCTGGTCCGGTAGACCAGCGAGGCGGCGGCGCCCGCGGTGCCCCAGGCGGCACCGGTGACGATCAGGTAGAGCAGGCCACGCCCGACGGGCAGGCCTGAAGCGGGGTGCGACAAGGTCGACAAGGCAGTCTCTCCGCAGAAGCGCACGTGAAGGTGCGGAAGTTCGGGAGCGTCCCGCTCGGGCGGGACGCACGGACTTCGTCTGCGGGCAGCACCGTCCGGCCCGGCGCGCAGCGCGCCGGGCGGGACCCGGAGGCCCGCCTCAGGCGGCCGGGGGTGAGAGGACGAGTGCGTGGTGCGCCATGACCCGGACTCTAGGCGGCCGTGCCGCGCGCGGACAACTCCCTTTCCGCGCCCCCCGAGGCGACCGGCTCCGACGGGCCCCCGCCCGGGGTGGCGGACTGCGCGATGAACGCGCCGACCAGGACGACCGCGCCCCCGGCGACCTGCGGTGCGGACAGGTGCTCGCCGAGCAGCACCCAGGCCAGCACGGTCGCGATGACCGCCTCGAGGCAGGCGACGACCCCGGCGACCTGCGGTGACAGCCGGCGCACGGACAGCACGCCGGTGACGTACGCGATCACCGTGGCGACCAGCACGATCCAGGCGAGCAGGGCGACCGCGGGTACGGCGGTGCCGTTCAGGCGCGCGGAGCCGCCCAGCACCGACCAGTCCATGCCCCAGGGGCGGGCCACCACGGTCAGCACGGCGGCACCGGCCAGCAGCCCGTAGGCGATGACGCCCAGCGGGTCCGGCGCCGCGTCACCCGCGTCGCTGCCCTGGTCGGACAGCACGAAGTAGCCGACCTGGCAGCAGGCGGCGCCGAGCGCGAACACCAGGCCCAGGGCGTCGAAGCTCAGGCCGGACCAGACCTCGACCACGCAGGCGAGGCCGCCGGCGGCGAGGACCACGCCGAGCGCGGCGGCGCGGCTGACGGGCCGTCGCTGCACGAACCGCACCCAGCCGAGCACCAGGGCGGGAGCGAGGTACTCGATGAGCAGGGCCACGCCGACCGGGATGCGGGAGAGCGCGGCGAAGTAACAGGCCTGGACGCCGGCGACGGCGAGCAGGCCGAACCCGGCGAGCAGCGCGGGCCGGCGGCGCGGCAGGGCCCGGTGCCGGACCGCGAGCGGCAGCATCACCAGGGCGGCGCCCGCCACCCGCAGCCACACCACGTGGAGCGGGTCGAGTCCCGCCTCGATCAGTGGCTTGGCGGCCACTCCCGACCCGCCGAAGGCCAGCGCCGAGCCGAGCGCGAGCCCGAGCCCGGCTCCCTTGCCGGGACTGTCCTGACTGCTCACAGACGTATGCACCGGCACATGATGACAGGCGACGACAGGAGCGTCGCCCCCTGTGACACCTGTCTCAACCAGTGGACGGCGTCTGGAGGGCGACCGGAGGCTCAGCGGGCGGCCCCGCCGTCGTCGGTGCGCACGTCCGCTCCCGCCTCGATCCGCGCGGACAGTTCGCGGGCGGGGATGCCGGCGCGTTCGAGGACCTCGACGGCCCGGGACCGGGGGTCCGCGGCGAGCGCCGCGAGCAGGTCCGTGCCGCCGACCCGGGGAGCGCCCCGCCGCCGGGCACGCGCGCGGGCGTCGGTGAGCGCGGCCGACGCGGCCGGGGACCAGCCCTCGGCCTCCTTGCCGGGACCGCCCGTACCCACGGCGGGACCCGCGGCGTCGGCGGGACCGGCCGGGGCGGGGACGCGGGGCATCGCGGCGGAGTCCTCCACACTGCTCTGCCAGCGCAGCCCGTACCCGATGCTGCGCTGCACGAGGTAGCCGAGGACCCGGGCGAGCCGTTGCGGGTCCCCGACGGCGGCACGGGCCTCGGGGTCGTGTTCCAGCAGGGCGTGCAGCAGATGGGCGGTGTCGGTGTGCCGGTCCCTGTCCCGGACGGCCCTCCGGCGGGCAGCGGCGACCACCGCCGCGAGCTCGGCACCGAGCCCGGCAGCGCCGTCCGGGTGCGGAACCGCTTCGTCGTCGGCGGTCCGGTGGGCTGTACGGGGATGCACGTCCCCCACCTCATCAGCCGCACCGGGACGGGGCATCCACGAGGGGAACCATTTTCGCGTCCCACGCGGAGAGGACATCGCCGCCCCGGATCTCATCCTCGCGGAGGAGATCTGACCGGTCCCACGCACGGACGGCGCTCTCTTCCACGGTGTCTGACGGTTCATCAGTACGGAGTGTTCCGGCGGAGGCCGACTGGACCGTCGAGGAACCGTGCCGCTGACGGCAGGCAGGCTCGGGGACTCGGCGACGGCCGCCCTGAACGCGTCACTGCGCAAGCCGGACGGCCTGGTGGTCCGGGCCGGGACGGGCGAAGGCGCCTCGCGCGGACAGCGCGGGGCGCCACGGCCGGCGGCTCTCGCCCAGGAGGCTCAGTGCTCGTCGGCGAGGATGAGGTACAGCTTCTTGCGGGCGTCGTTGATGACGGCGAGCGCCTTCTCGCGTTGCTCCTTGCTGCCGGTCTTCCACACCTGGCCGAAGGCTTCCATCAGCCCGAAGCCGGCCTGCCGGATCTCGGCGAGGGCCTCCCAGTCGACTCCGCGCGAGGCCTCCTCCCAGGGGGCGTCCGGCCCCTCGTCGGCGGCGGTCCGCCCGCTGTCGGTCAGGGCGAACAGCTTCTTGCCGCCCTCGCTCTCGCTGGCGATCAGACCCTCGTCCTCCAGCAGCTGGAGGGTGGGGTAGACCGAACCGGGACTGGGCTTCCACGCACCGCCGCTGCGCTCGGCGATCTCCTGGATCATCTCGTAGCCGTGCATGGGCCGGTCCTTGAGCAGGGCCAGGATCGAGGCGCGTACGTCACCGCGCCGGGCCCGCCCGCGCGGGCCGCCCCGTCCGCGCGGCCCCCAGGGGCCCGGACCGAACCCGGGCCCACCGGGACCGAAGCCCGGACCGCCCGGGCCGAAGGGCCCGAAGGCGGCCCGCCGCCCGTCGAAGCCACCGAAACCGCCCATGCCCCGTCGTCCGGGGCCCTCGTGCCGGTGTCCACGCTCGAAACCGTGGGTGCGCATCGCGATCACTCCAGTCCATCGTTGATCTGTCACCTAGATATCGCATACCGTTCGCGATGCCTCAACGATATATCGGGACGGGTCGCGTGACAACCCCCTTGCCGAGCGGGCGGGGACATGACGACCAGAGCACGCCCGCCGTTCAGGGCCGGGCCGGGCGGCCATCAGTCCGGGGCCGCCGGATCGGCTCTTGGTACGAGGACCGGCGCAGCCGCTAGCGTCAGCGCCATGCGCATTCGAATCGTCGACGCCTTCACCGACCGCCCCTTCGCCGGCAACCCGGCAGGAGTCCTGCTCCTGGACGACGTCTTCCCGGACGACGACTGGCTCCAGAACGTCGCCATGGAGGTCAACCACGCCGAGACCGCGTTCACGCACCGGCTGCCCGAGGGCGGCGAGGCGGACTGGGCACTGCGGTGGTTCACTCCGGTCACCGAGGTCGCGATGTGCGGCCACGCCACCCTCGCCACGGCCCACGTCCTGCACACCACCGGCGCTCACGAGGGCCCGGTGCGGTTCGCCACCCGCAGCGGCGTACTGATCGCCACGCCCGGCGCGGACGGCTCGCTCACCCTGGACTTCCCGACCGCCCCGCTCACCCCGGTGGACGTCCCGGCCGGGGTCGCCGAGGCCCTCGGGTCGGCGCCGGTCGCCGCGTTCGACACCGGCCCGGACGTCGGCGACCTGCTGGTGGAACTCGCCGACGAGAAGACCGTGCTGACCCTCTCCCCCGACCACCGGGCCCTCGGCGCCTACTCCGCGCGCGGCGTCATCGCCACCGCCCGCGCCGACGACCCGTCCCGTGGCTACGACTTCGTCTCCCGCTGCTTCTTCCCGAACGTCGGCATCGACGAGGACCCGGTGACCGGCAGCGCCCACACCGCGCTCGCCCCGCACTGGTCCGCCCGCCTCGGCCGCGACGACCTCACCGGGCTCCAGGCCTCCCGCCGCACCGGGCTGGTCCGCACCGGGCTGCGGGGCGAGCGCACCCTGCTCACCGGCTTCGCCGTGACGGTCGTCGACGGCGAACTGCGCGCCTGAGAGCGGCTCAGGCGGTCGGCAGCCAGCCCACCTTGCCCGCGAGGAGGGCGTAGCCGACGAACGCGCCGATGTCGAGCAGGGAGTGGGCGACGACCAGTGGGCCGACCCGGCCCCAGCGCCGGTACAGGCAGACGAACACCACGCCCATGACCATGTTGCCGAGGAAGCCGCCGATGCCCTGGTAGAGGTGGTACGAACCGCGCAGGACCGCGCTGGCCACCAGTGCGGTCCCCGGGGTCCAGCCCAGCTGCCCCAGCCTGCGCAGCAGGTAGCCGACGACGATGACCTCCTCGAGGATCGCGTTCTGCAGCGCGGACAGGATCAGCACCGGGTACTTCCACCACACGTCCGGCAGTGCTTCGGGGACGACGGTGAGGTTGAAGCCGAGACCGCGGGCGGCGAGGTAGAAGGCGATGCCGGTGCTGCCGATCACGGCCGCGATGCCGGCACCCCGGGCGAGGTCGGGCCAGGGGCGGGTGCGGTCGAAGCCGAGGGTGCGCAGATGCGCGCCCTCGCGCAGCAGCAGGTGGGCGACGAGCGCCACGGGCACCAGCGCGGTGGCGATGCCGAAGAGCTGCCAGGCCAGGTCCAGCCAGGGACGGCCGGGTGCGGCGGAGGCGTTGAGGGTGGCCGCCTGGTCCTTGAGCCCGCCCGGCTTGGTGACCGAGCCGATGAAGCTGATCAGCGCGGACACCCCGCTCGCCCCGAGCGAGAGCGCGAGCACGAGCAGCGTCTCGTCCCGCAGTATCCGTCGCGGGTCGCGCTCCCGCGCCCCGGAATCGGCCACCGAGTCAGCCTCCACCTGCACCCCTGCCTCCAGCCGGCTCACGGGCCCCTGGCCCACCTTTCGCCTGGCAAGGATCGCAGAAGCGGCTGTGCGGGGCGCGGGATGCCCCGGTAGTCCGGCTCTGCGGACGGCCTCACGACAGCCCGCCGACCGGCCTCACGACAGCCCACTTGCCGGCTTCCCGACGGGTCACCCGCGTCGGCGACCGGCTCCCCGGCCACGCCCCCTCATTGACCGGAGCCCCCGCCGACTCCGCCACGCGCCCCGCCGCCCGCCTCGATCCACCGCCCCCTGTCCCCGCCGCACCGGCGCTCAGCCCCCGGACCGAGGCCCGCCGGTCTGCGCGGCGCTCATCCTGCCCAGGAGCCCGGCAAACCCCGGCCCTGCCCGGCGCTCACCCTGTCCAAGGGCCCGGCAGGCCCCGACCCTCAACCCGCCCGGTGCCTCCGAAGCCAGGGGCCCGCCCGGGTCCAGCACCCCGGCGGACCCCGGCGCGCTCAGCCCGCGCGGCACCCCCGCGGACCGGCGGAGCGCTGTGCTCAGCCCGCGCGGCATCCCGACGCAGCCCGGTACCCGGACCGCGGACCGGCGGAGCGCTGTGCTCAGCCCAGCGGCACCGGTTCCGGCAGGCCCACCGGCCAGGTGTGCACCGGCTCCCCCACGTGCATCAGCTCGGCGTACCGCCGCGTCGTCGCCGCCAGGGCCGCCTGCCGTGACATCCCCTGCTCCAGGGCCCGGTGGAAGGTGGCCGCCTGCCAGGACGCCCCGTTGACCCGGCGCCGGCAGCGTTCCTCGATCACGCCCAGGTAGAGGTCCCGGTCGGCGGCCTCCACACCCCACGCGTCCAGCCCGGCCGCGGCGAGCGGCAGCAGCTCGTCACGGACCAGCGTGACCGCGTCGACCTCGCCCGTGCCGCCGTACCGCCCCCGACGGGGCCAGACGAAGCGCGCGTCGATGCCGTACCGGCACGCCGCGTCGAAGTTCGCCTCGGCCGCGGCGAACGGCAGCCGCGTCCACACCGGCCGCGACTCCTCGGCGAGGGCGCGGACGAGACCGTAGTAGAAGGCCGCGTTGGCGATCACGTCGGTGATGGTGGGCCCGGCCGGCAGCACGCGGTTCTCCACCCGCAGGTGCGGGACGCCGTCGGCGATGCCGTACACCGGCCGGTTCCAGCGGTAGATCGTGCCGTTGTGCAGTACGAGTTCGGCGAGTTTGGGCACCCCGCCGGCCTCGACGACCTCCAGCGGCTCCTCGTCGTCGCAGATCGGCAGCAGGGCCGGGAAGTAGCGCAGGTTCTCCTCGAACAGGTCGTGCGCGGAGGTGATCCACCGCTCGCCGAACCAGGTGCGCGGCCGGACGCCCTGGGCCTGGAGCTCGGGCGGCCGGGTGTCGGTGGACTGCAGGAACAGCGGGGGACGGGACTCGCGCCACAGCTCGTGCCCGAAGAGGAACGGCGAGTTGGCGCCGACGGCGATCTGCGCGGCGGAGGCCGCCTGGGCCGCGTTCCACACGTCGGCGAACCGCCCCGGGGTGACCTGCAGGTGCAGTTGCAGGGAGGTGCACGCGGCCTCGGGCACGATCGACTTCGAGGTGCAGACGAGGTGCTCCACGCCCTCGATGTCGAGCCGGAAGTCCTCTCCGCGCGCGGCGACGATCTGGTCGTTGAGGAGCGTGTAGCGGTCGACCTCGGAGAGGTTGGAGGAGACCAGGTCGTCCCGGTCGAGGGTGGGCAGGATGCCGATCATCACGATGCCCGCGTCCACCTCGCCGGCCTTCCGGTCGGCGTAAGCGAGCGACGTGCGCAGTTCTTCGGCGAGCCGGTCGAATACCCGGCCGCCCAGACGGTGTGGGGCTATGTTGACCTCCAGGTTGAACATGGCGAGTTCTGTTTGGAAGTCACGGCTCGCGATGCGCTCCAGTACCTGCCCGTTCAACATTTTCGGCATACCGTCCGACCCGGCGAGATTCAACTCGATCTCGACCCCCATGAGATTCTTGGGTCGATCGAATCGCTTCTCGCGCAGCAGCCGCTCCAGTCCCGTCAGGCACTGCTGGAGCTTTTCACGGTAGCGCTGGCGATCGGACAGGTCGAACTGCCCTGCCACGACCTTCTCCCCCATCGAAGTGTCCCTCCTCGGATGGGCGGGCCGACGATCCGGCCGCCTGGCTCCCGGGTCACGTGGGATGATGCCCAGCCGAAGCGATCGATAACGTCCCGCGCGGGCCCGCCGCCCGCTAGTCTGTCGGAATGTTCCCGGCGGCACATTCACGGGGCATGCCGCGCTCGCACCTTCGGGTGCCCCGGACGCCTCGTGAAAAACGCCGACGACATTCGGCCGACCGTTACCGGCGCGTAAGGCGAGGTCAGCGACGGGGACCCGGTCCGGAAATCGGGATGATTTCCGCAAATCCACGGCCTAATTCCGCCTTGCCCGGCCGATCGGAATCGGATAGCCGAAACACCGGCCGAACACACGTCGTATAAACTTCGTCCACAAGGCAGAAGGTTGGCGCCCTCGGTCCTGGTTTCCGCGGTGTTCCTGCCGTCCCCGTTGACGGGTGGCAGACCGAGCCGCACTCTCTTTCACACCGACCTGGGCCCCCACCTCTCCGGCCTTCCGTGAGCTGACAGCGCCGTCCGCCCCACCCTCCTCGCGCCGCCGCGCCTGTCGAATGAGAGGCGACCCACATGCCGCTGCACGTGCCCCCTGCCCCCGCGCCTGCCCTGCGCTCCGTCCTCACCGCCCTCGGTTCCCCCACCGCGGTCCGTGAGGCGCGCACTCCCTCCCTGCGCGCCGCGCAGGGCCCCGCGACACCGGAACTCCCGTTGCCCGTCCACGTGCTGGACCGGATCACCGCGCAAGGCCTGTCCGCGACCCGGCTGGCCGGCTGGCGCTTCCTGATCCGGTGCGGTGATCGCGCGGTGGCCGCGGCCGAGACCATGCTGACTCCCGACGGCTGGGCCTTCTCGCACTTCTTCGAGGGCCCGTACGTCGCCTCCACCGAACGCGCCCTGCAACAGGCCGAGGCCCTGCAACAGCCGTACCAGGCACGGCTGTTGTCCGTGCCGGGGCTGTACATGCTCACCCTGTGGCTGCACGGCGACTGCTCCGGCGACGGCAGCGAGGGCCATCCCGCCGCCACCGATCTGCTCGTACCGCTGGCACCCGCACCGCCCGGCATTCCGACGCACCGTCCCTTCCCGGTCGCCGAGCTGCTTCCGGTGCTGACCCATCGGGCGACTCCTCTCCCGCTGCTCGGCTCGCCCGCCTGACCGAAGCCCGCGTACCCCGTTGCCCGCGAGGGAAGCGGGGTACGACTGTCTTTCCGACACGCCGCCGCCCGGAGCCATCCGGACTAGTCCCATCCGGCCACTGCGAACCACCCGAAGGGACAGTGCAGTTGGACTGAACCGTCCGCGCGGGTGACGCGTCCTGAACCTGTGAGAAGCGGTGCTGTGAAATCCCTGCGGAACGACGCCCAGAGGACAACACTGGTTTCCGACCGAATCATCATCACGGGGGACGGACATGATCACGACAGAGCGAAAGATCCCGCCCATGTGCCAGCACCAGCCGCCCTGCCCGCCAGCCGAGTCCGCCGACCGGGAGTCCGCCCGCCTCGTGGCGCACCACCCGGAGCAGGGGTGGAGCCTGCTGTGCAACGGCGTCCTGCTCTTCGAGGACACGGGTGAGCTGCTGCCCGACGGCCGCGTCATCGCCCCGCACCGCCCGCTCGGAGCGGAACAGGTGATGACCGCCGCCTGAGGGCGGCACGGTGACCTGACCCGGGCACGGCAGACCGACCTGACCTGAGCAGGGGCGCGTGCCCCGAGGGGCCGGCCGCACACGAGACGTGCGCACCGGCCCCGACGCGTGCCGGGCACACGGAGACGAAACGGCCGCCCCGCCCCACACCCCTGCGAGCATTCCGGGACGCTCCGTGCGTCAGGGGGCCGCCCTACGGCGTAGTGGGCGCGTACTCGAACCAGTCGAAGGCCGCGCGGCCCTCGGTGACGTACATGCCGATGACCCGGCCGGTGAAACCGGCGGCCACCTCCGTGGACAGATAGCGGCCGTCGAGTTCGGCGAGCCGGACGGTTCCCTCGCCGGTGCCCACGGAGAAGACGAGCGTGTCGGGGCCGTGCTGCTTCCCGGGGTCCCTGGTGGCGCGGATCTCGACGGCCAGGGTGACCGCGTCCGCCGGCACCGGGCGTTCGGCGACGCGCTGCCGCAGCGGGCCGATCCGCGCGATCACGGCGGCGACACCCCCGCTCACCTCCAGGTCGTAGTGGTGGGCCTCGTCCAGGCGCACCGACAACCCGGCCCGCGCGGCGCCGGGCTCCAGCGATGCCGCCGCCCGGCAGTCGTGGTGCTGCTGGCGGCGGCCGACGAAGGTATGCCCGGGCCGGTCGAGGCTGTCACCGGTGGCGGTCAGGGTGAGCCGGCCCGGCCGCTCGGTCAGCGACCAGCAGCCCTCGGGGCGGCGGCGCGGGGATATCCAGTGCGGTGCGAGCGCCGGGTCCGCGAAGTCGTCCCGCACCGGCGGCTGCTCCACGGGTGCCCAGGCGGCCGGCGCCGGGTGCCGCTCCTGGACCGGGCCCGTGCGCGGCCAGCCGTCGGCCCACTCCACCGGCACCAGGAACGTCTCCCGGCCGAGGACGTGGAACTCCGGGAACCACCCACAGGGCCGGGTGCCGAGCAGCACCATCCACCACGTGCCGTCGGCCGCCTGCACCAGGTCGCCGTGGCCGGTGCACTGGATGGGCAGGCCGGTGCCGCGGTGGGACACCAGCGGGTTGCCGGGAGCCGGTTCCCAGGGGCCGCGCGGCGAGCGGGCGCGGGCCACCGAGACACCATGCCCCACAGCGGTGCCGCCCTCGGCGAGCAGCAGGTACCACCAGTCGCCGATCCGGTACAGGTGCGGGGCCTCGGGGTCGCGCAGGCCGGTGCCGGACCACATCGGCAGCGGACCCTCCAGCACCCGTCCCGTGCGCGGGTCGATCCGGGCGACGCTGACCCCGGCCATCGCGACCCAGCAGGCACCGTCCTCGTCCCACGCCAGGTCCGGGTCGATGCCGGGCAGATCGATCCACACCGGGTCGGACCAGGGGCCCTCGGGGCGCTCCGCGGTGACGAGGAAGGTGCCGCCTGCGCCCGCGCTGGTGGTGACGACGTGGAAGAGTCCGTCGTGGTGCCGGATCGTCGGCGCGTAAATGCCGGCGGACGCCGGGACGTCGTCGGACAGGTCCAACTGCCCCGGCCGGTCGAGGACGTTGCCGATCTGGCGCCAGTGCACCAGGTCCCGGCTGTGGAACAGCGGAACGCCGGGAAAGTACTCGAAGCTGGAACACACCAGGTAGTAGTCGTCGCCGACCCGGCACACGCTGGGGTCGGGGTGGAAACCCGGGATGACGGGGTTGTCGTACGTTCGCATGCTCGCCTCCTGGAGGCGCTCGAAAGTTTCGTCGTGATTACCGAATGAGCGCCGCATCGTAATGCCCGCAGAGGCGTTCGCGGAGTGTCCCGCCGCCCGGCTGGTCGAATCAACGGCACGGGAGTGGGATGGAAGGAAGCGAGGACCTCGCAGCGGGCACACCGGCGGGTGTCACGGCCGTCACCCCTCAGGTGCCCGTCCGTAACGGTGGAGTCTGAGTCATGTCCGGTGATGACGCCTCGGCGGCCACGCGGGTGGTGGTCGGCGTGAGCGGCTCCCTGAACAGCGTCACGGCCCTGCGCCGGGCCGCCACGCTGGCCCGGCGGCTGCGAGCCCAGCTCTGGCCCGTGCTGGCCTGGGAACCACCGGGCGGTGACTCCGCCGCGCGCCGCTCCCCCGCCGGCGGACTGCTGGTCGAGGAGTGGCAGCGGCTCGCCAAGCAGCGGCTGGCCTCGGTGCTCGAGGAGATCTTCGACGCGAAGGGTCCCGGTGTGCCGATGCAGCCCGTCGTCGTACGGGGCGCCCCCGGCCCGGCGCTGGTGGCGACCGCGAACCGGGAGGACGACGTCCTGGTCGTGGGCGCGGGGCGGCGCGGGCTGCAACGCGCCTTCTCCGGCCGGGTCTCCCGGCACTGCCTGGCCCACGCGGTCTGCCCGGTCCTGGCGGTGCCCCCGTCCCCGCTGGAATCGGAGCTGCTGTCCGTGCACCGTCGCAACACGTGGCACCTGCGCATCGACACCCGCGGGTTGTGACGGGTCGACCGGTCACGCACCGGCGCACGCACCGGCCACCCGGGCAACGCGGGAGGTCACGCCGGGCCCGTTGCCGTCCCGTCAGGAACCGGCCCGCGGCCGTCAGAGCACCGTCAAGGTCAGGCCCGGGCCGCCGGCGACGGACTACCGTTTCCCTCATGGAGCACGGCCACGACACCCGCCCCCAGCCGACCGGCGCCCACCCGTCCGGCACCGGGACGGTGGTGCACGACCGCGGCTGGAGGGACGACGCCCGCACGTCGGCCCGGTGTGCCGGCGCGCTGTTCGGCCTGCTGCTGTGCGTCGACTGGACGGCCGGCTCGCTGACCTGGTGGCGCGGTGGCCTGTGGCTCCTGCTGGCGCTGCTCCTGCTCCTCGTGCTGCTCCCGGTGCGCGTGTCCGCCGGCCGGGGCTGGCTGGCCACCCGCCGCCTGTACCGCACCCGCCGCGTCCGTACCGATCTGCTGACCGCGGTGCGCCCGCTGGACGGCGTCACCCGGCGCCTGGTGCTGCGCGACACCCTCGGCAACCGGGTCGAGATCGACCCCGAGGTACTGATCCGCAACCCGGAGCTGTGGTACCGGCTGGACCAGGGCGCCCGCGCCGCGCAGGCCGCCGGCACCCTGCTGTGCGGTGCCGCGGCGCTGCGCCGCCTGGCCCGCCGCGTGGACCGCGAGACGGCCCTCGGTGTGTTCCGGGCGTCGGGTCTGGAGTGACGCTCGGTGGCCGCCGCGCGCCGGCGCCCCGCTCTCCCCGCTCCCCTCGCTCCGGGGAGAACACCGCCACGGCCTCCCCTTCTTGGTGCGGCTCCGCCTCGCGCGGGCCATTCTTAACGCAAGCTTGACGCCGCCCGAGCCGTGATCCATAGGCCCAGACGTCACTCTCTGCTTACGCTGGTGCCGCCGTCCGCGTGATGGCCGCAAAGAGCTGAGCCGCACATCAGGAGCACGCCGATGGTCACGACCGAGCGCCCTCCCAGTACCAGCCGCGTGCGCGCGTGGATGCTGGAGGGCCTGTCCGACATGGGCAAGGGCGGTGGCCACACCGGACCCCACGCCGCGCCGGAGCCGCCGCACCAAGGACAGCGCTGGTGGCGGGTGATGTGCCTGACCGGTGTCGACTACTTCTCCACCCTCGGCTACCAGCCCGGCATCGCGGCCCTGGCCGCCGGTCTGCTCTCGCCGGTCGCGACCATCGTGCTCGTCGTCGTGACACTGGCCGGCGCGCTGCCGGTCTACCGCCGGGTCGCGCAGGAGAGCCCGCACGGTGAGGGTTCGATCGCGATGCTGGAGCGGCTGCTGTCCTTCTGGCAGGGCAAACTGTTCGTGCTCACGCTGCTCGGCTTCGCGGCGACGGACTTCCTCATCACCATCACGCTGTCCGCCGCGGACGCCTCCACCCACCTGGTGGAGAACCCCCATCTGACGCAGGCCCTGCAGGGCAAGCAGATGCTGATCACCCTCCTCCTGGTGGCCCTGCTCGGCGCGGTCTTCCTCAAGGGCTTCCTGGAGGCGATCGGCGTCGCGGTCGTCCTGGTGGGCGTGTACCTGGGGCTCAACCTCGTCGTCGTCATCACCGGCCTGTGGCACGTCGTGACCGCCGAACACGTGATCACGGACTGGAGCAGCGCGCTGACCACGGAGCACGGGAACGTCTTCGTGATGATCGGCGTCGCCCTGATCGTCTTCCCCAAGCTCGCCCTGGGCCTGTCCGGCTTCGAGACCGGTGTCGCCGTCATGCCGCACGTCAAGGGCGACGCCGGCGACACCGAGGAGCGGCCCGCGGGCCGCATCCGGGACACCAGGAAGCTGCTGACCACCGCCGCGCTGATCATGAGCTGCTTCCTGATCGCCACCAGCTTCATCACCACGCTGCTGATCCCGGAGAAGGAGTTCAAGACGGGCGGCCAGGCCAACGGCCGCGCGCTCGCCTACCTCGCGCACGAGTACCTCGGCAGCGCCTTCGGCACGGTCTACGACGTGTCGACGATCGCCATCCTCTGGTTCGCGGGCGCCTCCGCCATGGCAGGCCTGCTCAACCTGATGCCGCGCTACCTGCCCCGTTACGGCATGGCCCCGCACTGGGCGCGGGCGGTACGGCCGATGGTCATCGTCTTCACCCTGATCGCCTTCCTGGTGACCTGGATCTTCGACGCCGACGTCGACAAGCAGGGCGGCGCCTACGCCACCGGTGTGCTGGTGCTGATCAGCTCCGCCGCGATCGCCGTGACCATCGCCGCGCGCAGGGCTGGACAGCACGGCTGGACCGTCACCTTCGCGGTGATCTCCGTGGTGTTCCTCTACACGACCGTGGTGAACGTCATCGAGCGCCCGGACGGCGTGAAGATCGGTGCCTGTTTCATCGCGGGCATCGTGCTGGTCTCCCTGCTGTCCCGGCTGGCCCGTGCCTTCGAGCTGCGGGTGACCAGCGTGTCGCTCGACCCCATGGCGGAACGGTTCATCCGCGACATGGCCAGCCGCAAGATGCGGTTCATCGCCAACGAGCCGGACCGCCGGGACAAGGCCGAGTACCGCGACAAGATCGAGCAGATCCGCGCCGACAACGACTTGCCCGAGCACGAGGACTTCGTCTTCGCCGAGGTCACGGTCACCGACCCGTCCGAGTTCGAGGCCGGCCTCGTCGTGCGCGGCGAGGTGCTGCACGGCCGCTACCGGGTGCTGACGCTGGAGTCCGCCTCGATCCCGAACGCCCTCGCCGCCCTGCTGCTGCACGTCCGTGACATCACCGGCTGCACCCCGCACATCTACTTCGAGTGGACCGAGGGCAGTCCGTTCGCCAACTTCCTCCGCTTCTTCCTCTTCGGCCAGGGTGAGGTCGCCCCGGTCACCCGCGAGGTACTGCGCGAGGCGGAACCGGACCGCGAACGCCGGCCGCGGGTGCACACCGGCTGATCCGGGCAGGCGCGGCGGCACCCCCGGACCGCCTCGGCACTCCGGGGGTCCGGCACCACGACGGCGGGCGCCCGGTCCCGCGTCCGCCGAACGCGTCCGCCGGAGCCGGGTGCGTGGTACGGCGGAACCGCGGTGCCTCCGACGGCCGACCCGCGTCCGTGGCCCGGGGGCGCGTGGCCCTATGGTGACCGGCATGCAGTCCTACACGATCGGTCAGGCCGCGCGGCTGCTCGGCGTCAGCCCGGACACCGCCCGCCGCTGGGCCGACGCCGGCCGGGTGGCCACGCACCGCGACGAGTCCGGGCGGCGCCTCATCGACGGCAGAGACCTCGCCGCGTTCTCGGTCGAACTGGCCAAGGCGGGCGCCGCCGAGGAGGACGCCTCGTACACCTCGGCCCGCAACGCCTTCCCCGGCATCGTCACCGCGATCAAGCTCGGTGATGTCGCCGCCCAGGTGGAGATCCAGGCCGGCCCGCACCGGCTCGTCTCGCTGCTGACCCGGGAGGCGGTGGAGGAACTGGGCCTGGAGGTCGGCATGGAGGCCACCGCGCGCGTGAAGTCCACCAACGTGCACATCGACCGGGTCTGATCCGGCGTCTACGCTCCCGGCCGGCCGACGCCGTACAAACGCACATGCGAGCCGGACTCCGGCATATCCCGGCTCATGCGATGCCACAGCTGACTCCTCCTTGGCAGATGCGGCAGTATGATCGCCGCACGGCCGGCACCGGGCCGGGCCCGGGCGCGACAGTCGTTCGACAGAACCGAGGAGTAGATCCGTGATGACCCTCTCCGTGCGCCGGACCCGGCGAATACTGCGGCTGGCCGGCGCGGGAGCCGCCGCCATGCTGGCCCTCGGCGCCTGCTCCTCCTCGTCGGACTCCGCCGACTCGTCCAGCCCCTCGGCCCCCTCCGGCACATCGGCGTCCCCGAAGCTGTCCGGCACCGTCACCGTGTTCGCGGCGGCCTCCCTGAAGGAGAGCTTCACGACCCTCGGCAAGGAGTTCGAGAAGCAGCACCAGGGCACGAAGGTCAGCTTCAACTTCGGCGGCAGCGACACCCTCGCCGCCAACATCACCAGCGGCGCCCCGGCGGACGTGTTCGCCGCGGCCAGCCCCAGGACCATGGCCGTCGTGACGGACGCGAAGGACGCGGCCGGCACCCCGGTCACCTTCGTCCGCAACCAGCTGGAGATCGCCACCCTCCCGCGCAACCCGCACAAGGTCGCCTCCCTGAAGGACCTCACCAAGACCGGTCTGAAGGTCGTCCTGTGCGACAAGACCGTCCCGTGCGGTGCCGCTGCCCAGAAGGCCCTCGACGCCGCCGGGCTGAAGCTCACGCCGGTCTCCTACGAGCAGGACGTCAAGAGCGCCCTGACCAAGGTGGAGCTGAAGGAGGCCGACGCGGCGGTGGTGTACAAGACCGACGTGAGGGCGGCGGGTGACAAGGTGGAAGGCGTGGAGTTCCCCGAGTCGGCCCGTGCCGTCAACGACTACCCGATCGCGTTGCTGAAGAACGCGCCGAACACCGAGGCCGCCAAGGCGTTCATCGCCCTCGTCCGCTCCGCGGAGGGCCAGAGGGTGCTGACCGGGGCGGGCTTCCTCAAGCCGTGACCTCGCTCGACAAGCCCGGTGCCGCGACCGGCCCCCGCGCGGGCCGGCCACGGCGACGCCGCGTCGGCACGGCGAACCGGCGCGGGGTGCCGCTGCCGCTGCTGCTGCCGGGCGTGCTGGCCCTGGCGTTCCTGCTGCTGCCGCTGTTCGCGCTGCTCGTCCGCGCGCCGTGGCGCGGGCTGCCGGACCAGCTGACCAGCGCCGAGGTGTGGCAGGCGCTCCAGCTGTCCCTGGTCAGCGCCACCGCGGCGACCGCCGTCAGCCTCGTCCTCGGTGTGCCGCTTGCCTGGCTGCTGGCCCGCACGGAATTTCCCGGCCGGGGCCTGGTACGCGCCCTCGTCACGCTCCCGCTGGTGCTGCCCCCGGTGGTCGGCGGTGTGGCCCTTCTGCTCGCCCTGGGCCGCAACGGCGTCATCGGCCGGTGGCTCGACGCGTGGTTCGGCATCACCCTGCCGTTCACCACCACCGGGGTCGTGATCGCGGAGGCGTTCGTCGCGATGCCGTTCCTGGTGATCAGCGTGGAGGGCACACTGCGCGCCGCCGACCCCCGTTACGAGGAGGCGGCCACCACGCTCGGCGCCTCCCGCTTCACCGCGTTCCGCCGGGTGACCCTGCCGCTGATCGCGCCGGGCATCGCGGCCGGCGCGGTCCTGGCATGGGCCCGCGCGCTCGGCGAGTTCGGCGCGACGATCACGTTCGCGGGCAACTTCCCCGGCCGTACCCAGACCATGCCCCTCGCGGTCTACCTGGCCCTGCAGAACGACCCCGAGGCCGCCATCTCCCTCAGCCTGGTCCTCCTGACCGTGTCGATCGCGGTACTGGCGGGCCTCCGGGACCGCTGGATGACCACGTCATGACGACCCCCCGCCCCGAGTCCACCGACGGCACCGGCCCCTGCCGGTCCCCCGCCGCGACCACCGACGGCACCGAACCCTCCCGTGCCCCGGCCGCAACCACCGACGCCACACACCCCGCACCGCGGCCCGCCGCGACAACCGCCCGCACCGGCCCCGCTCCGCGCCCCACCGCGGACCCGCACCAGCCCTCCGGCCTGGACGCCCACCTCGTGGTCGACCGAGGCGCCTTCCGCCTGGACGTCACCGTGCATGCCGCCCCCGGTGAGGTCCTCGCCCTGCTGGGTCCCAACGGCGCCGGCAAGACCACCGCCCTGCGCGCCCTCGCCGGCCTCACCCCCCTCACCGACGGTCACCTCCGCCTGGACGGCACCCCCCTGGCCCACACGCCCCCGGAGTCCCGCCCGGTCGGCGTCGTCTTCCAGGACTACCTGCTCTTCCCCCACCTGTCGGCCCTGGACAACGTCGCCTTCGGCCCCCGCTGCCAGGGCGTGCGCAAGGCGGAGGCCCGCGCCCAGGCGGCCACCTGGCTGGACCGGATGGGCCTGGCGGCCCACGCGGGTGCCAAGCCCCGCGACCTCTCCGGCGGCCAGGCACAGCGCGTGGCCCTCGCCCGCGCCCTGGCCACCCGCCCCCGGCTGCTGCTCCTCGACGAGCCGCTGGCGGCCCTGGACGCCCGTACCCGCCTGGAGGTCCGCGCGCAGCTGCGCCGCCACCTGGCCGAGTTCGAGGCGGTCTCCGTACTGGTCACCCACGACCCGCTGGACGCCATGGTGCTCGCGGACCGGCTGGTGGTCGTGGAGCACGGCCGGGTCGTCCAGCAGGGCACCCCCGCCGACATCGCCCGCCGTCCCCGCACGGACTACATCGCCCGGCTCGTCGGCCTCAACCTCTACCGCGGACAGGCCGCCGGGCACACCGTACGGCTCGACACCGGCCCCTCGGTCACGACCACGGAGGAGCTGTCGGGCCCGGTCTTCGTGGCGTTCCCGCCGTCCGCCGTGACCCTTTTCCGGGACCGGCCCTCCGGCGCCAGCGCCCGCAACCTGTGGCGTTGCGAGGTCGCCGGCCTGGAGACGCACGGAGACCAGATCCGCGCCGACCTCACCGGCGAGCTGCCGCTCGCGGCGGACCTGACGACGGCCGCCGCCGCCGAGCTGGGCCTGCACCCGGGTGCACCGGTCTGGGCGACGGTCAAAGCGACGCAGACCCACGCATACCCGGACTGAGCGGACCGGCGCTCTACGGTGGGTGCCCATGACCCTGAGCATCCGCAACCAGCTGCCCGGCACCGTCACCGAGGTGCGCGCGGGCGAAGTCATGGCGACCGTCAAGGTCCGGCTCACCGGCGGCCAGGACCTCACCGCCGCCGTCACCCTGGAAGCCGTCGAACAGCTCGGCCTCGCCCCGGGCTCCCCGGTGACCGCCCTGGTGAAGGCGACGGAGGTCTCCCTCGCCGCCAACCGGGTCGAGGCTCTGTCGATCCGCAACCAGCTGCACGGCACGGTCATCCGCCTCTCGCTCGGCGAGGCCATGGCCACCGTCCGGGTCGCCGTGGAAGGCGGCGAGCTCACCGCCGCGATCACGAAGGACGCGGCCGGGGACCTCGGTCTGTTCGTGGGCTCCGACGTCGTCGCCCTGATCAAGGCGACCGAGGTCTCGCTGGCGACGGCGTAGCACGCCCGAAGGCCCCGCCCGGAAACCCGGGCGGGGCCTTCGTCGGCGGTTCGCTCAGTCCTCGTAGGCGTCCAGCGGCGGGCAGGAGCACACCAGGTTGCGGTCGCCGTAGGCCTGGTCGATACGGCGCACCGGCGGCCAGTACTTGTCGGCGGCCGAGACACCGGCCGGGAAGACGGCCTCCTCGCGGCTGTAGGCGTGCGTCCACTCACCGCCGAGCGCGGCGGCGGTGTGCGGGGCGTTGCGCAGCGGGTTGTCCTCGGCGGGCCACACGCCCGAGCCGACCTTGTCGATCTCCGCGCGGATGGCGATCATCGCATCGCAGAAACGGTCCAGCTCGGTGAGGTCCTCGGACTCGGTGGGCTCGATCATCAGCGTCCCGGCCACCGGGAAGGACATGGTGGGCGCGTGGAAGCCGTAGTCGATCAGGCGCTTGGCGACGTCGTCCACGCTCACGCCGGTCGCCTTGGTCAGCGGGCGCAGGTCGATGATGCACTCGTGCGCGACGAGGCCGCCGGGGCCGGTGTAGAGCACCGGGTAGTGCGGCTCCAGACGCTTGGCGACGTAGTTCGCGGACAGCACCGCGACCTGCGTGGCGCGCTTGAGGCCCTCCCCGCCCATCAGGCGGACGTACGCCCACGAGATCGGCAGGATGCCCGCGCTGCCCCACGGGGCTGCCGAGATCGGGCCCACGCCCGTCTGCGGGCCGGCCTCCGGCTGGAGGGGGTGGTTCGGCAGGTACGGCGCCAGGTGCGAGCGGACCGCGACCGGACCGACGCCCGGACCGCCGCCGCCGTGCGGAATGCAGAACGTCTTGTGCAGGTTCAGGTGGGAGACGTCGCCGCCGAAGTGGCCGGGCTTGGCCAGGCCGACGAGCGCGTTGAGATTGGCCCCGTCGACGTACACCTGGCCGCCCGCCTCGTGCACCTGGGCGCAGATGTCGGCGACGTGCTCCTCGAACACGCCGTGCGTGGACGGGTAGGTGATCATCAGCACCGCCAGCTCGTCGCGGTACTGCTCGATCTTGGCGCGCAGGTCCTCGACGTCGATCTCGCCGTCCTCGGCGGTCTTGACCACGACGACCTTCATGCCGGCCATCACGGCGCTGGCCGCGTTGGTGCCGTGCGCGGAGGACGGGATGAGGCACACGGTCCGCTGCTCGTCGCCGTTGGCACGGTGGTAGCCGCGTACGGCGAGCAGACCGGCCAGTTCGCCCTGGGAGCCGGCGTTCGGCTGGAGGGAGACCTTGTCGTAGCCGGTGACCTCGGCGAGTCGGTCCTCCAGCTCGTGGATGAGCGTGAGGTAGCCCTCGGCCTGCTCGGCGGGCGCGAAGGGGTGCAGCTGCCCGAACTCGGGCCAGGTGACCGGCTCCATCTCGGTGGTCGCGTTGAGCTTCATGGTGCAGGAGCCCAGCGGGATCATGCCGCGGTCGAGCGCGTAGTCGCGGTCGGCCAGCCTGCGCAGGTAGCGCAGCATCGCGGTCTCGGAGCGGTGCTGGTGGAAGACCGGGTGGTTCAGGTACGCGTCCGTGCGCAGCAGCGCCTCGGGCAGGGTGTCCTCGGCGCTCTCGTCCAGCGCCTCGATGTCGCCCTCGACGCCGAAGGCGGCGAAGACGGCGGCCAGCTGGGCCCGGTTCGTGGTCTCGTCGCAGGCCGCCGAGACGTGGTCGGCGTCGACGAGCCGCAGGTTGACCCCGTTCTCCCGGGCGGCGGCGACGATCGCGGCGGCCTTGCCGGGCACGCGCGCGGTGATCGTGTCGAAGTACGCGCCGTGGACGATCTCCACACCGCCGGCCTTCAGCCCCTCGGCGAGGATCGTGGCGTACCGGTGCGTGCGCCGGGCGATGGTCCGCAGGCCCTCCGGCCCGTGGTAGACGGCGTACATGCCGGCCATCACGGCGAGCAGCACCTGGGCCGTGCAGATGTTGCTGGTGGCCTTCTCGCGGCGGATGTGCTGCTCGCGGGTCTGCAGCGCCAGGCGGTAGGCCCTGTTGCCGTCGACGTCGACGGAGACGCCGACGAGCCGGCCGGGGAGGCTGCGGGCGAACTTCTCGTGTACGGCCATGTAGCCGGCGTGCGGGCCGCCGAAGCCCATCGGCACACCGAAGCGCTGGGTCGTGCCGACGGCGATGTCCGCCCCGAGCTCGCCCGGCGACGTCAGCAGGGTCAGCGCGAGCAGGTCGGCGGCGACCGTGACCAGGGCGCCCAGCTCGTGCGCCTGGTCGATGACGGGCTTGATGTCCCGTACGGCACCGGAGGCGCCCGGGTACTGGATCAGCACGCCGTTGATCTCGCGCTCGGCGATGTCCGCCGGGATGCCGTCGCCGAGGTCGGCCACGACGACCTCGACGCCGGTCGGCTCGGCGCGGGTCTCGATCACCGCGATGGTCTGCGGCAGCGCGTCCGCGTCGACCAGGAACAGGCCCTTCTTGTTCTTGCCCATGCGCCGGGACAGCGCCATGGCCTCGGCGGCGGCGGTGCCCTCGTCCAGCAGGGAGGCGCCGGAGGTGGGCAGGCCGGTCAGCTCGGCGACCATCGTCTGGAAGTTCAGCAGGGCCTCCAGGCGGCCCTGGGAGATCTCCGGCTGGTACGGCGTGTAGGCCGTGTACCAGGCCGGGTTCTCCATGACGTTGCGCAGGACGACGGGCGGCGTGAAGGTGCCGTAGTAACCCAGGCCGATCATGGAGCCGAGGACCTGGTTGCGGTCGGCGAGCGAGCGCAGCTCGGCGAGCACCTCGGCCTCGGTGCGGGCGCCCGGCAGGTCCAGGGCATCCGCGTTCTTGATCACATCGGGCACCGCCGCGGCGGTCAGCTCGTCGAGCGAGCCGTAGCCGACCTGCGCGAGCATCTTGGCCCGCGCCTCCTGGTCGGGTCCGATGTGGCGCTGCTCGAACGGGGTGCCCGCTTCGAGTTCGGAGAGCGGGATGCGATGGGCGGTCATTGCGGAGGCCTCCTGGTCTGACGCGACCTGCGAGGGGCACCACGGCGCGGGTACCCCGACGGCCTCCCCCTCTGTCATCTCGACCTGAGAGCTTCACCGGACGCCCGCGGGCACCGGCTTTCCCCGTCGGTGAGGGCGGAAGCCGTCGACATCCGCCCTGCTTTCCAGAGTGACCTCGTCCGTGCGGTACGTGAGCCTGAGAGATTCCGGGGAGGATTTGCTCCTTCGGCGCCTCCGAGGTGGTCGGAGGACTCTCCCGCACGGGGTCAGCAGCCTTTGTCAGCCTACCAGCGAGGTCAACGCCGGGGCCTTCGAGTGGCCGCCTCCTTGAATGTGCTCTTTCGTAGTGCTTACGGAGGAGTTGCGACCACGTGGAGGGAGAGGGACCGTGCAGACCGACATCGATCCACGCAACCTGATCGGCCGCAAGGCGTTCGACCGCAACGGCACCAAGATCGGCACCATCGACGAGGTGTACCTGGACGACGCGACCGGCGTGCCCGAGTGGGCCGCCATACGCACCGGCCTGTTCTCCCGCGACGCCTTCGTACCCCTGGAGCCGAGCGAACTGGTCGACGACACCCTGCACGTCCCCTTCGACCGCGCCCTGATCAAGGACGCCCCCGACTTCGGCGTGGGCCGCCACCTCTCCCCCGAACAGGAACTCCAGCTCTACCACCACTACGGCCTCGACGTGGCCCCGCCCCCCAAGGTCCCGGACCGCGACTTCGGCAAGCTGGCGGGCTCGGAGGAGCCCTGACCGGCGGCTTCTTCCGGGGTCCGGGGCGCAGCACCGCCGTGCGGGTCGCCGCCGGGCGGGTTCGGTGGCCCCGTGACCAGCGGCAACGGTTCGGCGCCCGCCAGTGCGGGATCGTCGACGAAGAACGTCCGCACCCGCCCCGGAGCGGACTGAGGCGTCTCGAACCGCACGGTCACCCGCCCCAGCCCGCTCCCCTGCACCCACCCGTGCCCGTACTCCGTATGGCGCACGTCCTGCCCGGCCCGCCACTCCCGCCCGGCGGGCGCCGCCCGCTCCACGACGGCCTCCACCGCGCCCTCCTCCGGCTCCTCCGCCGCGGGCACCGGCCTCGACTGCGCGAACAGGTCCTCCTGCGTGTAGTCGGCGAGCCCGGACACCCCCACCCCGAGCAGTCGCACCCCGCCCGTGGTGTCCACGGAGTCCAGCAGCCGCGCCGCCGCCTCACGGATGACGACGGGGTCGTCGGTGGGTCCCCTCAGCGTCTCGGAACGGGTCAGGGTGGAGAAGTCGTACCGCCGCACCTTCAGCACGATGGTCCGCCCCGACAGCCCGGCCTCGCGCAGCCGCCGCACACACCGGTCGGCCAGCCGCTGCACCTCAAGGCCGACCCGCAGCCGGTCATGGATGTCCACGTCGTAGGTGTCCTCCACGGACACCGACTTGGCCTCCCGCTCGGCCACCACGGGCCGCTCGTCCCGCGCCAGCGCCATGGCGTACAGCGCCTGCCCGTGCGCCTTGCCGAGCAGCCGGACCAGCTCGTCCTCGCCGGCCTCCGCCAGCTCCTGCACCGTGGTGATCCCGGCCCGGCGCAGATGGTCCCCGGTCGCCGGTCCGACACCCGGCAGGGTGCGCACCGGCAACGGTGCCAGCAGCGCCCGCTCCGTGCCCGGCTCGATCAGCCGCAGGCCGTCCGGCTTCGCCTGCTCGGAGGCGATCTTCGCGAGCATCTTGGAAGCGGCGAGTCCCACCGACCCGGTGAGCCCGGTGACCGCCCGGATGTCCGCGCGCAGCTGCTCCCCCGCCCGTCGCGCCGACTCCTGGTCTTGGGCCGCTCCCCCGGCTTCCAGGTCCACGAACGCCTCGTCCAGGCTCAGCGGCTCGACCAGCGGTGACAGCTGCCGCAACAGCGCCATCACCTGGTCGCTGATCGTCCGGTACAGGGTGAAGCGCGGCACCAGGTAGGCGGCGTTGGGAGCCAGCCGGCGCGCCTGGGCCATGGGCATCGCCGAGTGGACGCCGAACACCCGTGCCTCGTACGACGCGGTCGCCACCACCCCCCGCGGTCCGAGCCCGCCCACGACCACCGCTTTCCCGCGCAGACTCGGCTTGGACGCCTGCTCCACCGAGGCGTAGAAGGCATCCATGTCGAGATGCAGGATCGTGGGCGCGTTTCTCACATCCCCGATGCTGCACCACGGCACTGACAACGCGGGCGGATCCGGGCGTCTGAGAGGCCCGGCGGTCGGACGCGGCCGTCAGACCGCCCGGTTGCGGCGCCGCGCCAGCTCGTCCGCCGGGTTGTGCCCGACCAGGGTCTCGCCCGTGTCGATGCGCTCACCGTGCAGTTGGGAGAGGGCGCTCTCCACGTCCCGCCACACCACGCCGACAGCGATCCCGAAGATGCCCTGACCACCCTGGAGCAGGGCATGGACCTCGTCCGGCGAGGTGCACTCGTACACGGTGGCGCCGTCGCTCATCAGGGTCATCCGCTCCAGGTCACGGAAACCGCGTTCCCTGAGGTGCTGGACGGCCGTGCGGATGTTCTGCAGGGACACCCCGGTGTCCAGGAACCGCTTCACGATCTTCAGGACGACGACGTCCCGGAAGCTGTACAGACGCTGGGTGCCCGACCCGTAGGCGGGCCGGACGCTGGGCTCGACCAGACCGGTGCGCGCCCAGTAGTCGAGCTGCCGGTAGGTGATGCCGGCAGCCGCGCAGGCCGTGGGCCCGCGGTAGCCGATCTCCTCGGACGTCATGGACGCCACCCCTCCGCCGTTCGGCACCGCCGTCGGCAGCTGCGGAGCGTGCTCCACCGCGCTGCCGGGATGGGCATGACCCCCGCCGGATCGCGGCCGCGAGCTCGGGGGCGGGTACGGACCGCTCTCCCCGAAAGCGCGTCCGGGGGCACCCCCAGCCGTACCGTCGCCGCTGGTTCTCACGCCGACCTCCGTCCTTGACCTGCCTTCTCGACGGTAGGCAGTCACCAGGGGTGCGTCAACGATCGCCACACTCGGCACGCCGAGTGATAATCACCCAAGGAGTGGTTTCCCGTGTCCCACCGCGGGGAAAGGCTAGCCGAATGCGCTGGCGGGGGGCCGTAGGACGCTCTCACTGGCCGGAGGCAATTGCCGGGGCGCGGACCGTGCGGTACCGCCGTCCGCCCCCGGGCACGCCGGAGCGGACGGGCGGTCGCCGGGGCTCACTGGCTGCTGGTGCCGAAGTCCTCGGGCGAGATCTGGTCGAGGAACTCGCGGAACTTCTCCACCTCGTCCTCCTGCTCGTCCGGAATGGCGATACCGGCGTCGTCCAGCACCGTGTCACTGCCGTAGATCGGCGTTCCGGTGCGCAGGGCGAGCGCTATGGCATCGGAGGGGCGGGCGCTGACCTCGACCCCGCTGGCGAACACCAGCTCCGCGTAGAAGACACCTTCCCGCAGATCGGTGATGCGCACTTCGGTCAGCTCCTGGCCGACGGCCTCCAGCACGTCCTTGAACAGGTCGTGGGTCAGCGGTCGCGCGGGGGCCATGCCCTGCTGGGCGAAGGCGATCGCCGTCGCCTCCCCCGGCCCGATCCAGATGGGGAGGTAACGATCGCCTCCCACTTCGCGCAGGAGCACGATCGGTTGGTTGGAGGGCATTTCGACCCGGACACCTACGACATCGAGCTCGTTCACACAGCAACCCTAGGCGGTGCCCGGGACGTTTGGGTAGTCGGGCCGGGAACAGGTGCCCGATCCGGCCGCTCCACGGCCCGCCGTATCAGGGCAGCCGGACGCCGAGAGCGGTCTTCACCAGGGCCGCGTGCAGCCGCACCGTCAGGGCCGCCAGCTCCTTCGTACGGGCCTCGGCGTGTGCCCTGGTCTGCGGATTGCGGTGGCGCCTGAGCGGGGCCACCACCTGGTCGACCAGGCCCGCCTCGCGGTCGGCGGCGGCCTTCATCGCCCGGAGGTGACGCGGCTCGATCCCGAACCGCCCCAGCTCGGTGATGAGGGAGGCCACGGTGACGGCCTCGGCGTCGTACGCCCCGTCCTCCAGCGGAGCGATGAGCCCGTAGGACTCCCACTCCTTCAGGTCGCTCTCGTCGACGTCCGCGGCGGCCAGCAGCTCGGACCTGCCGATCCTGGCCACCGTGGGCCCGTCCACGCGCGCGGGTACGTCCTCCGCGGTGCGCTGACGGCCCACCACGGGCAGCGGGACGGCCTCGCCCCGCTCCATGGCGTCCAGGTGCTCGCGGATCACCTTGAGCGGCAGGTAGTGGTCCCGCTGCATCCGCAGGACGTGACCGAGGCGCTCGACGTCCCCGGCGCTGAACTTGCGGTACCCCGACGGGGTCCGCTGCGGCTCGACGAGTCCCTCCGACTCCAGGAAGCGGATCTTGGAGATGGTGACTTCGGGGAACTCGTCGCGCAGCACGTTCAGCACCGTGCCGATGCTCATCAGCCCACTGTCCCTGGCGGCGGTACCGCTTCCGGCACCGCCGCTCGGTGTTTGAAGCATGGACCTTCCCTGGGGGTCCCCCCGGACGTCGGTCCGGGGGCGGGTCAGATGCCCTGCCGGCTCGCGTAGAACACCAGCCGGTACTTGCCGATCTGCACCTCGTCACCGTTCGACAGGGCGACCTGGTCGATGCGCTCCCGGTTGACGTACGTGCCGTTCAGGCTGCCCACGTCGGCCACCGTGAAGGAGCCGTCCGGGGAGCGCCGGAACTCCACGTGGCGCCGGGAGACCGTCACGTCGTCCAGGAAGATGTCGCTCTGCGGGTGCCGGCCGGCCGTGGTCAGGTCGCTGTCCAGCAGGAAGCGGCTGCCCGAGTTCGGCCCCCGGCGCACCACCAGCAGCGCCGAGCCCATCGGCAGCGCGTCCACCGCGGCCTGCGCCTCCGGGGAGAGCATCGGCAGCGGCGTCTGGCCGGTCGCCTCGGAGTCGTAGGCCTCCAGCCCCGAGATCGAGATCGTGGACGTCGTCTCGGAGGCGCGCTCGGGCGTCAGCCCGGGCCGCAGCGGCGCCCCGCAGTTGGAGCAGAACCGGGCGTTCTGCGCGTTCCGGTTACCGCACCTCGTACACACCAGGACCGACATCGACGGATCCTCCTGCCGCGGCTGCCCCGCCGGGGCGTTGGACGCGTACGGGCCGGGGACGAACCCTCCACCCGTACCTGAGGTTGACGGTTGCCCGAAACCTATGCCGCCGGACTGGGCAGGGTCAACAGACGCCGCGCCCTGACCTCCCGAAATGTCACCGCCCGGACCAGCGACCTGGTCCCGGAACAGCGGGCGCTGGCCCTCCGCGTCAGGCTGTGCGCGATGACGAGCGGTCGCGTTGTCGCTGCCTTCTCGCGCGCTCTTGCCGAACAACTTCGCAAACAACTTCACGGGCGATTCCCCTTGACCGAAACAGACCCGCCCGTGGGGCAGGACGAACCCTGATTGCCTACACCGGCCGAGCCGGACATTCTCACAACGTCCGTAACCACCAGACAGTTTCCACCACGCACCACCCCTTCGGTGCGCCGACCCCCCGCAACCTCATGCCCCTGCCGGACGACCACCATGCACCGCCGGCTCACTGGGAGGACGACCGAGCGTAGTCAGGCCGCTTCGCCTGTCGCAAGGCATCCACGACGATCTTGTCCGACCGCTCGACGGTCACCGTGGCCTGCTCCTTCTCGAGAGTCTGCACCACGCCTCCCGGGATGTTCAGCGCGGGCTCGAGGTCCTGCGGCTTGCCGATGACCTGGAAACGATAGGGGGCGTTGATCTTGTTCCCGTCGACGCTCACACTCTTGCCGGAGTCGGTGAAGTAGGTGCCGGCGACCACCCGCACCCCGTTGACCTCTATCGCCTCCGCACCGGCCGCGCGCAGCTCCTGGATCGCGTCGAGCAGCATGTCCGCCTCGACCGTCCCCTTCGTGTCCTCGATCGTCATGGTGATGCCGGGACCCTGCGCCGCCACGGTGCCCGCCAGGATGCCGAGTTGCCTTTCCTTCTCGGCGGTCTGACGGCGCGCCTCCGCGGCCTGGTCGGAGCTGCTCTGCAGCTCCTGACGCTGCTTGTCGAGTCCCTGCTTCTCGTCCTGAAGACGCTGAGTACGCGAATCCAGTTCATCGAGGATGCGCACAAGATCTTCTTGGCGGGCCCCGCGCAGCGCGCCGTCGGTGTCGCTGTTGGACGCCACCTGCACGGCCAGGCCGAAGCCCAGGCCGAACAGCAGTACCGCGACGATGAGTTGGGCACGCGTGAAGCGCGGCGGCCACAGTCCCTTGACGAGCCGCTGCCGGCCCGTCAGCTGCTGCTCGGGTTCCTCTGCGGACGGCTTGCCGGCCCCGGGCGCGGGCGCGGGCACTTCCGCCGGCAGTTCCCTGCGCAACCGGTTCTCCGGCTGGTCGTTACGGCCGTTGCCGTCGTTGCTGTCGTTCTGCTCGTTCATCGGTGTCACGCCCGGAACACGTGCCGCCGGATCGCCGCGGCGTTGGAGAAGATACGGATGCCCAGGACCACGACGACACCCGTGGACAGCTGCGCGCCCACGCCCAACTTGTCGCCGAGGAACACGATGAGGGCGGCGACGACCACGTTCGACAGGAACGACACCACGAAGACCTTGTCGTCGAAGATGCCGTCGAGCATGGCCCGCAGACCACCGAAGACGGCGTCCAGCGCCGCCACGACGGCGATCGGCAGATACGGCTCGACGACCGCCGGAACCTCGGGCCGGACCAACAGGCCGGCCACGACTCCCACGACGAGGCCCAGTACGGCGATCACGATGTGCCCTTCTCGGTTTTCTCGGACTTCGGCTGTGCTGTGCGTACGATCACACTGGGTGCGGCGGGCAACCGGACGTCGCCCTCCGTGGAGATGGTGGCGCGGATGGCGTAGTTCTCCTCCAGGGCATGCAGATACAGGCCGTCGGCGCTGTTCTGGAACCTGGTGCTCAGCCTCTCCCCGTCCCCCACCGCCAGCACCGTGTACGGCGGCACCAGCGGCCTGTTGTCGACCAGTATCGCGTCACCCGCCGCCCTGATCGCGGACAGGGCGGTCAGCCGCTGCCCGTTGACGGAGATCGCCTCGGCTCCGGAGGCCCACAGCCCGTTGACCACGCGCTGCATGTCACGGTCCCGTACCCGGCCGGTGTCGGAGAAGCCCGAGGTCTCCCGGGGGTTGGCGCCGTCGCCGCCGCCGCTCGCCTCCTTGGCGTCGTTCACGACGAGCTTGACGCCGGGACCGTGCACAGCGGTGGCACCCGACAGCAGTCCCACCAGGTCTGCCTCGGCACTGCCCCCGCTCGATCTCAGGGCCGCCCGCTGCCGCGCGCTCACGTCGTCACGCAGTGTGTCGACGGTGCTTTCGAGCTTGTCCGCGGCCGCGGTCTCGCTGTCGATGCGGTCGATCAGCTCCTGGCGCTCCTTGGCCACCACGGGCGCCGTCACGCGTGCCTGGGCCGCCCCCACGGTCACGACGAGCGCCGCGAGGACGAGGCCGGCGGCCAGGCCCAGCTTGGCCCTGAGCGTCTTCGGCAGGCCGCCCTGGCCCTCGGACTTCTTGCGGGCGGCGGCCTCGGCGTACCCGTCGTCGAGGCTGTGGTCCATGACGTTGGTGATCAACGACATGGACGCGTCCGGGCGCTGCGGCCGCGTGGGGCTGCTCCGAACGGGGGGTTGCTGCGGCATGCCGCACATCGTCGCATGTCGCGAGCAGTACCTCCGAACGGCCCCACCGGCGTGCCGGACAGGCCCCCTTGGGGACACTTGTCCGGCACCGCACGCGTGCAGCGGGTTTTGCCGTTCTCAGCCGCCGACGCTCACCGGCCGGCGCTGTCCACGACCGCCGCCCACTCGTCCAGCAGGGCCTGCGCGGACGCGTCGTCGGGCCCTTCCGCCCACAGGTGGGTGACCGCCTCGGCCGGGTCGGGCAGCACCATGACCCAGCGCCCGTCGGTCTCCACGACGCGCACACCGTCGGTCGTGTCGACGGAACGGTCCCCCGCCGCCTCGACCACTCGTCGCATCACCAGACCCTTGACGGCCCACGGCGTCGCCAGGTCCCGCTTGAGGACGTGCGCCCGCGGGATCCGGGCGTCGATCTGGCTCAGCGTGAGCTGGGTCCGCGCCACGAGCCCGATCAGGCGTACGAAGGCCGCCGTGCCGTCGTACACACCGCTGAACTCGGGGACGATGAACCCGCCCTTGCCGTCGCCGCCGAAAATGGTGCCCTCCTCGCGCCCCACGCGCGTGAGGTCGTCGGGCGAGGTGGTCGTCCACTCGACCTGGGTGCCGTGGTACGCGGCCACCTGCTCGGCGATCCGGGTCGTGGTGACCGGCAGGGCCACCCGTCCGCTGCGCCGCTCGGCGGCCACCAGGTCCAGCATCACCAGCAGCGCCCGGTCGTCCTCGATGATCCGGCCCTTCTCGTCCACGAGCGACAGCCGCTCGCCGACGGGGTCGAACCGGACGCCGAACGCGGCACCCGAGGAGGCCACGATCTCCCCGAGCCGCACCAGCCCCTTGCGCCGCATCTCGGCCGTCTCGGTGGGCCGGGACTCGTCCAGACCGGGGTTGATGGTCAGCGAGTCCACACCAAGCTTGCCGAGCAGGCTGGGCAGCACCAGTCCGGCACTGCCGTTCGAGGCGTCCACGACCACCTTGAGACCCGACTCGGCTATCCCGGTCGTGTCGACGTTGCGCAGCAGCGATCCGGTGTACGAGTCGAAGACGCTGGCCGGGAAGTGCAGGTCGCCGATCTCACCAGGGAACGCCCGCCGGTACTCCTGGCGTGCGAACACCCGGTCGAGCTTGCGCTGACTGCCCTGGGAGAGGTCCGCGCCCTGTCCGTCGAAGAACATGATGTCGACCGAGTCCGGGACACCCGGCGAGGTCCGGATCATGATGCCGCCGGCACTGCCGCGCGCGGTCTGCTGCCGGGCCACGGGCAGCGGTACGTTCTCCAGGTCGCGTACGTCGATGGCGCTGGCCTGCAGCGCGGAGATCACGGCGCGCTTGAGCGCGCGGGCACCCCGGGAGTGGTCGCGGGCCGTGGTGACGGTGGAGCCCTTCTTCAGGGTCGTCGCGTAGGCACCGGCGAGCCGCACCGCCAGTTCCGGCGTGATCTCCACGTTCAGGATGCCGGTGACGCCCCGGGCGCCGAACAGATGGGCCTGCCCCCGGGACTCCCAGATCACCGAGGTGTTGACGAAGGCGCCGGCCTCGATGGTCTTGAACGGGTAGACGCGGACGTTGCCCTGGACGATCGATTCCTCACCGATCAGGCACTCGTCACCGATGACCGCGCCGTCCTCGATCCGGGCCGCACGCATGATGTCGGTGTTCTTTCCGACGACACAGCCGCGCAGATTGCTGTGCTGCCCGATGTACACGTTGTCGTGGACGACGGCCTTGTGCAGGAAGGCACCGCTCTTGACGACGACGTTGGAGCCGACGACGGTGTGCTCCCGGATCTCCGCGCCGGCCTCGACCTTGGCGTAGTCACCGATGTACAGCGGTCCGCGCAGCACGGCCTCGGGATGCACCTCGGCGCCCTCGGCCACCCACACACCCGGGGAGATCTCGAAGCCGTCGATGTCGACGTTGACCTTGCCCTCGAGGACGTCCGCCTGGGCCTTCACATAGCTCTCGTGCGTGCCGACGTCCTCCCAGTAGCCCTCGGCGACATAGCCGTAGATCGGCTTGCCTTCCTTCATCAGCTGCGGGAAGACATCGCCGGACCAGTCGACGGGCACGTCGGCTTCGACGTAGTCGAAGACCTCGGGCTCCATGACGTAGATGCCGGTGTTCACCGTGTCGGAGAAGACCTGCCCCCAGGTCGGCTTCTCCAGGAAGCGTTCGACCTTGCCTTCCTCGTCGACGATGGTGATGCCGAACTCCAGCGGATTGGGCACACGGGTCAGGCAGACCGTGACCAGAGCGCCCTTCTCCTTGTGGAAATTGATCAGCTCGGTGAGGTCGAAGTCGGTCAGGGCATCGCCGGAGATGACGAGGAAGGCATCGTCCTTCAGCGCCTCCTCGGCGTTCTTGACGCTTCCGGCGGTACCGAGTGGCTTCTCCTCGTTGGCGTACGTGAGCTCCATGCCGAGCTCTTCGCCGTCACCGAAGTAGTTCTTTACGAGGGACGCCAGGAACTGCACCGTGACCACGGTCTCGTTGAGCCCGTGCTTTTTGAGCAGTCGCAGCACGTGCTCCATGATCGGGCGATTCGCCACGGGCAGGAGCGGCTTGGGCATGCTGGAGGTCATTGGGCGAAGGCGCGTGCCCTCGCCGCCGGCCATCACGACGGCCTTCATGTCGGAAGCGTCCTCCTAAAGAGATGACTGTCTAGCCGACTTCACCCGTCCAAAGTGTCCCGCATTTCAGGGCGGGCGGCCATCGGACGACTTTGTCCAGACAAGAGACGGGCTCAATCGGCCACGGCGTCCGCGCGCACCAGACGGCGGACTTGTACTAGGTACAGCACTCCTGCCCACCAATAGAGGGTTGTACCCCATCCGGCGAAAGCCCACCCGAAAACTGCAGCGAGTGACGCGATCCATCCGTTTCCGTCGCTGAGGAGCAGGAGCGGGAAGGCGTACATGAGGTTGAACGTGGCGGCCTTGCCGAGGAAGTTCACCTGCGGCGGCGGATAGCCGTGCCGGCGGAGGATGCCCACCATGACCAGGAGGACCAGCTCGCGGGCCAGCAGGAGGGCGGTGAGCCAGAGCGGGAGGATCTCCCGCCAGGTCAGCCCGAGCAGTGTGGACAGGACGTAGAGCCGGTCCGCCGCGGGGTCGAGCAGCCGGCCGAGGCTGCTGATCTGGTTCCAGCGCCGGGCGAGCTTGCCGTCCAGGTAGTCGCTGATGCCGCTGAGCGCGAGCACGAGGAGGGCCCAGCCATCGCTCTTGGGGCCGCCGAACTCCGGCCTGAGGATCAACCACAGGAAGAGGGGTACGCCGACGAGCCGCGCCATGCTGAGGATGTTGGGGATGGTGAGGACCCGGTCTGTCTGGACGCGGGTCTCCTGGACCTCCACCCGGGGGCCTCCTGTGCGAAATGAACCAACGATGCCCCCTGACCTTACCTCAACGCAAAAAAGCTCCGGCTCCTGGGCGGTGCCCAAGAGCCGGAGCTTCAAAAGGAGTTCGGCGGCGTCCTACTCTCCCACAGGGTC
>NZ_JAINRC010000012.1 GCF_020400655.1 Streptomyces spinosus
GACCCTGTGGGAGAGTAGGACGCCGCCGAACAATCTTTGGAGGACCCCTGGTCACCAGCGTTCAGCTGGGACCAGGGGTCCTTTTGTTTTTACAATGCTTGTGGTACCGAAGACAGGAGTCACCATGTCCACCAACTCTCCCGACGACCGACCGGAGCGCGACCAGCGGCGACGGGACAGTGGTGACCGGGGTGACCGTGGCGGCTTCCGCCGGGACAACGACCGCCGCGACAACGACCGGCGCGACAGCGACCGGCGTGGTGGTGACCGCGGTGGCTACGGCCGCCGAGACGACCGGCGTGACGACCGCCGTGACGACCGTCGCGGTGGCGGTTTCCGCCGCGAGGGCGAGCGGGGTACGCGTCCGGGATTCCAGCGCGATGACCGCGACCGGGGTGACCGTGGCGGGTTCCGTCGCGACGACCGCAGGGACGACCGTCGCGATGACCGCCGGGACGACCGTGGGGACCGTGGTTTCCGCCGTGACGACCGCGGTGACCGTGGAGACCGCCCCTCCTTCCGGCGCGATGACGACCGCGGTGGCTACGGCCGGCGCGACGACAACCGCGGTGGCTACGGCCGCCGTGACGACCGGCGTGACGACCGGCGTGACGACCGTCGGGATGACAGCCGCGGTGAGCGTGGCGGCTTCCGGCGCGACGACCGCCGCGATGACCGGCGTGACGACCGCAGGGACGACAGCCGTGGCGGCGGCTACCGCCGTGAGGGCGACCGGGGTTCGCGCCCGGCCTTCCGCCGGGACGACCGCAGGGACGACCGTCGCGATGACCGCCGGGACGACCGTGGGGACCGCGGGGACCGTGGTTTCCGCCGTGACGACCGTGCTGACCGTGGAGACCGCCCCTCCTTCCGCCGTGACGACGACCGCGGTGGTTTCCGTCGCGACGACCGGCGTGACGACGACCGCGGTGGTTTCCGTCGCGACGACCGGCGTGACGACCACCGAGGCGGCTTCCGCCGCGACGACCGTCGGGACGACCGGCGTGACGACCGTGACCGTGGCGAGCGCGGTGGCTTCCGGCGGGACGACAGCCGTGGGGACCGTGGCGGCTTCCGCCGCGACGACCGGCGCGACGACCGTGGGGGCCGTGGGCCCCGCAGGGACGACCGTGGGGAGCGCGGTGGCCGCCCCGGTGGGTTCCGGGGCCGTGACGGCCGCGACGGCCGGGACGACCGTCGTGGCGGCGGCCGGTTCCGTGACGACCGGGACCGGGAGCCGATCAAGCGGCTGCCGATCCCGGAGGACGTCACCGGCGACGAGATCGACAGGGATGTCCGGCAGGAGCTGCAGAGCCTGCCCAAGACGCTCGCCGAGGACGTCGCCAAGAACCTGGTGATGGTCGCCCGGCTCATCGACGAGGACCCCGAGGGCGCCTACGGCTACTCCAAGGTGGCCCTGCGCCTGGCGTCCCGTGTGGCCGCCGTGCGCGAGGCCGCGGGCTTCGCCGCGTACGCGAACCAGAAGTACGGCGAGGCGCTCGCCGAGTTCCGGGCCGCCCGGCGGATGACCGGCACCGTGGACCTGTGGCCGGTCATGGCGGACTGCGAGCGCGGGCTCGGCCGGCCGGAGAAGGCGCTGGACATGGCCGGCGCCCCGGAGGTGCACAAGCTGGACAAGGCCGGTCAGGTCGAGATGCGGCTCGTCGCGGCCGGTGCCCGGCGTGACATGGGCCAGCTCGACGCGGCCATCGTGACTCTGCAGAGCCCGGAGCTGGCCTCCAACTCGGTGCAGCCGTGGACCGCTCGCCTGCGCTACGCCTACGCGGACGCCTTGCTGGCCGCCGGCCGGGAGCGCGAGGCGCGGGAGTGGTTCGCGAAGGCTGTCGAGGCCGACCGGGACGGCAGCACGGACGCCTCCGACCGGCTCGCCGAGCTGGACGGCGTGGAGTTCGTCGACGCCCTGTCCGAGGAGGACGAGGACGTCGAGGACGGCCAGGACGCCACCGGCGAGTCCGCCGACGCCTCCCCGGAGGACGGCGACAAGGACTGACGTCGGTCAACGGGAAGAGGGCGGGCTCCTGGGGGGCCCGCCCTCTTCCGTGTTCCGGCGGGCCGTGCGCCGGCGGCCGCCGTCGGCTCAGATCTCCAGTGCCCGCAGTACCAGTCCCGAGGCCGGCTTCGGGCCGAACGACGTCGATTTGCGGGGCATGGTCACGCCCTGCCGGGCCAGGTCGCGTACGACCTCCTCGCGCACCGGGTGCATCAGGACCGCGGTGCTGCCGTCGCGTTCGGCCTTCTCCACCGTGGCGGCCGTGTCATGGATGTAGGCGATGTGGGCCGGGGAGTCCTCGGGGATCTGCCAGACGTGGTGCAGCAGCGTGGCGTGCAGGACCGTGGCGTCCAGGGCGCGCCAGGCGGGCGGGCGGTCCGCGGGGACGGTCCGGGCCAAGAGGTCGGGGTCGGGGCGGTCGAGCAGGTGGAAGGCGCCGTCGCCGGCGAGGAGGAAGGCGTTGCCGGCGCAGGCCGCGTCCGCCAGCGTCTCCAGGGCCTGGGCGAGGGGCTTGTCCAGGTGCCGTACCCGGAACAGGCCGTCGACCGCGGCCAGCGCGTCCGCGACGGGCAGGCCGTGCAGCAGCCGGTGGATGGCGCGGACGCGCAGCGGGTAGCGGACGGTGTCCACCAGGAGGACCAGGCCGTAGTCCCAGGGGCTGGGGGAGGGGTGTTCCAGGCGCAGCCGGCGGTAGGTGGCCCAGCGGTGGTGGCCGTCGGCGATGAGGGCCTGGCGGCCGGCGAGGTCGCTCTGGACGCGGGCCAGTTCGCCGGGGTCGGTGACGGACCACAGGCGGTGCCGGAACCCGTCCTCGGTGGTCGTGGCCAGCAGCGGCGGGCGCTGCGCCGTGCGGTCGACGACCTCGGCCGCCGTGCCGTCGCCCTGGTAGGTCAGCAGCAGCGGTTCCAAATTCGCGCGTGTCGCCCGCATCAGGGCCGCGCGGTCGGCGACCACCGGCGGCATCACGTCCTCGTGCGGCAGCACCACGCCCTCCGCGGGTTCGGTGACCCGCAGGGTGCCGATGATGCCGCGCTGGAGCATGCCGTCGTCGTGCCGCTGCTCGTACACGTACAGGCCCGGCTCGGGGTCGGCGGTGAGGACGCCCTCGTCCAGCCAGCGGCGCAGTGTGTCGGCGGCCTGCTCGGTGCGGGCGCTGGGCGTGCCGGCCTGGGGGAGGATCAGCCGGACGATGTTGTGAGGGTCGGCCGACTGGAGGTGGTGCAGGCCGTCGGGGCGCACGACGACGTCGTAGGGCGGGGAGGTGACGGAGGCGAGGCTGCCGACCCGGTCGGGGTCGTAGCGAAGGCCCCGGAACGGGGTGAGTTCCAGGCCTCGACGCGGTGTCGCCTCCCAGTGACCTGCTGTGTTCATCCCGGCATCGTACGTGTGTCGGCGGCATGCGGGATGATCGGGGGAAAGGCGAGTGAACGAGGAGCGATGTGGACATGAGCCAGGGCGTCAGGACGAGGCCCGAGGGCAGTGGGCGGCCCCTGAGCGAGGCGTACGACACGGCGCTGCTCGATCTGGACGGGGTGGTGTACGCGGGCGGGAGCGCCATCGCGCACGCGGTCGACTCGCTGGCGGTGGCCCGGTCGGGCGGGATGCGTCTCGCGTACGTCACCAACAACGCGCTGCGGACGCCGGACGCGGTGGCCGGGCACCTGACGGAGCTGGGCATACCGACGGGCGCGGACGATGTCATCACCTCGGCGCAGGCCGTCGCGCGGCTGATCAGCGAGCAGGTTCCGGCCGGGGCGCGGGTGCTGGTGATCGGTGGTGAGGGGCTGCGGGTGGCGCTGCGTGAGCGGGGTCTGACGCCGGTGGAGTCGGCGGACGACGACCCGGCGGCGGTCGTGCAGGGCTACGGCGGGCCGGAGATGACCTGGGGGCGGTTCGCGGAGGCCTCGTACGCCGTCCGCAGGGGTGTGCCGTGGTTCGCGTCCAACACGGATCTGACGATTCCGAGCGGGCGGGGCATCGCGCCGGGCAACGGGGCCGCGGTGGAGGTCGTGCGGATCGCGACGGGTGCCGAGCCGCAGGTCGCGGGCAAGCCGCTGCCCCCGATGCACCGGGAGACGATCATCCGGACCGGTGCCGAGCGGCCGCTGGTGGTCGGGGACCGGCTGGACACGGACATCGAGGGCGCGTTCAACGGCGGGGTGGACTCGCTGCTGGTGCTGACGGGGGTCACCGACGGGGCGCAGTTGCTCGCCGCGCCGCCGCAGCACCGTCCGACGTACGTGGACGCCGATCTGCGCGGGCTGCTCACCGGGCAGCCGGACATCACCCGGGAAGGTGACGGTTTCCGGTGCGGCGGGTGGACGGCGGCGGCCGGGACGGACCGGTTGGAGCTGACGGGCGACGGCGAGCCGCTGGACGGGCTGCGGGCGCTGTGCGCGGCGGCCTGGACGGCGGCGGGGGAGGGCACCTGCGCGCTGGACGGTGAGAAGGCGCTGGCCAGGCTGGGCCTGTGACGGTCCCTCAGGAGCTGCCCGGCGGGCCTTGGGGCAGCGGGGGACGCCGGACCCCTCGTAGGGCCTCGGCGGAGCTCACAGCGACCAGGGATCGAGATCGTATGCGAGGGTAGGCTAACCTAACCTCGTGTTGGTCGACAGTCCTCCGGAACAGCGCGCGGAGACCGCCCCCGCGCCCCCAACCCGCCGGGCGGCGCGGGCCCTTGGGCTCCTGCTCTCGGTCGTGCTCCTGGTGTGTGTCGCCCTGGCGAGCATCGCGATCGGCGCGAAGGCGCTGTCGCTCGACCAGGTCTGGCACGGCCTGTTCCACGACACGGGCACGTACGGCGACGTGGTCGTCGACGAGCGGCTCGCGCGCACCGCCCTCGGTCTGCTGGCCGGTGCCGCGCTCGGCCTGTCCGGCGCGGTGCTCCAGGCGCTGACGCGCAATCCGCTGGCCGAGCCCGGGCTGCTCGGCATGAACGCGGGCGCGTCCGCCGCCGTCGTCACGGCCATGACCTACTTCGGCGTCACCAGCCTCAGCGGCTATGTGTGGTTCGCGTTCCTCGGCGCGGCCGCCGTCGGCGCGCTGGTGTGGTTCCTCGGCGGCAGCCGGGGCGCCACCCCGGTACGGCTCGCGCTCGCCGGCACGGCGATCAGCGCGGCCCTGTACGGCTACCTCCAGGCCGTGATGATCACGGACGGCGCGGCCCTGGGCAAGATGCGGTTCTGGACGGTGGGTTCGCTGGTCTCGGCCACGAACGCGACCATCTTGCAGGTCCTGCCGTTCCTCGTGGCCGGCACGGTCCTCGCGCTCGCCCTGGCCCGGCCGCTGAACGCCGTGGAGATGGGCGACGACACCGCGCGCGCCCTCGGCGCGAACCTCGACCGCACCCGGGCGCTGGCCATGCTGGCCGCCGTGGTGCTGTGCGGTGCCGCGACCGCCGCGTGCGGCCCGATCGTCTTCGTGGGCCTGATGGTCCCGCACGCCGTGCGCTCCTTCACCGGTCCCGACCTGCGCTGGATCCTGCCGTACGCCACGGTCCTGGCGCCCGTGCTGCTGCTCGGCGCCGATGTCGTCGGCCGGGTCGTGGCCCGCCCCGCCGAGCTCCAGGTCGGCATCGTCACCGCGATCATCGGCGGTCCGCTCTTCATCTTCCTCGTACGACGGCGAAGGACGGCCCAGCTGTGAAGACACGCTCCAGGAGCCGTGCCGTGCGCACCCCCGGCGGGCTCTCGCTGCGCCTGGACCCGCGTGCGCTGATCGTCGTCGTGCTGCTGCTCGGCGCTGCCTGCGCCGCCGGTGTGGCGTTGATCGGCACCGGCGAGGCGAGGATCCCGGCGGCCGACGTGCTGCGGACGCTCGCCGGCGACGGCACCGCCTACCAGGACTTCATCGTCAACGAGCTGCGGCTGCCGCGGGTCCTGGTCGGCCTGCTGGTCGGTGCCTCGCTCGGCCTGGGCGGGGCACTGTTCCAGTCGGTCTCCCGCAACCCGCTGGGCAGCCCGGACGTGCTCGGCCTGTCACAGGGTTCGACGGCCGGCGCGCTCGTCGTGATCGTGCTGATGTCCGGCAGCGCCTCCCAGGTGACCCTGGGCGCGCTGGCCGGCGGCCTGGCGACCGGTGTCGCCATCTACGCGCTCGCCTGGAAGCGGGGCGTGCACGGATACCGGCTGGTGCTCGTGGGCATCGGCGTCAACGCGATCATGACGGCGGTGAACGGCTATCTGCTGACCAAGGCCGACCTGGTCGACGCGACCCGCGCGGTGGTGTGGATGACCGGCTCGCTGAACGGCCGGGACTGGGACCAGGTGTGGCCGCTGCTCGGGCTGTGCGCCGTCCTCGTCCCGCTGGTCCTGGCGAACGCGCGCGGCCTGCGGATGACGGAGATGGGCGACGACATCTCGAACGCGCTCGGCGTGCGCGTGCAGCGCGTCCGGCTCGTGCTCATGGTGTGCGCCGTCCTGCTCGTCGCCGCCGCCACGGCCGCCGCCGGCCCCGTGAGCTTCGTCGCGCTGACCGCGCCCCAGCTCGCCCGCCGCCTCACCCGCTCGCCGGGACCGAACCTGGTGCCCTCCCTGTGCATGGGGGCGACCCTGCTGGTCGCCGCCGACTGGGCCTCGCAGCGCGCCTTCGGCGCCGACCAGCTGCCCGTCGGCGTGGTCACCGGCGTCCTCGGCGGCGCCTACCTGCTGTGGCTGCTGGTCACCGAGCGCCGGGCGGGCCGGATATGAAGCGCGCGCAGGGCCCCGACGCGAGCGCCGCCCACCCGAACACCCCTAGGAGCACCGTGAACCGCCTGTCCGCCGACAACGTCACCCTCGCCTACGACCAGCGGGTCATCGCCGAGCAGTTGTCGGTGGAGATCCCCGACAACTCCTTCACGGTGATCGTCGGGCCGAACGCCTGCGGCAAGTCGACGCTGCTGCGGGCGCTGTCGCGGATGCTCAGGCCCAGCGAGGGCCGGGTGCTGCTGGACGGGCAGGCCATCCAGTCGATGCCCGCCAAGAAGGTCGCGCGGACCCTCGGCCTGCTGCCGCAGTCGTCCGTCGCGCCCGACGGCATCACCGTCGCCGACCTCGTCGGCCGCGGCCGCTACCCGCACCAGGGCCTGCTGCGCCAGTGGTCGGCGCGGGACGAGCGGGTCGTGCGGGAGTCGATGCGGCAGACCGGGGTGGCGGAGCTGGCCGAGCGGTACGTGGACGAGCTGTCCGGCGGGCAGCGGCAGCGGGTGTGGATCGCCATGGCGCTCGCGCAGCAGACCCCGCTGCTGCTCCTGGACGAGCCGACCACCTACCTGGACATCCAGCACCAGATCGACGTCCTCGACCTGTGCGCCGAGCTGCACGAGGAGCAGGGGCGGACGCTGGTGGCGGTGCTGCACGACCTCAACCACGCCGCCCGTTACGCCACGCACCTGATCGCCCTGCGCGGCGGCACGGTGATCGCCGAGGGCGCCCCGAACGACATCGTCACGGCCGAGCTGGTCGAGGAGGTCTTCGGGCTGCGCTGCCAGGTCATCGACGACCCGGAGACGGGCACCCCGCTGGTGGTGCCGGCGGCCCGGAAGGCGCGCTCGGAGAAGGCCACGGCTGCCTCCTGACGGCACGCGTCGGACAGGGCCACGGCGCGGCCCCGCTGACGACGCGGGCGACGGCGTGAACGCCTCACAGCAGCTTCCGGAGCCGGAACAGGTCCAGCAGGCTCGCCTCCAGCCTCACCCGGCCCGAGCCCCAGGCGGTCGCGAAGTTCAGCTCGCCGCCCACCAGGGCCACCAGGTCGTCCCCGGCCATGGCGAGCCTGATCTGCGCCTTCTCGCGCGGTGGGCCCGGATGCGTGTCGTCGACCTCGATCCGGCCGCCGGTCATCCGGCCCGCGAAGGTGACGTCGAGATCGGTGATGTGGCAGCTCACCGAGCGGTCGAGCGCGGCGGCCGCGCGGACATCGCCGTCGGTCCTCCGCATGTTGTCCGAAAGCTTCCCCAGTGCGGCGCGGCACTCCTCGATCGTGGCCATCGCCCACGACGGTACCCCAGCGGTTCGGGGTAGCGTCTGGGCATGAGCGAGTCCGTGTCCGAGGCCGACATCGACACCGAGGCGGCGCCCGCGTACGACCCCGCGGCGCCCGCCCCCCTGAACGTCCCGCGCACCCCCACCGGCAACGCCGAGGTCGACGCCCGGCTCGACCGGCTGGCCGACGCCGACCACCTCGCCACCGACGGTCATGTCGAGGTGTACGAGGATGTACACAGGGGGCTGCGCGACGCGCTCACCGCGCTCGACGCCCGTCCGGGACCCGCGGCCCCCTCACCGTCGTACCACCAGAGCAGGAGCTGAACCGAACGTGGCAGGAGTCGCACGCCGCCGTCTCGACGCGGAGCTGGTCCGCCGGAAGCTCGCCCGTTCACGCGAGCACGCCAGCCAGCTGATCGCCGCCGGGCGGGTCACCGTCGGCAGGACCGTGGCGACCAAGCCGGCCACGCAGGTGGAGACCGCGGCGGCGATCGTGGTCCAGGCCGACGACAGCGATCCCGACTACGTCTCCCGGGGCGGGCACAAGCTCGCCGGCGCGCTGGCGGCCTTCGTGCCGCAGGGGCTCGTCGTCGAGGGCCGGCGGGCGCTGGACGCCGGCGCGTCCACCGGCGGCTTCACCGACGTCCTGCTGCGCGCGGGCGCCGCCCACGTCGTCGCGGTGGACGTCGGCTACGGTCAACTCGCCTGGTCGCTCCAGAAGGATGAACGCGTCACCGTCAAGGACCGTACGAACGTACGCGAGTTGACGCTTGAGACGATCGATGGGAAACCTGTGGATCTTGTCGTGGGCGATCTGTCCTTCATCCCGCTCGGGCTGGTGCTGCCCGCCCTGAAGCGGTGCGTGACGCCGGACGCCGACCTGGTGATGATGGTCAAGCCGCAGTTCGAGGTGGGGAAGGAACGGCTCGGCAGCGGGGGTGTCGTACGGAGTCCGCAGCTGCGGGCGGAGGCCGTGCGCGCAGTGGCCGAGAAGGCGTGGGAGCTGGGGCTCGGGGTGCGGGGGGTCACCGCGAGCCCGCTGCCCGGGCCCTCGGGGAACGTGGAGTACTTTCTCTGGCTGCGGGCGGGGGCACCCCAGGTGGACCCGGCCGACGTCGACCGTGCAGTGGCGGAGGGGCCGCGTTGACACAGAACCTGGCGCGTACTGTTTTCCTGCTCGCCCACACCGGGCGGCCCGCGGCGATCCGCAGCGCGGAACTCGTCGTCAAGGGCCTGCTGCGGCATGGCATCGGGGTGCGGGTGCTGGAGGAGGAGGCGCGCGACCTGCCGCTCCCGGACGAGGTCGCCCTCGTCAAGGAGGCCACCCCGCAGTGCCTGGACGGCTGCGAGCTGCTGATCGTGCTGGGCGGCGACGGCACGCTGCTGCGCGGCGCCGAGTTCGCGCGTGCCTCCGGAGTGCCGATGCTCGGCGTCAACCTCGGACGCGTCGGGTTCCTCGCGGAGGCCGAGCGGGACGACCTGGACCGGGTCGTGGACCGGGTGGTGGCGCGGTCGTACGAGGTCGAGGAGCGGATGACCGTCGACGTCGTGGTGCACCGCAACGGTGACATCGTGCACACCGACTGGGCGCTGAACGAGGCCGCCGTGCAGAAGGCCGGCGCCGAGAAGCTGCTGGAAGTCGTCCTGGAGATCGACGGGCGGCCGGTGACGGGCTTCGGGTGCGACGGCGTCGTGCTGTCCACGCCGACCGGGTCCACGGCGTACGCCTTCTCCGCCGGGGGGCCGGTGGTGTGGCCGGAGGTGGAGGCCCTGCTGATGGTGCCGATCAGCGCGCACGCGCTGTTCGCCAAGCCGCTGGTCACCTCGCCGGACTCCGTGCTGGCGGTGGAGGTGCTGCCGCACATCCCGCCGGGGGTCCTGTGGTGCGACGGGCGGCGGACGGTGGAGCTGCCGCCGGGGGCGCGGGTCGAGGTGCGGCGGGGAGCCGTGCCGGTACGGCTGGCCCGGCTGCACCACTCGTCCTTCACCGACCGGCTCGTGGCGAAGTTCGCGCTGCCCACCACGGGATGGCGGGGCGCGCCCCACCACCCCTCGGAGTGACACGGGCGGGCCATGTGCGTTCCCCGCCCCGGACCTCGTATGGTCTGTTCCGTGTTGGAGGAGATGCGGATACGGTCGCTCGGGGTCATCGACGATGCCGTCGTCGAGCTGTCGCCGGGGTTCACCGCCGTCACCGGTGAGACGGGTGCGGGCAAGACCATGGTGGTCACCAGCCTGGGGCTGCTGCTCGGCGGACGGGCCGACCCGGCGCTCGTGCGGATCGGGGCCGACAAGGCGGTGGTGGAGGGGCGGGTCGCCGTGCCCCCCGGCGCCGCCGCCGTCGTGCGGGCCGAGGAGGCCGGGGCCGAGCTGGACGACGGTGCCCTGCTGATCAGCCGTACCGTTTCCGCCGAGGGCCGCTCCCGGGCGCACCTGGGCGGGCGCAGCGTTCCCGTCGGGCTGCTCGCCGAGCTGGCCGACGACCTGGTGGCCGTGCACGGGCAGACCGACCAGCAGGGGCTGCTGAAGCTGTCCCGGCAGCGGCAGGCGCTCGACCGGTACGCGGGAGACGCCGTGGCCGTTCCGCTCGCCAAGTACGGCGAGGCGTACAAGCGGCTGCGGGCCGTCTCCGCCGAGCTGGAGGAGATCACCACGCGCGCGCGTGAGCGGGCGCAGGAAGCCGACATGCTGCGCTACGGGCTCGACGAGATCGCCGCCGTGGAGCCCCGGGCCGGCGAGGACGTGGAGCTGGCCGAGGAGGCCGAGCGGCTGGGGCACGCCGAGGCGCTGTCGTCCGCCGCGACGGCCGCCCACGCCGCTCTCGCGGGCAATCCGGAGGACCCCGAGGGGATCGACGCCTCGACCCTCGTCGCGGGCGCCCACCGGGCGCTGGAGGCCGTGCGGTCGCACGATCCGGCACTCTCCGCGCTCGCCGACCGGATCGGGGAGATCGGCATCCTGCTGGGCGACGTGGCGGGTGAGCTGGCGGGGTACGCCGACGATCTCGACGCCGACCCGCTGCGGCTCGCGGCGGTGGAGGAGCGCCGGGCCGCCCTGAACGCCCTGACCCGCAAGTACGGGGACGACGTCGCCGGCGTGCTGGCCTGGGCCGAGCGGAGCGCCGCGCGGCTCACCGAGCTGGACGGCGACGACGAGCGGATCGAGGAGCTGACGGCCGAGCGGGACGCGCTGCGCACCGAGCTGGGCGGGCTCGCGCAGGCGCTGACGGACGCGCGGACGGAGGCCGCCGAGCGGTTCGCCGCCGCCGTGACCGCCGAGCTGGCCTCGCTGGCGATGCCCCACGCGCGCGTCTCCTTCGACATCCGCCAGAGCGAGGACGCGGACGGCGTCGAGGTCGGCGGGCGGACGGTCGCCTACGGCCCCTCGGGCGTGGACGAGGTCGAGCTGCTGCTCGCCCCGCACCCGGGCGCCCCGCCGCGGCCCATCGCCAAGGGCGCGTCCGGCGGTGAGCTGTCCCGCGTGATGCTCGCGGTGGAAGTGGTGTTCGCGGGCACCGACCCGGTGCCGACGTACCTCTTCGACGAGGTCGACGCCGGTGTCGGCGGCAAGGCGGCGGTCGAGATCGGGCGGCGCCTTGCCAAGCTCGCCAAGACCGCGCAGGTCGTCGTGGTCACCCACCTGCCCCAGGTCGCCGCGTTCGCCGACCGGCAGCTGCTGGTGGAGAAGACCAACGACGGCTCCGTCACCCGCTCCGGTGTGAAGGTCCTGGAGGGCGAGGAGCGCGTCCGCGAGCTGTCCCGCATGCTGGCCGGCCAGGAGGACTCCGAAACGGCCCGCGCCCACGCGGAGGAACTCCTGGCGACGGCCAGGGCGGACCTGTAAGGCCGGCGCCGCCCGGACGGGTGCCGACCGGGCGGGTGTCGGCCGGGTGTCGCCCTGGCCGAGCTCCTCGACGTGCGGTCGGGGCGGGCCGCCGGCGCGGCGCTCGCCCCGGTGCCCGCGGAGGAGGGGCTTGCTGCCCGACGGCCTCGGTGGGTGCGTGATGCCCGCCGGACACGGGGCGCGCGGCCCCCGATGCCGCACCAGGGGCGGCCGTGGTGGTGGGAAACCGGCGCGTGGGGGTGCTCGCGCGCGCCGTCGCTCCGGTGGCCGCCGCCCGGTACGGGGGCCGGGTCGGTCCGGGAGCGGGTCCGTGAGGGGCTGACCTCGTCGTATGTCCTCGTCCACCGTGCGGCCGCGGCGGGCGTTCCATCACCCGTGTGGGTGATGTGCTCCGGCGCATTGCCCCGGCCCGCCGCAGGGTGCGCCCTCCCGGGAGTCCCTGAACGGCCGTACGTCCTGGCATGCTTGACGGGGAACGCGGGGCGGGCAGCGGGTACGGACGGTCCGCCCGGGAGGCGCGCGCGGTGCGTCCTTCCGCCCCCCTGAGCCCGCTACCTTCTGTACGTTTCCTCGTGACCACCCCACGCCGACCCCGTGCCCGTCCCCGTGAACCAGGAGCCCCGGCCCCGTGAGCCCCCTGAGCAGCAACGCACCGCACGGCCAGTCGCCGCTGCGCACCGTGCAGGTGCTCGGCGGAGGGAACGCCGGCAGCAGCGCGCACGTGCGCTCCCTGGCCGAGGGACTGGTGGCGAGGGGCGTGCGGGTCACCGTGTGCGCCCCCGCCGAGGCCGAGCACGCCTACGACTTCGCCGGGGTCGGCGCCGACCACGTGCACGTGCCCCGCAGCAGCGACCCCGTCTCCGTGGCCGCGCTCCGCACCGCCTGCGCCAACGCCGACCTGGTGCACGCGCACGGCCTGCACGCCTCCTTCCGTACCGTGCTCGCGCTCAGCGGGCGCACCACGCCGCTCGTCGTCACCTGGCACAACCGGGCCCACGCCGAGGGCCCGCGGAGCCATCTGCTGCGGCTGCTGGAGCGGCGCGTGATGAGGACCGCCGCCGTAGTCCTCGGCACCAGCCCCGACCTGGTCGACCGGGCCCGGCGCACCGGCGCGCGCGACGCCCGGCTCGCGGCCGTCGGCCTGCCGGGCCGGCACCGCACCGGCGGCCTCCTCGACACCGACGCCCCCGACCCCGAAGGCCCGGACGGCCTCGACGGCCCCGACCGCGACGACCCCGACCGGCTGCGGCCCAAGACCCGGGCCGAACTCGGCGCCACCGGACGCCCGTTGCTCATCGCGGTCGGCTCCCTGGACCGGCACCGCGGCTACGACGTCCTGCTCGACGCCGCCCGCGCCTGGCGCGACCTCGATCCGGTGCCGCTGGTGGTCGTCGCCGGGGAGGGGCCGCTGCGGCCGGTGCTGCAACGGCGGATCGAGGACGAGGAACTGCCGGTGCGCCTCATCGGGCACCGCGACGACGTGCCCGAGCTGCTCGCCGCCGCCGACCTGGCCCTGCTGACCAGCAGTTGGGAGTCGCGGTCCGTGCTCGCCCAGGAGGCGCTGCACGCGCGCGTGCCGCTCGTCGCCACCCGCGTCGGCGGCATCCCGGACCTCGTCGGCGACGCGGCCGAACTCGTCCCGTACGGCGACCCGGAAGCCCTCGCCGGCACCGTCGTACGGCTCCTCGCGGACCCGGAACGCCGCGCGGCGCTGCGCGAGCACGGGACGCGGCAGGCCGCCACCTGGCCGACCGAGGACGAGACCGTCGCCCAAGTGCTCAGCGTGTACGACGAGTTGACCCAGCTGCGACCGCTGGCCTGAGCCGTCCTCAGGACACGTGCCGGCGCGCCCGCAGGGCCAGGCTCAACGCCAGTACCGTCTGCGGGTCGTCCAGGTCGGTGCCCAGCAACTCCCCGATCCGGGCGAGCCGGTTGTACAGCGTCTGCCGGTTGAGGTGCAGTTCGCGGGCCGTCTCCGCCTTGCGGCCGGCGTGCGCCAGATAGGTCTCCAGGGTCGGCAGCAGCGGAGGCCTGGAGCGCTGGTCGTGCTCGCGCAGCGGGCCGATCGCCCGGTCCACGAAGGACGCCAGGTCCGGGTGGTCGCGCAGCCGCCACAGCAGCAGGTCGATGTCGAGGCGCCGGGCGTCGTACCAGGGCCGGTCGGTCAGGCCCTGGGCCGCGGTCGCGGTCTCCGCCGCGTGCCGCAGCCCCGCCGAGGCCGCCGCCCAGCCGCCCGCCACCCCGACGACCACCACCGGCGGCGGCGAGCCCGGCCGGCGCATCCCGGCCCGTTCCACCCCCGCCCGCAGCGCCGCCGCCACCCGGTCCGCGACCGCGGCCCGCTCCGACTCCGAGCGCAGGCCCAGCAGCACCGGCACCCGGCCCTCCACCGGCCGCACCCCCAGCAGCACCGGCACCCCCACCGCGGCCAGCTCCTCGGAGACCGCGCGGGCCAGCACCGCCCAGCCGCCGCCCGGGGAGAGGCTGTCGCCGATCCGCATCACCACGGGCAGCAGCGGGCTGTCGCCGGGCTTGAAGCCGAGCACCCGGGCCTGCGCGGGGGCGTCCTCCGCCGCGATCCGCCCCTCGGCGAGATCGGTGAGGAAGTCACCGCGCCCGCGCGCCGCCAGCTCCTCCTCCTGCCGCGCCTGCATCAGCACCACGGCAAGGATCCCCGCGGCCCGCTCGGCGGCGATCCGGTGCACCGGGGCCAGCGGTGAACGGACCGGCAGCAGCACCAGCCGGGCGCGCACGGCACCGGCCGTCCCGGGCCCGCCGCCGGGCACGTCCACCAGCACCGACCCGGCGGGCGGCGGGGCCTGCTTGTGCGGGCCGCGCAGCCCCTCCCACACCTGGAGCGGGTCCGCGCCCTCCGGTCCGGCACCGGCGGCGTACAGCAGCCGGCCGTCGGCGGTCTCCAGGAACACCGGGTTGCCGCCGAAGCCGGCCAGGATGTCCAGCACCTGCGGCACCCCGCCCCCGCCCAGCAGGGCCTCGGTACAGCGCCGGTGCACCTCCTCCGCGCGCTGGAGCAGCGCGTAGTGGCCGTTGACGATCTCCGTGTGGATCTCCTCGGTCACCGCCACGAACGGCACCTCGCGGTGCAGCTGGACCAGCGGCAGCCCCGCCGCCCGCGCCGTGTCCACCAGGGCGGCGGGCAGCCGGGTGAAGCGCGGGCCCAGCTCCACCACGAGGGCGGCGATCCCGCGCTCGGCGAGGGTGCGCACGAACGCCCGCTGCTCGGCCGGCCGGGTGCCGAGGCCGTAGCCGGTGGTCAGCAGCAGCTCACCGCCCTTGAGCAGCGAGGCGATGTTCGGGACCTCGCCCGCGTGCACCCAGCGCACGGTGCGGCCGAGCCGGTCGGCGCCCGCCAGCACCTCCGGCAGCCCGCTGCGCAGCCCGGGCAGCTCCAGCGCCCGCTGCACGGTGATCCCGGCGCCCTGGTTGTCGGATCGGTGGTCCGTACGGCTGTGCATGCGGCGACGCTACCTGCGACGACGCCCTCAGGACAGCTCCCGCCCGGACCGGACGCCCCAGGAGGCTCCCGCCCGGACCGGACGCTCCAGGACGGCTCCCGCCCGGACCGGACGCCCCAGGACGGCTCCCGCCTAGACCGGACGGATGTTGTGGTTGAAGCGGAAGACGTTGTCGGGGTCGTAGCGCCGCTTCACCTTCGCCAGGCGCAGGGTGTTCCCGGCGCCCAGGCCCGCGCGGACCCGCTCGGGGCCCTCGTCGCCGATGAAGTTGAGGTACACCGCCCCCGTGCTCCACCGCCGCAGGCCGGCCCGCACGTCCCGCACCCAGCCGATCGCCCGCTCGTCGTCGGCCGGGTCCGGCCAGATCGCGAGCGGGTGCGCCGCCCAGGGCGCGTCCCGGCAGGGCACCGGGTACTCGTGCGGACCGGCCGCGACGGCCCCGCCCTGCGGGAAGAGCAGGTGCTGGGTGGGCGTCGGCACCGGCATGCCGTCCGCGCGGGCGCAGAAGGCGTCCACGGCCTCGTCCGGCAGCCCGGCCAGACACTCCGCCGACCAGTGGTTGCGCAGCCCCGCCGGCCGGTCGAGCATCGACTGCGCGTCGGCGTACGGCATGTCACCGGCCAGCTCCACCTCGTGCGGCAGGGCGAGCAGCGGCTCGGCGAGCTTGCGCAGTTCGTCCTCGCCGCCGGCGTAGGTCAGCAGGGCCGCGCACAGCGGCGCGCCCACCAGCTCCGGCGGGGTGAACCGGGCGGGCGGGCCGGTGAGGTACAGCACCGCGCCGCCCACCTCGTCCGGCCCGGTGCGGAAGATCTCGCGGAAGGTGCGGAGCACGTCCGGCCCGGCGTCCGGCAGGAACAGCAGCAGGACGACCGAGAACTCCGGCAGTTCGTGCAGCCGCAGGGTGAGCGCGGTGGCGACGCCGAAGTTGCCGCCTCCGCCGTGCAGCGCCCAGAACAGCTCGGGGTTCTCGTCGGCGCTCGCGTGCACCCGCTCGGCGTCGGCGCTCACCAGCTCCACGGCGATGAGGTTGTCCACGGCGAGGCCGAAGGCGCGGTCGAGCCAGCCGGTGCCCCCGCCGAGGACGTAACCGCCGACGCCGGTGGCGGAGTCCCGCCCGCCGGTGGTCGCGAGGCCGTACGGCTGGGTGGCGCGGTCCAGCCGGCCCATCGTGGCGCCGCCCTCGACCCGGACCGCCTCGGCCGCCGGATCGACGGTCACGTGGTGCATCCGGCGCAGGTCCACCACGAGCGCGCCGTCGCCGAGCGCCGTACCGGCCACGCCGTGGCCGCCGCCGCGCACCGCGATGTGCAGGTCGAGGTCCCTGCCGAAGCGCACGGCCCGCACCACGTCGGACGCGTCCGCGCACTGCGCGATCACCGCGGGCCGCCGGTCGACCGTCGCGTTGAAGACCGCCCTGGCCTCCTCGTAGCCCGGGTCCCCGGGGACGAGCACATCGCCGACCAGATCCTCGCGGAGCGCGGCGAGGGCCGCGCCCGCCTTCGAGAGGGAAGCCATGGCCGCCCCCTTCCGGAAGGGGCATCTGTCCGGTTCCAGGGTAGGCGGAGCGCGCCCCCGAACGGGCGCGGAAAGCCGCGCGACCGGCCACGACGGGACCGCGGACGCGGGCGGCAGCCCGCGCCGCGGCGGGAACGTCTAGCCCCCGTAGGCGCCCGACGCCGTCAGCCGCAGGGCCGTGTCGATCAGCGGGACGTGGCTGAACGCCTGCGGGAAGTTGCCCACCTGGCGCTTCAGGCGCGGGTCCCACTCCTCGGCGAGCAGACCGAGGTCGTTGCGCAGCGCGAGGAGCTTCTCGAACAGCTTGCGGGCCTCGTCCACCCGGCCGATCATCGCCAGGTCGTCCGCCATCCAGAACGAGCAGGCCAGGAACGCGCCCTCGTCACCCGGCAGGCCGTCGACGCCCTCGCGGTCGCCCTCCGTCGGGTAGCGCAGGATGAACCCGTCGGGGGTGGACAGCTCGCGCTGGATCGCCTCGATGGTGCCGATCACCCGCTTGTCGTCCGGCGGCAGGAAGCCCATCTGCGGGATGAGCAGCAGCGAGGCGTCCAGCTCCTGGGAGCCGTAGGACTGGGTGAAGGTGTTGCGCTCCTTGTCGTAGCCCTTCTCGCACACGTCCCGGTGGATGTCGTCGCGCAGTTCCTTCCAGCGCTCCAGCGGGCCGTCCGCGTCGCCGGACTCGATCAGCTTGATCGTGCGGTCGACGGCGACCCAGGCCATCACCTTGGAGTGCACGAAGTGCCGGCGCGGGCCGCGCACCTCCCAGATGCCCTCGTCCGGCTCCTGCCAGTGGTCCTCCAGGTAGCGGATGAGCTTCAGCTGGAGCAGGGAGGCGTAGTCGTTACGGGCGAGCCCGGTCATGTGGCCCAGGTGCAGGGCCTCGGTGACCTCGCCGTACACGTCCAGCTGGAGCTGGTGCGCGGCGCCGTTGCCGACCCGGACCGGGGCGGACTTCTCGTAGCCCGGCAGCCAGTCCAGCTCCGCCTCGCCCAGCTCGCGCTCACCGGCGATGCCGTACATGATCTGCAGGTTCTCCGGGTCGCCGGCGACCGCGCGCAGCAGCCACTCGCGCCAGGCGCGGGCCTCCTCGCGGTAGCCCGTGCGCAGCAGCGAGGACAGGGTGATCGCCGCGTCCCGCAGCCAGGTGTAGCGGTAGTCCCAGTTGCGCACGCCCCCGATGTCCTCGGGCAGGGAGGTCGTCGGGGCGGCGACGATGCCGCCCGTGGGGGCGTAGGTCAGCGCCTTGAGGGTGATCAGCGAGCGGATCACCGCCTCGCGGTACGGCCCGTGGTACGTACAGTGCTCGACCCACTCGCGCCAGAAGTCCTCCGTCGCCTCCAGCGAGGCCTCCGGCTCCGGCAGCGACGGCGGCTGCTTGTGCGAGGGCTGCCAGGAGATGGTGAACGCGATCCGGTCACCGGGGGCGACCGTGAAGTCGGCGTACGTCGTCAGCGCCTTGCCGTAGGTCTCGGCCTCGGTGTCGAACCACACCGAGTCCGGTCCGGCGACGGCCACCGTGCGCCCCTCGTGCTTGTGCACCCACGGCACCACCCGGCCGTAGGAGAACCGCATCCGCAGCGCCGAGCGCATCGGGACCCGGCCGGTGACGCCCTCCACGATCCGGATCAGCTGCGGGGCGCCGTCACGCGGAGGCATGAAATCGGTCACACGGACCGTGCCGCGCGGGGTGTCCCACTCGGATTCCAGGATCAGCGAGTCGCCGCGGTAGCTGCGCCGGGCGGCCGTGGGCGGCTCGGCGTCGGCGGCGTGCGCCGGTCCGAGCCGCCAGAAGCCGTGCTCCTCGGTGCCCAGCAGGCCGGCGAAGATGGCATGCGAGTCGAAGCGGGGCAGGCACAGCCAGTCCACCGTGCCATCCCGGCAGACCAGCGCCGCTGTCTGCATGTCTCCGATGAGTGCGTAGTCTTCGATGCGCCCGGCCACGTGCAACTCCAGTCGAACGGCCACGTCACACCCCCGCGCAGGGGGCTGTCGCTAGTGCGGTCAAGGGATCGTTGTTAAGCGTCGTTGAGCGGTGAAGCAAAGCAGCCCGCCGAGCCCTGAGGCAACACGACAGTCCTTGCTCAACGAACTGCCGCGCTCTCGTTGTTCCGGGTGATGTTGGCGGGGGTGTGCCGTCGTTCCGGCCGGGCTCGGCAGCCAATGTCCGAGCAGGATACGACGCACGTAGATGATCTGCGTGCCGCTCCGGGCAACCCGTGTGAGCCGAACGGGTGAGCACCGGGTGAGGACAGTGTGTCCGCAGTCTGTCCGGAGTGACAACGGTGACCTGTGCGGCTGCCCGTTGTGCACGGGCGGGTGCGAAGGGTGGCCGGGAGCCATCCCGCCCAGGCGCTGATACGCTGGTAGCCCGTGGACCGGTGGGAGAAAACCCCCGAACCGCAGCGACGGCACCCCCGGAGTCACCCGGGAGGGTCGCCGTATCGCACCCCCCAGACCGCGACCACGGGAGCCCCCTCTTGGCCATGCCGCCCAACACCACGACGACCAAGCACATCTTCGTGACCGGGGGTGTCGCCTCCTCGCTCGGCAAGGGTCTGACCGCCTCCAGCCTGGGCATGCTGCTCAAGGCGCGGGGTCTGCGTGTCGTGATGCAGAAACTCGACCCGTACCTGAACGTCGACCCGGGCACGATGAACCCCTTCCAGCACGGTGAGGTGTTCGTCACCAACGACGGCGCCGAGACCGACCTGGACATCGGCCACTACGAGCGGTTCCTCGACCGTGACCTGGACGGCAGCGCCAACGTCACCACCGGCCAGGTCTACTCCACGGTGATCGCCAAGGAGCGCCGCGGCGAGTACCTGGGCGACACGGTGCAGGTCATCCCGCACATCACCAACGAGATCAAGCACCGCATCCGGCGCATGGCCACCGACGAGGTCGACGTCGTCATCACCGAGGTCGGCGGCACGGTCGGCGACATCGAGTCGCTGCCGTTCCTGGAGACCGTCCGCCAGGTCCGCCACGAGGTCGGCCGGGACAACGTCTTCGTGGTGCACATCTCGCTGCTGCCCTACATCGGCCCGTCCGGTGAGCTGAAGACCAAGCCCACCCAGCACTCGGTGGCCGCGCTGCGGAACATCGGCATCCAGCCGGACGCGATCGTGCTGCGCTGCGACCGGGAGGTGCCGACCGCGATCAAGCGGAAGATCTCCCTGATGTGCGACGTCGACGAGGCCGCCGTCGTCGCCTGCCCCGACGCCCGCTCGATCTACGACATCCCGAAGGTCGTGCACTCCGAGGGCCTGGACGCCTATGTCGTCCGCAAGCTCGACCTGCCCTTCCGGGACGTGGACTGGACGACCTGGGACGACCTGCTCGACCGCGTCCACAACCCCGACCACGAGGTCACCCTGGCGCTGGTCGGCAAGTACATCGACCTGCCCGACGCCTACCTGTCGGTCACCGAGGCGCTGCGCGCGGGCGGCTTCGCCAACAAGGCCCGCGTGAAGATCAAGTGGGTCACCTCGGACGACTGCAAGACCCCGGCCGGGGCCAAGGCCCAGCTCGAGGACGTGGACGGCGTCTGCATCCCCGGCGGCTTCGGCGACCGCGGTGTGCTCGGCAAGGTCGGCGCGATCCGCTACGCCCGGGAGAACAGGATCCCGCTGCTCGGCCTCTGCCTGGGCCTGCAGTGCATCGTCATCGAGGCCGCCCGCAACCTGGCCGACATCCCGGACGCCAATTCCACCGAGTTCGACCCCGCCACCGCCCACCCGGTCATCTCCACCATGGCCGAGCAGCTCGACATCGTCGCCGGCGAGGGTGACATGGGCGGCACGATGCGGCTGGGCATGTACCCGGCCAAGCTGGCCGAGGGCTCGATCGTGCGTGAGGTCTACGACGGCAAGGAGTACGTCGAGGAGCGCCACCGGCACCGCTACGAGGTGAACAACGCCTACCGCGCGGAACTGGAGAAGAAGGCCGGCCTCGTCTTCTCCGGCACCTCCCCCGACGGCAAGCTCGTGGAGTACGTGGAGTACCCGCGCGACGTCCACCCGTACCTGGTCGCCACGCAGGCGCACCCCGAGCTGCGCTCGCGGCCGACCCGCGCGAACCCGCTCTTCGCCGGGCTGGTGAAGGCCGCGGTCGAGCGGAAGAACTCGAACTGACACACCGGTTGTACGGTGGCCGGGGTGCGAACCTTCAAAGGTGAGCGCCCCGGCTTTCTTTGTCGGCCGGTCGTCTCGCACAGCACGTGGAAGGACAGGGCATGACGATCAAGGACACCCCCGAGGAATGGGAGGTCCGGGCCACGGACACCCCCTTCGTGGGCAACAAGACCTCCGTCCGCACGGACGACGTGGTCATGCCCGACGGGTCGGTGGCCCGCCGTGACTACCAGGTCCACCCCGGCTCCGTGGCCGTCCTCGCCCTGGACGAGGAGGACCGGGTGCTGCTGATCAACCAGTACCGGCACCCGGTGCGGCACAAGCTGTGGGAGATCCCGGCGGGGCTGCTGGACGTGCCCGGCGAGAACCCGCTGCACGCCGCGCAGCGGGAGCTGTACGAGGAGGCGCACGTCAAGGCCGAGGACTGGCGGGTGCTGACCGACGTCTACACCACCCCGGGCGGCTGCGACGAGGCCGTACGGATCTTCCTGGCCCGCGGCCTGTCCGACGCCGAGGGCGAGCGCTTCGCGGCGGAGCACGAGGAGACCGACATGCAGCACGCGCGCGTGCCGGTCGAGGAACTGGTGCGCCGCGTCCTGGCCGGGGACCTGCACAACAACTGCCTCGTGGTGGGCGTGCTCTCCCTGGTCGCAGCCCGCGGCGGGGACGGCCTCGACGCGCTGCGCCCCGCCGACGCGCCCTGGCCGGCACGCCCCTTCGAGAACTGACCGGCCCCGGCGCAGGGCCCGGCCGGCCTGCCTGGGGCGCGGCTCGGCTCGTCCGCGGCCCGCATCCGGCTGTCCGGGACGTGGGTGCGGCCTGGCCTGTCCGGAGCCTGGCCCGGCCCGTCCGGGATGCGCCCCGGCTCGTCGGGGGCCTGTCCGGCGCGTCTGGGCCCGGCCCTACCTAGTCCGGGGGTCCGGCCCGGCCGTCCGGAATCTGACCGCCCCGCCCGTCCGGCACTCGCCCACGTCCGGAACCTGAGCGGCCTGTCCGGCCTGGCCCGGCCCGCCCGGGATGCGACGCGGCTCGTCCGGGGACGTGACGGGAGCGTCTGGGACCGACCCGCTCCCTCCCGGGCCCGGCCCTGCCTGTCTGTGGGCGACCCGGCCCGTCCGGGACCTGGCCCGCCCTGTCCGGAGCCGACCTTGCCTGTCCGGGCCCCGGTCCGGCCTGGCCGGGATGCGGCCCGGAGCGTCCGGGACCTGACCCGTTCCCCTTCGGGACCCGTCCCCTTCAGGGCCTGACCCGCCCCCCGGAACCCGTCCCGCCCCCTTCGGCACCTCGCCCTTCCCCCGGCACCCGTCCGGGGCCATCCAGGACCCGATCTGCCTCCTCCCGGACCCGCCCCGGGCCGTTCGGGCTGCCGGTGTGACGATCGCCTGATCCGATCGGGCGATCCCTCCGCCGCGCTATTCCGGGAACGTCGCAGAGCGTGAACTAGGCTCTTCAACGCCCGTATCGGAAGACACCGGCGGGCTTGCGCGTGCGGTGGGACGGGAGTGTGGCCCGTGACGGATCAGGCGGTGGACCCAGACGGTGCGGAGCGGACCGCGCACTCGGCCAGGGAGGACCGATTCCTGGGCCGGACGCGGGAGTTGAAGGAGCTGCGCGCCGACATCGAGCGCGCCGGACTGGACACCCTCTCCGGCCGAAAGGCCCCCCGCGCGCGCGTGCTCCTGATCGCCGGCCGCCCCGGCTCCGGCCGGACAACCCTCGCCGAGCAACTCGTCCGGCAGATCGCCGGCCGCTACCCCGACGGAGTGCTGCGGGCCCGGCTCAGCGAGCCCGGCGGCACCCCGGTGCCCGTCGAGCAGGCCGCCCGCGACCTGCTCGCCGCACTGGAGCTGCCCGCCCCCGCCGGAGCCGCCGAGGACGACCTGGCCGCGGCCCTGCGCGCCGCCCTCGCCGGCCGGCGGATGCTGCTCCTGCTGGACGACGCGGCCGGCGCCGAGCAGGTCGACGCGCTGCTCCCGGACACCCCGGACTGCCTGGTGGTGGCCGTCTCCGGGGGCCCGCTCACCGGCATCGCGGACGTCCGCCCCTGCACGATCGGCGGCCTGGACACCAAGTCCGCGGTGGAACTGCTCACCGGCTACGCCGGCGCCGTCCGCGTCACCGTCGACCCGCGCTCGGCGGAGGCCCTGGCAGAGGCCTGCCAGGGCCACCCGGCCGCGCTGGTGCTGGCCGGCGGCTGGCTCGCCGCCCGCCCCCAGGCCGCCGTCTCCGACCTCGCCAAGCGGCTGCACACCGACGCCGGCGCGGACGGCACCCCGCTCTCCCGCGTCTTCCGGCTCGTGTACGACCAGCTGCCCGCCCCGGCCGCCCGCATACTGCGGCTGCTCTGCCTCGCCCCGGCCGGCCTGGCCGACCCGCACACGGCCTCCGCGCTCGCCGGCTGCTCGGTCGACGCCGCCCGCACCACCCTGGACGACCTCGTCGCCCTCGGCCTGCTGCGCGCGCTGGACACCCCGCTGCCCCAGTACGAGGTCCCCGGCTGTCTGCACCCGCTGCTGCGCGCCCTGGCCGAGACCCAGGAGCGGCCCGCCGAGTTGCAGCTGGCCCGGGCCCGGATGCTGGAGCGGACGGTACGGCTGCTGCAGTCCTGCCGGGCGATCACCGAGACCGACAGCCCGCAGGCGCGGGAGAAGCTGAGCGGCCTGCCGCCCGCGCTGCGCTTCCCGACCCCGCGGGCCGCCGCCGACTGGCTGCACATCCGGCGGCCCGCCCTGCTGGCGTCCGCCCGCCTGGCGGTGGCCGACGGCGAGCTGGACACCCTCGCCAGGCGGCTGATGTCCCAGCTGGTCAGGGCCCTGGCCGCGCACGTCGGCACGCAGGCCGCCGCCCCCGACCTGTACGGACTGCACGGCCTCGTCCTGGACGTCGCCGAGCGGCGCGGGCTGCCGCGGGAGAGGGCCGCGGCCCTGCTGAACCTGGGCGACCTGGACGCGCAGACCGGCCGGACCCGGGAGGCGCTGGTCCGCTACCGGGCCGCCCTGGACGCCGGACGGGAGGCGAACGACCCGTACGCGACCGGCCGCGCGATGGAATCCGTAGGCGGCGCGTACCAGGAGCTGGGCGACCACGACCGGGCCGCCGACTGGTTCGGCCGGGCGCTGGCCGAGCGGCTGGCCCGGGGTGAGCACCCGGAGGCGGCCCGGCTGTACGGCCGCATCGGCACCGCCCACACCTACGCCGGCCGGTACGGGGAGGCGCTGCGGAACTGGCGGGCCGCCCTCGCCGGCTACCGCAGGAGCGGCGATGTCGCCGCCAGCGCGCGGGCGTTGAGCGAGATCGCCCGGGTGCAGGAGTACGCGGGGAGGCCCGAGGAGTCGCTGCGCACCTGCCAGGAGGCCGTGGAGTGGGCGCGGCGCGCCGAGGACCGCCGGTTGCAGGCCGCGCTCCAGCTGCGGCTCGCCGACACCCTGGACCGGCTGGGCGACCCCGCGTCGGCCCGCCTGCACCGCGCAGCGGCGGAGCGCATGCTGGGTGAGGAGCCATCGGAAGAGGACGCAGGGCCGGAACACGGTGCTAACGCCTGCGAAATCCGTAGTGCTTCCAGCGAAGATTGATGCAATGGAAGGCTAGACAGCCGGAACACCTTCATTAAACTGGCTCTGCCGCTCGTTCTCCTGCGGTGTCTCCCGGTATGCCCCCGCATGTCTGGGTACGTCTGTATTGCACCCCCCTACCCTCTGAGCCAAGGACCGTGATCGACGTGAAGGTCGGCATCCCCCGCGAGGTCAAGAACAACGAGTTCCGGGTGGCCATCACCCCCGCCGGTGTGCACGAGCTGGTGCGCAACGGCCACCAGGTCGTCGTCGAGCGGGGCGCCGGCCTCGGCTCCTCCATCACGGACGAGGAGTACTCCTCCGCCGGTGCCGCCATCCTCGACACGGCCGACGAGGTGTGGGCCGCCGCCGACCTGCTGCTGAAGGTCAAGGAGCCCATCGCCGAGGAGTACCACCGGCTGCGCAAGGACCAGATCCTCTTCACCTACCTGCACCTGGCCGCCTCCAAGGAGTGCACGGACGCGCTGATCGAGTCCGGCACCACGGCCATCGCCTACGAGACCGTCGAGCTGCCGAACCGCGCCCTGCCGCTGCTCGCCCCGATGTCCGAGGTCGCGGGCCGGCTGGCCCCGCAGGTCGGCGCCTACCACCTGATGCGCGCGGCCGGCGGCCGCGGCGTGCTGCCGGGCGGCGTCCCGGGTGTGACCCCGGCCAAGGCCGTGGTCATCGGCGGCGGTGTCTCCGGCTGGAACGCCACCCAGGTCGCCATCGGCATGGGCTTCGAGGTGACCCTGCTCGACCGCGACATCAACAAGCTGCGCGAGGCCGACCGGATCTTCGGCACGAAGGTCAAGGCGATCATGTCCAACGCCTTCGAACTCGAGAAGGCCGTCCTCGACGCCGACCTCGTCATCGGCGCGGTCCTCATCCCGGGCGCCAAGGCCCCGAAGCTGGTGACCAACGAGATGGTGTCCCGGATGAAGCCGGGAAGTGTCCTTGTCGACATCGCGATCGACCAGGGCGGCTGCTTCGAGGACTCCCGCCCCACCACGCACGCCGAGCCGACCTTCCGCGTCCACAACTCGGTCTTCTACTGCGTCGCCAACATGCCGGGCGCGGTGCCCAACACCTCCACCAACGCCCTCACCAACGCGACGCTGCCGTACATCGTCTCCGTGGCCAACAACGGCTGGGTGGAGGCGCTGCGCCGCGACCCCGCGCTCGCCAAGGGTCTCAACACCCATGACGGCAAGGTGGTTTACAAGGAGGTCGCCGAGGCCCACGGGCTGGACCACGTCGAGCTGGAGAGCCTTCTCGGCTGACCCAAAAGGCGATTCGTCAACACGGTTCGTCAACAGCGCGCACCCGGCCGGACCTTGCCCGACAAGGTCCGGCCGGGTGTGTGTATGGTCACTTTGCGGCTCTCGGCCAACTCGCCTCGAACGTAACCCTTCGACCGATTCGCACACCGGTGAAACCTGCTGTGCGACGGCCGTACGCCCTTGACAGCGGGATGTTTCATTGCCGACACATCCTGCCGGGTCCGGCGGATTGTGTTGCTGCGGACGCCCGACACGCCATAGAGTCGCCAACCGTCGGCATGGTGCCACGCTGACCTTGTCTAGAAGTTTCCTGGTCACCAAGGAGGTAAGACGACTTGTGAATGAGTCGACATTTTCTCCCGGGGGTGGTCGACCAGGAATGCCCGCAGGGGGCCATGGCCCCGCGGGATCCGAGGCTGTCGGCTCCGTAGCTGTGCGCACCTTCGCAGCCCACCAGAGTTCCGGTCCGCAGGCGGCCGGGACAGCACACCCGAGCATGGATGGCCATCACGTGAACGCCATGGCCGGCGACGGAAGTGGCGCGCCCCACAACCACTTCGCCGACTACGACGAACTGCCCGAGGGGCACTTCTACGACCCCGACGCCGAGTACGAGCCCGATCCCGAGTACGCGGCCACGCTCGCGCCCGACGCGGCCCGCCAGCGCCGTGAGCGCATCGGCCCGACCGGACGCCCGCTGCCGTACTTCCCGATCCCGGGCCCGCTGACCGACCACGGCCCCGCGACGATCATCGCGATGTGCAACCAGAAGGGCGGCGTCGGCAAGACGACGTCGACCATCAACCTGGGTGCCGCGCTCGCGGAGTACGGCCGGCGCGTGCTGCTCGTGGACTTCGACCCGCAGGGCGCGCTGTCGGTCGGTCTCGGCGTCAACCCGATGGAGCTGGACCTCACCGTCTACAACCTGCTCATGGAGCGGGGCATGTCGGCGGACGAGGTCCTGCTGAAGACGGCGGTCCCCAACATGGACCTGCTGCCGTCCAACATCGACCTGTCCGCCGCCGAGGTCCAGCTGGTCTCCGAGGTCGCGCGCGAGTCGACGCTCCAGCGCGCCCTGAAGCCGCTGCTGCCCGACTACGACTACATCGTCATCGACTGCCAGCCCTCGCTCGGTCTGCTCACCGTCAACGCGCTGACGGCCGCGCACAAGGTGATCGTGCCGCTGGAGTGCGAGTTCTTCGCCCTGCGCGGTGTGGCCCTGCTGACCGAGACCATCGAGAAGGTCCAGGAGCGGCTCAACCCCGAGCTGGAGCTCGACGGCATCCTCGCCACGATGTACGACTCGCGCACCGTGCACAGCCGTGAGGTGCTGGCGCGTGTCGTCGAGGCGTTCGACGACCACGTGTACCACACGGTCATCGGCCGCACGGTCCGCTTCCCGGAGACCACGGTCGCCGGTGAGCCGATCACCACGTACGCCTCCAACTCCGTCGGTGCCGCCGCCTACCGCCAGCTCGCCAGGGAGGTGCTCGCCCGGTGTCACGCCGAGTGAGTCTGCCCGGGGCCGACGAACTGTTCCGCACGACCGGGGGGATGGCGCTCCAGCCTTCCACGCCCCGCCGCGCGGCCAACGGCGAGGCCCGGGTGCCGGCTCCCGCGGGGGAGAGCGACGAGGCGGCCGCCGCCGAGGACGTACCGCAGGCGGTTCCCGTCCAGAGCGGTGACGGAGAGGGCGCGGAGCACGTGGCGGCGGAGGCCGAGTCGGCCGAGGCCGGCGAGTCCCGCACCCGTCCGGCACGCCGGCAGGCGGCGCAGGAAGGTTCTGCCGCGCAGCCGCGCAAGCGCGGACGGGCGGCGGCCCGGCGGCCCAGCGGGCGCGAGCGGCACGACGAGAAGATCACCGTCTACGTCTCCGCCGAGGAGCTGATGGACCTGGAGCACGCGCGGCTGGTGCTCCGCGGCGAGCACGGGCTCGCGGTGGACCGCGGCCGGATCGTCCGCGAGGCGGTGGCCGTGGTCCTGGCCGACCTGGAGTCCCGCGGTGACGCGAGCATCCTCGTGCGCCGGCTGCGCGGACGGTAGCGGTAGCCTGCGGGGGCTATGACCTCGTATGGAGCCCCTGTCCCCGGCGCATCCGCCGGCCGTCGGCGTGCGCTGGGGCGAGGGCCGGGAACCGCGCCGGACGAGCCGGCCGCCGTACCCGCCGAGGCTCCCGAACGGGAGCTGCCGGAGCCGGAACCCGCCGGATCCGCGCCGGAGCCGGAGTCGGAGCTGCCCGCGCCCGAGCCGGAGCTGCCGGAGCCCGAGCTGCCCGAGCCCGCGCCGGAACGAGCAGCACCCGCACCGGAACGCGCCGAGTCCGGGCCCGCCGGGTCCGAGCCCGCTTCCGACGGCGTCTTCACGGTCCGCCTCGCGAACTTCGAGGGCCCCTTCGACCTGCTCCTCCAGCTGATCTCCAAGCACAAGCTGGACGTCACCGAGGTCGCCCTGTCGAAGGTCACCGACGAGTTCATGGCGCACATCCGGGCCATGGGGGCCGACTGGGACCTGGACCAGACCACGGAGTTCCTGGTCGTCGCGGCCACGCTGCTCGACCTGAAGGCAGCCCGGCTGCTGCCCGCCGCCGAGGTGGAGGACGAGGCCGACCTGGCGCTGCTGGAGGCCCGGGACCTGCTGTTCGCCCGGCTGCTGCAGTACCGCGCCTACAAGCAGATCGCCGACATCTTCGACCGGCGCCTCGACGACGAGGCCCGGCGCCGGCCCCGTACCGTAGGCCTCGAACCGCAGCACGCCGAGCTGCTGCCCGAGGTCGTCATCAGCATCGGCCCCGAGGGTTTCGCGAGGCTCGCCGTCAAGGCCATGCAGCCGAGGCCCAGGCCGCGGGTCTACGTCGACCACATCCACGCCCCGCTGGTCAGCGTGCAGGAGCAGGCCGGGATCGTGGTGGCGCGGCTGCGCGAGCTGGGCGAGGCCAGCTTCCGGGCGCTGATCGAGGACACCGACGACACGCTCACCGTCGTGGCGCGGTTCCTCGCCCTGCTGGAGCTGTACCGGGAGAAGGCCGTGGCCCTGGAGCAGGAGACCGCGCTGGGGGAGCTGACCGTGCGCTGGACCGGCGGGGACACGGACGCGGCACCCAGGGTCACCGACGAGTTCGACCGGCCGCCCGAGCCGCCCAAGGAGCCCGAGCCGCCCAAGGAGGAGGAGAAGCCGTGAGTGAGCAGACCGCCGAGGTCCCGGCCGGGCTGCGGACCGTCGCCGGCCTCGACCTCAAGCCCGCCCTGGAGGCGATGCTCATGGTCGTGGACGAGCCCGCGACCGAGGAGCACCTGGCGAAGATCCTGGAGCGTCCCAAGCGGCAGGTCGCCGACGCCCTGCGCGAGCTGGCCGACGAGTACACCGTGCAGGGCCGCGGCTTCGAGCTGCGGTTCGTCGCCGGCGGCTGGCGCTTCTACACCCGTGCCGCCTACGCGCCCGCCGTCGAGCGGCTGGTCCTGGACGGCCAGACCGCCCGGCTCACCCAGGCCGCGCTGGAGACCCTGGCGGTCGTCGCCTACCGCCAGCCGGTCAGCCGCAGCCGGGTCTCCGCCGTGCGCGGGGTGAACTGCGACGGCGTCATGCGCACCCTCCTCCAGCGCGGTCTGGTCGAGGAGGCGGGCACGGAACCCGAAACAGGTGCGATCCTGTACAGGACGACGAACTACTTCCTGGAGCGGATGGGCCTGCGCGGCCTGGACGAACTCCCGGAGCTCGCGCCCTTCCTCCCGGAGGCGGAGGCGATCGAGGCCGAGACCCAGGAGGGGGTGCCGTCGTTCGACCCGGACGCGCCCGACGCGCCCGGCGGTCAGGACGCAGACGACTAAGACGGAAACCTTGATGCGAAGCAGCGGCAGCGGCAAGAGCGGCGGGCGCGGTAACTACCGCGGCGCAGGCAACGACAGGGACCAGAAGCAGGGGCAGGGCCGGCCCCGCAAGCCCCGCCCCGAGGAGCGCCGCTACGACGTGGGCCCGGGGGCCACCAAGGACGGCCCCAAGGCCGGGCGCGGCGGTGCCGCGCGGGGAGGGGCCAAGGGCGGCCCGAAGCGGTCCCCGCAGGGCGGCCGTACGGCCCCCTCGCGCTCCCGCGAGTACGAGACGCGGGTCGAGGAGCGCAACCGGGAGCGGTACGCCGGCAAGAAGGACGTCAAGCTGCCCAAGACCTTCCCGGGCGCCGAGCAGGAGGGCGAGCGGCTGCAGAAGGTCCTCGCGCGCGCGGGCTACGGTTCCCGGCGGGCCTGCGAGGAGCTGATCGAACAGGCCCGGGTCGAGGTGAACGGCGAGATCGTCACCGAGCAGGGCAAGCGGGTCGACCCGGAGAAGGACGAGGTCAAGGTCGACGGCCTGACGGTCGCGACCCAGTCGTACCAGTTCTTCTCGCTGAACAAGCCCGCGGGCGTGGTCTCCACGATGGAGGACCCGGAGGGCCGGCAGTGCCTCGGTGACTACGTCACCAACCGCGAGACCCGGCTCTTCCACGTCGGCCGGCTGGACACCGAGACCGAGGGTGTCATCCTGCTCACCAACCACGGTGAGCTGGCCCACCGCCTCACGCACCCCAAGTACGGCGTGAAGAAGACCTACCTCGCGCACATCGTCGGCCCGATCCCGCGCGACCTGGGCAAGCGGCTGAAGGACGGCATCCAGCTGGAGGACGGCTACGCGCGCGCGGACCACTTCCGCGTGGTCGAGCAGACCGGCAAGAACTACCTGGTCGAGGTGACCCTGCACGAGGGCCGCAAGCACATCGTGCGCCGGATGCTGGCCGAGGCGGGCTTCCCGGTCGACAAGCTGGTGCGCACCGCCTTCGGTCCGATCACCCTGGGCGACCAGAAGTCGGGCTGGCTGCGCCGTCTGTCCAACACCGAGGTCGGCATGCTGATGAAGGAAGTCGACCTCTAAAAGCGCCTTGCCGTGATCACCGTCCCCCTTTACTGTCATGGTGACGATAAAGGGGGACGACGCATATGCCCAGACAGCCGGCGACCGGAGCACTCCTCGGCCTCGCCCTCGGGGACGCCCTCGGCTACCCGACCGAGTTCAAGACCGTGCCGCTGATCCTCTCGATGTTCGGGCCGTGGCGGCAGATGCTGCTGCCGGAGCGCGCCCGGGTCTCCGACGACACCCAGATGACCCTCGCCGTCGGCCGCGCGCTCGCCACCGCCCTGGGACGCGGCCCCCTCGCGCCGAAGCGTCTGGAACGGCCCCTGCGCGAGGAGTTCGTGGACTGGTACCAGTCGCCCGAGAACAACCGGGCGCCGGGCAACACCTGCCTGACCGCCTGCCATCTGCTCACGGCGGAGGGCCGCGCCTGGCAGGACGCCAGCCAGACCGGCTCCAAGGGCTGCGGCGCCAACATGCGGGTCGCCCCGATCGGGCTCGCGCCCGGCCTGACCGGCGAACAGCGCGCCGGCGCCGCCCAGTTCCAGGCCGCGCTCACCCACGGCCACCCCACCGCGCTGGCCGCTTCCGACCTCACCGCCCACGCCGTCCACCTGCTCGCCCGGGGCACCGACCCCGCCGGACTGGTCGGGCGGCTGCGCTCCTACGCCCTCGAGAACCGCACCCGTTACCACCACACCTGGCTCGGCGACCTGTGGACCCGCGCGCAGGACCCCGGCCCCGAGCAGTTCATCGCACGCGGCTGGGACGAGTGCCTGGAGATCCTCGGCAGACTCCAGGAGGCCGTACGGACCGTCTCCCCGGAGACCGATCCCTGCCTGGCCACCGGTGAGGGCTGGATCGCGGAGGAGGCCCTCGCGACCGGACTGCTGTGCTTCCTGCTCTTCCCCGACGAGCCCGTCACCGCCCTGCGCCGGGCCGCCTGCACGGCCGGTGACTCCGACTCCGTCGCCTGCCTCACCGGCGCCTTCGCCGGCGCCTGGCTGGGCGCCGGGGCCTGGCCCGCCGACTGGGCGGAGCGCATCGAGTACCGGGGCGACCTGTTGGCCCTGGGAGCGCTCTGGGACGCTTGAGCCCATGATCGACGATCTCGACATGGACCTGACCTCGGTGGTCGCGGAACAGCCCGACCCCCTGCTGTTCGCCACCGTCTGCGGAGCCCACCTGTACGGCTTCCCCTCGCAGGACTCCGACGTGGACCTGCGCGGCGTCCACCTGCTGCCCGCCGCCGACCTCGTCGGGCTGCGCGAGCCGGAGGAGACCCGCTCGCGGACCTGGGTCCACTACGGCGTCGAACTGGACCTGGTCACCCACGACCTGCGCAAGTTCGTACGGCTGATGCTCCGCCGCAACGGCTACGTGCTGGAGCAGCTGCTCTCGCCCCTGGTCGTGCACACCTGCGAGGCGCACCGGGAACTGGCCGCCCTGGCCCCCGGCGTCCTCACCGGCCACCACGCGCACCACTACCGGGGGTTCGCGGTGACCCAGTGGCGGCTGTTCGAGAAGACCGGCGAACTCAAGCCGCTGCTCTACACCTTCCGCGTGCTGCTCACCGGCATCCACCTCATGCGCAGCGGCGAGGTCCAGGCCCATCTGCCGACGCTGCTGGACGAGGTGGGCGGCCCCGGCTACCTGCCCGAGCTGATCGCCGCCAAGCGGGAGCGGGAGCACGGCAAGGCCGACGTCGACCATGCGCGCGTGGAGGCCGACGTGGAGCGGCTGCACACCGCGCTGGACGAGGCGCAGGCCGGTTCAGTCCTGCCCGACACGGGCGCTGCCCAGGACGCCCTGCACGACCTGGTGGTCCGGCTCCGCCTCGAGGGCTGAGGCCCGGCGCACCCGGTGGAGGAACGCGGACACGCGCGCGTGGTCCGGCTCCGGCGGCAGCGGGCTGCCCGGCAGCGCCTCCTCGGCCTCGTGCGCCAGCCGGACCATCCACGCCTCCACCCGCGCCCACGGCACCTCGCCGTGCTTGACCGCCAGCAGGCGCCCGCGCCGCTCACCGACGTCGATCCGCAGCTCGCCGGTGCGCAGCAGGTCCCGTGCGCTCATCAGCAGGCGCAGCAGGTGCATCGCGTGCTTCCAGCGCGGGGCGCCCGTCGTGCGGACGTCGGCGTCGAGCTTCCTGCGCTGGCCGAGGGCGTACCGCGTGAAGGTGCCGTACGCCTGCCGGGACAGGAAGGCGCCGCGCAGGGACAGCAGCTCGCGGCCTGTGTCGTCCACGTGCTCCACCAGCGGGGAGTGCAGGCACTCCAAGATGTTCGGGTTGCCGCGCAGCGCCAGCTCGCAGAACCGTTCCAGCTCCCAGGAGAACCGCTCCTCACCCGGCCCCTCCACATGCGTCGGCGGCTTGTCGAACCGCCAGAACAGCGGGGTCGGGGCCAGGAACACCCCGCGCCGGTCGGTGTCGCTGGCGTCCGTCGCCAGGCCGAAGGCGCGGGAGCCCATGACACAGGCGTAGACCGTGTGGTCGCGTACGAGATCCTCGGGCCGCATCCCCGGAGCGTACGCGGCGCCCCTCAGGTCAGGCGGATGGTTTTCCCCTCCACCTTGATCGGCCGCTTGGGCAGCGGCCTGGTCGCGGGGCCGTGGGCCACCGAGCCGTCGGCGATGCGGAACCTGCTGCCGTGACAGGGGCAGTCGATGGTGCCGTCCGCCACCTTGTTCACCGTGCAGCCCTGGTGCGTGCAGATCGCGGAGAAAGCCTTGAAGTCACCCTTCTTCGGCTGGGTGACCACCACCTTCTCCTCCTTGAACACCCTGCCGCCGCCCTCCGGGATGTCGCTCGTCGCCGCCAGCGCCTTCCCGCCGGCACCGGACTCCTGCGGGGACGACGCCGGCGCCGAAGCCTGGGCCGACGCCGACCCCGAGGCCGACGTGGTCCCGCCGCCCTCCTTGCCGCCGCATCCCACACATCCCAGGGTGAGCGCACCGGCGCCCGTGGCGAGAACCGTCCGCCGTGTCGCTGGCTGGGGCATGTCAGACCTCCGTACAGACGTGCGTATCGGTGGATACCGGAACTCTCGCATCGTCTCAGCGAGCGAGCGGCGCACGCCCGCCCCGCGCGGGCTGACTACGCTGGACGGACCAAGAACGGAACACGCACGTCAGCGAGGAGCAGCGCCGTGGCGGTACGAGCGGTCCGCGGGGCCGTCCAACTGGAGCGGGACGAGGCCGGTCACATGGAGGAGCGGGTCGGTGCCCTGCTCACCGCCGTCCTGGAGCGGAACGGGCTGACCGCCGACGACCTGATCAGTATCTGGTTCACGGCCACCCCCGACCTGCACAGCGACTTCCCGGCCGCCGCCGCCCGCACGCTCGGCATCGTGGACGTCCCCCTGATCTGCGCCCAGGAACTGCACGTCGAGGGCGCCATGCCCCGCGTCGTGCGGATCCTCGCGCACATCGAGTCGGACAAGCCGCGCGCCGACATCGCCCACGTCTACCTCGGCGCCGCCGCGGCCCTGCGCAAGGACATCGCCCAGTGAGAACCGCACTCGTCATCGGAACCGGCCTCATCGGCACCTCCGCCGCCCTGGCGCTCACCCAGCGCGGCGTCACCGTCCACCTCGCGGACCACGACCCCGAGCAGGCCCGCACGGCCGCCGCGCTGGGCGCCGGCACCGACCAGGCCCCCCAGGACCCGGTCGACCTGGCGATCGTGGCGGCCCCGCCCGCCCACGTGGCCCGGGTCCTCGCCGACGCCATGCGCCGGGGCGTGGCCCGCGGCTACGTGGACGTCGCGAGCGTCAAGGGCGGCCCCCGCCGCGAACTGGAGGCGCTCGGCCTGGACCTCGCCGCGTACATCGGCACGCACCCCATGTCCGGCCGTGAGAAGTCCGGCCCGCTGGCCGCCACCGGCGACCTCTTCGAGGGCCGCCCCTGGGTGCTCACCCCGACCCGGGACACCGACACCGAGGTGCTCAACCTCGCCCTGGAGCTGGTCTCGCACTGCCGGGCCGTCCCGGTCGTCATGGACGCCGACGCCCACGACCGCGCCGTCGCCCTCGTCTCCCACATGCCCCACCTGGTGTCCAACATGGTCGCCGCACGCCTGGAGCACGCCGAGGAGGCCGCCGTACGGCTGTGCGGGCAGGGCATCCGGGACGTGACCCGGATCGCCGCCTCCGACCCGGGCATGTGGATCGACATCCTGTCCGCGAACCCGGGACCGGTCGCCGACCTGCTCTCCGACGTCGCCGCCGACCTGGACGAGACGGTGCGGGCCCTGCGCGCCCTTCAGTCCTCCGACGAGGCCAAGCGCGGCGAGGGCACCGCCGGGATCGAGGACGTGCTGCGCCGCGGGAACGCGGGCCAGGTGCGGGTACCCGGCAAGCACGGCAGCGCCCCGCGCGCGTACGAGACCGTCGTCGTCCTCATCGACGACCAGCCCGGCCAGCTGGCCCGCATCTTCGCCGACGCGGGCCGGGCGGGCGTCAACATCGAGGACGTCCGCATCGAGCACGCGACCGGGCAGCAGGCCGGTCTGGTCCAGCTGAGCGTCGAACCGAAGGCGGTGCCCGTGCTGGAGGAGGCACTGCGCGAGCGGGGCTGGGCGCTGCGCCGGTAACACCCGGTGAGGGCGCCTCCCGCGAGCCAGTAACCTTGTGCGGGGCGCCCTCGCGCCCCGGACCCCGCTCCCCACCCTTCACCAGGAAGGTGCCCTCCCGTGGAAAACGGCGCCGCCCCGACCGCCAAGCCCGTGATCGTCGCGATCGACGGTCCCTCCGGCACGGGCAAGTCGAGCACGTCGAAGGCCGTGGCCGCCCAGCTCGGCCTCAGCTACCTGGACACCGGTGCCCAGTACCGGGCGATCACCTGGTGGATGGTGACCAACGGCATCGACCTGGAGGACCCGACCGCCATCGCGGCCGTCGCCGGCAAGCCGGAGATCGTCTCCGGCACCGACCCGGCCGCCCCGGCCATCACGGTCGACGGCGTCGACGTGGCCGGCCCGATCCGCACCCAGGAGGTCACCTCCAAGGTCAGCGCGGTCAGCGCGGTCCCCGAGGTGCGCGCCCGCATCACCGAGCTCCAGCGCTCCCTGGCCGCCGGCGCGGCGAACGGCATCGTGGTCGAGGGCCGGGACATCGGTACGACCGTCCTGCCGGACGCCGACTTGAAGATCTTCCTCACCGCCTCCCCGGAGGCCCGCGCGGCCCGCCGCAGCGGCGAGCTGAAGGGCGCCGACGTCGCCGCCACCCGCGAGGCTCTGATCAAGCGGGACGCGGCCGACTCCAGCCGCAAGACCTCGCCGCTCGCCAAGGCCGGCGACGCCGTCGAGGTGGACACCACCGAGCTCACCCTCGCCCAGGTCATCGAGTGCGTCGTCACCCTGGTCGAGGAGAAGCGGGCCGGGAAGTGAGCCGTCGGCCGGTCGCGTCGGAGCGGGGCGCCGAGATCGGGCGGCGCATCGGCGTCGGCCTGATGTACGGGCTGTGGCGGCCGCGTGTGCTCGGCGCCTGGAAGGTGCCGGCCACCGGCCCGGTGATCCTCGCGGTGAACCACTCCCACAACATCGACGGCCCGATGGTCATGGGCGTGGCACCCCGGCCGACGCACTTCCTGATCAAGAAGGAAGCCTTCGTCGGCCCGCTGGACCCCTTCCTGACCGGCATCGGCCAGCTGAAGGTGGACCGCGCCGCCGCCGACCGCACCGCGATCGGCCAGGCCCTCGACGTGCTGGCGGCCGGGGGAGTACTGGGTATCTTCCCGGAGGGCACCCGGGGCGAGGGCGACTTCGCCGCGCTGCGGGCCGGGCTGGCCTACTTCGCGGTCCGCAGCGGGGCGCCGATCGTCCCCGTGGCCGTCCTGGGAAGCGCGGAGCGTCCCAGCCGGTTGACAAAGGCGCTGCCGCCGCTGCGCTCCCGCGTCGACGTCGTCTTCGGCGACCCGTTCCCGGCGGGCGACGGCAGCGGGCGGCGTACGCGCAAGGCGCTGGACGAGGCGACCGAGCGCATCCGCAAGCAGCTCACCAGCCACCTGGAAAACGCCAGGCGCCTGACCGGGCGCCGGGCGACACTTGAGTAGTGGATCAGCCGCGGTACAGCGGTCCACCGATCACCACGAACGAACGAGGTACGGACTTCATGAACGACGACATCCAGCCCGACGGCTCGGACGTGTACGACAACGCGCACGAGTACGAGCACGGGGCTCTCGGCGACGCCGAGTACGCGCAGTTCATGGAGCTCGCCGCGGAAGAGGGCTTCGACATCGAGGACGTCGAGGGCGCCATCGAGGCGGCGGGCCACGGTCCGCTGCCCGTGCTCGCCGTCGTCGGCCGCCCCAATGTCGGCAAGTCGACACTGGTGAACCGGATGATCGGCCGCCGTGAGGCGGTCGTGGAGGACCGGCCGGGCGTCACCCGCGACCGCGTCACCTACGAGGCCGAGTGGGCCGGCCGCCGCTTCAAGGTCGTCGACACCGGCGGCTGGGAGCAGGACGTCCTCGGCATCGACGCCTCCGTCGCCGCCCAGGCCGAGTACGCGATCGAGGCGGCCGACGCGGTCGTCTTCGTGGTCGACGCCAAGGTCGGCGCGACCGACACCGACGAGGCGGTCGTCCGGCTGCTGCGCAAGGCCGGCAAGCCGGTCGTGCTGTGCGCCAACAAGGTCGACGGCCCGAGCGGCGAGGCCGACGCGGCCTACCTGTGGAACCTGGGCCTCGGCGAGCCGCACCCGGTCTCGGCCCTGCACGGCCGCGGCACGGGCGACATGCTCGACGCCGTCCTCGAGGTCCTGCCGGACGCGCCCGAGCAGTCCTTCGGCACCGCGATCGGCGGCCCCCGCCGCGTGGCCCTGATCGGCCGCCCCAACGTCGGCAAGTCCTCGCTGCTGAACAAGGTGGCCGGCGAGGAGCGCGTCGTCGTCAACGAACTGGCGGGCACCACCCGCGACCCGGTGGACGAGATCATCGAACTCGGCGGCAAGACCTGGAAGTTCGTGGACACCGCCGGTATCCGCAAGCGGGTCCACCTCCAGCAGGGCGCCGACTACTACGCCTCGCTGCGCACGGCCGCCGCCGTGGAGAAGGCCGAGGTCGCCGTCGTGCTGATCGACGCCTCCGAGTCCATCTCCGTGCAGGACCAGCGGATCATCAGCATGGCGGTCGAGGCGGGCCGCGCGATGGTCATCGCCTTCAACAAGTGGGACACGCTGGACGAGGAGCGCCGCTACTACCTGGAGCGGGAGATCGAGACCGAGCTGGGCCAGGTCGCCTGGGCGCCCCGGGTCAACGTCTCGGCGCGCACCGGCCGGCACATGGAGAAGCTGGTCCCGGCGATCGAGACGGCGCTGGCCGGCTGGGAGACGCGCGTGCCCACGGGCCGGCTGAACGCCTTCCTCGGCGAGCTGGTCGCGGCCCACCCGCACCCCGTCCGGGGCGGCAAGCAGCCGCGCATCCTGTTCGGCACCCAGGCCGGCACCAAGCCGCCGCGGTTCGTGCTCTTCGCCTCCGGCTTCATCGAGGCGGGCTACCGGCGTTTCATCGAGCGCCGCCTGCGCGAGGAGTTCGGCTTCGAGGGCACCCCGATCCACATCTCGGTGCGGGTGCGCGAGAAGCGCGGCGCGAAGAAGAAGTAACGGCGGTACGACGAGGAGGGCGGCCCTGGAACACCAGGGCCGCCCTCCTCGTCCGTGTGCCCGTCACGCGCTCCGGCGCGGCCCCGGCGGCAGGGCGGCCGCGGCCGGCACGTGCTGCATCCCCGTGTCGTGCTGCCGGCCCAGCGTGCCGACCCGCTGCCACTGCGACTGCTGCCGGGCGCTGTAGGCCCCCGCGCTGTAGGCGCTGTAGGAGCTGCTGAACGAGCCCGCCCGGTGCCCACCGTGCCCACCGTGCCCGCCGTACGTGCCCGAACCGTCCGGGAAGTCCCCGAAGGCGCTGAACCCCAGCTCCTCCTCACCGCTGCGGTCCCCCGGCAGTGTGCGGAAGGTCCTGACCCACTCCGCGTAGAGCGAGTCGTAGATCGGCGTGGCCGAGGACCCGCCGGACGGCTCGTGCGCCGCCCGGGCGGACGGCACGGAGGAGAAGGACCGGCGGGGAGGAGTGTCGTATGCGTGCACGTATGTCCAAACGACCGTAACCGGAAAGAGATGCGGCCGGACGGCTCACCGGGGCTCAGGTGCCCGCGAGGGGGAGCGCGGCGGCGACCAGCCGGCCGCCCGCGGCGGCCTTGTCCAGCGCGTCCCGCAGCAGGTCCTCCCGGGGCTGGCGCCCGATGGACCCGACCGGCGCGGCGAACATCAGCACCTGCTGGTGCTTGTTCGCGGCGGCCCGCCAGCTGTCGGTCACCTGGAGCGGCTGGTGCGCCTGCCACCAGGCCACCGGCTGCCCGCCGGCCGCCGACGGCTGGAGCACCGCGTGCAGCTGGCCCACGGCCAGCAGGACGGACCAGCCGTGCAGCACCGGCGGGACGGACGCCAGCTCGGTCACCGGCATGAAGCCCTGCTCGATGAGCAGCGGCAGGAAGTCGTCGCCCGTGCCGGTGGTGCCCGGACGCACGATCGGCGAGGTCGGCTCGACGACGAGCGCGGGGTGCAGTTCCCCGTCGACCAGGACGAGTCCGCTGGTCACGCCGAGCACCGCCTGCTCGGGCACGGAGGTGCGCGGCTCACCGCCGGCCGGGTCGCCGCCGACGGCGCCGATGGAGCGGACGGCGCCCTGGAGCTGCTCCTCCGTCACCTGGACGACCTGCGAGGGCAGACAGCTGGCGTGGGCGAAGGCGAGGACGGCGGTCTCGTCGCCGACGAACAGAACGGTGCTGGTGCGCTCCTGCTCGGAGTCGCCCGGGGTGCGACAGGACGTGCAGTCGTAACTGCCCGGGGCGTTCTCTCCGGCGAGCAGCCGGTCGGCTTCTTCGTCGCCGATCTCGGCGCGTACGGCGTCGCTGACGTCGAGCATGCGCGGCACGGGTGGCTCCCTCGGGATGCGGTGCTGGGTCGGCCGGGTGGCTCCCGGCCGATGAGCCCCGGGGTTCCGGGCTCATGAAGAAGACAACGGGCGTCCTGTGGTGGTGGTCACGCCTTGGGGGCGACCGGTTCGCACCTTCCACCGCGTACGGTCACCTGGGGTGCGGAATCGAACACTCACCGTCAACTCCGTCCGGCGTCAAGGAACTTGAACGGGTGATGTGGGTCACAGGTCGCGTCGGCCGATGGTCGACACATCATGAAATCAACGGATGTAGTGGGTGGCCGAAAATCGCCGATACCCGGGGTAACAGGCAAGTGGCCTGGAACGACGGCGAGTTGGTTGATTCCCCCCGCTCGACCTCCTTACATTCCTCCGCCGTGTGCAACGAGCACCGCTCGGGTACGTCCGCCGGCCGGCACCAGGCAGCGCAGGATCGCCGACACCGGTCACGGCGGACGGGGCGGGCGCGAGGAACCGCGGTCCTGCGCGGTGAGCGCGCCCCGCCTCGGGGGAGCCCGGGTTCGTGGAGAGGGAACTACATGTCCGAGTGTGCCGATACCACCCGCAGCACCGCCCGTCCCGACGGCGCCCGGCCCGATGACGCCCGTCCCGACGGCGCCCGCAAGGGCCGTACCGCGGCCGCGCTCGCCGGAGCCGCCCTGCTGGCCCCGCTGGGACTGCTGGCGGCGACCGGCAACGCCGCCGCGGCGGACAACGGGGTGTGGGACCGCATCGCCCAGTGCGAGAGCGGCGGCAACTGGCACATCAACACCGGCAACGGCTACTACGGCGGGCTCCAGTTCTCCGCCGGCACCTGGCGCGCGTACGGCGGCACCGCCTACGCCCCGACGGCCGACCAGGCCTCCAGGAGCGCGCAGATCGCCGTCGCCACCAGGGTCCAGCAGGCCCAGGGCTGGGGCGCCTGGCCGGTCTGCTCGGGCCGGGCCGGAGCCTTCGGCGCCGCCCCGGCGGCGGCCCGCACCGGCTCCTCCGGCACGGCGGCCCGCACCAGCGGCCCGGCGACGAAGTCCGCGCCCACCCGGTCCACCCCGGCGCAGGCGCCGGAACGCCCCGCGGCCACCACCCACCGTGGTGCCCCGCACGGCGGCTACACCGTCCGCCAGGGCGACACCCTGAGCACCATCGCGACCCGGCACGGCACCACGTGGCAGCGGATCTACGCCGCCAACAGGGCCGTCATCGGCGACGACCCGAACCTGATCGTGCCCGGGCAGCGCCTCGCGCTCTGAGCCCGGCCCGCAAGACGGACGGCCGCTGCTCCCCTCGAGGACAGCGGCTGTCCGCGTGTCCTGGCACACTCGGGCCCATGTTGGAGACCTCGGCACGGCTGCTGCGCCTGCTCTCGCTGCTCCAGGCCCACCGCGAGTGGTCGGGACCGGAGCTGGCCGAACGGCTCGGCGTCACCCCGCGCACCGTCCGCCGGGACGTGGACCGGCTGCGCGAACTGGGCTACCCGGTCCACGCCAGCCCCGGCACCGGCGGCGGCTACCAACTGGGCGTCGGCGCCGAGCTCCCGCCGCTGCTGCTGGACGACGACGAGGCCGTCGCCGTTGCCGTGGGCCTGCGCACCGCCGCCGGACAAGGCATCGAAGGCATCGGCGAAACCTCCGTACGGGCCCTCGCCAAGCTGGAGCAGGTGCTGCCGCACCGGCTGCGCCGCAGGGTGAGCGCCCTCAACGCCTTCACCGTGCCCATGCTGCGTGGCGGCCCGCCGGTGACCCCCGTCGACCCGGCCCTGCTCACCGAACTCGCCCACCTGTGCCGGGACGCCGAGCGGCTGCGGTTCGCGTACCGCACGCACGAGGGCGCCGACAGCCGCCGTACCGTCGAACCGCACCGGCTGGTGTGCACGGAGTGGCGCTGGTACCTGGTCGCCTGGGACGTCGACCGGGCGGACTGGCGGACCTTCCGGGTGGACCGGATCACGCCCAGACCGCCGCACGGGCCGCGCTTCACCCCGCGCGAGCCGCCCGCCGAGGACCTCGCCGCCTACGTGTCCCGGGGCGTCTCCACGCGCGCGTACCCCGCGCACGCCACCGTCCGGCTGCTGGTGCCCGTGCAGCAGGCCGCCGAGCGCGTCTCGCCGTCCTCCGGGACGCTGGAGCCGGACGGCCCGGACGCGTGCCTGCTGCGCTGCGGCGCGGCGAGCCTCGACGTGATGGTCGTTCACCTGCTGATGCTGGGCCTGCCGTTCGAGGTGATCGAGCCGGCCGGGCTGACCGACGCCGTCAGGACGCTTCGGGACCGGCTTGATGGCGCTTTGGCTCGGGCTGCGGGGCCTGGGCCGCGTACTCCGGGTGATGCAGGTCGAACGCCGGGGACTCCGAGCGGACCCGGGGCAGGGTGACGAAGTTGTGCCGGGGCGGCGGGCAGGACGTGGCCCACTCCAGGGAACGGCCGTAGCCCCAGGGGTCGTCGGTGTCCACCCTCTCCCCGTACACCGCGGTCTTCCAGACGTTGTAGAGGAACGGCAGCGTCGACAGGCCCAGCAGGAAGGAGCCGATGGTCGACACCGTGTTGAGCGTGGTGAACCCGTCGGCCGCCAGGTAGTCGGCGTACCGGCGGGGCATCCCTCCGGCGCCCAGCCAGTGCTGCACCAGGAACGTGGCGTGGAAGCCCACGAACAAGGTCCAGAACTGGATCTTCCCCAGCCGCTCGTCCAGCATCTTGCCCGTGAACTTCGGCCACCAGAAGTAGAAGCCGCCGAAGACCGCGAAGACGACCGTGCCGAAGACCACGTAGTGGAAGTGGGCGACGACGAAGTACGAGTCCGTCACGTGGAAGTCCATCGGCGGGGACGCCAGGATCACCCCGGTCAGCCCGCCGAACAGGAACGTCGCCAGGAAACCCATCGCCCACAGCATCGGCGTCTCGAAGGACAGCGAACCCTTGATCATCGTGCCGGTCCAGTTGAAGAACTTCACCCCCGTCGGCACCGCGATCAGGAACGACATGAAGGAGAAGAACGGCAGCAGCACCGCGCCCGTGGCGAACATGTGGTGCGCCCACACCACCATGGACAGCCCGGTGATCGCCATCGTCGCGCCGACCAGCGTCAGATAGCCGAAGATCGGCTTCCGGCTGAACACCGGGATGATCTCCGTGATGATCCCGAAGAACGGCAGCGCGATGATGTAGACCTCGGGGTGCCCGAAGAACCAGAACAGGTGCTGCCACAGCAGCGCCCCGCCGTTCGGCGCCTGGAACACCTGCGAGCCGAACCGCCGGTCCGACTCCAGCACCAGCAGCGCCGCCGCCAGCACCGGGAACGCCATCAGGATCATGATCGACGTGAAGAGCGTGTTCCAGGTGAAGATCGGCAGCCGGAACATCGTCATGCCCGGGGCGCGCATCCCGATGATGGTGGCGAGGAAGTTGACCGCGCCGAGGATCGTCCCGAAGCCGGCCAGGGCCAGGCCCATGATCCACAGGTCCGGTCCGACGCCGGGGGAGTGCCGGGCGTCGTTGAGCGGCGCGTAGGCGAACCAGCCGAACGCGGCCGGACCGGTGGGCACCAGCAACGAGCTCAGCACGATCAGCCCGCCGAACGCGAAGAGCCAGTACGACAGCATGTTCAGCCGGGGGAAGGCCACGTCGGGGGAGCCGATCTGCAACGGCATCAGCTCGTTGGCGAAGCCCGCGAAGCTGGGGGTCGCGAACAGCAGCAGCATGATGGTGCCGTGCAGCGTGAACAACTGGTTGTACTGGTTGTTGTCCATGAGCTGAAGCCCCGGCCGGGCGAGTTCCGCGCGCATCAGCAGCGCCATGACCCCGCCCGCCAGGAAGAACCCGAAGCCCGTGATCAGGTACAGGTGGCCGATCTTCTTGTGGTCGGTGGTCGTGAGCCAGTCCACCACCAGCCGGCCGGCCCTGGCCCGCCGCACCGGCAGCGCCGGCGCCCCGGCGGTCTCGGTTCCCATCGCTCGCTCGCCCCTTCGCATCGTCGCGCCCGCGCCCGCGGCTCCCGCGGCGCGCGCACCCGTGAGCTGCCGCCCTGGGGCTCGCCGGGCGCGCGCTCCGACAGGGCGCGTCCGGCGGTTGTGTGCTGAATCCGTGAATTTCCCATGTGGCGTCAGCTGCCGTGGCACCACTGCGGATTGCGCGGGGAATCGCGGCCCCGGGCCCGCCCCGATCCCCACTGCGGCACTTTCCGCCGGGTAATTCGAAGCGGCCCTCCGACACGCGTGAATTCTGTTCGAATACCCCGGTGAGCCCAACGGAAACCCTCGTTCGTGTGACACCCGCCGTCGCGGCCGATGATGTGACCGCGGCCGAAACGGGCTCGCAGTGGCTGTGACAGAAGTGTGACGGCAGCCGGATACGGCTCTTACCCGTCCGTGCCCGGCTTCCGTCACCGCCGGTCGCGGCCTAGCGTTGCCGCATGGCACCGATTCCCACTCCGTCAGCGGAGCCCCAGGACAACCCGGACGGGTACGTCGGCCTCGAAGCGGCGCACGCCGAACGGCTCGCGCGGCAGCGCGGCTGGTCGACGGTGCGGTCGCTGCCGCCGGGCGCGATCATCACCATGGAGTACCGGGCCGGACGGCTGAACTTCGAGGTGCGGGACGGCCGGGTGGCCCGCGCCTGGAAGGGCTGACGACCCGTTTTCGGCCCCCGTACGCCAAAAGGCCCCGCTCCACGGCAGGAGCGGGGCCTTCGTCGTGGCGCGGGGCGGTGGTGCGTACCGGAACCCCGGGCCGGTGGCGGCCGTCAGTTGCCGGTCAGCGGCCGGGCCGGCTGGGACGTGCCGCGCGGGAGACGGTCGGCGTGCGGCGGGCGGCGGCTGCCCGCCGGGGTGACCGGGGTGCGTTCCGAACGGGCCGTGTGCGGACCCGGCGCGAGGTGCGCCAGGCCCCGCGAGGACCGGGTGGAGGCCACCGGCTCGCGGGCCGGCACCGGCTGTTCGGCCGGCAGGCCGCGCGGCTTGAGCGGCACCGGGGCGACCGGCACGGCCGGTTCGGGCGCGGGCAGGCCGCGGCGGGCACGCCAGCGGTCGCGCAGGTCGAAGAGGCCCAGCTCGGCCTTGGCGATCAGCGGCTCGAACCAGGGCAGGGCGAGCAGGATCAGCAGACCGGCGGCCCAGCCCAGCAGCACGTCGCTCAGCCAGTGCGTACCGAGGTAGACGGTGGTGAGCCCGACGCCGAGCGAGGTGACCGCGGAGAGGGCCGACAGCCAGCGGCGCGCCGTCGGGGTGGAGGCCAGATACGCCAGGATTCCCCAGGTCACCACGGCGTTGGCGGTGTGGCCGCTGGGAAATATATCGCCGCCCAGGCCCATCTCGTTCGAGCCGATCACGGTCGCGTAGTGCGGACCGAGCCGCCCCATGCCGAGCTTGGCGGCGCCGACCGTGATGTTCAGCAGGAGCAGTGAGGTGGCCAGGGTGAGCAGCGGGCGCAGGGTGTGCTGCCGCCAGGAGCGCCAGCCGAGCCAGGCCGCGACCATCACGGCGGTCGGGCCGCGCTGGCCCAGCACCACGTAGTAGTCGAGGAAGGCGTGGATCTCGGGCCACTGCTGGTACGGCCGGAAGAACATGACCTGCCAGTCCAGCCGGACCAGCCAGGAGGTCGTCACCACGGCCCACACGATCGCCAGGTAGAAAGCCAGGGTCGCGGAGAACAGAACGACCCGGTGCCGGCTCATCCTCGGCACATCGATGTGGGCCGGTCGTTCCGGCTCACGGTCCAGTCTGGCGAACACCCGGTCCAGACGCCGGGTGAGGTTTCGTTCGGTACGCACCCAATCGACGTTACAGCGAGTGAGCGGTGTTCCCGGTCGAAACAGCGTCTTTGTGATGACGATGTGATGTGGGAAACCTCTCAAGGGCGGCCCGAATTCTCGGGATTCCGCAATCCTGTGAGTCCGATCGGGCCAATTCCTTTGATCATGCCGGGTGTTGTTTATATGGCGCTTATGAATGTGTTAACCCGGACCTGGCACGCAATTCTCCGGGGCGTCATCGGACGGCCCGGCCGGTCACGGCGGCCCGGTGCCGTTCAGCCAGAAGGCCCCGTAGACCGCCGCCGCGACCGCCAACCCCGCCGTGAGCAGGGCCGATCGGGACGTACGCGGCCGGGCCAGGGCACGGGCGAGCGGCAGCAGCAGCGGGAAGGCGGGCATCAGCAGCCGCGGCTTGGAGCCGAAGTAGCTCGAAGCGCACAGAGCGAGGGCGAGCACGACGCCCGTGTAGACCAGCAGTTCGACCGGCTGGCGCGCGCGGACCCCGGTGACGTACAGCCAGATCAGCAGGGCCACCCCGGCGATCAGGCCGAGTCCGGCGAGAGCGGACGGAACCGACGTGAACTTGTCGGCCACGAAGCGGGCGAAGGCGTAGCCGCCGTCGAACCCGTTGCGCCATCCGGCTTGCACGTCCAGGTAGCCGAGGGGGCCCTTGCCGGTGCGGTGGCCGACCCAGAGGACGTAGCCGGCGGCCCCGAGCGGAGCGAGCAGCATGCCGAGCGCGCGCCGCCGGCCAGGGGCGTACGGGGTGACGGGCGCGCCGGGTCCCAGCGCGGGCGCGTGTTCGCCATCGTGCGCGCCTGGCGCGTGCCGCGTGCCGCGCTCTCGCCCGAACGAGACCACCGCGTCGCGCTCCCGCCTTGACGGGACCGACGTGTCGCGCTCCTGCCTTGACGGGACCGACGTGTCGCGCTCCTGCCTTGACGGGACCGACGTGTCGCGCTGCCGTCTGAACGAGAGCGCGCCCGCCACCCACACGGCGGCGACGACCGCCGCCCCCACCGGCCGGGTCAGTCCGGCCAGGGCCGCCAGCGTGCCCGCGCCCACCCAGCGCCCGGTCAGCACCGCGTAGAGCGACCAGGCCGCCAGCGCCGTGAACAGCGACTCGCTGTACGCCATCGACTGCACGATCCCGACCGGCAGCACCGCCCACAGCAGCACCGAGCACACCCCGGCCCGGGGGCCGTACACCCGGTCCGCGACCGCGAAGATCCCGGCCGCGGCGGCGAGCGAGGCCACCAGGCTCACCACGAACCCGGCCCCCGCGTACGACAGCGGCGCGACCGCGTGCAGCAGCCGCTCCAGCCAGGGCAGCAGCGGGAAGAACGCGAGGTTGGAGTGGACGTCCCCGTTCGGCAGCCGCACCTCGTAGCCGTACCCCAGCTCGGCGACCCGCGTGTACCAGAGCGAGTCCCAGCGGGCGGTCAGCAAGGTGAACGCGTTCTTGCCGCGCGCGGCGCTCCACACCGCCAGCACCCCAAGCCCCAGGGCGCGGACCGCCGCGTAGCCCAGGAGGGCAGGAGCGGCCCGGCGCAGGAGAGGGGCACGGGTCGGGGCCACGCGCGTCGCGGGATCGGTCACGGGCTCGATTATCGACCGCGCGCTCCACCGGACCTCCCGCCGGGTCGGGGTCAAGAGGGGCGGACGTGGGGTACGCCACACGGGTTCCCTCCGGTGGGTGAGAGGTCCGCCACGTGACCGCGCGGCGGACTCGCGTACTGTGACGATTCACCCGCGTGGGTTCGCGCGGGCCGGAGACACCGCTCCTCTCCGGCCGTACGACTGGGGGTCCCCACCCCGTCGGTCCGCCCCGCACGAGGGAGCATCTGGGAGGTACGTACATGTCCGGGACGACCACGGCTGCCGTACGGCCGCGCCGTCGGGCGCCCGGGGCAGGTGCCAACCGCTGGGTCGTCCTCGTCGTGCTCTGCGTCAGCCTGCTGCTCGTCGCGCTCGACGCGACCGTGCTGCACGTGGCGGTCCCCGCCGTCACCGAGGACCTCAAGCCCGGCGCCATCGAACTGCTCTGGATCGTCGACGTCTATCCGCTGGTCTGCGCCTCGCTGCTGATCCTCTTCGGCACCCTCGGCGACCGGGTCGGCCGCAGACGCGTCCTGCTGCTCGGCTACGCCCTCTTCGGGGTCGCCTCCGCCGTGGCCGCGTTCGCGCCGACCGCCGAGATGCTCATCGTCGCCCGCGCGCTGCTCGGCGTCGGCGGCGCCATGATCATGCCGGCCACGCTGTCGATCCTGCGCCAGGTCTTCCCCGACCGGCGCGAGCGCGCCCTCGCCATCGGCGTCTGGAGCGCGGTCGCGGCGGTCGGCGCGGCGGTCGGACCATTGCTCGGCGGCTTCCTGCTGGAGCACTTCTGGTGGGGCGCGGTCTTCCTCGTCAACATCCCGCTGATGCTGGTGAGCCTGCCGGTGGGCCGGGTGCTGCTGCCCGAGTCCCGGGGTGACGGCGAGGGCCCCTGGGACGTGACGGGCGCGCTGATGGCGGCGGCCGGGCTGTTCGGGGTGGTCTTCGGCGTGAAGCGGCTCGGCGGCGGCGAGGCGGCCGCGAGCCCCCTCACCGTGCTGCCGCTGCTGACCGGCGCCGCCCTCCTCGTCCTCTTCGTACGGCGTCAGCGGCGGCTCGCGCATCCGCTGGTGGACCTGCGCATGTTCCGCCGGCCCGCGTTCAGCACCTCGGTGGGCTGCATCGTGCTGGCCATGCTCGCGCTGGTCGGCCTGGAGCTGATCGCCGCCCAGTACCTGCAACTGGTGCTCGGCCTGTCCCCGCTGCAGACCGGCCTGCGACTGCTGCCCCTCACGCTCGCCGCGATGGCGGCCGGTCTCGCGGGTGCGCGCATGCTGCGCCGCTTCGGTCCGCGCCGCATGGTGTGCTTCGGCTTCTGCCTGACGACCGCGGCGGTGCTGACGCTGACGGGCATGGGCGCCGCCGACGACCCGACGCTGCTGCTGGCCGGTTTCGTGCTGCTGGGCTTCGGCCTGGAGACCACGCTCTTCGGGGCCTACGAGTCGATGCTCAGCGAGGCCCCGGCCGCCCAGGCCGGCGGTGCGGCGGCGATCGGCGAGACGTCGTACCAGCTCGGGGCCGGAATCGGCATCGCGCTGCTGGGCAGCGTGATGAACGCCGCCTACGCGCCGGGGCTGCGGTCGGTGCCGGGCGTGCCCCGGTCCGCCTCGGACGCGGCGGGCCACTCGCTCGGCGAGGCGTACGAGGTCTCCGGACGGCTCGGCGGCTCGGCCGGGGCCGCGCTGCGCCGCGCCGCGCGGGACTCCTTCGTGCACGGGCTGCACGTGACGCTGCTGGTGAGCGCCGGTCTGTTGCTGCTGGGCGCGGTGATGGCACTGCGGCTGCCGTGGCTCATGCAGTGCGGCGAGGAGCCGGCGGGCGGCGAGCCCGCGCTGCCGTCGCCGCGCGAGGCGGAGGCGGCGGCCGGGAAACCGCGGGTCAGCGCCTGACCTCCTCTGGACGTGCGGGACACTGCACCGTAACGTCGGCCGGAGAGCCGTAACTAGCGTTGCTAGTTTTGCCGACGTCCCGTGTGGCGTCCCGTGTTCCGGAGGGTGTTCCATGTCCGCGTCCGCGAAGCTGCCCCCGTTCGATGCCGCCGACCCGCTCGGGCTCGACGACCTGCTGGAGCCGGAGGACCTGGCCGTCCGGGACACCGTCCGCACCTGGGCGGCCGACCGTGTGCTGCCGTACGTCGCCGACTGGTACGAGAAGGGCGAACTGCCCGGCATCCGGGACCTCGCCCGGGAACTCGGCTCGATCGGCGCCCTCGGCATGTCCCTCACCGGCTACGGCTGCGCGGGCGCGAGCGCTGTCCAGTACGGTCTGGCCTGCCTCGAACTGGAGGCCGCCGACTCGGGCATCCGGTCGCTGGTCTCCGTGCAGGGCTCCCTCGCGATGTACGCCATCCACCGGTTCGGCAGCGAGGAGCAGAAGCTCCAGTGGCTTCCGCGCATGGCGGCCGGCGAGGTGATCGGCTGCTTCGGGCTGACCGAGCCCGACCACGGCTCCGACCCCGCCTCGATGCGCACCCACGCCAAGCGGGACGGCGAGGACTGGGTGCTGAACGGCCGCAAGATGTGGATCACCAACGGCTCGGTCGCCGGGGTGGCCGTCGTCTGGGCGCAGACCGAGGAGGGCGTCCGCGGTTTCGTCGTCCCCACCGACAGCCCCGGCTTCTCGGCGCCGGAGATCAAGCACAAGTGGTCCCTGCGCGCCTCCGTCACCAGCGAACTGGTCCTGGACGACGTACGGCTGCCCGCCACGGCCGTGTTGCCGGAGGTCACCGGGCTGCGCGGACCGCTCAGCTGCCTGTCCCACGCCCGCTACGGCATCGTCTGGGGCGCGATGGGCGCCGCCCGCAGCAGCTTCGAGGCGGCCCTCGACTACGCGCGGTCACGAGAGCAGTTCGGGCGGCCCATCGGCGGCTTCCAGCTCACCCAGGCCAAGCTCGCCGACATGGCCGTGGAGCTGCACAAGGGGATTCTGCTCGCCCACCATCTGGGGCGGCGGATGGACGCCGGCCGCCTGCGTCCCGAGCAGGTCAGCTTCGGCAAGCTCAACAACGTCCGCGAGGCCATCGAGATCTGCCGTACGGCACGGACGATCCTCGGTGCCAACGGGATCTCCCTGGAGTACCCGGTGATGCGGCACGCGACCAACCTCGAGTCGGTGCTCACCTACGAGGGCACCGTCGAGATGCACCAGCTCGTGCTGGGCAAGGCGCTCACCGGGCTCGACGCCTTCCGGTGAGCACCGGGGCGGGGCGGGGCCGGTGCGGCGGCCCCGCCTCAGCTCTGGTTGAAGAAGCCGTCCGAGCGGTGGGCGGACGCGTCACCGCTGATGATCTCGGTGTCGGCCGGGGTGAGCAGGAACACCCGGTTCGAGACGCGGTCGATCGAGCCGCGCAGACCGAAGATGAGCCCCGCCGCGAAGTCCACGACCCGCTTGGCGTCGCCGGGCTCCATGTTGGTGAGGTTCATGATGACCGGGACCCCGTCCCGGAACAGCTCGCCGATGGCGCGGGCGTCCCGGAAGCTGTCCGGGGTCACCGTGCCGATCCGGCGGCCCTTGTCCTCGGCCGTGTCCGTGGCCACCTTCACCCGGGGGTCGGTGACCCAGGCGTCCCCGGACTCGGTGCCCTCGGAGTAGTCGTCGTCGTAGTAGCGCTCGTCATCGTTGTCGTCGACGAGGCCGAGCCACGCACTCGCCTTGCGTACCGATCCCATGGACGCCTCCTCTCACAGCGGTCTCTTCTGCTTTCCGCATCCCTATGGTCATCCATGATGCGGACGCCTCGCCAAGTGGATAGACGCCGCGCGGGGGGTTTGTGACGGTACTGGTGCACAGCGGATCCGTCGAGAGTCCTTGTGCCCCAAGGGGAGAGACTCATACGGCTGCTGACTGAGAGTGAAATATGATTGTCTGCGGCGGACGGGTGATGCACGGTGCGTATGGGTGAACGGCAACGTCGTATCACAGTACGGGGGATGTTGTGTTCGGAATCGTCAGGCCCTGCGCCCACCGGCTCGGTGAGCGGTTCACGGCCGACTGGACGGCGCACCTGTGCGGGCTGTGTCTGGCCCTGCGCCGCGACCACGGTCAGTTCGCGCGGATGGTGACGAACTACGACGGACTTCTGCTGTCGGTCCTGACGGAAGCTCAGGCCGGCCCGCTGAGCGGCACCCGTCGCACGGCCGGACCGTGCGCGCTGCGCGGCATGCGGACCGCGTCCGTCGCACAGGGTGAGGGCGCCCGGCTCGCCGCCGCCGTCTCCCTCGTGCTCGCCTCCGCGAAGGTGCGCGACCACGTCGCCGACCGCGACGGGCTGCTGGCCCGCGCGCCGGTCGCCGCCGCCGCGCGCCGGCTAGCGGCGAACTGGGGCCGGGCCGGTGAACGCGGCGGGGCGGCGGTCGGCTTCGACACCGGCGTCCTCGTCGACGCCGTCGACCGGCAGCCCGGCGTCGAGGCCCTTGCCGGTCCAGGTACTCCGGTCCTCACGGTCACCGAACCGACCGAGACCGCGACCGCCGCGGCCTTCGCGCACACCGCGCTGCTGGCCGGGCGGCCGGACAACGCCGGGCCCCTGGCCGAGGCCGGACGCCTCTTCGGCCGCCTCGCCCACCTGCTGGACGCCGTGGAGGACCGGCGGGCTGACGCCCTGTCGGGTGCCTGGAACCCGCTCACCGCCACCGGCACGCCCCTCACCGAGGCACGCCGGCTCGCCGCCGACGCCCTGCACGGCATCCGGCTCGCCCTGCGGAAGGCCGGGTTCCACGACGGCCGGCTCGTCCACCTCCTCCTCGTCCACGAACTGCGCCGCTCGGTGGACCGCGCCTTCGGGACGGCACCGGCGTGCGCGGCCGGTCGGCACGGGGGGCCGCGGGGGTCCGACGACGCGGGGACGCGGCCGGGGCCGTACGGAGCCGGAGGACCGCAACAGCCGTACGGCGGCGGCAATCCGCAGGGCGCCGGCGCTCCCCTTCCGGGCAACCCGTACGCCGGCGGCGGTTCTCCCGGCGGAGGCGGCTTCGGCGGAGGAGGCGGTTTCGGGGGCGGCTTCGGTCCGCCGCCCGAGCCGGTCAAGGGCCGACGCGGTTTCTGGGCCGGCTGCGGGATGTTCTTCGCGCTGTGCTGCACCTGCAGGATGTGCTGCGCCGAGGAGTACGAGGGTCCGTGGTCCCGGAAGAAGCGGGAGGGCTGCTGCCGGGACTGCGACTGTCCCTGCGACGGGTGCGACTGCTGCGACTGCTGCTGCCCGTGCGACGGTTGCTGAGTCGACTGACGCGGACGGACGACGATCCTGAAGGCATGCCCCCGTCTCCGACGCGACACGTCGAAGGGGGGCGTCACCGCACAGGCCCCGCCGGAACTTCCCGGTGGGGCCTGTGGTCCGCTGTCGCTCAGCAGGCCAGCGGGTAGAAAGCCGGCCTCACCTCCCTACTGGGCGCCGATCCGCCCAGTAGAAGAATTCCAGCTGCATTCACCGCCGCCCTCGGACTCGATCGTTTCCGAACCTCCACGATCAATCGGCACGGTTTCTCCTGAAATTCGGCAGACTGTCACTTGATTCACTTGATCAGTCCCCCTCAAGGTGAAGTTCCATCGACACTTCATCCGCACATCGCTCGGCAAGTCCTCGGACAGCGGTCAAGATATCGCGCTCCGCATCACCCTCGGCCGAACTTCGCTCCGCGTCAACCTCGGAAATAAATTGCGGCATATCTTGCGGGGTCAGAATCAGAGTCCCGTAGGGATCTACTCGATTCAGCATGGGCAGGTTGCTGCTTTCGCAGATATGTGCAAACAGATCCGAGCCGTCCAGCACGGCGTCCACTTGGGCCAGGCGGCGCCTCTTAGGGCTCGATCCCCGCCCTTCCACCTGCTTCAACACTACGTCTACGCCCATCGCGACAACTCCTCAAACACGCTCGCCACACCTCACGGGGCATCGGACGGGAATGCTGTGATCAGCTTTCGATCCCGAACCACAACTCTGATGTAGTACTGCGGGTCGCCGGCAGCGGTCGTGCCGATCGACGACGGGAATCGGTAGAAGTAGACACCGTCATCGGTCGCGCCACCAAGAGCGCGATTGATCATCTTCTCGATCTTCGCCTTGCTCGTGGTGTTGAACTTACTCTTGTTCGGATACTGGCTTCGATTCACATGACGGTCCCAAATGTGATCCCATCTTCCCTTCGAGATCGGGACCGAGCAACTGCTGTTGTGAACGAGAACCGGCGTCTCGCCCGCCAGGACATAGTACGTGTGGACGTTTTCGACCGTGAGGTTGTACGTGCGGGCGTGGGTCGTGAACGGGCGGTTGGCGGTGATGATGACCGTGCGGCCGTCGTCCGTGCGCAGGGTCATGCCCGGCTTGAGGTCGCCGGCCTGGACCCAGTCGTGTCGTGACGGGGACCAGAAGGGGTGTTCGTGGGTCGCCGTCAGTTTCTCGATGCCGTCCTCGGTCGCGACGGACAGCTCGTTGAAGTGCTTGTCGGTGTCGGTGACGATGCGGCGGGTCACCCGTTGCGCGGTCGTCCTACCGGTCTGCGGATCGGTGGTGAGGACCTTGTCGCCGACCTTGACGTCCTCGATGTCCTTGGTCGTCTTGCCGTCGCCCATCAGGACGTCCGTGCCGGCGAGGAAGCAGTTGCACCCCTTGGTGAGCTTGGTGACCCACTCCTCGGCGGCCTTCGCGCCCTTCTTCAGCACGGAGTCGGGCACCAGCTTCAGCGCCTTGCCCAGGGGCAGGTCCGTGCCGGCGATGAGGCAACTGGAGACCCCCGAACCCGAGAGGCAGTCCTTCCACGCCTTGGGGTCGGGCAGGAAGGTCGAGGCGAGCGCCTTGATGACCGTCACCTGGGCACTGATGTCCAGGGGCTTGAACACGATCTTCTTGCCGAGCGGGGGCAGGTCGCTGCCCGTCTTGACGACGCTGTGCAGCTCCCCCTGTCCGTTGTAGACGTAGTGGGAGTACTCGTAGTGGTACGACCAGGTGCCGTCGCCGTTCGGGGACATCCAGTCGCGGTAGCTGTCGTCTCCGCTGCCGCAACCGTATTCACAATCCGTGATGGGCCTCAGCCCGTCGGGGTCGCTGTAGGTGACGGGGTTGTTGAGGGAGTACGAGTAGGCGTTGAGGTACTGCGGGTCGTACGGCGAGTTCAGCGGGTCCGGGCTGAGGAACCGGCCCAGCTTCGGGTCGTACATGCGGGCGCCCAGGATGGACAGGCCCGTCGCGTCGTCCTCGGTCTTGCCGAGGAAGCCCCGGTCCGAGCCGGAGGGCAGGGCGGTGCCGCCGTTCTGGGCGCCGAAGGGCAGGTAGCGCCGCCGCTGCGCGGTGCCCGTCCCCGCGTCGACGGTCAGCTGGGTCGACGCCTGGGTGTCGGACATGATCCAGCTGAGCTTGCTGCTGGTCTTGTCCACCGCGGTGCGCATCGCCACGGTCGTCGTGCCGTCGCCGTAGTAACGGGTGGCCTTCGCAGTGGCGCCGGGTGCCTTGTGGATCTCCTGACTCGTGAGGTACAGGACGGTCTCGTCCGTGGACTTCCGCTCCAGGAGGTCACCGGAGGCCGCGTAGACGTAGCCGGTGGTGGCGGCGCCGGAGGCGGACGTCACCTGGTGCAGTTCGTTCCAGACGAGGGTCGTCTGCTTCCCGCCGACGGTGCGGCTCTTCATCTGGCCGTCGTCGTCGTAGTCGTAGAGGTCGGTGCCCGTCGGGGTCTTCACCGAGGTCACGGCGTGCGGGTGGGCGGCCCCGGCGGTGTACGTCGACTGGTCGGCGGAGTAGCCGGGGTAGACGTAGTCGTTGACCTGGGCGCCGGTGGCGGTGGTGTTGGTGACCTTCTGGAGGTTGCCGATGCCGTCGTAGGTGTAGTCGAGCTGGTAGGGGTCCTTGCCGGTGGCCAGGTCGGGGGAGAAGGGACCGGCGCAGCCGGTGCTCGCCCCGGTGGTCCAGGCACGGCTGAGGCGGTTCAGCTCGTCATACGTGTAGCACTGGTGCTGTCCGGTGGTCCTGTCGGCCAGGTCGGTGGTCTGGCCGGCGTTGTCGTAGAGGTAGTCGTCGTTCTGGACGGTGCCCTTCGTGCTGCTGGTGGTGGTGATGTTCGTCAGCCAGCCGGTGCCGTCGGCGTCGTCGTAGCTGTACGAGCGGCGGGCCGTGGTCGTGGTGGTGGCCGTGGTGCCGTAGGTGCGGTCGGCCAGCCGGCCCACGCGGTCGAAGCCGGTGGAGTCGACGTAGACCGTGTTGTTCAGGTCGCTGGTGACCTTCTCCGGGTTGCCGAAGCCGTCGTACTGCGTGGTGACGGTCTCCTGGGGGAGGTCACCGACGGCCGGGTAGGTGAGGCTGGTCTGCTGGCCCAGCGCGTTGTACGAGGACTTCGTGACGTAGGTGTTCTCGAAGCCCGTGCCGTCGGCCGGGACGGTCGTCTGCGTCTCGGTGGCGTTGCCGTCGGCGTCGTAGGTGTTGACCTTGTCGGTGTAGGCGTAACCACCCGCGTACGACGTCGAGGTCGCCGGCCTGCCGATGCCGCCCGCTGCCGTGTCGTAGGTGGTGCGGGTCAGCACCTTGGTGCCGTTCTGCACGGTCAGCGGCCGGCCGAGGTGGTCGTAGGTGTAGGTCAGGACCGTGCCGGCCGCGTCCTTGACCGTCTCGACGTTGCCGTTGCCGTCGTAGGTGATGACGCCCGTGCCGTTGAGGTCCGCGTCGGGGTCCTTGCCGCCGGTGCGCTCGCCGAGCCAGTTGTAGGCGTAGGTGGTGATGTTCCCCTTGGAGTCGGTGATCTTGGAGAGCTGGCCGCTGCGGTTGTACTCGTAGTACGTCGTGTACGTGGACGGGCCGAACTCGACGACCTTGCTCACCTGCCCGAACACGTCGGTGTAGCTGTTGGTGCGCTCTCCGGCGGGAGGCATCGTGGTGGTGTAGTCACCGTGGTAGTTGGTGATCGTCTGGCCCTGGGCCTGCGGATCGCCGTCCACCATGATCCGGGACTCGGTGGTGCGGCCGGCGTAGTCGATGACCAGGTCGGTGTAGGACGGCAGGCTGTCCACGGTGGGCAGGACCATGCCCGAGCCGGCGGTGCCGGAGTTGTAGAACGCGGCGCTGGTGCCGGTGACGTTGCCCGAGGTGTCGTAGCGGGTCGAGATCACGGTCCGTCCGGTGCCGGTGGGCGCCGGGACCTGGGTCTCGCGGGCTCGGCCGAGGCCGTCCAGGTAGTCGTAGCTGGTCAGGACCTTTCCGGCCGACTGGAGTGTGGTCGTGGTGACCTTGGGCGGGACGGTGGAGACCAGGTCCGGGACGCCGTCGCTGTTGTCCGACGTCGTGATGTCGTACTGGTACTTCAGGCTGGGCGTGCCGTCGGGGTAGGCGGAGATCTGCGAGGGCTTGAACACCTTCGAGACGCGGCCCACGGAGTCCAGGACGATACGCGTGGTCTGGTTGTTCGCGTCCTGGATGCGGTACGGCACCCCCCACAGACGGGAGTACCAGGTGGTGGTGGTCTGCGGTGCGGCCGGGCCGTCGCTGCCGTCCGGGTCGGGCGTGGTCACCTTGACGCCGTCGACCGGCCACGAGGTGGCGGGCTGGTAGGTCGTCGTGGTGGTGTTCTGCTCGCCGTCGGTCGTGGAGGTCTGCCGGCCGGCCTGGTCGAACTTCGCCTTGGTCTCGCGGTAGTGCGTGGCGTCCGTGTAGGCGCGCACGGTGGTGGGGTGCCCGTCGGTCGGCTTGTCGGTGTCGACCGAGGTCGCGTCGTCGTACAGGGTGACGGCGTAGGCGTCCTGGTTGGCCGAGGACCTGGCCGCGCAGTCGGCGGCGTAGTGCCGGGTCTCGTCGGGCAGCACCATCCAGCGCTGGACCTGCGAGCCGGGGAAGTAGTCGGTGTTGTAGGCGCGGCCGAAGGTGGTGCACCGGTTGTCGTCGGTGTCCGACAGGCCCCAGTCGTTGGTGCGCAGGGGCAGGCCGTACTTGGTGCTGGCCGGCTCGGTGTCGTCGAACTCGTTCTTGACGGTGTGCTCGCGCCAGCCGCTGGAGGTCAGCTCGTCCGTGGTCGTCTTGGAGTCGCGGACGAAGCGGGCGTCGGGCAGGCCGTCGTACTGCGCGGTGTCGTGGACCCAGTACTCGTGCCAGACCCGCTTGTGGGACTGGCCGGAGCCGTCGCGGTTGCTCGATTCCAGCACCTTGCCGTTGAGCCAGGGGGAGTCGGTCACCGCCGGCCGGCCGCTGTCACCGTCGTCGACGGTGACGCTGCGCGTCTTGGACGGGTCGTCCTTGTCGGTGCGGTCGCCGTCCATGCCGCGGTACAGCCAGTAGTAGGTGGAGGCCGCGTTGGACTTGGTGCCGGTGTGGACCTCGACCTGCTGGTAGCCGCGCCAGTCGGTCCAGGACTCGTCCTTGTCCTTGGTCAGCGGGTCGTTGGGGAACGCCCACGCGGGCTTGCCGACGTAGTCGTAGGTGGTGGTCATCACCGGGTCGCCGTCGTTGCCCGAGCCCGAGCCGGGTCCGGGGTCGACGCTGACCTTGGCGACGACGTACTTCTTGAACCAGCCCGTCTTCTCGTCCGTGGCGCCCTCGGGCACCCAGCGCTGCTTGAAGCAGGCCTGGGTGTTGTTCGACTCGCTGGGCGGGTTGTCGATGTCGCAGGCGTCCTGGGCGTCGTAGTTGCGGTAGGTGACGTTGACGAACGAGCCGAGGTCCTGGTGGATCTGGGTGACGCGGCGGAAGTTCAGCACACCGCCGCCGAGCTGGTTGTCCCGCCACTCACCGTTGATGTTGATGGTCGGCAGGGTGATGTCGGTGCCGTCGCCGTAGCCCTTGCGCTGGATGTAGTCCAGCCACAGGGTGTTGTCGACGGTGCCTTCGGGGTTGGGCAGCCCGTACTTCATCTGGTACTGCATCGCCGGGTTCCACGCGGAGGCGTCGTCGTCCCGCACGTAGGTCTTGACGTCCCACAGCATCTTCGTGGCGAAGAACGTCGGCGAGTACGTCTCACCCTTGATCGTCCGGCACCCGTTGTCCGCGCTCGTACCGTCGCACATCAGGTCCGTGGGCACGTCCGGGTAGGAGTCCGGGTGGTCGGAGATGCCCGGGCAGTCCGCCGGCTCGCTCGCCAACGGGTCCTTGTCGGCCATCCGCTCCACACAGCGGCCCACGTAGCGCAGGTCCACCTTCGCGGGCAGCTGCGCGCCCGGAATCTGGGAGGCCCAGCCGTACTCGATGCGCACCGGGTAGGCGGCGGAGTCGTACACGCGCGCCTGGTCGGCGAGCAGCACCGAGCGGTAGTGGTTCTGCTCCTTGTCGTAGAAGTAGGCGGTCTCCACCTCGTCGGGGTCCACGACGCGGTCCAGGCCCCAGCGGTAGGCCTGCGTGCTGACGCCGACACCGCCGTTGTAGCCGGGCTCTCCGGGATTGTTGCCGAAGACGGGCACGGTCAGCACCGAGTCCGTGGCGGCGTCGGTGCGCTCGGAGCGGCCCCAGCCGAAGTAGTAGCGCGTGCCGTCCTGGGTCGAGACCACCCAGTACTCGTCGTCCGAGCCGTGACCACCGGTCAGGTGCTGCACGCGCCAGCCCGGGTCGTCCTGCACGTGGTAGGAGCCGGTGCCGTTGTCGTCCTGGACCAAAGTGGAGCTGACGCCGTTGAAGTTGATGACGTAGACGGCCCCGTCGGGCTCCTTGGCGGAGTTGGGCGAGTCCCAGCACAGGTCGCCGACCCAGCCGGTGCCCGTGCCGTCGTCCTGGCAGCCCCGGTAGCGGCGCTCGATGAAGCCGATGCCGCTCAGGTCCCAGCCCAGTCCTGCCCAGTTCGCCTGGGTGTTCTGGGCGGAGGTGAGGGCGTCCACCGACTGGGAGTTGTACGACAGCGCCAGCGACGGCGCCTGACCGGCGGGCGGCTTGGGCACGTCGAAGGGCAGGCTGTACGAGAAGGCGCCCGAACCGGTCGAGACGTTCCAGGAGCCGGACGGCTTCAGCGAGGACGCCCGGTAGTCACCGGCGTCGGAGGACGACGTGGACGCCAGCGTGTACACCGTCGCGCCCGACGCGGTGGCGGCGCTCAGCGCCGAGGAGGAGAGCGCGGACTTCGCCGTCCGGTCCGGCTGGATGACGGAGATGGACGGCGTGGGGTCGGCGTCGGCCTGGACGGTCGCGGTGAGGGTGCCCTTGGCCAGGTCGTTGTGGACCGGCACGGGCCGCGGGTCGGCCGTCGAGCAGCCCTTCGCCTCCGGCGTGGTCAGCGCGCAGGCGGGCAGGGCGACCAGACGCAGACGGGCGGCGAAGTTGCCGCCGTAGGCGTACCTGAACTTCGAGTAGTCGAAGGTGACGTTCACCGGGCCGGGTGTGCCGCGGCCGTCGCGCCGGGTGAGCTGGACGCCCATGCCGATGCCGTTCGTCCGCTTCAGCCCGGTCCGGTCCAGGACCTTGACGTCCACGTCCGTGGGGGCGGGGACCGCGATGGCGGACCGCTGCCTGGCCACGGCCGCGGCGGGAGCCGGTCCCACCTGCACGGCGGCAGTGTCCGGGGCGTCGCCGGCCGGTGCCACCGGCAGGGTCCTGCCCGGCTTCAGACCCGACAGGGCGAGGCGGGCGTGCGCCGCCTTGGGCCACACCGGCCGGACCGGCTTGGTCTGCGTCGGCTCCGCGCCGTCACGGGGCACACCCCCGGCCGCCCGCGCGGGCACGTCGACCGGCTGCTTGCGCCCGGCCGCGACCGCCTTGGCCGTACCCGCGGCCTGGGCCGCCGGCGCGGCCAGCAACGATGCCGCCAGCGCCATGGCCAACGCCCAGGAGGCGCCTCTTGCTTGTCTGTGCGCGCGTCGCACGGACCATCCCCAACCCGAAGAAGGCCGGGACCCTGGCCCCGGCACGTGTGCAAAGCAAAGGCCGCGTGGCATCGGGCTGTCGGTGAAGTGAAAGCCGCATGAGGCCAGGCCGTCGCTGCACGTTAAGCAGGACGTGGCACCGGCGAACAGTCCCTCAAATCGGACCGATGAGCCACAACCGTCTCTTCACGTCACGTTTACAGTTGTGTTCTCGATCACGTTTGCTCTCGCGGACCTGACGAGGTGTCCGAGCTGGGCGGACGAGGCTGGCGCGAGCCCTGACGGCATGATTCAATCCTGCGTCGCACACATCGTGCACACATCAAGGCCCCGGTCGCGGGCCGACGCAACGTCCCGGAGATCACATGAAGCGCGAGACGTCCGGCGGTCCGAGCCGGCGCCAGATACTGCGGCGGATCGGCGGTCTGACCGCGGCAGCCGCCGTCGGAGCCGTCGTCCTGGACCAGGCCGGCACCGCCTCCGCGGCCGTCGGCACCTCCAAGCGCTTCGACCTCACCGACGGATCCGACGAATGGTTCCGCGAGATCCCGCTCAACGAGACCCGGATCCTTCAGTCGTTCGCGTTCGACAACACCAACAAGCACCTGTACACGGCCCAGTTGGTCCAGGGCGGCCGCATCCTGCCCGGGGAGACACAGGCCTACAGCGGCACCGACCGGTCCAAGAACGGCGACCTGTGCATCACCCGCCTCGACTGGCAGGGGTACGTCATCGGCCGGATGTACCTCAAGGGCTTCGGACACGGCGTGTCCATCGGTGTCGAGCCCTCCGGCAACAGCGCCTACCTGTGGACCGAGTGCGACTCCGTGCCCGACAGCGAGAACAACGGCTACGGCACGAAGATCGCCCGGTTCAAGTTCGCCAACGGCGCCGTCCTGCGGCCCGACTCCGCGCAGGTCACCCGGTTCACCCCGGTCCCCGGTTCCGACCACAACACCGTCGCCGTCGACCCGGTCACCAACCGCATCGCCCACCGCCACCGCCTCAACGGCACCTGGAAGTACAGCCTGTACGACCTGGCCACGTTCAAGGCGGGCACGTTCACCCCGCTGGCCACCCTCACCCAGCCCGCCGTGCTCACCGGCCCCACCTTCCAGGGCTACACCAGCATGGGCCAGTACCTGTACACCATCGACGGCACCGCCTACACCTACGACGCGGACGGCAACCGGACCAGCACCAGCAACACCTACGTCACGTCGATCGACTGGAACACCGGCACCGTCTTCGAGCGCCGCCTCAGCAAGGCGGGCGAGAGCCTGTTCTACCGGGAGCCGGAAGGACTGGCCGTCCAGATCCCCGACATGAGCACCCCGACCGTCGCCCGCCTGCACCTCGGCTTCGGTTCCGAGCAGTCCCTCACCCAGACCGACAAGAAGGCCAGCTTCTACTACAAGGACCTCCTCGTCTGACGCCCGGGAGGGGAGCGCGTCAGTCCTTCAGCTCCGGCGGGCTGATACGGGACTCCTTGATCGCGGAACCCGTCGTGCCCCACTTCCTGAGGATCCTGTCGTAGCTGCCGTCGGACAGCAGCCTGTTCACCGCCGCCTGGAACGCCGGCGCCAGTTTCGTGCCCTTCTTGAAGGCGAAACCGACGTCCAGGCGGTGGTACTCGTTGAGGAACTTCAGGCCCTGCTGGTGCGCCACGGCGTACCGCAGGCCGTTGATCGTGGACATCACGATGTCGCTGCGGCCCTGCTGGAGCGAGGACCAGACCGCGCTCGGCTCGGCGTACGTCTGCACCCGGTACGCCTTCTTGCCCGCGTCGGAGCACACGTGCTTGCCGGCCTCCAGCGTGGCCTCGAACGTCGTGCCCGCGCCGGTCGCGACGTTCAGACCGCACAGCTGTTTCAGATCGGTGATCTTCGCGAGCTTGCTGTCCTTGCGGGTGGCGAAGCCCTGGCCGTCGTTGACGTAGGTGACGAAGTCGATGGTCTTGCGGCGCTCGTCCGTGACGCCGAAGTTGCTCGCGCCGAAGTCGTACTTGCCGCTGTCCAGGGCGGGCAGGATCGCCTCGAAGCTCGCCTGCTCGATCTTCAGCCTGATGCCGAGCACCCGGGCGACCGCCTTGGTGAAGTCGACGTCCTGACCGGTCAGGGTCGCGCCGTCGGCGAGGTACGTGGTGCCGGGCGGGGTGCCGCCGACGCTGACCGCGACGGTGAGGTGCGTGGTTCCGGCGGGCAGCAGCTTCGCCGCGGCGTCGTCCTTCCGCACGGCGGAGACGACGTCCGTGGTGGGCACCTCGTCGGACTTGGCCGCCACCCCGGAGGCGTCCGTGCCGCCCGGGTCACCGGAGCCGGATCCGCAGGCGGTGAGGAGCAGCGCGGCCGAAGTGATGGCGACAAAGGGCATGAAATGGCGATAAGCGGGCGTGCGCATCGGGTAGCGGTCTCCTGAGGCGGAAGGTGTGCGGAACGCGAGGGGAGGGGTGCGCGTGTGAAGGCGGAGAACAGGCCGGGAACCGGCGGGAGAACGCGAGCGGGCCCGCCCGGAGGACGGGCGGGAGCAGGGGGTCAGCTCAACAGGAAGAGGACCACACGCGACCGAAGTCGATGTGGGAGCGGGTGACCAGCCACTGCTGCGGATGCATGGGCCAAGTGGAACAGGCATCCGGTTCCGCGTCAACCGACCTGAGACGTACTGCTCACAGTACGGACAACCTTGACAGCGTACGGAAACGCCCGCGTACTCTCGGGGTACGGCCCTGCTGAGGGGCTCGGCCGTGTCCGCGCCGCGTGGCGCGCCCCCGTGTGAAGGCACCACCCGTTCTGACGACTCGGCGCGTCCTCGACGACGCGCGTCACGGAGCCTTCATGTCATCGGACACCCTCGCCAAAATCCCCACCGTCCCGGACACGCCCGGGCCCGCGGACGCCCCGCGGATCGTCCCGCAGCGCCGGTACGGCCAGTGGGCGGCGGCCGTCGTCGTCCTCGCGCTGCTCGGGTTCGCCGTCGACTCCGTCGTGCGCAACAAGGCGTTCCAATGGGACGTGGTCGGCGACTACTTCACCTCCGACTCCGTCCTGCGCGGGCTGTGGCTCACGCTGTGGCTGACCGCGGTCGTGATGGTCCTCGGCTTCGCCCTCGGCACCCTGCTCGCCGCGTTCCGGCTCTCCGCCAACCCCGTGCTGCGGGCGGTCAGCTGGGGGTACGTGTGGCTGTTCCGGTCCATCCCGATCCTGGTGCAGCTGCTGCTGTGGTTCAACATCGGCGCGCTGTACCCGCGGGTGTTCGGCGTGAGGACGGTCGACCTGCTCAGCCCGGTCGCCGTCGCGATCATCGGCCTCACCCTGCACGAGGCCGCCTACGCCGCCGAGGTCGTGCGCGGCGGCATCCTCTCGGTCGACCGCGGGCAGATCGAGGCCGCCCAGGCACTCGGCCTGAGCCGGTGGCGGCGCTGGCGGCGGATCGTGCTGCCGCAGGCGATGCGCGCGATCGTGCCGCCCGCCGGCAACATGCTGATCGGCACCCTCAAGGGCACCTCGATCGTCAGCGTCATCGCCGTCAACGACCTGCTCTTCTCCGCCCAGTTGATCTACCACCGCACCTATCAGGTGATCCCGCTGCTGATGGTCGCCACCCTCTGGTACGCCCTCGTCACCACCCTGCTGGGCATCGCCCAGACGTTCGTCGAGAAGCACTACGCGCGCGGCATGGAGAGCGCCCGATGAGGCAGCAACTGGTCATCGTCGGAGCCGGGCCGCGGGGGACCGGCCTCCTCGAACGCCTCGCCGCCAACGCGCCTGAGCTGTACGCCGGTCCGGGCCTCGACATCCACCTGGTCGACCCCCATCCGCCCGGCGGCGGGCGCATATGGCGGCAGGCGCAGTCGCCGCTGCTGTGGATGAACTCGCAGGCCGAGGACGTCACCATGTTCACCGACGACACGGTGGCCATGGCCGGCCCGGTGCGCGAGGGCCCCACCCTGCACGAGTGGGCCCGGCTGGACGGCCGTACCTTCCCCGACCGCCGCACCCAGGGCCGCTATCTGCGCTGGGTGTACGAACGGGCCGTCGCCGACCTGCCCCCGAACGTCACCGTCCACCACCACCCCCGCCGCGCGGTCCGGGTCGACGGACCCCGCGAGGGCCGCCAGCGGGTGTGGCTGGAAGGCCGCCCGGACCCGCTCCGCGCCGACCTGGTGATCCTCACCCTGGGCCACCTGGACGGCGAACCCGACGCCGAGCAGGCCGAGTTGTCCGCATACGCCCGTGAGCACGGCCTGGTGCACCTGCCGCCCGACTTCACCGCCGACAGCGACCTGACCGCGCTGGCGCCCGGCGAACCCGTCCTCGTCCGCGGCTTCGGGCTGGCCTTCGTCGACCTGATGGTGCTGCTCACCGAGGGGCGCGGCGGACAGTACGAGGGGGAGACGTACCGTCCCTCGGGGCGGGAGCCGGTGCTGTACGTCGGCTCGCGGCGCGGAGTGCCGTACCACTCGAAGATCGGCTACGACTGGACCGGCGACCGGCCCCCGCTGCCCCGCTTCCTCGGCCCCGCCGAGGTCGCGGAGCTGCTGGCCCGGCCGGCGGGCTTCGACTTCCGGCGCGATGTGTGGCCCCTGGTCGAGAAGGAGCTGGGCTTCGCCCACTACCACCGGCTGTTCACCGCCCACCCCGGGCGTACGGCGATGGCCTGGGCCGACTTCGAGGAGAAGTACGCGGCGGCCGGGGACCCCGCCGAGACCCGGGCGCTCGTCGCCGCCGCCGTACCGGACCCGGCCGACCGGCTCGACCTGACCGCGCTCGACCACCCCCTGGAGGGTGTGCGCTACGCCTCGCACGAGGACTTCCAGGAAGGGCTGCGGGGTTACATCGAGGACGACCTGCGGCGCCGCCACGATCCCGCCCACAGCCCGGACCTCGGGGTGTTCCTCGGGCTGCTCTCCGTCTACGGGCAGCTGGTGCGGCTCGGGGACATCGGCTCCTGGTGGCACGGGTTCTTCAGCTACCTCGCGTCCGGGCCGCCCGGGCCCCGGCTGCGGCAGATGCTCGCGCTGTCCCGGGCCGGACTGCTCCGGTTCGTCGGGGCCGGCATGACCGTCACCGCCGAGGACGGGGTGTTCCGCGCCACCAGCCCCACCGTGCCGGGCTTCTCCGTCGAGGCCCGGGCGCTGGTGGAGGCCCGGCTGCCCGAGCCCACCGTCCGGCGCGCCCGCGACAGCCTGCTGCGCGAACTGCACGCCGACGGCGCGGCCGAGACACCCGACGGCCTGCTCAGGGTCGACCCCGGCGACGGCCGCGTCCTCGACCGCGCCGGGCGCCCGCACCCCCGGCGCTTCGCGCTCGGGCCGTACACCGACACCCGCGCCCCCGGCGCCTTCACCCGCCCCCGCACCGGCGGGCCCGCGTTCCGGCAGAACGACGCGACCGCCCGGGCGGTGCTGGCCTTCCTCAGCGGCTCACTCGTAAAGGAACTCGCGCGATGAGCGTCATGGTCGACATCAGGTCGGTGCACAAGAGCTTCGGCCCGCTCGACGTGCTCCGGGGCATCGACCTCCAGGTGCGCGCCGGCGAGGTCACCGTCGTGCTCGGCCCCTCCGGCTCCGGCAAGTCCACACTGCTGCGCGCCATCAACCACCTGGAGAAGGTGGACCGGGGCGAGATCAGCGTGGACGGCGCGCTGGTGGGGTACCGGCGGGCCGGGGACAGGCTGTACGAGCTGCCCGAGCGCGAGGTGCTGCGTCAGCGCACCCGGATCGGGTTCGTCTTCCAGAACTTCAACCTCTTCCCGCACCTCACGGTCCTGGACAACGTCGTCGAGGCACCGGTGTCCGCGCTGAAGCGGCCCCGGAAGGCGGCGGTGGAGAGCGCGCACCGGCTGCTGGAGCGGGTCGGGCTCGGTGACAAGGCCGACGCCTATCCGCGGCAGCTGTCCGGCGGGCAGCAGCAGCGGGTGGCCATCGCGCGGGCGCTCGCGCTGGAGCCGAAGCTGCTGTTGTTCGACGAGCCGACGTCCGCGCTCGATCCCGAGCTGGTGGGGGAGGTGCTGGACGTCATCCGGGACCTGGCGGCGCGGGGGACGACGATGATCGTCGTCACGCACGAGATCGCGTTCGCCCGGGAGGTCGCCGACACGGTGGTGTTCATGGCCGACGGCCGGATCGTGGAGCGGGGTGCGCCCAAGGAGGTGCTGGACGCTCCGCGGGAGGAGCGGACCCGGGCGTTCCTGGCGAAGGTGCTGTGAGGGCGGGGGCCGGCCTCGTGGCGGCGGGGCGCGGTGATCCGGCGGCGCCGCCCCGCGCCGTCGTACCGGCCCGCCGGAGCGGCGGGACCGGGGCTGTGCCGGCGACATGGCGCGCCGCGGCCTTCGAGGCCGTGGCGGCGCCGGGGGTGCGGGGGCGCTCGGGGCCGTCGCGACCCGGGGTGCTGCGGCTGCTCCAGGGGCGCGGTGCGTCCGCGCGGAACAGCGGGGCGGCACCCTCCGCTCCGACACCCGGGCTGTCCTCGCCGGTGCCTCCGGCAGGGGAAACACCGATCATCGACGAAAGGAACCGACGGCATGACGACGGACGCGTCCGACGCCTGGAAGCAGTGGCACGAGCAGCGCGTGGAGCGGGTCTCGGCGCCCTACGGGCCGCTCGCGCTGACCGCGACGCACTGGATCGAGGACTATCCGGATGGTCGAATTCCGGACATTCCCGGGAACTGGGTGGCGGACGAGGACGGGGTGGTGCTCACTGCCACCGGGACCGACGGCCTGACCGTGGACGGCCGGCCCCTCGCGGGTGAGGCCAGGCTGGCCGCCGACCGCGGCCCGGAGGCGCGGGCACGGGTCGCGCTCGGCGAGAAGCGGCTGGTCGTGCTGGTGCGCGAGGGCGTCTGGGGAGTGCGGGTGTACGACCCCGGCTCGGCCGCCCGGCAGGCCTTCCGGGGCATCGAGGCCGGGCCCTACGACCCCCGCTGGTCGGTGCCGGGGCGGTTCACGCCCTACGAGGGCACGCGGACCGTCCGGCTCGGCAACGCGGACGGCCGCGAGCGCGGCTTCGACCTCGCCGGGGAACTCGCCTTCACCCTGGCCGGACAGGAACGGACGCTGAAGGTCGCGCGGCAGGGGGACGGACTGCTGTGGGCGGTGTTCGCCGACGCCACCAGCGGCGACACGAGCTTCCGGTTCCGCTTCCTCTTCTCGCCGGCCCCGGACGCCGAGGGGCGCACGACCGTCGACCTCAACCGCGCCCAGCTCCCGCCGTGCGCCTTCGCCGACCACTTCATCTGCCCCTTCCCGCCCCCCGGCAACACGCTGGACGTGCCGGTCGAGACGGGGGAGCGGCAGGTGATCCGGTCCCGACCCGTGTAGTTGGCCTCGGCCGGACGCGTGGGAGGGGGCCGACGGCCGAAAGGCACCCTTGTGCCGACCGGCCGTTCGGCCGAATACTCCCCCTCAGCGCTTGTCAGGGGCATGCATATTCGAATCCGGTCGAGCCCCTGGCTGCGCCTCACGGGCCCCGACCCCACGCGGGCCCCCGACTTCCCTTGGAGGGAACGACAAGTGAGGATCAAGCGCACCACTCCCCGTGGCGGTACGGCGAGACGGGTCCGGCTGACCGCCGTGGCCACCGGCTTCCTGGCCGCCGCCGCGTTCGCCGCCCCCACCGCGAACGCCAGCGACGTCCACACCTTCAGCGCCACCCAGCTCACCAAGGCGAGCGACTCCGTCCGCCAGGCCGACGTCCCCGGCACCGCCTGGGCGGTGGACAGCAAGACCGGCCGCGTGGTGGTCACCGTCGACAGCACGGTGTCCCAGGCCGAGATCGCCAAGATCAAGAAGCAGGCCGGCGCCAACGCCGACGCCCTGGTCGTCAAGCACACGCCGGGCAAGTTCAACAAGCTGATCTCCGGCGGCGACGCCATCTACGCGAGCAGCTGGCGCTGCTCGCTGGGCTTCAACGTCCAGGACTCCAGCGGCAACTACTACTTCCTGACCGCCGGGCACTGCACCGACGGCGCGGGCACCTGGTGGTCGAACTCCTCCCACAGCACCACGCTCGGCACCACGGCCGGTTCCAGCTTCCCCGGCAACGACTACGGCATCGTGCGGTACACCAACAGCTCGGTGACCAAGTCCGGCGCCGTGGGCAGCCAGGACATCACCAGCGCGGCCACGCCCTCCGTGGGCACGACCGTCTACCGCCGCGGGTCCACGACCGGCACGCACAGCGGCCGCGTCACCGCGCTCAACGCCACGGTCAACTACGGCGGCGGCGACATCGTCTCCGGCCTGATCCAGACCACCGTCTGCGCGGAGCCCGGCGACTCCGGCGGCCCGCTGTACGGCGGCACCACGGCCTACGGTCTGACGTCGGGCGGCAGCGGTGACTGCACCTCCGGCGGTACGACCTTCTTCCAGCCGGTCACCGAGGCGCTGAGCGCCTACGGGGTGCACGTCTACTGACGGCCCGCCTCCGCTGACGGACGACACCGGGAAGCCCTCGCGCGCGCACGGCGCACGGGGGCTTCCTGGTGCGTTTGCGCAGGTGAGGGACGCTCGAACGAGTGTCGTACACATGTTCGGGAATGGGGGTATGGTGGGAGTGGGGAAACTGGGAACTGATGTTCGAGAGCCGTTCCGGGCTCACGAGTGCGGGAGGTGTGCGTGCCGGGCTTCGCGCATCTGCGCACCGTCTCCGGGTTCTCCCTGCGGTACGGGGCGTCCCACCCGGAGCGGCTGGCCGAGCGTGCCTCCGAGCGGGGGATGGACGCCCTCGCCCTGACCGATCGCGACACCCTCGCCGGGGCGGTGCGCTTCGCCAAGGCCTGCGCGGGCGCGGGCGTCCGTCCGCTGTTCGGAGTGGACCTGGCCGTGGCGACGGCGGAGTCCGTACGCCGTGACCGGCGGCGGACGCCGGTGCGCGGAGGCGCCTTCGTGGACGAGTCGGCCCCCCGCGTGACCTTCCTCGCCCGGGACGGCGCCCGCGGGTGGGCCGGCCTGTGCCGGCTCGTCACGGCGGCGCACGAGGGCGGGGGCACTCCGCTGCTGCCCTGGGCCGGCCAGCACGGCGACGGCCTGGTGGTGCTGCTCGGGCCGGGGTCGGACGTGGGGCGCGCGCTCGCCGCCGGGCGACCCGACCGGGCGGCCGAACTGCTCGCACCCTGGCGCGAGATCCACGGCGACGCGCTGCGCCTGGAGGCCGTCTGGCACGGCCGTACCGGCACGGGGGCCGGTTCCCTGCGGCTGGCGGCCCGCACCGTCGGGTTCGCCGCCGAGCAGGGGGTGCGGCCGGTGCTCAGCAACGCCGTCCGGTACGCCGATCCCGGGACGGGGCCGGTCGCCGATGTGCTGGACGCCGCGCGGCGGCTGGTGCCGGTCGACCCCCGGGGGGAGCTGGACTCCGGCGAGGCGTGGCTGAAGGACCCGCAGACCATGCTGGGCGTCGCCGAGCGGGTCGTGGAGGCCGCCGGGTTCCGGCGGGAGACGGCCCACCGGCTGCTGGAACAGACCCTGGCGACGGCCGCCGAGTGCCGCGTCGACCCCGAGGACGACCTCGGCATCGGCACCGTCCACTTCCCCGAGGCACACCTCGTCGGCGCCGGCCGGCGCACCGCGCAGCGCGCGCTCGCCTCGCGGGCGGCGGAGGGGATGCTGCGGCTCGGGTACGGCGGGCGGCGCGCGTACTGGGAGCGGATGCACCAGGAGCTGGACATCATCGCCCACCACGGCTTCGCCTCCTACTTCCTGACCGTCGCCCAGGTGGTCGACGACGTCCGGGACATGGGGATCCGGGTGGCCGCCCGCGGCTCCGGGGCCGGGTCGCTCGTCAACCACCTGCTCGGCATCGCGCACGCCGACCCGGTCGAGCACGGGCTGCTGATGGAGCGCTTCCTGTCCAAGGAGCGCGTGGTGCTGCCGGACATCGACATCGACGTGGAGTCCGCGCGCCGGCTGGAGGTCTACCGGGCGATCATCGGCCGGTTCGGCACCGAGCGGGTCGCCACCGTCTCCATGCCGGAGACCTACCGGGTCCGGCACGCGATCCGGGACGTGGGCGCCGCGCTGTCCATGGACCCGGCCGAGATCGACCGGATCGCCAAGTCCTTCCCGCACATCCGGGCGCGTGACGCCCGCGCGGCGCTGGAGGAACTGCCCGAGCTGAAGCGGCTGGCGGGGGAGCTCCAGCGGGAAGGGGAGAAGTACGGCAGGCTGTGGGAGCTGGTCGAGGCGCTGGACGCCCTGCCGCGCGGGACCGCCATGCACCCGTGCGGGGTGCTGCTGTCGGACGCCTCCCTGCTCGCCCGTACGCCGGTGGTGCCGACCAGCGGTGAGGGCCTGCCCATGTCGCAGTTCGACAAGGAGGACGTGGAGGACCTCGGGCTGCTCAAGCTGGACGTGCTGGGCGTGCGGATGCAGTCGGCGATGGCGCACGCGGTCGCCGAGGTGGAGCGGGTGAGCGGGGAGCGGATCGACCTGGACGCGGTGGAGCCGGGGGACCCGGAGACGTACCGGCTGATCCGGTCCGCCGAGACCCTCGGGTGCTTCCAGATCGAGTCGCCGGGGCAGCGGGACCTGGTGGGGCGGCTCCAGCCCGCCGGCTTCCACGACCTGGTCGTCGACATCTCGCTGTTCCGGCCCGGCCCGGTCGCCGCCGACATGGTGCGGCCGTTCATCGAGGCGCGGCACGGGCGGGCGCCGGTGCGCTACCCGCACCCGGACCTGGAGGAGCCGCTGAAGGGGACGTACGGGGTCGTCGTCTTCCACGAGCAGATCATCGACATCGTCTCCATCATGACCGGCTGCGGGCGCGGCGAGGCCGACCGGGTGCGGCGCGGGCTGTCCGATCCCGAGTCGCAGGGGCGGATCGGGGTGTGGTTCGCCCAGCGGGCGGCGGCCAAGGGGTACGACGCGGAGACGATCCGGCGGACCTGGGAGATCGTGGAGGCCTTCGGGTCGTACGGCTTCTGCAAGGCGCACGCCGTCGCCTTCGCCGTACCCACCTACCAGTCGGCGTGGCTGAAGGCCCATCACCCGGCCGCCTTCTACGCCGGGCTGCTCACGCACGACCCCGGGATGTACCCGAAGCGGCTGCTGCTGGCCGACGCGCGGCGGCGCGGGGTGCCGGTCCTGCCGCTGGACGTGAACGTCTCCGGGGTCGCACACAGGATCGAACTGGTGTCTGAATCACCGGCGGTGTGGGGGCTGCGGCTCGCGCTCTGCGACGTCCACGGCATCAGCGAGGCCGAGGCGGAGCGGATCGCGGACGGGCAGCCGTACTCCTCGCTCGTGGACTTCTGGGAGCGGGCCCGGCCCAGCCGGCCGCTCGCCGGGCGGCTGGCGCAGGTGGGCGCGCTGGACGCCTTCGGCGCCAACCGGCGCGATCTGCAACTGCACCTGACCGAGCTGCACCGTGGCGCCCGGGGCGGCGGCGGTGGTCAGCTCCCGCTGGCCGGCGGACGCAAGACCGCGCCGGCCGGGCTGCCCGACCTGACCTCGGCGGAGCGGCTCAGCGCCGAACTGGGCGTGCTGTCGATGGACGCCTCGCGCAATCTGATGGACGACCACCGCGAGTTCCTCCAGGAACTGGGCGTGGTCTCCGCGCGCCGGCTGCGCGAGGCCCGGCACGGCGAGACCGTGCTGGTCGCGGGCGCCAAGGCGGCCACCCAGACCCCGCCGATCCGCTCCGGCAAGCGGGTCATCTTCTCCACCCTGGACGACGGGACGGGACTGGTGGACCTGGCCTTCTTCGACGACTCGCACGACGCCTGCGCCCACACCGTCTTCCACTCCTGGCTGCTGCTGGTGCGCGGAGTGGTGCAGCGGCGCGGTCCGCGCAGCCTGAGCGTGGTGGGCTCCGCCGCCTGGAACCTCGCCGAACTGGTGGAGGTGCGCCGGGAGGAGGGACTCGACGGGGTCGCGGCCCGGCTGGCCGGACCGTCCGGCGCGGACGGCTCGCCGGACGGGGACGACGACGGTGCGCTGCGGGCCCGGCTCGCCGGTTCCGAGGGGCTGCCCGCGCCGGCCGGCTCCGCGGCCCGTGACCGGATGGCGGACCGGACGATCCGCATGCCCACGGGGTACGAGATGCACCCCTGGGCCGATCTGCGGCCCGCGGGCCAGGACGCCGCGCAAGGGCCGGCGTCGATAAGGAAGTTGTGGCACCAGAGCCCGGGGAGTGCGGGATGACCATCCTCTGCGTACGTTTCCAGCTGCCGCCGGTGCGCGAGGCCGCCCTGCCGGAACTGCTCGGGCTGCTGGAGGAGTTCACACCGGTCGTGGAGGCGCTGCCGCCGGACGGGGCGCTGGCCGATCTGCGCGGCGCCGAGCGGTACTTCGGGCGCGACGCGGTGGAGCTGGCCTCGGTGATCCGGGTGCGGGCCCTCGCGCGCTACGGCGTCGACTGCGCGATCGGCGCCGGGCCGGGCCCGATGCTGGCCCGCGTGGCGCTGCGCCACGCCCGGCCCGGGGTGACCTGCGCGGTGCCCGAGGACGCGGTCGCCGATTTCCTCGCCGGCAAGCCCGTCGCCGCGCTGCCCGGCGTCGGCGCGGCGACCGCCCGCACCCTGGACGAGTACGGCCTGGACACCCTGGGCCGGGTCGCCGCCGCGCCGCTGTCCACGCTCCAGCGGCTGATCGGCGCCAAGGCGGGCCGGGAGCTGCGGGAGAAGGCGAGCGGCATCGACCGCGGCCGGGTCGTCCCGAACGCCGTCTCACGGTCGCTGGTGACGGAACGGGCCTTCGGCATCGACGAGTTGGATCCCGGCCGGCACCGCCGGGCGCTGCTCTCGGCCGCCGAGGAGATCGGCTCCCGGCTGCGCGCGGTGGAGAAGGTCTGCCGCACCCTGACCCTCACCGTGCGCTACGCCGACCGCTCCTCGACCACCCGCAGCCGCACCCTGCGGGAGCCGACCGCGCACTCCGCGGACCTGACCAGGGCGGCCTACGGCATGTACGAGGCGCTCGGCCTGCAACGCGCCCGGGTCCGCGCGCTCGCCCTGCGCGCCGAGGGGCTGACCTCCGCCGAACAGGCCTCCCACCAGCTCACCTTCGACCCCGTGGACGAGAAGGTCCGCCGTGTCGAGGAGGTCGCGGACCGGGTACGGGCGAAGTTCGGGCCGCGGGCGGTGGTGCCGGGGACGCTGGCCCTGGCGTGCGCCCCCAGCCGGCCCACGGCCGCGTGAGGCGAGCGCCGTCGGCCGGCCGTGCCGCCAGGCCGAACGGCGAAGGCCCGGGTGCGCACCTCCGACGTCCCGGCCGGCGCCACCGTCACCGGCTCGCCCCGGCCGCCGTCACCGAGCCGGCCGCGCACCCCGGGTGACCAAGCGGGCGGCGAGCGCCCCCGGTCGTCGCCGGGAGTTTTTACTGACGCGTAACTTCACACGTGCGCTACTCGCCCGTAACTTGACGAGTGAACAGCATCCCGTGATCCGGATCACAGGGTTAGGCCGTGCACCTCCCGTGAGCCGCAAGGAGATCACACGATGCTGCCCTGGAAACGCGCGCTCAGACCCCTCGCCGCCCTGCTCCTCACCGCCGCCGTCGCCGTCGTGCCGGCCGCCACCGCCAGCGCCTCGGACGCTCCCCACTCCGGCTGGAACGACTACTCCTGCCGGCCCTCCGCCGCCCACCCCCGCCCCGTCGTCCTCGTCCACGGCACCCTGGGCAACTCGGTCGACAACTGGCTCGGCCTCGCCCCCTATCTGCAGAGCCGCGGATACTGCGTCTACTCCCTCGACTACGGCCAACTGCCCGGCGTCCCCCTCTTCCACGGCCTCGGCCCCATCGACGCGTCGGCCGGGCAACTGGCCGCCTTCGTCGACAAGGTGCTCGCCGCGACCGGCGCCGCCAAGGCCGACCTGGTCGGCCACTCCCAGGGCGGCATGATGCCCCGCTACTACCTGAAGTTCCTCGGCGGAGCCGCCAAGGTGAACGCCCTCGTCGGCATCGCCCCCGACAACCACGGCACCGACCTGGACGGCCTCACCCACCTGCTGCCGTACTTCCCCGGCGCCGAGGACCTGCTCAAGGCCACCACCCCCGGCCTCGCCGACCAGATCACCGGCTCCGCCTTCCTCACCAAGCTCAACGCGGGCGGCGACACCGTCCCCGGAGTGCGCTACACGGTCATCGCCAGCCAGTACGACGAGGTGGTCACCCCCTGGCGCACCCAGTACCTGAACGGTTCCGGCGTCCGCAACGTCCTGCTCCAGGACCTGTGCCCGCTCGACCTCTCCGAGCACCTCGCGATCGGCCTGACCGACCGGATCGCCTTCCACGAGGTGGCCAACGCGCTCGACCCGGCCCACGCCACCGCCACCACCTGCGCGTCCGTCTTCAGCTGAGGGCCCGCCGGGGTCTGTCCGGCCTGAGCCGCCGGACAGACCCCGAAACCCTCGTCGGCGCTGACCGCCGGACACACGGCGCGCGGGCACGCGGAACCTTTCCGAACGGTCCGTGGGACGGGCTCGGGTCCCGTGGGGTGATCCGAAACTAACCCCGGGGAACCGGCTGGGGACGGGCGGAGAAGATCTTTATGGTCCGCTTAAGGAAGCGCTCAGACTGCGCTCAGGTGCAGGGCGTGCCGACACGGCCGACGTGATCGCGGGAGCGGCTGTGCCGGGGCGGCGCCGTGTCAGCCCTCGGGCCACCAGGTGCGGGCGATGTCCTTGCGCACCTCGGGGCGCCCCGCGGGGAGCTCCTCCGCCCGGTCGCGGATCCGGCGGCTGTCCGTCCTCTTCAGGGGCTTCTGCACGGTCGTACGGCGCATGGCTGCCTCCTTCAGTGCCTACCGGGTTCCGCGTTGTCACGGAGGTAGACGCTTTCGGCGAGAGTTCCTCATCCGTGCCGGTTTGTCAGTGGCGGCTGTCACGTCCGCGCTGTCAGTGGCCTGTGTCACCCTCTGGGCATGACGAGCGAGAACACGCACAGGGATGCGGCTGCCCCGGAAGCGGACTGGGATGCGCGGGCCGCCGCCTTCGACGACGAACCCGACCACGGCCTGCGCGACCCCGAGGTGCGCGCGGCCTGGGCCGACCGGCTGCGGAGCTGGCTGCCCGGGCACGGCGCGGACGTCCTCGACCTCGGCTGCGGCACCGGCAGCCTGTCACTCCTCGCCTGCGAACAGGGGCACCGGGTGACCGGTGTCGACCGGTCCCCGGCGATGGCCGGGCGGGCCCGGGCCAAGCTCGCCGGGCACCCCGCGACGATCCTGTGCGGGGACGCCACGGCCCCGCCGGTGGGGGAGCGGCGCTTCGACGTGGTCCTCGTACGGCATGTGCTGTGGGCGCTGCCGGACCCGGCCGGGGCGTTGCGGCACTGGCGGGAGCTGCTGCTTCCCCAAGGCCGGTTCGTGCTGGTCGAGGGCGTGTGGGGGACTCTCAGCCCGGTCGGTGTACCGGCCGCCCGGCTCACCGCCCTGCTGGAGCCGCTGAGCCGGGACGTGCGCGTGGAGCCACTGTCCGGCGACTCCCTGCTGTGGGGCAAGGACGTGGACGACGAGCGGTACGCCGTGGTGGCCACCGTGTGACCCCGGGCGGCCGGGCCGGCGGTCAGGCCAGCAGCTCCGCGAAGCCGTCGGGGCGGACCGCCATCGCCTCCAGCGCGTCGAGGGCCGCCACCGCGGCGGCCGCGGCCCGCGGGTCCGCCTCAGCGAGACCGCTCCCGGCGAACTCGTCCTCGTCCAGACGCCGTACGTCCCGCCCGTCCGCGGAGCGCCACAGGTCCAGGTCGAGATCCTCCACGACCAGCTCCGTGCCGGTGCGGACCGCGGGACGCGTGACGTCGCAGTACCAGCCCTTGACCGAGCCGTCCGCCGCGCGGACCTCCTTCACCGAGTACCACCGGTCCCGCCAGTAGTACTCGGTGAACACGTCACCGGGCTCGAACCGCACGAACCCGAAGTCCCGCACCCCCGTACCCGCCCAGGGCGCGCGCACGGCGATCCGGTCGCCGTCGTCGCCGAGCAGTTCCGCCGGGTAACGGATCTTCGTACGGCCCGCCTTGACCAGGACGACCTCCAGCCGGGCCGGCTCAGCCGAGTTCGCGGACATAGCGCACCTCCGTAGCGCAGACCTGGTACCCGAGCCACTCGTTGACCGCGATCATGGGAGCGTTGCCGGTGTCGTTGCCCGTGAAGGCCTCGGTGACCCCGGCGGCGCGGGCCCGGTGCAGCGAGTGGGCCTTGGTGAGCTTGGCCAGACCGCGGCCGCGGTGGGCGCGGGCGGTGCCGGTCATCGCCGTGGAGTAGCGGCCGTCGCCGTCGGTGTAGGCCACGGTGAAGGCGACCGGACGGCCCTCGACACAGGCGGCCGTGGTCAGCTCCCGGTCCAGCAGCGGGTGGTGCCAGCTCTGCGCGAGCCAGGCGTCGTAGTCCGTGAACTCGTAGTCCACGTCGCCCGGTTCGTCGAGCACCGTCTCCGCGTCCAGTTCGAACAGCGGCCGGGGATCGTCCGCGAAGTCGGCGGCCGTGCGCAGTTCGACGCCGGGCGGCACCTCCGGCAGCGGCGGCAGCGTGCCGTGCGCCACGTCCAGCCGGAGGAAGTGCGCGGTACGGCCCCGCCGGTAGCCGCGCCGCTCGGCGAAGGCCTGGTTGGCCGGCTCGTCCAGCGCCCAGGCGAACAGCTTGGTCGCGCCCACCTCCGCGAGGTACTCCTCGGCGGCCCGGACCAGAAGCCGGCCGGCACCGCGGCGGGTCCGGTCCGGGCGGACGTAGACGTTGAGGGCGCCCAGGCCGGGCTCCGGGCTGTCCGGGATCAGGTGCACCTGTGCCGTGCCGGTGATCTCGCCGTCCTCCTCCGCGACGAGCGGCCGGAAGCGGGCGTCCGGGTGCGTATGGGCCACCGTGTGCCTGACCGAGTCCGGTGTGAACAGGATGTACGGCAGGGCGAGGCGGCGGACGCGGGCGAAGCCCTCGGCGTCCGCGGGGACGTCGGGGCGCAGGGGGCGCACGAGGACGGTCATGAGGAGGCACCGTACGGGCCGGGAGGACCGGGGTGCCTCTCATTTTCCGGCGGGTGCGGGACAATCGCCCGTGTGAGCCTGAAGATCCGCATCGATGACAGCGCGCCCCCGTACGAGCAGGTGCGGGCGCAGATCTCCGAGCAGGCGCGGTCCGGCGCGCTCCCGGTGGGGTACCGGCTGCCGACCGTGCGGGGGCTGGCCGAGTCCCTCGGGCTCGCGGTGAACACGGTGGCGAAGGCGTACCGGGCGCTGGAGGGCGACGGGGTGATCGAGACGCGGGGGCGCAACGGCACGTTCGTGGCCGCCGCCGGCTCGGCCGCGGTACGGGAGGCCGCCCTGGCCGCCCAGGCGTACGTCGAGCGTGTGCGGCGGCTCGGGCTCGCCGAGGACGAGGCGCTGGGCGCCGTGCGGGATGCCCTGCGGGCCGCCTACGGACAGGGCTGAGGCGAAGCGGGACACGGGCGACGGGAAGGGTGAGCGGCGCGGACGTCCCGGCCGGACGGGGGATCAGCCCAGCCCCGCCGGCTCCGGTGTCCTCGTCACCGTCAGGCCCGCCCGGCGCGCCGCCCGGGCGAACGCCACCGCGTCCTGGACCGCCGCGCCCCCGGGGTCGTTGTTGAAGTACGCGTACACGTCCTCGGTGCCGGACCAGGTCGTCGCGACACGGTCCACCCAGGTCTCCAGCGAGCGGCGGCCGTAGCGCGGCCAGGGCCGGGCGCGGCCCTGGTGGAAGCGGACGTAGCCCCAGCCGGCGGTGCGCCACAGCGGGGTGACCGGGCGGGCGAGGACGTCCGCCCAGCACAGGGCCGCGCCACGGGACGCCAGCACCTCGCGCACCTCGCCCGTCCACCAGGAGTCGTGGCGGGGCTCCACCGCGACCCTCGTACCGGCCGGGAAACAGGCCAGGCAGGCGTCCAGCAGCGGCGGATCGGCGCGCAGGGTGGGCGGCAGCTGGAGGAGGACCGGGCCCAGGCGGTCGCCGAGGCCCGCCGCGTGGGTCATCAGGCGGTGCACGGGTTCCCCGGGGTCCCTGAGCCGCTTGATGTGGGTGAGGAACCGGCTGGCCTTGACCGCGACCACGAAGTCCGGCGGGACCCGGACGCGCCAGGCGGCGAAGGTGTCGTACGACGGCAGCCGGTAGAACGCGTTGTTGATCTCCACGGTGGAGAACAGCCGGGTGTACTCCTCCAGCCACAGCCGCGCCGGCACCCCGGCCGGGTACACCCGGTCCCGCCAGTCCTTGTACTGCCACCCCGACGTGCCGACGAACAGGGTCATACCCTCATCAAAGCACTACAGGTACAGGCCCGCGTCCGCGCCCTCCCGGGCCCCCGGCACCGAGGTCGGCGCGGTGCCCCGGCGCAGCGCGTACAGCTCGGCCAGGGTCGCGCCGTCCCGGCCGACGCCCTCCTCGGTGCCGAGCCACTTCACCGCCTCCGGACGGGTCAGCGGGCCGACCTCGATGCGGGCCAGGCAGCGGCCGGGGCGGACCACGGCCGGGTGCAGCCGCTCCAGGTCCTCGTTGGTGGTGACGCCGACCAGGACGTTGCGGCCCTGGCCGAGCAGGCCGTCGGTGAGGTTCAGCAGCCGGGACAGGGCCTGGCCCGCCGTGTGCCGGGCCTCGCCCCGGATCAGCTCGTCGCAGTCCTCCAGCAGCAGCAGGCGCCAGCGGCCCTTGCCCGCGCCGTCGTCCTCCCCGATGGCGATGTCCATCAGATAGCCGACGTCGGAGAAGAGCCGCTCCGGGTCCAGGACGCAGTCGACCTGGCACCAGTCGCGCCAGGAGCGGGCAAGGGTGCGCAGGGCCGAGGTCTTGCCGGTGCCGGGCGGGCCGTGGAGCAGCAGCAGCCGCCCCGCGATGTCCTCCGGGGTCGTCTTCATCAGGTGGTCCATCGCGTCCGCCACCGGTGCCGTGTAGTTGGGCCGGACCTCGTCCCAGGTGCCCGCGGAGATCTGCCGGGTGGTGCGGTGCGGGCCGCGCCGGGGGGAGACGTACCAGAACCCCATCGTGACGTTCTCCGGCTGCGGTTCCGGCTCGTCGGCCGCGCCGTCCGTGGCCTGTCCGAGGATCCGCTCGGCCAGTTCGGCGCTGGTCGCGGTGACGGTGACGTCCGCGCCCCGGTTCCAGCGGGAGACCAGCAGCGTCCAGCCGTCCCCCTCGGCGAGGGTCGCGCTGCGGTCGTCGTCGCGGGCCGTCCGCAGCACGCGGGCGCCCTCCGGCAGCAGGGTCGCGCCCGAGCGCACCCGGTCGATGTTCGCGGCGTGCGAGTACGGCTGCTCGCCCGTCGCGAAGCGGCCGAGGAACAGCGCGTCGACGACGTCGGACGGCGAGTCGGAGTCGTCGACGTGGAGCCGGATCGGCAGAGCGTCGTGTGGGTTGGCAGACATGCCGCCATGATCCGCCACGGATGGGGCCCGCGCACGGTATTTCCCCTCCCTTCTCCCGGCGGTGACGACCGGTCAACAGACAGGGCATGCATGCGCAATAGATGAGCGGTGAACGTCCTGGGCCGATTCTGTCGAGATGACGGAAGTTTTGGCATGGACACTTCCTGTCAACACGCGTAGCTGCTACCACAGTTGCTGGCAGACATCCTGCTAAAGGGAGGTTCCATGAGACGTTCCCGACTTACCGGATTCGTGACCTCGCTCCTCCTCGCCGCCGGCCTCGGTCTCACCGGGGCCGCTTCGGCGCAGGCGTCCTCGACCGCCGCGACCGGCGGCTACGTCGCACTCGGCGACTCCTACTCCTCCGGGGTGGGCGCCGGCAGTTACATCAGCTCCAGCGGCGACTGCGACCGCAGCACGAAGGCCTACCCCTACCTGTGGAACGCCGCCCACAGCCCCTCCTCGTTCGCCTTCAACGCCTGTTCCGGCGCGAAGACGGACGACGTGCTCGCGGGCCAGCTCGGCTCGCTGAACTCCTCCACCTCACTGGTCTCCATCACCATTGGCGGCAACGACGCCGGTTTCGCCGACGTGATGACCACCTGCGTGACCAGCTCGGACAGCACGTGCCTGTCCCGCATCAACACCGCCAGGGCGTACGTCGCCAACACGCTCCCCGGCAAGCTGGACACCGTCTACAACGCGATCAGCGCCAAAGCCCCCTCCGCCCGGGTGGTCGTCATCGGCTACCCCCGCTTCTACCTGCTCGGCCAGACCTGCCTCGGCCTCTCCGAGACCAAGCGCTCCGCGATCAACGACGCCGCCGACTACATGGACAACGCCATCAAGGCCCGCGCCACCGCCCACAACTTCGTCTTCGGCGACGTCCGCACCACGTTCTCCGGCCACGAGATATGCTCCGGCGACTCCTGGCTGCACAGCGTCAACTGGCTCGACATCGGCGAGTCGTACCACCCGACCGCGTCCGGCCAGTCCGGCGGCTACCTGCCGGTGCTGAACAACGCGGCATGACCCGTCGGGGCTCACCCGCGGGGTCGAGTCCCGAGAGTGACGTCCTCGGGGTGGTGTTCCCAGGGTGAGCCCGAAGGTGAGGCGGGGGTCCCGGACGACGGGGTCTCCGCCGCCGTCGCAGCGGGCGACGGTGACGTGACGTGTGCGTCCGCCCGGGAACGTGGCTCAGCCCAGCGCGGACGCGGCCCCCTTGAGCACCAGCCCCACGCCCAGCGCCAGCACGACCAGGGCCGATCCGAGCGGCAGGGCCCGGCGCGCCAGGACCGCCACCGGGTGGGCGCCCCAGCGCGGGCGCCGCTCCAGCACCCGCACCGCCCCCGCGCCCAGCCGTACGACGGCGAACCCGGCGGCGGTGAGCGTCAGCGCGAGACCGGCCCCGTACGCCACGACGAGCAGCAGGCCGAACCAGGCCTTGCCGAGCGCGGCGGCACCGACCAGCACGACCACGGCGGACGGACTGGGCACCAGCCCGCCGGCGAACCCGAGCAGGATCGTGCCGCGGAGTGTGGGCGCGGTGGGGTGGGTGTGGGTGTGGCCGCCGTGGGTGTGCGTGTGCCCGACGTGGCTGTGCGCTCCATGGCTGTGTGAGTGAGAGTGCGCGTGGTCCCCATGGGCGTGTTCCACACCGTCGTGGTGGTGATGGTGGTGGGGGGCACTGCGTCCGCCTCCCACGGTCGCCAACTCCCGGTGCTCCACCGTCTCCTGGGCGGCAGTGGTCGCCCGTACCCGGTCGCGCCAGGCACGGCGGACGAGGGTGACGCCCGCCGCCAGCACCAGCACGCCACCGGCGAGGCCCAGCCAGGAGATCACCGCCGGTGTGGCCGCCGAACCGGCCGTGACCAGCAGGCCCAGGGCGACCACGCCGAGGGTGTGGGTCACGGTGACCGAGGCGGCCAACGGCAGTACGTCCCGTGGCCGGGCCCGGCCTCCGCGCGCCGCCGCCGTCGCGGCCATCAGGGTCTTGCCGTGGCCCGGCGCGAGCGCGTGCAGCGCGCCCAGGACGACGGCGATGAGCAGGGCCAGACCGGCGAAGCCGACGGTGAGGTCCTGCCGGGCCACGAGGTCGTCCAGGGCCCGGGTCCAGCGGTCGGCGCCGCGGGGCAGCACACCGGCACCCGGGGCCGCCTGCCGCCGCGTGTCCGCCACGAGCGCCGGGCCGCCGGGCCGTACCCGCAGCGAGGCCGTCCCGGTGTCGGCAGGGGAGGACAGCAGGTCCTCGGGGTAGGAGGTCAGTTCCCGGGACACCGACTCCTTCGGCACGTCGGCCGAGGTGAGCGTCATGCGGTCGCCCCGCGCCGTGATCTCCCGCCAGCCGGGCCCGCCGGCGGCGCCCGCGCCCCGGAAATCGAGGGTGAAGGCGCTCGCGCGCGGCAGCGGGGCGGTCAGCCGGCACTCCACGCGCAGGGTGTCCAGGCCGGCCTGGCCGGGACGCGTGCGCGCGCTGCCGCCGACGGCCGTGAGGGCGCTCGCACGCCCGTCGACCCGCAGTCCGCTGTCGGCGGCGGCCCGTGCGCACCGCTGCCGGGCCCACGCGCTCAGCCCCAGCCGCTCGATGTCGGCCCTGGCCTGGGTCGCCGGGATCTCGGCGAGGTCCTCCACATGGTCGACGCGCAGCCGTCCGGGAGCGGCGACCAGGCCGTCGTAGCGATTGACGGTGAAGTTGCCGAGGGGGTGCGCGTTCGCGGCGCCGGCCGGGAGGAGTGCCAGGGCGCACACGGCGACCAGGACGCACAGCAGACGCGGTGCCACCCGGCGCGGACGCGGTGCGGCGGGGCGCGGACGTGGTGTCACTCGGCTCCCTCCAGAGCGGCGCGGGCCCGAGCCGCACCCAGCGGGGAGAAGCCGGGGTTCAGTTCCAGGGCCGAGGCGAGCGAGGCCCGGCCGGCGGCCCGGTGGCCGGTGGCCAGCTCGATCACGCCCCGGTGGTAGCGGAAGGCGGCGCTGCGGTAGCCGGTGGCGGTGGCCCGGCGGGCGTAGGGCAGGGCCTCGGTGTCGCGGCCGTTGACGTGCAGCGCCCAGGCGAGGGCGTCGGCGGTGTGCACGGTGTGCCGGCGCGCCCATTCGGCGCGGGCCGCGCGCAGGGCGGCCCGCTTGTCGCCGTGGTCGGCCGCGGCCAGCGCGGTGTCCAGGTCGGCGTTGACGCCGTTGGCGCGGGCCAGCGCGATCCAGGCGTCGACCAGCGCGTACTGCCGCCGGGCCCGCGCCCGGTCGCCTGCCGCGCCGCGCGCCTCGTACAGCTCGCCGAGTTCGACCAGCGGGCCGGGCAGCGGGGAGCGGGCGACCACCGTCTCCATGTCCGTGATCGCCCCGGCACGGTCACCGCTCGCCGCCCGCGCGCGGGCCCGGCCCTCCAGCGCCGGCAGGTAGCCGTCGTCGGCGGCCAGGGCGCGGGCGCAGAAACTGAGTGCCGCCGCGTAGTCCCCCTGGTTCCAGGCGAGTTGGCCGAGCTGCGTGGCCACGTACGCGGTGTCGCCCGGCGAACCGGCTGCGGACAGCGCCTGTCGCAGGACCCGGCGTGCCGTGGTCACGTCCCCGCGCAGCTCGTGCACGTACGCGTACCGGGTGAAGACCGGTACGCCCGGCCTGCGCGCGTCGGCGGTCTTCGCCGCCCCGGCGGCGTCGGTGTACCGGCCGAGCTCGACCAGGGCGTCGATCCGGGAGGACAGCGCGCGTTCGCTGTACGGGTTGCGGCGCAGGGCCGCGTCCGCGAAGGCCAGGGCGTCCTCGAAGTCGTGCCGGGCGGCGGCGAGGGCGGCGCGGCCGGCCAGGGCCTGGTCGCCGCCCGGCGCCAGCGACAGGGACCGCCGCAGCGCCTGTTCCGCCCGGGGGTAGCGGGACGGGTCGCCCTTGGTCCGTGCCTGCTCGACGTAGGCCAGAGCGAGGGTGGCCCAGCCGCCCGCGTCCTTCGGCTGGGACCGCAGGTGCGTCTGGAGCGCGGTGACGCTCGCGTCCAGGTCTCCGCCGCCTAGGGCACCGGGGTCGACGGCGCCGGCGGAGACCGGCGCCGGTGCCGGCTCCCGGTCCGCACCGAGCGCGAGCGCACCACCGGTCAGCGCGACCGCCAGCAGGGCGGCGCTGAGCGTGAGCTGAACCCTGCCCCGCCACAGCCGCCCGGCGGCACCGGCCCGCCGCACGGCGGCGACCCGCTCGTCGCCCCCCGGGAGGGCCGCACCGCGGGACGAGGGCGCCGCACCCGAAGGCGCCGCCCCGGAAGGCGAGGGCGCCGGTGCGGACGGCGTGGGCGACTCGGCCCCGGCCGTACCCGTGCCCGGACCGTGCTCCTCGGCACCCGGACCGTGCTCCTCGGCACCTTCCGCCTTCCGCCCGTCCTGCTCGTGGTCCTGCTCCACCACCCGCTGCCCGTCCTGCTCGTCGTCCTGCCCGCGCGGGCCCATGCCTTCTCCTCCGTCGGTCGTGTGGGAGGCGCGGCCCGCCGTGGGGGAGAGGAACACGGGCCGCGCCGGTCTTGGTGGGTGCGGGTCAGTACGGGCGCTGCACGCGCCGGCGCCACCAGGCGACGGCGCTGCCGATCAGCAGGATCCCGGCCGCGCCGGAGGCCGCCGACGCGGCGATCAGCACGGTGTCGCCGGAGGCGCCGGAGGCCCCCGCCGGCCGCAGGGCGTCCCCGAGCCGGCTGCGCACGTCCGTCCCCGCCGTCGTGCCCTTGGCGAGCGCGCCGCGCGAGCCGGACGTGGGCTGGGCGACGTAGGGGAAGTAGTTCTCGAACTTCTTGTCGTTCTTGTCGACCGCGTCACCCAGGTCGTTCTTGGAGCCGACCAGTTCGCCCTCCACCACCTGAAGGGCCGCGTCGACGACGTCGTCGGTGAGCCGGCGGCCGTTCGGGAAGCCCGTGTTGTCGCCGTCCAGCACCCCCAGCCGCTTCGGGTGCATGCTCGGCTTGACGGAGGTGTTCAGCCGCAGCTCCTCCGCGGGCCGCACGTTCGGCGGCCGGTTGAGGCCCTTGACGCCCTTGAGGAAGACGTCGACCAGGTCGTTGCGCGGCTCGGCGGGTGCCTTGATCTTGTAGATCGACTCGATGAGCTTCGGCAGCTCCGGGTTGGTGACGTTCCTCAGGAACTGCGCGTCGTACGAGGGCTGGGACGCGTTGAACCTGTCCTTGTCCTTCTGCGGGTTGACGACCTCGTTGACCAGCGGGTTCCCCAGGCGCGAGACCTGGCTGTAGTAGCCCTGCGCGTTACGGCGCTGGGTGGTCGACCACAGGCCGACGACCGGCTGGTGGGCGGACTCGCGGATCAGCTCGTTCGGCACCTGGAGGGCGATGGTGTTGACGTTGTAGCCCTTGAGGGTGTCCCGGCCGACCTCGGTGAGGTTCCCGCCGTACAGCAGGTCGAAGACGCGCAGGTCCAGGAAGAACGGGTCGTCCGCCTGACCGGCGAAGGTCGCCGCGCCGCCCGCCGTCCTGTACACCGCCTGCGCGCGCAGTCTGCCGTAGTCCGGCATGGACGCCTTGCCGACGTTCGACGGCGCCACCGGCACGTCGTCGGCCAGCTTGGTCTTCGACACCTCGTGCCCGCCCCGGAGCCTGATGAGGTCGATGTCGTAGGTCTGTGTGACGTTGAGGTCGGGGTCGTCCAGGCTGGTGACCGGACCGGTGTTGTACAGGAACGTGTTCCCTTTCTTCGTGCGGGTCCTGAAGGTGTAGCGGAAGACCAGGTCGCCCTGCGCGTCACCGTTGTTGTCGATGTGCAGGTCGTACTGCGCGTCGTCGGCGAACGTGTAGAAGTTCGGCCCGCCGGCCGGCTCCTCGAAGGGGATCCAGTTGGCCACGATCGTCGTGGTGTCGGGCTTGTCCGGGCTGACGAACGCGTACAGGTCCGTGTTGTCGTACTGCGGGGTGCCCGAGATCAGCGGGGCCTCCCGGTGGGAGGAGGCGGCGGCCGTCCCGGGTCCCAGCGCCGCGACGCCGGCGGCCGTGAGCCCTCCGGCGGCCAGCGCCCCGCAGATGAGCGTGACCAGGCCCGTGCGTCCGGTGCCGCGCCCGGAGTGCGTCCTCCTGGCGAGGGCGCCCCTGGAGAAGAGAGGTGTCATGCCGTCCGTCCTCAGTGCCGACTTGCCTTTGACGGACGGGTATACGGAGCGGCGGCGCCGATCGGATTGGTCGGACGGGAAAAACTTTTCACCGCTCCCGGACCCGCGTTTTCGGCCCGCTGATCCGTACCCCCTCGGGGAGGTGTGTCACGGTGCGGATGCGCGGTGCGCGAGGAAGAGCCGGCTGCGGCCACGGAGAGGGGGGCCGCACGCAGGCGGACGAGCTGCTGCTGCTCGTGGCCGGCGGCGACCACAGGGCGTTCGAGGACCTGTACGGGCTGGTCTCCGGGCCGGTGTTCGGCCTGGTGCGACGGGTGGTGCGCGACCCCGCCCAGTCCGAGGAGGTCGCCCAGGAGGTGCTGCTCGAACTGTGGCGCTCCGCCGCCCGGTTCGACCCCGGCCGGGGCAGCGCCCTGTCCTGGATCCTCACCCTCGCCCACCGCCGCGCCGTCGACCGGGTGCGCAGTGCCCGCGCGGCCGGCGAACGCGAGCAGCGCGAGGCCCTGCGCGCCGGGGAGCCCGCGTTCGACCAGGTCGCCGAGGAGGTCGAGGCCGGTCTGGAACGCGAGTGGGTGCGCCGCTGCCTGAACCGGCTCACGGCCCTGCAACGCCAGTCGGTGACCCTGGCCTACTACGACGGGTACACCTACCGTGAGGTGGCCGAGCGGCTCTCGCTGCCGCTCGGCACGGTCAAGACGCGGATGCGCGACGGACTCACCCGGCTGCGCCAGTGCCTGGGAGGCGCCGCATGAGCATCCTCGGCAGACTGCTGCGCCACGAGGACCCGCACTCCCTGGCCGCGCCCTACGCCCTCGACGCGCTGGAACCGGGCGAGCGCCGCCGCTTCGAGAAGCACCTGGCGGGCTGCGACCGGTGCGCCGCCGAGGTGCGGGAACTGGCCGAGGACGCCGTCCGCCTCGCCTGGTCGGCGGCGGCCCCGGCGCCCCCCGCCCTGCGCGACCGGGTCCTGGCCGCCGTCCGTACCACCCCGCAGGAGCCGGCGCGCGGCCGCGCGGGCACACGCGACCGGACGCCGGCCCGGGAGCGCGCGCCCCAGCTCCCGCCGCACGTCTGGGGCACCCAGCCCCCGCCGGGCCGCGCCCGTGCGTCCCGGACGCGCCGCCCCCTCCTCGTCCCGTTCGCCACGGTCACGGCCGCCGCGGCGCTCGTCGTCGCCTCCCTGTTCGCCGTCCAGGCCCGCCGCACCGAGCACCGGCTGGCCGCCGAGCGGGACCGGGCACGTGAGATCGCCCACGTTCTGGCCGCTCCGGACGCCCGCGCGGCCGGCAGCGGGGACGCGGGCGGCCGCAGTATCGGAGTAATCGCTTCCGTCTCCGAGCGGGAAGCCGTCGTCACCCTCAGCGGATACGGCACCCCGTCCGGCGGGCGCGTGCACCAGCTGTGGCTCATGCGTCCCCGCGTGCGACCGCGCTCCCTGGGGCTCCTGGCGGGCGACACGCCCTTGGTCGCCAAGGGTCTCGACGCCGCTTCGACGTCACTCGCCGTGACCGTCGAGCCTGACGGTGGGTCAGCTCAACCCACTGGTCAGCCCATTGTCCAACTCACCCTGAAATCGGTCGGATTCGGAGAGTAGTCAAAGGTGGATGATCAACCACCTTACGGGGAAGGTGAATCCTGTGGCCGAGATACACGCGTGCCTCACCGGGGCGATAGGGTTACCCTGCCCGGGCCGGGTGGACTCGTACGGGTGGGGAGTGACATGGAGCAGATAACAGTGCGCAGCAGGGCCAGGGTCCCTGCGATCACCTGCGGGAGCAGTGCGACCAGTTCGCGGCTCGACCGCCATCTGTCGGTGCTGGCGGGTCCCGCCATACCGCAGCGGGAGACGGTCGAGGCGACGTCCCTGATGCGGGAGCTGACCGCGCGTGACTCCGTGCGCCAGCGCAGCGACCGGGGCACACGGATCGGCCGCGTCTCCCTCTTCGCGCCGCTGCGCCGGCTGCGCCGCTCGCTGTTCGGCGGTCACTGACCGCACCGCAGGGCCCCTGACCCGAGCAGGGGTGCCCGCGCTCAGGCCGCCACACCGTCCCGGCGCAGCGCTGCGATCTCGTCGTCCGTCATCCCCACGGCACGCAGCAGCGCTCCGGTGTGCTGTCCGAGAGCGGGCACGTCACCCATCCGCGCCTCGTCCCCGCCCGGCAGCGTGATGGGGGGCAGCAGCGCCTTCAGCGGCCCGGCCGGCGACCCCACCTGACGCCACCGATCCCGGGCCGCCAGCTGCGGATGCTCCGCCAGCTCGTGCAGATCCCGCAGCCGGGCGCAGGCGATGCCCGCCTGCTCCAGCCGGGCCAGCGCCTCCTCGGCGTCCAGTACCGCCAGCGCCTCCGCCACCAGGGCGTCGGTCTCCTCGCGGTGTGCCACCCGCGCGGCGTTGGTCGCGTACGCCGCGTCGGTGGCCAGTTCCGGGCGCCCCATGACCTGTTCGGCCAGCCGCCGCCACTCCCGGTCGTTCTGCACCGACAGCAGCACCCGCCCGCCGTCCGCCGTCGGATAGGCGTCGTACGGCGCGATCACGGCGTGCGCGAGTCCGGTACGGGCCGGCGGCTCACCGCCGTGCAGCGCGTGGTGCAGCGGATGGCCCATCCACTCGGCGAGCGCCTCCAGCATGGACACCTCCACCGGCCCGCCCCGCCCGGTCGTCCCGCGCCGCACGAGCGCGGCCAGCACCCCGGAGAAGGCGTACATGGCCGCCGCGATGTCCGCCGCCGGGATGCCCGCCTTCACCGGCTGCCCGGGCGTCCCGGTCACCGACACCAGCCCCGCCTCGCACTGCACCAGCATGTCGTACGCCCGCTTGTCCGTGTACGGCCCCGAGCCGCCGTAGCCCGAGATGTCCACGGCGATCAGCCGCGGGTGCGCGGCGCACAGCGTGGCCGCGTCCAGGCCGAGCCGGGCCGCCGCGCCGTGCGCGAGGTTCTGCACGAACACGTCCGCGTCCGCGACCAGCCGCCGTACGACGTCCAGACCGCGCGGGTCCTTCAGGTCGAGCGCGATGGACTCCTTGCCGCGGTTGCACCACACGAAGTGCGAGGCGAGACCGCGGGCCGCGGTGTCGTACCCGCGCGCGAAGTCGCCGCCGTCGACCCGCTCGACCTTGACGACCCTGGCCCCCAGGTCGGCGAGCTGCCGGGTCGCGAAGGGCGCGGACACGGCCTGTTCGACGGCGACGACGGTGATGCCGTCCAGCGGCAGCGGGAGATGATCCATGGGGTGGATGATCTCCCCTGGCCGGCGGCCCTGTCAGCAGTGCGGACTCACTCGGGCCGTGCGTACCTGCGCACGGCGAGCGGCAGGAACACCGCGGTCAGTGCGAGGCTCCAGGCCGGCGACCCGGCGACCGGATGGGCCACCGGCCAGGCGGCGCCCTCCGGGACGGGCGCGTTGCCGAAGAGGTCACGCAGGGCGGTGGTCACCGCGCTGATCGGGTTCCACTCGGCGAGCGTACGCAGCCGGCCCGGCAGGTTGCCGGTCGGGATGTACGCGTTCGACAGCAGCGGCAGCACGAAGGACGCGGCGCCGAGCTGCCCGGCGGCTTCCTCGCTGCGGGACAGCAGGCCCAGGAGGATACCGGCGCAGGTGCAGGCGAACCGGAAGAGCAGCAGCAGCCCCACGGCACCGGCCGCCCCGGCCGCGGACCCTTCGATCCGCCCGGGTCCTGGACGCCTTCACGCCGCGCTAGCCCGGGGGCGCGGCGGGCTACGGAGCGCGGGTGGCCGGCCCGCGAGCCCGGCATGATCCGAACGAGAGGCCCTAGCTAGCTAGAGCAGGGCGAACTGTCCGTCCGGGCCCTCCTCGCGGTGGTCGAGGACCGAGGCGGGGCGGCGGGAGGACTCCGGCACCGGCAGGACGCCCGCCTCGCGCAGCTCGGCCGCCGTGACCGGTGACGTCACCTTCAGCTGGTCCCGCGTCGCGCGCACTTCCGCCAGCAGGGCGAGGACCGTGATCAGCTCCAGCAGCTCCGACGTCCAGGTCTGCGGCCAGACCGCGGGACGGATCGCGGCGAGCGTGCCCGGCTCCGCGAGCGAGGTGCGCGCCGCGAACCAGCTCTCCAGGACCCGCACGCCGGCCACCTCGTAGTCCCAGGCCTCGGGCGGGACGGGCGAGATACGGCCCTCGTCCAGGTGCAGGGTCTCCTCGTCGCGGTCGTAGTGCAGGGTGAGCGGGCGGCTCGGCAGGGGCGCGCGGACGTACGGGCGCCGTCCGCCCGGCAGCTTGGGGCGCTCACCGTCCCGGCGCATCAGCCACAGGGCCCGGCGGCCCCCCTCCACCCCGGACGCCCACAGGCCGGGGTCGTCGGTGAGCGGGACGGCGAGGCCGGGGCCGGCCGTCACCAGGATCCAGGCCAGCACGTCCGGTGCCGAGGGCCGCGTGCCCAGCCGGGCCGCCAGGTGGTCCAGCAGGCCGGGGGCGAGGTTCGGTTCCGTGCCGCCGGGGCGGCGGTAGAGGGGGCGGACCCGGCCCGGGCGCAGGGTGGGCAGGAGCGTGGTCGCCAGCAGCGGGGCGCCGGCGTCGCCCGTCTCGACCGTGAACACCTGGTGCGCGTCCGCCACCCGCCACAGCTCGGGGCGGGCCGTGTCGATCAGCCGGTGGTCCGGGATCAGCCACTGCTCGTCGAAGGGCGCGGCCAGCACCCGCACCGGTTCCGGGCAGGGCCCCGCGGCGCGCGCGAGCCGCTCGGTGCCGGCGGGGGAACCGGGCAACTGGCCCACCGCCGACTGGAGCGTACGGGCGCGGGTGGGCTCGAACAGCGCCTCCCGGTCCGGGCCTTGCGCCTTCAGCAACGCGTCCCAGCGGGCCCTGAGCGAGGCCGGGTCCGGTGCCGTCGGCCAGGAGCGGCCCGGCCGCAGCGGTGCGACGGACCACGGCATGAGGTCCGCCAGCAGCGGAGCGTCGTCGTGCGTCACGCACGGCATGCTACGACAGCGGGTGGCGCCCCCGGAGGGGCGCGGGGAACCGCGCGGCCCACCACCACGGGCCCCGCGGACGACGGACGGCCGCACCCGGCCGGACCGGCCGAGCGCTCACGCGTCGAGCGTGACCGTGAACGAGAAACGGTCGCCCCGGTAGTGGATGACCGCCACGTCCAGCACCCGGCCCTCGCTGTCGTAGGTCACCCCGGTGTAGTGCAGGATCGGGCTGAGCAGCGGGACTTCGAGCAGCCGGGCCGTCTCCGGGTCGGCGAGCCGGGCCTCCACGGTGTCCGTGATCCGGCTGATGTCCGCCTTCACCACGTCCCGCAGCACCTTGGTCATCGGCCAGCGGACCAGGTCGTCCGGGTCGATGCCCTCGGCCAGTTCGGGGCGGATGTGGTTGACGGCGTGGTTGGTCGGCTCACCGGTCTTCTCGTCGCTGCGCAGCCGGTGGTACGCGGCCACCTCCGCGAGGTCCGGGAAGTGCTCGGCGAGCCCGGAGGGCACCGGCACGCGGCCGTGGCCGAGCAGTTGCGTCGTCATCCCGGACTGCTGGGCCACGATCGCGTCCACCGAGCCCAGCAGCCGGACCGGGGCGCCGCGCCGCGCCGCGGGCTCGATGAACGTGCCGCGCCGCCGGTGCCGGCTGATCAGGCCCTCGTCCTCCAGTTCCTTCAGCGCCTGCCGCATGGTCAGCACGCTCACCCCGTAGTGCTCGGCCAGCCGCTCCTCGGTGGGCAGGCGCAGCGGGTCCTCGGGGGAGCGGCCCAGTATCGAGGCGCGCAGCGACTGCGACACCTGGTACCACAGCGGCAGCTTGCGGTTCAGGACGATCGAATCCGGGGCGAAGGAGGTCACGCGGCTATCCGTACCTGGCGGAGAACGTTCGGCGCAACGGCGGCGGTCACCCCCGGAAATGCCGTTCCAGTCCCCGCCACACGTCGTCGTAGCGCTGCTGGAGGTGGTCGGCGCCCGCCGCCTGCGGGGTGAGGGTCACCGGCCAGCGGGTCTCGAACATGAACGCCAGTCCGTCGTCGAGCTTCTGCGGCTTCAGCTCGGCCGCGCTCGCCCGGTCGAACGTCTCCTGGTCCGGCCCGTGCGCCGACATCATGTTGTGCAGCGATCCGCCGCCGGGTACGAAGCCCTCCGCCTTGGCGTCGTAGGCGCCCTCGATCAGGCCCATGTACTCGCTCATCACGTTCCGGTGGAAGTACGGCGGCCGGAAGGTGTCCTCGCCCACCAGCCAGCGCGGCGCGAAGACCACGAAGTCCACGCCGGCCAGGCCCGGGGTGTCCGACGGTGAGGTCAGCACGGTGAAGACGGACGGGTCCGGGTGGTCGTAGGAGATGGTGCCGATCACATTGAAGCGGCGCAGGTCGTAGGTGTACGGCACATGGTTGCCGTGCCAGGCGACCACGTCCAGGGGGCTGTGGTCGTAGGTCGCCGTCCAGAGGTTGCCGCAGAACTTGTTCACCACCTCCACCGGCCCCTCGACGTCCTCGTACGCCGCCACCGGCGCCCGGAAGTCGCGGGGGTTGGCGAGCCCGTTGGCGCCGATCGGGCCGAGGTCGGGCAGCCGGAAGGGCGCCCCATAGTTCTCGCACACATAGCCCCGGGCCGACTCGTCGAGGAGATCCACACGGAAGCGCACCCCACGGGGGATCAGCGCCACATGGCCCGGCTCCACATGGAGGCGGCCGAACTCGGTGTGCAGCAGCAGCCCGCCCCGCTCGGGCACGACCAGCAGCTCGCCGTCGGCGTCCGAGAAGACCCGTTCCATCGAGGCGTTGGCGTGGTACAGGTGCACGGCCATGCCGGTGCGCTGGGTCGCGTCACCGTTGCCGCCCAGCGTCCAGAGTCCGGCCAGGAAGTCGGTGCCGGCCGGGGGCTCCGGCAGCGGGTTCCAGCGCAGCCGGTTGGGGTCGGGCACCGCCTCGGTGAAGGGCGCCGTGCGGATCGCGCCGTTGCCGGTGCGGGTGAACTGCGGATGCGCGGCCGAGGGGCGGACGCGGTAGAGCCAGGAGCGCCGGTTGTGCGCCCGAGGCTCGGTGAACGCCGTACCGCTCAGCTGCTCGGCGTACAGGCCCAGCGGCGCGCGCTGCGGCGAGTTGCGGCCCTCGGGCAGGGCGCCCGGCACCGCCTCCGAGGCGTGTTCGTTGCCGAACCCGGTCAGATACGACAGCCCCTCGGCGGTCTTCCGTCCTCCTCCACGCTCGAACACGCTCGCGCGGGAGGTGCCCCCATCGCTCATGACCACTCCTTGTGCTCCCGATTCCTATGCATCACCGTAGGAATGGGCGGGGGTCCGCGCAAGAGGGTCGCCGTCCTCCCCGCGGGGTAGGGCCGGAACCAGACTTCAGGGGGATCCGGAGCGCCGCCGTGCTGTTCTACGCTCCCGGTCATGTCGTGGACGAAGTGGACGCGTGGAACCCTCGCCGCGCTCGCGGCGGGCGTCCTGCTGCCGCTCGGAGCGGCGGCCTGCACCAGCGGTGAGGCGCGCGGCGGGACGACCGTCTCGCCGTCGCCCGTGGGGAAGGTGCTGGACGACACCGACGAGACCGGCCGGAACCTGCGCGAGGTGGCCCAGCGCAACGCCCCCCAGGTCGCCTTCGAGATCACCCCGGACTCGGCCGGCGGCTGGGACGTACGGCTGACCCTGCGTCACTTCCGGCTCTCCCCGCCCGGCACCCGGCCGGCGGCGGCCATCGGCCGCGGGCTCGCCCACCTGTTCGTCGACGGCCACCGGGTCGCGCGGCTGCGCACACCCACGTACCACCTGGCCGCCGGCCGCGTCCCGCACGGCACCCACCAGATCACCGTCCGCCTGTACGCCGACGACGGCACGGTGTGGGCCGTCCGCGGCAAACCGGTCCAGAGCACGGCCGACATCACGGTGTCCGGCGCGGAGACGGGCACGGGGTGAGCACCGGCCGGCGCCGCCCTCACCGGCGGACGGCGGTCACGGCACCCCGCGCCGCCGGCGGACCTCGGTCATCGCGCCCGGCGCCACCGGCACCCCGCTGCCGTCGGCGGACGAGAAGCACCGGCATCCTCCTCCCGCCGGCGCAGAAGCACCGCCCCCGCCCCCGCCGGTGAATGAGTGCAAGGGCCACCTGTCTCCGTACTGTGGGGGGAGGTTCACCGGACCCCGGCGGAAAGGCATCATGAAGCCCGTGCCCCACGCGACATCGCTCCGCCGCGCGCCCGTCCAGCGGCGCAGCGCCGAACGGCTGACCAGGATCCTGGACGCCTGCGCCGAACTCCTCGACGAGGTCGGCTACGACGCCCTGAGCACACGCGCGGTCGCCCAGCGCGCCGGCGTGCCCATCGGCTCGGTCTACCGCTTCTTCGGCAACAAGCGGCAGATGGCCGACGCCCTCGCCCAGCGCAACCTGGAGCGGTACGTCGAACGGGTCACCGAGCGGCTGAGGAAGGCGGGCAAGGGGGACTGGCGGGCCGCCATGGACGCCGTCCTGGACGAGTACCTGGGCATGAAGCGCACGGCGCCCGGTTTCTCCCTGGTCGACTTCGGCAACCAGATCCCGGTCGGCTCCCGCCACACCGAGCCCAACACCCGGGTCGCCGACCGGCTCACCGACCTGCTCGCCGGCTATCTCGGCCGCACCCCGGACGCGGACCTGCGGCGGGTGTTCCTGGTCGCCGTGGAGAGCGCCGACACCCTGGTCCAGCTGGCCTTCCGGGTGGATCCGCAGGGCGACGAGGCGATCATCACGGAGACCCGGGAACTGCTCCGGTCGTACCTGGGACGCGTGCTGGACTGAGACGGGCCGACCGCGGTGCCGTCCGGCGGCCCGCGCGGGCCGCCCGGAGACCCCCGAGGCCGGCGTGGACCGGACCGGGGCCCGCGGGGCCGAGGCGGACCGACCGTCGTGTCGGCGCCCCGGGCCGACCTGGGCGGGGCGAAGGGGCATCGGCGGCCGACGTGGGCGGGGCGAAGGGGCGTCGGCGGCCGGCGCGGGCGGGGCCGAGTGTCATCCGGCGGTCGGATGCCACGTGGCGCCGCGGCCAGGCAGCGGTGCCGCTCCCGGCTCCGGCAGCGGCGGCCGGATGCCACGTCGGCCGACCCCCGCCCGCCATGGGAAGACACCCCCTGGACCCACAAGGGACGCGTGGGGCCTCCCCTCCGTGCATACCGGTCGGTATGCTCGGCCCAGCCGGTCCGCCCGCTCGTGCGCGGGCGACCCCGTCGCCGACCCCTCCGGGAGGACACGTGTCCCGCACCGCCCTGCGAATCTGCCCCCTGTGCGAGGCCACCTGCGGGCTGACCCTCACCGTCGAGGGCACCCGCGTCACCGGTGCCCGCGGTGACCGGGACGACGTGTTCAGCAAGGGGTTCATCTGCCCCAAGGGCGCCGCCTTCGGCGCCGTCGACGGCGACCCCGACCGGCTGCGCACCCCGCTCGTCCGCGAGAACGGCAGCCTGCGCGAGGCCACCTGGGAGGAGGCCTTCGACGCGGTGGCCGCGGGCCTGCGCCCGGTGGTGGAGCGGTACGGCCCCGACGCCGTGGGCGTGGTCCTCGGCAACCCCAACGTGCACACCATGGCCGGCGCCCTCTACCCGACCGTCCTGCTCGGCGCCCTGCGCACTCGCAGCCTGTTCACCGCCTCCACGGTCGACCAGATGCCCAAGCACGTCTCCAGCGGACTGCTGTTCGGCGATGCCAACGCCATCCCGGTGCCGGACCTCGACCACACCGACCACCTGCTGCTCATCGGGGCCAACCCCCTGGAGTCCAACGGCAGTCTGTGCACCGCGCCCGACTTCCCCGGCCGGCTCAAGGCCCTCCGGGCGCGCGGCGGCCGGCTCACCGTCGTGGACCCGCGCCGCACCCGCACCGCGAAGCTCGCCGACCGCCACCTGGCGATACGCCCCGGCACCGACGCCCTGCTGCTCGCCGCGATGGCCCACACCCTCTTCACGGAGGACCTCGTCGACCTGCGGCACCTGGCCCCGCACGTCCACGGGCTCGGCGAACTCCGCGACGCGCTGGCCGACTTCACCCCCGAGGCCGTAGCCCCCGCCTGCGACCTGGACGCCGGCGTCATCCGCACCCTCGCCCGCGAGCTGGCCGCCGCCCCGGCCGCCGCCGTCTACGCCCGCATCGGCAGCTGCACCGTCCCGCACGGCACCCTGGCCAGCTGGCTGGTCGACGTCCTCAACATCCTCACCGGCAACCTGGACCGGCCCGGCGGCGCGCTCTTCCCGCAGGCCGCCACCGACAGGACGCCCCGCCCGGCGGGCCCCGGACGCGGCTTCGCGCTCGGCCGCTGGCACTCCCGGGTGAGCGGACACCCGGAGGCGAAGGGGGAGTTGCCGCTCGCCGCGCTCGCCGAGGAGATCGACACCGCGACCGACGAGGGGACGCCCGTGCGCGCGCTGATCGCCGTCGCCGCGAACCCCGTGCTCTCCGCGCCCGACGGCGACCGGCTCGACAAGGCCCTGGACTGTCTGGACTTCATGGTCAGCGTCGACCCGTACCTCAACGAGACCTCGCGGCACGCGCACGTCGTGCTGCCCCCGCCTCCGCCCTCCCAGAGCCCGCACCACGACTTCGCCTTCAACACCCTGGCCGTGCGCAACCAGGTCCGCTACACCCGCCCCGCCGTCCCGCTGGAGCCCGGCCGCATGGCGGAGACCGAGATCCTCGCCCGGCTGGTCCTGGCCGCCACCGGGATGCACGGCGCCGACCCCGCCGCCGTCGACGCGATGGTGATCGACCAGACCCTCGGCAAGGCCGTCCAGGACGCGCACGGGCCGGTGCACGGGCGTGACCCGCGCGAACTCGCCGCCCTGCTGACCGGTGACAGCGGCCCCGAGCGGCGGCTCGACCTGATGCTGCGCCTCGGCCCCTACGGCGACGGCTTCGGTGCCCGCCCCGACGGGCTGACCCTCGAGAAGCTGCTCGCCCACCCGCACGGCATCGACCTCGGCCCGCTGCGCCCGCGCCTGCCGCAGCCGCTGAGGACCCGCAGCGGCAAGGTCGAACTGCTGCCCGGACCCCTCGCCGGCGACCTGCCCCGGCTCCGCGCGGCCCTGCGCGAGCGGCCCGCTGGCCTCGTCCTCGTCGGCCGCCGCCACCTGCGCTCCAACAACAGCTGGATGCACAACGTGCCCGCGCTCACCGGCGGCAGCAACCGCTGCACCGTGCACATCCACCCCGACGACGCGGCCCGCCTCGGCGTCCGGGACGGCGCGGACGTCCGCGTCAAGGGCGCCGGGGGAGAGGTGGTGGCCCCCGCCGAGGTCACCGACGGGGTCCGGCCCGGTGTGGTGAGCCTGCCGCACGGCTGGGGCCACGACCGGCCCGGCACCCGGCTGGGCCACGCCTCCACCGACCCCGGCGTCAACGTCAACCAGCTGCTCGACGGCAGCCTGCTCGACCCCCTGTCGGGCAACGCGGTCCTCAACGGCGTACCCGTCGAGCTCGTCGCACTGCCGTGACCTGGACTTTCGCGCTTATTGCTCGCACGTCAACATCTTGTTAACGCCGTTCGCGCGGACCTAACGTCAACGCACCGCCGGCCCCCAGGTGGGATGTTCAAGGGCGAACGTTAGGTATCCATTCATGCTGACCATCCTCGGCTTCGCCATGATCGCGACCTTCCTGGTCCTGATCATGCTGAAGAAGATGTCGCCGATCGCGGCGCTCGTGCTCATACCCGCGCTGTTCTGCGTGTTCGTGGGCAAGGGCGCGCGGCTCGGCGACTACGTCATCGACGGCGTCACCGGCCTCGCCCCCACCGCGGCGATGCTCATGTTCGCGATCGTCTACTTCGGTGTGATGATCGACGTCGGCCTCTTCGACCCGGTCGTGCGGGGCATCCTCAGGTTCTGCAAGGCCGATCCGCTGCGGATCGTGGTCGGCACGGCGGTCCTCGCCGCGATCGTCTCCCTGGACGGCGACGGCTCCACCACCTTCATGATCACCGTCTCGGCGATGTACCCGCTGTACAAGCGCCTGAAGATGTCCCTGGTCGTGATGACCGGCGTCGCCGCCATGGCCAACGGCGTGATGAACACGCTGCCGTGGGGCGGCCCCACCGCCCGCGCCGCCACCGCGCTGAAGCTCGACGCCGGCGACATCTTCGTGCCGATGATCCCGGCCCTCGCCGTGGGCCTGCTGTTCGTCTTCGCCCTCGCCTGCGTCCTCGGCCGCCGCGAGCGCAGGCGGCTCGGTGTGCTGACGCTGGACGAGGTGCTGGTGGAGGAGACCGGGACGGTGCTGGTCGGCTCCGGTGCCGGCGGGGACGCGCAGAGGGCCGGCGGGGACGCGAAGGCGGCCGGCGGGGTTGCGCAGAGGGCCGGCGGAGAGGTGAGGAGGGCCGGCGGTTCCGGCCCGGGCGTGGACGTGCCAGGCGAGCCCGAGGACGAGGCTTTCCAGGGCCTGGACCCGGACCGCCCCACCCTGCGCCCCAGGCTCTACTGGTTCAACGCGCTGCTCACGGTCGCCCTGCTCACCGCCATGATCATGGAGTGGCTGCCGATCCCGGTACTGTTCCTGCTCGGCGCCGCCCTCGCCCTGACCGTCAACTTCCCGCACATGCCGGACCAGAAGGCCCGGATCGCCGCCCACGCCGAGAACGTCCTCAACGTCTCCGGCATGGTCTTCGCCGCCGCCGTCTTCACGGGCGTCCTCCAGGGCACCGGCATGGTCGACCACATGGCGACGTGGCTGGTCGACAACGTCCCCGACGGCATGGGCCCGCACATGGCCCTCGTCACCGGCGTGCTGAGCATCCCGCTGACGTACTTCATGTCCAACGACGGCTTCTACTTCGGCATCCTGCCGGTGCTGGCCGAGGCGGGCCAGGCGCACGGCGTCTCCGCGGTGGAGATCGCCCGCGCCTCGATCGTCGGCCAGCCCCTGCACATGTCCAGCCCGCTCGTCCCGGCCGTGTACGTCCTGGTCGGCATGGCCAAGGTGGAGTTCGGCGACCACACCCGGTTCGTGGTCAAGTGGGCCGCGCTCACCTCGCTCGTCGTCCTCGGCGCGGGTGTCCTGTTCGGCATCGTCTGACCCCCTGGAGGTCGTCATGGGGCCCGGTGGGAACCGCGGCTGGCTGCTCCGCCTCGTCATCGCCTTCGGCTGCGCGCAGGGGGCGGTGTCGATGGCCCGGCCCGCCGTCTCCTACCGGGCCCTCGCGCTCGGTGCGGACGAACGGGCGGTCGGCGTCATCGCCGGTGTCTACGCGCTGCTGCCGCTGTTCGCCGCCGTACCGCTCGGCCGCCGTACCGACCACGGCCGCTGCGCGCCCCTGCTGCCGGCCGGTGTCGTCCTCATCGCGGCCGGCTGCGCGCTCAGCGGGCTCGCCGGCTCGCTGTGGGCGATGGCCCTGTGGAGCGGGGTGATGGGACTCGGCCACCTGTGTTTCGTGATCGGCGCCCAGTCGCTGGTGGCCCGGCAGTCCGCGCCACACGAACAGGACCGCAACTTCGGCCACTTCACCATCGGTGCCTCCCTCGGCCAGCTCATCGGACCCGTCGCCGCGGGCGCCCTCGTCGGCGGCCCCGACATGGCCCGCAGCAGCGCCCTCGCCCTCGTCGTGGCGGGAGCCGGCGCGGCGGTGGCGTTCACCTCGCTGTGGCGCGTCGAGGACCGTACGGCCGGGGGCTCCGCCGCGCGCGGCGGCGGCCGGGTGCCGGTCGGCGGCATCCTGCGCGCCCGGGGTGTGCCCGCGGGCATGCTGATCAGCCTGTCGGTGCTGTCCGCGACCGACGTCCTCACCGCCTATCTGCCGGTGGTCGGCGAACAGCGGGGGATCGCGCCCTCGGTGATCGGTGTCCTGCTCAGTCTCCGGGCGGGCGCCACCATCGCCTGCCGGCTCGTCCTCACCCCGCTGCTGCGGTTGCTCGGCAGGCCCGCGCTGCTCACCGTGACCTGCCTGCTGGCGGCCCTGCTGTGCGCGGGGGTGGCGCTGCCGGTGCCGGTGTGGGCGCTCGGCGTGATGCTGACGGTGCTCGGCTTCTGCCTCGGCGTGGGCCAGCCGCTGTCGATGACGACGGTGGTGCAGGCCGCGCCGGCCGAGGCCCGCTCCACCGCGCTCGCGCTGCGGCTGACCGGCAACCGGCTGGGCCAGGTCGCCGCCCCGGCCGCCGCCGGTCTGGTCGCCGGTGTCGCGGGCGTGGCTGCGCCGTTCGTGATGCTGGGGGCGTTGCTGCTGGTGTCGTCGGCCGTGGCGCCGCGCTCGCCGGGACGGCCCGAGGGGTCGCCCGGCCGGGTGACCGGGAAGCGGCCGAAGCGCCCGGGATTGCGCCGCACGAGCGATCTCTGACGGCGCGTCGGGCGTCGGTGCCATGGGCCGCGCGGCCCATGAAGGAGAGTCCAGGCGAACGAGCGATTTATATGAAAATCGTCTGAACTCGGAGGAGCGCGCATGCCCACCATGACCCCACGTGCCGTCGGCCCCCGCGCGGGCGCCGCAGTCGTCCTCACCGCCCTCGCCGCGGCGGGCGCGTCATGGGTGGCGGCGCCGAGCGCGGTGGCCCAGGGGGAGAACGGCGACATCAGGATCCACGACGAGCGCCACCTCCACGGAACGCCGCTCGTGGGGTCGGCCAAGGACGATCCCGTGGTCTGCCGGTTCTATCTGGAGGCCGTCAACTTCGACACGCTCACCAGCATCGCCTACACCATCACCCCGCAGCCCCCGCTGCCCACCGCCGCCACCGTCGCCGGCACCATCCAGCTCGCCGGGGGCGCCGGGCACACCGACCCGCTCGGCCTCGCGGACGGCCAGTACAAGATCAGCTGGATCGTGGGCACCCCCGCCGCCCTGAAGGAGAAGGTCTTCCGGGTCAACTGCAAGGACGGGCGCCACGAGGGGGAGCACGGGCCGGGCGGGCAGATCTCCGACGGCCGGCACGACTCCGGCGATCAGCACGGCAACGACGCGTCCTGGGGCAGGGGCGACGAGAACGGCCCCAGGGGCGGGGTGCACGCGGGCGGCGGCGGCCTCATCGACACGGCCGCCGCCTACTCCCCGGTGGCCGCCGCGGCTGCCGTGGGCCTGATCGCCGTCTGTGGTGTCGTGTACGTCCGGCTGGTCCGCCGGCGGCCCCATGGCGCCGCGTAGGCACCGGCGCAGGCCCTGGTACCGCACCCGCGCCTACCGCCTCGCCAGGACGGCCCTGCTGGTGACCGTCCTGGTGACGGTGGGGTCGCGCTGCGGACCGGGCGGCGCGGCGGCAGGCCCGGGTCCGCACGCCGTGGCGGCCGGCACGGACTCCGCCCACGCCGATCCGGCCGCCCCTCCTCCGCCGCCGCCCCGTCCGCTGCCCCGGTCACGGCCGACGTCCTTCCGCGTCCCCTCCCTCGGCATCGACGCCCCGGTCACCCCGCTCCGCCTCGAACGGAACCGGGAGCTGGAGACTCCTCCCGTCGACAGACCGCGGCTGGTCGGCTGGTACCAGGGCGGCCCCACGCCCGGCGAGGCCGGCACCGCCGTCGCCGTCGGCCACCGCGACACCCGCACCGGCCCCGCCGTCTTCGCCGGCCTCGCCCAGGTCAAGCCCGGCAGGACCGTCGAGGTCCGGCGGGCGGACGGCCGCGTCGCCGTCTACTCCGTCGACCGGGTGAAGGTCTACGACAAGGCCGGTTTCCCCGACGAGGAGGTCTACGGCCCGACCGGGCGCCCCGAGCTGCGGGTGCTCACCTGCGGCGGCCTGTTCAGCCGGCGGATCGGCTACACCAGCAACGTGGTGGTCTTCGCCCATCTGACGGCGACCAGGTGACCGGTGGACCGGCCGGTGCGGGCGCCGTTCCCCCGCCGGCCGGTCCCTTCCGTGATGATGTCCCCGGACGTCCGCCGACCGGGAATGTCTGGCGCCAGAAAACTATCATCGCTAGTTTGTGTGCCGGACGACGTGCGGACCCGCCGGGAGGACACAGCAATGAAGGCACACGACGGCCTGTACATCGACGGCGCCTGGCGCCCCGCCGAGAGCAGGGACGAGATCGAGGTCGTCAACCCGGCCGACGAGCGGGTCATCGCCCGGGTCCCGGCCGCGTCGGCCCTGGACGTCGACACCGCCGTACGCGCCGCGCGGGCCGCGCTCCCCGCCTGGGCCGCCACGCCCCCGGCCGAACGCGCCGCGCGCCTGGCCGCCCTCCGGGACGCCCTGGTGGCCCGCAAGGACGAGATCGCCGAGACGGTCACCGCGGAGCTCGGCTCACCCCTGCCGTTCTCCCAGGCGGTGCACGCCGCCGTGCCGATCGCGGTCGCGGGCTCCTACGCCGAGCTGGCCGCCGCCCACTCCTTCGAGGAGAAGGTCGGCAACTCCACGGTGCTGCACGAGCCGATCGGCGTGGTCGGCGCCATCACCCCCTGGAACTACCCCCTCCACCAGATCGTCGCCAAGGTCGCCCCGGCCCTCGCCGCCGGCTGCGCGATCGTCGTCAAACCGGCAGAGGACACCCCGCTCACCGCCCAGCTGTTCGCCGAGGCGGTGCACGAGGCGGGCGTGCCGGCCGGTGTGTTCAACCTGGTCACCGGTCTCGGCCCGGTCGCCGGACAGGCCCTCGCCGAGCACCCGGGCGTGGACCTGGTCTCCTTCACCGGCTCCACGGCGGTCGGCCGGCGGATCGGCGCGCTGGCCGGCGCGGCCGTGAAGAAGGTCGCCCTGGAACTCGGCGGCAAGTCCGCCAACGTGATCCTGCCGAGCGCCGACCTCGCCAGGGCGGTGAACGTCGGTGTCGCCAACGTGATGTCCAACTCCGGTCAGACGTGCAGCGCCTGGACCCGCATGCTCGTCCACCGCGACCGCTACGCCGAGGCCGTCGAACTCGCCGCCACCGCCGCCGCCAAGTACGGCGAGCGCATCGGGCCGCTGGTCAGCGCCAGGCAGCAGGAGCGGGTGCGCGGTTACATCGAGAAGGGCGTCGCCGAGGGCGCCCGCCTCGTCACGGGCGGCCCGGAATCCCCGCGCGAGCGCGGCTGGTTCGTCAGCCCGACGGTCTTCGCCGACGTCACCCCGGACATGACCATCGCCCAGGAGGAGATCTTCGGCCCGGTCCTGTCGATCCTGCGGTACGACGACGAGGACGACGCCCTGCGCATCGCCAACGGCACGGTGTACGGCCTCGCGGGCGCCGTCTGGGCCGCCGAGGAGGCCGAGGCGGTGGCCTTCGCGCGCCGCATGGACACCGGCCAGGTCGACATCAACGGCGGCCGGTTCAACCCGCTCGCGCCCTTCGGGGGTTACAAGCAGTCCGGCGTCGGCCGGGAACTCGGCGCGCACGGACTCGCCGAGTACCTCCAGACCAAGTCCCTCCAGTTCTGAGGAGTCGCGTCCCCCATGGCCGTACGAGCCGCCGTCCTGCCCGCCATCGGCGCCCCGCTGGAGATCACCGGGATCGAGCTGCCCGACCCGGGGCCCGGCCGGGTCCGGGTCCGCCTCGCCGCCGCCGGCGTCTGCCACTCCGACCTCTCCCTGTCCGACGGCACCATGCGGGTGCCGGTCCCGGCCGTCCTCGGCCACGAGGGCGCGGGCACGGTCGTCGCCGTCGGGGAGGGCGTCACCCATGTCTCGCCCGGGTCCCCGGTCGTCCTCAACTGGGCGCCTTCCTGCGGTGGTTGCCACGCCTGCGCACTGGGCGAGGTCTGGCTGTGCGCCAACGCGCTGAACGGCGCGGCCGACGTCCACGCCCGCACGGCCGACGGCACCGACCTGCACCCCGGGCTGAACGTGGCCGCGTTCGCCGAGGAGACGGTGGTCGCCGCGTCCTGTGTGCTGCCGCTGCCGGACGGGGTGCCGCTGGTGGACGCCGCCCTGCTGGGCTGCGCCGTCCTCACCGGCTACGGCGCGGTGCACCACTCGGCGCGGGTCCGGTCCGGCGAGACGGTGGCCGTGTTCGGCGTCGGCGGAGTCGGTCTCGCCACGCTCCAGTCGGCCCGCATCGCGGGGGCGTCCCGGATCATCGCCGTCGACGTCTCCCCCGGGAAGGAGGAACTGGCCCGCGCCGCCGGCGCCACGGACTTCGTCCTCGCCTCCGACCACACTCCGCGCGAGATCCGCGGCCTGACCGGCAAGCAGGGCGTCGACGTCGCCGTGGAGTGCGTGGGCCGCGCGGTCTCCATCCGCGCGGCCTGGGAGTCCACGCGCCGGGGCGGCCGTACGACGGTCGTCGGCATCGGCGGCAAGGACCAGCAGGTCACCTTCAACGCCCTGGAGCTCTTCCACTGGGGCCGCACCCTGTCCGGCTGCGTCTACGGCAACAGCGACCCGGCCCGTGACGTGCCGCTCCTCGCCGAGCACGTGCGCGAGGGCCGCCTGGACCTCTCCCTGCTGGTCACGGACCGGATCACCCTGGAGGAGATTCCGACGGCCTTCGGGAACATGCTGGCGGGCAAGGGGGGACGGGCGGTGGTCGTCTTCTGAGGGTGAGCGCCCCGAGGAGCGCGGGGGGCCGTGCGACCGGCCATGACGCACCGGCGTCCGGCCCGGTGCCGGAGCCCCGGCCCCTCACCCGGTCTCCAGCCAAGGCCGCCCGGAGATGCCGAGCAGGTCAGAGAAGACCCGTTCCCCGGACGGAGTCACCGCGACGGCCCGGCCCGATCCCACCCGCACGCACCACCCCGCCTCCAGCGCCCGCCGGCACAGGGCCGCCCCCGCCGCCCCGGCCAGATGCGGTCGCCGCTCCGTCCAGTCGAGGCACCCGCGGGCCAGTGGCCGCCGGCCGCCGGGGTCCAGGGGCACACCCGCCGTACCGAACCACTCCACCCCCGCGTCCGTCAGCGCGAACCCGGTGTCCTGCCGCAGCAGCCCCCGCCGGGTCAGCGCGTCGGTGAGCACGGTCCCGAGCCGTCCGGCCAGATGGTCGTAACAGGTCCGCCCCCGGGCCAGGGCGGCGCCGGCGCTCGCCTCGCGCAGGCTGCGCGGAGGGCGCCGCACCACCGCCGCGGGCACCTGCGCGGCGAGGTCCTCGACCAGCTGTGCCACCCGGGCGTCGGCCAGCCGCACATACCGGTGCCGCCCCTGCCGTTCCTCCGCGAGCAGTCCGCCGGCCACCAGCCTGCCGAGGTGCTCGCTCAGCGTGGAGGGCGCGACCCCGGCGTGCCGGGCCAGCTCACCGGCCGTCCACGCCCGCCCGTCCAGCAGCGCCAGCAGGCACGCGGCCCGGGTCCGGTCGGCGATCAGCCCGGCCAGCGCCGCCAGCCCGGCCGCCTGTGGGTTCTCGGTGCTCATGCCCCCAGCATGCGGCAGGGACGCTTCGGCGCCGGCCGAAGCGTCAGCGTCCGCGCGTCCTCAGACCCGCGTCTGCCGGTACTGCTGCGCCAGCCCGTCCAGCAGCGCGGCGAGCCCCGTCTCGAAGGCCCGCTCGTCGATCTTCTCCTGCTGCTCGGCGAGCAGATGGGCCTGGCCGAGGTGGGGGTAGTCGGCGGGGTCGTAGGCGCTCGCGTCGTCCACGAAGCCGCCGGCGAAGGAGCCGAGCGCCGAGCCCATGATGAAGTACCGCATCAGCGCGCCGATGGAGGTCGCCTGCGCGGGCGGCCAGCCGGCGTCGACCATCGCGCCGTAGACAGCGTCGGCCAGCCGCAGCGCGGCCGGGCGGCGGCCGGGGCCCCGGGCGAGGACGGGGACGATGTTCGGGTGGTCGCGCAGGGCGGCCCGGTAGGAGACGGCCCAGTCGTGCAGCGCGGTCCGCCAGTCCCGGCCGTCCTCGAACATCGACAGGTCGACCAGGGCGCTCACCGAGTCCGCGACCGCCTCCAGGATCTCGTCCTTGGTGCGGAAGTGGTTGTAGAGCGAGGGCCCGCTCACGCCCAGCTCCGCGGCGAGCCGGCGCGTGGAGACGGCCGCCAGGCCCTCCCGGTCCACGAGGTCCCGGGCCGTCTCGACGATCCGGTCGGTGCTGAGGAGGGGCTTGCGCGGTCGGGCCATGGCGCACATAGTAGGGCTGCGAACAGAAACTAGCAGTGCTAATTTAAATGTACGGCTTTCAAGATCCATCGGTGATAGAGGTGATCTCGTGGTGAACCTGGGGCTCGGCGAGGAGCAGACGGCCGTACGGCGGCTCGCCCGGGACTTCGTGGAGCGCGAGATCGCCCCGCACGTGATCGCCTGGGACCGCGCCGAGGAAGTCGACCGGGGCATCGTGAAGAAGCTGGGCGAGGTCGGCTTCCTCGGCCTGACCGTGCCCGAGGAGTACGGCGGCTCCGGCGGCGACCACCTCTCCTACTGCCTGGTCACCGAGGAGCTGGGGCGCGGCGACTCCTCGGTCCGCGGGATCGTCTCCGTCTCCCTGGGCCTCGTCGCCAAGACGATCGCCGCCTGGGGCAGCGAGGAGCAGAAGCGGCGCTGGCTGCCGGGGCTCACCGCGGGCGAGTTGGTCGGCTGCTTCGGCCTCACCGAACCCGGCACCGGCTCCGACGCGGGCAACCTCACCACCCGGGCGGTGCGCGACGGCGACGACTACGTCGTGAACGGCACCAAGATGTTCATCACCAACGGCACCTGGGCCGACGTCGTCCTGCTCTTCGCCCGCTCCACCGACGCCCCCGGCCACAAGGGCGTGTCCGCCTTCCTCGTGCCCGCCGGCACCCCCGGCCTGACCCGCCGTACCGTCCACGGCAAGCTCGGCCTGCGCGGCCAGGCCACCGCCGAACTCGTCCTGGAGGACGTGCGCGTACCCGCCTCCGCGATGCTCGGCGCGGAGGGCAAGGGTTTCTCCGTCGCCATGTCCGCGCTCGCCAAGGGGCGGATGTCGGTGGCCGCCGGCTGTGTCGGGATAGCCCAGGCCGCGCTCGACGCGGCCGTGCGGTACGCCGGTGAGCGCGAGCAGTTCGGCAAGCCGATCGCCCGTCACCAGCTGGTGCAGGAGCTGATCAGCGACATCGCCGTCGACGTGGACGCGGCCCGGCTGCTGACCTGGCGGGTCGCCGACCTCATCGACCGCGGCGAGCCGTTCGCCGTCGAGTCCTCCAAGGCCAAGCTGTTCGCCTCCGAGGCCGCGGTGCGCGCCGCCAACAACGCCCTGCAGGTCTTCGGCGGCTACGGCTACATCGACGAGTACCCCGCCGGCAAGCTCCTGCGCGACGCCCGCGTGATGACCCTCTACGAGGGCACCAGCCAGATCCAGAAGCTGCTCATCGGCCGCGCCCTGACCGGGGTCTCGGCCTTCTGAGTACGTGCCGCACCCGGGTCTGAGTACTCCGGCGGATGTGGCGCGGGCCCCGTACGCCGATGCTGGGCGCCATGAGTGACACACCGGTCAAACAGCAGAGCACGGCCGCGTTCTACGGCCAGGCCGTCGCCTCCTTCGCGGTCGCCATGGCGGCCACCGCCATCGGCATCGCCCGGCTCCAGGCCAGCGCCTGGGTCCGCGGCTTCCTGGCGATCGCCGTCCTGTACCTCGTCACCTCCGCCTTCACCCTCGCCAAGGTGATCCGGGACCGGCAGGAGGCCGGCCAGATCGTCAGCCGCGTCGACCAGGCCCGGCTGGAGAAGCTGCTCGCCGAGCACGACCCCTTCGAAAAGCTCTGAGCGGCTCGGCTAAGCGCCCGCTCACCGTCGGCGGTATGGTGGTGCTCCTGTCACCGAGAGGGGCGAGCGAGCGATGAGTACGGCGCAGGAGACGACCGGCGGCGACGTGGAGCCGTGGGAAGAGGTCACCCCTGACGCGGCCCGGCGGCTGCTCGTCGCGGCCGTGGAGGCCTTCGCCGAGCGTGGCTACCACGCGACGACGACCCGTGACATCGCGGGCCGCGCCGGCATGAGCCCGGCCGCGCTCTACATCCACTACAAGACCAAGGAAGAGCTGCTCCACCGGATCAGCCGCATCGGTCACGACAAGGCCCTCGACATCCTGCGCACGGCGGCCCGGCGCGAGGGCACCGCGGCCGAGCGGCTGGCCGACGCGGTCGGCTCCTTCGTCCGCTGGCACGCGGGCCGGCGCACCACCGCGCGGGTCGTGCAGTACGAACTCGACGCCCTCGGCCCCGAGGCCCGCGCGGAGATCGTCGCGCTGCGCCGCCAGGTGGACGCCGAGGTGCGCGGGATCATCGAGGACGGCGTCGCCTCGGGCGAGTTCGACGTGCCGGACGTCCAGGGCACCACGCTCGCCGTGCTGTCGCTGTGCATCGACGTGGCCCGCTGGTTCAACGTGAACGGCCCGCGCACCCCCGAGGAGGTCGGCGCGCTCTACGCCGACCTCGTGCTGCGCATGGTCGGGGCCGGGTAGCCGCCGGGGTCTACAGGTAGTAGCGCGACACCGACTCCGCCACGCACACCGGCTTGTCGCCGCCCTCGCGCTCCAGGGTGAAGGCGACCGTCACCTGCACCCCGCCGGTGACGTCCTCGACCCCGGTGATCCTCCCGGTGGCGCGCAGCCGGGAGCCGACGGGGACCGGGGCGGGGAAGCGGACCTTGTTCGTGCCGTAGTTGACGCCCATCTTCACGCCCTCGACCCGGATGAGCCGGGGTCCGAACAGCGGCAGCAGGGACAGGGTGAGGTAGCCGTGGGCGATGGTCGTCCCGAACGGCCCGGTGGCGGCCTTCTCGGGGTCCACGTGGATCCACTGGTGGTCCCCGGTCGCCTCGGCGAACAGGTCGATCCGCTTCTGGTCGATCTCCACCCAGTCGGTGGGGCCCAGCTCCTCGCCCACGGCCGCCCTCAGCTCGTCGGGGGAGGTGAAGGTCCTCGGTTCTGCCATGTTCCCGGCCTCTCGCTCGCGTCTCTAAGCAACTGCTTAGCATGGTCGGGTGGCGGGTCGATGTCAACGGACCGCGGACCGGCCGGGTGGGTAATCTCTGGGGAGTGCCCCAGATTCCCGAGAAGATCCACGAGCTGACCGTCGGCCAGTTGTCCGCCCGCAGCGGAGCCGCGGTGTCCGCCCTGCACTTCTACGAGTCCAAGGGACTGATCACCAGCCGGCGGACCTCCGGAAACCAGCGCCGCTACAGCCGGGACACACTGCGCCGGGTCGCCTTCGTCCGCGCGGCCCAGCGGGTGGGCATCCCGCTCGCCACGATCCGGGAGGCCCTGGCCGAACTGCCGGAGGAACGGACACCGACCAGGGAGGACTGGGCCCGCCTGTCCGAGAAGTGGCGCTCGGAACTGGACGAGCGCATCCAGCAGCTGAACCGCCTGCGCGACCACCTCACCGACTGCATCGGATGCGGCTGCCTGTCGATGGAGACGTGCGTCCTGTCCAACCCCGACGACGTGTTCGGCGCACGGCTGACCGGATCACGGCTGATGGCGGAGCGGCGCTGACGGAGCGGGCGGGCCGGCGCCCCGCGCGTGCCCGGCGGCGCGTGCGTCAGACCGTGCCGGCCGCCGCGGCCAGGACGCGGGCCAGCTCGGCGGGCCGGGAGACCATCGGCCAGTGGCCCGCGTCGATGTCGGCGAAGTGGACGCGCCCGGCCCGGGCCAGCTCCGGTACGTCACCGCCGTCGATCCACGTGCGCGCCTGCGCCGGCGTGAACTCCGGGCACACCACCACGACCGGGACGTCGAAGCGCCGTTCGTCCGTCAGTCGCACCACGCCCCTGGCCACGCCGGCGGGTACGGGGACCGCGGCGGCCGCCAGCCGCCGCCTGGCCTCGTCGCCGAGGTCGGCGGTCTCCGGCCCCTCGAAGGGGGCCCAGCCCGGGAAGGGCATGACCCCGTCGCGCACCTCGAAGAAGTCGGCGTACGTGTGGCCGTCGGAGAACGGGAAGCCTCCGACGAAGGCGACCGCTGCCAGCCGCTCCGGCCGCCGGTCGGCGGCCAGCCAGGCCAGGGTGCAGGCGGCGGAGTGCCCCACCACCATGGGCCTGCCCGGCGTCGCGTCCACCGCGGCCAGCACCGCCGCCACCTGGTCCTCCAGGGTGGCCGACGCGGAGCCGTCGCCCTGGCCCGGCAGGGTGAGCGGCACCGGGCGGTGGCCGAGCGACTCCAGCACGCGGGCCACGCGGCCCCACACCGATCCGTCCAGCCACAGTCCGCCGACGAGCAGGATGTCCATGGTCGGTTCCCCTTCTTCCAGGTCGTGGGGAGCACCGTAGGAGGGGTTCCGGACGATCCACTGCCGGTTCGTCGCGCGACCACCGGCACCCGTGCAGGATAGGACCTCTCGTCCGGATCATGCCGGGCTTCGCCGCCCCCCTCGCCGAGGTGGCCCCCTGGATCCAGCCGCCCATGGGACGGCTCGAACCGTCGGGGGAGCACTGCGTGCTGGTCGGCAGCACGCGTAACCCGGCCATGTACGCGCAGGAGTGGCTGGCGCGCGTGCCGTTCGCCTTCCGCGTCGAGGGCGGACAGGAGCTGCGCGCCGCGGTCGCGGAGCTGGGGGCGCGCTTCACCGCGGCGGCCTCGGACCAGCCCTGACCGGACCGGGGCGGTGTCCCGCGCCGGGGCTCACGACAGGGCCGAACCCCCGTTCCACTCACCGCTGTCGCCGTCGCCCGCACGCGCACCGGCGCCGTACCGGGCCCGTGCCTCCGTCACCAGGCAGGCGTTGGACCCGGCCCGTCGGCCGTCCGGGAGGAGCAGGGTGTCCTCCAGGCCGATCCGCGTGGCCAGGCCCAGCCGGCCCGCCAGCCGGAGCACCGGCCAGGTCCCGCCCTCCTCGCCGTGCAGCAGCACCGGCCGGCCGTGCGCCGCGCCCAGCTCGGCCAGCAGCGCACGCGCCGACGCCTCGGCGGTCGCCGGGTCCGGGTCGGTCACCTCGGCCAGCACCCGCAGCACGCCCGGCCCGAGCGGCGAGGCCGCGAACCGGCGCGCGCCCTCGGTGCCGGACCAGATGCCCGCCTCCACGGCCACACCCATCGACAGCAGGCGCCCGGCCACCTCCTCGGCGCCCGGCTCGTGCCAGTTGACCGAGGCGAAGTCGGGCAGCACCGACCAGGAGCGCACCCGGGCGAGCCGGGCGGAGGGATCCGGTTCCGCCCAGGCACCGGTGGTCACCCCGACCGGTACCCGCACCCGCGCCCGGATCGCCTCCAGGACCGGGGCCAGGACGCGTGGGGAGAGACTGTCGTGGCCGCACGGCGTCTTCGGGTGGACGTGGACCGAGGTGGCGCCGGCCGCCACCGCCTCGGCCGCGGAACGCGCCAGCTCCTGTGGGGACATCGGCACGGCGGCACCGTCGGCGGCCGTACGACGCCCGTTGAGACACACCTGCACCATGACCCGATGGTGCCGCACACCCGCGGCAGAGGGCGCGGCATCCCCTGCGCGCCCCCCGTCAGCACGCCCCTGGGAACGCCGCCGGCTCAGGCCGACACCAGCAGGCGTCCCCGACGGGCGTACTCAAGGGCCCGCGGGCTGAGGACCGGACGCGGCACCAGGATGCCGCAGTCCGCGCACACCGGGCCGGACGACGGCTCGTGGTCCAGGCCGTACTTCCACACCAGGCGCTCACCGCCGCACACCGGGCACGACGAGCCCGGTTCCCGCTCCAGCGCGGCGATCAGCCGGCGCAGCACCACCGCCAGCGGCTCGCCGGGGTGCACCCGCGGGTCGTCGCACCAGGCGACCCCGAAGCCGCCCCAGGTCAGCCGGTGCCAGTCGTCCACGCTGCCCGGCCGGCGCAGCCCGTCGTGCTTCTCCTTCCTGCGTCGCTCGGTGAAGTCGGTCTCGTAGGCCAGCCAGACGTCCCGGGCCTCCTCCAGCTCCTCCAGCGCGGCCACGAGCCGCGCCGGATCGGGGGAGCGGTCCTCGGGACCGAACCCCGCCCGGGAGCACAGATGGTCCCAGGTCGCCCGATGCCCGTAAGGGGCGAACTTCTCCAGGCACTTGCGCAGCGAGTACCGCCGCAGCGCCAGATCACAGCCCGGATCGCGTACCTGTCTCGCCAGACTCCGGAAACCTGCCATCGCCCTGCACCTCCGTCACACCTGCACCTGTACTCCGGTCACTTCGGCGTCGTCGCACGGACGTCGTCGAATAGACGTATCGACAGGCGATTCGGCTCCATCTCTTCTCGGGATCTGTCTCCAGACTCCAGAAAGTGACGCATGTTCATCTTTAAAGCTGGGGATACCGGCGGTAACGTTCGGCCACCTCTGTCGCTAGGAGCTGCCATGCCACGGCGAACCCCACGTACCGCCCTTGACAGACTGAGAACGTCCCGCCGACTTCCCGGGTTCCTGAAGACCGCGTCCGTATGCGTCCTCGTCGCCGGTCTTCTGTCCCCCCTCACCCGGACGGCGGTGGCGGCGACCGACGCCACGGCCGCCAACGACTACTGCGGCGGCCGGTGTTCGGACATCCTGCCGCCCGGTGAGAACGGCAACGCGACGCTCGCCCAGATCCTGCTCAACCAGGCCTTCGGCACCCAGCCCGCACACGCCGAGGACCAGCTCGGCCCGTACGCCAACCTGGCCACCGGCTACAAGAGCCTGACCGACACCACGGTCAACACCTTCTTCAACGACGCCTCGTTCGGCGTCCCCGCCGACCAGGTCGCCTCCACCGAGAAGCCGGCCGGCCGCGGTGACGTGACCATCGTCCGCGACAAGAAGACCGGTGTGCCGCACATCACGGGCACCACCCGCTACGGCACCGAGTTCGGCGCCGGGTACGCGGCGGCCCAGGACCGGCTGTGGCTCATGGACGTCTTCCGGCACGTGGGCCGCGGCCAGCTGACCTCCTTCGCCGGCGGCGCACCCGCCAACCAGGGCCTGGAGCAGCAGTTCTACCGCAACGCGCCCTACACCGAGGCCGACCTCCAGGCGCAGATCGACAACGCGGTCGCCAAGAACGGCGCCCGCGGCCAGCAGGCCCTCGCCGACGTCAAGGCCTACCTCGACGGCATCAACGCCTACATCGACGCCTCGGACAGCGGCCGTTACTTCCCCGGCGAGTACGTCCTGACCGGCCACAAGGACTCGATCACCAACGCCGGCACCATAGAGCACTTCAAGGTCACCGACCTCGTGGCGCTCGCCTCCGTCATCGGCTCGCTGTTCGGCTCCGGCGGCGGCGGCGAGGTCGACAACGCGCTCTCCCTGCTGGCCGCCCAGGCCAAGTACGGCGTCGAGGAGGGCACCAGGGTCTGGGAGTCCTTCCGCGAACGCAACGACCCCGAGGCCGTCCTCACCCTCCACGACGGCCAGAGCTTCCCCTACGGCGCCAAGCCCGCCGACGCCCGGGGCGAGGCCCTGCCGGACGCCGGCTCGGTGACCCGGGAACCGCTGGTCTACGACCGTACCGGCAGCGCGGCCACCGCCGCCGCCACCGGCACCTCGGCCTCTGCGGCGAAGACCGTCCTCGGCTCCGCCCGGCGCGGCATGTCCAACGCGCTCGTGGTCAGCGGCAAGTACACCGCCAGCGGACACCCCATCGCCGTCTTCGGACCGCAGACCGGCTACTTCGCCCCGCAGCTGCTCATGCTCCAGGAGATCCAGGGCCCCGGCATCAGCGCCCGCGGGGCCTCCTTCGCGGGCCTGAGCATGTACGTCGAACTCGGCCGCGGCCAGGACTACTCCTGGAGCGCCACCACCTCCGGCCAGGACATCATCGACACCTACGCGGTCGAGCTGTGCCAGGACGACTACCACTACCTGTACCACGGCACCTGCACGGCCATGGAGAAGATCGAGCAGAAGAACGCCTGGAAGCCGACCACCGCCGACGGCACCGCCGCCGGGTCGTACACCATGCGCGCCTGGCGGACCGCGTACGGTCCCGTGGAGTACCGCGCCACCGTCGGCGGCAAGAAGGTCGCCTACACCGCCCTGCGCTCCTCCTACCTGCACGAGGCCGACTCCATCATCGGCTTCCAGATGCTCAACGACCCCGACTACGTCAAGGGGCCGCAGGACTTCCAGAGCGCGGCGCAGCACATCAACTTCACCTTCAACTGGTTCTACGCCGACTCCCAGCACACCGCCTACTACAACAGCGGTGACAACCCCGTCCGCGCGAGCGGTGTCGACAGCGAGTTCCCGGTGTGGGCGCAGCCGGCCTACGAGTGGCGGAACTGGGACCCGGCCACCAACACCGCCGACTACACCCCGCCCTCCGCGCACCCCAACTCCGTCGACCAGGACTACTACGTCTCCTGGAACAACAAGCAGGCCGAGGAGTACACGGCCGCGCCCTGGGGCGAGGGCTCCGTGCACCGCGGCAACCTGCTGGACGACCGGGTGAAGAAGCTGGTCGCGGCCGGCGGGGTCACGCGGGCCAAGCTGGTGCAGGCCATGGCGGACGCGGGCCTCGCCGACCTGCGCGCCGAGGACGTGCTGCCCAAGCTGCTCAAGGTGGTCACCTCCTCGCCGGTGACCGACTCCACGGCCGCCGCGGCGGTGAGCAAGCTCCAGGCGTGGGTGACCGCCGGCGCCAAGCGCACCGAGACGTCGGCCGGTTCCAGGAAGTACGCCGACGCCGACGCGATCCGCGTCCTGGACGCCTGGTGGCCGCTGCTGGTCAAGGCCGAGTTCGAACCCGGCCTCGGCAGCGACCTCTACACCGCGGTCACCGCCAACCTGCCGGTCGACGAGGCACCGTCGGCCGGTCACGGCCCGACCGGCTCGCACGCCGGCAGCTCCTTCCAGTACGGCTGGTGGTCCTACGTCGACAAGGACATCCGGGCGGTGCTCGGGGAGCCCGTGCGGGGCGGTCTGGCCCGGACGTACTGCGGCGGCGGCAGCCTCACCGCCTGCCGGGACACCCTGATCAGCACCCTGAAGCAGGCCGCCGGCCTGACCGCCGCCCAGGTCTACCCGGGCGACGACCAGTGCTCGGCGGGCGACCAGTGGTGCGCCGACTCGATCGTCCAGCGCACGCTGGGCGGCATCAAGCACGGCAGGATCAGCTGGCAGAACCGGCCGACCTTCCAGCAGGTCGTGGAGTACACCTCGCACCGCTGAGCCGCCACGGGCGGCGGGTCAGGCGATACGGCCCGCCGCCAGCACCACCCGCGCCAGTTCGGGGTGCACGATGTCGCTGTGCGCCCCGGACGGCGCGCCCCCGCGCCGGACCACGGCCGCCGCGTCCACGTTCACGCACCCCGACGCGGGCAGCCGGCCGCCGAGAGCCGCCGCCAGGTCCAGCCGCACGGTGCCCGGCACCGCCTGCGTCCCGTCGTGGCCCATGGCACCCCACCGGGGCCCGAGCACCGCCGCGATCTCGCTGCCCGCGCAGGCCCGGTCGTCCCCGGTCAGCCGCGAGGCCAGCGGGTAGAACGTGCCGAGGGCCGCGTCGAAGCGCGAGTGGCAGCACACCAGCGGGCCGTCGACGCGCCGCTGGAGGTCCTTGAGCGCGCCCGACCGGTCCGGGGCGTGCGGCAGCCGGGCCGCGAACGCGTAGTGCGAGAAGGCGCCCTGGAGCAGGGTCACCGACTTCACCGCGGTGACTTCCGCGGGCAGCCCGCGCAGCGCGAACGCCACCAGCCGGCCGCCGAAGCTGTGCCCGACCAGATGCACGCGCACCCCGGGCGCCGCCTTTGCCAACCGCCCCAGCAGCGGGCCGAGTCCCCGCTCGCCGACCGTCCCGGCCCGCCGTTTCATCTGGAGGTAGGTCGCCTGCCGCAGCAGTTCCTTCGCGCCGTCCCAGGGGTTCGGAAGGGCGAACCGGGGCGCGTCGCCGGACGCGTCGAGCGCGGCCAGGGCCTCGGCGAACCGCCGGCACACGGTCACCGGATCGTCGCCGGACACGGCCGGTTCGCCGTCCTCGTCCGTGTCGGCCGCCACCCCCTGCCCGTCGTCGTCCAGCAGCAGCCGCACCAGCCCGCCGAACTCGGCCAGCCCCCGGGCGCCGCCCGGCCGTTCGTCCAGCATCCGGGCCAGCCGGTCCAGCACGGTCGTCCGGTTCGGGAACGCCTGAAGCAGGGCACGCCGGGTGTCCTTGTCCAGCGCCGGGCGCGGCGCCGCCTCCGCCTCTTCGGCCGCCACGGACCTCGGGAGGTCCGGGATCGGCTCGTCGCTGAACCGCATCGACGGCCAGATCACGCCGACGTACCCCAGCCGGGCCCCCGGGGCCAGCGCCGGGAACGGCGCGAGGAAACGGCGGTACAACGCCGTCGCGCCCGAGCGGTCGTTGTTCCAGCCGTGCGAGAAGACGACCAGGTCACGGACGCCGAGGTCCGTGACCTGCGTCAGCAGGCGGTCGCGTTCGGGGCCGTCCACGTCCCCGTCCGCGTCGAAGGTCAGCTCCCAGTAGGGACTCACACTCATCCCGGGCTCCGCCATGCCAGACCCCCTAGCTCCCGGAGGAGGAGCGCTACGTGTACAGGAGATACCCCTTCCGGACCCGCCGGAACGCGGTCAGCTCCTCCTGCCAGGCGCCCGTCACCTCGTCGGTGCCGGCGCCCGCGTCGATCATCGTGCGGACCCGGGCGGAACCGGTGAGCTTGTCGATCCAGTCGTCGGGCCGCCAGGCGAAGCCGCTCCACGCCTTCCTGGCGGTGACCAGCAGCGCGATCCCGGTGCGTACGGGGTCGTAGGCGGCCCGGTCGGTGACGTGGACCTGCACCCCGCCGACCGTCCTGCCCTGGAACTTGGAGAACGTGGGCGCGAAGTACGCCTCCCGGAACCGCACACCCGGCAGGCCCTCCTCGTTCGCGGCGGCGGCCCAGCGGCCGTCGAGGCCCTCGGCGCCGAGGAGTTCGAAGGGCCGGGTCGTGCCGCGCCCCTCCGAGAGGTTGGTGCCCTCGAACAGACAGGTCCCGGAGTACACCAACGCGGTGTCCGGCGTGGGCATGTTGGGGCTCGGCGGCACCCAGGGCAGCCCGGAGGTGTCGTAGAAGCCGGAGCGCTTCCAGCCCGACATGCGGACGGTCTCCAGCGGGACGGGCGTGGCCAGGAACTCGCCGTTGAACAGGCGGGCCAGTTCCGCGACGGTCATCCCGTGCGCCTGCGCGATCGGCTGCCGGCCGACGAAGGTGGCGAACTCCTTGTGCAGCACCGGGCCCAGCGCCTCGCGTCCGGTCACCGGGTTCGGGCGGTCCAGCACGACGAACCGCTTGCCGGCGAGCTGGGCCGCCTCCATGCAGTCGTAGAGCGTCCAGATGTACGTGTAGAAGCGGGCGCCCACGTCCTGGATGTCGAAGACGACGGTGTCGACGCCGGAGGCGGTGAAGACGTCGGCGAGCGGACGGCCGCTCTTCAGGTACGTGTCGTACACCGGCAGGCCGGTCGCCGGGTCGTCGTAGCGGCCCTCGGAGCCGCCCGCCTGCGCGGTGCCCCGGAAGCCGTGCTCGGGGCCGAAGACCGCCGTCAGCCGGACGCGCGGGTCCCGGTGCACGACGTCGACGATGTGCTCGGCGTCCCTGGTGATGCCGGTGGGATTGGTGACGACGCCGACGCGCCGGCCGTCCAGGACCGAGTAGCCGTCGGCTACGAGTCTCTCGAAGCCGGTGTGCAGACGCGCACGGTGTCCGGGCGCGGGGGCGGGCAGGGCCGTTGTCGTCGCCGAGGCGAGAAGGGTCCGTCGGGACAGGGGCATGGGGACCTCCGGTGAGTGGGCACGTGCGGGCCGTCCGGGTTGCTCGCGCACACGCGGCGGAGCCGCATGCCGGCAACGCCCCGCGCCCCTAGAGGTTGGTGCAGTCACCCTTTCTTTTACACATACCGACCGGTTAGTCTGGCGATCGCTGAGCCGAGTCGCACCGTGTCGAAGGAGACCGATGGTGGAAGCCGTGCAGGATGCGGGAGTGGTCGTCACCGGAGCCGGTGGCGGGATCGGGGCGGCGCTTGCCCGGCGGTTCGCCGCGGAAGGGGCGCGGGTCGTGGTGAACGACCTGGACGCCGGGAGGGCGAAGGCGGTGGCCGAGGAGATCGGCGGGACCGCCGTGCCCGGTGACGCCTCCGCGATCGTCGCCGACGCCCGCGACGCGCTCGGCGGCACGGTGGACGTCTACTGCGCCAACGCGGGCGTCGCCTTCGAGGACGGCGACCTCGCGGGCACCCTGGACGAGAAGACCTGGGCCACCTCCTGGGACGTGAACCTGATGGCCCACGTCCGGGCCGCGCACGCGCTGCTGCCCGACTGGCTGGAGCGGGGCGGCGGGCGGTTCGTCTCCACCGTCTCCGCCGCCGGCCTGCTCACCATGATCGGCGCGCCCTCCTACAGCGTCACCAAGCACGGCGCCTACGCCTTCGCCGAGTGGCTGTCGCTGACGTACCGGCACCGGGGGATCAAGGTCCACGCCATCTGCCCGCAGGGCGTCCGCACCGACATGCTCGCCGCCACCGGCAGCGCGGGCGACCTGGTGCTCCAGCCGACCGCGATCGCGCCGGAGGCCGTCGCCGACGCCCTGTTCGAGGGCATCGCGGAGGACCGCTTCCTGATCCTGCCGCACCCCGAGGTCGCCGGTTTCTACCAGGCGCGGGCCGGCGAGCCCGACCGCTGGCTGACGAACATGAACCACCTCCAGCAGAAGTGGGAGGCCGCCCGGTGACCGCCTCCCCGTACGCGGCCCGCCCCTGGCTGGCGCTGCTGACCGAGGCCCAGCGCGCCCCGGTGGACCCCGCCGACTCGCTCGTGCACGCCCTGCGCGACGCCGTCGCCCAGGCCCCCGACCGCACCTTCCTCGCCTACTTCGACGGCCGGATCAGCTACCGGGAGGCCGACGAGCTGAGCGACGCCGTCGCCGCCCACCTCGCCGCGCGCGGCCTGGAGCGCGGCGACCGGGTGGCCGTCCTGCTGCAGAACTCCCCGCACTTCGTGCTCGCCGTGCTCGGCGCCTGGAAGGCCGGCGCGACCGTCGTCCCGGTCAACCCCATGTACAAGTCCGGGGAGGTGGCACACGTCCTGCGGGACGGCGAGGTGGCCGCGCTGATCTGCTCCGACCGGGCCTGGGAGGCGTATCTGAGGCAGACGGCCGCCGGTTCGCCCGTGCGGATCGTGCTCACCGCCTGCGAACGGGACTTCCAGACCCGCGACGACCCGCGCGTGCTGGGCTTCGAGCGACTGCCCCGGGCCCAGGACGCCGACGACCTGGTGGCCGTCGCCCGGCAGGGCGGCCGGGCCCCCGAGGGCCGCTCGCCGCGCCCGCAGGACATCGCGCTGATCAGCTACACCTCGGGCACCAGCGGCACGCCGAAGGGCGCCACCAACACGCACGCGAACGTGATGCACAACGCCGAGCGGCAGGCCGCCGGGCTCGGCCTGCCCGAGGCACCCGTGTACTACGCGCTCGCCCCGCTGTTCCACATCACCGGCATGGTCTGCCAGTTCGGCGCCTGCCTGGTCGGCGCCGGGACCCTCGTGCTCACCTACCGCTTCGAGCCCGGCGTCGTCCTGGACGCCTTCGCCGAGCACCGCCCGCACTACACCGTCGGCCCCTCCACCGCCTACATGGCGCTCGCCGCCCGCCCCGACGCCACCCGCGAGCACTTCGCCTCGTTCGTGAACCTGTCGTCGGGCGGCGCCCCCGTGCCGCCGGCCCTGGTGGAGGCGTTCCGGGAGCGCTTCGGGCCGTACATCCGCGTCGGCTACGGCCTCACCGAGTGCACCGCCCCCTGCGCCTCCGTCCCACCGCACCTTCAGGCGCCCGTGGACCCGGTCTCCGGGACGCTCTCCGTGGGCCTGCCCGGCGCCGACACGGTCGTGCGCATCCTGGACGAGCAGGGCGCGGAGGTGCCCTTCGGGCAGCACGGCGAGATCGTCGTGCGCGGGCCGCAGGTGGTGCCCGGCTACTGGCGGCGGCCGGACGCCACCGCCGAAACCTTCCCGGACGGCGAGCTGCGCACCGGCGACATCGGGTTCATGGACGAGCGGGGCTGGCTGTACGTCGTGGACCGCAAGAAGGACATGATCAACGCGTCCGGCTTCAAGGTGTGGCCGCGCGAGGTGGAGGACGTCCTCTACACCCACCCGGCGGTGCGTGAGGCGGCCGTCGTCGGCGTCCCCGACGGGTACCGTGGCGAGACCGTCAAGGCCTATATCAGCCTCCGTCCGGGGGCCGAGACGGACCCGGGCGAACTCGCGGCGTACTGCAAGGAGAGACTGGCCGCCTACAAGTACCCGCGACAGGTGGAGATCCTGCCCGACCTGCCCAAGACGGCGAGTGGGAAGATCCTCAGGCGGGAACTGCGTTCCCGCTAGCAGCGAGTGACCTCACGGAAAGGCAGGTGGCGGCAGTGCCCAGGACGACGGACGGAGACGGGACGCCCGTCCCGCAGCGGCTGCTGGCCGCCGCCACCCGGCTCTTCGCGGAGCAGGGCTACGACCGCACCTCCGTGCAGGAGATCGTGGAGGCGGCCGGTGTCACCAAGGGGGCGCTGTACCACTACTTCGGCTCCAAGGACGACCTGCTGCACGAGGTGTACGCGCGCGTGCTGCGTCTCCAGCAGGAGCGGCTGGACACCTTCGCGAACGCCGACGAGCCGGTGGAGAAGCGGCTCAGGGACGCGGCGGCGGACGTCGTCGTCACCACGATCGACAACCTCGACGACGCGATGATCTTCTTCCGGTCCATGCACCACCTGAGTCCGGAGAAGAACAAGCAGGTCCGCGCCGAGCGCCGGCGCTACCACGAGCGCTTCCGCGCGCTCGTGGAGGAGGGCCAGAAGGCGGGCGTCTTCTCCACGGCGACCCCGGCCGACCTGGTCGTGGACTACCACTTCGGCTCGGTCCACCACCTGTCGACGTGGTACCGGCCGGACGGCCCGATGGGCCCGCAGGAGGTGGCCGACCACCTGGCCGACCTGCTGCTGCGGGCCCTGCGGCCGTAGCGGACCTCGCAGGGGCTGAGGGGCCCTGCGGCCGGAGCGGAGACCTCGCGGGCCGGGGGGCCTGCGAGGCACCGGCGGCCTCAGAGGTACTTCTTCAGCTCCCGGCGGGCCAGCGACCGCTGGTGGACCTCGTCCGGGCCGTCGGCGAGCATCAGCGTGCGGGCGCTCGCGTACAGCTCGGCCAGCGGGAAGTCCTGGCTCACCCCGCCCGCGCCGTGCAGCTGGATCGCCCGGTCCAGGATGCCGACCACCGCGCGCGGGGTGGCGATCTTGATGGCCTGGATCTCCGTGTGGGCGCCCTTGTTGCCGACGGTGTCCATCAGCCAGGCCGTCTTCAGCACCAGCAGCCGCAGCTGCTCGACGGTGACCCGGGCGTCGGCGATCCAGTTCTGGACCACCCCCTGCTGGGCCAGCGCCTTGCCGAACGCCGTACGGGTCACGGCCCGCCGGCACATCAGCTCGATCGCCCGCTCGGCCATCCCGATCAGCCGCATGCAGTGGTGGATGCGGCCGGGACCGAGCCGGGCCTGCGCGATGGCGAAGCCGCCGCCCTCCTCGCCGACGAGGTTCGCCACGGGCACGCGCGCGTGGTCGAAGACGACCTCGGCGTGGCCGCCGTGCGAGTGGTCCTCGTAGCCGAAGACCCGCATCGCGCGCTTCACGGTGACACCCGGCGTGTCGCGCGGGACCAGGACCATGGACTGCTGGCGGCGGATGTCCGCCCCGTCCGGGTCCGTCTTGCCCATCACGATGAAGATCGCGCAGTCCGGGTTCATCGCCCCGGAGATGTACCACTTGCGGCCCGTGACGACGTACTCGTCGCCGTCCCGCTCGATGTGCGTGGTGATGTTGGTGGCGTCCGAGGACGCCACCTCCGGCTCGGTCATCGCGAACGCCGAGCGGATCTCACCGGCCAGCAGCGGCTCCAGCCACTGCTTCCGCTGCTCCTCGGTGCCGAACTGGGCCAGCACCTCCATGTTCCCGGTGTCGGGCGCGGCGCAGTTGGTCGCGGTCGGCGCCAGGTGCGGGGAACGGCCGGTGATCTCGGCGAGCGGCGCGTACTGGAGGTTGGTCAGTCCGGCGCCGTACTCGGCGTCCGGGAGGAAGAGGTTCCACAGACCCTGCCTGCGGGCCTCGGCCTTCAGCTCCTCGACCACGGCCGGCGTGTCCCAGGGGGAGGCCAGCCGCGCCCGCTGCTCCTCGGCGACCGCCTCGGCCGGGTACACGTGCTCGTCCATGAAGGCGAGGAGCCTGCCGCGCAGCTCCTCGGTGCGCGCGTCGAACGCGAAGTCCATGCCGGTCAGCCTTCCTGAAGGGTCGTGAGTCCGTGGTCGATGAAGACGGGCACCAGGTCGCCGATGCGGTCGAAGCCGCGGCCGACCGTCTGGCCGAGCGTGTACCGGTAGTGGATGCCCTCCAGGATCACGGCGAGCTTGAACCAGGCGAACGCCGTGTACCAGGAGACGGCCGAGACGTCCCGGCCGGAGCGGGCGGCGTACCGCTCGACCAGCTCCCGCGGGTCGGGGTGCCCCGGCGCCTCGGCGGTCGTGGACACGGGCGAGTCGGGCATGCCGAGCGGCAGGCTGTACATCACCAGCAGGCCCAGGTCCGTGAGCGGGTCGCCGAGCGTGGACATCTCCCAGTCGAGGATCGCCTTGATGGTGTCGTCCTCCCCGATCAGGACGTTGTCCAGGCGGTAGTCGCCGTGGACGACCGCCGGGGCGGGGGAGGCGGGCAGCCGGCGGCCGAGAGCCGCGTGTAGCTCGTCGATGCCCGCCAGCTCGCGGTTGCGGGAGGCGTCCAGCTGCTTGCCCCAGCGGCGCAGCTGGCGGTCCAGGAAGCCCTCGGGGCGGCCGAAGTCGGCGAGGCCCACCTCGGCGGGGTCCACGGCGTGCAGTTCGACCAGCGTGTCCACCAGGGACAGCACCGCGTTGCGGGTGCGCTCCGCGCCGAGCGGGGCGAGCTGGTCGGCGGTGCGGTACGGCGTGCCCGCCACGAACTCCATGACGTAGAAGGGCGCCCCGAGCACCTCCTCGTCCTCGCACAGCAGCAGCGGGCGGGGGACCGGCACCCGGGTCGGGTGCAGCGCGCTGATCACGCGGTGCTCGCGCTTCATGTCGTGCGCGGTGGCCAGCACGTGGCCGAGCGGCGGCCGGCGGACGACCCACTCGGAGGTGCCGTCCGAGAGCGCGTAGGTGAGGTTCGAGCGTCCGCCCTCGATCAGCCGTCCGGTCAGGTGGCCGTTCACCAGACCGGGGCGCTCGCGGTCGAGCAGGGCGCGCAGCCGGTCCAGGTCGAGACCGGGCGGGTGGTCGGCGCTCATACGTCACTCCTACGAACGGGCGAACAAGTCCTGGACTCATGATGCCGACCGGTCGGTATGCCGTCCAGTGCGCGTGGTGAAGATCGGGCGGAACGTGACCGGAGCCACGATAGGCCGACGGCCCCCGGGCGTGCCGCCCGGAAGCCGTCGCCGTTCCTCCCCGGTGGGTCAGTGGTCGTCCCAGTGGTCCCCGTGCTCGGCGTGCCGGTGCCCGTCGTGCAGGTAGTCCACGTGGTCGCCGTGCCGCACCTGGGCGTGCCCGCACTCGTCGTGGTGCACGTGCTCATGGCCCGCGTGGACGGCGTGTCCGGCCGGCTCGCACTCGTCCCAGTGGCCCTGGTGCTCCCGGTGCAGATGGCCGTCGTGGACGTAGTCGACATGGTCGCCGTGCGGCACGGCGTCGTGCCCGCAGTCCGGTCCGTGATGGTGCGTCGCGTGCTCGGCGTGTTCCTGGTGGACGGTGGTCATGGTGCTCACCTTCGAGGGGTGCGGGGTGTCTGACGCCGGAAGACTGCCACGCGAAAGCCGCGTACCGGGACATTGCGGTCATGTGGCGTCGGAGTACCCCGTAGGGCCCGCGTACCCCTCGGGACCGGCGTACCGCGGATCACCGAGGCACTGCGGCACTGCGGCACTGCGGCACCGAGGGTGCGCCGGCCGCCGCCACCGGTCGCGTCGGACCGGGCCCTGGAGCACCCGTCGGACCGGGCCCTAGAGCACCAGTGCGGCCGCGCACACCGCCATCGCCACCGCGCACAGCACCGCCGCCGTCGCCCGGCGCGGGGCGAGGGCGGGCGGTGGGGTGCCGGCCGCCAGGGCGTGGATGCGGAGGTGGGCGACCCGGAGGAAGGCCAGGAACAGCCCGCAGCACAGCGCGCCGAGGACGACCGCGCCGGCCGAGGCGCCGCCGTGCAGCGCCGCCCGCACGGCCAGTACGGCTGCCACGGCGGCCGACAGGGTCGTACGCCGCCAGGCCAGCCGGGTGCGCTCCGGCTGGAGCCCGGGATCCCGCCCGGCGCCCGCCTCCCCGGCACTCACCCTTCCCACCCCACCAGGACCACCAGCACCATCGCGACGGCCACCACCGCCACGACCAGGCTCAGCAGCACGGGGAAGCGGGACGCGGGCAGGTCCTCGCCGCGGCGCATCGCACGCTCGCAGCGCACCCAGTGGTTCACCGCGCGCAGGGCGCACAGGACGCCGGCCGCGAGCAGGGCCAGCGCGAGACCGACCCGCCAGGCCCGGCGCAGGTCCGGGAGGAACTGGTCCACCGCGAATCCGCCGCCGATCAGCGCCAGCGCGGTGCGCAGCCAGGCGAGGAACGTGCGCTCGTTGGCCAGCGAGAACCGGTAGTCGGGGGTCCCGCCCTCGTCCCGCAACCGCTCCGGCGCGAACCACAGCCGGATGTTCCGTACGAATTCGCTCACGTGGCCGACCCTACCCGGCGGTCACCGGGCCGCCCGGAACGCCCGCAGCCGCTCGTAGGCCGCCAGCCCGTCCGGCACCCACTCCCACTCGCCGAGCCGCCGCGCGACCTCCTCCTCGGGCAGGAAGGCGTGCCACTGGACCTCCTCCGCCTGCGGCCGCACCGGCAGCTCGCAGCGGACCTCGTACACCGCCGACCACCAGCTGTTCCCGGCACCGTCGTCGTAGAGGAACTTGAAGAGGAACTCCGGCCGGGGCAGCCCGGTCACGCCCAGTTCCTCCTCCGCCTCCCGCAGCGCCGCCTCGTCGTAGGTCTCGCCCGCGCCGACGACCCCGCCGACGAACAGGTCGTACAGGGAGGGGAACACCAGCTTGGTCGCCGTGCGCCGGTGCACGAAGAGCCGGCCGGCCGCGTCCCGGGCCTCGATGAAGACACAACGGTGGCGCAGCCCGCGGGCATAGGCCTCGCCGCGCGGATACCGACCGACGACCCGGTCGTGCTCGTCGACGATGTCGAGAATCTCGTCAGCAGGATTCATGCCGGTCATTCTCGACGGAAGGGCCCGGCACGACCGGCCGGGGTCGCCTTGGCCGGAGGCGTCTCGATCTGGCGGGCCTCTTGTGCGGGCGGGGCCGTCTGGATGAGGGCCGGGCCGTCACGGGGCCGGGTGGGGCTGCCCCCGGCCGTGGGTGGGGCCGCCCCCGGCCGTGGGCGGGGTCGCCCCGGTCGGGCGTGACGGCTGCCCCGGTCGGCCAGGGCCCCCGGTCCCGGGAGGCGGCAGGGGCCGGCGGGGTCGGTTCAGCGGCGTTGGAGGTCTCGGGGGTCCGGTTCCTGTTCCGTCGTGCCGCACGGCATCGCCGGGTGCAGGCCGAGCAGCACGATGCCCGCCACCACCGCCGCGAGTCCGGCCGCCTCCCCGGCCAGCGCGCCGACGTCGGTGCGCAGCCGGTCGCCCATGAAACCCACCCCGCACAGGATGCCGGCCAGCGGCTCGGCCGCCGTGAGCGCCGGCAGCGACATGCGCAGCGGGGCGGTCTCGAACGCGCTCTGCACCAGGACGAGACCGGTGACCCCGCAGGCCACCACCCCGTACGGCTGCCAGCCGGAGAACAGCTCGGTGAGGCCGCCGGCGGAGAAGCGGGTCCCGCTCACCCGGGTCAGCGCGTCCTGGACGCCGTAGAGCAGTCCGGCCGCCAGGGCCAGCAGCACCGGACCCCAGCTCAGCCGGGACCGCTTGGCGTACGTCGTCAGGACCAGGGCCACGCCCACCACCGCTCCGATGATCAGCCAGTGCCGCAGCGGATCGGTGACCGCCGTGCCGCCGCGCGGCTCGCCCGCGACGATGAACGCGCTCACCCCGCCCGCGAGCAGCAGCAGCCCGGCCCAGCCCTGACGCCCGAGGGGTTGCCCGGTCTGGTGCCGGGAGAGGGCGAGGGCGAACAGCAGGTTGGTCGCGAGCAGCGGCTCGACCAGGGAGATCTCACCCTTGCCGAGGGCGATCGCACCCAGCACCATGCCGGCCACCATCAACCCGAGGCCGCCCAGCCAGCGCGGTATCCGCATGAGGTCGATCAGCAGGCGGAAGGAGAGGAAGTCGCTGAGCGGTGCCTTCTGCGCCGCGTTCTGCTGGAGCACGAACCCGAAGCCCAGGCAGCAGGCCGCGCTCACGGCGAGAAGGAGAACCAGAACCGACACGCTGTGTACCTCGATCATCCGGCCGTACCACGGGCGGTAGTGGCCGACTGTAGCGCTCCCGGGACGACATTGCCCCGGAAGTACCCGGAACCGGGCGATTGACTCGTCGTGGTCCGGGTCTGACTCGCCATGGTCCGGGGGCGGGACGCGCGGCGCCATGGCCTACGCCACAGAAGCCGGGGCGCACGCCCCGGAAAACGAGATGGCATACGCCACAGGAACGTTCCCGGACCCGGGTGGCCGCGACCCGGCCCACCTGCGCCGGGACGATCAAGTTCCGCTTCACCCAAGGAAGTTGAAGCTCGCATCATCGCCGTTCCGCTTGACGCAACCCCTGCCTGGGGGTTTGCTGTGCGTGATCGGTCGATGGCAGCCCGAGAAACAGGAAGTCCCGCGGTGCCCCCTCTCCCGCCCCTGCTCGGCGCTCGCCGGGCCCCCACGGAACCGTCCGGCGAAACCGCCGAGGACGCTTCCGTGGCCTTCGACGCCGCCCTCGACGACGAGGAACTGCGCACCGCGCGGGCCTCCTTGGCCCAGGGCCGGCGGCAGGCCGCCCGCTCCCTGCTGGTGCACACCGGCGACGACTGGGACCGCCGCGGCCACCGCCTCACCGTGCTCGCCCAGGACGCCCGTTCCGCCGCCTGGGCGACCGACTGGCTGACCGCCGAACCCGGCTCCGCCGACGCCACCACCCTGCTCGCCCTGGCCCTGGTGCACCGCGCCGTGTGCGGCAGGGAGGCGCCCGGCCGGGCCCGCGAGGCGTGCGACACGGCCGCCGCGCTGGCACCCGACGACCCCACCCCCTGGCTCGGCCGGCTGCTGCTCGCCCGCGCCCTGGGCCCTGAGCGCGAGGTGCTCGCCGCCTTCGCCGGGCTGCGCCGCCGCCACCCCGAGCACCACCACGCCCACCACCTGCTGGTCGCCCGCCTCGCCGAACGCCCCGCGAGCGGCCGTGCCGAGGCCCACGAGGTGTACGACGTCGCCGAACTGGCCGCCGCCGAGGCCCCCGCCGACTCCCCGCTGGCCGTCCTGCCGGTCGTCGCCTACGCCGAACGCCACCGGGTCCTCGCCGCCACCGGCCTCGCCGCCACCGACACCGCCGCCCGCGGGCACTGGTCCGGCCCGCGCGCCCGGCGCATCCTGCGCGCCTGCTTCGACTGGTGGCTGGAGTGGGAGCACGACGAGCACCCGCGCCGCCACGTCGACCTGAACCACCTCGCGTTCGCCCTGTCCTGTGCAGGCCGCCCGGCCGAGGCGGCGGCCCTCTTCCAGCGCATCGGCGCACACGCCACCCCGGCGCCCTGGTCGTACGCGCACCCCGACCCCCTGGCGGCCTTCCGGACGGCCCGCGCCCGCGCGCTCGGGCACTGAGACACCGGGGCCCGGGCGCGCGGGCGCGAGAAGCGACGCGCGCCAGAACCGGTGCGCACGGGAAGCGCTGCACGCACGACACGTAAGAAGTGATTACGGAAATCTGACCAGTGGTCCGAACGCCTGGCCCCGCGCGGCCCCGAGTGCTCGAATGAACACGTGAACGCTGAACGATCCGAGGAACAGGCGCACGAGCGGGACGGCAGGCCCATCGGCCGCCGCGTCTTCCTCGGCACCCTCGGCCTGGGCGCGCTCGGCGTGGTCGCGGCACCCGCGCTGCAACGCGGCGTCGAGGGCTTCCTCGGCGGCGTCGCCGGCAAGGACCCCACCGGCCTGACCGGTCTGCTGCCCAACGGCGGCGGCTTCCGCTACTACTCCGTCGCCGCCTCCGTGCCGCCCAGGACCGCCGCGGACTACCGCCTCACCATCGACGGCCTGGTCGACCACCCGCGCGGCTACACCCTCGACGATCTGCGCGCCCTGCCACAGACCCGGCTGGTCAAGGACGTCCAGTGCGTCACCGGCTGGCGGGTCCCCGGCACCCCCTTCGAGGGCGTACGCCTGTCCCACCTGCTCGACGCGGCGGGCGTCCGCTCCTCCGCCAAGGCCCTCCGCTTCACCTGCTTCGACGGCACCTACACCGAGAGCCTCACCCTCGCCCAGGCGCGCCGTGCGGACGTGCTGGTCGCCCTGCGCATGCTGGACAAGGACATCGGCCACGACCACGGCGGCCCGGTCCGGCTCTACGTCGCCCCCATGTACTTCTACAAGTCCGCCAAGTGGCTCTCCGGCATCACCGTCACCGACCGGGTGAAGCCGGGCTACTGGGAGAACCTCGGCTACGACGTCGACGCCTGGGTCGGCCGCTCGAACGGACGCGACGATGAGCCTACGAGCTGAGACCCCGGCCCCGCCGAGCGCCCGCGTCCACCGCTTCACCCGCGCCGAACGCTGGGTGCACCGCGCGACGGCCGCGCTGATGGGCGTGTGCGTGGTGACCGCGGCCTTCCTCTACGTCCCCCAGCTGGCGGTCCTGGTCGGCCGCCGGGAACTGGTCGTCCGGGTGCACGAGTGCGCGGGGCTCGCGCTGCCGGCGCCGGTCCTGCTGGGCCTGGCTTCCCGCGCCTTCCGCGCCGACCTGCGCTTCCTCAACCGCTTCGGCCCGCACGACCGGGTCTGGCTGCGCGCCGCGCTGCGCCGCGACCGACGCCCCGCATCGCGTCCCGCGGGAAAGTTCAACGCCGGCCAGAAGGTCTACGCCGCCTGGATCGCCGGCGCGACGCTGGTCATGCTCGGCACCGGTCTGATGATGTGGTTCACCCGTCTCACGCCGCTGATGTGGCGGACCTCGGCGACCTTCGTCCACGACTGGCTGGCCCTGACGATCGGCGTCGTCCTGGCCGGCCACATCGGCATGGCCCTGGGGGACCCGGAGGCCAGGCGGGGACTGCGGACGGGAACGGTGACGGGGGAGTGGGCGCGCAGGGAGCACTCCCTGTGGCGCCCGTGACGCCGCGACACCGGCCGCTCGTTTCCCCGAGCGCCCTCAGAACTCCAGCAGCACCTTGCAGGACCGCTCCCGGTCAGCGGCCAGCGCGAACGCGGACCCGGCCTCCCGCACCGGAACCACAGCGCTGACCAGGCCGTCGAACTCCCCACGGGCCGCCAGTAGTTCGAGCGCGACGTCGAACTCGGCGTCGAACCGGAACGCGCCCCGCAGTTCGATCTCGCGGCTCACCACCAGGTTCCCGGCGAACGGCGTCCGCCCGGTCGGCAGCATCCCGAGCTGGACGACCACGCCTCCGCGCCGCACCCGCCGCAGACAGGTGTCCAGACCGGCGCCCACCCCGGACGCCTCCACGGCCACGTCCACCTCCGCCGGCCACCCGGGATCGTCCGGATCGTCGGCCCGCACCAGCGTGTCGGCTCCGGCGACGGCCGCGTACCCCAGCGCCTCGGGCACCAGGTCGGTCACCGTCACCCGTGCCGCGCCCGCCGCCTTCGCCGCCGCGACGACCAGGCACCCGATCGGCCCGGCCCCGGTGACCAGGACGTGCCGTCCGGTCACCTCCCCGGCCCGCCGCACCGCGTGCAGCGCCACCGACAGCGGCTCGGCCAGCACGGCCCGGCGCAGCCCGAGCCCGTCCGGCAGCGCCCTCAACTGGCCCGCCGGGACGGCCACTTGCTGCGCGAACCCGCCCTGCACGTGCGGAAAGCGCGCCGCACTGCCCAGATAGCGCGTGTCGCGGCACACGTTCGCCCGCCCGTCGGCGCACTCCGGGCACGTCCCGCACGGCGTGGCCGGGTGCACGGCGACGGCCGTACCCGGGGCGGGGCCGGTGGCCCCGGGGCCGTAGGACACGACCGTGCCGGCCACCTCGTGCCCGAGCACCATGGGCTCGCGGAGCAGGAAGTCCCCGACCCCGCCGTGCCGCCAGTAGTGCAGGTCGGACCCGCACACTCCGCCGTACCGGACCGCCACCAGCGCCTCGCCGGGCGCGGGCCGAGGGGGCGGCAGCTCCTCCACCCGCAGCTCACCCGCCCCGTGGATCACACACCCCAGCACGCCCGCCGCCCCTTTCACAGCACGCTCGTCATGCCGCCGTCGACGTACAGCACCTGACCGCCGACGAAGTCCGCCGCGGGCGAGGCCAGGAAGAGCAGCCCGCCCACCAGGTCCTCGGTACGGCCCCAGCGCCCGGCCGGGGTGCGGCGGCGCACCCACGCGCCGAACTCCTCGTCCTGGACCAGGGGCCGGGTCAGCTCGGTCTCGATGTAGCCGGGGCCGAGGCCGTTGACCTGGACGCCGTACGGCCCCCAGTCGGCGCACATGCCCTTGGTGAGCATCTTCAGCGCTCCCTTGGTCGCCGCGTACGGCGCGATGCCCGGCCGGACGACCTCGCTCTGCAGCGAGCAGATGTTGACGATCTTGCCGTGGCCGCGGGCCGTCATCCGCCGGGCGGCCTCCCGGCCGACGAGGAAGGCGCTGGTGAGGTTGGTGTCCAGGATGCGGTGCCAGTCGGCGTCCGCGAACTCCAGCAGCGGGGCGCGCAGTTGCATGCCCGCGTTGTTGACCAGGATGTCGAGCGGGCCCACCCGCTCCTCGACGTCCGCGATCCCGGCGGCAACGGCCGGACCGTCCGTCACGTCGAACACCGCCGTGCGCACCTCGCCGGGGAGGTCCGCGGCGGCTTCGGCCAGCCGGCCGGCGTCGCGCCCGTTGAGGACCACCGTGCACCCGGCCTCGGCCAGGCCCCGGGCCAGCGCGAGACCGATGCCCCGGCTGGACCCGGTGACCAGGGCCGTACGGCCGCTGATGTCGAAGAGGGGGTGAGCCGTCATCGCCGTGCCCCTAGACGATCAGGGAGAGGAGCAGGACCAGGCCGCCGGCGACCACCGAGATGATCGTCTCCATCACCGACCAGGTCTTCACGGTCTGCCCGACGCTCAGCCCGAAGTACTCCTTCACCAGCCAGAAACCGGCGTCGTTGACATGGCTGAAGAACAGCGAGCCCGCGCCGACGGCCAGGACGAGCAGGGCCGCGTGCGTGGTCGACATGTCGGCCGCGAGCGGCGCGACCAGGCCGGCCGCCGAGACCGTCGCCACCGTCGCCGAACCGGTCGCCAGCCGGATCGCCACCGCGATCAGCCAGGCCAGCAGCAGCGCCGGGATCGACCAGTCCTTGGAGATGTCCAGGATCATCTGGCCCACGCCCGAGTCGATCAGCGTCTGCTTGAAGCCGCCGCCCGCGCCCACGATCAGCAGGATGCCGGCGATGGGCATCAGGCCCTTCTCGACGGTCTGCTGGAGCCGGTCCCTGGTGAACCCGGCGGGCCGGCCCAGCGTGAAGAAGCCGACGATCACGGCGGCGAGCAGCGCGATCAGCGGGGAGCCGACGACGTCGAAGACGCGCTGGGTCGTGTCCGTGGCGTCGTCGACGACGATGTCCACCAGCGCCTTGGCCAGCATCAGCACCACCGGCAGCAGCACGGTGGCGAGCGTGGCGCCGAAGCCCGGACGGCGCTCCAGCTCCTCCGAGGCGCGCTGCGGCAGCATCCGGTCCGGCGCCGGCACGTCCACCCAGCGGGCCGCGACCTTCGAGAACAGCGGACCGGCGATGATCACCGTCGGGATGGCGACCACGATGCCGAGAGCCAGGGTCACGCCCAGGTTGGCCTTGACCGCGTCGATGGCGACCAGCGGGCCGGGGTGCGGCGGGATCAGGCCGTGCATCACGGACAGACCGGCGAGCGCCGGGATGCCGATGCGCATCAGCGAGTAGTTGCCGCGCCTGGCGACCATCAGCACGACCGGGATCAGCAGCACGATGCCGACCTCGAAGAACAGGGGCAGGCCGATCACGGACGCGATCAGCACCATCGCCCAGGGCATGGCGCGCCCGCCGGCCTTGGCGAGGATCGTGTCCACGATCTCGTCGGCGCCGCCGGAGTCGGCGAGCAGCTTGCCCAGGATCGCCCCGAGCGCGATCAGGACGCCGACGCCGGCCACGGTGGAGCCGAGTCCGGTGGTGAAACTGGTGATGGCCTTGTCGAGGGGCGCCCCGGCGACCGCCCCGAGCGTCAGCGACCCGATGGTCAGCGCCAGGAAGGCATGGAGCTTGAACTTGGTGATGAGCAGGACGATGACGGCGATGCCCACCAGGACGGCTATGCCCAACTGGGCGTGTCCTGCGGAGGTGATCGGCGGAGGCGCGTCCGCTGCCAGCATCTCGACGCTGAGTCTGGTCACGGGGGTTCCCTTGCGGTTACGGGGGTGTTCTGACGGGCGCTACTGAGCGCTGCCCGCGGTGTCGGGAAGCAGGCCGAGTGCCTGTACGGCGCGCTCGGTGATCTCCTGGGGGCTGCCGCTGACGTCCACGGCGACTCCCGCCTCGTCCGGCTCCAGCGGCTGGAGCGTCGCGAACTGGGAGTCCAGCAGCGCGGTGGGCATGAAGTGCCCCTGACGCTGCGACATCCGCTCCTCGATCAGCTGCCGGTCACCCGTCAGGTGCAGGAACACGACCCCGGGGGCCACGGCCCGGAGCCGGTCGCGGTACGACCGCTTCAGCGCCGAGCTGCTGACCACCCCGCCCAGTCCGGCCCGGCCGTGCGCCCAGTGCCCGATGGCCTCCAGCCACGGCCACCGGTCGGCGTCGTCGAGCGGGATCCCGGCCGACATCTTGTCGATGTTGGCCTGGGGGTGGAAGTCGTCGCCCTCGGCGTACGGCACGCCCAGTCGCGCGGCGAGCAAGGGACCGATCGTGGTCTTGCCCGTCCCCGCGACGCCCATCACGACGACGACCTGGGGGGTTCGCATCACTGCCTCGCTGTCTTCCTCGACATCGACGCCACTGCGGCGTCGCCACACTGAAACCCATTAGGTACGACGAATTCAAGAGTCTGTGACGTATAAGTCTGACTTTTTGTCGCTGTGATCCACGCCGTACGCTGAGTGCATGAGCACACCGGGCCGGGGGCTGCACGGCCATGTACTGGACACCCTCGGCCCCGCGATCACAGCGGGCGAGTACCCGCCGGGCAGCGTGCTGCGCACCGACGAGCTGGCCCAGCACTTCGAGGTGTCGCGCTCCGTGATGCGCGAGGCGGTCCGCGTGCTCGAGTCCATGCACCTGGTCGAGTCCCGCCGCCGGGTGGGCGTCACCGTCCGCCCCAGGGCCGAGTGGAACGTCTACGACCCGCAGGTCATCCGCTGGCGTCTGGCGGGCGCCGACCGGCCGCACCAGCTGCGCTCCCTCACCGTGCTGCGCTCCGCGGTCGAACCCGTCGCTGCCGGCCTCGCCGCGCAGCACGCCACGGCCGAGCAGTGCGCCGAACTCACCGAGTGCGCGCTCGGCATGGTGGCCAACTCACGCGGTCACAAGCTGGAGAAGTACCTGGTCCACGACATCGCCTTCCACCGGGTCGTGCTGACCGCCTCGGGCAACGAGATGTTCGCCCGCCTCGGTGACGTCGTCGCCGAGGTGCTGGCCGGCCGCACCCATCACGAGGTCATGTTCGAGGACCCCGACCCGGCGGCCGTCACCCTGCACGTCCAGGTGGCCGAGGCGGTCCGCGCGGGTGACGCCCCCCGCGCGCAGGAGCTGACCCGGCAGATCACCGTGGGCGCCCTGCAGGAACTGGACATCCTCGCGCCCTAGGGTCCGACGGGCCCCGGCCGGGCTACTGGCCCGGGAAGTCCCCGTCCACGTACACCCACGCCCCGTCCACCCGCTCGAACCGGCTCCGCTCGTGCAGCGACCCGCCCCGGTAGGAGGCCCGGAACGTCACCGTGCCGGTGCCGTGGAAGGCGGACCCGTCGGCGGTGTCCAGGACCTCCAGCCCCGTCCACCGCACCCGCGGGTCGAGGTCGAGCCGCGCGGGCCGGGTCCGCGGATGCCAGGTCCGCAGCAGATACCCCGCGTCCCCCTTCACGAACGCGCTGTACCGCGAGCGCATCAGCAGCTCGGCCGTCGGCGCGGCCGCCGCGCCGGTGTGGAAGCGGCCACAGCAGGCGTCGTAGGACCGGGGGAGCCCGCAGGGGCAGGTGCGCGAGGTCATGGCCCACATTCTGCCCCCGGCAGGGGAGGCGTCCGCAGCGGGTCGGGTGCACAGTGGAAGTGCCGGACTGGAGCGCCCTCACGGGCGCGGGAACCAGCGCGACCAGCCACGATGGACCGGCGCACGGCCGGCGGCCCGTAGCGGCACGGTCCGCGGAGCGAGGTGGCGGACGATGACCGGAGCCATGAACAGCCGTCCCGCCGTCAAGGAATGGCGGCTGAACCTGTACCTGTCCGAGCACGATCCGGACACCACGGCCCGGATCATCCTCGACACCGGCGACAACGTCCTGGAGAGCCACGCGGAGGCCCGCCGCAACCCCTACGACCGGGCGATGCCGGAGATCGGCGACGAACTCGCCGCCGGGCGTGCGCTCATCGCCATGGGCCGCCTGCTGCTGCGCGCCGCCGACGGCGACATGAAGGCGACCGGAGCCGCCGACACCGAGGCCCCGGCGCCGCTGTGGCAGCCACGGGAGTGAAGGAGCCCGCCGTGCACTTCACGAACCGTCTCGAAGCGGGACGCAGACTGGGCGCACGCCTGGAGTACCTCAGGGGCCAGGACGTCGTGGTGCTCGGACTGCCACGGGGAGGGGTGCCGGTCGCCGCCGAGGTCGCCGCGGCGCTCGACGCGCCCCTGGACGTCTGCCTGGTGCGGAAACTGGGCGTGCCGTACCAGCCCGAGCTGGGCATGGGGGCGATCGGCGAGGACGGCGTCCGCGTGATCAACCAGGAGGTGCTGCGCGGCACCGGTGTCTCCGCCGAGGACCTCGCCCGGGTCGAGGAACGCGAGCGCCGGGTGCTGGGGCAACGGGCCGCGCGCTACCGCGGCGCCGCACCCGCCGTCTCCGTCGCCGGCCGGACCGCCGTCGTGGTGGACGACGGCGTGGCCACCGGCTCCACCGCGCGGGCCGCCTGCCGGACCGTCCGCGCCCGGGGCGCCGCACGCATCGTGCTGGCCGTCCCCGTGGCCCCGCGGGACTTCGCCCGGCGCCTCGGCGGGGACGCCGACGAACTGGTCTGCCTCGACACCCCGTGGCACTTCGCCGCGGTCGGCCAGTTCTACGCCGACTTCGCCCAGGTCGGCGACGAGGAGGTCACCGCCTGTCTGCGCCGGGCCGCCGACCGCCACCGGCACACCGCGGGCGCCGCCTCCACCGACCGGGAGGTGACGGTGACCGCCGGCGGCGTCCGGCTGGGCGGACGGCTCACCGTGCCCGAGGACGTCACCGGGGTCGTGGCCTTCGCGCACGGCAGCGGCAGCAGCCGGCACAGCCCGCGCAACCGGTTCGTGGCCGAGGGACTGCACCGGGCCGGCCTCGGCACCCTGCTGTTCGACCTGCTCACCGACGCCGAGGAGGCCGACCGGGGCAACGTGTTCGACATCGCCCTGCTGGCCGGACGGCTGCTGGACGCCACCCGCTGGCTGCGCGAGGAACCCGGCACCGAGGGCCTCGCCGTCGGCTTCTTCGGCGCCAGCACCGGCGCCGCCGCCGCCCTGTGGGCCGCCGCCGACCCCGACGCGCGGCCCGCCGCCGTCGTCTCCCGGGGCGGCCGGCCCGACCTCGCCGGACCCCGGCTGGCCGCGGTGACCGCACCCACTCTGCTCGTCGTCGGCGGCGCCGACCAGCAGGTCCTCGCCCTCAACCGGGACGCGCGGGAACAGCTCAGGTGCGAGAACCGGCTGGAGGTGGTCCCCGGCGCCACCCACCTCTTCGAGGAGCCCGGCACACTGGAACGGGTGACCGAGCTGGCACGTGACTGGTTCACGGACCACATGGCACCCGCGCACGTGTAGCGCCGTGCCATGGGCGAGAAGGCCGTCACCCTGTTCCTCGCCGGCGACGTCATGCTCGGCCGGGGCGTCGACCAGATCCTCCCGCACCCCGGCGACCCGGCCCTGCGCGAGGACTACCTGCGCGACGCCCGCGACTACGTCGCCCTGGCGGAGGCCGCGAACGGCCCCGTACCCCGGCCCGTGGACCCCGCATGGCCCTGGGGCGAGGCGCTGCCCTTCCTGGAACGTGCCGCCCCGGACGTACGCGTGGTCAACCTGGAGACCGCCGTCACCCGGGACGGCGACTTCGCGCCCGGCAAGGCCGTCCACTACCGGATGCACCCGGCCAACCTGCCCTGCCTCACCGCGGTCCGGCCCGACGTCTGCGTCCTCGCCAACAACCACGTGCTCGACTTCGGGCCCCGCGGCCTCGCGGAGACCCTCCGCTCCCTCGCCGCCGCCGGACTGCGCACCGCCGGGGCGGGCCCGGACGCGGACGCCGCCTGGCGCCCGGCGACCGTCCCGCTGCGGCCGGGCGGACGCGTCCTGGTCTTCGCCTTCGGCATGCCGTCCAGCGGCATTCCGCACAGCTGGGCCGCCACCGCCGAACGCCCCGGCGTGGCCCTCGTCACCGCGCCGGCCCCCGCCGCCGCGAGGGACTTCGCCGACCGCCTGCGGCGCACCGGCCGGCGCCCCGGCGACCTCGTCGTCGCCTCCGTCCACTGGGGCCCCAACTGGGGCTACCGCGCCTCCCGCGACGAGGTCCGCTTCGCCCACGCGCTGATCGACGCCGGCGTCGACGTCGTCCACGGACACTCCTCCCACCACCCGCGCCCACCGGAGGTCTACCGGGACCGGCTCGTCCTGTACGGCTGCGGCGACCTCGTCGACGACTACGAGGGCATCGGCGGCAACGAGCGCTACCGCGACGACCTGCGCCTGCTGCACCTCGTCTCGGTCGAGCCCGGTACCGGCCGGCTCACCGGTCTGCGCATGGTGCCCTTCCAGGCACGCCGGCTGCGTCTGGCGCACGCCCGCGCCGAGGACACCGCCTGGCTGCGCACGGTCCTCGACGACCACGCCCGCGCCCTCGGCACCCGCGTCGAGCACGGCGAGGACGGCACGCTCACGGTACGGGCGTCGCGGTGAGCCTCAGGCACGCCCGCCCTTGCGCAGGAACCTCCGCAGCCGGGCCAGCGTCCAGGTGTTGATCACGTCCTCCTTGGTGAGCCAGCCGCGCTGCGCGGTCGCCACCCCGTAGCGCAGCTGACCGAGGTGCGGGACGGAGTGCGCGTCGGTGTTCACGGCGAACCTGACCCCGTGCCCCCTGGCCCGCAGGATGTCCTCGTCCCGCAGGTCCAGCCGGTCCGGCTGGGCGTTGACCTCCAGCGCGGTGCCGGTGCGCGCGCAGGCCGCGAACACCTCGTCCCAGTCGGCGTCGACACCCGGCCGCCTGCCGATCAGACGGGTCGTGGGATGCCCGATGATGTTGACGTACGGATGCTCGCAGGCCCGCACCAGCCGCCGCGTCATCGCCGCCCGGTCCAGGTCGAAGTGGGAGTGCAGCGAGGCCACGCACAGATCGAAACCGGCCAGGAACTCCTCCGGCCAGTCCACCTCCCCGTCCGGACCGATGTTCAGCTCGGTGCCGTGCAGCAGCCGCATGCGGCGCCGGGTGCCGTCCAGCTCCCGCACCCGCTCCCGCTGGGCGAGGATCTTCTCGTCCGTCATGCGCTGCATGTACAGGCGGGGCGCGTGGTCGGTGACCGCGTAGTACGCGTGACCGCGCTCGGCGGCGGCCTCCACCATCGCCTCCAGCGGGGCCAGGCCGTCCGTGAGGTCGGTGTGCGTGTGCAGGTCGCCGCGGATGTCCCGCTCGGTCACCACCTCGGGCAGGCCGTCGCCCAGCGCCGCCTCGATCTCCCCGCGGTCCTCGCGCAGCGTCGGCGGGATCCACGGCAGGCCGAGCCGCGCGTACACCTCCTCCTCCGTGCGCGACGCCACCGACTCCCCGCTCCCGGTGTCGAACACGCCGTACTCGGAGAGCTTCAGCCCCTGGTGCACGGCGATGGTCCGGGTGCGGATGTTGTGCGCCTTGGACCCGGTGAAGTACTGCAGCGCGGCGCCCCACGACTCCGGCGGCACCACCCGAAGATCCAGCTGCAGTCCGTTGCCGGTGCGCACCGACGTCTTCTTGGCGCCCCGCGCGATCACCTCCGCGGTGACCGGCAGCTCGCACAGCGCGTCCATGAACGGCGCCGACCGCCGCGCCGAGACCAGCACGTCCAGGTCGCCGACGGTCTCCCGCATCCGGCGCAGCGAACCGGCGTACCCGCAGCGCTCGCAGCCCGTCACGGCGGACAGCTCGGCGACGATCCGCTCGGCGGTGTCCAGCGCCGGCGAAAGCGGCACCCGACCGCCCGCCCGCCGGAGCAGCTCGATCCCGTGCCGGATGTTCTCCTGCGTCTTCTCGCCGAAGCCCTTCAGACCGGCCAGCGCGTCCGCCTCGATGGCCGCGGCCAGCTCGCTCACCGAGGAGATGTGCAGGTCCTCGTAGAGCCGCAGCGCCTTCTTCGGCCCCAGGGTCGGGATCGTGATCAGCTCCCGCACCCCCGCCGGGATCCTCGCCCGGCGCTCCTCCACCACGGCCATCGCGCCCGTGCGCAGGTACTCGGCCACCTTCTCGGCGATCGACCGGCCCACGTTCGGGATCTCCCGCAGCCCGTCCGCGTCCAGCGTCGAGACGTCCACCGGATACCCGCCGATCGCCCGCGCCGCCTTCTCGTAGGCACGCGCCTTGAACGCGTCGCCTCCGGTGATCGCGATGAGATCGGCGTACTCCTGGAGGAGGGCCTCGACCTCGTCGTTGCGGCGGGCCACCCCTCAAGTCTAGGAAGCGGCGCCGGGGCACGCGAAAGGCCCCTGACGAGCAGGGGCCTCACTGGTGTCCGAGGGGGGACTTGAACCCCCACGCCCGATAAAGGGCACTAGCACCTCAAGCTAGCGCGTCTGCCATTCCGCCACCCGGACAAGGTGTCTGTCGTGCGAGGCTCCCCGGTGGGGTCCTCCTCGCGGCGACGAAGGAAACATTACCAGGCTTTCCCGGGTGCCTGATCACCCCCGGTTCCGGGGCCGGTCGCGCGTGAACGGCGTGTGACGGGCCGGGACCGGTCTTGGGCCCGGGGCGGCACCGGAGAGAGGATGACAGGGACCACCAGCAGTGACAGTGGGAGGAAGCAGCGTGAGCGAGACGGACACGACCAGGACCGTCACCGGCGAGGACGAGGTCGTGGACCTCTGCCGCGAGCTGATCCGGTTCGACACCAGCAACTACGGCGACCACTCCGGCCCCGGCGAGCGCGAGGCCGCCGAGTGGGTCGCCGAGAAGCTCGCCGAGGTCGGGCTGGAGCCGAAGATCTACGAGTCACACCCCGGCCGCGCCTCGACGGTGGCCCGCATCGAGGGCGAGGACCCGTCCCGGCCCGCGCTGCTCATCCACGGCCACCTGGACGTCGTACCGGCCAACGCGGCCGACTGGACGCACCACCCGTTCTCCGGCGAGATCGCCGACGGCTGCGTGTGGGGACGCGGGGCCGTCGACATGAAGGACATGGACGCCATGACGCTGGCGGTCGTCCGCGACCGGCTGCGCAGCGGGCGCCGGCCCCCGCGGGACGTCGTCGTGGCGTTCCTCGCCGACGAGGAGGCCGGCGGCACCTACGGCGCCCGGTACCTGGTCGACCACCACCCCGAGCTGTTCGAGGGCGTGACCGAGGCGATCAGCGAGGTCGGCGGCTTCTCCTTCACCGTCGACGACCAGCGTCGGCTCTACCTGATCCAGACGGCCGAGAAGGGCATGCACTGGATGAAGCTGACCGTGGCCGGTACCGCCGGGCACGGCTCGATGATCCACCGCGACAACGCCATCACCGAACTGTCCGAGGCCGTCGCCCGGGTCGGCCGGCACAAGTTCCCGGTGCGGGTCACCAAGACCACCCGGGCCTTCCTCGACGAGCTGGGCGACGCGCTCGGCACCGAGCTGGACCCCGAGGACATGGAGTCCACGCTCGCCAAGCTCGGCGGCATCGCCAAGCTCATCGGCGCGACCCTGAGCAACACGGCCAACCCCACCCAGCTGACCGCCGGCTACAAGGTCAACGTCATCCCGGGCGAGGCCACCGCGCACATCGACGGACGGTTCCTGCCCGGCCACGAGGAGGAGTTCCTCGCCGACCTCGACCGGCTGCTCGGCCCGAGGGTCCGCCGGGAGGACGTGCACGCGGACAAGGCCGTCGAGACCACCTTCGACGGCGCCCTGGTCGAGGCCATGCAGGCCGCGCTGCTCGCCGAGGACCCGACCGCCAAGGCGATCCCGTACATGCTCTCCGGCGGCACCGACGCCAAGTCCTTCGACGACCTCGGCATCCGCGGCTTCGGCTTCGCACCGCTTAAGCTGCCCCCGGAGCTCGACTTCGCCGGCATGTTCCACGGCGTGGACGAGCGGGTGCCGGTGGACGGCCTGCGGTTCGGCGTGCGCGTGCTCGACCGGTTCATCGACGCGTCCTGAGCCGCACCCCGCCCGGGGCACGTACGGCGGGAATCGGGCAGCCGTACGAGATCGACTGAGAAGGGTGAATGCGACGATAGGCTCGTAGCTTCATCTGCCCCTCCTCGTTGCATCTGATGTGACCTCGCGCCTTGGGGTCGCATTGCCAACTAGGAGGAACAATGATCAAGAAGGTCGTCGCTGCTGCGGCTGCCACCGGTGGGCTGGTTCTCGCGGGCGCGGGCCTGGCCGTCGCCGACTCCGGTGCCCAGGGTGCCGCCGTGCACTCCCCGGGCGTCGTCTCCGGCAACGTCATCCAGGTGCCCGTGCACGTCCCGGTGAACGTGTGCGGCAACACGATCAACGTGATCGGGCTCCTGAACCCCGCCTTCGGCAACGCCTGCGTCAACAAGTGACGCCGGCTCCCTGAGGGGCGTCTTTTACGAGCCGTCGGCCTCGGAGCGCGCGCCATGCGCTCCGGGGCCGACCGGTCTTTGAGGATCGAAGACAGGGAAGGCAGGGGGGAATCCAGCATGCGACAGGGCACGCGCAAGAGCCTGATGACCATGGCCGCCGCGACCGGTGTCATCGCCGCCGCGGGCGGCTACGCACACGCCGACTCGGGCGCGGCGGGCTCCGCCGGTGGCTCACCCGGCGTACTGTCCGGCAACACGGTGCAGGCGCCCGTGCACGCGCCGGTGAACATCTGCGGCAACACGGTGAACGTCGTCGGGCTCCTGAACCCGTCGGTGGGCAACAGGTGCGCCGACCACGGCGCGCCGGGGAGTCACCACAGCGGCTCCGGCGGCTCCCACGCGGGCGGTCACACCGGCGGCTCGCCGGGAGTCGGTTCGGGCAACACCGTGCAGGTGCCGATCGACGTCCCGGTGAACGTGTGCGGCAACAGCGTCGACGTCATCGGGGCGGGGAACGCCGCGGTGGGGAACGACTGCGCCGACGACGGCGGACACGGCAATCCGCCCGGGAAGCCGGGTCACCCCGGCCACCCGGGGCACCCTGGCCAGCCGGGTCATCCGGGGCAGCCAGGTCATCCGGGGCAGCCCGGTGAGCCGGGTCACCCCGGGCAGCCCGGCCATCCGGGGAAGCCGGGTCATCCGGGAAAGCCCGGTGAGCCGGGTCACCCCGGTAAGCCCGGCCATCCGGGGCGGCCGGGTCACCCCGGCACCGGCACCCAGAACGGCGCGGGCGGCTCCGGGGCGCACGGTACGTCCCAGGTCACGACCCAGGTGGGCCGCTCCGGCCGGCCCCTGGGCACCGCCCAGCTCGCCCACACGGGCAGTGACGTGCCGCTCGGCATCGCCCTGCCGGCCGGCGCGGGCGCGCTGCTCGCGGGCGCGGTGCTCTACCGCAGGGCGCGCGCCGGGGCGTGACGCGCAACGGAGCGGGCCCTGCCGTGCCGGCGGGGTCCGCTCCGTTCACCCGTCCACCCTCATCCTGTGATCACGCTCACCATGTCGCGCGCACCTGGCGGATGATCCGCCGGCGCAACCGCACTCTGCGGCTGCCGTCGCGCAACAGGCTCAGTCGGTCCAACTCCCAGTGTCCGTACTCGGCATGGTCCGTCAGCAGACGCGTGGCCTCCTTGCGGGAGACCCCGCGAGGCACGTACACGTCGACAAATTCGTATTCCGGCATCGCATCTATTGTGCGGGCTGGGGCCCGGTACGGATAGCGTCTGCACTATGTCTGATGCTGCGCAGCCCACCGCTGCCGAGGTACGCGCCGCCGCCGAGGCCGTCAAGACCGCGCTCGACCGTCATCTCGCCGCGGTCGAACGCAGGTCGGGGGAGGACGACCCGGCCGTGTCCGAGGCGTTCAACCAGCTGGCCGCTGCCGCCGAGGCGTACGACGAACTGCTCTACGACCGCTACGACGAGGTCACCCCCTTCGAGATCCCCAGCGCGGACGAAGCGCTGCCGCCGTATGCCGGCCCGGAGGAGCCGAACGCGATCAGTGTGCTGATCCGCCGCGACTACACCGTGGCGGAACCCCAGCGGCTGCTGGCGCAGGCCCAGCGGGTCGAGGCGGCGGAGTACGACGCCGTGGACGAAGACGATGCCGCCGGGACGGTCCCGGGGGCGCTGGGCGTCCTCTTCGGCGAGTTCGAACCGGACGAGATCGCCTCCCGGCACAAGGAGTTCGGCCTGGAGGAGGGCGACTCCACCCTCTGGGTCACCGCCGCGGAGGAGCCGCCCGAGGCCGGGGAGTGGCTGGAGACGCCGTTCGAACACATCGATCCGCAGCAGGTGGTGTGCCGCTTCGACGTGAGCGCGGTGTTCGACGACGAGGTCTCCGACGAGGAGGACGACATCGACTTCGTCGACGAGGACGAGGACGAGGACGAGGAAGAAGAGGACGGGGACGGGGAGCTGGAGCCGATCAACGCCGAGAAGTGACAGGGCGGACGTGACCGGGGCGGCGGTGCCGTGGGCCTGGGGCCGGTACGGCACCGCCGCAGTGAGAGGACCTGTGAACGGCGGGCCCGCTGAGGAAGGCGCGCGGGCGAGGACTCAGGTCGCCGGGACCTGCGTGCGCAGCAGCGTCTGAAGGCGGGTCGTGCGCGGCTTGGGCGGAACCTCCGCCACCGCCTTCGGCAGGGCCTGTTCCACGCCGTGCACGACGGACAGGTGCCGTTCCGCCCGGCCGAACGCCGTGTACACCCACGGGCGGCTGAGGGCCTGCGCGGCGTCCCCGGGCAGGACGGCCACCACCGCCGGCCAGCGGGTGCCCACCGCCTGGTGCGCGGTCAGCGCCCAGCCGTGCCGGACACTGCCCTCCACCCGCTCGCGCGGCACGACGACGGGGGCGCCGGCGCACGACAGGTGCAGCCCGTCGGCGTCGGCCCCCGTCACCACACCCGGCACCGTGCGTCCCGGCGCGGGGGCGTAGGCGATCCGGTCGCCGGGGTCGAAGCCACCGAACCGGCCGGGGCCGGGGTTGAGGCGCTCCTTCAGGACCGAGTTCAGGGCGCGGGTGCCCGCGGCGCCGCCGTGGCCCGGGGTGATCACCACGGTCTCGTCGGCCGGGACCCCGATCGCCCGCGGCACCGAGTCCGCGACCAGCTGCACCGTCCGGTGCACGGCCTCGCCCGCGTCCCGCACCGGCACGATGACGATCTCCTTGCCCGGCGCGGCGACCTGGTTCAGCTCACCGACGCCGATGCCGGAGACCAGTTCGCCGAGCGGGCCGGGGTCGGGCACGCGGGACGCGATCTGCGGGCAGGCACGGGCCGCGAGCAGATCGGCGAAGACCCGGCCCGGACCGGCCGACCACAGCACCCCGGGGTCACCGCCGAGCAGCAGCCGCGCCCCGTCGGGCAGCGACTCCACCAGCATCGCGGCGCTCTCCACGTCGAGCTGGGGCCCGTCCGGCACGATCAGCAGATCGAGTTCCAGGGCGCCGTCCGCGTCGCGGCCCGGACCCTCGGCACCGGACAGCAGCCCCGCGACCGTGCCCACGCCGTGCTCCGCCGCCTCCCCGCCCAGCCGCTCGGCCAGGCGCCGGCGCCCGTCCGGGGTGTGGCAGGCGGCGAAGGCCCGCAGGCCCGCCGCGCGGGCGGCACCGAGCAGCGCGGCCGGTTCGGCGCGGGCCGCCTCCCCGCCGGTGTGCAGCACCAGGCCGTGCCCGGCGACCGCGCGGGCCAGCTCGGCCGCACCGCCGGACAACCCGGCCGCGGTGGCCTCCCAGGCCTGCCCCGGCTCCTTCGCCAGGGAGTTGACCAGCCGGGCCAGGCCGTCCGCGAGGCTCTCCTCGGCCAGCGCGTACCGCTCCAGGCCGACGAGGACCCGGACCGGCCGCTCCCGCTCCTCGTCGGTGTCCTCGTCGCCTGCCTGGGGCGCGGCGGCGCCGGGCTCCTCCAAGGCGTCCTGGAACACCAGCGCCTCGCCCTCGGCGAGCGCGCCCTGCACCGCCGCGTCCGGGTCAGGCACGCCCTGCTTGCCGAGCGCCGCGACGAGCGTGGCCAGCTCCAGGGCGGTGTGCCCGGCCACGGCCGCCTGCTCCAGCAGCCAGACGGTCAGCGCGCGGCCGCGCCGCTCGTCGTCCGGGCCGCAGGCCGCGCCGAGCAGCGCCCGGGCGAAACCGTCGGCCTGGTCGGGGCGCACGCCGGCGACCCGGAGCAGCTGCCAGGGGTCCTCGCGCAGCGCGGTGCCGGCGCCGTCGCCGAGGGCCGCGGCGACCTGGGGGGCCAGCGTGTCGGGCGCGCCGCCCTCGGTCAGCACGCGGCGCACGGCGTCGACGGTCTCCGGAGCGGGGCCGCCGGGCGCGACCGGGGCGGGGGCCGGCTGGGGCCTGCGCACCGGTTCCGGGGCGGGGCGGCGCGGTGCCGGTGCGGGCTCCGCGAACACCGTGGCCGCCGGCTTCTCGCCGCTCTCCACGGCCCGGACCGCCGCGAGCAGGTCGGCGGCCTTGCCGCTGAGTTTGGCGCCGCTGTCGATCGGGGCGCTCTTCTCGGCCTTGCGCCGCTCGATCCGCTCCCGCTCGACCCGCTGCGCGGCCAACTCGGCCTCCGCCTCGGACACCCCGGCAGCGGCGGCACCACCCTCGACACCCTCGGCGCCACCGCCGGCACCCTCGATACCGTCTGCCCCCTGGGCCCCGCGCGCCCCCTGAGCACCGTCGCCGGCATCCTCCGCGTCCGGCGCGCCGGCCGCGTCCGCCCCGCCCGGGTCGCCGGCGGCACCCGTGCCGGTCGCGCCCCCGGCCGTGACGGCCCCGTCGGTGCCGTGCTCCGTGGTCCCCGGTGTGTCCGGCGTCCCCGGCCCGGCTTCCTCCGTGGTCTCCGGCTCCGTGCTCACAGCGTGCTCCAGTCGTGATCGGGATAGCGGTGCACGGGCGCCGACACATCGTCCAGCGCCCGGCAGATCTCGTCAGGAAGACTAAGGGCCTCCACTGACAACGCCGCCGTGAGCTGCTGTGCGTTGCGCGCGCCGACGATCGGCGCGGCCACTCCGGGCCGGTCGCGCACCCAGGCGAGGGCCACCTGGAGCGGGGTGACCGCGAGCCCGTCGGCCGCCGTCGTCACCGCGTCCACGATGCGGGTCGCCGTGTCGTCCAGGTACGGCTCCACGAACGGCGCCAGATGCTCGGAGGCGCCGCGCGAGTCCGGGGGAGTGGTGTGCCGGTACTTGCCGGTCAGCACGCCCCGGCCGAGCGGTGAGGAGGGCAGCAGGCCCACCCCGAGGTCGAGCGCGGCGGGCAGCACCTCCCGCTCCACGCCCCGCTGGAGCAGCGAGTACTCCATCTGCGTGCTGGCCAGCCGGGTCCGGACGCCCGGCGCGGCGAGCTGCCAGGTGGCCGCCTTGGCCAGCTGCCAGCCGCAGAAATTGGACACTCCCGCGTACCGGGCCCGGCCGCTGCCGACCGCGAGGTCGAGCGCGTGGAGCGTCTCCTCCAGCGGGGTGTCGGGGTCGTAGGCGTGGATGTGCCACACGTCGACGTAGTCGGTGCCCAGGCGGGCCAGGGAGGCGTCGAGCGCGGCGAGCAGATGGCCGCGGGAGCCGTCGAAGCGGCGGTCGGGGTCGGGCACGCTGCCCGCCTTGGTGGAGACGACCAGGTCACGGCGCGGCACCAGACCGTCCATGAGCCGGCCCAGCAGGTACTCCGCCGCCCCGTCGCCGTACACGTCCGCGGTGTCGACCAGGGTGCCGCCGGCCTCCCAGAACGCCTTCAGCATGTCCGCGGCGTCGTGCTCGTCGGTGTCCCGGCCCCAGGTGAGGGTGCCGAGTCCGATCCGGGACACGCGCAGGCCGGTCCGGCCGAGATGCCTCTGCTCCATGACCGCGAGATTACTGGCCAGAACCGGTGCGGTGGGTTCCTGTGGACAACCCGTTCGGAGTGCTCCGAGGGGCCCGGGAACCCGCACGACCGGCCCCCACCGGCCCGCGGCGCACACGCCGGAGAGGAGCCCGCCGGGGAACCACCGGCGCATGACCCGGGAATCGCCGGAGCCGGGCACCCTGCCCCCGGCACCCGCCCCCGCGCTAAGGTCTGCCGCACAGGGACGTTACTCATGGGTAAGGGGATTCGGCCATGCAGCTCGGGATCAACCTCGGCTACTGGGGTGCCGGAATGGACGGCGACAACCTGGCCGTGGCGCAGGAGGCCGACCGGCTGGGCTACGCGGTGTGCTGGGCCGCCGAGGCCTACGGCTCCGACGCCGCGACCGTGCTCAGCTGGGTCGCCGCCCAGACCGAGCGCATCGACGTCGGCTCCGCGATCTTCCAGATCCCGGCCCGGCAGCCCGCGATGACCGCGATGACCGCGGCCACGCTCGACTCGCTCTCCGGCGGCCGGTTCCGGCTCGGCCTAGGCGTCTCCGGCCCGCAGGTCTCCGAGGGCTGGTACGGCGTCAAGTTCGACAAGCCGCTCGCCCGCACGCGGGAGTACGTGGAGATCGTCCGCAGGGCGATGAGCCGGGAGCGGCTGACGTACGAGGGCGAGCACTGGACGCTGCCGCTGCCGGGCGGCCCGGGCAAGCCGATCAAGCTGACCGTGCACCCGCAGCGCGAGCACATCCCGCTCTACATCGCCGCGATCGGCCCGAAGAACCTGGAGCAGACCGGCGAGATCGCCGACGGCGCGCTGCTGATCTTCCCCTCCGCCGAGCACCTGGAGGAGACCACGATCACCCACCTGCGCGCCGGCCGCGAGAAGGCGGGCCTGACCCTCGACGGCTTCGACGTGTGCCCGACCCTGCCGCTCGCGGTCGGCGACGACAAGGACGTGGCCCGGCTCGCGGACACCTTCCGGCCGTACACCGCGCTGTACGTCGGCGGCATGGGCAGCGCCAAGCAGAACTTCTACAACAAGCTCGCGCAGCGCATGGGGTACGAGAAGGAGGCCGCCGAGATCCAGCGGAAGTACCTGTCCGGGGACAAGCAGGGCGCCGCGGCGGCGATCCCGCACGACCTCATCGACCAGACCACGCTGCTCGGCTCGGTCGACCGCATCGCCGACCGGATGAAGGCCTACGCCGCCGCCGGGGTCACCACCCTCAGCCTGGCCCCGGCCGGCTTCACGCTGGAGGAGCGGATCGCCTCCCTGCGGGCCGGCAGCGAGGCCCTGGAGCGCGCCGGGCTCGCGTAGGGGGTGTCAGCGGCCGTGGTGGGGGCTCGGGGGTCTTCCCCGCCACGGCCGTCACCGAGAACAACGCGCCCGGCGCCGCCCGGTTACGACCGAGCCCCGCACTTCCCCGCCTCCCCGCGGCACTCGTCCCGTCAGGAGCCCGCGCGCAGGTGCCTGCGGCCCCCGGAAACACGCGCCGGCAGCGCAATGCCGTCACACCTCCACCGGCACGCACCCCCGGTGACGCCGGCCTCCGCCGGTGCGGCCCCGCGACCTGCGCCGGACGCCCCGCCGCGCCCCGGCCGCCCCGCACGAACGAGCCGCCCCACCCGGGCCGGCCGGCCCTCACCCCGCCCCGCCCCCGGCATCTCGCAGTCCGCCCCCCGGCGCCCACCGGCGGGCCCCGTCCTTCGTTCGGGTCAGTGTGTCCCCCAGCCCTGTTGCGGCCCCCTTCCCGCCGCATTTGACTCGTTGTCCGCGGGGTCCGTTTCCCGCGGAGTCCGGCGGAGCTGCGGAGAGGGGCCTGCCATGCTGTCGGCCAAGAGCCTGTTCCAGGAGATCCTCGACAACGACGAGTCCTTCCGGCTCTTCTGCTCCATCGCCGCCGGCGGGGAGGCCCAGGGCGGCTGGGAGAACGGGCGGATCGCCGCGCTCGTGCCGGACGCCGAACGCGCGCTGGCCCCGAAGATCGCCCGGCACGGCGCCGACGAGGACAAGCACGGGCGCATCTTCGCCGCCCTGCTGAACAAGCGCGGCCTCGCCCCCGTCCCCGTCCCGCCCGAGACCGACTACACCATGCTCCTGGAGCGGCAGGGCATCGGCCTCGCCCACGACAGGCTCCGCAGGGACGAGCCGCTGACCGTGCGGGACGTCGTCGTCTACCTCGCGCACAGCCGGGTCACCGAACAGCGCGCCGCCGAACAGCTGGGACTGCTCCGGAGGCACTTCGCCGGCCACCCGGAGATCGGCAAGGCCGTCCGCATCATCTCCGACGACGAGGTCAACCACCTCGCCTACACCCACGAGGAGCTGCTGCGCCTGGCCGCCGCCGGACACGGCCGGCTGATCCAGCGCACCCTGCGCGCGTGCGCGCTCGCCGAGATCCGCGTCCACCGGGACGTCAGCCTCGCCGTCATGGCCCGCATGGGCCGCATACTGCGCTGGCCGAGGGCCAGGTCCGCGCTGCTCGCGGCCTCCATCCACGCCGTCTACGCCTACGAACGCCTCGTCGGCTGGCACCGCATGGTCACCCTCGCCGCGCCCGAGCGCCGTGACGCCCTCGGCGGGCCGGCGGCACCCGCCCCCGAGTTCGCCTGAGCGGTGCTCACAGCCAGCCGCGCCGCTTGAACTGGCGGTACAGCAGCACCTCCAGCAGCGCCATCACCAGGATCACGGCCGGATACGACCACAGCCAGTGCAGCTCGGGCATGTGGTCGAAGTTCATGCCGTAGATGCCCGCGATCATCGTCGGGACCGCGGCCATCGCCGCCCACGCGGAGATCTTCCGCATGTCGTCGTTCTGCCGCACGCTCATCTGCGCCAGATGGGCGGAGAGGATGTCCGACACCAGCCGGTCCAGGGCCTCCACGGACTCGTTCACGCGCATGAGGTGGTCGCCGACGTCCCGGAAGAACGGCCGCGCCTTGTCGTGCACGAAGGGCACCGTGCCGCCCATCGGCCCGTTGCCGGCCAGTCGGGCCAGCGGCAGCGTCAGCGGCCCGGTGGCCCGGCGGAACTCCAGGACCTGCCGCTTGAAGGTGTAGATCCGGGACGCGGTGGTGCGGGAACCGCCGGTCTCCGGCTGGAACACCTCCGCCTCCAGCTCGTCCAGGTCGGTCTGCAGCTCCGTCGCCACCTCCAGGTAGTGGTCGACGGTGGCGTCCGCGATGGCGTACAGCACGGCGGTGGGGCCCTTGTCGAGCATCTCCGGCTCCTCCTCCAGCCGGTGCCGCACCGCCGCCAGCGGCGAGCACTCGCCGTGCCGGACGGTCACCACGAAGCAGTCGCCGATGAACACCATCACCTCGCCGGCGGAGACCGCGTCGCTCTCGGGCTCGTACACGACCGGCTTCAGCACCATGAACAGCGAGTCGTCGTACACCTCCAGCTTGGGCCGCTGATGTGCCTTGAGAGCGTCCTCCACGGCCAGCGGGTGCAGCCCGAACTCCCGGGTGACCAGGTCGAACTCCCGCTCGGAGGGCTCGTGCAGCCCGATCCACACGAAACCGCCGGCGGCGCGCGCCTCGGCGAGCGCGTCGGACAGGTCCTCCGGCCCCTCGGTCCGGTGCCCGTGCCGGTAGATGGCGCAGTCAACGATCACGCCGCACATTCTCCCTTCGCCCAGCCGCCGGCGCACACCTCCGTGCGCCTACCCTGGTCCGCATGCCCACGCTGATCCTCGTCAGGCACGGACGTTCCACAGCCAACACCTCGGGTGTGCTCGCCGGGCGGACGCCCGGCGTCGCCCTGGACGAGCGCGGCGCCGCACAGGCGGCCGCGCTGCCCGCACGCCTCGCAGGCCTGCCGCTCACCGAGGTCGTCACCAGCCCGCTCCAGCGCTGCCAGGAGACCGTACAGCCCCTGCTGGAGGCCCGCCCCGGCCTGCCCGTCCACACCGAGGAGCGGATCGGGGAGTGCGACTACGGCGACTGGTCGGGCCGCAAGCTCGCCGAGCTGAAGGACGAGCCGCTGATGGAGGTCGTCCAGGCCCACCCGACCGCCGCCGCCTTCCCCGGCGGGGAGTCCATGCGGGCCATGCAGACCCGGGCCGCCGAGGCCGTACGCGAGTGGAACGCGCGCGTGGAGCGCGAGCACGGCGCCGACGCCGTCTACCTGATGTGCTCCCACGGCGACATCATCAAGTCGCTCGTCGCCGACGCCCTCGGTCTTCACCTGGACCTCTTCCAGCGGATCTCCGTGGAGCCCTGTTCCGTCACCGCCATCCGCTACACCCGCCTGCGGCCCTTCCTCGTCCGCCTCGGCGACACCGGGGACTTCGCTTCGCTCGCCCCGCGCGAGGAACCCGGAGAGGGCGACGCACCGGTCGGGGGTGGTGCGGGCGCACCGTGATCGTCGGCCGCAGTAGGGTGAAGCGATCCACCCCGCCGCGTGTCCGCACGGCCCGCACCGCTGAACCGCTCGAAACCACGACATCAATGGAGACAGGACGTGTCCCGTCAGGTGTTCCTCTACGACCAGCCGGACCGCTTCGTGGCCGGCACGGTCGGACTGCCCGGGCGCCGTACCTTCTTCCTCCAGGCCACCGCAGGCCCCCGGGTGACCAGCGTGGTCCTGGAGAAGACCCAGGTCGCCGCGCTCGCCGAGCGCATGGACGAACTGCTCGACGAGGTCGTACGCCGTAGTGGCGGCAGCGCCGCGGTCCCCGCCGTGGCCCCCTCCGAGATCGCCGACACGGCGCCGCTTCAGACCCCCGTCGAGGAGGAGTTCCGCGTCGGCACCATGGCCCTGGCCTGGGACGGCGAGGACCAGCGCATGATCGTCGAGGCACAGGCCCTCGTGGAGCTCGAGGCCGACACCGAGGAGGACCTGGCCGAGGCCGAGGAGCGACTGCTCCAGGACGAGGAGAACGGGCCCCCGATGCTGCGGGTCCGGCTGACCGGCGCGCAGGCCCGGGCCTTCGCCAAGCGCGCCCTCGACATCGTCAACGCCGGGCGGCCACCGTGCCCGCTGTGCAGCCTCCCGCTCGATCCGGAAGGACACGTATGTCCGCGCCAGAACGGATACCGCCGCGGAGCGTGACGGCCGATCCGAACCCCGCCGACCTGCTCGCGCGGGGTGAGCTGACCGTGCGCGGCCGGATCCGCGAGGCGTCCAACGCGGCGCTGTTCTGCACGGTCGCCCTGGACGGCCGCGAAGCCTCCTGCGTGTACAAGCCGGTGGCCGGCGAGCGCCCCCTGTGGGACTTCCCCGACGGCACCCTCGCGGGCCGCGAGGTGGCCGCCTACGAGGTCTCCGAGGCCACCGGCTGGGGACTCGTACCGCCGACCGTGCTGCGCGACGGGCCGTACGGCGAGGGCATGTGCCAGCTGTGGATCGACGTCCGGCCCGAGGCCGAGCTGCTCGCCCTGGTCGACGGCGAGGAGCCGGAGCCGGGCTGGAAGGCGATCGGGTTCGCCGAGGTCGGCGAGGGGCGCACCGCCCTGCTGGTGCACGCCGACGACGAGCGGCTGCGCCGGCTCGCCGTCCTGGACGCGGTGATCAACAACGCCGACCGCAAGGGCGGCCATCTGCTGCCCACCGCCGGGGGCGACCTCTACGGCATCGACCACGGGGTCACCTTCAACGTCGAGAACAAGCTGCGCACCCTGCTGTGGGGATGGGCCGGCGAGCCCCTCACCCCGGAGGCCGTCGACGTCCTCAAGGGGCTGCGGGACGGCCTGGAGGGTGAGCTGGGCCGCCGGCTGGCCGCACTCATCACGGCGGCCGAGATCGACGCCACGCGCGCGCGTGTCGACGCGCTGCTCACCTCGGGCGTGCATCCGGAGCCGAGCGGGGAGTGGCCCGCCATCCCCTGGCCGCCTGTGTGAGCACATCCGGCGCCGAGGCACAAGACCGCGGAACCGGCCATCCAGCCGGATCCCGTTCGTATCCGCAGCTCGGCGCCGGTTAGGCTCATGTACATGCATGCCTGGCCCGCTTCCGAGGTCCCCGCCCTGCCTGGTCAGGGCCGCGACCTGAGGATCCACGACACCGCGACCGGCGGCCTGGTCACCCTCGCCCCCGGTCCCGTCGCCCGCATCTACGTCTGCGGCATCACGCCGTACGACGCGACCCACATGGGTCACGCGGCGACCTACAACGCGTTCGACCTGGTTCAGCGCGTGTGGCTCGACACCAAGCGGCAGGTCCACTACGTCCAGAACGTCACCGACGTCGACGATCCGCTGCTGGAGCGGGCGGACCGGGACGGCGTCGACTGGGTCGCCCTCGCCGAGAAGGAGACCGCCCTCTTCCGCGAGGACATGACCGCCCTGCGGATGCTCCCGCCGCGGCACTACACGGGCGCCGTCGAGGCGATACCCGGCATCGTCCCGCTCGTGGAGCGGCTGCGCGACCTCGGCGCGGCCTACGAGCTGGAGGGTGACGTCTACTTCTCCGTCGAGTCCGACCCGAACTTCGGCAAGGTCTCGAACCTGGACGCCGCCGCCATGCGGCTGCTGTCCGCCGAGCGCGGCGGCGACCCGGACCGCCCGGGCAAGAAGAACCCGCTCGACCCGCTGCTGTGGATGGCGGCCCGGCCGGACGAGCCCAGCTGGGACGGCGGCTCCCTCGGCCGGGGCCGGCCCGGCTGGCACATCGAGTGCGTCGCCATCGCCCTCGACCACCTCGGCATGGGCTTCGACGTCCAGGGCGGCGGCTCCGACCTCGCCTTCCCGCACCACGAGATGGGCGCCTCGCACGCCCAGGTGCTCACCGGCGAGTTCCCGATGGCCAAGGCGTACGTGCACGCCGGCATGGTCGCCCTGGACGGCGAGAAGATGTCCAAGTCCAGGGGCAACCTGGTCTTCGTCTCGGCGCTGCGCCGTGACGGTGTCGACCCCGCCGCGATCCGCCTGGCGCTGCTCTCCCACCACTACCGCGCCGACTGGGAGTGGACCGACCAGGTCCTCCAGGACGCCGTCGCCCGCCTCGGCCGCTGGCGTGCGGCCGTCTCCCGCCCCGACGGCCCCTCCGCCGACGCGCTGGTGGAAGAGGTCCGCGAGGCCCTGGCGAACGACCTGGACGCCCCCGCCGCCCTTGCCGCCGTCGACCGCTGGGCGGCCCGCCAGGAGCAGGAGGGCGGCGCCGACACCGGCGCCCCCGGCCTGGTGACGCGCACGGTGGACGCGCTGCTCGGAGTGGCCCTCTAAGAACCCCCGGGCACGGCGAAGGGGCGCTTCCCGCGGGAAGCGCCCCTTCGCCGTGCCCTCAGTCGTCCGGGTTGTCCTCGTCCTCGTCCTTGGGCAGGCCCCCGGCCGCCGGGGGTCTCGGCTTGCCGCCCGGAGGGCCCACGTCCCGGCGGCGCAGGTACCGCTCGAACTCGCGGGCGATCGCCTCACCGGACGCCTCCGGCAGCTCCGCGGTGTCCCGGGCCTCCTCCAGCGTCTGCACGTACTCCGCGACCTCGCTGTCCTCGGCGGCGAGCTGGTCCACGCCCACCTGCCAGGCCCGCGCGTCCTCGGGCAGCTCGCCCTGCGGGATGCGCAGGTCGAGCAGGTCCTCCAGGCGGTTGAGCAGCGCCAGCGTCGCCTTGGGGTTGGGCGGCTGGGAGACGTAGTGCGGTACGGCCGCCCACAGCGACACCGCCGGGACGCCCGCGTGCGTGCACGCCTCCTGCAGCACGCCGACGATGCCCGTCGGCCCCTCGTACTTGGTCTCCTCCAGGTCCATCCGGCGGGCCAGGTCCGGGTCGGACGTGACCCCGCTGACCGGCACCGGACGCGTGTGCGGGGTGTCCCCGAGCAGGGCGCCCAGGATGACCACCAGCTCCACGCCCAGCTCGTGCGCGAAGCCCAGCAGCTCGTTGCAGAACGAACGCCAGCGCATGGACGGTTCGATGCCCCGGACCAGCACCAGGTCGCGCGGCTTGTCACCGCCGACGCGGACCACCGACAACCTCGTCGTCGGCCACGTGATCTTGCGCACACCGCCGTCCATGAACACCGTGGGGCGGTTCACCTGGAAGTCGTAGTAGTCCTCGGCGTCCAGCGCCGCGAACACCTCGCCCTTCCATTCGCGTTCCAGATGCGCGACCGCCGTGGAGGCGGCGTCGCCGGCATCGTTCCAGCCCTCGAACGCGGCCACCATGACTGGGTCGATCAGCTCGGGAACCCCCTCCAGCTCGATCACCCAGTGCCTCCTTCCGACGTGCCCTCGCTTGACCCACCAACCTTACGGCGTCCGGCGGGGGCGCCCGCAGCCCCCTTGCGTGGGGGAGTGAACGGATCACTGCCCCGTTCGCCACCGCGGGACACGCGCGAGCAGCCAACTCACGGGGCCGGCCGCCGGGAGACTCACAGCGTGGACCGCAGCCACTGCTCCACGCTCGCGATGTGCACGGTCGCCCAGGAGCGCGCCGCCTCCGCGTCCCGGTCGCGCAGCGCGCCCAGGATCGCCCGGTGCTCGCGCAGGGTGCGGCCGACGGCGTCCTCCTGGGTGAGCCCCCGCCAGATCCGGGCGCGCGTGGTGGGCCCCGACAGCCCGTCCAGCAGCGAGCACAGCACCGAGTTCCCGGCGCCCTGCACGATGCTCCGGTGGAACTCCAGGTCGGCCGCGACCAGCTGCTCCACCGACGGCTCCGCGCCCAGCGCGTCCAACTGGGCCTCCAGCGCGTCCAGTCGCCCCGGGTCGATCCGGGGGGCCGCCAGCGCGGTCGCGGCCGGCTCCAGGATGCGGCGCACCGCCAGGAACTCCAGCACCGTGTCGTCGCGGTGGAAGTCCACGACGAAGCTCATCGCCTCCAGCAGGAGCTGGGGGTCGAGGCTGGTGACGTAGGTGCCGTCGCCCTGCCGTACGTCGAGGATCCGGATCAGCGACAGCGCGCGTACGGCCTCCCGCAGGGAGTTGCGGGACAGGCCCAGCTCGGCGGCGAGCTCGCTCTCCTTCGGCAGCCGGTCGCCCGGGCGCAGCGCACCGGAGACGATCATGCCCTTGATCTTCTCGATCGCCTCGTCGGTGACTGCCACGGCCGGCCTCCTGTCGCCCCAGACATCGGATGTCAGCACATTATGCGGCGGTGCCGCCGGGCCGTGGAGCGCGTTCCGGGGCGCGGGGAAGCGGAAGGGGCGGCCCCGTCGGCAGGGGGCCGCCCCTCGGGCGTCGTGCGCGTCCGTCCGCTACTTCTCGTCCAGCAGGTCCTGGACCTTGGCGCGGACCTCGTCCGTGGCCAGGCCCCGGATGGTCAGCGTGGTGCGGCGGCGCAGCACGTCGTCCGGCGTCTCGGCCCACTCGTGGTCACGGGCCCAGACGACCTGTGCCCAGATCTCCGGGGCGTCGGGGTGGACGCGCTCGGCCAGTTCCGGACTCTCGTTCGCCAGGCGGGCGATGTCGAAGGCCAGGGAGCCGTAGTGGGTGGCCAGGTGCCTTGCGGTGTCGGCGGCCATGCGGGGACCCGGGGCCGGGCCGTCGACCAGCAGCCGGTGGGCGACCGCGCGCGGGTTGGCGACACCGGGCAGCGGCAGCTTCTTCGGCAGCGAGGAGATCGGCTCGAAGTCGTCGCCGAGCGGGTGACCCGGCAGCGCCTCCAGCTTCTTCATGATCGTCCGGCCGATGTGGCGGAACGTCGTCCACTTGCCGCCCGCGACGGACAGCATGCCGCCCTTGCCCTCGGTCACCACGGTCTCGCGCTTGGCCTTGGCGGTGTCGCCGGGGCCGCCGGGCAGCACCCGCAGACCGGCGAACGCGTAGGTGATGAGGTCGCGCCGCAGCTGCTGGTCCCGGACGGAGAACGCGGCCTCGTCCAGGATCTGGGTTATGTCCTTGTCGTTGACCGCGACGTCCGCGGGGTCGCCCTCGTACTCCTCGTCGGTGGTGCCGAGCAGCAGCATGTCCTCCCAGGGGAGGGCGAAGGTGATGCGGTACTTGTCGATGGGGGTCGCGAGCGCGGCCTTCCACGGAGACGTCCGCTTCAGCACCAGGTGCGCGCCCTTGGACAGCCGGATGGACGGGGCCGCGTGCGGGTCCTCCATCCGGCGCAGGTGGTCGACCCAGGGGCCGGTCGCGTTCAGCACCAGGCGGGCGTTGACGCCGAACTCCTCACCGGACAGCCGGTCCCTGAGGTCGGCGCCGGTGACCCGGCCCCTGGTGAAGCGCAGCCCGGTGACCTCGGCGTGGTTGAGGACGACCGCCCCCGCCTCGACGGCCGCGCGGACCGTCATCAGCGCCATGCGGGCGTCGTTCATCTGGTCGTCGCCGTAGACGGCCACGGCCTTGAGGTTCTCGGTGCGCAGTTCGGGCACGTCCTGCGCCGCCTTGGCGGGGGAGAGCAGGTGGCCGACGCCGTCGCCGAACGCGGAGAGCGCGGAGTAGGCGAAGACGCCCGCGCCGAGCTTCGCCGCGCCGTGCGGCCCGCCCTTGTACACGGGGAGGTAGAAGGTGAGCGGGTTCGCCAGGTGGGGGGCCACCTGGCGGGAGACCGCACGGCGCTCGAAGTGGTTCTCCGCCACCAGCTTCACCGCGCCGGTCTGCAGGTAGCGCAGACCGCCGTGGAGCAGCTTGGAGGAGGCGGAGGAGGTGGCACCGGCGAAGTCGCCGGCGTCGACCAGCGCCACCCTGAGCCCGGACTGCGCGGCGTGCCAGGCGGTGGAGATGCCCAGGATGCCGCCGCCGATCACAAGAAGGTCGTACGACGCCTTGGCGAGCTGCTCCCTGGTCTCGGCCCGGCTCGGGTTGGAGCCGGAGGCCGGGTGCGTCCCCAGGGCGGGCACGGTCTGCAGGGTGGACTGACTGGTCATGTCGGGTACTTACTCCTCGTCAGAGATGGCTGAGCCGGGAAGGGCCGCTCAGCTCTCGTCTTCGAGCCAGCCCATGGTCCGGTCGACGGCCTTGAGCCAGTTCTTGTACTCACGGTCGCGGGTCTCCGCGTCCATGCGGGGGGTCCACTCGGCGGCCCGGCGCCAGTTGGCGCGCAGGTCGTCGGTGCTGTTCCAGAAGCCGACGGCGAGACCGGCGGCGTAGGCGGCGCCGAGGCAGGTGGTCTCGGCGACCATCGGGCGCACCACCGGTGCGTCGAGTACGTCGGCGAGGGTCTGCATCAGCAGGTTGTTGGCGGTCATGCCGCCGTCGACCTTCAGGGTCACCAGCTCGTCGCCGGAGTCCTTGACCATGGCGTCGGCGATCTCCCGGGTCTGCCAGGCGGTGGCCTCCAGGACGGCGCGCGCGAGGTGCGCCTTGGTGACGTACCGGGTCAGGCCGGCGATCACACCGCGGGCGTCGGAGCGCCAGTGCGGGGCGAACAGGCCGGAGAAGGCCGGCACGAAGTAGGCGCCGCCGTTGTCCTCGACCGAGAGCGCGAGCGTCTCGATCTCGGCCGCGGTGGAGATCAGGCCCATCTGGTCGCGCATCCACTGCACCAGCGAGCCGGTGACGGCGATCGAGCCCTCCAGGGCGTAGACCGTCGGCTCGTCGCCGATCTTGTAGCCGACGGTGGTCAGCAGACCGGCGTAGGAGTTGATGATCTTGCTGCCGGTGTTCATCACCATGAAGGTGCCGGTGCCGTAGGTCGACTTGGTCTCGCCCTCGGAGAAGCAGGTCTGGCCGAACAGGGCCGCCTGCTGGTCGCCGAGCGCGGAGGCGACCGGGATGCCGCCGAGCAGCTCGCCGAGCTTGCCGCCCGTGATCTCGCCGTAGACCTCGGCGGAGGAGCGGATCTCGGGCAGGATCTGCATCGGCACGCCGATGGACTCGCAGATCCTCTCGTCCCACTGCATCGTGTGCAGGTTCATCAGGAGGGTGCGGGAGGCGTTGGTGACGTCGGTGACGTGCTTGCCGCCGTTGACACCGCCGGTCAGGTTCCAGATGACCCAGCTGTCCATGGTGCCGAAGAGGATGTCGCCGGCCTCGGCGCGCTCCTGGAGGCCGTCGACGTGGTCGAGCAGCCAGCGGGCCTTGGGCCCGGCGAAGTAGGAGGCAAGCGGCAGGCCGGTCTCGCGGCGGAAGCGGTCCTGGCCGACGTTGCGGGCCAGCTCCTTGCAGAGCGCGTCGGTGCGGGTGTCCTGCCAGACGATGGCGTTGTGGACGGGCTCGCCGGTGTTCTTGTCCCACAGCACGGTGGTCTCGCGCTGGTTGGTGATGCCGATGGCCTTGATGTCGTCCCGGGTGATGCCGGCCTTGGCGACGGCGCCGGCGACGACCTCCTGGACGTTGGTCCAGATCTCGTTGGCGTTGTGCTCGACCCAGCCCGGCTTCGGGAAGATCTGCTCGTGCTCCTTCTGGTCGACGGAGACGATGCGGCCGTCCCGGTCGAAGACGATGCAGCGCGAGGAGGTCGTGCCCTGGTCGATCGCCGCGATGAAGGGGCCTGCGGTGTGGGCGTCGGTCACTGTGTGCTCCTGGAAGGTCCGTGGTGAGGGGGGCTGTGCGTACGGCGCGTGCTCGAAGCCTCGGTACTCGGTCAGGCTTCTCGAGAGGCTTCTCAGGCGAAGGCGACGTTGTAGATGCCTGCGGCGATGGCGCCGCCGATCAGCGGACCGACCACCGGGATCCAGGCGTAGCTCCAGTCGGAACCGCCCTTGTTGGGCAGCGGCAGCAGCGCGTGCACGATGCGCGGGCCCAGGTCGCGGGCCGGGTTGATCGCGTAGCCCGTCGGGCCGCCGAGCGACAGACCGATCGACACCACCACGAGCGCGGTGATCAGACCGCCGAGGATGCCCAGGCCGTTGCCCTTGTCGTTCAGACCCTGGGTGAGGACCGCGAGGATCAGCACCACGGTGCCGATGATCTCCGTGGCGAGGTTCTGCACCGCGTTCCGGATCTCCGGACCGGTGGAGAAGATGCCGAGGACGGGGCCGGCGGCCTGCTCCTCGGCCTCGACCGCCTTGGCCGCCGTGGCCTGCGCGCCCGGACCGCCGACGATCTCCTTGTCGGTCAGGTGGGCGTAGAACTGCCCGTAGTAGGCGACCCACACCAGAGCCGCGCCGATCATCGCGCCGAGCAGCTGGCCGGCGAAGTAGGTCGGAACGTTGCCCCAGTCGCCGTCCTTGATGGCGAGGGCGACGGTGACGGCCGGGTTGAGGTGGGCGCCGGACAGCGGTCCGGAGATGTACACGGCCGTCATGACGGCGAAGCCCCACCCGAAGGCGATGGCGAGCCAACCGGCGTTACGGGCCTTTGAGGCCTTCAGCGTCACGGCGGCGCAGACACCGCCGCCGAGCAGGATGAGTATGGCGGTACCGATGGTCTCGCCGATGAAGATGTCGGAGCTGGACACCCGCGACTCCTTTGTCCTTCGTCCAGGGGTAAGCCGAACCCCGGTCCCAGCGGGGGTTCTGGCGCCCTCGGGGGTGAGAGCGATGCCGGCCCTTGGCGTTGTCACACTCTAGCGCGTATTGCCGGAAGGTGTTCGACAATGCCGACCGATGGACGGGAGTCTCGCTTCGGCGTTACACGTGAGTCAAGGGTTCTGTTATCGAAAACAGGATCGTTATTGATCGCTACGCGTTATCAACGTTCGTGCCCGGACATACGATCTAGCCGTTTTTGCCGATTTCAGGGTAGATCGACGACCGGGACGCCGCCTGACGTCCCGGTCGTACCGGTTCTTCCGTCCGTTCCCCGCCCGCGCCCGCGGTCAGAACCGCCCGGCGCCCAGATCCCGGGAGACCGCGCGGGCGCAGTCGCGCACCGCCGCGATCAGCTCCGGGCGCAGCTCGCCCTCCCGGCACAGCCGCTCCACGGCGCCGGTGATGCCGACCGCGCCCACGGGCATCCGGCGCCGGTCGTGGATGGGCGCGGCGATCGACGCCACGCCCTCCCAGGTCTCCTCCACGTCGGCCGCGTACCCACGCGCGCGCGTGACGTCCAACAGGTGCTCGAAAGCGCCCGGGTCGCACACCGTGCGGTCCGTGAAGGCCTTCCGCTCGGTGTCCAGCGCCTCGCTGTGCGCGACCGGGTCGTACGCGGAGAGCACCTTGCCGAGGGCCGTGGAGTGCAGCGGCTGCATCGCCCCGATCTCCAGCACCTGCCGGCTGTCGTCGGGCCTGAAGACGTGGTGCACGATCAGGACGCCCTGCTGGTGCAGGACGCCCAGGTACACGCTCTCCCCGCTGGACCTGGCCAGGTCGTCCGTCCACACCAGCGCCCGCGCGCGCAGTTCGTGCACGTCGAGATAGGTGGTGCCGAGGCGCAGCAGCTCCGCGCCCAGCTGGTAGCGACCGGAGGCGTCGTCCTGCTCCACGAACCCCTCCTGCTGGAGGGTGCGCAGGATGCCGTGGGCGGTGCCCTTGGCGAGGCCCAGCGACGAGGCGATGTCCGAGAGGCCGAGCCGCCGCTCGCCGCCCGCGAGCAGCCGCAGCATCGCCGCCGCCCGTTCGAGCGACTGGATGTTCCGTGCCATCGCCGTCCTGCCTCCGTCCCCTTCGACCTCGCCGCGGTGCCCATGTGAAAATCACCGTTCGGCAATGTCGAACACTACCGGTCCATGCCGACCTCCCGCTAACGGTCGGACGGCACCTGTTACATCACACGTGATCCGCGCGTGGCACGCGGGCCACCCGCGTCCGCCTCGTGGACGCCGCTGCCCATCCAAGCCGACTCCCGGCTACTCTGGCGCCGTGCGGCAACCCGGCCGGTCCGGGCCAGCCGCATAGCCGACAGCCGTCGCACTCCAGGGAGCCCTTACATGGCCTCGTCGCCAACGTCCCCTTCCGCCGACAGCCGGACCCGTGTGTCCGCGCTCCGCGAGGCGCTCGCCACCCGAGTGGTGGTCGCCGACGGAGCCATGGGCACGATGCTCCAGGCCCAGGAGCCCACCCTCGAGGACTTCCAGAACCTCGAAGGCTGCAACGAGATCCTCAACCTCACCCGCCCCGACATCGTCCGCTCCGTCCACGAGGCGTACTTCGCCGTGGGCGTCGACTGCGTCGAGACCAACACCTTCGGGGCCAACCACGCGGCCATGGCGGAGTACGACATCGCCGACCGGGTCCACGAACTGTCCGAGGCGGGCGCCCGCATCGCCCGGGAGACCGCGGAGGAGTTCTCCGCCCGCGACGGCCGCACCCGCTGGGTCCTCGGTTCCATCGGCCCCGGCACCAAGCTGCCCACCCTCGGCCACGTCGGGTTCACCACCCTCCGGGACGGCTTCCAGGCCAACGCCGAGGGCCTGCTCACCGGCGGCGCGGACGCCCTGATCGTCGAGACCACCCAGGACCTGCTCCAGACCAAGGCGTCCGTCCTGGGCGCCCGGCGCGCCATGGAGCGCCTCGGTACCGAGGTCCCCCTGCTCTGCTCGATGGCCTTCGAGACGACCGGCACCATGCTGCTCGGCTCCGAGATCGGCGCCGCGCTCACCGCGCTGGAGCCGCTCGGCATCGACATGATCGGCCTGAACTGCTCGACCGGCCCGGCCGAGATGAGCGAGCACCTGCGCTACCTCACCCGGCACTCCCGCATCCCGCTGCTGTGCATGCCCAACGCCGGCCTGCCCATCCTCACCAAGGACGGTGCCCACTTCCCCCTCGACGCCGAGGGCCTGGCGGACGCCCAGGAGAACTTCGTACGCGACTACGGCCTCTCCCTCATCGGCGGCTGCTGCGGCACCACCCCCGAGCACCTGCGCCAGGTCGTGGAGCGGGTGCGGGACCTCACCCCGCCCGAGCGCGCGCCGCACCCCGAGCCGGGCGCCGCCTCCCTCTACCAGTCGGTGCCGTTCCGGCAGGACACCTCCTACCTGGCCATCGGCGAACGCACCAACGCCAACGGCTCCAGGAAGTTCCGCGAGGCCATGCTGGAGGGCCGCTGGGACGACTGCGTGGAGATGGCCCGGGAGCAGATCCGCGAGGGCGCCCACATGCTCGACCTGTGCGTGGACTACGTCGGCCGGGACGGCGTGGCCGACATGGAGGAACTGGCCGGCCGCTTCGCCACCGCCTCGACCCTGCCGATCGTCCTGGACTCCACCGAGGTCGACGTCATCGAGGCCGGCCTGGAGAAGCTCGGCGGCCGTGCGGTGATCAACTCCGTGAACTACGAGGACGGCGACGGCCCCGACTCCCGGTTCGCCAGGGTCACGCGGCTGGCGCGGGAGCACGGCGCCGCGCTGATCGCGCTCACCATCGACGAGGAGGGCCAGGCCCGTACCCCCGAGAAGAAGGTGGAGATCGCCGAGCGGCTGATCGACGACCTGACCGGGAACTGGGGCATCCGCGAGGAGGACATCCTCATCGACACCCTGACCTTCACCATCTGCACCGGTCAGGAGGAGTCCCGCAAGGACGGCATCGCCACCATCGAGGCCATCCGCGAGCTGAAGCGGCGCCACCCGGCGGTGCAGACCACACTGGGCCTGTCGAACATCTCCTTCGGCCTCAACCCGGCCGCCCGCATCCTGCTGAACTCCGTCTTCCTGGACGAGTGCGTCAAGGCCGGGCTGGACTCGGCGATCGTGCACGCCTCCAAGATCCTGCCGATCGCCCGGTTCAGCGAGGAAGAGGTCCGGACCGCCCTCGACCTGATCTACGACCGCCGCGCCGAGGGCTACGACCCCCTCCAGAAGCTCATGCGGCTCTTCGAGGGCGCCACGGCGAAGTCCCTGAAGGCCGGCAAGGCCGAGGAACTGGCCGCGCTGCCCCTGGAGGAGCGGCTCAAGCGCCGCATCATCGACGGCGAGCGCAACGGCCTGGAAGCCGACCTCGACCAGGCGCTCCAGGACCGCCCGGCGCTCGACATCGTCAACGAGACCCTGCTGGACGGCATGAAGGTCGTCGGCGAGCTGTTCGGCTCCGGCCAGATGCAGCTGCCCTTCGTCCTGCAGTCCGCCGAGGTCATGAAGGCCGCCGTCGCCTACCTCGAACCGCACATGGAGAAGTCGGACGCCGAGGGCAAGGGCACGATCGTGCTCGCGACCGTGCGCGGCGACGTGCACGACATCGGCAAGAACCTCGTCGACATCATCCTGTCCAACAACGGCTACAACGTCGTCAACCTCGGCATCAAGCAGCCGGTCTCCGCGATCCTGGAGGCGGCCGAGGAACACCGGGCCGACGTGATCGGCATGTCCGGGCTCCTGGTGAAGTCCACGGTGATCATGAAGGAGAACCTGGAGGAGCTGAACCAGCGCGGCCTCGCCGCCCGCTTCCCGGTCATCCTCGGCGGCGCCGCCCTCACCCGGGCCTACGTCGAACAGGACCTGCACGAGATCTACGAGGGCGAGGTCCGCTACGCCCGCGACGCCTTCGAGGGCCTGCGCCTGATGGACGCCCTCATCGGCGTCAAGCGGGGCGTGCCCGGGGCGAAGCTGCCCGAACTCAGGCAGCGCCGGGTGCGGGCCGCCGCCGTGGAGATCGAGGAGCGCCCGCAGGAGGGCCACGTACGCTCCGACGTCGCCACCGACAACCCGGTCCCCGAGCCGCCCTTCTGGGGCACCCGGGTCGTCAAGGGAATCCAGCTCAAGGAGTACGCGAGCTGGCTGGACGAGGGTGCGCTGTTCAAGGGCCAGTGGGGTCTGAAGCAGGCCCGCACCGGCGAGGGGCCGACGTACGAGGAACTGGTCGAGACCGAGGGCCGGCCCCGGCTGCGCGGCCTGCTCGACCGCCTCCAGACCGAGAACCTCCTGGAGGCGGCCGTCGTCCACGGCTACTTCCCCTGCGTGTCCAAGGACGACGACCTGATCATCCTGGACGAGGAGGGCAACGAGCGCACCCGCTTCACCTTCCCGCGCCAGCGGCGCGGCCGGCGCCTGTGCCTGGCCGACTTCTTCCGCCCGGAGGAGTCCGGCGAGACGGACGTCGTCGGCCTCCAGGTCGTCACCGTGGGCTCGCGCATCGGCGCGGAGACGGCCAAGCTCTTCGAGGCCAACGCCTACCGCGACTACCTGGAACTGCACGGACTGTCCGTCCAGCTGGCCGAGGCCCTCGCCGAGTACTGGCACGCCCGCGTGCGCGCCGAACTCGGCTTCGGCGGCGAGGACCCGGCCGCCATCGAGGACATGTTCGACCTGAAGTACCGAGGCGCCCGCTTCTCCCTCGGTTACGGCGCCTGCCCCGACCTGGAGGACCGCGCCAAGATCGCGGAGCTGCTCCGGCCGGAGCGGATCGGCGTCCACCTGTCCGAGGAGTTCCAGCTCCACCCCGAGCAGTCCACGGACGCGATCGTGATCCACCACCCGGAGGCGAAGTACTTCAACGCACGGTGAGGCGTGTCTCACCCAGCAGACTGTTCGGACACGTCGTAAACTGGTCGGTCCACTGCAGGCCGGTTCCCCGCCCGGGAACCGGCCTGGTCGTCCCTCAAGGAGGTGCGCCCGGATGACCAGTACGGTCCCCGCGCTCGGAACCCGTACAGCCGAAGGCTCCGCCCTGGAGGCGGTGCTGCTCGACATGGACGGCACCCTGGTGGACACAGAGGGCTTCTGGTGGGACGTCGAGGTGGAGGTCTTCGCCGCCCTCGGCCACCCGCTGGACGAGTCCTGGCGGCACGTCGTGGTCGGCGGCCCCATGACCCGCAGCGCCGGCTTCCTCATCGAGGCGACCGGCGCCGACATCACCCTCGCGGAACTCAGCGTGCTGCTCAACGAGGGCTTCGAGGACCGCATCGGCCGCACGCTGCCGCTCATGCCGGGCGCCTCCCGGCTGCTCGCCGAACTGCACCTGCACGGCATCCCCACGGCCCTGGTCTCCGCCTCCCACCGGCGCATCATCGACCGGGTGCTCACCGTGCTCGGACCGCACCACTTCGCCCTCTCCATCGCCGGCGACGAGGTCTCCCGCACCAAGCCCTTCCCGGACCCGTATCTGCTCGCCGCCGCCGGACTCGGTGCCGATCCGGCCAGATGCGCGGTGGTCGAGGACACCGCCACCGGCGTCGCCGCCGCCGAGGCCGCGGGCTGCCGGGTGGTCGCCGTCCCCTCCGTGGCCCCCATCGGCCCGGCCGAGGGACGCACCGTCGTCTCCTCCCTGGAAGAGGTCGACCTGGCATTTCTGCGGGGCCTGATGACGGAAATGCGCTAGCCGTTCACCCAGCGTGTTAAGTCCGTTGGCGACTGTGGACACATTTCCGGGGAAGTACACCCGAGGGGAATTCGCCGGGAGCGGGGCGGCCGAATTCCGCTGACCGGCCGCACAGTTGACCGTGTGACGTTCCCCACGTCCGCGGGGCTCGACAACGCTGCCCAAGTGTGCTGATCGGGCCCATCGGGGGTGTTTCCGCGCGACCTTGTGTCCCGATTGATGGGAAGCTGCACTAATCCTGCCGCTGTCGGGTTTTCGGTGTGTCCGCGACCGGTTCCACTGCGTGATGGGGGGTCAACTCACGCGGCTGCGAACCCGGCTGCGGGCGCGGACTAATCTCATCGCGAGAACATCGCCGAGAACCCCCGTGATCCGCCGCGTCACCCCTGCATGCCGGATACACGGACCCGAACAGCTCTGGAGAAACTCCCGCATGAACCGCAAGACTTTGGTGCTGCCGGCGCTGGCCGGCCTGCTCACCCCGGTTCTCGCCGCGTGCGGCGGATCCGACAGCGGGAGCAAGAGCGGTGACGCCATCGTCGTCGGTACCACGGACCAGTTCACGGCCACCAAGGAAGCCCCGGCGCCGCTCGACCCGGCCTTCGCCTACGACGTCGGCACCTGGAACATCCTGCGCCAGTCCGTGCAGACCCTGATGGCCCAGCCCAAGGGCGAGGGCGACCCCGTCCCGGACGCCGCCGAGAGCTGCTCCTTCACCGACAGCGGCAGCGAGCGCTACGCCTGCAAGCTGCGGGAGGGCCTGAAGTTCGCGAACGGCGACCCGGTGACCGCCGCGGACGTCAAGTACTCCATCGAGCGTGCGCTGCGCATCAACGTGGCCGGCGGCCCGGCCGCCCTGCTGAACACCATCGACACCGTCGAGACGCAGGGCGAGCGCGAGGTCATCTTCCACCTCAAGACGGCCGACGCCACCTTCCCGTACAAGCTGTCCACTCCGGTCGCGGGCATCGTCAACCCCAAGGAGTACGCGAAGGACAAGCTGCGGGACGGCTTCGAGATCGACGGCTCCGGCCCGTACACCTTCAAGGCCGACGTCAAGGACAACGCGATCGTCGACGCGACCTTCACCAAGAACCCCAACTACAAGGGCGGCGTGACGGTCAACAACGACAAGGTCGAGCTGCGCTCCTTCACCGACGCCGACGCCATGGGCGCCGCGATCGACAAGGGTGACATCGACGTCATGACCCGCACCATGTCGCCCGCCCAGATCCAGAAGCTGGACGCCGGCACCGACGAGAACGTCGACCTGGTCGACATGCCGGGCCTGGAGATCCGCTACCTGGCCTTCAACACCGACGCCGACAGCGTCAAGTCCAAGGCCGTGCGCCAGGCCATGGCCCAGCTCATCAACCGCGGCGAGCTGGTCTCCAAGGTCTACGGCACCCAGGCCGAGCCGCTGTACTCGCTCGTCCCGGCCACCGTCACCGGCCACTCCAACTCGTTCTTCAACAAGTACGGCAACCCCAGCGTCGACAAGGCCAAGTCGCTGCTCACCAAGGCCGGCATCACCACCCCGGTGAAGCTGACCCTGCACTACACCACCGACCACTACGGCTCGGCCACCAAGCAGGAGTTCGAGGTGCTGCAGAAGCAGCTCAACGACAGCGGCCTGTTCGACGCCTCCATCCAGGGCCACCCCTGGAAGATCTTCCGGCCCGCCGAGCAGAAGGGCCGCTACGACGTCTACGGCATGGGCTGGTTCCCCGACTTCCCGGACGCCGACAGCTTCATCGCGCCCTTCCTCGACAAGGACAACACCCTCGGCTCGCCGTACAACAACAGCACCATCCAGCGCACGCTGATCCCGCAGTCCCGCCGCGAGGCCGACCGGCTCAGCGCCTCCAAGAGCCTGAACGAGATCCAGGACATCGTCGCCGACGACGTCCCGGTGCTGCCGCTGTGGCAGGGCAAGCAGTACGTCGCCGCGCGGGACGACGTCACGGGCGTGGCCTACGCCCTCAACTCCTCCTCGACGCTCCAGCTCTGGGAGCTCAGCCGCGGTGTGAGCGGCTGACGCGAGGGCTGACACCCACTACGGCAGAGGCGCCCTTCCCCACCGGGGGAGGGCGCCTCGCGTCGTCGTACCGCTGTTCCTTCCGGCCCTACTGCGCGCCGGGACGCACCAGGCCGCTCTCGTAGGCGTACACCGCGGCCTGCACCCGGTCCCTGAGCCCCAGCTTGGTGAGCACATGGCCCACATGCGTCTTCACGGTCGTCTCGCTGACGAACAGGTCGGCCGCGATCTCGGCGTTGGACAGCCCGCGCGCCACCAGCTTCAGCACCTCCACCTCGCGGTCGGTGAGGGTGTGCAGGGTGTCCGGCACCGGCTCCTCGCCGGACGGCAGGTGCGTGGCGTACTTGTCGAGCAGCCGCCGGGTGATGCTCGGCGCGAGCATGGCCTCGCCGGCCGCGACCACCCGGATCGCCTGCACCAGCTCGTTGGCGGGCGCGTCCTTGAGCAGGAAGCCGCTGGCCCCGGCACGCAGCGCCTCCACCACGTACTCGTCCAGGTCGAACGTGGTCAGCACCAGCACCTTGGCCGGACCGTCCCGGCCGGGCCCGGTGATCTGCCGGGTGGCCTCCACACCGTCCATCCGCGGCATCCGGATGTCCATCAGCACGACATCCGGCTGCAGCGCGCGCACCTGGTCGAGGGCCTGCAGGCCGTCACCGGCCTCGCCGACGACCGCGATGTCCTGCTCGGCCTCCAGGATCATCCGGAAACCGGTGCGCAGCAGGGGCTGGTCGTCGACCAGTAGGACGCGGATGGCCACGTGACACTCCTTCGCTAGTCCGGGCCCATTCTGCCCTGCCGGCCTTCGCGGGTTCACACGGTCCCGGCCCCCGGCGCCGTGACCGGCAGCGGGTAGGGCGGGGGAGTGCCGCCGAACTCCGGGCAGTGCGCCTGGTGGTCGCACCAGCCGCACAACTTGGTGGGCCGGGGCCGCCAGTCGCCGCTCCGGGTGGCCTGCTCGATGGCCTCCCACAGCGCGTGCAGCTTGCGCTCCACCCGCTCCAGGTCGGCGAGGACGGGGTCGTACGTCAGCACGTCCCCGCTGCCCAGGTAGACGAGCTGGAGCCGGCGCGGGACGACCCGCTTCAGCCGCCACACCACCAGGGCGTAGAACTTCATCTGGAACAGCGCGCCCTCGGCGTACTCGGGCCGGGGGGCCTTGCCCGTCTTGTAGTCGACGATCCGGACCTCGCCCGTCGGCGCCACGTCCACCCGGTCGATGATGCCGCGCAGCCGCAGCCCCGACTCCAGCTCGGCCTCCACGAACAGCTCACGCTCGGCCGGCTCCAGCCGCGTGGGGTCCTCCAGCGAGAACCAGCGCTCCACGAGCCGCTCGGCCTCGGCCAGCCATCCGGCCAGCCGCTCACCCTCGGGGTCGTCGGCGAACAGCTCGGTCACCTCGGGACGGCTCTCGCGCAGCCGGTCCCACTGGCCCGGGATCAGCGCCTTGGCGCGCGGCGCCGTCCGCTCCCCGGCGGGCGCGTCGAACAGCCGCTCCAGCACCGCGTGCACCAGCGTGCCGCGCGTCGCCGCCTCGCTCGGCTTCTCCGGCAGCCGGTCGATCACCCGGAACCGGTACAGCAACGGGCACTGCATGAAGTCACTGGCGCGGGAGGGCGACAAGGAGGTCGGCGCGACGGCGCTCCGCTCCTCGCCCGCGTCGCCTGTGGCCGGGGCCGGGACCGTCCCCGGCGCCGCTTTCCCTGCCGGTTCCGTGGCCGCAGGCATCGCGGGGTCCGGCGTCGGGAGCGGGGTGGCCGGGGGTGTCCGTCCGGCGCCGCCCGGCTGGGCCGCCGCCTCGTCGATGCTGCTGTCCATGTCCACAGACCTTACGGCCCACCACTGACAGTGACCCAGCCGCCGCCCGCGCCGGCCGTGCGTCGCCGGGACGAACACAGGGTGCCGGGGCGAAACGTGCCACCACTGCCGCATACCATCGACTTCAGACCCTTCCGTCCGGCAGGTGCGGAAGGACGCTTCGAACGAGGGGACACCGTGGACGTGAGCGGCGGGAGCGGCAAGCCGCGGTCCGGCAACGACGAGCCGGCCGAGCACTCCGCTGACCCTACGGCCCCGGCGACCGGACCCACCGGCCACCCAGGCCCGGAGCCCGGACCCCCGCGCCCCGCCGACCGGGCCGAGAGCGGCCCCGAGGATCCGGCGGGCAAGGCCACGGCCGACGGGACCGGAACGGGCGGCGAAGACGGCGCGAAGCCCCGGACGAGCGGCGGCACCACCGACCCGGCCGGCGCCCCCGAGCCCGACCCGGCCGGCACACCCGACCCGGCCGGCACACCCGACCCGGCCGGCGCCCCCGGCGCCGCCCCGGCCGAGACTCCCCGTCAGGGCCCCGCCCCCGCCGAGCCGGACGACCGGGCCCCGGCCGGGACCCCCCGACAGGGCCCCGCCACCGCCGAGCCGGACCACCAGACCCCGGCGGACCACCAGGCCCCGGCGGACCACCAGGCCCCGGCGGACCACCAGGCCCCGGCGGACCACCAGGCCCCGGCGGACCACCAGGCCCCGGCCGAGCCTTCCCGGCAGGGCCCCGCTCCCGCCGAGCCGGACCACCGCGCCCCGGAGCACCGAACCCCCGCCGAGCCCCCCCGGCAGGACCCCGCCCCCGCGCATCACTCCACCGCCCCCGAGCACCGTTCCCTCGCCCACTCCGGCATCGCCAAGGGCGAGCCGCCCGAGCCGCGGCCGAAGGAGCCCGGCGGCGGCATTCTCATGGGGCGCCCCTTCGGCGTCCCGGTCTACGTCGCGCCGAGCTGGTTCCTCGTCGCCGCGCTGATCACCTGGGTCTTCGGCGGACAGCTCGACCGGGTGCTGCCCGAGCTCGGCGCCGCCCGCTACCTGGTCTCCCTCTTCTTCGCCGTCGCCTTCTACGCCTCCGTCCTGGTCCACGAGCTGGCCCACACGGTCGCCGCGATCCGCTTCAGGCTCCCCGTCCGCCGCATCCAGCTCCAGTTCTTCGGGGGCGTCTCGGAGATCGAGAAGGAGGCCGAGACCCCGGGCCGGGAGTTCGTGCTGGCCTTCGTCGGCCCGCTGCTCTCCCTGGCCCTGGCCGGCCTGTTCTACCTCGCCATGAAGCCCGTGGAGCCCGGCACCGTGCCCGGCGTCCTGCTGGCCGGGCTCATGGTCTCCAACCTGATCGTTGCGATCTTCAACCTCCTCCCCGGCCTCCCGCTCGACGGCGGCCGCATGCTCCGCGCCGTCGTCTGGAAGATCAGCGGCAGGCCGATGACCGGCACGGTCGCCGCCGCCTGGGTCGGCCGCGCCCTCGCCGTCTCCGTCCTGATCGGCCTGCCCCTGCTCAACCAGTCCGGCGCCTTCGGCGGTGGCGGCGAGGACGTGGGCGGCATGGACACCGTCACCGACGCCCTGCTCGCCGCCATCCTCGCCGCGATCATCTGGACCGGCGCCGGCAACAGCCTGCGCATGGCCCGGCTGCGCGAGCACCTCCCCGAGCTGCGCGCCCGCACCCTCACCCGGCGGGCCGTCCCGGTGGAGAACGACACCCCCCTCTCCGAGGCGCTGCGCCGCGCCAACGCCGCCGGGGCCCGCGCCCTGGTCGTGGTCGACGCCGACGGCAACCCGCTCTCGCTGGTCCGCGAGGCCGCCATCGTCGGCGTGCCCGAGCACCGCCGACCCTGGGTCTCCGTCAGCGGTCTCGCCCAGGAGCTGACCGACGGCATGCGGGTCTCCGCCGAGCTGGCCGGCGAGGAACTGCTGGACGTGCTGCGCGCCACCCCGGCCACCGAGTACCTGGTGATCGAGGAGACCGGCGAGATCTACGGAGTCCTGTCCGCCGCCGACGTCGAGCGGGCCTTCGTGCGGGCCATGGCGCGGCCGGCCTGACGCCGCCGCCGTCCCCGCCCACGCGCCCCCCACCCCCTCCGCCGGTCAAGCCCCCGGCAGGGAACCGGTAGGCTGGTCACATGTCCGAACCGACCGGTGCCGCCCGCAGGCGCGGGCCCTTCAAGGTCGGGGACCAGGTACAGCTGACCGACCCCAAGGGTCGCCACTACACGTTCACGCTCGAAGCCGGGAAGAACTTCCACACCCACAAGGGCTCCTTCCCGCACGACGAACTGATCGGCGCTCCCGAGGGCAGCGTTGTCCGGACCACCGGCAACGTCGCCTACCTCGCGCTGCGCCCCCTGCTCCCCGACTACGTCCTGTCCATGCCCCGCGGGGCAGCCGTCGTCTACCCGAAGGACGCGGGGCAGATCCTCGCCTTCGCCGACATCTTCCCCGGCGCCCGCGTCGTGGAGGCCGGCGTCGGCTCCGGCTCGCTCAGCAGCTTCCTGCTGCGGGCCATCGGCGACCAGGGCATGCTGCACTCCTACGAGCGCCGCGAGGACTTCGCCGACATCGCCCGGCAGAACGTGGAGCGCTACTTCGGCGGCCCCCACCCCGCCTGGCAGCTCACCGTCGGCGACCTCCAGGACAACCTGTCCGACACCGACGTCGACCGCGTCATCCTCGACATGCTCGCCCCCTGGGAGTGCCTGGAGGCCGTCTCCAAGGCGCTCGTCCCGGGCGGCATCCTGTGCTGCTACGTGGCCACCACCACCCAGCTCGCCCGGACCGTGGAGTCCATCCGGGAGATCGGCTGCTTCAACGAGCCGACCGCCTGGGAGACCATGATCCGCAACTGGCACATCGAGGGCCTGGCCGTCCGCCCGGACCACCGGATGATCGGCCACACCGGCTTCCTGCTCACCGCCCGCCGCCTCGCGGACGGCGTCGAGCCGCCCATGCGCCGCCGCCGCCCCGCCAAGGGCGCCTACGGCGAGGACTACGCCGGACCGAACGCCGACGGCGGCACCGGCCGCTGACCGGGCGCACACCGGTACAACGCGAGGGCGCCGTGCCCGAGTTCCCGGCCGCATCCGGAAACTCGGTCGCGGCGCCCTCGTGTTGACACGGCACCGGCATCGACGCCTCCCACGCGCGCGGGGGTGCGCACACGGTCCGGCCGGGAATCCCTGACCCCGCCGTTCCCGCGCACTGTGACGTGTGGCACCATGCAGCCCATCCCACCGGCACAGCCCTCACAGGAGACGCTCCTCGTGCAGCAATCCGCCGTTCCGGAGCTCGCGCACACCCAGACCCGGCCCATCCACTGGGTCGCCACCGCCACGGCCGTCGCGGGTGTCGTGGCCCTCTCCTCGGTCGTCCAGCCCGGATCGGCCACGGCGGCCCAGTCCGCCCCCGCCCCCGAGGGCAGGCCCGCCGCGGCGGCCGTCGCCCCGCCGGGCACGGCCGGCGTGCGGTTCCCGCTGGACTGCGGTCCCGTGAAGGCGGTGGTCGTCAAGAAGGCCACCGGAGACCTGGACGGCGACGGCAGGCCGGAGACCGTCGCGGTGGTGCACTGCGACGCGCCCATGGGCACCCCGCCCGACGGGGTCTACGTCCTCACCCGCTCCGCGAACGGCGGCAAGCCGCGCGTGGTCGCCACCCTCGTCGAGCCGAAGGAACGGCTCACGGTCACCGACTTCGCGCTCCGCGCGCGTGCGGTCTCCGCCACGCTCCTCGGCTACTCCTCGGACAACGTGCCCAGTTGCTGCCCGGACGTGAAGACCCCGGCCTCGTGGCGGTGGAACGGCAGCGCCTTCCTGCGCACCACCCCGGCCGGGACCCAGAGCGTCTGAACCGGGCTCACTCCGCGTCGGGCCCGTACACCTCCACCTTGTCCGAAACCCGGCGTACGTGGATGCAGTCGCCGGGGCACTCCTTCGCGGAGTCCACCACGTCGGTCAGGAGCGGCAGCGGCACCGGGGTAGTCGCCCCGGGAGCCTGGAGCAGCTCGTCGTCCGCGCCCTTCACGTAGGCCAGCCCGTCGATGTCCAGCTCGAACACCTCGGGGGCGTACTGGGCGCAGATCCCGTCGCCGGTACACAGGTCCTGGTCGATCCAGACCTCCAGCGCCTCGCCGCCCGGGGCCTCCTGCTGCACGGTCATCTCTCCTGCCGTCGGTTCGCCGGGCGGTCCCGGCACCCCGAGGGCCAGCCGGGTCCGCTCCAGCGGCTGTTGGACACCCCCGACCCTACCTCCGCCCGGTTTGTTGCCGTGTGGGACCGGTCCGGGGTTTCCGGCCCGGCCCGCTCGGGTACCAGCGCCGGACCGGGAAAGGGGTTCCCCGGCGGCCGGGTCGATCACTTCAGGCCGCCACGGCGGTCACGCCATCCGCCGACACCGTCGCTCTGCGTGATGATCGTACGAGCGCGCTGGCTGCTGCCCGAATACGGGCCGATCGGTCGGGTGCGGACAACTCCGGTCAGTAATGAAGGGATTCGACCACGCCATGCATGGAACAAGCGGCTTTCCCTTCACGTTGAGTGGGTATCCCCTCCGTGCGAGGGAGTGTGCACCGGGTGACCGACGACACACCTTGACAGTCTTTGTGATCTAGGGGTTTCAATCGACACCCACCCAGGTAGGGTCTGGAAGCGTCCAGCTCCCCTTGGAGGAGGTGAGGACCGTGGCAGCCCACGACGACGACATGAACCGCGGCATCCGCCCGGGACGCGGGTCCGACGACCCGGCCGGGCAGATCGCCTACCTTGAGCAGGAGATCGCCGTCCTGCGCCGCAAGCTCGCCGACTCTCCGCGCCACACGAGGATTCTCGAAGAGCGGATCGTCGAGCTGCAGACCAACCTGGCCGGCGTGTCCGCCCAGAACGAACGACTGGCCAACACCCTCCGTGAGGCCCGCGACCAGATCGTGGCCCTCAAGGAGGAGGTCGACCGGCTCGCTCAGCCGCCGGCCGGCTTCGGTGTCTTCCTGCAGGCCAACGAGGACGGCACCGCAGACATCTTCACCGGCGGCCGCAAGCTCCGGGTGAACGTCAGCCCCAGCGTCGAGGTCGACGAGCTGCGGCGCGGCCAGGAAGTCATGCTCAACGAAGCGCTCAACGTGGTCGAGGCCATGGAGTTCGAGCGCGTCGGCGACATCGTCACCCTCAAGGAGATCCTGGAGGACGGCGAGCGTGCCCTGGTACTGGGGCACACCGACGAGGAGCGGGTGGTACGGCTCGCCGAGCCGCTGCTGGACGTCACCATCCGCGCCGGCGACGCGCTCCTGCTCGAACCGCGCTCGGGCTACGTCTACGAGGTCGTGCCCAAGAGCGAGGTCGAGGAACTGGTCCTCGAAGAGGTCCCCGACATCGGCTACGAGCAGATCGGCGGTCTCGGCAACCAGATCGAGGCCATCCGCGACGCGGTCGAGCTGCCGTACCTCTACCCGGACCTGTTCAAGGAGCACGAGCTGCGCCCGCCCAAGGGCGTCCTGCTCTACGGCCCGCCCGGCTGCGGCAAGACGCTGATCGCCAAGGCCGTGGCGAACTCGCTGGCCAAGAAGGTCGCCGAGGTCACCGGCCAGGCGGCGGGCAAGAGCTTCTTCCTGAACATCAAGGGCCCCGAGCTGCTCAACAAGTACGTCGGCGAGACCGAGCGGCAGATCCGACTCGTCTTCCAGCGTGCGCGTGAGAAGGCCAGCGAGGGCACCCCCGTGATCGTCTTCTTCGACGAGATGGAGTCCCTCTTCCGCACCCGCGGCTCCGGTGTCAGCTCGGACGTGGAGAACACCATCGTCCCGCAGCTGCTCGCCGAGATCGACGGCGTGGAGGGCCTGCAGAACGTGGTCGTGATCGGCGCCTCCAACCGCGAGGACATGATCGACCCCGCCATCCTGCGCCCCGGCCGGCTCGACGTGAAGATCAAGATCGAGCGTCCGGACGCCGAGGCGGCGAAGGACATCTTCGGCAAGTACCTCACCGAGCGTCTGCCGCTGCACGCGGACGACCTCGCGGAGCACGGCGGCGACAAGGGGTCCACGGTCCAGGGCATGATCCAGACCGCGGTCGAGCACATGTACGCCGAATCCGAGGAGAACCGATTCCTGGAGGTCACCTACGCCAACGGCGACAAGGAAGTCCTCTACTTCAAGGACTTCAATTCCGGCGCCATGATCGAGAACATCGTGGGCCGCGCCAAGAAGATGGCGATCAAGGACTTCCTGGAGAAGAACCAGAAGGGTCTCCGCGTCTCCCACCTGCTCCAGGCCTGCGTGGACGAGTTCAAGGAGAACGAGGACCTGCCCAACACCACCAACCCGGACGACTGGGCCCGGATCTCCGGAAAGAAGGGCGAGCGGATCGTGTACATCCGTACGCTCATCACCGGAAAGCAGGGCGCGGACACCGGACGCTCCATCGACACGGTGGCGAACACCGGTCAGTACCTGTAACGGCAGGGCGGCTGCGGGTGCCCTCGGCGGGTACCCGCAGCCGACTGTTTTTCGGGCCACGACCGGAGCAGCCAATGACGCAAATGATCTCCCCACCAGCGCAAAGGCGTTCTAGGCTCGTTCCTGCCGCCGAGTCGCGCCGTGCGGGGACGGGCACCGCACACGCATCGGAGCGCCAGCGGTACGTGAGCGGCGCCCACGACCGAGGGTGCCGCCGGGCAAGGAGGGCCGCATGACCGTACGGCGAGTAATGGGCATCGAGACGGAGTACGGGATCTCCGTCCCCGGCCACCCGAACGCCAATGCCATGCTCACCTCGTCCCAGATCGTCAACGCCTACGCGGCGGCGATGCACCGGGCCCGACGGGCCCGCTGGGACTTCGAGGAGGAGAACCCGCTGCGCGACGCGCGAGGCTTCGACCTCGCCCGGGAGGCCGCCGACTCCAGCCAGCTCACCGACGAGGACATCGGCCTGGCCAATGTGATCCTCACCAACGGTGCGCGCCTCTACGTCGACCACGCCCACCCCGAGTACAGCGCGCCCGAGGTCACCAACCCCCGCGACGCCGTCCTCTGGGACAAGGCCGGCGAGCGGATCATGGCCGAGGCCGCCGAACGGGCCGCGCAGCTGCCCGGCGCCCAGCCGATCCACCTCTACAAGAACAACACCGACAACAAGGGCGCCTCCTACGGCACGCACGAGAACTACCTGATGAAGCGGGACACCCCCTTCTCGGACATCGTGCGCCACCTCACGCCCTTCTTCGTCTCCCGCCAGGTCTTCGCCGGGGCCGGCCGGGTCGGCATCGGCCAGGACGGGCACGAGCACGGCTTCCAGATCAGCCAGCGCGCGGACTACTTCGAGGTCGAGGTCGGCCTGGAGACGACGCTCAAGCGGCCGATCATCAACACCCGCGACGAGCCGCACGCGGACGCCGAGAAGTACCGCCGGCTGCACGTGATCATCGGCGACGCGAACCTCTCCGAGATCTCGACGTACCTCAAGCTGGGCACGACCGCCCTGGTCCTGTCCATGATCGAGGACGGCTTCATCGCGGTGGACCTCGCCGTCGACCAGCCCGTGCGCACCCTCCACCAGGTCTCGCACGACCCCTCCCTCAAGCGCCTGGTCACCCTGCGCAGCGGGCGCACGCTCACCGCGGTGCAGTTGCAGATGGAGTACTTCGAGCTGGCCCGCAAGTACGTCGAGGAGCGCTTCGGCGCCGACGCCGACGACCAGACCAAGGACGTCCTCAGCCGCTGGGAGGACACCCTCACCCGGCTGGAGAACGACCCGATGAGCCTGGCCGGCGAGCTGGACTGGGTCGCCAAGCGGGAGCTGATGGAGGGCTACCGCCGCCGCGACGACCTGGACTGGGACGCGGCCCGGCTGCACCTGGTCGACCTCCAGTACGCCGACGTACGGGCCGAGAAGGGCCTCTACAACCGCCTGGCGGCCCGCGGGCGCATGAAGCGACTGCTGGAGGAGTCCGAGGTCGACAGGGCGCGCAGGAAGCCACCGGAGGACACGCGGGCGTACTTCCGGGGACGCTGCCTGGAGCAGTACGCGGACGACGTCGCGGCCGCCTCCTGGGACTCGGTCATCTTCGACCTCCCGGGCCGCGACTCGCTCCAGCGCGTTCCAACCCTGGAACCGCTACGCGGAACGCGAAATCACGTCAAGGAGCTCCTGGACCGCTGCCGTACCGCGGAAGACCTGGTCAGGGTCCTGTCCGGCGGGTGAGCGGAACCAGAGGGGTACTCGGTGCGCCCGGGCGGCCGGGGTGGAAACCCCACCGCCCGGGAATCATCGGGATGGCCCCCGTACGTTGCGGAAACTGCGGGGCCGATGTCGGACCCGGCTTGTAGGGTCTGATCATCACCGATCGGCAGGCGAACTGAGCGGGGTGAGGGTTATGGCAACCAAGGACACGGGCGGCGGTCAGCAGAAGGCGACGCGCTCGACCGAGGAGGTCGAGGAGCAGGCGCAGGACGCGCAGGCCTCGGAGGACCTCAAGGAGCGGCACGAGAAGCTGTCCGACGACGTGGACTCCGTCCTGGACGAGATCGACGACGTACTCGAGGAGAATGCCGAGGATTTCGTGCGAAGCTTCGTGCAAAAGGGTGGAGAGTAAAGGGCGCTGGCACCTTAGGCCTTCGAATTGAAGGTAGCGGGGGGTAAGGGTGGCTGGCGATGCGCACGCGAAGCGATGCAGGAAATGTAAGCGAGGCCTGCCTTCAGTCGCATTCGCGCGGGACAGGAACCGGCGTGACGGCCTCCAGGCGGACTGCCGGGAGTGCGTGGCGGAATACGGGGCCGCGTACTACCGGCGGCGCCGGGAGGCTTCGGGGAAGCCGGTACGGGAGAAGGTGGACGTTCCACCGGGGCACAAGCTCTGCCGGACGTGCGGTGAGATCAAGCCGCACAGTCAGTGGCACCGCAACGCCACCGCGTCCGACGGGCTGTCCACGCGCTGCAAGGCGTGTCGGGCGGCGCAGGGGCGGGAGCAACATCTGAAGCGTCAGTACGGCCTCACCGAAGCCGAGCGGGACGAGTTGGTCACGGCTCAGGGCGGAGTCTGCTGCATATGTCTTTCGGCTCCGCCCGCTCATGTGGATCACTGCCATGAGACGGGTAGGGTCCGTGGCGTACTGTGCTTCAGCTGCAACGCAGCGCTGGGGCAGTTCAAGGATCGGCCCGACGTCATAAGGCGGGCTGCTGTATACGTGGAAGGAACCTCGTGGAAGCCAACTCTCGTGGCACCGGGCGTCTACCAGCTGCCTTCCTGACGCCAGGATCCTCTTCGTTCATGGACTTCCTCTCCGAGCACCAGCCCGAGCTGCTGCCCGGCAACCGGCAGCTGCCGCCCGCCAAGGGCGTGCTCGAGGCGCCGCACGGCACGACCATCGTGGCCGTGACGTTCCCCGGCGGCGTGGTGCTCGCCGGTGACCGCCGGGCCACGATGGGCAACGTGATCGCGCAGCGGGACATCGAGAAGGTGTTCCCGGCCGACGAGTACTCGGCCGTCGGCATCGCCGGCACCGCCGGCCTGGCCGTCGAGATGGTCAAGCTCTTCCAGCTGGAGCTGGAGCACTTCGAGAAGGTCGAGGGCGCCCAGCTGTCCCTGGAGGGCAAGGCGAACCGGCTCTCGACCATGATCCGCTCCAACCTCGGCATGGCCATGCAGGGCCTGGCCGTGGTCCCCCTCTTCGCGGGGTACGACCTGGACCGCGAGAAGGGGCGCATCTTCTCCTACGACGTCACGGGCGGCCGTTCCGAGGAGCACAACTTCGCGGCGACGGGCTCCGGCTCGATCTTCGCGCGCGGTGCGATGAAGAAGCTGTTCCGTGACGACCTGACCGAGGAGCAGGCCACCACCCTGGTGGTGCAGGCCCTCTACGACGCGGCTGACGACGACTCGGCGACCGGTGGTCCCGATGTCGCCCGCCGGATCTACCCGATCATCACCGTGATCACCGAGGACGGCTTCCGCCGGCTCACCGAGGACGAGTCGTCGGAGATCGCCCGCGCGGTGCTCCAGAAGCGCCTGGAGGAGCCCGACGGCCCCAAGGCCGCCCTGCTCTGAGCGCGGGCCCCGGTTTCTTATCAAGGTGATCCAGTGACCATGACAGAAAGGGACGGATAACCGGTGTCGACGCCGTTCTATGTCTCACCCCAGCAGGCCATGGCCGACCGGGCGGAGTACGCCCGCAAGGGCATCGCCCGCGGCCGCAGCCTGGTCGTGCTGCAGTACGCCGACGGCATCGTCTTCGTCGGCGAGAACCCGTCCCGCGCGCTGCACAAGTTCAGCGAGATCTACGACCGGATCGGCTTCGCGGCGGCCGGCAAGTACAACGAGTACGAGAACCTGCGCATCGGCGGTGTCCGCTACGCCGACCTGCGCGGTTACACCTACGACCGCGACGACGTCACCGCCCGCGGCCTGGCCAACGTCTACGCCCAGACGCTGGGCACGATCTTCTCCTCCGCGGCCGAGAAGCCGTACGAGGTGGAGCTGGTGGTGGCCGAGGTGGGGGAGACCCCCGAGGGCGACCAGATCTACCGGCTGCCGCACGACGGCTCCATCGTGGACGAGCACGGCTCGGTCGCGGTGGGCGGCAACGCCGAGCAGATCAGCGGTTTCCTGGACCAGCGCCACCGCGACGGCATGAGCCTCGCCGAGGCCCTCAAGCTGGCCGTGCAGGCCCTGTCGCGGGACACCAACGGCAGTGAGCGGGAGATCCCCGCCGAGCGCCTGGAGGTCGCCGTCCTGGACCGTACGCGCCCGCAGAAGCGCAAGTTCAAGCGCATCGTCGGGCGCCAGCTGGCCCGCCTGCTGGCGGCGGACGGCGCGAGCACGGAGGCGGAGAGCGCGGACGGCGCCGAGGACTCCGACGAGGAGTAGCCGCCCCCGCGCGTGTCGCCGGGTGCCCCGGCCGGATCTCCGGCCGGGGCACCCGGCTTTTCACGCCGGCGGGCGTGGCGGCGCCGTGGAGCCCCGGACGACCAGTTCGACGGGGATGTCCCCGCCGTCCGGTTCCCGGCCCTCCAGGACGGCCAGCAGGGCCCGCATGCCCCGTTCCCCGAACAGCTCGGCGTCCAGCCGTACCGTCGTCAGCTCGGGGTCGAGCGCGGTGGCCAGGGCCAGGTCGTCCAGGCCGGTGACGGACATGTCGTCCGGGACGCGCAGCCCCAGCCGGCGCAGCGCCTTGTAGGCGCCGGCGGCGAGCTTGTCGTCGTCGCAGACCACCGCCGTCGGCCGGGGGCCCGGCGCGGTGAGCGCGGCCTCGGTGGCGGCGAGCGCGCCCTCGATGGAGATCGGGGCCCGGGCCGTGCGGACCTCGGTGCCCGGCACGGCGGCCAGGCGCGCGGCCAGTTCCCTCGCGCGGACCTCGAAGGTCCAGGAGGGCACGTCGGCGGCGAGGTGCAGCACCCGGCGGTGGCCGAGGGCCAGCAGGTGGGCGGCGACCTGCCGGACGCCGTCGGCGATGTCCAGGTTCACGGTCGCGGCGCCCAGGCTGCCCTCCGGGTCGCTGTCGAGCATGACCAGGGGCAGCTGGTCGCCCCGGATCGCGGTGAGTGCGTCGGCGGCCATCGAGGAGGCGATGACGCCGTCCAGGGCGGCCTGCGCGGAGGCGAAGGGGTCGCGGGCCGGGCCGACGCCCTCGGGGGAGGGGTAGAGCACCACGCCGAAGCCGTGTTCGGCCGCCACGCGCGCGGCGCCGGTGTAGACGCCGGCGAAGAACTCGGTGGTCAGGGCGGGCACCACGAGCAGCACGGTGCGGGTGCGGCCCAGGCGGAGGTTGCGGGCGGCGAGGTTGGGGCGGTAGCCCAGTTCGCGCGCGGCCTCGCGGACGCGCTCGGCGGTGGTCTCGGAGACCCGGCCGCGCCACTTGTCGCCCAGGACCAGGGAGACGGCGGCCTGGGAGACCCCGGCCGCCCGGGCGACGTCCCGGCTGGTCGGGCGCGTGCTGCTGCGGGCCACCACATGACTCCCGGTCGTCTGGACGTGCGAATGGGCACATGGTACGTATGAACGAGAGACGTTATACGTAACACTTCGGGGCCCTCACGGCGTCCCGGCGAGCCGCGGAGGGCAGCACATGGCCACGGGATACCTGGACATCCTGAGGGCGAGGCACGCCCTGCGGCTGCTCACCGGCACCCTGGTGGGCCGGCTGCCCAACGCCACCGCCGCCATCGCCCTGGTGCTCTTCGTCCGCGCCGAGGGCGGCACCTACAGCCTCGCCGGCGCCCTGGCCGCCGTGTACGGCGTCGCCAACGCCGTCGGCCAGCCCGTGCTGGGCCGCCTCGTGGACCTGTACGGCCAGCCGCGCGTCCAGCTCCCCGCGGCCGTCCTCGCCGCCCTGGCCATGACCCTCTTCGCCTTCTCGGGCACCTCCCCGCTGCCGCTCGCCTACGCGGCCGTCGCGGCGGCCGGTCTGTTCACCCCGCCCCTGGAAGGCGGTCTGCGCGCCCTGTGGCCGTCCGTGCTGGGCCGTGAGGAGCAGGTGCACACCGCGTACGCCATGGACGCCATCGCGCAGGAGGTCATGTTCACCGCGGGCCCGCTGCTGGTGACCCTGTGCGTGACCCTGTGGGACGAGCGCGCCGCCCTCCTCGTGCTCAACCTGGTGGGCGTGCTCGGCGCGCTCTCCGTGGTGCTCTCGCCGCCCTCGCGCGCGTGGCGCTCGGCCCCGCGCGAGGCGCACTGGCTGGGCGCCCTGCGCTCGCGCGGCCTGCTCGTGCTGCTCGCCGCGTTCCTGTTCGTGGGTATCGCGCTGGGTTCCATCACGGTCGCCTCGGTGTCGTACGCGGACGGACACGGCGGTGACGCGGTGTACGGCTGGCTGATGGCCGGGGTGGGCCTCGGGGCCCTGGCGGGCGGGACGGTCTACGGCGCCCGCGCGTGGGGCGGCGCGCCCGAACGGCGACTCAGGGTGCTGGTGGCCCTCCTGGCGGTGTGTTACCTGCCGCTGATGCTGACGCCCGGACCTGTGGCCATGGTGTTGCTCAGCGTGGTCGCCGGTGTGTTCCTCGCGCCCTGCATCGCCTGCGCGTTCATCATCGTCGACCGGCACGCCCCGAGCGGCACCGTCACCGAGGCGTTCTCCTGGCTTGTCACCACGTTCACCGTGGGCGCCTCGGTGGGAACGGGCCTGGCAGGGCCGGTGGTCCAGGCCGGTGGCACCCTGTGGGGCTTCGCGCTGCCGGGTGCCGCCGGGGCCGTGTCGCTGCTGGTCCTGCTGGCCACCGGAGGGGTCCTCGCAGCTCCCGCGCGGGGCGGGATCGTTGCGGCTTCATCGGAAAATGATCCAAATCGTGCTGCCGAACCCCGTTTCAGCTCGGGGGATCGGGCGTAATGTTCCCTCATGGACCGCCGCATTTTCGGGCTGGAGAACGAGTACGGCGTCACGTGCACGTTCAGGGGACAGCGCCGCCTGTCTCCTGACGAGGTGGCGCGGTACCTCTTCCGCCGTGTCGTGTCATGGGGCCGCAGCAGCAATGTCTTTCTGCGAAACGGCGCCCGGCTCTATCTCGACGTGGGCTCACATCCGGAATACGCGACCCCCGAATGTGACAACGTGATCGAACTGGTCACCCACGACAAGGCCGGCGAGCGCATTCTCGAAGGACTCCTGGTGGACGCGGAACGACGCCTGCACGAGGAGGGAATCGCGGGCGACGTCTACCTCTTCAAGAACAACACCGACTCGGCGGGCAACTCCTACGGCTGCCACGAGAACTACCTGGTGGCCCGGCACGGGGAGTTCTCCCGGCTCGCGGACATCCTCATCCCCTTCCTCGTCACCCGGCAGCTGCTGTGCGGCGCCGGCAAGGTGCTCCAGACCCCGCGCGGCGCGGTCTACTGCGTCAGCCAGCGAGCGGAGCACATCTGGGAGGGCGTCTCCTCGGCGACGACCCGCTCCCGGCCCATCATCAACACCCGCGACGAGCCGCACGCGGACGCCGAGCGCTACCGCCGGCTGCACGTCATCGTCGGCGACTCGAACATGTCCGAGACGACGATGCTGCTCAAGGTCGGCGCCACCGACCTGGTGCTGCGCATGATCGAGGCCGGCACCGTGATGCGCGACCTCACGCTGGAGAACCCGATCCGGGCGATCCGCGAGGTCAGCCACGACATCACCGGACGGCGCAAGGTGCGCCTGGCCAGCGGCCGGGAGGCCTCGGCGCTGGAGGTGCAGCGCGAGTACTTCGACAAGGCGGTGGACTTCTGCGACCGCCGGGGCATCCGCACCGGCACGGTCGCGCAGGTCCTGGAGCTGTGGGGCCGCACCCTCGAAGCGATCGAGAACGAGGAACTCGACCGCATCGAGACCGAGATCGACTGGGTCATGAAGTACAAGCTCATCGAGCGGTACCGGGCCAAGCACAACATGACGATGTCGCATCCGCGGGTCGCCCAGATAGACCTCGCCTACCACGACATCCACCGCCGTCGTGGCCTGTACTACCTGCTGGAGAAGAAGGGCCAAGCCGCCCGGGTCTGCAACGACTTGAAGATCTTCGAGGGCAAGTCGGTTCCCCCGCAGACCACTCGCGCGCGGCTGCGCGGCGACTTCATCCGGCGGGCACAGGAACAGCGCAGGGACTTCACGGTCGACTGGGTGCACCTCAAGCTCAACGACCAGGCACAGCGCACCGTGTTGTGCAAGGACCCGTTCCGTTCGGTGGACGACCGGGTGGAGAAGCTCATCGCCGGTATGTAGTCACCGCGAGGTCACGCGGAGGCGGGCCGGGCATTGCGGCACACCGGGCCGGAACGCCACACGGGCGCCGTACGTTTCCCGTACGGCGCCCTGTTCGGGTCGTAGAGTTGCGCGCACGCCATCCGCAAGACCGACCGATTACGAGGCTCTTCCGTGCGCCGACGCTCACTCCTCCTCGCCGCCGTTCCCGCAGGGCTGGTCACGCTCGCCGGATGCGGTGACGGCAAGTCCGACTCCGGCAAGACCGGCGCCTCACCGTCGGCCTCGGCGTCGTCCGCGCCGCCCCCGCCCAAGATCGTGGACGGGCCGCTGCCGGCGGTCACGGCGGGCACGAAGTTCGGCGAGAAGCCGACCGTCGCCAAGGGGCCGGGCGAGCCGTCGAAGGACCTCGCGGTGAAGACGCTGATCGCGGGCAGTGGCCGCACGATCGCGGAGAACGACTTCATCCAGGCGAACTACCTCGGCCAGATCTGGAGCACGGCCAAGGTCTTCGACAACTCCTACGACCGCAAGCGCCCCCTGGTCATCCAGCTCGCGCAGGGCGGCATCATCGACGGCTGGCGGTACGGCCTGGCGGGCAAGAAGACCGGCAGCCGTGTCCAGCTCGCCGTCCCGCCCACCTGGGGCTACGGCACGGAGGGCAACGCGCAGGCGGGCATCAAGGGCACCGACACCCTGGTCTTCGTCATCGACCTGATCGACTCCTTCAACTCCAAGAGCTCCGCCAAGGGCACGCCGGTCCCGCAGAACGACGCGGCCCTGCCGAAGGTGGCCACCAACACCGACGGCCAGGTGCCCAAGGTCACCGTGCCCAGGACCGACCCGCCGAACAAGCTCGTGTCGGAGTACGTCCTGGAGGGCGACGGCCCACAGCTGAAGGCCGACCAGACGATCCTGTGCCAGTTCCAGGGCCTGGTCTGGGACGGCGGCAAGACCTTCCAGCGGACGTACGGCTCCGGCCGGCTCAGCCAGTTCTCGCTGGAGCAGATGCAGCAGGCGGTCAAGGGCCTCGCCCAGGGCCTGACCGGCAAGAAGGTCGGCAGCCGGGTCCTGATCGTCGTCCCGCCGGACCTGGGGTACGGCGACAACCCGCCGAGCGGCGGAGTCATCAAGAAGGGCGCCACCCTCGTGTTCACCGTGGACATCCTCGCGGCGATGTAGCGCCCGGGACGCCCGGGGCGGGCGGGAGGCCCGCGATGATGAAAGACTGTCCACGTTTCGTGTCGTACACAAGCAGGAGCTTTTGACGTGAGCATCGACAAGCCCGAGATCGACTTCCCGGGCGGCGAGCCCCCGGCGGACCTGGAGATCAAGGACATCTGGGAGGGCGACGGACCGGTCGCGCAGGCGGGCCAGAACGTCACCGTCCACTACGTGGGCGTCGCCTTCAGCACCGGCGAGGAGTTCGACGCCAGCTGGAACCGCGGCACGCCGTTCCGCTTCCCGCTCGGTGCCGGCCGGGTCATCAAGGGCTGGGACCAGGGCGTGCAGGGCATGAAGGTCGGTGGCCGCCGCCAGCTGACCATCCCCGCCCACCTCGCCTACGGCAACCAGAGCCCGACCCCGGCGATCAAGCCCGGCGAGACCCTCATCTTCGTGGTCGACCTTCTCGGCGTCTGATCCGCGCCAGGCCGACCGGCCGGATCCGACCGGAACCGACCACCTGGGGCCCATGCCTGCTCGGGCATGGGCCCTCGGCTTTTGTCACCGACCCGCGGAGCGGTACGGTCGTCGGTCGGAAGCACCATAGGGAAGGCGAAGGGCGTCGATGGCCATTGCCAAGGCCGAGCGGCTGATGAACCTCGCGCTGTGTCTGCTCGGGACGCGGCGGCCGCTCAGCAAGCGGGAGCTGCGCGAGTCCATCGAGGCGTACCTGGAAGCGGGCAGTGACGACTCCTTCAACCGCATGTTCGAGCGGGACAAGGACGACCTGCGGGAACTGGGCCTGGTCATCGAGACGGTCGAGAACCTCGAAGGCGAGGTCGGCTACCTCGCCCGCCGCGACAGCAACCGCCTGCCCCCCATCACCCTGGACGCCGAGGAGGCCGCCGCGCTCGGCCTGGCCGCCAAGGTCTGGCAGCAGGCCCGGCTGGCCGGGGCCGCCAGCGGCGCCCTGCAGAAGCTGCGCGCGGCCGGGCTCCCCGAGGACGTCGACCCGTACGAGGCGCACGGCGCCCTGGAGCCGCGCATCCCGGTGCACGAGGCCGCCTTCGAGCCGCTGATGCTGGCCTGCCGCGACCGCCGCCCGGTGGTCTTCGAGTACCGCAAGGCCTCCGCCGCCCACCCCGAGCCCCGGCACGTCGAACCGTGGGCGCTGGAGTGCTGGCGCGGCCACTGGTACCTGGCCGGCTTCGACCGCGACCGGGGCGCCGAGCGCGTCTTCCGGCTCTCCCGGATCACCGGAAAGGTCCGCTCGCGCGGCACGGGCTTCACCGCGCCCGTGCCGGACGTCGTCACCGTGCGCGAGACCGTCGCCGGCTGGGCCGGCGAGATAGCCGACCGCTCGGCCCTGATCCGGCTGCGCTCCGGCGCCGGTTACCCCCTTCGGGCGAAGGCCACCGCGGTCCGGGAACTCGGCGACGGCTGGGACGAGTTGGAGATTCCGTACGGGCACGGCCTGGACGCCTGGCTGGTGGAGTTCGGGCCGGACGTGGTGGTCCTGGAGCCGGCCGAGCTGCGGGCCGACGTGGTGGACCGGCTGCGCGCCGTGGCCAAGGGCTGAGGGGGAGCGGGACTGTGGCAGTCAGACCGGCCAGGACGGCCAACGCGATCGACCAGACCCGGCGGATGCTCTCCCTGGTGACGTACCTCAGGGAGCGCCCCGGTGCCCGGATCGCCGACGTGGCGCGCGCCTTCGGCATCACGGAGGACGAGCTGGTCGCCGACCTCGATCTGCTGCCCATGTGCGGCACCAGCTTCCGCGGCGGCGACCTGCTGGACATCGACACCGACGGCGAGCGCATCTGGTGGCACAACCCGGCCGCGCTCGGCGAGGAGGCGGCGGAACCGCTCCGGCTCGCCGCCGACGAGGCCACCGCGCTGCTGGTCGCCGCCCGCGCCGTGTCGACCCTTCCCGGCCTGCGGGAGAGCGACCGCCAGGCCCTGCTGCGGGCCACCGCCAAGGTGGAGGCCGCGGCCGGAGAGGCCGCCGGCGCCAGCTCCCGGCTGTCGGTGACCTTCGAGTCCGAGGGCGGCGTCTTCGCCGATGTCGACCGGGCGATCTCCGAGCGCCGCCGGCTGTGGATCCGCTACTACTCCCCGGCCCGGGACGAGGTCACCGAGCGTGAGATCGACCCGATCCGCCTGGTCAGCGTGGGTCACACCTACGTGGAGGCATGGTGTCGCCGCTCCGAGGCGCGGCGCACCTTCCGCCTGGACCGGGTCGCCGAGATCAGGATCCTCGACGCGCCCTCGGCCCCGCCCGAGATAGAACTGCGCGACCTCTCCGAGGGTCTGGTGCAGCCGGCCGCCGAGGACCCCGAGGTGGTGGTCGAGGTCGGCCCCGGTGGCCGCTGGGTCGCCGAGTACTACCCGCACGACAGCGCCGATGAGCTTCCCGACGGCGGGCTGCGTATCACTCTGCGCACCCCCGAGCCGGCCTCCCTGCGCCGGCTCGCCCTGCGTCTCGGCCGCGACGGCCGGATCGTCTCCCCGCCGGAGCTGGCGGACAGCGCCCGCAGTGCGGCGGCGGAGGCGTTGGCCGCGTACGACGCCGAGCCGTCGGTGGGCTCCCCGCGGTGAGGCGCGTCCGCAGGGGGGCGGGGAACCGCGCGGCACACCCCCGTGGCGCCGCGCACACGCGACGGCACGACGCGGCGATCCCAGCGACGCCCCTGGTGAACGACCGGAAGAAGGAGCGAGGCCTGTGAGCGAGCGTGCGGGTGAGATGACGGCGGCGACCGCCTTCGCCGGCATGAGACGAGCGGTCCCGGTGATGTTCAGGGCCGGCTGCCCGGACTGCCGCGGCCGCTTCGAACTCGCCGCCGGCGCGCTGCGCCTCGCCATCGGCGCCAGCAGCCGGACGACGTTCTACTCCTTCACCTGCCCCGACTGCGGCGCCGCTGTCCGCAAGCCCGCAGGGGAGCGGATCGTGGAGCTGCTCACCGGCGGCGGGGTGCGGACCCTGCGGCTGCACTCCACGGTGTAGCCCCCCGCGTCGCCCGTCGGCGGACGGTCTAGGCTCGGCGTCATGTTCTGGCCGATGTTCGCGGTAGCGATGGGTTTCCTGGGTGTCGCCGTCCTGGGGGTGCTCGCCGTGCGGGTGTTCCTGGAGGCGCGGCGCCTCGGGGAGCAGGTCGCGGACTCCGCACGCCGTATCAACAGGGCCGCCGAGGATCTGGAGCGGGCGTCCGAGCGCGCGGCCCGCGCCGTGGACGCGCTCTGAGCGGTGCCGGGCGGTGCCCGTGAGACCGGCGGCGCAAGCGCTTTGCGTCACTTCGCCCTGTCATGCTGCCCTGTGGGACAGGTACGCTGCTGGTCACGGTGTGGAGAACGAGGCCCGCATCGTGGACCGGGAGTACGCACGGGGATTGCCTCACGTTTACCCCTGAGCGTTACGATCGCTGCCAGCATGACCATCGGACACATGTCCGACTGGTCGGACAGCACCCCACCCAGCCGCCTCGGTGAGAAGGTAAAGACTTATGTTCGGAAGGCTCGGAGCTCCCGAGATCATTCTCATCCTCGTCGTCATCATCCTGCTGTTCGGCGCGAAGAAGCTTCCGGACATGGCCCGCTCGCTCGGCAAGTCCGCGCGCATCCTCAAGAGCGAGGCCAAGGCGATGAAGGAAGAGGGCGGCAGCACGTCCGCCCAGCCGCCCACCACGGGCGAGCAGCCCCCGGCGCAGCGCACCATCCAGGCGGCCCCCGGTGACGTGACCAGCTCGCGGCCGGTCAACGAACCGACGGACACCACCCAGCGCTGACGCACGGCCGGAAACCCCCGGCCTGCCGCACGAGATGAGGACGTGGGTTGCTCAAGCCTGCCCGCAAGAAGGAGAAGGATCCAGAGGGGCGGATGCCCCTCGCGGATCACCTTCGTGAGCTCCGCAACCGGCTCGCGAAGGCGATGCTGGCCATCGTCATCGTGACGATCGTCGCGGCCTTCTACTACAACGACATCATCAACTTCCTGACGAAGCCGATCCTCGACTCGGTCGGCTGCCAGGAGTCCTTCGCCCAGCTGGCGCACTCCGACGGCAAGACCCAGTGCGCGGAGATCACGATCAACGGTCTCCTCGCGCCGTTCACGCTGGCCCTCCAGGTCTCGCTGATGGCGGGTGTCGTGCTCGCGTCGCCGATCTGGCTGTACCAGCTCTGGGCCTTCGTCGCGCCGGGCCTCCACCGTCACGAGAAGAAGTACGCCTACGCCTTCGTCTTCACGGGCGCCCCGCTGTTCTTCGCCGGTGCCTTCTTCGCGTACAAGGTGCTGCCGACCACCGCGAAGGTGCTGATCGACTTCACGCCGAACGGCGACATCAAGAACCTGCTGCCGCTCGACGACCTGCTCCAGCTGGTCACCCGCATGGTGATCGTCTTCGGTCTCTCCTTCGAGCTTCCGCTGCTGCTGGTCATGCTCAACCTCACCGGGGTGCTGACCGGCCGGCGCATGCTCGGCTGGTGGCGGGCCATGATCCTCGGCATCACGGTCTTCGCGGCCGTGGCCACCCCGAGCACCGACCCGCTGTCCATGCTGGCCCTCGCCGGGCCGATCTGGGTGCTGTACTTCGGCGCGGTCGGATTCTCCCTGCTCAACGACAAGCGCCGGCGCCGTCGCGAGGCCGCGGGTCCCGCCGACGACGAGGCCTCCGAGCTCGACCTCACGCCCGAGGACATCGGCGAGGTCGAGCCCGTCCCGGCCGCCCGTGCCCTGCCCGAGCAGGCGAGCACCGACCGGGTCAACGGATACGACGACGTGACCTGATCCCTCACCGAGCCGCCGCGCGATGCCCCCGCCCCCCGAGGACGGGGGCATCCGTGTTCCCGCGGGCCGTCCGCCGCGATTCTTCCGGTCTTCTTACCCTCCGGTTCTCTTACCTTCAGGCTGTCGTCCGGAGGGTCATCCGGATAATGATCGTCCTGTTGTCAGCGGGGCCCGGTACGCTCGAAAGCACGATGACAGAGGACCTCTCACCGGCCGAGCGGTACGCGGCAGCCCGCAGGCGGGCAGCCGAGCAGGCCACCGCGCTCGCCTCCTTCCGCGAGATGTACGACTTCGGCCTCGACCCCTTCCAGATCGAGGCCTGCCAGGCCCTCGAAGCGGGCAAGGGCGTCCTGGTGGCCGCCCCCACCGGCTCGGGCAAGACGATCGTGGGCGAGTTCGCCGTCCACCTCGCCCTGCGGCAGGGCAAGAAGTGCTTCTACACGACACCCATCAAGGCGCTGTCCAACCAGAAGTACGCCGACCTGTGCCGCCGCTACGGCACCGGGAAGGTGGGCCTGCTCACCGGCGACAACAGCGTGAACTCCGACGCCCCGGTGGTCGTGATGACCACCGAGGTGCTGCGGAACATGCTCTACGCCGGCTCGCAGACCCTCCTCGGCCTCGGCTACGTGGTCATGGACGAGGTGCACTACCTCTCCGACCGTTTCCGCGGCGCCGTCTGGGAAGAGGTGATCATCCACCTGCCCGAGTCGGTGACCCTGGTCTCGCTCTCCGCCACCGTGTCCAACGCGGAGGAGTTCGGTGACTGGCTGGACACCGTCCGCGGCGACACGGACGTGATCGTCTCCGAGCACCGGCCCGTGCCGCTGTTCCAGCACGTGCTCGCCGGGCGCCGGATGTACGACCTGTTCGAGGAGGGCGAGGGCCACAAGAAGGCCGTCAACCCCGACCTGGTCCGCCTCGCCCGCATGGAGGCCACCCGGCCGTCGTACCAGGACCGCAGGCGCGGACGGTCGATGCGGGAGGCCGACCGGGAGCGCGAGCGCAGACAGCGCTCGCGCGTGTGGACCCCGGGCCGCCCCGAGGTCATCGAACGGCTCGACTCCGAGGGCCTGCTCCCGGCCATCACCTTCATCTTCAGCCGGGCCGCCTGCGAGGCCGCCGTCCAGCAGTGCCTGTACGCGGGCCTGCGGCTCAACGACGAGGAGGCACGTGAGCAGGTCCGCGCCCTGGTCGAGGAACGCACCGCCTCCATCCCGACCGAGGACCTGCACGTCCTCGGCTACTACGAATGGCTGGAGGGCCTGGAGCGCGGCATCGCCGCCCACCACGCGGGCATGCTGCCGACCTTCAAGGAGGTCGTGGAGGAGCTGTTCGTACGCGGTCTGGTCAAGGCCGTGTTCGCCACCGAGACCCTCGCGCTCGGCATCAACATGCCCGCCCGCTCGGTGGTCCTGGAGAAGCTCGTCAAGTGGAACGGCGAGCAGCACGCCGACATCACCCCCGGCGAGTACACCCAGCTGACCGGCCGGGCCGGCCGCCGGGGCATCGACGTCGAGGGCCACGCCGTGGTGCTGTGGCAGCGCGGCATGAGCCCCGAGCACCTCGCCGGGCTCGCGGGCACGCGCACGTACCCGCTGCGCTCCAGCTTCAAGCCGTCGTACAACATGGCGGTCAACCTGGTCGAGCAGTTCGGCCGGCACCGCTCGCGCGAGCTGCTGGAGACCTCCTTCGCCCAGTTCCAGGCCGACAAGTCGGTCGTCGGGATCTCCCGCCAGGTGCAGCGCAACGAGGAGGGCCTGGAGGGCTACAAGGCCTCCATGACCTGCCACCTCGGCGACTTCGAGGAGTACGCGCGGCTGCGCCGCGAGCTGAAGGACCGGGAGACCGAGCTGGCCCGGCAGGGCGCGAGCGAGCGGCGTGCCGAGGCCGCCGTGGCGCTGGAGAAGCTGAAGCCGGGCGATGTCATCCACGTGCCCACCGGCAAGTACGCGGGCCTGGCCCTGGTCCTGGACCCTGGCCTGCCCGCGGGCCGGTCCAACGGCCACCGCGGCTTCGACCACCACGACGGGCCGCGGCCGCTGGTGCTGACCGCCGAACGGCAGGTCAAGCGGCTGGCGTCGATGGACTTCCCGGTGCCGGTCGAGCCGCTGGACCGGATGCGGATCCCGAAGACCTTCAACCCGCGCTCGCCGCAGTCCCGGCGGGACCTCGCCTCCGCGCTGCGGACCAAGGCCGGGCACATCCCGCCGGAGCGGGCGCGCAAGAAGCGGTCGCAGGCCGCCGACGACCGTGAGATCGCACGGCTGCGGACGGCGATCCGGGCGCACCCCTGCCACGGGTGCAACGACCGCGAGGACCACGCGCGCTGGGCCGAGCGCTACCACCGGCTGCTGCGCGACACCTCGCAGCTGGAGCGGCGCATCGAGGGCCGTACGAACACCATCGCGCGGACCTTCGACCGGATCGTGGCCCTGCTGACCGAGCTGGACTACCTGCGCGGCGACGAGGTGACCGAGCACGGCAAGCGGCTCGCGCGGCTCTACGGCGAACTGGACCTGCTGGCCAGCGAGTGCCTGCGCGAGCGGGTCTGGGAGGGGCTGGCCCCCGCCGAACTCGCCGCCTGTGTCTCGGCGTTGGTGTACGAGGCCCGGGTCGGCGACGACGCGATGGCGCCGAAGCTGCCCTCCGGCAAGGCCAAGGCCGCGCTCGGCGAGATGGTCCGGATCTGGGGCCGGCTCGACGGGCTGGAGGAGGAGTTCCGGATCAGCCAGACCGAGGGTGTCGGGCAGCGGGAGCCGGACCTCGGGTTCGCCTGGGCCGCGTACATGTGGGCGTCCGGCAAGGGGCTCGACGAGGTGCTGCGGGAGGCGGAGATGCCGGCCGGGGACTTCGTGCGGTGGTGCAAGCAGGTCATCGACGTGCTCGGACAGATCTCCGCCGCGGCTCCCGCGGAGGGGTCGACCGTGGCCAAGGCGGCGCGCAAGGCCGTCGACCAGTTGCTGCGGGGTGTGGTCGCCTACTCGTCCGTGGGCTGACCCGTCCGGCAACGGCGTAGGGCAGAGCCGTGACCGGCTGACGGCGGTCACGGTGGGGGAACGGGGGTCGCACCCGCCGAGGTGCGGCCCCCGTCGTCATGTCACCCGGCACGGTGAGCGACGTTCGTACGCCCGTGTGCCGTTACTCCTCGTGTGCGAGTAAGAGCCCAGCGTGCAAAGAGAGTTGAGAGTACTCCCCTCGCGGGGCGATTTCAGGTGCTTGCCGAATATGACACGGCGATGATCCGGTCGGACTAAGCTCGCCCGCGGCGCACCGAGTTGAGGTGAATCGTGCGTCTGTTCCCCAATGCGGAATATATCCCGAACAGTTCCTTGTACCTTCCCCCCACATGCACCCCCGAACCCAGCCGATTCGTCCCAGAAGGCATCCATGGTGAGTGTTCAGAAGCCTCCCGGTCGCCGTGAACGTCCCTATGCGCGCGTGCTGTTGCCGCCGGCCATAGTGATGGCCGCGGCGGCCGGGGCCGCCGTCGCCCTGGTACCGCCCACGGCCCGGCTCGCCGTCGGCGTGTGCGGAGCGCTGGCCGTCCTGCTGGTCCTCGGCACGGCCGGGGAGGCCGCCCGGCGCGGCCGTCTGCTCCGCGAGGCGCGGGCCGAACACGCCCGCCACGCCGCGCACCTGGAGCAGCGGATCGCCGCGCACAGCGATCTGATGGAGCGCTTCGCCACCGACGTCCTGCCCGCCGGCTTCCACCGGCTGCGCCGCGGCCAGGTGCTGCGGGACGTCGTGCGCGACGTGTTCGACGCGGACCCCGAACTGCGCGGCCTGCCCGAGGGCTACCGCGAGCTGGTGCGCATCGCGCTGCGCGGCGCCGACCAGGAGATCTCGATGCGCGACGCCACCGAGCGCTCCTTCGTGAGCGTCGCCCGGCGCGTGCAGGCCATCGTCCACCAGCAGGCGTACGAACTCCGCGAGATGGAGGAGGACCACGGCCGCAACCCCGAGGTCTTCGACGACCTGCTGCGCATCGACCACGGCACCTCGCTGATCGGCCGGCTCGCCGACACCATCTCCGTCCTCGGCGGCGGCCGGCCCGGCCGCCAGTGGCCCAAGCCGGTCTCCCTCTACAGCGTGCTGCGCGGCGCGATGTCCCGCATCCTGGAGTACCGCCGCATCAACCTCGCCTCGATCGTCAACATCAACATCAAGGGCACCTCGGTCGAGCCGGTCATCCACGCCGCCGCCGAACTCCTCGACAACGCCACGCGCTACTCACCGCCGTCGACGAAGGTGCACGTCACCGCCGTCGAGGTGCAGGCGGGCGTCGTCATCGAGATCGAGGACTGCGGCGTCAGCCTCAGCGAGGAGTCCCGCGCCCGCATCGAGCGGATGATCGAGGACGCCAAGAACGGCGAGGACGCGCACAACCTCGGCGAGAACCCGCGCCTCGGCCTCGCCGTCGTCGGCCGCCTCTGCAAGCGGTTCGACATGGACGTCTCGCTGCGCGCGTCCGCGTACGGCGGTGTCCGCGCGATCCTCGTGGTGCCGCGCGTCATGACGACCACCGAGCCCGGCGTCGGCGCCGCGCACGGCATCGGTGCCGCCGCCGCCCAGATCCCCACGGCGGACGCCGTCGAGGGTCCCAAGCGCCCGCCCAAGAAGCGCCGCCCCACCAGCCCGAAGATCCCTGCCGGGATCTCGCTGGAGGACGACGTCCCCGAGGTCACCGAGTGGACCGCGGGCGGTCTGCCGCAGCGCCGCAGCCGGGTGAAGACCCCGCTCAGCCAGCGGTACGCCGAACAGGCCGCCATCGAACGCGCCGAGCGCGAGGGCAGGCCGACCATCTGGTCCCAGAAGAAGGCGGAACCGGAACCCGAGCCCGAGATCGACCCCGAGCGCAAGAAGCTCATGGAACGGCCGCCGGGCATGTGGATGGAGGCCTTCTGGGACGGTCTGCGCGAGGGCATGCCCCCGGACACCCCCACCCACGAACTGACCGACTTCACGCTCCACCCCACCAAGTACGTGCATCTGCTCAAGGATTCGGCCGACCCCGTCCAGGGCGCCACCGAGGCCGACGACGAGGGGGACTCCCAGTGATCCAGCAGCGAGGCAACCTGGACTGGATGCTCAAGCAGCTGAACGACGGCGTGCCGGGCATCGAGATGATCGTGGTCCTGTCCGCCGACGGCCTGCGCATCGCCCGCTACGGCGGCGACCCCGACGCCGCCGACCGGGTCGCCGCCGCCTGCGCGGGCGTGCAGAGCCTGGCCGGCGCCATCGTCCAGGAGCTGCCGGGCGCCGGCGACATGAAGACCGTCGTCTTCGAGATCGACGGCGGCTACTTCTACCTCATGAACGCCGGCCCCAACGCCTACCTCGCCGTGCTCTCCGACGTGACGTGCGAACCGGGGCGGATGAGCGGCATGATGCGCGACCTCGTCGTCCGGATCGGCGCCCATCTCACCAGTCCGCCCCGGCGGAACGGGCAGACCGTATGACACCTCCACGACGCACGCGGCGCCGGCCGCAGCCCCCGCCCGCCCCGCAGCCCCCGCGGCTGCCGCAGCCCTCGCGGCCTCCGTCGCGGGACGCGGCGGGGGCCAAGGGACCGGGCGACAACCCGGAGCGGCTGTACTCCGTCACCGGGTCCGGCGACGGAGCCCGCGCCGAACTCGACCTGGTGACCCTGATCGTGGCGCGCTCCGGGCCCCCGGTCTCCGCCACCCCGGAGCAGGCGGCGGTGCTCCGGCTCTGCGGGACCCCCCTGTCCGTGGCGGAGCTGTCCGCCTACCTCCGACTGCCGTTCAGCACGATGACCGTCCTGCTCACCGAGCTGATCGCGGCCGAACTGGTGCAGGCGCGCGCCCCCATCGTCCGCCAGGCGCTCCCCGACCGTTCACTCCTCGAAGCGGTGATGCATGGACTTCAACGGCTCTGACACCCTCCCCGGCCCGCGCACCGAGGACCACCTGCCGCACACCGCGCAGGCCGCGGTGAAGATCGTGATCGTCGGAGGCTTCGGCGTCGGCAAGACCACCATGGTCGGTTCGGTCAGCGAGATCAGACCGCTGACCACCGAGGAGACCATGACCCAGGCCGGCATCGGCGTCGACGACGACTACGGCTCCGAGTCCAAGACGGCCACCACCGTGGCCATGGACTTCGGCCGGATCAGCATCACCGAGAAACTGGTCCTCTACCTCTTCGGCACCCCCGGCCAGGAGCGCTTCTGGTTCCTGTGGAACGGCCTGTTCGAAGGCGCGCTGGGCGCGGTCGTCCTGGTCGACACCCGGCGCCTGGAGGTCAGCTTCGACGTGATGGGCCGGCTGGAGGAGGGCGGTGTGCCCTTCGTCGTCGCCGTCAACTCCTTCCCCGACGCGCCCCGTTACCCGGTCGAGGAACTGCGCACCGCCCTCGACCTGAGCCCGGACATCCCGATCATCGACTGCGATGTGCGCCGCCGGGCCTCCAGCAAGGACGTGCTGATGACCCTGATGGGCTTCCTGCACTCCCTCGCCATGTCCGGCGCCCTCACCTGACCGGCATCCCACCGACCCCGACCCTTCCGCCCCGGAGCGACCACTGTGACGCCTGAATCCCCCTCACCGACCGGGACACCCGACACCCTCTCCGGTCCGCCACCGGGCTGCCCCGCGCACGGCCTCGGCCCCGGGGGGCCGCGCCGGCTCTACGGCCCCGACGCGGAGGACCTCGGCGACCTCTACGAGCGCCTGCGGGACGAGCACGGCCCCGTGGCGCCCGTGCTCCTCCACGACGACGTGCCGATGTGGGTGGTCCTCGGCCACGCCGAGAACCTGCAACTCGTGCGGAACCCCTCGCAGTTCACCCGTGACAGCCGGATCTGGACCCCGCTGCGCGAGGGCATGGTCAAACCCGACCACCCGCTCATGCCGCACATCGCCTGGCAGCCCATCTGCTCCCACGCCGAGGGCGAGGAGCACAAGCGGCTGCGCGGCGCGGTCACCGCGGCCATGGAGACCATCGACCACCGCGGGGTGCGCCGGCACATCGGCCGCTACACCCAGATCCTGGTCAACAGCTTCTGCGAGCGGGGCCGGGCCGAGCTGGTGTCCCAGTTCGCCGAGCACCTGCCGATGGCCGTGATGTGCGAGATCCTCGGCATGCCCGAGGAGTACAACGACCGGATGGTGCAGGCCGCGCGTGACGCCCTCAAGGGCACCGAGACCGCCATCCAGAGCCACGCCTACGTCATGGACGCGCTCGGCCGGCTCACCACCCGCCGGCGCGTCCGGCCCGAGGACGACTTCACCAGCCACCTCCTCACCCACCCGGCCGGGCTCAGCGACGACGAGGTACGCGAACACCTGCGGGTCGTCCTCTTCGCCGCCTACGAGGCCACCGCGAACCTCCTCGCCAACGCGCTGCGCATGGTCCTCACCGAGCCCGGCTTCCGGGCCCAGCTCAACGGCGGCCAGATGACCGTGCCGGAGGCGATCGAGCAGTCCCTGTGGGACGAGCCGCCGTTCAGCACGGTCTTCGGCTACTACGCCAAGCAGGACACCGAGCTGGGCGGGCGGCGGATCCGCAAGGGCGACGGGCTGCTCTTCGCACCGGCACCGGGCAACATCGACCCGCGGGTGCGGCCCGACCTCTCCGCGAGCATGCAGGGCAACCGCGCCCACCTCGCCTTCGGCGGCGGCCCGCACGAGTGCCCCGGCCAGGACATCGGCCGCGCCATCGCCGACGTGGGCGTCGACGCACTGCTCACCCGGCTGTCCGACATCCAGCTCGACTGCGCCGAGGAGGACCTGCGCTGGCGGTCGTCCATCGCCTCCCGGCACCTGGTGGCCCTGCCGGTGCGCTTCGAACCGAAGCCGCAGCAGGACGTCGACACGCCGCCGCGGGCCGTGGCCATCCCGTCGCCGCGCTCCGACTGGCAGGTCGGCACCCTCGGCGGCGATCCGGCCCCGGCCGCCGAGCCGGCCCCGGCACCCGTGCGCGCGACCGTCCCGCCGCCCCCCACCCCTCCGGCCCCGCAGCCGCCCCGCCCCCGGGGCCTGTGGGGCCGACTGCTGCACTGGTGGCGCGGAGAGTGACACGGCGCCGCTGCCGGCGGCACCCGCTCCGGGGCGGGTGCCGGCCCGGCGCGGCGTGATCCGAACGAACGGCTCTAGCTTCCGGCCGTCCACGCCTCGGGCGACGTCCACGCGCGGAGGGTGCGGGCGCTGGTGAACGTGTGATCCGTACCGGTGACCGGGTCGGTGAACTCCAGCACGCGCGCGAGCAGTTGCAGGGGGCGGCGGAAGTCGCCGGCCGGTACCGGGGCCGTCACCTCGGGGTACAGCGGGTCGCCCAGGATCGGTACGCCCAGCGCGGTCAGGTGCACCCGGAGCTGGTGGGTCTGCCCGGTGGTCGGCAGGAGCCGGTAGCGGCCGAGCCCGGCCCGGTGCCCGAGCAGCTCCACCCGGGTCCGCGCGTTCGGCTCGCCCGGCACCTCCCGCGCGGCCGGCACGCCGCGCTCCTTCACGATCCTGCTGCGCACGGTCCGGGGCAGGACGAGCGCGGGATCGTACGGCGCCACGGCCTCGTACTCCTTGCGCACCCGCCGGTCCCGGAAGAGCGACTGGTACGCGCCCCGCTCGTTCGGCCGCACGGTGAACAGCACCAGCCCGGCGGTGAGCCGGTCCAGCCGGTGCGCCGCCGTCAGCGTCGGGATGCCGAGCTCACTCCGGAGCCTGGCGAGCGCGGTCTGGGCGACGTGCGCACCGCGCGGGGTGGTGGCCAGGAAGTGCGGCTTGTCGGCCACCACGATGTGCTCGTCGCGGTACACCACCTCCACCGGGAACGGCACCGGCACCTCGGCGGGCAGCTCGCGGTGGAACCAGACGAACATCCCCGGACGGTACGGGGCGTCCGGCGCCACGGCCCGCCCGTCGGCCCCGACCACCAGCCCGGCGGCGAACATCGACTCGACCACCCCGGCCGGGGCGCCCGTCAGCCGCTCCACCAGATGCTCCCGCACGGTGGCCCACGCCCCGTCCACGGGCAGCCGGACGCGGACGGGGTCCACGCCCTCGCGCTGGGGGAGCGGGGCGGGCGGCGGCGGGGTACGGCGTCTCATCGGGGTCAAGGGTACGGGGGCACGCTCACCCCGCCGGACGTCGCGAAGAGCCGGTCCGCCGGCCCCGTGGTCGGCAGGATGGGGATCATGCCGTTCCTCACCAGCCCCGTCCTGACCCCCGGCGTCCTCGCCCGTATCCCGCAGCCCGCCCTCCCCGCCGCCGGCGGCACGCTGCTGCGCCCGTGGCGGGCCGGGGACGCGCCCGCCGTGCACGCGGCCTTCGAGGACCCGGTGCTGCGCCACTGGCACGGCCGGTCCTGCGACTCCGCGGACGAGGCCGCCGGCTGGATCACTCAGTGGCGCGGGGGGTGGGCGGACGAGCGGGAGGCGCAGTGGGCCGTCGTGGACGAGGCCACGGACGAGCTGCTGGGCCGGGTGGCGCTGCGCCGGATCGTGCTGAGCGACGGCGTCGCCGAGATCGCGTACTGGACGGTGGCGGGGGCGCGGGGCCGGGGCGTCGCCCTGCGTGCCGCGACGGCCCTGACCGGCTGGGCCTTCGAGGAGATCGGCTTCCACCGTCTGGAGCTCCTGCACGCGATCGGCAACCCCGCTTCCTGCCGGGTCGCCGGCAAGGCCGGTTTCGCCCTGGAGGGCACCAAGCGCAGCGCCTACCTCCACCAGGACGGCTGGCACGACATGCACCTGCACGCGCGGGTACGGGGCGACTGACCTGGCGGGACTTCACGGGAGCGGGGAGCGGGGAGCGGGGAGCGGGGAGCGGGGAGCGGGGGACGGGCAGACGGAAGCGGCGGCACCCGTCCCCGGATGCCGCCGCCCTCTCCGATCGCTCAGGCAGCCGCCGCCGGGCCGCCCTCCTGCTCCGCCTCGATCCGGGCGTTCCACTCCCGCTTGCAGGCCTGCCAGCCGTCCTCGTTGTGGCCGAGCCGCCAGTAACCGGAGATGGACAGGTCCTCGCGCGGGATCTGGCGCTCGACCCGCAGCAGCCGGCGCAGCTCCTTCACGAAGCCCGCCTCGCCGTGCACGAAGGCGTGCGGCCGGCCCTGCGGGAACTCCAGCCCGCGCACGGCCTCCAGAAGGGCCTCGCCGACCGGCCGGTCCCCGCGGTGCAGCCAGACGACCGGCACCTCGGAGTCGATCTTCTGCTCCTCCTCGGGCCCGGAGACCTCGACGAACGCGTGCGCACGGGCACCGGCGGGCAGCGTCTCCAGGGCGCGGGCGATGGCGGGCAGCGCGCTCTCGTCCCCGGCGAGCAGGTGCCAGTCGGCCTCGGGGTCGGGCGCGTAGGCGCCGCCGGGGCCCATGAAGCGCACGGTCTCGCCGGGGCGTGCGCGCAGCGCCCAGGGGCCGGCCAGGCCCTCGTCGCCGTGGATCACGAAGTCCAGGGTCAGCTCGCACTGTTCGGGGTCCCAGGCGCGCACGGTGTAGGTCCGGGTCACCGGCCACTGCTCGCGCGGGAACTCGGCGCGGATCCGCTCCAGGTCGAAGGGCTCCGGGTAGACGACCCCGGCGGCGCCGAACAGCAGCTTCACATAGTGGTCGGTACAGGTGTCCGCGGCGAATCCGGCCAGGCCCTCGCCACCGAGCACCACGCGCTGCATGTGCGGGGTCAGCCGCTCGGTGCGCACCACCTGGGCGGTGCGGGGCTTGCGCGGCTTTCGTCCCGGACGCTCTGCCATCACGGCCTCCTGCAAGGTTGGTTAGGTTTACCTAAGCTAGCACCTCGCGTCGCTGCGACACCTCTGATCGAGTGTTCGATGGGGTCCTTTTGCCGGAAGATGGCCGGGCTCACTCCGCGAGCGTGTGCAGCAGCCGCTGCAAGGAACCGCCGAGGCCCCACCGGTGCGTCAGCGCCTCCAGTGCCGCCGGGTCGTGCGGGGTGCGCGGCAGGGCCGTCCCGACGTCCGGCAGCGGCACGTCGTCGGCGACCCGCACCACCTTCGGCGCGACCGCGAGATACGGCCGGGCCTCGGTGAGCCGCTTGCGCTGCGACGGCGTGAGCTTCGCCCGCGGGTCGTCGACCGCCGCCATGATCCCGGCCAGGTCGCCGAACTCGGCGAGCAGTTTCGCGGCCGTCTTCTCGCCGATGCCGGCCACGCCCGGCAGTCCGTCGCTCGGATCGCCGCGCAGCAGCGCCAGATCCGCGTACCCCCGCCCGTCGACGCCATACTTCTCGCGCAGTGCCGCCTCGTCGGTCAGCTGGAGCGTGCCGACGCCCTTCACCGGGTACAGCACCCGGACCCGGCGCTCGTCGTCCACGAGCTGGTACAGGTCGCGGTCGCCGGTGACGATGTCCACCGGGCCGCCGGCCCGGGCGGTGAACGTGCCGATCACGTCGTCGGCCTCGTACCCCGCGACCCCGACACGGGCGATACCGATCGCGTCCAGCACGTCCTCGATCACCGGCACCTGCGGGGCGAGGGTGTCCGGCACCTCCTCCTCGTCCGGCGTGCCCTCGTGCTCCTCGGCGACCCGGTGCGCCTTGTAGCCGGGGATGAGGTCCACCCGCCACTGCGGGCGCCAGTCGGCGTCCATGCAGGCCACCAGGTGCTCCGGGCGGTGGTCCTTGACCAGCCGGTCGATGAAGTCCAGCAGCCCGCGCACCGCGTTGACGGGCGTGCCGTCCGGTGCCCTGACGGAGTCCGGGACGCCGAAGTAGGCGCGGAAGTACAGCGAGGCGGTGTCGAGAAGCATGAGTCGTCCGGTCACGCCCCGCATCATGCCGCACGGCACCGACAGCGGCCCCGCTCCCGGAACGCGTGCGTCACGGCCGGGCACCGTGCGCTTCGACGGCCGCGGCCCGGCGCGGCCCACAGTCGGCTTCAGGCCAATCACCCGGTGTGAGGAACCCTGGCCCGTGCCCGGAGTCCCGGCCCAGTTGGACGGCATGTTCATCCGCCGGGGCGAGCGGGTCCGGGAGTGCTCCCCGGCCCTCCGGCGCTGGCGCGAACCGTGAGGTTCGGGAGACCTGGAAGTGTCAGGGATGTGACAGCCACGTGAAACGGTTTGCCGAACATGCGTAGGGTGCAGAGAAGTCATCGGAAGAGGTGTGCCCCACAACGGGCACCCGGCAGGCGACACGACGAGCGAGGGAGGGAGCCGGAGCGATGGGCGACCACAAAGAGCAGCAGCCCGTGCGGGTGGGCGCGGCCGTCCGGCGGCGCCGTCGTGCGCTGGAACTGACCCTCGCCGTCGTGGCCGAGCGCAGCGGCCTGTCGGTGCCCTTCCTCAGCCAGGTCGAGAACGACCGGGCCCGCCCGAGCCGCACCTCCCTGGAGAAGCTGGCCGACGCCCTGCGCACCACGGCCGTCGAACTCCTCGCCGCCGCCGACCCGGCCGCCAGCGTGGACGTCGTCCGCGCCGAGGCCGTCGCCGAGGGCGACTTCGACCCCCGTACCCGCTCCCTCGTGCGCGGCCACCACCAGCTGCACGCCTCGGAGTTCACCGGCGACCACGACGCCGGCCGCGAGTTCCAGCACCGCAACGACGAGCTGATGTACGTCGCCGACGGGGCGGTGGAGATCGAGGCCGAGGGGCGCGCGTACCGGCTCGGACGCGGCGACACGCTGTATCTGACGGGCGGGGTGCGGCACCGGTGGCGGGCGACCGTGCCGGACACGAGGGTGATCGTGGTGGCGGTGGCGGAGCACATCGAGGCGGTGCAGGATCGGGCACGCTGAGCGCCCGCCGGACGAGGCGGTGCCGGACCACGGGCGTGCGCGGGTGCGCCGCGGCCGGTCGCGCGGCTCATCGCACCCTGTGCCGGCGCGTGTCGTCTCCCTCGTCCCCTCACTGACCGAGGCGGTGGCGAGGACGATCCCCGGAGCCCTCGTCGGCGCGACCGGCTGGTGCAGTCGTCCGGCAGGGCTGGACGTCGTCCGGATCGGCGGTACGAAGAACCCGGACGTGGAGAGGATCACCGGGCTCCGCCCGGACCTGGTGCTCGCCAACGAGGAGGAGAACCGCGCGCCCGACCTCGAAGCCCTGCGCGCGGCCGGTCTCGACGTGCTGGTCACCGAGGTGCGCAGCGTGCCGCAGGCCGTCGCCGAGCTGGACCGGGTGCTCACCGCGTGCGGCGCGGCGGGCCGGCCGGGCTGGCTGGACGAGGCGGAGCGGACCTGGGCGGCCCTGCCGGACCCGGCACGGCGCAGGACGGCGGTCGTACCGGTCTGGCGGCGCCCCTGGATGGTCCTCGGGCGGGACACCTTCGCCGGTGACGTCCTCGCCCGCCTCGGCGTGGACCACCTGTACGCCCACCACCCGGAGCGCTATCCCCGCATCCCCCTCGACGAGCTGCGCGCCCGGCGGCCCGACCTGGTGGTCCTGCCCGACGAGCCCTACCGCTTCACCGCCGACGACGGCCCGGAGGCCTTCCCGGGGCTGCCCTGCGCCCTGGTCAGCGGACGGCATCTGACCTGGTACGGCCCGTCCCTGACGGAGGCGCCGCGGGTGCTCGCCGGGGCGCTGGGAGCAGCGCGCCGCTGAGCAGGCCGCGCACGGTGCCGCGGGCGGCCGCGAGCCAGGCCGCCACCAGGACGCCGTACAGCCCGGCCGCCAGGGCGTCGTACACCGCGAGACCGGTGTGCCGGGCGAGCGTGGCGGCCCCGGTGACACAGGTCCCCACCGGGAAGGTGAACGCCCACCAGGTCATCGTGAAGCCCATGCCCCGCCGCCCGGCCCGCACCACGTGCGCGGTGGCCAGCGCCAGCCACAGCAGCGCGAACCCCATGACGGGCACCCCGTACAGCACCGAGAGGACGGCGAGGCCGCGGTCGTAGGGGGCCGCGACGACGCCCGGAGCGGCGTCCGCGATCAGCCCGACGGCCGTGGTGGACTGCCCGAGCGGGCCGAGGACCAGGAACAGGGCCGGGGTCAGCGCGAGCGGCAGCGGTCCCGTGGTGATCAGCCGGGCGAAGACCAGCGGCAGCGTCAGCAGCACGGCCAGCAGGCTCATCCCGGACAGCGCGAGGCAGGCCAGCAGCAGGGTCGCCCGGGGCTGCCCCGGCGGCAGACGGTGCACCAGGGGCGGACCGGCCGAGGCCGACACCATGGGCGCCACCAGCGGCAGCAGCCACACCGGGGAGGCCTGTCCGGCGCCGACCCGGTGCCGCACGGCCATCAGGTACGGCACGGCCACGGCGGCCCCGAGCCCGACCGCCGTACCGGCGGTGAACAGCACGGCGTCCAGCGCGACGGCCGCACGCGTGCCGATCAGCTCCCGGCCGGCCGTCGGCGCGCCGGCGCCCACCGCGAGCAGCGCCATGGCCAGGCAGCCGTAGAAGGGGGCCACGGCCGGGTCGAGGAGATGGGCGCGGGCCTGGTCGCGGTGGTGCCTCCAGTGCAGGGCCCGGGCGGTCAGCAGGGCCGTCAGCAGGAGCAGGGACAGCGCCCAGACGGCCGCGAGGACACCGCGCGCCACGGGCGCCGGGCCGGACAGCGCGGCCCCGGCCGTGCCGACGATCGCGGTGCCCATCACGCAGGCGTACCAGTTCGGGCCCAGGTGCCGGAGCCGGGCGGCGCGGACGGGGGGCAGGGGCTGGGCTGCGGTGACCATGCGTCCAAGATCCTGCCGGCGGGCCCGCGGGACCAGCGGTCACGGGTCTATGAGGGCATAAGCTGGTCTTATGAGCGAGGCGAAGGGGCGACACACACAGTCGCTGGCGCATCGGGTGCCGGACCTCGCCGCGCTGGAACTGCTGCTCGCGGTGGCGCGGCTGGGCAGTCTCGGCGCGGCGGCGCGCGAGGTCGGCATCACCCAGCCGGCCGCCAGCAGCCGCATCCGCTCCATGGAACGGCAGCTGGGCGTGGCGCTGGTCGACCGCTCGCCGCGCGGCTCCCGGCTCACCGACGCCGGCGCCCTGGTCACGGACTGGGCCCGGCGGGTCGTGGAGGCGGCGGCGGCCTTCGACGCGGGCGCGCGGGCGCTGCAGGACCGGCGGGACTCACGGCTGCGGGTCGCGGCGAGCATGACCATCGCCGAGTACCTGCTGCCCGGCTGGCTCCTCGCGCTGCACGCCGGACGGCCCGACACGGCGGTCTCGCTGCTCGCCGGGAACTCGGCGAAGGTCGCGGAACTCCTGCTGGCCGGCGAGGCGGACCTGGGCTTCGTGGAGGGGCTGACCGTGCCCACGGGACTGGACTCCACGGTCATCGCCCGCGACCGGCTGATCGTCGTCACCGCGCCCGCCCACCCGTGGGCCCGCCGCCGGCGGCCCCTGACGGCGGCGGAACTGGCCGCGACCCCGCTCATCCTCAGGGAGCGGGGCTCCGGAACCCGTCAGGTCCTGGACGCGGCTCTCGGCGGCCTGGCCCGCCCGTTGATCGAGCTGTCCTCCACGACGGCGGTGAAGGCGTCCGCGGTCAGCGGGGCGGGCCCGTCCGTCCTCAGCGAACTCGCGGTGGGGGAGGAGCTCGGGATGCGGCGCCTGGTCAGCATCCCGGTCGAGGGCGTCTCCCTGCGCCGCGACCTGAGAGCGGTATGGCCGACGGGCCATCGCCCCACGGGCCCGGCCCGGGAACTGCTGTCCCTGACCCGGGGCTGACACGGCCCACGAGTGCGCGGTCCACGCCCGCCGACCCGGGGGAACACACGGCCGAAGGCCGAACGGCGCTCAGCCCGCCGCGGCGACCAGCGCCGCCATCACCCGCGGGTCCTCGCCCATCTCCGGATGCCACTGCACCCCAAGGGCCCAGCCCCGCTCCGCCGGCAGCTCCACGGCCTCCACCGTGCCGTCCGCCGCGTAGGCCGACGGGACCAGCCCCTCGCCGAGCCGTTCCACCGCCTGGTGGTGATACGTCGGCACCGTCACCTCCTCCGGCACGATGCCCGCGTACAACGTCCCCGGCACCGGCTTCACCGGGTGCTCGCCGAACGCGCCGACCACCTCGGCGTGCCCGTCCAGGTGCTGGACGAGGGTGCCCCCGAGGGCCACGTTCAGCAGCTGCATGCCCCGGCACACCCCGAGCAGCGGCACGCCCGCCGACAGCGCCGCGTCGATCAGCGCCAGCTCCCAGGCGTCCCGCTCCGGCGCGGGCGGACCCGTGCGCGGCGAACGCTCGGCGCCGTACCGGGCCGGGTCGACGTCCGGGCCGCCCGCGACGACCAGCCCGTCGAGCCGGGCCACCGCCGCCCCGGCGTGCTCCGGCGCGTCCGGCGGCAGCAGCGCGGCCAGCCCGCCGGCCCGCTGCACCAGCCGTGGATAGCCGGCCGGCAGCAGTACCGCGTCCAGCTCCCACACCCCCCAGCGCGCGCCGGACTCCAGGTACGTGCTCACACCGATCAGCGGCCGTACGGCCATGCTGCCCTCCTCGCTTTCAAAGGTTCAGTGGAGAACCTTTCCGGAATGCCTGTCCAGGGCGGCCTCACGCCAGGAAACCCCGCAGCAGCGCCGCCGTACCCGCGCAGTGCTCACGCGCGATCTCCCGCGCCCCGTCCGCGTCCCCGTCCAGCACCGCCTCCACCAGCGCGGTGTGCTGGCGCTGGGAGTGCTCCAGGTTGCGCACCAGCAGCGGGATGCGGTCCAGCAGGTCGTTGACCGTGGCCCGGACCGCCGCGTACTGCGCGGTCAGCGACGGCGAGCCGCACAGCTCGGCCAGCGTCAGGTGCAGCAGCGTGTCCGCCCGGCGACAGTCCGTCAGCGGGGCCTCGTGCGTGCGGTCCAGCGCCTCCCGCAGCCGCCGTGCCCGCTCCGGCGTCAGCCCGTGCGCCGCGCACAGCCCGGCCGCGCCCACCTCCAGCACCTCACGGAAACGCAGCACGTCCTCGATGTCGACCTCGGCCATCCGGCGCCGCAGCCCGTCCTCGCCGCCCCCGTCCGGCCGGGGCAGCACAAACGTTCCGCCGTACCGCCCGCGCCGCGCCTCCACCAGGCCCTGGTCCTGGAGCACCTTCAGCACCTCGCGCAGCGTCACCCGGCTGATCCCGAGCCGCTCCGCCAGCTCCCGCTCGGCCGGGAGCCGCTCGCCCGCCGGCACCAGCCCGAGCCGGACGACCTGGAGTATCTGCTCCAGGGCCTCCTCGAAGCCGTTGCCCGCCCGCACCGGCCGCAGCACCGGGGCGAGCCGGTCGCCCACCCCTCGCACGTCCGTCTCCCGCGACATCCGGGCGCACCCCCTTCCCAAGCAATGGTCCGCAGCCATACCTTATGGCTCCCGGCCCGGCCGAAGAAGCGCGACGGCGCCCAAGGAGGCTTCCCCGTGGCAGACCGCACACCCCCGCTCAGCGTCGAGGAACTGCACGCCCTGGTCGCGAGCGGCGAGATCGACACCGTCGTCCTGGCCTTCCCCGACATGCAGGGACGCCTCCAGGGCAAGCGGTTCGCCGCCCGCTTCTTCCTCGACGAGGTCCTGCACCACGGCACCGAGGGCTGCAACTACCTGCTCGCCGTGGACACCGAGATGAACACCGTCGACGGCTACGCGATGTCCTCCTGGGAACGCGGCTACGGCGACTTCGCGATGCACCCCGACCCGTCCACCCTGCGCCGCGTCCCCTGGCACCCCGGCACCGCGCTCCTCATCGCCGACCTCGCCTGGAACGACGGCTCCCCGGTCGCCGCCGCCCCCCGCCAGATCCTGCGCCGCCAGCTCCAGCGGCTCGCCGAGCACGGCTACACCGCCCAGGTCGGCACCGAGCTGGAGTTCATCGTCTTCAAGGACAGCTACGAGCAGGCCTGGGACGCGAACTACCGGGGCCTGACCCCGGCCAACCAGTACAACATCGACTACTCCGTCCTCGGCACCGGCCGCATCGAACCCCTGCTGCGCCGGCTGCGCAACGACATGGCCGGCGCCGGCCTCACCGTCGAGTCCGCCAAGGGCGAGTGCAACCCCGGCCAGCACGAGATCGTCTTCCGCTACGACGAGGCCCTGCGCACCTGCGACCAGCACGCCCTGTACAAGACCGGCGCCAAGGAGATCGCCGCCCAGGAGGGCGTCTCGATCACCTTCATGGCCAAGTACAACGAGCGCGAGGGCAACTCCTGCCACATCCACCTCTCGCTCGCCGACGCCGACGGCACCAACGCGATGGCCGGACCCGACGGCATGTCCGAGGTGATGCGGCACTTCCTCGCCGGACAGCTCGCCGCGCTGCGCGACTTCTCCCTGCTGTACGCCCCCAACATCAACTCCTACAAGCGGTTCCAGCCGGGCTCCTTCGCCCCCACCGCCGTCGCCTGGGGCCACGACAACCGCACCTGCGCCCTGCGCGTCGTCGGGCACGGCCGCTCCCTGCGCTTCGAGAACCGCCTCCCCGGCGGCGACGTGAACCCCCACCTCGCCGTCGCGGGGCTCGTCGCGGCCGGCCTGTACGGCATCGAGCACAAGCTCCAGCTGCCCGAGCCCTGCCCCGGCAACGCCTACACCGCCGACTACGCGCAGGTGCCGACCACCCTGCGCGAGGCCGCCGAGCTGTGGGAGAACAGCCCGATCGCCGCGGCGGCGTTCGGCGACGAGGTCGTCGCCCACTACCGCAACATGGCGCGCGTCGAGCAGGAGGCCTTCGACGCCGCGGTCACCGACTGGGAGCTGCGCCGCTCCTTCGAACGCCTGTGAAAGGTCACCCCGTGCCCGACCCGAACGAGCTGACCGTCCTCGACCCCGCTACCGAGGAGATCGTCGCCACCGTCCCCGCCGCCACCGCCGGGGACGTGGACACCGCCGTCGCCCGCGCCGCCCGCGCCCAGACCCGCTGGGCCGCCGTCGCCCCCGCCGACCGGGCCCGGCTGCTGCGCCGCTTCGCCGACGTGGTCGACGCCCACACCGAGGAACTCGCCCAACTGGAGGTCCGCGAGGCCGGCCACACCGTCGCGAACGCCCGCTGGGAGGCCGGCAACGCCCGCGACCTGCTCCTCTACGCCGCCGGCGGCGCCGAACGCCTCACCGGCAGGCAGATCCCGGTCCCCGGTGGCTGGGACGTCACCTTCCAGGAACCGCTGGGCGTCGTCGGCGTCATCGCCCCCTGGAACTTCCCCATGCCGATCGCCGCCTGGGGGTCCTTCCCGGCGCTCGCGGCCGGGAACGCGGTCCTGCTCAAGCCCGCCGAGACCACCCCGCTCACGGCGCTCCGCCTCGCCGGACTGGCCCTGGAGGCGGGCCTGCCCGAGCACCTCTTCCAGGTGCTGCCCGGCCACGGCGACACCGCCGGACGCGCCCTGGTCGACCACCCGGACGTCGCCAAGATCGTGTTCACCGGCTCCACCCGCACTGGCCGCGAGGTCATGGAGCGCTGCGCCCGCCTGGTCAAGCCGGTCACCCTCGAACTCGGCGGCAAGAGCCCCAACGTCGTCTTCGCCGACGCCGACCTCCAGGCCGCCCTCGACCCCTTCTCCTTCCTGGACAACGCCGGCCAGGACTGCTGCGCCCGCACCCGCGTCCTGGTCCAGGAGACGGTGCTGGACGAGGCCCGCGCCCTCCTCGCCGACGCGCTGGCCGCCGTGGTCGTGGGCGACCCGGCCGACGAGCGGACCCAGATGGGCCCGCTCATCTCCGGCCGGCAACGGGAGCGCGTACGGTCCTACGTCCCCGACGACGCCCCGGCCCTGCGCGGCAAGGCCCCCGACGGCCCCGGCTTCTGGTTCCCGCCGACCGTGCTCACCGGTGAGCGGCACGACAGCCCGGCGGCCCGCGAGGAGATCTTCGGCCCGGTCGCCGTCCTGCTGCCCTTCACCGACGAGCAGGATGCGATCCGCCTCGCCAACGACACCCCCTACGGCCTGTCCGGCTCCATCTGGACCCGGGACCTGGGCCGAGCCCTGCGCGTGTCCCAGGCCGTCCGCGCGGGCAACCTGTCCGTCAACTCCCACTCCAGCGTCCGCTACTGGACCCCGTTCGGCGGCTACAAGCAGTCCGGCCTCGGCCGGGAACTCGGCCCCGACGCCCTGGCCGCCTTCACCCAGACCAAGAACGTCTTCCTCAGCACGGAGGTCCCCGCACCGTGAACGACAACAGCGTGACCGACAACCATGTCTGCCGCCGCCTGTCCGGCCGTACCGCCGTCGTCACCGGAGCCGGCAGCGGCATCGGACTGGCCAGCGCCCGACGCCTCGCCTCCGAGGGCGCCCACGTCGTCTGCGCCGACGTCGACGAGACGCGCGGCAAGGCCGCCGCCGACGAGGTCGGCGGGCTCTTCGTGAAGACCGACGTCACCGACCCCGAGCAGGTCGAGGCGCTGTTCAAGGCCGCGTACGACACCTACGGCAGCGTCGACGTCGCCTTCAACAACGCCGGCATCTCCCCGCCCGACGACGACTCCATCCTGCAGACCGGGCTGGAGGCCTGGAAGCGGGTCCAGGAGGTCAACCTCACCTCCGTCTACCTGTGCTGCAAGGCCGCCCTCCCCTACATGCGCCGCCAGGGCCGGGGCTCCATCATCAACACCGCGTCCTTCGTGGCGCGGATGGGCGCGGCCACGTCCCAGATCTCCTACACGGCCTCCAAGGGCGGCGTCCTCGCCATGTCCCGCGAGCTGGGCGTGCAGTTCGCCCGGGAGGGCATCCGGGTCAACGCGCTGTGCCCCGGCCCCGTCAACACCCCGCTGCTGCAGGAGCTGTTCGCCAAGGACCCGGAGCGGGCCGCGCGCCGGCTCGTCCACATCCCGCTCGGCCGGTTCGCCGAGGCGGAGGAGATCGCCGCCGCCGTCGCCTTCCTGGCCAGCGACGACTCCTCCTTCGTCAACGCCACCGACTTCCTGGTGGACGGCGGGATCGCCGGCGCGTACGTCACGCCCCTGTAGGGCGGCTCAGAGGAACGTCCGCCCCTCGCCCCGGTAGGTGGGCACGGCAGCCGTCACCGTGTCCCCCTCCACCAGGTGCAGGGTGTCGAACCGCTCGCACAGCTCGCCCGCCTTGGCGTGACGGAACCAGACCTTGTCGCCGATGAGCAGATCGTCGGCGGGCGAGCCGAGCAGCGGGGTCTGCACCTCGCCGGGGCCCTCCTGCGGGTCGTAGCGCAGCCCCTCCGGCAGGTACGGCACCGGCAGCCGGTCGGGGCCGGCGGCGCCGGAGGCCGGGTAGCCGCCGCCGAGCACGGTGACGACGCCCACGCCGGGCCGCCGGACCACCGGCTGCGCGAAGAGGGCGGCCGGACGGGCGGAGAAGGACGTGTAGTTGTCGAACAGGCGCGGCACGTACAGCCCCGAGCCGGCCGCGATCTCGGTCACCGCGTCCTCGGCGGCGGTGTGCTGCACGCTGCCGGTGCCGCCGCCGTTGACGAACTCCAGGTCCGGGGCGACCGCCCGGACCGCCCGGACGACCGCGGCCCGCCGCTCGGCCAGCTCCCGCCGGGCGGTGGCCTGCATCAGCCGGATCGCCCGCGAGCGCAGGGGCCGCCCGGCGACCGCGTCCCCGACCCCGGCGATGTGCCCCTCGTACGCCATGATCCCCACCAGCCGGAAGCCCGGCCGCCGGGCCACGGACCGGGCCAGCTCGGCGAGTTGGGCGGGGGAGTGCAGCGGCGAACGCCGTGCCCCGACCCGGACCCGCCCGCCCAGCAGCCGCAGCGAGGTGTCCAACTCCAGGCAGACCCGCACCACTTCACGTCCGCCCTCGCGCGCCGCGTCGATGAGAGCGAGCTGCGCCGGATCGTCGATCATCACGGTGACGGCACCGGCGAGCTTGGGGTCGGCGGCCAGCTCCGCGAAACCGGCCCGGTCCGCCGACGGATAGGCCAGCAGGATGTCCTCGAACCCCGAACGCGCGAGCCACAGCGACTCGTCCAGGGTGAACGACATGACGCCCTGGAAGCCGTCCCTGGCCAGGACGCGTTCCAGCAGGGCCCGGCAGCGGACCGACTTGCTGGCGACCCGCACGGGCTTGCCTCCGGCGCGGCGGACCAGGTCGTCCGCGTTGGCGTCGAAGGCGTCCAGGTCCACGATCGCGAGAGGGGCGTCGAGATGGGCGGTGGCCCGGTCGTAACGGGCCCGGTCGGCGGCGCGCGCAGTCATGACGGAAGCGTGCCAGACACGATTACCGCAGGGTAGGGGACGTTCCGGGCAGATGCCCCGGGCTCGTGGACTGGTTCTCCCTCTCTCCCGGACAACCCGTAGAGTGACGCGCACGTACGGCGGAACGCGCCCGGTCACCAGGTGAACCGGGATGCCCGTCCGGCCGTACGGGTATGCGTGCCCGGGAGGAGCTTCCACACCGGGCGCGGCCGAGCAGCAGAACGGCCCGCGTACGAGGAGACGGCCCGGGCACGAGGAAACGGGGGGTGCATGAGCACGGGAGCCCGCCACGCCCCGGTCCCGCGACGCCCGTCGACTCCGCCGGGGCCCCCGGCCCAGCGCCCGCCGGCGCGGCCGGACGAGGACCCCGACGAGGAGCCGTCGGTCTTCACCCCGCGCGGTGGGCGGCCCGCAGCCGAAGCGGTCCCGCACGCCCACCGCCCGCGCCCCTCGGCCGTACCCGAGGCCTCCGCCCCCCTGAGCCCGCCCCCACCGCCCGCCTCGGCCCGGTTCCCCGACAGCCCGCCGAACGCGACCCCCACCGGCACACCCGCTCCGCCGGGTCCGACGGCTTCGGGAACCTCGGTGGGTTCGGCGGCTCCGGTGGGTTCGGTGACACCGGCGGAGACGGTGACCCCGGCGGAGACGGCCACGGAGACCGACACGGTCCGGTTCCGCCCGGGCAGGGAGCCCGCGGGACGGGGCACCCCGGCCGGAACCCCGTCGGAGACGACGGCACGGCTGCGCCCGATCCGCCCGGCGACCTCACCGGCGCCGGTGTCCCCGACTCCGCCGGTGCCGTCGCGTACGCCGGATTCCCCGCGTAGCCCGTCATCCGGCCCCGGACACCCCGGCCCGGCCCCCACCGCGCCCACCGGTTCGGCTCCGGCCGGCTCCGTGGGCGCGCCCGGCGCCCGCCGTACCGCCGACGTGTCCGCGCCCGGTCAGGCGGAGCGTCCCCGCACGGCTGACGCACCGGCACCGGGGCACGCAGAGGCCCCTCGCACGAGCGGTATGCCCGCGTCGGGACCGGCGGAGCAGCCCCGTACCGGTCCCCGTACCAGTCCCCGTACCGGTGGCCTGTCCGCTCCCGGTCAGGCGGGAGGCCTCCGAACTCGGGGCGTGCCGGCGCCGGGACGGGCAGCGACGCCCCGCACCGATGGCGTGCCGACGCCCGACCCGACGGACCCCGTCCAGGTGGACGGCGTGGCCGGGCAGCCGGGTGGTCCGCGTGCCGGTGTGTTCGCGCCGGGGGAGGCGAGTGACGCCCGTACCGGCGGGGTGCCTGCGCCGGGGCAGGCGGAGGCCCCTCGCGGGGGCGGCGTGTCCGGGCAGGCCGGCGGTCCGCGTGCCGGTGTGTTCGCGCCGGGGGAGGCGAGTGACGCCCGTACCGGCGGGGTGCCTGCGCCGGGGCCGTCCCGAGCGCCCCGCAGGGGTGGCGTCGGACCGGCGGACGGCGCTCGTGCCGGTGTCGTTCCGGCGCCCGGGCGGGGGGACGACCGGGCGGGGACCGGGGGCTGGAGTCCCCTCGGGCCCGCTCACCCCGTGCGTCCCGCGCCCGACCCCGCTCAGTCCTGGGGCGCCGGAAGCGACGGGCGGCCGTTCGTGTCGTTCGGCGAGCCCGAACGGTTCGGGGAGCGGACGCGTCCCCGTGTCGGGGCCCGCACCGTCGCCGCCGCTGCCTGCGTCGTGCTCGGACTCGGCCTCATCGGCGGTGCCCTGACCGGGAGCTGGCTCACCGGGGACAGCGGCACGGACGGCGCCCGGAACGCCTTCGGCACCGCCCGCACCCTCTGGCACAGCGTGCCCGTGAACGACCTGTTCCCGCCCACCGTCCAGGGAACGGGCGCGGGCCCCGGTGGCGCCGACCGCACCTGGACCCGGATCGCCGTCGCCCGGGACGGCGACTGCGCGCACGCCTTCGACCCGCTGCTGCACAAGGCCCTCGCCCCCGTCGGCTGCCAGCGGCTGCTGCGCGCCACCTACACCGACGCCACCCAGACCTACGTCACCACCGTCGGACTGCTCTTCACCAAGGCCGACCCCGCCGCGATGTCCGCGCTCGCCGCCCGCTTCCGCGACGAACACCTCGACAGCCGCGCCGATCTGATGCCCCGGCCGTACGCCGCCGCCGGCACGCCCGCCGCCGGGTTCGGCGACCGGCAGCGGGCGTCGTGGACCGTCTCCGTGCTCACCGACGCCCCCGTCGTCGCCTACGCCGTCTCCGGCTGGGCCGACGGCCGTACCGTCGACACCCCCCAGCCCGCCGCGGACGCCGTCCACTCCGGCGCGACCACGGCACCGGCCCAGGCCGGCCTCGGCAACGAGGCCCAGGGCCTGGCCGACCGCGTCGAACGGCGCCTGCGCAAGACCATCGGCACGGCCACGGAGAAGCCCTCATGAAGCACGCGGCCGAGCCCGCCGCCCAGCACAACACCGTCAGGCACGCCGCCCAGGCGGCGCTGAGCCTGCTGCTCGCCGTCCCCCTCGCCCTGCTGCCGTCCGCCGCCGCCCACGCCGACGCCATCCGCGCCCAGCAGTGGGGCCTCACCGCCCTCCACCTGGACGAGGCCTGGCGGACCACCAAGGGCCGCGGCGTCACCGTCGCCGTCCTGGACACCGGCGTCGAGGCCGGCCACCCGGACCTCGCCGGCAACGTCCTGCCCGACAAGGACATGATCGGCTTCGGCTCCGGCCCCGGCGACCGCACCTGGGCCCGGCACGGCACCGCCATGGCCGGGATCATCGCCGGGCACGGCCACGGCCCCGGCCGCACCGACGGCGTCGTCGGCGTCGCCCCCGAGGCGAAGATCCTGCCGGTCCGGGTGATCCTGGAGGACGGTGACCCCGCCCGCGCCAAGGCCCGCACCACCCGGGGCAACGCCCTCGCCGACGGCATTCGCTGGGCCGCCGACCACGGCGCCGACGTCATCAACCTCTCCCTCGGCGACGACTCGAACTCGGCCCATCCCGAACCCGGCGAGGACGAGGCGGTGCAGTACGCCCTGAAGAAGGGCGTGGTCGTCGTCGCCTCCGCGGGCAACGGCGGCGACAAGGGCGACCACGTCTCCTACCCGGCCGCCTACCCGGGCGTCATCGCCGCGACCGCCGTGGACAAGTACGGCACCCGCGCCGCCTTCTCCACCCGCCGCTGGTACGCGGCCGTGAGCGCGCCCGGCGTCGACGTCGTCATCGCCGACCCCGACCACAAGTACTACGCGGGCTGGGGCACGAGCGCCGCCTCGGCCTTCGTCTCCGGCGCGGCGGCCCTGATCCGGGCCGCCCACCCCGGCCTCGCCCCGGCCCAGATCAAGAAGCTGCTGGAGGACACCGCCCGGGACGCCCCGGTCGGCGGCCGGGACGACTCCCGGGGCTTCGGCATGATCGACCCGGCGGCGGCCCTCAGGGCGGCCGCCCGCGTCCAGCCCCGGGACCTGCGGCCCGCGTCCTACGGCGAGAAGTACTTCGGCGCCGGCCCGGACACCCCCAGGTCCACGAGCGGCCCCTCCGACTGGGCGGCACCGCTCGCGGGCGGCGCGGGCGGTGTCCTGCTGGTGGCCGGGGTGATCCTGTGGCGGGGCCGCAGACGAGGGTGTTGAACGTGCGGTCCGCGGTGCAGCCCGGCGAGTACAGCAGCACCGGCCGGCGGCCCGGCCTGGCCGGCGCCCCGTCCGCGCTGTGCGTCCACGGCGGCGCGTAGCCGTCCACCGCGCCGCCGAAGCGGGCCTTCACCGCCCGTTCGGCACCGGACGGCAGCCACGGCAGCGGCGCGTGCCCTTGTACGCCGGCGGCCGGGTGGTGCACGGTCACCATCAGCTCACGCGGCTCTCCCGGGCCCGAGCGGGGTTCGGTCCGCGACCGGTCGACCAGGTGCAGCTCCACGGCACCCACCGGCTCGGGCTCGATCGGCCCGGCCACCGGTCAGGAGGGATCGGCGAGTGGGGCGTACGGGAGGCACCAGGCTCCTCCCGCGGCCGGACGCCGGCCCGGTGAGGACATCGCGGACGTCCGGCCTGCTCATGGTCAAGTCCCGTGCACACTAGATCATCTGATGCACCGTCGCCTGTTCTTTTGCGGCCGGACGCGACGGGTCATGCGTCGCCGAACACCCCCACCGCCGCCTTCGCCGCCGCCTCCACCAACGTGATGCCCCGCGCCTGGCTCGCCGTGCCGTCGGACAGCACCGCCACCAGGTAGTCGGTCCCGTCCACCGTCACCCGGCCGATGCTGTTGACGTCCCACAACCCCGTCGTGCCGCGCGGCAGCCAGCCGTTCTTCAGTGCCCAGGAGGTGCCCTCGGCGGCGGCCGACACGCCCCACCGCTGGTCCGGCTCGACGGACTTCATCAGACCCTGGAGATATGTCCGCGAGGCCGCGCTCAGCTTCGAGCGCTCCCCGAACACCTGCTGGAGGAGGACCAGTTGGTCCGCCGCGGTGGTCCGCGTCAGCCCCCACAGCCCACCCTCCCCGCCGGAGGTCTCCGTCAGCCCGAAGCGCGCGTTCGCCGCGTCCAGCCCGGCGGCCCGCCCGATCGTGCGCCACAGCGCCGTCGCGGACGCGTTGTCGCTGTTCTCGATCATCTTCGTGGCGTACGCCCGTTCCGGCGCCGTCAGCCGCCGGCCGGCGTCCTGCGCCTGGAGCAGCAGCGCGGCCAGGATGTCGACCTTGACGATGCTCGCCGTGTCGAAGGAGGCGTCGCCGTACACGGCGCTCTCCCCGGACCGCGGCGCCAGCACCGCCGCCGACACCCGCGCGCCCGGCGGCACCTCGACCTGCGCCATGGCGGCGCTCAGCAGGGCGCTCCGGTCCGCTGTCGCGGGCTCCCGCACGGACGCCTCCTCTCCGGCCCCGGCCGAGGCGGTGACCGTGGGCGCCGCCGCCGACGATACGGCCACGGCGGCGGGACGTGCCCGGCCCTTCACGTAGACCGTTCCGCCGGCGGTGACCCCGGCCACGGCGACGAGGGCGAGGGCGGCGCGCAGTGAGGCACGGCGCCGGGGCGGGCGCGCGCGGCGGCCACGGCGGGCTCCGAAGGACTCCATGCCGCGATGCTCGGGGCGGTGGCTGTGCGCCCTGTCGGACGGAGCTGGGAGCCGGGTCAGGATTCCTGTGAACGCGCTGACGCCGGCGCCCCGGCCCCGGACGAGCCCGGCAGCCCGCCCCCTATAGGGTCGGGGACCGTGGCGAACAAGAACATCCCCGACCCCGGCTTCTCCGACGACGACGGCTCCGCCGACCCCCGGCTGAGCGCGGCGCTGGCCGCCTGGGCCGAGGACCGCAGCGCCCTCGGGCCCGTCCTGGAGGCGCTCCGGGGCGCCCGCCTGCTGGTCCCCGTCGTCGCCGTGCTCGGCGAGGTGGAGGAGGACGACAACGGCCTGCGCCGCGAGAAGACCAGCGACATGGCCGTACCCACCCTGAAGGCCGGCGACCGCACCGCGCTGCCCGCCTTCACCTCCACCGAATCCCTCGCCCGCTGGGACCCCGCGGCCCGCCCGGTCGCGGTCCCCCTGCACCAGGCCCTTCAGGCCGCCGCGCACGAGAAGGCCGACACGGTGGTGCTCGACCTCGCCGGACCCGTGCCCTTCGAGCTGACCGGCCCGGCGCTGCTCGCCCTCGCCGAGGGCCGCACCAGCACCGACCCGCTCGCCGACCCGGCCGTGGTGGAGGCCGTCCGTACGGCGGTGGCGGCGGAGCCCGCCGTGCTGCGCGCCCACCTCGGTCCCGGCCAGGCCGACGGCACCCTCGCCCTCGTCCTCGACCCGGCCGCGCCGCCCGCCGAGGCCGCCCGTGCGGTCGCCGAGCGGCTGGCGGCCGACGAGACACTGCGGGCCCGCCTGGTGCGCGGTCTCGACCTGGCACTGCTGCCGGCCGGGACCACGCCTCCGGGCGAGCCCCTGTACGTGAAGGAGTAGGACGGCCGCGGGCCGGTCCGGGCGGAGCGGGTCAGCCGTAGACCGGGCCGGTGTACTTCTCGCCCGGCCCCTGGCCCGGCTCGTCCGGGACGATCGACGCCTCGCGGAACGCCAGCTGGAGCGACTTCAGTCCGTCGCGCAGCGGGGCCGCGTGGAAGGAGCTGATCTCGGTCGCGCTCGCGTCCAGCAGACCGGCGAGCCCGGTGATCAGCTTGCGGGCCTCGTCCAGGTCCTTGTACTTCTCGCCCTCCTCGCTGAGCCCGAGCTTCACGGCGGCGGCGCTCATCAGGTTGACGGCGACCGTCACGATCACCTCGACGGCGGGGACCTCGGCGATGTCCCGGGTCATCGCGTCGAAGTCGGGGGCCTCGGAAGACCCGGCAGGGGTGTCACTCATGCCCCACACCATAGGTGGTCGCGCCCGGCGCCCCTGAATTCGCCCTTGTCAAGCGATCCTGCTAATCTGGAGAACGACCGGCTGGACCTGATTGTGTCCGGCCCACAAGTGGAGGCTCCGATCTCCCACCCGACCGTCCCCCGGGACGGCGGGTCACCCGGTCAGGCGGCCGCCATCGTTCCGTACGGACGATGGAGTCGCCCGAAAGCGCGCCCCGCGGCATCGCGGCGGTGCTCCGGTCGTTTGGAGCCCCGCCTGTGATCGTCCGGGGCATTTTTTATGCTTCGGCGCGGTTAGGTCTCACGAAAAGAGACGTTACGCGGCTGTCCGCCAGACCGCCGTGTGGTGCTACCGAGGAGGATCCATCAGCGCCGAGCCCCGCATCAACGACCGGATTCGCGTTCCCGAGGTGCGACTTGTCGGTCCCAGTGGCGAGCAGGTCGGCATCGTGCCGCTCGCGAAGGCACTGGAGCTTGCGCAGGAGTACGACCTGGACCTGGTCGAGGTCGCGGCGAACGCCCGTCCGCCCGTGTGCAAGCTCATGGACTACGGGAAGTTCAAGTACGAGTCGGCCATGAAGGCCCGTGAGGCGCGCAAGAACCAGGCGCACACGGTCATCAAGGAGATGAAGCTCCGGCCGAAGATCGACCCGCACGACTATGACACCAAGAAGGGTCACGTCGTCCGGTTCCTCAAGCAGGGCGACAAGGTCAAGATCACGATCATGTTCCGTGGTCGCGAGCAGTCCCGCCCCGAGCTGGGCTACCGACTGCTGCAGCGGCTCGCGGAGGACGTCCAGGACCTCGGTTTCGTGGAGTCGAACCCGAAGCAGGACGGCCGGAACATGATCATGGTCCTCGGTCCGCACAAGAAGAAGACCGAGGCGATGGCCGAGGCCCGCCAGGCGCAGGAGGCCCGCAAGGCCGAGGCGAAGGCGAACCCCGGCAAGTCGCAGAACCCTGCCGAGGCCGCGGCGCCGTCCGAGGAGCCGGCCGAGGCGTGATCCCGGGGGATGTACGTCCCCGTACGTCCCCGAGGATGTAACCGAAAGATGAGAGCGACGCTCCACAGTGCCCGGTTTCACGACCGGGCACCGGAGCGCCACCGACGAGGAGATAACGGCGCTATGCCGAAGAACAAGTCGCACAGCGGTGCCAGCAAGCGCTTCAAGGTCACCGGCTCCGGCAAGGTGCTCCGTGAGCGCGCCGGCAAGCGCCACCTGCTCGAGCACAAGTCGTCCCGCGTCACGCGTCGCCTCACCGGCAACGCCGAGATGGCCCCGGGCGACGCCGCGAAGATCAAGAAGCTTCTCGGCAAGTGACGCGGCGGCGCGCTGAGCGCCGTGCGTCGGGACCGGGACCGAATCGATTCCGGGTCGTGTGAGGACCACCACGACCCCGCTACAAGGAGTTAACAAGTGGCACGCGTCAAGCGGGCAGTCAACGCCCACAAGAAGCGCCGGGCGATCCTCGAGCAGGCCTCCGGCTACCGCGGTCAGCGTTCGCGCCTGTACCGCAAGGCCAAGGAGCAGGTCACCCACTCGCTGGTCTACAACTACAACGACCGCAAGAAGCGCAAGGGCGACTTCCGTCAGCTGTGGATCCAGCGCATCAACGCCGCTGCCCGCGCCAACGGCATCACCTACAACCGCTTCATCCAGGGTCTGAAGGCCGCGAACGTCGAGGTCGACCGCAAGATCCTGGCCGAGCTGGCCGTGAACGACGCGAACGCCTTCGCGGCGCTCGTCGAGGTCGCGCAGAAGGCGCTGCCGTCGGACGTGAACGCGCCCAAGGCCGCGTGACGCCGCGCCGGCTCTGAGCCGACGCTCACTGGAGGACCCGCAGGCTGTATGGCTTGCGGGTCCTGTCGTTGGGCCCCTCGGCGGTCGTTTCGCCGACAGCCGGCGGGGGCTGGTCGCGCCCACGCGGCGGAGCCGCACATCGACAGAGCCCCGCGCCCCTTCGGGGGCGCCACGAGTTTGCGAAAGTACGAGGATGCCCCCCGCCACCCCTGAGCTCATCTCGCCCCGGTCCGCCCGTGTCTCCGCCGCCCGGCGGCTCGCCCGGCGGAACTTGCGGGGCAAGGACCGGCTGTTCCTGGCCGAAGGGCCGCAGGCCGTCCGGGAGGCGGCCGGACACCGGGCCGACGGCGTCCCCACCCTCGTGGAGCTGTTCGCGACCGTGGAGGCCGCGGAGCGGTACGCCGACATCATCGGCGCGGCCCGCGACGCCGGTGCCCGGGTGCACCTGGCCTCCGAAGAGGTCATCGCCGACATCTCCACCACCGTGACCCCGCAGGGCCTGGTCGGGGTCTGCCGGTTCCTCGACACCCCGTTCGAGGACATCCTCGCCGCCCGGCCCACGCTGGTCGCCGTGCTGGCGCACGTGCGGGACCCCGGCAACGCCGGCACCGTGCTGCGCTGCGCCGACGCGGCCGGTGCCGAGGCCGTCGTCCTCACCGACGCCTCCGTGGACCTGTACAACCCCAAGGCCGTGAGGGCCTCCGTCGGCTCGCACTTCCACCTGCCCGTGGCCGTCGGCGTCCCCGTCGAGCGGGCCGTGGCCGCGCTGCGAGAGGCCGGGGTGCGCGTCCTGGCCGCGGACGGGGCCGGCGACCGCGACCTGGACGAGGAACTGGACCGGGGCACCATGGGCGGGCCGACCGCCTGGGTGTTCGGGAACGAGGCCTGGGGGCTGCCCGAGGAGACCCGCGCCCTCGCCGACGCCGTCGTACGCGTCCCGATCCACGGGAAGGCCGAGAGCCTGAACCTCGCCACCGCCGCCGCCGTATGTCTCTACGCGTCGGCCCGTGCACAGCGCGCCTCCGGAGGGTGCCGCTCCGTCACCGAGAGCTAGTAGGGTGACCAGCGCGAGGCCCTGCGCCGTCTGAGAGGTGGGGTACGGGGATGAGTGTGGCCGGCACGAGCGCCGCGCCGGAAGGACGGGACGCGCGGGGCGCGCCCGCGTCCCGGTGCGCCGGCTCCGGCGTCGATCCCGATCAGCTGCCCGACGGCCTCGTCGTCGCCGACGCACACGGCCGAGTGACCTGCTTCAACGCCGCCGCCGCACGGATCACCGCGGTGCGGCCCGCCGACGCCCTCGGACAGATGCTGGACAAGGCGCTGCCACTGGAGGACCTGGAGGGGCGCCGCTGGTGGCAGCTCACCGATCCCTACGGCGGGCTCGCCATCCGGGTCCGGCAGCCGGAGCGCAACCTGCTGCTGCCCGGCGGCCGTGAGGTCCTCGTCTCCGCCCGCTACGTGCGCGACGCGCCGCTCGGGCCGGTGCGCAGCGTGGTCGTCTCCCTCCGGGACACCGAGGCCCGCCGCCGCACCGAGCGCAGCCACGCCGAGCTGATCGCCACCGTCGCCCACGAGCTGCGCTCCCCGCTGACCTCCGTGAAGGGCTTCACCGCCACCCTGCTCGCCAAGTGGGAACGCTTCACCGACGACCAGAAGCGCCTCATGCTCGAGACCGTCGACGCCGACGCGGACCGTGTCACCCGTCTGATCGCCGAGCTGCTGGACATCTCCCGGATCGACTCCGGGCGGCTGGAGGTGCGCCGCCAGCCCGTCGACATCGGGGCCGCCGTCTCCCGGCACATCCAGGCCTACGTCGCCGCCGGCCAGCCCGCCGACCGGTTCCTGCTGCGGATCGAGCAGCCGCTGCCCGCCCTGTGGGCCGACCCCGACAAGATCGACCAGGTGCTCAGCAACCTCATCGAAAATGCCGTGCGGCACGGCGAGGGAACCGTCACCATTGACGTCACGCCCAAGCCGTCCCCGCGCGAGGGCGAGGAAACCGGCACGTCGGTCACCGTGAGCGACGAGGGGCCCGGCATCCCGGAGGAGTCCATGAACCGCGTCTTCACCCGTTTCTGGAGGGGCAGCAAGCGCGGCGGCACGGGCCTTGGGCTGTACATCGTCAAGGGCATCGTGGAGGCCCACGGCGGCACGATCACGGTCGGCCGGGCCGCCGGCGGCGGCGCCGAGTTCCGATTTACGTTGCCCGTGAGCGCGCCGGCGTATCTCGCCTAGCGGCCCACGGGCCATTCGTCTACGTCCACCCCGTTAGACTCGGCCTTTGGCACCTTTGTGTCCTGCACGGCCCTCTACGCCGGTCACGGGGACCATCCGCCAGGGGGCACCTCCCAGCGTCAGCTGGGGGACAATCGGAAGCACGGGAAGAGATGTCGGCACCCAATAAGTCGTACGACCCTGTCGAGGTCGAGGCGTTGAAACCGGAAGAGATCGAGCGCATGCGGGACGAGGCGCTCGCCGCCTTCGCCGCCGCGGACTCCCTCGACGCGCTGCACGAGGCCAAGGTCGCCCACACCGGCCCCGCCTCCCCGCTGGCCCTCGCCAACCGCGAGATCGGCGCGCTGCCCCCGCACGCCAAGGCCGAGGCCGGCAAGCGCGTCGGCATGGCGCGCGGCGCCGTGAACAAGGCCCTCGCCGCCCGCCAGGCCGAACTGGAGGCCGAGCGGGACGCCCGCGTGCTGGTCGAGGAGGACGTCGACGTCACGCTGCCCTACGACCGCGTCCCGGCCGGTGCCCGCCACCCGCTGACCACGCTCTCCGAGCGCATCGAGGACATCTTCGTGGCCATGGGCTACGAGGTCGCCGAGGGTCCCCAGGTCGAGGCGGAGTGGTTCAACTTCGACGCCCTGAACATCGGCCCGGACCACCCGGCGCGCGGTGAGGCCGACACCTTCTTCGTCCAGGGGCCCGACGGCGGCGCCGACTCCGGTGTCGTGCTGCGCACCCACACCTCGCCGGTCCAGATCCGCTCCCTGCTCGACCGCGAGCCGCCGGTCTACGTGATCTGCCCGGGCCGCGTGTACCGCACCGACGAGCTGGACGCCACGCACACGCCCGTCTTCCACCAGGTCGAGCTGCTCGCCGTGGACGAGGGCCTGACCATGGCCGATCTCAAGGGGACCCTGGACCACATGGTCCAGTCGCTGTTCGGCGAGGGCATGAAGACCCGGCTGCGGCCGAACTTCTTCCCCTTCACCGAGCCGAGCGCCGAGATGGACATGCTCTGCTACGTCTGCAAGGGCGAGTCCGTCGGCAACCCCGACCGGCCCTGCCGCACCTGCTCCAGCGAGGGCTGGATCGAGCTGGGCGGCTGCGGCATGGTCAACCCGCGGGTGCTCACCGCCTGCGGCGTCGACCCGGAGAAGTACAGCGGCTTCGCCTTCGGGTTCGGCATCGAGCGGATGCTGATGTTCCGCCACAACGTCGAGGACATGCGAGACATGGTCGAGGGTGACGTCCGGTTCACCCGGCCGTTCGGGATGGAGATCTGATGCGGGTCCCGCTTTCTTGGCTGCGGGAGTACGTCGACCTGCCGGCGACCGAGACCGGCCGTGACGTCCAGGCCAAGCTCATTTCGGCCGGTCTGGAGGTCGAGACGGTCGAGCAGCTCGGCGCCGACCTCAAGGGCCCCCTGGTCGTCGGCCAGGTGCTGACCATCGAGGAGCTGGAGGGCTTCAAGAAGCCGATCCGCTTCTGCACCGTCGACGTCGGCCAGGCCAACGGCACGGGCGAGCCCCAGGAGATCGTCTGCGGCGCCCGCAACTTCCAGGTCGGCGACAAGGTCGTCGTGGTCCTTCCCGGCGCCACGCTGCCCGGCGGCTTCTCCATCGCCGCCCGCAAGACCTACGGCAGGACGTCCCACGGCATGATCTGCTCCAGCGACGAGCTGGGCATGGGCGACGACGGCACCCACGGCATCATCGTGCTGCCGCCGGAGACCGAGGTCGGCAAGGACGCCATCGAGCTGCTGGAGCTGGTCGACGAGGTGCTGGACATCGCCGTCACCGCCAACCGCGGCGACTGCCTGTCCATCCGCGGTGTCGCGCGCGAGACCGCCATCGCCTACGGCCTGCCGCTGCGCGACCCCGCCCTGATCGACGTCCCGGCGCCGAACGCCTACGGCTACCCGGTCCAGGTCTCCGACCCGTTCGGCTGCGACCGCTTCACCGCGCGCACGGTCACCGGCCTGCGCCCCGAGGCACGCTCCCCGATCTGGCTCCAGCGCCGGCTCCAGAAGGTCGGCATGCGCCCGATCTCGCTCGCCGTCGACGTCACGAACTACGTGATGATGGAGCTGGGCCAGCCGCTGCACGCCTACGACCGGTCCCTGGTCCAGGGCACGATCGGCGTGCGCCGCGCGCAGGAGGGCGAGAAGCTCGTCACCCTCGACGGCGTCGAGCGCACGCTGCACGCCGAGGACCTGGTCATCACCGACGAGCGCGGCCCCATCGGCCTCGCCGGGGTGATGGGCGGCGCCAACACGGAGATCGCCGACCACGAGGTGACCGAGGACGGCGTCAACGGCACGACGGACGTGGTCATCGAGGCCGCGCACTTCGACGCCGTCTCCATCGCCCGGACGGCCCGCCGTCACAAGCTGCTCTCCGAGGCGTCCCGCCGCTTCGAGCGGGGCGTCGACCCGCAGGCCGCCGCTGCCGCCGCACAGCGCACGGTGGACCTGCTGGTCCTCCTCGCGGGCGGTACGGCGGAGGCCGGTGTCACCGAGATCATCGCGCCCTCGGCCCCGCACACCATCACCCTCCCGGCCGGCCACCCGGACAAGGTCGCGGGCGTCGACTACGGCCGCGAGACGGTCGTACGCCGTCTCCAGCAGGTCGGCTGCGACGTGTACGGGCAGGACGAGCTGCTGGTCACCGTGCCGTCCTGGCGTCCCGACCTGGCCGACCCGAACGACCTGGCCGAAGAGGTCATCCGTCTGGAGGGCTACGAGAACCTGCCCTCCACGCTGCCCAGGCTGCCCTCGGGCCGCGGTCTGACCCACCGCCAGCGGCTGCACCGCCGGGTCGGCCGGGCGCTGGCCGGCGCGGGCTACGTCGAGGCGCCGAACTACCCGTTCGTCAGCGAGCAGGTCTTCGACCAGCTCGGCCTGGAGGCCGGTGACCCGGCCCGCCGCGTCGTGAAGCTGGTCAACCCGCTCAGCGACGAGGAGCCGGCGCTGCGCACCACGCTGCTGCCGGGCCTGCTCGGCGCCCTGCGGCGCAACGACGGCCGGGGCTCGCACGACCTCGCCCTGTTCGAGACCGGGCTGGTCTTCCTGCCGCGCGAGGAGTCGCACGGCGCCACGCACCTGCCCGTCGACCGGCGTCCCACCGACGAGGAGATCGCCGCGCTGAACGCCGCGCTGCCCGAGCAGCCCCGGCACGTGTCCGTCGTCCTCGCCGGCGCCCGCGAGCAGGCCGGCTGGTGGGGCAAGGGCCGTCCGGCCGACTGGGCCGACGCGGTCGAGGCGGCGCGTACCGTCGCCCGCGAAACCGGTGCCGAACTGGTCGTCCGCAAGGGCCAGTACGGTCCGTGGCACCCCGGCCGGTGCGCCGAGCTGGTGGTCGTCGCCGACGGCGGCGAGCGGGTCGTGGGTCACGCGGGCGAGCTGCACCCGCGGGTCCTCAAGGCCCTCGGTCTGCCCGAGCGCACGTGCGCGATGGAGCTGGACCTGGACGCCCTGGAGGCGGTGGGCGACGGCGTTCCGCAGGCGCCGGGCATCTCCACGTTCCCGGTCGCCACGCAGGACGTCGCCCTCGTCGTCGACAAGCCGGTACCGGCCGCGGAGGTCGAGGCGGCGCTGCGCGAGGGTGCCGGTGAACTGCTGGAGTCCATCCGGCTGTTCGACGTGTACGAGAACGCCGACCAGCTCGGGGAGGGCCGCAAGTCGCTCGCGTACGCGCTGCGGTTCCGGGCCGCCGACCGCACGCTGACCGTGGACGAGGCCTCGGCCGCGCGGGACGCGGCGGTCGCCCTCGCGGGTGAGCGGACCGGGGCGGTGCTCCGGGGCTGAACGCCCTCGCCAACTGCATAAATGCGGGTTGACCGACGGAAGCTCACTCGTTCGGGTGGGAAGTGAGGGTGATCCTCCCCGTCCGGGTCACGCCGTCGACAGAATCGGACCGGCCTTTCGGGGCCGGTCCGATTCCTCTGTCAGGCCCATATGGGGGACCAGAGGCATGATCCGCATCAAGGCACGGGCGCCCACCGGGCGGGTGGCAGTACTGCCCTCGGTCTGGGGAGCCGTCGCGGTCGGCTACAAGTTCGGCTGTCCGCTCGCCCAGCAGAACGGGCTCGGGGCCCGCATCGTCACCAGTGCCGTGTTCTTCGCGGTCGGCACCGGCCTCATAGTCCATGTCCGCCGCTCCCTGCTGCGGGAGCTGCGGCTCGCCCGGCGGGCGGCGAACGCCGCGCAGGACGTCGTCCTGCGTCCGCTGCCGCCGCGGCTCGACGGGATCGACGTCGCCGCCGCCCAGCTCTCCGCCGACCGGGGCGCGAGCGTCGGCGGCGATCTGTACGAGGCCGTCGCCACCGAGCACGGTGTCCGGGTGGTGATGGGGGACGTACGGGGGCACGGACTGCCCGCCCTCGGCACCGTCGCCGCCCTCCTCGGCAGCTTCCGCGAGGCCGCCCACGACGAGCCCGGACTCGACCGCGTGCTCCGCAGACTGGACCGCGCCCTCGCCCGCCACCTGCGCGAACGCGCCCGCGCCGAGCACCCCGCGCACGGCCCCTGCGACCTCGACCACCCCGTCGCCGAGGAGTTCGTCACCGTGCTCCTCCTGGAGATCGGCGGGGACGGCGACCTGCGCGTCCTCAACTGCGGCCATCCGTGGCCGTACGCGCTGCGGGGGACCAGGGTCGAGCAGCTGACCGGCGCGGACCCCCTTCCGCCGCTGGGACCGTTCCCGCTGCCGGCGGAGCTGGAGGTCCAGCCCTGCGGCCGGCTGCGTCCGGGCGAGTCGCTGGTCCTCTTCACGGACGGGGCGGAGGACGCCCGGGACGGCCGGGGCCGGTTCTTCTCGCTGCCGGAGGCCCTGCGCGCGGCCGTCCGCGACCAGCCCGTCTCACCCCAGAAGGTCCTGCGCACCGTCTTCACGGGCCTCCTGCGCCACACGCTCGGCAGGACGACGGACGACATCGCGGTACTGGTCCTGCGGAACGGCCGGCGAGGGGCGGGCCGCGACTCCCCGGGGGCGCGGGGCGACGGCATCAGCGACTCCGCCGCGTGCGCGGGCACGGCACCCACCCACCCGCAGCCCACGACGTACCGCTAGGGACCCGGCCGGGCCGCCGTCGTTCGAGGGGGAGCCGGCGGCCCGGCCGGCCTCTTGCGAGGCATCTCAGTCAACCGGATCGACACGCTCCGCAACAGCGCGCGTACGCCACGGATACGGGCACTCGGTTCACACCCCGTGTGAACGCCGGACCACTACGCTGAGCGCACCACGCCACTCGGGGGGCATCCCATGCAGCCCAACACCCTGCTCGACGCCATCCTGGACGAGGCGGGCATCTCGCACGCCGGCCTCGCCGCCCACGTCAACCAGGCGGGCCGCGCCCGCGGACTCGCGCTGCGCTACGAACACACCGCCGTGGCCCGCTGGTTGAAGGGCCAGCGGCCCCGCGGCCAGGTACCGGACCTGATCTGCGAGGTGCTCGCGGCACGGCTGCAACGCCCGGTCACGCTCGACGACATCGGGCTCGGCGTGCCCGGTGAGCCCAGCACCCCGCACACCGGTTCGCTGGGCGGGTTCGTGGAGCGGGCCACCGCCCTGTGGCGCTCGGACGAACAGCAGCGGCCCCATGTGCTGGGCGCCCCGGCCGTCACCGGGACCCCGGCGGTGATGCCGGTGTGGGAGTGGGAGAACCCGCCCGAGGACGTCGACGTCTCCCGGGGCGGCCGGCACCCGGTGACCGCGGCCGACATCGAGATGCTCCGCGCCGCCCGGACGCACTACGAGCAGATGTACCGCAAGACCGGCGGTGTCGCGACCCGCTCCCGGATCGTCGGGTTCCTCAACGCCGAGGCCGCGCCGCTGCTGCGCGGCAGTTACCCCGACGCCACCGGCCGTCAACTGCACCGGGCCACCGGCGGGTTGGTGGCGATCGCGGGCATCTGCGCGTACGACTCCGACGCGCACGGGCTCGCCCAGCGCTACTTCCACCAGGCGCTGCGGCTGGCGAAGGCAAGCGGTGACCGCGGTCTCGGGGCGTACGTCATCGCGCTGCTGGTCAACCAGTCCCTGTTCATGCGGGAGTACCGGCAGGCCGTCGCCTTCGCCGAGGCCGCGCTGCGCGCCGCCGGCCGGCACATCACCCCGGCGCTCGCCTCCGACCTGTACGCGATGCAGGCCAAGGCGTACGCGCACCTCGGGGACGGCACGAGCGCGCTGTCGTGCATCCGGCGGGCGGAGACGGCGGCCGAGCGGATCCGGCGGGGCTACGAGCCCGACGAGACCGGGTACGTCCAGCCGGGGCTGGTCAACGTCCAGGTGGCCGAGGCGCTGCTGAGCCTCGGGGAACTCGCCGCCGCCCGGGAGCACGCGGCGGCGGCCGTCGACAACCCGGCCCACGACCGGGGGCGGGTGCACCGGCTGGCCATGCTCAGCACCATCGAACTGCGCCAGGGCAACGCCGACAAGGCCGTCGCCACCGCCGTGCGGATGGCGGAGCAGGCACGGGGAATGGAGTCGCAGCGGCTGCGCGACAGACTGCGCGCGGTACGCGAGCACCTGGTGCGCTGCGGCTCGGCCGGCACCGCCGAAGCCGCCGAACTCATCGACGGGGCACTGCGCGTACCGCTGTAGGCCCCCTGTGGGCACACCGTCCCTGCTGCGATATTGCCACTTACTCGGCGGAAGGTGGCAGAACCGTGCAGTGGACGAAACAAAGCGAACAGACTGTCTATGAAAACCGCTGGTTCCGCGTCAATCTCGCGGATGTCGCGTTGCCGGACGGCCGGCACCTCGACCACTTCCTGATCCGGCTGCGCCCCGTGGCCGTGGCCACGGTCGTCAACGAGGCGAACGAGGTGCTGCTGCTGTGGCGGCACCGCTTCATCACCGACAGCTGGGGCTGGGAGCTGGCCGCGGGCGTCGTCGAGGACGGCGAGGACATCGCGAGCGCCGCGGCCCGGGAACTGGAGGAGGAGACCGGCTGGCGGCCGGGGCCCCTGCACCACCTGATGAGCGTGGAGCCGTCCAACGGCCTCACCGACGCCCGGCACCACATCTACTGGTCCGACCGGGGCGAGTACATCGGGCACCCCGTGGACGACTTCGAGTCGGACCGGCGGGAATGGGTCCCGTTGAAACTCGTCCCCGACCTGATCGCCCGTGGGGAGGTCCCGGCCGCCAACATGGCGGCCGCGTTACTCCTGCTGCACCACCTCAGGCTCGCGGAAGGCTAGGGCGCCGCGGCTAGCGGGCGGCCAGCGCCTGCCACACCGTCACCACGAGCGCACCGAGCGCGGTCAGCGCGGCGAGTGAGGGCAACGGCCAGCGTGCGTGTTCCAGCGAGGCCATCCGGGTGTTCAGCTCGTCCAGCTCCTTGGCGGTCTCCTCGGTACGGTGACGCAGCAGCGCCAGTCCTCCCTCGACACGGGCGTAGGCCACGTCGAGGCGGCGCCGTAACTCTGCGAGTTCTCCATGGACCACGGGATGCTCCGGTTCGGCGGTCACAGGTCCGCTCCTTTCGGTGGTCGAAATGGATGGTTCCGCATCCCTTGCATGCGCATGATGAGTCAACTCGCCTGGTGGGCGCGTGGGGAGCGTGTGTGGCGGGCATATGCGTGCCCGGCGCGCACACGGTGTGTGAAACGGACGGGCCCGGCACCGGAATCCGGTGCCGGGCCCGTTGGCGTAGCTGTTCGTAATCAGCCGTAGGTGTAGAAGCCCGAGCCGGTCTTCCGCCCCAGCCGGCCCGCCTCCACCATGCGCTGGAGCAGCGGGGGAGCGGCGTACAGCGGCTCCTTGTACTCGGCGTACATCGAGTTGGCGATGGAGACGATGGTGTCCAGGCCGATCAGGTCGGACAGCTTCAGCGGGCCCATCGGGTGGGCGCAGCCCATCTCCATGCCGTTGTCGATGTCCTCGCGGCTCGCGATGCCCGACTCGAACATCCGGATCGCGGACAGCAGGTACGGCACGAGCAGCGCGTTCACCACGAAGCCGGAGCGGTCCTGGGCGCGGATGGCGTGCTTGCCGAGCACCTTCTCGGCGAAGACCTGGGCGCGGCTGAGCGTGCCCTCGGAGGTGGTGAGCGCCGGGATCAGCTCGACCAGCTTCTGCACCGGGGCCGGGTTGAAGAAGTGGACGCCGACGACGTGGTCCGGGCGGGAGGTGGCGACCGCCAGCTTCACCAGCGGGATCGAGGAGGTGTTGGAGGCCAGGATCGCGTCCGGCCGGGTCACCACCTGGTCGAGGACCTGGAAGATCTCGGTCTTGACCTGCTCGTTCTCGACGACGGCCTCGATCACCAGGTCACGGTCGGCGAACTCGCCGAGGTCGGTGGTGAAGCTCAGCCGCGCCTGCGTGGCGTCCCGCTCCTCCTCGGAGATCTTGCCGCGCTCGGCGGCCTTGGCCAGGGAGTTGTACAGCCGGGTACGGCCGATCTCCAGGGCCTCGCCGGTGGTCTCGGCGACCTTCACGTCCAGTCCCGCGCGGGCGCACACCTCGGCGATGCCCGCGCCCATCTGGCCGCAGCCCACGACTCCGACGCGCTCGATGTCGGTCACATCGTTCCCTTCGCTGAGTTCTCCGGCTCGCTGGCAGACCTCCGGGTTCGGCGCCTGCTCCGATCGTGCACGTTACCGCCAAGTATCGATGATCGATCGCCGGGGTGGGGGATCCTCCCTCGCGAAGCGATCCGTGACGGAGCGGATCCCGAGCGTACGGGGGTGTGCCGATGGGGCGCATGACGCGGCGGACCTTGGCCCTGGGCGCGCTGTCCGCGCTGGCCACGGTACCGGCCGTGCCGACGCGGAGCGCGCCGGTCCCGGGCCGGGCCGGGCCCGCTCCCGCGCCGCACCCCACCGGCCGCGCCCCGCGTGCCGCCGGCCGGATGCGGGGCGTCTGGATCGCCACCGTCGCCAACCGGGACTGGCCCTCGCGGACCGGCCTCCCGGCGAGCGCGCAGCGCGAGGAGCTGATCACCCACCTCGACCGCGCGGTCCGCGACCGGCTCAACACCGTGATCCTCCAGGTGCGGCCCACGGCCGACGCGCTGTGGCCGTCGCCGTACGAACCCTGGTCCGAGTACCTCACCGGTACCCAGGGCGGGGACCCCGGCTGGGACCCGCTCGGCACGGCCGTGAAGGAGGCGCACGCCCGGGGCCTGGAACTGCACGCCTGGTTCAATCCCTACCGGATCGCCCAGCACACCGACCTCGGCCGGCTGACCGCCTCGCACCCCGCGCGCAGGCATCCCGACTGGGTGGTGCCCTACGACGGCCGGCTCCACTACAACCCCGGCCTGCCCGAGGTCCGCGCCTTCGTGCGGCAGGCGATCCTCGACGCGGTCGCCCGCTACCCGGTCGACGCCGTCCACTTCGACGACTACTTCTACCCCTATCCGGTCGACGGGGAGACCTTCGACGACGACGACGCCTACGACCGCCACGGCGGCGCGTTCTCCTCCCGGGCCGCCTGGCGCCGGAACAACATCGACGCGCTCGTGCGCGAGACGGCCGCCGGCGTCAAGCGGGTCCGGCCCGGCACCCGGTTCGGCATCAGCCCCTTCGGGGTGTGGCGCAACGCGTCGACCGATCCGCGCGGCTCCGACACCGAGGCGGGCGTGGAGACGTACGACGACCTGTACGCCGACACCCGCACCTGGGTCCGCAACCACTGGATCGACTACGTCGTCCCGCAGCTCTACTGGCACATCGGGGACCCCGCCGCCGACTACGCCCGGCTCCTGGAGTGGTGGGCGGCGGCCGCCGAGGGCACCGGCACCCGGCTGTACATCGGCGAGGCCCTGTACCGGGCGGGCGCCGACGGGGAGTCGTCGGCCTGGCGGGACCCGGTGGAACTGTCCCGGCATCTGACCCTCGCCGCCCGGTACCCGCAGGTGCACGGGCACGTGTTCTTCGCCGCGGCGGACGTGGCCGCCGATCCGATCGGGGCGATGGCACGGGTGGTCGCCGACCACTATCCCGGGCCGGCGGAACCACCGCGCTGACTAATGCTGTTGCTCGTCCCTGTGCTTGACCTGGCAGTCGGGTCCGGGGGACATGATCGCCTCGTGCCCGTCCTCGAAACGGACGCGGTAGGGCGGGTTGCCCTCCTGCCCGAGCACTTCTACGACTTCCGAGACGTGGTCGTGCTGACCCACCACCCTGCCGTGCTGGACCAGCTTGTCGCCCTTGGATGCGCGCATCTACAGGCCCTCCTCACGATCACGACCGCTGAGTGACGGCGATGCACACGAGCACCGCGAGGGCGGTCAGGGGAGCGGCCACCGTGAAGTGCTCGCCCAGCAGCAGCGCCGACCACACCAGTGTGAGCAGGGGCTGAGCCAACTGCAACTGGCTGGCCCGGGGTATGCCGATCGCCGCCATGCCCCGGTACCAGACGACCAGCCCGAGGAACTGCGAACCGAGCGCCACCCAGACCAGGCCGGCCACGCCGTGCACGCCCAGCCGCACCGGCTCGTACGACAGCGCCAGCGCCGCGGCCGGCACGGTCAGCGGCAGGCACAGCACCAGCGCCCAGCCGATGACCTGCCAGCCCGGCATGACCCGGGCCAGCCGGCCGCCCTCGGTGTACCCGGCCGCGCACACCAGCAGCGCCCCGAAGAGGTAGCCGTCGGCCGTGGTGAGCGCGCCGCCGCTCTGGCCGACGGTGAAGGCGAGGACGGCCGACGCGCCCGCCACGGCCGCCAGCCAGAACCGGCGGGAGGGCCCGGCGCCGGTGCGCAGGGCCGAGAACACGGCGGTGGTCAGCGGCAGCAGGCCCACCACGACGGCCGCGTGGGCGGTGGTGGACGTCTGCAGCGCGAGCGTGGTCAGCATCGGGAAGCCGAGCACCACTCCGGCGGCGACCACCGAGAGCCCGGCGAGGTGCCGCCGCGCCGGGAGCCGAACGCGCAGAGCGAGCAGACAGCCGCCGGCGACGAGTGCGGCGAGGACGCCGCGCACCGCCACCAGCGACCACGGGCCGAAGCTCTCCAGGCCCCAGGCGGTCGCGGGGAAGGTCAGGGAGAAGGCGACCACGCCGAGGGCGGCCTGGACGGTGCCGAGTCCCCGGGACTCCCCGGGGGCGCCGACTGCTATCGGACTCGTGGTAGTAGCGCTACTCTGTACTCTCATGCACGAGCGTAGCAGTGTGGGCGAACTGACGGAACAGCTGAGGAGGGAGCTTGACCGCTACTCTCCTGGTGGAAAGCTGCCGTCGAGTCGGGCGCTGGTCGAACGGTTCCGGGTGAGCCCCGTGACCGTCTCCCGGGCGCTCGCCCGGCTCGCCGCCGAGGGCCTGGTCGTCACCCGGCCCGGCGCGGGCGCGTTCCGGGCCCGGCCGCACCGCGGCGAGACCCCCGCCGGGGACACCTCCTGGCAGGAGGTCGCGCTGAGCGCCGACGGCGCCGCGGACCTCGTACCGCGCACCGTGGACGCCTCCGGCGTCACGGTCTCGCTCGCCGCGCCGCCCCCCGGGGTCCTGGAGCTCAGCGGCGGCTATCTGCACCCCTCGCTCCAGCCCGAGCGCGCCATGGCGGCGGCCCTCGCCCGGGCCGGCCGGCGGCCCGGCGCCTGGGGAAGACCGCCGCTGGAGGGGCTGCCGGAGCTGCGGGAGTGGTTCGCGCGCGGGATCGGCGGCGCCGTCACCGCGGCCGAGGTGCTGATCGCCGCCGGCGGCCAGGCCGCGCTGGCCACCGCCCTGCGCGCGCTCGCCCCGCCCGGCGCCCCGGTGCTCGTGGAGTCGCCCACCTACCCGGGCATGCTGGCCCTCGCCCGCGCGGCCGGACTGCGGCCCGTGCCGGTACCCGTCGACCCCGACGGGGTGCGCCCGGACCTGCTCGCGGACGCCTTCCACGCCACCGGTGCCCGCGTCTTCGTCTGCCAGCCGCTGTTCCAGAACCCCACCGGCGCGGTGCTGGCTCCCACCCGGCGCACCGAGGTGCTGCGCATCGCCCGCGAGGCCGGCGCGTTCGTCGTCGAGGACGACTACGTCCGCCGGCTCGTGCACGCCGACGCCGCCCCGCTGCCCCGCCCGCTGGCCGCCGACGACCCGGACGGCGTCGTCGTCCACGTCGGCTCGCTGACCAAGGCGACCTCGCCCAGCTTCCGGGTCAGCGCCCTGGCCGCGCACGGGCCGGTGCTGGAACGGCTGCGCGCCATCCAGGTCGTGGACAGCTTCTTCGTCCCCCGGCCGCTGCAGGAGGCCGCCCTGGAACTCGTCGGCTCCCCGGCCTGGTCCCGCCACCTGCGGGCGCTGTCGGCCGAGCTGAAGACCCGCCGTGACGCCATGACCGGCGCGCTCGCCCGGCAGCTGCCGGACCTGGCCCTGCCGCACATCCCGTCCGGCGGCTACCACCTGTGGGTGCGCCTGCCCGACGGCTCCGTCGGCTCCGGAGCGGAGGCCGCGCTGACCGCGGCGGCCCTGCGCGCCGGCGTCGCGGTCACCCCGGGCCGCCCCTACTTCAGCGCCGAACCCCCCGCCGCCCACCTCCGCCTGAGCTTCGCGGCGGTCGCCGGCACCGGGGAGATCGCGGAGGGGGTGCGACGACTGCGGGCGGCGTACGACGAGACCGTGCGAAATCCGCTCGTCACCGAGCAGCCGGGCCTGTGAGGATCACCGTATGAGCGATGCACCCGCCCTTCCCGAGGGGTACGAGTTCTCCGCCGACTCCGACCGGGTCGACGTGGAGCGCGTGCACGGCTGGCTGTCGTCCGACGCGTACTGGGCGGTCGGCCGCCCGCGGGAGAAACACGAGCGGGCGATGGCGTCCTCGCTGAACTTCGGGGCGTACGACACGTCCTCGGGGGAGCAGGTGGCGTACGCGCGCGTAGTCACCGACCAGGCGCTCTTCGCCTGGCTCGCCGACGTGTACGTCGACCCCTCGGTGCGCGGCAAGGGCCTCGGCACGGCGTTCGTCGCCCGCGTCCGCGCGCACCTGGAGCCGCTCGGCCTGCGCCGGCTGCTGCTGGCGACGCAGGACGCGCACGGGGTCTACGAGAAACTGGGCTTCCGGCCGCTGGACCGTCCCGAGCTGTACATGGTGCACACCTTCGGGCGGACGGCCGACGCCTGACCACGCGCCCTCTCTTGACCTGCTGCGCGCCGGGGCCCACCATCACCGCATGCCACTGAGGGTGACGTTCGTCGCCGCCGCGCGCGGTGCCGCGCTGCTCGCGGAGCGCTTCGAGGACGACCGGCCGCTGGACCAGGGCGGCTGGGACGAGGTGCAGCGTGTCGCCGGGGACCTGCTGCCGCTGGCCGCGGCCGAGCTGCGCTACTGCTCCCCGACGCCGCGCAGCCGTGCCACCGGCGACGCCCTGGGCTACGCGCCGCTGGTCCAGCTCGCTTTGCGGGACTGCGACATGGGCCGCTGGCGGGGGCTGACGCTGGGCGAGGCGATGGCCCGGGAGCCGGACGCGGTGGACGCCTGGCTCGCCGACCCGCGGTCCACCCCGCACGGCGGCGAGTCGCTGCTGGCGTTCATCTCCCGCGTCGGCGGCTGGCTGGACACCCGGCCGGCCGACGACGGCGGCCGGATCGTCGCCGTGGCCGAGCCGTCCGTGATCCGGGCGGCCCTGGTCTACGCGCTGAAGGCGCCCCCCTCGTCCTACTGGAACATCGACGTCCGCCCGCTGTCCACGACGACGGTCACGGGCCGTGCCGGCCGCTGGAACCTCCGCTTCGACGGGGTCCCGGCTCAGGCCTCCCGCGGGTAGCGGGCCGCTTCCTCGCGCACGTAGTCGGTGGTGAGGACGAGGTCCTTCGCCGGTCCGCCGACCCGCCAGACGGTGCGCCAGTGGTCGGCGTCCCGGACGGTGAACTCGCCGCGGTAGAGGTCGGCCGCGCAGGGGTGCCCGGCGACGTACCGGCCCGTGGTCAGGTCCAGCTCGTGGAAGGGGCGCCCGTCCGCGAACCGCACGTCGGCCCGGCCGGGACCGTCTCCCGGCAGGAAGCGCAGAGTCCGGGTGGCGGGCCGGGCCACCCCCCGCCAGGTGAAGGTGCCGGACTCCTCGTGCAGCAGCCCGCCGCCGTCCAGCGCGGTGAAGACGGTCGTCCCCGTGAAGTGCCCCGTGTCCCCGCCCGCCAGATCCAACACGTCGCGTTCGACGCGCCACCGACCGGCCAGGTGGGCCAGCACGTCGGGCACCGGCCAGAACTCACGCATGTCCCGGAGCTTACGCGGCCACCGGCGCCGCCGGGCGCGGGGTGCCGGTGGCCCACGTTGCCGCGCTCGGCCGCCGTCGGGCAGGCCGTGGACGGCGACAGGGCCACGCCGGGTGTCCGGCACGGGCCGCTGTCCGAGGAGCGGCGGCCCGTGCCCGGCGAGGACCTTCCCCTCCCGGCCCGCCGGTCACACCCCGAAGTACTTCTGCGCCGCCCGGACGCCGTCCACCAGCGCGTCCACCTCCTCCAGGGTGTTGTAGACGTAGAAGCTCGCCCGGGTCGTCGCCGGGATGCCGTAGCGGCGGACGACCGGGCGGGCGCAGTGGTGGCCGACGCGGACGGCGACGCCCCGCTCGTCCAGCACCTGGCCGACGTCGTGCGGGTGGACGCCGTCGACCGTGAAGGAGACGGCCGAGCCGCGGTCGGTGAGGTCCGCGGGGCCGACCACCCGGACCCCGGGCACCTCGGCGAGCAGATGGAGGGCGCGGGCGGTCAGCGTGTCCTCGTGCGCGGCCACCTCGGCCATGCCCAGCCGCTCCAGGTACTCCACCGCCGCCGCGAGCCCCACCGCCTGCGCGGTCATCGGCACGCCCGCCTCGAAGCGCTGCGGCGGCGGCAGGAAGGTGGTGCGGTCCATCTCCACGATCTCGATCATCGAGCCGCCGGTCAGGAAAGGCGGCAGCCCGGCGAGGAGTCCGGCGCGGCCCCACAGCACACCCACGCCGTTCGGGCCGAGCATCTTGTGCCCGGAGAAGGCGAGGAAGTCCGCGCCCAGCCCACCCACGTCGACCGGGCGGTGCGGGACGGACTGGGCGCCGTCCACGACCACGAGGGTGCCGTGCGCGTGCGCGCGGTCGGCGAGGGCGCGCACGGGGTTGATGGTGCCGAGGACGTTGGACTGGTGGGTGAGGGCGAGCACCTTGGTGCGCTCGTCCAGCAGCTCGTCCGCCCGGGACAGGTCGAGGCGGCCGTCGTCGGTGAGGCCGAACCAGTCGAGCGTGGCGCCGGTCCGCTCGGCGAGTTGCTGCCAGGGGACCAGGTTGGCGTGGTGCTCCATCTCGGTCACCACGATCCGGTCGCCGGGGCCGAGCCGGCCGGCGTTGCCCAGCGCGTAGGCGACCAGGTTGATGCCCTCGGTGGTGTTCTTGGTGAAGACCACCTCGTCGTCGGCCGCGCCGATGAACCGGGCGACGCTGTGCCGGGCCTGCTCGTACGCCTCCGTCGCCTCGCCCGCCAGCTGGTGCGCCCCGCGGTGCACGGCCGCGTTGTGCGTGAGGTAGAAGTCCCGCTCGGCGTCCAGCACCTGGAGGGGTTTCTGGGTGGTCGCCCCGGAGTCCAGGTAGACGAGCGGCGCGCCGCTCGCCACCGTCCGCCGAAGGATCGGGAAGTCCTCGCGCAGTGCGTCCACGTCGAAGCCCACGACGCTCACCTCTCACGGTTTCGTACTCGATTCACCGTGAGACACGCTAAGTCCTCCTCACGCCGAACCGCAAGGATTACCATGAGAGCCGTGCATCACGAGGCCCCCGTCCACCTGCGCCAGCTCCCCGTCCCCGGCGAGGACGAGTACGCCGCGCTGGCGCTGGTCAACACGCGGTTCACGGTCAGCCACGGTCAGGTCGACCTGCTCGACGACACCGAGGCCGCCCACCTGTGGCTGGTCCGGCACGCGCTCCTGCCCGACCGGGTGAGCCTGAACGGCAGGCAGTCCGGCCGGCTGCGGGCCCTGCGCGAGGCGCTGCGGGCCCTGTTCGCCGCCCGGGCCGCCGGGACGCGGCCGCCCGCCGACGCCCTCGACACCCTCAACGCCACCCTCGCCGCCGCCCCCGCCACGCCCCGGCTGGCCTGGACCGCCGACGGCCCCCGCCGCGCCGACGTCCCCGACACCGGCAACCCGGCCGCCGCCGCGCTGTCCCAGCTCGCCGAGGACGCCACCGACCTGCTCACCGGCGCCGACGCGGACCTGCTCACCGAGTGCGCCGCCCAGGGGTGCGCCCGCTGGTTCCTGCGCTCCCACGGCGCCCGCCGCTGGTGCACCACCAAGTGCGGCAACCGGGTCCGGGCGGCCCGGGCCTACGCGGCCCGCAAGGCCGGTTCACCCTGAGAACACCCGCCGGAAAGCGAATGTTTTCCGGCCGGTCACTGAATTCACCCGGTGTTTCCCGTGTTCGGAAAAGGCCGCCCCATTTTCCGGAGAGCGGGCAACCATCCGGAATCCCGCTCCGTCTAAGTCGGCGAATCGATGGGGCACACATTCCGTGAGGACCGCCGACAATGCACCGCAATACCCCGCCCGGCGAAAGCGGCACCGCGCACGGGAACCCGCAGCGGCACCCGGACAGGAACAGGGCGTGAAAGCGGCCTCCCGGCCGCGGCAGGCCGCCGCCCTGCTCGCCGCCGCCGTCACGGTCACCGCCTTCTGCGCCGGTGACGTGCTGGCGCGCAGCTATCCCTTCGGCCCCCGCACCCGCAGCGTCAACGACCTCGGCAACCAGTACGTGCCCTTCCACGCCCACCTGTGGGACCTGCTGCACGGCAGGGGCCACGGCGGCCTCCTCGTCAACTGGCAGTCCGGCTACGGAGCCGCCTTCCTGCCCGACCTCGGCACCTACCTCGGCAGCCCCTACGCCCTGCTCGTCGCCCTCTTCCCACGCGACGAGATCGACCTCGCCGTCTACGCCGTCACCGTGCTGAAGACCGCCTCCGCCGCCGCGGCCATGGCCTGGCTGCTGCTCACCCTGCGCCCCGGCCGCTGGTGGGCGGCGGGCCTGCTCGGCACCTCGTACGCGCTGTGCGGCTGGAGCACGGCCGACGCCTCCTACAACCCGATGTGGCTCGACGGCCTGATCGCCCTGCCGCTGCTGTGCCTGGTCGGCGAGTGGGCGCTCACCGGACGCAGGCGCCTGACCGGCGTCCTGGTCGTCGCCCTCGCCTGGACCGCCAACTTCTACACCGCCTACATGGCCACCCTCGGCGCCGCCCTCGTCCTGCTGCTGCGCCTGGTGCTCACGCGCCCGCCGCGCCGGCAGGCCCTCGCCACCGCCGGCCGCGCCGCCCTCACCACCGCACTCGGCATGGGCCTCGCCGCCCCGCTGGTCACGGTCGTCTACTTCGGCACACGGCACGCCTACCCCGGCCGCGTACGCCGGTTCGCCCCCGTGCCCACCGAGGACGTGGCCGCCCGGCTGCTGCCCGCCACCTACGGCTTCGGCTCCCCGGCCCTCTACGTCGGCGTCACCGCCCTGCTCCTCGCGCTCGCCCTGCCCTTCCACCGCGCGGTCCCGGTCCGGGTGCGCGCCGGCTGGACGGCGTCGGTGCTCCTGGTGGCCCTCTCCCTCCAGTGGGGCCCCACCCACCTGCTGTGGCACGCCTTCGCCACCCCGCAGGGCAGCGCCTACCGGCAGGCGTTCGTGCTGTGCGGCCTGCTGGTCGTCGCCGCCTGGCACGCCGTGGCGTACGGCCTGCCCGACCGGCGCGCCCTCGGCGCGGCGGCCGCCCTGCTCGTGCTGATCACCGCCGTCGCGAGCCGCAGCACCCTGGTGCGGCCGTACACCTGGCCGGTGCTGCTGCTCGCCCTGGCGGGCGCCGTCGGCGGCCTGGTCCTGCTGGGCCGCGCCGGACACCGCACCCGGCTCGCCGGGCTGGCCGTCGTCCTCCTCCTGGGCGCCCAGGTGGGCGAGACGGCCGCCACCTCGGCCGTGGCCACCCGGCTGCGCCTCGGCCACCTCGACGACTACGAACCCTGGGGCGAACGGCAGCGGACGCAGGCGGCGGCGGTCGCCGGGGCCGACGACTGGCCGCGGTACCGCACCGACCCCGGCCGCGAGCAGACCGTCGGCAACGACCCGCTGCTGGTGGGCGGCGAGGGCGCCCAGTACTACAGCAGCCTCACCTCGGACGTCCTCAGCCGCACCCTCACCGCCCTCGGCGACGGCTGGACCTCGCGCGGCCGCAACCTGCAGAGCCTGGACAACGCCGTCACGGACGTCGTCTTCTCCGTCGGCGCCCGGGTGCACTCCCCGCCCGACCCGCACCAGAAGTACCTGTCCCCGTACGCCGGGCCGGTGACCGTCACCCGCCGGGACGTACCGCCGCTGGTCACGGTCCGGGCCGCGCCCGACAGGACACCGTTCGGACCGTCGCCGTACCGCAACCAGGAACTGCTGCTGGGCAGCCGCGTCTACACCGTGTCCCGCGTCACCGTGCGCGACGACGGCGGGCGGCCGGTGCCGTCCCGCCGGGTCGGCACCGGCAACGCCCTGGTCCGGCCGGTGATCACCGCCCGGTGCCCGGCCGGCACCCAGGTCCACCTGTGGGCCCCGGACTTCTCCGGCACCGCGCGGCTCGCCGGCGCCGGGGAGCCCGCCCGGTTCCGGTCCCAGTTCCCGCGCACCCGCGCCGCCATGGAGCCGCTCGGCACCGCCCCCGCCTCGGGTCCGCTGCGGATCGAGCTGCGGCCGGACCGGCCCGGACGCATCCCGTCCGCCGCCGTCGGCTGCCTGGACCCGGCCCGGCTGGCCGCGGCAGCCGCCCGCCTGAAGGCGGCCGGCGCCACCGACGTGACCGTCTCCGGTGCCACGGTACGGGCCCGGCTGCGCGCCGGCAGCAAGGGCGTCGCGGTCGTCGCGGCACCCCGGATCGCCGGCTGGCGCTGCGCCACCGGCGACGGCCCCGAGCGGCCCGCCGGGGCCTTCCACGGTCTGATCGCCGTGCCCCTCGACGGCACCGCCACCAGCCTGACCTGCACCTTCCACCCACCCGGCCTCCGGCTGGGCACGGCCGTGGGCGCCGCCTCGCTGCTGACGCTCGTCGTGCTCACCGCCCTCACCGCCGTCCGCCGCCGGCGCGCCCCGGCGCCGCCCACGACCACATCGCCGCGTGAGCGCCTGACCGCCGCTCACTGACCGCGCCCAGGGGGGACCCCGCATGCTGATATCGATCGTCGCGCCCTGCTACAACGAGGAGGACGTCCTCGCCCGCTTCCACGAGGAGGTCCAGAAGGTCGCCGAGGAACTGCTGCCCCTGGGCCACGACATGGAGTTCGTCTACGTCGACGACGGCAGCCGGGACCGGACGCTCGCGGTCCTCAGGTCGCTCGCGGACCTCGACTCCCGGGTGCGCTACGTCTCCCTCAGCCGCAACTTCGGCAAGGAGGCGGCCCTGCTCGCGGGCCTGCGGCACGCCTCGGGCGACTCGGTGATCGTCATGGACGCCGACCTCCAGCACCCGCCGGCGCTGATCAGGCGCATGGTCGAGCTGCGCGAACAGGGCCACGACCAGGTCATCGCCAAACGCACCCGCACCGGTGACCGGTTCACCCGGACCCTCACCGCCCGGCTGTACTACCGGCTCGTCAACCGCCTGGTCGACGTCGAACTCGTCGACGGGGTGGGGGACTTCCGGCTGCTGTCGCGCCGGGTGGTGGACGCGGTGCTGGCGCTCACCGAGTACAACCGGTTCTCCAAGGGCCTGTTCGCCTGGGTGGGCTTCCCGAGCACCACCTTCGAGTACCGGAACGCCGCGCGCCAGGCCGGCCGCAGTTCCTGGAACCTGCGCGGCCTGCTCAACTACGGCCTCGACGGCCTGCTGTCCTTCAACAACCGCCCGCTGCGCGCCGCGCTCTGGCTCGGTGTGGGCCTGCTGCTGTGCGCGGGCCTCTACACCGCCTGGATCGTGGGCGCCGCGCTCGTGCACGGCGTCCAGACTCCCGGCTATGTGACCATCATCACGGCCGTCACCGCCCTCGCGGGCGTCCAGATGGTCATGCTGGGAGTCATCGGGGAGTACACGGGCCGCATCTACTACGAGGTGAAGGGGCGCCCGCACTTCCTGGTGAAGGCGACCAACGTGGAACGGACGAAGGATCTCATCCCCTGATGCGGCAGATTCTGACCTTCGCGGCGGTCGGCGTCGTGAACACGGCGGCCTACTACTGTCTTTACCTGTCGTTCCTGACCGTCTTTCCTTATCTGGCCGCGCACATCCTGGCCTTTCTGCTCAGCATGGTCGGGTCCTTTTTCCTGAACGCGCGCTTCACCTACCGGACCCGGCCCACCTGGCGGAAATTCCTGCTGTTCCCGCTGACGAACGTGACGAATTTCCTGGTCACCACGGCGGGCGTCTACGTCGTCGTCGACCTGCTGCACGCCGGCAGCCGCTTCGCCCCGCTGCTCGCCTCCGCCGCGGCGATCCCGGTCACCTTCCTCGTCTCGCGCCGGGTGATGGTGCGCGGAACGATTGCATAAACGTGCAGCGATACGTATAGTCATGCCATCCAGGAGGAGGATGGACATGGCGGTACGTGCGGCGGTGGCCGGGGCGAGCGGATACGCGGGCGGAGAGGTCCTACGCCTGCTCCTCGCGCACCCCGGGATCGAGATCGGTGCCCTGACCGGGAACTCCAACGCCGGACAGCGGCTCGGCGCGCTCCAGCCGCATCTGCTGCCGCTGGCCGACCGCGTGCTGGCCGAGACCACCGCCGAGGCCCTCGCCGGGCACGACGTGGTTTTCCTCGCGCTGCCGCACGGCCAGTCCGCCGCCGTCGCCGAGCAGCTCGGACCCGACGTCCTCGTGATCGACATGGGCGCCGACTTCCGGCTGCAGGACCCGGCCGACTGGGAGCGCTTCTACGGCACCCCGCACGCCGGCACCTGGCCCTACGGCCTCCCCGAACTCCCCGGCGCCCGCGCCCGGCTCACGGGGTCCAAGCGCATCGCGGTGCCCGGTTGCTACCCGACCGCCGTCTCCCTCGCCCTGTACCCGGCCTACGCGGCCGGACTCGCCGGACCCGAAGCGGTGATCGTCGCCGCGTCCGGCACCTCCGGCGCGGGCAAGGCCCCCAAGCCGCACCTGCTCGGCAGCGAGGTCATGGGCTCCATGTCCCCCTACGGTGTCGGCGGCGGCCACCGGCACACCCCCGAGATGATCCAGAACCTCAGCGGGGTGGCCGGGGAGACCGTGAAGGTCTCCTTCACCCCCACCCTCGCCCCGATGCCGCGCGGGATCCTGGCCACGTGCAGCGCGTCCGCCGCCGAGGGGGTCACGGCCGACGCGGTGCGCGCCGCCTACGAGAAGGCCTACGCCGACGAGCCCTTCGTCCACCTGCTCCCCGAGGGCCAGTGGCCCGCCACGGCGTCCGTCCACGGTTCCAACGCCGTTCAGGTGCAGGTCGCGTACGACGCCGCCGTGGGCCGCATCATCGCGATCAGCGCCATCGACAACCTGACCAAGGGCACCGCGGGCGGTGCCGTCCAGAGCATGAACATCGCCCTGGGTCTCGACGAGACCACCGGGCTTTCCACGATCGGAGTCGCACCGTGAGCGACGTACGTGCAGCCGCCGGGCCGCAGACGACGACGATGGCCGCACCGCCGCGCTGCACGGGCGGAGAAGCGAACAAGGAGAAGCAGTGAGCGTCACGGCAGCCAAGGGATTCACGGCGGCGGGCATCGCCGCCGGGATCAAGGAGAACGGCAACCCCGACCTGGCCCTCGTGGTCAACAACGGGCCGCGCCGTGCCGCCGCGGGCGTCTTCACCTCCAACCGTGTGAAGGCCGCGCCGGTGCTCTGGTCCGAGCAGGTCCTCAAGAGCGGCCAGGTCTCGGCGGTCGTCCTCAACTCCGGCGGCGCCAACGCCTGTACCGGTCCCCAGGGCTTCCAGGACACCCACGCCACCGCCGAGAAGACCGCCGAGGTGCTCGGCCGGGGCGCCATCGAGGTCGCCGTCTGCTCCACCGGCCTGATCGGCGTACCGCTCCCCATGGACAAGGTCCTGGGGGGCGTGGAGACGGCCGCCGCCTCCCTGAGCGAGCACGGCGGCGAGAAGGCCGCCATCGCCATCAAGACCACCGACACCGTCCACAAGACGTCCGTCGTCAGCGGTGAGGCCGGCTGGACCGTCGGCGGCATGGCCAAGGGCGCGGGCATGCTCGCCCCGGGCCTCGCCACCATGCTCGTCGTGCTGACCACCGACGCCGACCTGGACGACGCGACCCTGGACCGGGCCCTGCGCGCGGCGACCAAGGTCACCTTCGACCGCGTCGACTCCGACGGCTGCATGTCCACCAACGACACCGTCCTGCTGCTCGCCTCCGGCGCCAGCGGCGTCACCCCGGGCTACGAGGAGTTCGCCGAGGCCGTACGGCAGGTCTGCGCCGACCTCGGCCGGCAGCTCATCGGCGACGCCGAGGGCGCGAGCAAGGACATCAGGGTCGAGGTGGTCAACGCGGCGAGCGAGGAGGACGCCGTCGAGGTGGGCCGCTCCATCGCCCGCAACAACCTCCTCAAGTGCGCGATCCACGGTGAGGACCCCAACTGGGGCCGCGTGCTCTCCGCGATCGGCACCACGAAGGCCGCCTTCGAGCCGGACCAGCTCAACGTCGCCATCAACGGCGTCTGGGTCTGCAAGAACGGCAGCGTCGGCGAGGACCGCGACCTGGTCGACATGCGCTACCGCGAGGTCCACATCGTGGCCGACCTCGCCGCCGGCGCCGAGACCGCGACCATCTGGACCAACGACCTGACCGCCGACTACGTCCACGAGAACAGCGCTTACTCCTCATGACCACGACGCGGAAACACACGGCACTGCCGAAAGCCCAGATCCTCATCGAGGCGCTGCCCTGGCTGACCCGGCACCACGGCAAGATCGTCGTCATCAAGTTCGGCGGCAACGCCATGGTGAACGAGGAACTGAAGGCCGCCTTCGCCCAGGACGTCGTCTTCCTGCGGCACGCCGGTCTCCAGCCCGTCGTCGTGCACGGCGGCGGCCCGCAGATCAGCGCCGCCCTCGACCGGCACGGCATCGTCAGCGAGTTCAAGGCCGGCCTGCGCGTCACCACCGAGGACGCCATGGACGTCGTACGGATGGTGCTGGCCGGGCAGGTGCAGCGCGAGCTGGTCGGCCTGCTCAACCAGCACGGCCCGTTCGCCGTCGGCCTGACCGGCGAGGACGCGCACACCATCACCGCCACCAAGCACACCCCGCAGATCGACGGCGAGCCGGTCGACATCGGGCGGGTCGGCGAGATCACCGCCCTCGACACGGGCGCCATCGAGGCGCTGCTCGCCGACGGCCGCATCCCGGTCGTCTCCTCGATCGCCCGCTCCCAGGACGACGGACATGTCTACAACGTCAATGCTGATACGGCGGCTGCGGCACTCGCTGCGGCACTGGGCGCCGAAACCCTCATGGTCCTCACCGACGTCGAGGGCCTCTACGAGGACTGGCCGAACTCCGACGAGGTGATCAGCCGGCTCACCGCTTCCGAGCTGGAGAAGCTGCTGCCGGAGCTGAGTTCCGGCATGGTGCCGAAGATGGAGGGCTGCCTGCACGCCGTGCGGGGCGGCGTGACGACCGCCCGCGTCATCGACGGCCGGGTCCAGCACTCGATCCTGCTGGAGATCTTCACCGACGAGGGCATCGGCACCATGGTCGTGCCCGACGAGCTTGAGGGGGACGCGCAGTGACGGGCCACCAGGGGAACAAGGAGCTGACCGAGCGCTGGCAGGGCGCGCTCATGCACAACTACGGCACCCCGCGGCTGCCCCTCGTCCGCGGCGAGGGCACCCGGGTCTGGGACGCCGAGGGCCGGGAGTACCTGGACTTCGTCGGCGGCATCGCCACCAACGCGCTCGGCCACGCCCACCCCGCGATCGTGGAGGCCGTGACCCGGCAGATCGGCTCCCTCGGCCACATCTCCAACTTCTTCATGGCCGAGCCCACCGTCGCCCTCGCCGAACGGCTGCTGACGCTGTTCGGCCGGGAGGGCCGGGTCTTCTTCTGCAACTCAGGTGCCGAGGCCAACGAGGCCGCCTTCAAGATCGGCCGGCTCACCGGGCGCACCCACGTGGTCGCCACCGACGGCGGCTTCCACGGCCGCACGATGGGCGCCCTCGCGCTCACCGGCCAGCCCGCCAAGCAGGAGCCCTTCCGGCCACTGCCCGGCGACGTCACCCACGTCCCCTACGGCGACGCGCAGGCACTGGCCGCCGCGGTCACCGAGGACACCGCCCTGGTGGTCATCGAGCCGATCCAGGGCGAGAACGGTGTGGTCGTGCCCCCGGCCGGCTACCTCAAGGCGGCCCGCGCGATCACCGCCGCCACGGGTGCGCTGCTCGTCCTGGACGAGGTGCAGACCGGCATCGGGCGGACCGGCACCTGGTTCGAGTACCAGGCCCATGAGGGCGTGCTGCCCGACGTCGTCACCCTCGCCAAGCAGCTGGGCGGGGGGCTGCCGCTCGGCGCGACCGTGGCCTTCGGCCGGGCCGCCGAGCTGCTCCGGCCCGGCCAGCACGGGACCACCTTCGGCGGCAACCCGGTCGCCTGCGCCGCCGGGCTCGCCGTGCTCGACACCATCGAGGGCGAGGGACTGCTCGACAACGTCAAGCGGCAGAGCGAGAGGTTGCGGGACGGCGTCGAGGCCCTGGGGCACCCCTTGGTCGATCATGTCCGGGGTGCGGGCCTGCTCCTGGGTATCGTGCTCACCGGGCCGCGCGCACCGCAGGTGCAGGAGGCGGCCCAGGAGGCCGGGTTCCTGGTGAACGCGCCCGCCCCCGACGTCGTACGGCTCATGCCGCCGCTGAATCTGCGCGACGACGAGGCGGGTGCGCTGCTCCGGGCGCTGCCCGGCATCCTCGACGCGGCGACCCCCGCCGACGGGGAAGGACGATCCGGAGAATGAGACGACGATGAGCGAGGCGCAGGACCACGAGGCCGCGAACGGCGCCGGGCCCGCCGTGCCGCAGACCCGCACCGCACGGCACCGGCGGATCGTGGACATCCTCAACCGGCAGCCGGTGCGGTCGCAGAGCCAGCTGGCGAAGCTGCTCGCCGACGACGGGCTGAGCGTGACCCAGGCGACGCTCAGCCGGGATCTCGACGAGCTGAACGCGGTGAAGATCCGCAACACCGACGGCGACCTGATCTACGCGGTGCCGAGCGAGGGCGGTTTCCGCACGCCCCGCGCTCCGCTGGGGGAGTCGGCGAAGGAGGAGCGGATGCGGCGGCTCTCCCAGGAGCTGCTGATCTCGGCGGAGGCCTCGGCGAACCTGGTGGTCCTGCGGACTCCTCCGGGAGCCGCGCAGTTCCTCGCCTCCGCCATCGACCAGGCCGAGCTGCACGACATCCTCGGGACGATCGCCGGTGACGACACGCTGCTGCTGATCAGCCGGGAGCCCAGCGGGGGCCAGGCCCTGGCCGACCATCTGCTGCGGCTGGCGCAGAACGGGCACTGACCGCGTGCGGGGCCCGGCCGGCCGACGCAGAATGGGCATGTGATCTTCCGCGGCGAGCGGCCAGGGGGACGGGCAATCCCCTGGCGGCCGTCGAACGTACACAGGGGTGTGTCGGGCTATCGGTTCCCCGTTGGCCGCCTCCCGGACGAGGCTCTGCTGTCCGGGCTGGCCGCCGGAGATCCGGAGCTGGCCGTCATCTTCGTACGGAGGTTCCAGCACCGGGTCTTCGGTGTGGCCATGGCCGTCACCGGGGACCGGCAGCTCGCCGAGGACGTCGCCCAGCAGACGTTCGAACGCGCGTGGCGCCACGCGCAGATCTACGACTCGCGCCGCGGCTCGGTCATGACCTGGCTGACGACCATCGCGCACAACCTCGCCGTCGACGCGGTCCGGGCCCGGCGGACGGAGCCGGTGGCTCCCGAGGACCTCGAAGCCCTCCTGGACGCCGTCACCGAGACCCCCGAGCGATGGGCGCTGGCCGACGAGGCGTCCGCGCAGGTCCGGTCCGCCCTGGCGCGGCTGCCACGGGAACAGGCCAGGGCGCTGATGATGGCCGGCGTCTACGGCATGACGGCCCGGCAGGTCGCCGACGCGGAGCGGATCCCGCTGGGTACCGCCAAGACGCGGATCAGGACGGCGATGGCACGGCTGCGCGCCGCCGTCGCTTCTCGGGAACGGGGCGACCATGTCCGGTGACGCGAACTGCGAGAAGCTGCGGGAGCTCGGTGCCGAGCTGGCTCTGGGCGTGCTGCCCGGCCGGGAGCGGGCCGAGGCGGTCGCCCACCTGGACCGGTGCGCGGACTGCCGGGAGTACGTCCGGCAACTGACCCTGGTCGGCGACCGGCTGGCCGGCCTGCTCCCGGACCGCGAGCCGCCGCCCGGCTTCGACACCCGCGTGGCGCGCGGCCTCGTCCGGTCGGCGGCAGCCGAGGGGCAGCGGCCGGCGGGTCCCCTCGGCCGCCCGCGCCGGGGCCCGCGCCACGAGGCCCGGCGGGCCCGGGTACGGGTCGCCGCGGTCGGTGCCGCGCTCGCCGTCGCCGTCGGCTTCGCCGGCTGGGCGGTCGGCACCGCCGTCGAGGAGGTCACCGCCTCGCCACCGCCCGCCGTCGAGTCCGAGCCGGTGCTCGTCGGGGACATGACCCCGGCCGGGCGCGGCGGGCAGTCCGCCGGCGAGGTCTACGCCCATCCCGGCACCCCTGGCTGGATGTTCCTGACCGTCGCGCTCACCCGCCCCGGCACCCGGTACACCGGAAGGGTCACCTGTTTCCTGGAGCGCGCCGACGGCACCAGCGTCCGCGTCGGCGACTTCCCCGTGCGCGACGGCCACGGCGCCTGGGGCGTGGCCGTCCCCGTCGACCTCACCCGGTACTCCGGGGCCCGTCTGACGTCGCCCGACGGCACCGTCCTCGCCACCGCGCAGCTGCGCGAGGCGAAGGTCGTCACCCCGACGACGTGAGCCGGCCCGCTCAGCCGTCGCCGCAGGTGAGGGGCAGGCCCGAGCGCGGTGACGGCGCCCCAGGGGTCCCGCACCGGGGACGATCCGGCCCGGCGCCGCCGCCAGGCCGGCCGTGCGGCACCCGAAGCACCGGTCCGCTCGGCCGCGGGGTCGTTCTCAGCGCGGTGCCGAGTGCGGTGACGGTGGGGGGCCGCACCGCCGGACGGGGACGCAGGCAGCCGTCGACGGTGGCCGCTAGAGGGGTCGCGGAGCGCCGCAGGGACGCGATCGGCGGCACCCCGCGTTCCAGCGGCTGACCCCGGCTGCCCGTGCCGTCGTCCCGTGCGTGTCCGGCGCCGGGCCGCCGGGACCGGTGGGGTGCCGGGGCCAGGGGCGGGCCGGCCCGGCGGTGACGCTCACGCTCCCGCCCCTCCCGTGTGCAGCCGGTGCAGCCGCGCCCCAGCACCGGGATGCGCGTGGCGTCGCGGGCGGTCGGAACCGTGAGGCCGCCTGAACCCCCGCGCGGTGAACCGGGAGCGGGCCGCTCTCAGCCCAGCCGTGCCGCCAGCCCCCCGGTGCACCTCACCTCGTCGCCGGCGGTGATCAGCAGGGCCTCCACGTCCGGCAGGGACTCCAGCCAGGCCAGCCCCGCCCGGGAACCCATCGCGAAGGCGGCCGTGGCCCAGCAGTCGACGAACGTCAGACGCGGCCCCACGACCGTGACCGCCACCAGGTCCGTCACCGCGGACCGGCCGGTGCGCGGGTCCACGATGTGCGCGCCCCGCTCCGCCGTACCGGACGTCGCCACCGCCAGCTCCTGCGTGCCCGCCGCCGAGACCACCGCCGCCAGCCCGCCGGGCCGGAGCGGATCGGAGACCCCCACCCGCCAGGCACGCTGCGGCTCCGGCGCGCCGAGCAACTGCACGTCCCCGCCTCCGTTGACGCTCACCCCCCGCACCCCGGACACCGCCGCCAGCAGCCGTGCCGCCCGCTCGGCCGCCCAGCCCTTGACGATGCCGGTGGGGTCCAGCGAGCCCCGGTAACGGGCGCTGAACCACCCCTCGCTCACCCGCTCCGCCTCGGCCGCCAGCTCCAGCACCTCGGCCACCTCGGGGGCGCACCGCGAGACGTCCAGCTCACCCCGGGCCAGCCGTGACACCTCGCTGTCCTCGCGGTAGGTGCTGAACAGCGCGTCCGCCCGGTGCAGCCCGGCGACCGCCTCGGCGAGCGCGGCCCGTACCGCCTCCGGTTCCCCGCCGCGGACGTCGAAGGAGAAGACCGTCCCCATGACCTCCTCCGCGTGACGCACCGCGGCGGGCGCCTGAGCCTCCTCGGCCACCGCGTCAGCCACCGGCCTGGTCCAGCGCGGACTGCAACGACTTCCTGTAGCCCTCGCTGGTGTACGTCGCCCCGGAGACGGCGTCGATGTCCGCCGTTCCGGCGGCCACGGCCTCCTGGTTGAGCCGGGGGACGGCGAGCTGGGTCTTCTGGTCGCTCAGCCCGCCCTTGGGGGCCTGCACCGCCTCGGCCTTGGTGATCCTCCCGCCGGCGACCGTGATCCGTACCCGGACCGGTCCGTACGGGGTCTGCGCGGCCTTCCCGGTGACGGTCCGCGCCTGCGCCGAGCCGGCCGCGCCGGAGGTGCCCGACGACGCCGGCTTGATCTTGTCCAGCGCGGACTGCAACGACTTCCTGTAGCCCTCGCTGGTGTACGTCGCCCCGGAGACGGCGTCGATGTCCGCCGTTCCGGCGGCCACGGCCTCCTGGTTGAGCCGGGGGACGGCGAGCTGGGTCTTCTGGTCGCTCAGCCCGCCCTTGGGGGCCTGCACCGCCTCCGCCTTCGTGATCTTCCCGCCGCTGACGGTCAGACGTACCTGCACGGCCCCGTACTGCGTCCGCACCGCGTCACCGGTCACCGTGCCGGAACCGGCCGGGGCCGCGCCCTGTGCTCCGCCCTGCGGCGACTCCTGCCCGGCCGCCGTCGCCTGGGGGGCCGCGCCCGCCGCCGACGCGCCGGCCGGACCCGACGCCGGCTTCAGCGCCAGCAGCAGCACGACACCGGACACGGTCGCGGCCGTGGCCAGCACGACCCGCCGCACGGGGTGGCTCTTCCTCATCGGTTCGCAGCTCCGCTCACATCTCGAACGACTCGTGGTGGATACGGCGGGCGGGAACCCCCGCCTCGCGCAGTGCCTCGTACACCGACTGCGCGAACCCGGGCGGACCGCACATGAACACGTCGTGCCGGTCGACGTCCGGGATCTTCCGCCGGAGGTTCTCCGCGGAGATGTCGGGCCGTTCGCCCTCCGGGCTGTTCACCGCGTACATCAGCCGGGCCCCCCGCTCCTCGGCGATGGCCGCCAGCTCGTCCCACAGGGCCAGGTCCTGGGTGGTGTTCGCCCGGTACAGGAGCGTGATGTCACCGGCGGCACCGGGCAGCGTCTCGAACAGCGCGCGCATCGGCGTGATGCCCACCCCGCCCGCGACCAGCAGCACCTTGCCCCGGCTGCGCCGCTGGGCGGTGAGCGCGCCGTACGGGCCCTCCGCCCACACCTTCGTCCCGGGCGCCAGCTCGCGCAGCCGGGCGCTGTGGTCGCCGATCGCCTTCACCGTGATCCGCAGCATCCCGGGGCGCGGGGCGGCCGAGAGGGAGTACGGGTGCGAGCTGAACCGCATCCCCGGCGCGAGGAACCGCCAGCGGAAGAACTGGCCTGCCTCCGCGCCCATCCGGTGCAGCTTCCGCCCGCCGATCAGCACCGACACGATGCCCGGCGTCTCCTCGATGACCGCTTCCACGTACATGCGGTGCCGGAGGTTCAGCCGGACCGGGGTGAGGATCCGGTACCAGAGCACCAGCGCGGTGACCGCGCCGTACAGCCCGTACCAGAAGGTCTTGGCGGCGGGCTCCACCGCGAAGTCGTTGCCGGTGGTGATCTGGTGCCAGAACGTCAGGAACACCGCCGCGTACGTCAGCAGGTGGACGTGGTACCAGGTGTCGTACGGCAGCCGGCGGCGGACCGGGCCGGCCGACGTCAGCCCGATGACCACGAACAGGCCCGTGCCGACGGCCGCCTTGCCCATGTCCGGCAGCTGGTCGACGGAGTCGGCGGTCTGCTGGACGATGTCACCGAGGGACCTTCCGGCCTGGCGCGCGTACCCCCACATGACGAGGAAGACGTGGGCGACGACCAGGCACAGCGTGTACCGGCCGCTCATCGCGTGCCAGCGGGCCACCCGGTCGGAGCCGACCCGCCGCTCCAGCGCCGGCACGCGCGCCATCTGGAGCACGACCAGCGCCATCAGGTAGCCGGCCAGCAGACCGGTGATCCGGCCCGCGCCGAGGATGCGGCCGGTGTCGTCGGCGATGGACGGGGTGTCGTGCCACCAGAGCCACAGCACGGCCGCCGCGCCCGCCCAGACGGCGAGCAGCAGCGGTACGGCCGGGGAGCGGCGCGGGCGGATGCGGCGCATCGTCTGTCGGCGGGCGGCACGTCCGCCTGCGAGCGTGGTGGTCACGGTTCCTCCGTGGGGACTTGACCCTTGGCCCACAGATACGTGCCGCACGGCGGGAGTGTTCAGAGCCCCGCCGAGTCCAGCGCGGACTGGAGTGACTGCCGGTAACCGTCACTGGTGTACGTCGCTCCCGACACCGTGTCGATCCGAGCGCTCTGCGCCGCCAGCGCCTCGCGCCGCAGCTGGGGCAGGGCGTAGCTGTTGATCTCCTGGTCGCGCGGGTTGTCCTGCGGGTAGCTGACGGCCGCGACGTCGGTGAGCCTGCCGTCGCGCACGGTGACGCGCACCTGGACCGGGCCCCAGCGGGTCTGCACGGTGTCCCCGGTGGCCGTCGTGGTCCCGGACGCCGAGCCGGAACCGCTGCCGGAGCCGGAGCCGGAGCCGGAGCCGGAGCCGGGTGCCGGGCTGGTCGACGCGGCCGGGGGCCTGGTGCCCGCCGTGGCCGGCGTGGGCGCCGTGTGCGGCTTCAGCGCGAGCAGCAGCACCATTCCGGAGACGGTGGCGGCGCTCGCCAGCACGACGCGGCGCAGGGGACGGTTCTTGTTCAACGCGTGCATGTCCGGTTCTTCTCCGTCTCTCGGCGGGCCTTGTCCCGGCTCACAGCTCGAACGACTCGTGGTGGATGCGGCGGTCCGCCACCCCGGCCTCGCGCAGCGCCCGGTACACGTCCCGGGCGAAGCCGTGCGGCCCGCAGAGGAAGACGTCGAGGTCGTCGGCGAGACCGGGGAAGGTGGCGCGCAGGGATGCCGCCGTCAGGGGCGGGCGCTCCCCGCCCGGACCGTTGAGCGCGTACAGCACCCGCCCGCCGCGCCAGCGGGCGATCGCCTCCAGCTCGCCGCCCAGTGCCAGGTCCTCGGCCGAGCGCGCCCGGTACAGCAGGGTCACCTCGCCGGGGAGCGTCTCGAACAGCGCCCGCAGCGGGGTGATGCCGACGCCCGCGGCGATCAGCAGGGTGCGCCGGCCGGCGGCCCGGTCGGCGGTCAGGGCGCCGTACGGGCCCTCCGCCCACACCCGGGTGCCGGGGCGCAGCAGGGAGACGGCCGCGCTGTGGTCGCCGAGCGCCTTGACCGTGATGCGCAGCAGGTCGGGGCGCGGCGGCGCCGACAGGGAGTACGGCGTCGACGTCCGGCGCATGCCCTCGGCGAGGAACCGCCAGCGGAGGAACTCGCCCGGCCGCGCCCCCAGTTCGTCCAGGCGCCGCCCCCGGACGACGACCGAGTACACCCCCGGCGCCTCCCGGTGGACGGAGTCCACCCGCAGGCGGTGGCGCAGGTTGAGCCGTACCGGGGTGAGGACCCGGAACCACAGCACCAGCGCCGCCACGCCCAGGTACAGCGCGTACCAGGCGGCGGTCGCGGCGGGTTCGCCGTTGAACTCGTCTCCGAGGGCCAGCTGGTGCCCGAAGGCGAGGAAGACGGCCGCGTACGTCAGCAGGTGGACGCAGTACCAGAACTCGTGGCTCGTCCGGCGGCGCACGGCCCGCGCCGAGGTGACGCCGACCGCGAGGAGGATCACCGTGCCGGCGGTGGCCTTCAGCATCTCCGGGTAGTCGAGGACGACGGTCACCGTCTCGTGCCAGAGGGAGGCCCGGTCCTGGGCGGCGTACCCGGCGAGGATCAGCACGACGTGCGCGAGCAGCAGGCAGACGGTGTACCGGCCGGCCAGCGCGTGCCAGCGCGCCACCCGGTCCGAGCCGACGCGCCGCTCCAGCAGCGGCACCCGCGCCATCAGCCCGACCAGCACCGCGCAGGCGTACCCGCACAGCAGACCGGCGATCCGCCCGGCCCCGGTCAGCCACCCGGCCGCCCCGACCACGGACCCGGTGTCCGCCCACCAGAGCGCCAGTACGGCCGCCGCCCCCGCCCACAGCAGGGCCAGCACGGGCCCGGCGGGGGAGCGCCGCGCGGGCACGGGCAGCGGCGGGGCCGCCCGCCGCGTATCCACGGTGGTCATACGATGTCGCCGTCCTTTCGTCCGTCGGCCAGGCCACCATGCGGGGCGAACCTCTGAAACACCTCTGAGTGAGGCCCCCCGGGGCGGACTCACAGGAAACTCAGAGGGGGCCGGGTCGCCCGGAGCGGCGCGCACCGGCGATGCTGGGAGGCGCGATGAACACCACCCCCTCCGGCCGCCCCGCACTCACCCGCCCCGACGGCACCCCGCTGCGCGTCCTCGTCGTCGACGACGACCCCGACCTCGCGGAGGTGCTCACCGGAGCCCTGCGCTACGAGCGCTGGGAGGTACGCGCGGCCGGAGACGGCGCCGCCGCCCTCGCCGCCGCCCGCGAGCTGATGCCCGACGCCGTCGTCCTGGACGTGATGCTCCCCGACACCGACGGCTTCGCGGTGCTGCGCCGCCTGCACGAGGTGAAGCCCGACGTGTGCGTGCTCTTCCTGACGGCACGGGACGCGGTCGAGGACCGTATCGCCGGGATCACCGCGGGCGGCGACGACTACGTCACGAAGCCCTTCAGCCTGGAGGAGGTCGTCGCCCGGCTGCGCGGCCTGCTGCGCCGGGCCGGCATGGCCCGCTCGCAGGAGGAGGGCCCGCGGCTGGTCGTCGGGGACCTCGTGATGGACGAGGACGCCCGCGAGGTGACCCGGGCCGGCGAGCTGATCGACCTCTCGCCGACCGAGTTCGAACTCCTGCGCTTCCTCATGCGCAACCCGCGCCGGGTGCTCAGCAAGGCGCAGATCCTCGACCGGGTCTGGTCCTACGACTTCGGCGGCCGGGCGCACGTCGTCGAGCTGTACATCTCCTACCTGCGCAAGAAGGTCGACGCGGGCCGCGAGCCCATGATCCACACCGTGCGCGGCGCCGGCTACGTCCTGAAGCCGGTGACCAGGTGACCCCGCCGCGCCCCCGTGCCGTGCGTCGCCGTGCCGTGCGTCCCCGCACCCTCCGTGCCCGGCTCACCGTCGGACTGGTGACGCTGCTGGCGGTGAGCTGCGCGGCCGTCGGCCTGGCCGCGGTCGTGGAACTGAACGGCTTCCTCACCCGGCGCCTGGACGAACAGCTCACCCAGGTCGGCACCCGCTTCCCGGAGAGCCTGGAACACGACGGCCGGCCGGCCCACGCACACGACGACCACGACGGCGACGAACAGGGCGACACCCGCCGCATGGCCACCGGCACCTTCGGCGCCCGCCTGCTGAACGGCACGGTCACCAACACGGGGCTGATCCGCTCCGGCGACCCCGCCGCCGACCTGGACGTCGACCTGACCGCGCGGGACACCGAGCGGCTGGCCCGGGTACCTGCCGACGGCAGACCGCACACCGTCGGCCTGTCCGCCCTGCACGACTACCGGGTCGTCGCCTCCCCGGGCCGGGACGGAGACGTGCTGCTCGTCGGCCTCCCCCTGGAGCCGGTCCAGGCAGTGGTCCACCGGCTGGAACTGGTGGCCGGCGTCGTCTTCGGCCTCGCCCTGGTGGTCACGGGCGTGGCCGGGGCCTGCTGGGTCCGCTGGTCGCTCCGGCCGCTCAGCCGGGTCGCCGCCACCGCCACCCGGGTCAGTGAGCTCCCGCTGGCCAGCGGCGAGGTCGCGCTGCCGCCGCGGGCCCCGGACACCGACCCGCACGGCGAGGTCGGCCAGGTGGCCACGGCCTTCAACCGCATGCTGGGCCACGTGGAGGACGCGCTCACCAAGCGGCACGCCGTGGAGGAGCGGCTGCGGCGCTTCGCCGCCGACGCCAGCCACGAACTGCGCACCCCGGTCGCCTCCGTCCGCGGCCACGCCGAGCTGGCCCTCCTGCACCCCGGTCCGGTGCCCCCGGAGGTGACCCGCGCCCTGAGCCGCATCACGGCCGAGTCCGCCCGCATGGGCGAGATGGTCGACGACCTGCTCCTGCTCGCCCGCCTGGACGCGGGACGCCCGCTGGAGCGCCGGCCGGTGGACCTGACCCGACTGGTCCTGGACGCGGTGACGGACGCCCGCGCCGCGGGCCCCGCCCACCGCTGGGCCCTGGACCTGCCGGAGGAACCGGTCACGCTGCCCGGCGACGCCCACCGCCTCCACCAGGCGCTGGCCAACCTGCTGGCCAACGCGCGTCTGCACACCCCGGCCGGCACCAAGGTGACGGTCACCCTGGAGGCGGACACCGCCCACGCCGTCCTCCGCGTCCACGACGACGGCCCCGGCGTCCCGGAGGACATCCGGCCCACCGTCTTCGAACGCTTCACCCGGGCGGAACACCGCCGTCGCACCGGTGCCCCCGGCGGGGGAGCGGGCCTGGGCCTGTCGATCGTGGCGGCGGTGGCGGAGGCGCACGGGGGGAGCGTGGGACTGGAGAGCCGTCCGGGTGCCACGTCGTTCACGATGAGCCTGCCCACGGCGTCCTGACGGGCCCCTGCGCCGCGCGGTTCAGTAACGGCCGACCGCCGTGGCCCCCTTCTCCGTGCCGATCGCGATGTGCGGCTTCGCCGCCGGGTCCGTCCAGGTGAGGATGCGGCGCATGGCGTCCTGTGGCACCGACACGCAGCCGGCCGTCGCGCCCTTGCCGTTGACGTGCAGGAAGATGCCGGCTCCGCGTCCGCGCACGGGCCGGTGGTAGTTGAAGGCGACGACGAGGCCGTACGCGTACTGGGTGGCGTAGTCGATCAGGTGCTCGGACTCGGTGGCGCGGCAGTCGGCGGGGAGCGGGTCGACCCAGCGGTTGTAGGAGCGGGAGCCGTTGTCCTGGCACCACCAGGAACTGTCCCGGACCGGGCGGTACCCGACCCGTGTGCCGGCCGGCGCGGCCTTGATCCCGAAGCCGAAGGGGAGGCCGTACAGCCCGGTCGGTGTCGTGTTCGTGCCCTGCACGCGGGTGGCGCCGTCGACCAGCCCGCCCGCCCCGAACCGGGCCGGTGCGGAGCCGGCCCGGACCCACCGGCCGTTCCGCAGGTCCCACCAGCTGACCGTGCCCGTCGTGGCCCCGGTGCCCGGGGCCTGGGCGACGATCAGCTGGCGGCCGCCGCCGGTGTCCGCCATCCCGGCGGGCAGCGGCACCGGGCCGCGGCCGGGAGCGGCGCCGAGCAGGGCGAGGACGGAGGCGCAGACGAGGGCGGGGACGAGGGCGGGGACCACACCGGGGCGCATGGTTCAGACGGTAGAGGGCGGCAGCGGCAACGGCAGCCCGGGTAGGCCGTCCAGGCTGGTGGCGATGTGCTCCTTCCTCTCGAAGTACGCGTTCAGCGAGACGTCGTCCTCGCGGGCGAAGCGCCTGCCGTGCAGTTCGCGGTCCTCCTCGTACGCCATGTGGGGGACGGCGTATCCGCAGCTGTCCCGGATCAGTTCGGCGTGCACCACGATGACCGCGCGCAGCCCGTGCCGGCTCGGCTCGATGTCCGGGAAGCGGGCGAGCAGTCCGGCAAAACGCGGGTCGTCACGGAAGACGGGCTCGCCCCGGCCGTGCACGCGCACGATGTTCGGCGGGCCCTGGAAGGCGCACCACATCAGCGTGATCCGCCCGTTCTCCCGGAGGTGCGCGATGGTCTCGGCGCTGGACCCGGCGAAGTCCAGGTAGGCCACGGTGACTTCGTCGAGGACCGCGAAGGAGCCCTTGAGGCCCTTGGGGGAGAGGTTGACCGTGCCGTCGCCGGAGAGCGGGGCGGTCGCGGTGAAGAAGAGGGGCTGCTCCTCGATGAACGTGCGCAGCCTGCCGTCTATGCGCTCATAGGTCTTTCCCATGTCTGCCGAGTATCGGCGGAACTTCTTCGGCTGTCTAAGTAATTGCCGGATCGGGCGCGGGAGGGTTCACCGTGGCCGCCCCGGCCGGCGCTTCCACGGGGCGGCCACGGCTGCCTGTCACCTCACCGGGTGAGGGTGCAGGCGGCCAGCGAGCCCAGCCCCGTGGGCTTGGCGGAGGTGCGGCCGATGGCGATGGCGATGCGGTCGATGGCCGAGGCGCGCTTGTCCTTCAGCGGACCGAGGATCGCGTTGTCGACGAAGTTCGGTCCGCCCTGGCCGACGGTGTCGGCCAGCCGGGTGTTCGCCTCCTTGATCTGCGTCTGGAGGAGGGCGAGGTTCCGGTCGACCTCGGCGCGCGCGGAGGCGGGGATCGCGGGCAGTTTCGAGGCGACGTCCGGGCAGGTGATCGTCCCCGCCCCGGTGTTCCCGCCGGCCGCGCCGCCGCCCGCCGCCGTGCCGCCCCCGCCCGGCTGCCGGGTGCCGGGAGCGCTCGGGGCCGCGCCGGTGGACGCCCCGCCGCCGCCCGCGTTCAGGGTGCAGGGCGCCAGCGCGTCCAGCCCGGCGGGCTTGGCCGCCGTCCGTCCGATCGCCGTCGCGATGCGGTTGACGGTGGCCACGCGCTTGTCCTTCAGCGGACCGAGGATCGCGTTGTCGACGAAGTTCGGTCCGCCCTGGCCGACGGTGTCGGCCAGCCGGGTGTTCGCCTCCTTGATCTGCGTCTGGAGGAGGGCGAGGTTCCGGTCGACCTCGGCGCGCGCGGAGGCGGGGATCGCGGGCAGTTTCGAGGCGACGTCCGGGCAGGTGATCGTCCCGGGGCCCGCCAGGGTCCGGACACCGGCCGAGCCGTCGTTGCCCGCGGGGGTGCCGGCGAGGGCGGAGCCGGCGATCAGCGCGCCGGACAGCACCGCGGCGGCGGCGCCGCCGATGACCGCCACGCGACGCTTGTCGTTCTTCGGAAGAGCCCTGGACATGCGGATGCCTCACTCGGGTCGGGGAGTGTCGTCGTCGGACGAACGCGGCGCCTGCGTTCGGCGGGGAGTACGAGAAAGCGGTTGCCCGTGTTCAACCCCCAGGGAGATTGACGAATCATGCAGAGTTCTGCATACTCATGCATGTCAGCGAATGCACTGTGAGGAGAAACCCGTGACCGAGCGCGTCGTACTCGCCTACTCAGGCGGTCTGGACACCTCCGTCGCCATCGGCTGGATCGCCGAGGAGACGGGCGCCGAGGTCATCGCCGTTGCGGTCGACGTCGGCCAGGGCGGCGAGGACCTGGACGTCATCCGCAAGCGCGCCCTCGCGTGCGGCGCCGTCGAGGCCGAGGTCGCCGACGCCAAGGACGAGTTCGCCGACGAGTACTGCCTCCCGGCGATCAAGGCCAACGCCCTCTACATGGACCGCTACCCGCTGGTCTCCGCGCTGTCCCGGCCGACGATCGTCAAGCACCTCGTCGCCGCCGCCGAGAAGCACGGCGCCAGTACCGTCGCCCACGGCTGCACCGGCAAGGGCAACGACCAGGTCCGCTTCGAGGCCGGCATCGTCGCCCTCGCCCCCGGCCTCAAGTGCATCGCCCCGGTCCGTGACTACGCCATGACCCGGGACAAGGCGATCGCCTTCTGCGAGGAGAAGCAGCTCCCGATCGCCACCACCAAGAAGTCCCCGTACTCCATCGACCAGAACGTCTTCGGGCGCGCGGTCGAGACGGGCTTCCTGGAGGACATCTGGAACGCCCCGATCGAGGACATCTACGAGTACACCTCCAACCCGGCCGTCCCGCGCGAGGCCGACGAGGTGGTCATCTCCTTCAAGGAAGGCGTCCCCGTCGCCATCGACGGCAAGCCCGTCACCGTCCTGCAGGCCATCCAGCAGCTCAACGAGCGCGCCGGCGCCCAGGGCATCGGCCGGATCGACATGGTCGAGGACCGCCTCGTCGGCATCAAGTCCCGCGAGGTGTACGAGGCTCCGGGCGCCATCGCCCTGATCACCGCCCACCAGGAGCTGGAGAACGTCACCGTCGAGCGCGAACTCGCCCGCTACAAGCGGCAGGTCGAGCAGCGCTGGGGCGAACTGGTCTACGACGGCCAGTGGTTCTCCCCGCTCAAGCGCGCCCTGGACGGCTTCATCAACGAGGCCAACCAGCACGTCACCGGCGACATCCGGATGACCCTGCACGGCGGCCGCGCCGTCGTCACCGGCCGGCGCTCGCAGGAGTCGCTGTACGACTTCAACCTCGCCACCTACGACACCGGTGACACCTTCGACCAGTCGGCGGCCAAGGGCTTCATCGACATCTACAGCCTGTCGTCGAAGATCGCGGCCAAGCGGGACCTGGCGTAGCCGCGACCGGTCACACGCACGGGTCCACCTCACACGCACCAGCCTGACGGCCGCCTCCTCGCCTGGAAAGGCGGGGAGGCGGTGGCACACCTAGAGCTTCGAGGAGCAACGCAAGTGAGCAGCAACAGCGGTGACGTACGGCTGTGGGGCGGCCGTTTCGCGGACGGTCCGGCCGAGGCCCTGGCGAAGCTGTCCGCGTCCGTCCACTTCGACTGGCGGCTCGCCCCCTACGACATCGCCGGCTCGCGTGCCCACGCGCGCGTCCTGCACACGGCGGGGCTTCTCACCGAGGACGAGCTCCGGCGCATGCTCGCCGGACTGGACCGACTGGAAGCCGACGTGGCGGCCGGCACCTTCGTCGGCACGATCGCCGACGAGGACGTGCACACCGCCCTGGAGCGCGGCCTCCTGGAGCGCCTCGGCCCCGACCTCGGCGGCAAGCTCCGCGCCGGCCGGTCCCGCAACGACCAGGTCGCCACCCTCTTCCGGATGTACCTGCGCGACCACGCCCGGATCATCGGCGGCCTGATCGCCGACCTCCAGGACGCCCTGATCGGCCTCGCCGAGGCCCACCCCGACGTGGCGATGCCCGGCCGCACCCACCTCCAGCACGCCCAGCCGGTGCTCTTCGCCCACCACGTCCTGGCCCACGTCCAGTCCCTCACCCGGGACGCCGAGCGGCTGCGCCAGTGGGACGAGCGGACAGCCGTGTCGCCGTACGGCTCCGGCGCCCTCGCCGGTTCCTCCCTCGGCCTGGACCCGGAGGCGGTCGCGCGCGACCTCGGCTTCGAGCACGGCAGCGCCGCCAACTCCATCGACGGCACGGCCTCCCGGGACTTCGTCGCCGAGTTCGCCTTCATCACCGCGATGATCGGCGTGAACCTCTCCCGGATCGCCGAGGAGATCATCATCTGGAACACGAAGGAGTTCTCCTTCGTCACGCTGCACGACGCGTTCTCCACGGGCTCGTCGATCATGCCGCAGAAGAAGAACCCGGACATCGCCGAGCTGGCCCGGGGCAAGTCCGGCCGTCTGATCGGCAACCTCACCGGGCTCCTCGCCACCCTCAAGGCACTGCCCCTCGCCTACAACCGCGACCTTCAGGAGGACAAGGAGCCGGTCTTCGACTCCTGCGACCAGCTGGAGGTGCTGCTCCCCGCCTTCACCGGCATGGTCGCCACCCTCACCGTTCACCGCGAGCGCATGGAGGAACTGGCCCCGGCCGGCTTCTCGCTCGCCACCGACATCGCGGAGTGGCTGGTCAAGCAGGGGGTGCCGTTCCGCGTCGCGCACGAGGTCGCGGGGGAGTGCGTCAAGGTCGCCGAGGCGGAGGGCAAGGAGCTGGACGACCTCACGGACGAGCAGTTCGCGAAGATCTCCGCGCACCTCACCCCGGAGGTCCGCTCCGTCCTCAACGTCCCGGGCGCCCTCGCCTCCCGCAACGGGCGCGGCGGTACGGCCCCGAGCGCGGTCGCGGTCCAGCTGGCGGAGGTCAAGGCGGACGTCGCGGCCCAGCACCAGTGGGCGCAGGCCAAGCAGCAGAGCTGAGGGACGGTCCCCGTCCCTCCACCGCGATCACCGGGGCATCGCGGGTTACGTTGGTCGCGAGCCTCACCGAGCCGACCGAACGGAGCCCGCGATGCCCTTCGCGCGACTGGCCACAGCGACGACCCCCACCTGCCACATCGGACTCGGCCTGGCCGCGGTGGGCCGCCCCGGCTACATCAACCTCGGCCGTGAGGAGGACCTCGGGGACGACCGCAGCGTCGAGGCACTGCGCACCCGGACCCACGAACTCCTCGACGCCGCCTACGCCCAGGGCGTCCGCTACGTCGACGCCGCCCGCTCCTACGGCCGCTCCGAGGAGTTCCTCGCCGACTGGCTGCACGCCCACCCCGAGGCCGGCGACGTGGTCGTCGGCAGCAAGTGGGGCTACACCTACACCGCCGGCTGGTCCACCGACGCCGAGCGGCACGAGGTCAAGGACCACGGCCTCGCCACCTACGAACGGCAGCGCGCCGAGACCGACGCCCTGCTCGGCGACCGGCTCGACCTCTACCAGATCCACTCGGTGACCCCGGACAGCCCGGCCCTCACCGACAAGGACCTGCACGCCAGGCTGGCGGAAGCCGCCGCCCAGGGGCTCACCGTCGGCTTCTCCACCAGCGGCCCGGCCCAGGCCGATGCCATCCGCGCCGCCCTCGCGGTCACGGTCGACGGCGAACCCCTCTTCCGTACCGTGCAGTCGACGTACAACGCGCTGGAGACGTCGGCCGGCCCCGCCCTCGCCGAGGCGCACGACGCCGGGCTCACCGTGATCGTCAAGGAGGGCATGGCGAACGGCCGGCTGGCCGAGCCGCACGCCCCGGACGCGCTCAAGGCCGTGGCCGCCGAGACCGGCATGGGCAGTGACGCGGTCGCCCTGGCCTGGATCCTGCGCCGGCCCTGGGCCGGCGTCGTGCTCTCCGGTGCCGCGACCGTCCCGCAGCTCGTCTCCAACCTGCACGCCCCCGCCGTCGACCTCGAGGAGGACCAGCTGGCCCGCCTCGACACGCTGGCGGAGGACCCCCGCGCCTACTGGGAGCGGCGCGGACAGCTGCCCTGGCACTGACGAGCACCCGCCCCGACCACCCTGCGTGAGGCGGCCGTGCCCAGTCTAAGACATTGATGTCTCGCATGAGCTACCCTTGTCTCATGGCTCTCGACCGTGACCACGTGCTGCGCAGCGCCGCCGCCCTGCTGACCCGCAGATCCACCGCGACCATGGACGAGGTCGCCAAGGCCGCCGGGATCAGCCGGGCCACGCTGCACCGCCACTTCGCCGGCCGGGACGCGCTGGTCCGGGCCCTGGAGCAGCTCGGCATCGCGGAGTGCGAGGGGGCGCTTAACCGGGCCCGGCCGGAGGAGGGGTCCGCCGCCGAGGCCGTGCGCAGACTGGTCCGCGAGATCCAGCCGGCCGCCGGACTGCTCGCGTTCCTGTACGGCGAGAACCAGCTGTGGGAGGGCGACCGGCAGAACGAGGGCTGGCAGCGCCTGGACGCCCGGATCGGCGCCCTCTTCCAGCGCGGACAGCGCGACGGCGAGTTCCGCATCGACCTCAGCCCGGTCTGGCTCACCGAGGCGCTGTACGGGCTGATCGCCTCCTGCGCCTGGGCCACCCTGGACGGCCGCGTGGCCTCCCGGGACTTCCCGACCATGATCGCCGAGCTGTTGCTCGGCGGCGCCGTGCGAAGAGAGGAATCATGACCAGCACGGTGCGGCCGGCTCGGACGACCGGGGCGGTGAAGCGCCCGGGCCGCTGGGTCGCGCTCTCCGTCCTGGTCCTGGCCGTGCTGCTGGTGGCCGTCGACGCCACCGTCCTCGGCCTGGCGACCCCCTACATCAGCGAGGACCTGAACCCCTCCGGCACCCAGCTGCTGTGGATCGGTGACGTCTACTCCTTCGTCATCGCCGGTCTGCTGGTCTCCATGGGCAGCCTCGGTGACCGCGTCGGCCGCAAGCGGATCCTGCTGGGCGGGGCCACGGCGTTCGGCGCGCTGTCCGTACTCAACGCCTACGCGACGACGCCTGAACTGATGATCCTGGCCCGGGCGCTGCTCGGCGTCGCCGGCGCGACCCTGATGCCCGCCACCCTGGCCCTGATCCGCAACATCTTCCACGACCCGCGCGAGCGCAGCCTCGCCGTCGGCGTCTGGGGCGCCACCGCCTCCGCCGGTACGGCCGTCGGCCCGATCGCCGGCGGGTTCCTCCTGGAGCACTTCTGGTGGGGCTCGGTCTTCCTGATCAACCTGCCGGTGATGGCGGTCCTGGTCCTGGTCGGCATCCGTACCCTGCCCGAGTCGCGCAACCCGCACCCCGGCCCCTGGGACCTGGGCAGCGTCCTGCTCTCGCTGGCCGGCATGATTGGCCTGGTCTACGCGGTCAAGGAGGCTGCCACCCACGGTGCGACCCCGACGGGCCTCGGCGCCGGTCTGCTGGGCGCGGCGGCCCTGTACGGCTTCGTCCACCGCCAGCTGACCATGCCGGTCCCGCTGCTGGATATGCGGCTGTTCCGGCGCCGTGGCTTCAGCGGGGCGGTCCTCGCCGACCTGCTGACCGTCCTCGGCATGTCGGGCCTGGTGTTCTTCCTCTCCCAGTACCTGCAACTCGTCCAGGGCCGTCGTCCGTTCGAGGCGGGTCTGGCCGAACTGCCCGCCGCGGTGGGCGCGGTGGCGGCCGGCCTGGTCGCGGGCCGCGCCGCCCGGCGCTTCTCGGTCCGCTCGGTGGTCTGCGGCGGCCTGGCCGCGGTCGGTGCCGCCCTGGCCGCGCTGACGACGCTCGGCGAGTCCACCGGCTACCCGGTCCTCGGGACCGCCCTGCTGGTCGTGGGCGTCGGCGCGGGCTTCTCCTTCACGGTGACCGCCGACGTCATCCTCTCCAGCGTCCCCAAGGACCAGGCGGGTGCGGCCTCGGCGGTGTCCGAGACGGCGTACGAACTGGGCGCCGCCCTGGGCATCGCCCTGCTGGGCTCCATCGTGACCGGCGTCTACCGCGGCTTCGCGGGCCCGTCCGGCACCCCGGACGGCGCCCACGAGTCGCTGGGCGCGGCGGTGGAGGCGGCGGCGCACCTGTCCCCGCACCGGGCTCAGGCCCTTCTGGACGCGGCCCGGGACAGCTTCCTCCACGGCCTGCACCTGGCCTGCGGGGCAGGGGCGGCGGTCCTCCTGACGGCGTCGGCGGCGGCGTGGTTCCTGCTGAGGGACCAGGCGCTGGAGGGCGCCGGGTGATCCGGCCGGACCACGGGCGCGGGCGACCGCGCCACGAGCCGGCACGCGACCGCGCCCGGACCACGGCCGGGCCACCCGGACTCAGCGCTTGTACCCCAGCACCGTCATCATGCCGCTCTCCGAGTGGTACTGGTTGTGGCAGTGCAGCATCCACAGCCCCGGATTGTCGGCGTCGAAGTCGAGCACCAGCTTGCGGTGCGGCAGCACCAGCGCGGTGTCCTTGCGCGCCCCGGCGGAATCCAGCCCGGTGATCGAGAACGTGTGCCCGTGCAGGTGCATCGGGTGCCACATGTCCGTGGCGTTGATGAGGGTGAGCCGTACCCGCTCACCGGCGCGCACGGGGTGGCGCTGCTGCGGGGAGTAGGGCTTGTGGTCGAACCCCCAGTCGAACTTCTGCATGGTGCCGGTGATCCTGATGCGGATCTCCCGGTCGGGGTCCCGGTCGTCGAGCGCCACCGAGTCGGCGGGCAGGAGTCGGCGCGCGGGGACGGTGTTGCCGTCGAGTTCGTTCGGGTGGACGTCGGCCGGGGGGTTCCCGCCGCCCTTGCCGGTGCGCAGCACGGCGACGGCCCTGCCCTTCTTGCCCTCGGGCAGCGCGACCAGGGGGAACATCCCGTCCTTGGCGGTGATCAGCACGTCGTACCGCTCCGCCATGCCGACGAGGAGGGCGTCGGTCCCCCGGTGCTGCACGGGGTAGCCGTCGGTGTGGGTGACGGTCATCGCGTGGCCGCCCAGCGCGACCCGGAAGGCGGTCTCGGAACCGGCGTTGATGATGCGCAGCCGCACCCGGTCGCCGGGACGGCAGCGGAACACCGACGGATTGTCCGGCAGGCGCCCGTTCACCAGGTAGTACGGGTAGGCGACGCTGCCGCCCTCACCGTGCAGCATGCGGCTGTGGGAGCCGTGCAGCACCCGGTTGGGGCCCGTGGACCTCGCCGCCGACTTCCCGGACCCCGACCGGTGAGCGTCCGGCCCGTGGGCGCTCGGGCCGCCGTGGCCGGGCCCCATGGCCATACCGCCCATGTCCATGGCGCCGCCGGGCTTGAGCTGGCTCAGGACGCCCTCGGGCGTGGAGCCCTGCACGCCGTCGAGCCAGTCGTCCAGGACCACGACCCACTCCTTGTCGTAGGAGAGGGGCTCCTTGGGGTCGTCGATGATGAGCGGCGCGTACAGGGCGCGGTCGGGCTGCATCCCCACGTGGGAGTGGAGCAGGTAGGTGCCCGGGTGCTTGACGACGAAGCGGTAGCGGAAGTCGGTCCCGGGGTGGATGGCCCGCTGGGTCAGGTCCGGCACGCCGTCCATGTCGCAGCGCAGCCGCACCCCGTGGGAGTGCAGCGTGGTCGTGGCCGGCAGCCGGTTGGTGAGCGTCAGGTCGAGCATGTCGCCGGCCGTGACCCGCACCAGCGGGCCGGGTACCTCCTCGTTGTACGCCCATGTGCGGACCGAACGCCCGCCCAGGTCCAGCTTGGCCTCGGCGGCGGTGAAGCTGAAGGTGCGTTCGCGGCCGGACCCGCGCTTGCGCTCGGCGGCCAGGACCTCCGGATCCGAAGGGTTGACGTACCCCCGGGGTCCGGCTGGGACGAACTTCTCCCCGCCGTTGTGCTGGGGGCCGGAACTGGGCTCGGAACCGAAGCTGGTGCAGGCTGCCAGGAATCCCGCGCCGGCGACGGCGACCGGGGTACGGAGCAGAGTACGCCGAGAAGGTTTGGACATGTCTGAATCAGACATGTTGTGTGGTCATATGGCCGTCTGATACGGCCGAATGCCCGATGTGTCGGCGGCAGATTCCACCGGCAGGCGGACGGCAGCCGGTCCAACACCGGTCCGCCGAGGCGTCCGGGGACCGTCTGACGGACCTTCGGGAGCCCCGCGCGGCCGGCCTCGGCGGCACCGCCCCCGCGGCCGGCCCGCCGCCCGGCCGGCCGCCCTCGCCCGATTCGGACGAAAGACCCTAGGCGGCCTTCGCCTTCGTGGCGTACATGTCCACGTACTCCTGCCCGGACAGCCGCATCACCTCGGCCATCACCGAGTCCGTCACCGCGCGCAGCACGTACCGGTCCCGGTCCATGCCGTCGTACCGCGAGAACTCCATGGGCTCGCCGAAGCGGACGGTGACCCGGCCCGGCCGCGGGATGCCCCGTCCCCCCGGCTGGAGCTTGTCCGTGCCGATCATCGCGAAGGGCACCACCGGCGCACCGGTCATCAGGGTGAGGCGGGCGATGCCGGTGCGGCCCCGGTACAGGCGTCCGTCGGGCGAGCGCGTGCCCTCCGGGTAGATCCCGAAGATCCTGCCCTCCTCCAGGATGCGCCGCCCGGTCATCAGCGCGGCCACCCCGCCGCTCGCCCCGTCGCGGTCCACCGGGATCATGCCGACGCCGGTGAAGAACCAGGCCATCAGCCGGCCCTTGAAGCCCTTGCCGGTGACGTACTCGTCCTTGCCGATGAAGCACACCTGCCGCTTGCTGACCAGCGGCAGCACCATCGAGTCGATGAACGTGAGGTGATTACCGGCCAGAATCACCGGACCGTCGCCGGGGATGTTCTCCACGCCCTCCACCTGTGGGCGGAACATCAGGCGCATGATCGGTCCGAGCACTGCCTTGATGAGCGCGAAGCGGGACAACGGGTCCTCCGATGTCAAAGGGGGCGATATGAGTCTGTGCAGGTGAGGACATTACTCGCGGCGCCGGGCCGCGCGCACATCGGGGACGTCCGGTTCACCGAGGTCTTACGAAGTGTTGACGCGGGTTTACCTGCGGTGGCGTGCGCTGAACGGCGCGTGACCGCCGTGCGCCGATGTGACGGACATCGCGCCGCACACGAGCCGCCGCCCCCGACGACGCGTCACCTTCCGCCGTTCGCAGGACATCCGACAGCACCCGGGTGTTCGGACCGGAGCCTCCCTCCCGTCATGTGCACGCCCCTACGATCGGGCCGCACCGATGGACGAAGGCGGCAGGAGGGCGCTCATGGACAGCGACCAGGCGAACGAGCAGACGCAGACGACGGGACGGAGGGCGCTGCTCGGCGCCGCGGTGCTCGGCGCGGGCGGAGCGGTCCTCGGACTGTCCGGCACGGCCCGGGCGGCCGGGCACGGGGGACGCGGGCTGAAGGGCCTGCCGGTGCCGACGGTCATCGGCCACCGGGGTGCCAGCGGCTACCGCCCCGAACACACCTTCGGCTCGTACGAGCTGGCCCTGGACCTGGGTGCCGACGTGGTCGAGGCGGGCGACCTGGTGCCCACCAAGGACGGCCACCTGGTCTGCCGGCACGAGCCCGAGATCGGCGGCACGACGGACGTCGCCTCCCACCCGGAGTTCGCCGACCGCAGGACCACCAAGGTGCTCGACGGGGTCCCCACCACCGGCTGGTTCACCGAGGACTTCACGCTCGCCGAACTGAAGACGCTGCGCGCCGTCGAGCGCGTCCCCGCCAACCGTCCGCACAACACCCTCTACGACGGCCGCTGGGAGATCCCCACCTTCGAAGAGGTCCTGCGGTGGCAGGACGAGCAGACCCGCAAGCGCGGCAAGCAGGTCTGGATCTACCCGGAGACCAAGCACCCCACCTACTTCCGCAAGCTGGGCCTCGGCCTGGAGGAGCGGGTCGCCAAGCTGCTGCGCAAGTACGGCAAGGACGGCCGGAACTCCCCGGTCATCCTCCAGTCCTTCGAGCCCGGCAGCATCCAGCGGCTGAACCGGCTGGTCGACAACCCCCTCGTCGTCCTGCTGTCCTCGGCGGACAGCCGCCCGTACGACTTCGTCGAGGCGAACGACCCGCGCACGGTCGCCGACCTCATCACGCCCAAGGGCCTGCGGGAGATCGCCGGTTACGCCCAGGGCATCGGCCCGACCCTGGACCTGGTCATCCCGAAGAAGGCGGACGGCACCCTGGCCGAGCCGACCACGCTGGTCTCCGACGCGCACAAGGTCGGCCTGATCCTGCACCCCTACACCATGCGGAACGAGAACCCCTTCCTGCCGGCCGAGTACCGCAAGGGCACCGCGGCCGACGCCTACGGCGACGTCTTCGGCGCCTTCAAGAAGTACTTCGCGACCGGGATCGACGGCGTGTTCACCGACAACGCCGACACCGGAGTGCTGGCCCGCGCCGACTTCCTGAAGGGCTGACGGCCCCCTTCCGGACGGCCGGCGGCACCCCGCGCGTCAACGCCGTGCCGTCCGGCGCCCCGTTCGGGCTGACTGTGCGCCGCCCCGGCAACCCGCCGCCGGGGCGGTTCGTCGTTCCGCATATGACGCACGACCTGGTCGCCTCCCTGCATCCCCTGCTCACCGCCGAGGCCTCCGCCGAGGCATATGCCGGGGGAGGTGAGCCGGGCGACCTGGAGCAGGCCGTCTGGCTCCGGCTCCTGGAGCGGCTGGAGACCGACGGGCCACCACCGGACCCGCACGGCTGGCTGCGCAAGGCGGTGCGCGCCGAGGCCCGCCGCACCCGCCGCACCACCCGCCTGGAACGGCCCTACGGCACCGACCCGGCCGACGACCTGCGCGCCGGGCCGGAACAGCACGCACTGACCACCGCCCGGTACCGCGCCCTGCGGGACGCGGTCCGCCGCCTGCCCGGCCGTTGCCCCCGTCTCCTCGAAGCGCTGCTCTCACCCGACGACCTCACCTACCGGGAGATCGCGGGGGAGTTGGGTATCTCACAGGGCAGTCTCGGCCCGGAACGCTCCAGATGTCTCGGATGTCTGCGTCGATTGCTCACACCGGAGGTTGCGGCACGCCAAGCGCGGGGATAGGAGTGGGGGACGACAGGTGATCAGGTGAGCGGGAGGCATGCGCACATGGGCATGAGCGTGACCATCTCGGTGGCGACCGAACAGGACGCGGAGCAGATCTTCCGGCTCCAGTACCTGTGCTTCCAGAGCGAGGCGGCGCTGTACGGCAACTACCGCATCGACCCGCTCGTGCAGACCCTGGAATCCGTCCGCGAGGAGGTCGTCTCCGACTGCGTCTTCGTCGCCCGCCTCGGCGACGAGGTGGTCGGCTCGGTGCGCGGCAGGGTCACCGAGGACGGCGCGGCGGCCATCGGCAAGCTCTGCGTCCACCCCCGCTTGCAGGGCCACGGCATCGGCGCGAGGCTGCTGCGCACGGCCGAGGCCGCGCTGGCGGACGAGCGGGGCGCCACCCGGTTCCGCCTCTTCACCGGCCACCGCAGCGAGGGCAACCTCCGCCTGTACCGCCGCTCCGGCTACGAGACGGTCGGCAGGGCCAAGGGCGCCGACGGCGTAGAGATGATCATCCTGGAGAAGCAGGCGGGCGCGTACGCGCAGACGGCGTGAGGGCGCGCGCCCCGCAAGGGGCGCGGCCGGCCGCGCGAGCGACCGCGCCGTGCCCCCGGCCCACGCCCCTCAGGCGCCCCTGCGCACCGACGCCTTCCGCAGCCAGTACATCGCGGAGAGCGGCAGGAGCACGGGGATGAAGACGTACCCCATCCCGTACTTCGACCACACCGTCGCGTCCGGGAACGCGGACGGCTCGACCAGGGTCCACGTGCCGACGATCAGCACGCCCGCGAGCTCCGCCGCACAGCACACCAGCGCCGCCCGGCGAGCCGTCTCCCCGCCGCGCACCAGCGTGTACGTGATGAACCCGTACACCACGCCGGCCACGGCGGACAGGGAGTACGCGAGCGGCGCCCGGTCGAACTCCGTGGAGATCTGGTACGCGGACCGCGACACGGCGCCGACCACCATCACGCCGTAAAACCAGACGAGCAGCATGCCCGGCCCGCTGATCAAACGGGCCGGCTTCTCCTGCGCCACCGTCACCTCAGCCTCCCCAGATGTCGAAGAGCCGCACTTCCAGCACGGCCAGCACCACACCGCCGGCGGCCACCGTCACGGAGCCCCAGCGGCTCCGCTCGGCCAGCGACATGAAGCCCGCCGCCGGAACGCACGCGAACGCGCCCAGCAGATACGCCACGAAGATCGTCGTGCCCTGCTCCGGCTTCTCGCCCCGCGCCAGCGCCACGACCCCGATGACCAGCTGCACCAGGGCCAGCAGCGACACCACGGCCATGCCGATGAAGTGCCAGTCCTTGGTCGGCTGGTCGCGGTAGGCGGCCCAGCCGCACCAGGCGGCGAGCAACAGCGCGGCGACCCCGGTCACCAGCGTCAGGGCATTGAGCATGCCGTGACCTTATTACGGCGGAAACAGCCCATCGTCCCCGCCCCCGCCGTACGCGGTCCGACGCGGCCATCGTGGCATTGGCCACAACCCGCCGGGCGGCCGAGCCGGACGCCGGCCCGGTGGGAGGGCCCCGCCGCCCTTGTCCGCACTGGTGAAGGGCGGGGGAGCGGGGGTCATCGTGCCTGGCCGGATGTCCCACCGCCGCTGTCCGCCGCTGTCCAGCATGCGGACAGCGGCGGCTGGTCAGCACCGTTCGTCTGCTTTACTTCTCACATGACCACGACGAGCTGCCGCACCCTTGCGACCGAGGCGACCCCGACGCCCGGTGCTCGTTGTATGTGTCGCCTGATGTGTCGAATGTGCACCTTCTAGAGGGCCCCCGCATCAGCTGAGCCATGGGGGACCCCGCTCGAGCGAAGGCGAGAGTGGGGGAGCCCCGAAGCGAGACCCCTGGCATGTCCGTGCGCCGTAGGCCGTACGAGACGCACACCGCTTCCTTGCCGGAACCGCATGCACCCGTGCCCGGGCACACCCACGCCCGCGCACTCGACAGTGACGGAAACCCACGTGATCACCACCTCGGGCCTGACCAAGGTCTACCGCTCCCGCGGCCGTGAGGTCACCGCCCTCGACGGCGTCGATCTCCACGTCCGCGAAGGCGAGGTCTACGGCGTCATCGGCCAGTCCGGCGCCGGCAAGTCCTCGCTCATCCGCTGCGTCAACCTGCTGGAGCGCCCCACCTCCGGCACCGTGACCGTCGCCGGGCAGGACCTCACCGCCCTGGCCGGACGCGGCCCGCGCGCCGGCCGGGAACTGCGCCGGGCCCGCAGCCGGATCGGCATGGTCTTCCAGCACTTCAACCTGCTGTCCTCGCGGACCGTGCAGGACAACGTCGAACTGCCGCTGGAGATCCTCGGCCAGTCCGGCCGGGCCCGCTCCCGCAAGGCGCTCGAGCTGCTCGACCTGGTCGGCCTCGCCGACAAGGCCAAGGCCTACCCCGCCCAGCTCTCCGGCGGCCAGAAGCAGCGCGTCGGCATCGCCCGCGCCCTCGCCGGCGACCCCAAGGTGCTGCTCTCCGACGAGGCCACCAGCGCCCTCGACCCGGAGACCACCCGCTCCATCCTCCAGCTGCTGCGCGACCTGAACCGGCAGCTGGGCCTGACCGTCCTGCTCATCACCCACGAGATGGACGTCGTGAAGTCGATCTGCGACTCCGCCGCCCTGATGGAGCGGGGCCGGATCGTGGAGTCCGGCACGGTCAGCGAGCTGCTGGCCACCCCGGGCTCGGAGCTGGCCGCCGCGCTGTTCCCCGTCGGCGGCGAGGCCACCGGCAGCGACCGGACCGTCCTCGACGTCACCTTCCACGGTGAGGCCGCCACCCAGCCCGTCATCTCCCAGCTCTCGCGCACCTACAACATCGACATATCGATCCTCGGCGCCGCCATCGACACCGTCGGCGGCCTCCAGATCGGCCGCATGCGCATCGAACTGCCCGGCCGCTACGAGGACAACGTGGTGCCGGTCGGCTTCCTGCGCGAACAGGGCCTGCAGATCGACGTGGTGGGCCAGGAGGCCCCGCTGGTGAAGGAAGGTGCCAAGTGACCTGGTCCGAGATGCAGCCGCTGCTGTCCCAGGCGTGTTCCGAGACGCTCACGATGGTGCTCTGGTCCACCCTGATCGCCGTCGCGGCCGGCCTCCCGCTCGGTCTCCTCCTCGTCGTCACCGACCGGGGCGGCCTGGTCCAGAACGTCGTCGCCAACAAGGTGGTCGGCCAGGTCGTGAACATCGGCCGGTCCATGCCGTTCATCATCCTGATGGTCGCCCTGATGAGCTTCACCCGCTGGGTCACCGGCACGACCATCGGCACCACCGCCGCGATCGTGCCGCTCGCCATCGGCGGCATCCCGTTCTTCGCCCGCCTGGTCGAGACGGCCGTCCGCGAAGTGGACCACGGTCTGGTCGAGGCGGTGCAGTCCATGGGCGGCAACACCTGGACGGTCGTGCGCAAGGTCCTGATCCCCGAGGCCCTGCCCTCGCTGATCGCCTCCACCACGACCACGCTCATCGCCCTCATCGGCTACTCCGCCATGGCCGGCACCGTCGGCGGCGGCGGCCTCGGCGACCTCGCCGTCCGCTACGGCTACCAGCGCTTCGAGACCCAGCTCATGTGGATCACCGTCGCGATCCTCGCCGTCGTCATCTCCCTCATCCAGTTCGCCGGCGACTTCGCGGCCCGCTCCCTGTACAGCCGGGGCGGCCGGTCGGGCCCGGCGCCCAGGCTGCGCCTGCTCAAGGCCAAGGAGCCGGCGGCGGCCGACGTCGGCAAGGTCGCGTAAGCCACCCTCCCGGACACCCCGTCCGTCCACCCGTCACCCGACCACCACCCCCCACCGACGGCGCTCCGCGCCGGCAGCCCCTGATCCGGGGCAGTACCACCCTTAAGGAAAGGCACTTTTCGTGCGTAACGCCGCCAAGTTCACCACCGCCGTCCTCGCCGCCGGAGCCGTCACCCTCGGGCTCACCGCCTGCGGCTCGGACAAGGACTCCGGCTCCTCCGACTACAGCGGACCGCTGGTCGTCGCCGCGAGCCCGACCCCGCACGCCGAGATCCTGAACTTCGTCAAGGACAAGCTGGCGAAGAAGGCGGGCCTCGACCTGGAGGTCAAGGAGTTCACCGACTACATCACACCGAACACGGCGACCGAGGACGGCTCGGTGGACGCCAACTACTTCCAGAACCAGCCGTACCTGGACGACTTCAACAAGAAGCGCGGCACCCACATCGCGCCCGTCGTCACGGTGCACCTGGAGCCGCTCGGCCTGTACTCCCACAAGGTCAAGAAGGCCGACGCCCTCAAGAGCGGTGCGACCATCGCCGTCCCGAACGACGCCGTCAACGAGGCCCGCGCCCTGAAGCTGCTCGCCGCCAACGGGCTCATCACCCTCAAGGACGGCGTCGGCACCGAGGCGACCCCGCAGGACATCACCAAGAACCCCAAGGACCTCAAGTTCAAGGAGGTCGAGGCGGCCCAGACCGCGCGCTCCCTGGACGACGTGGACGCGGCCGTGATCAACGGCAACTACGCCATCTCCGCCGGCATCAAGCCCGCCAAGGACGCCCTGGTCCTGGAGTCCGCGAAGAACAGCCCGTACGGCAACTTCCTCGCCGTCAAGGAGGGCAACCAGAAGGACCCGCGCGTGAAGAAGCTCGCCAAGCTCCTCACCTCGCCCGAGGTCAAGAAGTTCATCGAGGACAAGTACCAGGGCTCGGTCATCCCGTCCTTCTGAGCCGCGAGGGAGGAACGGACCGGTGCGCGTGCCCGTCGTCGCCGTGACGGCCCTGGCCCTCGGCCTGACCACAACACGGGTGAAGAAGCTCGCGAAGCTGCTCCTCTCGCCCGAGGTGCGCAGGTTCATCCAGGACGAGTACAGCGGGTCCGTCCTGCCGACGACCGGCGGCTGACGGCACCCGCACCGCGTTCGGCGACGCACGGGGTCCACTCCCTCACCGGGTGTGGACCCCGTCGTGCGGTTCAGTGGTTCGATGCTGCATGCTGGGCAGTTCAGCAGACCTGACGGTCCTGACGGTCTCTCGAGGAATTTCCGAAGGTTACGGAGCGGCGCATGACGAGCACCTTCCCCAACATCTCCATCAGCACGGAGCGGTTGGTGCTGCGTCCCCTCGACGAGGACGACGGGCCCGCACTGGCGGACATGATGAACGACGAACAGGTCGTCGCCTGGACCACCGTCCCCCACCCGTACACCGAGGCCGACGCCCACCGGTGGATCACCCGCGTCGCCCCCGACGAACGCACCGCGGGGCGCGGGATAGTCCTCGCCGTCACCGAGTTCCTCACCCAGCGGCTCGTCGGCGTCGTCCACCTCAGGAACACGGACTGGCGCGTACGCTCCAGCCAGATCGCCTACGTCATCGCCCCCTGGGCGCGCGGCGAGGGCTACGCCTCCGAAGCCGTCCTCGCCACCGCGCAGTGGCTCTTCCACGACCAGAAGTTCGAACGGCTCGAACTGCGCACCGCCGCCGACAACACCGCCTCCCAGCAGGTGGCCCAGAAGATCGGCTGCATCAGCGAGGGCGTCCTGCGCAACGCCTGGACAGCCCGCGCCAGGACCGGGGACGGTTCCTGGACCGAGGTGCGCACGGACGTCATCGTCTGGAGCCTGCTCCCCGAGGACCTCGCCGGGGCCGGCGAGCAGCCGGCCGACACCGGGGGATTCACGTCGTACTCGGACTGGAACTGAGCTTCCCCCGCTTCACCAGGTACTCTCACGGAGCCCGCCCCGGGCTCCCTCAAGCCCCGCGCAGAACCACTGGAGACTGACGACGATGGCCGACCGGGTCACGGTGATCGGCTGGGACGGCTCGCCGCTGACCGACGCGGCACGGGCCGCCCTCGCAGCCGCCACCCTCGTGGCCGGCGCCGCCCACCACCTGGCGCTGCCCGAGCTCCCGCCCACCGCCGAACGCGTCCGCCTCGGCAGCCTCGCCCTGGCCGCCCGCCGCATCGCCGCCCACCGCGGCACCGCGGTCGTGCTCGCCGACGGCGACCCCGGCTTCTTCGGTGTCGTGCGCACCCTGCGCGCCCCGGAGTTCGGCCTGGAGGTGGAGGTCGTCCCCGCCGTCTCCTCCGTCGCCGCCGCCTTCGCCCGCGCCGGCATGCCCTGGGACGACGCCCAGGTCGTCGTCGCCCACCCGCGCAGCCTGCGCCGGGCCGTGAACGTCTGCCGCGCCCACACCAAGGTCGCCGTCCTCACCTCGCCGGGTGCCGGCCCCGCCGAACTCGGCCTCCTCCTGGAGGGCGTGCACCGCACCTTCGTCATCTGCGAGGAACTGGGCACCGAACGCGAGCAGGTCAGCGTCGTCACCTCCGACAAGGCCGCCGACCACACCTGGCGCGACCCCAACGTCGTCATCGTCATCGGCGGACCGGCCGGCGCGCAGGAGGACGGCGGCTGGATCGCCGGACGCGACCCGGGCGCCGGACCGCGCGGCTGGGTCCAGCCCGACGAGAGCTACGGTGCCGGCCCGGCCGGCGGTCTCGGCGAGGGCGAGAACCAGCTGCTGCGCGCCGCCCAACTCGCCCGCCTCGGCCCGCGCGTCGGCGACCTCGTCTGGGACATCGGCTGCGGCAGCGGCGCGTTCGCCACCGAGGCCGCGCGCGCCGGCGCGGCCGTCATCGCCGTCGACCACGACCCGGCCGCCTGCGCCCGCACCGAGAACGCCGCGCGCCGCTTCGGCGTCCAGCTCCAGATCGTGCACGGCAGCGCCCCGCACGTCCTCGAAAACCTGCACGAGCCCGACGTCGTACGGGTCGGCGGCGGGGGACCGGCCGTCGTCTCCGCGGTCGCCGACCGGCGCCCGCAGCGGATCGTCACGCACGCCGCCACCCGGGACGTCGCCGAACGCGTCGGCCGCGACCTGACCGAGCACGGATACCGGGTCGAGTGCGCCCTGCTCCAGTCCGTCGAACTCGACACCCAGGCCTGGACGGAGACCGAGCGGAACGTGGCGTTCCTGCTCAGCGGGGAACTGCGGCGGCGCGAAGCGCCTCGCTGAGGGGCGGCGGCCGGGCGACGGACGGGACGGCCGGACCGCGCCCCGTGATCCTGTTGTCGTACCGCGCGCGGTAGGCTGGCCGATCGTTGTACCGCACCGGTGGGCCGAACTTCGTTCACCAATGTCCGGAACGCACGCCCGTTTTGGGGTGGGTGTGGTACGGCGGAGCCGGAGGACGCGCAACGTGGCGCAGTCCACAGCGGGCTGTCGCGGATCTTGCTGTCGCGACGGCACGACGACCGGGACAATGCCACTGAATGGCTTTGTCGCCTTTTCCGGCGGGTCGTTCGTGCCGCTGGGCACGGACGCTCGTTCTTCACTGCGGGCGGTCGGTGCGCCGTTCCGGGTGAGCTGGTCGTAGGAGCACTAACCGATGGGCGAGGGGTACGCATGACCGACACCGGCCAGGTCCCGGCCGAGGGGCAGCCGGAGAGCGCAGGCATGGTGGAGCAGCCGGGCGTCCCCGCGCACGGCGCGTACACCTACCTTGCCGAGGCTCCCGCCGAGGACGAAGACCTGCTGCTGCCGGGTGCCCAGGGCGCGTGGGGCAACGAGGTGCCGCCACCCGCTCCGGAACCGGTGGTGGAGGCCGTCCACGAGCCGGGCCCGCACGAGACGGCCGGACGTGACAGCGGCTCGGTCGACCTCAGCGGTGTCCGCCTGCCCGATTCGGGACCGGCGTCGGTGCCGCCGTCGCCCATCCTCTCGGCGCCGCACGACCCTTCGGCCGCCCCGCAGCCGCCGCGCCGCCCGCTGCACCTCGGCCCGCCGATCCCCGACACCTCCGCCAGCCCGGTCCGCTCCCTCGCCGACCGCGGCCCCGCGGGAGCGCCGGTGCGGCAGCCCGGACCGGCGGCGAGCGGCCCCGAATACCTCGAAGCCCAGTCGCAGGCGGCCCCGCAGAGCGCGGCTCCCTGGGGTGCGGCACAGGTCGCCCCCCAGGCCCCGGCTGCCGAAACGGTTGGCCCGTCCGACGCGGCCCAGGCGGCCGTGGCCCGGCTCACCGGCCAGGCGTCGTCCCCGGCCGACACCGGCCACGTGCAGGTCGTCCACGGTCACGACGGGGTCCAGCCGGCCCACGCGCACGACGGGGTCTACACGGCACCGGCGACGCCGGGCGCCGAGGGTGATCCGACGGGTGTGACCTCCGGTGACGAGGGGGCCGTCGCCGACGCGGCGCCCGCTGCCGTACAGGCCGCCGAGGCGGTGCCGGGGCCGGCACACGAGGCGCCTTCGGCTCCGGAGACCCAGACTGTTGCGGACGGGGCGGCGCCGGGACAGGCCGCGCCGACCGGCGCGCCGCCCTCGGAGGCCACCGGTGCGGAGGGGGCTGCGGACGCGGTCGCCGTCGCCGGTGCCCCGGCCCAGGAAGTGGCCGGGGACGCGGCTCAGCCGACGACACCGGCGCAGCCGGCCGACGGCGTACAGCCGGCCGGCGGCATGCAGCCGACCGGGCCCGTGCAGGTCGTGGAGCCTGTGCAGGTCGTGGAGGCCGTGCAGGTTTCCGGTGCCGGGGAGGCCGTCCCTGGGGAGCAGGTGGTCGTGCAGTCCGCTGAGGTCGCGCAGGCTGCCGAAGCGGTGCAGCTGGCCGAGCCCGTGCAGGCCACGGAGCCCGCGCAGGCCACGGAGCCCGTGCAGGCCGGGGAGCCGGTGCAGCTTGCCGAGCCCGCGCAGGCCGCGGAGCCCGTGCAGGTCGCAGAAGCCGTACAGGTTCCCGGTGCCGGGGAGGTCGTCCCCGGGGAACAGGTGACCGTGCAGTCCGCTGAGGCCGCGCACGCCGTCGAAGCGGCTCAGCCCGTCGAGCCGGTGCAGGGTGCGGTCATCGGACAGGCTCCTGACGCGGTGCGGACTGCGGATGGCGTGCAGGGTGCCGAGGTGCCGCAGGCAGTCGAGGCCGGGCATGTCGCTGACGCGGCTCAGCCCGTCGAGCCGACGCAGCCGACCGGCTCGGAGCAGCTCGCCGGTGCCCCGCAGCCCGCCGACGTCGCCCAGACCCCCGCCGACGTCGCCCAGACCCCCGACGGCGTGCAGCTCGCCGCCGCCGGGCAGGCCGCCGGGGCCGCCCTGTCCGTCGCTGCCCCGCACCCCGCCGGCTTCGCGCAGCCGACCGGCGCCGAGCAGGTAGCCGACCAGCCGTGGAGTGCGGAAACGCAGCCGGGTGCCGTCGCGCACGCGGCCGGAGCCGCACAGCCTCACCCTCCGGCAGAAGCCCAGGCGCCCGCCGAAGCCCAAGCCGCCGTCACCCTCCAGGACGCGGTGGAGCCCGCCGACGCGATCGCCGCCCGGAACCCCGGCGCGACCCGGGAAGCGGCCACCGCCCAGCCTCAGGACGTGCCCGTCCAGCCGACCGCGGACAGCGCCGCCCCGGCCGTCGCCGAGCCCCCCGTCGCCGCCCAGGCACCGCAGACCGCCGCGCCGGTCGCGGAGGCACCGCACGGTGACGGCGTCCAGGCGCCGGAGTCGGTCCTCCCGGCCGCCGCGGACGCACCCCACGCCGACCCGGCTCAGACCGCCGTACCCGCAGCCGCCGCAGGACAGACCGCCGTGCCCGCCGGGCAGTCCCCCGTACCCGCCCAGCCCGCCGGTGACGGCGCCGCCGGAGTCGTAGGGGTCGCCGAGCCGGTCGTGCTCCAGGGCCCGCAGCTCGCCGAGAGCCTCCCGCACGCCGCCGACGCCCCGGCCGCCCCGCAGCCGGACGCCGCCGTACCCGACGGCCCGCACCCGCAGGACCCCGCGCAGGACCCGGAGCAGCCGCTGCCCTCCGGGCTCCCCGCGGGCGCGGATCCGCGCCCGCTCGGGGAGTTCGTGCCGGTGGAGGGACAGGTCCCCACCACCCCGCACCTCGCGCCCACCCCGCCGCACCCCCTCGTCGTGCCCGTACCCCACGACGGCGAGCCGGCCCCGGTACCCGCCCCCGACGTCGTCCAGCACGCGGAGGACCTGCGGACCGGAGGCGCCGACCAGGAAGAGGACACGGCGCCGGTGACGGAGGCACGCCGGTCCGCCGGCCCCGCCGCGCCGGGCTACGCCGACGCCGAGCGCGAGGCCGTGCTGAAGGTGATGCGCGAGCGCCGCGACATCCGCAACGGCTTCCGCAGCGACCCCATCCCGCACGAGGTGCTGCTCAGGGTCCTGGAGGCCGCGCACACCGCGCCGTCCGTGGGCCACTCGCAGCCCTGGGACTTCGTCGTCATCCGGTCCGCCGAGACCCGGCGGACCATGCACGAACTGGCGATGCGGCAGCGCGAGGCGTACGCCAAGTCGCTGCCGAAGGGCCGGGCCAAGCAGTTCAAGGAACTGAAGATCGAGGCCATCCTCGACACCCCGGTCAACATCGTCGTCACCGCCGACCCCACCCGCGGCGGCCGGCACACGCTCGGCCGTCACACCCAGCCGCAGATGGCGCCCTACTCCTCGGCGCTCGCGGTGGAGAACCTCTGGCTCGCCGCCCGCGCCGAAGGCCTCGGCGTCGGCTGGGTCAGCTTCTTCGACGAGCGGGAGATGGTCCGCGCGCTCGGCCTGCCCGAGCACCTGGAGGTCGTCGCCTACCTGTGCGTCGGGTACGTCGACGAGTTCCCGGACGAGCCCGAGCTGATGCAGGCCGGCTGGTCCAAGCGACGCCCCCTGTCCTGGGTGGTGCACGAGGAGACGTACGGCCGCCGCGCCCTGCCCGGAGAGGAACCCCACGACCTGCTTGCCGAGACCGTCGCACAGATCCGCCCGCTCGACGCCAAGGCGCTCGGCGAGGCGTGGGAGCGCCAGAAGCGCATGACCAAGCCGGCCGGCGCGCTCGGCATGCTGGAGATCATCTCCGCACAGCTGTGCGGGCTGTCCCGGCAGTGCCCGCCGCCGATCCCGGAGCCCGCCGCCGTCGCCATCTTCGCCGGCGACCACGGCGTGCACGCCCAGGGCGTCACCCCCTGGCCGCAGGAGGTCACCGCCCAGATGGTGGCCAACTTCCTCGGCGGGGGCGCCGTCTGCAACGCCTTCGCCGGCCAGGTCGGCGCCGAGGTGTGCGTCGTCGACGTGGGCGTCGCCGCCGACCTGCCGGCCACCCCGGGCCTGCTGCCCCGCAAGATCCGCGGCGGCACGTCCGACATGACCACCGGCCCCGCGATGACCCGTGAGGAGGCCAGGGCGGCCATCGAGGTCGGCATCGAGACCGCACGCGACCTGGTGGCGGCCGGCAACAAGGCCCTGCTCACCGGGGAGATGGGCATCGCCAACACCACCGCGTCCGCCGCGCTGATCTCCGTGTTCACCGGCGCCGACCCGGCGGAGGTGACCGGGCGCGGGACCGGCATCAACGACGAGACGCTCGCCCGCAAGACGGAGGTCGTCCGCCGGGCCCTGGAACTCCACCAGCCGGACCCGGCCGACCCGATCGGCGTCCTGTCGGCGATCGGCGGCTTCGAGCACGCGGCCATGGTGGGCCTGCTGCTCGGCGGTGCCTCGCTGCGCACGCCGGTGATCCTGGACGGCGTGAGCGCCGGCGCGGCCGCCCTCGTGGCCCGTGCCATCGCCCCGGAGGTCCTCGCGGCCTGCATCGCCGGCCACCGCAGCGCCGAGCCGGGCCACGTGGCGGCCCTGAACAAGCTGGGCCTGCGCCCCCTGGTCGACCTGGACCTCCGTCTCGGCGAGGGCACCGGCGCCCTGCTCGCGCTGCCGCTGGTGCAGAGCACGGCGCGGGCCATGCACGAGGTGGCCACGTTCGATTCGGCCGGGGTCACGGAGAAGTAGGCCGGACGGCACGGGCGGTCCGGTGTTCAGCTGCCGGACCACCCGTGTCCCGTGCCCTGCCCTCCGCTTAAAATCTGCACGTCAGGGCCGCTCCGAAGGTGCAGCGCGCCCATCGCACAGCTGCACGAGGAGCCGTCCCTCATGGCCGAACACCCCGCCTACCCCGTAGGTCTCCGCCTCTCCGGCCGTCGCGTGGTCGTCCTCGGCGGCGGCCAGGTCGCCCAGCGCCGCCTCCCGGCGCTGATCGCGGCCGGCGCGGACATCGTCCTGGTCTCCCCGGAGGCGACGCCCTCGGTGGAGGCCATGGCGGACGCGGGCGAGATCACCTGGGTGCGGCGCGGGTACGCGGACGGCGACCTCGCCGAGGCCTGGTACGCCCTCATCGCCACCAGCGACCCCGCGGCGAACACGGCCGCCTCCGCCGAGGCGGAGCGCCACCGTGTCTGGTGCGTCCGCTCCGACGACGCCGACCAGGCCACCGCCTGGACCCCGGCGACCGGCCACAGCGAAGGCGTCACCGTCGCCGTGCTCACCACGCACGCGCGGGGCCGCGACCCCCGGCACACCGCGGCCATCCGGGACGCGGTCGTCGAGGGCCTGCGCGACGGCACCCTCGTCGCCCCGCACCACCGCACCCGCACCCCCGGCGTGGCCCTGGTCGGCGGCGGCCCGGGCGACCCGGACCTGATCACCGTCCGCGGCCGGCGCCTCCTGGCCGAGGCGGACGTCGTCATCGCCGACCGGCTCGGCCCGCGCGACCTGCTCGCGGAACTTCCCCCGCACGTCGAGGTGATCGACGCGGCGAAGATCCCGTACGGCCGGTACATGGCCCAGGAGGCCATCAACAACGCGCTCGTCGAGCACGCCAAGCAGGGCAAGGCGGTCGTCCGGCTCAAGGGCGGCGACCCGTACGTCTTCGGCCGGGGCATGGAGGAGGTCCAGGCGCTCGCCGAGGCCGGCATCCCGTGCACGGTGGTCCCGGGCATCTCCAGCTCGATCTCGGTGCCGGGCGCGGCCGGCATCCCGGTCACGCACCGGGGGGTCGCCCACGAGTTCACCGTGGTCAGCGGCCACGTGGCGCCCGACGACGAGCGCTCCCTGGTCGACTGGGCCTCGCTGGCCAGGCTCACCGGCACCCTGGTGGTCCTGATGGGCGTCGACAAGATCGGGAAGATCGCCGAGACGCTCGTCGCCCACGGCAGGTCGCCCGCGACGCCGGTCGCCCTGGTGCAGGAGGGGACGACGGCCGCGCAGCGGCGCGTGGACGCCACCCTGGCCACGGTCGCCGAGACGGTCCGCGCCGAGGACGTGAGGCCCCCGGCGGTCATCGTCATCGGCGAGGTGGTGCGGGTCGGCCCCGCGCCGGTGGCCTGACCTCGGCCTGAGCACGCGTAACCCGGGGTAACCCATTCTCTTCCGACCGTTGGCACCACACCCAGGACAAGGCAGTATCACCCCGTGGCCGATCTCATCACCGTCGAGGATCCCGACGACCCGCGCCTGACCGACTACACGGGCCTGACCGACGTGGAGCTGCGCCGCAGGCGCGAGCCAGCCGAGGGCCTGTTCATCGCGGAGGGGGAGAAGGTCATCCGCAGGGCGAGGGACGCCGGTTACGAGATGCGGTCGATGCTGCTCTCGGCCAAGTGGATCGACGTCATGCGCGACGTCATCGAGGAACTCCCGGCGCCGGTCTACGCCGTCAGCCCCGAACTCGCCGAACGGGTCACCGGCTACCACGTGCACCGCGGCGCCCTCGCCTCCATGCAGCGCAAGCCGCTGCCGACGGCCGGCGAACTGCTCCGCTCCGCCCGCCGGGTGGTGGTCATGGAGTCGGTGAACGACCACACCAACATCGGTGCGATCTTCCGCTCGGCGGCGGCCCTCGGCATGGACGCGGTGCTGCTGTCGCCCGACTGCGCCGACCCGCTGTACCGGCGGAGCGTCAAGGTCTCCATGGGCGCGGTGTTCTCGGTGCCGTACGCCCGTCTGGAGAGCTGGCCCAAGGGTCTGGAGTCGGTCCGCGAGGCCGGCTTCACGCTGCTCGCGCTCACCCCGGACGAGAAGGCCCGCACCCTGGACGAGGCCGCCCCGCACCGGATGGACCGGGTGGCGCTCATGCTCGGCGCCGAGGGCGACGGACTGTCCAGGCGGGCACTGGTCGCCGCCGACGAGTGGGTCCGCATCCCGATGTCCCACGGCGTCGACTCGCTCAACGTGGGCGCGGCGGCCGCGGTCGCCTTCTACGCGGTTGCCACGGGCCGGCCGGAGTCCTGACCGGGCAGACCCCGGCCCGCCGAACCGACCCGCGGGCGGCCCTCAGTTGCCGGCGTCGCGGCTCACGGCGGACGTGTCCGGGTTCGGTACGAACGTCGCGTCGCCCAGCGGCGAGTGGCCCGGCTGGGTCTGCTGCTGCCGGGGGGCGCCGTCGTCGCCGAGCCCGCGCGCCGGCCCCTGGCAGCCCTGGGCCACCGCGATGCCGAGCGCCACGAGCAGCGTCACCACCACGAACACGAACAGCCGCTGCCGCAGCAGCCGCGGATTGGCCGGCCGCCGTAGGCTGCCCGCCGGGCGCTGCCCCGGCCGGCCGGAACCACCGCGCTGAGCGGGCCGGCCGCCACCGGAGCGCGGACCGCCGCCGCGCGGCACCGGAGTGGGGCGCGCCGTGCCCGGCCGGGGGGAGGGCCCTGCACCGCCACCGCGCGCACCGCTGCCACCGCGGGAGGGCACCGCGCCACGTGAGGACACCCCGCCCCTGGAGGACACGGAGGGCGCACCGCCGCGGGCGGGGTTGCCGCCGCGCGGCAGCGGTGTGCCGGGGGAGGCGCGCCGCTGGGTGCGCTGCTGCTCGGGGTAGGTGTCGGCGAGCCGTCCGGTGGGCCGGTCCGCCTCGGCGGCCCGCGGCGAGGGCGGCCGTACGCCGTCCAGGCCCTGCGCCTCCCGGGCGGCGATCTCCTTCAGCCGCAGCGACAGCTGGAGCGTACTGGGCCGCTCGTCGGGGTCCTTCGCCAGGCAGGCCCGGATCAGCGGGGCCAGGGCGTCCGGGACGCCGTACAGCTGCGGCTCCTCGTGCACCACCCGGTACAGCATCACCTCGGAACTGCCCTGCCCGAAGGGCGAGTCGCCGGTCGAGGCGTACGCCAGGGTCGCGCCCAGGGAGAAGACGTCGGTGGCCGGCGTGACCGCGGCCCCGCGCACCTGCTCCGGGGCGAGGAAGCCGGGGGAGCCGACCGCGGTCCCCACGTGGGTGAGCGTGGAGGCACCGGTGGCCCAGGCGATGCCGAAGTCGATGATCCGCGGCCCCTTCGGGGACAGCAGGATGTTGGAGGGCTTCAGGTCCCGGTGCACGACCCCGGCCTCGTGCACGGCGACCAGCCCCTCGGACAGGGCCGCGCCGATCGCGGCCGTGTCCGCCGCGCCGAGAGCGCCCTCCTCGGCGACCTTGTCGTGCAGGGACGGGCCCGGTACGTACTGGGTGGCGAACCAGGGCCGTTCCGCCTCCAGGTCCGCGGCGACCAGCCGGGCCGTGCACCCGCCCCTGATCCGCCGGGCCGCCGACACCTCGCGCGCGAAGCGCGACCGGAACTCCTGGTCCTCCGCGAGATCGGGCCGGATCACCTTCAGGGCGACCCGCTGCCCCTTCTTGTCGGAGCCGAGATAGACCACGCCCATCCCGCCCGCGCCGAGCCGTCGGTGAAGCCTGAACGAGCCGACGACGCGCGGGTCCTCGCGCCTCAGGCGCATCATCGCCATGTTCATCCCCGCTGCCCGGTCCCTGTGACGTGGCACAGCTTACGTTTCCACGGCCGCCTGCGCGCAGAGGCCGCGCCCTCTGGGCCGGATGGATTGTGTCGGCCGTCCGGGGGAGGTGAAACGCGGTCAGGAGGTGCGGGCGGACGGCGACTTCGCGCCACCGGTGGCCTCAACCCGTCGGTGCGGCAGGCGGGTTGACGTCCTGCTGGGCCGCGGTGCACGGGCCGGTACGCCCACCGGCCGGCGGCCGTCGGCGGCGCGCGGCCGTGCCCGCGCCCCGGATGCCGGTCCACCCCCGGCACTCCCTCCGACCAGGACGGGAGTGATCGAAGTCACTCAACTCATCCCATAGAGCGCGCCGGAAATAACGGGACGAAGCGGGCTACCCCTCCGGGAAGACCCCGAGACGCCGGCCCGCGTCTCCACCCAGGGGAGTACGTCGCAGGTCATGGCTCATCCTCATGGAGGCCCGGCAATCGGTACGCGGGCATGACGTCCGGTGGACGCCGCGCGCCTAGATTTGAGGTCAAGCGGCGGGTGCAGCACTCGTCCCCCGAGGTCACCACCCGCCGCTGCCGACGACAACCGAAACGGTCAGGAGAGGGACCATGGCCCACACGGCACCGCGACGCACGGCGCTCGCCCCCCGCCGAACGGGCCGCCGCCACCCCCTGGTGGCGACACTGATGGCCCTTCCCCTGGCGGCCCTGCTCCTGCTCGTCTTCGACGGCTGGGAGACGGTGGCCACACAGGCGTCGTCCGTGGGTGCGATGCTGGGGCGCTGAGCGGCGACCCCAGGCCCGGAAGAGCGGTCCGGGCGGGGACATCGATCCATGAAACCCCGTGGGGACGGGGGTACGGCGGACGGCACAAATGCCGGCGCAGCTGGGGAGCTGCGCCGGCATTGGCCGTTCACCCGGCGTCGCCGGTCCGCCGCGCGCACGCCGGCTACTCGCGCCCGGGGCGGTCCCACACGGTTCGCCCGGCCTCCGCCGCCCGCCCCCGGTACCCTCACCCCAGCACCCGACCAGCCCCGCCCCGAGGCCCCCTTGACCGCAGACACCACCACCGCGAGCGCCGGGACCGGCGACCCCGCCCTCGTGTCCGCGCTGGCCGACCGGGCCAGGGCCGCCGCTCACCCCCGCAGTCCCGCCGCCTCCTGCTCCTGCCCCAGCGCCCCCCTCGCCGACCGCCCGGACGCCACCGTCGTCCGCCACGACATCACCGTCGCCAAGGCCCACGCCCCGGACACGGACCCCGCCGCGCTCACCCTCCGCGTCGCCACGGCCGCGCGCCACCCCGGCCTGCTCCTGCCCCCGCTCACCCCGGTCACGGCCACCCTGTACGACCGCCTGGTCACCCTCTGGCCGTACGGCGCCCCCGTGGACCCGGACGACCCGGACGCCGCTCCCTGGGAGGCCGCCGCCACCCTCCTCGCCCTCCTGCACCGCACCCCCGTCCCCGCCGGCCTCCCTCCGATGCGCGGCCCCGTCAAGGCCGCCCGCGCGCTCGACCGCCTCCGGGCGGCCCTGCTCACCACGTCCGGACGGGCCGCGCATCCGGCCGCGCGGCCCGTCCTGGAAGCCTGGGCCGCCCTGCCCGCCTGGGCTCGCGCGCAGGCGCCGATGCCCGGCCCGCCGGCCCTCTGCCACGGCGACCTGCACCTCGGCCAGCTCGTACGGCACCCCGCACCGGACGGGCCGTGGAGGCTGATCGACGTGGACGACCTCGGTGCCGGCGTCCCGGCCTGGGACCTGGCCCGCCCCGCCGCCTGGTACGCCTGCGGACTGCTCCCGCCCGACGAGTGGACCCGCTTCCTGACCGCCTACCGGCAGGCCGGCGGCCCGGCCGTGCCCGCGGACGGCGACCCCTGGACCGCCCTGGACGTCCCGGCCCGCGCGCTCACCGTGCAGACGGCGGCCCTCGCGGTCGCGAAGGCGCTCGCCGCGGACCGCCCGCTGGACGAGGTGGAACAGGCCGTGGTGGACGCGTGCGCGCGCATGCCGTCCGTCCCCGCCGGCTTCCCCCCGGCGTCCGCACCCCGATCCCCGAGCGAGAGGGCCTAGGCTGCAACCGCCCGGGGCCGGACGGAGTCTGTCCTGGGGAAACACGAAGCAGGACCGACCGGCGAGGAGTTGAGCCGACCATGCAGTGTCCGAAGTGCCATGCGCCGATGCACACCTACAACCGCAACGGCGTCCAGATCGAGCAGTGCAGCGGCTGCCGCGGCATATTCCTCGACTACGGCGAGCTGGAGGCGCTGACCCGCCTGGAGGCCCAGTGGTCGCAGCCGGCCCCGCCGCCCCCGCCCGCCGCACCGCAGGCCTACCCGGCGGCTCCGCCCGCACCCGCCTGGGGCGCCCCGCACGGCGGTCACGGCGGTCACGGTCACTACGGCCACCATCGCCACAAGAGCTTCGGGCACATGCTCTTCTCCAGCTGATCACCCGCTGGGCACACGCAGGAGCCCCCGGCCGTACGAGACGGCCGGGGGCTCCTTGCTGCGTGGACGATACTGGGATTGAACCAGTGACCTCTTCCGTGTCAGGGAAGCGCTCTCCCGCTGAGCTAATCGTCCGCGGGCCGTGACCCGTGGGTCACAGACAGTGCGCGATACTGGGATTGAACCAGTGACCTCTTCCGTGTCAGGGAAGCGCTCTCCCGCTGAGCTAATCGCGCGGGCGGGATCTCCGAGAAGACCCAGGATCCGAAGATCCAGTGGACGATACTGGGATTGAACCAGTGACCTCTTCCGTGTCAGGGAAGCGCTCTCCCGCTGAGCTAATCGTCCTTGGAGGTGGAGACGGGATTTGAACCCGTGTAGACGGCTTTGCAGGCCGTTGCCTCGCCTCTCGGCCACTCCACCAGGAGTGTAAGGGGATCGGGACGACCCCTTCTCCTTCGAGCGGACGACGAGGCTCGAACTCGCGACCTCAACCTTGGCAAGGTTGCGCTCTACCAACTGAGCTACGTCCGCCTGTCGTTTCGGTCCGCTTGCGCGTCCCGGCGACGTGTTGAACTCTAGCGGATTCCCGGGCCAGTACAAAAACGCGTTTGCGCAGCGTGCTGCGGTGCGTCCGGCGGACCCCGTGGTCAGGGCCCCCTCCGGGACATCCCGCGGCCGGCTCCCGGACACCCGCCCTAGACTCGACCACGTGCTCCACCACCCGTCCGGCCTCCCCCCGCTGGCCCGTTTCGGCGACCGCGTCGCCACCGGCCTCCTCGACGTCACCAGCGATCCGGCCGCCCTGGACTCCACCGGCTTCTGGGCCGTCTGCGCGGACTTCGAGGGCCGCCTGACCTGCGCGCGCTTCGCGGACGTACGCGAGGAGCCGGTGCCCGCGCCGGTGCCCGGCGGATGGCGGGGACCGCGGCCGGGGGACTGGACCTCCTCCCTGGACCGCGCCGCGTACACCGCGGCCGTCCACCGCATCCGCGAGCACATCGCGGCCGGCGAGGTCTACCAGGCCAACCTCTGCCGCGTGCTCAGCGCGCCGGTCGGCCCCGCCGCCGACGTGGACGCCCTGACCGCGCTGCTGGCCCGCGGCAACCCTGCGCCGTACGCGGGAACGATCCGGCTGCCGGAGCACGGCGTGGAGATCGCCACCGCCTCGCCCGAGCTGTTCCTGCGCCGCGACGGCCGCACGGTCGAGTCGGGACCGATCAAGGGCACCGGACGCACCGAGGCGGACCTGCTGGAGAAGGACTACGCCGAGAACGTGATGATCGTGGACCTGGTGCGCAACGACATCGGCCGCGTCTGCGCGACCGGCAGCGTGACCGTCCCCGACCTGTGCGCCGTGGAGAAGCACCCGGGGCTCGTCCACCTCGTCTCGACCGTCCGCGGCGAGCTGCGGGCGGACGCCGGCTGGCCGGAGCTGCTGGCCGCGGCCTTCCCGCCCGGCTCGGTCACCGGCGCCCCCAAAGCGAGCGCCCTGACGATCATCGAGGCGCTGGAGACGGCGCCGCGCGGCCCGTACTGCGGAGGCATCGGCTGGGTGGACGCCGACCGGGGCACCGCCGAGCTGGCCGTGGGCATCCGCACCTTCTGGATCGACCGCGCCGCGGGCGCCCTGCGCTTCGGCACCGGAGCCGGCATCACCTGGGGGTCCGACCCGGAGGGGGAGTGGCGGGAGACCGAGCTGAAGGCGTCCCGGCTGCTCGCGGTAGCGTCGGGGGCGTACGACGAGACCGAGGGGGCGCTCCTGTGAGGATCTGGCTGGACGGCGAGCTGCGGGACCTGGAATCCGCCAGGATCTCCGTCCTCGACCACGGACTGACCGTCGGCGACGGTGTCTTCGAGACCGTCAAGGCGGTCCACGGCGCGCCGTTCGCGCTCACCCGGCACCTGGACCGGCTGACCCGCTCGGCCCGCAGCCTCGGCCTGCCCGACCCCGACCACGACGAGGTGCGCCGTGCCTGCGCGGCCGTCCTGGAGGCGGACCCGGTGCCGCTGGGCCGGCTGCGGATCACCTACACCGGAGGCCACGGCCCGCTCGGCTCCGACCGCGGCGACCAGGGCCCGACCCTGGTGGTCGCCGTCGGCGGGACCAGCCGCCGCCCCGACTCCACGGCGGCGATCACCGTCCCGTGGACCCGCAACGAACGCGGCGCCCTCGCCGGCGTGAAGAGCACCTCGTACGCCGAGAACGTCGTCGCCCTGGCCCGCGCCCACCAACACGGCGCCTCCGAGGCGCTGTTCGGCAACACGGTCGGACAGCTGTGCGAGGGCACCGGGTCCAACGTCTTCGTCGTCCTGGACGGCGAGATCCACACCCCGCCGGTCACCTCGGGCTGTCTGTCCGGCATCACCCGGGCCCTGGTCGTCGAGTGGGTCGGCGCCAAGGAGACCGACCTGCCGCTGGACGTCCTCCGGCGCGCCGACGAGGTCTTCCTGACCTCCACGCTGCGGGACGTACAGGCCCTGCACCGGGTCGACGACCGTGAACTGCCCGGCACCGGCGGCCCGGTGACCGCCGAGGCCATGCGGATCTTCGACGAGCAGGCCGGGCGGGACCTGGATCCCTGAGCCGGAAAACGGGCTGACGCGAGCGGTCGTCCCGGGTAGAACACCTGTGATGACCACGACCCTGCGGCCGGCCGGGCCGCTCCAGCAGCACCCCGACGGATCCCGTTCCCGCCGTTACGCGGTGTGCGTGAACAGCCGTCCCGTCGGGGAGATCCACCTCGGCACCTCGCCGTCCCTCGGCGCGTCGGTGGCCCGCGTCGTCGACCTGCGGATCGCCGAGCCCGACCGGCGGCGCGGCCGGGGCACCGTGGCGGCGCTCGCCGCGGAGGAGGTGGCCCGGGGCTGGGGCTGCGCACAGATGGAGGCGGTGGTGCCCGCGACGGCGGACGCCGCGCTGCGCCTGTTCGGTGCCCTCGGCTACACGGTGCGCAACCGCGGCATGGAGAAACGACTCGGCGCCACCCCGCCCGCGCTGCCGCCGGGCAGCCACGCGCGCCCCATGACCGAGGCCGAGTTCGCCGCCTGGCAGGAGGCGGAGGGCGAGCGGTACGCACGCGGGTGGATCGGGCGGGGCGTCCCCGAGGCCGCGGCCCGGGCCAAGGCCCGCGACGACCACGCGCGGCTGCTGCCGCACGGGCTCGCGACCGAGGGCGTGCTCTTCAGCGTGCTGGAGCACGAGGGCACCCGGGTGGGCACCCTCTGGCTGGCCCTGGAGGACGCCAAGGCGTTCGTGTTCGACGTGGAGACCTTCGCCGCCCACCGGGGGCGGGGACACGGCCGTACGCTCATGCTGCTGGCGGAACGCCAGGCGATCGAGGCCGGCCGGACGGTCCTCGGCCTGAACGTGTTCGCGGGCAACACCCCGGCCGAGCGGCTGTACGCGTCACTCGGCTACGAGACGGTGACCCATTCCCTGAGCAAGCCCCTGCTGTAGGACCGCGGAGCGCGCCCCTGCCGTAGGACCGCGCGGGCCGGCCGTGCCGCGCGGCCTGGGGCGACGGCTCGCACGCCGCCAGGCCCCGCGGAGCCGTCCCGCGCCCCCGCCCGCCCCCGGGTCAGACCTCCCGGTCGGCCAGCAGCCGGTCCGCGATCTCCTCGATGCGCCCGCGCAGGCCCTCCTGGCTCTTGCCGCCGTCGAGGCGCTCGCCGCCGATGACGTACGTGGGGGTGCCGGTCACGCCGATCGCCTTGCCCTCGGCCTGGTCGGCGTCGACGGCCAGGATGTGCCGCCCGTCGATCAACGCGGTGTCGAACTCCTCGGCGTCCAGGCCGAGTTCCCGGGCCACCTCGATCAGGAGGGGTTCTCCCTGACGGTCCAGCTCCGCCACCCGCTCCAGCACGGCCTCCACGTACGGCCAGCCCTTGCCCTGCTCCAGCGCCTCCTCGGCGGCCTGGGCGGCGGCGAAGGCGTGCTTGTGCTTCTCCAGCGGGAAGTGCCGCAGCCGCAGCTCGAGCCGGTCGCCGTAGCGGGCGCGCAGGGCGCGGACGTCGTCCAGGGCGGTGCGGCAGTCGGGGCACTGCAGTTCGCACCAGACGTCGAGGACGAGGGCTTCGGTGCGTGCGGGGGTGGAGTCGCTCATGCCTCCAGTCTTCCAGGCCGGGACCGGGCGGCCCAATCGGGACCTGGGCCGGTCGGTGGGGCGGGGACCGGCGCTCCGGGCGTCGGGCCTGCACCGGCACTCCAGTAGGAGGCGACCCGGAGATGTCCCTGATGTCTGGCCGGGGCATGGCATCGCGGGGACCGGGCGGTGCACGATGGAGGCGACGGACGAGCCCGCCAGGAGGACGGATGATTGCCGAGACAGTCTGCTCCGCCGTGTCGGCGGCGGGCCTGGGTATCGCGGTGGTCACGGCCTACCGCAAGCGTTTCCTGGCGGCGGCCCGCCTCGCGGCCTACTCGCTGGTGCCGGTCGGCCTGGTCATGACCGGCGTCGTCGGCTGGCTCGCCGACACCGCCCTGAGCCCCACCGCCTGGGCGGGCTTCGGGGTGCTGGGCGCGGCCTGGCTGCTGTTCGCCGGTACGCGTGCCGTGGAGCGACGGCGCGGAGGCGGCGGACGCGAGACGACCGGGCGGGCCGAGCGGGACGCGGTGGCGCCGGCGGCCCCGGCGCCGCCCCTCGGCGGGGCATCCCGGCCCGCGGGCCGCCCCGCGGCCGGCCCCCGGGCCGGCGCGCCCCGGACCGCCGACTCGGGCGAGGACTTCAGCGACATCGAGGCCATCTTGAAGAAGCACGGCATATGACAGTCACATGACTGGCTGAAACGACACAGAGGGTCCCCGGACGGCCGGAATCGTTCACGAGCCGGACGAACCTCGCGGTATTCGGTGAAGTCCCGCAAGATCCGTGAGCGTTGATCGCGTACGGCCCCTCGGGTGCGCCATCATCGGCCGCGAGATGCTGGACACGCAACAGAGCGAGGCCGCGCCGCAGAAGGACGAGCCGCGCGGATGCCTCTTCGCCCTTTCCCAGCCACCGCTGATGATCTTCCTTGCGGTGATCGGGTGTCTGCTGCTCATGGCTGCGCTGCACGACCTGCTGCTGCTGTGAGCCGTACACGTCCGTCCCGGCGCCACCCGCCGGGACCGACGTCGCACCGGGGTGGGCGGAGGACACCTCGGCCCGCCGCCTCCTCAGCCGGCCGCCTCCTTGCGCCGGGCCCGGTAGGCGGCGACGTGCAGCCGGTTGCCGCAGGTGCGGCTGTCGCAGTAGCGGCGCGAGCGGTTGCGGGACAGATCCACGAAGGCGCGCCGGCAGTCCGGGGCCTCACAGCGCCGCAGCCGTTCCTGCTCGCCCGCCACCACGAAGAAGGCGAGCGCCATTCCGCAGTCCGCGGCGAGATGGTCGGCCACGGAGGCGCCCGGTGCGAAGTAGTGCACGTGCCAGTCGTAGCCGTCATGGTCGGTCAGCCGGGGCGTGGTGCCCGCGGCGGCGACCAGTTCGTTGATCATCATGGCGGCGGACCGGGCGTCCGGGGCCGCGAAGATCGCCGCGAACCGCGCCCGGACCCGGCGCACCGCCGAGAGGTCGAACTCCGAGAGCACGCCGACGTCGCTCATCTTGTGGCCCCGTACGAAATCCGCGAGAGCCGGGACATCGGGCAGTCCGTCCGCCGCCGCGTCATCCTCCGGCGCGGTGTTCACCAGATCCACCACGGTGTCGAGGGCGCACCGGGTGTCGTGGGTGATCAGCACGTTTCGCTCCCTGGCCTGGGGGTCGGGCGGACGCCCGCCGATGCTGGCCGATGGTAGCGACAACCGCGCCCACCGCACCCGTGTGTGCCGGACCTCTCGCCTGCCGGTAGACGCCGCCGGCCGCCCGGGGGTTCCCGGGCGGGGCCGTCCGCACGCAGCGCACCCGGACGCACACGCAGGGCAGCCGGACGCGTACGGCCCGACGCCGCCTCCGCAGCACTCACGGTGACGGCGCCTGCCTGTGCCGTATGCGGTTGTCTTGGCCCGAGCCGTCTCCCCGAGTGGACGGCGCCGGGCTGCTCGGAAGGGCCGCGGCCTAGCTCTCCGCCAGGATGTGCGAAAGCTCCTGATCCAGGTCGAAGTGCCGGTGTTCCGTGCCGGGCGGCACGGCGGCGTCGGTTCGCTTCAGGAAGGACTCCAGGGCCCGCGCCGGGGCCTCGAGCAGCGCCTCTCCCTCCGGGGAGCTGAGGGCGATGCACACGACGCCCTGACCATGACTGCGGGATGGCCAGACGCGGACGTCGCCGGTGCCGGTGGGCCGGTGAAGCCCCTCGGCGAGGAGGTCGCGGGCGAACACCCACTCGACGGTCTCCTCGGCTCCGGTGTGGAAGGTGGCGTGCACGGCGTAGGGGTCGGCCGTGTCGTACCGCAGGCCTGCGGGGACAGGCAGGGAGGACTCGCTCGACACAACGAGGCGCAGGTGCAGCTCGCAGCTGACCGTGGTGTTCATAAGCGCCAGGGCCTTTCGCTCAGTGTGCGCTCGGGGATTCGCACGTCGGCGAAATCGACATGCCACCTACGGTGCCGTTGTAAACCCCTCTGAGGGTTTTGCGTGTGTTTACGTAACTCTTCCGGCCGAGAACTCGTGCCAGACCTACGACCATTCCGGTGACTGGATTCACTCGGGTAGGGTTTGTCTGTATGAATACGGGGAGTGACGATCCGGGCGAGGTCGCCGTGGCAGCGGACGAAGCGAGGGCGGACCGGCCCGAGACCGGCCAGGAGGCCGGGCACGAGGGCGAGCGCGGGCTCGGCTCACGGGCGCCGGAGTTCGTGAAGGCCCGCCGGGTCCTGCACCTGAGCTGGCAGGTCGGGGTCTTCGTGGTCGGCCTCGCGGTGGTCGGCGCGGGGATCGTCATGCTGCCGCTGCCCGGGCCCGGCTGGGTGGTGATCTTCGGGGGCATGGCCATCTGGGCGACCGAGTTCGTCTGGGCCCAGCTCGTGCTCCGCTGGACCAAACGCAAGGTCACCGAGGCGGCCCACCGGGCCCTCGACCCCAGGGTGCGCCGCCGCAACATCACCCTCACCGTGGTCGGGCTGGTGATCATCGGCGTGCTCGCCGGGATCTACTTGTGGAAATTCGGCCTCGTCATGCCGTGGAAGATCAAGGACCAGTGACGCGGCCCCCGGGGCCGGAGCCCCTGCGCCGCCCGACGCCGGTCGGAAGCACCGCCTGACATGGGGTAATGTTCTCCCTGTGCCCGGGCGATTAGCTCAGTGGGAGAGCGCTTCGTTCACACCGAAGAGGTCACTGGTTCGAACCCAGTATCGCCCACCCGGACCGACGGCCCACCTGCGACCAGCAGGTGGGCCGTCGGCGTAGGGGCACCCCGTCCTGCCGGTGGCGGCTACGAGGGACCGGGACCTCCGGCACTCCCGCACCGGCGCGTTTTGCGGAAACGGCAACAACGCTCGTACCCGCGGGGCCGCGTACCGGATCATGGCGACGCGGGGCCGGCCGGGCAGCCCGAGCGCCGGCCGTCGGACCTCGGCCGCGCGCGGGCACGACGGGCCGCCCGCACCCGGGGACCAGGCCAACCGGCGCGGATCCGCCACCGACCACACGTCCCGATGATCGTTCCCGTCACCCGGCCGCGCGGCGCCCGACGGCATCCTCGGCTCCGCCACCTGAAGCCTCGCTGGTCGGCCCGGCCGTCTGAAGCCTCGCTGGTCGGCCCGGCCGTCGCGGAACGGCCGTCCTGCCCAGCGCTCACGGACCCGCCCGGCCCCCCGCCGACGCACGGCACCGCAGCCCCGGCCGGCGTAGGCACACCACCATTCAGGAGGTCCCATGCCCAGTCCCTCTCCCGCCGGCACTCCGGACGCCGCCTCTGTCCGCGCTCCCGGGCCCGCCGCCGTCCCCGCCCCCACCCACCTCGTCCTCCCCACCCCCGCCGGCCGCACCCACGCCGTGCAGCAAGGCCGGCAGGGTCCGCTCGTGCTGCTCCTGCACGGCTTCCCGGAGTCCTGGTACGCCTGGCGCCACCAATTGCCGGTGCTCGCCGCCGCCGGTTACCGCGCGGTGGCGATCGACGTGCGGGGTTACGGCCGTTCGTCCAGGCCGGACGCGGTGGACGCGTACCGGATGCTGGAGCTGGTCGCGGACAACGTCGCCGTGGTGGAGGCGCTGGGCGAGCGGTCCGCGGTGCTCGTCGGGCACGACTGGGGTGCGTCGATCGCCGCCGCGTCGGCGCTGACCAGGCCGGACGTGTTCCGGGCCGTGGGTCTGCTGAGCGTGCCGTACACCCCGCCGGGTGGCCCGCGGCCCAGCGAGGTCTTCGCGGCGATGGCGGGGGAGGGGGCCGAGGGCGGCGCCGGGGAGGAGTTCTACGTCTCGTACTTCCAGCGGCCGGGCCGTGCGGAGGCCGAGATCGAGCCCGATGTGCGCGGGTGGCTGGCCGGTTTCTACGCGGCCCTGTCCGCCGGCACCATGCCCGCGCCGGACGCCCCGGCCCCGTACTTCGTCAGCCCCGGCGGCACACTGCGTGACCGTTTCCCCGTCGGTGTCCTGCCGTCCTGGCTGGAGGAGCACGACCTCGACGTGTACGCCGGAGAGTTCGAGCGGACCGGGATGACCGGTGCCCTGAACCGGTACCGGAACATGGACCGGGACTGGGCGGACCTGGCCGGTCGGGCGAACGCCCCGGTCACGCAGCCCTCGCTGTTCATCGGGGGTGAGCGGGACGCCTCCCTCGCCTGGCTGGCCGACGCGCTGACGGCCTTCCCCAAGACCCTGCCGGGACTGCTCGGCTCGCACATCCTGGACGGATGCGGGCATTTCGTCCAGCAGGAACGCCCGGACGAGACGAACCGCATCCTGCTCGACTGGTTGGCGTCCCTGCCGGTGTGACCGGCAGCCGGCGCGCGGGTCTCCGGTCTGCCGACCTGACCGGCCCCGGGCGAACGATCCTGAAGGCGGCCGGGATGCCGACGGCAATGCCGGGGGCTCGGCGCGGGGGCCGACAGCGGCTCCGGGAAGGGGGCGGTGACGATCCGTTACTTGTGGTGGGGTGCCGAGGACATCTTCTGGGAGAACTTCCGGACGCGGCCCGTCGGCGGAATTCCCGGACGTTCCCAAAACGCCGTCACATTCCCCGGGAAGTATGACAAGCGAGGAATTCCCCTCGATCCGGCATCACAGGCGCAGGCCGGAAAGCTGACCTGGCCCACTTAGGCGAGGGCGTCGCGCAGCCTGCGCCCCGACCGGTCTCCGCATCCCACCCCTCGGCCGTCTTGGGCCGAACGGACTGCCGCTACCGCAACGCCCGAGTCCTCCACCCGGGAGACCGGCAAGAGGGGGAGCGCCGCTGCACGGGCGGCGGCGCTCGCGCCCCCAGCGTGACGCCCGCCGCGGCCCGGCGCATGAGTACCCGTACTCAGATCCCCGCACGACGAACCCGCACGACGGCCCCCGCGCGACCTCGCGCACACTCGACCCATGGAATGGAACCACTACCGCTTCCTCAGCGTGTGGCCCCTGCCCGCCCCGCCGGCCACCGTGTACGCGGCACTGGAGCGGGCCGAGGACTACCCCCGCTGGTGGCCGCAGGTACGGGCGGTGACCCGGCTGGACGACGGCACCGGCGTGATCACCATCCGGTCCGCGCTGCCGTACGCCCTCACCTCCACCGTGCGGGAGACCCGGCGCGACCCCGCCGCCGGCGTCCTGGAGGTGACCCTGTCCGGCGACATCGACGGCTGGGCCCGCTGGACGGTCACCCCCGGCGGCCCCGGCGCCCTCGCCCGCTACGACCAGGAGGTCCGCGTCCGCAAGCCCCTGCTCAGACGGCTCGCCGTACCCGGACGGCCGCTCTTCCGCCTCAATCACCGGCTGATGATGCGGGCGGGACGGCGCGGACTGCTGCGCCACCTGGAAGCGGTTTGAAGGAACCCGGCCGGGACCTGTATTGTTCAGTGCGTTCCCGGGCGATTAGCTCAGTGGGAGAGCGCTTCGTTCACACCGAAGAGGTCACTGGTTCGAACCCAGTATCGCCCACCGGGAAAGGCCGGTCCGCCGTCGCGGACCGGCCTTCTTCATGACGCCAGGCCCTCACGCGGCCGCCGGCAGCGCCGGCCGGAGCGGCCACTCCGTGCTGACGACCTCCTCCGAACCACTGCGCGCGAACCACGCCTGCAACCCCCGCGCCTGCGCCGCGTGCCAGTTCGCCTGCAAGGTGTGCAGATCGGCGGGGGACAGCCGCTCCAGCCGGGCCGCGAACCGGCGGCCCAGCGCCCGGACGACATCCATCGCGGCCAGCGCGTCCGCCGCCGCGTCGTGTGCGTCCTGGAGCGTCACCTCGTAGTGCGCGCACAGGTCCGCCAGGGTGCGCCGGCCCTTGCGGTACCGGTCCAGGTGCTTGTCCAGCACCCGCGGGTCCAGCACCCTGAGCGGCGCCGACTCCAGCCAGCGGTCCAGCGACGACGCCCGGTGCCGGCGCAACTCCCGGTCCAGCAGTGTCAGATCGAACGGCGCGTTCATCACCACCAGCGGCCGGCCCAGCGCCGCGTGCTCGGCCAGCTGCTCGGCTATCTCGTACACCACCGGGGCCGGCCAGCGCCCGTTGTGCTGCAGGTGCTCCTCCGTCAGCCCGTGCACCGCCGTCGCCGCCTCCGGCACCGGCACACCCGGGTTCACCAGCCACCGGGTGATCCGGGGCCGGGTCCCCGGCGCGTCCTGGACGACGACGGCGGCCGACACGATCCGGTCGGTCTCGACGTCCACGCCCGTCGTCTCCGTGTCGAAGGCGGCCAGCGGCCCCTCGTACCAGGTCGTCATGCCAACCCAACTCCTCGCTCACCCATGGCAGATGACGTTCCGTCTTCTGCCCGTTTGGTGATACCCGGGCCGTTTGCGCCGTACGCCGGGGGGAGACAACAGGAGTACGGGTCTTTGCAGTTCAACGGCCCACAGCAGGGAAAGACTTGCCTGGGAAGGCTGTTGGTCATGGCCATAGCGCAGCCCGAGCGGGGCGGGCTGCTGCCCGAACGTCCGGGACACCTTCGCGGCTCGCTCGCCACCACCGCCTGCATGGAGACACTGCAGGTCGGCTATCTGCACGCGGTCGCCGCCGCGGCGGGCTGCTCGCTGTCCCAGCCGTTCCCGGACAACGGCATCGACTGGCACGTCAGCCACAGCGCGCCCGGGCACACCGTCGACGACGAGGTCACGATCAAGGTGCAGCTGAAGGCCACCTACCAGATCGCGCCGAACCCGCCGGGTCGCTCGTTCTCCTTCACCCTGGACAACGACCACCTGCGCAAGCTGGCCCGCACCCCCGTCTCGGTGCACAAGATCCTGGTCGTGATGCTCGTGCCGCGCTCCCAGGACGACTGGCTGCGCGCCGGCCACGACCGCCTCGACCTGCGGCACTGCTGCTACTGGAGCAACCTCGCGGGCCATCCCATCACCGGCCGGAACCGGACCACCGTGCGGATACCGACCTCGCGCATCTTCGACGACCGGGCGCTCTGCGAGATCATGACGCGGGTCGGGACGGGAGGCAGACCATGAGGAACCGTCCCTGGGGCGAGCCGGTACGGCACGTCCGGCCGCACCCCGACGACCTCCCCTGGGACCGGCCGCCCGAGCCCGCCGACGTCGACCCCGCCGTGCTCGGCGCCCTGCTGCGCCGGCACGGCTGGCAGCGGCGCGGCGGAGCACCCGGCCGGTACGGCCGCTGGACCCCGCCCGGCCCGGCCGGCGGCGGAACCAGCCTGCTGGTCCCCGAGAGCCGCGCCTTCCCCGACAGCGACGACCTGCTCGGCGAGGCCCTCGGCGCCCTCGCCCGCAGCCGCACCCCCTCCGCGCGCGAGGTCCTGATCTCCCTCGCCGTACCCAGCGACGAGGTCCGCTGGTGGCGCGACACCCCGGCAGGACCCGCCGGCGCCGCCCCCTGGACCGCGGACGACCACCTGCGCGGCGCCGCCCGGCGCACGCTGCTCGCCGCCGCGCTCGCCACACGCGCACGTGCCGGCTACTACGGCGCCCGCCACCGCCGCTCCGCCGCCGTCCTCCTGGACGACGTCCTCGTCGGCCCTGCCACCGAGGGCCGCACCCTCACCGCCTTCGTCCCCGTGACCGCCGGCCGGCCCCTCGCCGTCCGCCTCCACCAGGCCCTCCACGCCGCCCGTGAGGCCGTCGACTACCGCAGGGCCACCGGCGGCATGGACGCCTTCGACGGCGCCGTCGAGGCCGGCGTCAGCCGGGAACTCACCGAGGCGCTCGCCGCCCTCGTCCGCGGCACCGAGGGCGCCCGCGTCGCCGTCGCCTGGGCACCCGGCGCCGGCGTCCCCGAAGGCTGCGCCCCCTCCGCCGAACCCGTCGAGTTCTCACCCGGCGACCTGCCCGCGCTCCGCGAGGCCGCCGCCCGCTACCTGCGCGCCGAACCCTCCGTGCCGGTCACCGTCACCGGTGCCGTCGTCCGCATGCGCCGTTCCGGGCCCGGCGGCGGGGGCACCGTACGCCTGCGCGTCCTCGCCGGCGCCGACGTCCCGCACGTCCGCGTCACCCTGGGCGAGGAGGACTACCGCATCGCCGGCCACGCCCACCTCGTCGGCCTCCCCGTCCGCGTGCGCGGCCGGCTGGAGCGCCGGGGCGGCTTCCGCACGCTCACCGGCGCCTCGGGAGTGGTCCCCGTGCAGGTGGACGAGGCCGAACGGGACCGGCTGCTGAAGTCCCTCCAGGAGAACCTCGACTTCTTCGAGGAGGCGTGCGGGGAGGCGTGACCGAAGGGGTGCGGACGGTAACCGTTTCGCGGTCGGCGCCGTCGGGTCGGTACGATCGCCTGTGCGCGCGCTCCTGGTATGGCGCCGCACCCCACCTTCAGTCAGGAGAGACCGGTGTCAGACGTCCGTGTGATCATCCAACGCGATTCCGAGCGGGAAGAACGCGTGGTGACGACGGGCACTACGGCCGCCGACCTCTTCGCGGGCGAGCGCTCGATCATCGCCGCGCGCGTGGGCGGCGAGCTGAAGGACCTCGCGTACGCACTGTCCGACGGCGACGAGGTCGAGGGCGTCGAGATCTCGTCCGAGGACGGCCTGAACATCCTGCGCCACTCCACCGCGCACGTCATGGCGCAGGCCGTGCAGGAACTGTTCCCCGAGGCCAAGCTGGGCATCGGCCCCCCCGTCAAGGACGGCTTCTACTACGACTTCGACGTCGAGAAGCCGTTCACGCCCGAGGATCTCAAGGCCATCGAGAAGAAGATGCAGGAGATCCAGAAGCGCGGGCAGCGCTTCGCCCGCCGTGTCGTCACCGACGACGCGGCCCGCGAGGAGCTCGCGGACGAGCCCTACAAGCTGGAGCTGATCGGCCTCAAGGGCTCGGCGTCGCACGACGACGGCGCGGACGTCGAGGTCGGCGCCGGCGAGCTGACGATCTACGACAACCTGGACGCCAAGACCGGCGAGCTGTGCTGGAAGGACCTGTGCCGCGGTCCCCACCTGCCCTCGACCCGCCTCATCCCGGCGTTCAAGCTGATGCGCAACGCGGCCGCCTACTGGCGCGGCAGCGAGAAGAACCCGATGCTCCAGCGCATCTACGGCACCGCCTGGCCCTCCAAGGACGAGCTGAAGGCGTACCTGGACTTCCTCGCCGAGGCCGAGAAGCGCGACCACCGCAAGCTCGGCAGCGAGCTGGACCTGTTCTCCATCCCGGAGCAGATCGGCTCCGGCCTCGCCGTCTTCCACCCCAAGGGCGGCATCGTCCGCCGGGTCATGGAGGACTACTCGCGGCGCCGCCACGAGGAGGAGGGCTACGAGTTCGTCTACACCCCGCACGCGACGAAGGGGAAGCTCTTCGAGACGTCCGGGCACCTGGACTGGTACGCCGACGGCATGTACCCGCCCATGCAGCTCGACGAGGGCGTGGACTACTACCTCAAGCCCATGAACTGCCCGATGCACAACCTGATCTTCGACGCGCGCGGCCGGTCGTACCGCGAACTGCCGCTGCGCCTCTTCGAGTTCGGGACCGTGTACCGGTACGAGAAGTCGGGCGTCGTGCACGGCCTGACCCGCGCCCGCGGCTTCACGCAGGACGACGCGCACATCTACTGCACCCGTGAGCAGATGTCCGACGAGCTGGACAAGACGCTCACCTTCGTCCTCGGCCTGCTGCGCGACTACGGCCTGACCGACTTCTACCTGGAGCTGTCCACCAAGGACCCGGAGAAGTTCGTCGGCTCCGACGAGGTCTGGGAGGAGGCGACCGAGACCCTGCGCCAGGTCGCCGAGAAGCAGGGCCTGCCCCTCGTCCCCGACCCGGGCGGTGCCGCCTTCTACGGCCCGAAGATCTCCGTCCAGGCCAAGGACGCCATCGGCAGGACCTGGCAGATGTCGACCATCCAGCTCGACTTCAACCTGCCCGAGCGGTTCAACCTGGAGTACACGGGCCCCGACGGCTCCAAGCAGCGCCCGGTCATGATCCACCGCGCGCTGTTCGGTTCCATCGAGCGGTTCTTCGCCGTCCTGCTGGAGCACTACGCGGGCGCCTTCCCGGCGTGGCTGGCGCCGGTCCAGGCGATCGGCATCCCGATCGGCGACGCGCACGTGGACTACCTGCAGAAGTTCGCCGCCGCGGCCAGGAAGCGGGGCCTGCGCGTCGAGGTGGACTCCTCCTCGGACCGCATGCAGAAGAAGATCCGCAACGCCCAGAAGCAGAAGGTGCCCTTCATGGTCATCGCCGGCGACGAGGACATGTCGAACGGCTCGGTGTCCTTCCGCTACCGCGACGGCTCGCAGGAGAACGGCATCCCGTTCGACGAGGCCCTCGCGAAGATCGCCAAGGTGGTCGAGGAGCGGGCCCAGGTCTGAGCCGCCCGAGCACCGAAGGCCCCCGGGACCATGGTCCCGGGGGCCTTCCCCGTCCCTGCCCGCCGGCCGGGTCCGGCCACGGAACGCCGGCCGGCCGCCCCGGCGACACGCCGGGAAGGGCCGAAGCCATATGCTGCCTAGCATGACGAGTGAGCCGGAGCAGCAGATCGGAGTGGGGACGCAGGACGCGTTCCAGCGCCTGTGGACGCCCCACCGGATGGCCTACATCCAGGGTGAGAACAAGCCGACCGGCCCGGGGGCCGGCGACGGCTGCCCCTTCTGCTCGATTCCGGCCAAGTCGGACGAGGACGGGCTGGTCGTCCGGCGCGGTGAGCACGTGTACGCCGTCCTCAACCTGTACCCGTACAACGGCGGCCACCTGATGACCGTGCCCTACCGCCACGTGGCCGACTACACGGACCTGACCGGACCGGAGACGGCCGAGCTGGCGGAGCTGACCAAGCAGGCCATGACCGCCCTGCGGACCGCGTCCGGCGCGCAGGGGTTCAACATCGGGATGAACCAGGGCGGGGTGGCGGGAGCCGGTATCGCCGCGCACCTGCACCAGCACATCGTCCCGCGCTGGGGCGGCGACACGAACTTCATGCCGGTCGTGGGCCACACGCGGGTGCTTCCGCAGCTCCTGGCGGACACCCGGAAGATGCTGGCGGAGGCGTGGCCGACGGCGTGAGCCCGTCCGGCACGTGAGGACGAGGCCGTCCACGGCCGGCGCGCGGGTCCGGGGACGGCCCCCCGGCTCCGGCACCGGCCGGACCGACGGAAGGCCTACGCGTCGTAGACGTCGGCCTTCTTCGGCATCGGGTCCTGGACGTTGCCGCTGAGGAAGGCCGAGCGGGCGCCGAACTTCTCCGTGTTCACGCCGTTCTCCTCCAGGAGCTTGATCGCGGCGGAGTGCACCACGCGCAGCACCGGTGTCGCCGCGCGCAGCGCGTCGTCGGCCATGAAGCGATGGCGCCACGGCTGGTCGGCCCAGGCGTGCCGCAGGCCGAACGGCTCGGGCAGGCCCAGTGAGCCGCCGAGCCAGTTCAGCAGCGGCGGGTACCAGGTCAGCGGGGCGCGCACGGCGAGCCGTACCACCTCGTCGGTGGTGACCAGCGGCAGCTTGATCGTGCGGTTCTCCCAGGGCTTGAAGGACTTGGCGACCTCCTTGGTCGGCGCCTCCGGCTTGCTGGTGAACAGCGAGTTCACCGGTCCCAGCGCGTGCCCCGTGACCTCGATGCGCAGCGTCTCGTGCAGCACGGTGACCGTGATCAGCATGGTGATGACCAGCTGCCCGTCCCACAGGGTCCACTGCACGCCCAGGTAGTGCCGGTCACCGCTGCCGAACTGCTGTTTGTTGCAGATGTCCTGTATGGCGTGCGGCTTGACCTGGAAGGCCTCGACGTCGGTGCCCTCGGGCCGGGACACCGCCGTGGCCTTCTCGCCGATCGGGGTGACGATCCAGTGCCGTATCGACGGCTTGGGGAAACCGCCGGTGTTCAGCGGGCCGCGCTCCAGCAGGGCCAGCTGGTCGTGGATCGCGCGCACGACGTCCCAGCTGCGGAAGGGGTGGATCTCCCGGCCGGGGTCGGCGGGCACGAGGTCCTCGGCGAGCTGCCAGGCGCCCCAGCGGGTGCCCATGCCGAGTATGCCCTTGGGGCCGGCGTAGAAGACCGAGTTCGACTGCTGCTCGGCGCTCAGCCGGGCCAGCGACTGGCGCAGCTCCTCCGCGGCGGTCTGGCCCGGACCGCGCGGCACGGCCTCCGGGACCTTGGCGCCGACGCTGGTGCCCGAGAGCAGGCCGTCCCAGCGCACGCGCAGGTCCGCGGCGGTGCGCTCGCAGATGCGCTTGGCCCAGAACCAGCCGAGCACGGGGACGACCACGGACGCGCGGGCGTACCAGGCCCAGAAGCCGGAGAACGGCATCTTGATCAGGAACAGCGCGGCGAGCACACCGACGCCCAGCAGGAGCGCGGTCGCCAGGGCCCCGGCCCGCTTGTCCTCGCGCCGGGCGACGAAGGTGCGCAGTTGGAAGACGAGCAGCCAGCCGATCATCCCGGGCAGGAAGAGCAGTCCGCAGACGACGGTGATGGCCGTCAGGCGGTTGTCGCGCTCCCGGCGGATGTTGTTGGCCGCCAGCGCGTGCTCCACCACGAACTTCGGTTCGGTGCCGAAGGACTGGATGAGCGGCTTGCGTCCGGGGGCGAGCATCCGGTCGACGAGGGCCCGGGAGAACGCCTCACCGAGATTAGGCCGGAACAGCTTGATCCGGCCGGGCTTGACGGTCGACTGGTGCCACTCGTTGTCGGCCTTCTTGATCTCCTCGATCGGGCTGTCCCGGTACGCCGCGGAGGCCAGCGCGGAGGTCGCCGCCTGCCCCTCGTCGCCCGAGACGGGTACCTGGGGCCCGTCCCACTCCGTTCCAAACGACATTCCCGCCCCCATCACCGCCGGTGCCGTTCCTGCGGCCTTCCCGACTTCCCTGCCCCGCACACCTGTTGGACCGCACGTCGTGCCGGCACCGGTCGGCTGCCGGTCGGTCGCGGCACGACGACATCAGGTGATCAGCGTATCCGCCGGCACCGACAGCGCGTGGGCGGACGGCCGAAGCCGCCCGCCCGTGCGCCGGTCGTGCGCCGGTGTACCAGGGCCTCTCCTTCGGATCAGGCCGAACGAAAGAACCTAGGCCTCGTCCCCGGCCTGTTCGCGGATGCGTTCGGCGATCTGCGGCGGCATCGGCTCGTGCCGGGCGTACCCCCGGTCGAAGCGGGCCGTGCCGTGCGACAGCGAACGCAGGTCCACGGTGTACCGTCCGATCTCGAACTCGGGCACCTCGGCGCGGATCAACGTGCGTCCCGTGCCCACCTGTTCGGTGCCGAGCAGCCGGCCGCGACGGCTGGAGAGGTCGCTCATCACGGCCCCCACGTAGTCGTCGCCGACCAGGACGGTCACCTCGGCGACCGGCTCCAGCAGATGGATCCTCGCGTCCGCCGCGGCCTCGCGCAGCGCGAGCGCGCCCGCCGTCTGGAAGGCGGCGTCGGAGGAGTCCACCGAGTGGGCCTTGCCGTCCACCAGCGTGACCCGCACGTCGACCAGGGGGTAGCCGGCGGCGACCCCCTTGGCGGCCTGAGCGCGGACGCCCTTCTCTACGGACGGGATGAACTGGCGGGGCACCGCGCCGCCGACCACCTTGTCCACGAACTCGATGCCCGAGCCGCCCGGCAGCGGTTCGACCTCGATCTCGCAGATGGCGTACTGGCCGTGGCCGCCGGACTGCTTGACGTGCCGGCCGCGCCCGGTGGCCCGGGTCGCGAACGTCTCCCGCAGGGAGACCCGGTGCGGGACGACGTCGACCTGGACGCCGTAGCGGCTGCGCAGCCGTTCCAGGGCGACGTCGGCGTGGGCCTCGCCCAGGCACCACAGGACGACCTGGTGGGTGTCCTGGTTCTGCTCCAGGCGCATGGTCGGGTCCTCGGCGACCAGCCGGGACAGCCCCTGGGAGAGCTTGTCCTCGTCGGCCTTGCTGTGCGCGTGGATGGCGAGCGGCAGCAGCGGGTCGGGCATCTGCCAAGGTTCCATCAGGAGCGGGTCGTCCTTGGCGGAGAGGGTGTCGCCGGTCTCGGCCCGGCCGAGCTTGGCCACGCAGACCAGGTCGCCGGCGACGGCGTGGGTGACCGGGCGCTGCTGTTTGCCGAACGGCATGGACAGGGCGCCGACCTTCTCGTCCACGTCGTGGTCCTCGTGCCCGCGGTCGGCGAGGCCGTGCCCGGAGACGTGCACGGTCTGGTCCGGGCGCAGAGTGCCGGAGAAGACGCGGACCAGCGAGAGCCGGCCGACGTACGGGTCGGAGGAGGTCTTGACGACCTCGGCGACCAGCGGGCCGTCCGTGTCGCACGGCTTCAGCTCGCGCGGCTCGCCGTCGACCGTGGTCACCCCGGGCAGCGGATGCTCGAACGGGGTCGGGAAGCCGCGCGTGACCAGCTCCAGCAGCTCCACCGTGCCGAGGCCCTGCCTCGCGCCCTCGGCGGCGGGGGCGGCGGCCAGCACGGGGAAGAACGAACCGCGTGCCACGGCCCGCTCCAGGTCCTCGATCAGCGTCTTGACCTCGACCTGCTCACCGCCCAGGTAGCGGTCCATGAGGGTCTCGTCCTCGCTCTCCGCGATGATCCCCTCGATGAGCCGGTTGCGGGCCTCCTCGATGTCCGGGAGCTGGTCCTCGCCGGGTTCGGACTCCTTGCGCTCCCCGGTCGAGTAGTCGAACAGCTTCCGCGACAGCAGCCCGACGAGCCCGGTCACGGGCGCGTGCCCGTCGGGGCCCTCGGGGCCGCGCAGCGGCAGGTACAGCGGCAGGACGGCGTCGGGGTCGTCACCGCCGAAGGCCTCCGCGCAGATCCGGGTCATCTCCTCGAAGTCGGCGCGGGCGGCCTCCAGGTGCGTGATCACGATCGCACGGGGCATGCCCACGGCCGCGCACTCCTCCCACACCATCCGGGTCGATCCGTCCACGCCGTCGGAGGCCGAGACGACGAAGAGGGCCGCGTCCGCCGCGCGCAGACCGGCCCTCAGCTCACCGACGAAGTCGGCGTAGCCGGGAGTGTCCAGGAGGTTGACCTTGATGCCGTCCCATTCGACCGGCACGAGGGAGAGCTGTACCGAGCGCTGCTGCCGGTGCTCGATGTCGTCGTGGTCGGAGACGGTACCGCCGTCCTCGACGCGCCCCGCCCGGTTCACCGCCCCCGCGGTCAGCGCGAGCGCCTCCACGAGGGTCGTCTTTCCCGAGCCGGAGTGGCCGACCAGCACCACATTCCGTATGGACGCGGGTCGGTCGGCCGCCAGAGCCCTGCCGGCGGCCCCAGGGTGGTGTGTCTGTGCCTTGTCGCCCATGATCCTGCCTCCCGTGCACGGTGAGGGTGGGCGCGGACACGCGGGATCCGCGTGTGCGGCGGCTCCGGCGACGCCCGCGGTCATTCGAGCTTTCCACTCCCGTCACGCCGCGTCCATACGAAGGACCGCGACGGGTGCGCAGCGTGCGTGCGCGGCACCGATCCCGTCACGCACGCCCCGCGCGCGACGGCACGCGCCGGTTCCCGGCGCGGCTGTGGGTGCCCGCCCGCCACGCACACGCGCGCGTGGCTACGATGGGCCAGCCGGCGGCCACCAGGGGCCACGGCGACACCGACCGTCGGGAAGGCCATGCTGAACAAGTACGCGCGTGCATTCTTCACGCGTGTCCTCACACCGTTCGCCGCGTTTCTCATCCGCCGGGGCGTGAGCCCCGACGCGGTCACGCTCATCGGCACGGCCGGGGTGATCGCGGGGGCGCTGGTCTTCTACCCCAGGGGCGAGTTCTTCTGGGGCACGGTCGTGATCACCCTGTTCGTCTTCTCCGACCTGGTCGACGGCAACATGGCCCGCCAGCTGGGCCGCTCCAGCCGCTGGGGCGCCTTCCTGGACTCCACCCTGGACCGGGTCGCCGACGGCGCGATCTTCGGCGGCTTCGCGCTCTGGTACGCGGGCAACGGGAACGACAACGTGCTGTGCGCGGTGTCGATCTTCTGCCTCGCGAGCGGCCAGGTGGTGTCGTACACCAAGGCGCGCGGCGAGTCGATCGGGCTGCCGGTCGCCGTCAACGGGCTCGTCGAGCGTGCCGAGCGGCTGGTGATCTCGCTGGTCGCGGCCGGTTTCGCGGGCCTGCACAAGTTCGGTGTGCCGGGCATCCAGTGGCTGCTGCCCATCGCCCTGTGGATCGTCGCCGTCGGCAGCCTCGTCACCCTGGTCCAGCGGGTCGTCACCGTCCGCCGCGAGTCCGCCGAGGCGGAGGCGGCGGCCCGGCAGAGCACGAGCGAGGCGACGCAGTGAGCGCCGCCGACCGGCTCACCGACGCGCTGTACGGGCTCGGCTGGGGCACCGTCAAGAAGCTCCCGGAACCGGTCGCGGTGCGCCTCGGCCGGACCATCGCCGACCTCGCCTGGAAGCGGCGCGGCAAGGGCGTGAAGCGGCTGGAGGCCAACTACGCGCGCGTGGTGCCGGACGCCACCGCGGAACGGCTCGCCGAGCTGTCCCGCGCGGGCATGCGCTCCTACCTGCGCTACTGGATGGAGTCCTTCCGGCTGCCGGCCTGGAGCGCCGAGCGCGTCCGGACGGGCTTCGACCCGAAGGACGTCCACCACCTGACCGACGGCCTCGCCGCCGGCCGGGGCGTGATACTCGCCCTGCCCCACCTGGCCAACTGGGACCTGGCCGGCGCCTGGGTCACCACGGAGCTGAGGACGCCGTTCACGACGGTCGCCGAGCGGCTGAAGCCCGAGACGCTGTACGACCGCTTCGTCGCCTACCGCGAGGGCCTCGGCATGGAGGTCCTGCCGCACAGCGGCGGCTCCGCCTTCGGTGCCCTGGCCCGCAGGCTGCGCGACGGCGGCCTGGTCTGCCTGGTGGCCGACCGCGACCTGTCCGCCTCCGGCGTCGAGGTCGACTTCTTCGGCGAGACGGCCCGGATGCCGGCCGGACCGGCCCTGCTGGCCCAGCAGACCGGCGCGCTGCTGCTGCCCGTCACCCTCTGGTACGACGAGACGCCCGTCATGAAGGGCCGGGTGCATCCGGCGATCGAGGTCCCCGAGTCAGGCAACCGCGCCGAGAAGACGTCTGTCATGACACAGGCGCTGGCCGACGCCTTCGCCACCGGGATCGCGGACCACCCGGAGGACTGGCACATGCTCCAGCGGCTGTGGCTCGCCGACCTCGACCCCGCGAAGGGACCCGCGTGAGAATCGGGATCGTCTGCCCGTACTCCTGGGACGTGCCCGGTGGCGTCCAGTTCCACATCCGCGACCTCGCCGAGTACTTCCTGCGGCTCGGCCACGAGGTGTCCGTCCTCGCCCCGGCCGACGACGACACCCCGCTGCCGCCGTACGTGGTCTCCGCGGGCCGCGCGGTCCCGGTGCCGTACAACGGCTCGGTGGCCCGGCTGAACTTCGGCTTCCTGTCGGCCGCGCGGGTACGGCGCTGGCTGCACGAGGGCGCCTTCGACGTGGTGCACATCCACGAGCCGACCTCGCCCTCGCTGGGCCTGCTGACCTGCTGGGCGGCGTCCGGCCCGATCGTGGCCACCTTCCACACCTCCAACCCGCGCTCGCGCGCGATGATCGCCGCGTACGCGATCCTCCAGGCGGCGCTGGAGAAGATCAGCGCGCGGATCGCGGTCAGCGAGTACGCCCGCCGCACCCTGGTCGAGCACCTCGGCGGGGACGCGGTGGTGATCCCCAACGGCGTCGACGTGGACTTCTTCGCCAGGGCCGAGCCCAAGCCCCAGTGGCAGGGCGACACCATCGGCTTCATCGGCCGCATCGACGAGCCCCGCAAGGGCCTGCCGGTCCTGATGCGGGCCCTGCCGCGCATCCTCGCCGAGCGGCCGGGGGCCCGGCTGCTGGTCGCCGGCCGGGGCGACGAGGAGGCGGCCGTCGAGGACCTGCCGAAGGAGCTGCGCTCCCGTGTCGAGTTCCTCGGCATGATCAGCGACGAGGACAAGGCGCGGCTGCTGCGCAGCGTCGACCTGTACGTCGCCCCCAACACCGGCGGGGAGAGCTTCGGCATCATCCTGGTCGAGGCGATGTCCGCGGGCGCCCCCGTGCTCGCCTCCGACCTGGACGCGTTCGTGCAGGTCCTCGACCAGGGCCAGGCCGGCGAGGTCTTCACGAACGAGGACGCCGACGCGCTGGCCGAGGCGGCCGTACGGCTGCTGCGGGACCCCGCCCGCCGGACCGCACTGCGCGAGCGCGGCAGCGCCCACGTACGGCGGTTCGACTGGTCCACGGTCGGCGCGGACATCCTGTCCGTCTACGAGACCGTGACGGCGGGCGCGGCGGCAGTGGCCGCGGACGAACGCACGACGGGCCTGAGAGCGCGCTTCGGGCTGGCACGGGACTGAGCGCCGGGCCGGGGCGGGCGGGCTGTCCGAGCCGAGCCGCGGGGACCCGGCCGGAGCCGCTCCCGGGCCGTGCCCAGCGGCGCGGTACCGGCTCGTGGCGGCGGTCCGCGCAGCCGATAGCCTTCCGGCGTGACCGCAACCCTCATCTGGATCCTCGTCGCGCTCATCGCCGTCGGCGTGTACCTGAGCTGGACGGCCGGGCGGCTGGACCGGCTGCACGTGCGGATGGACGCCGCGCGGGCCGCGCTCGACGCCCAGTTGCTGCGACGGGCCTCCGTCGCGCAGGAACTGGCGACCTCGGGCGTGCTGGACCCGGCCGCCTCGATCGTCCTGTACGAGGCCGCGCACGCCGCCCGGCAGGCGGAGGAGGAGCAGCGGGAGGTCGCCGAGAGCGAGCTGAGCCAGGCGCTGCGGGCGGTCTTCGAGGACCCGGCGCAGGTGGAGGCCGTACGGGAGGCCCCCGGGGGCGAGGAGGCCGCCCGTGAGCTGGCCGAGGCCGTCCGCCGGGTGCCGATGGCCCGCCGCTTCCACAACGACGCCGTGGGGGCCGCCCGCAGACTCCGTGAGCACCGCAAGGTCCGCTGGTTCCGGCTGGCCGGCCACGCCCCGTTCCCGCTGGCCTTCGAGATGGACGACGAGCCCCCCGCGGCCCTCGTGGAGCGGGTCGCCTGACCGGCGGGCGGACCAAAAGGATCCACCGGTTTGTCATTGGCCCTTGCAGTGGCCTGGTCCACTCACGTTTCCTCGGCGGTGCAGAAAACCCTCTTCCCTTTCAGTGAGGTCACCCGTGTCCACCACCGACAACCAGGCTCCCGAGACCGGCACCGCCCGCGTGAAGCGCGGCATGGCCGAGCAGCTCAAGGGCGGCGTGATCATGGACGTCGTCACGCCGGAGCAGGCGAAGATCGCCGAGGACGCGGGCGCCGTCGCCGTCATGGCCCTGGAGCGGGTGCCGGCCGACATCCGCAAGGACGGCGGCGTGGCCCGCATGTCCGACCCGGACATGATCGAGGGCATCATCGACGCCGTCTCGATCCCGGTCATGGCCAAGTCCCGCATCGGCCACTTCGTCGAGGCCCAGGTGCTCCAGTCCCTCGGCGTCGACTACATCGACGAGTCCGAGGTGCTCACCCCGGCCGACGAGGTCAACCACTCCGACAAGTGGGCCTTCACCACCCCCTTCGTCTGCGGCGCCACCAACCTGGGCGAGGCCCTGCGCCGCATCGCCGAGGGTGCCGCGATGATCCGCTCCAAGGGTGAGGCCGGCACCGGCAACGTCGTCGAGGCCGTCCGCCACCTGCGCCAGATCAAGAACGAGATCGCCCGTCTGCGCGGCTACGACAACCACGAGCTGTACGCCGCCGCCAAGGAGCTGCGCGCCCCGTACGAGCTGGTCAAGGAGGTCGCCGAGCTGGGCAAGCTCCCGGTGGTGCTGTTCTCCGCCGGCGGTGTGGCCACCCCGGCCGACGCCGCCCTGATGCGTCAGCTCGGCGCCGAGGGCGTCTTCGTCGGCTCCGGCATCTTCAAGTCCGGTGACCCGGCCAAGCGTGCCGCCGCCATCGTCAAGGCCACCACCTTCTACGACGACCCGAAGATCATCGCGGACGCCTCCCGCAACCTCGGCGAGGCCATGGTCGGCATCAACTGCGACACCCTCCCCGAGACCGAGCGCTACGCGAACCGCGGCTGGTAAGGCACTGGAACCCATGAACACCCCCGTCATCGGCGTCCTGGCCCTCCAGGGCGACGTACGGGAGCACCTCATCGCCCTGGCCGCGGCCGACGCCGTGGCCAGGCCGGTGCGGCGCCCCGAGGAACTCGCCGAGGTCGACGCCCTCGTCCTGCCCGGCGGCGAGTCCACCACCATCTCCAAGCTGGCCGTCCTGTTCGGCGTGATGGAGCCCCTGCGCGCGCGCGTGCGTGAAGGCATGCCCGTCTACGGCACCTGCGCCGGCATGATCATGCTCGCCGACAAGATCCTCGACCCGCGCTCGGGCCAGCGGACCATCGGCGGCATCGACATGATCGTGCGCCGCAACGCCTTCGGACGGCAGAACGAGTCGTTCGAGGCCGCGGTCGACGTCAAGGGCGTCCCGGGCGATCCTGTGGAGGGCGTCTTCATCCGCGCCCCGTGGGTGGAGTCCGTGGGTGCCGGGGCCGAGGTGCTCGCCGAGCACGACGGCCACATCGTCGCCGTACGCCAGGGCAACGCGCTCGCCACGTCGTTCCACCCGGAACTGACCGGCGACCACCGCGTGCACTCCCTGTTCGTCGACATGGTGCGCGCGCACCGGACACCGGAGTAGGACGAGAGTCCTTGTAGGATCTCTGGCGTTCGTATCTGGATGGGTTACGCGAAGGAGACAGGCAGATGTCCGGCCACTCTAAATGGGCCACGACGAAGCACAAGAAGGCCGTGATCGACGCCAAGCGCGGCAAGCTCTTCGCGAAGCTCATCAAGAACATCGAGGTCGCGGCGCGAATGGGCGGCGCGGACCCCGAGGGCAACCCGACGCTGTACGACGCCATCCAGAAGGCGAAGAAGTCGTCGGTCCCCAACAAGAACATCGACTCCGCGGTCAAGCGCGGCGCGGGCCTGGAGGCCGGCGGCGCCGACTACGAGACGATCATGTACGAGGGCTACGGCCCGAACGGTGTCGCGGTGCTCATCGAGTGCCTCACCGACAACCGCAACCGCGCCGCCTCCGAGGTCCGCGTCGCCATGACCCGCAACGGCGGTTCCATGGCCGACCCGGGCTCGGTGTCGTACCTGTTCAACCGCAAGGGCGTCGTCATCGTCCCCAAGGGTGAGCTGAGCGAGGACGAGGTCCTCATGGCCGTCCTGGACGCGGGCGCCGAGGAGGTCAACGACCTCGGCGAGACCTTCGAGGTCATCAGCGAGGCCACCGACCTGGTCGCGGTCCGCACCGCCCTGCAGGAAGCCGGCATCGACTACGACTCCGCCGAGGCCAACTTCGTCCCGACCATGCAGGTCGAACTGGACGAGGAGGGCGCGAAGAAGATCTTCAAGCTGATCGACGCCCTGGAGGACAGCGACGACGTGCAGAACGTCTTCGCCAACTTCGACGTGAGCGACGAGATCATGGAGAAGGTCGACGCGTAACGCCCAGAGCTGGCCGACCGGGCCGACGGGACACCCCCGTCGGCCCGTCGCGTTGTCCGGCGTTGTCAGTGGCACCCGATAGCCTGCACGGACAAGCGACGGGGTGATCGGAGGGAGGGGCGCGCGTGCGCGTGCTGGGGGTGGACCCCGGGCTGACCCGGTGCGGGGTCGGTGTCGTCGAAGGGGTCGCGGGCCGTCCGCTCACCATGCTCGGCGTCGGGGTCGTCCGCACCCCCGCGGACGCCGACCTCAGCCACCGGCTGCTCGCCGTGGAGCAGGGCATCGAGCAGTGGATGGACGAGCACCGCCCCGAGTTCGTCGCCGTCGAGCGCGTCTTCAGCCAGCACAACGTGCGCACCGTCATGGGCACCGCCCAGGCCAGCGCCGTCGCCATGCTGTGCGCCGCCCGGCGCGGCATCCCCGTCGCCCTGCACACCCCCAGCGAGGTCAAGGCCGCCGTCACCGGCACCGGACGCGCCGACAAGGCACAGGTCGGAGCGATGGTGACCCGGCTGCTCCGGCTCGCCGCGCCGCCCAAACCGGCCGACGCCGCCGACGCCCTCGCCCTCGCCATCTGCCACATCTGGCGGGCCCCCGCCCAGAACCGGCTCCAGCAGGCCGTCGCCCGGCAGGCGGTCCACGCAACGAAAGGCCGTACGGCATGATCGCCTTCGTCAGCGGCACGGTCGCCGCGCTCGCCCCCGACGCCGCGGTCGTCGAGGTCGGCGGCGTCGGCATGGCCGTCCAGTGCACCCCGAACACGCTGTCGACGCTCCGGATCGGTCAGCCGGCCAGGCTGCACACCTCCCTCGTCGTCCGCGAGGACTCGCTCACCCTGTACGGCTTCGCCGACGACGACGAGCGCCAGGTCTTCGAACTGCTCCAGACCGCGAGCGGCGTCGGCCCGCGTCTGGCCCAGGCGATGCTCGCCGTGCACACCCCGGACGCGCTGCGCCGCGCGGTCGCCACCGGTGACGAGAAGGCCCTCACCGCAGTCCCCGGCATCGGCAAGAAGGGCGCCCAGAAACTGCTGCTGGAACTGAAGGACCGGCTCGGCGCGCCCATCGGCGCCCCCGCCGTCGGCGCCCCCGTCAGCCAGGGCTGGCGCGACCAGCTGCACGCCGCCCTGATCGGCCTGGGCTACGCCACCCGCGAGGCCGACGAGGCGGTCGCCGCCGTCGCCCCGCAGGCCGAGGCCGCGGGCGGCACTCCCCAGGTCGGGCAGCTGCTCAAGGCCGCCCTGCAGACCCTGAACCGCGCCCGCTGACCTGCGCCACCGCTAGGAGAACTTCGTGAACTGGGACGACACGACCGACGGCGCCGCCGGGGAGCGGCTCGTCGGGCCCGCCGAGGAGCGGCTGGTGGGCTCTGTCGCCGACGGGGAGGACCAGGCCGTCGAGGCCGCCCTGCGCCCCAAGGACCTCGGCGAGTTCATCGGCCAGGAAAAGGTCCGCGAACAGCTCGACCTCGTCCTGCGCGCCGCCCGCGCGCGCGGCGCCACCGCCGATCACGTGCTGCTCTCCGGGGCGCCGGGCCTCGGCAAGACCACCCTGTCGATGATCATCGCCGCGGAGATGGGCGCCCCGATCCGCATCACCTCCGGCCCCGCCATCCAGCACGCCGGCGACCTCGCCGCGATCCTGTCCTCCCTCCAGGAGGGCGAGGTCCTCTTCCTGGACGAGATCCACCGCATGTCCCGGCCCGCCGAGGAGATGCTGTACATGGCGATGGAGGACTTCCGCGTCGACGTCATCGTCGGCAAGGGCCCCGGCGCCACCGCGATCCCGCTGGAGCTGCCTCCGTTCACCCTCGTCGGCGCCACCACGCGCGCGGGCCTGCTGCCGCCGCCGCTGCGCGACCGCTTCGGCTTCACCGCGCACATGGAGTTCTACGAGCCGCACGAGCTGGAGCGCGTCGTGCACCGCTCGGCGCACCTGCTGGACGTCGAGATCGAGCCGGACGGCGCCGCCGAGATCGCCGGCCGCTCCCGGGGCACGCCCCGCATCGCCAACCGCCTGCTGCGCCGGGTCCGTGACTACGCGCAGGTCAAGGCCGACGGGGTGATCACCCGTGACATCGCCGCCGCCGCCCTCGCCGTGTACGAGGTCGACGCACGCGGTCTCGACCGGCTGGACCGCGCCGTGCTTCAGGCCCTGCTGAAGCTGTTCGGCGGCGGGCCGGTCGGCCTGTCGACCCTCGCCGTCGCGGTGGGGGAGGAACGGGAGACCGTCGAGGAGGTCGCCGAACCGTTCCTGGTCCGGGAGGGCCTGCTCGCCCGCACCCCGCGCGGGAGGGTCGCCACGCCGGCGGCATGGTCGCATCTCGGCCTCACCCCACCGCGCCCGTCCGGCGCGGGAAACGGACAACAGGACCTGTTCGGGGCGTGATGGTCACGGCCCGGCGAGGGCGGTGGTGCGGGCAGGAACCCAGGTGCCATGCTGAGCGTTGTTCCATGCGAGCGGACTCGCTTAGACTCCGCCGATGCCGCCCTTGCGGGCGGCGCCGACCACACCCCCATCCAACTGGCCGCTCACCCGCGCGGTCGCGCGAAGGAAATTCCGTCCCGTGAATGCCTATACCCTTCTCCCGTTCATCGTGCTCATCGCGGCGATGTTCCTGATGACGCGTTCGGCCAAGAAGAAGCAGCAGCAGGCCGCCCAGATGCGGAACGAGATGCAGCCCGGCTCCGGTGTCCGCACGATCGGGGGTATGTACGCGACGGTCAAGGAGGTCAACGAGGACACCGTCCTCCTCGACGCCGGACCGGGCGTCGAGCTCCTCTTCGCCAAGAACGCCATCGGCGCCGTCCTCACCGACGACGAGTACAACCGGATCGTCCACGGCATCGAGCACGACCTCAAGTCCGACGCCGGCCTCGTCCCGGACGACGCCTCCTCCCTCACCGAGACCGACGAGACCGACGAGCCTGCCGCCGCTGCCGCCGCCTCCGATGACAAGATCGACCTCGGTAAGAAGGACGCCGACGCGGCCGGTGCCGCCGAGGCCAAGGCGGAGGACGAGCCGAAGAAGACCGACGGCGACTCCGACGCGAAGTAGTCACGCCCCGGGCGGCGCGACGGCGGCATGATGGCGCCCCGCGCATCCCGGGCGCGTCTGTTTCCCGCACGGGAGCCCGACACCATGTCATGGCCGACCGCGCCGACGGGGCGCGGAGCGGCCCGAGAGGGAGTACGAGAAGGTGGCAGCACCTAAGAGGGGCCGAAGCGCGAGCGCCCAGAGCAAGCCAGGGCGCTCGCTGGCCCTCATCCTGATCGCCATCGTGGCGCTCACCGGAGGGATGTTCCTCTCCGGGCACACCACTCCGCGTCTCGGTATCGACCTCGCCGGTGGCACGAGCATCACGCTCAAGGCGAAGGCCGACCAGGGGTCCGCGATCAACAAGGCCAACATGGACACCGCGGTCGACATCATGAACCGCCGTGTCAACGGCCTCGGCGTCTCCGAGGCGGAGGTGCAGACCCAGGGGACCGACAACATCATCGTCAACATCCCCAAGGGCACCAACTCCAAGGAGGCCCAGGAGCAGGTCGGCACCACGGCCAAGCTCTACTTCCGGCCGGTGCTGGCCAGCGAGCCCAGCGGTGCCGCCGCGCAGAGCCCCTCGCCGAGCGCGACCCCCAGCGGCGGCTCCTCGGCGAAGCCGAGCACGAGCCCGTCGTCGAGCGCCTCCGCGCCGCAGAAGGCCTCGTCCGGCTCGTCCGGCTCCGCGTCCCCCTCGGCCACGGCGACCTCCCAGGGCCGCGCCGTCAGCGACGCGCTGAAGGCCGACTCCACCCCCTCGCCGAGCGCTTCCGCCTCCGGCAGCGGCAAGCCGTCGGCCACCCCCTCGGCCAGCCCCGGCGGCGGCACGAAGACGGACTCCAAGCTCCAGGCCCAGTACGCGGCCCTGGACTGCAGCAAGGCCACCGACCGTGCCAACGCCGGCAAGAACGCCAAGCCCGGCGAGACCACCGTCGCCTGCGGTGAGATCGACAAGGCCTGGTACAAGTACCTGCTCGGCCCCGCCGCCGTGGACGGCACCGAGGTGAAGAAGGCGCAGGCCGTCTTCGACACCCAGGGAGCCTCCGGCTGGCAGGTCCAGATGACCTTCACCGGCAGCGGTTCCAAGAAGTTCGCGGACATCACCGGCGAGCTCGCCAAGAACCAGCCCCCGCAGAACGAGTTCGGCATCGTCCTCGACGGAGAGGTCATCTCCAGCCCGTACGTCAGCTCGGCCATCACCGGCGGCCAGGCGGAGATCTCCGGCAGCTTCAAGCAGGAGGAGGCCCAGAGCCTCGCCAACGTGCTGTCCTACGGCGCCCTGCCGCTGTCCTTCCAGGAGCAGTCCGTCACCACCGTCACCGCAGCGCTCGGCGGTGAGCAGCTGCACGCCGGTCTGCTCGCCGGCGCGATCGGTCTCGCGCTGGTCGTGATCTACCTGGTGGTCTACTACCGCGGCCTGTCCGTCGTGGCCATGGCCTCCCTGGTCGTCTCCGCGATCCTCACCTACGTGATCATGTCGCTGCTCGGCCCGGCCATCGGCTTCGCGCTGAACCTGCCCGCCGTCTGCGGCGCCATCGTCGCCATCGGCATCACCGCGGACTCGTTCATCGTGTACTTCGAACGCATCCGGGACGAGATCCGCGAGGGCCGCACGCTGCGCCCCGCTGTCGAGCGGGCCTGGCCGCGCGCCCGGCGCACCATCCTGGTCTCCGACTTCGTGTCGTTCCTCGCCGCCGCGGTGCTGTTCATCGTCACGGTCGGCAAGGTGCAGGGCTTCGCCTTCACCCTGGGCCTCACCACGCTCCTCGACGTGGTCGTCGTCTTCCTCTTCACCAAGCCGCTGATGACGCTGCTGGCCCGCCGCACGTTCTTCGCGGGCGGCCACAAGTGGTCCGGACTCGACCCGAAGAGCCTGGGTGCCAAGCCGCCGCTGCGCCGCACCCGCCGTCCCGCCGGTCCCGTCGCCGGCCCTGTCGACCCGAAGGAGGCGTGAGCGATGTCGAAACTCGGCAACCTCGGCGCTCGACTGCACCGCGGCGAGATCTCCTACGACTTCGTCGGCAAGCGCAAGATCTGGTACGGCATCTCGATCCTGATCACCATCACCGCCATCGTCGGCCTGGCGGTGCGCGGCCTGAACATGGGCATCGAGTTCCAGGGCGGCGCGGTCTTCACGACGCCCACGAAGATGAGCACGTCGGTGGCCCAGGCGGAGGACTACGCCAACACGGCCTCCGGCCACCAGGCGGTCGTGCAGAAGCTCGGCAACGGCAGCCTGCGCATCCAGATCGCCGGCATCGACACCGGCCAGTCCGACAGGATCAAGCAGGAGCTGGCCAAGGACCTGAAGCTCGACCCCGAGAAGCTCGCCGCCGACCTGGTCGGCCCGAGCTGGGGCGAGCAGATCGCCAACAAGGCCTGGGAGGGCCTGGCGATCTTCATGGTCCTCGTGGTGATCTACCTGGCGATCGCCTTCGAGTGGCGGATGGCCATCGCGGCGCTGGTCGCGCTGATCCACGACATCACCATCACGACCGGTATCTACGCCCTGGTCGGCTTCGAGGTCACGCCCGGCACGGTCATCGGTCTGCTGACCATCCTCGGTTACTCGCTCTACGACACGGTCGTCGTCTTCGACAGCCTCAAGGAGCAGACGAGGGACATCACCAAGCAGTCCCGGTTCACCTACGGCGAGATCGCCAACCGGTCGATCAACGGCACCCTGGTCCGCTCCATCAACACCACGGTCGTCGCCCTGCTGCCGGTCGCCGGTCTGCTCTTCATCGGCGGCGGCTTCCTCGGCGCGGGCACGCTCAACGACATCTCCCTGTCGCTGTTCGTCGGCCTCGCGGCCGGTGCGTACTCGTCCATCTTCATCGCCACGCCGCTCGTCGCCGACCTCAAGGAGCGCGAGCCCGCGATGAAGGCCCTCACCAAGCGGGTCCTGGCCAAGCGCGCCCAGGCCGGCCCGGAGGGGGACCTCGCCGCGGAGACCCGGACCGGCGCCGACGACGACGCCGACGACGCCGCTCCCGCCGTGGTGGGCCCGCGCAACCAGCCCGCCTCCCGTGGCCGGGGCCGCGGCCGTACCTCCGGGAAGCGCCGATGACCGGCATCCAGGAGCTGCTGCTCAGCCGCATCCGTGACGTCGCCGACTACCCGGAGCCCGGGGTGATGTTCAAGGACATCACCCCGCTCCTGGCCGACCCGGCGGCCTTCACCGCGCTCACCGACGAGCTGGCCGGCATCGCCGCCGGCACCGGCGCGACCAAGATCGTCGGCCTGGAGGCCCGGGGCTTCATCCTCGGCGCCCCGGTCGCCGTCCGCGCCGGCCTCGGCTTCATCCCCGTCCGCAAGGCGGGCAAGCTGCCCGGGGCCACCCTGCGCCAGGCGTACGACCTGGAGTACGGCTCCGCGGAGATCGAGGTGCACGCGGAGGACCTGGTCGCCGGCGACCGTGTCCTGATCGTGGACGACGTCCTGGCCACCGGCGGCACCGCCGAGGCCGCGATCCAGCTCATCCACCGCGCGGGCGCCGAGGTCGCCGGCCTCGCGGTCCTGATGGAGCTGGGCTTCCTGGACGGCCGCTCCCGGCTGGAACCCGCCCTCGGCGGAGCCCCGCTCACGGCCCTCCTCCAGGTCTGACGACCAGGTACGCCGGTCGGGTCCGACCGGTCCGCACAGCGCGACGGCCGCCCCGGGAACACCGGGGCGGCCGTCGTCGCGGGGCCGTGCGCGCACCGCGGCCGCCGTCGCCGTACGGACACGCGCCGCACACCCGGAGGCCTCCCCGAGGACACCTCCCGGAATCCCCCGGCGGCCCCCCGCGTTTCACGGGTACACGGTCCTCACAGCCGCCTGCAGGCGATGACCGGGCGCAGGATCGCTACCATGGGGTTTCCGGAGCCTGACCGGGGGACCCGGATCGCGCACGAGGAGTCCTCTTGCCAGACGAGGCCCAGCCACTGACCGCCGCCAAGCCCGAGCCCGCCTCGGCGCCCGCGGCGAAGCCCGCGCCGAACGCTTCCCACGTGAAGAACGACCCTCGCGGGACGGTCCAGCGTGCCCAGTCCGCGCCCGTCGAGAAGAGCGGCGAGTCCGCGCGCCCCAAGCCGGCCCCTCCCGAGCGCCCGGCGCAGCCGCCCGTGGTCCGCCAGCCGGTCACGCCGCCCACCCGCACCGGCTCCTCCAACCGCGTCCGGGCCCGCCTCGCCCGCCTCGGTGTCCAGCGTGCCAACCCGTACAACCCGGTCCTTGAGCCGCTGCTGCGGATAGTGCGCAGCAACGACCCCAAGATCGAGAACTCCACGCTGCGCCAGATCGAGCGCGCCTACCAGGTCGCCGAACGCTGGCACCGCGGCCAGAAGCGCAAGAGCGGCGACCCGTACATCACGCACCCGCTCGCCGTCACCACCATCCTCGCCGAGCTGGGCATGGACCCGGCCACGCTGATGGCGGGGCTGCTGCACGACACCGTCGAGGACACCGAGTACGGGCTGGAGGACCTGCGCCGCGACTTCGGCGACGTCGTGGCGCTGCTCGTCGACGGCGTCACCAAGCTGGACAAGGTCAAGTTCGGCGAGGCCGCGCAGGCCGAGACCGTGCGCAAGATGGTCGTCGCCATGGCCAAGGACCCGCGCGTCCTGGTCATCAAGCTCGCCGACCGCCTGCACAACATGCGCACCATGCGCTACCTCAAGCGCGAGAAGCAGGAGAAGAAGGCGCGCGAGACGCTGGAGATCTACGCGCCGCTCGCCCACCGCCTCGGCATGAACACCATCAAGTGGGAGCTGGAGGACCTCGCGTTCGCGATCCTCTACCCCAAGATGTACGACGAGATCGTACGGCTGGTGGCCGAGCGGGCGCCGAAGCGTGACGAGTACCTGGCCATAGTGACCGACGAGGTCCAGGCCGACCTGCGCGCCGCCCGCATCAAGGCGACCGTCACCGGCCGCCCGAAGCACTACTACAGCGTCTACCAGAAGATGATCGTGCGGGGCCGCGACTTCGCCGAGATCTACGACCTGGTGGGCATCCGCGTCCTCGTCGACACGGTCCGCGACTGCTACGCCGCCCTCGGCACGGTGCACGCGCGATGGAACCCGGTCCCCGGCCGGTTCAAGGACTACATCGCGATGCCCAAGTTCAACATGTACCAGTCGCTGCACACGACGGTCATCGGCCCCAACGGCAAACCGGTCGAGCTGCAGATCCGCACCTTCGACATGCACCGCCGCGCCGAGTACGGCATCGCCGCGCACTGGAAGTACAAGCAGGAGGCGGTCGCCGGCGCCTCGAAGATCCGCACCGACGCGCCCAAGCCCGCGGGCAAGGCCGGCAAGGACGCGGCCATCAACGACATGGCGTGGCTGCGGCAGCTGCTGGACTGGCAGAAGGAGACCGAGGACCCGAGCGAGTTCCTGGAGTCCCTGCGCTTCGACCTGTCCCGCAACGAGGTCTTCGTCTTCACCCCCAAGGGCGACGTCATCGCGCTGCCCGCGGGTGCCACCCCGGTGGACTTCGCGTACGCCGTCCACACCGAGGTCGGTCACCGCACCATAGGGGCGCGGGTCAACGGCCGTCTCGTACCGCTCGAATCCACCCTGGACAACGGCGACCTGGTGGAGGTCTTCACCTCCAAGGCGGCCGGCGCGGGCCCGTCCCGGGACTGGCTCGGCTTCGTCAAGTCACCGCGGGCGCGCAACAAGATCCGGGCCTGGTTCTCCAAGGAGCGCCGGGACGAGGCGATCGAGCAGGGCAAGGACGCCATCGTGCGGGCCATGCGCAAGCAGAACCTGCCGATCCAGCGGATCCTCACCGGCGACTCTCTCGTGACGCTCGCGCACGAGATGCGCTACTCGGACATCTCCGCGCTGTACGCGGCGATCGGCGAGGGTCACGTCTCCGCGCAGAACATCGTGCAGAAACTCGTCCAGGCCCTCGGGGGCGAGGAGGCCGCCACCGAGGAGATCGACGAGACGGTCCCGCCGTCCCGCACCCGGGGCCGCAAGCGCCGCTCCAGCGCCGACCCGGGCGTCGTCGTCAAGGGCGTCGAGGACGTGTGGGTCAAGCTGGCCCGCTGCTGTACGCCCGTGCCCGGCGACCCGATCATCGGTTTCGTCACGCGCGGCAGCGGCGTATCGGTTCACCGCAGCGACTGCGTCAACGTGGACTCCCTGTCCCGTGAGCCCGAGCGCATCCTGGACGTCGAGTGGGCGCCCACCCAGTCCTCGGTCTTCCTGGTCGCCATCCAGGTCGAGGCGCTGGACCGCTCCCGGCTGCTCTCGGACGTCACCCGGGTCCTGTCCGACCAGCACGTCAACATCCTGTCGGCGGCCGTCCAGACGTCCCGCGACCGCGTGGCCACCTCCCGCTTCACCTTCGAGATGGGCGACCCGAAGCACCTCGGCCACGTCCTGAAGGCCGTCCGGGGCGTGGAGGGCGTGTACGACGTCTACCGCGTGACCTCGGGCCGCACCCGCTCCTAGGACGGCTCCGGCCCCACGCCGGGCCTCGCACAGGCGAAGGGCCCCGTACGCCTCGTACGGGGCCCTTCGCCATGCGACGGGAGGATCGGATCAGCCGCCGAACTCCTGCAGGCCCTTCAGCGCCTGGTCCAGGAGCGCCTGACGGCCCTCCAGCTCCTTCTCCAGCTTGTCGGCCCTGGCGTTGTTGCCCTGGGCGCGCGCCTGCTCGATCTGCGCCCTCAGCTTGTCCACGGCGGCCTGGAGCTGACCGGTCAGACCCTCCGCACGCGCGCGTGCCTCCGGGTTCGTCCGGCGCCACTCGGCCTCCTCGGCCTCCTGGATCGCCCGCTCGACGGCGTGCATCCGGCCCTCGACCTTCGGCCGCGCGTCCCGCGGGACGTGACCGATGGCCTCCCAGCGCTCGTTGATCGAGCGGAAGGCGGCCCGCGAGGCCTTCAGGTCGGTGATCGGCAGGAGCTTCTCGGCCTCCTCGGCCAGCTCCTCCTTCAGCTTCAGGTTCTCCGACTGCTCCGCGTCCCGCTCGGCGAAGACCGAGCTGCGGGCGGCGAAGAACACGTCCTGGGCGCCGCGGAAGCGGTTCCACAGGTCGTCCTCGTGCTCGCGCTGGGCACGGCCCGCGGCCTTCCACTCCGCCATCAGCTCGCGGTACCGGGCGGCCGTAGGACCCCAGTCCGTCGAGTCCGACAGCGCCTCGGCCTCCGCGACCAGCCGCTCCTTGGTGCGGCGGGCCTCCTCGCGCTGCGCGTCCAGCTGCGCGAAGTGCGCCTTGCGGCGCTTCGAGAACGCCGAGCGGGCGTGCGAGAAGCGGTGCCAGAGCTCGTCGTCGGACTTGCGGTCCAGGCGCGGCAGCCCCTTCCACGTGTCCACCAGGGCCCGCAGCCGCTCTCCGGCGGCCCGCCACTGGTCGGACTGCGCCAGCTGCTCGGCCTCGGTGACCAGGTCCTCCTTGGCCTTGCGGGCCTCGTCGGACTGCCGGGCCCGCTGCTGCTTGCGCTCCTCGCGCCGCGCCTCGACGGTCGCGACCAGCTTGTCCAGCCGCCCCCGCAGCGCTTCCAGGTCGCCGACCGCGTGGTGCGCGTCCACCTGCTCGCGCAGGTGGTCGATCGCGGCCTGCGCGTCCTTCGCCGACAGGTCGGTGGTCCGCACGCGCTTCTCGAGGAGGCCGATCTCGACAACCAGGCCCTCGTACTTGCGCTCGAAGTAGGCAAGCGCCTCCTCGGGGGAGCCGGCCTGCCAGGAACCGACGACCTTCTCGCCGTCGGCCGTACGCACGTACACGGTCCCCGTCTCGTCGACGCGGCCCCACGGGTCGCTGCTCACAGCGCCTCCTCCACATGATGCCTGCGAGGGCCTCAGCGCCCCCGGACATCGTCCACAGTTTCGTCACGGCCAACATAGGCGACCAGCGGGTTGCCTGTCCGCATCCAGCGCGACCGAAATTCGGCAGTCGGCCGTCCCCGGCCCCCGTTGACCTCAGGACTTGGTGACGGGCGGCCTCAGGACTTGCTGACGGTCGCCTTGTTGATCACGACCGTCGCGTTCGGCGCACCGTCGCCGCCACCCGTGTTCTCGCCCGCCGCGGCGATCTTGTTCAGCACCTTCATGCCCGCCGCGTCGATCGTGCCGAACGGGGTGTAGCTGGGCCGCAGCGGGCTGTCCTTGTAGACGAGGAAGAACTGGCTGCCGCCGGTGTGCTTCTCGCCGGTGTTGGCCATCGCCACCGTGCCCGCCGGGTAGATGTTCTTCTTCAGGCTCTTGTCCTTGAGGTTCTCGTCCGGGAGCGTGTAGCCCGGACCGCCCATGCCGGTGCCCTGCGGGTCGCCGCACTGCAGGACGTAGATGCCCTGGGTGGTGAGGCGGTGGCACTTGGTGTGGTCGAAGTAGCCCTTGCCCGCGAGGAAGTCGAACGAGTTCACCGTGTGCGGGGCGGCCGACGTCTTCAGCGCGATGCCGATGTCACCGCACGTCGTCGCGAGCTTCAGCGTGTACGCCGCCGACGTGTCGATCGTCATCGCCGGCTCCTTCTTCCAGCTCAGCTTCGCCACCGAGCCGGCCGCCGGCTTCGCGCACGGGTCCGGGGCCTTGCTGGTCGGCGCCGCGCTCGGGGTGACCTCGGCGCTCGCGTTCTCCTTCTTGTCGCCGTCGTCCTTCAGCACCCCGGTCGTGTACAGGGCGACACTGCCGATCACGACCACGCCGAGTACCGACGCGATCACGGAGTTGCGCAGGCGGGCCTTGCGCCGCGCCTCGGTGCGCCGCTGCTGCTGCCGCAAGAACTTCTCCCGGGCGAGCTGACGCCGCCGCTGCTCCTGGCTGACCACCGGTTCTCTCCTCATGCGTGTCGTGTGTCGGGCGGCACGCGTGCGTCCTCGTGCTCCGACCGCCGCGTGTAGCCCCGTACCGTATATGGGTTAGCTGAGGAAACGGCAGCGCCGGTAGGCTCTGACCGCAGCGGAAGCCGCCTGTAATCGACACAACGAAGGACGATCGTGCTCATTGCCGGGTTCCCCGCCGGGGCCTGGGGGACGAACTGTTATCTCGTCGCCCCCGCCGCCGGTGAGGAGTGCGTGATCATCGACCCCGGCCACCAGGCCGCCGACGGCGTCGAGGAAGCACTGCGCAAGCATCGGCTCAAGCCCGTCGCCGTCGTCCTCACCCACGGCCACATCGACCACGTCGCCTCGGTCGTCCCCGTCTGCGGGGCGCACGACGTGCCGGCCTGGATCCACCCCGAGGACCGGTACATGCTGAGCGACCCCGAGAAGGCGCTCGGCCGCTCCATCGGCATGCCGCTGATGGGCGAGCTGACCGTGGGGGAGCCGGACGACGTCAAGGAGCTGACCGACGGCACCACCCTCGGCCTGGCGGGCCTCGAGTTCTCCGTCGCGCACGCGCCGGGCCATACCAAGGGGTCGGTGACCTTCCGGATGCCCGAGACCGCCGACGTCCCGTCGGTGTTCTTCTCCGGGGATCTGCTGTTCGCCGGCTCCATCGGACGCACCGACCTGCCGGGCGGATCCATGGAGGACATGTTGCGGTCGCTGGCCGGTGTGTGCCTGCCCCTCGACGACTCCACCGTGGTGCTGTCCGGCCACGGCCCCCAGACGACCATCGGCCAGGAGCGCGCCACCAACCCCTATCTGCGGGAAGTGGCCGCGGGCCGCCAAGATCGCGGCGCCGCCGAGGCTCCCCGACGAGGAATGTGACGAGAGACCTTCCGTGAGCACCTTCCAGGCCCCCAAGGGCACCTACGACCTGATCCCGCCGGACTCGGCGAAGTACCTGGCGGTCCGTGAGGCGATCGCCGCTCCGCTGCGCGACTCCGGCTACGGCTACATCGAGACCCCCGGCTTCGAGAACGTCGAACTCTTCGCCCGCGGCGTCGGCGAGTCCACCGACATCGTGACCAAGGAGATGTACGCCTTCGAGACCAAGGGCGGCGACAGGCTCGCCCTGCGTCCCGAGGGCACCGCGTCCGTGCTGCGCGCGGCCCTGGAGGCCAACCTGCACAAGTCGGGCAACCTCCCGGTCAAGCTCTGGTACTCCGGCTCCTACTACCGCTACGAGCGTCCCCAGAAGGGCCGTTACCGGCACTTCTCCCAGGTCGGCGCGGAGGCGATCGGCGCCGAGGACCCGGCGCTCGACGCCGAGCTGATCATCCTGGCCGACCAGGCCTACCGCTCGCTGGGCCTGCGGAACTTCCGCATCCTGCTGAACAGCCTCGGCGACAAGGAGTGCCGCCCGGTCTACCGGACGGCGCTTCAGGAGTTCCTGCGCGGCCTGGACCTGGACGAGGACACGCGCCGCCGCATCGACATCAACCCGCTCCGGGTCCTCGACGACAAGCGCGAGTCGGTCCAGAAGCAGCTCACCGGCGCCCCCCTGCTGCGCGACTTCCTGTGCGACGCGTGCAAGGCGTACCACGAGGAGGTCCGCGAACTGATCACCGCCGCGGGCGTCTCCTTCGAGGACGACCCGAAGCTGGTGCGCGGCCTGGACTACTACACCCGCACCACCTTCGAGTTCGTGCACGACGGCCTCGGCTCGCAGTCCGCGGTGGGCGGCGGCGGGCGGTACGACGGCCTGTCCGAGATGATCGGCGGCCCGGCGCTGCCGTCCGTCGGCTGGGCCCTGGGCGTCGACCGCACGGTCCTCGCGCTGGAGGCCGAGGGCGTCGAACTCGACATCCCCGCGTCGACCAGCGTCTACGCCGTCCCGCTCGGCGAGGAGGCCCGCCGGGTGCTGTTCGCCAAGGTCACCGAGTTGCGCAAGGTGGGCATCGCGGCGGACTTCGCGTACGGCGGCAAGGGCCTGAAGGGCGCCATGAAGAACGCCAACCGGTCGGGCGCCCGCTACGCGGTCGTCGCCGGCGAGCGCGACCTCGCCGAGGGCGTCGTGCAGCTCAAGGACATGGAGTCCGGCGAGCAGACGGCGATCGGCGTGAACGAGATCGTGGCCGAGCTGGAGGTGCGGCTCGGCTGACGGCCCACGCGCGCGTGGGCGCCGGACGCTCTCTCCGAGGGGCGTCCGGCGCCTTCGTCGTACCGGGGGCGCGAGGCGGCCGGCGCTGTCCGGAACCGAACGGGCGGCACCTGTCGTACGTACATCCTTATGCGGAGCGAACGGTGCGCACACACGCGTGTGCGGCACAATGACCCGTGCCCGAAGATGGTCCGAGTCTCGAGTGACGGAATCGGCGTGATGAGCAAGACGACAGTCAAAGACGTCTCCACGGAGCCCGGCCCGGAGCGCGCCGCCGACGCCCCGCGCGCGGTGGGCGGCAGCCGCGCCTTCGCCATCCTGCTGGTGATCACCGGCGCGGCCGGACTGCTGGCCGCCTGGGTCATCACGATCGACAAGTTCAAGCTGCTCGAAGCCAAGGTCGCCGGCAAGACGTTCACCCCCGGGTGCAGCCTCAACCCGGTCGTCTCCTGCGGCAGCGTCATGGAGAGCAAGCAGGCCGCCGCCTTCGGCTTCCCCAACCCGATGCTCGGCCTGGTCGCCTACGGCATCGTCGTCTGCGTCGGCATGAGCCTGCTGGCCCGCGCCCGCTTCCCGCGCTGGTACTGGCTGACCTTCAACTTCGGCACGCTCTTCGGCGTGGCCTTCTGCACCTGGCTGCAGTTCCAGTCCCTGTACCGGATCAACGCGCTGTGCCTGTGGTGCTCGCTGGCCTGGGTCGCCACGATCACCATGTTCTGGTACGTCACCTCGTTCACCATCCGCAACGGCCTCCTGCCGTCCCCGCGTTGGCTGAGGTCCTTCTTCGGCGAGTTCACCTGGGTGCTGCCGGTCGTGCACGTCGGCATCATCGGCATGCTGGTCCTCACCCGCTGGTGGGACTTCTGGACCAGCTGACGGTCCCGGCCGGATTGTCAGTGCGGTGTTCTAGGGTTTCAGCGTGGAACCCGACCTCTTCACCGCAGCAGCAGAAGAACGCCAGGAGAAGGATCCGGCGGCGAGCCCCCTGGCCGTACGCATGCGCCCGCGCACCCTCGACGAGGTCGTCGGCCAGCAGCACCTGCTCGGGCCGGGCTCCCCGCTGCGCCGGCTGGTCGGCGAGGGCAACGGCGGCCCGGCCGGCCCGTCCTCGGTGATCCTGTGGGGCCCGCCCGGCACCGGCAAGACCACCCTGGCCTACGTCGTCTCCAAGGCGACGAACAAGCGGTTCGTGGAGCTGTCCGCGATCACCGCGGGCGTCAAGGAGGTCCGCGCGGTCATCGACGGCGCCCGCCGCGCCACCGGCGCCTTCGGCAAGGAGACCGTCCTCTTCCTGGACGAGATCCACCGCTTCAGCAAGGCCCAGCAGGACTCCCTGCTCCCGGCCGTCGAGAACCGCTGGGTGACCCTGATCGCGGCCACCACGGAGAACCCGTACTTCTCGGTGATCTCCCCGCTGCTCTCCCGCTCCCTCCTGCTCACCCTCGAACCGCTCACCGACGACGACATCCGCTCGCTGCTCCGCCGAGCGCTGAGCGACGAACGCGGCCTGAAGGAGACCGTCGCCCTCCCCGAGGACACCGAGGAGCACCTGCTCCGCATCGCCGGCGGCGACGCCCGCCGCGCCCTGACCGCCCTGGAGGCCGCCGCCGGGTCCGCGCTGGACCAGGGCGAGGACGCCATCAGCCTGCGGACACTGGAGCAGACGGTCGACCGGGCCGCGGTGAAGTACGACCGCGACGGCGACCAGCACTACGACGTCGCCAGCGCCCTCATCAAGTCCATCCGCGGCTCCGACGTCGACGCGGCCCTGCACTACCTCGCCCGCATGATCGAGGCCGGCGAGGACCCCCGGTTCATCGCCCGCCGCCTGATGATCTCCGCCAGCGAGGACATCGGCCTCGCCGACCCGAACGCGCTGCCCATCGCCGTGGCCGCCGCGCAGGCCGTCGCCATGATCGGTTTCCCGGAGGCCGCGCTCACCCTCAGCCACGCCACGATCGCCCTGGCCCTCGCCCCCAAGTCCAACGCCGCGACCACCGCGATCGGCGCCGCCCTGGAGGACGTGCGCAAGGGCCTGGCGGGACCGGTGCCGCCGCACCTGCGCGACGGGCACTACAAGGGCGCGGCCAAGCTCGGACACGCCCAGGGGTACGTGTACCCGCACGACCTGCCGGAGGGCATCGCCGAGCAGCAGTACGCCCCGGACGCCCTGAAGGACCGCGAGTACTACGCGCCGGGCCGGCACGGCGCCGAGGCCAGGTACGCGGACGCCGTGGAGTGGACCCGCAAGCGCCTCGGTCGCAAGCGGTCCTGAGCACCCTGTAGACTGCCCCGAAGTGCTGAGTCCCGTGCTGTCAGAGCGGGACAGCCAGCCGGAGAACCGGTCCCCCGCGGACCGGCTCCAGGAGCGTCGCGCACCGTCGAACGGTGTCGCGGGCAGCCCACCACCACCCGGAACCCCCGGAGCGGTCGGTGGGCCACTCGCGTGCTGCACGTATGTGCCCAGACCAGGGAAGCGGCTGCCCGTCAGGTCCCCTGCGGACCCGGTGGGTTTTCCCGGCTGCGGATGCGACCTCCCTGAACACTGACGAGCCGAACACTACGAAAGAGACGAAAGACAGTGGCGAACCAGTCCCGCCCCAAGGTCAAGAAGTCGCGTGCCCTCGGCATCGCGCTGACCCCGAAGGCCGTCAAGTACTTCGAGGCCCGCCCCTACCCGCCGGGTGAGCACGGCCGCGGCCGCAAGCAGAACTCGGACTACAAGGTCCGTCTGCTGGAGAAGCAGCGCCTGCGCGCCCAGTACGACATCTCCGAGCGCCAGCTGGTCCGCGCCTACGAGCGCGCGTCCAAGGTCCAGGGCAAGACCGGCGAGGCCCTGATCGTGGAGCTGGAGCGCCGCCTCGACGCGCTGGTCCTGCGTTCGGGCATCGCCCGCACGATCTACCAGGCCCGCCAGATGGTCGTGCACGGCCACATCCAGGTCAACGGCCAGAAGGTCGACAAGCCGTCCTTCCGCGTCCGTCCGGACGACGTCGTGCAGGTCCGCGACCGCTCCAAGGACAAGACGCTGTTCCAGATCGCCCGTGAGGGTGGCTTCGCCCCCGACGGCGAGACCCCGCGCTACCTGCAGGTGAACCTCAAGGCCCTGGCGTTCCGCCTGGACCGCGAGCCGAACCGCAAGGAAGTTCCGGTCATCTGCGACGAGCAGCTCGTCGTCGAGTACTACGCCCGCTGACCCTCCGTCACGGCGTACGTCCTCAGCCCGCCGTCTCCCCGCCCTTCCGGGTGGGCGAGGCGGCGGGTTCGCGCTGTCCGGGGCGGGTGCGCGGGACCGGCCCCCGGGGCGCGGGCAGCGCCGGCAGCGGCCGTCCGTCCTCGCGCAGCGCCCGGGCGACCGCGGTGTCCCGGTCCAGCCGCGCCCCCCGGCGCACCCACTCCTCGTACCGCTCGTCGCCCAGCGCCTCCCGGGCCGTCGTCTCGCACCGCTCGTGCGGGAGGTTGTAGTAGGCGGAGCCGAACAGCGGCAGCCCGACGGAGGGCCACATCCGTGCGGCGGCGCCCTGGAGCACCGCCGCCTCCACCGGATCGCCCTGCGTCACCGTGACCAGGGCCAGCAGCTCGATCGACAGCACCGTGCCCAGCAGGTCGTGGAAGGCGTGGGCGTTGTCCAGGCTGTCCGTCAGCAGTTCCCGCGCGCGGCCCGCGTCACCGCCCTGCCACGCCGCGTACGCCAGCACGTACAGGGCGTACGACCGCGCCCACCGCTCCCCGTGGTCCTCGCACACCCGGCGCACGTCCTCGCACAGCCGTACCGCGTCCGGCAGATCCCCCTGGAACGCCCGCGCCATCGCCAGCTCCACCTGGCCCATCAGGACGTTGCTGTTCAGCTCGCCGATCCGCTGGTAGCGGTCCAGCGCCGAGCGCAGCAGCGTCTCCGCGCGGGCCACGTCGTCCGTGACCAGGGCCAGGCAGCCGGCGCGGTGCTCGGCGTACGCCACCGCCGTCGGATCGGCGGACCGCTCCGCCTGCTCCCGGCACATCCGCAGGGCCCGCAGCGCCGCTACGGCGTCGCCCTGGAGGATCGCCACGTAGCCGAGCACCCACAGCGCCTTCAGCCGGGACCGCTCGTACCGCGAGTCCAGCTCCAGGCCGCGCTCCAGCCACCGCCGCCCCTCCGCGAGCCGCCCGCACCCCACCCAGCAGAACCACAGCGAACCCGCCAGATGCTGGCCGAGGTGTGCCTCCTCCGGCTCGGTCAGGCAGAACTCCAGCGCGGTCCGCAGATTCGGCAGCTCCGCCTCGACCCGCGCGGCCACCTCGCGCTGCCGGGGCGAGAACCAGTCCAGCTCGCACATGGTGGCGAGGCCCAGGTACCAGTCGCGGTGCCGTCTGCGCAGCCGGCCCGCGTCCCCGGTCGCCTCCAGCCACTCGGCGCCGTAGGCGCGGACGGTGTCCAGCATCCGGTAGCGCGGGCCCGCCGGGGTCTCCTCACGGCAGACCACCGACTGGACCAGCAGCTCCGACAGCACGTCCAGCACGTCGTCGGCGGCCAGCCCGTCCCCGCTGCACACGTACTCGGCCGCCTCCAGGTCGAAGGAGTGCGCGAACACCGACAGCCGTGCCCACAGCAGCCGTTCGGCCGGCGAGCACAGCTCGTGGCTCCAGCCGATCGCCGTGCGCAGCGTCTGGTGCCGGGGCAGGACGTCCCGGCCACCGCCGGTCAGCAGCCGGAACCGGTCGTCCAGGCGTCGCAGCAACTGCGCCGGGGACAGCGCCCGCAGCCGCCCGGCCGCCAGCTCCAGCGCCAGCGGAATGCCCTCCAGCCGCCGGCACAGCTCCCGCACCTCGGCGCCGTCGGCCGGCGGCACGCCCTGTGCCCGTGCCCGGTCCGTGAACAGCTCCACCGCCTCGTCCTCGCCGAGCGGCGCCAGCGGGAACAGCCGCTCGCCCGCGAGCCCCAGCGGCCGCCGGCCGACGGCCAGCACCCGCAGCTCCGGTAGCCTGCGCAGCAGCTCCGCCGTCAGCTCGGCACAGGCGGCCACCAGGTGCTCGAAGCCGTCCAGCACCAACAGCGCCCGCCGCCCGGCCAGATGCTCCAGCAGCGTCTCGCGGGGCAGACGCGTCGTGTGGTCGGTCAGGCCCAGCGCCTCCACGACCGCGTACGGAACGAACTGCGGGTCCCGCACCACCGCCAGCTCCACCCGCCCCAGGACCGGGGCGCCCGCCCGGCCGGTGGACGCCCAGCGCGCCGCCACCCGCACGGCCAGCCGGGACTTGCCGACCCCGCCCACCCCGGTCACGGTCACCAGCCGTGCCTGACCGAGCGCCGCCGTCAGCTCGGCCACCTCGGCCGAGCGCCCGACGAAAGCGGTGAGTTCGAGGGGCGGATCGCCGTCCGCCCAGGAGCCGGGGCTGTGAGGACCTCGCATGGGACACGGAGCGTACTGAACCGTGTTCAGTGCGTACAATCGCTTCCCGCAACTCCGCCCGCTCCACCCGGTAATCCGGTACGGAGCCTCCGCCCGGCGCGATAGGCTCGGGGGACGACTTCTTCGATGTTCAGGCACGTTTCAGGGAGCGGGTGCGCACAGTGTCCGGTGGTGAGGTGGCCGGGATCCTGGTGGCCGTCTTCTGGGCGATCCTGGTCTCCTTCCTCGCGGTCGCGCTGGCGAGGCTGGCCCAGACGCTCAAGGCGACCACCAAGCTCGTGGCGGACGTGACCGATCAGGCGGTCCCGCTGCTCGCCGACGCCTCCCAGGCGGTGCGCTCCGCGCAGACGCAGATCGACCGGGTCGACGCGATCGCCTCCGACGTGCAGGAGGTGACGTCGAACGCCTCCGCGCTGTCCACCACCGTCGCCTCCACCTTCGGCGGTCCGCTGGTGAAGGTCGCGGCCTTCGGCTACGGCGTCCGCCGGGCCCTCGGCGGCCGCAAGGAGGAGGACGTGCCGGGGAAGTCGCCCCGGCGTACCGTGATCGTGGGCCGGACGGTCCCGGCCGCACGGCGCAAGCGGAAGTAAGGACTGAGACCGAGCGATGTTCCGCCGTACGTTCTGGTTCACCACGGGTGTCGCCGCCGGTGTGTGGGCCACCACCAAGGTCAACCGCAAGCTCAAGCAGCTGACCCCGGAGAGCCTGGCCGCCACCGCGGCGAACAAGGCCCTGGAGACCGGTCAGCGATTGAAGGACCGCGCGGTCGGCTTCGCGCTCGACGTCCGCGACAACATGGCCCAGCGGGAGGCCGAGCTGGAGGAGGCGCTCGGCATCCAGGAGAGCCCCGGCCTCACGGCGCCCCGGCGGTACGCCGCCATCGAGAACAACCGCAGCAACCCGCAGTACATCGAGAACACGACGTACTCGTACAACCGGAATGAGGACCACTGATGGAGTCGGCCGAGATTCGCCGCCGCTGGCTGAGCTTCTTCGAGGAGCGCGGGCACACCGTCGTCCCTTCGGCGTCGCTCATCGCGGACGACCCGACTCTGCTCCTCGTCCCCGCCGGCATGGTGCCCTTCAAGCCCTACTTCCTGGGTGAGGTCAAGCCGCCGTTCCCGCGCGCCACCAGCGTGCAGAAGTGCGTGCGCACGCCCGACATCGAAGAGGTCGGCAAGACCACGCGGCACGGCACGTTCTTCCAGATGTGCGGCAACTTCTCCTTCGGCGACTACTTCAAGGAAGGCGCCATCAAGCTCGCCTGGGAGCTGCTCACCAGCCCCCAGGACAAGGGCGGTTACGGCCTCGACCCCGAGCGCCTGTGGATCACCGTCTACCAGGACGACGACGAGGCCGAGCAGATCTGGCACGAGGTCGTCGGCGTGCCCAAGGAGCGCATCCAGCGCCTGGGCATGAAGGACAACTTCTGGTCCATGGGCGTCCCCGGCCCCTGCGGCCCCTGCTCCGAGATCAACTACGACCGCGGCCCCGAGTTCGGCGTCGAGGGCGGCCCTGCCGTCAACGACGAGCGGTACGTCGAGATCTGGAACCTCGTCTTCATGCAGTACGAGCGCGGCGAGGGCACCGGCAAGGACAACTTCGAGATCCTCGGGGACCTGCCGAGCAAGAACATCGACACGGGCCTCGGCCTGGAGCGGCTCGCCATGATTCTGCAGGGCGTGCAGAACATGTACGAGATCGACACCTCCATGGCCGTCATCAAGCGCGCCACCGAGCTGACCGGAGTCCACTACGGCGACTCGCACGCCTCGGACGTCTCCCTCCGCGTGGTCACCGACCACATGCGCACCGCCACCATGCTCATCGGCGACGGCGTCACCCCCGGCAACGAGGGCCGTGGCTACGTGCTGCGCCGCATCATGCGCCGCGCCATCCGCAACATGCGCCTGCTGGGCGCCACCGGACCGGTCGTCAAGGATCTGATCGACATCGTGATCCGGATGATGGGCCAGCAGTACCCCGAGCTGGTCACCGACCGCGAGCGCATCGAGAAGGTCGCTGTCGCCGAGGAGAACGCCTTCCTCAAGACGCTGAAGGCCGGCACCAACATCCTCGACACCGCCGTCTCCGAGACCAAGGCCGCCGGTTCCGGCGTCCTGCCCGGCGACAAGGCCTTCCTGCTCCACGACACCTGGGGCTTCCCGATCGACCTCACCCTGGAGATGGCCGCCGAACAGGGCCTCTCCGTGGACGAGGAGGGCTTCCGCCGACTGATGAAGGAGCAGCGGGAGCGCGCCAAGGCCGACGCCCAGGCCAAGAAGACCGGCCACGCCGACCTCGGTGCCTACCGTGAGATCGCCGACGCCGCCGGCGAGACCGACTTCATCGGCTACACCGACACCGAGGGCGAGTCCACGATCGTCGGCATCCTGGTCGACGGGGTCTCCTCGCCGGCCGCCACCGAGGGCGACGAGGTCGAGGTCGTCCTGGACCGCACCCCGTTCTACGCCGAGGGCGGCGGCCAGATCGGCGACACCGGCCGGATCAAGGTCGACTCCGGTGCCGTCATCGAGGTCCGCGACTGCCAGAAGCCGGTCCCGGGCGTGTACGTCCACAAGGGCGTCGTCCAGGTCGGCGAGGTGACCGTCGGCGCCAAGGCCCACGCCGCCATCGACGCCCGCCGCCGTACGGCCATCGCCCGCGCCCACTCGGCCACCCACCTGACCCACCAGGCCCTGCGCGACGCCCTCGGCCCCACGGCCGCCCAGGCCGGTTCCGAGAACCAGCCCGGCCGCTTCCGCTTCGACTTCGGCTCCCCGTCCGCCGTGCCGACGGCCGTGATGACCGACGTCGAGCAGAAGATCAACGAGGTGCTCGCCCGCGACCTCGACGTGCGCGCCGACATCATGGGCATCGACGAGGCCAAGAAGCAGGGCGCCATCGCCGAGTTCGGCGAGAAGTACGGCGAGCGGGTCCGGGTCGTGACCATCGGCGACTTCTCCAAGGAGCTGTGCGGCGGCACGCACGTGCACAACACCGCCCAGCTGGGTCTGGTGAAGCTGCTCGGCGAGTCCTCCATCGGCTCCGGTGTGCGCCGTATCGAGGCCCTGGTCGGCGTCGACGCCTACAACTTCCTCGCCCGCGAGCACACGGTCGTCCACCAGCTGACCGAGCTGCTCAAGGGCCGTCCGGAGGAGCTGCCGGAGAAGGTCTCCGCCATGCTCGGCAAGCTGAAGGACGCCGAGAAGGAGATCGAGAAGTTCCGCGCCGAGAAGGTGCTCCAGGCCGCCGCCGGCCTCGCCGAGTCCGCCAAGGACGTGCGGGGCGTGGCCCTGGTCACCGGCCGGGTCCCGGACGGCACCACCCCGGACGACCTGCGCAAGCTGGTCCTGGACGTGCGCGGCCGCATCCAGGGCGGCCGGGCCGCCGTCGTGGCCCTGTTCACGGTCAACAACGGCAAGCCGCTCACGGTCATCGCCACCAACGAGGCCGCCCGCGAGCGTGGCCTCAAGGCCGGTGACCTGGTCCGTACCGCCGCCAAGACGCTCGGCGGCGGCGGTGGCGGCAAGCCGGACGTCGCCCAGGGCGGCGGCCAGAACCCGGCCGCGGTCGGCGAGGCCGTCGACGCCGTCGAGCGCCTGGTCGCCGAGACGGCCAAGTAGGAAGCGGCCGGAACATGCGCAGAGGACGTCGGCTCGCGATCGACGTCGGGGACGCCCGGATCGGGGTCGCCTCGTGCGACCCCGACGGGATCCTCGCCACCCCGGTGGAGACCGTCCCGGGCCGGGACGTCCCCGCCGCCCACCGCCGGCTGCGTCAGCTGGTGGAGGAGTACGAACCGATCGAGGTCGTCGTCGGCCTCCCTCGCTCCCTCAAGGGGGGCGAGGGCCCGGCCGCGGTGAAGGTGCGCGCCTTCGCCCAGGAACTGGCCAGGGGCATCAAGCCGGTGCCGGTGCGGCTGGTGGACGAGCGGATGACGACGGTGACGGCCAGTCAGGGGCTGCGCGCCTCGGGCGTGAGGTCGAAGAAGGGCCGCGCGGTCATCGACCAGGCGGCCGCGGTCATCATTTTGCAGCAGGCCCTGGAATCCGAACGGGTGTCAGGTGAACCACCCGGTGAAGGCGTCGAAGTGGTCATCTGATCGCGATACGGTAACGTTCCGCGCGATGCGCCGGTGTTCGAACAGCCGGCGCACAGCAAGAGGCGGAGCGGAAGCCGGCCCCCGGGCCGCGTGACCGTCGGCCTCGCGGCTCTAGGGGATCGATGACTGAGTATGGCCGGGGCCAAGGCTCCGAACCGTGGCATCCGGAGGACCCGTTGTACGGGGACGGCGGATGGGGACGGCAGGCCCAGGAGGGCCCGCGGTCTCCCTACGGCGGCCAGCCGCAGCACCATCCGCAGACGCCGCAGCACGGCGACTGGAGCCAGGAACAGCAGCAGCACGGCGCCTGGAGCCAGGAGCACCAGCCCGGGTACGGCGATCGGCAGCAGCAGTACCACGAGGGACCGGGCGCCGGGTACGACCAGCGCTTCGCCCACCAGACCCAGCAGCAGGTCCACCAGGGCGGCTGGGACGCGACCGGCACCCACGGCCACGTGCCCTACGCCGCCGACCCCGGCGACCCGTACGGCCAGCAGCCCGTTGCCTACGGCACGCAGCAGCCCGACTTCTACCCCACCGAGGACGCCTACCCGCCGCCGGTGCCGCCCGGCCGCCGGCAGCCCGAGCCGGAGCCCGAGCCGGAGGCGGCGGGCGAGGAGGAGCACGCCTTCTTCGCGGGAGGCGGCGACGAGGACGGCGAGGAGGAGCACGAGCTCCAGAGCCGGCGTGAGCGGCGCGGCAAGAAGCCCGTCAAGAGCAGGAAGCGGCGCACCGGCTGCGCCTGCATGGTGGTCGTCCTGGTGTTCGGCGGCGGCCTCGGCGGCGTCGGGTACTTCGGCTACAAGTTCTACCAAAATCGTTTCGGCACGGCTCCGGACTACGCGGGTGACGGCAACGGGGAGCAGGTCACGGTCGAGATCCCCAAGGGCGCCGGCGGCTGGGAGATCGGCCAGAAGCTGAAGGAGGCCGGCGTCGTCGAGAGCGCGGCCGCCTTCGTCTCCGCGCTGCAGGCCAACCCCGACGGCAAGTCCCTCCAGGACGGTGTGTACACCCTCCAGAAGGAGATGTCCGCCGCGAGCGCGGTGGAACTGATGCTGAGTCCGAAGAGCCGCAGCAACCTGATCATCGCCGAGGGTCTTCGCAACACGGCGGTGTACGCCCTGATCGACAAGCGCCTCCATGTGCCGGCGGGCACCACGGCGCGCGTCGCGAAGAAGGAGTACAAGCACCTCGGGCTGCCGGCCTGGGCGACGGACCACCCGAATCTCAAGGACCCGCTGGAAGGGTTCCTCTACCCGTCCAGCTACGCGGTCGCCAAGGGGCAGAAGCCCGAAGCCGTCCTGAGGAAGATGGTCGCCCAGGCGTCCGCCGAGTACCGGAAACTGGGCCTGGAGAAGAAGGCCGAGGCGCTCGGCCTGGACAGCCCCTGGCAGGTGCTCACCGTCGCGAGCCTGGTGCAGGCCGAAGGCACGAGCCACGACGACTTCCGCAAGATGGCGGAGGTCGTCTACAACCGCCTCAAGACGGACAACCCGCAGACGTACGGGCGGCTGGAGTTCGACTCCACGTACAACTACGTGAAGAACCAGAGCAAGATCGACCTGAGCGTCGCCGAGCTGCGCAGGTACAACAGCCCCTACAACACCTACTTCGCCAAGGGACTGCCGCCGGGCCCCATCGACAACCCCGGCGAGGAAGCGCTCAAGGGCTCGCTCAACCCGACCCACGACGGCTGGTACTACTTCATCTCCATGGACGGCAAGACCAGCAAGTTCACGAAGACGCTCGCGGAACACGAGGAACTGGTCAACCAGTGGAACGAGGCGAGGAACAAGAACTGACGACGGGTGCGGAGGGCGCCGGCGGACCGTCGCCCGGACCCGGCCCGCGAGGACGATAGGATCAGCGCGGGGCTTCGGTGGACGGTCGGCGGGCGACGGGGACCGAATGCCCGCAGCGCCCACCGGATCGAGGCTCAAGGACAGGTGCCCATGGCGTCAGGGGTAGTCGGTGGCCGCCGTGCCGCCGTGCTCGGTTCGCCGATCGCCCATTCGCTCTCCCCGGTGCTGCACCGGGCCGCGTACGAGGCGGCCGGGCTCGCCGGCTGGTCGTACGAGCGCTTCGACGTCGACGAGGCCGCGCTGCCCGGCTTCCTGGACGGGCTCGGTCCGCAGTGGGCGGGACTGTCACTGACGATGCCGCTGAAGCGGGCGGTCATCCCGCTCGTGGACGAGATCAGCGAGACGGCCGCCTCGGTCGACGCGGTCAACACGGTCGTCTTCACCGAGGACGGCCGCCGGATCGGCGACAACACCGACATCCCGGGCATGGTGGCCGCCCTGCGCGAGCACGGCATCGAACAGGTCGGCTCCGCCGCCGTCCTCGGTGCCGGCGCCACCGCCTCCTCCGCGCTCGCCGCGCTGGCCCGGATCTGCACCGGCGAGGTCGTCGCCTACGTCCGCAGCGAGGCCCGCGCCGCCGAGATGCGGCAGTGGGGCGAACGGCTCGAAGTGGAGGTCCGCACGGCGGACTGGGCCGACGCCGCCGAGGCCCTGCGCGCTCCGCTGGTCATCGCCACCACACCCGCCGGTACGACCGACGCCCTCGCCGCCGCCGTACCCGAACGCCCCGCCACCCTCTTCGACGTGCTCTACGACCCCTGGCCCACCGAGCTCGCGGCCCGCTGGTCCATGTTCGGCGGTGCGGTGGTGAGCGGCCTCGACCTGCTGGTCCACCAGGCCGTACTCCAGTTCGAGCAGATGACCGGACACACCCCGGGCCCCCTGGCGGCCATGCGGCACGCCGGCGAGCAGGCACTCGCGGCCCGCTGACGCCCCGCACCCGTCCGCCTGCTGGACCGGCGGCCGGTCCGCGCCCCGGGACGTGGGAGGATCGGAGGTGGCGTACCGGGGTCGCGCACCCGGCGGCGCCGTCGCCGTGCACGAGGACGCGTGCACGGCGGGCAGTACCGGGCGCGAGCACTGAGGAGCACCGTTGAGCAGGCTGCGTTGGCTGACCGCGGGGGAGTCCCACGGTCCCGCACTTGTCGCGACGCTGGAGGGTCTTCCCGCCGGCGTGCCGATCACCACGGAGATGGTGGCGGACCACCTGGCGCGGCGGCGGCTCGGCTATGGCCGCGGTGCGCGGATGAAGTTCGAACGCGACGAGGTCACGTTCCTCGGCGGGGTCCGGCACGGGCTGACCCTGGGCTCCCCGGTGGCGATCATGGTGGGCAACACCGAGTGGCCGAAGTGGGAGCAGGTCATGGCGGCCGATCCGGTCGACCCCGAGGTGCTGGCGGGCCTGGCCCGCAACGCGCCGCTGACCCGCCCCCGCCCCGGCCACGCCGACCTGGCGGGCATGCAGAAGTACGGCTTCGACGAGGCCCGCCCGATCCTGGAGCGCGCCTCGGCCCGCGAGACGGCGGCCCGGGTGGCGCTGGGCGCGGTCGCCCGGTCGTACCTGAAGGAGACGGCCGGCATCGAGATCGTCTCCCACGTCGTCGAGCTCTGCTCCGTCAAGGCCCCGCGGGGCGTCTACCCGACCCCGGCCGACGTCGACAAGCTCGACGCCGACCCGCTGCGCTGCCTCGACGCGGACGCCTCCAAGGCGATGGTCGCCGAGATCGACCAGGCCCACAAGGACGGCGACACGCTGGGCGGCGTGGTCGAGGTGCTGGCCTACGGCGTCCCGGTCGGCCTCGGCTCGCACGTGCACTGGGACCGCAAGCTGGACGCCCGCCTCGCCGGCGCGCTCATGGGCATCCAGGCGATCAAGGGCGTCGAGATCGGCGACGGCTTCGAGCTGGCCCGCGTGCCCGGCTCCCAGGCGCACGACGAGATCGTGGGCACGTCGGAGGGCATCCGGCGCGTCTCCGGCCGCTCCGGCGGCACCGAGGGCGGCCTCAGCACGGGTGAGCTGCTGCGGGTGCGCGCGGCGATGAAGCCGATCGCCACCGTGCCGCGCGCCCTCAGGACGGTGGACGTCACCACCGGCGAGCCCGCCCAGGCCCACCACCAGCGCTCCGACGTCTCCGCCGTCCCGGCCGCCGGCATCGTCGCCGAGGCCATGGTGGCGCTCGTCCTCGCGGACGCGGTCGCCGAGAAGTTCGGCGGTGACTCCGTCCCGGAGACCCGCCGCAACGTCCGGTCGTACCTCGACAACCTGGCGATCCGGTGAGCGGCACGCCGGTGATCGTCCTGGTCGGGCCGATGGGCGTGGGCAAGTCCACCGTCGGCCGGCTGCTCGCCGAGCGCCTCGGCGTCGGCTACCGGGACACCGACGAGGACATCGTGGCGGCCGGGGGCCGCACCATCGCCGAGATCTTCGTGGACGAGGGCGAGGCCGCCTTCCGCGCCCTGGAGAAGGCCGCCGTGCGGGCCGCGCTCGCCGAGCACCGGGGCGTCGTCGCGCTGGGCGGCGGGGCGGTCCTGGACGCGGACACGCGCGCGCTGCTGGCCGGGCAGCGGGTGCTGTACCTCTCGATGGAGGTCGAGGAGGCCGTCAAGCGCACCGGTCTGAACGTGGCCCGCCCGCTGCTCGCGGTCAACCCGCGCAAGCAGTGGCGGGAGCTGATGGAGGCGCGCCGGCACCTGTACGAGGAGGTCGCCACCGCCGTCGTCGCGACGGACGGCCGCACCCCGGAAGAGGTCGCGCAGGCGGCGCTGGACGCACTGGAGTTGAAGCAGGTATGAGCGAGGCAGTCACCCGGATCCGGATCGCCGGCACCGCGGGCACCGACCCCTACGAGGTGCTGGTGGGCCGGCAGCTCCTGGACGAGCTGCCCGGGCTGATCGGGGCACAGGCCAAGCGGGTCGCCGTGATCCACCCGGAGGCGCTGGCGGAGACCGGGGAGGCGCTGCGCGCCGACCTGGCCGACCAGGGCTACGAGGCCGTGGCCATCCAGGTGCCCAACGCCGAGGAGGCCAAGACCGCCGAGGTCGCCGCCTACTGCTGGAAGGCGCTGGGCCAGTGCGGCTTCACCCGCACCGACGTCGTCGTCGGTGTCGGCGGCGGCGCCACCACCGACCTTGCCGGGTTCGTCGCCGCGACCTGGCTGCGCGGGGTGCGCTGGATCGCCGTCCCCACGACCGTGCTGGGCATGGTCGACGCGGCGGTCGGCGGCAAGACCGGCATCAACACCGCCGAGGGCAAGAACCTGGTCGGCGCCTTCCATCCGCCGGCCGGTGTGCTGTGCGACCTGGCCGCGCTGGACTCCCTGCCGGTGCACGACTACGTCTCCGGACTGGCCGAGATCATCAAGGCGGGGTTCATCGCCGACCCGGTGATCCTGGACCTGATCGAGGCCGACCCGCAGGCCGCCCGCACTCCGGCGGGCCCGCACACGTCCGAGCTGATCGAGCGGTCGATCCGGGTGAAGGCCGACGTCGTCTCCTCGGACCTGAAGGAATCGGGCCGGCGGGAGATCCTCAACTACGGTCACACGCTCGGCCACGCCATCGAGAAGAACGAGCGGTACAAGTGGCGGCATGGGGCCGCGGTCGCGGTCGGCATGCACTTCGCCGCCGAACTGGGCCGCCTCGCGGGCCGCTTGGACGACGCGACGGCCGACCGCCACCGCAGCGTCCTCGAATCGGTCGGCCTGCCGCTGCACTACCGCTACGACCAGTGGCCCAAGCTGCTGGAGGCGATGAAGGTCGACAAGAAGTCCCGTGGCGATCTGCTGCGCTTCATCGTCCTGGACGGCCTGGCCCGGCCGACCGTCCTGGAAGGCCCGGACCCGGCCGTCCTCCTCGCCGCCTACGGAGAAGTCGGCCAGTAGCCCCCGGACCCCGCGTCGCGTCCGACGTCCTTCGCCCCCGGGCACTTCGGACCGTCCCCGGCCGTTTCACCAAACGACGGCCGGGGACGGTACCGTTCGGTAGCGAGCGGGGGCACGCCCCCTGCCGCCAGCGCCAGTTGTGTGTACGAGACGGAGTGGCAACGGATGCAGCACGCAGTGGGGTCTCCGCTGCCGCCGCCCCACCAGCCGGGGCAGGGCCCGCACGCCGGCTGGGCGCCGGCCGCACACCACCCGGGAGCCCCCCAGGGGCCCGCCCCCGTCCCGCCCCCGCCGGGCTTCCCGGCTCCGCCCGGACCGGTCCCGCCGGCCCCGCAGCAGCCCCCGGCCGCCGGCCAGGTGCCGCCGCCCGCGCCCCCGCAGCACACCGCCGGCCCGCAGACTCCCGACAGCACGGGACACGTCCCGCTGTCACCCGGCGGCCCGGTCGGCGCCCCCGCGGGCCCGCCCGCCGCGGCCACCGCACCGGACCCGACGGCGACCACCCTGGCCGTCCTCCTGATCGGCCCGGCCGGCGCGGGCAAGACCAGCGTCGCCAAGTACTGGGCGGACCACCGCCGGGTCCCCACGGCCCACATCAGCCTGGACGACGTCCGCGAATGGGTGCGCTCCGGCTTCGCGGACCCGCAGGCCGGCTGGAACGACAACTCCGAGGCCCAGTACCGCCTGGCCCGTCGCACCTGCGGCTTCGCCGCGCGCAACTTCCTGGC
>NZ_JAINRC010000013.1 GCF_020400655.1 Streptomyces spinosus
AGGCTGATCGACCTGTACCGGCAGCGGTACGCGCACTACGGGCACGGCACCCCGGAGCAGGCCGTCGTCGGACTGGGCGGCCACGTGTACATGCGTCCGCGCTCCCAGGACGCCGTCCGGGAATTCCGCCCGTTCTTCGACCACTCACCGGTGATGGGAGGTGGAATCCCGATGGAGGAGTACATGGAGCAGACTCCGCTGACCGTCGGCACGCCCGCGCAGGTCATCGACAAGACGCTCACCTTCCGCGAGCAGTTCGGGGACTACCAGCGCCAGCTGTTCATGGTGGACGGCGCCGGAATACCGCTCGAGACCGCGCTGGAGCAGATCGAGACGCTCGGCGCGGACGTCGTACCGGTGCTGCGCGCCGAGTTCGCGAAGAACCGGCCGGCCGACGTGCCCGACGCGCCCACCCACGCGTCCCTGCGCGCGGCCCGCGACGCGGAACGCGCGCACACCACCGGACCGGCGGCCTGAGCCCCAGGCCCACGCAGCCCCCACGCAGAGGAGAACGAGGAACGATGAGCGAGAACTTCACCGGGTACACGACGGGCGACAATGTGGCGCCCGACCGCTGGGCGAGCGCGTTGCACCTGTTCGACAACGGCCCCGGCGCGCCGCGCGAGGAGACCACCACGGAGCGCTGGGAGCGCGCGCAGCTGCTCTTCGAGGCCAAGGACTACATCGGGGCCGCGCGGCTGCTCGCCCTCGTCGTGGAGGAGGCGCCGGAACAGACCGGCCCCCGGCTGCTCCTGGCCCGTGCCTACTACCACTCCGCTCAGCTGCGGCGTGCCGAGGAACAGCTCCGCGCGATCATCGAGCGCGATCCGGTGGAGCACTACGCCCACCTGATGCTGGGCCGCACCCTGCAGCGCCAGGGGCGGCAGGACGAGGCCGAGCCCTTGCTGCGCATGGCCGCCGCGTGGTCGGGCGAGTTCCCGGAAGAGGACTGAGCGACGCGGCGGGGAGCCCCGTTCACGTGATCCGGGACCGGGGTGTCCGGGGCGCGGCCCCGGGCACCCGGTCGCACGGGGTGGCCTCTCAGGGCTCAGGCGGTCAGGGGTGACCGGCGTGTGATCGCGTCGACGAACGCCTCCAGCACCTGCGCCACCCCGTCCTCGTCGTTGGAGGGCGCACGGTGCCGCGCGGCCGCCAGGACGTCCGGGTGGGCGTTGGCCATGGCGTAGGAGTTCCCCACCGCGCCGAGCATGGGCAGGTCGTTGGGCATGTCACCGAAGGCGGCGATCTCCTGGGTGCCGATGCCGAGCCGGCCGCTCCAGGTGACCAGGGTGGTGGCCTTCGTGACGCCGGGCGCGCTGAACTCCACCAGCGACAGCCCGGTGGAGTGGGTGGTCTCGGCGTCCGGGCCGGCGGCGTGGCGCGCCCGCTCGTAGAAGGCGTCGAGCGGGAGCGCCGGATGGTGGGCCAGGATCTTCAGCGGACGGCGGCCGGAGCCGGGGGCGAGGATCTCCTCCGCCGTGCCGATCAGTTCGACGGCCTTGTCCCCGAACGACCAGGCCGGATAGGCCGGTTCGTGACCGAAGGCGCCGTCGAACTCGACCGCGAACGAGACGCCCGGGATCGCGGCGCGCACGTGTGCCACGAGACGGGTGGCCCCGGGGGCCGTGAGGGGGAAGGCGTGGGCGACGGTGCCGTCCGGTGAGTGGACCGCGGCGCCGTTGGCGGCGATGACGGCGTGCGGCCCGACGCGCTCCAGCAGGTCCGGCACGCTGCGCGGTGGGCGGCCCGTGACGAGCACGACACGTATGCCGGCTCCCTCGGCCGACGCCAGCGCCGCTCGCGTGCGCCGCGACAGCGTGCCGTCGCTCCGGAAGAGTGTGCCGTCCAGGTCGGTCGCCACCAGCTTCGGCGGCGTGACCAGCGATGGGGCGGGCGTGGATGTCATGGGTGCCGGTACCTCCCGTAATCTCCGATGAAGTATCGGCCCTCGACGGTCCTGACGCTGCGGCGCCCCCTCCTTCGCCCCCCACACCGGCGGCGCACACACCGCCCGAGCCCCGCGGCCGACGGCACGCGCGCCGGGGCGGACGGGCCGTGGGGCGGACCCTCCGCGAAGGTCCACCCCATGGCACCCTCGGCGTCTCGCGTGAGCGGGCACGGACGGCCGGGCCCCGCTCCCTGATCCGGCCTGATCCAGACAAAAGACCCTAGCCGCGCCAGGGTCCGGTCACCGCGAACGTGGTGCCGGGCGTGTAGCAGTTGACGAACATCGTGTCGCCGTCGGCGGAGAAGGTGACCCCCGCGAACTCACCCCACTCCGGCTCCTGGGCCGTGCCGCCCGCCGTGAGGACCTGGCGGTTGCGGGCCATCGGGTACACCTCGCCCCTGCGGGTCACGCCGAAGACGTGCTGGGCCCCGTTGCCGTCCTCGCACACCATCAGTCCGCCGCCGGGGGCGAGACAGATGTTGTCCGGGGACTCGCCGGGCAGCCGCACGTCGGTGTCCGGGCCGAACACGACGACCAGGGTCAGCCGGCGGTGCGCCGGGTCGTAGCGCCAGATCTGGCCGTAGTGGTCGGCGGCGGAACCGTCCGCGCCGCGGGCGAAGGACGACACGAAGTACACGCAGCTGCCCCCCCAGTAGCAGCCCTCCAGCTTCTGCGCGTGGGTGATGCCGCCGGGGCCGTAGTCCTGCAACCGGGTGGGAGTGGCGGCGGCCAGCGGGTCGGGGACGTCCACCCACTCGATGCCGTCGAAACGCGTTCCCGGCTCCTGGACCGGGGACAGGTCCGGCACGCCGGGCACCCGCATCGCCTGGAGCCGGCCGCCCGCGCGCAGCGAACCGACGCCGCCGAGGGGCTTGTCCGGCAGGAAGCGGTAGAAGAGGCCGAACGGCTTCAGGAAGGCGTCCTCGGTCTCGTAGACGACGCCGGAGCGCGGGTCGATCGCCACCGCCTCGTGCTGGAAGCGGCCCATCGCGGTCAGCGGGACGGCGCCGGTGCGGTGCGGGTCGGTGGGGTGGACCTCGAAGATGAAGCCGTGGTCCTTCGTGTAGCCGTTGGTACCCGCCCGGTCCTCGGTCTCCTCGCAGGTCAGCCAGGTGCCCCAGGGGGTGCGGCCGCCCGCGCAGTTGACGGCCGTACCGGCGATGGCGACCCGCTCGGACAGCACGTGCCGGTGCGCGTCGAGCGTGAGCGCCGTACAGCCGCCCTTGCCCGCGGGGTCGTAGGTGAGGCCGCTGACGGTCGAGACCGGGACCGGCGCGGTGACGCGGTTCTCGTGGTTGCGGACGAGGTGGGTGTGGCCCCCTCCGCCGGCGAAGGCGGCCATGCCGTCGTGGTTCGAGGGGACCCTGCCCTCCCCGGAGCGGAGCTGGTCGCCCTCGCGGGAGAGCACGGTGTAGCGGAAACCTTTCGGCAGATCGAGCAGGCCGTTCGGATCGGAGACGAGCGGACCGTAGCCGGTGCGGCCGAGGGGCTGTGCGGCGGCGGTGCCCGCGAAGAGTTCGGACAGGGCCCCGGTGAAGGCGATGCCCGCTCCCAGGGCGCTCGCTCGGGCCAGGACCTGACGACGTGTTGCAGACATGGGGCGGCAACCTTCCTGCTGGCGGACAGGAACTGTGATCCCGCTGTGTCTATCACCTGCCGCGGGCCGCGGGAACCGCGCGTGCATCACGTGTCACGCGTCGTGACGTGTGCCAGGACGGCCGGTCCCCGGACGGCGGCTCTTGTGACCGAGGTCCCGGTATTACAATATTCAAGCGTAGCCGGGGGAAAGGGCCGACATGTCCGGACAGGAAATCGCGTTCGGGCCGTTGCTGCGCTCGATGCGACGGGCGAAATCGCTGACCATCGAGGCCCTGGCGGAGGCCTCCGGGGTCAGCGAGCGGGGCATCGGCGACCTGGAACGCGGACGGCGGGCCGCACCGCAACGGCGGACGGTGGCCGCGCTCGCGGACGGCCTCGGCCTCGACGACGCCGACCGGGAACGGCTGCTCGCCGCCGCCCGCGCCGGACGCGCCCCCGGATACAGTCCCGTCGGCGTCCGCTCCTTCCCGCGCGGCATCGACGACTTCGTCGGCCGCGCCGACGAGCTGGCCGGCCTGGAGACACTGACCGCACGGCCCCGCAAGGACCGCGCTCTGGGAGAGGGCGGTGGTGCCGCGGACGGCCAGCCCGTCGTGGTCGTCATCCACGGACCGCCCGGCACCGGGAAGACCACCCTCGCGCTGCGCGCCGCCCGCCGCCTCGCCGACCGCTTCCCGGACGGCCAGCTCATGGTCGACCTCAGGGGGACCGACGACAGCCCGCCCGCCCCCTCCGAACTGATGGTCCGGGTGCTCAAGGCCTTCGGCGTGCCCGACCGCGACCTGGCCAAGACGGGTCCGCAGGCCCACCCCGCCCTCTACCGGCAGGTCCTCGCCGACCGCCGCTGTCTGCTGGTGCTGGACGACGCCCGTGACGAGACGCAGGTACGCCCGCTGCTGCCGGGCTCGGGCGGGACCCTGGTCCTGGTGACCAGCCGCCGCATGCTCACCGGACTGGACGACGTGCACCGGCTGCCCCTCGGCGGGCTCGAACCCGCCGAGTCGGCCGCCTTCCTGACCACCCTCGTCGGCGAGGCGCGCGCGACGGCCGAGCCCGAGGCCCTGGAGGAGGTCGCCCGGCTGTGCGAGCACCTGCCGCTGGCCCTGCGGGTCGCGGGCAACTGGCTGGCGACCCGCACCGGATGGACCGTGCGCCGGCTCGCGGACCGGCTGGCGAGCGAGGAACGGCGGCTGGACGCGCTGTCCGCCGGGGACGTACGCGTCACGACCGCCTTCGACCTGTCCTACCGGCAGCTCACGCCCACGGCCGCCCGCCTGTTCCGGCGCCTGTCCCTGGTCCCCGGCCCGGACGTGGGCGCCGCCTGCGCCGCCCGGCTCACCGGCCAGGACGTCCACGACGCCGAGGACACCCTGGAGGAACTGGTCGAGGCCGGCCTCGTCGGCAGCGCCGAGGACCGCTACCGGCTCCACGACCTGCTGTGCCTGTACGGCCGCTGCCGCCTCACCGCCGAGGACGGCGCGGCCGACGTCGAACGGGCCCGCCGGTCGATGTTCCGCTGGCTGCTGGAGACGGCCGTCGTGGCGGGGCGGTGGTACGAACCCGGCCACGGAGCCCCACCCGACTCCTGGCAGGGCACGGTGGACCTCTCCAGCGCCGACAGGGCCCGTGAGTGGCTCCAGGCGGAGGCCGCCAACTGGCTGGCGGCCCTGCACGCCGCCGCGGCGGACGGCGACCACGCCACCGTCGTCGAGGTGGCCGAGTCGCTGCACTGGTTCTCCGACCAGTGGATGTTCTGGGGGCACTGGCCGGAGGTCTTCGGCACCGCCGTCCGCTCCGCCGAGGCGCTCGGCGACCCCCTGCTCGAGGCGACCCAGCGCAACTACTACGCCTGGGCCGTGCTGATCTGCGAGGGCCGGCCCCGGGACAGCCTCCCGCACGCCGCCCGTGCGCTCGCCGCGGCCCGGCGGGCGGGTGACGCCGAGCAGCAGGCGTGGGCGCACGCGTACGCCGCCTGGGCCCACCGCGTGCTGCGCGAAGAGGGCCCGGCCGCCGAGCACAGCGCCCAGGCCGTCACGCTGTTCGAGGTCGCCGGCGACCTGCACGGTATGCTCCAGGCCCTCGTCTCACGCGCCCTTGACCTGAAGGGCGCCGGGCGCGACGAGGAAGCGGTCGACGCCTACCGGCAGGTCCTGACCCGGCTGGACGAGGTCGGCGACCGTGTCGAACCGCACATCGCCGCCTTCACCCGGGTCAACGCACTCGCGGGCCTCGGAGGCGCCTACGGCCGCCTGGGGCGCTGGGAAGAGGCGGTGGAGTACCTGCGGGCCTCGGTCGCGCTGTCCCGCACGGACGGCAACATCGCCCTGGAAAGCCGCTACCTCCTCGTGCTCGGTGACCTCCTCCTCGGAGCCGGCCGTCCGGGCGAGGCCCGTGAGGCGTTCACGCGGTGCGTCGCCCTCGGCAACGAAGCGGACCCGCGACGGGTCGCCGAGGCCCGCTCCCGGCTCGCCCGCCTCGACGGCGACCGCCGGCACCCGCCGCCCGGCGTGGGCGTCAGGTGAGGGCCGGGCCCGCCGGCTGCTCGTCCTCGCCCCGCTCCAGGTGCCGGGTGCGCCACTCGCGGGGGGAGAGCCCGTACGCGGCGCGGAACGCCCGGCTGAAATGGGCGGGATTGACGAACCCCCACCGCCGGGCCACCGCCGACACGGTCGGCGTCACCCTCCCGCGACGGGCCAGTTCACGCCCGCACGCCTCCAGCCGCCGCTGCTGGATGAGACGGCTGACGGTGATGCCCTCGCCCTCGAAGAGCCGGTGCAGATAGCGGACGGATATGTGGTGCGCGCGGGCGATGGACTCCGGTGAGAGGGAGGGGTCCCCGAGCTTGCGGTCGATGTGGGCCCGCACGCTCAGCACGAGGTGGTCGCGGCCGTCGTCCGGGTCCCGCAGGGTCTGATCGGTGATGAGGGTGGCGAACAGGTCGACGACGTGGCCGGCCAGCCGGTGCCCGACGGCCGCCGGGTAGGAGGGGGCCGCGTCGGCCAGGGTGGCGAGGAAGGGCCGCAGCACCGAGCCCAGGCCGTGTGCCGTGCCGATCGCGGTCCCCGTGACCCGCTTGATGTCGCCGTCCGAGACGCCCAGCACATGCCGCGGCAGCTGGAAGACATGGGTGGCGAACCGCTCCGGATAGGTGAAGGAGAACGGCCGCGCGGTGTCGTAGAACACCAGGTCACCGCCGCCCATCTCGGCCCGCCGGCCGTCCTGGAGGAAGGTGGCGGTGCCCGACACCAGCAGGCCGACCGCCACGAGGGCCTCGGGCGAACGCTCGATCAGGGCCGGCGTGCGGCTGACCCGCCCGGCGTCGGCCTCCATGCGCGAGACCCGCAGGTACCCCAGGCAGTCGCTGGCGATCCTGCCGTCGAACCGCCGGCTGTCGCGGGGGGCCACGGTGACCGGCACCAGGGCCCTGCTCACCGCGTCGTTCCAGTAGGCGACCTTCTCCTGGTCCGGCACCGTGTCGGTCGTCAGCACCAGGCTCAACTGGCTCTCCCTTGGCATGCGTGGCACCGGGGCGCCGTACTGGTCGTGTTCCCAGCCCAGCCAAGCAGCGGCGCCCAGGGACCACCAGGAACAAAGCAGGCAGAAATGATCAGGTGAAGTGCCGCCACAGCGCGGTGACCGCCGGTGACGCCTCACCCGGGGGGCGTACCAGCATGATCTTCCAGTGGGGTGCGTGGTGCCGGAAACCATACGTGGTCAGGTCGGGGAAGCGGTCCGCGATCGACCGGGGCAGGATGCAGATCCCGAGATCGTTGCGGACCAGCTCGGCCGCCGCCACGATGTCGTTCACCTCGAACGTCGTGGTGCGGTCGACGCCGGCGGCCCGGAAGGCGCGGTCCACCGAGTGACGGATCGCCCAGCCCGGGCTGAAGTCCACCAGCGGCAGCCGGGCGGCATCGGCGAGTTCCACCTCGCCCTGCGGCTTCGTGGCCCCCAGGACCCGGCGCGGCGACGCGACCAGCACCATCTCCTCCTCGGACAGCAGCCGGGTGGTCAGCCCGCGCTGCTGCTGGCGGTCCAGCGCCACCACGGCCAGGTCGACCGTGCCCTCGCGCAGCGCCTGCCGGATGTCGGCGACCGCCGCCTGCCGCAGCTGCACACCGAGCCCCGGGTGCTCCGCCCGCAGCGCGGCCAGGGCGTGATGGAGCCCGGCCCAGACCCCCTGCATCGTGCCCACCGTGATCCGGCCCCGCAGCTGCCCCCGCACCGCGTCGACCGACTCCCGGGCGGCCTGCGCGGCGCGCAGGGCGGCGCGCGCCGCCGGCACGAACGCCTCGCCCGCCGGCGTCAGCGCGACCCGGTGCGTGGTGCGGTCGAAGAGGGGCGTGCCCAGCTCGCGTTCGAGTGCGCGGACCGTGCCCGACACGGCCGACTGCACCACGTGCAGCTGTCGCGCCGCCGCGGTGAAGCCGCCCGTGTCGGCCACCGCGACGACGACCTCCATCTGCCGCAGATCCATCGTGTGCTCCTCCGGGTGGTGCGGGGCCCGGTCGCCGCGGGGCGGAACCCGTGCCGCGTCGTGGGGGTGCGCCTGACGGCGGGGAGGTCCGTCAGGCGCCTGTCTACGGTGTGCCGGCCGCACCGGCCGGGCGCCGTCAGTCGCGGGTCTCCGCGGCCGGGGCCGGTCGCGGGGACCGGGGCTCGAAGGCCCAGTAGACCAGCGCGCCCAGCGGGAGCACCGCGCCCAGGACGCTGAGGGCGGCCCAGCCTCCGGCGTGGTAGACCGTGGAGCCGAGCTGGGAGCCGGCGGCGCCGCCGACGAAGAACATGGCGATGAACGCGCTGTTCAGACGGGCCCGGGCGCCGGGGTCGAGGGCGTAGATGGTGTGCTGCCCGAGGATGAGCGTCGCCTGTACGGCCATGTCGACCAGGATCGCGGCCAGGGCTATGAGCACGATGCTGTGCCCGCCCAGACCCGCGAGCACGAAGGCCAGCGCGGCGACCACGAACGCGGCACCGGTCATGGGCCGCGTGAGCCCCCGGTCCGCCCAGTGGCCGGCGAACGGGGCCACCGCCGCGCCCGCCGCGCCCACGAGCGCGAAGACGCCGACGCCGACCGGCGAGTAGTGGAAGCGGGGACCGGTCAGGACGAAGGAGACCGTGGTCCAGAAGGCGCTGAACGCTCCGAACATCGCCGCCTGGTACAGCCCGCGGCGCACCAGCGCCGGATGGGTGCGCACCAGCCGGGCCGTGGACCGCAGGACGTGGTGGTACGGGACGGAGGTGGTGGGCGCGTGGTCCGGGAGAGCGACGCGCAGCGCCACCGTGAGCACGGCCATCAGGGCGGCGGAGCCGAGGAAGACCACCCGCCAGCCGGCGACGTCGGAGACCAGGCTGCTCAGGGTCCGGGAGAGCAGGATGCCGGTGAGCAGACCGCTCATGACCCGGCCGACGACCCGTCCCCTGGCATGGTCCGGGGCGAGGCTGGCGGCGAAGGGCACGAGGATCTGCGCCACGACCGAGGTGGCACCACTGATCAGCGCCGCGATCAGCAGCACGGGGAAGTTCGGGGCAAGTCCCGCCACGACGAGGGCGGCCGTCGTGACGATCAGCAGGACGGAGACCAGATTGCGCTTCTCCAGCCGGTCGCCGAGCGGCACCAGGAAGATCATGCCGAGGACGTAGCCGATCTGGGTCAGCGTGATCAGCGTGCCGGCGGTGGCCTCGCTGATCCCGAACACGTCGCTCAACGACGACAGCAGCGGCTGCGCGTAGTAGAGGTTGGCGACCGTCATCCCGGACGCGCCGGCCAGGAGGGCGACCAGCCAGCCGGGCACGCCCTGGGTCTGACGCCCGGAGCCGGTCCCACGGCGGTGATCGAGTGGTGTGGACATGTGCACCTTCTTTCGTCATGCAGCACAACGACCTGACCGCCGGCCGGCTTCCTCACCTGACGCGATCGTTCGGGATGTCAGTCATCTCACGCGGAGATGACCGCGTGAGTGCCGGGCGTCGACCCTAGAGGCGGGCGGACGGTGCTTCTTGCCGGGTGACGCACGCGGCGATGACTCACCGCGCACGGCTCATGCCCCTGTCCGCACGGAACGCCGGACGGCCTCCTGCGCGCCGCCCCGCCGCACCAGGCTGACCTGCGTGGGCTCCTCACCTCACCGGACGCCCACCGCCGGACCCCGTCCCGGCGCGGAACCACCGTTTCCACCAGGGGATCCCATGAACCCGACGCCCCCGCCCGCCCCAGCCGGCAGCGCCGCCGGCCGACCCCCGCACCCGGACCTGACCCTGGCGAGCGCCCCGGTGCCCGCGCCGACGCGCGCCTTCCTGCCCGCCCACGTCCGTGCCACCACCCGCTTCACCCCACCGGCACAGGTCCGCGTGCTCGGCGTCCTCCAGGTCAGCACCTACCGCGGACCGGGGCGGTCCTTCGTCCGCCCCGCCGACGACGCCACCGAGCCCCACCTGACGCTGGGCGTCCACGCGTCCGGCCGGGCGACCCTGGTCAGGGGTGACGGCACCGCGGCCTGCCGTCCGGACGACATCTTCGTCTGCGACGGAGCGGTGCCCTTCCTGCTGCACGAACCGGTGGACTTCGAACTGCACCTCCTGCGGATCCCACGGGCCGCCCTCACGCTGACCGACCGCCAGGTGCGGGCGCTCGGCGCCCGGGCGCCCTTCGCCGACGGCTCCGTGGCGCCCCTGCTCGGCCCCCTCCTGCGGTCCTTCCTCGACACCCTGCCCGCGTTCCCGCCGGCGACGGCCCTGCGCCTGGCCACGACCGTCACCGGGTTCGTCGGCTCGCTCGCGGCGGAGGGCGCGCAGGACACGCCCGACGTGGCGGACAGCGTGAACGGGGCGCGGGCCGGGCGCGGGACGGGCACCGCACCCGCGTCCGGAATGGGACAGGAGCAGCGGGAACTCCTGCGGCGCGTACGCGCCCACGTCGACGCGCGCCTGTGGGACCGCACCCTGAGCCCCGCCACCATCGCCGCGGCCCAGCACATCTCGGTCCGCTACCTGCACAAGCTCTTCGAGAGCCAGGGCAGCACGATCGGCCGCTGGGTGCAGCACCGCCGTCTGGAGGAGGCACGGCGCGAGCTGGCCCGGCCCGGCGCGCGGGACGTCGCGGTGGGGGCGGTGGCCAAGCGGTGGGGCTTCGCCAACGCCACCCACTTCAGCCGCAGTTTCCGCGCGGCCTACGGCGTGTCACCCCGCGAGTGGCGCGAGCGTACCCGGCCGCCCGAGGACACCGCGGGCGGGGGCGGCTGACGCCGGAACTGTGCACGCAGCGGCAAGTATCCATGGCACGGTGCCGCCCGTATCACGTTCACCGCGGCCTAGGCTGGGCAGTCGTGCCGGTGGAGCCGCCTCCGGCGCCGCACGCCCGCCTGCCCGGCCGCGGGGGAGGGGCCGGCACCCTTTCCGACGGCCCGGCCCTTCGAACGGCCGGGCCCCCTCGCAGGAGTTCTCTTGCACGATGACGTTCCGGCCCCCGGGGCCGCGCCTGTCCTGGAGCGGCTGACACGCGCCTTCGTCGAGACGCACGCGCTGCCCGCGTCCTCGGACCCGGACGCGGTCGGCGCCAGGGCGCGGATGGCGTCCCTGTGGACCGGTGACGACGGTGACGAGCCGGACGTCGAGGAGGAGTGGCTGGCCCTGCCGGGCGGTGACGGCCACCGCGTCCGGGTGCGCATCCTCCGCCCCGCCGGCAGCGACGAAGAACTGCCGGTGGTGCTCTACCTGCACGGCCTGGGCTGGATGCTGACCGACGCGTACGCGCACCGGCACCTGGTGACGGACCTCGTCCTCGGAGCGGACGCCGCCGTGGTCATCCCGGAGTACGACGCGCCGGAGGACGTCCGCTATCCCGGCGCCGTCGAGCGGGCGTACACCGTGGCCCGGTGGATCGCCCGGCACGGCCCGGGATGCCGGCTGGACGGGAGCAGGATGGCCGTCGTCGGCGCCAGCGCCGGCGCCCAGCACGCCGCCTCGCTCGCCCTCCTGGCACGGCAGCGCGGCGGCCCGGCCCTGCGGCACCAGGTGCTGCTCTGCCCGGTCACCGACGCCGCGATGGACACCCCCTCCTACGAGCAGTTCGCCGACGGCTACTTCCTGAGCCGCGCGGCCATGCGCGACTACTGGGAGCAGTACGCGCCCGACCCGCGCATCCGGACGCACGACACCGTCTCCCCGCTGCGCGCACCCACCCGGTCGCTGCGCGGCCTGCCGCCGACACTCGTCCTCACCGCGGAGGCGGACGTGCTCCGCGACGAGGGCGAGGCCTACGCCTCCCGCCTGCGGGAGGCGGACGTCCCCGTGGTGTCGCTCCGCTACCACGGGACGATCCACGGCTTCGTGCTCTTCGACTCCCTGCGCGGCACCGACGCCTCCCGGGCGGCCCGCATCCAGGTGACGGACACCCTGCACACCGCGCTGCACGCCGCCTGACCCGTCCGCCCGTCGGGCGCCGACGCGCGCGGCGGGGTCCGGATCACCCGGTGGCGTCCCCCGCCTCCGCCCGCTGGAGCCGCCGCCACTCGCTCGGCGCCACCCCGTACGCCGTCCGGAAGCGCCGGCTGAAGTGGCTGGGGCTGCCGAACCCGCAGCGGGCGGCGATCGCCGCCACGGTGAGCCGGTCGTACCGGGCGGAGGCCAGCATCTGCCGTGCCTTGCCGAGACGCTCGGTGATGAGCCACTGCTCCAGGCTGAGCCCCGCCCCGCCGAGCACCACGTAGAGCCGGCGCACGGAGACCGCGTGCTCCGCCGCGATCCGTTCCGGCGTCAGATCGCGGTCCGCGAGGTGGCGCCGCGCGTAGGCCATGATCCGGGTGAGCAGGGTGTCGTCCATGACGGACCGGGCCGCGGCGGACTCCTCGACGTGCGCGGCCGACACGAGCAGCGCGCGCACCAGATCGGTCGTCGCGGACGCCAGATGGTGCGCGCCGGGGTCGGTCTCCAGGCCGTCCGGATCGCGCCACACCCCGCGCAGATGCGTCAGCACCAGGTCGTACAGGGGGCTGGCACGCAGCCGTTCCGCCGCCCGCACCACCACCTTTGGCGGCAGGCCGAGCCGCTGCGCGTCGAACATCATCGACTGGGACGCCCCGTCACCGGACCAGCCGTACACCCGGGGCGACAGCTCGTGGAAGACACAGATGTCGTCCGAGCCCAACAGCCGCCGCGCGCCGGACACCTCGGCCCGGTGCACGCCCTCGGGCTGGAGCGAGACGGAGACGATCGGGTCGCTGCGGTGGTGCCGGACGTGCCGTTCCGTGCGCCGCACCTCGAAGCCGGAGTTGCGGGTGGCGAAGAGATGCAGATCGCCCACCCGCCACATCCGCATCCGGGCGTGGATGCCGGACGCGGGCTCCTCGTGGACCACGTCGTTGGGTACCGAGGAGTCCGTCAGCGCGTGGTGGAACGCCTCGGCCCGGTCACAGGGCGCCACGGTGGCGAGATCGAGCAGCAGCACACAACCCTCCGAATCGGTGTCCCGGATGCCGGGATGCCGACGATACGGCGACTCCGAAGGGGCAGGTGGCCGCCGAGCGCGCACAGGCCACAGATGGTGCACCGACAGTCAATCCGCCCGATCCGGCCCGCCCTAGGGTCTCGGACGTACCGGTGGTTCCGCCCACGGCGTGGTGGCGCGCTCCCCGCGCACGAACCGGGCGGCCGACCCGTCCGGACGTCCCGCGGCCCCGGCACCACCCACGGGCCACCCGCCCGCCCGGCAGCCGGGCACGGGCCGGCACCCGCCCCAGAGACCAGGGAGTTCCCTCATGTCCCGTACCGACGCACCGACCGTCGTCCTCGTCCACGGCGCCTTCGCCGACGCCTCCAGCTACGCCGAGGTCATCCCCCGGCTGATCGCCCGCGGCCTCGACGTCGTCGCCCCGGCCGTACCCAACCGCAGCCTCCTCGGTGACGCCGCCTACGTCGCCGGGATCGTCCGTCAGATCCCCGGCCCCGTCGTCCTGGTGGGCCACTCCTACGGTGGTGCCGTGATCACGGTCGCCGGGACCGAGGACAACGTCAGCGCCCTGGTCTACCTGGCCGGCTACGCCCTGGAGGAGGGCGAGAGCCTCGGCGAGCTGCAGGGCCGCTTCCCCGACTCCGACCTGGCCGACGCCCTCGTCTACACCCCGTTCCCGGCCGAGGGCTCCGACCAGCCCGGAACCGACGTGTCGGTCCGGCCGGACAGGTTCCCGGCCATCTTCGCCGCCGACGTCGACCCCCGCCTCGCCTCCACCCTCGCCGTGTCCCAGCGCCCGCTGGCCGCGCGGGCCTTCACCGAGGCCGCTCCGGCCGCGGCCTGGAAGACCAAGCCGTCCTGGGGCCTGGTCGACTCCGCCGACCACACCATCAACCCGGACGTGGAGCGCTACGGCTACCGGCGGGCCGGCATGACCACCGTCGAGGTGGACTCCTCCCACCTGGTCATGCTCGCCCACCCCGAGCGGGTGGTGCGCCTCATCGAGGACGCCGTCCGGGCCACCTCCCGCTGACCCCGGCCCGCGCCCCCCTCCACCCCTGACAGAGAGCGAACGATGAACCCACCGATCTCGCGCCGTACCGTGACCACGTCCCTCCTGGCCGGCGCCGCCGCACTGGGCACCGCCGGCATCGCGCACGCCGCGCCGGCCGCCGGCCGTCCGGCCACCGGACACGGCCGCCCGGCCGACCCCACCGTCGTCCTGATCCACGGCGCGTTCGCCGACGGCTCCAGCTGGCGCGCCGTCGTCCAGCGTCTGCTGCGGCAGGGCCACCGCGTCCTGGTGCCCGCCCTGCCCCTGCGCGGACTGGCGAGCGACGCCGCCTACATCCGCAGCGTCCTGGAGAGCGTCAGCGGACCGGTCGTGCTGGTCGGGCACTCCTACGGCGGCGCCGTCATCAGCCAGGCCGCGGCCGGACTCCCGAGCGTCAAGGCGCTCGTCTACATCGCCGCCTTCGTCCCCGAGATCGGGGAGAGCGCGCTCCAGCTCACCGGCAAGTTCCCCGGCAGCACCCTGGGCGAGGCGACCGTCACCCAGCACTACCCGCTGCCCGACGGCGGCCAGGGCGACGAACTGGTCATCAGAAAGGACCTGTTCCGCGACCAGTTCGCGGCGGGTGTCCCCGTGCCGACCGCCCAGGTCATGGCCGCCGGGCAGCGCCCGATCACCCTCGCGGCACTCCAGGAACCGGCCACCGCCGCCGCGTGGAAGAAGATCCCGAGCTGGTATCTCGTGGCGACCGAGGACCGCAACATCCCGCCGGCCGCCGAACGCTGGATGGCCGAGCGCGCCCGCGCCCACACCATCGCCGTCCGCGCCCCGCACGCGGTGTCCGTGAGCGACCCCGGCCCCGTCACCGACCTGATCCTGCGCGCCGTCCGGTCCGTACGCACCGGTCACTGACCCGGCCCGCCGCCCGTCACCGCGCCGGCCCCTCGGGCCGGCGCCCACACCTGCCACGGCGCCCGCGAGCCCGGGACGCCCCGAGGAAGAAGCACCATGACGTTCCGTCGCATCCTGCCCGCCGTACTCGCCGGCTGCGCCGTGCTGACCGCGTGTACGAGCCGCGGCGCGGACGGCACCTCCGGGAGTACCGTGCCCCCGTCCGCCACCGGTACGCCGTCGGCGACCGCCCCGGGTCCCGCCGGCGGCGACACCCCGGGCCCCGCCGAGCCGGCCGGCACCGGCACCGGCACGGCGGTGGCGTCGCCCGCCGCGCCGGCGCCGAAACGCTGCCGCACCTCCGACCTGACGGCGTCCCTCGGACCCGACCACCCCGGGGCCGGGCAGGAGAACTTCGCCCTCGTGCTGACCAACCGGTCCCCGCGCGCCTGCAGCCTGTACGGCTTCCCGGGCGTGGCGTTCGTCGACGCGGCGGGCGAGGCAGTCACCCCGGACCCCGAGCGGGCCACCGACCAGCCGCCACAGCGGGTGACGCTCGCCCCGGGGGCCGACGCCTGGTCGGCGCTGAGCTACACCGATCCGGCGATCACCGGCGTCACCACCGTCACCCCACGGGCCCTGCTGGTCACCCCGCCCGACGAGACCACCCCGCTCTCCGTCCGCTGGACCGGTCGTCAGGTCTCCAACACCGGCAAGGCGTCCGTCCCCCGGGTGAGTCCCCTCAGGGCGGGCAGCGGGGCCTGAGACACCCGCCCCGGCCCGGTCCTGTCCCGTCCCGTCGTCAACCAGCGCTCAGGAGCCAGTGTGTCCCGCACCCGCTTCCGCGGATTCTCCCGGTCCGACACCACCCGAGCGGAGGCCTTCAGCGACGGCGTGCTGGCCATCGCCGTCACGCTGCTCGCCCTCGGCCTCGCCGATCCACCGCACCGGCCGGGCGGCCTCGGCCACGCCCTGCTGGCCCAGTGGCCCGCCTACCTCGGCTACCTGGCCTCCTTCGGATACGTGTCGGTCATCTGGCTCAACCACCACCAGGCCTTCGTGCGGGTCCGCGTGATGGACCGGGGACTGCACGCCGCGAACCTGCTGCTGTTGTTCAGCACCGCGGCGCTGTCGTTCCCCACCGCGGTCGTCGCGGACGCGCTCCAGGCGGACCCCGACGGCTCCGACGCCCGGGTCGCCGTCGCCCTCTACGCCGGTCTGGCGGCGGTGATGTGCCTGAGCTGGGTGGCCTTCTACCACCAACTCGCCCGCCGCCCCGAGCTGTTGGTCCCGGACGTGGAGAGCACGTACGTACGGCACGGCCGCCTGCGCTCCTGGGCGGGAGCCCTGGCGTACGGCGCCGCGGGGCTGCTCGGCGTGCTCGTCGCACCGCCGGCGGCAGTCGCCGTCTTCGTCGTGCTCCCGGTGTTCTACTTCGTCACCAGCGACGGTTTCCCCGCGGAACGGTGAGCGGACGCGGCCGCGTCAGGCCCCGGGTTCCCGCGGGGGCCGGGCCGGGAGGGTGAGCACCGCCAGGAAGGCCAGGACGGCCACCGCGGCGAAGAAGTAGAAGCCCCACGGATGACCGACCCCGGCGGAGACCAGGGCACCGGTGACCGACGGGCCGACGATGGAGCCGATGCGGCCGATGCCGGACGCGGAGCCGAGCGCGGTGCCGCGGACGGAGGCCGGGTAGAACTGCGTGACGTAGGCGTAGACGAGCACCTGTGCCGAGAAGACGAACACGCCGGTGAGGAAGACGACGGTGTCGAGCAGCAGGTCGCTGTCCATCTTCACGCCGAGACAGGCCAGCATGCCCACCGAGACCGCGAACCAGCCCAGCGTGGTGAGCTTGATGCCGCGCCGGTCGGCCACGAAACCGCCCAGCACCAGTCCGGCCACACCGCCGACGTTGAGTACGAGGAGCTGGGTGACGGCCGTCGGGACGGGGTATCCGGCGTCGTTCATGAGCTTGGGCAGCCAGGTGTTGAGGCCGTAGACCAGCAGCAGGCCCATGAAGGAGGCGACCCAGATCCCGATGCCGGCGCGGAGGTAGGCGGGCTTGAGCAGTTCGGCGAACGGGACGCGCCCGGTGCCGGGTGCCTCCTTGGCGCGGACGAACGCCTCCGACTCCGGCAGCCGGAACCACTGGACGACCGCGACGACCAGTCCGGCGGCGCCCAGGACGTAGAAGAGGACCTCCCAGTCGCCGGTCACCCGCAGCGCCAGCAGCGAGGTGATCACGGCGCCGGTGTGGTAGCCGGTCATCGTGAGCGTGCTGGCGCGCGCCCGCCGGTCCGCCGGCATGTGTTCGGCCATCATCGTCAGGGACACCGGCATGCACGCGCCGAGCCCGAGACCGGCGACGAGGCGGAGCGCGGCGAACGTCGTGACCGAGCCGGCGAGCGGCACCAGCAGCGTGAAGACCGAGAAGAGCACGACCGAACCGATGAGCAGCAGGCGGCGGCCGAGCCGGTCGGCCAGCGGGCCGACCAGCACCGCGCCGATGGCGACGCCGACGAGCGACAGCGTGGCGACGGTGGTCGCGTCCCCCGCGGTCATGCCCAGGTGACGCGTCTTGAGCAGGGTCGGGATGATGGCGCCGAGGACCACGAGGTCGTAGCCCTCCAGCAGGACGGTGATCCAGCACAGGACCACCGTCCACAGGTCGCGTCCGGCGGTGCCGGTCCCCGTGGCGGTGCCGGACGCGTCGGACGAGGCGATGGATGACATGGCGATGTTCCCCCTGTGAGCGGCTGCGGGAGATGAAGGTGGGCGCGGTGCTTCGTGGTGGTGCCGGGTTTCCGGTTCAGAACGGGTAGTCGGCGATGTCCGGCCGCACGGTGAGCCACTGCGTCTCGGTGAACGCCTCGATGCTGGCGGCCGCTCCGCCGAAGCGGGAGCCGGTGCCCGACGCCTTGACCCCGCCGAAGGGCGCGTGGGGCTCGTCGCCGACGGTCTGTTCGTTGATGTGGACCTTGCCGGAGTCGATCCGGTCGGCGAGCCTCATCGCCGTACCGACGTCACCGAGGATGCCGACGGACAGCCCGTACTCGCAGTCGTTCACGATCCGCGCGGCCTCCTCCAGCGTGGAGAAACCCATGACGGGTGCGACGGGTCCGAAGATCTCCTCGCGCCACGCCGGCATGTCGGTGCTCACGTCCGTCAGGACGGTGGCCCGGTACCCGGCGCCCACGATCTCGCCGCCCGCGGCCAGCGTCGCGCCCGCCGCGACGCTCCCGGTCACGATGGCGTGCACCCGCTCCAGCTGCCGCCGGTCGATGACCGGGCCGAGCGCCACGTCCTCCCGGGCGGGATCACCGACGGGCAGCGCACGGGCCTTCGCTGCGAGCGCGGCGGTGTACTCCTCCAGCAGGGACTCGTGCACGAGGTGGCGGCCCGTCGTCATGCAGATCTGCCCCTGGTGCAGGTACGAGCCGAACGCACCGGCCGAGGCCGCCTTCCCCACATCGGCGCCGGGCAGCACCACCAGGGCGTTGTTCCCGCCGAGTTCGAGGTGGGCCCGCTTGAGCAGACGGCCGGCCCGCTCGCCGATGACCCGTCCCACCGGCGTCGACCCGGTGAAGGAGACGACCCGCACCTCGGGGGCCTCGACCACCGCCTCGCCGACCGTGCCGTCCCCCGGGAGCAGATGGAGCACACCAGGGGGCAGTCCTGCCTCCTCGAAGACCCGCGCGATGACGACACCGCCGCTCACCGCCGTACGCGGATCCGGCTTGAGCAGCACCGCGTTGCCCAGCGCCAGCGCGGGAGCCACCGAACGCAGCCCCAGGAGCAGCGGGAAGTTGAACGGCGCGATCACGCTCACCACCCCGGCCGGGCGGCGGCGGGCGAACGACCAGCGGGGGTCCTCGGACGCCAGCACCTCACCGTGCGGATGCGTCGGCAGCGCCGCGCACTCGAAGCACTCGCCCCGCGCCAGTGCCACCTCCGAACCGGCCTTGGCACGGACGGAGCCCGCCTCCCGCACCAGCCAGTCCTCGATCTCGGCGGCGTGCTCGGTGAACAGCTCGCCCGCGCGGCGCAGTACGGCCGCCCGCGCCTGGGGAGGGGTGGCCGCCCAGGCCCGCTGCGCCTCGGCGGCGCGGGCGGCGGCGGTGGTCACCTCCCCGGCCGTGGCCAGGCCCACGGTGCCGAGCCGCGCCCCGGTCGCCGGTTCGACGACCGGCTGTCCGCGGGTGGCGTCCTTCCAGCCGTCGCCGAAAAGCTTCCTGCTCCAGACCTCGTCGTCCAGGAGTGTCATCCGATTCCCTTCGTGGAGTCGCCGTGGAACGGGCACTCGCGCGCGGAGCGCGCTCAGGAGGGTGTGGTGAGCGCCGTGTCCACCTGGACGAGCCGGGGCCCGTCCGGGTGTGCGGCGAGGACCGCCCGCAGCTCGTCCACGCCCTCCGCGTGTACGGCGGGCACCCCGTAGCCCTCCGCGATACGGGTGAAGTCCAGGCCGGGGATGTCCAGTCCCGGCGCGTCCGGCACGCCGAGGAGGCCGCCGAACCAGCGCAACGCGCCGTACGTCCCGTTGCGCAGCAGCACCACGGTGAGCGGGAGCCGGTGCCGGGCGGCCGTCCACAGGGCGGTGATGCCGTAGTTGGCCGAGCCGTCCCCGACCACCCCCACGACCGGCCGGCCGGGGCGGCCCAGGGCGACCCCGACCGCGCCGGGCAGGCCGAACCCGAGGCCGCCCGCCGCCGGGAAGTAGTAGGAGCCGGGCCGGCGCAGATCCATCTGGCGCCACCACGCGGAGGCGGTCGACGTCGACTCCACCACGTACGCGGTGTCGGCGGGCAGTTCGTCCCGCAGGGCCGCGAAGACCTCCTCCGGGTGCAGGCGCGGGCCCTCGGCGGAGCGCGGCGCCGGCACGGGCCGGTAGTCGCCCACGGGCTCGCCGGACGCGCCGAGCGCCTCCGTCAGCAGCTCGATCACCGCGCCGGGGTCGGCGACCAGCGCCTCGCCCACGGGCGCCCGCGCGGCGGCGGACGCGTCCTCCGTCACCTGGATCAGCCGGGTGCCCGCCGGCAGATAGCGCCCGGGGAGATGTTCGTGGTAGCGGAACACGGGGGCGCCGAGCACCAGCACCAGGTCATGGCCCTCGAAGGCCCGGCAGACCGGCTCGATGCCGGCGGGCAGCACCCCGCGGAACAGCGGGTGGCGGTTGGGGAAGGGCAGCCGGAAGAGCGAGGGCGCCGCCCACACCGGGCCGCCGAGCCGCTCGGCCAGCCGCACCGCGTCGTCGAAGTGTCCGGCCGTGTCGATGTCACCGCCCAGGACGAGCGCGGGGCGCCGGGCGCCGGCCACCGCCTCGGCCAGCCGTCGGCCCTGCTCGCCGGCGGGCACCCCCGCGCGCTCGACCCGCCGGTCCAGCACGGCGGGCGCGTTCTCGCCCGCGTCGGCCGCCCAGTCGTCGTAGGGGACGGAGAGGTAGGCCGGCCGGCGCTGCAACCGCGCCTCGAAGACGGCCTGGGCGAGCGCTCGCGGGACGTCCTGGGCGCACGCCGGTTCCGCGGCCCAGCCGACGAGCGGCCTCATGAGCGCCGGGGCGTCGACGTTGGCGAGGTTGGCCTCCGGCCCGATGGCCGGCCGCACCTGCTGACCGGCCACGATCACCAGGGGCGTCCGCGAGGCCACGGCATTCGTCAGCGCCCCCATCGCGTTGCCGGAACCGGAGGCGGCGTGCAGATTGACCAGCACCGGCCGGCCCGTCGCCTGGGCGTAGCCGTCGGCCATGCCCACGACGGCACCCTCGTGCAGGCCCAGCACGTACCGGAACCCGTCCGGGAGGCCGGTGAGGAAGGGCAGCTCGTTCGAACCGGGATTGCCGAAGACGGTGGTCAGCCCCTGGCGCTCCAGGAACTCGTGGGCGATACGGCGCACGGACGGCACAGGCGTTCCTCTCCGAAGTGACGCAGCACACGCTAGGGACCACGCGACCTGGCCACCAATAGATGTTGGCGCGCCCCGATATAGAGTCGATCGATATGAGCAGCTTCGATCTCAACCTCGCCCGGGTCTTCGTGCTGCTCTACGAGACCGGCAGCGTCACGGCCACCGCCGAGACCCTCCACGTCACCCAGCCGACGGTCAGCTACAGCCTCGCCAAACTCCGCCGGCACTTCGACGACGACCTCTTCCGCCGCACCGGCCGCGGCCTGACCCCGACCGCCGGCGCCCGCCGCCTCTACGAGCCGCTGCAACGCGCCCTGGCCGACATCGACGGGGCGGTCCGCCAGGGCGACGACTTCGACCCCGCGACCATGCCGGGCCGCTTCACCGTCGCCCTGTCCGACCTCGGCGAGGTGACCCTGCTGCCCCGGCTCGTGGCTGCCGCCCGCGCACGCGCTCCCCGGGTGTCCTTCACCGTCCGCGCCCTGGACGTCGACGACGCCGAGGGCCGGCTGCGCAGCGGCGAACTCGACGCGTTCGTCGCCACCCCCGTCCTGACCTCCCACCGCACCGTGCGCATCCCGCTCTTCCACGAGCGCTACGTCGGCATGGTCGCCGCCGACCACCCGCGCGTCCGGGGCGAGTCCGTCACCCTGGCCGAGCTGGCGGCCGAGCACCACGCCACGGTGTACGGCCCCAGCGGACACCTCGTCCCCCGGTCCGTGCTCGCCACCCACGGGCTCCTGGACCGGGCGGCCGTGGACGCCACCCGCTTCTCGATGCTGCCGTACCTGCTGGAACGCACCGACCTGATCGCGATCGTCCCCGAGTACGTCGGGGAGGTCTTCACCGCCTCGCACCGCCTGCGCCTGGTACGCCTGCCGTTCGAGACCGAGCCGATCGAGGTCGCCCTCTACGCCCGGCACGAGGCCTCCCGCAGCCCGTCCCAGCGCTGGCTGGTGCAGTTCATGGCGGAAGTGCTGGGCGAACGGGTCAGCCCGGCCCAACTGCCGCCCAGCGCCTAGGTGCGCTGTCCCGGGAGGACAGGCCCCGGCCCCACCGGCGCGCCCTCGCCCCACAGGCACCACCGCCCGGCCGGTCGCGCCGGCCGGGCGGTGGTGCCTGCCACGTCGTGCCGCCCCTCACCCCGCGGGATCGAGGACGACCGGCAGCTCCGCGAGGCCCCGGAAGGCCGGGAACGGGACCTCCAGCCAGCGCGGCCCGCCGGCGGGGTCGGCCAGGGCCATCCGGGGGAACCGTTCGAACAGGCGGGTGAGGGCCAGCTGGGTCTCCAGCCGCGCCAGCGGGGCCCCCAGGCAGTAGTGGCTGCCGTGCCCGAAACCGAGATGGGCGTCCTGCGCGTTGCCCGGCCGCCGCACGTCCAGCTCATCCGGCGCGTCGAACTTCCGCGGGTCGCGGTTGGCCGCGCTGAGCGCGATCTGGACCAGGGCTCCCTTGGGGATCCGTGTCCCGCCGTACTCCACGTCCTCGGTCGCGTAGCGGAACGTCGCGCTCTCCACCGAGCCGTCGTAGCGCACCAGTTCCTCGACCGCCGCACGGATCAGCTCCGGGTCCTCCCGTACGGCCCGCAGCTGGGCGGGATGCGACAGCAGGTGGTGGACGGCGTTGCCGATGAGGTACGCGGTCGTCTTGTGACCCGCGAACATCAGCAGGAACGCCGTGGAGACCAGTTCGCCCTCCGTCAGCCCGCCGTCGTTGTCGCGGGCCGCGATGAGCGCGCTGAGCAGATCGTCGGCCGGACGCTCCCGCTTGGCGGTGATGAGGTCCGTGAAGTAGGCGTGCAGGTCCTCCTCCGCCTGCTGCTGGGCCCGTTTGGCCTCCTCGCCGAAGCCGGTCTGCGCCACCGTGGTGGACAGGTGCTGCATCCGGGCCCGGTCCTCGGCCGGCACGCCGAGCAGATCGCAGATCACGATGATCGGCAGCGGGAACGCGAACACGGGCAGCAGGTCGAAGGGTTCCCGGGTGGGGCACCCGTCCAGCAGGTCCCGGACGATCTCCTCGATCCGCGGCCGCAGCGCCGCCACGCGCCGCGGGGTGAACGCCGAGTTGACCAGCCGGCGCAGCCGGGTGTGCTTCGGCGCGTCGGAGTTGAGCATGTTGTCGTCCAGCGCGACGGAGGAGTCACCGAAGATCCTCCGGTAGGCGTCCATGGCCCCGTACATGTCCTTGCTCAGCCGAGGATCCGCCAGGGCGGCCCGCGCGTCGTCGTACCGGGTGATCAAGTACGTCTCGTTGCCGTGCGGGGGACTCATGGGGCAGACGGGCGCCGCGTCGCGGAGCCGGGCGTAGACCGCGTGCGGATCGCGGCGGAACTCCGGGGTGCACCGCTCCGCCGCGGCGACGGCCTCTTGCATGGTGGTCACGGACGGCTCCCGAGGTCGAAGAGGGTCTGGGCGTTGCCGCCGAGGATGAGGCGCTGGGACGCCTCGTCGACCGGCAACTTCTCGATCATGTGGACGAAGTCCTCCAGCGGCGCGGCCATCGGCGGCGAGTCGGTGCCGAACAACATCCTTTCGGGGCCCAGCACTTCGGCGTTCAGGCTCAGGTGCGCGGCGCTGAAGGGGCTGGTGTCGACGTACATGCGGCCAAGGGCGGCGGCCGGGTCGGCCGAGGGCCGCTGGACCGCCGTGGCCACCGGCCGGCCGGCGGTCCGCTCCTCGGCGGCATGGTCCTCGGCCGTCCGCTCCGTGGCCGCCCGGCCCCCCGCTTCCGGGCGAGCGGCGTCGGACGCCCCGGCCCCGGACCGCCCGGGGGGCGGCGCGCCCCCGGCCCAGTGCCGGGGGCGCGCCGCCGTCCGCAGGCGCTCCGGCAGCAGCGCCATCGCGCCGCCGCCGGTCGCGCCGATCAACCGCAGACCCGGGTACTTGTCCAGCCACCCCGCGAACGCGATCATGGCCATGCCCATCGTGACGTCGCCGAAGCGGCCGATCTGCTCGACGAACCCGGTCTCGTCCACCCGTTCCGTACCGGCCGGCTCGGCCGGGGCGTGCACCAGCACCGGCACCCCCGCCTCCGCGGCCAGCGCGAAGAAGGAGTCGGCACGGGGCGAGCCGAGCAGCTCGCCGTGCACGCTGGACGTGGTGATCAGACCGACGAAGGCCGGGTCCGCGAGGGTCTCCCGGACCCCTTCGAGGTGGTCGTCGTCGCCGAACGGGTTGGCGTACACGTAGCCGCGCAACTGGTCCGGGAACCTCCGGATCAGCCCCGACATCCAGTCGTGGAAGCGGCGCAGCCGGTCGCGGGGCTGGGCGTAGTTGTCGACGCCCGGCACCCTCGCCATCGCGCCGGCCCCGACGGGGCTGCCGATGATCGTGAGGTCGATCCCGGCCTCGGCGCGGGCGGCGAGCATGCCGTCGACGTCGGTCAGGCTCGGGGGCATGGGGAAGCGTTCGGCCGCTTCCGGTGGGGACAGATGCCCGTGGATGTCGATGATCACGTGTCGGTTTCCGGTTTCGGTACGAGTGCGCGGGTGACCGCGGCACAGTCCTGGTCGCCCAGTCCCTGCTCGGTGGCACGGACGTGGGTCTCCGCCGCGGCGGTCGCCAACGGCAGGCTCAGGCCGACTGTCGCCGCCTGCTTGGAAGCGAGCATGAGGTCTTTCGCCATCAGCCGCAGCCTGAAGTCCGGCTCGTCGAAGCGGCCGGAGGCCAGGCGCCGGGACTTGAACGCCATGACCGGCGAGGCGAAACCGCTGCCCGCGACGGTCTTGAGGACCAGCTGCCGGTCGAGGCCACAGGCGCCCGCCAGTTCGGTGGCCTCGGCCAGGGCCTGCACCTCTATGCCCATCAGCAGGTTGAGGAGCAGTTTCATCCGCATGCCGGACCCCAGTGCGCCCAGATGGACGACCTCCTTGCCCAGCGTCTCCAGCAGCGGGCGGGCGGCGTCGAAGACGCGCTTGTCGCCGCCGGCGAACAGCCGCAGCTCCCCGTCGCGGGCGTGGTCGCGGTTGCCGAGCATGCCGACGTCCAGGACCGAGGGCGCGTCACCGGCGATCTGCGTGACCTCGTCGGGGGCGACGGTGCTCGCGCAGACCAGGACGCCCGGGTACGGGCCGTCGGCCAGCACGCCGTGCGGCCCGTGCAGTACGGCGCCGAGGGCCTCGCCGTCGGAGACGACGCAGAGGGCGGCGCTCGTGCCCGCGACGGCGTCGGCGGGGTGGTCGGCGACGTGGGCGCCCGCCTCGGCGAGCGGCGCGGTGCGCCGGGGGTCACGGTTCCAGACCCGGACCGGCACGCCCTGTTCGAGGAGGCGAGCGGCCAGGCCGGCGCCCATCGTGCCCAGACCGAGGACGGCCACGGGGCCGTTGACGGTGCCCGTCATGCGGACACCCCCTTGGTCTCCTTGACGACCCGGAACCGCATCGACTGGCGCTGGTCGACCCACTGGCGCAGCGGGGCCACCAGTTCCTGGTGCTCCTGGCTCTGCTGCCAGGCGAAGAAGTCCTCGGCCGACCGCCACTCGCTGGTGATCACCCACTGGCGGGAGTCGTCGACGGGCTCTCCGAGCCGCTCGACGATGTGGCCGGGGGTGTTGGACACGGACTTGCGGAGGTGTTCGTAGAGATCGAGGAAGCCCTGCTCGCCGCCCTCGACCACGCGGACCGCGAAGACGACGTTCAGCTTCTCGGCCGGCAGGCCGTTGTGGTTGGTGCCCATGTGTCTCCTCCTGAGTGAGATCCGGCAGGACACGACACCAACGGACTCATGTCGCTCGTACGGCCGCAACTCCGAACGGGGGAGGGGCCGGTCGGCACAAGGGGTGCACGTTCCGTCATTAGTCATTTCGAGTGACGAACAGGGGTCGTCCCCGCGGGTGACGCGCCGTACGGCGACCGGGTGACGGCTCGTCGCCCGGGATGAAAGGATGATCACCCTGAGAGGTGACACCGGGGCGGGCTCCCCGGGAGGGGAGTGGCGCGGCGTGCCCGACAGGCCGGCGGAAGAAGCGGCAGGCGAGGCGGCGCAGGGGACCGGTGCGGCACCGTGCCGGGTCGTGGTGTGCCGGGACTGCTGCTGCGGCAGCCCCAAGGTGACCGGCGTCGACCACGCGGCGCAGACCGCGCGGCTGCGGGCCGAGGTGCCCGTGCGTGTCTCCGACTGCCTCGACGTCTGCGAGCAGGCCAACGTCATCGTCGTACAGCCGTCCGCCGCCGGGCGGGCCGCCGGGGCGCGCCCGGTCTGGCTGGGGCTCGTCAACGACCCGGACGCGACCGAGGACATCGTCACCTGGGTGCGCGCGGGCGGCCCGGGCGTGGCCCCCCTGCCGGACATCCTCGGCCTGTACGCCTTCACACCACCCCGGCGGCGCACGGCTCCCTGAGGCCCGGTCCGTGCCGGCTGCGGTCCCGGCGGGCGTACGGGGGACGGGCCTCGGCGGGGTGCCGGTCACGCGGTACGGCGTGTCCGAACCGACGAGGGACGACGGGAACCGGTGAGAACCCGGCACGGTCGCGCCCCTGTGTGCGGGCACCCGCGGATTCGGCCTGGTCTTCGGCGAGTTGGCCGAGCGGTCGCGAGCGCGCGGGGGCGGGCGGTCCCGACCGGGTCGTCGAAGGGCCCTCCGGGTGCGTTTCCGGCGGACTCCCGGGCCGTCCCGTTTCGGCGCGGCCCCCGCTCGGCGGGCGGCCGGCCGTTCCGCGGTGCGGACAGAGGGCGTCCCAGGCGCGGGTCCCACCGCCCGGCCCGGCCGCCGGGTTCGGTGACGGCAAGGGGTGGTACGTCGAGGCGTCGGAAGGCGGCGACGGGCATGCCCGGCCGTCACCACCACCGCGCGTACCACCTGCGGCTCCACCCCAGCGACGGTACGACCCTCCGGGCCCCGCGCTTCGGCCGGCGTCCGACCCGCCCGCACAGGTCCCGGACCGGCTCACCGCCGTGCGGCGCGTACGCCGGACGCGGTGAGCCGGCGGCCCACCGCGTCCGGCTCGGCGGCCCCCACCCCGTCCAGGGCGCGGCCCCGTCGGCGGCCCACGTCCGGACCCGCCGACTCGGGAGCCCGCACCCCTCCGGGCCGGTGCCGCGGCCGTCTCCAGGCAACGCACGCAGGGGGAGAGGAGCGCACGGGCCGCGGACGGCAGCGCTCCGGCCGCCGAACGGGACCGCCCGGCACCGCTGCCGTCGAGCGGGCCGCCGTCGTCGAAGCGGGCCTGCCGCAGCGAGGTGTTCATCGCGGGCGGGACGAGAAGGACTCGGCCGCATCGGTACCCGATGGACTCGATGCCGACGGGCGGCCGTGGCGCGTCCGGGACGCGGGGCGCGGTGTTCCGGGGCGGGACGTCTCGCGCCCGCCCGGCGCCGCGGGGCATGCTGGGCGAGGCAGTCGCGGAGGTGGTGCGGGCGTGCGGGCAGCGCGGGCCGAGGGGCCGGAAGCCGGGCGGCCGGACGGGATGGGGCCGTGGCGCTTCATCGTGTGGTTCGGCGTGGTCAGCCTCCTCGCCGACTTCGTGTACGAAGGAGCCCGCTCGGTCACCGGCCCGCTGCTGGCGTCCCTCGGCGCCTCCTCCTTGGTCGTCGGTGTGGTCACCGGCGCCGGTGAGGCGGCGGCGCTGGGCCTGCGCCTGGTGTCCGGACCGCTGGCCGACCGCACGCGCCGCTTCTGGGGCCTGTCGATCGGCGGCTACGCCCTGACCGTGCTGTCCGTGCCCCCGCTGGGCGTGGCCGGCGTGCTGTGGGTCGCCTGCGCCCTGGTGATCGCCGAACGGGTGGGCAAAGCGGTGCGCTCCCCGGCGAAGGACACCCTCCTGTCGCACGCCACGGCCGCGACCGGACGTGGCCGTGGCTTCGCCGTCCACGAGGCGATGGACCAGGTGGGCGCGCTGATCGGTCCGCTGACCGTGGCGGGCGTGCTCGCGCTGAGCGGGGACGCCTACGGCCCCGCGCTCGGGGTGCTCGCCGTGCCCGGCGCCGCGGTGCTGGTGCTCCTGTTCCGGCTCCGGGCACGGGTACCGGACCCGGAGGCGTACGAGCGTCAGGCGACGGCCCTGCCCGGTGACTCCGCGCCGGACGGCCCTCCGCCCCCTCGCCGTCTGCCCGCCGCCTTCTGGACGTACGCGGCGTTCACCGCCGTCACCACGGCCGGCTTCACCACCTTCGGCGTGCTGTCGTACCACCTCGTCCAGCAGCACCTGATGACGACGGCGTGGGTGCCGGTGCTGTACGCGGCGGCGATGGCCGTGGACGCGGTGGCCGCCCTGGCCACCGGCTGGCTGTACGACCGGACCGGCCCGCGGGTGCTGGCGGTCCTGCCCGTGCTGGCCGCCGCCGTGCCCGCACTGGCGTTCACGCACAGCGTCGCCCCGGCCGTGGCCGGTGCGCTGGTGTGGGGCGCGGCGACGGGCATCCAGGAGTCCACGCTGCGGGCGACCGTCGCGGACCTGGTGCCCTCGCCGCGCCGGGCGACGGCGTACGGCGTCTTCGCCGGGGTGGTGGGCGGCGCGACCCTGGCGGGCGGCGCGCTGACCGGAGCCCTGTACGGCTACTCGGTCCCGCTCCTGATCACCGTGGTCACCGCGATCCAGGCCGTCGCACTCGTGCTCCTCGCCGTGACGCGTCGAGCACGGCGCCACGCCGGCCGTGAGGTGCGAGGAGCACGGTAGACCGTTCGCGGCGCGGTCAGCGGCCCCGGCGGTGCAGCAGGAGGTCGGCGACCACCGGGCGGTGGTCGGAGGCCGTGGTGCCGGACTCGTGCGTGCCCGTGACGGTGACGTCCGGCGAGACCGTCACGACATCGATGCGCCTGACCGGGTCCGCCGCCGGGTAGGTCTTGCCGCCGCCCGGGGCCGCGTCGGCCAACGGGCCCCACAGCCGGGCAAGTTCGGGGGCGCCCGGCTCGGCGTTGAAGTCGCCGAGGAGCACCTTCGGGCCGCGGTCCGCTGCCAGGACGCCCAGCATGTCGTCGACCTGGGCGCGCCGGACCGAGGGGTCCGCCCGGTAGTCCAGGTGGGTCGCGTACACGTGCACCAGGACGCCCCGGACCCCGACCGTCACCTCGGCGAAGCCCGGCGCGGGGGCCGGCACCGGGTCGGGCGTCTGGGTGGACAGCCGGGTGATCTCGTGGTTCCAGGCGCCCCGCACCGGCTCGCGGCTCAGTACCGCGACGCCGTACTGCCGCCGCTGCGCACCGGGCGTGGCCGGCGGGAGGTCGTAGATCGGCGCGAAGAAGACCCGCATGCCCAGCCTTCCGGCCAGTTCCCGGGCCTCGTCCGTGAAACCGCTCCGCGCACCCCAGTGCACGTCCACCTCCTCCAGGCCGATCACGTCGGCGTCCAGGTCCCGGATCGCCGCCGCCGTGCGGTCGAGGTCGAAGACGCCGTCCTCTCCGGCTCCGGCATGGATGTTGTACGTGGCCACACGCAACGGCACACGGGGCGCCGCCGGTTCCGCGCCGGTCACTCCGTCCGCCGCGGCGGCGCCGGGCGACGTGGCGCCGAGCGCGGCGGTGGCGGCGAGCACGGCGGCGGCCAGCAGGCGCGGAGCGGTGCGTCGGGGCTTGAGGTGCACTGAGTCCTCCCGAGGTGGTCCTGGTCGTCCGGCTGGGCGGTACGCCTGTCCCGACCCGTAGGCACCGGCGCCGGGGTCGCCCTGACGGGTGAGGGCCGCCCCCGCGCTGAACGCCGTCGGGGCACAGCTGGCCGGCGCGCAGGACCGTGCCGGTGCCGTCGGCGCGGGGCGGGGCCCGGGGCAGCGGGCAGGAGGACCGGTGTCCGGCGGGTCCGTTCGCGCATCCCGGGTACGAGGCCCGCCGCGGGCGGGAGCGGGGGAGCCCCCTGGAGCGTCGCGGCCGGCGCGCGCTGCCGCGCCGCCGTCCCCGTCCCGCCGTACCCCGCCGACCATCGGCCCCCCGTCGTCCGCCCGTCAGGTCCCCGCATGATGCCCGCCCAGGGGTCGCTTGACCACCGCGCCGTCCGTGGTCGCACCGGACGGCGCGGCCCGCACCGGCCTCGCTCATGCCTTCGCCGGCCCCGGCCAGGCCGGATACCGGCCGTTTCTGGGTACACGCGAGGTAGGGATCAGGCGCTCAGGCAGAGGGCGGTTGGTATGGACGAGGTCGCCCGGAACGAGGAGCGGCGGACGGACCGGGCCGGACCCGTCACGGCGTCGGCCGCGTACGAGGGCAGCCCCGCCGACATCGCGGCGGCCCGTGAGCTGGCGCGCGCGTTCCTCGCCCGGGTGCAGGACGACCACGGCCTGCCGGTGTCGGAGCGGGTGATGGGCGTGGTCCAGCTGGTGGTCAGCGAGCTGGTCACCAACGCCTGCAAACACGCGCCCGGGCCGTGCCTGGTCGAGCTGGAGCTGTCCGGGGGCGGTGTCGGGATCGCGGTCTGGGACACCGCGCCGGTGCTGCCCGTCGCCAAGGCCGCCGATCCGGGCCGGGTGGGGCAGCATGGGCTTGAGATCGTGATGGCCGTGTGCCAGGGCTTCGAGGTGCGCCGGGAACCGGTCGGCAAGCGGATCACCGCGTCCGTGACGCTGGCCGACGACCCCGGCGGAGACGTGGCGGGCCGCGCCCCGGTGTGACGACCGGTGCCCGGCCGCCGCCTCCCGCCCGGCGGCTCCGACGGGCCACGGCGCGCTCCGACCGACCGGCAGAGGAGAAGCGGCGTATGGGTGAAACGGACGTCTCCCGTCCTGGCCGGGGCCGGCCCCTGGCCGGTGCCGGCTCGTCGCCCACCAGCCTGCTCGACCTGCTGAGCGTCGCCGCGGTGGTGCTCGACACGAACGGGCGCGTGGTCTTCTGGAGTCCCCAGGCGGAGGAGCTGTTCGGTTACACCGCGGACGAGGCGCTGGGCCGGTTCGCGGCGCGCCTGCTGGTCCACGAGGAGCACTGGGACGAGGTCATCACGCTGTTCGCCGAGGTCATGGAGTCCGGCACCGACTGGGCGGGGGCCTTCCCGATCCGGCACAAGGACGGCAGCACGCGGCTGGTGGAGTTCCGCAACATGCGCCTGCTCGACGACCTCGGCGACACCTACGCCCTGGGCCTGGCGGTGGACCAGGCGACCGTGGCACGGGTGGAGCGGGACGTCGCCCTCTCGGCACGCCTGGTCACCCAGTCCCCGATCGGCCTGGCCATCCTCGACACCGACTTGCGCTACCTGACCGTGAACCCGGCACTCGAACGCATGCACGGCCTCTCCGCCACCGAACAGGTCGGCCGGCGGGTCCGCGACGTCCTGACCTTCCTGGACGCCGAGGCCGTCGAGAACTGTCTGCGCCGTGTCCTGGAAACCGGGGAGCCGATGACCGACCAGCACGTCGCCGGCCGCCCCGCCGCCGACCCGCACCGCGAGCACGCCTGGTCGGCGTCGTACCACCGGCTGGAGGACGCCTCGGGCCGGGTGCTCGGCGTGGTCACGTCCGTCGTCGACATCACCGAGCGGCACGAGGCGGCCCTCGCCGCGAACCGGGCCCGGAACCGGCTGTCCATGATCGCGAACGCCTCCGCCTCCATCGGTACGACCCTCGACGTGGAGCAGACGGCGCACGAGCTGGCCCGGGTCGTCGTCCCGGACCTGGCCGACATGGTCTCCGTGCACGTACTCGACAGCGTCCTGCGCGGGCGCGCCCCGTCCCTCACCGGTCCCGCCCGCTTCCGGACCGTCGCCACCGCGGGGGTCCACGCCTCCGAACCCGCGCCCACGGCCGAACCGCCCGGGAGGATCGCCGTCTACGACAGCGACCGCCTGCTCACCCGGTGCGTGCGCACCCGCCGGCCCGTGCTGGTGGCCGAGACCACCCGCCAGGACCTGCGGCGGATCGCCCGCACCAGCGAGGACGCCTCCCTCCTGGAGGCGACCGGGGTGCACTCCTACCTCGCCGTGCCGCTGCTGGCCCGCGGAGAGGTCCTGGGAGCGCTGAGCCTCGCGCGCGTGGGCACCGCCGCGCCCTTCGACGAGGACGACACGCTGCTCGCCTGCGAGCTGGCCGGCCGCGCCGCGACCTGCATCGACAACGCACGCTGGTACCAGAGCGCGCGCGACACCGCCCTCACCCTCCAGCGCCGCCTGCTCCCGCAGCTGCCGTCCCGCCTGCCCGGCCTGACGATCGCCTGCCGCTACCTGCCGGCCGGAGCCGTCAGCGAGATCGGCGGCGACTGGTTCGACGCCATGCACCTCCAGGGGGACAGGACCGCGCTGGTCGTCGGGGACGTGATGGGCAGCGGCATCAACGCCGCCGCCAGCATGGGGCAACTGCGCAGCGCCACCCGCGCGTTCGCCGGGCTCGACCTCGAACCGGCGGAAGTGCTCCGGCAGCTCGACCGCCTCACCGAGGACGTCGAGCACACCATCGCCACCTGCGCCTACTGCCGGTACGACCCCGGGCAGGGCCAGTGCCGCATCAGCCTCGCCGGGCATCTGCCGCCGGCCCTCGTCCGGGCGGGCCGGCCGGCGCGGCTCCTCGACCTTCCGTCCGGAGTGCCGCTGGGCGTCGGCGGCACGGCCTTCGAGACGACGGCGTTCGACTTCCGCCCCGGCGACCAACTCGCGCTCTACACCGACGGACTGGTCGAAACCCGCTGCGACCCGATCGACGCCCGTCTCGGCACCCTCCTCGAGGCGCTGACCGCGACGGCCGGCCAGGATCTCGCCCAGACCTGCGACAGCGTCCTGGAGAGGCTCCGGCCCCCGGGAGGCGACGACGACGTGGCCCTGCTCGTGGCCCGCGCCGAGGGCTGAACGCCGCGTCGTGCGGTACGCCGGACCAGGTGAGGGGGAGACCGGAGGGGTGTGGCGACGCGCTCGGCCCGCGCGCCCCCGTACCCGTTCGCGCCGTCAGCCCGGCCACGCCGGCAGGCGCTCGCCCGCCTCCGGGGCCCGCAGCCGGCCGAGGGACTCCTTCCCCGGCCGGCGGACCCGCTCCCGGCTGAGGCCCACCTGGTCGGCGACCTGCTGGAGGGTACGGGGCTGCCCGTCGTGCAGCCCGTACCGCAGACTTAGGATCACGGAGTCACGGGGCGCCGGCGTGCCCAGCGCGTCCCTCAGCTCCTCGGCGAGCGCCCGGTACTCGGCCACCTCCGGGGCCTGGAGCACGTCGGCGGCTCCGTACTGCGGCCTCCAGCTCCCGGCGCCCGTGCGCGGTGGGACCGTGCTCGCCGGCGTCGGCCCGTTCCAGTTCCCCGGCGGCGTGCACACCCGCCTCGATGCGCCGGGCCAGCCGCACCTCGTCCTCCGCGGTGAGCAGTGGGGTCGCTGCGATCTGGGCCAGGTACTGGCCCGGCAGATCGGGTTCGTCCCCGGTCTCCGGCACCCTGCTCCGCGGACGTGCGGAACGGGCGGTGGCACGGCGGCGCTCTCGGGAATCCGCCGCGGCGGATCGTGCCGGCGCAGGCATGGTTCCGGCCTCCGACTCTGTCGCTCGCTTGCTCTCTTCAGGACGTCCAGCGCGTGCCGGGTACCCGGGCGGAAGGCCACGACGCGCGGGGCCCGGCGGTGGCCGGCCCGCCGCCCCGCGACAGCGGCGTTTCGGCCAACCGCGTCCCCGGCGCTTTTCTTGCCGGACAAGGGTCCGTGCACCCCGCATGTTCCGGGACCCGCTCCGTACGGCGGCTCGCGGTCCGTCCGAAACACGTGTGTTCGATATCGCGGCCGGTTCGTTGGACCCGGCGACGCACCCGGACGACCAGCCGTCGCGGACCGGGGGAAAGGAGACGCCGTGAGCCGTGTCTGGCTCCCGCCCGAGCAGTACGCCGAGCAGTTGATGAAGGCCACCGGATTCGCCTGTGTCCATTTCACCGACGAGCGGGACCGGCCCGTCCAGCTCCGTTCCCTGTACAGCCCCGCGCATCCGTGGCAGATGCCCGGCGGCACGATGGAGCCCGGTGAGCGGCCCTGGGAGACGGCTGTGCGGGAGTGCCATGAGGAAACCGGCATCACGGTCTCCGGCCCGCCACGGCTGCTGGCCGCGGTCTACGGACTGCCCGGGGAGGAATGGCCGTACAGCACCATGGGCCTGGTCTTCGACGGCGGCCGCCTCAGCGACGCGCAGATCCAGGGCATCACTCTCGACCCGGAGGAGCACGACGAGTTCCGCGTGCTGTCGCTGGAGGCGTGGCGACCACTGATGCCGGCCCAGGACTTCGCGCGTCTGGACGCCGTGACGACGGCCCGCCGCACGGGCGTGGCCGCGTACTTCGACACCTGGGACTGGGGGGAGACGTGAGCGGCGAGTCCGGGAGCCGGCCGGGTGCGGAGGCGGGGCCGTGCCGGCCGGTCCACTCCCCGCCTCGCGCACCCCGAGATCGTCCGCACCCGCGCCTGCGCGGCTGCGTCACCCCAGGTCCGGCCGTCCCGTGAGCGCGGTGAAGCGGTCCACGTCGATGTTGCCGCCGGACGCGATGACGCCGATCCGCCGGGGCGGGCTGTCGATGCGTCCGGCCAGCAGGGCGGCCAGGGGCGTCGCGCCGCTCGGCTCCAGGACGATCTTCAGGCGTTCGAAGGCGAAGCGCATCGCGGTGACGATCTCGGCGTCGCTGACGAGGGCGACGGCGTCGACCAGGCGCTGGTTGAGGGGGAAGGTGATCTCGCCCGGGGTGGCCAGAGCCTGTCCGTCGGCGATGGTGCGCGGGACCGGGACGGTGACCCGCGTGCCGGCCTCCAGGGAGCGCTTGGTGTCGTCACCGGCCTCCGGCTCGACGCCGATGACGCGCGTGCCCGGGTGCAGCGCCTTGGCGGCGGTGGCGCTGCCGGCGATGAGGCCGCCACCGCCCACGGGCACGAGGAGGGCGTCCAACGGACCGGTCTCCTCGAGGAGTTCCAGTGCGGCGGTGCCCTGGCCGGCGATGACATGGGGGTGGTCGTAGGGCGGGATCAGGTCGAGACCGCGGTCCTCGGCCAGGGCGTGGCCGAGCGCGGTGCGGTCCTCGGTGTAGCGGTCGTAGGTGACGACCTCCGCCCCGTATCCGGCGGTCGCCTCCCTCTTGGAGCGGGGGGCGTCCTCGGGCATCAGGATGACGGCGGTGGTGCCCAGTTCCCGGGCGGCCAGGGCGACGGCCTGGGCGTGGTTGCCGGAGGAGTAGGCCGCGATGCCCCTCGCCAGCCGGTCCGGGGGCAGCTGGGCGGCGGCGTTGTAGGCGCCGCGGAACTTGAAGGCGCCGATCCGCTGGAAGTTCTCCGCCTTGATGAACACCTCCGCTCCGACCAGCGCGTTCAGCGTGCGGGAGGTGAGGACCGGGGTGCGGTGGGCGATGCCTTGGAGGCGGGCGGCGGCCTCGCGGACATCGGCGAACGTGACGGGCGGAGCGGCGGTGGCCATGGGTGTCCTCGAAGTGTCCTTGACGGGCGGGGGTGGGGGAGACGTGCGGGGCGGACGGACCGGCGGCGGGCGGGGTCACCAGCCGGTGACGCGCGGCCAGTACGCCTCGACACCGGGCACCGGCGCTCGCGTGCCGCCGGAGCCGTCGATGACGTGGTAGCCCTGGTGCTGGGCGGCGGTGGCGCAGGCGTGGTTGGGCAGGACACGCAGGCGGGTGCCGATGGGCAGATCGGGCAGGGCGGCACCGTCGCGGGCGGTGAGGGTGCCGTGTTCCTGGCTGGCGGCCGTCATGACCAGGCCCGGGATCGGCGTGCCGGACAGGTCGGTCACCAGGCCGTAGCCCTGGTCCTGCGGCTGGACGGCGGTGCCGCGGTCGCGGGACATGGCCATCCAGCCGCCGTCGGTGACGATCCAGCCGTACTCGGGACGGTGGCCGATCACGGTGACCACGACCGACAGGGCGAGGTCGTCCAGGCCGCAGACGCCGAGTCCGGCCATCACCAGGTCGAAGAAGACGTAGTTGCCCGCGCGGAGTTCGGTGACTCCGGTCAGGTCCTCGGCGGCGTGGGCGGTGGGGGTGGAGCCCACGCTGACGGTCGGCACGGGCAGACCCGCCGCGCGGAGCCGTTCGGCCGCGGCGACCGCGGCATCGCGTTCGTTCCGCGCCGCCTCGCGCCGTTCCTCCGCGGTGTAGCAGAAGTACGACTCGCCCGCGTGGGTCAGTACACCGTCCAGACAGCCCGCGTCGTGCAGGATGCCGGCGATGCCGGTGAGCCCCGGGGCATCGGGCCTGAGGCCGCCGCGGTGGCCGTCGCAGTCGATCTCGATCTGGGCGGGAAGGGCGATGCCGGCCTCCCGCGCCGCCGCGGCGACGAACATCGCCTGCTCGGTGCTGTCCAGCAGGACGCGCAGGGTGACACCGCGCCGCGACAGGGCGACGACGCGCGGGAGTTTGTGCGGTTCGATGCCGACGGCATAGGTGATGTCGCGACAGCCGGCACCGGCGAACGCCTCGGCCTCGGCGAGCGTGGAGACCGTGACGGGGCCGGGGGTGCCGTCGTGCAGGAGGGCGGCGGCGTCCAGGCTCTTGGCGGTCTTCACATGCGGGCGCAGGGTGACCCCGAGGCGGTCCGCCCGCGCTCGCAGACGGGCGGCGTTGCGCCGCACCCGGTGCACGTCGACCACGGCGAACGGGGTGTCGGGATCCGCCAGGCTCCCGGCGGCGGGGAAGGGTCCGGCGAGGGCGGACGGAGCGGGGACGGACCCGGACGTCATGGGCAGGTGACCTCTCACTTCGCGTAGTTGTAGACCGTGGCCCGGGACACGCCCAGCAGGTCCGCGATGGTCTGGGCCGCGTCGCGCGAGTCGAAGTAGCCGTCCCGCTGGAGCTGCCGTACGAGGGCCTTCTTGTCCTCCCGGCTCAGCGAGCGGGGTGTGGCGGCGCGCTCGGCCGCCCGGGCCTCCACCGCCTGGCGCAGCTCGCGCGCGGTACGGTCCCGCAGGGACTCCAGGGGCCGGCCACGGTGCTCGGTGTCGGTGGCCACCAGGTTGGACAGCGCCAGGGTGACCGGGGACAGCACGGACACGTCCAGGTTCAGGCACAGGGCCGCGACGTACTCGCCGGCCGCGTTCTTGATGCCGATGGAGGTGCTCTTCGCCGGGCGGCCGTCGGGGAACTGGTTGGGATAGTTCTGGATGACGCTGGGGTACTGCGGGTCGGCGATGCGGGCCAGGCCCAACTCGGTCGCGGAGTCGCCCACCCGACGGCCCGACAGGTTGTTCTCGATCGCGCGGATCGCGTGGTCCGGATGCCTCAGGTCGTGCAGCACCACCTCGCACAGACCGGGGAACATGCGGCCCAGCGCGACGGCGATCTTCTCGGTCTCCCGGATGAGGTGTTCGTCCGCGCCGTCCCCGTCCGATCCGTACGCGTCCGCGCCTCCCTCGACCACGCCGTCCTCCGTAGACTCGCTGTCCATCTCTGGAATGTGAGTCTAAGGAGGCGGATGTGGCGGGTCAACCGTGATCACTCGTGATCGGATGGAGGAGCCGAGGACGGCACCACCTTCCGTTCCACCGAGGGGGACACATGACCGACCGGTACGGCGCGGCACACCGGTTGTGGCTGCGCAGCTTCCACCAGGCGGCGCCGGGCGCGCCCAGGCTGCTCTGCCTGCCGCACGCAGGCGGCTCCGCGAGCTTCTACTTCCCCGTCTCCAAGGCGCTGTCGCCCGCGGTCGACGTGCTCGCGGCGCAGTACCCCGGCCGGCAGGACCGCCTCGCGGAAACCCCGGCGCGGTCCGTGCAGGAACTCGCCCAAGGGGTGTTCCGCGCGCTGGACGAGGGGGACGGCACGCCTCTGGCGCTGTTCGGACACAGCATGGGCGCCCTGGTCGGCTTCGAGCTGGCCCGGCTGCTGGAGGCCGCCGGGCGGCCACCGGCGGTGGTCTTCCTCTCCGGCCGCCGGGGCCCGTCCCTGCACCGGACCGAGACCGTCCACGAGGGCGGCGACGCACGCCTGCTCGAGGAGGTCGGCAGGCTCGACGGCACCGACACCGCCCTGTTCCAGGACAAGGAGCTGCTGGAGATGATCCTGCCCGCGCTGCGGGCCGACTACCGCGCGGTGGAGACCTACCGGCGCGCCCCCGGACCACGGCTGCGCTGCCCCATCGTCGTGCTGACCGGCGACGCCGACCCCCGCGTGACCGCCGAGGAGGCCCGGACCTGGGACCAGGAGACCGACGGCCCGTTCGAGCTGCACGTGTACCCCGGCGGCCACTTCTACCTGACGGCGCAGCAGCAGGCCGTGGTGGCCCGGATCGAGGGGACGCTGCGGCGGCTCGGTCCCGGCCGGGCGGAGTCCTGAGCCCGCGGCCGCGGGGACCAGGAGAGCAGGGGGCGGTGCCGGTGGTCCGGCGCCGCCCCGCGGCGGGTGTGCGTCAGCCGAGGACCTTGGCGGACTCGATGACCACGGGCTCGGTGGGGACGTCCTGGTGGCCGTGGCGGCTGGCCGTCTTGACCGCCTTGATGGAGTCGACGACGTCCTGGCCCTCGGTGACCTTGCCGAACACGGCGTAGCCCCAGCCGGCCGGGCTCTTCGCCGAGTAGTTGAGGAAGGCGTTGTCCGACACGTTGATGAAGAACTGCGCCGTCGCGGAGTGCGGGTCGTTCGTCCGTGCCATCGCCACGGTGTAGTTGTCGTTCCTCAGCCCGTTGTCCGCCTCGTTCTGAATGGGCTCCCGGGTGGGCTTCTGGTCCATGTCCGGAGTGAAGCCGCCGCCCTGGATCATGAAGCCGTTGATCACCCGGTGGAAGATCGTGCCGTCGTAGTGGCCGCCCCGCACGTACGACAGGAAGTTCTCGACGGTCTTGGGCGCCTCGGCGTCGTTCAGTTCCAGCACGATCCGGCCGACGTTGGTGTTCAGCTCGACTGTCGACATCGGAGATCTCCTTGTTCCGGTGGGGCCTGCCCCCGTTCACGCTACGGAATACACGACCACGGGGCGCAGGGACGCGCCGCGGCACCCCGTGGTGCGCACGGCCATCCGTCCGGGTCATGTCTCAGGACAGCCGGGGTGTGTCCCCGGGGGCCGGGGGCAGGGCCAGATGGGCCAGATCGCCCGGCCGCGGACTCGTCACCGGCCACAGCGGAGCGGCCTCCCCGTCGGCGAGCGCGGCCGGCGCGTCGGTGAGGTTCATGCGCTGACGCAGCCGCCCGTAGAAGTCCATCGGACCGAGCCGGACCGCCTTGAGCCGGCGCGGGGCGGCGTACACGCCGATCCAGTCGCCGGGGCTCAGCACTCCGCGCAGCTGGCCGTCGATGCTGACCGCGGCCTGCCCCGACCGTTCCAGCACGCGCAACGCGATGGGCTCGTCGGGTGCGGCCACCACCGAACGGTTGAACACCATGTGCGGCGCGACCGGGGTGAACACCAGGGCGTCCGCCCGCGGTGACACCACCGGACCGCCCGCGGCGAAACTGTAGGCCGTGGACCCGGTGGGCGTGGCCACCAGCAGGGCGTCGGCCGAGTAGGAGGCGAGCAGCCGGCCCGCCAGATAGACCCCGACCGACACCTGCCGGTCCCGGGCGAGCTTCTCCAGGACCACGTCGTTCAGCGCGATGACGTGCAGCGCGACACCCCAGTCGTCGCCCACCTCGCATTCCCCGCGCACCTTCGGCGGGGGCAGCAGCGGTCCCCGCCCGTACCGCAGCAGCGTCTCCATCTGCGCCGGCACCTCCAGCCGGCACGACGCCCGCATGGTGAGGAGCATCCGGCTCTCGACGTTGATCCGCTCCTCCTGTACGGCGTCCAGCGCGTCCCGCACCGCCGTGGCGGGAACCTCCGTGAGGAAGCCGACCCGGCCGAGGTCGACACCCAGCACCAGGGCGTCGTTCTCGGCCGCGAGCCGGGCACCGCGCAGGAACGTGCCGTCACCGCCCAGGGTGACAATCAGGTCGGGGTCGCCCGCGCTGTCGACCTCCTCGCGGGCGCTGTGCCGCGCGCCCTCCTGCCACACGTCGATGTCCGCGCATCCCACCGCGTGCTCGGCGCACCACGCGCGCACCTCGCGCGCGGCGGTCTCCGCCTCGGCGCGTCCGCCGTGCACGACCAGGCCGACACGGTTCACCGTCATCTCCGCCCACCGCCTCCCAGGTTCCCGCCGGGCGCCATCCTCACCGCGGACCGCGCCGGCCCGGCGGACGCCACGCCGCCGGAGCCGGCCCACGACCGTCCGCGCCCATCCGGCGCCGGTCCTGCGCCCGGCCTTCCGTGTACCTCCTGCGCCGTCCGTGTACCTCCTCCGGTTTCCGCGTACCTCGCGACTTTCCGTACGTCTTCCGCCTCTCCGAACGCCGTCGATGCACTCACGCCACAGGTGTCACAGCCGGCACACCGGGGAACCCGGTGCCCGGCGTCCGTCCGTGGCGACGAGCCCGGCGCCGCGTCCTCACCGGTGAGCACCGGCGCTTTGACGGACGCCCCCGACCACGTACCGAGGACAACCGGGGACATGCCATGCGCGACCGACACAGCATCCGCGTCACCGCGGCGGCTCTGGCCGCCGTCGCCGCGACCCTGTCACCGGCGGCCGCCCGGACGGCGGGCGCCGCCTCGGCGGAGGCGGCCCCGGCCGGCACGGCCTCCGTCCCGAAAGTGCCAGCCTGCACACCCGAGTCGCTGGAGGCCACGGCGTACCAGGCCGCCCACCGGCCCCCGGGCACGGGCACCGGAGCGGCGGTCGTCCAGTTCACCAACGTCTCCACGCGGGCGTGCGTGGTGCGGGGCCACCCGACGGTGGCCGTGGCCGGCAACGGCTCCCCGGAGCGCAACCTCCCGCTGCACGTGACCCGCAAGGGCATCGCGGCCCCGGTGCGGCTCGCGCCGGGCGGCAGGGCCTGGGTGAAGCTGACCTTCGTCCAGGTGCAGGGCGAGGCGGACGGGTACTGCGTCTCCGGCGCCACGCCCTCCATGTTCCCGTCCCTGGTGGTCGGCCTGCCCGGAGCCGGGAAGCACCAAGTCGCCCTGGTGGACGGGCAGATCGCCGAGTGCGACAACAAGGTCACGGTGACGGCGGCGTCGGCGACGCGCCCCTCGTGAGCGCGCTTGCGCCGGCCGGCTGACCGTACCGCCCTTCGTCCGCGTCGAGGAACGGTTCCCACAGGCCCAGCAGCGCGTCCGGGCGGTCCAGCGGGATGATGTGGCCGCAGTCCGGTATCACGTGTCCGGCCAGCCGGTCGGCGTACGGCCGCAGTTGCCGTTCCAGCGCCCGGCCCACCGGGTGGGCGCCGATCGCCAGCGCGGGCACGGTGAGGCGGGCGCCGGCCACGGCTTCCCGGATCTGGCGTGCGCCGGCGGGCAGCGCCCGGTACGCGCCGAACGCGGCACGCAGCGCCCCGGTACCGGTGTACGCGCGGACGAACTCGGCACGGACGTCCGGCCGCACGCCCCGGCCGAGCGTGCCGCGGTCCAGGAACCAGCCGATGTACGCCTCCTCGTGCCCGGCGAGCACGGTCTCCGCCAGACCGGGCTCCGCGTGGAAGCCGAACCACCACGGGGGGCCGCCGGCGAAGAACTCCTCGGCGCCCGGCAGGTCGCCCAGCACCGACTCCATCAGCACCAGCCGCCGTACCAGTCCGGGCCGCCGCATGGCCAGCAGGAAGGCGGGCGGGGCGCCCAGGTCGATGCCGGCCACGACGGCCGGACCGGCGCCGAGCGCCTCCAGCAGGCCCGCGGCGTCGGCGGCGAGCGTCCCGGGGTCGTATCCCCCGGCGGGGCGCTCACTGTCGCCGAACCCCCGCAGGTCCGGCGCGATCACCCGGTACCGGCGGGCCAGCGGGCCGATGACCTCGGACCACAGCCGCCAGGTGTGCGGGAAGCCGTGCAGCAGCAGGACGGCCGGGCCCCGACCGGCCGTGGCGACGTTGAGCCCGACGCCGTTGACGGTGATCCGGCGCAAGCGCACGCCGGGAACGGACGGGACAGTCATGGACGACCCCCTGAGTAACCAATGGTGACAAGGGCACGTTAGGTAACTAGCCTGGGCTCCACCAGACCGCACTTTCCCGTCAGTTGGTGAGCCTCAGGTGACCTCCCAGGCCAAGGACGCGACCGCCCCGCGCGGCGACCTGTTCGACCCCGCGTGCCCGACCCGTCGACTCCTCGACCGCATCGGTACGAAATGGACGTCGATGGCGGTGAAGGTGCTGGCCGAGGCGGCACCGGGGGAGGTGCGCTTCGCCGAGCTGCTGCGCCGGATGCCCGGCGTCTCCCAGAAGATGCTGTCCGTGACCCTGCGGAACCTGGTGCGGGACGGCCTGGTCGCGCGCAGGGTGGAACCCACCGTGCCGCCCGGCGTGCACTACCGGCTCACCGAACTCGGCCTGTCCCTCGAGACCGTGCTCGCCGCCGTCCGGAACTGGGCCGAGGAGCACATGGCGGAGGTCGACCGCGCGAACGAACTGACCGGCGCTCAGGAGGCGTGAACCGGGCCGGGGTCCGCCGCGATGTGATCTCCTCCCTTGCGGCCGCCGCACCGCTCCTGTGAGTCTCCCGTCGAACGATTTTCCGAAGAACTGTTATCGGCACCGCACCGAGCGGTCTCCCGGGTAACGGACAGCATCGTTCGGCGTCGAGGACAGGGAAGCTCTGATGAGGACACAGCACACGGCGGATGCGGCGGCACTGGTGAACGCCGCCCGAGCGGGAGACGCGGCGGCCCAGGACGCCCTGGTCAGCGCCTACCTGCCGCTGGTGTACAACATCGTGGGGCGTGCCCTGAACGGTTCCGTCGACGTCGACGACGTCGTGCAGGAGACCATGCTCCGGGCCCTCGGCTCGCTCGGCGGCCTGCGGACCCCGGAGAGTTTCCGCTCCTGGCTCGTGGCCATCGCGATGAACCGGGTCCGGGCGCACTGGCAGGACCGCCGGCTCGTCCCGGACGCCGTGGCGGAGAGCGGCGACGTCGCCGACCCCGGCGCCGACTTCGTCGACCTGACCATCGTCCGCCTCCAGCTGTCCGGCCAGCGACAGGAGACCGCGCGGGCCACGCGCTGGCTGGAGCCGGACGACCGGGAGGTGCTCTCGCTGTGGTGGCTGGAGTGCGCCGGTGAGCTGACACGGGCGGAGGTCGCCGCCGCCCTCGCGGTGTCCCCGCAGCACACGGCGGTACGGGTGCAGCGGATGAAGGCGCGGCTGGAGGCGGCCCGGGTGGTGGTACGGGCACTGGACACGCGGCCCGCCTGCGAGGACCTGCGCGCCGTGCTGGCCTCCTGGGACGGTCTGCCCTCCGCCCTCTGGCGCAAGCGAATAGCCCGGCACGCCCGTGAGTGCACGCGCTGCGGCGGCCTGTGGAGCGGTCTGCTGCCGGCGGAGGGGCTGCTGGCCGGACTGGCGCTGGTCGCGGTGTCGTCGACGCTCCTCGCGACGACGCGCTCGGCGACGGCCACCCTGACCGCGACCACCGCGGCCGCTCCCCAGCCGCCCCACGGGAGCCTGGGCTCGAACGCGGGTGCCGGCGAACCGGGTCACGCCATCACCGGGTCGGACGGGGGCGCGGCCGGGTGGGGACACGGGGCGTCGGCATCGGGTGCCGGCCCCGCCGGGGCGGGGCATGGCACCGCGGGGTCGGACGGGGGTGCCTTCTGGGCGGACCGGGGGGTCATCGGGTCGGACCCCGGGGCAGTTGGGCCGGGGCACGAGGTCTTCGGGCCGGATGGCGGGGCCTTCGGGCCGGATCGCGGGGCCTTCGGTTCCGGCCACGGGACCTCGGAGCCCGGTCACGGCCCCGCAGGGCCGGACCAGGCCACCGCCACCGGGTCGGATCACGCGGCCCTCGGACGGAGCGCGGACGGAGCCGAGCCGGAGCCGGGCGCGGCCCAGGCGGACGCCGGCAGTACCCAAGCGGGCCTCGGCGGCAGCGACCCCGCCGCCCCCGTCGGACTCCGGGCGGCCTCCCGTCGTCGTACGAGCGGGCGCGGCGAGGCGCGGCGACGGCGGCGGACCCGGCGCAGGGCCGTCGGGGGTGCCGTGGTGGCCGCCTGTGTGGCCGGCGGCGGCCTCTGGTACTTCGGCACCGGTTCCGGACCGGCGGACACCAGGGAGGCGACCGCCGCGCGGACTCCCGGCGCCCCTGCCGTGGACCTCGCGGAACCCAGCGCCGTCGCGACCTCCTCGTCGCCCTCGGCGTCCGCTTCCCCGTCCCCGTCCCCGTCCCGCACGAAGAAGGAGCCGAGCGCCGTCGAAAGCCCCCGTCCCACACGGAGGAGCACCACTGCCCGGGCCGAACCGGCCGCGCCCACGACCCCGCCGCGCACCTCCTCCACCCCGCAGGCACAGCCGGCGCCCACCGGCACGGTGGCCCAGGTGGTCGGGCTCGTGAACAAGGAGCGCGCGGCAGCCGGATGCGGCCCGGTCACCGAGGACCCCCAACTGGACAAGGCCGCCCAGGGCCACTCCGACGACATGGCCGCCCGCGGCTTCTTCGACCACACCGATCCGGACGGAGCCGGCCCCGGCGAGCGCATCACCGCGGCGGGCTACCGCTGGTCCACGTACGGCGAGAACATCGCGAAGGGCCAGCAGACGCCGCAGGCGGTGATGGACTCCTGGATGAACAGCCCGGGCCACCGCGCCAACATCCTGAACTGCGCGTTCAAGAACATCGGCGTGGGCGTCCACGACGGTCCGGGCGGCCCCTGGTGGACCCAGGCCTTCGGCGCCAAGCTGTGATCGAGCTCTGAGCCCCGGCCCGGGGCGCACCGTCCCGTCCCGCTTTCCGGCCCGGGCGGGCGGCCGGCGCGAGACCGGGCGACCGCCCGCCGCCGGTCGTGCCCGAACCGGGTCGCGGGGCCGCGGCGCTGCGGACGTCGTGTCCGTCCCCGGTGCCGCCTTGCCGCCCGTGTGGCGCTGACTCCGGCACACCGGCCGCCGACGGTCGGCGGGCCGGTGTGCCGACACTCAGCGGGCCGACACTCAGCGGGCCGACACTCAGCGGGCCGACACTCAGCGGGCCGACACTCAGCGGGCCGACACTCAGCGGGACGTGCCGAAGTCCTGGGTCCAGTAGCTGCCGGGCTGCGCGAGACCGACGCCGATCTCCTTGAAGCCGCAGTTTAGGATGTTGGCCCGGTGACCCGGGCTGGACATCCAGCCGTCCATGACCTGCTGCGCCGTGCTGTAGCCGTAGGCGACGTTCTCGCCGTAGCTGCTCCAGGTGTAGCCGGCCCGGGTGATGCGGTCGCCGGGGGAGGAGCCGTCGGATCCGGTGTGCGACATGTTCCGGTGGGCCGCCATGTCGTCGCTGTGGGCCTGCGCGGCCTTGGTCAGCGTCGCGTTGAGGGTCAGGGGCCGGCAACCGGCCTTCGCGCGCTCGGCGTTCACGAGCTGCACGATCTCCGCGGTGACCCCGGACGCCGTGGCGGCGGGCGCCGGGCTGCTCGGCGCGGCGGTGGCCGTGGAAGCGGGAGCGGGAGCGGTCGCGGAGGGAGCGGGGGCGGTCGCGGCGGGGGCGGTGGCCTCGGGTGCCGCGGGAGCGCTGGGCGCGGTGGTCCGCCAGGTCTTGTGGGCCAAGACCTTCCTCTTCTGCGACGGCGCGTTCTTCTTGGCGTGCCAGGGCGTGCCCGGCCGGGTCGTCGCGCGCGCCGTGGACCGGGGAGTGGACGGCGCGCTGCTCTCCGGGGCCGTGGTCAGCGGTGCTTCGGAGGCGTTCGCGTTGCTGTCGTGATCTGCGGACACGGTCTGCCACTGCCTCACGGGTGCGCTCGTGGCGGTGGTCTGCGCCGGGTCGTCCGTACTGGACGGCCACTCGGAACAGGCCAGGGCGACGGACGGCACGCCCACGGCGCCGATGGCGGCGGCGGTGACGACTATTCGCCGGTAGTGCTTGGTCTTGCGGTGCTGGCCCATACGTCAACCTCACTCGGTGATCGCGGAGCGCTCATTGTCGAGACGGCTCCACACCGAGTGCAAAGGGCCCTTCTACTAGCGCGCCTCGTAGGCCGGAGCGGCCCTTGTCAGGCGGGCCGAGAGATGCCGACTTCGCGACCGCGATGTTTGCGTGGCGCTGTCGGGCCGTCAAAAGCGCACAGTCGGCGGGTGATGCGGCGACGTGCCGAGCGGCGTCCGCGCCATCGTACGCGCCGCTGCGCGCGATCATGGCAAGACGGACAAATCCCATATGTCGTGGGAGCCCCGCCTACTATCCGCCGCGCTTAGTCGACCGCCCTTCTGTGATGGATGTCACTCTGAGGTCGGTGTGCGGGTGCGGGTGTCGTGCTGTCGTCGATCGTGCACCGGGCGTCCTGCGAGCCGCCGACTTCCTCTTCACCCTCTCCCGGGTGAGGGCATTCTCCTCGCGGCTGACACGGCGTCATCCGGGCCGGGTCCCCCTCGGCGCCGGCATGGCGCCCGCGCGCGGCGGCCGGAGCGGAAAGTCTCCGGCCGCCGCGCACCCGTGTCCGGTCGCCGTCACTCGTTCCGGAAGACGGCCTTGCTGACCTCGGCGGGGTTCTCGAACTTCTTCTTCCCGAGGTGGGAGATCCGTTCGGTGATCTCCTTGGGCGCGTGATTGTTCTCGGCGACCTTCCGAAGCTGGTCGGAAGTGGCCGGGTAATCCGCGCCCGACAGGGCTTTCTGCAGGTCAGGTGGGGTGATACCCGCCATGGCTCCTCCAGGCGGTGAGTTGGTTGAGGAACATCGGACCGGCGCCGCATGCTGCACCGGACTGGTCAGGTACCCATCCGACGGAAGCGGATTCAGAGATTCCGTGGGTGATGGGTCCCGCGTCGCACGGGTACCCGGGGCGCCGGACAGACCGCACGCGCGAGAGGACCGAGCACATCCGATGAGCGAGAACACCCCTTCCCAGGCCGAGGGCGAACCGGAGCCGGGCGTCTCCGAGGCCGAACAGCCGTCCCGCACCACTCCGTCACAGGCGGAAGGAGCGGACCCCGACGACGAGGAAACCGACAGGGCCGCGGACGGGAACGACGACGCGTAGGAGGCGTCATGAGCATGGCACACACCAGCGTCCCCGAGGTGCTGGACGCACTGAAGGACGTGACCTATCCGGCCGACAAGGACCGGCTGGTCTCGGCCGCGCGGCAGGCGGGAGCCTCCGAGGAGGTCGTCAAGGCCCTGCGCGGCATCCCCGCCGAGGAGTACACCAACCGCGCGGACGTGGCGAGGTCGGTCCGGGTGGACCCGGACTCCGACCTCGGCACCAACGCCACCCAGCGGGCGGAACAGGCACGGCAGGGCGGCAAGCCGGGACTCTCCCAGCACCTGCGGGAGGAGCCCAAGACCCCCATCCAGGAGGAGTTCGACCGCTGACCGGTCGAACCTGGCTTGCCCCGACGCCCCCGAGGGCACACCTAGCGTGATCGAACACGTCCGGACAGGCAGGGCAGGTGGCTCGGCGATGACGCATCCGCACGACCCTCTCGACGGCGGAGCCACCGGTCCCCTGGACGGAGGGGCCAACGGTCCCTCGGGCGGCGGAGCCACCAGCCACCCCCTCCAGGTGGAGACGCACGGGCTCGACGTGATCGCGGACTCGGAGCGCCGGGGCGTCCCGCGCTCCCTGTTCTGGCCCTGGTTCGGGGCCAACGTGTCCGTCCTGGGACTCAGCTACGGCGCCTTCGCGTTCGGCTTCGGCATCTCCTTCTGGCAGGCCCTCGTCTCCGGCGTGCTCGGCATCGCCGTCTCGTTCCTGCTCTGCGGCTTCATCGCGGTCGCCGGGAAACGCGGCTCGGCCCCCACCATGGTGCTCAGCCGGGCCGCCTACGGCGTGCGCGGCAACCGGCTGCCGTCCGTCATCTCCTGGATGCTGACCGTCGGCTGGGAAACGGTCCTCACCGCGCTCGCCACGCTGGCGACCGCGACCGTCTTCGACAGCCTGGGCTGGGGCGGCGGCACCGAGACGAAGGCGGTCGCCCTCATGGTGGTGGCCGCGCTGACCGTCGTCGGCGGCGTCATGGGCTTCGACCTGATCATGCGGCTGCAAACCTGGATCACCGTGATCACCGGCGTGCTGACGATCGTCTACGTCATCCTCGTCGCCGACCACGTCCACTGGAGCACCGTCGGCGCGATCCCGGCCGGCTCGGCCCAGCAGTTCATCGGCGCACTGGTGTTCATGATGACCGGCTTCGGCCTCGGCTGGGTCAACGCCGCCGCCGACTACTCCCGCTATCTGCCCCGCGACTCCTCAAGCCGGGGCGTGATCGGCTGGACCGCCTTCGGCGGCTCGCTGGCCCCGCTCGTCCTGCTGGTCTTCGGCCTGCTGCTGGCCGGTTCCTCCGCGGAGCTGAGCAAGGCCATCGCGGCCGACCCGATCGGGGCGCTGGCGACGCTCCTGCCGACCTGGTTCCTGGTGCCGTTCGCCGTGGTCGCGGTCCTCGGCCTGGTCGGCGGGGCCGTCCTCGACATCTACTCCTCCGGCCTGGCCCTGCTCTCCGCCGGCCTGCGGGTGCCCCGCTACCTGGCCGCGTTCTTCGACGGTGTGCTGATGATCGCCGGCGCCGTCTACATCGTGTTCTTCGCCGGCACCTTCCTCGGCCAGTTCAAGGGCATCCTCACCACTCTCGGCGTGCCCATCGCCGCCTGGGCCGGCATCATGCTCGCCGACCTGGCCCTGCGCCGCCGCGACTACGACGACGGCGACCTGTTCCGCCCGCACGGCCGCTACGGCGACGCCCCCCTCCGCCCGCTGGTCCTCACCCTCGCCGCCACGGCCGTCGGCTGGGGCCTGGTCACCAACAGCGCCGCGCACTGGCTGACCTGGCAGGGCTACCTGCTGGAGCCGTTCGGCCTCGGTGGCAGGACCGGCGCCTGGGCCTACGCCAACCTGGGCGTCGTCGTGGCCCTGGCCCTCGCCTTCCTCGGCACGCTGCTCCTGAGCCGGGGCCGAGTCCGCTCCCAGGAGGCCCGGGAACCGAGCCCGGCGCTCGACGAAGGGGTGCTGAACACCTGAGTGCGGTGTACCCCGGCGCCCGGGCCGCCCGCCGGAGTCCCGGACGTCTCGCCGTCATCGACACGCAGCGCGCCTTCGCCGACCCGGCGAGCCCCCGCACCCTGGGCGCTGAGGGACGCGCCCGCCGGCCTGGCGGACCACGTCGTGGAAGCCGCCGCCTTCGGCCGACGCCCCCCGAACGCGCCGCCCGCACCGCACCGCCGCCGGGTGCTCGCCGGCGCCGGCGCCGAATGCCGCGTGCTCCGCACCGCCCTCGCCGCCGCGGACACCGGCGCGCAGGCGCTGGTCGTGGCGGAGGTCCGCGTCGGCGTGGACGACGACTCGCGCATGGAGGCCCGTGCGGATCACGGAGCGGTACCGGCCGCTGGTCCGGCTCACCACCATCGACATCGACGACCTGCCCACGGAGGCCGGGCCATGACCGGTGGTCGCCCGGGCACCGGCGGGTGAACGGCGGCCCCGGAAGTACCGGGGGGAGGCGCTCTCCGCATCGAGAGCCCTTCGTAAGGCCCGGGCCCTGTGGTGCTCACCTGGGCATTTCACGTCCGTCGCCTGCTCCACCGCCCCGTCACCGGACCTCCCGCCGATCCCCACGCATGCCGCGCACCCCACCGGGTACGCGAGGCGGGAGCCCGGCCGGGCGGCAGTCCGCCCGGACGGCCCGTACGACCGCCGCTACCTGGGGACCAGCCATGGAGACACCCGCACACGAAGCCCAGCCGACACCGGCCCAGCAGGCACTGGACGCGCTGGCCGAGAACGCCGAGGACCAGGCCGCCCTGGACACCCTCGCCCACAGTGACGTGCTCGTCCCCGTACCGGACGACGCGGTGGACGGAGAGGGCGCCGACGCCTCGACGGTGGCGCTGCCCGTCCTGGAACAGCCCGGGGGCGACCCGGTCGTCCCGGTGTTCACCACGGAGGGCGAGATGGCCGAGCTGCTGCCGTTCGTATCGCGCTACCGGCTGATCCCGCTCGGCGCGCTCGCCGCCCAGTGGCCCGAAGGGGACCTCTCCCTGGCCATCGACGGCAGCTCCGCGCACGGGCTGACCCTCACCTCACAGGGAGTGCGTACGCTGCTGGCCCGGTGATCCGACGCCCCTGAGGGGCGCGGAAGCCCGGCGCGCGTCCGCACTTCGGGCACCCCGGGCGCGTGAATCCGGGCGTGCCGGTTCCAGGACGGCCGGAAGTGCTCCCCGGCGCCGGTGGTCACCGGCCTTCCCACGGGAAGATCCCCACGGAGGACGAGTCGGGCGAGCGCGAAGGAGCCGATGGTCGTGAAGGTCGTCCTGCTGGGCACCGCCGCCGGGGGCGGCTTCCCGCAGTGGAACTGCGCCTGCGCGCTCTGCGGCGCCGCCCGGGACGGACACCTGCCGCCCCGCACCCAGGACTGCGCCGCCGTCACCGGCAACGGCCGCGACTGGTGGCTGCTGAACGCGTCCCCCGACCTGCGGACGCAGCTCACCGCCACCCGGGCCCTGTGGCCCGGCCCCGGCCCCCGTGACACCCCCCTGCGCGGAGTGCTCCTGACGGACGCCGAGGCCGACCATGTGACCGGCCTGACCGAGCTGCGCGGGGCGCCGGACCTGATGATCTACGCCGCGCCCCCGGTCCGCGCAGCCCTCGCCCCCGCCCGTGCCGCGTTGGACCGCTACGCCCCCTGGGAGTGGGCCGACAGCCTGGCCGCCGGCGGCTTCGTGCTGGCCGGGGGACTGGTGGTGACCGCCCACCAGGCCGGGGCGAAGATCCCGAAGTACGTACCGGACCGGACGTCCACGACGCCGGGGCCCTGGGTGACGGCGTACCGCGTCGAGGACCTGGCCACCGGGGGAGTGCTGGTGTACGCGCCCTGCGTCGGCGCCTGGAGCCCGGTCCTGGACGGGCTGTGCGCCGAGGCCGACTGCGTCCTGCTGGACGGCACCTTCTTCGCGGCCGACGAGATGGGCACCGCGGTGCGCTCCGGCGCCGGTCAGGCCGCCATGGGCCACTTGCCGGTCACCGGCCCGCAGGGCTCCCTGGCCGCGCTGGCCCGGCATCCCGGCGCCCGCCGGGTCTACACCCACCTCAACAACACCAACCCGCTCCTCGACCCGGCCTCACCCGCACGCGCGCGCGTGTCCGAGTACGGCGTCGAGGTCCTGCCGGACGGGACGGAGCTGGTGCTCTAGACGGCCGGTTCCCCGCTGTGGGCCCCGCGCCGGCGGCCTTCCTGCCCGGCCAGCATCCGCCGCAGCACCGTCCGCTGCACCGGCAGCACCTCGGCGTGCAGCGCCCGGCCCTTCGGGGTGAGCGCCACCCACACCCCGCGCCGGTCCTCCGCGCAGACCGAGCGCTCCACCAGGCCGTCCTTCTCCAGCCGGCCGATGAGCCGGGACAGCGCGCTCTGGCTGAGGTGCACCCGGCCGACCAGGTTCTGCACCCGGCACTGGTCACCCTGCCGCGGCGACTCCGCCGCCAGGATGTCCAGCACCTCGAAGTCGCTGGCGCCCAGACCGTGCGGATGCAGGGCGCGGTCGATCTCGCACATCGTGCGCGCGTGCACCGCGAGGATGTCCCGCCAGCGTTCTTCGAGCCGTGTCTCGGCCGTCGTGCCTGCCATACCCGCACGGTAGCACCGTTTCGGCCAATCGTTGAGTGTGCAACTAGTGCTGGGAGCGGAAGGCTTCGACGCTGTCAGGCCGCCGGGTCCTGGAGCAGCCCCACGAGGTTGCCGTCGGAGTCCTTCACGAAGGCGATCAGCCGGCCACCGCCGACGTCCTGCGCGTCCTGGAGCAGTTCGGCGCCCGCCGCCAGCAGCGCCGCGAGCCGCTCCCGCAGATCCGTCACGTGCCAGTACGGCACCGGCCCGGTCATGCCCTTGGCGTGTCCGTTCGGGTCCAGGCCGACGTCCTGGCCGGCGGCCTTGTAGCCGACGTAGTACGGCTCGTCCGCGTACGGCTCGACACCCAGCAGCGCGCCGAAGACGGCCTTGGCGCGCTCCAGGTCCTTCACCGGGTAGATGATCGTCTGCAGGCCGGCGGTCATGGTGGTCACTCCTTCGCGATGCGGGACCCGGCGGTTCTCCGCCGGTGCCCCCACGCTAGGACCCGGTAGCCGGCCGTGGCTTCTCCGATCCTGACCGCTTGCCGCGTCACTCGTTGCGCAGCACCTCCGCGACGGAGAGACGGGCCGCCCTGCGGGCCGGCACGAGCGCGCCCAGAACAGCGATCACGACACCGGCGAACGCGAGGACGGCCGGCAGGGGCGCGTGCCAGACGTCCGTCATGTACCGGGGCAGGGTGATGTCGGCCCCAGCCGCCATGCGCGGGAGCACCACCCGACCTGGGCACGCCCACCGTGGTGCCCCCCGCCTGGTTCTACCGGGCCCACCCCGAGGCCCTGCCGGTCACGGCCGAGGGCACGCGCTACGAGTTCGGTTCGCGCGGCGCGATCTGCCACAGCAACGCCGACTACCGCGCCGCCGCCGCGAACATCACCACCCGGCTCGCCGAGCGCTACGGCGACCACCCGGCGCTCGCGATGTGGCACGTCCACAACGAGTACGGCGTTCCCGTCTCCGCCTGCTACTGCGAGTCCTGTGCGGACCGGTTCCGCCACTGGCTGGCGGACACCTACGGCAGCGTCGACGCCGTCAACGAGGCGTGGGGCACGGCCTTCTGGGGCCAGCGCTACACCGACCTCGCGCAGATCAACCCGCCGCGGGCCACCCCGACCGTCGGCAACCCGGGCCAGGCCCTCGACTACAAGCGCTTCGCCGACGCCACCATTCGGGAGAACTTCCGCACCGAGCGGGACATCCTGCACCGCCTCTCGCCGGGCGTGCCGGTCACCACCAACTTCATGACCGCGCTCAGCCAGTGCGACTCCATGGACTACTGGGCGTGGGGCCGCGAGGTCGACCTCGTCACCAACGACCACTACCTGATCACCGACGGCCGCCGCACCCACGTCAACCTCGCGATGGCCGCCGACCTCACCCGCTCCGTCGCCGGCGGCTCGCCCTGGCTGCTGCTGGAGCACTCCACCTCGGGCGTCAACTGGCAGCCCCGCAACCCCGCGAAGGCACCGGGCCAGATGGCCCGCAACTCCCTCGCGCACGTGGCGCGCGGCTCCGAGGGCGCGATGTTCTTCCAGTGGCGCCAGTCCCGGCGCGGCGCCGAGAAGTTCCACTCGGCGATGCTGCCGCACGGCGGCACCGACACCTTGCGTCTGGCGCGAGGTGGTCGAACTGGGCTCCTCCATGCGCGCGTTGGCCGAGATCCGGGGCACCCGCACCGAGGCCGACGCGGCCGTGCTGTGGGACTGGCACTCCTGGTGGGCGCAGAACCTCGCCTGGCGCCCCAGCGAGGACCACGACCCGCGCGAGCGCGCCGACTCCTTCTACGAGGCGCTCTACGACCGCCACCTCACCGTCGACTTCGCCCACCCGGAAGCCGACCTGTCGCGGTACCCCCTGGTCGTCGTGCCGGCGCTGTACCTGATGACCCGGGCCGCCGGGAACAACGTCCGCGCGTACGTCGAGAACGGCGGCACGCTCGTGGTGTCGTACTTCTCCGGCATCGTCGACGAACACGACGCCGTCCACGAGGGCGCCTACCCGGGCGCGCTGCGCGAGGTCCTCGGGCTCACCGTGGAGGAGTTCTCGCCGCTGCTCCAGGACGAACGGGTCCGCCTGACCGGCCCGGACGGCTCCGAGCTGACCGGGGAGGTGTGGACGGAGTTCGTGGTCCCGCGCGGCGCCGATACCGTGTGGACCTACGCCGACGGGCTCACCGCGGGCCGTCCCGCCGTCACCCGGCACCGGCTCGGCCGGGGCACCGCCTGGTACGTCTCCACCCGCCTCGACGCCCAGGGGCTGAACGCGCTCATCGGCCGGGCGGCCGACGACGCCGGTCTCGCCCCGCGCGCCGGCCTGCCCCGAGACGTCGAGGTGGTGCGCCGGCGCGGCGACTCGGGCACCTACCTCTTCGTCGTCAACCACACCGCCGGCGACACCAAGGTCCCGCTGGACACGCCCGGGACCGAACTGCTGACGGGTGAACGCGCCGCGGGCCGCCTCGCGGTCCCGGCGGGGGCCGTCCGGGTCGTACGACTCGACGGCTGAGCCTGCTCCCCTCCGCCCGCGTGTGCCACGAGAGCCGCGGGCGGAGGGGTCTCCTCCGGACCCGCCGGAGGACACCCCCCGCCACGTCGAAGGGACGACGGACGATGAAGTTCCCTCCCGGACGCACCATCAGGGGCCCTGTTGCCGCCGCTCGCGGCCGGGCTCGCCCTCACCGCCCTGCCCGCCCAGGCCGCGAGCACCCTCACCAACGGCGGCTTCGAGTCCGGCGGCACGGGCACGGCCACGCCCGCCGGCTGGTCCGAGTACGGCGACACCGGCGCCTCGTACACCGAGCCCGGTGGTCACGGCGGGAGCCACCGCCTCAGCCACTACGCGTCGTCCGCCTACAAGGTGGAGACCTACCAGCACCTGTCCGGACTGGCCGACGGGACCGCCACGTTGACGGCGTGGGTCCGCTCCAGTGGCGGGCAGAAGGCCGCGTACCTGTCGCTCAGGAACTGCGGCAGTGCGGACAGCGCACGGATCTGCCGACATCGTCCAGTGGGTGGATACGGATCGTCACGTCGGTCAAGGTGACCGACAACCAGTGCACCGTCAGCGTCAACAGTGACGCGAACGCCGGCAACTGGATCAATGTTGACGATCTCACCTTCACGTCCGGCACCACGGGTACATCCATCCATGGTGCGGACGTCTCCTCCCTCGCCAAGAGCGAGGCCATGGGCGGGGTCTACAGGACGAGTTCCGGAGCGACCGGGGACGCGCTCCGCATCCTCAGGTCGTCCGGCATGAACTACGCGCGCCTGAAGGTCTGGGTGAACCCGCCCGACGGCTTCAACGACAAGGCGCACGTCCTCGCGACGGCCAAGCGCGTCAAGGCGCGGGGCATGAAGCTGCTGGTCGACTTCCACTACTCGGTCCGGCAACGGCTGGGAGAACCAGGCCCTGTTCGGCTACGACGACAGGGCGCTGTCCTCCATGTCGTGGTTCGGCCACCGCTGAGCCGTCCGTGCACGGGCCCGGTCGCGCGCGGCGGCCGGGCCCTCGCCGCTCCGGGGCGGCGGCAACCCCCCCGGTCGTACGGCCGTTCGGTACCGGACAACGGCCGCCGAGTACCGGACGTGCCCGCGTCGCCCGCGCCACAGTGGGAAGACTGCGTACGAGGAGGCCGGGGACGGGAGGGCGGACGGATGACGGGGACTCCCTCGGGCCGGATGCGGCAGACCATCCTGGAGTGGCTCAAGGACCCGCCGGCCCACTTCCCGGCCCCGCGCCGACGCGATACCGCCGAGACCGGCGTCACCGCGCGGGCCGTCGCCGCCGAACTGGGCGTGCCCCGCCGGACCGCACTCGCCCACCTCCGGTTCCTCACCCGCCTCGGCGTCCTGCGCACCCGCCGGATCCACGGCCGCACCCACTACCGGCGCGACGAGGTCCGCATCGCCGAGGTGGCCCGGATGTTCGAAAAGGGCTGGTGACGAGGGCGGTCACGGGCGGCTGCCGACAGGGGCACGGACGGAAGGGACCGCACATGGACCGATCGACGGCACTCGTACCGCTCCACTACGTCTCGCTGCGCGCCCGCGGTCCGGAGGACGTCGTCGCCGATCCCCAGGGACGGGTGCTGACCGGGGTGGAGGACGGGCGCATCCTCCGCGTCCACCACCCCGCCGACCCGCGCAGAACCCGCACCGAGGTGCTGGCCGAGACCGGCGGCCGTCCCCTCGGGCTGGAACTCCTGCCGGACGGCGCCCTGGTGGTGTGCGACGCCGAACGCGGCCTGCTGCGCGTCGGCCCGCACGACGGCACCGTCCGCGTCCTCGCGGACGCGGTGGCGGGCGAGCGGCTCCGGTTCTGCAGCAACGCCGTCGCCGTGCCGGACGGCACCGTGTACTTCACCGTCTCCAGCCGCCGCCACCCGCTGGGCCGGTGGATCGGCGACATCGTCGAGCACACCGGCACCGGCCGTCTGCTCCGGCTCGCCCCCGGCGACCGGGAACCCGAAGTCCTGCTGGAGGGACTCCAGTTCGCCAACGGGCTCGCCCTCAGCGCCGACGGCTCCTTCCTGGTGATCGCCGAGACCGGCTCCTGCCGGCTCACCCGCTGCCGGCTCACCGGCCCCCGCGCCGGACACGCCGAACCCTTCGCCGAGCTCCCCGGGATGCCCGACAACCTCTGGCGCGAGGGTTCCGGCGGTCCACTCTGGGTCGCCCTGGCCAGCCCCCGTGTCCCCCCGCTCGACCTGTTGCACCGCACCCCGCCGGCCGTCCGCCGCACCGCCGCACGGGCCGCCGTCCACGCGCCGTACCGCCCGAGCGGGACCGTCGGCGTCGTCGCCGTCGACGACCGGGGCCGGACCGTGCACCGCCTGACCCGCCGGCGCTCCGGGTTCCGCATGGTCACCAGCGTGTGCGCCGTCGGCGACCACCTGGTGCTCGGCAGCCTCTGGGAGTCCGGCATGGCGGTCTGCGCCCGGCCCGCCGCCCGCTGAGGCGCCGGTACCCTGGTCCCGGCCTTGATCGCCCGTCGAGGCGGGGGCCGAACAGGAGACGTACCGGCATGACCCTCCCGGAGACCGAGATCCACGGCGACCGGCCCAGGCGAAGACGGCGGTCCCGCGGCGTCGCGGGAGCACGTCGTGGCGGTCGGCGGCGGCGTCGCGGGAGCCCGCCGTGGCCGTCGGCGGCGCGCCGGACAACACGCCGGACAAAACGGACAGCAGAGGTAAGAAGTCGTTGTGAACCGGCTGCTCTTCCTCACCGGAGCCCTCGTCGGCGCACCCTCGGGCCCTGTCCCCGGTCACGCCGTACCGGCGCGCCACGCCCGGTCCTGCGCCGGGGCTCCCTCGTCGCCCGGTCTTCCGTCGTGCGAGGCCCCGGCAGACCGGGGCCGGCCCGGGCCTCTACGCTGCCCTGGGTGCCGCGGCGAGCGTGCCGGCGGGTCCCGCTGCGGCCTTCGCCGGGGCTCCGGCCGCCGGCGCCCCGGAGGTCCGGGCGCTTGCCGTACGGCCGGGCACAGCAAGTACTGTCTACAGCAATGTCGACCAACTCTCCTCAGAACTGGATCCCATGAGCGCCATCTCCGTCGGTCAGGCCGTCGTCCTCGGAGTAGTCGAGGGGGTGACCGAGTTCCTCCCCGTGTCCTCCACCGGACACCTCAAGATCGCCGAGGGGCTCATGGACATCCCCGTCGACGACAAGTCCGTCGTCGGCTTCTCCGCCGTCATCCAGGTCGGCGCCATCGCCGCCGTGCTCGTGTACTTCTTCAAGGACATCAAGCGGATCGTCACCGCCTGGTTCCGCGGTCTGACCAACCGCGAGGAGCGCTACCACCACGACTACAAGTTCGCCTGGTGGGTCATCGCCGCGACCATCCCGATCGTGGTGGTGGGCCTGGCGGCGAAGCCGCTGATCGACGGCCCGCTGGCCTCGCTGTGGGTGGTCGCCGGGTCGCTGATCGTCGGCTCGGGCGTGATGTGGGCCGCCGACCAGATGGGCCGGCACAAGCGCGGTGAGGACGACACGTCCTTCAAGGACGCGATGTGGGTCGGCTGCTCCCAGATCCTCGCCCTGCTCTTCCCCGGCTTCTCCCGCTCCGGTGCCACCATGTCCACCGCGCTCATCCTCGACCTGGACCGCGTCGCCGCCACCCGGCTCTCCTTCTTCCTCGGCATCCCGGCCCTGACCGGAGCGGGCCTGTACGAGCTGAAGGACGCCCTCGGCGCGGGGGTCGGCGCCGCCCCGCTGGCCGTCGGCACGGTCGTCTCCTTCGTGGTCGCCTACGCCTCCATCGCCTGGCTGCTCAAGTTCGTCGCCAAGCACTCCTTCAACGCCTTCGTGATCTACCGGATCGTCATCGGCGCCGGTCTCCTCGGCCTGCTGGCCACCGGCACGCTCAGCAGCTGAGCCCGGCCGCCGGGCGGACACCGCCGCTGATCACCCACGGGGTGCGGATGCCTGCATTCAGGCGCCGCACCCCATGAATTCTTCCTTACGCGACGTCTTGACAGCCCCCGCACGCACCCCGCAGGATCGCTCCCGTGAACCTGTCAGACAGCCAGACAGGTGGTCCGGCCCCGCGGCGCGTCAGCGCCATGGAAGCGGTGCTCGCCCACCTCCGCGACGCCATCGAGCGCGGCCGGTACGCCATCGGCGACAAGCTCCCCTCCGAGGCCGAGCTGTGCCGCACGCTGGAGGTCTCCCGGCCCGTGCTGCGCGAGGCGCTGCGCGCGCTGCAGACGATGGGCCTCACCGTGTCCCGGACCGGCAAGGGCACCTTCGTCGTCGCGAACACGGTGGAGGACCCCACCTTCGGCGACTACGCCGCCAGCGACCTGCTCGAAGTGCGCCGCCACATCGAGATCCCGGTCGCCGGGTACGCGGCCCTGCGCCGCACCCCGGAGAACCTGGACCACCTGGCCCACCTGCTCGACCGCATGGAGCGGGAGACGGACACCACCGCCTGGGTCGCGATGGACACCCTCTTCCACCTCGCCGTGGCCGAGGCCGCCCAGAACCCGGTCTTCCGCCGGGTCATCGAGGAGATCCGCGACGCACTGGCGCGCCAGTCGGCCTTCCTCAACGAACTGGGCGGGCGCCGCGAACAGTCCAACCGCGAGCACCGGGCCATCGTCGAGGCGCTGACCGACGGTTCCGAGCACGACGCCGTGGAGGCCATGAGCCACCACCTGGACCGCGTCGAGACGACCCTCACCGACATCGTGCGTCCCCAGCGGACGGACCACCCTACGGAAGGCGGACCCGAGGCGTGAGCGAACAGCACCTCAAAGACGAGACGCGCCCCTCGTCCGGCCATGTCGACGCCGGAGACGCCGGCTACAGCAAAGGGCTGAAGCACCGGCACGTCAACATGATCGCCATCGGCGGCGCCATAGGCACCGGCCTCTTCCTCGGCGCGGGCGGCCGGCTCGCCGACGCCGGGCCCTCCCTCTTCATCGCGTACGCCGTCTGCGGCGTCTTCGCCTTCCTGGTCGTCCGGGCCCTGGGCGAACTCGTCCTGTACCGCCCGTCCTCCGGCGCCTTCGTGTCGTACGCCCGGGAGTTCCTGGGCGAGAAGGGCGCGTACACCGCGGGCTGGATGTACTTCCTGAACTGGGCGACCACCGGTATCGCCGACATCACGGCGGTCGCGACCTACACCCACTACTGGGGCATGTTCTCGGACATCCCGCAATGGTTGATCGCATTGATCGCCCTCGCGGTCGTGCTGACCGTCAACCTGATCTCGGTCAAGATCTTCGGCGAGCTGGAGTTCTGGTTCGCGATCGTCAAGGTCGGCGCGCTCGTCGTGTTCATGTGCATCGGCATCTTCCTGCTGGTCACCCAGCACCCGGTCGACGGCCGGCACCCCGGCCCGTCCCTGATCACCGACAACGGCGGCGTCTTCCCCAACGGTCTGCTGCCCATGCTGCTGATCATCCAGGGCGTCGTCTTCGCCTACGCCTCCGTCGAGCTGGTCGGCGTCGCCGCCGGCGAGACCGAGAACCCCGAGAAGATCATGCCCAAGGCGATCAACTCGATCATGTGGCGCGTGGGCCTGTTCTACGTCGGCTCGGTCGTCCTGCTGTCGATGCTGCTCCCCTGGAACAAGTACTCCGCCGGGCAGAGCCCCTTCGTCACGGTCCTGTCCCACATCGGCGTCCCGGCGGCCGGCGGCGTGATGAACCTGGTCGTCCTGACCGCCGCCATGTCGTCGCTGAACTCGGGCCTGTACTCCACCGGCCGCATCCTGCGCTCCATGGCGATGAGCGGCTCGGCCCCGCGGTTCACCGGGCGGATGAGCCGCAGCCAGGTGCCGTACGGCGGGATCCTGCTCACCAGCGGCATCTGTGTCCTCGGCGTGGGCCTGAACTACGTCGTCCCCTCCGACGCGTTCGAGATCGTCCTCAACTTCGCGGCGATCGGCATCCTCGCCACCTGGGGCATGATCATGCTCTGTCACCTGTTGTTCTGGCGGAAGACCCGCGACGGCGAGCTGACCCGGCCGTCGTACCGTCTGCCGGGCTCCCCGTGGACCGAAGTCGTGACGCTGGCGTTCCTCGCCTCCGTCCTGGTCCTCATGTACGCCGACGGCGGCGCCGGACGCACCACCGTGCTCTGCCTGCCGCTGATCGCCGCCGCACTGGTCGCGGGCTGGTACGCCGTCCGCGCCCGTATGACCCGCACGTCCACCGGCGCCGACGCGTGACCCGCATACCGGCCGGCCCCGACCCCGAGATCCAGGCAGTGATGCACAGCAGTTCCCCCACCGACGCCCCCGTCGTCCGCGAACCCCTCCACGCCCCCGTCGCCCACCTCGTCCGCGGCGGGGTCGTCGAAGGCGTCCACCACGGCTCCGTCGTCGTCCTCGGCGCCGACGGCCAGGTGCGCCTCCAGCACGGTGACATCGAGGCGGCCTTCTACCCGCGCTCCGCCCTCAAGCCCGTCCAGGCCGTGGCCATGCTGCGGGCCGGGCTGCCGCTCGACGGCGAACTGCTGTCGCTGGCCGCCGCGAGCCACTCCGGCGAGGAACGCCACCTCGCCGGCACCCGGCGCATCCTCGAACTCGCCGGACTCGGCGAGGACGACCTGCGCAACGTGCCCGACATGCCGTTCGACCCGGTCGTGCGGGACGCCTGGATCCGGGAGGGCCGGCTGCCCTCCCGGCTCGCCCAGAACTGCTCCGGCAAGCACGCCGCCATGCTGTGGACCGCGAAGCTCAACGGCTGGTCCCTGGACGACTACCTCGCCCCGGAGCACCCGCTCCAGCAGGCCGTCGCCGCGACCGTCGAGGAGCTGACCGGCCAGCGCGTCGCCCGGGTCACCGTCGACGGCTGCGGCGCGCCGCTGTTCGCCGTCTCCCTGCACGGACTCGCCCGGGCCGTGGCCCGGATCACCTCCGCCGCGCCCGGCACGCCCGAGGCCCGGGTCGCCGACGCGATGCGCGAGCACGCCGAGATGGCCTCCGGATCGGGGCGTGACGTGGCCGCGCTGATGCGGGCCGTGCCGGGGCTGCTGGCCAAGGACGGCTTCGAGGGCGTGCAGGTCGCCGCGCTGCCGGACGGCCGGGCCGTCGCGGTGAAGATCGCCGACGGGGCGAACCGGGCGCGGATCCCGGTCGCCGCGGCGGCGCTCGCCCGCGCGGGCGTCGACCCCGCCCTGCTCACCGAGTTCGCGGGGGAGCCGCTGCTCGGGGGCGGGGAGCCGGTGGGCCGCGTGCGGGTCGTGCGCGCGCTGGACCCGGTTCCGCTCACCGCCTGCGCGTAGCTCCGCCGGGTCCGCCGTCGTGGACCCGCGGGCCCGCCGTGGCCGATCGCGCAGTTCCCGCGCCCCTCCCGGGGGCGCTTCCACCTCCGCACCCCAGGAAGAGGACCGTACCCTCATGACCGCCGCCACCCGAAGCGAACACGATCTGCTCGGGGACCGCGATGTGCCCGCCGACGCGTACTGGGGTGTCCACACCCTGCGCGCGACGGAGAACTTCCCCATCACCGGCACGCCGATCTCCGCCTACCCGCACCTGATCGACGCCCTGGCCGCGGTGAAGGAGGCCGCCGCCCTCGCCAACGAGGAGCTCGGGCTGCTGGCGCCCCGCAAGGCCGCCGCGATCGTTGCCGCCTGCAGGGAGATCCGGGCCGGGGAGCTGCACGACCAGTTCGTCGTGGACGTCATCCAGGGCGGAGCCGGCACGTCCACGAACATGAACGCCAACGAGGTCGTGGCGAACCGCGCGCTGGAACTGCTCGGCCACGCCAAGGGGCAGTACGCGCATCTGCACCCCAACGAGGACGTCAACCTCGGCCAGTCCACCAATGACGTCTACCCGACGGCCGTCAAGGTGGCGACGATCTTCGCGGTACGCGGACTGCTCGAGGCGATGTCCGTACTCCAGGGCGCGTTCGCCGGCAAGGCCGTCGAGTTCCGTGACGTGCTCAAGATGGGCCGCACCCAGTTGCAGGACGCGGTACCGATGACGCTCGGCCAGGAGTTCTCCGCGTTCGCCGTCATGATCGAGGAGGACCGCAGCCGTCTCGCCGAGGCCGTCGAGCTGATCCATGAGATCAACCTCGGTGCCACGGCCATCGGCACCGGTCTCAACGCCCCCGCCGGTTACGCCGAGGCGGCCCGCCGGCACCTGTCCGCCATCACCGGCCTGCCGCTGGTGACGGCCGCCAACCTGGTGGAGGCCACGCAGGACTGCGGCGCCTTCGTCCAGATGTCCGGCGTCCTCAAGCGCGTCGCGGTCAAGCTCTCCAAGAGCTGCAACGACCTGCGGCTGCTGTCCTCCGGTCCGCGCGCGGGCCTCGGTGAGATCAACCTGCCGCCGGTGCAGGCCGGTTCGTCGATCATGCCGGGCAAGGTCAACCCGGTCATCCCCGAAGTGGTCAACCAGGTCGCCTTCGAGGTGATCGGCAACGACGTCGCCATCACCATGGCCGCGGAGGCGGGGCAGCTCCAGCTCAACGCGTTCGAGCCGATCATCCTGCACTCCCTGTCGGAGTCCGTCACGCACCTGCGGACGGCCTGCCTGACGCTGGCCGAGCGCTGTGTGTCCGGCATCACCGCCAACACCGAGCGGCTGCGCGCCACCGTCGAGAACTCCATCGGCCTGGTCACCGCGCTCAACCCGCACATCGGTTACACCGCCGCCACCGACATCGCCAAGGAGGCCCTCGCGACGGGCCGTGGCGTGGCCGAACTGGTCCTGGAGAAGGGCCTGCTGCCCGCCGAACAGCTGACGGGACTCCTGCGGCCGGAGGTGCTCGCGGGCAGCGGGACCACGCCGGCGATCTGACCCGACGGCACCCGCGTGCCGCCCGGCCGGGTCCGCCCGGCCGGTCCCTGCCCGCGGGTGCCGTCGCACCCGGCAACCCCGCGCCGGGGCCCGGCACCGCCGGGAAGCCGGCCGTCGGCGCCCCCGGAGCGCCCCGGCACCAGGGGTGCGGCATGATGACGATCATGTCCTCGCAGTTCCAGCCGGTCCTCGATCGCATCATGGCGGAGATCGACCGCACTCCCGGGCGCGGCCGGTCCGCCGACTACATCCCGGCCCTCGCCGCCCGCGACCCGCGCCGGTTCGGCATGGCCGTCGCCGAACTGGACGGCACGGTGTACGGGGTGGGGGAGTGGCGGCAGCCGTTCTCCACGCAGTCGATCACCAAGGTCTTCACACTCGCCCTGGACCTGGCCCGCGAGGGCGACGAACTGTGGGAGCACGTGGGCCGCGAGCCCTCCGGCAACCCGTTCAACTCCCTGGTCCAGCTGGAGTACGAGAACGGCATCCCGCGCAACCCGTTCATCAACGCGGGCGCGCTCGTCGTCACCGACCGCCTGCACACCCGCACCGGGGACGCGGCCGGCGAGCTGCTGTCCTTCCTGCGTGCCGAGAGCGGCAACCCCGATCTGGGCTTCGACGAGGAGGTCGCCGCCTCCGAGACCGCCCACGGTGACCGCAACGCCGCCCTCGCCCACTTCATGGCGTCCTACGGCAACGTCGACAACGAGGTGCCGGTCCTGCTCGACCAGTACTTCCGGCAGTGCTCGATCGCCGCCTCCTGCGCCGACCTGGCCCTCGCCACCGGCTTCCTCGCCCGGCACGGCATCCGCGCCGACGGCGGCCGGCTGCTCAGCCGCAGCCAGGCCAAGCAGGTCAACGCGGTCATGCTGACCTGCGGCACGTACGACGCCGCCGGCGACTTCGCCTACCGCGTCGGGCTGCCCGGCAAGAGCGGGGTCGGCGGCGGGATCATCGCCGTCGTACCGGGCCGGTGCACGCTGTGCGTGTGGAGCCCGGGCCTGGACGAACGCGGCAACTCGGTGGCCGGTGTGGCGGCCCTGGACCGTTTCACGACCCTGACCGGGCTGTCGGTGTTCTGAGGAGCGTCACCTCCCGGCCCGCGGCAGGGCGGCCGGCCCGCGGAGCGGAGCGTGGGCCCGGGCACGGACGAAGTCTCGGCGGAGCGGGCGCACCACGACGGACCAGCACCGGGAACCCGGCCGGGACACACCACGCGCCGGTCACACCCCGGCCCCCGCCCGGCAGGGCCGCCGTCGCCTTCCGGCCACCCGGCGCCGCCACGCTGACCCGGTGTTGCCCTTGGCGTTCCCCGTCGATCTCCGCCGCTGCCAGGTGACGGGCCTGGCCGGCACCGCCTGTCTCGCGCTCGGCGGTGAGACGGCCGGCGCCCTCCCCGTCCGGGACCTGCCGGCACCCGCCTCGGTCCAGGCGGCGCTCGGCCTGGTCGGGGTGTACTTCGGGGTCGTGCTGCTCATCGCCGCCTGGGTGCTCCTCGGCAGTCTGGTCCGCGGTCCCGAGCCGCCCACCCCGCGCGCCCTGCTGCTCGTCCTGGCCGTGTGGGCGGCCCCGCTGCTGCCGGCCCCGCCGCTGTTCAGCCGGGACGTGTACAGCTATCTCGCGCAGGGCGCCATGGTCGACGCACACCTGGACGTCTACGCCCACGGCCCGGCGTGGCTCGGCGGCCCGCTCGCCGGCGAGGTCGCCCCGATGTGGCGGCACACCGGCGCCCCCTACGGGCCCGCCTTCCTGGCCCTCGCCTCGGCGCTGTCCGGACTGACCGGCGGCGCTGTGCCCGCCGGTCTGCTCGGCATGCGCCTGCTGGCCCTGCTCGGCGTGGCCCTCATGGCGGTGGCGCTGCCCCGGCTCGCCCGGCACAGCGGAGCCGACCCGGCCGCAGCCCTGTGGCTCGGCGCCCTGAACCCACTGGTGCTGCTGCACCTGGTCGCGGGCGCGCACAACGACGCCCTGATGCTCGGCCTGCTCGGGCTCGGCCTGGTCGCCGCGCGGGGCCGCGGACCCGTCGCCGGCGCCGTCCTCGTCACCCTCGCCGCCCTGGTCAAGGCGCCGGCGGTGCTGGGCCTGCCGGCCGTCGTGGCGCTGCGGGCGCGGTCCGGCGGCCGTCCGCTGCCGGCCGTGCTGGCCACGGCGGCGGCCTCCGCCGCGACGACGGTCGCCGCCACGGCCGTCGCCGGCACCGGCTACGGCTGGATCGGCGCCCTGGACACCCCGGTCTCCCCGCACAACTGGGCGCTGACCAGCCTGCTCGGCCGCGCCACCGGCGCCCTGCTCGCACACCTCGGCAGTTCCCTGGCCCCGCTGGCCGTCCCGGCCTGGCACCTGCTGGGCCTCGCGGCCACGGCCGTCGCCGTCCTGCTGATCTGGCTGCGGCTGAGGCCACGGCCGGTGTACGCGCTGGGCCTGAGCCTGCTCACGGTCGCCGTCCTCGGCCCGGCGATCCGCCCCTGGTACGCGCTGTGGGGCCTGTTCCTCATCGCCGCCGCCGCGCCCAGCACCCCGGTACGGCACCGGGTGGCCGCCCTGGCGGGGGTGCTCTCCCTCGCCGTCCTGCCCGGCGGCGGCCCGGCCGGCCCCGGACAGGTGGTGCTCGCGGTCTCCGGCGGGGCCCTCGGGGTCGTCGTCCTGTGGCAGGCCTACCAGTCTCACCAGGCCCACCAGTCTCACCAGGCCCACCAAGCGGCCCGGGGCCCGGTTCCAGGACGCGTGGCATGACGGGCCGCTGGAGAGCGGGGCCGCGCAGCCGGCTGGGCCGGCTGGTGCTCGTCCTGCTCCTCGTGGCGGCCGTGACCGTGTTCACGGCCACCGTGCCGCTGCTGCGCGGCTTCTTCGACCTGCGGGTCTACTACGGCACCGTGCACACCTGGGTGCGCCACGGTGGCCGGATCTACGACTACCGGGTGCCGGGCACCGCGTACGGCTTCACCTACCCGCCGTTCGCGGCCGTCGCCATGCTGCCGCTGGCCCTGCTCGGCAGGACCGCGGCGATCGCCGCGTCCCTGCTGGTGAACCTGGCCGCGCTCGTGGTGGTCCTGCGCGTCCTGGCCTGGCCGCACGGGCGCGGCCAGGGCTGGTACCGGTGGGCACTGTGCCTGTGCCTGCTCGCCCTGTTCGAGCCGCTGCGGGACACCGTCAGCTTCGGCCAGGTGAACCTCGTGCTGCTCGCCCTGGTCCTCGGCGACTCCTGGCTGCTGGCGAGCGGCCGGGGCCGTTGGGCGGGCGCGGGGATCGGGCTCGCCGCCGCCGTGAAGCTCACCCCCGCCCTCTTCGTCGGGCTGCTGCTGCTCGCCGGGCGCCGGCGGGCGGCGGGCACCGCGACGGCCGTGGCCCTGGCCGCGACCTCGCTGGCCGCCTGGGCGGATCCGGCGGCCTCCCGCTTCTACTGGACCGAGGCCCTCTGGGACACCCGCCGGGTGGGCCGGCTCGACTACGTCTCGAACCAGTCGCTGCAGGGGGTGCTGGCCCGCCTCGGCGAGACCGGCCGCCCGCTGTGGGCGACCGTGGTGCTGCTGACCCTCTGCGTCTGGGCGTGGCGCGGCCGACGGGCGGCCGTGACCGGCGACTGGCCCGCGGCGTTCGCGCTCACCGGTGCGGCGGCCTGCCTGGTCAGCCCGGTCACCTGGGTGCACCACCTGGTGTGGCTGCTGCCCTCCTTCGCGGTGCTGATCCGCGCCGGGCGCCCGCGGACCGCGGCCGTCCTGTACGCGGTGCTGTGCACCAGCGTGGTGTGGCTGTGGTTCGACGACGCCTCCGGCCTCGACGGGTTCCTGGGCGGCAGCCTCTACACGTGGATCTCGCTGGGCCTGCTGCTCGGCCTGCCGGTGGGTCAGTCGCGGCCCCGGCTCCACTTGGCCCGCAGCACCAGCGCCACGGCCCCGGCGCCCAGTCCGGACAGCCCCGCGACGACGGCGGTGCCGGGCCAGTCCGAGTCGTCGTCCGGTGCCACGGCCGCCACCACCGGCTTCGCGGACGCCGCGGGACGGGAGACGGCCGGCCGCAGCCCGTCGAGCGAGCCGACCGGATCGACCCGCCCGGCCGCCGCGAAACCCCAGTCGAGCAGGGAGCGGGCCTCCTCGTACACGGTGAACCCGCCGCCGGCCTGAGGGTTGAGCACGGTCACCACGAGGGTGCGCCCGCCCCGGTGCGCCGCGGCCACCAGGGTGTTGCCCGCGTTGCTGGTGTAGCCGTTCTTGATCCCGATGAGCCCGGGGTACGGCGCCACGCCGTCCTCGCCGGTCAGCAGCCGGTTGGTGTTCTCGATGGAGTACGGCGACCCGTCACCGGGGAAGGAGGCCTCGACGGTGGCGCAGTACCGGGCGAAGTCGGGGTTGTGCAGGCCCGCCCGGCCGAACACCGCGAGGTCGTAGGCGGAGGACACCTGACCGGGGGCGTCGTAGCCGTCCGGGGAGACCACGTGGGTGTCCAGGGCACCGAGCGAGCGGGCCTTGTCCTGCATGCGGGCGGCCGTGGCCTCCCAGCCGCCGCCCATCCGGGCGAGCACGTGCACGGCGTCGTTGCCGGAGCTGAGGAAGACGCCGCGCCACAGGTCGGCCACCTGGTAGGTGTGCCCTTCCTCGACGCCGACCAGGCTGCTGCCCTCGGCGACGTCGTCCAGCTCACCGTACCGCACGGTGTGCTGCTGCCCGCTGGGCAGCACCGGCAGCACGGTGAGCGCGAAGAGGGTCTTCAGGGTGCTCGCGGGAGGGAGCTCGCGGTGGGCGTCGTACGCGGCCAGCACCTCGCCGCTGCCCGCGTCGGCGACGAGCCAGGAGAGCGCCGAGACGTCCGGGAGCCCGGGTGCGTCCCGGTGCGGCCGGACCTGGATGCCGGAGTTGTAGAGCAGGGACGGCCCCGGCACGGCCGCCCCGGGGCGGGGCGGGGCGGGCTCCCCGGCGGGCTGCGTGGCCCGTGGCCCGGCGGCGGCAGCGGCCGGCGTGAGCGCCAGCAGGCCCGCCACACAGAGGGAGCAGGCCGACACCGCCGCGCGATAAGAGAATCCGGTGATCATATGATCAAAGTACGAAATTGGGGTGTATGCACCACGCCGCCGGGCCGTTCGGGTCACCGGGACACCCGGATGCCGCACCCGGCGGCCTCGTGGCCGCGCGTCAGGCGGCCGGCAGGGTGGGCCTGACCTGCCGCAGGAACGCGGCGTTGCCGGGGGTGGCGCGCAGCCGCTCCAGCAGGGTCTCCAGCCCGCAGGGCCCGCCCTCACGGGAGCGCAGGACCCGGCGCAGACCGTGCACGGCCGTCAGCTCGGCCGGGGTGAGCAGGAGTTCCTCGCGGCGGGTGCCGCTGGCGTCGATGTCGACGGCGGGGAAGACGCGCCGGCCCGCGAGTTGCCGGTCCAGGCGCAGCTCCATGTTGCCCGTGCTCTTCAGCTCCTCGAAGAAGTAGCCGTCGGCGCGGGAGCCCGTGTCCACGAGCACCGTGGCGAGGATGGTCAGCGAGCCGCCCTCCTCGGCCTGGCGGGCCGCGCCGAAGAACCGCTTGGGGCCGAGCAGCGCGCCGGCGTCGACACCGCCGCTCAGGGTGCGGCCGCCGGCGGCGGAGGCGTTGTTGTGGGCCCGGCACAGCCGGGTCAGGGAGTCCAGCAGGACGACGACGTCTTCGCCGGCCTCCACCAGGCGCTTGGCCCGCTCCACGACCAGGTCGGCGAGGGCGATGTGCTCCTTGGCCGGCCGGTCGAAGGTGGAGGCGTACACCTCGCCGCGTACCGAGCGGCGCATCTCGGTGACCTCCTCGGGCCGCTCGTCCAGCAGGAGCACCATCAGCCGGCACTCGGGGTGGTTGCCGGCCACGGCGGCGGCGAACTGCTGGAGCAGCACCGTCTTGCCGGTCTTCGGCGGGGCCACGATGAGGCCCCGCTGGCCCTTGCCGACCGGCGCGAGCAGATCGGTGACGCGTCCGGCCAGGCCGGAGGCGGGGTGTTCCAGGCGGAGGCGCCGGTGCGGGTGGAGCGGGGTGAGGTCGCGGAAGTGCGGCCGGGTGCCGGGCTCGCCGGGGGCGCGTCCGTTGACGCGCGCGACCTCGGTCAGGGCCCGCTGCGCGCCGCGGACGCCTTCGACCAGGTCGCCCTTGCGCAGCCCGTGGCGGCGGATCAGCGCCGGCGCGACCTGCGGATCGGCGGGGGAGGGCAGGAGGCCCGCGGCCCTCAGGTGTCCCTTCCCGTGCGCGTCGATGTCGAGGACACCGGTGACGAGCGGGGCGGCGGGGGCCTGTCGGGCCGTGGAGGGATGTTCGAGTGTGGTGGTCACGGGAGGGGGTCCTTTCGCGGACGGAGCAGAGAGCAGATGGGGGGAAGGCCGCGAGGGGGAGGCGTCCTGGACTGCCTCCGGGCGGCGGGAACGGCATCTCGGGTACGGCCTGGAAGGCTCGTCACGAGGTGGTGCCGGGAAGCTGACGCGCCGGGAGCCGGACATCCGGAAAACGGCGGACGGATCAGCGCGAAGGAGGGAAACTGGCACCGGCGGCCACGGTGGCCGTGCACGGGTGCTGAGGGAACGGTACCACCCGGGGGGAGCACCGCGTCCGTGACGTCGTCAACGAACCACCGGACCGGGCTATTCCCGGGGGCGTGCGTCCTCTCGGGGAGACGTCGGGAGGATTCGCCTTGTCAGGGGAGCATCAGGATCACCGGGTGGACACCTCGGCCGCCCGCACCCCGCACCGCCTGGACCCCGCCGGCGGCTGCCCGCACGCCGTGAACGCGCGCCTGCTGGCCCGGGGCGCCGTGGTCCCGGTCGAGCTGCCCGGCGGGATCGAGGGCATGGCCGTACTCGGACACGGGGCCCTCAAGGAGTTCCTGCAACATCCCCAGGTTGCCAAGGACGCGCGCCACTTCACCGCCCTGCGCGAGGGGCGGGTCGGTGCGGGCTGGCCGTTGCTGACGTTCGCCACCGTACCGGGCATGACCACCGCCGACGGCGACGACCACCGGCGGCTGCGCTCCCTCGCGGCCCGCGCCTTCACACCCCGCCGGGTGGCGGAACTGCGGCCACGGATCGAGGAGTTGACGGAGTCGCTGCTGGACGGCCTGGCGCGGGCCGCCGCCTCGGGCGACGGGGTCGCCGATCTGCGGCGGCACTTCGCCCTGCCCCTGCCGATGGGCGTGATCTGCGAACTCCTGGGCGTGGACATGGAGTTCCGGGACCGTCTGCACCGGCTCGGCAGCCTGGTCGTGGCCACCGACACCGCACCGGCCGAGGCCGTCGCCGCCAACCGCGAACTCCTCGCGGTCCTCGCGGAGATCGCCGCGGCGAAGGCCGCGCGGCCCGGCGACGACCTCACCAGCGCGCTCCTCGCCGCCCGCGACGAGGGCGGCGACCGGCTCGGCGAGCAGGAGCTGATCGGCACCCTGCTGCTGATGATCATCGCCGGGCACGAGACCACGCTCAACCTGATCACCAACGCCGTGCGCGCCCTGTGCGCCCACCCCGAGCAGCTCGGCCTGGTGCGCGCGGGCCGGGCGAGCTGGGCGGACGTGGTGGAGGAGACCCTGCGCTGGGACGCGCCGGTCAGCTACTTCCCGTTCCGCTACCCCGTACGGGACCTGACCGTCGCCGGCACGCTCGTCCCCGCCGGAACCCCCGTGCTGGCCGGCTACTCCGCCGCCGGCCGCGACCCGGCGGCGCACGGCCCGGACGCCGGCCGCTTCGACCTCACCCGCTCCGCCCGGCCCGGTGCCGTACGGCACCTGTCCCTCGGGCACGGCGCCCACTACTGCCTGGGCGCGCCACTGGCCCGGCTGGAGGCCACGGTCGCCCTGGAACGGCTGTTCACCCGGTTCCCGTCGCTGCGACTCGCCGTACCCGAAGCCGATCTGGTGCCGCACGCGGGCTTCGTCGGCAACAGCGTGCGCGCTCTGCCGGTCCGGCTCGCCGCGGCGTGACCCGCCCCTGAGCCGCGAACCCGCCGGAGCGTCGGGCTCAGGGAACAGACATCCCCAGACCGTAACGATCCTGGACAGCAAGGGACTTGACCGCCAACCATCCACTATCTTCCCGACATGTCCACGCCCCCGCAGCCCCCGCAGCCGGCCGACCGGCCCGCACCGCAGCCCCCGCAGCAGCCGGCCGTCCCGCCGCAGCCGACGGCCTACCCCTACCCGAACCCTCAGTCACCCCCGCCGGGAACGTTCCACGCGCAGCCCACCCTGGCCGACCAGCCCGCGCCGGGACAGCCGCAGCCGGGCAACCCGTACGCGCAGGCGCCCCAGTACGGGCCCGTGCCGCCCGTCCCCCCGGCCGGTGGCGGCGGGGCCGGCCGGGCGGTGCTGTGGGCCGCCGTCGGCGCGGTCGTCGCCTCCGCCGCGTGGGCGGCCGGTGTCCTGCTCGTCGGCGGGCGGAGCGACAGCGCGGACCTGCGCGGCTACTCGGCGCCCTCCAACATGTGCTCCAGCGGCGACTACTCGTCCTTCAAGGACGAGTACACCCAGAACGACTCCTCGCCGACCCGCACCTCGCTCAAGGACGCGGCACTGGACGAGAGTTACTGCAGCCTGGGCCTGAAGAAGGCCGGCTCGTCCTACGCGGACGCCTATCTGACCATGCAGCTGGACCTGCACAAGAAGACCGACCCCGCGCCCGAGTTCACCGCCACCTGGAAGAACTACGGGGACAGCCACACCGGGTACGACGTCGACCCGGTCGAGGGCATCGGCGACGAGGCCTACCTGGTCAGCCAGGACACCTCGAACGGCTCCTCCTCCAGCGGGTCCCGGTACGCCACGCTCGCCGTCCGCGACGGCTGGGTGACGTACACGATGAGCTACAGCGTCTACCTCACCTCGTACGACGAGGACAAGGACCCGCCCGCGCTGACCGACGTCACCGACTGGCTGAAGACCGACGCCAAGGCCACGCTGCGGCAGCTGAAGGACTGATCACCGCCGTGTGCCGGTGGGCGCGGCGGTTCACGCCGACCGGGCCCCGGCATCCTTCGCGATCTGCTCGAACCGCGCGCCCATGGCCTCGCCGAGAGCCTGCGCGCCCGACAGCGGACGGACCATGACCATGAGGTCGTCGATCAGGCCGTCCTCGTTCACGTGCAGGAAGTCGCAGCCGGTCAGCTCCCGGTCGCCGACCCGGGCCTGGAACACCAGCGCGTGGTCCGGTCCGTCCGGGGCGCCGATCTCCCGGACGTACCGGAAGTCCTCGAAGACCTGGACCACCGCGCGCAGCACCGCCGCGGTGATCGCTTTGCCCGGGTACGGCTTGAAGGCGACCGGACTGGTGAAGACGACGTCCTCGGCCAGCAGCGCCTCGACGGCGTCCAGGTCCCCGGCCTCCACCGCCTCGCGGAACGCGCGCATCGGCTCACCTCACTGATAGTCAACTAGTTGAATAAGTGCGGAGGAGATTAATCAACTGACTGCTAGCCTGTCCACATGTCGCTCAAGTACGCCGTCCTGGCCGCCCTGCTGGAGGGCGAGGCCTCGGGCTACGAGCTGTCGAAGGTCTTCGACGTCTCGTTCGCGAACTTCTGGCCCGCGACCCCCCAGCAGCTCTACCGTGAGCTGGAGCGCCTCGCCGGGGACGGGCTGGTCGAGGCGCGCACCGTGCAGCAGGAGCGCCGTCCCAACAAGCGGATGTTCACGCTCACCGAGGCCGGCCGGGCCGAGCTGGGCGCGTTCGCCGCCGAGCCGCCGAAGCGGCCCACCGCGATCCGGGACGAACTGCTCATCAAGGTCCAGGCCATGGACGGGGGCGACCCGGAGGTCACCCGGGCGCTGATCGAGGAGCGCATGGGCTGGGCACGCGGCAAGCTCGACCGCTACCGGAGGGTGCGCGAGCGCCTGCTCGCAGGGCGGACGGAGGAGGAGTTCCTCCGGACCGCCGACCGGGTGGGGCCGTACCTCACGCTCCTGGCCGGGATCGGCTTCGAGGAGGAGAACGTGCGCTGGTGCGAGCGGGTCCTCACGGTGCTCGGGCGACGCGGTGACGCCACGTCGGCCCGGCGCGTCGCTCATCAGGGTGGTGATCCCCCGCGGAACATGTGATGACCCCGAAGGGTGCGGGACAGTGGGCGGGTGCCTCGCCGACTTCTTCCGCTGCTGGTGGCGGCGCTGGTGACCGTCGCCGGCTGCACCACCGTCGACCCCGGTCCCGCACCCGACGCCGCCCGCCCCCGGCGCTCCCTCGCCCCCGGCACGGTGGTGCGGCCCCCGGTGCCCCAGGAGCCGGTCCGGGTGCCGTCCGGGCACGCGGCGCTGGTCCGCACCGGCCACGGACCCCGCTCGTCGGCCGGAGCGCGCCGGAACCCCGGGACCGGCCGCGTACCGGCGCCCGCGGCGCCTCCCCGGGCGGTGGCACCGGCCGCCCCGCCGGTCCGGCACCCCCGCCCCGAGCGCCGGAGACCGGTACGCCACCCGGACCGGCGTCCCCGTCCCGTCTCCCGGCCGCCCGCCGTCCGGATGCGCGACCTGTGCCGCCAGGCGGACGGCGTGACCGCACCGGAGATCGCACGGCTGTGCCACGACACCTTCGGCTGACGGTGGTGCCGGAGCCGGCCGAGCCCCGTGGCGGAACCCCGTGGTGCCTGGTGCGCTCCCGCCCGCGGCGCGGCACCAGCGTCATAGGCTGACGTCATGTTCGGTCCCGAAGGCCCCACGCTCCGCGAGCTGACCGTCCAGGCGCTGTCGTCCGTCGAGCACGGCTACGACCTGCTCGCACCGAAGTTCGACCACACCCCCTTCCGGACGCCCGACGTCGTACTGGACGCCGTGGCGCGGGCACTCGCCCCGCTCGGCCCCTTCACGGACGGACTCGACCTGTGCTGCGGCACCGGCGCGGGTACGCGCCTGCTGACCGGAGTGTGCCGCCGCAGCGTCACCGGGGTCGACTTCAGCGCGGGCATGCTCGACGTCGCCCGGCGCCGGGCGCCGGCCGCCGACGGGCCGGGGGTCGCGTGGGTGCGCGGCGACGCCCGGGCCCTGCCGTTCACCGCCGCCTTCGACCTCGTCGTCTCCTTCGGCGCGTTCGGCCACTTCCTGCCCCGCGAACTGCCGGGCCTGTTCACGCAGGTCCGCACGGTGCTGCGGCCGGGGGGCCGCTTCGTCTTCCCGGTGTTCGCGCCGCCCGGCCCGGCGCACCCCGGCTTCTGGACGCTGCTCGGCTTCGACGCGGTGATGCGGGTGCGCAACGCGCTGTGGCGACCGCCGTTCGTCATGTACTACCGGACCTTCCGGCTGAGCGCCGTGCTGCGCGAGCTGGAGCGCGCGGGCCTGACGGTGGAGCTGGGTGTCCTGCCCGGGTTCGGCCGGCGGGCCGACGGCAGCCCGCGCGCCCGGCTGGTGGTGGCCCGGCGGGCCGGCGCCGCGCCCCTCGGCGGTCAGCCCGCGGCGGGCAGCGTGAACTCGTAGACCAGTGTGTCGCGTTCGGCGTTCACCACCAGGTCGGTGATCTCCAGCGGACGCGCGTACTGGTCGTGCACGCGCCGGGTCACCCGCACCGAGGAGGCGGCGCCGGCCTGGGTGATGGCGTCCTGGTGGTGCAGGGTCAGGCCCGCCGTGCGCATCCAGTCGTAGGCCCGCCGCAGCTGCGCGGGCGTGGTCCCGTCGGCCCGGTCCCGGTAGCGGGCCAGCTCCGCCACCTCGGCCAGCGCCACCGCGGAGAACGACGTCACCGCCGTGCGCAGCGACCGGCCGTCCGGTGTCACCGACCGGTAGCGGTGCACCAGCGTGGGCCGGTGCGGGGCCAGACCCAGGGCCCGTGCGTGCTCCGGCGGCGGCTCCTCCCAGGTCACCGTGGCCCGGTCGACCGCGTAGGGGTCCACCGGCCGCGCGCCCACCGGGAAGGTGAGCGCTCCCGCCGTCTCGACGGGCCGGCCGGGCAGCGTCGCGTGGCTGCCCCGCCGGTCGGTGGCGACCGCACCGCTGCGGCGCAGCACCTCCAGCGCCTGCCGGACGGTCTCCCGGCTGACCCCGTAGCGTGAGGCCAGGTGCCTCTCGCCCGGGAGCCGTTGACCCGGTGGAATGATGCCGGCGCGCAGTTCGTCGAGCAGCAGCGCCGCGATCCGCCCGTACAGGGGCCGGTCGTCGCCGGTCGGGGGATCGTGCGGGGTGGTGCGGGCCATGCCGCGCCCTCCTGTCGGTGACAAAGGGTAGTCGTGCGGGTTCAGTGCGCGACCATGACTACCATTGGTCTAAACCACGAGGGAAGAGCGATCGGTCGGTTCGACCGAAACCCATCCGCGCGTACGGCGCCCGCAAGGCTCTACGCCGAAGTGTCACAAGGCGCTGTAGAGGGCCTCCACCAGCGCCGTCTTCCGTGGATCATTGGCGATGTGCGGACCCATCCGGTTCATCACATAGCCCAGCGACACCCCCGCGTCCGGATCGGCGAGCCCGCAGGAACCGCCGAATCCGTCGTGGCCGAAAGCGCGCGGATTGGGTCCGTACGACCCCTGGGGCCCGCTCAGCCACAGTCCGAGCCCCACCTCGGTGTCGCCCTCGAAGCCCGCGCCGAGCACCAGGTCGCGGCAGCTGCCCTGGCCCTCGCGCACCCGCTCGGCCGCCGGCGGTGACAGGATCCGCCGGCCGCCGTACGAGCCGCCCCCGGCGAAGACCCCGTACAGCGCCGCGACCGCGCGGGCGGTGCCGTGACCGTTGGCCGCCGGGATCTCCGCCGCCCGCCAGGCCGGACTGTTCGCCTCCGCCGCCCCGACGAGGGGGTTGGTCAGGGCCGCCAGCGCGGCCGGCGCCAACTGGCTGAACACCGCCGCCTGTTCGGTGCGCGACGCGGCCGGCGGGTGCACCAGCCGCGCCGCCCTGCCAAAGTCCCGCTCCGGCAGGCCCACCGTGAAGTCGAGTCCGAGCGGGCCGGTCACCTCCCGCTCCAGGAAGGCCCCCGGCCGCAGTCCCGACACGCGCCGTACGACCTCCCCGACCAGGAAGCCGTACGTCAGCGCGTGGTAGCCCGATCGGGTGCCCGGTTCCCACCAGGGCGCCATCGCGGCGAGCCGCCCGGTGGTCAGCTCCCAGTCGTACAGGTCCTCCAGGGTGTGCGGCTCGCGCAGCCCCGACAGCCCGGCGCGGTGCGACAGCAGGTGCCGTACGAGCACCTTGTCCTTGCCTTCGGCGGCGAACTCCGGCCAGTAGGCGGCCACCGGCGCGTCGAGGTCGAGCAGGCCCCGGTCGGCGAGGATGTGCGCGCACAGCGCCACGGGCCCCTTCGTGGTCGACCACACGTTCACCACGGTGTCCCGTGCCCAGGGCCGGGCGCGGGCCTCGTCCGCCCAGCCGCCCCAGAGGTCCACCACCGTCCGGCCGGCGACGGTCACCGCGACCGCGGCGCCGAGTTCCCCGCGTGCGCGGAAGTTCTCCGCGAACGCCTCCCGTACCGCCGCGAACCGCGGATCGCAGTGCCCGTGGATCTGCGCGTCCGTCTGCGGCGTCCGGTGTCTTCCCTGGGCTTCGTGCGCGGACATGCGGCCTCCCTCGTCGCCGGGATCCCGGGCCGCGGCACTGCCGCCCGGGCGCTCCGAACGTACCGACTGGTCGGACCGGAGGAAAGACCGGCGCAGCCGACGGCGGGGCTCAGGCGTACGACCGCAGCCAGCGCACCTTCTCGGCCTCCTGGAAGGGGCCGCCGCCCTCGTGGTCGTTGAAGTCGTACACCTCGATCGCCTTGTCTCCGTGCGCCCACGCGTTGAAGGCCGCGAACACGGTCGACGGCGGGCAGGTCTCGTCCTCCAGGGCCGCCGAGAACAGGGCAGGCGCCCGGCCCCGGGCCGCGAAGTGCACCCCGTCGAAGTAGGACAGGGTGCGCAGCACGTCCGCCGAGCGCCCGCGGTGCGTCTTGAGGAACAGGCCGATCTCCCGGTACGGGTGACGGTCCGTCAGGGTCGCTGCGCGCGGGAAGTCGCACAGGAACGGCACGTCCGGGGCTACCGCCACCAGGTCCGGGACCAGCCCGCCGACGGCCAGGGCGATGCCGCCGCCCTGGCTCCCGCCGGTCACCACCGTGCGCGCCGGGTCGGCCAGCGGGTGGGAACGGGCGGCCTCGACCGCGCGCACGGCGTCCGTGAACACCCGGCGGTAGTAGTAGTTCTCCGGCGCGTCGATGCCGCGCGTCATGAAGCCGGGGTACGCGGGCGCCGCGCCCACCGGGTCCGGGGTGCCGCCCCCGCCGCCCCAGGCGCTGCCCTGTCCCCGGGTGTCCATCGTGAAGTGGGCCCGGCCCGTCGACGCCCACAGCAGGTTCTCGTGCGGCAGACCGCGCCCCCCGCCGTAGCCGATGAACTCCACGACCAGCGGCAGCGGCTGCGCGGCCCCGGCCGGCAGTCGCAGCCAGCCCTTCACCGGGTGGCCGCCGAATCCGGCGAACGTCACGTCGTACACCTCGACGGTGGACAGCCCGGTCTCCACCGGCTCGAAGCGCGCGTCCAGTTCGTGCTCGCGGGCCTGCTGGAGCGTCTTGCCCCAGAAGGCGTCGAAGTCGTCCGGTTCGAGGGACTCGCTGCGGTACGCGCGGAGTTCGTCGAGGGGCAGGTCGAACAGGGCCATCAACAACCGCCTTCGTGAAGGGAGACTGCGTCGCCTCACCGTACGTGGGTGATCGGATGACTCGCCAGGGTCGTCGGGGGCGCGCGGCCCGGGTGCCGCCGCTCGCTCACGCGCCTCATCGCCGCTGGTCCAGGGGTGTGTAAGCGCGTGCTCCGAGGCGCGGGCGAGTGCGGGAGGGCGCCCCGGGTGGTCGGGTCACACGGCAGCCGTTTCCGGCGGCCGGACGTCAGGTGCGCGGCCCGCGCAGGCGTGCGACCGGACGTCAGGTGCGCGGCTGGGTCCACCGGGGTCCCGTCCGGGCCCACTCCCGCTCCCACTCGGCCAGCCGGTGGCGCAGGGCGATGCGGCGCGCGATCACGTGGCCGAGGAAGACGAGGGTCGCCGTACCGCCCGCCGCGCACAGCCCGACGGTCACGGTGTGCTGCCACACCGCGACGTCGTCCGCGGGCGGCCCGACACTGCGGTCCCGGGAGTCGAACCACACCGACACCGGCTCCCCGGGGCGGGTCCCCGCCGGGACCCGGGACCACGCCGTCCGGACCCCCTTGCCCGGCTCGGTCCAGCGGACCTGGGCGCGGTAGGGCTGCCGGGGGTCGCTCTGCGACGGGGTCAGCCGCCGGGGCGCGTCACCGATCACCACCGCGCGCACCTGATGGCGTTCGGCCCGCTGGGCCGCGGCGAGCGCCCGGGCCTGGTCGTGGGCGTGCAGGCCCGCGGCCACCCCGGCCAGGGGCGCGACCACGGACATCAGGACGGCGACCACCAGTACGGTCCACGCCTCCACGACGTCCGACCGGCGCCGCAGCGGATTGCGCCGCCAGCGCCAGCCACGCACCCGGGTACGCATGTCCACCTCCTCGCCACCGCCGCAGCCGGGGGAGCGGCAGGAGCCGGGTCGCCGGTCCACCGCCCCGCCGCTCACGGACACGAGCGTCCACACCCGTCTCGTACCCCGTTCGGCACACCTCGCGCACGCCGTGAACCCGCGAGTTCCGGCCCATGTGGCGCACGGCGCGCCCCCTGCGCCCCACGATCGCGCGCGGCGCTCCCCGGCGCGACCCGGGCGCCTCCCCGCCGGGCCCCGGCCGCACCGCTCGATCCCGGCAGGCGGGTTCCGCCGGGGTTCGGCCGGGCGTCTCGGGTCACTTCCCGGGCCGGTCTCGGCCGGCTCGCCCGGGTCCGTCGGCCGGGTCGGTCCCGGGAGACCGGCCCCCGGGCAGCGGAGCCGCCCGGCCCCGGCCGACGCCCTCAGGGCCACCGCGTCCCGGCTCGTCCCGAGACGTCAGCCGAAGCGTTCGATGCGGATGCGGTCCACGGGCTGGCCGGCCGCCACCAGTAGTCGGGAAGCGTGTTCGGCGAAGCCGTTGGACCCGCACACATAGGCTTCCCAACCACCGACGGGCGGTTCGGCCAGGAGCGGCGCCACATGCGCGGTCGTCATACGTCCCACCGGAACCCCGGGCGGAGCGCTGCGCGTGAACACGGGCGTCGTCTCCGCGCCGAGCTCGGACGCGTAGATCAGCTCCCCGGGACTGCGCGCCGACACCAGCATCCGCAGCGGGACGGTGAGACCCCGAGCCCGGTGGTGCCGGATCATCGACATCAGCGGTACGACCCCGGACCCCGCCCCGATCAGCAGCGCGGGCCGGTCGCCCGGCCAGGCGAAGAAGCCGCTGAGCGGGCCCCGCACCTCGACCGTGTCACCGGGCCGGGCCACGGTGTGGAACCAGCCGGAGACCTCGCCGTCCGGCACCCGGTCGAGGGTCAGCTCGATGTGCCCGGAGCCGTCCGGAGCGGACGCGATCGAGTAGTGGCGCTGCGCCACGTAGCCGTCGGCGGCGGTCAGCCGCAGCAGCAGGTGCTGGCCCGGCAGGTGCCCCGCCCAGTGCGGCACCGCCAGCCGGAACGTGGCCGCGCGCGGTGTCTCGCGCCGGATCTGGGTCAGGGTGGCCGTCCGCCACACCGAGGCAGCCTGCTCGCTCACGGCGATCCGCCCCGGCACCGCGAACCGCTGCGCGGAAGTCGTCGTCTCAGTCACCGGCGTACCGCTGTTCCTCCCACGGGTTGCCGCGCGCGTGGTAGCCGTTGCGCTCCCAGAAGCCCGGCTCGTCGTGGTCCAGGAGCGTAATGCCCGCGATCCACTTGGCGCTCTTCCAGAAGTACAGGTGGGGCACCACCAGCCGCGCCGGTCCGCCGTGTTCGGGCGGCAGCGGTGCGCCGTCGTACTCCCAGACGATCCAGGCCCGTCCGCCGGTGAGGTCGGCGAGCGGCAGGTTGGCGGTGTAGCCCGTGTGGGAGCGGGCGACGGCATGTGTGGCGGACCCATGGGGGCGCACCACATGGAAGAAGGCGTCCAGCGAGACGCCGCCGAACCGCACGCCGAACTTCGACCAGCCGGTCACACAGTGGATGTCACCGTCGTACGCCGACGCCGGCAGTGCGTGCGCCGCGTCCCAGTCCCAGGTGTGCGGGCGCTCGACCAGGCCGTCGATGCGGAAGGACCAGTCGGCGGGGGCCAGGTCGGGGGTGACCTCGGCGGACAGGACGGGCCAGTCGTCGCGCGCGTCGTACTGCCCGGGCGGCAGCCCCGGGTTGTGGACGCGCGGGCGACCCGTGAAGCCTCGCGTGACGTTCATGGTTAAACCGTACGTGGTCGGCCGGAATGCTCCGGCCCCGGCCGGCGGTCCCGCCGCGCCACGGGGCCCCGCGCCCCATGGCGCCGAGCCGCGCCGTGTCCCGGCTCGTCGCGTGTCATCGCGTGGCTTGTCGCGTGTCATTGCGGCCGTGTGAACTCTGTCCCGGGCCGGGAATACCGGCCCGGGACCGCTCCTTGCCGATCAGTGCCGGCGCCGGTGCGCCGGTGACAGCACGAGAGAAGTGAGGAAACGAGGATGCTCCAGGCCCATGTCTCCAGGCCCGTGACCGAGGTGGCCGGATGAGCGCCGTGACGGGTCCGGGCGTTGCCGGTCCGGCCGCCGCCGTCCCGCACGTCCTCGACAACCCCGCGCTCGCCTCCCTGACCGGCCCGCACGCCCACTTCGCCGAGCGGCGCGGCCGGGTGCTGCGCTACCCGGTCGACGTCTCCCCCTGGCTGGCCCTGCCCGATGACCCGGACTCGCGGGACTGGGCGGACCTCGCCGCGCTGGCCGGTCCCGGCGCCGAGGTCCCGCTGCCCGGTTTCCGCGGGGAACTGCCGGAGGACTGGGAGACCACCTTCCGGGTCGAGGGCGTGCAGTTCGTGGACGACGGCCTCGCCGCGGCGCCGGACCCGGAGGCGGTCCGCCTCGGCCCGGCGGACGTGCCGGAGATGCTCGACCTGGTGGCCCGGACCCAGCCGGGACCGTTCCTGCCCCGCACCGTGGAACTCGGCACATACCTGGGCATCCGGCGCGACGGCGCGCTGATCGCCATGGCGGGGGAGCGGCTGCACCCGCCGGGCTGGACCGAGATCAGCGCGGTCTGCACCGACCCCGCCTTCCGCGGCGAGGGCCTGGCCACCCGCCTGATCCTCGCGGTCGCGCACGGCATCCGCGAGCACGGCGAGACCCCGTTCCTGCACACGAGCGCCGAGAACACCAACGCCATCCGGCTCTACGAGTCCCTCGGCTTCCGGCTGCGCCGCCGTACCGCGTTCCTCGCGGCGCGGGCACCGCAGCGGCCGGCTGAGGACCACGCGGCGGTGCCGGTGCCGTAACCGGCCGCGGCGGTGCCGTGCACGGGCGTCGCTCCCCGCGGCCGGGCCGCCGGCTCAGTCCGCGTCCGCGGCGCCCGGGCCGGCGTTGTAGCGCTCCAGGTAGGCGGCGAAGCGCACCAGGTCCTCCTCCGGCCAGTCCGCGAGCCGCTCCCGGAACGCGGCCCGGCGGCTGCGGGTGACCTGGGCCAGGATCTCCTGGCCGGCGTCCGTCAGGTGCAGCACCTGGACCCGGTGGTCCTCCGGGTCCAGCCGGCGCTCGATCAGCCCGGCCCGCTCCAGCGCCGCCACCTGGCGGCTGACCGTGGACTTGTCCAGGGCGTAGTGCGCCGCCAGGTCCGTCGCCCGGCAGCCGCCGCGCTCCTCCAGGTGGCCGAGCAGGGTGTACGACACCAGGGACAGCTCGGGGTGCATGCGGCCCGCCGAGGCACGGGCCCGGCGGGCGAAGATGGTCATCTCGCGCTGGATCGTCTCGACGGCCGACTCCGCTGCGCTCACGGGAATTCCTCCTCCGACGTTCTAGTTGTATAGTACAACTTGAACTGGAAGTTGTATAAGCCAACCTTTGGAGGGCCGCGCGCGATGAGGTCACCGGCACTGCGCCATGTGCTCACGCACCTGATCACCCCGCTGCTGATGTGCATCGGCATGGGGCTCGCGTACATGGGGGCGTTCGTCACCCCCGAGCCGCACCACCTGCCGGTCGCCGTCGTCGGCACCGCCCCGAGGGCGAAGGTCTTCGCGCAGACCGTCAAGGACGCCGCGGGCGACAAGCTCGACGTCCGCACGGTCGCCACCCGGGCCGACGCCGTCCACCTGCTCAGGTCCCGCGAGGTGACCGGAGCCTATGTGCCGAGCGCCAGGAAGCCGGAACTGCTGGTGGCGACCGCCGCGTCCGACATGGGGGCCACCGCCGTGGAGAAGGTCTTCACGCCGGTCGCCGCCCGGGAGGGCGTCCCGCTGAAGGTGACCGACGTGGCCGCCCCGGTCGCCGACGACCCCACCGGGCAAGGCCTGTTCTTCCTGCTGGTCGCGGTCAGCATCGGCTCGTACGCCTCGGTCGCCGCGCTCGGCGCCGCGGGTGCCGCCCTCGCGATGCGGGTCCGGGCGCTGCTGGCGCTCGGGGTCGCCGCCGTGGTCGGCGGCATCGGCGCGCTGCTCGCCGGGCCGGTGTTCCACCTCGCCCACCACGACCTCGCGGGGGTCTGGGGCATGGCCTCGCTGTACTCGGCGGGCATCCTCCTGCTCGGCGTGGGTCTGCACACGTTCCTCAAGCGGTGGACCACGCTCACCATGATGGTGCTGTTCGTCATGCTGAACTTCACGAGCTCCGGCGGCCTGTTCCGGCCCGAACTCCAGAACGGCTTCTTCGGCGCCCTGCACGCCTTCTGGAACGGCGCAGGCTTCGTCGAGGGCGCCCGCGGCCTGCTCTACTTCGGCGGCGACGGCCTGACCCGCTCCGTGTGGACCCTGGTGGCCTGGCTGCTGGCCGGTGTCCTGGTGACCGCGGTGGCGGCCCTGTACGAGCGCACCCGCGCCGCCCGCCAGGAAACCACCGCACCCGAGGCCGGCACCGCATCAGCCGTGTCCGGGCCCGAGCGCGGGGCCCGGCGGGCCACCGAGGAGCAGGCCGCGCAGGAGGCCGAGGAAGAGGCCGAGGAGACGGTCGGTGTCTGAACCCGGCGTCCCCGAAGGCCCGTCAGGGCCGTGGGGTAGAGTGACCGTCCTGCCGCGGACGCCTGTCCGGGGCTTCGCGGACGAGGAGGTGAGACCCATTACCGCTGTGTCGGCTGGGGTGCTCCCTCCTCGTGACGGCGCGGTACGCCGAGCCCGGTGACCGCGGGAGCGCCCTGAAGGCTTCGCGCTCCCGAAAGGCTTTCGGCTTCCATGCCCACTCCTGTTCCGTTCTCCCCGTCCGCCGTCGTCTCCGCGTTGCGCGCCGCAGGGTGCGTCTTCGCCGAGGACGAGGCCGAGCTGATCCTCGCCACCGCCCGCACGCCCGAGGAGGCGGCCGGCATGGCGGCCCGGCGCGCCGCCGGGCTGCCGCTCGAACAGGTGGTCGGCTGGGCCGCGTTCCGCGGGCTGCGCGTCACCCTGGAACCCGGGGTGTTCGTCCCCCGCCGCCGTACCGAGTTCCTGGTCGACCAGGCGCTGGCCGCCGCGCCGGACGCGACCGTCGTCGTGGACCTGTGCTGTGGCTCCGGTGCGCTCGGCGCGGCACTGGCCGCCGCCCTGGACGGGGCGGAGGTGCACGCCGCCGACATCGATCCGGCCGCCGTGCGCTGTGCCCGCCGCAATCTCGCCGCGTTCGGCGGCCTGGCGCACCAGGGCGACCTGTACGACGCGCTGCCCGCCGGCCTGCGCGGCCGGGTGGGTCTCCTGACCGCCAACGTGCCCTACGTACCCACCGCCGAGGTGCCCCTGCTGCCGGCGGAGGCCCGCGAGCACGAGCCGCTGGTGGCGCTGGACGGCGGCGCCGACGGGCTCGACGTGCTGCGCCGGGTGGCCGCCGGGGCACCCGAGTGGCTCGCCCCCGGCGGCTGCCTGCTCAGCGAGACCAGCGAACGCCAGGCCCCGGCCGCCGTACGGGCCTTCGAGGCCGCGGGTCTGACGACCCGCCTGGCGGTCGGCGAGGAGCTGTACGCGCACGTGGTGATCGGCGTACGGCCCCGGGTCTGACGCGGACTCCGCTCCGCCCCGTGCCCCCGGTTCCCCGAACCGCCGTCAGCCGCCCGGCCGCTCGGGGGCCGCAGGAGCCCGGGGGCCTGTCGTCGGACTCCCGTCGTCCGCCCGGAGGGCGGGCGGCGCGGCGTCAGGTACGTGCTCCGGCGGAGTGCCGGGTCCCGGCCCCCGTACCGGCTGTACCCGGGGCGGTGCCCGGTGCGGCGGGCGGAGGCGCCCCCGCGCCGTTGAGGCGGTGGGGGAGCGTGCGGAGGCGCGCGGCCGACGGGAGTCCGTCGCCGCGGGCTACGGCAGTTCCTGCGCCCGGGCGATGAGCAGGGCCACGTCGTCGTGGTTGTCCGGGTGGTGCAGCGTGCGCAGCAGCAGGTCGCAGGCCTCCTCCAGCGGGCGGGCCGGGTCGTCGAGCAGGGACAGCAGGAACGCCAGGCGCTCGTCGAGGGAGTGCCGGCGGGTCTCCACCAGTCCGTCGGTGTAGAACACCAGCACGTCGCCGGGTTCGAAGTCGACCGTGACGGTGGAGAAGCCGACCCCGCCCACCCCCAGCGGCACCCCGGTGGGCAGGTCGAGCAGCTCCGCCGGCCGGCCGGGCCGCACGCGCGCCGGCGGCAGGTGGCCGGCGTTGGCGATCCGGCACTGCCGCAGATGCGGGTCGTGGACGGCGTACACGCAGGTCGCGATCGAGTGGTCCAGGGCCGAGGTCGTCTTGTCCAGGTGCTCCAGCAGCCGCGCCGGATCGAGGTCGAGCGCGGCCAGGGTGGTCGTCGCGGTGCGCAGCCGGCCCATCGTGGCGGCGGCGCCGATGCCACTGCCCATCACGTCACCGACGACGAGCGCGGTCTTGCCTCCCTCCAGCGGGATCACGTCGAACCAGTCCCCGCCGACCTCGCTGGTGGCGCCCGCCGGCTGGTACCGGGAGGCCACCTCCAGACCGGTGGTGACCGGCGGATGGCTGGGCAGCAGGCTGCGCTGGAGGGTCAGCGCGGTGTTGCGGGCGTTCTGGTACCAGCGCGCGTTGTCGATCTGCACGGCCGCGCGGGCGGCCAGCTCGCGCGCCAGCAGCAGGTCGTCCTCGTCGAAGGGCGCCGGATTGCGGGTGCGTTTGAGGTCGAGCGCGCCCAGCACCTCGCCGCGCGCGATCAGCGGCACCGCGAGATACGAGTGCAGGCCCGCCCGGCCCAGCAGCACGGCCGCCTCGGGGGAGCGGGCGATGCGCGCCAGGTCCTCGTCCTTCACCTGCGGCACCAGGACCGCCTCGCCGGTGCGCACGCACTCGGTGACCAGGCGATCGGGCGCGTACCGGGTGACCCGGCCGGGCGGGTCGGCGGCCCGCACCGCCTCCGAGCCCTGTGCGGGACGGACCGCGAGGGCCCGGATCACCGCCGCCTCCGAGGGGCCCAGGGTGCTGCGCCGGCCCTCGGCCACCGCCTCCAGCAGGTCCACCGCCGCCACGTCCGCCAGTTCCGGCACGGCGACGTCGGCCAGTTCGCAGGCGGTGCGCTCCAGCTCCAGCGTCGTACCGATCCGGGCGGAGGCGTCCGCGACGACCGCGAGCCGGCGCCGCGCGGCCTCCCGCTCCACCGAGGCCCGGTGCTGCTCGGTGATGTCGGTCATCGAGACCGCCACCCCGAGCACGTTGCCCATCGCGTCCTCCAGCCGGTACAGCGAGTGCGACCAGGTGTGGTCCGCGTCCGGGTCGGCGGGCGTGCGGCCGACGAGCGTGACGTCGATCACCGGCACCCCCGTCCTCAGCACCTGCCGGGCGGCGGCCTCCAGGGCCTCGGTGTCCAGCATCGGCAGCACCTCGCGCAGCGTCCGGCCCACGTGCCCGGCGGCCGTCACCCCGTTCATCTTCTCCAGGGCCGGGTTGACCGAGACGAACCGCAGGCCGGTGTCCAGGACGGCGTAGCCGATCGGTGACTGCATCACCATCCGCTCGGACAGCGCCACGTCCTGCTCCAGCCGCCGCACGGTCGACTGGTCGGCGGCGAGCCCGAGCGCGTAGACGTCCCCCTGGTCGTCCAGCAGCCGCATGTTGCGGAACTCGACCAGACGGGTGCTGCCGTCCTTGTGCCGGACCGGGAAGCCGCCCGCCCAGCTCTGCCCGGTGCGCATCACGTCGGCGAAGAGCTTGCCGACCAGCTGGATGTGCCGCTCGTGCACCATCAGGCGGGCGGCGTACTGGCCGAGGGCCTCCTGGGCGGTGTAACCGAACAACTCCTCCGCCTGTGGGCTCCACAGGACGATCCGCCCGTCGGTGTCCAGCACCACCGATGCGACGCCGAGGACGTCGAGCAGGCCGCCGGGAGGCACCGGTCCACGAGCCGGTTCGCCGCCCTCCGCCATCGGAGCTCCGGGTGCACTCATGCCACGCACCGCCTTCGCACGTCCGCACGGCACGCCGTCCCCCGTGCCGAATCCCCTGCTTCTACCGCGCTCACACCCGACTCTCCGACGCCTTCGCCGCTACCTCCACCATCTCTCAACACGGCGCGGCCGTCCGCCGAAGCCGTCGCGCCGGCGGTGCGCGCCGTGCCGGACCTCCTGCCGAGACCGTACAGCGCGGTCCGGCCGGCCGTGAGAGTTCACGCTCATGTTGCTCTGTTGGTCTGTACATGACTACGGCGCCACGCCAGACTGTCCGCCGACCGAGTGACCCCGCCCGCTCGCCCCGGGCCCCCAGCCCCGTCAGAGGAGTCGGCCATGCCCGCGTCCGCCCGGCAACGTTGTCACGCAGTACTCTCCGGACTCGTCACCCTCGCCACCGCCGCCGTCGTGTCGCTCGCCGCACCCGCGCCCGCCCACGCGGCGGACACCTGGACCGAGACCGGCTCCGACCGCGCCGACCCGCTGACCGAGAGCCAGGGCCTGGCCTCGGTGGAGGTCCCGGCCAACAGTCCCAACCGCTACACCGGCATCGGCACCATCCCCCTCGGCGTCTCCAGCCGCGGCTGGAATCACGTCGGCGACCCCGACGCCTCGTACGACGGCTACTACGTCGAGCCCTACCAGCGGGACTCCGGCACCTCCAAGATGTTCCGGGTGCAGGCGCCCGGCGGCGCCTGGTCGGAGTACGTCCACACGCTGGGCGCGGGCGAGGCGCTGAACAACTCCTGGGCCGCGATATCGCCCGACGGCCAGTGGATGCTGTCCGGTGAGTGGGGCACGATGACCCGGCTGCTGGTCTTCCCGACCCCGGGCGTCAACCCGGCCACCTCGCCCTCGGCGAACCTCCCGCAGGTCTCCACCGTCCGCCTGGACCACGCCGTCCGCGACGTCCAGGGCTGCGACTTCTCCGGCCCCACGACCCTGCTGTGCTCCTCCGACGACCCGGAGGGCAGTCTGTTCGGCCTCACCAAGCCACTGCTCCAGATCGACCTGTCGGCCGCGCCGAACGGCACGGCGGACGTCTCCGGCCATGTCACGGCGCTGCGCCAGCTGCCGCTGCGCAGTTCCTGCTCGGGCACCTTCGAGGCGGAGGGCATCGACTACGACCGCCGGACCGGCACCCTGCGCGTGATCGTGGTCTCGCCCGGCTTCTGCGTGCTGACGGACAGCAAGACGTACAAGTTCTCCCGCGGCTGAGGTGTGCCCGGCGGCCGGTGATGCTTTGCTGAGGATGAACTCGGTTCGGCGGGGTACCCCGTTCCACCGCAGCACGGCCACGAAAGGAGCGGTCATGGCAGACACGGAGCGGTCGCATCCGGAAACCGTCTCGGTGGAGATCAGCGGCTATTCAAAGGACGACGCCCGGCTCGTCTTCGAAGCGCTCAGCGCCTGCTTCGCCTCCGACCGGGCTCCGGAAGAGGTACCGCAGCAGCTCCACGAGACCCGTCCGATGGTATGGCTCGGTACGTACGACGTCTCGGACGCCCGCGGCGGGGGCTGCCCGCCGGTCCACCTCGACTCGCCGGTCCAGGCGGACGTGCAGGGCAGCTACTGGGCGGTGGAGCGGTTCCGCACCACCCTGGACTCGATGTTCACCGTGCAGGAGACCTGCGCGGCCTCCGGCGACCAGGAGCGGGACCTGCACCTGCGCCTGGAGAGCCGCTGACCGCGTCGAGGTTCCGGGCGACGCCCCGGCCGGCCCCCCGCCGGCCGGGGCGTCGCCGTGTCGGAGCGTCCGTGCCCGCGCGCCGCCGGTTGTGCAACTAGTTGCAAAAAGGCTCGGGCTTCCTCTACAACAGGAGGTGACGACACCGCGCACGGAGGGCCCGATGAGCCGTTACCCGCATCTGATGACCCCGCTCGACCTGGGCTTCACCACGCTTCCCAACCGCGTGCTCATGGGCTCCATGCACGTCGGCCTGGAGGAGGCCGAGCACGGCTTCGAGCGGATGGCGGCGTTCTACGCGGCCCGCGCGCGCGGGGGAGTGGGCCTCATCGTCACCGGTGGCATCGCGCCCAACGAGGAGGGGCGGCCGTACGAGGGCGGAGCCATGCTCACCACCGAGGCGGAGGCCGATCGGCACCGGACCGTCACCGAGGCCGTGCACCGCGAGGGCGGCCGGATCGCGATGCAGATCCTGCACTTCGGCCGTTACGCCTACCACCGGGACCTCGTCGCGCCGAGCCCGCTCCAGGCGCCCATCAGCCCCTTCGTCCCTCGCGAGCTGACCGACGCCGACGTCGAGCGCACCATCGAGGACTACGCCCGCGCCGCCCGCCTCGCCCGGCGGGCCGGCTACGACGGTGTCGAGATCATGGGCTCCGAGGGCTATCTGATCAACGAGTTCATCGCCGCGCGGACGAACCGGCGCACGGACCGCTGGGGCGGACCCTACGAGAACCGGATGCGGTTCCCCGTCGAGATCGTCCGGCGGGTGCGCGAGGCCGTCGGCGAGGACTTCGTCATCATCTACCGGCTGTCCATGCTGGACCTGGTCCCGGGCGGCTCCTCGCTGGACGAGGTGATCGCGCTCGGCAAGGCCGTCGAGGCCGCCGGGGCCACCATCATCAACACCGGCATCGGCTGGCACGAGGCCCGCATCCCCACCATCGCCACCTCCGTGCCGCGCGGCGCCTACACCTGGGTCACCAAGAGGCTCATGGGCGCGGTGTCCGTGCCCCTGGTGACCACCAACCGGATCAACACCCCGGAACTCGCCGAGCGACTGCTGGCCGACGGCTGTGCGGACATGGTCTCCCTGGCCCGCCCGATGCTGGCCGACCCCGACTTCGTCGCCAAAGCCGCCGCCGGCACCCCGGAGGCCATCAACACCTGCATCGGCTGCAACCAGGCCTGCCTCGACCACACCTTCAGCGGGCAGATCACGTCCTGCCTGGTCAACCCGCGCGCCTGCCACGAGACCGAGCTGGTCCTCGCGCCGACCCGGCTGAAGAAGCGCGTCGCCGTCGTCGGCGCCGGCCCCGCCGGCCTCGCCTGCGCGGTCTCCGCCGCCGAACGGGGCCACACCGTCACCCTGTTCGACGCGGCGGGCGAGATCGGCGGACAGCTCAACGTGGCCCGCAAGGTGCCCGGCAAGCAGGAGTTCGACGAGACGCTGCGCTACTTCCGCCACCGGCTTCAGGCCCACGACGTCGAGGTACGCCTGGACACCTGGGTGGAGGCCGGCGACCTGGAGGGCTTCGACGAGGTCGTCGTCGCCACCGGCGTCACCCCGCGCACCCCGGACATCCCCGGCGTCGACCACCCCCGCGTCCTCGGCTACCTCGACGTGCTGCGCGACGGCGCCCCCGTCGGCGACCGCGTCGCCGTCCTCGGCGCCGGCGGCATCGGCTTCGACGTCGCCGAGTTCCTCACCGACGGCGGCGACAAGGCGAGCGAGGACCCGGAGACGTACTTCCGGAACTGGGGCGTCGACACGGACTACCGGGCGCCGGGCGGGCTCACCGCCCCCGAGCGGCCCGCGCCGCCCCGCCAGGTCCACCTGCTCCAGCGCAAGACCAGCAAGGTCGGCGCCGGACTCGGCAAGACGACCGGCTGGATCCACCGCACCGAGCTGAAGCACCGGGGCGTGACCATGGTGCCGGGCGTGCGCTACGACCGCATCGACGACGCCGGACTGCACATCACGGTCGGCGAGGAGAGCACGGTCCTGGAGGTCGACACGGTCGTGCTCTGCACCGGGCAGGAACCGCGCCGCGAGCTGTACGAGGAGCTGCTGGCCGCCGGGCGCAGCGCGCACCTGATCGGCGGCGCCGACGTCGCGGCCGAGCTGGACGCCAAGCGGGCGATCAAGCAGGGCACGGAACTGGCGGCGGCGCTGTAGGCGCGTCCGCGCGCCTCCCTAGGATGACCCCATGTCACTCCCGCACGCGATCCTCACCGCCCTGCTGGAAAAGCCGTCGTCGGGACTGGAACTGACCCGCCGGTTCGACAAGTCGATCGGCTACTTCTGGTCCGCGACGCACCAGCAGATCTACCGCGAGCTGGGGAAACTGGAGGCGGAGGGCCTGATCCGCACCCTGCCGGCCGAGCAGCCGGCCCGCGGGCAGAAGAAGAGGTACGAGGTACTGCCAGCGGGCCGCGCCGAGCTGGCCCGCTGGACCGCCGCCGCGCAGGACCCCAGGGCCATGCGGGATCCGCTCCTGCTGCGGCTGCGCGCGGCGGCCGTGGTCGGCACCGCGGGCGTGGAGGACGATCTGCGCCGCCATCTGGAGCTGCACCGGCGCCAGCTGGCCGAGTACCGGCAGATCGAGCAGCGCGACTTCCCGCCGGACCGGGACGCCCCGCAGGACCGACTGCGCCACCTGGTCCTGCGGGCGGGCATCGACCTGGAGACCTTCTGGACCCAGTGGCTGACCCACGCCCTGGCGGAGTTCGCCGGGCTGCCGGACGCCGACTGAGGGTGCGCGGGAGCCGTACGGCCGTGCGGGCCGTTCAGAGCCGGTACGGGTTCGAGCGGCGGCGCAGCACCCAGCCCGTGGCGACGACCCCGGCGCCGACCAGGGTCGCGCCGACGCCCAGGGTCAGCGGGCCGTAGTCGCGGGCGGCGCCGCCGAGCCCGCCCATCACACCCCGGGACGGTGCCGGGCTCGACGTCGAGGAGATCGTCGGTCTGGTCGAGGAGATCGTCGGCCTCGTCGGGGGGATCGTCGGTCTCGTCGGGGGGACTGCCAGTCTCGTCGGGGGGACCGCCGGTCGCACGGACGCGGGCGCGGACGCGGACACGATCACCGACTGGCTGCCCGCCGTGAGACCGCTGGAGCACACCACCGCCACGGTGTACGTGCCCGGGCTCACCCCGGTCCAGGCCGCGGACTGGCTGACGGACGTGCCGGACAGGGCCACCTGCCGGCCCTGGGCGAAGTTGGCCTGCCGGTCGGTGAGCAGGGCCGCCGTGCCCCAGCTGCCGTTGATCAGGGTGCAGGCGCTGGTGACCACGGAGACCGTGCTGCCGGTGGTGCTGACCGAGATGCCCGAGACCGCGGCGGACGGCCCGGCGAGCACGGCCGGGAGGACGGCGGCGGCCGCCAGGGTCAGGCCGCGGCGGAGCGGAAGTCGCGAGGTGTGCATGGGCTGGCCTCCGGCGGCACGGTCGGCGGTACGTCCCATGCGCCGCCGGGGGTCGGGAAACGTCCGTGCTGCCTCAACCGCAGCCAACGCGCCGCCGCACCCACCCGCATGCGGGGCGGACCCGGTCGGGTGACCCGTTCCGCCGTCCGGCGCAGACGGGGACGCACCGGCCCGCCCGGTTGCCGGGCCCCGCGCGGTCACGCCGCCCCCCGTGCGCCGGTCAGCCGCCCGTGGTCACCGTCCGCTCCGCCGACCAGCCGCCCCAGGTGCCGTCCGGCAGCCGGGCCCGCAGCCGCACGCGGTGCACCTCACCGGCGTCGGTGCCGGCGTAGAAGCTGTAGCGTGCCCGGCCGCGTGGTGGTGTGCCGCCCCAGACGAGCGAGGTGGCCGTGGTGCGGTCCAGCTGGATCAGGTACTCGGTGATCACCCCGTCTGTGCGCGGCGGGTCCCAGGCGAGGTCGATGTAGCGGGCTCCGCCCGAGCGGTGGGTGGTGGCGGTGAACCCGGTGGGCGCGGTGCCGCGGCCGTCGTCGGTGCCCGGCGTGGTGAGACGGACCGGGGCGCCGGCGGGGGAGAGGTTGTCGGCGGCGTCGCGGGCCCGGACCGTGAAGACGTAACGGCTGCCGGGGCGCAGACCGGTGACGACGGTGGCGGTCTGGTCGCCGCCGACGCTGTGGATCTTCACCCCGCCCTGGTAGACGTCGTACGACAGCACGCCCCGGTCGTCCCGTGACGCGCCCCAGGACAGCTGGACCGCGCGGCTGCCCACGGCGTGCCCGGTGGTCGACGGCGGCCGGGTCGGTGCGGAGCGGTCCGCCGCCGCCTGCACCGGCGTCCGGGCCCGCACCGCCCGGCTGGGCGGGCCCAGCCGGCCCGCGCCGTCCCGGGCCCGCACGGTGAACGCATACATGGTGGACGGCCTGAGCCTGGTGACGTCCACCATGTGCTGCGAACCCGGTACTTCAGCCACTTTGGTGTGGCCGCGATAGACCTCGTAGACGCGGACCCCGGAACCGTCCGGTGCCGCGTTCCACATCACATGGACGCTCGTGGCGCTGCCCGCCGCGGCGGTGACCCCGGCCGGAGCACCGGGCACCCGGCCCTCGCCGCCACCGCCGTCGGCCCGGCTCCAGCCGCAGGACGCGACCAGCAGCAGCGAGCCGCAGGCCAGTACGAGCGGAACGGGAACGCGTCGCACGGCTCTGCCTCCCCCCGGACGGCCTCGGCAACCCCTAAAGGTCCGGACCAATATGCCCGCCCGGTGCGGACACAGCAAGGGGGCCGCGTTGGTGAGCAGCCCCGGACGTTACGTATGCTGAGTGTTCCTACGGCTGAACTACCCCAGAGGGCAGGGCAGTTCACGCCTGTGGCGCGGACACGCTGTCGTCGCCGAACCCGCGCCGGCGCGGGTGGCCGGGGGATCCGGGTCGGTACCCGTCCGGATCCCCGGCCCCTGTTGTCCCCCGCCGAGCCCCGAGGCTCGCCCGACAGTCCCCTGACGGGGTGTCAGAGGCGTGCTCCATCCGGCCCCTTCGCGGCGGCTCCCGTGGCTCCGGGCCCTGAGCGGCACCACAGTGTGCTCGATGTCCGCCACGTCCCCGACGAGAGGGTCCCCCATCGTGCGTGTCCCGTCGCTGATCCTGGCCGCGGCCGGCGCCGCCCTGATCGCCCCGGCGGCGCTGCCTGCCCCGGCCACCGCCGTCCCGCCCCGTGAGCGGCCCGCGGCCCGGGACGAGGGCGGGGTCACCGCCGGGCCCACGGCCCGGGAGCCGGGCGGGGACACCGCCGGGCCCGGGGCCCGGGACGAGGGCGGGGTCACCGCCGCCGACCTCCTGGCCCGGACCGGCACGTGCACCGAAATCTCCCGGGGCCGCTACCGCACCGACGCCGACAGCCCGGCGACCGTGCCCGTCTGCGGCACCGACGACGCCGTCTTCTGGAGGGCGGACCTGGACGTCGACTGCGACGGCCGGCCCACCACCCACTGCAACTCCGCCACCGACCCGGTCTTCGCCCCCACCACGGCCTTCCAGCAGTCCGACGGCCTCGACCTGAACGCCGAGACCCTGCCCTACATCGTGGTCCCCGCGCCGAGCTCCCGCTGGGACTACCGCGCGCACGGCATCCGTGGCGGCTCCGTGGCGGCCGTCGTCCACGGCGACCGGGTGCAGTACGCGGTCGTCGGCGACACCGGCCCCAGCGACCTCATCGGCGAGGCTTCCTACGCCACCGCCGAGGGCCTGGGCGTCGACCCGGACCCGCTCACCGGCGGGGCGCCCTCCGACGTGACCTACATCCTCTTCCGGAACTCCCTGGTCACCCCCATCGAGGACCACGAGGAGGCGGTGGCGACGGGGGAGCGGCTGGCCAGACAGTTCCTCGCGAACGACTGACCGCCGGGCCCGGCCGCCACGGGGGCCGCACCCGGGCCGCCCGAACCCGGTCGACGCGCGGGCGTCTGTGGGCGGCCGGTGGGGGGGACCTCCGCGCCTCGTACAGGAGCCGGCCCGGTGCGGGAAGAGTGAGCCGGCCGTCGCTGGTCGGCTCGGGCGGGATCGGGTTCTCACGAGCCCCCTGCCGGCAGGCCCCGGCCACCGGCCGGCCGGGACGCGGCACCGCGCCTGGGGGACGGGCACCGCACCGCGAGGACGGCATCCCCGCCTACGGTCGCCGGCCCCCCGGCGGCGTCCGGGCCGGACGCCGCCGCCGGTCGGCCCGGCCCGGGTGCCCCGGCCGGGTGCCGAGGCCGGGACCCCCACGTCACACCTTGCGGTAGCCGTACGCCTCCGCCGCCGCGGCCTCCACCGCGTCCAGGTCCGCCCCGGCGGCGGAGGTGACCACGGCGGCCACCGCGCCCTCCAGGAACGGCGCGTCCACCAGCCGCGTGCCGTCGGGCAGTTCGTCGCCCTCGGCGAGCAGTGCCTTCACCGTGAGCACCGCGCTGCCCAGGTCGGTGAGGACCGCCACCCCGGCCCCCCGGTCCACCGAGGCCGCCGCGGCGGAGATCAGCTCGGCGCTGGTGCCGAGCCCGCCGTCCTCCGTGCCGCCCGCCGGAGCCACCGGCACCGCGGTCGCACCGCCCGCCAGACCCTTGGCCAGTGCGGCGACCGAGGCGGCCACCTCCGCGCTGTGCGACACCAGCACGATCCCGACCAGCTTCCCCTCGCTCACTGCTCCGCCTCCGCCGTCTCGGCCAGCGCGGCGATCAGCAGCGCCGACGAGGTGGCCCCCGGATCCTGGTGGCCGATGCTGCGCTCGCCCAGATAGCTCGCCCGCCCCTTGCGCGCCTGCAACGGGGTGGTGGCCACCGCACCCTCCTCCGCGGCGGCCCGCGCGGCGCCGAACCCGGTCCCGAGGGCGTCCACGGCCGGAACCAGGGCGTCGATCATGGTCTTGTCGCCCGGTGCCGCTCCGCCGAGCGCCATCACCCCCTCCACGCCCGCGCGCAGCGCCGCGGCCAGCTCCTCCTCGCCGACCTCGGCGGCGTCCCCGAGCGCCTTGCCGGTCCGGCGCAGCAGAGTGCCGTACAGCGGTCCGGACGCGCCGCCGACCGTCGAGATCAACTGCCGCCCGGCCAGCGTCAGCACGGCCCCCGGGGTGTCCGGCGCGTCCTTCTCCAGGGCGGCCGCCACGGCGGTGAACCCGCGCTGCAGATTGCTGCCGTGGTCCGCGTCCCCGATGGCCGAGTCGAGAGCGGTGAGCCGTTCCGCCTCGCGGCTGACGGACGCGGCGGCCGTCGTCATCCAACGGCGGAAGAATGCGGCGTCGAGCACTGGATCTCCTCGCGTGGTAGGGCTGCCGGCCGTTCGGCCGGGACGGTGCGCCGTCTGCTCCGCCGTATCACATTCCCCAGCGCAGCGCCGGGGTCTTCACCGGCGCGTCCCACAGCCGCAGCAGCTCCTCGTCGGCCTGGCACAGCGTCACCGAGGCGCCCGCCATGTCCAGCGAGGTCACGTAGTTGCCGACGAGGGTGCGCGCCACGGCGACCCCGCGTTCCCGGAGCACCCGCTGCACCTCCGCGTTGAAGCCGTACAGCTCCAGCAGCGGCGTCGCGCCCATGCCGTTGACCAGCACCAGGACGGGGCTGCGCGGCGGCATGTCCTCCAGGATGGCGTTGACCGCGAAGTCGGCGATCTCCCCCGAGGTCATCATCGGCCGCCGTTCGCGGCCCGGCTCGCCGTGGATGCCGATGCCCAACTCCAGCTCGCCGTCCGGCAGATCGAAGGTCGGGCTGCCCTTCGCCGGGGTCGTACAGGCGCTCAGGGCCACGCCGAAACTGCGGGAGTTGCCGTTGACCTGGCGGCCGATGGCCTCCACGCGCTCCAGCGGCTGCCCCTCGGCCGCGGCGGCGCCCGCGATCTTCTCCACGAACAGCGTCGCGCCGGTGCCGCGCCGGCCGGCCGTGTAGAGACTGTCGGTGACGGCCACGTCGTCGTCGACGAGCACCTTGGCGACCTGGATGCCCTCGTCCTCGGCCAGCTCGGCCGCCATGTCGAAGTTGAGCACGTCGCCGGTGTAGTTCTTCACCACGAACAGCACGCCCGCGCCGCTGTCGACGGCCGCCGCGGCCCGCGCCATCTGGTCGGGCACCGGGGAGGTGAACACCTCTCCGGGGCATGCGGCGGACAGCATGCCCGGACCGACGAACCCGCCGTGCAGCGGCTCGTGTCCCGAGCCGCCGCCCGAGACGAGCGCGACCTGGCCGGACACGGGGGCGTCCCGGCGCACGATCACCCGGTTCTCCACGTCCACGTTCAGGTCCGGATACGCGGCCGCCAAGCCGCGCAGCGCGTCCGCCACGACGGTCTCCGGGACGTTGATCAGCATCTTCATGCGTGTCTCCTCGTGAGCTCGGCGGTTGCGCCCAAGACCCGTGTCTTCGCAGGTCAGCGGTGCACTGACGGCCGCCCGAGGGGGGAAGCCGCCCGTCCCGTCTACTGGAAGTATCGACCTTGTGGCGTCGAAGGTCACCTGTGACCGCGCCCCTTCACGGTGCGTAGCCGATGCGTGACTCGGCGTGTGCGCCGCGTCACGGCGGACGTGGTCGCGCGCCGGGGAGTACGTCGAAGGGGGGGCGGCGCACGGGTTCCCCGACGGCGTCCCGGGGAGGTCCGGGGCCGTCCGTACGCCGTGCTACTCCGGCGTGTCGGCCCGGTCCTCCTCCCCTGGGGGCAGGCCCACCGGGCGGCGGCCCGGCGGCTGCTGGGGTTCCGGGAGGGAAGGCGCGTGGGGCATCGGGCGGTCGACCGGGCCGTCGGCGGTCAGGTGCGTCGGCTCCCCGTGGTGCAGGACGTCCAGTGGTCCGCCCTCCATCAGCTGGTAGCGCACGCGGGACCGGCCGATGTCCACCTTGAGCCTGCGCCCGCACACCAGCACGGTGAACGCCACCCTGGACAGCGCCTCCGGCAGGCGCGGTGTGAACGACAGCTGCCCCGGCCTCCCGTCCTCGCCGAGGTACCGGCGCATCCCTCCGAAGCCCGCGACGAGGGCGATCCAGGTCCCGGCGAGGGAGGCGATGTGCAGCCCGTCACGGGTGTTGTGCTCCAGGTCGTCCAGGTCCATCAGCGCGGCCTCGCCGAGGTAGGCGTAGGCCAGCCGCAGATGACCGGTCTCGGCGGCGAGCACCGCCTGGCAGCACGCCGAGAGGGAGGAGTCGCGGACGGTCAGCGCCTCGTAGTAGGCGAAGTTGCGCGCCTTCTGCTCCTCGGTGAAGACGTGCGGGCACTCCATCATCGCCAGGACCAGGTCGGCCTGCTTCACCACCTGCTTGCGGTACAGGTCGAAGTAGGGGTAGTGCAGCAGCAGAGGGTAGTTGTCGGGCGGGGTCGCCTCGAAGTTCCAGCGCTGGAAGGTCGTGAACCCGGCCGACTGCTCGTGGACACCGAGGGATTCGTTGTACGGCAGCGCCATGCGGGCCGCCGCGTCCCGCCACACCGCGGCCTCCTCGTCGTCGACGCCGAGTTCCGCCGCCCGGTCCGGGTGGCGTACCGCCGCGTCCGCGGCGGCCAGCAGGTTCTGACGGGCCATCAGGTTCGTGTACAGGTTGTCCCGGGCGAAGGCGCTGTACTCGTCGGGACCCGTGACCCCGTCGATGTGGAAGACGCCTTCCGGGTCGTGGTGGCCGAGGGAGCGCCACAGCCGGGCGGTCTCCACCAGCAGGTCGAGCCCCTCGGCGCGCTCGAACTCCTCGTCCCCGGTCACCATGACGTACCGCACGACGGCCATGGCGATGTCGGCGTTGACGTGGAAGGCGGCCGTACCGGCGGGCCAGTAGGCGGAGCACTCGGCGCCGTCGATGGTCCGCCAGGGGAACGTCGCCCCGGACAGTCCGAGCTGACGCGCGCGCTCCCGTGCCGCCGGCAGCGTCCGGTGCCGCCAGCGCAGCGCCGGCGCGACGGCCTCCGGCGCGGTGAAGGTCAGCACGGGCAGCACGAAGGACTCGGTGTCCCAGAAGGAGTGCCCGTCGTAGCCGGTGCCGGTCAGGCCCTTCGCGGGGATCGCGCGGTTCTCGCCGCGGGCCGCCGCCTGGAGCACGTGGAAGAGAGCGAACCGCACCGCCTGCTGGATCTGTGCGTCTCCCTCCACCTCGACGTCCGCGCCGCCCCAGAAGCGGTCCAGGTACGCCCGCTGGGCGGCGACCAGTCCGTCCCAGCCGGTGCTGACGGCGGCCGCCACCGCCCCGTCCACCTGGTCGTGCACGGCCGGCAGCGAACGCTCACCGGACCAGCCGTGGGCGACGAACTTGACCAGCCGCAGCGGCTGTCCGGGCACCAGGTCCGCGGTCACCGTCAGCCGGCTGACGTCGGGCTCGCTGTGCGCCGTCCACTTCGTGCTCTCGGGCCCCTCGACGAGGTGGTCGGCCGCGGTACCGACGCGCAGCCCGCTGCTGCCGGTGCAGTGCACGAGCCGTAGCCGGGTGTTCTGCGCGAAGTGCTCCTCGGACACCAGCGGGGACTCGGTCGCCGCGGCGACGCGCGGATCGCCGTGGAACCTGGGCAGTTGCTCGTTGGCGACCAGCTCGGACTGCACGGCGACCGTCGTCGGTCCGTCGAGGGGCTCCACCTCGTACACGACCGCGGCGACCGCCCGCTGGGTGAAGGACACGAGCCGATGCGAGGTGATCCGGACCGTACGGCCGCCGGGCGACGTCCACCGAGCGGTCCGGCTGAGCACACCGGAGCGGAAGTCCAGGACCCGCTCGTGCGCCAGCAGCCGGCCGTAGCGCAGATCGCACGGGTGGTCGTCCACGAGCAGCCGGATGATCTTGCCGTCGGTGATGTTGATCATCGTCTCGCCGGACTCGGGATATCCGTAGCCCGCTTCCGCGTACGGCAGCGGGTGCCGCTCGTAGACACCGTTGAGGTAGGCGCCGGGCAGCCCGTGCGGCTCTCCCTCGTCGAGGTTGCCGCGCCAGCCGACGTGCCCGTTGGACAGCGCGAACACCGACTCGCTCTGGGCGAGCACATCGAGGTTGAGCTCGGTCTCGCGCAGGCACCAGGGCTCGACCGTGTAACTGGGGTGAGTGATCACCGCGACTCCAGGAGTTCGGCCAGGTCCCGGACCACCACATCGGCCCCGTGCGCGCGCAGTTGCTCCGCCTGGCCCACCCGGTCGACGCCCACGACGACGCCGAACCGCCCCGCCCGGCCCGCCTCGACACCGGCCAGGGCGTCCTCGAACACGGCCGCCTCGTCCGGCTGGACGCCCAGCTCGCGGGCCGCCTCCAGGTAGGTGTCCGGGGCAGGTTTGCCGCGCAGCTGACGCTCGCGTGCCACCACGCCGTCGATCCGTTCGTCGAACAGGTCCTCGATCCCGGCCGCCACCAGGACGTCCCGGCAGTTGGCGCTGGAGGAGACCACCGCGCAGCGCAGCCCGGCCTCCCGCACCGCGTGCACGAAACGGACCGAGCCCTCGTACGGCTCCACCCCGTCCTCGCTGATCCGCCGCAGGACCAGCTCGTTCTTCCGGTTGCCCAGGCCGTTCACGGTCTCCGCCTCCGGCGGGTCGTTCGGCGACCCCTCCGGCAGGCGCACCCCGCGTGCGGCGAGGAACGTGCGCACCCCGTCCTCCCGGGGCCGCCCGTCCACGTACGCGTCGTAGTCGTCGACCGCGTCGAAGGGGACGAACGCGGTCCCCTCACGGGCCGCGCGCCGGCGGAGGTAGTCGTCGAACATCTCCTTCCAGGCCGCCGCGTGCACCTTCGCGGTCTGGGTGAGTACCCCGTCGAGGTCGAACAGACAGGCACGGACATGAGAGGGAAGCCCCGGCATGCCGCCGAGGCTAGGGGCCCGGCACGGGCCGCCGCGGCAGGACACCGCGCGCCGGGCCGGAAGGCACCCGCTCGGTGGAGGCGGGAGCGGCGGCGGGGCCGGGCCGCCGCGTCGCCGCGGTGGCCCGGCCCCGTCTCACCAGGTGACCGGCAGACTCAGCGGGAAGCGGCGGATGGTGCCGTTGTCCCACTCGATGTCCTCGGCGGGGACGTCGAGGCGCAGCTTGGGGAAGCGCGTCAGCAGACCCGAGACCGCGCTGTCCAGCTCCGCCCGTGCCAGCGGTGCCGCGAGGCAGTGGTGCCCGCCCCAGCCGAAGGTCATGTGCGGGCGCACGGGCCGTTCCAGGTCGAGCTTGTGCGGGTCGGGGAAGACGCCGGGGTCCCGGTTGGCCGCGAGGTAGGACACGTGCACGTAGTCGCCCGCGCGGATCGGGACGCCCTCGATCTCCGCGTCCTCCAGCGCGATCCGCGGGATGCCCACGCCCTTGCGGAACGGGATGAACCGCAGCAGCTCCTCCAGCGCGCCGGGGAACCGCTCGGGGTCGCGCGCGAGGGCGGCCGTCTGCTCGGGCCGGGTCAGCAGCAGATAGGCGATGTCGCTGATCTGGCAGGTCGCGGTGTCGTTGCCGCTCAGGATGAGCGTCACCGCCAGGACCGCCAACTCGTCGTCGCTCAGCGGCTCCTCACCCTCCGGCACCGGGGCGGTGGCCAGCGTGCTGAGCAGGTCCTCGCCCGGCGAGCTCCGCCGGGCCGGGACCAGTTCGGCGAAGTACGCCCGCAGGCAGGCCTTGGCGTCGGCCGCGTCCTGCCGCGCGTCCGGCGAGGTGGCCAGCAGCCGCATGGTGTGCGCGCGCAGCTGGTCGCGGTCGGCCTCGGGGACGGCGAGCAGCTCGCAGATCGTCAGGTGGGGCAGCGGCACGGACAGGTGCGTGACCAGGTCCGCGGGCGGACCGGCCTCGTCCATCGCCGTCAGCAGCCCTGCCACCACCCGGTCCACGGCCGGCCGCATGGCCGCCACCCGCTCCCGGGTGAACGCCTGGGCCGCCACGTGCCGCAACCGGGTGGAGTGCGGCGGGTCCGTCACGTTGATCGACTCGGGTGACACGATGGGCTCGGGCGTCATCCGCGGATAGTCGCGTCCGACGATCGCCGCCCGGCTGAACCGGGGATCGCACGTCACCTGACGCACTCCGGCGAAGCTGGTCACCAGCCACGCCTCCGCCTCGCCGTAGGGCAACCGGATCCGGCTGACCGGGCCGCGGCGTGCCAGTGCGTCCAGCGCGGGGTCGTACTCCAGTGCGTCGGCGAAGTCGAAGGGGCAGTCGAGAACCGCCGGGTCGTGGGACGACATACAGCCTCCTTTGCGCGCCGCCGGGCGCGTCGCTTCCGGGGGGCCGGTCCTACCCGTGCCGGCCGCTCAGCGTCGTCGCGGCGGCCCCGGGGGCGAAGCGTGGTGCGGGCAGCCCCGGTCCTCCCCGGCCGACCTGGTGCGAGAGCTGTGTTCACTATGCGGTACCGCGACCGGTCCCGCACCACGGGCGCTGCGGGGGACGCATCCGCTCAGCCCGTCATGAGCACGTTGACGAGGACGATGACCACGGCCGCGACGACGGCCGCGACGACCACCCAGGGCCACGTCGCGTGCTCCTCGGCCGGCTGGACCGCCGACCGGACCGCCGGCTTGGCCGTCGGCTCGACCTCGGTGGACTCGGACACGGTGGCTCCTCGCGGGGCGGACGACGGACGGCCGGACGTACGGGGGCTGTACCGGCTCCATCGTGGACCGGGCGGGGGCCGCGCTTCAGTCGGGGTGGCCACCGGAGGCGGGGTGGACTTTTCTCCACCCCGCCGCTTCACCGCCGGCTCCGCCCGCCCGCGGCGGCACCGCATCGGCCGGGCGCAGAGGGGAACTCGGTCGCCCGGGGCCCGGATGCCGCCGAGGGGCGGAGGAGGTGCCGTTGCCGTGGACGACTGGGAGATGTGGGAGATGCGTGACGAGGTACGGCTGTCACCGCGGGAGCGGCTGGCGCTGTTGCGGATCGAGGCGGACCTGCGACGGGACAGGAGGTTCGCCCGCCGTATGGGCGCCGGCCCGCGCGAGGTCTGGCTGCCGGTGGCGGTGTCGCTGCTGACGGTCGCGTCGGTGTTCGTCGCCGTCATGGGCATCCGCACCTCGGACCCCGCGTTGCTGTGGTGCTTCGCGCTCCTGTGGCCGCTGACCCTCTTCCAGGCGTTCCGGCTGCTGTGCCGGGCGACCCGCACCCGTCCCCGCGCCGGTGTCAGGACGACCCGTGGCACGCAGCCGTGGCTGTGACGCACGGCTCCCGGGCGCCGGCCCCGGCCCGGACGGCCCGGACGCCCGATGTGAGCGAACGCTGAGCCGAACGGGTGAGTTCGCGCGGCTGGGCAGCTTGGGCGGGTGGGTTCGCGCGGCTGGGCAACGGAAGGGGCGAGTGAGCCGAACGGGTGAGGACAGAACGGCGCCGCCCGGCCCTCACGGGTCCGGACGGCGCCGTTCTCCCTCGGCCCTGGCTCTCCGGGCCCGCCCTCAGCCCCCCTTGCCCCGTCCCGTCAGCGCGTCCCGCATCCGGTCGACCAGGCCGGCTCCCGGTGCCAGCAGCTTGTTGGCCGGGGGCTTGTCCGGTGCCGACGGGTGCGGACGGGTGGGCGCCGTCTTCTTCGCCCGGCGGATCTTGTCGCCGAGGTCCATCAGCGCGTCCGGGGGACAGGCCGCCTCCAGCCGCGGGAAGAGGTTCTGCTCCTCGTCCGTCACATGGGACCGGATCTCGCTCATCAGCTGAGCCATCAGCGAGTCGAACCGCGGATCGTCCGCCTGGCAGCCCTCGAGATCCTTCATGATCTGCTCGGCTTTGGCGTGGTCCTCGAGTTCCTTGTCGGCCAGCGCGTCCCCGCCCGCCACGTGCTCGCGCACCGCCGGGTAGAGGTAGGCCTCCTCCGCGACCGAGTGGCGGACCAGTTCGATCGTGGCCTGGTCGCAGAGGTCCTTGCGCTCCTGGGAGCCGGGCGGCAGCGCCTCGATGCGGCCGAAGATCTCCTCGACCTCGCGGTGGTCCGTGGTCAGCTCCTGGATGACGTTTCCGCCGTGACCCATGGTCGTTACCTCCTGCGTGGAACGCGGCGGCCCGTGAACGGTCCGCCGTCGCCGCGCCGAGTGCCCCGCGCCGGGCGCGCCACACGGCCCGCCGCGCCCGGTCAGCTCATCGAGTGGCAGGCTGCGGCCGTCCGGCCCGCCCCGGACAGCGCCCACTCCCACCAGTGGTCCAGGATGTCCGGCGCCAGCGCGTCCGCCGCCACCAGCGCCGGCCACCGCAGGGCGCGCGCCTGGGCACTGACCTTCGCGCCGCCCGCCACCGGATCGACCGCGATCACCGGGGTGCCGGTACGCAGGCCCAGCACCAGGCCGTGCAGCCGGGTGGTGACGACCACGTCGAGGCGCGCCACGAGGGAGAGGAACTGCTCGGCCGTCGCGCACAGCCGCCAGTCGCCGGTGGCCAGCCGGGAGTCGGCCGGCACCCGCGCGCAGTCCTTGCCGGCCAGCCAGCCGGCGATCCGCTCGTTCACCTCCGCGTGCCGGCGGCGTGTCCGGTACTCGCCCTGGCCGTGGGAGAGGACCACCCCGGCCACGGGCGGCAGCGGGCCCGCCGGGGCGTCGGCCGCGAGGTCGCGCCGGGCCGGGCCTGCGGTGCCGTCCCGAGCGACGATCACGTCGAAACCGGTGACCGCCGGGTCCGCCGGATCGACCACCGAGACGCCGGCCGCCAGTCGTCTGCAACACCCGAACCTTCCATGCAGAGCGGCCACTTGCGGCCCGTGCACCGGACCGCACACGAACAGCAGGGTGTCGTACGCCCGCGGGTCGGCCGTCTCCAGCGACAGCTCACCGGGCCGGAAGCCGGGGCTCCACGCCGTCTCGTGCCGGATGCCCGCCCCGGTCAGCGCGGCCGACATGTGCTGCTGTGCCAGCACGTCCCCGGCCGTCGCCTCGCCGTCGCGGAAGCTGAACCAGCCCGTGAGCAGCAGCCGCTGCGGGGCCCGGCCGGGCCCGCGCAGAACGCGCAGCACCGCCTCGGCGACATCGTCGTGCATCAGCGCCTCCCGCGTGGTAGAGGGGCGCAGGAGTCGCGCGAGCACCCCTGAGACCCGAGAATAAGAATCCAACGTGTGAACCCAACTGGCAGGGGAACTCAGCTGCCAGTGCCGTCCAGAAAGCGGCGGCGTGCCAGGCCGGTCCTCCGGATCGACGGGGACCCGGGCCGAGTCATTCTCCTCCCATCGGGCCGACGAGGTCGGTCCCGGCGACGCGGTATGCGCCGAGCGCCCAGGCAGGGGCGCTGTCCGGCGCGCACGACGCGGACGAAGGAACAGCCCCATGACTGGTGACACACCGTTCTCCTGGCGGCGCGCCCTCGTGACCGGCGGCGCCGGCTTCCTCGGCTCCCATCTGTGCGAACGGCTGCTGGATTCAGGTGTCGAAGTCGACTGTGCCGACAACCTGGCCTGCGGGCGGCGCGAGAACGTCGCGCACCTGGCGGACCGGCCCGGTTTCCGCTACGCGCACGGCGACGTCTGCGCGCCCGACTGCGCCGAGCGGCTGGCGGGCCCGTACGACCTGGTCCTGCACTTCGCCTGCCCGGCCTCGCCCGCCGACTACCTGCGCATGCCGCTGCAGACCCTGGACGTGGGCAGCCTCGGCACCCGCAACGTGCTGGAGATCGCCGAACGCGACGGCGCCCGCTTCCTGCTCGCCTCCACCTCCGAGGTCTACGGCGACCCGCTCGTCCACCCGCAGCACGAGGGCTACTGGGGCAACGTCAACCCGGTCGGACCGCGCAGCGTCTACGACGAGTCGAAACGGTTCGCCGAGGCCCTGGTCACGGCACACGCCGGCACCAGGGGGACGAACGCGGGGATCGTCCGGCTGTTCAACACCTACGGTCCCCGGATGCGGGCCCACGACGGCCGTGCCGTGCCCACCTTCATCTGCCAGGCCCTGGCGGGCGAGCCGCTCACGGTCACCGGCGACGGCAGCCAGACCCGTTCGCTGTGCTACGTCGACGACACCGTCGACGGCATCCTCCGGGTGGCCGAGAGCCGGTCCGTGCGACCGGTCAACATAGGCGGCAGCGACGAGATCACCGTCGCCGACCTGGCCCGCCGGGTGGTCGCCCTCACCGGCTCCCGCTCCCCGATCGCGTTCATCGACCGGCCCGTCGACGACCCCGGCCGGCGCCGCCCCGACACCACCCTCGCACGCGAACTGCTCGGCTGGTCGCCGCAGGTCCCCTGGGAGGAGGGCCTGAAGCAGACCATCGCCTACTTCGCGGCCCTGCCCCCGGATCCGGACCCGCGCGTGGAGGAACCGGCCCCGCGCCCCTGACCCCCGCACGTTCCCCGGCCCTGGAGACAGCGCATGCACGTCCTCGGTATCAACGCACTCTTCCACGACCCCGCCGCCGCCCTCGTCACCGACGGCAGGGTCGTGGCGGCGGCGGAGGAGGAACGGTTCTCCCGCCGCAAGCACGGCAAGCGGCCCGTTCCCTTCTCGGCCTGGGAACTGCCCGAACAGTCGGCCCGCTGGTGTCTGGAGCAGGCCGGCCTCACCCCGTCCGACCTGGACGCCGTCGCCTACTCCTACGACCCCGCGCTGGCCCGCCCCGCCGACGAGATGGGGCTGCACGACCCCTGGGACCACCTGCGCCAGCAATACGCCCGCCAGGCACCGGACTTCCTCGCCGAGGCACTGCCCGGACTCGACCCGGCGAAGGTGCGCTTCGTCCCGCACCACATCGCGCACGCGGCCTCCGCCGGGCCCGTCTCGCCGTACCCGGACTGCGCCGTCCTCGTCCTGGACGGCCGCGGCGAGTGCGGCTCCCACCTGGCCGGCCGCTGCGCCAACCGCGAACTGACCGTCCTCGGCACCCAGCGGCTGCCCGACTCCCTCGGCCTGTTCTACGAGGACCTCACGCAGCACCTCGGATTCCTGCGCAGCAGCGACGAGTTCAAGGTCATGGCCCTCGCCTCCTACGGCACCCCGCGCTTCGCCGGGCGGCTGCGCGAGTACGTCCACGCCGACGGCGACGGCGGCTTCCTGGCCCGCCCGGTGCCCTGGGCCGAGCTCGTCCCGCCGCGCCCGGCCGGCGGCGCCTGGAACCAGGACCACGCCGACCTCGCCGCGAGCGCCCAGCTCTGTCTGGAGGAGGCCATGCTGGCCCTCGCCCGGTGGCTGCGCGAGCGCACCGGCGAGGACGCGCTCACCATGGCCGGCGGTGTCGCCCTGAACTGTGTCGCCAACACCCGGCTGTGGCGGGAGAGCGGCTTCCGGCACGTGTGGGTGCAGCCCGCCGCCGGCGACGCCGGCACGGCCCTGGGCGCGGCGGCGTACGTCGCCGGGCAGAAGGACACCCTGGAACCGATGCCGACGGCCGCGCTCGGCCGGGGCTGGAGCGACGCCGAACTGCGCGCGTGGCTGGAGCGGGCGGCCGTACCGTACGAGGAACCCGCCGACATCGCCGAGACCGCCGCTCGGACACTGGCCGACGACGGGATCGTGGCCTGGTTCCAGGGGCGCAGCGAGTACGGGCCGCGCGCGCTCGGGCACCGCTCCCTGCTCGCCCATCCCGGCAGGGCGGAGAACCTGGAACGGCTCAACGCGGTCAAGGGACGCGAGGAGTTCCGGCCCGTCGCGCCCATGGTGCTCGCCGAGCGCGCGGGCGAGATCTTCGACGGACCGCTGCCCAGCCCGCACATGCTGTTCGTGCACGACGTGGCGCCCGAGTGGAGGACCCGCATCCCGGCCGTGGTGCACGTCGACGGCACGGCCCGCATCCAGACCGTGGACCGCGCCCGGGAACCACTGGTGGCCCGGATGATCGAGGGCTTCGAACGGCGCACCGGACTGCCCGTGGTGGTCAACACCAGTCTCAACACCGCCGGACGGCCCATGGTCGACGACCCCAGGGACGCCCTGGAGTGCTTCGGCTCGGCCCCGGTCGACCTGCTCGTGCTCGGCCCGTTCGCGATCCGCCGTGGGAAGGCCTTCGCATGACCGACGCCCCCGCCTACACCGTCGTCGTCCCCACGATCGGCCGCCCCTGCCTCGCCGAGTGCCTGCGCGCGCTCGGCGCGGCCGAGGGCCATCCGCCGCACGAGGTGGTCGTCGTGGACGACCGGCCCGCGCCCGACGGCGGCCTGCCCCTGGAACCGGCCGGGCAACTGCTCGACCGGGTGCGCACCCTGCGCACCGGCGGCAGAGGGCCGGCCGCCGCCCGCAACGCCGGCTGGCAGACCGTCCGCACGCCCTGGACGGTGTTCCTGGACGACGACGTCCAGGTGTCGCCGGACTGGTCCCGGCGGCTCGCCGACGACCTGCGGCAGGCCGGCCCCGACGTCGGCGGTGTCCAGGGGCGGCTGCGTGTCCCCCTGCCCCCAGACCGCCGGCCCACCGACTGGGAACGCACCACGAAGGGGCTGGAGAACGCGGCCTGGGCCACCGCCGACATGGCCTACCGCACCGAGGCGCTGAAGCGGACCGGCGGCTTCGACGAACGCTTCCCACGGGCCTTCCGCGAGGACGCCGACCTCGCCCTGCGCGTGCAGCGCGCGGGCTGGTCCCTGACCCGGGGCACCCGGGTCACCCGGCACCCGGTCCGCCCCGCCCACTGGTGGGCCTCGTTGCCCGCGCAGCGCGGCAACGCCGACGACGCCCTGATGAACCGGCTGCACGGCCGGGACTGGTGGGACCGCGCGCAGGCGCCGCGCGGCCGGCTGCCCCGCCACCTGGCGGTCACCGGCGCCGCCCTCGCCGCGGCCGGCTGCGCCCTGGCCGGACGGCGCCGGGCCGCGGTCGCGTGCGCCGCCCTGTGGACGCTCGGCACCACCGAGTTCGCTCTCGCCCGCATCCTGCCCGGGCCGCGCACCGCCCGCGAGGTCGCCGGGATGCTCGGCACCAGCGTGCTCATCCCGCCGCTCGCCGTCCGGCACTGGCTGCGCGGGGTCGTCCGCCACCGGCACGCCGAGCCCCTGGGAGGTGCCGGGTGAACAGGCTGTCCGCCGTCCTGTTCGACCGTGACGGCACCCTCGTCGTGGACGTCCCGTACAACGGCGACCCCGGCCGGGTGCGGCTGATGCCGGGGGCCGCCGCGGCCGTGGCGCTGGCCCGGTCCGCCGGGCTGCCGACCGGGGTGGTCAGCAACCAGTCCGGCATCGGCCGCGGCCTGCTCACCGTGGACCAGGTGGTCCGCGTCAACGAGCGCGCCGACGAGCTGCTGGGCGGCCTGGACACCTGGGTGTTCTGCCCGCACGGCCCCGACGCCGGCTGCGCCTGCCGCAAGCCCCGCCCCGGCCTGATCCGCACCGCCGCAGCCCGGCTGGGCGTCCCGCCGGACGAGTGCCTGGTGATCGGTGACATCGCCGCGGACGTGCTGGCCGCCCGCGCGGCCGGCGCCCGGGGCGTCCTGGTGCCGAACGCGGCCACCGCGCCGGCGGAGGTGGAACGTTTCGCCACAGAGAGCGCCCCCGACCCCCTCACCGCGGTCCGCGCGGCCCTGACGGAGGCGGGCCTCAGCCCCCCGAGGCGACCCCCGCGCACCCCGCCCGCGCGGACGGCACCGGCTTCCGGCGCGATGAGCTGGTCCCGTGAGGGCACCGCGGTGGTCTCCGAGGGCCGCTGGTCCCGCGTGCGGAACGCGGCGAGCCCGGCCGGGACGCGACCGCCGTCCGACCGCGCCCCCCTGGTCTCCGGGGCCCGGCGGCCGTACGCGCCGGGAGAGGCGGCCTCGCGGGGGCCGCTGCCGCCCGTGCCGGAGGGGGCGACATCGAAGGGGTCCTCGCCGTCCGCGCCGGGTGAGGCGGCCGTGTGCCGGGCGTCGTCGTCCGGGTCGGGTGAGGCGGCTGCGTGCCGGGCGTCGTCGTCCGGGTCGGGTGAGGCCGCTGCCTACCGGGCGTCGTCGTCCGGGTCGGGTGAGGCCGCTGCCTACCGGGCGTCGTCGTCCGTCTCGGGCGCCGTGCCCCCGGCGGGGCCGGCGTCCGGGAGGTGGTCGGCGTGAGGTCGCTCGTCGTCCGGCTCGACAGTTTCGGTGACGTCCTGCTCGCCGGCCCCGCCGTGCGCGCCGTCGCCGCCCGGTCCTCGCACGTCACCCTGTTGTGCGGCCCGCGCGGCGCGGACGCCGCCCGGATGCTGCCCGGGGTGGACGAGGTGCTGATGTGGGAGGCGCCCTGGGAGGGGTTCGACCCGCCGCCGGTCAGCACCGCGGACGTCGACGCACTGGTGACACGGCTGCGTGCCGGGGCCTACGACACCGCGCTGATCCTCACCTCCTTCCACCAGAGCCCGCTCCCCACCGCCCTGTTGCTCCGGCTCGCCGGCGTCGGCCGGATCGGCGCCGACAGCGTCGACCACCCCGGCCGGCTCCTCGACGTACGCCACCGGCGGCGTGCGGGCCGGCACGAGGCCGAGGCGGCGCTGGACACCGCCGCCGCCCTGGGCTTCCCGCCCCCGCCCGGCGACGACGGGCGGCTGCGCGTCCTTCCGCCCCCCGACACCAGCAGCCTCACCGGCCACGGCCCCTACGTCGTCCTGCACCCCGGCGCCAGCGCCCCGGCCCGCGCCTGGGGCCCGCACCGCTGCGCCGAGGCGGTCGCGCTGCTCGCCGACGCCGGCCACCGCGTGGTCGTCACCGGCGGCCTGGAGGAGACCGGGCTCACCCGGCGGGTCAGCGGGGACACGGCCGTGGACCTCGGCGGCCGGACCTCCCCGCGCGTCCTCGCCGGCGTGCTGCGCATGGCCGACGTCGTGATCAGCGCCAACACCGGCCCCGCCCACCTCGCCGCCGCCGTCGGCACCCCGGTCGTCTCGCTGTTCGCACCCGTCGTACCGGCCGGACGCTGGGCGCCGTACGGCGTCCCCGTCATCCTGCTCGGCGACCAGTCGGCGCCCTGCGCGGACACCCGGGCCCTGACCTGCCCGGTGCCCGGCCACCCCTGTCTGGACGAGGTCACCGGACAGGACGTGGTGCGCGCGGCGCACAAGCTCATCCAGGAGCGGCAGTCATGAACATCCTCGTCTGGCACGTGCACGGATCCTGGCTCACCGCCTTCGTGCAGGGCCCGCACACCTACCTCGTCCCGGTCACGGGCGACCGCGGGCCCGACGGGCTCGGCCGCGCCGTCACCTGGGACTGGCCGCAGAGCGTCCGGGAACGCACACCGGAGGAACTGCGGGACTGCGACATCGACCTGATGGTCCTGCAACGCCCGCACGAACCCGACCTCGCCCACCGCTGGACCGGCCGCCGTCCCGGCGTGGACGTGCCCGCCGTGTACGTCGAGCACAACAGCCCCGACGAGTCGCCGGAGCGCCAACTCCACCCGCTGGCCGGACAGTCGGCGATCCCCGTCGTGCACGTCACCCACTTCAACCGGCTGATGTGGGACAACGGCCGGGCCCCCACCGAGGTCGTCGAGCACGGCATCATCGACCCCGGCCACCTGTACACGGGCACCGAGCGGCGCGCGGCCGTCGTGGTCAACGAGCCCGTGCGCAGGGGCCGTACCACCGGCACCGACCTGCTGCCCCGGTTCGCCCGGTCCGCGCCCCTGGACGTGTTCGGCATGCGCACCGAGGGACTCGCCGGCCACCTCGGCCTGCCGCCCGGGCGCTGCCGCACCCGGGACCTGCCGCAGCACGAACTGCACCGGGAGATGGCCCGCTGCCGGGTCTACCTGCACCCCGTGCGCTGGACCTCGCTCGGTCTGTCCCTGCTGGAGGCCATGTTCCTCGGCATGCCCGTGGTCGCCCTGGACACCACGGAGGCCCGTGAGGCGATACCCGAGGGCGCCGGGGTGGTCTCGAACCGCCTCGACGTCCTGGAGGACGCCGTACGGACCTTCCTCGCCGACCCCGGACCGGCGCGCCGCGCCGGCGCGGCCGCCCGGGCCGCGGCCCAGGCCCGCTACGGAGAGCGGCGTTTCCTGGACGACTGGGAGCGCCTGATCAAGGAGGTCACCCGATGAGCCGCATTCCGCACACCGCCGGGCGCGTCGCCATGGTCTCCGAGCACGCCAGCCCGCTGGCCGCGCTCGGCGGGCCGGACGCGGGCGGCCAGAACGTGTACGTGGCCCAGGTCGCCCGGCAGCTCGCCAGAAAGGGATTCCGCGTCACGGTGTACACACGGCGGGACTCGGCGGGCCTGCCGGACCGGGTGACCCTCATCGACGGCGTCCAGGTGGTGCACGTGCCCGCCGGACCGCCCGCGTCCGTCCCCAAGGACGAACTCCTGCCCCACATGACCGACTTCGGGAGCTTCCTGGCCCGGCAGTGGGCCAAGAGCCCACCCGACGTGGTGCACGCCCACTTCTGGATGTCGGGCCTGGCCGCCCTGGCCGGCGCCCGCGACCTCGGCATCCCGGTGGTGCAGACCTACCACGCGCTGGGCACGGTCAAGAAGCGCTACCAGGGCACCGCCGACACCAGCCCCCCGCAGCGCCTCGCCGTCGAGGAGGCCATCGGCCACGAGTGCGCCCGGATCATCGCCACGTGCAGTGACGAGGTGGCCGAACTGAAGGCCATGGGGCTGCCGGAGGACCGGATCAGCGTCGTGCCGTGCGGGGTCGACCCCGACCAGTTCGCCCCCGTCGCCGGCACCCGCCCGGCCGGCGCCCGCAGGCGGCTGCTGGCCGTCGGCCGGCTCGTGCCCCGCAAGGGCTTCGACCGCGCCATCCGCGCCCTGGCCGGCGTACCCGACGCCGAACTCCTCGTCGCCGGCGGCCCCGAGGCCGACCTGCTCGGTGCCGAACCCGAGGCCGGGCGCCTCTACGGCATCGCCGGCGAGTACGGCGTCCAGGACCGGGTCACCCTGCTCGGCGGGGTCAGCAGGGCCCGTATGCCCCGGCTGATGTCCAGCGCCGACCTGGTGCTGTCGCTGCCCCGGTACGAGCCGTTCGGCATCGTCCCGCTGGAGGCCATGGCCTGCGCCACACCGGTCGTCGCCACCGCCGTCGGCGGCCAGCTCGACACCGTCGTGGACGGCACCACGGGCGTCCTGGTCCCGGCCGACGACGACCACGACCTCGGCGCGGTCGTCCGCGCCCTGCTCGCCGACCCCGGCCGGCTCGCCCGGTACGGAGCCGCCGGCCGCGCCCGGGTGCTCAGCCACTACACCTGGGACCGGGTGGCCGACGGCGTGGCCGCGGTGTACGGCGCCGTGTCCGCCATCCACTCGCTCTCGGGAGTCGTCCGATGAAGAGTCCGACGAAGGGTCCGGGGAAAGGTCCGGCGAAGCCCGTCACCGGCACGGCGCACGGGAACACCGCCACCACCGCGCACTGCGACGACCTCGCCAAGGCCCTGGAGGCGTTCCGCGAGCACGGCCCGCTCATCGAGCGCTGGGGCACCGAACTCGCCCGGCGGCTGGGCGCGGGCGCCCGGCTGCTCGTCGCGGGCAACGGCGGCAGCGCGGCCCAGGCCCAGCACCTCACCGCCGAACTCGTCGGCCGCTACCGCGACGACCGGCCGCCGTTCTCCGCGGTCGCCCTGCACGCCGACACCTCCTCCACCACGGCGATCGCCAACGACTACGGCGTCCAGGAGGTGTTCGCCCGGCAGACCGCCGCGCACGGCCGCCCCGGCGACGTGCTCCTGCTGATGTCCACCAGCGGCGCCAGCGCCAACCTGCTGGCCGCCGCCGACCGCGCCCACCGGCTCGGCATGACGGTGTGGGCACTGACCGGACGGGCCCCCAACCCCTTGCAGCTCGGCGCGGACGACACGCTCTGCGTCGACGCCCCCCTCGGCGCCACCGTCCAGGAACTGCATCTGGTCGCCGTCCACATGCTCTGCGAGGCCTTCGACCAGGCCGTCGAACGGGGGGAGGCCGACCACGGGGCGGCGGGCGCCGGCGCGGGCGACCGCGCGGACGCCGGCGGCGAGCGCGCCGTCGACGGCCGGCCGGACGCCGAGGGCGAACCGGGTGCCGACGGCCGGCCGGGTGCCGACGGCAGACCCGGTGTCGTGGGGCGGCTCGTGGGCCGCGCCCGGACCGTCGGCCGGGCCACAACCGATGCGCCCGTAGCACCGAGGAAGGGACAGACATGACCGCCTCGCAGACACCTCTGGTCGTCGTGGGCGACGCCCTGCTCGACCACGACCTGTGCGGCCGTGCCGAGCGGCTGGCCCCGGACGCGCCCGTCCCCGTCGTCCACGGCGCCCGGCGCAGCTCCCGGCCGGGCGGCGCCGCCCTCGCCGCGTGCCTCGCGGCGGCCGGCGGACGGCCCGTCACCCTGGTCACCGCCCTCGGCACCGATACCGCCAGCGACACCCTCCGGGAACTGCTGGCGGGCCGGGTCGGCCTGGTCGAGGTGCCGCTGGACGGCACCCTGAGCAGCAAGACCCGCGTCCTGGCCGGCGACAGGCCGCTGCTCCGCCTCGACGACGGCGAGGGCCGCGCCCGCGAGGCGACCCAGGAGGCGGTGTCCACGATCGCGGCAGCCGGGGGCGTCCTCGTCGCCGACTACGGCCGCGGTACCGCCGACGTCCTCCGCGACGCCCTCACGCACACGGCCGCCCCCCTGGTCTGGGACCCGCACGTGCGCGGCCGGTCCCCGGTCCCCGGCGTCCGCCTGGCCACACCCTCCGCCCAGGAGGCCCGCGCCTTCGCCCGGCGGCTCGAGGACGCCGAGCCCGGTGACGCGGCCGGGCTGCGCACCGCCGCCCGGGACGCCCGTGCCCTCGTGCGGGCCTGGCGTGCCCAGGCCGTCGCGGTGACCCTGGGCGAACGCGGCGCGCTCCTCTCCCACGGCGAGACCCCGTTGCTCGTGCCGACCCCGGCCGCCGCCACCGGCGACCCCTGCGGGGCGGGCGACCGGTTCGCCGCGGCCGCCGCGGGCCTGCTCGCCGACGGCGCCCTCACCGAGGCCGCCGTACAGGGCGCCGTCCACGCCGCCACCCGCTACGTCGCCGAGGGCGGCGCTCGCGCGGTCGCCGTCCCGGACGGCCCGGAGACGGCCGAGGAGGCGCCGGGTGACGGCGACACCACCGCGGATGCCGTGCGCACGGCCGCACGGGTGCGGGCGGCGGGCGGCACCGTGGTCGCCGCGGGCGGCTGCTTCGACCTGCTGCACGCCGGGCACGTCGCCCTGCTCCAGGCCGCCCGACGGGCCGGGGACTGCCTCGTCGTGTGCGTCAACTCGGACGACTCGGTCCGCCGCCGCAAGGGCGACAGCCGCCCGCTGGTCCCGGCCCCGGACCGGGTGCGGGTGCTGCGGGCCCTGGAGTGCGTGGACGCCGTGGCCGTGTTCGACGAGGACACCCCCGAACGCATCCTGTCCGAACTGCGCCCGCACATCTGGGCCAAGGGCGGCGACTACGCCCGGACCCGGCTGCCCGAACAGCCCCTCGTGGAGAGCTGGGGCGGCCAGGTCCTCCTGCTGCCCTACCTCGACGGCCGCTCCACCAGCGGCCTCGCCCGCCGCGCGGCCCTGGCCCCGGCGTCCACGGGCGGGGACGCCCGGTGAGCCCGGCACGACCCCCTCGCCGCCGGGCGCCCGGTGCGCGTCCCGGGCCGGGGGGAGGGGCGGCGGGCGGGAAGCGCCTCCGCGTGCCCACGGCCGGCGCCGCCCGCCGGCCCGGCCCCGGGGCAAGTGTCACGCCGGTGTCCGGCACCGCCGGCCGGGGTCGCCCGTCCGCGTCCTGTGCGGCTGATCGGGGGGTCCCGCCCGCGTTCTGCGCCGCTGGTCCCGGTGTCCCGCCCGCGTCGCGCACCGCTGGTCGGGGTGTCCCGCCCTTCGTGTCCCGCGCCGTCGGCCGAGGACTACCGCCCGTCGCCCGCGCCGCCGGCCGAGGTGTCCCGCCCGCGTCCCGCGCCGCCCGCCGAGGCATCCCGTCCACGCCCCGCACCGCCGGCCGAGGACTACCGCCCGCTCGGATGGGCGGCGCGGGCCCGCGGAGCCCGGCCCGCCGTCCGTCCCCGGCTTCCGCACGCGACGGAGGACCCACCCGGTGACCCCCGCCCCGATTCCCGCTCCGGATCCTCCGACCGTCCTGGTCCTGCGCGCCCTGGGCCTGGGCGATCTGCTGGCCGGCGTGCCCGCGCTGCGAGGCGTCCGGCGGGCCTTCCCCGGCCACCGGGTCGTCCTCGCCCAGCCGCCGGGGCTCACCGAACCCGCCCTGCGGACCGGCGCGGTCGACGCCGTGTTCCCGGCCGAGGCGCCGGGCCGCGCGGTGCCGGACCTCGGCCACTGGCCCGGCCCGCCCCCCGACGTGGCGGTCGACCTGCACGGCAACGGGCCCGAGAGCCGCGACGCCCTGGCCGCCCTGCGTCCGGGCCGGCTGCTCGCCCACGCCTGCCCGGACGGCCCGCCGTGGCCGGACCAGGCGAACGAACGGGACCGCTGGTGCGCCTTCCTGCACCACTACGGCATCGCGGCCGACCCCCGGGACCTGCGGCTGCCCCGGCCCCCCACACCGTCCCCGGCGCCGGGCGCCGTCGTCGTGCACCCCGGCGCGGCCTCGGGCTCCCGCCGCTGGCCGGCGGAGCGGTTCGCCGCCGTCGTACGGTGTCTGCGCGCCGCCGGCCACCACGTGGTCCTCACGGGCGGCCCCGGCGAGGACGCCCTGGTCCGCTCGGTCGCCGAACGCGGCGGCGGGCGCGGCCGCGACGTGCTGACCGGCGGGCTGCCGTTCGAGGAGCTGTCCGCGCTGGTCGCCGGGGCGTCCCTGGTCCTCAGCGGCGACACCGGCCTCGCCCACCTCGCCGTGGCCCACGGGACCCGCTCCGTCACCCTGTTCGGACCGGTCTCCCCGCGGCTGTGGGGGCCACCCCCGAGCCCGGACCACCTGGCCCTGTGGAAGCCCGGCCCGCCCGGCGACCCGCACGGCCGCACCCCCGACGCCCGCCTGCTGCGCATCCGGGCCGGTGAGGTCGCCACGGCCTGTCTGACACTCCTGCGGGACGTGCGCGGCCGGCAGCGGCGGACGGGACCGGAGGTGACGCATGTCCACTGAGCAGGCACCCGCCCGCGTGCACCGGCCCACGACCCCGGGCGACCCGCGCATCACGGTCGCCGTCATCACCCGCGACCGCAGCGCCAGCCTGGTGCGCACCCTGGACGCGCTGGCCGCGCTCCCCGAGCGGCCACCGGTCGTCGTCGTGGACAACTCCCGCGACGACACCACCCGCCGTGCCGTGGCCGGCCACCCGGCCGTCGCCCGGCTGCTGCGGCCCGAGGCCAACACCGGTGCCCTCGGCCGCAACCTGGCCGCCCGGCACGCCGACACGCCCTACGTGGCCTTCAGCGACGACGACTCGTGGTGGGAGCCGGGGAGCCTCGCCCGCGCCGCCGACCTCCTCGACGCACACCCCCGGCTCGGCCTGCTCGCCGCCCGCACCCTGGTCGGGGACGAGGCCGCCGAGGACCCCCTCAACGCGGTGCTCGGGGCCTCCCCGCTGCCGCTGGAACCGGATCTGCCGGGCCGCCCGGTGCTCGGGTTCCTCGGCTGCGCCTGCGTGGTCCGCCGCGAGGCCTTCCTCGGCGCCGGGGGTTACCACCCGTTGCTCTTCTTCGGCGGCGAGGAGACCCTGCTCGCCTACGACCTGGCCGCGGCGGGCTGGGGTGTCGTCTACGAACCGTCCCTGCGCGCGCGCCACCACCCCGGCGACCACGCCCGCTCCGGCCGCTCCTTCCTCGTCCGGCGCAACCACGTGCTGACCACCTGCCTGCGCCGCCCCTGGCCGGTCGTCCTGCGCGCCGGCACCGGTCTCGTACTGGCCGCCGCGGCCGGCCGGCCCGGAGCGCGCCGCGCCCTGAAGGAGACCGTCGTCCGGTTCCCGGCCGCCCTCGCCCGCCGCCGGCCCCTGCCCCCACGCGTCGAACACGCCGCCCGCCTGCTCGACCGCGAACCGCCCGGCCACCCCGGGGAAGGCAGCGGACCATGACCGGGGACAACCCCGGCGCCCGTACCCGGGACCTGCGGGCACGGACCGGACGAGGGCCACCCCGGCCGCGCGCCGGGCGCCCCTCCTCGACCTGCCGCACCCCGGCGGAAAACACCGGACGGCGGCCACCCCAATCCGCTCCCACCCCAGGGGAAGCCGCCGGGGGACCGCCGTCCCCCGATCCGCTCCCCCCACGGGAAGGCACCGGGGGACCGCCGTCCCCCAATCCGCTCCCACCCCACGGGAAGCCGCCGGAGGACCGCCGTCCCCCAATCCGCACTCACCCCACGGGAAGCCGCCGGAGGACCGCCATCCCCCAATCCGCACTCACCCCACGGGAAGGCGCCGGACGACCGCGCCCCCGATCCGCCACCACCCACGGGGAGGCGTCAGACGATGACCGGCACCGCTGCCGAGGCCCCCGCCAGGATCGCCCCCGACGACCGCACGACCGTCGTCCTGATCACCCACAACCGCCGTGACGAACTGCTGCGCACCCTCGCCCTCCTGCGCCGGCTGCCCGAGCGGCCGCCCGTGATCGTCACCGACAACGCCTCCACCGACGGCACCGCCGAAGCGGTCGCCCGGGAGTTCCCGGAGATGGCCCTGCTGCGCCCCGGCCGCAACCTCGGCGCCATCGGCCGCAACCTGGCCGTGCAGCGGGTCCGCACGCCGTACGTCGCCTTCTGCGACGACGACACCTGGTGGGACCCCGGCAGTCTGCGCCGGGCCGCCGACCTGCTGGACGCGGGGCCGCGGCTCGCGGGCGTCACCGCACGGATCATCGTGGAACCGGACGGCACCGAGGACCCGGTCGTGCGCGAGCTGCGCGAGTCCCCGCTGTCCGGACCCGGCTGGCTGCCCGGACCCGCCCTCGGCTCCTTCCTCGCCGCCGCCACCGTGCTGCGCACCGAGGCCTTCCGGGCCGGCGGCGGATTCCACCCGGGCCTGTGGCTCGGCGGCGAGGAGGAACTGCTCGCCTGCGACCTGCTGCGCCAGGGCTGGTGGCTCGCCTACGCCGAGGAACTGACCGTCCACCACCACGCCTCCCGGCTGCGCGACAGCACGGCCCGGCGGGTCCTCGGACTGCGCAACACGCTGTGGTTCACCTGGCTGCGCCGCCCGCTGCTGCCGGCGCTGCGCCGTACCGGGCACCTCATCCGGACCGTGCCACGGGACGCCGCCTCCGCCCGCGCGTTCGCCCACGCCACCGCCGGACTGCCGTGGGTGCTGCGCCAGCGCGATCCCGTACCGCCCGACCTGGAACGCCGCCTCGCCGCCCTGGAACGGGCGCGCAGGGACTCACCCGCCCGGCGGTACGTCGGCTGAGACCGCGGCGGTACGACACGCGCGGGGACGTCGTTGCATCCCCCGCACGGCGCGGGCACAGTGATGTCCCGGTCAAGACGCGGCCGGCTGATCCTTCCTCCCCCTCAAGGAAGCCCGATCCCCGTGGAAACCCGATCACCCAGGGAAGACGGTCAGCCGTCACCCGCCCGCGTCCGCCCCGGCGGCCCCGCTCCGCTGCTCCTGCAGACCGTGCACGAGCACCGTCCGGGGCTCGGCGGCATCAGCGTCCTGAAGACCCGGGGCACGGTCGACGCCTCCAACGCCCGGCTGTTCTCCGAAGCCCTCGCCGAGCACGTCGCCCACGCCGGCCAGGCGGGTGAGCACCCCCTGCTGGACCTGAGCGAGGCGTACCTCGCCTGTGCCGACGCGGTCCGCTCCCTGGACCGGGCCACCGGGGCCCTCGCGCGCACCGGCCGCGCCCTGTCCGTCGTACAGCCCAGACCGCACGTCCGGGAGGCCCTGACCTCGGCCGGCCTGCCCGGCATCCGGGTGCACGCCACCCTGGCGTCGGCCCTGGACGCCCTGACCTCCCGCGCCCCGGCCCGCGAACCGGCCCGGGAGCGGGCGGGCGGGCCGGCGTACGCACCGGCCCGCCCGGCGCCCGGCGACCCCGGGTGGTGACGGACCGGCCCGCCGCCGAGCCGTACGGCGCGGTGGATGGCGCGGCCGGCGGCCCGGGGCCTACCGTGCGCGGTGGTGCGTAGGCCAGGAAGACACCGACCGAGTTCTTTGGGACGTCCCGTCTGGGTGATGCGATGAAACCTTCTTCCGGCCGGCCCGCGGCACCGGCTCCCCTCGTGATCGAGTCCTCCGTCGTCGAGGGGCTGCCCGCCGAGGGCGCCCTCCTGCTGCGCATGTCGGGCAGCCTCGACGCCGACGGAGCCCAGGCCTGGTCGGAGGAGCTGCGCGGGCACCTGGAACAGGCGGACCGCGCCGGACTGCGCCCCGTTCTCGACATGGCGCACGTCCAGCTCGGCGGCGCGGCCGTGCTGCGCACGCTCAGCGAGACGACCCGGGCGCGCACCGGACGCCCCGACCTGATCATCGTCCGCGCCCGGCCCGGGGTCCGCGAGGCGGTGCACCTGGCCCGCCTCGACGGTGTCCAGCTGTACGCCACGCTGGACGAGGCGCTGCGCGAGCTCGCCCGCGCCGCCTCCCGGGTGGAGGAACTGCCCGCCTGGCGGTCGCAGATGGCGGACCCGCTGCGGCCCTCGTACGAGGACCTGCACAAGGAGGTCCGCGCGCTGCGCGCCCGGGTGCGCACCGCGCCGGTGATCGGCATGGCGCAGGGCACGCTCATGGTCCGCTACGGGCTGCCGGACTCCGGCAGCGCCTTCCGGGCGCTGCGCGAGGCGTCGCAGCGGTTCAACGTGCCGCTGCGGGTCCTCGTCTCGGCCGTGGTGGTGGCCCGGCCCCCGGACGGCGACGTGTGGTTCCCGGGCCGCCGCTCGCTGCCGGTGCCGCAGCTGCGGATGCTGGCCCGCGGCGGCCGGGACCCGCGCTACCGCCGGCAGATGATCGACGCCGTCCTGCACGAGGCGCTGGCCATCGGGAAGGCGCCCGCCGGGTACGTGCAGTTCGTGGACCCGGCCGTGAACGCCCTGACGCTGGAGACCCACTACGGCTGCGCGGAGACGTTCCTGGACCAGCTCGTGCGCGGCCGGGGCGACGGCACGGCCGACGCGGTGGCCCGGGTCCGGGGCCGCCAGGTGGGCGTCCCCGACGTCGCGACGGACACGCAGCTGTCCGACGACTGCCGGCGCGCGCTGCTGACCACCGGCACCCGGGCCGTGCACAGCGTCCCGGTGCTCTCCTCCGCCGGCTCCTGCACCGGCGTGATCACCCTGCACTGGGCCGACGCCGGCCACCGGACGACCGCCGCGCAGGCCGAGGCGTTCGCCCTGCTCGCCTCGGACACGGCGGCCTGGCTGAGCTGGTACCACCGCTCGGTGCTGCTGGACGCCCTCGAACACCTCCACCGGGCGCTGACCCGTCCGGCGGCGTGAGCCCGGTCCACGCCGGTGCGCGTCCCGCGCGCCCCCTGGAGCCGAGCTGAAGGCCCGCCGGCCGGCCGTACGGATCGGACACGGGCGGCAGGGGCGGGGGAGAGGGCGGCGAGGTGTCTCCGGAACAGCAGCACGGCCACACCCTGACCACGCGTCCTGCCCGTTACCCGCCGAACGGCCCCTGCGCGGGGCCGCCAGGCAGGTCCGGCCGGTTCCGGACGCCACGCGCTACGCTCCGGGGTATGCGGATCTCCGTCTCCTCCGACATGGACGAACCCGTGGCCCGTCTGCTGGTCGCGGAGCTGCGGCGCCGTGGCCACGAGGTCCGGGAGCACGGCGCGCTGCGGCCCGGGGCCGACGCGCGGTGGGCGGTCTGCTCGGAGGCCGCCGCCCGGGAGGTGGCCGAGGGCGCGGCCGACCAGGCGGTGGTGTGCTGCTGGACCGGTACCGGCGCGTCCATCGCGGCCAACAAGGTGCCGGGCGTGCGCGCGGCGCTGTGCGTGGACGCCGGTACGGCCGACGGAGCGCGGCGCTGGAACGACGCCAACGTCCTGGCGCTGAGCCTGCGACTCACCTCGGAACCGGTGCTGAAGGAGATCCTCGACGCCTGGTTCGCGGCCGAGCCCAGCCAGGACCCCGAGGACCGGCAGAACGTGGCCCGCGTCGGACGCCTGGACGCCCGGAACTCCTGAGGGTCTTCCGTTCGGCTCGGGCCGATCGGGGACCGGGATCAGTGGGCGCCGAGTCCGCCGCCGCCGAACGAGCCGCTGGAACCCTTGCTCCAGCGTGGACGCTCCTTCGACGCGTTCGTCCGGGTGTCCATGTTGGTCAGCTCGTACGGGGTGAGCGGGCGCTCGCCCTTGGGGATGCGGGGTATCTCCGCGGACTCCCGGTTCTCCCGGACCTCGTGCACCGGCCCCTCCGGCGGCAGCTTGGGCTGTTCCTCCGGGCGGGGGCGCGGGGACTCGCGGTACCTGACGCGCGAGGTCATCCAGAAGCCGCCGGCGAGCAGCGCGAGCACGCCCACGGCCACGATGAACAGGAAGAGGCTCATCAGGCCGCTCGGGGCGGCCAGCTGCATCGATGCGGTGTTCATAGAACAGGAATACCCCACCCGGAACGGTGCAAATCCGGACACTATGGGTTGCGGTGGATGTCCGGGTGGTGGCCGCGCGTCAGCCCCCGGGACAGTGGTTTGTGGCCGTCCGCCCCGGCTACTCGCACGGTGTGACATCGCCGACTTCGCAGCAGCTGTACCGGTTCCTGGAGGACCGTTTCACCTGTGCCCAGGCGTGCACGGAGTGCGCCCGGGCCTGTGCCGTGCGCGCGAGCCTGGTCGACCCGGACGGGAGTGAGCACCAGGAACGGGCGCGCCGGCTGGGCATCATGTGCGCCGAGGCGTGCGACGCCACCTGCCGCGTGCTGTGTGAGGAGAACCGGCAGGACGAGGAGGCGATCCGGGTCCGGGTGGACTGGTGCCGCTCGGTCTGCCTGGAGTGCGCCCGCGCGTTCGACGAGCACCCCGGTGCGGAGTCGGCCGCGGCGGCCTGCCGGGCCTGCGCCGACGCCTGCGCGGACTTCCTGGAAACGCTCGGGTGACCGCCCCAGGCCGGCTTCGCCCCCGCATCCGCCCGGAACCCGGCATTCGCGATCTCTCCCGGTTCGGCCTGCGGGCCGACGCCCCGAACGCGCCGCAGGGCCTGGGCTAGGCTGCGCCGAGGAAGTCAGGTGTGGCGCCCGGGCGCGGCACACACACGCGTCGACAGTCGGCAGGGGGTGACGTCCAGTGGCCGTGGGCACACACGCGGGCACCGGCGACCCCGGACTGTTCACCCCCGCCTCCGTGACCTGGCAGATGCACGGCGATCCCATGATGTGGGTCGCCGGGGTCCGCGCGCTCTACCTCCAGGCGTTGCATCCGCGCGCGGTCCGCGGTGTCCTGCAGAACTCCGACTTCCGGCGGGACGCCTGGGGGCGGCTGATGCGGACCGCGCACTTCGTCGGGACCACGACCTACGGCACGAGCGAGGCCGCCGAGCGGGCCGGGGCGCGGGTGCGGAAGATCCACACCATGCTCACCGCGACCGACCCGGACACCGGCGAGCGGTACGGCGTCGACGAGCCGGAGCTGCTGCTGTGGGTGCACTGCGCGGAGATCGACTCCTACCTGCACGTCCTGCGCCGCTCCGGCTTCCCGCTCACCGACGCCCAGGCCGACCGGTACATAGCCGAACACCGCGTCAGCGCCCGCCTGGTGGGGCTCGACCCGCACACCGTCCCGGCGAGCCGGGAGGAGCTGGCCGCGTACTTCGAGGCGGTCCGGCCGGAACTGGCCGCCGGACCCGAGGCACACGAGGTGGACGACTTCCTGCTCCGGCCGCCGGCCCATCCCCTCCTCGTCCCGGCCCGCGAGCTGCTGTGGCGGCGGGTGGCCCTGCTGGCGTACGCGGCGCTGCCGCCGTACGCCCATGAGCTGTACGGCAGGCCCGCCCCCGCGCCCGCCGTCGTCACCCGCCGGCTGCGCGCCACCGGGGCCGTGCTCCGCGGGATCCCCGCGCGGCTGCGCTGGCAGCTCCCGCCGAAGCACATCCTGCGCGCCGTGGCGCGGCTCGGCCCCCAGGCACGTCCGGCACCGCACAAGGTACGGGCCTGATCCGGCCGGCCCGCCTCTGGCCGTCGTGGATCACCGCGTGCTACGAAGAACCATGCCCGCGAACGAGGGAACCCGCGCGTACGACGCCGTCATCGTCGGCGCAGGCCACAACGGCCTGGTCGCCGCCGCCTACCTGGCCCGGGCCGGCCGCTCCGTGCTCGTGCTGGAGCGGCTGGACCACACCGGCGGCGCCACCGTCTCCACCCGCCCGTTCGCCGGGGTCGACGCCCGCCTGTCGCGCTACTCCTACCTGGTCAGCCTGCTGCCGGAGAAGATCGTGCGCGACCTCGGGCTGGACTTCCGCGTCCGCTCCCGCACCATCTCGTCGTACACCCCGGCGGAGCGCGCGGGCCGGCCCACCGGCCTCCTCGTCGGCGGCGGCGAGCAGCGCACCCGGGAGGCCTTCGCCCGGCTCACCGGCGGCGACCGCGAGTACGAGGCCTGGCAGCGCTTCTACGGCATGACCGCTCACGTCGCCCAGCGCGTCTTCCCCACGCTCACCGAACCGCTGCCCACCCGCGGCGAACTGCGCCGCCGCATCGACGACGAGGCCGCCTGGCGCGCCCTGTTCGAGGAGCCGGTCGGCGCCGTCATCGAGCGGACCTTCACCGACGACCTGGTCCGGGGCGTCGTCCTCACCGACGCGCTCATCGGCACCTTTGCCGACGCCCACGACCCCACCCTCGTCCAGAACCGCTGCTTCCTCTACCACGTCATCGGCGGCGGAACCGGCGCCTGGGACGTGCCCGTCGGCGGCATGGGCGCGCTGTCCGACGCGCTGGCCGCCGCGGCGCGCGCGGCCGGCGCGCGCATCGCCACCGGGCACGAGGCGCTGCGGATCGACACGGACGGCACGACCGCCGAGGTCGTCTACCGCACCGCCGGCGGCGAGGGCACCGCCGCCGCCCGGCACGTCCTGGTGAACGCCTCCCCGCACGAACTCGCCGCCCTCACCGGCGGCCCGGCGCCCGAACCCGTCGAGGGCGCCCAGCTCAAGGTCAACATGCTGCTCACCCGGCTGCCCCGGCTGCGCGACCCCGACGCCGACCCGCGCGAGGCGTTCGCCGGCACCTTCCATATCGCCGAGGGCTACCGGCAACTGGCCACCGCCCACGCCCAGGCCGCCGCCGGCGAGCTGCCCGCCGCCCCGCCCTCGGAGATCTACTGCCACTCCCTGACCGACCCCACCATCCTCGGCGCCGGCCTCGCCGAGCGCGGCTACCACACCCTCACCCTCTTCGGCCTGCACGCCCCGGCCCGCCTCTTCGACCGGGACAACGAGGCCGTACGCGAGGAACTGCTGACGTCCACCCTCGCCCAGCTCGACGCCCATCTCGCCGAGCCACTCGCCGACTGCCTGGCCACCGACGCCGACGGCCGCCCCTGCATCGAGGCGAAGACCCCGCTCGACCTCGAACGGGACCTCAGGCTGCCCGGCGGCAACATCTTCCACCGGGCCCTGTCCTGGCCGTACGCCGAGCAGGACGGCGGCCGTTGGGGTGTGGAGACCCGGCACCCCAACGTCCTGCTGTGCGGGGCGGGCGCGGTGCGCGGGGGCGGGGTCAGCGGCGTGCCGGGGCACAACGCGGCGATGGCGGTGCTGGAGCGGCACTGACCGGCGGGCCCGGCTCAGTCGGCCGAGCCCTGCCAGCCCACCGCCGCGATCCGTGCCGCGTCCGCCGGGCGTGCCCCGTCGAACAGCACCGTCCCGCCCGCGTCGACGCGCAGTGCGTCGACGTACACGCCCCGGCCGACGTACAGCGCGTCGGTGGTGTACCGCCAGCGCACGACCAGCCGCGGGCCGGCCGGCAGGTCCGCGGCCAGCCGGTGCCAGACGCGGCCCGACCAGCCGGTGACCGTGCCCGCCGGGTGGTCCTCGGGGTCCTCGTCGCGGCGAGTGGTCGTGAACGGAACCGGGTGCCAGGTGGCGCCGCCGTCCGCGGTGGACTCCAGGACCACCAGGTCGGAACGGGGCTCGGTGTCCCACCACAGGGCGCAGCGCAGCCGGGCCGAGCCGGAGGAGGTGTCCAGCGCCGGCAGGGTGAGCGTGGCGGCCGTGGCGTTCGCCATGCCCGAGAACCAGGCCGTACGGCCTTTCGCCGGACGGACCGGCACCGCGCGGGCGAGATGGTTCCCGGCGGCGACCCGGGGAGCGGAGCCGGACCGCCAGCCGCGCACCGGGTGCACGGAGTTGCCGAGGACGACCAGGAAGGAGTCGGTCGTGGGGTCGAGCACGAGCGAGGTGCCGGTGAAGCCGGTGTGCCCGGCCGTGCGCGGGGTGGCCATCGCCCCCATGTACCAGTGCTGGTACAGCTCGAAGCCGAGGCCGTGCTCGTCGCCGGGGAAGGCCGTGTTGAAGTCGGTGAACATCAGCTCCACCGACTCGGGCCGCAGGATGCGGGCCCGGCCGTAGCGGCCGCCGTCGAGCAGCGTACGGCCGAGGACCGCGAGGTCCCACGCGTTCGCGAACACGCCCGCGTGACCGGCCACGCCGCCCAGGCTGTACGCGTTCTCGTCGTGCACCTCGCCCCACACCATCCCGCGGTCCAGGCCGGACCAGGGCCGGCGCGCGTCCTCGGTGGCCGCGATCCGCGGCTTCCAGGACGCGGGCGGGTTGTAGCGGGTGCTGTCGAGGCCGAGCGGTCCGGTGATCTCCTCACGCAGCAGCACGTCCAGCGGGCGGCCGGTGATCTTCTCCAGCACGAGCTGGAGCGAGATGAGGTTCAGGTCCGAGTAGAGGTAGGCGGTGCCCGGCGGGTTGAGGGGTGCCTCGTCCCAGATGAGCCGGAGCTTGTCCTCGTACGTCGGCGCGTCGTACAGCGGGAGCCACGCGCGGAAGCCCGAGGTGTGGGTAAGCAGCTGACGGATCGTCACCGCCTGCTTCCCGGCGCGTCCGAACTCCGGGAGGTACGAGGCGACCGTCCCCTCCAGGGCCAGCGCGCCCCGTTCGATCTGCTGCACGGCGAGGAGTGAGGTGAACAGCTTGGAGACGGAGGCCAGGTCGAAGACGGTGTCCCGGGTCATCGGGAGCCGCTGTTCGGGCGGCAGTTCGACACCGGTGTCGGTCTTCTCGTCGTACCGGGCGTAGCGCACGGCCATGCCGATCGGCTCGTGCAGCGCCACGGTGCCGCCGCGCCCGGCGAGCAGCACGGCACCCGCGTACCAGGGGTGCTTGGGGGAGGGTTTGAGGAACGCCTCGGCGTCCGTGACGAGTTGCCGCAGGTGTGCGGGGAGCAGCCCGGCGCGTTCGGGCGGGCCGTGGCGCAGGGTGCGGTGGCGGCCGGAGGCGGGTGTGGCGGCGGCCGGGCCCGCCGGGAGCGCGCCGAGGGCGAGCGCGCCGCCCGCCACCAGGGTGCCCGCGACGATCCGGCGGCGGGTCGGTCCGCCGGATCGCGCGCCTGCCACGTCGTCGGTCATCCTGCGGCCTCCCGCGTGAAAGAATCTTTCGGCGCCTGCCGTGCACCGTGAAACTTTCCTGTCAGGGAGGGGATGTGTCAACGGGGCGCGTGGGCTTCCGGCGTTCGGCGTGCTCGGCGCGGTCCGTCACACCGTCCCCGGTCCGCGCGTCGTGCCTTCCAACGCCGGGACGGGAGCGACCGATTGGGCGCCCAAGGGGTTCACGTCCGTGCCGTCCGGGTGCTTGACCCGCCCCGGCGCCGGACCCAGGATCTTGAGGCATGACGCAGGGACAGGGCAGCACGGTCGACGGGGTGCTGCGCCGCAGCGCCCGGCGGACCCCGGCACGGGTCGCGGTCGAGTACGCCGACCGGGCCTGGACGTACGAGGAACTGGACGAGGCCGTCTCCCGCGCGGCGGGCGTCCTGCTCGCCCAGGGGCTCGCCCCCGGCGACCGGGTCGGCTCCTACGGCCACAACTCGGACGCCTACCTGATCGGCTTCCTGGCCTGCGCCCGCGCCGGACTCGTGCACGTGCCGGTCAACCACAACCTCACCGGCGACGACCTCGCGTACCTCGTCCGCCAGTCCGGCAGCTCCCTGGTGCTCACCGACCCGGGTATCGCCGGCCGGCTCCCCGGCGACGTCCGCACGCTGCCCTTGCGCGACACCGGCGACTCACTCCTTGTGCGCCTGGCGAGCACACCCCCGTACGACGGCCCCGAGCCGCGCACCGAGGACCTGGTGCAGCTGCTCTACACGTCCGGGACCACCGCCCTGCCCAAGGGCGCGATGATGACGCACCGCGCCCTGGTCCACGAGTACCTGAGCGCGATCACCGCTCTCGACCTCAGCGCCGGCGACCGCCCCGCGCACTCCCTGCCGCTGTACCACTCCGCGCAGCTGCACGTCTTCCTGCTGCCCTACCTCGCGGTGGGCGCGACCAATCTGATCCTCGACGCGCCCGACGGGGACCGGCTGTTCGACCTGATCGAAGCGGGGCGCGTGGACAGCCTGTTCGCCCCGCCCACGGTCTGGATCGGCCTGGCGGGCCGCCCGGACTTCGCGACCCGGGACCTGTCCGGACTGCGCAAGGCCTACTACGGCGCGTCGGTCATGCCGGTGCCGGTCCTGGAGCGCCTGCGCGAGCGGCTGCCGGAGCTCGGCTTCTACAACTGCTTCGGCCAGAGCGAGATCGGCCCGCTGGCCACCGTCCTCGCGCCCGACGAACACGAGGGCCGGATGGACTCCTGTGGCCGGCCCGTCCTGTTCGTCGACGCCCGCGTGGTCGACGAGGACGGCAAGGACGTCCCCGCCGGCACGCCCGGCGAGATCGTCTACCGGTCACCGCAGCTGTGCGAGGGCTACTGGGACAAGCCCGAGGAGACCACCGAGGCCTTCCGCGACGGCTGGTTCCACTCCGGGGACCTGGCCGTGCGGGACGCCGACGGGTACTTCACCATCGTGGACCGGGTGAAGGACGTCATCAACTCCGGTGGCGTCCTGGTGGCGTCACGCCAGGTCGAGGACGCCCTGTACACCCATGAGGCGGTCGCCGAGGCCGCCGTGGTCGGCCTGCCCGACGAGCGGTGGATCGAGGCCGTCACCGCGGTCGTCGTCCCGCGCGGCGAGGTGACGGAGGAGGAGCTGATCGCGCACGTGAAGGCGAGGCTCGCGCCGTTCAAGGCGCCCAAACGGGTGCTGTTCGCGGACGAGTTGCCGCGCAACGCGAGCGGCAAGATCCTCAAGCGCGAGCTGCGCGACCGCTTCGGCGGCTAGCCGGGGCACACCGCGGCCGGCCGGGCGTACGGCGTGCGGGTCCGGGCGCACGGTGCCCGGCCGGTGCGTGCCAGGACCGGGCCGGCCGCTCACCGGCCGGCCGATTCCCCGCCCGGCGGCAGCGCGTCCGCCAGCGTCCGCCAGTGCGGCAGCGCCGACTCGCCCGGCCGCACGCCGATCACCTGTACGGCCACGTGGTCGGCGCCCGCGTCGACGTGCCCGCGCAGTTTCCGCACGACGGTGTCCGGGTCACCCCAGAACACCAGGTCGTCCACGAAGCGGTCGCTGCCGCCGCCGGAGAGGTCGTCGTCGGTGTAACCCAGCCGGCGGAACTTGGCGAGGTTGTACGGCGTCCGCAGATAACCGCGCAGATGTTCGCGCGCGAGGCCGCGGGCCCGGACCGGATCGGCCTCGAACAGCACGGCGTGCTCGACGGCCAGGAACGCGTCCGGGCCGAGGATCTCCCGTGCCTGTGCGGTGTGGGCCGTGTTCACGTGGTAGGTGTGGGCGCCGGCCGCGCGGTCGCGGGCCAGTTGGAGCATCTTCGGCCCGTAGGCGGCCAGCAGCCGCCGGACCGGGGTCTTCGGGCGGGGGTTCGGCGTCTCGATGGTGTCCAGCTCGTCCAGGTACGCGGACATGGCGGCCAGTGGCCTGACCCCCGGCCGGGGTTCGCCGCCGAAGCCCAGGCCGAGTACGTGCCGGCCCGGGTAGGCGTCCGCCAGCAGCAGGGCGGAGCCGTGCGTCCAGCGGGCCTCGCGGGACCAGATCCGGGCGATGCCGTTGACGACGGTCAGCCGCCGGGTGGCGGCGAGCAGCAGACCGGCGTGGGTGAACGCGTCCCGGCCGAGCGCCTCGGGAATCCACAGCGCCCGCCAGCCCAGGTCCTCCAGTTCCCGGACCGAGTCCCGGATCCGCGCGGCCGGCTGGTGCTCGAAGTCGAAGGTGTAGATCCCGAACGTGCCGAGGTCCATGGGTGTGCTCCCTCGCAGACAGGGTTTCGACGATTCGGAATATCGCAGATATTCGATATGAAGTGCAAGGGTGAGCGGCACCGGTGGCGGGAGCGGGTGAGGGGGAAGGCGGCTAGAGGGTCCGTCCCAGCTGGGCGACAAGGTCCGCGATGCGCTGCTCGTCGCGCTTGTAGTGGGTCCACTTGCCGACCCGGGTCGCCCGGACCAGGCCCGCACGCTGGAGCTCCGCCATGTACGCCGACACGGTCGACTGGGCCAGCCCCGCCTTCGCCTGTATGTGGCTCACGCACACACCCACCTCGGCCGGGTCCGCGATGGCCGCCTCCATCGGGAAGTGCCGCTCGGGCTCGCGCAGCCAGCCCAGCATCTGGAGGCGCATCGGGTTGGACAGCGCCCGCAGCGCGTTGACCAGGTGCGGGTCCGGGGTGGGGGCGGTGTCCGTCATGACTCCGGAGTATAGGCGGCGGCCGACGTTTCGGAGTACGTCGATACGAGCGCGCGGGGCGGCCGGGGCGGCACCGACGGCCGGGGCCGAAGCCGCCTGCGGGCACCCGGTGCCCGGACCCTACCCGGCGTCGCGCGTCCGCAGGTCCACGATCCGGCGGATCTTGCCCACCGAGCGCTCCAGTGACTCCGGCTCCACGATCTCCACGCCGACCGACACCCCGATGCCGTCCTTGACCGCCGCGCCGATGGCCCGGGCCGCCGCCTCCCGCACCTCCGGCGGCGCGTCGGGGCGTGCCTCGGCCCGCACGGTCAGCGCGTCCATGCGCCCCTCGCGGGTGAGGCGCAGCTGGAAGTGCGGCGCCACACCGGGTGTACGCAGCACGATCTCCTCGATCTGGGTCGGGAACAGATTCACCCCGCGCAGGATCACCATGTCGTCGCTGCGCCCGGTGATCTTCTCCATCCGCCGGAACGCCCGCGCCGTGCCGGGCAGCAACCGGGTCAGGTCCCGCGTCCGGTACCGGACGATCGGCATGGCCTCCTTGGTCAGCGAGGTGAACACCAGCTCGCCCCGCTCGCCCTCCGGCAGTACCTCACCCGTGATCGGATCCACGACTTCCGGGTAGAAGTGGTCCTCCCACACATGCAGGCCGTCCTTGGTCTCCGCGCACTCCTGGGCGACACCGGGGCCGATCACCTCGGACAGCCCGTAGATGTCGACGGCGTCGATCGCGAACCGCTCCTCGATCTCCCGCCGCATCCGCTCGGTCCAGGGCTCGGCCCCGAAGACGCCCACCCGCAGCGAGGTGGACCGCGGGTCCACGCCCTGCCGTTCGAACTCGTCCAGCAGGGTGAGCATGTAGGACGGGGTCACCATGATGACGGACGGCTCCAGGTCCTGGATCAGCTGCACCTGCCGGGCCGTCATGCCGCCGGACGCGGGGACGACCGTACAGCCCAGGCGCTCCGCGCCATAGTGCGCGCCGAGCCCCCCGGTGAACAGCCCATATCCGTACGCCACATGGACGACATCGCTGGGCCGGCCACCGGCCGCCCTGATCGACCGCGCCACCATGTCGGCCCACATGGAAAGGTCGTTGTCCGTGTAGCCGACGAGCGTGGGGCGTCCCGTGGTGCCGCTGGAGGCGTGCAGCCGCCGGATCTTCTCCCGGGGCACGGCGAACATGCCGTACGGGTAGTTCTCCCGCAGGTCCGCCTTGGTCGTGAAGGGGAAGTGTGCGAGGTCGTCGAGGGTGCGGCAGTCCTCCGGGCGGACGCCGGCCTTGTCGAAGGACGCACGGTAGAACGGCACGTTCTCGTACGCGTGCCGCAGCGACGCGCGCAGCCGCTCCAGTTGCAGCGCCCGCAGTTCCCCGGGTCCGAGCCGTTCGCCCGCGTCGAGCAGGTCCGCCACATCCGCCATCGCGACGTCTCCCTCACCAGCAGCACCCTCCACCGACCGATCATTCGGTCGATGTGTTCCGGGTCAGTAAATGCAGGTCACGGATCCCGAGGCAAGAGGGCGGCGCAAACATTTCCACGCGGGGACCGAAATGCGTTGCGGCCCGGCGGAGGGCCCCACCATGATCGGCCTCATGCCGACCTTCACCGCGTCCGACGGCACCCGGCTCGCCTACCACCTGCGCGGGGAGGGCGAACCGCTCGCCGTGGTGCCCGGCGGGCCGATGCGGGCCTCCGAGTATCTCGGGGAGCTGGGCGGGCTGACCGCGCACCGCCGGCTGGCCCTGCTCGACCTGCGGGGCACCGGTGACTCGGAGGTGCCCGCGGACCTGGCGACGTACCGCTGCGACCGGATGGTCGAGGACCTGGAGGCATGGCGGGACCACATGGGTCTGGAGCACATGGACCTGCTCGCCCACTCGGCGGGTGCCGTCCTGGCCATGCTCTACGCGGCCCGCCGCCCGCAGCGGATACGACGGCTGGTGCTGGTCACCCCCAACCCGTCCGCCCTGGGCCTGCGGGCCGTGCCCGAGGACCGGCTGGCCGCGGCCCGGCTGCGTGAGGGCGAGCCGTGGTTCGGGCGTGCGTTCCCCGCCTACCGCGCCTGGCTCACGGGCGAGGCGGACTTCGACGACGTGTTCCTGCCGTTCTTCCACGGCCGCTGGGACGACACCGCCCGGGCCCACGCGGACGCCGAGCTGCGACAGGTCAACGAGGAGGCCGGCGAACGCTACTTCGCCGAGGGTGCCCTCACCCCCGACGCTACCCGGGAGGCCCTCACCGCCCTGACCGCGCCGGTCCTCGTGTACGCGGGCGCACTCGACGGCTGGCCCAGCCCCGCCGTCGCCCGCCGGACCGCCGAGGCCTTCCCGCACGCCGAGTGCGCCGTCCAGCCCGGCGCCGGGCATTATCCCTGGCTGGACGACCCGGACGGGTTCGTCAGCCGGACGCTCGCCTTCCTGGACCGGTGAGCGGGACCGTCCGGACCAGGCACGCCGCCGCCCGCCGGGACGTGTCGATCGCCGGCCTGAACCGCGAGGCCTCGCAAAGCGGTCCGAGTCCGACGCCATGGGGGCTGCCGCCCGCCCCTTTCCAGCGGCGCCCGCCGGCCGGAGCCGGCGGCCTGCGCTCACCGGCCGCGAGGGGCTGCCCGCGTCCCACGGCCGCCCGCCCGGCTGCTCGGCGGCGCCGTGCGCAGCGAACCCTGCCGGGCGCCGTGCTCTCCACCGACCCCGCCGGCGCCCGCGGCGCCATCCGATTCGCCGAGGCCGCCCTCCGGGCATGCGGACAGGCCGGAGAACACCCGGTGGACGGCGCCCGCGGGGTGCTCGGGCCCGCGTACGGCGGAGGCTCGCGGATCTTCCCGACGCGGCTCGTGGGCGCCGAGTCCTCCTACTCCCGACGACCCCGCCGCGGCGGCCGGCCGGCCCGCCCGAGGGTTCTCCCCGCGTGCCCTGTCCGCCGTGGCGACCGGTCGCTAGGCTGACCCGCGGACGACGAACCGGGAGGAGCAGGGACGTGGCCGAGAGCACCATCCAGCAACAGCCGCTCGCGGGCTGGGACAAGCCGGAGCTGGACCTGAGCAAGGCCGAGTGGCAGTCCGGCAGCCGCGGTCTGGGCGACGTCCAGATCGCCTTCGTCGAGGGCTTCATCGCGATGCGCAACAGCGGCCGGCCGGAGAGTCCTTCCCTGATCTTCACCCCCGCCGAATGGGGCGCGTTCGTCTCCGGCGCGCGGGAGGGCGAGTTCGACCTCACCTGAACCGGGGGTGTTCCGGCCCGATTTCCGGACACGCGACCGGCAGAGCCCTGCCGGGGCCGGACCTGAGCCAGGCTGACCCCAGCAAGGGGAAGGTCGTGTTCCGGAGGTGGGGCAAGGATGAACGCAGCGCCGGTCATCGCCGCGGTCGACGGTTCCGCGGACAGTCTGCGGGCCCTGGACTGGGCTCTGGACGCCGCCCGCCGCCGCAAGGCACCACTGCGCGTGGTGCACGTACGGCAGTACGCCGCCTGGGGCCAGGCCGACGTCCTGGTCGCCGGGCCGCCCGGGGCGGAAGGCGATCCCGTGCTCGACGAGGCGCGCGGCCGGCTCGCGGACCGGGCCGCGGCGCCGGCCGTGGAGTACCTCGCCGTGGAGGGCGTGCCGGGTGCCGTCCTGCCCGAACTCGGCGCCGACGCCCAGCTGCTGGTGCTCGGCTCCCGGGGCCGCGGCGGCTTCGCCAGCCTGCTCCTCGGCTCCAACGGCCTCGCCGCCGCCCGGGACGCCGAGTGCCCGGTGGTCGTCGTCCCCCGGCCCGACCGGGAGGTGCACGGGCAGGGGCCGGCCGCACCCGGGCCCCGGGTCGTCGTCGGTCTGCACGTCGACAGCCCCGACGAGTCCGTCCTCGGCCTCGCGTTCGCCGAGGCCGCCCTGCGCGGCGCCCGGCTCCAGGTGATCGCCGCCTACCCGTGGCCGGTGCAGACCTGGTCGGCACCAGGGCAGCCGGTGCCGCCCCCGATCGACCAGGACGCCGTGGCGCACGAGACCCGCACCCTCGCCGAGGGCTTCCTCGCCCCGCACCGCGAGCGGCACCCCGAGGTACGCGCCGACGCCGAGGCGCTGCCGGGCGACGCGGCCGGCCACCTCGTCGCCGCCTCGAAGGACGCCGATCTGGTCGTCGTCGGCCGGCACCGGCGGCGGCTGCTCGCCCCCGCCCGCATGATGGGCTCGGTCACCCAGGCCGTACTGCTGCACGCGGCGAGCCCGATCGCGGTGGTGCCACCGGCGCCACCCCAGGAATGAGGCCGGCACAGCCGTTCGGCTCAGGGACGCGGGCCGTGTGATGCGGGCCGTGTGATGCGGGCCGTGTGATCCAGGGTGACGTCGGCTTAGCAGACCGCGCCGCGCCGCGCAATCCGTCCGGTGCCGACCGGCGGTCCCCCCGCTGTGGTGCGCCACGCCATGGTGCCCGGACACACCCGAACCTATGGTTCCGGCACTCCCGGCTGGTCCGCCGCGCGTGGGAGCGGCCGGGACCCGTGTGTCCACCGAAGGAGCCGCCATGCCACTGCCCCCCTTCAGCAGGGCGCCCGCAGCACTACCACGGGCCCGCCCGCTGTCCCGCCTCCTGCCCCGACTGCTCGCCGTCCTCGCCGTCGTCCTCGGCACCGCGCTCGCCGGTCCCGCGCCCCGGGCCCACGCCGCCGTCACGCTCACCCGGGTGAGCGACTTCGGCTCCAACCCGGGCGCCCTCAGCATGTACGTCTACCGGCCCGCCACCCTGCCGGCCCACCCACCGGTGGTCGTCGCCCTGCACGGCTGCACGCAGAACGCCCAGGTCTACGCCGACAACTCCGGGCTGCCCCAACTCGCCGACCGCGACGGCTTCCTGCTGGTGCTCGCCGAGACCGGCACCGCCAACAACGCGAGCAAGTGCTTCAACTGGTTCCAGACCGGCGACAACCGGCGCGGTCAGGGCGAGGCCCTGTCCGTGCGGCAGATGGTCAGCCAAGCCGTCACCGCCTACGGCGCCGACCCGCAGCGCGTCTACGTCACCGGCCTGTCCGCCGGCGGCGCGATGACCACGGTCATGCTCGCCGCCTACCCGGACGTGTTCTCGGCGGGCGCGGTCGTGGCCGGCCTGCCCTACGACTGCACCAGGGACAACAGCCCCTACACCTGCATGAACCCCGGCGTCGACCTGAGTCCGGCCGCGTGGGCCCAGCGGGTGCGGGACGCCTACCCCTCGTACGGCGGGCCGTGGCCGCGCGCGGCCGTCTGGTACGGCGACCAGGACACCACCGTCGCACCGCGCAACGCCACCGAACTGCGCGACCAGTGGACGGCCCTGCACGGCCTGTCCCAGACCCCCACGCGCACGACGACGATCGGGCCCGACGCCACCCGGCAGGACCAGTACCTGGCCGCCGACGGCACGGTCGCCGTCGAGGTCGACCGGGTCCCGGGCATCGGGCACGGCACCCCGGTCGATCCGGGCACCGGCGGCGAACAGTGCGGGAGCACCGCGGCCCCGTACTTCCTCGACTCGATCTGCTCCAGCCGCTGGATCGCCCGGTTCTTCGGCCTGGACACCAGCGACCCCGGCGGCGGGGACCCGGGCGGCGGGGACCCTGACCCCGGCGGCGGCACCGCCGCCTGCTGGACGGCGAGCAACTACGCCCACGTACAGGCGGGACGGGCCACCACCAGCGGCGGCTACACCTACGCCAAGGGGTCCCAGCAGAACATGGGCCTGTACAACACGTTCGTCACCCACACCCTGAAGGAAGCACCCCCGGGATACTTCACCCTCGCCGACACCGGCTGCCCCTGACAGCCGGTCAGCGACCGAGAAGGGCCGCCATGGTGGCCGACGCCGTCGAACGCGTCGTCATCATGGCGGCCCCACACATGTCCGGAACCCCCACACCGCCCCTAGCCTCCAGCGCGTCCCCAACCCGCCGGAGGAACCACATGCTTCCCCACCCCACACCGCCACTCGGTCACCCCGGACGGCGCGCCCGGACAGTGCGGCGCACCGCGTTGACCGCGCTCTCGCTCGCCGCCGCCTGCTCCCTCCTGGTCACCCCCGCCACCGCCGCCCCCGTGGGACCGGAGCCCCTGGACGCCCACTGCGCGGGGCAGGCCCGCCTGCACGTCCCCGGGGCCGCCCGCCAGCAGGCCGACTGCCTGGACGAGCTGACCACCGCCGGGACCGTGGCCTCCGGCCACACCGACCCGGCCGACTACGCGGGCCTCACCCCCAAGGACCTGCCCACGCCCAGCGGCGTCCCCGGCGTCCAGATCGACGGCTACTTCCCGGACACCTCCACCACCAACACCAACCACGGCTGGCACCACGACTCCCAGTTCGTCATCCGGCTGCCCGACCACTGGAACGGCGGCCTGGTGGTCGCCGGCACCCCCGGCAACCGCGAGCAGTACGCGAACGACCGGGCCATCGCCGACTGGGTGCTCGCCCGCGGCTACGCCTACGCCGCCACCGACAAGGGCAACACCGGCACGGCCTTCTACCGCGACGGCCGCCGTCCCGGCGACGCCATCGCCGAGTGGAACACCCGCCTCACCCAGCTCACCCGCGCCGCCCGCGCCGTCGTCACCCAGCGCTACCAGCGGCCCCCGGCCCGCACCCTCGCCACCGGCATGTCCAACGGCGGCTACCTGGTGCGCTGGCAGCTGGAGCACCACCCCGAGCTGTACGACGGCGGAGTCGACTGGGAGGGCACCCTCTGGCGCACCGACGGCCCCAACCTGTTCACCTTCCTGCCGTCCGCGCTGCGCCACTACCCCGCCTACGCCGCGGGCGGCCCCGGCGCGGCCGAGGCCGAGGCGGCGCTGCACCGGGCCGGCTTCCCGGCCGGCTCCGAGTTCCTGTGGCCGTACCACCACCAGGTCTACTGGGACCTCACCCAGCGGATCTACCGCGAGGAACTCGACCCCGGCTACGACGGTGACACAGAGGCCGGCACCCCGTACTGCGCCTCCGGCACCCCGGCCTGCGACGCCGACTACGCCTACCCGGAGCGGCCCGCCGCCGTCCACCGGGCGGTCGACCGCATCGCGCTGACCGGACGCATCGGCAAGCCCTTGATCACCCTCCAGGGCACCCTCGACGTCCTGCTGCCGATCAGCCAGGACTCGGACGTCTACGCGCGCATGGTGCACCAGGCGGGCCGCGGCTCCCTGCTGCGCTACTACCGCATCGAGGACGGCACGCACACCGACTCGCTCGCCGACGTCTTCCCCGGCCGGGTCCGCCCGATGGTGCCCTGCCACCGCTCCGCCTTCACGGCCCTGGAACGCTGGCTCGCCGGAACCGGCCGCCCGCCCGCCGACCGCACCGTCGCCCGCCCGGCCGGCGCGGACCCCGCCACCCTGCTCACCAGCTGCCCCCTGGACTAGGGTCGTCCGGATAGGGCCGGATCCGAACGACAGGCCCCAGGCCCGCGACACCGGGATGATCCGAACGGCAGGGCCCAGCCCGTCTCCCGGGCGCCCGCAGGTCACCCACCGGAGCCCAGGCACGTACCATGGCCGCATGTCGTTCCTCCGCCGCCGCAGCGCGACCCCTGCCGGACCCGACTTCGACGTGCTGGCCATGGACCCGGGCGACTGGCCGGGCAACCTCGGCGCGGGTCTGCTGCCCGCCCCCGACGGGACCTGCCAGGGCGTCTTCCTGCGTTACGACCTGTTCGGCGGACGCGGCCCCGCCATGATCATCGGCAACCTCCCCGAGGGCTCCCCGGCCCGTGAGGTCGCCGAGGGGGAGATCCCCTTCGAGGTGGGGCAGCTGCTGCTAGCGCTGGAGAACGACGAGGAGATCACCGTCGTCGGCGTCGAGGACACCCCGGTGCTCCAGGGCGACAACCTCCTCATCGTGCGACGGCTGAAGCTCTCCGAGAGCCGGATCTCCTGCGTCCAGTTCGACCGCAGCGACGGCGTCCTCGTCACCATCGCCGCCTGGGACCGCCCGATCACCGACGACCTGTACGCCCTGCTGAAGCCGCTCCCGGCGGAGCTCTTCCAGCAGGGCTGAGAGCAGGGACGCGCGCGGGGCGAGGGCCGGGGTGGGACACCCCGGCCCTCAGTCGTGCGCCGGCCTTTCGAGCGTCACGTCCGCCGCCCGGACGAACCCGACCCGGTGGCCGTACTGGATCTCGTAGTACAGGTCCTGGCCCGCCACGACCCGGTGCGAGTCGGGCGTGAAGGTCACCGCGTAGTAGTACTCGCCCGGTACCTCGTCACCGACCACGTACTTCTGCCCGGCCGGGATGGTGTAGGGCAGCGGCACCACCGACTGGGCGGGGACGCCCGCCGGGTAGGCCTCCTTCTCCGGGTAGGCGCGGCCGTACACCGGGATGCTCGTCAGGCCGTCCTTCGGCCTCACCACGAGGCCCCTGGCCGGTACGGCCGTCGGGTCCTTGGCGGGGTTGCGGAACCAGGCCTTCTGCCCCAGGTACCAGATCGCCGTCCAGTCACCCCAGCGGTCCGCCACCGCGTACTGCTGACCGGTGGAGACCCGTGAGGACAGGTCGTTCACCCCGTCCGTCGGCTCCGTCTTCAGACCGATGTCCCTGACCAGCGGGGCGGTCACGTCGTGGTCGGTGTACAGCCGCACCTCGCTGGATCCGTGCGCCGGGCACGGCTCGCCCTTGGTGGTGCAGCCGGTGTACACCGGCCGGTTCGACGTGTAGTCGGGCAGGATCGTGACCACACCGGCGTGCCGGCCGGCCGTGGGCCGGAACGGGTGGCCGAGCAGCTGGAAGTAGTGCCGCCAGTCCCAGTACGGGCCGGGGTCCGTGTGCATGCCCGGGACGGTGGACGCGGTCGGACCGGGCACGTTGTCGTGGCCCAGGACGTGCTGCCGGTCCAGCGGGATGCCGTAGGTCCGGGACAGGTACCGCACCAGCCGCGCCGAGGACCGGTACATCGCCTCCGTGTACCAGGCGTCCGGCGAGACGAGGAACCCCTCGTGCTCGATGCCGATCGACTTGGCGTTGATGTACCAGTTGCCGGCGTGCCAGGCCACGTCCTTGCCCTGGACGTGCTGGGCGATCAGACCGTCGGTGGAGCGGATCGTGTAGTTCCAGGACACATAGGTGGGGTCCTTGATGAGGTTCATGACCCCGTCCCAGGCGCCCTCGGTGTCATGGATGACGATGTACTTGACGCTCTGCGACGCCGGGCGGTCGCCGAGGTCGTGGTTGCCGTAGTCGTTGTCCCCGAACTCCTCGTACGGCGCCGGGACCGACACACAGGACACCGACCGGGGGCACTCGGTGCCGTCCGTGGACAGCGTGCGCAGGCCCGTCCGCCCCAGCCTGCCGCTGTCGGCGGTCAGCCCTGGCTGGGCGGCCAGGGACACCCGCTGGCCGTCGTCCGTGACGCGTTCCTCGCCGGTGCGCAGTACGTCGTACACGTCGTCGGCGTACGCGGTGGCGGTCGCGGTGTCGTCGGCGCCGGAGAACCGGGCCACCGCGCCGTACCAGTCGGCCGGGTCGGCGCTCAGCGGCTCGCCCAGCTCCTTCTGCGTGGCGGCGAGCAGGGCGGCGCCGCCCGCCACGTTCGCCGCCGGGTCGGTGCGCAGCTCCTCGGCGGGGATGCCGCTCAGCTCGGCCGCCCTCGGCAGCGTCTTCAGCCGGGCCGGGACCGCCGTCTCGGCCGGCACGTCGGCGACGGGGTGCAGCGCGGCACGAGCGCTGTCGCCCCGGGCGTCCTCCGTTCCCTCGGCGAAGTGCTCCGCGGTGGCGAGCGCGGTCCGGGCGTCGGTGAGGTGCATCGGGCCGTAGCCGCCGGTGACGCTCGGCGCGCCACCGTGCGCGTCCCAGCGGGACTGCAGGTAGGAGACGGCCAGCAGCACGCTCTGCGGCACGTGGTAGTCGGCCGCCGCGGTGGCGAACGCGTCCTGCAACCGGTGCGGGCCGGGATCCGCGGCGGTGGGGGCGGGGGCGGCGCCGAGCAGGGGCAGCAACAGGGCCGCGGAGGCCAGCGGGACGGCGGTCCGCCGCAGACGTCTGTGGCCGCGTGTGGACGTGGGGTCGGTGGCGGGTCCTCGCAATGCGGCCTCCTGTGACGGGCGGGGCGTGGCGGGGCGTACGGCGCCAGGCTGGGTCAGTGGTACCGGCTTGCCGACGATCCGTCAATGATGCCCGGGGAAAGGTGATTTCCCATGTCACGGAGGGTTTCCGGCGAGTTTCTCGGCGGCGGTGCCCGGGCCTGCGGGGCGTCACTGGCATACACCAGTGGATCTCGAGGTCCGGGCCCGCGCACGAAGGTCCGCGGTGCGCCGCCGCTCAGGGCGCACCGCGGAGCCGTCGCCCGGTCAGCGAGTGCCGACCGCCGCGCGGACGGCCTTGCGGGCCATCTGGCAGTCGTCGTGCAACCGCCTGAGCAGCAGCCGCTGTTCCTCGCCGGACGGCATGGCACCGGGGTGGGCCGCGACCGGTGCCGCCGGGGCCGTGTCCTGCATCGAACGCTGCACGGCCGTCTCGTACGTACGGATCTCCCGGGTCAGCAGGAGCATCAGGTTCACCAGGAAGGCGTCCCGGGAGGCCGGGCCCGCCGACTGGGCGATCTGGCTGATCTGCCGCCGGGCCAACGGCGCGTCCCCGAGGACCAGCCACAGCGTCGCCAGGTCGTACCCCGGCAGGTACCAGCCCGCGTGCTCCCAGTCCACCAGCACTGGACCGGCCGGTGACAACAGGATGTTCGACAGCAGCGCGTCGCCGTGGCAGAACTGGAGCATGCCGTGCCGGCCCACCTCGTGGGCGATGCCGTGCAGCAGCTTCTGCAGGTCGCCGAGGTCGCGGTCGGTGAGCAGGCCCAGTTCGTGGTACCGGGAGATCCGGGCCGCGTAGTCCAGCGGCATGTCGAAGGTGCCCGCCGGGGGCCGCCAGGCGTTCAGCCGGCAGATCGCGCCGAGCGCGGCCCGGACGTCGGCGCGCGGCGGGGCCTCCACCGGATGCCGCTGGAAGGACGCCGTCCGGCCCGGCATCCGCTCGATCACCAGCGTGCAGTTGTCCGGGTCCGCCGCGATCAGCCTCGGCACCCGGACCGGCGGCCGGTGCCGGACGAACGAGCGGTATGCGGCTATTTCCTGGCGGCTCCGCTCCGCCCAGGCGGGCGAGTGGTCCAGGAGACACTTCGCGACGGCCGTGCTGCGCCCTGTCGTCCCGACGAGGAGGACGGACCGTCCGCTGCGCCGCAGGACCTGCACCGGGGCGAACTCCGGGCAGATCCGGTGCACCGAGGCGAGCGCGGTGCGCAGCTGCGCGCCCTGGGGGCCGGACAGGTCCAGCCTCCCGCTGAGCGGTGGGGTGCCGGGCTGGCCCGGGACCCGCCGGGTCCGGCCCGCGACCGGCACGGGACCGCCCGGGCGCGGTGCCGGGTCGAGGTAGGGCCCGCCGCCCGCCGGGCGGGGGCGCAGCGGCCGGGACGGGGCGGACACGGAGGACGATGCTGCGTACATGGGAGAAACAGATCCCTTCGTGTGCCTGCGGTGCCTGCCTGTACGTCCGCGTCCCGAACTCGTGCTCAGGTCACGTGCCCCGTGAGCGTGGTTCCGGGAGCGTGCGCCCACCCGGCCCGGCCGTACGGGTACACCCTGGGGAGTGTGCCCGTCGTCGCCCGCCGTGCTCCGCCGTATACGGCCGTCATATGCGGGTGGCGACCGGGTCGGGGTGGCGCGTTCCTACCTGACACCCGATCGCCGGTGGCACACCATCTGGCGGACCCTGGCGAACCGTGGCGAATAGTCGCCCGGCAACGTGCACCCGGCTACTGTCAACTCAGCCGAGAACCTGGGGGCTTGACGTGAGCGGACAACCCAACACCCGGCTTGCGGACCTGTTCGGCCTGGCCGGCTGGTCCAAGGGCGAACTCGCGAGGCTGGTCAACCGGCAGGCGGCGGCCATGGGCCATCCGCAGCTGGCGACCGACACCTCCCGGGTGCGGCGGTGGATCGACATGGGAGAGATCCCGCGCGATCCGGTGCCGCGGGTGCTGGCGGCCCTGTTCACCGAGCGTCTCGGCCGTGTCGTGACCATCGAGGACCTAGGTCTGGTGCGGCACGGGCGTACGGGGAAACGGCAGAGCGACGGGATCGAGGAACATCCCGACGGTGTGCCGTGGGCGCCCGAACGGACCGCCGCGGTCCTCACCGAATTCACGGGAATGGACCTCATGCTCAACCGACGCGGCTTGGTGGGCGCGGGTGCCGCGCTCGCCGCGGGATCCACACTCAGCAGCGCCATGCGCGACTGGCTGCACACCGACCCGGCCCTGAGGGCCGACGCCCCTGTCCTCGACGACCCCCTGAACGCCGACCCCGCCGGGTTCGACCGCTACGAGGCCGCCCCCGTCGGGTCCCAGGAGATCGAGGAGCTGGAGCGCTCGGTCGAGGTGTTCCGCGCCTGGGACGCGGCCCGTGGCGGCGGGCTGCAGCGCAAGGCGGTCGTGGGCCAGCTCAACGAGGTGGGCGGCATGCTCGCCTACCACCATCCACCCCACCTCCAGCGGCGCCTGTGGGGCGTCGCGGCCAACCTCGCCGTCCTCGCGGGCTGGATGTCGCACGACGTCGGCCTGGAGCCCACGGCGCAGAAGTACTTCGTCATCGCGGCCCACGCCGCCAGAGAGGGCGGTGACCGGCCGCGCGCGGGTGAGGCGCTGTCCCGGGCGGCCCGGCAGATGGTGCACCTCGGCCGGCCCGACGACGCGCTGGACCTGATGAAGCTCGCCCAGTCCGGCGCCGGCGACCGTCTGCAGCCACGGACGAAGGCGATGTTCCACACCATCGAGGCCTGGGCGCAGGCGTCGATGGGCAAGGGCCAGGCGATGCGCCGCACGCTCGGGCGGGCGGAGGACCTCTTCGTCTCCGACCGGCAGGACGTGGAACCGCCGGACTGGATGCAGACCTTCAAGGACGAGGATCTGTACGGCATGCAGGCGCTCGCGTACCGCACGCTGGCGGAGTTCGACCCGGGCGCGGCCGCCCACGCCCAGCACTACGCGGAGAAGGCCCTCGCCCTGCGCGTCGACGGGCGGGAGCGGTCGAAGATCTTCGACCATCTGTCCATGGCGTCGGCCTGCTTCATCGCCGACGACCCCGAACAGGCCGACCGTTACGCCCGGCTGGCCCTGATGTCGATGGGGTCGAACTCCTCCCGGCGCACCTGGGACCGGCTGCGGCAGATGTACCGGCTGACCGCGGAGTACGCCGGCTATCCGAGGATCCACGAGCTGCGGGAGGAGATCCGGCTCGCGCTGCCCAAGCCGAGGAGCAAGGGGGAGGGCAACAGCGCACAGGCATGAGCGCACAGGCACAGGGGCCTGTGCGCCGACCGGCCCGGCGGGCCGGCCACATGGGGTGACCGTCAGGTCGTGACCTTGGCGACGAGCACGCACGCGTCGTCCTCGCGTCCGGCGCCACCGAACTCCTCGACGACCGTGCGCACACAGTCCTGCGCGGTGCGCGCCGTGCCGAACCGCGGGGCGAGGCCGAGCAGCCGGTCCGCGGCCGCCGTCCTGTCGTGGCCCGACAGCAGCCCGTCGGTGTGCAGCAGGAGCAGGTCGCCCGGTAGCAGGGTGAGGACGGACTGTCCGTAGACGGCGCCCGAGGAGGCGCCGAGCAGGACGCCGTCCGGTGTGTTCAGCACACGCCCCGTCCCGTCGCGGTACAGCAGCGGGGCGGGGTGTCCTGCCTGCGCCCAGAGCAGTGTGCGGGTCTCGGGCCGGTAGCGGCAGCAGACGGCGCTGCCGAGGGCGGGCTGCACGGTGGTGTCGAGTAACTGGTTGAGCAGGGTGAGCAGGTGACCGGGCTCGGTGCCGGCCAGCGCCATGCCGCGTACGGCGCCGAGCAGCGTGGCCATGCCGGAGGCGACGGTCACGCCCTGTCCGGTGAGGTCGCCGACGCTGAGCAGCGTCTGACCGTCGGTCAGTTCCAGGGCGTCGTACCAGTCGCCGCCGAGCAGCGTGGGGGTCGCGGCCGGGAGGCGGTGGGCCGCCAGGTCCAGCGCGCCCGGCCCCTGGCGCGGGAGCCGCAGGGAGCCGCGCCAGGGCGGCAGCACGGCTTCCTGCAGCTCTGCCGCGATCCGGTGTTCGGTCTGCTCCTGCCGGAGGTGGCGGTGCAGCGAGTCACGGGTCTCGCGCACCGTCCGCTGGCTGCGGCGCAGTTCGCTGACGTCGCGCAGCACGGCCCACATGGAGGTCGTCCCGCCGTCGGCGCCGAGCACCGGCTCGCCCATCATGTGCACGGTCCGTACGGAGGCGTCGGGCCGTACGACACGGAACTCGCCGTCGATCGGTTTGGCGTCGACCAGGCAGTCCGTGACCATGGCGGTGAGTTTCGGCCGGTCCTCGTCCAGGACCAGACTGGGCAGTTCGTCCAGGGTGAGGGCCGGACGGGCCGGGTCGAGGCCGAGGATCTGGTACAGCTCGCCGGACCAGGTCGCCTCGTCCGTCAGCAGGTCCCACTCGGCGCTGCCGACGCGGCTGATCAGCGAGCCGCTCGGGGCCGCGGCCCGCGCGGGCGGCCCCGCGGGCGGCGCGGCGGGCTCGGCCGGAGCGGGCTGCGGGCCGTCCCGCAGCTGGGCCAAGTGGGCGTCCAGATCGTCGAGTTGGTGCAGTGCGAGGTCGTACAGGGCGCGCTGCCAGCGTTCCCCGGGGTCCGTACCGTCGTTCCGGGTGTCCCGCCGTACGGCGTCCACGTCGCCTTTGAGCCGCCGCGCCTGCGTTATCAGCGCTTCGACCGAGCCGCGCCCGGGCGGCTGGGCGGCTGGGCGGTCCGCGGAGACTGGGGACGGCATGACGCACTCCGATGGGGGACGGTACGACGGGGACGACGAGGGACCGCTACGACTGTGGCACAGCCCGCGACGCCCTGTAAGGGATTTGGCAACACACGATACGGTGGTGCTTCCGGCATATGCCAGAGTCTTCCCGGAGGGTTCCGCGGGTACGAATGGCGTACGCGGCAGGGTGGTCAAGTCGTAGCGCCAATACGCGAGTTGAGTCAGTCGACGCTTTCCCGCCCGAGACTTCAAGCGCGTGTTCGACGCTCATGCGTTCCATCGCGATGCGGAGCGGCCGGTACCTGCCGAAGTCTGACCGGAATTGGCGGCATGCGACAGGGCCGCGCCGACTCCTTAAGAGCATGGACTTCACCGTCGAACAGCTCGCCGAGGCCCGGCTCGTCACCGCCCAGGACCAGGAGGTCCCGGTGTGCGCCACTTTGCGTTACACCGCCGACGACCCCCTCGCCGTGTTCGTGGACTTCCCCGCCGAGGCCGCGCTGAACGGCGAGGAGGTCACCTGGACCTTCGCGCGCACCCTGCTCGACCAGGGGCTGCGGGCCCCGGCCGGCCACGGGGACGTGCAGATATGGCCGTACGGGCGGACCCGGACGGTCGTGGAGTTCCACTCGCCGCACGGCATGGCGCTGTTGCTCTTCCCGGCGTCGTCGCTGCGGCACTTCCTGGTGCGCACGTACGAGGTGGTGGCGGGCGGGCAGGAGGACGTGGCGGACGTGGTGGAGCGGGGGCTGAGCGCGCTGTTCGGCGGGGTGTGAGGCGGCGATCCCCGGGCGGCGGCGGTTCGGCCGCCGGCCGGCCGGACGGCCCCGGCCGCCCGCGCCCGGCGTCAGCGGCTCGCGGTGGCGTACAGGTCCGGACGCGGGGCCAGGTCGACGGCGACCCGCCCTCCCGTCTCCAGCGCGCGGACCCCCGCCTCGGCGACGACGGACGCCGCGTAGCCGTCCCACACGTCCGGCCCGGTGACCTCCCCGCGCCGGGTCGCGTCGACCCACGCCTGCACCTCACGGTCGTAGGCGTCGGCGAAGCGGACGAGATAGTCCTGCGCCACCTCTTCCCGGGCGCCGCCCCGGGTGGTGACCACCATGGTGTGCTCGTCGCCGATCCGGGCGCTGCCCGCCTCGCACACGGCCTCGCAGCGCACCTGGTAGCCGAAGCCGCTGTTCACGAAGACCTCCACGTCCACCAGGGCGCCCCGCTCGGTCTCGAACAGCACGAACTGCGGGTCGAGCAGGCCCTCGGGCGCGCCCGCGGCCGGCGTGGGCCGCAGCACGGTGACCGCCGTCAGCTCCTGCCCGAGCAGCCAGCGGGCCGCGTCGATCTCGTGCGAGACGGAGCTGTTGATCAGCATGGCGCTGGTGAAGCCGGCGGGCGAGGAGACGTTGCGGTGCGTGCAGTGCAGCATCAGCGGCCGGCCCAGGCCGCCCCCGTCCAGCAGGGCCTTCAGCCGCCGGTACTCGGCGTCGTAGCGGCGCATGAACCCGATCTGTGCCAGCCGGCGGCCGAGCGCCGCCTCAGCCTCCACGATCCGCAGGGCGCCGGCGGAGTCCGGCACCATGGGCTTCTCGCACAGCACCGGCAGCCGCCGGGCGAAGGCGGCGAGCAGCGCCTCCTCGTGCGCGGGGCCGGGCGAGGCGATCAGGACGGCGGCGACACCGGGCGCGTCGAGCGCGGCGACCGGGTCCGGGTGCACACTGACCCCGTCGAGCCCGGCCACCGCTGACGCGGCCCGCTCGGCATCGGGGTCGGCCACCGCCGCGACCCTGGCTCCGCTGACCACCTGGTCGAGCCGTCGTATGTGATCGGCCCCCATGTGTCCGGCACCCAGTACCGCCACACCCAGCAGGTCACCCATGCGTGCGCTCCCTTACGCCGACGATCACGCCGTAGCGTACGCCGACGCAAGGACGGGCCCTCAGGGCCCTCAGGGTCAGTACCGCAGCACTGCCGCGATGCCATGGGCGTCGCCGAGCGCGCCGTCGGGCACGAAGCGCACCTCGGCGCCCGTCTCCAGGCACTGCTCGACGATCTCGTCCACGATGTCGTCGCGGGCGTCCAGGTCGCCGGGCTCGGCCGGCACCAGATGTTCGCCGAGATCGCGGACGGTGGCCCGGAAGTCCTCCTCCACCGCCAGCAGCCGGACCCGGCCCTCCCGGGCGCTTTGCCACAGCTCGTCCAGCCCGGCCGCGTACGTGCGGTGACCGCGCGCCGAGACCAGCTCCTCGACCACGGCCGTGGTGTCCTTGCGGGACTCTTCCTCCAGGACCGGGCGCAGCGCCTGCCAGACCGCGTCGGGGCCGGCGTGTCCGAGGCCGCCGCGCGGGACGTGGACGGCGCACTTGGCGACGGTGCCGACCTCGTCCAGCAGCGACAGCGCCGCCTGCTCGCCCATGACGTACAGCGGCCGGGGCTGTTCGCGCAGGACCGTGCTCATGGCGGTGTCCGCCTCGCGCAGGAACTGGCGGGTGCCCTCGTCGCGGAAGGTGCTCGGCAGATCGCCGATCCGCATCTGGCGCTCCGCGTCGAAGTTCTCCCGTCTGCGCTCCAGCGGGAAGCCGCCCCCGTGTTCCTCCACGACCCGGTCCGGGCCGCCGCTCCACAGGGTGACGCGGTCCGCGGAGACGGACAGCACCCAGTAGGGCCGCTCGGCGGTGTGTGCGGCGACCAGGTTGCGGGTGAGGAAGGTGTCGGACAGCACCACCCGCTCGGGGACGGTCCGGGCCAGGGACCAGACCTGGTGCTCACCCGGCGCCGCGAAGATCACCAGACCGTCCTCGGCATGCGTCAGGTCGACCTCGGCGAGGGCCCGGTCGAGCTGTGCCACGACGTCGGCGCGCCGCTCACGGGTGACGGCGGGGTCGGACTCCAGCCGCCTGCGCGCCTCGGTCAGCGCGTTGCGCAGCCGGACCGGATCCTGGCCGCTCCCGCGTTCGCGACGGTGCGTCGGGGTCAGTACGGAGACTGCCGGATAGGGGCGCGGGCGCCTCAGTTCGGCGAGGGTCACGGGACTCAGTGCGTGCTCCATGACACGACGATAGGGCGGATTCACGATTACGGCATTCGGGGTAATCCGGGCCTCGACGCGTTTGTCGGCCGCCGCCGGCGGTCCCGGCGGACGGCGGTGACGCGGACCCCGCGGCCGATCACAAAAAGGGTCCGGCCGGACGGAGGCGGATGCCGGATGCGTTTCTGACCGCGAAGGCGTGGCGAGACCCTGCCGTCCGGGTCGCTTGAGGAAGTTTTTGCCTGTGGCCGGTTCGTGTCGCCCCTTGCCCGGTGGCGGGCCTGTCCGCGGATTTCGCTGAGGCAAAACGCGGCCGAAACCATGGGGCGGACGCGTGTGCCGTGTTACGGCCGCGTTGACTCCGCCGACCGGCTGGCGGACGCTCGTCATATAGGTGCTCGATACAACTGGTTTTGCCGGACGGTTCTCCGCGACCGCGAAAGCGCAGGTGAACGCGGGGCCGACGGGCAGCCGGAGGCAGGAGGTAGCGCATGTGCGGCATCACCGGATGGGTCTCCTTCGACCGTGACCTGACGACCGAGGCCACCACATTGCATGCGATGACCGAGACGATGGCCTGCCGGGGCCCGGACGACCGTGGCACCTGGACCGAGGGCCCCGCCGCCCTCGGACACCGCCGGCTCGCCATCATCGACCTCCCCGGCGGCCGTCAGCCGATGTCGCTGCCGACCCCCGAGGGCACCGTCGCCCTCGTCTACTCCGGGGAGGCGTACAACTTCACCGAGCTGCGCCGGGAACTGACGGACCGCGGTCACCGGTTCACCACCGACTCCGACACCGAGGTCGTGCTGCACGGCTACCTGGAGTGGGGTGACGCCGTCGCCGAACGGCTCAACGGCATGTACGCGTTCGCCGTGTGGGACGGCCGGGCCGACAAGCTCGTCATGATCCGCGACCGCATGGGCATCAAGCCGTTCTACTACCAGCCCACCGCCGACGGCGTCCTCTTCGGCTCGGAACCCAAGGCCATCCTCGCCAACCCGCTGGTCCGGCCCCGGGTCACGCTGGACGGTCTGCGCGAGCTGTTCGTCATGGTCAAGACGCCGGGCCACGCCTTCTGGGACGGCATGCGCGAGGTGGAGCCCGGCACGGTCGTCACCGTCGACCGCTCCGGCCTGTCCACCCGCGTGTACTGGCGCCTGGAGACCCGCCCGCACACCGACGACCGCGACACCACCATCGCCACCGTGCGCTCGCTCCTCGACGACATCGTGCGCCGCCAGCTGGTCGCCGACGTGCCGCGCTGCACCCTGCTCTCCGGCGGGCTCGACTCCAGCGCCATGACCGCCCTGGCCGCCCGGCAACTCGCCGCGCAGGGTGAGAAGGTGCGCAGCTTCGCCGTCGACTTCGTCGGCCAGACCGACAACTTCGTCGCCGACGAACTGCGCGGCACCCCCGACACGCCCTTCGTGCACGACGTGGCCCGCCTCGCCGGCACCGACCACCAGGACATCGTGCTCGACGCCGAGGCCCTCGCCGACCCCGCCGTCCGCGCCCAGGTCATCCGGGCCCGCGACCTGCCGTCCGGCCTCGGCGACATGGACAGCTCCCTGCTGCTGCTCTTCCGCGCCATCCGGGAGAAGTCCACGGTGGCCCTGTCCGGCGAGTCCGCCGACGAGGTCTTCGGCGGCTACCTCCAGTTCTTCGACGAGGAGGCGCGCCGCACCGACGCCTTCCCGTGGCTGACGACCATGAGCCGCCACTTCGGCGAGGACGCCGGCGTGGTGCGCGCCGACCTCGCCAAGTCCCTGGACCTGGAGGGCTACGTCGCCGACGGCTACCGCACCGCCGTCGCCGGCATCGACCGGCTGGACGGCGAGAGCGACTTCGAGTACCGGATGCGGCAGATCAGCCACCTGCACCTGACCCGCTTCGTACGCATGCTGCTCGACCGCAAGGACCGCATGAGCATGGCCGTCGGACTGGAGGTCCGGGTGCCGTTCTGCGACCACCGGCTGGTCGAGTACGTCTACAACACGCCCTGGGCCCTGAAGTCCTTCGACGGCCGGGAGAAGAGCCTGCTGCGGGAGGCGTCGGCGGACGTCCTGCCGCGGTCGGTGTACGAGCGGGTCAAGAGCCCCTACCCGTCCACGCAGGACCCCCGCTACGCCCGCGCCCTGCAGGAGCAGACCAAGGACCTGCTCGCCCGGCCCTCCCACCGCGTCTTCGACCTCGTCGACCGGGACCGGGTCCGGCAGGCCGCCGAACGCGAGGCACCGGTGAGCACCCAGGCGGCCCGGCGCGGCCTGGAACGCACCCTGGACCTCGCGGCGTGGCTGGACCTCTACTCGCCCGAGCTGGTGCTCGACTGACTCGTCAGCCGAGCCCGATGGCACGGTCGGCGGCCGCCGCCGACCGCTGCCACCACGTGGTCACCGGCTCCCAGACCAGCACCCGGCGCCCGGTGCCCAGTCGTCCCGCGGTGAACGAGCGGCCCCAGTGCTCGGCCGACGCCGCCACCCCGACCCCCACCACCCGGCGGGCCTCCGGGTCCGCCGGGTCGGCGATGGTCCGCACGTCGGCGTACGCGGTGCCGCCCGCCGCCAGCCGGTAACCGCCCGCGCCGCCCTCCGGCACCGGCAACGCGATCCCGTCCAGGTCCCCGAAGGTCACCGTGGGCACCCGGTCGACGACACACGCGCGCGGGCCGCGGTTGGTGACGCTGGTGCGCAGCACGGTCGGGTGACCGCTCACGGCCTTCGCCCGGATCGTCAGCGCCTTCTCCGCGCAGCGGGCGGGCAGGTCCTGGCCGGCGGCGGCCCGGCTCTGCGGGGCGGTCAGCAGCAGGGCCGCCACGGCGGCCGAGGCAGCGGGTACGGCGATGACGGCGCGCATGCGCATGACGGGCTCCCTGTCGCGGTCGGGTACGGGATGAGTCGGGGTACGGCGGCCTGGGCGCGCCTTGTCGGAAGGGACGGCCGGCGCGGCCGGGAGGTTGCCCCGGTGCGCGGCATTCACCCGGATGCGCCACGTTCGGTGCCGGCCGGTGCGGCGGTGGCCGGCGACCGGTGGCGTGCGGCCCTCAGCCGCCGCTGTCCGGGGTGACACTCCGGATCGGGTCGGCCGGGCAGGAGCTGCCGTTCGCGGGCAGCGAGCCGTACAGCAGGAAGTCGTTGACCTTGCGGTGCACACACATGGAGGACGAGTACCCGGTGTGGCCCTCACCCTTGTTGTCGAGCACCACGGCCGACGGGCCGAGCCGCTGTGCCGTCTCCACGGTCCACTGGTACGGCGTCGCCGGATCGCCGCGCGTGCCGACGAGCAGCATCTTCGCCGTGCGCACGTCCTTGACCCGGTCGCGGATGAAGTCGGTGCCCTTGGGCCGGCCGTAGCACAGCAGCAGCTGGGTGAGCCGGTAGCGGCCGAAGACCGGCGATGCCTGGTCGTAGGCGGCCCGCAGGTCCTTCAGGTCCTCGGTGAGCCGTGCCGCGGTGGGCCGGTCGGGGTCGTCCGCGCAGTTGATCGCCATCAGCGCCGCCGGCAGGTTGTCCGCCGGGACGTCCTCGGTGTCGGCCAGCCCGCCGTCCGTCCGGTGCCGCTCGCGGGGCAGGCCGATGCCGCCGGTGGCGAAGGCCAGGACGCGCCGGGTGTCGCCGTCGTCGACCAGCGAGGCCAGCGCCCGCTCCAGCGAGCTCCACAGCTCCCTGCTGTACAGGCCCTGTCCGATGGCGCCCACCAGGTCCTGGCCGGAGAACGTGCCGCCGAAGTCCGTGGGCACCGGGTTCTCGTCGAGCGAGCGCACCAGCCGGACCACCTGGTCCCCGGCCCTGCGCCGGTCCTGCCCGAACGGACAGCCGAGATCCGTCGTGCACCAGTCCAGGAAGTCGTCCAGCGCCGTCTGCTGCCCCTCGGCCCCCGCCACCCCCTGTTCGGCCGGCGACTCGGTCAGCGTGTCCACGCCGTCCAGGACGACCCGGCCGACCTTGCCGGGGAACTGCGCCGCGTACACCGCGCCGAGCCGGCTGCCGTAGGAGAAGCCGAGGTAGTTGAGCCTGCTGTCGCCGAGCGCCTGGCGGATGACGTCCAGGTCGCGCGAGGCGTTCACGGTGCCGATGTGTGCCAGCACCGGGCCGGAGGACCGGGCGCACTGGTCGGCGGCCTGCCGCAACTGCTTGAACAGCGTCTGCGGACGGCTGACGTCGGGCTCCTTCTCCGTCCCGGCCGAGGCCAGGCCGTCGCCGCAGCTGACGGGGGAGGACCGGCCGACCCCGCGCGGGTCGAAGGTGACCACGTCGTAGCCCTTGGTCAGGTCCATGAACTGCTTGCCCTCGGCGGTCAGCGCGGGGATGCCGGCGCCGCCCGGGCCACCGAAGTTCAGCAGCAGGGAGCCCCGGGACGTCCCGCTGGCGCGGTAGCGGGCCAGCGCCACGTCGAGCGTGCCGGCGCGTGGTCGCGCGTAGTCGAGGGGGACGGTGACCTTCGCGCACTGGAGGTCCTCGGGCGTGTCCGTGCCCGGACAGGCGGACCAGGAGAGCTTCTGCCGGTAGAAACGTGACAGGTCGGGCTGCGGCTGGTCGGCGGCAGCCGCGGGCAGCCCGGCTCCGAGCAGCGCCAGGACGAGGGCCGAGGCCCCCGCGCAGCGCCGGACGGCGGGCCGTGTGGACAGCTTGGCCAGCATCGTTCGCCTCCCGGGGCGCCGGCCGCGGACCGGGGTCGGCACCCTCGGAACAGGCTAAGCGGGCCCCGGACGGCCCGCCTCCGGGCGAGCGGGGCGGCTGCGGCCGGTGTAGCCTGCGCGTCCTCCCTGACCCTGTTGGTGATCTTTCAGCCGCTTTACATGCAGTTCGATAAACCTGCCGCTCGATGGGGTGAAAGACCGATTAGCCATAACTCCGATTGGTTCGGCTCCGTTCTAGGTGGTGCGGGTGAGTGCTCGCGATGAAGTCTGGAAGGCAGGGAACCTATGAGACGGGCTACCCGAAACGGTGTGATCGCCGTCGCCGCCGCGTCCGGCGCGATGGCCGTGGCGCTGCCGGTGTCCACCGCCTTCGCGGCGGGCGGGTCCGACGCCCAGGGCTCGGCGGCCGGCTCGCCCGGGCTGGTCTCCGGCAACGGCATCCAGCTGCCGGTGCACGTGCCGGTGAACGTCTGCGGCAATACGGTGGACGTCGTGGGGCTGCTCGATCCGGCTGCGGGCAACGCGTGCGCGAACACCGGCGGTGCCAGGAGCGGCGGCACGGGGAAGGACGAGGCGCCGGCCGCGTCCGGTGGGGCCTTCGCCCACGGCGGCGCCGAGGACTCGCCCGGGGTGCTCTCGGGCAACGGCATCCAGCTCCCCGTCGACCTGCCGGTCAACGTCAGCGGGAACAGCGTCGACGTCGTCGGCGTCGGCAACCCGGCCCACGGCAACCAGTCGGTCAACGGCCCCGGCGAGCAGCCGACGCGGGCCCCGCGGACCCCGGCCCCGACGCACCGGGCGCCGAAGCCGCCGGCCCCCGTCCGGTCGCACCCGGCTGCCTCCACACTGGCCCACACGGGAGCCGACGTGACGACCCCGGCCGTCGCCGGCAGCGCCGCACTCCTGCTCACCGGTGCGATTCTGTACCGCCGCTTCCGCCCGGGCCGCTCCCACTGACCCACCCCCGCACGGCCCCGCCGGACCCCGGTCCGGCGGGGCCCGTACCGTCTCCCGCGCTCAGGCCGCACCGGGGCCGCGGGGACGCTGGATGCGGAACGTCCGCGGGGTGCGGTGAGCGCTGCGGCGGACACGGGGAGCGGGGCTCGGGCGGCCGAGCAGCGGGGAGGGCCGAAATCCACGGCTTCTCGGTCGGACAAGGCTGCGGTGCCGCCCCCCCCGGAGCGCAGCGCCACCACACGCCCGGAGCGCAGCGTGCCGGACGCCCACAGCCCGGTCGGCCGGCGGTATCGCGCCCCGATCCGGGCGATCCCCGCGGCCCGGGCCTCGGCCTCCTGTCGCGAGGGGGCCGGCCCCTCCGTACCCGGGCGTCTGCCGACTCCCCGTCCCGGGACGGAGTCCGCCGCTTCGGCCGATCTCCCCGTGGCGCGGCCTGCCCCGATCCGGAAGGATGCTGCGGGCGGCCGGCCCACGCCCGAGCCGTGTGGACAGCCCCACCCCGACGGAAGACGGAGCGCATCGATGACCTCTGCGACCCCCCACGACCTCGTCGTCACGCGGGCCACCCTCGACGACTGGCCGGTGATCAGCGGGTGGGCGGCCGCGGAGGGATGGAACCCCGGGCTGTCCGACGGGCCCGCGTTCTTCGCGCAGGACCCCGAGGGGTTCTTCCTCGGCCGGATCGACGGGGAGCCGGTGTCGGCCGTCTCCGTCGTCAACCACGGCCCCGACTACGCCTTCCTCGGCTGCTACCTGGTCCGCCCCGACCTGCGCGGCCGGGGGTACGGACTCACCACGTGGAAGACCGCGCTCGCCCACGCCGGGAACCGGACCGTCGGTCTCGACGGGGTGGTCGCCCAGCAGGCCAACTACCGCCAGTCCGGCTTCCGTCCCGCCTACCGCACCATCCGCTTCACCGGCACCGCCCCCGGCACCGGCACCGGCACGCCCTTGGGCGTCCGCCCGGCCGGGCCCGCCGACCTGGCCGCCCTCACCGCCTACGACAGCGCCTGTCACCCCGCGGACCGCCCCCGCTTCCTCGCCACGTGGCTGCGCACGCCCGGCCACCGCGCCGTGGTCCGCGCGGAGGGCGGTCGCCCGACCGGCTACGGCGTGCTCCGCCCCGGCCACGACACCCTGCGCGTCGGCCCCCTCTTCGCGGACACCGCCGACGACGCCCGGGCCCTGTTCGCCGCCCTCACCGCCGAGGTGGCCGGCAGCGAGGTGGCGATCGACGTGCCCGAGCCGAACACGGCCGCCGTCGCCCTCGCCGAAGAGGCGGGCCTGCGCCCCTCGTTCGAGACCGCCCGCATGTACACGGGACCGGTGCGCGCGTACGCCCGGGAGCGGGTGTTCGGCGTCACCACGCTCGAACTCGGCTGACCGTCAGGCGCGTCCGGAGTTCCCGGCGTGGAAGCGGCGGTGCAACCCCCGTACCTCGTCCAGCAGTTCCGGTACCGGCCCCTCCACGGTCACCTCGGGCGCGATGTCCCGCACGGGCAGTGTGCGCACCGGCGCCGCGGGCACGCCCAACTCGGCCAGCAGACCGGAGAGCTGGACGGAGGAGACGATGTACACGATCCGGCCGAGTCCCACCCAGGCGTGCGCCGCCGCGCACATCGGGCAGTGCTCGCCGGAGGTGTAGACGGTCGCCGCCGCCCGCTCCCCGGGCGTCAGGTGCGCGGCCGACCAGCGGGCCAGCTCGAACTCGGGATGCCGGGTGCGGTCCCCGCCCGCCACCCGGTTGCGGTCCTCCGCCAGCACGGTCCCGTCCCCGGCCACGAGCACCGAACCGAAGGGCTCGTCACCGGCGTCCAGCGCCTCCTCGGCCAGCTCCACACAGCGGCGCAGGTACCGCAGCTCACTGTCCCGTACCATCGGCCCACCTCCTCACGGCATGATCTCCGGCGGGACACGTTACGGCCACCCCGCCCGCCCCGTTCGCCTCGGCGGCAACGCCCGGCCGCCGCGCCGGGAAGGCGTACCGGCGCCCGGCCGCGACCGTCGCGAGCGCCAGCAGCACCGGCGGCAGGGCGGTCCACGGCAGGGCCCCGGCGCCCGCGGCGTCCAGCGCCAGACCGCCGGTGAGCGACCCGGCGGCGATGCCCGCGTTGTACACCGTGGTCTGCAACGAGGTCGCCACGTCGGCGTCGGCCGGCCCCGACACGTCGACGAGCGCCGTCTGGATCAGCGTGGGCGCCCCGCCGAAGGCCACACCCCACAGCGCCACCGCGCCGGCCCCCGGCCAGGGCGGCCGGGCACCCAGGCCCAGTAGCAGCAGCGAGGCCGCGACCAGGGCGAGCGCCGTGAGCAGGGTGGGGCGCGGTTTCCGGTCGACCAGCAGGCCGGTGAGCCAGACGCCGGCCACCGTGGCGGAGCCGAACACCGCGAGCAGCACGTCCGCACGGCCGTACCCCGCGTGTGCGGCGAACGCGGCGATGTACGTGTACATCGCCTGGTGCCCCAGCAGCAGGAACAGCGTGACGGACAGCACCGGGCGGATCCCGGGGCGTACGGCGACCCGGACCAGCGGCAGGCGGGCGTGCGGGGGTTCGCCCGGAAAGCCGGGCACCCGCAGCCGTACCCAGCCCACGAGCACTACGGCGAGCACGGCGAGCGTGCCGAACGCGGCCCGCCAGCCCACCGCCCCGGCCAGCGCGGTACCGGCGGGCACGCCCAGCGCCAGGGCCAGCGTGATCCCGGCGAGCACCACCGCGATGGCCCGGCCGCGCCGTTCGGCCGGCACCATCCGGGCCGCGTACCCGGCGAGCATCGCCCACAGCGTGCCGCCCGTCGCCCCGGCCAGCAGCCGGGCCGCGACGGTGAGCGGGTACGACGACGAGACCGCGACCAGCGCGTCGGCCGCGGCGAACCCCAGCAGCGTGCCGCACAGCACCGGCCGCCGGGGGAGCCCGCGCAGGGCCGCGGTCAGCGGGATCGCCGCCACGAACGAGGCCGCGGCGTAGGCGGTGACGAGGAAACCGATCCGGGACTCGGGCACCCCCAGCGGGGGCGCCATCGCGGGCAGCAGGCCCGCCGGGAGGAGTTCGGTCAGTACGGCGGTGAACGCGGCGCAGGACAGGGCGAGCAGCCCCGACCAGGGCAGGCCGCCGCCCTTGACCTGGGGAGACAGGGTCATGCGACCATGGTCGAAGCCTCACATCAGTGTGAAGGTCAAGCGAGGGTCCGGGAGGCCGGCATGCGGATCGGTGAGCTGTCCCGCCGTACGGGCGTGCCCACCCGGTTGCTGCGGTACTACGAGGAGCAGCACCTGCTCCATCCGGAACGCGCCGGCAACGGCTACCGCAGCTATCCGGAGTCCGCGGTCGCGCGCGTCGGACAGATCCGCGGCCTGCTGGACTCCGGCCTGACCACCGAGATGATCCGCGCGATCCTGCCGTACCTGTGCGGTCCGGGCCATCTCGTGCCGGCTCCCGAGGACGTGCCGGCGCAGACGGCCGCCCTGCTCCAGGGGCACATCGACCGCATCCAGTCCCGCATCGACTGCCTGGCCCGCAACCGCGACCGCCTCACCGCGTACCTGGCGGCGGTACGGCCGGGCGGCCGCTGACGTCCCGTCAGCCGCCGCGGGGCCGCCCGGTAAATCCTTTGTCTGCGCCCGGCCACCGTGCTGGAGTGAGGCCATGGATCACGCCTCAGTGCTCACTGTGTACGACCGGGACCTGCGCGAGGGTGCCCGGCCCGACGGACCCGGGGCCCGCATCGAGCGGGCCGGCGGGGTGGTGCGCCAGGTCGCGGACGCGCACGGCTGGAACGGCGTGCTCTGGGCCGGCCTGGACGCGGCGGACGCGGACCGGGCCGTCCGCGACCAGATCGCCTACTTCGGCGGTCTGGGACTGGACTTCGAGTGGAAGCTCTACGCCCACGACGAGCCGGCCGATCTCGGCGACCGGCTGCTCGCCGCCGGATTCCGGGCCGAGCCCACGGAGACGCTGATGGTGGCCGAGGTGACCGAGCTGCCGCTGGACACCGCACCACCGGCCGGCGTCCGTTTCGTCGAGGCCCGCGATCCGGCCGGCGTCGACCTCGTCGTGGACGTGCACGAGAGGGTCTTCGGAACCGACGGCGGCGGGCTGCGGCACCGGTTGCTCACCCGCCTGGCCTCCGACCCCGGCACGGTCGTCGCCGTGGCGGCCCTCGCCGGCGACGAGCCGGTCGCCGCGGCCCGCATGGAGCTGGTGCCGGGCACCCGGTTCGCCGGACTGTGGGGCGGCGGCACGGTGGCGGCCTGGCGGGGCAAGGGCATCTACCGCGCCCTGATCGCCCACCGCGTCCGCGTCGCCGCCGCCCAGGGCTACCGCTACGTCCACGTCGACGCCTCGTCCATGAGCCGCCCGATCCTGGACCGACTCGGCTTCCACGCGCTGACCACGACGACGCCCTACCTCTACGCGAACTGACTCAGCGCCGGGCCCGGCTCCGGTCCAGCGCGGCCACTCCGACGGCCGCCAGGGCTATCTGGATGAACCACTCGATCCAGTCGGGCCCCTTCGTGTCGGCGACCCCGAGCCCGGCGGCGATCGCCGAGCCCAGCAGCGCGGCCACGATGCCGACGACGATGGTCCACAGGACCCCGATGTGCTGCCGCCCGGGGACGACCAGCCGCCCCAGCACTCCGATGACGAGGCCGATGACGATGGCGCTGATGATGCCCGAGATCTCACCTACTCCAGCACCGGCAGGCCGCTGAACAGGGACGGAGCCACCCCAAGAAGATCATCTGGGAGAGCCATGGGAAACGGAGGCGTCCAAAGCCCAGCCCCCACAACCTCCTTCTCCCACACCGTCTGAAGGTACTCCACGATCCGCTCCTCCATCGGCACGGTCACCTCGCTGTAGACGCCCTCCACGCCAGGCAGCTCGTGCCCCATGCGGGCCTCCACCGCAACCCTGGGGATGTCACCGGCCTCGTCCAGCTTCGCCTTGTGCCAGTGCCGCAGACGGTAGATGGGCTCGCCGGCCATCTCGGGGACGGCCGGGATCGCAGGCCGGGCCGGCCGCGACTTCTGCGGCCCCGCTGCGCGTGCCTCAGCGCCATCGCGCATGGGATACCAGTACGTGCCGTCGAAGTCCGTTTCCAGGAGCGGCTTTCCAGCGATGGACAGAAACACCCACGGATCGCGGTGAGAGGCAAGAAGCGCCGCATGCATGGCATGCAAGAACGGCGGGATCACCAGTGTTCTCCAGCTGCCGTATTTCGGTGTCGCCAGGAACGGCTGCCGGCTCACCTTGTACGCCTGGTACTGCACCCGCAGCGCCGTCATGTGCTGGTACCGGTCGACCGCCTCCTCGCGCAATTCACGATCGGGTTCCGACTCGGGCCAGTGCACGGAGGAATAGCCGCGCTGAAGTCCGTACATCTCGCCGGGGGGACGCATGCCGGTGAACGCGATGGTCCAGATGTATGCCCAGCCCGGGAGTCCCCACACCGTGTACGCGTTGCACGCCAACTGGTGCACGGCTGTCGTGGGAAGCTGCCGCTTCACTCGCCGGGTCTGCTTCTTCTCGTACCTGCCGCGACGCCGCTGCTCGATGATCGGCGACTCGTCGCGCAACTTGTACTTAACGACGGCGTCGTCCATCAGCATCTTGAAGACGCCGAGCACGTTCTTGGCGTAGTTGTGGGAGTACTTACCGCGGACGTACCTCTCGAAGGCCGCGTACTCGACCGGCGTGATCTCGTCCACTTTCCACTGAAGCCAATACGGCCTGATCACGGAGTCCAGCCGGGACTTGTACGTCTTGTTGGAACGCACGCGTAGCGAAGTCTCAGCGAACCACAAGTCGCAGTACTCGCCCATTCCGAGGCGCTCGGCTGCCTTACGACGGTTCCGCTTGTTCCGCACATCGGATTCCCGGTCCAACCCGAAGTTGTACGCCTCGTCCTCATCGGCGAACGGGACACCTGGCTCGGGGCCACTCGCCGACTCGTAGCGCTTCTTCTTCGTCGGCTTGCCGGCGTCATCCAGGTGGTATTCGCCTGACCACCACTTGACGCGGATGTTGTTGCCGCGCACTTCGACGTATGGCATCGGACACCCCGTGCTGCTCGGTGAGTTGGGTGGCGTGGCGGGCACCCCTGCCGCCCACGCCCCCGCTGGACTGCTGCCTACGATGCCTGTCCTATCGGACAGCCGCCGCAGGTTTTGCAGTCCCGGCCCTGAGCCTTCATGTACCGCCTCACGCGCCCCTGAATAGCGCGGTCGCTGACGGTCCTGGAGGACAGGACACACACCTTCTCGCCTGCTACCTGGGTCGTGTAGCCGAAGCTGTTCGGCCCAAGATCGAGATAGATGACATTACTCACCTGGCCCCCTTTGTCGCCTGGGACCTCCCCGGGTGGAGACCTCAGCGTTGCATGCCGAACGGGTGAGCGGGAGGGGGTTGTTGAGGTTTCATCAGCATCCGGAGGTTACGATTCGGTTACGGCGAAAAGGTTGTACGGCCGATCACTCCAGATCAGGAGCTGTCCGTCACAATCCCAGCCCTTCGCAACTTCTCCACAAGCTCGTTCACAAAAGTGTCAAGCTCACCGACCTGGGCAGTCGGGAGGGTTGCCTTCGCCGTATCCCAAGCCATCTGGCGCGCCTGCTCCTCGCTGAGCACTGCCGAAGGCAGCGTTGACGACGTTGTCGCCTCGCCGGCGAACACGGGCTCTCCGCCGTCGGCGATGACAAGGCAGCTACCGCTGGCCCAGCCGAGCGCGCGGTCGATCTTCGTGTAGGTGGACTCGCGGACGGTCTCGCCCTCTTCGACACGCTTCCACGTGTTGCGTGTGACGCCTGCTGCGGCAGCTGCTGCGTCACGTGACGAGTACTGCTCCAGCCGGTGCGCCTTCACGTGTCGCGCGAGGCGGTCGAGATCACGAGTAGCCATGTCGACATGCTCTCAGTTCCAGCCAGTTCCAGCTAGTTCCAACCAGGTATACGGCTGGTTTCGGTGCGTGACGGGTCACCTCCAACCAGCAAAGCTCTGGCCATCAGGGTCAACAGAGGTCAGAAAAGCCCACCAAGGGGTAGACAGCCAGGGTCAACTAGGGTTAACTCAAGGCATGCACCAACCGCTGACCTACGAGGTCAACGGGGACGCGATCCGCGAGGAGCGCATGCAAGCGGGGCTCACACAGACCGAGCTGGCCAGACGGGCGGGAATCAGCCCCCGCTACGTCAGCTACCTCGAAACCGGCACCCGCAGACACATGGGCCCCAAGACGTACCGGCGCCTCCGCGAAGTCCTCAACGCGACCGATGCACGCCTCCGGCTCACGCCTCCTCGCCCCACCGAGGACCCACCCCAACCCCCAGAAAGGGAATGACCCGTGCCCACGGACAAGACCCGCTACCACCGGCCGCAGCCGCCGGCCGACCCGGACCAGGAGTACATGACCGTCCAGGAGACGGCCTACGTCCTTCAGGCCAGCACCAACTGGATCCGCCGCCTGCTGCGGGACAACCCGCACCTCTGCGGCCGGAACGGCAACAAGCGGATCGTCATCAACCGCGAGCAGCGCGCCGCGATCCACGCCATCCGCAGCGGAGGTGACCCGCGCACCGGCCGTTCGATCCCGCGCCAGCGCCGCCGGCCCGCCGCCCGCACGCGGGCCGCTGTCGCCGCCTGACCCCCTGAACGCGCCGAAGGGCCGCCCAGCTTGCCCGGCCGGCGACCCCACGACTCGGCGTACCTCAACCGAACACGAACGAAGGAGAGGCCACCGATGGCCAGTAACCCTACCCAACTCAGCGCGGCGAACGCGCTGGTGCAGCTCCTGACGGAGCACCCGAACCTGTCGGAACACCTGACCTGGTCGATCACCCGGACCACCCCGACCCTGACGGGCTACATCCACGACGGCGGCATGGCCATGCTCGCGGACTGCGCCGACTTCCTGGGTGGCAGCATCCGGGCCGGCCGGGTGTGGGAGAGCCGGGACGGCCGGCTGCGGCAGCACGTGCTGACGACCACGTGGCGGGACGTGCCGGTCGAGGTCGTCGTGTCGGTGCCGGTTCGTGCGTTGGCGGTGGCGTCGTGAGCGCGCTGCGGATGGTCCGCGCGGAGGACCTGGAGGAGACCCGTCTCGCCGAGGTGGACCACGAGTTCCTGGAGATGTACGGCCCGGACTGGGCGTCCTGGGAGCCGTGGCAGCGGGAGCTGTACCTGACCGCGATCCAGCAGGTCCACGACGAATTCGCCCCGCAGCAGGGGCAGGTGGCGGCGTGAACACCAGGTCGGTGAACTCCGCGGCCGGGGTGATCCTCGCCGCGATGCAGCAGAACCGGACGCCTGCCGGGATCGCGCTGGCGCTGGAAGCAGCGGGGCTGCTGATGTCCCCGGAGGCCGCCAAGGACATGGCGTCGGTGTCGACGGACGCGGTGTCGGTGGCCGAGCGCGCGGTCGAGGAGTTGCGGCGGGAGCACGAGGAGTCCGCGCGGCTCCGGTCCCGGCTCGCGGAGCTGGAAGCCGAGCTGGCGAAGTACGTCGGGATCGAACCAACGGTCGCTGACGAGTTGGCCTACGCCTCTCGTGTCGTCGCGGCGGTGGATGCCCTGAGGCTGCCCGAGTCGTTGAAGGTCGACTCGATCGAAGCGCAGTACCGGTGCGGATATGTGCACGCGCTGGCCGACATGCGGACGGCGCTGGAGATGCCGCAACTGGGCGCCGCCCCGTGACGTGGCTGCTGAGCGTGTCTGGGCTGGCGTTGGGGTTCCTCGCGCTGTGGCTGCTGCAACTGGCCGCCGACACCCCGCGACCGCCGCGCGCCCGCCGTCCGGCCCCGGGTCCGCGAATCCCGCATTGGGCGCGGACCGGCCACCTCCCTCCCTCTCCCTCTCCTTCTTCTGCGGCTGCTGGCCGCCATCGCCGAAAGGCCACCCGATGAACCGCATCCGACTCGCCCTGCGTCGCCTGTTCCGGCGCCCCAACCCGACCGGCCCGATGCGCTTCTACACCCGGCGCTGCCCGGACGGAGTGTTCCTCGACCTGGAGGAGTACTTCGAGCACGTCATCACCACCCTCGCCGACGACGCCGACGCGTTCGCTCTGTTCCACGAGATCGTCGACGACCGCATGGAGTCCCGCGGGCACGACGGCTGGGAGCCGGAGCGGCTGCTGATGGAGCAGCTCGCTGCGCACGTCGGCTACGAGATCCCCGTCCGGGGTCAGGCCCTCGCGCGGCTGGTCGCCCGGCTGGGTGCTGCCGCGCCGGCGCTGAAGTCCACCCTTCCCATGCAGCGCAAGGCAGGTGCCCGATGACTGCGGTTCAGTCTGAGATCACGGCGCTCGTCGCCCGGCAGCAGCGTCTCGCCGACGGCATCGCCGCCGAAGCCCGCCACCAGATGGACACGGTCGACGCCGCGTTCGCCCGCCTCGCCTGCGACCACCCCGACAAGTGCGCCTGCCCCGAGGACTACCCGGGATGGACGCCGGGAGGCACCCGATGAGCCGCCTCGCCAAGCGCCCCCGCGCCAACCACCAGCAGACCGCGGCAGCCCTCCGCCAGCAGCCCGGCGTATGGCTCGTCGTCGGCGACTACCGCAACAGCATCAGCGCCGACAACCTCGCCCGCCGTATCCGGTGCGGCTACCCGATCGGCAACCCGGACGACAGCACCCCCTACCTGCCGGTCGGGGCGTACGAGTCCCGGACCGAACTCGTCGAGGACGGCACGCGCGTCAGCGCCCGCTACATCGAAACCCGAAAGGACGTGCGCTCGTGAGCGCCGAGATCGTCAAGCACCAAGCCGCCGCCCCCGCCCAACGAGGCGGCGCGCTCTCCCTCTCCACCATGACACCGCACGACGCCTGGAAGTTCGCCGAAGCCCTCGCCGGCTCCGGGATGCTGCCGCGGCAGTACCAGGGCAACCCGGCCTCCGTGCTCTGGGCGCTGGAGTACGGGCGTGCGATCGGTCTGGACGTCATCACGACCACCCAGTCCGTGCACGTCATCCAGGGCCGGGCCACCGCCAGCGCGGACCTGATGGCCTCGCTGACGCGCCGGGCCGGTCACCGCATGCGGATCAGCGGCGACGACACCCGGGCGGAGGTGACCATCTTCCGCGCGGACGACCCGGAGTTCCCGTTCACCGCGGTGTGGGACATCCCGAAGGCGACGCGGGCCAAGCTCACCACCAAGGACACGTGGAAGCAGTTCCCGGGGGCGATGCTGCGGGCCCGTGCCATCTCGGAGTGCGTGCGGATGGCGTGCCCGGAGGTGCTGCACGGCAGCATCTACACGCCGGAGGAGATCGGCGCGAACGTCGACGCGGACGGCATGCCGATCGACGCCGAGGTGACGCAGCTCCGCCGCGTCCCGTCGGACGAGCCCGCCCAGTTCGAACCGCACCCCGAGGCGCAGGCACTCGCCAGGCGGGCCGCCGCCGCAGAGGACCGGTTCGTCATGGGCGCTCTCATCGACGAGGCGAAGCGGACCGTCCCCGCGGACGCCCGGATCGTGGCACCGGACACCGAGCAGGCGGACACGCTGCGCGAGTACCTGACGCGCCGCTGGACCGCGCTGCCGAAGCCGGACGAGAAGGCCGGCGGCCAGGACGACGTCACGGACGCGGTGGTCGTCGCCGAGGGCGAGACCGAAGCCGACGCCGCCGAGCGTGCCCTCCGCGCCGCCGCCGCGAACGCCGGACTCGACAACCTCGACGAGGAGTTCGAGCGCTCCTACGGCCTGCCCATCGCCCAGGCCGGCGCCCAGCAACTGCGCGAGATGACCGCGCTCCTCACCGGCTCCGCCGCCTGACCGCCACAAGTTGGGGCCGTCCTGCCCGTTCACAGCAGGCAGGACGGCCCCGCCCAAGGAGACCACGAAGATGAACCTGAAGGAAGCAGCAGCGCGCGAGGCCGCGCTGAAGACGCTCCTCGACGTCGTGGAAGCCGAGTACAAGGCCGCCCGCGCCGAGACCCGCACCGCCCTCGAAGCCGCCGCCGAAACCACCGGCGTCCGCCAGGTCGCCGTCACCCTCCCCGACGGCCCCGACATCGCCACCGTCAGCCTCTCCTCCGGCGAAGCCGCCGCCAAGGTCGTGGACGAGGAGGCCTACACCGCCTGGGTCCGCGACCACTACGCCACCGAGGTCGAGCGCCGCTTCATCACCGCCGTCCGACCCGCATTCACCGACCGGCTGCTCAAGCAGATGACCGCGGCCGGCGCCGCCGAGTACGCCGACCCGGAGACCGGCGTCATCCACGAGGTCCCCGGCGTCGCCATCGCCCCAGCCCGCGCGCGCACCCACTCCGTCCGCTTCAAGAAGGACGGCCGAGACCAGGTCATGCAGGCCTGGCGCGAGGGCCGCCTCACCGCCGCCATCCTCCCCGAACTCACCGCAGGAGACCCCCAGTGACCCCGATCGCCTTCGTCGACACCGAGACCACCCACCTGGACGCCACGCTCGGCGACGCCTGGGAAGTCGCGATCATCCTCCGCGAGTTCGACGACAACACGCCCACCGACACCGAGTACGTCTGGCAGATCCGCCCCAACCTCGCCACCGCCGACCCCGAGTCCCTGAAGATCGGCCGCTACCTGGAGCGGTTCGTCGTCCCGCCGCACGCTGAGGCCGCATGGACCGGCTACGGCGACGGCCCCGTCCTGCCGATGATGCGCAGCGAAGTCGTCGCCGCGGTCATGGACGTGCTGAGCGGCGCGGTCCTGGTCGGCTCGAACCCCGGGTTCGACGAGCGGTTCCTCCGGAAACTCCTCGGTCCCGGCTCCGCCCAGTGGCACTACCGGCCGATCGACATCGCCACCCTCGCCGCCGGATACCAGCACGGCCACGCCGCCGTCCTGCACAGCACGGGCATCGAGGTGAAGGACAGCGACCTGCCCCGGTTCCCGTTCTCCTCGCGCGGCCTGTCCCGCTGGGTTGGTGTCGAACCGCCAGGTGACGACGTGGCGCACACCGCGCTGGGCGACGCCCGCTGGGCCCGCGACGTCTTCGACGCCGTGATGGGCGGTGGCCGCTGATGTTCGTGACCCTGGCCAAGTACAACGACCTCCGCCGCATCCTCGCCGGCGAGTCGAAGCGCCGGCAGGACGCCGAGCAGCAGGTCGAGAGCCAGAAGACCGCGATCACGCGCCTGCAAGCCCAGCTCGCTCACGACCGCGACGAGCACCCCGACACGCCGGTCCCGGTGCAGCCGGCCACGGGTGACGCCCGGCTGGTGCAGCAGCTGGAGTTGTCGGAGCGGGCCCGCCGCCACCTGGACGAGCAGGCGCTGACCCTGCACTGGACGAACGTCGTCCTGGAGCGGGAGAACGCGCAGCTCCGCGAGCAGCTCGCCGCGCTCCAGACCGCGCCGGGGGTGGCGTCATGACCCCGGAGATCACGATCGGTGCCGCGTCCCTCATGGGTGCGCTCGTCGCCGGGACCGCCGCGGTGCGGTGGGCTGTCCGCCCGGCACCGGTCCGCGGCCGGCACCGCCGCGAGTACGGCGCCGCCACCGTGCAGCAGTGGACCCACTGCCCGGCCTGCGCCCGGCAGACCACGGCCACCGTCCACGGCACCGCGCTCCGCTGCGACGCCGGCCACCTGATCGGAGGCGAGTGGTGAGCCCGCACGACATCGAGCAGCGGCTGATCGGCGTCGCCTGGGCGTACGTGTCCTTCGCCGCGCTGACGATCGCCGTGTTCATCGCGGTCTTCGTCTGCCACGTGGTCAGCGACTGGCGGGCACGCCGCCACGACCTGGGCCCGGACCGGCTGTGGGAAGAGGTCGACGCCCACCTCACCGAGGTCATCGCCGCGGACCCGCAACTCGCCGCCGGACTCGACCGACTCCTCAACGACGTCAGCAAGGGGGAACAGTGACCAGCCGCAACAAGGCCAAGGGCAGCGCCTGGGAACGCGCCATCGTCGAACACCTCAAGGCCGCGGGCTGGCCGTTCGCCGAACGCCGCCTCGCCGGCTCCGCGAAGGACCGCGGGGACATCGCCGGCGTGGTCGGCATCGTCATCGAGGCGAAGAACGAGGCCCGTCTCAAGCTCGCCGAGTGGATCACAGAGACCGAGGAGGAGCGCAACAACGACGGCGCCTGGCTGGGCGTGGTCTGGCACAAGCGCATCGGGAAGACGTCGGCCGCGGACGGCTACGTCACCATGACCGGCGCCCAGTTCACCGCTCTCCTCGCCCGCGCCCTCGACATCCAGCCGGCCGTGCCCGTCGAGGACGGAGGCGAGGCCGCATGATCCCCCACGGCTTCGCCGGTATCGGCTGGACCGAGGCGCTCGCCGCCCGCGGTCAGCACGACATCGGCTTCGAACTCGCCACCGCCGCCTGCCAGACCCGGCGCGCGGCCGGGCACGCCACCGTCCAGTGCGACGTCACCCAGTACCCGACGTGGCCGTTCAAGGGCCGCACCACCGGGAAGATCGACAGCCCGCCGTGCCCGCCGTTCTCCAAGTCCGGGAACGGCAAAGGCGCCCACGACCTGCCGCTCATCCAGCAGACCATCGAGGATCTGTCCTGCGGCAAGGACACCCGGGCTCAGCACGGCGCTGCCTGCCAGGACCCGCGGAGCATCCTGACTGCGGAGCCGATGCGCTGGCACTACGACCTTCAGCCCGAGTGGATCTGCATGGAGCAGGTGCCGTCGGTGCTGCCGGTCTGGGAGCAGTACGCGGACATCCTCGGCCGGTGGGGGTACAGCGTCGCCACCGGTGTCCTGGACGCCGCGGACTACGGGCTCGGGCAGCGCCGCCCGCGCGCCGTGCTGGCCGCGTCCCGGGTCCGCGAGGTGGTGCTGCCGGCGCCGACGCATGGGGGGCTCGGGCAGCCGCCGCTCACCGCGATGGCGGACGTCATCGGCTGGGGCTACACCCAGCGGCCGGCGCCGACCGTCACCGGCGGCGGCACCGCAACGGGCGGGGCGGAGCCGTTTGGGAACGGCACCCGGCAGGCCATGCGGCGCCACATCGGCACCGGCGCCTGGAAGGACCGGGATGGCGTTCCGCACCTGCGGCCCACCGTTGCCGAGTGCGCTGCGCTCCAGGGATTCCGCCCGGATCTAGTGTTCCAGGGCCGGGCGGGTCAGCAGTACCTCCAGGTCGGCAACGCCGTCCCGCCAGTGCTGGCGGATGCGGTCCTCACTGCCGTCGGTGCGTTCGTTGAGCAGCAGGCGGGGGTGGCGGCCTGATGCCTGGTCGTCCGAACAGCACCCGCGCGGACGTCGTCGCCCTCCTCCAAGAGGGCCACTCCGACAAGTACATCTGCCGCACCCTGCGGACCCGCCCGGAACGAGTCGCACGCATCCGCGCCGAACTCGACCTCCCCCGCTACCAGCGCACCCGCGTCCGCCTGGAAGACGCCTGGACTGCCCGCACGCGCCCGACCGGTGACGGTCACCTCGCGTGGACCGGGTTCTGGCGCGAGGGCGTCCACCCCGTGATCAAAAACCAGGGCACCGAGTACGCCGCCCGCCGCATCGCCTTCCGCCTCGCCAACGGCCGGGATCCCGAGGGCCACGTGATGGCCGGCTGCGGCTGGCCACCGTGCGTCCGCCCGGACCACGTCGAGGACCAACCGATGCGCGAGGCCCTCCGCACCCAGTACACCGCGATCTTCGGAGCAGAAGCAGCATGAGCAACTACACCGGCGCCGTCCCCGAGACGAAGCGGAAGACCGACTGGCGGGACACCGCAGCGTGTGCCGGCCAGGACCCGGAACGCTGGTTCCCGAACCCGAGCAACGTCGCCGCGGTGAAGGACGCCAAGGCCACCTGCTTCGGCTGCCCGGTCATCTACCAGTGCGCGCAAGGCGCCTTGACCCGTGGCGAGGAGTCCGGCGTCTGGGGCGGGCTGAGCGAGGGCCAGCGCGTCACGATCCGGAAGAAGTACCGGCTCGCCCAGTTGGAGGCCCCGGGCACCATTCGCCGGGTCGTGAACAAGGCCCTGCACGCGGAACTCAACCCCACCGAAACGCTCCGCGACGTGTGGGAGAAGCACACCCACGACCTGCCCGGCGGCCACATCGGCTGGAGCGGACCGACCGGGTCGTTCTCCTTCCGGGGGATCCCGACCACGCCGAAGCAGCTGGCGTTCCTCCTCGACCGCGGCCACAAGGCGGTCGGCATCGTCCGCCGCACCTGCGACCTGGTGGAGTGCGTGAACCCGCGGCACATGCTCGACAACGAGGAGCGCTGCCGGCAGAAGGCGGAGGAGGAGCGGGCGTTGATCGCCGCGCTCGAAGCCCCGCTCGCGTCGTGACCGAGCCCGCCGGGCCCGTCTGCGACATCCCTGCCCCGCATGAGGGCCCGGTCCGCCTGTACCCCGCCGGGTGGCTGTGCTCCGCGCACAGCCCCTGGCGGGCCCTCGGACTCCCCGAACCCCCGCCCGCCTACCAGCCCCACCCACAGCAGGAGGAGGACCCCCGATGACCGGCCGTCCCATCACCGGCCCCGCCCGGATACGCGTCCGCGAGCAGGCCGCCCGCCTGTACATCGCCGGTAGCCCGATCACCTCGGTCGCCCAGCAGATCGGCTACTCCTACGGCACCACCCGGACCCTCCTCATCGAGGCCGGCGTCCGGATCCGGGCGCGCGGCGGTGTCCGGGTGAGCAGCTTCCGGCGCGGTGGTGCGCAATGACCGCCTCGGTACAGCCGACCCTCGACGGCACGCTTCCCGCGCCCGGCGAGCTGAGCTACGCGGAGTGGGTCGACCGCGTCCGGCCTGCGTTCGTCGCCGCGGCCCGCAGCGGCCGGCTCTTCACCAGCTATGAGGTCGCGAAGGACAACGACCTTCCCGAACCGCCAAACCCGAAGGCCGACTGGGGAAACCTCGTCCTCTCCCTGGTCCGCGACCGGCTGATCGAGCACGTCACGTTCGACCGCAGCAGCCGGCCGACCGGTGAGCGTTCGGCGGTGGGGGTCTGGCGCGGCACCCGCGCCGCGCAGGCAGGACGGGTCGCCTGATGGCCGCCCGCTCCTGGCGCCCCAACGGGCCGGGCAGCTTCCAGGCCCCGGCCGATGTCCGCGCGGTCACCGACCGGACCGGCCGCCGCTGGTCCAAGCACGGCGCCCGCTGGACCGCGACCGGCTCCCACTTCATCCGCTGGCGGGCTCTCGTCGCCGACCACGGACCGGTCACCGAAGCAGACGCCTGACGCACACAGCACAGCCCCGCACCACACGGTGCGGGGCCCGGAGAGAGGGGAGGGGAACGGTGTCAGGACTCGGCCGGCGTGACGAGCACGCGTTGCTCGCCCAGTGCCGCCAGCGCGCGCTCGTAGAAGTCCATGCCGACCAGGACGGCCACGCGCTTGCCACGGCTGGTCAGCACGGTGGTCTCGTCGAAGTAGCGGGCGCGCTCGATGGCGTCGGCCATCGAGTTGCGGAACTCCGCGATCTTCTCCTGGTGCTCCTTCTTGGGCGCGGTCATGGCGTGAGTGTACCTCACCGTCCTCATGTACATAAGCGCGATGAGCGCTATGATGGGAACGTAACGACGAACCTCCAGACCAAATGCCGACCCGGAATCGCACGCCCAATTCACCTCCGCATTTGAAATGCCGCCACGACACCGAGGACCAAATGGCCGCCACCAAATACCCCTGAGCAGCCACCTGCCTGCCCTGACCAGCACAGATGAGAGAAGGACCGTTGAGCCTCGAAGCCACCGTGTGGGCGCTGAAGTACGCGCCGCCCATGCCTCCGCAGCTGCTCGGCACCCTGTTCGGCCTCGCCGACCACGCCGACAAGCAGGGCCGCGGTGCCTACCCGTCCGTGCGCACGCTCGCCGCGTACGCATGCAAGGCGGAACGGTCCGTGCAGCGCGACCTGAAGGAGCTGCTCAAGCTCGAACTCATCCGTCCCGGCGACCCGGCCGTGGCCGCCCACATCCCGGCGGAGCGCCGGCCCGCGGTCTACGACCTGGCGATGGAGAAGACCGTTCCGGGTGGTCGCGCGGGCGACGATGAGGTGACGCGGACGTCACGGGTGACGCTGACGTCATCCCGTGCGAGAGGCGGACGTAAGACCGCAGCTCAGAGCAAGGCAGGGGTGACGCCCGCGTCAGGGGGTGACGCCCACGTCACCGGTGACACCGACGTCACCTCCGGGGTGACGCCCACGTCCGAGTGGGGTGACGCCCACGTCGCGACCGGGGTGACGCCCACGTCACCCAAACCGTCCTTTGAACCACCCACTAACCGTCCTCTGAACCAGTGGGGGGCTGAGGACTACCGCAACCACCCACCGCGCGCGGCTGAGGACCAGGGCCCCACCCCGATCGAGGTCGACGGCTTCCAACTCACCGACTCCATGCGCCGCTGGGCCCACGCCACCTACCCCGGGCTGGACGTCGACCACTCCACAGCCCAGTTCGTCTCCCACTACCGCTCCACCGGCGCCCGCCGCAAGAGCTGGCCCGACGCCTGGCAGAAGTGGATCCGCGACGACGCCAAGCGCGCAGCCGAACGCCGGCCCACCCTTCCCGGCGGAAACGTCATCGCCCTTCCCGGCCAGCCCCCGCTCCGCCGCTCCACCACCGACGAGCGCGTCGCCCAAGGCCTCGCCCTCGCCGAACACTTCCGCCGCCTCGAAGAACAACAAGGAGACACCGCATGACCACCGCCCCCGTCGAAGCCCGCTGTGACGGCTGCAAGCAGACCCGGCCGCTGTTCCTCTACGAGCCCGACTGCGGGCTGCACCTGGGCGCCGGGGCCTTCACCTGCCCCTGGTGCTCCATCGAGAAGCAGCCCCTGCTGTGCACGCCGTGCTGGTCGGCCCGCAAGGAGCGCGAGGAGAACGACCCCCGGCTTCTGGAGGAGCAGGCCGTCATGGAGAAGATCTGCGCCACCAACGCCCGCATCGCCGCCCGGCAGGAAGCCGACAAGGCCGCCTGCGACGGGATCGCCGCCGCGACCGAGCGAGCGGAGAGCGACCGATGACGCCCGCGGAAACGGCCGCGCTCCTGTCCTTCGCTGCCGCGTTCGACCGCCGCACTATCGGCGAAGCCGACGTCCTCGCCTGGCAAACCGTGCTGGCCGACATCGGCTTCGAGCCCGCGAAGGCCGCCGTCACCGCGCACTACGCGGTAGAGACCCGGTGGATCATGCCCGCCGACATCCGCCAGCACGTCATCAAGCAGCGCGCCGACACCGCCGCCGACATCCAAGGCCCCGGCCTCCCACCCGAAATCCCCGACGCCGACCCCGACGACGTCCCCGCCTACCTCGCCGCCGTCCGACAGCAGCGCCACCGCGCCGCCGAAGGACTCAAGCCCAGACCGGTGAAGGAGCTGCTGGCCGGCGTCGGCCGCGACATCCCGAAGGAAGTCACCGCCGTCCGCCGCCCCGGCCCCCTCGGCGTCACCTGCCCCACCTGCCACGCGGGTGTCGGCCGCCCCTGCCGCACCGGCAACGGCCGCGAACGCGCACCACACGAGAACCGCGAAACCGCCGCCCTCCAGCACCGCACCGAGGAGACCGCATGAACGCCCGCAAGCGACTGACACTCATGATCCGCAGAGACCGCGGCAGCATGACGGTCTGGTCGCAGCCCGAAGTAACCGATGCCCTGGACGCCTACCGCACCGAAGTCCTCCGAGCCGCCGCCGACCGACTGCGCGCCATCCCCATCCAGTGCACCGCCCTCACCGGCCCCGTCTGGTACGGCACCGGATGGCGCGAGGCGATCACCCAGCTCGAAGAAATCGCCGACTACCAGAAGCCCGACGACCAGGAGTACCCCGGCGAACTGGAAATGCTGCGCGGCCTCCTCCTCAACCTGCGCCCGGCCGTCCGGCAGGGCGACATCGACCGGGTCCAGCAGCTCATCGCCAGCCACGACGCCCGCGCCGCCGAGGAGGCCGCCCGATGAACGCCAACCCGTCCGGCTGCCGCTGGTGCGGTATCGAACAGCGCGAGCACGCCCGCAGATGGAAGCCGCCCGTCGGCTGGCACACGTGGGAGCAGCCCACCCAAGCCCAGATCAAGCAGCGCATGCAGGACCGCCGCGCGAGGAGGACCCGATGACCATCGCTACCCACACCTGCGTCACCGTCGCCTGCGACGTCTGCGGATACGCCTACGACGAGGACGAGTACACCGCCCACTTCAGCGACCTGACCGAGGCCCGCAAGGCGCTTGCTGGCACCGGCTGGACCATCACCGCCGACCGCAAGGTCTACTGCGCCACGCAGGACACAGAGCACCAGACCGCCCTCGACGCCCTCATGCCGCCCGAGCCCACCGTCCAGATCCCCGGCCAGCTCGACCTCGACGGGACGGAGGCCACCCGATGACCCGCAAGCCCGGCGCCCCCATGCCCCAGACCCTCCGCGCCCTCATCCACAGCACCGCCACACACCCCGCACGAGCGGTCCTGTGCCCCCACTGCCGCGCCCTCCCCGGCAAACCCTGCACCCTCCGCACCACCGGCCGACTCCTCCCCGAACCCCACCCCAAGCGCGTCTCCGCCTGGGCCCAGCAGACCGCCGTCTGCCCCGAATGCCAGACCGCACCCGGCACCCCCTGCCACAAGAACGGCATCCCCCTCCGCTACGTCCACGACCGCCGCACCACCGAAGCACGGGAGACCGCAGCATGAACGCCACGCCCACCCCCGTCGAAGGCCAGTGCGAGCGCTGCAAGCAGCCCCGCCCCCTCTTCACCTACGTCACCGAACACGACTGCATCGACGTCGCCGGACTCATGCGACTCCCCGAAGCCCTGGAGTGGATCGAGCAGATCGAAGACACCGACGACCGCTGGTGCTCCCGCCGCCTCCACCACAAGCCCCAGGCCAAGCTCTGCATCCGCTGCCACGACAAGGAGCGCGAGGACGAGGAGCAGTACATCAAGGAGCACCAGCTGTGAGCCCGATCCGGCCGGAGAACCGCGACCGGTACCCGAGCGACTGGAAGGCGATCAGCCTCCGCATCCGCACCGTCCGCGCCGCGGGCCGCTGCGAATGCACCGGCGAATGCGGACGCGGCACCCACACCGGCCGCTGCCCCAACCGCAACGGGCAGCCCGCCTACGGCACCGGCAGCCGCGTCGTCCTCACCGTCGCCCACCTCAACCACACGCCCGAGGACTGCCGCGACGAAAACCTCCGCGCCATGTGCCAGGGCTGCCACCTCCACTACGACCGCGACCACCACCGCGAAACCGCAGCAGCCACCCGCCGCGCCGCCATCCAAGCCACCGGACAACTCGCCATCGAGGAGGCCCAGCCGTGAAGATCCGCGCCGACATCGCCCAACTCATACGCGCCGGCCACACCAACGCCAGCATCGCCCGCCGACTCCACTGCGCCCCCTCCACCGTCGCCCGCGCCCGCCAAGCACTCCGCATGCCACCCGCCGACGCCCTCCACCGGCTCTACAACGAAGCCATCCCCACCGGCCGCGTCAAAACCCCCACCGGCCCCCTGCCCCTCAGCCCCGCCCAACAGGCCGCCAACCGCGAACGCCTCATGAACGCACTCCGCAACGCCGCCTGACCTGCCCCCACCACCCACCACACCACGGAGACACCGATGAGCTACCCGACCCTCTTCACCACCCCCGGCGTGAAGGCCTTCGCCGAGGAGATCGACGCCGAGCGCCAGCGACAGCTCACCAAGTGGGGCGAGCAGTCCTACCCGAACGGCACCGGCCGCCCCGGCGACACCGAGACCGCCGACCGGCTCCGCGCGGTCTGCAAGGCCAACAGCCGGGACGAGGACAACTGGCGGGACATCCTCGCCGAGGAGATCGCCGAAGCGTTCGCCGAGACCGACCCGGCCGCCCTGCGCACGGAGCTGATCCAGTGCGCCGCAGTCATCCAGGCCTGGCTGTGGGACCTCGACCACCAGCCCGCCGTCCTGCCGTCGTCCGGCGCCTGACCAGCACACCAACACACCGACACACCTGAGGAGACCCGCACCGTGACCCAGATGCAGCGCCTGACCCCCGAGAGGCTCGGCGACATTCTCGAAAACGAGCCGAAGGCCGTCGCCCTCTTCGACGACGACATGCGCGTCATCGGCGTCGAGCTGCCCCTGCCCGACGGCATGACCTACGCCGACGGGAGCAGCACGAAGTCCGCAATGTACGGCGACCGGGTCGGCCAGGACCGGCACGGCTACTGGCTCGTCGTCCCCTCCGCGTGAGCCGGCCCCGCACGACGACGGCCCCGAGAGGAGCACCGTGAGCGCCGACGCCTACCTGATCATCATCTGCGAGCACCCCGACTGCGAGTTCCCCGAAGGGCACTGGTCGGTCCGGTTCGAGCCCCACACCCACACCGAGTTGCGGCGCCTGCTGAAGGAGCACCGCGGCTGGACCCGGAAGCGGCGTGACGGCCGGCTCGTCGACCTCTGCCCCGAGCACGCATGACCCGCACGACGACGGCGCCCGCTGGAGCTAGCAGCGGGCGCCGCCTGTCCCGACCTTCTCACACCCCTGGAGCCCCGATGAACCAGCCCGACCTGAAGGCCGCCGACGTGCTCGTCGCCGAGGCCCGCCGCGCCGTGCACGAGTCCCTGACCCTGTTCTCCGCGTGGGAGGCGGATCGGGTGCGCTCGCTGATCGCCGACCTGGAGACCGCCGTCGAGGCCCGGACCGCGATGCGCTTCACCGAGCCTGTGCCGCAGCCCGTGGTCACCGTGCACGCCGCCCCCGACTTGAGCCCGGCTGCCTCGGAGGCGCTGGAGGCCCTGGTGGACGTCGCCCGTAGCCAGATCGTCTGCGAGTTCGAGCACCCGCATCCGGAGCACCCGTGCGGCCAGCGGATCACGGAGCCCGCGGCGCAGTCACCCGCCGACCCGACCGCGGTGCGCGCCGAGACGCTGCGGGAAGCCATCGACATGGCCGAGACGCTGGCCGCGAACATGCTTGACGTGAACGCCGACCGAGGTAACGGCGCCTACGACGTCGTCGACCTGCTGCGTCGGCTGGCTGGCGAGCAGCACACGAACAGCGAGGCGCCGTGCACGCTCGCGGCCGCGCACGAGCCGCACGAGTGGCTGCCGTTCCCCGGCTCCGGACTCGTCCACAAGGGCGTCGTCCGCTGCTCCGGTCGCGGCCGCGACACCGCCCCGCCGTCCGCCTGACCGTCAGCCTGCCGGGGGTCGTGCCCGTCCACGACCCCACGGCGGGCCGCTACGGGGCCTCACACGGCCTCACAGCACACGCGGGCAGTCCCGGAGGGTCCAACCCCTCACAGAGCCCCACAGACCCCGCCACGCCAATCCAGCACCGAGGAGAACCCCATGACCCACACCCGAACCCACGTCTACGTCACCTTCGCCAACCCCTACCTCGTCTGCGACCTCTGCCACCAGCCCGCGCCCCGCTGGCACAACAACACCGCGTGCGGCTGCGACGAGGAGTGCTGGCTCGACCCCTGCGACCACAACGCCGAAGCCGTCAGCGTCTGCCCGTCCTGGTCCCCGGTCGACGGCTGCCAGTGCCGCCAGCACCTCGGCCGCGTCAACCACACACCCGCCACCCAGCCGTAGCCCGCACCCCGCCCACCACCAGGAGCAGCACATGATCCAGCCCGGCCAGATCTACCGCAGCCTCGATCCGCGCGACGAGCTGTACGGCGAGGGCCCCCGCCGCATCAAGGTCGTTGGCAAGCCGATGACGATCCCCGGCGTCTGGGGCTTCGGCAAGGTCCAGATCGCCACGCTCCGGGAGGACGGCACCGAAACCCGCCGCCGCCGCATCAGCATCGACCAACTCCACGACAGCCCCACCACCCGCGACGGGCAGCCCCGCCGCACCGGATACGCCCTGGAGCAGCCGTGACCGACCGCCGGACCGCGTCCACGATCACCGACACCGAACTCGACCAGCTCTACGCGGAGCTCGCCGCGCTCCGTGCCGTGGCCCGCGGCTACTGCCCCCACTGCGGACGCGGTGATGCGGCGCCCACCGTTGAGGACTGGGAGCAGCAGAAGCAGCGCGCCGACCACCTCACCACCGAGATCACCGCCCTCCGCGACGACCTCTACGGCGTCACCGGCGCCCGCTGGATCGCCGACATGCTCGACACCATCCTCAACCAGCCCGCCCCGGCAGCGACCGAAGCGACCGACAACTACGAGCAGACCACCGGTCACGAGATCACCTGTGCCGCAGGCTTCGCCGATGTCTGCACCTGCGACCCGAAGGAGCAGCCCGGTGCCTGACCTGCACGGCTGGATCACCCAGCAGATCACCCACCTCGAAGCCCTCTGCCGCAGCGCCGACAAGGAACACGGCCGCGACTGGGTCACCACCTGGGAAGCGCGCACCGACGACTTCGAACTCCTCGACAGCAGCGGCACGCTCGTCGCCCGCAGCCTCTTGCCCGGCGCGGCCGGCCTCCTCGCCATGCACGACCCGGCCAGCGTCCTCCGCCGCTGCGAAGCCGACCGACGCATCCTCGCCCGCCACCAGATCGACCCCGACGTCCACTACACGCCCGCCTGCAAGGGCTGCGGCACCTACGGCGACATGGAACTCCCCGAGACCGACAACCTCAACGACTGCCCCGAACTCCTCGACCTCGCCTACGCGCACGGCCTCACCCCGGAGATCCTCGCCAGCCTCGACCAGCCCGTCCCGCCGCCGGCACCGCCGCGCCCGGAACCGTCCGCCGTCAACCTGTCCGCGTACATGCGGCTGTGGACCGCCCGCCCGACAAGCAGCGTCCCGCCCGCACTCCGCGGCCCCAACTGGAAGGCACGCCCGTGAGCGACGACCACTACGAGATGCCCGTCCGGATCACAGGCGAGCTTCGGCCGCCATTCGTCATCGCGATGGAGACGGCGATGGAGATGTGTAAGGAGGCAGGCTGGACAGTAGAAACTGTGATCATCCACAAGTTCACCCCCAAGGGACTCTGCATGTGGAAGCTCGACGGTAAGAGTGGTGAAGACTCTCCGGCTTGACGGCCGTGGCATCCTGAGCGTGCGCGCCAACAACGTGGGCGGCGGATCTCATCGAGGGTCGGCCCACCGAGACGCGCACCGTCTGCCGGGACCAAGGCCGGAACCAGGGAACTGGATCCCTCCACCCACCGAGGTGGTTGTGGCCCCCGTGAGACAGCTCAGCGCCCCGCCCACTCGGCGGGGCGCTCGCGCGTTCCGGACATACCGCGGCCCGCTGCCGGTGGAAGGCAGCGGGCCGCAGCGCCTCGAAGGGCGCCCCCTTCGCGGGACCCTCGACGCTACGCCCAGCGCGGCCAGAACGGTAGATGTACGCACCCTTGACCCCCGCGATCACCCGACGCAGGCTGAACCCTCACGCCACCAGAGGGGAACCAGCCATGGCCGAAAGCGACAGGTACCGAGTCATCCACGGCGAAGAGGACGACGGCACCTCCTACACGGTCACCGTCCCGCACACCCCGTGGAACGACCAGCTCAGCAACGAACAGATCGTCACCAGCATCAACGAGTGGATGGCCGACGGGCCGCAGCCCACCCGCGAACGCTGGCCCATGCCCCAGCCGTTCAGCCAATGGATCGACAACACCGAACCCGGCCCGTCCGAACCCTGCCCCGACTGCGGCTGCTGGAGCCTCCGCCTCGCCGCCCCACCCGACCAGCCGGCCGCCGAGAAACGCGTGGTCTGCACGATGGTCCGGTGCGTGGCGTCCCCGCTCTACCGCGACTGATCAGTGCTGCCAGACGAGTGGCCCGCCGCCCCGCCACTCGATCCAGTCCGCGCGGACCACGTCCGTGTCGTCCACGCCCTCCAGACCGGCACGCCGCAGGAACTCCACGACGTCGCCGAGCCCGAACGCCCGGCCTGCGATCTCGCCGTCGATGCGGACACGCCGGCCACCGTCCTCGTCAGGCGGGTACACGATCACGGTCGGCATACCGCCCAGCCTCCACCAGCGTGCCGCCACCCGCACGCCGGGTACGGCCGGACGAGGGTCGCTTGACACCGGTGTGATGCTGGGAGTGCTGCCGGGCGGACCAGCTGCTCGCGCCTGGGAGTGCTACCCGACGGCGCGTGGAACCCGCCGCACGACGAAGCCCCGCCGAGTGAGTCGGCGGGGCTTCTGTATGCGGGGTTGACCACGAGGTGTCGGCGTAGCCCCATCCGGTGTCGCTCATGATCCCTCCCCTCCGGTCGGTGCTGGACCAGTATGCGGTCACGGCCGCCACTCCTGGCGGTAGTCCGGATGGTCGGCGTAGGGAAGCGCGAGCAGGCGCAGCGTCGGGCACTCGCCGTCGTTCCGGCAGATCGGGCAATACGTGATGGTGTCTGTCTTGCCCTCGAACTCGCTCGTCTCCGAGACGGTGTGCTGCTCGATGATCTGCCGCTTGGCGTCGATCTCGCGCAGCACCCGCGCCGGGTCGTGCCGGGCGATGTGCACGCCGACTCCCGGCTCCATAAAGTCCTGCGATCCGACCGCGACCATGGTGCGCTCGCGGACCGTCTCCACGTACTGGCGGTCGTACTGCCAGTCGGCGCCCGAGGGCCCGTCCAACTCGGCGATGGCCGCGCGCGCCGTCTGCTCATCCTCAGTCAGCCGGGCCCGCAGGAACTCCACCAGCTCATCCATCGCGCTCAGGGCCTCCTCAAGATGTCGTACATGCCGTGCTCCCGGCAGCTGCGCGTGTCGTCCAGGTCCCCGCGCGTCAGCGTGCAACCGTCGTGAGCGCTGATCTGCGGGCAGACTCCGCAGACCGTTTCGCAGCACTCCTCGTCCGGCGTACAGTCCGCGCACCGGTCACCGGCGCAGTACGGCTCATCCATCCGACGCCTCCCGTGCGAGCTGTTCACGCCACTCCTCCGGCACCTCGCGGAACCGCACGGCGGGACTGTCGTCTCGGTCGGTCAGACCGTCACTCATCCAGTCCGTGGCGATAGAGCGCAGCTCGGAGTCCTGGTAGTAGTTGTGGTCGTACTCGTCCCGGGGCTCGGCCTCCCGGTCGGCGAAGGTCACCTCCGCGATCACGTAGAAGCGGCGCACGGGCTCACCATCGATCCGCAATCGGTCGATCTTCATTCGCCTGCCTCCTCCAGCGGCCCGTACCCGGCCGACTCCAGCTCGTGCTGCAAGTCGCCGACGTCCCCGCCGAGCCCGTCGTTCGCGTCCTCGATCCACTTCCACACGATCCGCAGGATCGCGCGCGCGTCACTCCCGTTCAGGGGCTGCGTCCCCATCTGGCCTTCAATCACTGCCGGTTCTCCCTGCTTCTTCTTCGTGGCGAGGTCGGTCCGCTTGCCCTGCCTGATCCCGGCCTGCCGTCGCTCCCAGTACGCGTCAAACCATGCGACGTCGTACTCGGGGCGCGTGCTTCCTGGCCGGTAGGTGGGCTCTGGCCACCCCTCGGCCGGGTTGGCGGCGAGCCGGTGGAGCAGCGTGCGGCTGCGGCCTACCCGCTCGGCAAGCCGGGGGATGGTCATCCTCTCCGGCTCCTGCCTGTCGGGGGATGGGGTCATGGGGACATCCTCTCGAAGAAGAGTGGACATTGTCCACACTTCTCGCTACGGTCGAACGGCACCAACAGAACGGCCCCGACCGGGCTCTCACACACCGGTCGGGGCCAGCCACCTCGACCTGCCGTGAACAGGAGAGACGACCGCATGCAGGGTACCCACGCGCAACCCCAACCGCCCACCCCCACACCGTGGCCGGAGGGCACGATCGCGCGCTATCTCACCGTCGTCGGCGCGTACGTCGACATCACCGGCGAGGTCAGCGAAGCCGACGGCATCTGCCACGGCTGTGAGACCACACCGGTTCAGAGCGGCTACATCTCCAGCCACATCGACGTAGTCCGCGTCTGGGCCCAAGGCCACGCCGAGACCTGCCGCGCCCTGCCCCGCCCGGAGGTGTCGTGATGGGATCCGCAGACCAGTGGCCCGACCTCACCAGCAAGACCTGGGCGAACAAGACCGCGCCCGAGATGACCGACGACGAGGTCGCCGACGCCCGCGCCACCTTCGAAGCCGTCGGCCGCAACAACTACGAAGGCGAGTGGCTCCGCCGCCACGGCCTCCCCGAGAACTACGGCGACCCGGAGGCGGCGCGATGACCGCCCAGCAGCCCGAGCAGCAGCCCGAGCCGGACCGCACCCCCCGCGCCAACGCGATCCTCGCCGAGCCCGCCACCGTCGACGCCTGCAACCGCGAATACGCCGAAGCCGCCGACGTCCGCCAAACCCTCGCCGCACAGGAAGCCAGGCAACGGTGACAACCCCCGAGCCCCAGCCGGAACCCGACGAGGACTGGGACGGCCTCGACTGCCGGCAGATCTGGGAGCCCGGCGACTGGGACCAGCAGCAGTAACCACCCGCAGACCGCCGGGCTGGTGGCCGACCGGTCCCCTCCCGTCCCACCAGCCCGGCCCAACACCCGCGAAAGGGAACCCCGCATGAGCTTCGCCGACCGCCTCTTCAAGGCAGGCCAGGACGTCTACCAGCGCATCGAGAACGGCACCGTCACCGACGTCGAGGCCGAGCTGATGGACGCCCACCTCAACGCCAGCACCGACACCGACGAGGAGAACTGATCCACATGAGCCGCACCGCCGACGACTACGAGCAGAAGCACAGCGCCTGGCGCCAAGCCGCACGCGACCTGGCCGCCGCCCGCCGCAAGGACCGGCACAGCGTCGACCCCGCCGTGAACCGGGCCCGCGCCGCCGAGCAGGCCGGCGTGAGGGCGGAGATCAAGCAGGCCGAGGAGAAGGAGAAGGCCGCACGGAAGGCCCTGAACTTCCCCTGGGAGCGCTGACCGGTAGCCCTCGGCGCCCGTCCCGCACGGGCGCCCTGGAGATCCGACCAGCCATCCCACCCGACCAGCCCGGGAGACCCCCGATGCCGAAGCTGCCCCGCTGCGCCTGGCTCCTCATCGGCGCCATCACCCTCCTCCTCCACCACACCATCGGCACCGCCGCCACCATCAACTTCCTGTTCGCCGCACTCGGCTGGGCCCTCTCCACGCCAGCCGTCCTCGTCGCCGTCGCCAGCCTCGCGGCCTGGCACCTCCTCAACGCCCACACCCCCCGCCGCCGCACCGCCCGCGCCCACTAACCGCCATGTGCGTCTGCGGAGCCCTCCCCGACCGCCCGGCATGCGGCACCTGCGCCGTACCCCCCGACCTCCCCGACCCACCCACCGAACCCGACACCCCTCCCCGGCCGCCACTCGACTACGGCGACGACGAACCCTTCTGACCCCTGGAGGCAACCCCCATGGCCCGCCCGTTCCGCCGCGCCACCCGCACCGTGACCGAGGTGGTCCACGGCGTCCCCGTCGACTACGACATCCCCGACACCACCCCCGCCCCGCCCCGCCTCCCGTTCAACCTCGACGCCACCCTCCGCCGCCTCCTCTTCACCTTCGCCATCTGCATGACCGCCGGCGCCATCGTGTGGGGCACCGTCGCCATCGGCGGCATGCTCGGCCTCCTCGCCCCCGCGTGGGCGGCGTACCTCGTCGCCGGCGTGTTCGACGCCGGATGGGCCGCCTGCCTGATCGCCGAGTGGCTGCTCCGCTACGACAGCCGGCGCGCCGCCGTACCGCGAAGGGCAGGCGTGGCGATGCTCGCCGTGTCCATGGCCGCGATCATCATCCACGGCTCACTCGCCGGATCGTGGGGATGGGCCGTCGGCATCATCGGTGCCCTCGTCTCAGCCGCGTCCAAGGGCGTGTGGGCGATCGGCATGCACACCATCCGGATCAAGCTCGACCCCAAGTACGAGGCCTACCTCCGCACGCTCCAGCAGCAGGCCGGCACCGAGCAGGCCCTCGCGCTCGGCGAGCGGGACCGCATGCTCACCGAGGCCCGCACCGTCGCCCTGCGCCTCGCCCTCGAAGCGCGCCGGCCCGCGCCCGAACCGACCGTGGACCAGATCACGGACCACACCGAGTCCACCCCGGTCCACGCCCCTGACCAGCCGGTGAACCAGGTGGACCCGGCCCCCGAGCCGGTCATGGTCCAGGCCGCGGGCCGCGCCACGGACCGGCCGGTCCAGCCCGAGGACCAGGTGGACCTCCTCGTCTCCCTGCTCCGCAAGGGCGAGCACATCACCAAGAGCCGCGCCGCGGAGATCCTCGGCGTGCCCGAGTCGACCGCGTACCGGCGCCTGACGAAGGCGACCAGCGTCGTCAACCAGTACAACTGACCGCCGCCCGGCCCCCGCCCCACTGCGGGGGCCGCCGTCTCTCCGGAGCACCGCCGTGAAGATCAGCCGCGCCGACGTCGCCGCATCCATCGCCCTGCCCAGCCTCGTCTCCAGCGCCGCCATCCTCGCCGACATGCAGTACGGCAGCCACGCCGTCACCGTCGAGCTGATCACCGCCCTCGCCACCGGAAAGCTGTCCTTCGTCAGCTTCGCGAAGAAGTGGAGCCCGACGCTCTCATGGGGCGCGGGCGCGATGGCAGCCGCGTTCACCCAAGCCGCCATCACCGGAGCCGGCGGCGCAGGCCCTGCCGTCTACTCGTGGCTCGTAGCCGCGCTCCTCGCCGGCGCAGCCCGCGGCGCCTACCGGCACCACACCCGGCACGACCACATCAAGCTCGAACAGGCCACGGTTCACATGCAGTCCACGCTCATCGCGCAGCAGACCGCGTTGATCCGCCAGCAGATGGCCCAGTACAAGCTGACTGAGATGACCACGCCCGAGCCGGTCCAGGCCGGACCGGACCTGACCGGCCGGACTCCGGAGGAGACCAGGCTACGGACCGTGATCCACGAGCTATTCCAGGCCGAACTGCCGGGCTGCACCGTGGAACGGACCCGGACCGGCTGGACCGCCGTCCTGGACCTGCCCGTGAACCTGGACCGGACCCGGCTCCGGGCCGCCTGGGACAAGGTCGCGTCCGGGATGGGCGTGGCCGGGGAGTTCATGCTGGAAGACGGCGCGCTCACGAACCAGCTCGTAGCGAAGTTCATCGACGGCGACCCCCTGTCCACGGTCATCCCGTACCAGCGGACCAGCGGCGCCCGGTTCACCGACCCGGTCCTCCTCGGCGTGGACCGGTTCCTGAACCCGGTCTGGCTGGACCTCGCCTACAACCACACGCTGGTCGCCGGCTCGTCCAAGTTCGGGAAGTCCACGTTGGTTCGGTCCATCGCGGTTCAGCTCGCGGACCGCCCGGACACCGTGCTGTACGGCATGGACCTCAAGCCCGGCGCCCCCGAACTGACCCCGATGCTGCCGATCCTCCAGGACGTCGCCACCACCCCCGAGCAGGCCCACGCACTGCTGGACTGGCTGAAGGAGGAACTGACCGAGCGCGGCGAGATCCTGGCCCGCGCGGGTGACCAGGAATGGGACCCGCAGAAGCACGGCCGGCCGGCCATCTGGGTCATCGAGGACGAACTCGCCGAGCTGGTCCGGCAAGGCGACGACGGGCCCTGGAAGAAGACGCCGGCGTCGAAGAAGCAGGAGTCGCTGCTCGCGCTGATGCGGTTCGCTGGGATGCACTTCCTGTCCGCGACCCAGCAGCCCTCCCGGAAGGTGTTCGGTGGGACGACGGACGCCCGCGGGAACTACGCGAACCGGCTGTCCACGCGCATGAACGACGCGGACCACCGCCGGTTCATCTTCGGCAACACCCCAGGCTGGGAGCCTGGCAAGCTGGACCAGCCCGGCAAGTTCCTGCTCCAGTCGCCGGTCCACCAGGTCCCGGCCCCGTACAAAGGGATGTGGCTGACCGGGGATGAGTTCCGTGCCGAGGTCGCCCGGATCGGGGCGACGACCGTGCGGGCGCCGGTGGGGAAGCGGCTGATCCTGCCCATCACGGGTGAGACGAACCAGGACAAGGTGCGTGCGGCGCTGGTGAAGTACGGCAACATGACGCGCCGGGAGCTGGAGCAGGCAACCGGGCTGGGGGAGAAGCAGGTACTCGACGCGGCCCGCGCGCTGCGCCCCGAGGTCGAGCGCTGCGAGGACACCCAGACGTGGCGTCTCGTGCCCGTCGGCGCGTGGGAAGCTCAGGCGATAGCCAGTCGATAAACGTACAGGTCAGGGGCGATGCGATCGGGGTCGGATCGGGGGTCGGGAGTCGTGGTCCGTCGGGTCGAATCCGCAGCTGCCAACCGGCCCTGCTCCGACCCGTGTTCCGACCCCCTGAGGGCCGTTTGACAGCCCTGCGAGACTGGTCGTGTCCGTGACGTCGAGCACCACGGATGCCCCTGTGAGACCCCGCCGTGCACCCCCGTCGCGGCGGGGTCTACTGCTGCCCGGGGTCCGGTTCGGCGTCGACGGGCGGGGCGGGGACGGCGCGGGCCAACCAGCCGTTCCCGAGGACGTCGGTGGGCAGAGTGGCCGGCCGCGCGTCGAGCCGTTCGCACAGCTCGGTGAGCGCGCGCATGCACTCCTCGCGGGTGTCGGCTTGGACTCCGTACCTGATCGCCATGCTGGTCAGTGTGCCGTTACCGAAAGCGGGCGGCTACCGGTTCCCTCGAACGAGGGTTACAGATCAGTGACGACGTCTTCACGTCACCTGCACAGGGGCGGATGATGCGGCGGAACACCAGCCACCACATCGGGGGGATCATGCCCAGCTACAGCGACGTTCAGAAGGCCGTCAGAGTCGAGAAGGTCCGGCTGTGGTGCGGGTGGCTGGCCGGCAACGTCATCATGCTGATCATCGCCAACGCGACCCGGGACGTTGCGGTCGTCTCGGTGCTGACCCAGATCCTGCTCGTGCTCGTGTTCGTCGCCCTGACGGTGGCCCTGTTCCGGATGACGAGCGCCCTGAACCGACGCGCGGACCGGGCCCGGCGCGAGGTGCTGGGCGAGGACTATCCGGGCTGACCCTGGGCGTACAGCGGCCCCGCACCGGAGTCCGGGCGGGGCCCGTCATGCGGTGGGCTCAGCGGTACAGGGATCGTCCGGCGCGCTGGATGGCCTGCCTCCCGCTCGCCTCCATCGCGCCCTCGTCGATGATGAGTAGCTTCCCCTCCGGGCAGTACGGGCTGGCGAGCACGGTGAGGATGTGGCCGTAGCCGCGCTCCTCGACAGCGGCGCGGATCTCCTCCGCGCGGTGTTGCTCGCAGAGGACGGTGCGCTTGGCGTCGCCCTGGATCTGGTCCCAGAAGCGGATGTCGTTGGCGAAGTCGTGGTAGGCGCTCACGTGGGCTCCTCGTTCGGGCGGCGGGGGCTGTGCCCGTACTCCTCGATCGCCACGTTGAACGTTCGGCCCTGGCGCTCGATCTCCTTCCACTCGGTGCGCACGGGAGGCGGCTCCTCGTCCGGGCGCACCGGGCCCGCGCTCTCCTCGCGCGGCACCAGCCCAGGGAACGGGCGGCGCGGCTCCCCGAGGGGCAGGACGCGCTCTCGCGGCCCCAACGGCGGCTGAGACTCGGCGATGAGCGCGACGTGCTCCGCCTCCAGGTAGAGGCTGTCAACGATGTTGGGCTCCTCGGTCATGCGGTCTTCTCCTCGCTGCTCGCCGGGCGCTCCGGGTGGTAGGTGACCAGCTCGTCTTCGTTCCACTCTCCCAGCGCCTCGTCCTCGTGGACTTGTGCCGGTTCATGGCCGCGCGGCAGGAAGCACTCGGCGTCGATGGCCTCGACGTCCGGCCAGAAGGTCGTGCGCGCGCCGCATGTCTCTCGCTGCGCGCTCATGCGCTCTGCTCCTCGCCCTTGCTGCTGATGCCGGGGCCGCCGATCTGCTCGGGCGCGCGCTCGGGCTGCTTGTTCCCCGGCCAGCGGAGCCGCCAGCGGATGTACTCGCGGACGGCCTGTGTGCGGTTGCGGTCGCCGACGAGCTGACCGAACGCTTCCCACTCGTCGTCGGGGATGCGGAGTGGGCGGAGGGGCGTGTGCCCGTCGGTCTTCTGCTTGGCCATGGGGCCATCGTAGGGGTGTATATGCATGCGTTCCACCATAGGGCTTGCCGTGCATATACACCAGGGTCTACAGTGCATATACACGCACCGAACGAGGGGGACCCGAGATGATCGCCGCCAACCGCGCCCGCCGCGCCACCCTCCGCGCCCGCCGCACCCAGCACCAGGCCGCCGCGAAGATCCGCCGCACCGGCGCCGGCACCCTCGCCACCCACTGCCTCGCCGCCGGACTCGCCCCGCGCGAAGCCCGCTCCGTCGCCGGCTCCCTCCGCAAGAACGCGGCCAAGGCCGGCGTCACCGGCACCCCCTCCATCAGCTACACCCACGGCCGCGCCCGCCAGTGCACCCGCTACACCCCGGCCGAGGTCGCCCGCATCGCCGTCATCTACCGGCCCCGCAAGCCGCAGTACCGCACCGCCGCCGCCCGCCTCGCCCTCGCGGCCTGAAGGGACGCAACCATGGAGCACTTCACGGCCACCGAGTCGCCCATGAATAACGCCGCCGAGGTCACGAAGCTGGCCCGCTGCAACCGGTGCGGCGACGACAAGCTCGCCTGGAAGCAGTCGTCCCGCACCGGCCGCTGGTACCTGTGCGACGTCCTGGCTTGTGGCCGCTACGCGACCCGTGACAACCCGACGCTCCGCCGCTACTTCGTCCTCGCGCGGCTCCCGCACAAGTGCCCGGCCCGTACCGACTGACCCCGTCGGCTGTCCCGCAACCGCCAGCGTCCAGCTGCTCGCCGACGCCCTCGCCGCCTAGGAGCCGATCGTGACCCGCCGCGACTGGAACGCCCTCTACCTGCTCCGCTGGGACGACACGACCGGGGAGCACACCCGCACCGGCACGAGCCGCGACATCCACCTCGAAGCCCCCGCCCTCCACGCAAGGGGGGAGGCCGGGACGGTGTGGAACATCGCCGTCCTCGACGACGCCGGCGAGGACGTGACCGGCCGGTTCTTCGACCACCTCGACAACACCGCCGCCGCTTGACCCTCGCCACATACTTCGCCCTCGCCGCGTAGGAGAACCCCATGCAATCCCAGACCAGCCACGACTGTGTCGCCTGCCGCGACCTCGACTGCCCAGTCTGCTTCCCCGAGTACGTTCCCCAGGTAGGGGATTGCGTGGAGGACGCCCGCGGCAACGTGTGGCGCGTGACGTCGACCTGCACCCCCAACGGCAAGATCCAACTTCAGCACGCCACCCTGGGGCACTACGCCGACGCCCCACGGACGCAGACCGGTGGCTTCGCGTTCCCCTTCTTCACCAAGGTCAACACCCCAGCCTGATCCCCCCTACTGCGCGAGGAGACCCGATGCCCCGCATGATCGGCCGGCACTGCCCCGACGGCCCCGGCGGACGCGACTGCTACTGCTGCGGCCAAGCCCCAGGCCGAGACCGCAAGACCGCCCGCCGGCGCGTGAAGCGCTCCGAGCGACAGCAGTGGAAGCGCGCCGCCCGCCTCAGCCCCTGGCCGCCCGACACGACAGGACGAACCCCATGACCGAACTCGCCCGCAGCCTGGAGACCGTAAGCCCCAAGGCGCCGATGACCACCGCCGCACTCATCATGGGCCTGACCGCCGAAGCCGGCCGCCCTGTCACTCAACGCGAGATCAGCGAAGCCCCGGCGATCCCCGAGGGCGCGACCCGAGCCGAGTACGCGGAGATCCTCCGCAACGCCTGACTCACGACGAACTGAAGGCCCCGCACACGCCACCGGTGCGGGGCCTTCGTTCTGCGCGCGCCCTCAGCCGCCACCCCGGTTGCACGCATCGTTACCATCAAACCACGCCAACCAGTAACCACGCGAGCAACAGGAAGGGGACGCCGTGACCGCCAACGACGACACCCCCGACCACCTCAAACGCCCCCGCGACGGACGCAACCGGTTCGTCCGCAGCATGGACAACGTCCGCCGCGACGCCGAAGCAGCCGCCTACTGGGCCGAACACCACTGCACCTACCAAGAAATCGCCGACCGGTTCGGCTACTACGACCGCGCCCAAGCCTGGCGCGGCATCCAGGCAGCGAAACGCGACGTCGCCCTGCCCGCCGTGACCAAGCTGCGCCAGACCGAAGCCGAACAACTCGACAACCTGTACGTCCTCGCCATGGAGATCATCGAGCGGAACCACGTCGTCGTCTCCCACGGCCGCATCATCTACGGCGAAGACGGCAAACCCCTCCAGGACGACGGACCCCGCCTCCAGGCCATCCAGACCGCCCTCCGCATCCGCGACCAGTACCAGAACCTCCACGGACTCAAGCAGCCCGCCAAGGTCGAACACTCAGGCGGCGTGAAGTACGAAGTCGTGGGCGTTGACCCCGAAGACCTCACGTGACCACAGCGACGGACGACGACGTCATCGTCCGGTACGAACCCCGCGGCGCCGCCCGGCAACTCTTCAAGACCCGCGACAGCGAAGTCGTGATGGCCGGGCCGGCCGGCACCGGGAAGTCCCTGGCTGCGCTGTTCCGCGTGCACCTGGCCGCGCTGCACAACCCGAACATCCGGTGCCTGATCGTCCGCAAGACCGCGGTGTCCCTGACGTCCACCACGCTGGTCACGTTCGAGAAGAAGGTCGCTGCCGACGCCCTCGCCCGCGGCATCGTGACCTGGTTCGGTGGTAGCGCCCGTGAGGCGGCCTGCTACCGGTACTCGAACGGCAGCGTGATCGTGGTCGGCGGTATGGACAAGCCCGAGAAGATCATGTCCGCCGAGTACGACCTGGTGTTCGCCGACGAAGCCACCGAACTCACCGTGGACGACTGGGAGGCCATCGCTACCCGCCTTCGTAACGGCGTCCTTTCCTGGCAGCAGCAGATCGCCGCCTGCAACCCGGGCCCGCCGTCGCACTGGCTCAAGCAGCGCTGCGACCAAGGCGAAGCCACGATGCTCATCTCCCGGCATCGCGACAACCCGGCCTACATGAACGCCGACGGCACCCCCACGGAGAAGGGCCGGGACTACTTCGCCAAGCTGGATAAGCTCACCGGCGTCCGTAAGGCACGCCTGCGCGATGGCATTTGGGCCGCAGCCGAGGGCCAGATTTACGACGGATGGGACGACGCCGTCCACATCACCGACCCGCGGGCCATCCCCGACAGCTGGACACGCTGGTGGACCGTCGACTTCGGGTTCACCAACCCGTTCGTCCTCCAGTGCTGGGCCGAAGACCCGGACGGCCGGCTCTGGCTGTACCGCGAGATCTACCACACGCGGCGCCTCGTTGAAGACCACGCCCGGCACATCCTCCGGTTGGTCCGCCGCTGCGCCGACTGCTGCGGCTCAAAGGCCACCGACCACGACTGCCACACCTGCAAGGCGTGCCGGCTGGAGTGGACCGAGCCTCGACCCCGCGCGATCATCTGTGACCACGACGCTGAGGACCGGGCCACCCTGGAGCGGCACCTGAGCATGGGGACACAGGCCGCGCACAAGAGCGTGTCCGACGGCATCCAGGCAGTGCAGTCCCGGCTGAAGGTGGCAGGCGACGGCAAGCCGCGTCTGCTCGTCGTGCGCGACGCGCTGGTGGAGCGCGACCCGGCGCTGGAAGAGGCGTCGCTGCCGATTGGCACGGTCGATGAGATCACCGGCTACGTGTGGGCGGTGAAGCCCGGCAATGCCGGCGGCCTCAAGGAGGAGCCCGTGAAGAAGGACGACCACGCTATGGACGCCATGCGGTACATGGTCGCCGCGAAGGACATCGGCGGCAGGCCGCGGGTCCGCTGGCTGTGACACTGTCGAACCCCTACAACGCCACCGGATGAGAGTGAGGCCGCGATGACTAGCAGATACGAGCGATTCCGCAGGTGGAACCCGTTGTTGCGGAAGTTGGCGCCGATTCTGCTTGACACGGCTGGGATCATCCTATTGTCGGGTTCCGCCATGGTGTGGAACCTGATCGCTGGCCTGGCCGCAGCAGGGATTGGCTGCTTCGTCCTGAACTGGCGGTGGTTCGGCACCGAGTAGCGAGGGAGGGGCGTTGGCACGGACCCTCCTCGGCGCGCTCCTCAACCGAGCCAGCACCGCAGCTCAGACCCCGGTCCCCTTCGCCTCCCGCTCCGCCAGCTACAGCGGCGGCCTGTTCGGTGCCAGCCGCACCGCCGAAGGTCAGATGCGCGCCATGAGCGCCGTCGGCACTCTCTTCGCGATCGTGGACAGGACGGCCAACGCGACCGCCCTCGTCGACTGGAAGCTCTGGCGCAAGGCCAAATCAGGCCGCGCCGAAGACCGGACCGAAGTCACCGCGCACGCAGCCCTCGACCTGTGGAACCGGCCCAACCCCTTCATGCCGCGGCAGGAGTTCGTCGAGAGCTTCCAACAGCACCAAGACCTGACCGGCGAAGCCTGGTGGGTCATCGCCAAACGGCCCGGGATCAACCTGCCGCTGGAGATGTGGCCGGTGCGCCCCGACCGCATGACGCCCGTACCGTCCCGGGACAACTTCCTCGCCGGGTACGTCTACACGTCACCGGACGGCGAGCAGATCCCGCTGGAGCTGGACGAGGTCATCCAGCTTCGCCGGCCGAACCCGCTCGACCCGTACCGCGGCCTGTCGCCGGTGCTGTCGATCCTTCCGGACCTGGACACCAGCCGGTACGCCTCCGAGTGGAGCCGGGCGTTCTTCGTGAACAGCGCGCAGCCGGGCGGCATCATCGAGGTTCCGCAGGCGCTCAGCGATGACCAGTTCGATGAGCTGCGGGACCGGTGGAACGAGCAGCACCGCGGCGTCGGCAACGCGCACAGGGTGGCGATCCTGGAGCACGGCAAGTGGGTCGACCGCACCATCAGCCAGCGCGACATGCAGTTCGTTGAGCTGCGCGGCGCCACCGCCGACCGGATCCGCGAGGCATACGGCATCAGCAAGACCGCCATCGGTGACTTCGAGGACATCAACCGCGCCTCCGCGCTCGCGGCCAAGAGCTGGTTCGCGGAGCAGCAGACCATCCCGCGCCTGGAACGGATCAAGGCCGCACTCAACCACGAACTCCTGCCGCTCTTCGGAGCCACCGCACAGGGCCTGGAGTTCGACTACGAACCCCCGACCCCGCCGGACCCGGAGATCGAAGCCCAGCAGCTCACCGCACGCTCGGCTGCTGCTGCCGTCTTGGTCCGCGAGGGCTTCGACCCGGCAGGCGTCCTGTCCGCCGTTGGCCTCCCCGAGATCCCCTACGCGGGACGGCCTGCCGCGCCGGGTCCGTCCGCTCTGGTGGCCGCGTGGGATGACGCCGTGGCCAGCCTGCTCGGTGAGGACATCGAGGCGGCGCAGCGGTGGGTCGCGGTCGCGGTCGACGACGACAACACGTGCGGGCCGTGCGCGGAGAACGACGGCAAGACCTACCGCAACCGGGCGATGGCCTACCAGGACTACCCGGGAGGCTCCGGCTACATCCACTGCGTTGGCGCGAAGTACGGCAACGAGTGCCGCTGCAAGGTCGTCAAGCGAGGCCGCAAGGGAGAGGGCTCATGAACATCACGCTGCCCGGTAAGGCAGCCACCTTCCAGGCCAGCCAGCGCGCGCAAGCCGCCAAGCAGCGGGAGCAGTTCGGTATCGAGGCCCGCTCTTGGTACCGCATCAGCAACGCCGCCTCGCAGGACGAGGCCGAGGTGATGCTGTACGACGAGGTGGGCGGCTGGTTCGGCGCGACCGCCGATCAGTTCATCGCGGACCTGCGCGGCATCACCGCGCCGAGTATCCGGCTCCGCGTCAACAGCCCTGGCGGCAGCGTGTTCGAGGGCATCGCCATCGCCAACGCGCTCCGCTCCCACCCCGCGTCGGTGACGGTGCAGGTCGACGGGATCGCCGCGTCCATCGCCTCCGTGATCGCCATGTCCGGCGACCGGATCGAGATGGCCCCCAACAGCATGCTCATGATCCACGACGCCTCGGGCGTCTGCATGGGAAACGCCTCCGACATGGAGGAGATGGCCGAACTCCTCGACCTGATCTCGGACAACATCGCGGACGCCTACGCCGCGCGCGCCGGCGGCACCCGCGACGAGTGGCGGGCCCGGATGCGCGCCGAGACCTGGTACCTCCCCGAGGACGCCGTCGACGCCGGCCTCGCCGACGAAGCCATCACCACACCGAAGGCCGGCACCCCCGAGGCTGAGCCGGACGAGACCGAGCCGGAGCCGGAGATGGCCCGCGCCTGGGACCTGGCTGCCTACGGCTACACCGGGCCCCGCCGCGAGGACCCGAAGCCGGAGGCCGAGGCGGAGCAGCAGACGACGCTGACCATCAACATCGGCGCCGCCCTCGATGAGGACTTCGTCGAGCAGCTGCGCGCCATGGTCCGCAAGGCCAGCAAGCCCGCGTCCGTCGAGGACACCGTCCCGGCCGAGCCCGCCGAGGAGCAGGTCGCCGAGTACCAGGGCGAGCACGGCCCCGAACTGGTGGCGCTCACCGACCCGGAGCCGGAGGCGGCTGCCGCCGAACCCGTAGACGAGTGGGCCGCAGCCGTGGCCCACCTCACCCAGCCCAAGCCTGACCCGTGGGCCGCACTCGTGGCCCGCTTCACCCACAGCACGTCGGCGGCCCGCTCGGCGACGGACGCAGCCTGAAGGAGGCAGCATGGCAACCCCTACCATCCCGAGCAACGCCGACGAGCTGGCGGAAATGCTCCACGACCCGGCCAAGGCCGCGCCCGTCGTGGAGAGCCCGAAGGCCCTCACCGAGTTCATCGAGGCGTACGCCAACCGCACGCAGGGCGAGGGCACGGACCTGAACCGCATGGTGGCCGAGGAGACGCAGCGGCAGTTCGCCGCGATGCTCCGCGACCACGGCGCCGACGCCACCACCAAGGACGCCGCGCAGGCGATCAAGCGGCTCGACCTCGACCCGCAGGCCAAGCGCGGCGGGATGCTCACCTCCCACCGGCAGGGCACCGCCTACAACAAGGACGCCCCCGGCGCGATCGTCGACAAGCACTTCGAGAACTCGATCGACTACGTCCAGAACATCTGGCACAAGAACGCGAAGGCCGACGCCGACAAGCTCGGCGCGCTCCGCAACGCCGCGTCGTCCGTGTCCCCGGCCGACGGTGGCTTCCTGGTCCCCGAGACCCTGCGGTCGCAGCTACTCCAGCTGGCCCTGGAGAAGGCCGTCGTCCGGCCGCTGGCCACGGTGGTCCCGATGGAGAGCGCGCGCGTTCCCTTCCCGATGATCGACACCACCACCAACGCGGGCAGCGTGTTCGGCGGCATGGTCGCCTACTGGGGTGAGGAAGGCGCCGCCCTCCAGGACTCCAACCCCAAGTTCGGCCGCGTCGAACTGGACGCCAAGAAGCTCACGGGCCTGAGCGCGGTCCCCAACGAGCTGCTCCAGGACTCCATCGTCAGCTTCTCCGCGCTGATCGAGACCCTGTGGCCGCAGGCCCTCGCCTTCTCCGAGGACAACGCGTTCCAGTCCGGCAGCGGCACCGGTGAACCCCTCGGCTTCCGTGGCGCCGGCAACCCGGCCGCGGTCACCGTGACCCGCACTACCGCGAACAAGATCCAGTACCCGGACGTCGTCGGTATGTACGCCCGGATGCTGCCCTCGTCGCTGTCGAACGCGGTGTGGATGTGCGCCCCGGACGCGCTGCCGCAGCTCCTCCAGCTGTCCCTCACCGTCGGCACCGGCGGCAACTCGGTGTTCGTCGTCAACGCCGCGGCCGGCATGCCGATGAGCATCTTCGGCCGCCCGCTGATCATCACGGAGAAGGGCAGCACCCTGGGTTCCCGCGGCGACCTGGCCTTCGTGGACCTGTCGTACTACCTCGTCGGTGACCGGCAGGTCATGACCGCCGACAGCAGCACGGACTACAACTTCGGCACCGACAAGACGACGTTCCGGATCATCCAGCGCGTCGACGGCCGGCCGTGGATCCAGTCCGCGATCACCCCGCAGAACGGCAGCTCCTCCACGCTCAGCCCGTTCGTCGAGCTGAACTAACCCCCCGCGGCCGGCGGCGGCATTCACACCCCGCCGCCGGCTACCACCGGGCCGGCAGTGTCGCCCCGGACCCGCTCACCAGACGAGAGGAAGACCCCATGTCCCAGAAGGCCCTCGGGCGCCTGTTCAACTCGACCCCCGCCGCAGACGGCGTGTGGATCGCCCTCAAGGGCGCCGCGGCTGGCGTCGACTTCTCCTGCTACCTGGCGGGCGCGGTCGGCGACACGTACACGCTCCAGGAGGCGAAGGACTCCTCGGGTACGGGCGCGCAGAACCTGGCGGTCATCACCGAGTACCACACCTGCACCGGCAACGGGTCGGACGCGTGGACCCGCAGGACGCAGGCCGCGGCGGCGACCGTGACCACGGCGGCGGCTGCCACGCAGAACGCGATGGTCGTCGCGGTCGAGGGCACCAGCCTGTCGGACGGCTACCGGTACGTGAAGCTCACCAGCACCGGTGCGGGCACCGTGAACGCGATCACCCGCGACCTGCTCGCCCAGCGCGCACCGGCCAACCTCCCGGCGACCGGGGCCTGACCGTGGCTGTCTGGACGTGCGCCGACTGCACCGCACGGTATGCGGTCGGCGCCCCCCGATGCCCGCAGTGCGGCTGCAAGGTCCGCGTCGAAGACGGAAGCGAGGACGACATGGCAAAGGTCACGGTGCACGGCGGCCCGTCCGACGAGCACGCCGAGACGAGCGAGGACGTACCGGCCGGCGCCGACTCCACGCCCGCCGAGGAGCAGCCGAGCGAGAAGCCCCGCCCGGCGCGCACCCGCACGGCCAAGAAGACCCGGGAGTAGACCGTGAGCGTCGGATTCTCCACCGCGGCGGCGAACAGCGCCCTGGACACCCTGGGCAGCACGTACTCGTGGATCAAGCTGCACACGGGGGACCCCGGCGCCGCAGGCACCGCCAACACGGCGGTTGAGACGACCCGCAAGCAGGTGACCTGGGCGTCCGCGTCGGCTGCGGCGAAGGCGTCGAGCGCGGACCTGGTGTGGACGAACGTGGCGGGCAGCGAGCGGTACACGCACTTCTCGCTGTGGACCGCGTCGACCGCCGGCAGCTTCGGCGGGTCGGGGACGGTCACGGCGAACGCAGTGACGGCCGGTGACACGTTCACCATCCCCACCGGCTCCCTGACCCTGACCCTGCCCGCCGCAGCCTGACCCAACAGCCCGAGTCCAGAGAGGAGGTGACCGCGTATGTCGCAGCGTTCCGATGCGGCGAGTGACCGCGTCAGCTACACGGCGAGCCCGCCGCCGGATCCCGCGAGCGCATTCACGGTCACGCTCTGGGCCCGGCTCCGCGTGGACCGCGACGACTTCTCCACGATGGTGCGGCTGCACTCGGCATCCGGCGGGTCCACCACGGTCAACGTGGCGGGCGGCAGCAACGGGACCACCCCAGTGGTGGTGAGCCCGGGCAACACGAGCGGCATCGTCGGTACCGACTCCCTCGCGGTCGACACGTGGCGGATGATCGCCGTCACCGTGTCCGGGACCGGCGCCACCGGCGGCAAGATCTACACCCGGAGCATCGGCGGCACCACGAACATCGTCACCGGCCAGGTAAGCGGGGGCAGCACACCCGACGGCATCACCCTGTTCGGGCGCAGCCCTGGCGACGCAGGCGAGTGGTTCAACGGGGGTCTCGCCTACGTGCGGGTGTGGTCGGCGGTCCTGTCGCAGGCCGAGATCGAAGCCGAGTGGGCGTCGCCGACGATCGTCCGCACCTCCGGGGTGTGGGCGAACTGGCCACTGCTCACCAACATCAACGACGTGTCCGGGAACGGGCGGAACCTCACCGCCGGAACCACCGCACTCACCACCGAGGACGACCCGCCGCTCACCACGACCGTCACCGGATCGGCGACCGCCGCGCTCGGCGGACTCACCGCTGCGGCATCCGGCACGCCGACGGTGCGCGCCACCGCGGCCGGGCAGATGGGCGGGCTCACCGCGACGGCGAGCGGCACGCGCAAGGTCACCGGCACAGCCGGGGCCAGCCTCGGTGCGCTCACCGGGACCGCCATCGCGCGCCGCACCGTCATCAGCTCCGCTACCGCCCAACTCGGCGGCCTCACGGGGACCGCGTCAGCACCGTCCCACGTGGCCGGGTCGGGCGCCGGCGCGCTCGGCGGGCTCACCGGGACCGCGCACGGCCGCGTCCCCGGCGCCCCCGAACAGGGCTCCTGGTACGGGCTCATCGACATCCTCCGCGAGGGCGCACAGCTCGCCCGGGAGGAACGGGAACGGGACCCCGTGGCCTGCCTCGACTGCGGCGAACCACTCCGCTCCGGTCCACGCGGCGAACGCTACTGCCCGTTCGACGGATCGATCTGGGGCGCCGGCGGACGCCGCATCGGCCACGTCAGCACGGCCCGAGTCTGAAAGGAGGTGACGAGATGACGACACCCTGGTACGCGACCCGCGAGGAGATCAAAGCGGAGTTGGACGTGAAGGAGACGGCCCGCTCCAACGCCCGGATCGACCGCGCGCTCGCTGACGCCACAGAGTCCGTACACGGGCTGCTGCACCGCGTCTTCTACCCGACCGTGGCGACGCGCTACTTCGACTGGCCGGACTCCCAGTACCGGCCGTCGTGGCGGCTGTGGCTCGACAACTCCGAGCTGATCTCTCTCACCTCCGTCACCAGCGGCGGCGTGAGCATCGACCTGGCGGACGTTCTGCTGGAGCCGAACCGGTCCGGCCCGCCGTACACGCGGCTGGAGCTGAACATCGGCACGTCGGCGGCGTGGGGTGGCGGCAGCACCCACCAGCGCGACATCACCATCACCGGCCTCTGGGGCTACCGCAACGACGAAACCAGCGTCGGCGCCACGGTGGAGGCCCTGGACGCCAGCGAGACCAGCATCGACGTGGACGCCACCACCTCCGCCGCGGTCGGCGTCGGCTCCCTGCTGCGGATCGACTCGGAGCGGGTCATCGTCACCGGCCGGACGCAACTCGACACCGGGCAGACTCTCGGCGGCACCGGCCTCACCAACATCAACAACAGCGTGACCGTCACCGTCCAGTCCGGCACGGCATTCGCGGCCGGCGAGACCATCCTCATCGATGGCGAACGCATGCGAGTCGACGACATCGCAGGCAACACCCTCATCGTCACCCGCGCCTGGGACGGCTCCACGATCGCCGCCCACGCGGCCGGCGCCACCATCTACGCCCCCCGCACCCTGACCGTGGAACGCGGCGCGCTCGGCACCACCGCGGCCACCCATGCGCTCGGCGCCGCCGTCAGCCTGTGGGTGCCGCCGGGCCCCGTCCGACAACTCACCATCGCAGAGGCGCTCACCGACCTGCTCCAGGGCCGGTCCGGGTACGCCCGCACGGCGGGCTCTGGGGAGAACGAGCGGGAGACGTCTGGGCGTGGGCTCGCCGACCTGCGCACCCGCGTGTACGCGAGCCACGGGCGCAAGGCCCGGATGCGGAGCGTGTGACCATGCTCCTCGACGTCTCCACCAACGCCCGCGGCCCCATCTTCGACGGCCGCGCCCAAGCCCTCGCCAACGCCTACGTCGACCGCTACGAACGCCAGCTCGCCGAGGACGGCCTCAGCATCCTCAAGCGGGAGATGCGCGCCGTCTTCCGGAACCCGACCGGCTACTACGAGTCCCGCTGCGTCGTGGTCGACGGCCACAAGATCTGGGACAGCCGGGTCGTGTACGGGCCGTGGCTGGCCGGCGTCGGCTCCCGGAACTTCCCGGTGACGAGGTTCAAGGGCTACGACCACTGGATCAAGACTCGGCACCAGCTCAACGAGCGTAAGCGCGGCATCGGTGAGCGGCTGCTCCGCCGGTACACGGGACGGATGTGATCGCCGTGGCTCTGGATCTCACCACGTACCGGGCGCACGCCCTGTCCCACGCCCAGGCGCTGGGGCTGTTTGAGCGGGTCGTTGGGCACGAGCCCGTCTCCGCACCGGACTCGGGGCTGACCTACGCGCTGTGGGTGAAGGGCGTGCGTCCGATCCCGGCCCGGTCCGGGCTGGACTCGGCGTCGGCGCGGCTGGAGCTGAACGGGCGCGTGTTCCTCCCAGCGGACACGGAGCCGCAGGACGACGTGGACGTGGCCGTCACGACCGCTGTGGACGGCCTCATGGGCGCCTACAGCGGCGACTTCGAACTGGGCGGCACCATCGCCAACGTCGACCTCCTCGGCGCCCACGGGCCCGGCCTCGGCGCCGACTTCGGCTACGCCCGCTTCGACAACACAACCTTCCGGGTGGCCACTCTCACCATCCCGCTGATCGTGAACGACGTATGGAATGAGGTGGCATAGGTGGCCAAGTCCTCGGGCCTCGGCGACAACCTGTACATCGCGGGCTACGACGCCTCGGGCGACATCCAGGCCCTCGGCACCATCGGCGGCGGCCCCGCCCTGCTGAACATGACCAGCATCCGGTCATCGGCGTACGAGCGGCAGGGCGGCATCCGCTCGGGCCAGATCGAATACACCGCCTTCTTCAACAGCGTCGCCGTCACCGGTGCCACGCACGAGAAGCTGTCCGCGCTGCCCCGCACGGACGTCATCATGACGTACTGCCGCGGCACCACCCTCGGCGACCCCGCCGCGTCCCTCGTCGGCAAGCAAGTCAACTACGACCCCACCCGCGGCGACGACGGCATGCTCACCTTCGCCGTCTCCGCGCAGTCCAACGGCTACGGCATCGAGTGGGGCCGGCAGCTCACGGCCGGGCTGCGGACGGACACGGCGGCGACGAACGGCACGAGCATCGACACCGCGGCGGCGGCGAGCTTCGGTGGTCAGGCGTACCTGCACGTGACCGCGTTCACCGGCACCGACGTCACGATCAAGATCCAGGACAGCGCGGACAACAGCACCTTCGCGGACGTGGCCGCGTTTGCGTTCACCCAGGTGACCGCGGCGCCGGCTTCGGAGCGGATCGCGCTGGGGAACACGGCGACGCTGCGCCGCTACCTCCGCGTCTCAACCACGACGACGGGCGGGTTCTCGTCGGTGACGTTCTCCGTCAACGTGATCAAGAACGAGGTCGCCAATGTCAGCTTCTAACGTCGTCCACCTCAACCGGATCGCGCCCCGCATGGACGCCGCCGCGTACAAGACCTACGCCGTCGTCTCCCCGATCGGCAGCCACTTCCGGCGCGGCACCTGCGCGGAAACCCACTGCCCGCACTACCTCAACGGCTGGCGGACCCGCATCGAGAACCTCACCCCCGACCTGCTGCACACCGCCACCCACTCGGGCCGGCAGTACACCGTGATGCAGGTCGCCGAGGGCGAGTCGTACCTCGTCTTCCCCGCCGGGCAGCCCTGCTTCCGCGCGGCCGAACACCGGGTGCGGCTGGACCGGGAGCCGCTCTACATCGTCCGCGACGGCGACCACCGCGGGAACCCGCGGGGGACCCGAGCGCGGCAGCACCTCAACCCGGCGAACTGGGTCGAGGACTTCTCCGAGCACCAGCAGAAGCTGGCCGACGAAATCAAGAAGGGGTGATTGGCTATGGCCAAGGCTTCCGGGCTGGGACAGAGCGTCCTCTCTGTGGACGACGCGTCGGGTACCGCCCGCGCGATCAAGAACGACATCACCAACTGGCAGATGTCCACGCCGCGCGGCGTGCAGGACATCACCGGCGTCGACAAGTCCGCGAACGAGCGGCTGCTGCTGCTCGCCGACGGCTCCGTCACGCTGAACGGCGTCTTCAACGCCGCCGCCAACCAGAGCCACGACGTGTTCAAGACCGTCCCCAGCACCTCCGTGCAGCGCACGGTCACGCAGACCGTGAACGGCGTCACCCTCGCCATGGAGATGATCGCCACCGACTACCAGCTCACCCGCTCCGACAGCGGTGAACTCACCTTCTCCGTGCCGCTGTCCCTTGCGGATGGCAACGTACCGACCTGGGCTTAGGAGCGCAGCGCATGGGATTCAAGGTCAAGCCCAAGACGTACACGGTCCGCTTCGAGGAGGGCCACGAGTTCCACGGGGTCGAGGCGCGCCTGTCCGGCATGTCCTACGGCGAGTGGGAGCAGGTCACCGGCCTCGACGGCGGCGACGGCGAGACAAACGGCGCCGACTCCGTGCGCCGCTTCGTGGACCACCTCATCTCCTGGAACCTCGAAGACGAACGCGACCAGCCGCTGCCGACCACGCTCGACGCGGTCAAGGCCCTCGACCACAACCTGGTCGCCGCGCTGAACAACGCCTGGATCAACACGCTGGTCGGGGTCCACGATGCCGACCCTTTGCCCGAGACCTCCACCTCTGGCGAACCGTCCCAGGTGGCGTCCATCCCGATGGAAGCACTGTCGGAGAGCCTGGCGAGCTGACCAGAGCCCGGTACCTCCTCGGCCTGCTGGAGAGGTTCCCGGGCTACACCCTGTCCTCCCTCCTCGCGGAGGACACCGAACTCATGCGCCTCGTAGCCATCGAGCAACTGGGCGGCGCCCGCGACCAAGGAGAGGGGGTGGACGATGTCTGACGACGTAACGATCACAGTCCGGGTCAACAACCAGACCGCGGCCGGGTTCCGGGACATCAACGGGAACCTGCGCACGCTCGACGGCCGGTTCGCTGCCTCGGCGAACCAGATGCAGCGCAACGGCTCCGCGATGTCGAACGCCCTGGTCGACATCAAGGCGTCGCTCCTCTCCCTCGCGCCGGCCGCGGTGCCGGTGGCTGCGTCGCTCGTGCCGATCGCTGTACAGGCGGGCGCGGCTGGTCTGGCGGTTGGGGCGTTCGGTCTGGCCGTTAAGGGCCAGATGGGGGCGATGAAGGCCGCCAACGACGCACAGTCGAAGTACTCCGCGGCGGTGGCCAAGCACGGGGCGGCGTCCAAGGAGGCCGCGCAGGCTGAGGGCGAGTACCTGGCCCAGGTCGAGAGCCTGGACCCGGCGACGCGGAAGGCCGCCGCAGGGTTTTCGGTGCTGACGGGCCAGTTCCAGAGCTGGTCGAAGTCACTGGCTGGGGACACCATGCCGGTGGTCACGAAGGGCCTGGCTGTCGCCGGTGCGCTCCTGCCGAAGCTGACCCCGATGGTGAAGGGCGCGTCGACGGAGCTGGACCGGCTGATGACCGTGGCTGGTGGCGCGGTCAACACCAGCGCGTTCGATGCTCTGTCGAAGAAGGTGGCCGACTTCGCCAACTCGTCGCTGAAGTCGGCGACGGACGGCGCGATCCACTTCATTCGGGTCATGTCCGAGGGCAACGCGTCGGGCCCGCTGACCGAGTTCATGGCCTACGCCAAGGCGCAAGGCCCGGCCGTGAAGGAGCTGCTCGGGAACCTGGTGCAGGCCCTTGGGAACATCGCGCAGGGCGCGGCGGACGCCGGGCCGGGCCTGCTCACGATCGTCAACGCGTTCGCGAAGCTGGTCGCTTCGGTCCCTCCGGAGCTGATCGGCAACCTGATGCAGGTCTACGCCGCCTTCAAGCTGATCAAGCTCGCGGGCGCGGGGATCGCCGCGGTGGGTGGCGGCTTCACCACACTCGCTGCGAAGATCACCGCGCTTCAGGCGGCGTCGGCCGCTGCCGGCGGCGGCATCGCCGGGCTGAAGGCGGCGTTCCTGTCACTGGGGACCGCCGCGAAAGCCGGCGTGGTCGTGGCCGGTATCGCCGCGGTGGCGCTGGTCCTGACGAAGCTCTCGGAGATCGGGAAGAAAGCACCGCCGGACGTCGACCGGATGACGACGTCCCTGAGCAATTTGGGCCGGACGGGCAAGGTGTCCGGGGAGGCGCTCCGCTCGTACGGCAAGGATTTGGGCGGCCTGTCCGATGCGCTGCGCACCCTGAGCAGGCCCAGCAACCTCGACAAGACGCAGCAGTTCCTCACCAGCCTGGTCGGCATGGACTCCACGCCGGTGAAGGAGGCCAAGGAGAACCTCGACGCCGTCGACAAGGCGCTCGCGAACATGGTCCGCGGCGGCAAGGCGGACTTGGCGAAGACTGCGTTCCAGGACATTGCGAAGGCGATGGAGAAGCAGGGCCTCAGCTCGAAGGAGCTGAAGTCCAAGCTGGACGATTACAAGAGCGCGTTGGCTGACCAGGCCCTTGAGTCGAAGCTGACCGCCGAGTCGATGGGCCTGTTCGGAACGGCGGCGCAGGCGGCGGCGACGAAGCTCGATCAGCAGAAGGCCAGCGCGGACGGGTTGCGGGGCGCGATCCAAGCCCTGAACGACGTCCAGCGCACCGGGCTCGGCGGCATGATCGGTTTCGAGGCGGCCATCGACAACGCCGCGAAGGCGGCGAAGGACAATCACGGCGCGCTGAGCATGACGAACGGCGTCCTCAACCTCAACAGCGAGAAGGCCAGGAACGCCGCGTCCGCGCTTCAGGATCTCGCGGACAAGACCGACAGCGCGGCGTCCAGCGCGCGGGAGTCGGGGTCGTCGTGGGAGACGGTCAACGGGATCTACTCCCGCGGCCGATCCCAGTTGATCAAGAACGCTGAGGCGATGGGCCTGAATCGCGACCAGGCCCGGCAGCTCGCGGATCAGATCCTGAAGATCCCGAACAAGACCGCGCGCGTCAAGATGAACACCGAGGACGCGAAGGCCGGACTGGACGCCTTCAACGCCGCGGTGAAGCGGACGCCGGGCGCGAAGTCCGTGACGCTGAAGACGCTCAGCAAGAGCGCCGAGGACGTCCTGGAGTCCTTCGGGTACAAGGTCAAGCGCCTCCCCAACGGCAGCGTCAGGGTGACCGCGGCGACCGGCGGCGCGCTCGCCGGGATCCGGAACGTGGCCGGCGCGATCGCTGCGCTCCACTCCAAGAGCGTCACGATCACCACCAACCACGTCAACCGCTTCACCTCGGTGCAGGGCGGCGTGAAGGTCGCCAAACGCGACTACGCCTCGGGTGGCCTCGTCAAGGGCTACGCCGACGGCGGCGACGTCCAGAGCTTCCCGGACGGCGGCTACGTCCAGGGCCCCGGCTCCGGCACCAGCGACAGCATCCTCGCGTTCATGGGCTCGGGCGCGGTCGCCGCCGTGTCGAACACCGAGTACGTGGTGAAGTCGTCCGCCGTCAAGAAGTACGGCGTGCGCATGCTCGACGCCATCAACGACGGCCGGTTCAAGGTGGACGGATACGCGCGCGGCGGGCATCTCACCAAGGCCCAGCAGCGAGCGCAGCAGCGCGCCAAGGAGCAGGCGAAGGCCGAAGCCGAGGCCCGCAGCTCGGCGCGCGGGGACTTGACGATCTCGCACTTCGGGTGGATGGCGGGCTACCGCCGCTCCGAGATCGGCAACGCCCTCGGCAAGCCCGACAGCCTCGGCTCGCTGGTGTCGGCGCTGAACCAGTGGCGCTCGATCATTATGAAGGCCACCCACGGCAGCACCGAGTCCCGGCTGCTCAAGCAGCTCGACTCGGCTGGCCGGTCGCTGCTGAAGTGGGAGAAGCAGCTCACCAGCGTCACGAAGTCGCTGGAAGGCGCCAAGTCCAAGCTCAGCGACCTCAAGTCGGCGTCCGCTCAGCTTGCCGCGTCGGTGAAGGGTAACCTCCTCAGCAGCACGAACATCACCCGCGGCGCCGGACCGGACAGCACGGTCACGCTGGGCTCCATCCAGTCCGGGATGCGCACCAGCAAGGACAAGGTCACCGCGTTCGCAACCGCATTGAAGCAGCTCCGCGCGCGCGGCTTCAGCAAGTCGATCATTCAGCAGGTTGCTGAAGCTGGCATCGACGGTGGCGGCCTGGAGACCGCGAGCGCGCTACTCCAGGCGTCGGCGTCCGAGATCAAGACGATCAACAAGAACCAAGCCGACATCGAGAAGGCCGCCAGCAGCGCGGGCAAGACCACTGCGGACGCCGTGTACGACAAGGCGATCAAGGCGCAGGAGCGGTACGTCAAGCAACTGGAGGGCCAGCAGAAGAAGCTCCAGACCTCGATGGACAAACTCGGCCAGAAGATCGAGAAGGCCATCGAAGCCGCGTTCGGTAAGAGCGGCAAGGGCGGGAAGAAGGCCGCAGGCGGCATCGTCGGCGCCGCAGCCTCCGGCGGCCTCCGCTCCGGGCTGACCCTCGTCGGCGAACAGGGCCCCGAATTGGCCGAACTGCCCATGGGCTCCCGCGTCTGGTCCAACCCGGACACCCGCCGCAAGCTCGGCGCCGGCCAGGCGCCGTGGGCCTCGATGCTCACCGCACCCCGCCGCGCACCCGCCGCGGCAGGCGCCGCGCCGGCGGCCGGCGACGGGCAGCCGATCGTCATCCACGTCCGCATCGCCGACAAGGACTTCGGTGAGCTGTGGGTCGACACCGGCCGCCGCGCGGTGAAAACGCGCGGATCCATCGAAGCGACGCTCCGGCCGCCGCGCGGCCGGTAAGGGAGAGGAACACGAGTGCATCGCTACAAGACGTGGAACGGGCCGATGCCGACGGTGTCAGCCCAGCAGAAGGTCACCACCGGAACGAGCATCAAGACGATGCTTCAGATCGCCACGCCGTCGACCCGGCAGATTCAGCTGATCGCGTGGGGGTTCACCCTTGACGGGGTGCCTTCGTCGGCGGGGCAGGTGGAGCTGATCCAGACGGACGTGGCGGCGACCGTCACCGCGCACGTGGCGTCCGGGGTGCAGCCCCTCGACCCGAACGCGCCCGCGTCCCTGATGACGCTGGGCACGACCGGTACCGGCTACACGGCTACCGCCGAGGGCACGGTCACCGCCACCAGGACGTTCGATGCCAACCTCGTCCCGGCCACGGCCGGAGCGACGGACATCAACTACCTGTACCAGTGGATGCCCGACGAGCGCCCGATCGTCGCCGTGAGCAGGTTCCTTCGCGTCCGCGCCACGTTCGGCGGCGCCGTCAACATGAGCACGTTCATCGTGTGGGACGAGTAGCCGATGGCAGGGATCGCCGCACGGGTGATGGCCTGGCAGCGCCGCATGGGCGGCGCGTCGGGCCCCCTCGGCGCGTCCGGTGAGGCGTCCAACGGCGACCCGGTCCAGGTGGAGATGCTGGTGTCCGGGGCGTGGGTGGACATCACCGGGTACGCGCTGGTCCGTGACGACAGCGGCAACATCCAGATCACCAGTGGCATCCGGGACGAGGGCTCCCAGACCGAAGCCGGGACGTGTGCGCTGGAACTCGACAACCGCGACGGCCGGTTCTCCCCGCGGAACCCGTCCGGCGCGTACTACGGCACGATCGGACGGAACACCCCGATCCGGATCAGCGTCCCGGATGGCCTCGGCGGCAAGAGCTACCGCATCTGGGGGGAGGCGTCGGAGTGGGCGCCGAGCTGGGACCAGTCCGGGACGGACGTGTGGACGGACCTGTCCGCGAACGGCATCCTCCGCCGCCTCGCACAGGCCCCCGCACCAGAACACTCGGTCATCTACCAGGCCATCACGAACCCGCAGCCGTCAAGCGTGGTGGCGTACTGGCCGTGCGAGGACCCCACAGGGGCGACGTCCCTCGCGTCCGGGCTGACGACCGGCTCCCCGATGACCTGGACCGGCGTTCCAACGCTCGCCAGCTACAGCGGCTTCGCGGCGTCGGACCCGCTGCCCGACCTCACCAGCGCCACCCTGTCCGGCGGCGTCCCCAAGTACGACGACCCCGCCGCGACACAGGTCCGCTTCCTGGCCTACATCCCCGCGGCCGGCCTGTCGCTGGGCAAGGTCTTGGTCGCGATCGACCAGCTCGACTACAGCCCCGGCAGTAGCCAGTTCTGGGAGGTGTACTACGACACCGGCACCAGGTCGTTGACGATCCGCACGTGCGCGAGCGACGGCACCGTCCTCGGCGCCGAACTCCCACACGACCTCGACGTCCGCGGACGGCTGCTGTACGTCAGCGTCGAGCTTCAGGAGGCCGGCGCGAACATCAGCCGCACGCTCCGCCTCAAGGACGTCAACACCGGGCAGACGTACACCGTCAGCGACACCGTGTTCGTCACTCAGCTCGTCCGCGTCACCCGCGTGCAGTTCGGGCCCGCCTCCCGCGCCGTGTCCGGCGCCGCAGGAACCTCGAACCTGCCGGGCGTCGCGATCGGGCACGTGACGGTGGAGAACGCCATCACGCCGATCGACGCGCTCGGCGTCCGCCTCAACCCCATCGGCGAGCCCGCCGGCCGCAGGATGCAGCGGCTGTGCGACGAAGCCGGGATCGCATTCACCTGGGTCGGCGACCTGGACGACACCGTGCCGATGGGCGCCCAGCCCCGGCAGAACCTGATCGACAACCTCCGTGAATGCGCGCTCGCTGACGGCGGCCTGCTGTACGAGTCCCGCGCGGGGTTCGGGCTCGGCTACCGCACCCGCGCCAGCCTGTACAACCAGGACCCCGCGCTGGTGCTGGACTACTCCGGGGGCCAGCTCGCGCAGGTTCCGGTACCGGTGGAGGACGACCGCTACATCCAGAACAAGGTCACGATCACCGTCAACGGGGTGAGCGCCAGCTACGAGGAAGCGAGCGGGACGCTGGGGACCGGGCTGCCCCCGGCCGGGGTGGGAACGTATGGGCAGGAGTACACGCTCAACCTGTCCTCGTCGGACTCGGCGACGCTGCGGGATCAGGCGGCGTGGCGCGTTCATCTGGGCACGGTGGATGAGGCACGGTTCCCGCAGATCAGCGTGAACCTGGCCCACCCGTCGATCAGCCCGGATATGCGGCGCGCGGTCCTCGGCGTGCGTCTCGGTGACCGCGTCCAGATCGTCAACCCGCCGGCGTGGCTGCCGCCTGACACGATCGACCAGCTTGTCCTCGGCACGTCGGAGACGATCACCCACTTCGAGCACCGGCTCACCTTCACCTGCGCGCCGGCCAGCCCGTACAGCAGCATCGGCGTGCTGGACGCGGCGGAGACCCGGATCGACACGGACGGCTCGGAGCTGGTCGCCGCGATCGGTTCCAGTGACCTGAGCGTGGGTGTGCAGCCGTCGGCCGGGGCCACCGTGCTGTGGACGAAGGACCCCAACGACTTTCCGCTGAACATCCGGGTGGGCGGCGAGGTCATGCGCGTGACCAGCATCAGCGACCTGGCCACAGACACGTTCACCCGCACAGTGGCCAGCGGCTGGGGCACCAGCGACAGCGGGACCACGTGGACGACGAGCGGCGGCACCGCAACGGACTACTCGGTCGGCAGCGGAGTCGGCGCGCATCTCCTGGCCACCGTCGGACTGTCACGCCGTAGCGTCATCCCGGCCACGATCAGCGATCTGGACGTGTACGTCAGTGTCACCGCCGATCAGCTGGCGACCGGCGCGCCCCTGACGGGCGGTCTACTGGCCCGGTACGTCGACTCGGAGAACCTGTACTCGGCGCAGCTGCAATTCACGACGGCCAACGCGGTCACCCTGCTGGTGTTCAAGCGGGTCAACTCGGCCGAAACCGCGTTCGGTACGTACACGATGCCCGGCGTCACATTCGTGGCCGGCACCCTGTATCGGCTCCGTTTCAAGGTCGTTGGGTCGCTACTGCGGGCGAAAGTCTGGGCGGCGTCGGACGTTGAGACGCCGGAGTGGCAGGTCACCGCGACCGACACCGAACTGACGGCGCCCGCCGCCGTGGGTGTCCGGTCGCTGTCTCTGGCTGGTAGCACCAACGCCAGCCCGACGATCCGGTACGACGACTTTCAGGTCGTCTCGCCGCAGACGTTCACGCTCGGCGCGCGCAGCATCAACGGCGTCGTCAAGGCCCACAGCGCGGGCGCTGACGTCCGTCTCGCTACCCCTACCTACCTCGCCCTGTAAGGAGGCACCCCTTGGCTTCTGAGGCCTACCCGACGTTCCTCGCAGGGCAGCGGATCACCGCGTCGCTGCTGCGTAGCGCTCAGCCGATGGTCGCCCGCAAGACGTCCGACACCCCGCGGATCGCGACCACGACCACCACCGCGGACCCGCACCTGCAGTTCGACGTCGCTGCGGGCGCGGTCTACGTCATGGACGGCATCATCAAATACGACGGTCCGGCGGCTGCGGATTTCAACGTGGACTGGACCATCCCGACCGGCACGCTCGGCGAGTGGTACGGGTGGGGCGTCGGCCACTCCCCGGTCATCTCCTGGAACAGCAGCACAACGCTGGTCACGGACTCGCAGCAGGCCCGCGGCTACCCCATCCGCGTCGAATGCAACGACATCAGCCAGCCCCGCTCCTACGGCTGCCTCGGGCTCAGCCTCACCCCCCTCACCTTGCAGGTGTGGGGCACCATCCGCGTCGGTGCGACGGCCGGCACGTACGCCCTGGAGTGGGCGCAGCTCGCGTCGGATGCCGGTGCGGTCACGGTCTACACCGATTCCTGGATCCGTCTCCAGCGGGTCGCCTGAGAGGAGCTGAGCGTGGCGAACTACCAGATCACGGGCCGGGGCAACTCGGGTGAGCCGCTGGTGTCGGTGTCGATCGGCGGGGTCGACCAGGAGCAGCACGTCGTGGACGAGATCACCATCGTCAACGCCATCCGGGACTGCCTCGCGGCAGTGCCCGGGGTGCAGTCGGTGCTGGCGCGAAAGTTCGAGCAGGTCATCACCACCGTCTAGGAGGACGACATGGCCACAGGGCCTCAGAAGTACCCAGGCGCCTCGACGTCGTCCTGGTGGCAGACGAAGTGGGGCGGCGACCTCATGGAGGTCAACGTCGCCGTCCTGCACACCACGGAGGGTATCGGCCTGCCGGACTACGACGGCGGATCGATGGCCCCGAACCTGACCGCGGTCGCCGACATGGCGAACAAGCGGCTGCGCTGGTACCAGCACTTCGACATCGACCGCTCCAGCCGCGCGCTCCGCAACCTCGCTGGTGGCGTGCAGACCAACACCCTGAACGTGGTCCAGGCGGAATTCGACGGCACGTGCGACTACTCCAAGCGCGAACGCTGGGGCAGCAAGATCGCGGGGAAGGACTACATCTACTGGGGCAACCCGCCGGACTGGGCCCTGCGGGACATGGCCGACTACCTGCGCTGGCTGAACGCCAACCACGGCGTGCCTCTGGTCGGCCCTGAGATGTGGCTGACCTACGGCCCGGACTCCCGCCGGCCTGGCGTCACGCCGGCTTCGTACGGGGCGTCCCCGGCCCGGATGTCGTTCGCGGCCTGGGAGTCGTTCAAGGGCGTGTGCGGGCATCAGCACGTGCCGGAGAACGACCACGGCGACCCGGGCAGCCTGCCGTTCGCCAAGCTCATCGCCCTGGCCAAGGGCGCCACCCAACCGTCCGAGGAGGACCCCATGCCCACCCCCAACGAGGTCGCCAAGGCGGTGCTGACCCTCGACGGCGTCATCGCTGTGCCGGGCGCGCCGGCGACGAACCCGACGTGGACGTTGTCGAGTTCCGTCACCGAGATCCTGAAGCGCATCGACCAGGTGAAGGCGACGGAGGCTGCGCAGACGGCGGCGATCACGAAGCTGGCCAGCCTGGTCGGCTCGGGCGTGGACACCGCGACGGTGGTCGCCGCGGTGCAGAAGGCCATCGCGGACGCGGTGGTGAAGGTGTCGGTGAACGTCACCGGCGCGGACTCGAAGGGAGTTTGATCATGGCGAAGGAGTCCACGAAGACGACCGCTCGCACGGTCCTTCAGACGACGGTGGGTGTCGCGGTCGCGCTGCCCGGCATCGTCGCGGCGTCCGGGGTGCCGGAGTCCCTGCCGTGGGTGGCGGGGGCGCTCGCGGTGGCGGGTGGCTTCGCGCGGGTGATGGCGCTCCCCAGCGTGCAGGGCCTGCTTCCGGGATGGCTGCGGACGGACGGCGGCGGGGCGGGGGCCCGCGAGTGAGCATGCCGGACGCGGGCGTGTACATCCCGCCCGCCCAGATGTACCAGGAGCTGCGGTCCTTGAGCGATGGCCTGACCCGCGTCGAGACCAAGTTGGACGGCATCGCGCAGGGCCTCACGGAGCTGAGCAAGGACGTCGCGGACCACGAGACCAGGCTGCGGGCCCTGGAGCGTGGGCGGTGGCCGCTGCCGTCGCTGGCGGCTGTGGTGGCGGTCGGCTCGCTCGGGGTGACGGTGTGGCAGGCGGCGGGCCGGTGAACGCGGGGGATGTGGTGTGGGGCGGCCTGATCGTGGCTGGGGCGGCGTTCGAGACGTACGCCCTGCGCACTGCCCGCGCGGGGGACACCCTGTCGGAGTCGACCCGCCGCTGGTTCCGCGTCCACACGAAGGCGGGCGCGATCTGCTTCGCCGTGGCGTGGACCGGGTTCGGTGTCTGGTACCTCGACCACATCCTCCGCTGACCGCGGGGTGAGGGCTCCGTCCGCAGCACGCGGGCGGGGCCCTCTGCTGTCACCCCGTTCGTTCGCCGTCGAGCGCACCTCGTTCGCGCCGTCGCCGAGTCACGTACCGATGCAGGTCGCTCACGATGACGTCGGTCAGCGAGCGCCCTTCTTCTATCGCCTCCGCCATGGCTGCGGCCCACAGCTCGTCGGGCACTCGGATGTTTCGCAGTGGCGTCTTGCCGGTGGCTGGCCTGGCCATCTCTCCCCCTCGGGTCTGTAGGTACAGAAACTAGCATCCATCTGCTGTGACCGCTTGACAAGGGTCCCCTGTGAGAGCATTCTGTAGGTACAGAAACCAGCGACTAGCAGGGGAGACTGAAATGATTGCCATCGAGTGGACCGACAAGACCGACCGCTTCGGGCGGCCCTACGCCGACGCCAACCGGTGGGAAATCGCCGCCAACGGCACGACCTACACCGTCGAGCGGTCCATGTCCGCCTACCACATCTGGAACGACGGCGAGTGGCTCGGCATGCACGCCAACAAGGCGGAGGTCGAGGCGGCCATCACCGCACTGGCCCCCACCGAGGAGGCCGCCGAGACGGAAGAGGCATCGGACGCGGACGTCATCAAGGCGTTCGAGGCCAAGGCCGACGAGATCGCCAAGGCCAACGGCTGGACCATCGCCCGCGCCGAAACCGTGATGCTCCGCTACCTCCGCGACACCAGCCCCGCCGAAGCCGCCACCATCGCGGAGGCGTTGCTCCAGCGGACGCGTCAAGCGGCGTGACGACCGAAGCAAGTGCGATGCCCCGGCTGAAGGAAGCAGCCGGGGCGTCGGCCGTACCGTACCCGATTGGAGAACCCGTGACCGACCTCGTCCCGCACCAACCGGACGCGACCCCTGTTGCTGCGACACTCAGTCACGCCGCCGGGGCCACGTCCCCGCGCTGTACCCGCGCCAGCTCGGCGCACAGCCGCTCGTACTCCGCCCGCTGCTCCCGCGACAGAGGCACCGCCGGATGCGACCACAGGGCGCGAATCTGCGCGTTCAACTCCGCAGCAGACCGCACAGGACCAGAGGCCAGCACATCGGGGGACATGATCCAAGCCTACGCCGCCGGCCCTACAACACGCTCGGCCTCGTCCAACACCAGATGCCACGGGTACTCGCTCGGCTTCCCCTGACCCGGCTGATTCGGCACGAACCCACCCTCCCCGTATAGCACCCGCACACCCATCTCCCACAGCTCGCCGACGCTCCGCTCGAACTGCCGATGCTGCACGTAGGCTGCGTTCACGCACGGCATCGCCACCATCGGGATGCCCTTCCCGATCCCCTCCGCGACCACCCCGACCACGAAGTTCCGGGTGATGCCCAGCGCCCACGCGTTGATCGTGTTGAAGGTGGCCGGCGCGAACGCGATCACGTCCGCCTTCGGCCAGACGTCTGGCTCACCTGGCAGCTTGTACTCGGATCGCACCGGGTGCCCGGTCAACTCGGCGAGCGCCGGAAGCTGCTCGCCAAGCCACCGGTTCGCCGTCGGCGTCAGCCCGAGGCACACGTCGAAGCCACGAGCCTGCGCGTCCCGGATCACGTTCGCTACGTCGAAGACCGGCGGGGCCGCCGACCCGAACAGGTACAGCACACGAGAGGTCATGACCCCTATACGACCACACGCAACCGCCCCCGCTCCGAGTGGAGTCGGGGGCGGACGCCTGCACCCACGTTTCGGTATGGGTACCGTTCCAAGTGGCTGCTCAGAACGGAGACCAGTATGCCCAAACTGGACGACGACCACACTGGCGCCCGAATCCGGGAACAACGGAAACTCGCCAGGCTCACACAGCGCGCGCTCGCCGATCGCATCCCCTACTCCTACAGCCTGCTCAACCAGGTGGAGTGCGGCGCACGCCCCGCCACCGGCGACTTCGTCGCGGCCGTGGCACGCGCCCTGAACATCGACGTCACCACTCTCACGGGACAGCCCTACGTGACCGAACTACAACGCGACCGGCTCGCCGAACTGGTACGCCCCATCCGCGAAGCCCTCGACCTCTACGACCTCGGCGCCGATCCCGCTCTGCGGCCACGGCCGGCCGCCGAGCTGGTTACGGAGGCAGACCGGCTGTGCGCAGAGGTACGGGCCACGCGACTGCGGAACGCTGCCCGTGCTCTCCCAGCGGTGATCGCTGAACTCACCCACACCGCCTGGTCTGCTCCGTCTACCGAGGTGTGGCAGGCCCTCGCCTCTACCTATCGGACAGCGCACGACATCGCCGTCAAGCTCGGCTACTACGACCTCTCCGCTGTCGCCCTTGACCGGATGGCCTGGGCTGCTGAGCGGGCCTCTGACCCGTGTCTCGGGGCGGTCCGCCAGTACATGCGCGCCCTCGTCTACTTCCGCGAGGGGGAGTACACGATCGGGCAGCGCCTGATTGCTGCCGGGCACGGCATCGTCGGACAGGCCGACGAAACCCGCGAATCACTCGCCGTTCGCGGGCAACTCCACCTCGGAGCATCCGTCATCGCCGCCCGAGCGGCCGACACCGCGGCCGTCGACCAGCACATCAGCGAAGCGCAGACCCTGGCCAAGCAGACTCGGGACGCATCTGACGTGCATTGGCTGTCCTTCGGCCCGACGAACGTCCGGCTGCACCGCATGTCCGCCGCCGTGGAGATGGGCCAGTACGACGACGCGTTGAAGCAGGCACGGAAGATGCGGCTGCCGGCGTCGCTGGCGACGTCCCGACGGGCGCACTTCCTCGTGGACCGGGCCCGCACCGAGATGGAGACCGGGCACACTGAGGCTGCGCTGGAGCATCTGGTGGAGGCGCGCCGCGCGGCTCCGGAGCAGACCCGGTATCACCCGGGGGCCCGCGAGACGATCCGCGGTCTGGTGCACCTGGCGCGCCGGACCCCGGACACGTTGAATCACATGGCCGCCTGGGTCGGTCTGTAGACGGTCGCAACGCTCACAGATCTGTGAGCGTTGCGACCTTGTACTGCCTCTACGGTCAGTTGCGTGAACAGAAACGTGCTGATCGTGGAGGCGTGACGTATGCCCAGCGACACCGCGAACGCAGCCGCGCTCGCAGCCCTTCCGCTCCCCGAGTTCAACAGCCTCTCGCAGGGGCAGGTACGCGGCATCGCCTGCATCTGGGACGGGGCACCGTTGAGCACGGCCACCGCGGTCGACTTGGGCGAGCGGAAGGTGCGTCTCGTCGGCACTCGGATCAGTTGGTTCCCGCGCGCCTGCCGCCCCTGCGCACTCAAGCAGGCGATGGACGCCCTGCTGGAGCACGGCCAGTCCTGCGAGCAGTGCACCGACGACAGCAGCCTCTGCCCCGTCGGAACCGGCCTGCTCCGCGCGATCCACGAAGCACGACGCTGAGACTCAGCCGCCGGACCGCCCCTGGACCGGCGGCGGACCACAACCGGCGCCCGGGCCGGCATCCCGCGAAGAACGCGGCCCGGGCCGTTCCCATCCGCTACCAGCGAAGGAGAACACCGTGACCATACCTCCCGGACCCACCCCGGACGGCGGCCCCGCCGACCCCAAGCCGCCGTCGGTCTTCGCCCGGATGCTCATCACCGACGAGCAGTTCACCAGCTGCCGCCGCACGGTGATGGACGCCAACCCGGACATGGGCGAGGAGCTGGCCGGCCGGATCGTGGAGGAGGCCATCAAGTTCGTGGCCGCCTGCTCGGCGAATCCGGGCGGCGGGCTGGTCCCGTCGCGGATCGTGGACGAGGGCTGGCACGCCCTCATCGTGCACACCTGGATGTACGCCGACCTGTGTGAGCGGCTCGGCGGCCAGTTCATCCACCATGCCCCGGGCTACGGCCCGGAGAACTACGCCCCCGAGATCCTGGACCGGACCCGCGAGGCCATCGCGGCGCTCGGTTGGGAGGTGGACACGGACCTGTGGGTGGCGCCGGGCGACGAGTCGCTCGTGTCGGTCGCGGCGAAGTGCCAGCACAGCGACGACTCGGGGCCGATCGTCATCATCCCGAAGCCGAAGGGCTGACGCGTGGCCTACTCTCCCCGGTGAAAGGAGGCCGCATGTCCGAGTGGATCGACCCGCGGTACGCGGACCTGGTGGCGGCGTGGCGACGCGCGCAGCAGCCCGGTTCGCGTGACCCGGAGCCGCAGCCGCGGCGGGCGTTCATCGTCTCGCCGAAGGGCTGATGGCGGGGTCCGGCCGACAGAGTTGGGCGGCCGGGCCCCTCTACCGGACGAGGTTGGCGAGGGGTACTCCGAGGGCGTCTGCGACGAGTAGCAGGTCCGTGAGGTCGGGCGCGGTGACGGCGTTCTCCCATCGGGAGATCGTCTTGTGGTCGCGGCCGATGCGTTCCCCGAGGGTCATCTGTGAGAGGCCGGCTGCGCGGCGGGCTTCGCGGATCTGTAACCCGATCTCGATGCGCCGTCGGGGTACCCAGTCGGGGAGGTCGTGCACCCGCGCAGGATCGAATGATCTTGCCGGGAAGTCTTCACCAGCTGTGGTAAATCGTAGATCGTGGGGAACCCGCTAGATAAATGCAGACGGTGTGTAGCGGGAACTTGGCCCTGTGTGCTGGGATAGGCATATGCCAGTTCGCACAGGCGTTCGGGTCTCACGCGATCCTTGACGCATCAATCATGCCACCCCCCAGGCAGACCCGGCACGGCAGCGTCCGTCGCCGGACGGGCCGCCCGCCCGACCGAGAGCACCCCCTCGCCGGGCGGGCGCAACCCGACCTAGCAAGTTGAACGAAAGTCAAACTCGCTCGAACGAGTGACGACCATGCTCGTGACACGTGCCCCATGCACGCGTTACACAGAGTGGGCCAGGATGGGGGCTCCGTCCCCTCCCCGGGTGGCAAGGTCCCCATCCTGGTTCCATCAGGATGGCCCTCGGCGCAGCAGACGCCGAGGGCCATTCGGCTCTCTACCCGCTCTCCCATGGGAGACGGATGGGGGAAAGATCTTGAGAGCTAGGGTCAACTCCGGTCAACTCTGGTCAACGCAGGTCAACCACTCCCGGGAGTTCCCGCAGGACACGCCCCTGACCAGGACGGACGACAAGAACAGGGATGATGCCCGAGATCTCCATGGCCGACCCTCCCTGACGGTCTTGTTGATGATCCCCGCTGATGTGGTATGTGCCCGCTGTAAGCGGAGCCACTCCGCCCCGGTCGCCCCGGAAGCCTCTGTTCACGGGTCCGTCATGCCATGTACCTTTCGATCGCTCGACGCGTGTAGAACCCTCAAGCGGGTTCTACGCGCGCAGACTTGGCGCCCCCACCGCCCTCTCCCCACCCCTTCACGGAGGTTCGACGGATGCCCCGATCCGGGAGATCCCGCCGCAGGTTCACCACCGCCCTGACCGGCCTCGGCCTGCTGGTCACCGCAGCCGCCCTCCAGGCCGGCACCGGCACCCCCGCCCACGCGGCGACCACGCACCGCGTCCTGTTCGACAACGCCCATGCGGAGACGGCCGGCAACGCCGACTGGATCATCTCCACCAGCCAGCCCGACCCGCTCGGCCAGGACTCCACCCCCTCCGCCGAGACGGACTGGACCGGCGCCCTGTCGTCCTGGGGCGTGGCGCTGCAGAAAACCGGCGGCTACAGCCTGAAGACGCTGCCGTCGGGCTCCAGCCTCGCCTACGGCGGCACGTCAGCGACCGACCTGTCGAAGTTCGACACGCTGGTCCTGCCGGAACCCAACACGCCGTTCACGAGCGCCGAGAAGACGGCGATCATGAACTTCGTGAAGAACGGCGGCGGTCTGTTCATGATCTCCGACCACACGGGCGCCGACCGCAACAACGACGGCTACGACGCGGTCGAGATCCTCAACGACCTGATGACGAACAACAGCGTCGACTCCACCGACCCGTTCGGTTTCTCCGTCGACTCGCTGAGCATCGGCTCCGACCACCCGGCCGCGATCAGCGACAGCAACGACCCGGTGCTGCACGGCTCCTTCGGCACCGTGACCAAGAGCCTGATCGCCAGCGGTACGACCGCCACCCTCAAGCCCGCCGACAACCCGGCCGTCAAGGGCCTGCTGTACCGCACCGGTTACTCCGGCAACACCGGTGTCTTCTTCGCCACCAGCACCTTCGGCAGCGGCCGGGTGGCGTTCTGGGGCGACAGTTCCCCGATCGACGACGGCACCGGCCAGTCCGGGAACACCCTCTACGACGGCTGGAACGACTCCACCGCCACCGACGCGGCCCTGGCCCTCAACGCCACCGAGTGGCTGTCCGGCGCGAGCGGCACCGGCAGCGGAGGCGGAGGCGGAGGCGGCACCTGCACGTCCGCCCAGCTCCTGGCCAACCCCGGCTTCGAGTCCGGCGCCACCTCCTGGACCGCCTCCAGCGGAGTGATCACCAACGACACCGGCGAGGCCGCGCGCACCGGCTCCTACAAGGCCTGGCTGGACGGTTACGGCTCGGCCCGCACCGACACCCTCGCGCAGTCGGTGACCATCCCCGCCGGCTGCACGAGCGCCACCCTGAGCTTCTACCTCCACGTCGACACCGCCGAGACGACCACCTCGACGGCCTACGACACCCTCAAGGCGCAGGTCCTGGGCAGCGGCGGAACGGTGCTGTCCACCCTCGCGACCTACTCGAACCTCAACGCGGGGAGCGGCTACACCCAGCGCAGCTTCAACCTCGCGAGCTACGCCGGCCAGACCGTGACGGTCAAGTTCACCGGCACCGAGGGCTCCACCCTCCAGACGTCGTTCGTCCTCGACGACACCGCGCTCACCGTCGGCTGAACCGGAACAGGGGGGTGGGCCGCGAAGGTCCACCCCCCCTGTGGCGTCAGGCCGCGGGCACCGTCCGCTCCGGCGTGTTCCACCCGGAGATCCGCACGGCCGGTGCCGAGCCGCGCAGGCCGGCCGTCCGGTAGGTGGCGGTCAGCGTCACCGATTCACCCGGCCACAGGCTCACCTCGTTGTCCGACCAGCGCACCGGCAGCACCGGCTTGCCGTGCTCGTCCACGAGGTGCACGTCCGTCAGCAGCGCCGGGGTCCTCCCGCCTCCGCCGTGGCGCAGGGTCACCGTCGTGGTCGCCGTGCCGTCCGAGGCCCGTGTGGTCGCCGTCGCCGTCACCGGGACCCGTGTCATCGAGGCGAGCCCCTTCATGTCGGCGTAGCTCGTCGTCGGCGTGTGGTACCAGGTGGTGCCGTTCCAGTCGAGGGTGTCGGGCCGGGTGGAGAGCCAGTACACGTTCCGGCTCACCTCCCTGCCGTCCGCGTCCGTCAGCACCAGCCGCAGCAGGTACGTCCGCGCCAGCCCGCTCACCGAGGACGGCAGGGTCAGCGGTGTGCGGTGCGCCCCGCCGCCGTCCACCGCGACACCGGTGACGGTCCTGTCGTACCTCTGCGTGCCGTCGGGATCGAACAGCGTGGCCCGCGCGGTGAGGCCCTCGGCGCCGGCGGGCCGGTTGTTCACCACCACGACCGAGCGGTCGTCGTAGGAGTACTGGATGTGCAGCGGCTCGTTCGCCTTCTTCGCGCCGTAGTAGGAGCCGTTCTGGTCCAGGTAGCGGTCGGTCAGCTGCCAGTGCAGGGACGTCCAGCCGCTGTTGAACATCCAGTGGATCACGCCGGTGGCGGGCCTGTCCTGGTCGGTCGCGTTGCGCCCGTACGCCTCGAACTGGGCGCGGACGTTCTCGTACTGGGCCAGCTGGGCCTTGCGGACGTAGTCGGTCAGACCGGTCGGGGCGCCGTAGCGGCCGGCGAGGGCGTCGTCGTAGATCTTCAGCGTGCCGAAGACGGGGGACGGCGAGCGGTGGTACTGCCTGGCGTCCGGGTCCTTCCACAGGGTGTCGAGTTCGGCGGGCGTCATCATCCGGCGCAGGGTGTCGAGGGTGGGGATGCTGGGGCCCGCGCTGGTCTCGGAGTTGAACCCGGTGGCCCCGCCCTCCCGCTTGGCGTACCAGTAGCCGGGCGGCACCCAGTCGTAGGGGCCGGTCATCTTCATGCCCGAGCTGCCGAGCCGGGGGGAGGACCGGTCGGAGGCGGAGGAGACGACGGGGGTGGACCAGTCGGCGGACTCCAGGGCGTCCAGGTAGGTCTTCTCGATCCTCGCGTCGGGGGCGAAGTCGCTGCCGATCAGGAAGGAGATGACGCTCGGGTGGTCACGCAGCCGCGCGGCCTCGGCGGCCATGGACGCCCGGGCGACGGGGTAGTCGGCCTCGGTCCACCGGTTGCCCTTCTCGCCGCCGTTGACCTGGCCCTCCCATTTGTCGCAGCACTCCCAGCCCGGCAGGGTGAGCAGGCCGTAGCGGTCGGCCAGGCCGAAGAACTCGTCCGGTTCCAGGTGGCCTTCCAGACGCAGGGTGTTCAGGCCCAGGTCCCGGGCGTACTTCAGGCGGTCCTCGACATAGGCGGGGTCCCAGCGCAGGAACTCGTCCGGGGACCAGCCGCCGCCCTTGATCAGCAGCCTGCGGCCGTTGATCCGGTACTGCCGGGCGCCGTGGGAGTCCAGCGGTGCCTGCACGTCCCGGATGCCGAAGGTCTCGTGCGCGCTGTCCGACGTGGTGCCGGCCACGGTGGCGGTGAGGTCGAGGTCGTACAGCGGCTGCCCGCCCATGCCGGCCGGCCACCACACCTTCGGGTCGGTCAGGTGCAGGCCGGGGGTGCCGGCGGGGGAGAAGGTGACGGTCCTCGTCTCGTGCGCGGCGAGCGACACCGTCGTGCGGAACGCGGTCCCGGCGACGCTGCCGCCGACCTCCGCCGTGACCGGCGCGTCCGTGTCGTTGCGGGCCCGCGCCTTGACGGTCAGGTCGGCCGTGTCGAGCTTCGGCACGGCCAGCTTGGTGACCACGTGCGCGTCGCGCAGGGCGACGGGGCCGCCCCTGCGGACCAGGACGTCCCGGACGATGCCCATGTTCTGGTCGGGCGGCGGCTGGATCCAGTCGATCCAGCCCATGGTCAGGTCCTTGAGCGGGTCGTTGGGCCGGATGCGGAAGGCGACCGTGTTGGTGCCGGACCTGACCAGCGGGGTGATGTCGAGCTCGTGGTGGGTGTAGGCGCCGGTCACCTCGGCGGCCTTCGCCACCTGCCGGCCGTTGACGTAGACGTCCGCCGCCGAGACGACCCCGCTGAAGTCGAGGGAGGTGCGCTGCCGGGTGTCCCGGACGGTGAAGTCGGCGCGGTACCACCAGGGCACCTCGAAGTCGGCCCGGGGGATCTTCTGCTGGTCGGTGGAGTGGAACGGGTCGGCGTAGACGCCGTTCGCCAGCAGGGCCGCCAGTACCGTGGAGCGCGGGCCCGCCGGATACCAGTCCCGCGCCGGGTACCCGGGGGAGGACACGTCCGCCGCCGAGTCGCCCACCTTGGCCGTGGACTGGACGGCGTAACCGGTCAGCGGGGTGCTGGTGCCGGCGGCGGAGGGCACGTGGGTGATCCGGGCGGGCCGGTGGGGCTCCGCCGTGTCCCGGGGGCCGGCCCAGGCGCCGGTGGTCAGGGAGCCGACCAGGGCGATGAGCGCGGCGGTCATGGGGAGCCGGCGGGCGGGGCGAGGGAACACGGCGGTCTCCAGCCTCGTAAAGTTAGGAAACTTTACTAACTCAGGCCACGCTAGGGCGCGTCACCGACCGTGTCAACGACCCCCGCCGGGGTGGCCGTTGAACGGGTCAGGTTCCGGCCGTACGGCGCTCGAACACCAGGTCGCGGGCCGTGTCCAGGGCCGTCGCCACCGCGCCCAGCAGCACGGCGTCCTCACCGAGCCGGCTCGGCGCGATCCGGGGCCGCAGCGGGGTCAGCGCGCGCAGCCGCTCGCGCACGGGCCGCAGCAGCAGGTCGACGCTGTGCCCGACACCGCCGCCCAGCACCACGAGGTCCGGGTCCAGCACGGCGGCGGCCGCCGCCACGGTGTGCGCTATCCGCTCGCCCTCCAGCTCCACCGCCCGCACCGCGCCCGGATGCCCCTGCCGGGCCGCGTCGAACACGGCCTTCGCCGTGAGCTGCCCGCGCATCCCGAACTCCCGGGCGGACTCCACCACCGCCACCCCCGACACCGCGTCCTCCAGGCGCTCCTGCTTCTGCCGGCCGTGCCACGGCAGGAAGCCGATCTCCCCGGCCAGTCCGCGCGCGCCCGTGAACAGCCGCCCCTCGCTGACCACCCCCATTCCCAGACCGGTGCCGATCAGGATGTACGCGAAGAGCCGGCTGCCCGCGCCGACGCCGTAGGTGTACTCGCCGAGCGCCGCCAGATTGGCGTCGTTGTGCACCTCCAGCGGCACGCCCAGCTCCGTGCGCATGCCGTCCACCAGCCCGGCCCGTCCCCAGCCCGGCAGGTGCATCGCGTAGCGCACCCGCCGCTGCTTCTCGTCGTACACCCCCGGCGTGCCCACCACCCCGTGCACCACCCGAGCCGGGTCCACGCCCGAGTTGGCGATCACCTGGCGGGCGGTGCTCACGACCAGGTCGGTGAGGGCGGCCGAGGCGCGCGCCCGGTTGCGTATGTCGGCGCGCGCCACGACCGTGCCGTCCAGGTCGACCACCGCCACGCGCAGCCAGCCCCGGCCGATGTCCACGCCGAGCGCGTACCCGGCGGCCGGATCGGGGGCGTAGAGCACGGCGGTGCGCCCGCGCTCGGGGGCCTGGGTGCCGACCTCGTGCACCAGGCCGGCCGCCGCCAGCGAGGCCAGCGCGCTGGAGACGGTCGGCTTGGACAGGCCGGTCTCGCGGGCCAGTTGGGCGCGTGAGGCGGCGCCGAGCGCGCGCAGCCGGTCCAGCAGCAGCCGTTCGTTGGTACTGCGCAGACGCCGGCGGCTCCAGGGCTGTTCCGGCTGCTCTACGACGTCGCTGGCGGGCATCGCACCATTCTCGTGCATTCCTGCCGCACACTTGACGGCTCTAGTAAGGCTCCTTAACTTTATCCGCCAGTCACCCTCCGCCGGGCGCAGCGCGCCCGTCGCGTCAGGAGTCCCCCATGTCCGGTAGCCCGCCACCCCCGGGTGGTTTCGTCCGCCGTGTCGGCCTGTTCCAGGCCACCGCGATCAACATGAGCCAGATGTGCGGCATCGGGCCGTTCGTGACGATCCCGCTGATGGTCGCTGCGTTCGGCGGCCCCCAGGCGGTCATCGGGTTCGTCGCCGGCGCGGTCCTGGCGCTGTGCGACGGCCTGGTCTGGGCCGAGCTGGGCGCCTCCCTGCCCGGCTCCGGCGGCAGTTACCTCTATCTGCGCCAGGCCTTCCAGTACCGCACCGGTCGCCTGATGCCGTTCCTGTTCGTGTGGACGGCGATGCTCTTCATCCCGCTGATCATGTCCACGGGCGTGGTCGGCTTCGTCCAGTACCTGGGCTATCTCGCCCCCGGCCTCGGGCAGACCGCGGGTGACCTGATCGGCCTCGGCGTCATCGCCCTGGTGGTGGCCCTCCTCTGGCGCGGGATCGAGCACATCGCCCGGATCACCGCCGTGATGTGGACGGTGATGATCGCCTCGGTGCTGCTGGTGATCGTCGCCGCCGCCACCCACTTCAGCCCACACATGGCCTTCACCTATCCGGCAGGGGCCTTCAATGTGATGAGCAACCACTTCTGGCTCGGCTTCGCGGCGGGCCTGACGATCGGCATCTACGACTACCTCGGCTACAACACCACCGCGTACATGGGCGCCGAGATCAAGGAGCCCGGACGTACGCTGCCGCGCTCCATCCTCTTCTCGATCCTCGGCATCATGGCGATCTACCTGCTGCTCCAGATCGGCACGCTCGGTGTCGTGGACTGGCACCGGATGACCGACCCCGGCGACATCGCCTCCTCCTCGGTCGCCTCCGCCGTGCTGGAGGAGACCTGGGGCGAGGGTGCGGCCGACACGGTGACGGTGCTGATCCTGATCACCGCGTTCGCCTCCGTCTTCGCCGGACTGCTCGGCGGCTCCCGGGTGCCCTACGACGCCGCCCGGGACCGGGTCTTCTTCCGCCCGTACGCCAAGCTGCACCCGAGGCACCGCTTCCCGATGCTCGGCCTCGCCACCATGGGCGCGATCACCGCCGTCGGCTTCCTCATCGGCCGCCACACCGACCTCGCGACCCTGATCCAACTGCTCACCACGGTGATGGTCATCGTGCAGGCACTGGCCCAGATCGTCGCGTTGACGGTCCTGCGCCGACGCCGGCCGGACCTGCCCCGCCCGTACCGGATGTGGCTGTACCCCCTGCCGAGCGTCGTCGCCTTCGTCGGCTGGTGCGTGATCTACGGCTACGCCGACGAGAACTCCCCGGGCCGTCATCCCCTCGAGTGGTCCCTGGCCTGGCTGGCCCTCGGCGGTGTGGCCTTCCTGATCTGGGCGCGGACGGAGAAGGTGTGGCCGTTCGGCCCGAAGGAGATCAGCGAGGAGACCGGCACGGAGCCCGCGGGGGCGGTCACGGCAACGCCCTTGGCATGAGCTAGAGTTACCGCATACGCACACCTCCCCGGCCGGACCCCTGTCCGCCGGGGAGGCTTCGGTTCATGACCGACATCATGACCGCGGACGTCACCGTCCGCCCCGCGACCCCCGAGGACCGGCCCGCCGTGGAGCGGCTGTGGCTGATGTTCCGCCACGATCTGTCCGAGTTCACGGGCCTCCTGCCCGCCGCCGACGGCGCCTTCCGCAGCGAACGCGTGACGTACGCCTTCACGGAGCCGGGCTGGGCGCCGTATCTGCTGACCTGCGCGGAGCGCCCCGCCGGGTTCGCCTTCGTCCGCGGGCTCGACGCTCCGGTCCGCGTGCTGAACAGCTTCTTCGTGGTGCGTGGCGCCCGGCGCCGGGGCATCGGGCTGCGGGCCGTGCGCGAGGTGCTCACCCGGCACCCGGGGCCGTGGGAGATCGCCTTCCAGCAGGACAACCCGGCCGCGGGGGGCTTCTGGCCGCGCGTCGCCGCGGACCTGGCCGGCGCCGCCTGGACCAGCGAGCCACGGCCGGTGCCGGGGCGGCCGGACCTGCCCCCGGACGTGTGGATCTCCCTCACCGTGGCGGGCTGAGCATGCCGGACCGTCGGGGCCTCCTTGACATGCAGGTAATTGCCTGCATAACGTCGAGTGTGCGATCGGAGGACGACACCCGGATGGACAAGGTCTTCAAGGCGCTCGCCGACGACACGCGCCGGCGCCTGCTCGACCGGCTCCACGAGAACAACGGCCAGACCCTGGGCGAGCTGTGCGAGCGCATCGCCATGACGCGCCAGTCGGTGACCCAGCACCTGGCCGTCCTGGAGTCCGCCAACCTGATCAGCACGGTGCGGCGGGGGCGGGAGAAGCTGCACTACCTCAACCCCGTGCCGCTCCACGAGATCCAGGAGCGGTGGATCGACAAGTTCGAGCGCCCGCGCCTCGCCGCGCTCGGCGCCGTGAAGCGACGAGCCGAGGAAGCCATGACCGACAAGCCCCGTTTCGTGTACGTCACCTACATCGCGAGCACACCCGAGAAGGTCTGGGAGGCCCTCACCGACGCCGACCTGACGGCCGCCTACTGGGGGCACCGCAACGTCTCCGACTGGCGGCCCGGCTCCCGCTGGGAGCACGTGCGCACCGACGGCTCCGGCATCGCCGACGTGGTCGGCCGGGTCGTGGAGAGCGAGCCGCCGACCCGTCTGGTGACCACGTGGGCCGCTCCCGGCCAGGAGGGGCAGGAGGACCGGCACTCCCGGGTCACCTTCGAGGTCCGTGCGCACGAGGACATCGTCCGGCTGACCGTCACCCATGAGGAGCTGGCGGACGAGGGGGAGCACGCGGACGTCGCGTCGGGCTGGCCGGCCGTGCTGTCCAACCTGAAGTCGCTGCTGGAGACCGGCCGGACCCTGCCGCAGGAGCCGTGGCTGGTGCCGTCCCGCTGACGGCCGTGACCTGTCCGCCGCGCGGACACGAGAACGCGGAGCCGGTCCGCCCGGGGGCGGACCGGCCCGCGTTCTTTCCTTCCTTTCCTCGGTCTCCTCTTCAAAGGCTCATGACGGCTCTTCCAGGGCTCCTCCGGCCTTCTAGGGCCGGGGGGCGCTCTTCGCTGCCGTACCGGCGCACACGAGTCCGAGGACGAGGGCCAGGGCTCCGATGACGATGTTGTTGACGATGACACCCGTGTCGGGGGCCGTGCCCACGATCCACGGAGCGATGATCATCCAGATGCCCAGGGCGCACATGGCCCAGCTGAGGCCGTACATGCGCTCGGGGGCCCGGGTGAATCCCAGCGCCAGCAGGCCTATCGCGATGCCCATGATCAGGTTGTGGGTCATGAGGGCGGGCTGGCCGGCCGTGTAATGCAGGATCCACGGGGAGGCGGCGCAGTACAGGCCGAGCAGGAAGACCGGCCCGTCCACGAGCGCCACATCACGACCGCCGAGCATGCGGGCGTAGCGGTCCCGCATTTCGGAGACATCGGGGTGGCTCGATATGTCACCCCTGTGCAAGTTGGCCATGAGTCGTCTCCTTCGACTGTGCAGCCCGGACCGCGTCCGGTGCGGCAGGCGACAAGCTCCGCATGCTCCAGTTTGCCCTTATTTCTCCCTTATGTGTAGAGCTTCGGGCGCATGTGACGCCTGACCCTGCCCAGGGGGAGGGAGCGACGGCACCCAGGGCGCCCGCCGGGCCGGCGGGCCCGCTCAACCGCGGCTCCGCGCCCGCCTGAACCGGGCCAGCCCGTCGGCCAGGTCGACGATCGGCTCGGGATACGCGGCGGCGCGCCCGCGGTCGGGGCCCGCCAGCTTCCACGGCTCGTGCGCCGCCGCGCCCGCCACCTCCCTCAGCTCGGGCACCCACCGCCGGACGTACGCCCCGTCGGGGTCGTACCGCTTGGCCTGGATCAGCGGGTTCAGGACCCGGTTGGGGCGGGTGTCCGTGCCGGTGCCCGCGATCCACTGCCAGTTCATCTGGTTGTTGGCCAGGTCACCGTCGACCAGCCACTCCAGGAAGTGCCGGGCCCCGACGCGCCAGTCGACGTACAGCGTCTTCGCCAGGAAGCTCGCCGTCAGCAGCCGGGCCCGGTTGTGCATCCAGCCCTCGTGGCGTAGCTGGCGCATCGCCGCGTCGATCACCGGCCAGCCGGTACGGCCCTCCCGCCACGCCTCGATGTCGTCCCGGGCCGTCCGCTCGGAGCGCCAACGGTCGTGCCGGGTGCGGTAGTCGGCCGCGGCCGCGCCGGGCCGGGCCGCCAGCACCTGACGGTGGAAGTCCCGCCAGGCGATCTGCCGTACGAAGGCCTCCGCCCCCGGACCGTCCGCGCGGCGCGCCCGGTGGACCAGCTCGACCGGGGACAACGTGCCGAAGTGCAGGTGCGGGGAGAGCCGGGAGGTCGCGTCCCCGGCCAGGTCGTCGTGCCGGTCGGCGTAGGTTGCGAGGCCGGAGCGGAGCCAGGCGGCGAGCCGCTTCCGGCCGGCCGCCTCGCCGCCCTCCGCCAGCCCCGGGGAGATCCCCGGCAGCGAGGCCCGGGACGGCAGCTCCTCGGAACCGATGCCGGGCGGCACGGGGACCGAGCGGGGCGCACCCAGGACCTCCCGCGGCCGCTGTCGCGACCACTGCCGGAAATACGGCGTGAACACCGCGAAGTGGTCCGAGGAGGCGGGGGTCACCTCGCCGGGCGGCACCACCGTGGTCACGGCCTCGTGGACGTGCAGCCGCCGCCCCTCGGCCTCCAGCGCACGCCGCAGCCGCCGCTCCCGCGACCGGGCATAGGCACTCGCGTCGGCCGCCATGTGCACCTCGTCGGCGTCCGCCTCCGCGACCACCGCGCAGACCTCCTCGACGACGTCGCCGGAGCGCACCACCAGCCGCCCGCCGCGCTCACGCAGCCCCGTGTCCAGGTCCCGCAGGCAGTCGGCGAGGAACGCCAGCCGATTGGGCGCCGCGAAGCCCGCGTCGGCCACGCCCCGGTCGCGGACGAACAGCGGGACGACCTGACGGGGGCCCTCCAGCGCGGCCCGGAGCGGCGGGTGGTCGTACAGGCGCAGGTCGGCGGTGAACAGGACGACCGAGACATCCATGGCGCGGCTCCGGAACGAGGAGGACGGAGGGGCAGGAGAGGAGCAGGAAGGAGTGAGGGCGAGGAGGACCGAGGAAGAGGCGACAACCGGGGGACTTCCGGTCCGGCGGGCCCGGCGGACGAGGCGTCAACGGGTGACGTCCGGGTCCTGCCGGGCCGCCGCCCGCGCGATGTTGCGGGCCATCCCGCCGAAGACCACGGCGTGGAACGGCGAGACGCTCCACCAGTACGCGTGGCCCAGCAGCCCGTGCGGGTGGAACAGGGCCCGCTGCCGGTACCGGCTGCGGCCGCTGCCTGCCGGTTCCGCGCACATCTCCAGCCAGGCCAGCCCGGGCAGGCGCATCTCCGCTCGCAGCCGCAACAGGTGACCGCGCTCGATCTCCTCCACCCGCCAGAAGTCCAGCGAGTCGCCCGCCCGCAGCCGCTCCGCGTCCCGCCGGCCCCGGCGCAGGCCCACCCCGCCGACCAGCCGGTCCAGCCACCCCCGAAGGCTCCACGCCAACGGGAAGGAGTACCAGCCGTGCTTTCCGCCCACGCCTTCGATCACCCGCCACAGTGCGTGCGCCGGGGCGTCCACCACCTCCTCGCGCCGGTCCGTGTACAGGCTGCCGCCGGCCCAGTCGGGGTCGGTGGGCAGCGGATCGCTGGGCGCGCCGGGTACGGCGGCGGAGGACCAGCGGGTGGTCACGCGCGCCTCGCGCACCCGGCGCAGGGCCAGCCGTACGGCCTGGTCGAAGCCGAGCGGATGACCCGGCGGGTCGGGCAGGTACCGGGTGATGTCGTGTTCGCGGCAGACCACCTCGTGGCGCAGCGACTCCGTGAGCGGACGCGCGATGGACGCCGGGACGGGCGTGACGAGTCCCACCCAGTGGCTGGACAGGCGCGGCGTGAGGACCGGCACGGACACGATCAGCCGCCGCGGAAGCCGCGCGACGCGCGCGTAGCGGACCATCATGTCCCGGTACGTGAGGATGTCCGGCCCGCCGATGTCGAAGGCCCGGTTCACGTCGTCCGGCAGGCCCGCGCTGCCGACCAGCAGCCGCAGCACGTCCCGTACGGCGATGGGCTGGATGCGGGTGTGCACCCAGCTGGGCGTGACCATCACCGGCAGTCGTTCGGTGAGGTAGCGCAGCATCTCGAAGGAGGCCGAGCCCGAGCCGATGATCACGGCGGCACGCAGCACCGCGGTCGGTACCCCGGAGCGCAGCAGGATGCGGCCCACTTCCGCCCGGGACCTCAGGTGCGGGGAGAGCCGGTCCGCGGGCACCCCGGACGGCGTGAGGCCGCCGAGGTAGACGATGCGCCGCACACCCGCCGCCTTCGCCCGTTCCCCGAAGACGCGGGCCGCGCGGCGGTCGGTGTCCTCGAAGCCCTTGCCGCTGTTCAGCGCGTGCACGAGGTAGTACGCCACGTCGACGTCCCGCATGGCCCGGGCGACCGAGTCCGCGTCCGTGACGTCCCCCCGCACCACCTCCGTCTCACCCGCCCACGGGTGGTCGCGCAGCTTCTCGGGGGAGCGGGCCAGACAGCGCACCCGGTGCCCGGCGGCCAGCAGTTCGGGCACGAGCCGGCCCCCGATGTAGCCCGTGGCCCCCGTCACCAGGCAGCGGGGCCGGTCCGTCGAGTCGTGGTGGTTCATCCCGTGCAGGTCCTCCGCGTCGGTGGTCTCCCGGCAATCACTTCCCGCCGGGCCCGGCGGGCGGATGCGTGTCCTCCCCTCGGCCGAACCTCCGGGCGGGTCCGCGCGACGGCCGGTCGGCGGCCACCGGCCGACCGCACCGCACGGGGTGCCGCAAGCACCGGACGGGGTGACATGTCCTCACCGATCCGGGGCAGCCGGACCGGTACAAGCTGTACATTCCGCTGGGTCAGCGACGCAGGAGGTGTCCGCCGTCATGAGTGCCAAGGTGCTGGAGCGATTCCCCGCAGGGTCTCCCCGTGGGTCGTGGCCCGCGGAGGAGTACGCCGCCGCCCGACGTGCCGAGGGCGAACCGGCGACCGTGGTCATGGACCTGAAGTCGGACGCGTTCCTCGTCGTGGTCGAGGCGCGGGAGAACGACGGCCGGGCCTGAGCCGTCCGGTGGCGCGGGAGTCTTTCCCCGGCTTTCGGCCGCCGGACCCGCCTTGCCTTGTCCGGTCCGCCATACGAGACCGGCCGGGAATTCCTTGACGGCCGTCGCCGGGTGCTGCGACGATCACGGCATGACGATGCGACTGGACCTCACGCGGCGACGCCATGTCGACCTCGCGCGCGTCTCCAGTGCCTCCTGTCGCCCCACGGTCTGAACCGCGCTTTCCCGCCGGTCCCGTCGGGCCCTGCCGCGTTCCTGACTCGCCCGCTCTTTCCGCCCTGCCGTAGCCGTCATCCGGCGTGCCCGGAAATCCTGGATTCCCGCCGGGCACTTCCGCGGCAGGAATTCCGTGGTTCCGTCGTTCCTCGGTTCCCGGCATCCGCGGTTTCCCGGAAGCGCGGTTTCCCGGAAGCGCGGGTTCCCGGAGTCGGGGGTTTCGCGGAGTGCGCGGGTTCGTGGAGTTCGCCGAGTTCCGCATGCCCGGAACGCCCGCGGAACCCGCCTGCCGGTTCCCCGCCCGGCCTCCGGGCCGGACTCCGCTCCCTCCGACTTCACCGGGCGCCCGCTCCCGTGCGCGCGTGCCCGGAGCACCCCAGAAACGAGGCACCCATGGCCACCGTCCTGTCCGTCTCCGGCAGCCCTTCCGCCTCCTCGCGCACCGGCCGCCTGCTGCGCCACCTGGACCAGCGGCTCACCGCCCAGGGCCACGAGGTGATCCCGCTCGACGTCCGTACCGTCCCGGCCGAGGCCCTGCTCGGCGCGGACTTCCGGCACCCCGCCATCGTCGAGGCCACCGAACTGTTCTCCCGCGCCGACGGCGTCGTGGTCGGCACCCCCGTCTACAAGGCCTCGTACTCCGGCGTCCTCAAGGCGCTCCTCGACCTGCTCCCGCAGTACGCGCTCACCGGCAAGACCGTACTGCCCCTCGCCACCGGCGGCTCCACGGCCCATGTCCTCGCCATCGACTACGCCCTGCGCCCGGTGCTGAACTCCATGGGTGCCGCACACATAGTCCAGGGCTGGTTCACCCTCGACAAGGACATCACCGTGCGGGAGGACGGCTCGGTGGCGCTCCCGCCCACGACCGCCGAGGCCCTGGGGCACGTGGTGGACCAGTTCGCCGCGGCCCTGGACCGCACCCCGCTGCTGGCGGCGGCGAGTTGACGGCCCTGGCCGCCGGGTGCCCGCACCCGCCCCACACCCCACTCCGCACCCCCGGCGAGGCGCACCGCGCCGCACCGCTCCACCCGGCCGCCCCGGCACGGCCCGCTCGATCGGAGACCCCCGCGTGTCCCTCACCTTCCACTGGTTCCTGCCCACCAACGGGGACAGCCGCCATGTCGTGGGCGGCGGCCACGGCACCCCGGCCACGGAGTCCGGGCGCGACCGGCCGCCGACGGTCGCCTACCTGAGCCAGATCGCCCGGGCCGCCGAGGACCTGGGTTTCGCCGGTGCGCTGACGCCGACCGGCGCCTGGTGCGAGGACGCGTGGCTGACCACCGCGATGGTCAGCCGGCACACCGAGCGGCTGAAGTTCCTGGTCGCCTTCCGGCCCGGCTTCGTCTCGCCCACCCTCGCCGCCCAGATGGCGTCCACCTTCCAGCGGCAGAGCGGCGGACGGCTGCTGCTCAACGTCGTCACCGGCGGCGAGAGCCACGAACAGCGCGCCTACGGTGACTTCCTGGACAAGGACGCCCGCTACCGCCGTACCGGTGAGTTCCTGCAGATCGTCCGAGGGCTGTGGGAGGGCAGGACGGTCGATCTGCGCGGGGAGCACCTCCGGGTGGAGGAGGCGAGGCTCGCCCGGCTGCCCGACCCGGTCCCCGAGGTGTACTTCGGGGGTTCCTCGCCCGCCGCCGGACAGGTCGCGGTCCGGCACGCCGACGTGTACCTCACCTGGGGCGAGCCGCCCGCTCAGGTCGCGGCGAAGATCGCCTGGATCCGGAAGCTCGCCGCGGAGCACGGCCGTAGCCTCCGCTTCGGGATCCGGCTGCACGTCATCACCCGGGACACCTCGGCGCAGGCGTGGGCGGAGGCGGACCGGCTGCTCGCAGGCTTCGACCCCGAGACCGTACGGGCCGTCCAGTCGGGCCTGGCGCGCAGCGAGTCGGAGGGCCAGCGGCGGATGCTGGCGCTGCACGGCGGCAGCCGTGACCGCCTGGAGATCCACCCCAACCTCTGGGCCGGCATCGGCCTGGTGCGCGGCGGCGCGGGCACGGCGCTGGTCGGCAGTCACGAGGAGGTCGCCGAGCGCATCGAGGAGTACCACGCCCTCGGCATCGACGAGTTCGTCCTGTCCGGCTATCCGCACCTGGAGGAGGCGTACTGGTTCGGCGAGGGCGTCCTGCCCCGGCTCGCCGGCCAAGGGCTGTGGACACACCCTGAGGGCGGGGCCGCCGCCTCGGCGCGGGTGCCGTTGGCGGACTGAGCGAGCGGCGGGCGGCCGGAGCGGGGGCGGGGGAGAGAACCGGGGCGCAGGCCGCGGCCTGCCGTCGCTGCTCCTACCGGTCCTGCCCACCGGCGGTGGCGGGTGCCCCGCCGAGCGTCCGCAGATGGGCCGCGCGCGATTCCACGGTCTGTCCCTGCACCAGCAGGAACAGTCCTTCCCGGGCCAGACGCTGGGCGCGGCTCGTCAGGGCCATCGCACGGCCGCCGCCGGCCACCACCGCGGCGGTGGTGGCCGCGCGCAGCACCTCGTACGCCTCCGCGCGCACGGCCAGCCGTTCCCCGGCCCAGTCGTCCACGCCTTCCCCGGTGTTGTGCCCTCTCGGCGCCGGCCCGTGCCCAGCCGCCTCGGTGCCCGCCCCGCCCGGCCCCCCGCCCCGCGCCTCCGGGAGCGGAGCGTCGGCCAGGGCGTAAGCGCGTGCGCGCAGGCCGGTCAGGCGGGAGCGGAGCGGGGTGGCCGTCTCGCCGTCCAGGAGGGACAGCGCCGCCTCCGCCACGCCGAAGACCGCCGGGCTGGTGGTCAGGGTCTTGACCCGGTCGCCGGCGGCCCACCGGTCGTACGGCGTGCGCAGGGCCACCGCCTCCTCGGGCAGCCGGAAGCCGTCCAGGTCCAGCGACACCGTGCGCGCGGCGGTGAGCGCCGCCAGCCGCATCGGCGCCGACGCCCGCAGCCCGGGCTGTTCGCGTGCCTCGGCGAAGGCGAACAGCACCTCGTCGCGGTCCGTCACCCCGGCCAGCAGCATCACGTCGTTCAGGCCCCACCCGGTGTACCAGGGGACGGTGCCGTCGAACCGCCAGCCGGTGCCGTCCCGGCGGACCCGCACCGGCCGGCGCGGATACGACCGCAGGTGCGCGTACGCCACCCCGGACAGCAGCTCCCCGCGCGACAGCGGGCCCAGCAGCCTGTCCCGGACCGCGCGTTCACCGCGTACCAGCGTCTGCACGGGCGTGTGGTGCTGGGTCTGCACGAACCAGGTCGCACAGCACGCGCCGGACAGGATCTCCGCGGTCTCCCGCAGGACGGCCGGTGGCGCCCCCGCGCCGCCGTACTCCGCGGGCGCGGCCACCCCGAGCAGCCCCGACCGCTTCACCGCCTCGATGTGGCCCGCGGGAACCCACTCCTGGTCGACCCGTTCGGCCTCGGGGATCAGCAGGTCCGTGGCGAGCCGGCGGGCGCGGACGACGAGCGGGTGCGAGGAGAGGTCCATGCGGGGGATTCTTCCGCTGTTCCGGCGCTCCGGAGATTTTTTCCGCGACCGTGGCGCGCGGTGTCGATCCGGGACCCGGCCGTTCGTGTAGGAGGTGACACACAGCCCGCCACGGGCCCGACGCCTTGGAGGACGTCATGAAGCACTACCTGCTCAGCGTGGTCCAGCCGGCCGGTGCGACCCCGCCCGGTCCCGAAGCCCTCGCCACGATCATGCGCAACGTCGAGGCCTTCAACGACGAGCTGCGCACCGCGGGCGCCTGGGTCTTCGCCGGTGGCCTGCACGGTCCGGAGACCGCGACCATGCTCCGTCCCCAGGACGGTGACGTGCTCGTCACCGACGGCCCGTACGCCGAGGGCAAGGAGTACCTGGGCGGTCTGTGCCTCATCCGGGCCGCCGACTCGGACGAGGCCCTGGACTGGGGCCGCAAGGCGGCCCTCGCGACCACTCTGCCCATCGAGGTACGGCCCTTCGTGGACCAGCACTGAGGCCGGAGCGGCACCGATGGCCGAGACCGGGGCCGGCGGCGGCCCTGGAGCTGCTCGTCGCGCTGGACCCCGGCCGGTACCACGTGCCGAACGTCGTCGTGCTGCGCCGACCGGGCCGGAGTGCCGAGGCGGCGGCGGAGTACGGCCACGCCGCCGGCCCGGCGCCGAGCGCGCGTACCTGGTGCCGCGAGGACGGGAGACGGAGGGACCTGAGGCACCCTTGACTGGTACAGACCAATGGGGTTAAGTGTCCGCAACCCCCCGCCGCGGCCGCCCCCACCTCGTGGGTGCGGCCGTGTCACACCGGGAGGAGCCGGTCCCCGGTCGGGCGCCGCGTCGCCGCGGTGCCGTGTGCGAGACTCCGCCGATGACTCCCGACGACATGATCACCGCGGACGCGTCCGGCACCTGGGAACTCGGCGACCTGCCCGTCCACCGCATCGGCTTCGGCACCATGCGGCTGACGGGCAGCGCCGCCTTCCACCACGGCACCCCGAGCGACCGGGACCGGTCCCTCGCCGTCCTGCGCACGGCGGTCGAACTGGGCGTGAACCACATCGACACGGCGGCCTTCTACTTCTCGTCGCTGCGTTCCGCCAACGAACTCGTCAACACCGCGCTGTCCCCGTACCCCGACGACCTCGTCATCGCCGCCAAGGTCGGCCCCTACCGCGACTACCACGGCGAGTGGGGCACCTCCGCCCGGCCCGACCAGCTGCGCGGGCACGTCGAGGAGAACCTGCGCCAGCTCGGGCGGGACCACCTCGACCTGGTCTATCTGCGCCGGATGCGCCAGGACTCCATCGCCGAGCACTTCGGCGCCCTCGCCGAGCTGCGCGAGGCCGGCCTGGTCCGGCACCTCGGGATCTCCTGCGTCGAACCCCGGCACCTCGCCGAGGCGCTTGGGATCGCGCCGGTGGTGTCCGTGCAGAACCGGTACGCGGTGGACCGGCCCGACCCCGTGGACGACGAGGTGCTGCGGCTGTGCGGCGAGCACGGCATCGCCTTCGTCCCCTTCTACGCCGTGGCCGGACGGACCGGGGAGCGCGGTGCGACGACCGCTCACGACGACGCGGTGCTCTCCGCCGCCCGGGCCCACGGCGTGAGCCCGGCACAGGTCCGCATCGCCTGGACCCTGCACCAGGGACCGCACGTCCTCGCCATCCCCGGCACCGGCAACCCGGACCACCTGGCCGAGAACGTCGCCGCCGGTGCGCTGCGCCTGACGGAGGAGGAGCTGACCCGGCTCGGCCGGGCCCGGGCGCAGGCGGGCTGACAGCGCAGGCGGACCGGCCGCGCGCGGGCCGGCTGACCGAGGGCGGGTGTCACACGCCGAACGGGCCGGTCGCGCGCGGTGGGCGCCCGGACGCCCGACCGTGACGGACCGCGGCCGGGACCGGTACCGGGCTGACTACGATGGCACGGACGCGCGCTGGACCGCGCACGAAGACGACCGCATACGAGGACGGGTGAAGAACCTCGCCATGACCGACGCCAAGGACGAACGCCGGCCGGCCGGCGAGCTCGAAGCGAGCGTCCTGGCCGCGCTCTGGGCCGCCGGCGCGCCCCAGACGCCCGGCCAGGTCCAGTCCAGCCTGGGCGCGGACCTCGCCCGTACGACGGTGACGACGATCCTCACCCGCCTGCACGACAAGGGCGTCGTCCACCGGCGGCGCCAGGGCCGCGGGTACGCCTACTTCCCCGCCCGGGACGTCCAGGACGCCCACGGCCTCACCGCCCGGCGGATGCACAGCGAACTGGACCGGGACAGCGACCGCGAGACGGTCCTCGCCCGCTTCGTCGCCCAGCTGAGCCCGGACGACGAACGCATCCTGCGCGACCTGCTCGAATCCGACGGCCGATGACCGCCCTCCTCCTGCTGCCCCTGCTGCTGCCGTGCGCCCTGCCGCCCCTGGCCCGCCGGGCCCTGGACCGGCTGGCCCCGGCCGCCGCGCTGTGGTCCGTCACGGGCTGCGCGGTGCTCCTCGCCGGCTGTTCGACGCTGGCACTCGGCATGTCCGTCCTGACCGGGCTGCTGAAGCTGCCGCTCTTCGCCGCGCTCGGCGAGCTGGTCCGTCCGCTGCGCACCGCCTCCGACGCCCTCGTCGTCCCGGCCGCCGTCGCCTCGGCCTGCGCGCTGGCCGGGTGCGGCTGGAGCCTCGGCCGCGCGGTGCTGGACCAGGCCCGTGCCTTCCGGGCGGCCCGGGCGGAGGCCGCGTGCGGAGCCGTCGCCGGCGACCTGTGCGTGATCGACTCGTCCCGGCCCGACGCCTACGCCCTGCCGGGCCGCCCGCACCGGGTCGTCGTCACCACGGCGATGCTGCGCAGCCTGGACGGTCCGGAGCGGGAGGCGCTGCTGGCCCACGAGCGGGCGCACACCGCGGGCGGCCACCACTACGCCCTCGCCGCCGCCGAACTGGCGGCGCGCTGCCACCCGGCGCTGCGGCCGGTCCGCGCGACGATCCGGCTGGCCGCCGAGCGCGCCGCCGACGAGGCCGCCGCCGTCTCGGTCGGCGACCGGCGCCTGACCGCCCGCGCCATCGCCCGCGCCGCCCTCGCCGGACAGGCCGCCCGGTCCGTACGCCCCGGCATCGCCCCCGGCGCGGCCACCGGTCCCGTCCCCCAACGCGTCCAGGCCCTGCTGACCGCCCCGGGCGCCCGCACGGCCCGCGCGGTCTCCGCGCTCCTCATCGCCTGCACCGCCCTGTCCTGCGTGGCCTCGGCCACCGCGACGGCCGACGTCCACCACCGCGTGGAGGTCGCCCAGGGCGAGGAGAGCCCCTGACCCGAGGCACGGGTGGCGGTCCGTGGTCCCGCGTCCGGTCGCAACGCGCGTAGACCGAGACTGGCGTCGCGAAGGTTTTACGTATAACCTCACCGGCTAACCACCCCCTCCGGAAGGTCGCCATGCGTCGCGTCGCCCTTGTCACCCTCGTCGTGCACGACTACGACGAGGCCGTCCGCTTCTACACCGAAGCCCTCGGGTTCCGGCTCGTGGAGGACGCCCCGCGCCCCGACGGCTCGCGCTGGGTCGTCGTGGAGCCGGGGGGCGACGGACCCGGACTGGTGCTGGCCCGTGCGAAGGACGACGCGCAGCGGGCCCGCGTCGGCGACCAGACCGGCGGGCGCGTCGGCTTCTTCCTGCACACCGACGACTTCGCCCGCGACCACGCCCGGATGACCGCCGCCGGCGTGACCTTCCTGGAGGAGCCGCGCCACGAGCCGTACGGCACGGTCGCCGTCTTCCAGGACCTGTACGGCAACCGCTGGGACCTGCTCCAGCCCGCCGGCCACTGACCCGCCACCGCACCACCTGCCCCAGGACCCGAGGAAACGAAACGCCCATGACCGCGTCCCGCATCGACACCGAGACCCTCCGCCGGCTCCCCAAGGCCGTCCTGCACGACCACCTCGACGGCGGCCTGCGCCCCGCCACCGTCGTCGAGCTCGCGGCCGCGGTCGGCCACACACTGCCCACCACCGACCCGGACGAGCTGGCCGCCTGGTACGTCGAGGCCGCCAACTCCGGTGACCTGGTCCGCTACATAGCCACCTTCGAGCACACCCTCGCCGTCATGCAGACCCGTGAGGGCCTGCTGCGCACGGCCGAGGAGTACGTCCTCGACCTCGCCGCCGACGGCGTCGTCTACGCCGAGGTCCGCTACGCCCCCGAACTGAACACGAGCGGCGGGCTCACCATGCGCGAGGTCGTGGAGACCGTGCAGGAAGGGCTCGCCGCCGGGATGGCCAAGGCGGCCGCCGCCGGCACCCCCGTCCGCGTCGGCACCCTGCTGTGCGGCATGCGCATGTTCGACCGGGTCCGCGAGGCCGCCGACCTGGCCGTCGCCTACCGCGACGCGGGCGTCGTCGGCTTCGACATCGCCGGCGCCGAGGACGGCTTCCCGCCCGCCGACCACCTCGAAGCCTTCGAGCACCTGCGCCGCGAGAGCGTCCCGTTCACCATCCACGCCGGCGAGGCGCACGGCCTGCCCAGCATCCACCAGGCCGTCCAGGTCTGCGGCGCCCAGCGCATCGGCCACGGCGTCCGCATCACCGAGGACATCCCCGACCTCGCGGCAGGCAAGCTCGGCCGTCTCGCCTCCTGGGTGCGCGACCGCCGCATCGCCCTGGAGATGTGCCCGACCTCCAACCTCCAGACGGGCTGCGCGACCTCGATCGCGGAGCACCCGATCACGGCCCTGAAGGACCTCGGCTTCCGGGTCACCCTCAACACCGACAACCGTCTGGTCTCGGGGACGACGATGACCCGGGAGATGTCCCTGCTGGTCGAGGAGGCCGGCTGGACGGCCGAGGACCTGCGCACGGTCACGGTGAACGCCCTCAAGAGCGCGTTCATACCGTTCGACGAGCGCAACGCCCTCATCGAGGGCGTGGTCCTGCCGGGTTACGCGTCCGCGCTCTGAAGGAGCCCCCTGAGGTAGGCGGCCTGCCCGACGTGCTGGAGGTCGTCGGACAGGACGCTCACCAGGCGCACCCCCAGCGACACCGGGGGATCCCAGCGTTCGTCCACGACGCGTTCCAGATCCTTGGCGGCCAGCCCGCGCAGGCAGCCGAGGGTCTGTTCGTGGACGGCGTCGTAGTACCCGGTCAGCAGGTCCGCCGAGTCCACCCGTACCTTCGCGACCTTGGCGGGGGTGTGCGCGTACCCCGTGTCGTGTCGTGGCAGGTCGAGGCCGAAACGCTTCTCCCAGTCCTGCGCGAGCCACACCTGGTCCAGGTCGAAGGCGTCGGCGACGTGGTCGTCCTGCACCCGTGTGAGGTGCCAGACCAGCCAGGCGACGGAGTTGGCGCCGGCGGCCGGGCGGTGGTTCAGCTCGTCGGGGCCGAGGCCGTCGAGGGCGGCATGGACTTCTTCCCGGATGCGGCCGTAGCCGTCGATGAGGATGTCCTTCGCATGCATACCGTCCACCATCGCGCATCACCGGCGCGCCCGCGCCCGGAACCCCGCTTTCGCACAGCCCCCGGCGGCTCCCGCCGGGAGTCGCCGCCGAGCCGGCCGGCGTGCGTGGCGCCCGGCGGCCGTCACCGCGGCGCGCCGGCGGCCGTCACCGCAGCTCGTCCGCGGGCGTGGCCAGGACACCCGTCTCCAGGAGGGTGACCAGTGCCCGCGCGGCCGGGCTCGTGGCTCGTTCCGGCGGCAACAGGGCGACCGTCTCGTACTCCGGCTCGTCCGCGCCCTTCACCGGGAGCGCCGTGAGCGCCGGCCGCTTGTGCCGGAAGTGCCGGGGTACGACGGCGATCCCCAGGTTCTCGTCCACGAGGTCCAGCAGGCTGTGCACGTCGTTGACCTCCAGCGCGACCGTGCGCCGCACGCCGGCCGCGGCGAACGCGGCGTCGGTGGTGCGGCGCGGACCCCAGTCCGGGTGGAAGTCGACGAAGACCTCACCGGCGAGGTCCTCCGGGCCGAGCACGGCCTGGGCGCGGGCCAGCCGGTGGCTCGGGTGGCACAGCACCGTCATCGGCTCGCTGGTCAGGGACACCGAGCGCAGCTGGTCGGTGTCGGCCTGGGTGCGGTAGGCGAAGGCCAGGTCGAGCCGCCCGGCCGCGACCTCCTCGGCCAGCGCGCCGGAGCCGGCCTGCCGCAGCCGGATCTCCACGTCCGGGTGCCGGCCCCGGAAGGCGGCCAGCAGCCGGGCCACGTGCACCCCGGCGATGCACTGCTCGGTGCCGAGGGCCAGCGTGCCCCGCAGGACACCCTGCACGGCGGCCACCGCCTCGTGCGCGGAGCGCACCTGTGCCAGGATGCGTTCGGCCTCCCCCAGCAGCGCGCGCCCGGCTTCGGTGAGCGTCACCCGGCGGGTGGTCCGTACGAACAGCGGCGCCCGCAGCTCCCGCTCCAGCGCCCGGATGGACGCCGACAGGCCCGACTGGGACACCATCAGGCGTTCCGCGGCCCGGGTGAAGTGCTGGTCCTCGGCGACCGCGACGAAGTGCTGGAGGTGGCGCAGTTCCATGATTGAGAAGCCTATCCGCTGAATTCCATCGGATTCTTCTGTTGGACCACTGCCCGCCGCCCGGGGAAGAGTGGCACCGGTAGATCGTGTGCCAACCCCTCTGGAGTCGCGTTGTACACCGCACACCCCGACCGCTACGCCGACATGCCCTACCGGCGCACCGGACGCAGCGGCCTGAACCTCCCCGCCCTGTCGCTCGGCCTGTGGCACAACTTCGGGCCCGACCGGCCCGTGGAGACCCAGCGGGCCATCCTCCGCCGCGCCTTCGACCTCGGCGTCACCCACTTCGACCTGGCCAACAACTACGGCCCGCCGCCCGGCGCCGCCGAGTCCGCCTTCGGCGAGGCGCTCAAGGCGGACTTCGCCGGCTACCGCGACGAACTGGTGATCTCCACCAAGGCCGGTTACCTGATGTGGCCCGGCCCGTACGGTGAGTGGGGCTCGCGCAAGTACCTGCTGTCCTCGCTCGACCAGAGCCTGAAGCGGATGGGCCTGGAGTACGTCGACATCTTCTACTCGCATCGCTTCGACCCGGACACTCCCCTGGAGGAGACGATGGGCGCCCTGCACACGGCGGTGCAGCAGGGCAAGGCCCTCTACGTCGGCGTCTCCAACTACTCCGCCGAGCAGACCCGCGAGGCCGCCCGCATCCTCGGCGAGCTGGGCACGCCGCTCCTCATCCACCAGCCGCGCTACTCGATGCTCGACCGGCGCCCCGAGGACGAGGGCCTGCTCGACGCCCTCGACGAGCTCCAGGTCGGCTCCATCGTGTACTCCCCGCTGGAGCAGGGCCTGCTCACGGGCCGCTACCTGGACGGCATCCCCGAGGACTCCCGGGCCGCGAGCGACAGCCCGTTCCTGAACTCGGACGCCGTCACCGAGGACCTGGTCGCCCGGCTGCGGGCGCTGGACGAGATCGCCAAGTCCCGCGGCCAGACCCTGGCGCAACTCGCCCTCGCCTGGGTGCTGCGCGGCGGCCGGGTGACGTCCGCCCTGGTCGGCGCGAGCAGCCCGCGGCAGATCGAGGACAGCGTCGCGGCCATCGGCAACCTCGGCTTCGACGCCGACGAGCTGGCGCGGATCGACGCGATCGTCCGGCCGTAGCGCCGCAGCGCCCGACGGTACGGGGGAGCGGCCGCGACGAACCGCGGCCGCTCCCCGCGTCGTACCGTCACCCCCGTGCCCTTCCGGAAGGCGGCGCCGGCCCGGTCAGGCGCCCGCCGGTACCCGGTCCAGGAAGCCCAGCACCTGCCGGATGCGGCCCTCGTCGTCCAGCGTGACCACGTCGAACCCGGCCACCGGTGCCGAGCCGTCCTGCTCGTTCACCAGCTCCCACCCGAAGCGCGCGGTGTCGTGGTGGCCGTCGACCGCGCCGAGCGGACGGAACACGAAGCCGGGGAACTGCTCGTGGGCCGCCGCGATCACGGCCGCGATCTGCTCGTGCCCGCGGACCTCCACGAGCGGGTCGGTGTAACCGCCGTCCTCGGTCCACGCGGCGGCGACGGCCTTCTCGATGTCCTCCCGCCGGGTGGCGTTCCAGGCCTCGAAGTAACGGGCGGCGGCGTTCTCGTGACGGTCGGTGTGCGCGGTCATGGTGAAGCTCCTCCATCGAGGTCGTCCGTGCTGGTCAGGTCCCGGATGCGGGGTTCGCCGATCCGGTGTGACCACCATGCGGGAGGAGTGGGTGCCGGGTCGATTACCTCCGGGGTCATGGCCCGGGGGCGGGACGGCCCGTCGCGTTTCGGCCAGAACCGGCGCTGAATATGCCAAGAGACTGGCCGGAAAGACATGGTGACAGTGGTTCAGTAGTGAACATACTCGACAGTGAGGACTTCACTTCCCGCGAGGTCCCGATCACGCACCGCACACGGCCGCACCGCAGACGAGCCGCACCGAAAGCGAGGCCAGCCGCAAGGCGAACGACGCGACGGGGAGTGCGCATGCACGACGAGTTCCTGTGCCATGTCACCGCGTACGGCACGTGCGGCGGAGAGCGCATCGGAGTGCCCCTGGGCACCTACCGGGCGCCCACCCTGGCCCTCGCTCTGTGGTGGCTGCGCGACCGGGCCAACTGGATCGCCGACCGGCTCGACCCGCGGCCCGAGGCCGGGCATTTCCCGCCGAACGCGCTCGTCCCGGTCGCGGACACCGTGCCCGACGTGCCGGCCGTCCTGCGCGCGTGGTGCGGCGACCCGGCCCAGCAGGAACTGGTCGCCGACGAGCTGGCCGCGGGGAGGCTGGTGCGGATCGCGACCGGCGACGACACGACCGAATACGAGCTGCTCGCGGAGTCCGTCGACGCCCTGCGCATGCAGCGGACCGTCCCGGCCCTCGTGGTGCCCGTCGCCTGAGCGCTCGCCGGACCGGTCGCACCCCGCCGAGCCGTGAGCCGCCGTTCCGGCCCCTCCCGGCCCCTGCAGGCCCCTGCCGGCTTCGTGGGAGAAGCGTGCGCCGTGACCCTCGCCACTGTGCGCGGTGGGCGAACGGATCAGGTGGACTGCCGGGCCGGGCTCGGGGTACGAGGACTGGTGCAACAGCGACCGGCCGGACCGGGTTTTCGAGAGAGACAGCATGATCAAGCACCTGGGCGGGGCAGTGATACCGACTGGTTTCGACGTACCCGTGGAGCCGCTGCGGCGCGCGGCACACTACACCGGCGAACCCGGATGCATCGCCGAGGCACGTGCCTTCGCGTCCCAGTTCCTGGAGCAGCTGCGCACGGAATGGTGCGCCACCGCCGACGACCGGGCCGACGGCGAGCTGCTGCTGATGGTGAGCGAACTGGTCACCAACGCCGACCAGCACAGCAACGGCCCCTACATCCTGGAGCTGGAGGGCACGGACGCCTCGGTCGCGGTGTCCGTGTACGACAGCAGCACCGCCCTGCCCCGCCGTTACCCGAAGGACCCCAAGCGCGTCGGACGGCACGGGCTGGAGATCGTGCACGCCCTGGCCTGCGAGGTCACCGTGGAGCGCGTGCCGGTGGGCAAACGCGTGCGGGCCGTCTTCCCGCTCCGGCGCGAGGGCGACGTCCGGCCTGAGGCCTCCTGAACCACGACGTCGACGACGTCACCACAAGGACGAGAAGTCGGGCCGGTGCCTGGGCGCCGGCCCGACCCGCATGTCAGGCGCAGCCGAGTTCACCCAGCATCCCCTGCCGCAGCCGGGTGATGATCCGCTTGATCAGCCGGGAGACGTGCATCTGGGAGCACCCCAGCCGCTCCCCGATCTCGGCCTGGGTGGCCTCCTCCACGAACCGCATGTGGATGATCCGCCGGTCCCGGTCGCTCAGCTGCGCCATGAGCGGGGCGAGCGCGTGGAAGTCCTCGACGAGCCGCAGGCCCTCCTCCTCGACACCGATGAAGTCGGCGAGCACGGCCTCGCCGTCCTCGGGGCCGTCGCCGGTGAGCGCGGCGTCCAGGGAGGCGGAGTTGTAGCCGTTGGAGGCCAGCTGGGCCTCGACGACCTCCTTCTCGGAGAGGTTCATCAAGGTGGCCAGCTCGGCGACGGTCGGGTCCCGGTCCAGCCGGCTGGACAGCTCCTCCCTGGCCTTGGCCAGCTCCACCCGCAGCTCCTGGAGGCGGCGCGGCACGTGGACGGCCCAGGTGGTGTCCCGGAAGAACCGCTTGATCTCGCCGACGATGTACGGCAGCGCGAAGGAGGTGAACTCGACCTCGCGTGCCAGCTCGAACCGGTCGATGGCCTTGATCAGGCCGACCATGCCGGTCTGGACGATGTCCTCCATGTCGTCGCCGCGACCGCGGAACCGTCCGGCCGCGAAGCGCACCAGCGACATGTTCATCTCGATGAGGGTGTTGCGCGCGTACTGGTACTCGTGCGTCCCCTCCTCCAGCTCGGTCAGCCGGCGGAAGAACTGGCGGGAGAGTTCCCGTGCGTCCCGCGGGGCGACGGACGCGGGGTCCGCGATGCCAGGCAGTGACCCTTCGCCCGTCCTGTCCTGCTCGGTCTGCTCGGCGACCTCTGCTTGCGACCGGATCCCGGCGGCGGTTGTCATTGCCTCTCCCACGAAAGTCACGGTTCGACCCTGCCTGTGCGGCAGCCGGTCGGCCCCGGACACAGGTCACGTTCCCGCGGGTACCCGATGTACGGCGGGTCATTCCTCCCGCGGAGCCGTTCACGGCGCGAGTACCCCCGGCTACGGCGCGCATGCGTGCGCCGCCCGCAAGTGGCGTGAAACAGCCGCTTCGGGCCGGGTTTCCCTCTGGGCGGAACGCCGCGCCCTTGTCCCTCACCGTACCGCTCCTAGGCTGACGGGATGAGCAACCCGCTGAGCGAGGAAGCCCGAGTGATCCCCCTGCGGCCGGCGCCCGGCCGTCCGGACCTGCCGGACGTGCCGGACGGCGGCACCCCGCCCCGTGAGCCGCTGTGGCGTGATCTGGTCGGCGAGGTGCTGCGCCGGGAGCGGCGGGCGCAGGAGCGCACGCTCAAGGACGTGGCCGACGCGGCCCGGATCTCGCTGCCCTACCTGTCCGAGGTCGAGCGGGGCCGCAAGGAGGCATCGTCCGAGGTGCTGGCCGCCGCGGCCCACGCGCTCGGCCTGGGCCTCGGCGACCTGCTGTCGCTGGCGCACGGCGAGCTGACCCGGCGCACGGCCGAGCGGCGCCGGCCCGCCGCCGTACCGCACCGGCCCGCCGCCGCGCCGGACCGGACGTACCGGGGGCTCTGCCTGGCTGCCTGACCGGCGGCGGCCCGGCCGGCTGCCCACGGCCGGGCTGTTTCCGGGTGGTCGAGGGGCGGACCGATGAGTTTCGCGCGGGGGAGCGGTCTGCCTGTGTACGACGGCGTTCCACGCCCGGTTCCACCCCCTCGTACACGCCCCAGGAGGCGCTCATGACCACCGGCGGATTCACCACGTGTCTCTGGTTCGACGGCCAGGCGGAGGAGGCCGCGCACCACTACGTGTCCGTCTTCAAGGACGCTGCCCTCGGGCGCGTCGTGCGCTGGCCCGAGGGCGGTCCCGGACCGGCCGGCTCGGTGCTGACCGCGGAGTTCACGGCCAACGGCCAGCGGTTCGTCGCGCTCAACGGCGGCCCCGAGTTCACCTTCGACGAGGCGGTCTCCTTCCAGATCCTCTGCTCCGACCAGCAGGAGATCGACCACTACTGGACGAAGCTCACCGAGGGCGGCGGCGAGGGGGGACCCTGCGGCTGGCTCAAGGACAAGTACGGCCTGTCCTGGCAGGTCGTCTACGCCCGGCTGCTCGACATGGTCGCCGACCCCGACCCCGAGAAGGCCGCGCGTGCCGTCAAGGCCATGATGGGCATGGGCAAGCTGGACGCCGCCGCGCTGGAGAAGGCGTACGCCGGCGAGTAGCGGGAGATCCGGCCGGCCGCCCTCACCGTCACCCGGCCTCGGCGAGGATCTCGGCGATCACGTGCCGGGAGTTCTCCGCCAGGGCCGGGTTGGTGTGCCAGTAGTACGGCAGCTGGATCAGCGAGATCGACAGCGCCCAGCCCCGCCCGCGCGCCCACTCCGCGTCGTCGGCGCCCACGACCTCGCGGAAGGTGTCCCGGGCGGAGGCGGGCAGCAGGTTCCAGGCCACGATCAGGTCCACCGCCGGGTCGCCGACGCCGGCACAGCCGAAGTCGATGACCGCGCTCAGCCCGTCCCCGTCGACCAGCACGTTCCCCGGGGAGAGATCCCCGTGCGCCCAGGCCGGCGGACCCGCATGGGCCGGGGCCCGCAGCGCCTCCTCCCACCGGGCCGCCACGGCCGCCGTGTCGATCCGGTCGGTGAGCCCGCCGAGCCGCGCCAGCGCGGCCCGGGTCGGCTCGTCCCGGGAGGCGAGCGGCACACCCCGGGAGGCGGGCGGACCGTCACGCGGGTCGATCCGGCGCAGCGCCGCCACGAACGCCCCGAGCCGCTCGGCCAGGCGCTCCGGCTCCGCGACGGCGCCGGCGACCGGGTTCCGCCCGTCCAGCCAGCGGTACACCGACCAGGGCCAGGGGAAGTCCTCGTCGGGCGCGCCGAGCCCGGCCGGCTCCGGGGTGGGCACCGGCAGCAGCGGACCGAGACGGGGCAGCCAGCGCTGCTCGTGCGTCACGTCGGCGACGGCGCCGGGATGCCGGGGCAGCCGTACCACGAGGCCGCCGCCGAGGCGGAACATGGCGTTCTCCGTGCCGGAGGAGTCCAGGCGCCGTACGGGCAGCGCCGCCCATTCGGGAAACTGCCGGGCGATCAGCCGGCCGACGAGCGGCGGGTCGGCACCGACCTCGCCCTCGCGCATCTTGACCGTGTTCATCGGACTCATCACAGCGCGACACGGGCCCCGCTGTCGACCGAATTGCGGCTGCCGGCTCGGCGCGCGGGCCGCACCCCCGGTGGCTAGCGTGAACAGACGGGACAGACCACTCCAGGAGGGCCGCCAGCATGGCCGTGCAACCCGAGGGAACGCCCTGTTGGGCCGATGCGATGTTCAGTGACGTCGAGGGAGCCAAGCGGTTCTACGGCGACGTCCTCGGCTGGACCTTCGGCGAGTCGTCGTCGGAGTACGGCAACTACACCCAGGCCTATGTGGACGGCAGGGCGGTGGCGGCGGTCGTCCCGCCCATGCCCGGTCAGGAGGGCCAGTCGCAGTGGTGCCTGTACTTCGCCTCGCCGGACGCCGCGGCCACCGCGGAGCGGATCCGGGAGAACGGCGGCGAGGTCCTGATGGAACCGATGCAGGTCGGTGACTTCGGCACGATGTGTCTGGCCCGGGAGCCCAGCGGAGCCGTGTTCGGCGTGTGGCAGGCGGGCACCCACGAGGGTTTCGAGGCGGTGGCCACGCCGGGGGCGTACTGCTGGGCCGAGGTCTTCACCAGGGAGCCGGAACAGACGGACGCCTTCCTCGCCGCGGTCTTCCCGTACCGGGTCAAGGAGATCGAGGACGACGCGGTGGACTTCCGGATGTTCGACGTCGGCGAGGACACCGTCCTCGGCCGGATGCGGATGACCGACGACTTCCCGCCCGAGGTGCCGTCCTACATCAATGTCTACTTCGCCGTCGACGACTGCGACGCGGCCGTCGACCGGGCCGTGAAGCTGGGCGGGATCCTCCGCTTCGGCCCGATGAGCAGCCCCTTCGGCCGGTTCGCCGCGCTCAGCGACCCGCAGGGCGCGAACCTCTCGGTGATCGACATCACCACCACCGAGGGCGAGATGCCGAAGGTCAGGGACGTCTGACCGGGCGCGCGGGAGCGCCCCGCGCGGCCATGGCATGATCGGGCGCATGCGTGAACGTATGGTGGCCGCCTGCGACGGGGCTTCGAAGGGAAACCCCGGACCGGCCGGATGGGCGTGGGTGGTCTCGGACGACGACGAGCGGACCCCCGCCCGCTGGGCGGCGGGCCCGCTCGGCCGGGCCACCAACAACGTCGCCGAACTGACGGCCCTGGAGCGGCTGCTCGCCGCCGTCGACCCGGACGTGCCGCTGGAGATCCGGATGGACTCCCAGTACGCGATGAAGGCCGTCACCACCTGGCTGCCCGGCTGGAAGCGCAACGGCTGGAAGACCGCCGCCGGCAAGCCCGTCGCCAACCAGGACCTGGTGGTCCGCATCGACGAACTGCTCGCAGGCCGGTCCGTCGAGTTCCGCTACGTCCCCGCCCACCAGGCCGACGGCGACCCGCTGAACGACTTCGCCGACCGCGCCGCCAGCCAGGCGGCCTCCGTCCAGGAAGCGGCCGGCAGCGCGCTCGGCTCCTCGGAACCCCCGCCGTCGCCCGACACCCCGTCGGGCGCCGGGGCGGCGCGCAGGAAGGCGCCCCACCGCACCGGCGGCACCGCGTCCTCACGCACCGGTGGCGGCGCGTCCGGCCGCACCATCAAGGCGAAGTTCCCGGGCCGCTGCCTGTGCGGCCGGTCCTACGCGGCCGGTGAGAAGATCGCCAAGAACGCGCAGGGCTGGGGCCACCCGGAGTGCCGTACCGCCGAGGGCTGATCAGGCGTCGAACGTGTAGAACCCGGTGTGGTCCAGCAGGTCCGCCGGGCGCACGGTGTTCCACGGCTTCATGGTGTCGTTCAGGTCCACCACGTCCGGCGTGCCGCCCGTCGGCACGTAGGCGGCACCGGGGTGGCGGCGCTGCCACTGCGACCACAGCTTGTCGACGTAGGCGTGGTGCAGCCAGAACACCGGGTCGTTGGGGGAGACCCCGGTGGCCATCTGGCCGCCGACCCAGACGTGGACGCGGTTGTGCAGGTTGACGCCGCGCCAGCCCTCCAGGTGGTTGCGGAAGCCGTCCGAGGCGCTGTTGTACGGCGCCGTGTCGTACGTCGCGATGGACAGCACCGACTCCACCTCGGCGGGCGTCGGCAGCTCGCGCACACCCGTGCCGAGCGAACGGCGCAGGAACGTACGGCCGTCGACCCGTACGTTGACCGGCCAGTCGCCCGTGGACGCGGCGAACGGCCCGTCCATCACCCGGCCGTCGCCGGCGCGCCCGGTGCCGCCGAGGAAGTCCGGTGCCCACAGCGAGGCGCGCACCGTGCGGTCGGCGCTCCAGTCCCAGTAGGGCAGGGCGACCGAGGAGTCCACGGACTGCAGCGCCTGCTCGAAGTCGAGCAGGAATCTGCGGTGCCAGGGCAGGAAGGAGGGGGAGCGGTGGCCGGTCCGCTCGCCGCTGTCGGTGTCCGCCATGATGAACGCGTTGTGCGTGCGCACGAAGTCGTCGTAGCGCCCGGTGCGCTTCAGTTCGAGGACGGCGGCGACGAATCGGCGCTTCTCGTCCGCGGTCAGGGTGGCCTGGTTCTTGCGTACGGTCATGGTGCGTGGTGCTCCGGAAGTCCTCGGCGGGGCGGTCAGTTGGCGTCGAAGGGCAGCAGCGGCGCGCCCTGCAGTTCCGCCACCGCGGCACGGGCCGCGGCGCGCGGGGTGGCCACCGGGGCGTAGTGACTGACGACGCTGATCCAGCTGCCGTCGGCGTTCCGCATCACGTGCAGCGGCACGCCGTCGACGAACACGGCGTAGTCGCCGCCGTGTTGGTGGTGGTGTCCGCCGCCGCTCGCCGGACCGCCCTGTATCCGGCGGCCCCGGTAGACCTCGTCGAAGGAGCCGGGGGCGGCGGGCGCGTGGCGGCCGACGGCCGAGGCCGTCGTGGCGACGGCGGCTGCCGCGCTGAGCGCGCGGCGCCGGGTGATGCCGGGCATGCGGGTCCTCCTGAGGAGCGGTCCGGTGGTGACGACGCATGCCTACCGGGACGCCGGGGAGTGGAAGAAATCGGTCGGAACCGGTTGGCTGTGATCCGGACAATCGGTCACATGTGGTACGGAGTTGAACCAGGACGATCTTGCCGTCACAGCCGTCCGATCCGCGCCGGAACGGGGAATTCCTTGCCGGGCCGACCGGCTTACCGGTGATCCTTCCCGGCCGCCGACCGTCCGGGTGGCGCGGCTCACCGCGCCAGACTGACGCGATCAGGCGCGCCCGCACCCTGCTACCCTCCGGTGTCAGTCGATCACGTCCGGTGACTGTCAGGGGTGTGCGCGTGAAGGTCGTCTGTGTCGGAGGCGGGCCCGCCGGTCTGTACCTCGCCATCCTGCTCAAGCGGCAGGACCCCGCCCGCGACGTCACCGTCCACGAACGCAACCCGCGGGGCTCCACCTACGGCTGGGGCGTCACGTACTGGCGCGGCCTGCTCGACAAGCTCCAGGCCCACGACCCCGCTTCGGCACGGGCGATCGAGGAGCACTCCTTCCGCTGGAGCGAGGGCGTCGCCCACGTGGGGGACCTGACGACCCGGCACCACGGCGACGAGGGCTTCGGCATCGGCCGCCACCGCCTGCTCGACCTGCTCGCCACCCGGGCCCACGCCCTGGGCGTCCGCCTGGAGTACGAGAGCGAACCCACCGACCCGCCCGCCGACGCCGACCTCGTCGTCGCGGCCGACGGCGTGCACAGTGCCCTGCGCACCCGCCGGGCCGCCCACTTCGGCACCCGGATCACCTCCGGCCGCAACCCCTACATCTGGCTCGGCACGAGCAAGGTCTTCGACGCCTTCACCTTCGCCTTCACCGAGACCGAGCACGGCTGGATCTGGGCCTACGGCTACGGCTACAGCGGCGAGCACAGCACCTGTGTCGTCGAGTGCTCCCCGGAGACCTTCACCGGCCTCGGACTGGACCGGGCCGGCGAGGACCAGGGCATCGCCCTGCTGGAGAAGCTCTTCGCCGGTGTCCTGGACGGCCACCCCCTGACCGCGCGCCCCGGCGCCTCATGGCTGACCTTCCGCACCGTGACCAACGAGACCTGGCACGACGGCAACCTGGTCCTGCTCGGCGACGCGGCCCACACCACCCACTACTCCATCGGCGCCGGCACCACCCTCGCCCTGGAGGACGCCATGTGCCTCGCCGACGCCCTGGGCTCACACGCCGCACTGCCCGACGCCCTCGCCGCCTACCAGCACCGGCGCCAGGCCGAACTGCTGTCCGTGCAGAGCGCGGCCCGCCACAGCGCCCAGTGGTACGAGAACCTGCCCCGCTACATCCACCTGCCCCCGCACCGGATGTTCGCCCTGCTCGGCCAGCGGCACTCGCCCCTGCTGCCGTACGTCCCGCCCCAGCTCTACTACGGCCTGGACAAGGCGGCCGGACGGCTGGAGGCGCTGCGCCGGCTCAAGCGCTGGCTCGGCCCGCGCGCCGCCCGCGCCCTGCACGCCCGCGCCACGGCCCGCCGGAACTGAGGTCTTCCGCTCGGATCGGGCCGGACCGGCACGGCGTGACCCAAACGGGAGACCCTGGCCGCTCCGTCCCCTCGGGGGGCCGGGCGCGACCACGTCCGTCGTGTGCGGCCGCACCCGCGCGGGCTACGGCCTCAGCGCGTTCGCCGGCCGGCCCGCCCGGCCTGCCGGGGCCGGGCCGCCGCCGCGCAACAGGCCGCCCCTCGCGGGGGCTTCGCCAAGGCGCGGCACCACCAGGTCGGCTCCGTGCCGGCTCCCCGTTCGGATCAGGAAACGTTGGTGAATGGCCATTCACTCGATAAGGTGAATGAGTATTCACCCCGTCACCGTGCCGCCCGCAGGAGCGCCGATGGACCAGCCCGCCCCGATATCCCCGCCGTCCCGGCTGCGCGACCGGCTCACCATTCCCGTACTGGCGTCCGGCGGCATCCTCATGGCGGTCATGCAGACCGTGGTCGTCCCGCTCCTGCCCGACCTGCCCCGGCTCACCGGCGCGTCGGCCGCCGCCGTCTCCTGGACGGTCACGGCGACCCTGCTCTCCGGCGCCGTCCTCACCCCCGTCCTCGGCCGGGCCGGCGACATGTACGGCAAGCGCCGGGTGCTCACCGCCGCGCTCGCCCTGATGACCGTCGGCTCCGTGATGTGCGCGCTCTCCTCCGACATCGGCGTCCTCATCGCCGCCCGCGCCCTCCAGGGCGCCGCCGCCTCCGTGGTCCCGCTGTCCATCAGCATCCTGCGCGACGAACTCCCACCGGAACGCCGGGGCTCGGCCGTGGCGCTGATGAGTTCCACCGTCGGCATCGGCGCCGCGCTCGGCCTGCCGCTCGCCGCGCTGGTCGTGCAGTACGCCGACTGGCACACCATGTTCTGGCTGACCAGCGCCCTCGGCGCGGCGGGCGTCACGGCGACCTGGTGGGCGGTCAAGGAGTCGCCGGTGCGGGAACCCGGCCGGTTCGACGTCCCCGGCGCCCTCGGCCTCGCCGCCGGCCTGGTCTGCCTGCTGCTGGGCGTCTCCCAGGGCGGCACCTGGGGCTGGGGGAGCGCACGGGTCCTCGGGCTGTTCCTCGCCGCGGCCGTCGTGCTCGCCCTGTGGTGCCTGTGGCAACTGCGCACCGCCCGGCCCCTGGTCGACCTGCGGCTGGTCACCCGGCCGCGGGTGGGCCTGTCCCATGTGGCGGCCCTGCTGACCGGGTTCGCCTTCTACGCCAACTCCCTGGTCACCGCCCAGCTGGTGCAGGCACCGAAGGCCACCGGCTACGGCCTCGGCCTGTCCATCGTCGCCACCGGCCTGTGCCTGCTGCCCGGCGGCGTCACCATGCTGCTGTTCTCCCCGCTGTCGGCCCGCATCTCGGCCGCGCGCGGCCCCCGGATCACACTCGCGCTGGGCGCCGCCGTCATCGCCTGCGGCTACGCGCTCCGCATCGCCGACAGCCGCGACCTGTGGATGATCATCCTGGGCGCCACCGTGGTGGCGACCGGCACCACGCTCGCCTACTCCGCGCTGCCGACCCTCATCCTGCGCGCCGTGCCGGCCGCCCAGACCGCTTCCGCCAACGGCGTCAACGTCCTCATGCGGACCATCGGCCAGGCCGTCTCCAGCGCGGCTGTCGCCGCCGTCCTCGTCCACCACAGCAGCCCCCTCGGCGGCGTTCCCGTACCCAGCCTCCACGGCTACGAGCTCGCCTTCGCCATGGCGGGCGCCGTCGCCCTCGCGGCCTGCGCGGCGGCGCTGTCCATCCCCGGCGACGGCCCCGCGCCCGGTGCCCGGCGGGCCCGCGGCGGCACCCGCGGCGCCCGCGACGAGGCGATGGAGGGAGCATGAGGACCATGACCACGCCGCCCGGTGAGGCGCCCGCACCCGCACGCCGGGACGCCGAGGCCACCAAGGCCGCCATCCTGAGAGCCGCCCGCCACCTCCTGGCCCGGCACGCGCACGCCGACATCACCCTCAAGGCCGTCGCCGAGCGCGCCGGGGTGAGCCCGCCGCTCATCCTGAAGTACTTCGGCAACAAGGACGCCCTGTTCGCCCGCGTGATGTCCTTCGACACCGACGCCGACGCCCTGCTGGACGCGCCGCTGGACGCACTCGGCCGGCACATGGTCCGGCACGTCGTGTCCAGCCAGCGCGAGCGGGGCGCCGACCCGCTGCTGCGCATCGTCTTCGCCCCGCTGCACGGCGACCACGGCGACGTCCTGCGCGCCAACTTCCGCGCCCAGGTCACCGAACGCCTCGCGGCCCGGCTCACCGGCGCCGACGCGGGCCTGCGCGCCGAACTCGCCGTCGCCGCCCTGGTCGGCCTCGGCGTGATGTACGGCATCGCCCGCGGCCCCCACCTGCGCGGGACCGACGCCGACGACCTCGCCGAGCGTTACGGGCCCGCCGTCCAGGCCCAGCTGACACCCGGTGCGGGGCAGCGGGACCCGTCCGGCGCGGACCCCCGGCGGTGACCTCGCCGGCCAGGTCTCGGAGTGCCCCGCGCCAAGGGCTCATCCCGTCCGGGAGCCCGGGGAGTTCCGCGGCGGCCGGCGCCGGGGCGGCCGCCGACGCGGGTCCGCCGGCCGGATGACAGACTGACGCCATGGACGAACGCGTAATCGGCAGGTCGGGACAGTGGGCATCGGTGGTCGGGCTCGGCACATGGCAGCTGGGCGCCGACTGGGGCGACGTGGACGACAAGGAGGCGCTGTCCGTCCTGGAGGCGGCGGCCGAGGCCGGGGTCACCTTCTTCGACACGGCCGACGTGTACGGCGACGGGCGCAGCGAGGCCACCATCGCCGCGTTCCTGCGCGGCCGGCCCGATCTGCACGTGCTGGTGGCCACCAAGATGGGCCGCCGGGTCGAACAGGTCCCGGAGAACTACGTCCTCGACAACTTCCGTGCCTGGAACGACCGCTCGCGCCGCAACCTCGGCGTCGACCGCATCGACCTGGTGCAGCTGCACTGCCCGCCCACCCCGGTCTACTCCTCGGACGCGGTGTTCGACGCCCTGGACACGCTGGTCGAGGAGGAGCGCGTCGCCGCCTACGGCGTGAGCGTGGAGACCTGCGCCGAGGCGCTCACCGCCATCGCCCGGCCGAACGTGGCGAGCGTGCAGATCATCCTCAACCCGTTCCGGATGAAGCCCCTGTACGAGGTGCTGCCCGCCGCCCGCGCGGCCGGCGTCGGCATCATCGCGCGCGTGCCCCTCGCCTCCGGGCTGCTGTCCGGCAAGTACACGAAGGACACGGTGTTCGCGGCCAACGACCACCGCACCTACAACCGGCACGGCGAGGCCTTCGACCAGGGCGAGACCTTCTCCGGCGTCGACTACGCGACCGGTGTCGAGGCCGCCGCCGAGTTCGCCGCCCTCGCCCCCGAGGGCTACACCCCGGCCCAGCTGGCGCTGCGCTGGATCATCGAGCAGGACGGCGTGACCACGGTGATCCCGGGTGCCCGCAACCCCGGGCAGGCCCGCGCCAACGCCGCCGCGGCCAAGCTGCCGCCGCTGCCGCCGCAGACGTCGGCCGCGATCCGCGAGCTGTACGAACGCCGGATCAAGGACCAGGTCGAGCGCCGCTGGTAGCCGCGCGCACGCGGACCGTTTGAACGGACGACCGGGCGGTTACACGCAACCGCATGACGGAGGCAGGGCGGCGCAGAGGGCGGAATGAGACCGAGGAGGAGCGGGCCGACCGGATGTGGGGTGAGCTCATCCAGGAGGTCCGGGTCGCGCAGACGGGCGTACAGATCCTGTTCGGCTTCCTGCTGACGGTGGTCTTCCAGCCGAAGTACGGCAAGCTCGAAACCGTCGACCAGGTGATCTACATCGTGACCGTCGTCCTGGGCGCCTGCGCGACCGGCGCCCTCATCGGACCGGTCTCCCTGCACCGCCTGGTCTCCGGCCGCCGGGTCAAGCCGCAGGCGGTACGGCTGGCGTCCCGGATGACCTTCGTCGGCCTGGTCCTGCTGCTCGCCACGATGACGTCGTCCCTGCTGCTGATCCTGCGGGTCGCCACCCACGACAGCTACGTTCCGTACCTCGTGGCGGCCGTCGTCGCCTGGTACCTGCTGTGCTGGTACGGCCTGCCGCTTTGGGCCCGCCGCCGCCACACGTCCGGGACGGACGAGAGCCCCTAGGACCGGCGGGCGGCCAGGGCCGTGAGGTGCCGGTCGTGCGTCCTGCCGAGCAGCAGCACGGAGAGCACCGCCCCGATCAGGGCGCAGAACATGTCCCACTGGGTGTCCCACACATCGCCCTGCGTGGCGAGGAACGCGTCCGCGCCGTGTCCGCCGGTCTCGGCCGCCAGCCACTCCAGCAGCTCGAAGCAGGCGCTGAACGCCAGGCAGGCGCACACGGTGAGCGGCGCCAGCCAGCGGCTGCCGCGCAACGGCGAGGTGCGGCTGAGGAGCTCACGGACCAGTACGGCCGGGACGAAGCCCTGCACCAGGTGGCCGAACCGGTCGTACGGGTTGCGTTCCAGGCCGAAGGTGTCGCGCACCCAGTCGCCCACCGGGACCTGCGCGTAGGTGTAGTGGCCGCCGACCGCGAGGACCAGCGCGTGCGCGGTCAGCAGTGCGCACAGCAGCCCGGTCAGGGGGAAGCGGCGCCAGAGCAGCACCACCAGGGGCAGCCCGGCCAGCGCCCACACGGTCTCCAGGAACCAGGTGGTGCGGTCGCGCGCGCCGCACACCGACACGGCCAGCCCGACGGCCACCACGCCGGCATAGAGGGCGGGCGGCACGCGGCGCGGCGCGCGGAACGGGGCGGGGTGCACTGCGGTCACGGCGGGCTCCTTGCCTGAGGCGGCCTGGGGGTCGTAGGAGGCCCATGGTGGCGCCCGGCCGGGGCCGCCGGCATGAGTACGGCTACTCAGCCGCCGAGAGGATCTCCGCCAGCAGCTCGTCCACCGGGAAGTGCTCCCGGCCCGGCGGGACGACCTGGTGGGTCTCGTGCAGGAACGCGGCGACGGCGGGCGCCCAGGCGAACACCACCGCGCGGTGCCGGCCTCCGTCCGGCCGGGTGTCCCCGAGGAACTCCAGGCGCAGCTCGTGCCACGGGCCGGTGGCCTCCGGGCGCATCCGGACGTCACCGACGCCGACCGGCCCGGCCAGTCCGTCGGCGAGCATCTGCCGGTCCAGCCGCCAGCAGGCCAGCACCCGGCCGTCGTGGGCGAAGACGGCGCTGACGGCGAACGGGTCGTCGGCGTCGTAACCGAGGTGGGCCAGCACCGGACACCTGCCGGTGCCCTGCGCGAGGAGCTGCACCACAAGGGTCTTGTGCACGTACGAGTTCACGCGGGGGCCTCCGGGACGATGGGCGTAGAGCCCTCTAGTACCCCCGTTGCGCCCGGAATGCTCACCCGTGTGACTGAATCCGAAGCACGGCGCTCCGCACGGCCGGGCGGCAGCCGGGGCCGCCCGGTCCGAGAGCGCACGTCAGGCGTGTCGTGCGGCGGTTCGCCGTCAGGCGAAGGCCTCCCGCAGCGCGGGCAATAGGGTCTTCGCCGACCAGTCCAGGAACTCGGGCTGCGAGTCGCCGCCGATCTGGACCAGGGCGACCTCCCCGAACCCGGCCTCGGCGTAGGGCCGTACGGCCTCCACGAAGGCGTCGGGGTCGTCACCGCACGGGATGGAGGAGGCGACGTCGTCCTCGGTCACGAACTGGGTGGCGGCCTCGAAGGAGTCCGGGTGCGGCAGTTCGGCGTTCACCTTCCAGCCGAGCCCGAACCAGCGGAACTGGGAGTGGGCACGCTTGACCGCCGTTTCCCGGTCCGGGTCGTAGCACACGGGAAGCTGGCCGACCCGGGGCTTGCCGGTGCCGCCGTGCCGGTCGAACGCCTCCAGCAGACCCGCCTTCGGCTCGGTCGCGATCACCAGGTCGGCGAGGTGGCCGGCCAGCTTGCAGGACTGGTCGCCGGAGACGGCGATGCCGATCGGCGGCGCCTGCTCCGGCAGGTCCCACAGCCGTGCCGACTCCACGTCGTAGTGTTCCCCGTGGTGCGTGACATGGCCGCCCTCGAACAGCGCCCGGATGATCCGCACGGCCTCTTCGAGCATGTCGTGGCGCACGTCCACCGGCGGCCAGCCGCCGCCCACGACATGCTCGTTCAGGTTCTCCCCGGCGCCCAGGCCGAGCCGGAACCTGCCCTCCGACAGCAACTGCACGGTCGCCGCCTTCTGCGCCACGATCGCCGGGTGGTAGCGCAGAATGGGGCAGGTCACGTACGTCATCAGGGGGATCCGCGAAGTGGCCTGGGCGGCGGCGCCCAGCACGCTCCACGCGTACGAGGCGTGTCCCTGCGAACGCAGCCACGGGAAGTAGTGGTCCGAGATCACCGAGAAGTCGAAGCCCGCCTCCTCGGCCCTCACCACGTGGTCCACCAGGTCCCGGGGACCTGCCTGCTCGGTCATCATCGTGTATCCGATTTGCACCATGGAAGGCGAGTCCCCGGCTCGGCGCCCGGAAAACGGCCCACGCGCGCGGGTCACTCGTCCGGCGTGCGGAAGGTGGCGAGGATCGTCTTCAGCGCCAGCCGGCTGGCCGCGTCGTCCCAGGCCGCGGCCGGGGTGGTGAAGCGCAGCGAGAAGCCCCGCGCACCGCCCAGCAGGAAGCCCCGCCCGAAGGTGTGCACCCGGGCATCCCCGGAGCCCGCCAGCCACTCCAGGTCGGCGGCGCTGCGGCCCCGGTACGTGGTCGCCCGCACGGTGCCGACACGGTCGTAACCGGGGAGCTTCCTCAGCCCGGGCTCGACGTCGTCCCGCCAGACGGCCACCGGGTCGGGGCCGACGCGCTCGCTGTAGGTCACGGCGAGCGTGGGGGAGCCGCCGCCCCGGCCGAAGGTGACGCGGTAGGCCAGGCCGGACACCCGGGAGGTGGCCAGCCGCCGCCAGCCGCCGGGCAGCGCCACCGAGAAGCCCTCGGGCGCGGTGTACCGGCGGTAACCGGCGGGCAGGGCGGCAGTCGGCTTCGAGGAGGGAGCCGGGGTGGGTGCCGAGGTGGGTGTGGCGCCGCCGCCCGGCTGCCGGGCCGCGGGGCCGGACGGGGTGGCCCGGGGCGGCGCCCCCGCCGTGTCCGTGCCGGAGGACAGCGCACCGGACGCGGCCAGTGCCGCCACCGCGGCCACGGTGACCACGGCCAGCGCGGTACCGGCGATCAGGGCCCGGCCGCCCCGCAACGGTCCCGTGCGGCGCACGGCCCGGTACGCGCCGCGCAGCCGGGGCTCGGGGGCCGGCGGCCGTTCCGCGTCCGTGTCCTCGCGCAGCGCCCGGGCCAGCGCCTCGCGCACCACCGGCCGGGTCAGCCGCTCCCGCGCGTTCTTGCGCAGCAGGCCCTGCACGGCCTGGGTGAGCGGCCCGGCGCGCAGCGGGGTGCGCAGCGGCAGCCGGTCCACCGCCTTCAGCGTGGCCTCGGGCCGGCCGCGGTCCCGGAACGGCGGCCGGCCCTCGACCATCGTGTAGAGCAGCGCGCCCAGCGCCCACAGGTCGGCGGCCGGGCCGATGCGCTCGTCGCGGGCCTGCTCCGGGGAGGCGTACGACGGTGCCGTCAGCCGGGGCACGAGCGTCGCGCCCGCCAGCCCGAACCCGGTGACGACGGCTGGGCCGTCGTCACGCACGAAGACCTGGCCGGGGCTCAGCTCGCCGTGGGTGACGCCCTCGTCGTGCGCGGCCTCCAGCACGTCCAGCAGCTCCAGGCCGAGCCGGGCCGCCCGCACCGGATGGAACGAGCCCTCCCGCGCGAGGAGTTCCCCCAGGGGTGTGCCGTCGACCCACTCGGTGACCGTCCACAGGGTGCCCGCCTCCACCACGGCGTCGACGACCGCCGGCACCCGGCCGGGGCGCAGCAGCCGCACGGTCTCCGAGGTGCGGACGACCCGGGCCGTGACGCGGCGCGCGGCCTCCCGGTCGACGGGCTCCGGCAGGGCCGTCTGCGCCACGAGGCGGGGCTGCCGCGCCGCCACGTCCTCGGCGTACCACCACAGGCGGTTCGTCTCGCGGGAGAAGACCTCCAGGAGCCGGTACCGTCCGGCGACCCACTCGTGTGCGGAGACGTGCGCCTTGGCCATGGTCATCCCTCGCTGAACCCCTGCCTCGTCTTTCCCAGAGGTACGCGGGACGAGCGGGGGTGCGTTCAGGGGCGCGCCCAAAAGCTGTGACGGCGCGGTCCCGACGCGCGGTGCCGGCGGCGAAGCCGGGACGGCGGCGCCGTCACAGCAGTGCGAAGCGGCCCGCCCAGTCGGTGAGTTCCCGGGGAGTCGTGTTGCCCCCGCACACCACGAGCCCGATCCGCGCCCCGTCGCCGACCCGCTCCAGCACCTGCCGGGCCGCCGGCAGCAGACAGCCCGCGGCCGGTTCGGCCCACACCTTGGCGTGCTCGGCGAGGTCCAGACAGCCCCGCACCGCGTCCCGGTCCGGTACCACCAGCACCTCCTCGACCAGCGCGGACACATGGTCGTACGTCAGCCGTGACACCGAGGGCGCGCTCAACGTGGTGACCAGGGAGGAGAGCGGGACCGGCACCGGACCGCCGGCCTTCAGCGCGCCGGACATCGCCTCCGCGCCCTCGGTCTCCACGCCCCACACGCGCACCCCGGGCCGCTTGGCGCGCAGGGCCGCCGCCACCCCGGCGATCAGACCGCCGCCGCCGACGCTGACGACGACGTCCGTCAGCTCCCCGGCGTCCTCGGCCAGCTCGAGACCCACGGTGCCCTGTCCGGCGATCACGACCGGGTCGTCGAACGGGTGGACCAGGGTCAGGCCCTCGTCCCGGAGCCGTGTCACCAGTTCGAAGGCTCTGTCCATGCCGTCGGTCAGCCGCACCGCCGCCCCGGCCTCCTCGGCGAGTGCGAGGGAACGCGCGGGCGCGGTGCGCGGCATGACCACGGTCGCCTTCACGTCGAGGGCCGCCGCCATCACCGCGAGCGCGATCCCGTGGTTGCCGCCGCTCACGGCGACCACGCCCGCCGCCCGCTCGGCCTCGCTCAGCGACAGCAGCTTCGCCGTGGCCCCGCGGGCCTTGAACGAGCCGGTGCGCTGGAGCAGTTCGAGCTTGGCGGTGACGGGGACGCCGAGCAGCGCGCCGAGGCCGGGGCTCGGTACCGTCGGCGTGCGGACGACGTGCCCGGCGATCCGCCGGGCGGCGGTCTCGATGTCCGAGATCTCGATCACGGTGCTCCACCCTTCCGGCGCGGATCGGGACCGCGCCGGACGCACCTTCACCCGCCGACGGGCCCGAGGTCAACGTCCTTCCGGATCATGGCTACAGCGCGCGGCCCACCAGGGACTCCAGCAGCTCCGTCAGCTCCCGCGCGGCCCCGGCGGCCAGCGGCGCGGTGGTCAGCAGTTCCCGTGCCGCGGCCGTGTGGACGCGGGCCTCCGCCAGGGCCGCCGTCCGGCCCCCCGCCGCCTCGATCAGCGCGGCGGCCTCCTCGGGGTGCCCGTCCGGGCCGAGCAGCGCGGGCAGCCGCCGGGCCGCCGGGGAGCCGAGCGCGGCCAGGACCGGGAACGTCCTCTTCCGCTCCCGCAGATCGCCGCCCACGGGCTTGCCGGTGACGGCCGGATCGCCCCAGATGCCGAGCACGTCGTCCACCAGCTGGAAGGCGATCCCGAGGTGGCGGCCGGCCCGGTCGAGCGCGTCGGCCGTGTCCCCGGGCGCACCGCCGAGCGTGGCGCCCAGCGCCGCGGCACACCCCAGCAGCGCGCCGGTCTTGCCCTCCGCCATCGTCCGGTACTCCTCGGGCGTCACCCGCTCCGGGCCGGTCCAGGGCCGGGTGGCGAACAGCAGGTCGTCGGCCTGTCCGCGCACCAGATCGGCGAGGGCGCGGGAGAGGAGCCGCACCGTGCCGGGGCCCTCGGGCGCTGCGGCCAGGGTGTCGACCGCCAGCGCGAACAGGGCGTCCCCGGCCAGTACGGCCGGACCCGTGCCGTAGGCCTGCCAGACGGCGGGGCGGCGGCGCCGGGTCGCGTCGCCGTCCATGATGTCGTCGTGCAGCAGCGAGAAGGCGTGCACCAGCTCCACCGCGACCGCCGCCGGGATTCCGGCCCGGCCGCCGGCACCCGCCGCCTCGGCCCCGAGGACGGCCAGTGCCTGCCGTACGCCCTTGCCGCCCGGCGCGGTGGCGGGGGCCCCGCCGACCTCGCACCAGCCGAAGGAGTACGCGGCCATCTCGGCGACCCACGGGTGCAGCCGCCCCACCGCGTCCCGCAGTTCCGGCCGCACCAGCTCGTGGCAGCGGGCGAGGACCTGCCGGGCGGACTCCCGCACCGGCGTGACGGCCGCCGTCATCGCACGGCCTCCGCGTCGAGAGCGAACTCCCGCTGGGCCCGGGCCACCATCTCCCGCGCGTGCCGCAGCCCGCCGCGCTCCAGGGTGCTTGCCAGGTCGGCGAGTTCGGCGGCGGTCTCGGCGCGGTCGCGGCCGAGCCGGGCGAGGGACTTGGCGAGGCCCAGCCGGGACAGCGCCTCGCCGCGCGGTTCGCTCATCGCCCGGAACTCGCTCAGCGCCAGCTCGTACGCCGCGCGGGCCTCGGCGTACCGGCCCGCGCGGTACAGGACGTTGCCCTGCATCTTGTGGTTGTAGGCGAGCGCGCTGGAGAGGTTCATCTCCCGGCAGGTCCGCTCCGCCTCGGCCAGCAGCTCCAGCGCCCGCCCGGTGGCGCCGTCGCGCACCGAGAGGATGTCCGCGAGTCCGCGCAGCGCCCAGGCGTGCCCACGCCGGTCCTCGGCCCGGCTCGCTATCTCCGCCGCCTCCTCGAACAGGGCGTACGCCTTGTCGTGGTCGCCGGTGTTGCGGTGCATCTGGGCGATGCCCTCCAGGGCCCACACCGTGTGCCGGGCCTCGCCCCGCTCACGGGCCTCGGCCAGCAGTCGCTCGTGCAGCCGGCCGACGGCTTCGTAGTCGCCCTGGATGCGGCCCGTCTCGGCGAGGCCGGCCAGCGAGTAGCCGCGCACGACGACGTCCCCGCCGCGCTCGCCGAGTTCGGCCGCGAGCCCCAGCAGCCGCCAGGCCAGCGGGAAGGCCCCGCGCTGACGGGCGAGCGTGCCCCCGCTCCACAGCGCCCAGGCCATCGCCGCGGTGTCGCCGGCCTCCCGGGCGGCGCGGTAACTCGCCTTCCAGGCGCGGTCGGCCTCCCGCACCTGGCCGAGCCGCCGGTGTGCCTCGGCGACGGCGAGCCCGCAGCGCGCCGCCTCGCCGGGGCGTCCGGCGTGCTCGGCCTCGCGCAGCCGCTCGGTGCCTGCGGCCAGCACGTCGACCAGCGAGGAGTTCACGGAAAGGGTGGTCAGGGTGCCCTGGTACTCCGGGGCGAAAGCCTTGCCGTACATGCGTACCCTTCTATACACGGAGTGTATACATGGCGTGTATAGCGTCTCGGAAAAGTGCCCCGGCCCGAGGGGGCCGGGGCTCGGTCTGTCGACGATCAAGACGTCGGTACGGCGGCGCGGGTTGCCCGCCCGTCCGGGATCAGCTGTGAAGGTTCAGTGCTGGTCCTTCTGGGGCGTCACCTCGCTGGGCCGCACCACGACGAAGCCCTCACCCTGGAGCATCAGCTGCACGGCCTCGCCCGAACCGCCGCGCAGCATCGAGCCGATGGACTGCGAGCGGTGCAGCGAGGTCTCCAGGTGCGCGGTCCAGCCGACCACGGCGTCCGTGTCGACGTACACCGGCGCCTGCGCCGACACCGGGATGACCAGCGGATTGCCCTCGCAGACCAGACCGAGCCGGCCCTGCCCGCTGAAGACGCTGTTGAACAGGCCGCCGCCGGCGATGCCGGAGCCCTTCACCGTCTTGATCTCGTACGAGAGGGAGGCGTCGAAACACAGCACGTTACGGCCGTTGACGGTGAACCGGTCACCGGCCTCGACCTCCACGATGAAACAGTTCTGCGCCTCGTGCGCGAACCAGGCCTCGCCCTGTCCGCGCACCGCCATGAGGGGCAGTCCCTCACCGGTGACCGCACGCTTGAGCATGCCGCCGACGCCCTGCCCCTTGCGCTCGAACTTCAGGCTGCCGCGGTAGGCGACCATCGCGCCCTGCCGGGCGTACATCTCGCCGTTCACCGCGTACTTGAGGCACTTGGCGTTCTCGACGGACATTCCCGGCTCCACGGCCGGCTGCACCACGTGCTGACTGGAAAAGAGATCACCCTTCATGCGGGGCATGGTGTCCCGGAGGATGCCATTCCGCCAAGATCACGGAACGTACCGGTTCTTCCGGGGCGGGCGCCCGCCCGTCAGGCGGCCTGCCACGGCGCCGGCACCGCCGGGGGCTCCCAGCCCCGCCGGGACGTGTGCGGCTGGAGGCAGACGTACACGCGCGCCGCGTACGTGACCCGGTCACCCGTCCGGTAAGCGGTCCCCGGCGTCCAGGTGTTCTCCGGCGAGGAGGGGCCGGGACCCGGGCCGGGGTCCCGCGGGACGTCGAGGACGAAGCCGAACGCCGCCTCCCGGCCGGCTGCGGGCCGCGCTGGGCGCGCACTACGCGGGCGCCTGGGTGCGCGGCGCGGAGTCGGACACGCTGACCGTCGCCACCACGGACCCGGCCGGCGTGCCGGCGATCCGCGCCCAGGGCGCCGCCGCGCGCGTGGTGGACCACTCCCTGGCCGCGCCCGACGCGGCCAAGGCGCGCCTGGACCGGGCCGCCGCCCGGCGCGCCACCACCGAAACCCCGGTCTGGTACGTCGACGTCCCGGCCGACACACAGGTGGTGCGGGCGGTACGCACGGGCGCCGCACGCTCCCTGCCGGCGGCGGCCCACGTCGACGCCTCCCTCGTCCGGGTCGTGAAGTCCGCCGAGCACCCCCGTCCGCTCCACGACCTGCGCGGCGGCGATTCCTACTCCATCGACGGCAGCACCCGCTGCTCGTTCGGCTTCCCGGTGACCCGCGGCACCCGGCAGGGCTTCGCCACGGCCGGCCACTGCGGCCGGACCGGCAGCACGACCACCGCCTCCGACCGGGTCGCGCAGGGTTTCTTCCAGGCGTCCGTCTTCCCTGGCAACGACATGGCGTGGGTGGCCGCGGACGCCGGCTGGTCGGCGACGCCGTACGTCAACGGTCCCAGCGCGCGGTCCACCCAGGCCACGGTGGGCCTCCGTGTGCCGTTCCGGTTCGACGACGGGCCGGCACTGCGGGACGGTCCGGCAGCTGAACAGCAGCGTCACCTACCAGGAGGGCACGGTCACCGGGGTCACCCGCACCTCGGTGTGCACCGAACCGGGCGACTCGGGCGGCTCGTTCGTCTCCGGCGGCCAGGCGCAGGGCGTCACCTCGGGCGGCACGGGCGACCGCACGAGCGGCGGCACGACGTACTTCCAGCCGGTCAACCCGATCCTCCAGTCGTACGGCCTGACGCTGAAGACGACCGCGACCGGTCCCGGCGACCCCGGGGGATCCCGGTGACCCGGGCGACCCGGGCGACACCTGGCCGGCCGGCACCGTCTACCAGGCGGGCGCGACGGTCACCTACGGCGGCGCCGCGTACCGCTGCCCGCAGACCCACCAGGCCCAGCGGGGCTGGGAACCGCCGAACACCCCCGCGCTGTGGCAGAGGCAGTGAGCGGCTGACCCCGGGCACCGCCGTCCGCCTGCCCACCCCGGACACACCGGATGTCCCGGCACTCGGACGTCCGCCCGGAGCGTCCCGGCGCACGGCACCGGCGCACGGCACCGGACCCCGCCCCCTGATCCGGCCCGGTCCAGACGAGAGACCCTAGCCCGCCGCCGTTGCCGGCTTGCCGCAGAACGCCGATTCCAGGGCACCCGCCAACGTGTCCAGCACCCTCCCGTTGTTGGACGTGTTGGCCACGGCGGTCAGACTCCGTCCCCCGTCCTTCGTGCTGAACGCGTAGGTGTAGTACCCCTGCACCGCCCCCGTGTGCCCGTACACCGACACCCCGCAGGACAGATCCCGTCGCCGCAGCCCGAGTCCGTACCCGGTCGTGCCGGTCACCTCGGTGAACCGCTCCATCTCGGCCAGCCGCGCGGCGGACATCAGCTTCCCCCTGAGCAGCGCGCCGTAGAAGACGTCGAGGTCCCGCGCGCTGGAGATGACCGCCCCGGCGCTCTGCGCCCAGGACACGGTCTGCTCGGTCGCGTCGACCAGCGGGGCGCCTGCCGTGTCCGGCGTCAGGTACCCGCGGGCGTACCGGCCCGGGATCGCGGTGTCCGGATGGACGTAGAACGTGTCCTTGAGCTTCAGCGGCCCGACGACGCGGTCCTCGTACGCCTGCCGCACGGACTGCCCGGTGAGCTTCTCGATGAGCAGCCCGGCGACGACGAAGTTGGTGTTGGAGTAGGAGTACGCCGCGCCCGGGGCGTTGGTGCGCGGCTTCTTCAGGGACAGGGCGACCAGCTGCCGGTAGGTGAAGACCTTCTTCCGGACCGCCTCGAAGCCGGAGACACTGCTCGCGAACATGTCGTCGGTGTAGTCGTACAGCCCGCTGCGGTGGCCCAGCACGTGACGGACCGTGATCCGGTCGTCCGGCAGCAGGCCCGGCAGGTAGCGGTTGACCGGCGCGTCGAGCGCGAGCCGGTGCTCGTCCACGAGCTGGAGCAGCACGACGGCCGAGAAGGTCTTGGTGACGCTGCCGACGCGGAAACGGTCGTCGGTGCTGATGGCCCGCCGGGTGGCGCGGTCGGCGACGCCCTGGGTGACCCGGTACGTCCTTCCCCCGTCGTCGATCCGGGCCAGCGCCCCCGGCGCGCCCCGCGCCACCGCCGACCGCAGCACCTCGGCCAGGCCCGCGGTGTCCGGTCCCGGCAGCGCCGCCGGCACCGGGGTGGCCGGGCCCCCGGCCGCCGCCCGCGCCGGGACCGCGAGCAGGGACAGCGCGACCGCTGCGAGGACCGCTCCCCGCCCCACTGTTGCCGAGACCATCCCCTACCCACTCCCGTCGGCCGGTTCCTGATGCGATGTCGGTCACATTCCGCCCTGGGAACCTAGGGGATCGGGCCCACGTCTCCACAGCCGACACACAGTTGGTCATCCCGTGATCACTCTGCGGCTGCCGTTCGTAAAGGATTGCCATAGAAGTTCGCGAAATGGATCATTCCGGCTTTACGTGCCCATGACTGATCCGCAAGGGTGATCCCTCGGGGCCTGACCGGCCCCCGTGGCGCCCAACCGCGTCACGCCCCAAGGCGGTTGGGCAGTCCGGCCGCCTTCGAACGGAGGAACCCTGATCAGATTGCGTAGACCGCACATACGCACCGTGGCCGTCGCCATCGCGGTGGCGACGGCTGCCACGGGCCTGGCCGGTACGGCCTTCGCGGCTCCTTCCACGGGGGTGGAGCGGTCCGCCGCCTCCGCCGCCCCGAACGCCACGGCGGTGGTGGAGGCGGCGCGCACAGCGGCCTTCGCGCACGCCTCGGCGACCGGTGTCTCCCAGGGCGACGAACTGCACGCGCAGGACGTCATGATCGACCCCGAGGGTGCCCGGCACGTCCGTTTCGTCCGCACCCACAACGACCTGCCGGTGCTCGGTGGCGACCTCGTCGTCCACCTCGACCGCCGGCTCGGCTACACGGGCGTGACCCGTGCGGCCGACCACGCCGTCAAGCCGGCCGCCGCCAAGGCCAAGCTGACCGCGGGTCAGGCCGCCGCCAAGGCCGCCCAGGCCGCGAAGGGCGACGCCGGCAGCGCGCGGCTCGTCGTCGACGCCCGCGGCGGTGCCTCCGCGCTCGCCTACCAGGTCACCGTCACCGGCAAGGACAGCGCCCGCACGGTCGTCGTCGACGCGGTCACCGGCAAGGTGCGCAGCAACACGCCGACCAGGGACGAGTTCCTGTCGCCGAAGCTGCTCGACGCCCTGCGCGAGCGCGGCGAGACCCTCGACCCGGCCACCGGCACCGGCTCCGACGCCGCCGTCTCCGGCCTGGTCGGCTCCCACGGCGCCGGCGCCGCGGCCTACCCGTCGGCCGCCAAGGGCACCGGCAAGACCCTCTTCGTGGGCACCGTCGGTCTGACCACCACGCAGACCTCGCGCGGCCACTACCAGCTCAAGGACCCGAACCGGTACGGCACCGAGACGCGCGACGCCAAGGGCTCGTACACGGAGAAGTTCAGCGCCGGCACGAAGTTCACCAACACGACCAACGTGTGGGGCAACGGCAAGACCACCAGCCGGGTCAGCGCCGCGGCGGACGCCCAGTACGGCATCACCAAGACGCTGGACTTCTACAAGTCCACGTTCAAGCGCAAGGGCATCGCCAACAACAGCAAGGCCGCGCAGGGCATGGTCCACTGGGGCAAGCAGGTGGCCAACGCCTTCTGGGACCCGGCCTGCACCTGCATGCTGTACGGCGACGGCGACGGCGACCTGTTCAAGAAGCCGCTCGTCGTGCTCGACGTCACGGGTCACGAGCTGACCCACGGCGTGGTCGAGGCGACCGCCAACCTCCAGCCGACCTTCGTCGACTCCGACGGCAACCAGTACGGCGAGCCCGGCTCGCTGAACGAGTCGCTCGCGGACATCTTCGGCTCGAACGTCGAGTTCTACGCCAAGAACACGAAGGACACGCCGGACTACCTGATCGGTGAGAAGCTGGGCCTCGCGCAGAAGTTCCTGCGCCGCCTGGACCACCCGTCCCTCGACAAGCTCGAAGGCACGATCGACTACTGGTCGGCGGACACCTACTACACCGAGGTGCACGCCGGTTCGGGTGTCTCCTCGCACGCCTACTACCTCCTTGCCGAGGGAAGCGGCAAGAAGACGATCAACGGCGTCAACTACAACTCGCCGACGTACCACAACATCGCGGTCAAGGGCATCGGCCGCACCAAGGCGACGGCCATCTACTACCGTGCGCTCACCCGCTACATGGTCTCCACGACCGACTTCCACCAGGCGCGCACCGCGACGCTGAAGGCGGCCAAGGACCTGTACGGCGCGAACAGCACCGAGTACAAGACCGTGGACAAGTCGTGGGCCGCGGTCAACGTCACCGCCGCCAACACCCCGAGCGCCCGTCACTGACGGACACCGGACCACACCGGCACCACCGGATGCCCCGCCCCGTGCGGGGCATCCGCGTGTCCGGGGACCCGTCGCGCGTTCTCAGCGCAGCGTCCGCGCCCAGTCCGCCGGCACCCGGCCCGCCGGGCCCGGCACCGGCTGGTCGGCGGGATGACAGTCCGGGGGAGCGAGTTCGGGCCCGGAGCCGTACAGCCGGCCGGTGCCGAAGTCCCAGAACCAGTCCTCGCCCGGCTCGAAGCTCTGGATGATCGGGTGTCCCGTCTCGCGGTAGTGGGCGGTGGCGTGCTTCGAGGGGGAGTCGTCGCAACAGCCGACGTGCCCGCACTGCGCGCACCGGCGCAGGTGGAACCACCAGCCGCCCGCCTCCTCGCACTCCACGCAGCCGGCGCCGCTGGGCGGGGCGCTGGGGTCGATTCCGTCGATGTCGTTCATACCGGCTCCTCGTCGGGTGTCTCGGCGGTCAGGGGAAGCAGCACCTGGAAGCGGGTGTCACCGGGCACCGACTCCACCCGCAGGGCTCCGTGGTGCTTGTTGACGACGATCCGCCAGGAGATGTCCAGGCCGAGCCCGGTGCCCTCGCCGACCGGTTTCGTGGTGAAGAACGGGTCGAAGATCCGGTCCTTGATCTCCGGTGGCACACCGGGACCGGTGTCCCGGAACTCGACCAGCAACTGCTCGTTGTGGAGCGCCGTCCGCACGGTCAGCGTGCCCTGGCCGCCCGCGCTGTTCATGGCCGAGACGGCGTTGTCCACCAGGTTGGTCCACACCTGGTTCAGTTCGGCCGGGTAGGCGGGCACCGGCGGGAGCGTGCGGTCGTACTCCTTGACGACCTCGATGCCCGGCCCGATCTTCCCGGAGAGCATCAGCAGCGTGCTGTCGAGGAGTTCGTGCACGTCGACCACGCGGTACGGCGCCCGGTCCAGCTGCGAGTACTGCTTGGCCGCGTCGACGAGGTGCGAGATGCGGGTGGTGGAGTCCTCGATCTCGTTCATCAGCAGCTCGGTCTCGATGGTGTAGTTGAGCCAGCCGACCGCGTTCGGCAGGATCTCCTCGTCCACCACCGCCGCGACCTGCTCCAGCCAGTCCACGTCGATCCCGGCCTGCACGAAGGTGGGCGCCAGCTGCCAGCCCTGCTCGACGCCGTGGTCCTCCAGCCAGTCGGTGAGCGTGTCCTCCCGGTCGCTGGCCTCCAGCGGGCTGAGCGCCGGGGCCTTGGCCACCCGCTCCGCGGTGCGCTCCTGGATCTCGACCAGGCGCGCCAGCACATCGCGCGAGAACGGGCCCTCGGCGATCAGGCCGAGCTTGCGCCGCATCTTCGCGACCCGCTCCCGCAGGGTCGCCGTCGCCCGGACCGCCGCCGCGGCCGGGTTGTTCAGCTCGTGCGTGAGCCCCGCCGACAGCGAGCCCAGCGCCAGCAGCCGCTCCCGCTGCCCGATCAGCGCCTGGGTGTTCTTCGTCCCGAAGAACAGGCCCTCCAGCAGGTGCACGGCCATCGGGAACCACTCGTGCATGACCTCGCAGAACAGCTCCGCCGGCAGCACGAAGAACCGCGTCGGTTCGGTGACCCGCATGGAGTTGTTGTAGACCTGCTGGACCCGGTCGCCGAGGTACGCCTGCATCGCGCCCGCGTACACCCCGCGTTGCGAGGTCCGGATGACCTCCACGTCGTCACCGCCGACCCGGCGGGACAGCACGACCGTGCCCTCGATCATCACGTAGAAGCAGGTGGCCGGCTCGCCCTCGGCGTAGACCGGGCCGGGCTGGAACAACATCACCCGTCCCTGGGCGCACAGCCGGCCCAGCTGCTCGTCGCTGAGCTTCTCGAAGAGGAACAGCGAGCCGACCTCCCGCGGGCTGCACGCCACGACCTGCCCGCTCACGACTGCTCCAGGTACCGGTGGACGAGCATCACGGCCATGGCTCCCTCTCCGACGGCGGACGCGACACGCTTGGCGGACTCGGAGCGGGCGTCACCCGCCACGAACACACCGGGGATGCTGGTCTCCAGGTGGTACGGCGGCCGGTCCAGCTCCCAGCCGGCCGGCGGCCGCCCGTCGGCGGTCAGATCGGGCCCGGCCAGGATGAACCCGCGCTGGTCGCGCAGCACCGTCTCGCCCAGCCAGTCGGTCAGCGGGGCGGCGCCGATGAACACGAACATCCACTGCGCGTCGACCCGTTCCGTCTCCCCGGTCACCGTGTTCCGCAGGGTCAGCTGCTCCAGGTGCTCGGCGCCGTGCGCCTCCTCGACGACCGTGCGGCAGCGCACCGAGATGTTGGCGGCCTCGCCGATCTGCTGGATCAGGTAGTGCGACATGGACGCCGACAGGTCCGGGCCGCGCACCAGCAGCGTCACCGACTTCGCGCCCCGGGACAGGTACATGGCCGCCTGGCCCGCCGAGTTGGCGCCGCCGACGATGTACACGTCCTGGCCCTGGCAGGAGGCGGCCTCGGTCAGCGCCGAGCCGTAGAACACCCCGCAGCCGGTCAGGTCGGTGCAGCCCGCCGCCTCCAGCTGGCGGTACTGCACCCCGGTCGCGAGGATCACGCTGTGCGCGGCGATCGCCGAGCCGTCCGCGAAGCGGACGACGCGTGCGGCGCCGTTGACCTCCAGGCCCGTCACCTCGCGTGCGGTCAGCATCTCGGCGCCGAACTTGGCGGCCTGCCGCCGTGCCCGGTCGGTGAGCTGGGCGCCGGAGACCCCGTCGGGGAAGCCGAGGTAGTTCTCGATCCGGGAACTCTGCCCGGCCTGCCCGCCGGTCGCCGAGCGTTCCACCAGCACGGTCCGCAGGCCCTCGGAGGCCCCGTACACGGCCGCGCCGAGCCCGGCCGGACCGCCGCCGATCACGACGAGGTCGTAGAAGTCGGCCGTCGGTGTCGTCGCCAGGCCCACGTGCGCGGCGAGCTCGGGCGCCTCGGGTTCCACCAGGACCGTGCAGTCCGGGGTGATCACCAGCGGCAGCCGCTCCCCGTCCTGCCCGGCCGCCGCCAGCAGCCGCTGCCCCTCCGGCTCCTCCACCGAGTACCAGCGGTACGGCACCTGGTTGCGGGCCAGGAACTCCCGCACGTCCGAGGAGCGCGCCGACCAGCGGTGCCCGACGACCTTGGTGCTGGGCACCGGCTTGTAGGCGCTGTTGCGCCACGCGTCCAGCAGATCGTCCAGGACCGGGTAGAGCTTCTCCTCCGGCGGGTCCCAGGGCTTGAGCAGATAGTGGTCCAGGTCGACCACGTTGATCGCGTCGATCGCCGCGTTGGTGTCGGCGTACGCGGTCAGCAGCACCCGGCGCGCCCCCGGGTACACGTCGAGCGCCTGCTCCAGGAACTCGATGCCGTTCATCTGCGGCATGCGGTAGTCGGCCAGGATCACCGCGACGAGGTCCCCGCGCAGCTTCAGCTCGCGCAGCGCGTCCAGCGCGGACTCGCCGGACTCCGCGCGCACGATCCGGTACGACCCGCCGTAGCGCCGTCTGAGGTCGCGGGCGACGGCACGGGAGACCCCCGGGTCGTCGTCCACGGTCAGGATGACGGTCCGCGCGGTGTCGGCGGCCTGTCCCATACGTCTCCCACCCGAGTGTCGGATCCCCCCCCGGTCGGTGTCGTGCGGACACCGCACCGGTTCCACGCCATCGTATGTTCGGTCCGCCCGGACGCGCTTGTCCGACGGAGACCTGTACTTGCCTGACAGCGACCGGCGAGCGCCTCGCGCTGTGCGGGGGACCGTCGCGAGGGGCCGTGGGAGAGATCATCATGGCGGTGCGCCGGGGCCCGGCAGCGGGCACCCGGTACCCGAGGACACGACGACGAGGAGGCCCACGGATGACACGCCCGATCACGGCAGGGGTGGACGGTACGGCGGAGAGCCTGGCCGCTTTGGACTGGGCGGCCCGGGAGGCCGTGCGCCGGGAGCTGCCGCTGCGGGTGGTCCATGCCTGGCGGTACGCCGAGGCGCTGGCCGCCGCCGACCGGGACACCCAGCGCGGGTGGGTGTCCGCGGGTGTCGAGGAGGCCGTGCGCACCGTCTCGGCGCGGCACCCCGGGCTGACGGTGACCACCGACGTGGTCGAGGGCGTGGCCGCGCACGCGCTGGCCGGCGCGGCGGCCGGCGCCGAGATGCTGGTGCTCGGCTCGCGCGGCCACGGACCCGTCGTCGGGTTCCTGCTGGGCTCGGTCGGCCAGCAGGTCATCGCGGAGGCGACCCGGCCCGTGGTCCTGGTCCGCGCCGGGGACGAGCCCGCGGCGGAGGCGGCCGGCCGGGACGTCGTGGTCGGCCAGCACGGCGGCCCCGAGGACAGCGCGGCGGCGCTGCGGTTCGCGTTCGAGACGGCGGCGTCCCGTGGCGCCGCCGTCCGCGCCGTCCGCGCCTGGACCCTGCCGCCGGTCTTCGCCTACAGCCCCGGTTCGCTCAAGCTGCTGGACGACGCGGGCGGTCTCGAACCGTACGAGAAGCAGGCGCTGGCCGAGGCCCTGCGGCCGTGGCGGGAACGGTTCCCCGAGGTACCCGTGGCCGAGCACGTCGAGATGGGCAGCGCCGGCCAGGTGCTGCTGTCGATGACCGGCCGGGCCCAGCTGATGGTCGTCGGGCGCCGGGCGCGCCGCACGGCCGTCGGCGCCCGGATCGGATCGGTCGCGCACGGGGTGCTGCACCACGCCGACTGCCCGGTGGCCGTCGTCCCGCACGAGTGACCTACTCCGGGCCGGCCGTCGTCTCCAGGCCGGCCCGGGCCTTGGGCAGGACGTTGTCGATGTAGTCCTGGACGGCGGTGTCGAGCCCTATGTCGTGCTGGGCGCGCTCGGACAGGTACCAGCGGTGTTCGAGGAGCTCGTGGTAGATCTCGGCCGGGTCCATGGAGCCGCGCAGCTCCGGTGGCACCGCCCGCACGGTCGGCCGGAACACGTCCCGCACCCAGCGGTGGGCGAGGACCTCCGGGCGGGCGGCGAGGGGGTCGCCGGGCGCGTAGTCCTCCTGGGTGGCCATCCAGCTCTCCAGGTCGTTCAGCAGCCGCCGCGCCTGGTTCTCCTCGGCGTCCAGACCGGTCAGCCGGAGCAGCTGCCGCTGGTGGTGGCCGGCGTCGACGACCTTCGGCACGAAGGTGACCGTGTCGCCGTTGGAGGAGTGTTCGATCTGCATCTCGGCGACGTCGAAACCGAGGTCGTTCAGGCGGCGGATCCGGCGCTCGATGTAGTGGTACTTGCCCGCCGGGTACACCGAGGTGCGGGTCAGCTCCTGCCACAGGCCGTGGTAGCGGGTGCAGATCTCGTGGCCGAACTCGACCGGGTCGACGGACGGGTGCAGCGCGCCGGAAGCCTCCAGGTCCAGCAGCTCCCCGCTGATGTTCACGCGGGCCAGGTCCAGGTCGTAGTCCCGCTGTCCGGGGCTGAGCCGGGGATGCAGGTCGCCGGTCTCGGCGTCGACCAGGTACGCCGCGTAGGCGCCGGCGTCCCGCCGGAAGAGGGTGTTGGACAGCGAGCAGTCGCCCCAGGCGAACCCGGCCAGGTGCAGGCGGACCAGGAGGACGGCGAGGGCGTCCATGAGCCGGTGCATGGTCGCCGGGCGCATGGTCGTCTCGAACATCGACCGGTACGGCATCGAGCCGCGCAGGTGCCGGGTGACGAGCACCGGCTCCAGCGGGTCGCCGGAGGGGTCGGTGCGGCCGGTGACCACGGCGAGCGGGTCGACGGCGGGGATGCCGAGCCGGTCCAGGTCGCGCAGCAGCTCGTACTCGCGCAGCGCGGGCCGCTCGGCGAGCTCCTTGACGGCGATCACCTCGTCGCCGGCGTGGGCGTAGCGCACCACGTGCCGGGAGATGCCGCGGGGGAGCGGCACGAGGTACTCCTCGGGCCACTCCTCCAGCGGGGTGTCCCAGGGGAGGGCGAGCAACAGTGCGGGATGCTCCGGGTTCGTGGCACTGATCTGCAAGGCCATGGCACGAACCCTAAGGCCCCGCAGGTCCGTTCGAGGAGGCCGGTCCCCGCGGGCCGCTCCGCGCGGTCCGGGCTGCGTAGGGGGCCGGTTGTTCTCTGCGCGGTGCGCTTCCGTCGGGGGACTCGACACGGTCGGAGCGGGTCCGGTTCCCGCGTCCTGCCGAGGGCCGGCCCCTTAAGGGGGGCTTCCCGAGTACTCCTCGGGAAGCACCACAGCGATTTCCGCTCATCTGTAGGGGTCGGCTGCGCCAGGCCCGCCACAGCAGTGACACTTGAGCGCTGTCGGCGAGACCGGCCCGTCCAAAAGGCGGGCTCCTTGTCCCCCCTCGCGGGATACGAGGGGGGACAAGGAGCCCACTCATGGCCGAACAGGTCCAGCCTCGATCAGGCTGCGCGGCTGAGAACGGTCAGCCGGCGTCGCCGATCAGCTTCCAGGGCTCGTGGTCGGCGTCGGCCCCGGTGCCCGGGGCATTGCCCTGCGTCCACCACTTGGCCTTCCAGACCTTGCCGTTGTACTTGACCGTGGTCTGCTCGATCGGCTGGCTCGCCGGGGAGTAGACCTTGGTCGCGTCCCAGTTCCCCGCGCTGCATCCACCGGCCGGCGGGGTCGCCGAACCGAGTCCCTTGAGGTTGTCGGTCACCGGCGCGTATGCCGTACCGCCGATCGACAGACTCGTATTCACCGGACCGGTGATCGGGAGGTAGTAGATGATCGGCAAGTCGAGCGACTTCCCGGCCGGGATGATCTGGCAGTAGTCCAGCGTCGTACTGATCCGGTGGAGCGTCGTACCGGGTGTCAGCTTCCACTGGCCGCCTTGGGCATCGGTTTGCCAGTTGCCGTCCTTGACCAGCCAGGACGTCGAGGCCGGGATGTCGAACGACAGCTTCGTGTCCTTGCCACCGCCGAGCGCGCGCCCGGTGTTGTTGGTGATCCGGACGGTCGGCTGCAACGGCCACAGGTTCGCCGTCGACGTCGGGTAGTTGACCAACTCGACGCTCACGTTGGCCGTCACCGTCGGCGCGGCACCGCTGCTGCCGGTGCGCAGATCGTTGTCGTAGGCAGTGGCATTGCCCAGCTTCTGGTTCAGCCGGGTGGTCAACGTGTACCCCATCCCGCACGGGGTGTCCGGCTGGACGTCGGCCGGGCAGGCGTAGTCGCCGCCGAGCTCCCACATCATCACGCCGCCCGCACCGGTCGACTTGACCAGATCGGTGACCGCGTCGATGCCCTGCTCGTCCTCGGTCGAAAGGAACACCTTCTTCTCGGCGTTCCACAGCCACGACGTCTTGGTGGTGTCGTCCCAGTACCGGGTGTAGTGGCCCGTGCGCCGGTCGGTGACGTCGGAGTGCGGCTTCAGCCCGATGCTGGGGGCGTAGACCGGGGTGATGTTCTTCTCCAGGTTCTTGGCGTGCCACAGCGGGTTCGTCCCGGAGCCGAGCTCGCTGCCGTTGCTGGTCTCGTCGTGCCAGATGTTGTCGATGCCGAGGGCACCGTCACCGCACGGCCGTTTGATGCCCGTACCCGGCTCGCAGCCGTTCGGCTTGGGCGACGTACCCCACAGGCCGTTGGTGCCGCCGGTGACGTTCTGCCAGCCGCGCGTGTAGTAGGGCACACCGATGTTGACACGCCCGGCCTGCATCGCGCCGCGCATGTACTTCACCGCCCAGTCGGTGTTGAAGTACCCGATCCTCCCGTTCTCCGGGGTGGCGTACTGGTCGGCCAGTTCGGGATCCTTGCCGTCGTCGAACAGTGCCGCGTTCGGGCCCACGACGTCGTTCCAGGTGCCGTGGTAGTCGTACGCCATCAGGTTGGTGAAGTCCTGGTACTTCAGCGCGGTCTGGTTCGCCATCCCGCGGGCCAGGTAGCCGGAGGCCGACGACGCCGAGGTGAGCAGGTAGTACTTGCCGTCCGCGGCCGAAGCCCGGTTCAGCGAGTCCCGCAGCGCCTTCATCAGCGCGGCGTACGTCGTGGGCAGGCCCTTGCGGCGCGGGTTCGACACCGCCCAGTCGGCCGGATTGCCGGTGTCCTCGAGGACCGTGGGGTACTCGAAGTCGATGTCGACACCGTCGAACCCGTAGGTCCGCAGGAAGTCCACCACCGAGCTCGAGAACGTGTCGATCCCGCCCTGGTTGACCGAGCCGTCGGCGTTGGTGGTCATCGTGTAGAAGCCACCGGAACCGGCCCAGCCACCGACGGATATCAGCGTCTTCACCCGCGGGTGCAGGCGCTTGTACTTCGTCAGCAGGTTGAAGTGCCCCTTGTAGGGCAGCGAGGGATCCATCTCGGCGCCGACCTCGCCGGGCCACTCCTTCTGGGTGGCGTTCGAGTCGACCTTGATCTTGTTGTTCTCCACCGACGCGAACGCGTAGTTGAGGTGGGTCACCTTCGACCACGGGATGTTCTTCACGAGGTAGTGCGGCGTGCCGTCGGCGCCCGTACGGCCACCGTTGAAGTAGCCCACGACCCGGCGGCTGCGGCCCTCGCCGAGCCATTCGCGGCCGTCGCTCTGATAGATCTTGCAGTACGGCGTCGCCACACCCGGAGTGGTCGCCAGACCGTCCGGTCGGCAGTCGCCGGTCGCGGCCGGCCGCGTACCGCCGTCGTCGCCACCGGGGTGCGACTCCATAGGGTCGCCGACACCGCCGTTGACACCGAGATCACCGGCGCCGCCGTCGGTGCGGCTGCCGTCGCCGTAGCTCGGCACCAGCCAGCCCTCGATGTCACCGGCACCACTCGCCGCGGCCTCCTGGGCCGCCTTGGCTGCCGTGAGGGCGGTCTTCGCCGTCGTAGCCGTAGCCCCGGAGCGGGTCAGGGTGAAGTCCTGGATCCCGTCGCCGTTCAGGTCGGCGAAGGTCCCGGTGGTGCCCTGGAACGGGTCGCCGGCGCGGATCACGCCCAGCGACTTCCAGCCGGAGGTGACGCTCCACGGCGAGCCGGTGTTCTCCCAGGCCCGGACGTCACCGGTGGTGAACTCGACCCGGACCGTGTCGGCCTTGCCGTCACCGGTGATGTCGGCGAAGGCGACCTGCGCGGCGGGCGACTCACCCGGAGTGGCGAAGCCCGAGACCTTGCTCCAGCCGCCCGGAGTCGGCATTTCCTTGCCCTTGTTCTGCCAGGCGGTCGGGAAGCTCATCCGGTCCAGTGTGATCAGGTCGTCGCGGTGGTCACCGTCGAGGTCGGTGAAGTACATCTGCGGCGGGTAGCCGAGGTTGTTCGCGACGATCGTCGCGGTGCCCCAACTGATGCTGTCGCCGCTGCTGGTGTTGCGCGACATCCGCATCGCGACGATGCCGGTCGGCGAGTCGGCCGGCGGCAGGATCCGGATGTAGTCGTCCTTGCCGTCACCGTCCAGGTCGGCGAAGTAGACCTCATCCGGGTCGTTCCCGCGGTCGGCCGGGCTGATGTCGCCCAGTGAGACCGCTTCCTTGGTCGGGTCGTCGTTGCGCCAGCCGGTGACCTTGCCGTCCGTACCGACCACCGCGTAGTCGGCCTTGCCGTCGCCGTTCAGGTCGGGGAAGGCGATCTTCGAGCCGGTCGCGGCGGCGTCCCGGATCTTGCCGATCGGCTCCCAGACGTACGCGCGGCCGCTGATCATGTGCTGCAGGAGCGCGATCCGAGTGCCTGCGGCGAAGGCGTCCGCGATCTTCTTGTAGCCGGCGTCGGTCGGGTAGATCTCGTTGGTGATGTCCTCCGTGGTCACCGCGCCCATGTCGACCAGCACCAGCCGTGCGCCGCCCTGGATCTCGGCGTAGGCCATCGTGCGGAGCGCGCTGTTGTAGGCGTCGATCCGGGCCTGGTACGTCGGGTTCGTCGACGGTGGCAGGGTGCCGAGCAGGACGGTCGTCGTCGGTGAGGTCCGGTAGATCTCGTCCAGGAAGCCCCGCATCTTCCCGGCCGTCGCGGCGCCGTCGGCACCGCCGGTCAGGTCGGCCGTGCCCGCGATCAGGGTCATCATGTTCGGCCGCAGTGTCGTCAGCGCGGGGATCGTCTGGGCTTTGATGTCGTCGATTCCCCTGCCCGTGAACCCCATGTGGTCGGGGTCGCCGCGCTTGCCGTTCTTCTGCTCACCGACGAAATCCGTGCGCTTGAAGATGAGACTGAGCGCGCCACCGAACAACGTAGCGATGGTCATGTTCTTCGCCTGGGTGCTCAGTCCGTCCCGGTAGCCGGTCTCGTCGGTGCTGTTCGCACCGACCGTGATCCCGTCACCGACCGGCATCACCCGGAGCTCGTCGATCTCCTGGCTGGCGCTGGGCGACGGGCTGGGGGTGGGCGACGGGGTGGGCCCGGCCGCGTTGAGCTGGCCTGACTGGACCGGCCGGTGGTCGGAGTTGCCCTCGGACCGGACCGTGACCGGCGGCGTGTGGTCGAAGTGGGTGGTGACGAAGTAGTCCAGCTCACCACCGTTCTGGTGGGTCGCCTGACCCGAGCGGTGGATCCGCATGGTCGGCGGGAAGCTGTCCCGGCCGGCGAGGACCTGCGGGTCGACGTTGAAGTCGCCACCGATCGTCGCGTGGTAGGTGACGCCACGCTGGTTCCCGAGGCTCTCGATCCGGTCGTCGATGGCGTTCAGCATCGTCCCGGAGTCACCGCCACCGTTGGACAGGCCGTGCATGGTGAAGTACCACTCGTTGCCGAACCGCGCACCGAGCGCGTTCCGGCCGGCGTCGATCGGGTTGCCGACGACGATCAGCTCGTCGGGCGCCTCGCTCAGGACGAGCGCGGTGTTGACCCGGCCGCCGATCCGGCGCACGTTGGTCACGTCGTCGTCGGTCTGCAGGAAGTAGACCTCACGGGTCGGGATGGCATTGCGGTAACCGCTGCCGACGATCCAGGTCCGGTGCAGCACGGTGAACTGGTGCGTGGCGCCCTGGCTGTCGACCGTGGTGAAGGTCTGGTTAGGCTGTGCGTTGCTGTTCAGAGGCGGGTGCGGGCCAACCTCCTGAAGCATCAGGATCGGTGACTGCAAGGCCAGCTGTTGGACCGTGTTGGACCACTTGCTGCCGTTCTCGTCCTTGTTATTGGCCCCCTCCATGTTCCAGGAGATCAAGGGCGTGGTGGCCGCAGGGAAATCGGTGGCGGCGGCCGGAACGACGAGTGCCGCTGCCAGCCCGGCCATCATCACCACTACGGCGATTAATCGGCGGAACAAAGAGTTCCCCCCGTTTCTCACATCCAACGGATCGGGCACAACCGAATCGTTGAAATTGGATAGTGGCCCAACTGTAAGCGCTTGCAGCGTGGTCTCGGCTAGTTTCCCCTGGCGCGGTCCGGTGGCGGGCAGCGCGGATGCGGTTTTCGGCCAGGGCGCCTGCCCGAGGGATACGTCCTGTCAATCAGGGCGTGTGTCGGCAAATGGCAAGGCGGAAACCGCTACTTCATCACGGAGGTGTGCAGCCCGTGAACGGTGGGCCCTGAGCCCCCCGGCCCGGTGCCCCACGGTTTCTGGCAGCAACGCAAGCCCGCGGTGGCGCGATCCCTTCTAGCCGGCGAAGCAGTGGGCGGTGACGCGGGCGCCGAGCCGGTGGGCCTCGGCGATGGCCCTCTCCACCGCCTCGCGCGGCGACGGCGGGCCTCTCGCTCGGCCTTGTGCTGTGCGGCGATGCGGCGCAGTTCCTCCTGGTGCTCCCGTTGGCGGGCGGCGTACTCGGCCAGCCTGTGGGCGTCGTGAGCGTCGTGGGCTTTGCGGCGGCGAGGGTTGCCGAGCGCCTTGAAAAGGGTCTGGTTCTGGGGCCGGCCGAAGCGCCGGAAGACCGGTCCGGCGGGGCCGTGCTCCTTGAGGTGCTTCATGCCGGTGACCACGATGGGCAGCGCGCCGTCGTACACGTGGAAGCCGCCCTCGTACCAGGTGCCCTTCCCGTGCCGCTGGGTCAGCTCGGCCGGCTGCGCGATGACGGTGCCAGGGTTGGGCGGGCTGATCCGGTTGAAGACGAGCAGTGGCGGCGGCTGCGGCTGGTCGCCGTTGCGGCCGTCGGCCATCCACCAGCGGGTGCGCCACATCGGCCGCTCAGTGCCGTCGGCGTCCTTCACCTTCCGCTGGCCAACCGCATGTACTCAAGGGTCCGGTTCGTCCGCGCGGTCCGCGACTCCGGGAGGCCCGGCCTCTCCACGCGGCCCGGTCCCTCCAGGGCCCGGCGCGCTCCGGGAGCCCCGGCGCGCCCAGGGCGCCCCCGCCCCTCCGGTAGACCCGGCGCGGTCGGGGTGCGCCGGTGTCTTACGGGGAGGGTCGGTGGGCCGGTGTCTTCGGGGCGGGTGGTCGGCTAGGACGCCCGGTCCCTGGCCTGTTCGGCCGCGGCTCGGACCGAACCGTGGTGGAGCGGTCCGTGGCCGGGCAGCAGCGTGTCGCCGTCGAGCGCGGCGACCACGTCCAGGGAGGCCAGCGTCCGCGCGCGGTCGTGGTGGAAGAAGTCGGGCAGCAGTTGCGGGCCCTTGACCCGGGAGGTGGCGTGCCCGCTGACCAGGGCGTCCCCGGAGATGACGATGCCGGCGTCGGGCAGGTGGTAGACGCAGTGGCCGTCCGTGTGGCCGGGGGTGTGCACGGGGACCGGCCGTCCCGGCAGGTCGAGCGCCCCCTCGGTGGGGAACGGCTCGGGGGCCGTCACGGGGTGCTGCTCCGTGCCGCCCACGCGGATCACGTGCACGGCCCACGGCAGCACGCCGGGCCGCCAGGCGTTGCGCACGACGTCGGCGATGGTCGCCTGCTGCAGGAAGTCGCGCCGGGCGTGCGGGACCTCGGCCGGGTGGAGATAGACCGGGGTGCCGTGGGCGGCGCGCAGGTACTCGGCGGAGCCCAGGTGGTCGTTGTGCGCGTGGGTGACGAGGACGGCGGTGACCGCGTCCGGTGAACTCCCCACCTGCGCGAGCGACTCCAGCAGCCCGGCCCGGTCCCCGGGATAGCCGGTGTCCACCAGCGTGACGGCGTCGCCGTCCTTCAGGATCACCCAGTTGGTGTTGTGGCCGTGCACCAGGTAGGTGCCGTCGGCGACTTGTCTTACCTCTGCCCGCATGATCTCTCCGAGCACTCCGCGGCGGATCGTCGGGGACAGCCAACCAGACGGGGGCTCGGCCCGCGCGAGCGGGCCCGGTCGTCAGTGCACACCGTGCGGACGGAACTGGATGCTGATGCGCGGTCCCGTGGCCCGGCTCGTCTTGGGGACGCAGTGCTCCCAGGTGCGCTGGCAGGAGCCGCCCATCACGATGAGGTCGCCGTGGCCGAGCGGGCGCCGGACCGCCGTGCCGCCCCCGCCGGCCGGCCGCAGCAGGAGGTCGCGGGGCTCGCCGACGGAGAGGATCGCGACCATCGTGTTCTCCCGCGAGCCCCGGCCGATGCGGTCGCCGTGCCAGGCGACGCTGTCCCGGCCGTCGCGGTAGTAGCACAGCCCGGCCGTGGTGAAGGGCTCGCCCAGTTCGCCGGCGTAGTGCCGGGACAGGGCGGTGCGGGCCTCGTCGAGGATCGGGTGGGGCAGCAGGTCCCCGGCCCGGTAGAAGGCGAGCAGGCGCGGCACGGACACCACGTTGTCGTACATCTTGCGCTGCTCGGCCCGCCAGGGGACCTCCGCCGCCAGGTGTTCGAACAGGTCGTCGGCGCCGCTCAGCCAGCCCGGCAGGACGTCGATCCAGGCGCCCGAGCCCAGCTCGGTCCGGCGCAGCCCGCCGAGCGGGCCGAGCCGCAGCTCGTCGGTCTGGTCGAACAGGGAGCCCTGGAGGTGCGTGGACATGGGTCCAGCCTACTCCTTAATCGAAAATGCGTTCCTATTGATCAGTGCGCACCCCGGGGCGGCAGCGACCGGAGGCTTTCGATACATCGGTGTATCCGATACATTCGCGTATCCAACGGCAGGAGGCAGCCATGGAGACGGCCGGACGCGTCACCCGGCGCCGGGTCCACACCCGCGCCCGGCTGCTCGACGCCGCGTTCGCGGTGTTCGCGGCCAAGGGGTACGGCCGCGTCTCCATCGAGGAGGTCTGCGAGGCGGCCGGGTTCAGCCGGGGCGCGTTCTACTCGAACTTCGCCACCCTGGACGAGCTGTTCTTCGCCCTGTATCAGCAGCGCGCCGACCTCATCGCCGACCAGGTGGCCGACGCCCTCGCCCAGGACGGCCCCGGCCTCGACGTACCCGCCTCCGTGGACCGGGTCACCGAGGTGCTGCTGCTCGACGTCGACTGGCTGCTCGTGAAGACCGACTTCCTGGTGCACGCGGCCCGCCACCCGGCCGTCGCCCGGGTCCTCCTCGAGCACCGCGCCCGGCTCCGGCAGGCCGTCGCCGACCGGCTCTCCCGGGCCCGGGGCCACACCGCACTGCCCGCCGTGCTCGGCGACGTCGACGGCGCCGCGCACGCCGTGGTCGCCGCCTACGACGGGGTCACCACCCAGCTGCTGCTGGACCGGGACGTCGAGGCCGCCCGGATCTGGCTGAAGCAGCTGCTCACCGCGCTGCTCACGGACGGCAGCCGCACCCCCGCCGCCTGAGCACAGCCGGAACGGCCCCGTCGTACGAGCGCACGCGCACCGGCACGGGCCGGCACCGGACCGAGTACACCGCCGAGCACCGTCAGGAAGGACACAGTCGTCATGGACGCGGACGTCATCGTCGTCGGAGCGGGTCTCGCCGGCCTGGTCGCGGCGCACGAACTCACCAGCCGGGGCCGCCGGGTGGCCCTGGTCGACCAGGAGAACGCCGCCAACCTCGGCGGCCAGGCGTTCTGGTCCTTCGGCGGGCTCTTCCTCGTCGACTCGCCCGAGCAGCGCCGCCTCGGCATCAAGGACTCCGCCGCCCTCGCCTGGAGCGACTGGCAGGGCAGCGCGCAGTTCGACCGGCTCGCCGACGAGGACTCCTGGGCGGTGCGCTGGGCCCGCGCCTATGTCGAGTTCGCGGCCGGCGAGAAGCGGTCCTGGCTCCGGGGACACGGCATCGAACTGCTGCCGACGGTCGGCTGGGCCGAACGCGGCGACCTGCGGGCGGACGGGCACGGCAACTCCGTGCCCCGCTTCCACATCGCCTGGGGCACCGGCACCGGCGTGGTCGAGCCCTTCGTGCGGTACGCGCGGCAGGCCGCCCGGGACGGGCTGCTGACCTTCCACCACCGCCACCGGGTGGACGAACTGGTCGTCGAGGGCGGCACGGCACGCGGTGTGCGCGGCACCGTCCTCGTCCCCGACGACTCCCCGCGCGGCGTCCCCTCCAGCCGCGACCGGGCCGGCGACTTCGAACTCACCGCCCAGGCCGTGGTCGTCACCACCGGCGGCATCGGCGCCGACCACGACATCGTCCGCCGCTACTGGCCCGAGCGGCTCGGCACACCCCCCGCCGAGATGGTCACCGGCGTCCCCGCCTACGTCGACGGCCGCATGCTCGACATCAGCGCCGAGGCCGGCGTACGCCTCGTGAACCGCGACCGCATGTGGCACTACACCGAGGGCCTGCGCAACTGGGACCCGATATGGCCCGGCCACGGCATCCGCATCCTGCCCGGCCCGTCGTCCGTATGGCTCGACGCCCTCGGCCGCCGGCTGCCCGACCCCTGCCTGCCCGGCTACGACACGCTCGGCACCCTGCGGTACCTGCGCACCACCGAGGACATCGCCGCGTACGACCACTCGTGGTTCATCCTCACCCGGAAGATCATCGAGAAGGAGTTCGCGCTCTCCGGCTCCGAGCAGAACCCCGACATCACCGCCAAGGACCGCAAGGCCGTGCTGCGCGACCGGCTGCTCGGCAAGGGCGCCCCCGCACCGGTGCGGGCCTTCCTCGACCACGGCGCCGACTTCGTCACCGCCGGGACCCTGGAACAGCTCGTCGAGAAGATGAACGCCCTCACCGGCGAGCCGCTGCTGGACGCGGCCGGGGTGCGCCGCCAGATCGAGGCCCGCGACCTCCAGATCGCCAACCCCTACAGCAAGGACGCCCAGATCCAGGGCATCCGCAACGCCCGCCGCTATATCGGCGACCGCCTCGGCCGCGTCGCCGCCCCGCACCGCCTCCTCGACCCGGCCGCCGGCCCCCTCATCGGGGTCCGGATGCACGTGCTGACCCGCAAGACCCTCGGCGGCATCCAGACCGACCTGGACTCCCGCGCGCTCGGCACCGACGGCACGCCGGTCGAGGGACTGTACGCGGCCGGTGAGGTCGCCGGGTTCGGCGGCGGCGGTGTCCACGGCTACAACGCCCTGGAGGGCACCTTCCTCGGCGGCTGCCTCTTCTCCGGCCGCGCGGCGGGCCGGCACGCGGCGGGGCAGACCGGCTGACCTCAGCCCGCCACCAGCTCCGCCAGGACGTGCGCGTGGCTCTCCTCCGTCTTCCGGGACGCCGTGAGGAGGGTCACCGTGCCCTTGCGGGCCGACTCCCGCAGGTGGTCCAGCAGTTCGGCGGCCCGGGGGGCCTCCAGCTCCTGCTCGTAGCGGCTCCGGAACTCCTCGTAGGAGCCCCCGCCGTGGTACCACGTGCGCAGTTCGCTGGACGGGGTCAGTTCCTTCGGCCACTCGTCCACCCGCACCGCGTCCTTGGCGAGGCCGCGCGGCCACAGCCGGTCGACCAGGACGCGCAGGCCGTCGTCGGGCTCGGGCGGTTCGTAGATCCGGCGCACACGCACGCTCACGGCGGGGCCCCTCTCGGGTCGTGGACGGTCGTGCGAGCGTACTGCGCCGATCACCGCCCACCCGGCGGCGACGCGGCACGACTTGACCGGAACAAGGGGGAAACCGGACCCGCGCGGCGCCTACTCTGACGGCCAGTCGATCACCGGCCACTTCCGAGGAGCGCATGTGACGCCACCCCGCAGACAGCCCGCCCGTCGCCGTACCGCCGTCCTGGCCACCGTCCCCGTCGCCGTGGCCGCCCTCCTCGGCGCCGCCGGTCCCACGGCCCCGGGCACCACCGGGGCACCCGGCGCGGGCGACCCGTACTTCCCGCTCAGCGGCAACGGCGGCTACGACGTCCGCCACTACGACCTGACCCTGCGGTACGACACCTCGGCCCGCCGCCTGGACGCCACCGCGGTGCTCACCGCCCGCGCCACCCAGCGGCTCGGCCGCTTCGACCTCGACCTCAAGGGCCTGACGGTCACCGCCGTCACCGTCGACCGCGCGAAGGCGGCCTTCCGGCGCGACGGGCAGGAACTCGTCGTCACCCCGCGCCATGCCCTGCGCGCCGGGCAGGACTTCCGCGTCACCGTCGCCTACCACGGCACCCCGAAGCCGGTCACCGACCCCGACGGATCGGCGGACGGCTGGATCCCCACCGACGACGGCGCGTTCGTCGCGGGCGAGCCGCAGGGCGCGATGACGTGGTTCCCTGCCAACGCCCATCCGAAGGACAAGGCGTCGTACGACTTCACCATCACCGTCCCCGAGGGGCGCACCGCCGTCGCCAACGGCGTCCTGCTCGGACAGCGCACCACCGGCGGCAAGACGACCTTCCGGTGGCGCGAGACCCAGCCCATGGCCGCCTACCTGGCCACCGCCTCCATAGGGAAGTTCCAGGTCGAGCGGTACACCACCCGCGACGGCGTCCAGGTGTACAACGCGGTGGACGCCCGCGAGGCCCGCGCCGCGGCGCCCGTGCTCAAGAAGCTGCCCTCCGTGCTGGAGTGGGAGAGCAAGCTGTTCGGGCCGTACCCGTTCCGGGCCGCCGGAGCCATCGTCGACCACGCCCCGGACGTCGGCTACGCCCTGGAGACCCAGACCCGGCCGGTCTACGACTCCGCACCCGACCTCGGCACCCTCGTCCACGAGAGCGCCCACCAGTGGTTCGGTGACTCCGTCACCCTCACCGCCTGGAAGGACATCTGGCTCAACGAGGGCTTCGCCACCTACGCCGAGTGGCTCTACGAGGAACAGCACGGCGGCCGCAGCGCCCAGCAGGCCTTCGACTCCCTCTACGCCCGCCCCGCGAGCGACGACCTGTGGGCCTACCCGCCCGGTGACCCCGGCAGCGGCGAGAACATCTTCGGCACGCCCGTCTACGCCCGGGGCGCCATGGCCCTGCACGAGCTGCGCCGGGCCGTCGGCGACCGGGACTTCCTGCGGACCCTGCGCGCCTGGGCGACCGGACACCGCGGCGGGCACGGGACCACGGCACAGTTCGTCCGGCTCGCCGAGAAGACCTCGGGCAAGCGGTTGGACGGGCTGTTCCACACCTGGCTCTACACGCCGGGCAAGCCGGACCGCGCGTGATTCCGGGCCGGTTCGGTCCGTACGCGCGACGCTGACCGGTTCCAAACAACTGCCGGTCAAGATCGACTCATGATCCGACGCAGAACCGCCGTCGCCCTCCTCGCCTCCCCGCTGCTGCTGACCGGCTGCGGCGGCGGAGCCGAGGCGACCGAACGCCGGGCCCCGGCCCGCCGTCCGGCACCGGCGCCCACCCCCCGCACCACCACGCCGCCGGCCCCGCGCGGCATACCCGGCCTCGGGCCCGTGCGGACCGCGGCGATACCCGAGCGCTGCACCCAGGCCGTCGTCGTCACCGGGCGCGGCCGGAACTCCCCGCTCTGCACCGTCGTGCTGCACCAGCGCACCCCCACCGGCTGGCAGGCCGGAGCCGCCTGGCCCGGCCACAACGCGCTGCACGGCTGGAGCGCCCACCACGTGCTCGGCGACCTGCGCTCCCCGCTCGGCGTCTACACCCTCTCCGACGCCGGCGGCCTGCTCCCGGACCCCGGCGGCAAGCTCCCGTACCACCACTCCGGCGGATTCCACTCGCCCGGCACCGGCTTCGAGGGCGAACCCCTGGAGGGCTCCTTCGACTACGTCATCGCCATCGACTACAACCGCCGGCCCGGCACCTCGCCCCTGGACTGGACCCGGCCCCTCGGCCCGGGACGCGGCGGGGGAGTGTGGCTGCACGTCGACCACGGCGGACCCACCCACGGCTGCGTCAGCGTCGCCAAGGCGCACATGAAGGACCTCCTGCGCACCCTCGACCCCGGCCGGCACCCGGTCGTCGTCATGGGGTACGCCGACTGGCTGGCGCACTGAGCCGCTTAGGATCCGAACTCGTGTGCGCACATGTGCTGGTCGCCGAGGACGACGAGAAACAGGCCGAACTGCTCCGCCGCTCCCTGCTGGCCGAGGGCCACACCGCCACCGTCGTGCACGACGGCGCGGCGGCACTCGACGCCGCCCGCCGGCTGCGGCCCGACCTCGTCGTCCTGGACCTGATGCTCCCGGTCCTCGACGGCTTCGGCGTGTGCCGGGCACTGCGCGCCGGCCCGGAGCAGCCGGACATCCCGGTGGTCATGCTCACCGCCCGCTCCGCCGAGGACGACGTCCTGCTCGGCCTCGACGTCGGCGCCGACGACTACCTGACCAAGCCGTACAGCCCGCGCGAGCTGATGGCCCGTATCCGTACGGTCCTCCGGCGCAGCGGGCGGGGCGTCGGTGCCCGGGACGACGACCCGGTCGTGCGGGCCGCCGGGATCAGCGTCGACCCGGTACGCCACGAGGTGCGCTGCGACGGCGCGCCGGTGGAGTGCACACCGGCCGAGTTCCAGATCCTGCTGGCCATGGCGGGGGAGCCGGAACGGGTGTTCACCCGGCGGCAACTGCTGCACTGCACCCGCGGCTTCGACCGGTCCTCCACCGAGCGGGCCGTCGACGTGCACATCATGAACCTGCGCCGCAAGATCGAGGCCGACCCGCGGCGGCCGGTGCGGCTGCTGACCGTGTTCGGCGTCGGCTACAAGCTGAGCGGAGTCCGGCGGTGAGGCGCCGCATCCCGGTGCGCAAACGGCTGGTCGTCCGGCTGCTGTTCGTCTCCGCGCTGATCGCCGTCTGTTCCGTGGCGGCCACCGCCTGGCTCGCCGTGACCACCACCACCAGCGCCCTGAAGGAGGAGCAGGGGCAGGACCTCGCCGCGGGCAACCGCATCCTCGCCCAGCTCAGCGGCTACGCCGCCACCCACTCGGACTGGGCGGGCATCCGGCCCACCCTGCGGGAGCTGGCCGCCCGCACCGGCCGCCGGATCGCCCTCACCACCGCCGACCACACCCTGGTCGCCGACTCCGCGCCGCCTGGCACCCCGCTGCCGCCCCGGCCCGCCGCCACCGTCGACCCGCTGCGCACCGACACCTACACCGAGACCGGCGCCCAGCTCAGCGGCATCGACCCGCGCGTGGTGGGCCCCTACCTGCTGCCGGAAGCGGAACGCGCCAAGCTGGACTCGCTGGCCGCGCAACGCGAACACTGCTACGAACGCCACGGCCTGCGGGCCGGCACCGAACGGACCGAGAGCGGGCGGCCGGTGGTCACCGTAGCGGACGGCGCCGACCCCTCCGCCTACGGCGCCGACGTGTGCGAGGACGGCCGGCTCAACACCCCCACCGCGACCGAGCAGAAGGCCCTGGACGCCCTGATCGACCTGGTGCGGCCCTGTCTGCGCAAGAACGGACTGGACCTCGGCGGACGGCTGTTCTTCTTCTTCGACCCCCGCGTCAAGGACCCCTTCGACGACGGTTTCCTGGTGGCCAAGTTCACCAGGCTCGGCACCGGCGAGGCCACGCGGACCGCCCAGCGCTGCCTCCAGACCGCCCGCCGTACCCAGCTCCAGCCCTATGTCGCCCCGGTGGCCGAGCTGTTCCTCGGCATCGGCGACCAGAACCCCGCCCGTTTCGACATGTCACCGGCCAACAAGGCCAAGGTGGTGGGCGTGGCCGGGCTGGTCCTCGCCGTCACCGTGGCCGTGACCGCCGTCGTCGCCGTCCGGCTGGTACGGCCGCTGCGCGCGCTCACCCTCGCCGCGCAGCAGCCGCCCGAGCTGCACGTGCGCGTGCCGGTGACCACCCGGGACGAGACCGGCATCCTCGCCGAGGCGTTCAACGACCTCACCGAGCGCCGCGCCCGCCTGGAGGCGCAGCGCAAGGCCATGGTCAGCGACATCGCGCACGAGCTGCGCAGCCCGCTCACCAACATCCGGGGCTGGCTCGAGGTCGTCCGGGACGGCGTCGTCGACCCCGACCCGGCGCTGCTGGACTCGCTGCACGAGGAGGCGCTCGTCCTCCAGCGGATCATCGACGACCTCCAGGACCTCGCCGCGGCCGACGCCGGCACCCTGCGCCTGCACCGGGAGCCGCTGCCGGCCGGCGACCTGCTCGACCAGGTCGCCGCCGCTCACCGCGTCGCCGCCGACGCCGCCGGGGTCGCCCTGCGCACCGGGGCCGACGACGCCGCCTGGCTGGACGCCGACCCGGTGCGGATGCGGCAGGTCCTCGGGAACCTGGTCTCCAACGCGCTGCGGCACACCCCCGCCGACGGGACCGTCACGCTCGCCGCGCGCCGGGACGGCGACGAGGTGGTCCTCACCGTCGCCGACACCGGCTCGGGCATCGCGCCCGAGGACCTGCCGCACGTCTTCGAGCGGTTCTGGCGTGCGGAGAAGTCCCGCAGCCGCCGTACCGGGGGCAGCGGGCTCGGCCTGCCGATCGTCCGCCACCTGGTGGCCGCCCACGGCGGCACGGCCGGGGTCGAGAGCGAACCGGGGAGGGGAACGGTCTTCACGCTGCGGCTGCCGGCCGCCCCGCCGCCCGGCGACGAGCTCTGAGAGCGGTGTCGGGCCCTGGGGCGGGAGCGACGGAATCCGGTTTCCGGGGTGCGCCGGGGGTACTCCGGTCGCGCGAGTGCGGCACGAGGAGGCAGAGGGAGGTCACGGCATGAGCGGAGCGGACGACCTGCCGGTCATGTCCACGCTGGCCGAAGTGGCCCGCCTGGTGGAACGGCACCAGGGACTGTACGTGCGCTGGTCCAAAGGGCCGGGCACCGACCTCGACGCGGCCTCCAGCATCGACGAACTGACCGGCGTCCCCATGCCCGGGCTCTCCGCCAACCCGCTCGACGTCGAGAAGTGGTGGGAGGACCGGTCGGTGGAGCTGTGGGTGGCCCGCCGCCTGTACGACTACGCGCACCTGCCGCACGACAAGGGCCCCGGCGTGCGCCCCTGGGTCCTGCGGGGCCGCGAGATGGGCCGGGGCCCGGACAACGAGCCGCTCGTGGCGGAGGTCGAGCCGTTGTGCTGGATCGCCGACGAGGTGATCGACGTGGCCCGGGACGCGGTGGCCCGGCAGGAGCGGGAGTGGGGGACCCTGCGGCGCGGTGGCCGCTGAGCCCCCCTCCGGCCCCGCCGGGCCGCCGGTCAGCCGGAGCGTTGCCGGGAGCGGGCGCGGCGCCGCAGCGCCCGGCGTTCCAGTTCCGTCGTACCGCCCCAGACCCCGATGCTCTGGCCCGTGTCCAGCGCCCAGTCCAGGCACTGCTCCCGGACCGGGCAGCGCCCGCACACCGCCTTGGCCTGCTGTGCCTGCACCTGCGCGGGTCCGGTCGTGCCGATCGGGAAGAACAGATCGGGGTCCTCGTGACGGCACGCGGCATGTTCGCGCCAGTTCTCCATCGGAATCTCCTGGTTCGGATCGAAGTAGTCCGTGCCTTGTCGCATGCGTCGCCGTCGGGGCGTGGAGGCGTTGCGCACGCGTTCTCCGGTTCGGGTGACCGGTCAGGAGGGCATGAAACGGCGGAACGCGCGGAGATGGTGTGACGAGCGCGCGGCGGTCGCCCCGGGCGGCACCGGGTCACGCGCGCGGAAGGCGCCCAACAGGCCGGGCGGCGAGCCCCGGAGACCGCCGGTCCGCCCGACGGGGCAATGCCGCCGAGGAGTTCACACCGGCCGGGCGCCCCACCGGCAGACCCCACCGCCCCGCCGGCTCCCGCCCGCGCCGAGGAGCTGACGGAGCGCCGGGTGAGGGACACGCGCGGTCCCGCGGCCGAAGGGTGCGGGGCGGTGCTTCGACGCTCGGGCCGGGTCTCCGTCGGGACGCGGGGTCAGCCGCGCAGCGTTTCCGATGCCGTCGTGGTCACCGCCTCGGCCAGGGCCGCCAGTGCCGGCGAGTCGAGCTTCCACTGCTGCCAGTACAGCGCGACGTCCATCCAGGCGCCGGGGGCGAGTACGACCAGCCGCCCCCGCTCCAGCAGCGGTCCGGCCTGGACCTCCGGGACCATGCCCCAGCCCAGCCCCGTGGCGACGGCGTCCAGGAACCCCTCCGAGGTGGGCACGTGGTGCCGGAACGGGCCGGCACCGGCGCGGCCGAGCCGGCGGACGAAGACGTCCTGGAAGTCGTCCTTGCGATCGAAGACCACGACCGGGGCCCGGGACAGCGCCTCCGGAAGGGGCCGTCCGTCGAAGTGGGCCGAGGTGAACTCCGGTGCGCCCACCGGCAGGTAGCGCATCCGGCCGAGCGGACGGACCGTGCAGCCGGGCACCGGGTCGGGCGAGGAGGTCACCGCCGCCATCACCAGGCCCTCGCGCAGCAGCGCCGCCGTGTGGTCCTCGTCCTCCCGGCGCAGTTCGTAACACAGGCCCGGGACCCGGGTCAGGGCCGGCAGGAACCAGGTCGCCAGCGAGTCCGCGTTCACCGCGACCGACACCCGCGTCGGCTCCCCGCCGCCGCTCAGCCCCAGCTCGCCCCAGGCGTCCCGCTCCAGCCGGGCGAGCTGCCGGGCGAACCGCACGAGCACGGCGCCGGACTCCGTGGGCCGTACCGGTCTGCCGCGCCGGAGCAGCACCCGGCCGGTCCGCTGTTCGAGGGCCTTGACCCGCTGGCTGACCGCGGACGGCGTCACGTGCAGCGCGGCGGCGGCCGCGTCGAAGGTGCCCTCGTCGACCACGGCCAGCAGCGTCCGCACCTGTTCCAGAGGCAGCTCTGACATCACGAGCGCTAAGGGTACGTAAAAATCTTTAGCTGTACTTATGGCCAGGGCTTCCCTAGCGTCGCCGGCATGAACCACGCCCTGTCCGCCGCGGCCGCCGGCTTCGGCACCGGCCTCTCCCTGATCGTCGCCATCGGCGCCCAGAACGCCTTCGTCCTGCGGCAGGGGGTGCGCCGGGACGCCGTCCTCGCCGTCGTCGGCATCTGCGCCCTGTCCGACGCGGTGCTCATCGCGCTCGGCGTCGGCGGGGTCGGCGCGGTCGTGGTCGCCTGGCCCGGCGCGCTGCGGGCGACCGGGGTCGTCGGCGGGGTGTTCCTGCTCTGCTACGGCGCCCTGGCCGCCCGCCGGGTGCTCAGGCCCGGCACCGGACTGCGCGCGGAGGGCGAGGCGGCCGGCTCGCGCCGCCGGGCCGTGCTCATGTGCCTGGCGATGACCTGGCTGAACCCGCACGTCTACCTGGACACCGTGTTCCTGCTGGGCTCCCTGGCCGCCGACCGGGGCCCGCTGCGCTGGACGTTCGGGCTCGGTGCCGCGTTCGCCAGCCTGTGCTGGTTCGCCGCGCTCGGCTTCGGCGCCCGGCTGCTCGGCCGGTTCCTGGCCCGGCCCGGCGCCTGGCGGGTCCTGGACGGTCTGGTCGCGCTCACGATGCTCGCCCTCGGCACGACCCTGGTCGCCGGCTTCTGAGACCCGCCGTTCGCCGCGCACCGGACGTCCTGGAACAGTTAGGCTCTCGAAGCAAAAAGATGTAACGAGCAACCAGGACATCCGTGGACACGAGCGAGAGCAGCAGCACCGACACCGGCCGGACGCGGAGCCGGCCCGACCCCGACGCGCCGGCGGCCGAGGACCCGCCCAGGCGCGGCTGGCGCCGCTGGGCGATGGACACCCGCCCGCTGCGCATCCCCGCCTACCGGCGCCTGTGGTCGTCGACGATCGTCACCGCCGTCGGCAGCCAGCTCACCGCGGTCGCCGTGCCCAAGCAGATCTACGACATCACCCACTCCTCCGCCTGGGTCGGCTACGCGAGCCTCGCGGGCCTCGTGCCCATGGTGGCCTTCGCGCTGTGGGGCGGGGCGGTCGCCGACACCGTGGACCGGCGCAAGCTGCTGCTGGTCACCAACATCGGTATCGCGCTGACCTCGCTGCTGTTCTGGGCGCAGGCCGTCACCGGCCTGGACTCGGTCGTCGTCCTCATGGTGCTGCTCGCCCTGCAACAGGCGTTCTTCGGGCTCAACTCGCCCGCCCGCACCGCCTCCATCGCCCGGCTGGTCCCCGCGGAGCAGTTGCCGGCCGCCAACGCCCTCGGCTCGACGGTGATGCAGACCGGCCTGGTGGCCGGCCCGCTGCTCGCCGGTGTGCTCATCCCGGTCATCGGGCTGCCGGCGCTGTACCTGATCGACGCGCTCGCGCTGTGCGTGACGGTGTGGGCCGTCTTCCGCCTGCCCGCCCTGCCGCCGCTCGGCGCCACGGCCCGCCGGGCCGGACTGCGCGCGATAGCGGAGGGCTTCCGTTACATCTCCCGGCACAAGGTGCTGCTGCTGTCCTTCCTCGCCGACATCGTCGCCATGGTGTTCGGCATGCCCCGCGCCCTGTTCCCGGAGCTGGCCGCGGACACGTACGGCTCCTACGGCGAGGGTCTGGCGCTCGGTGTGCTGTTCGCCGGCATCCCGGTCGGCGCGGTGCTCGGCGGCCTGTTCTCGGGGGTGTTCTCGCGGGCCCGCAGGCACGGCTGGATGGTCATCGGGGCGGTCGTCGGCTGGGGTGTGGCCGTCGCCGGGTTCGGGCTCAGCGGGAACCTCTGGGTCGCCGTGGCCTTCCTCGCCGTGGCCGGTGTCGCCGACATGGTCTCGATGGTGTTCCGCGGCGCCATCCTGCTGTCCGCCGCGACCGACGAGATGCGCGGCCGGATGCAGGGGGTGTTCACGGTGGTCGTCGCGGGCGGTCCGCGCCTGGCCGACGTGCTGCACGGAACCGCCGGTTCGGCGTTCGGCCCGCGGGCCGCCGTCGCGGGCGGGGGCGCCCTGGTCGTCGTGGTGATGCTGGCCCTGGCCGCCGCGGTCCCGGCGCTGCGCCGCTACCGGATCTGAGCGCCCGGGGTCCCGGCCCGCCCCGGGGCCCGGCGTACCGGAGCGTCTAGATCGGGCTGCTGCGCCGCCGGATCGCGTACTGCTCCATCAGCTTTCCCCGGGTGGTCTCCAGCCGGTGGGCGAGGATCTCGGCCACCGTCCGCACCAGCGAGAGCCCGAGCAGCGGATCCTCCACGCACAGCCCGAGCACCGACGGCCCGTCGAACTCGTAGGCCCGTACGTTGCTGAAGGCGACCGCGCCGAAGTCCCACTGGTACGGCGGGAACAGCCAGGACCAGCCGAGCATGTCGCCCGCGCCCAGCGTGGCCACGGTCACCCGCTGGCGCGAGGTGACCTGCTGGTCCAGGTGGACCGCGCCCGAGCGGATCACCCAGAACCGGTCGGCGGTGCCGCCGGCCTCGAAGATGCGGGTGTCCTCCGGGAAGGACACCTCCTTCGCCAGCTCCATCAGGCGCTCGCGCTGCGCCTGGGGGAGGGCGGTCAGCAGTTTGATCGCTTTGGTCATGGCGCATGGCTCCTCGCCGGCGGCGGTTGCGGTGCGGGTGCTGTGCCTCTCAAGCCCATTTCAGCCGCTGTGACCGTCCGGAGCACGTCGAAGGCGGCGGGTCTGTGGCCGCGTGTCGCGCCGGGGGCAGCAAAAAGCCCTGGCTGGACGGGGGAAACCAGCCAGGGCCGTATGCGGTGACACAAGGAGCGGGGGAAGAAACGGCTCCCGCGCCGCTCCCGCGTCACTTATGGATGAACCATAAACCACCTGCCGTACTTTTGGGTAACCGGAAGCCGGTCAGGTGACCTGTTTCACCCCCTCCGTCCGCACCGGGCCCCCGCCCGGGCGGACGATCTCCTCCAGCACCCGCAGCACCGCCTCGAAGGCCCGGGCCCGGTCGGCCGCCTCCCGCGCGCCCTCCGGGTCGGTCGCCGTCAGGCTCTGCGCCCGCTCCCGCCAGGCCCGCTCCTCCTCGGCCGCGCGCTCCTGGCCCCGCCGGATCCGCCGCAACAACTCGTCCGCGTCCACCACATCGGTCATGCACGGCGGGTACCCGCTCGGTCCGCCGTGATGACACGGGCACCCAGGGTGTTTGACAGCGCACCGGCGGGTCAGTCGAAAGGGAGAGAACCCTGCAATCCGGGCACCGCTCAGCGAGGATCTGGGAGGAAGGGATGCTCGACAATCACCGGACCACCTCCACCGCGACCCTGCCGGAGACGCACGACCACGTGCCGTGCCGGCCGGCCGAGGCCCGCAGAACGGTGGAACGCGTCATGACCGAGCGGTGCCGGGCCCGCGACCTGCCGTGCGCGCACGAGGCCGTCGAGGACGCCCTGCTGGTCACGTCGGAACTCACCACGAACGCCCTGCTGCACGGCGGCGGCATCACCGGCTTCGACGTCGACGTCGACGGTGGCGGCGTCTACGTCTCGGTGAGCGACGGCAGCGACGAGCTCCCGGTCACCGACCGGGCCCACGACGAGCCCGGCCACCCTCATCCCGGCGGCCGTGGCTGGCCCATCGTATGCCGCCTGGCCAGCGACATCCGGGTCGCGGAGCTGCCCCGCGGCGGCAAACGCATCACGGCCGTCGTACCGCTGCGCTGAAGCGGTCCGGGAAGTTCCGCTCAGCGTGTTTGCGCGTGGGGGCGAGGGGCAGACGGAGTTTCGTGCTTCGGACCGGAGGCGCCTGCCCCGCGGGGACGACCCCGCCGCTGGGCCCCCTTCGGCGGGCCTGGCGGCTCACCCGCGGAGAACCCTGACACCACCGTTCGGGCCAGGACCTGGAACCGCAGTTCCGGCCCTGTGCCCTGAAACCCCGTTCAGGAGCGATTCCGCATGCTGACCGACATGTCGACAAGCCGTCCCGGCACGACCGCCACCACCAGCGACACCGCGGCGCCCAGCCGGCGGAACCATGACGACGCCCCGGACACGGCGGAGCTGTTCGTCCGGCTGGCGGAGCTGGAGGACGGACCCGAGCGGGACACCGTACGCGACGAACTCGTCACCGCCTGGCTTCCCATGGCCCACCGGATCGCCGGCCGGTTCCGCGACCGGGGCGAGTCCGTCGAGGACCTGCGCCAGGTGGCGGCCCTGGGCCTGGTGAAGGCCATCGACCGTTTCGACCCCTCGCGCGGGGCCTTCGAGAGTTACGCCGTGCCGACCATCACCGGTGAGGTGAAGCGGCACTTCCGTGACCGGATGTGGGCCCTGAGGGTGCCGCGCCGGGTGCAGGAGCTGCGCAACCGGGTGCGGCTGGCCCGGCGCGAACTCACCCAGAACCCCGGCAGTCCCGAACCCACCGTCGCCGACATAGCCGCCCACACCGGGCTCAGCGAGGAGGACGTGAACGCCGGCATGGAGGCGCTGGAGAGCTTCAGCACCCTCTCGCTGGACGCCGAACTCTCCAGCGGCGACGACGGCTACAGCCTCGCCGACACCCTCGGTGCCACGGACACCTCCTACGACGTCGTGGTCGACCGCGAGGCGGCCAAGGAGGGACTGCGCCGGCTGCCCGAGCGCGAGCGGGCCATCCTCTACATGCGTTTCTTCGAGGACATGACCCAGAGCCGCATCGCCGACCGGCTCGGCATCTCCCAGATGCACGTCTCCCGGCTGATCAGCCGCAGCTGCGCCCGCGTCCGCGAGGAGGTGCTGGGCAGCCGCCGCCCCGGCGCCGACCCGAGGTGAGCGCCGCTCACTTCCGTGGCTGGGCCGGCCCTCCGGCCAGGCCCAGCGGCCGGGCCAGGCCGGAGACGGCCTCGTCCAGGCGTTGCAGGTGGCGCAGCACCCGGTCGGTCACGCGGCCGTAGCGCGGGGTGCGCAGGGTTCCCGGCTCCAGCATCGACGCGATGCTGGGGCCGGTTTCGATCTGTGTGGCGGACCTCGGGTCGGCGACATGCGCGGCGATCGCCTCGATGTTGTGCACGATCCGTCGGCCCGCCCCGCGCAGCCGGGGGTCCGCCGCGATCGACGGGTGCGTCGGCAGCAGCTCGGCGGTGGCCGCCAGGGACCGCCCGTGGTACGCGCAGGTCTCCAGCAACGCCACCACGTACCGGACCGTGTTCCGGCGCGAGCGCAGCGGGGTGATCGGGTGCGTGAGCGGCTGGGTGGCCGCGCGCAGGTCGGCCAGCGCCTGGTCCAGCTCGCGCGCCTGCTCCACCAGGTCGCCGCCCGCCCCGCCGCTGAGCTGGTCGACGGCGCCGCGCGTGACGTCGGCGAGCCGGTCCAGCACCGCGACCAGCAGCTCGTTGGTACGGCGGTCGGTGTGGACGGGGAGCACGACGGCCGCCGCGATCACCCCGCACGCCGCGCCGAGCGCCGTCTCCTCGATCCGCAGCACGAGCACCGACAGGCTGTAGGTGTTCAGCAGGGTGTACAGCAGTCCCAGCATGGCCGTCACGAAGAACGACATCAGCGTGTAGGACAGGGGCGCGGTGTAGAACATCGCGAAGATGAACAGCAGCACCAGCGCGAACGCCGTCCAGGTGTGGTGCCCCACCAGGGCGGCGAGTCCGATGCCGGCCACCACGCCGAGCACCGTGCCCAGCAGCCGGCGGTAGCCCTTCACCAGGATCTCGCCGGTGGAGGCGGTGTTCAGGAAGACGATCCAGCACGTCAGCACCGCCCAGTACCAGCGCTGGGCGGACAGCAGCTCACCGCCGACGATGGCCAGCGCGGAGCCGACGGCCACCTGGACGGCGGCCCGGGTGGTGGGCCGCTTGAGACCGGTCGGCCGCGCCTCCTCCGCCTCGCTCTCCTCGCTGACCTCGATCGCGGCGTCCTCCGCGTCCAGCTCCTCGCGCGAGCGGGCGGTCGCCGGGGTGTCGTCGGACTCGTCCTGGGGCCCGTCCAGAGCCAGCCGCAGGCCCAGGGCGGCCCGCGCGGTCTCGCCGAGGCCCCGGAAGACGTCCTGCACGGCCGGGGAGGCCGGGGGCAGGTTCTCCTCCTCCCGGTAGCCGAGCAGCCGGTTGCGCACCTGGGCGAGCGCCGTCCCCGACGCCTCCCCGGCCGGCCGCAGCGTCAGCAGCCGCAGCGCCTGGAGATCCCGGCGCAGCGCGGCCGTCGCCTCGTCCCGCACCGGCAGCTCGCCGCCGGAGGGCAGCGGGGCGCCCGGCAGGTGCAGGGTCAGCGTGTCGGTCCGCTGCGCGCTGCGCGCGGTGAGCAGCAGCAGACCGAGCCGCTCGGCGGCGATCTCCGCGTCCGCGATCCGGCGCTGGAGCAGCCGGGCCACCGCCGGGTCCGACGTGCCGTCCTCCAGCCGGCCCTGGATCAGCAACGCCGTCTCGTGCAGCCGCGCGGTGCCGGTGCGCAGGTCCGCGAGCACCTTCTCGGCCTCGTCGGGTCCGGCGTCCAGCAACTCGGCCTGGGTGGCGAGCAGCTGGGCGAGCCGGGCACGGAAGGCCCGCCGGAGCCGGTCCAGGGTGCCCGCCGGGGTCTGCGGGAGCAGCGCGAAGCGGGCGGCCGCGCTGCACACGAACGCCACGCAGATGACGCCGTACAGCTCCGGCAGCACGGACGCCGTCGCGCCCACGAACAGCGACAGGAAGTAGACCTGGAAGCCGATCAGCCCCAGTGCCGTGCCCCGGTCACCGAAGCGGCGGCCGTAGACGGCGCAGAAGATGAGGACGACGAAGAACAGGTCGCCGGCGACGACCCGTTGGCTGAGCAGCGCGCCCAGCGACACCGAGGCCAGCGCCACCGGCAGGCCGAACGCCAGCGTCACGGCCTGTTGGCCGCGCTGTTTCTCCCGGATGGCGAAGGTGGCGACCATCGCCGCGATCGCCCCGGCGACCAGCTGGGGCACCGGGACGTGCAGCGCGGCGAGGACGGCGAGGGTGAGGGCGATCGCGGTTACCGTGCGCAGTCCCGCGGTCAGACGGAGCAGCCCGGGATCCGACGCCGCGAGCCGGTCCCACATCCGTACCCGTCCCGACCGTGCCACTGCCCTCACGCCGCCGCGCTCTCTCCCGTGCCGGAAATCGATCTCCGGTCCAGCATCGCACGCGGCCCCGGCTCACCTCTCTCCGGCCAGGGTGGCGGCCACCAGCGCGTTGGCGTGCCCGTGGCCCATGCCGTGCTCGGACCTGAGCCAGCCGACCAGCTCCATGTGCCTCGTCAGCGGCGAGGAACGGATCAGCTCCTGCCACTCGCCGACCGGGCGGCCGTACTTCTTCTCGATCGACGGGAAGTAGCTCGCCGGACCCTTGACGGTCTTCTCGGTCATGCCGGGGTGTCCCCTCCGTGTGACGTCTGTGATCACCAGGGAAGACCGCCGATCCGCGGTGAAGTGATCGGCGGTCTTCTGTGATCCATGTCACCTCACGGGTGGTCGATGCCCGCGCCCTCCACCCGGGCCCGGACCTCGTCCGGTGACAGGTAGGAATCGGTGAACTCGAAGTCCTTCAGCCGGGCGGGCCTGCGGGCCTGGAAGCCGGTGCGCACGAAGTCGTCGCCCGCGACCGCGTTCAGCAGCCAGTTGGTCATCACCCGGGTCTTCGCGACGTTGGTGCGCAGCGCCGACCAGTGGTAGCCACGGGCCACCGCCTGCGCGGGAACTCCGCGCAACTCGATGCCCAGCGGCTTGGACACCGCGTCCTTGCCGCCGAGGTCGACGACGAGCCCCAGGTCCTTGTGGACGTACGGCTGCATCTGCTGCCCGCGCAGCGCCGCGATGACGTTGTCGGCGACCTTCCTGCCCTGCCGCATGGCGTGCTGGGCGGTGGGCGGGCACACCGCGCCCTCCTGGCCCTTGGCCAGGTCCGGCACGGCCGCCGAGTCGCCGAGCGCGAACACGCCGTCGTAGCCCGGCAGGCACATCTCGGCGGTGACCGCCAGCCGGCCCTTGACCGTCTCCGCGCCGAGCGTGGCGATGAGCGGGCTGGCGACCACCCCGGCCGTCCAGATCAGCGTGTGCGTCGGCACCACGCGGCCGTCGGTGAACGTCACCTCCTCCGGGCCGGCCTTGTCGATCGACACGCCCAGCGAGACGTCGATGCCGCGGCGCTTGAGGATCTCCTGTGCGCTGCGGCCGAGCTTGTCGCCCAGCTCGGGCATCAGCTTGGGCGCGATGTCGATCAGGTGCCACTTGATCAGGCCCGGGTCCAGCCGCGGGTAGCGCTGTACGGCCGCGTGCGTCAGCCGCTGCAGACAGGCCGCCGTCTCGGTGCCCGCGTAGCCGCCGCCGACCACCACGAACTGCAGCCGCGCGGCCCGCTCGGCGGGGTCGTCGCTGGCGTCCGCCAGGTCGAGCTGCGAGATGACGTGGTCGCGGATGTAGGCGGCCTCGGCGAGGGTCTTCATCCCGAAGGCGTGCTCGGTCAGACCCGGGATGTCGAAGGTGCGGGTCACGCTTCCCGGTGCCAGCACGATGTAGTCGTAGCGCTCGTTGACGATCTTGTCGGTGATGGTGCGGATGACGCACACCTTGGCCTTCAGGTCCACCCCGATCGCGCCGCCCGGGATGATCCGGGTGCGGTACTTCCTGCTGCGGCGCAGCGACACGGCGATCGACTGCGGCGTGAGCACGCCGGAGGCGACCTGGGGCAGCAACGGCAGGTAGAGCTGGTAGGCGAACGGCGTCACCAGGGTGACGTCGGCCTCGTCCGGGGCGAGTTTCCGCTCCAGGCGGCGGACGCAGTCGACTCCGGCGAAGCCGGCGCCAACCACCAGGATCCTGGGTCGTGTCACGGTGTTCATCCCTTTCTGCGGCTCCGGGCGGTCCGACTCGACGCCGTTCGCATGCCCCGGATCGCTCTGCGCCAACTCCGATCCCACCGTGCCTCCAGCCGTTCCGCCAGCTGGGTGCGGCAGGCAGACGAACGCGTGGGGACCAGCATGCCCCCACTGGGACGTGGAGTAACCGGCTGACGCACACCTACACGTCGAACACCTGTCACCAGGGCAGGAACGCGTGGATGTCCTTGCCGTGGTCGTGCACGACCACACTGACCTGGGTGCACAGCGTGTGCACCAGGTGCCAGCCGATGCCGCCGCCGCCCGTGCGGGGGTGGAACGGCCGCGGCTCCGGTCTGGTCGTGCTGGTGTCCCGCATCGTCACGTGCACCCCGTCGAACGTGCGGCGCATCCGCAGGTCGAACGGACCGGGCGCGTACTGGATCGCGTTCGCGGCCAGTTCGGTCACGACCAGCAGGATGTCGTCCCAGTACTCGTGCGCGCCCGGCGGCGCGTCCCGGGCGAGGGCGCACAGGAACTCCTCCGCCGCGAGCCGCGCCCCCGTGACGTTGCGCAGCTCCCCGGGGAAGGAGAACGTACGCTCGTACTTCTCCTCCGAGGGCGGTGTGTCGTCCCAGCGCGGCTCCGTCACCATCTCGCATTCCCCGGTCCCGGACCGGAACGGGCCTGCTCGGCCCGTTCCGGCCGGAACGGTCGTCGTTGCTGATCTCTCGCTGGGCTGCGGGTTCCCCCAGCCGCGCAGGCTATCCGTCTCCCCTCGCACCCGCCGCCCGTCCGCCGTACTTCCGGGGCGCCGTCAGCGGAAGACATCGTCCGGTTCGTCCCACTCGGCCGGCTCCGGCGGACCCGGCCGCGACCGGGAACGCGCCTGGTACATCGCCTCGATCTCGGCCGCGTAGTGCCGCACGACGGCGTCCCGGCGCAGCTTCATGGACGGCGTCAGCAGCCCGTTGTCCGGTGCGAACGGTTCCTGAAGGACGCGGTAGACCCTGATCGACTCCGCTCGGGACACCGCGCTGTTGGCGGAGGCCACCGCCCGCGCGATCTCCTCCCGCAGGGCGTTCTCCTCCCGCGTCTCCCGTCCCTGGGCGTCGCCCGGCAGGGCAAGGGCGGCCCGCCAGTGCGCGAGGAACTCCGGGTCCAGGGTGATCAGGGCACCCACGCAGGGCCGGTCGTCGCCGATCACCACCGCCTGGTGGACCAGCGGATGCATCCGCAGCCGCTGCTCCAGCGGGGCCGGGGCCACGCTCTTGCCGCCGCTGGTGACTATGATGTCCTTCTTGCGCCCGGTGATCGTCAGATAGCCCTCGGGGTCCAGCCGGCCGATGTCCCCGGTGGCCAGCCAGCCGCCGCGCAGCGCGGCCCGGGTCGCGTGCTCGTCGCTGATGTAGCCCTGGAACACCGACGGACCGCGCACCAGGATCTCCCCGTCGTCGGCCACCTGGATCTCGGTGCCGGGCAGCGGCAGACCCACGGTCCCGGACTTCTCCCGGCCCAGCGGCTGCATGGTGATCCCGCCGGAGGCCTCGGTGAGCCCGTACCCGTCGTGGAGGTACACGCCGATGCCCTCGTAGAACATGCTCAGTTCGCGGTTGAGGGCGCTGCCGCCGGAGGTCCCGCGCACCACCCGGCCGCCGAGCGCGGCCCGCAGCCTGCGGTACACCGTCCGCTCGTACAGGGCGTGTTGCAGCCTCAGCTCCAGTCCGGGGCCCGGCCCGGTGCCCAGCCGCCGGCGCTCCTCGGCGGCGGCGAAGTCCCGCGCGGTCTGCGCGGCCCGCTCGAACAGGGCACCCCGGCCCGCCTGCTGGGCGGTGCGCAGGAACGTCTTGTACAGCTTCTCGAACACCGACGGCACACCGTAGAGGTACGTCGGCCGGAACGTGCTCAGGGCCGACGCCAGCGCCGGACCGGTCAGCTCCGGCTCGTGCGCCATCAGCACCCCGCCCCGCACACACATCAGCATGATCATGATGCCGTAGACGTGCGAGAAGGGCAGGAACGCCAGCACCGACGGCTGTTCGCCCGGGGGCGCGGCGGTGTGGGCCCAGCCGGCCAGCAGCGTGTCACAGGGGTAGGCCAGAGAGCGGTGGCTGAGCGCGCAGCCCATCGGGCGCCCCGAGGTGCCGGACGTGTAGACGACGGCCGCCGTGGAGTCCGGCAGCACGATCCGGCGCAGCGACTCCACCGTGGTGTACGGGACGGCCGCGCCCCGTGCCGCGAGCTGCGGAAGGGCACCCGCGTCGAGCTGCCAGACGTGCCGCAGCCGTGGCAGCCGGGTGCACACGGTGCCGACGGTCATCACGCCCTGCTCGTCCTCCACGACCACGGCCACACAGCCCGTGTCGCGCAGGATCCACTCCACCTGGTCCCGCGAGGAGGCCGGGTGGACCGGCACGATCTCGGCGCCCACCGCCCACAGCGCGTGCGCGAGCACCGTCCACTCGTAGCGGGTGCGGGCCATCAGGGCCACCCGGTGACCGGGCGAGACACCGGCGCCGATCAGGCCCTTGGCCAGGTCGACCACCTCGTCCCGCAGCTCGACCGCGGTCACCTCCTGCCAGGGGGCGGCGGGACCGTCCCGGCGCGCGAGGACCGGCAGCGCCGGATTCCGTTCCGCCGTGGCGAACACGCTGTCGGCGAGGCCGCCGGTGAGCGGCGGGACGACGGCGGGGGCGGGAGCGAGGGCGAGGTTCCGCATGCGCTGCTCCTGGGTACGGAAGGTCACTCCGCCGATCGGCTCGGTGTCGGCGGTGCTCGAATGTAGCCCAGGCAGGCGCGTTCGGTGAGGGGAACGGGGAAGTCGTGATCGGCTGATGATGTGGGCGTGTCCTGGGGACTCGGGACACATGAGTCATGTGAACCCCGATCCGGAGCCCGAGCGCACGACCGGTCTGGAACCAGGCGGGGGAGTCCCGCCCGGCGAGACCCCGCCGGCCGAGAGCAGCATGCCCGAGGCCGGTCCCCGCGAACCGCACGTCCAGAGCAGGGGCTGGGCCAAGGCGCCGCTGACCCTGATCCTGCTGCTGGTCGTGCTGATCGCGGCCTTCTTCCTGGTGTACGCCCTCGTACTGATCCTCTGACCGGTCCGCTCAGCCCTGCGTGCGCCGCACGCACTCGGCGACGACGTCCCGCAGGCTGCCGGTGTGCTCCAGCAGCCTGCGCTGCTCCCGCGCGCCGTTGCCCGTGCGCAGCAGCTCCTCGACGGCCCGTTCGGCCCGGGCCGCGTCACCGGACTCGGTGAGCGCGTCGCCCGTGTACTCCAGCAGGGAGCGCAGCACCCGGGGCGCGGGCCGGGGCCGCATGGTCACCGGGTCCAGCAGGTCCTCCTCCAGGCCGTAGCGGGCCGCCTGCCAGTCGGCCAGCCGGAGCAGGCTCACACCGGGGTCCGGCGCCGCCCGGCCCGCCCGCCACTCCCGGGCGGCCGTCTCCACGAGGGCACGGCAGAGCGTCGCGATCAGCACCGCGCTCTCCGCGCCCAGGCACACGTCCGCCACCCGGATCTCCACCGTCGGGTAGCGGGCCGACAGCCGTGCGTCGAAGTAGACCATGGCCTCGTCGAGGATCACCCCGGTGTCCACCATGTCGGCCACCCGGCGCTGGTACCGCTCGGCCGTCTCGAACGGCTCGGTCGGGCCGGCCGACGGCCACCGGTTCCACACCCGGCTGCGATAGCTGGCGTAGCCGGAGTTCCGGCCCTGCCAGAACGGGGAGTTCGCGCTGATCGCCCGCAGCACCGGCAGCCACGGACGGAGGCGGTCGAGGACCGCGACGCCCTCCTCGTCGGACTCCACCGACACATGGACGTGGCAGCCGCAGACCAGCTGCTCCCACGTGGGTATCCCGTACCGCTGGGCCAGCCACTGGTAGCGGTCGTTCACGCTGAGGGCGGGACTGACCGGCAGCGGGGACGTGGCCAGCGCGGCGACCCCGCAGCCGATCTGCCCGGCGTGCCGGGCCGCCTCCTTGCGGCAGCGGACGATCTCGTCGCCGAGGTCCGCCATGTCCGACTGCGGATGCGTGGCGAACTCCAGCATCTGCCCGAACAGCTCCTTCTCGAAGACGTCCTGGCCGGGATCGTCCTGGGCGGCCCGTGCGAGGACCGCCGCCGCCAGTGCCTTCGGGTCGCCGCTGTCCGGATCGACCAGAAGGAGTTCCTCCTCCACTCCGACGGTGCGCACCTGGGTGCCGCCCTTCTGTCCGTGCCACGGGGGCAGTCGCTGTCTGTACGACCCCGACTGCCCCTCGCACGGTCGCCGACACCTGCGGCTTTCAGTTCTGTGGCGTCAGCCAGACGGTGGCGAGCGGGGGCAGCGTCAGGTGCAGGAACCCCTCCTCGGTCTTGACGGGACCCTCCGTGCGGACGCCGCCGCCGCCGTACCGGGTGTCGTCGGTGTTCAGCTCCTCGCGCCAGACGGGGAGACCGTCGGGGACCCACAGGCGGTAGTCGTGCCGGACGACCGGGGAGAAGTTCGACACCGCCAGCAGCGGGCCGCCGTCGGCGGCGAAGCGCAGGAACGCCAGCACGTTGTCGTCGGCCGCGTCGCACAGCACCCACCGGAACCCGCCCGGGTCGGTGTCCCGCTGCCACAGCGCCGGCGTCGCCCGGTACACCGTGTTCAGGTCCCGCACCAGGGCCTGTACGCCCCGGTGGTCGCCGGCCGAGTGGTAGTCGTCGGAGAGCAGCCACCACTCGGGGCCGCGGGTGTGCGACCACTCCGCCCCCTGGGCGAACTCCTGCCCCATGAACAACAGCTGTTTGCCGGGGTGGGCCCACATGAAGCCGAGGTAGGCGCGATGGTTGGCGCGCCGCTGCCACCAGTCGCCGGGCATCTTCGACACCAGCGCCTGCTTGCCGTGGACGACCTCGTCGTGGGAGATCGGCAGGACGTAGTTCTCGCTGTAGGCGTACACCATCGAGAACGTCATCTCGTTGTGGTGGTACTTGCGGTGCACCGGCTCCTTCTGGATGTACTCCAGCGAGTCGTGCATCCAGCCCATGTTCCACTTCAGCCCGAACCCGAGCCCGCCGGCGTCCGTCGGACGGGTCACCCCGTCCCACGCGGTGGACTCCTCGGCGATGGTCACCACGCCCGGGCAGCGCCGGTACACGGTGGCGTTCATCTCCTGGAGGAAGGCGACCGCGTCCAGGTCCTCCCGGCCGCCGAAGACGTTGGGCTCCCACTGGCCGGAGTCGCGCGAGTAGTCCAGGTAGAGCATGGAGGCGACGGCGTCCACGCGCAGCCCGTCGACGTGGAACTCCTCGCACCAGTACACCGCGTTGGCGACGAGGAAGTTGCGCACCTCGGTGCGGCCGTAGTCGAACTCGTACGTCCCCCAGTCCGGGTGCTCCGCGCGCAGCGCGTTCCCGGGCTCGTACAGCGGGTCCCCGTCGAACCGGGCCAGCGCCCAGTCGTCCTTGGGGAAGTGCGCCGGCACCCAGTCCATGATCACGCCGAGGCCGGCCCGGTGACAGGCGTCCACGAAGTACCGGAAGTCGTCCGGCGAGCCGAGCCGGGGCGTCGGCGCGTAGTAGGAGGTGACCTGGTACCCCCAGGAGCCGCTGAACGGGTACCCGGCCACCGGCATCAGCTCCACGTGGGTGAAGCCCATCTCCTTGACGTACGGCGGCAGCTCCTCCGCGAGCTGACGGTAGGTCAGCCCCGGCCGCCAGGACGGCAGGTGTACCTCGTACACCGAGAACGGCGCCTGGTGCACGGGGGTGTCACCGCGGTGCGCCATCCACTCGGCGTCGCCCCACTCGTAGTGCGTGGACGTCACGACGGACGCCGTGTCCGGCGGCACCTCCGTGCCCCGCGCCATCGGGTCGGCCTTCAGGAACCGGTGCCCGTACCGGGAGGTGATCTCGAACTTGTACCGGGTGCCCTCGCCGATCCCGGGCAGGAACAGCTCCCACACCCCGGACGCGCCGAGCGACCGCATGGGGTACTGCGTGCCGTCCCAGTACGTGAAGTCCCCGGCCACCCGCACCCCCTGGGCGTTGGGCGCCCACACGGTGAAGCGGGTGCCGGCCACGCCCTGGTGGACCATCGGCTCGGCCCCGAGCGCCCGCCACAGCTGCTCGTGCCGGCCCTCGCGGATCAGGTGCAGGTCCAGCTCGCCGAGGGCGGGCAGGAAGCGGTACGGGTCGTGCACCTCCTGCTCGGTGTCGTCGTACGCCACCAGCAGCGTGTACGACGGGACCTCCGCGTGGGGCAGGACGGCGGCGAACAGACCGTCGCCCTCCGACCGCAGCGCGGTGGGCGTGCCGTCGATCACGACGCTCACCGTCCGGGCGTTCGGGCGCAGCGCCCGGAACAGCGTGCCGCCCGGCACCGGGTGGGCGCCCAGCAGGGTGTGCGGATCATGGTGCGCGCCGGCCAGCAGCCGGCCGCGGTCGGCGGGGTCCAGGGCCACGTCCGCGGAGGGCCTGGGCCCGGCGGCCTCGGGGGGTGTGGTGTCCTTCAGTGCCATGGGTCAGCCTCCCCACACGGCGAGCCGTTTGATCGCCGCCATCGGTACCGGCAGCCAGTCGGGCCGGTGTCTCGCCTCGTACAGCACCTCGTAGACCGCCCTGTCCGTCTCGTGCGCGCGCAGCAGCGCGTGCTTCTTGCGTGGATCCCAGCCGGCGCGGGCCGCGTAGCCCGCGCAGAACGCCTCCCGGCAGCGGCGCGCCCACTCGGGTCGCCAGGGGCGGCGCTGCCGGGCCGCGTAGTCGAAGGAGCGCAGCATCCCGGCGACGTCCCGCACCGGGGACTGCGGGGCGCGCCGCTCGGCGAGCGGGCGGGACGGCTCGCCCTCGAAGTCGATGACGAACCAGTCGCGGCCGGCCCGCAGCACCTGTCCGAGGTGCAGATCGCCGTGGATGCGCTGGGCGGGCGGCCCGGTGTCGCACGTGGCGAGCGCCCCGAAGGCGGCCCGCAGACCGGGTACGTAGGGCAGCAGCCCGGGGACGGCGTGCGCGGCGGCGTCGAGCCGCGCGCACATCGCCTCGGCCGTACGGCCGTTCTCGCCCGGCCCGGCCGGCGGGAAGGCCTCGGCCAGCGCCAGGTGCACCTCGGCCATGGCCCGGCCCAGCGCGCGGGACTCGGCGGTGAAGTGGTCGCCCGCGGCGAGCGCGCGCAGCGCCAGCGTCCAGCCGTCGGTGGCGTCCGGCAGGAACGGCTGGAGCACACCGAGGGTGGCCGGGCGCGGGGCGGTCGTGGTGAACCAGGCCACCGGCGCCGGCACCCGGGTACAGCCCTGCGCGGTCAGCGCCGCCGGCACCTCCAGGTCCGGGTTGACGCCCGGCTGGATCCGGCGGAACAGCTTCAGGATGTACGCGTCGCCGTACACGATGGAGGAGTTGGACTGTTCGGCGTCCAGCAGCCGCGGTGGCAGACCGCCGGGCACATGGGCGGCCGGGTCCGTCTCGAACCGCAGCGGGCCCGCCGTGCCGGGCTGCCGCAGCCGCTCCAGCAGCAGATGGGCCGAGCGCGGGTCGTGCAGGGCGTCGTACACCGCGAGCCCGGCCAGCGGGCCGTCCACGGCACGCCCGATGAACGCCCGCTCCAGCCGTGGGGCGAGGTGCTGGCGCAGGCCGAGCAGCAGCTGGTAGCAGTCCCCGGGCGGGGGAGTGCCGCCGGGGGTGGGCACCGGCACGTGCGAGGCGTGCACCAGCAGGTGCAGACACCCCGGGAACAGCTCGGTCACGGACAGCGCCGACAGATCGGTGACCGGCCGGTCCTTGCCCGCGAACCAGCGTTGACTCGGCAGCCAGTCGCGCAGCAGCCCGCCCAACGAGGCCAGCGGCCCGTCGGGCCCGGCCGCGGTGCGCGGTCGGGGGGTGATGGTCTTCGGCATGGTGACGCGTCCTTTCCTCGGCGCCGGGCGTTCAGCGGCGGCGGCCGATGCGGGATGCGACTCGGGTGAGCCGGAACCAGTAGAAGCCGTGGCCTTGCAGGGTGAGCAGGTAGGGCAGTTCACCGATGGCGGGGAAGCGCACACCGCCGATCAGCTCGACCGGGTGCCGTCCGTCGTAGGCCCGCAGGTCCAGCTCGGTGGGCTGGGCGAAGCGGGAGAAGTTGTTCACGCACAGCACCAGGTCGTCGCCGTACTCGCGCAGGAACGCCAGGACCGCCGGGTTGGAGGAGGTCAGTTCCGTGAACGAGCCGAGGCCGAAGGCGGGGTTCTGCTTGCGGATCTCGATCATGCGGCGGGTCCAGTGCAGCAGGCTGGACGGGGACGACATGGAGGCTTCCACGTTGGTGACCTGGTAGCCGTAGACCGGGTCCATGATCGTGGGGAGGTAGAGCCTGCCGGGGTCGCACGC
>NZ_JAINRC010000014.1 GCF_020400655.1 Streptomyces spinosus
CGCCGAAGGACTCGCCGAACGCATCGACCGGGCCGCGGGAGAGCTGGCCGCGCTGATGCCGTTGGCTCCGCGGCGGGGGGAGGAGGCCGTTGTGCCCTTCGCCGAGCAGCTCGCGGCGCTGCGGCGCTGAGTTGGCCCACCCACCCGGCTCGTCCGGTCGAGAGGCCGCCGTCCCGGGTGGGTGCCGGCTCGGCCGGCCGAGCGGTCGCCGCCCGGGCCGGGTGCCGTCCGCGGCGGCCGGATGGTCGTCCTCCACGTCCTGTGACCGTTGCGCCGGCTGAGTGGTCCGGGGGGTTTCGCCGGTTGCCTCCTTGTCGGTGAGAGGCCGGTAAAAAGGGTGATCGTAGGTCCGGCGGGCCCGGTCGAACCGACGGAGGCCTTGGCAGACTGGGAATGTGCCCCAGACTGTGCTGCTCGCCGAAGACGACCGTGCCATCCGTCATGCCCTGGAGCGTGCCCTGACGCTGGAGGGGTACCAGGTGACGGCGGTCGCCGACGGCGTGGAAGCGCTGGCGCAGGCGCACCGCAACCCGCCGGACGTGCTGGTCCTCGACGTGATGATGCCGGGCATCGACGGGCTCCAGGTGTGCCGGGTGCTGCGCGCCGAGGGGGACCGCACGCCCATCCTCATGCTCACCGCCCTCGTGGAGACCGCCGACCGCATCGCGGGTCTGGACGCCGGCGCCGACGACTACGTGGTCAAGCCGTTCGACGTCGAGGAGGTCTTCGCCCGGCTGCGCGCGCTGCTGCGCCGTACCAGTCCGGTGCCCGTGCCCGGCGCTGTCCCCGAGGGCCCGGTCCGCGAGGCACAGGTGTCCTCCGACCGGCAGGTGGAGGCCGCCGGTCTGCGTATGGACCTCCAGGCCCGCCGGGCCTGGCGCGGCGGGCGTGAGCTGGAGCTGACCCGGACCGAGTTCGAGCTGCTGGAGCTGCTGGTGCGCAACGCGGGCATCGTGCTCGACCACTCCACGATCTACGACCGCATCTGGGGATACGACTTCGGCCCCGGCTCCAAGAACCTCGCCGTCTACGTCGGCTACCTGCGCCGCAAGCTGGACGAGCCCGGAGCCCCGCAGCTGATCCACACCGTGCGGGGCGTGGGTTACGTGCTGCGGGAGGACTAGGTGGGCCGCCGGTGGCTGCCGGACCGGCCCCGGCCGAAGCTGGTCTCCCTGCGCACCACCTTCGCGGTGTCCTTCGCCGCCGTCACCGCCGCGGTCACGATCCTGGTCGGCATCATGTCGTACAACTCCGCCGCGCGGCTCGTCCGGGTGGACCAGCAGTCGGTGTTCACGCAGGTCGTGCAGGACGTCCGGGACGAGGTACGGCAGCACACGATGGGTCCGGAGGACTTCTCCTCCTCCCGTCCGGGGCACGATCTGGTCCGTCCGGCCCGCACCGACGTCCAGGTGCTCGGCGCGCGGGGACAGATCGTGGACCACGGCAGCCCGGTCCTGCCGGTCACTTCCCGGGACCGGGCCACGGCGCTCGCGCGGACGGCCGGGCAGGTGGTCGAGCACAAGGACGTGCGCGTGGACGCGGACCTGTTCCGCATCGCCACCGTCTCGCTCGGCGACGGGCGGGGGGCCGTCCAGGTCGCGCAGGAGTTCAGCGACACCGAGGACCTGCTGCGGGCGCTGCAACAGCGGACGCTGATCCTGATGGCGGCGGTCGTGGTGGCGGCCGGGCTGTTCGGCTGGTGGCTGGCCCGGCGGATCACCCGGCGTCTGGTGATCCTGACGTCGGCCGCCGAGGACGTCGCCCGTACCCGGCAGCTGGGCATCCAGGTGCCGGTGGCCGGGCTGGACGAGGTGGGGCGCCTCGGCCGTGCCTTCGACCGGATGCTGGGGCGGCTCGCGCAGTCGGAGGAGGACCAGCGCAGGCTGGTGCAGGACGCGGGCCATGAACTTCGCACGCCGCTGACGTCGCTCCGTACGAACATCTCGCTGCTGCGGCGGATCGACGAGCTGCCGCCCGCCTCTCGGGAGGAGCTGGTCGCCGACCTCTCCCAGGAGGCCCGGGAGCTGACCGACCTGGTCAACGAGCTGGTCGACCTCGCCGCCGGGCAGTCGGACAGCGAGCCGCCCCAGCGGGTGGACCTCGCCGACCTCGCCGAGGACGTCGTGGGGCTGGCCCGGCGCCGTACCGGGCGGGAGATCGTGCTGCGCGCGAGCGGTGACACGACGACCGACGGGCGGCCCGGGATGCTCCAGCGGGCCATCTCCAACCTGGTCGAGAACGCGGCCAAGTTCGACCGGGACGGCAAGTCGCCGATCGAGATCTGCGTCACGGGGCCGGCGCGGCCGGGGACGGTGCGGGTGGAGGTGCGCGACCGGGGGCCGGGGATCGCCGAGGGCGACCTCGTCCGCATCTTCGACCGTTTCTACCGCGCCGCCGACGCCCGCTCCCTGCCCGGTTCGGGTCTCGGCCTGTCGATCGTCCGCGAGGTCGCCATGGCCCACGGCGGAGCACCGTTCGCCTTCCGCCGGGAGGGCGGGGGAGCGGTCATCGGCTTCACGGTGGGCGGTGGGATCGTCCCGGGCGGCGGCGGTGCCTGACGCCTGCGGCAGCGGGCCTGTCTGCGGGCACTCGCCGATCCAGGCCGTGTCTCCGGGCACTCGCGGGCACGGGGTGGTACTCGGCGTTCGCCCGGTGCAGGGACTCGATCTGCCCGCGCGCCAGGCGTCCGCCGTACCGCGAGGGCGGGGAGGGCAAGGACCGGTCGCTGCCCGTGCGGCGGGACGGCGCGGACGAGCGGATGCCGTTCGGCTGGGACCCGGACCGGCGGTGCCTCGCCGGCGGCACCACCGCGCCCCGCACCGCGCGCCTGCGACCCCGGGGGGCGGGCGACGGCACGGGCTTCCTACCCCCGGTGACGCCGCGGGCTCCGCGTGGCCGCCCGCCCTGTGGCACGGGGGCTAGGAGCGGCCCGGCAGGGTGAGGAAGCCCTCGGCACGGGCGCTCGCCAGGCCGATCCTCGGGATGTCGCTGCTCTTGGCGAAGAGCAGGAAGCGGGGTTCCCACACGGGGCGGTACTTGGCGTTGGCCCGGTACAGGGACTCGATCTGCCACCAGCGGGAGAAGAACGTGAGGGTCGAGCGCCACAGGCGCAGCACCGGGCCCGCGCCGAGGCGGGCGCCGCGTTCGAAGACCGAGCGGAACATGGCGAAGTTGAGCGAGACCCGGTCGATACCCAGCTCCTTGGCGTGCAGGAGGAGTTCGACGACCATGTACTCCATCAGGCCGTTCTCGCAGGCGCGGTCGCGGCGCATCAGGTCCAGGGAGAGGCCGCGCTCTCCCCAGGGCACGAAGCTGAGCAGGGCGCGGGGTTCGCCCTGCGCGTCCCGGCACTCCAGCATCACGCAGCGGCCGTCGGCCGGGTCGCCGAGGCGGCCGAGGGCCATGGAGAAGCCGCGTTCGGTGGCGCCGTCCCGCCAGCGCTCGGCGCGCTCCACGAGGACGGCCATCTCCTCGGCCGGGATGTCCTCGTGGCGGCGGACGCGGACCGTGCAGCCGGCCCGGCGGACCCGGTTGTGGGCCTGGCGGACCACGCGCATGGCCCGGCCCTCGAGGGTGAAGTCGGCGAGGTCGACGATCGCCTCGTCGCCGAGTTCCAGCGCGTCCAGGCCGTGCCGGGCGTAGACCGTGCCCGCTTCCTCGCTCGCGCCCATCACGGCCGGGGTCCAGGCGTGCCGGCGGGCCTCGGCGAGCCAGGCGTCGATGGCGCCGGGCCAGGCCTCGGGGTCGCCGAGCGGGTCGCCGGAGGCGAGGCTGACCCCGCCGACGACACGGTAGGCGATGGCCGCCTTGCCGCTGGGGGAGAAGACGACGGCCTTGTCGCGGCGCAGGGCGAAGTAGCCGAGGGAGTCGCGCTCGCCGTGGCGCTCCAGCAGGTCGCGGAGCCTGTGTTCGTCCTCCTCGGCGAGCAGGCAGGCGCCGCGCGGGGCGCGGAAGCAGGCGTAGAGGACGGCGAGGAACGCCACGGCCATCAGGATGTTGACGACGACGTCCACCCAGCGCGGGGCCTGTACGGCGGTGACGTGGTCGGCGAGCGGGCCGACACTGATGCCGCGCAGCAGGGTGTAGGCGATCTCGTCCGCGAGGCCGGCGCCGGTGACCTTGTTCGTCGCGTGGACGAGGAGCGTGCCGAGGCCGCCGCCGACGAGGGTGCCGCCGATGCCGGTGACGAGGGCCAGGCGCGGGTTGGAGCGGTCGCCGATGGCGTCGAACTCGCGGCGCCCGAGCAGCAGGGCGGCCACGAACAGGCCGGTGAGGGCGGTGGAGACCCAGTTGAAGGCGTGCTCGCGGTAGGGGGCGCGGGTGAGGGCGGCGGCGTAGAGGCCGAGGAGGGGGCCGGCGAGGAGGAGGTTGAAGAGCCAGGCGGCTCGTTTGCGGCGGCGCATCACCACCGCGAGGAACAGGGCGAGGGCCGCCGAGACCAGTCCGGCGGTGGCCAGGTAGGGGGTGAAGTACTGGCCCGCGTTGTGTTCGTGGACCTCTTCGCGGAAGGGGAGGGACACGACCGCCGCGAGGTTCAGCGCGGCGAGCAGGCGCAGGTACCAGACGGTGGCCGTGGCGGCGCGGGCGCGCAGCCGGTGGTCGCCGCCGATGCGCAGGAGGCGGGGGGTGAGGACGCGGACGGCGCGGCGGGGAGCGGGGGGCCGCGGCGGAACGGGGGAGGACTGTCGTGCGGTGGTCGTCCGCTGTTCGGACGTCGTCTGTGCTGCGGGCATGGCGACTGGTCACCCTCGGGGACGGGGACGGGGCACCGCAGACCCTACAGCCTGTAGGGTACCGGCGGGACGCGTATCCGCACGGCCGGCGCACAGCCTCTCCTCCCGCGGCGGTCCTCAGTCGCCGCCTCCGCGCCGGGCCGCCGTCAGCAGCCAGGCCAGGTTGCCCACCGCCGCCCCGGCGGCCACCGCGGCGACGATGACCCCGCCGGTCGCCAGGCCGTCGCTGAACAGGTGCGGGCGCCGGTCCAGGCTGTGCAGCCCGAAGCCGCACAGCTCGTACACACCGACGGCGGCGATCACCAGGCTGACGATCAGCACGGTCAGCGTCGGCGCGAGACTGCGTGCGCAGACCTCGGTGCCGGGCTCCGCTTCCGTGGTGTCCTGCATGGGTCCCCCGTTGAACAGACGTGTGAACAGCCCGGTGGCCGTCGGCGCTTGGGAACCTACAATACGTAGGGTCGGATAGGGTCGACGCCGTGCGGATCTTCATCAGCGTGGACATGGAAGGCATCACCGGGCTCGTCGACGCCGACGACGTCCAGCCGGGCGGCCGGGACTACGAGCGGGGCCGCACCATGATGGCCGAGGACGTGAACGCCGCCGTACGGGGCGCGCTGGCGGCCGGCGCGACAGGCATCCTGGTCAACGACGCCCACGGGCCGATGCGCAACCTGCTCCCCGAGGCGCTGCACCCGGCGGCCCGCCTGGTGCGCGGCAAGCCCAAGCAGCTCGGCATGCTGGAGGGGCTGACCGGGGAGTACGACGCCGCCCTGTGCGTCGGCTACCACTCCCGGGCCGGTGCCCTGGGCGTGCTCAGCCACAGCTTCATGGGCCACGAGATCGAGGACATGTGGCTGGACGGCCGCCCGGTCGGCGAGATAGGTCTGGCGCACGCCACGGCCGCCGCCCTCGGGGTGCCCGTCGTGGCCCTCACGGGTGACGACGCGGCGTGCGCGGAGATGACGGAGTGGGACGCGTCGGTCGTCACCGTCCCGGTGAAGTACGCACGCGACCGGTTCGCGGCTGAGCTGCGGCCGGCGGCGGAGGCGCGGGCGGCCATCGAGGAGGCGGTCGCCCGGGCGCTGTCCCAGGACCCGCGCCGTCCCGCGCCCTGCGCCGCCGAGGCCACCTTGACCGTCCGCTGGCAGTCCGCCTCGGTCGCCGCCACCCTGCTCGGCATCCCCGGCGTGACGGCCGAGGACCCGAGGACGGTCCGGGCGAGCGGTCCGCTGCCCGCGCTGTACCGGCAGTTCGGGGTGTGGACGCGGGTGGCGGCGTCGCTCACCAACCAGCCGCCGTACTGCTGACGTCCGCCGGCGGGCCGGCGGCGTCGGCGGTGGCGGAGCAGGCAGCGGTCGCGGGTCGGGGACGCGCGGGCCGTGAGGCGCTCCGCGCCCGGCCCGGTGAGCAGGCCGGCGGCGCCGGCTGCGAGGGCGGCCGGGGCGCGGCACGATCCGGGTGGCGGGGTGGGCGGCGGCCGGTACGGCCCCGGCCCGGGGACCGTCCTCGACGGCGCCGGTGCGGCCACCGCCGGCCGCCTCCTCGAAGCCCGCCGGGTGGTCCCGGCCCAGTGCGACCGCCGGGCCCACTTCACCGGGATACGGCAGTACGGGGCGCGGGCGTCCGAGGAAGCGGGGCCGCGGCGGACCGGCCGCGGTCAGCTGGACCGGCCGGACGGGTGCCGGCGCGCCCTGTCCCGCAGGAACAGCACGCTCGTGAGGGTGCCCAGGAGCACGAGGGCCGCGTTCAGCGCGATCGCCGTCCTCAGACCGCCGAGGACGGCCACGGCCCCCGTACCGCTCATCGCGGCGGTGGCGACGGCACTCATCACCGGGGTCCCCATGGTGATCCCGATCTGCTGGGTCATCGTCGCCAGCCCGGTGGCCAGCCCCTGCTCCCGGTCGGCGAGACCCGAGGTGGCGGTCACCATGAAGCCGACGATGACCAGCATGTTGCCCACACCGCCCGTGAAGGTCGCGGCCGACAGCAGCCACAGCGAGGAACGGCCGGTGCCGAGCCCGAGCAGGGCCGCCGTGCACAGGGCCTGGACCAGGCCGCCGGCCAGCAGCACCCGGGTGGCGCCGAGGCGGCCGATCAGCCGCGGTGCGAGGGCCCCGCCGACGACGGTCCCCGCGCCCAGCACACCGAACGACAGCCCGGCGGCCAACGGCGAGAAGCCGAGCACCTCCTGGAGGTACAGGGTCAGCAGGAACACCAGGGACGTCTCGGTCAGGAACGCGATCAGACCGGCCACGTTCCCCCACGCCACCGACCGCCTGCCCAGCACGTGCGGCGGCACCAGCGGTGCGGGGACCCGCCGCTCCACCGCCACGAACACACCCAGCAGCACCACCCCGGCCGCCAGCGGCAGCAGCGCGTCCGGCGCGCCCCACCCGTGCTCACCGGCCCGCGTCAGACCGAGGACGACGGCCAGCAGTCCGAGCGTCACCGTGACGGCACCCGGCACATCCAGCCCGGTCCGCTCCTCGGGCCGGGACTCGGCGATGACGGCGGGCGCCACGAGGAGCACGGCGAGGGCCACCGGTACGTTGACGAAGAACGCCCAGCGCCAGGAGAGCAGGTCGGTCAGCAGGCCGCCGAGGACCGCCCCCGTGGTGAAACCGGCCGACATCAGCGCCCCGTTCAGGCCCAGCGCCTTCTCCCGCAGCGGGCCCTCCGGGAAGGACGTCGTCAGCAGCGACAGACCGGCCGGGGTCACCGCGGCGGTGGCCAGCCCCTGGAACACCCGGGCCACGATGAGCACGTCGGGGCTCCGCGCCAGTCCGCCCGCCAGCGAGGCCGCGCCGAGGACGGCGAGACCGGCCAGGAACAGCCGGCGGCGGCCGAAGAGATCGGCGACCCGCCCGAACAGCAGCGTGAACCCGGCCGCGCACAGGGCGAACGCCGTGCCGATCCACTGGAGACGGGCGAGCGGGAAGCCGAGACCGGCGCCGATCACCGGCAGGGCCACGTTCAGGATGGAGAAGTCCACGGCCAGCATGAACTGGGCCGCGAGCAGCAGCACCAGTACCAGGCGGAGCCGGGGGGTGAGGACGGCGCCGACGCCGGGTGGCTGCGGGGTGACGGTGACGGACATGACGAGACGGTCCCTTCTGGTGCCGGATGCGTTCGTGGGCGGCGCGGGCGCCGACGGGCGGCGAGCACCCGCGCCGTGGTCGCCGGGCTTCGGCAAAGGCGCCGGGCTTCGGCGGAGGTGCCGGTGAACTGGGTCGCGGGTGTTGCGGGCTGCCGGTGCTGCGCGGAGGTGCCGCAGTGCGGCGCAGGCGCCGGTGCCGGTGCCGGTGCCGGCGGAGCTGCCGGTGCCCGGTGGGGGCGCCGGGCACAAGAGTCGTCCGTGCCGCCCGTCCCGGCCAGAACCTCCCTGCGACCGGCCGCCGCGAGGGTGGTCATCGCGTGACCACCCTCGGGTGTCCCGCTCGCGCCGCCCGCCGGGCAGGATGGACGACGACCGCCGTACACCCGGAAGGCGCGCGCCCCGCACCCGCGCGGGCACCCGCCACACCCCCCGGAGGCCCGCATGGACGCGTCGTCCGAACTGGGAGCGTTCCTCAAGTCACGCCGTGCCGCGCTGCGTCCGCAGGACGTCGGCCTCGCGACCGCGCCGGCCCGCCGCCGGGTCGCCGGGCTGCGCCGCGAGGAGCTGGCCCTGCTCGCGGGCGTCAGCATCACCCACTACACCCGCCTCGAACAGGGCCGCGCGGCCGGCGTCTCCGACTCCGTGCTGGACGCCATCGCCCGCACCCTGCGCCTCACCGAGGACGAGACCGCCCACCTCCGGGACCTGGCCCGCCCCGCCGCCCGGCGCCGCCCGGCCGCACCCCGCGCCGAGCACGCGACCCCGTCGGCCCGTCAGCTGCTCGCCGCCATGACCGGCGTACCGGCGCTCATCCTGGACCGGCGCAACGACGTCCTCGCCTGGAACCGGCTGGGCCACGCCCTGCTCGCCGCCCACCTGCCGGGGGACGCCCCGGCCACCCCCGCCGCCCGCCCCAACCTCATCCGGATGCTGTTCCTGGACGAGCGTTACCGGGCCCTGTACGCCGACTGGAAGGAGGAGGCCCACCTCGCGGTCGCCTCCCTGCGCCTGGTCGCCGGCCGGCACCCCGACGACCGCGCACTGGCCGAGCTGATCGGCCATCTGTCCATCCACAGCGACGAGTTCACCGCCCTGTGGGCCCGGCACCCGGTCCGCACCTGTGCCTCGGGGAGCAAGTCCCTGCGTCACCCGGCGGTCGGCACGCTGGAGTTGAGCTTCGAGAACCTGTGCCTGCCGGGCCCCGCGGGCCAGCGCCTCATCGCCTACACGGCCGAACCCGGCACCCCCTCCGACGCGGCCCTGAGCCTCCTGGCCGGCACGACGGCGTCCGCCGAGCCGGCGCCGCCCGTGCTGGACGCGCGCTGACCACCCGCGTCACCCGGCGTCCCGCGCCCCCGCCGGCACCCCGAGGACGCCGAGCACCGCGCGGGTGGCCGGGCTCGGTCGAAGTGGCTCCGGGCCAGGTACTCGACGCGGCGTGGTCCGCCGGCCATCGGGACCAGGGCCGGCCCGGGGGTGCCGGAGCCCGGCCCCCGCACCGGCCGCTACCGCCGCGGCGCGACGACTCTCCTGACCATGCCCGACCGTCCGCGGCGCGACGACTCTCCTGACCATGCCCGACCGTCCGCGGCTCGACGACTCTCCTGACCACGCCCGGCGGCCACTCCCGGATCAACGCGGAGGAATTGGCCGTAGCGGCCGTGGACGAACCAGAGACCCCCGGCCGGGACCACCACATCACGGTCGCCCGCGCCACCGGGACCCGAGCCGACGAGGGCCGGTCCGCCCGGACGAGGACCCGGGCCCCGGTCCCGTGGCCGGCCGGCCACCGCCCCGCACGGGGACACGCACCGGCTCCCCCTTCCAGCCTTCGCCGACGTAGCCTGCCTGGACTTCGCCGTATCCACCGCCGAACGGGAGTGCCCGCGTGACCGTGCCGACCGCCCCGGACAAGAAGCCCTTCCTCTACGTCGTCGTCTGCGCGAGCGGCGTCGCCCCCGGCGTCGGCGAACTCGTCACCGCGGCCCAGGAGGCGAACTGGGACGTCGGCGTCGTCGCCACACCCCGGGGCCTGGGCTTCATCGACGCGGAGGCGGTCGAGGCCCTGACCGGCTACCCGATCCGCTCCGCCTGGCGCTCACCGGGAGAGCCGCGCCCGCTGCCGCCCCCGGACGCGATCGCCGTCGCCCCGGCCACCTTCAACACGATCAACAAGTGGGCCGCCGGCATCTCCGACACCCTCGCCCTCGGCATCCTGTGCGAGGCGTACGGCATGGGCGTCCCGACCGTGGCCCTGCCGTACCTGAACTCCGCCCAGGCCGCCCACCCCGCCTACCGGCAGAGCCTGGACCGCCTGCGCTCGATGGGCGTCCTGATCGGCTCCAGCGCACACCACCCGCCGAAGGCCGACGGCGCGGCGGACCGCTTCCGCTGGGAGGAGGCCCTGGAACTGCTGGCCCCCGTCGTCGGCACGGCGGGGTGACACCGGCACCGTCGGCACGGCGGGGTGACGCGGCTCCCCGCGCCCGCGGCCCCGGCCGCGCAGGCCGGCCGGCCCCTGTGCACGGCGCGCTGCCGCCACCGCCCGCTGGACGTATGGTCCGTATATGAGTGCCGTCTGGTCCGGCCGGCGTGGTGCCGCGCCGCCGGAGCCGCCCTCTCGCCGTCGCCGGTGCCCCCGCACAGGAGCGTGAAGCGTGTCCGGCACGGCCACCGACCCCCGTTCCCCCGGCTCCGGACCGGACGCCGTGGACTGCGTCCTGGACCGCTGCACCCGCGACACCGGTGCCTACGCCGGCGGGCTCTACGTCCTGTGCCCGGACGAGCAGGTGCTCCGGCTCGCGGTGCTGAGCGGGATCTCCCGGCGGATCGCCTCGCCCTGGGCCCGCGTCCCGTTGCAGGCCGCGAGCCCGGTGAGCGACGCCGTACGGCAGGGGGCCCTGGTGTGGATCGGCAGCCAGGAGGAGCTGGCGCGCCGCTATCCGCAGCTGGCGCTCGTCCTGCCGCACCCGTTCGCCCTGGTCGCCGCGCCGATCAGCACCGGCGCACGCAGGTGGGGCGGCCTGGTGCTGCACTGGTCCAGCGCGCACCCTCCCGCACTGAGCACACGGGAGCGGGCGCTGATCACCGACGCCTGCCGCCGCCTGGGCCCGATCCTGCGGCGGGCCGCCGACAGCGGACGCGTCCTGGCCGGGCCCGAGCCGCGGATCCTGTCCCCGTCGCGCAAGCGTGCCGCCGGACCGGCCGAGGCCCAGGCCGCGGCCGACTTCGCCGAGCGCCTTCCCAGCGGCTGCTGCGCGCTCGACCCGGACGGCCGGATCACCTTCCTCACCACCGCCGCGGCGGAGCTGCTCGGCGCCGGCATTCCCGAACTGCTGGGCGCCCGGCCCTGGGAGGCGCTGGCGTGGCTGGACAACCCGGTCGCCGAAGACCGCTACCGGGCCGCCGTGCTGAGCCGCCGGCCGACGTCCTTCACCGCCCGGCGGCCCCCCGACCAGTGGCTGTCGTTCCACCTGTACCCGGACGCGTCCGGCATCAGCGTGCGCATCGTCCCCACGTCCTCGGCCGACGCCGCGCCCCCTCCGCACCTGCTGCACCCCGCGCCCCCGGCGGAACCCGGCCGGGCCACGGCGCTCTACCACCTGATGCACCTGGCCGCCACGCTCACCGAGGCGGTCGGCGTCCAGGACGTCGTCGACAGGGTCGCCGACCAGATCCTGCCCGCCTTCGGCGCCCAGGCCCTCGCCCTGATGGCCGCGGAGGAGGGCAGACTGCGGATCATCGGCTTCCACGGCTACTCCGCCGCGCTCATGGACCGCTTCGACGCGGTTCCCCTCACGTCCGACACCCCGGCGGTGCACGTCCTGACGACAGGGATCCCGAGCTTCTTCGGCACCTTCGACGACCTGAGAACGGCCTATCCTCCCGCCGTCCTCCAGGACGACATGGCAGCCTGGGCGTTCCTGCCGCTGATCACCTCCGGACGCCCGGTCGGCTCGCTCGTCCTCGCCTTCGACCGGCCGCGCGCCTTCCCCGCCGAGGAGCGCTCCGTCCTGACCTCGACCGCCGGGCTGATCGCGCAGGCGCTGGACCGCGCCCGTCTCCACGACGCCACGCAGCAGCTCTCCCACGACCTCCAGGCCGGCCTGCTGCCCCGCACCCTGCCCCGCGTCCCCGGCCTGGACGTGGCCGCCCGCTACCTTCCCGCCGGCTACGGCATGGACGTCGGCGGCGACTTCTACGACCTCATCCGCCTCGACGAGACAACCGTCGCCGCGACCATCGGAGACGTCCAGGGGCACAACGTCCAGGCCGCCACCCTCATGGGGCAGGTCCGCACCGCCGTCCACGCCTCCGCCGGCGCACCTCCCGGCGAAGTCCTCGCCCGCACCAACCGCCTGCTCACCGACCTCGACGCCGGCCTGTTCACCAGCTGCCTCTACGCCCACCTCGACCTCGTCCGCCACAGCGCCTGCCTGGCCACCGCCGGGCATCCCCCGCCGGTCCTGCGCCATCCGGACGGCCGCACCGAGATCCTCGAGCCCCCTCCGGGGCTGCTGCTCGGCATCGACCCCGCCGCCGACTACCCGACGATGAACGTCCCGCTGCTTCCCGGCGCCGTGCTCGCCCTGTACACCGACGGGCTCGTCGAGGCCCCCGGTACCGACATCGAGGACGCGATCACGGCCCTCGCCGGCCGGCTCGCCCACGAGCGGTACCACTCCATGGACGCCCTGGCCGACACCCTCATCACCCACGCCCAGCACACCGCGCCCCGCAGCGACGACGTCGCCCTGCTCCTGATCAGCCCGTACGGCACGTGCGCACCGGGGCCGGAGAAGACGCCCAAGCCTCGGAACGACGAAGGAAGGGTGTGACCTCCTCAGGGCCCGGATCCCTTCCCCGGACGGCGAGTGACACCTCCGTCAACACCCAGCGACGCCTTCCCGCCACACTCACACGTGCTCCGCGCGGGTGGCCGGGAAGCCGCTCGTCGTGTCGGCGTGTGCGTGGCATGGAGGACGGCCCCTCCCCGCACATGCCGAGGGCGGGACCCGGAAGCCCCGCCCACCCGCCAAGGAGCCTCCGCTCAGGGCCACACAAGGCAGTACGGCTGATGCCCCGCCTCGTGCAACCGGTGGCTGAAGTCCTGCCCCTCGTGCAGCGAATGGGAGGGACGGGGCGCTGACCTGGGGTTTCTCGGTGAAGTGTGCGTCGACCTGCGGGAACTCGTGTCGGTAGTTCTCACGGGTCAACGCCGTTTCCCAGGCTCATGTGCCCTGGATGTGCCCTCCGGGGACGTGGCTGGGGAGGCGCGTTCAGGCCCAGCTTTCGCGCCTAGGGCGCCGTGATGAGGGCAGTGATGCGGAGAAGGATCTCAGTCGGGCAGTGTCCGCGAGGCGTCTTGAGCTGTTTGGTAGGTGTACCCGTACGCATACGGCTTGGATGAACGCGGGGCCGCTGCATGCGGTCGAATCCCAGTGAGGCAGGGTGGGGGCCATGGTGACCTTGGCGAGTTCCCTGACGGGCGGTTCTGTGCGGGAGGCTTCTCGCGCCTTGCTGGAGCCGGGCGGGCAGGCCCGAACTGTTTCTGTCTTCGGGACCGAGGCGCTGTGCTTCTACCGTCTGAACGAGGGCGAGCATGCGCGGCGCGAGGAAGTCTCCGCCGCCCGGGTGGATAAGCTGCCCGATCTTGAGTGCCTGCTGACACTCCCGGTGGACGTTCCTGTTCCGCTGCAATCGCTGGACTCGCCGGCGCGGCGGGCGGTGCGAGGGCTGCCGTCGGGAGCGGTGGAGCGAGACCGGAAGACGGTCACCCGACGTGCCGTGCGGCCCCTGCAGGTGGATCTTGCTGTGGTTCGCGCTTCCGGGTGGCGCCAGGGCCTTGAGCGAGCGGGCCAATTTGCTCCCTTCTGCCGCCGGGCCATGCTCTTGGACCGTCTTCCAGCCCGACTGGATGAGGTTCTCGTCGAGGCCGACTTCTATGGCATCGGCGTGTTCGTCGCCTCTGGAGACGAGGTCGAGCTGGTACTGGAGCCGGAGGACTACAGGCCGCCCCGGCACACCGCTGCGGCCTGGTGGTTCGTCGAGGATGTGTACCAGCGCCTACGCTCGGCGGCGGCTGTCTGAGCCGGTGTCTTGGCGGTTTCGCGAGCGGTCGACGCCCATCGATCGAGCTGTGCCGGAGGCTTGAACGCCTTCGGCTGCCTGATGGACGTGTTGATCAGTTCGTACTGATCGAGAGCTTTACGGCAGCGGTCGAACCACCACTGCTGGCGTGCTGTGCCGGGCTTGACCGAAGTCTGGGCACGCAGCCACTCCATGAGGACCGCGACGTTGTGTGCCGCCGCTGCGGCAGGAAGCTCGCCGCGGTTGCTTGTGAAGGCGTCCAGTGCGAGCTTGCCGGCACAGGCCGAGCAGAAGCAGACCGGAGCATCGGCGCCACCGTAACGCTTGGCGATCGTCTCACCCAGGAAGAAGGCCATCAGGTCGGGGAAGAGAACGTGCGGTGACTGGACGGGGATGCTCTTGTTGGTCTGCGCTTTTTCGCCGGGGGCGACGACGTGCCGGTAGCGGCTGCTGGCGCCGAAGGCTGTGAAGGCGGCACCGAAGGCCAGCGCGCCGAATGCCGCGAGATCCGTGCGTAGCAGGGCAGCCCCGGGGACTTCCTCGATGACCTGCTTGAGATGGCTTACGGCCTTGGCGTAACGCGCCAGGGGGTCCATCTGTCCGCCCAGCATGATGGCCTTCGGCCCCTTGACCATCCGCAGGTAGGCGATGAGCTGGCGGGTCGATTCCTCGTCGCGTAGCCAGGAGACATCCACCGGAGCGGCGAAGATCACCTCTGGATCGTCGAGTTCCAGGACACGGGTCACGGCGGCCCGGAGGGCATCGGAGTCCTCGGCCCTGATGTAGCCGGTGGGGGTCATGGGGAGCGTTGCTCCGGCGTCCCGCTGCTCGGCCAGAGACAGTTCCAGGGGATCGTCGAGGAAGAGCGTGGGCTCGACGTCGTAGGGGAAGGGGTTCTCCTCGGTCGCGGCGCTGACCTCGTACACCGCCGGGTCGATCAGGAGCGGAGCGGCGTAGCCCTCCCTGTATCGCAGGGCGCCGGCCTTCTTCACGGCGTCGGTGCCACACAGGATGAGCCCACTGCGTACCGGGTCGACCTGCCCCTGGACGTAGCCGAGCCGGGCGGCGCTGACCTGGATCAGCATGCGGCCCTGCAGACCGTTCAGGCTGTCCGGCCGGTCTGGCGCACCCGCAGCGTCGGGAGGCTCGGTCAGATCGGAGCGCGGACGAGGCAGCGGGGCGGAACGGTCGGTCATGGTCACCTTCGGAAGGCCGGGAATGATGATGAACCGACGCCCTCGACGTACAGGCGCTGGAAGTCTTCAGGAAGCAGGTGCGCGCAGGCAGCCGCATCCTCCAGAGTCATCTGGCGGTCGGTCAGCAAGGTGTCGACAAGGACAACGAGGCGCTGCGGCTGCTCAGGGAGGACATCAACAGGCTCTGCGGTCCGGTAGCCGAGCGCTGACATCTCGATCATCAGGGTGCGGTACTGCCACTCGCTGACGGCGTTGAGCGTTTGGGCACGGCGCAGCAGCGCGCTCATGGAGACACCCCAAACCCGCTTCAGCTCCGTCAGCTTGGCCAGATCGACGCCGCCGGAGAACGCCTGCCGGATATCGGAGGCAGGCATCAAGAACTCGGCAGCGAAGGCGTCGGCCTGCTTCTCCTGCGTGGACCCTGTGCCCGGCTCGTCATGCATCACCAGGTGACCCAGCTCGTGCGCGATGCTGAAGCGACGTCGGTCGCCCGGTGCCCGGGTGTTGACCAGGAGCAGAGGATGCCCGCCCGCTTCCCACTGGCTTACGGCGTCCAACAGGTCGCTGTCCAGGTCGCGGGTGATCACCAGTGCGCCGGCATTCTCCAGCACCGCGACCATGTTGAGTACCGGACCGGGGGTCACGCTCCACTCCCTGCGGACTCGCCGGGCAGCGTCCTTCGGGGTGGTGAGGTCATCCAGTGGGACCCTGAAGAAGCGATGTGAGACTGGCGGCAATGCCGCTGCGGACGCCAGGCCGTTCAGCTGAATCCGTGAGAGCGCCACATGGGCGTGCACGCGTCGCAGAGCGGAGGCAGTCAGAGCTGCTTTCTTGCGGTGGTGGACCAGGCCCACCCCGATGCCGCTGACCTGCGGATCCAGGCACAGCAACTCAGGAGGGTAGCCAAGCGCGGCAGCGTACAGCTCAAGACGCTCATGTGTGACGACGAGACGACCAGCCTCGGCTCGGCTTACGTAGCCCTGGGAAACCGGCGTGGCGCCGCCTGGCGACGCCTTGGTCATAGCCGCGGCGACCTCAGCCTGCGTCAGCCCGCGGGACTCGCGCGCCAGCACGAGCATCCCGGGCTGCGCCTGCAGCTCAGTGACCGCCATACACGACACCACCTCGTATCAGACCTCAAAACAGTAGCACAAAATATTCCGTGGCTGATTCGGCGTCATATGATGAAAGTAGCGCTGCAAGTGAGGGCCACTCTCTGAACAGTTGATTGTGGGCGCAGCAGCGTTCAGGCAGTGGCAGGGCGCGGTTCGCCGTGGAAGACCTGTCGGGCGTGCCAGTCGCAGTGAACTGCGGCAACAGGGCGAGCACCCGGCTGGGGGCCGATGAGTGGGCGGCCCGCGAGGGCTATGACGTGGTCGCGGGCGGCGGGGCTGTGGCCCACGAAGCGTTGTGACACCAGGATGCGTTGGTCGTCTCCCAGGCCGAGGACACCCTTGTCGAAGAGCTTGTGGTGCAGCGAGCACAGGCACAGCCCGTTCTCGATCTCGTCGGGGCCTCCGAACGCCCACCAGCGCACGTGGGCGGCCTCCAGTCCGACGGGCACCGCGGCGATCCTGCCGTCGTATCCACAGAAGGCGCACCGGTGCTCGTAGGCGGTCAGCACCAGCTCCCGCATCCTCCGGTCCCGCTGCCTGCGTACGGCCGAGAGCTGCTCGGCCTCCGCTGGCTCCAGTTCCAGGCCGACGGCTTCGCACAGTTCTCGGTGCAGGGAGGGTGGAAAGTGTAGGTCGAGCAGCAATCGCGCCATTCTGCCGAGCAGGTCCGGTTCGCGTCGCAGCGCCGCTCTCAAGTCCGGCGCTAGCTGCCCGGTGGCGCCTGTCTTGCGAAGGTCCCGTACCCCGCTTCCAGGGCTTCCCGGTCCGCGATCGGTGCGGACTTCCCATACGCCGTCGCTGGCCAGGTGGTGGAAGGGGTAGGCGGGTGTCGTCTTGTTGGGTGGGCCGTACTCGGTCAGCAGGCGCTGCAAGTCCTGTTCCACCGCGGTGTATCGCAGGCCGCCGTCGGCATCATCCTGGAACCGGCCGAGGGCGTACAGGAGCAGCAGCGGCTTGTGCGGAGCGCGGGTACCGCTCCTGGTCCACTGCCTCAGCTTCGCTATCCGCTCCAGCCAGTCCATGGCGGCTGATCGTAGACGGGCCTGCCCGCCCATGTGTGGACACTGCTCAGGACGGCTGCATGCCTGAGAACAGGACGCGGGCGTGGTGCGGTTCGGGGGCGATGAAGGCCCCGTCAGCCGTGACGTTGAGCCCGAGGCAGGCAGGCCTCGCTCGGTGTCGGTCTGAATCGGTCAGATCCGTTCACAGCGCCAACAGGCTATCTCCACAAGACATAAGATGATGCGCCTGGGTTGGCTGTTGCCCAGGTCGATGTCTGGGGCGAGGCGCCCCTGGTGGCTTGCGCCTGCCCCGAGGCGCTAGGGAACGGAGCGGCTGAGAACGGTGCACCTGCACAGCTTCACCGTGTGCGGATTCCGATCCCTCAAGGACGTCCGTGACATTCCGGTCAGCACACCGACCATCCTCGCCGGCCAGAACGACGGCGGTAAGAGCGCGGTGCTTGCCGCGCTGGCGTTCCTTGTGGGCAATGAGCAGTTGACCGAGGACGATCGTACGTACGAGCTCGACGCTTCGGATGGCGTGGACGTCGATGACTCGGCGCCTCTCCTGCGGTGTTCGACCACATGGGTGGAGGGGCAGTTCACCCTCGACTCTTGGGAGTTGGAAACGTTCGGCTTCCCGACCGAGGAGCTGCGCGTACGGCGGCGCGCTGTCAACGGTGAGGACCCCGTCCTTGAGTGCTGGGCGCCGCTCGCGGACGACGAACGACTGCGAGACCCTTCCAAGCTGTCCCTCAACGAGGTGAGAGCCCTCGCCAAGCAGTTGCTTCCTGAGCTGTCGTCCATAAAGCGCGGCGACATCGAGCCAGCCCTATGCAGGTACGGCATGGCTCACGCCTCAATGTCGGGCTGGGTTCCTGCTCTGAGGGAGATGGAGCGCCGCATGCCCCGGCTGATGCCGTTTGACGGGAAGTCGGCCGATCCCGACGCTGCGGTGAAGACCGCGCTGATGGGCCGCTACCAGGCCCATATGGCGGACCCCACGCTTGAGGGCCAGTTGCAGTCGATCGAGGCCGGGATCAAGGAGCGACTTCAGGACGACGCCCGATCTCTGTGCGAGCACATTCAGAGCCGTTGCGACGACCTCACTGATGTTGATGTCGAGCCTGTGGTCTCGTTCACTCACGGTTTCCGGGGTGCGCCGCTGCGAATCGCCCGTACGAAGGGCGAGACCGTGGGCCTGGATCGTTCCGGCCTAGGTAGCGCACGCCGTATCTCCCTGGCGATCTGGGAGTGGAACAGCCAGCTGCTCACACGCGAGGAGTTCGCCGACGTCGACTCTTCAGCTGACCCTGAGGCCGCCGAGGATGTCCCGCCTCCGGTACAGACGATCGTGATCTACGACGAGCCGGACACGCACCTCGACTACGGGCACCAGCGCAAGATCATGCAGCTCATCCGTGACCAGAGCGCGCTGCCCCATGTGAACGTAATCGTCGCCACCCACTCCATGAACCTTATCGACGGTGTCGACATCGCCGACGTCGTGCATCTGCGACTGGAGCACGGACGGACGGTGATCGAGCGGCTTGGGGCCGACACCCACGACGACATCGACGTGCACTTGGGGCGCATGGCCGCGGCAGTCGGCCTTCGCAACTCTGTTCTGCTGCATGAGCGTTGCTTTCTGGCTGTCGAGGGCGACACCGAACAGCGGGTGATCCCCATGCTGTTCCGGCTGTCGGAGGGCCAGTCTCTCCAGTCGGCCGGCATCGCCTTGTGGGCGTGCTTCAACAATGAGGGGGCCCTGCACCTCGCTCACTATCTGGTCGCGCATGGCCGCTCCGTGATGCTCATGGTGGACGCCGACAGCCGCACCTTGCCCAAGGGGCTCTTCAAGGAAGCCCGACTCCAGCAGTTCTTCGGCAGTGCTTTCAGTGAGGTCGTCCGTTTCGTGGGCGAGCCGGACGCCTTCAATGAGTTGGAGGAACTGTTCCCGGACGACCTGTGGGCCGCGACCGCCAATGAGCTCTGGCCGAAGGACGGCGAGCCGTGGACCACGGACGACTTCACCGCTCAGCGCGGCAAGAAGTTCAGCAAGGAAGTGCTGAACATGCTCCGCAACGACAGCCCGAACGGGCCCAGCGGCAAACCCGACATGATGTTCGGGCTGGTGAGCACGCTCACCAGCCCTGATCAGGTGCCCGCACAGCTGCGGGAGATCTTCGGCGAGATCAGAAAGCTGGCCGCAGGGTAAGAGCGCGCAGCGCTGACCTGGTCTCACTGGTACCGCCGCGGCGCCGCCGCCGTGCGAGCATGCGTTCCTTGCGTTGTTCCAATGTCGGCGGTTCCCACTTGTGCCAGCCCACCGGAGGCTTCCAGCGCTGCGCATGCTCCCGCGCCTCAAGCCCACACCATCGGCAACCATTCGGAGCAGGTATGCGCTGGTCAGAGCCATTTTGCTGGTCAGTCATGAGTCTCCCTCCCCCACATCCAGAGTCTTCCCTATGGCACTGACATCACCCCTGTCTGAAGAGCGGTGCATTCCACGCTAAGTCGGACGAAAAGGGTGGGCCACTGGAGCCGGTCCTGTTATCTCCGTCGCATTGGTAGCGCTTGTTCGGTCTCAGCTGCATCGCACCGTGTGTCCGCTGTCCGAATACGGCCAGCCGTCTAGCGGGTGGGCGGGCAGCGTTGCGCTCAACACCGGACGTCGGATGGGGCCTGGGTTCCGTTTTGACCAATCAGTTGAAGGCGAGTTCACGGAAGGTGTTGCGAACCTCGGTCAATGGCCCACGATCCCTTGTGTAGTAGAGCTTGTTGGTCAGGAGAACCGCCCAGCGGTCCTTGGTGGTGGAGATCCACATGCCTGTGCCAGTGAAGCCGTAGTGGACCCAGGCGTCCTCGTCGGCGGTCGTGCCGGGAGCGGGGTGCCAGAACAGGCCACGAGCAGGCTGGAGCTGGCCCGTCTGGATCGTCAGAGAGTGGGTCACCCACTCGCTCCCGAAACCAGCCCGGAACTGGGAAGCGGCAGGGGCGAGCATGTACTGGAGGAAGACGGCGAGGTCGTCGAAGACGGTGAAGGCGCCGGCGATGCCGCAGACGCCGCCCAAGAGGCGGGCCGAGAAGTCGTGGGCGACCCCCTTGAGGTGGGTGTCGGTGTCCTGGTCTAGTTCGGTGGGCGCGCAGCGCGCCGCGAGGCTGGCGGGCAAGGGGCCGAAGCGGGTGGAGGTCATGCCCAGTGGGAGCCAGGTGCGGGTGGTGGCCAGTTGGTCCAAGGGCTGGCCGGAGAGGTGTTCGGCGAGATAGCCCAGGATGAGGGCGGCCCGGTCGGTGTACTCGACTGCCTCACCCGGAGGTCGGTGGAGCTGCTCACGGAGGACGCCTCGCCGGATCTCCTGTGGGTTGGTGCCGTAAAGGTTCTTCAGCTGGGCTCGCAGTGGGACGCCGGCGGTGTGCGTCAGCAGCTGCCGGGCGGTGACGGATCCGAGTGGGTGTCCGGTGACCTCCTGCCAGAAGCTGCCGAGCGGCTGGTCGAGGTCGAGGGTTCCGTCCTCCCACAGGGCGCCGATGGATGACCAGACGGCCAGGATCTTGGTGAGGCTGGCGGCGTCGAAGACGGTGTCGGTGCGCATGGGCACCTCCGGCTCGTCGGGGTCGAGGACGCCGGTGGTGCCCCGGGCGAGGGTGCCGGTGGCGTCGCCGAGGGCCCACACGGCGCCCGGGTACACCTTGTCGCGGACTCCCTCGTCGAGCAGGGCTTCGATGCGGTCGCGGTCGTACGTCATGGTCTCCCTCTTCGCCGGGGTGTCCCGTCGGTCAGCGTAGTGACGTTCGTGGAGCGGTTCGGGTAGTGACGTGTCGGGTTGTCTGGCGGTCGGTTCAGGTGAGCTGTCGGCCGAGGTCGGTCAGGGATCGTGCGGTCGCCGAGAGGGGATAGCGTGCCGCGTTGGCATAGCCCGCCTGCTGGAGGGCGGTCATCAGCCCGGGTGTCCTTCGCAGCCGGTCGAGGTCGCGCGCGAGTGCGGCGGAGTGAGTGAAGTCGGTGGCCATGCCGGAAGCGGCGAGGGCTTGGTTGAGGCCGGGGACGGGCTGGTAGAGGACGGGGAGCCCGCATGCTTGGGCTTCCAGTGCGACGAGTCCCATGGCTTCCAGGGTGGTGGACGGCACGGCTAGTACGTCGTGTTCGGTGAAGGCTCTCCATAGCTGTGGGCGGCGGAGCCAGCCGAGGTAGCGGACTCGTACGCCGGCTCGTTGCAGCAGTGGCGCCAGTGCGTGGAACTGGGCTTTGGGCGCTGCGACGCTCAGCTCGACACCGGGAACGGGAGCCAGGCTCTTGATCAGGGCCTCGACACCCTTTTCGGCGGTCAGGCGTCCTGCGTACAGGATCCGCAGGTGGCTGGTGGACGTGCGTGCCGGCCGGCCGGGCGGGGCGGTAAGCAGGTGGTCGGGGATGCCCCAGGGGATGTGGGTGATCTTGCGGCGTTCGATCTGCGGGGCGAGCTTGAGGAGGCGGTCGGCCATTGCGTTGGTGGGGACCACGATGGCGTCGGCGGCCCTGGCTGTCTCGCGCAGCACTTGGAGCTGGTCTCGGTGGGTCTCGGCGAAGAGCAGGTCCGTGCCGTGGACGAGGGCGATCCGGGGGTGTGCGGGTAGGGCGCGGATGAGGGCTGGGGTGGCGCCGAACGCGAGGTGCTGCAAGTGGAGGACGTCGATCCGTGTGGGATCGAGCGTGGCTGTAAGCGCTCTGCGCAGGGTGGTGACGTAGCGACTGAAGGCTGCTCCTTCCAGGCATTTGCCTGCTGCGGGGAGCAGGTTGAGGCCGGTGGGTGGACGGGGAGCGTGACCAGGTGGTGCGAGCATGAAGGCGCGGGCCGGGATGAGGGGTTGCTCGCCGGTGTAGAGGTCGAGGAAGAGCACGACGCTGCCGCCGGGGCTTCCGGCGGGGAGATCCAGGAAGGTGGCGGCCATCGGGCCGGTGGCCGAGGTGGCGTTCATCGCACTCCTCCGTCGATCTCCTCGTAGAGGCGCGAGATGTCGATGCCCTCCGTGGACGCGTACTTGGCCGGCTGCTGCTGGTAGCTCGCCGGGGCGCCGAAGGTGGTGAGGAAGACGAGCTTGCCGAAGGTCATGCCTGGATACACGCGCACCGGTCGGACGGCGCGGATCTCCAGCGTCCAGCGGATCGCGTGGCCCTGGTGCCCAAGCGGAGCCGACACGTGGACCCAGATGCCCAGGGAGCCGGTGGTGCGGTCGCCGTTCAGCATCTGCGCGTACGTCTCCGAACCAGTCCGCTCCAGTGTGATGCCCAGGTACAGGAGGCCAGGGCGCAGCACCAGGCCGACGTCGGGGATGGCCTGCTCGGTGAAGGTGGTGGGCATTGCGGCGTCGAGGTCGCCGTCGCAGACGCGGATGGTGTTGCCGAGGCGCCAGTCGTAGGCGTTGGGGGAGACGCGGCTGGGCTCGTACGGGTCGATGGTGATCTCGCCGGCCTCGACGGCGGCGGCGATGGCGGGCCCGGTGAGAATCACGATGCCACCACCTGGAGCCGGGCGAGGTCTCGCCAGTAGGCGGAGGGCTGCGGTCCTGCGGCGGCCTGGTACTTGCCCCGGTAGGGTTCGATGGCGCCGGTGGAGAGGAAGAACATGATCTGCCCGATCTTCATGCCGGCGTACACGCGCAGCGGTCGGATCGGGGTGAGCATGAGCGTCCACTGGCCGTGGAAGCCGATGTCGCCGATGGGGGCGGTGATCTCGACAAACAGGCCGAGACGTCCGACGGAGGAGCGGCCGAACAGCAGCGGGACGAAGGTGTCGGAGCCGACCTCTTCGAGGGTGTGGCCGAGGTAGAGCTCGCCTGGCTGGAGGACGTACCCGTCCGGGCCGATGGTGGTTTCGCGGGTGGGGTTGGGCCGGTGGGCGTCCAGGACCGCGCTCGTGTACGTGATCAAGGTGGGGCCCAGACGCACGTTGTAGCTGTTGGGGTTGACCTGGTCGGCGGCGAAGGGGGTGATGCGGAGGCGGCCGTCGTGAGCGGCTGCGGTGATCTCCGGGCCGGTGAGGATCATTAACTGCCTCCTTCCGCGGTGTCGGGGGCGGTGAGGACGTGCTGGACAGCCTGGTCCAGACGCAGGCCGGCCTCGTGCGTGCGCTCGCCGAGGTAGGTGTCGGCGAGGTAGTCGGTGGTCAGCACGGTGGTCACGGCATCCGGCAAGGGATCGGGGGCGGTGACGAGCGGGCCGGTCTGGGTGGTCAGATGTGACAGCCAGCCGGGGAGGTCGCTGCGTGCCAGCTCAGGTACGTGGGCGTGCACCAGCTGGTTGGCGAACGGCTCGATGTAGAGCAGGTGGCCCTGGGTGAGGGTGTCGCCGAGTGGTACGGCGCGTAGTGCCGTCTCGTTGAGGATGACCGTGTCTGCCCCGAGTGCCGTACGCAGGCGGGCGGCGAGGTCCAGGAGCACGTTGCGCCGGTCGAGGGGCTGGTGGCGGTAGGTCGGACTGATGGCGCCGAGGACGGCGGCCAGCTGCTGTCCGACGTCCTCGATGCGTGAGCGCAGGCCCGCAAGCTCCGCAGGGACGAAGCTCGGGACCTGATCCGGGAAGGATGTAGTGCCCGCGCCCCATCCCGCGCCCACGGGCGTGGCGATCGCATAGCCTTCGGCGAGCTCCCGACCCTTGACGACCAGGGTGCCGTCGACTCGGACGGGCCCGTACTGATCGCTGTGGCAGTGCCCGGCGAAGACCACGTCGAGGAACGGACAAGCCGCCGCGAGTTTCCGGTCCTCGTCGAAGCCGGAGTGGCTGAGCAGAACCCAGCTGTCCACCTCGTGAACGTGGGCGAGAATCACCTCGCGCAGGGCCTGGAGGGGATCGGTGACGCAGTGGCCGGCTCGTTGGGCGGCCGGGATCGAGTGGAAGGCTTGTTGACCGATTACGGCGGTTACGCCGACGCGCCGTCCATCGATGTCGGCGATGTGCAGGCGGCTGAAGAGAGCGTCGCCAGTGTTGGCATCGACGGCGTTGGCGCAGACAGTGCGCCGGTGAAGGTCGGGTTCGAAGTGGTGGGGCCAGCCGTGGTTGCCAGGGGCCAGCACGTCATACAGCTTCAGCAGGATCTCCCGCTCGATGGTGCCTCGGGCGAGGCGGTAGTAGCCGCTGCCTTCGAAGAAGTCGCCGCAGTCCACGATGAGCGAGGTCGGGCGCAGCGCGTGGAGGTGGGTCAGGAAGGGCGCGGCGTTGTCGAAGGAGGAGTGGACGTCCGTCGTGGCGACGATCTGGCGCAGGTTCCGGTCGTCGGTGGTCATGGGGTGACCTCGCAGATGTCGGCGCCCAGGATGCGCAGCTTGCCGGACAGGTCGGCGTGGCCGCGGCGCAGCTGGTTGAGGCCGCCGATGGTGGTGACGCCCCGGGCCGTGAGGCCGACGACCATGAGGGCGGACCCGGTGCGGATGTCGGTGGCTTCGACGCCCGCGCCCGTCAGCTGCTGGGGCCCTGTCAGGCGGCATTCGGTGGGGGAGATCTCCTCGATCCGGGCGCCCAGGCGGGTCAGCTGCGGCAGCAGGTTGCCGTGGCGGCCGGGATTGATGGCGTCGGCGAACAGATGCGTGCCGGGCAGTCCGAGGGCGAGTGCCATGAGCGGTGGTTCGAAGTCGGCGTCGAGGCCCGCAGGGCTCAGAGAGGCGATGGCCCGCAGGGGACGACCAGTGGGGGCTGTCTCATGCGCGCGGACAGTAAGGCCACCCGGCTCCGCGTCTGCGGGGATGCCGAGCTGATGAAGGGCAGCCACGAACGGGCCTACGTCCTTGCCCTGCACGCCGTCGATACGGGCAGTACCGCGCGTCGCGGCGATCGCGCAGGCCAGCGTGGCTGCCTCGATCTTGTCTCCGGGCACGGTCCAGGCAGCGGGGGCAGTCGGCGGCGAAGAGGGCGGCGAGAGAGTCAGTACATGCTCGTTGGCGCGCGTCTCCCAGCCCACCGAACTCAGGGCGTCGAGCATGCTCAGGACTTCGGGCGAGAGGTTGGGTTGGCCCAGCCGTAAGGGGCGGCCGGTTGTGAGGGCGCGCAGTGTCGCGGCCACGGTCGCACCGCGAGAGCGGAAGGGCAGTGCGATGGAGACGGTGCCCGTGTGAGAGCTGAGGGCTTCGATGCCGTAACCGGAGCTGTTCTGCCGGCTCCGGTCGCCGAACGCCTCGCACACCTTGAAGTGCAGCTCCATCCCGCGCGCACCGATCCGGCAGCCACCCGGCCAAGGCAGCCGCGCCCGGCCGTAACGCGCGAGCAGGGCGGGGACGAGGTAGTACGAGGCGCGGATGTGGGCTGCCTGCGCCAGATCGGGCAGTCGTTGAGATGCCTCCGTCGGCAGGATCACGTAAGTGGTTGGTTCGCCGACGGGCTGCGTGACATGCCAACCCGCCTGGTGCAGCAGAGTGAGCATGATCTGGACGTCCGTGCTGTCCGGGACGTTGCTCAATCGGCCCGGGCGACCGAGGGCCGCCGCGGCGGCCAGGAGCGGCAGAGCGGCGTTCTTGGAGCCGTCGACGCTCACGGTGCCGGCGAGCGGCGGCCCGGGGCGTACGGCGATCACCTCGGCGGCCACGCCGGGGGCGTGGGTGGTCGTCATCATCAACTCCTCTGGAGGGGCAGGAAACAGGCGACTTCCTGGCTGGGTTTGCTGGTCAGATCGATCTCGGCCCAGCAGCGCTTGCCGTCCTTCGTCGGTTCGGCGTGGTACCGGTCGGCGAGAGCGGCGACGAGGAACAGACCCCGGCCGCCCTCGCTGTCCGCGTCGGGCAGAGCCGGCTGGGGCAGGACCGGGCTCGTGTCGCAGACCTCGATCCGCAGGACGGCCTCGTCGAGACAGACCGCGAGCGAGACGGATCCGGTGCCGGCGTACTGGACCGCGTTGGTGACGAGCTCGCTGACCAGCAGTTCGGCTGTGTGCACCACCTCGGCGCCCAGTCCCGAGCCCCAGCCCGCTATCGCGTCCACGGCCTGGTGCCGGGCCTGGCTTGCTGCGGCGGGCGTCGCGGGTAGGGAAAGGGCGAGCTGGTGCGCTTCCATGAGCGGCCTCCCGGTGTAGGTGGGGCCACACCAAGCAACCAGTCCGTCGCCGTGAGTGGTGAGCCCTGACGCGGGCGATGCATGACTTATGCAGGGGCTGCATCACGGCCAACTACGGCTGATCTATGCTCGATTGAGCAGGCAGGATCAGCGACGGCGGAAGGAGCCGTGGCAGATGGCCGACGCGCATGGGGAGGCGAGACGGATCGGAGACCGGATCCGTCAGGCGCGGGTGTTACAGCGGCGTTCACAGCACGACGTGGCCGCAGCGCTCGGGTATCACCAGTCCAAGGTGAGCCGTCTGGAGAGTGGTCGCGGCACGGAGGACATCCGCGTATTACGCGCCATCGCGCAGGAACTGAACATCCTGCCTCATGAGTTGGGCCTCGCCCCGTCTCAGGACGTCTCCGCCGCCGATCAAGAAGCTGACGACATGCACCGCCGCACCTTCCTCGCCGCGAGCATCGCAGCGCTCGCGGCCCCGGCCGGCTCTTCGGCCTCGCACACCGCCCTCGTCCAGGCCCTCCTGCCCGGTCCCGGCCCCGCGGGCACCGGTGGCCCCCAGGACACGGCCGTCCTGTATGAACGCGTCGGATCAGCACTGAGGCTTTTCCACACCTGCCAATACACGGAGTTGGAGCGCACCCTCCCGAGCCTGATTGCCGACCTGCGACTGGCGGTCGGTGATGCGACGGACGGGGAAACGGTGTCCCGGCTCCTGGCCACGGCGTACCAGACGACGACGAGCTTGCTGCTCAAGCAGCACGACCAGGGCAACGCATGGCTCGCCGTCGGCCGGGCGATGGCCGAGGCCGAACGCTCGGGGGATCCGGTGGTCCTCGCCTCCAGCGTCCGTGTCCAGGCCCACGTGCTGGTCCGTGAGAAGCACGCCACGGAGGCCGTCACCTTGGTCCGGCACACCGCCGACCAGCTCACCGGCTCCTACGACCGGCGTTCACCGAAGTACCTTGCCGCCGTGGGACTGCTGCTCCTGCGAGGTGTGACCGCGGCCAGCAGTCGTGGTGATCGCGCGGCCACGAAGGAATTCCTCACCGAAGCGAAAGAAGTCTCGCGGTACGTCACTCTCGACCGGCCCGACGCCTGGGCCACCTTCAGCCCGACCAACGTCGCCCTGCACGAGCTGAGCGCCCTGGTGGCCTTCGGCGACGCCGGCCTCGCCCTTCAGGCGGCCCGGCCCCTCATGCGCCGGCACATCCCGGTCCCCGAACGCCGGGCCGCACTATGGGTCGAAGCGGCTCGCGCCTACAGCCAGCAGGGCCACCTTGCCGACGGCTACCAAGCCCTGAGGATCGCCGAGACCTGCGCCGCCCAGGACATCCGCCGCCCCGACGTCCGCAACCTGGTCGCCGATATGGCCGCCCGCGACCGCCGACGTACCCTGCCGGAACTGCACCACTTCAGCCGCCAACTGGGAGTCCCCGCGTGACCGAACCGACTGCCCCGGACAAGAAGGCCTTCCTGTACGTCGTCGTGTGCGCGGCCGGCGTGGCCCGTGACGTCGGCAGGCTGATCACGGCCGCCCAGGAGGCGAACTGGGATGTCGGCGTCATCGCCACACCGCGGGGATTTGGCTTCATCGATGCTACGGCGATCGAGGCACAGACCGGCTACCCGATCCGCTCCGCCTGGCGTTCACCGGGAGACCCGCGCCCACTGCCCCCGGCGGACGCGATCGCCGTGGCTCCCGCCACCTTCAACACGATCAACAAGTGGGCCGCCGGGATCTCCGACACCCTCGCCCTGGGCATCCTGTGCGAGGCGTACGGCATGGACATCCCGACTGTGGTGCTGCCTTACCTGAACTCCGCCCAGGCCGCCCATCTCGCCTACCAGCAGAGCCTGGACCGGCTACGGGGGATGGGTGTCCTGATCGGTTCCTGCGAACCGCACCGGCCGAGGGCCGGCGGCGCGGCGGACCGCTTCCGCTGGGAGGAAGCACTGGACTTGCTGGAGCCTCTGGTCAACACGGTGCGGTGACGCTGTTCCCTCGGTGTGGGAAACCTGAAGGGTGGACGCGGCAGGTACCTCCGCGCCCGCTGACGGCATCACCGGTGTCGAGCAGGTGCCGCCCTGCCAGGCTGTGACGGGCTGGACGGAGTCTGGCCAGGCTGTGCCGGCCGGGCTGCAACGCTGGTGCGGGCTTGGGCAGCCCGTGCTCGGGCGCTGGGAGCCTGCCGGGCGGCGAGGCGTTGGACGCGCCAGGTGAGGGTCCTGGCGGTGGAGCGGGCGTCGTCGAGGGTGCGCTGGCGTGCGGCGTGCTGTGAGTTGCTCGGGGTCGTGGCCAGAGTTCTCGGCTTCGGTGAGGACTGCGGCCAGTGCGGGCCAGGCAGGGTCGTCGAGGACCTGTTGGGCGTGGTCGGGCAGGATCACGAGGATCCGCTGGGCGTGCCGTTCCACGGCGCGTGCCGGTGGTTGGCGCTGAGCCAGGGCGGCCAGCGGCCCGGCAGCAGCCTGTCGGTAGGCGGTCTGGAGATGGGCCAGGGTCTGGTGGGCGGCGGCGACCTGCTGGTCGTGCCGGCGGGCTTGGTGCCAGCGGGCTGTGGCGATGACGATGAGGACGGCGATGTCGAGGAACATCGCCAGCCCGGAGCCGTTGCTGGTGACCGGCGCGGTGCGCAGGGCTCGGACGGCACCCCGCCCTCAGCGAAACCGGTGTGCCCTCAATGTGCCCCGGCCGCCTGACGGCCTCCCTCGGGCACGAGCGAGAGAGGGACCCGAGAGCCCCGCCCGAACCCACCGAAACCCCAGGTCAGGGCCACACAAGGCAGTACGGCTGATGCCCCGCCTCGTGCAGCCGGTGCGAGAAGTCCTGCCACTCGTGCAGCAACTGGTACACGTTGAACGCGTCCCGAGGACCGCCCCGGTCGGGGACCGTCGACCAGATGAAGGCCGCCGCGCCGACCGCTTCCTCGCCGATGCCGCGCAGGGGATCGACGACCGTCATGGGGAGCTTGACGACCGCGTAGTCGGGGTGCAGGACGACCAGTTCCAGGGGTGGCACCTTGTGCAGGGGGACGCCCTCGATGCCGGTCAGCACCATCGCGGCCATCGTCTCCGGCTTGATCTTGGTGAACATGCCGTTCATGCCCAGCTCGTCGCCGCCGAGTTCCTCGGGGCGCATCGAGATGGGGACCCGGGCCGCGGTCGCGCCGTCCGGCGCGCCGAAGTATTTGTACGTCACCCCCACCCGACCACCATTCCTGCTCCCCGCCCGGAGGCGGTCGGCCCGCTGGTCGAGCCGGCGGTCGAGATCCCGGTCGATCTGCCGGTCGTACCGCTCGGGCTCACTCGGTACACCCTGTGTCTGTCGTGCGTCGGTCTGACGTGTCTCGGTCGTTTCCTCCGCGTCGCGCCGGTGCCTTCCCCGCCGGGCACGTCGAGGACCCAGGTCATCAGTCCCCTCGCCCAGTCCGCCACCGCGATGCATATCTCCACCCGACTGCTTTTCTAGGACGCGTGGCCCCCGCCGCGCAACCCGATCATCGTGTCAGTGACCTCCCCCACGGCCGCCCGCCGAAACGTGCGGTGGAACAACAGTCCACGCGGGGGGATTCCCGGCCCTGATCATCCGGCCCCTGATGAGTACGTGCGTATGGGCTTTGTGTATCAGCTCTCAGTCTCGCAGATGAGGGATGTCCTCGCTGTGATCTTGGGACCCGCCGCGCCCGGTCGCGGTCACCACCGCCTCCGGTCGCGGTCACCACCGCCTCCGGTCGCGGTCTTCACCGCGGTCCGGCCGGGGCTCGGCGCGGGGTTCGGCCTACCCTGAGGAGGTCAGCCCGCAACCGGAGTCCGAGAAGCCGGAGTAGCCGCACGTCATGAGTGCCATGAGCGAAACGCCCTATCCCTACGACGCGCCCGTGTCACAGGCGCTCTTCGACCGTGCCTCCGTCGTCACCCCGGGCGGCGTCAACTCCCCGGTGCGCGCCTTCCGCGCCGTCGGCGGTACGCCCCGGTTCATGGTGTCGGGCAAGGGGGCCTACCTCACCGACGCCGACGGGCGCGAGTACGTCGACCTGGTGTGCTCCTGGGGGCCCATGATCCTCGGGCACGCGCACCCCGAGGTCATCGCCGCCGTGCAGGAGGCCGTGGCCCGCGGTACGTCCTTCGGCACGCCCGGCGAGGGTGAGGTCGCGCTCGCCGAGGAGATCGTCGCCCGGGTGGCGCCCGTGGAGCAGGTGCGGCTGGTCAGCAGCGGCACCGAGGCGACCATGTCCGCCATCCGGCTCGCCCGCGGGTTCACCCGGCGGTCCAAGGTGATCAAGTTCGCCGGGTGCTACCACGGGCACGTGGACTCGCTGCTCGCCGCGGCCGGCAGCGGGGTCGCCACCTTCGCGCTGCCGGACACGCCCGGCGTCACCGGTGCCCAGGCCGGCGACACGATCGTGCTGCCGTACAACGACCTGGAGGCCGTGCAGGAGGCCTTCCACCGGCACCCCGGGGAGATCGCCTGTGTGATCACCGAGGCGTCGCCGGGCAACATGGGCGTCGTGCCGCCGGACCCCGGCTTCAACCAGGCCCTCAGGGACTCCTGCCGGCGCAACGGCGCCCTGTTCATCTCCGACGAGGTGATGACCGGCTTCCGTACCAGCCGCGCCGGGTGGTACGGCGTCGAGGGCGTCGCTCCCGACCTGATGACCTTCGGCAAGGTCATGGGCGGCGGCTTCCCGGCCGCCGCGTTCGGCGGGCGGGCCGATGTGATGGCCCACCTCGCCCCCGCGGGGCCGGTGTACCAGGCCGGCACCCTCTCCGGTAACCCCGTCGCCACCGCCGCCGGCCTCGCCCAGCTGCGGCTGCTCGACGACGCCGCCTACGCCAAGGTCGACGCCGTCTCCGAGCAGATCCGGACGCTCGTCGGCGAGGCGCTGTCGAAGGAGGGCGTCGCGCACCGGGTGCAGACCGCCTCCAACATGTTCTCCGTGTTCTTCACGGACCGGCAGGTGCGCGACTACGAGGACGCCAAGCGGCAGCAGTCGTACCGTTTCACCGCGTTCTTCCACTCGATGCTGGCGAACGGCGTGTACCTGCCGCCGTCGTCCTTCGAGTCCTGGTTCGTGTCCACGGCCCACGACGAGCGGGCCCTTCAGAAGATCGCCGACGCCCTTCCGGCGGCGGCCCGGGCGGCTGCGGAGGCCACGGCAGAATGAGCGACAGCAGCAAGGACGTCACCGTCGTCCACCTCATGCGGCACGGCGAGGTCGCGAACCCGGACGGGGTCCTGTACGGGCGGCTGCCCGGCTACCACCTGTCCGAGCTGGGCCGGCAGATGGCCGAGCGGGTCGCCGAGCACCTCGCCCCGCGGGACGTCACCTATGTCTGCGCCTCCCCGCTGGAGCGGGCGCAGGAGACCGCCACGCCGATCGCCAAGGCGCACGGGCTGGATCTCGACACGGACGAGCGGCTGATCGAGGCCGAGAACGTCTTCCAGGGCAAGACGTTCGGCGTCGGCGACGGCGCACTGCGCAATCCGGACAACTGGAAGCACCTCGTCAACCCGTTCCGGCCGTCCTGGGGCGAGCCGTACGTGGACCAGGTCGTACGGATGATGGGCGCGCTGAACACGGCCAAGGACCGGGCGCGCGGCCACGAGGCGGTGCTGGTCAGTCATCAGCTGCCGATCTGGATCGTGCGCTCGTACGTCGAGCGGCGGCGGCTGTGGCACGACCCGCGCAAGCGGCAGTGCACGCTGGCCTCCCTGACGACTTTCACATATCTGGGTGACAAGATCGTGTCCGTGGGCTACAGCGAGCCCGCCATCGATCTGGTCCCGGTCCACCTGCGCGCCGGTGCCAAGCCCCAGAAGGGGAAGGGCACCCCCCAGGGGAAGGCCTTCGGCGCCTGACCGGGCTCACTCGTCACTGACGGTCCGTTTGGTGTCGCTTAGCGCACTTTCACGGTTACTGTTACGAAAAACATAAGAATGCGCGGAACCTCCCCGATCGTCCTGCCCTCTGACTGGGTGTCCAGCAGGCAGCGACGAATCGGGGATTTCCATGCCCACCTTCTCCCGGACCTTCTCCCGGCGGGGAATGCTCGGCCTCGGCGCGGGCGCGGCGGCCGCCGCCTCGCTCGCCGGCTGCGGGAGCCTTACGTCCTCGGACGGCGGTGGCCACCCGGACGGTTCCGGCCGGGGCGAGCCCGGGCGGGGGCACGGGGACGGGAAGGGGAGCACCGCGCATCCGGCGCGGCCCATCGGTGACGGCTCCACCTCCTTCACCGGCAGGCAGCCGCACCAGCCGGCCAAGCCCGAGCCGCTGGAGCCGGGACAGACCCCGCCCCAGTTCGTGATCTTCTCCTGGGACGGTGCCGGCGAGGTGGGCAACGGGCTCTTCCCGCGCTTCCTGGACCTGGCCAAGGAGCACGGCGCGTCCATGACCTTCTTCCTCTCGGGCCTGTACCTGCTGCCCGAGTCGAAGAAGCGGCTGTACGAGCCGCCGAACAACCCGCGCGGCGCCTCCGACATCGGCTACCTCACCGACGAGCACATCAAGGCCACGCTGACGAACGTGCGCCGGGCCTGGCTGGAGGGGCACGAGATCGGCACCCACTTCAACGGGCACTTCTGCGCCGGCACGGGCACGGTCGGCAACTGGACCCCGCAGCAGTGGGAGAGCGAGATCCGGCAGGCCAAGGCGTTCGTGAAGGAGTGGCGGACCAACACCGGCTGGACCGACCTGCCCTCGCTGCCGTTCGACTACGACAAGGAGCTGGTCGGCGGCCGTACGCCCTGTCTGCTCGGCCAGGACCACCTGCTGCCCACCGCCCGGAAGCTGGGCTGGCGCTACGACGCCTCCTCGCCGGGCGGCCGTCAGATGTGGCCGGGGAAGAAGCTGGGGATCTGGGACCTGCCGTTGCAGCAGATACCTTTCCCCGGACGTTCCTTCGAGGTGCTGTCCATGGACTACAACATGCTCGCCAACCAGTCCCTGAACTCCACCAAGGCGCCGGCCTACAACTACCCCGGCTGGCGCAAGCAGTCCGCGCAGGCGTACATCCAGGGATTCCAGCGGGCATACGAGACGAACCGGGCACCGTTCTTCGTCGGCAACCACTTCGAGCAGTGGAACGGCGGCATCTACATGGACTCCGTGGAGGAGGCCTTCAAGCACATCGCGCGCGAGAAGGAGAAGGGCGCCGACGTGCGGCTGGTCTCCTTCCGGCAGTTCGTGGACTGGATGGACGTGCAGAAGCCCGAGGTGCTCGCCAGGCTGCGGACGCTCGAGGTCGGACAGCGGCCGGCGGGCGGCTGGAAGGAGTTCCTGCGGGCCGGCGGCTCCGCCTCCTCCGATGCCGCCTGAGGCGGCGCCGACCGGGTCCTCTGTCTGAAATGTCCTGTGTAAATACGCCCTGAAATGCGGTTTTCCGCCCGGCAGGGGGGTGCGCGAGATCCCCGGAACGGGCATGCGAAACTTTTCACATGAGTACCCGTAGCCGCGCCGTCCTGCTCAGCGCCGTGGCCGCCGTCGCGGCCCTGTCCCTGTCCGCGTGCGGTAAGGGCGGCACCTCCGGAGGCGGTGGCGACACCCACTTCGTCACCGGGAACAACGGCGTCGACACCGTCCCCGCCGGCAAGCGCGCCACGGCCCCGGACCTGTCGGGCACGACCATCGACGGCAAGACCCTGGACGTCGCCGACTACAAGGGCAAGGTCGTCGTCGTCAACGTCTGGGGCTCGTGGTGCGGACCGTGCCGCGAGGAGGCGCAGTACTTCGCCAAGGTCTCCAAGGAGTACCAGGACAAGGGTGTCCAGTTCGTCGGCATCAACACCCGGGACACCAGCACCACCCCGGCCGTGAACTTCGAGAAGGAGCACGGCGTGGAGTACCCGAGCCTGTACGACCCCACGGGCAAGCTGATGCTCCGCTTCAAGAAGGGCACCCTCAACCCGCAGATCATCCCCTCCACGCTCGTCATCGACCGGCACGGCAAGGTCGCCGCGCGGGCCCTGGAGGCGCTCGACGACACCGGCCTGCTCAAGATGATCAAGCCGGTCCTCGCGGAGAAGTGACGTGAGCGCGCTGCTGACGCTGGCCGCGGAGACGGGTCAGAACGAGACGGTCCTGCACGGCGCCCTGCTGGTCGCCCTGCCGGTCGCGCTGCTCGCCGGGCTCGTCTCCTTCTTCTCGCCCTGTGTGCTGCCGCTGGTCCCCGGTTACCTCTCCTACGTGACCGGCGTCGCGGGCACCGACCTGGCCGAGGCCAGACGGGGGCGGATGGTGGCCGGCGCCTCCCTGTTCGTGCTCGGCTTCAGCGCCGTGTTCGTCTCCGGCGGCGCCCTCTTCGGCTACTTCGGCGCCAGCTTGATCGACTACCAGGGCACCCTGTCCAAGGTGCTCGGCGTGCTCATGATCGCCATGGGCGTCTTCTTCATGGGGCTGCTGCCCTGGTTCACCATGCGCGAGTTCCGCTTCCACAAGCGGCCGACGGGCGGCCTGCTGGGGGCGCCCCTGCTCGGCGCCCTCTTCGGCGTCGGCTGGACGCCCTGCATGGGCCCGACGCTCTCCTCGGTGAACTTCCTCTCCTTCCAGGAGTCGAGCGCGGCGCGCGGCTCCCTGCTGATGGTCGTCTACTGCCTCGGCCTCGGCGTGCCGTTCGTGCTCACCGCGATCGGCTTCCGCAAGGCCCTCGGCGCCTTCGCCTGGGTCAAGCGCCACTATGTGTGGGTGACGCGCATCGGCGGCTCGATGATGATCGTGACCGGTGTGCTGCTGCTGACCGGCGCCTGGAACAGCCTGGTGCAGCAGATGCAGACCTGGTCCGGCGGCTTCAATGTGGGGATCTGACCGATGAGCAAGACCGACACCGACACCAGCCGGGACCGGGAGGAGCTGGGAGCGGCCGGCTCCCAGCTGTCCACCGCGCCGCAGGAGGAGCAGACCATCCTGCCCGGCCTCGGTGTCACCGGCTGGGCGCGCTGGTTCTGGCGGCAGCTGACCTCCATGCGGGTCGCGCTGCTGCTGCTCCTGCTGCTCTCGCTCGGCGCGATCCCCGGCTCGCTGATCCCGCAGACCGGCGCCGACGTGAGCAAGGTCGAGGACTTCCGCGCCGCCCACAAGACGCTCGCGCCGGTCTACGACAAGCTCGGCCTGTTCCACGTGTACAGCTCGGTGTGGTTCTCCGCGATCTACATCCTGCTGTTCGTCTCCCTCATCGGCTGCATCGTCCCGCGCACGTGGCAGTTCGTCGGCCAGCTGCGGGGCCGCCCGCCGGGCGCGCCCAGGCGGCTGAACCGGCTGCCCGCCCACACCACCTGGCGCACCACCGAGGACCCCGAGCGGGTCCGCGAGGCCGCGCTCGCGCTGCTGCGGAAGCGCCGCTTCCGCGCCCACGTCGTCGGTGACGCCGTGGCCGCCGAGAAGGGCTACCTGCGCGAGCTGGGCAACCTGGTCTTCCACATCGCCCTGATCGTGCTGCTCGTCGCCTTCGCCTCGGGCCAGCTGTACAAGTCCGACGGCACCAAGCTGATGGTGGAGGGCGACGGCTTCTCCAACGCGCTGCCGATGTACGACGACTTCAAGTCCGGCAGCCTGTTCCAGCCCGACGACCTGGTCCCGTTCAGCTTCACCCTGAAGGACTTCAAGGGGACCTACGAGCTGAGCGGCCCGAACCGGGGCACCGCGCGCACCTTCCAGGCGAGGATCGCCTACAACAAGGGCGCCTACGGCAAGCAGACCACGACCACCATCAAGGTCAACGAGCCGCTGAAGATCGACGACTCCAAGGTCTACCTGGTCAGCCATGGCTACGCGCCCGTGATCACCGTCCGGGACGGCAAGGGCAAGGTGGTCTACCGCGACGCCGTGCCGCTGCTGCCGCTCGACGGCAACGTCACCTCCCAGGGTGTCGTCAAGGTCATGGACGGCTACCGCGACGCCGACGGCAAGAAGGAGCAGCTCGGCATCAAGGCCTTCTTCCTGCCGACCTACGGCGGGGCCGGCATGGAGATCGCCTCGGCCTTCCCCGCGCTGCTGAACCCGGTGCTGAACCTGGAGCCGTACCACGGCGACCTGGGCGTCGACTCGGGCCTGCCGCAGAGCGTGTACCAGCTCGACAAGTCCCACATGAAGGACTACAAGGACGCCAAGGGCGCGCAGCTGAGGGACAACCTCAAGCCCGGTGAGACCATGAAGCTGCCGGGCGGCGCCGGCTCCATCACCTTCGAGAAGGACGTCAAGGAGTGGGCCGGCTTCGAGATCGTCCAGGAGCCGGGCGGCGGCTGGGCGCTCACCGGTGCCCTCGCCGCGATCTTCGGCCTGGCCGGGTCCTTGTTCATCCAGCGCCGCCGGGTCTGGGTGCGCGCGGTGCGCGGTGCCGACGGCGTCACGGTGGTCGAGATGGCCGGGCTCGGCCGCAGCGAGTCCGCGAAGGTGCCCGAGGAGCTGGGCGACCTCGCCGCGATCCTCTACGACCAGGCGCCGGGGGCACCCGACCCCGGCGACCCCGCAGCAACCCCCGACCCCCAAGCCGTACCTGCCGAAGGGGCTGAGAAGTGACTCTCGCCGCCGCAACCGATCTCGCCGCCGCGACCAACGAACACCTCGCGAGCATCAGCAACACGCTGATCTATTCGTCGATGGCGGTCTACACCCTGGCCTTCTTCGCCTACATCGCCGAGTGGCTGTTCGGCAGCCGCAGCAAGGTCGCCCGTACGGCCGCCGCGCTCACCGCCGACAGCGAGCGGACGGCGGGCGGGCCCGCCGTCACCGTGCAGCGGGCCGGTGGCACCGCCGTGCTGGAGCGGCCGAAGGTCGTCGTCCGCTCGGTGTCCGGCGCGCGGGACGTGCCGGACGGTCCCGGCGCCCACGGCGGCGACGAGCAGGGCGACCTCTACGGCCGGATCGCCATCTCCCTCACCGTGCTCGCGTTCCTGGTGGAGCTGGGCGGCGTCGTCGCCCGCGCGGCCTCCGTGGAGCGGGCGCCGTGGGGCAACATGTACGAGTTCAACATCACCTTCTCCACGGTCGCCGTCGGCGTGTACCTGACGCTGCTGGCCCTGAAGAAGAACGTGCGCTGGCTCGGTCTGTTCCTCGTGACGACGGTCCTGCTGGACCTGGGCCTCGCGGTCACCGTGCTGTACACGGCCAGCGACCAGCTGGTGCCGGCCCTGCACTCGTACTGGCTGTACATCCACGTCTCCACCGCCATCTTCTGCGGTGCCGTGTTCTACGTCGGCGCGGTCGCCACGATCCTGTACCTGTTCAAGGACTCGTACGAGAACAAGCTCCAGCTCGGCGGCAAGCCCGGGAAGTTCGCCTCCTCGGTGCTGGAGCGGCTGCCCGCCTCCGCGTCCCTGGACAAGTTCGCCTACCGGGTCAACGCGGCCGTCTTCCCGCTGTGGACGTTCACGATCATCGCGGGCGCGATCTGGGCGGGCGACGCCTGGGGCCGGTACTGGAACTGGGACCCGAAGGAGACCTGGTCCTTCATCACCTGGGTCGCCTACGCCTGTTACCTGCACGCCCGGGCCACCGCCGGCTGGAAGGGCCGCAAGGCCGCCTACCTGGCGCTGATCGCCTTCGGCTGCTGGCTGTTCAACTACTACGGCGTCAACATCTTCGTCACCGGCAAGCACTCCTACGCGGGCGTGTGACCGCCGGGCGACCGCGCGCCCGCGCCCGCGGGGGAGCGCCCGTGACCACGTGCGCATCCCCGGGCCCGGAGGCAGGCTGGTGTCATGAGCGGTTCCATCGCACAGGGCACCAGCCAGACGCACGGGAACACGCACATCCTGCACTTCGTGGTGCGGCTCCCCCGGCGCATGGAGGAGGTCTGGGCCGCGCTGGCCACGCCGGAGGGGCTGGCGTCCTGGTTCACCGCGGCCGACGTGCTCGAACCCCGGCTCGGCGGCGCGGTCACCCTGCGCGACCTGGGCGAGGGGCAGGTCACCGCGTGGGACGTGGACCGGGTCGCGGAGTACACGGTCGGGGCCGGCGGCCGGCTCCGGTTCCACCTGGAGCGGGACGGGGAGGACGGCAGCGTCCTCCGCTTCACCCATGAGTTCCAGGGCGAGGAGGAGTCGGAACAGCGCTGGCGGGGTCGCTTCCAGCGGCTGATCGAGGCGTTGGAGCCGGGGCGCGGCTGAGCGCCTAGGAGACCGCGGACAGGCTGTCGTGGGCCACCGAGGCGATCCGGTCCCGCAGCCGCTCGACGTAGAGCCGCATGTTCTTCGCCGCGACGTCCGTGTCCGGGTACCGGCTCGCCAGCCACAGCCCGTCGGGCAGCCGGTTGACCCACACGCACACCTGGTCGCCGTACGACACCCGCATCAGCCCGTACGCCTTCAGCTCCGCCCACCGCTCGGCGCCCGGGATGGCGCGGGTGTCGACGTACGACACGATCGAGTACAGGTCCGGGGAGGTCGGCCGGAAGTCCGCGCCGAGCAGGCTCAGCACCCGGGCCAGCGGCATCCGGGCCAGCGACCGGTTCGCCTGGAGTTCGGCGCGGACCGCCCGCAGGGCCTCCGGGAAGCCGCGGGTGCGGCCCACGGGCACCTCGATCGGGGCGCCGCCCACGTACCAGCCCACGGAATCCGTCCACCGCGACTTCACCCGGGTGTGGAAGGGCACCACCGTCCGGTACACCGGCTGCCCGCCGAGTTCGTGCACGATGAGCCCGGTCGCGGCCAGCAGCCCGACCAGGCTGCCGCCGTACGGCCGGCAGTACGCCTCGAACGCCGCCGCCGCGTCCGCGTCCGCCAGTGGCTCGCACAGCATGCGCTGCGTGGGCAGCGGGCCGCCCGGGGTCAGGCCCAGGTCCACCGGGAAGCCCGGCAGCGTGCCGTCGCAGCGGTGGATGAACTCCCGCCAGCGGTCCACGAACGCGTGCCGGCCGTCGATGCCGTCCGCGTCCGCGCGCTCGATCTCGCAGAAGTCGACGTAACTCGCGGCGGGCGCGGCGGAGTCCGGTCGGGTGCCGGCCAGGCCCGCCGCGTACAGCTCCTGGATCTCGGCGGCGAGCCGGTGCAGGGAGTAGGCGTCGACGTTGCTGTGGTCGAAGGCCATGTAGACGCTCGCGCCGTCGTCCCGGACGACGGCCGTGTAGATCAGGTTGGGCCAGCGCAACGCGTCCGCGACCGTGTCGAAGCGGTCCTGGAGGTGGCGGACGAGGTCGCCGGCGTCGGGGAAGTCGCCCGCCTCCGCCCGGCTCAGGGACACGTCGGCCGCGTCGAGCGTGAAGCGGCGCAGTTCGTCACCGGCCCAGCGGAAGCCGCTGCGCAGGGTCTCGTGCCGTACGGTCCAGGCGCGCAGTGCCCGCTCCAGCACGTCGAGGTCGACCGGGCCGGGCAGGTCGAAGGCGGTGCCGAGCCAGGTCGGCACGAACAGCCCGTCCTCCCGGACGCACCTGGCCGTCCTGATGTGCGACTCCTGGATGTAGGCGGGCGGCCGGGAGTCGTCCGGGAGCGCCGTCGCCGCCGCGACGGTCGCCGGGCTCAACGTCCACTCGACGAGCCGTCCCGGCCGGACCTCGCAGCGCTGGATGTCAGTGATTCGCACGCGTCTCCCATCGCACAAGGGGCCCCTGGATGCGGGCCCCCTGGAAGCCAATGCCGTGGGACGCGGGCGGGACATGCCCGGCCGGTTCAATTCAACGGAACGGGTGGCGGGCCGAACGTGGAAGTGAATAACCGTCGGTGACCGGTCAGGGGTTCACTCGACGGTGATCGAGTCCAGCTTCTCGCGGAGGTACACGTGCGAGTCGACGGGCGGGTACGCCACCCGGCCCACCGGCGCCGGGAGGGACTCCACCAGCGTGCCCGGGGTGCACTCGCCGAAGTAGACGAGCGAGATCAGCTCCTCGGCGGGCGCGTCCACGGGCGGCGGCAGCACCCGGTGCCGCCCGGACCGCCACCGGTCCCCGGTCCAACGGGCCAGCAGGTCGCCGATGTTGACCGTGAACGCGGCCGGGTCGTACGGCGCGTCCTGCCACCCGCCGGTGTCGGTGTACACCTGGAGCCCGCCCTTGCCGGCCTGCCGGTCGAGGACGGTGACGGTCCCGAAGTCGGTGTGCGGCCCGATCCGGAACTGCCCCGGCTCGGGTGTGCCGACGATCTCCGTGCCCGGCTACCAGTTGATGTTGAAGCCGTACGTCGGGTGGTCCATGTGCCGGGTGAAGAAGTCGGCGCCGAGTCCGAGCGCGCAGGCCAGCAGGGCCAGCAGCTCCTTCTCCAGCGCGACCATCCGGCCCAGGTACTCCTCGCACAGCCCGCGCAGCGCGGGCACCTCCGCGGGCCACACGTTGGGCGCGTACCACTCGGCGTTGACGCGAGGGTCCTCGAACGGCTCGGCGGTGGCGAAGGTCAGCGACTCCTTCAGGTCCGGCGGGGTCTCGGTGCCCTCCGCGTACCCGTTGGCCTCGGCGCCCGGCCCGAGCCAGCCGCGCCCGCCGACCTTCGCCGCGTAGCGCTGCTTGACGCCGGCGGGCAGCAGGAAGAACTCCCGGGCGGCCGACCGGATCCCGGCCCGCAGGGCGGGGTCCACGCCGTGCCCGGTGACCAGCAGGAAGCCGGCGGACTGCAGGGCCTGGTCGACGGTGCGGGCGAGCACGGCCCGCCGCATCGCGTCCCCCTCGGTCCAGATCCGCAGATCGATGGTGGGAATCACAGCAGCCATGTTTCCACTCCCCGGCGCCGCACGGACCCCGCTTGCGGGGGTGGCCGCGAGGACAAAGCGGTACGTCGGCGATACTTGGGCACATGGCTTACGACGATCTTCGCTCCCTGCTCCGGGCGCTGGAGCGCGAGGGCGACCTCAAGCGCATCAAGGCCGAGGTCGACCCGTACCTGGAAGTCGGGGAGATCGTCGACCGGGTGCAGAAGTCCGGCGGCCCGGCGCTGCTCTTCGAGAACGTGCGCGGCTCGGACATGCCCCTCGCCATGAACGTGTACGGCACCGACCGCCGCCTGCTGAAGGCGCTGGGCCTGAAGTCGTACGGCGAGATCTCCGAGAAGATCGGCGGCCTGCTGCGGCCCGAGCTGCCGCACGGCTTCGTCGGCGTCCGCGAGGCCTTCGGCAAGCTGGGCGCGATGGCCCACGTCCCGCCGAAGAAGGTGAAGCCCGACAACGCGCCGGTGCAGGAGGTCGTCCTCCAGGGCGACGACGTCGACCTCGAACGGCTGCCGGCGCTGTTCACCTGGCCGAAGGACGGCGGCTCCTTCTTCAACCTGGGCCTGACCCACACCAAGGACCCCGAGACCGGCATCCGGAACCTGGGCCTGTACCGCCTCCAGCGCCACGACAAGCGCACCATCGGCATGCACTGGCAGATCCACAAGGACAGCCGGAACCACTACCAGGTGGCCGCGCGCCGGGGCGAGCGGCTCCCGGTGGCCATCGCCTTCGGCTGCCCGCCGGCCGTGACGTACGCCTCCACCGCCCCGCTCCCCGGCGACATCGACGAGTACCTCTTCGCCGGGTTCCTCGCGGGCAAGCGGATCGAGATGGTCGACTGCAAGACGGTCCCGCTCCAGGTCCCGGCCAACGCCGAGGTGGTGCTGGAGGGCTGGCTGGAGCCGGGCGAGATGCTGCCCGAGGGCCCGTTCGGCGACCACACCGGCTTCTACACCCCGCAGGAACCCTTCCCGGCCCTCAGGATCGACTGCGTGACGATGCGCAGGCGTCCCCTGCTCCAGTCGATCGTCGTCGGCCGCCCCCCGACCGAGGACGGCCCGCTCGGCCGCGCCACGGAACGCTTCTTCCTGCCCCTGCTCAAGATCATCGTCCCGGACATCGTGGACTACCACCTGCCGGAGGCCGGCGGCTTCCACAACTGCGCGATCGTCTCGATCGACAAGAAGTACCCCAAGCACGCGCAGAAGGTGATGCACGCGATCTGGGGGGCGCACATGATGTCCCTGACGAAGCTGATCGTGGTCGTGGACGCCGACTGTGACGTGCACGACCTGCACGAGGTCGCCTGGCGGGCCCTCGGCAACACCGACTACGCCCGTGACCTCACGGTCGTGGAAGGCCCCGTCGACCACCTGGACCACGCCTCCTACCAGCAGTTCTGGGGCGGCAAAGCGGGCATCGACGCGACGCGGAAGTGGCCCGAGGAGGGCTACACCCGCGACGGCGGCTGGCCCGACATGGTCCTCTCGGACCCGGATACGGCGGCCCTGGTGGACCGCCGCTGGAAGGAGTACGGACTGTGACGTCGGCCTCTGCCGCCATCCCCCGGCCCGGCCGCACCAAGGCGTTCCTGCGCCTGGTGATGATCGAGCACTCGGTCTTCGCGCTGCCCTTCGCCTACATCGCCTCCCTCACGGCGATGTACGAGTGGGACCGCAACATCCACTGGGGCCGTCTGCTCCTGGTCACGGTCTGCATGGTCGGCCTGCGCACCTTCGCGATGGCCGTCAACCGGATCATCGACCGCGAGATCGACGCCCGCAACCCGCGCACGGCCCACCGCGAACTGGTCACCGGCGCGATGTCGGTCCGGCACGCCTGGACGGGCGCCCTGATCGCCCTGGTGGTCTTCCTGGGCGCGGCGGCCCTGCTCAACCCGCTCTGCCTGGCGCTCGCGCCGGTGGCGGTGGTCCCGATGGTGGTCTACCCCTACGGGAAGCGGTTCACGAACTTCCCGCAGGCCATCCTGGGTCTCGCCCAGTCCATGGGCCCCATCGGCGGCTGGCTGGCGATCAGCGGCGAGTGGTCCTGGACGGCGGTGATCCTCGGCCTCGCCGTCGGCATCTGGATCGGCGGCTTCGACCTGATCTACGCCTGCCAGGACGTCGAGACCGACCGCGAGATCGGCGTCCTGTCGGTCCCGGCCCGCTTCGGCGTCCCGGCCGCGATCTGGGGAGCGCGGGTCTGCCACACCATCACGACCGCCCTGTTCGTCTGGTACGGCCTGGCCACCGACGCCGGAGCGTTCTTCTGGCTGGGCCTGCTGATCGTCGCCGGCGCCTTCCTCTACGAACACTCCATCGTCCGGCCCCACGACCTGTCCCGCCTCAACAGGGCGTTCTTCTCCGTCAACGGCTTCATCGGCATCGCCCTGTTCGTGTGCGCGCTGCTCGATCTCCTCGTACGCGGTCTGACCGTGTGAGCGCCCCGGCACCACCCGGCCTGAGGGCGGTCGGGCGCGCCGGTACGCTCAAGGTGTGAACGCAGGAGAAACGCAGCGTGTGCCTTGGATCGTGGGGGTGTCCGGAGCTTCCGGGACGCCGTACGCCGCTGCCGTGCTGCGGGCGCTGCTGGAGGCCGGGGAGGCGGTGGACCTCGTGGTCAGCCGGGCCTCGCGGCTGACGCTGCTGGACGAGACCGGCATCGCGTTCCGGGACGCCCACTGGCGGGACGACCTGCGGCAGTGGCTGGCCCGTGGCGCCGACGGCAAGCCCGGCACCTTCGACGTGGACATCAGCGGGGTGCGGTACTGGAGCGCGGGCGATCTCGCCGCCGGCCCGTCCTCGGGGTCGTACCCGGCCAAGGGCATGCTCATCGTGCCCGCCTCCACCGCCTCGGTGGCCGGTGTGGCGCTCGGCCTGTCCAAGGATCTGCTCCAGCGCGCGGCGAGCGTCACACTGAAGGAGCGCCGGACGCTGGTCGTCGCCGTGCGGGAGACCCCCTTGAACGGGCAGACGCTGCGCCACCTCGTCGCGCTGGACGACGCCGGCGCCACGGTCGTCCCGGCCTCGCCCGCCTTCTACGCGGGCGCCACCCACATCCAGGACCTGGTGGACTTCGTCGCCGGCCGTGTGCTGGACGCGGCCGGTGTCGCGCACGGCCTGTACCGGCGCTGGAAGGGCGAGCTGGGCGGCGGCACACCCGGTACGTAAGGCAAGCAGCAGTACCCCCCATCACTCCAGGAACATTCACCGGAAGGCTTCGATCGCATGGACGCGGTGGACAGGCAGCTCATCCAGGCCCTGAGGGAGAACGGCCGGGCCTCGTACGCGGAGCTGGGGCGCCTGGTCGGCCTGTCGGGCCCCAGCGTCACCGACCGCATCAACCGGCTGGAGGCGGCCGGTGTCATCACCGGCTACCGCGCCACGGTGGACTCGGCCTCCCTGGGCCTCGGCGTCACCGCCCTGATCGGCATCTCGCTCTCCGACGCCGCCGACCACGAGGACGTCGCCCAGCGGCTGCGGGACCTGCCGGAGATCGAGGACTGCTGGTTCATCGCCGGTGACGACTCCTTCATGCTCAAGGTCCGCTCGACGGACGTGGACGGCCTGGAGAAGACCATCCGCCGGCTCAGCGGGACGAAGGGCGTCTCCCGCACCCGTACCACGATCGTGCTGTCGACCAAGTGGGAGAACCGGGTCGGGGAACTGCCGGAAGAGGTCTAGGGATACCGTGGTCGAGTCGTCGTGGAAAGGTGTGGGTATGGACGTCGGGCTCAAGCGCGAGCTGGAGGAGAAGGTCCGCTCCGGTGAGCGGCTGACCCGCGAGGACGGCATCGCGCTGTACGAGTCGGACGACCTGGCCTGGCTCGGCGGACTCGCGCACGAGGTGCGGACCCGCAAGAACGGTGACGTCGTGCACTTCAACGTCAACCGCCACCTCAACATGACCAACGTGTGCACGGCCTCCTGCGCCTACTGCTCGTTCCAGCGCAAGCCGGGCGAGAAGGACGCGTACACGATGCGCATCGAGGAGGCCGTCAAGCTCGCCAAGGCGATGGAGTCGGAGAACCTCACCGAGCTGCACATCGTCAACGGCCTGCACCCGAACCTGCCGTGGCGGTACTACCCGCGTTCGCTGCGCGAGCTGAAGAAGGCGCTGCCGGACGTCTCCCTGAAGGCCTTCACGGCGACGGAGATCCACCACTTCGAGACCATCAGCGGTCTGTCGGCCTCCGAGATCCTGGACGAGCTGATCGACGCGGGCCTGGAGTCGCTGACGGGCGGTGGCGCCGAGATCTTCGACTGGGAGGTCCGGCAGCACATCGTGGACCACCGCACCCACTGGGAGGACTGGTCCCGCATCCACCGCCTGGCGCACGAGAAGGGTCTGAAGACCCCGTGCACCATGCTGTACGGCCACATCGAGGAGCCCCGCCACCGCGTCGACCACGTCCTGCGCCTGCGTGAGCTCCAGGACGAGACCGGCGGCTTCCAGGTCTTCATCCCGCTGCGCTACCAGCACGACTTCGTGGACGTGAAGGACGGCAAGGTGCGCAACACCCTCCAGGCGCGCACCCGGATGGCGACCGGTGCGGAGGCGCTGAAGACCTTCGCCGTGTCGCGGCTGCTGTTCGACAACGTCCCGCACGTCAAGGTGTTCTGGGTGATGCACGGCGTGCAGACCGCCCAGCTCGCCCTCCAGCACGGCGCCGACGACATGGACGGGTCGGTGGTGGAGTACAAGATCACCCATGACGCGGACAACTTCGGCACGCCGAACAAGCTGACCCGCGAGGACCTGCTGGAACTGATCCGCGACGCGGGCTTCCGCCCGGTGGAGCGGAACACGCGGTACGAGATCATCCGTGAGTACGAGGGTCCCGACCCGGCGCGCCGGGAGTCGCCCCAGCCGATGCGGGTGTGACTTTCCGGCGAGGGCCGGCTGAGCCGACCAGGGGCGCGGGGAACCGCGCGACAGGCCACGGCGGGTGCCGCAGCCGGGCGGCGGCCTGTACGACCCCTCGATTCCCCGCCGGAACGAGGGGTGCTCGCCCGGCACGCCGGCAACGAAGGCCCCTGCGGACGCCTACAGCGCGGCTCCCTTCGTGCCCGACGGCGCCGCCGGGAACACCGACGCCCGCGTGATGCTCGTGCAGGTGCGCGGGACCGTGCTGGAGGAGGAGGTCCACGGCCGGCCGGAGCGGCTGGTGCCGACCGTGCATCCGTCGGCCGTGCTGCGCGCGGACGACCGCGAGCAGGCGTACCAGGGCCTGGTGGCCGACCTGGAAGTGGCCGCACACGCCCTGGGGTAATAAGTAAACTGCGGACGTGCCTCTTACTTTCACCCTGGACCCCGCCATCACCCCCGCCCTGCGCGACGGCATCCTCGACCTGTGGACGGACGTCACCGACGCGGGCGGCGCCGTCGGCTTCGTGGCGCCGGCGAACCGCGAGGAGATACGCCCGGAGCTGGTACGGCACTTCGCGCAGATGGCCGAGGGCCGCACCCGGCTGCTCGTCGGCCACGACGAGGCCGGCGAGGTCGCCGCGACCGCCTTCCTCACCCGCAACACCCACCGGCTGATGACCCACTGGCTGTGGCTGTACACGGTGATGGTCCACCCCCGCCACCAGGGCCGGGGCTACGGCCGCGACCTGCTGGCCGCCGCCGCGGACGCGGCCCGCGGGATGGAGGGCATCGAGGCCGTCCGGCTGACCTGCCGGGGCGGGCTGGGCCTGGAGCGCTTCTACGGCTCCTGCGGCTACAAGGAGGTCGGCCGCGTCCCGGACGCCATCCGGGTCGCGCCCGGCGACGACCGCGACGACATCGTCATGCTGCTGCCGCTCCGCTGACGCCGACCCCCCTGCACGACCGCCCGGCGCTCGTGCTTCACTGGACGATGACCCCTTTTGGAATCGGACGAGTGGATTGAGATGCTCCGCTACACGCTGATGCGCCTCGGTATCTTCGCGGGCTGCCTCCTGATCGTCTGGGGAGCCGTGTACGCGGGCATCTTCCCGCGCGGCTTCGGTGAGTCCAACGGACTGTGGGTCCTGCTGCTCGCGCTCGTCCTCTCCGCGCCGATCAGCTGGGTGGCGCTGCGCAGGGAACGGGACCGGGCCTCCGTGCAGATCGTGCACAGGGTCGACCGGATGAAGGCCAACCTGGACGCCAACCGCAGCCAGGAGGACGTCGCCGACGACACGTCGCGGGCACAGGACGGGGCCACCGCGTCCAGCTGAAGGCGCCGCCGGCCCCACTAGGCTTGCCCCCATGGGTGCCGTCAAGACCAAACGGATGCCGAGGGCGGTGCGGGAGCGGCAGATGCTCGACGCTGCCGTACGGATCTTCGGGCAGCGCGGGTACATGGCCGCCTCGATGGACGAGATCGCCGAACTCGCGGGCGTGTCCAAGCCGTTGGTCTACCTGTACCTGAACTCGAAGGAAGAGCTCTTCACCGCGTGCATCCGCCGCGAGGCCGCCGCGCTCACCGAGGCCGTGCGCGCGGGCGTCCGGCCCGGGCTGCCCGCCGACCGGCAACTCTGGGACGGCCTGCGGGCGTTCTTCGCGCACACCGCCGAGCACCCCGACGGCTGGTCGGTGCTGCACCTCCAGGCCCGTACGCACGGGGAGCCCTTCGCGGCCGAGGTCGCCGCGATGCGCGCGGAGATCGTCGCGTTCGTGACCCGGCTGGTCGCGGTCGCGGCCCGCGAGGCCCACCGCGATCCCGACCTGCCGGAACACGAGGTGGCGGGCCTGGCCGAGGCCCTGGTCGGCGCCGCCGAGTCCCTCGCCGCCTGGGCCAACGCCACCCCGGGAACGACGGCCCGCCAGGCGGCGGCCACCCTGATGAACTTCGCCTGGGCGGGCCTGGGCAACCTGATGCGCGGCGAGGTGTGGACACCGCCGGCCGAGCCGGCCTGAGGGGCGCGGGGCTGTATCCGATACGCGGCTCCGCCGCGGGGGCGCGAGTGACCTGCCCGCCCGCACCCGGCACCGGGCCTCAACTCCCGCGTGTCTCCCCGCTCACATGCACCCGCCCGCCGTCGGCACCGCGCAACTCGAACCGCCCGCTCCCGTCCGCCCCGTACACCACCGTCCCCGGCAGCAGCACCGGCGCCCTGAACCGCGCCCGCACCACGGCGGGGCCGTCCGCGCCGTGGGCGGCCAGGCAGCGGGCCAGGGTCCACATGCCGTGGGCGATGGCGCGGGGGAAGCCGAAGAGGCGGGCGGTGAGGGGGTGCAGGTGGATGGGGTTGCGGTCGCCGGACGCGGCGCCGTACCGCCGTCCCACGTCCCCGGCGAGGCGCCACTCGGCGACGGCGGGCAGCACGGCGTCCGCGTGCTCTGGTGGCGCGGGTGTGGGGACCGGGCCGGTGCGGTGCCGGGCCAGGTACGTGCTCCGGGACTCCCACACCACGCTCCCGCCCGAGCGCAGCTCCGTCGCCACCGTCGCCTCCGTCCCCCGCCGGTGCGCCGTCAACCCGGCGATCCAGACGCCGAGTTCGTACTCCCCGTCGGCCGCCAGCGGGGCACCGCGCGTGATCTCGATCGACGTGTGCACCAGTCCCAGCAGCGGCAGCGGGAAGTCCCGGCCGCTCATCAGCCGCATGGCCAGCGGGAAGCCGAGGACATGGGGGTAGGTGACCGGGAGGTCGGGCTCGCCGGTCGGGAAGCCGCAGACCCGCTCGTACGCGGCCAGCCTGGTCAGGTCGACGCGGACGCCGGGCAGCACCAGGCGGGTGCGCGGGAAGGCCGCGTCCGGGGCGGGGCGCTTGAAGGGCGAGCGCAGGGCGCCCCGGGCCAGCAGCGGGGCCAGCGCGGGGGGCGCGGTCAAGCTGAGGTAGCGGTCGGCCATCTGCGACTCCCGCGCGACTCGGTTCCGAAGAGCTGGAATGCGATTACTCTGGAGTAAGGTTACCGAAGGTAAGTCATGGTGGACCACTGCCGGGCGAGCCGCCGCCACACCCCCGGAACCGGGCCGGCGGGCGTACGGGACCAGGCGGAGCCGGGCGCGTGGATGGTAAAGGTGAGCACCCGTCACATAACCCCCGAGGCTGCACATCCCCGGCCCCGGATCATCCCCGGACCCGCACAACCCCCTCACAGCGGAGTCGTACGATCACCTGCCTAACCAGCGGTAACCCCCTTTCCCCGAAAGGCCCACCGCAGGTGCACGCACGCCAGAGGAGCCGCCCGTGTCCACGTCGTACCCGACCCCGCCCGTCTCCTCCGGCACCCCGGTCTCCGCCACCGACTACGACGGCCGCCCGGTCCTCGTCGAACCCGCGACGGTCCGGCTCGACGGGGCCGTACGGGAAGTGACGGTCCCCCCGTTCGCGCCCCCGGTCACCCACGGCTCCCTCGCCGACCTCCCGTACGAGAACGCCGAGACCGACCCCGACCATGTCGTCCTCAGCCGCAAGCGCTCCGACGGCGGCTGGACGGACGTGACGGCCGCGCGCTTCGCCGCCGAGGTGCAAGCCGTGGCCAAGGGCCTGATCGCCGAAGGGCTGATGCCCGGCGACCGCATCGCCGTCATGTCCCGCACCACGTACGAGTGGACCCTGCTCGACTTCGCCGCGTGGGCGGCCGGTCTGGTCACGGTCCCGGTCTACCCGACCTCCTCCGTCTTCCAGACCCGCTGGATCCTGCACGACTCCGGCGCGGTCGCCCTGGTCACCGAGACCGCCGCCCAGGCCGCCGCCATCGGCCCCGAACTCCCGCACCTGCCCGACCTGCGCCACGTGTGGGTGATGGAGAAGGACCACGTGGCCCGGCTCGCCGAAGCGGGCGCACTCGTGCCCGAGGGCGAGACCGGCGTACGCCGGGGCATGCTCGGCCCCGACACGCTCGCCACGCTCATCTACACCTCCGGCACCACCGGCCGCCCCAAGGGCTGCGCCCTCTCGCACGGCAACTTCTTCGCCGAGGTCGACAACGCGATCGAACTCCTCCACCCCGTCTTCAAGGCGAAGGGCGAAGACCCGTCGGTCCTGCTCTTCCTCCCCATGTCCCACGTCTTCGGCCGCATGGTGGCCATCGCCTGCGTCCGCGCCCGGGTCCGCCTCGGCCACGCCCCCAGCCTCGCCCCGCAGGACCTGCTGCCGGACCTGGACGCCTTCAAGCCGACCTGCCTGCTGACCATCCCCTACATGCTGGAGAAGGTCTACAACTCCGCGCGCGCCAAGGCGGAGGCCGGCGGCCGGGCGTCCGTCTTCGACCGCGCCGCGGCCGTGGCCGAGCGCTACGGCGAGGCGCTGGAGGCCCGCCAGACCGGCGCGGGCAACGGCCCGGGGCGCGCCCTGAAGACACAGCGCGCCTTCTGCGACCCCCTCGTCTACCGCCGCATCCGCGCCGCCATGGGGGGCCGCGTCCGGTACGCCATCTGCGGCGGCTCCCCGCTCGGCCGCCGTCTCGCCGCCTTCTACGCGGGTGCCGGCATCGAGATCTTCGAGGGCTACGGCCTCACGGAGACCACCGGCGCCTCGACTGTCACCCCGCCCCTGAAACCCCGCCTGGGCACGGTCGGCTGGCCGCTGCCCGGCACGCGGGTGAGGATCGCGGCGGACGGCGAGATCCTGATCGGCGGCGACCACGTGCTGCGCGGCTACTGGGACCCCCAGGCGGGCGGAGTGGTCCCGGCGACCCGCGACGGCTGGCTGCCCACGGGCGACCTCGGCGAACTGGACGACGAGGGCTACCTGACCATCACCGGCCGCAAGAAGGAACTCCTGATCACGGCGGGCGGCAAGTCGGTGGCCCCGGCCCCGATGGAGAACTGGCTGCGCCGGCACCCGCTGATCTCCCAGGTGATGCTGGTGGGCGACGGCCGCCCCTACGTCGCGGCGCTCATCACCCTGGACCGCGACGGCATCACGCACTGGCGCCAGATGATCGGCAAGCACCCGGTCCCGCCGGAACTCCTGGTGGACGACGAGGAGTTGCGCGCCGTCCTGCAACGGGCGCTGGACGAGGCCAACCGGATGGTGTCCCGCCCCGAGTCCATCCGCCGCTTCGCCGTGCTCCCGGTGGACTTCACCGAGTCGGCCGGCCACCTCACCCCCTCGATGAAGCTGCGCCGGGACCGGATCCTGCGGGACTTCGCGGCGCAGGTGGAGGGGTTGTACGAGTCGCACGAGCGCTGAGGGGGTGTTCCACCCCGGCCCAAGGTGGGCTTGGGCTTCACCGCACCGGCGACGGTCGGCACCCGCTCCTCGCTGGTCCCGCCTCCTCCGGACTCGGCGGGGCGGGGAGCGGGTTGCCGCCTGGGTCGGTCGCGGCCCGCGTACGATCCTCGCGCGCCGTGCTGAGCCCAGTCAATCCTTGGGTTTTCTCACCAAACCCCAGTGTTAGCTTGGGTCTTGTGACTCTGGAAGACCTCCGCGTGTTCGTCGCCGTGTGCCGTGCGGGCAGCCTCAGCTCGGTCGCCCGTGACCTCGGCCGCACCCAGTCCGCCGTCAGCCAGCACGTCAAGCGGCTGGAGCGGGAGACCGGCGTGGCCCTGCTGGAACGCCGCCCGCGCGGCGTCGTACCGACGCGGGCCGGCCGGATACTGGAGGCTGCCGCGGGCGAGGGCATCAACGCCCTGGACGTCGCCGTACGGCAGCTGCGCGACCTGGTCGACGGCCACAGCGGGTACGTGCGCGTGGCCACCGGCGCGACGACCGTCCGGCACTTCATGTCCGACGCGGTCGTCGCGTTCCGCCGCCGCCACCCCACGGTCAACCTGGAGTTCCGCACGGTCAGTTCGGGCCGGGGCAGCTTCGACGCACTCGCCGACGGCACCCTGGACCTCGCCTGGATCACCATCGGCCCGCCGGTCCGGGGCATCGAGCAGCGGACGGTCGCGGAGCTGCCGTGGCTCCTCGCGGTCCGGGCGGACGACCCACTGGCCGGCCGCCCGCACCTGGACCCGGCCGAGCTGTCCGGCGCCCGGGTCATCCGGCTCCCGCCCAACTCCACGTCCGCCGCCCACCTGGAAGCGGCGTGCGCCGAGCGGGGCGTCCGGTTCGCCTACGAGCCGAGCGTGGCCGACTGGGACACGGCCCTGCTCCTCGCCGAGCTGGGCATCGGCAGGGCGGTCGTCCCGGCCGTACCGGGGCTGCCGGTCCCCGGCGACGGCCCGCTGCGCCTGGTCCCGCTGCCCGGCCTGCGTCCCCTCCCCGTCGGCTGGGCCGTCCGCCGCTGGGACGCGCTCAGCCCGCCGGCCCGCGCCTTCGCGGACACGGTCGCCGCCCTGCGCTGAGCGCCAGTTCCACCCACACCGTCTTGCCGACGTCCCGCTCGGACACGCCCCAGAGCGTGGCCAGCACCTGAACGATCACGAGACCCCGGCCGTCCTCGTCCTCCAGCCCCCCGTCGAGGAAGCGGAGGGCGCGGTCGCCCCGGGCGTCGCTCACCTCGATGCGCAGGGTGTCCTCGGCGCGGCGCAGCGCGAGCCGCAGTTCGAAGTCCCGGCCCGGTACGCGACCGTGGGTGACGGCGTTGGCGGCGAGCTCGGCCACGACGAGCTGGGCGGTGTGGCTGAGCTCGCCGTCATGGGGATACCCCCAGGTGGCGAGCGCGGTGGCAGTGAGCCGACGGGCCAGACGGGCGCCCCGGGGAGTCGGGCTGAGCCGTTGGACGAGTTCGGTTGTGGGGGTGGAGATTTCTACGTTCACATCACCGAGCGTGGTCACTTCTCCCTACGCTGACCAGGGGAGACCTGGCGACTGTGCGTAGTCGTACGGGTGCGGTTCGTGGGAGTACGGGTCAGTCGGAGGGGCGCGTGACGGAGGAGAGCGAGCGGAGGCCGGAGACCCCGGCGGAGGAGAACGGGTCGGCTGCGGTGTTCGCCGTACTGGGCAAGCAGCTGAAGCTGGTGCGGGAGCGGGCGGGGCTGAACCAACGGGAGTTCGGCCAACTGGTGGGGTACGGCCCGGACCAGATCTCCGCCATGGAGCGGGGGGTGCGTACGCCGAGGCCGGAGTTCCTGCGGCGGGCCGACGAGATCCTGGGCGCCAACGGCATGTTCATCGCGGTGATTCCTGAGGTGGAGGAGGCGATGACCAGGGCGCGGACGCGGCATCCAGAGTGGTACCGGAGCTACGCCGACTTGGAGGCGGTCTCCGTCGAGCTGCACTTCTACGCCAACCAGGGTGTGCCGGGGCTGTTGCAGACCGAGGACTATGCGCGTGCCGTGTTCTCCCGTCGCCGTCCCCTCCTTGACGAGGACACCATCGAGAAGCGCGTCGCCGACCGATTGGCACGTCAGCAGGTCCTGGAGCAGTGGCCACTGCCGATGTGCAGCTACGTCCTGGAAGAGGTGGTGCTGCACCGGCCCATTGGCGGTACGAAGGTGCACAAGGACCAACTGCGCAGGTTGTTGAGGATCGGCAGCATGCGCAACGTGGAGATCCAGGTGATGCCCTCCGCGCAGACCGAACACCCCAACATGGACGGCCCGTTCAACCTGCTGACGCCCAGCAAGCGAGCCCAGGTCGCTTACGTGGAGGTGCAGGGATACCCGCGACTGATCACCGACCCGGAGGAGGTACGCAAGATCGCCGACCGCTATGGGATCATGCGCGCGATGGCACTCACCCCGACGGAGTCCGTGGCCCTGATCGAGAAACTGCTGGGAGAGCGATGAACACCAAGGAACTTCCCTGGTTCAAGTCCAGCTACAGCGGCGGCGAGGGCGGCGAATGCGTCGAACTCGCCTACACCTGGCGCAAGTCCAGTTACAGCGACGGCGAAGGCGGCCAGTGCCTAGAAGTCGCCGCCCACCCCACCGCCATCCACATCCGCGACTCGAAGCAACCCCTCGCCGCCCACCTCACCGTCACCCCGTCCGCCTGGTCAGCCTTCCTTCTGGGCGAGAAGGAACGCCTGCGGGACGGGTGATTCGCCGCGCGTCACCTCGGGCCCCCGCACGGTGGTGGAGCGGACGGTGAAGCCCGCCCCCGACAACAGCTCAGCCATCTGCTCGGGGCGGCGCCGCTCGTAGTCCAGGGCCACGTCGCGGCCGAAGGGGCGTTCGAGGCGGAGCGGTACGTCGCCCACCTGGAAGGCGAGCAGGAGGCGCCCGCCGGGGACCAGTACGCGGTGGAACTCGGCGAACAGGTCGGGGAGTTCGTCTGCGGGTGTGTGGATGCTGGAGTACCAGGACACCACCCCGGCCAGCGAACCGTCGGCGACAGACAGCTCCCGCATGGACCCCTGCTCGAACCGCAGCGCGGGATGCCGGCGGCGGGCGATGGCGATCATGGCGTCCGAGAGGTCGACGCCGAAGACGGACAGGCCCAGACCGGCGAGGTGGGCGGTGACGTCGCCGGGGCCGCAGCCGAGGTCGGCCACCGTGCCGTGGGGGCCGACCTGTTCGGCGTACGCGGCGAGGAGTGCCCGCTCCAGGGGCCGTTCGGCGAGGGGATCGCGGAAGTGGTCGGCGTAGTCCTCGGCGATGGTGTCGTAGAAGGCGCGGGTGTCGGTCATGGGGAGGGACCGTAGCGGCCCGCACTGACACTCCGCTTAGGCTGCTGCCGTTGGCCAACGCATTTACTGGGGGGTACGGGCCGGTGAACCAGTCGACGGAGGTGTTCCAGCCACTCCAGGCGGACGATCCACCCGTGGTGGCGGGCTACCGCCTCGCCGCGCGGCTGGGCGCGGGCGGTATGGGCCGGGTCTACCTGTCCCACACGCAGGGCGGACGGCCCGTCGCGCTGAAGGTCGTACGGCCGGAGCTGGCGGACGACCCGGACTTCCGGCGGCGGTTCGGCAGGGAGATCAAGGCGGCTCGGCGGGTGAAGGGGGCGTACACCGCCGAGCTGATCGACGGCGATGCCGACGGCGTTCCGCCGTGGCTGGCCACGCTGTACGTGCCGGGGCCGTCCCTGACGGAGGCCGTGACCCGGCGGGGGCCGTTGCCGGTGCCGGCCGTGCTGTGGCTGATGGCGGGGGTGGCCGAGGCGCTCCAGGCCATCCACGCCGAGGGCATCGTGCACCGGGACCTGAAGCCGTCGAACGTGCTGCTGGCCGCGGACGGGCCCCGGGTGATCGACTTCGGTATCGCGCTGGCGGCCGACGGGACTTCGTACACGGCGACGGGCGGCACGATCGGCACGCCCTCGTTCATGGCTCCGGAGCAGGCGTCCGGGGGCGAGGTGACGGCGGCGACCGACGTCTTCGCGCTCGGGCAGACGGCCGCGTTCGCGGCGCTGGGCCGGCCGCTGTACGGGGACGGCCCCGCCGTGAACGTGTTGTACCGGATCGTGCACGAGGAACCCGGCCTGGACCTGCTGCCCGAGCCGTTGCGCCCGCTGCTCGCCCGGTGCCTAACCGCCGACCCGGCACAGCGGGCCACTCCGGCGGAGGTGGTGGAGTGGTGCCGGCAGCGGCTGGGTGCGGACGCCGACGGGGGCGGGGGGCCGGCCGTGTGGCGGGAGATCACCGGACCGGAGGTCGCGGTCCCGGCGCCCGTCCCGGAGCCGACGCCCGCGTATGCGCAGCCGCCGGTGCCCACTCCCGCGTACGCCCGGCAGCCGCTGACCGCGCCGGCCGGCTGGCCGCAGCCGACGCCGGAACAGCGGAAGGCCCGCCGCCGGCGCGCCGCGCTGATCTCGGTCGCGGGTGTGGCGGGCGGCGCGCTGCTGGTGGCCCTCCTGGCGTGGTCGGTCATGGACGCGAAGGGCCGGGCGAGCGGGCGGAACACGGCCGGTTCCCGGACGGCCGCCACGGCATCCGCCCCACAGTCCTCCTCGTCGGCGTCCGCGCCGGTCTCCTCGTCAGATTCCTCGTCCCGCTCCGAAGGCGCGTCCGCCTCGGGGGCCGGTGACGTCGGGCCCTCGGCCTCTCCGCGGGACCCGCGGCCAGAAGGTTTCGCCCAGCTCTGGCTGGACGCGAAGACCTCGCTGAGCCTCAAGGACGAGACGCCCCAGCGAAGGGACCGCAAGGGTGACATCCGCTTCGACTGCCAGACGGTCAGCTGCGAACTCAAGAGTGACAGCGTGGTGTTCCTTCAGATCTACGGCCGACCCGGCACCACCCTCGACGAGTGCCGGCTCCTCCTCAAGCACGCGACGAAGCACAGTTGGACGCTGAGCGGTGCGGCGGCCGGCACCGAGTTCTGCATGAAGGACGACGAGGGCGACATCGGGCTGTACGTGATCCAGACGAAGTCCACCGCGATGCCCGACATCGCCTTCCTCACCGGCGACCTGACCATCTGGCGCAACGCCGCCTAGTCCGAAGTGACACCCAACGTCCTTATGGGTAAAGGCAGATGCCCTACTGTGGAGGGAACACAGTGCTGATGCGTCATCATCTCGGGGGTATGGATGACGAACGGGGCGCAGGGCGGGCAGCCCGGTAACCAAGGGGGGTGGCACGGGGGTACGGGCTGGGCTTCCGCCGCGTTGGTGGTCTCCACGGTGGTGGGACTGCTGTACCAGGTGCAGAGCTGCGGGGCGCACAGCCCGGACCCCGCTCCGACGACCACGGTGACCGAGACGGCTGACACCGACGTGGCGGGGCCGACCGAGAACGAGGTTCCCCCGTCCCCGACCGTGTCGGGGCGGATCAAGCGCATTGTGGACAAGGGAAGGGATGCCGGGAACGCCTCGTACCAGGACATCGAGGTCGATGCCGAGCTCTCGGGGCTGCAAGGGCAGGAGTGCGTCATCAAATGGGCGTCCTACTACCCGGACGGGCACGGGGGAGGCACCGGCACCGGCTACACCGGGAGTGAATCGACCGGCCTGCTCCCCTACGACCCCACGGAAAACTCGACGACGCTCACCGTGCACAGGGCCCAGTACGCAACCTGGATGGTGCACGTCTTCCTCTACGGGCCCGACGGCGAACTGCTGGACGCGAAGGACGGTCCTACGGGGTGAGCCTCGGCCCCGGCCGGATCCGTGGCCGCGTCCACCGGTGGCGGGTCCGGCGCATCGAGGGTCAGGGCGCAGGCCTCGGCGACCGCGTCCGGCGCGCGGGCCGCCAGCAGGGTGAGTGCCTCGTACCAGTGGTCACCGGCCAGCGCCCCGCGCAGCGCCCAGTCGGCGGCGTCGCGTAGGGCGGAGTCGGCGCCTGGCCGCTCGGCCTCGGCCGCCAGGGAGCGGGCCAGGTGTACGCGAACGAGGCCGCGCTGCCACGGGCTGCGCACGTCGTGTAGCAGAGCCTCTGCGGCGGCGCGCTCCTCCAGCGCGGCGAGCGCCCTCGCGGTCACGGTCAGGCAATCGCGGACGGGCTCCGCCAGGCCGGTCCCCCAGCCCGCCAGCGTGGGGTGGGCGGCCAGGTGGCCCCCGTAGTCGCGGAGCAGTCCGGCCGCCTCCTCCGCCTGGGCCGCCGCCCGGTCAGGGGCGAGGGGAACCGTCCCGGCGGCGATCCCGGCGAGCAGTACCAAGCGGACGTCCGGTGGCAGGTCTCGGGCCTCGCCTTGCGACGGCACCGCCGGCAGCGCGCCGAGCCGGCCCAGTACGGCGGTGGCCCCGGCGACGGCCGTTGCCGGGGCCACGCCTGCCCGCGTGGGATCGAGAGCGGATGCCTCCACCAGAGCCCGGTCGGCGAAACGGGCGGCGGCTCGCGGATCGACGGGTTCCAGCGCCAGGGCGGCCCTCGCGGCCAGCGGGAGCACGGTGCCGGGTGCCGCGACGGAGTTCAGCGCGTCGGCCAGGGCGGGAACGGCAAGGGACACCGTCGCAGGGTCCTCGGTCGGGCAGTGCTCCAGTACGGCCGTCAGACATTCCACCGTGCCGCTCGGCCACATGATCCTGTCGGCGGCCCAGCGGACGGCTTCCTGCCGCACCGCGTCGGCCACCTGTGGATCGAGAACGCCGGCCGCCGCGATGAGCGCGAGGCACTCGGGGACCGCGGCGACGTCGTGCGAGGCGAGCAGGTCGGTGACCAGGCGCCGGGCTTCGTCCGGTCGGCCCGCCGTGAGCGCGGCGGCGACCAGCGCGGTCCAGATCCGCCGTCGCCAGGACCGGTCCGTGAGTTCGCCGAGTGCCCCGACGGCACCGGTGGTGTCGCTCGCGCGGGCCAAGGCCACGGCCCAGCGCCCCCGCAGATCCTCCGTGGCCCGCAGTGTGCGGGCGGCGCGGGCCGCCCGGATCGTCAGAGCGGGACGGACGGCTGCCAGTGCTTCGGCGTAGCCGAGCAGGATCCGTTGCCGTTCGGCTGAGGTCGCGTACCGGTCGGGGCGGGCGACCGGAGTGATGGACTCGGCCTCGTCCGCGAGGGCGACGGCCCGCTGGGGCTCGTGTTCGTGAAGGGCCGCGGCCACGTCGGTGAGCGCCCGCCGCCGTGTCCACGGTTCAACGACCTGCCTGGTCAACGACACCGCCGTACGCCACTGGCCCCGCCGGGCGCAGGCCGGGGCGAGGAGCAAGCGCGATGCGTCCGGGCCCATCACGGTGCCGAGCGCGTCCAAGACCTCGGCCCTGCGCTCGGGGTGCCGGGCCAGTGACGCGGCGGCGGCGTCGGCGATGTCGGTCAGGGTCGGGCTGCCCGGGAGCATGTGGGCGAGGAACCCCCCGTACCTGGCGAGGTCCTGCCAGCGCCCGGATTCGGCGAGCACGCCGAGCGCCACCGACTGGAGCCGGGACCGCTCCGCAGGAGGCAGGGGTTCCGGGAGAGCGGCCAGCAGTTCCACGGCAAGCTCGGGTGCCTCGGGCACGCCGGTGGCGGACCCGCAGTACACCAGGGAGACCGCGGCGCGGATCCAGTGTTCCGGCTCGTCCTCCGCCCGGTAGCGCGCCAGCAGGTCGCGCGCCTGCTGCCAACGACCGTGCATGACCAGGGCGGTCAGCGTCTGACGGCGTACCTCTCCGCGGAACCGGGCGGGGTGCGGCAGCGCGGAGACGGCGAGTGCCTCGTCCCAGCGTTCGAGTGTGCCCAGCGCCCGTACGCGCAGGGCCGCGCACGCTCCGCCGCACGGCCAGTGCTCCGCTGGTGCGGCGGTGTCGATGCCGTGCGGGCAGGCCTCTTCGAGAAGGCGCAGTCCCTCGCGCGCGCCGGAGGCCCGAGGCACGAGGTCGAGCAGTGCGCGCCGCCGGGCCCCGGGGCGGGTCACCGTGCGCGCGGCCCGCAGGGCCCCGGCGAGGTCGTCGGCCTCCAAGAAGGCCTCGCCGAGCGCGGCGAGCGCTCGGTCCCGGTGCGCGGGCGGCACGTCGTCCACCGCCCGCCAGGCGTCCTCGCCCGCGCCCGCCGCCGCCAGCGCTGCGGGCCAGGCGGCGCGTACGGCGTCTCGCCAGTCCGGGGTGTACGGCGCTGTGCGCGGGACCGGGGCACGGTGCCCCCGTCGTGCGAAGGCGGTGAGGGCGTGCATGAGGACCGGTGCCGGCCCGGCCGGTTGCCCGCACGCCGACAGGACGGCCGACACGCCCGCCAGGTCGCCGGCCGCCCCGAAGGACTCGGCCGCCGACGTGAACACCTCCTGCCACCATGAGGCGTCCGTGTCGCCGTCGGGCGGCTCCCGGCCGTCCGCGCCGTCGGCGGCCACCAGGGCGAGAGCCCAGTGCAGGGTGCGTCCGCCCTCCGGGCTGCCGAGCCGCATCAGCACCCCGCCCGCTTGTACGGCGATCAGAGCGGGCCCCGACCGAGGGGCCGAGGGCGGCGCGTCGTGCACGAGCGCCACCGCCTGCTCCGCCAGGCTCCGGGCGCGCCGTGGCTCGGCCGTGGCGAGGCGGTCGGCCAGTGCGGTCAGTGTGCGGCACTTCGCCTCGCCGTCCGGCATCGCCTCGGCGAGCGCGACCGCCCGGTCGGTGTGCCCGAGCTGGGCCCGCAGCAGGGCCGACGCACCGTCGTCGTGCGCGCTGCGCCCCAGCAACCGGTCATGTGCCGCGGCCAGCAGGACAGCGGCTCCCGGTCCGTCCTCGCCGCGGTCCTGCGCGACCTGGGTGCGGGCGGCGCTCAGCTCGGCCAGCGCGGGGCCGTCCCCGAGCAGCCGGGACGCCATCCGGTCGTGTCGTACCGGGTCGGCGAGGACCCGCGCGATCCGGCGCGGTCCGGCCGACGCCAGGACCAGGCGGCCGTACCCACTGAGCAGGAAGTAAGGGGTCTTCGGTGGCCAGCCGCGTTCGCGGTGGGTGTCGGCCCAGCGGTGCATGCGCTCACGCAGCTCGGGCAGTTCGTCGCCGAGCAGTCGCGTCGCGGTGGTGAGCAGGGTGTCGTGCGCGAGGACGAGCACGGTCCGCGGGCGCGGGGTGTCGCCGAGGAAGACGGGGACCGTGCGTTCGGCCAGGCTGCGGGCGAGGGGTCCGCCGGTCAGCTCGTCGAGCCGGCGGGCCGGCATGCCGGTCAGCGCGCACAGCTCGTCACGGCTCAGGCCCTCGCCCGCGGCGGTGAGCAGCCCGACGACCTGCCGCTCGGTCGTGTCCCCGGCGAGCAGTTCTCCGAGTTCGTGCTCCGCGTCATACCGCAGCCGGGTGGCGTGCGGCGAGGGGGAGAGCGGACGCGGTACACAGTCCCGCAGCGGGTGGTCGCCCGGCAGATCGGCGGGGGGTCCCGGCCGTGGGCGGCTGGTGACCAGGACCGACACCCCCTGGGGGAGCCGGCGCGGCAGCAGTGACGCAATGCTGGGTCTGGGCGGGGACGCGACCCGGGAGAAGTCCTCGTCCAGGCCGTCCACGATCACCAGCAGCCGTCCTCGGTCGCGGTGCCGCCGGGCGGCGGCTTCCAGCAGCCGGTGCCACTCCCGGACGAGGGTGCCGGGCGCGGTTCCCCGGACCGGTTTCTCGCCTGCGAGGACGGCGAGCTGGTCGGTCATCGCCCGCGCGAAGGCATCGCTGTCGCACTGGCCGGCGTCCCGTCGCGAGACGAAGAACGCGGCCACCGCCACTCCGGCGGGCGGACGCGCTGCCAACCAGGCGGCGAACGCCGTCTTGCCGTGCCAGGGCGCCGCCTGCCACCACTGGTAGCCGCCCGGTCCCGCGCAGAACCGCACTACCTCTGCCAGCTCGGCCTCACGGTCCAGCAGTTCCACGGGGGCGATGGAGTTCGCCTGGGACCGGTATCCGTCGGCGACCCGGACGTCGGCGTACGGGGGCCCGAACCGTCGTGGGGGGAGGTCGAGCCCGGCCCGCCTCAGCAGGCCTCCGTCGGGTTCCCCGGGCGTTCCCGCCCACCCGTCGGCCCGGCTGACCGTCAGGGTGCCGGGCCCCTCCGCGCGATGGTGCTCGACGACGATGCCGATGACGTGGCCCTCGGCCCACACGGCCGCACCCGACATGCCTTGCCAGGGCGAGGCGTCCGTCCCCGGCCCGGGTGGCGGAACCCGGAACTCCAGCGTGGCGGTGCGGCGGTTGGACAGCACTGGTACACGGCCCTGGGCGTGACAGAGGTCGCGAGCCTGCGACCCGTCGGGGCGCTGCCGCATCTTGAACAGCGGGAAGCCGGCGGTGGTGCACGTCAGGACCGCGTCGTCGTCCTCCGGCGCGCCGAACGGCACCGGTTCGGCCTCCGGCGGCGCACCGTGCGGTCCGGGTTCGAGCTCCAGCAGGGCCGCGTCCGTCCGGCCGGGACCGAACCAGCCAGGCCGCGCCGGGGCGCTCCACTCGTCGTCCCGGTCCGGATTGAAGCGGACGACGACCGTTTCGGCGCCCCGCAGGACATGGGCGGCGGTGAGGACGACGCCGGTCGCGACGAGGTAGCCGGATCCCCGCAGCCGTGTGCCGTCCGGGCGCGCGGCGACGACCTCGGCGACACGCTCCGCCCGCAGCTGGGCCATCGGCTTCTCAGACTTCCCCGGCTTCGCTCAGACCGCCGATCAGCACCTCCGACGGCGGTTCGCCGGCCTCCGCGGTTCGCCGTGGTTCCAGCGTCAGCCGGACGGTCTGCGTGTCCTGACGTCCGACCCTGCCGTCGGCGCCCAGCTCGGCCACCCAGAACCTCACCTTGCCGCTCGCCGCCGCGTCCCGCTGCACGCCCACGGACAGCTCCAGCTCCACCGGCCCGAGCGCGAACCGCAGGTCCTCGCCCTCGCCCTCCGCCATCGCCGTGACCAACTCGGCACGCAACTGGGCGATCATCTCGGACAGTTCGATCACCACCGCACCTCCGCACGCACCCGCCCGGCTGTGGCCGCATGCCAACAGCCCTTGACGCGACCAAAGTCGGCGTCGGCACCAAAGCGCCGTCGCGCCGGCCGCCCGACGGTGACCCGCCGCCCGTCACGCCATGACCTACCCCACCCCCACCCCCCGCAACACCGCCGTAGTCACAGCCGCCCCCAGCACCACCACGGCGAACGGCGCCCGGCGCCAGGCCAGGACGGCGCCGACCAGGACGCCGGTGGGGCGGGCCCAGCCGGCGAAGCCGCCGGACTCGGTCAGGGCGCCCGTGGCCAGCAGGGCGACCAGGAGGACCACCGCGCCGGCGGAGGCCAGTTCCTGGACGCGGGGCGGGACGGTGACCCGGCCGTGCAGGACCGGGCCGACCAGCCGGAAGGCGTACGTGCCGACGGCCAGGGCGAGGATCACGGCGAGCGTGGCGTTCATGCGGCGGCTCCCCGGTCGGTCGGGCGGCGGTGCAGGAACAGCCCCGTCAGGGCCAGCAGGACCGGGACCCCGGCCGGGACGGCGGGCGTGGCCGCCAGGGCCAGGGCGGCGCCGAGCAGGGCGCACCGCCGTACCGTCGCGTCCCTGCGGAGGGCGGGCAGCACCAAGGCGACGAGGACGGCGGGGAACGCGGCGTCCAGGCCGTAGCGGGCGGTGTCGCCGAGGGCGCCGCCCGCGAGCCCGCCGGCCAGCACGCCGATGTTCCACACGGCGAACAGGCCGAGCCCGGAGATCCAGAACGCCCGCCGCTGCCGTACCGGGTCGGACTGGGCGAGGGCGAAGGCGACCGTTTCGTCGGTGACCAGATGGGCGCCCAGGAAGCGGGTCGCGCGGTTGGTGCCGATGATCTCGGCCACGGCGAGGCTGAAGGCCGCGGTCCGGGTGTTGAGCAGCAGTCCGGTGGTCACGGCGGCCACCGGGCCGCCCCCGGCGAGCAGCACGCCCACCGCGCTGAACTGGGCCGAGCCTGCGTAGACCACCAGCGACATCAGTACCGGAACCCACAGCGGCAGCCCGCCGGCGACGGAGACGGCGCCGAAGGAGACGCCGACGATGCCGCTGGCCAGCCAGACGAGCGAGCTGTCGCGCAGGAGGGAACGGTCCGTGCGGGAACGGTCCGTGTCGGGCGGCGTTGTTCGGTGTCGCGAACGCATGTTCTCTACGATGGACAGCGAGCGCCCTGTCCGTCAAGGCGAACGATCGTACCGATGGAGCGAACGCACATGACCGAGGTGCCCGCCCGGCTTCCGCTGGAGTGGATCGCCGCGTCCCTGAAGCGGGAGCGCGGCCGTGCCGGCCTGTCCCTGTCCGAGCTGGCCAAGCGGGCCGGAATCGCCAAGTCCACGCTGTCCCAGCTGGAGGCCGCGAGCGGGAACCCGAGCATGGAGACCATCTGGGCGCTCGCGGTGGCGCTCGGTGTGCCGTTCAGTGCGCTGGTGGAGTCACCGGTGCCCAGCGTCCAGGTGGTCCGGGCCGGCGAGGGGCCCACGGTCGGCTCGGAGCGGTCCAGCTACGTGGCCGCGCTGCTGTCGGCGAGCCCGCCGGGGGCGCGCCGGGACATTTACTACGTGTGGCTGGAGCCCGGGACCGTACGGGATTCAGAGCCCCACATTCCGGGGACCGTCGAGCACATCGTGGTCAGTGACGGGGCCGTGAAAGCCGGTCCGCGCGGCGAGGCGGTGGAACTCGGCCCCGGGGACTACATGTCGTACCGGGGAGACGTGCCCCACGCGTACGAGGCGCTCGCGGCCGGGACCAAGTTCGTGCTGATCATGCAGCACATGTGAGCGTTCGTGAATACGAAATGAACGGGGAAAGGCAGGAGCCCCGTCGCCGGTGGCGCGGGGCTCCTTGGGTACTGCACTCAGGTTCTGCGATCAGGCAGTGATCAGACGGGGGTGACGTTCTCCGCCTGCGGGCCCTTCGGGCCCTGCGTCACGTCGAAGCTCACCTGCTGGTTCTCTTCGAGGGAACGGAAACCCGTGGCGTTGATCGCGGAGTAGTGAACGAAGACGTCGGGGCCGCCGCCCTCCTGGGCAATGAAGCCAAAGCCCTTTTCGGCGTTGAACCACTTAACGGTTCCGGTAGCCATAAGCCCTCCTTGGGCTCACAAAGGGTTGCCCTGCTCCAGAACCTGCAAGTGTGAAACGGTGCTGCACAACTGCATACTTCTGAAAACGACGAGAGCCTGCGGTTACATGCTCCGCAGGCTCTGTACTGCAAGGGAAACCAAACTGCAACTTGCGGCAAGCCTAGCATCCGGGCAGCCGAAAGCAATAGGGATCAAGATCACGTCACCCGGATGTTTGAACGTCCGCTGGGCCGTTCGGGGGTGGGGTCGGTCCCGGCGCCGTGCCCCACGGGGTCTAGTCTCGCGATGTGGACAATTCTCGCACCCGGCCGCGCGTCGGCCACATCCAGTTCCTGAACTGCCTGCCCCTCTACTGGGGGCTCGCGAGAACCGGCACGCTCCTCGACTTCGAGCTCACCAAGGACACCCCGGAGAAGCTCAGCGAGCGGCTCGTGCGCGGTGACCTCGACATCGGCCCCGTCACCCTGGTCGAGTTCCTGCGCAACGCCGACGACCTCGTCGCCTTCCCCGACATCGCCGTCGGCTGCGACGGCCCCGTGATGTCCTGCGTGATCGTCTCGCAGGTCCCGCTGGACCGGCTCGACGGCGCCCGGGTCGCCCTCGGCTCGACCTCGCGCACCTCGGTCCGGCTCGCCCAGCTGCTGCTCGCCGAGCGGTACGGCGTCCAGCCCGACTACTACACCTGCCCGCCCGACCTCAGCCTGATGATGCAGGAGGCGGACGCCGCCGTCCTCATCGGCGACGCCGCCCTGCGCGCCAACCTCCTCGACGGCCCCCGCTTCGGCCTCCAGGTCCACGACCTCGGCGCGCTGTGGAAGGAGTGGACCGGCCTGCCGTTCGTCTTCGCGGTGTGGGCGGCCCGCCGGGACTACCTGGAACGCGAGCCGTTCATCACCCGCAAGGTCCACGAGGCCTTCCTCGCCTCCCGCAACCTCTCCCTGGACGAGGTCCACAAGGTCGCCGAACAGGCTGCCCGCTGGGAGGCGTTCGACGAGGCCACCCTGGAGCAGTACTTCACCACCCTCGACTTCAGCTTCGGTGCACCGCAGCTGGAGGCCGTCGCCGAGTTCGCCCGCCGGGTCGGCCCGACGACCGGCTTCCCGGCCGACGTGAAGGTGGATCTGCTCCAGCCCTGACGGGTAGGAACCCGGAGACGAGCCGGCCGAGGGGGGAAGCGTGGGCGGGGTGACCACGGGGGTGCTGGTGCTCGGCGCCCTGCTGTGGGGCGCGCTGGCGGGGGCGCTGCTGCCCCGCGCGGCCTACCGCTTCGCCGTACCGTCCGGCGAGCCGTGGCGCGACCGCTGCCCCGGCGGCCGCCATCGGGTCCGCGGCTGGCTGGGCGGGGTCCGGTGCGGTGAGTGCGCGCGCGTGGGCGAACGCGGGGGAGCCGAGGGGCGCGTGCCCGTCACCGCGCACCAGCCGTACGCCCCCTCCGCGCCGCTCCTCGCCACCGCCACCGCCGTCGTCTGCGCCGCCCTCGCCGCCGCCACCGGCACCCGGCCGGAGCTGGCGGTGTGGCTGCTGCTCGCGCCCGCCGGCGTGCTCCTCGCCGCCGTCGACCTCCGGGTGCGGCGGCTGCCCGATCCGCTGACCCTCCCGCTCGCCGCCACCGCCCTCGCCCTGCTCGGCCTCGCCGCCCTGCTCCCCGAACACGCCGGCCACTGGCGCACCGCCCTCTACGGCGCCCTCGCGCTGGGCGCCGGCTACTACCTGCTGTACCGCGTCAACCCGGGCGGCATGGGCTTCGGTGACGTGAAGCTGGCCGTGGGCGCGGGCGCCGTGCTCGGCTGGTACGGCTGGCCCACCGTGCTGCTCGGCACCTTCGCCGGCTTCCTGCTCGGCGCGCTCTACGGCGGCGCGCTCGTCCTGGCCCGGCGGGCGAGCCGGAAGACGGCCGTGCCGTTCGGCCCGTTCCTCCTCGCCGGCGCCCTCGCCGGGGTGCTGATCGGCGCGTACGCGGCCTGAGCGCGGGCGGCCGAAAGGGCTGGCGTAGGCTGACTCAGTCCGTCCACAACCCTTGACGAAAGGGACGCCCTGGTGACCGAGAAGGCCGACCTCACGTCTGTCCTCGACCGTGCCGCTGCCGGTGGGCGGATCACCCCGGAAGAGGCCCTCGTCCTCTACCGTGACGCCCCCCTGCACGCCCTGGGCGCCGCCGCCGACGCGGTGCGCCGCCGCAAGTACGCGGGCATCGAGCACATCGCCACGTACATCATCGAGCGGAACATCAACTACACGAACGTGTGTGTCACGGCGTGCAAGTTCTGCGCCTTCTACGCGGCCCCCAAGGACAAGGACAAGGGCTGGACGCGGGACCTGGACGACATCCTGCGCCGCTGCGCCGAGACCGTGGAGCTCGGCGGCACCCAGATCATGTTCCAGGGCGGCCACCACCCGGACTACGGCGTCGAGTACTACGAGAAGCACTTCCGGGCCATCAAGGAGGCCTTCCCGCAGCTCGTCATCCACTCCCTGGGCGCGTCCGAGGTCGAGCACATGGCCCGGATCAGCGGGGTCTCGGTGGAAGAGGCCATCACCCGTATCCACGAGGCCGGCCTGGACTCCTTCGCCGGCGCGGGCGCGGAACTGCTGCCCGAGCGCCCCCGCAAGGCCATCGCGCCCCTCAAGGAGAGCGGCGAGCGCTGGCTGGAGATCATGGAGACCGCGCACCGGCTGGGCGTCGAGTCCACCTCCACCATGCTGATGGGCACCGGCGAGACCAACGCCGAACGCATCGAGCACCTGCGGATGATCCGGGACGTACAGGACCGCACGGGCGGCTTCCGCGCGTTCATCCCGTACACCTACCAGCCCGAGAACAACCACCTGAAGGGCCGCACCCAGGCCACCCTCTTCGAGTACCTGCGGATGATCGCCATCGCCCGCCTCTTCCTGGACAACGTCCAGCACATCCAGGGCTCGTGGCTCACCACCGGCAAGGAGGTCGGCCAGCTGTCCCTGCACTACGGCGCGGACGACCTCGGCTCGATCATGCTGGAGGAGAACGTGGTCTCCTCGGCCGGCGCCAAGCACCGCTCCAACCGCCTGGAGATCATCGACCTGATCCGCAAGGCGGACCGCGTCCCGGCGCAGCGCGCGACGACGTACGAGCACCTGGTCGTGCACGACGACCCGGCGAACGACCCCGTGGACGACCGCGTGGTCTCCCACATCTCCTCCACGGCCATCGAGGGCGGCACCGCCCACCCCGAGCTGAAGCTGCTCGCGCCGAACTAGGGCCGCCGTGCTGACGATTCACGCGGACTCCAGGGGGCACGCCTTCCTCGTCAAGGGGGAGTGGATCGAGGCGGTCGGTCCCCTGGAGGAGCTGGCCGCCGCGCAGCCACGCGTGCGCGTGCGCGCCTGGCCCGGCATCGTCACGCCCGGGTTCGTCAACCCCTACGGCAACGAGCTGCTGGAGCGGACGTACCACCCGGACCCTCGCGAGGCCGACGAGCTCGGCACCGAGCCGCTGACCGGGGACGCGCTCGGCTTGCTCACCCTGGACGACGCCCGCTGGGGCGCGAGTGCCCGGCGGGGCATCCAGCGCATGCTGACGTACGGCACGGTCGCCGTTGCCTGCGAGCCCTTCGGCAGCCGCGCGGTGCGCGACGCCGTACGGCGCAGCGGGCTCGGGGTCGTGGGACGGCTGGGCACCCCCGGCGATGCGCCCTCCCTGGACCCGTTCGGCTCCGCCCGGCCCGCCATGCCGGCGACCGAACGCCGCCAGGGCTCCGCCGCCCGCTTCGCCGTCTTCGACGTGCGCGACGAGGACGAGCTGGCCGAGCGGGGCGCGGGGACGTGCGTGGCGACGGTGGTGGCGGGACGGCTGGTGTTCCGCCGCCGCTGAGCCGCCGCAGCGGTCCGCTCGGCCGGAGAGGCGGCCCCCTCAGCCGGAGAAGCGGCGTGCGAAGGCGCCCGGCGTCTGGCTCACCCCGCTGCAGTCCGTGGCCGCGTCGTCCTGCCCGGACCGCCCCTTCGCGCACTGCCGGTCCCGGAACGCCGACCACATCGACACCCAGGCGAGCCTCTTCCGCTCCGCGAACGTCCGCACCTGGTCGGCGTCGGACAGCGTGAACGTCTCCCCGGCCACGTCGTTGACGCCGATCATGGAGGTCAGCGCCATGCCCCGCCAGGCATCCGCGTCCGACAGCCCGAACACCTTCTCCAGCTGGGCGTGGGCCGCCGTCGCGGAGGTCACGGCGTAGTCCCCCATGTCCCCGTCGTACGACTCGCCGTAGTTCATGGTCATGAGATTGACCGTGGAGACCTGAACGTCGTACGTGTTCGCGGACTCCAGCAGCGCCAGACCGTCCGCGTCGAGTCCCGAGGGCATCACCGGGAGGGTGAAGGAGACCCTCAGGTCCGGTCGTTCCTCCTGCAACCGCGCTATCGCCCGCGAACGCAGGGCGATCGAGGCGGAGTTCGTCAGTTCGTCCCCCTCGATGTCGAAGTCGGCCGCACTGGAACCGGCCGCGTCCAGCGCCTCTCCGTACGCGGCGGCGAGTTCCGAAACGCTGTCGCAGGCGGCGGCCAACTCCTTTCCGGAGGCGCCGCCGAACGAAACACGGACGTCGGCTCCCGTTTTCCTCAGCGAGGATGTCCGGGACGTCACGGCGGAATCGGTGATCGCCTCGGTGCCGTTCCACTTTGGCGTACAGCCACTGCCCCCGGAGATCACGAAGGCGAGGTTGTACGTCGCCGGGGACCCGGCGGCCTCGGTGGCCGCGACCTCGGTGGCGCTGACGTAGGGGGCGTAGACGGTGCTGGTCACGGGGGCGGTGCCGGAGACGGCGGCGTGCGGTGCGCTCGCGGCCCCGGCGGAACAACCCGTCACCGCGAGCACGGCCGCGCAGCCGGCCCCGGCCATCGGCCTCAGTGGACTCCTCATGGGAGGAAATCTCTCACACCGGGGTGTGCATTTCGTCCGTTCTCTCAGCTCGCCGACAGGTTGACGGCGCCTCCATGGGCGGCTCACAAGGATTTCGGGCGGCTCACAAGAATTCCAGAGAAAAGGCCACACAAAGCCTCTCTAATATCCGGGGAATGCAATCCGAACCCGCCATCGAAACTCCCGCCGCCGGGCGCGGTCGTCGCCGCGAACATGGCAACGGATCCCCCGTGGGACCCGTGTTCGTGGACACCACCGGACGCCGGTCGAAGGCACTGCGCCGCCTCGGCCTGTTCCTCGGCGCCGTCTGCCTCGCCTACGCGGGCGTGCTCGCCGCCGCGTTCATGGGCTGGGGCACCTCGCTCAACCCGTCGTCCCTGCTGCCCTTCGGCGCAAGCGCCGAAGGCGGCCGGGCGCCCGGCGGGATGCGGCCCGAGGGCGGCATCGGCCGCCGGGCGGAGCTGCCGGACACCGTCCGGCCGACGGCCTCACCCCCCGCGTCCACGACCCGGTCCGCCTCCGCGTCCGCGGGCGCCAACTGAGCGGAGCGCAGCGGCAGTCATGACCACTTTGACGTCCTCCCGGGGCCGCAGGCGCGCGCCCACCCGCATCGAGCGCGCGGCAGGCAGGGCCGCGGCGCTGCAACGGCCCCGCGTCATCCTCGCCCTCCTGCTCCTGCTCGCGCTGACCTGCGCGATGCTGCTCGACGGATACCTGCGCGCCGAGGTCGGCGGCGACCAGCGCGTGCGCAGCGGGGCCGACTCCAGCGAGGTCCCGGACACGATCCTCGACGGCGGCCCGATCCTCACCTTCCGGGGCGGCCAGGCCACCACGGTCTCCGTCCCCGCCAAGACCATCGCCCTCACCTTCGACGACGGCCCGAACCCGACCTGGACGCCCCAGGTCCTCGAAATCCTGCGCAAGTACGACGTCCCGGGCACGTTCTTCCTGGTCGGCTCGATGGTGACGCGCTACCCGGGCATCGTGCGGACGATGGTCGAACAGGGCAACGAGGTCGGCGTGCACACCTTCACGCACGTCGACCTGTCGTACCAGTCCGCGTCCCGCGTCGACCGCGAGATGGAGCAGACGCAGCTCGCCCTCGCCGGCGCGGCCGGCATCACCACGACCCTGTTCCGGGCGCCGTACTCCTCCGAGACGGACGCCATCGACAACTACAGCTGGCCCGTCTACGAAAGGCTCGGCAAGGACGGCTACACCAGCGTCTTCGTCGACACCGACAGCGACGACTGGAAGCGGCCGGGCGTCTCCGACATCGTGAAGTGGGCCACCCCGAAGGGCACCCAGGGTGCCTCGGTGCTCTTCCACGACGCGGGCGGCGAGCGCTCGCAGACGATCGCGGCGCTGCCTGAGTACATCGAGAAGATGAAGGCGAAGGGCTACACCTTCACCACCATCAGCGGCGTCATGGCGCACCGGCGGACGGCGGGCGCCGGCACGACGGCCGGCCCGAGCCTCCAGGCCGCCCACCACCGGGCGACCGGACCGACCCTCTACGAGGGCAAGGCTCTCATCGCGGCCGTGGCCGTCGCCGAGTGGACCGTACCCACGCTGTCGGTCGGGCTGGCGATCGTCGGGGCTGCCGTGCTGGCCCGCTTCGGGATGATGCTGCTCCTCGCCCGCCGCCACCACCGGCAGCGCAACAGACGCCGGTTCGGCTGGGGCCCCGCGGTCACCGGGCCGGTGAGCGTGATCGTCCCGGCGTACAACGAGAAGGAGTGCATCGCCAACACCCTCCGGTCGCTCGCGCGCAGCACCCACCCGATCGAGATCATCGTGGTGGACGACGGCTCGACCGACGGCACCTCGCGGATCGCGCGCGACGCGGCCGGGTCGCTCGGCATGACGAACGTCCGGGTGATCCGCCAGGAGAACGCCGGCAAACCGGCCGCGCTGAACAACGGCGTGCGCAACGCGTCCTACGGCATCGTCGTCATGATGGACGGCGACACGGTCTTCGAACCGGACACCGTGCGTGAGCTGGTGCAGCCGTTCGCCGACCCGTCCGTCGGCGCGGTCGCCGGCAACGCCAAGGTCGGCAACCGCACCACCGTGATCGGGGCCTGGCAGCACATCGAGTACGTGATGGGCTTCAACCTCGACCGGCGCATGTACGACCTGCTGCGCTGCATGCCCACCATCCCGGGCGCGATCGGTGCCTTCCGCCGGGACGCCGTGCTGGCGGCCGGCGGCATGAGCGAGGACACCCTCGCCGAGGACACCGACATCACCATCGCGATGCACCGCGCGGGCTGGCGGGTCGTCTACCAGGAGCACGCCCGGGCCTGGACGGAGGCACCCGGCTCGCTCAGGCAGCTCTGGTCCCAGCGCTACCGCTGGTCGTACGGCACGATGCAGGCCCTGTGGAAGCACCGCGGGTGCCTGACGGACCGGGGGCCCTCGGGCCGCTTCGGCCGTGTCGGCATGCCCCTGGTGGTGATCTTCCAGGTCGTCACGCCGCTGTTCGCCCCGCTCATCGACGTCTTCACCGTCTACTCGATGATCTTCGTCGACTTCCGGGCGGCCCTGCTGGCCTGGCTGGCGGTCCTCGGCGTCCAGCTCCTGTGCGCGGCCTACGCCTTCCGCCTCGACCGCGAGAAGTACCGCTACCTGCTGATGATGCCCCTGCAGCAACTGGCCTACCGGCAGATTATGTACCTCGTCCTCATCCACTCCTGCGTCACCGCGCTCACCGGCGGCCGTCTGCGCTGGCAGAAGCTGAAGCGCACGGGCGAGGTCGGGACGCCGGCGGGGGCGGGCTGAGATGGGAGCGCACAGCAGGACCGCGGCCGTGCCCGTCACCCGGCCCTCCCGGCCCGGGCCCGCCGGGCGCGACCGCTACTTCGACACGCTCAGGGCCCTGGCGCTGATCCGGGTGGTGACGTACCACACCTTCGGGTGGGCCTGGTGCGGCCTGGTGTTCCCCTCCATGGGCGTCATGTTCGCGCTGGCCGGGACCCTGATGGCCAAGTCCCTGCAGCGCCCGGCCCCGAAGGTCCTCAGGAGCAGGCTCAGACGGCTGCTGCCCCCGTTCTGGTTCTGGGGCTTCTTCGTGGTCCTCGCGATGCTCGTCCACGGCTGGATGCCGGGCCGGCAGATCGTCTACTGGGTCGTCCCGCTCGGCGACCCGCCGGGCGACGCGTGGGGCGAGCAGGCCTGGGAGATCCTCTGGTACCTGCGCACCTACCTCTGGTTCGTGCTGCTCTCCCCGCTGCTGCTGCGGGTCTTCCGGCTCGCCCCGGTCCCGGTCCTGCTGCTGTCCCTCGCGCCGGTCCTGGTGCTCGCCTTCGTGTGGTCCGGCCCGGACGGCCGGCTGGGCAGCGCCCTGTGGGACCTGTCGACGTACCTCTTCTGCTGGCTGCTCGGCTTCGCCCACCGCGACGGCGTGCTCCGGCGGGCCGGGCCGGTCCTGGTGGCCGTCCTGTCGCTCGCGGCGCTCGGTTACGGCGCCTGGTACGCCTTCGGGCACCAGGCCGAGTTCGGGACGTACGACCTGGACGAGAACCCCCTCGCGCAGGCCTTCTGGTCGGCCGGCTTCGTGACGCCGCTGATGTGGGCGAAGGCGCGCTTCCGGATCGACCTCGCCGGGCTGACCCGGTTCCGGCGCCTGGACCGCGCGGTCACCGTGTTCAACGCCCGCGCGGTGACGGTCTACCTGTGGCACGAGATCGCGCTGGTGCTGGCCGTCCCGCTGATCGACCGGCTCTGGGACGTACCGGCCTTCGAGACGTACCTGCCGCTGGACAGCCAGTGGTTCCTGTTCGGTGTCGGCTGGGTGCTGATCGCCTTCTTCGTGCTGGCGTGCGGGTGGGTGGAGGACGTGGCGGCCCGCGCGAAGCCGACGCTCCTGCCGGGAGGGCGGGCTGCAAGAATGGGCGGGTGACCCGCGCTTCCCTGAACAAGCAGCCGCACGAAGTCGCCTCGATGTTCGACGACGTGGCGGAACGGTACGACCTGACGAACGACGTCCTGTCGCTCGGCCAGGACCGGCGCTGGCGCAAGGAGGTGGCGAAGGCGGTCGACGCGCGCCCCGCGCAGAAGGTCCTGGACCTCGCCGCCGGCACGGCCACCTCCTCGCTGCCCTTCGCACGGACCGGCGCGTACGTCGTCCCCTGCGACTTCTCCCTCGGCATGCTCCAGGTCGGCAAGAAGAAGCACACCTGGCTGCCGTTCACGGCGGGCGACGCGACGAGGCTGCCCTTCAAGGACGACACCTTCGACGCGGTGACGATCTCCTTCGGGCTGCGCAACGTCCAGGACACGGACGCGGCGCTGCGCGAGATGCACCGGGTCACCCGGCCCGGCGGACGCGTGGTGATCTGCGAGTTCTCCCACCCGACGTGGGCGCCGTTCCGCACCGTCTACACCGAGTACCTGATGCGGGCGCTGCCGTCGGTCGCGCGCGCGGTCTCCTCCAGCCCGGACGCGTACGTCTACCTCGCCGAGTCCATCCGGGCCTGGCCCGACCAGCCCGCGCTCGCCGAACGGCTGCGCGAGGCGGGCTGGTCCAAGGTGGCGTGGCGCGACCTCACGGGCGGGGTGGTCGCGCTGCACCGGGGCTTCAAGGAGTAGCGGGCTTTTGAGGAGGCCGGGAGTCTCAGGAGGAGCCGAACCCGGCCACCGCGTACGGGTCGCCCGGCTGCTCCAGCTCCCGTTGCAGTCCGCCCGTCGGTGGTCGCGGAACGCGCGGTTCGCGCACGCCTCCGCCGCCCTCGCCCTCACCGAAGTCGAACCACACGTACACCATCGAGTCCGGCGGCACCTCGGCACCGGGCTGCGGGTACTGGCGTACGACGTAGTCGACCACGGTGCGGTGGAAGTCCGGGCGGTCCGGCGCGTTGAGCAGCAGGCCCCGTGCCCTGGCCGTCTCGCGCGCGTCCACGGCCATGAGACCGACCAGACGAGGGACGCGCGCTTCGGGTGTTTTGGGTGTTATACGCACAGATGTCACCCCCAGCGGTACTGGCAGGGTAACTCTCGCTCCGGCCCGCCCGGAAGGCGCCGGTGTCTTTCTGTAACAGATTGCTACTCTGCGTCACCGAGGTGGAGCCGGAAACACAGGGCCGGCTCGTCCAGCGTGGGGTGCGTGTAGGTCTCCGCCCGCTCCATGCCGAGCCGGCGGGTCACCGCGATCGACCGCTCGTTGCCCTGCCGGACCATCGCCACCACCTCCGGCACCCCGGCCTCCCGCACCCGCCGCAGCGTCTCCCGCGCCGCCGCGGTGGCGTACCCCTTGCCCCAGTGCGCACGCCCGAGCCGCCAGCCGATCTCGATCTCACCGACCGGGCCCCAGTCCGGCCGCCACGGCTGCGCGCCGGTGAAGCCGATGACCTCGCCGGACTCGTCCAGCAGGGTCCACAGGCAGAAGCCGTGCTCCGCGTCGTGCCGCCGCTGGCGCGCGGTCAGTTCCTCGTACACCGACAGCTCCGCCGGTCTGCCGCCGTGGAACTCCATGACCTCCGGGTGGGCGAAGACCCGGTGCCAGGCGACCGCGTCCTCGTGCGTGGGGACGCGCAGCCGTACCGCGGGGAGAGGTCGCTTCACAGGGCAGCCCTTCAGCCAGTCGATCAAGTCCGCTGAATAGACTGCCCATGTCCAGTGCCGGTCGGCACTCAGATTTCGAAACCTTGGGGAGATCCCGCCGTGACCGAGCCCCTCTCCGACCACACCGCCGATGTGATCGTCGTGGGCGCGGGGCCAGCCGGCTCCACGACCGCGTACCACCTCGCCAAGGCCGGTCTCGACGTCCTGCTCCTGGAGAAGACCGAGTTCCCCCGCGAGAAGGTGTGCGGCGACGGCCTCACCCCGCGCGCGGTCAAACAGCTCGTCGCCATGGGCATCGACATCTCCGAGGAGGCCGGCTGGCTGCGCAACAAGGGCCTGCGCATCATCGGCGGCGGCTCCCGCCTCCAGCTCGACTGGCCCGACCTCGCCGCCTACCCGAACTACGGCCTGGTCCGCAAGCGCGACGACTTCGACGAGCAGCTCGCCCGCAACGCCCAGAAGGCCGGCGCCCGGCTGTACGAGCGCTGCAACGTCAGCGGCCCGGTCCTCGACGACCGCACCGGCCGCATCACCGGCGTCACCGCCAAGCTCGGCGAGGAGAAGCGCGAGGTCACCTTCCACGCGCCGCTCGTCGTCGCCGCCGACGGCAACTCCACCCGCCTCTCCCTGGCGATGGGCCTGCACCGCCGCGAGGACCGCCCGATGGGCGTGGCCGTGCGCACCTACTTCACCTCGCCCCGCCACGACGACGACTACCTGGAGTCCTGGCTGGAACTGTGGGACCGCCGCGGCCCCCAGGACCGCCTGCTGCCCGGCTACGGCTGGATCTTCGGCATGGGCGACGGCACGTCGAACGTGGGCCTCGGCGTGCTCAACACCTCCGCCTCCTTCAAGGAGCTGGACTGGCGCGAGATCCTCAAGGCGTGGTGCGCCTCCATGCCGGAGGACTGGGGCTACACCCCGGAGAACATGACCGGCCCGATCCGCGGCGCCGCCCTGCCCATGGCCTTCAACCGCCAGCCGCACTACACGCGCGGGCTGCTGCTCGTCGGTGACGCCGGCGGCCTGGTGAACCCCTTCAACGGCGAGGGCATCGCCTACGCCATGGAGTCCGGCCAGATCGCCGCCGACGTCATCGTGCAGGCCCACGCGCGCGCGACGCCCGCCCAGCGCGAGATCGCCCTCCAGCGCTACCCGCGCGTCCTCAAGGACACCTACGGCGGCTACTACACGCTCGGCCGCGCCTTCGTGAAGCTCATCGGCAACCCGAAGGTCATGCAGATCGCCGCCCAGCGCGGTCTGACCCACCCGCTGCTGATGAAGTTCACCCTGAAGCTGCTGGCGAACCTCACCGACCCCACGGGCGGGGACGCGATGGACCGCATCATCAACGGCCTGAGCAAGGTGGCCCCGAAGGCGTGACCAGGCGCTGAGCCGCGGCGTTGGCGGCCCGGCGCGCGTACACCGCGTCCCGCCGGTCCGCCATCTGCCGCAGCGCGTCCTTCTTGTCCCGTTTCGCGAGCCGGTCCAGATAGACGTACCCGTCGGTGTGGTCGGTCTCGTGGGCCAGGCACCGCGCGAAATACCCGGTGCCCTCGACGACGACGGGCTCGCCGTCCCTGTCCTGCCCCCGCACGACGGCCCGGTCCGGCCGCGGTACGGCCATCACGGCACCCGGCACCGACAGGCACCCCTCGCCCTCCTCCAGCAGCCGTCGCCCGGTCGTGGGCGTTTCCAGCACCGGATTGACGATGTGCCCGACATGTCGGACTCCGTCGTCATCGGGGCAGTCGTACACGAACAGGCGCAGACCCACGCCGACCTGATTCGCCGCCAGCCCCGCGCCCTCGGCGACGTACATGGTGCGGAACATGTCGTCGACGAGCGCGGCGAGGTCGGGCCCGAACTCCGTGACGTCCCGGCACGGCTTGTGCAGCACCTCCTCGCCGACCTCGGTGACGCGGCGCACCGCGCCCCGCGCGGCCTCGGGGGCATGGCGCGGGTAGTGGCCGGCGGGACTTCCCTGTACGAACACGCGTGGCATCGCGTGGATCCCTTCGCTCGGCGGCGGACCACCGGACGGCGGCCCGAGCAGAGCATGTCAGGGGCGGGCGAGGCGCGTCAGGGGCGGCGCACGGCGCTCCGGGTACGCCGCAAGGGCCGCTGCCTCCGGGAGGCAGCGGCCCTACGCGTGCGAGAGGTGCGGGGTGCGCTCAGAGCACCCGCACGGCGCCGGTGGGCGGGTCGTACGACAGCGGGCGCTCCACGACACCGGTGGAGGGGTTCTGCGCGCCCACGAACATGCCGTCGCCGACGTACACCGCGACGTGGTACGCGGAGCCCGCGCCGCCCCAGTACAGGATGTCGCCCGGCTGGAGGTTGCTCAGCGAGACCTGGGTGCCGGCCGTCGACTGGTCCTGGGAGACGCGCGGCAGGCTGATGCCGACCTGCTTGAAGGCCGTCTGCACCAGGCCGGAGCAGTCGTAGGCGGAGGGGCCGGTGGCGCCGGAGACGTACGCCTTGCCGACCTGCGCCTTGACGAAGCTGATGACGGCCGCGGCCGAACCGGTGGCCGTGGAGGTGCCGGTGCTGGTGCTGGTGCTGGTGGACACGGTGGTGGAGCCGGCGTCCGCCGTGGTGGAGAGCGTGGTCCGCTCCGCGGTGCGGGAGGCGCGGGCGGCGGCCTCCTTGCGGGCGGCCTCCTGGGCCTTCTTCTTGGCCTCCGCCGCCTTCTTCTTGGCGTCGGCGAGGTCCGCCTTGGCCTGCTTCGCGGCCTTTGCGGCAGCCGCGTCACGCTCGGCCTGCAGCTGGTAGTTCGCCGCGGCCTGCTCGGTGGCGTCCGCGGACTGGGCCGCCTGAGCGGCCAGGTCGGCCGTCAGGGTGGGCAGTTCGAGGGTCTGCGTCACCGGCTCGGCAGCGTTCGCCGAGCCGGACGCCCCGGCGACTGCCAGGGTGCCGAGGACGCCACCGGCAACTCCGGCCCGCATCGCGAGGGTCGACGCGCTGCGGCGGGGTTTCCGGTGGCTGCGTATGTGAGCGGTGTGGGACATGGGAACAACCGGTACCAGGGGCTCCTTCATATCTTCAAGAAACGTGTGCTGCGCCACAGTTGTTCAATCGAGACCTGGAAACCCGGGCGTGTCGCTCTTTATTGACGCCGTAACGGACATTGTGGACGCCCGTGATCAAGCCCTTGATCACGGTCTTTGATCATTAAGTCCGAATTGCCCACCGCTTACCACTGGTTGGGTTCGTTGGCCAAGCCCGGTTCTCAGACGCCTCTCATGAATGTGGCGGACGTCACGGAACGATTACCGGAACGGCGGCGTCCGACGCCCGCTCGGCTCGTGAACGCGTGCACGCACCCCGACCCCGTCCACATCCCGCCCCGGCTTCCCTCCGAGGTGTGAACGAGCCCCACTATCAGGCCATCCCGTCCACCGCCAATTTGCATGCATCGGAACTCTCTTGATATGGAGACGCACCCTCCGGCCTGCGATGACGTGCGAGATTGTCACTTCTGGTGATCAACTGAACGCTTCGCGTATGAAGATCACTCATCATCCGACTTCATGATCCTTCGTCAGGTGGTGGAGATCACAAAGCTTGTGCAATACCCCGTGTCGCAGATCACAGAGCGGCAGGCATAAGATGCGAGGCAGTTGGGCTTGTGACCTGCTTCACATGTTCGCGATCTTCGCCGGGGCGAGCGGGGTTCGTGAGACCGGTGAGGCGGATGTGAGCCCAGTGCAACCGCCAGCAGTCAGTGCCGACTGAGAGGAGCGAGGAGCGGTGAACGCGTATGCGCCCATCCTCGTACTGGGAGCCCTCGGGGCAGGCTTTGCGATCTTCTCCGTGGTCATGGCCACGCTGATCGGTCCGAAGCGGTACAACCGCGCGAAACTCGAAGCCTACGAGTGCGGCATCGAGCCGACCCCCACGCCGGCCGGCGGCGGGCGCTTCCCCATCAAGTACTACCTGACGGCGATGCTCTTCATCGTCTTCGACATCGAGATCGTCTTCCTCTACCCCTGGGCCGTCACCTTCGACGCCCTGGGGATCTTCGGGCTCGTGGAGATGCTGCTCTTCGTGCTCACCGTCTTCGTCGCGTACGCGTACGTATGGCGGCGCGGCGGCCTGGAATGGGACTGAGGGGCCTTTAACGACATGGGACTCGAAGAAAAGCTGCCGAGCGGCTTCCTGCTGACCACCGTCGAGCAGGCCGCGGGCTGGGTGCGCAAGGCGTCCGTCTTCCCGGCCACCTTCGGCCTCGCCTGCTGTGCCATCGAGATGATGACCACGGGCGCGGGCCGCTACGACCTGGCCCGCTTCGGCATGGAGGTCTTCCGCGGCTCACCGCGCCAGGCGGACCTGATGATCGTCGCCGGCCGGGTCAGCCAGAAGATGGCGCCCGTCCTGAGGCAGGTCTACGACCAGATGCCCAACCCCAAGTGGGTGATCTCCATGGGCGTCTGCGCCTCCTCCGGCGGCATGTTCAACAACTACGCGATCGTCCAGGGCGTCGACCACATCGTCCCGGTCGACATCTACCTGCCGGGCTGCCCGCCCCGCCCCGAGATGCTGATGGACGCGATCCTCAAGCTCCACCAGAAGATCCAGTCCTCCAAGCTCGGCGTGAACGCCGAGGAGGCGGCCCGCGAGGCGGAGGAGGCGGCGCTCAAGGCCCTGCCCACGATCGAGATGAAGGGGCTGCTGCGGTGAGCGACGCGAACGGCACCCAGGGGAACCACGGGGCGAACGGTCCCGCGAACGGGGTGAACGGCTCCGCGAACGGGGTGAACCCCGAGAAGGACCTCTCCGCCTCCAACCTCCCCGGCCAGCGCGGCCAGGGAGGCGAGGAGATCCGCGTGCAGCGCGGCATGTTCGGCGCCGAGAACGGCGGCGACACCTCCGGCTACGGGGGCCTGGTCCGCTCGGTCCGGCTCCCGGGACCGGCCACCCGCCCCTACGGCGGCTGGTTCGACGAGGTCGCCGACGAGCTGGAGGGCGCCCTGGAGGAACAGGGACTCCTGCCGGGGAACGCCATCGAGAAGACGGTCGTCGACCGCGGCGAGCTGACCTTCCACATCGAACGCGAGCACCTGGTCCGCGTCGCCCGCACCCTGCGCGACGACCCGGCCCTGCGTTTCGAGCTGTGCACCGGCGTCAGCGGCGTCCACTACCCGAACGACAAGGGCCGCGAGCTGCACGCCGTCTACCACCTGCGCTCGATCACCCACAACCGGCTGATCCGCCTCGAAGTCAGCGCGCCCGACGGTGACCCGCGCATCCCGTCGCTGGTCTCCGTCTACCCGACGAACGACTGGCACGAGCGCGAGACCTACGACTTCTTCGGCATCGTCTTCGAAGGTCACCCGGCCCTGACGCGGATCATGATGCCGGACGACTGGCAGGGCCACCCGCAGCGCAAGGACTACCCCCTCGGCGGCATCCCCGTCGAGTACAAGGGCGCCCAGATCCCGGCTCCGGACCAGCGGAGGTCGTACTCGTGAGCACGCAGTCAGCATCCGCCGCGTCGGCCGCGTCCGCACGCGAGACCACCGAGGGCACCGTCTACACGGTCACCGGTGGCGACTGGGACGAGGTCGTCCAGTCCGCGGCCCGCGCCGACGACGAGCGCATCGTCGTCAACATGGGTCCCCAGCACCCGTCCACCCACGGGGTGCTCCGCCTGATCCTGGAGATCGAGGGCGAGACGGTCACCGAGGCCCGCTGCGGCATCGGCTACCTCCACACCGGCATCGAGAAGAACCTCGAGTACCGCACGTGGACGCAGGGCACCACGTTCGTGACGCGCATGGACTACCTGACGTCCTTCTTCAACGAGACCGCCTACTGCCTCGCCGTCGAGAAGCTCCTCGGCATCGAGGACCAGATCACCGAGCGCGCCAAGATCATCCGGGTGCTCCTGATGGAGCTGAACCGGCTCTCCTCCCACCTGGTGTGCATCGCCACCGGCGGCATGGAGCTGGGCGCCACCACGATCATGATCTACGGATTCCGTGATCGTGAAATGATTCTCGACATCTACGAGCTGGTCACCGGCCTGCGCATGAACCACGCGTACATCCGGCCCGGCGGACTCGCCCAGGACCTGCCGCCCGGCGCGGTGGACCAGATCCGCGAGTTCGTGAAGAAGATGAAGAAGAACCTCCCGGAGTACGACAAGCTCGCCACCGGGAACCCCATCTTCAAGGCCCGCATGCAGGACGTCGGCTACCTCGACCTGGCCGGCTGCATGGCCCTCGGCGCGACCGGCCCGATCCTGCGCGCCACCGGCCTGCCGCACGACCTGCGCAAGGCCCAGCCGTACTGCGGATACGAGACGTACGACTTCGACGTCCCGACCGCCGACACCTGCGACGCCTACGGCCGCTTCCTCATCCGCCTGGAGGAGATGCGCCAGTCGCTCGGGATCGTCGAGCAGTGCCTGGACCGGCTCCAGCCCGGCCCGGTCATGGTCGCCGACAAGAAGATCGCCTGGCCCGCCCAGCTCGCCCTGGGACCGGACGGACTCGGCAACTCCCTCGACCACATCAAGAAGATCATGGGTACCTCCATGGAGGCCCTGATCCACCACTTCAAGCTGGTCACCGAGGGCTTCCGGGTCCCGCCGGGACAGGCGTACGCGGCCGTGGAGTCACCCAAGGGCGAACTCGGGGTGCACGCGGTCTCCGACGGCGGCACCCGCCCCTACCGGGTCCACTTCCGCGACCCGTCCTTCACCAACCTTCAGGCCATGGCGGCGATGTGCGAGGGCGGCCAGGTCGCCGACGTCATCGTCGCCGTCGCGTCCATCGACCCCGTGATGGGAGGCGTCGACCGGTGACCACCTCTTCTTCCGAGCGGGGCGTCAGCCTGGGCATGCCCGAACTGCCCGCGCCCGCCTACCCGGACGACGTCCGGGCCCGGCTGGAGGCGGACGCGCGCGAAGTGATCGCGCGCTACCCGGACTCCCGCTCCGCCCTGCTGCCGCTGCTCCACCTCGTGCAGTCGGAGGAGGGCCACGTCACGCGCACCGGCATGCGGTTCTGCGCGGAGATGCTGGGGCTGACCACGGCCGAGGTCACCGCCGTCGCCACCTTCTACACGATGTACCGGCGCAAGCCCTCCGGTGACTACCAGGTCGGCGTCTGCACCAACACGCTGTGCGCGGTCATGGGCGGTGACGCGATCTTCGAGACCCTCCAGGAACACCTGGGCGTCGGCAACGGCGAGACCACCGACGACGGCAAGGTCACCCTGGAGCACATCGAGTGCAACGCGGCCTGCGACTACGCCCCGGTCGTGATGGTCAACTGGGAGTTCTTCGACAACCAGACCCCGGCGAGCGCCAAGCACCTCGTCGACGACCTGCGGGCGGGACGCCCCGTCCAGCCCACGCGCGGGGCGCGCCTGTGCACCTTCAAGGAGACCGCGCGGATCCTGGCCGGCTTCCCCGACGAGCGGCCCGGGGCCGTCGAGGAAGGCGGCAGTGCGGGACCCGCGTCGCTGGTGGGTCTCCGCCTGGCCAAGGGGGAGACCGCACCCGCGCGGGTGGTCCATCCGCGCGGAGGTCCGCACGAGGAACCGCAGGACCGGGTGCACGAGCCGTCGCCGGCCGAGCACCTCAGCTCCCACGACGCGCCACAGGACACATCGGCCTCCGACCCTGCCCACCCCGCGGGGCCCACCGCGAAGGAGGGGGAGTGATGACCGTGGTATCCGAGGTCAAGGACCCGAGCCCCGAGAAGCTGCTCGCACCCGTGCTGTCGGCCTTCTGGGACGAGGACCGGTCCTGGACTCTGGACGTCTACCGCAGGCACGAGGGGTACGAGGGGCTCCGCAAGGCCCTCGCCATGTCGCCGGACGACCTGATCGCGTACGTCAAGGACTCCGGGCTGCGAGGCCGCGGCGGCGCGGGATTCCCGACCGGGATGAAGTGGCAGTTCATCCCCCAGGGCGATGGGAAGCCGCACTATCTGGTTGTCAACGCCGACGAGTCGGAACCGGGCACCTGCAAGGACATCCCGCTCCTCTTCGCGAACCCGCACAGCCTCATCGAGGGCATCGTGATCGCGTGCTACGCCATCAGGTCGTCGCACGCCTTCATCTATCTGCGGGGTGAAGTCGTCCCCGTCCTGCGGCGGTTGCACGAGGCCGTGCGCGAGGCCTACGCGGCGGGCTACCTCGGCGAGAACATCCTGGGCAGCGGACTCGACCTGACCCTCACCGTGCACGCCGGCGCCGGCGCGTACATCTGCGGTGAGGAGACCGCGCTGCTCGACTCGCTCGAAGGCCGCCGTGGTCAACCGCGGCTGCGTCCCCCCTTCCCTGCGGTGGAAGGCCTCTACGCCTGTCCCACTGTGGTGAACAACGTCGAGTCGATCGCGTCGGTTCCCGCCATCCTGAAAAACGGCAAGGACTGGTTCAGGTCGATGGGCAGCGAGAAGTCCCCGGGCTTCACGCTCTACTCGCTCAGCGGCCACGTCGCGAGCCCCGGCCAGTACGAGGCCCCGCTCGGCGTCACGCTGCGCCAGCTCCTCGACATGAGCGGCGGCATGCGGCCGGGCCACCGCCTGAAGTTCTGGACACCGGGCGGCTCCTCCACACCGATGTTCACCGACGAGCACCTCGACGTCCCCCTCGACTACGAGGGCGTCGGCGCCGCCGGCTCCATGCTCGGCACCAAGGCGCTGCAGTGCTTCGACGAGACGACCTGCGTGGTGCGGGCGGTGACCCGCTGGACCGAGTTCTACGCCCACGAGTCCTGCGGCAAGTGCACACCCTGCCGCGAAGGGACGTACTGGCTGGTGCAGTTGCTGCGGGACATCGAGGCAGGCAAGGGCGTGATGTCCGACCTCGACAAGCTCGCCGACATCGCCGACAACATCAACGGCAAGTCCTTCTGCGCCCTCGGCGACGGCGCCGCGTCCCCGATCTTCTCCTCGCTGAAGTACTTCCGCGAGGAGTACGAGCAGCACATCACGGGCCGGGGCTGCCCCTTCGACCCGGCCAAGTCGACGGCCTGGGCGGACCGCCCGGAGGTGAACGCATGACCGTGACCACCAGTGCTCCCGCGGGTGGGGGAGAGGCGGCGGTCCCGCCGGAGGACCTCGTCACGCTGACGATCGACGGCATCGAGATCAGCGTGCCCAAGGGCACCCTGGTCATCCGGGCCGCCGAGCAGCTCGGCATCGAGATCCCCCGCTTCTGCGACCACCCCCTCCTCGACCCGGCCGGCGCCTGCCGCCAGTGCATCGTGGAGGTCGAGGGCCAGCGCAAGCCGATGGCGTCCTGCACGATCACCTGCACGGACGGCATGGTCGTGAAGACCCAGCTGACCTCGCCGGTCGCCGAGAAGGCCCAGCACGGCGTGATGGAGCTGCTGCTCATCAACCACCCGCTGGACTGCCCGGTCTGCGACAAGGGCGGCGAGTGCCCGCTGCAGAACCAGGCGATGTCGCACGGCAACGCCGAGTCCCGCTTCGACGGCAAGAAGCGGACCTACGAGAAGCCCGTGCCGATCTCCACCCAGGTGCTGCTCGACCGCGAGCGGTGCGTGCTGTGCGCCCGCTGCACCCGCTTCTCCAACCAGATCGCGGGCGACCCCATGATCGAGCTGGTCGAGCGGGGCGCGCTGCAGCAGGTCGGCACCGGCGAGGGCGACCCGTTCGAGTCGTACTTCTCCGGCAACACCATCCAGATCTGCCCGGTCGGCGCGCTCACCTCGGCCGCCTACCGGTTCCGCTCGCGCCCCTTCGACCTCGTCTCCTCCCCGTCGGTGTGCGAGCACTGCTCCGGCGGCTGCGCCACCCGCACCGACCACCGGCGCGGCAAGGTCATGCGGCGGCTCGCCGCCTACGACCCCGAGGTCAACGAGGAGTGGATCTGCGACAAGGGACGCTTCGCGTTCCGGTACGCGCAGGTGAAGGACCGCCTCGACACGCCGCTGGTGCGCAACGCCGACGGTGTCCTGGAGCCCGCCTCCTGGCCCGAGGCGCTGGAGGCGGCGGCACGGGGCCTGGGCGCCGCCCGCTCCCGGGCCGGCGTCCTCATCGGCGGCCGGCTGACCGTCGAGGACGCCTACGCGTACAGCAAGTTCGCGCGCGTGGCGCTCGACACCAACGACATCGACTTCCGCGCGCGCGTGCACAGCGGCGAGGAGGCCGACTTCCTGGCCGCCCGGGTGGCCGGCCACGGCCGGGACCTCGACGGCACCGGTGTCACCTACACCTCCCTGGAGAAGGCGCCCGCCGTCCTGCTGGTCGGCTTCGAGTCGGAGGAGGAGGCACCCGGCGTCTTCCTGCGGCTGCGCAAGGCCTGGCGCAAGCGCAAGCAGCGGGTGTTCTCGCTGGCCACGCACGCCACCCGGGGCCTTGAGAAGGCGGGCGGCACGCTGCTGCCGGCCGCCCCGGGCACCGAGACGGAGTGGCTGGACGCGCTCGCGAGCGGCGTCGGCCTGGAGGAGCCCGGCACGCTCGCCGCCGAGGCCCTGCGCGCCGAGGGTGCCGTCATCGTCGTGGGAGAGCGGCTGGCCGGTGTCGCGGGCGGACTCACCGCCGCGCTGCGCGCCGCCACCGCGACCGGCGCCGAACTGGTGTGGATCCCGCGTCGGGCCGGCGAACGCGGCGCCGTCGAGGTGGGCGCGCTGCCCTCGCTGCTGCCGGGCGGCCGCCCGGCGACCGACCCGCGCGCGCGGGAGGAGGTCGCGGCGGCCTGGGGCGTCGCCGAACTCCCGGCGCGCTACGGCCGCGACACCCACCAGATCGTCGAGGCCGCCGCCACCGGCGAACTCTCGGCGCTCCTGGTCGCCGGGGTGGAGGTCGCCGACCTGCCCGACCCGGCACGCGCGCGTGAGGCGCTGGAGAACGTCGGCTTCCTGGTGTCGCTGGAGCTGCGGCCCAGCGAGGTCACCGCCCACGCCGACGTCGTCCTGCCGGTCGCCGCGGTCGCCGAGAAGGCGGGCACCTTCCTCAACTGGGAAGGCCGCGTACGCCTCTTCGAGGCCGCGCTCAAGCCCGATCAGATGACCCGCCCGCTCGCGCCGACCGACACCCGGGTGCTGCACATGCTCGCCGACGCCATGGACGGTGCCGAGGGCGCCGACGGGCGCCGGCGGCTGGGCCTGCCGGATCTCCGGGCCGCGCGCGCGGAGATCGACCGGCTCGGTTCCTGGGACGGCCCCCGCGCCTCCGGACCCATGGAGAGCGCGGACGCGCTGCCCCGCCCGGCCGCCGGCGAGGCCGTGCTCGCGGGGCACCGGCTGCTGCTCGACCAGGGCGTCCTCCAGGAGGGCGACGAGGCGCTCGCCGGAACCCGGCACGCCGCACGCGCGCGCGTGTCCGCCGCGACGGCCGCCGAGGCGGGCGTCGCGGAAGGCGAGGTCCTGACCGTCACCGGCCCCGCCGGCACGGTGGGACTGCCCCTGCAGATCACCGAGATGCCCGACCGGGTGGTGTGGCTCCCGCTGAACTCCGCCGGCGCCGGGGTCGCCTCCGGCACCGGGGCACGTCCCGGCTCCCTCGTCCGCATCGGCCCCGCGGCAGTCGCCGGAGAGGCCCCCAAGGAGGTGGAGGCATGAGCCCGTACCTCGCCGCTGAAGACCTCTCGATGTTCGGCCGCGACCCGTGGTGGCTGGTCGTCGTCAAGGCGGTCTTCTGCTTCGCGTTCCTGATGGTGACCGTCCTGTTCTCCATCGTCTGGGAACGCAAGGTCGTCGCCTGGATGCAGCTGCGCATCGGCCCCAACCGGCACGGCCCCTGGGGCATGCTCCAGTCGCTCGCCGACGGCGTGAAGCTGATGCTGAAGGAAGACCTCATCGTCAAGCGCGCGGACAAGGTGGTCTACGTCCTCGCGCCGATCGTCGCGGCCATCCCGGCCTTCATGGCGATCGCGGTGATCCCCTTCGGACCGGCCGGGAACGAGATCTCGGTCTTCGGCCACCGCACCGCGATGCAGCTCACCGACCTGCCGATCGCGATGCTCTACATCCTCGCGGTCGCCTCGGTCGGCATCTACGGCATCGTGCTGGCGGGCTGGAGCTCCGGCTCCACCTATCCGCTCCTCGGCGGTCTGCGCTCCTGCGCGCAGATGATCTCGTACGAGATCGCCATGGGCGCCGCGTTCGCCTCCGTGTTCCTCTACTCGGGGTCGATGTCGACGTCCACGATCGTGGAGCAGCAGCACGACCGCTGGTACATCCTGCTGCTGCCGGTCTCCTTCATCCTGTACATCGTCACGATGGTCGGCGAGACCAACCGCGCCCCGTTCGACATGCCGGAGTCCGAGGGCGACCTGGTCGGCGGCTTCAACACCGAGTACTCGTCGATCAAGTTCGCGATGTTCATGCTCGCCGAGTACGTGAACATGGTGACGGTCTCGGCCGTCTCGACCACCCTGTTCCTCGGCGGCTGGCGCGCCCCCTGGCCGGTCAGCTCCTTCTGGGAGGGCGCGAACCACGGCTGGTGGCCGCTGCTCTGGTTCGTCATCAAGGTGCAGCTGCTGCTGTTCTTCTTCATCTGGCTGCGCGGCACGCTCCCGCGCGTGCGTTACGACCAGCTGATGAAGCTCGGCTGGAAGGTGCTCATCCCGGTCTCGGTGACCTGGCTGATGCTGGTCGCGACCGTCCGCGCCCTGCGCAACGAGAACTACGACTTCGCCGACATCGCCCTCTACGTGGGCGGCGGTGTCCTCGCCCTGCTGCTGATCTCCTTCGTCGCGGACATGTTCCGCGACAAGGGCGGCCCGGCCGAGGAGCCCGCCGGCCGGCAGCCGGCGTTCGACCCGATGGCGGGCGGGTTCCCGGTGCCGCCGCTGCCCGGGCAGGAGATGCCCGCGGTGCCGCGGCGCCGCCCCCGCTGGGGCGAGCGGGAGCTGATTGTCAGTGGTGGGACTGACACTGTCAGTGACGGATCTTCGGATGGAAAGGAGGCGTCCGATGGCTGAGGAGCCTCAGGAGTCCGGGCAGAACAAGCCCGGTTTCCAGAATCCCGTGGCCGGCTTCGGCGTGACCTTCAAGGCCATGTTCAAGAAGCGGCTGACCGAGCAGTACCCGGAGCAGAAGAAGACCACGGCTCCGCGGTTCCACGGACGGCACCAGCTCAACCGCCATCCGGACGGCCTGGAGAAGTGCGTCGGCTGCGAGCTGTGCGCGTGGGCCTGCCCCGCCGACGCCATCTACGTGGAGGGCGCCGACAACACCGACGAGGAGCGCTACTCGCCGGGCGAGCGGTACGGCCGCGTCTACCAGATCAACTACGCCCGCTGCATCCTGTGCGGGCTGTGCATCGAGGCGTGTCCCACGCGCGCGCTGACGATGACGAACGAGTTCGAACTGGCCGACTCCAGCCGCGCCAACCTCATCTACACCAAGGAGCAGCTGCTCGCCGGTCTCGAGGAGGGCATGGTCGACACGCCGCACGCCATCTTCCCGGGGACGGACGAACAGGACTACTACCGCGGCCTGGTGACGCAGGCCGCGCCCGGTACGGTCCGCCAGGTGGCCGTCTCCAAGGGCGAGGTCCCGCAGGAGGCCGCCTCCACCTTCGGCGAGGACGAGCCGGCCTCGGAGAAGGTGATCGGCCGATGACCGCGCAGCACCTCGCCGCCTACACCACCTCCGCCGGTGAGGCGTTCCAGTTCTGGGTCCTCGGCACGGTCGCGGTGATCGGCGCCCTGTGCACCGTCTTCATGCGGAAGGCCGTGCACAGCGCGCTCTGCCTCGCCGGGACGATGATCGTCCTGGCGGTGTTCTACCTCGCCAACGGCGCCTACTTCCTCGGGATCGTGCAGGTCGTCGTCTACACCGGCGCGATCATGATGCTGTTCCTGTTCGTGGTGATGCTCGTCGGCGTCACGGCCGCGGACTCCCTGAAGGAGACCATCAAGGGCCAGCGCTGGCTGGCCCTTCTGTGCGGGGTCGGCTTCGGCGTCCTGCTGTTCGCCGGCATCGGCAACGCCTCCCTGAAGGAGTTCGACGGTGCCGGCCGGGCGAACGCGAACGGCAACGTGGAGGGGCTGGCGTCCCTCCTCTTCACCAAGTACGTCTTCGCCTTCGAGATCACCGGCGCGCTGCTCATCACGGCCGCGGTCGGCGCCATGGTGCTCACCCACCGGGAGCGCACCGAGCGCGCCAAGACGCAGCGCGAGCTGTCCGAACAGCGCGTCCGCGAGGGCAAGCACCTCCCGCCGCTGCCCGCCCCGGGTGTCTACGCCCGGCACAACGCCGTGGACATCGCGGGTCTGCTGCCCGACGGCACCCCGTCCGAGCTGACCGTCAACAAGACGCTGCGCGAACGCGGGCAGATCCGTGACGTGTCCGCGGAGGCGCTGAGGGAGCTGCGGGCGCTGGAGCAGCGCGCGGAGGAGCGCCTGGAGCGCCGGGCGATCGAGCCGGAGACGTTCAAGCGGTCCGAGGAGGCGTCGAAGTGAACCCGGTCAACTACCTCTACCTCGCCGCCCTGTTGTTCACGATCGGCGCGACCGGCGTCCTGATCCGGCGCAACGCCATCGTGGTCTTCATGTGCATCGAGCTGATGCTGAACGCCTGCAACCTCGCGTTCGTCACCTTCTCCCGGATGCACGGCAACCTCGACGGCCAGATCATCGCCTTCTTCACGATGGTCGTCGCCGCGGCGGAGGTCGTGGTGGGCCTGGCGATCATCGTGTCGCTGTTCCGCGCCCGCCACTCGGCCTCGGTCGACGACGCCAGCCTGATGAAGCTGTAAGGGGTCGGAAGAATCGTGGAGAACCTGATCGCGCTGCTCATCGCGGCGCCCCTGCTCGGAGCGGCCGTCCTCCTGGTCGGTGGCCGGCGCCTGGACCGCGTCGGCCACTGGATCGGCACGCTGCTGTCGGCCGCGTCCTTCGTGTTCGGCCTCGTCCTCTTCGCCGGCCTCCTCGGCAAGGGTGCGGAGCACCGCACCCTGACGCAGCACCTGTTCAGCTGGGTCCCGGTGGCCGGCTTCCAGGCGGACGTCACTTTCCGCCTGGACCAGCTGTCCATGACGTTCGTCCTGCTCATCACGGGCGTCGGCTCGCTGATCCACCTGTACTCGGTCGGGTACATGGAGCACGACGAGCGCCGCCGCCGCTTCTTCGGCTATCTCAACCTGTTCCTCGCGGCGATGCTGCTGCTCGTCCTCGCCGACAACTACCTGCTGCTGTACGTCGGCTGGGAGGGTGTCGGTCTCGCCTCGTACCTGCTGATCGGCTTCTGGCAGCACAAGCCCAGCGCCGCCACGGCCGCGAAGAAGGCCTTCCTGGTCAACCGGGTCGGCGACATGGGCCTGTCGATCGCGATCATGCTGATGTTCACCACCTTCGGCAGCTTCGCCTTCGGTCCGGTCCTCAGCCACACCGGTGACACCTCCGAGGGCAAGCTCACCGCGATCGGCCTGATGCTGCTGCTCGCCGCGTGCGGCAAGTCCGCCCAGGTGCCGCTGCAGTCCTGGCTCGGGGACGCCATGGAGGGCCCGACCCCGGTCTCCGCCCTCATCCACGCGGCGACGATGGTGACCGCGGGCGTCTACCTGATCGTCCGGTCCGGCGCGATCTTCAACGCCGCCCCCGACGCGCAGCTGGCCGTCACGGTGGTCGGCGCGGTCACGCTGCTGTTCGGTGCGATCGTCGGTTGCGCCAAGGACGACATCAAGAAGGCGCTGGCCGGCTCGACCATGTCGCAGATCGGCTACATGGTCCTCGCGGCGGGCCTCGGCCCCATCGGCTACGTCTTCGCGATCATGCACCTGGTGACGCACGGCTTCTTCAAGGCCGGGCTGTTCCTCGGCGCCGGCTCCGTGATGCACGGCATGAACGACGAGGTCGACATGCGCCGCTACGGCGGCCTGCGGAAGTACATGCCGGTCACGTTCATCACCTTCGGCCTCGGCTACCTCGCCATCATCGGCTTCCCCGGCCTGTCGGGCTTCTTCTCCAAGGACAAGATCATCGAGGCGGCGTTCGCCAAGGGCGGCACCGAGGGCTGGATCCTCGGCGGCGCGGCCCTGCTGGGCGCGGCCATCACCGCCTTCTACATGACGCGCGTGATGCTGATGACGTTCTTCGGAGAGGAGCGGTGGCGCAAGGCCCCGACGCCGTCCCCGGCCGAGCCCAGCGTGGAGCCCGCCGCCGAGACCCGGGGCGAGCACGCCGAGCCGCACCCGCACGAGTCCCCGAAGGTCATGACGATCCCCATGATCGTCCTCGCCGTCGGATCGGTCTTCGGCGGTGCCTTCTTCAGCATCGGCGACCGCTTCCTGCACTGGCTGGAGCCCGTCACGGGCCACAGCGAGGGCCACTCCCCGCTCAGCGCGGCGACCGTCACCGGCGCCACCATGGTCTGCCTGGTCGTCGGCGTCGCCATCGCCTGGGCCCAGTACGGCCGCAAGCCCGTCCCGGCCGTCGCCCCGCGTGGCTCCCTGCTCACTCGCGCGGCCCGCCGCGACCTGCTCCAGGACGACTTCAACCACGTGGTCCTGGTGCGCGGCGGCGAGCACCTGACGCGGTCCCTGGTCTACGTCGACCACACCCTGGTCGACGGCGTCGTCAACGGCACCGCGGCCGGCTTCGGCGGCCTGTCCGGACGGATGCGCCGGCTCCAGAACGGCTTCGCCCGCTCCTACGCGGTCTCGATGTTCGGCGGCGCGGCGCTCCTGGTCGCCGCGACCCTGCTGATGAGGGCGGTCTGATACCGATGTCCTTTCCCCTGCTGACAGCGACGGCGGCGCTCCCGGCCCTCGGGGCGGTCGCCACGGCCGCCGTACCGGCCGCCCGGCGCACCGCCGCCAAATGGCTGGCGCTGACCGTCTCGCTCGCCACGCTCGCCCTGGCGATCACCGTCCTGGTCCGCTTCGACCCGGACGGCTCCCGCTACCAGCTCACCGAGTCCCACGCCTGGATCAAGGACTTCGGGGTCAGGTACGAACTGGGCGTCGACGGCATCGCGGTCGCGCTGATCGCGCTGACCGCCCTACTGATCCCGTTCATCGTCCTCGCGGGCTGGCATGACGCCGACCCGCTGGAGACCGGCAGCCGGCGCTGGCGGCCCACCCAGGGCTTCTTCGCGCTGATCCTGGCCGTGGAGGCGATGGTGATCATCTCCTTCGAGGCCACCGACGTCTTCCTCTTCTACATCTTCTTCGAAGCCATGCTCATCCCGATGTACTTCCTCATCGGCGGCTTCGGGGACCGTGCCCACGAGCACGGCGAGGAGGCGGCCGCCACGCAGCGTTCGTACGCGGCGGTGAAGTTCCTGCTCTACAACCTGGCCGGCGGTCTGATCATGCTGGCCGCGGTGATCGGCCTGTACGTGGTCGCCGGGAACTTCTCGCTCACGCAGATCGCCGAGGCCCGCGCGAACGGCTCGCTGCACATGGCGACCAGCACCGAACGCTGGCTGTTCCTCGGCTTCTTCTTCGCCTTCGCGGTGAAGGCGCCGCTGTGGCCGCTGCACACCTGGCTGCCGAACGCCATGCAGGAGTCCACCGCACCGGTCGCCGTCCTCATCACCGCGGTCGTCGACAAGGTGGGCACCTTCGCGATGCTCCGCTTTTGCCTTCAGCTGTTCCCGGAGGCGTCGAAGTGGGCGACGCCCGTCATCCTCGTCCTGGCGCTCATCAGCATCGTCTACGGCGCGCTGCTCGCCGTCGGCCAGCGGGACATCAAACGCCTGGTGGCCTACGCGTCGATCTCGCACTTCGGCTTCATCATCATGGGCATCTTCGCGATGACCAGCCAGGGCCAGTCCGGCGCCACGCTCTACATGGTCAACCACGGCATCTCCACGGCCGCCCTGATGCTGGTCGCCGGCTTCCTCATCTCCCGGCGCGGCTCCCGGCTCATCGCGGACTACGGAGGCGTGCAGAAGGTCGCCCCGGTGCTCGCCGGCACCTTCCTGATCGGCGGCCTGGCCACCCTGTCGCTGCCCGGACTGGCGCCGTTCGTCAGCGAGTTCCTGGTCCTGGTGGGCACGTTCACGCGCTATCCGGTGATCGGTGTCATCGCCACCTTCGGCATCGTCCTCGCCGCGCTGTACACGCTCGTGCTGTACCAGCGGACGATGACCGGCCCGGTGAAGCCCGAGGTCTCCGCGATGCCCGACCTGCGCGTGCGCGAGCTGGTGGTCGTCGCCCCGCTGATCGTGCTGCTGATCTTCCTGGGCGTCTATCCGAAGCCCGTGACGGACATCGTCAACCCGGCGGTCAAGCAGACCATGTCCGACGTCCAGAAGAAGGACCCCAAGCCCGAGGTGGAGGCGGCCAAGTGAGCGCACCAGCCGTCCACAGCCTGTGGACAACCGCGGCCGAACCGATCTCCAAGATCGACGCGCCGAAGATCGAATACGGACAATTGTCGCCGACGCTGATCGTCATCGGCGCGGCGCTGGTCGGGGTGCTCATCGAGGCGTTCGTGCCGCGGCGGTCCCGCTACTACGCGCAGGTGTTCGTGTCCGTCGTCGCCCTGTGCGCCGCGTTCGCCGCGGTCGTCGCGCTCGCGGCGGACGGGTTCGGCACCACGAAGGCGCACATCGCGGCGATGGGCGCCATCGCGGTCGACGGCCCGGCCCTCTTCCTCCAGGGCACGATCCTGCTGGCCGGCCTGGTCGGCCTGTTCACGTTCGCCGAGCGGCGCCTGGACCCGGCGGCACACGGCAACCGGGTCGACTCCTTCGCCGCGCAGGCCGCCTCCGTCCCCGGCAGCGACAGCGAGCAGGCCGCCGTGAAGGCGGGCTTCACCACCACGGAGGTCTTCCCGCTGCTGCTGTTCGCGGTCGGCGGCATGCTGATCTTCCCGGCGGCGAACGACCTGGTCACCCTGTTCGTGGCCCTGGAGGTCTTCTCCCTGCCGCTGTACCTGCTGTGCGCGCTGGCCCGCCGCAAGCGGCTGATGTCGCAGGAGGCCGCGGTCAAGTACTTCCTGCTGGGCGCGTTCGCCTCCGCGTTCACCCTGTTCGGCATCGCGCTGCTGTACGGCTACGCGGGCTCGATGTCGTACGCGCGCATCGCCCAGGTCGTCGACGGCACGGTCACGGACGTCGACCCGGCCCTCGCCAACACCATGGGCAACGACGCGCTGCTGCTGATCGGCGGCGCGATGCTCCTGATGGGCCTGCTGTTCAAGGTGGGCGCGGTGCCGTTCCACATGTGGACGCCCGACGTCTACCAGGGCGCGCCCACCCCGGTGACCGGCTTCATGGCCGCGGCGACGAAGGTGGCCGCGTTCGGCGCGCTGCTGCGCCTGCTGTACGTCGTCCTGCCCGGGCTGCGCTGGGACTGGCGGCCGGTGATGTGGGCCGTGGCGATCGTCACCATGCTGGGCGGCGCGATCGTCGCCATCACCCAGACCGACATCAAGCGGCTGCTGGCGTACTCGTCCATCGCGCACGCCGGTTTCATCCTCGCGGGTGTGATCGCCACCTCGAAGGACGGCGTGTCGTCCGTCCTCTTCTACCTGGCGGGCTACTCCTTCGTCACCATCGGCGCGTTCGCCGTGGTCACGCTGGTGCGCGACGCGGGCGGCGAGGCGACCCACCTGTCCAAGTGGGCGGGCCTCGGCCGGCGCTCCCCGCTGGTGGCGGCCGTCTTCGCGGTGTTCCTGCTGGCCTTCGCCGGCATCCCGCTGACCTCCGGGTTCGCCGGGAAGTTCGCCGTGTTCAAGGCGGCGGCGGACGGCGGCGCGGCCCCGCTGGTCGTGATCGGTGTGATCTCCTCGGCCATCGCGGCGTTCTTCTACATCCGCGTGATCGTGCTGATGTTCTTCAGCGAGCCGCGACCGCAGGGCCCGACCGTCGCCGTCCCGTCACCGCTGACCATGCTCGCGATCGGCCTGGGCGTGGCGGTGACGCTGGTCCTCGGTGTGGCGCCGCAGTACTTCCTGGACCTGGCGAACCAGGCGGGAGTCTTCGTGCGCTGACGCCCGCGCCACCGCGCCGCTGCCCGGCACCCTCACCGCAGGGCGCCGGGCAGCGGCATGTCGCCGTGGTCACTGATCCCTGTCGCGGCGCGTCTTGATCCGGGTGAGGTCGAGGTCCATCGGGAAAGGCACGTCCAGCTTCATGCGCTCGCGGAAGATGCCGGTGCTCGTGTAGGTGCCGGTCGTCGGCTCCAGCTCGAAGACGTGCACCGCGGCCCGCCCGTTCTCGTTCTCGACCCGCCAGTAGTGGGGGATCTTGGCACGGGCGTACTTCAGGGGCTTGGTCTCCCGGTCGAGGGAGACGGAGTCCTCGGAGACGACCTCGATGGCCATGACGACGGACTCCGCCGGAAAGCGGGTCTGGCTCGGCTCCTCCACCACGTCTGCGCTTACCACCACGACGTCCGGCTCGGGCCTGTTCTGCCGGTCGATGTCGATCGTGAACTCGCGGATGACCTCGAATTCCTCCGGCGCCAGCGACTGGAGCTGCCAATTGAAGAAGTCGACGGCCCGTACATGAAACATCGTCTGCGGACTCACGAAGACCAGGCTCCCGTCGATCAATTCCGTGTGCGGAGGAAGATTCGGGAGGCGGTCCAGGTCGTCGGCGGTCCATCCGCCCTTCGGCGGAGTCGGCCAGCTGGGCGTGGACGCCTTCGGTGCGACGCTCATCAGTGCTCCCATGGGGACGGAGTCTCGCCGGTGCGTTCAGACTATCGGCCCGAAACGGGCGAGTCTCCCGCGAACGTGTGAACGACAGTGTCCTTGACGTGCGCTTCTCCGGCTGCCCTGTGGACAACTCCGGGACTGTCGGTCCGGACCCCTATGGTGGAGGCAGCGGTCGAGAGACGACACACGGGGGACCGACGGGGGACAGGACGATGGGCGTGACGGGCGGGATCAGCGAGATGACACAGGTGACCGAGGGGCCGGGAGCGACCGACAGCGAGGCGCTGGCCACGCTGCACCGGGTCTTCGGATACGACGCCTTCCGGGGCGAGCAGCAGGAGATCATCGAGCATGTGGTGGCGGGCGGCGACGCCGTCGTCCTGATGCCGACCGGCGGCGGCAAGTCGCTGTGCTACCAGATCCCGGCACTGGTCCGGCCGGGCACGGGCGTGGTCGTCTCACCCCTGATCGCCCTCATGCAGGACCAGGTGGACGCCCTGCGCGCCCTCGGTGTCCGCGCCGGCTTCGTCAACTCCACCCAGGACTTCGACGAGCGGCGCATGGTCGAGGCCGAGTTCCTGGCCGGCGAGCTCGATCTGCTGTACCTGGCCCCGGAGCGGCTGCGCGTGGACGCCACGCTGGATCTGCTCTCCCGCGGCAAGATCTCCGTCTTCGCGATCGACGAGGCCCACTGCGTGGCCCAGTGGGGCCACGACTTCCGCCCGGACTACCTCACCCTCTCCCTGCTCGGCGAGCGCTGGCCGGACGTCCCGCGGATCGCCCTCACCGCCACGGCCACCCGCGCCACCCACCAGGAGATCACCCAGCGGCTGAACCTGCCGACGGCCCGGCACTTCGTCGCCAGCTTCGACCGGCCCAACATCCAGTACCGGATCGTGCCCAAGGCCGACCCCAGGAAGCAGCTGCTCGCCTTCCTCCGCGAGGAGCACGCGGGCGACGCCGGCATCGTGTACTGCCTCTCGCGCAACTCGGTGGAGCGCACGGCCGAGTTCCTGACCGCGAACGGCATCCAGGCGGTGCCCTACCACGCGGGCCTGGAGGCGGCCACGCGCGCGGCGCACCAGGCCCGCTTCCTGCGCGAGGACGGCCTGGTCGTGGTCGCGACCATCGCCTTCGGCATGGGCATCGACAAGCCGGACGTACGCTTCGTCGCCCACCTGGACCTGCCCAAGTCGATCGAGGGGTACTACCAGGAGACCGGCCGGGCGGGCCGCGACGGCCTGCCGTCCACGGCGTGGATGGCGTACGGCCTGAACGACGTCATCCAGCAGCGCAAGCTGATCCAGTCCGGCGAGGGCGACGAGGCGTTCCGCCGCCGGGCCGCCGCCCACCTCGACGCCATGCTCGCGCTGTGCGAGACCGCCCAGTGCCGCCGCGGGCAGCTGCTCGCCTACTTCGGCCAGGACCCCGAGGCCGCGGCCTGCGGCAACTGCGACACCTGCCTCACCCCGCCCGAGACCTGGGACGGCACGATCGCCGCGCAGAAGGTGCTGTCCACGGTGGTGCGGTTGCAGCGCGAGCGCGGGCAGAAGTTCGGCGCGATGCAGATCGTCGACATCCTGCTCGGTAAGCGCACCGGCAAGGTGATCCAGTTCGACCACGACCAGCTGTCCGTCTTCGGCATCGGCCAGGACCTCTCGGAAGGCGAGTGGCGCGGGGTCATCCGGCAGCTGCTGGCCCAGGGGCTCCTCGCGGTCGAGGGGGAGTACGGCACGCTGGCGCTCACGGAGGCGAGCGGCTCGGTGCTGCGGCGGGAGCGCGAGGTGCCGCTGCGCAAGGAACCGAAGAAGCCGGCCGCCTCCCGGTCACGGTCCACCGGCTCCTCCGGGGGCGACCGCAAGGCGAAGGCCGTCGCGGCCGAGCTGCCCGAGGCGCTGCTTCCCGCCTTCGAGGCCCTGCGGGCCTGGCGTGCCGAACAGGCCCGGGAGCAGGGCGTCCCGGCATACGTCATCTTCCACGACGCCACCCTGCGCGAGATCGTGACCCGGTGGCCCGGCTCGGTGCGGGAGCTGGGCACGGTCAACGGCGTCGGCGAGAAGAAGCTGGCGACGTACGGCGAAGGGGTGATCCAGGTGCTGGCCTCCCTGGACGGGGGTGCCTCGGAGGCCGCGGACAGCCCGGCCGCCGACACCCGGGCCGCCGCCGACATCCGGGCCGCCGCCGGCGGCCCGGACGCCGACTGGCCCGACCCGGTGGACGAACCGGTGGACGAGCCGGAACCGGACGACTGGGCATAGGCGGGACGCCCGGGGAGGCCCAGGGGAGCACCCGGCAGTGCCGTCGGCCCCTCAGGACAGTGCCGTCAGACCCGGGGCGAAGGTGATCAGCAGCGGGAGCAGCGGCACCAGCGCGGCCACCGTCGTCGTCAGCGCCCGGTGCCGGCGCAGCAGCCGGGGCGGCGGCTCCAGCAGACGGTCGACGCGCTCGCCCAGCAGGCGGCGGCTGGAGTCGCAGGACAGCACACCCCGGTGCTGGTTCAGTTCGATCAGGGCCAGGGCCGTGGTGAGGTGCCCGCAGCGCCGGGAGGCCGTGTCGTCGGCGGCCAGCTCGACCAGGCGGTGCGTCTGGTCGCAGAAGTGCGCGAACAGCGGCACGCGCGGGAAGCCCGTGGCGAGGGCGGTGGACAGGTGCAGCAGCCAGTCGTGGTGGGCGCGGGCGTGCCCCCGCTCATGGGTGAGGACGGCGTCCAGCTGAAGGTCGGTGAGGCGGTGCAGGGCCCCTGTGGTGACGACCAGTTGGGGCCGGTGCCCCGGCATCCACCAGGCGTCCGGGTACTCGTCCTCCAGGACCAGCATCGGCCCGCGCGCCGCCGGCAGCCCGGCCGGCAGCTCGGGCGCGCGCTCGCGCAGGTGCGCCCGGGCCTGGCCGCGGCTGCGGCGGGCCTCGACGAGTTCGCGGGCCAGCATCGCGGTCGTCCAGGCGGCCCCGCAGGCCAGCAGCACGGTGAGCGCGGCGGCCCACACCGGCGCGGTGGACAGGTCGTAGGCGGCGGTGACGGCGGGCGGCGCGGGCGCGAACACGTGGTCGCGGACGGTGTGGAAGACGGCCGCCGCGCCCAGGACGAGCGCGGTCAGGCAGCACAGCAGGACGGTGGCGACGAGGCACTGCCACACCCACAGCGCGACCACGGGTTCCCGCTCGGGCCAGGAGGCACGGGTCAGCGCGCGCGGCGCCGGTACGGCGGCCGTCAGGGCGACGACGCTCAGCAGGAGCAGGCAGACAGTCATGCCGGGGCTCCGGTTCCTGGTCGGAGAGTGGGCGGGTGACGGTGGTGCCGGGCACGCGTCACGCGACGGCGGCTCGCGCGTGGTGCGTGTCCCCGTCAGTATGACGAAGACGGGCGGCCGGAGTCAGGTGTCGGCACCGATCCGCCGGGACCGGCCCGGGTCCGCGCCCGCCGTCGCCGCGCCCGCCCGGCGAGCTGTCCGGCCCGCCCGGTGACCCTCCGCGGGGTCAGGCCGGAACCACCCGCCCGCCGACCTCCCCCAGCCCCACCCGAGTGCCGTCCGGGCCCGGGGCCCATGCCGACAGGGTGACCACGTCACCGTCCTCCAGGAAGGTCCGCTTGCCGTCGGGGAGTTCGAGGGGGTCGCGCCCGTTCCAGGTCAGTTCCAGCAGGGAACCGCGCTGGCGTTCGGCGGGGCCGCTCACCGTCCCGGAGCCGTACAGGTCGCCCGTGCGCAGCGAGGCGCCGTTCACGGTCATGTGGGCGAGCTGCTGGGCGGCGGTCCAGTACATGGTGGAGAAGGGCGGTTCGGAGACCACGTGGCCGTTGACCGCGACCGAGATACGCAGGTCGTAACCGCCGGGCTCGGTGCCGGGCGCCGAGTCGTCCAGGTAGGGCAGCAGCGGGTGGGTGCGCCGCGGAGGCAGCACGCGCGCGTGCTCCAGCGCCTCCAGCGGTGTGATCCACGCCGACACCGAGGTCGCGAAGGACTTGCCGAGGAACGGGCCGAGGGGGACGTACTCCCAGGCCTGGATGTCGCGCGCGGACCAGTCGTTGAGCAGGCACAGCCCGAAGACGTGCTCCCGGAAGTCGCCGAGCGCGACCGGGGTGCCGAGCCGCGACGGCACGCCCACGACGAAGCCGACCTCCGCCTCGATGTCCAGCCGGACCGAGGGGCCGAAGACGGGCGCGGGGTCGGCCGGGCCCTTGCGCTGCCCGGAGGGCCGTACGACGTCCGTGCCGGAGACGACCACGGTGCCGGAGCGGCCGTGGTAACCGATCGGCAGGTGCTTCCAGTTCGGGGTGAGGGAGTCCTCGGCGTCGGGTCGGAAGATCCGGCCGACGTTGCGGGCGTGGTTCTCCGAGGCGTAGAAGTCGACGTAGTCCGCGACCTCGAAGGGCAGGTGCAGGGTCACCTCGGACAGGGGGTGGAACAGTGGCTCGACGACCGTGCGGTGCGCCGGTTCCGTGACCCAGGACGTGACGGAGCGCCGTACGTCCGACCAGGTGGCGCGGCCGGCGGCCAGCAGCGGGTTGAGGGTGGGCCGGGCGAGCAGCGGCTGGTGGGGTGAGCCGAGCGCGGCGGCCGCGGCGCCCGCGTCGAGGACGTGGTTCCCGAGCCGGACGCCGATCCTCCGCTCCGTGCTGCCGGAGGGCGCGAACACGCCGTAGGGGAGGTTGTGCGGACCGAAGGGGTCACCCTCGGGGACGTCGAAGGGGGGCATGGGGTGCTGCCTCACTCTCATCCGGGCCATGCATGGCACTGCGTTCCATGTGGTCGGGCCACACGTTACGGCCGAGCCGCGTGTCTTGGGCAGTGCCTCACCAGGGGCTCGGCAGGTCTGGACGAAGCGCTGCCCATCGCGCCGTCCGGGGTGAGCGGTTGGGCGGCAGCGGCACGTAAGTGCGGGTAACGACAGGTGAGTCGGCGGGGCGTGCTGTCCGTATTCTCTGATCATGGCACCCACCCCGGCATATGCACTGATCGCCACCGACCTGGACGGGACGCTGCTGCGCGGCGACGACACCGTCTCGGACCGGTCCCTCGCCGCGCTCGCGCGGGTGGCGCGGGCCGGTGCCCGGCACCTGGTGGTGACGGGCCGCCCGGCCCCGCGGGTGCGGCCGCTGCTCGCGGACCTCGGCGGTGCCGGACTCGCGGTGTGCGGGCAGGGGGCCCAGGTCTACGACGGCGCGACCGACCGTCTGTTGTGGTCCGTACGGCTGGACCGGGAGCTGGCCGAGACGGCGCTCGGCAAGATCGAGGCGGAGGTGGGGGAGGTCTACGCGGCGGTCGACCAGGACGGCGTGGACGGGCTCACGCTCATCGAGCCCGGTTACCGGATGCCCCACCCGACGCTGCCCGCGGTGCGGGTCGCCCGGCGCGACGACCTGTGGTGCGCGCCCATCAGCAAGGTGCTGCTGCGGCACGCCACCCTGTCCGACGACGAGTTGGCGGCCGTGGCCCGCGCCGCGGTGGGCTCGCTCGCGTCGGTCACGATGTCGGGGCCGGGCACGGTGGAGCTCCAGCCGTGCGGGGTGACGAAGGCGACCGGGCTGGCGCTGGCCGCGGAACGGCTGGGGATCGCCGCCGAACGGGCCCTCGCGTTCGGTGACATGCCCAACGACATTCCGATGTTCGACTGGGCCGGGCGCGGTGTCGCCATGGCCGGCGCGCACCCGGAACTGAAGGCGGTGGCCGACGAGGTCACCCTGTCGAACGAGGACGACGGCGTCGCCGTCGTCCTCGAACGACTCTTCCCGGCCGGCTGACCGGGACACCGGCAGTGCCCGGTCGGGCCGGCCGGCGCCGGGTCAGGCCGCCGGTGCCGGTCAGTACGCGCCGAACACGTTGTCGATGGACCCGTACCGTGCGGCCGCGTAGTTGCAGGCGGCGGTGATGTTGGCGACCGGGTCGTAGATGTCGAAGGACGTTCCGGCCACGTGGTACGCGTTGAACGTCGGGTCGATGACCTGGAGCAGGCCCTTGGACGGGATGCCCTTGGCGGCGTTGGAGTCCCAGAGGTTGATGGCCTTCGGGTTGCCGGAGGACTCGCGGATGATGTTGCGGTGGATGCCGTTGTAGGTGCCGGGGATGTGCTTCTCGGCCATGATCGCCAGCGACTCGCGGATCCAGCCGTCGAGGTTGTTCGGGTAGCCGGCGGGGGTGGTGGCGGGGGTGCTGGCGGCCGTGGTGGTGCTGGGGGCCGCGGAGGCGTCGGCCGCGCCGATGAGGGGCAGGGCGAGAACGGCGGCACCGGTGCCGGCGGCGGTGAGCGCGCGGACAAGGCGGCTGTTCCGGGTACGGCGGGGCTGGGCGACAGCAGACATGGGGGCGTTCCTCTCCGGCGCCTGCGAGGTGAGCTGTCGGGTTCGGGCGGGGAGGTGCCCGGCCGTGCTCCTGACGGAGGCATGGCTTCACCCCTAGCCGTCCCGGCGCGGCGTGTGCCGTTCCGGACCGGCGGCTTACCTGGGTCCCCCGCTCCTGCCGTACGAATGAGTTCGTCGATGGGTATGCGGGCGGCGGCAGGATTCGGCGTCCGCCCGACGGCCCGGAACGTATGCGAGAGCACATGTCGGGAACAAGAGCCGGATTCATACAACGTGCGATTTGACCTTGATCGATGCCGTATGAGGTGCTTGATCCTTTGCGGTTGCCAATCCTCAACTCGCCGACACGGCAAGGAGTCACGGGGATCGGGCCGAGCGGGCGGGCCCGCCGGGCACGTGACCCAACTCACGAAATAGCAAACAGCTTTAAATCGGACATGGCGGATTGGGGGGATTTGCACCTTAAGCCGAGTTGATGGCGGAAAGGGGCATGTGGGGGACGTCGTTGCCGAGGCGAGGGCGGAGTGTCCGGATTACTCTTATATGGATAAAAATCCACTCACACTGTGTGATCAAAACCATGCCGGTCATGATCCGGTATCGCCCGGGCTGGACCGGTGGGCGCTATCGGTGATCGAAAGAGGACCGGATACGCTGACTTGAGTGATGGCAGCGACCTATCGACAAACCGTGTAACCGCCAGCAGACACCAGCAGACAGGAGACCCCTCGTGACCGTCGTCGGGCCGTTCGGGCTGAGCGTGCGGGACCAGGCTCTGGAAGCCGATGTCCAGGCCGGATTGGCGGCTGTCGAGGAAGGCTTGCTCGAGGCCACCAAGAGCGAGGTCCCCTTCATCACGGAGGCGGCGCAGCACCTGGTGCGGGCGGGCGGGAAGCGGTTCCGGCCACTCCTCGTGATGCTCGCGGCCCAGTTCGGCGACCCCTACGCGCCGGGCGTGGTGCCCTCGGCCGTGGTCGTGGAGCTGACCCACCTGGCCACGCTGTACCACGACGACGTCATGGACGAGGCGGCCGTACGGCGTGGCGTGGACAGCGCCAACACCCGCTGGGGCAACTCCGTCGCGGTCCTCACCGGCGACTTCCTCTTCGCCCGCGCCTCCCAGATCCTCGCCGACCTCGGTCCCGAGGCGGTCCGGGTGCAGGCCCTCGCGTTCGAACGGCTCGTCACCGGCCAGATCCTGGAGACCGCGGGTCCCTCGGACGGCCGAGACCCGGTCGAGCACTATCTGGACGTGCTCGCCGGCAAGACGGGCTCCCTGGTGGCGGTGTCGTGCCGGTTCGGCGCGATGATGTCCGGCGCGGACGAGACGGTCGTCGACGTCCTCACCCAGTACGGGGAACGGCTCGGCGTCGCCTTCCAGCTCGCGGACGACGTCCTGGACATCGCCTCCGACTCCCACGAGTCCGGCAAGACCCCGGGCACCGACCTGCGGGAGGGCATCCCGACCCTGCCGGTGCTCCGGCTGCGCGAGCGGGCCGCCCGGCTGGGCCTGGCCGAGGACGTCGCGCTGTGCGCGCTGCTGGACTCCGACCTCAGCGACGACGCCCGGCACGCCGAGGCGCTGGCCGCGCTGCGCGCCCACCCCGCGCTGGAGCAGGCCCGCCGGGACACCGTGCGGTACGCGGAGGAGGCGCGGGCCGCGCTCGCCCCGCTGCGCGAGTGCGATGCCAAGGCGGCGCTGATCGAGCTGTGCGACGCGGTCGTGCACCGCGCCGGCTGACCAGGCCGGTCACCCGTACGGGCCCCGGCCTCCGGCCCGACCCCTACGGGTCGGGCGGAGGAACCACCGCCGGGTGTCATACCGCAGGTGTAGACGGAGTTGGCTCCGAGGTCTGACGCTTGTCCGCAGCCGATTTGGTCAGATGGACACCACGGAAATCACCACTCCTCACCGTTTCGGGTGAGAATGGCGGCTCAGGGTGGACCAGCGGACCAGCGGACCAGCGTGAGGACAGCCGCCGCCGACGACGGAGGTAAGGCACACATGGCACCGTACGAATCCGACGACGCAGTGGGCGCCGCGCGGGACGAGTACCCGCGCTCCGGCCGGCGCAAGGCCGCCCGGTACGCCGTACCGGTCGCGGTGGTGGGGGTGGCGGCGGCCACGATCGGGCTGGTCCCGGCGCTCGCCGACTCCGGTGACCCCGACCTGCCGAGGATCAGCGCCCAGCAGCTCATCGAGAAGATCGCCAAATCGGACGTGCAGCAGTTGTCCGGCACGGTGAAGGTCAGCACCGACCTCGGCCTGCCCGACCTCGGCGGTCTCGAGGACGGCCTGATGTCCGGCTCGGGCCGGGGCGGCTCCGGCGACGGCTCCTCCGCCGACCCGAAGGCCAAGCTCACCGAGCTGGTCTCCGGCACGCACACCCTGCGCGTCGCCGCCGACGGCCCCGACCGGCAGAAGCTGTCGCTGCTGGAGAGCGGCGCCGAGTACAGCCTGATCCACGACGGCAAGGACGTCTGGGGCTACGACAGCAAGAGCAACCAGGTCTTCCACTCCACCGGGTCCGCCTCCGGCAAGGACCGCGACGCCGAGCCGCCGGCCACGCCCAAGGACTTCGCCGACCAGGCCCTGAAGTCGGTGGACGACACGACGTCCGTCACCGTCGACGGCACCGCCCACGTCGCCGGGCGCGACGCCTACAAGCTGCTGATCCGGCCCAAGCAGTCCGGCACCACGGTCGGCGCGATCAGCATCGCCGTGGACGCGAGGACCGGGATGCCGCTGAAGTTCACGCTGACCCCGAGGAGCGGCGGCGCCGCCGTGCTCGACGCGGGCTTCACCCAGGTCTCCTTCGCCCGGCCCGCCGCCTCCACGTTCGACTTCACGCCGCCCAAGGGCGCGAAGGTCACCGAGGAGAAGGACGCCGCCGGTGCCCGGGAGCACACCCCGGAGCACGGTGGGGACTTCGCCGGGGGCCTGGAGGGCAAGGACGGGCTGAAGGTGCTGGGCAAGGGCTGGACCTCCGTCGCCACCTTCGACACCGGCGCCAAGGGCGGCGTGCCGACCGGCTCCCAGGGCGGTGAACTCGGCGGCTTCCTCGGCTCGCTGGGCGACCCGGTCTCCGGGAGGTTCGGCAAGGGCACGGTCTTCTCCACCCGCCTGGTCAACGCCCTCATCACCGACGACGGCAAGGTCTACGCCGGCACGGTGACCAAGGACGCCCTGGTAAAGGCGGCCGACGCCGGGAAGTGACCTTCCCGGCACACCGCGCCGGACGAGACGAACCGGATGAACCGAGGGGAGCCGATGGACGAACCGTCCGCCACGCAGCCGGAGCCGGGCGACACCACGGCGAGCGTGATCGCCACGCGCGGCCTCACCAAGCGCTACCGCGGCGGACAGCTCGCCGTGGACGGTCTGGACCTGACCGTCCCGGCGGGCAGCGTCTTCGGCTTCCTCGGCCCGAACGGCTCCGGCAAGACCACCACCATCCGCATGCTGATGGGTCTGATCGAGCCCACGGCGGGCACCGCCCGGGTGCTCGGCCGGCCCATGCCGAAGGCGGCCCGTACGGTCCTCCCGCAGGTCGGCGCCCTGATCGAGGGCCCCGCCCTGTACGGCTTCCTCTCCGGCCGGGACAACCTGCTGCGCTACGACGCCGCCGACCCGACCGCCGACCCGCGCACCCGGCGTGTCCGCGTCGCCGCGGCGCTGGACCGGGTCGGCCTCGCGGCCGCCGCCGGCAAGAAGGCGAAGGCGTACTCGCTCGGCATGAAACAGCGTCTGGGACTGGCCGCCGCGCTGCTCCAGCCGCGCAGACTGCTCGTCCTGGACGAGCCCACCAACGGCCTCGACCCGCAGGGCATGCGCGAGATCCGCACCCTGATCAGGGAGTTGGCCGCCGACGGCACGACCGTCTTCCTCTCCTCCCACCTCCTCGACGAGATCGAGCAGGTGTGCACGCACGCGGCGGTCATGGCACAGGGCCGGCTCGTCACCCAGGGCGCGGTCGCCGACCTGGCCGCCGGGGCGCGCGACCGGCTGGTGGTCACCACCCCGGACCCGGCCGAGGCGGCACGCGTGCTGAAGGAACTGGGCGTCGGGGACGTGCTGGCCGACGGGGACCGGGTCACCGGCGAGCCGCCCGTACGGGATCTGGCCGAGGTGACGGCGGCCCTGGTCGCGGCGGGCGTCCGGGTCCGGGGCCTCACCGTCGAACGGGCCTCGCTGGAGGACGCGTTCGTGGCGCTGACCGGGGAGGGCTTCGATGTCGCGGGCTGATGTGGTCCAGGCAGGCGCCGGGCGCCGGCCGAACCCCCTGTGGACCCTCGGGCTGCTGCGCAGCGAGCTGGTCACCACCGTCCGCCGCTGGCGCACGCTGGCCCTGCTCGGGGTGCTGGCCGCGGTGCCGGTGCTGGTCGGGATCGCCGTGAAGATCGAGACACGGGGCGGCGGACCGGCGGGCGGAGGCGGCGAGGGGCCGGCGTTCATCTCGCAGATCACCAACAACGGCCTGTTCCTGGTGTTCACCGCGCTGGCCGCGACCCTGCCGTTCTTCCTGCCGATGGCGGTCGGCGTCGTCGCGGGCGACGCGGTCGCCGGGGAGGCCGGCGCGGGCACCCTGCGCTATCTGCTGGTCGCCCCGGCCGGCCGCACCCGCCTGCTGCTCACCAAGTACGCGACGGTGCTGGCCTTCTGTCTGCTGGCCACGCTGGTCGTCGCCGTCTCGGCGCTGCTCGTCGGCGCGCTGCTGTTCCCGCTCGGCGAGCTGACGACGATCTCCGGCACCCGGATCAGCTTCGCCGAGGGGCTCGGCCGCGCCGTGCTGATCGCCCTGGTCGTCGCCGCGTCACTGGTCGGTGTCGCGGCCCTCGGCCTGTTCGTGTCGACGCTCACCAACAGCGGCATCGCGGCGATGGCCACCACGGTGGGTCTGCTCATCACCGTGCAGATCGTCGACCAGATACCCCAGCTGCACGCGCTCCAGCCGTATCTGTTCTCGCACTACTGGCTGTCGTTCGCCGACCTGATGCGCGACCCGGTCTACTGGGACGACCTGGTGAGGAACCTCGGTCTGCAAGGGCTGTACGCGGCCGTGTTCGGCGCGGCGGCCTGGGCGCGGTTCACGGCGAAGGACATCAACGCCTAGCGTCCGCTCACCGGGGTGCGGCGCCGACGGTCTCGTACGGGAAGCGCGCGAGGGGCGCGTCCTGCGCGAAGAACGTCTTCGCGCGCGCCAGTGCCCCGGTGTCCTTGCGTACGTCGCCCGGCGCGCTGCCGTTGCCGAGCAGCACCCCGCCGAAGCGCATCCGCAGGTAGGCGGCCGAGTTGTTGAGCGTGCCGGCGTACGGGTCGGCGACCGACGGCTCGTCGTCCGCCAGCGCGGCGACGCCCCAGAGGGTGCGGCCGGCCATCGTGTCCCTGAAGTCGACGCCCGGGGTGCGCAGCCAGGCCGACCAGTAGTCCAGGTAGCGCTTGGTGAGGCTGGAGACCGAGTACCAGTACAGCGGCGAGGCGATCACGATGTCCGTCGCCGCCAGCGTGGCGTCCAGGAGCAGGCCGGCCGGGGTGTCCGGGGACGGCCGGACGTGGTCGCTGTCGTGCCGCAGGTCCGCGAAGTCGGGCAGGGGGTGGTCGGCGAGGCGGATCCAGCGCTGTTCGGTGTCGCCGGGCAGCTGCGCGGCGGCCTCGCGGGCCAGCAGTTCGGTGTTGCCCGCCTCGCGGGCGCTGCCCAGGACGAAGAGGAAACGTCGGCTCATGGGTCCCCCATGCACGTCGTGTCGTACGCCGGTTGAGTGCGTGCGCATTCTATGCACACGCAAGCAATTTCCGCCAGGGTGTGGCTGGTGCGATGCTGTGACGCCGCGGTGACGTGGAAAACCGTCGGGAGCGGACACACTGATGGGCAGGACGCGTACGACCGGACCGCGACGCCGGGGGAGTGAGGAACACCGATGGCTGGACTCAGCTTCGAGAAGAAGCGGGCGCCGCAGCCCGTGGGCCGTCCGGCGGCGGTGTCCGTCCGGGTGTCCGGGGCGGGCGGCGCGTCGGTGGACGGGGCGCGGATCGTGGCGGCACCGGGCCAGGAGATCCAGCAGGCCGTGCTCGACCACCTCCAGCGCCTGGCCATCAGCGTCGGCGCGCCCATACGGGCCACGGTCCACGACGACCTCGCGGGCTGCGTGGTCCCCCTGGAGGTCTCGGCGGACGGCTCCAGCCGGGTGACGGGGGAGGCGGTCCGGGTGGGCCCGCGGCCGAGCGGGGCCGGGACGCCCGGCGCCGGGCAGGCCGGCGCGGGGACGTCTGGTGCCGCGACGTCTGGTGCCGGGGAGGCCGCGGCCGGGGCGTCCGGTGCCGTTCGGGGCTCGACCGGGCAGGTCGGACCGGCGCAGGTGGCGGAGGGTCCCGGCGCGGATGCCCGGGACGCCACGGCTGACAGCCTCCTCGCCGACGCACCGCCCGAGCCCACCGCCACCCCGGCCCGCGGGTTCGACGCGGTCGCCGAGGAGGTGCTCGGCGACGGGCCGCTGACCGAGACCGCCGAGGGCGCGAAGCTGCTCACCGGGCCGATGAGCCGGATCAACGAGGCGGTGCGGGCCGGCCGGATCGACACCGCGGCGGAACTGGCCGACCGGACGCTCGCCGAGGCCACCGCCGTGTTCGGCCCGGGCCACGCCGAGGTGCTGCACCTGCTCGAACTGTCCGCCTACATCGCCTACCTGGCCGGTGACCCGGTCCGCGCCTTCCGGCTGTCCCTGGACGTCGCCCGGCTGCGCCGCCAGGCACGGGACGGGGAGGCCGCCTACGACAACGTGCGGAGCGCGGCCACGGCCTGGCGCGCGGTGCGCGACCCGGAGGAGGGCCTGCGGCTGGGCCGCGACCTGATCGACCTGTGGACGGACCTCACCGCCGAGCCGGGCCCCGCCGCCGACGACCCCGGCCCGCTGGAGTCCGCCCGCGCCCGCATGGTCCGCCTGACCGACCGCGCGGCCCAGGCGGCGGCGCGGGCGTGACCGGCCCCGCGCGCGGCCGGCGCGCCCGGGGTCACTGCACGCAGAACTCGTTGTCCTCCGGGTCCGCCATCAGCACCCACCGGCCCGCGGGCTCCTCCACCTCGCGCACCACCCGGGCGCCCAGCGCCTGAAGGCGTGCCACCTCGTCCGCGCGCCGTTCCGGACCGGCGTGGACGTCGAGGTGGAGCCGGTTCTTGACGGTCTTCGGCTCCGGTACCCGCTGGAACAGCAGCCGTCGCCCGAGCCCGGTGCCGGTCGCGGGGTCGTACGGGTCGTCGGGGTGCCGTACGGCGATCAGGTCGCGGAACGCGGGCCGCCCGTGGTACTCGACGGTGGCCTCCCCGGCCAGCGCGCCGAGGGACAGCAGCCGTTCGACGAGGGCGCTGTTGTCCTCGGGGGTGTAGTGCAGCGCGGCAGCCCAGAAGTCGGCCTGTGCGTGCGGGTCAGCCGCGTCGATGACGAGCTTCCAGTGCAGGGGGGCGGGCGCCTGTGCGGTCATGGCGTCCACTTATAGCCGGACGTGTCGGCGGAGGGGGGCACTCCGCCCACTCCGGACCCCGCGGCCCCTCGGGTCAGGCGTCCGCCGGGGTCGTGGCCGGAGCGGACGTGGAAGGCGCGGAAGGCGCGGAAGCCGATGCGCGTGCCGACGGCGAGGGCGACGCCCCGGCCGTGCGGGCCGGCGGCACCACGAGCCGCGCGGGTCGCCTCGCCCACCGCAGGGCATCGCCGGTGAGGAGGATCAGCGCCAGCCAGACCAGCGCGAACCCGGCCCACCGCTCGGCCGGCATGGCCTCGTGGAAGTAGAGGACGCCGAGCAGGAACTGGAAGATCGGGGCCAGGTACTGCAGCAGGCCCAGCGTGGACAGGGGCACGCGGATCGCCGCCGCGCCGAAGCAGACCAGCGGCAGGGCGGTGACGATGCCCGTGGACGCGAGCAGGGTGGCGTGTCCGGCGCCCTCGTCCAGGAAACTGGCCCCGCCGTGCGCGGTCAGCCACAGCAGATAGCCGAGCGCCGGCAGGAACTGGATGGCGGTCTCGGCGGCCAGCGACTCGACACCGCCGAGGTCCACCTTCTTCTTCACCAGGCCGTAGGTGGCGAAGGAGAAGGCGAGGCAGAGGGAGATCCACGGCGGGCGGCCGTAGCCGACGGTCAGCACGACGACGGCGGCGAGGCCTATGCCGACCGCCGCCCACTGCACGGGCCGCAGCCGCTCCTTGAGGAGGAGCACGCCCATCGCGATGGTGACCAGCGGGTTGATGAAGTATCCGAGCGAGGCCTCGACGACGTGGCCGGCGTTCACCGCCCAGATGTAGACGCCCCAGTTCACGGTGATGACACCGGCCGCCACGGCGACGAGGGCGAGCCGCCGGGGCTGGCGCAGCAGCTCTCCGGCCCAGGCCCAGCGGCGCACGAAGAGCAGCGCGACGGCGACGAACACCAGGGACCACACCATGCGGTGGGCGAGGATCTCCATGGCGCCGGCCGGTTTGAGCAACGGCCAGAACAGGGGTACGAGCCCCCACATGCCGTAGGCGGCGAAGCCGTTCAGCAGGCCTGTGCGGTGCTCACCCTCGGACGTCGCGGCCACGTCCCCTCCTTCGTGCTCGCGCGTCCGGCGTGGACGCACGAGGACGAAGGTAACGCCGGGTGGCCCCGGATGTCATGCTCGTATCGCCATACGGTCATGACAGCCGGACGGCCGGCCCCGGGGTCAGCCCTTGAGCCCGGCGGTGACGGCCTCGGCGAGCGGCGTCGTGGGACGGCCGATCAGCCGGGACAGGTCACCGGAGGAGACGACCAGCTCCCCCTTCTCGATCGACGCGTCCACGCCCGCCAGGATCCCGGCCACCGGCGCGGGCACCCCGGCGCCGGTCAGGATGCCGGTGAGGGTCTCCACCGGGACCGCGTTGTAGACGATCTCCCGGCCGGTCTGCCGGCTCAGCTCGGCCGCGTACTCGGCGAAGCTCCACGCCTCGTCGCCGCCCAGTTCGTACGTCGTGTTCTCGTGGCCCTCGCCGGTCAGCACCTCGACCGCGGCGGCGGCGTAGTCGGCGCGGGCGGCCGAGGAGACCCGGCCCTCACCGGCGGCGGCCACGACCGCGTCGTGCTCCAGCACCGGGGCCAGGTTCTCGGTGTAGTTCTCGTGGTACCAGCCGTTGCGCAGCAGGCTGTAGGGCAGGCCGGAGGCGAGCAGCACCTCCTCGGTCGCCCGGTGGTCGTCCGCCAGCGCGGCCGTCAGGGTGCCCGGGGCGCTGGTGTAGGCGAGCAGCGCCACGCCGGCCGCCTTGGCCGCCTCGATGACGACCGTGTGCTGCCCGACCCGGCCCTTGTCGAACTCGTTGCCGGAGATCAGCAGGACCTTGTCGCCGGCGGCGAACAGGCCGTCGAAGGTCTCGGGCACGTTGTAGTCGGCGACGGCCAGCTTCACCCCGCGGGCGGCGAGGTCGGCGGCCTTCGCCTCGTCCCGCACGACGGCGGTGATCCGGTCGGCCGGCACCTTCTCCAGCAGCTGTTCCACGACGTGCCGGCCGAGGTGTCCGGTGGCTCCGGTGACGACGATGCTCATGAGGGGTGGCTCCTTCTCCAGTGGGTACGCCACTCACCCTAGGAGAGGCGCTAACTCAGCGAAAGTACCCACTTTGGAGTAAGGTACTGGCATGCCGGTAAGCAAGAACGCGGTGGACGCCGAGGCGATGTGCCCGCACCGCCTGGTCCTGGAGCACGTCACCAGCCGCTGGGGTGTCCTCGTCCTCATCGAGCTGCTGGAGCGGCCGTACCGGTTCAGCGAGCTGCGCCGTGCGGTCAGCGGGCTCGGGGGCCGGGGCGTCAGCGAGAAGATGCTCACCCAGACGCTGCAGACCCTGGAGCGCGACGGCCTGGTCCACCGGGACGCCAAGCCGGTGATCCCGCCCCGCGTCGACTACTCGCTCACCGCACTCGGCCGCGAGGCGGCGGAGCAGGTCCGGGCCCTCGCGCGGTGGACGCACGCCCGCATGGACGCGGTGGAGGAGGCCCGCCGGGCCTACGACGAGAACCGCCGGGCGTACGACGAGAGCCGCCGGGCGTACGACGAGAGCCGCGGCGCATACGAAGAGGCCCGGGAGAACCGGTCCCGGGCCTCCTGAGCCGGCGGACGGATCAGCCGACGACCGTCCAGGTGTCCCCGCCCGCCAGCAGCGCGGCCAGGTCACCCTTGCCGTGCCGCTCGATCGCGGTGTCGAGCTGCTCGGCCATCCGGACGTCGTACACCGGACGTTCGACCGAGCGGAACACCCCGATCGGGGTGTGGTGCAGGGTGTCCGGGTCCGCCAGCCGGGACAGGGCGAACGCCGTGGTCGGGGACGCGGCACGGGCGTCGTGCACCAGGACGTCCGCCTCGTTCTCCGGCGTCACGGTCACCACCTTCAGATCGCCGGTCCGTGCGTCGCGGACCACGCCTGACGCGCCGTCCGCCCCGAAGCGGATCGGCTGCCCGTGCTCCAGCCGGATCAGCGCCTCCTCGGCCCGCTGCTTGTCCTTCAGGGCGTCGAACGCGCCGTCGTTGAAGATGTTGCAGTTCTGGTAGATCTCGATCAGTGCCGTGCCCGGGTGGTCGGCCGCGGCGCGCAGCACCTCGGTCAGGTGCTTGCGGTCCGAGTCGATCGTGCGCGCCACGAAGGACGCCTCCGCGCCGATCGCCAGCGACACCGGGTTGAACGGCGCGTCCAGCGATCCCATCGGCGTCGACTTGGTGACCTTGCCGACCTCGGAGGTCGGCGAGTACTGGCCCTTCGTCAGGCCGTAGATCCGGTTGTTGAACAGCAGGATCTTCAGGTTGACGTTGCGGCGCAGGGCGTGGATCAGGTGATTGCCGCCGATGGACAGCGCGTCGCCGTCACCGGTGACGACCCACACGCTCAGGTCCCGGCGGGAGGAGGCCAGGCCCGTCGCGATGGCGGGGGCGCGGCCGTGGATGGAGTGCATCCCGTAGGTGTTCATGTAGTACGGGAAGCGGGAGGAGCAGCCGATGCCGGAGACGAAGACGATGTTCTCCCGCGCGAGACCCAGCTCCGGCATGAAGCCCTGCACGGCCGCGAGGATCGCGTAGTCACCGCAGCCCGGGCACCAGCGCACCTCCTGGTCCGACTTGAAGTCCTTCATCGACTGCTTGGCCTCGGCCTTGGGGACCAGCTGGAGCAGCCCGTTGGTGGCGTCAGTCATCGATGGCCTCCTTCAGCGCCGCGGCGAGCTGTTCCGCCTTGAACGGCATGCCGTTGACCTGGTTGTAGGAGTGGGCGTCGACCAGGTACTTCGCCCGGATGAGGGTGGCGAGCTGCCCGAGGTTCATCTCGGGGACGACCACCTTGTCGTAGCCCTTCAAAACCGTGCCGAGGTTGCGCGGGAAGGGGTTGAGGTGGCGCAGATGGGCCTGGGCGATCGACTCGCCGGCCGCGCGCAGCCGCCGTACCGCCGCCGTGATCGGGCCGTAGGTCGAGCCCCAGCCGAGCACCAGGGTGCGCGCGCCGTGCGGGTCGTCGACCTCCACGTCGGGAACGTCGATGCCGTCGACCTTGGCCTGCCGGGTGCGGACCATGAAGTCGTGGTTGGCCGGGTCGTAGGAGATGTTGCCCGTGCCGTCCTGCTTCTCGATGCCGCCGATGCGGTGCTCCAGCCCCGGGGTGCCCGGGATCGCCCACGGCCGGGCCAGGGTGTGCGGGTCGCGCTTGTACGGCCAGAAGACCTCGGTGCCGTCCTCCAGCGTGTGGTTCGGGCCGGAGGCGAACCGCACCCGCAGGTCGGGCAGCTCGTCCAGGTCGGGGATGCGCCACGGCTCGGAGCCGTTGGCCAGGTAACCGTCCGACAGCAGCATCACCGGGGTGCGGTACGTCAGCGCGATCCGGGCCGCCTCCAGGGCGGCGTCGAAGCAGTCGGCCGGCGTCCGCGGCGCGACCACCGGCACCGGCGCCTCGCCGTTGCGGCCGTACATCGCCTGGAGCAGGTCGGCCTGCTCGGTCTTGGTCGGCAGACCCGTCGACGGGCCGCCGCGCTGGATGTCCACCACCAGCAGGGGCAGCTCCAGCGAGACCGCGAGGCCGATCGTCTCGCTCTTCAGGGCGACACCGGGGCCGCTCGTCGTGGTCACCGCCAGCGAGCCGCCGAACGCCGCGCCCAGCGCCGCGCCGATGCCGGCGATCTCGTCCTCGGCCTGGAAGGTGCGCACGCCGAAGTTCTTGTGCTTGCTCAGCTCGTGCAGGATGTCCGAGGCCGGCGTGATCGGGTACGACCCCAGGAACAGCGGCAGATCCGCCTGGCGGGACGCGGTGATCAGGCCGTAGGACAGGGCGAGGTTGCCGGAGATGTTCCGGTAGGTGCCGACCGGGAAGGCCTTGGCGGCCGGCGCCACCTCGTAGGAGACCGCGAAGTCCTCGGTCGTCTCGCCGAAGTTCCAGCCCGCGCGGAACGCCGCGATGTTGGCCTCGGCGATGTCGGGCTTCTTCGCGAACTTCGACTTCAGGAACTTCTCGGTGCCCTCGGTCGGCCGGTGGTACATCCAGCTCAGCAGCCCCAGCGCGAACATGTTCTTGCTGCGCTCGGCCTCCTTGCGGGAGAGGTCGAACTCCTTCAGCGCCTCCACGGTCAGCGTGGTCAGCGGCACCGGGTGGAGGCTGTAGCCGTCGAGCGAGCCGTCCTGGAGCGGGTCGCTGGCGTACCCCACCTTCTGCAGGGCCCGCTTGGTGAACTCGTCGGTGTTGACGATGATCTCGGCTCCGCGCGGGAGATCGCCGATGTTGGCCTTCAGGGCGGCCGGGTTCATGGCGACCAGGACGTTCGGCGCGTCACCGGGGGTGAGGATGTCGTGGTCGGCGAAGTGGAGCTGGAAGGACGAGACACCCGGCAGGGTGCCGGCGGGGGCGCGGATCTCGGCGGGGAAGTTCGGGAGGGTGGAGAGGTCGTTGCCGAAGGAAGCGGTCTCCGAGGTGAAACGGTCCCCGGTGAGCTGCATGCCGTCACCCGAGTCCCCCGCGAACCGGATGATCACCCGGTCCAGGCGCCGCACGTCCTTCGCGCCGCCCGGTTTGCGCTGCTCTCCCACGACGGTTCCGTCGGTCTGCTCCGCTGGGCTGCTGACCTGGCTGGTCACTGAACTGGACCTCCTTCGAGGCGGCTGTCCGGGGCCTGGTCGTCCCACGGACCATCCCAGGATCAACCCTACGTCGGTTAGGGTCGCCTTCCCGAGGCCATCCAGGGATTGGACGACATTTCGAGACGGCCTGTCGCGCTGTGTGCACATCATGTCCCGCATCGCCGGAGCACCGGTCAAGGCGCTCCCCGCGCGTGTACAGGTTCTCTCCTCCGGCGCCCGTCCGGAGCCCCGGTCGCCCCCTACGGCTCACTGAGGGCCTTCCTCCCGGGTACCCGCCTCCACCGAAGCGGGAGCGGCTGACGGGACGCTGACGGGAGGCTGACACCGGTCCGGCCGGCTAGGAGTTCAGGTAGGTGAGAACGGCCAGAACCCGCCGGTGGTCGCCCTCGCTCGGGGCCAGGCCGAGCTTCAGGAAGATGTTGCTGACGTGCTTCTCGACGGCGCCGTCGCTGACCACCAGCTGCCGGGCGATCGCCGAGTTCGTCCGCCCCTCCGCCATCAGCCCCAGCACCTCGCGCTCCCGGGGCGTGAGCCCCGCCAGCACGTCCTGCTTGCGGCTGCGGCCGAGCAGCTGCGCGACCACCTCCGGGTCCAGTGCCGTACCACCCTCGGCGACCCGCACCACCGCGTCCACGAACTCCCGGACGTCCGCCACCCGGTCCTTGAGCAGATAGCCGACGCCCCGGCTGGAACCGGCCAGCAGCTCGGTGGCGTAGCGCTCCTCGACGTACTGCGACAGCACCAGCACCCCGAGCCCGGGGTGCAGCCGGCGCAGCAGCACGGCCGCCCGGACGCCCTCGTCGGTGTGCGTCGGCGGCATCCGTACGTCCGCCACGACCACGTCGGGCAGCTCACCGCGCTCGTCCAGCTCGGTGATGGTCTTCACCAGCGCGTCCGCGTCGCCGACGCCCGCCACGACATCGTGCCCGCGGTCGGTCAGCAGCCGGGTCAGGCCCTCCCGCAGCAGCACTGAATCCTCGGCGATGACCACCCGCACCCTGTCCTCCACGATTCTTCCGGCCCCCCACAGCCCGATCCCCCGCGACGCCGTCCGCCCCGGGGCGTCCTTCGGGGGTCCAGCATTCCAGCAATCCCCCCGGTCCGCCGCCGGACCGGGGGAATGTCGGGGGAACACCGGGGGCGTGCCGGGGCGTGTCCCCGGGGAGCGGACCCGATCTCATGCGCTGCGCCGGGCGGATGCCCGGGGGCTTCGGCGTGCGGCCGTTTCGGAGCGCGGGCGCTTTGGTGTGCGGCCGTTCCGCAGCTGGCGGTGCACCGGACGGCCGCGTGGTGCGTCGGCATGGGCTCCGGCGCGACCAGGGGCCGGCCCGCACCGACCCGGGCGTTTTGGTGTTCAGCCGCGCCAGGGGAGTTCCGCGATCACCCGGGTGGGGCCGCCCGCCGGGGAGTCCACCATGAGGATGCCGTCCACCGCGTCCAGGCGGGCGGCGAGACCGGCCAGCCCGGAGCCACGGGACGCGTCGGCGCCGCCCACGCCGTCGTCGGTCACCTGGAGCATCAGCCGGTCCTGCGAGCGCCACACATCGACGGAGGCGGACCGGGCGCCGCTGTGCTTGCTGATGTTCTGCAGCAGCTCGGAGACGGTGAAGTAGGCGATGCCCTCGATGGCGGGCGCGGGCCGGGCCGGCAGGTCGACCTCGACCCGCACCGGTACCGCGCAGCGGGAGGCGACGGCCGACAGGGCCGCGTCCAGGCCGCGGTCGGTGAGCACGGCCGGGTGGATGCCCCGGGCCAGGTCGCGCAGCTCCTGGAGGGCCGTCTTCACCTCGCCGTGCGCCTCCTCCACCATCCGCGCCGCCGTCCGCGGGTCCTCCCGCAGCTTCTCCTTCGCCAGCCCCAGGTCCATCGCCAGGTTCACCAGCCGGGCCTGCGCCCCGTCGTGCAGGTCCCGCTCGATGCGGCGCAGATCGGCGGCGGCCGTGTCGACCACGACCCCCCGGTCCGACTCCAGCTCCACCACCCGCGCCGACAGCGGCGACGGGCCGAGCAGCCCGCGCACGAGCAGCCCGTCCACGGTCGTCAGGGCCCGTACGAGCCAGGGCGCGGCCAGGGTGAACACCAGCCCGACCAGCGCGGTCACGGTGATCTCGAAGGGGTTGTCGAGGTAGACGCTGTGGTGGGCGTCGCCGTAGAGCTGGATCCCGCCCTCGCCGGCGTACGCCGGGAACACCCAGAACCACAGCGGATAGGTCAGCAGCCCCCAGCCGCAGGACCAGAAGGTCACCGCCACCGAGAACGAGAACACCGCCCAGGGGAACTGCACCAGCGCGTACAGCGCGTGCCGCCAGGAGGCTCCGCTCTTGAGCATCGCGCCCATCCAGGCCGCCGCACCCTGTTTGCGCGGCCGCAGCGGTTCCGGGTCGGCCACCTCCAGGTCCAGCAGGCCGCGCGCCCGCGCCCGCTCCAGCACGCCGAAGCCCCGGCAGCCGGCGAGCGCCGCCGCCAGCACCGGGATGCCGAGGAAGGTCACCAGCAGGCCCGCGCCCAGCGCGACCATCGTCACCGTCCAGCTGAACAGGACGGTCGCCACCGGCAGGCTCAGCAGCACGTAGCCGAACTCGCGCCGGCTTCGGCCCTCGAAGGGCGCCCGCAGCCCGGCGGGCAGCCGGTGCCGCGGCTCGCTGCGGGTGGCGTACCCCTGTCCGTAGTCCGTGACCATCGGTGTCGTCCCGTTCTCCTCGTTCCGGCGGCGGTTTCCAGCCGTACCTCCAGGGTCGTCCGCCGGGCCCTGCCGGGACATGGAGTCCGTCGGCGTCTTGAGCGGGGGGTTTTCCCCACCCCCCCCGCTCCGCCCGGCCGCGGTGCCGGGGTGGGCGCCGCGGTCGCGCGGCCCGGAAACGCGGCCACGCGCGCGTGAGGCGTTTCTCGCGTCTCACGCGCGCGTGGCGCCGCGGCGGCCGGCCATGTGCGGGCGGGGCCACCGCTGTGCCCTGGCGGGCGGGGTCACTCCTGCCGGTCCCGCCAGGGCAGCTCCGCCGTGACCACCGTCGGGCCGCCCGCCGGGGAGTCGACGACGAACAGGCCGTCCACCGCGCCCAGCCGGTCCGCCAGGCCCCGCATCCCGCTGCCCCCGTCCAGCCGGGCGCCGCCCCGGCCGTCGTCCCGGACCTGGATGAGCAGCCGGTCCTGCGAGCGCCACACGTCGACGGAGGCGGACCGGGCGCCGCTGTGCTTGCTGATGTTCTGCAGCAGCTCGGAGACGGTGAAGTAGGCGATGCCCTCGATGGCCGCCGCGGGCCGGGCCGACAGGTCCACGGTCACCGTCACCGGTACCGTGCAGCGGGAGGCGACGGCCGACAGGGCCGCGTCCAGGCCGCGGTCGGTGAGCACGGCCGGGTGGATGCCCCGGGCCAGGTCGCGCAGCTCCTGGAGGGCCAGCTTCACCTCGCCGTGCGCCTCGTCCACCATCGCCGCCGCCGCGTCCGGGTCCTCCAGCAGCTTCTCCTTGGCGAGGCCCAGCCCCATGGCCAGGTTGACCAGCCGCGCCTGGGCCCCGTCGTGCAGGTCCCGTTCGATCCGGCGCAGGTCCGCCGCCGCCGTGTCCACCACGATCCCGCGGTCGGACTCCAGCTCGGCGATCCGGCGCTCCAGCTCGTCCGAGGGCGACAGCAGCCCCCGCACCATCGCCCGGTCCAGGTTCGCCATGCCCCGCGCCAGGTACGGCAGCACCGGCCACAGCACGAACAGCGAGACCAGCACCGTGCAGAACGTGAGGACGCCCCAGGGCAGCCGGATGGCGTCGTACAGCAGCGTGCGCCACCCCACCGGGTCCTTCAGCGCCATCCACAACCGCTGCACCGGGCCGCCGCCCTTCGCGAGCGGCAGCGGCGAGGGCTCCTCCACCCGCACCCCGAGCAGCTTCCGGGCCCGGGCCCGTTCCAGTTTGCCCAGCTGCCGCGCGCCCAGCAGGGACAGCGCGAGCAGCGGGAGACCGATCACGGTGAGGGTGAGGGTGCCGCCGGCCACCAGCACGGTGACCGCGTACGCGAATCCGAACAGCGCCACCGGCAGGTTCAGCAGGAGATACGCGATCTCCTTCCAGGTGTGCGCCTCATAGGCCGGCCGGGGCGGCGGCAGCCGGTGCGGGCCGTCGTGTCCGTCGTGTCCGCCGTCACCTGCACGGCCGTCACGTTCGTCGGTGCCGCCGGTCCGGTCGGCGGCGGGGCTGGGAGCGGTCATGCTGATCAGCCTGCCGTGCGCGGCACCGTCCACGCCATGCGGTACGCCGCCCTCCGCCGCCGGGGGAAAACCCCACCCCATCCCGGGTACCGGCTGTCCCACGGCCCGACGGGCTGCTTACCGGTTCTTTATCAGGGCCTAGACTCCCGTGCGTACAGGTCAACGAGGTCAACGAGGTCAGGGAGCGAGGGACGGACGGTGCGGGAGACGTTGGGGGACTCGTCGTACGCCGCGGTGAACGTCGTCGCGGCCGGCTACTTCCGGTCCTACTCGGTGGTCGGACTGCTCGCCCTCATCGGCGTGCTCTTCGTCGCGGTCGCCTTCGGGGCCGGCCGCCTGCTGCGCCCGGTCGTGCCGACACCGGAGAAACTCCTGACCTACGAGTGCGGAGTCGACCCCGTCGGCGAGGGCTGGGCCCACACCCAGGTCCGCTACTACGTGTACGCCTTCCTGTACGTGATCTTCGCGGTCGACTCGATCTTCCTGTTCCCCTGGGCGACGGTCTTCGCCGCCCCCGGCTACGGCGCGGCGACCCTGGTGGAGATGTTCGTCTTCCTCGGCTTCCTCGCCGTCGGCCTGCTGTACGCATACAAGAAGGGCGTCCTGGCATGGACGTGAACCCCTCGGTCTCCGAGCCCGTGTACCTGCCTGAGCCGAAGAGGCTGGGCGCGCTCGCCCGCCTCGCCCCCGAGCCGATGAAGGTCGTCCTGAACTGGGGCCGCCGCTACTCGCTCTGGGTGTTCAACTTCGGCCTCGCCTGCTGCGCGATCGAGTTCATCGCCGCGTCCATGGCCCGCCACGACTTCATCCGCCTCGGCGTGATCCCGTTCGCGCCGGGCCCCCGCCAGGCCGACCTGATGGTGGTCTCGGGCACGGTGACGGACAAGATGGCCCCGGCGGTCAAGCGCCTGTACGAGCAGATGCCGGAACCCAAGTACGTCATCTCCTTCGGCGCCTGCTCCAACTGCGGCGGCCCCTACTGGGACTCGTACTCGGTGACGAAGGGCGTCGACCAGATCATCCCCGTCGACGTCTACGTCCCCGGCTGCCCGCCGCGCCCCGAGGCGCTGCTCCAGGGCATCCTCAAGCTCCAGGAGAAGATCGCCCGCGAGTCGCTGGGTGAGCGGTACGGCAACGGGCCGGCCCGGCCGTCCGCCGCCGCCCTGCAGAGCGGCCTGGTGCGGCCCCCGGCGCCGGCCGGTGAGGGGGACACACGATGAGCACGGCCGCCGGCTGGCTGCCCGCCCCCGCGGAGGAACTCTTCGGCACGGGCGCCACGGCCGAGGAGTCCTACGACCTCCTGACCGTGGACGTAGCGCCGTCCGCCTGGCTCACCGCCCTGGAGACGGCCCGTACGACCCTGTCCTGCACCTACTTCGACTGGCTGAGCGCGGTCGACGAGCCGGGCACCGGCTTCCGGATCTGCGCGCACGTCGTCGGCCTGCACCCGGTCCGCCGTCTCCTCGTCCGTACGACCGTGCCGCACGAGGCCCCGGCCCTGCCCTCCGCCGTCGGCGTCTACGCCGGTGCCGCCTGGCACGAGCGCGAGACCCACGAGATGTTCGGCGTCGTCTTCGAGGGCCACCCGGGGCTGGACCACCTCCTTCTCCCGGAGACCTTCGAGGGCCACCCCCTCCGCAAGGACTTCGTCCTCGCCGCCCGCGTCGCCAAGGCCTGGCCGGGCGCGAAGGAACCCGGCGAGTCCGAGCACGGCGGCCCCAAACGCCGGCAGATGCTGCCCCCCGGCGTCCCCGACCCCAACGAGTGGGGCCCCCTGAAGGGCCAGCTCCCGCCCGCCCCGACCCGCCCGGCGAGGGCGGCGGCGGGCCGCACGGCGGCAGGCGCGGCGGGGGAGCGTCCGGTACGGCGCACCCGTTCGGCCTCCCAGGGCTCGGCCTCCCAGGCCGCAGCCGCGGGCGGGGCCGGGGAGGCTGCTGGTGCTGGTGCTGGTGCTGGTGCTGGTGCTGGTGCTGCCGGTGCGTCCGGTCGGCCGCGTCGGACGCGGAGTGCGAGCCAGGGCTCGGTGAGCCAGGCGGCGGTGCCGGCCGAGGACGCGGCGACGCGCAAGGAGGCCGCGACCGAGGGCGATGCCACCCGGGCGGCGGCGCGGGGGCCCGCGGACGGGCCGGCCGCCGAGGCCTCGGTGGCGTACGAGCCCGGCTCGGCGCCCGCGCCCGCCCGGCCGCGCCGCACCCGCAGCGCCTCGCAGGGCTCGGCCTCGCAGCGGACCGCGGCGGCGCCGGAACCGTCCCCGGCGGAGCCGGCGGAACCCGCGGAACAGGCCCGACCGGAAGAGCCGGCAGGGCCGGAGGAACCGGCGGGACCGGTGGAGTCGGCCGGCGCCACCCGCCCCGCCCGCCGCGGCACCGCCCCCCGCAGTTCCGACGCCCCGTGGCACCACGCCCGCCCGGCGTTCGCCGGGGCGGAGCCCCCTGCCGAGCCGGGGCCCCCTGCCGAACCGGAGCCCCCTGCCGAACCGGAGCCGCGGAAGGCAGCCGGGCCGCAGCGGCCTGTGGAACCGGAGCGGCCTGCGGAACCGGAGCGGCCTGCGGAACCCGAGCGGCCTGCGGAACCCGAGCGGTCCGCTGAACCCGAGCGGTCCGCGGAACCGGCACCGGAGCAGGCACGTGCCCCCGAGCCGCGCCCCGACGACCCCGAGCACGACCCGACCACCCCCGACGACCCCGCAGGAGGCCCGCAGTGAACGGCGCGTGGGACGTCGCCCTGCGACTCGTGGTCGTCTTCGTCGTCTTCCTCACCTTCCCGCTGATCGTGGGGCAGACCGAGCACAAGGTGATGGCCCACATGCAGGGCCGGCTCGGACCGATGTACGCGGGCGGCTTCCACGGCTGGGCTCAGCTCATCGCGGACGGCGTGAAGTTCGCGCAGAAGGAGGACGTGGTCCCGGCGGGCGCCGACCGCCGCGTCTTCCAGCTCGCCCCCGCCGTGGCCCTGTTGCCGTACCTCCTCGTCCTCCTCGCCCTCCCCATCGGCCCGGGCGAGGGCGCCGTCGGCCAGGTGCTGGACGCCGGCGTGTTCTTCGTGCTCGCGGTGATGGGCGTCGGCGTCCTCGGCTCGCTGATGGCCGGCTGGGCCAGCGCCAACAAGTACTCCCTGCTCGGCGGCCTGCGTACGGCCGCCCAACTGCTCGCCTACGAACTCCCGATGCTGCTGGCGGCGGCCTCGGTCGCGATGGCGGCGGGCACCGTCTCCCTGCCCGGCATCGTGCACGCCTTCCACTGGTGGTGGCTGCCGTGGCAGATCGTCGGCGCGATCGTCTTCTTCGTCGCCGGACTCGCCGAGCTGCAACGCCCGCCGTTCGACATGCCCGTCGCCGACTCGGAGATCATCTTCGGCGCGTACACCGAGTACACCGGCCTGCGGTTCGCGCTCTTCCTCCTCGCCGAGTACGCGGGGATCGTCGTCCTGTGCGGCCTGACCACCGTCCTGTTCCTCGGCGGCTGGCACGGGCCGTGGGGCCACGACGGCCTGGGCTGGCTGTGGACCCTGCTGAAGACCGCGATCCTCGCCTTCCTCGTCATCTGGCTCCGCGTCACCTACCCGCGGCTGCGCGAGGACCAGCTCCAGAAGCTGTCCTGGACCCTCCTCGTCCCCCTCTCCCTCGCCCAGATCGCCCTCACCGGCATCGTCAAGGTGGTGATCTCCTAGTGGCCGAGTCGCTCCCGCCCACCCGGTCCCGCATCCCCGGCAGCGGCCTCGCCAAGGGCCTGGCCGTCACCCTCCGCACGATGACCAGGAAACACGTCACCGAGCAGTACCCGGACGTCCTGCCCGAACTCCCGCCCCGCAGCCGTGGCGTGATCGGCCTGTTCGAGGAGAACTGCACGGTCTGCATGCTGTGCGCCCGGGAGTGCCCGGACTGGTGCATCTACATCGACTCGCACAAGGAGACGGTCCCGCCCGCCGCCCCCGGCGGCCGCGAGCGCAGCCGCAACGTCCTCGACCGGTTCGCCATCGACTTCTCCCTGTGCATGTACTGCGGCATCTGCATCGAGGTGTGTCCCTTCGACGCCCTGTTCTGGTCGCCGGAGTTCGAGTACGCCGAGACCGACATCCGCGACCTCACCCACGAGCGGGACAAGCTCCGCGAGTGGATGTGGACCGTGCCGGCCCCGCCCGCCCTGGACCCCGGCGCGGAGGAGCCCAAGGAGATCGCCGCCGCCCGCAAGACCGCGGAGAAGCTGGCCGCCGCCCAGGCCGAGCCGCGGGAGGGGGAGTCGTGACCCTCGCCGCGACCACGGTGGCCGCCTCCGGAACACCGGGTTTCCTGTCCCCGACCGGCGTCGAGATCGCGTTCCTGCTCGTCGGACTGGTCACCCTCGGCGCGGCGCTGGTCACCGTCACCACCCGGCAGCTGGTGCACGCCGCGCTGTGGCTGGTGGTCGCGCTCGGCGGCCTCGCCGTGGAGTACCTGCTCCTCACGGCCGAGTTCATCGCCTGGGTACAGGTGCTGATCTACGTCGGTTCCGTCGTCGTCCTCCTCCTCTTCGGCCTCATGCTCACCAAGGCCCCCATCGGCCGCTCCCCGGACGCCGACTCCGGCAACCGCTGGGCCGCCCTCACGGTCGCGGTCGCCGCCGCCGTCGCCCTGGTGTGGGTGGTCGTCGACGCCTTCAGGGCCACCTGGATCGACCTGGACGGACCGGCAGCCGGCACCACCGAGGTCACCGGCGCGAGCCTGTTCCGGCACTGGGTGCTGCCCTTCGAGGCCCTGTCCGTGCTGCTCCTCGCCGCGCTGGTCGGCGCGATCGTCCTGTCCCGCAAGGCCAGGGCCGACGCCGGCCCCGCGGCCCCCGGGAAGGAAGGCGCCCGCTGATGCACCTCGCCTACCCCGCCGTACTCTCCGCCCTCCTGTTCTGCACCGGCCTGTACGGCGTCCTCGCCCGCCGCAACGCGATCCTGGTCCTGATGTCGGTCGAGCTGATGCTCAACGCCGTCAACCTCAACCTGGTCGCCTTCGACGTCTGGCTCAGCCGCGCCGCGAAGGAGACCCTGCACTCCGGCCAGGCCCTGACCCTGTTCACCATCGCCATCGCCGCCGCCGAGATCGGCATCGGCCTGGCGATCGTGCTCGCCGTCCACCGCAACCGCGGCACCTCCGACATCGACAAGCTCCGCGACACCGCCGAGGGTCCCGACGCCGCCGGTCCCGGCACCGAGGGCCCCGGCACCCCCGCGGCCGGGAAGGCTGAGGCCACCGCGTGACCACGATCACCCTCGCCGTTCTCGTTCCCCTCCTGCCGTTCCTGGGCGCCGCGGCCGGCCTGCTGCTCGGCCGCACCGCCCCCGGGTTCGTCCGCCCGCTCGCCGTGCTGCCCCCGTTGGCCTCCCTGGTGCTGGCCGCGCTGGTCGCCGCGCGGGAGGGCGGTGACGCGGCCGTCGACGCCCACACCGAGCTGACGCCCACCGGATCCGTGCCGATCGAGCTGGCCCTGCACATCGACGGCTTCGCCGCGCTCGTCGCCGTCCTGGTCGCGTTCGTGGCGGCCTGCGTGCAGATCTACTCCACCGGCTACCTGCGGGACGACCCGCGCTACCCCTCGTACGCCGCGCTCGTCTCCCTGTTCACCTCCGCGATGCTCCTGGTCGTCTACTCCGGCGATCTGATCGTGCTGCTGGTCGGCTGGGAGGTCATGGGCATCTGCTCCTACTTCCTGGTCGGCCACTACTGGGAGACCCCCGAGGCCCGCGCCGCCTCCCTGAAGGCCTTCCTGGTCACCAAGCTCGGCGACGTGCCGTTCCTCATCGGCCTGTTCGCGCTGGGCGCCGAGGCCGGCTCGTTCCGCATCACCCGCGTCCTCGATGCCGTCGCGAGCGGCGGCATCGACCACCCGACCGTGATCGCGCTGCTGCTGCTCGCGGGCGTCGCCGGCAAGTCGGCGCAGTTCCCGCTGCACACCTGGCTGCCGGACGCGATGGCGGGCCCGACGCCCGTCTCGGCGCTGATCCACGCCGCGACGATGGTCGCCGCCGGTGTCTACTTCACCGCCCGTCTCCTCCCGCTCTTCGAGGCCTCCCGGGCCGCGATGGTGGTCCTCGCCGTCATGGCCGCCGTCACCATGGCCGGCTCCGGTCTCGCCGCGCTCGCCCAGGACGACATCAAGCGCGTCCTCGCCTACTCGACGATCGGCCAGCTCGGCTACATGACCGGCGCCCTCGCCGTCGGCGACCGCGGTGCCGCCGTCTTCCACCTCCTTTCGCACGGCGCCTTCAAGGCGCTGCTGTTCCTCGCGGCCGGCGTGGTCATCCACGCCGCCGGCACCAACTCGCTGGCCGCCATGTCCCGCATGCACGGCCTGCGCGACCGCATCCCGGACGCCTACTGGACGATGACCGTGGCGCTGCTCGCCCTCGCCGCGATCCCGCCCTTCAGCGGCTTCTTCTCCAAGGAGTCCGTCCTCGGCGCTGCCGAGCACGTGACCTCCGGCCACACCGGGCACGCCCCCGGCGCCGCCGGCTGGATCGTCCTCGTCGCCGGCCTGTTCACCGCCGTGCTGACGGCCGCGTACGCCACCCGGCTGTGGCTGCTGGCCTTCCGCGGCCGGGGCGCGGAGGCACCCGACCACGGCCGTCAGCCGCTGACGATGACCGTGGTGCTGTGGGTCCTGGCGGTCCCGTCCCTGGCCTTCGGCGGGCTCGCCTACCGGGCGCTCCCCGGCTGGTTCGACGGCCGGGACCTGACCCCGACCCTCCTCACCTCCGTCCTCGGCACCGGCCTCGCCCTGGTCGGCGGGCTGCTCACCTACGGCGCCTGGCAGCGCACGGCCGCGCTGGCCGCCCGTGTCCCGCTCGGCGCGGTCGCCGCCCACCCCGAGGAGGACGCCGGACTGGTCGAGGCCGAGGCCATCGCCTCCCACGCACCGGCCTACGGCGACATCGCCTACGCCCCCGACCCGGCGGACCCGGCACGGCTGCTGCTCGGCCCGCTGCACCGGCACGCGGCCGCCGGCTTCCACCTGGACGCCGTGTACTCGGCGCTGTTCGTCCGGCCGGTCCAGGCCGGAGCGAGCCTCGTCCGGTTCCTCGACCGTGAGGTCGTCGACACCTACGTCCACGGCGCCGCCGCCGTGCCCCGGCTGCTCGGGGCCGCCGTGCGGCGCGCCCAGACCGGCAACGTGCAGACCTATGTGAGCGCGCTGCTCGCCGGCACCGTCGTCCTGGTGGTCGCCGTCCTCCTCGTCGCCACGGGAGTGTGAGCAGGCGTGATCGATATCAACGAGTCCGTGATGCAGTTCCTTCTGGCATTCGTCGTCGTCGGCCCGCTCCTCGGCGCCGTCGCCGCTCTCCTGCCGGCCCCGCCCGGACTGAAGGGGAAGTCACCCGAGCAGGCCGTGCTCCGGCACGGCGTGACCGTGACCGGCGCGGTCCTCATCGCCGCGATCGTCCTCGCGCTCGGCTTCGACCACGACCACCCGTCGAAGATGCAGGCCACGACCGACATCAGCTGGATCCCCGCACTCGACGTGCGGATCCACCTCGGCACCGACGGCATCTCCCTCCCCCTTCTGGTCCTGACCGCGCTGCTGACCTTCCTCTGCGCGCTGTACTCCTACTTCAACCCGCCCAAGGGCGGCTCCCCGAAGGCGTTCGTCGCCCTGCTGCTCCTGCTGGAGTCCGGCACCCTCGCGACCTTCGCCGTCCTCGACCTGCTGCTGTTCTTCCTCGCGTTCGAGATGGTGCTCATCCCGATGTACTTCCTCATCGCCCGCTGGGGCGGCGAGGGCCGGACCCGGGCCGCGTGGAAGTTCATCCTGTTCACGCTGCTCGGCTCCGTGGTCATGCTGCTCGGCCTGCTCCTGATCGGCATCAAGGCGGGCACGTTCGACATGGTGGCACTCGCCACTGACAACGGCCGGTCACTCACCGCGTCCGTGCAGGTCATCGCCGTTCTGGCGATCGGGATCGGGCTCGCGGTGAAGGCGCCGATGTGGCCGCTGCACAGCTGGCTGCCCGACGCCCACACCGCCGCGCCGACCGTCGGCTCGGTGCTGCTGGCCGGTGTCCTGCTGAAGATGGGTACGTACGGTTTCGTCCGCATCCTGCTGCCGGTGGCGCCGCACGGCTTCCACACCTTCGCGCCCTATCTCGCCGCGTTCGCCGTCGTCGGGATCGTCTACGGGTCCCTGGCCTGCCTGGCCCTCGCCAAGCCGGGTGCGAAGGGCGACCTCAAGCGCCTCATCGCGTACTCCTCCGTCGGCCACATGGGCTTCGTCCTGCTCGGCATCGCCACCATGACCCCGACCGGCGTCAACGGCGCCCTGTTCGCCAACATCGCCCACGGCCTCATCACCGGCCTGCTGTTCTTCCTGGTCGGCGCCCTGAAGGACCGCACCGGCAGCACCGACCTCGACACCCTGGCCCTCCCGGCGCCCGGCCACCACCCCGCACCGAGCGGCTCCGCCGCGCCGGACCGGTTCCAGCCCGGCGCCGCCCTGTACGGCAGGGCCCCGCGCCTCGGCGGTCTGCTCGCCTTCGGTGCCGTCGCCTCCCTCGGGCTGCCCGGACTCGCCGGGTTCTGGGGCGAGATGCTGGCCCTGTTCGGGGCGTTCCGGCCCGCCGCCGGCCTCAGCCGCCCCGCCTTCCTCACCTTCATGGCGATCGGCGCGTTCGGCACCCTGCTGACCGCCGCGTACATGCTGATCGTGGTCCGCCGCGTCTGCATGGGCGGCGCCGAGCGTGACGTGCCGGAGCTCGCGGACGTCCACGGGTACGAGTTCGCCGCCTGGACCCCGCTCGTCACCCTCACCGTCCTCGCCGGACTGTGGCCGAAGGCGCTGCTCGGCCTGACCGACCCGGCCGTGCAGCAGTTCCTCGCAGGAGGCACCCGATGAGCGCCCAGCCGCTTGCCGAGTCGCTGGTCCAGTCCGTCGACTGGCTCGCGATCGCCCCGCCCACCCTCGCGGCCGTCGTGGCGCTGGTCGTCCTCGTCGCCGACCTGTTCCTGCCGGAGCCCCGCAAGGCCGTGCTCGGCTGGATCTCGGTCGCGGGCCTCGCCGCGGCGGCCCTGCTGCTCCTGCCCCTCCTGGACGGCGACCGCAGCACCTTCTGCCTCACCGGCCCCGCGCGCGCGTGCAGCTACACCGCCGACCGCTTCACCCTCGTCATCCAGTTCCTGGTCCTGGGCGGCGCCCTGCTGGCGGCCCTGCTGTCCGTCACCCACCTGGACGACGAGCGGCGGCGCGTCCCCGCGGGCGAGTTCTGGTTCCTGCTGCTGTCCTCCGCGGCCGGTGCCGCCCTGCTGCCGGCCTCCCGGGATCTGGCCACCCTGATCGTCGCCCTGGAGGTCGCCTCCCTGCCGGCCTTCGCCCTGGTCGGCATCCGGCACGGCGACGAACGGTCCTCCGAGGCCGCCCTGAAGTTCTTCCTTTCCTCGGTCACCGCCACCGCGGTCAGCCTGATGGGCATCAGCTTCGTCTACGCCTCCACGGGCACCCTGTACCTCACCCAGGTCGCCCAGCGCCTCCCGCACGTCGACGGACAGCTGCACACCCTTGCGCAGGCCGGTGTCGTCCTCACCCTCGTCGGCTTCGCCTTCAAGACGGCCGCCGTGCCCTTCCACTTCTGGGTGGCGGACACCTACGTGGGCGCGCCCCTGCCCGTCGCCGCCTACCTCTCCGTCGTCGGCAAGGCCGTCGGCTTCTCCGGCCTGATCCTCGTCACGGTCGTCGCGTTCCCGTCGTACGCCGACGTCTGGGGGCCCGCGCTCGCCGCCCTGGCCGCCCTCACCATGACCGTCGGCAACGTCGCGGCGCTGCGCCAGCAGGCCACGCGCGCGTACAGCGCCGTGCGGCTGCTCGCCTGGTCCTCCGTCGGCCAGGCCGGCTACCTGCTGGTGCCGATCGCCGCCGCCGGGTACTCCAGGGACGCCCAGAAGGCGATCGGCTCCACGGTCGCGTACGCCCTGATGTACGCCGCCGTGAACCTCGGCGCCTTCGCGGTGGCCGCCCTGGTGGGCCGCGGGCGCGCCCTGAACAGGATCAGCGACTACCGGGGCCTGTACGCCACCAACCCGCCCAGCGCCCTCCTGCTGGCCTTCTTCCTGCTGTGCCTGGCCGGGCTGCCGCCGGGCGTCATCGGCCTGTTCGCCAAGGTCACCGTGTTCTCGGCGGCCGTGGACGCGGGCCTCGGCTGGCTCGCGGTCGTCATGGCCGTCAACGTCGTCATCGCCCTCTTCTACTACCTCCAGTGGACGGCCCTGCTGTTCCGCGCGCCCGAGGGCGAGCCCGCCCGGCACCGCGTCCCGGCGCCCGTCACCGCCGCCCTCGCCGTCACCGGGGTCCTCGCCGTCGTCCTCTCCGGAGCACCCCAGCTGGTCCTCCGCTTCGCGGCCGGCGGACTGTTCCGATGAGTCGGCACGCGCGCGTGGGGCACCCGTGCCGGCACGCGCGCGTGGCCGAACCCGCACGTCACCCGTACGGCCGCGCCGCTCCGCCGTAAGCACCGGGGAACTCGGGGCCGTCGCCTGGCGTTGTCCCCAACGGGAGGGTCCACTGGATCAGAGTGTTCCCCAGCTGCACGACTTGGAGGACGCACCGTGCACCGCCGGCACAACGGGCTCAGGACCGCCGTACTCCTCGGGGGACTGTCCGCACTCATCATCGTCATCGGCAGTTTCTTCGGCCGCGCGGGACTCGTCGTCGCGGTCCTGGTCGCTCTCGGCACGAACGCGTACGCGTACTGGAACAGCGACAAACTGGCGCTGCGCGCGATGCGCGCCCGCCCGGTCAGCGAGTTCGAGGCGCCGGCGCTGTACCGGATGGTGCGGGAACTGTCCACGCAGGCTCGCCAGCCCATGCCCCGGCTGTACATTTCGCCGACGGAGGCCCCGAACGCCTTCGCCACGGGCCGCAACCCGCGCAACGCGGCCGTCTGCTGCACCGAGGGCATCCTGCGCCTGTTGGACGAGCGGGAGCTGCGCGGCGTCATCGGCCACGAACTGAGCCATGTCTACAACCGGGACATCCTCATCTCCTCGGTCGCCGGCGCACTCGCCTCCGTGATCATGTTCCTGGTCAACTTCGCCTGGCTGATCCCGGTGGGCCGCTCGGACGACGACGACGGCCCCGGCCTGTTCGGCGTGCTGCTGATCATGATCCTCGGCCCGCTCGCCGCCACCCTGATCCAGCTGGCCATCAGCCGCTCCCGGGAGTACGAGGCGGACGCCTCCGGCGCCCAGCTCACCGGCGACCCGCTCGCCCTGGCCGGCGCCCTGCGCAAGCTGGAGACGGGCACCCGGCAACTGCCGCTGCCCCCCGAGCCCCGGATCGAGACGGCGAGCCACATGATGATCGCCAATCCCTTCCGCCCGGGCCAGGGGCTGTCCAAGATGTTCTCCACGCACCCGCCGATGGCGGAGCGCATCGCCCGGCTCGAAAAGATGGCGGGCGGCCGGCGGTGAAGACGGCCTCCGTATTCGTCGTTCGGATGGCCCTTGTTTCTTACTCGATAATCCGTGGAAATCCCTGAGGCTGTCCGGGGGAAAACGCGGACGTCACCGCGCGCCTGAGGATTGTCCAAGGCCCGCCGTGGAAACAACAACAACAATAACAACAGCAACGGCTGAACTTGAGGGTTCGGCGGCCGGGTACCCGATGCTCCCTGGCCGCCGAACTGTCGCGGCCGATGAGAACACTTGGTGCTATGCGACGCGTGCCGACCCTGACGGCGTCGTGTGTTACCGGAATTCCTGGAAGGCGGAGTTCCGGCACGGCGAAGTGGTGTACGTGCCTTTCCTGGTCCAGGTTCCCGAGCCTTCGCCTCCGCCGCCCGTGATTCTCGTCGGCAGCCTGGACGAAGTCCGCCCGGGTGATGCACCGGGAACGTGAACCCCCTCGTCGGCGCCGGAATCAGCGCCCGCTGTGGGTGTCGCAGCCGTCGTCCCCCCACACCTCGTCACAGCCGCGGCTCAGCTGGTGGGAATGCGTGGACGCGTGAACCGGGGCTGCCGCCGAAGCACCCTCCGGCTCGCCTAACGCGAAACCGCCGGCCAGGAGAATGCCGAGTACGAAAACCTTGAAGTGGTGTTTCGAGTACCGCATGGTCCCATTGTCGGACACCATGGGGGGTGAATCCAGTCGAACGGCGGCAAGGGGAAGTCAGCGCTGAGAGGGGTGAATTCAGCGCCCGCCGAACGCCTGGTCCGTGGGGACGACCTCCTGTCCCAGCGGCATGAGCGAGAGCGGAATGAGCTTCAGGTTCGCCCAGCCGAAGGGAATTCCGACGACCGACAGGAACAGGGGGATGCTCGTGATCAGGTGGGCCAATGCCAGCCACCAGCCCGCGAAAACGATCCAGATGACGTTGCCGACGAACGACGGGGCTCCGGCGCCGGGCCGCCGCACGGTGGTACGGCCGAACGGCCAGAGGACGAACCCGGCGATGCGCAGCGACGCGATGCCGAACGGGATGGTGACGATCAGGATGAAGCAGATCAGGGCGGCGATCAGGTAACCGATCGCCATCCACAGCCCGCAGAAGACGAGCCACAGGATGTTGAGCAGCAGGTTGAACACCTTCATGACCGGTACCTCTCCAGGCAGCTCGGTCGGCGTGCCTGCTCCCGCCAGTATCGGCGGATCACGCGTTCAGGAGGAAGCGGAGCGTCGCCGATGGGGCGCACGCCGGCGTCCGTCCGTACGTCACCCCGGGCGCCGCCCCCGCCACCACCGCCGTACGCCGTAGACCGCCACGCCCACCGCGAGTACGCCGGCGCCCACGGCGACCGAGGCCGCGGGCAGCGCGAACGCCAGCGTGGCGCAGCCGAGCAGACCCACCGCGGGCACCAGCCGCGAGCGCGGGGCCGCGTTCAGCGTCCAGGCCGAGGCGTTGGCGACGGCGTAGTAGGCCAGCACGCCGAAGGACGAGAACCCGATCGCGCCGCGCACGTCCACTGTCGCGGCCAGGACGGCGACCACCGCGCCCACGGCCAGTTCCGCCCGGTACGGCACGCGAAAGCGTGGGTGCACGGCCGCCAGCGCGCCCGGCAGGTGTCCGTCCCGGGCCATGGCGAGCGTCGTACGGGAGACACCGAGGATCAGGGCGAGCAGCGAGCCCAGCGCGGCCACCGCGGCTCCGGCCCGGACCACGGGCACGAGCCCCGGCACCCCGGCCACCCGGACCGCGTCGGCCAGCGGCGCCGCCGCCTGCCCGAGCCGGCCCGCGCCGAGAACGGCGAGTACGGCGACGGCCACGCACGCGTACACCGCCAGCGTGATGCCCAGGGCCAGCGGGATCGCCCGTGGGATCGTGCGCGCCGGATCGCGCACCTCCTCCCCGAGGGTGGCGATCCGCGCGTACCCGGCGAACGCGAAGAACAGCAGCCCGGCCGCCTGGAGTACCCCGCCGGCACCCGTCGGCAGACCGATGTCCAGCCGTCCCGCGCCGGCCCGCCCGGAGGCCAGGCACACCACGACCACGGCCGCGAGCACGGCCAGGACGACGGCGACGACCGTCCGCGTCAGCCACGCGGACTTCTGGATCCCGCCGTAGTTGACCGCGGTCAGCGCCACCACCGCCGCGACCGCCACCGTGTGCGCCTGCCCCGGCCACACGTACGCACCCACGGTGAGCGCCATGGCCGCGCAGGACGCCGTCTTGCCGACCATGAAGGCCCAGCCGGCCAGGTATCCCCAGAAGGGGCCGAGCCGCTCCCTGCCGTACACGTACGTGCCGCCGGAAGCCGGGTAACGGGCGGCGAGCCGGGCCGAGGACATGGCGTTGCAGTAGGCCACGACCGCGGCGAGGGCGAGCCCGGGCAGCAGCCCCGACCCGGCCGCCCGCGCGGCCGGCCCGAAGGCCGAGAAGACGCCGGCGCCGATCATCGAGCCGAGGCCGACGACGACGGCGTCCCGCACGCCCAGGGTCCGGCGCAACCGGGCGTCGGTACGTGTCATGCGCCGCACCCTACTGATCGTGGCAACCGGCGGATGGACCCGTGACGTCCTCTTCATCGACACGGCACGAACACGCGCGCGACGCGCGGGCGCCCGGGAGCGGGAACTCCCAGGCAACCGACAGCGCGGACACAGCGCGGAAGGGCAGGTTCACGGCATGAGCATCATCGGTTGGATCATCCTGGGACTGCTGGCGGGAGCCGTTGCCAAGGTCCTTCTGCCCGGACGCGACCCCGGCGGCTTCATCGGTACCACCGTCATCGGCATCGCGGGCGCGTTCATCGGCGGCTGGATATCGGCCCGCTGGCTGGACCACCCCATCAGCAAGCACTTCTACGACGGCGCCACCTGGGCCGCTGCCATCGGCGGCTCCCTGGTGCTGCTGATCGTCTACCGGATCCTGTTCGGCAACTCACGCGACTGAACGCGAGGTACGGCGGTACGCGAGGTACGGCGGCACGCGAGGCACGGCAGAGGAGAGGGCGGGCACCGCACCGCACGGTTCCGCACCGCACGGTTCCGCACCGCGGGGCGCGGGGTGCCCACCCTTCTCTGTGTTCTCCGTGCCGGTGGCTCCTACCGGTAGTTCACGAACTGCAGCGCGAAGTCGAAGTCCTTGCCCTTCAGGAGGGCGATGACGGCCTGGAGGTCGTCGCGGCTCTTGGAGCTGACGCGCAGCTCGTCGCCCTGGACCTGGGCCTTCACGCCCTTGGGGCCCTCGTCGCGAATGATCTTCGCCACCTTCTTGGCGTTCTCCTGGGAGATGCCCTCCTGGATCGACGCGAAGATCTTGTACTCCTTGCCGGAGAGCTGCGGCTCGCCCGCTTCCAGCGCCTTCAGCGAGATGCCGCGCTTGATGAGCTTCGACTGGAAGACGTCGAGGACAGCCTTCACCCGGTCCTCAGAGTTCGCCTCCATGAGGATCTTGTCACCGGACCACGAGATCGAGGCCCCCACGCCCTTGAAGTCGTAGCGCTGCGAGATCTCCTTGGCGGCCTGGTTGAGGGCGTTGTCGACCTCCTGCCGCTCGACCTTCGAGACGATGTCGAAACTGGAGTCGGCCATGTCCTGTGGCTCCTTGTATCGGGGTGCGGGTGCGTATCGGGTGCGTGCCGGCGTGCGCGGCGGTGACCGCCGGGCCCGGTGGAGTACCGGTCCGCATCCGCACCAGCCTAGCCACCCCGCGCACCGCCGGGCGGAGATCAATCGGGTGGCGAAGCACCCCCGGGCATCGGGTATTGTTTACGTCGTTGCCGGGGAACACCGCCGAAAGCGGGTTCGAAGCGGCAGCATCACCCGGCGGTGTGCCCGAGCGGCCAAAGGGAGCAGACTGTAAATCTGCCGGCTCAGCCTTCCCAGGTTCGAATCCTGGCGCCGCCACACGGGAGCGAGGCCCCGTGATCTGCGTAAGCAGGTCACGGGGCCTTCGTCGTTGTCCGGGGCGCCGGCTCCGCCCGGCCGGGGGGGGGGACCGCTGTCGCGCGTCGACCCCGCACCTCATTAGAATCGAACGTGTGAACGAGGACCGTCCGCTGACGCGTCTCGACATGCTGCGCTTCGCCCGCCGCGTCGTCGAACACCAGGCCGCCAGGCAGCTCGCGCTGATGGACCGGTGGATCGCCGACGAGGAACGCCGGGAGGCCGCACGGCAGCGCCGTGCCGGCGTCCGGCAGGCCGCCGCGGGGTGGGCCGTCGAGCGTGGTCCCCAGGGCCGGAGCGCGGTGTACGTCCACGTCGGCGGCTGTACGGGCGCCGGCGGCGGGCGGGCCAAGGGCGTCGGCCGGGAGCAGGCGGTACGGGCCCTCACCGAGGAAGGAGTCCCCGCGTGCCCGCTGTGCCGGCCGGACACCGCGCTGGGGATTCTCGAATGACCGGCCCGGGTGCGGGCCCGGCCGGTCCGGATGATGCTGGAGCCATGGCCGGGAAACGTCCCATCATCGTGCACCTGCCGTCCCCGACCGGCGGTCGCCGGGTACGGGTGGACGGCGAGATCCTCGGCCTCGCGCACAACGTGCGGGACCTGGTGGAGTTCCTGCGCCGGGCGGGGCTGGAGATCGAGCCGGAGGAGGTGGCCGACTCGCCGCTGATCGACTGGCGCGGAGTCGGCCCCGAGCGGTGGGAGGCGGAGACCCGGACCTGATCACACCACCGTCGTCGCCCGGGGGAGGTACGCCGACCGCACGCTCGGGCACACTGACGGCATGTCCTCCCGCCGCAGAACCTGCCCCGTGTGCCACCGCGACATCGCCGTCGTCGCGGGCCGCTTCGCACGGCACGACCCGCCCGGGGCGCGGGAGAACGGGGAACTGGTCTCCTGCGCCGGGTCGCGACAGCCGGCGCAACTCGGGGCCGTGCAGCCGTCCTTGGACGGGTACGCCGTGCCGGACTTTCCCGGGCAGCTGCCGCTGTTCTGAGGGCCTGACGGGCCGGGAGCAGGCGGGCCGTGATTCCCACGGCTCGTCAGGACGCGTACGGGGAGGGCGAGGCGGGCCCGGACGGTCGACGGCCGGCGGCCCCGCTCAGTTCCCGGCCACCGACTTCACCGCCACCGACACCGGTGTCGAACCGCTGATCAGCTCCAGCGTGAGACCGGACGTCGCCGGCGTGTCCACCAGTTCCGCGAGGACGGTCGCCACGTCGTCCCGGGGGACCGAGCCGCGCCCCGTGTGCGCCTCCAGCCGGACCAGCCCGGTGCCCGCCTCGTCCGTCAGCGCGCCCGGGCGCAGGATCGTCCAGTCCAGCGCCTCCTGACGGGTGACGTAGGCGTCGGCCTCGCCCTTGGCCCGCAGGTACACGTCGAAGACGTCGTCCCCCTGGTGCGCGGGATCCGCTCCCATCGAGGACACCACCACGAAACGGCGTACGCGCGCGCGTACGGCGGCGTCCGCGAACAGCACCGCCGCGCCCCTGTCCACGGTGTCCTTGCGTGCCGTGCCGCTGCCCGGGCCCGCGCCGGCCGCGAACACCGCCGCGTCCGCGCCCTGCAAGTGCGCCGCGACCTCCTCCACCGAGGCGGACTCGAGGTCGAGCAGGACCGGTTCGGCGCCGGCCGCGCGCAGATCGTCGCCCTGCTCGGCTCTGCGGATGATGCCCGCCACCTCGTCCCCGCGCGCGGAGAGCACACGCTCCAGCCGCAGCGCGATCTGACCATGACCACCAGCGATGACAATGCGCATGGAACCGACCGTACGCCCGGAGAGCCGCATCCGCCGCACGGGTTGACCGCCGCGTTCCGGAGCACCACAGGCGTGGTCAGGCGGTGCCGGCGAGCGAGGTCCCGCCGCCCCGGGACGGCTCCCGCACCGACCCCTGCCGGCCCCGCCCGCCCCGCCGCCCGCTCAGGACAGCTCCCCCCGCCCCTGTCGCGGCAGGCCCAGTTCCGCTGTGACCGCTGAGTTGCAGTACTCGCGGACCGCGCTCGTGCGGGCCACCACCCGGCCGCGGTGGACGACGATCCGGCTGTAGGCCAGGGACAGCGCGCCGGGGAGGTGGTCGCCGCGTACGGCCAGCAGTTCGGCCGGGAAGCCCGCTTCCACGCGGACCTCCGGCAGGCCGAGCACCGCGCGTGCCGAGGCGCACACCGCGTCGTAGGCGTCCTCGGGGCGCAGGCCGTGGGCGGAGGCCAGGCGGTAGGCGGCCTCCAGCGGGTCGCCGCGGCCGACGGGGTTGGACACGTCCCGCAGGGCACCGCTGCCGGCCGCCACTCGCACCCCCGCGGCACGCAGCAGCCGTACCGGCGCGGTGCCGCGCCGGTCGGCGCCGCCGCAGCCGCCCTGGGGCAGGCACACGACCGTCACCCCGGCCGCCGCGAGCTGGTCGGCGACACGGGAGGCGGCATCGCCGGGCAGGCGGGCGAGACCGGCGCACGGTCCGATCGTCACGCCGGGGCGCAGGCCCCCCGCCATGGCCGCGAGCCGGGAGAGACGGGTCGGGTCGGCGGCGTCCGTGTGCAGGTCGACGGGGCAGCCGTGTTCGGAGGCCACCTCCAGGACCGTCTCCACGTAGCCGGTGGGATCGGGGTCCAGGTCCGGGCAGCCGCCCACCACACCGGCGCCCATCTTCACCGCGTCCCGCAGCATCGCGAGCCCGTCGGCCCCGGCCACCCCGGTCAGCAGCCGGGGCATCGCCACCGCCGTCAGCTCCGCCAGCCCCCGCAGGGACCGCCGTGCCTGGAGGACCGCGCCCAGCGCGCCGAGCCCCTGGACGTCGCCCACGCGCACGTGCGCGCGTACCGCCGTCGCCCCGTGCCCGAGCTGGAGCAGGGCCGCCTCCGTGGCCCGGCGCTGGACGTCCTCGGGGGCGTACGACGCGGGGCCGGGGTCTTCGGCGGACAGGGCGGTGTCGCCGTGGGCGTGCGGTTCGGCCGGCGCCGGCAGGAGCAGGTAGCCGCTCAGGTCCACGCGCGTGGCGGTCGTCCGGGCCGGGCCCGGCGCGAGGCTGCCGGTGGTGCCCACGGCCTCGATGCGCCCGCCGCCCAGCCGCACGTCCACCGTCCGGCCGTCGGTGAGGCGTGCACCGCAGAGCAGGAGCGCGGCCTGGTCGGAGTGTCCGGAGGACCCCGACGGGTTCGACGGCGGTTGCGGCTGCGGCTGGCTGTCGGGCATCGCGCTCCAGGTGGGGGCCGGGGGGCGGGCGGGCCGGCGTGGGGAACAGGGGCCGTCCACCGCCCCAAGATCACGCAGAGTGAGTCGAGCCTAGGGCGACGAACCGCGCGGGACGCGCAGGAGCGCAATAGTCGTACCGGCGTGGTCCGCCTCGGACGTCACACGGGCCGCCGACGCGCGCGGGCGGTGATCCCGCCGCGTCTCCGGGGCCCGAGGGGCTGTCGAGTGGGCCGTGGAGAGGGTTCCGTCGGGCGGCGGGATACGGATTTGGGTGAACGGCGGCGGACCGTGTAATGTCTTCATCGCTCGCCCCAATAGCTCAGTCGGCAGAGCGTCTCCATGGTAAGGAGAAGGTCAACGGTTCGATTCCGTTTTGGGGCTCTGGTGTGAGAGGTTCCCGCCGCGAGGCGGGGGCTGATCTCATCAAAGCGGTGTAGCTCAGTCGGTAGAGCAAGCGGCTCATAATCGCTGTGTCACCGGTTCAAGTCCGGTCACCGCTACTGACAGTAGCCGATTGCGGGGTCGGTCCTTCGATCGGCTACTCTTTCTTGCGTTGAACCAGTCCACCCGTTCGTCATAGGAGCACTCACGTGGCTGCCACCGACGTCCGCCCGAAGATCACGCTGGCCTGCGTGGAGTGCAAGGAGCGGAACTACATCACCAAGAAGAACCGGCGTAACAACCCGGACCGTCTTGAGATGAAGAAGCACTGCCCGCGTTGCAATGCGCACACCGCGCACCGCGAAACGCGATAAACAGGCTCGACCGTGAGGCCGTCCCCTTCCGAGGGGGCGGCCTCACGGCGTTTCACCGGCTCGGCGCCCGGCTCGCCGTACCCGCCCGCCGCGCCGCCCCCGTGCGCGTCGCGCGGCCGGTTTCCGGCTAATTTGGGGCCAGCACAGCAGACATCAGGAGGTGCCGGGCCATGGCGCTCGACCAGTCCTTCGTGGGACGGACCTACCCGCCCACCGCGCCCTACGAGGTGGGCCGGGAGAAGATCCGCGAGTTCGCCGAGGCGGTGGGCGAGACCAACCCGGTGTACACGGACCCCGAGGCCGCCAAGGCGTTCGGTCACTCCGATGTGATCGCCCCGCCGACCTTCGTGTTCTCCATCACCTTCCGCGCGGCCGGCCAGGTCGTCGAGGACCCCCAGCTGGGGCTCGACTACAGCCGCGTGGTCCACGGCGACCAGAAGTTCGCCTACGCCCGCCCGGTGCGCGCCGGCGACCGGCTCACGGTCACCTCCACGATCGAGGCGATCAAGTCCCTCGCGGGCAACGACATCCTGGACATCCGCGGTGAGGTGCGCGACGAGGCCGGCGAGCACGTCGTGACCGCCTGGACCAAGCTCGTGGCCCGCGCGGCCGAGGAGGCGTGAGGACCCGATGACGGCGAAGATCGCCTACGACGAGGTCGAGGTCGGCACCGAGCTGCCGGCGCAGACCTTCCCCGTGACCCGCGCCACGCTCGTGCGCTACGCGGGCGCCTCCGGGGACTTCAACCCGATCCACTGGAACGAGAAGTTCGCCAAGGAGGTGGGTCTGCCGGACGTCATCGCGCACGGCATGTTGACCATGGCCGAGGCGATCCGCGTGGTCACCGACTGGACCGGCGACCCGGGCGCGGTCGTGGAGTACGGCGTCCGCTTCACCAAGCCCGTCGTCGTCCCGAACGACGACCACGGCGCCCTGATCGAGGTCAGTGCCAAGGTCGCGGCCAAGCTGGACGACAACACCGTACGGGTGGACCTGACGGCGATGAGCGCCGGCCAGAAGGTGCTGGGCATGTCCCGGGCGGTCGTACGGCTCGCCTGACGGCCCGCGTGCCGCGTGTGAGGGGCGTCCTGCTTCGGCGGGGCGCCCCTCGCGCATGCCGTCCTCCCACACGGCTCCGTACGCCCTTGACCAACTTAGTGATTGAGTACTAACTTAGCGGCATGCCCAGGATGAGCGCAGAGGAGCGACGCGAGAGCGTCGTCCGCGCGGCGACCGCCGAGTTCGCACGCGGCGGGTACCACGGCACCTCCACGGAGGCCATCGCCAAGCGGGTCGGCGTCTCGCAGCCGTACCTCTTCCGGCTCTTCCCGGGCAAGAAGGCGATCTTCCTCGCGGCGGCCGAACGCTGCGTGGAGGACACCATCCGGACCTTCGAGGAGGCCTCGGAGGGGCTGCGGGGCGAGGAGGCCCTGCACGCCATGGCGAACGCGTACACCAAGGTCATCGCGGAGCGGCCCGAGTGGCTGATGATGCAGATGCAGATGTACATCGCCGTGGCCGCCGCGGAGCAGGAGGGCGACCGGGAGTTCGGCGAGAGCGTACGGGCCGGCTGGATGCGGCTGTGGGACACCGTGCGGCTGGCGCTCGGCGCCGACGTCGACGGCACGACCGCCTTCCTGGCCCACGGGATGCTCATCAACTGCCTGGTGGCCATGGGTTTTCCGCCCGAGCACCGGGTCTGGGAGGGGCTCTATCCGTCGGCCCGGAGTACGGGTCGCCTGGAGGTGTAGGGGCCTGGCCCTGTCGTCTCGGCGGGCACCGGCATGAGCACAGCCATGCCCAGCAAAGTTAGTCAGCAATAACTAACTACGATCCCCAGGGGGGACGATGGCACAGCAGACAGCACCACCCGTCACCAACCCGTCGCGCGCGAGCGCGATATGGGCCCTCGTCATCACGAGCGTCGCCGGATTCATGGCGTCCCTGGACAACCTCGTCGTCACCACGGCCCTGCCCTCGATCCGCGAGGACCTCGGCGGGGCGCTGGACGACCTGGAGTGGACCGTGAGCGCGTACACGCTCACCTTCGCCGTCCTGCTGATGTTCGGTGCCGCGCTCGGCGACCGCTTCGGACGCCGGCGGATGTTCATCGCCGGACTCGCCGTCTTCACCGGCGCGTCCGCCGCCGCGGCCATGGCACCCGGCATCGACTCCCTGATCGCCGCCCGCGCGGTCCAGGGCGTCGGCGCGGCCGTGATGCTGCCGCTCACGCTGACCCTGCTCACGGCGGCCGTGCCCGCGGCCAGGCGCGGGACGGTGTACGGCATCTGGGGCGCCGTCAACGGCCTCGCCGTCGCCTCCGGGCCGCTGATCGGCGGCAGCCTCACCGAGCACGTCTCCTGGCACTGGATCTTCTGGCTGAACGTCCCGCTGGGCCTCGCCGCGCTGCCGCTCGCCCGGCTGCGCCTCGCCGAGTCCCACGGCACCGGCGCCCGCCTCGACGTGCCCGGCACGCTCCTCGCCAGCGGCGGGCTCTTCGGGATCGTCTACGGCCTGGTCCGCGGGCCCGCCGACGGCTGGACCGACTCCGTGGTGCTGACCGCGCTCGGCGCGGGCGGGGCGCTGCTCGTGGGCTTCGTCGGCTACAGCTCCCGCGCGGCGCACCCGATGCTGCCCATGCGGCTGTTCCGCTCCCGGGCCTTCTCCGGGATCAACGCCGCCAGCCTGCTGATGTTCGTCGGGATGTTCGGCTCCATCTTCCTGCTCAGCCAGTACATGCAGGGCGTCCTCGGCTACTCGCCCACCGAGGCGGGGCTGAGGATGCTGCCGTGGACCGGCATGCCGATGCTCGTCGCGCCCGTCGCGGGGCTCCTGTCCGACCGGATCGGCGGCCGGCCGGTCGTCGCCGCGGGCCTGTTCCTCCAGGCCGCCGGGCTCGGCTACATGGCCTGGATCGTCACCACGGACGTCTCCTACGGCGCCCAGCTTCCCGGCCTCGTCATCAGCGGTGTCGGCATGGCCCTGTACTTCGCGCCGGCCGCCAGCCTGGTCATGGCCAGCGTGCGCCCGCAGGAGCAGGGGATCGCCTCCGGCGCGAACAACGCGCTCCGTGAGGTGGGCGGCGCGCTCGGCATCGCGGTGATGTCGTCGATCTTCTCGGCGCGGGGCGGCTACGAGTCCGCGCGGAGCTTCGTCGACGGTCTGCGGCCGGCCCTGGTCACCGGCTCGGCGGTGGTCGCCCTCGCCGCGGTCGCGGCCCTGGTGATCCCCGGGCGCCGCAGCAGCGCTCCCGCGGTCGGGGAGGCGCCCGCGCCGGTCCTGGAGACCGCCTCCCGCTGACCCGTCACCACCGCGCGAGGAACCCGCGACGCCCACGCTTGCCCGGACCGCGCCCAGCCCCGCGCCGGCCGGCGCGGGGCCCACGTCTTCGCCTCGCCCTCCGAGACCCGCATCCTGCGGGGCGCCCTCCGCTTCCTCGTCCGCACACCGGCCGTCCGGCGGCAGGCCGGCCGCGCACCAGTGCCTGCCAGGCCCCGCTCAGGTTCCAGGCCCTGCGGACCCTGTCCGCCTGGGAGCCGGCCGCGCCCGAGAAGTGCGCCCGGTCCGGAGCCCGCCGGCCGACGTCCCGCGCCTGGCGGGCCGGATGCGTGACGTCCGGTCCGCCACCCGGAAGACCTCCACTTCACCACCGGGAAGACGTTCCGCCGACGGCCTCCTGGTGAGCCGGAGGAGGCGACACGGCGGCTGACGTAGCCGTCGCCCGCACAGCACGCGCGCGTGGACCCGCGGCCCGCGGGGGAGGTCCACGCGCGCGTGCGTGCGTTCTCGGGCGCGGGGGAGGGAGAGCGGCAGGGCACCGTCCGGCAGCGCGCTGCCCTGTGCGTCGCGCCGGCAGGCCGGTGGCACGGGCGCCTCCCGGTCCGTCGGCGGCGCTGCTGTCGGCCGGCGCGGCCCCCGCCGGCCCGTCTCGTAGTCTTGGGCCCGTGCAGGTACTCCACGACGCCCCCCTTGCCCCGCTGACCACCTTCCGGCTGGGTGGTCCCGCGACGCGGCTGGTGACCGCCGCCACCGACGCCGAGGTGATCGCCGCCGTCCGCGAGGCGGACGACAGCGGCACCCCGCTGCTGGTCATCGGCGGCGGATCGAACCTGGTCATCGGCGACAAGGGCTTCGACGGCACCGCGCTGCGCATCGCCACGCGCGGGGTCGAGCTGCGCGGCACCACGCTGGAGCTGGCGGCCGGCGAGGTGTGGACCGACGCCGTGGCCCGCACCGTGGAGGCCGGGCTCGCCGGGATCGAGTGCCTGGCCGGCATCCCCGGATCCGCGGGCGCCACGCCGATCCAGAACGTGGGCGCCTACGGCCAGGAGGTCTCCTCGACGATCACCGAGGTGATCGCCTACGACCGGCGGGCCGGCGAGACCGTCACGCTGACGAACGAAGAGTGCGCCTTCTCGTACCGCCACAGCCGCTTCAAGGCCGACCCGGAGCGCTACGTCGTGCTCCGGGTCTGCTTCGAGCTGGAGGACGCGGGCGGGCTGTCCGCGCCGGTCAGGTACGCCGAGGCCGCCCGTGCGCTCGGTGTGGAGCCGGGGGACCGGGTGCCGCTGGCCGACGCCCGGGAGGCCGTGCTGAAGCTGCGCGCCGGCAAGGGCATGGTCCTCGACCCCGAGGACCACGACACCTGGTCGGCCGGCTCCTTCTTCACCAACCCGATCCTCGGCGACGAGCAGTTCGCCGCGTTCCGCGCGCGCGTGCGGGCACGGCTGGGCGAGGGCGTCGAGCCGCCCGCCTACCCGGCGGGGGAGGGCCGTACGAAGACCTCAGCGGCCTGGCTGATCGACAAGGCGGGCTTCACCAAGGGGTACGGCAGCGGCCCCGCCCGCATCTCCACCAAGCACACCCTCGCGCTCACCAACCGGGGCGGTGCCACCACGGAGGACCTGCTCGCGCTGGCCCGCGAGGTGATCGCCGGTGTCCGCGAGGCGTTCGGCGTCACCCTGGTCAACGAGCCGGTGACCGTCGGCGTCGGCATCTAGGAGCGGTTGCCGGAGCGGTGGCGGGCGGCGCCGCTCAGTAGGCCACCCCGACCCCCTGCTTCAGGGTCTCCTCGGCGTCGATCAGCGCGAGCATGGCGTGCGCGACGTCCGCACGCCCGATGAAGCGTCCCCGGGGCGGGAAGCCGCCGACGACGGTGCGGTAGCGGCCGGTGAGCGGCTTGTCCTGGAGCCGGGGCGGCCGTACGGACGTCCAGTCCGTGCCGCTGTGGGCCAGCTCCGCCTCCATCCCCCGCAGGTCGGCGTAGACGTCCGCGAGGATCGCCGACACCAGGCGCCGCACCGCCCGGTCCAGGAGGCCGTCGTGCGCCGGGGCCGGGCCGACCGGCGCGGCGCTCACCACCAGCAGCCGGCGTACCCCCTCCGCCTCCATGGCATCCAGCACCGTGCGGGTCAGCCGGGTGGCCACCCCGGCGTCCTCGCGGCTGCGCGCGCCCAGGCCCGACAAGACGGCGTCCCGGCCCCGTACGGCGGGCCGCAGCTCCTCGGGGTCGCTCAGGTCGCTGCGGACGATCTCCAGACGGTCGCCGGTGACGGCGAGCCGGGCCGGGTCCCGTACCACCGCTGTGACCTCGTGACCGGCGTCCAGGGCCTGGCGGACCAGCTCCCGGCCGATCCCTCCCGTGGCGCCGAAGACAGTGAGCTTCATGGTGACGTTCGACTCCCTAGGTTCGCGGACAATGGTGGGTAAGTATTCACTCACCCGTGTGGCCTCTAGGGTGGGTAGGCACTCACCCACCCGTCAAGTCCCGATCGGAGCCCCATGGAGACGAAGCCGGCGCGTGTCCGCATCCTCGACGCGGCCCACGAGCTGATGCTCACCGTCGGACTCGCCCGCGCCACCACCAAGGAGATCGCCCGCGCGGCCGGCTGCTCCGAAGCGGCCCTCTACAAGTACTTCGACAGCAAGGAGGAGCTGTTCGTACGGGTCCTCACCGAGCGACTGCCCCGCCTCACCCCGCTGCTCAGCGGCCTCGCCGCCGAACCGGGCCAGGGCACGCTCGCCGGGAACCTCACCGAGATCGCCCGCCAGGCCGCCCTCTTCTACGAGCAGAGCTTCCCGATCGCCGCATCCCTCTACGCCGAGACCCAGCTCAAGCGCCGCCACGACGAAGCCCTGCGCGCGATCGGCTCCGGCCCGCACCTGCCCATCCAGGGCCTGGACGCCTACCTCCGCGCCGAGCAGGCCGCCGGCCGGGTCCGTGCCGACGCCGACACCTATGCCGCCGCCTCCCTCCTCATCGGCGCGTGCGCCCAGCGGGCGTTCGCCTACGACGCCACCGAGACCGGCGCCCGCCCGCCCGTGGACGAGTTCGCCACCCGCGTCGCCCGCACCCTGGTGGGCGGAATCTCCGTTGCGGAAACGCCGGGAGACGCGCGACCCTGACGCCATGAGGCACCCCACATGAGGCGTCCCCCATGCGGCTGAGGCTGCGCGAGTTCCGGCCCCGCACCGGGCCGCACGAGTACCGGATCATCCAGCCCCGGCACACCCTGCGCCACACCTCGCTGCGCGCCCCCGACCCCGTCGGCATGCTGCTCGGCGACCACGACGGGCTCGACCGGCTCGCCGCGCTGTTCGCCTTCGCCGCCCGCTCCCCGCACACGATCGTCCACGTGCCGCTGCGCGACGGCGTCCCGCCCGACGAGGGCGTCGGCGAACCGGTCGACCTGCTCCTCGTCCACGAAAGCCTCGGCCTGCGTCCCAGCCGGTGGCCCGACCTGCGCCGCCGGCTACGGCAAGGCACCCCGCTGACCGTCCGCACCGACGAGGCCCGCACCGCGCGGGACGCCGCCGCCTGGACCGAGCGCCGGGACCGGGCGGACTTCCGGGGCGACCTGCGGCACGCCACGCACGCGCGTACCTTCTTCCTCTTCGGTCACCGCCACGTCTTCGCCGGGACGGCCACCCGCTTCGCGGACGCGGCGGGCCGTGGGCCGTACCAGAAGCGTGTCGGCGAGGGGCGCATGGCGTACCTGGGGTCGTTCCTGCCCCTGGTCGACGCGCCCGGCGGCGGGCACCCGGCCGAGGTGATGGTCTGCTTCAAGGCCCGTCCGCCGTACGCCCACTTCAGACCGCCGGGCGCGCCAGCCAGTCGTCCACGCCGGCCAGCAGCCGCTTCCTGACCTCCTCCGGGGCGGCCGAACCGCGCACCGACTGCCGGGCCAGCTCCGCGAGTTCCGCGTCCGTGAAGCCGTGGGAGTGGCGGGCGATCTCGTACTGGGCGGCCAGCCGGGACCCGAACAGCAGTGGGTCGTCGGCGCCCAGCGCCATCGGGACGCCCGCCTCGAAGAGGGTGCGCAGCGGCACGTCCTCCGGCTTCTCGTACACGCCGAGCGCCACGTTCGACGCCGGGCACACCTCGCAGGTCACGCCCCGGTCGGCCAGCCGCTTCAGCAGCCGGGGGTCCTCCGCCGCCCGCACCCCGTGCCCGATCCGCGTGGCGTCCAGGTCGTCCAGGCAGTCCCGGACCGACGCCGGGCCGGTCAGCTCGCCGCCGTGCGGGGCCGACAGCAGACCGCCCTCCCGCGCGATGTGGAAGGCCCGGTCGAAGTCCCGCGCCATGCCCCGCCGCTCGTCGTTGGAGAGCCCGAAGCCGACCACGCCCCGGTCCGCGTAGCGCACCGCCAGCCGGGCCAGGGTGCGCGCGTCCAGCGGGTGCTTCATCCGGTTCGCGGCCACCAGCACCCGCATGCCGAGCCCGGTCTCCCGCGAGGTCGTGTCCACCGCGTCCAGGATGATCTCCAGGGCCGGGATCAGACCGCCCAGCCGGGGCGCGTACGACGTCGGGTCCACCTGGATCTCCAGCCAGCCCGAGCCGTCCCGCAGGTCCTCCTCGGCGGCCTCCCGGACCAGGCGCCGGATGTCCTCCGGCTCGCGCAGACAGGAGCGCGCGGCGTCGTACAGCCGCTGGAAACGGAACCAGCCCCGCTCGTCCGTGGCCCGCAGTCTCGGCGGTTCCCCGCTGGTCAGCGCCTCCGTCAGCGCGTCGGGCAGGCGGACGCCGTACTTGTCGGCCAGTTCCAGGACGGTGCCCGGTCGCATCGAGCCGGTGAAGTGCAGGTGCAGATGGGCTTTCGGCAGCTCAGAGAGATCACGTACACGCTCCATTCCCAGATCCTGCCGTATGTCCCCGCTGTCCCGGTAGCCGTTTCCCCCGACGTGGTCTTGCTCGCACAAAGGAACAGGGGCACCTCCGCAGATCCGGAGGTGCCCCTGTCCGGGAACGGACGACTCAGTCCCTGGCCTCCGCCAGCAGCTTCTGGATGCGGCTCACGCCCTCGGCGAGGTCCTCGTCACCGAGCGCGTACGACAGCCGCAGGTAACCCGGCGTGCCGAACGCCTCGCCCGGGACGACCGCGACCTCGGCCTCCTCCAGGATCAGCGCGGCCAGCTCGACGGTGTCCTGCGGGCGCTTGCCGCGGATCTCCTTGCCGAGCAGCGCCTTGACCGACGGGTAGGCGTAGAACGCGCCCTCGGGCTCGGGGCAGACCACGCCGTCGATCTCGTTGAGCATCCGCACGATGGTCTTGCGGCGCCGGTCGAACGCCTCGCGCATCGTCGCCACGGCGTCGAGGTCACCGGAGACGGCGGCCAGCGCGGCCACCTGGGCGACGTTGGAGACGTTCGACGTGGCGTGCGACTGGAGGTTCGTCGCGGCCTTGACCACGTCCTTCGGGCCGATGACCCAGCCCACGCGCCAGCCGGTCATGGCGTACGTCTTCGCCACACCGTTGACCACGATGCACTTGTCGCGCAGCTCGGGGAAGAGCCCAGGCAGGGACACGGCGGCGGCGTCGCCGTAGACCAGGTGCTCGTAGATCTCGTCGGTGAGCACCCACAGGCCGTGCTCGACGGCCCAGCGGCCGATCGCCTCGGTCTCGGCCTCGGAGTACACCGCGCCGGTCGGGTTGGACGGGGAGACGAACAGCACGACCTTCGTCTTCTCCGTGCGCGCCGCCTCCAGCTGCTCGACCGAGACCCGGTAGCCGGTGGTCTCGTCGGCGACGACCTCGACCGGGACACCGCCGGCCAGGCGGATCGACTCCGGGTAGGTCGTCCAGTACGGCGCGGGGACGATGACCTCGTCGCCCGGGTCGAGGATCGCGGCGAACGCCTCGTAGATGGCCTGCTTGCCACCGTTGGTGACGAGGATCTGCGAGACGTCGGGCTCCCAGCCGGAGTCGCGCAGCGTCTTCGCGGCGATGGCGGCCTTCAGCTCGGGCAGGCCGCCGGCCGGGGTGTAGCGGTGGTACTTCGGGTTCTTGCAGGCCTCGACGGCCGCCTCGACGATGTAGTCCGGGGTCGGGAAGTCGGGCTCACCGGCGCCGAAGCCGATCACCGGACGCCCGGCGGCCTTCAGGGCCTTCGCCTTGGCGTCCACGGCGAGGGTGGCGGACTCGGAGATCGCGCCGACTCGGGCGGAGACCCGGCGCTCGGTGGGAGGGGTTGCAGCGCTCATGCGGCCCATCGTTCCAGACCGCGAACGCGCCCGGCACACGGGTTTCACGGACTGAGCGGGAAGGGGTCGAGGCGTGAACAGGGGTCCGAATCCGGCCCCCGGCCTGGACGATCTTCGGCCGGGTGGTACCGGACGGGCGCTTTCTGTTCGACGCCGGGCCCCGGACCACGTACACTCTCACCTCGTTGGCCTTCAGCAGCCGCCGCCGAGCCGGTGCACACCGGGCACCCGGTCGGATGCGGTACGTTGGGGGGCACACAAAGGGTCGTAGCTCAATTGGTAGAGCACCGGTCTCCAAAACCGGCGGTTGGGGGTTCAAGTCCCTCCGGCCCTGCTACACACACCGCCAGGATGTGTGCGCATGTACGTACTGCAATGCACCGCCGTGCGGCTCAGAAACCGGGCGCGGCACGGCCACGACCCGGGATCAGGTGAGGACTATGACGGACGCCGTGGGCTCCATCGACACGCCTGACGCCCAGGACGAGGTGTCCGAGTCCAAGAAGAGGGCTCGCAAGGGCGGCAAGCGCGCAAAGAAGGGCCCGCTCAAGCGTCTGGCCACCTTCTACCGCCAGATCATCGCGGAGCTCCGCAAGGTCGTCTGGCCCTCGCGCAACCAGCTCACCTCGTACACCACCGTGGTGATCTTCTTCGTCGCCATCATGATCGCCCTGGTGACCGTGATTGACTATGGGCTCAACCACGCGGCCAAGTACGTCTTCGGCTGAGCCAAGAGCGAAGGGCGCCGTGGTACCGGCGCCCGTTTTCGCATGTTCCACCCCTATGTATCCAGGAAGAAGCAGCCATCGTGTCTGACCCGAACCTGAACGACGACGCCACCGAGCCCCGAGGGCTGGCTGCCGAGACGGTGGACGACGAGCTCGACATCGTCGAGGGCGCGGACGAGCAGGACGAGTTCGAGGCTGCCGAGGCCGAGGCGGGTGAGCCGGCCGAGGAGGCCGCGCTGCACGTCGAGGACGAGGACGAAGAGGCCGAGGCCGACGCGGAGGCCGCCGTCGCGGAGGCCGCCGAGGAAGAGCCCGCCGCCCCGGTGGACCCGGTCGAGGCCCTGCGCGAAGAACTGCGCACCCTGCCCGGCGAGTGGTACGTCATCCACACCTACGCCGGCTACGAGAACCGCGTGAAGACCAACCTGGAGCAGCGCGCCGTCTCGCTGAACGTCGAGGACTACATCTTCCAGGCCGAGGTGCCGCAGGAAGAGGTCGTCCAGATCAAGAACGGCGACCGCAAGACGATCAAGCAGAACAAGCTGCCGGGTTACGTCCTGGTCCGCATGGACCTGACCAACGAGTCCTGGGGCGTCGTCCGCAACACCCCGGGCGTCACCGGCTTCGTCGGCAACGCCTACGACCCGTACCCGCTGACCCTGGACGAGATCGTCAAGATGCTCGCCCCGGAGGCCGAGGAGAAGGCCGCCCGCGAGGCCGCCGAGGCCGAGGGCAAGCCCGCCCCGCAGCGCAAGGTCGAGGTCCAGGTGCTGGACTTCGAGGTCGGCGACTCGGTCACCGTCACCGACGGCCCGTTCGCCACGCTCCAGGCGACCATCAACGAGATCAACCCCGACTCGAAGAAGGTCAAGGGCCTGGTGGAGATCTTCGGCCGCGAGACGCCGGTCGAGCTCTCCTTCGACCAGATCCAGAAGAACTAGACCTTTTCTGGACGTACTGCTTCCGTGCAGGTCAGGCGGGCTGGTTCAGCCCTCCTGACCTGCACGGTTTTTGGCCGCGCATCTATACCCGTTATCGTTGTGCGGTATGCCTGCATCCGGGTGGTCCCCGGAGGCGGGCAGGACCCGAACCGAAAGGACCCGGAGAGCTATGCCTCCCAAGAAGAAGAAGGTCACGGGGCTCATCAAGCTCCAGATCCAGGCCGGCGCCGCCAACCCGGCTCCGCCGGTCGGCCCGGCGCTGGGTCAGCACGGCGTCAACATCATGGAGTTCTGCAAGGCCTACAACGCCGCGACCGAGTCGCAGCGCGGTTGGGTCATCCCGGTGGAGATCACGGTCTACGAGGACCGCTCCTTCACCTTCATCACCAAGACGCCGCCGGCCGCGAAGATGATCCTCAAGGCCGCGGGCATCGAGAAGGGCTCCGGCGAGCCGCACAAGACCAAGGTCGCCAAGATCACCGAGGCGCAGGTCCGCGAGATCGCCCAGACCAAGATGCCCGACCTGAACGCGAACGACCTGGACGCCGCCGCGAAGATCATCGCCGGTACCGCGCGTTCCATGGGCGTCACGGTCGAGGGCTGACCCCAACCCCCCAAGCAGTCATGCGGCCGTAGCCGGTCGCACGTGGCAGGGCCTGCTCGGCCCAGGGACCACGACTCCTTCAGAACACACAGGAGCAAGTTGTGAGCAAGCGCAGCAAGGCTCTCCGCGCTGCGGACGCCAAGGTCGACCGGGAGAAGCTGTACGCCCCGCTCGAGGCCGTCCGTCTGGCCAAGGAGACCTCCACGACCAAGTTCGACGCCACCGTCGAGGTCGCCTTCCGTCTGGGTGTCGACCCGCGCAAGGCCGACCAGATGGTCCGTGGCACCGTGAACCTTCCGCACGGCACCGGCAAGACCGCCCGGGTCCTGGTCTTCGCGACCGGTGACCGTGCTGCGGCCGCGGAGGCCGCCGGCGCCGACATCGTCGGCTCCGACGAACTGATCGACGAGGTGGCGAAGGGCCGTCTGGACTTCGACGCCGTCGTCGCCACCCCGGACCTCATGGGCAAGGTCGGCCGCCTCGGCCGCGTCCTCGGCCCGCGTGGTCTGATGCCGAACCCGAAGACCGGCACCGTCACCCCCGACGTCGCCAAGGCCGTCACCGACATCAAGGGCGGCAAGATCGAGTTCCGCGTCGACAAGCACTCGAACCTGCACTTCATCATCGGCAAGGCGTCCTTCGACGACACCAAGCTGGTGGAGAACTACGGCGCCGCGCTGGAGGAGATCCTCCGTCTGAAGCCGTCCGCCGCCAAGGGTCGCTACATCAAGAAGGCCGCGGTCAGCACCACCATGGGCCCCGGCATCCCGGTCGACCCGAACCGCACCCGTAACCTCCTCGTCGAGGAGGACCCGGCCGCCGTCTGAGCCCTCGGCTCAGCCCGGTAGCCGCGTCAGGTACGCGTGAAGAAAAGGGCGGGCCCTGGAACCTCGAAGGTTCCGGGCCCGTCCTTTCTTTGTGCGACTTTTCGCACGACTGTCAGTGGCCTGGCATACGGTGCAGGCACAGGACACGTATTAGGGGTGGGAGTACATGATGAGCACGATCGTGCGCCGGGCGGCCCTTTCCGCAGCCGTGGTGGCCGCGCTGACCGGAGTGGCCGCGTGCGGCTCCTCCGACTCCGGCAAGGACGGCGGTGAGAAGGCGGCCGGCAAGACCGCGACGCGCGTCAGCCCCATCGCCGCCCTGCGCTCCGCGGAGAAGTCCACGGACAAGGCCGACTCCGCCAAGGTGCGCTCCACCACGTCCATCGGCAAGCTCATGTCGATGACCGCGAACGGCGCCCTCACCTGGGGCGACGGCCTCAAGGGCAACCTCACCATCACGTACACCGGCGGCCAGATGGCCGAGCTGATGAAGAAGGCCGGCACGCAGTCGATGGAGGCCCGGTACCTGCCGGACGCCTACTACGCGCACATGAGCGACACGTACGCCCAGCAGGCGGGCGGCGGAAAGCACTGGATCAAGTACTCCTACGACGACCTCGCCAAGCTCGGCGGCGCCTCCGGTTCGTACATGAAGGACCAGATCCAGAACGCCACGCCGAACCAGTCCGTGAAGATGCTGCTGGCCTCCGGCGACGTCAAGAAGGTCGGCGAGGAGACGGTCTCCGGCGTCCACACCACCCACTACTCGGGCACGCTGAACGTCGCCGACCTCGCGGGCAAGACCAGCAACCTCAGCGCCGAGCAGTTGTCGGCCCTGAAGAAGCAGCTCAGCCAGGCCGGCGTCACCACCGACACGGTCGACATCTGGATCAACGACCAGGACCTGCTGGTCAAGAAGACCGAGAAGGCCGACACGGCCAACGGCGCCATGACCAACACGTCCTTCTACACCGACTACGGCGTGAAGGTCACCGCCGAGGCGCCCCCGGCCGGCGACACCAAGGACTTCGCGGACATGCTGAAGGCCGGCGGCACGCTGTCGGGCGGCACCGGCGCCACGTCCTGACCCGCCGGAACACCGCCTCCCCGAGGCGGTGACGGGGAGGGCCTCCCGTGGGGGCTGCGGCCATGAGCCACGGTTTCCGCCGGGCAGGCTGCCCACCGCCAGGGCCTCCTGCCGAGGAGCCCCGGCCGGGGTCTGCGGCTCTGGATGGCCCGGCCTGGCCGGCCGTGCGCGAGTGGCCGGCACGCGCGACGCCCTCCCGGCAGAGGCCGGCTCGCTCGGGCAGAGACCGCGGCCAGGGGGCGTTCGCCCCGGGCCACGGCCTCCCGTCGCTCGGCCCGCTCCCGGGCCGTGACCTCCCGCCCTCGCCGCGCTCGCTCGGGCCGGGGCTGCGGTCAGGGGTCGCTTGCCCGGGCGACGGCCTTCCGTCCTCGGCCCGCGCGTCTTGGCTCGGGCGCCGACGCGGATCGCTCGTCCGAGCCACGGCCTCCCGCAGAGGCCGGCTCGCCCGGGTGAGGGGCCGCGGCCACGAGTCGCTCGTCCGGTCCCGGGCCCCCGTCACGGCCTGCCCGCTCGCGCCATGGCCCTTGGTCCCCGGCACGCTCGTCAGAACCAGGGCTGCGGCCACGGGGCGCTCGTCCGAGCCACGGCCTCCCGCCACCGCCCGCCCCGCAGGGGCCTGCCCGCCGGAGCCCGGCCTCACGCCGCCGCCCGCCCCCGCAAGGGGGCCCGCTCGCCCCGGCCACGGCTTCTCGTCGCAGCCCGCCGCAGGCGTCGCACCCTCTCGTCGCAGCCCGCCGCAGGCGCCTCACCCCCCGTCACGCCCCGCCGCAGGCGCCGCACCTCCCCGTGGAGGGCCGCCGGACCTGTCCGGGGAGCGTGTTGCCCCGGGCGGCGTGGGCCTAAACGGCTGATTTGCTCGGAGGAGGTCGCGTCCCGTACTCTCTTCGAGAAGCCAAAGACCGCTGGTCGTTGCCGTGCGCTCGAATGAGGGTGCGGTGGCCGAAGGATCCGCTGAAAAGTGGACGACCCGCGCAGGTGACAGTGGAAGAACTCCCGGAGTGCGCGCGCCGAGCGCGTGTGCGGCCGGTCGAGTCCGCCCCGTGCGCCTGCGCCGGGGCGTTTCGTTTTCCCCAGTCCTCCTTCGGGTCCGCGCGGTCCGAATCACCCGGAAGGAGGCCGAGGCTCTATGGCGAGGCCCGACAAGGCTGCCGCGGTTGCTGAGCTGACGGACAAGTTCCGCAGCTCGAACGCCGCCGTGCTGACCGAGTACCGCGGTCTCACCGTGGCGCAGCTCAAGACGCTGCGCCGGTCGCTCGGTGAGAACGCCCAGTACGCCGTGGTGAAGAACACGCTGACCAAGATTGCGGCCAACGAGGCCGGGATCACGCTGGACGACCAGCTCTTCGCTGGTCCGACGGCCGTCGCCTTCGTCACCGGTGACCCGGTGGAGTCGGCGAAGGGTCTCCGTGACTTCGCCAAGGACAACCCCAATCTCGTCATCAAGGGCGGTGTCCTTGACGGCAAGGCGCTGTCCGCCGACGAGATCAAGAAGCTTGCGGACCTCGAGTCCCGCGAGGTTCTGCTCAGCAAGCTGGCCGGTGCCTTCAAGGCGAAGCAGTCCCAGGCTGCCTCCGTCTTCCAGGCGCTGCCGTCGAAGCTCGTCCGCACCGTGGACGCGCTGCGCGCCAAGCAGGCCGAGCAGGGCGGTGCCGAGTAATTCGGCTCGCTTTCTGATCCGCGCCCACGGCACGGGTCGCAGCGGGCCGACGTACGCCCGCCTTACCCAGTACATCCGGCACCTGCCGATTTGAGTGGAAGGACCGCCATCATGGCGAAGCTCAGCCAGGAAGACCTGCTTGCCCAGTTCGAGGAGATGACCCTCATCGAGCTCTCCGAGTTCGTGAAGGCCTTCGAGGAGAAGTTCGACGTCACCGCCGCCGCTGCCGCGCCGGTCGTCGTCGCCGGTGGTGCCGCTGGTGGCGCCGCCGCCGAGGCCGAGGAGGAGAAGGACGAGTTCGACGTCATCCTCACCGGCGCCGGCGAGAAGAAGATCCAGGTCATCAAGGTCGTGCGTGAGCTGACCTCCCTGGGTCTGAAGGAGGCCAAGGACCTCGTCGACGGCACCCCGAAGCCGGTCCTCGAGAAGGTCAACAAGGAGCAGGCCGACAAGGCCGCCGAGGCCCTCAAGGGCGCCGGCGCGTCCGTCGAGGTCAAGTAAGACCTTCGCGACCGCCGAAACGGCCCCCTAGGGCTGTAACGCGAACGCACCGAAGGGCGATCATCCATCCGGGTGGTCGCCCTTCGGCGTTCCCCGGGGTCCGGCTGGGCTGCCTTGCACCTCTGTTCGTGAGGGGTAAGGTGATCTTCGTCGTGTCTCCCGATGCGCCGGTTCCGGCAAGGAACCCTTGACGAACCGCACGCAGCGCGCAATTCTCAGGACGCGTCGTCACAAGGATCCGAATCCGAGGCATGGATCGGCGACGAAGAGGGCAGTATCAACGTGCGTTGAGGGCAGGCATGCCGAGGGCGTTGAAGAGGGCGTTGAGGGCAACGAGGGTCTTCGAAAACCCGCACTGGACATCAGTGTGCCAAGTGGCTACACTGTCCCTTTGCGCTGCCTGTTAGCTGTCCCCTGCCCGTCACCAGGGGTCTGCCCTCTTTTGAGCACAGTCGACCGAAGCCCCCCTGACCTGGGGTTTCCGTCTCTGTGTACGGGAGAGGGACCGGTACGCGCGTAGTGAGTCCGAGCCCTCGGAAGGACCCCCTCTTGGCCGCCTCGCGCACTGCCTCGACCGCGAATACGAACAACGGCGCCAGCACCGCCCCGCTGCGCATCTCCTTTGCAAAGATCAAGGAGCCCCTCGAGGTTCCGAACCTGCTCGCGCTGCAGACCGAGAGCTTTGACTGGCTGCTCGGCAACACCGCCTGGCAGACTCGGGTCGAGGAGGCCCTTGAGAACGGTCAGGACGTCCCCACCAAGTCCGGTCTGGAGGAGATCTTCGAGGAGATCTCCCCGATCGAGGACTTCTCCGGGTCGATGTCGCTGACGTTCCGGGACCACCGCTTCGAGCCGCCCAAGAACTCGATCGACGAGTGCAAGGAGCGCGACTTCACGTACGCCGCCCCGCTCTTCGTCACCGCCGAGTTCACCAACAACGAGACCGGCGAGATCAAGTCCCAGACCGTCTTCATGGGCGACTTCCCGCTCATGACGAACAAGGGCACTTTCGTCATCAACGGCACCGAGCGTGTCGTGGTGTCGCAGCTGGTCCGTTCCCCCGGTGTCTACTTCGACTCCAGCATCGACAAGACCTCTGACAAGGACATCTTCTCCGCCAAGATCATCCCGTCCCGGGGTGCCTGGCTGGAGATGGAGATCGACAAGCGCGACATGGTCGGTGTCCGCATCGACCGCAAGCGCAAGCAGTCGGTCACCGTGCTGCTGAAGGCGCTCGGCTGGACGACCGAGCAGATCCTTGAGGAGTTCGGCGACTACGAGTCGATGCGCGCCACCCTGGAGAAGGACCACACCCAGGGCCAGGACGACGCGCTGCTCGACATCTACCGCAAGCTGCGCCCGGGCGAGCCCCCCACGCGTGAGGCCGCGCAGACGCTGCTGGAGAACCTCTACTTCAACCCCAAGCGCTACGACCTCGCCAAGGTCGGCCGCTACAAGGTCAACAAGAAGCTGGGTACGGACACCCCGCTGGACGCGGGCATCCTGACCGTCGAGGACATCATCGCGACGATCAAGTACCTGGTGAAGCTGCACGCCGGCGAGACCGAGACCACCGGTGACAACGGCGAGACGGTCGTCGTCGAGACCGACGACATCGACCACTTCGGCAACCGTCGTCTGCGCAGCGTCGGCGAGCTCATCCAGAACCAGGTCCGCACGGGTCTGGCGCGTATGGAGCGTGTCGTCCGCGAGCGGATGACGACCCAGGACGTCGAGGCGATCACGCCGCAGACCCTGATCAACATCCGGCCGGTCGTCGCCTCCATCAAGGAGTTCTTCGGCACCAGCCAGCTGTCCCAGTTCATGGACCAGAACAACCCGCTGTCGGGTCTCACCCACAAGCGCCGTCTGTCGGCCCTTGGCCCGGGTGGTCTCTCCCGTGAGCGGGCCGGCTTCGAGGTCCGTGACGTGCACCCGTCGCACTACGGCCGTATGTGCCCGATCGAGACGCCGGAAGGCCCGAACATCGGTCTGATCGGCTCGCTCGCCTCCTACGGCCGGGTCAACGCGTTCGGCTTCGTCGAGACCCCGTACCGCAAGGTCATCGACGGCCAGGTCACCGACGAGGTCGACTACCTGACCGCCGACGAGGAGGACCGCTTCGTCATCGCGCAGGCCAACGCGCCGTTGACGAACGACCTCCGGTTCGAGGAGAGCCGCGTGCTCGTCCGCCGTCGTGGCGGCGAGGTCGACTACGTCGGCCCCGAGGACGTGGACTACATGGACGTCTCGCCGCGCCAGATGGTGTCGGTCGCGACCGCCATGATCCCCTTCCTCGAGCACGACGACGCCAACCGTGCCCTCATGGGCGCGAACATGATGCGCCAGGCCGTTCCGCTGATTAAGTCGGAGGCCCCGCTCGTCGGCACCGGCATGGAGTACCGCTCCGCCGTCGACGCCGGCGACGTCGTCAAGGCCGAGAAGGCCGGTGTGGTCCAGGAGGTCTCCGCGGACTACATCACCACCGCCAACGACGACGGCACGTACATCACGTACCGCCTGGCCAAGTTCGCCCGCTCCAACCAGGGCACCTCGGTCAACCAGAAGGTCATCGTCAACGAGGGCGACCGCGTCGTCGAGGGCCAGGTCCTCGCCGACGGCCCGGCCACCCAGAACGGCGAGATGGCCCTCGGCAAGAACCTGCTCGTGGCGTTCATGCCGTGGGAGGGTCACAACTACGAGGACGCGATCATCCTGTCGCAGCGCCTCGTGCAGGACGACGTCCTCTCCTCGATCCACATCGAGGAGCACGAGGTCGACGCCCGTGACACCAAGCTCGGCCCCGAGGAGATCACCCGGGACATCCCGAACGTCTCCGAGGAGGTCCTCGCCGACCTCGACGAGCGCGGCATCATCCGCATCGGCGCCGAGGTCATCGCCGGTGACATCCTCGTCGGCAAGGTCACCCCGAAGGGTGAGACCGAGCTGACGCCGGAGGAGCGCCTGCTGCGCGCGATCTTCGGTGAGAAGGCCCGTGAGGTCCGTGACACCTCGCTGAAGGTGCCGCACGGCGAGACCGGCAAGGTCATCGGTGTGCGCGTCTTCGACCGCGAGGAGGGCGACGAGCTGCCGCCGGGCGTGAACCAGCTGGTCCGCGTCTACGTCGCGCAGAAGCGCAAGATCACCGACGGTGACAAGCTCGCCGGCCGGCACGGCAACAAGGGTGTCATCTCCAAGATCCTGCCGATCGAGGACATGCCGTTCCTGGAGGACGGCACCCCGGTCGACATCATCCTCAACCCGCTGGGTGTGCCGTCCCGAATGAACCCGGGACAGGTGCTGGAGATCCACCTCGGCTGGCTCGCCAGCCGCGGCTGGGACGTCTCCGGCCTCGCGGAGGAGTGGGCCCAGCGCCTGCAGGCCATCGGCGCCGACCAGGTCGCCCCCGGCACCAACGTCGCGACCCCGGTCTTCGACGGTGCCCGTGAGGACGAGCTGGCGGGTCTGCTGCAGCACACCATCCCGAACCGGGACGGCGAGCGCATGGTGCTCCCGACCGGTAAGGCGCGGCTGTTCGACGGCCGTAGCGGTGAGCCGTTCCCGGACCCGATCTCGGTCGGCTACATGTACATCCTGAAGCTGCACCACCTGGTCGACGACAAGCTCCACGCCCGCTCGACCGGTCCGTACTCGATGATCACCCAGCAGCCGCTGGGTGGTAAGGCCCAGTTCGGTGGCCAGCGGTTCGGTGAGATGGAGGTGTGGGCCCTCGAGGCCTACGGCGCCGCGTACGCCCTCCAGGAGCTGCTGACCATCAAGTCCGACGACGTCACCGGCCGCGTGAAGGTCTACGAGGCCATCGTCAAGGGCGAGAACATCCCCGAGCCCGGCATCCCCGAGTCCTTCAAGGTGCTCATCAAGGAGATGCAGTCGCTCTGCCTGAACGTGGAGGTGCTGTCCAGCGACGGTATGTCCATCGAGATGCGCGACACCGACGAGGACGTCTTCCGCGCTGCGGAGGAGCTCGGCATCGACCTGTCCCGGCGCGAGCCGAGCAGCGTCGAAGAGGTCTGACGGGAGTCCGGTAGGGGCCTCGCCGCCGTGTGAGGCCCCCGCCGACCCCCAGGCCCCCGTTTCAGACCACAGACTTACGACCCTGAGAGGGATTGACGCATAGTGCTCGACGTCAACTTCTTCGACGAGCTCCGGATCGGCCTGGCCACCGCTGACGACATCCGTCAGTGGAGCCACGGCGAGGTCAAGAAGCCCGAGACCATCAACTACCGCACCCTCAAGCCCGAGAAGGACGGACTCTTCTGCGAGAAGATCTTCGGTCCGACCCGGGACTGGGAGTGCTACTGCGGCAAGTACAAGCGCGTCCGCTTCAAGGGCATCATCTGCGAGCGCTGTGGCGTCGAGGTCACGCGCGCCAAGGTGCGCCGTGAGCGGATGGGCCACATCGAGCTGGCCGCCCCCGTCACGCACATCTGGTACTTCAAGGGTGTTCCCTCGCGCCTCGGCTACCTGCTGGACCTGGCGCCGAAGGACCTCGAGAAGGTCATCTACTTCGCCGCGTACATGATCACGTACGTCGACGAGGAGCGCCGTACCCGCGACCTGCCCTCCCTGGAGGCGCACGTCTCGGTCGAGCGTCAGCAGATCGAGAACCGCCGGGACGCCGACCTGGAGGCCCGCGCCAAGAAGCTCGAGTCCGACCTGGCCGAGCTGGAGGCCGAGGGCGCCAAGGCCGACGTGCGCCGCAAGGTGCGCGAGGGTGCCGAGCGCGAGATGAAGCAGCTGCGCGACCGCGCGCAGCGCGAGATCGACCGCCTCGACGAGGTGTGGAACCGGTTCAAGAACCTCAAGGTCCAGGACCTGGAGGGCGACGAGCTGCTCTACCGCGAGCTGCGCGACCGCTTCGGCACCTACTTCGACGGCTCGATGGGTGCCGCGGCGCTGCAGAAGCGCCTGGAGTCCTTCGACCTGGAGGAGGAGGCCGAGAGGCTCCGCGAGATCATCCGCACCGGCAAGGGCCAGAAGAAGACCCGTGCCCTGAAGCGGCTCAAGGTCGTCTCCGCGTTCCTGCAGACCTCCAACAGCCCCAAGGGCATGGTCCTGGACTGCGTCCCGGTCATCCCGCCGGACCTGCGTCCGATGGTGCAGCTGGACGGTGGCCGCTTCGCGACCTCCGACCTGAACGACCTGTACCGCCGTGTCATCAACCGCAACAACCGCCTGAAGCGCCTTCTCGACCTCGGTGCCCCCGAGATCATCGTGAACAACGAGAAGCGCATGCTCCAGGAGGCCGTCGACGCGCTCTTCGACAACGGCCGTCGTGGCCGCCCGGTCACGGGCCCCGGCAACCGTCCGTTGAAGTCGCTGTCCGACATGCTCAAGGGCAAGCAGGGCCGCTTCCGTCAGAACCTGCTCGGCAAGCGAGTCGACTACTCGGCGCGTTCCGTCATCGTCGTCGGCCCGCAGCTGAAGCTGCACCAGTGCGGTCTGCCCAAGGCCATGGCGCTGGAGCTGTTCAAGCCGTTCGTGATGAAGCGCCTGGTGGACCTGAACCACGCGCAGAACATCAAGAGCGCCAAGCGCATGGTGGAGCGCGGCCGCACCGTCGTGTACGACGTCCTCGAAGAGGTCATCGCCGAGCACCCGGTGCTGCTGAACCGTGCTCCCACCCTGCACCGCCTCGGCATCCAGGCCTTCGAGCCGCAGCTGGTCGAGGGCAAGGCCATCCAGATCCACCCGCTCGTCTGCACCGCGTTCAACGCGGACTTCGACGGTGACCAGATGGCCGTGCACCTGCCGCTGTCCGCGGAGGCGCAGGCCGAGGCCCGCATCCTGATGCTGTCCTCGAACAACATCCTCAAGCCGGCCGACGGCCGTCCGGTGACGATGCCGACCCAGGACATGGTCCTCGGTCTGTTCTTCCTCACCACCGACGGCGAGCTGCGTGACACCAAGGGCGAGGGCCGCGCGTTCGGTTCCACGGCCGAGGCGATCATGGCGTTCGACGCCGGCGAGCTCGCGCTGCAGTCGCCGATCGACATCCGCTTCCCGGTGGGCACCATCCCGCCGCGCGGGTGGACCCCGCCGGCGCGCGAGGAGGGCGAGCCGGAGTGGCAGCAGGGTGACAGCTTCCGCCTGCGCACCACGCTGGGCCGCGCGCTCTTCAACGAGCTGCTGCCCGAGGACTACCCGTTCGTCGACTACTCGGTGGGCAAGAAGCAGCTCTCCGAGATCGTCAACGACCTGGCCGAGCGCTACCCGAAGGTCATCGTGGCGGCGACGCTCGACAACCTGAAGGCGGCCGGCTTCTACTGGGCGACCCGTTCCGGTGTCACCGTGGCCATCTCCGACGTCGTCGTTCCCGAGGCGAAGAAGGAGATCGTCCGCGGCTACGAGGCGCAGGACGAGAAGGTCCAGAAGCAGTACGAGCGTGGTCTGATCACCAAGGAAGAGCGCACGCAGGAGCTCATCGCGATCTGGACCAAGGCGACCAACGAGGTCGCCGAGGCGATGAACGAGAACTTCCCCAAGACCAACCCCATCTTCATGATGGTTGACTCGGGTGCCCGAGGAAACATGATGCAGATGCGGCAGATCGCCGGTATGCGTGGTCTGGTGTCGAACGCGAAGAACGAGACCATCCCGCGGCCCATCAAGGCCTCGTTCCGTGAGGGTCTGTCCGTGCTGGAGTACTTCATCTCCACGCACGGTGCCCGTAAGGGTCTGGCGGACACCGCTCTGCGTACCGCCGACTCGGGTTACCTCACCCGTCGTCTGGTCGACGTCTCCCAGGACGTCATCATCCGCGAGGAGGACTGCGGCACCGACCGCGGCCTGCGGCTGCGGATCGCCGACCGTGGCGCCGACGGCGTGCTGCGCAAGGCGGACGACGTCGAGACGTCCGTGTACGCGCGCTGCCTCGCCGAGGACATCGTGGTCGACGGCCAGGTGCTGGCCCCGGCCGGCACCGACCTGGGCGACGTCCTCATCGAGGAGCTCGTCGGCCGTGGCGTCGAGGAGGTCAAGACCCGCTCGGTCCTGACCTGTGAGTCCGCCGTCGGTACCTGCGCGATGTGCTACGGCCGCTCGCTGGCCACCGGCAAGCTGGTCGACATCGGTGAGGCGGTCGGCATCATCGCCGCCCAGTCCATCGGTGAGCCCGGTACCCAGCTGACGATGCGTACCTTCCACACCGGTGGTGTGGCCGGTGACGACATCACCCAGGGTCTGCCGCGTGTCGTCGAGCTCTTCGAGGCCCGTACCCCGAAGGGTGTCGCCCCGATCTCCGAGGCCTCCGGCCGCGTGCGGATCGAGGAGACCGAGAAGACCAAGAAGATCGTCGTCACCCCGGACGACGGCAGCGACGAGACGGCGTACCCGATCTCGAAGCGTGCCAAGGTCCTCGTCCGCGAGGGCGACCACGTCGAGGTGGGCCAGCAGCTCACCGTGGGTGCCACCAACCCGCACGACGTGCTGCGCATCCTGGGTCAGCGTGCCGTCCAGGTCCACCTGGTCGGCGAGGTCCAGAAGGTGTACAACTCGCAGGGTGTGTCGATCCACGACAAGCACATCGAGATCATCATCCGGCAGATGCTCCGCCGCGTGACGATCATCGAGTCCGGCGACGCCGAGCTGCTGCCCGGCGAGCTGGTCGAGCGCTCCCGCTTCGAGCAGGAGAACCGTCGTGTGGTCCAGGAGGGCGGTCACCCGGCCTCCGGTCGTCCGCAGCTGATGGGTATCACCAAGGCCTCGCTGGCGACCGAGTCCTGGCTGTCGGCGGCGTCCTTCCAGGAGACGACGCGAGTCCTCACCGACGCGGCGATCAACGCCAAGTCGGACTCGCTGATCGGCCTCAAGGAGAACGTCATCATCGGTAAGCTCATCCCGGCCGGTACGGGTCTGTCCCGCTACCGCAACATCCGGGTCGAGCCGACCGAGGAGGCCAAGGCCGCGATGTACTCGGCCGTCGGCTACGACGACATCGACTACTCGCCGTTCGGCACGGGCTCCGGCCAGGCCGTACCGCTGGAGGACTACGACTACGGTCCGTACAACCAGTAAGCGAGTGGCTTGAACCGAAGGGCGGTCACCCCCGCGAGGGGGTGGCCGCCCTTCGGCGTGTCCGGGACCGGGTCAGCGGTGCAGGCCGAGGTAGGGCTGCAAGGCGGTGATCCGGGTGGAGCGGTCCGGGTGGGAGGACAGCAGCCGGCCCAGCAGGCCTGGCTCCTTCACCTGCCGGCCCTGTGCGGCGAGGGCCGCCTTCGCCGCCTCCTCCTGGACCTGGAAGTGGTACAGGACTTCGGCCAGCTGCCGGGCGAAGCCCAGCTCGGCCGCCTGCTGGTCGGCGCGCAGCTCCCCGCGGCGGCCCGCGTAGGCCAGCAGGTAGGGGGCGAGTACGAGGGGGACGGCGATGTACCAGGCGAAGAGGAACACGCCGACCGTCATCAGCGCCATGATCAGGATCAGTGCGCCGGTCGCGGCGACGGAGAAGAAGCCGGTGACCGCGATCGCGAGCCCGGCCAGTATCCGGGTCACCGCCCAGGCGATGCGGCCGGGCAGCGAGTACCAGTAGCCGAGCAGACCGGCCCAGGCGTGACCGCCGGTGTGGTGGCCCAGCTCGTGCGCGAGCACGGCCGCCAGGTTGCTGCTCGGGACCTGGGTGAGGGAGTACGTCGTGACGCCGACGACATGCCCGGCCACCGCCGCCGCGTTGAGTTCGTCGCTGTTCTCCACCATCAGCTCGTAGGTGCCCGGTTCGATGCCCGCCCGGGCGGTCACCTCGTTCCAGACGGGTTCCAGACGGGCCCGCTCCTGCGCGGTGGGCGGGCGGAGCTTGAGCACGTACCGGGCGAAGGCGCGCTCGGTCGGCCGGTGGAAGACGAGCAGCCCGGAGGCGACCCACGCCAGCACCACCGACGTCCCCACGACGGTGCCGAAGAAGCCGAGCGCGACGGAGCAGACCAGCCCGAGGCTCACCAGGGCCCCGGGCACCTGCACCGCCAGCCGCCCGATCGCCGTCGCGTCGACCCCGCGCTGGTACTCGGACACGTGCACGCGGGCACCGCGGTGGCGGTAGTCGAGGTCGTCCGGCGGTGGGCTCGCCCCCTCACCGGCGACACCCGGGCCGGGGTACTGCGGAGGCTGGGCAGGAAGGCCCGGGTGTGCGGGGCCCGGGGCCGGCCGGGCGGGCGGATACGCGGGCGGCCCGCCCGGGTGCGGGGGCACGATGACGGCGGGGTGCGCGGAAGGCGGACCCGGGAGCGCGGGGGGCGCGGCGGGGTAGGCCGGGGGAGTGAAGGCTGTGGCCGGGTGGGCGGGGGGAGGGCCCTGCGGCGCGGGGGCTGTGTCCGGGTAGGCCGGGGGCGGGCCCAGCGGTGCGGAAAGCGGGGCCGGGGACGTGAACGCTGTGGTGGGGTAGGCCGGGGGCGGGACCTGGGGTGTGGCGGGTGCGGTGGGGTAGGCCGGGGGCGGGACCTGGGGTGTGGCGGGTGTGGTCGGGTACGCCGGGGGCGGGACCGTGGGCGTGAACGCTGTAGTCGGATAGGCCGGGGGCGGGGTCTGGGCTGTGGTGGGCGCGGTCGGGTAGGCCGGGGGCGCAGCCGAAGGCGTCAGGGCCGTCGTCGGGTATTCCGGCGGCGGGGGCGGGGCCGTCGGCGGGTACGGCGGGGCGGACGGGGGGAACTGCGGGACCGCCGGGGGATGCGGGAGTGCGGGGTGGGCGGGCTCTTCGGGATACGCCGGCGGGGCCGTGGGCGGCGCCGGAATCGCCGCCTCGGGACGGTCGGACTCGGGGTACGGGGGTGGCAGGGACGGGTCCGGCGGCTGGGACACGGGCGGGACTCCTTCGCATACGGGGACGTCAGCCGATGAGCGCGGCGGTGGGCAGCAGCAGGGCGCCGGCGCAGAACGCGATCAGACCGGTGCGGATCCACCGGTGCTTGGACGCGGCGATCCGGCTGTTCTCGGCGAGCGCCGCCAGCAGCCCGGCCGAGGGGTCCCGCTCGGTGTCCGCGAGCGCCTCGGCCAGCCGGCCCTCGCGGACCGCCTGGTGGATGTCGCCGAAGTAGCACAGCGGGCGTCCCGCGGCCCAGGAGCCGGTGCGGTAGCGGGGCAGCACGGCGAGCAGCAGCGCGAGCAGCGACAGGGCCAGCCCCGCCGCCCCGGCCCACCACAGACCGGTGCCGAACCCGGACAGCCGGCCCGGCGACCAGTTCCGTCCGGCGACCAGGCCGGAGAACAGACCGGCGGTCATGCCGAGCGCCGCCACCAGCACGGACGCCTTGGTGTCGGCCCGTGCGATCTCGTCGCGTAACTCCGCGAGCAGCCGTTCCGCGGTGTGCTGGGCGCCGGTGGCGGACCGGACCGGCGGCGCGGTGGTGCCGGAAGAGGTCATGCCGGCCCCGCCTCGGGGGATTCCGGCTCCCCGGGCCGGGCACCGGGCGAGGGCGGTACGACCGGTGCGGGCCCGTCGGCGACGAGCGTCGGCGGGGGTGTGAACGGCGCGGGCGCTGCCGGCGGCGCGGGCGGCGGCGGAGGCGTGGCCGGGGCGGCGTGGGCCGTCCCCGGGACGTAGGGCGGCTGCTGCTGCCCGTACGGGGTCGGGCCGGGCGGCGGGGCGACAGGCGGCTGTCCCTGCGCGGGGAGGCCGTACGCCTGCTGCCGGCCGTAGGGAGGCTGACCGTACGCCTGCTGGCCGTAGGGGGCTTGGCCGTGCGGGGGCTGCCCGTACGACCCGGCCGTCCCCTGTGCGGCCGGGTCGTACGGTGTCGTGGAGCCGGACGCCGAGGGCGGGGCGTACGGCTGGGGCGGGGCGTACGGCGGCTGCGGGGGGACGCCCGGTGGCAGGGCCGGGGGCGGCGGCTCCTGCTCGCGCATGAGGTCGTCGACGGAGCGCAGCACCGATTTGGCCGACTCCGCCTTCTGGTAGTCCTCCAGGGTGTCCCCGGCGATGACCTCCAGTTCCTTGCGGATCGCGCCGAGCTGGTCCCGCTTCAGGGTGCCGATGACCATCCGGGTGTCCGCGGGGTGTGCCGCGAGGTGCAGGGCCCACGCGGCGACGCCACCGTGCTGGAGCCAGTACTGGTAGAACTCGATCTTCCGGGCGACCAGTTCCTGGGACTGCTGTTCGCGCAGGACCGCCCGCTGGTGTTCGAGCTGCGCCTGGCGCACCAGGTACTCGTGCTCGGGGTCGAGCATCTCCGACTCGTAGCGCAGGGTGCGCTTGCGGCGGCGGTGGGCGAGCGCGTCGTCGTCCAGGCGGAGCCGCACCACGCAGGTCACGTGCAGACCGGTGCCGGCGGCGAAGGAGCCCTCCTCCTCGATGGCCCGCTGCACCGCCCGTTCGGCGGCCGGGCTGTCCTCGACGGGGTGGAGCCGGGTCACCGGGCGGGCCAGCTGGTGCAGTTCGCGCAGGAGCCGGGTCGGCACGTCCCGCTCGCCGCTCGCCACGAACGCCTGCGGGTCCGCCACCCGCCAGGTGAGGTCGGCGGTCGCCCCGAAGGAGAACGCGTCGTCGTCGCTGGGCAGTTCGAGCTCCAGCTGGACCGGGTGGCTGCCCATGTCCACCTCGTAGACGGAGGTGTAACGACGGGTCGCGGCCTCGGTGCGGCTCGGGCGGTGCGGTGGCAGGTAGACGTCGTACGAGCCGCCGGCGGTGACGAAGACCAGGGCGTGGTCGATCGCGCCGACCTGGCGGCGCGCGGTGTAGTCGAACCGCGATATCGGGCGCACGGTCAGCACGGGGTCGATCAGTTCGGTGTGCCGGTCGGCGTGCTGGGTCCACTCCGGTGGGCGGCGGAAGTCCGCCATGGGGCAACTCCTTCGTTCTTCGGGGTCTTTCAGCGCGTGGCGGGCACCGGGTGCACCACCGTGAGCAGCCGTTCGGCCATCGGCGGGCGGGTGCTGCCGTCCTCCGCGCGCATCGTGCGCAGTGCGTGGTCGAGGCGCTTGCGGTCGTCCGCGGTGACGATCAGCGCGGGCAGCAGCAGCTCCAGGGCCGTGGCGACGTCCGTGCGGCGGGCGGCGACGTGCACCCAGGTCGCCAGGGCGGTCAGCGCCTGCCGGGTGTGGCCGAGGTCGCCCAGGGCGGTGCGCCACAGGGTGGCGAGGTCCCGGGCCGCGTCCGGCTGGTACATGCCCTCCTCGGCGTACCAGCCGACGAGCGCGCCGTCCCCGGCGTTGTCGCAGGCGTGGGCGAACGCGGCCAGGGCGAGGTCGCGGACCGCGGGGGTGTCCCGGTACAGCAGCCGTACGAACTCGGCGAGCACCTCCCCGCGGCGCCGCCCGGCGGAGAGCAGCAGGGCGGCGGACTCGGTGAGGTTCTCCCGCTCGGCCTGGCCGCTGGCGTCGACCCGGGCCCGGGAGGCGAGCGCGTCGAGGGCCGGGCCGGCCAGGTCGGGGCGGAGCGGGGCCAGCAGACCCAGGGCGCGGATGGCGGTCCACCGCCGACCCCAGTGGGCGTCGTTGCACCACTGGGTGAGCAGGCGCAGGACGACCGGGGCGCCGAGGAGCTGGGACAGCGTGAGGGTGTTGGCGGCGGTGACGCGCGGGCCGACGGCCTGCGCGGTTGCCCAGCCGTCGACGAGCAGCGCGACCGTGGAGGGCAGGTCGGCGGCGGCGAGCAGGGCCGTCGCGGCGGCGGCGCGGGTGCGGACCAGGCCGCGGCCGTCCCGGGCGAGCTGGCGCAGCCACTCCACCAGGGCCGGACGGGCCGAGGGGTGGCTGGTCCACACCTCGGTGAGCAGGACCCGGGCGGTGCGCTCGTCCAGGAAGGCGGCCGTGTACTGCGGGACCGGGCCCCAGTCGGTCTCCTCCTGCCGTACCTCGCCGACGGCCCGGGCGCGGTCGAGCCGGTCCTCGGCGGCCGGCCCGAACACCGGGACGGTGGGGGGCCGGTCGGGGTGCTGCAACCTCTCGAAGTGCACGAACAGCTTGTCGGCGAGTTCGGCGGCGAGGACGTAGGGGGCCTGGTCGAAGACGGCGAGGGCGATGAGGAAGGCCTTGTCGCGCAGCCCCGTCTGCGGATCGCCCAGCCAGTCCCGGCACTGCTTCTGCACGGCGGCCTGGCCGAAGTCCGCGAGCCGGGCCAGCGCGCCGGGGGTGCCGTCGTACGCTGCCAGCATCTCGGCGAACGCGGCGGCCTCGGCCGGGCGGCGGTCCGTCTCGGTGAGGAACGCGGCCACCGCGGGGAGCGCCAGCAGGGTGCCGGCCTCGTCGGGCCGGCGCCGCCGCAGCAGGGCCCGTACGACCTCCTCGGCGGGCGGCGCCTCCCAGGGGCAGGGTCTGACGCCGGGCAGGTGGGGCGAGTTCTCGACGGTGACGACGAGGCAGCCGCCGGTCCGCGCGAGCTGGTCGCGGGCCGCGAACAGGTGGGTGTCCCGCAGCGGCCGGTTGCGGCTGAGGGGCAGGTCGCGCAGGACGTAACCGCCGGGCCGGGTCAGCCGCCCGCTCAGGGCGGCGGGCGGGGTCTCCGGGCTCAGGGCGTGCACGGCGGGCATGCCGAGGCGGTGCACCAGCATCAGCGCGGCGGCGTTGCGGCCGGTGGCGTGGGCGCCGGCGAGGACCAGCACCCGCTCCTCGCGCAGCCGCTCCAGCGCGGCGGCGAAGGCGGGGCCGTCGGCGAACACGGCGGCCAGTTCCTCGATCCAGTCGCGGGGGATCTCGCCGGAGGCGTCGGGCGTGGCACCGGCGGGGCCGTAGTGGTGGTGGGTCTCGGTACGGCCGCCCAGGTAGACGTCGCCGTCGACCCGGCCGCCGGAGACGCCGTGCTGGGCGCCGCCGACGAGGCTGCCGCCGAACCGGGCGTCGCCGTCGAGGAAGAAACCCGGGGTGTGCGCGACCAGCTCGCGCTGGGCGGCCCGGGCCTCCTCGTGACCTTCGGCCTCCGGCTCCGGGCCGGCCAGGGAGTGCGGGTCCGGCTCGGACTCGTGCGTCCGGCGCGGTGGCGTGTCGGGGGACGGCTGTTCCGGGGGGCGCTGCCGGGCGGGGCCGGTACCGGGGGTGCCGTCGTCGTGCGCGGCCGGTGCGGGCGTCACGTGTCCTCCCCGGTCGTTCCGCCGAGGTGTACGTCACCGGTGACCTGCCCGCCGGACACGCCGTGCTGGTCGCCGGCGACGAGGCTGCCGCCGAACCGGGGCGAGCCGCCGCCGAAGTCGAAGACGACACCTCCCGTGGGCGCGGCGGGCCGCGCCCCGGGCGCGGGTTCCGCGGGGTCGGGCACCGCCTGGACCGGGCGCGGTGCGGCCGGCGCCCCCGGTGCCGGGACGTCCCCCGACGTTCCCGGCACCGGGGTTTCCCCCGCCCCCGTGTCACCGTGGTCGTCGCCGCCGTGCGGGACCGGCCCGTGGAGCCAGCCGCGCAGCGGGCCGTTCTTGCCGGTCAGGGTCACCGGGTGGAAGTCGGCGGCCGGGATGCCGTGGTGGTCGTGGCGCACGATGCCGGTGTGCACGCCCTCCGAGACGCACAGCGCGAAGCCGTTGTCCCGTTCCCGCAGGGCGGCGCGCAGGAGCGGGGCGTCGAGCAGCCGGCAGGCGTGGTTGAGGTCGGACCCGACCCAGCCGCCGTGCTCGTCGACGGCCACGTACCCGGTGGCGACCACACCGCGCAGCCGGATCTGGGCGGAGCTGGACGCCAGCCGGTTGTACCCGTGCAGCTGGGCGGGGACCTCGGTGAGCAGGGCGCGCAGGAGGGCCGGGACGGACGCGGCGGCGTCGATCAGCTCCATGACGGAGTCGCCGCGGTCCGCCCGGCGCCGCTGCGTCCCGTCGATGCCGGCGCGGGCCAGGGCACGGTCGGCGATGTCGTAGAGGACGCGCCGCAGGTACGCCTGCTCCACGTCGTCCCGGTCGCTGTACTTCTCGATGTCGAGCAGGAGCATCGTCCGGCTCACAGGGTCTTTCATGCTCGCCTCTCGGTGGTCACCGTGGTGGTCCGTCCGCTGTCAGCAGCGTGGCGCGGGGGGCGTCGGGGGCGTGAGGACGGATGACGCACTCGGACTGTGACCGTGTGCACAGAGGGCGCGCGGGCCCGTAGTGGGCGTCGCGTGCGGGTCGTTCACTCCGTCGTCTCCGCCCGCGCGATCCGGCGCAGCACGTCCGGCCGCACGATCACCAGCTCGCGGCGGCCGGTGCGCACCACGTCGCGCTCCCGCAGTTCCTTCAGGAGTCGCTGCACCGCCTCGCGGGAGGCGCCCACCGAGCCGGCCAGTTCCTGCTTGCTCAGCGGCACGGAGAGTTCGACGCCCTCGCCGGTGGTGCGGCCGTGGGTGCGGGCGAGGTCGAGCAGCAGGGTCGCGAACCGTTCCCGGACGGTCATGGAGGCGAACTCCAGCCGGCGCCGGTCGGCGGCGCGGGTGCGGTCCGAGGTGAGCCCGAGCAGGGCGAAGGAGACGGCGGGGGAGTCGGTCAGGAACGCGGTGAAGCGCTCACGGTGGACCGCCACGGCCCGTACGTCCTCCAGGGCGGTCACGGTGGCGGAGCGGGTCCGGCCGGTCAGCGCCGCCGACTCGCCGATGATGTCGCCCGGCCCGCGCAGGGCCAGCAGCGCCTCGTAGCCGTTGGCGGCCGCCGCCGTGACCTTCGTCCAGCCGCGCAGCACGAACAGCACGTGCGCGGAGGGCTCCCGCTGGCGCAGGAGCACCGCCCGGGGCGCGAAGTCCAGCTCGGAGCCCAGTGCGAGCAGCGCGGTTCGGTCCGGCTTCTCCAGCCGGGCCAGGAACGGCACCCGGTCGCCGAGTCCGTCGTCCCCCGGTGTCTCGTCCGGCGTCTGCCGCGGTGACGTGTGCGGTGCGTCCCCCGTCATCCCATCCTCGCCCCCAAGCGGTACTGCGACCGCTCAACGTACCGACGCGACGGGCCGGCCGCGGGGCGTCGGGCGGGATTCGCGCGGAATGGTCACGGACCCCGGACGGGGAAGCGGGACAAGTCCGGCGTGTCGATGCCCACCCCATTTGTTTTGACCGAAGTCCGTGAGGTAGGTACGCTCAGACCTTGTGCCTGGGGTGTGCCCTGGCTCCTGTGCGTGCCTGCAAACCGCATGGCGAGCCGTGAACGGCCACCGTAATTCGCGCCCTTTCCGCCTTGCGGCGGGAGTCTGGCGGATTCGACACACCCGACCGCGTGGGTCGGCGATGTTCCAGGTTAGCTGTACCCATCGGCACACAGAAACCGGAGAAGTAGTGCCTACGATCCAGCAGCTGGTCCGCAAGGGCCGGCAGGACAAGGTCGAGAAGAACAAGACGCCCGCACTCGAGGGTTCCCCTCAGCGTCGTGGCGTCTGCACGCGTGTGTTCACGACCACCCCGAAGAAGCCGAACTCGGCCCTCCGCAAGGTCGCGCGTGTGCGTCTGACCAGCGGCATCGAGGTCACCGCTTACATTCCGGGTGAGGGACACAACCTGCAGGAGCACTCCATCGTGCTCGTGCGCGGCGGCCGTGTGAAGGACCTGCCGGGTGTTCGCTACAAGATCATCCGCGGCTCGCTCGACACCCAGGGTGTCAAGAACCGCAAGCAGGCTCGCAGCCGTTACGGCGCCAAGAAGGAGAAGTAAGAATGCCTCGTAAGGGCCCCGCCCCGAAGCGCCCGGTCATCATCGACCCGGTCTACGGCTCTCCTCTGGTGACCTCCCTGATCAACAAGGTGCTGCTGAACGGCAAGCGCTCCACCGCCGAGCGCATCGTCTACGGCGCCATGGAGGGCCTGCGCGAGAAGACCGGCAACGACCCGGTCATCACGCTCAAGCGCGCTCTTGAGAACATCAAGCCGACCCTCGAGGTCAAGTCCCGCCGTGTCGGTGGCGCCACCTACCAGGTCCCGGTCGAGGTCAAGCCCGGCCGTGCCAACACCCTGGCGCTGCGCTGGCTGGTCGGTTACTCCCGCGCCCGTCGCGAGAAGACCATGACCGAGCGTCTCCTCAACGAGCTTCTCGACGCCTCCAACGGCCTCGGTGCGGCCGTGAAGAAGCGCGAGGACACCCACAAGATGGCCGAGTCCAACAAGGCCTTCGCGCACTACCGCTGGTAGTCGCTACCCACATCGAGACCGAGAGAAGACTGAAGCCTTATGGCTACCACTTCACTTGACCTGGCCAGGGTCCGAAACATCGGGATCATGGCCCACATCGACGCGGGCAAGACGACCACCACCGAGCGGATCCTGTTCTACACCGGTGTGTCTTACAAGATCGGTGAGGTCCACGACGGCGCTGCCACCATGGACTGGATGGAGCAGGAGCAGGAGCGTGGCATCACGATCACCTCTGCTGCCACCACCTGTCACTGGTCGCTGGAGGACGTCGACCACACCATCAACATCATCGACACGCCGGGTCACGTCGACTTCACCGTCGAGGTGGAGCGTTCCCTGCGCGTGCTCGACGGTGCTGTCACGGTGTTCGACGGCGTCGCCGGCGTGGAGCCCCAGTCCGAGACGGTGTGGCGTCAGGCGGACCGCTACGGCGTTCCGCGTATCTGCTTCGTCAACAAGCTCGACCGCACCGGTGCCGAGTTCCACCGCTGTGTCGACATGATCTCCGACCGTCTGGGCGCGCAGCCGCTGGTCATGCAGCTGCCGATCGGTGCCGAGGCGGACTTCAAGGGCGTCGTCGACCTGGTGAAGATGAAGGCCCTGGTCTGGTCGGCCGAGGCGACCAAGGGCGAGATGTACGACACCGTCGACATCCCCGCCACGCACACCGAGGCCGCCGAGGAGTGGCGCGGCAAGCTGGTCGAGGCCGTCGCCGAGAACGACGAAGAGATCATGGAGCTGTACCTGGAGGGCGAGGAGCCCACCGAGGAGCAGCTGTACGCCGCGATCCGTCGTATCACCATCGCGTCCGGCAAGGGCACCGGCACCACCGTCACCCCGGTGTTCTGCGGCACCGCGTTCAAGAACAAGGGCGTCCAGCCCCTGCTCGACGCGGTCGTGCGCTACCTGCCGTCCCCGGTCGACATCGAGGCCATCGAGGGCCACGACGTCAAGGACCCGGAGACGGTCATCAAGCGCAAGCCGTCCGACGAGGAGCCGCTGTCCGCGCTGGCGTTCAAGATCATGAGCGACCCGCACCTGGGCAAGCTGACCTTCGTCCGCGTGTACTCCGGCCGCCTGGAGTCCGGCAGCTCTGTGCTGAACTCCGTCAAGGGCAAGAAGGAGCGCATCGGCAAGATCTACCGCATGCACGCCAACAAGCGTGAGGAGATCGAGTCGGTGGGCGCCGGCGACATCGTCGCCGTCATGGGCCTGAAGCAGACCACCACCGGTGAGACGCTGTCCGACGACAAGCAGCCGGTGATCCTGGAGTCCATGGACTTCCCGGCGCCGGTCATCCAGGTCGCCATCGAGCCCAAGTCGAAGGGCGACCAGGAGAAGCTGGGCGTCGCGATCCAGCGCCTGGCCGAGGAGGACCCGTCCTTCCAGGTCCACTCGGACGAGGAGACCGGCCAGACCATCATCGGCGGTATGGGCGAGCTGCACCTCGAGGTGCTCGTCGACCGTATGCGCCGTGAGTTCAAGGTCGAGGCCAACGTCGGCAAGCCGCAGGTCGCCTACCGCGAGACCATCCGCAAGGCGGTCGAGAAGGTCGAGTACACCCACAAGAAGCAGACGGGTGGTACCGGTCAGTTCGCCCGCGTCATCATCGCGATCGAGCCGATCGAGAGCGGCGACGCCTCGTACGAGTTCGTCAACAAGGTGACCGGTGGCCGCGTGCCGAAGGAGTACATCCCTTCGGTCGACGCCGGTGCGCAGGAGGCCATGCAGTTCGGCATCCTCGCCGGTTACGAGATGACCGGTGTCCGCGTCACGCTGCTCGACGGTGCCTACCACGAGGTGGACTCCTCCGAGCTCGCGTTCAAGATCGCCGGTTCGCAGGCCTTCAAGGAGGCCGCGCGCAAGGCCAGCCCTGTGCTCCTTGAGCCGATGATGGCCGTCGAGGTCACCACGCCCGAGGACTACATGGGTGAGGTCATCGGCGACATCAACTCCCGCCGTGGCCAGATCCAGGCCATGGAGGAGCGGGCTGGTGCCCGCGTCGTCAAGGGCCTCGTGCCCCTGTCGGAGATGTTCGGCTACGTCGGCGACCTCCGCAGCAAGACGTCGGGTCGCGCAAGCTACTCGATGCAGTTCGACTCCTACGCCGAGGTTCCGCGGAACGTCGCCGAGGAGATCATCGCGAAGGCCAAGGGCGAGTAACGCACCGCGTTCACACGCCGTAGGCTTGACTCCGGAGCCTCCAGGGGCAAACGTCCGCAATCGCGAGCGTTTGCCCCGGGTTCCGGGCCTTTACAGCAAAGATCACCTGGCGCCGATGAAGTAAGGCGTACAGAACCACTCCACAGGAGGACCCCAGTGGCGAAGGCGAAGTTCGAGCGGACTAAGCCGCACGTCAACATCGGCACCATCGGTCACATCGACCACGGTAAGACGACCCTCACGGCCGCCATTACCAAGGTGCTGCACGACGCGTACCCGGACCTGAACGAGGCCACCCCGTTCGACAACATCGACAAGGCTCCTGAGGAGCGTCAGCGCGGTATCACCATCTCCATCGCGCACGTCGAGTACCAGACCGAGGCGCGTCACTACGCCCACGTCGACTGCCCGGGTCACGCGGACTACATCAAGAACATGATCACCGGTGCCGCGCAGATGGACGGCGCGATCCTGGTGGTCGCCGCCACCGACGGCCCGATGCCGCAGACCAAGGAGCACGTGCTCCTGGCCCGCCAGGTCGGCGTTCCGTACATCGTCGTCGCCCTGAACAAGGCCGACATGGTGGACGACGAGGAGATCCTGGAGCTCGTCGAGCTCGAGGTCCGTGAGCTCCTCTCCGAGTACGAGTTCCCCGGCGACGACGTTCCGGTCGTCAAGGTCTCCGCGCTCAAGGCCCTCGAGGGCGAGCAGGAGTGGGTGGACTCCGTCCTCAACCTGATGAAGGCCGTCGACGAGTCGATCCCGCAGCCGGAGCGCGACGTCGACAAGCCGTTCCTCATGCCGATCGAGGACGTCTTCACCATCACCGGTCGCGGTACGGTCGTCACCGGCCGTATCGAGCGTGGTGTCCTCAAGGTCAACGAGAACGTCGACATCATCGGCATCAAGCCGGAGAAGACCTCCACCACGGTCACCGGCATCGAGATGTTCCGCAAGCTGCTCGACGAGGGCCAGGCCGGTGAGAACGTCGGTCTGCTCCTCCGTGGCATCAAGCGCGAGGACGTCGAGCGCGGCCAGGTCATCATCAAGCCGGGCTCGGTCACCCCGCACACCGAGTTCGAGGCGCAGGCCTACATCCTCTCCAAGGACGAGGGTGGCCGCCACACGCCGTTCTTCAACAACTACCGTCCGCAGTTCTACTTCCGCACGACGGACGTGACCGGCGTGGTGACCCTCCCCGAGGGCACCGAGATGGTCATGCCGGGTGACAACACCGAGATGAAGGTGGAGCTCATCCAGCCCGTCGCCATGGAAGAGGGCCTGAAGTTCGCCATCCGTGAGGGTGGCCGCACCGTGGGCGCCGGCCAGGTCACCAAGATCGTCAAGTAAGTCCGCTTGCTTGAGGCTTGACGGCCCGAGGGCCAGTGCCTGACCCGAAGGTCTCGACCTGCGAGAGGCCCGTACGACTCCGGTCGTACGGGCCTCTTCGCGTGTCTGCCCCTTCGCACGGGTGCCTTCTCGAACGCCCGCCCCTTCGTACGTCCCCGCCCGGGACCGCATACGGTTCTCCGGGTGAGGAAGAGGACCTTGATACGCGCGGCGCTGCAGACCGTCGTCCCCTGGCTGGCCGTGGCGGCCGTGGTGATCGCCATGGCCTGGCAGCAGGGGCTGTTGCGGCTGTTCTCCCAGGGCGCGCCGGCCGCGTCGGGCCCGGCCCGCACGGTCGCGCTGCCGGGGGGCGGGTTCTCCGACGGCGGCCGGTGCGGGACCAAGGGCTACCACTACTTCCCGCTGCCCGCGTCCGCGTCGGCACCCCCCGCCGCGGAGCCCGCGACCCCGGCGCCCGGCCCGCGGCTCGTCCTCGGTTCCTACGGCTACGAGAAGCTCTCCCGCGCCCCCGGCCGTTTCACCATCGGCCTGCTGTTCGCTCCCGGTCCCAAGGGGTCGCTGGAGCTGTCGCGGACCCTGGGCGATGAGGGCGTCGCCGTGGAGATCGAGGGCCCGCGGGGGCTGGTCGGCGGGGCGCACGGCCTGCCCGTCACCTGGGATCACGCCACGAGGTCCGGCACCGGGGAGAGCGCCCGGGTGTCCGTGCCGCTGGAGGCGCTGTGCCCCGGGCAGGACGCGAGGACCGTGGTGGACAGGATGCGGCCACCGATCGACTCCTCGAACACCATCACCGGCCAGCCGGCCTACACCCTGACCGTGTCGGTGCGCGACCCGGGGATCGGGGCGCAGCGCAGGACGATCGGCCTCCCGCTGGGCGGCAACCTGCTCAGTGCGACCAACCTGGTGCCGGAGGACGGCTTCATGGTCGCGAGCGCTGCGTACTGACGGCTCCGAAACTATTCGGCGCGTACGACCCGTTCCCCCCGCCCCCGCCTCCCCCCACTATTTGTCATGCCTGTGAGCAAATAGGTGCCGGAGCGGCTGGAGGGGTGAGGTATGTCGTCTGCGCACGTCGGCCGTAGGGCGGTGCTCGGCGGGACGGTCCTGAGCGCGGGGCTGGCCGCGATGCCCGTGGGGGCGTCGGGGACGGCGGCGGCGGCCCCGGGCGACGGGCTGCGGGTGACGGACCCGGGGGCGTACATCTCGTTCACGGGCGGCGTCTTCTCGCTGGTCGGCGCGCCCGTGGTGGTGAGCGCGCAGGACCACCCCGGCGTCGTACGGGTGGCCGGGGACCTCCGGGACGACCTGGCGCGGGTGACCGGCGTCCGCCCGGGCACGACGATCGGCCGCTTCCCGGTCCTGCTCGGCACGATCGGCCGCAGCCCGCTGATCGACGGCCTGATCCGGTCCGGGAAGCTGGACGTCACGGGCGTGCGGGGCAGGTGGGAGACCTCGCTCCAGACGGTCGTGGAGCATCCGATGCCGGGTGTGGAGCGGGCGTTCGTCATCGCGGGCAGCGACCCCAGGGGCACGATCTTCGGGGCGTACGACGTCTCGTACGGCATCGGCGTCTCGCCCTGGCACTGGTGGGACGACGTACCGCCGGCCCGGCGCGACGCGGTCTGGGTGGAGGCGGGCCGCTTCACCCAGGGGACTCCGGTGGTGAAGTACCGGGGTGTCTTCATCAACGACGAGAACCCGGCGCTCGGCACCTGGGCCCCGGCGTACTTCGGCGAAGGGAAGGCACCCGGCTACCCCGGCGGCTTCACCGCCGACTTCTACGCGAAGGTCTTCGAGGTCCTGCTGCGCCTGAAGGGCAACTACCTGTGGCCGGCGGTGTGGGGCCGGGCGTTCGCGGAGGACGACCCGGACAACCACCGGCGGGCGGCGGAGTACGGCATCGTCATGGGCACGTCCCACGAGGCGCCGATGATGCGGGGCATCGAGGAATGGAACCGGCACGCCGGCTCCGGGACCGACCCCTACGGAGGCACGGGCGAGTGGTCCTACCGCCGCAACGCGGAGGCGATCCGCGCGTACTGGCGCGTCGGCATCCAGCGCATGGTCGACCAGGACTTCGAGGGCGTCGTCACCCTCGGCATGCGCGGCAACGGGGACACCGGCCTGCCCGACGGCGACGGCATCGAACTGATGCAGCAGATCATCGCCGACCAGCGCCGCATCATCGAGGAGGTGACCGGCAGGCCGGCGGCCGAGACCCCCCAGGTCTGGACCCTCTACAAGGAGGTCCAGCGCTACTGGGACCGCGGCCTGCGCGCCCCGGACGACGTCACCGTGGTCCTCACGGACGACAACTGGGGCAACATCCGCAAGCACCCGGACGGCCCGCGCACCGGCGGCTACGGCCTGTACTACCACTTCGACTACGTCGGTGCCGGCCGCAACTACAAGTGGGTCGACACCGCGAACGTCAGGAACGTCTGGGACCAGCTCCACCAGGCGCACGCCTACGGCAACCACGGCCTGTGGGTGGCCAACGTCGGCGACCTGAAGGGCAACGAGCTGCCGACGGAGTTCTTCCTCTCCTACGCCTGGAACCCCGACGCCTGGCCGCTGGAGCGCCTCGGCGCCTGGGAGGAGCGCTACGCCCGCCAGAACTTCGGCGAGGCGCAGGCGAAGGAGATCGCGTCCCTGCTGGCGGCCTACGGCCGGCTCCAGGCCCGCCGCAAGCCGGAACTGCTGAACCGCCGGATCACCCTCTCGGGCGACCAGGTCGTGTACGACGACCGGCAGAGCCCGTACTACTTCGCGCACCGCGAGCTGGAACGGGTCACCGAGGAGTGGCGCGCGCTGGGCCGCCGTGCGGAACGCGTCGAGCGCAGACTGCCGGAGCGGCTGCGGGACGCGTGGTTCGAACTGGCCGGCTACGCGGTCACGGCGACCGCGAACCTGTACGCGCTGCGGGAGGCGGAGTTCACGAACCTGCTGTACGCGGCGCAGGGCCGGGCCGCGGCGAACGACCGCGCTGCACGAGCCGAAGCCGCCCTCGGCCGGGACTTCGCCCTCGCGGACCGCTTCAACTTCCGTGTCGCCGACGGCAAGTGGCGGGGCTTCCAGACCCAGCCCCACATCGACTACGGCGACGTCGACCGCTACGGCCCCAACGCGGGCTGGCAGCAGCCGGAGAAGGACAACGTGGCGCTGCCGGACGTGCTGTTCCCCGCGGTACGGCGCATCGAGGTGCCCTCGGGAGCGGAGCTGGGCGTGTCGGTGGACGGCGCGGAGGACGCGGGGCAGTGGTGGCCGGGGGGCTCCTCCTCGGCCGCGTCCCTGCCGCCGTTCAGCCCGTACCAGACCCGCCCCCGGCAGTACCTGGAGATCTTCAACCGGGGCCGTACGCCCTTCCCGTACGAGGTCGCGGTCTCGGCGCCGTGGCTGCGGGTGGACCGCCCGCGCGGCCGGGTGGACCAGCAGGTCCGCCTGGAGGTGGAGGTGGACTGGTCCCGGGTGCCGGCCGGGCGCACCGAGGCGACCCTGACGGTGCGCGGCGCGGGGGCGTCGGTGCCGGTGCGCTGCGTGGCGGAGCGCCCGTCGGGCGTGCGGGCGCGGGGCTTCGTGGAGGCCGGCGGCTACGTGGCGATCGACGCCGAGCACTACGACCGGGCGGTCGGCCGGTGGCGCCGTATCGACGGCATCGGACGGACCGGGGCGGGCATGACGCCGTGGCCGGTCACGTCCCCGAGCCGGGTCCCCGCAGGCTCCTCCCCGCACCTGGAGTACGAGGTGACGTTGCTGTCCGCCCCCGGCGAGGTGACGGTGTGGGCCCACCTGTCCCCGCGCAACCCGGCCGTCCCCGGCGTGCCGGGCCTGCGCTACGGCGTCTCGCTGGACGACGGGCCGGTCCGGACCGTCGACATCACGGCGGGCGCGGACGACGGCGCCCTGAACACGGTCTGGGCCCGCCACACCTCGGACAACGTCAACGCGACGGCCACCACGCACACCGTGACCGGGCCGGGCGTCCACCGGCTGAGGTTCTGGATGGTGGACCCGACGGTGGTGGTGCAACGCCTGCTGATCGACACGGGCGGGCTGCCTCGGCTGTACCTGGGGCCGCTGGAGAGCATGCGGGTGGGGCGGGGTCACCCGTAGCGCGGCTTAGGCTCTGGTCATCGCCTGACGCGCGGCTCAAGGCTAGGCCCGAGTCCGCTTCGTGCTGCCCACCGCGACGGTGGTGGAGACCGGCAACCACGTGTTCCAGATCAAGGACGTGGGCCGAGCTGCCGTGAGCGAGGTCTGATGGTCGCTTCCCGTGGGAAATCCCGGAGTCCACGGATGGTTCGGGAGCCGGTGACGGAGCTGGGCGGCCCTGGGACGCCGGTTCAGGTATCGACCTCGCCCGCGGCCGGGGCGCCGAACACCTCAGCGTGGCTGCGGCAAGGTGCGGATCATGTCCACGCCGTGAGGCGGACGGTTTGACCTACGTCACCTTCGGGGTAATCTCTTCGGCTCGATTGGCGGTCTGCCTGCCCCATATGGCAGACTGTCCGAGTTGCTCGGTCGAGTGTTGATGCTGCGCGCCTCCCGCCGGGAGGACCGGAAGCGAGTCCCACAGTACTCGTCGTCCTAACTGCCCTAGGGCAGCACTGGGACGGACGTACGGGAATCTTCCGGGAAGCGTGGGCGCGGCACCGGCCAGGCGCCCGGTGGACCCGAGGTCCCCGGTCCGCGGTTCCGGAAGGGCCGTGTCAATCCCGCAGGGATGTTCGAACAAGGGACATCCGTGTCAGCGGGAGTGCGACACGCCCGACCGCGTGGGTCGGAGAACGAGGGATGCAGGAACCGCCGGGTTCCAGAGCGTGAGAAGAGACAGGACTACTGAGTAGCCATGGCGGGACAGAAGATCCGCATTCGGCTCAAGGCCTACGACCACGAGGTCATCGACTCCTCGGCGAAGAAGATCGTCGAGACGGTGACCCGTACCGGTGCGTCGGTCGCGGGCCCGGTGCCGCTGCCCACTGAGAAGAACGTGTACTGCGTCATCAAGTCGCCGCACAAGTACAAGGACTCGCGCGAGCACTTCGAGATGCGCACGCACAAGCGCCTGATCGACATCCTCGACCCGACCCCCAAGACCGTTGACTCTCTGATGCGACTCGACCTCCCGGCCGGTGTCGACATCGAGATCAAGCTCTGAGGCTGGTGGGCTGAGAATGGCTAAGCAGATCAAGGGCATCCTGGGCGAGAAGCTCGGCATGACGCAGGTGTGGGACGAGAACAACCGTGTTGTTCCGGTCACCGTCGTCAAGGCTGGGCCCAACGTCGTCACCCAGGTCCGCACGAACGACGTCGACGGCTACGAGTCCGTCCAGATCGCCTTCGGCGAGATCGACCCGCGCAAGGTGAACAAGCCCCTCAAGGGCCACTTCGCCAAGGCCGACGTCACCCCCCGTCGCCACCTCGTCGAGATCCGCACCGCGGACGCCTCCGAGTACACGCTGGGCCAGGAGATCACCGCTGAGGTGTTCGAGGCCGGCGTGAAGGTCGACGTGACCGGCAAGAGCAAGGGCAAGGGCTTCGCCGGTGTCATGAAGCGCCACAACTTCCGTGGCCTCGGCGCCGGACACGGCACCCAGCGCAAGCACCGCTCCCCCGGTTCCATCGGTGGCTGTGCCACCCCGGGCCGTGTGTTCAAGGGCCTCCGCATGGCGGGTCGCATGGGCAACGAGCGGGTCACCACCCAGAACCTGACCGTCCACGCCGTTGACGCGGAGAAGGGTCTGCTGCTCATCAAGGGCGCGGTTCCCGGTCCGAACGGCGGCCTCGTCCTGGTCCGCACCGCGGCCAAGGGGGCCTGAGGTAACCGATGAGCACTGTTGACATCCTTTCGCCGGCGGGCGAGAAGGCCGGTTCCGTCGAGCTCCCCGCGGAGATCTTCGACGCCAAGGTCAGCGTTCCGCTGATCCACCAGGTCGTCGTCGCGCAGCTGGCCGCTGCCCGTCAGGGCACGCACAAGACCAAGACCCGCGGTGAAGTCCGTGGTGGCGGCAAGAAGCCGTACCGCCAGAAGGGCACCGGTCGCGCCCGTCAGGGTTCGACCCGCGCGCCGCAGTTCGCCGGTGGTGGCGTCGTGCACGGTCCCGTGCCGCGCGACTACTCGCAGCGCACCCCGAAGAAGATGAAGGCCGCCGCCCTGCGCGGTGCCCTCACCGACCGGGCGCGTCACAACCGCATCCACGTCGTCTCTGGCGTGGTCGAGGGCGGGAACCCCAGCACCAAGGCCGCCAAGTCGCTGTTCGGCAAGATCTCGGAGCGCAAGAACCTGCTCCTGGTCGTCGACCGCGCCGACGAGGCCGCGTGGCTGTCCGCCCGCAACCTGCCCCAGGTCCACATCCTGGAGCCGGGCCAGCTGAACACGTACGACGTTCTCGTCTCGGACGACGTGGTCTTCACCCAGGCCGCTTTCGAGTCCTTCGTCGCCGGCCCGAAGGCCAACGACACCGAAGGGACTGAGGTCTGATGGCCATCCGTCACCCCTCTATCGCCTCGAAGGCCGCCAAGGCCGCCAAGGCCGCGCGCGTCGCCAAGGCGCGCCGTCACGCCGCCGAGGGCAAGAACACCGTCGAGACCCCGCTGAGCAAGTCGTACACGGACCCCCGTGACGTCCTGCTCAAGCCGGTCGTCTCCGAGAAGAGCTACGCGCTCCTCGACGAGAACAAGTACACGTTCATCGTCGACCCGAACGCCAACAAGACCCAGATCAAGCAGGCCGTCCAGGCGGTCTTCGACGTCAAGGTCACCGGGGTCAACACGATCAACCGCCAGGGCAAGCGCAAGCGGACCCGCACCGGCTTCGGCCAGCGCGCGGGCTCCAAGCGCGCGATCGTGACCCTCGCCGAGGGCGACCGTATCGACATCTTCGGCGGTCCGACCGCGTAAGCGGGTCGGATCGTCCGATATCGGACGAGGACTGAGAAATGGGAATCCGCAAGTACAAGCCGACTACGCCGGGCCGTCGTGGCGCCAGCGTCGCCGACTTCGTCGAGGTCACGCGGTCCACGCCGGAGAAGTCGCTGGTCCGTCCCCTGCACAGCAAGGGCGGCCGTAACAACGCCGGTCGTGTGACCGTTCGCCACCAGGGTGGCGGACACAAGCGCGCCTACCGTCTGATCGACTTCCGTCGTCACGACAAGGACGGCGTGCCGGCGAAGGTCGCGCACATCGAGTACGACCCCAACCGCACCGCGCGCATCGCGCTGCTGCACTACGCCGACGGCGAGAAGCGCTACATCCTCGCCCCGCGCAACCTGCAGCAGGGCGACACCGTGGAGAACGGTCCCGGGGCCGACATCAAGCCGGGCAACAACCTGGCCCTCCGCAACATCCCGGTCGGTACCACGATCCACGCGATCGAGCTCCGTCCCGGTGGCGGTGCGAAGCTCGCCCGTTCCGCGGGTGCCTCGGTGCAGCTCCTGGCTCGTGAGGGCGCCATGGCGACCCTGCGTATGCCGTCCGGCGAGATCCGCATGGTGGACGCGCGCTGCCGCGCCACCGTCGGCGAGGTCGGCAACGCCGAGCAGAGCAACATCAACTGGGGCAAGGCGGGCCGCAAGCGGTGGCTGGGCGTTCGCCCGACCGTCCGTGGTGTGGTCATGAACCCGGTTGACCACCCGCACGGTGGTGGTGAGGGCCGGACCTCCGGTGGTCGCCACCCTGTGTCCCCGTGGGGCAAGAAGGAAGGCCGTACTCGTTCGCCCAAGAAGGCGTCGAACAAGTACATCGTCCGCCGCCGCAAGACGAACAAGAAGCGCTAAGGACGGGTTGAGATGCCTCGTAGCTTGAAGAAGGGGCCCTTCGTCGACGACCACCTGATGAAGAAGGTGGACACGCAGAACGAAGCCGGCACCAAGAACGTCATCAAGACCTGGTCCCGTCGCTCGATGATCGTCCCGGCCATGCTCGGCCACACGATCGCGGTGCACAACGGCAAGACCCACATCCCGGTGTTCGTCACCGAGTCGATGGTCGGCCACAAGCTCGGCGAGTTCTCGCCGACGCGCACCTTCCGGGGCCACGTCAAGGAAGACCGGAAGTCGAAGCGCCGCTAGCAGCGGATCGCATTCAGACACGTAAGTAACTGAAGGGACAACCATGGAAGCCAGGGCCCAGGCGCGGTACATCCGCGTCACGCCCATGAAGGCCCGCCGCGTGGTGGACCTCATCCGTGGCATGGACGCCACGGAGGCCCAGGCCGTCCTGCGATTCGCTCCGCAGGCCGCCTCGGTGCCGGTGGGCAAGGTGCTGGACAGCGCCATCGCCAACGCCGCGCACAACTACGACCACACCGATGTCGACAGCCTCTTCATTTCCGAGGCCTACGTCGACGAGGGCCCGACCCTGAAGCGGTTCCGTCCGCGTGCCCAGGGCCGTGCCTACCGGATCCGCAAGCGGACCAGCCACATCACCGTGGTCGTCAGCAGCAAGGAAGGAACCCGGTAATGGGCCAGAAGGTAAACCCGCACGGGTTCCGGCTCGGTGTCACGACCGACTTCAAGTCGCGTTGGTACGCCGACAAGCTGTACAAGGACTACGTCAAGGAAGACGTCGCCATCCGTCGGATGATGACGTCCGGCATGGAGCGCGCCGGCATCTCCAAGGTCGAGATCGAGCGCACCCGTGACCGCGTGCGTGTGGACATCCACACCGCTCGTCCGGGCATCGTGATCGGCCGCCGTGGCGCCGAGGCCGACCGCATCCGCGGTGACCTCGAGAAGCTCACGGGCAAGCAGGTCCAGCTGAACATCCTCGAGGTCAAGAACCCCGAGACCGACGCTCAGCTCGTGGCCCAGGCCGTCGCCGAGCAGCTCTCCTCCCGCGTCTCCTTCCGTCGGGCCATGCGCAAGAGCATGCAGTCCGCCATGAAGGCCGGCGCCAAGGGCATCAAGATCCAGTGCGGTGGCCGCCTCGGCGGCGCCGAGATGTCCCGCTCGGAGTTCTACCGCGAGGGCCGCGTGCCCCTGCACACGCTCCGCGCGAACGTGGACTACGGCTTCTTCGAGGCCAAGACGACCTTCGGCCGCATCGGTGTGAAGGTCTGGATCTACAAGGGCGACGTCAAGAACATCGCCGAGGTCCGCGCCGAGAACGCTGCCGCCCGTGCGGGTAACCGCCCGGCCCGCGGTGGCGCCGACCGCCCGGCCCGTGGTGGCCGCGGTGGCGAGCGGCGCGGTCGCAAGCCGCAGCAGGCTGCCGGTGCCGAGGCCCCCAAGGCCGAGGCCCCCGCCGCCGCTCCGGCTGAGAGCACCGGAACGGAGGCCTGACCGTCATGCTGATCCCCCGTAGGGTCAAGCACCGCAAGCAGCACCACCCGAAGCGCAACGGTATGTCCAAGGGTGGGACGCAGGTTGCGTTCGGCGAGTACGGCATCCAGGCGCTGACCCCGGCCTACGTGACGAACCGCCAGATCGAGGCGGCTCGTATCGCGATGACCCGCCACATCAAGCGTGGCGGCAAGGTCTGGATCAACATCTACCCGGACCGTCCCCTCACCAAGAAGCCGGCCGAGACCCGCATGGGTTCCGGTAAGGGTTCCCCGGAGTGGTGGATCGCCAACGTCAAGCCCGGACGTGTGATGTTCGAGCTGTCGTACCCCAACGAGAAGATCGCCCGTGAGGCGCTGACGCGTGCGGCCCACAAGCTGCCGATGAAGTGCCGGATCGTCAAGCGCGAGGCAGGTGAAGCGTGATGTCGGCCGGTACCAAGGCGTCCGAGCTGCGCGAGCTGGGCAACGAGGAGCTTCTGGGCAAGCTCCGCGAGGCCAAGGAAGAGCTGTTCAACCTCCGCTTCCAGGCGGCGACGGGTCAGCTCGAGAACCACGGTCGGCTGAAGGCCGTCCGCAAGGACATCGCGCGGATCTACACCCTGATGCGTGAGCGCGAGCTGGGCATCGAGACGGTGGAGAGCGCCTGATGAGCGAGAGCAACGTGACTGAGAACACCGAAGCCCGAGGCTTCCGCAAGACCCGTGAGGGTCTGGTCGTCAGCGACAAGATGGACAAGACCGTCGTCGTCGCCGTCGAGGACCGTGTGAAGCACGCGCTGTACGGCAAGGTCATCCGCCGTACGAACAAGCTCAAGGCCCACGACGAGCAGAACGCCGCGGGCGTCGGCGACCGCGTCCTCCTCATGGAGACCCGGCCGCTGTCCGCGACGAAGCGCTGGCGCGTCGTCGAGATCCTCGAGAAGGCCAAGTAATTCTCCTGCGGGGCGCCCCTCGCAGGACAGTTCCGCCAGGCTCCGGGGGCCGCTCGGTGAGCGGCCCCCGGGGAACCGGCAGACGATCAGGAGATAGACGTGATCCAGCAGGAGTCGCGACTGCGTGTCGCCGACAACACTGGTGCGAAGGAGATCCTTTGCATCCGTGTGCTCGGTGGCTCCGGTCGCCGCTACGCGGGCATCGGTGACGTCATCGTCGCCACCGTCAAGGACGCGATCCCCGGTGGCAACGTGAAGAAGGGTGACGTCGTCAAGGCGGTCATCGTTCGCACCGTCAAGGAGCGCCGCCGTCCGGACGGCTCGTACATCCGCTTCGACGAGAACGCCGCCGTCATTCTGAAGAACGACGGCGACCCTCGCGGCACCCGCATCTTCGGCCCGGTCGGGCGTGAGCTGCGCGAGAAGAAGTTCATGAAGATCATCTCGCTGGCTCCGGAGGTGCTGTAAGCATGAAGATCAAGAAGGGCGACCTGGTCCAGGTCATCACCGGCAAGGACAAGGGCAAGCAGGGCAAGGTCATTGCCGCTTACCCGCGCGAGGAGCGCGTCCTGGTCGAGGGTGTCAACCGGGTCAAGAAGCACACCAAGGCCGGTCCGACCGCCACCGGTTCCCAGGCCGGCGGCATCGTGACCACCGAGGCGCCGATCCACGTCTCCAACGTCCAGCTGGTCGTGGAGAAGGACGGCCAGAAGGTCGTCACGCGTGTCGGCTACCGCTTCGACGAAGAGGGCAACAAGATCCGCGTTGCCAAGCGGACGGGTGAGGACATCTGATGGCTACCACCACCACTCCGCGTCTGAAGCAGAAGTACCGCGAGGAGATCGCGGGCAAGCTGCGTGACGAGTTCAAGTACGAGAACGTCATGCAGGTCCCGGGCCTCGTCAAGATCGTGGTCAACATGGGTGTGGGCGACGCCGCCCGCGACTCCAAGCTGATCGAGGGCGCCATCCGCGACCTCACCACGATCACCGGTCAGAAGCCGGCCGTCACCAAGGCCCGCAAGTCCATCGCGCAGTTCAAGCTGCGTGAGGGTCAGCCGATCGGTGCCCACGTCACGCTCCGTGGCGACCGCATGTGGGAGTTCCTGGACCGCACCCTGTCGCTCGCGCTGCCGCGCATCCGCGACTTCCGCGGCCTGTCCCCCAAGCAGTTCGACGGCCGTGGCAACTACACCTTCGGTCTCACGGAGCAGGTCATGTTCCACGAGATCGACCAGGACAAGATCGACCGCGTCCGGGGTATGGACATCACCGTGGTGACCACGGCGACCAACGACGAAGAGGGCCGTGCCCTTCTCCGTCACCTCGGCTTCCCGTTCAAGGAGGCGTGAGCGAGATGGCGAAGAAGGCTCTCATCGCGAAGGCTGCTCGCAAGCCCAAGTTCGGTGTGCGTGGCTACACCCGCTGCCAGCGCTGCGGCCGTCCCCACTCCGTGTACCGCAAGTTCGGCCTGTGCCGCGTGTGCCTTCGTGAGATGGCTCACCGTGGCGAGCTGCCGGGCGTGACCAAGAGCTCCTGGTAATCCCGACTTTTAGGGATTCCTGGACCTCTCGGTAAGCAACCGGGACGGCAGGGGCTCCTCCCCTCATGGCTTAGGCTGGGAGGGTTGGGCCTCTGCCGCCCTGAACGACTTACTACGCCGTAGGTCCCCGCACCGCACCCGTCCCGTCCATGTATGGGGAGAGGGATGGCGCATATAGGAAACCCCGGCGAGAAAGGCCACAGGCCAATTCATGACCATGACTGATCCGATCGCAGACATGCTGACGCGTCTGCGGAACGCGAACTCGGCGTACCACGACTCGGTGTCGATGCCGCACTCCAAGATCAAGTCTCACATCGCGGAGATCCTCCAGCAGGAGGGCTTCATCACGGGCTGGAAGGTCGAGGACGCCGAGGTCGGCAAGAACCTCGTCCTGGAGCTGAAGTTCGGCCCCAACCGTGAGCGCTCCATCGCGGGCATCAAGCGGATCTCCAAGCCCGGTCTCCGGGTGTACGCGAAGTCCACCAACCTGCCGAAGGTGCTCGGCGGCCTCGGCGTGGCGATCATCTCCACGTCGCACGGGCTCCTCACCGACAAGCAGGCCGGCAAGAAGGGCGTGGGTGGGGAAGTCCTCGCCTACGTCTGGTAGCAGAAGGGAACGGAGGAAACAGCTATGTCGCGCATCGGCAAGCTCCCCATCGCGGTTCCCGCCGGCGTGGACGTCACCATCGACGGCCGGACGGTCTCGGTCAAGGGCCCCAAGGGCTCGCTGACCCACACCGTCGCCGCGCCGATCGACATCGCTAAGGGCGAGGACGGCACCCTCCAGGTGACCCGCCCGAACGACGAGCGTCAGAGCAAGGCCCTGCACGGCCTCTCCCGCACGCTGGTGGCGAACATGATCACCGGCGTGACCCAGGGTTACGTGAAGAAGCTCGAGATCAGCGGTGTCGGTTACCGAGTGACCGCCAAGGGTTCGAACCTTGAGTTCGCTCTCGGTTACAGCCACCCGATCCTGGTCGAGGCCCCCGAGGGCATCACCTTCAAGGTGGAGACCCCGACCCGTTTCTCGGTCGAGGGCATCGACAAGCAGAAGGTCGGCGAGGTTGCGGCCAACATCCGCAAGCTGCGCAAGCCCGACCCGTACAAGGCCAAGGGCGTCAAGTACGAGGGCGAAGTCATCCGCCGCAAGGTCGGAAAGGCGGGTAAGTAAGCCATGGCATACGGGCAGAAGATCCTCAAGGGCGACGCCTACAAGCGCGCCGCGATCAAGCGCCGTCACATCCGGATCCGCAAGCGGATCTCCGGTACGGCGGAGCGTCCCCGTCTGGTCGTGACCCGCTCCAACCGCCACATCGTGGCGCAGGTGATCGACGACCTGAAGGGCCACACCCTGGCGTCGGCGTCCACCCTGGACGCGTCGATCCGTGGCGGCGAGGCCGACAAGTCCGCGCAGGCCAAGCAGGTCGGCGCGCTGGTCGCCGAGCGTGCCAAGGCCGCCGGTGTCGAGGCCGTCGTGTTCGACCGTGGTGGCAACCAGTACGCCGGGCGCATCGCCGCCCTGGCGGACGCCGCCCGCGAAGCCGGGCTCAAGTTCTGAGCCGCTTGTAGCTAGCGGAAAGAGAGAGGTAATCCAATGGCTGGACCCCAGCGCCGCGGAAGCGGTGCCGGTGGCGGCGAGCGGCGGGACCGGAAGGGCCGTGACGGCGGCGCTGCTGCCGCCGAGAAGACCGCGTACGTCGAGCGCGTCGTCGCGATCAACCGCGTCGCCAAGGTTGTGAAGGGTGGTCGTCGCTTCAGCTTCACCGCGCTGGTCGTGGTGGGCGACGGTGACGGCACCGTGGGTGTCGGTTACGGCAAGGCCAAGGAGGTGCCGGCCGCCATCGCCAAGGGCGTTGAGGAGGCCAAGAAGCACTTCTTCAAGGTCCCCCGTATCCAGGGCACCATCCCGCACCCCATCCAGGGTGAGAAGGCTGCCGGCGTCGTGCTGCTCAAGCCCGCGTCCCCGGGTACCGGTGTGATCGCCGGTGGTCCGGTGCGCGCCGTGCTCGAATGCGCCGGTATCCACGACGTGCTGTCGAAGTCGCTCGGCTCCGACAACGCCATCAACATCGTGCACGCGACCGTGGAGGCCCTGAAGGGTCTGCAGCGTCCCGAGGAGATCGCGGCCCGCCGTGGTCTGCCGCTCGAGGACGTCGCCCCCGCGGCCCTGCTGCGTGCGCGTGCCGGGGTGGGTGCGTAATCATGGCGCAGCTCAAGATCACGCAGGTCAAGTCCTACATCGGCAGCAAGCAGAACCACCGTGACACCCTGCGCTCCCTTGGTCTCAAGGGCATCAACACGCAGGTCGTCAAGGAGGACCGCCCCGAGTTCCGCGGCATGGTGCACACCGTCCGCCACCTCGTGACGGTCGAGGAGGTCGACTGATCATGGCGGAGCAGAACCCGCTCAAGATCCACAACCTCCGTCCCGCCCCGGGCGCCAAGACCGCCAAGACCCGTGTCGGTCGTGGTGAGGCGTCGAAGGGTAAGACGGCCGGTCGTGGTACCAAGGGCACCAAGGCCCGCTACCAGGTTCCGGAGAGCTTCGAGGGCGGCCAGATGCCGCTCCACATGCGCCTCCCGAAGCTGAAGGGCTTCAAGAACCCGTTCAAGACCGAGTACCAGGTCGTGAACCTCGACAAGCTGGCCGCGCTCTACCCCGAGGGTGGCGAGGTCACGGTCGAGGGTCTGGTGGCCAAGGGTGCCGTTCGCAAGAACAGCCTCGTCAAGGTCCTCGGCCAGGGCGAGATCTCCGTGGCGCTGCAGGTGACGGTCGACGCCGTCTCCGGCTCCGCCAAGGAGAAGATCACCGCCGCCGGCGGCACGGTCACCGAGCTCGTCTGAGTCCCTCGGACGACGCCTCGATGACGTAAACGATCCCGACCGGGGATACCTCACAATGAGGTATCCCCGGTTGGTCGTTCCAAGGGGGGCAGTGTCGCCGGTAAGGTGGCCTGCACTGTTCTTTTTCGTATTCGTCGAACCTCAGACCGTCACCCTTGACGCAGTTGCGCGGGGGTCGCAGGAGGCACCGTGCTCACCGCGTTCGCCCGGGCGTTCAGGACGCCCGACCTGCGCAAGAAGCTGCTCTTCACGCTGGGCATCATCGTGGTCTACCGGGTCGGTACCCACATCCCGATCCCCGGCGTGAACTACAAGGCAGTCCAGACCTGTGTCAACGAGGCGCAGGGCAACCAGGGCCTGTTCGGCCTCGTGAACATGTTCAGCGGTGGCGCGCTGCTGCAGATCACGGTCTTCGCGCTCGGCATCATGCCGTACATCACGGCCAGCATCATCCTTCAGCTGCTGACCGTGGTCATCCCGCGCCTGGAAGCCCTGAAGAAGGAGGGCCAGGCCGGCACGGCGAAGATCACGCAGTACACCCGCTACCTCACCGTGGCGCTCGCCATCCTCCAGGGCACCGGCCTGGTCGCCACCGCCCGCAGCGGCGCGCTCTTCAGCGGCTGCTCGGTCGCCACGAGCATCGTCCCTGACCAGGCGATCTTCACCACGATCACCATGGTCATCTGCATGACCGCGGGTACGGCCGTCGTGATGTGGCTCGGTGAGCTGGTCACCGACCGCGGTATCGGCAACGGCATGTCGATCCTGATGTTCATCTCGATCGCCGCGACCTTCCCGTCCGCGCTGTGGGCCATCAAGAAGCAGGGCACGCTGGCCGGCGGCTGGATCGAGTTCGGCACCGTCATCGCGGTGGGCCTCGTCATGGTCGCGCTCGTCGTCTTCGTCGAGCAGGCCCAGCGCCGCATCCCGGTGCAGTACGCGAAGCGCATGATCGGACGCCGTTCCTACGGCGGCACGTCCACCTACATCCCGCTCAAGGTGAACCAGGCGGGTGTGATCCCGGTCATCTTCGCCTCCTCGCTGCTCTACATCCCGGCACTCGTGGCGCAGTTCGCGGGAGGCAAGTCGGGCTGGAAGACTTGGGTCGAGCAGAACCTCACCAAGGGCGACCACCCGATTTACATCGTTTCGTACTTCTTGCTCATCGTATTCTTCGCGTTCTTCTACGTGGCGATCTCCTTCAACCCCGAAGAAGTAGCCGACAACATGAAGAAGTATGGTGGCTTCATCCCGGGCATCCGGGCTGGCCGACCGACCGCTGAGTACCTGAGCTACGTGCTCAACCGGATCACCTGGCCGGGTTCGCTGTATCTGGGTCTGATCGCTCTCGTACCGACAATGGCGTTGGTGGGCTTCGGGGCAAGCCAGAACTTCCCCTTCGGCGGGACCAGCATCCTCATCATCGTGGGTGTCGGCCTCGAGACGGTGAAGCAGATCGAGAGCCAGCTCCAGCAGCGCAATTACGAAGGGTTCCTCCGCTGATGCGTATCGTCCTCGTCGGGCCGCCGGGTGCCGGTAAGGGAACGCAGGCCGTCCGGCTCGCAGAGAAGCTGGGCGTTCCGCACATCTCCACGGGCGACCTGTTCCGGGCCAACATCAGTCGGCAGACGGATCTGGGCAAGCTCGCGAAGTCCTACATGGACGCCGGCAACCTCGTTCCCGACGAGGTGACGATCGCGATGGCCAAGGACCGCATGGAGCAGCCCGACGCGGAGAACGGCTTCCTGCTGGACGGCTTCCCGCGCAACGTCTCGCAGGCCGAGGCCCTGGACGAGCTGCTGCGGACCGAGGGCATCACGCTGGACGCGGTGCTGGACCTGGAGGTCCCCGAGGACGAGGTCGTCAAGCGCATCGCCGGCCGGCGCATCTGCCGCAACGACTCCTCCCACGTCTTCCACGTGACGTACAGCCCGCCGAAGCAGGAGGGCGTCTGCGACGTCTGCGGCGGCGAGCTGTACCAGCGCGACGACGACTCCGAGGAGACCGTCCGCAAGCGGCTGGAGGTCTACCACACGCAGACCGAGCCGATCATCGACTACTACAAGGCGCAGGGCCTGGTCGTCACGATCTCCTCCCTGGGCCCGGTGGACGAGATCACGCGGCGGGCGCTGGAGGCTCTCAAGCGCGAGAAGGCCGAGAAGTAGCTCCCGGCCCTTCCGGCCGCGGTGCCCTGCCGGGGCGCCGCGGCCGTACTGTTGTACAGGTATCCCAGTCGATGTGAGTGACGGAGAGCGCAGGCCCCTCATGGTGCAGATCAAGACCCCCGAGCAGATCGCGAAGATGCGGGCGGCGGGCCTGGTCGTAGCCGCCATCCACGCGGCGACGCGCGAGGCCGCGGTGCCGGGCGCCACCACCAGGGACCTGGACGAGGTGGCCCGCAAGGTGCTCGCCGAGCACGGGGCCAAGTCGAACTTCCTGGGCTACGGCGGCTTCCCCGCGACCATCTGCACCTCCGTGAACGACGTGGTCGTCCACGGCATCCCCTCCGACGACGTCGTCCTCAAGGACGGCGACATCATCTCCGTCGACTGCGGCGCGATCGTCGACGGCTGGCACGGCGACGCGGCCTACACCGCGTTCGTGGGCTCCGGTCACGCACCGGAGCTGATCGAGCTGTCGCGGGTGACCGAAGAGTCGATGTGGGCCGGTATCGCGGCCATGAAGCAGGGCAACCGCCTGGTCGACGTCTCCCGGGCGATCGAGACGTACATCCGCCGCCAGCCCAAGCCGGGCGGCGGCCGGTACGGGATCATCGAGGACTACGGCGGCCACGGCATCGGCACCGAGATGCACATGGACCCGCACCTGCTGAACTACGTCGACCGCCGGCGCGGCAAGGGCCCCAAGCTGGTCCCGGGCTTCTGCCTCGCGATCGAACCGATGGTGTCGCTGGGCACCCCGCGCACCGAGGTCCTGTCGGACGACTGGACGGTCATCACCACCGACGGCACCTGGTCCTCCCACTGGGAGCACTCCGTCGCACTGACGGAGCAGGGCCCGCTGGTCCTCACCGCTCCCGACGGAGGCAGGGCCAAGCTCGCCGAGCACGGCGTCACCGCGGCACCGGACCCGCTTGCTTAACGATCTCCCCCGTAGGGCAGACTTCCTCGATTCGCCTTTCGGGGTGCGCCGACGTAGACTGACTCGTCGGCTCTCGTGCACCCGCATGTCCGCATGCTCCCGCAAGGGAATCCCAGGGATCGCCTGAGAGTCGATCAAGGTAGTCGATTCGAAGGGCGAAGCGTGGCCAAGAAGCAAGGTGCCATCGAGATCGAGGGCACTGTCGTCGAGTCTCTGCCGAACGCCATGTTCAAGGTCGAGCTCCAGAACGGCCACCAGGTCCTGGCACACATCAGCGGCAAGATGCGTATGCACTACATCCGCATCCTCCCTGACGACCGGGTCGTGGTGGAGCTGTCTCCGTACGACCTGACGCGTGGCCGGATCGTCTACCGGTACAAGTAGATCTTGCCCGCGCCCCGGGCCCGCCCGGTGCGATGGCACTGACCCGGAGAACCTCACCCCATGAAGGTCAAGCCGAGCGTCAAGAAGATCTGCGACAAGTGCAGGGTGATCCGCCGTCACGGCCGGGTCATGGTCATCTGCGAGAACCCGCGCCACAAGCAGCGCCAGGGCTGACGCACGACCATCACCCTCTGCACCTCTATCGCAGAGTCTTCGCGCGACGCGAGCTGAATATGTTCATACGCAGAGCCCGAGCCAACCAGCTCGACACCCCCGGTTCGGAGGCCGGGGACCCGGTTCGTACCTAGTACGGCGGCCGGGAGCCGGTTCTGTGGAAGACCTCCGAAGATTCACCAGGAGCCATTGAATGGCACGCGTTTCCGGTGTCGACATCCCGCGCGACAAGCGCGTGGAGATCGCCCTCACCTACGTGTTCGGCATCGGCCGGACCCTCTCGAAGGAGACGCTGGCTGCGACCGGCGTCGACCCGAACACCCGCGTCCGTGACCTGACCGAAGAGCAGCTGGTCGCGATCCGCGAGTACGTCGACAACAACATCAAGACCGAGGGTGACCTCCGTCGCGAGATCCAGGCCGACATCCGCCGCAAGGTCGAGATCGGTACCTACCAGGGTCTCCGTCACCGTCGCGGTCTGCCCGTCCGCGGTCAGCGCACCAGCACCAACGCCCGCACCCGCAAGGGCCCGCGTCGCGCCATCGCCGGCAAGAAGAAGCCGGGCAAGAAGTAGTCCGCAGCGGACACCTGTCCACGGTCTTCGCTGTAGGACCGACCACCTCCCTCTAGGAGTTTGTAGATGCCCCCCAAGGGACGTCAGGGCGCTGCCAAGAAGGTGCGCCGCAAGGAAAAGAAGAACGTCGCTCACGGCCACGCGCACATCAAGAGCACGTTCAACAACACGATCGTGTCGATCACGGACCCGTCCGGCAACGTGATCTCCTGGGCCTCCGCCGGCCACGTCGGCTTCAAGGGTTCCCGGAAGTCCACGCCGTTCGCCGCGCAGATGGCCGCCGAGTCGGCTGCCCGCCGCGCCCAGGAGCACGGCATGCGCAAGGTCGACGTGTTCGTCAAGGGTCCGGGTTCCGGTCGTGAGACCGCGATCCGCTCCCTGCAGGCCACGGGCCTCGAGGTCGGCTCCATCCAGGACGTCACCCCGACCCCGCACAACGGCTGCCGTCCGCCGAAGCGTCGTCGCGTCTGACGCTTCCCGGGTCGCTGGTCGCGGGCGGTACGGCTCCTTCGGGTCGTGCCGCCCGTACCCTTGCAGTACCCGCGCTTTTCCCGGGCGCGGTTTCCGTCGGGCGTCAAATAGCGGGCGTCCACGAAAGAAGGATCTGATCCACACATGCTGATCGCTCAGCGTCCCTCGTTGACCGAAGAGGTCGTCGACGAGTTCCGCTCCCGGTTCGTGATCGAGCCGCTGGAGCCGGGCTTCGGCTACACCCTCGGCAACTCCCTGCGCCGTACCCTCCTGTCCTCGATCCCGGGTGCCGCCGTCACCTCGATCCGGATCGACGGCGTGCTGCACGAGTTCACCACCGTGCCGGGCGTCAAGGAGGACGTCACCGACCTGATCCTCAACATCAAGCAGCTGGTCGTCTCCTCGGAGCACGACGAGCCGGTCGTGATGTACCTGCGCAAGCAGGGCCCGGGTCTGGTCACCGCCGCCGACATCGCGCCCCCGGCCGGTGTCGAGGTGCACAACCCCGACCTGGTCCTCGCCACGCTCAACGGCAAGGGCAAGCTGGAGATGGAGCTGACGGTCGAGCGTGGCCGCGGTTACGTCTCCGCCGTGCAGAACAAGCAGGTGGGCCAGGAGATCGGCCGCATCCCGGTCGACTCCATCTACTCGCCGGTTCTCAAGGTCACGTACAAGGTCGAGGCCACGCGTGTCGAGCAGCGCACCGACTTCGACAAGCTGATCGTCGACGTCGAGACCAAGCAGGCGATGCGTCCGCGTGACGCCATGGCCTCCGCCGGCAAGACGCTGGTCGAGCTGTTCGGTCTCGCGCGCGAGCTGAACATCGACGCCGAGGGCATCGACATGGGTCCGTCCCCGACGGACGCCGCGCTCGCCGCCGACCTGGCGCTGCCGATCGAGGAGCTTGAGCTCACCGTTCGGTCGTACAACTGCCTCAAGCGTGAGGGCATCCACTCCGTGGGTGAGCTGGTCGCGCGCTCCGAGGCCGACCTGCTGGACATCCGCAACTTCGGTGCGAAGTCCATCGACGAGGTCAAGGCGAAGCTGGCCGGCATGGGCCTGGCCCTGAAGGACAGCCCGCCCGGATTCGACCCGACCGCCGCTGCGGACGCCTTCGGCGCCGATGACGACGCGGATGCCGGGTTCGTGGAGACCGAGCAGTACTGAGAGCTCGGGCCCACGGGTCCGTTCTCGGCTGCCGGCCCGCTGTGGCTGGTCGCGCAGTTCCCCGCGCCCCTTCGGGCGCGGGGTCTCCGACAGGCGACCGCCTGCTCGGATACTGACCCCGGTACCTGACACGGCCGGGGCAGACACACAGGAGAAAGAACATGCCGAAGCCCACCAAGGGTGCCCGTCTGGGCGGCAGCGCCGCGCACGAGAAGCTGCTCCTCGCGAACCTGGCGAAGAGCCTCTTCGAGCACGGCCGCATCACCACCACCGAGGCGAAGGCGCGCCGCCTGCGTCCGTACGCCGAGCGTCTGGTCACCAAGGCGAAGAAGGGCGACCTTCACAACCGCCGCCAGGTGCTTCAGGTCATCACGGACAAGAGCGTCGTCCACACGCTCTTCACCGAGATCGGCCCGCGGTACGAGAACCGCCCCGGTGGCTACACCCGCATCACCAAGATCGGTAACCGCCGTGGCGACAACGCGCCCATGGCCGTCATCGAGCTGGTCGAGGCGCTGACGGTCGCCCAGCAGGCGACCGGTGAGGCCGAGGCCGCCACCAAGCGTGCGGTCAAGGAGGCCGAGGAGGCGAAGGCCGAGGAGACCAAGGTCGAGGAGACCGAGGCCGCCGAGGCTCCCGCCGAGGAGTCCAAGGACGCCTGAGGCTCCGCCTGACGCGGGAAGCGGGTTCGCCCTTCGGGGCGGGCCCGCTTTCGCGTACTTGAGAGGATCTGTACGTGAGTGACGAAGTACAGCCCGGCCATGTCCGTCTCCGTCTCGACCTGTCCTACGACGGCACCGGTTTCCACGGCTGGGCCAAGCAGGCCGGTGACAGGCGGACCGTGCAGGGGGAGATCGAGGACGCCCTGCGGACGGTGACCCGGTCCCGGGAGACCTATGAGCTGACGGTCGCCGGGCGCACCGACGCCGGGGTGCACGCGCGGGGGCAGGTGGCCCATGTGGACCTGCCCGAGGGTGTGTGGCGTGAGCATCACGAGAAGCTGCTCAAGCGGCTCGCCGGCCGGCTGCCGAGGGACGTGCGGGTGTGGGCGCTCAGGGAGGCGCCGAGCGGTTTCAACGCGCGGTTCTCGGCCGTCTGGCGCCGGTACGCGTACCGGGTGACCGACAACCCGGGCGGCGTGGACCCGCTGCTGCGCAACCATGTGCTGTGGCACGACTGGCCGCTCGACGTGGACGCCATGAACGAGGCCGCCGGCGCGCTGCTCGGGGAGCACGACTTCGCCGCCTACTGCAAGAAGCGGGAAGGGGCGACCACCATCCGCACGCTCCAGGAGCTGAGCCTGGTCCGGGGGGATGACGGCATCATCACCGCCACCGTGCGCGCGGACGCCTTCTGCCACAACATGGTGCGGTCGCTGATCGGCGCGCTGCTGTTCGTGGGCGACGGGCACCGGGAGCCGGAGTGGCCCGGGAAGGTGCTGGCGGCCCGCGTCCGGGACTCCGCCGTGCACGTCGTACGGCCCCACGGGCTGACGCTGGAGGAGGTCGGCTATCCGGCCGACGAGCTGCTGGCGGCCCGGAGCAAGGAGGCACGCAACAAGCGGTCGCTGCCCGGCGCGCCGGGTTGTGGAACCTGTTAGTCAACGGGCGTGCTCGACGCGGACCGCTGGACCGCGGCGGGCCGGCGGTTCCGGGCGCTGGGTACTCCGGCGCCCGCGGGGGAGGGGCACTGATGGCACAGGACGAGCTGCCGGTCACCGTGGTGATGCCGACGTACAACGAGGCGGCGAACCTGCCGGGGATGGCCGAGGCGGTGCTCGGGCTGCCGCTGGACGGGCTGCACCTGAAGGTCGTCGACGACTCCAGCCCGGACGGCACCGGGCGGATCGCCGAGGAGCTGGCGGCGGAGTACAACAGTGGCGGGCGGCACCGGATGAGCGTGTTGCACCGCACCGAGAAGGACGGGCTGGGACGGGCGTACACGGCGGGGATGTCCGCCGCGCTGGCGGAGGGAGCCGCGTACGTCGTCCAGATGGACGCCGACGGCAGCCACCCGGTGGAGGCCGTGCCCCGCATGCTGGAGGCGGCCCTCGCCTCCGGCGCCGGGCTCGTCGTGGGCAGCCGGTACGTCGAGGGCGGCTCGCTGGACGAGCGGTGGGGCGCGCACCGGGTGCTGCTGTCCCGCTTCGCCAACCGGTACGCCCGCGCCGTCCTCGGCACCGACATCCAGGACATCACGGCCGGCTTCAGCCTGTGGTCGGCGGCGACCCTCAGGGACGTGGACCTGGCGTCCCTGGACAGCGCGGGCTACAGCTTCCAGGTGGAGCTGAAGTACAAGGCGGTACGCGCCGGGCACACGGCGGTGGAGGTCCCGATCCGGTTCGCCGAGCGCACCGAGGGTGCCTCCAAGATGACCCTGCGCACCCAGCTGGAGTCGGCCGTGGTACCGCTGCGGCTCCGGCTGAAGCGGCGGTAGGCGCGCGCCCGGCTACCGGGCGGCGGCCGAGGCCTGGACCTGGCCGCGGCGGTGGATCTGGTTCGCGGTGAACTGGGCGAGGTCGTTGCCGGCGCCGAAGACCTTGGTGTCCTTGGTGGTGACGTCCTTGCCGCTGGTGAAGCCGGAGATCGTGAAGTAGGCGTAGCGGCCGTAGGAGTTCCTGGTCGAGCGGCAGAACGCGCCGTCGCAGAAGGGTTTGACGCCCTTGCCGAACAGCGAGCGGACGATGCTGCGGTCGTCGGTCTGGCCCTTGGCCTTGGCGGCCTTGTCCGCGTCGTCGAAGACGGCGACGCCGACGGTGACCGCGATGCCGCCGTTCGTGTAGGTCACGCGCATCAGGCGGGTGCAGCCGTTGCCGGTGAGGATCTTGGGGAGGGTGCCGCCGGCGGCGGAGGCGCAGCTCTTGGTGTCGGCCGTCGGGCCCTTCTTGTACACCGTGCCGTCCATGGTGAGCTGGGTGCCCGGGAACAGCGTGTCCGGGCTCAGCGGGGCGGTGTCCTTCTTGGCGCTGGATATGAAGTCCGTGGGGTCCAGCGGCGGCGGCGCGCTGGTGGGCGCGAAGGACGGCGTCGCGCTGCCCGTGCCGGGCAGCGATCCGCTGGCGGGCAGGTTGCCGGGACCGGCCTGCGGATCACCTCCGTTCGCGGAGACGACGGCCATGGCGACCGCGGTGCCTATCGCGACGGTGGCGAGCGCGCCGCCGGCTATGAACAGCACCTTGCGGCGCTTGTTCCGCGTCTCCGATGCCTCGGCGAGCGCGGCCCAGTCCGGCGTCCCGTCGTCGGATCCGCTGTTCCACGGCTGCTGGGAATTCGGTTTCCAGGGATCCCACTGAGACTGGGGTCCCCCCTGCCCGTAACTCATGGGGCGCATCTTAGACGGGGGGCCGCTGGTGCGGGGTCCCTCTGGCGGCCTGCCTCGTTTTGACCGGTACGGGGGCTGCCCGGTAACCTACTTCTTCGTTGTGTATTGGCTTGCTCATTCTCACGGGACGGGCCCTTACACCGGTCCACCGGGCCGATGACCAGCGACCCCACGCACGCGGTTTGCGTCGCCGCCGTGGGTCAAGGCTGTCGTGATCGTTTCGGTGACCTTGTTTAGGACCATTCACTCGAAGCGAAGGCTACGAACCGTGCGTACGTACAGCCCCAAGCCCGGCGATGTGACGCGCCAGTGGCACGTCATCGACGCTCAGGACGTTGTCCTGGGCCGTCTCGCCACCACCGCTGCGACCCTCCTGCGGGGCAAGCACAAGCCGATCTACGCGCCGCACGTCGACGCTGGTGACTTCGTCATCATCATCAACGCCGACAAGGTGCACCTGTCCGGCAACAAGCGGACCCAGAAGATGGCGTACCGCCACTCCGGTTACCCGGGTGGTCTGCGCTCCGTCCGCTACGACGAGCTGCTCGACAAGAACCCCGAGAAGGCCATCGAGAAGGCCGTCAAGGGCATGCTCCCCAAGAACTCCCTGGGCCGTCAGATGCTCTCGAAGCTGAAGGTCTACAAGGGTGACCAGCACCCGCACGCTGCCCAGCAGCCGGTGCCGTTCGAGATCACCCAGGTCGCGCAGTAAGTCCGGCCACCCCCTAAGACTGAAGAGAATCTGAGGAGAATCGTGGCCGAGACCACTGCCGAGCAGCCGCTCGAAGAGCTTGACATCGACAGCTACACCACCGAGTCCGAGGTTCCCGTCGAGGGCGAGTACACCTCGGAGTCCCTGGCCTCCCGCTTCGGCGAGCCGCAGCCGGCCGCCGGCCTGGGCCGCCGCAAGAACGCCATCGCCCGCGTCCGGATCGTCCCGGGCACCGGCAAGTGGAAGATCAACGGTCGCACCCTCGAGGACTACTTCCCGAACAAGGTGCACCAGCAGGAAGTCAACGAGCCGTTCAAGGTCCTGGAGCTCGAGGGCCGTTACGACGTCATCGCCCGCATCGCGGGTGGCGGTGTCTCCGGTCAGGCCGGTGCGCTCCGTCTCGGTGTCGCCCGCGCGCTGAACGAGGCCGACGTCGACAACAACCGCGGCCCGCTGAAGAAGGCCGGCTTCCTGCGCCGCGACGACCGCGCGGTCGAGCGGAAGAAGGCCGGTCTGAAGAAGGCCCGCAAGGCCCCGCAGTACAGCAAGCGCTAATCAGCAGCTGCCTCTGCTCGTACTCCGAACGCCCCGGCGGCACGCCATCTGTGCCGTCGGGGCGTTCGTTTATCCCAGCCAAGGGCGTATAACGACACAAGACGCTCAAAGGCTTGTGTGATCGGATGTCATGGCGTCTGCCATCATCCGGGCAGCAAGGACGCTTCCTCAGGAGGACAAGTGGGACGACTCTTCGGCACGGACGGCGTGCGCGGTGTCGCCAACGCGGATCTGACGGCCGAGATGGCGCTCGGCCTCTCCGTCGCCGCGGCGCACGTGCTGGCCGAGGCGGGCACCTTCGAGGGCCACAAGCCGACGGCGGTGGTCGGACGGGACCCGCGCGCGTCCGGGGAGTTCCTGGAGGCCGCGGTGGTCGCCGGTCTGGCCAGCGCCGGGGTGGACGTCCTGCGCGTCGGCGTGCTGCCGACGCCCGCGGTGGCACACCTGACCGGAGCGCTCGGCGCCGACCTCGGCGTGATGCTCTCCGCCAGCCACAACGCCATGCCGGACAACGGCATCAAGTTCTTCGCCCGCGGCGGCCACAAACTCGCCGACGAGCTGGAGGACCGGATCGAGGCGGTCTACCACGCGCACCGGCACGGCGAGCCGTGGGAGCGTCCGACGGGTGCCGGGGTCGGGCGCGTGCGGTCGCACGAGGAGGGCTTCGAGAGTTACGTCGCCCACCTGCTCGCGGTGCTGCCCAACCGGCTCGACGGGCTGAAGATCGTCCTGGACGAAGCGCACGGCGCGGCCTCGGGGGTCTCGCCGGAGGCGTTCGCCCGGGCCGGTGCCCAGGTCGTCACGATCGGCGCCGAGCCGGACGGCCTCAACATCAACGACGGCTGCGGCTCGACCCACCTGGACAAGCTCAAGGCCGCGGTCGTCGAGCACGGCGCGGACCTCGGCATCGCGCACGACGGCGACGCCGACCGCTGCCTGGCCGTGGACCACACCGGTGCGGAGGTCGACGGCGACCAGATCCTCGCGGTGCTCGCGCTGGCGATGCGGGAGCGTTCCGCACTGCGCTCCGACACCGTCGTCGCGACCGTGATGTCCAACCTCGGCTTCAAGCTGGCCATGGAGCGCGAGGGCATCCGGCTCGTGCAGACCGCCGTCGGCGACCGGTACGTCCTGGAGGAGATGAAGGAGCACGGCTACGCCCTCGGCGGCGAGCAGTCCGGGCACGTCATCATCCTCGACCACGCGACCACCGGGGACGGCACGCTGACCGGCCTGCTGCTGGCGGCGAGGGTCGCCGAGACCGGCCGTACGCTGCGGGAGCTGGCGTCCGTCATGGAGCGGCTGCCGCAGGTGCTGGTCAACGTGCCCGACGTGGACAAGTCGCGGGTGCGCACGTCGGCCGATCTCGCCGCCGCCGTGTCCGAGGCCGAGCGGGAACTCGGGGAGACCGGGCGGGTGCTGCTGCGTCCTTCCGGTACCGAGCCGCTGGTGCGGGTGATGGTCGAGGCCGCCGACATCGAGCAGGCGCGCTCCGTCGCCGGGCGGCTCGCCGACGCGGTGAAGTCGGCCCTCGGGTAGTCCCGCGGGCTCAGGGACGGCGCCGGCGCCGCTTCCACAAGGACTTCTGTGCGAGCAGGGTGAGCGTGCCGGCCAGGACGATGCCCAGCAGGTTCAGCAGGAGCTGCTCGGAGGAGCGCGCGGCCTGGTGGGTGTCGTCGTAGATCAGGGCCACGGCCGCGTTGGCGGCCGCGGGTACGGTCGTCACCGAGATGGCGACGCCCACCAGGGCCCCGGACTTGGCCGACGTCAGCGACAGCGTGCCGGCGATGCCCGCGAGCACGGCGACGACGAACGAGAACCAGTCCGGTGCGTAGATGAAGCCGGTGTTGGGCCGGTCGGCCTCCAGCCGGGCCTTGCTGAACAGGCCGACCGCGTCCATCAGCAGACTGAACCCCGCGGTCACCGCCATCGCCAGCGCGAAGCCCACCAGCAGTGCGGTCAGCGAACGCCACGCCAGGCGCGGCCGGCGCCGCACGAGGGCCGTGCTGATGCCGGCCAGCGGGCCGAACTCCGGTCCCACGGCCATCGCGCCCACGATCAGGATGGCGTTGTCCAGCACGACACCGCAGGCGGCGATCATCGTGGCCAGGGTGATGAAGGCCGCGTAGGTGACCGACAGCGTCGACTCCTCGTGGGTGGCCTCGGTCAGGCCCTCCCACAGCACCGCGTCCGCGCCCTCGCCCGGCGCCGCCTCCTCGGCCTCGTCGGCCCGCCGGGACAGGGAGAGGTCGATGGTGTCCACGGCGATCGAGCCGGTGTCGTCCAGGCCGAGGCGGCGCAGCCCGGCGATGAGTCCGTCACCCGCCTCGCGGGCCACGTCGCACAGGACGACGTCGCCGGCGGGGTCGCGGGCGGCGCCGGGCAGGACCACCAGATGGGTGGTGCCGACCGTGGACTCGATCAGGCGGACCACCTCGTCGGTCCGCTCGGCCGGGGTGATCAGGCGCAGGTGCAGCATGGCCCCCATCCAACACGTACCGCTACAGCTTGCGGAGCCTGAGGCGCTGGACCTTGTGGTCCTGGCCCTTGCGGAGGATGAGGGTGGCCCGGCCCCGGGTCGGGGCGATGTTCTCCACCAGGTTGGGCTTGTTGATGGTCCGCCAGAGCGTGCGGGCGTAGTCCAGGGCCTCCTCCTCGGAGACCTGGGTGTACTTGCGGAAGTACGAGTTCGGGTTCTGGAACGCCGTCTGGCGCAGCTTCTTGAAGCGGCTGAGGTACCAGCTCTCGATGTCGTCGGCGCTCGCGTCGACGTACACGCTGAAGTCGAAGTAGTCGGCGAGACCGACCCGGGTGCGGCCGTCCTTGCCGGGCAGGGCGGGCTGGAGGACGTTCAGGCCCTCCACGATCAGGATGTCCGGGCGGCGGACGGTGAGCTTCTCGCCGGGCACGATGTCGTAGATGAGGTGCGAGTAGACGGGCGCGGACACCTCGTCCTTGCCGGCCTTGATGCCGGCGACGAAACGGGTGAGGGCCCTGCGGTCGTAGGACTCGGGGAAGCCCTTGCGCGACATCAGGCCCCGGGCCTCCAACTCCCTTGTGGGCAGCAGGAATCCGTCCGTCGTGACCAGCTCCACGCGCGGGTGCTCGGGCCAGCGGGAGAGCAGCGCCTGGAGCAGGCGGGCGACCGTGGACTTCCCCACGGCGACCGAGCCGGCGACCCCTATGACGAACGGGGTGCCGGACTGGGAGCCCTTCTCCCCGAGGAAGGTGTTCAGCGCGCCCCTCAGGCCGTCCGTGGCGCCGACGTAGAGATTGAGGAGCCGGGAGAGCGGGAGGTAGATGTCCCGTACCTCGTCCAGGTCGATGACGTCGCCGAGGCCGCGCAGCTTCTCCACCTCCTCGGCGGTGAGCGGCAGCGGCGTCTTGTCGCGCAGCGCGCTCCACTCGGCGCGGGTGAGATCGACGTAGGGAGTCGCCTCCGGCCTGTGCCGGTGGGCGCTCCGGGGCATCGAGGAGACCGGTGAGATCACAGTCCATTGTTAACGGAGTTTGAACGGCACGGCGGGTGGGGTCCGTCACGCGGCCCGTTCCGGCCGCCACGGGCCTTCGTACGACGGTGGTAATTTCCGATTTCGGGCATGCGGAGGCGGTTTTCGATCGTTGTCGGCCCGTAGGCTGCCGCTCATGTGCGGAATCGTGGGATACGTAGGGTCGCAGTCGGCGCTCGATGTCGTGATGGCCGGGCTGAAGCGGCTGGAGTACCGGGGTTACGACTCGGGCGGTGTCGCCGTACTTTCGGACGGCGGGCTGGCCGCCGCGAAGAAGGCCGGCAAGCTGGTCAACCTGGAGAAGGAACTGGTCGAACGGCCGCTTCCGGCCGGTACGACCGGCATCGGACACACGCGCTGGGCCACGCACGGCGGCCCCACGGACGCCAACGCGCACCCCCACCTGGACAACGCGGGCCGGGTCGCGGTGGTCCACAACGGCATCATCGAGAACTTCGCGGTGCTGCGCGCCGAACTGGCCGAGCGCGGCCACGAGCTGAACTCCGAGACGGACACCGAGGTCGTCGCCCATCTGCTGGCCGAGGAGTTCTCGGCGACCGCCGACCTCGCCGAGGCGATGCGGCTGGTGTGCCGGCGCCTGGAGGGCGCGTTCACGCTGGTCGCGGTGCACGCCGACGATCCGGACGTGGTGGTCGGCGCCCGCCGGAACTCCCCGCTGGTGGTGGGCGTCGGAGAGGGCGAGGCGTTCCTGGCCTCCGACGTCGCCGCGTTCATCGCCCACACGCGCTCGGCGGTCGAGCTGGGCCAGGACCAGGTGGTGGAACTGCGGCGCGACGGCGTCACGGTCACGGGCTTCGACGGCCGCCCGGCCGAGGTCCACTCCTACCACGTGGACTGGGACGCCTCGGCGGCCGAGAAGGGGGGCTACGACTACTTCATGCTCAAGGAGATCGCCGAACAGCCCAAGGCGGTCGCCGACACCCTGCTCGGGCGCATCGACCCGTCCGGCTCGCTGACCCTGGACGAGGTGCGGATCAGCCCCTCCGAGCTGCGCGAGATCGACAAGGTCGTCATCGTGGCGTGCGGTACGGCCTTCCACGCGGGCATGATCGCCAAGTACGCCATCGAGCACTGGACGCGCATCCCGTGCGAGGTGGAGCTGGCCAGCGAGTTCCGCTACCGCGATCCGATCCTGGACGGACGGTCGCTGGTGATCGCCATCTCCCAGTCGGGCGAGACCATGGACACCCTGATGGCGCTGCGGCACGCCCGCGAACAGGGCTCGAAGGTGCTGGCGATCTGCAACACCAACGGCTCGACGATCCCGCGCGAGTCGGACGCGGTGCTCTACACGCACGCGGGGCCCGAGGTCGCCGTCGCCTCCACCAAGGCGTTCCTGACCCAGCTGGTCGCCTGCTACCTGGTCGCGCTCTACCTGGGCCAGGTCCGGGGCACCAAGTGGGGCGACGAGATCCAGGCCGTGATCAAGGACCTGTCCCGCATCTCCGAGGAGGTCGAGCGGGTCCTGGAGACCATGGAGCCGGTACGGGCGCTGGCGCGGACGCTGGCCGACAAGGACACGGTGCTCTTCCTCGGCCGGCACGTGGGCTACCCGGTGGCCCTCGAAGGCGCGCTCAAGCTGAAGGAGCTGGCCTACATGCACGCCGAGGGCTTCGCCGCCGGCGAGCTGAAGCACGGACCGATCGCGCTGATCGAGGAGGACGTGCCGGTGGTCGTCGTCGTCCCGTCCCCGCGCGGCCGGTCGGTCCTGCACGACAAGATCGTCTCCAACATCCAGGAGATCAGGGCGCGGGGCGCGCGGACGATCGTGATCGCGGAGGAGGGCGACGAGGCGGTCGTGCCCTACGCCGACCACCTGATCCGCATCCCCGCCACGCCCACCCTGCTGCAACCGCTGGTGGCCACGGTCCCGCTCCAGGTCTTCGCCTGCGAGCTGGCCACGGCCCGGGGCAACGAGGTGGACCAGCCCCGCAACCTGGCCAAGTCGGTCACGGTGGAGTGAGGGGGCGGGGCCTCGTCGAGCGGGGCCCCGCCGGGCGCGGCTGCGTGGAGCGCGGCCCCGCCGGGCGCGGCTGCGTGGAGCGCGGCTCCGTCGTGCGCCGCTTCGTCAGTGGACGGAGAAGCCGCCGTCCACGTGGATCGACTGGCCCGTGACGTAGGAGGAGGAGCGGCCGGCCAGGAACACGGCCGCGCCCGCGAAGTCCTCGGCGAGACCGTTGCGGCCGGTCATCGTGCGCGCGGCCAGGGCCGCCACCTTCCCCGGGTCGGACTGCAGCCGCCTGTTGAGCGGTGTCAGCACGAAACCCGGCACCAGGGTGTTGCAGGTGACGCCGTGCGGCGACCACGCCTCGGCCTGGGAGCGGGCCAGGGACTCCAGGCCCCCCTTGGAGACGCCGTAGGCGCCGCTCTGCACGAAGGCGCGGTGCGCCTGCTGGGAGGTGACGTGGATGATCCGCCCGAAGCCCCGCTTCGCCATGCCGGGACCGAACCGCTGCCCGAGCAGGAACGGGGCCTCCAGGTTCACCGCCATGGTGGTGTCCCAGACGTCCTCGCCCAGCGCGTCCATCGGCGGACGGAGGTTGATCCCGGCGGAGTTGACGAGGATGTCGGGCTCGCCGAAGACGGCCGCGGCCTCCTCGGCCGCCGCGCGCACCCCGTCGCGGGTGCCCAGATCGCCACTGACCCAGGCGGCCCGGCAGCCGTCCGCCGCCAACTCCCTCACGGTGGCGTCCAGTTCGGTCTTCCGCCGGGCCACGATCACCACCTTCGCCCCGGCCCGGGCCAGCGCCCCGGCGATGGCCCGCCCGATGCCGGAACTGCCTCCGGTCACCACGGCGACCCGGCCGTCCAGGGAGAAGAGGTCGGAGAGATAGGCACGCGAGGACGTCATGCCGGAAGCGTAGAGGTCTGGCTGCGGCGGCCGTGCGGCGCCCGGGGTCCGACGTGGTGTCGCCGCGCCGCCCGTCACCGGGGTCGTAGGGTGCTCGGCATGAGCATCATCGGGGTGGGCATCGACGTCGCCGAGATCGACCGGTTCCGGGCGTCCCTGGAGCGGACGCCGGGCCTGGCCGACCGGCTGTTCGTGGAGCGGGAGCTGCTGCTGCCCAGCGGGGACAGGCGCGGCATCGCCTCGCTCGCGGCCCGGTTCGCCGCCAAGGAGGCCCTGGCGAAGGCGCTGGGCGCGCCGCCGGGGCTGCAGTGGACCGATGCCGAGGTGTACGTGGAGGACACCGGGCAGCCACGGCTGCGGGTGAAGGGGACCGTGGCCGCGCGGGCCGCCGAGCTGGGCGTGCGGGCCTGGCACGTGTCGCTCAGTCACGACGCGGGCGTGGCCTCGGCCGTGGTGGTGGCGGAGGGCTGACCGGGCCCGTGCCGGGTGTGGGCGACGGGGGTTACGGGGCAGACTCGGTGCCATGCGTACTGCGTACAGCGTGGAGACGGTAAGGGCCGCCGAGCGGGCGTTGATGGCACGGCTGCCGGAGGGCGCGCTGATGCAGCGGGCCGCCGCCGGGCTGGCCGCCGCCTGCGCCGAACTGCTCGGGCGGGTGTACGGCAGCCGGGTGGTGTTGCTCGTCGGCAGCGGGGACAACGGCGGGGACGCCCTGTACGCCGGGGCCCGGCTGGCCCGGCGCGGCGCCGGGGTGACGGCCGTCCTGCTCACGCCCGACCGTGCCCACGGCGGCGGACTGGCCGCCTTGCGGCGGGCGGGCGGCACGGTGGCCACCGCGGACCCCGCCGCCGCGGACGAACTGGTCCTGCGGGCCGACCTGGTGGTGGACGGGATCGTCGGCATCGGGGGCAGGGGCGGGCTGCGGCCGGACGCCGAGCGGCTCGCCGGGGTGGTGGCGCGGTCCCGTGCCGCCGTCGTGGCCGTGGACCTGCCCAGCGGCGTCGACGCGGACACCGGGGAGGTGCGGGGGGCCGCGCTGCGGGCCGATCTGACCGTCACCTTCGGCGCGTACAAGCCGGGGCTGCTGGTGGATCCCGCGCGGGAGTACGCGGGAGTGGTGCGGCTCGTCGGCATCGGCCTGGAACCGCCGCCCGCCGACGCCGTACTTGAGGCCCTGCAACACGCCGATGTGGCACGGCTGTTGCCGCAGCCGACGGGGGAGAGCGACAAGTACCGGCGCGGGGTGGTGGGGATCGCCGCCGGGTCGGCCCGCTATCCCGGGGCGGCCGTGCTCGCGGTGTCGGGCGCGCTGCGGGGCGGGGCCGGGGCCGTGCGGTACGTCGGGCCGGCCGGGGACGCGGTCATCGCGCGCTTCCCGGAGACCCTCGTCTCCGACGCCGGGCCCGCGAAGGCCGGACGGGTGCAGGCCTGGGTGGTCGGGCCGGGCGCCGGGGACGACGCGGCCACCGTCGCCGAGGTGCTGGAGGCGGACGTGCCGGTGCTGCTGGACGCGGACGGGCTGCGGCTGGCCGACCGGGACGCGGTGCGCGGGCGTACGGCGCCGACGCTGATGACCCCGCACGCGGGGGAGGCCGCCGCACTGCTGGGGGTGCGGCGCGAGGAGGTCGAGACGGCCCGGCTGGCCGCGGTGCGGGAGCTGGCGGCGGCGTACCGGGCGACCGTGCTGCTGAAGGGTTCGACGACACTGGTCGCCGGCTTCGCGGGCGGACCGGTGCGGGTGAACGCCACCGGGACGCCCTGGCTGGCCACGGCCGGGAGCGGGGACGTGCTGTCCGGGCTGGCGGGTTCCCTGCTGGCGGCGGGCCTGCGGGCGGCGGACGCCGGGAGCGTGGCGGCGTACCTCCACGGCCTGGCGGGCCGCTTCGCCGCGGAGGGCGCGCCCACGGGGGCCCATGACGTGGCGTCACACATCCCGAAGGCCTGGAGGGACGTACGGAACTGACCGTCCCCGCCACGGCACGGCCGACGCCGGCGCGCCCCCCCCGCGCGCGGGGAACCGCGCGCCCGGCCGCACGCGCCGGCGGCCTGGCGACGGCCGGGGCGGCGCACGGGGGTGGACGGTGGCACAACTCCCAGGGGCCGCGGGGAACCGCGCGCCCGGCCGGCAGGCGCCCCCAGCCCGATCGCGGCCGGAGACGTGACCGCGGGACCCGGCCCGCGTCCCGCGGAGGACGGCTCTGAGAGACTGGGGGTGCCATGACTGAGACACCAGCTGTGCCGACCGCCGCCCTGCGCGCCCGCGCCGAGATCGATCTGGGCGCCCTGCGCGCCAATGTGCGGGCCCTGCGCGCCCGGGCGGGGAGCGCCGCCGTGATGGCCGTCGTCAAGTCCGACGCGTACGGCCACGGCGCGGTGCCGTGCGCCCGCGCCGCCCTCGCGGCGGGCGCGAGCTGGCTCGGCACTGCCACGGCCGAGGAGGCCCTCGCGCTGCGCGCGGCCGGGCTCCCCGGCCGCGTCCTGTGCTGGCTGTGGGTGCCGGGCGGGCCCTGGCGGCAGGCGATCGAGGCCGACATCGACGTCTCGTTGAGCGGCATGTGGGCCCTGCGGGAGGTCGTCGAGGCCGCCCGGTCGGCGGGCCGCCCCGCGCGTGTGCAGCTCAAGGCCGACACCGGACTCGGCCGCAACGGCTGTCAGCCGGGGGAGGACTGGTCCGAGCTGGTCGGTGCCGCCCTGCGCGCGCAGGCCGAGGGGCTGGTCCGCGTCACCGGTGTGTGGTCGCACTTCGCGTGCGCCGACGAGCCGGGGCACCCGTCCATCGCCGCCCAGCTCACCCGGTTCCGGGAGATGCTGGCGTACGCCGAGGCTCGGGGTGTACGGCCCGAGGTCCGGCACATCGCCAACTCGCCGGCCACCCTCACCGTGCCCGAGTCCCACTTCGACCTGGTCCGCACGGGCATCGCCCTGTACGGCATCTCGCCCAGCCCGGAGCTGGGCACCCCGGCGGACTTCGGGCTGCGCCCGGTGATGACGCTCAGCGCCTCGCTGGCCCTGGTCAAGCGCACCCCGGCCGGACACGGCGTCAGCTACGGCCACCACTACGTCACGCCCGGCGACACCACGCTCGCCCTGGTGCCCGTCGGCTACGCGGACGGCATCCCGCGGCACGCCTCGGGCACCGGTCCGGTGCTGGTCGGCGGCAAGTGGCGGACGATCGCGGGGCGGGTGGCCATGGACCAGTTCGTGGTGGACCTGGGTGGTGACGAGCCGCCGGTAGGCAGCGAGGCCGTGCTGTTCGGTCCCGGTGACCGCGGTGAGCCCACGGCCGAGGACTGGGCGCAGGCCTGCGGCACGATCGCGTACGAGATCGTCACACGCATCGGAACGCGCGTTCCGCGCGTCTATGTCAACGCGTCGATGTGAACGCGCCCAGGTGAACGCGTCCACCGTGTCCAGGTGAGCGCCTTCACGTGAACGCGCGGGAACTCGGGTAACCCGTTCCGCGGCGGCACCCACCCAGGCGAACTGCAGTACGGCGAAGAGGAGCGGTACGTGACCGAGAGCAGCGCGGAGCTCGTGGCGGACGTCGTCGCCTCGGCGGCCGCCGCCTCCGCCGCGGGGGCGGCCGGGAGCTGGCGCAGGGCGACCGGCATCGCCGGTGCCGCGATAGGCGTGCTCGCCGCGGGAGCGGCGGCCGGTGTCGCCATCGAACGGATGACGGTGGGGCGCGGAATGCGCCGCAGGGCCCGGCTGGCGCTGGACGCGGCGGGCCCCTACGGCGCCCTGCGCGGCACCCCCGGCAAGGCGTACGCCGACGACGGCACCGAGTTGTACTACGAGGTGGACGAGGCCGAGCCCGATGCCGGCCCGAACGTCTCGCCGCGCCGACGACGGCTCTTCGGGCGCAAGGCGCCCGCCCCGGTCACCGTCGTCTTCTGCCACGGCTACTGCCTCAGCCAGGACTCCTGGCACTTCCAGCGCGCGGCCCTGCGGGGGGTCGTACGGACGGTGCACTGGGACCAGCGCAGCCACGGGCGGTCCGGGCGGGGCGTGGCGCAGACCCGGGACCGGGAACCCGTCACCATCGACCAGCTCGGCCGCGATCTGAAGGCCGTGCTCGACGCCGCCGCACCGGACGGGCCGCTCGTGCTGGTCGGTCACTCGATGGGCGGCATGACCATGATGGCCCTCGCCGCGCAGTACCCCGAGCTGATCCGGGACCGGGTCGTCGCCACCGCCTTCGTCGGGACGTCGTCCGGGCGGCTCGGCGAGGTCAACTTCGGGCTGCCGGTGGCCGGCGTCAACGCGGTCCGCCGCATCCTCCCCGGGGTGCTCAAGGCGCTCGGGCAGCAGGCGGAGTGGGTGGAGAAGGGGCGCCGGGCCACCGCCGACCTGTTCGCCGGGGTCATCAAGCGGTACTCGTTCGCGGGCCGGGACGTCGACCCGGCCGTGGAGCGCTTCGCCGAGCGGATGATCGAGTCCACCCCGATCGACGTGGTCGCCGAGTTCTACCCGGCCTTCACCGACCACGACAAGACCGGGGCGCTCGTCTGCTTCCGCGACATGCCGGTGCTCGTGCTGGCCGGAGTCCAGGACCTGGTCACGCCCAGCGAGCACAGTGAGGCCATCGCCGACCTGCTGCCCGACGCCGAGCTGGTGCTCGTGCCGGACGCGGGGCACCTGGTGATGCTGGAGCACCCCGAAGTGGTCACCGACCGCCTCGCCGACCTGCTCACCCGTGCGGGCGCGGTGCCCGCAGGGGCTACCGTAAGTGGCTATGGAAGCACCAGCAGCACCGCACAACCCCGCTGAGACCCAGCTGACCGTCACCTCCCCGGAGCAGATGCGGGAGCTGGGCCGCCGACTGGCCAAGCTGCTGCGCGCGGGCGACCTGGTGATGCTCTCCGGCGAGCTGGGCGCGGGCAAGACCACGCTGACCCGCGGGCTCGGTGAGGGCCTGGGCGTGCGCGGCGCGGTCACCTCGCCGACCTTCGTGATCGCCCGGGTGCACCCGTCCCTCGGTGACGGGCCGCCCCTGGTGCACGTCGACGCCTACCGGCTCTCCGGCGGCCTGGACGAGATGGAGGACCTGGACCTCGACGTCTCGCTGCCCGACTCGGTGATCGTCGTCGAATGGGGCGAGGGCAAGGTCGAGGAGCTGACCGAGGACCGCCTCCAGGTGGTCATCCACCGCGCGGTCGGCGACACCACGGACGAGGTGCGGCACGTGACCGTCACCGGCCTGGGCGAACGCTGGTCCGAGACGGACCTGGAAACGCTGTCCGGCTGAGACCGCCGACACGTTCCGACAAGCCGTCGGCAAGATATTGCGCAGGACATCCCGGGCGTGGTCACATGGTACCCAGCCCGTACTTAGGTGTGCCTAAGTACGTCCGCCCCCGCAGCTCAGGAGGCGTCCATGCCCACGGTGCAACCGGTGTCCATGCGTGATCTGCTGGCGGCCTGCGCTGCGGCGGACGCGATCTCCAGGCCGCCGCGGCCCGAACTCCTCGAAGCGGCGCGCGACGAGCCGGCGGCCACCGTCGCCCGGACGCGCCCGGCCACGCCGTCCCCGCGGCCGCCCGGCGGCGGGTCCGGGCACGGCTGCTAGCGGATCACCACGACCCTCACGCCGATCGTCGCGAAGTTCCACATCGCGATCCCGTCCGTCCGCGTCTCCCGGATGCCGCCCGTCTTCACGCCGGGGTCGGCCGCCGTCCCCTCCGTGCCGCCGTCCACGGCCGCGCTGAACCCGACGGTCACCCCGTCGACACTGGTGAACCGCACCACGTGCTCAATGGGGACGCCGTCCGTGCCGGTGGCCGTGCTGGAGCGGGACGTGACCCAGTAGGTGCCGGCCGGCGGGTCGACGGTGCCCGGCCGCACCGGGAAGGTCCGCTGCACCGCGTTGCCGGGGGTGACCAGCCAGACCCGGTCGTCGTCCACCGAGTACACGACCCGTTCACCCGTCCCGGAGCCGCTCGGCAGGGCGGTCGGGCGGTGCCGGTCCCGGGGCGCCTTGGAGGTGGGCGTCGCGTGCACCACCGGCCCCGCGCCCAGGCTCGCCGGGACGGTCGCCTGGGCCCGGTAGGCGAGGAATCCGACCGTTCCCAGCGCCGCCGCGGTGAGGGCGGCCACGATCCCCGAGCTGGTCCCTGCCACCTGCGCCACCTCTGCCTAGTGCCGTCATCCGGTGTAAATGTCGTACTTCGTACACACCGTAGCAGTCGGTGACCGGACGTCCCGGACGACCCTGCGAGCGGCGCGGGCGCCGTAGGCTGTTCGCGTGCTCTTGCTCGCTCTGGATACCGCAACACCCGCCGTCACCGTCGCCCTGCACGACGGCACCGACGTCATCGCCTCGTCGAGCCAGGTGGACGCGCGCCGGCACGGGGAGCTGCTGCTGCCGGCCGTCGACCGGGTCCTCACCGAGGCCGGACGGAAGCTGGAGGCCGTCACCGGGATCGTCGTCGGCACCGGGCCCGGTCCCTACACCGGCCTGCGCGTCGGCCTGATGACCGCCGACACCTTCGGCCTCGCGCTCGGCGTCCCCGTGCACGGCCTGTGCACGCTGGACGGCCTCGCCTACGCCGCCGACATCGAGGAGGGCCCCTTCGTGGTGGCGACCGACGCCCGGCGCAAGGAGGTCTACTGGGCCACGTACGCCGACTCCCGGACCCGGCTGACCGGCCCGGCCGTCGACCGCCCGGCCGACATCGCCGAGCGGGTCGCGGGCCTCCCCGCGGTCGGCGCCGGCGCGCTGCTCTACCCGGACACGTTCCCGCGCGCCCACGAGCCCGAGCACGTGTCCGCCGCCGCCCTCGCCTCGCTCGCCGCGCGGAAGCTGGCCGCGGGCGAGGAGCTCACGGCCCCCCGGCCGCTGTACCTGCGCCGGCCGGACGCCCAGGTCCCCAAGAACTACAAGGTGGTCACCCCCAAGTGACACAGCCGGCACCCCCCCGACTGCGCGAGATGCGCTGGTGGGACCTCGACCCGGTCCTGGAGCTCGAACGGGACCTGTTCCCCGAGGACGCCTGGTCCCGGGGCATGTTCTGGTCCGAGCTGGCCCACTCCCGGGGCCCCGAGGCCACCCGCTGCTATCTCGTCGCCGAGTCCGCCGACGGCCGGATCGTCGGGTACGCGGGCCTGGCCGCCGCCGGTGACCTGGCCGACGTGCAGACCATCGCCGTCGCCCGCGACCACCAGGGCACCGGCCTCGGCGCCCGCCTGCTGACCGAGCTGCTGCGCGCGGCGACCGCGTTCGAGTGCCACGAGGTGATGCTCGAATGCCGGGTGGACAACCTCCCCGCCCAGAAGCTCTACGAGCGCTTCGGCTTCACCCCCATCGGCTTCCGGCGCGGCTACTACCAGCCGGGCAACGTCGACGCCCTGGTGATGCGCCTGACCACGGAACCCGGCAGCGGCGCGGCCGCGGGCTCCGCCTCCGTACAAGGAACCGATATCAATGACTGACTCACGCGACGAGCCTCTCGTACTCGGCATCGAGACCTCCTGCGACGAGACCGGCGTCGGCATCGTCCGCGGCACCACCCTGCTGGCGGACGCCGTCGCCTCCAGCGTCGACGAGCACGCCCGCTTCGGCGGTGTCGTGCCGGAGGTGGCGTCCCGGGCGCACCTGGAGGCGATGGTCCCCACCATCGACCGCGCGCTGAAGGAGGCGGGGGTCAGCGCCAAGGACCTGGACGGCGTCGCGGTCACCGCGGGCCCCGGTCTCGCGGGCGCGCTGCTCGTCGGCGTGTCGGCGGCCAAGGCGTACGCCTACGCGCTCGGCAAGCCCCTGTACGGCGTCAACCACCTCGCCTCCCACATCTGCGTGGACCAGCTGGAGCACGGCCCGCTGCCCGAGCCGACGATGGCCCTGCTGGTGTCCGGCGGACACTCCTCGCTGCTGCTCTCGACGGACATCACCTCGGACGTCCGGCCGATGGGCTCGACCATCGACGACGCGGCCGGCGAGGCCTTCGACAAGATCGCGCGCGTGCTGAACCTGGGCTTCCCCGGCGGCCCGGTCATCGACCGGTACGCCAAGGAGGGCGACCCGGAGGCCATCGCCTTCCCGCGCGGCCTGACCGGCCCCCGCGACCCGGCGTACGACTTCTCCTTCTCGGGCCTGAAGACCGCCGTGGCCCGCTGGATCGAGGCGCGGCGCGCGGCCGGCGAGGAGGTCCCGGTCCGCGACGTGGCCGCTTCCTTCCAGGAGGCCGTGGTCGACGTGCTGACCCGCAAGGCCGTGCGCGCCTGCAAGGACGAGGGCGTGGACCACCTGATGATCGGCGGCGGTGTGGCGGCCAACTCCCGGCTGCGCGCCCTCGCCCAGGAGCGCTGCGAGGCGGCCGGCATCCGGCTGCGCGTACCGCGGCCCAAGCTGTGCACGGACAACGGCGCGATGGTGGCCGCGCTCGGCGCCGAGATGGTCGCCCGCAACCGGGCCGCGTCCGGCTGGGACCTGTCGGCCGACTCCTCCCTGCCGGTGACCGACCCGCACGTGCCCGGCCACGACCACGTGCACGAGGTCGGCGAGGAGAACCTCTACTCGTGACCGTCGCCTTGATGTGGGAGGCCCGGGCCGTCGAGGGCCGGGGCGCGGACCTGCTGGCCTGGGTACGCGAACAGCCCCTCGCCGGCGAGCCGTTGCGCCGCGAGACCCTCCGCGCGCCGCAGGACCGGGTGCTGGTCGTCACGTGGTGGGACGCGCCGTACGACGCCCCGCTGCCCGAACTGCCGGAACCGGATCCGGAGTTGGTGACCCGGGCGGTGCACCGGTGGCGTTTCGAGGCGGTGGCCGAGGACTGAGTTGGGGAAACCGCCCCGACTGCGCTATGATCATCACACAGCGAACGGCCGGAACACCGGTACGGACGCAGTGCGTTGGTGGTCCAAGGAAAGACGCCCCGCTTCCTGCGGGGAAATGCAGGTGCAAGGCCTGCCCGGCGCTCCACTCGACACCCCGCCCCCGGGTTCCCGGCGGCGGGGTGTTCGCGTTGTACGGGCGCGCTCCTCGAATGTTTCGCCCGATCATTCGAATGTTCCGGTGGCGTCCGGCGTACCGAGGGCTTCGTCAAGCGGTCCGTCGGGGATACGATCGCGGGCATGAAGCCCTCGAAGCCCGCAGGAACGCAGACGGCGACCCTCGCCGAGATCGCCCGTGAGGCGGGGGTCTCCGCTCCGACTGTTTCGAAGGTCCTCAACGGCCGGGCCGACGTCTCTCCCGCCACCCGCACCCGCGTCGAGGAGCTGCTGCGCGCCTACGGCTACCGGCGCCGCCGTGCCGAGGCCTCCCGCTCACCGCTGATCGACGTGGTCTTCCACGAGCTGGAGAGCGCCTGGGCGATGGAGGTCATCCGGGGCGTGGAGAACGTCGCCCGGGACGCCGGGCTGAGCGTGGTCCTGTCCGAGTCGGCCGGCCGGCTCACCCCCGGCCGCACCTGGGCCGATCAGGTCGCCGCCCGCCGCCCGCACGGCGTGGTGCTGGTGCTCTCCGAACTCGACGAGTCCCAGCGGGCGCTGCTGACCAGCCGTTCCATCCCGTTCGTGGTGATGGACCCGGCAGGCGACCCGGGCCCCGACGTGCCGTCGATCGGCGCCACCAACTGGCAGGGCGGTCTCGCCGCCACCCGCCACCTGGTGGAACTCGGCCACACCCGGATCGGCGCGATCAGCGGGCCGTCCCGGATGATGTGCAGCCGGGCCCGGGTCGACGGCTACCGGGCCGCCCTGGAGACGGCCGGGCTGCCCGTCGACCCCTCCCTCGTCGTGGCCGGCGACTTCCACCACGACGCGGGCTACCGCCTGGGCCTTGAACTGCTGCGCCGCCCGGACCGGCCCACCGCCGTCTTCGCGGGCAACGACCTCCAGGCGCTCGGCCTGTACGAGGCCGCTCGTGAGCTGGGGCTGCGCGTCCCGGAGGACCTCAGTGTCGTGGGCTTCGACGATCTGCCGGTGGCCCGCTGGGTGGGCCCGCCGCTGACGACCGTACGGCAGCCGCTCACCGAGATGGCCGAGGCCGCGGCCCGGCTGGTGCTGGAGCTGGGGAGCGAGCGGGAGGAGCGGGCGGCGACCCGGGTGGAGCTGGCGACGAGCCTGGTGGTGCGGTCGAGCACGGGCGCGCCTTTGGCCGCTTAGCGGTTCGCGCGGAGGGCCTTTCGGCGTGCGCCGGGCCGTGCCGGAGGGCGTCCGGTTCCGCGTGGATGAGAATTTCACAAGAAAACAGACTCTGACGGCTTCCCCCTAACAGTCCCCTAATAATTCGGACTTATGTTCCTGTCGTGACGCGACACGAGGAGCAAGGCGACGCGGGCAGACGGGTGGGCCGGCGATCGGGAGCGGTGAAGATCGTCGGCCTCGCTCTGGCGGGCCTCCTGGTCCTGGGCCTGGCAGGGGCCGGCTGGGCCTACTGGCACCTCGACCGCAACATCGCAAGCGTCGACATCGACGGCGCACTCGGCGACGACCGTCCGGCCAGGGCCGTGATCACCCCGTCCGCGACCGCCCCCGCGGATGCCTCCCCGCTGCCCACCGGCTCCCTCAACATCCTGGTCCTCGGCTCGGACTCGCGCAGCGGCAAGGACAACCAGGAGCTGGGCGGCGGCGACAGCGGCGGAGCCCGGTCCGACACCGCGATGGTCGTGCACATCGACGCGGGCCGGACGAAGGCCACCGTCGTCAGCGTCCCGCGCGACACCCTCGTCACCCGCCCGTCCTGCCCGCTCACCTCCGGCGGCAGCACGGCACCGGCGTACGGCGCCATGTTCAACAGCGCCTACGCGGTGGGCGGCCCGGTGTGCGCGGTGAAGACCGTCGAGACTCTCACCGGCGTCCGCATGGACCACTACCTGGAGATCGACTTCTCCGGCTTCGCCAAGCTGGTCGACGCGCTCGGCGGGGTCGACGTCACCACCGCCCAGGACATCGACGACGACAAGAGCCACCTGCATCTGAAGGCCGGCACCCATCACCTCGCGGGCAAGCGGGCCCTCGCCCTCGCCCGCACCCGGCACGGCATAGGCGACGGCAGCGACCTGGGCCGGATAGGGCTCCAGCAGACGCTGGTCAAGGCCCTGCTGGAGCGGATCTCCGGCGCCGGCCTGCTCTCCGACCCCGCCCGGCTGTACCGGGTCGCCGACGCCGTCACCACCAGCATCACCACCGACACCGGGCTGAACTCCCTGAACGAGCTGGTGAGCCTCGGCCGGAGCCTGAAGGGGCTGACCGCCGACCGGGTGCGGACGGTGACCATGCCGGTCGTCACGGCGCCCTCCGACCCCAACCGGGTCGTCGCCCGGGAGCCGGCGGCGAACGACCTCTGGGCCTCCCTGCGCTGAGCCGCCCCTGACCGGCCGCCGGGACGGTGGAGAAGATCCCGGAGATTTTCCCGGGAGCGTGTCGATCCGGGCCTCTCCCGTTCGACGCAGGGGTGAGCGGCGGGAACGGACCCGCCGCCCCGACCGAAGGAGTCACCATGCCCCGCTACCTGTCGCTCGTACGCGTCGACGAGTCCGCCGCCCCCGCCGCAGGCCCCAGCGCGGAACTGATGCAGCGGATGGGCGAGCTGATCGAGGAGATGACCAAGGCCGGTGTGCTCCTCGACACCGCCGGGCTCACCCCCTCCGCCGAGGCGGCCCGGATCGAGTGGGACGGCGAGAAGGCTTCCGTGACCGACGGCCCGTTCACCGAGTCCAAGGAGGTCGTCGGCGGCTACGCGCTCATGCAGTGCAAGGACCGGGCCGAGGCCCTGGAGTGGACGCAGCGCTTCCTGAAGATCCACGGCCCCGAGTGGCGGCTGGCCTGCGAGCTGCGGGAGATCGCCGAGGGCTGAGGCCGTTTGGCCCGCCGCCGTCCAGGGTGTTGCATGGTGGGCTGTGGAGACACAGCCCGCCACGGCGCACGCCATCGAGACCGTCTTCCGCCTGGAGTCACCCCGGGTGATCGCCGGCGTCGCGCGGATCGTCCGGGACGTCGGCATCGCCGAGGAACTGGCGCAGGACGCCCTGGTCGCCGCGCTGGAGCGGTGGCCGCGGGACGGGGTGCCGGACAACCCCGGCGCCTGGCTCATGGCCACCGCCCGGCACCGGGCCGTCGACCTGGTCCGGCGCCGCGAGACCTACGCCCGCAAGCTCGCCGAGCTCGGCCGCGACCTGGTCACGGCCCCGCCGGCGTACGACGTGCCGGCCGACCCGGACGACATCGACGACGACCTGCTCCGGCTGGTCTTCACCGCCTGCCACCCGGCACTGTCGCCGGAGGCCCGCACCGCGCTCACCCTGCGCCTGCTCGGCGGCCTGACCACGGCCGAGATCGCCCGTGCCTACCTGGTGCCGGAGCCGACGGTCGCCCAGCGGATCGTCCGCGCCAAGCGCACCCTGGCGAAGCGGGGCGTCGCCTTCGAGGTGCCGTACGGCCCCGACCGCGAGGCCCGCCTCGGCTCCGTGCTGGACGTCATCTACCTGATCTTCAACGAGGGGTACGCGGCCACCGCCGGCGACGACTGGCTGCGCCCCGGCCTGTGCGAGGACGCGCTGCGGCTGGCCCGGGTGCTGTCCGCGCTGATGCCCGGGGAGCCCGAGGTGCACGGCCTGACCGCGCTGCTGGAGTTCCAGGCGTCCCGCGCCGCCGCCCGCACCGGCCCCGACGGCACACCGGTGCTGCTGGAGCACCAGGACCGCCGCCGCTGGAACCGCATGCTCATCGCGCGCGGCATCCGCGCCCTCGACCGCGCCGGGGCCACCGCGAGCGGCCCCCCGGGCCCGTACACCCTCCAGGCGGCCATCGCCGCGTGCCACGCGCGCGCGTACACCTACGAGGAGACGGACTGGCACGCCATCGCCACCCTGTACGGCCTGCTGGCCGTCCGCGCGCCGTCCCCGGTGGTCGAGCTGAACCGCGCGGTCGCCGTGTCGATGGCCGACGGCCCGGCGGCGGGCCTGGAGCTGGTGGACGCCGTGGCCGCCGCGCCCGCGCTGCGCGGCTACCACCTGCTGCCCAGTGTCCGCGGTGATCTGCTGGCCCGTCTGGGCCGTGTCGCCGAGGCCCGGGAGGAGTTCTCGCGGGCGGCGGATCTCGCGCTCAACGAGAGGGAGCGGGGGCTGTTGCGGGACAGGGCGCGCGCGTGCGGCTGAGCGTCAGCCGAGCGGGTGGCCGATGAGCATGGTCGGCGCCCCGGCGACACGGGTGAGGAAGACGGTGGCCGCGTTCGGCCCCTGCGGTCGCACCTTGCGGCGCAGCTCCTCCGGCTCGACCGCCGAGCCGCGCTTCTTCACGGTCAGCGTGCCGACCTCGCGCTCCCGCAGCAGGGCTTTGAGCTTCTTGACGTTGAACGGGAGCCGGTCGGTGATCTCGTAACCGGTGGCGTACGGCGTGGGCCGGGCCTCGTCGGCGGTGACGTACGCGATGGTCGGGTCCAGGAGCCCCCCGCCGACCTCCTCGGCCACCTCCGCGACCAGGTGGGCGCGGATCACGGCGCCGTCCGGCTCGTACAGGTACCGCCCCACCGGACGGACCCCGGGGTCGGGCAGCCCGCGGCCGGGCAGCGTGCGCGGGCCCGGCAGCAGCGTGGCCCGCACCGCGCCCGGCGCCCCGGTCCCGAACCACAGCACCGCCTCCTTCACGTCGCCGCCGTCGGAGATCCACTCGGCCTCGGCCTCGGCCGGGACCACCTCGTGCGGGATGCCCGGGGCGATCTTCAGTGCGGCGCGGGGTGCCTTGAGCGCCGTACCCACCGCCCAGGAGAGCGGCGGCGAGTACGCCTCCGGGTCGAACAGGCGACCGCGTCCGCTCCGGCGCGCCGGGTCGACGAACACCGCGTCGTACCCGGCCGTGTCCACCTCCGTCACGTCGGCCTCGCGCACCTCGATCAGGCCGGCCAGTCCCAGCGCCTCGGCGTTCGCCCGCGCCACGGCCGCCGTCAGCGGGTCCCGGTCCACGGCCAGCACCCGGATCCCGGCCCGCGCCAGCGCGATGGCGTCCCCGCCGATCCCGCAGCACAGGTCGGCGACGGAGGCCACGCCCAGTTCCTTCAGCCGCCCGGCCCGGTACGCCGCCACGGAGGCCCGCGTCGACTGCTCGACCCCGTTGGGCGTGAAGAACATGCGCCCGGCGTCCTCGGGCCCGAACTTCACCACCGCCCGCTGCCGCAGCCGGGCCTGGCCGAGCGCCGCCGACACCAGCTCGGCCGGGTGCTCGCGGCGCAGCCGGGTGGCCACGGCCAGCTCCCGCGCCGGCTCGGTGTCGCGCACCTCGTCGAGGAGGGCGCGGCCTTCGGGGGTGAGGAGCAGGGCGAGGTCGTTCACCGGGTCATTGTGGGCCACTCGGTGGATGGTGCGCCTCCGGCGGCGGTGTCGCCCGGGGTCGCGGGCCGGGGCCTGGGAGGATCCGGCACCATGCGAGCAGTAGTACAAAATGACAAAAGTCGGACTCGTTTCCGGTGGCTGGCCCTCGGCGGCGGAGCCGTCACGCTGGCCGCCGCCACCCTGCTCTCCGGCTGCGCCGAGCCCGAGTCCGTGCGCCCCGCGTCCGGCCAGGGCGGCCCCGCCCGGCCCCAGGACCCGGCGGCGCGCCGGGCCGCCGAACACGCCCGGCTGGTCGCCGCCGCCCGGCGCTGGGGGCTGGACCAGGTCCCGCTCACGCCCCCGCCGGCCCCCGCGGCCAAGCCGAGGATCACCGCCCGCGAGGGGTTCGAGGTGGACCACCAGGAGGACTGGAACCTGCCCCCCGTCTTCACCACGGTCCCCACCCGGGACAAGGTCGTGTTCCTGACGATCGACGACGGCGCCGAGAAGGACCCGCGCTTCCTCGCCATGATGCGCGAGCTCAAGGTCCCGTACACCGCGTTCCTCAGCGACTACCTCATCAAGGACGACTACGCCTACTTCCGGAAGATGCGGTCCTACGGCAACACCCTCAACAACCACACCCTGCACCACCCCTACCTGCCGGGCCTGTCCTACGAGGAGCAGAAGGACGAGATCTGCGGCATGCAGGCCGTCATGAAGAAGCAGTTCGGCAAGGCCCCCACCGTCTTCCGTCCCCCCTACGGCAACTACAACCAGGACACCCTGGTCGCCGCGAAGGAATGCGGCATCAAGTACGCGCCGATCTGGAACGAGGAGGTCTTCGTCGACCACTGGGAGTACCGCGAGGACGACAGGCGGCTGCGCCGCGGCGACATCGTCCTCACCCACTTCCGCGGGCGGGACGACTGGGACGGCACGATGGTGGACGACATGCGCCGCTTCCTGAACAAGGTCACGCGCGAGGGCTACGCCGTGGCCCGCCTGGAGGACTACCTGTGAGGCGCGCTCGGGGCCCGGCCGCGGTCCTCGCCGCGGCCCTGCTCCTGACGGGCTGCGCCCAGTCCGTCGACCCCATCGAACGCCTCGGCAAGAAGGCCGCCGAAGGGGTACGCCCGCACGCCACCGCCCCCGACCACCGCTACCGCGCCTGGGGCCTGACCCGGCCCCTCGCCCGCCCCCCGGCGCACCCGGCCCGCCCGCTCGCCGAGCGCCCCGGGGCCGGCGCCCCGCTCCCCGTGGTCGACCGCGTCCCCACCCGCGACCCGGTCGTCTTCCTCACCTACGACGACGGCGCCGAGCGGGACCCCCGCTTCGTCGACATGGTCCGCGAACTGAGGCTCCCGGTCACCCTGTTCCTCACCGACAGCGTCGCCGCCCCCGGCTACCCGCACTTCGCCCGTCTGCGCGCCCTGGGCGCCGGCATCGGCAACCACACCGTCGACCACCGGGCCCTGGCCGGCCTGCCGTACGCCGGCCAGCGCGCCGAGATCTGCGGCCGGCAGGACCGCCTCCGCGCCGCCCTCGGCGTCCGCCCCCGGCTCTTGCGCCCGCCCTACGGCTCCTACGACCGCACCACCCTGCGCGCGGCGGCCGACTGCGGCATCTCCGCGCTCGTCCTGTGGCGCGCCGCCCTGACCCCGGGCGGCCTCACCTACACGCGCGGCGCCCATCATCTCCGCCCCGGCGACATCGTCCTGGTGGGCCCCGACGAGTCGAGGGGGCCGGCGCTGTGGGAGCGGACGGTGCGAGTGCTGACGGAGGCCCAGCGCAGAGGGCTGACGGCGGGATCGCTGGAGGACTACGTGTGACGTGCGGCCCGTACGGCGGCGGGCCCGGGGGCGGCGAAGGCCCCCGGGACGGCGGCCCTCGTGTCGCGAATCCGGGCGACGCGCCGCGGGCAATTGGCACTCCGCTTGACCGAGTGCTAATCGCGGTCATAGTCTCGGCTCTGGCACTCCCCCCTGGAGAGTGCCAGACAAACGCGACGGGCAGGTCCGGCACCCGCGACGACGGATCGACCTGGTCGCCACCTCAGACAGTTAACCCCGTGAGATCTCCGAAGGGGGAGGTCGGATCGTGACGACCGCCAGCTCCAAGGTTGCCATCAAGCCGCTCGAGGACCGCATCGTGGTCCAGCCGCTGGACGCCGAGCAGACCACGGCCTCTGGCCTGGTCATCCCGGACACCGCGAAGGAGAAGCCCCAGGAGGGCGCCGTCCTCGCCGTGGGCCCGGGCCGGTTCGAGAACGGCGAGCGTCTGCCGCTCGACGTCAAGGTCGGCGACGTCGTCCTCTACAGCAAGTACGGCGGCACCGAGGTGAAGTACAACGGCGACGAGTACCTCGTCCTCTCGGCTCGCGACGTCCTCGCGATCATCGAGAAGTAATCACCTCAAGCGACTCTCTGCTTGAAGCCGCGCCCCTGGCCCCCCGCGATCGATATGAAGCCGGGCGCCCGGGGCGCGGCGTTTTCACCCACAGATTTCCGAGAGGGCTCCCGCTGCCATGGCGAAGATCCTGAAGTTCGACGAGGACGCCCGTCGCGCCCTTGAGCGCGGCGTCAACAAGCTTGCCGACACCGTCAAGGTGACGATCGGCCCCAAGGGCCGCAACGTCGTCATCGACAAGAAGTTCGGCGCCCCCACCATCACCAACGACGGTGTCACGATCGCCCGCGAGGTCGAGATCGAGGACCCGTACGAGAACCTCGGCGCGCAGCTGGTGAAGGAGGTGGCGACCAAGACCAACGACATCGCTGGTGACGGCACCACCACCGCCACCGTCCTCGCCCAGGCGCTGGTGCGCGAGGGCCTGAAGAACGTCGCCGCCGGTGCTTCCCCGGCCGCCCTGAAGAAGGGCATCGACGCCGCCGTCAAGGCCGTCTCGGAGGACCTGCTCGCCTCGGCCCGCCCGATCGACGAGAAGTCCGACATCGCCGCCGTCGCCGCGCTGTCCGCCCAGGACCAGCAGGTCGGCGAGCTGATCGCCGAGGCCATGGACAAGGTCGGCAAGGACGGTGTCATCACCGTCGAGGAGTCCAACACCTTCGGTCTGGAGCTGGACTTCACCGAGGGCATGGCCTTCGACAAGGGCTACCTGTCGCCGTACTTCGTGACGGACCAGGAGCGCATGGAGGCCGTCCTGGAGGACCCCTACATCCTCATCAACCAGGGCAAGATCTCCGCCATCGCCGACCTGCTGCCGCTGCTGGAGAAGGTCATCCAGGCCGGCTCCTCCAAGCCGCTGCTGATCATCGCCGAGGACGTCGAGGGCGAGGCCCTGTCGACCCTGGTCGTCAACAAGATCCGCGGCACCTTCAACGCCGTCGCGGTGAAGGCCCCCGGCTTCGGCGACCGCCGCAAGGCGATGCTCCAGGACATGGCCGTCCTCACCGGCGCCACCGTCATCTCCGAGGAGGTCGGCCTCAAGCTCGACCAGGTCGGCACCGACGTGCTCGGCTCCGCCCGCCGCGTCACCGTCACCAAGGACGACACCACGATCGTCGACGGCGCCGGCAAGTCCGAGGACGTGCAGGGCCGCGTCGCCCAGATCAAGGCCGAGATCGAGACCACCGACTCCGACTGGGACCGCGAGAAGCTCCAGGAGCGTCTCGCGAAGCTGGCCGGCGGCGTGTGCGTGATCAAGGTCGGCGCCGCCACCGAGGTGGAGCTGAAGGAGAAGAAGCACCGTCTGGAGGACGCCATCTCCGCGACCCGCGCCGCGGTCGAGGAGGGCATCGTCTCCGGTGGTGGCTCCGCCCTGGTCCACGCCTCCAAGGTGCTCGACGGCAACCTCGACAAGGCCGGCGACGAGGCCACCGGTGTCGCCGTCGTCCGCAACGCCGTGGTCGAGCCGCTGCGCTGGATCGGCGAGAACGCCGGCCAGGAGGGCTACGTCATCGTGTCCAAGGTCAAGGACCTGGACAAGGGGCAGGGTTACAACGCCGCCACCGGCGAGTACGGCGACCTGATCAAGGCCGGCGTCATCGACCCGGTCAAGGTCACCCGCTCCGCCCTGGAGAACGCCGCCTCCATCGCCTCCCTGCTGCTCACGACCGAGACCCTGGTCGTCGAGAAGAAGGAAGAGGAGCCGGAGGCCGCGGGCCACGGCCACAGCCACGGCCACGCCCACTGAGCCCGGCGCCGAGCTGAGTCAGGTGCCCGGTGCCCCCTCGGGGGTGCCGGGCACCTGGCGTTGCGGCGACCGGACGGGCGGGCCGGGGCCGGGGCCGGCGCCGCCCCCGTTGCCCCACGCACCCTCGTCTACAGGCCCCGCTCGTGCTCGCGTACGTAGGTGAAGCCGCGGGGCAGCTCGTGCGGCCCGGCCAGACCGGCCCTCGCGTGATCTTCCCGGTAGGCGGCCTTCGCCTCGGGACTGGCCTCCTTGCCGAGGTGGCCGATGCGCATCAGGTGACCGGCCACGCGGTGGGCGCTCACGCTGTAGGCCGCGCTCGCGTCGTCGCGGAGGTCCTCACGTTCCGCCACCCGCAGCGTCGGGGCGTAGCACAGCAGCGGAACCGGTGTCTCGCCGCGCCGCGCGGGATAGTGCAGCCTGGCCGCCCGGTCGACGCTGCCCTGCTCCCACGTGAGGATCCCCCGGGAGAGGAGTCGCTCGATCGCGCCGCGGATCTTCTGCACGGCCGGTCGCTCACCCTGGGCGCGTTCGACGGTGTTCCGGACCAGCGCCTCCCGCGGAAGCAGTGCCCGGCCCTTCTCGTCCAGGTAGCCGAGTTCGCGCAGCGCGATCAGGACCAGTTCCTCCACCCGGTCCACGCGGGCGTCGAACGCCGCGAGTTCACGGGTCATGATCCTCGGGTCGAAGGCGTAGCGGACCACGGTCCCGCCGAAGACGACGGGTTCGTCCAGCGGGGTGTAGGCCAGGCGCAGCTTCCTCCACGTGTCCCACCGCACCGACACCCGGGTTCCGGGGAGGACGAAGGGCTGCCACGCCAGCCCGGTCAGGATCGGCTCGTCACCCTTCAGGTCGAGCCGGACACCCTTCTGCTCGTCCAGGACCCTGATGCGGTGGCGCCCGCGCAGGAACGTGAGGTCGAGCGGTTCCTGGGGAGCGGCCCGGTCGGCCATCTCGGCCGGTACGGGGCACGTGCCGTGCAGGAGGTGCTCGGCACGCACGTGGAACTTCCAGTCGACTGTGAGACCGGCGTTGACCACCGAGTGGGGCGAGCCGCTGTCGAGTTCCCCGACGACGACCTCGGCGAGGTCCTCCGTCCGCGGGGCCGGCGGCCGGCCGGTGTCTCCCGGCGACGGCTGGTCGCTCGCGGAGGCCGACGCCTCCATGCGCCCGTAGCAGCCGTTGCAGTACCGGTCGTCACCGTGTACGGCGACGAGTTTCGCGGTCTTCGTCTGACCGCACCGCGCGCAGGTGAACGACGCGACCGCAGCCAACCGGACCAGCTGTACGCCGTCACGCTGCGGATAGGTCTTCACGATCTTCTTGCCGAGGAGCCCCCCGCCGACCTTCATGACAGCCAATCCCCCCGGACCTCCCGTCCTCCCGGTCCTCCCTCGGCCTCGGCAGACCGGAAGGGATCAGCGTAGACAGCCCGACTCGGCCGAACAAGGTTCTCCCGGCGGACCGCCCATCCGCCGGCCGCCACGGCACCGGTGGCGCAGGCCAGGACGCGCCAGTCGCGGGCAGTCCAGGCGAAGACCGCGTCCTGGCCGAAGCGGCGGCCGAGGTCACGCGCCGCGGTGTCGCTCAGGCCGACGACGGCGACACTCTCCTCGCGGTGCGAGCCGCGTACGTCGCCTCCCTCCACAGGCCACCAGGTGAGCCCGCGTCGCCGGACGTCGTCGAGCAGCAGGCGCTGGGCGCGGGCGTTGGCGCCGGCCGGCGCGGTCCGGCCGAGAGGATTCCAGGCGGTGATCACATGGACGGTGGCGCCACGGGCCGGTGCCGGGAAGCAGCCCTCCACCGTCCCCGAGGGACGCGGTTCGATGCGAAGGGTGCGGTCCCCGAAACGGATGCCGACCACCGCCGTGCGGTAGAGATCCCAGTTGAGGGGCGTGCCGACCGCGTCACTGCTGTGCACAAGGGCCTCCTGTGGAACGAAGACCCCCTTACACGCCGTGCAGGGAGATCGGTGCTCGCCCCCACACCGAAGCGGGGGCCGGAACCGAAAGATTCCATGATCCGCGCTCCGAGGCAAGGGGCCGGCGGGTCCTTGCCCGCCGCCGGTGGCCCCGGCGCTCCCAGGAGCGGGAGCCGCCGGCCTACGGAGGTCTACTGCTCCATCGCGTCGAGCGCCCCCAGCTGCTGCATCAGTCCCAGCTGATCGTGCTGCCACCACAGCTCGGCGATCTTGCCGTTGTCGCCGAACCGGAACAGCGTCATCCCGGTCATGGTGACCTGGTTGCCGGTGGGCGCGATGCCCAGGAAATCGCCCTGGTGAGCGGCGTACCAGGTCCACCGCGCGCAGGACCGGTCGCCCTGGCTGAGCACGTCCTCCACCGTGAACGCGAAGTCGAAGGCGCCGCGCCACATCCGGAACTCGGCGCGGACGCTGTCCAGCCCGATGGTGTCCTGCGGGTTCATCGGGTCGTGGCTGTGGACGTCCTCGTCCAGCAGGTCGTTGAACGGCGGCAGTTCCCCCTCGGCGCACAGCGCCTCGAAGAACCCGCGCACCATGCCCTCGGGCAGGCTCTCGTCCCGCACGACGTCCAGGTCGGTGAACGTCGGCATCTCGTCGCACAGCGCCACCAGCCCCCGGAAGACCCGGTCCGTCTCCGGGAGGTTCGAGTTGCGCATCGCGTCCTCGTACGACGGGAACTCCAGCACTTCGACGACGTGCGACGCGTCCGACCGGTCCGTGCCGACCACCGCGTGCGTCGCCGTCCGCTTCCCCTTGGTCCGCTGGACCCAGTCGTCCATCAGCCGGTTCATCTCGTCCAGCCGGCTCGTCCTGCACTCGATGAGCTGTACGAAGGTCATGCGCCGCCTCCGGCCCCCCTGGTCCGGTACCGTCCCGCCCATTTTCCCACCGGGACGGCGGCGCCACCCGCGCTACCGCGGCCCGTACCTGCGCCCCGTGCGGGAGCTGATCCCGCCCATCAGCCCGCGCGGCGCCACCTTCACCAGGCCCATCAGGGCCTTGTACCGGGGGTCGGGGATGGACACCGTCTTGCCGCGCGCGAGGTCGGACAGCGCCGCCGCGACCAGCTTGTCGGCGTCGAGCCACAGCCAGCCCGGGATGTTGTCCGTGCCCATCCCGGCCCGCTGGTGGAACTCGGTGCGCACGAATCCCGGGCACAGCGCCATCAGCCGGACCCCGCTGCCGGCCAGGTCCTTGGCCGCGCCCTGGGTGAACTGTACGACCCACGCCTTGGACGCGCCGTACGTACCGCGCGGGACGAACGCGGCCACCGAGGCGACGTTCACCACCCCGCCCCGGCCGCGCTCGCGCATCGCCCCGGCCGCCGCCGACGTCAGCCGGAGCACCGCCTCGCAGTGCACCTTGAGCATCCGCAGCTCGTCCGCCATCGGTACGTCCAGATAGCGGCCCTTGTTGCCGAAGCCGGCGTTGTTGACCAGCAGGTCGACCGGGTTCTTCCGGTCGCCGAGCCGGTCGGCCACCGTCTCGATGCCCTTGTCCTGCGCCAGGTCGGCGGTCAGCACCTCCACCTCGATGCCGTGCCGGTCGTGCAGTTCGGTCGCCTGCTCGCGCAGCCGCTTGGTGTCCCGCGCGACCAGGACGAGGTCGTGGCCGTCAGCCGCCAGCCGCCGCGCGAACGCGGCACCGATCCCCGCGGTCGATCCCGTAATCAGAGCCGTTGTCATGGCCCAAGCGTAGTGACCCGGACCGACAGCCTCAGCGGTCCGCGTGCCGTGCCCGCCGAGCCGCCGGCGGGTTACCGCTCTCCGTGCTCGGCCACGTACTTCCGGGCCTTGGCCAGCGTCTCGGTGTGCAGCGCCGTGCCCGCGGCGAGCAGCCGGGGCAGCAGCTCCCGCTCGGTGGTGACCGCGCGGAACTGCATCGCCGCCGTCACGCCGTGGTCCGGCCGGTGCACGATCTCGACCGGATCGCCCGCCCGGATCTCCCCCGGCTCGATCACCCGGAGGTAGGCGCCCGTTGCGCCCGTCCGCGTGAATCTCCTGACCCAGCCGCGCTCGCCCAGATGGCCCTGGAACGTGGCGCACGGAATGCGGCCGGAGGTCACCTCCAGCACGACGGTGGGACCGATCCGCCAGCGCTCCCCGATCAGCGCGCCGGAGACGTCCAGACCGTCCGTCGTCAGGTTCTCGCCGAAGCACCCGTGGGCCAACGGCCTGCCGAGTTCGCGCTCCCAGGCGTCGAGGTCCTCCCGGGCGTACGCGTACACCGCCTGGTCGTCACCGCCGTGGTAGCGGGTGTCGCACACCGCGTCCCCGGCGAGCCCGCTCGCGCCGACGCCCTTGGGACCGGGCGCCGCCACCCGTACCGGGCCGTCGGCCGGCTGCTTGTCTATGCCGGTCAGGCCGTCCGGCTGGTTCGTGTAGGGCACCCGCCGGGGCCGGCCCAGATTGACGGAGAGAAGCTTCATCCCGGCACGGTAAGCGATCCGGCCCCAAAGCGTCGACGCATTATCGGGAGCCCCGCCCAAGCCTGCCTTATGCTCGACGGGTGATCGAGGCCCGTCATCTCCGCGTCCTGCGCGCCGTCGCCACCACCGGTTCCTTCTCGGCGGCCGGACGCCAGCTGGGCTGCACCCAGCCCGCCGTCAGCCAGCAGATGAAGGCCCTGGAAGCCTCGGTCGGCACCCCGCTGCTGGTCCGCACCGGGCGCGAGATGCGCCTCACCCAGGCCGGCGAGGCCCTGGTCCGGCACGCCTCCGGCATCCTCGCCGGGCTCACCGCGGCCGAGGAGGAGGTCGCCGCCATCGCCGGCCTGCGCGCGGGCCGCGTCCGGCTGGTCTCCTTCCCCAGCGGCAGCTCCACCCTGGTCCCCACCGCCCTGGCCGCCCTGCGCGCGGCCCACCCCGGCACGCGCGTCTCGCTGGAGGAGGCCGAACCGCCGAGGTCCGTGGAACTGCTCCGCGAAGGCGACTGCGACCTGGCCCTGGCCTTCCGCTACGAGGGGGCCGCGGTCGCCGAGGACTGGGACGACCTCGTCCTGCGGCCCCTGCTCACGGACCGCCTGGTCGCCCTGGTGCCCGAACGGCACCGGCTCGCGCGCGCCGGGACGGTCGCCATCGGCGAGCTGGCCCACGAGCCCTGGATCGCGGGCTGCCCGCGCTGCCGCGGTCAGCTGGTCGAGGTGTGCGAGGGGGCCGGATTCACTCCGCGCATCGACTTCGCCACCGACGACTACCCGGCCGTGGTCGGCCTGGTCGGCGCCGGCCTCGGTGTCGCCGTCCTGCCCCAGCTGGCCGTGGAGTCGGTACGGCCGCGAGGCGTGCGCACGGTACGGCTGGAACCGGCGGTACGGCGGGAGATCGTCGCCCTCACCCTGCCCGACCTGGCCCAGGTGCCGGCGGTGTCGGCCACGCTGGAGCAGCTGGCCCGCGCGGCGCGGGCGGCCGGACGCGGCTAGCCGGCGGCGCGGGGGCCGCCGAGGAACCGGACGCGGCTGGCCGGCGGCGCGGAGGTCACCGAGGAAACAGGGGGCGCGGAGGCACGGGGGTCGCGGAACCGGGTGGCACGCAGCCGCGGGGGGTCACGAGGACGCGGGGGCCGCCCGGACGCGGCACGGGCACGCGCGTGCGTGCCCGGTAAGGAAACGGATGCTTCGCCGATGATGTTGCAGAAACGTTCCTTCAGTGATCCGAAGCGGTGTCCCCGCTGGTGGTGGAGGCCGCCACCAGGCGGTTGCGCGCCCGCCCCATCAACTCCTCACGCTCGTCCTCGGTCAGGCCGCCCCAGACGCCGTACGGCTCGCGCACCGCCAGGGCGTGTGCCGCGCACTCCGCACGGACCGGGCACCTCATGCAGACCTCTTTGGCCGAGTTCTCGCGAGCGCTCCGAGCCGCCCCGCGCTCGCCCTCCGGGTGGAAGAAGAGCGAGCTGTCCACCCCGCGGCAGGCAGCCAGCAGCTGCCAGTCCCACAGGTCCGCGTTCGGTCCGGGAAGGCGGGAGAAATCTGCCATTACGTGACCCCTTGTCGCCGTTCTGGGCGGATACGGTGCCAACGACCGTACATCTCCGGTCTAAGGAGATGAAAATATGACTCATTGCGAATCTAGCCCCGGACACTGCGAAACGGGAAGAAAAAGGGCCGAATGGGGCATAGGTTGTGATGAAAAGTTGTGGGTCCGTCGAGCATGTCTGCACCGTGTCGATGCCCTCACATAGAGTGCCGAAGACGGCACGCGGGCCCGTAACTCTTTCGAGTGACCGTCGTTGAGAGTGCGGATGCGGTTGAGAAAACAAGCGCTCGGGCAGGCGTCCGAGACGGTCGACCGCACAGGTGACGATTCCGTACCAGCCTGGAGGCTCAAGGTGACGCGCATCAGCTGCGGAGGGCGGTCATGACATCCGTCCTCGTCTGCGACGACTCCCCGCTTGCCCGAGAAGCGCTCCGCCGCGCGGTCGCGACCGTGCCCGGTGTCGAGCGCGTGACGACGGCGGCCAACGGCGAGGAAGTCCTCCGCCGCTGGGGCGCCGACCGCTCCGACCTCATCCTGATGGACGTGCGCATGCCCGGCCTGGGCGGCGTCGAGACCGTGCGCCGGCTGCTGTCCGCCGACCCGGGCGCACGCATCATCATGCTCACCGTCGCCGAGGACCTCGACGGAGTGGCCCTCGCGGTCGCCGCCGGTGCCCGGGGATACCTGCACAAGGACGCCTCGCGCGCGGAGTTGCGCGCCACGGTGACCCAGGCGCTGGCCGACCCCACGTGGCGACTCGCCCCGCGCCGGCTGCGCTCGGCGGAGATGGGCGCCGCGCCCACGCTCACCGCGCGTGAGATCCAGGTCCTGGAGGGCATGAGCCATGGCCGTTCCAACGCCGAGATCGGCCGCGAACTGTTCCTCTCCGAGGACACCGTCAAGACGCACGCCCGGCGCCTGTTCAAGAAGCTCGGCGCCTCGGACCGGGCGCACGCGGTGGCCCTCGGCTTCCGCTGGGGACTGGTCCGCTGACGAGCGTGGAGCCGGGCGGGCCGCTCGGCGCCGGGGCGCATCCCGGTGCCGTCCGTGCCCGCGGCCCCGGTGCGAACGGCCCGGCTTGACCTCAGGTACTCGGCTCCTGCCGGTACGCAGGTTCCGCGGTGGCGTGGCGGGCCCTCATGCCGTGCCGCCGTGCCGTTCGGTGGACGGGGCCGTCCGGGTGATTCCGGTCGTCCCGGTCCACCCTGGTCACCCCCGCCGTCCCGGCCTTCCGGGTCCCGCGCCGACGGGCGAACCGTCGTAGCGGCCGGCGGTGAACCGTCGTACGGACAGGCGGCGGACGCCGTACACGTCGGCAGGGCCGAACCCGGTGCGTGTGCGCCCCGGCGCACCACCCCGCCGAGCGCCCCGAGGGGCGTGTGCGCGGCGGCCCGCCGGACGCGCGCTGCTCGTTTCGGCGCGGATGCCGCATCCTTGGAGGTGTGGAGTCTCTCGGGGACGAGTCGGTCGAGCGGAAGGGGAGGGCGCAGGGAATGAGTGCCGGCGCACCTGCTCATAACGCTTCGGTGCACAACCACGAGCACGATGCGACGGACCGGACGGCCGCAGGGCACCATGGACCGATGCGCGACGACGAGGCGGGCACGGCCCACGGGGCGATCGGTGCGCTCGTGCATCGTGCCGTCGACGGGGACGAGCAGGCCACGCACGATCTGCTCGCCCATGTCCACCCCCTGGCGCTGCGCTACTGCCGCACCCGCCTGTCCCGGCTGCCCGGCGACGCGCGCCACTTCGTGGAGGACCTCGCCCAAGAGGTCTGTGTGGCGGTCCTCCTCGCCCTGCCCCGCTACCGCGACACCGGCCGCCCCTTCGAGGCGTTCGTCTTCGCCATCGCCTCCCACAAGGTCGCCGACCTCCAGCGGGCCGCGATGCGCCACCCGGGATCGACCGCGGTGCCGTCCGACGAGATGCCCGAGCGGCCCGACGACTCCCTCGGTCCCGAGGAGCGCGCGCTGCTCAGCAGCGACGCCGAGTGGGCCAAGAAACTGCTGGCCAACCTCCCCGAGAACCAGCGCGAACTCCTGTTGCTGCGCATCGCCGTGGGCTTGACCGCGGAGGAGACGGGGCAGATGTTGGGAATGTCACCCGGCGCGGTCCGCGTGGCCCAGCACCGGGCCCTGAGCCGCCTGAGGGCGCTCGCCGAACAGTGAACCCCCCGGCGCGGAGCCCGAAGTGGCTCCCGCGCTGAACGCGTACGCCGTCGTTTCCGTACGAACATACGAAGCCCGAAGCGACCCCGTACCGTGGAATTTGCTAGCGACGCTTCCCGTTAGCATGGACATCCGCACCGATCAAGGCCATTTGGGGAAGGTGTCATGACTGCCAACGTCGACGGAGTGCCCGGTAAATTCGCGACACTCGGGCTGACCTACGACGACGTGCTGCTGCTGCCGGGCCCGTCGGACATGGCACCCGACGAGATCGACACCGCCTCGTACGTCTCCAAGAACGTGCGGGTCAACATCCCGCTGCTGTCCGCCGCCATGGACAAGGTGACCGAGTCCCGCATGGCGATCGCGATGGCCCGCCAGGGCGGCGTCGGCGTCCTGCACCGCAACCTCTCCATCGAGGACCAGGCCAACCAGGTCGACCTGGTGAAGCGCTCCGAGTCCGGCATGGTCACCGACCCCATCACCATCCACCCGGACGCCACGCTCGCCGAGGCCGACGCGCTGTGCGCCAAGTTCCGCATCAGCGGCGTCCCGGTCACCGACGGCGACAAGAAGCTCCTCGGCATCGTCACCAACCGTGACATGGCCTTCGAGAGCGACCGCAGCCGCCGCGTGCACGAGGTCATGACCCCGATGCCGCTGGTCACCGGCAAGGTCGGCATCTCCGGCCCGGAGGCCATGGAGCTGCTGCGCAAGCACAAGATCGAGAAGCTGCCGCTGGTCGACGACGAGGGCGTTCTCAAGGGCCTGATCACCGTCAAGGACTTCGTCAAGGCGGAGCAGTACCCGAACGCGGCCAAGGACGCCGAGGGCCGCCTGCTGGTCGGCGCCGCGGTCGGCGTGGCCGGCGACGCCTTCGAGCGTGCCCAGGCCCTGATCGAGGCCGGTGTCGACTTCATCGTCGTGGACACCGCGCACGGCCACTCCCGGCTGGTCGGCGACATGATCGCCAAGATCAAGTCGAACTCGTCCGGCGTCGACGTCATCGGCGGCAACGTCGCCACCCGTGACGGCGCCCAGGCCCTGGTCGACGCGGGCGCCGACGGCATCAAGGTCGGTGTCGGCCCCGGCTCCATCTGCACCACCCGCGTGGTCGCCGGCGTCGGCGTCCCGCAGGTCACCGCGATCTACGAGGCCGCGCTCGCCGCGAAGGAGGCCGGCGTCCCGGTCATCGGCGACGGTGGCCTGCAGTACTCCGGCGACATCGCCAAGGCCCTGGTCGCGGGCGCCGACACGGTGATGCTGGGCTCGCTGCTCGCGGGCTGCGAGGAGTCCCCGGGCGAGCTGCTGTTCATCAACGGCAAGCAGTTCAAGTCGTACCGCGGCATGGGCTCCCTCGGTGCCATGCAGACCCGCGGCGACCGCAAGTCCTTCTCCAAGGACCGTTACTTCCAGGAGGGCGTCGCCTCCGACGAGCAGCTGATCCCCGAGGGCATCGAGGGCCAGGTGCCCTACCGCGGCCCGCTCTCCTCGGTCGTCCACCAGCTGGTCGGCGGTCTGCGCCAGTCGATGTTCTACGTCGGCGGCAAGACCGTGCCCGATCTGCAGGCCAACGGCCGGTTCGTGCGGATCACCTCGGCGGGCCTGAAGGAGAGCCACCCGCACGACATCCAGATGACGGTCGAGGCGCCGAACTACAGCGGCAGGAAGTAGCGGCGGCAGCGGCGCGGGAAGTGACGCCCGCGCGCGCGTGAGGCTCGTGCCACGGCGGTCCCGGAGCATCCGGGGCCGCCGTCGCCGTACCCGTCGGCGATACTGGAAGGCGCTGCAACGCATAGGGAAAGGCCACCAACGTGACTGAGATCGAGATCGGGCGCGGCAAGCGCGGCCGCCGGGCGTACGCCTTCGACGACATCGCCGTCGTCCCCAGCCGCCGTACGCGGGACCCGAAGGAGGTCTCGATCGCCTGGCAGATCGACGCCTACCGCTTCGAGCTGCCGTTCCTGGCCGCACCCATGGACTCCGTGGTCTCCCCGGCCACCGCGATCCGCATCGGCGAGCTCGGCGGCCTCGGCGTGCTCAACCTGGAAGGGCTGTGGACGCGGTACGAGGACCCGCAGCCGCTGCTGGACGAGATCGCCGAGCTGCCCGCCGAGCAGGCGACCCGCCGGCTCCAGGAGATCTACGCGGCACCGATCAAGGAGGAGCTGATCGGCGCCCGGATCAAGGAGGTGCGCGACTCCGGCGTGGTCACCGCCGCAGCGCTCTCCCCGCAGCGCACCGCGCAGTTCTCCAAGGCGGTCGTGGACGCCGGCGTGGACATCTTCGTCATCCGGGGTACGACGGTCTCGGCGGAGCACGTGTCGTCCTCGCACGAGCCGCTGAACCTGAAGCAGTTCATCTACGAGCTGGACGTCCCGGTGATCGTCGGCGGCTGCGCCACGTACACGGCGGCCCTGCACCTGATGCGCACGGGTGCCGCGGGCGTCCTCGTCGGCTTCGGCGGCGGCGCCGCGCACACCACGCGCAACGTCCTCGGCATCCAGGTCCCGATGGCCACGGCCGTCGCCGACGTGGCCGCGGCACGCCGCGACTACATGGACGAGTCCGGCGGCCGGTACGTGCACGTGATCGCGGACGGCGGTGTCGGCTGGTCCGGCGACCTGCCCAAGGCCATCGCCTGCGGCGCCGACGCCGTGATGATGGGCTCCCCGCTGGCCCGGGGCACGGACGCGCCCGGCAAGGGCCACCACTGGGGCATGGAGGCGGTCAACGAGGAGCTGCCCCGCGGCAAGAAGGTCGACCTCGGCACGGTCGGCACGGTCGAGGAGATCCTCACCGGTCCGTCCCACACCCCCGACGGCTCGATGAACTTCTTCGGTGCCCTGCGCCGCGCCATGGCCACCACCGGCTACAGCGAGCTGAAGGAGTTCCAGCGGGTCGAGGTGACGGTGGCGGACAGCCAGCACCGGCGGTAGTCGCCGAAGCGGTCGCCACAACGCCGGAAGGGCCGGTCGTCCCCAGCGGACGACCGGCCCTTCCGCATGCCCAGGCGTGGTCGAGTGCGCCCGAAGGGGGGCGTTACCCGACGGGGGCGCCCACGGGACGCCACCATCCCCGGCCCCGGCACCCCCACGCGCCCGCCTTCACAACCGGTGCGCCGCCCCCGTGGGCGTGGCCCCCCGTGTGTCCAGCAGCAGCTGGGCCTTCACCGAGAGGCCCTGGAGGTCGTACGTCCGGTGCTGCTGGAGCAGGATCGTGAGGTCGGCGTCGGCCGCCGCCTCGTACAGGGAGTCCGCGCGCGGCACGGGCCGGTCCAGGACGCTCCACTCGGGCACGTAAGGGTCGTGGTAGCTGACGGCCGCGCCCAGCCCCATGAGCCGTACGGCGATCTCCTGGGCCGGGGTGCCCTGCTGGTCGGCGAGGTCGGGCTTGTAGGTGACGCCGAGGAGCAGCACACGGGCCCCGCGCGCGGACTTGCCGTGTTCGTTCAGGAGGGTGGCCGCGCGCTGGACGACGTACCGGGGCATGCGGTTGTTGACCTGCTGGGCCAGCTCGACCATGCGCAGGGTGCGGGTCGCGTGCCCGGTCAGGTCCAGCGGGACCCCGTGCCCGCCGACGCCAGGACCCGGCCGGAACGCCTGGAAGCCGAAGGGCTTGGTCTCCGCGCACCGGATGACGTCCCACAGGTCGACGCCCAGCTCGTGGCAGAGGACGGCCATCTCGTTGACGAGCGCGATGTTGACGTGCCGGTAGTTGGTCTCCAGCAGCTGCACGGTCTCCGCCTCCCGCAGCCCACGCGCGCGCACCACCTTGTCGGTGAGCCGGCCGTAGAACGCGGCGGCCGACTCGGTGCAGGCGGGGGTGAGGCCGCCGATGACCTTGGGGGTGCTCGCGGGGGTGTGGTCCCGGCTGCCGGGGTCGACCCGGCTGGGGGAGTAGGCGAGGTGGAAGTCGCGGCCGGCGCGCAGCCCCGAGCCCTCCTCCAGCAGCGGGCGCAGGAACTCCTCCGTGGTGCCGGGGAGCACGGGCGACTCCAGGATGACCGTGGTGTGCGGGCGCAGCCGCGCGGCCAGGGTGCGGGCGGCGGCCTCGACCTGACCGAGGTCGAGCCCGCCGTCGGCGCCGCGCGGGGTGGGCGCGCAGATCACCGCGGTGCGCACCCGGCCGAGCTGGGCGGGGTCGGTGACGGGGCGGAACCCGGCGGAGTGCATCCGGCGCAGCTCCGCGGGGCTGAGCGAGCCGGCCTCGGGGCCGGTGGCATAGCCGACGGTGGGGATACCGGAGGCGACGGCGGCCTGGGCGAGCGGCAGGCCGTAGGGACCGAGTCCGATGACGGCGAGGTCTGCGGGCATGGCGTGGGCCGTCCTTCCAGTAGCCGAAGCGGGACAGGTGCGCAACCGCTGTGGAGAAGACGAGCGAGTGCACTGTCAGACTAGGTACATATATGACCGTTATGCGTGATTGTGTTTGTGTGTCTTCCAAGGGTTGTGCGCAAGTTGTCCACAGGCCGGGATCCCGTGGTGGCTGAAGTCGGGCAGCCCGGTCAGAATTTGGGCAGGAGGAGGGGATGAACCGGGCTTCGCCCACCGGGTGCGGCCGACGCGAGCGGATCTGCGACAGCGGGAGGCAGCGGTGAGGACAGCGACTCTGGGGCCGGCGCAGCGCGCCGGGGCACTGGCGGCGATGGCGGAGCGCGAGCTGGACGTGCTGGTGGTCGGCGGCGGAGTGGTGGGCGCGGGCACCGCGCTGGACGCCGTCACACGCGGCCTGTCCACCGGCCTGGTCGAGGCCCGTGACTGGGCGTCCGGCACCTCCAGCCGGTCCAGCAAGCTGATACACGGGGGCCTGCGCTACCTGGAGATGCTCGACTTCGCCCTGGTCCGCGAGGCCCTCAAGGAGCGCGGTCTGCTGCTGGAGCGCCTCGCCCCGCACCTGGTCAAGCCGGTCCCGTTCCTCTACCCGCTCCAGCACAAGGGCTGGGAGCGGATGTACGCGGGCTCGGGCGTCGCCCTGTACGACGCGATGTCCATGGCCCGCGGCCACGGCCGCGGCCTGCCTGTGCACCGCCACCTCACCCGCCGCAACGCCCTGCGCGTGGCCCCCTGCCTCAAGAAGGACGCCCTGGTCGGCGCCCTGCAGTACTACGACGCCCAGGTGGACGACGCCCGCTTCGTCGCCGCCCTGGTGCGCACGGCCGCGTCCTACGGCGCGAAGGTGGCCAACCGCGCCCGCGTGACCGGGTTCCTGCGCGAGGGGGAGCGGGTGGTCGGCGCCCGGGTGCAGGACGTGGAGGGCGGCGGGGAGTACGAGATCCACGCCCAGCAGGTCGTCAACGCCACCGGTGTGTGGACCGACGACACGCAGGCCATGGTGGGCGAGCGCGGCCGGTTCCACGTCCGCGCCTCCAAGGGCATCCACCTGGTCGTGCCCAAGGACCGCGTCCACTCCACCACCGGTCTGATCCTGCGCACCGAGAAGTCCGTCCTGTTCGTCATCCCCTGGGGCCGGCACTGGATCATCGGCACCACCGACACCGACTGGGACCTGGACAAGGCCCACCCGGCCGCGTCCAGCGCCGACATCGACTACCTGCTGGAGCACGTCAACTCGGTGCTGGCCGTGCCGCTCGGCCGCGACGACGTACAGGGCGTGTACGCGGGGCTGCGCCCGCTGCTGGCCGGCGAGTCCGACGCCACCAGCAAGCTCTCTCGCGAGCACACGGTCGCCCACCCGGTGCCGGGACTGGTGGTCGTGGCGGGCGGCAAGTACACGACGTACCGGGTGATGGCCAAGGACGCCGTCGACGAGGCCGTGCACGGGCTCGACATGCGCGTGGCCGACTGCGTCACGGAGGAGACCCCGCTGCTCGGCGCGGAGGGCTACCAGGCGCTGTGGAACGCGCGAGCGCGGATCGCCGCGCGCACCGGACTGCACGTGGTCCGTGTGGAGCACCTGCTGAACCGGTACGGCTCGCTGGCCGAGGAGGTCCTGGACCTCATCGCCGCCGACCCCGCGCTCGGCGAACCGCTGCACGCCGCCGACGACTACCTGCGCGCCGAGGTGGTGTACGCCGCCTCGCACGAGGGCGCCCGGCACCTGGACGACGTCCTCACCCGCCGCACCCGCATCTCCATCGAGACCTTCGACCGCGGCACCCGCAGTGCCCGCGAGGCGGCCGAGCTGATGGCACCCGTTCTCGGCTGGGACGAGGACCAGATCGCCCGCGAGGTCGAGCACTACGAGAAGCGGGTGGAGGCCGAGCGGGAGTCCCAGATCCAGCCGGACGACCTGACCGCGGACGCGGCGAGGCTGGGCGCGCCGGACATCGTGCCGCTGTAGGGCGACCGGCGTTCACTCGAACGAGTGGCCGTTTCCGGGATCCCCGCTCGAATACCGGTCGTTATACCGGGCGATAAGGGGGAACTCGGTTGTGAGCAGCGCGGGTTCGGGGTGTCGGGGGCACCGGTATGGACGGGACTGTCCGAAGCGTCGGCGTACCGGTTCCTCCCTTCTTACGACCCGTCATCCCGATAAGCGGAACACGCGCTTCAGGCGGGCCTCCGGGACGGCGGGGGCGGGCCCCGGCCAGGGGCACCCTGGGCGTTGGGCACTTGTCGGGTGAGAGACAATGGAGGCTCTGTCAGGGCGGGTTGTATGAGGGGACGCATGTCGGAGGCGGAGCGGGCGGGTACATCTCGTCAGGAGACTCGTCAGGACAAGAACCAGCGGCGTCTCCTCGCGGGGCGGTACCGGCTGGGAGACGTGCTGGGCCGTGGCGGTATGGGCACGGTCTGGCGCGCCGAGGACGAGACCCTGGGGCGGACGGTCGCCGTCAAGGAACTGCGGTTCCCGTCGAACATCGACGAGGAGGAGAAGCGGCGCCTGATCACGCGCACCCTGCGCGAGGCCAAGGCGATCGCCCGGATCCGCAACAACAGCGCGGTGACGGTCTTCGACGTCGTCGACGAGGACGACCGGCCCTGGATCGTCATGGAGTTGGTCGAGGGCAAGTCCCTCGCCGAGGTCATCCGCGAGGACGGCGTGCTGGAGCCGAAGCGCGCCGCCGAGGTGGGCCTCGCCGTCCTCGACGTGCTGCGTTCCGCGCACCGGGAGGGCATCCTGCACCGGGACGTGAAGCCGTCCAACGTGCTCATCGCCGAGGACGGCCGGGTCGTGCTCACCGACTTCGGCATCGCGCAGGTCGAGGGCGACCCGTCCATCACCTCCACCGGCATGCTCGTCGGCGCCCCCTCCTACATCTCCCCGGAGCGGGCCCGTGGCCACAAGCCGGGACCGGCGGCCGACCTCTGGTCCCTCGGCGGCCTGCTGTACGCGGCGGTCGAAGGCACCCCGCCCTACGACAAGGGTTCGGCGATCGCCACGCTCACCGCGGTGATGACCGAGCCCCTGGACGAGCCGAAGAACGCCGGACCGCTGCGGGACGTCATCTACGGCCTGCTGACCAAGGACCCGGCCAAGCGGCTGGACGACGCCGGGGCACGGGCCATGCTCAACGCCGTCATCCGGGCGCCCGAGCCCAAGCCGCTGGACGCCACGCAGGTGGTCCCGCTGCCCGCCCAGTCCGACGGGCCCACGGGCAGGCGGGGCGAGGAGGGCGGCGAGAAGCTGCGCGGCGCCCTGCGGTCGGTCCGCAAGGCGGCCGGGGCGGCCACGGCGGCGGCCGCGCGGAACAAGAGCGGAAGCGAGCCGTCCGCGCCGGGGACGGGCGGCGCGGTGGGCGCCGGGGGCGCGGTTCCCGGGGAGACGCGGCCCGGGTTCTCCGCCGGACCGGGGGCCGAACCCGCCGCGAGGCCGGGCGGTGCGGCGACGGGTGCCGCCGGCATGCCGAACTCCAGCACGAACAAGCAGGGTTCCGGCTGGCCCGTGGTCCCGCCGCCGGACCTGGACCTGCCGACGCGTTCGGTGCCGAGGGCCCCGCTGACCGACGTGGTGCCGAAGCGGACGCTGCTGATCATCGCCGTGGTGGTCGTGCTCGCCGTGCTCGGGACCGTACTGGCCCTCACCCTGGGCGGCGACGACGGCAAGGACGACAAGAGCGGCGGTGCCAGGGCCGCGGCCAGTCCCGACGCGTCCGCCAAGCGGGACAAGGGCACGGGCGGCGGCACGGCCACCGGGCCCCGGACGGACGGGGGGAGTTCGGCCTCCGCGAGCACCGGGCCGACGAGAAGCACCGGCGCGAACCCGTCCGCCGGCACCGGCTCCGACACCGGTTCCGACGACTCCACCGAGGGCTCCTCCGGGTCGAAGGACGGCGGGAGCGCTCCGGTGGTCTCCACCCGCAAGGGCGGCCAGGGGTACTCGATCGGGCTGCCCAAGGGGTGGACGTACCAGTCCACCGGGGGCGCCGGTGACCGCTACACCGGGCCCGGAGGGCAGAAGCTGCTCGTCGCCTGGACCGGCACGCCGAAGGACGACCCGGTGGCCGACTGGAAGAACCAGGAGCGCTCCATGGTGCGCTCCCAGTACCACAAGATCCGCATCGAGAAGGTGGACTACCGCGGCTGGAACACCGCCGACTGGGAGTTCACCTACGTCGAGGGCGGCACCGGGTACCGCACGATCGACCGGGGGTTCGTGGTGAACGACCACCTCGGTTACGCGCTGATGTACACCGCGAAGGGCGCCGACTGGCACGGCGAACTGCGCAAGGACACCTGGAAGACGTTGACGAAGTCCTTCGAACCCAAGTCATAGGCGCCGTGCGCCGGTTTGGTACGTGAGAATCCGTCATCCTCTCAATGCGGGTTGCCTCCGGCACGTATCGTGAAGGGTCGCGGACCGTACGCGGCCGGACGCGTGTACGAAACGGGCCGTGGGGCGAACGGATGTGACCAACCGGGCGGCCGGGGGAGGCAAAGTGGACGACTACGCGGGTCGGGTGCTCGCCGACCGCTACCGCCTGCCACTGCCGCCGTCCGACGAGTACGAACTCACCGAGACCCGCGCCTTCGACACCTACAGCGGTCAGGAGGTCCTCGTCCGGCAGGTGCCGTTGCCGGAGGTCGTCGAGGCCGAGGTGCTCGACGCGGAGGGCCTGCCCGCCGGGTTCACCGCACGGGAGCGCGCGTCCCGCCGGGCGCCGGAGGCGAGGACCGCCACCCGGCGGCCCGCCGATCCGGCGGTGCGGCGCGCCGTCGAGGCCGCGCAGGCGGCGGCCGGCATCCCCGACCACCCCCGGCTGGACCAGGTCTTCGACGTGTTCGCCGAGGGCGGGTCCCTGTGGATCGTCAGCGAGCTGGTGAACGCGCGCCCGCTGGCCGCCCTGCTCGCCGAGCGGCCGCTGACGCCGTACCGGGCGGCCGAGGTCGCCTCCGACGTGCTCATGGCGCTCCGGGTGCTGCACGCCCATGGCTGGGTGCACCGCAACATCACCGTCCGCACGGTCCTCGTCTGCGACGACGGCCGCGTGATGCTGACGGGTCTCGCGGCCGGCGCGGCGGAGGAGGCGCTGTGCGGATACGACCCGGTGCCGGCTCCCGAGGACCCGCACGGCGACACGGGGGAGGGGTTCGGCGCCGAGCCGGGTTCCGTCGGCGGCGGCACGATGGGCGGTGGGCCCGGTGCGGGAGGCGGCGCGGTCTCCGCCGCTTCCGGGGGCCGTAGCGGCGAAGCGGGCGCAGGGCCGGCCGGGGACGTCGATCCCGAGGCCGCGCGGCGGGCCGCCATCCAGGCGCGCGCGGCCGGAGGGCTCCCGGCGCCGGGGGCGAACGGCGGCTCCGGCGCGGCGGGCCAGCCGGCCCTGGAGAGCGGTGCCGACATCCGGGCCGCCCGGGCCGGGGCCATCGCCGCGTACCGGGCGGGCGCCCGGGCCGCCGCCCGGGTGCACGAGGCCCAGCAGGGCGACCGCGCGGCCCTTCCGGGCGCGCGGCCACCCGCCGACGACACCGGCCCCGGCGCGGCGCCGTCGTACCCCTCCGGCGCCTCCGGCGAGGGCACCGGCACCACGGTGCCGCCCGGCCGGACAGCCGACCCCTACGGGGTGCGCGGCGCCCCCTGGCACGGCGCCGCACCGCGCCCCGGAACCGGCGGCACGCCCCCGGCCCCGGACGGCGGAGCCCACCGGCCGGGCCTGCCACCGGCGAACCCCGGCAGCGGGCAGGCGTCCGTGCCGGGTCAGGGGTACGGGTCCGGGCGGCAGGCGCCGGCGCCCGGTCCCGGACAGGGTCCGGGGCGCGCCCCGGTGCCGGGTGGGGAGCGGAGCCGGCAGGCGTGGGAGGTGTCCGAGCCCGGCTACGCGGGTGCCACCCCGCCGTACTCCGCACTCGAACCCGCACCCGCGTCCGGCACCGCCCCCGCAGCCGTTTCCGGCGCCGGTCGGCCCGGGGCGCCGGGCGGTGGCTGGGACCAGCCCGGCGGTGTGCGCCGTGGGCCCGGGACCGCGCTCGCCGCCGAGCGGGCGCGGCAGGTGCGGATGACCGTGGTGGGGCCGGTGACCGAGCGCTGGGCACCGGAGCAGGCCGGGCCCGTGCACGAGAACTGGCAGCTGGCGGCGCCCATCGGCCCGGCCACCGATCTGTGGGCGCTGGGCGCGCTGCTGTTCCGGGCCGTGCAGGGGCACGCACCGTACCCGGAGGAGTCCACGGCCGAGCTGGTGCAGCTGGTGTGCGCCGAACCGCCCGCCTTCGCCGAGGAGTGCGGGCCGCTGCGGCCGGTCGTGGAGTCGTTGCTGCGCCAGGACCCCACCGAACGGCCGGACGTCGAGGAACTGAGCGGCTGGCTGCGGTCGCTGGTGCGGTCCGCGCCCGAGCCGGACGCCGGCACCCATGTCGTCCCGACGCCGCCCGCCGACCCGAGCCGGCTGCCGATCGTCCGGCGCCGTGGCGAACTGGTGCGCCGGCGGCGCGCCGGGCTGCCCGCGGCCCATCCGCACGGCCGGCACAAGCGGGCCCGGGACGGCGCGGGTTCGCCGCGCAGCCTCGGCCGGACCCTGCTCCTGCTGATCCTGCTCCTGCTGGCCGGTGCGATCGCCTACGCGATGCTCTTCATGCCGAAACAGGGCGAGAGTGGCGCGGCGGGCGGCGACCGTACCGGCGGCGCCGGGCAGACAGGTGCCGCGCCCTCGCACACCCCGCGCCCCTCCGCCGGGCAGAGCGCGCCGGACGGGGGCGCCTCCGCCTCCGCGCCCGCGACCGAGACGCAGACGGGCGGGGACCCCGCCGTCCCCGACGGCTTCACCCTGCGCAAGGACCCGGACGGCTTCAAGGTCGCCGTCGCCGAGGGCTGGACGCGCACCCCGAAGAACGGCAGCGGCCAGGTGGTCTACGCGCACGGGAACTTCGAGCTGATCGTCGTACCGGGACGGGACGGGACGTCCGCGTACGGCAGCGATCCGATGGTCTATCAGCGGGACAAGGAGCGCGAACTCCAGCCGTACCGCGACTCCAGCTGGGCCACGGCCGGCGGGCTGCGGACCATCGAGGTGGGTGGACGGACCATGGCCGAGGGGCAGTTCACCTGGACCGACGGGCAGGGCCGTGACCTGTTCGTGCGGAACATGGCGCTGTTGCTGAACGGCCGCTATCACGTCGTCCAGGTGCGCGGTCCGGATGCGGAGCGGGACGAGGTGACGCGGCTGTACGAGCAGGCTACCGCGACGTATCGCTACACCGGTTGAGCAGCGTGTGTCCGGGGTCGTGCGGTGCCGGTGCGGTTCCCTCTCTCGCGCCGAAATGACCATCGTCACAGTGCGGTTTCCTTGGCACCCCGCTGGTTCCCTGGGGGCAGGCCGGTCCTTAGTCTGACCGTGTCAAGAGCATTGCGGGGCAACGTGAATCAGATGCAGGGCCTGCTCATAGCGGGCCGCTACCGGCTCGCCGACTCCATCGGCAGCGGCGGCATGGGCCGGGTGTGGCGCGCCCACGACGAGGTGCTGCACCGGAAGGTCGCCGTCAAGGAGCTGACCGCCGCGCTCTACGTCTCCGACAGCGACCGGGGCGTGCTGCTCGCCCGGACCAGGGCCGAGGCCCGGGCCGCCGCGCGGATCAACCACTCGGCCGTCGTCACCGTGCACGACGTCCTGGAACACGACGGCCGCCCGTGGATCGTGATGGAGCTGGTCGAGGGCGCCTCGCTGGCCGACACGGTCAAGGAGCGGGGGCGCGTGGAGCCGGCGGAGGCCGCGCGGATCGGGCTGTGGGTGCTGCGGGCGCTGCGCGCCGCGCACTCCGCCGGGGTTCTGCACCGGGACGTCAAGCCCGGCAACGTCCTGCTCGGCGCGGACGGCCGGGTCCTGCTCACCGACTTCGGCATCGCCCAGATCGAGGGCGACACCACCATCACCCGCACCGGTGAGGTCGTCGGCTCGGTCGACTACCTGGCCCCCGAGCGGGTGCGCGGTCACGATCCCGGCCCGGCCTCCGACCTGTGGGCGCTCGGCGCCACGCTGTACACGGCGGTCGAGGGGCGTTCGCCGTTCCGGCGGACCTCGCCGCTGAGCACCATGCAGGCGGTCGTCGAGGAGGAGGCGGACGAGCCGCGCCACGCCGGTGTGCTCACCCCGGTCATCGCCGCGCTGCTGCGCAAGGACCCGGCCCGGCGGCCGGGCGCGGAGGAGGCCGAGCAGATGCTCGCCGAGGCGGCGGAGAACCGCCGGCCGCGCGCCGCCGAGGCGTTCGTCCCGACCCAGGGCTCGGGCTTCCCCACGGCCACCGGACGTCACCAGGGCACGGGCACACCCCCGCCCGGCCACGGCGCCGGCACGACGGGCGGCGGCTACGGCCCGGGCACGCCGGCCGAGGGCTACGGTTCCGGGACACCGGCTTCCGGTTACGGCTCCCGGACCCCGGCTTCCGGCTACGGTCCGGGCGTCCCGGGCGAGGGCTACGGGCCGGACCCCTCCGGTCAGGGCTACGGAGCGCACTCCTCCGGCCAGGGGCACCGCGCCGGTGGCTCGACGGCCGCGTACGGCTCCGGCTCCGCCACCTCCCCCTACGACCCCGCGTCCACCGGGCCCGGACACGACCCGGGTTCCGCCGGCGGGTTCACGGTCCGCGGGCCGGCGCCCGTCCGGCCCCGCCGGCGGCTGCGCACCCTCGCGGTGGTCGTCGCCCTGGCCGCGGTGCTCGGCGGTGCCGGGGCGGTGGCGATCCAGCACTGGGGCGGGCGGGACACCGGCTCCGGCGGCGAGGTGAGCCCGGCGCCCGCCGACAGCGAGACGGCCGGGGCCGACGGCGCGCTGCCCGACGGCTGGACGACGTACCACGACCCGCTGGGCTTCAGCCTCTCCCTGCCCAAGGGCTGGAAGCGCAAGGTGTACGGCATCCAGGGCGACCTCAAGCAGATCGACTACACGCCGGACGACGGCAAGCACTTCGTCCGCGTCGCCATCGACGGCTCACCGGACTTCGCCGACCCCCTCTCCCACCAGCAGGACCTGGAGCAGCAGCTCCAGCGGCTGGTCGACTACCGGCGCGTCACGATGAAGGAGAACATCTACCGCGACCGCAAGGGCGCCCGGTGGGAGTACACCTGGACCGCGCTGAAGAAGGACCCGCCGTACGTCCCCGGACCGCGGCACGCGGTCGAGGAGACGTACTTCTCCCGGCAGGGCACCGAGTACGCCCTCTACATGTCCTCGCCGGCCGAGGACTGGGCCACGACCAGCGAGCAGTTCACCTGGGTGCTGCGCGGCTGGCAGCAGCCGGACGAGGGCTGAACCGGCCCCGGCGGTCGCCGAGTCGGCCGAAAATGGCAGGCCGACCGGTGTGTCTTGGCCGGTCGGTGTCCCGGGGGGCACGGGCCCCGTGCGGCATGATGGGCCCATGGGGACCGAGGGAGCCGGCTTCCGGCTGATCGCGGGCCGTTACCGCCTGGAGGAACGCGTCGGGCGCGGCGGCATGGGCGTCGTGTGGCGGGCGAGCGACCAGGTGCTGGGCCGCCGGGTGGCGGTCAAGGAACTCCTGTCCGACGACGCGCTCCCGGACGACGACGCACGCCGCCGCCGGGACCGCACGCTCCGCGAGGCGCGCGCGGTCTGCCAGTTACGCCACCCGCACATCATCGTCGTGCACGACGTGGTGGAGCAGGACGAACGGCCCTACCTCGTCATGGAGTTGATCGACGGCGGTTCGCTCGCCGACCGGATCGACCGGCACGGCCCGGTCGACGCCTCCGAGGCCGCGCGGATCGGCATCGCCCTGCTGAGCGCGGTGCGCACCGCGCACGAGGCGGGGGTGCTGCACCGGGACATCAAACCCGCGAACGTGCTGATCGAGTCGGGCACCGACCGGGTCGTCCTCACCGACTTCGGCATCGCGCAGGTGGAGGGCGCCACCACGCTCACCGAGACCGGCTCGTTCGTCGGCTCGCCCGAGTACACCGCGCCGGAGCGGATGTCCGGACTGCGCACCGGGCCGGAGTCCGATCTGTGGTCGCTGGGCGCGCTGCTGTGCACGGTGCTCAGCGGCGAGTCGCCGTTCCGGCGCGACTCGCTCGGCGGCATCCTGCACGCCGTCGTCTCCGACGACATCCGCCCGCCGGCCGAGGCGGAGCCGCTGCTGCCCGTCGTGCTGGGGCTGCTGGAACGCGACCCGGACCGGCGGCTGGGCGCGGCGGACGCCGAGCGGATGCTGTGGACGTATCTGGAGACCGGACGGACGCCGCCCGCGCCGGGCGACCCGGGCCCCGCGGGGGCGCACGGCGGCGGGCTCATCCACCGGATCGGCGGCAGTCTCACGCCGAAGACCCCGGCAACGCCGGCGCAGCGGGACCTGCCCCACGGCGGACCGCCGCCGGCCGGCCCGGCCCGGCCGCCACTCGAACCGCCTCCGGCGCGTTCCTCCCCGCGCGGCACGCTGGTCGCGGCACTGCTCGTGGCCGCGCTGGCCGGGGCCGGCGTGTCGGCCGCGGCGCTGCTGCTGCACGGGAGCGGGGACGGGGGCGGCGGCACGCCGGGCGGCACCGCGACGAGCCCGGCGACCCGGACCGGCACGGGAGGCACGACGGCGTCCCCGTCACCGACCGGACGGGGTACGGGGGGTGCGGCCGTCTCCCCGTCACCGACCGGGACCGCACCGGCACCGCCGCTCAACCCCGGTGCCGACTCGCGCACAGCGCCCTCCGGTTACCGCACGGCCCGTGACCCGGCCGGCTTCTCCCTCGCCGTACCGCGGGACTTCACCCGCAGCCCGGAGGGCCGCGTCTTCTACCTCTCGCCGGGCGGGACCTTCCGGCTGGGCATCCGGGTCGGCGGGCCCCAGGTGGGCGGCCCCGAGGCGGCGATGAACCGCTCCGCCGCCGACGGTCCCTCCACCAACCCCGGGTACCACGACGGACGCGTCATCCGGACCACGCGGCACGGACACCCGGCCGCGCTGTGGGAGTTCACCTGGGACGGCTTCAGCGCGGCGGAGGGCCCGCGCCACACCTACGACCTGTGCTGGGAGGAGAACGGCCGGCTGTACGACGTGTGGGTGTCGGCACCGGTCGGGCAGGTGCGGGAGGCACGGGAGTACTTCGACGTGGCGGTGGACACATTCTCGGCCACGGGTGGGTGACCGGTTCGCCGGTCCGCTACCGGCGTACGGGCCGCCGTACCCCGGTCTCCCGCCCCGGCGCCCGGTCTCCCGCCTCGGCGACCGGCCGGCCGCCGGGGGGCCGCCGTAGGGGAGTGCACGGCGGCCGGCGCCGCAACGGGTCGCGGAGGCAGGGGCGTTGGGGTCACGGCGCACTCGCGGCCGGCCGGGGCGGTGGAGGTGCGCGAGGGCGCGCACGGCTTCAGCCCGTGCCGGTGGGCCGTGTGACCGGCCGTCCCGGTTCCCGGGTCCCGTTTCCGGCCTCCCGCTTCGACAACGGCACGGTGCACACGGTACTCATGTGACATGACCGAAGACGGCGAACACCCGCCCGACGCACGTCTGATCGGCGGTCGTTACCGGCTGACCGGACGCCTCGGCTCCGGGCCGTCCGGGACCGTGTGGCGCGCCCGGGACGAACAGGGGGAGGCGCTGGTCGCCGTCAAGGAACCCCTCCTGCCCGGCGACCCGGCCGCCGACGAGGACAGCCGGCGCATCGCGCACCGGCTCCACCACGAGGCCCGCGCCGCGACCCTGGTGCGGCACCCCTCGGCCGTGACGGTGTACGACGTCGTCACCGAGGACGGCGTCCCCTGGATCGTCATGGAGCTGGTGGCCGGGGAGTCCCTGCGGGAGGTGCTGCGCCGCGGCCCGCTCCCCGTCGAGGAGGCCGCGCGCGTCGGGCTCGCCGTGCTCGGCGCGCTGCGCGCCGCCCACGCCGTCGGGATCGTGCACCGGGACCTCAAACCGGCCAACGTGCTGCTGGAGACCGGGACCGGGCGGGTCGTCCTCACCGACTTCGGCATCGGCGACGGACACGTGGAGGACGCGCCCGCCGGTTTCGTCGCACCCGAGCGGGCGGCGGGGCCCGGCGCCGGCCCGGCCTCCGACCTGTGGTCCCTGGGCGCCCTGCTCCGCGTCACCCTGGGCGAGACGGACCCCGGCCCGCTGGGCCCGCTGCTGGACCGGCTGCACGCCGTGGAGCCGGCGGCCCGGCCGGACGCGGCGCAGACCGAGGCCGCACTCCGCGACTGCCTGGGGCTCACCGCCGTACCGGAACCGGCGCGGGAACCCCGCCCGCCGGCCGCCGCCCCGGCGCCCGAGCCCGAACCGGCACCCGAGTCCGCCCAGGCACCCGAGCCCACGCCGGCCCCCGCGCCCGAGCCGGCGCCCCGCCGCACCCCCCTCGCCGCCCTCGGACTCCTCCTCGCGAGAAGGAGCGAGGTCGACTGATCGTGCGGTGCGGTGCCCCAACGCCCTGATCAGCGCATTCGCTGCCAGTGATCACTGGCAGTGTGTGAGTACTCGGTGAATCCGCGTTACCGACGGGTACACAAAGCCTCCGCCGCGGCATACCCTGCGCGTCATGACGGACACGCAGGCCCCGGACACCGCCGGTACCAACCCGCTCGCGCCCGCGCCCGAAGGCGCCCGCACCGCCGCCGACGTGGTCACGCCGGAGTTGGTGGCCCAGCTCACCAAGGGCGTCGTCGGCTCCGGCCGCACCGCCAACCACACCCCCTTCACCGGCGAGAAACTGGCCGACCTGCCCGAGTCCACCCCGCAGGACGTCGGCAAGGCCTTCGAGGTGGCCCGCGCCGCCCAGGCCGTGTGGACGAAGGTCCCGGTCCGGCAGCGGGCCGCCGTCCTGCTCCGCTTCCACGACCTGCTGCTGGAGCGGCAGGCCGAGGTCCTCGACCTGGTCCAGCTGGAGACCGGCAAGGCCCGACTGCACGCGCACGAGGAGGTGCAGGCCGTCGCCGTCGCGGCCCGCCACTACGGCCGCCGGGCGCCCGCGTACCTGAAGCCCAAGCGGCACGCGGGCGCCGTGCCGACGCTGACCAAGGTCACCGAACTGCGCCACCCGCGCGGCGTCGTGGGCCAGATCGCCCCCTGGAACTACCCGCTGGAGCTGTCCGTCGGCGACGCCCTGCCCGCCTTCGCCGCCGGCAACGCCGTCGTGATGAAGCCGGACACCGAGACCTGCCTCACCGCGCTGTGGGCCCGTGACCTGCTCATCGAGGCCGGCCTGCCCGAGGGCGTCTTCCAGGTGGTCCTCGGCGAGGGCCCGGTCGTCGGCCCGGAGCTGGTCAAGCGCGCCGACTACGTCTCCTTCACCGGCTCCACCCGCACCGGCCGCGAGGTCGCCGTCGGCGCCGCCTCCCGGCTGGTCGGCGTCTCCCTCGAGCTCGGCGGCAAGAACGCCATGCTGGTGCTGGAGGACGCCGACGTCGAGAAGGCCGCCGCCGGAGCCGTACGCGCCTGCTTCTCCTCCGCCGGCCAGCTGTGCATCTCCATCGAGCGGCTGTACGTCCACGAGTCCGTCGCCGACGCGTTCCTGGAGCGGTTCGCCGCCCGCACCCGGGCCATGCGGCTCGGCAACTGCCTCGCCTACGGCGCCGACATGGGCTCGCTGGTCGGCGAACGCCAGCTGGAGACCGTGCGACGACACGTCGAGGAGGCCGTCGCCAAGGGCGCGAAGGTGCTCGCCGGCGGAGTGGCCCGCCCGGACATCGGCCCCTACTTCTTCGAGCCCACCATCCTCGACGGCGTCGAGACCTCCATGGCCGTCTGCGAGGAGGAGACCTTCGGCCCGGTCGTCTCGGTCTACCGGTTCAAGAGCGACGACGAGGCCGTCGAACGCGCCAACGCCACGCCGTACGGTCTGAACGCCTCCGTGTGGACGACCGACGCCCGCCGCGGCCGGGACGTCGCCGCCCGCCTGCGCACCGGCACGGTCAACGTCAACGAGGGCTACGCCCCGGCCTACGGCAGCGTCCAGTCCCCGATGGGCGGCATGAAGGACTCCGGCCTGGGCCGCCGCCACGGCTCCGAGGGCATCCTCAAGTACACGGAGGCCCAGACCGTCGCCCAGCAGCGGCTGCTGCCGATGGCGCCCTCGCTGGGGATGGACGACGAGTCCTACGCCCGCTTCATGAGCACGAGCCTGAAGCTGATGAAGGCATTCCGGTTCCGCTGACCGACTCCGGGCGCGGGCAGCCGCGCCCGGCCACGCACGACCCGCAGCCGCAACTCGACGAGGAGTACACGTGCCGCAAGACGCCTACGACTACGACGTCCTGATCGTCGGCTCCGGCTTCGGCGGCTCGGTGTCCGCCCTCCGGCTCACCGAGAAGGGGTACAAGGTCGGGGTACTGGAAGCCGGGCGCCGCTTCACCCGCGCCACCCTGCCGAAGAACTCCTGGGACCTGAAGAACTACCTCTGGGCCCCGAGGCTCGGCATGTTCGGCATCCAGCGCATCCACCTGCTGGGCAATGTGATGGTGCTGGCCGGCGCGGGCGTCGGCGGCGGCTCCCTCAACTACGCCAACACCCTGTACGTGCCGCCGCAACCCTTCTTCGAGGACCCCCAGTGGCGGCACATCACCGACTGGCAGGAGGAGCTGAAGCCGTACTACGACCAGGCCCGGCGCATGCTCGGCGTGCGGCTCAACCCCACCATGACCCCCTCCGACGTCCACCTGAAGGCCGCGGCCGAGCGGATGGGCGTCGGCGACACCTTCCACCTCGCCCCGGTGGGCGTGTTCTTCGGCGACGGCGAGGACGCCGACGGCAAGGCGAGGGCCCGGCCCGGCCAGCGGGTGAACGATCCGTACTTCGGCGGGGCCGGACCCGACCGCAGGGCGTGCACCGAGTGCGGCGAGTGCATGACCGGCTGCCGGCACGGCGCGAAGAACACCCTGAACGAGAACTACCTGTACCTCGCCGAGAAGGCCGGCGCGGTCGTGCACCCGATGACGACGGTCGTGTCGGTCACGGACGACTCGCGCGGCGGCTACGCGGTGGCGACCCTGCCGACGGACCGGAGGAAGAAGGGCGAGGGCCGGCTCTTCACCGCCCGCCAGGTGGTCCTCGCGGCCGGCACCTACGGCACGCAGACCCTGCTGCACCGCATGAAGGCCGGCGGTCAGCTGCCGTACCTGTCCCCCCGGCTCGGCGACCTGACCCGCACCAACTCCGAGGCCCTGGTCGGCGCCCAGACCGACAACCGGCGCTACCGCAAGGCCACCGGCGCGCCGCGTGCCGACTTCACGCGGGGCGTCGCCATCACGTCCTCGATCCACCCCGACGAGAACACCCACATCGAACCGGTCCGCTACGGCAAGGGCTCCAACTCGATGGGCGGCCTGTCCATCCTCCAGGTGCCCTACGCCGAGGGCTCCTCGCGCGTCCTCGCCTGGCTGGCGAACGCGGCCCGGCACCCGATGCTGGTCGCCCGTTCCCTGTCCAACCGGCGCTGGTCGGAGCGGACCATCATCGGCCTGGTCATGCAGTCCCTGGACAACTCGCTGACCACGTACCTCAAGCCCGGCGGCGTCGGCAAGGGCCTGCTCACCGCGCGGCAGGGGCACGGCGCGCCCAACCCCAAGCAGATCAGGGCCGCGACCGAGGCCGCCTCCGCGCTGGCCGCCGAGATCAACGGCTTCCCCGGCAGCAACGTCGGCGAGCTGATGGGCACCCCGCTCACCGCGCACTTCCTCGGCGGCTGCCCCATCGGCGACTCACCGGAGACGGGCGTGATCGACCCGTACCACCGGCTCCACGGCCACCCCGGCATCTCGGTCGTGGACGGCGCCGCGGTCTCGGCGAACCTGGGGGTGAACCCCTCGCTGACGATCACCGCGCAGGCCGAGCGGGCGATGTCGTTCTGGCCGAACAAGGGCGAGGAGGACCCGCGGCCGGCGCCCGGAGCGCCGTACGAGCGGCTGAAGCCGGTGGAGCCGCAGGCCCCGGTGGTCCCGGCGGACGCGTTCGGCGCGCTGCGGCTGCCCTTCCTCGGGATGCCGGCGGTGCCGCCGAAGAAGTGACCGGGCGGGTGTCGGCCGGACCGGCCGCAGCGGCACAGAGGGACCTGCATCCCCCTCCGAAGGCAGGTCCCTCTCACCGTTTTCTTGATCCGCAGGTTTGATCGGCGGAAAGCGTGAAGGGTTGCTCCGGAGATCCGGGGTTCTTTTGTGATCTGAGTCACAGTTCAGGTGGGGGGTGCGGCGCGCGCGTGCGGCGTGCGGGCATGACGTGCGGTGCGGCGTGCGGGCATGACGAAGGGCCCCGCGGGACGGAGAGGCCGCGGGGCCCTTCTTCCGGTCAGCACCGGCGTCAGGGCAGCGCCGGTGCCGGGGAGCGGCGCCGGGGGTCGCGCCGCTTGTCCCTGTGCCCTGTGGCCTGTCTGCAGTTGTCGGGTTCCGCCGGCCGGCCCCGGGCGTCCCCGGAGCCGGCCGTTCTCTTGGGTGACCGGGCTGCTGTCCCCTGCCGTCCGGTCACTTCCCGGAGCGAGGTCCCACGGCGTGCGGCACGACCCGTACGCCTCATCGCTCCAGCGAGCCACGCGTGGTTCTTTCGGGCCCGCCCCTGGCTGGCACGGACACCCCCCTCAACGAAGCGGTGCGCGGGCCGGTCACGCGCCGTACGGGTGAGAGCGGCACCGAACTCAGATACGACCCCGGCTCAGTTCGAGCAGCGTCATGGCGAGAGCGGTGCCCGGCTTGCCGAGCGCGTCCCGGTAGCGGCCGAGGATCTCCATCTCGCGGGACAGGTGCACCCGCCGCCCGCCGGAGGCGATACGGGTCTGCTGGACGACAGCGGAGACGGCCATCCGCTCCTGCACGAGCCCGATGATCCGGTCGTCGAGCGCGTCGATGCGGTCACGGGCGTCGGCGATGATCGCCTCCGGGGCGGCGTCCTGTGCGGTGTCCGGTGCGGTGGTGGTCATGTCGGGCTCCTCGCTGGGATGAGTGCCCCGGAACGACACGGCCCGGAGAAACGACAGGCACCCCGGGCCTTGTCGGCCCGGGGCGCCTGGGAAGTCGCTTGGCGTCAGCTCAAGCAGCACGACCATGGCAGCCGGCGGGCCGGGTGCCATAGGTAAAGACGAAGGTCGAGTGCTTGCGCATACGGCCAGTATGCCACGGCGGCTTCCCTCGGAAGGTCCCCCGGCCGCCCCGTTAGAATCGGAGGCACAGACCCCCGCCCGACCACCAGAAGGCACCCCGTGTCATCAGCGACCCAGTCTGCCGCCACCCCCGACACCGTCCTGGTCGTCGACTTCGGCGCGCAGTACGCCCAGCTCATCGCCCGACGCGTCCGCGAGGCGCGGGTCTACAGCGAGATCGTGCCGAGCACCATGCCGGTCGCCGAGATGCTCGCCAAGAACCCCGCGGCGATCATCCTCTCCGGCGGCCCCTCGTCCGTGTACGAGGAGGGCGCCCCCACCCTCGACCGCGCGATCTTCGAGGCCGGCGTCCCCGTCTTCGGCATGTGCTACGGCTTCCAGCTCATGGCGCAGGCCCTCGGCGGCACGGTCGACAACACCGGCGCCCGCGAGTACGGCCGTACCGACCTGCACGTCGCCAAGAACTCCTCCACCCTCTTCGAGGGCACCCCGGCCGAGCAGCACGTGTGGATGTCCCACGGCGACGCCTGCTCCGCCGCCCCCGAGGGCTTCGCGGTCACCGCCTCCACGGACGTCGTCCCGGTCGCCGCGTTCGAGAACGACGACAAGAAGCTCTACGGCGTCCAGTACCACCCCGAGGTCATGCACTCCACGCACGGCCAGCAGGTGCTGGAGCACTTCCTGTACCGCGGTGCCGGCCTGGAGCCGAACTGGACCACCGGCAACGTGATCGAGGAGCAGGTCGAGGCCATCCGCGAGCTGGTCGGTGACAAGCGCGCGATCTGCGGCCTGTCCGGCGGTGTGGACTCCGCCGTCGCCGCCGCCCTCGTCCAGAAGGCCATCGGCTCCCAGCTGACCTGCGTGTACGTCGACCACGGCCTGATGCGCAAGGGCGAGACCGAGCAGGTCGAGAAGGACTTCGTCGCGGCCACCGGCGTCCAGCTGAAGGTCGTCGACGCCGAGGAGCGCTTCCTCAAGGCGCTCGCCGGGGTCAGCGACCCCGAGGAGAAGCGGAAGATCATCGGCCGGGAGTTCATCCGCGTCTTCGAGCAGGCGCAGGCCGAGATCATCGCCGACGAGGGCCCGGCCGTGGAGTTCCTGGTCCAGGGCACCCTCTACCCGGACGTGGTGGAGTCCGGCGGCGGCACCGGCACCGCGAACATCAAGTCGCACCACAACGTCGGCGGCCTGCCCGAGGACCTCGAGTTCAAGCTGATCGAGCCGCTGCGCAAGCTGTTCAAGGACGAGGTCCGCATGGTGGGCCAGGAGCTGGGCCTGCCGGAGGAGATCGTCCAGCGTCAGCCCTTCCCGGGTCCGGGCCTCGGCATCCGCATCGTCGGCGAGGTCACCAAGGAGCGGCTGGACCTCCTGCGCGAGGCCGACGCCATCGCCCGCGAGGAACTGACCGCGGCCGGCCTGGACCGCGACATCTGGCAGTGCCCGGTGGTCCTGCTCGCCGACGTCCGCAGCGTGGGCGTCCAGGGCGACGGCCGCACCTACGGCCACCCGATCGTCCTGCGCCCGGTCTCCTCCGAGGACGCGATGACGGCCGACTGGTCGCGGCTGCCCTACGACGTGCTGGCGAAGATCTCCACCCGCATCACCAACGAGGTCCGTGACGTCAACCGGGTCGTCCTCGACGTGACCAGCAAGCCGCCGGGCACGATCGAGTGGGAGTAGGCCCTACGCGCGCTTCAGCGTGCGCAGGGACTCACCGGGCTTCCAGACCTGGGTGACCAGATACGTGTCGTCCTCGACGTAGGTTCGTACGACCTCCGTCAGCTCGGTGCGGAAGAGGTGGAACGGCTGCGGCGGTTCCACCTCTTTCACGTACGCGGCCTTGGCCCCGCCGTCCTCGACCTCGTACGCCCGCCCGCCGATCCGGACGTCGCCGCCGCCCATGTCCGTGCCCGCGCCCGGGTTGGCCTGGAGGGCGAACCGGGGGTCGCGGCGCAGGTCGAGGGCTTTCACCGAGCCCGGCATCATGCCGAGCCACAGCTCGCCGCCCAGGAAGCGGACCTCGATCCCGCAGGTGCGGGGCGAGCCGTCCTTGCGGAGGGTCGCGAGGACATGGTGGCGGTGGACGCCGAAGCGCTCCTCGGCGGTGCGCGCCAGATCGGGTACGGCGGTGCTGAAGGCTGCCCAGTTCATGCGGGCCAGTCTCACCGGCAATCCCGACACCTCCTGTCGGGTTTGCGCGGCATCTTCACAGCACGGCTCTGCCCTTTCCCACCGGCCGGCGGTACCTTCCGGCCGTACCGCAATCCCCGTACGGGAGGATCCATGCACGGGCCCACGCCGCCCCTGCCGTTGCCCACCGACCGGCTGCGGTTCGCCATGCCGCCGATGCACGACTCGGCCGAGGACGAGCGCCGGCACCGCAAGGAGCGGCTCGCGGGCGCCCTGCGGATCTTCGGGCGGGCCGGCTTCGAGGACGGGGTGTCGGGACACATCACGGCCCGGGACCCCGAGTTCACCGACTGCTTCTGGGTCAACCCCTTCGGGATGCCGTTCCGGCACGTCACCGTCGGCGACCTCGTCCTCGTCAACCAGGACGGGCAGGTCGTCGAGGGCCGCTACCACGTCAACCAGGCCGCGTTCACCGTGCACGCCCAGGTGCACGCCGCCCGCCCCGACGTCGTCGCCGTCGCGCACTGCCACACCGTGCACGGCCGCGCCCTCGCCGCCCTCGGTGACCTCATCGACCCCATCACCCAGGAGAGCTGCGCCTTCTACGAGGACCTCGCCCTGTACGACGCGTACACCGGCGTCACCGCGGACGCCGAGGAGGGCCGCCGGATCGCCGCCGCGCTCGGTTCCCGCAAGGCCCTGGTGCTGCGCAACCACGGGCTGCTCACCGTCGGCGACTCGGTCGACGCGGCGGCCTGGTGGTTCCTGTCCCTGGACCGGTCCTGCCAGGTGCAGCTGCTGGCCAGGGCCGCGGGCCGCCCGGTGCTCATCGACCACAAACTCGCCGTCGCCACGCGCGAACAGCTCGGCGGCGACCTCGTGGCCTGGATCAACTACCAGCCCCTGTGGCAGGACATCAGCCGCAGCGAACCGGACCTGCTCGACTGACGCACCGCATCCGCCCGGCCGGCGTACCGGAGCGGCGCGGTCCGTGGGTGATCCGCCGCCGGGTCAACACGGCGGTACCGGCTTCACCCCCGGTGACCCGGCCCCGGCGCGCCGGAGGCCCGGCGTAGGGCACAATGCGCTTCCGACACAGGGGAGTTGCCCGGCCGTCGTGCCCATCACGGGTGCCGGCGGCCGGATCGGCAGGTCGCGGGGAAGGCGGGCGTCGGGCGTGGCGGTGCAGGAGGCGAGAGGGCACACGGATGCCGACGGCGTCCACGAGGGCGGCTGCACCTGCGGGGACTGCCCGCACGGCGCCCGGGAGGGACACCGGCGGGCCGTCGCCGCGTTCCTGCGCCGGCGCGACGAGTTCGCCGCCGGCCGGGGACTGCCGGCGGGCGTGGCCCACTCGGCCTCCGCGTCCCGCCAGTGGGTCTCGGAGGAACTGACCGAGCGGGCCGAGGCCGTCGCCGAACAGAGCCGGGCCGAGGGCGCGGCCCGGCTCGCCCGGCTGTGGCTGCGGACGGTGTACGCGGTCTGGGGCGCGGTCACCGCGCTGCTGCTGGCCGAGGCGCTCACCGCGATCGGCGCGGGCTGGACCGGCGCCCGCACCGCGGCCCTGCTCGCCGCGCTCGTCGTCGCCGCCGCGCTCACCGCCGCCTGCTTCCTCCACCGCACGCGCGGCGGAGCGCTCGCACCGCTGATCGGCGAGGACAACCGTCTCTCCACCTCCCGCACCGTCGCCGCCTGCTGGGTCCTGTTCGTCGCGTACGCCGTCCTGCTGCTCGCCGCCCGCCTGGCCGCCGCCTCCGATCACGCCGGACGCGACGCGCTGCTCTCCGGCCTCGACCTGGCACGCGGCGCGGGCGTGGTCACCGTCCTCGCCGTGGTGTGCGGCGTCGCCGTCCTGGTCCGCCGGGTGGTGGGCCTGCGCATCCTCGCCCAGCGGCTGCAGAAGGTGCCCGCCCACCGTCCGCGCGCCGCCGACCTGCTCACCGACGACTCCGGCCGGGGCGCCTTCACCGACATCCAGTACGTCGCCATCAGTGCCGTCGCCCTGCTGTTCGCCGCCGTACGACTGGCCCGCCGCCCCGACCAGCTGCCCGACCTGCCCTGGGGCCTGGGCGTGATCGTGCTGATCTCGGCCGCGACCTACCTGGCCGGCAAGTACGCCGAGGGCGGCCGGCCGGTCATCCTCTCGGTGGTCCGCGCCCGCGAACCCGGTGACCTCGACGGCCCGATTCGCACCGGCGACGACATCGAGATCCGCGGCAGCGGCTTCGTCCCGCCCGGCGCCCAGGGTGCCGACCGGCTCTCCCGCACGGTCGTCCGCATCGGCGCGGTCGACGTGCACGTCCCCCTGGTCCCGGTCACGGGCGGCTTCCGCAACCCCACGGACACCGTCCTGACCGTGTCGGTACCGGCCGAGGTGGAACCCGGCGCGGTGGAGGTGCAGGTGGTGACCGCGGCCGGCGTGGCGACCAACCGGTGCGTCGTCCAGGTGACGGAGTGAACGACCCGGCGCAGCCCGGTTCTCGTCCGCGCGGCGCCCGAATGGCCGCCGGGGGATGGCCGCCCGGAGCTGGAAGGAGTCGCACGGGGCCGCACTCCGCGCCGCCGTGGGGTCACTGGGGTCCGTGCGGTCCTTGCGGTCCTTGCGGTCCTTGCGGTCCATGGGGTCCTGCGGTCCGTGCGCGACGGTACGGCCACCGTACGGCGGGCGATCGACGCCTGGGCGTGTCCGAGTCCTGACCGGCCCGGACGGCGCGGTACGCGGAGGGGCGGCGTGGGGGCGGATGAGGCCCGTCGGAAGGCCCGCCCTCCCGTTCACACCGACACCCGAAATCCGGAAAATGGTTCGAGAAAGGATTGAACGGGCTCCCTTCGTCATACGTATGGTCACGTGAGGGGTGCATCGGCGGGCGAGAGGCGGCGGGCAGCGATGACTCACGGGATTCGGACAGACATGCACACCACCCGGCTGGACGGCTACCGCACCTGGCGGGAGACCGCCGGCCACTACGCCCTGCTGCCGCTGAGGGTCTTCCTGGGCATCACCTTCGTCTACGCCGGTCTGGACAAGCTCACCGACAGCGCGTTCCTGAAATCCGCCGGCACCGGCTCCATCGGCGAGACCATGCGCTCGGCCCGCGACTCCGCGGCCATCCCGGCGCTGGTCGACCTGGCGCTGAAGAGCCCGGTCGGCTTCGGCTACGCCATGGCCCTCGGTGAACTGGCCGTCGGCATCGGCGTCCTGATCGGCCTGTTCGGCCGGCTGGCCGCACTCGGCGGAGCGCTGATCTCGCTCAGCCTCTGGCTGACGGTGAGCTGGGCGACCACCCCGTACTACTACGGCAATGACCTCGCCTATCTGATGGCCTGGCTCCCCCTGGTCCTCGCCGGCACCCCCTACCTCTCCGTCGACGCCGCCTGGCGGGCCCGCCGCCGAAGGACCGGCGGTTACCGCTGACCGTTCTCGGCGCCGCCCCGTCTGCGTATCCCCCGGGTCAGCGCCGCAGTGACGCCGGCCAGACACAGTCCGCCCACGACCAGCGGGACGACCGCGAACCACGGTGTCTCCCACAGACCGCCCGCGTCCCCCGCGAAGGCCACGGCGGTGGCGGTCAGGAACAGCCCGGTGACCAGCTTTCCCGGCTGGAACTCATGACGCAGCACGGCTGACCTCCACCTGTCCCACTCCGACGCCGAGCGTCAGATCCAGCGTGCCGCCCTTCCCGGCGCTCTTGGCCGGCGTCAGCGTCACCTCCTGGTGCCTGCCGGGCCGCACGTCCACGTCCTTTCCGCTGTCCCCGGGCAGCCGGATGTCGCCCACCCCCACATCGATGCTCAGCCGCACCGCCGCATCCGCCGGCACGATCACCTTCAGCTGTCCCGCGCCCACCCGGGCGTCCGTCGTGACCGTCTGCCCCCCGGCCGGGTGCACCCGGGTCAGGTCCAGGGTGCCCCGCCCCGTGCCGAGGTCGTACCCGGACCGTACCTGGGCCGCCGCCACCGGCTTCCAGGACGTCTCCCGCCAGTGGGTCGTGATGTCCCGGGGCAGCGCCGCCGCCCCCGCGAGCAGCGCCGCCGTGACCAGCGCCAGGAACACCGTGCCGGCCCCGGTGCGGCCCAGGAACGCGCTGAGCGCGATACCCAGCCCGAACACCGCGAGCGCGCACGCCAGACCGGTCTGCAGGCTGGTGCCCAGCGGGTGCGTGTCCCAGCTGAGCCTCGTGCCCAGACCGCCCGCCAGCAGGGCGAGCAGGAACACCCAGCCGCCGATCCAGCGTGGGCCGCGCGGTCTCGGGGGCGCTGCGCGCGGCGTCTGTATCGCCCCTGGGTGCGTCCAGGAGGCGGGTACGCCGACGTCCACGACCGAGGTCAGATCGCGCTCACGGGCGTCACCCGGCCCCCACAGGTAGCCGGTGCCGCCGACATGGGTGCCGTCCTTGACGATCGGGTCCCGCCACCAGGAGGGATAGGTGGTGACGACCGGCGGCGCCTGGGCCTCCGGCGGCGCGTCGGCCGCGGCCTGCGCGGCCAGGGGGTCCGGGTCGGGAGCGCCACGGCGCCGCGACCAGTACCCCGCGCCGGCGAGCAGCAACGAGAGCACCGTGGCGAACGCCAGCACCCCGCCGTTCCTCAGCATCGTCAGGAAGATCCCGCAGCCGACCAGGGCGAACAGCACGGCGGCCAGCGCCTGGCCGTCCACCCGGCCCGTGAAGAGCTTGCGCAGCTCGTTCTCCTCCTCGTCCTCGTACGGCACCAGGAGCCAGGCGAAGCCGTAGAAGATGAGGCCCAGACCGCCGGTCGCGGAGAGCACGGCCAACGTGATCCGGAAGATGACGGGATCCATGTCGGTCTGCCGGCCGAGTCCCGCGCACACGCCCGCGATCATCTTGTGCCCGCGGTCGCGCCGGAACCGGCCGGGCACCTCGGTGCCCTCCTTCCGTTCCGGCTCGTGCGTGGGGGAGTGGGGGCCGGCGCCTGCCGCTCCCGTTCCGTCCGTCGCGGCGGGCGCGGCATCCGTCGGCCCGGTGCCCGGGGCCGGGCGCGGGCCGGGGCCGGGTCCCGGACCCGTCGCGGCGTGCTCGTGATCCGTCATGCGTCCATGGTGACGGCCCTGCTGCCGCGGCGGCAGTCGGGACGACCCTGGGCCAACCCTGAAATCGGCCCTGAGACGGGGCGGGGAGGCGTTCGAGCGGCACCGGCCGCCGCGCGACACCCGCCGAACCGCCCACCCGGACCGCCCCCGACCGAAGATCAGGGGCGTCTCGGGGACCGACCCTGATGCTCCCTCCCGCCGCTCGTGTGACCATCGTTGGCATGCCGGAAGCCGCAAGCCTGCCCCTCGACGACCCGCGGCCCCCGCGCAAGCTCTACCGCAGCAGCGACGGACGCTGGCTCGGCGGAGTGGCGCGGGGCCTCGCCGGGCATCTCGGGCTGCCCGTCGTGTGGGTGCGGCTCGTCTTCGTCGGCCTGTTCATGGCCGACGGACTCGGAGCGCTGCTGTACGCCGCGTTCTGGTTCTTCGTGCCGCTCGGCATCGGCGGCGTCGGCGACCAGAAGCCGTCGCTGGTGGGCACGGAGACCTCGCCGGACGGCCGCCGCAAACTGGTGGCCCGCAAGCCGGACCGGGGACAGATCGTCGCGCTGCTCCTCATGGTCGTCGTCTCCGTGGTCTTCGTCGGCAGCGTGAACCTGGGCAGCGCCACCAAGGCGTACCTGGTGCCCGCCGTGCTCGTCGCCGCCGGTGTCGCCCTGGTCTGGCGCCAGGCGGACAACGCCCGCCGGGCCCGCTGGGCCGAGGCCGGCCGCCGGCGCCGCACCCTCACGCTGCTCCGCGCGGCCGGCGGCGTCCTGCTCGTCACGGCCGGTGTCTCCGCCATCTTCGTCCTGCAGGGCTCGACCGCCCATCTCGGCGCCGTCCTCCAGGCCGCGCTCGCCGTCCTCGTCGGCATCACCCTGCTCGCCGGCCCCTACCTGGTCCGCATGACCCAGGACCTGTCCGAGGAGCGCCTGATGCGCATCCGCGCACAGGAACGCGCCGAAGTCGCCGCCCATGTCCACGACTCCGTGCTGCACACCCTCACCCTGATCCAGCGCAACGCCGACAACGCGGGCGAGGTCCGCCGCCTCGCCCGCGCCCAGGAGCGCGACCTGCGCACCTGGCTCTACAAGCCGGAGGGCACCGGCAAGGACGAGGCCGACGAACCGGACACGGTCGCCGAGGCCGTGCGCCGCAACGCAGCCGAGGTGGAGGACAAGCACGGCGTCCCCATCGAGGTGGTGATAGTCGGCGACTGCCCGCTCGACGAGAGGACCGGTGCGCAGATGCAGGCCGCGCGTGAAGCGATGGTGAACGCCGCCAAGTACGGTGGCGAGGGCGGTGCCGTACAGGTCTACGCCGAAGTCGAGGGAAGGACGGTCTTCGTGTCCGTGCGGGACCGCGGCCCCGGCTTCGACCTCGACGCGATACCCGCCGACCGCATGGGTGTCAGAGAATCGATCATCGGCCGCATGGAGCGCAACGGCGGCACGGCCCGGCTGCGGGCGGTGCCGGACGGCGGCACCGAGGTCGAGCTGGAGATGGAGAGGGCGGAGAAGACGTCATGAGCGACGCGACCGAGGCGAACGGCACGGCGGGGGCGGCGGAACCGGCCGAGACCGACCCGGCCGGCGCCGGCGCGGGCGGGCGGCACGTACGAGTGGTGCTGGTGGACGACCACCGCATGTTCCGCACCGGCGTCCAGGCCGAGATCGGCCAGACCGCCGAGACCGGGGTCGAGGTGGTCGGCGAGGCCGCGGACGTCGACCAGGCGGTCGCGGTCATCACCGCCACCCGGCCCGAGGTGGTCCTGCTCGACGTCCACCTGCCGGGCGGCGGTGGGGTCGAAGTGCTGCGCCGGTGCGCCGCGTTGATGGCGGACGCCGAGCAGCCGGTCCGCTTCCTGGCGCTGTCCGTCTCGGACGCGGCGGAGGACGTGATCGGGGTGATCCGCGGCGGCGCCCGCGGCTATGTCACCAAGACCATCACCGGCACCGACCTGGTCGACTCGATTTTCCGCGTCCAGGAGGGAGACGCCGTCTTCTCCCCGCGGCTGGCCGGGTTCGTCCTGGACGCCTTCGCCTCCACCGACGCCCCTCCGGTGGACGAGGACCTGGACCGCCTCACCCAGCGGGAACGCGAGGTGCTGCGCCTGATCGCCCGGGGTTACGCCTACAAGGAGATCGCCAAGCAACTGTTCATCTCCGTGAAGACGGTCGAGTCCCACGTCTCGGCGGTCCTGCGCAAGCTCCAGCTGTCCAACCGGCACGAACTGACCCGCTGGGCGACCGCGCGCCGGCTGGTCTGACTCGCGGGACGCGCTGCACGCGGGCGTCGCCGAGGACGAGTCGCTGAAGGAGTTTCCCGACCTCCGGCGGGCCCGCCCGGGGCAGCCCCGCCGCCAGGCCTCATTCCACCCTCGTCGCCCCGGCGAACGGCATCTGGTCGATCGGGGCGAGGCGGACCGGTGCCGACGGGTTGGGGGCGTGGATCATCTGGCCGCCGCCCACATAGATACCGACGTGACTGACCCCGGAGTAGAAGAACACCAGGTCACCCGGCTGGAGTTCGGAGCGGGAGACCCGCCGGCCCGCGTTGATCTGGGCGTAGGTGGTGCGGGGCAGAGAGATCCCGGCGGAGCGGTAGGCGGCCTGCACCAGACCGGAGCAGTCGAAGGCGTTCGGTCCGGTGGCGCCCCACACGTAGGGGCTGCCGAGCTTGCTGTAGGCGTAGGCGACGGCCACCGCCGCGTAAGGGGTCGGGGCGGCGGAGCCGGGTCGCTCCAGCGGCTGCCGCGCGCCGGTGCCCGACCGGGAGACCCGGGCGCCCGTGCCGCCGGCACCGGTGACCTCGGTCCGCTGCGGCGCGGTCAGCCGTGCCAGGAGCCGCCGGGCCTCGTCCAGCTTGCCGGTGACGGTCCTCTTCTGCCGTCTCAGCTCGGCCTGCCGCGACCGCAGCGACCTCACCTCGACGCGCGCGGCGCCGCGTAACCGCTCGATCTCCCGCAACTGCTGACGCACCCGGGAGACCGCGGCGGCCTGCCGGTCACCGGCCCGCTCCGCGAAGGCGGCACCGTCCAGATACCGGTCGGGATCACTGGAGAGGGCCAGTTGCCAGGCCGGGGCGATGCCGCCGTCCCGGTACTGCGCCGCCGCGATCGACCCCAGCGCCTCCCGTGCCGCGTTGAGCCTCGTCTGCTTGCGGGCGGTCTCGTCCTGCAGCGCGCTCAGCCGCCGCTGGCCGGCGACCGCCTCCTCCTTCGCCCCGTTGTACTTCTCGGTGGCGGCCTCGGCCTCCCGGTACAACGTCTCCACCCTGGCCTTCACCTGCGCCGGCGTCAGCTGTGGTTCGGCGTGCCCCGTCCCGTCGAAGGCGGTCGCTGTGGCCGCGCCCGCCAGGGCGAGAGTGGCGGCCGTCCGGGCCGTATGACCGCTGAGCGGGCGCTGCGGGCGCTTGCGGTGCGCTGCCACCTGGACCGTCACGTCCTTCCGTACGACTCACACGACCGAGGGGCCGGTAGGCCCCGCGGCGGCCCGCACGGGGGAGCGGGCCTCCGCCGGGCCTTTCCCGGCGGTGGTGGCCGACTGCCGCCTCTGGCCCGTGCGGCGGTGGGAGCCGGTCACCTGGGGGAGGACGCTAGGCCGGACGGTGACGAGCAGGTAACGCGGTGTACGGAACTGGTTCGGACGGACCGGGACGTGACCGTATGTGACCGTGCCGGTTTACTGGAGTCGTCGCGTTTACGGAGCGTGCTGACCGAAGAGCGGAAAAGGGGGACTGCCGGTGGAAGTGAGGTGCTATGGGGCGCATATATGCGAGATGGCACCGGCCGGACCGTCGGATTGCCGCGTCCATGAGCGAGCGCGGTGACGAAGGGTCGCCGGGGGCGGTGACCGAGGGTCGCGGGCTCGGGAAGGGGCTTGAGGAGGGGGACCGGTGGTGGGCGGGGCGGAGGGGGCTGGTTAGGCTCCGGCTCCATGGACGTACTCATCCATCTCTTCGTCGGCCTGCACATCATCGGCATCGCCGCGCTGCTCGGCGGTTTCCTCACCCAGATGAAGGCGATGGGCCAGGGCACGGCCCGGTTCGTGCCCGGGATGCTGCACGGCGCGCTGACCATGCTGGTCACCGGAGTGGCCCTGGTGGGCCTCAACCAGGCCGACGACCACCACGTCAACAACATCAAGATCGGCGTGAAGCTCGCCCTGCTGATCGTGATCCTCGGCCTGGTCTACGTGAAGCGGGACGAGGAGCGGATCGACAAGGGCCTCTTCGGGCTGGTCGGCCTGCTGACCACGGCCAACATCTTCATCGCCGTCCTGTGGACCTGATCGCCGTCCTGGGGATCGTCCTGTGGATCTGATCACCGTCCTGGGGATCTGATCGCTGACCTGGGGATCTGGTCCTCGACCTCTGGACGTGATCGCCTTCCTGTGGACTTGATCGCGGTCCCTTCGGACGCGGGCCTCGGCGCGCCTCTGAGTCAGCCCGGCCGTACCACGCTGTGGACGGCCGCCCCGACGGCGGAAACCGGTTCCTCGCGGACGTACGCGCCCGGCCTGGGGGCGTGGATCATCATGCCGTCGCCTGTGCAGAGTCCCACGTGGCCGGCGTCGTCGCCGAAGAAGACGAGGTCGCCGGGGCGGGCCTCGGCCGGTGCGACCGGGGTGCCGGCGTCGGCCTGCTCGCGGGCGGTACGCGGGAGGGTGACGCCGGCGGACTTCCAGGCGGCCTGCGTGAGCCCGGCGCAGTCGTAGGAACCGGGGCCCGCGGCGCCCCACACGCACGGCTTCCCGACCTGGGCGCGGGCGAAGGCGATGGCCTTCCTGGCCTTGGTCGCGTAGGTGCCGGATGCGGCGGTTGTCGGTGCGGCGGCGGCCGGGGCTGGGACGGCGGCGGGCGCGGCGGCGGCAGCCGTGTTCGGGGAAGGCGCGGCCGTAGCAGCCGTAGCAGCCATGACCGTGGAAGCCGCGACCGTGGGAGCGGTGGCGGTGGCGGGCGTGGCAGTGGTCCGTGTCGTCCGCTGGGACAGCAGCACACGCGCGTGGGCGAGCTTTTTCTGGACGGTCGCCTTGGCCGCCCTCGGGCCGCTCACGGGCACCTCCGCCTGGCGGCCCGCCGCGTCCACGGGGGGCGCGGGAACGGCCGCGTCCCCCACGGGACGGGGGACGGTGGTGTCCCCGGCGGGCGGGATCATGGCCGTGTTCCGGGCACCGATCGTGCCGCGCTCGGCCGGGACCGTACCGCGCTGGGCCGGGATCATGGCCCGCCGGCGCGGGTCCGGGCCGTCCTGCGCGGGAACCACGGTCTGCCCGGCCGGGACGGTGCCGCCCTGTCCCGGAATCACGGCCTGTGCGGTGGGGGGAGCGCTGGTCCGGCCGGGGATCACGGCCCGCTGTCCGGCCCGGCCCCGGTGCTGAGCGCGGCGGGCGACCTCGTCCCGGAGCCGCTGGAGGTTGTCGGCGGGCCGTCGTGAGGGCGCGGCCGGCTCGACCAGCTCGCCTCCCTCGGCCCGCGTGGACCACCCGGCCCGTGCAGCCCGTCCGGCCCCGGTCCGTCCCGCCGACCCGGCGCCCCGTCCGGTTCGCCTGGTTTCCTGTTCGACGCTGCCGGCGCCCCAGTCGGCCGACCCCGTTCCCCGGCCGTCCCACTCCGTTCCCCGGCCGTCCCGCTCCGTTGCCCGGTCGGCACTCCCGGTACCGGGCTCGGTCCGTCCGCCTCCTCGCCCGGCCGACTCGGTCCCTTGTCCGGCCCACCCGGCACCCCGGTCGGCGCCGTCGACCCCCGTGCCGGCTTCCCTGCCCCCACGAATGGCCCGCACGGCCTCCCGCGCGGCCCGCTCGGCGTCCCGGTCGGTTCGTGCGGCCCTCCAGCCGCCCCGGCCTCCGTCGCTAGCCGCGACCGGCGTCTCCGCCGCCGATTCCGCTCGGCGGTAGAAGTCCTCGATCTTGCGTTCGATCTCCTCCTGGCTCGGCCGGCCCGGAACGGGCGAGGGTGCGGCCCCGGCCGTCTGGGAGAGCACGGCCACGGAGGTGAGGGCGGCGGTGGCGAGGGCGGGTGTGCGGGCGCCCTCTCCCTGGGTTCCGCCGGGGCGCGGCTTGCGGTGCGACGCCAAGGGAGGCGACTCCTTCCGTACGGCCGCCTGCCGGGGTCGGTGGTGGGGGTTCCCAGGCCTCCCCTCGGAGGGAGGGTTCGGGCGGGCGCTCGGAAGGGTTGCCCTACGGCCTCGTCCCGGGCGGGAGTCGGCCGATTCACCCCAGGATCGGTGGGTCCCCGGCTCCGGGCACCGTGCGGGGGCGCGCCGGATTCGGCGGAGGCCGCGCGGCCCGGCGACGTTCGCCGGAGGGGGGTCGTGCGGCCTGACGGAAACCTAGCCAACTCGTGTGTCTTCTGTGAAGGTTGGTGTGCGGTTTGTCCGATACATTTCCGTGACCTTTGCTCTGGGGCCGTAAAGGTTCACGCGCGTGTGACCAGGCGCTTCCGATGAGTGAGCGGTCGGCGCGCCGGTCCTCTCGAAGATCAACCCGCGTCGAGGGCCGCCGTCTTCGGGGGACCGCGACCGGTTGTCGGTGGGGCGCCCTAGACTCGTAGAGCGATGAGCAGCCTCTTTGACGACAGCTTCCTGGCGAACCTCCAGGCCCCCCGCGGGCACGAGGAGGAACCTCCGCCGCCGCCCGAGGACGATCACGCTCCGGAGCCGCTTCCGGACGATCTGTTCGGCGGGAAGTTCGACGTGCCACCGGACCGATGGGGGTCCTCCCACCCGAGCGGAGCCGAGAGCGCGGGGGGCTACTACCGCGATGGCGCCCCGCGCCCCGCCCTGGACGCGGCGGCACTGCTGGAGGGGCTGAACGAGAACCAGCGCGCCGCGGTCGTGCACGCCGGCTCCCCGCTGCTCATCGTCGCCGGCGCCGGCTCGGGCAAGACCCGCGTGCTGACCCACCGCATCGCCTACCTGCTCGCCGAGCGGAACGTCCACCCTGGCCAGATCCTCGCGATCACCTTCACCAACAAGGCCGCGGGCGAGATGAAGGAGCGCGTCGAGCAGCTCGTCGGCCCGCGTGCGAACGCGATGTGGGTGATGACCTTCCACAGCGCGTGCGTGCGCATCCTGCGGCGCGAGAGCAAGAAGCTCGGCTTCACCTCGTCGTTCTCGATCTACGACGCCGCCGACAGCAAGCGCCTGATGGCCCTGGTCTGCCGCGACCTGGAGCTCGATCCCAAGCGTTTCCCGCCGAAGTCCTTCAGCGCCAAGATCAGCAACCTGAAGAACGAGCTGATCGACGAGGAGGACTTCGCCGCCCAGGCCACCGACGGCTTCGAGAAGACCCTGGCGCAGGCCTACGCCCTGTACCAGTCGCGGCTGCGCGAGGCGAACGCGCTGGACTTCGACGACCTGATCATGACGACGGTCAACCTGCTGCGCGCCTTCCCCGACGTCGCCGAGCACTACCGCCGCCGCTTCCGGCACGTCCTGGTGGACGAGTACCAGGACACCAACCACGCGCAGTACGCGCTCGTGCGGGAGCTCGTCGGCACCGGGGAACACGATGAGGACACCCCGCCCGGCGAGTACGACGTCGCGCCCGCCGAACTCTGCGTCGTGGGCGACGCGGACCAGTCGATCTACGCCTTCCGGGGTGCGACGATCCGCAACATCCTCCAGTTCGAGGAGGACTACCCGGACGCGACGACGATCCTGCTGGAGCAGAACTACCGCTCCACGCAGACCATCCTGTCCGCCGCCAACGCGGTCATCGAGCGCAACGAGTCCCGCCGCCCGAAGAACCTGTGGACCAACGCCGGCCAGGGGGCCCGGATCGTCGGCTACGTCGCCGACACCGAGCACGACGAGGCCCAGTTCGTCGCCGAGGAGATAGACCGCCTGGTCGACGCGGGCCACGCACGCGCGGGAGACGTCGCCGTCTTCTACCGCACCAACGCCCAGTCCCGTGTCTTCGAGGAGATCTTCATCCGGGTCGGCCTGCCCTACAAGGTCGTCGGCGGAGTCCGCTTCTACGAGCGCAAGGAGGTCCGGGACGTCCTCGCCTACCTGCGCGTCCTCGCCAACCCCGAGGACGCGGTGCCGCTGCGCCGCATCCTCAACGTGCCCAAGCGGGGCATCGGCGACCGCGCGGAGGCGATGGTCGACGCCCTCGCCCAGCGCGAGAAGATCAGCTTCCCGCAGGCCCTGAAGCGCGTGGACGAGGCGTACGGCATGGCCGCGCGCTCCACCAACGCGGTCAAGCGGTTCAACACGCTGATGGAGGACCTGCGGACGATCGTGGAGTCCGGTGCCGGACCGGCCACCGTGCTGGAGGCCGTCCTCGAACGCACCGGATACCTGGCCGAGCTGCAGGCCTCCACCGACCCGCAGGACGAGACCCGGATCGAGAACCTCCAGGAACTCGCGGCCGTGGCCCTGGAGTTCGAGCAGGAGCGGGGCGAGGGCGAGCAGGGGACCCTGGCCGAGTTCCTGGAGCAGGTCGCCCTCGTCGCCGACTCGGACCAGATTCCCGACGAGGAGGACGGCGACGGTGTCATCACGCTGATGACCCTGCACACCGCCAAGGGCCTGGAGTTCCCGGTCGTGTTCCTGACCGGCATGGAGGACGGCGTCTTCCCGCACATGCGCGCCCTCGGCGAGACCAAGGAACTGGAGGAGGAGCGGCGCCTGGCGTACGTCGGCATCACGCGCGCGCGGGAGCGGCTCTACCTCACGCGGTCGGCGATGCGCAGCGCCTGGGGCCAGCCGTCGTACAACCCGCCCTCCCGCTTCCTGGAGGAGATTCCGCCCGCCCATGTGGAGTGGAAGCGGACCGGGGCGGCGGCGCCCGTGGCCTCCGGGCCGGCGTCCGGGATCGCCGCCTCGCTGTCCTCGAGCCGTTCGCGTTCCTCGGCGTCGGGCGCGTCCGGGTTCGCCACACGGCGCACGTCGGAGAAGCCGGTGGTCGCGCTGGCCGTGGGGGACCGGGTCACCCACGACCAGTTCGGGCTCGGCACGGTCGTCGCCGTGAAGGGGACGGGCTCGAACGCGGAGGCGACGATCGACTTCGGCGACGCCAAGCCGAAGCGGCTGCTGCTGCGGTACGCGCCGGTGGAGAAGCTGTAGAAGGCCGGGAAAGCCGGAAGGGCCCCGCCGAGGAGCGGGGCCCTGGTGCCTACGTGGGATTCAGTCCGTGGCTGCGCAGCCACGGCAGCGGGTCTATGGCCGACCCGCCCGCCGGCCGCACCTCGAAGTGCAGGTGCGGACCGGTGGAGTTGCCGGAGTTGCCGGAGTGGCCGATCGGCTGGCCGGCCTTGACGGTCGTACCGGAGGCGACGCTGTAGCTGGAGAGGTGGCAGTACCAGGTCTCCGTGCCGTCCTTCGCCGTCACGATCATCATGTTGCCGTAGGCGCTGTTCCACTTGGTGGTGACGGTGCCGTCGGTGGCGGCCATCACCGTCGTGCCGTAGGAGACCGGGAAGTCGATGCCGGTGTGCACCGACATCCAGTTGATGCCGGCCTGGCCGAAGTAGGCACTGAGTCCGTGCTGCGTGACCGGCAGCGCGAACTTGGGCCGCAGCCGCTCCTTGAGCGCGGCCTCCGCGGCAGCCTTCTTCTTCTCCAGCTCCTGCTGTGCCTTGAGGTCGATCCGCTCCTGGGTGCGGCTCGCCCGGTCGGCGAAGTCGTCGGCGCCCGCTGAGAGCGTCTTGAGCTGGCTGTCCAGCTTGCTGTTGGCGACGGACGGCTTGACCGGCTGGGCGTCCGAGGCGGTGGTGGCGGTGTCATGGGAGTCGTCGGCGAGCGCGCCGACCGAGGCGGCGGCGATCCCGGCCACCCCCATCACACAGGCCGACGGTACGGCGACGGTCAGCAGCCGGGAGCGCTTGGCGGGCGTGCGGCGCCGGGAGCGCGCCGCGCCGCGCGAGCCCGCGCGGGTCGCCGGCCCCGGGGCGACCTCTTCCTGGCCGTCCAGCAGGCCGGTCGCGGCGGGCAGTTCGCCGGTGGAGTCCGACTCGCCGTCGGCGGCGGGCTGTTCGTCGAAGTCGGTGTCCTCGTACGGCACCTGCTCGAAGGCCGCGGACGCCTGGGGGTCGCCGGTGTGCTCGAACGCGGAGGGCGGGCCGCCGACCGCCTCGAAGGTCGCGGTGGCCTGCTGATCGAACGGTTCGTCACCCGGCCCGGACTGCGCCGGCACGCTCTGCCCCGCGACGTTCCACTGCGTGGCGTCGTAGGCGCCCGTGTCGAAGGTCTGGGTGCCCCACTCCCACTGCTGGGTGGGGTCGGCGCCGCCGGACGGGCCCGGCTGCGTCCAGGCGCCGGCGTCCCACTGACCGCTGACGTCGTTCCCGGTGGGCTGTCCGGGGATGGCCCAGGCGGTGCCGTCGTAGGCACCGGAGTCATAGGCGGCGTAGTGCTGGGCCGCGTACGGGTCGTAGGCCGGGGTCTGGGCGGAGCCGGTCTGCCAGTGCGTGGTGTCGTACGCGCCGGTGGTCTGCTCGCTGCCCGGCAGACTCCCGAAGAGCGGATCGGTGTGGAAGGCCGAGGTGCTCCCGGGGTCACCGGGGAAATGGGTGGCGTCGTAACCGCCGTACGTGGTGAGGTCGTCGTAGGGAGCTTCCTGTGCCCCGTACGGCGCGTAGTGCGCGGTGGAGGCGTCGGAAGCCGGGGCCGGGGTGGTCATGGTCCCCGACGGGTGACGGTCGTTCACCAACTTCTCTTTCGCCTCGACAACAGGGGCTGCCAGAGCAGTGCGGCGACTGTACCCGGCGGTACCTGGGCGCGACAATCTTCGGCCTGTTTCGGGTGGGCCGGAAACGGGCATTCGGCTGTGTTTCGGGGCTCCAGGACCCGACCTTGGCATTGCGTTCGAAGAATGTTCGATGTCGAGTGGCGAAGTGCGGGCTGTGTGCCGGCGATGCGCCGGCTGTGCGCGGGCTCCGCGCCCCGGACGCAACCGGGGCCGGGTCCGGGGCCGGGTCCGGGGCCGGGCTCAGGCCACCGTCAGGCCGTCGGCGGCCCGGTCTGCGGAGTCCGGGGCGTCCAGGGCCTCGCGTATCCCCGCCGCCACGGCGGGGTGCACCGGCAGGGCGAGGTGGCCGATACCGGTCACCCGGACGTTCTGCGCGTCCAGGTCGGGGTGCTCCAGGCAGGCCGTCTCCAGTGGGTCCATCAGCGAGTCCAGGTCGCTCCAGAAGCTCACGAAGCGGGTCCGGCAGCCGGGGGCGGGCCGGGCCAGCTCCTCGATCACCGCGGAGCCCGGCCGCATCTGCCGCACGATCGGGTGCGCGTCCGCCAGCGGCGCCACCCGGGTCCCCGAGTGCGGGGTGCCGAGGGTGACCAGCGTGCGTACCCGCAGGTCACCGCCCAGACACTGGGTGTAGTAGCGCGCTATCAGACCCCCGAGGCTGTGCCCGACGATGTCGACCCGGGCACTGCCGGTGCGCTCGCAGATCTCCTCGATGTGCCGGCCGAGCAGCTCGGCCGCGATGCGGATGTCGCAGGTCAGCGGCGAGTAGTTGAGCGATTCCACCCGGTGCCTGCCGTGCTGGGCGAGGGTGCGGCGGAGCAGGACGAACACCGAACGGTTGTCGATGAAGCCGTGCAGCAGGACGACCGGGGGCGCGGGGCGGACCGGCAGCCGCGCGGCCCCGTCCGGGGCGGGCAGGGCGCCGGAGCGCCGCTCCTGGATCAGACCGGTCGGATACAGCAGGAGGTGACCCGCCAGGATCGCCGCCTCCAGGGCCGTCGCCCGCAGCAGCGTCATGGACAGTCCGGCCAGTCTGCCGGGCCACATGCGGCGGCAGAGCGGGAGGAAGAGCGGCAAAACCCCGGTGACCTTCATGGGCACCTCCTGTCGGCACGCCGGGGGACGGCTCGACCCCCGTGTGCCCTCATGTCCCACCATGTGATTTCCCCCTCGCCGCGCACCGTAAAACTGCCGCCTGCGGGATGCTGGGGATAACGTTCGTTCACTTCGCGACGGTGGCGGAACGCGCCAAAAGTGCGGTACTTGTCGATACGGACGGAAGCGATCGCTTCCGTGGTCGCTTGATGGAGGCAGTGATGGGTGTGGCAGCCGGTCCGATCCGCGTGGTGGTCGCCAAGCCGGGGCTCGACGGCCACGATCGCGGGGCCAAGGTCATCGCGCGGGCCCTGCGCGACGCCGGTATGGAGGTCATCTACACCGGGCTCCACCAGACGCCGGAGCAGATCGTCGACACCGCGATCCAGGAGGACGCCGACGCGATCGGCCTGTCCATCCTCTCGGGCGCCCACAACACGCTGTTCGCCGCGGTCATCGACCTGCTCAAGGAGCGGGAGGCCGAGGACATCCTCGTCTTCGGCGGCGGCATCATCCCCGACGAGGACATCCCGCCGCTGAAGGAGAAGGGCGTCGCGGAGATCTTCACCCCCGGGGCGACGACCGCGTCCATCGTGGAGTGGGTCCGCGAGAACGTCCGCCAGCCGGCGGCGTCGGGCGGCTGACCGGCTGCCTGGGGCGGTTCGGCGGCTGTTTCCGGGCGGCGCGGGTCTTTCCCGGGTTGCGCGGCCGGCCTGCGCGTGGTGGCCGGAGGACTGCTCCCGTCGGGTAGGCGGCTGCTCCGGACCGTTACGCGGCTGCTCCGGGCGGTTCCGCGCTGCCCTCGGCCGTGACGCGACTGTCCCTCGTGGAGCCCGCCAGGCGGGCCCGAACGGGTTCCGAGGGTGCGCCGGGGTGGTTCCGCGACTGCCTGCGCGCGGCGGACCGCCGCCTCCGGCCGCTCTGGCGCCGCCCCCCGTCCGGCCCGTCACGAGGCTGGTCCGAGGCCGCGCCCGCCGGTCCGCGGCTGCTTACGCACCGTAGCCGGCCGGCTTCGGCCGTCGCGCGGTTGCCGCGGTGGCCGGGTGGTTCCGTTGCGGGTCACGCGGCTGCCTCCCGTGATGGTGAGGGGGTCTCCGGTGGATGCGCGGGCGTTCCGGGTGGTGGCGTGGCCGGGGCGGGCGGGGACAGTTCCCGGGTCATCGCCGCCCGTAGCCGCAGGGTCGTGACCAGGCGCTGGAAGGCCTCCGCCCAGTACCCGCCGGCCCCCGGCGCGGCGTCCTCCCGCTCGTCGGGCACCGCCAGCAGTCCCTCCAGCCGGACCGCCTCCGCCGGGTCCAGGCAACGCTCCGCCAGCCCCATCACCCCGCTGAAGCTCCACGGGTAACTGCCGGCGTCCCGGGCGATGTTCAGCGCGTCGACGACCGCCTGGCCCAGCGGGGGAGCCCAGGGGACCGCGCACACCCCGAGCAACTGGAACGCCTCCGACAGGCCGTGCGTGGCGATGAACCCGGCGACCCATACGGCCCGTTCCGCCGGATCCAGCGCGGCCAGCAGCTTCGCCCGCTCCGCCAGGGACACCGCGCCCGGTCCGCCCGCCTCGGGTGCCGAGGGCGAGCCGAGGAGCGCCCTCGACCACCCGGCGTCCCGCTGCCGAACCGCAGCCCGGCACCAGGCCGCGTGCAGCTCACCCTGCCAGCCGTCCGCCACCGGCAGCGCCACGATCTCCTGCGGCGTGCGCCCGCCCAGCCGCCCCGGCCAGATGCCGAGCGGCGCGGCCTCCACCAACTGGCCCAGCCACCACGACCGTTCGCCCCGTCCCGCGGGTGGTGCGGCCACGACACCGTCCCGTTCCATGGCCGCGTCGCATTCGAGCGGCGCCTCCACCGCGATCGCCGGCGCGCTCCCCGTACGGTCCAGGGCCACGCACGCCGAGGCCCGTACGGCCATCCGCGCGGCGAGCGCCGAGCCCGGCAGCGCCGACAGCAGTTCCGCGGCCGTCGCCCGGACATTGCGGCTGCGGTCCCCCAACGCCTGCTCCAGGAACGGCTCGTCCGCGTCCGACAGGCCCGTACGCAGCGAGTCGAGGAACATCAGCCGGTCCTCCGCCCGCTCCGTCGCCCACGTCGACGCCAGCAGGTCACGGCCCAGCCCGGGCGTGCGGACGCGCAGGGCCCCCAGCAGCGCCGCCCGCTCGGCGAACAGCCCCTCCTGCCACAGCCGGCGCACCGCCTCGGCGTCCGCCGGATCGGGCAGGGCGGCACCGCCGCCGGGGGCCGCACGCAGGGCGAACCGCCAGTCCGGGTTCAGCCGGGCCAGCCACAGTGCGCGCGGGCCGGCGAAGGCGAGCGCCGCCGGACGCAGGTCCGTACGGCCCCGGGCCGCGTCCAGAAGTGCGGGCAGCAGCTGCGGGGGCGCGGCGTACCCGTGCGCGTTGGCCGCCGCGAGCCACTGGGGGAGCAGCTCCATGAGGTCCGGGGAACCGCCCCGCCGGCCGCCGGCCGCGCCACCGGACCGGTCGGCCAGCAGGACGGAGAGTCTGCGGGCCGCGGGGGCGGGCAGGGCGGGGCGTGGATCGGCGGGCGCCGGGCCGGGCCGCCGCGCCGCCCGCGCGGGCCGCAGCCCGGCACGCCGCCGTACGGTCGCCACGGCCGCCGCGTCGAGCAGTGCCACCGGGGCCGGACGACCCGGTACGACGTGCGCCGGGGCACGCCGGTCGGTCCCGAGGAGCGCGGTGGTGACCAGGTCTTCCCAGGAGGGCGCCGTCGCCGGCGGGGAGGGGGCTGCGGCCGTCGGGGAGGCCGCCGGGGCCTGTAGCGGATTCGCGGAGGAGTCCGCCGAGGGGTGCCCGGTGCGCGCCGAACTCCCCCGGGAGCCCACCGGATCGCCCGCCTCCCCGTCGGCCCGTGTCCCGCCGCCGGGCGGTGTCCCGTTCATCACGTCGCCTTCCCCTCCCTCTTCCCTTCCGTCTTCTTCCGTTCCGCGTCCACCCGCCGGGGTCAGCACAGCGGCACCGCCTCGCCCTCCCCCTCCGCCCACGCCGTGAGCGGGGTGAAGCCGCGGTGGCCGCACTCGCCGAAGACCGTGACGGGGGCGCCGCCGGACAGGGCGACCAGCCGCCACAGGCCGGGCCGGGAGCGGGCGGCCCGGGTCACCGGCAGGGCCGTGTCCGTGTCGGCGTCGGCCAGCTGCCATCCGTCGCCGTCCGGGACCGGCGTCACCCGGTCCAGGGTCACGGGGACCGCGTCCAGCCACGGGTCGTCACGCAACGCCTCGCCGTACCGGGACGCCGCCTCGGCCGTCGACACACCCGGCGGCCGGAACGCTGCCGGGGCCGGCGGGGCGAACCGCTCGCCCAGGGCGGCCCGGGACCGGCCGGAGCCCGGATACGCCGTCAGCTCCGCCTCCAGGGCGAGGCCCACCGGCAGCGACAGCTCCGGCGCCCGGCCCGCCGCGCCGTAGGACAGCAGCAGCCGGGTGCCGCCGGACTCCGCGCCGTGCAGCCATATCCGGCGCGTCGTCAGTTTCGGGTCCACCGAGTCGTACTGGGCGAGCACCAGCCAGCGGTCGCGCAGCGGCGGGCCGTCCGGCGTGGCGGGCAGGCCGAGCCGGGAACGGACCGTGGCCGCGAGGCCGTCCGGCAGCCGGTCGCGGTGCAGCCAGCCCTGGTTGAGCAGATGCAGCAGCGCGCACTCCTCCAGCAGCCGCGCTGGCCAGCCCGGGCCGGACGCCGGGATCGCCCCCAGTTCCCGGACGCGCGCGGCCAGTCCCGGCGCCTGCGCGTCGACCATGCGGGCCGCCGTCTCGTCCCACAGGCCGTACCCCGCGTGTTCGGCCGCGGCCAGGCCGCTGCGCAGCAGGTCGGCCAGGCGCTGCTCCAGTTCGCTCGCGCCCGCCGTGACCCGCTCGGCGCGGCGCTCGGCCCGGCGCCGGGCCGCCTCCGGATCGGCGGGTGCGGCCGCCGGACCCGCCCCGTCCCGCGCCCGTCTGGTCTCGGCCCGTCCGCGCCGGCCCGCGAGCCACTGCCCGGCCCACTCCGGCGGCCGGGCGGCAACCGGCACCGCGCCGTCGTCACCCGCCCACAGCAGAAGCAGTCCGAGCGCGTGCTTGCACGGGAACTTACGGCTCGGACACGTGCACTTGTACGCCGGCCCGGCCGCGTCGGCCAGGTCCACCACCGTCTGGTACGGCTTGCTGCCGCTGCCCTTGCACAGCCCCCACACCGTCCCCTCCGCGCTTCCCGTCCCGGACCACGGCCCGGCCACGGCGAGTTTGCTCCCGGCCTTGCGTGACGCGGCGTCAGGCGCCAGTGCCAGCACCTGGTCCGCGGTCCAGCGCACCCCCTGCTCAGTCATGTCACCGACGGTAGGTCCCGCCACTGACAATCGGTCCGGCGACCACGTTCGTGCTGGTCAGAGCGATTGTCAGTGGCGTGGTGCACGGTGGGTGCCAGATCCGAACCGGCCGAGCTGGAGGGGGCCTCAGCCATGTCTGTGTCCGTGGAACCGACGACCGCCGCACCCGACCGCGACGAGACCGCGCAGGCGTTGCGACCGCACGCCGAGCACGCCTTCGCGGCCGAACTCGCCGCGCTCGCCGCCCAGGACGACCGCCCGCGCCCGGCCCGCTGGAAGCTGTCGCCGTGGGCGGTGGCGACGTACCTGCTCGGCGGCACGCTGCCGGACGGCACGGTGATCACGCCCAAGTACGTGGGCCCGCGCCGCATCGTCGAGGTCGCCGTCACCACGCTCGCCACCGACCGCGCCCTGCTCCTGCTCGGCGTGCCCGGCACCGCCAAGACCTGGGTGTCGGAACACCTGGCAGCCGCCGTGAGCGGCGACTCGACGCTCCTGGTGCAGGGCACGGCCGGCACCCCGGAGGAGGCGATCCGGTACGGCTGGAACTACGCGCGGCTCCTCGCGCACGGCCCGAGCCGCGACGCGCTCGTGCCCAGCCCCGTCATGCGCGCCATGGCCGAGGGCATGACCGCCCGGGTGGAGGAGCTGACCCGTATCCCGGCCGACGTGCAGGACACGCTCATCACGATCCTGTCCGAGAAGACCCTGCCCGTCCCCGAACTGGGCGAGGAGGTCCAGGCGGTCCGCGGCTTCAACCTCATCGCCACCGCCAACGACCGCGACCGCGGGGTCAACGACCTCTCCAGTGCCCTGCGCCGCCGCTTCAACACCGTGGTGCTGCCGCTGCCGGAGAGCGCCGACGCCGAGGTCGACATCGTCACCCGTCGGGTCGAGCAGCTCGGCCGCTCCCTCGACCTGCCGGCCGCGCCCGACGGCATCGAGGAGATCCGCCGGGTCGTCACCGTCTTCCGCGAGCTGCGCGACGGCGTCACCGCCGACGGCCGCACGAAGCTGAAGTCGCCCAGCGGCACGCTGTCCACGGCGGAGGCCATCTCCGTCGTCACGAACGGCCTCGCGCTCGCCACCCACTTCGGCGACGGCGTCCTGCGGCCGGGAGACGTCGCCGCGGGCATCCTCGGCGCCGTCGTCCGCGACCCGGCGGCCGACCGGGTCGTCTGGCAGGAGTACCTGGAGGCGGTCGTGCGCGAGCGCGAGGGCTGGACCGACTTCTACCGCGCCTGCCGGGAGGTGAGCGCGTGACCGGCACCGGCGGGAGCACGGCGTACACCGCCGGGCCGCTGCTGCTCGGGGTGCGGCACCACGGGCCCGGATCCGCGCGCGCGGTGCGGGCCGCGCTGGACGCCGCCCGGCCGGCCGCCGTGCTGATCGAGGGCCCGCCCGAGGCCGACACGTTGATCCCGCTGGCCGCCGACCCGGGCCTGCGGCCCCCGGTCGCCCTGCTCGCCCACGCCGTGGACGAGCCCGGTTGCTCGGCCTTCTGGCCGTTCGCCGAGTTCAGCCCCGAATGGGTGGCCCTGCGGTGGGCTCTCGACGAGGGCGTCCCGGCCCGTTTCATCGACCTGCCGGCCACGCACACACTGGCGTGGCAGAAGGAAGTGGACGAGTCCGGCGACGGCGGCGCCGACGGCGATGACGGGCTTGACGGCGATGACGGGTACGACGGCGACAGCGCCGCGGAGCCCGGACCAGAACCAGGACTTGGGCCCGATCCCGTTCCCCGTCCCGGCCCCGGCGACCGGGTCCGCGTCGACCCGCTCGCCGTGCTCGCCGAGGCGGCCGGGTACGACGACCCCGAGCGCTGGTGGGAGGACGTCGTAGAACACCGGGGGCCGGGCGCCGGCGACCCCTTCGCGCCGTTCGCGGCGGTGGCGGAGGCCATGGAAGCGCTGCGCGAGCGGTACGGCGCCGGCGGGCGACCCCGGGACCTCGTCCGCGAGGCACACATGCGGCTCAGACTGCGCGACGCGCGCAAGGAGTTCGGGGACGCGGTGGCCGTGGTGTGCGGGGCCTGGCACGTGCCCGCGCTGCGCGAGAGGACCACCGTCACCGCCGACCGGGCGCTGCTCAAGGGGCTGCCCAGGACCAGGGCTGACCTGACCTGGGTGCCGTGGACGCACCGCAGGCTGGCCCGGTCCGGCGGTTACGGCGCCGGCATCGACTCGCCCGGCTGGTACGGGCACCTGTTCCGCGCGCCCGACCGGCCGGTGGAGCGGTGGCTGACGAAGGTGGCCCGGCTGCTGCGCGAGGAGGACCGGATCGTGTCCTCCGCGCACGTCATCGAGGCCGTACGGCTCGCGGAGACCCTGGCCGCGCTGCGGGGCCGCCCGTTGCCCGGTCTGGGCGAGACCACCGACGCGGTGCGGGCGGTGCTGTGCGACGGCTCGGACGTGCCGCTGGCGCTGGTGCACGACCGGCTGGTGGTCGGGGACGACCTGGGCGAGGTCCCCGAGTCGGCGCCCGCGGTGCCGTTGCAGCGCGACCTGGCCCGCCGGCAGCGGTCGCTGCGGCTGAAGCCGGACGCGCTGGAGCGCGAGCTGGAGCTGGACCTGCGCGGGGACACCGACGCCGGCCGCAGCAGGCTGCTGCACCGGCTGCGGCTGCTCGGCGTGGGCTGGGGCGAGCCGGTCCGGTCCCGGGGGAGCACGGGCACGTTCCGGGAGACCTGGCGGCTGCGGTGGGAACCCGAGCTGTCGGTACGGGTCGCCGAGGCGGGCGTGTGGGGGACGACCGTCCACGCGGCGGCACGGGCCAAGGCGGAGGCGGACGCGACGGGAGCGCGAGCACTGGCCGACGTGACCGGGGTCGCCGAGCAGTGCCTGCTGGCGGGACTGCCGGACGCGCTGCCCGTGGTCATGCGGGTGCTCGCCGACCGGGCGGCCCTGGACACCGACGTCGGCCACCTCGCCCAGGCCCTGCCCGCCCTGGTCCGCTCACTGCGCTACGGCGACGTGCGCGGCACCGACACCGGCGCGCTGGCCGAGGTCGCGGCGGGCCTCGCCGAACGCGTCTTCGTCGGCCTGCCCCCGGCCTGCGTCGCACTCGACACGGACGCGGCGGAGGAGATGCGCGGCCATGTGGACGCCGTGCACACGGCGGTGGGACTACTGGCGGAGAGCCTGACCGGGGCGCCCGCGGGGGAGGCCGGCGGGGGCGCCGATGTGCTCACCGGTACGGCTGCGAGCGGGCCGGGCGAGGGCACCGGTGTGCCCGCGGGGACGGCTGGTGACGACGCGCAAGCGCCTGCGCGCGTGGGCGGGTATGACGCCGGTGCCGGCGCGGCTGTGGTGGCGGTGGATGGTGATGCCGCCACCGGCCCCGCCCGAGGCGTCGGTTCGCCTGCGGCTGCGGCTGCGGCTGCGGCTACGGGGGCGGGGGCGGTCGGCGGAGCCGGGGGCGGCGGGCTGCGGGGGCGTTGGCGGGCCGTGTTGCGGGTGCTGGCGCTGCGGGACACCGTGCCCGGGGTCATCCGGGGCCGGGCCGTGCGGCTGTTGCTGGACGACGGGGCGCTGGAGTCCGGGGAGGCGGCCCGGCTGATGGGGCTCGCGCTGTCGCCGGGCACCCCTCCCGCCGCGGCCGCCGCCTGGGTGGAGGGCTTCGCCGGTGGTGGCGGCCTGCTGCTGGTGCACGACGAGCGGCTGCTCGCCCTGCTGGACACCTGGCTGACGGGGGTTCCGGCGGACGCCTTCACGGACGTACTGCCGCTGCTGCGGCGCACCTTCGCGGCGTACGAGCCGGGCGTGCGCAGAACCCTCGGCGAGCTGGTCCGGCGCGGTCCCGCGGGCCGGCCCGGCGGGACCACTGCCCAGGGAACCGGCCTCCCCGGCTTCGCCGCCGAACCGGACACCGGGCGTGCCGACGCCGTCCTCCCGGTACTGCGGCTGCTGCTCGGCCTGGACGCCCACCTCGACACGGTGTCCGCGCCGGCCCGCACCCCTCCCCCCGGCGCGACCCGCGAGGAGATACGCACGGCGGCACCCGGTTCCCCGCACGGCGACCGCCTCACGGGGGTGGGCACATGACGGACGCGACGGACGCGACGGACGCGGGCAGGACGGACAGGACGGACAGGACGGGCAGGACGGACAGGGTCATGGGGTCGGACGAGGGCGTGGGCATGGGCGTGGGTGACCCCGCGCGGGAGCGGCTGCGGCGGTGGCGGCTCGTACTCGGCGGGGAGCAGGCCGACGGCACCGGGTACGCGCTGTCCGGGCGGGACGCGGCGATGGACGGCACGCTGGCCGCGCTCTACGGCAGGGGGGACAAGTCGCAGACGGGCCGGGACCGGTCGGCGGGGCTCGGCGCCTCGGCGCCGTCCGTGGCCCGCTGGCTCGGGGACATCCGCCGCTACTTCCCGTCCTCCGTCGTGCAGGTCATGCAGCGCGACGCCATCGACCGCCTCGGACTCGCCTCCCTGTTGCTGGAGCCGGAGATGCTGGAGGCGGTGGAGGCGGACGTGCACCTGGTCGGCACGCTGCTCTCGCTGCACAAGGCGATGCCGGAGACGACCCGGGAGACGGCCCGCGCGGTCGTGCGCAAGGTGGTGGAGGACCTGGAGAAGCGGCTCGCCACCCGCACCCGGGCCACCCTCACCGGCGCCCTGGACCGCAGTGCCCGCGTCACCCGCCCGCGCCACCACGACATCGACTGGAACCGCACCGTCGCGGCCAACCTGAAGCACTATCTGCCCGAGTACCGCACGGTCGTGCCGGAGCGGCTCGTCGGCTACGGGCGGGCCGCGCGGTCGGTGAAGAAGGAGGTCGTGCTCTGCATCGACCAGTCCGGGTCGATGGCGTCGTCCGTGGTGTACGCGTCGGTGTTCGGCGCGGTCCTCGCCTCGATGCGGTCGATCAGCACCCGGCTGGTCGTCTTCGACACGGCGGTCGTCGACCTCACCGACCAGCTGGCCGACCCCGTCGACGTGCTGTTCGGCACGCAGCTCGGCGGCGGTACGGACATCAACCGGGCGCTCGCCTACTGCCAGGCGCAGATCACCCGGCCGGCCGAGACCGTCGTCGTGCTGATCAGCGATCTCTTCGAGGGCGGTATCCGCCAGGAGATGCTCAAGCGGGTCGCGGCGATGAAGGCGTCGGGGACGCAGTTCGTGGCGCTGCTCGCGCTGTCGGACGAAGGGGCGCCCGCGTACGACCGCGACCACGCGGCGGCGCTGGCCGCGCTCGGCGCACCGGCCTTCGCCTGCACGCCCGACCTGTTCCCCGAGGTGATGGCCGCCGCGCTGGAGAAGCGGCCCCTGCCGGTACCGGAGACGGCGTGACCCCGGGTCGCGTGACCACGGGTGGCGTGACCATGGAGGGCGTGGTACCGGAGGGCGTCGGACCGGCCGGCGTGACACCGGGCCGGAAGGGGCACCCGGTACCCGGAGTGGGTGGCGCGCACAGCTCCGCGGGGTGGCCGGCCCGGGCGGTCGAAAGCCGTCGGCTCGTCCGGGCGGAGCCCCGCGGACGGGGTGCGTGGTCCCCATTGGGGTGGGGATCAAGCGCCCCGGCCCCGGGTCGTCCCCGGGGCCGCCAGGGGGTCTCACCGGGTCAACCCCAGCCCGGTGAGGCTCGCGGAACGCCCGTACCGCACCGGGAGGCGGCACGCTGTGCCAGGAAAACCGGCATCATGTGACAGGTATCACCGCTCAGGTGTGACCCGCGATTTAGAGGGCCCCCGCAAGCAGCGATAACCTGCGAGACGGACATGCCGCGCGCTCGGACACCGTGTGCGCTTCCCTAGTGACAGCGGACGTCACGTTGCCCTTCGCGGCACGCCCACGCATCCAACGAACCGCGAGATCACTGATAGGGACGGAAGCGCGTGGACCTGTTCGAGTACCAGGCGAGGGACCTCTTCGCCAAGCACGATGTACCGGTGCTGGCCGGTGAAGTCATCGACACGCCTGAGGCGGCGCGCGAGATCACCGAGCGGCTCGGCGGCAAGTCCGTCGTCAAGGCGCAGGTGAAGGTCGGTGGTCGCGGCAAGGCCGGCGGCGTCAAGCTGGCCGCCTCCCCGGACGAGGCCGTCGCCCGTGCGACGGACATCCTCGGCATGGACATCAAGGGCCACACGGTCCACAAGGTCATGATCGCCGAGACCGCTCCGGAGATCGTCGAGGAGTACTACGTCTCCTTCCTCCTCGACCGTGCCAACCGCACCTTCCTGTCCATCGCCTCCGTCGAGGGCGGCATGGAGATCGAGGAGGTGGCGGCCACCCGCCCGGAGGCCGTCGCCAAGACCCCGATCGACCCGATCGACGGTGTGGACGAGGCCAAGGCCCGCGAGATCGTGGAGGCCGCCAAGTTCCCGGCCGAGGTCGCGGACAAGGTCGTCAACGTCCTGGTCAAGCTGTGGGACACCTTCATCAAGTCGGACGCCCTCCTCGTCGAGGTCAACCCGCTCGCGAAGGTCGCCTCCGGTGAGGTCCTCGCGCTCGACGGCAAGGTGTCGCTCGACGACAACGCCGAGTTCCGTCACCCCGAGTACGAGGCGCTCCACGACAAGGCCGCGGCCAACCCGCTCGAGGCCGCCGCCAAGGAGAAGAACCTCAACTACGTCAAGCTCGACGGCGAGGTCGGCATCATCGGCAACGGCGCCGGTCTCGTCATGAGCACCCTGGACGTCGTCGCGTACGCCGGTGAGAAGCACGGTGGCGTCAAGCCCGCCAACTTCCTGGACATCGGCGGTGGCGCCTCCGCCCAGGTGATGGCGAACGGCCTGGAGATCATCCTGGGCGACCCGGACGTCAAGTCCGTCTTCGTGAACGTCTTCGGTGGCATCACCGCCTGTGACGAGGTCGCCAACGGCATCGTGCAGGCCCTGAAGCTCCTGGAGGACCGCGGCGAGAAGGTCGAGAAGCCGCTCGTCGTCCGTCTCGACGGCAACAACGCCGAGCTGGGCCGGAAGATCCTCACGGACGCCAACCACCCGCTGGTGCAGCGCGTCGACACCATGGACGGCGCGGCCGACAAGGCCGCCGAGCTGGCCGCCGCCAAGTAAGCACGAGGACGAGGACTCAAACCACCATGGCTATCTGGCTCAACAAGGACAGCAAGGTCATCGTCCAGGGCATGACCGGCGCCACCGGCATGAAGCACACCAAGCTCATGCTCGGTGACGGCACGAACGTCGTGGGCGGCGTGAACCCGCGCAAGGCGGGTCAGACCGTGGACTTCGACGGCACCGAGGTACCCGTCTTCGGCACCGTCAAGGAGGCCATCGAGAAGACCGGCGCCGACGTCTCCGTCATCTTCGTGCCGGAGAAGTTCACCAAGGACGCGGTCGTCGAGGCCATCGACGCCGAGATCCCGCTGGCCGTCGTGATCACCGAGGGCATCGCCGTGCACGACACGGCCGCCTTCTGGGCGTACGCCGGCAAGAAGGGCAACAAGACCCGCATCATCGGCCCGAACTGCCCCGGCATCATCACCCCGGGCCAGTCGAACGTCGGCATCATCCCGGGCGACATCACCAAGCCGGGCCGCATCGGCCTGGTGTCGAAGTCCGGCACGCTGACGTACCAGATGATGTACGAGCTGCGGGACATCGGCTTCTCCACCGCCGTCGGCATCGGTGGCGACCCGATCATCGGCACCACGCACATCGACGCCCTGGCCGCGTTCCAGGACGACCCCGACACCGACCTGATCGTGATGATCGGTGAGATCGGCGGCGACGCCGAGGAGCGCGCGGCCGCGTTCATCAAGGAGAACGTGACCAAGCCGGTCGTCGGCTACGTCGCGGGCTTCACCGCGCCCGAGGGCAAGACCATGGGCCACGCCGGCGCCATCGTCTCCGGTTCGTCCGGTACCGCCCAGGCGAAGAAGGAGGCCCTGGAGGCCGCGGGCGTCAAGGTCGGCAAGACCCCGACCGAGACGGCGAAGCTGGCCCGGGAGATCCTGAGCGCCTGAGTTTCCCCTCCGCGCAGACCGGCAGGCCCGTTCCCCCGTCCGGGGGCGGGCCTGCCGGCGTTCTGCGGGGCGTCACCGCTCACTTCGGCTCCGGTGCCAGTCTCTCCGGTCCGCTCGCCTCCGACCGGCGGAGCTTCGCCCGCAGTCGCTGCTCCTGCCGGGAGAGCGGACCCAGCCCGGCGGGTGGGGGAACGCCCTGCACCGCCTGGGCGGGTGCGACCGGGGCCTCGTAGCGCGTCGGTGCGGTGCGGAGCGTCAGCGTGGTCGCGCCGATGACCGTCACGGTGAAGGCGATGGCCGCGCGGGTCCAGAAGACGTTCCGCCGTTCGGAGCCGGTGCGTACGGTCGTCGACTTCTCCGCGCGCAGCCGCTCCCGGGTGGCCAGTTCGAGCATGCGGCGGTGCAGCTTCTCCGGATCGGCCAGTTCCGGCAGCAGCGCGGCCACCGCCTCCCGGGCGTGGACCAGCCGGTTAGCGGCGGCCGGTGTGCTCGCCTCCGTCTCCGCCGCCGTCTCCGGGAGGTCGAGGCCCACACCGTCGTACAGCACGAGCGTGCGCCGGTACGTGGCCGGCAGCCGGAGGAGGGCGTCCAGCAGGGCTTGGTCGGCGGGGTCGGCGGGCGGGGGTTCCGGTGAGCGGTAGCGGGGGCGGAAGCGGTGCCAGGGGGAGAGCGCGCAGTCGTACGCGACCGCCCGTACCCAGCCTGCGGGGTCACGGTCCCGGGCCACCTCGGGCCAGCGCTGCCAGGCCAGCTGGAAGGCCCGCTCCACGGATTCGCGGGCCAGCTCCCGGCGCCCGGTGAGCAGATAGGTCTGGCGCACGAGGGCGGGAGCGCAGAAGGCGTACAGCGCGTCGAAGGCCTGAGCGGGGGTCAGCGAGGGTGCCTGTCCGGCCGTCAGGCGCGCTTCGGCGGCACGGTTCTGAGGGGCCGTCGGCTCGGGACTCTGTGTCGTCACGATGCACCCTTCTGTACGAAAAAGAACATAAACGTATATTGAGCGACACTTCGGAGGTTCGCCTGTTACGACGGGAAAGCGCGTGTCGTTGGGAGCATGGCGAGCGTGATCCAGACGACCGTTCGCCGCTCCTCGACGTCACCCCTGGCCAACCGGATGCGCGACCGCTCACCCGGACTCGGCGCGAGCCTGCTGGGCGGTGCCGTCGCGGCCGGACTGGGCCTCGCCTCGTTCGCCGTGCTCGTGATGGCGCTGTGGGTCAGCTCGCCCTATCCGGACGACGGACCGGACGGCGCGCTGCACATCGCCGCAGCCCTGTGGCTGCTGGCGCACGGGGTGGAACTGACCCGGACCGGCACCCTCTCCGGCGCGCCCATGCCCGTCGGCGTCACCCCGCTGCTGCTGCTCGCCCTGCCGCTGTGGCTGCTGTACCGGGCGGCGCGGGACGCCACCGACGCGTCCGCCGAACCGGACGGCCCGCCGCCGGTGCGGGCGCGTACGGCGTGGACGGGGGTGGTCCTCGGCTACCTGGGTGTCGGCGCCGCCGCGGCCCTGTACTGCTGCCGGGGCGAACTGCGCCCCGAGTGGCTCTGGGTGACGGTGTGTCTGCCGCTGGTCGCGGCGGGCGCGGCCGGTGCCGGGGTGTGGTCGGCGTACGGCCGCCCGCGCGAGCCGGTGCTGCGCGCCCTGGTGGTGGTGCCGGGGCCGGTGCGGCGGCTGGTGTTCGGCACGGACGAGTGGGCGCGGCTGAGCGCGGCCGTACGCGCCGCCGGTGCCGCGACGACGGTGCTGTTCGGGGGCGGCGCGCTGCTGGTCGGGGTGTCACTGGTGTGGCACGGCGAGCTCGCGCGGGCCTCCTTCGTCCAGCTGACGGGGGGCTGGACGGGACGGTTCGCCGTACTGCTGCTCGGTGTCGCGCTGGTCCCCAACGCGGCGGTCTGGGCCGCCTCCTACGCGCTCGGCCCCGGCTTCCTCCTCGGCGCCGGGCATATGGTCCACCCCTTCGCCTCCGACCCCGCCCCGCTGCTGCCGCCGTTCCCGCTGCTGGCCGCGGTCCCGGAGCCGGGCGCCACGGGGAACTGGGCGGTGGGGGCGGTGCCGGGGCTGGCCGGGATGACGGCGGGATGGTTCGTGGCGCGGGCGGCCGTCCACCGGCCGGAGCCCGGGGTGCCGGCGCGGGCCCGCTGGTCGGCCGGCCGTACCGCCGGTGTCGTGCTGCTGACGGCAGTGGTCTGCGCGGTGGCCCTCGCGCTGCTCGCCGCGCTGGCGGGCGGTTCCCTGGGCGTCGCCACGCTGTCCCGCCTCGGCCCGCAGTGGTGGCGGACCGGGGGTGCGGCCGGTGCCTGGACGCTGGTGTTCGCACTGCCGGTGGCCCTGACCGCCCGGGCCTGGCGGCTGCGCACCTGGCCGCGGCGCCACGACGGCGCCCCGGGCCCGGAGGCGGGTGCCACGGCCCCGGACGAGGCGCGCGGCGGCAAGGGGGCGGTGGCACCGGCGGCCGGGGCGAAGGGCGGTGCCGTACCGGTGACGCCTGTGGTCGCGGGGAAGGGCGACGGGAGAGCCGGGGTGCCGACGGTCGCGGCGACGGCGGGGCAGACGCGGGAAGGAGCGGAGACGGGGTCCGGGGAGGACGCCGGGGAGGCGGCGACCACGGGCCGGGGCACGGGCGGGGCGGCCGGTGGGACCGGGCACGGCGAGGCTCGGCCGGCCCCGGCCGAGGGCGGTACCGGGGGCGGGGACACGGCGGGCAGGCTCAGAGTGCGGGGCCGGGGCAAGGACGGCAGGGCGGGTACGGCGGCTCGGGCCGGGACGGGGGCGGTGGCCGGTGCGGCCGAGGCCGAGGAGGACCGGTACGAGGTGCTCCCCGCCGACGACGCGTTCCCGACCTCGTACCCGGCTCCGGCCCCCGCGCCGGTCACGGGTCCGGCCCCCGCGCCGGTCACGGCTCCGGCCCCGGCCCCGGCGCCGGTCACGAGTCCGGTCACGGGAGGCGCGGGGTGGCACGACGACGGTGCCCGCGCCTCACGCTGGGCGGCCCTGAAGCAGGCGGTGGAAACTCCGGAGAAGGCGAGCGAGACCGCTCGCGAGGCCGTGCGTGAGAACGCCTCCGGGGACACCGCCGCCGACACCGCACCCCGGCCGCGCACGGAGTCACACGCAGGGACGCGCCCCGGGACACACCCTGGCGCGCACGCCGAGCCCCGGCCGGAACCGGACACCGGGTGAGCGGCTCAGCTGTTCTCCGTGCCCAGCACGCCCCGCAGCTCACGGGGCAGCAGGGTGTCGCAGGACTGCTTGGCCTCGTGGGTGAGGGCGTCGTTGACGCAGGTGTAGTAGTCGCGGTAGACGAGCTGGACGGTGAAGGTGGAGGCCACCAGGACCAGCGCCAGGCCCGCCGTGACCAGGCCGCTGACGGCCGCCGTCGTCTGCGGCCGGCCGGCCTCGGCGACAGGGCCGCCGGGGGCTGCCGGGGCGTCGGGGGAGGGCCGGCGCGGCTTGGCGCGCAGGGCGCTGATGCCCCAGTACAGGGCGAGCGCGCCCAGCAGCAGGGCTACGTAGGGCCAGCTGAACAGGGCGAAGAAGACAGCCCACATGCCGGAGAGCAGGGCGTAGCGCGCGCGACGCTGGGCCGGGTCCGTCGGGTCCCAGCGCATGCCGGGGCCGGCCGGGCCGCCGGGGCCCTGCGGACCGCCGCCCGGACGTTCGCCGAAGCCGCCGGGGGAGCGGCCGGGCTGCCGGTCACTCCACTGACTGCCCCAGGGGGCGTGGCCACCGGGTCCCTGGCCGGGCGCCTGCCCCGGACCAGGGCCGTACCCCGGGCCCTGACCGGCACCCTCACCATGACCCTGGCCGTGCCCGTGCCCGTGCCCGGTGCCGGACGGGTCCCCGTGATGACGAGGCCGCCACGGCTGGTCCGCAGCGCCCTCCGGCGGTGGGGCGAACGGATTGTCGTCCTGCCGCTCACCACCCGACCCGGAGCCGCCGTGCCCGGAGCCGCCGTGCCCGGAACCGCCGTGCCCCGGGCCTCCCTGCCCGGCGCCCCCTTGGCCGGAACCACCCCGCGACGACTCCGTGGGCGGCGAGGTGGGGCGCTCCCGCAGCAGCGCGGCGCCACGCTCGCCCCCCTGGGCCGGGCGCGGCGGGAACGTGAGGAGTCGCAGGCTGCGATCGGGCATCAAAAGAGCGTCTTCCCCTAGGTGACTACGGCTGTCCGGCATGAGCTTCCACCCCGTGAACGCACCGCACGACGACCCGGTTCCCGAGGCTGCTCCTTCGTGACTCCCTGCGAACGCTACCGTCCGGCCGCCCACCCGTCCCGAGGGCCCCTTCCCGAGTGCCGGTATCGTTGCAGGCGGTCGGCCGCTTCGTAGACTTCCCCGTATCCGGGGGCGTGAAGCATTCGTACGACTGTACAAACCCGCCGTACGGACCCGGCCGTACACGGACCGCAACCCCAGAAAGGGCCCCATCGTGGCCGCCACCTCCGCCGGCCCGGCAGTCAAGCGCCTCGTCGTGCTGGTCTCCGGCTCCGGCACCAATCTCCAGGCGCTGCTGGACGAGATCGCCGCCGGCGGCGCCGAGGCGTACGGCGCCCGGATCGTGGCCGTCGGCGCGGACCGCACCGGCATCGAGGGGCTGGCGCGCGCCGAACGCGCCGGCATCCCCACCTTCGTGTGCAGGGTCAAGGACCACGGCTCCCGCGAGGAGTGGGACGCCGCCCTCGCCGAGGCGGTGGCCGCCCACCGGCCCGACCTCGTCGTCTCCGCCGGGTTCATGAAGATCGTCGGCAAGGAGTTCCTCGCGCGGTTCGGCGGGCGGTTCGTGAACACCCACCCGGCCCTGCTGCCCAGTTTTCCGGGGGCCCACGGCGTCCGCGACGCGCTCGCGTACGGCGCCCGGGTCACCGGCTGCACCGTCCACTTCGTCGACGACGGCGTCGACACCGGCCCGATCATCGCCCAGGGCGTGGTCGAGATCCGGGACGAGGACGACGAGAGCGCGCTGCACGAGCGCATCAAGGAAGTCGAGCGAAGGCTGCTCGTCGAGGTCGTGGGGCGGCTCGCCCGCAACGGCTATCGCATCGAGGGACGAAAGGTAGTTATCCAGTGACCGCCGAGAGCAACAAGCGGGCCATCCGTCGCGCGCTCGTCAGCGTCTATGACAAGACCGGCCTGGAGGAGCTGGCCCGCGGGCTGCACGAGGCCGGTGTGGAGCTGGTCTCCACCGGGTCGACGGCCGGGCGGATCGCCGCCGCGGGTGTCCCCGTCACTAAGGTCGAGGAGCTGACCGGCTTCCCCGAGTGCCTGGACGGCCGGGTGAAGACCCTGCACCCGAAGGTGCACGCCGGCATCCTCGCCGACCTGCGGCTGGACAGCCACCGCGAGCAGCTCGCCGAGCTGGGCGTGGAGCCGTTCGACCTGGTCGTCGTCAACCTCTACCCGTTCCGCGAGACCGTCGCCTCCGGTGCCTCGGACGACGAGTGCGTGGAGCAGATCGACATCGGCGGCCCGTCCATGGTCCGCGCCGCCGCCAAGAACCACCCGTCGGTGGCCGTGGTCACCAGCCCGGAGCGGTACGCCGACGTCCTCGCCGCGGTGAAGGACGGCGGCTTCGACCTCGCCGCCCGCAAGCGGCTGGCCGCCGAGGCGTTCCGGCACACCGCCGAGTACGACATCGCCGTCTCCTCCTGGTTCGCCTCCTCCTACGCGCCCGCGGACGACTCGCGGTTCCCGCACTTCATCGCCTCCAGCCTGGAGCGCGCGCACACCCTGCGCTACGGCGAGAACCCGCACCAGCCCGCCGCCCTCTACACCTCCGGCGAGGGCGGGCTCGCGGCGGCCGAGCAGCTGCACGGCAAGGAGATGTCGTACAACAACTACACGGACACGGACGCCGCCCGCCGTGCCGCGTACGACCACGCCGAGCCCTGTGTCGCGATCATCAAGCACGCCAACCCGTGCGGCATCGCCATCGGCGCGGACGTCGCCGAGGCGCACCGCAAGGCGCACGCCTGCGACCCGCTGTCCGCGTTCGGCGGGGTCATCGCCGTGAACCGGCCGGTCAGCAAGGAGATGGCCGAGCAGGTCGCGGAGATCTTCACCGAGGTCATCGTGGCGCCGGACTACGAGGAGGGCGCGCTGGAGGCCCTCACCAAGAAGAAGAACATCCGCGTGCTGCGCTGCGCCGACGGCCCGGCCCAGCCGGTCGAGGTCAAGCCGATCGACGGCGGCGCCCTCCTCCAGGTCGCCGACCGGCTGCAGGCCGAGGGCGACGACCCGGCCCACTGGACGCTCGCCTCCGGCGAGGCCCTGGACGCGGAGGAGCTGGCCCAGCTCGCGTTCGCGTGGAAGGCGTGCCGCGCGGTGAAGTCCAACGCGATCCTGCTGGCCAAGGACGGCGCCTCGGTCGGCGTCGGCATGGGCCAGGTCAACCGCGTCGACTCCTGCAAGCTGGCCGTCGAGCGGGCCGGCGAGGAGCGGGCCCGGGGTGCCTACGCCGCCTCCGACGCCTTCTTCCCCTTCCCGGACGGCCCACAGATCCTCATCGACGCCGGTGTCCGGGCGATCGTCCAGCCGGGCGGTTCGATCCGTGACGAGCAGGTCGTGGAGGCCGCCAAGAAGGCGGGCGTGACCATGTACTTCACCGGGACGCGCCACTTCTTCCACTGAGCCGCACCCGCTGACCCGCTGAGCCGTACCCGCTGACCCGCCGAGTCCCGCCCGTCCCCGACGGGCGGGACTCGGCGTATCCGGACGCCATCCCTCCGGCACGCCCCGGCCGGCCGCCCGCGACAACGGTCAGCAATGTTTCAGTCCATCGTCAGCGGTGGACGCGAGGGTGGTGGGCATGACGTCGATCGTGGCAGTCTCCAGCTGCCTTCCCGACACCATCCCGATCGCCCGGTTCCACCGCGAACTCGGGCTCACGGACGTGCAGTTGCGGCGCTACCAGCGCTTCTACGGGCTGTCGGACGTGTGCCGTGACCCGCAGGCCGACGAGACACGGCTGCTGCTGCGCGCGGTGGCCAAACTCGCCGAGCTGCGCGGGCAGGAGGAGCGGGTCAGGTACGTGCTCCAGGCGCGCACCATGCCCGCCCCGCTGCCGTACCCGCTGACCTCGCTCGGCCCGGTCCAGGACGAACTGGGGCTGCGCCACGCCACCGCGTTCGTCGTCTCCCAGCACGCCTGCGCCTCCGGTCTGCTCGCCGTCGACCTGGCCGGCACCCTGCTCGCCGCCGACCCCGACCCGGACGCCCTCGCCCTCGTCCTGACCGGCGAGAAGGCCGGCACCGGCCACAACCAGTCCATCCCCGACGTCACCGTCATGGGCGAGGGCACCGCCGCGCTCCTGGTCAGCGCCGACCGTACCGGGCGCAACCGGATGCTCGGCTACGCCGCCCGCACCCACAGCCGGTTCGGCACCGAGTTCATCATGGGCGCCGAGGCCGCCGCCGACTTCCAGGACCGTTACGGGCCCGGCCTGTGCGAGGTCGTCACCGCGGCCCTGGAAGAGGCCGGCTGCACCCTCGACGAACTGGCCCTCGTCCTTCCGCACAACGTCAACCGGCTGTCCTGGATCGGGGTGTGCCGCACCCTCGGGCTGCCGCTGGAGCGGGTCTTCCTCGACCTGGTGCCGCACACCGGGCACTGCTTCTGCGCCGATCCCTTCATCAACCTGCAGCGAGCCACCGAGGTCGGCCGGCTGCGCCCCGGCGACCGCTATCTGATGACCAGCGTCGGCCTGGGCGCGACCTTCGCCGCCATGGTCTTCGAGCACTGAGCCCGCGAGCCCGCGCCGAACCCGCTGCGCCCGCGCGGCCCCGCCGGACGGTGCGCCCCGAGAGATTCAAGAGGTCGACATGCCATCACCGCCCCCCGGCTTCACCGGCCGGCTCAAGCGCGCCGTCACCGGCGACGCGGGCACCCCGCTGGTGTTCCTCGGCAACTTCGAGGTGGAGAACCAGTGGGCCCTCGGCGAGCCCGCCCTGCCCCGGGTCGCCGCGCACGCCGGCAGCGCCGTCGTCAACCGCATGGACGAGTTCGCGCTGCTGCTCGGCGGCAAGGACGACCACGTGGTGCTGAAGACCGCCGTGGACGACGGCTACCGCGCCTACCTGGAGGGGCTCGGCCTCGCCCTGCCCACCGTGCACGTGGTCGCCGGACAGGAACCCCGGCGCACGGTCAGCGAGGACGCCCTCGCCGACCCGGACCTGCTGCGCACCCTCACCGCGCTCGCCGCCGACGGCGCCCGGCTGACCGCCCACGGCGTCTCCACGGTGGAGGAGGAGCTGGCCGAGCGGACCGGGCTGCGGCTCGCTGCCCCGCCCGCCGACCGCTGCAAGCACGTCAACAGCAAGGTCTACAGCCGCCGGCTCGCCGACGAGCTGGGTATCCGCCAGGCCCGCGGCTGGGCCTGCGAGACGCCGAAGGAGCTGGCGGCGGCGGTCGCCGCGGCCGGCGACCTGCTCGCCGCCGGGCACCGGGTCGTGGTCAAGGACGCGTTCGGGGTGTCCGGCAAGGGCATCGTCGTGGTGGACAACGAGCGGACGCTGGCCCGGCTGCACCGCATGGCCGCCGCCCAGGCCGAGCGCACCGCACGGGCCGCCGGCACGGCCGTACGCACCGCGCTGGTCATCGAGGAGTGGGTGGCCAAGCGGGCCGACCTGAACTACCAGTTCACCGTGGGCCGCGACGGCGCTGTGCACTTCGACTTCGTCAAGGAACTGCTCACCGAGGGCGGGGTCCACAAGGGCCACCGCATGCCCGCGCGGCTCACCGGGGGACAGGTCGCGCAGATCCGCGACACGGCGCACCGGCTCGGCGAACGCCTCGCGGCGGACGGCTACTTCGGGGTCGTCGGCGTCGACGCGATGGTCGACCCGGACGACGGCCTCTACCCCGTGGTGGAGATCAACGCTCGGAACAACATGTCCACCTACCAGGCCGTGGTGCACGAGGTCCTGGCCGGGCCGGACGACGTCGCCGTCGCCCGCCACTTCACCGTGCGCCCGCGCCGCCCGCTGCCCTTCGCCGAGCTGCGCGAGCTGCTCGGACCGACGCTGCTCACCCGCTCCGGCGGACGCCCGCACGGCCTGTTCGTCAACAACTACGCCACGGTCAACGCCGCGGCCGCCGACGCCGGCGAGAACGGCTTCGAGGGACGGCTGTACGGCGTCCTCCTCGCCTCCTCCGACACGGAGACCGAGGCCCTCGACACGGAGATCACCCGCCGCCTCGCGGCCCTGACGGAACGGAGCTGACCATGAGCGAGGTCTTCGAGGTGCAGGGCCTGAGCGTCAGCCGGCTCGCCGAGGAGTTCGGCACCCCGCTGTACGTGTACGACGGCGCGGAACTCACCGGCCGCTTCCGGGACCTGCGCGAGCGCCTGCACCCCGCCCTGGAGGTCTTCTACTCCCTGAAGGCCAACCCCAACGTCTCCGTGTGCGCCCTGCTGCACCGCAGCGGCGCCCGCGCCGAGGTGTCCTCGCTGACCGAGCTGGTCACCGCCCGGCGCGCCGGGGTGGCCCCGCACGACATCATCTTCCTCGGCCCCGGCAAGAGCGCCGCCGAACTGGCCGCCTGCCTGGACGCGGACATCCACGCCATCGTCTGCGAGAACCTGGACGAACTCGCGCTCATCGACCGGGCCGCCCGCGAGCGGGGCGTCACCGCGCGGGTGATGCTGCGCGTCAACCCGGCCTTCTCCGTCAAGGGCTCCGGCCTGACGATGGGCGGCAAGCCCCGTCAGTTCGGCATGGACGAGGAGCAGCTGCTCGCCGCCGGACCCGGTCTCGCCGGCCGGTACGGTGCCGTACGCCTCGTCGGCGTCCAGGCGTACCTGGGCACGCGCATCCTCGGCGAGGACATCGTCGTGGACAACACCCGGCGCATCCTCGAACTCGCCGAGCGGCTCGCGGAGCGGATCGGCTTCCCGCTTCAGACCGTCGACGTGGGCGGCGGCCTCGGCATCGCCTACTTCGACAACGAGAAGGACCTGGACGTCGCCGAGCTGACCACCCGGCTCAACCCGGTCGTGGAGGCGTTCCACGCCCGGCACCCCGGCACCCGCATGATCATGGAGCTGGGCCGGTTCCTGGTCGCCGCGTCCGGCACCTACGTCACCCGGGTCCGCTACACGAAGACCTCGATGGGCGAGAACTTCGCCGTCACCGACGGCGGCACCAACCACCACATGGCGGCGGTCGGCATCGGCTCGTACGTCAAGCGCAACTTCCCGATGGCCGCGCTGGAACGCCTCGACGAGCAGCCCACCGAACCGTGGAACATCACCGGGCCGCTGTGCACCCCGAACGACGTCATCGGCAAGAAGGTGCCCATGCCGCCGCTGCGCGCCGGCGACCTGGTCGGCGTGCAGCGCTCCGGCGCCTACGGCCCGACCGCCTCGCCGGTGCACTTCCTCAGCCACGGCTACCCGGCCGAGGTCCTCGTCCTGGACGGCACCGCCCACCTCATCCGGGAACGCGACGACAGCGAGGCGATGCTCGCCCGCCAGCGGCTCTACGACGCCGGTCCCGGCGCCCGCTGAACCGCCCACCACCACAAGGAGAACGACATGACCGAGAACACCCTCACCGAGCGTGGCCGCTACCTGGACGCCGTCCGGCAGGGCCTGACCGAGGTGCTGAACAAGGACGTCACCGGCGCCGAGGAGGGCGTCCGGCTCTTCGACGAGCTGGGCCTGGACTCCAGCAGCGCGCTCGAACTGCTCATCACCATCGAGGAGATCCTCGACGTGCAGTTCGACGCCGAGGAACTGGAGATGACGCACTTCGAGACGGTCGGTTCGCTCGCCGACTTCGTGGCGGCGGAAGCGGGCGCCTGAGCATGTTCCGTGCGACCGCGCCGGTCCGGCCCGCGACCGCGCCGGTCCGGCCCGCGGCCTCGGCGACCGGCGCCGTGGGCGGCGTGCCGCGGCTGCTGCGGGCCGGCCGGTACGCGCCGGCCGGCCCCGGCGCCCCGTACGTGCCGGACGCCGGCCGGGAGAGGTTCTTCCGGCAGCTCGGTGCCCCGCACGGGGTGCCCTTCGACCGCGCCGGGTTCGCCGCCGCGCCCCGCCGCACCTCCGTTGAACTGGCCCGGGGCGCGCTCGCCGGGCTGGGGCCGCTCACCGCGGAGGAGGCGCCCGAGGTGGCCGTGGTGGCCTCGGCCGCCCCGGACTTCGAGCACGCCGAGCTGGTCGGGTCCTGTGTCCAGGGCATGCTGCCCGGCGAGCCGCTGACGTTCGGCGTGTCCGACCAGGGCATGCTGGCTCCCTTCAGCGCGCTGCGGGTGGCGCTGGAGTACGCCCGGCGCCTCGGCTCGCGGCGGCTGCTGGTGCTGGCCGTCGACCAGAGCAGCCAGCCGTTCGCCGTGCCGGCGGACCATCCGGCGGCCGTCCGTGCGGACGTGGCGGTGGCGCTGCTGTTCGAGTGGGGCGGCGGCGCGGACCCGGTGCACGGCGCGGGACAGCGGCCCTGGCTGGCGCCCGGGCCCGCGGTGCCGTGGGACGCGGCGCTGCCGCTGGTGGCGGGCGCCGGGGTGCGCACCGCCGTGCCCGGAGTGTGGCCCTGGGCGACCTGGGCCGGCACCGGGCAGCCGGCCACGGCGGTGTGGTCGGCGCTGGCCGGCCTCGCGGGCGGCGGCCCGGCCCGGGTGGTCGTGGCCGAGCACGATCCGCAACGCGCGGTGCTGGCGCACTGCACGCTCGACCTCGGGACGCCGGGGCGGGGGACGACGGGGGAGTGAGACGACGATGACGGTTCCGCCCGAGGTGCGGGAGCACGGCGAGCAGGCCCGGACGAGCGCGCGCACGGACGGCCTGGTCCCCGCGCTCACCTTGCTGGTCCGCGCCCTTTCCCCGAAGGTGCCGCCCCGGGGCCCGCGCGGCCACGCGGTGCTGCCGAGGGAACTCCTGGAGGAGTTCGCGGCGGAGGAGGCGGCGGCGCGGGAGGAGTCGCCGCAGGCGCCGGGCTCCACCGGGACGAAGGGCGTCGAGGACGCGGAGCCGCTCCCGGGGCTCGCCGTGCTGCGGCCCGTGCCCGGAGAGCCGGCCGAGGCCGTCCCGCCCGCCTGGGGATGGGCCCTGGCCTGGCTGCGGCTCGGCATGTCCGAGCGGCTGCGGGACGCCTGCCTGGCCCACCTGGCGGCCCGGCAGAGCGAGGGCACCTCGCTGCTGATGCAGCAGATGGTGAAGGGCACGCTCGCCGACGTCCTGCTGGAACACCTGGAGATCGAGGGCGTCCTCGACGACCTCGCCACCGGCCGGACCGGGCCCCTCGGCCCGCTGCGGCCCGCCGACGGCGAGCGGCACCTCGCCGGACTCCAGGAGCAGATCACCCGCGTCGACCGGGCGCTGCTGCGGCTGCTCGGCGCCCACGGCTACACCGCCGAGGGCCCCGGTGCCGCCGCCCACGCCTCCGAACTGCTCGCCGACGCCTACGGCACGGCCGGCCCCGGCACCGCACGGGAGGGCGCGTGATCAGCCTGCCCGCCTCGCTGGCCACGGCACACCGCGAGGTGAGCCGCTGGGCCGACGACCTCCGGCAGGGCGCCCTGGAGCTGGACCGGGACCCGGACGCCATCCACCGCCACCTGGACCTGCCCGCCGTACGGTTCCTCGCCGGTCACCAGGTGCCGGCCGACTGGGACCGGGAGAGCGCGGCCCCCGGCAGCGGGCCCGCGCACGGGCTGGCCACCCTGGAACGGGTGCTGGTGAGCGAGGAACTCGCCCGCGGCGACGCCGGGATGATGCTGGCGTCACCGGGCGCGTCGATGTGCGGGGTGCTGCTCGGCGTGCTCGGTTCCCCCGAGCAGCGCGCCTGGGTCCACGGCCGGCTCGCCGAGCGGCCCCGCTGGACCTGCTTCGCGCTGACCGAGCCCGAACGCGGCTCGGCCATCGGGGAGATGACGAGCACCCTCACCCCGGTGGGCGACGGCTCCTACGTGCTGGACGGCGAGAAGCGCTACGTCGGCAACGCCGCCCGCGCCGACCTGGGCGCCGTCTTCGCCCGGGTCGCGGGCACCGAACGGCTGGGCGTGCTCGCGGTGCTGGTCGACACCTCCGACCCCGGCTTCCACGCCGAGCCGCTGCCCACGGTGGGGCTGCGCGGCGCCCAGCTCACCCGGATACGGCTCGACGGGGTGCGGGTGCCGGCCGAGCGGGTGCTGGGCGCGCACCTGCCGCCGACCCGGCGCGGCATGTGGAGCATCGTGTCCGTCTTCAACCGGCTCCGGCCGAGCGTCGCCGCCATCGCCCTGGGCATCGCGCGCGCCGCCCACGACTACGTCGGCGAGCACCGGCTGCTGTTGCGCGGCCCGGAGCGGGAGGCGTACGAGGAGCTGGGCCGGCGGATCGACGCGGCCCGGTCGCTGACCTACCGGGCGGCCCTCGCGGTGGACCACCGGCCGTCCGCCGGGCATCTGGCGTCGGCGGCGAAGGCCAGGGCCTGCGAGGTCGCCGAGGAGGTGACGCTGCGCGCCCTGGGCTTCTTCGGTCCCGGTGCGCGCATCGACCACCCGCTGCTCGACAAGTGGGCCCGGGACGCGCGGGGCGTGGAGTTCATGGAAGGCACCCGGAACATCCAGAGACTCAACCTTTTCCAGGGCCTCCACACCGGAAAGGCGGGCCGGAACCGACCATGCCGGAACTGAGGAATCCGGAACCGGCCGGGGTCACACCGGTGCCCGCGTCCGATGCCGACGAGGTGGAGATCTGGCGCATTGCGCTGGACTCCTGGCCGGATACGGAAGGATATCCGCCGGAACTCGAGGACGTCCTGGACGACGCCGAGAGGGAACGCGCGCGACGGGGCACGGAACCGGGAATGCGGCGGCGTTTCGTCATCGCGCACGCCGCCCTGCGGATCATCCTCGGGCAACGGCTGGGCCGGGCCCCGGAATCGGTGCGCCTCACGCGGGGCCGCTGGGGGAAACCGCGGCTCGCACAGGGCGACGGACCGCACTTCAGCCTGTCCCACTCCGGTGAACTGGCCCTGCTCGCCCTCGCCCCGCGGCCGGTGGGCGTCGACGTGGAACGGCCGCGTGCCGGACTGGACCCGGCGCGCCTGGCCGAGCGGTTCTTCCCGGCCGAGGAGAGCGCCTGGGTGGCACGCGACGGCCGGCGTGCCTTCACCCGGTTGTGGACGAGGAAGGAGGCGTGCGTCAAAGCGGCCGGCGGACGGCTCGCCCAGGGACTGGCGCTGCCCGTGGGGCGGTTCTCCGGGCAGGCCGCCGTCCGCGATCCCACGGGAGGACTTCCCGGGTCCTGGCGCGTGCAGGACGTACCGCTTCCCGGTACGTATGCGGGGGCCGTCGCCCTGCTCGGCGACGGTCCCTTTTCCGTGTCACTCCGGATGTGGTATCACATCCCGCCAGAACAAACCGGCTCCGTGTGGAACACGCTGGGTGTCAAGTAGAAGAAACTCCCCCCACATCGGAGTACTTGTACCCGTGATCGCGCTCCGTGCCCTCACTAGTTTTCTGTTCGCGAGGAGTGCGCCGATCTACCGGCCGGGTGCCGAAACCCCCGGCCCGTTTCCCGTGATCCGGGTATTTCATTCCAGGAGGGGAGAACAGACGTGGCAGGCAGGAACCTGATCACCAGGGCCGCCCGGTGGAGCGCCGTCCACCCTTGGTGGGCGATGACGCTCTGGGTGGTGTTCGTGCTCGGTGCCCTGGCCGTCGGCGGTATGACGGGCACCCGGTCCGCCACCGACTCGGATCTGGCCATCGGGCAGTCCGGCCGGGCCGCGGCCCTGGCCCGCAGCGGCGGCCTGGAGAGCCGCGCGGTGGAGAACCTCCTGGTGACGCCCTACCGGGGCACCCTGGACCGGGCCGCCGCCGAGCGCGCCTCGGGCGAGGCCGTCAGCGCCCTGAAGGGCGTCAGGGGCGTCGCCGCCGTCGGCCGGCCCGTCTTCGCCCCGGACGGCTCGGCGCTGCTCGTGCCCGTGACCCTGGCCGGCGACCCGGAGACCGCGGCCGACCGGGTGGGGCCGCTGCTGGAGAAGGTGGCCGAGGTCCGCGACGCGCACACCGACGTACGCGTCGAACTCGTCGGCGCCGGCTCCATCAAGGCGGGCCTGAACGACATGCTCGACCGGGACCTCGGCAAGGCCACCGTGCTGAGCCTGCCCGTGACGCTGGTCGTGATGGTCTTCGTGTTCGGGGCGATCGTCGCCGCCAGCGTCCCGGTGCTGCTCGGCATCTCCTCGGTGCTCGCCGGGCTCGGCCTGTGGGGCGTGGCCTCGCAGCTGGTGCCCGACCCCGGCCCGGTGACCCACATCATCGTCCTGATGGGCATGGCCATCGGCGTCGACTACTCGCTCTTCTACCTCAAACGGCAGCGCGAGGAACGGGCGTTGGGGACCGACAACATCGACGCCATCGAGATCGCCGCGGCCACCTCCGGGCACTCGGTGATGATCTCCGGCCTGGTCGTGATGGCGTCCATGGGCGCGCTCTACCTCGCCGGGCACATCGCCTTCGAGTCGATGGCCACCGGCGCGGTGCTGGTGGTGGCCATCGCGATGCTCGCCTCGCTCACCGTGCTGCCGGCCATGCTCTCCAAGTTCGGGCGCTACCTCGACAAGCCGCGGGTCCCGCTGGTGTGGCGGCTCACCCAGAAGGGCGGCGTCAAGCCGCGGCTGTGGTCGGCGATGCTGAAGCCCGCCCTGCGCCACCCGGCGCTGGCACTGGTCCTCTCCGTCGGCGCGCTGCTCGCCCTCTCCGTGCCCGCCCTGGACCTGCGGCTGAAGGCCACCGGCATCGACGATCTGCCCCGGTCCATCCCCGCGATGCAGGCCAACGAGCGGCTGACACGGTCCTTCCCGAGCCAGGCGGACACGCACACCGTCGCCGTCCGGGTGCCCGCGGGGCACCGCGCGGAGCTGGCCGAGGGGATCGACGCGCTCGTGAGGCGCGTCGGGCACGACGGTCTGTTCGTGCACACCCCGGCCCCCGAGGTGCGGACCTCGCGGGACGGGCGGGTGGCGACGATCGCCGTCGGCACACGCTTCGACAGCAGTTCGCGGCAGGCGCAGGAGTCCCTGTTCCGGCTGCGCGACGACATCGCCCCGGCCACGGTCGGCCGGATCGAGGGTGCCCGGTACGCGGTCGGCGGCAGCGACGTCGCCTACGACGTGGACTACCGGGCGAACGTCGTCGACAAGATGCCCTGGGTGCTGCTGGTGGCGCTGGTGTTCACCTTCCTGGTGATGGCGGCCGCGTTCCGCTCCCTGGTGCTCGCGGCGATCACCGTGGTGCTGAACGTGCTGTCCGCGGTGGCCTCCTTCGGTGTGCTCGCGCTGATCTTCCAGCGGACCTGGGCGGAGGGCCTGCTGGGCTTCGAGTCGACCGGACGGGTGGTGGCCTGGCTGCCGTTGCTGCTGTTCGTGATCCTGCTGGGCCTGTCGATGGACTACCACGTGTTCGTGATCAGCCGGATCCGGGAGGCGGCACGCGGCGGGCTCGGCATCCGGGAGGCGGTGGAGCAGGGCATCACCCGCACGGCCGGCGTGGTGACGAGCGCGGCGGTGGTGATGGTCTGCGTGTTCGCCCTGCTGGCCTCGCTCAACTTCATCGAGATGAAGCAGATGGGCGTGGGCATGGCCTGCGCGGTGCTGCTGGACGCCACGCTCATCCGGATCGTCGTCCTGCCGTCGGTGGTGACGCTGCTCGGCTGGAAGACCTGGTGGCCCTCGCGCCTGGCCCGCCAGGACGAGACGCGGCCGGTGTGTGTTCCGGCCACTTTCCAGGGACGGGCCACCACGGTGTCGTGAGGCCGGGCGCTCGGCGCCGCGCGCCACGGCCCGGGCCGGCCGGGGGGGGGGGGGGGGCCGCCCCCCCCCCCCGGCGGGGGGGGGGGCGCGGCC
>NZ_JAINRC010000015.1 GCF_020400655.1 Streptomyces spinosus
GGCCCCCGCCGCCGCCCCCCCCGGCCCCCCGGCCCCCGCCCCCCCCGCCCGCCCCCCCGGGGGGCGCCCCCCGGCCCCCGCCCCCCGCGGCGCGTCCTCCGTCTCGCTGCGGGCCTCGGCCCGGGACGACAAGGGGGGAGCGGTGACGCAGGAGATCATTCGGGCCGTGGCGGTCCGGTGACGCTCCCGGGCGCGGACGTGCCGACGACGCCCCGGACCACGCCCAGTTCCACCAGGTCCTGGGGACGGACGCGCAGCTGGTCCGCGGTCGGGCGGACCTGCTCCGGCGGGCGTTTCAGGATGGCGGCCGCCAGTTCGGGCGCGATCACCGAGAAGTAACTGTCCGGCGTCGCCCAGGTGTTGCCGGGTGCGGCCAGCGCGAGGGCGCCGCCGGAGCCGCCCTCGCCGATGACGAGGGTGGTGATCGGCACCCGGGCGGCGGCCACCGCGCCGAACACCCCGGCGACGGCCGCGCCGACGCCCTGCCGCTCGGCCTCCGCGTCGTTCGCGGCACCCGGGGTGTCCACCAGCGTCAGCACGGGGACGCCGAGCCGGTCCGCCAGCCGGATCAGCCGGGCGGCGGTGCGGTACCCGGCGGGGCGGGTCGCCGTGCCGGTCTGCGCCGCGTACGCCACGGTACGGCCGTCCCGCTCACCGAAACCGCACAGCATCCCGCCGGGATCGGTGCCCCCGCACCGGTCACCGACGATCGGCAGCCGGTCGTCGAAGTAGGCGTCCAGGTAGGCCCGCGCCCGCGGCCGTCCGGCTGCCCGGGCCCGTTCGACGGCCTCCCATCCGGTCCCGGCCGGCCCGCCCGGCCCGAGCGCGTCCGGCACGGGCGCCGGCTCGGGCGGAGTGGGGCCGTCCGGCGCGGTCCCCGCCCCGCGCCCGGCCAGCAGCCGCAGCCACCTGCCCAGCACCCCCTTCAGCTCGGCCGGTGCCACGATCGCGTCCGCCGAGCCCGCCGCCAGCTGGGACTCCGCCGTGTACGCGGCCGGGTCGGCGTCCGGCGGGCGGACCCGGGAGCCGGCGAAGCCGACCTGGGCGCCGGGGAGGGCCAGGACGACGTCCGCGCCCGCGCCGAGGGTGGCCCAGCCGCCGCCGGTCGTCGGGTCCCGCAGGACCGCGATCTGCGGCAACCCCGCCTCGCGGGTGAGCGCGGACTGCCGGGCCACCCGCTGGAGCTGGGTGAGCGCGAGCATGCCCTCCTGCATCCGGCTGCCCCCGGTCGCGATCAACGGCACGACGGGCAGCCGGTGTGCGCGGGCATGGGCGTACGCCGCCTCCAGCCGGTCCCCGGTGCGCTCGCCCAGCGAGCCGCCCAGGAAACCGAACTCGAAGGCGATCAGCACGGCCCGGGTGCCCGCGACGCGCGCGGTGCCGCAGACCACCGACTCCGCCTCGCCGGTGCGGGCGGCGGCACGGGCGCGGGAGGCGTCGTAGCCCTCCCAGCCGAGGGGGCCGTCGCGCGGTGACTCCCGGGCCGGCGCGGGGAGTTCACGGAAACTGTCCGCGTCCGCGACCAGCGCCAGCGTCTGCCGTGCCGTGAGCCGCTCAGGCATCGGCCAGGGCCCGCTTCATGATCTTTCCCATGTCGTTGCGGGGGAGCGCCCGCAGGTAGCGGACGACCCGGGGGCGCTTGTGCGGGGCCAGCCGCCGGGCCACGTGGTCCGCCAGCTCCTCGGCTCCCGGCGGACTCGCCGCGTCCGCCGGGACGATCCAGGCCACGATCCGTTCGCCCAGGTCGGCGTCCGGCTCCCCGGTGACCGCAGCCTCCCGCACCCCGGGGTGCTCCAGCAGCGCGTTCTCGATCTCACCGGCCCCGATCTTGTACCCACCGCTCTTGATCAGGTCGGTGGCCTTGCGGCCGACGATGCGGACGTAGCCGTCGCTGTCGCGTACGGCCATGTCCCCGGTGCGGAACCAGCCGTCGGCGGTGAACGCGGCGGCGGTGGCGTCGGGCCGGTTCAGGTACTCGGTGAACAGGTTCGGGCCGCGCACCTGGATCTCCCCGACGCTCTCCCCGTCGTACGCGGTGATCTCCGTGCCGTCCTCCTCGACCAGTCGCAGTTCCACGCCCGGCAGCGGCACCCCGACCGTCCCGGGCCGGGCCTCCCCGTCGGCCCGCACGGCGGTGTTCATGAGCGTCTCCGTCATGCCGTACCGCTCGATCACCCGGCGCCCGGTCGCAGCCGCGATCCGCTCGTGGTCGTGCACCGGCAGCGCGGCCGAGCCCGACACCAGCAGCCGGGCCCCGGCGAGCGCCCTGGCCAGTTCCGGGTCGCCGGGCAGCGCCTCCGCGATCCGGTGGTACATCGTCGGCACCCCGAACAGCATGGTCGCGCCCGCGGTCAGCTCCCGGGCCACGCCCTCGGGGGAGAACCGCCCCAGGTGCCGCACCGAACCGCCGCGCCGCAGCGGGCCCAGGACGCCCAGCACCAGCCCGTGCACATGGAACAGCGGAAGCCCGTGCACCAGCACGTCGTCGCCGGTCCAGCGCCAGGCGTCGGCGAGCGCGTCCAGGGTGGCGGCGAGGGCCCGGCGGGGGAGGACCGCGCCCTTGGGCGGGCCGGTGGTGCCGGAGGTGTAGACGATCAGGGCCGGGTCGCCGTCCTGGGCGCGCTCCCGCGGGACGGCACCGGTGGCGGAGGCGTCGACGTCGATCCGCGGCAAGTCGCCGAACACGGGCGGCAGTCGCGTGCCGGGCGCGGCGAGCACCAGCGACGGCGCGCTGTCGGACAGGATGTGCGCCAGCTCCTTCTCGCCCGACTTGGGATTCAGCGGCACCGCCGCCACCCCGGCGAGCAGCGCGCCGGTCACCGCGACGGCGGTCTCCAGCTCGGCGGTGGCCCACACGGCGACCCGGCCGGAGCCCTCGATCCGCGCGGCGAGGGCACCCGCGGCGCCCGCCAGCCCGCCGTACGTCAGGGTCCGTGGCCCGAACCGCAGGGCGACCCTGTCCCGGACCTCGTCCGGGGGGACCCCCTTCTCGCTGCGCTCACCTGGACCGTCCGTCAGAGCGGGAAAGAGGGAGGACACGCGGCGCACTCCTTACTGTCGGACGGTGCCGACTGCACTGTCGGACGGTGCCGACTGCCGGGGACGACAGCACCCTTCCTACACCAGGACCCGCGTCCCGACGACCGCGCTCAGATCGGCCGCGAGCCGCAACTCCACCGCCCGCAGCGCCGGATGCTCCAGCCAGTGCAGCCGGGCCCGGTCGACCCGGCCCTCGTGCAGCGGCGGCCATCCGGCCGCGGGCGTGAAGTCGTCCACGACGACCGTGCCGCCGGGCGTCAGCAGCCGCTCCACGTCGGCGGGCGCGTCCCCGGGCGCCTTGCCCTGCCCGCCCCCGTCGAGGACGAGCAGGTCGAAGGGGCCGCGCTCCTCGATCCGCCGCCAGTCGCCGGTCAGCACGGCGACCTCGCGGCGGCCGGCGAAGACCTCGGCGGCGCGCCGGGCCCGCTCCGGCTCCCGCTCCACGCCGACCAGCTCCACCCCGGGCGCGGCCCCCGACGCGAGCCAGGCCAGGCCCACGCCGAGCCCGGTGCCGGTTTCCCCGATCCGCAGCCGGGCGCCGCCCGCCAGCACGCGCAGCAGGCGGCCATGTTCGGGCCGGCAGGAGAAGGGGAAGCCGTGCGCGCGGGCGGCGGCCAGGGCGTGCCGCACGAGCGGCGGCAGCCCGTCCGCACCGGTGTACGCGTCCGTGCCGTCCTGTGCCATGCGGCCGGTTCTAGCCGACGGCGGCGGCCGGCCGGGCGGATTCCACCACATCGGCCACGGCACAGCTGACGTTGTCGGGGCCGCCCGCCGCGTTGGCCGCGCCGATCAGGGACCGTACGGCGGCCTCCGGGTCGGGTTCGGCGGCCAGCAGCTCCTCGATCAGCGCGTCGGGGACGACCCGGGTCAGCCCGTCCGAGCACACCAGGTACCGGTCCCCGTCCCGGGCCTCCCGCACCCGCAGGTCCGGCACCGCGGGCGCACCGGAGGTGCCCAGCGCCTTCAGCAGCAGGGCCCGCTGCGGATGGCTCTCGGCCTCCTCCTGCGTCAGCCGTCCCTCGTCGATCAGCGACTGGACCACGCTGTGGTCGTGGGTGATGCGGAACAGCCCGCCGTCCCGCAGCAGATACGCCCGCGAGTCCCCGATGTGCACGAGGGCCAGCTTCGACCCCGTCCACAGCAGCGCGGTCAGCGTGGTCCCGCTCTCCCCGCCGTCCCCGTCCCGCGCGAGGTCCTGCACGGCCTCGTTCGCCCCGCGCACCGCCTCCTCCAGCAGGTTCAGCACACTGCCGGCGGCCGGTTCCTCCGCCTCGTCCAGGAACCTCAGGGCCGCCACGGCGGCACGACTCGCGGGTGCGCCCGCCGGGCCGCAGCCGTCGGCGACGGCCAGCAGCCTGCGGCCCGCGTACACCGTGTCCTGGTTCGCCGGGCGGACGTGCCCGCGGTCCGAACGGGCCGCGTAACGCAGTTCCAGCATGGTGTGTCTCCCTCTCGGTTCGCCGGTCAGCTCCGCGACGAGGAACGCGGCGAGGTCCCGCCGTACGGCCGTCTCCGCCTCCACCCGCGCCCAGTACGCCCGGATCTCCCGGGCCGCGTCCGCCGCGTCCAGCGCGCACACCGCCCGGATCCGCGCCAGGGGCATGCCCAGGCGGCGCAGCCAGGCCACGAGCCGGGCCCGTTCCAGCTGGGCGAGGGTGTAGTAGCGGTAACCGGTGTCCGGGTCGACCCGGGCGGGCGGCAGCAGGTCCAGCTCGTCGTACAGGCGCAGGGCCTTCGGTGACAGCCGGCTCGCCTTCGCGAACGCCCCGATGGTCAGCAGTTCCATGCGCACCTCGCCGTCTCGTCGTCCGCCACCGATGCTGGGGCTTGACCGAAGGGGAAGGTCAACAGGGGTGTCCCGGTTCCCCGGCGCTTGTTAGCCTCGCAGCCGCACCGACCGTCGAACCCGCGTACGACAGGAGTCCGCCGTGCCCCGCATAGCCCTCGCCACCTACGACCCCGGAGCCGGGCCGAGCAGGGACACGGACCTGCCGGCGCTGGTGCGGGCGCTCGCGGACGCCGGTGCCGAGGCGGAGGCCCGGCACTGGGACGACCCGGCGGTGGACTGGGCCGGGTACGACCTGGTCGTCATCCGCTCCACCTGGGACTACAGCTGGCGGGCCACCGAGTTCGCCGCCTGGGTGGACCGGGCCGGCGCGCTGACCCGGCTGGCCAACCCGGCCCCGGTGGTGCGCTGGAACGCCGACAAGCGGTACCTCGGGGAGCTGGCGGCGGCCGGCGTGCCCACCGTCCCCACCCGCTACCTGGCCCCCGGCGAGCCGGCCGGTCTGCCGGCCGGGCACGAGTTCGTGATCAAGCCGACCTCCGGCGCGGGCGCCCGGTTCGCGGCCCGCTACACGCCCGCCGAGCACGACACGGCGGTACGGCACCTGGCGCGGATGCACGCGGAGGGCTTCACCGCGATGGTGCAGCCGTACATGCCGGGCATCGACGTGCGCGGTGAGCGGGCGCTGCAGTTCTTCGGCGAGCGGCTGCTGCACGCCAGCCGCAAGGGAGCCGTGCTCTCACCCGGCACCCCGTACGACGCCGACAAGGTGGCCCACCCGGACCTGGAGCGCTGGCGGCCCACGGAGGCCGAACTGGCCGTGGCCGAGAAGGCGTTGGCGGCCGTGCCCGGCGCGCACGCGCTGCTGTACGCGCGCGTGGACCTGGTGGACGGCGAGGACGGCGAGCCCCGTCTGATGGAACTGGAGCTGGTGGAGCCGAACTTGTTCCTGTGGCTGCACCCGGACTCGCTGCCGCGCGTGACGGAGGCGATCCTCGCGGCGGCCGAGGGGGCGGCCACGACCGCCCCGACGATCGCCTGAGCCCGCACGCCCGGCGCTCAGGGAAGGACGGCCGTCCGCTGGAGCAGCCCCCAGGTGAACTCGGCGACCACCTGCCGCCGTACGCCGTCGCGGTCGGGGGCGGTGAGGGCCAGCCCCCACCGGGTGGGGGCGGTGCCCTCCAGCGGACGGGCGGGGGCGAAGGCGCGGGCGGCCTCGTCCACCGTGCAGGACCAGGGGGTCAGGTCCTCCAGCGTGCGCAGCTCCGGCGCCGGCGCGTCCGGCGCCCGCACCAGCCACTCGTTCCAGACCCCGCCGTCGGGCCCGACGAGCACCTCGAAGCGCAGGGCGGGCCAGAGCGGCAGGGCCCACCGCCGGGCCTCGCAGTCGACGTCGCCCAGCCGGCGGGGCACCACGGACTCCGGCTCGCCGAGGACGGAGCGGTAACGGGCGGCCGCGCTCCGGGACCGTGGTGAGCGGACCATGGCCTGCCACCGCTTGTTGGCCTCCCGCATGTCCGCGATCGAGGCGCCCAGCCGCCGCCGGGCGTCCGCCACGAGGTCGGGGTTGTGGTCGGCCATGCGGCGCAGGAGGACCAGCTGGAAGTCGAGATCCATGGTGTCCATGGTGCCCGTGACCACAGGGGCCGTTCCCGACCCATTGCCCGCGCCACCCGCCATGACTAGCCTGTGTTCGTCATGCCGATCGTCTGTTGAAATCTCGAACGCAGACACCAGACCAAGGGAGGGGGCCAGACGTGGGACGCCTTGTGCCTGCCGTGACCCGGGCTCTCGACATTCTTGAGCTGTTCCTCGACGGGGACGGGACGCTCTCCGCCCCCGACATCGTGCGCAGGCTCCAGCTGCCCCGCACCACCGTGCACGAGCTGGTCACCACGCTCGCCGCCCGGTCGTACATCGTGCAGGTGCCCGGACAGCCCGGACGGTACCGGCTCGGCGTGCGCCCGTACCAGCTCGGCAGCCGCTACGCCGAGCAGCTCGACCTCGCCGCCGAGGGCCAGCAGGTGGCCCGCTCCGTCGCCGAGACCTGCGACGAGACGGTGCACGTCGCCATCCTCGAGGGCACCGACGTCATCTACATCGCCAAGGTCGACTCCACGCACGCGGTCCGCATGGTCTCCGCCGCCGGCCGCCGGCTGCCCGCCCACTGCACCTCCGTCGGCAAGATGCTGCTGGCCTCGCTGCCCGAGCCGGAGCTGACCGCGCGGATCCCCGACGGCACCGAACTGGCCGGGATGACCCCGAACAGCATCACCGACCCGGCCGTCCTGCGCGAGGCCCTCGCGGACATCCGGCAGCGCGGGATCGCCGTGGAGAACCGCGAGTCCAACCCGGACGTCTCCTGCGTGGCCGCGCCGGTCCGCGACCGCACCGGACAGGTCGTGGCCGCGCTGTCCATCTCCGTGCCGATGATCCGCTGGAGCGAGGAGCGCCGGGCCGAGCTGGAGCAACTGGCCGCGAAGGGCGCGGCGGAACTGTCGGAGCGGCTCGGCCACCGGAGCGCGGCATGACGGCGTACGAGGTCGCGGTGCGGGCGGAGGCCACCCTCGGCGAGGGCCCCACCTGGGACCCGGCGACGGGCCGGCTGGTCTGGCTGGACGTCCTGGGCGCGCGCCTGCACACCTACGACCCCTCCTCCGGCCGGCGCACGATCCGTACCGCACCGCAGCACATCGGCGCGGCCAAGCCCCGGGCGGGCGGCGGCCTGGTGCTCAACCTGCGGGACGGCGTGGGCCTGCTGGACCCCGACGACACGTTCCGCTGGCTGCACCACGAGCCGGTCGCCGGGCGCCGCGCGAACGACGCGGCGGTGGCGCCCGACGGGTCGCTGTGGGCGGGCACGATGCGGTACGACGAGGCGCCCGGCGGGGGCACGCTGTCCCGGCTGACCGGGGACGGGTCCGTGCGCACGGTCCTGGCGGACGTCACGGTCAGCAACGGCACGGGCTGGAGCCCGGACGGCCGCCTGATGTACTACGTCGACAGCCCCACCCGGCGCGTCGACGTCTTCGACCACGACGAGGACGGCATCCGAGGGCGCCGCACGCTGGCGGAGATCGAGGAGGGCGCGGGCTTCCCGGACGGGCTGACCGTCGACGCGGAGGGCTGCGTGTGGGTGGCGCTGTGGGACGGGGGAGCCGTGCGCCGCTACACGCCCGCCGGTGAGCTGGACCGGGTGATCACCCTGCCGACGCCCCGCACCACGGCCTGCGCGTTCGGCGGCACCGGCCTGACCGACCTGTACGTCACCACGGCCCGCACGGGCCTGCCGTCCTCCGACCCCCTGTCGGGCTCCCTGCTCGTGGTGCCCGACGCCGGAAAGGGCCTGCCCCAACCACCGTTCGAGGGCTGAGCCCGGCCCGGGGCCGACCGGGCGGTTCCCCAGGGGCGCGGGGAGCCGCGCGATCAGCCGCCGCGGCCCCGCGGCCGGCGGACGGCACGAGCTGCCCGGCGTGCCCTACAACCCCGCGGACCGCCGCTCCTCCCGAGTCAACGGCGGAGCGGCGAGCGCCGGTCTCAGGGGTCCCGCCACCGCCGCCACCACCACACTCGGCGCCAGCAGCACCTCCGCCCCACGCTCCAGCGCGGTCACGTCGGTCACCCGCCGGGCCACGCGCCCGTTCCCCGCGGCGGTCCGCAGCAGGCGGCCGACGTACGCGGCCAGCACCCGGTCCCGCAGCGTCGGCCCCTTCTCGGTCGCGCCGGGATAGAACACGTCCGCCCCGACCGCGAGATCCCATGCCGCCCGGACGGTCCGCCCGACCGCCCTCTGCGCCTGCCGGGCCAGCCCCCGGCTCCCCAGCCCCCGGCGCCGCACCACGTCCCGCACGGCCAGCGCCGAGCGCGCGGCCACCGCCATGCCGTGCCCGTACACCGGGTTCAGCGCGCACACCGCGTCGCCGACGACCAGGAAGTTCTCCGGCCACACCGGCATCCGCTCGAAGAAGTGGCGCCGGTTCGCCGTCGTCCGGGTGACCGCGACCTCGCCGAGCGGCTCCGCGCCCCCGCCCAGCAGCTCCCCGATCAGCGGATGCCGCAGCCCGTCACGGGCATAGCGCTCGAACCCGGCGGCACAGGCGGGCGGTTCGTCACCGCGGCCCCCGAACAGCGTGACGATCCACTTGCCGTCCTCCACCGGCATCAGCACGCCCCCGCGCCCGGTCCCCGAACCCCGCGGATCGGGCTCGATGTTGACGACCGGGAAGCCGGCCCGCGCCGCCGCCGGCGCCCGGTACAGCCGGCTGGCGTACACCAGCCCGGAGTCGACCTCCCGCCGCTCGACCGCGGGCAGCCCCAGCCCGGTCAGCCACCCCGCCGCCCGCGAGCCGCGCCCGGTCGCGTCCACGACCAGGTCGGCCGTCAGCGTCCGCTCGGCGCTGTCGTGGGCGCGGACGCGCACCCCCGTCACGGCGCCGCCCGTACCGGTGAGCCCGGCCGCCTCGCCCCGCTCCAGCGAGATCCGCCCGTCGGCCAGCACCAGTTGCCGTACCACCCAGTCGAGCAGGTCCCGGCTCGCCGGCAGCATGAACGCCGACTCGGCCCAGCGCCGGTACCAGCCGTACGGCGACAGCGCCACCATGTCCGTGGTCATCGGCACCCGGCTCACCCCGGCCGCGCGCAACCGCCCGATCGCCCCGGGCAGCAGCTCCTCCAGCGCCCGCGCCCCGCCCGACCACAGCTGGTGCACGTGCCGGGCCTGCGGCAGCCCCTTGCGGGGCACCGGCCCGTCGGGCAGCGCGTCCCGCTCCACCACCGTCACCCGGGCGCCGCCGGCCACGAGGGCGCGGGCCGTGAGCAGGCCGGCGAGGGAGCCGCCGAGGACGACGGCGGTGGGTCTGTCCTCAGTCATGAACGGCGACGCTCTCTGCTGGGACGGCCGCACGCGCGCGCACCGCCGCGATGTCGTCGGGACGGCGGAGGGCCCGGGAGACGGCCCCGATCTCCTGGAGCAGGTTGGTGGTGTCCGGCCCGGCGGCCGGCTCGGGCGGCTCCGGCGTACGGGCCTTGGTCTCGACGGCGTCGAGGATGCTCACCGCCGCCGCCAGCGCGCGGGCCCGCTCCGGCGGGTGGCCGAGCCCGAGCGCGGCGTCGTGGGCGCGCCGGCCGAGCCCGGTGTCGATGTGCCGGGCCAGCGGCAGCAGCACGTCCCGGATGAACGTCTCGCGCCGGGTGAGCCGCAGTTCGGGCGTGGCGCGCAGCACGAACGGCACCCCTTCGCCGTTCGCGGTGCGCATCAGCTGGTACAGGGGCCGCAGTTCGCGGTGGGCGAGCCGGACCCGCCAGCGGTCGTGCAGGTACTGGCCGGCGTGCGGCAGGATGAAGCCGACGGCGATGAGGATGGCGGAGAGCGCGGCCACGGGCGGGGCCAGATTGGTGCTCAGCCAGTCCAGGTCCCGGCCGAACCAGCGGGCGACGACGGCGGTCAGCTTCACCGCGTCGAAGATCAGGTTCAGCACGTAGCCGGCGCCCAGCAGCTTCAGGCCCCAGCGCAGCCAGGCGTCCAGGCCCTCGGTGCGCACCCAGTTCCAGATGAGCCGGGAGGTGATCAGGCAGGCCACGGCGTGCGCGACGAGGTAGAGCAGGATCTCCTCGCGCATGAACGGGGTGGTGGCGTAGTGGGTGTCCAGGTCCCGCAGCCGCTCCTCGGGGGCGTCGGCGAGCAGGAACAGCACCCACAGGGCGACGATCACCCCCGAGTACACCGAGATCACCCAGCGCATGGCGCGGCGGGTGGCGGCCGAGCGGTCGGACAGGCCGTTGCGCCAGGTGATGATGAGCAGCAGACAGGAGCCGCAGAACGCGGTGATCAGCGAGTAGCACCAGGGCGCCGAGATGTTGGGCACGCCGGTCAGCCGGTTGACCCAGGCGATGATGGACGGGGTGCAGAACACGAACACCGCGCAGGCGAGCAGCAGCAGTCCGCCGACCGCGCGCAGCAGCGGGTCCCGCCACAGCCGGATGATGGTGGGCAGCTTGATCACCAGGGCGGCGGTGAGCACGGCGGTGGGGATCCAGAAGGAGATGTAGAACTCGCCGAGGAATCCCGAGGGGTTCAGCGCCAGCCGGGTCACCGTGCCGTTCCTCCACGTCCCCGGTACCCGAGGGACCGCTGCACCGGGTCCGGCGGGCTGGTGCGGCTCCCCTCGAGGTGGCCCCGGAACAGGGTGGCCAGACGGTGCCCGAAGTCGTCGGCCTCGGCCTCGTCGGTCTCCCGGGAACCGTCGCGGGCGGCCACGGTGAGGGCCGCCTCCCGCCAGCCGGGCGTGTCGGTGAGGGCCCGGGCGGCGGCGGCCCCGGCCAGGTGGTGGTGGCGGTGCCCGGCGTGCAGGTGCCACAGCTCGTGCCCGAGGATGACCAGTTGCTGCACGGCCTCGGCCCGCTCCTCCACGATGACCAGGTCGAAGTCGGCGAACTCGACCCACAGGCCGGTGACTTCGATCTCGTCCGGGAAGCGTTCGAAACGCAGCTCCACCGGGCGTCCGCCCCGCAGCGCGCTCATCTCCTCGCACAGCGCCCGGCACAACGCCGCTGTGCCGTCGGGCGGTTCGGGCCGGGCGCGGACGGCGGCGGCGAGGTCGCCGGCCAGGGTGCGCATCGCCGCGCCGGAGCCGGAGCGCCGGGTGCGGGCTGGGCCGGAGCGGGAGCGGCGCAGTCGTGAGACCAGGCGTTCCGCCTGCTCCCACGCGCCCCCGAAACTCATCTGTCTCCCTTCCCGCCGCCGGTTTCGGCTGGTCCGAGCGTACGCGCCCGGGTGTGTCCGCGTCATGCGATCCGGCGGCTGTCGTTCAACAGGGAACCACCTTGGCGGACGGAAGCCGACCGGTCGAGGGCACGGCCCCCGGGCACGGCACCCTCACCGCCGTACCGGAACCGCCGTCCTGGCGCCTGGTCAGACCGGCGTGACCGGCACACCGCCCGACGCCCTGCCGAGCAGGGTCAGCCGTACCGACCCGGGGCCCGACAGCGTGGTGAACTCCGAGAGGACCGCCAGCGCCAGGGTGTTGGTGCCCCGGGTGCGCAGGATGCCGTTCGGCAGGACGAAGGTGTGCTGCGGGCCGACGTTGTTGATGTACTGGCCCATGTTCCAGCCGTTGAGGAAGATCTGCGCGCGGTAGGCGCGGTACGGGTCGTCGTCCAGGGTCAGGCCGACCGACGCGTCGACGTCGGCCGGCACCGACAGCCGGAACGTCGTCCGGTACCAGGTCACGCCCTGGTACCGCACCGCGCGCGGCAAGGCGACCCGCTCCCAGTCCCGGTCCCGGAAGCCGGGCAGGTGCCAGCCCTCCCGCTCGCCGTACAGGCCGCCGTTGTTCATCGGCCCGCGCACGGGGTCGGCGGGGCCCGCGCCCTGGATGCGCCACCGCACCCGCGGCGAGGCCCCCTTGAAGGTGACCGCCGTCAGACCCCGCGCCGCCTTGTGGGTGTCGAGCGCCTTGCCGTCCTGGTCGTGCTGCATGCGCCGGACGAGGACCGACAGGACGTGCCGGCCGGGGGAGCGCAGCCGCTCCCGCACCGGGAAGACCGCCGTCTCCGCCCAGCTGCCCTTGCGGATGGTCACGTTCTTGTCCGGCACCGGCATCCGGTGGGTGCCCAGCGGCTCGCCGTCCAGCCAGGCCATCAGCAGGCCCTGCGTGCCGGTGCTGTAGGCGAGCGAGACCTCCTCGACACCGGTGGTGCCGGTCAGTTCACCCCGGTACCAGACGTCCCCGTAGTGGAAGCCGTAGTCGTCCGCGAAGAGGACCGGCCGGCCGTCCGGGACCGCCGTGGTGCTGTACGACGACGTCTTGTCCGCCACCGTCCAGGACGAGTCGTCGAAGCCCGGCCCCGCCTCCGGGTTCTCCCTGCGCATCCGCCAGCCGCCCAGCTCCGGCAGCCGCACCTCGGGCACGTCCGGCAGCATTCCGGTGGTCAGCAGGCTGCCGGAGAGCGTGGCTCGGGTGGGCAGCTTCCGCCCGTTCCAGACCAGGGTGTCGATCCCGCGCGGGCCCCACACCTCCATGCCGGTCCGCTCCACGACGTCACCGGTCAGGTGGACCTCCGAACCGCGCAGCTCCGCGTGCCGCAGCAGTGCCGGGCCGTAGACGAGGAGGGTCCCGGACGGGGTGTCGTACGGGAAGAGGCGTACGGCGGTGGCGTCGTCGGCGAAGAGCAGCAGCAGCGGGGTGTCCGTCCCGCCCCCGCGCACCAGCACCCGGGTCAGCCCGTCCTGGCCGAGGGGGGCGTTCACATGGAGTTCGTTCCGGTCGTAGGCCCAGCCGGCCTCCGGGTCCAGCCGCTGCGCGGAGGGCTCCTCCGGGCACTTCAGCACCAGCTCGGCCATCTCCTCGCGACGCCCGGCGAACACGGCGATGTCCTGCCGGCCCGCCGTCAGGACCGTCATGGGCGCGACGGTGGCGTACTTCAGGGTCCGCCTGCCCAGCGGCAGCCCGGTGGTGAGCAGCTTGGCGTCCTTGCCGGGCACGGTGACCCGCAGCCTGCCGGCATCGGTGGGCAGTTCGGTGGTGACCGGGTCGGCGCCGTCGTTGCGGGCGACGTACACGTGGGTGCCGGTGTCCGGGTTGGTCAGGTGGTAGACCTTCAGCCCGTCGGCGCTCACGTCCGCCGCCCGGTCCAGCTTCGCGAAGTCGGGTACGCGCTGGAGCAGATGGCCCAGCTGGTGCATCGGGGCGATCTTGTCCGTGACGTTCCGGCCCTCGTCGATGGCGGCGCCGTAGTCGTACGACGTGTAGACGACCGGCGCGGGCAGCCAGCCCCACGATGTCCCCCCGAACGTCATGTACACGTTGTGCAGGGTGAGCCCGTTGGCGAGGTTGGTCAGGTAGAAGCGCCGCTCGTACGCGGCGTCCCGGGTGCGCCGCGCCTCGGCGTAGCCCTTGCCGTCGAACCACGCCCCGCCCCACGGATCGAACCAGCCGCCCCCGAACTCGGGCACGAACCCGGGCGTGGTGGGGGAGGCGGTGGCCCCGCCCTTCGCCCCGCCGGGACCGTAGTGTCCCCAGTCCGGCGGGGTCTGCGACGGCGAGGGGTACCCGTCGAACCCGTACAGCCAGCCGCCCCTCTCCCCGCCGGTGCCGAACGACCCCGGCACCCAGTACCCGTTGCGCCCCTTGTCGTTGTGGAACAACGGGACGTCGATCCCGTCGCCGCGCACCTTCCGGTACAGGTGGGACATGTAGTTCCGCCCGGTGGCCTCGTCCACGTGGGCGTCGTACTCGTTCTCGATCTGGTACAGCAGGATCGTGCCGTTGCCCTGCGTGAACAGGTGGCGGCGGGCGATCCGGTTCACCCGGGTCAGCCACTCGTCCACGTGCGCCAGGTAGACCGGGTCGTCGGTCCGGGCCGTGCCCCTGGTCGCCGTCAGCCAGCCGGGGAAGCCCCCGCCGTCCACCTCGGCGTTGATGTAGGGGCCGGGGCGCAGGATGACGTACAGCCCGGTCTCGGCGGCCGTCCGCAGGAACAGGTCCAGGTCCCGGACGCCGCTGAAGTCGTACTCGCCGGGCGCGGGGGAGTGGTAGTTCCAGGCCACGTAGACGCTCACGGCGTTGTAGCCGTGCGCCCGCATCTTCTGCAGCACGTCCCGCCACAGGGACGGGCTCGGCAGCCGGAACGGATGCATCTCGCCGGACCACACCGCCAGCCGCCGCCCGTCCACGAGCAGCGAGTACCGGTCGTACCCGATGGTGTGCCGCTCGCCGTCGGCGCTCGGCGGCAGCGGCGCCGGGCCGGTGGGCGCACTGCTGCCCGCGTACGCGGACGGCGCCCCGGGGCCGCCGCTGCCGCCCAGGGCGAGACCGAGCGCGGCGGAGCCGGCCAGGGCACTGAAGGTACGTCTGCTGAGCGCCAAGGTGGGTCCTCCCGGGCGGTCCTACGGGGGCGCGGTCCGGCCATTCTCCCCACGGACACACCCCCGCGACGGACCCACGAGGATCTCGGCACGGGCGGATTACGCGGTACGGGCGGTACTGGAGCTGGCCGTACGGCAGGGTAACGGCCCCGTGAAGGCAGGAGAAATCGCCATCGTGCGGGGGAGCTTCCGCACAAGGTCCCGCAAGGTCCCGCGAGGGCACCCGTCAGGGGGAACGCCGGTCCCCCGGCCGGCGCACCGGCGGGTTTCCCCCGCGCGCGTCCGTCGTTAGGGCGGGCATGATCAAGAAACTCGCCTGTGTCACCGTCCTGACGACCGCTCTCCTGGCCGCCGCCGCCTCCGCCGAAGCCGGCACGCGCCCCGCGCCGCACACCGCCGTCCCCGGCGCCGCCCTCCTCGACGGCGTCCTCGGCTCCCTGGAGATCGGCCACCCGGCCACGTCCCTCAGGACGGTTCTCCCCTCGGGCGTCCGGGGCGAGTGAACGGCACGACCACCGCGGGCGCCCGGACCGCCGGGCGCCGCGCGCACGGCGGGAGTGCGTGAAAACCCCGCTGTGAATGGCCGGAGTCCGCTCTCCCGGCGCCGGGCCGGGCTCCCTACGCTACCCACGCCTCCACGCTCCGTCCACATCGGACACACAGTTCCTTCAAACTTGAACGGCTCGTACTACTCGAACGGCTGAACGACTGAACGGCCCGGAGCGGATGCGGCGGGAGGCGAACCCCCCACTCGACAACCGGGAGAAACCATGGCTGGTGGAGTCCTGCTGAGCGGCGCCGTGGCCGCTCTCCTCACCACCGCACTGCCCGCCCAGAGCCCCTCCTCCGTCTTCGACGACCCGCCCCCGGACAAGATCGTCATCGACGTGGCGACGGTCAACGGCTCCGGCTGCCCCGCCGGTACGGCCGCCGTGGCGGTCTCGCCGGACAACACGGCCTTCACGGTCACCTACAGCGCCTACCTGGCCCAGGGCGGCGGCACCTCGGACCCGACGGCCTTCCGCAGGAACTGCCAGCTCAACCTGGTCGTCCACGTCCCGCAGGGCTTCACGTACGCGATAGCCAGCGCCGACTACCGGGGCTTCGCCTCGCTCCAGCGGGGCGCCACGGGCACGCAGAAGGCGTCGTACTACTTCCAGGGCTCGTCGAGCACCGTGCCCAGGACCCACCCGTTCAACGGCCCCTACAACGACGACTGGCAGGCCACCGACTCCACCGACTGGGCCCAGCTGGTCTGGGCGCCCTGCGGTGTGCTGCGCAACTTCAACATCAACACCGAACTGCGCGTGAGCGCAGGCACCACGGCGCCCGACAAGGTCAGCTTCATGACGATGGACTCGACGGACGGGGACATCAGTACGGTGTACCACTTGGCCTGGAAGGAGTGCGGCTGAGAGGTGGCCGTCGGCCGGCCGCCCCGGCCAGGGGCCCGCGTCAGACGGCCGCCTGGCCCGTCCCCGCCGCGTTCGGCCAGCTCTGCGCGTTGGGCCAGCCCGTCGCGGGGGCCGGGGTCAGGCCGGCGGCCGGGGCCGGAGCCGTCATCCCGCGGACCTGGGCGGCGGTGAGCCCGCCCCGGGCCGGCACCCCGGGCGGGGTGGGAGCGACGGCCGCGGGGGCCATCGGTGCCGGAACCGGAGCCGGTACGGGAGCCGGTACCGGGGCGGGGACCGGCGGCACGGCGGCAGGTACCGGGGCGGGGACCGGCGGCACGGCGGCAGGTACGGGCATCACGGCCGCCGCCGGAACCGCCGGAACCGCCGGGGTCGGTGGCGGGGCTGCCGCCGGCATCGGCATCCCGCTGCCGGGCGGGGCCACGGCGGCGGGGAGCGGCATGCCGGTGCCGGCGGCCGGTGCGGGGCCGGGCGCGGTCAGCCGCATCCCGGCCCCGTTGGTCTCGCTGACCAGCCGGTCGACCGCCGCCGTACCCGAGCTGTAGCCGGTCCCGGTGCCCGGCCCGGGTACGGCGGCTCCCCTCCCGGACCCGTAGAGCACCTGTTCCAGGCCGGACACCAGGCGACGCACGTCGACCTGGGGGCGCACCACGAGCCGCAGGAAGCGGCTGGAGGATCCGATCTTGTTGCCGCACTCGCGGACCAGGATCCGGTGCTCGGTGAGCATCCGGTCCCGCACCACCGTGCCCTCGGCGCCGAGCGGCAGGCGCACGAAGAGGAAGTTGCCCTGGGAGGGGTAGACGGTGAGGCCGGGGAGCGCGGAGAGATGGCTGGCCATCTCCAGCCGGTCGCGGCGGACCTGCGTCAGGCTCCGCGCGTACTCGGCGCCGTGCTCCTTCAGCATGAACACCACGTGCTCGGCGAAGGAGTTGAGGTTCCACTTCGGCAGCATGGAACGGACCTTGCCCGCGAGCGCCGGGTTGGCGACGAGGTAGCCGAAGCGGATGCCGTGCAGGCCGAAGTTCTTGCCGAGGCTGCGCAGGACGATCACGTTGGGGCGGAGCATGGCCTCCTGGACGACGCTCGGCTCGGCCTCCGCGTCGGCGAACTCCAGGAAGGACTCGTCCACGATCACCAGGTCGAGGTCCGCCATGGCGTCCATGAACTGCACGATCTGCTGCCTGCGCAGGAAACCGCCGTCGGGGTTGTTGGGGTTGCAGATCACGGCCACCCGGGTGCCGCGGGCGCGGATGAAATCGGCGTACTGGCCGAGGTCCAGGGCGAAGCCGTTCGCCTCCTGGAGGGGGAACATGTCGACCCGCTTGCCGGTCTCCATCGGCTGGTCGGTCCAGCGGCCGAAGGTGGGCACGGGGACGGCCAGGGACTCGCGGACCAGCAGGTGGTCGATCCAGGTGATCAGCTCCGTGGATCCGTTGCCCATCGCCACGCACTGCGGCGGGAGCCGGAGCAGGTCGCACAGCTCCGCGGTGACGGTGTCGGCGCCGCTCGGGTAGTACGTGACGATCTCGCGCAGCCGGGCCGCCATCTCCTCGAACATGGCGGGCGTCGGGAAGTACGGATTGCACGGAATGCAGAAGTCCACCGGGCCGGTCCCGTCGCCGCCCTCCCGCGTCAGCGCCGCCATGGAGGGGCTGTGCGCGGCGGTGCCGCGGAACAACGAGGTGACGTTGCCGGCCAAGGGAACCTCCGTCGAAGGGCGGCCCGTGCGGGGGAGCACGGGCCGCCCTTCGATACGCAGGCGGCGGCGGTGGCGTTCAACTCGCCGCCGGTGTGAGCCGGTTCACGCTCCGAAGGTGTGGAGGGTCGACGTCCGGTACGTCCGCCCCGGCCGCAGCACCGTCGACGGGAAGTTCGCGTGGTTCGGCGAGTCCGGGAAGTGCTGCGTCTCCAGGCACAGGGCGTCGCCCTGCCGGTAGGTGCGGCCACCGGTGCCGGTGAGCGTCCCGTCCAGGAAGTTGCCGGAGTAGAACTGCAGGCCCGGCTGGTCGGTGGCGATCTTCAGGGTGCGGCCGGAGCGCGGGTCGCGCAGGGTGGCGACGTGCTCGGGCCTCGCCGTGATCCCCTTGTCCAGCACCCAGTTGTGGTCGTACCCCTTGGCCAGGACCTGCTGCTCGTGGCCCGCCCGGATGTCCCGGCCGACGGGCTTGGCGTGCCGGAAGTCGAACGGGGTGCCCGCGACCCCGGCCAGCTCGCCGGTGGGAATCAGGCCGGAGTCGGTCGGGGTGTAGCGGGAGGCGGCGATCGTGAGTTCGTGGTCCTCGATCGTGCCGCTGCCCTCGCCGGCCAGGTTCCAGTAGACGTGGCTGGTGAGGTTGACGACGGTGGCCTTGTCGGTGGTGGCCGCGTAGTCGATGCGCCAGTCGCCGTGCCGGGTGAGGGTGTACGTGACCGTCGTCCGCAGCGTGCCCGGGTAGCCCATCTCGCCGTCGACGCTGGTGTAGTGCAGGTGCAGCCCGACGTCGGAGCCCTTGACGAACGGCTCGACGTCCCACACGTGCTTGTCGAAGCCCTGGGCGCCGCCGTGCAGGCTGTTGTCGCCGTCGTTCACGGAGAGCTGGTACGCCGTGCCGTCCAGCGTGAACCGGCCCTTGCCGATGCGGTTGCCGTACCGGCCGATCAGCGCGCCGAAGTACGGGCTCTTCGCCACGTAGTCGGCGACGTTGTCGAAGCCGGCCACGACGTTGGCGTACCGGCAGTGCCGGTCGGGCAGCTCCAGGCTCTGGACGATGCCGCCGTAGGACAGCACCTTCAGCCGGGTGCCGCCGTTCTCCAGCGACCAGCGGTACACCTTCGTGCCGTCGGCGAGGGTGCCGAAGAGTTTCCTCACCGGCTTCCTTCCCGAGGCGGCTTCGGCGGTGCCGCCCAGGGTGGTGGCGGCGATGCCCGCCGCGGCTGCTCCCGCGATGACCGTGCGTCTGTTCAGTTCCATAGGTGCGGCTCCGTTTTCTGGGCGCTTACGAACCGGACTTGCGCTTGTTCCACACGTCGAACCCGACCGCCACCAGCAGGGCGAGGCCCTTGATGACCTGCTGCCAGTCGGTGCCGACGCTGAGGAGGTTCATGCCGTTGTTCAGCACGCCGAGGACGAGACCGCCGATGATGGCGCCGAGGACGGTGCCGACACCGCCGCTCATGGACGCGCCACCGATGAACGAGGAGGCGATGGCCTCCAGTTCGAAGTTGACGCCCGCCTTCGGCGAGGCCGCGTTCAGCCGGGCGGCGACCACCAGACCCGCCAGGGCCGCGAGCACGCCCATGTTCAGGAAGACGTAGAAGGTGACCTTCTTGTCCTTCACGCCGGACAGCTTGGCCGCCGGCAGGTTGCCGCCGATCGCGTAGATGTGCCGGCCGAAGACGGCGTTGCGCATGACGTAGCCGTAGCCGACGACCAGCGCGCCGAGGATGATCAGCACGATCGGGGCGCCCTTGTAGCTGGCGAGCAGCAGGGTGACGACGAGGATCGCGGCGACCAGGGCGGTCAGCTTGAGCAGGAACAGCCGGGTCGGCAGCACGTCCAGGGAGAACTCCTGCTGGCGGCGGCGGTCCCGGAACTCCTGCCACACCACGGCCGCGATCAGGACGAGCCCGAGCAGCAGGGTGAGGTTGTGGTAGTTGGTGTCCGGGCCGACCTCGGGCAGGAAGCCGTTGCCGAGCTTCTGCAGACCGTCCGGGAACGGGCCGAGGGTCTGGCCCTTGAGCAGGATCTCGGTGAGGCCGCGGAAGAGGAGCATCCCGGCGAGGGTGACGATGAACGACGGTATGCCGAGATAGGCGATCAGATAGCCCTGGACCGAGCCGGCGACCGCGCCGACCACCAGGCACAGCACCAGCGCGACGGGCCAGGAGATCCCGTGCTGCACGGTCAGTACGGCCGCGAAGGCGCCGACGAACGCGGTGAGCGAGCCGACCGACAGGTCGATGTGCCCGGCGATGATCACCAGCATCATGCCGATCGCGAGGATCAGGATGTAGCTGTTCTGCAGCACCAGGTTGGAGACGTTGCGCGGCAGCAGCAGGTCCCCGTCGGTCCAGATCGCGAAGAGGACCACGATCAGGCCGAGCGCGATCAGCATGCCGTACTGGCGCATGTTGCGGCGCAGACCGGCCAGCACCAGGCCGAGCAGTCCCCCGTCGGCGGCCGGTCCGCTGCCGCCCGGCGGCGCGGGGGCCGGGCTCTTGGCGGTCACATCCGTGCTCATCGCGTTACCTCTTTGTCCTTCGTCATATGGCGCATCAGCACTTCCTGCGTGGCCTCGGCCCGTGGCACCTCACCGGTCAGCCGCCCGGCGGCCATCGTGTAGATGCGGTCGCACATGCCGAGCAGTTCGGGCAGCTCGGAGGAGATGAAGACCACCGCCTTGCCCTGGGCGGCGAGCTGGTCGATGACCGTGTAGATCTCGTACTTGGCGCCCACGTCGATGCCGCGGGTCGGCTCGTCGAGGATCAGCACGTCGGGACCCGCGAAGATCCACTTGCTGAGGACGACCTTCTGCTGGTTGCCGCCGGAGAGCTTGCCCACCGGCTCGAAGACCGTGGGCGCCTTGATGTTCATGGACTTCCGGAAGCCCTCGGCGACCTGCCGCTCCTCGTGCTCGTCCACCACACCCCGCTGGGCGACCTTGTCCAGCGCGGTCAGCGAGATGTTCCGGTTGATGGTGTCGATGAGGTTCAGGCCGTAGTGCTTGCGGTCCTCGGTGACGTACGCGATGCCGTGCCCGATCGCCTCCGCCACGGTCTTCGTACGGATCTCCGTGCCGTCCTTCAGGACCGTGCCGGCCGCGTACCGGCCGTAGGCCCGTCCGAAGACGCTCATCGCGAGTTCGGTGCGGCCCGCGCCCATCAGGCCCGCGATGCCGACGATCTCGCCGCGGCGCACGGTCAGCGACACGTCGTCCACGACCTTGCGCTGCTGGTCGATCGGGTGGAACACGGTCCAGCCGCGGATCTCCAGCGCCGGTGCCGCACCCTCCTCCGGCTGGTGCGGGGTGCGCTCGGGGAAGCGGTGGTCGAGGTCGCGGCCGACCATGCCGGCGATGATCCGCTCCTCGGTCGTCTCCGGCGCCTTCACGTCGAGGGTCTCGATGGACCGCCCGTCCCGGATGATCGTCACCGAGTCGGCGACCTTGCGGATCTCGTTGAGCTTGTGGGAGATGATGATCGAGGTGATGCCCTGGTTCTTCAGTTCCAGGATCAGGTCGAGGAGCTTGTCGCTGTCCTCGTCGTTCAGGGCCGCCGTCGGCTCGTCCAGGATCAGCAGCTTCACCTGCTTGGACAGCGCCTTGGCGATCTCGACGAGCTGCTGCTTGCCCACGCCGATGTCGGCGACCCGGGTCTCCGGGTGCTCGTCCAGACCGACCCTGCGCAGCAGCGCGGTGGCGTGGCGCAGGGTCTCGCGCCAGTTGATGAGTCCGCGCGTGGCGTGCTCGTTGCCGAGGAAGAGGTTCTCCGCGATGGACAGATGCGGCACCAGCGCCAGTTCCTGGTGGATGATGACGATGCCGTGCTGCTCGCTCGCCCTGATGTCCTTGAACTGGCAGGTCTTCGACTCGAAGAGGATGTCCCCCTCGTAACTGCCGTACGGGTGGACGCCGGAGAGCACCTTCATGAGGGTGGACTTGCCGGCGCCGTTCTCCCCGCAGATGGCGTGGACCTCGCCCTGCCGGACGGTCAGGGTGACGTCCGACAGCGCCTTGACACCGGGAAAGGTCTTGACGATCGAGCGCATTTCCAGGACGGGTCCCGCCATGGTCGTGCCTTCCAATCCGTAGGAGATGGGCGGGTTACTTGAGGTCGCCCTCGGTGTAGTAACCGCCGTCGACCAGCACCTGCTTGTAGTTGCTCTTGTCGACGCTCACCGGCTGGAGCAGGTAGGCGGGCACGACCTTCGTCCCGTTGTCGTACGTCTTGGTGTCGTTGACCTCGGGCTTCTTGCCCTTCAGGGAGTCGTCCATCATCGTGGCGGCGACCTCGGCGAGCTTGCGGAGGTCCTTGTAGACGGTCTGCGTCTGCTGACCGGCGATGATCGACTTCACCGAGGCCAGCTCGGCGTCCTGGCCGGTGATGACGGGCAGCGGCTTGCTGCCCGAGCCGTAGCCGTCCGACTTCAGGGCGGACAGGATGCCGATGGAGATGCCGTCGTACGGCGACAGGACCGCGTCGACCCGGCCGCTCTTGTAGGCGGAGGTCAGGACGTCCTCCATGCGCTTCTGCGCGGTGGTGCCGTCCCAGCGCAGGGTGACGACCTGGGTCAGCTTGGTCTGCCCGGACTTGACCACCAGCTGCTTCTTGTCGATGTACGGCTGGAGGACGCTCATGGCGCCGCCGAAGAAGTACTTGGTGTTGTTGTCGTCGTTGGAGCCCGCGAACAGCTCGATGTTGAAGGGGCCCTTCTTGCCCTTGTTCAGTCCGAGCTTGTCGACGATGTACTGGCCCTGGAGCTTGCCGACCTTCTCGTTGTCGAACGAGGCGTAGTAGTCGACGTTCTTGGTGCCGAGGATCAGCCGGTCGTAGGAGATGACCGGGATGTGCGCGTCCGCGGCCTCCTGAAGGACGTGGCCCAGGGACTTGTTGTCGATCGCCGCGATGATCAGGCCCTTGACGCCCTGCGTGATCAGGTTCTCGATCTGCGAGACCTGGGTCTCCGGGTCGTCCTCGCCGTAGACCAGCTTGGTCTTGTAGCCCTTGGCCTGGAGGTCCTTGACGACGTTCTTGCCGTCGGAGATCCAGCGCTCGGAGGACTTGGTCGGCATGGCGATGCCGATGGTGGCGCCCTTGACGTCGCCCGCCTTCTCCTTGCTGCCGCCCTCGCCGCTCTGACCGCAGGCGGTGAGGGTGAGGGCCAGCGAGGCGGCTCCGGCTATGGCGGCGAGTGCGGCTCTGCGGTTGCGCATCTGGGATCAGTCCTTGTCGTTCTCGTCGTTGAGAGGAGCGGAGGTGCGAGGTGCGGGTGCTTCCACGGGGAAGCGGTGGAGCGTCCCGGGCAGCCGGGAGCCGAGCGGCGCCATGTCGCCGTCCGCGCCGTGCCGGGCGAGCAGGTCCAGGGCGAGCCGGCCGCGCCGCACCCGCTCCCGGGCGGTGTCCAGGGTCACGTCCCGCAGGTGGGTGCCCCACGGGTAGATGCCGGGGGCCTTGGACAGACCGAACTTCAGGTAGAGGGGTGCGCCACGCCGGATCAGCTCGGCGACCTCGTACATCCGGACGTAGCCGCCGAGGTCGTCGGGGGCCTCGATGTACATGTCCATGGGGGCGCCGGAGACCCGGCGGATCTCGGTGAGGTGGTCCAGCGTCAGGTCGCTGGGCACGTTGACGGAGTCGGCGCCGAGCCGCTCGTAGACGGCGTACGAGGCGGGGTTGACCGGGCCGATGAGCGCCGAGACCTTCAGCGTGGTGTCGGCCGGGATGATCCCGGCCTGGCGGGCCCGGTGCAGGGTCCACAGCACGCCCTCGTCGGCGACCAGCAGGCACTTGACGCCCAGTTCGGTGGCGCGGACGGCGTCCTCGACGCAGCCGGCGACGGCGTCGTGGCCCCGGGCGCGCAGTCCGGCCCCCCGGGAGTCGGACCGCACCGAGCCGCCGATGTCCCAGGTGCCGCGCGGGCCGGTGAACAGGCAGAGCTCGATGTCGCGCTCGTTCGTGGCGTCGACCATCTCGGTGATCTCGGCGTCGGTGAGCATCCACACGCCGCTGCCCTGGCTGATCCGGTGGATCGGCACATCGAGGCGCGAGGCCTCCTTCAGGACGACCGCCAGCGCTTCGGGACCCTCGCACGAGGGGATCTCGGTGCGCCAGCGACCGCCGCCCGGGAAGGTGCGGGCGGAGGCGTCGGCGGGGTCGAGGGCGGGCGCGCCGAGGCCGAGCGCGGCGAGCACCTGCTCGCCGGGCCTGCGGGCTGCCGGGGCGGAAGCGTCGGTCACAAGCTGTCCTTAGGGTGCTGGGTGTTCGGTATTTCGGACAAGGTTCGCGGCTCCGGGTACGGAAGAGCGCTGGGCGTACGCCGGTCGGGGCGTCGTCAGGTCACGCCCCGGCCGGCGTACGGTCAGGGGCGGAGCAGCACCTTGCCCACCTTGGGATCGCCGGCCCCCACCAGCTCGATGGCCTGCGGGAAATCGGTCAGCGGCACCTCGTGGGTGACCAGCGGCAGCGGGTCCAGCAGCCCGGCCCCGAAGACCCGCACGGTGTGGGCCCAGGCGTCCGGCGGTGCCCCGAAGACGGTGTGCACCTCCAGCTGCCGCACGACGAGGTCGGTCGGGTCGAGCCCGTCCGCGCCCGGCGCCGGGATCCCGGTGAGGACCAGCCGGCCGCCGCGCCGCAGCAGCGCGGCGGCGGTGCGCGCGGCGGACGCCGACCCGGCGGTCTCGATCACCACGTCGAAGTCGCCGGGCAGCTCCTGGTCGCGCAGCCGGAAGTCGCTCGCCCCGAACCGCCGGGACAGTGCCTCCCGGTCGTTCCGCGTGCCCACCACGAGCAGCTCCGCCGGCGAGACCGCCTTCAGGAACTGCACGGCGAACATGCCCAGCGTGCCCGTGCCGACCACCGCGACCCGCTCGCCCGGCCGGGCGTTCGCCTTCAGCGCGGCGGCAGCGACGCAGGCGGCCGGCTCCAGCAGGGCGGCGGCGGTGAGGTCGGCGTCGTCCGGCAGGACGTGCAGCAGCCGGGCGGGCAGGGTCAGCGTGGCGGCCATGGCGCCCGGCTGGGTGAAGCCGGTCTCCTCGTACCCGGCCGAGCACAGCGTGGTCTCGCCCGCGTGACAGCGTTCGCACACCTGGCAGTTGCGGAAGCCCTCGCCGACGACCTTGCGGCCGACGAGCGAGCCGGGCACCCCGGCGCCCACCGCCGTGACCGTCCCCGACCACTCGTGCCCGGGCGTGAGCGGATAGCGCACGTACCCTTCGGGCCGGTTGCCCTGGTACACCTCGCGGTCGCTGCCGCAGATGCCGGCCGCGTGCACCGCGACCAGCGCCTCTGCGGGACCGGGCCGCCGGGGCGTGTGGGCCTCGACCCGGTACACCCCCGGCGCCTCGACCAGGACCTGGGAGCTCACTTCGTGCCCTTCGGCCTGCGCTGCTCCCAGCCCTCGGCCCACAGGTCGAACCGGGCCTGCTGCTGCGGGAACTCCGCCGCCGCGTCGACGTCCAGCTCGACGCCGAGCCCCGGCGCGTCGGAGAGGTGGAAGCAGCCGTCCTCCGGGTTCACCTGCGGGGCGCCCTTGACCACCTTCTTGATCTCCGCGTCCGCGAAGTCGTTGAAGTGCTCAAGGATCTTGAAGTTCGGGGAGGTGAACCCGACCTGGAGCGAGGCGGCGGTGAGCACCGACCCGCCCACGTTGTGCGGGGCGACGAGCATGTAGTGGGTCTCGGCGGTCGCGGCCAGCTTCCGGGTCTCCCAGATGCCGCCGAGGTGGCCGACGTCGGGCTGGATGATGTCGACCGCCTGGCTGTCGAACAGCTCGCGGAACTCGATCCGGTCGTGGATGCGCTCACCGGTGGCCACCGGGATGTCCACCTTGGCCGCCACCTTCTCCAGCGCCTTCAGGTTCTCCGGCGGCACCGGCTCCTCCAGCCAGGCCGGCTTGAAGGGCGCCATCTCCTTGGCCAGCCGGACGGCGGTGGCGGGGGAGAAGCGGCCGTGCATCTCCAGCATCAGCTCCGCCTCCGGGCCGATGGCGTCCCGCACGGCCTCGATGAGCGAGACCGCGTACACCGTCTCCTGGTGGTCCAGTTCGAAGTGCCCGGTGCCGAAGGGGTCGATCTTCAGCGCCTTGTAGCCGCGCTCCATGACCCCCCGCGCGGCCTTGTGGTAAGCCTCCGGGGTCCGCTCGGTGGTGTACCAGCCGTTGGCGTACGCCTTGACCTTGTCGGTCACCTTCCCGCCGAGCAGCTGCCACACCGGCACGCCCAGGGCCTTGCCCTTGATGTCCCAGCAGGCCATCTCGACCACCGCGATGCCGGACATGACGATCTCCCCGGCCCGGCCGTAGTCGCCGTACTTCATCCGGCGCACCAGGTCCTCGACAGCGAACGGGTCCGATCCGAGAATGTGGTTGGCCTCGGCCTCCCGCAGATAGCCGATCAGCGCGTCGGTGTGCCCGAGCATCCGGGTCTCGCCGACTCCCGTGATGCCCTCGTCGGTGTGCACCTGGACGTAGGTCAGGTTGCGCCACGGCGTCCCGACCACGTGCGTGCTGATTCCGGTGATGCGCACGGCAGTTGCCCCTCAGCTGTTCGAGATTTCGTCACACGTTCGAAATGTTGGCGTGACAGTAAGGACGGTCCGGCGGGGGTGTCAATGGGTCGAACAGGTAACGGTTTCGGCAAGGCTTTCGAGAAGTCTTTCGACCCCGCACCAAACCTTCACAACGACGCCTGGAACCGGAACCTCGCGGACTTTAGTCTTCCCGCGTCATGAACTACTGCCTCCCGTGCCGACGGCACCTCAACGGCGCCCTGGCCTGCCCGGGGTGCGGTACTCCGGCCGACCGGCTCGCGACTCCGACGGCGGCGCCGGACGCGCTCGCGCACGAGCAGGGGGACGGGCACGGGGCCGCGCTGACACCGGCGGCGCACGAGCAGCCGTACGAGCCGTACGAGCAGCCGCGCGAGGAGGCGCCAGGCGGTTCGCACGCCCCCGGGGAACCGGAGCCGGCGGAAGAACCGGAACCGGCTCGGGCGGGGGCCGGCGAAGCGGACGAGGCGGAGGCCGACGACGCGGGTGACGACGGGGGCGCCCCGGCCGGCCGGCGGGCCCGGGGCGGGGCCGAGGGCAGCCGCCGCGACCGCAAGGCCGCCGCACACCGCCGAAGACGCCGCCGTACCGTCCTGGTCGCCGCCGGGTTCGTCCTCGCGGCGGGCGGCCTCAGTCTCGCCGAACTGGGCACGGACGCGCCCTTCTCCCCCTTCTCCGGCGAAGCCCCTGCCCCGGCCGGGGACACCTCGGCGGACGGCGGCGCTGCCTCCGTCGCGCCGGACCGCACCGTGGGCCCGACAGGCGCCACGTCCGGCGCCACCCCCCGTGCGGGCGAGTCGGCCTCCCCGGACGCCTCGGCCTCCGCCTCCCCGTCGCAGTCCCCGAAGGACACGGACTCCGCTTCCCCCTCCGCCACGCGGAGCGGCACCGCGCAGCAGTCGGCCACGACGAGTGCCGGTGCGACCCCGGTGACCCCGGCCGCCCCGGCGCCCAGCCAGTCGTCCGCCACCCCGACCGCGGCCCCGACCACCTCCTCGCCCTCGCCCGAGCCGTCGCCCACGAAGACCTGTGACCGCTTCCTGTGGTGGTGCAGATGAGGACGTCCGCGGGCAGGTGAGTGCCCCGCCCGGGGTGCGGCTCCGTCCGTGTGTACGTGAAGCACGCCCGGGCGCGTCCCCGCCACCCCGCGCCATCGGCCATCCGGGGTATCCATGACACCCCCCGGCCCTCCGGGGGGTTGAGTCGAACGGGCACGTCTCGCCGTACCGGTCTCGGGAACGCCCGGCGTCGCGGGGGGCGTCGTGCCGAGGGGGAGCAGCGAGCAGCGGATCGGCCGAGGAGAGCGGATGACGCAGGAGACCACCGTCCAGGGCACGGTAGCCGAGGGCTTCGAGCCGGTACGCGAGGAGTTCGCCGCCTTCGTCGCCGGGGAACGGGAGGACTACGAGGGCCAGTTGTGCGCGTACGTCCGCGGACGGCGGGTCGTGGACCTGTGGGCGGGCGCCGGGGTCACCGGCGACTCGCTGTACGCCCTCTTCTCGGCCACGAAGGGCGCGGCCCACCTGGTGGTGGCGCTGCTCGTGCAGGACGGCACCCTGGAGCCGGACCGCAAAGTCACCTACTACTGGCCGGAGTTCGCCGCCGAGGGCAAGGGCGCGCTGACGCTGCGGGACCTGCTCGCGCACCGCGCGGGGCTGGTCGGCACCGACACCGGGTTCCGTGCCGACGAGCTGGCCGACGACCGGGTGATCGCCGAACGCCTCGCCGACCAGCGGCCGTTCTGGCGGCCGGGCACGGCGTTCGGCTACCACGCCCTGGTCATCGGCGCGTTGACCGGCGAGGTCGTCCGCCGGGCGACGGGCCGCACGCTCCAGGAGGTGTACGAGGAGCGGGTCCGTGCCCCGCACGGCCTCGACCTCCACCTGGGTCTGCCCGAGGCGCACGAACCGCGCTTCCGCACCGTCCGGCCGATGCTGCCGACGCCCGCGCAGCAGGCGCAGCTCGACGCCGTGCCGACCGGCCCGCACACCCTCGCGTCGATCGCCTTCAACCGGCACGGCGCGGAGCCCACCGGCCTGGAGAGCCTGCCGAACGAGCGGCTGATCCGCGCCCGGGGCCCCGCCTCAGTGGGCGGGATCGGCTCGGCACGCGGTCTCGCGGGCATGTACGCGGCGATGATCGGCGAGGTGGACGGCAGGACGCCGCTGCTGAAGGGCGACACACTGGCGGAGTTCGCCCAGATCCACTCCACGGGGTACGACCTGGTGACCCGCGCCCACACGTCCTTCGGCCTCGGCTTCCAGGCGGTCGCCGACACCTCGTACCCGTTCCTGGGCGCGGGCACGCTGGGCCACGGCGGCACAGGCGGCGTGCAGGCCTTCGCGGACCCGCACGCGGGCATCGCCTACGGCTACACGAGGCGCAGGTTCGCGTTCCCGGGCGCGCCGGCACCCGAGAACGACAGGTTCGCGGCGGAGGTCCACAGGGCGGCGCTGGCCGGCTGAGGAGCCCCCCGGGGGGGGGCGTGGGCACCGCTCGCCGGAGGGCAGCCGCACCCCACGTCCAAGGATGCGGCTGCCGATGTGAGGAACGACGGAGGTCAGACCAGCGTCACGCTGATGTTCCCGCGCGTCGCCTTCGAGTAGGGGCAGACCTGGTGGGCCTTCTCCAGCAGCTTCCGCGCGGTGGCCTCGTCGGTGTTCGGGATGACCGCCGAGATCTCCACGATGATCCCGAAGCCCTCGTCGTTCCTGCCGATGCCGACCCTGGCGGTGACGGTGGACCCGGACACGTCGGCGCCCTCCTGCCGGGCCACGACCCCCAGCGCCCCCTGGAAGCACGCGCTGTAACCGGCGGCGAACAGCTGCTCCGGGTTGGTCCCGGCTCCGCTGCCGCCCATCTCCTTCGGCGGGTTGACGACGACGTCGAGTCGGCCGTCGTCCGTGGCGACCCGTCCGTCGCGGCCGTTCTCGGCGGTGGCGACGGCGGTGTACAGGACGTCGGACTGCGTGATGGGCATGCGGTTGTCTTCCTCCTCGGCCGCCGCGACTCGCGCCCACGATCGCGACGGATTCCGGAAAGAAGCTACCGCATGCCGGAAACCACGGGAAGGCCAGGGCCTCTCGTCCGGAAGACGCCGGCTAGAGCTTGACGACCATCTTGCCGATGTTGTCGCCGCGCAGGACCCCGAGGAACGCCTCCAGGTTGTTCTCGATGCCCTCGACCACGGTCTCCCGGTACTTCAGCGCGCCCGAGGCGACCCAGGGGCCGACCTCCTGGACGAACTGCGGCTGGAGGTCGTAGTGGTCGCCGACCAGGAAGCCCTCGATCCGGCCGCGCGTCTGGATCAGCCGGGCCAGGTTCTTCGGGCCGGGCGCGGGCTCGGTGTTGTTGTAGACCGAGATCATGCCGCAGACGGCGATCCGGCCGCCCTGGTTCAGCGAGCCGATCGCGGCCTCCAGGTGGTCCCCGCCGACGTTGTCGAAGTAGACGTCGACGCCGTCGGGCGCCGCCTCGCGCAGCTGCTCGGCGACCGGGCCGTTCTTGTAGTTGAAGGCCGCGTCGAAGCCGTACTCGTCCAGGAGCAGCCTGACCTTCTCGTCGGACCCGGCCGAGCCGATGACCCGCGAGGCGCCCTTGAGCCTGGCGATCTGGCCCACCTGGCTGCCCACGGCCCCGGCGGCGCCCGACACGAACACGCTGTCGCCCTCCTTGAAGGAGGCGGTGCGCAGCAGGCCCGCGTAGGCGGTCAGGCCGGTCATGCCGAGGACGCCGAGGTACGCCGACAGGGGAGCGGCCTCCGGGTCGACCTTCACGGCGTTCTTCGCGTCCACGGCCGCGTACTCGCGCCAGCCGGAGAAGTGCAGGACGTGGTCGCCGACGGAGAGGCCCTCGGCGCGCGACTCGACCACCTCGCCGACCGCGCCGCCCTGCATGACCTTGCCCAGCTCGAAGGGGGCGGCGTAGGACTTCGCCGCGCTCATCCTTCCGCGCATGTACGGGTCCACGGAGAGGTACTTGTTCCGCACCAGCACCTGACCCTCGCCCGGGGTCGGGACCGGCGCCTCGACGAGGGCGAAGTCCTCGGGCTTCGGCCAGCCGACGGGTCGGCTGAGCAGGTGCCACTCGCGGTTGATCATGACGGAGCCTTTCGTGTCACTGCAATTACTTCAGTACCTGAAACAACCATGCCCCTGAATATTTCATGATGTCAAGTAACCGGGTATCCTGGAGGGCATGTCCCACCCATCGAAGACCCACCGCCCCGACCCCCTGACCATGGAAGTGGTCGAGCTGATCGGTGACGTCGTGGCCCGTTTCTACGCGGACTACGAGGAGGCGGCGGGCGAGCACGCGCTGACCGGCCCGCAGGCCAGGCTGCTCAGCCTGCTCTCGCTGGAGCCGCTGCCCATGCGCAAGCTGGCCCAGAAGCTCAAGTGCGAGCCGTCGAACGTCACCGGGATCGTGGACCGGCTCGAGTCGCGCGGCCTGGTGGAGCGCCGCCCCGACCCGGCCGACCGCCGGGTCAAGGTCGCCGCCGCCACCGACGAGGGCCGCCGGGTGGCCCGGGACCTGCGCGAGGGCCTGCACTTCGCCCGCGAGCCGCTCGCCGCGCTCACCGACGACCAGCGCCGCTCCCTGCGCGACCTGCTCCGCCGCATGCTCGACGCCTGAGACCCGGCCCGGCCGGGCGCCGGCCGGCCCCCGCCGCCACCGGCCAACCGCGCTGTCACACCCAGCCAGTAGAGTCCTCGCCATGCGTGATCTCGGGGTGGGTTTCGGGTATCTGCTCAAAGGCCAGCGATGGGTGGCCCGGCACGGGCGGAGCTACGGCTTCGGGCTGCTGCCCGGACTGATCACGCTGGTGCTGTACGCCGCCGCGCTGGTCGCGCTCGCCGTGTGGGGCGCCGACGCGGTCACCTGGGCGACCCCGTTCGCCGACGACTGGTCCAGCCCCTGGCAGGGCCTGTTCCGCGGCTTCCTGACGGCCGTCCTCTTCGCCCTCGGCCTGCTGCTGGCCGTGCTGACGTTCACCGCCGTCACCCTGCTGGTCGGCCAGCCCTTCTACGAGAACCTCTCGGAGAGGGTCGACGCCGACGTCTCGCCCGACGGCACCGCCCCGCGGTCGGAGCTGCCGCTCTGGCGCGAGCTGTGGATCTCCGCCCGGGACAGCCTGCGCGTGCTGGTGCGGGCCGGCCTGTGGGGCGTGCTGCTCTTCGCCCTCGGTTTCCTGCCGGTCGCCGGGCAGACCGTCGTCCCCGTGATCGGCTTCTTCGTCACCGGCTTCTTCCTCACCGAGGAACTGGCCGCCGTGGCGATGCAGCGCCGGGGCGTCGACCTGCGCGCCCGGCTCACCCTGCTCCGCTCCCGCAAGACCCTCGTCTGGGGCTTCGGCACGCCCCTGGGCCTGGCCTTCCTTGTCCCGTTCGTCGCGGTGTTCCTGATGCCGGGCGCGGTCGCGGGCGCCACGCTCCTCGCCCGCGACCTGCTGGGCGAGGAGAACGGCGGGGACGGTGCCGACGCGCCCCGGACGCAGGACGTCAGCCCCTGACCGGGACGCTCGCCGCGGGTCACGTCCGGGCCGGCCCCGGCGTCAGCCCGGCCTTCGCTGGGCCGCGCCGACGGACACGGCGACGATCGACCGGACCTGCGCGATGATGTCCAGCCGGTTGCGCACGAACTCCGGGTCCGTCACCTCGGTGGTGTTCCCGGCCCCGAACTGCAGCACGGGGGTGTGCACATGCCCGCCCGGCAGCGTGCCGTGCAGCCCCAGCCGGTCCCGCAGCAGGGTGGCCCGGTAGGCGATCTCGTTGGAGAGGTAGTCGCCGCCGCCCCCGGCACGGGCGGTGGAGCCGGGGGTCGGCCCGTCCGGCCGTACGACGGGCGCGCCGGCGCCGGCCGGTATCTCGGTCACCTCCGTGTGGTCGTACACGGGGAAGCGGCCCGTCCGCGCGGCCACGACGGCGGCGTACGGCAGGGTGGTGCTCGTCCACTGCGGCTGTGACGCCGGGTCCGCGACCGGGACGGTCCCCGTCACGCCCACGTCCTCGTTGTCCGCGAAACCGCCCCGCCACGCGCCGTTGGTGCGCTCGACGTCGAACCGGCCGACCCGGCCCTGGCTCACGGTCGTGAACAGGTCCACCCGCGGCAGGTACGGCCGCAGCGTCCGCTCCACCGTGCCCTCGGCGAAGTCCCGCCAGCGCACCGGGAACACGGCCGTCTCGACGCGCGCGGGCCCCCGCGCCGTCTCGACGACCGTGCCGTCCAGCGCGAGCGCCGTCGCCCCCGAGGGATTGGAGATGCGGATGTCCCGGTCGAGCGTGAAGGGGTCGAACCCGGTGAGCAGGACGCGCCGCAGGTGCCCCTTCCCCGGGTAGCGGATGTCGCTCTGCCCGCGCGAGGTCCGCTCCAGCCACCCGAGGAGCGCCTCCCGTTGCCCCTCGGACAGCCCGAAGCCCGGCTCCCAGGCGCGCACTTCCCGGGTCATCCCCAGCCGGGCCCAGTACAGCGGCCGGTCGTCGTCCCGGCTCAGGTCACCGCCGGCCGGCCCGCGCCCCTGCGCCCGCTCCACGGCCCGCCGCCACAGTGCGGACCCCTCGCGCACGACGATGCCGCGGGCCTGCGCGTAGGAGCGCGCCCGGTGCAGGGCACGGCGGAACTCCGGTGCCGCGTCGGCGAACCCGGAGCGCCGCAGGATCTCCTGCGGCACGGCCTTGTCCAGCCGCTGTTCCTCGACGGTGGGGGAGGGCGGGGCGGTGGCGGCCCACGCCGGGGTGGCGGGCCCGGACAGGCCGGTCAGCAGGGCCAGCCCGAGGAGGCCGATACGTAGACGCATCAAGGGAGTTCGGGTCCTTCCGTCGCTGTGGGGCGCGTGGTGCGGTGGACGGCCGCAGTATCGCGTGACGGAAGTGACCCGCGCCATGGTGCGGGCGCTCCCCGGCGGGGGAGACGTGGGCAAGTGTGAAGGGTTCGTACGAGATCTCCGCCGGACGCTCGATCGAGAACCGCCGCGTCATCACGACGATTAACGTCTGATCCGGGACAAGTCCCCCGCCAGGGGGGTGCGTGTCCCCCGCGCAGCCCCGGTCCGGGAACCTGACCCCCGGACCGGGGCTTCACGGCCCCGGGGCGACCGGCTACCGGCCGCGGGTGCCGAAGCCGTACACCGTCTCGGAGCGGAAGACCTCGCCGGGCCGCAGCACCGTGCTCGGGAAGTCCGGCCGGTTGGGGGAGTCCGGGAAGTGCTGCGTCTCCAGGGCGATCCCGGCGCCCGGGCCGAGCGGCCCGGACAACGTGTCGGCGGTGAACACCTGGAGGCCCGGCTCGGTCGTGGCCACCGTCAGGGTCCGTCCGGACGCCGGGTCGTACAGCTCGGCCACCTCCTCGGCCGTGCCGGTCACCCCCTTGTCCAGGACGAAGTTGTGGTCGTAGCCGGAACCGGTCTTGCGGGCCGTACGGAAGTCGAAGCGGGAACCGGTCACGTCCGCCGGCGCGCCGGCCGGGATCAGGTCCGCGTCCACCGGCGTGTACCGGGACGCGGCCAGCCGCAGCTCGTGCCCGCCCGCGTCCCCGGAACCGCTCAGGTTCCAGTACGCGTGACTGGTCAGGTTGACCACCGTCGGCGCGTCCGTGACCGCCTCGTAGGCGATCCGCAACGCGCCCGACGCGTCGAGCGTGTACGTCACCGCCACCTCCAGCCGGCCCGGGAATCCCTCCTCGCCGTGCGGGCTGACCCGGCTCAGGCGCACGCCGTACGGGACCGGCGTCACCTCCCACACCCGCTTGTCGAACCCGCGTTCACCGCCGTGCAGCGAGTTCGGGCCGTTGTTGCGGGCCAGCGCGTACGTCCGGCCGTCCAGCGAGAAGCGGCCGCCCGCGATGCGGTTCGCGTACCGGCCGATCACGGCACCCAGGTACGGCTCCGGATGCGCCAGGTAGCCGTCGAGGTCCGGGAAGCCCAGCGCCACGCCCACCGTCCGCCCGGCGCCGTCCGGGACCTCCACGGACTGCACGATCCCGCCGTACGACAGCACCCGCACCCGCACCCCGCCGCGCTCCAGCGTCCACCGGTGCACCGGCGTGCCGTCGGGGAGTGTGCCGAAAAGTTCGTTCATGTGGGAAACCCTAGTAGTGCCGCCGGAAGCCGGATCCGGCGCGGGTGCCGGTCCACCGCGTGTGTCCCACCGGCACTTGACGGCCTGTCGGGTGTCTGGTGGTGTTTCCCTTCACCCCGCTCGCTGTCGGGGCGGACGAGGACTCATCACGCGCGGGGGACGCATGAGTGATCGCGAGCTGTGGGCGAGTACGGGCCTGCTGGCCACGTTCCTGGCCTTCGTCGTGTCGGTCTTCGTCGGCCCTCCGGCCTGGTTCGTGGGCATCCTGTTCGGCGCGCTGGCCGTGAGCGTACTGATCATCTGGACCGAGCAGAGGAAGCGCGGCCACCGCTGAAGCCGCACCGTCTGTTCGGCCCGCTCACCGAACGGGGCCGGTCACGGATTTCCGGCCGTGATCCTCCGGTACGCGATCTCCGCCAGCCGTGCCTGACCGTCCTTGCTGGGGTGGAACCAGTCCCAGTGGCTGAGCTGGTCCGTGCCGAAGCGGTAGTCGTACACCGCGTCGTCGTCGAAGCGGCAGCGCCGGTCCTTCGCGCAGACCTCCTCCAGCACCCGGTTGTACTCCACCACCCGTCGCTGCACGGAGTCCCGGCGCAGCATCGCCGCGCCGGTCAGGTCGTCCGCGTCGCCCAGCATCGACGGGCAGATGCCCAGCTTCCACACCTGCTTGCCCAGCGGGTTCGTCCGGCCCTGCGACCACAGCCGCTTCAGGTTCGGCACGCTCGCCACGTACACCTGCGTCTTCGGCAGCGCCGAACGCAGCGTGCGCAGCGCCTCCTCGAAGTCCGCGCGGAAGCCGGCCACCGGGGTCATCGCCGACGCCGAGGCCCGGCAGGCGTCGTTGGCCCCCACCATCACCGTCACCAACTGCGGGGCGCGGGAGACCGCCTGCTCCATCTGCCCGGGCAGGTCCGCCATCCGGGCGCCCGTCACCGCGTAGTTCCAGCTGCGCTCCGCCGCCCCCGTCACGCCCAGCAGCCGCACCGCCACGCTGTCCACCGTGGCGTCGCTGCCCGTCGCCCACGACACCTCCGGGCAGTCCGACAGCACCGTGCACGCGTCGAAGCCGCGCGTGATGGAGTCGCCCACCGCGGCGATCGAGTCCGGGCTGCGGTCCCACACCGGGGGCCGGGCCGCGCCCGCCCTGGTGCCCGCCGGCGCCGGGGCGCTCCCCGCCCCGTCGTCACACCCCGCGGCGCCCAGCAGCACGGCCGCCACTACGGCGAGAACGGCCCGTACACGGTGGCTTCGCTTCCGCATCCCTGCTGTTCCCCTCGTTCGACGGCGGGCATCCCCCTCCCCTGACAACGTCCGAGGGTTCCCGGCCCGGGGCCCCGGGAACGGCGCACCCCCGCACAAGCGTCCCCCTGGGTGAATGGCGACGGTTTCCTGGCACCGGGACCGACCGTACGTCACACTCCTTGCCCCGCCGCAAGGTAGCCTCGCCATCAACGCGGCCGTCGCGCCACTGCCGCCCAGCCAGTCCGCAAGATGTCCCGCTCTGCCCGGAGGTTCCGGTGACGACACGTGGAGTTCTGTACGTGCACTCCGCGCCGCGCGCGCTGTGCCCGCACGTCGAGTGGGCCGTCGCCGGGGTGCTCGGCACGCGCGTCAACCTCGACTGGATCCGGCAGCCCGCGGCGCCCGGCACCTGGCGCTCGGAGTTCTCCTGGCAGGGCCAGGCCGGCACCGCCTCCAAACTCGCCTCGGCGCTGCGCGGCTGGCACCTGCTGCGCTTCGAGGTCACCGCCGAGCCCTGCGCGACCGCCGAGGGCGAGCGCTACAGCTGCACCCCCGACCTCGGCATCTTCCACGCCGTCACCGGCATCCACGGCGACATCCTGATCCCCGAGGACCGCCTGCGCGCCGCGCTGACGCGGTCCCGGCAGGGGGAGACCGACCTGGAGGCGGAGATCGCCAAACTCCTGGGCAAGCCCTGGGACGACGAACTGGAGCCGTTCCGCTACGCCGGCGAGGGCGCCCCGGTCCGCTGGCTGCACCAAGTGGTGTGACGTCGCGCACGCAGCAAACCCGGCCGGCGCTCCCGGTGGACAGACCGAAGGGCCCTCACCAGCTGGTGAGGGCCCTTCCACACGTTTCTCAGATGGTCCGGAACGCCAGGACCACGTTGTGCCCGCCGAAGCCGAACGAGTCGTTCAGCGCGGCGACACGGCCCTCGGGCAGGGCCCGCGCCTCACCGACGACCACGTCCGCGTTGACCTCGGGGTCGAGGTTGTCCACGTTGATGGTCGGCGGAGCCGTGCGGTTCACCAGCGCCAGGATCGACGCGACGGTCTCCACACCTCCGGCACCGCCCAGCAGGTGACCGGTCATCGACTTGGTCGCGGAGATCGCCATGTGGTCGACGTCGTCGCCGAACACCTTCCGCAGCGCCTTGATCTCGGCCACGTCACCCTGCGGCGTCGAGGTGGCGTGCGCGTTCACGTGCACGATCTCGGCCGGCTTCAGATCCGTGTTGTCCAGCAGGTTCTGCAGGGCGTGCGCGATCCCGTTGCCGGACGGCTCCGGCTGCGTGATGTGGTGCGCGTCGGCGGAGATGCCCTGGCCGAGCGCCTCGGCGTAGATCCGGGCGCCGCGGGCCTTCGCGTGCTCCTCGGACTCCAGGACGATCACACCGGCGCCCTCACCGAGCACGAAACCGTCCCGGCCGGCGTCGTAGGGACGCGAGGCGCCCTGCGGATCGTCGTTGTTCTTGGACATCGCCATCATGTTGCCGAACGCGGCGATGGGCAGCGGGTGGATGGCGGCCTCGGTACCACCGGCCACGACCACGTCCGCACGCCCGGTGCGGATCATCTCGATGGCGTACCCGATGGCCTCCGCGCCCGAGGCGCAGGCCGAGACCGGGGTGTGCACACCGGCGCGGGCGCCCAGCTCGATCCCGACGTTGGCCGCCGGGGAGTTGGGCATCAGCATCGGCACGGTGTGCGGGGAGACGCGGCGTACGCCCTTCTCCTTGAGGATGTCGTACTGGTCCAGCAGGGTCGTCACGCCGCCGATGCCGGAGGCGATGACCGCGCCGAGACGGTCGGGGTTGACGGACGGGTCCTCACCGGCCCTGGCGGTGAAGCCGGCATCCTTCCAGGCCTCCTGAGCGGCGATCAGCGCGAACTGCGCGGACCGGTCCAGCTTGCGGGCCTGCGGGCGGGGGATGATCTCGCCCGGCTCGACGGCGATCTGCGCGGCGATGCGGACCGGCAGCTGAGCCGCCCACTCCTTCTCCAGCAGGCTGACGCCGGACGTGCCGGCGACGAGGGCCTCCCAGGTCGAGGCTGCGTCGCCACCCAGCGGTGTGGTTGCGCCGATACCGGTGACGACCACGGTGCGATTGGTCGGGCTCACGGGAATTCTTTCTCCAACGGATACGGGAGGACTATCCCCGCGTCTGCGGGGATTACGGCGCCACCGCCGGGTGGCGGGGCTTGCAGCCTGCGGCCTACGCGGTGACTCAGGCCTGGTGCTTGAGGATGTAGTCGGTCGCGTCGCCGACGGTCTTGAGGTTCTTGACGTCCTCGTCCGGGATCTTCACGTCGAAGCGCTCCTCGGCGGCGACGACGACCTCGACCATGGACAGCGAGTCGACGTCCAGGTCGTCGGTGAAGGACTTGTCCAGCTGGACGTCCTCGGTGGGGATCCCGGCGATCTCGTTCACGATCTCGGCGAGACCCGCGACGATCTCTTCCTGAGTGGCGGCCATGTCAGGCGCTCCTTCTTCGATAATCCAGACGGTTTGTGGCAGTTGTCCCCCTGCCGGACCGCATGATCCGGCACGGAGTGCCTAGGGGAGGGTAACGACCGTGGCGGCGTAGACGAGACCCGCCCCGAATCCGATGACGAGCGCGGTGTCGCCGCTCTTCGCCTCCCCGGTCGCCAGGAGCCGCTCCATCGCGAGCGGGATCGAGGCGGCCGAGGTGTTGCCGGTGGTGCGGATGTCACGGGCGACCGTGACGTGCTCCGGCAGCTTCAGTGTCTTCACCATCGAGTCGATGATCCGCACATTGGCCTGGTGCGGGATGAAGACGTCCAGGTCGTCCGCGGTGATTCCGGCCGCGTCCAGCGCCTGCTGGGCGACCTTCGCCATCTCGAACACGGCCCAGCGGAACACCGCCTGGCCCTCCTGCGTGATCGCAGGGAACTTGATGTTGCCCTGGCTGTCCAGGGGCAGCTGGGAGACGTCGCCGACGGCGAACCGGTCCCAGGTGACGGTCTGCTTGATGGTCTCGGACTTGTCGCCCTCGGAGCCCCACACGGTCGGGCCGATCGCCGGCTCGTTCGAGGGACCGACCACGACCGCGCCGGCGCCGTCACCGAACAGGAACGCGGTCGCCCGGTCCTCCAGGTCGGTCAGGTCGCTCAGCCGCTCCACGCCGATCACGAGCACATAGTCGGCGGAACCTTCCACCACCATGCCCTTGGCGAGGGTCAGGCCGTAGCCGAAGCCCGCGCAGCCGGCCGAGATGTCGAAGGCGGCGGCCTTGTCCGTGCCCAGCTTGTCGGCGATCTCGGTGGCCACGGCCGGGGTCTGGCTGAAGTGCGACACGGTCGAGACGACCACCGCGCCGATCTGCTCGGCGTCGATGCCGGCGTCGGCGATGGCCTTCCCGGAGGCCTCGATCGCCATCGCGGCCACGGTCTCCTCCGGGCCCGCCCAGTGCCGGGTCTCGATGCCGGAGCGGGAGCGGATCCACTCGTCGGACGAGTCGATCCTCTCCAGGATCACCTCGTTGGGCACGACCCGGGTCGGCCGGTAGCCGCCGACGCCGAGGATGCGCGCATACGGGGCGCCCTTGCTGGGCTTGATCTTCGCCATGTACGGCTCCTTAGGCACCGGTGTGCTCTGCGAGCAGAGCACGGGCCGCGTCGAGGTCGTCGGGGGTCTTCAGGGCCAGCGTCGCGACACCGGGCAGCGCCCGCTTGGCCAGGCCGGTCAGGGTGCCGCCCGGGCACACCTCGACGAGCGCGGTGACGCCCAGCTCCTTGAACGTCTCCATGCACAGGTCCCAGCGCACGGGGTTGGCGACCTGGCCGACCAGCCGCTCCAGCACCTCGGCGCCGGACGCGACGACCCGGCCGTCCTTGTTGGAGACGTAGGGAACCTTCGGGTCGGCCGGCGACAGCGCCGCCGCGGCCTTGGCGAGCGTCTCGACCGCGGGCGCCATGTGACGGGTGTGGAAGGCGCCGGCCACCTTCAGCGGGACGACCTTGCGCACGCCCTCGGGCTTGTCCTCGGTCAGCGCGGCCAGCTGCTCCAGCGTGCCGGCGGCGACGATCTGGCCCGCGCCGTTGATGTTCGCCGGGGTCAGGCCCAGCTTCTCCAGGTGGGCGACGGAGGTCTCCGGGTCGCCGCCGAGCAGCGCCGCCATGCCGGTCTCGGTGACCGCGGCGGCGTCGGCCATCGCCAGACCCCGCTTGCGGACGAGGCCGAGGGCGGCCGTGTCGTCCAGGACACCGGCGAAGGCGGCGGCGGTGATCTCACCGACACTGTGCCCGGCGACCGCGCCGGGATCGATGTCACCGAGTGCCGCGGCGGACAGCAGGCCGGCGGCCACGAGCAGCGGCTGGGCCACCGCGGTGTCCCGGATCGCGTCGGCGTCGGCCTGGGTGCCGTAGTGCACGAGGTCCAGTTCGATGGCGTCCGACCAGGCGGCGACGCGGTCGGCGGCACCGGGCAGTTCGAGCCAGGGGGTCAGGAAGCCGGGCGTCTGAGCGCCCTGGCCGGGAGCGACGAGTACGAGCACTCTCACACTCTCTCTTGGGGACGGGCACGGCCGCCCGTGAGGACAGGGACGAAGAACACGAAGGGCTTTTGTGGGCCTCCGACAAAACCCTATGTCTGGGTTTCGGCGTCGGCCAGACGCCCCAGGATGAGCGCGATCCGTAGTGTGAACGCGGATCGTACATCCGAAGGCGACCATCCGGTGACGTCAGTCACACGTCGGAGCCGGTAGCGCACGGTGTTCGGGTGAACGAAGAGCATTCTCGCCGCGCCTTCCAGGCTGCTCGCCTGCTCCAGGTACACACTCAGTGTTTCCAGGAGTGCCGAGCCCGCCTCCTCCAGCGGTCTGTAGATCTCCTCCACCAGTTGCTCACGGGCGCCCGGATCACCCGCGATGGCGCGCTCCGGCAGCAGATCGTCCGCCAGCACCGGACGCGGCGCGTCCTGCCAGGCCGAACACGCCTTGAGCCCGGCCGCGGCGGCCTGCGCGGACCGGGTCGCGGCCAGCAGGTCGGGTACGACGGGCCCCGCGACGACCGGTCCGGCGGCGAACGGCCCGATCAGCGACTTGGCCACGGCGAGCGGGTTGGCGCTGCCACCGGCGACGACGACCAGCCGGTCGCCGAGCACCCCGGTGAGCACCTGGAGCTTGGCGTGCCGGGCGGCCCGCCGGATCGCCTCCACCGTCAGCTCGCTGTCCCCGTCCGGCGCGGTCCCGAGCACGACGCACACGTGCTCGGGCGAGTTCCAGCCCAGGGCGGCGGCCCGGCTGACGGCGCCCTCGTCCGCCTCCCCGCTCAGCACCGCGTTCACGACCAGCGACTCCAGCCGCGCGTCCCAGGCACCGCGTGCCTCGGCGGCCTGGGCGTACACCTGGGCGGTGGCGAAGGCGATCTCCCGGGCGTACACGAGCAGCGCCTCACGCAGCACGCTCTCGTCGCCCGGCGCCGCCACCTCGTCGATGGCGGACTCCATCACCTCGATGGTGGTCCGCACCATCTCCACGGTCTGCCGCAGCGTGATGGCCCGGGTCAGCTCACGCGGCGCGGTCCCGAAGACGTCCGTGGAGATCGCCTGGGGCGCGTCCGGGTGCCGGAACCACTCGGTGAACGCCGCGATGCCCGCCTGGGCGACGAGGCCGATCCAGGAACGGTTCTCCGGGGGCATCGCCCGGTACCACGGCAGGGACTCGTCCATGCGCGCGATGGCCTGCGCGGCCAGGCTCCCGGAGGATTTCTCCAGTCGCTTCAGGGTCGCGGAGTGCGGATGGACGACGTGGGCTGCGGGATCGCCGTTGTGGGATTCGGGTTCGGGCACGGGGACAAGACTGCCTTATCGGGCCGGGCCCGTGCGCCGCCGGGGTGGTCCGGTTCCGTGGGCCGGGTCCGGCTACCGTGGTGCCGTGATGGAGGTACGGCGCGCCGGCGAGCGCTATCGCGGAGGGGATCCCGAGGGCGGGATCGACACCTGGCACGCCTTCTCCTTCGGGCCGCACTACGACCCGGACAACCTCCGCTTCGGCGCGGTGATCGCCTGCAACGAGGAACGGCTCGCGCCCGGCGCCGGCTTCGACGAACACCCGCACAGCCACACCGAGATCGTCACGTGGGTGGTGGAGGGGGAGCTGACCCACCGTGACTCCGCGGGCCACGAGACCCGGGTCGGGCCCGGGGACCTCCAGCACCTCAGCGCGGCGGCGGGCGTCCGGCACGTCGAGCGCAACGACGGGGACGCCCCCCTGACCTTCGTACAGATGTGGCTGACGCCGCGCGAGCCCGGCGGCGACCCCTCCTACGGCCTCGTCCCCGGCATCGCCGACGCCACGCCGTACGCGGTGCCGGCGGCGGGCGCGACGCTCCACGTGCGCCGCCTGCACCCCGGCGAGCGGACCGCCGTCCCGGACGCGGCGTACGTGTACGCGCACGTGGTGCGGGGCGAGGTCCGGCTGGCGGGGGAGGAGCTGGGCCCCGGCGATGCGGCGAGGATCACAGGGGCGGAGGGCCTGGAGGCGGTGGCGGCGACGCCGGCGGAACTGCTGCTGTGGGAGATGACCCCGGACGAAAGACCCTAGCCGCGCACCTCGGCGAGCACCGCGTCCGTGAAGGGCGGCCACGCCTCGGCGGCCCAGGGGCCGAACGCCCGGTCCGTCAGGGCGACCGCGGCCAGTCCGGCATCCGGGTCGATCCACAGGAACGTACCGGACTGCCCGAAATGCCCGAAAGTGCGGGGTGAGGAGGAACCCCCGGTCCAGTGCGGGGACTTCCCGTCGCGGATCTCGAAGCCCAGTCCCCAGTCGTTCGGGTTCTGGTGGCCGTAGCCCGGCAGCACCCCCTTCGTCCCCGGGTACTGCACGGTCATCGCCGCCGCCACCGTCCGCGCGTCCAGCAGCCTCGGCGCCTGCACCTCCGCCGCGAACCGCAGCAGGTCCCCGACCGTCGACACCCCGTCCTTCGCCGGCGACCCCTCCAGCGACGTCGCCGTCATCCCCAGCGGCTCCAGCACCGCCTGCCGCAGATACTCGGCGAACGGGATGTCCGTCGCCTTGGCGATGTGGTCCCCGAGCTGCTCGAACCCGGCGTTGGAGTACAGCCGCCGCTCCCCGGGCGGCGCCGTCACCCGGTGCTCGTCGAAGGCGAGCCCGGAGGTGTGGGCGAGGAGGTGACGGACCGTCGACCCGGGCGGCCCGGCCGGCTCGTCCAGCTCGATCGCGCCCTCCTCGTACGCGACGAGCGCCGCGTAGGCCGCCAGCGGCTTGGTGACGGAGGCCAGCGGGAAGCGGTGCCCGACGGGACCGTGCGTCCCGAGGACGGTCCCGTCGGCTCGTACGACACCCGCCGCGGCGGTGGGGACGGGCCAGTTCTCGATCAGCGCCAGGCTCTGCAACGACATGCCTCCGAGCCTATGCGGCTCACAGCGGCAGCCGCATCGACGGGTCGGGGTCCCGTGTGAAGCCGAGGGAGGAGTACAGCGGCTCGGCCTCCGGCGAGGCGTTCAGCAGCACGTGCCCGGCACCGCGCGCCCGGAACCAGTCCAGCAGCTCCTCCATGCACGCGCGCGCGTACCCCCGCCGCCGGGCGTCCGGGTCGGTCGCCACGCTGAAGACGTGCCCGACCCGCCCCCGCGGGTTTCCTGCCCGGCCGATGCGGTACTCCACCGTCCCTGCCACCAGCGCGGCCAGCGCCCCGGGCCGGCCGGGATGCTCCACGACGAACGCCGCGAAGTCCCCGTCCCGGTCGGCGAGCCGTTCCCGCAGCACCGGCAGCGACTCCGCGTGCCACTCGGCGGACCCGGAACCTCCCGCACCCGACAGGGAGTCGATCATCACCTGGCGCAGTCGCAACACTTCGGCGGCGTCCTCGGGCCGGGCCCGGCGTACACGTCTCATGGGACGCACGCTAACCAGCCGCCCCGGGTGCCGTCCCGCCGATTTCCCGGCGAACCCGCTTGCTTGGAGTGCACTCCAAGGCCATAGCGTGGGGGCATGACGGTGATGCAGACCACGCCAGCGGCCACCGAGCACGCCACCCCCGCCGACATCTGCTCCGCCCCGCCCCGGCGGCACCCCCGCCCCGACGGCCAGGACCGCTACACGATCAGCGAGGTCGTCGCGTTCACCGGCCTGACCGCGCACACGCTGCGCTGGTACGAGCGGATCGGGCTGATGCCGCACGTGGACCGCTCGCACACCGGCCAGCGCCGCTACAGCAACCGCGACCTGGACTGGCTGGACTTCGTGACCAAGCTCCGGCTGACCGGCATGCCGGTGGCGGACATGGTGCGCTACGCCGAACTCGTCAGGGAGGGCGACCACACCTTCGCGGAGCGCCGTCAACTGCTGGAGTCGACCCGCAGGGACGTCCTGTCCAGGATCGCGGAACTCCACGACACGCTGGGCGTCCTGGACAGGAAGATCAGCTTCTACGGGCGCGAGCGGTAGCTACAGTTCGGCCAGCAGCTCGGCCTTCTTGGAGGAGAACTCCTCGTCGGTGACCAGCCCCGCCTGGTGCAGCTCCCCGAGGTGCCGGATCCGTTCGGCGATGTCGGCGGGGTCCCGCCGTGCCGGGGCCGGTACGGCGGGCACCGGACCGCGCGCCCGCACGGCCGCCAGCACGGCAGCGGCGAACGGCAGCGACTCGTGCACCGGCCCGTACCCGAGCCCGAACACCACCGACGCCGGATCCTGGTCCGGCTGCGCCGAGCGCGCGGAGCCCGGTTCGCGGGGCACCAGGCGCAGGTGCCCCTCGAAGATCTCCGGGGAGCGCCACTCCACCCCGCTCAGCCCGGCCACCGGAAAGCTCTGGTCGCCGGCCTTCCACTTCGCCGACGACGCCCCGGTCCAGGACCAGCGGAACTGCACGGACGTCCCGTCGAAGGACGCCTTCCCGTCGTACGCCTTGAACTGCAGCGGCGCCTCGGGCGCCGCCACCAGGTGCTGCTCGGCGGGCCCCGACTCGGTCAGCAGGCCCTTCAGTTCGTCGGCGTAGTACTCGGCGAGGGTCTCCCGCTCGGCCGGCAGCACCAGCCGGTAGGGGTCGGACCCCTCCTTCAACTGGCCGTCGGCCGCCTCCATCAGCGGATCGGCGCCCGCACGAGGCGTCAGGCGCAGGACGACTGTGCCGCGCCTGCCCGGGGCGAGGGTCACGCCCTCGACCGCGGACAGCGGGATCCGGCGCTCGCCGAGCGCCTGGAACAGCTTCGGTGTTCGAATCCCCCGTTCGTAACGGATGAGCACGGAGTCGGACTCGAACTCCCAGACGGCATGAAAACCCGCCAGTACGTCACCCATGCGGCTCATCGTATGCGGCACGTGCTCCTCCGTCGCCACCCGCGCAGACCGCACTTCCTGCTGTTTCTACGCGCGTCCGGCCGTCACCGTGCCGGACAGACCGGACCGGCACGCATCGTTCTCCCGTGCGCACGTCACCGCGTCGTACGCGCCCACGCCGATGTCGGCGAGGTTGCGCAGGCTGTCCGTGCCGGGCTGGAAGTAGCCGCTGTGCCCCTGGGCGTCCCGGGCCGACAGCACCCGCGCCCCGAACGCCGAGGAGACCGGGTCGGCGCCGTGGCCGAGACCGCCCAGCTCCAGGTACGGAACATCCTGCACCCAGTCACTGGCGTCCCGCATGGCCCACACCCGGGCCGTCGTGCCCAGGTGGGAGGCCTTGGCGACGCGCATGCCGGGGCTCGCGGCCACCGCTATGTCGGCGACCCGGCGGGGCATGCCGTGTGCGGCGACCCCGCAGACCACCGAGCCGTAGCTGTGACAGAACATCGACACCGGGGCCCGGCCGGGCAGCGCGCGCAGCAGCGCGTTCAGCCGTACGGCCCCCTCCTCGGCGCGCAGCCCGGTGGCCGCGTCCACCCCCAGCCCGTCGGGGGAGGTGTAGTCGGCCCAGGCGATCACGGCCGTACGGGTCCCCGGGCTCGCCTCGCGCTCCGCCGCGTACAGGGCCGTGGCCATGCCGACCGGGGCGCTGTACTTGCGGTTCGTCCGCTGGAAGGTGAGCACGTCGGTGTCGACGCCGGGGACGACGACCGAGATCCGCTGCGCCGTGGAGAGGTCGCCGAAGACCTCGGCGACCCGGCCCGAGCCCTCGGGGTCGAAGGCCAGGATGTGCCGGCCGGGGCTCAGCAGGGACGCGTAGCGGTCCATCCGGCGGGCCGCGTCCTGCTGGCCCGCCGTGCTGAGCCGGCTGTCGTGCACGCGCTTGTGCTCGGTCTCGCGGGCCTGCGCCAGCGCGATGCGGTTGGCCCGGTAGCGCAGGGAGACGGGCGCGCCGTTCATGTTGCCGACCGCCAGCGGGTAGCGGTGGGCGAGGCGGCCGCGGTCGTGCGGGGTGAGCGAGGCGAAGAAGCGGGCCAGCCGGGACGGGTCGGCTCCCGGGTCCGGCAGGCCGCGGCCGTGGAGGCGGCCGTGCTCCCACTTGGTGAGCGAGGCCTGAAGGGCTGTCGACTCCCGGTGACTGCGCAGGGCGGTCCAGCCGGTGGTCGCGAGCATCACGAACACGACGGCCAGCGCCAGCAGTGCGCGCCAGACGTTCCATTGCGGGGAGGTGTCGAAGGAAGTCACTGGGAGGACACACTAGGAGAACGGCAGGGTCTCGGGGTAACCGAGTGACAGGGATCACGTTTCGGCGGTAACCGAACGCCGGGACGGCGATCCGCCGGACACGGTGTCCGGCGATCCGTCAACGCTCTCAGGCCGCGCGCCAGTTACCCGTGAGTGCCGAACCCACCTGATCGAGGTACGCCGCGCTGAGCGTGCGGAGCGCCTCCGGGCCGAAGTCCTCGCGCAGGGAGCACTGCCGCTCGGTGACCCGTATCACCCCGGCGAAGACGGCCACCGCCAGCCGGGGGCGCGGATCGGTGTCCACGTCGACGCCCTCCCGCTCGGCCAGCAGGCGGGCGAGCGTCTCCTCGGTCGCCGCCGACCGGCGCAGATGGGCGGCGAGCAGCGCGGGCGTCGACTCGATCGTCCGGTACATGCGCAGGTACAGCTCGACCGGGACGAGCGACTCGACGGTCTCGCGTATCGCGTCCCAGCCCTCGAGGAACGCCTGCCGCAGGGCCTTCATCGGCGCCTCGTGCGGCGGACGCGCGCGGACGGCCGCGACGAAGGCCGCCTCCGTGATGTTCTGCACCGCGAAGGCCACCTCCTCCTTGCCCGCGAAGTAGCGGAAGAAGGTGCGCTGCGAGACGTCGACGGCCTCGGCGATCTCGTCGACGGTCGTGTGCTCGTAACCCTGCGTGGTGAACAGTTCGAGAGCGGCCCGCAGCAGCGATTCCCTCGTACGCCGCTTCTTGCGCTCGCGCAGCGTCTCCATGGCCTCTCTCCCGTGCGTCTTAGGCCGTCCAGCCTATGCGCCGATGTCGTGTCAGTAACCGGCGAGTGAATTGGTTTGTCAACTGTCAGTGACTGTCACTAGCCTGAGAAGTATGACTAGTCAGACCACTGTCGACGCGACGGGGCCGGGGGACGAGGCGCCGGCAGCCCCGTCGGGGCCCCCGTCGGCCCCTGGCCTGCGCGGCCACCCGTGGCTCACCCTCATCACCGTCGCCGTAGGGGTCATGATGGTGGCCCTCGACGGCACCATCGTGGCCATCGCCAACCCGGCCATCCGCGACGACCTCAACGCGTCCTTCGCCGACGTGCAGTGGGTGTCCAACGCCTACTTCCTCGCCCTCGCGGTCACGCTGATCACCGCGGGCAAGCTCGGTGACCGCTTCGGCCACCGGCAGACCTTCCTCATCGGTGTGACCGGCTTCGCCGCCGCGTCCGGCGCCATCGGGCTGTCCGGCAGCATCGCCGCCGTCGTCACCTTCCGCGTCTTCCAGGGCCTGTTCGGCGCGCTGCTGATGCCGGCCGCGCTCGGTGTGCTGCGGGCCACCTTCCCGGCCGAGAAGCTGAACATGGCCATCGGTGTGTGGGGCATGGTGATCGGCGCGTCCACGGCGGGCGGCCCGATCCTCGGCGGCGTCCTCGTCGAGCACGTCAACTGGCAGTCGGTCTTCTTCATCAACGTGCCGGTCGGCGCCCTCGCGCTGCTCCTCGGCACCATGATCCTGCTCGACCACCGGGCCGAGAACGCCCCGCGCTCCTTCGACCTCCTCGGCATCGCCCTGCTGTCCGGCGCGATGTTCTGCCTGGTCTGGGCGCTCATCAAGGCCCCGACCTGGGGCTGGGGCGACGGCAAGACGTGGACGTTCATGGCCCTGTCCGTGGTGCTCTTCGCCCTGTTCGCCTTCTGGGAGACGAAGGTCGCCGAACCCCTGATCCCGCTGGGCCTGTTCCGCTCGGTGGCCCTGTCGGCGGGCGTCGTCCTGATGGTCCTGATGGCCATCGCCTTCCTGGGCGGCCTGTTCTTCGTGACGTTCTACCTGCAGAACGTCCACGGGATGACCCCTGTCACGGCCGGTCTGCACCTGCTGCCGCTCACCGGCATGATGATCGTCGGCTCGCCGCTCGCCGGCACCGCGATCACCAAGCTCGGGCCGCGCGTCCCGCTGGCCTTCGGCATGGCCGTGACGGCGGTGGCGCTGTACGGCATGTCGACGCTGGAGCCCGACACCGGCAGCGGTCTGATGTCCGTCTGGTTCGCGCTGCTCGGCCTGGGCCTCGCGCCGGTCATGGTCGGCGCCACCGAGGTCATCGTCGGCAACGCGCCCCTGGAGCTGTCCGGTGTCGCCGGCGGCCTCCAGCAGGCGGCCATGCAGATCGGCAGCAGCCTCGGTACGGCGGTGCTCGGCGCGGTGATGGCCTCCAAGGTCGACCGTGACCTGCCGGGCAACTGGGCGGACGCCGGGCTGCCGAAGCTGACCCCGGATCAGCTCGACAAGGCCTCCGAGGCGGTCCAGGTCGGTGTGGCCCCGGTGACGAAGGGCATGCCGGAGCCGGTCGCCGCGAAGATCACCGCCGTCGCCCACGACACCTTCATCTCGGGCATGAGCCTCGCCTCCCTCGTCGCGGCCGGCGTGGCACTGGTCGCCGTCCTCGTCGCGCTGCTCACCAAGCGGGGCGCGAACGCGGAGGCGGGCGTGGGCGTGGGCCACATCTGAGCCCGGCCTCCGCGCCCTTGCCCGGCGGAGTTCCCCTATCAGGGTGACTCCGCTAAAGATCGCTCGCTCCCGGCACGCGCCGCAGGTCACAGTGGGTCAAGTCCTCCGCAGGGCAGGTCGGGGGCCGGACCGCGGCGCGCGCTGCTGGAGGGGGGCAGCGCGCGCACGTCTGCCGGCGCGGAACCGGGGTACCCGCACACCGAAGCCGAACGGTCCACACACCGCGAGGAGTTGATGATGGCGGGCTTCGGGCGAGGAACGAGCGGGTACCCCCGGTCGCGCGGCCGCACGTGGCAGCGGACCGGGCCGGACCGTGCGACGCTCGGGATCATCGGCACGATCTGTGCCGTGGCCGGATTTTTCGCGCTGGGCATCATCCTCGGCCCGGTGGCGATGTTCTGCGGTTGGCAGTCGATGGGCCGCAAGTGGTCCAACGACGGCAACATCCCCGCACTGGTCGCCCTGATCCTGGGCGCCATCGACACGTTGCTCGCCATCGTCGCCCTGGCGGGCGCGGCGACGTGGGGCCACGGGCTCCTCTAGGGCCTTTTCGTCCGGATCATGCCGGGCTCGCGGCCTGATCCGGACGAAAAGACCCTAGCCGGCGGCGTCCCGCCCCAGGGGCGCGGGCGCGTTGGCGGCCGCGGGCACCTCGTGGCCGCTCGCGCGGTCCTCCACCTCCCGTCCGGGGCGCTCGCGTTCGGCCAGCCGGGCCACCTCCGCCCGCAGCAGCCGCAGCTCTTCGGCCAGGGCGGCGATGGCCTCGGTCTGACGCCGCTCCTCCACGTCGTCCTTCTCGAACCGCGAGATGAACCACGCGGCGATGTTCGCGGTGACGACACCGAGCAGCGCGATCCCCGACAGCATCAGCCCGACGGCGATCATCCGTCCGAGCCCGGTCGTCGGCGCGTGGTCCCCGTACCCGACGGTCGTCATGGTGGTGAACGACCACCACACGGCGTCACCCAGTGTCCGGATGTTCCCGTCCGGTGCCTCCCGCTCCACGGACAGCACCGCCAGCGACCCGAACATCAGCAGGCCGATCACGGCCCCGACGACGTAGGTGGTCAGCCGGATCTGCGGAGCCATCCGCGCCCGCCGGCCGACCAGCAGCAGCGTCGACACCAGCCGCAGCAGCCGCAGCGGTTGCAGGACCGGCAGGACCACCGCGCACAGGTCGGGCCAGTGCCGCCGTACGAAGTCCCGTCGGTGCGGGGCGAGGGTCAGCCGGACCAGGTAGTCGAGGGCGAACGCCGCCCACACCACCCACTCGACACCCGTGCACAGGGTGGTCAGGAAGTGCCCGGCGGAGGCGTCCACGATCGGCACCGCGTACGCCACGGCGAACGCCACCGCGAGCCCCAGCAGGGGCCGCTGCGTACGTCCCTCCCACCGAGCCTGCGCCGACAGCTGATCCATGCCGACAATCGTAAAGAAACCGTAAGGGCGGCGCCCCGTCAGGGGCGCGGGGAACCGCGCGATCAACCCCCCCCGGACCGGCAGATCCCCACGCTCCTTGTCGGCCGAAGCCGAGGGCACCGGCTACGCGTCGCCGCCCGCCGCCCCCGGATCCGCCGCCCGGACGTCCAGCAGCTGGTAGCGGTCGATGGCCTGCTTGAGCACGGAGCGGTCGACCTTGCCCTCGCGCGCCAGCTCGGTCAGCACCGCCACCACGATCGACTGGGCGTCGATGTGGAAGAAGCGGCGCGCCGCGCCCCGGGTGTCGGCGAAGCCGAAGCCGTCGGCGCCCAGGGACTGGTACGTCCCGGGCACCCAGCGCGCGATCTGGTCCGGAACCGATCGCATCCAGTCGGACACGGCCACGAACGGGCCCTCGGCGCCACTGAGCTTCCGGGTCACGTACGGCACCCGCTGCTCCTCCTCCGGGTGCAGCAGGTTGTGCTCCTCGCACTCCACGGCCTCGCGGCGCAGCTCGTTCCAGGAGGTCGCGGACCACACGTCGGCCCTGACGTTCCACTCCTCGCCGAGGAGCCGCTGCGCCTCCAGCGCCCACGGGACCGCCACGCCCGACGCCATGATCTGCGCGGGGACGGAGCCGTTGGTGCCCTGCCTGAGCCTGTAGACGCCCTTGAGGATGCCCTCGACGTCCACGCCCGCCGGCTCGGCCGGGTGCTGGATGGGCTCGTTGTAGACGGTGAGGTAGTAGAAGACGTCCTCGCCGTGCGGGTGCTCGGCCGAGCCGCCGTACATCCGGCGCAGCCCGTCCCGCACGATGTGCGCGATCTCGTACGCGTACGCCGGGTCGTACGCCACGCAGGCCGGGTTGGTGGAGGCCAGCAGCTGGGAGTGGCCGTCCGCGTGCTGGAGACCTTCACCGGTCAGGGTCGTACGACCGGCGGTCGCGCCCAGGACGAATCCGCGTGCCAGCTGGTCGGCCATCTGCCAGAACTGGTCACCCGTGCGCTGGAAACCGAACATCGAGTAGAAGACGTACACCGGGATCAGCGGCTCGCCGTGCGTGGCGTACGCCGAGCCCGCCGCGATCAGCGAGGCCGTACAGCCCGCCTCGGAGATGCCGTCGTGCAGCATCTGGCCGGTCGGCGACTCCTTGTAGGCCAGGAGCAGCTCGCGGTCGACCGACTCGTACTGCTGGCCCAGCGGGTTGTAGATCTTCGCGCTCGGGAAGAAGGAGTCCATGCCGAACGTGCGGTACTCGTCCGGTGCGATCAGCACGAAGCGCTTGCCGATCTCCTTGTCCCGCATGAGGTCCTTCAGGAGACGCACGAAGGCCATGGTCGTCGCGATGGACTGCTGGCCCGTGCCCTTCTTCACGGTCGCGTACGCCTTGTCGTCCGGCAGGGCGAGCGGCTGGGAGCGGACGACACGGGTCGGGACGTAACCGCCGAGGCCCTTGCGGCGGTCGTGCATGTACTGGATCTCCTCCGAGTTGCGGCCCGGGTGGTAGTACGGCGGCGGGCCGGACTCCAGCTCCCGGTCGGAGATCGGCAGGTGCAGACGGTCCCGGAAGCGCTTGAGGTCGTCGACCGTCAGCTTCTTCATCTGGTGGGTGGCGTTGCGGCCCTCGAAGTTCGGACCCAGCGTCCAGCCCTTGATCGTCTTGGCCAGGATGACCGTCGGCTGGCCCTTGTGCTCCTTGGCCGCCTTGAACGCCGCGTAGATCTTGCGGTGGTCGTGGCCGCCGCGGCCGAGGTGCAGGATCTGCTCGTCGGTCATGTTCTCGACCATGGCGCGCAGACGCAGGTCGTCACCGAAGAAGTGCTCGCGGATGTACGCGCCGGACTCGGTGGCGTACGTCTGGAACTGTCCGTCCGGCGTGATGTTCATCTTGTTGACCAGCACGCCGTCCCGGTCCTGCGCGAGCAGCGGGTCCCAGGTGCGGTCCCAGATCAGCTTGATCACGTTCCAGCCGGCGCCCCGGAAGACCGACTCCAGCTCCTGGATGATCTTGCCGTTGCCGCGGACCGGGCCGTCGAGGCGCTGGAGGTTGCAGTTGACCACGAAGGTCAGGTTGTCCAGGCCTTCCCGGGCCGCGATGGACAGCTGGCCGAGCGACTCCGGCTCGTCCATCTCGCCGTCGCCGAGGAACGCCCACACGTGCGACCGGGATGTGTCGGCGATGCCGCGCGCCTGCATGTAGCGGTTCATCCGCGCCTGGTAGATCGCGCCGAGCGGGCCGAGGCCCATGGAGACCGTCGGGAACTCCCAGAAGTCCGGCATCGAGCGCGGGTGCGGGTAGCTGGACAGGCCGTTCGGGTACTTCGACTTCTCCTGCCGGAAGCCGTCCAGCTGCTCCTCGGTGAGCCGGTCGAGCAGGTACGCGCGCGCGTAGATGCCGGGGGAGGCGTGGCCCTGGAAGAAGACCTGGTCGCCGCCGTCGCCCTCGTCCTTGCCGCGGAAGAAGTGGTTGAAGCCGACGTCGTAGAGCGACGCGGAGGAGGCGAAGGTGGCGATGTGGCCTCCGACGCCGATGCCCGGGCGCTGGGCGCGCGAGACCATGACGGCCGCGTTCCAGCGGGTGGCGTTCAGGATCCTGCGCTCGATCTCCTCGTTGCCGGGGAAGAACGGCTCGCTCTTGGTGGGGATCGTGTTGACGTAGTCCGTGCTGCGCATCTCGGGCACGGCCACGCGCCTCTCGCGGGCGCGCTCGATCAGACGCAGCATGAGATAGCGGGCCCGCTCCCGGCCGCGCTCGTCGACGGCGGCGTCCAGGGAGTCGAGCCACTCCTGGGTTTCCTCGGGATCGAAGTCAGGAACCTGACTCGGAAGGCCGCCAATGATGATCGGATTGCGATCGGATCCGGAAGCCACGCTGTTCCTTACCTGTCAGAGGGCCAGTTCGTTGCACCTGCCTACACCGTTCCCCATCGTGTACCTCGGGAAGGCGTACGTCATCCGCACCGTCATCTGCACCGGTCAAAACGCAACGATACGCCCGGGGTGTGACGGGCATGGCAAAGTTGTTCGAGCGACGTAACCCTGGATGATTCCGAACGCCACAAACCGGGCACATCGGCGTGATGTGGGTCGCGCGGAATCGAGATACGGTGCTGGGAGTTGCGGCGACACGGCCGGGATCGTCACCGTTTCGGCGGTCCCGACGGCCGGGTACTTGCGCGATCCGCCCCGCCCGTGTGGACTACGGCCAATGCTTCGCGCACGCGCGTGGCTGAGATACTTACCAAGACATGATCAGGAGGCAACCCGTGAGCGCGACCGCGGACCACGCGGAGGAGCGGACGAACCCTGCCGCCAGGCTGGGGTTCCAGCCCGGGCAGGTGGTCCAGGAGATCGGCTACGACGACGACGTCGATCAGGAGCTCCGCGAGGCCATCGAGGAAACCATCGCAGGCGACCTCATGGACGAGGACTACGACGACGTGGCCGACGCCGTTGTGCTGTGGTTCCGTGACGACGACGGCGACCTGACGGATGCGCTGGTGGATGCCACCACGTACATCGAAGAGGGCGGCGCGATCCTGCTCCTCACGCCGAAGACCGGCCGTGCGGGGTACGTGGAGCCGAGCGACATCCAGGACGCCGCCACGACGGCCGGCCTGACCGCTTCGAAGAGCGTCAGCGTCGGCAAGGACTGGAGCGGCAGCCGGCTGGCGACGCCGAAGGCGGCCAAGTCCAAGAGGTGACCGTCCTCGGACGCCGGACGGGCTGGACATCGCCCCAGCCCGTCCGGGAGTTCCCGGTGACCGCTGCGTAGGGTGGAACCGAGCGTCCGCGCTCCCACCCCGACAGCCCACCGAAGGGAAGCACGACGATGGCGATCCAGGTCGGCGACAAGGCGCCCGACTTCGAGCTGAAGGACAACCACGGCCGGACCGTGAGGCTCTCGGACTTCCGCGGCGAGAAGAACGTGGTCCTGCTCTTCTACCCCTTCGCCTTCACCGGCGTGTGCACCGGCGAGCTGTGCGAGCTGCGCGACAACCTGCCGAAGTTCGAGGACCGCGACACCCAGCTGCTCGCCGTCTCCAACGACTCCATCCACACCCTGCGCGTCTTCGCCGAGCAGGAGGGCCTGGAGTACCCCCTGCTGAGCGATTTCTGGCCGCACGGCGACGTCTCGCGCGCGTACGGCGTCTTCGACGAGGACAAGGGCTGCGCCGTCCGGGGCACCTTCGTGATCGACAAGGAGGGCGTCGTGCGGTGGACCGTGGTCAACGGTCTGCCGGACGCGCGTGATCTGAACGACTACGTGAAGGCGCTCGACACCCTCTGAGCGGATCGCGGGCGACACCTGTGATTGTTCGGGTCCAGGGTCTGCGGGGTGCGGGAACCCGTCACTAGGATCGGCACGTTGATCCCATATCCGAAGCACGACGGGGCTCCCCGCCCCTGGACACCACATGGAGGACCCGTGGGAGTCAGCCTCAGCAAGGGCGGCAACGTATCGCTGACGAAGGAGGCCCCGGGCCTGACCGCCGTCATCGTCGGCCTGGGGTGGGACGTGCGCACGACGACCGGCACGGACTTCGACCTCGACGCCAGTGCGCTGCTGCTGAACAACTCCGGCAAGGTCGCGAGCGACCAGCACTTCGTCTTCTTCAACAACCTCAAGAGCCCCGACGGCTCCGTCGAGCACACCGGTGACAACCTCACCGGTGAGGGTGAGGGCGACGACGAGCAGATCAAGGTCAACCTGGCCGGGGTCCCGGCCGACATCGAAAAGATCGTGTTCCCGGTGTCGATCTACGACGCCGAGAACCGCCAGCAGTCCTTCGGCCAGGTCCGCAACGCCTTCATCCGCGTCGTGAACCAGGCCGGCGGGCAGGAGATCGCTCGCTACGACCTGAGCGAGGACGCCTCGACCGAGACGGCCATGGTCTTCGGCGAGCTGTACCGGCACGGCGCGGAGTGGAAGTTCCGCGCCATCGGCCAGGGCTACGCGTCGGGCCTGCGGGGCATCGCGCAGGACTTCGGCGTCAACGTCTGACACGACGGACGTGTGAGACCCACCAGCCCGCGCAACCGGCGCCGCTCCGTTTAGGGGTGGCGCCGGACGCGCAGGACAACCAGGGAAGCACCACCAGGGGAGGACCAGCATCATGGGTGTCACGCTCGCCAAGGGAGGCAACGTCTCCCTCTCCAAAGCCGCGCCGAACCTCACCAACGTCATGATCGGACTGGGCTGGGACGCGCGGTCGACCACCGGAGCCCCCTTCGACCTGGACGCCAGCGCGCTGCTGTGCGGGGCCGGCAACCGGGTGCTGGGCGACGACTGGTTCGTCTTCTACAACCAGCTGACCAGCCCCGACGGCTCGGTGGAGCACACCGGTGACAACCTCACCGGTGAGGGCGAGGGCGACGACGAGTCGATCCTGGTGGACCTCGCCAAGGTGCCGCAGCAGTGCGAGAAGATCATCTTCCCCGTCTCCATCCACATGGCGGACGAGCGCGGGCAGACCTTCGGCCAGGTCTCCAACGCCTTCATCCGCGTCGTGAACCAGGCCGACGGCCAGGAACTGGCCCGCTACGACCTCAGTGAGGACGCCTCCACCGAAACCGCCATGATCTTCGGCGAGCTGTACCGCTACCACGGCGAGTGGAAGTTCCGGGCGGTGGGTCAGGGGTACGCGTCCGGCCTACGAGGCATCGCTCTAGACTTCGGAGTCAACGTTTCGTAAAACTCGGTACGACTCAGGGGAGACCCTCCCCCGGACTCCGTCTGGGAGGTGCCCCCCACACACGATGGGGTAGCCAGTGCTTCTGAAAACCTTCGGCTGGTCGTTCGCGGTCACCGCGCTCGGTCTGGTCGCGGCGGCGTTCTACGGGGGGTGGACCGCCTTCGGCATCGTGGCGATCCTGGCCGTCCTGGAGATCTCGCTGTCCTTCGACAACGCGGTGGTCAACGCCGGGATCCTGAAGAAGATGAGCGCCTTCTGGCAGAAGATCTTCCTCACGGTCGGCGTCCTCATCGCCGTCTTCGGCATGCGGCTGGTCTTCCCCGTCGTCATCGTCGCGATCAGCGCCAAGATGGGCCCGATCGAGGCCGTCGACCTGGCACTCAACAACAAGGACCGCTACCAGCAGCTGGTCACCGACGCCCACCCGGCGATCGCCGCGTTCGGTGGCATGTTCCTGCTGATGATCTTCCTCGACTTCATCTTCGAGGACCGGGACATCCAGTGGCTGCGCTGGATCGAGCGGCCCCTGGCCAAGCTCGGCAAGGTCGACATGCTGTCGGTCTGCATCGCCCTGATCGTCCTGCTGATCACGTCGTTCACCTTCGCCACCCACGCCCACCAGCACGGCGGCGCCCACGTGGACAAGGCCCAGACGGTCCTGATCGCCGGCATCGCCGGCCTGATCACCTACATGGTCGTCGGCGGCCTCTCCGGCTACTTCGAGGACAAGCTGGAGGCGGAGGAGGAACGCGAGCACGAGGAGGAGGAAGAGGCCGCCCGCACCGGCAGGCAGAAGCCCGCGATCGTCCTGGCCGGCCAGGCCGCGTTCTTCATGTTCCTCTACCTCGAGGTCCTGGACGCGTCCTTCTCCTTCGACGGCGTGATCGGCGCCTTCGCCATCACCAACGACATCGTCCTGATGGCCCTCGGCCTCGGCATCGGCGCCATGTACGTCCGGTCGCTGACGGTCTACCTGGTCCGCCAGGGCACCCTCGACGACTACGTCTACCTGGAGCACGGCGCCCACTACGCCATCGGCGCCCTCGCCGTCATCCTCATGGTCACCATCCAGTACGAGATCAACGAGGTCGTCACCGGTCTCGTCGGCGTCGTCCTGATCGCGGCCTCCTTCTTCTCCTCCGTCCGCCGCAACCGCGCCCTGGCGGCGGCGGGCGCGGGCAGCGACGAGAAGGCCGAGGTCTCCTCCGGGGTGTGACGGCCCGGACGGTGAGGAACGCTTCGAACGGGGCGGCCGGCAGGGCCGGCCGCCCCGTCGGCGTCACAACAGGTACCTGGGGGCGGGAATGGGTTTCTTCGACGGACTGCTGGGCGGGCGCGCCGCCGACTTCGACTCGGGCAACGCGTCGACCAACGCCATAGAACTGACCAGGCGGCACCAGACGGTGTCCCTCACCAAGCAGGAGGCGGCCACCGGCCACCTGCGCGTCAACCTCTCCTGGCGGATGCGGACCTCCGACTTCGACGGAGCCCAGCGCACCAGCCTGTTCCGGCACCCGTTCAGGGCACTGAAACCGCCGGAGGTCCTGGGCCACGGCCAGAGCATGGTCAACGTCGACCTGGACCTCGGCTGCCTGTATGAACTGACCGACGGCACGAAAGGGGTCGTACAGCCCCTCGGCGGCTATCTCGGCGACGTCAACGCACCGCCGTACATCAAACTCAGCGGCGACGACCGGTTCGGCTCGGCGTCCGGCGAGACGATGTACGTCAACCTCGACCACCGGGACGCCCTCAAGCGACTGCTCGTCTTCGTCTACATCTACGACCAGACCCCCGCCTTCGACCGTACGCACGCCATCGTCACCCTCTACCCCAGCAACGGCCCCCGCATCGAGATAGGCCTGGACGAACGCCACCCCCAGGCCCGCTCCTGCGCCGTGGTCATGATCGAGAACATCAAGGGCGAACTGATCGTCCGCCGCGAGGTGAAGTTCGTCTACGGCTTCCAGGGCGAACTGGACCGCCTCTACGGCTGGGGCCTGCAGTGGGGCAGGGGCTTCAAGACGAAGGTGGACAGGTGACCGGCGCCCGCCTCGGGGGCTGACTACCGCCCGAGGAACTGCGGCCCCTGCGGCGGCAGCCGGAAGTAGGGGTCCCCGGCCACGGCCACCGGCGCCGACATCGGCTGGGGATAGCCGTAGGCGGGCGGCTGTGCCGGAACCGCGGCCGTCGGCTGCTCCGGGGGCAACGGCTGGGAGGGAACCGGCTCCTCCTCCATCTCGGACTCGTCCACCGAGATCCCGAAGTCCGTGGCGAGCCCCTTCAGCCCGTTCGAGTAACCCTCGCCCAGCGCCCGGAACTTCCAGCCCTCCCCGCGCCGGTACAGCTCACCGCAGATCAGCGCCGTCTCCGCGCCCGTCTCCGGCTTGATCTCGAACCGGGCCAGCGGCTCCCCGTCGGCGACCGCCGCGTCGTACAGCAGGATGCACAGCGCCGGCACCTGGTCGAAGGCGACCCCGTCCGCGGAGGCGACCAGCACGATCCGGCCGACCCCCGGCTCCACCCCGGACAGCTCGGTCTGGATCGTGTCCGTCAGCCCCTCGGCGATCCGTTTCTTGCCGAGCCGCCACACCTTCCCGGAGGGGTGCCGGGGCTGGTTGTAGAAGACGAAGTCCTCGTCGGAGCGCACACGGCCGTCCGGGCCCAGCAGCAGCGCCGACACGTCCACGTCCGGGACCCCCTGCCCGGGCGTCCAGCGCAGCACGGCGCGGACCGTGGTGGCCTCCAGCGGGACGTTCGACCCCTTCAGCATGGCGTGCGTCATGCGGCCATCCTGCCCTCTCGGTCCTGGTCACGACAATGCGGGGCTGGGCCGCCGACATGGGCGAGTTACCGGGAATTCATGCCCACAGGGAACCCCGGACACGGATCCCTACGTACTATTACCGGCCACCCTTTACCGAACCCAGAGGCTCGGCTCGCGCCCTGAGGGAGTCCTATGCGTCATTTCGGGCACATCGCCCCCGAGGTGCGGCAGCGCCTCTTCCACCAGGAGCCGTGCGCGTTCACCGCCGACTCCCCGGCCCGGCTGCTCTCCGCGGCCCTGGGTGCCACGCTGTACAGCCCGGCCACGCGGCCCCGGCTCGCCGACGACATCGTCAAACAGGCCGGCAGCGGCGTGGTCTCGATGGTGCTGTGCCTGGAGGACTCGATCGACGACGCGGACGTCGAACCGGGGGAGGAGAACCTCGTCCGGCAGTTCGCCGACCTCGCCGCCCGGCCCGCGGTGGAGCCGCCCCTGCTGTTCATCCGGGTGCGCACCCCCGAGCAGATACCGGACCTGGTCCGCCGTCTCGGGCCCGCCGTGCGCCTGCTGTCCGGGTTCGTGCTGCCCAAGTTCACCGAGGAACGCGGCGTCCCCTTCCTGGAGGCGCTGACCGCGGCGGAGAACAGCAGCGGCCGGCGGCTCTTCGCCATGCCCGTCCTGGAGTCCCCCGAACTGCTCTACCGCGAGTCCCGGGTGGAGACCCTGGAGGGCATCTCCCGCGCGGTCGGCAAGTACCGGGACCGGGTACTGGCCCTCCGCCTCGGCGTGACCGACTTCTGCTCCTCCTACGGCCTGCGCCGCGCCCCCGACATGACCGCCTACGACGTCCAGATCGTCGCCTCCGTCATCGCCGACGTCGTGAACATGCTGGGCCGCGCCGACGGCACCGGCTTCACCGTCACCGGCCCGGTCTGGGAGTACTTCCGCGTCTCCGAACGCATGTTCAAGCCGCAGCTGAGGCAGAGCCCCTTCCTGGAGGTGCAGGCCGTCTCGCTGCGCGAGAAGCTGATCGAACACGCCATGGACGGACTGCTCCGGGAGATCTCCCTCGACCAGGCCAACGGCCTGCTCGGCAAGACCTGCATCCACCCGTCCCACGTGCTGCCCGTGCACGCGCTGTCCGTGGTCAGCCACGAGGAGTTCAGCGACGCCCAGGACATCCTGCGGCCGGAACGCGGCGGCGGGGGTGTACTGCGGTCCGCCTACACGAACAAGATGAACGAAGTGAAACCGCACCGCGCCTGGGCCGAGCGGACCCTGTTGCGCGCCGAGGTGTTCGGCGTCGCCAACGAGGACGTCGGCTTCGTGGAACTGCTCGCCGCCGGCATACCCGGCTGAACCCTTCTCCACCTCCACCTCCACCTCCGCCTCTCCAAGGAACGAATGAACAACGCAGTGAACGACGGGGTCTGGTCCGGCAGCTGGGTCGCCGAGCGGCTCGGGGTCGCACTCGTGGGCGACGACGGCCTGCCGGCCCTGGTCGGGCTCGCGCTGCGGCGCAACCCCAAGCGGGCGCACCTGCTGGTCTCGAACGTCCTCGGCAAGCACGTCCCCCAGTCGCCGGCCGTGGTGTACGACCACGGCTTCCGGCTGGGCCGACGGGTCGCCGCCCTGCTCGGCGCGGAGGCGGGCGCCGCGGTCGTCCTCGGCTACGCGGAGACCGCGACGGGGCTGGGGCACGCGGTCGCCGACGGGCTCGGCGCGGTGCCGTACCTGCACTCCACGCGACGGCCGGTGCCCGGGGTCGCCCCCGCGGGCGGCTTCGAGGAGTCGCACTCGCACGCCACGTCGCACCTCCTGCTGCCGGAAGACCCCGCCCTGCTGGCCGGGGAAGGGCCGCTGGTGCTGGTGGACGACGAGTTCTCCACCGGCAACACCGTGCTGAACACCGTCCGTGATCTGCACGCACGGTATCCGCGCGGACGGTACGTGGTGGTCGCCCTGGTCGACATGCGGTCGGACGGGGACACGGCCCGCCTCCAGCGGTTCGCGGAGGAGATCGGCGCCCGGGTCGACGTGATCGCCGCCGCGTCCGGCACCGTACGGCTGCCGGAGGACGTGCTGGAGAAGGGGCAGCGGCTGGTCGCGGAGCGTGAGGCCGCCGGACCGGAGGGCGACGGGGCTGCCCGCGCCCCCGGAGGAGCGCCACAGCCGGGGCCCGTCGCCAGGGTCGACCTGCGCTGGCCCCCCGGGCTCCCCGACGGCGGGCGGCACGGCTTCACCCCCGCCCACCGGGCCCGGCTCGAAGCGGCGCTGCCCGCCATGGCCGGGCGAATACGCGCGGCCCTGCCCGCCGGCGCCCGGCGCGTCCTGGTGCTCGGCTTCGAGGAACTGATGTACGCCCCGCTGCGGCTCGCGCGCGAGCTGGAGCGGGCGGCGGACGCCGAGGTGCGGTTCTCCACCACCACCCGCTCGCCCGTGCTCGCGGTCGACGACCCCGGCTACGCCATCCGCAGCCGCCTGGTCTTCCCGGCCCACGACGACCCGGCCGACGGGCCCGGCGAACGGTACGCCTACAACGTGGCCGGCGCCGGCTTCGACGCCGTCGTCGCCGTGGTCGACTCCGCCGCCGACACCCCCGCCCTGCACGCGCCGGACGGTCTGCTGGCCGCCCTCGCCGCACACGTCCCGCACGTCCTGCTCGCGGTCGTCCCCTCCTACCTCCCGCACGCTCCCGAAAGGCCGGCCATGCTGCCCGAGCCCCTCCGCGGCCCCGCGTTCTCCTCGTACGCGCCGGAGGAGGTCGGCTGGCTGCTCCAGGACCTGTCCGACGTGCCCCTGGAGGCGCCGACGGAGGAGCGCGAGGAGGCCGTCCAGCGCGGGGGCGCGCACTACGCCGAGTCGCTGCCGGTGGAGTACCAGCCCAGCGCGCGGTACCAGGAGCTGTTCCACGCGGCCCTGGACGCCTCCGCCGCCCGCATCGCGCAGGCCGTCGGCGTCGTGACCGAGACCGTCCTCACCGAGCGCTCGCCCCGCCCGGTGCTGGTGTCCCTGGCGCGCGCCGGCACCCCCGTCGGCATCCTGATGCGCCGCTGGGCCCGCTTCCGGCACGGTCTCGACCTGCCGCACTACGCCGTGTCGATCGTGCGCGGCCGGGGCATCGACGCCAACGCGCTGCGCTGGCTGGCCGCGCACCACGACCCGCGGGACGTCGTGTTCGTCGACGGCTGGACCGGCAAGGGCGCGATCACCCGCGAACTCGCCGAAGCAGTCGAGGAGTTCGAGCGGGAGGAGGGCATCAGCGGATTCGACCCGGAGATCGCCGTCCTGGCCGACCCCGGCTCCTGCGTCCGCACCTACGGCACCCGCGAGGACTTCCTCATCCCCTCCGCCTGCCTCAACTCGACCGTCTCCGGGCTCGTCTCCCGCACGGTGCTGCGCGCCGACCTGGTCGGCCCGCACGACTTCCACGGCGCCAAGTTCTACCGCGAACTCGCGGGCGCGGACGTCTCCGTGGCCTTCCTCGACGCCGTCGCCGCCCGCTTCCCGGAGGTGGCCGACGGCGTGGACGGCGCGGTGAAGGAGCTGTCGGCCACGGACCGGACCCCGACCTGGGCGGGCTGGCGGGCGGTCGAGCGGATCAGCGAGGAGTACGGCATCCACGACGTCAACCTCGTCAAGCCCGGCGTCGGCGAGACCACCCGGGTGCTGCTGCGCCGGGTGCCGTGGAAGATCCTCGCGCGGGCGGGGGCGGGCGACGACCTGGCCCATGTGCGGCTGCTCGCCGAGCAGCGCGGGGTGCCGGTGGAGGAGGTGGACGACCTGCCGTACACCTGCGTCGGGCTGATCCACCCCCGGTACACGCGGGGCGCCACGGGCGCCGACGGCAAGGCGGTGAACGTCTGATGCCGGTGCTGGTGGCGAGCGACCTCGACCGTACGCTGATCTACTCCTCGGCGGCCCTGGCGCTGACCATGCCGGACCCGAGGGCGCCCCGGCTGCTGTGCGTGGAGGTGCACGAGGCCAGGCCGCTGTCCTACATGACCGAGACCGCGGCCCGGCTGCTCACCGACCTCGGTGACACGGCCGTGTTCGTGCCGACGACGACCCGGACGCGCAAGCAGTACCAGCGGATCAACCTGCCGGGGCCGCCGCCGGCCTACGCGATCTGCGCCAACGGGGGCCACCTGCTGGTCGACGGGGTCACCGACGCGGACTGGCACGCGGGCGTGCAGGCGCGGCTCGCCGAGGAGTGCGCCCCGCTCGCGGAGGTCAGCGAGCATCTGCTGCGGTCCGCCGACCCGGTCTGGGTGCGCAAGCACCGCATCGCCGAGGACCTGTTCGCCTACCTCGTGGTGGAGCGCGACCTGCTGCCCGGGGACTGGGTGAAGGAGCTCGCGGTGTGGGCGGAGGACCGGGGCTGGACGGTGTCCCTGCAGGGCCGCAAGATCTACGCCGTGCCGAAGCCGCTCACCAAGAGCGCGGCCGTCCGTGAGGTGGCCCGGCGCACCGGCGCGGAGCTGACGCTGGCCGCGGGGGACTCCCTGCTCGACGCCGACCTGCTGCTGGCCGCCGACCGCGGCTGGCGCCCCGGCCACGGCGAACTCGCCGACAGCGGCTGGACGGCCCCGCGGATCAGCGCCCTGCGGGAACGGGGCGTCCTGGCGGGGGAGCGGATCCTGCGGGAGTTCCTGACAGCGGCACGGCAGCCGATCTGAGGGGCGCGGGGCGCCCGGCACCCCGGCAGGCGGCTACCCGCAGCACCCGCCCCCGCAGCACCCGCCCCCGCCGGCCCTCGGCGAAGGCGCGGGCGCGACCGCGGACGTGTTGTTCGACACGCCTACCGCTACCGTCGACAGGAGCTTCACCGTGTCGTCGTGCCCCGCGGGGCACGACGCGGGGGCGGCGGACTGCGCCATGGGCCGGCTGAGTTCGAACGTGTCGCCGCAGGTCCGGCAGCGGTACTCGTAACGAGGCATGGCCCCAGGTTAGCCGTCGGGGCCCGGCCGGGGGCGTCTCAATGTTTCATGAGTGTTGCTTTCTATCCGGCATATGTGCAGGGCATTCGAAAACGTTACTGATAATTTGTGAACGCCGTTGCGAGGATGCTCAGCTCACCCGCGCGAGCAAGACCGAGTGCGGAGGGAGACGCAGGCGTGACCAATGCGTCGCAGGGGGAGGACGGCCCCATGGGGGGTGGCCGTGGCGAGGAGCCGTTGGACGCCGATGAGACGCTGCACCTGAGAGTCGACGCCCTCAGGGCGGACCAGACCATGCAGTTGCGCGTGCCGCCGCCACCGGAGCCGCCCGCCGCGGGCGGCGGCCGGGCCGAACGCCGGCGTGACGCGCGCTCGGCCGGACGGGAGCGCGTCGCGCCCGCGAGCGCGGCCCTGGGCGCCGTCGTCCGGCTGCTGGCCCCGCTGGCCCCGTACGCGCGCCGGATAGCCCCCTACGCGCGCCGCCTGAAACCGGTGTACCCGCGCCCCGGGCGCGACGGCTGGCGCCGCTGGATACCCTCCTGGCGCCAGTGGCTCGGCGCCACCCTGACCTCGTTCGGTCTGCTCAGCGCGTTCCTCGTCACCGCGTACGCGATGACGGACATACCGGAGAACCTCAACTCGTACGCCACCCAGCAGGACAACGTCTACTTCTGGTCCGACGGCACGCCCATGGCCCGCACGGGCTGGGTGCAGCGGCAGGCGATGCCGCTGAAGGACATCCCGCCGGACGTCCGCTGGGCGGTGCTCGCCGCGGAGAACGAGAGCTTCTACTCGGACCCGGGCATATCCGCCAGAGGCATCACCCGGGCCGTGTTCCGCACCCTGGGACAGGGGGACACCGAGGGCGGATCGACCATCACCCAGCAATACGTCAAGAATGTCTATCTGACGCAGAACCAGACGATCAGCCGCAAATTCACCGAAGCGATGATCGCCCTCAAGCTGGACAACAGGATGAGCAAGGACCAGATCCTGGAGGGCTATCTCAACACCAGCTGGTTCGGCCGCGGCAGCTACGGCATCCAGCGCGCCGCCCAGGCGTACTACGGCAAGGACGTCGGCGATCTCGACGCCTCCGAGGCGGCCATGCTCGCCGGGCTGCTCAAGGGCGCCGGCCTGTTCGACCCCACGCTCAGCAAGGCCAACCACGCGCGGGCCGTCGAGCGCTGGTCCTGGATCCTCGACCGCATGGTCAAGATCGGCAAGCTGTCGCCGCGGGAACGGGCGAAGTACACCAAGTTCCCCGAGCCCCTGAAGAGCAACCCGCTCTACAACACCGGTGCGCAGAGCGACTACCTGGTGGAGCTGGCCTCGCAGTACGCCAAGAAGGCGGGGCACCTGACGGACAAGCAGTTCGACCTGGGCGGCTACCAGATCTACACGACCTTCGACCGCAAGCGGGAGAAGGCGCTCACCGACGCCGTCACCAAGGCCCGCAAGCAGGCCGGGCGGGACGATCCGGCGGCGGCGAGGAACGGCCACTACGGCGCCGCCTCGGTGGCGGCGGACGGCCGGATCCTCGCCGTCTACGGCGGCCCCGACCACCGCACCCAGGGCTACAACGAGTCCAACGCGACCACCGTCCCGGCCGGCACCGCCTTCACGCCGTTCGTCTACGCCGCCGGGCTCGAACACGGCGTGCGCAAGACGCGCGGCGGACCCGCCACCCCCGTCACCCCGGACAGCGTCTACGACGGCGACGACGGCGTGCCCGTCACCACCCCCGAGGGGCCGTACTGGGACCGCAGCGGCAAGAAGGTCGCCGCGCACAACGACGGCGGCCGGTCGTACGGCGACATCAGCCTGCGCGAGGCCATGGCCCGGTCCGTGAACACGCCGTTCATGCAGCTCGGCATGGACACCGGCCTGGACAGGGTGCGCCAGACCGCCGTGGCGTCCGGGCTGCTGTCCTCCAGCATGGGCCCCCAGGTCCCGGCCCTGTCCATGGGCAACTCCACGCCCAGCGCGATCCGGATGGCCAGCGGCTACGCCACCTTCGCCGCCGACGGCAACCACACCGAGCCGTACTCGGTGCGCCGGATCACCCGCAACGGCTCCCCGGTCGCCCTGGCCACCCCGCGCCCGAGGCGCGCGGTCGGCGCCGAAGTGGCCCGGCAGGTCACGGAGGCGCTCGGCGACTCCTTCCGCACCGCCCATCCCGAGGCGGCGGCCGGCCGGTCCGGAGTGTCGGGGAAGGCCGGCACCACCGAGAAGGACACCGCCGCCTGGTACGTCGGCACGGCCGACTCCGTGTCCACCGCGATCGTCGTCTACCGGATCGACCTGGCCAAGTCCCTGGAGCCACTGCCGCTCAAGGGCCTGGCCGGCACGTCCGCGCACAGCGTCCCGTATGCCCTCTGGTCGGCAGCGACGGGTCTCGGCTGAGCCGGGGCCCGTACACCCTCCCCTTCCGCAGAATGAGCCGCGCATGCCCCGCAAGATGTCGTCGTCAGGCCGCCGTCGAGCCCCCCGCAGCCGCAGTGTGCCCCGCGCCACCCGGCCGCAGGTCCTGACTCTGGCCGCCCTTCTCGTCGTCGCCTCGCTGGTCGCCGGGTTCCTGGCGCTGTCCGGCACGGACGGCAACAGCACCCCGGCCGCCGCGGCCGGCAAGAGACAGAAGAGCGCGCCGAAGGCCAGCCCGACCCCTGAGTGGGACGGCAGGACCAAGGTGCTCGGGGACGGCTCGACCTCCTACACCGGGCCGCAGAAGGGGCAGCTGAAGCCGGTGCCGCTCAAGCCCGGTGAGAAACCACCGCAGTTCGTGGTCTTCTCCTGGGACGGCGCGCTGGAGGGCAGCGACCACCTGTTCTCGCACTACCGGGAGCTGGCCAAGGAGTACGACGCCCACATGACCTTCTTCCTCACTGGCATCTACCTGCTGCCCAAGAGCAAGAAGTCGCTGTACCACGGTCCCATGCACTCCCCGGGCGACGCCGCCATCGACTACGCCACCGACGACCACATCCGCACCACGGTGGAGCAGCTCGGCAAGGCGTACGAGGACGGCAACGAGATCGGCACCCACTTCAACGGCCACTTCTGCGGGGCCAAGGGCGGCGGCGACTGGAGCGTTGAGGAGTGGAAGAGCGAGATCGACCAGTTCTACTCCTTCGTGGAGCACTGGAAGACCAACACCGGCTTCAAGGACCTCGCGCCGCTGCCCTTCGACTTCAGGAAGGAGGTCACCGGCGGCCGGGCGCCCTGCCTGGAGGGGCAGCCGAACCTGCTGAAGGCCATGAAGAGCTACGGCTGGCGCTACGACGCCAGTTCGCCGGGCGACTTCCAGATATGGCCGTCGAAGAAGAAGGGCATATGGGACTTCCCGCTGCAGATGCTGCCGTACGAGAGCGGCAAGTACCAGGGCCTGTCCATGGACTTCAACTTCCTGTACAACCAGTCCGAGGGTGAGACCCAGGGCGATCCGGCCAAGTTCCCCCAGTGGGAACAGCAGACCGTCGACTCCTACATGGCCGGCTTCAACCGGGTGTACTACGGCAGCCGGGCCCCGCTGTTCATCGGCAACCACTTCGAGAACTGGAACGGTGGCATCTACATGAAGTCCATCGACCAGGTGGTCAAGAACGTCTGCACCAAGAAGGGCGTCAAGTGCGTGTCCTTCAAGGAGCTGGCCGACTGGCTCGACGCGCAGAAGCCGCAGACCCTGGCCGCCCTGCGCAGCCTCGACCCGGCCCAGTCGCCGGACTGGTCGGCGGTCGTCAAGTGACGGGCGGGCGCGGGGGATTCCACTTGTGCAACCCCCTTCACAACCGACGCCCACGGCGTGCGAAGATGCCCCTCGCCCGGTAGGTGTACCGGCGTAGAGGGGAACATCATTGAAATCTAGAAGACTGAGCCGTGGGCGGCGCCGCACGGCCATAGTCACCGCCGCGGCCGCCTCGGTGGTCGCCGGCGTGGCACTGGTGCCCAACTGGAGCGCGGGTGCGGCGGTGACCGACGACCCGACGGTGGACGCGGCGACCAAGGCGACCTTCCAGCGGCTGGCCGACGCGGTCTTCACCGACCGCACGCAGGCCCTCGTGGAAGGCGCCGGGAAGGCGCAGACCCGGCACACGTCCGGCTTCTCCGGTTCCGTGCGCCTGTCCGGCGGGCAGACCCGCCAGGAGAAGTCCGCGCTCGACGAGCTGCGCGACCGCCGCGGCCGGCTGGCCCGGCTGGGCGAGACGTACCGCGCGGGCAGCACCAAGGTGACGCTCGACGCGACCCAGGTGAAGGGCCGGCACGCCAAGGTCGCCGTCACCGAGACCACGTCGCTGACCTACGACAAGGCCACCGTCAAGGGACCGAAGTCGACCGGCTTCCAGGCCCACCACGAGCTGACCTTCGAGGCCGACCGCAAGGGCACCTGGCGGCTCACCGGCATCCGGGACACCGACGACGGCTACCTGGCGGTGAACCAGGTCGCCAAGCCCGCCGTCACCTCGGTGAAGACCGCCACCGCGGACGACGGCCCGCCCTCCGCGGCGCGCGCCGCCACGACGTGGCCCGCACCGGTCAACCAGAAGAACTTCTCCGCGACCGGCTACGACTACAAGGCCATGGTCGCGTACGCGCAGAAGTACTGGAACAAGTACAACCCGGCCTACCCGGACTTCAACGGGCAGGGCGCCGGCGGCGACTGCACCAACTTCGTCAGCCAGGTCCTGAAGGCCGGCGGCTGGAAGCACGTGCCCGGCTACACGTACGACTGGAAGAAGTGGTTCGGCACCGCCGACATCCAGTCGGACTCGTTCGTCGGCGTCAACGAGTTCTCCTGGTTCGCCCTGTCCTCGAAGCGCGCCACCAGCCTCGCCAACGTCTACCAGATGGACATCGGCGACGTGCTGCAGATGGACTTCAACCGGGACGGGTCCAAGGACCACTCGATGATCGTCACGTACCGGGACAGCCGCGGCGTGCCCTACGTGAGCTACCACTCGACCAACACGTACAACCGGTCGGTGGCCAGCCTCGTCGCCTCGTACCCGAACGCGGCGTTCTACGCCTACAGGACCTGACCCGGTCCCGGCTGCCGCGGGCCCCGCTGCTCCCGCCCCTCCGGCCGCTCGTCCTGCGGACGCCGCTCCCGCGGCGTCAGCTGCTCGGGCCGCGCCCGCTGTTCCGGCGGAGGGGCGTCGGGGTGGCGGGCCCGCCAGTACGGGTTGTCGTGCGGCAGGTTGTGACCGACGCGGCCGTACATGCCGAACGTCATCAGCAGCAGGCCCACGATGAAGCTGAAGAACACGTTCTGGATCCTGAACGCCAGGAAGTTGCCGGTGGTGTCCAGCAGGCCGAGGAACAGGAAGCCGTTCAGCAGGAACAGCACGCCGAGGACCATGTTCAGGGTCGACGCGAAGTTCCCGCCGATCACCATGCCGACCAGCAGCACGGCGCCGATGCAGATCGACAGCACACTCAGCGCGCCGTTGGAGTTGAGCCCGGCGACCGTGTTGCCGCCGGTGTCGAAGAAGCCGATCTGGTTGAGCAGGCCGAGAATGCCGAAGGCGACCAGGAATCCGCCGATGAGGCCGGCACCGATCCGGTAGACCTGGTTGAGCCGGTGATCGACGGGCAGATGGTCGTCCAGCCGGGGCCGTCGCTCCTCGGCCTTCCTCGTGTGCACCGCGTGTGTGGCCATGTCCGCCTCCCTCGGGCGCTAGCGGAGGCCATCCGTCCTCTTAATATCCGCTGCCGCACAGCACCCGGCAACACGCACGTCAGTGCCCGGCGCCGCGCTCCTCGCGGATCTGCGCCACCACCCGCGCCACCGTCTGCCGCACCCCTTCGGTCTCGGTGAGGAAGTGCCAGTAGTCCGGGTGCCGCCCCTCCAGCGTGCCGACCGCCCGCTCCAGCCGGGCCACCGCGTCGTCCAGCGGCCGGGCGTGCCGCGGATCGGGGGTCGAACGGCCCGTCATCGCCAGCCGCTGGGCGTCCCGGATCGCGAACCGGGTCCGCTCGATCTCCGCCTGCGGGTCCTTCTGCACCGCGTTCAGCCTGCCCAGCCGGTCACCGGCGGCCGACACCGCCTCGTCGGTGGCGTTCAGCAGGGCCCGCACGGTCGCCAGCAGCGCGGTCGCGTCCGCCCAGCGCTGGGCCTCCCGCGCCGCCTGTGCCTCCCTGAGCTTCAGCTCGGCCTGCCGTACGTTCTCCGCGGCCTGGTCCGGCACGTGCTGGAGGTCCTGCCAGCAGGCGGCGGTGAAGCGGCGGCGCAGCTCGCTCAGCACCGGCTCCACCTGTCCGGCCCGGGTGGTCAGCGCCTCGGCCCTGGTGCGCAGGCTGACCAGCCGGTGGTCGATCTCGGCCGCCCGCTCCGGCAGCCGCTCCGCCTCCGCCCGTATCGCCCCGGCCTCCCGCTGCACCCGCTCGGCCCGCTCCAGCGTCGCCTGCACCCCGTGCCGCCCGGCGCCCTGGTTCAGCCTGGTCAGCTCCGGCGACAGGGCCGCCAGCCGCGCGGCCAGCTCGTCGGCCCGCAGCTCGCGCTCCCGTACGGTGTCCAGGGCGTTGCTCGCCGCCAGCAGCGACTGCCGGGCCCGCTCCACGGCGGGCGCCAGTCGGGCCAGCTGCGTCTCCGCCTTGCCCAGCAGCGGCTCCAGCGACCCGCCGAACCGGTCCAGCTCCTGCCGGACCCGGTCCAGCTCGTCCTTGGCCGCGGTCAGCTCGGCCCGCGCCCGCGCCGCCGCGCCGGCCTCCAGGTCGTCCCGGTCCAGGTCGTGGGCGTCCACGGCCTGGATGTAGCGCCGGCTGACCTCGTCGATCCTGAGCCCGAGCGCCTCGAAGTCGGACACGGCCCGCCGGGCGGCGGGGGAATCGTCCACCGCCGAGATGGTCTCCACCGAGATCCGCAGGTCCCGCTGCGCGGTGTCGAGTTCGTAGAACGCGGTCGCCGCCGCGTCCTTCGCGGCCTGCGCGTCGGCCCGGTGGCTCTCCGCCCGCCCGCCGAACCAGCGCCGGGTGCCGCCGCCGGCGAACGCGACGGGCAGCGCGAGCGCGGCCAGCACCGGCAGGCCGAGCAGCGTGAGGGCGTCCCGCAGCGGGGAGGGGCGGCGCCGGGCCCGTGCGGTGGACGGCGGCCGGTACGGCTGGCTGGCTGGCGTGCCCGGTGTCGCCGTCACATCCCTCTCCCGTGCTGTGGTTCGCGCTGGGTGGTGTCATTCTCCCACCCGTTGAAGACGAACACACGGGCCGGTCAGTTCGCCGTGCGCACCGTGACCTTCCCGTCCTGGGTGTGCGCCGACACGCGGTGCGGGCTGCTGTCGTCCCGGGGCACGGACACGGCGACCGACCCGTCGTCGGCCCCCGCCGACACCCGGTACGCGCCCCGGGGCAGGCGCACCGTCACCGGCCCGTCGTCGCTGCGGACGTCGACCAGGTCCGGCGGACCGGTCAGCTCGACGTCCACGGAGCCGTCGCCGGTGGCGGCCTTCACCCGGCGCGAGGAGACCACCGCGCGCACCGACCCGTCGTCGGCGCGCAGGTCCAGCGGGCCGCTGGTGTCGGTGACGCGCACGGCGCCGTCCTCGTTCACGACCCTGACGCCGACCCCGCGCGGCACCTCGATGCGGTGCCGGGCCGAGCAGTCGGCGATGAGCCCGGAGCAGTGCACCCGCAGCACGAGCCGGTCGCCGTCCATGGACCAGCGCACCCCGGGTTCGGAGCCGGCGACCACGGACCCCTCGAACCAGCGGGTCACCTCGACCGTGCCGGCCTTCCGCCCCCCTACGGCGACGATCTCCAGCGCCGAGTCGTCGGAGTCGACGGTGAGGGTGCGGCCGTGCAGCGCGAAGGACCGGTGATCGGGACGGGTGTCGTCGCCGGCGGAGGCGCCGCAGCCGGTGAGCACCGCGAGGAGCGCGCCGGCGAGCACGGCCGGCCGGGCGGCGCGGAACGAGAGCGAACGGACCATGTGATGTCTCCCCTTGAACCGGCTCCGCGGTGCGAACCGGTCTGACGCGGCGCCGCGGGATCCGGGGCCGGTGCTGCTTCGGTCTCCGCCGACGCTAGGGCCCGCGGGCCCGCGCCGGCGATCCGGCGGCCTCCCGGAGCGGGGGTGGGGTTAACCCCCTTGCCCCGGCCCGCTGTCCGGTTTGCAGGGCAGCCGCTCGGGCAATGTAGGCTGTCGACCTGTCCCGGGTGCGTAGCTCAGGGGTAGAGCGCCTGCCTTACAAGCAGGATGTCGGCGGTTCGAAACCGTCCGCGCCCACCGGTCCGGCCCCTCGGAGCAGTTGCCGAGGGGCCGTTTCCTTGCCCTATTCCTCCTCCGCCGTCCTCTCGTGGGCGTGCTTCAGCCGGGAGCGGGCGTCCATGCGGTCCGCCGCCGCGACCTCGGCCCAGAAGCGGTGCGTGCTGACGAAGACCGCGAGTTCGTGCTCGCGCCGCCGCAGCTTCTCCACCTCGGCCTGCTCGTCCTCCGTCCAGCCGGGGGACGCGGGCCGCTCCACCTTGCGCCAGCCGGTGTCGTCACTGAACCCGTCCATCGGCTCGACCGACCAGGGCAGCCGCTTGAGCAGGGCCGACAGCTCGGCCCGGACCTGATGCAGCTCCTCCTGACCGGCGAGGAGGTCACTGGGGAATTCATAGGTCGTAGCCACGCGGCAATGCTACGCCTGTTCGATTTACGGGGGCGAGGCCGTCCGTGGGGTCCGGGGGAAGGTTCAGCCGAACGGGTGGCGGGGCGGGGACGGCCGGGGGGCCGGGTCAGCGAGCGCCGTCCCGCAGCTCCCGGACCAGGCGGGCCGTCATCGGCACCGGCACCCCGTGCCGCTCGGCCGCGCGCAGCAACGCCCCGCCGATGGCGTCCAGCTCCAGCGGGCGGCCCGCCTCGGCGTCTCGCTGCATGGACGACCTGGCGGCGGGCGGGAAGGTGTCGTAGCGGGCCAGGGCCCGCTCCGGGTCGGCCGGGGCGCCGCAGGCACGGCTGACCGCGGCGGTCTCCGCGACCAGTGCCTCCAGCTCCTGCCGGTGACGGACGCGGGCCACGCCGAGCGGGACGCCGTACCGGGTGGTGAGCAGGGCGAACGGGGCGAGGAACGCCATCTTGGCCCACAGGGCCGCCGTCTCGTCCCCGGCCACGCGGGCGGTCGTACCGCAGTCGGTGAGGTGGGCGGCCAGCGCTTCCAGGCGGGTGCGGGGTACGGCGTCCCCGGCCAGGTCGATCTCCGTGAACGGGCTGCCGTGCTCGATCACGCCCGGGGCGGTCCGGGTGGACTCCACACGGATCACGGCCGGGGCGACCCGGTCGGGACGGTAGCGGGCGCGCAGGGCCCCGGGGTGTTCGACGCCGTTCAGCAGCGGCACGGCCAGGGCGTCGCCGAGGACGGCGGGCGAAACCCTGGTCAGGGCGGCGCCGAGCGCGGTGTGCTTCACGGTGATCAGGCAGGCGTCCACCGGCTCGCGCAGCTCGGTGTCCGCGTCGACGGCGGCCGTGAAGTCGCCGAACTGCGGGCTTCGGACCGTGATGCCGGTACGGCGCAGGGCCTCGGCCGTGGCCTCGCCGGCCAGGCAGATCACGCGGTGCCCGGAGCGGGACAGCAGGGCGGCGAGCAGTCCGCCGGTGCCGCCGGGGCCGAGGACGGCCACGGTGAGCGGTCGCGTCATGAACGTCATGGAATCGTCCCTCCGACGGTCGGCCCCGGGTGTCGGTGGCCGCCTTCGCGCGGATCATCGCAGGGCACGGCGGGGTGCGCGAGACTGGGCGCATGTGCCGGAGCATCAAGACGCTGCGTCCGCCCGTGCTGCCCGGTGAGGCCACGGACGAGGACATCCACGCGGCCGCGTTGCAGTACGTGCGGAAGATCTCGGGCTTCCGGGCCCCCGCCGCCCACAACCGCGAGGCCTTCGACAAGGCGGTGCGAGCGGTGGCGCGGGCCACGGCGGAGCTGCTCGGGGAGCTCGAGGTCCGCGGGCAGTCGGTGCGGCGAGAGGGGTAGCCCCCGGCGGGGCCGGCGGCGGTCGGCCGGCGGCCGTGGGGGAGCGGGGCCGGCGGGTCCGGGGCAGGCGCGGACCCGCCCGCAGGCGTGCCCGCGTGTGACCACTCTCACGGAGGCGCGGCCCCGGAACCCGGTCGAGGCGTCATCGCGCAGGGCCGCCGGCCGTACGCCGTGGACGGTTATGAGACAGGTGGGCTGGGCGTGGCGAGGACGGCCGTACGGCGTGACGGAACGTCAAAGAGGCGCAGGTGTACGCACGTTGACTTCCGGGAAGTTCGCGGGAGACGTGCGTCCGGTGACCGCGGCGGGCGTCCGGACCGGCGCCGGGCCGTGAGCGGGGACATCACCACCGTGGCCGAATGTTGAACTTGCAAGCATTGATTAGGTGCCCCTAACCTGGGTCTTCCGTTCGGTACCGCCGCCCCACGACCGGCCTTCTCCGTCCCCGGCCGGCCCGACCGTCACCGAAGAGGAGACCTCCCCATGTCCGCACGTCTCGATTCCGCTCGGCCCTATGTGATCGGGCTCTTCCGCATCGTCCTCGGCCTGCTCTTCGCGGCGCACGGCGCCGCATCCCTGTTCGGCGTCCTCGGCGGCGCCGCCGGCGGCGACGGCGGCACCATCGCGGCCGGCACCTGGCCCGGCTGGTACGCGGCCGTGATCCAGCTGGTCGCCGGCGGCCTGGTGCTGCTCGGCCTCGGCACCCGCGCCGCCGCGCTGATCGCCTCCGGCTCGATGGCGTACGCCTACTTCGACGTCCACCAGCAGGCCGCCCTGTGGCCCATACAGAACGGCGGCGAGCTGTCGGTCCTGTTCTGCTGGGCGTTCTTCCTGCTCGTCTTCACCGGCTCGGGCGCCTTCGGCCTGGACCGGCTCCTCGTCCGCCGCGCGCCGCAGGACGGCGAGCGGGCGCCGGAGCGGTCCCCGGTGGCCGCCTGACCACCGGGTCGGCGTGCCACGACGGCCCGGCCGGTGCGCCGTCCGACGGTGCGACCGGTGCCCTGTCCGGCGGCCGACCGGTGCCCTGTCCGGCGGGACCGGTTTACGCCCGTGACCGCCCCGTGAGCCCCCCGCGAACCTCCTGTCACACCCCCGGCGTACGCTGTATGGCTGTCTACGGGGGAGTGACGGGAGTCGTGGTGTTCGAGAGTGTGGGGTCGCTGGCGGCCGGGCCGTGGATCTATGCCGTGGTGGCCGTGTCGGTCCTGCTCGACGTGTTCCTGCCCGTCCTGCCCAGCGGCGTGCTCGTCATCACGGCCGGCACGGCGGCGGCGGCCGGCTCGGGCGCGGCCGGCCAGGTCCCGCACGAGGTGCCGGACATCCTGGCCCTGATCCTGTCCGCCGCGACCGCCTCCGTCCTCGGCGACCTGGTGGCGTACCGGCTGGCCTGGCGCGGCGGGGAGCGGCTGGACCGGGCGATAGCCCGCTCCCGGCGGCTGACCACCGCGCAGGAGCGCCTCGGTGACGCCCTGACCCGGGGCGGCGGCGCGCTGGTCGTCCTCGCCCGCTTCGCCCCGGCCGGCCGCTCGGTCGTCTCCTTCTGCGCCGGCGCCGCCCACCGCCGCGTCCGCGACTTCCTGCCCTGGTCCGCCCTGGCGGGCCTGTCCTGGGCCGCCTACAGCGTGGCCCTCGGCTACTACGGCGCCCAGTGGCTGGGCGCGACCTGGCTGGCCACGGGCGTCTCGGTGGCGGCCCTGTTCGGCGCGGGCGCGGCGGCGGCCTTCCTGATGCGCCGCCGCCCGGTTTCCTGAGCGCCCCGAGGGGCGCGGGCGGCGGCGGGGCTCAGCAGCCGGACAGGTAGTTCGTCAGCGCGCTCTTCTCGGCGGAGTCCACCGACAGGTCGTAGTAGTACTTCACCTGCACCCAGGCCCGCACGTACGTGCACAGGTACGCCGACCGGGACGGCACCCAGGTGGCCGGGTCCTGGTCGCCCTTGGCCTGGTTGACGTTGTCGGTGACGGCGATCAGCTGGGGCCGGGTCAGGTCGTTCGCGAACGCCTGCCGCTGCGCGGTCGTCCACTTGCTCGCGCCGGAGTCCCACGCCTCCGCCAGCGGCACGAGGTGGTCGATGTCGAGGTCGGAGGCGGCGGTCCAGGTGGCGCCGTCGTACGGGGAGTACCAGCTGCCGCTGGTCGCGGCACAGGAGGAGTCGGTCACGACGTTCGACCCGTCCCGCTTGAGGACCGTCTCGCGGGTGTTGCAGGCGCCGCTGATGGTGATCCAGTGCGGGAAGAGGTCGCGGCTGTAGCCGGTGCGGTTCTCGGTGGCCACGGTGAGCTGGGAGAGGTAGCTGCGGGCGGTGGCGCCGCTGACCGGGGTGGGGAGGGCCGCGGAGGCGTTCGGGGAGTTGAACAGGGCGACGGAGGCGATCAGACCGGTGAGGGCCGCGAGTATGCTCGTCCGTCGACGCGCGTAGAACCTGGGCATGCGTGAACTCCCTTGTGGGGTGGCGGTGTTGGAGCGCGAGCGAGGGAATGCTCGCGGGGCGGTGTTGCCGGGGGGTGAGCGCTCGGTAAGAAGCTAGTGACGTGCGCATGTCACGACAAGGTTGACGGCGGAACTTTCACATCCCTTACGATGGGGAGCGCAGAAGGGGAGTAGCTCTTCGCCGGACCGTCGACATACTGCTCAGCGAGCCTGAGCCGGCGCCCGGAGGCGGACCGCGTTCCAGCGGTCCCGCCAGCGAGACCTTCGGCAAGCAGTGCACGCCCGTGCCCCTTCGGCGCGGGCGCCGAGTGCGCTGCCGTGCCGAGGTGTCATCGCGTGACGTACCGCACTCTCGGCGGGGCAGCCCGACCGATTGAGGAACCTTGATCAGCATCACCGTGACGGCGCTCGTCTTCGGCGTCATCTTCCTCGCCGAACTGCCGGACAAGACCGCCCTCGCCGGTCTCGTCCTCGGCACCCGCTACCGCGCCTCGTACGTCTTCGCGGGCGTCGCCGCCGCCTTCCTGCTGCACGTCGTGCTCGCCGTCGCGGCCGGCAGCGTGCTGACCCTGCTGCCGCAGCAGATCGTGCACGCCGTCACCGGCGTCCTCTTCCTCGGCGGAGCCGCGATGCTCCTGCTGAAGAAGGGCGAGGAGGAGGAAGAGGTCAGGAAGCCCGCCGACCAGTCCTTCTGGAAGGTGGCGGGGACCGGCTTCACGCTCATCCTGGTCGCCGAGTTCGGTGATCTGACCCAGATCATGACCGCCAACCTGGCCGCCCGCTACGACGACCCGATTTCCGTCGGCCTCGGCGCGGTGCTGGGCCTGTGGGCCGTCGCCGGGCTCGGCATCGTCGGCGGGAAGGCGCTGATGAAGCGGGTGCCGCTGCGGCTGATCACGCAGATCGCGGCGCTGCTGATGCTGGCGCTCGGCGTGTGGAGCCTGTGGGAGGCCGTCAGCGGCTGACCGGCAGGGCTCCGCGCCGGGGCTGTGCGGTGGGACCGGGCTGAACAACGGGTGAATGCTCGCGGGGGCGGTGGCGGGATGCGGACGGGTTTTGTACCGTAGAGAAACAAAGTGGCTCCCGCCCGTTCACCCTGACCGGCGGGCGGGGCCGCCTTGTCCCGTCCGACGTCCCACCCGACGTCCCGCCCGACCCGGGGTCCTGTCCTCTGGAGCTGCCGATGCCGGCCACCGCCACGCCCGCCGTCCTCACCGCCCGCGCCCTCCTGCTCGACATGGACGGCACCCTCGTCAACTCGGACGCCGTGGTCGAGCGCATCTGGCGGCGCTGGGCCGAGCGGCACGGCCTGGACGGCGACGAGGTGATGAAGGTCGTGCACGGCAGGCAGGGCCACGCCTCCATGGCCGTCCTCCTCCCCGGCCGGCCGGTCGAGCAGAACCTCGCCGACAACGCCCGCATGCTCGCCGAGGAGACCGCCGACACCGACGGTGTGATCGAGATCCCCGGCGCGCGTGCCTTCCTCTCCGCGCTGGAGGGGCTGCCGCACGCCCTGGTGACCTCCGCCGACGTCGCCCTGTCCACCGCCCGCATGAACGCCGCCGGGCTGCCCCTGCCGGCCGTGCGCGTCACCGCGGAGTCGGTCGGCGCGAGCAAGCCGGACCCCGAGGGCTTCCTGAAGGGCGCCGCCGAACTGGGCGTCGACCCGGCCGACTGCGTCGTCTTCGAGGACTCCGGGGCGGGGATCGCGGCGGGGCGCTCCGCGGGGATGCGGGTCGTCGGGGTCGGGCCGCGCGCGGTGTTCCACGAGCCGGACGTCGCGGTGCGGGACCTCACCCAGGTGCGGGTCGAGGCGGTGGCCGGCGGGGGCGTCCGACTGCACATCGGCTGACGGCCGGCTGCCGGCCCCGGACGCGCGGGGCCGCGCGACGGAGCCGCACGCCGAGTCCGCCCGGGCTCCTTCGGGGCGCTCCCTCACCCGCTCGGGGCGCTGCGGCCGGGCCACGTCCGCCGGGGCGCCCCGTCCTCCGTCGGGGCCCCGTGGCCGGGCCGTCTCCGTCCCTCCGAGCGGCCACGCACCCCGTCGGCGGCGCTACGGCTGCGTCGTTTCCGACTCCAGGCTTCTGCGGGTCGCCGGGCCGTACGTGCCCAGGGTGTCGTCCGTGATGCCCCGGGCCAGCTGGTAGTTGCGCACCGCGTCCTCGACCGCGCGGGTGAAGGTGCCGTTGATCTGGTCCCCGTAGAGGTTCAGCCGGCGCAGGCGCTGCTGGAGCTCGGTGACCTCCGGGCCCGTGTCACCGCGGCGCAGGACCGGTGCCGCGGTGGGCGTGGTGCGCGGAGTGCCCGAAGGCGTCGGGGACGGGGTCGGCGAGGCGGCGGCGCTGGAGGCGCTCGCGGAGGGTGTCGCGGACGCGGAGGGCGAGGCGGAGCCCCGCGACGGGCTCGGGTCGGCCGTCGCCGAGGGGGAGGGCAGGGGTGGGCGGGGTGTCACCGGGGGTGCCGGGGCCGCCGCCGAGGACGGTGCCCGCGTCGTCGCCTCCGGGATGCTCGCCCTGACCTCCTGAGCCACCCTGCCCCGGGCCGGTGCCTGGTACGAGAACAGCGCGAAACCGGCGACCGCGACGACGGCCGCCCCCGCGCCCCCGGCGGCCAGCAGCACCGTGCGGCGCGGGCGGCGCCGGGGCCGTCCGGGCCCGGTCCCGGCCGCGTCCGGCTCCGCCGCCGGACCGGGCGGCGCGGGCGTCCGCAGGGGCGGCGGCGCGGTCCCGGCGGCTGGTGCGGGCGGTGGCTCGTCCTGGGCCGGCCGCATCTCCACGTACGGCCGTATCCGCAGCGGGTCGAAGTCCTCCGCCGCCGCGGCCTCCGCCGTGCGGGTCTCGCGCAGGGCCTCGGCCGCGCGGGCCGTGCAGTCGCACGACGGCGTGTTGTCCGGCCCCCTCGGCGTCCCGCACCGCGGGCACGTGGTGCCCCGCTCTCCCGTCACGCGTGTGCCCCTCCCCTCGGGAACTCCAGAGATTATGCGGATTTTCTCCGCAGCCGCAGCACTCGGCGGGCCATAAGTGGTGACACCGATCACCATGGAGGAGACGCACCGACCCCCGGGAGGTCCCATGGTCCTGGAGACGCACGGCACGGCGAAGGGCGTGAGCAGCGGCGAACACGTCCCGGGCAGCGTGCTGGTGCCGATGGGCGCGCTGCTGCTCGGGCTGCTGCTCGCCGCGCTCGACCAGACCATCGTGTCGACCGCGCTGCCGACGATCGTGAGCGACCTCGGCGGCCTGGAGCACCTCTCCTGGGTCGTCACCGCCTATCTGCTGGCGTCGACCGCCGCCACCCCGCTGTGGGGCAAGCTCGGCGACCAGTACGGCCGCAAGCGACTGTTCCAGACGGCCATCGTGATCTTCCTGATCGGGTCGGCGCTGTGCGGCCTGGCGCGGGACATGCCCCAGCTCATCGCCTTCCGGGCGCTGCAGGGCCTGGGCGGCGGCGGGCTGCTGGTGCTGTCCATGGCGATCGTCGGCGATCTCGTGCCGCCCCGCGAACGCGGGCGCTACCAGGGTCTGTTCGGCGCCGTCTTCGGCACGACCAGTGTGCTCGGGCCGCTGCTCGGCGGGCTGTTCACCCAACACCTCAGCTGGCGCTGGGTGTTCTACGTCAACCTGCCCGTCGGCGTGACAGCGCTCGCGGTCATCGCCGCCGCCCTGCGCATCCCGCGCCGCACCGCCCGCCACGTCATCGACTACCTGGGGACCTTCCTGATCGCCGCCGTCGCCACATGCCTGGTGCTGGTCGCCTCCCTCGGCGGCTCCACCTGGCCCTGGGACTCGGCGCCGGTCATCGGGCTCGCGGTGCTGGGCGTCGTCCTCGCCGTGGCGTTCGTCGCCGTCGAGCGCCGGGCCGCCGAACCGGTCCTGCCGCTGAAGCTGTTCCGCATCCGCACCTTCACCCTGGCCGCCGTCATCAGCTTCATCGTCGGCTTCGCCATGTTCGGCGCGCTGACCTATCTGCCGACCTTCCTCCAGGTCGTCCACGGCATCTCCCCGACCCTGTCCGGCGTCCACATGCTGCCGATGGTCTTCGGCCTGCTGCTGTCGTCCACCCTGTCCGGGCAGATCGTCAGCCGCACCGGCCGCTGGAAGGTGTTCCCGGTCGCCGGCACCGGCGTCACCACCCTCGGCCTGCTGCTCCTGCACCGGCTCGACGAGCACAGCCCGACCGCCGTGATGAGCGTCTGCTTCTTCGTCTTCGGCGTCGGCCTCGGCCTCGTCATGCAGGTCCTGGTGCTCATCGTGCAGAACGCCGTCTCCTACGAGGACCTCGGCGTCGCCACGTCCGGCGCCACCTTCTTCCGCTCCATCGGCGCCTCCTTCGGCGTGGCCATCTTCGGCACGGTCTTCGCGAGCCGCCTCGGCGACAAGCTCACCGGCGCCTTCCGTGGCGTACACCTGCCGCCCGGCGCCACCCCCGACGCGCTGAAGGCCGACCCCCGGGGCATCGCCGCCCTGCCGCCCGCGCTGCGCCCCGCCGCCCTGCACGCGTACGCCTCCGCCATCACCGACGTCTTCCTCTACGCCGCGCCCGTCGCCCTCCTCGGCTTCCTGCTCGCCTGGCTGCTGAAGGAGGACCGGCTGCGCGGCTCGGTCACCGCGCCCGACGTCTCCGAGACCATCCCGCCCAACCCGGTCCAGCGCTCCTCCTACGACGAGGTGTGCCGCGCCCTGTCCGTGCTCGGCACCCGGGAGGGCCGCCGCGAGATCTACCGGGAGATCACCGAACGGGCCGGGTACGACCTGCTGCCCGCCGCCAGCTGGCTGCTGCTGCGCATGCGCCGCTACGGCTCCGTGGAGCCGGCGGTGCTCGCCGAGCGCAGCCCGGTCCCGCTCCAGGCCGTCATGGCCGCCGCCCGCCAGGTGGAGGAACGGCGGCTCGGCGAGCGCGGGGGCCTGGACCTGGCCCTGACCGACGCCGGCCGGGAGGTCGCCGAGCGGCTCGCCGCGGCCCGCGAGGAGTCCCTGGCCGAACTGCTCGGCGACTGGTGGCAGCCCGGCCGCTCGACCGACCTCAGCCGGCTGGTCCGCGAGCTGACCGGCGAACTGTGCGGCGCCGAACGCGAACGCCCGCACAACGGCACGGTGACGAAGATCAGCTGACGGCCCGCGCCGGCGGCAGCTCCTTGCGGAACCAGTGCTCGGCGTACCGGTCGGTGTTGTGCGGGGCGGTCTCGGTGTAGCCGAGGCGGGCGTACAGGGCGCGGGCCTCGACCAGGTCGCCGCGCGTGTCGAGGACGATCCGCCGGGCGCCGAGGGCACCGGCGGCCTCCTCGGCGGCGGCCACGAGCAGCGGTGCCCCGCCCCGGCCGCGCAGCTCCGGCAGCACGAACACCCGGGTCAGCTCGGCCGTGTCCGGGTCCAGCAGCCGCACGCCCGCCGACCCGGCCGGCGTGCCGTCGTACCGCCCGACGAGCAACTGCCCGCGCGGGGGCGCGAGTTCGGCACCGCTGCGCGCGGCTACCGCACGCTCCAGCTCCTCCGGATCGGTGCGGCGCCCCTCGTGCAGCAGGTACCAGCGGTCACTGACCTCCGTGTAGTACGCCCGCCACAGCGCGGCGGCGGCCGGGGAGCCGTACGGTTCCGGAGCGATCGTCCACGTCATGCCGGCCATTGTCGGGAGCCGCCCCGTCCCCGCCGCAACCGGATAAGACGGCGGGCCGCACGCGGGACGGGGAACCGTTTGTGGGCGAACTTCCGGGTCACCCGAAGGGAGAACCGGCCAGCGGGGCCGGTCCGACCGGAAGGCAACCATGTCCACAGGCCTGATCATTCTGTTGATCGTGATCGCGGCGGTCGTGGTCCTCGGCGCCGTCGCGCTGACCGTGCGGGGCCGTACCCGGCACGGCGGCCCGAACCTGAAGCGGCGCTTCGGGCCCGAGTACGAGCGGACCGTGGCCCTGCACGACGGGGACACCGAGGCCGCCGAACGAGAGCTGACCGAACGCCTCGAACGCCACGGTGATCTTCGGGAGCGCCCGCTGGACGGCGCCGAGCGGCAGCGTTACGCGGACCGCTGGACGGCCGTGCAGGAACACTTCGTCGACTCGCCCCGGCAGGCGGTGGCCGAGGCCGACCTCCTCATCGCAGAACTCGCCGCCGCGCGCGGCTACCCCGACGGCGGACGGTACGAGGAGCAGCTCGCCGCCCTGTCCGTGCACCACGCCGACCACGTCGACGGCTACCGGCAGGTGCACCGCGCGGCCACCGGCGCCGCGGCGGACGGCACCGGCGCGGGAACCGAAGAGCTGCGGTCGGCGCTGCTCGGCGCGCGGGCCCTCTTCGAGGACCTGACCAGCGCCGAGTCCGGGCGGCACCGCGCCCCCGCCGGCACGGGCCGCGCGACGCCGCCCGCCGCGACCCACTCCCACGCCCGTTCCCACACGCCGTGGGCCCTGCACCGGAGCCGACCGAAGGAGAGCTGACGCCATGACGGACAGGACCAGCGGCTCCGGCGGTGACCGGCACCGCCCGCAGCGCCTCACGCGCGGGGACGAGTGGACGCCGGAGCAGGAGTCGGAACAGAGGGACGCGTGGGCACCGGGCGACGCGGCGGCGGGCCGCAGGACCCCGAGAAGGCCCCTCCCGGAGGAACGCCTGCCCGGCGAACCGGGAGCGGACCGGAGCGGAGGCGGCCGGGGCGCGGAGGGCACCGGCCGGGAAGGGCTGACCGGGGACGACCGGACCCCGCGGGACACACCGCCGGAGGCCGCGGACGCCGCATCCCGTGAGTACGACCCCCGCCACGGCTCCGAGGGGCTGCGGCCCGGCACGGAGGACTTCGGCCCGGAGACCCCCGGTACGCAGGGGCGGGCGGCGCAGACGTACGGCGCGGGGGACAGGCGGACCGGTGGCCCGGAGCGGGCCGGGGAGGAGGAAGGCGTGATGCCGGACAACGGGCTCGGGGCCCCGTCCACCGGTGAGGTCAGCGGGCGCGAGTCCCGGATGACCGAGGCGCGCGCGGCGGACACCTGGCCGACGGCGCCGGGCGGCACGGCCGCACCCGGTGGCAGCGCCACCGGCGCCGGCGCCCCGCTGCTGCCGCACGAGGAGACGGAGCAGTGGGAGCGGCGGCTGCGCGAGGTGCTCGCCGGGTTCGTCGACGAGCCCCGGCAGGCCGTCGAACAGGCCGACCGGACGCTGGAGGAGATCGCCGCGCGGTTCACCGAGGCCGTCACGCGCCGCCGTCGCACCCTGCGGATGTCCTGGGAGGGCAGGGAGGAACGCGGACCGGCCGTCGAGACCGACACCGAGCAATTGCGGCTCGCCCTGCGCGACTACCGGGAACTGGCCGGGCGGCTGCTACACGGCTGAGCCCGCCGCGCCCCCGTCACCCCTGGCGGCAGCCCTGCGCTGCCGCCATTCGCGTACGACCGCCTCGACGTCGTACGGCTTCCTGCCCAGCGGCGGACCGGGCGGCGGCTTGAACATCATGTCCTTGATCCGGACGTTGACGTCCTCGATGATCTTCCGGGCGATCCGCTCCGAGGGCGCCGCGTACGCCGCCTCCAGCGCGTCCTCCGCCTCCTTGCGCAGTGCCAGCGCGGGCGGCAGCACCGCCAGCCCCTCCCGGACCAGCTTCCGCTTCACCCACCACAGTTCGTCGTAGGTGGAGTCGACCTCCGTGGGCAGCGGCGCCCCCGCTCCCGGCAACCGGTCGAACTCCCCGCGCCCCTGCGCGTCGCGGATCTGCTTGTCCACCCAGGACTCGAACGGGACCCCCGGTGGCTTTCGCTCGGTCATGAACCCATTGTGCCGGACGCGACCCCGCCGGGCGTTTTATCATGCGGCGGCGGTACGGCACCCGCCCACCGCGACCCAGCCGGCGCACAGGACGTATGCAGGGGGAACCTCGTGCTCGAACTCACCATGGCCACCGTCTCCGGGGCGGACGCGGGCGCCACCGCCGGCATGACGATGGCCGAGGCGCCCAGCGAGCCCGGCGCCGTGCTGCGGATCGGCCGGGACGGCGCGGCGTGCCGGCTGGTCACCCCCGACGACTGGCTGTTCGTCTCCCGCGTTCACCTGGAGTTCCTGTGCGGCCCGGACGGCGCCTGGCAGCTGACCTGGCTGCGCGGTTCCCAGCCCGACCCGGCCTCCGAGGTCCGGCTCCTCGTCGGGGAGTACGCGCAGCCCCTCGGCTACGGCACGACCGTCCCGCTGCCGCACGGCGGGTCCGGAGAGATCGTCATCCAGGACCGCACCGCGCCGCGCAGCGTCAACGTCGGCTTCTACCACGAACCGTGAGCCCACGCGTCCCCGGGCGCAGCCGCCTCAGCCGAGCACCCGGGCCAGGGCGAACCCGTCGTACCCCTTGCTGCCGACCGTCTGGATCGCCGTACCGGTCAGCCGGGGGTGGCCGGCGATCAGCTCCAGCGCGGCACGGGTGCCGACCACGTCCGGCTCGGTGCTGCCCGCGTCGGCCACCCGGCCGCCGCGCACCACGTTGTCCAGGACGATCAGGCTGCCCGCGCGGGTGAGCCGCAGCGCCCACTCCACGTAGTGCGGGTTGTTGACCTTGTCCGCGTCGATGAAGACCAGGTCGAAGGGGGCCGGGTTCTCGTCGGCGAGCTTGGGCAGCGACTCCAGGGCCGGGCCCACCCGCACCTCCGTGATCCGGTCCAGGCCCGCCCGGGCGATGTTCCGGACGGCCACCTCCGCGTGCTTGGCGCTGTACTCCAGCGAGATCAGCCTGCCGTCCTCGGGCAGCGCCCGGGCCAGCCAGATCGTGCTGTACCCGGCGAGCGTGCCGATCTCCAGGATGTGCCGGGCCCCCTGGAGCCCGGCGAGCAGCTGGAGGAACTTGCCCTGCGCCGCCGTGACGGCGATGGCGGGCAGCCCTGCGGCATCGCTGTCGCGCAGGGCCGCGCGCAGCACCTCGTCGTCCGGTGAGAGCGTGTTGATGAAGTAGTCGTCGACGTCGTCCCAGACCTGCGACCCGCTCATAGCCCCAGCTGCCTTTCCCGAGTGTCCTGCCTCGATGATCGCAGCCGAGGACGCCGATGGGTACGACTGCGCGCGGGGCAACGCGCCGGGGACGCCCCTCAGCGGCCTTCCACGGACGGCGCGGAACCCGGCAGCGGACGCCCCGCCGACTCCGACATCCGCCACACGGCGACACCGCCCACGACAGCCGCGGCCATCATGTAGTAGGCGGGCATCATCATGTTCCCGGTCGCCCCGATCAGCGCGGTCACGACCAGCGGGGTCGTACCGCCGAACAGCGACACGGACACGTTGAAACCGATCGACAGGGACCCGTAGCGCACGCGCGTCGGGAACAGGGCGGGCAGCGCGGCCGGCATGGCCGCCGTGAAGCACACCAGGAGCAGACCCAGCGCGCCCATGCCCAGCCCCACGGCCAGCAGGCTGCCTTCGCGGATCAGCAGCAGAGCCGGGACGGACAGGAACAGGAAGCCCGCACAGCCCGCCGCGATCACCGGCCGGCGGCCGACCCGGTCGGTCAGCGCGCCCGCGAACGGCTGGACGATCATCATCAGGGCCATCACGCCGAGCACGACCAGCAGCCCGTGCGTCTCGTCGTACTTCAGCTCGCTGGTGAGGTAGCTCGGCATGTACGACAGCAGCATGTAGTCGGTGACGTTGAAGACCAGGACCAGGCCCATGCACAGCAGCAGGGACTTCCACTGGCCGGTGACCATCTCGCGCAGCGGCACCTTCGGCCGGGCCGCCTCCGCCTTCTCGACCTCCGCGGCGAACGCCGGGGTCTCCTCCAGCCGCATCCGCAGGTACAGGCCGATGATGCCCATCGGGCCCGCGATCAGGAACGGGATGCGCCAGCCCCACGAGGTGAGGTCGTCCGAGGACAGCAGCGCGGTCATGAGGGTGACCAGACCCGCGCCGCCGATGTAGCCGGCGAGCGTGCCGAACTCCAGCCAGCTGCCGAGGAAGCCGCGCTTCTTGTCCGGCGCGTACTCGGCGATGAACGTCGTCGCGCCCGCGTACTCACCGCCGGTGGAGAACCCCTGCACCAGACGGGCCGCGAGCAGCAGCAGCGGCGCTCCCACGCCGATCGTCGCGTACGAGGGGATCAGGCCGATCGCGAACGTACCCGCCGCCATCATGATCATCGTGACCGCGAGGACCTTCTGCCGGCCCACGCGGTCGCCCAGCGGGCCGAAGACCATGCCGCCGAGCGGACGGACGAGGAAGGCCGCCGCGAAGGCGCCGAACGTCGACAGGAGCTGCGCGGTCGGGTTGCCGGACGGGAAGAAGACCTTGCCCAGGGTGACGGCGATGTAGCTGTAGACACCGAAGTCGAACCACTCCATCGCGTTGCCGAGCGCCGCCGCCTTCACGGCGCGCTTGACGAGCGCGGGATCGGTGACGGTGACGTCGCGGCCGGTGCGGGCCCGCGCGGCCCGTCGCGACTTGAGGGGCGGGGTGACGGCTGAGGCGGTGGTAGCGGTCGCCAAAACGGGGCTCGCCTACCTTTCGACGGGGACAGGGACCGGCCCGGACGGCGACGATGACGTACGGCGGGCCGAAAATCGACCATAGGCACACTTCCGCCCCTTACGTCCTGCACGCGGGTCGATGCACAGTGCAGCTAAAGGGCGTATACGCAGGTACGTCTTCCCCCTGACGTGCGGCCATGCCGGCGGCCCACTGTGATCCATATCGCGTCCCCGGCGTGCAACCACCGGCTCCCCGGACCGTGGTGTTTCGGACAAAAGGAGACGGACGTCAGGTGAATCGGGGGTTGCCCGCGTCCCTTTCCAGGGGGTCTGCGAGGCTCAGAAGGAGCGCAGAGGGGCACCCGGCGCGCACCGGCTGCCGGGACGACGGGGCGGGAGGCCGACGAAGCGTGGCGAACGTGGAGCACAGCGGGCGACCGGCGGACGTCTTCGGGAGAACGGCGGCCGGAGCGCGGCTGCACGCGACCCGGCTCGCGCTGTGGGCGGTGGCCGCGATCCTCGCCGTACGGCAGATGGCCGCCGTCCTGACCACCCCCAGCGGCGAACGGCTCACCGATCTGGAGACCTGGGTCGGCCCCGAGGGCGTCCTGCACGTGAAGGGCTCGATCTACGACTCGACACGGTTCACCGGCACCCCCTTCAGCGGCCTGGTGCTCAAACCGCTCACGCGCTCGGCCGAGGCCGCCCTCGGCTGGGGCTGGACCTTCGGCACCCTGCTGCTCGTCGTCGCCCTCGGCCTGGTCGCCGCCCGCGCGCTGCCCCAGCCGGTCAGCCGGCGCACCTCGCTGCTGGCCGCGCCCGTCGCCGTCAGCCTGCTCATGCTGTCGCTGCCGGTCCGCAACACCCTGTGGCTCGGGCAGACCAGCGTCATCCCGGTCCTGCTCGTCCTGCTCGGCTGCTTCACCGTGCGCGGGGAACGCGCGAGCGGCCTGTGCACAGGCCTGGCCGCCGCCCTCCAGCCGACCGTCCTGCTCTTCGTCCCGCTGCTGTGGTTCACCGGCCGCCGCCGCGCCGCCCTCACCACGGCCGGCACCTTCGCCGCCTGCACCGCGCTCGCCTGGGCCGCGCTGCCGCACGACTCCCGCACCTACTGGGTGCACCACATGGCCGGCGTCGGCCTCGGCGGCAAGGCCGACGCCCTCGCCAACCAGTCCCTGCACGGCGCCCTGCTCCGGTTCGGCCTGTCGGGCTCCTCGGAGATAGCGCTCTTCCTCCTCCTCGGCGCCGGCGTCGCCTCCCTCGCCCTGCGCCGCGCGGTCCGCTACGCCCACGACGGCCAGCTCCTCCTCGCCGTCGCCGTCACCGGCTGCGCAGCCGTCGCCGTCTCCCCGACCACCTGGCAGCACCAGCTGCTGTGGGTGCTGCTCGCGGTGGTCGGCCGGGTCGGCAGGCGGGCCTCCGACCGCTACGTCTGGCCGGTCGCGGTCGTCCTCGTCACCACGCTCCCGGCGCAGATGATGCTGCCGCACATGCCGGTGGTGTACCCGCTGCGGGACAACCTGGTCCTGCTCGCGGCCCTGGCCGCCGCCACGGCCGTGCCCTTCCTGTCCCGCACCTCGCCGTACTACCGGTCCCCGATACCGGCGCAGTACGCCCCGCAGGCCCCGGCCCGCTTCCGCCGCGTCCCGCTGCTGCCCTTCCTGCGCCGGGTGCTCACCCGCCCCAACCTGCTGCTGGAACTGCTCCTCCTCCGCGTCACCTACGCGGCCTACCAGCAGGTACGGCTGGCGGCGACCGGCGGCAGCAACTCCGGGGGGCGCGCCACGGCCGAGCGGCACGGCCACCTGGTCCTCGAGGCCGAGCGCTTCCTCCACATCGACATCGAGCACGCCGTCAACCACGCCGTGGTGAAGGCCGACTGGCTGCGGGACTTCTTCGACTTCTACTACGAGTCCTTCCACTTCGTCGTCCCGCTGACCGTCCTCGGCGTCCTGTACTGGCGCCGCCCGGTCGACTACCGCTGGGCCCGGGCGTCCCTCGGCTTCGCGACGCTGCTCGCCCTGATCGGCTTCTGGCTCTTCCCGCTGGCACCGCCGCGCCTGATGCCCACGCTCGGCATCATCGACACCGTCCACGGCGTCCAGGACTTCTCCAAGCCGGACTACGGCACCCTGACCGCGCTCACCAACCAGTACGCGGCGATGCCGTCGCTGCACTTCGGCTGGTCCCTGTGGTGCGGGGTGGTGATCGCGGTGATCGCGCCGAGGTGGTGGATGAAGGCGCTGGGGCTCCTGCACCCGCTCTTCACCGTCTCGGCCATCGTCGCCACCGGCAACCACTGGGTCCTGGACGCGGTCGGGGGCGCAGTGGTGGTGTCGGCGGGCTTCGCCCTGTCGTACGCCTTCCAGGGCCCGCGGCCGAGGGGGCGGGCGGGGATCAGGCCGGCCGGGGTGGAGGCGGGCACCGGAGCCGGGGCCGGGGAGTCCGGGCGGGTGACCGTCGCCGGCAGGTGACCGTCGGTCCGTCCCCCGTCCGGCGGTGATCGGCGGACTCGTACCGAGGGGGTGCGGGCAGAGCCGCGGGTCAGGGGGCGGGACAGGCGGCGTGGGCGGCCCGGATCCGCCGGTCACGCGGGCGGGGCGCCGGGGTGTGCCCCGAGCTCCGGGCCGGCGCCGGGTGACGGGAGCGGCCGTCGGATCGCCGTCCGCGGTTTGTCACTCCCGGCCCGAGGCGACCACCGCCAGCGCACCCGACACCAGCGCCGCCAGCAGCAGCGGGATGCCCAGACCGTGGTGGAGGACCAGCCACGCGCCCAGGCAGGCACCGGCGGCCATCGCGGCCACGGAGGCCGCGCGGCGCACAGTGCGGCGGCTCGTGTCGTCGCCGAGGCGGGACTCGGAGGCCAGCCCGGTCAGGGTCATCGTCACGACGGTGGTGGTGGTCAGGTCGGGCACGCGGAACTTGCGGACCGTCGCCGTGCGCAGGCCCATCGCGAAGGCCGTGAGGCCGATGAGGGCGACCCGGGTTCCGGCGGTGTCCGGCCGCACGAGGGCCACCGCCGCCGCCACGCCGACCAGCACCGCCTCCACCGCCAGGGCCAGCCGGGCCGAGCGGCGGCGGGAGCCGCGGCCGTACCGGCCCGCCACCCGGCCGCCCGCCACCGCGCCCAGCAGGAAGCAGACCAGGGACATGAACGCGTGACGCACGGAGAAGCCCGGGGCCCCGGCGGCGGCGAAGCCGAGGACGACCACGCTGCCGGTCACGTTGGCCGTGAAGACCCGGCCCAGGCCCAGGAAGCTGACGGCGTCGATCAGGCCGCTGACCACGGTGAGCGCCAGCAGGACGGCCACCAGCCGCAGTCCGCGCGTCTCCGGGTCCCCTACCGGCGGCGTCGGCGTCGTCATCGTTCCTCCGAGGGGACGGGAGGTGGAAAGAAGTCCACCCGGCGCGCGAAAGAAGTCCACCCGAGGACGGGGGGCTCTCGGATGTCCGGGCGCAGCGTGCGTCCGTAGCGTTCGGGACATGACTCAGGACACGCGCGAAACGGCGGAAAAGCAGCCCGGTCGGCCCATGCGCACGGGCCCGGCGGTCACCCTGGGTGCCCTGGCACTCGTCGGGGTCGCCGGGGTGGCGCCGGGGGTTCCCGGCGCCGACGGACAGCGCTCCGGTGAGCGCGGGGAGGTGGTGTCCGTCGTACCGGTCGCCGCGCACAGCCGTGCGGAGGTCGCCCGGGCCCTGCGCGCGCAGCACATCGGCGCCGCCCCGGTGCGCCACGGCGTCCTCGCCTACCGGGTGACGTACCGCACGGTGGACCCGCACGGCCGGCCGACCACCGCCACCGGACTGCTCACCGTCCCGTCCGGCGGCGGGCGCCGCCTCGGGCTCGTCTCCGACACGCACGGCACCATGGCCAACCGGTCCTACGCGCCCTCCGTGGCCGAGGCCGCGCGGGCGCAGTCGTACCTCTTCGCCGCCACGGGGCGCGCGGTTGCCGCGCCCGACTACCTGGGCCTGGGGCAGGGGCCCGGCCGGCACCCCTACATGGACACCCGGTCCGCGGTGACCGCCTCGGTGGACATGCTGCGCGCGTCCCGGACGGCGGCCGGGCTGCTGGGGCGCTCACTGACCGGGGACCTGTACGTCACCGGGTTCTCCCAGGGCGGGCAGGTGGCGATGGCGCTGGCCCGGGCGGTGCAGGGCGGGGACGCGGCCGGGTTCCGCCTGAAGGCCGTCGCGCCGGTGGCGGGGCCGTACGACCTCCAGGGCACCGAGGAGCCGGCGCTGACCGACGGCCGGGTCAACGACGTGAGCGGGGTGTTCTACCTCTCCTACTTCCTCGTGGCCCAGAACCGGCTGCACCCCATCTACCAGGACCCCGCCGAGGTGTTCCGGCAGCCGTACGCCGGGCGCGTCGAGCGGCTCTTCGACGGGCGGCACAAGGACGAGGACATCGTGCGTCAGCTCGCCCCGACCGTGCGGCAGTTGCTCACCGACCGCTTCTACCGGCAGCTGCGCAGGCCCACCGGCGGGCTGCTCGCGGCCCTGCGCGCCAACGGCCACGCCTGCGACTGGAAGCCCGAGGTGCCGGTACGGCTCTACGCGGGCAACCGCGACACCGACGTGCCGATCGGCAACGCCCGGACCTGCGCGCGCACCCTCGCCCAGCGGGGGGCGAGGGTGCGGGTGCTGGAGGTCGGACCGGTCGACCACTTCGGGTCGGACCGGGCCGCGCTGGCCGGCATCGCGCGCTGGTTCAGCGGGGGCACGGCTCGGTGAGGGGTGGCCGGACGGCCGGCGGCTCGGTGCCGGGTGGCTCAGTACCAGCCGTTGGCCTGCCAGAAGTTCCAGGCCTTGGCCGGGCTGCCGTAGCGGGAGTTCATGTAGTCCAGGCCCCACTTGATCTGGGTGGCCGGGTTGGTCTTCCAGTCGGCTCCGGCGGTGGACATCTTCGAGGCCGGCAGGGCCTGGACGAGGCCGTAGGCGCCCGACGAGCTGTTGGTGGCGGAGGGGTTCCAGCCGCTCTCGTGCTCGACGATCTTGCTGAACGCGTTGAACTGCGCGGAGTCCGGGATCATCTGGTGCGCGATCGCCTGGGCGGAGGAGGCCGACGTGGTGGCGGCCTGGGCGGGCGCCGCGGTCAGAGCCATGCCGGCGGTGGCGGCGGCCAGGGCGGCGGTGGTGAGGACCTTCTTCGGGGAGGCGATGCGACGGATGAAGGAAACGGACACGGAGAACCTCTTGCGTCGGGGACGGGGGATCACCCGCATGGGAGGGGCCACGCGGTGTGGCCTCATGCGGCGGCGCCGCGGCCCGGGTGGGCTCGTGGCGCCTGGCGACGTCGTCCAGAGAAGCAGGCCCGGAACCTGTCCGCAATGACCCCTTTTGCTAGTTGTGGCCGGATCGGTGGCATACGTCGGCACTGTGATCTGGGTCGCAAAGTGCAGGTCAGAAGGGGCACAGGAATAGGTGTATCGGGCAAATAGGACTACGATTCCGGATCGTAGGTGACGTGCGTCATGTGGGGCTCCTCACCGGTCCGCTCACCGACCGGTACCGCGCCCTCACCCGACGCGACCGTCGAATGTGACCGCGGTCTCGAAAGCGGCCCGCCGCGTGGCCCGGCGCAGCGCCCGCAGCACCGCCGGACCGAGCGCGACGGTCAGCACCACCGTGCACAGCGCCCGGCCCAGGTCCCAGCCGAGCGAGGTGGCCAGGCAGTAGGCGACGAAATGGGCCAGGTTCTCGGCGACCGGGGCGTCGCCGTGGAAGGAGATGTTCGAGGCCGCCGCGCCCAGGAAGGGCCAGCCGGCCAGGTTCATGCACGTGCCGTAGGCGAAGGCGGCGAGGAAGCCGTAGCCGGCGAGCAGCAGCAGCTCACCGCGACCGCGCAGCCGGACCGGTCCGGGCAGCAGGCCCGCGCCCAGCGTGAACCAGCCCATCGCCAGCATCTGGAACGGCAGCCACGGCCCGACCCCGCCCGTCAGCAGCGCGGACGCGAACATCGTCACCGAGCCCAGCGCGAAGCCGAAGCCCGGGCCGAGCACCCGCCCGCTGAGCACCATCAGGAAGAACATCGGCTCCAGCCCCGCCGTGCCCGCGCCGATCGGCCGCAGCGCCGCCCCCGTCGCGGCCAGCACGCCCAGCATGGCCACGGCCTTCGGCCCGAGGTCCGACTCCGAGATCGTCGCCGCGACCACCGCGACCAGCAGCACCAGCAGGCCGGAGAAGAGCCAGGGGGCGTCCTGCGCGTGCGCGTTGAGCTGGGAGGCGGGCGGGGCGAGGAACGGCCAGCCGAAGGCGGCCACACCGACCGCGCTGGTCAGCGCGAGCGCGGCGAGCGAGCGGGGACCGAGGCGGACGGCGCGCGTCCGTGCGGCGGTGCGGATGCCGTGGCTCACCTCAGCGCCTCCCGCACCTGGGCCACCGTCAGCCACTGCTGAGGGGCGAGGATCTTGGTCACCTGTGGGGCGAAGGACGGGGAGGACACCACGATCTCGGCCGTCGGTCCGTCGGCGATCACCTCGCCCTCGGCGAGCAGCACCACCCGGTGGGCCAGCTCGGCGGCCAGCTCCACGTCGTGCGTGGCCAGCACGATCGCGTGCCCCTCGGCCGCCAGCGCGCGCAGCACTCCGACCAGGCGGGCCTTGGCCGCGTAGTCCAGGCCGCGCGTCGGCTCGTCGAGGAGGAGCAGGGGAGGCCGGGCGGTCAGGACCACGGCCAGCGCGAGCGCCAGCCGCTGGCCTTCCGACAGATCACGCGGGTGTGTGCCGTCCGCCACGCCCGGCAGCAGCTCGGACACCAGGGCGCGGCAGGTGCCGGGCGCGGCGCCCGCGTCCCGGTCGGCCGCCGCGCACTCGGCGGCGACGGTGTCCGCGTACAGCAGGTCGCGGGGTTCCTGGGGGACGAGACCGACCCGGCGCACGAGGTCCCGGGGCGGGGTGCGGTGGGGTACGGCGCCGTCGACGTCGACGGTTCCGGAACTGGGCGCCACCAGGCCGACGAGCGAGCCGAGGAGGGTGGACTTGCCGGCGCCGTTGCGGCCCATCAGCGCGACGGTCTCGCCGGGGGCGACGGTCAGGTCGACGTCCCGGAGGGCCTGGACATGGTCCCGGCGGACACAGAGGGCGCGGGTCTGCGCGAGGTGCTTGCCCGGAGGTTCCTGGCCGGGGGCGGGCCGGCGACGGAAGAGGGAGCGGCGCCCCGCGCCGCTGGGCACCCGGCGCGGGGGCCGCCCGGGGACCGGTGCCGCCTGACCACGCGGACGCGGCACCGCCGCGGCGCCCGCCCGAGCCGTCCCGGCGACACGGCTGTCCGCCGCCACGACACCGGAGGCGCCGGTGCCGGGGGCGGTCGAGGTGTCCGCGGCTCGGGTGGCGGAGGCGTCCGCGGCCGTGGCGCCTCGGTGCGCAGCCGCGTCGGCCGGTTCGAGCGCGGTCGCGGTGGCCGCTACCGCGGCGGCAGGGGTGTGCGCCGCTGCCGCCGCGCCGGACAGGCGGGCGCGCAGGGGCGGGGCCTGCCGGCGGGCGTCCCGGACCGTCAGGGGAAGCGGGGACCAGCCGGCGAGCCGGCCCAGGGCCACCACCGGGGGACAGACCGGGGACACGGCCATCACCTCGGCCGGGGGACCGGTGACCGGGGCGGCGCCGCGGGCCGGGAGCAGCACGACCCGGTCGGCGTACTGGATGACCCGTTCCAGGCGGTGCTCGGCCATCAGGACCGTCGTCCCCAGGTCGTGCACCAGCCGTTGCAGCACGGCCAGCACCTCCTCGGCGGCGGCCGGGTCCAGTGCCGAGGTCGGTTCGTCCAGGACCAGCACCCGGGGGTGCGGGGTGAGGACCGAGCCGATCGCGACCCGCTGCCGCTGTCCGCCGGACAGGGTGGCGATCGGGCGGTCGCGCAGCCCGGCGAGGCCCAGCAGGTCGAGCGTCTCCTCCACCCGGCGCCGCATCACCGCCGGGGCCAGCCCCAACGACTCCATCCCGTAGGCGAGTTCGTCCTCCACGGTGTCCGTCACGAAGTGCGCGAGCGGGTCCTGTCCCACCGTGCCGACCACGTCGGCGAGTTGGCGCGGCTGGTGGGTACGGGTGTCCCGGCCGGCCACCGTCACACGGCCGCGCAGGGTACCCCCGGTGAAGTGCGGGACCAGCCCGTTCACCGCGCCCAGCACGGTCGACTTGCCGACCCCGGACGGACCGGCGAGCAGCACCAGTTCACCCTCGGGGACCTCGAAGTCGACGCCGGCGACGGTGGGCCGGGCCGCACCCTCGTACGTCACGCTGACATCCTCGAAGCGGATCACGACGGCTCCCTCGGGACGACGAAGGCGGGCAGCAGGGCGAGCAGGACGGCCACGGCGGGCCAGAGCGGAAGCGTGGGCGCGACGAGGGGCACGACCCCGGGGTGCAGCGCCCGGGGATCGCGGACGGAGGCGAGCGTGAGCAGCCCGGCCACCGCGGCGCCCGAGCCCGTGACCAGCCAGGCGCGCGCGCCCCACGGGTCCGGGCGGTACCGGGTGCGCAGCGAGCGCCGGCCGCCCAGCCGCAGCCCGGTGAGCGCGGCGGCGACTCCCGCGAGCAGCACGGGGAGCCCGTACGCACCCCCTGCCGCCGTCAGCAGCCCGTACGTTCCCGCGCACACGCCGAGCAGGCCGCCGAGGGTGAGCGCGGCCGTCGTACGGCGGACCCGGGCGGGAACCTCGGCGGTACGGCCGTAGCCGCGGGCCTCCATCGCGGCGGCGAGCGCGACCGAGCGCTCCAACGCGCCCTCCAGGACCGGCAGTCCGACCTGGAGCAGGCCCCGTACGCCCCGGTCCGGACGGCCGCGCAGGCGGCGGGCGGCGCGCAGCCGCCGCACGTCGGCGACGAGATGGGGCGCGAAGGTGAGGGCGACGACCACGGCCACGCCCGTCTCGTACAGCGCGCCGGGCAGGGACTTCAGGAGACGGGTGGGGCTGGCGAGGGCGTTCGCGGCGCCGACGCAGACGAGGAGGGCGGCGAGCTTCAGCCCGTCGTACGCGGCGAAGACGACCGCCTCGGCGGTGACCCGGCCGCCCAGCCGGATGCCCTGCGCCCAGTGCGGGAGCGGGACCTCGGGGAGCGTCAGGAGGGTGTGGGTGCCGGGAACGGGGGAGCCGAGCGCGACCGCGAACAGGACGCGGACCAGGAGGACGGCGAGGGCGAGTCTGACGAAGGCGGGGTAGGAACGGGCCCAGGGGGCGGGGGAGCGGCGGACCGCCACGACGTAGGCGGAGGCGGATATGAGGAGGCACAGGAGCAGGGGGTTGGTGGTGCGGGTGGCGGCGACACCCAGGGACACCGCCCACAGCCACCAGGCCCCGGGGTGCAGGGCGGCCCGGGACGGGCGCCCCGAGGGGGCGCCGGGCACCGTCCGCCCCGTGGCCACCGCCGTGCGGGCGCGTGCGGACACGACGTGCCCGGACCCGCACGGCTGCCCGGGTTCACCCGGACGCATCGCGCCGCCGACGTGCCTGCCACACCGCGGCCCCCGCCAGGAGGGCGACCGCGCCCGCGCCGATCGGCAGACCAAGCGAGGGCCCGCCGTCGCTTGGTCTGCCGGTCTCGCCCCCGCTCCGCTTACCCCCGGCGGCGACCTGCTCCCCGCACCCCTGCTCCGGATACCCGGCGATGGCGCACAGCAGCGCGTTGGTGTCGTACCGCAGGGGTTTCGCCACGGCGGCCAGCGCGTCCGCGGTGGTCGCGTCGGACGGCACCCGCGCGCAAGCCGTGCGGCGCGCGGGCGGGGTCTCGCCGGACGGCGCGTCCGGCCGCGTGCCGAAGTCGAGGACCAGGGCCACCCGCTTGGCGCCCGGCCGGGCCGGTGTGCCGGCGCAGACCGTGCCGAAGTCCGCCGTACCGCGCGGCCGGCTGGCGTCCGCCGAGTCCGCGCTCACCGCGAACCGGAAGCCCTGGACCGCGCCGTCGTCGGGGCGGACGAAGGCCGGGCCCTGGGTCGCGTACGTCCAGTGGCCGCCGGTGCGCTCCCAGAAGGACCAGTAGCGGTAGCCCGTGGCACCGGCCGGCCCGGCGGAGGCGAGGAGCAGCAGTGCGGCGACGAGCACCGGCACGGCACGGCGGACGGCGGTCACGGCTGCTGCTTCTTCCGGCCGCTGAGCAGGAAGCCGATGCCGATGCCGGCGACGAGGCCGACGCCGACGATCCACCAGACACCCGTGCCGGAGCCGTCGTCGGACTTCTCCTCGTGCTTCGAGGCGGTGTCCATGTGCGGGGCGGGGCCGAGGGCGTTGAGGGAGCGGACCAGGCTGGTGCCGCCGAAGTCGCCCGGCTGCTCCCCGAGCGCGTGGGCGGCGAGGATCAGCTGGGCGTACGCGGCCGGGCCGTTCTGTGCCGCCCACGGCCCGGCGTCCTTCTCCAGCCAGGAGTAGGCCTTCCTCGCCGGCCCGGTCCGGCCGTCCGCGGCGAGCGCGACTACGGCGTCGGCGGTGTTGCCGAAGTCGGGCTGGTCCTCGGCGCCGGGCATGGCGGACTTGAGGTGGCCCGTCCCGGCGACGGCCGCGGCCAGGTAGGCGCCGGCGTTGTCGGCGACCTGGGTGCGGGTCGTGGCCTCGGCGCAGGTGTCGTGTGCCGGGGCCTTGCCGGCCCGCGCCACGAAGCCCTTGCCGAGGGCGCCCAGCAGGCCGGCGGCCGTCGCGTCCGCGTTGGCGAGCAGCTTGCCCTTCTTGTCCGCCTGGTAGGCGAGGGCGCCGCCGCCGTCCTGGTCGCAGGGGATGGACCAGGCGGGCAGGGCGTCGTAGGGGGACTTGCCGGACTTGTGCACGTCCGCCGGGTCGGTGCCGGCCGCGGTCAGCGCGCCGATGACGACGGAGGTGGAGTTGGTGTCGCTGGGGGCGCCGGGGTAGTAGCCCCAGCCGCCGTCCTCGTTCTGCACGGACTTCAGCCAGTCCACGGCCTTGCCCACGGCGATGCCGTGCCCGTCGGCCGCGGCGAGGGCCTGGACGGCGGCGGCCGTGCTGTTGGTGTCGGCCCTGACCTTGTCGTCGCACGGCTTGGCGGGGGCGGCGCGGAAGGCGGCGAAGGAGCCGTTGGCGCACTGCTGGCCGGTGAGCCAGTCCACGGCCGCGGTGGCCGGCCGGTAACCGAGGGTCCGCTGGGCCAGCAGCGTCAGCGACTGCCGCCACACGCCGTCGTACGTCGGGTCCCCCTTGCCGTACAGCCCGGCCGGGACCGTCACCTTCGGCGACGGGGACGGTTCGGCGGCCGTGGCGGGCGCGGCGGCGGCCAGCACACCTACGGCGGCGAGAGCCGCGGCACTGCGGCGGACGTTCATGGTCGGCGACTGCCTCTCCTGCGGGGAGCCGGGCAGCGCACGGGTGACACCCCGGGCGGCTCGGCTCCGTAGACCTCGACGGTGCCGTGCGCGGCGGGCCGCCGGCGCACGCGAGCCGGTCAACGTCCCGTCCGGGGCGGTCCGGCTCACCGCCGGGCTGGCGGCACACGGATGCCCCCGGCGCGGGCGCAGCCGAGAGCCGGGGGAGGGTCAGCGCCGGAATTGCACCGGCTTCCCCCCGTACGGGTGTGATGACGACCCGCGCCACTTTACCGGCCGCCCCACGCGGGCCGAGGGGTGGCCGTACCCACACGGAAGGGGTGACCGGGGTCACGACCGGGCCGGGTGCGGGGAGAAGCGGCCACCGGGGCGCTGTGGAGCCGTCGTTGCCCGGGCCGCGAGGGTGCCGGGTCGCCGCCGCGAGGGCTGCGAGGGCGCTGTGCCGACCCCGCGCCGCGAGGACGACGACGGATGCCGCCGGCGCCGGCGCCGGGACGCCGGACCGGCGGACGAGGGTCGCACGCCCGGTGGCCGGCTCTCGCGTGGTGCCGGGGCGTGGGCGCGGGCGCGGGTCGCCTGGGCGGTCGGCCGTGGCCGGGTGTGCGGCTACGGGCCGCGGTCGGCTCGCGCGTGGTGCCGGGGTGTGGGCGTGCGTCGCCTGGGCGGGCGGCCGCGCCGGGTGTGCGGCTACGGGCCGTGACCGGGTGTGCGGCTACGGGCCGCGGCCGAGTGTGCGGCCACGGACCGGCGGCGGCCCGCCGGCAGACGGGGCCAGGCGCGGGAAGGCGGACCCGTGCGTGGCGGCCGGTGCCGTGACGCGACGGGGCGGGACCGGCCGCCACGGCACCGTGCGGCCGGACCCGTGGGCCGAGTCCGCAGGTGTCCCCGCGCGCGGTGGCCAGAGGGTCCGCGGACCCGGTCGGGACACCGCCGACCGGGGCGGAGTCCCGGCGCGCCGCGTCGCCTTCCCGGTCCGGGCCGGCCGGCAGGTGCCCGTGCGGGCCCGGGAGCCGGGCGGCCGGGCGTACCGGATGCGCGGGCGGTGGTGATCCGCGCCGGCGGGAGGCCGCCGCACGTGTCCCGGCGGCCGGACGGCGAGGAGACGGCGAGGAGGCGAGCGGGGCGCGCCGCGGTGGGCCGATGCCCCCGGGGAAGGCAGGCACGGAGACGCCCCGGGTGCCGCTCCCCCATAGGCGGCACCCGGGACGGGCCGGAATCTTGCTCTCCGTGCGGTGATCCTCACCCACCCCGCCCCTAACTGTCAACGATAGCTGCCTAATTAGGCAGGGAGCGTTGTCACATCTGGTCGCCGAACGGGCGAACGGGTAGCCTCGCCGTCAGCCCAGCCACCGAACGGACGACACGCCCAGGGGGGACCTCGGTGAGTGACGCGTACGCCTCGCTGGCCGATGTCCTGGACCGGCTCGGCGAGTTGACCGGCCGGCCCGGCCGACTGCCGGAGGCCCTCGACGTGTCCGGTCTCTCCCACCGCACGGGCATCCCCGTCGGCGTCGTCGTCGACCTGCTCTCCGGCGGCCGCGCCCCCGAGACCTGCCTGGCCGAACGCGTGCGCCAGCGGCTCGACTTCATCCGGGAGACCCGGCGCCGGCCGGACGGCAAGCGGTACTCGCTTGACGAACTGGCCAGGATCGCCGGGACCAGCCGGCAGTGGCTCAGCGAGTGGCGCAAGAGCGGGATGCCGAGCCTGGAACACGCCGACCGGCTGCGCCGGTTCTTCCGGCTGCCCGCCGGCTTCTTCACGGCGGACGAGCCGGAGGCCCTGCACGAGGCGCTGCAACCGGTGCTGCAGAGCCTGGAGGCGGAGGCGGACCCGCTGCTGCGGCTGCGCGAGAGCGGGCTGGTACGACTGGCCGCCCGCGCCCCGCAGATGAACGCCCGGCAGCTCGCCACCCTCGCCGACCTGGCCGAGATGATCATCGCCTCCGAGCGGGCGGAGGACGCCGGGCGTGCGTGAACCGAGCGCCAAGGCCACGAAGCCGGCGCCGGCCTCGCGGCCGGCGTCCGCGCGGCCCCCGAGGCACTCCAGGTCCCCGAGGCGCTTCCTCGACCGGCTCGTGCGCGACACCGTGCGCACGCTCACCCCGCCGACCGGCCCGGAGGCGTTCCTGCACGCGCTGTGCGCCACGCTCAGCCCGCAGCTCGACCGCCCGGTCCGGCTGAGGTTCGTCGCCTTCCCGCCGGGCCTGGACGTCTCCGGGATCACCCTGGCCCGGGACGAGGACTACATCGTCGTGGTCGAGGACCGGGCCCCGGACCCGCACAAGTTCGTCATCGCCGGGCACGAGATCGGGCACATCCACTACGGCACACTGGACGTGCACTACCCGTCCGGCCTGCCCGCCGCCGCCCGCCGGCTGCTCGCCCGCGCCGAGGACGACGTCCCCTGGGACCGGGTGGTCGCCATGGCCGCCCGCTCGCCCGCCGCGGCGGCGGCCGAGGCCGAGTGGGAGGCCGAGGAGTGCGGGCTGCGCCTCGCCGCGAAGTTCTCCAAGGTCGTGGGGCCGGGCGCGGCCGGCCTGACCCAGGACACCCTCGTCGACCGGCTGTCGTCCTCGCTGGGCAACATCGGCGGCCCCTGATGCGCTGGGACATCGCCGGTTCCTTCGCCGCCTACGCCGTCCCGGCCGCCCTGCTCGCCGTCGCCTTCGTGATCAAGCTGCCGCTGCTGCGGCGGGCCTGGCGGGACCCGATCCTGCGGGCCACCGCCCTGCTGCTCGGCATCGGCGCGGTCTGCTTCGCCTCGCTGCCACCGGCCAACCTGCACCGCATCAACGTGCTGACCGGCATCCCCAACTTCGCCGGGCTCTGGGTCTACTCGCTGCTGACCGCGTACTGCGGCGCCTGTCTGTGGCTCATCATCACCTGGCGGGAGCCGCCGTCCGCCGTGCGCCGCCGGCGCACCCGCCTGGTCCGGGTGGCGTACACCGTCATCATCGTCGGCCTGTGGACGACGTTCCTGCTCGGCGACCACCGGGCGGAGCGCACGCGCGACCTCGACACGTACTACGCCGGCACGCCCTGGATGCGCGAGTTCGTGCTGCTCTACCTCGTCGCCCACCTGGTGTCCGCGCTGGTCGCGGCCGGCATGCTGTGGGCCTGGTACCGGGAGGTCGAGGACACCTGGCTGCGCCGGGCGGTGATCTTCCTCCAGGTGGCCTACGCCCTCGGACTCCTCTTCGACGTCGCCAAGCTCGCGGCGATCGGCGCCCGCTGGAGCGGCCGGGACTGGGACTGGCTGTCGACGTACGCCGCCCCGCCGTTCGCCATCGCCGAGGCGGTCCTGGTGGCCGTCGGCTTCATCGCCGGGCAGGCCGGCCCGTGGGCGGCGGAGCACCGCAGGCTGGTGCGCACCCACCGGCGACTGAAACCGCTGTGGCAGGCCATGCTGGCCGTGACCGCGCCGGCGGCGCCCGCGACCGGCCGGGTCAGCGGTGCCGCCCTCCGCCTGGAGCTGCGCCGGGCCGCCATCAACGACGGGCTGCTCAAGCTCGCCCCGCACCTGTCCCCGGCGCGGCGCGAGCGGACGCGGACGGCGGCGACGACGGCGGGCTACCCGCAGTCCGTGGCACGGGGCATCGCGGCCGCGGTGGACATCCTGGTCGCGTCGGACGTGCTGCACGCGCCCGACGGCGGCGCCCGGCCGCCGTCCGCCGGGCGGGCCGCTGCCGCCTTCGTCCCCGACAGCGAACTGGAGTCGGTCGCGCACGCGTTGCGGAACCACGCGGCGGCCATCGAACGGTTCCGCCGGCAGGCGGTCGCCTCGGAAGGTCTCACCTCACATGCCTGACACACCCACCCGCCGCCGTACCGCGCTCGTCATCGGCGGCAGCACGGCCGGCATGCTCGCGGCGTCCGTGCTCGCCAGCCGCTTCCACGAGGTGACGATCGTGGAGGCCGACCGGCTGCCCGAGGGGCCCGAGCCGCGCAAGGGCCTGCCCCAGGCGCGGCACGCCCATCTGCTGTGGTCCGGCGGGGTGGCCGCGCTGGAGGAGCTGCTGCCGGGCGTCACCGGGGAACTGACCGCCCGGGGCGCCGGGCTCATCGGGGTGATGCGGGACCTGGTCAGCAAGGCGCCCTCGGGGCAGTGGTTCCGGCGGTTCACCGACTCCCGGCACCACATGATCGTGTGCAGCCGGGACCTGCTGGACGCGGTGGTCCGCGCCGACGTCCTGGCCCGGCGCCGGATCACCCTGCGCGACGGGACCCGGGTGGCGGGCCTGGCCGGCGACCGCCACCGGGTGACCGGAGTCCACCTGCCCGGGGGCGGCACGCTCCACGCCGACCTGGTGATCGACGCCGGCGGGCGCGGATCCCAGGCGGACAGCTGGCTGCGGACCCTCGGTCACGCGCCGGTCGAGGAACGGGTGGTCGACGCGGGCGTCGTCTACGCCAGCCGTGTCTACGCGGCCCCCGACGCCACGGCGGCGCTGCGCTACCCGGTGGTGAACGTGCAGGCCGACCCGCGCGAGGCGCCCGGCCGGGGCGGGGTCGTCGTACCGATCGAGGGCGACCGCTGGCTGGTCACGCTCTCCGGCACCCGGGGCGGTGAACCCTCCGCCGACCCGGACGCGTTCGAGCACTTCGCGCTGACCGGTCTGAAGGACCCGGTCATCGGCCGGCTCCTCGCGGGGGCGAAGCCGCTGACCGACCCGGTGACCACCCGCAGCACGGCCAACCGCCGGCGCTTGTACGAGAAGGCCGGGACGTGGCCGGAGGGCTTCGCCGTCCTCGGGGACGCCGTCGCCGGCTACAACCCGGTCTACGGCCACGGCCTGTCCGTCGCCGCGCAGAGCGCCATCGCCCTCGGCCGGACCCTCGACCGGTACGGCCCCACCGCCACCGGCACCGCCCGCCGGATCCAGCGCGCGGTGGCCCGGCCGGTGGACAACGCGTGGAACCTCGCGGTCGGCCAGGACGCCTGCTACCCCGGGGCCTCGCCCCAGCCACCGACCCGCGTCGAACGCCTCCTGACCGCCTACGTCGACAAGGCCGTGGCCGCCGGCTCCGCCAACCCGCACGCCCTGCGCGGCCTGCTGGACGTCATGAGCCTGCGCACCCCGGCGGCCCGCCTGTTCGCCCCGGACATGCTCTGGACCCTCACCTTCGGCCCCCGCAAGGCCCCCCTGCCGGGCCCGCCCCTGACCCGCGCGGAACGGGACGCGGCGGGGCTGGACTGAACCCGTGTCAGGACGGGCGGTACCTGTGCCTGGACCGCTCAGGAGAATTCGTGCAGCACCACCCAGTAGTCGTACTCCTCCACCGAGGCGGCGCACAGGTGGCGGCCGTCGGTCGAAACGGTCACGAACTCGGGGGAACCCGTCACCTCGGCAATGCGTGAGGGCAGATGCGTGCCGACGCTGTCCCTGACCCGTACCCAGCCGATCTCACTGCCTCCCGGCACGGGAGGCAGGATCAGGAACTCGCCCTTGTCGTCGTAGAGGGACACGCTGGACGCGTGGAGGTGCCACGTCTCGTCCAGTGCGGCGGTGGCGCCCGGTGACGAGGCGGGGATGGTGGCGACCGGTTCGACCTCGACTCCGGTGACGGCGTAGAGGGCGGACCGCACGGGAGGTCCGCTCCGGACCGCCTCCTCCACCACCTGGAGTCCGCAGCGCTCCAGGACGTCCCGCCACTCGGGCTTCCGCTCGTCCTGCGGTATCTCTGACTTCGGCATACCCCTCCATGCTTTCCGGGTAGCCCCGGATGCCGTCCGCCTGCTCGCCCGTGCGTTGTCCCAGCCGAAGCCGACGAGGTTCCGGGACCTGGGCGCTTCGAGGTCAGGGCGACCGGGTCGGGCAGTGCCGGCGAGGTGGTGGTCTGTTCGCAGAGACCGGTGCCGTCTCGTGTTCGCGGCGACGTAGTCGGAGTTCAGGTCAGCCGAGCCAGGCGAGTGGGTCCTCCTCGTCCTCCCCGGACGCTCGGACGGTGGTGAAGGTAACAGGGACTTCCAGCTCTGCGAGACCTGCGAGGACGTCGGTCGAGAGGTGAAGCCCCGATCCGGACTCGGCAACGCCTGCCACATCGACCTTCACTGAGTTTCCCGCCTTCCTCAGCGCGTCGAGCGCCGGCTTGCGGGGCTCAAGCAATCCGATGAGTACCGCGGCCTGTTCATCGGCGCACTTCGCGCGTCGCTCGTCAACGGTGAGCGTAGCCCAGCCGGGGCCGGAAAAGACGCCCACGCCTTCAAGTGAGGCGAACTGTTGGCTGTCGGCGAGTTGCAACCCGACAAGCAGGGACCTGGAATCCACTTCCCGGCCTGACACGACCAGGGATGTGCTCAGGTCGCCCCAGGGTTTCAATCCCGCCGCAGGTTCCATTTCCATGATCACTCTCTCAGCGTTCGTTCATACTGGCCGCGACCCTGAGGGGGAATCCCAGACGTGCGATTCGCTTGATTTCTTCCGGATGCAAGGCAAGAGTGGAATCGTTCCCGGAGAAGCCGAACAGGTTGATGGTCACCTCATATCCTCGTTCGGCCAGTTGCCTCAGCTCGGTCCGCTTCCGTTCTGCGACGGAGAGGATACTGTCCAGCTGTTCGTGAAAATCCCGGGTGCGGCGCTCGTCGCAACTGATCCTCCACTGTCCATCGATCTCGCCTGGACGGTCCCATTTACCGGGGCCCGGTTCTCGTACTCCAGTGGGCTCGATGGCAAGGAGAGGTGTGATCTCTTCGGGGTGCAGATCTCTTCCCTTGATGACGAGCGACACCTCCGTCAACACCCAGTAACGCTTTTCTGTCACATCCATACCTGACTCTCATTTCCGTGCGCCTGCCGCGGCGAGGGCTCGCACGAGCAGGAGCGGAAGACGCACGCGGGCGCCCAGCGGGTGTCCCTCGCGGCGCCCGAGGAGGAGGCGCGCCGTCTGCTCGGCCAGTGGGCGGCGCAGACGCCGGGCGGCCGGAGCTGGAGCGGGCTGACCGTGGTCGGATGACCTGCGGGTGTCGCATTTGAGGGGAATTGGTCGGAAATGAGGGGTTCCGCAGCGCGGTATCCGTTCTATGCTGAAAGCAGCCTACGAGGCGAGTGAGGGAGTCCGACCGGAGTAGCCGACTCAGGCGGGATGCGCAGGCATCCGCCCGGGCCGACGGCGACGGTAGGGCTGAGAGGCCGGAAGGCAGCAGTCGGGCCGTACGGCGACCCCTATCACCTGATCCGGACCATACCGGCGAAGGGAACCCGTCTCGTAGGTCTTCGCATGCCCGGGCCTCGTGCCCTGCCCCCGCGTGCATTGTCCTCGCGTGTCCCGCGTCATCCGCGCCCGCGTCATGCGCGCCGCGTCGGCTCCGGCGGGTCGATCAGCCGGCACACCGTCTCGATGTCGGTCTTGACCTGGGCGATGGAGGCGCGGCCCGAGAGCCAGGTGATCAGGACCGAGTGCCAGGTGTGCTCGATGACCCGGACCGCCGAGAGCTGCTCGGGGGTCGGGTCCGCCAGGCCCATCGCCTCAAGGATGATCGCCGTCGTCTGGCGGGAGACCTGGTCGACCTCGGGCGAGACGCTGCGGTCGGCGAAGGTGAGGGCGCGGACCATCGCGTCGGCCAGGTGCGGCTCGCGCTGGAGCGCGCGGAAGGCCCGCATCAGGGTCTCCGCGACCCGCTGGGCGGCCGTGTCGCCCGCCGGGGGCTTCCTGCGCAGGGTCCCGTGCAGGTGCTCCAGCTGGTCCTGCATGGTGGCGACCAGCAGGTGCACCTTGGACGGGAAGTAGCGGTACAGCGTGCCGAGGGCCACCTGCGACGACTCCGCGACCTCACGCATCTGCACGGCGTCGAACCCGCCCCGGCCGGCCAGCTGCGCGCTCGCGCGCAGGATCCTGCGACGGCGGGCCTCCTGCCGCTCGGTGAGGGGTGAGGCCGGACGCGAGGTGCTGGCTTCCGCAGGCATGGGTCCCCGTTCCGTGACAGTCGGTGAGGCCGTCTGTTGGGCTCGTGATCGGACAGCATGGCAGGGTGGCTCGCCGTGGCGCGAATCACCTGATCCACTGCTCACAGCACCCCTACCTGCCGGTAGATTCAGAGGCTCTGAATGATCAAGTCTGAAACTTGTTCTAGATTAGCGTCCCGTCGTAGTCTCGCGGGACAGTGCAGGCAGAAGGGGGCACGGAGTGACCGCTGAGGCCCGGGAAGCGGGAGCCGATCAGGAACCCGCTGCCGACGGCGGACGACCGCTCGACATCGCGCTCCTCACCTACAAAGGGAACCCGTTCTGCGGAGGCCAGGGCGTCTACGTCCGGCACCTCTCGCGGGAGCTGGCCCGCCTCGGCCACCGGGTGGAGGTCATCGGCTCCCAGCCGTACCCCGTCCTCGACGAGGGCCTGCCCGGCCTCACCCTCACCGAGCTGCCCAGCCTCGACCTCTACCGCCAGCCCGACCCCTTCCGCACCCCGAAGCGGGAGGAGTACCGGGACTGGATCGACGCCCTGGAGGTCGGCACCATGTGGACCGGCGGCTTCCCCGAGCCGCTGACCTTCTCGCTGCGCGCCCGCCGGCACCTGCGCGCCCGGCGCGGCGAGTTCGACGTCGTCCACGACAACCAGACCCTGGGCTACGGACTGCTGGGCGACATCGGCGCCCCTCTGGTCACCACGGTCCACCACCCCATCACCGTGGACCGGCGGCTGGAACTGGACGCCGCCGGCACCTGGCAGCGCCGCTACTCCGTGCGCCGCTGGTACGCCTTCACCCGCATGCAGAAGCGCGTCGCCCGCCGGCTGCCCTCGATCCTCACCGTCTCCGGCAGCTCCCGCCAGGAGATCGTGGACCACCTCGGCGTCCGCGACGAGCGCGTCCACGTCGTCCACATCGGCGCCGACACCGACCTGTTCGCGCCGGATCCGGCCGTCGCCGAGGTGCCGGGCCGGATCGTCACCACCTCCAGCGCCGACGTGCCGCTGAAGGGGCTGGTGTTCCTCGTGGAGGCGCTCGCCAAGGTCCGCACCGAGCACCCCGCCGCCCACCTCGTCGTCGTCGGCAAGCGCCCGCAGGAGGGCCCCGTCGCCCAGGCGATCGAGCGGTACGGCCTCGAAGGCGCCGTCGACTTCGTCAAGGGCATCTCCGACGCCGAGCTGGTCGACCTGATCCGTTCCGCCCAGGTGGCCTGCGTGCCGTCCCTGTACGAGGGCTTCTCGCTGCCCGCCGCCGAGGCCATGGCCACCGGCACCCCGCTGGTCGCCACCACCGGCGGCGCGATCCCCGAGGTCGCGGGGCCGGACGGCGAGACCTGCCTGGCCGTACCGCCCGGCGACGCGGGGGCGCTGGCCGCCGGGCTGAACCGGCTGCTCGGGGACCCGGAGCTGCGCGCGCGCCTCGGCCGCGCGGGCCGCGCGCGGGTGCTCGACCGCTTCACCTGGGCCCGCGCCGCCGAGGGCACCGTGGCCCACTACCGCGAGGCCATCGCCCGCTCCGCGGGCCACTCCCCGAGCCGCTCCGCGGCCCCGACCCCCGGCCGCTCCGCGGCCCCGGCAAGTGTTGCAGGCGTCTCCTCCGAAAGCAGGGCCACGTGCTGACCGTCGACTTCTCCCGGTTCCCGCTCGCCCCCGGCGACCGTGTCCTGGACCTCGGCTGCGGAGCCGGCCGGCACGCCTTCGAGTGCTACCGGCGCGGCGCCCGGGTCGTGGCCCTGGACCAGAACGGCGAGGAGATCCGCGAGGTCGCCAAGTGGTTCGCGGCGATGAAGGAGGCCGGCGAGGCACCCGAGGGCGCCACCGCCACGGCCATGGAGGGCGACGCCCTCGCCCTGCCCTTCCCCGACGAGTCCTTCGACGTCGTCATCATCTCCGAGGTGATGGAGCACATCCCCGACGACAAGGGCGTGCTCGCGGAGATGGTCCGCGTGCTCAAGCCGGGCGGGCGCATCGCCATCACCGTGCCGCGCTACGGCCCCGAGAAGGTCTGCTGGACGCTGTCCGACGCCTACCACGAGGTCGAGGGCGGTCACATCCGCATCTACAAGGCCGACGAACTGGTCGGGAAGGTCCGCGAGGCCGGGCTGAAGCCGTACGGCAGCCACCACGCGCACGCGCTGCACTCGCCGTACTGGTGGCTGAAGTGCGCGTTCGGCGTCGACAACGACAAGGCGCTGCCGGTGCGGGCGTACCACAAGCTGCTCGTCTGGGACATCATGAAGAAGCCGTTCGCCACCCGGCTCGCCGAGCAGGCGCTCAACCCGCTGATCGGCAAGAGCTTCGTGGTCTACGCGACCAAGCCGCACCTGCCGCGGCTCGCCGAGGCCGACGGGGTGGCCGCCGAGTGACCACCCCCCGGACAGAACACCTCGTCCTGCCCGGGGTCCTCACCGCCGAGCAGGCCGCCGCGACCGTCGCCGGCATCCTGGCGGTGCAGCGGGAGGACGGCGCGATCCCGTGGTTCCGCGGGCACCACCTCGACCCGTGGGACCACACCGAGGCCGCGATGGCCCTGGACGCGGCCGGTGAACACGACGCCGCCGAGCGGGCGTACGGCTGGCTCGCCCGGCACCAGAACGAGGACGGCTCCTGGTACGCCGCCTACGCCGACGGCGCCCACGACGAGATCACCGACCGCGCCCGCGAGTCCAACTTCGTCGCCTACATAGCGGTCGGCGTCTGGCACCACTACCTGTCCACGGGCGACGACACGTTCCTGGACCGCATGTGGCCGACCGTCTACGCGGCCGTCGAATGGGTGCTGCGGCTCCAGCAGCCCGGCGGCCAGATCGGCTGGCGCCGGGAGGACGACGGCACGCCGGCGACGGACGCGCTGCTGACGGGCAGCTCCTCCGTCCACCACGCCCTGCGGTGCGCGCTCGCCATCGCCGAGGAACGCGAGGAACCCCAGCCGGACTGGGAGTTGGCCGCCGGTTCCCTGCGCCACGCGATCCGCCGCCACCCCGAGCGCTTCCTGGACAAGGACCGCTACTCGATGGACTGGTACTACCCGGTCCTCGGCGGCGCGCTCACCGGAGCGGAGGCCAAGGCCCGCATCGAGGCGGACTGGGACCGCTTCGTCGTCCCCGGCCTCGGGGTGCGCTGTGTGGTACCCAACCCCTGGGTGACCGGCGGCGAGTCCAGCGAACTCGCCCTGGCGCTGTGGGCGATGGGCGAGTCCGACCGGGCCCTGGAGATCCTCCAGTCCATCCAGCACCTGCGGGACGCGGACAGCGGCCTGTACTGGACGGGTTACGTCTTCGACGACGACACGGTCTGGCCCCGCGAGCTGACCACCTGGACGGCCGGTTCCCTGCTGCTCGCCGTGGCCGCGCTCGGCGGCCACGACGCCACCTGCGCGGTGTTCGGCGGGGAACACCTGCCGGCCGGACTGGCCCCGGACTGCTGCGGCTGACCCCGCGAGGGTCCGGCCCGGCCGTCCGCCGGGTCAGTGCCGGTGCATCCGGTTGGCTATGGCATGGCCCACGAACAGGTAGACCACCGCGGCGAGTCCGTACCCGGCGACCACCCGGGCCCAGGCCTCGTCGAAGGTGAAGAGGTCGTGGGACCAGCCGGCCAGCCAGGAGGCCGCGTCATGGACGAACTGGACCAGGCTGTTGGCCCGGTTCGCGTCCAACAGGTACATCAGGATCCACAGGCCGAGGATCAGCGCCATGATGTCGGCGACGACCGCGATGACCGTCCCGGCCTGGTTCGCGCCGTTGCGATATCGAGGGGACATACTCTCCGGATTGCCGGGCGGTGTGCCGTGAAACCCCCCAGGTGGCCCGGAGCGGACCCGGACCCGTCCCGGACACCACCCGGACGGCGTCCCCCGAGTGGCGCACCCCGCCGCCCCGGACGACGCTGCCGGAGGAAGCAGACCGCTCGGGGAGGACACGTCCGGAGGACTCCGTGCCCGTACCGATACGGCGCCTCGTTGTGGCGCTCACCTTGTGCTGCGCCTTGGTGGCGGGTGCCACCGCCTGTGGAGGCAGCGAGAAGAACAGTACGAAGGACACCGCGGCGGCACAGGCCGTCCCCGCCGGGGACAGTCCCAGCCCGACCACCTCCGCGGAGAAGCGCAAGTTCGCCAAGACGCGCTTCGTGGTGGACGCGGGTCTCGCCGCCGGCGCGACCTACCAGTGGATCGTCAAGCCCTGGAAGGCGGGCAAGTTCAAGAAGGGCGCCAAGGGCCGCAAGACCGCGCTGGTCAAGGCCGCTCTCGCCGGCGCCTTCGCCTACAACCGGCTCAAGGCGGCCCAGAAGAACGCCAAGGCCGACCCGGCCCTCTCCAAGGCGCTCCAGCCCCTCAGCAGCGGCATCGAGTCCCTGAAGAACCTGCCGTCCAAGCTCCGCAAGGGCGACGAGAACGCGGCGAGCTCGTTCAGCGACGTCATCGGTGGCGTCAAGGACGCGGGCAAGAGCGCCGGTGCCCCGGTCAAGGACCAGGTGCCCTCGGCCTCCCAGCTCAGCAAGGGCTAGTCGCGTTCTGACGGAGCGTCAATCACCGTTGGCGAGAAGGCCGTACGGCAACGGCCCCCCGCCGGGAAGGGCGAGGGGCCGGTGCGGTGCGGCGGTGCGGATCAGCCGCGCTGGATGCCCGAGGTGTCCTGGAGCACGCCACGGCGGCCGTCCTGCGTCTGCGCGACCAGCGCGGCACCGCGCTGCTCGACGGCCAGGTACCAGGTGCCCGGCGCCAGTTCGGCGATCTGGCTGGGCGAACCGTCCTCCGAGAACAGCGGGCGGGGCACCGGCACGGCGAACCAGAACGGCGAGAACTCCGCGGCGGCCGGCTGCGGCGCCGGGGCGGCACCCTGCGCGGCCGGCTGCTGCTGCCCGAACGGCTGGCCCGGCTGCGGCTGCGCACCGTAGGGCTGCTGCGGCTGGGCGCCCGGGTAGCCGTAACCACCGGGCGGCTGGGCGCCGTAGGGCTGCGGGGCGACCGGCTTGGGGGCCGGGACCAGGGCGGCCTGGAGGGCGGGGACCAGCGGGGTGGCGACGGCGGCGGCGGACAGGACGAGAGCGGCGATGAACCCGAGGACGAGACCCGCGCCGGCGTCCACGTTGTCGAGGTCGATCAGCGTCCACAGCAGCGTCCAGGCCGCCAGGATCGCGAAGGCGGTGCCGACCGCGGCCAGGTCGAGCCCGGCCACCTTGCGCGGCTGCGGCAGGCAGCGGTTGACGACGATGAGAACGGCACCGATCACCGCGCCCATGTAGATGCCCAGGCCCATGCCCAGGTTGTCCCACGCGCTCCGGCTGTACGTGTCGCCGAAGCCGGAGATGCTGTAGAAGTCGAGGAACGACGCGATGAACAGCACCACCGCTGCTCCGATCACCACGCCGTCGCCTCTAGTGAGGGAGCGGATATTCACTTCAGGTCCTTCGTAGGTCGTCTCGTCGTCGGTAGACACTATCGTCAGCAAGATCCGGCTGTCCGGCCGGTTCCGCCCGCCGGTCACGAACCACGCAGGAAACTCACGATTCCCTCGGAGATTCCCTGCGCCGCCCGCTGTCGCCAGGCGCCGCTGGTCAGCAGTGCCGCGTCCTTGCTATCGCGCATGTTGCCGCACTCGATGAACACCTTGGGAACCGTTGACAGATTGAGACCACCCAGGTCCGTCCGCGTGACGAGACCGGTACCGCCGCCGAGGTAGTTGGAGGGCTGCTCCCCCGTCTCGCGGAGGAAGTTGCCCGCGACGCGCACCCCGAGATCGTGGGACGGGCCGACGATGGCACGGGTGTCGGCCCCACCCGCGTGCACGGAACCCGGCAGGATGACGTGGAAGCCGCGGTTGCCGGCGGCCGAGCCGTCGGCGTGGATCGAGATCGCCGCGTCCGCGCGCGCGGTGTTGCCGATCCGGGCCCGCTCGTCCACGCACGGACCCCACGCCGGAGCGTCGCCGTCGCGCGTGAGCTTCACCGTGGCGCCCTGCCGCTCCAGCAGGTCCCGCAGCCGGTGCGCCACGTCGAGCGTGAACCGGGCCTCGGTGTAACCGTCGTTGGTGGACGTGCCGGTGGTGTCGCACTCCTTGTGGTTCGTGCCGATGTCCACCGGGCGGCCGATCTCCGCCGTGTGCCGGAAGTTGCCCTGGTTGTGCCCCGGGTCGATGACGACGACCTTCCCCTTGAGCGATCCGGAACCGCCCGGACGCGCGGAGGGCGGGGCGGACGCCTTGGCGTCGTCGCCACCGCCGCTCGGGGAGGGGGCCGGAGCGGAGGACACCGCCGAGCTGCGCGGCGCCGGCGCGGGGGAGGCCGCGTGGTCCGCACCGCCACCGCCACCGACCGCCTCGTACACCATCCAGCCGAGCAGCGCCCCGGGCACGAGGGCGGCGAGCGCGACGGTCAGCGGGCGCCGCCGGGGCCGGCGGGGCTGCGGGGGATCGAAGTCCGGGCCAACGTACGACACGTCTGCGACTCTAACCGGGGCCTCAGATCCCCGCTCCCGTTCGCCGCAGGACACGCAGCGAGCCGGTCGCCGAGACCTCCGTGAACGCCCCGGAACCAAGGGCCCGCAGGTAGACCCGGTACGGCGCCTGGCCGGTGAACTCGTCCTCCGGGTGGGGGAAGACGTCGTGGATGACCAGCAGCCCGCCCTCGGCCACGTGCGGCGCCCAGCCTTCGTAGTCCGCCGTGGCGTGCTCGTCCGTGTGGCCGCCGTCGACGAACACGAACCCGAGCGGGGAGTTCCAGACCGCCGCGATCCGCGGGGAGCGGCCGACGAGGGCGACCACGTGCTCCTCCAGCCCCGCTTTGAACAGCGTGCGCCGGAAGGTGGGCAGCGTGTCCATCAGGCCGACCTCGGGATCGACCGTCTCCGGGTCGTGGTAGTCCCAGCCGGGCTGCTGCTCCTCGCTGCCCCGGTGGTGATCGACGGTGAGCGCCGAGACCCCGGCCGCGCGCGCGGCGTCGGCGAGCAGGATGGTGGAGCGCCCGCAGTACGTGCCGACCTCCAGCAGCGGCAGCCCGAGCCGGCCGGCGGTGACGGCGGCGTCGTGGAGGGCGAGCCCCTCGTCCAGGGGCATGAACCCCTTCGCCGCCTCGAACGCGGCGAGGATCTCGGGCTGGGGAGCGGCGGGCATGGAGCGCCTTTCGGTCGTACGTCGGTCCGTGCGCCCATGCTGCCGCACCCCCGGTCGGCGGGCTGACCGGGGGTGGGTGCGTGGGGATGGGGCGCGGGAACCGCGCCCGACACGTACAGACGGCGCGATCCCCGCAGGAGGCGTGAGCCCGTGGGTCTCAGGCGCTCACCGATTCCCCGGGCAGGGCGAGATCCAGGTCCACGGCCCGCTCCGCCCCGGAATGCGTCACCGAGGAAGCCAGCGGCCCATGGCCGAGGGCCCGTGCCGCGAGCACGTACGCCCCCTCGCCCGGCACCGGCAGCACGTAGCTGCCGTCCGCGGCGGACAGGGTCGCACCGGCCTGCCGCCCCCGGCGGTCGATCAGGGTGACCTTGGCGCGGGCGACGGGCGTGCCGCCGGCGTCCACGATCCGCCCCCGGAACCCGCGCAGCACCTCCTCGGCGCGCTCCAGGCCTGCCTCCTCCTCGCTGCTCGCCCGCAGCTGGGTGTGGAGCGCCGGGCGGGCCGCCTTCGGGAGGAAGACCGCCAGGACGAGCCCCACCGCGACGGCGGCGGTGGCGATCATGAAGGAGACCCGGAAGCCGTGCATGGTCGGGATGGCGACGCCGTTCACGTTGTGCGCGGTGTTGGCCAGCACCATGCCGATGACGGCGCTCGACACCGAGGTGCCGATGGACCGCATGAGGGTGTTCAGACCGTTGGCCGCGCCGGTCTCCGAGGCCGGGACCGCGCCGACGATGAGCGCGGGCAGCGAGGAGTAGGCGAGGCCGATGCCCGCGCCCAGGACGACGGACGTGATGATCGTCTGCCAGGCCGCGTCCATCAGGCCGAGGCCGCCGCCGTAGCCGATGGCGATGACGACGAGGCCGGTGATCAGGGTGACCTTCGGGCCGTAGCGGGCCGACAGCCGGGCGTACACCGGTGCCGTGAACATCATCGTCAGGCCCAGCGGGGCCACGCACAGGCCCGCGACGACCATGGACTGGCCGAGGCCGTAGCCGGTCGCGGCGGGCAGCTGGAGCAGCTGGGGCAGGACGAGCGAGACGACGTAGAAGCTGACGCCGACCATGATCGAGGCGAGGTTGGTGAGCAGCACCTCGCGGCGGGCGGTGGTGCGCAGGTCGACCAGGGGTGCCTGGACGCGCAGCTCGTACAGGCCCCACAGCAGCAGGACGACGACGGCCGCGGCGAACAGGCCGAGCGTCGTGCCCGAGGACCAGCCCCAGTCGCTGCCCTTGGTGATGGGCAGCAGGAGCAGCACCAGGCCGGCGGACAGGCCGATCGCGCCGGGCGCGTCGAAGGAGCCCTTGGCGCGCATCGGGGACTCGGGGACGACGAGGAGGGTGAGGAGGATGGCGAGCGCGCCGAGGCCGGCGGCGCCGTAGAACAGGGCGTGCCAGTCGGTGTGCTGCGCGACCAGGGCCGCGGCGGGCAGCGCGAGGCCGCCGCCGACGCCGATCGAGGAGCTCATCAGGGCCATGGCCGAGCCCAGCCTCTCGCGCGGCAGCATGTCGCGCATCAGGCCGATGCCGAGCGGTATCGCGCCCATGGCGAAGCCCTGGAGGGTCCGGCCGACGATCATGGTGAGCAGCTGGTCGGTGAAGGCGCTGACCAGGGCGCCGACCACCATCACGGCGAGGCTGAGGACCAGCATGCGGCGCTTGCCGTAGAGGTCGCCGAGCCGGCCCATGATCGGGGTGGCGACGGCGCCCGACAGGAGGGTCGAGGTGAGGACCCACGTGGCGTTGCTGGGGGCGGTGTCCAGCAGCTGCGGCAGGTCCTTGATGACCGGCACGAGCAGCGTCTGCATCACCGCGACCACGATGCCCGCGAAGGCGAGCACGGGGACCACGGTGCCGCCCGCTTGCCGGGTGGGCTGGTCGGTCGTCGTCTCTGGCATGGGGTGAGGCCTTCCGCGTGTCATAAGTGCCGGGTAAACCTCGTATGCACAGGCAACTATTCCGTTGCTTCGGGCCTCTAACGAATTCTTGACCCTTCTATGGGTTACTGACGAGGTGTCATGGAATCTTCCCGTCGGCCGGGGCAACGGTCCGGGCGGCCCAGGGACTCCTTTAGACATCTAGGAGGTGCCCATGGGGGACGGGAAGCAGACTCGGAACGAGGAGTTCCAGAGCTTCGTGGTCGGCCGCTGGCCGCGGTTGATGCGTACGGCATTTCTCCTCACGGGGGAGCAGCACGCCGCCGAGGACCTGGTCCAGTCGACGCTCGAACAGGTCTATGTGGCCTGGCGCCGGGTCGGCGGCGCGGACGACCCGGAGGCGTACGTACGCCGCGTCATGATCAACGCGCACGCGCGCAGACACCGGCGCAGGCTCCGGGAGTTCCTGGCGCCGAAGGACGACTCCGGGCTGGTGCGCGAGGTGGCCGACACCGGCGACCGGATCGCCCAGGCCGACGACCGCAGCGCCCTGCTCGAGGCGCTCGCGCGACTGCCCGCCCGGCAGCGCGAGGCGGTCGTGCTGCGCTACTGGGAGGACCTGACGGAGACACAGACGGCGGAGGCGATGGGCTGCTCGGTCGGCACGGTGAAGAGCAACGCGGCGAAGGGGATCGCGAAACTCCGCGCCATACCGGGTCTGGCCGACATGGTGACGCACGGAGGGCGGAAGTGATGAGCGCGGACCGGGAGAACCACGACATGACGCAGACGGACATCGCCCTCCTGCTCGCCGACGCGGCGGACGGGGTCGAGATCGGCATAGCCCCGGTCCAGGCCGTCATCCGCGGCGGCCGGCGACGCAGAGCGCGGCGCTGGGCCGTGGCGGCGGCCACCACCCTGGTGCTGGCGGGCTCGACGGGGGCCACGCTGGCCTTCGCCGGGCTGCCGGGGGGGCGCGCCGACCGGGGGACGCCGACGGCGCCCGGCCCGGCGTCCGCCGAGGAGAGACACGTGTACCGGCCGCAGCGGACGGAGCTGGCGCGGGGGACGGAGCACGGCAGGCAGTGGCGGGTCTGGGTCGAGGTGTGGGGTGCCCCTCGAGACGCGCGGGAGGCGGACCGGCAGTTCGCCGCCATGAAGCGGACGGGCGTGCGGCCGGCGGTGGACAAGGCCGCCGACCTGGTCGGCAAGACCTCGTACTTCTCGATGCGGTCCTACGGTGACGGCCGTTCCCTGGTCGTCATGTTCGACACGCACCAGAGGACCGACCGCCTCACGGGCACCGACCTCATGGCCGCCGCCGTCAGCCTGGAGGAGGTCGGTCCCACGGCGCCCGAACGGCTGGTGGTCGGCCATGTGGCGAAGTCCGCCCGGGAGGTCACCTGCCGCTGGAAGGACGGCAGGTCCACCGTGGCCCGGCCGGCGGGCTCGGCGTCCGCCGCCCAGGACGCCACCGCGCTGATCCGGCCGGTGGCGGGCTACCCGGGAGGGAACTGGTTCGTGTGCCTCGCCCCGGAGGGGACGGTCTACGAGGACGCGCACGTGACCAGGTGACCCGGTGCGCGGGAGACCCCGCTCAGAGCCAGCCCCGCTGCCGGGCCTCCCGTACCGCCTCGGTCCGGTTGCGGGTGCCGGTCTTGCCGATCGCGGAGGAGAGGTAGTTGCGGACGGTCGACTCGGACAGGTGCAGCCTGCCGGCGATGTCGGCGACGGTCGCCCCGTCCACCGACGCCGTCAGCACCTCCCGCTCACGGGGCGTCAGCGGATTCGGCCCGGCGCTGAGCGCGGCGGCGGCCAGCGCCGGATCGACCACGGTCCGGCCGGTGAGCACACTCCGGATCGCCGCGGCCAGCTCCTCCACGGGCCCGTCCTTGACGAGGAAGCCGGCCGCTCCGGCCTCCAGGGCCCGGCGCAGATAGCCCGGCCGTCCGAAGGTGGTCAGGATCAGCACCCGGCAGTCGGGAGCCTGGGCCCGCAGTTCGGCCGCCGCGTCCAGGCCGCTCATGCCCGGCAGCTCGATGTCCAGCAGGGCCACGTCCGGCCGGTGCGTGAGCACGGCGTCCACGATGCCGCCACCCGAGCCCAGCTGGGCCACGACCTCGATGTCCTCCTCCATGCCGAGCAGCAGGGCGAGAGCGCCACGCATCATGCCCTGGTCCTCGGCCAGCAGCACCCGGATGCGTGTGCCGGGCCGGTGACTGCGGGGCATCTCGTCGTCCACCGCCCCAGATTACGCCGGGCGGCCTCGGGTGACCCCGCGTCACCCCTGACCGTGCGGCGCCCGGCCGGGCGAACCCGACGCTTCCCCGGCGGGTGGCGGGTGGTGGGTGGCGTGCGGCCGGCGGGCGCCGGGGGCGGGCCGGACGGCGCGGGTGCCGGGGCGGGGATGCCCCCGCCCCCGCCCCGACCGCTGTACGACCCGCGCTTCCCGGGCCCGACCGCCGTGGTCTCGCCGCACCGGCCCCGGCCGCCGTACCGCTGTGACGCGTCAGCCCGCAGGGCGTGTCGGCAGGCTGGTGGCCGCGGGCAGCGGTGCGCGTCCGCCGAAATTCCCTGCCGCGGGCGTGGGAAAGGGCGGAGACTCGGCTCATGGCTGACATGGGGGCGTTCCGGGAGGCGGTCATCGCGTGGGCGGCCGGTGGGTCCGGGGGCCCCGCGCGGGAGCTGGCCGCGCGGCTGTCCGTCCGGGTGGCCGTCCTGCTCGAAGGACCGAGTGACGCGGCGGCGGTCGACGCGCTGGCCGCGGGCCGTGGACGGGACCTGGCGGCCGAAGGGGTCTGCGTCCTGCCGATGGGCGGGGCGATGAACGTCGGGCGGTTCGCCGGCCTCCTCGGGCCGGCCGGGCTGGGCCTGCGCCTCACCGGGCTGTGCGACGAGCGGGAGCGCCCGTACTACGCCCGTGGCTGGGAGCGGGCCGGTGCGGAGCGGCACGGGTACTTCGTCTGCGCGGCGGATCTGGAGGACGAGCTGATCCGCGCACTGGGCGTGACCCGGGTGACGGAACTGGTCCGGGCGCAGGGCGATCTGCGCGCCCTGCAGACTTTCCTGCGCCAGCCGGCGCAGCGGGGCCGCACCGCACAGCAGCAGTTGCGGCGCTTCCTCGGCACGAAGAAGGGCCGGAAGATCCACTACGGCCGTGTCCTGGTCGAGGCCCTCGATCCCGGCGGCGCGCCCGCCCCGCTCGACGGTCTGCTCGCCAGTCTCTGACCGGAGGGACGACTGACGGCTCGTCACGCGCTGCCGGTCGCGGACAGCCGGTCGTGCGCTGCTGGTTACGGACCCCCGATCACGGACAGCCGGTCACGGGCCGGCGGGTCACGGGCGACTGGTCACGGGCGAGTCGGGGCGGGGGCTCGTAAAGACTCGGCATGCTCCGGCGCGGCCGGGGTTGTCGTCCTGGGCACCGCCGGTGACAACAGCAACGGCTCGGCAGGTTCCTTCTTCGAGGGCGTGATGACCGCGGGCATCCCGACGGACGCCGCCGACGACGCGGTCCAGGCCGACATCGTCTCCGTGGGCTACGGCGGCCCGACCGGCAGCACCGGCACACTGAGCCCCGGCTCCGAGACCTCCCTGCGCGCCACGACCTCCTGCTGCACCGGTGACTACGTCCGCCACCAGAACGACGCGGCCGTCATCTCCCCGGTGACGTCGAGCAGTTCCTCCCTCGACAAGAACGACGCCACCTGGATCGTCCGTCGCGGACTGGCCGACGCCTCCTGCGTCTCCTTCGAGTCACGGAACTACCCCGGTGACTTCCTGCGCCACTTCGACTACCGGGTCTACCGGCAGCCCATGGACGGCACCGCCCAGTTCCGGGCCGACGCCACCTTCTGCCCGCAGGCCGGGAAGAGCGGCACCGGCACCTCGTTCGCCTCGTACAACTACCCGACGCGCTACCTGCGCCACTACGACCACGGCCTGTACGTAGCGAGCAACGGCGGAGCCAACGCCTTCGACAGCAGTACGTCGTGGACGGCCGACGTCAGCTGGGCGGTCGCGGCGCCCTGGGCGCCGTAGCCGCAGCCGTATCCGCGGGGGCCGTGTCCGCAGCGGCCGTATCCGCCGCAGTCGTAGCGGCACCCGTACCCGCCACCGTCGCCAGCTGGACACCGCTCACCGGAAGGTCACCGCTCACCGGAAGGTCCGCGGTGACCGTGAAGCCGCCGCGTGGCGCCGGGCCGGCCGTGAGGGAGCCGCCCGCCGCCGCGAGGCGTTCGGCCAGCCCCTTCAGCCCCGTGCCGCCGACGCCCGCACCGGCGCCCGCACCGACGCCCGCACCGGCGGACGGGACCCCGCTGCCCGTGCCGTTGTCCGTGACCGTCAGCCTGACCCGCTCGGCGGTTGCCTCGACGGTGATCTCGCAGCGGTCGGCACGGCTGTGCCGGACCACGTTGGTGACCGCCTCGCGCACCACCCAGCCGAGCAGCGCCTCGGTCCGCGGGGACAGCGGCGCCCCGGTCTGACGGACCACGGGTTCCACGCTCGCCGCGGAGAGCGCCGACCGGGCCCGGGCGAGTTCGGTGGCCAGGCTGCCCTCGCGGTAGCCGGTCACCGCCTCCCGGATCTCGGTGAGCGCCTGCCGGCCCACCGACTCGATGTCCGAGACCTGTGCCAGCGCCGCGTCGAGGTCGCGTGGCGCGAGCCGGCGGGCCGCCTCCGACTTCACCACGACCACCGACAGCGTGTGCCCGAGCAGATCGTGCAGATCGCGGGAGAAGCGCAGCCGCTCCTCCGCCACCGCGCGCCGGGCCAGTTCCTCGCGGGCGGCCCGCAGCTCCCGCACGGCCTCGGACAGGCCGAGGATCGCGGCGGTGACCATGCTGGACAGGAAGGTGGCGTAGGCGATGCCCGATGCGTCGTCCCAGCCGTCCCGCAGCCAGGTGGCGGCCCCCGCGTAGAGCGTGAGCAGCAGGCCGACGCGGCCGAGCCACGGTCCGCGCACGGTGGCGCCCGTGGCGAGGCCCAGCAGCGGGAAGAACATCAGCCAGTTGCCGCCGTACCCGAGGGCGAGGCCCGTCGTGACCAGGCCGAGCAGGCCCAGCGCCACCCGGGTGGACGCCGACTCGCGCCTGGCCCGGTCGAAGGCGCGGAAGGTGACGTAGACGTAGAGGGAGTTGAAGGCGAGCAGGCCCAGGCCGCCGACCCAGGGGTTCGGGGTCTCGCCCTTGATCACGTTGGAGAGGGAGCCCATGCCCAGCAGCAGCCAGGGCAGCAGGGTGAAGCCGGTGGGCGGCGGGCCCGGGCGCTCGGCGGTGGAGGGGTCCGCGCCCGCGCACCGGGCGGCCCGCCGCCCGGCACGGAAGCGCCGCATGTCCGCCCGCCACGCCGGCCGTTCGCCCTGCCGGCGCGGGCTTTGCCACCACGTCATCTCCGAGTCCCCCCGTCCCAGTCGTTCCGGCGGCCCGTCCCGCACGAGGGCGGGAGGGCGGCGCGGCGTACGGATCGAACGGTACGGACTCGGGCCCGGCCCCGGCAGACACGCGTGTACCGAATCGGGCAGGACAAATGTCACGGCCGTCCATCGGCGTGAGTTGACACACCGTCAGGTGTCTTCACAACCGCGGAGGACTCGGCTATACAGGGGGCGCCGGACTGGAACGCGTTCTAAACCCGCAGGTGGACGACCTCGGTGCGGCCGGCGGTGCGGACGTCCGCACCGAGGTCCCGAGACCCGTCAGGAGCTTCATGCCCATCGACGCCGCCAAGGCACTCGCCGCCGAGCCCCGGTCGGGAGAGATCTCCTGGACGCGCAAGGACGTCCTGCTGTACCACCTCGGCATCGGCGCGGGCGTCCCGGCCACCGACCCCGACGAGCTGCGCTACACCCTGGAGTCCCGGCTGCACGTCCTGCCCGGCTTCGCCACCGTCGCGGGCGCCGGCTCACCGGGCGTGATCAGCGGGCTGTCCATGCCCGGCGTCGACGTGGACCTCGCCCGCGTGCTGCACGGCGGCCAGGCGCTCACCCTGCACCGGCCCATCCCCGTGGAGGGCACCGCCACCGCCACCGGCCGCATCACCGCCGTGTACGACAAGGGCACGGCCGCCGTCCTCGTCATGCGCACGGAAGTCGCGGACGCGGACGGCCCGTTGTGGACCGGCGAGGCGCAGATCTTCGTACGGGGAGAGGGCGGCTGGGGCGGCGACCGGGGACCGTCCGCCCGGACCGCACCGCCCGCCGGCCGGCCGGACCGGGTCGTCGAGCGGCGCCTGCGCGAGGACCAGGCCCTGCTCTACCGCCTGTCCGGCGACTGGAACCCCCTGCACGCCGACCCCGGGTTCGCCAGGCTCGCCGGCTTCGAACGGCCCGTCCTGCACGGCCTGTGCACCTACGGCGTCACGCTCAAGGCGGTCGTCGACACCCTGCTCGGCGGGGACGTGAGCCGGGTGCGGTCGTACGCCACGCGGTTCGCCGGGGTCGTGTACCCGGGGGAGACCCTGCGGATCCGGCTGTGGGCCTCGGAGGGCTCCGTGCGGGCCGCCGTGAGCGCCGTCGAACGGGACGACGCGCCCGTCCTCGCCGACACCGTCGTCCGGCACCGCTGAACGGACCGGGAGCGACAGACGCCTTCGACGGAAAGGCGAAGGGGGCGCCCGCCGAGCGAACGCCCCCTCTTCTTTCCTACCGTCAGGCAGCTGCCTCCACCGTCTCCTGGGCCGGTTTGCGGTGCCGGCCGTGCGGAGCCGACTCGCTCTCCTGGGCCGCGACCGGGCCCCGGTGCCGGCCGTGGCCGGTGTGCTCGGAAGAGCCGGCAGACAGCTGCTCAGTGGTGCTGGTGTCGCTCATCGGACGTATTCACCCCGTCAACCTGATCTTTCGTACAGCCGGGCGAGTGTAACCGGCACACCACGGACCGAATCCAGGCGCACACGCCAACCGGCACTAGTTCGTTACAAGACGCCCCAGGGGGGCCTGTTGCAACGGCACCGGCCGGGCCGCCGCCGGCACCGCGGGGCCGGGTTCCGCCCCCGCCGGACCCGCCCGTTCCGCGGTCCCGGCGCCGCCGTCCCGGTCCGGCACCAGGGCGTCCTGCGTCCCCTGCGCGGCGACGTGCCCGGGCCCGGCAGCGGCTGCGTCGCCGACCCCGGCAGTGGCTGCGTCGCCGCCCCCGGCAGCGGTCAGGTCCCCCGCTCCCGCCGTGGTCGCGCCCCAGCCCGGCGCCGTCAGGTCCGACAGGCCGCACGGAGTCGCCGGCGTGGCGTACGGCAGACGGAGCATCCCGTCGCGCGTGCACAGCCCGCTGCCCGCCAGCCAGCCCTCGGGCGCCGGGAGGTGCCGGACCTCGCGGTCGGCCGGGCGCCACAGCCCCACCCAGGTGCCGAAGGACCCGTCGATGCGCAGGCCCACCGCGCAGTTCTCCGGCATCAGCACCTGTCCGGGCTGGATCGCGAACGGCGTCACCAGGCACTCCGGCACCCGCAGGCACTCCGGGAACCGCACCGGCAGGGTGCTGCCGAGGACACCCCAGCCCAGGCGTGCCCGTCCTGGGGAGGGCGCGTCCGAGGAGATCAGCAGCAGGCCGCTGTCCGGATCGGCGAGCAGCAGCCGGTCGTCGCTGCCCTCCGCGATCTGGAGCAGCGGCGAGACCTCGCCGGCGCGCCCCAGGTCCACCACGACCGTCTTGGTGCGTCCGTCCAGTTCCCGGTCCAGCGCCAGCATCCGCCCGGAACCGTCCAGCCAGACCCCGCCCGAACAGCGCCCGGGCACCTCGGCGCACCGCTCCGGGCCGAACGTCCCGCCGGCCACCAGCCACACCGCGCTGGAGCGCGCCCCGACCGAGAGGGCGTACGCCCGCACGCCCCCCGGCGCCGGCGGCAGCAGGGTGAGCCGGGTGCCGGGTCCGGCGCACTCCACGGCGCCCAGCGGCAGCTCACCGGTGCCGGGCCCGGTCGGGTACAGCAGCGAGAAGGCGTGCCGCCCGGCCACCAGGCGGTGGATCAGCACCCGCCCGTCACCCATCGGCTGCACCTCGGTCCCGGGCTCCTCCGGCTGGTTGCCGGGCAGGGGCACCGCGTACGGCTCCGGGCCGTCCAGGGTCCAGCGCTCCGGGAACCAGGAGTCACCGTCCCGGGCGAGCCGCGCGGCGTACGCGCCGTCCGCCGTGATCGCGCACCCCGCCGCCGGCACGCCGTCGGTCCCGTCCGTGGAGGGGGGGTCGATCGCACAGACCGTCATCGTTCGGTCACCTCCGGCGACGAAGCTAGTTTTCGTACGCACAGGCGGGGGACCGGCCCTCCCCGGCTTCACACGTAAGGGTGGTGCAGAAGCGATTCAGCTGAGGAAACCGGGGCGTCTGTGCTGAGCGGGGGCAGACCGGACGCATGCGGTACAGCCCCGCCGGGCAGCCAGGTAGCCTTGGGCCGTGCCCCGTCTGTCTGAAGTCATCGCCGCGCTGGAGACCCTGTGGCCCGCCGAGCGGGCCGAGTCCTGGGACGCGGTCGGCACGGTCGTGGGCGACCCCGGCCAGGAGGTCACCCGGGTCCTGTTCGCCGTCGACCCCGTGCAGGAGATCGTCGACGAGGCGGTGCGGCTCGGCGCCGACCTGCTGGTCACCCACCACCCGCTCTATCTGCGCGGCACGACCACGGTCGCGGCCACGCACTTCAAGGGCCGGGTCGTGCACACCCTGATCAAGAACGACATCGCGCTGCACGTCGCCCACACCAACGCCGACACCGCCGACCCGGGCGTCTCCGACGCCCTCGCCGGGGCCCTCGACCTCCGCGTCGTAGGCCCCCTCGTGCCCGACCCCACCGACCCCGAGGGCCGCCGGGGCCTGGGCCGCGTCTGCGAGCTCGACCACCCCCTCACCGTCCGCGAGCTGGCCGCGCGCGCCGCCGAGCGGCTGCCCGCCACCGCGCAGGGCATCAGGGTGGCCGGCGACCCAGAGGCCGTCGTCCGCACCATCGCCGTCAGCGGCGGCTCCGGCGACGGCCTCTTCGACCAGGTCCGCGCGGCCGGGGTCGACGCCTTCCTCACCGCCGACCTGCGCCACCACCCGGCCTCCGAGGCGGTGGCCCACAGTCCCCTCGCGCTGCTCGACGCGGCGCACTGGGCCACCGAGTGGCCCTGGTGCGAGCTGGCCGCGAGCCAGCTCGACGAGATCTCCGACCGTCACGGCTGGGACCTGCGCGTCCACGTCTCCAAGGCGGTCACCGATCCCTGGACGGCCCACGCGGCGTCCACGGCCCACCCGTCACCCACCACCACCCTTCCAACGAGCGCTGCGCGCGCCCCTTCCGACCCGTCACCCACCACCCCCCTTCCAACGAGCGCTTCGCGCGCCCCTTCCGATACCACGGGAGCCCCCAACTGAACGCCGCGCCCGCCGACCAGATCCGACTCCTCGACGTCCAGGCCCTCGACGTCCGCCTGCAGCAGCTCGCGCACAAGCGGAGGTCCCTGCCCGAGCACGCCGAGATCGAGTCGCTGACGAAGGACCTCACGCAGCTGCGCGACCTGCTCGTCGCCGCGCAGACCGAGGAGAGCGACTGCGCCCGCGAGCAGACCAAGGCCGAGCAGGACGTCGACCAGGTGCGCCAGCGCGCCACCCGCGACCAGCAGCGCCTGGACTCCGGCGCGGTCACCTCGCCGAAGGACCTGTCCAACCTCCAGCACGAGATCGCCTCCCTCGCCAAGCGGCAGGGCGACCTGGAGGACGTGGTCCTGGAGGTCATGGAGCGCCGCGAGGCCGCGCAGGAGCGGGTGAACGAGCTGACCGAGCGTGTCGCCTCCGTCCAGTCGAAGATCGACGACGCGACCGGCCGCCGGGACGCGGCGTTCGAGGAGATCGACGGCGAGGCCGCCTCGGTGACCAAGGAGCGCGAGGTCGTGGCGGCCTCCGTGCCCGCGGACCTGCTGCGGCTCTACGACAAGCTGCGCGAGCAGCAGGGCGGCATCGGCGCGGCCAAGCTGTACGCCCGCACCTGCCAGGGGTGCCGCCAGGAGCTGGCCATCACCGAGCTGAACGAGATCCGCTCGGCGGCGCCGGACACGGTGGTCCGCTGCGAGAACTGCCGCCGCATCCTGGTGCGCACGGCCGAGTCGGGTCTGTAGGGAGCGGCAGGGGTGCGGGAGTTCATCGTCGAGGCCGACGGCGGGTCGCGGGGCAACCCCGGGCCCGCGGGCTACGGGGCGGTCGTGCTCGACGGGGCCACGGGTGAGGCCCTGACCGAGGCCGCGGAGTACATCGGCGTCGCCACGAACAACGTCGCCGAGTACCGCGGCCTGCTGGCCGGCCTCCGCGCCGCCCGCGCCCTCGACCCGTCGGCCCGGGTCCACGTCCGCATGGACTCCAAGCTCGTCATCGAGCAGATGTCGGGCCGCTGGAAGATCAAACACCCCGACATGAAGCCGCTGGCGACGGAGGCGAGGTCCGTCTACCCGCCGGACCAGGTCACCTACGAGTGGATCCCCCGCGAGCGGAACAAACACGCGGACCGCTTGGCGAACGAGGCGATGGACGCGGGGGCGAAGGGCCGGCAGTGGTCACCGTCGCAGTCCCGCGCGGCCCTGGACACCCCGCCGCCGGGCCCGCCCGGAGACGCGGCGGCGGGCGCGGCGAGGGCCCGCGCTGCTCTGGCGGAGAGCCGGGCCGCCGGTGCGGTCGCGGATTCCGCGGTCGCCGCGGAGGTCCGCCCCGCCGGTGCGGCCCCTGAACCCGCCGCAGCCGAGGGCGGCCGTGCCGCCGGTGCGGCGCCCCTCCCGGACGCGGCACCTCCCGGCGAGCAGCACCCCGCGGCACCCGGCGAGGGGCAGGCACGCGGCGAGCAGCACCCCGAGCACTCCGGCGAAGGGGGTCCCTCCGGTTCCGGTGGGGAAACCGTGGACGAGCGGCGCGTCACCAGTGCCCCCGGCTGGAGCGCCGCCCCCGACCTGGGCGCGCCCGCCACCTTCGTCCTCCTGCGGCACGGGGAGACCCCCCTGACCCCCCAGAAACGCTTCTCCGGCAGCGGCGGCACCGACCCCTCCCTCTCCGCGGCGGGCCGGGAGCAGGCGCACCGCGTCGCCGAGTCCCTGGCGCGGCGCGGCACGATCCAGGCCGTCGTCGCCTCCCCCCTCGCCCGCACCCGCGAGACAGCCGAGATCGTCGCCGCCCGCCTGCGCCTGGACGTCACGGTCGACGACGGTCTGCGCGAGACGGACTTCGGCGCCTGGGAGGGTCTGACCTTCGGCGAGGTCCGCGAGCGCCACCCGGACGACCTCGACGCCTGGCTCGCCGACCCGGAGGCCCACCCCACCGGCGGCGGCGAGAGCTTCGCCGAGACGGCCACCCGGATCGCCGCGACCCGCGACAAGCTGATCGCGGCCCACGCGGGCCGGACGGTCCTGCTGGTCACGCACGTCACCCCGATCAAGACCCTCGTCCGTCTCGCGCTCGGCGCCCCGCCCAAGTCGCTGTTCCGGATGGAGCTCTCGGCGGCCTCCCTGTCGGCGGTGGCGTACTACGCGGACGGCAACGCGAGCGTACGGCTGTTCAACGACACCTCTCACCTGCGCCCCTGAGCCCCCGGGCGGCTACGCCCCCGAGCCGCCCGAGGACCTCAGCCCGGCCGCCCCGCGCGCCAGTTCCTCGATCCGCCCCCAGTCCCGGGCGGTCACGGCCTCCGCCGGGACCATCCAGCTCCCGCCCACGCAGCCGACATTGGGAAGGGCGAGGTACTCGGGCGCGGTCTGCGGCCCGATCCCGCCCGTGGGGCAGAACCGGGCCTGCGGCAACGGCCCGGCCAGCGACCGCAGGTACGCCGTACCGCCCGCCGCCTGCGCCGGGAAGAACTTCATCTCCCGTACCCCGCGCTCCAGCAGCGCGACGACCTCCGAGGCGGTCGACACCCCGGGCAGGAACGGCACCCCGGACCCGCGCATCGCCTCCAGCAGCGCCTCCGTCCACCCGGGACTGACCAGGAACCGCGCCCCGTCCGCCGTGCACGCGGCCACCTGCTCCGGTGTGATCACCGTGCCCGCCCCGACGACGGCCTCGGGGACCTCGGCGGCGATGGCCCGGATCGCGGCCGGCGCCGCGGGGGTCCGCAGGGTCACCTCGATGGCGGGCAGTCCGCCCGCGACCAGCGCCCGCGCGAGCGGTACGGCGTCGGCGGCGTCGTCGAGCACCACCACGGGCACGACGGGGGCGAGGTCCAGCACGGAGGCAGCCGGGAACGAGGGCAGCGGCGAGGTCATGCGCTCATCGTGCCCAGCTACTGCAATGTCCGCAACGAGCGTTGCGTATCTTGCAATGCCGTCGGTGTCTTCTCAGTGCACCTCGTCCACCAGCACGTCCAGCGCCCACGCCTTGCCCGCCTTCCCGGGCGCCTCCGCCTCCACGGCGTACCCCAGCTCCCGCAGCACCCCCACCAGCTCCCCGGGATCCTTCGGCTCGGCCCCCGCGGTCAGCAGGCTCCGGACGATCCGGCCCTTCGTCGCCTTGTTGAAGTGGCTGACGACCTTGCGGGTCGGCGCGTGCAGCACCCGTACCGTCGCCGTGCGCCCGGCCACCTCGCCCTTCGGCCGCCAGGCCGCCGCGTACGCCGAGGACCGCAGGTCGAGCACCAAGCCGTCGGCCGCCGCCTCCGGCAGCACCTCCGCCATCGGCGCCCGCCAGTGCCCGGCCAGCGCGCCGAGACCCGGCAGCTTCACGCCCATCGAACAGCGGTAGGAGGGAATCCGGTCCGTCACCCGCACGGCACCCCACAGCCCGGAGAAGACCAGCAGCGAGTCCGCCGCACGGCGCCGTGCCGCCGCGTCCAGCGTGGCCAGGCCGAGGGCGTCGTACAGGACACCGGTGTAGATCTCCCCGGCCGGGCGGGCGCCCGCCGCGCGCAGCCCGGCGTTCTTCGCGACCTCGCCGCGCAGCCCCTCGCTCAGCCCCAGCACCTCGCGGGCCTTCTCCTCGTCACCGGAGCACAACTCGACCAGCTCCCCGAGCACGGCCTCCCGCGCGGCGGTCAGCCCCGGCAGGGACAGCGACTCCGGCCGAAGCGGGGCGCCCTCGCCCCCGTTCGCCTTGCCTTCCGAGGGCGGCAGCAGGACCAGCAACACGTACTCCTCACGTAGACCTCCGCGCCAGGGTACGGCGTGACTCCCGTGCCACCTCCGCCTACGCTCGCCCCATGCCCCGCCGCAAGATCCGCGTCACCGGCGCCCCAGAAGCCCCCCTCCGGGCCGCGCTCGCCGCGCTCCGCTCCGAACTCGGCATCCCGGAGACCTTCCCGCCACAGGTCCTGGCGGTGGCCGAGCAGGCGGCCAAGGACCCGGCCCTGCCCGTGCACGACGCCACCGACATCCCCTTCTTCACCCTGGACCCGCCCACCTCCACCGACCTCGACCAGGCCACCCACCTGTCCCGGCACGGCACCGGCTACCGCGTCCGGTACGCCATCGCCGACGTCGCCGCCTTCGTGGCACCCGGCTCGGCCCTGGACGCGGAGGCGCACCGCCGGGTGACCACCCTGTACTTCCCCGACGAGAGGGTCCCGCTGCACCCCGCCGTGCTCAGCGAGGGCGCGGCCAGCCTGCTGCCCGGACAGACCCGGCCGGCCGTGCTGTGGACGATCGACCTGGACGCCCAGGGCCGCGCCCTCGCCGTCGACGTGCGCCGCGCCCTGGTCCGCAGCCGGGCAAAGCTCGACTACGCCCACGTGCAGCGGGACATCGACGCGGGGACCGCCGAGGAACCCGTCGCGCTGCTCAAGGAGATCGGCGAGGCGCGGGAACGGCTGGAGGCCGAGCGCGGCGGAATCTCCCTGCACGTGCCCGAGCAGGAGATCGTCCAGCGGGACCACACCTACGCGCTGCGCTACCGCGCCCCGCTGCCCGCCGACCGCTGGAACGCCCAGCTCTCCCTGCTCACCGGCATGGCCGCCGCCGATCTGATGCTCGCCCACGGCACCGGCATCCTGCGCACCCTGCCCACCGCCCCCGACGGCGCCGTCGCACGGCTGCGCCGTACCGCCACGGCCCTGCACATCGACTGGCCGCACCACGTGAGTTACGCGGCCCTGCTGCGCACCCTCGACCCGCACGACCCGCACCACGCGGCCTTCCTCCAGGAGTGCACCACCCTGCTGCGCGGGGCCGGATACACCGTCTTCCGGGACGGCGAGCTGCCCGCGCTCACCACGCACGCGGCCGTCGCCGCCGCCTACGCGCACTGCACCGCCCCGCTGCGCCGCCTCGCCGACCGGTACGCCGCGGAGATCTGCCTCGCCGCCGTCGCCGGCCAGGAGCCGCCCGACTGGGTGCTCGCCGCACTAGACGCGCTGCCCCGGCGGATGGCCGACGGCTCCCGGCGCGCGGGCACGGTCGAGCGGGAGTGCGTCGACATCGTGGAAGCCGCCCTGCTCAAGGACCGGGTCGGGGACGTCTTCGACGGCTGCGTCGTGGACGTGGACGAGCGCCGGCCGACCGTGGGCACCGTCCAGGTGCTGTCCCCGGCGGTCATCGGACGGATCGAGGGCCCGGACCTGCCGCTCGGCGAACGCCTGCGCGTCCGGCTCACCCGCGCCGACCCGGGCACGTCGAAGGTCCTCTTCGCCGTGGCGTGAACCGCCTGGACGAACGCGGCATGGAACGGCGGCTTCCGGCGCTGTACGCGGTGAGGGGAGCCGCGGCGCGGGACGGGCGCCGTCGGCGGAAGTCGTGGGAGGACGGTCCGATGGGGGAACAGGCGCGCTGGACACGGGCCCGGCTGGGACGCTGCGGACCCCCGCTCGACCTGCTCACCGCGAGCTTCCGCCGGCACGTCTACGCCCCGCACGCCCACGACGAGTACACGATCGGCGTCTGCGTCGGCGGCTCCGAGATCATCGACTACCGGGGCGGCCACATCCGCACCGGCCCCGGCACCATCGTCGTCCTCGAACCCGGCGAGATGCACACCGGCGGCCCCGGCAACCCCACCGACGGCTACGCCTACCGCGCCCTGTACGCCGAGCCGTCCCTGCTGGCCGACGGCACCCTCGGCGGTCCGCCGCACTTCCGCGAACCCCTCATCGACGACCCGGCGCTGGCCCGGGCCCTGCGCACCGCCCACACGCGGCTCAGCACCTGCCCCGACCCGCTGGAGGCCGAATCGGTGCTGCCCTGGGTGCTCACCGCCCTCGCCCGGCGCCACTCCACCGCCCGCCCGCTCGCCGACCGCGTCCCCGGCGCCGCCGCCATCGCCCGCGCGGTCCGCGACCGCCTCGCCGACGAACTCACCGACCCGCCCTCCCTGGCCCTGCTCGCCACCGACCTCGGCCTGTCCCGCTACCAGCTCCTGCGCGCCTTCCGCACGACGATGGGCATACCCCCCTACGCCTGGCTCGCCCAGCACCGGGTCACCAAGGCGCGGGTCCTGCTGGAGGCCGGCCTGCGCCCCGCCGAAGTGGCCGCCCTCGTCGGCTTCGCCGACCAGGCCCACCTCACCCGCTGGTTCCGCCGGGTGCTCGGGGTGACCCCGGCGGCCTACCGCAACAGCGTTCAAGACAGCCCCGGACCGGGCGGCCGACACTCGGCCGCATGACTGCACGCGGCTGGTTCCTGTTCTCCCTGATGGGAGTGGTCTGGGGCATCCCCTATCTGATGATCAAGGTGGCGGTGGACGCGGTGTCCCCGCCGGTGGTGGTGTTCACGCGCTGTGCGCTCGGTGCCGCCCTGCTGCTCCCGTTCGCCCTCCGCCAGGGCGGCCTCGGCGACGCGGTACGACGCCACTGGCGCCCCATGCTGGCCTTCGCGGTCCTGGAGATCATGATCCCCTGGTTCACCCTGACCGACGCCGAACGGCACCTGTCAAGCTCGACGGCGGGCCTGCTGATCGCGGGCGTGCCGATCGTCGGCGTGGTCCTGGCCCGGTTCCTGGGCGACACGGAACACCTCGGCGTCCGCCGGATCGCGGGCCTGGCCCTGGGGCTGGCGGGGGTGACGGTCCTCACCCTCCCGCACCTCACCGGCGGTGACGCCCGCTCCCTTGCGGAGGTGCTGGTGACGGTCCTGGGCTATGCCACGGCCCCCCTGATCGCCGCCCGCCGCCTCAAGGAGGTCCCGTCGCTCCATCTGACGGCCGCCTGCCTCACCCTGGCCGCCGTCGTCTACGCCCCCGCGGCGGCCCTCACCCGCCCGGCCGCCCTGCCCTCGCCCACCGTCCTGGCCGCGCTCGCCGGACTGGGCGTGATCTGCACCGCCGTGGCGTTCGTGGCGTTCCTGGAACTGATCAGGGAGGCCGGCCCCACCCGGGCCACGGTGATCACCTACGTCAACCCGGCGGTGGCGGTGGCGGCGGGCGCCCTGTTCCTGGACGAACCGCTGACCCTCCCGGTGCTGGCCGCCTTCGCCCTCATCCTGGCCGGCTCGGTCCTCGCCACCGCCGCGGGTCCCAGGCGCGGCACGCGCCCGGTACCATGGTCGACACGGCAGACGAGCCGGGCGGACGGCCGCGTGGAGTCCCCTTAGGGGCTTCCCGAGGAACGTCCGGGCTCCACAGGGCAGGGTGGTGGCTAACGGCCACCCGGGGTGACCCGCGGGACAGTGCCACAGAAAGCAGACCGCCCGGGGCTCCGGCCCCTGGTAAGGGTGAAACGGTGGTGTAAGAGACCACCAGTGCCCAGGGTGACCTGGGCAGCTAGGTAAACCCCACCCGGAGCAAGGTCAAGAGGGGCCGCCTCTCGCGAGAGGGGCGTCCCTGCGCGGACGACCGAGGGCTGCCCGCCCGAGTCCGCGGGTAGACCGCACGAGGCCGGCGGCAACGCCGGCCCTAGATGGATGGCCGTCGCCCCGGCGTCCGCGAGGACACCGGGGAACAGAACCCGGCGTACAGCCCGACTCGTCTGCCGCTCCGTTCTCGCGCGGGGCCGGCCACGTGTGCCGTCGCGCGCCGTCGCCACCAGGGCCCGGGACCCCCTGGGACCCCACGGAAACCGCCGTTGGCCGCACGGCGCCAAGCGCCGCCCGCCGCCCCGCGGGACGCCCGCCATCCCCCAGGACGACCGCCCGCTCACTCCTCGAACAACGTCTCCTGCTCGCCCTCCGCCCGCTGCCTCACCCGGCGGTTGCGGGCGCCCACCACCAGGGCCGTCGCCGCCGCGGTGACGCCGAGGGCGGCCGGGACCATCCAGCCGCGGTCGAAGACGTGGCCGAGGGCGTGGTCGAGGGAGAGCCGGCCCGGGCCGGCGACGGCGAGGCCGGCCGCGGCCAGGCCGAGGGTCGCCGCGTACTCGTAGCCGCCCTCCTGCGCGAAGAAGCCGTGGGGCATGTGCACGGCCGCCGCTCCCGCCATCCCGCCGGCCGCCGCCGCGCCCGCCGCCGGGGTCGCGAGGCCCAGGGCCAGCAGGGTGCCGCCGCCCGCCTCCGCCAGGCCCGACGCCGTCGCGCTCAGCTTGCCGGGCGCGAAGCCGATGGACTCCATGTACTGGCCGGTGCCCTCCAGCCCGTGCCCGCCGAACCAGCCGAACAGCTTCTGCGCGCCGTGTGCCGCCAGTACTCCGCCGGTGCTCAGCCGAAGCAGCAGCAGGCCCAGATCACGTCGGTCGTAACAGGTCACGGTGACTCCCCAGCTGACAGGCGGACACGTCCCCTCCCGCGTCCCACCCTCGCACCGGGGACGCCGCCCGGCCCGTCCTCGCTGCCGTTCGGGTGGCGGGACCGCCGGGGGCCTGGCGCCATGGCGATGCAGCCGGCCATGCCCAGCGACCCCGTGGTCCGGCCTTCGCCCACGCCGTCCACGCCGTCCACGCCCACCGACCGCGAGGGCTTCATGGCCCTGCTCGCACCCGGGGCGGCCATGGCCGACGACGGCTCCGGCCGGGACCTGGCCGACTGGATCGACCGGGGCGGATCTCGCGGTCCGACACCGGGCAGGCGTAGGAAGGCCCAAGCCTGAGGAGACGTACGCGCGGACAACGCCCCCCGGGGTCTTGTGTTCGCGTGCGCTCCAACTCCTAGCGTCCCACCCATGACGACACGGACGCTGGGACGCAGCGGCATCGAGGTGAGCGCGCTCGGTTTCGGGTGCTGGGCCATCGGGGGTGAGCACCGGACCGCCGACGGGCAGCCCGTCGGCTGGGGGAAGGTGGACGACGAGGAGTCCGTACGGGCCGTCCGCCGGGCGCTGGACCTCGGTGTCACCTTCTTCGACACCGCCGACTCCTACGGCACCGGGCACAGCGAGGAGATTCTCGCCAAGGCCCTCGGCAAGCGGCGGGACGACGTCGTCCTCGCCACCAAGTGGGGCAACGTCTTCGACGCGGACACCCGCACGCTCACCGGCACCGACGCCACCCCGGAGTACGCCCGCCGGGCCCTGACCGCCTCCCTGCGCCGCCTCGGCACCGACCGCGTCGACCTCTACCAGCTCCACATCTCCGACGCGGACCCGGTGCGGGCCGCCGAACTCCGCGACGCCTGCGAGGAGTTCGTCGCCGAAGGGCTCGTGCGTGCCTACGGCTGGAGCACCGACGACCCCGCGCGGGCCGCCGTCTTCGCGAAGGGCCCGCACTGCACGGCCGTGCAGCACACCCTCAACGTGCTCCAGGACGCGCCGGACGTCGTGGCCCTGTGCGAGCGGCTGGAGCTGGCGAGCGTCAACCGCGGCCCGCTCGCCATGGGGCTGCTCGCCGGGCGACGCGGCGGACCGCTGGAGGCCGGGGACATCCGGAGCCGGCCGCCCGCCTGGCTCCCGGGGTACGCGGCCGACGGCTCCGGCGCCGATCCCGAGTGGCTGGCCAGGATCGACGCGGTCCGCTCCGTCCTCACCAGCGACGGCCGCAGCCTCGCCCAGGGCGCCCTCGCCTGGCTGTGGGCCCGCAGCCCGCGCACGGTGCCCATCCCCGGCTTCCGGACCGTCGCCCAGGCCGAGGAGAACGCCGGGGCGCTCGCGAAGGGTCCCCTCACCCCGGCGCAGTCCGCCGAGATCGACCGCCTGCTCGGCAGGTGAGCGGCCCCTGGGGCCGTGCGGGGGAGACGGGTGGGGCGGGTGCCGCGCGCACGAGGGCGTCACATGGATCGTCGGAATTTCATAACGCGGCAAATTCCGTGCCGTCTCGGCCACCAGTTCGTGAAGTCCCTGCTGGACGCGGTGTACGGTCCCCGGGTGCGTGAATGTTCCCGGCTCAGCCGGCGTGCCGTCCTCGGGCTGACGGCCGCCGCCCTTCCCTTGTCCACGGCCACCTCCGCCGCCGCCGCCGCGACCGTCGTCGGCGGCGAGCGGCTGGCCCGCACCGGCGTCCAGGTGCGCGGCGCCACCGGGCTGCCCAGGAAGCTCACCGCCCGCTCCTGGCTGGTCGCCGACTGCGAGAGCGGGGAGGTGCTCGCCTCCTTCAACGCGCACCGGCGGCTCGCGCCCGCGTCCACGCTGAAGATGCTGTTCGCGGACACCGTGCTGAAGAGGTTCGACCGCACCGAGCGCTACCGGGTCACCGACGCCGATCTCGCCGACATCCCGGCCGGTTCCAGCCTGGTCGGCATCAGGCCCGGCCTCACCTACACCGTCGAGCAGCTGTGGCAGGGCGTGTTCCTGCGCTCGGGCAACGACGCCGTGCACGTCCTGTCCCACATGAACGGCGGCATCGCGAAGACCGTCGCCGAGATGCAGGCCAAGGCCGTGGACCTCCAGGCCCTGGACACCCATGTGGTCAGCCCCGACGGCTTCGACCACAAGGGGCAGCTCTCCTCGGCGTACGACCTCACGCTCTTCGCCCGCCACGGCCTGAAGGACCCCGACTTCCGCGCCTACTGCGGCACGCGGACCGCCGACTTCCCGGCGGGCGGGAAGAAGACCTTCCAGATCCAGAACACCGACCGCCTGCTGACCGGGGCGTGGGGGCTGAAGACGTACGACGGCCTGATCGGTGTCAAGAACGGCTACACCAGCCATGCCGGGAACACCTTCACCGGCGCGGCGACCCGGGGCGGGCGCACCCTGCTGGTGACCGTGATGCATCCCGACGCGGGCGGCAACGCCGTCTACGAGCACACCGCCGCGCTGCTCGACTGGGGCTTCACCCACGGGCGTTCGGCGCAGCCGGTGGGCCTGCTGGTCGAGCCGCTCAGCGCGGGCGGGGCGAGCGCGACGCCGGTGCCCGCGCGGAAGACGGTGCGGGCGGCGGCCGGTGCACCCGGCCCGGTGGCCGGCGGCGGCTCGGGCCTGCGGATCGCGGAGGGCGCCGCCGGGGCGCTCGCGCTGCTGGGAGCGGGGGCCTGGACCCTGCGCAGGCGCCGGGCGCGGACGGCGGCGGCGGGCGAGGCGGCGCGGACGGGGAGCGGGCGCCGGCGCCGGCGCTGACCGGGGTGCGGGCGCGGGCCGTGGCACGGCACCGGAGCCGAACGGCCGTACCGCCCGCCCGGCCGGCGAACCCGCGGTACGGCGGTTTGTGGCGGCGGTCGTTCCACCGGCCGGTGTGTACCCCGCGGCCCGCCGCGAGGTCCACCCCCAACTCCCGTCCGGTGGAACGGCCGCCGCCTCCCCCCTGGCGGTGGCTGCGGAACCTCTGTGCTCCAACTGTGAAGCTCTGGTGGAGAAAAGTTGAGCACATGTCATCCATTGACCGCAATAGCGCGGATGTTCAAATTCCGTTTGCCGGGGCGGCGGGAGCGCGCCTCAGCCCCGCCCGATGTACGGCATCGCCGTCGCCAGTACCGTCACGAACTGCACGTTCGCCTCCAGCGGCAGCTCCGCCATGTGCCGTACCGTGCGGGCCACATCGGCCACGTCCATCACCGGCTCCGGGACCACCTCCCCGTTCGCCTGGAGCGCGCCCGTCCCCATCCGGGCCGTCATGTCCGTCGCCGCGTTGCCGATGTCGATCTGGCCCACCGCGATGCGGTACTGACGCCCGTCCAGGGACAGCGACTTGGTCAGGCCGGTCAGCGCGTGCTTGGTCGCGGTGTAGGCGACCGACCGCGGGCGGGGCGCGTGGGCCGAGACGGAGCCGTTGTTGATGATCCGGCCGCCCTGGGGCTCCTGCTCCTTCATCCGCCGGTAGGCCGCCTGGGCGCACAGGAACGCGCCGTTCAGGTTGGTGTCCACCACGTGCCGCCAGGCGTCGTAGGGCAGTTCCTCGACCGGGACCCCGCCGGGCCCGAAGGTCCCCGCGTTGTTGAACAGCAGGTCCACCCGGCCGAAGCGGTCCACGGTCGCCGTGAACAGCGCCTCGACGTCCTCGGGGCGTGACACGTCGGTGGGTACGGCGAGCGAGGCCGCCCCCGGCACCAGCGCCGCCGTCCGTGCCAGCGGCTCCGCGCGCCGGCCGGCCAGCGCCACCGACCAGCCGGCCCGCAGCAGTTCCACGGCGACGGCCCGCCCGATGCCGGAGCCGGCCCCGGTCACCACCGCGATGTTCGATTGCCTGTCGGTCATGGTTCCGCAGCGTAGGCGGGAAGTCCGCCATGCGGAATCAGGTGTCCGCCATACGGTTACCCGTCGTACGGCTGCCCGCCATCCGGTTACCCGGCGAGGACGACCGCCTCGTCGCCCGCCGGCTCCTCCCCGGGGTAGCGCACCCCGATCAGCTCCCGCACCGCGTCCAGCGTCCGCATCACCGCGAGCGTGCCCTCCAGCGGCACCAGCGGCGACTCCTTCTCGCCCGCCCGCACCGCCCGCATGACCTCCGCCGCCTCGTGCCGCATGCTGGTGCGCGGCCCGTCGGCCGGGTCGGCGGCGAACTCCTCCGGGTCACGGCCGTCCCGGTGCAGCACGAACCGGTCGGGGTGGAAGAAACCGGACGGGACGTCGATCCGGCCGCGCGAACCGGTGACCGACGCCGTGACCGCCGTACCCCCGACGATCGAGCAGTGCAGCGAGGCCAGCGCGCCGCTCTCCCAGGACAGCACGGTTCCCGTCTGGAGATCGACGCCCTCGGGCGACAGCACCGCGCTGGCGGCGACCCCGTCCGGCTCGCCCAGCAGCAACTGCGCGAACGACACCGGGTACACGCCCAGGTCCAGCAGCGCCCCGCCGCCCAGCGCGGGGTCCCGCAGCCGGTGCGCCGCAGGGAAGGGACCGGCCAGGCCGAAGTCGGCGTGCACCGTGCGCACCTCGCCGATCGCCCCGTCGTCCACCAGCGCCTTCAGCCGCCGGACCAGCGGGTTGCAGTACATCCACATCGCCTCCATCAGGAAGCGGCCGTGCTCCCGCGCCAGCGCGACGAGTTCCTCCGCCTCGCGCAGGTTCAGCGTGAACGGCTTCTCGCACAGCACGTTCCGGCCCGCCTCCAGGCACAGCCCGGCCGCCGCCCGGTGCGCCGCGTGCGGAGTGGCGACGTACACCACGTCGACGTCCGCGTCCGCCGCCAGGGACTCCCAGTCGCCGTACGCCCTCTCCACCCCGAAGCGCTCGGCGAACGCCTCCGCCGACTCCCGCCGGCGCGACGCCACCGCCACGATCTCCGCGTCCGGCAGATCGACCAGATCCGCCGCGAACGCCGCCGCGATCCCGCCCGTCGCCAGGATTCCCCAGCGCACGTTCTCTCCCGCCATCCCCACCCTCGCTCATCCGTGCCTCGGCAGTGTGTACGAGCTGAGAGCATAGGTGCCGGTCGTGCCGGCGACACCGATGTCGGAGCAGCACGAGCAGCACGAGCAGCCAGGGAAGCAGGGAGGGGCACATGCCGGACCACGCGGCGGCACCGACACCGGAACGGGACCGGCGGCCCGCCTCCGCCCCCGCACCGTCACCGGTCCGCGCCCCCGACCGCACCGGCCCCCTCGTCACCTTCCTCCTCGGCGGCCTCACCGCGACCACCCCGCTCGCGATGGACATGTACCTGCCCTCGCTGCCACAGGTCACCCGCTCGCTGGACGCCCCCGCCGTCACCGTCCAGCTCACCCTCACCGCCTGCATGGCCGGACTCGCGTTCGGCCAGCTCGTCGTCGGCCCCCTCAGCGACCGCTGGGGCCGGCGCCGCCCGCTGCTCGCCGGACTCGCCGTCTACCTGGCCGCCACCGCCCTGTGCGCCCTCGCCCCGACCGTCGAGACGCTGATCGCCTTCCGGCTGGTGCAGGGCCTCGCCGGCGCGGCCGGAGTGGTCATCGCCCGGGCCGTCGTCCGCGACCTGTACGACGGCGTCGCCATGGCCCGCTTCTTCTCCACCCTCATGCTGATCTCCGGGGCCGCCCCCATCGTCGCGCCGCTCGTCGGCGGGCAGATCCTCCGGGTGACGGACTGGCGGGGCGTCTTCCTGGTGCTCACGGTGGTCGGCGCCGCGCTCACCGCGCTGGTCTGGGCGCGGCTGCCGGAGACCCTGCCGCCGGGCCGACGGCACGGCGGCGGAACCGGCGAGACCCTGCGGACGATGCGCGGCCTCCTCGCGGACCTGCCCTTCACCGGCTACATGCTCGCCGGCGGTTTCGCCTTCGCCGCGCTGTTCGCCTACGTGAGCGCGTCCCCCTTCGTCGTCCAGGAGATCTACGGCGCCTCCCCGCAGACCTTCAGCCTGCTGTTCGGCCTCAACTCCGTCGGCCTCGTGGCCGCCGGCCAGTTCAACGGCAAGGTGCTGGTCGGCCGGGTCGGCCTGGACAAGGTGCTCGCCTGCGGCCTGGCGGTGATCGTGCTCGCCGCGACCGCCCTGCTGCTCATGGCCACCGGCGTCTTCGGCGACACCGGCCTCGTCCCCGTCGCCGCCGCCCTCTTCGTCCTGATGTCCGCGATGGGCGTCACCCTGCCCAACGCCCAGACCCTCGCCCTGCTGCGCACCCGGCACGCCGCCGGCTCCGCCTCCGCGCTGCTCGGCACCTCCTCCTTCCTCGTCGGCGCGGTCGCCTCCCCCCTCGTCGGCGTCGCCGGGGAGCACACCGCCGTCCCGATGGCCGTCGTCCAGCTGGCCGGAGCGCTGGTCGCGGTGGCCTGCTTCGTGGGAATGTGCCGTCCCTGGGCGGCGGCACGGGTGACCACCCGTGCCGGGTCGGAGGGAGACGAGAGCTGAGCGCACCGAGACTGCGCGCCGGCACAGCGGAACGGGCCGGGCTCGACCCCGTCGAACTCGGGCACCTGGCCGACGAGGTGCACGCCCTCACCGCCGGCGAGCGCCCCTGGGCGGCCGGCGCCGTCGTCCTGGCCGGCCGCGGACCCGTGATCGCCGTGGCCGAGGCGGCAGGCTGGGCCGTGCGCTACGCCGCCCTCGACCCCGAGACCGGCGCCGGCGTGGAACTGCCGCCGGCCGCCCGGGTCCCGGCCACCGTCGACACCCCCTTCGACCTGGCGTCCCTGACCAAGCTGTTCACGTCCGTCGCCGCCGTGCAGCAGATCGAGCGCGGCACCGTCGGCATGGACGCCCGCGTCGGCGACTACCTGCCCGACTTCCACGCCGCCGCCGCGCACCGCGTCACGGTGCGCCAGCTGCTCACCCACACCTCCGGCCTGCGCCCCGAACTGCCCCTGTACGACTGCCCGGACGACGCCACCCGTCTCGACCTGCTGCGCGCGGAGGCCCCGTCCGGGGAGACGGGCCGGTACCGGTACTCGGACCTGAACATGCTGCTGCTCCAGTTCGTCCTGGAACGCGTCACCGGGCGCACCCTCGACGTGCTCGTGCGGGACTGCATCACCCGGCCGCTCGGCATGACCGCCACCGGGTTCGGGCCCTGCCCCGGCGCCGCGGCCACCGAGGACCAGCGGCGTCCGTGGGCCAAGGCCGACCGGGGGATGCTGCGGGGCGTGGTCCACGACGAGAACGCCTGGGCGCTCGGCGGGGTCGCCGGCCACGCGGGCCTCTTCTCCACCGCGCCCGACCTGGCCGTCTTCTGCCGTGCCCTGCTCGCGGGCGGCTCCTACGGCCCCGCGCGCATCCTCGGCCCCGACTACGTGGAGCTGCTGTTCACCCCGCCCGGACTGGGTTTCCGCCTGGACCAGCCCTGGTTCATGGGAGAGCTGGCGGGCCGGGGCGCGGCGGGCCACACCGGCTTCACTGGCACGGCTCTGATCCTGGACCGGGCGACGGACACGTTCCTCGTGCTCCTGGCCAACACGGTTCACCCGAGACGCCGGCCCCCGGACAGCGGTCCACGAGCGAGGCTGGCGACGCACCTGGCGAGAGCCGTCATCTGAGGACCACCCGAGCCGGAGCCCGTGACGGACCCGTCCCGGCCGACCGGGACGGGTGACGGGCGGGCACAGGTGCCGGGGTCCGGGGGCGGAGCCCCCAGCGGGCCGGCACCTGTGCCGGGTGCCGGGGAGTGTCCCCCGCGGGGGCCGGGCGCCCGTAGAATCGCCAGGTGAACGACCTCCTGCGCACAGCCCTGGCCGAGCTGCTGGACGGCCTGCCCCCCACGGAGGTCACCGCCGCCGTGGACCGGCTGATCGCCAACTACCGCGGCGACACCCCCACCCACGCGCCGATCCTCCGCGACCGCGCCGACGTGGCCGCGTACGCCGCCTACCGCATGCCCGCCACCTTCGAGGCCGTGCACCGCGCGCTGGAGGCGTTCGCCGCGACCGTCCCCGACTGGACCCCCGCCGGCCACGCCGACGTCGGCGGCGGCACCGGCGCCGCCACCTGGGCCGTCAGCGCCACCTGGCCCGGCGAGCGAGGCGTCACGGTGCTGGACTGGGCCGAACCCGCCCTCGCCCTCGGCCGGGAGATCGCCGCCGCCAACCCGGCCCTGAAGGACGCCCGCTGGCAGCGCGCCCGGATCGGCAAGGACCTCACCCTGGACGCCACCGACCTGGTCACGGTGTCGTACGTCCTCAACGAACTCGCCGAGGCCGACCGCGCCGCCCTCGTCGACGCCGCCGGTGCCGCGCGGACCGTCGTGATCGTCGAGGCCGGCACCCCGGCCGGCTACGCGCGCGTCATCGAGGCCCGCGACCGGCTGATCCGGGCCGGCTTCCGCATCGCCGCCCCCTGCCCGCACAGCGCCGCCTGCCCCATCGCGCCCGGCACGGACTGGTGCCACTTCTCCGCCCGCGTCGGCCGCTCCTCCCTGCACCGCCAGGTCAAGGGCGGCTCACTGGCGTACGAGGACGAGAAGTTCTCCTACGTGGCCGCGACCCGGCTGCCCGCCGGGCCCGCCCCCGCCCGGGTGGTCCGGCGCCCGCAGATCCGCAAGGGCCAGGTGCTGCTCGACCTGTGCGAGAGCGAGGAGCGGCTGCGCCGCACGACGGTCACCAAGCGCCACGGCGACCTGTACAAGGCGGCCCGGGACGCGGACTGGGGCGACGCCTGGCCGCCGTACGACCCCGCGTCCTGAAGGGTGTCGTACCCGGACCCCGCCGCTTGTTACTTTCGACCCCATGGTCAGCAAGCCCGCACCCGACGCCACCCGCCGCAGCGAGAGGTCCCGCCGGGCCATCTACGCCGCCGCCCTCGCCCTGGTCGGGGAGGTCGGGTACCCGAGGACCACGGTGGAGGCCATCGCCGCGCGGGCCGGGGTCGGCAAGCAGACCATCTACCGCTGGTGGTCGTCCAAGGCGGACGTCCTGCTGGAGGCGTTCCTGGACCTCGCCGGGCAGGCGGCGCGGGCGTCGGGGCAGGACGCGGACGCCCTCCCGGACACCGGTGACCTGGCCGCCGACCTCAAGGCGGTGCTGCGGGCCACGGTGGACGAGCTGTTCGACCCGCGCTTCGAGGCGCCGGCGCGGGCGCTGGCCGCGGAGGGCGTGGTCAACGAGCAGCTCGGCCGCGAGGTCGTCGCCAAGCTGCTGGAACCGCAGCTCCAGCTCTACGTCGCCCGGTTGCGCTCGGCCCAGGAGGCGGGAGCCGTACGCGCCGGCGTCGACCCCCGGATCGCGCTGGAGCTGTTCGTCTCCCCGCTCGCGCAACGCTGGCTGCAACGCAGCGGACCGGTCTCGTACGCGTACACGGACACCCTCGTCGAGTACGCGCTGCACGGAATCGCCCCGCGCTGAACCGCCCCGCCGAACCGCCCGCCCACCCGCCGGTGACAGCCGGCCACCCGTCCGCGGCGACCCCCGGAGCACGCGAGGATGGGACGATGAGGCATGCTGTCCGCACAGCAGCGAGGCGACCACCAGACCGAGGGGATAGATGAGCGCGACGTACGGCGGCCGGAGCGGCCGGCAGGGCAAACTCTCCCAATGGCTGCTCGGACGCCGACCGAAGGAGGCCGGCGCCGCCGACAGCGGCCGTGAGACCCTGCTGCTCGCAGCCGCCGCGGCGGGCCTGCCCCTCGCCCCCGCCGCGCACCCCGCCGACGGCTACCGCTGCTCCTGCGACCGCGTGGGCTGTCCCACCCCCGCCCGGCACCCGGTGTCGTTCGCCTGGCAGACGCAGTCCACCACCGACCGCGCCCAGATCGAGCGCTGGGCCCGGCACCAGCCGGCGGCGAACTTCGTCACCGCCACCGGCATGGTGCACGACGTGCTGGACGTGCCCCTGGCGGCCGGCCGCGAGGCGCTGGACCGGCTGCTCGGCTCCGGCGTCGAGGTCGGCCCGGTCGCCGAGAGCGACGACGGCCGCATGCTGTTCTTCACCCTCACCCGGGGCACCCCCGAGGACGAGGACGAATGGTGGCCCTGTGAGCTGGACTGCCACCCCGAGACGATGGACGAGCACCCAGGGCTGCGCTGGCACTGCCGGGGCTCCTACGTCCTCGTACCGCCCGCCCGGCTGCCCGGCGACGCCGACCAGCGCGTGCGCTGGCTGCGCGGCCCGGAGCATCCGCTGCCGGACCCGCTGAGCCTGCTGGAGGCACTGACCGACGCCTGCGCCCGGCACCCGGGCACCGAGCCCGGCCAGCACGGCACGGCCTGGCCCCTGCACCGCTGACGGCCGGCGCGGCCCCGCCTCCTGCCCGCCCTACCCGCCCTGCGCGGACGTCAGCCCCTGCACCCGCCCCAGCATCCGCACCGGGCCGCTGCCGGCCGGGTCGAGCACGGCCTGGTTGGCGATCGACTCCAGCGTCAGGGACTGCTTCACGTCGCCCTTGGTCAAGGCCCGCACGTCCTTGTTCGGGACCGGCACGGTGGCGCCCGTGTAGGCGGTCTGCCTCTCGTAGTGGTGCGTGGTGAAGAACACCAGCGCCCCGCCGTCCGCCGTGCGCAGCGCGAGCGGCGCGTAGTCGCCGTGGGTGAGCGGTTCGTCGATGAACTGCCTGACCAGACCCGGCTTCTCGGCCTCCTTCGCGCGGGCCGCGCGCAGCCCGCTGGTGTCGCGCCCGTCCGCGAAGGCCTTCCCGCCGTTCTTCAGGTAGTCCGCGTACGTCTTGCCCAACTCGTCAGGCCGGACGGCGAGCCCGCCGGCCGCGGCCGGTACGGCCTCGGCCCAGCCGTCCTCGTCCGTCCTGAACTCGGGGACGGTGCCGGGGGCCATGAGCGTCAGGTAGCTCACCTGCCAGCGTTCGCCGAGGTCGCCCCGGGTGAAGACCAGCACCCAGCGGTAGCTGCCGCCCTTGTTGCCCCGGGCGTCGGCGACGAACCAGCGGGGCCAGCCGGCCTTCTCCGGGATCGTGATCCTCACGTCCGTCAGCGTCAGCGGGGTGTGGCTGGCGTTCCCCGACGGGCTGTTGACGTGCCCGGCCCGCAGCCGGGCGGAGTCGATGTCGGAGAGGGCGCCGGTGACATAGGGAGCGTCCAGGGAGCTGTCGTAGGCCTTGTCGGCCTTGTTGTACGCGTCCGTGAACGCGGTGACCGCCCTGGCGGCCTCGGCACGGGTGGCCGCGGGCACCACCACCCGCTCCCCGTGCACCACCACGCATCCGCTCGCGGTCAGCGACAAAGCGGTCAGCGAGGCCGCTACGAGTGCGTTCCGGTCACGCCTGCGAAGCCGCTGACGGCTGCGTTCCCTTCTCATCGGGCTCCTTCACCTTCCCCTTCCCGGAGGCGAACCCTACCGGGGAGAGGAACAGCGCGAGCACCGGGACCAGGTACAGCGCCCACACCGTGACCTGAAGGACCGTCGGGTCCGGCTGGAAGTTGAACACGCCCTTCAGCAGGGTGCCGTACCAGCTGTCCGGCGGGATGGCGCCGCTGATGTCGAAGGCCAGGTCGGTCAGGCCCGGGATCCAGCCGGCCTCCTGGAGGTCGTGGAAGCCGTACGCCAGCACGCCCGCGGCGACCACGACCAGCATCCCGCCGGTCCAGGTGAAGAACTTGGCCAGGTTGATCTTCAGGGCGCCCCGGTAGAACAGCCAGCCCAGCAGCACCGCCGTGGCGAGGCCGAGGGCGACGCCGACCAGCGGGCGCGGAGTGCCGTCGCTCGCCGCGTGCACCGACGCCCACACGAACAGCGCGGTCTCCAGACCCTCCCGGCCGACCGCGAGGAACGCCGTGGCGACCAGCGCGCCCGTGCCGAGGGCGAGCGCGGCGTCCAGCTTGCCGTGCAGCTCGGACTTCAGGTGTCGGGCGGTGCGCCGCATCCAGAACACCATCCAGGTCACCAGGCCGACGGCGACGACCGACAGGGAGCCGCCGAGCGCCTCCTGCGCCTGGAACGTCAGCTCCTGCGAGCCGAACTCCAGGGCGCAGCCGAAGCCCATGGCGATGGCGATGGCGATGCCGATGCCGATCCAGATCGGCCGCAGGGCGTCCTTGCGGCCGGTCTTGACCAGGTAGGCGATCAGGATGCAGACGACGAGCGACGCCTCGAGTCCCTCGCGCAGGCCGATCAGGTAGTTGGAGAACACGGGCTATGCCCCCTTCGAGAACAGCGTGCGGCCCCACCAGTCGCCGGAGTCCCGGACGCCGGGCGGGATCGCGAAGACCGCCGAACCCACGTGCTGGATGTACTCGTTGAGCGCGTCGTGCGCGGCGAGGTTGCGCTGGAGCGGGATGAAGCCCTTGCGCACGTCCCGCTGGTAGGCGAGGAAGAACAGGCCCGCGTCCAGGCGGCCGAGGCCGTCGGTGCCGTCGGTGAAGGAGTAGCCCCGGCGCAGGATGGTGATCCCGTTGTTGGAGTCGGGGTGCGCGAGCCGCACGTGCGCGTCGGGCTTCATCGCCTTCAGGAACGGCTCGTCGTGCTCCTTGGCCTTGCCGACCGGGGCGCCCTCGCGCTTGTCCCGGCCGAACACGTCCTCCTGCTCCTGGAGCGAGGCGCGGTCCCAGGTCTCGATGTTCATGCGGATGCGCCGGGCGACCAGGTACGAGCCGCCGGTCATCCAGTCCGGCCCGTCCTCCTCGCCGACCCACACGAACTTCCTCAGCCGGTCGGTCTCGGTGCCCGCGATGTTGCGGGTGCCGTCCTTGAAACCCATGAGGTTGCGCGGGGTCTGGGCGCCCGGGGTGGTGGAGGAGGTCTTGCCGAAGCCGAGCTGGGACCAGCGGATGGCGACCTTGCCGAAGCCGATCCGGGCGAGGTTGCGGATGGCGTGCACGGCGACCTGCGGGTCGTCGGCGCAGGCCTGCACGCACAGGTCGCCGCCGGTGCGGGACCTGTCGAGGTTGTCGCCGGGGAACCTGGGCAGGTCGACCAGGGCCTCGGGCCGCCGGTCCGCCAGCCCGAACCTGTCGAAGAGCGAGGGACCGAACCCGATGGTGAGCGTGAGCCGGGACGGCTTGAGCCCGAGCGCCTCACCGGTGTCGTCCGGCGGGGCCTCGGCGAGCCCGCCGTAGGCGCCTTCTCCGACGGCCTTCCCGGCGGTCATCCGGCGGGCCGCGGCCGTCCAGTCCTTGAGCATGTGGACGAACTGTTCGCGGTCGTCGGTCTTCACGTCGAACGCGGCGAAGTGCAGCCGGTCCTGCACCGGGGTGGCGATGCCGGCCTGGTGGGCGCCGTGGAACTCCACCGCGCCGCCGGTCTCGGCGGCGGCCGGGTCCATGTCGTCGCCCGTCCTGGCCATGGCCGCGGCCCCGCCGGCCGCGGCGGCCCCGAGCGCGAGCCCGGCACCGCCCCAGCCGATCAGCGCGCGGCGCGACGGACTGGCCTGGGTCTTGTGGGTCTCGGTCATCGCCTCTGCCCCCTCGTCTACTTCACGACCGCGGCGGCGAGCTTGGACAGCGGCTCGGCGAGCGCGTTCACCGCGTCCGACAGCTCCTTGCGCTGGTCCTTGGTGACCTTGTCGTAGGAGACGAAGTCGTAGGACGTCTTGTCGGTGCGGTACTTGTCGAGCAGCGTGTCCAGCGCCGCGAACTGCTTGTCGAGTTCCTCGGTGAGCGCGGGGTCGTTCTTCGCGGCGACCGGCTTCAGCAGCTCGTACGCCTTCTGGGCGCCCTCGACGTTGCCCTTGAAGTCGACCAGGTCGGTGTGGGCGTAGCGGTCCTCCTCGCCGGTGACCTTGCCGGTGGCGACCTCGTCCAGCAGCTCCTTGGCGCCGTTGGCCATGGAGGTCGGGGTGATCTCCGCCTTGCCGACCCGGCCCTGCCAGTCCTTGAGGTCCGTCAGCAACCGGCCGGCGAGGGCCTTCTCCTCGGCGCCGATCTTCTTGTCGTGCCAGAGGGCCTTCTCCAGCCGGTGCCAGCCGGTCCACTTCTGGCCGGCCTCCAGGCCGTCCTCGCGGACGTCGACCTTCGGGTCGATGTCGCCGAAGGACTCGGCGACCGGCTCGGTGCGCTCCCAGCCGAGCCGGGAGAGGCCGTAGGCCTTCTTCGCGGCCTCCAGGTCGCCGTCCTCGACCGCCTTCACGAAGGTCTCGGCCTTCGGCAGCGTCTCGTCGGCCTGGTCCTGGGCGTACTGGCGGTACTCGGCGACCGCCTGGTCCAGCTTCGGGTTGCGCTTGGCGGCGCCGGCGCCTCCGGTCACGGTCAGCTTCTGCCGCACGCCGTGGCCCTTCATGCCGGGCCGGCAGGCGATCTCGTACGAGCCGGCCTTCACCTCGGCGGTGAGCGTGTACTTGGTGCCCGGACCGATGTTCTCCTTCTCGGAGACGATCCGGTCGTCCGGGAACAGGATCTCGACCTCGGTCGCCTTGGAGCCCTTGTTCTCTATCTTCAGCGTGACCTGGCCGGCCGGCACCGACGTGCTGGAGGTCTCGCACGTGGAGTCGGCGGCCGTGACCTGGATGGCGTCACCGTCCTTGGCGTCACTCTTCGCGGTGCAGGCCGAGAGGGCGGTCAGAGCCGCCGCGGTGGCGGCGGCGGTGACGGTCAGTCGGACGGCGCGCATGCAGGCTCCCAGCGGATCTGGTGTGGTGAGGCTGCCCTAACTTACATGAGGCTATCCTCACCCGTCCCCCCGCCTCCCGTGATTCGGCTCTCACGACAAGATCACGGACACGGCTTGATCGCGACGCCCCAAAGGGGACGGCAACGGACGGTAAAGGCGAGGCCAAGAGACCGGGGACGGACGGCCGGAGACGGCCCGCCGCGCGGGGTGCTCGCCCGGGCGCCGGACGAGGAGGCCGCACCCGGACCCGGCCGCTGCCCGGAGGGGTCCCGCCTGGGAGCGGTCGCCGCCGCCGCGATGTTTCAATTCCCCGGTGACTGACTACGACGTACTCCGCGTCTTCTGCGGGCCGAACGGCGGCTACGGCAACGAACTGGGCGTCGTCCGCGACGGCTCGGTGCTGCCCGAGCGGAGCGACCGGCAGGCGCTGGCGGCCAAACTCGGCTTCAGCGAGACCGTGTTCGTGGACGACCCCGAGCGCGGAGTGATCGACATCTACACGCCCACCCTGCGCCTGCCCTTCGCCGGCCACCCCTGCGTGGGCACGGCCTGGCTGCTCGACGTGCCCGAACTCGTCACCCCCGCCGGGGTCGTCGGGACCCGCCTGGACGGCGAGTTCACCTGGATCGAGGCCCGCGCGGAGTGGGCACCCCCGCGCACCCTGCGCCAGTACGCGAGCGCCGCCGAGGTGGACGCCCTCGACGTGCCGCCGCCGGGGGAGTGGCTGTACGCCTGGGCGTGGAAGGACGAGGCCGCCGGGCGGGTCCGGGCCCGCGCCTTTCCCGGGCGCGACGACTGCGTCGAGGAGGACGAGGCGACCGGGGCGGCGGCGCTGCTCCTCACCGACCTGCTGGGCCGGGCGCTGAACATCACCCAGGGCAGGGGCTCCCAGCTCCTGACCGCCCCTCAGCCGCACGGGTGGATCGAGGTCGGCGGACGGGTCCGCCTGGAGCGCTGACGCGTAGGCGCGTCCGGGGGATCGTCCGGGATCCCGTTCGGGTGGATCCACGGGTGCGCGCGAAGGCCGCCGCCGGCGAGCGGGGACCTCTGGGCGTGACCACTCCGTCTCCCTGAGAGGAGCACCATGCGCATCAGATCAGTCCTGGCCGCGACCGCCCTCGCCGCCGCTCTCGCCGCGTCCGGCGCCACGACGGCCAGTGCCGCCCACCACGACGAGAAGACCGACGACGAGGCCGTCTGCAGCCCGTACGCCGGCACTCTCACCTCGCTGGAGAACCACCTGACGTGGTCGGGCGCCCACTGCGGCCACCACGGGCGCTGATCCGGCCCGGGTCCCCTCCCGCGCGCGGCGGGGGACCCGGTCGTACCGCGCTCAGGGGAGCGTCAGGATGTCCGCGCCGGTCTCCGTCACGACCAGCGTGTGCTCGAACTGCGCGGTCCGCTTGCGGTCCTTCGTCACGACCGTCCAGCCGTCGTCCCACATGTCGTACTCGTGGGTGCCCAGCGTCAGCATCGGCTCGATCGTGAACGTCATCCCCGGCTGCATCACGGTCGTCGCGTGCGGGCTGTCGTAGTGCGGGATGATCAGCCCCGAGTGGAACGCCGTGCTGATGCCGTGTCCGGTGAAGTCCCGCACCACGCCGTAGCCGAACCGCTTGGCGTACGACTCGATGACCCGGCCGATGACGTTGATCTGCCGCCCGGGCTTCACGGCCTTGACCGCACGGTTCAGCGCCTCGCGGGTGCGCTCCACCAGCAGCCGCGACTCCTCGTCCACGTCACCGACCAGGTAGGTGGCGTTGTTGTCGCCGTGGACCCCGCCGATGTACGCCGTCACGTCCAGGTTGACGATGTCGCCGTCCCGGAGGACCGTCGAGTCCGGGATGCCGTGGCAGATGACCTCGTTGACCGAGGTGCACAGCGACTTGGGGAAACCCCGGTAGCCGAGCGTGGACGGGTACGCCCCGTGGTCGCACATGTAGTCGTGGGCGACCTTGTCCAGCTGGTCCGTGGTGACCCCGGGCGCGATGATCTTCGCGGCCTCCGCCATCGCCCGCGCGGCGATGCGGCCCGCGGTCCGCATGGCCTCGACGGTCTCGGGGGTCTGCACCTCCGGCCCGGTGTACGGCGCCGGCGCGGGCTTGCCGACGTACTCGGGGCGGCGGATGTTTCCGGGAACCGGACGGGTGGGGGACAGCTCCCCTGGTACGAGCAGCGACTGGCCAGACATGCAAGCGAGTCTAACCAGCGGACATGGGGGAACATGTCGGTGGCGAGAGGAGCTGCCCATGGCCCTGTTCAAGAAGCGCACCGCCGGCAAGCCGGGCGAGTGGTACTACTGCCTGGAACACAAGAAGGTCGAGGAGGGCCCGGACTGCCCGGGCAAGGACCGCTTCGGGCCGTACGCCTCCCCCGAGGAGGCCCGGCACGCGATGGAGACCGCCGCCGAGCGCAACCTCCAGTGGGAGAACGACCCGCGCTGGCACGACGCGCCCGCCGGGGGCGGCACCGACGAGGACTGATCACGCCGGGACGGCCGCGCGCCGCTCGCGCATCCGTACCGCGTGCTCGTTCGTCCTGGCGTCGTACGCCATCAGCCCCGGCAGGCACAGCGCCAGCAGTCCCACCGCGCCCGCGCACGCCAGACCACCGGACCACACCGAGGCCCGTACGCCCGCCCACGCGGCCGTGCCGCCCGCCCGGACCTGACCGAGCTGCGGGCCGACCGAGTACGACAGCAGTTCGATCCCGGCGAGCCTGCCGCGCAGCTCGTCCGGGATCGTCTGGTTCCACATGGCCGCCCGGAAGATTCCGCTGACCATGTCGAAGCCGCCGCCGACGGCGAGGAACAGCAGCACCAGCCAGACGTTCCCGCAGACCCCGGCCGCCGCCACCGCCAGGCCCCACCCGGCGGCCGACAGCACCACCAGCACCCCGTGCCGGTGCACCCGCGAGGTCCAGCCGCTGGTCAGGCTCACCAGCAGCGCGCCCGCCGGGATCGTCGCGTACATCAGCCCGAGCGCCCACCGCGCGTGCAGGTCGTCCGCGAGGAACGGCAGCACGGCCAGCGGCATGGCCAGGAACATCGCCGCGAGGTCGACGGCGTAGGTGCCGAGGAGCTCCTTGCGGCTCCACGCGTACCGGGCGCCCTCCGCGATCGCCTTCAGATCCGGCTTCGCGGCCTCCTCGGCGGCCGGGGAGGGGGCGATCCGCGCGATGTACGCCAGCGAGACGGCGAAGGTCAGCAGATCGGCCGCGTAGGCCCAGCCGAGGCCCGCGTAGGCGACCACCACGCCCGCGACCGCCGGGCCCGCCACTCCGCCGACGGTCCAGCGCAGCGAGTTCAGCGAGGCCGCCGCCGGCATGTCGTCGTGGGCGACGATCCGGGGCCACAGCGAGTCCAGGGCCGGGCGCTGCACGGAGACCAGCGCGGAGGAGAGGGCGGCCACGACGTACAGCGGCCAGAGGGCGGGGCGGGGGAGCAGGGCGTTCAGCAGCAGGACGGCGCTGAGCAGGCCCTGGCCGGCCTCCGTCCACACGATCAGCATCCGCTTGTCCAGGGCGTCGGCGAGGGCGCCGCCGTAGAGACCGCACACGATGAGCGGCAGCAGCTCGACGGCGCCGATCGCGCCGACCGCCGCGGCGGACTCCGTCAGGTCCTTGAGCTGGACCGGCAGCGCGACGAACGTCAGGAAGCTGCCGAAGTTGCTGATCAGACCGGACTTCCACAGGCGACGGAAGTCGGCGGAGGCTTTCCAGGGGGCGAGGTCGGGAAGGAGGGCTCGGCTCACCGGTGCATGCTCGACGGCCCGGCACCGCCGGGCAACCGTTTTTCGGTCCCGTTCCAGCCGGGCGTCTCCGGTGGGCGGGCGAGGCGGGTCACCACGGGGCAGGCGGCGGAGCCGTCAGCGCTTCCGCCAGCCGTGAGAGGCGGTCCCGGAACCCCCGGCGCGCCCTCGGAGAGCCCCCGTTCTCGCCCGCCGCCGCACTGACCAGGTGCTGCACGCTGTCCAGGTCCAGCTCCGCCCCCTCGGGCACGGCCAGCGTGTCGTGCGCCATCGCGGCCAGCTCGCCCCCGCCCGCCCCGAGCGCCAGCACCGTCACCCCGGCCCGCCGGGCGTCGTGCACCCGCTCCAGCAGCGGCGCCGGTTCCTCGGGCGCCACCACCAGCAGCGTCTCCCCGCGCCGCGCCGCCGCGATCCGCCCCGGCCCCACCGCCAGGTGCGCGGGATCGCAGGGGCGCGCGTGATGCCGTACCAGCGTCGGCGCCAGCTCGGGCGTCCCCGACCACGCGGCCTCGTCCACCAGGTGAGCGGCCAGGTGCCACGGCTCGTACTCCGGCGTCCCCACCAGCAGCAGCCCGCCGCCGTGCGCCACCACCGACCCGCGCAGCACCCCCGCGAACCTCCGGGTGGCCCCCAGCCACTCGGTCCCGGCCAGCACTTCCCGCAGCAACGCGACCCGTACGGCGTCCATGCGACCGCATCCTGCCGCAGGACGGCACTCGTGACGCCGAGTTCACCGCGAATTCGCCCGACCCGGGGATGGTGGCTGCCATCCCGCCCGCCCCCACAGGCCGAGGAGCCGCCCGATGACCGACGTGTCCGTCCCCTTCCGCGCGGGCCGCGAGGGCTACGCGAGCTTCCGCATACCGGCCGTCGTCGCCACCCGGTCCGGCACCCTGCTCGCCTTCTGCGAGGGCCGCGTCGACTCCGCCGCCGACCACGGGCACATCGACATCGTGCTCAAACGCTCCACGGACGGCGGCCGGACCTGGGGCCCGCTCCAGGTCGCCGCGGACAACGGCGCGGACCTCGCCGGCAACCCCGCCCCCGTCGTGCTGGACACCGGCCGCGTCCTGCTCGTGCACATGCGCGCCGCCGCCTCCGCCACCGAGGCCGCCATCCTGCGCGGCCAGGTCGGGGACGCCGACGGGCGGCGCGTGTGGGTGCAGCACAGCGACGACGACGGGGTGACCTGGTCCAGGCCCAGGGAGATCACCCGGGAGGTGAAGAAGCCCGGCTGGCGCTGGTACGCCACCACCCCCGGCCACGCCCTGCAGCTGACCTCCGGCCGCGTCCTCGTCCCGGCCAACCACACCCTGCCGCCCACCGGCACCGACACCGGCGCCGAGGCCAGGTACAACAGCGGGCACTGCCTGCTCAGCGACGACCGCGGCGAGACCTGGTACCTGGGCTACCTGGACGAGAACACCGACGGCTACGTCAACGTCAACGAGACCACCGCCGCCGAACTCCCCGACGGCCGCGTCTACCTCAACACCCGCAACGACTCCCCGTCACCCGGCAACCGCGCCGACGCCCACTCCAAGGACGGCGGGAAGACCCTCGTCAAGCCCTTCCGGCCGCAGGCCGGGCTGACCGCGCCGGTCTGCGAGGCCTCCGTGCTCCAGCTCCGCGACCCCGACCTGCTCCTCTTCTCCGCCCCGGCCGACCCCGCCGCCCGCGCCCTGATGACGATCCGCGCCTCCGTCGACGGCGGCGTCACCTGGCGCCCGGCGTTCACCGTCGACGGGCTGCCCGCCGCCTACTCCGACCTCGTCCGCGTCGACCCGCACACCGTCGGGCTCCTGTACGAGACGGGCGACTTCGACGCCTACGCGACGATCACCTTCCGCCGGGTGCCCGTACACCGGCTGACCTGAGCCGGTACGGACCCGGCGGCGGACGTAGAGTCGGCCCATGACCTCTACCGACAGCGCACAGACCCCTGCCAAGGCCCCCGCCAAGGACCCCTGGGACCTGCCCGACGTCTCCGGGTACGTCGTCGGCGTTCTCGGCGGCACCGGACCGCAGGGCAAGGGCCTCGCCTACCGGCTCGCCCGGGCCGGCCAGAAGGTGATCATCGGCTCCCGCGCCGCCGAGCGGGCCCGGGCCGCCGCCGGGGAACTCGGACACGGCGTCGAGGGCGCCGACAACGCCGAGACCGCGCGCCGCAGCGACATCGTGATCGTCGCCGTGCCGTGGGAGGGCCACGGCGACACCTTGAGGTCGCTGCGCGAGGAACTGGCCGGAAAACTCGTCGTGGACTGCGTCAACCCGCTCGGCTTCGACAAGAAGGGCGCCTACGCCCTGAAGCCGGAGGAGGGCAGCGCCGCCGAGCAGGCCGCCGCCCTGCTGCCGGACTCCCGGGTCGCCGCCGCCTTCCACCACCTGTCGGCCGTCCTGCTCCAGGACCCGGAGATCGAGCAGATCGACACCGATGTGATGGTGCTCGGCGAGGAGCGCGCCGACGTGGAGATCGTGCAGGCGCTGGCCGGGCGCATCCCCGGCATGCGCGGCGTCTTCGCGGGCCGGCTGCGCAACGCCCACCAGGTCGAGTCGCTGGTCGCGAACCTGATCTCCGTCAACCGCCGGTACAAGGCACACGCCGGGCTCCGCGTCACCGACGTGTGAGCCGCGTCCGGCGATGGGGGACACTGGTGACCTCGAGCAGTGTCCCCCGACAGGATCCGGAGCCGGCCCCCATGCCCCGCATCGCCCTCTACACCTTGATCGTCTGCCTCCTCGCCGTGGCCGCCGCGGTCGTCTCCTTCGTCCAGGGCAGCTGGCTGGGGATCGTGTGGGTGCTGCTGGCGGGCCTGTCCTCCAACATGACCTGGTACTACGTCAAGCGCGGCCGGGCCGCCGGGCAGGGCCGCTCCGTCACGAACTGAGCGAGCAGATCTCCGGGGTGTCCTGCCAGAAGCGGTAGTCCGCCTCGCCGCAGTAGCGGGAGAAGTCGTCGACGTTCAGCGCCCGCATGATCGAGTCGATCACGTCGAAGAACGCGCTGTTGACCGACGGCAGCCACAGCAGCGCGAACACGAACAGCAGCCCGAACGGCGCGAACGGCTCCACCTGCCGCTTCACGCCGTACGACAGCCACGGCTCGATCACCCCGTAGCCGTCCAGGCCCGGCACCGGCAGGAAGTTCAGCAGCGCCGCCGTCACCTGGAGCAGCGCCAGGAAGGCCAGCGCGAACCGGAAGTCGGCGGGGACGCCGTCCAGCGCGTGCAGCCAGAACGGGGCCGTGCACACCGCCGCGAACAGCACGTTCGTCAGCGGGCCCGCCGCCGAGATCAGGCTGTGCCGCCAGCGGCCCCGGATGCGGCTCCGCTCGATGAACACCGCGCCGCCGGGCAGACCGATCCCGCCCATGATCACGAACAGCAGCGGGAGCACGATGCTCAGCAGCGCGTGCGTGTACTTCAGCGGGTTCAGCGTGAGGTAGCCCTTCGCGCCGACCGTGATGTCCCCGCTGTGCAGGGCGGTGCGGGCGTGCGCGTACTCGTGCAGGCACAGGGAGACGATCCAGGCCGCCGTCACGAACAGGAACACCGCGACGCCCGGCTGCGCGGCGAACCCGCTCCAGGTGGCCCAGCCGGTCACCGCCGTCACGGCCAGGATGCCGACGAACACCGGGCTGATCTGCCGATCGCCGTGGCGGGTGGTGGCGGTGGTCATGGCGGAGAGCTCCTCGGGTCGCGTCGGGCGGGCCGGGGTCGACCGTACCGGTGATCGCGGGGAAACGTCCTGCGAGCGGCCGGAGGTTCCTGCTAGTCGTTACGCTGTCATCGAGTCGACTGAGGAGGTGGCCATGACGCTCGCCGAGGGCTGGGTCGAGCTTGTCCAGGACGCCATTCACGTGCCGAAGAGCGCGCGCCTCCGCCTGACGAGGAACGGGCTCACCTTGGTACCGGTCACCTATGCGCACAGGGCGACACAGCGGCGCATCGAGAACCAGATCGAAGAACGGCTGCCGGGCTGGGTGGCGACGAGCGAGTTCTCCGTCGTCCCGCCCCGGGAGGGCTACAAGCCCGAACCCGATGCCACGGCGATTCCGCGCGACCTGGTCGAGACGGACAAGAGCGACATCAGCGAGGAGCTGCTGCCCTTCGTGGTCGAGGTCGTTTCACCGGAGAGCAAGAACCGCGACTACAACACCAAGCCGAGCCACTACGCTCTGCGCCGCATCCCCGCCTACCTGATCGTCGACGTGCTCGCAGGCCGCTGGACCCTGTTGACACGCCCGGAGGACGGCGAGTACCAGCACCAGGAGTCCGGCGTCTTCGGGGACCAGATCAAGATCCCCGTCGCCGACCAGACCCTCGTCCTCGACTCCTCCGAGTTCATCCGCATCTGAGACCCGCGAGCGGCGCCCGGTTCTCCCCGGGGACAATGGACCCCGTGCGCTATCGGCTGCTCGGCACCACCCAGGCGATCCGTCCCGACGGTACGGCCCTTCCGGTCGGCGGGACGCGGTTGCGCGCCCTGCTGAGCGTGCTCGCGCTCAGGGCCGGGCGGACCGTGCCCGCCGGGGTGCTGGTGGACGAGGTGTGGGGCGCCGACCCGCCCGCCGACGCCACCGGTGCCCTCCAGGCGCTCGTCGGCCGGCTCCGTCGTACCCTCGGCGCCGCCGCCGTCGTCTCCGCCGACGGCGGCTACCGGCTCACCGCCGCGCCCGACGACGTCGACCTCGTCCGCTTCGACCGGCTGACCGGCGACGGCCTCACCGCCCTCGCCGACGGCGACCCGGCCAAGGCCGCCGCCGTCCTCGACGACGCCCTCGCCCTGTGGCGCGGCCCCGCCCTCGCCGACCTGCCCGACCGCACCGCCGAGGCGGCCCGCTGGGAGACCCGCAGACTCGACGCCCTGCGCGCCCGGCACACCGCCGCGCTCGCCCTCGGCGAGGCCGAGCGGGTGCTGCCCGAGCTGACCGCCCTGTGCGACAGCCACCCGCTGGACGAACCCCTCCAGGCGCTGCGGCTGCGCGCCCTGCGCGACACCGGCCGCCCCGCCCGGGCACTTGCCGCCTACGAGGACGTACGGCGCCTCCTCGCGGACCGGCTCGGCTCCGACCCCGGCCCCGAACTGCGCGCCCTGCACGCCGAACTGCTGCGGGAGGAACCGGCCGAGCTGCCTGCGGCGGCCCGCCCGGGCAACCTGCCCGCCCGGCTCACCTCCTTCGTCGGCCGGGAAGCCGACCTCAGCGCCATCGGCGCCGACCTGGCGGCGGCCCGCCTGGTCACCCTGCTGGGGCCCGGCGGCGCCGGCAAGACCCGGCTCTCGCAGGAGGCCGCCGAGGCGGTACGGCACACCGTCCCGGACGGGGTGTGGCTCGCCGAGCTGGCCCCCGTGGACGCCCCGGACGCCGTACCGCAGGCCGTGCTCACCGCGATCGGCGCCCGCGAGACCGTGCTGCACGGCGCCGGCGTGGACGGCATGCGCGCGGTCTCCGACCGGCACGGCGACCCCGTCGAACGGCTCGTGGAACACTGCGCCCGGCGGCGCATGCTGATCATCCTGGACAACTGCGAGCACGTCGTGGACGCCGCCGCCCGGCTCGCCGAGCACCTGCTGGCCCGCTGCCCGGAGCTGACCGTCCTCGCCACCAGCCGGGAACCCCTCGGCGTGCCGGGGGAGCTGGTCCGGCCCGTGGAGCCGCTGCCCGAGCCGGTCGCGCTGCGGCTGCTCGCCGACCGGGGCGCGGCGGCCCGCCCCGGCTTCCGGGTCGAGGACGACCCGGAGGCGTGCGCCGAGATCTGCCGCCGCCTGGACGGACTGCCCCTGGCGATCGAGCTGGCGGCGGCCCGGCTGCGCATGCTGGCACCCCGTCAGATAGCGGACCGGCTGGACGACCGCTTCCGGCTGCTCACCTCCGGCAGCCGCACCGTGCTGCCCCGCCAGCAGACCCTCAGGGCCGTCGTCGACTGGTCCTGGGACCTGCTGGACGCCGGCGAACGGGACGTCCTCGCCCGGCTGTCGGTGTTCGCCGGCGGCTGTGACCTCGCCGCCGCCGAGGCGGTGTGCGGGCCGGCCGCCCTGGACGCGCTGGGCTCGCTGGTCGACAAGTCCCTCGTGGTGGCCGCCCCGGCGGCCGACGGCGGCATGCGCTACCGGCTGCTGGAGACCGTCGCCGAGTACGCCGCCGAACGCCTCACCGAGACCGGCCACCGCGCCCAGGCCCAGCGCGCCCACCTGACGTACTACCGGGAACTCGCCCGCACCACCGACCCGTTGCTGCGCGGCTCCGGGCAGCGCGCCGCCATCGACCGGTTCCAGCTGGAGTACGAGAACCTGCGCACCGCCTTCCGCCACGCCCTCGCCCAGCGCGACGAACAGGAGGGCCTGTGCATGGTCCTGTCCCTGTTCTGGTTCTGGCAGATGCGCGACCAGCGCATCGAGATCCGCACCTGGTGCCGGGAGGTCATGACGCTCGGCCCCGACCCGTTCACCGAACCGGTCCGCCGCGCCGAACCGGTGTGGCAACGCTGCACCGACACCCCGCCCCCGTACACCGGCGAACTCCTCGCCGAGGCCCGGCGCGGGGTCCATCTGGCCCATCTGGCGTGCATGGACACCGAGATCGACCTCTGGCAGACCCCCGAGGCGAAGGCGAAGCTCCGCGTCGTCGCCCAGGTCTACGAGCCCGGCCTGCCGCAGACCTGCCGGCCCCCGGGCATGCTGTGGTTCTTCGCCGGTCTGCTGACCGGCGGCGCCGAACAGGTGCGCACCATCGTGGACGCCAACGTGCGGACCTGCCGGGAGACCCCGGGCTACGAGTGGGAGCTGGCCGGTGCCCTCCACCTGCGCGCCAACCTCCTGGCCAACCGCACCTCCTGGGCTGGTGACGCCACCCGCGACGCCGACGAGTCCCTGGAGATCTACCACCGGCTCGGCGACGCCTGGGGCACCACCGAGGCCCTGTCCGCGCGCGGCGAGGCCAACGAACGCAAGGGCGCCCACCGCGAGGCCGCCGCCGACTACCAGGCCGCCATCGAACACGCCGAACGCCTCGGTGCCCGCGCCCAGGTGGCCGTGCTCCGCGCCCGGCTCGGCAGCGTGCTCGTGCAGGCCGGCGAGAGCGAACGCGGCGAGCGGATGCTCCGTGACGTCACCATGACCCAGGGGGGCGTCCACAACGAGGCCGTGCCCTTCGCGCGGCTCTTCCTCGCCGGCTGGCTCAGTCTGACCGGCCGCACCGCGGAGGCCCGCGAACAGCTCCGGCTGACGCGCGAGGAGGTCACCATCGCGCGTTTCGTCGTGTTCGACGCGCTGATCACCTCCCAGGAGGCCTGGGTGGACGCCGTGGAGGAGCGTACGGAGGAAGCCCTCACCCGGGTCCGCAGGGCCGTCCGTCTCGGCGCCGACCCGCTGTCCGAGGCCCTCAACCCGCATCTGAACTCCATCTGCCTCACCACGGCGGCGATGGCCCTGGCCCGCGCCGACGGTGGCGACCGCGCCGCCGACGCCGCCCGCTGTCTGGGCGCCGCCGACGCGCTGCTGCCGGCCGGCCACATCCCCTCCGACGTGGAGCGGCGGTGCCACGCCATGACCGAGGCGCGGATCCGGGAGACGCTCGACCCGGAGGCGTACGAGGCCGCGTACGCCGAGGGCGGTGGCCTCTCCCTCGCGGAGGCCACCGCCCTGATCTGAGTGCCGGGAGGCGTCAGCTCTTCGTGCGGAACTTGTGGATGGCGACCGGGGCCATGACCGCGGTCAGGCCGACCGACCAGATCAGCGTCACCCACAGGTCGTGCGCGACCGGGCCGCCCTCCATCAGGCCGCGCGCGGTGTCGGCCAGCGACGACAGCGGGTTGTAGTCGGTGAACGCCTGGAGCCAGCCCGGCATCGAGGAGGTCGGCGCGAAGATCGACGAGCCGAACTGCAGCGGCATCAGCACCAGGAAACCCATCGCCTGCACCGACTGCGCGTTCTTCATCACCACGCCGAGGGTCAGGAACACCCACATCAGCGCCGAGCCGAACACCGCCGACAGCCCCACGGAGGCCAGCAGACCGCTCCAGCTGTTGATGTCGTAGCCCACGAGGAGGGCCACCACCAGCAGCACCAGGGTCGCGAACAGCATTCGCATCAGCTCCACCGCGATCTTCGCGAAGAGCACGGAGCCGCGTCCGATCGGCAGGGACCGGAAGCGGTCCATGACGCCGGAGTTGAAGTCCTGGTTGAAACCGGTGCCCACACCCTGGGCCATGTTCATGCCCATCATGGCCATGAGGCCGGGGACGACGTACTGGACGTACTGGTCCTGCCCGCCGCCGAGGGACTTGCCGATGGAGCCGCCGAAGACGTACACGAACAGCAGGGTGAAGACGACCGGGAACAGGATCGCGTCGAACATCGACTCCGGGTCCTGGCGGATCCACAGCAGGTTGCGGCGGACCAGCGCGCCGGTGTGGCGCAGGTGGGCGCGCAGCGGGATCGGCGTGTCGGTCTTCGGGGCGGCCGGGGAGAGGGTGGCGGCGGTCATACGGCGACCTCCTGACGGTCGTCGGCGGGCATGGCGTCCTGCGGGGCACTGGCGCGGTGGCCGGTGAGCGACAGGAACACCTCGTCCAGGCTCGGCAGTTCGGTGGTGACGGAGGAGACCGTGATGCCGCGCGCGGTGACCGCGCCGACCACGGCCGTCAGCTGCTCGTCGCTGAGGATCGGCACCAGCAGGGTCCCGGTCTCGGTGTCCACGGTGGTCGTGGCGAGCCCGGTGATGCCCAGCTCGTCCAGCATCACGGCGAGCGGGCGCAGCTCCAGCGGGTCCACCGGCCGCACCCGCAGGGTCCGTCCGCCGACGCGGGCCTTCAGCTCCTCGATCCCGCCGTTGGCGATGACCTTGCCGCGGTCCACCACGGTCAGTTCGGAGGCGAGCTGCTCGGCCTCCTCCATGTACTGGGTGGTGAGCAGCACGGTGACGCCGTCGCCGACCATCGCCTTCACCTCGTCCCACACCTCGTTGCGGGTGCGCGGGTCGAGGCCGGTGGTCGGCTCGTCCAGGTACAGCACGGCGGGCCGGCCGATCATGGACGCGGCCAGGTCCAGCCGCCGCCGCATGCCGCCGGAGTACGTGCCCGCGGGCCGCCTGGCCGCCTCCGTCAGCGAGAACCGCTCCAGCAGTTCGTCGGCGCGGGCGCGGGCGTCCCGGCGGGACAGGTCCAGCAGCCGCCCGATCAGGTACAGGTTCTCCCAGCCCGGGAGCTTCTCGTCCACCGAGGCGTACTGGCCGGTGAGTCCGATGACGCGGCGCAGCTGACGGGGCTGCCGTACGACGTCGTAGCCGGCCACCGTGGCCTGCCCGGCGTCGGGGGTGATGAGGGTGGACAGGATGCGTACGAGGGTGGTCTTGCCGGCGCCGTTCGGCCCGAGCACACCCATCACGGTGCCCTCGCGCACGTCCAGGTCGACACCGTCCAGTGCCCTGGTCTCGCCGTAGTGCTTGACCAGTCCCCGTACGGTCACGGCGGAGCGTCCGCCGGCGGGGTTGTCGTCGATGCGTGTCATGCCGATGACAGTGCCAGGCCCCACCGACAAACCACCGACAGCCGGCCGACACGCTGCCGACAGCCCTGGGGACGCGCGCCCCCAGACGGCGGCAGCCCGCCGACGGGGGACGATCGGCGGGCTGCCCGGTGGTGCCGCAGTGGTCTAGTGGACGGAGTGCTCCTCCAGCGGGAACGTCCCGCCGACGACGTCCTCCGCGAACGCCTTGACCGCGTCGCCCATGACCTCACGCAGGTTCGCGTACTTCTTGACGAACTTCGGGACCCGGCCGGAGGTCAGCCCGAGCATGTCCGTCCACACCAGGACCTGCGCGTCCGTCTCCGGTCCCGCGCCGATGCCGACCGTCGGGATGTGCAGCACCCGCGTCACCTCGGCCGCCAGCTCCGCCGGGACCAGCTCCAGCACCACCGCGAACGCGCCCGCGTCCTGCACGGCCTTGGCGTCGCGCAGCAGCTGCTGTGCCGCCTCCTCGCCGCGCCCCTGCACGCGGTAGCCCATCGCGTTGACGGACTGCGGGGTCAGCCCGATGTGGGCCATGACCGGGATGCCGGACTCCACCAGCAGCCGGATCTGCTCGTGCGACCGCTCGCCGCCCTCCAGCTTGACCGCGCCGACGCCGGCCTCCTTCACCAGCCGGGTCGCCGAGCGCAGCGCCTGCACCGGGCCCTCCTGGTAGGAGCCGAAGGGCAGGTCGCCGACGATCAGGGAACGGGTGGTGCCGCGTACGACGGCCGCGGACAGCATGGTCATCTCGTCGAGGGTGACGGGGACGGTGGTGTCGTACCCGAGGTGGCAGTTGCCCGCCGAGTCGCCGACCAGGATGACCGGGATCCCGGCCTCGTCGAAGACGGACGCGGTCATCGCGTCGTAGGCGGTGAGCATGGGCCACTTCTCGCCCCGCTCCTTGGCGAGGGCGATGTCGCGGACGGTGATGCGGCGGGTGCCCTTTCCTCCGTAGAGGCCCCCGTACAGCGCCTTGCTGCCGTCGGAAGGCTTGTTCTGGGCAGCCGAAAGCTGCGTCATGGCAACGGCTCCTTCAGTCATCTCGAGGCGCCCTGACGGCGTCCCCGGATCGACTCCATGGTGGCACCTCGTGCCATTCGGGGCCAGGGGTACCCCCTTGTGAGCCCAGCCGCGTAAGGGCTTGGTAAAGAAATAAGATACGATACGGTTCCGTATCGAAATGATCGTAGGCTCGAACACATGACAAGTCCCGTCCCTGCCTCCCGAATACCGGAAGCGGTGCACCGGCGCCGCTGGGCGATCCTCGGCGTGCTCATGCTCAGCCTGCTGATCGTGGTGCTCGACAACTCGATCCTGAACGTCGCCATCAAGACGATCGCCACCCCGGCGCCCACCGGCCTCGGCGCCACGCAGAGCGAGATCGAGTGGGCGATCAACGCCTACACTCTCGTCTTCGCCGGCCTGCTGTTCACCGCCGGACTCGTCGGCGACCGGCTCGGCCGCAAGAAGGTGCTGCTCGGCGGCATCCTCGTGTTCGGCATCGGTTCCGCGCTCGCCGCCGAGTCCGGCTCGCCCGGCCAGCTGATCGCCTACCGCGCGCTGATGGCCCTCGGTGCCGCGTTCGTCATGCCCGCCACCCTCGCGGTGCTCATGAACGTCTTCGAACGCGAGGAACAGCCCAAGGCCATCGGCATCTGGGCCGGCGGCGTCGGCCTCGCCATCGCCATCGGCCCGATCACCGGCGGCGCCCTCCTCGACCACTTCTGGTGGGGCTCGGTCTTCCTCGTCAACGTGCCCATCGTGATCGTCGCGCTGGTCCTGATGGCCTGGCTGGTGCCCGACTCCCGCGACCCGCGGCCCGGCCGCCTCGATCCCATCGGCGTGGTCCTGTCCGTCGTCGGCCTGGTGCTGCTCGTCTACGGCATCATCAAGGGCGGCGAGCTGGCCGACTTCACCGACGCCAAGGCGCTGGGCGCCATCGCCGCCGGCCTCGTCGTCCTGGCCGCCTTCGTCGTGTTCGAGAAGCGCAGCGACCACCCGTCGCTGGACGTCACCTACTTCCGCAACAAGGTCTTCTCGGCCGCCATGAGCGCCATCGCGCTCGTCTTCTTCGCGCTGATGGGCGTCACCTTCTTCGGCGTCTTCTACACCCAGAGCGTGCGCGGCTACTCCCCGCTGGAGTCCGGCGTGCTGATGCTGCCGCTCGCCGCCGCCCAGCTGATCTTCGCGCCCCGGGCACGGCTGCTGGTCGACCGGTTCGGCAACAAGGCCACCACCACCGGCGGTCTGGTGCTCATCGCCGCGACGCTGGCCGCGTTCGCCACGTTCGAGGCCGACACGCCGATCTGGCTGCTGGAGGTCGTGTTCTTCCTCATGGGCACCGGCATGGCGCACATCATGACCCCGACCTCGGTCGTCATCATGCAGGCCCTGCCCCGTGAGAAGGCCGGCTCCGCCTCGGCGCTCAGCAACACCTTCCGCCAGGTCGGCGGCGCCCTCGGCATCGCCGTCCTCGGCTCCGTGCTCGCCACCGCGTACCGCAACGGCATCGAGGACAAGCTCGGCCTGCTGCCGCCCGGCCTGCGCACGACCGCCGGCGAGTCCATCGAGGCCACCCTCGGCGTCGCCGAGAAGCTCGGCCCGCGGGGCGAGGCCCTGGTCACCCCCGCCCACGACGCGTTCCTGCACGCCATGCACGTCACCGCCCTGTGCGGTACGGGCGTCGCGCTGATCGGCGCCGTGGTGACCTTCCTGTTCCTGCCGGGCAAGCCGCCCGCCGGCCGGCGGCAGGACAAGGAGCCGGAGCTGGTCGCCGCCGGGGAGTGAGGCACACGCGCGGTTCCACGGGGGAAGGAGGCGGCTGCGGGACAATTCCCGCAGCACAGTGAGAGGACGGATCGTCGTGAGCCTTGCCGAGAGCCGACCGCGACCGGACGGACCCGCACGGGGCCGGCCGCGCAGCGAAGCGGTGGAACGCGCCATCCTGGAAGGCGTGATGAAGCTCCTGGAGGAGGGCGTGCCCCTCGCCGAGCTGTCCATCGAGCGGGTCGCCCGCACGGCCGGGGTCGGCAAGGCCACCATCTACCGCCGCTGGAGCGGCAAGGAGGAACTGTTCGTCGACGTCGTACGCGCCGCCGAACCCCCCGACCCCGAACTCCCCGGCACCAGCCTGCGCGACGACCTCGTCGTCCTGCTGGAGTCCCTGCGCCGGCGCGGCCTGGTCAGCCGCTCCTCGGCGATCCTGCACAACGTGTACGCCCAGATGAAGAGCAGCCCGCGGATCTGGGCGGCGTACCACGCCAGCGTCATAGCGCCCCGCCGCGACCTCGCCCTGGACCTGCTGCGCCGCGCGCAGGCGAGCGGCGAGATCCGCGCGGACATCGACCTGGACCTGGCCAACGACATGTTCGTCGGCCCCATGCTCGTCCGCTCCGTCATGCGTCCCGACGCCGAACTGCCCGAAGGGCTGGCGGAGCAGATCGTCGACGCGGTGCTGGACGGCCTACGGCCCGTCAGGTCCACGCCGGCGTAGCACTAATGTGCGCGTTTCGTCACAGACCCCGCGCGCCCCGGGGGTCACCGGAACTCGCGGCCCCGGCTCGTTCGTCCTCGTCTTCCGTACGGCCGTCATGGGACGGCGGAACGGAGCCGATCATCCCCTAGGGTCGGAAGAGCAAGGGGGGCGAACGGTGTGCACGGCAGGCAGTGAGGCAGACGGTATGGCGCAGCAGGCGTACATGACGGAGACGGTGGGCGACGGCTCGGAGCCCGAGCGACCGGGATCCCGGCTCCGACGCCTGGCGCACCGCCTCTTCACCGGGTGGCGCAGCGATCCGGGCGTCTGGCGGCGCGGCGTCGTCCTCGCCGTGCTGGCCCTGCTGCTGGCCCTGGTGATGCTGCTGCACGCCCACATGCCGAACGCGGTGGGCAACCTCGGCTCGCTCACCGAGACGTTCCTGCCCTGGCTGGGCCTGGCCGTGCCGGTGCTGCTGGTCCTCGCCCTGGTCCGCCGGTCGCTGACCGCGCTGATCGTGATCCTGCTCCCGGCGATCGTCTGGCTGAACCTCTTCGGCGGCCTGCTGACCGACAAGTCCGGCGCCGGCGGCGACCTGACGGTGGCCACCCACAACGTCAACGCCGACAACCCCGACCCGGCCGCGACCGCCACCGGCGTGGCCGCGTCCGGCGCCGACATCCTCGCCCTGGAGGAGCTGCCCGCCTCCGCCGTGCCCGTCTACGAGAAGGCGCTGGCGTCGACGTACAAGCACCACGCGGTCGTCGGCACGGTCGGGCTGTGGAGCAAGTACCCGATGACCGGCGTCCACGCCGTCGACATCAAGCTCGGCTGGAAGCGGGCGATGCGCGCCACCGTGACGACGCCCAAGGGGCCGGTCGCGGTCTACGTCGCCCACCTGCCCTCGGTGCGGGTGAAGATGGAGGCCGGGTTCACCGCCCGGCAGCGGGACAAGAGCGCCGACGCGCTCGGCGAGGCCATCTCCGACGAGCCCCTGAAGCAGGTCGTGCTGCTCGGCGACCTGAACGGCACCATGAACGACCGCGCGCTCAACGGCGTCACCTCCCAGATGCGCTCCACGCAGGGCGCGGCCGGCAGCGGCTTCGGGTTCAGCTGGCCGGCGTCGTTCCCGATGGCCCGCATCGACCAGATCATGGTGAAGGGCGTGGAGCCGGAGAAGAGCTGGACGCTGCCGCGCACGAACAGCGATCACCTGCCCGTAGCGGCCCGTGTGAAGCTCGACACAGGTTCTTGACCCGCCGGAATACCGGACCTGAGAGAGTTTGTTCCGTCCAGGAACATACTGCGAGACTCGAACCTGTACGGCACTCCGCTCTCTGAAAGGTCCCCTCATGCCCCTGGCCCTGCTCGCCCTCGCCGTGGGCGCCTTCGGCATCGGTACGACCGAGTTCGTGATGATGGGCCTGCTGCCCGACGTCGCGGACGACCTGCACATCTCGATCCCCGCCGCCGGCCACCTGGTCTCGGCGTACGCGCTGGGCGTCGTCATCGGCGCCCCGCTGCTGGCCGCGCTGACCGCGCGGATGTCCCGCCGCACGGTCCTGATCTCCCTCATGGCCCTGTTCGTCGCGGGCAACGCCCTGTCGGCGTTCGCCCCCGGCGACGGCTCCCTGCTGGCCGCCCGCTTCCTCAGCGGCCTGCCGCACGGCGCCTTCTTCGGGGTCGGCGCGGTCGTCGCCACGGCGATGGTCCCGCCGGAGCGCAAGGCCCGCTCGGTGTCCCTGATGTTCCTCGGCCTGACCGTCGCCAACATCGCGGGCGTCCCCGTCGCCACCCTGATGGGCCAGCACCTGGGCTGGCGGGCGACGTTCCTGGGAGTGAGCGTGATCGGCCTGGCGGCGATCGCCTCCCTGGCCCTGCTGATCCCCCACGACCGGAACCACGCGGCCACGTCGACGGGCCTGCGCGGCGAACTCGCGGCCCTGAGGTCGGTACCGGTCTGGCTGGCCCTCGGTACGACGGTGGCGGGCTTCGGCGCGCTCTTCGCCGCCTACAGCTACGTCACCCCGATGCTCACGGACGCGGCGGGCTACGCCGAGACCAGCGTGACCCTGCTCCTCGCCCTCTTCGGCGTCGGCGCCACGGCGGGCAACCTGCTGGGCGGCCGGCTCGCCGACCACTCCCTGCGCGCCACCCTCTTCGGCGGCCTGGCGTCCCTGGGCGCGGTCCTGGCGCTGTTCCCCCTGCTGATGCGGGCGGAGTGGAGCGCGGCCCTGGCGGTCGCCCTGCTGGGAATGGCGGCGTTCGTCACCGGCTCCCCGCTCCAGCTGATGGTGATGGAGAAGGCGTCGGCGGCCCCCTCCCTCGCCTCCTCGGCCAACCAGGCGGCGTTCAACCTGGCCAACGCGGGCGGCGCCTGGATCGGCGGCCTGACCCTGGCGGCCGGCTTCGGTACGACGTCCCCGGCGCTGGCGGGAGCGGCCCTGGCCGTCCTGGGCCTGGGCGTGGCGAGCGTGGCGTACGCGGTGGACCGCCGCCGGGAGACTCCGTCGGCGGGGCGGGTGGTGGCGTCCCGGGTTCCGGAGACGGAGGACGCGCTGTACCGCTGAGGGCGGCGAGGGGCCGTGCCGCCAAGGTGCCCCTCGCGGGAAGGGTTCCGCCGGCGAGGGCCCTGGTCCTATCGTCTGGGCCCGTGAACGAAAAAGCGGCTCCCCTGCCCCCGACGGTCTTCCCGCTCGCCAAGGGACGTGTGTGGGCGATGCTGGCCGGCTCGCTGGTCTTCGTCGTCCTCGGCATCGTCTTCCTGGTCGCCCACAGCACCGTGAAGATGACGGTGGCCGGCGCGCTGGCCGTCCTCTTCTTCGGGTTCTGCTCGGTGAGCTACGTCCGGCGTCTGCTCCGTGGCCGACCGGAGCTGGTACTGGACGACGCGGGCGTGGACCACGTGAGCCTGGGCCGGTTCGGCTGGGACGAGATAGCCGCCGTGCGGATACGCGAGCAGCGGGTGCGCACCACCTCGCAGCGGTTCATCGAGCTGGTCCTGCACGATCCGGACGCCTACCTGGCGCGGGCGCCCCGGCTCGTCCGCAGGACCGCCCCGGCGAACGCACGGCTCGGCCTCGGCCCGGCCAACATGGCCGTGAACACCTTGCCGGCGCCGCCGGAAGCGGTGCTGGACGCGATGCGGCGTCACTGCCCCGGACTCCCGGTCCAGCGGTGAGGGGGCCACTTCCCGGCACGCGCTCGACTCAGGCCGCGTAGCCCCGCTCAGTTCCTCAGTTCGCACCACACCGTCTTCCGGTCCGGTCCCTGGACCACGCCCCACCGCTCGGCCAGCGCGTCCACGAGCGCCAACCCCCGCCCCGACTCGGCCGTTTCCCCTGCCGACAGCAGGACGGGCAACGCGCGCGGGTCGGGATCGGTCACCTCGATCCGCGTACGCCCCACCGCCGTACCCCCGACCCGGACCGTCACCGGTGTTCCCTCGCCGAGGTGGTCGATGACGTTGGTCAGCAGCTCCGTCGCACACAGGCGGACGTCGAAGCCGTGCGCACGGAGGTGGTGGCGCAGTTCCGGCGCGGCCTTCGCGGTGGCCAGCAGGTGCAGTTCCAGCGACGTCGTCACTCCGCCGCCGCCTTCCTCAGCACGGCGGCCAGCGCCCGCGCCGTGGCGGTGTTGCAGTTCCCGAGCGTGACGAGTCCGGCGGGCGGGGCGTACGTACCCGCGAAGCTCGGCAGGTCGGCCCGGAGCGAGGGGAGGGTGATGCCGTGCAGGGCGAGCGCGGCGCGGAGGTCCTCGACGCAGAGCGTGACGTCGTAGGCGGTGGGGGAGCGGTCGGACATGAGAGGCGGCAACCTTCTGTGCTGTGCGTGACGAACGCCTCACAGACTGTCGCCGCGCTCGCTACCGTGGAAGAGGTTTCGCGTTCGCGACCAGGGCAGCGGAGGAGAGTGAGCGGTGGCCCGGGGCAAGGACATTGACGGCTCGATGAGCGTCCCGACCTTCTACGGCAAGGAGTTGCGGTGGAAGCGGGAGGCGGCCGGCCTGTCGTTGGAGGCGTTCCTCGAGGGGAGCTTCTACGGCAAGACGTACCTCAGCGACATCGAGCACGGGGAGCGGAGGATGCCCATCGATCTGGCTCGGCATGCGGATCGTGTGCTCCGGACCGACGGCTTCTTCGAGCGCCGTTGCGAGGATGTGCGGAGGGCGAGGAGGGCTGGGCACCCCACGTATTTCGAGAAGGTCTTGGAGGCGGAGAGGTATGCGCTGACCATCGAGGAGTGGTGTCCGACGCTCTTGCCGGGGCTACTTCAGACTCCGGCCTACGCGCGGGCCGTCATCCTGGCCGATCTTCCGCTGTCCTCCGACGCCGAGGTGGAAGAAAAGGTCAGCGGCCGAACAGCGCGCGCCGCCCTGTTCGAAGCGGATCACCGCACCCCGGAGTACTGGGTCATCATGCACGAGTCGCTACTCACCCAACCGCTCCTCGAAGCACCGGACATGGCGGCGCAGCTCGATCACATCGGGGATTTGGCGGACCGGCGCCGGATCACTCCGCAGATCGTTCCGTGGAAGCAACGGGCGTATCCCCTGATGGCTGCTTCCATCATGACCATGACGTTCCCAGATGCCCCGCCGCTGGTGTACACCGAGGCGTCCTACAGCGGAGTCACCGTCGATGATCCAGCTCTCGTGGAGCGGTACCGCAAGGCATACGATCGGCTCAGGGCCGTCGCGCTGTCACCAGACACGTCCCTCGCCATGATCAAGTCAGCGGCAGAGGATCACCGAAATGGCAAGCAATCGGATCGACTTGAGTAGAGCTCTCTGGTTCAAGAGCAGCTACAGCAACGAAGACGGCGGTAACTGTCTGGAAGTCGCCTCCAACATCCAGGAAGTCATCCCCGTACGTGACTCCAAGCTCCCCCACGGCCCCGTCCTCCTCCTCACCCCCACCGCCTGGACCCCCTTCGTCACCGCGCTCAAGGCCCGATGACGCCGAAGGGGCGTGAGGTGCACGCACCCCACGCCCCTTCAACTGAGCGAACCCCGGCGACTTACCGCCGGAACGACTCCACGTACCCGTTGGCCGGCGAGCCGACTCCCGTCACGTCGTCGTAGCCCTTCACCGCGGACAGCGAGCTGTCCTTGCCCAGGCTGCGGACCGAGGTCAGCAGGCCGTCGGCGGCGTCCAGGCCGTTGGCGTAGTCGACGCGGGCGACCGCCAGGCCGGAGCCCGTCGGGTTGTCCGTGACGTCGTGGAAGACGCCCTTCTTGCCGTACTTGGCGTAGATCACCGGGTTGGCGAAGCCGAGGGGCTTGCCGCCGCGGGCCTCCTGGGCCAGCGCCTGGACCGCCGCGATGACCGGCGCGGCCAGCGAGGTGCCGCCGATGCGGTACTCGCTGTACTGCTCGGTGCCGTCGGGGAAGGTCTGGGTCTGGCCGACCAGGAAGCCGGTGTTCGGGTCGGCGATGGCCGCGATGTCCGGGACGACGCGGTTGCCGGCGGCGTTGTTGGCCGTGGCCAGCGCGTTCGGGACGACGCCCTTCTGGTAGTACGGCTGCGGCACCGTCTTGCTGGTGCCGCCGCCCGCGCCCGAGGTGAACGCGCCGGGGAAGCCGACCCAGCTCTTGCCGTCGGGTGCCAGCGTGGCCTTCTCGGTGCCCCAGCCGGTCTCCCACTGGTACTTGTCGCCCTTGCCGACGGCCAGCGAGGTGCCGCCGACCGCGGTGACCCAGGCGGAGTTGGCCGGGGTGTCGACCTGCTTCACGCCGGTGTTGGCGACCTCGTCGCCGTTGTCACCGGAGGAGAAGTAGAAGCCGATGCCCTGGACCGCGCCCAGCTGGAAGACCTGGTCGTAGGCCGCCGCGAGGTCCGGCGTCTGGTTGGCCTCGATGTCGCCCCAGGAGTTGGAGACGATGTCGGCCAGGTGGCTGTCGACGACCTTGCTGAGGGAGTCCAGCAGGTCGTCGTCGTAGCAGGAGGCCGCGCCCACGTAGGTGACGTCGGCGTTCGGGGCGACCGCGTGGACCGCCTCGACGTCCAGGGTCTCCTCGCCGTACCAGCCGGCGGCCCCGCACTCGTCGGTCTTGGTGTAGTTCTTCGGCAGCACCTGGTGCAGCTGGCCGGTCTTCCAGGCCGCGTCACCGTTCTTCACGGCGTACTTGCCGGCGTCGTAGGCGATCGTCGGGGAGGCGTACGCGTCGGTGATCGCCACGCGGACGTTCTTGCCGGTGTACGTGCCGGCGCCGTACGCCGCGCGCAGCTGCTCGCCGGTGTAGCCCTTGATCGCGTACGGGATCTTCTGGCCGTAGGCGTCCGGGAGCGTCGTCGCGACGTTCGAGCCGTAGTACGACGAGAAGGGGCCCGCGTTCTTGAAGACCGCGTCCGGGGGCGGCAGCTGGTCGTCGTGGTTCGCCTTGTGCGGGGCGTTGTCCAGGCCGGTGACGGTGAGGACCGCGCCCTTCAGGGCGGCCGGGGCGGAGGCCGTGCGCGCCGGGGCGCGGTAGGTCTTGGAGCCCTTGGCGTAGTTGTGCAGCTGGGTGCCGAACGCCTTCTCGGCGGCGGCCACGTCACCGGAGACGGCGACGTAGTGCGGGGTGACCGCGGTGACCGTCAGGCCGGCCGACTTCAGCCAGGACGTGACGGCGGCCACCTGGGCCTTGGTGGCCCCGAAGCGGGCCTGCGCCTTCTTGGCGCCGAGGTACTTGCCGTACAGGGGCGAGTTGGGGTCGGACACCGCCTTGGCGTAGGCGGCGAGTCCGGCCGCGTCCCGGCCGGCCAGGTAGACGCGGGCCTTGACCTGGGCCTTGTCCGAGGTCGCGCCCTTGTCCGCCTTGGCCGTGGCCCACAGCGGCTTGGTGCCCTTCAGTACGTCCCGAGCGGGGCTGTCCGCGGCGTGTGCCGCGGGTATGCCCAGCGCCAGCGCACCGGCGATCATGGGCAGTGTCGCTGCCATGCTCACACCGGCGCGCACGGTGGCGCGGTTGGATCTCATAGAACCCCCTGCGATGCGGTTCGCATGCATGTAGTGGTTGGCACGTCGTGGAGGCGCGCGCCGGCCCGCGGCGGTGTCGGCCGACGAGTGGATCACACGATGGGGGCCACTCTTGCGATGAACCGTTCATGCAAGGGGAACGTAAAAGTCAAGAGAAGCTCAAGTAACCGCCCCGCAGGGCGGTTTGACCGGTTCGTCCTTACGGCGGTGTTACGAACGGGCTTGCGCGCCCCGTTCCTTGAGCATTCCGGCCATCAGCTCGATCTCCGACTGCTGCGCGTCGACCATGCCCTGCGCGAGCCGCTTCTCCACGCCGACCGTGCACTTGGCGACACAGCCCTCGGCCATGTGGATGCCGCCCTTGTGATGGGCCGTCATCAGCTGGAGGTAGAGGATCTCGGCCTGCTTGCCGCTGAGCGACCCGAGCTTCTTCAGCTCGGTGTTCGTGGCCATCCCCGGCATCAGCGCGCCGTCCTTGCCGGAGGCCATGCCGCCCATGCCCATCCAGGTCATCGGCGGATCGGCCGACACCTTGGGCAGGTTCCACAGATCCAGCCAGCCCAGCAGCATGCCGCGCTGGTTGGCCTGCGTCTGCGCGATGTCGTAGGCGAGCCGCCGCACCTCCTCGTCCTTCGTGCGGTCGCGCACGATGTACGACATCTCGACGGCCTGCTGGTGGTGGACGGCCATGTCCCGGGCGAACCCGGCGTCCGCCGACTCCGCGCCCGGCGTGGCCGGACCGGATCCGCCGGGCTCCTCGGCGACCGCGTAGGTGATCGCGCCGGCCGCGACGAGCACCGCCGCCGCGGTTCCGGCGACCCAGCCGACGTGCCGCCGCATCACTTCATGACCCCGCCGGTGCACGAGGCGCCCGGCTCGGGCGTCTGCTGCCCCTGCACGTACGTGGCGAAGAACTTGTCCACTTCCGGGTCCTTGGCGCTCTTCACCGCGACCTGGTGGCCCCACGCCGACAGGATCAGCGGGGCCTCCTGGTTCTCATACGGGCTCATCAGCGAGTACGGGGTCTTCTTCACCTTCGCCGCGAGCGCGTCGACGTCGGCCTTGGCCGCCTTGCCGGTGTACGTCACCCAGACCGCGCCGTGCTCCAGCGAGTGCACGGCGTTCTCCTCGGGCACCGCCTTGGTGTACACGTCGCCGTTGCAGTTCAGCCAGACCGGGTTGTGGTTGCCGCCGACCGGCGGGTGCATCGGGTACGACACCTTGGTCGTCACGTGAGTCCGGGACAGCTTGCCCGACCAGGTCTTCACCCCGTCCGCGCCGGTGGTGAACTTCCCGGAGTCCCCGGAGCCCTTGGCGTCACCGCTCGGCGTGGCCTGGTCCTTGCCGGAGTCGCCCTGGGTCTTGACCAGGACCACACCGCCGACGACGAGACCGACGACGACCACCGCGCTGGCGGCGATGGTGAGCACCCGGTTGCGGCGCTCGCGGGCACGCTCGGCGCGCCGCATCTCCTCGATGCGCGCCTTGCGCGCCGCGGTGCTGCTGTTCTTGCCGGAACCCATGAGGCGTGTCCTTCTGGGGAAGGGGACGTGGACGGTGGGGCCCGCTGATCGTAATGCGGCGGGGCCGCGCTTGACGCCGCCGAGGCGCAGGAACCGGATAATTTGAAGACGGGATGCGCATTACCTACGCTCGCGGTATGCGGCTGCTGCGCTCCACCGACCTGGCCCTGCGCGTCCTGATGCGACTCGCGGTCGCCGACGCCACGCCCACGACCCGTCAGGTCGCCGCCGACATGGACGTGCCCTACACGCACGCCGCGAAGGTCGTCGCCGAACTCCAGCACCTGGGCCTGGTCGACGCCCGGCGCGGGCGGGGCGGCGGGCTGGCGCTCACGGAGCGGGGCCGCACCGCGTCGGTGGGCGCGGTCGTGCGGACCTTCGAGGGCGAGGGCGACGTGGTGGACTGCGAGGGGACGCAGGCGACGGCGGCCTGCCCCCTGCGCTCCGGCTGCCGCCTGCGGGGTGCTCTGCGGGGGGCTCAGGAGGCGTTCTTCGCCGCGCTGGACTCCGTCAGGGTCGGGGAACTCGTCGCCGAGCCGACGGGGCCTTTGCTGCTGGGGATCTCCCGGCGGCCGGGGCTGGACTGAACGCGTCGCGACCGGCCGTGTGAGGTCGTCGGGCGTGTGCCGCGTCGTCGTGGCCGGTCGCGCAGTTCCCCGCGCCCCTTCGGCGCGCTCAGCCCTGGGCCAGCCAGAGGTCCGGGCCGAAGACCTCGTAGTGGACGTCGGCCGGGGCGACGCCCTTCTCGATCAGCCGGGCGCGGATCGCGCGCAGGAAGGGGAGGGGGCCGCACAGGTACGCGCGCGTGCCGGGGTGGACGTCGATGCCGGTCAGGTCGACCAGGCCGGTCCGGGTGCCGGGCTCGGCGTCGCGCTCGTAGAAGAAGTGCGCGGTGGCGTCGGGCAGCTTCTGCGCGTACGCCGTGTGGTCGGCGCGCAGGGCGTGGTCGGCGGGGGAGCGGTCGCCGTGGACGACGGTGACCGGGGCGCGGTGGCCGCCGGCGGCGAGGTCGGCCAGCACGGCGATCATCGGGGTCACGCCGATGCCGGCGGAGGCGAGCAGCAGGGGCGTGTCCGGGTCGCCGGCCGGTACCAGGTCGCCGTACGGCTCGGACAGCTCCAGGACGTCGCCGGGCCGCACGCGCGCGTGGAGGTGGTTCGAGACCTCGCCGTCCGGCGTCGTCCCGCCCCGCACGCGCTTGACGCTGATCTGGCGCACCGTCTCGCCCGGCGCTCCGGTCAGGCTGTACTGCCGTATCTGCCGGGCGCCGTCGGGCAGGGTGACGCCGACGGAGACGTACTGCCCGGCGCGGAAGCCGGCCACCGGGCCGCCGTCGGCCGGGCGCAGCCGGAAGGTGACGACGTCCAAGGTCTCCTCGAAGCGCTCGACGACCTCCCAGGCGCGCAGGCCGGGGCCGCCGCTCTCCTCGTACAACCGCTTCTCGATCGCGATGAGGGCGTTCGCCATCAGCCAGTACACCTCGTCCCAGGCGGCGGCCACCTCGGGCGTGACGGCCTCGCCGAGGACCTCGGCGATGGCGGCGAAGAGGTGCTCGTGGACGACGTCGTACTGCTCGGGGGTCACGCCCAGGGAGGCGTGCTTGTGCGCGATGCGGCCGAGCAGGGCGTCCGGCCGCTGGTCCGGACGGTCCAGCAGGTGCGCGGCGAAGGCGGCGATCGAACCGGCGAGGGCCTGCTTCTGGGTGCCGGCGGCCTGGTTGCCCCGGTTGAAGAGGTTGCGCAGCAGGTCGGGGTGGGCGTCGAAGAGGCGGGCGTAGAAGCGCTCGGTGATCTCGCCGATCGCCGCGCCGACGGCGGGCAGGGTGGCGCGGACGGTGGCTGCGGACGGCTCGGTCAGCATCAGGACTCCTCGGAGGGCTCGGCTGATCGGCACGCTATGAAAACTTGCATCTCGGATGCAAGTTTTAAGGGCGTGGCGTCGGCCACGGGGGAAGCGGACCGGCCATTACGGATGCCGGCCCGAGCAGGCAAGATGGGGCGAGAGCGCAGTACACCTGCCGTACGGGAGGCGTTCAGGGCGAGGACGCCCGGGCGATCAAGGTCCGCAACGCGCGTGAAATGGTGTTGTGGTGGGATGCTCAGGTGCCCGACCGCCTCCCGTGATACGGGGGACAGGCGGCCTGACCAGCAAGGATGGGGAAGCGGAAGATGGACAAGCAGCAGGAGTTCGTGCTCCGGACCTTGGAGGAGCGCGACATCCGGTTCGTACGGCTGTGGTTCACGGACGTGCTGGGCTTCCTCAAGTCCGTCGCCGTGGCCCCCGCCGAGCTGGAACAGGCCTTCGACGAGGGCATCGGCTTCGACGGCTCCGCCATCGAGGGCTTCGCCCGGGTCTACGAGTCCGACATGATCGCCAAGCCGGACCCCTCCACCTTCCAGGTCCTGCCGTGGCGCGCCGAGACCCCCGGCACCGCCCGCATGTTCTGCGACATCCTCATGCCGGACGGCTCCCCCTCCTTCGCCGACCCGCGGTACGTCCTCAAGCGCGCCCTCGCCCGCACCTCCGACCTCGGCTTCACCTTCTACACCCACCCGGAGATCGAGTTCTTCCTGCTGAAGGACCGCCCGCTGGACGGCTCCCGCCCCACCCCCGCCGACAACTCGGGCTACTTCGATCACACCCCGACCAACGTCGGCATGGACTTCCGCCGCCAGGCGATCACCATGCTGGAGTCGATGGGCATCTCGGTGGAGTTCTCCCACCACGAGGGAGCGCCGGGCCAGCAGGAGATCGACCTGCGCTACGCCGACGCGCTCTCCACGGCCGACAACATCATGACGTTCCGGCTGGTCATGAAGCAGGTGGCGCTGGAGCAGGGCGTGCAGGCGACGTTCATGCCGAAGCCCTTCTCCGAGCACCCCGGCTCCGGCATGCACACCCACCTGTCCCTCTTCGAGGGCGACCGCAACGCCTTCTACGAGTCCGGCGCCGAGTACCAGCTCTCCAAGGTCGGCCGCTCCTTCATCGCGGGCCTGCTGCGGCACGCGGCGGAGATCTCCGCGGTCACCAACCAGTGGGTGAACTCCTACAAGCGCATCTGGGGCGGCTCCGAGCGCACCGCCGGCGCCGGCGGCGAGGCCCCCTCCTACATCTGCTGGGGCCACAACAACCGCAGCGCCCTGGTCCGCGTCCCGATGTACAAGCCCGGCAAGACCGGCTCGGCCCGCGTCGAGGTCCGCTCCATCGACTCCGGCGCCAACCCGTACCTGGCCTACGCCGTCCTCCTCGCCGCTGGCCTGAAGGGCATCGAGGAGGGCTACGAGCTCCCGCCGGGCGCCGAGGACGACGTGTGGGCCCTGTCCAACGCCGAGCGCCGCGCCATGGGCATCGAGCCCCTCCCGCAGAACCTGGGCGAGGCCCTGACCCTCATGGAGGGCAGCGACCTGGTCGCCGAAACCCTCGGCGAGCACGTCTTCGACTTCTTCCTCCGCAACAAGCGGCAGGAGTGGGAGGAGTACCGCTCCGAGGTCACGGCGTTCGAGCTGCGGAAGAACCTGCCGGTGCTGTAAGCGCAGGTCGGAGCGGGTCCCCGCTGACTTGGCGGATGGGGCCGACGGTCGCGGACCGTCGGCCCCCTCGCGTCTCACTGACCCTGGGCCGTCCCTGGGCCGTCCGGCGTCGGATCGGTGCCCTCGTACACGCCGTCCACGGCCTTCCGAGCCCGTGCGTCGTTGCTCGGCATGAGGTGCGTGTAGACCGGAGCGTGAACCGCGGATCATTGTGGCCGAGGTAGTGACTCAGTGCCTTGATGTTCTCGCCGGCGTCCAGCAGGACCGAGGCGCGGATCTAGTTGCGCTTAGGAGGGGCAAACACGAGACCCGGCTTCGTCACCTTCTCCTGGTTCACGCACCCACAGCAGGCGGACGGACCGATTGCGCATGGCGCGGGTTCTTCGCCAGGTGACCGTCGGGCAAGCGCCTGTCCGGGTCCTCGGCTGGTCATTGCGAGGCTGCCGCAGGGTTCCAAGGACCCAGTCGACACTGTGCGTCTGTGCGACTCACTCACTCGTCTCGAAGCGGCGCCAGCCCTTGCATGAGTCGAAGCTGAGGGCGCTTTCTCCCCACGGAGAGCCCCAAGGAGCGGGGAAAATCCAGATATGCGTCATGGGCGCGGGCAAGGACGGACGAGTAAGCGGAACAACACTGGAGTCCAGGAGCCCTCGCCAGACGCTCCACGGCACCGCACTCATATGCGCGAACACCGCCAAGTGGGCCTCGGTCGCACCAGGCACGGTCAGCTTCTTGATGTTGTCCTCACAGCGCGGAGAAGACAAGAAATCGTTGACCCAAGTTGTGATATCTTCTCCAGATCCGTCCCAAGAGCCCCAATTCTGATTGAAGACGAGTGCAATCTTAGGTGCGCCCTCGACAGCGGGGCGGGAGTGTGCGCTCTCAACACCTAGTCTGCAGAGATTTTGGGCAGCTGCAATGATGTTTTCGCCATGGCGATCATGCATCCAGATGCCGGACTCGAAAACATGAATCCCTGCGTTTTCGAGCACCTCCAGGTTGGACTCCAAGTGTTGCCATAGATGTCTGAGACGTGGATTCTTGTTGACCTGAACAAGCCACAGATGTTGGAGTGGCGGAGCTTCCCAGAGTCCTTTATTGTAGTTTTTTGTAAGGGAGCTCAGTGTCGAAACGGTCCGGCTATCGACGTCCGAGGTGACTTCAACCGGAGCTGCCGGCCTATCCGCATGCATGATTTTCAGGTCATACATGCTGGATCGTGACTGGTCATCGTGAGCCTCTACAGGTGCACCTAGCGTCCTGGAAAGACAGGCCCGCACATACTCTTCCTCTGGAGGCAGATTCGAGATGCTCGACATTCAATCCCTTGTTGTGCGGAATCATGTGACCTTCAGGCAAGGAACCCGTGCACTCTGAGCTCGACCCGCAACGCCTCTCTGCTGTATGCCGTCCCCTCAACTAGGATTCTGCGGCAGTGGGAATCGAGAAGGTTCAGCAGATCGGCCGGGTAGCCTGCCTTTTTCGGAATATCCCAAGCGCCCTTGAGTAGTTTTTGGAGTTCCCCGCCACTCGTGCGGATCTCGATATGTGTGTCCCACTTCGGGATGTGCGTAAGTCGCCCTCTGGGTGAGCGGTTCTCGCGTGCCCTAAGTCGACTTCCGGCCAATTCTAAGGACCGTAGAGTAGCCACTTCTGCCAAGGTGAAGAGCAGGCGATCAGGGCTTTTGAAAGGTTCTCCCTGAGGGTGCGTCATAGCAGTAACTGTATCGAAGTCATCCTGCTTCGTCCGCTCGTTTACGTGATCCGGTCTGGCCGACAACGGTGATGGCCCTGGCAATGGTTGAGACGAACGGGTATCGGGCCGTCTCTGGGCCGCTTGGTTAGCGGCCAAGGCTGCGACGACGTCACTCTGAGGAGGTCCGGTCTTGACCGCACCACCAGTTCTCCGATGACATGCTCGCGCTTGCCGCGGTGGACAGGCACCTCGTCCCAACTCCGCGGCGTACCGAACACGCACCCGGAACCGTGAACACGCGCCCGAGGTCGCCGATCCGGCCGCCCCCCGGCCCTAGCATGCGGCTGTGGCACCGCTGCTCGCCGTGTGCGCCGGGTACTTCATGGTCATCCTGGACGTCACGATCATCAACGTCGCCGTGCCCGCGGTGGGCCGGGAGCTGGGGGCCTCGCTCACCGGCATCCAGTGGATCACCGACGGCTACACCCTCGTCCTCGCCGGGTTCCTGATGACGGGCGGTGCGCTCGGCGACCGGCTGGGCAGCCGGCGGGTCTTCTGCGCGGGCGTGGCGCTGTTCACCGTGGCGTCGGCCGCGTGCGCGGGCGCCCCCAGTGCCCCGGCCCTCGTCGCCGCCCGGCTGGTGGAAGGGCTCGGCGCGGCACTGATCGTCCCCGGCTCGCTCGCCCTGCTCCAGGAGGCCTACCCCGAGCCGGCGGCGCGCTCGCGCGCCTTCGGGCTGTGGGGGTCGATGGCGGGGATCGCCGCCTCCGCCGGGCCCCTGCTGGGCGGGCTCCTGGTGTCCACCGTCGGCTGGCGGTGGGTGTTCCTCGTCAACGTGCCCGTCGGCGCGGCCTGCCTGGTCCTGACGGCGCGGTTCGTCGCGCCCTCGCCGCGGCACCCGGACCGGGCCGTGGACTGGCCGGCCCAGGCCGCCGTGGTGGCCGCCGTCACCCTGCTGACGGCCGCCCTGAACGAGGCCGGACGGCGCGGCTGGTCCGACCCGGCCGTCCTCGCCGGACTGGGGCTGGCGGCCCTGGCCGTGGCCGGGTTCGCGCTGCGCGAGCGGCTCGCCCGGACCCCGGCCCTCCCGCTGCGGCTGCTGCGCTCACCGGCGATGGGCGGAGCGGCCGTCGTAGGGCTCCTGTTCAACTTCGGCTTCTACGGCATGGTGTTCACCGCCAGCCTCTACTTCCAGCACCAGCGCGGCTTCAGCGCGCTGCGGACCGGGCTGGCGCTCTTCCCGGCCGTGGCGGTGACCATGTTCGCCTCCGTCCTGTCCGGGCGGCTGACCCGCCGTACCGGAGACCGGCCGCTGGTGGTGACCGGCATGTTCCTGGGTGCCCTGGGGCTGGCCGGCTGGGCCGCCGCCGGCGCGGATCCGGCCTACCCGCTGCTGGTGGCGCCCATGACGGCCGCCGGGTTCGGTACGTCCTTCGCCCTGACCGGCTCGACCGCCACGGTGATGGGCGCCGCGCCCCGGGCGTACGCGGGAGCCGCCTCCGCCCTGTTCAACACCACCCGACAGATCGGCAGCGCCACCGGCGTCGCACTCGGCGGCAGTCTGCTCGCGTCCAGTGCCCACTACGGCTCCGGAGTGCGCCTGGCCATGGCGGTCGGCGCGCTCGCCTACCTGCTCGCCGCGGGACTGGCCTGGCGGTGCGTGCCGGCCGGGGCGGCCCCGGCCGCCGCCCCGTGACGCCTTCGGCGGCCGGCTCAGTTCTCGCGCAGGCACTCGATCTCGTAGTCCCCGCTCTCCTCGTCGATCGTCACCCCGTGCGTCTCGCTGCGGAAACCGGGGAAGCGGCGGTCGAAGGTCTCCAGGGCCGTGAGGTAGCGCAGGAGGGGGCCGTCGGGGGCGCCGGTGGACTCGCCCGGCATGAGGACCGGGATGCCGGGCGGGGTGACCGTGACCATCGCCGCCGCCACCCGGTGCGCCGCGTCGGCGATCCGCACCCGCTCGGTACCGCCCCGCACCAGCCGCTGGTAGCAGTGCTGCGGCGGGTGGACCGGCTCCGGGAGCTGCTGGAACGCGGTGTCCAGCAGCTCCACCAGGCGCGCGGAGCGCAGCTGCTCGTGCATCTGCCGGCACAGCTCGCGCAGGGTCAGGCCCGAGTAGCGGCGAGGGTGCGCGGCGACGGCCTCGGGAAGGACCCGGACGAGCGGGGCGTCGGCGTCGTACAGGGCCTTGAAGTCCATCAGGGCGTCCAGCAGCGTGCCCCACTTGCCCTTCGTGATGCCCATCGAGAACAGGATCAGCGTGGTGTAGCTGTCGGTCTTCTCGACCACGATGTTCCGGGTCGCCAGATAGGCGGTCAGCACGCGCGCCGGGATGCCCTCCTCGGCCATCTCCCCGGTCGCGGTGATGCCGGGGCAGGTCAGCGTGACCTTGACCGGGTCCAGCATGCAGTGGCCCTCGGTCAGCCCGGGGAAGCCGTGCCAGGAGGCGCCCGGCTCCAGCAGCCAGCAGGACTGCTCCGTGCGCAGCAGCTCGGGCGGGGCCTCGTCGAAGGGCAGGCGTTCGCCGGTCGCCGGGTCGGTGACCTCCTCCGGCTGCCAGACGCCGAAGAACCACGGCGGCCGGTCCCCGGCGCCCTCCACCCGCCGGCGCAGCCGGACCATCTCCTGCCGGAAGCGGACCGCCTCCGTCACCGCCTCGTCCACCAGCCACTCGCCCTGCGGGCCGTCCATCATCGCCGTCGCCACGTCCAGCGAGGCGATCATCGGGTACAGCGGCGAGGTGGTGCCGTGCATCATCAGGGCCTCGTTGAACCGGTCGTGCTCCACCGGCGCCCGGGGCGCGGGCCGTACGTGCACCATCGCCGACTGGGACAGCGCGGCCAGCAGCTTGTGCGTGGACTGGGTCGCGAAGACCGTCGGCCGGTCCGGCCCGGGGAAGGTGTCCGCGTCCACCGACATGCCGTACCGGCCCCGGTACAGCGGATGGAACCGGGCGTACGCGAACCAGGCCTCGTCGAAGTGCACCCGGGGCGTGCTGGCCGCTAGTGCCCGCGCGGCCGGTACGGCGGCGTAACTGAGGCCGTCGTAGGTGGAGTTGGTGAACACCGCGTACTGCGCCTCGCGGGAAACGGCCCCTTCGGCCAGCGGGTGCGCGGCGATCCGGGCCGCGATCGAGTCCGCCGCCAGCTCCGCCGGGGGCAGCGGCCCGGCGAGGCCGTACCCGTTGCGGGTGGGCACCAGGTAGACGGGCCGGGCGCCGGAGACCACCAGGCCGTGCAGCACCGACTTGTGGCAGTTGCGGTCCACCAGCGCCAGTTCGTCACGGGTGACGCTGAAGTGGCCCACCAGGCGGTTGCAGGTGGAGTCGCCGTGCAGCACGAAGTAGCTGAGGTCGGCGCCGAAGACACGGGCCGCGTTGCGCTCCGCCTCCCCGATCGGGCCGGTGTGCTCGAACAGCGAGCCCAGCTCCTCCACCGAGATCGACAGGTCCGAGCGGAGCAGCCGTTCGCCGAAGTAGTCGTGGAAGGCGCGCCCCGCGGGCGACTTGAGGAAGGCGACGCCACCGGAGTGGGCCGGGGTGTGCCAGGAGTACTCATGGGCGTCGTCGAAGCGCCGCAGCGCCCGGAAGAACGGCGGCAGCACGTCCTCCCGGTAGGCGCGGGCCGCGCTGGTGATCCGGCCCGCGATGAACCCCGGGGTGTCCTCCAGCGGCCACACGTACCCGACGACCGTCTCCGACACCCACAGCGGCAGCTCCCGCACGCCCTCCTCGGCCATGACCAGGAACACCGGCAGGTCCCGGAACCGCCGCCCGATCCGGCGCAGCACGGCGGCCCCGCCCGGGCCACCGCCGGGGGTGCCGTCCGCCGGGGCGAGCACGGCGCCGGGACCGTCGCCGTGCCGCCGTGCCCCGTCCCCGGGCAGGTCCCAGGCGATCACGGCCGCCGCGAGACCCGCCTCGGTCCGCAGCACCGCCTCGGCGTCCTCGGCGCTGACCGCCCAGCGCACCTCGAAGCCGTCCGCCTCCACGGCGTCCCGGATCTTGCGCAGCTGCTCGGCCCCGGCGCCCTCGGCGCGCGGGTGCTGCGGTACCGCGACCAGGATCCTGCTGTCGGCCATCGCGCGCCCTCGCCTCCCCGGCGGCCACCCGGCCACCCCGCCGGAAAGTCTCGGGCGTGACCGCGGACGACGAGGGGGGCCGCGTACGGCAAACCACCGGGACGACGGAAAACCCGGGTCGCCGCGTTGACCCCCGACGGTCAGCCGAGGTACGCCGGTGACACCGCCGCCGGGCTGATCCGGTGGGGCCGGCCGGAGCCGTCCGCCGGGACCTCGTACAGGTCGGCGCCGTAGTCCCCGGGCAGTGCGTACACGAGCGTGCGGGCGTCCTTCCACACCGCCTGGTCGTCCACGCTGCGGGGCTCGGCGAGCGGGGTCTCGCGCAGTGTGCGCAGGTCCAGGACGTACAGCCGCCAGGGCGCGTCCTTCGGCAGCCCCGCGACCCGCTTCTTGTACGCGACCCGGGTGCCGTCCGGCGACAGGGACGGGCACTCCACGTTGGCGTGCAGCGTGGTGACGGTACGGCGGCGCAGGTCGCCGCGGACCAGGTACGTCCGCCCCTTGGTGGCCAGCGTCGCGTAGAAGGTGCGGTCGTCGGCCGCGAACGTCACCCCCCAGAAGTTGACGTCCGCCGCCCGGTACGGACGGCCGTCCTTGACGATCCGGAAGGCCTCCAGGGACGGGATCAGCTTCCCGGTGCGGGTGTCCACGATGGCCGCGCGCGTGGAGAAGTCCGTCCCGGCGTACGAGTCGCCGCCCACGAACGCCGTCCAGGCGGCGAAGTGCCCGGTGGGGGAGACCCGGGCGCGGGAGGGGATGCCCGGCACGTCGTAGCGGTCCACGGTCCGCAGCCGGGCGTCCAGGATCAGCGCGCGGTAGGTGTCCGACACCGGCCCGTGCACGGCCTGGAGGCACACGCCGGTGCCCGACGCGGCGTGGAACCGCAGGCACTTGAGACCGGAGGCGGTGCGCGGGGCGTCCGGGGCGGAGGCCGGGACGCTGGTCAGCTCGTCGCGGTGCGGCCCCCACGCCATGTTGCGGAACACCAGCCGCCCCGGCTCGCGCAGCGTCACCGTCCCCGGCGTGACGCCCGGCCCGCCCGCCTGTGCGCGGTCACGGCGGTCCGCCCGCGCGGAGGCGTGCAGCACCGACGCCAGCCCGACCGCCGCCAGCACGCAGACGGCCGAGACCAGGATCAGGACGCGGGTGCGTACGGTCGTCATGCGGGCACCGTTCCCTTCGGGCGCAGGGTGAGGGAGAACGCGGCGCACACGGCCAGTGCCACCGCCGCGCCCGCCAGCGCCGCCCGGTCGCCCCACACCGTCCAGGCCGCGCCGAACAGCAGCGAGCAGGCGAACCGGGTCAGCGCCTGCCCGGTCTGCACGACGGCCAGGCCGGAGGAGCGCAGCCGTTCCGGCACGCCGTCCGAGGCGGCGGCCATCAGCACCCCGTCGGTGGCGGCGTAGAAGCAGCCGTGCAGGGCGAGCACGAGGTACGGCAGGCCGGTCCCGTGCCAGGAGGCGAGCAGCAGCGCGTACACGACGAGCAGCGCGCCGTGGCCGGCCAGGAAGACCGTCCAGCGGCCCACCCGGTCCGCGAGCCGGCCGAGCGGCACCGCCAGCAGCAGGAAGGCGGCGGCCGTGCCCAGGGGCAGCAGCGCGAACCAGCGGTCCGGGACGCCGAGGCGGCGCTGGAGCAGCAGGTAGACGAAGGAGTCGCTGACCGTGGCGAGGCCCAGCAGCAGCGCGCACACCGTGATCCGGCGCAGATCGCGGCCGCGCAGCAGGGCGAGGGCCGCCCGGACCGTCGGCCGTTGCGCCGGGACCGCGCCGCCCCGCCCGCCCGGCACGAAGAGCACCAGCACCAGCACGCCCAGCACGGCGACGCAGAAACTCACGGTGAAGACCGCGTCGTACCCGTCGACGGTGGCCCGCAGGATCAGGAAGGCCACCATCGGCCCGAGCAGGGCCCCGGCCGTGTCCATCGCCCGGTGCACCCCGAAGGCCCGCCCGCGCGTCTCCGCAGTACTCGCCAGCGAGATCAGCGCGTCCCGGGGGGCCGTGCGCAGCCCCTTGCCGGTCCGGTCGGCGGCGAGCACCAGCCCGATCGGGGTCAGCGTGTGCGCCACCAGCAGCAGCGGCTTGCACACGGCCGAGATGTCGTAGCCGAGCCCGGCGACCCACTTGTGCCGCCCGCCGCCCCGGTCGGCGAAGTGCCCGCCCACCAGGCGCACGAGCGCCGAGAACCCGTTGTAGACGCCGTCGAGCAGCCCGAAGCCCAACGGCGACAGGCCCAGGCCGGTCACCAGGTACAACGGCAGCACCGCCGTCACCATCTCCGACGAGACGTCGGTGACCAGGCTCACCGTCCCCAGCGCGAGCACGGTCGGCGCGACCGCCGCACGGCGCCGCCCGGCCGGAGGCCGGACGGCGCCCTGAGCGGACGTACTCGCACGACTGTCCGCTACGTACACGTCAGGACGCCCAGATCCCGGTGATGTCCTTGGCGGAGGCCGCGTTGCCCGCGTGCGTGGTCAGGCCCTGGGAGTCCTCCAGGGTGCGCAGCAGGTCGTAGTGGTTGTACGTGGTCGAGGAGCTGGACCCGGCGGCGACGGGCTGCCCGTAGAACACGGTCGGGATCTTGTTGCCGCTCAGCCGGTTGTCCTCGTCGAAGGTGACGACGAGCAGGCTGTTGTGGGTCTTGGCCCAGGTCGCGTAGGCGCCCAGGTTGTTCTTCAGCCAGGTGTCACCGGTGGACACCGAGCAGTCGTGCATGTCGCTGCACAGGTTCGGGACCACGAACGACACCTGCGGCAGCGTCGAGTAGTCCGTCGGGAACTGGGCGAACGTCTTCGCGGTCGAGGTCGGCACGTTGCTGAACCCGAACCAGGGGTTGTGCTTGCGGGCGTAGTTGCCGCTGCTGCACGTCGTGGAGCCCTGGCTGGGCAGGGTCTCGTTGTAGCTGGCCCAGGTGCGGCCGGCGGCGATCAGCTCGGACGCGAGGTTGCGCGCCGAGGAGAACCCCGGGGTGTAGCAGCTGTCGTCGGTGATGCCCTGCGTCGACCCGGAGAACAGCGCGAAGTAGTTCGGCTGGCTGGGGTGGGTCTCGGCGTACGACTGGGTCAGGTTGGCACCCCCCGCCTTCAGCGAGTTGATGTACGGCGCGCTGGAGGAGCCGATGACCTGGCTGTAGGCGTGGTTCTCGAAGACCACGACGACCACGTGGTCCGGGCTGGGCACGGCGCCCGCGGCGTGCGCGGACCCCTCCCCGAGCCCGGTCCACAGCCCGACCGCGGCCGCGGCGAGGGCGGCCGCGGACGCCACGACGGCGCGGGCGCGGCGAAACGCCGAACGAGCAGAACTGCCGGACACATCAACCTCCGGGTATGGATGGGCGGCTGGCGGTGCGGACAGAGCATGCTCATGCCGACATGCCCGTAGCCCACGCCCGCCGACCCCGCGGGTGAAAACCCGGTGAACGCCGGGTACAAGCGCCCGCATGGCGGACATCCTCATCGGCACCTGCGGCTGGACCGACCCGGCGCTGCTCCGGAGCGGCTGGTACCCACCCGGCCACCGGGACACCGAGAAGCGGTTGCGCCACTACGCCACGCGCTTCCCCCTCGTCGAGGCGGACTCCCCGTACTACGCCCTCCCGGCCCCGCGCACCACCGCCCTGTGGGCCGAACGCACACCTCCCGGTTTCCGATTCGACGTCAAGGCGTTCTCCCTGCTCACCGGCCACCGTACCCGCCCCGCCGCCCTGCCGCCCGACCTGCGCGACCACCCTCGTGACGAGGCCCTGCGCAAGGAGGTCTGGACCCGCTACGCCGAAGCGCTGGCCCCGCTGCGCGACGCCGGCCGCCTGGGCACCCTCCTCTTCCAGTACCCGCCCTCCCTCACCCCCGGCCCGCAGGCCGAGGCCTTCGTCCGCGCCGCCCGCGAACGCGCCCACGACTGGCCGTTCGCCGTCGAGTTCCGCGATCCCGCCTGGTGGCACCCCGACCGGGCGGACCGTACGGCGGCGTTCCTCGGCGACCTGGACGCGACGGCGGTGGCCACGGACACTCCCGACGCCCCGCCGCCCGCCCCCGTCACCACCCCCCGCCTCCACCTGATCCGCTTCCACGGCCGCAGCCCTCACTGGGGAAAGGGCACGAAGGAGGAGCGCTTCCGCCACAGCTACACCGAGCAGGAACTCGCCACCTGGTTGCCTCCCGTCCGGCAGGCAGCCGCCGAGGCCGAGGAGGTGCACATCCTCTTCAACAACTGCTGCGGAGACGCGGCCCCGAGGGCGGCCCAGACCCTGCGCGACCTGCTGGCGACGGCATTCCCACACCAACTGCGCCGCGCGGAAACCCACGAGGCCCCGCACCCGCGCCCGGCATGACCGAATCCACGGCGGCGCCGACCGGGGTGGAACCGGCGCAGACGGGAGGCCATCCGGGAACCCGTGACGGCCCGCACTCGCGCACGGCGGGAAGGGGACGTGTCGGGTGGTGTCCGCCCGCAGCGGCCGGCGAGAACCCCGGCACCGCACGAGCAACAGCCCGCCGGACCGAGGACGGACACCACCCGGCGCGGCACCGACCCCCACCCCACGGCAGGCGCGACCCGAGCCACGACTCACCCGGACGGGCCGCCGCAGGCACAGGACCCGCGACCCGAAGGCGCCCGCCGGGGTAAGCCGCGAACTTCACCGGCCGGCGCCTCACCCACGGGCCGGCGCCTCACCCACGGGCCGGCACCCCCACCCACCAGACAGCGCCCCACCCACCGGAGGGCACCCCACCCACCGGCCGGCGCCTCACCCACCAGACAGCGCCTCACCCACCAGACAGCGCCCCACCCACCGGCCGGCACCCCACCCACCGGCCGGCGCCCCACCCACCGGCCGGCACCCCAGGCACCCCACCCCCGCCCCACCACCTCCTCCGCCCCACTCCACCCCACCCCACCCCCACCCCACCCCGCCCCACCACCTCCCCCGCCCCAACCGCCGGACGGCCCCCGCTCCGGTTAGGCTCTGGCCAGGACGACAGCGGATCCGAGGGGAGACCACGGACATGACGCCGGGGCGCAGGAGCAGCACTTTCACCCGTCTGCTGCGGCACGGCTTCACCGACCCGTCCGCCGCCGAACGCCTCCTCGACGGCCCCGAACTGGCCCCGGTCCGCAACGACCCCGTCCTCCTCGAAGCCCTCGGCGCCACCGCCGACCCCGACCTCGCCCTGCACGGCCTGGTCCGCCTCCTGGAGGCCCAGCCCGGCCCCACCGCCCACCGCGAACTGCTGGACACCCTCATCGCGGCCAAGCCGCTGCGCGACCGCCTGCTCGGCATCCTCGGCGCCTCCGCCGCCCTCGCCGACCACCTCGCCCGCCACCCCGGCGACTGGCACGCCCTGGTCACCTACGAGCCGCACGACCTCCACCCGGGCGTCGCGGAGTTCGAGCGCGGCCTGGCGGAGGCCACCGACCCGGTCTCGCTCCGCGTCGCCTACCGCCGCTGCCTGCTCTCCATCGCCGCCCGCGACGTCTGCGGCACCACGGACGTCGCCGAGGCGGCCGCGGAGCTCGCCGACCTGGCCACCGCCACCCTCCGCGCGGCCCTGTCCCTCGCCGAACGCGCGGCGCCGCAGGACGCCGCCGCCTGCCGCCTCGCGGTGATAGCGATGGGCAAGTGCGGCGGCCACGAGCTGAACTACGTCTCCGACGTGGACGTCATCTTCGTGGCGGAACCGGCCGAGGGCACCCCCGAGCCCCAGGCGCTGCAGGCCGCGACGAGACTCGCCGCGCACCTGATGCGGATCTGCTCCGAGACCACCGTCGAGGGATCCATCTGGCCGGTGGACGCCAACCTCCGCCCCGAGGGCCGCAACGGCCCCCTCGTGCGCACCCTCAGCAGCCACCTCGCCTACTACCAGCGCTGGGCGAAGACCTGGGAGTTCCAGGCCCTGCTCAAGGCCCGTCCGGTGGCCGGCGACGCGGCGCTCGGCGCGGCGTACGTCGAGGCCCTCGAACCCCTCGTGTGGCAGGCGGCGGACCGCGAGAACTTCGTGGCGGACGTGCAGAAGATGCGCCGCCGGGTGGTCGAGAACATCCCGGCGGCCGAGATCGACCGCGAGCTCAAGCTGGGCCCCGGCGGCCTGAGGGACGTCGAGTTCGCCGTGCAGCTCCTGCAGTTGGTGCACGGCCGCACCGATCCCGCCCTGCGCAGCGGCACCACCCTGGACGCCCTGACGGCCCTCGCCGCCGGCGGCTACGTCGGCCGGGAGGACGCCGCCCGCCTGGACGAGGCGTACCGCTTCCTGCGCTCCATGGAGCACCGCATCCAGCTGTACCGCCTGCGCCGCACCCACCTCGTGCCGGAGGCGGAGCCGGACGTGCGCCGCCTCGGCCGCTCCCTGGGCCTGCGCGCCGACCCGGTGGCCGGGCTGAACCGCGAGTGGAAGCGGCACACCGGCGTCGTGCGCCGGCTGCACGAGAAGCTCTTCTACCGCCCGCTGCTCGACGCGGTCGCCCAACTCGCCCCCGGCGAGGCCCGGCTGCGCCCGGAGGCGGCCCGCGAACGCCTGGTGGCGCTCGGCTACGCCGACCCGGCCGCCGCCCTGCGCCACCTGGAGGCCCTGGCCTCCGGTGTCTCCCGCAAGGCGGCGATCCAGCGGACCCTGCTGCCGGTCCTCCTCGGCTGGTTCGCGGACTCCGCCGACCCGGACGCCGGCCTGCTGAACTTCCGCAAGGTCTCCGACGCGCTCGGCAAGACCCCCTGGTACCTGCGCCTGCTGCGCGACGAGGGCGCGGCGGCCGAGAACCTCGCCCGCGTGCTGTCGGCGGGCCGCCTCGCCCCCGACCTGCTGATGCGCGCCCCCGAGGCGGTGGCCCTGCTCGGCGACGGCAGCGGAGCGGGGCCCGCGACGGCCGGCGGCGGCCTCGCGCCGCGGCAGCGGGCCGCGCTGGAGCAGGAGATCCTGGCGGCCGTGGGCCGCGCGGAGAACGCCGCCCAGGGTGTCACCGCGGCCCGTGGCGTCCGCCGCCGTGAGCTGTTCCGTACCGCCGCCGCCGACATCGTCGGCTCCTACGGCACCGAGACCAGCCCCGCCGAGGCCGACCAGGGCGCCCTGGTGGACCGGGTCGGCGCGGCCGTCTCGGACCTGACCAAGGCGACCCTGGCGGGCACCCTGCGCGCGGTGGTCCGGGAGGGCTGGGGCGACACCCTGCCCACCCGGTTCGCGATCATCGGGATGGGCCGCTTCGGCGGGCACGAGCTGGGCTACGGCTCCGACGCGGACGTGCTGTTCGTGCACGAGCCGCAGGACGGTGTGGACGAGCACGAGGCGTCCGCCGCCGCGAACAAGGTGGTCGCCGAGATGCGCCGCCTGCTCCAGCTGCCCAGCGCCGACCCGCCGCTGCTCATCGACGCCGACCTGCGCCCGGAGGGCAAGTCGGGCCCGCTGGTGCGCACCCTGAAGTCGTACGAGGCGTACTACCGCCGGTGGTCCCTGGTCTGGGAGTCACAGGCGCTGCTGCGGGCCGAGCCGGTCGCCGGCGACGCGGACCTGGGCCGCCGGTTCGTCGAGCTGGTCGACCCGCTGCGCTACCCCGCCGAGGGCCTCACCGACGACGGGGTCCGCGAGATCCGCCGGCTGAAGGCCCGCATGGAGTCCGAGCGGCTGCCGCGCGGCGCCGATCCCAAGCTGCACACCAAGCTCGGCCCCGGCGGTCTGTCCGACGTCGAGTGGACGGTCCAGCTCCTCCAGATGCGCCACGGCCACCAGGAGGCGGGCCTGCGCACCACCCGCACCCGCCAGGCCCTGGCCGCCGCCCGCGAGGCCGGGCTGCTGTCCGCGGAGGAGGCGGAGATCCTGGACGAGGCCTGGGTGCTGGCCACCCGGGTGCGCAACGCGGTCATGCTGGTCCGCGGCCGGGCCGGGGACACCTTCCCGACCGAGCCGCGCGAGCTGGCCGCCGTCGGCCGCTACCTGGGCTACGGCGCCGGGCACGCCGGGGACATGCTGGACGCGTACCGCCGTACCGCCCGCCGGGCGCGCACGGTGGTGGAGGAGCTGTTCTACGGCGACAGGGCCTGAGCCGGCGCGGGCGTCCGGGCGGCGACCCGCCGGGGCAGGGCGTGCGGCAGGCTGCCGTACCACACCCGGGCCACCGAGAACCCGAAGGCGAGGCAGAGGACGCCGCCCACCGCGTCCAGCCAGAAGTGGTTGGCGGTGGCGACGATCACCAGCAGGGTGGCCGCCGGGTACAGCAGCCCCAGCACCCGCACCCACGGCACCGAGGCCAGCGCGAAGACGGTCAGCCCGCACCACAGCGACCAGCCGATGTGCATCGACGGCATCGCCGCGTACTGGTTGGACATGTGCTTGAGGTCCCCGGAGGCCATCGAGCCCCAGGTGTGGTGCGCCATCACGGTGTCCACGAAGTGCCCGCCGCGCATCAGCCGGGGCGGCGCGAGCGGGAACAGGTAGTAACCGGCCAGGGCCACACCCGTGGTCGCGAACAGCACCAGCCGGGCCGCCGCGTAGCGGCCGGGATGCCGGCGGTACAGCCACACCAGCACCCCGATGGTGACGACGAAGTGCAGCGTGGCGTAGTAGTAGTTCATCCCGATGATGAGCCAAGTCACCGAGTTCACGGCGTGGTTGACCGACTGCTCGACACCGATGCCCAGCGCGTGCTCCACGCGCCAGATCCAGTCCGCGTTGCGCAGCGCCGCGGACCGCTGCTCCGGCACGGCGTTGCGGATCAGTGAGTACGTCCAGTAACTCACCGCGATCAGAAGGATCTCGAACCACAGCCGGGGCCGCCTCGGCCGCCGCAGCCGGCCCAGCGGACCACGTGGGACCTCGCCCGTGACGGCCCGCGGAACGGCCACCTCCTCGCGACCTTCCGGCTCTGTCACGGTCGAGTCACTCATAGGCACAGAGTCTGCCAGACAAGCCTTCCCTCGGCCGATCATCCCAAGGTCGGGTCCGCGGCGCACCTCCTACGACGTACGGAGGACATGCGGCGCCGAAGCGGTGGAGCCGCGCACCACCAGTTCCGGCATGAACACGAACTCGCTGTGCGGCGCCGGAGTCCCGCCGATCTCCTCCAGCAGCGTGCGCACCGCGGCCTGCCCCATCGCCGGGACCGGCTTGCGGATCGTGGTCAGCGGCGGGTCGGTGAAGGCGATCAGCGGGGAGTCGTCGAACCCGACCACCGACACGTCCCGGGGCACTTCCAGGCCCCGCTGCCGGGCCGTCCGTATCGCGCCCAGCGCCATCATGTCGCTGGCGCAGACGACGGCCGTGCAGTTCCGGTCGATCAGCGCGCTCGCCGCCGCCTGACCGCCCTCCAGGGTGTACAGGGAGTGCTGGATCAGCTCCGTCTCGACGGTCTGGGCGGCCAGCCCCAGCTGGTCCTGCACCGCGCGGACGAAGCCCTCGATCTTGCGCTGCACGGGCACGAACCGCTTCGGCCCGAGCGCCAGCCCGATCCGGGTGTGCCCCAGCGACACCAGGTGGGTGACCGCCAGCGACATCGCCGCACGGTCGTCGGGGGAGATGAACGGCGCCTGCACCTTCGGCGAGAACCCGTCCACCAGCACGTACGGCACGCCCTGGGCGCGCAGCCGCTCGTAGCGCTGCATGTCGGCGGTGGTGTCCGCGTGCAGTCCGGAGACGTAGATGATCCCGGCGACCCCGCGGTCCACCAGCATCTCGGTCAGCTCGTCCTCGGTCGACCCGCCCGGGGTCTGCGTGGCGAGCACCGGCGTGTAGCCCTGGCGGGTCAGTGCCTGCCCGATGACCTGCGCCAGGGCGGGGAATATCGGGTTCTCCAGCTCCGGCGTGATCAGGCCCACCAGGCCCTCGCTGCGCTGCCGCAGCCGTACCGGGCGCTCGTAGCCCAGCACGTCCAGCGCGGCGAGCACGGACTGGCGGGTGGTGGCGGCGACTCCCGGTTTGCCGTTGAGGACCCGGCTGACGGTCGCCTCGCTCACCCCCGCCTGCGCAGCGATGTCGGCAAGCCGTGTGGTCACGGCACCGGACTGTACCGGTCGTACCTCCCCTTGCACACCGGCCGGACGCCGGGCGCGGGCGGGCGCACGGCCTGCCGTGGGTTGCTGCGTCATCGCGCTCCCTCGGGAATCTCGGTGGCAAGAGCTTGCAAGTCTTGCACAAGTGCCGTCACCGCCGCTCAGCGCCTGCGCCTTCGGGTCGCGTCACGGTCGACGACTGGTCACGACGGGGTAACCATCGTGTCGCCTTGCACTTTTTTTCTGCAAGGTCTTTCGAAACGCTTACATGGCTGTTACGTTCCCAGTCGCCCGGCCGCGGCAACGGCGCAGTCGGCAAGTCGCAGGGGCGGACGGGACCGTCCCCTGTACCACTCGGGCTTAACCCTCAAGGAGAACTCATGCGGCGTGGCATAGCGGCCTCCGCGCTGGTGGCGTCCCTCGCCCTGACGGCGACGGCGTGCGGCGGGAGCGACGGCGACAGCGGGAAGTCGGACGGCCCGGTCACCATCACGTGGTGGGACACCTCCAACGCCACCAATGAGGCGCCGACGTACAAGGCCCTGGTCCAGCAGTTCGAGGCTGCCCACAAGGACATCAAGGTCAAGTACGTCAACGTCCCCTTCGACCAGGCGCAGAACAAGTTCGACACCGCTGCCGGCGCCAAGGGCGCCCCGGACGTGCTGCGCTCCGAGGTCGGCTGGACCCCCGCCTTCGCCAAGAAGGGCTTCTTCCTGCCCCTCGACGGCACCGAGGCCCTCGCCGACCAGGGCAAGTTCGAGCCGAACCTGATCAAGCAGGCCCAGTACGAGGGCAAGACCTACGGCGTGCCGTTCGTCACCGACACCCTCGCGCTGGTCTACAACAAGGCCCTGTTCAAGAAGGCCGGCATCACCGAGGCCCCCAAGACCTGGGACGAGCTGAGGGCCGACGCCGCCAAGATCAAGGACAAGGCCAAGGTCGACGGCTACTGGGGCTCCACCCAGGCCTACTACGCCCAGACCTTCCTCTACGGCGAGGGCACGGACACCGTCGACGTCGCCGCCAAGAAGATCACGGTGAACTCGCCGGCCGCCAAGAAGGCCTACGGCACCTGGCTGAGCCTGTTCTCCGGCAAGGGCCTGCACAAGGCCGACGCCACCGCCGACGCCTACGCCCACATCCAGGACGCGTTCGTCAACGGCAAGGTCGCCGCGATCATCCAGGGCCCCTGGGAGATCACGAACTTCTACAAGGGCTCGGCCTTCTCGGACAAGTCCAACCTCGGCATCGCCACCGTCCCGGCCGGCTCCGCCGGCAAGGCGGGCGCCCCGACCGGCGGCCACAACCTCTCGGTCTACGCCGGCTCGGACAAGGCCCACCAGACGGCGGCCCTGAAGTTCGTCAAGTTCATGACCTCGGCGCAGTCGCAGGAGGCCATCGCCCTGAAGAACTCCACCCTGCCCACCCGCTCCGACGCCTACACCGACAAGGTCAAGGCCGACCCGGGCATCGCCGGCTACCAGGGCGTCCTGGCCGCCGCCCAGCCGCGCCCGGCGCTGCCCGAGTACAGCTCCCTGTGGGGTCCGCTCGACACCGAGCTGCCCAAGGTCGCCAGCGGCAAGGAGTCGCTGGACAAGGGCCTCGGCAACGCCGAGCTGGCCATCTCCAAGCTGGTGAGCGGCTTCAGCAAGTAAGCCCGCGTGGCCGTCGGATCCCTCCCGCGGGAACGGGGGGAAGGATCCGACGGCCACCGCCCTGTGCCCGGCCCAACCCCTTGATCTTTGAAGGTGTCGAACCATGACAGTCGCCATCGACCGCGCGACCGGCAAGCGCCGCGGTGACCGCGCGCCTCGGCCCGGGCTGGGGCAGCGCGTCAGAAACGGTTTCCAGAGGTACTGGTACGCCTACGCGATGATCGCCCCGGTGGTCGTCGTGCTCGGCGTCCTCGTGGGCTACCCGCTGGTCCGTGGCTTCTACCTCACCCTCACCGACGCCAACAGCCTGAACTCGGCGCGCACGATCGGCGTCAACCACATCGACGCCACGTACAAGTTCATCGGCCTGGACAACTACCACGACATCCTCTTCGGCCCGACGGCGTACGACCGGTTCTGGTCGCACTTCCTGTGGACCGTGTTCTGGACGGCCGCCTGTGTCGCCCTGCACTACGGCATCGGCCTCGGTCTCGCGCTCATGCTCAACCAGAAGCTGCGCGGCCGTACCGTCTACCGGCTGCTGCTCGTCCTGCCCTGGGCCGTGCCGACCTTCGTCACCGTCTTCTCCTGGCGGATCATGCTCGCCGACTCCGGCGTGCTCAACCAGATCCTCGGCTCCCTCCACCTGCCCCAGCCGGAGTGGCTGGAGGACACCTTCTGGCAGCGGTTCTCCGCGATCATGGTCAACACCTGGTGCGGTGTGCCGTTCATGATGCTGTCCCTGCTCGGCGGCCTGCAGTCCATCGACTCCTCGCTCTACGAGGCCGCCGAGATGGACGGTGCCGGCGCCTGGCAGCGGTTCCGGCACGTCACCCTGCCCGGCCTGCGCTCGGTCAGCTCCACCGTCGTGCTGCTCGGCATCATCTGGACCTTCAACCAGTTCGTCATCATCTTCCTGCTGTTCGGCAAGAACTCCGCCCCGGACGCCCAGATCCTCGTCACCTGGGCCTACCAGCTGGGCTTCGGCCAGCAGCCGCGCGACTTCGCCCAGTCCGCCGCGTACGGCGTGCTGCTGCTGTCGATCCTGACCGTCTTCACCTCCTTCTACTTCCGCTGGCTGAAGCGCAATGACCAGCTCGCCGTCTGACGCCGCAGGAGCCGCCGCCATGAGCACCACGACCCTGGACAAGACCGACACCGCCCCGGCCCCCGCACCCGCGCCCCGGCGCGGCGTGCGCCGGCGCGGCGAGCGCGGCCCGGCCGGCGCCGCCCTGCTGCACGGCGGGCTCGTCGTGGCGAGCCTGATCGCCCTGGCCCCGGTGGCCTGGCTGTTCTACCTGTCCCTCGGCCCGGACAAGGAGGACTACCTGCACCCGGCCGGCATCGCGGGCAAGTTCAGCTTCTCCAACTACGGCTTCGTGCTGGAGCACACCGGGTTCCTCGACTGGTTCAAGTCGACGATGATCGTGGCCCTCGGTACGACCCTCATCGGTGTCTTTGTCGCCGCCACCACCGGCTACGCGGTCTCCCGCATGCGCTTTCCCGGCTACAAGCAGCTGATGTGGGTCCTGCTGCTCACGCAGGCCTTCCCGATCGCCATCCTGATCGTGCCGATGTACGAGATCTTCAGCGAGCTCGGTCTCATCGACACCTACTGGGCGCTGATCATCATCAACTGCTCCACCGCCGTGCCGTACAGCGCCTGGCTGCTCAAGGGGTACTTCGACACCATCCCCTTCGAGATCGACGAGGCCGGCCGCGTGGACGGGCTCAGCCCCTTCGGCACCTTCTTCCGGCTCATCCTGCCGCTCGCCCGCCCGGGCCTGGCCGTGGCCGCGTTCTACAACTTCATCACCGCCGTCGGCGAGGTCGCCTTCGCGACCACCTTCCTGCTGGACGACTCCAAGTACACCTTCGCCGTCGGTCTGCAGACCTTCGTCAGCGAGCACGACGCCCAGTGGAACTACATGGCCGCCACCGCGGTGCTGATCGCGATACCCGTGACCGTGTTCTTCTACCTCGTGCAGAAGAACCTCGTCACCGGTCTCACCGCCGGCGGCACCAAGGGCTGACGCCCGCACCGACCAGGCGGGCCGCGGTACCTGCCCAGACCCCGCTGTCACCGCGGCCCGCCTCGCCGCCGCACCCACCGACTGCCCACCATGCCCCAGTTACGTATCAAGGACGCCATGAGCCAGCAGCACTCCGCCGCACCGGCCCGCCACCTCGCCGTCACCGTCGCCGACCGCCGCGACTGGTGGCGGGACGCGGTCATCTACCAGGTCTACCCGCGCAGCTTCGCCGACAGCAACGGCGACGGCATGGGCGACCTGGAGGGCGTACGCTCCCGCCTGCCCTATCTGCGTGACCTCGGCGTCGACGCCGTGTGGCTCAGCCCCTTCTACGCCTCCCCGCAGGCCGACGCCGGCTACGACGTCGCCGACTACCGCGCCGTGGACCCGATGTTCGGCTCGCTGCTGGACGCCGACGCGCTCATCCGCGACGCCCACGCGCACGGCCTGCGCATCATCGTGGACCTGGTCCCGAACCACTCCTCCGACCAGCACGAGTGGTTCAAGCGCGCCCTCGCCGAGGGCCCCGGCTCCCCGCTCCGCGAGCGCTACCACTTCCGCCCCGGCAAGGGGAAGAACGGCGAACTCCCGCCCAACGACTGGGAGTCCATCTTCGGCGGCCCGGCCTGGACGCGTGTGGCCGACGGGGAGTGGTACCTGCACCTCTTCGCCCCCGAGCAGCCCGACTTCAACTGGAACCACCCGGCCGTCGGCGACGAGTTCCGCTCCATCCTGCGCTTCTGGCTGGACATGGGCGTGGACGGCTTCCGCATCGACGTCGCCCACGGCCTGGTCAAGGCCGACGGCCTGCCCGACCTCGGCGCCCACGACCAGCTCAAGCTGCTGGGCAACGATGTCATGCCGTTCTTCGACCAGGACGGCGTGCACGACATCTACCGCCAGTGGCGGAAGATCCTCGACGAGTACGCCGGGGAGAAGATCTTCGTCGCCGAGGCGTGGACCCCGACCATCGAGCGCACCGCCCACTACGTCCGCCCCGACGAGCTGCACCAGGCGTTCAACTTCCAGTACCTGAGCGCCGAGTGGGACGCGGAGGAACTGCGGGCGGTCATCGACCGCACCCTGGAGGCCATGCGCCCGGTCGGCGCCCCCGCCACCTGGGTGCTGTCCAACCACGACGTCACCCGGCACGCCACCCGCTTCGCCAACCCGCCCGGCCTCGGCACCCAGATCCGCACCGCCGGGGACCGGGAGCTGGGCCTGCGCCGCGCCCGCGCGGCCACCCTCCTGATGCTCGCCCTGCCCGGCTCGGCGTACATCTACCAGGGCGAGGAACTGGGCCTCCCGGACGTCGTGGACCTGCCCGACGAGGTGCGCCAGGACCCGGCGTACTTCCGGGGCGCCGGCCAGGACGGCTTCCGCGACGGCTGCCGGGTCCCGATCCCGTGGACCCGCGAGGGCTCCTCCTACGGCTTCGGCAGCGGGGGCAGCTGGCTCCCGCAGCCCGCCGACTGGGCCGGGCTGAGCGTCGCGGCGCAGACCGGCGTCCCCGGCTCCACGCTGGAGCTGTACCGGGCCGCGCTGCGTGCGCGCCGCGCCCACCCGGACCTCGGCGCGGGGGAGGCGGTGGAGTGGCTGCGCGCGCCCGAGGGCGTCCTGGCCTTCCGGCGCGGCGACTTCGTGTGCGTCGCGAACACCACGGGCGAGTCGGTGACGACCCCGTCGTACGGCCGTGTCCTGCTCACCAGTGGTGAGGTGACCGAGGCGGACGGCGAGACCAAGGTGCCCGCCGACACCACCGTCTGGTGGACGACGACGGACTGACAGCCGGACGCGGGGCCGGTTCTGAGGCTCCGTCTGAAAGTTCTTGCATCAAGTTCACAACGGCCCGCTGCGCTTCGGCCAGCGGGCCTTTAACATCTGCGTCACCGCAAGCTTGCTGAAATATTTCAGCAAGCGCCGTCAGCGGTCCAGTTGCCTTCAACGTCGAAGGAACCCCACATGGCACGCAGGACCCTCCCCACGGCGGTCGCCCTCACGGCCGCCGCTCTGGCTGGCATGACCCCGACGGCCGCCGAGGCCTCCCCGCCCGGCACCAAGGACGTCACCGCCGTCCTCTTCGAGTGGAACTACGCCTCGGTGGCCAGGGAGTGCACCACCACCCTCGGCCCCGCCGGCTACGGATACGTCCAGGTCTCCCCGCCCGCCGAGCACATACAGGGGGCGCAGTGGTGGACGTCGTACCAGCCCGTGTCGTACAAGATCGCGGGCCGCCTCGGCGACCGCACGGCCTTCCGGAACATGGTGAACACCTGTCACGCGGCCGGGGTGAAGGTCGTCGTCGACACCGTGATCAACCACATGTCGGCGGGCAGCGGCACCGGCACCGGCGGCTCGTCGTACACGAAGTACGACTACCCGGGCCTGTACTCGGTCTACGACTTCGACGACTGCACCTCCCCGGTGTCGAACTACTCCGACCGCTGGAACGTGCAGCACTGCGAACTCGTCGGCCTCGCCGACCTGGACACCGGCGAGGAGTACGTCCGCAAGACGATCGCCGGGTACCTGAACGACCTGCTCGGCCTCGGCGTCGACGGCTTCCGCATCGACGCGGCCAAGCACATCCCGGCCGGTGACCTCGCCAACATCAAGAGCCGCCTGACCAACCCGTCCGCCTACTGGAAGCAGGAGGTCATCTACGGCGCGGGCGAGGCCGTCCAGCCCTCCGAGTACACCGGCAACGGAGACGTCCAGGAATTCCGCTACGCCTACGACCTCAAGCGCGTCTTCACCAGCGAGAAACTCGCCTACCTCACCAACTACGGGGAGGGCTGGGGCTACCTGAACAGCTCGGTCGCCGGTGTCTTCGTCGACAACCACGACACCGAGCGCAACGGCAGCACGCTGAACTACAAGAGCGGCGCCGACTACACCCTGGCCAACGTGTTCATGCTCGCCTGGCCCTACGGCGCCCCCGACGTCAACTCCGGCTACGAGTGGTCGGACGCCGACGCCGGCCCGCCGAGCGGCGGCCAGGTGAACGCCTGCTGGCAGGACGGCTGGAAGTGCCAGCACGCCTGGCCCGAGATCAAGTCCATGGTCGCCTTCCGCAACGCGACCCGCGGCCAGGCGGTCACCAACTGGTGGGACAACGGCAACAACGCGATCGCGTTCGGCCGGGGGAGCAAGGGCTACGTGGCGATCAACCACGAGTCCTCGTCCCTGACCCGCACCTACCAGACGTCCCTCCCGGCCGGGACCTACTGCAACGTCCAGAACAACACCCCGGTGACCGTGAACTCCAGCGGGCAGTTCACCGCCACCCTCGGCTCGAACACGGCCCTCGCGCTCTACGCCGGCAAGTCGAGCTGCTGAAAACCCGCCTGACGGTGCGTGAAACCTCTTGCCGGAGGTTTCACGCACCTTGCTGCAAACACCCAGCCACCCTCGCAAGGAGTCATCCCCTGTGATACCGAGATGGCCGGCGCCGCGCAGGCGCCGATCCCCGCACCGCGGACGAGCCGCGGCCGTCACCGCCGCCGCCCTCGCCGCCGCACTGCTCCAGCCGTCGGCCGCCCACGCGGCCACCCCGCCCGCGCCCCCCTCGGACGCGAAGCTCGCCGCCGTGCCCGCCCGGCACGACGACACCCGCGAGCAGTTCTACTTCGTCCTGCCGGACCGCTTCGCCAACGGCGACCCGTCCAACGACAGGGGCGGACTGACCGGCTCCCGCCTGTCCACCGGGTACGACCCCACCGACAAGGGCTTCTACCAGGGCGGCGACCTCAAGGGCCTGACCAGGCGGCTGGACTACATCAAGAATCTCGGCACCACGGCCATCTGGCTGGCGCCCATCTTCAAGAACCGCCCGGTGCAGGGGACGGGCAGCAACGCCTCGGCCGGCTACCACGGGTACTGGATCACCGACTTCACCCAGGTCGACCCGCACTTCGGCACCAACGACGACCTCAAGTCCCTCATCTCCAAGGCCCACGCCAAGGGCATGAAGGTCTTCTTCGACGTCATCACCAACCACACCGCCGACGTCGTCGACTACGACGAGAAGTCCTACGGCTACCTCTCCAAGGGCGCCTTCCCCTACCTGACGAAGGACGGCAAGCCCTTCGACGACGCCGACTACGCCGACGGCGGGCGCCCGTTCCCCGCCGTCGACGCCGGCTCCTTCCCGTACACCCCGAGGGCCACGAGCGGGGGCAAGGTCCCGGCCTGGCTCAACGACCCGGCGATGTACCACAACCGGGGCGACTCGACGTACGCCGGCGAGTCCACCACCTACGGTGACTTCTCCGGCCTGGACGACCTGTGGACCGAGCGTCCCGAGGTCGTCCAGGGCATGGAGAGGATCTACGAGCGGTGGGTGCGGGACTTCGCCGTCGACGGCTTCCGGATCGACACCGTCAAGCACGTGAACATGGAGTTCTGGACCCAGTGGGCCACCGCGCTGGACCGGTACGCGGCCGGGCGCGGACGGAAGAACTTCTTCATGTTCGGCGAGGTCTACTCCGCCGACACCGCCGTCACCTCCCCGTACGTCACCCAGGGCCGCCTGGACGCCACCCTCGACTTCCCCTTCCAGGACGCGGCCCGCGCCTACGCCTCCCAAGGCGGCAGCGCGCGCAGGCTGGCGGGCGTCTTCGGTGACGACTACCGGTACACGACCGACAAGGCCAACGCGTACGAGCAGGTCACCTTCCTCGGCAACCACGACATGGGCCGCATCGGGTACTTCCTGAAGCAGGACAACCCGAAAGCGACCGACGCCGAGCTGCTGAGGAAGGACAGGCTCGCCAACGAGCTGATGTTCCTCAGCCGGGGCAACCCGGTCGTCTACTACGGCGACGAGCAGGGCTTCACCGGCTCCGGCGGCGACAAGGACGCCCGCCAGACCATGTTCGCCTCCAAGGTCGCCGACTACCTGGACGACGACGAGATCGGCACCGACCGCACCCACGCGAGCGCCGCCTACGACACGAAGGCCCCGCTGTACCGGCAGATCGCCGCGCTCGCGAAGCTCCGCAAGGCCAACCCGGCCCTGACCGACGGTGTGCAGACCGAGCGGTACGCGGCCGACGGCGCCGGCGTCTACGCCTTCACCCGTACGGACGCAGGGAGCGGCCAGGAGTACGTCGTCGCCCTCAACAACGCCGACGAGGCGAGGACGGCGACGTTCGCGACCGGATCCGCGGACATGTCGTACCGGGGGATCTACGGCACCACCGGCTCCGTCCGGACGGACGGCGACGGGAAGGTCACCGTCACCGTCCCGGCCGGCGCCACCGTCGTCTACAAGGCCACCGGCCCCCTCGCCGAGCCGGCCGCCAAGCCGGTGGTCACCCTGACCGCCCCCGCCGCCGGCGCCACCGGAACGGCCGTGCTGAAGGCCGACGTCGACGGCGGACAGCTCAACCGGGTCGTCTTCGCCGCCCAGGTCGGCGACGGCGCGTGGAAGACGCTCGGCTCCGCCGACCACGCCCCCTACCAGGTCACCCAGACCCTCGGCAGCCACGTGCCCGCCGGCACCGCCCTGCGCTACAAGGCCGTCGTCATCGACTCCGCCGGGCACACCGCGAGCGCCACGGCGAGCAGCACCACCGGCACCCCGCCCGCGCCCGAGGTCCCCACGGCCTCCTCCCGGGACTACGCGATCGTCCACTACAAGCGAACGGACGGCGACTACGCCGACTGGGGCCTGTACGCCTGGGGCGACCTCGCCGACGGCGAGGCCACGAACTGGCCCGCCAGCCACCCCTTCACGGGCCGGGACGCCTACGGCGCCTTCGCCTACGTCAAGCTCAAGCCCGGCGCCTCGAACGTCGGCTTCCTGGTCATCGACAAGGACGGCGACAAGGACGTCTCCGCCGACCGGTCCATCGACGTCACCAGGACGGGTGAGGTGTGGATCGAGCAGGGCAAGGCCGACGTCCTGACCACGAGGCCCGACTACCCGGCGCAGGACCGGACCAAGGCGGTCATCCACTACCACCGCGCCGACGGGAACTACGACGGCTGGGGCCTGCACGTCTGGACCGGTGCCGCGAACCCCACCGACTGGTCGAACCCGGTGAAGCCGGTGAAGACTGATGCCTATGGCGCGGTCTTCGAGGTGCCGCTCAGCGCGGGTGCCACCAGTCTCAGCTACATCATCCACAACGGCGACGACAAGGACCTGCCCACCGACCAGTCCCTCGACCTCACGTCGAACGGCCACGAGGTGTGGCTGTTGAACGGCCAGGAGAAGTATCTGCTGCCGCAGCCCGCGGGCAGCGCGGCCGCACTCGACCTGACCACCTCCAAGGCGATCTGGATCGACCGTGACACCGTCGCCTGGAACGGCGTCGACGCAGCCGCCTCCACCCAGCTCCTCTCCTCCCACGACGGCTCGATCACCGTCAAGGACGGCGTGCTGACCAGCGACGACGAGCGCTGGCTGCGGCTGACCAAGACCACCCTGACCGACGCCCAGAAGGCGAAGTTCCCGCACCTGAAGGACTACACCGCCTGGTCCGTCGACCCCCGCGACCGGGACCGGGTGCGCGGCGCGCTCACCGGGCAGCTCGTCGCCACCCAGCGGGCCGCCAACGGTGCCGTCCTGGCCGCCACCGGCGTACAGACCGCCGGCGTGCTGGACGACCTGTACCCCGGCGCGACGAAGGCCGCCCTCGGGCCGGCCTTCCACGACGGCAGGCCGACCCTCGCCGTCTGGGCGCCGACCGCGCAGAGCGTCCACCTCGACCTCGACGGCACGTCCGTGAAGATGCACCGCGACGACACCACCGGCGTCTGGTCCGTCACCGGCCCCGCCTCCTGGAAGGGCAAGCCCTACCGCTACGTCGTGAAGGTCTGGGCGCCCAGCGTCCGCAAGGTGGTCACCAACAAGGTCACCGACCCCTACTCGGTCGCCCTGACCACGAACTCGGCGCGCAGCCTCGTCGTCGACCTGAACGACAAGGCGCTCTCCCCGAGCGGCTGGGCGGCCCTGAGCAAGCCCAAGGCCGTACCGCTGAAGGACGCGCAGATCCAGGAGCTGCACATCCGGGACTTCTCGGTCGCCGACAAGACCGTCCCGGCCAAGGACCGGGGCACCTACCTGGCCTTCACCGACAAGAACAGCGACGGCTCGAAGCACCTGCGGGCGCTGGCCAAGGCCGGCACCTCCTACGTGCACCTCCTGCCCGCCTTCGACATCGCCACCATCCCCGAGAAGAAGGCCGACCAGGCCACCACCGACTGCGACCTGGCCTCCTACCCGGCCGACTCCGGCAAGCAGCAGGAGTGCGTGGCGAAGACCGCCGCCGCCGACGCCTACAACTGGGGCTACGACCCGTACCACTACACGGTGCCCGAGGGCTCCTACGCCACCGACCCGGACGGCACGGCCCGTACCGTCCAGTTCCGCCGGATGGTGCGGGCGCTCAACCAGGACGGGCTCCGGGTCGTCATGGACGTCGTCTACAACCACACGGCGGCGAGCGGCCAGGCGGACACCAGCGTCCTGGACCGGATCGTGCCCGGCTACTACCAGCGGCTCCTCGCCGACGGCTCGGTGGCCACCAGCACCTGCTGCGCCAACACCGCGCCCGAGAACGCGATGATGGGCAAGCTGGTGGTGGACTCCATCGTCACCTGGGCGAAGCAGTACAAGGTCGACGGGTTCCGCTTCGACCTCATGGGCCACCACCCGAAGGCCAACATCCTGGCCGTCCGCAAGGCCCTGGACGCGCTGACCCTGAAGAAGGACGGCGTCGACGGCAAGAAGATCATCCTGTACGGGGAGGGCTGGAACTTCGGCGAGGTCGCGAACGACGCCCGGTTCGTCCAGGCCACGCAGGCCAACATGGCCGGCACCGGCATCGCCACCTTCTCCGACCGCGCCCGTGACGCGGTGCGCGGCGGCGGCCCCTTCGACGAGGACCCCGGTGTCCAGGGCTTCGCGTCCGGGCTCTATACCGACCCCAACTCCTCCACGGCCAACGGCACCGAGGAGGAGCAGAAGGCGCGCCTGCTGCACTACCAGGACCTGATCAAGGTCGGCCTCACCGGCAACCTGGCCGGCTACCGCTTCACCGACACCGACGGCAAGGAGGTGACCGGCGCCGGGGTCGACTACAACGGCGCGCCCGCCGGATACGCGCACGCCCCCGGTGACGCCCTCGCCTACGTGGACGCCCACGACAACGAGTCGCTCTTCGACGCGCTGACCTACAAGCTGCCGAAGGACACCTCCGCGTCCGACCGGGCCCGGATGCAGGTCCTCGCGATGGCCACGGCCGCCCTCTCCCAGGGCCCCGCGCTCTCCCAGGCGGGCACCGACCTGCTGCGCTCCAAGTCCCTGGACCGCAACTCCTTCGACAGCGGTGACTGGTTCAACGCCATCCACTGGAACTGCGCCGACGGCAACGGCTTCGGGCGCGGGCTGCCCCCGGCGGCCGACAACCAGTCCAAGTGGGAGTACGCCAAGCCGCTGCTGAGCACCGTCAAGGTCGGCTGCGAGCAGATCACCGGCGCCTCGGCCGCCTACCGGGACCTGCTCAGGATCCGCACGACCGAGAAGGCGTTCTCCCTCGGCACGGCCGCGCGGGTGCAGCGGGAGCTGTCGTTCCCGCTCTCGGGGAAGGACGAGACGCCGGGCGTGATCACCATGCGCCTCGGTGACCTGGTGGTGGTGTTCAACGCGACGCCCGGAACGCAGGAGCAGCGGATCGCCTCGCTGGCCGGGGAGCGCTACCGGCTGCATCCGGCGCAGGCGTCGGGGGCGGACCCGGTCGTGAAGAAGGCGGTGTGCGTCCCGGACTCGGGGACGTTCGCCGTCCCCGGCCGTACCGTGGCGGTCTTCACCCGGCGGTGACGCGCGGGTGCCGGTGAGGTGGGGCGGACCCCGCCCGGGGTCCGCCCCACCTCACCGCAGGGAGGCGCCAGGACGGGGCGGCGGCACCCGGGCTAGGGTGACACCGTCGCCCGGGAACAGGAGTGAGCCCCATGCCGCAGATCACCGTCGACTACTCCGCCGTGATGACTCCGGCCTTCGACCGTGTCGGCTTCGCCCGCGCCCTGCACACGGCGACCGTCGAGATCGCGGACGCGAAGCCGGAAGCGTGCAAGACCCAGTACCGGCCCAGCGCGCTCACGGCGTTCGGTTACGAGGACCCCGAGGAGCAGCGGCACGCCGTCGTCCACGTCACGATCGGCCTGCTCGCCGGCCGTACGGAGGAGACCAAGACGCGCCTGACCGAGGCCGTCCTCGAACTGCTGCGCGAGCACGTGCGCGACGACGGGTTCGTCCTGCACGCCTCCGCGGAGGTGCGCGACCTCGCGGCCTCCTACCGTAAGTTCGAGCGCTAGGGCCCGCCGGTGCTCACAGGCCCGTGGCCAGGTTCGCCCAGACCGCATTGCCCCCGGTGAGCGGCGAAGGGACGACTCCCCAGCTGTCCGCGATCTCCTGCACGAGCAGCAGTCCTCGGCCGCACTCGTCGTCGGGGCCCGGCGCGCGGCGGGGCAGGCGGCGGGCCGAGTCGTCCCGGTCGTGCACCTCCAGGCGCAGGCCGGCGTCCGACAGCAGACGGATACCGCACAGGATGCGCAGGCTGAAGGTGTGCAGTACCGCGTTGGTGGCCAGCTCGGACACCAGGAGCACGGCGTTGGCGCAGGCGTCTTCGGGCACCCGCCAGGAGGACAGCCGTGCGCTGACGAAACGCCGCGCCGTTCTGACGCTCGTGCGGTGACCCGGCAGTTCGAGCCAGTGCGCGCGGTCGGTGTTCGCTCCGCCCAGGTGCCGGAGTGAGGAAGTCGTGTGGGGGGACACGGCGGTCGCCTTCCATGGAGGGGCGCGATAAACGACGCGTTCACCAACTCACCCAACCAGTACGGCTGTTGGCGCGTCTGCGTCTCGTGTGACGGGGGCTTCGCCACACAAGTAATCATGCTCGCGGTCTAGTTCACACTGCAACCGACTCCCTGATAATTTCAGCCGGACGTGATCCGGTCCGATCGGCTCGTCAAGACGCCATATCCTCGGTCCTGGTGACGGACTCTCAGGAGGCAGGGCAGCATGAACGAGACACGCGCGGGCGCCGGCAGCAGTGCACCCACCGTTCTCCGCATGATCCTCGGCCGGCGGTTGCAGGACATGCGCCTCGGCGCGGGCGTCTCCCTGGACGACGCGGCCAGGGCCCTGCGGGTGAAGCCCCTGACCATCCGCCGGCTGGAGAAGGCCGAGGTCGGCCTGAAGATCCTCTACGTCGAGAAGCTGCTCCAGACCTACGGCGCCGACCAGCAGGAGATCGACGAGTTCGTCGCCCTCGCCGAACGGGCCAACGAGCCGGGCTGGTGGCACCCGTACCGCGATGTGGTACCCGCCTGGTTCACGGCCTACGTGAGCCTGGAGACCGGTGCGAAGGTGCTGCGCACCTACGAGCCGCACTATGTCACCGGGCTGCTGCAAACACCCGCCTACGCCCGGGCGACCCTGGGCGGCGGTTTCCCGAACGACACCACAGAGGACCTCGATCGGCGCGTCGACCTGCGGCTGCGCCGCCAGAGCCTGCTGGAGAAGCCCGACGCGCCCACCCTCTGGGTGGTGATGGAAGAGACCGTGCTGCACCGGGTCGTGGGCGGGCCCGAGGTGATGCGGGAGCAGATCGACCGGCTACTCGAAGTCTCGGAACTGGAGCACGTCAGCCTCGACATCGTGCCCTTCTCGGCGTGCGCGCACGTCGGGGCGTGCGCCCCCTTCACCTACTTCCGGTTCGAGGAGCCGGAACTGCCCGACATCGTCTACAGCGAGCTCCTCTCCGCCGCCGTGTACCTCGACCAGCGCTCCGATGTCGTGGCGCACCTGGAGGCACACAACCGCATGTCGCTGCTGACCTCGTCCGCGGACAGCAGGGCGCTCTTGGACCGCATGCGCAAGGAGTACTCATGACCATCGCCCGGAGCGGTGTGTACAACGGGATGCCCGCCTCGGCCCTGGGGGACCACGGCTGGGAATGCCCGTGGAGCGGCCCCAACGGGGGCCAGTGCGTGGAGACGAAGCGACTCGCCGACGGACGCGTGGCCGTGCGGCAGTCGACGGATCCCGACGGTCCCGCGCTGATCTACACGCCGGAAGAGATCACGGCGTTCGTCACGGGGGTCAAGAGAGGCCTGGCCGACCACCTGACGGCCCACTGACCCGGACAGCCGACGCACCCCCCACCGAAAGGGACAGGATGACCAGCTCGCAGCCCACACGGAGTATCGACACCAGCAGGCCGCACTCCGCCCGCATGTACGACTACTACCTCGGCGGCAAGGACCACTTCGAGGTCGACAAGCAGGCCGCCGAACGCGTGGCCGAGGCGTATCCCGCCATCTTCGTGTGCGCCCGTGAGAACCGGGCCTTCATGCACCGGGCCACCCGCGTCCTCGCCCGGGAACACGGCATCCGCCAGTGGCTGGACATCGGCACCGGCATCCCCACCGAGCCCAACCTGCACCAGGTGGCCCAGTCCGTGGTCCCCGACGCCCGGGTGGTCTACGCCGACAACGACCCGCTCGTCCTCAAGTACGCCGAGCGCCTCATGCGCAGTACCCGCGAGGGCCGTACGACGTACATAGAGGCGGACGTCAACAACGTCGACACGCTGCTGGACTCCGCCGAGCTCACCGCGGTACTGGACCTGAGCCGGCCCGTGGCGCTGTCCCTGAACGCCCTCATGCACTTCGTCACCGACGCCCAGGACCCGTACGGCATCGTCCGTCGCCTGCTCGCCATCCTGCCCTCCGGCAGCGCCCTGGCACTCAGCCACTGCACGCCCGACTTCGACCCGGACACCTGGCAGAAGGTCACCGACATCTACACCTCCGCCGGCACCCCGGTGCGGTTCCGCTCCCGTGCCGAGGTCACCCGCTTCTTCGACGGGCTCGACCTCCTCGACCCGGGCGTCACCGTGGGCCACCACTGGCGCCCCGACCCTGCCCGGCCCGGTTCCGACACCCCGACGGACGCCGAGGTCAGCCTGTGGACGGGGGTGGGCATCAAGCCCTAGGAGGCGAGCGCTATCAGCCGGCCGACCAGTTCGCCGAACGGACTCTCGGCCGGCTCCTCCCGGAGGGCGCCGCGCAGGACCGCCGCCATGCTCTCGTCGTAGGCGGCGCTGACGGCGGCCAGCGCGGCGAAGTCCTGCACGAGCTGCTTCTCCAGCTCGGCGCGCGGGATGCGCCGGCCGTCCAGCCAGATCAGCGCCGTCGACTCGGCGAGCGAGATCCAGGAGCGGACGACCAGTTCCAGGCGCGGGGAGGCTTCACTCACGCCCAGGTGCGACAGGATCTGGTCGAACGCGGCCTGCCGGACGGAGTCGACGAGCGCGTTGGTCGTGGTGGAGCCGACGGCCGGGCCGCCGCGCATCAGGGCCGAGAAACCGGGACCGTGCTCGTCGACGAAGTCGAAGAAGCGGCCCATCACGCGATGCAGACGGGCGCCCAGCGGGCCCTCGCGCGGCTCGGCGAAACGGCTCGCGAGGTCCTCCGACGCACGCTTCAACGCGGCCTCGTACAGGCTGAGTTTGCCCGGGAAGTAGTGGTAGACGAGCGGCCGCGAGATGCCCGCCGCCGAGGCTATCTCGTCGATGGAGACCTCGTCGGGTGAGCGTCGGCTGAACAGGTCGAGGGCGACGCCGATCAGCTGCTGCCGACGTTCCTCGACACCCATCCTGCGGCGAACCCCGGTACTCATGCGAACACTTTACCGATCGATTCCGGCCGCCCGTGATCGCTCGCGGGGAACCAGGTGATCACCCCGCGTCGGGGAGATGCGGACCGGAGCCGATCGCTCCTGGCGGCTAGTGCAGCCCGCTGATCTCCCGACCGTCCGTCAGGGTGCCCTTCAGGTCCGCCCGCGCGCCCTGCTCGGCCTTGACGGCGAGCAGCGGCCCCTGCCCGGACGCGGTCACCCCGCCCGTCGCGGAGACCGACGACGTCCCCTCGCTGCCCGCGGCCAGCAGGTACCAGCTCCCCGCCGCCGACTTCCACAGCACCCCGGCCAGCACATGGGGATCACGCGGTCCGCAGGCCGGCACGTCCGTGCCCTTGGCGACGACCGCCCCGGCCGCCCCGCCCGGCGTGCGGAACTGGGCCAGCACGGCCGTGCCGTCACCGCGCCAGGTCTCCGCCCGGGTGCACACCCACGCACCGGTCCCGGTGCCTTCGGGCAGCGGCTGCTCGGCGTACGCCCAGGCGTTGACGCTGCGGATGCCCGACGAGCGCTCGGCCGCCATGGAGCAGGCGAACGGCGCCCAGGTGCGCAGGCCGCGCCCGTCGGACGCCTCCCCGGCCGCTCCGGGCCGGCCGGCCGTGAGGTGGGCCGGGACCAGCTCGCCGAGGTCGGTGGTGAGCCGGGTGCCGGAGGCGTCGGTCAGCTGGAGCACGGTCCACGAGGCGCAGCCGCCGGTCCGTACGGCGGGACTGGCCAGCGGCGCGGTGACGCCGTCGGCGAGGGCGAGCGGCGTCGCGGGCGCGTCCGGCTTCGTCAGGTCCCGTTGCGCCGCCTTCGTCACCCACGGGGCGGTCAGATAGCGGACGTTGCCGTCGGAGCGGCCCAGCACCAGCGCGCTCGCCCCGGCGTCCGTGGCCCCGTCGACCCGGGCGAAGTCCAGGGCCGCGCCCCGCGTGCCGTTCTTCGGCTCGGCGTAGCGGGCGATGCGCAGGCCGTCGTAGAGGATCACCACCCGGGCGGTGTCGACCTCGCCCGCGTACAGCAGCTGGGGCGGGCCGGCCGGGCCGCCGGTCTGGGTGCCCGGGGTCGCCGAGACGCGGACCGTGTCCCCGGGGCGGGCCCAGACGGCGAGGGCGCGGCGCAGCAGGGCCCGGTCGCCGGTGAGCGGGCCGCGCGCGGGCCACACGGAGAAGTCGGTACGGGCCGAGGTCCGCCAGGCGGTGGGGGAGACCCGGACCACCTTGCCGGGGTCGAGGGCGGCCTCGGCGGCCGGGTTCCCGGCGTAGGAGGGGGCGGCGGGGCCGTCGGGGCCCCAGCCGCCGCCCGGCAGGGCGACCAGCGCGCCGCACACCGCGAGGGCCGCCGCCGCGGCGAGGGCGGCCTTGGTGTGCCGGCGGCGGCGCGTCAGGTCGCCGGGCCGGGCCTGGAGCGAGCAGGGGTCGAACTCGGGGGAGGCGAGCAGCCCCGGCTGCATGGGCACGCTGTTCGCCGAGGCCAGCGCGCCACCCGGGTCGCGGACCCCGGCGGCGTCGAGCAGGTCGCGGATGTCCGGGTCGGGCAGCCTCTCCAGGCCGCGCAGGACGTAGGCGGCGCGCGCCGGACCGGACAGGGCGGACAGCCGCTGGTCCAGGGCGAGTTCGTCGGCGCCGCCGGAGCGCGGGAACAGCTTCAGACCCCACACCTGGGGCAGCGGCGGCGGCAGCTGGGTGAGCCGGGGCAGGCCCCTGCGGGGGCGGGCCGCCGCCAGGGCCGTGCACAGGACCCGCTCGCGCAGGTAGGCGTAGCCGGGGTCGGCCTCCCGGCCGGGGGCCTGGGCCGGGATCACGGACGGCTGCTTGCGGCCCCGGGGCAGGGCGCGCTGGACGAGGGCGTGTGCGGTCAGGACCCGGCGGCTGCGCCCGAGGCCCGGCGGCAGCACCAGGTAGGCGAACCGGACCAGCCGGGGGTAGTGCTCGACGAGCGCGGCCTCGGCCTGCTCGGAGCCGGCCGGGCCGGCGGGCCCCCCGGGGGAGGGCGCGTGACGCTGGGACACATCCTGTGACTGCACGTCCGGGAGAACGAGCGGGCCGGCGGTTGGTCACCGCCGGACGAGTGATTCACACCCCGGGTTCGACCAGGGCGCGCGCGTAGTTGGCCATGGAGCGCTGGTAGCGCGGCAGGTGGGGGGCGAGCGCTCCGAGCACCAGGGACAGGCCCTCGCGGTCGCGGCCCAGGCTGGACAGGCACAGGGCGAGCGCGGCCCGTACCGCGTCGTCCAGCTCGTCGGACGGGGCGTCGAGTTCGGGCGTCAGCAGCTTGACGCCCTCCTCCGCCTGTCCGGTGTTGCGCAGCGAACTCGCCAGCTGGATCCTGGCCCGGCGGCCCTTGTACCCGTCCAGTCCGCGGGCCAGCGCCTCGCGGTACAGCGGCACCGCCTTGTCGGAGTGCCCGGTGGAGTCCCAGGCGCAGGCCCGCTCGAAGGGCCCGAGCGGGCTGTCGTCCGGCAGTTCGGCGACGAGGGTGTCGATCAGGGAGCGGAACTCGTGCGCGCGTTCCTCTGGATACTCGTCGAAGGCGGCCCAGGCGGCGGTCACGCGGTCTTCCCAGTTCTGGTTCACCGCGTCACCTTCGCACACCCGTGCGCGCCCGGTCACCGGATTTGAGCGCAGCGCGCGCGGGAGCCGTATCCGAGGGCGCTGGGGCACGCTCGGCACACCGGACCGGAGGAAACAGATGAGGTTGACAGGACTGCTGCTCGGCGCCGCGGCCGTACTGGCGCTGGCGGGCTGCGGCTCGGGCGGCAGGACGGAGTCCGTGCCGCCCACCGCGACCGGCAGCCTGGAACACCTGGCCGCCGAGGTGAAGTGCGAGCCGAACATGCAGACCGACGCGGACGAGATCCGCCAGGCCATCTGCGGCACCGGGAAGGGCAGGTTCATCCTCGCCACCTTCGCCACCGACCGCGGCCAGCGCGAGTGGATCAACGACGCCAAGGACTACGGCGGCCACTACCTGGTCGGCCGCAAGTGGGTCGCCGTCGGCGACGACGGGGTGGTCAAGGCGCTGCGCGGCACGCTCGGCGGCGACCTGGAGGACGGCGCCGACCACCACGGGCACAGCGGCTGACGAGCGCGTCCGGGCACGGCGAAGGCCGGTGACGGGAGGGGGGTTCGTCACCGGCCTTCTGTCTTGCGCCCGTTACGGGATCACGAGCATTTCTGACCGCGGTTGACGCAGTTGGCGATCTTGTTGGCCAGACCGTTCTTCGTGACGCTGATGAAGTCGTCGTGGTCCGTGGCCGCCTTGTGCAGCTGCTCCGGGAACCCGTCCACCGCGTAGGCGTTCTTCACCTGGCCGTTCTGCACGGTCGGGGGCGTGATGTCGTACACCAGGCGCATCGTCAGCTGCGGGATCGCCTTGAAGCCGTTCTGGCAGTTGCCGTTCGGGTCGGCGAACGCGACGTGCGTGCGGTGGTTGGCGCTGTCGACGTTCTGGCCGTCCCAGCAGCTCTGGAAGGCGAACGTCCGCACCACCTTGCTGCCCTGCGGGCAGATCGGGTACTGCGTGGTGAGCTGGACCTTGTTCTCGAAGCCGGTGCAGCTCCAGTGCGCGTTGGCGTTGGCCAGACCGTTGGTGGTGGTCTTGGCGTCACCGGTGATGATGCGCAGGAACTGCGGCATCGCGACGACCTTGCCGCGCGGGCTGCCCACGTACTTGATCTGCGCCTGCACGGGGGTCAGGATGCGGCCGACGTTGCCTTCCTTGCCACCGCCGTCGGCGTTCTGGTCGAAGTCCTGGGTGCCGTCCTGGACGCGGACCACCGGCCAGTAGTACGACGACAGGTCGTTCTGGTTCTGGCAGCTGGTGGCGGCCTGGAGGAACGTCTGGTTGCTGGAGAAGGCGTTGACCTTCTGGTTGCCGACGTAGTCGTGCAGGTGGTGCGCGCCGTTGGCCACACCGGGCGCCACGATCACGTTGTCGGTGTTGTGGTTCTTGTTGGCGTTCACACCGCAGCGCGTGGTGAAGGAGCCGGTCGAGGCGTTGCGGCCGGCGCGCGGCTTGGCCTTGACGTTCGCCTGGACCTTGGTGATGTCCACGAAGTCGGCCGCGACCGGGCCGTTGCCGGCCTGCCCGCCGATGTTGCCCTGCTGCCCGTTCTGACCCTGCTGGCCGCCCTGCTGCTGGCCGCCGTTCTGCTGGCCGCCCTGCTGCTGCCCGCCGTTCTGCTGGCCGCCTTGCTGCTGCCCGCCGTTCTGCTGGCCGCCGGCGGTGGTCTGGTTGGCGTTCTGCGCCGTGCAGTTGACCAGGGTGTCGAGGCTGCCGGGAGCGGTGCCGCCGACACGGGTGATCTCCAGCCTGATCCGGTCGAGGATCACCTTCCGCCGGTCCTGGAGCGGCTGAAGGATGGAGTTCTGCACGAAGCTCGCGTCCCTGGCCTGCGCGTCCCGCGTGGTCGCCAAGCGCTGGTAGGCGTCGGTGATCTGGCGGTCCAGGTTGGCCAGCTCCCCGGCGACCTCGGTACGGGCCTGCGCCGGCACGTTGGTGAGCTTCTGGCCCACGTCCGGGCAGGAGATGGTCGCGACCTGCGCCGTCGCGGCCTTCGTCTGGTTGCCTCCCCACGACTGGTTGTCCGACTCGTGAGCCGAGGCGTAGAAGTTCGCCCAGATCAGCCCGCCCCCACCGAGCGCTAGGGCCGCCGATGCGGCTATGGCCTTGGTGGCCAGCGGCGTACGGCGTTTTCGTGTGTTGCGTCCCATGGAACTCCTCTGACTTCCTTGCGGGGCAGCATCGAGGCGCCCGACAGGAGTGAAGCGGCGCCCTTCCATACGGACGCCGCCCCGGAGGTGTTCACCGGCCTCACAAATTCCTCTTCGTCACAAGGGAGTTGGCAGCTCACCGGTCGCGGTCGAGATGGGCGAGGACCGCCAGGACACGCCGGTTGTCGTCGTCCGACACCTCGAGGCCCAGCTTGGCGAAGATGTTCGAGGTGTGCTTGGCGATCGCCCGTTCCGTGACGACGAGCTGTGCCGCGATGCCCGCGTTGGACCGGCCCTGCGCCATCAGCTCCAGCACCTCCCGCTCGCGCGGGGTGAGCCGGCCGAGCGGCGTGGTGCCGGCCGACCGCCGGGACAGCAGTTGCCGGATCACCTGCGGGTCCATCGCCGTACCGCCCGCCGCCACCCGCCGTACGGCGTCGATGAACTGCTCCGCGTCGAACACCCGGTCCTTCAGGAGATAGCCGATCGCGCCGTTGCCGTCGGCGAGCAGCTCGCGCGCGTAGAGCTGCTCCACGTGCTGGGAGAGGACCAGCACCGGCAGTCCCGGCCGCGCCCGCCGCGCCGCGAGCGCGCACTGCAGGCCCTCGTCGGTGTGCGTCGGCGGCAGGCGTACGTCGACCACGGCCACGTCCGGCTCCAGCTCGTCCAGCGCGCGGGCGAGTTCCGGTCCGGACTCGACGGCCGCGGCGATCTCGAAGCCGTAGGCCTCCAGCATCCGCACCAGGCCGTCGCGCAGCAGGAAGAGGTCTTCGGCTAGGACAACACGCACGGGATCTCCATGGTGACCATGGTGGGACCGCCCGCGGGGCTGCTGACGGCCAGGACGCCGTCGAATGTACCGAGCCGGCGCTCCACCCCGGCGAGCCCCGAGCCCGCCCCGACCGACGCGCCGCCCCGGCCGTTGTCGGTGACGGTGACCCGCAGCCGGCCGTCGGTGTGGTGCACGTCGACCCACACCCGGTCGGCGCCGGAGTGCTTGACCGCGTTGGTGAGCAGCTCGTTCACCGCGAAGTAGGCCGCCGACTCGACCGGCGCGTCCGCGCGGCCGGGCAGCTCCACGGTGACCTCCGTGACCAGCGGCAGCCGGAGCGCCAGCGCCCGTACGGCGTCGCCGAGCCCGCGTTCGGCGAGGACCGGCGGATGGATGCCGCGCACCAGGTCGCGCAGCTCCTCCAGGGCGTCGGCGGAGTTCCGGCGGGCCTGGGCGATCAGCCTCTTCGCCTGTGCCGGGTCCCGCTCGACCAGCATCTCGATGGTGCCGAGGTCCATGCCCATGGCGACCAGCCGGGCCTGTGCCCCGTCGTGCAGGTCCCGTTCGATGCGGCGCAGTTCGGCGGCCGAGGTGTCGACCGCGTCCCGCCGGGTCTCGGTCAGCACCTGGACCCGCTCGGCGAGCGCGGCGTGGGAGGCGCCGATCATGGCCCGGGTGAGGGTGAAGTGCGCGGTGAGCAGGCGCGGCGGGAGGCGCCAGGTGGCGGCGAGGACCACGGCGCCGAGCGCTGCGGCGCCGAGGGCCGTCGCCTGGCCGGTGACCGGCACGAACGCGTACCAGTAGACGGCGCCCGGTTCGCCGGCGTACGCCCTCCACAGCCCGGCGCCCACCAGGAGCCCCTGGACCGGGAAGAACACCAGCACCGCCGGCAGCAGCGCGGTGACGAATCCCGCGGTCATGTCGACCGGCAGCCACAGCGCGTCCCGCCGTACCTGCGGGTCCCCGAGCAGCGCGACGGTGCGCGTCCACGGGTTGGCGCCCGCCGGGAGCGGCCGGTACACCGCGGGGATTGTGACCCCGCACCACTCGGCCGCGAGCCTCCTGCGGGCGTCCGCCAGCGCCCGCACCCCCGTGAGGACCGCCGGGGTGGTGACGAGCCCGATGCCGAGCGGGACGAGCGCCACGGACAGGAGCGTCAGGGCGAGGAACGCCACCCCGCACGGCAGGACCACGACGGCCAGCACCAGCCCCTGCACGGCGGCCAGCAGCGTCTCCTTCGCCTGGGCGCGCAAGCCGGCCCTGTCTTCGTCGGTGTTCATGCCGTCAGTCTTGCCCAAGGCCGCGCCGGGGTCAGTCGTCCGAGGGCCCCTCTTGGGGGGTGGTGCCAGGTACACCCCCGGTCCGCGCCAGCAACTCCGCCTCGACTTCCGGATCCAGGCCCGTGCGGGTACGGTCCGGGCGCTGCGGCGCGCTGCCGCCGATCTCCGTCAGCCACCGCCAGGTGTCCGCGACGGTCTCGCCCACCGGCCGGCACACCAGCCCCGCGGCCACCGCCCGCGACACGTCCGCGCCGTGCACGGCGTCGTGCGTCTCGCCGCCCGGCGGCACCCACACCGGCAGCTCGGTCCACGGTTCGATACCGGCCTCCAGGATCGCCTCCGGGTCGGTCCAGCGCAGTTCCGCGTCCGCGCCGGTGACCCGCAGGCACGCCTGGAGCAGCTCGCCCATGGTGGTGTGGCCGGGCGGGCTCACCAGGTCGTACGGCCCGGACAGCCCGTGTTCCAGCGCGCCGAGCAGCCACTCGGCGAGGTCGCGCACGTCGACGTAACTCACGGGCAGGTCGCGCGGGCCGGGCGCCAGGACCGGGCCGCCGCGGGCGATCCGGGTCAGCCACCAGGGCAGCCGGCCGACGTTCTCGTACGGGCCGAGGATCAGTCCGGCCCGGACCAGCAGCGAGTCCGCCGCGCCGAAGGCCTCCACGGCGGCCAGTTCCCCGCCGCGCTTGTCCCGCGCGTAGTCCGTCGCCCCGGCGTCCGCGGCCGCGCCCCCGACCAGCGGGGCGTCCTCCGCGCCGCCGCGCGGCCAGGGCCAGGCGTACACCGACCGGCTGGAGACGTACGCGTACCGTCCGGCCCGGCCGCGCAGCAGCCGGGCCGCCTCGTGCACGGCGCGCGGGGCGGCCGACCAGGTGTCCACCACGGCGTCCCAGCCCCCGCCGTCGTCCGCCGCGAGGGCGGCGAGGCCGTGGGGCGCGGTGCGGTCGCCGTGCAGCGACCGCACCCCGGCCGGGGGCTGGTGCCGTCCCCGGTGGAAGACGGTCACCTCCCAGCCGCGTCGAAGCGCGGCCTCCACCACGGCCCGTCCCACGAACTCCGTTCCGCCCAGCACGAGAAGTCTCATGCCGGGGATCGTGCCCGGTCCGGGCGGTGGTGGCGCGGGGCTCTGCCGAGGGCAGAGCGGGGCCCCGGCACCCGGCTCGCACCCGAAGCGCACGGCCGGCGGCCCGGCACCGAAGCCCGGCGACCGCCCTCGGCCCCGCCGGGGCCGTACGGACGGTGGTGCCAGGACTGTGGCAGTCGGCGTCCGGCCGGAGGCGGATCGTCAGCGGGCGGTCGGCGGGGTGTACTTGTAGCCGACCCGGCGCACCGTCTGGATCGCCTGGCGGTGCTCGGCGCCCAGCTTGCGGCGCAGCCGGGCGATGTGGACGTCGACGGTGCGGCCGTCGCCGACGTGGCCGTAGCCCCACACCGTGGTGACCAGCTGGTCGCGGGTGTGCACCCGGTGCGGGTGCGCCACCAGGTGCGCCAGCAGCTCGAACTCCAGGTAGGTCAGGTCGAGTTCACGGCCGTCGACGCTGGCGGTGCGCCGCACGGGGTCGATCCGCACCAGCGGTTCGGTGCCGGAGGCGGCCTCGGTGTCCGGCTGGTCCGGGACCGCGACCGGCAGGAACGGGGGCCGCTGGTCGGCCGGGACCAGCACCAGGTAGCCGACCATCGGCGGCTGGCCCGGCAGGGTCGGCAGGGTGTGCTGCGGCGCGGGCAGCCAGGTGGCGCCGGGCGGCAGGAAGTCCGCGACGTCCACCACCTCGTCCCGGTCGACGGCGCGCAGCCGGTGCCGGGTGCCGTTCGCGGCGGGGGCGGACAGGGTGGCGGTGGACAGGGAACGGGTGGTCGCCATGAGAGGTCAGCTCTTTCGCGCGAGAGGTTCGTCGGAAGGTGCGGCGGCCGCGATTCGTGGTCGGGCGCGCCGGAGGACGTACGTCGTTCCGCGCTGGCCGAAGGCCGGGGTGTACGGCTTTAGAGGGCCCGCGCGTTCCTCGCGGGGCGACACACACGGTCGAAGTCGTGGTGCTGACGGGAAGGCCAGAACGGCTCAAGGTCGTGGCGACCCGTCGCGGTGATCTGCTGGAAGCCGTTCATGCGCCCATTGAAGCAGAGGCGTGCGCCGGGCAGGAGTCATCTCTCACTGCTTGGACGCTTCCTTGGCGTGAAATTGACGTTGCGTCCACCCGGGACCCCGGCTTTACGCCCTGGTCAGCGCCCTTCCGCGGCCCGTCGGTGGCCGGATCACCGTCTCACTCCTCGGACGGCGGCGGGGCGGATCAGGGCGTGCACGCGCGCGAGGGGCGCCCGCCGTCACGGCGGGCGCCCCTCGGACGCGTCGGTACGGATCAGACCTGGCCGGCCTTCTCCAGCGCGGTGCAGCAGGTGTCCACCAGCAGGCGGGTCACCACGTACGGGTCGACGTTGGCGTTCGGGCGGCGGTCCTCGATGTAGCCCTTGCCGTCCTTCTCGACCTGCCACGGGATGCGGACCGAGGCGCCGCGGTCGGAGACGCCGTAGGAGAACTTGTCCCAGGGGGCGGTCTCGTGCAGGCCGGTCAGCCGCTCGTCGATGCCGGCGCCGTAGCTCTTCACGTGGTCCAGCGGCTTCGAACCCTCGCCGAGCGACTCGCACGCGGTGATGATGGCGTCGTAGCCCTCGCGCATGGCCTTGGTGGAGAAGTTGGTGTGCGCGCCCGCGCCGTTCCAGTCGCCCTTGACCGGCTTCGGGTCCAGGGTCGCGGAGACGCCGAAGTCCTCGGCGGTGCGGTACAGCAGCCAGCGGGCCACCCACAGCTGGTCGGAGACCTCCAGCGGGGCGAGCGGGCCGACCTGGAACTCCCACTGGCCCGGCATGACCTCGGCGTTGATGCCGGAGATGCCGAGACCGGCCTTCAGGCAGTTCTCCAGGTGGGCCTCGACGATCTCCCGGCCGAAGATCTCGTCGGCGCCGACACCGCAGTAGTAGCCGCCCTGCGGGGCCGGGAAGCCGCCCTCGGGGAAGCCCAGCGGGCGGGAGCCGTCGAAGAAGGTGTACTCCTGCTCGATGCCGAAGACCGGCTCCTGCGCGGCGAACCGCTCGGCGGCCTCGGCCAGCGCGGCGCGGGTGTTGGACGGGTGCGGCTTCATGTCGGTGTCGAGGACCTCGCACAGCACCAGCACGTCGTCGCCGCCGCGGACCGGGTCCGGGCAGGTGAAGACCGGCTTGAGCACGCAGTCCGAGGAGTGGCCCTCGGCCTGGTTGGTGGAGGAGCCGTCGAAACCCCAGACCGGCAGCGCGTCGAGACCGGCCGGGGCACCCGCGATGATCTTCGTCTTGGAACGCAGCTTGGCCGTCGGCGCGGTGCCGTCGATCCAGATGTACTCAGCCTTGAAGACCACGGGGCCACATCCTTCGGGGGTGGGTCGGGTGCACGCGCGTTGCTGCGGCGCTGCGGCACCGGTGCGCCGCTCGATCTGCCGGGCAGCCTGTCAACAGGCCGTTTCCCGTCCATTGCCCGTCCGTGAACCCCGTGTTACCTGGTCATTCCGGGTCCCGGCTCACCTGGTGAGGCCGCGCCGGGTGAGGTGCCGGCCGCTCACCGTCCGCCGGCGGCGGCCTCCCGTACGCCGGTGAGGAAGTCCCGGATCGCCGCGAGCTGGTGGTCGTCACAGCCGCGCAGCAGCTCCACCGAGCGCTCGATCAGCGGTCCGAAGAAGGCCCAGCCGAGCTCCACCGCGCGGTCCTCCACCTCGATCACCACCCTGCGCCGGTCCCGCTCGCCGCGCACCCGGCGCACCAGCCCGGCCCCCTCCAGCCGGTCGACGAGCGCGGTCGTGCCCGCCGAGTTGAGCCCGAGCACGCCACCGAGCCGCCCGGCGCTCATCTCCTCGCCCGCGCGGCGCGCGTCCATGAGCGCGATCAGGGCGCGCACGTCCGTGGGGTGCATGCCGTTGCGGTGTGCGAACCGGGCGCTGTGCAGACCGAGTTCGACGGTGGTGGCACGCAGCAGGTGGACGATCTCCAGCGCGGCCCCCGGGGCGGGGCCGGACGGGGTGGACACGGGGGGCCTCCCGGCTATCATCTCGCTCGGCGAATATCTTGCTGAGCGAGATGATAGGGGGAGCCGCCATGGCCGGACACGACCGGGAGGCGTACCGGGTTGCGTACGACAAGGTGATGGCGAAGTGGCCCGACGGCCGCGAGACGCTGAGGGTCGCCACGCCCTTCGGCGAGGCCCACGTCACCGTCTGCGGCCCGCGTGACGCGCCGCCGCTGCTCCTGCTGCCGGGCGGCGGCGGAGCGACCTCGGCCTCCTGGTACGCGCAGGCCGCCGGCCTTGCCGGGATCCGCCGGGTGCACGCCGTGGACCTGCCCGGCGGGCCCGGCCTGAGCCGGGCCGGCGACCGCCACCCCCGTACGGTCGCCGACCTGGCCGACTGGCTGGACGCCGTCCTGGACGGACTCGGTGTCTCCGCGACCGACCTCGGCGGCCACTCCTACGGCGGCTGGATCGCCCTGCACCACGCGCTGCGCGCGCCGGCTCGGGTGCGCCGTCTGTTCCTCCTGGACCCGACCCGGTGCTTCGCCGGGTTCAAGACGGCGTACCTGCTGCACGCGCTGCCGATGCTGCTGCGGCCCGCACCCCGCCGGATCCGCGCCTTCCTGGAGTGGGAGACCGGGGGAGCGGCGCTCGACCCCGACTGGCTGGCCCTCCAGGAGGCCGCCGCCGGTTTCCCGGCCGCGAAGCCGGTGACCGGTCCCCGGCCGGCTCCGGAGGCCTTGCGCGCCCTGCGGGTGCCGGTCCTGCTGCTCGTGGCCGCGAACAGCAGGACCCATGACCCTCACGAGGTGGTGGCGCGGGCCGGTGCGCTGCTGCCGCACGTGGAGACGGCCGTACTGCCGGACGTCTCCCACCACGCGCTGCCGCAGACCGCGCCGCCGGCCCTGGTCCGCCACCTCACCGGTTTCCTGTCGGCTCCCTGAGCCTCACCCCACCTTCTCGATCACCGCGCGCCTGATGAGGAACTTGCCCGGTTCCCGGACCTGTTCGAAGGCGGCGTTGTTGAGCAGGACACAACTCCCGGAGACGGACGTCACCTTCACCGTGGTGGACTTGTTGTTGTCCAGGTTGGTGACCTTCAGGGTCGTCCCCGCCGGGAACTGGTTGCTGGACGCGGCCGGGGCGCCGCCCTCGCCGGAGAGCGTCACGGTGGAGCCCTTGCACACCTGCTGGCCGGCACCCTGCTGGGCGCCTCCGCCCTGCTGCGCACCCCCCGCCTGCTGGCCCGCGCCCTGCTGGCCCGCGGCCTGCCCGGCGTCGCCGCCCTGCGCCGCCTGGGAGCCCTGAGCCGACTCCCCAACGGTGCAACCGGACGCCTTCTGCTGGACCTTGATCTGCTCGACGACCGCCTGCCGGTTGGCGATCCGGGCCGCCGACTGCGCGTCCGGTTTCGCCTTCTGGTCCGCGATGAACCTCTCGTTGTTGCCGAGGGCCGTGGCCAGCCCCTGGCAGACGGTCGAGTCCCCGGCGGACAGCGTCCTGGCGCCTTGCGGGCTCTGCGCGGCGTTGGAGGTCGTCGCCAGGGCGAAGGCCCCGCCGCCCGCCACCGCCGCGGCGCCGACGAGCAGCGCGAGCTTCTTCTTCGTACCGAGAGTTCTCCTGCGCGACATGCGCGCCTCCTGAAGAGGTAGGGGAGCGTACGCCGCTATGTACGAGATACCGAACGTGGTTACTCAGCGGTTACGGGAGTCGCTGAAGTGACCTGTGTCACGCCGCGGGTGAGCGGCCGTCAGCCCTTGCCGCCGTGGGAGATGGCCTCCCGCACGGCCTCCTCGCTGCGGGCCACCAGCGCCGTGCCGTCGTCCGCGGTGATGATCGGACGCTGGATCAGCTTCGGGTGCTCGCTGAGCGCGGCGATCCAGCGGTCCCGCGCGCCCGCGTCCCGCGGCCACTCCTTGAGCCCCAGCTCCCGGGCGACCGGCTCCTGGGTGCGGGTGATGTCCCACGGTTCGAGGCGGAGCCGGTCCAGTACGGCCCTGATCTCGTCGGCGCTCGGCACGTCCTCCAGGTAACGGCGGACGGTGTACGCGGCCCCCTCGGCGTCCAGCAGACCGAGCGCGCTGCGGCACTTGGAACAGGCCGGATTGATCCAGATCTCCATGCCGCACACGGTACGCGAAAACCGTTCGGCACCCCCGTCACTGGAGCCCCGAAAACCCTTGTGGCCAGGGGCTTTTGTCAGTGGCGGCCCGTAGAATAGAAGCAGTGTTCGAGGGTGCGCGCCGGACCCCGGTGCGTCGCCCTGACCGCGACAGGAGGATGCCCGTGCCCGCTGCCGCCCTGAAGCCGAAGCCGTTGCCGACCCAGTCCACCGCCCAGCGTTCCGTGCTGTTCGACTCGCCCTACGAGCCCGTGGCGAAGCGACCGCTGCCGGCCGGACGGCCGCGCGAGTGGTACGTCACGCACAACCGGCGTCTGAAGGCCATGCGCCTGGCCATAGCCCTGCTCGACTCCGGCGTGTACCTGCCGGACCAGGCCCGGAATGAGACGATCCGCGGCACGGCGGAGCGGATCGGGATGCGCCCGCCGTCCGACACCACGTGCCACATGGTGCGGGCGCTGATGCGTTACTCGCGCTGAGCCGGCCGTGCTGCCGGGTGCCCCGCGTCACCGGCGCGGGGCACCCGGCACCGTCACGCCGTCCCAGCGCCCCAGCGCACCGTCACGCCGTCAGTTCCCGCTCCAGCGGAGTCCGGAAGCGCGGGGTGATCCGGGTCGCGCCCAGCCAGCCGCGCAGCCGCTCCGCCTCCGCCGCGACCTCGGCCGTGGCCTCCCGGCGGACGCCCTCCTCGGGAATCCGCCAGACGATCCCGCCGTCCGCGCGCTGGGCCCAGCCGCCCACCACGCGGCCGTTCCACCACACCGTCGGACCCACGTTGCCGCTGCGGTCGAAGAGCAGGGGGCGCAGCGCCGGGTCCAGGTACCAGTCGCGCTGCTGCCAGGCCATGGCCGTGGGGTCCAGGGCGGGCAGCAGCGCCGCCCACGGCGCCCCGGGGTCCGTCACCGGCTCCGCGTCCCCGGCGTCGACGTATCCCGTCCCCTCGTCCAGGGCGACCTCTTCGGCGCCGATCGCGGCCAGCGCCCGGCGGACCTCCCGGAGCGTCCAGCCCGTCCACCACTTCAGGTCCGCCTCGGTGGCCGGCCCGCACGCCCGCAGCCAGTGGCGCAGCAGGTCCGCCTGAGCCGCGGCCGGGTCCAGCTCGGGGTGGGGCGGCGCCGGCGCCCAGCGGAACTGGCTCGACGTCCAGGAGCCGAGCGGGCGGCCCCTGACCACCTTGCCCTCCACGCCGAGCACGCGCAGCAGGCGGGTCGAGACCGTGTGGACGCCCTCGTAGCTCTTCCCGGCCGCGTGGACGAACCGCTCGCGCAGGCGCGGCTCGTCCGCGGCCAGCTCCGCCGCCGTCGCCTGGCCGCGCCGGGCCAGCGCGGCGAGCGTGGCCTCCTCGACCTCCGCCAGCCACGCCGCGTCGGGCGCGCCGGCCAGCGCCATGTCCCGCAGCAGGGACGCGCGCTCCCGGGAGGCCACCGTGAGGCCCGTCGAGGCGTGGACGACGGCCGTCAGGGCCGCCGGGAACACGAACACCGTGTGCCGCATGCCGTGCATCCGCACCAGCGTGCGGTCCTCGTACAGCGCCCGCTCCGTCTGCGGCACCGCCTTCGCGGGGTCGGTCAGCCGGGCGGCCACCGCCAGGTGCACGGTCGCCGGGTCCGAGCCGTGCAGGGCGACCAGGGAGGCCGCGACCTCCTCGGGCGTCACCGCCCGCGCCGCCCCGGCCAGCCGGTGCCGCACGGCAAGCCGGGTCCGCCGTTCCACCCCGTCGACGTACCGCCGTCCCTCCGCCATACCGGCCTCCCCTTCGGCTCGCGATCCGTTCCCGCCATGGTCGCCGGTGCCACCGACACCGCGCGGGCGCCCGGTGGAAACGGTCCCGCGCCCCCCGGAAAACGGGATGCACGCACCGTCACGGTCTCCCTACGCTGAGCGAACCCGCGTACGTCCCCCGACTCACCCCAGGAGGTCCGCCATGCGTGGCATTCTCGCGGCCGGGACCGTCGTCCTGGTGATCCTCGGAACCGGCGACCACCTCTGGTGGCTCGCCGCCGTCGCCCTGCTGTACCTGTACGCGACACACGGCCGCGGCTCGCCCGGCACCACCCCGCCGGCCGGCCCCGGCACCGGCGCCCCGCCCGACAGCTACCGGGCGTACCGGGACCGCCGGGACCGCCAGGCCAGGTGGGAGCGCCGCTACCGCCGCGAGCGGCCCTTCGAGGCCCGGCGGCAGGAGCGGGACAAGAGCCGGAAGTGAGCGGGCTCCGGGGCGTCGCCGGCCGTCACAGGCCGGGGGCGCCCCACACCGGGAACCAGCGGCCGAGGTCCTGCTCGATCCGCAGGTCGCCGTCGAGCGTGGCCTTCAGCTGGAGTTCCAGCGCGGTGTCCCGCCGCTCGGCGGAGCCGGGCAGCGGGGCGAACGGGTAGAACGTGCCGCGTTTGTAGAGGTAGACGAGCGCCAGCTTCCGGCCCGCGCCGTCGGTGAACCCGGCCAGCGAGCACAGCAGCTGCGGGCCGAAGCCGTTGACCTCCAGCGAACTGTTCACGGCGTGCAGATCGTTGACCAGCTCGGGCAGCCGGTCGGGCGAGCGCCGGGACACCAGCCAGGAGTAACCGTAGCCGTCCCGGCGCAGTTCCACCGGCGGTCCGGTCCGGTCGGTGTCCGCGTCCAGCAGCGCCTGCACCTCGCGGTGCATCTGCTCGAAGGCCGCGCCCTCCACCGTGGCGAAGCACACCGCCCCCTCCCCGGTCGGCGTGAAACCCGCCGCCGCCTCCAGCGTCACGGCCGCCGACGGCAGCGCGAAGAGCTGGTCGAGATCGGGCGCCACCGGTTGCGTACGGCCCAGCAGGATGTCCAGCAGCCCCACAGCTCAGCCCGCCTTCCCCGGGGTGGCGGGCTCGCCCAGCTCCGCCGAGATCCGGCTCAGCTGCTCCAGCCGCTGCTCCAGGGTCGGGTGCGTGGAGAAGAACCGCTCGATGCCGGGCTCCCGGCCGGTCGCCGGGGTGAAGTAGAAGGCGTTGAACGCCTGCGCCGTGCGCAGATCCTTGGTGGGGATCCGCGCGATCTCCCCGGAGACCTTGGTGAGCGCCGCCGCCAGCGCGGAGGGCCGGCCGGTCAGCTGCGCCGCGGCGCGGTCGGCCGCCAGCTCCCGGTACCGGGACAGCGACCGGATCAGCAGGAAGCTGATCGCGTACACGGCCACCGAGACACCCAGGACGGCGGCGAACACCGCGGCCGTGTTCTGGTCCCGGCGGCCCGCGCCGAAGGCCTGGGAGTAGAAGGCGAAGCGCACGACCAGGCCCGCCAGCACCCCGAGGAACGACGCGACCGTGATCACGGCGACGTCCTTGTGCCGCACGTGCGACAGCTCGTGCGCGAGCACGCCCTCCAGCTCCGCCGGCTCCAGCCGGCGCAGCAGCCCGGTGGTCACGCACACGACCGCGTGCTCGGCGCTGCGCCCGGTCGCGAACGCGTTCGGCATGTCCAGCTCGGACACGGCGACCACCGGCTTGGGCAGGTCCGCGATCGCGCACAGCCGGTCGACCACGGCGTGCAGCCCGGGGTACTCCTCCCGCTCCACGACCCGCCCGCGCATGGCGAACATCGCGATCCGGTCGGAGAACCAGAACTGCGCCACGAACAGCGCCCCGATCAGGACGGCGACCAGCACCCAGGACTTCAGCAGCACGATCAGTGCGGCGACGAAGCCCACGTACAGCAGCCCGAGCAGGAACAGCGTGAGACCCATGCGCACGGTCAGTCGCCGATCGCTCCGGAACCGGCTCCGCATCTTGCATCACCCCGAAAGTCAGGCACTCGTCCCGCTGTCCAGTGTGCACCTGCGCATGCCCATGAAGCGGTCCGGAACCGCTCTAGGCGGGGCAAAGGGTCAGTAGGGGGAACGCATCTGCGCATACCCCAGCAGCACGATGACCGCCGCCACGCAGCCGAGCACCACGGCCGTCGAGACCCAGGAGGACCGGCGCGGGGCCGGGTCCGGGTCGGCGCGGAACGGCGCCGGATTCGGGGGGGTCTCCTTCCAGCGGGCGGCGAGCATCCGGGCCCGGGCGGAGGGCTCCTTGTGCTCGGCGGAGTTCGCCCACCGGTGATCGAACTCGCGCTCCCAGTCGTCTTGTTCCGGCATCCCCGTTCAACCTCTCTCGTCCGACACGATCCGGAGGGATGATCCCCCGACAATAGGAAGTCTGGGAAGCGCGAAAGGTTGCACGGGGGCGGGACGTGGTCCGGAGTGTTTGTGCCGGGGCAGGGAAGGGGTCACAGCGGGAGGGAGGACAGGAGACGGCCGTGACCTTCCTCGCGATCTTCCTACTCATCGTCGGTACGCTCTTGGTCCTGATCGGGGCGCTTGTGGTCCTCGTCGGGACGTTCCTGATCGCCATCGGGGTGGCCTTGATCCTCGCCGGGGCGGCCCTGATCGTAGTGGGCACGTTTCTGCTGGTCCGCAGACTTCTCGGCGCTGATCGAACACGGTCCCGCTCCTGGTGATCGCGGCGCGGGCCCGAAAAAGGCCGTCGGCCGTGCCCTTCCACGCGGGAAGGACACGGCCGACGGCCCACAGACGGCCCAGGGGAGCGGTTGCCCGCTCTTACCTGGGGCGGCATCACACGTCGAAGTACAGCTCGAACTCGTGCGGGTGCGGACGCAGCTGGAGCGGGGCGATCTCGTTCGTGCGCTTGAAGTCGATCCACGTCTCGATCAGGTCGGACGTGAACACGTCGCCCTGGAGGAGGAACTCGTGGTCGGCCTCCAGCGCGTCGAGGACGGCGTTCAGCGAGGTCGGGACCTGGGCGACGTTCGCGTGCTCCTCGGGAGCCAGCTCGTACAGGTCCTTGTCGATCGGCTCGGCCGGCTCGATCTTGTTCTTGATGCCGTCCAGGCCCGCGAGGAGCAGGGCCGAGAAGGCCAGGTACGGGTTGCCGGAGGAGTCGGGCGCGCGGAACTCGACGCGCTTGGCCTTCGGGTTGGAGCCCGTGATCGGGATACGCATCGCGGCGGAGCGGTTGCGCTGCGAGTACACCAGGTTGATCGGCGCCTCGAAGCCCGGCACCAGACGGTGGTAGGAGTTCACCGTCGGGTTGGTGAAGGCCAGCAGCGACGGGGCGTGCCTGAGGATGCCGCCGATGTAGTAGCGGGCGGTGTCCGACAGGCCCGCGTAACCGGCCTCGTCGTAGAACAGCGGGTCGCCGTTGCTCCACAGCGACTGGTGCACGTGCATGCCCGAGCCGTTGTCACCGAAGATCGGCTTCGGCATGAAGGTCGCGGTCTTGCCGTTGCGCCAGGCGACGTTCTTCACGATGTACTTGAAGAGCTGAAGGTCGTCGGCGGCGGCGAGCAGGGTGTTGAACTTGTAGTTGATCTCCGCCTGGCCGGCCGTGCCCACCTCGTGGTGCTGGCGCTCGACCTTCAGGCCGGACCGCTCCAGCTCCAGGGAGATCTCGGCGCGCAGGTCGGCGAAGTGGTCGACCGGGGCCACCGGGAAGTAGCCGCCCTTGTAGCGGACCTTGTACCCGCGGTTGTTCTCGACGGCGCCGGTGTTCCAGGCGCCCGCCTCGGAGTCGATGTGGTAGAAGGACTCGTTCGCGGAGGTGGCGAAACGGACGCTGTCGAAGACGTAGAACTCGGCCTCGGGGCCGAAGTACGCGGTGTCCGCGATCCCGGTCGACGCCAGGTAGGCCTCCGCCTTCTTCGCCACGTTGCGCGGGTCACGAGAGTACTGCTCGCCCGTGATCGGGTCGTGGATGAAGAAGTTGATGTTGAGGGTCTTGTCGCGGCGGAACGGGTCCACACGGGCGGTGGACAGGTCGGCGCGCAGAGCCATGTCGGACTCGTGGATGGCCTGGAAACCACGGATCGACGATCCGTCGAAGGCCAGCTCCTCGTCCGGGTCGAACGCCTCAACGGGCACCGTGAAGTGCTGCATGACGCCCGGCAGGTCGCAGAAGCGGACGTCGACGAACTTGACGTCCTCGTCCGCGATGAACTTCTTGGCCTCGTCGGCGTTCTGGAACATCCAGCTCCTCCTACTCCCGACCGTCCTCGCCGGGGTGGTAGATCGTTCGTGCGGCCAGTGCGGTGGCACACGCTGGTCTCGACCCTAGGGACGGGTGATTTCTCGGGCGTGACCCGTTTGTTTCGCAGAAGTTAACCGGCCACCTGTCCACCGTAGCCCTGACACACCCCTGTGCGTAGTGCCCGAAACCGGGCACAGTACCGTGGAGGCGTGGACAACAGGCAGGCAATCGGATCGTGGCTCTCCGGACCGCGCGCGGCCCTGGAAGAGGCGGGCGCCGATTTCGGGTACCGGGGTGAACAGCTCGGCCTCCCGGAGCACGGGCCGAACTCGGTCGCACGCCCCGGACGGCGCCTGGGCGCGCTCGCCGTGGACTGGGCGCTGTGCGTTCTGATCGCATACGGCCTGATCACGGACGGCTACCGAGCCCCCGCCACCAGTAACTGGGCGCTCGGTGTCTTCTTCGTCATGAGCGTCCTGACCGTCGGCACGGTCGGCTTCACCCCCGGCAAGCGGCTCTTCGGCATCCGGGTCGTGGCCCTGCGGACGGGCACGGTCAACCCCGGGCGCGCCCTGCTGCGCACGGTCCTGCTGTGCCTCGCGATCCCCGCCCTGATCTGGGACCGCGACGGCCGCGGCCTGCACGACCGGATCGCGCAGACGGTCGAGGTGCGGATCTGACGGAGCGCCCCCGCCGCGGAGGCCGCTCGCCCGCGGCCGGTCGCGTCCGCGGGGCCGAGCCGCAGGGGGGCACGGCCCCGCCCTGGCACTGCGCCCCGCCGCCGGGACCCCGCGAGAGCGCCCGGCGCTGGGGGCGGCAGCCACCCGCGGCGGTCCGCCCGCACCGCCGTCACCTCCTCCGCAGCACCGCCGCCAGCACCGACCGCAGCTCCGTCTCCGGGTCGCTCGCGGCGCTCGTCGCGCGCCAGGCGACGAAGCCGTCCGGGCGTACCAGCACCGCCCCGTCCGCCGTCGTGCCGTGCGGCGCGGCCCAGTCGGTGCCGCCCTCGGCGCCGTCCCCGTCGTAGGTGAGGTCGGCGTCCGCGCCCGTACCGATCCGGTACGCCTCCAGCCGTACGCCGTCCGTTCGGGCGATCTTCCGGGCGGCGGCGTGCCAGGCCCCGCCGGCGGCCGATCCGGCGTCGCAGAGGAGCACCAGTGAGCGCTCGTAGAGGTCGATCGTGGAGAGCCGGTCGCCCGCACGGCGCAGCCACAGGTGCGGCGCCCGGCTGCCCGGGTCCGCGGTCAGCCGCACCTCGTCGGGTACGACCGGCTGGGCGGGGTCGGCGCCGATGACGGCCCCCTCCAGATAGCGGTAGGCGAGGACGACGGGAAGGATGCCGCTGCGCGGGCCCCCGCCGACGCCGGGCGTGGGCGCGAAGCCCGGGTGGCTGTGCTCCACCGAACGGGCGGAGGCGCGGGCGCTGGTCGCCAGCGCGACGGGCCGGCGCTCGGTGTCGTAGGTCTCCAGCAGGCCGGGTCCGGCCCAGCCGTCGAGGACGGCGGAGAGTTTCCAGGCCAGGTTGTGCGCGTCCTGGATGCCGGTGTTGGACCCGAAGGCGCCGGTGGGGGACATCTCGTGGGCGGAGTCGCCGGCCAGCACCACCCGGCCGGCCGTGTACCGCTCGGCGACGCGTTCGGCGGCACGCCAGGACGCCTTTCCGGTGATTTCGACGTCCAGGTCGGGGACGCCGACGGCCAGCCGGATGTGCCGCTGGAGCCGCTCCTCGGTGAACTCCTCCAGCCTCTCGCCCTGCTCCGGGTGCCACGGCGCGTGGAAGACCCAGTGCTCCTTGTTGTCGACCGGCAGCAGGGCGCCGTCGGCCTCCGGGTTGGTGAGGTAGCAGCAGATGAAGTGCCGGTCGCCGACCGTCTCGGCGAGCAGTTTGGACCGGAAGGTGACGCTCACGTTGGCGAAGAGGTCGCCGGGGCCGCTCTGCCCGATGCCGAGCCGGCGCCGTACGGGGCTGCGCGGGCCGTCGCACGCGACCAGGTAGTCCGCGCGGACCGTGTACAGCTCGTCGCTGTCCCGGTCCCGGACGAACGCCGTCACTCCTTCGGGGTCCTGTTCGAAGCCCTCCAGCTCGTGGTAGTACCGCAGGTCCCCGCCGAGCGCGCGGGCCCCCTTCAGCAGCACCGGCTCCAGGTCGTTCTGGCTGCACAGGCACCAGGCCGTGGGGCTGAACCTCGCCAGCCCGCCGCCCGGGTCGATGTGCTTGAACAGCCATTCGCCGGCGTCGCCGGCGAGGGTCGGGGTCTGCAGGATGCCGTGGTTGGACGCGAGCAGCGAGGCCGCCGCCTTGATGTCCGGCTCGATGCCGGCGACCCGGTACAGCTCCATCGTCCGCAGGTTGTTGCCGCGGCCACGCGGGTGGATCGAGGTCCCGGAGTGCCGCTCGACGAGCATGTGGGGTACGCCGAGACGGCCCAGGAACAGGGAGAGGGACAGGCCCACCAGTGAACCGCCCACGACGAGGACGGGCACCTGGTGATCGGCTTTGTGCTGCATCAAGGCTCCAGAGGCAGGGGTCGGGATGTGAGGCGCTGCTGTTTCTGTGCCCTCTGGGACGGCTTTCGCGTGCTCAATCACCCACGTGGTTCACGCGAGTCGCGCGTTGTGCGGGAAGCGGCACAGGATCAAGAAGCGCTGACGTCGCGTCATCGGCGGCCGGCGTTCGCCTCTGCCCCCGTGAAGGAGATGCGCAGCATGACCACCTTGTCGGAAAAGATGTCGGACCAGTCGACGCGTGAGGTGTCGACGAGGGTCTCCCAGTCCGTGTTCGACGGCTCCCGTCTCCGGGTCGTCCTGCTCGTGGACGTCCACGACGGCGCCCAGCAGCAGTTCCTGGAGGCCTACGAGCAGCTGTGCAACCAGGTGGCGCAGGTGCCCGGCCACGTCAGCGACCAGCTGTGCCAGTCGATCGAGAACCCCTCCCAATGGCTCATCACCAGCGAGTGGGAGAGTGCCCCGCCGTTCCTCACCTGGGTGAACAGCGAGGAGCACGTGCGGATGGTGGAACCCCTGCACAGCTGCGTCCGGGACACCCGGTCGCTGCGGTTCCACATCGTCCGCGAGACCGGCGGCGAGCCGGCCGGGGCCGCGTCACGGCGCCGGCTCCAGGCGTCCCCGCGGATCGGGGACGGCGTGATCCGGCACGCGCTGACCTTCACGGTCAGGCCGGGCAGCGAGGAGAAGGTCGCGAAGATCCTCGCGGACTACGCCTCGCCCGAGGCGCGCGTCGACGAGAGCACCCGGCTGTGCCGCACCTCCCTGTTCATGCACGGCAACCGGGTCGTGCGGGCCATCGAGGTGCGCGGCGACCTGCTCGCGGCGCTGCGGCACGTCGCCCGGCAGCCCGAGGTGCGGGCCGTGGAGGAGGCCATCAACCCCTACCTGGAGCAGGAGCGGGACCTGAACGACCAGGAGTCCGCGCGGGTGTTCTTCACCCGGGCGGCGCTGCCGGCCGTGCACCACGTCACCGCGGACGAGGTCACAGAGGGCGAGCGGCAGGCGCTGTACTACCCGGCCCGGCCGGACTGCGGGATGCGGCTGGCGGAGCTGCTCGCCCAGCAGGACGAGGCGGCGGCTCAGAACCCGGACAGCCCGGTGCTGCGCAGCACGATCTTCCAGCGCGACGACGTCGTCGTCCGGCTGATCGACGTACGCCCCGGCACGGGCGCCCGCGCCGCGCTGCCGGAGCCCGGCCGTCAGGCCGAGCTGGGCGCCCTGCTGGACGGCGAGCCCGTCGGCATGGACCTCGTCACCGACCGCCGCTCGCCGGACGCCTGAGCCCGGCGGGCCAGCACACCAACGGAGGAACGTCGTGATCAAACCCCTTCCGAAGATCGTGGACCTCAGCGAGATCGAGCCCAACACCCGGCGCGGCGGCGACCTGCGCGCCATGCTCACCCCGGCCACGGTGGGCTCCACCAGCGGCTTCATGGGCGTGGCCATCGTGCAGCCCGGCGACCGCATCGGCGAGCACTACCACCCCTACTCCGAGGAGTTCGTGTACGTCCTGTGCGGACAGCTGGAGGTGGACCTGGACGGTGAGCCGCACCCGCTGCGGCCCGAGCAGGGGCTGATGATCCCCATGAACATGCGGCACCGCTTCCGCAACGTCGGCAACGTGGAGGCGCGGATCGTCTTCCACCTGGGCCCGCTGGCCCCCCGGCCGGCCCTCGGCCACGTCGACACCGAGGAGACGGAGGCCGTCGCCGTGGCCGCCGATCCGGCCGACCGGGCACGGGTCGGCTCATGAACCGGCGCGTGGCGGTCACCGGCATAGGCGTCGTGGCCCCGGGAGGGATCGGCGTACCGGCGTTCTGGGATCTCCTCGCCGACGGCCGTACCGCGACGCGGGGCATCACGTTCTTCGACCCGACCGGGCTGCGGTCCCGGATCGCCGCCGAGTGCGACTTCGACCCCGCCGCGTACGGCTTGGACGCCGAACAGGTCGAACGGGCGGACCGGTACATACAGTTCGCCCTGGTGGCCGGCGAGGAGGCGGTCCGCGACTCCGGTCTCGACCTCGGCCGGGAGGACCCCTGGCGGGTCGGTGTCTCCGTGGGCACGGCCGTCGGCGGCACCACCCGGCTGGAGCACGACTACGTCCTGGTCAGCCATCGCGGGCAGCGCTGGGACGTCGACCCCGCCGAGGCGGAGCCGCAGCTGCACCGGGCGTTCTCGCCGAGCACCGTGGCCTCCGCGGTGGCGGAACGTTTCGGCGCCCAGGGTCCGGTGCAGACCGTGTCCACCGGCTGCACCTCGGGACTCGACGCGGTCGGGTACGCCTTCCACACCGTCCAGGAGGGCCGGGCCGACATATGCATCGCGGGAGCCTCGGACTCTCCGATCTCCCCGATCACCATGGCCTGCTTCGACGCGATCAAGGCCACCTCACCGAACAACGACGACCCCGCGCACGCCTCCCGTCCCTTCGACAACAACCGTGACGGCTTCGTCATGGGCGAGGGCGGCGCGGTGCTCGTCCTGGAGGAGCTGGAGCACGCCCGGGCCCGCGGTGCCCACGTGTACTGCGAGTTCGGCGGCTACGCCACCTTCGGCAACGCCTACCACATGACCGGTCTGACCAAGGAGGGCCTGGAGATGGCGCGGGCCATCGACACCGCCCTGGACCAGGCGCGTCTCGACCCCACGGCGATCGACTACGTCAACGCGCACGGCTCCGGCACCCGGCAGAACGACCGCCACGAGACGGCGGCCGTGAAGCGGGCGCTGGGCCACCACGCCTACGACACCCCGATGAGCTCCATCAAATCCATGGTGGGGCACTCCCTCGGGGCGATCGGCGCCATCGAACTCGTCGCGTGCGTCCTGGCCCTCGCGAAGCAGGTCGTCCCGCCGACCGCGAACTACGAGATCCCCGACCCCGAGTGCGACCTGGACTACGTCCCGCGCGTCGCCCGCGAACGGAAGCTGACCAGCGTGCTGTCCGTGGGCAGCGGGTTCGGCGGATTCCAGTCCGCGGTGATCCTGACCCGGCCGAGGGAGTGAGGACACGATGAGCGAACCGCAGGACCGGCAGGCGGCCATCACCGGCATCGGAGTGGTCGCGCCCAACGGCACCACCACCGGCACCTTCTGGAAGGCCACCCAGGAGGGCCTCAGCGTCCTCGACCGGGTCACCCGCGAGGGCTGTGAGCACCTTCCCCTCAAGGTGGCCGGTGAGGTCCGCGCCTTTGAACCGGCCGCCACGATCGAGGAGCGCTTCCTCGTCCAGACCGACCGGTTCACGCACTACGCCATGGCCGCGGCCGACTTCGCACTGGACGACGCCCGGCTCGCGCTGGCCGACATCCCCGACGCGCCGTACTCCATCGGCGTGGTCACCGCCGCCGGGTCCGGCGGCGGCGAGTTCGGCCAGCGCGAACTCCAGCAACTGTGGGGCAAGGGGAGCCGGTTCGTCGGGCCGTACCAGTCCATCGCCTGGTTCTACGCCGCGAGCACCGGCCAGGTGTCCATCCGCCGCGGCTTCAAGGGACCCTGCTCGGTCGTCGCCTCCGACGAGGCCGGCGGCCTGGACGCCCTCGCCCACGCGGCACGGGCCGTGCGGCGCGGCACCGACGTCATCGTGGCCGGCTCCACCGAGGCGCCGCTCGCGCCGTACTCGATGGTCTGCCAGCTCGGCTACGACGAACTGAGCCGGGAGACGGACCCGTCCCGGGCCTACCGCCCGTTCACGGACGGGGCCTGCGGGTTCGTGCCCGCCGAGGGCGGCGGGATGCTCGTGGTCGAGGCGGCCTGCGCCGCCCGGTCCCGCGGCGCCGACATCAAGGCCGTCGTGGCCGGACACGGGGCGACCTTCACCGGCGCCTCCCGCTGGGACCGGTCCCGGGAGGGGCTCGCGCAGGCCGTCCGGCAGGCCCTGGCGGAGGCCGGGTGCGCGCCCGAGGAGGTCGACGTCGTCTTCGCCGACGCCCTCGGGGTACCGGAGGCCGACCGGGCCGAGGCGCTGGCGATCGCCGACGCCCTCGGCGAGCACGGCACCCGGGTACCGGTCACCGCACCGAAGACCGGGATCGGCCGGGGATACTGCGCGGCCCCCGTCCTGGACACCGCGGCGGCCGTGCTCGCGATGGAGCACGGCCTGGTCCCGCCGACGCCGAACGTCTTCGACGTCTGCCACGACCTCGACCTCGTGACCGGCAGCGCCCGCGCCGCCGAACTGCGGACGGCGCTGGTCCTCAGCCGCGGACTCATGGGGTCGAACTCGGCGCTGGTGCTGCGACGCGGCACCGCGCAGTGAGCACAGAGAAGGAGGAGAGAAACATGCCCCAGATCACCGTGGAAGAACTCGCCGCGCTGATGAAGAAGGCCGCCGGCGTGACCGTCAGCCCCCAGCAGTTGAAGGAGAAGCCGGACACCGGCTTCGACGTCCTCGGTGTCGACTCGCTCGGCCTGCTCGGCATCGTCGGCGAGCTGGAGAACACGCACGGCACCCCGATGCCGGTCGACGCCGAGCGCTGCAAGACACCCCAGCAGTTCCTCAACCTCGTCAACAGCACCCTGATGGCAGGAGCCTGAGATGGCAGGACACACCCAGAACGAGATCACCATCGCGGCCCCGCTGGACCTGGTCTGGGACATGACCAACGACCTGGAGCGCTGGCCCCAGCTGTTCAGCGAGTACGCGTCGGTGGAGGTCCTCAAGAAGGAGGGCGAGAAGACGACGTTCCGGCTCACCATGCACCCGGACGAGAACGGCACCGTCTGGAGCTGGGTCTCCGAGCGCGAGCCGGACCGCGCCACCCGCACCGTCAAGGCCCGCCGGGTCGAGACCGGGCCCTTCGCCCACATGAACATCCACTGGCGGTACGAGGAGGTTCCCGCCGGCACCCGGATGGTCTGGACCCAGGACTTCGCGATGAAGCCGGACGCGCCGGTCGACGACGACTGGATGACCGACAACATCAACAAGAACTCGAAGATCCAGCTGGAGCTGATCCGGCAGAAGATCGAGAAGGCGGCGGCCGGTGAGCGGCCCGCCCCGGCCCTGGCCGACTGAGCCGGACGACAGGAGACGACCGTGCACCAGGCCCTGATCGTCGCCCGCATGGCCCCGGGCTCCGCCCCCGACATCGCCAAGGTGTTCGCGGAGTCCGACCGGGGAGAGCTGCCGCACCTCGTCGGAGTCGTCCGGCGCAGCCTCTTCCAGTTCGGCGACGTGTACATGCACCTGATCGAGTCCGAGCGGGAGCCGGGACCGGCCATCGCCAAGGTCACCTCCCACCCCGAGTTCAAGGAGGTCAGCGAGCGGTTGACGGCGTACGTCAGCGCGTACGACCCGCAGACCTGGCGGTCCCCGAAGGACGCCATGGCAGAGCGCTTCTACCTCTGGGAGCGCGACGCCGGCTGAGCGCTCCGCCGGACAGCGGCGAGGCAGTTCCCCGCGCCCCCTCGGGGCGCGGGGAGCCGGTCATGCGGGGACGATGCAGTCGAACGCGTGCAGGTACGGGTTGACCGGCCGGATGTCGCGGACCGCCAGGCCCGCCGCCTCCAGTCGGCCCACCATGCTGTCGGTGGTGTGCTTGGCCCCGCCGACGTTCAGGAGCAGCAGCAGGTCCATGGCCGTGCTGAACCGCATCGACGGGGTGTCGTCGACGAGGTTCTCGATCACCACCACCCGGGTGCCGGGACCGCCCGCCTCGACCACGTTGCCCAGCAGCCGGGCCGTGGACTCGTCGTCCCACTCCAGGATGTTCTTGATGATGTAGACGTCGGCCTCGACCGGGACGGCCTCCCGGACGTCGCCGGGCACGATCCGCGCGCGGTCGGCGAGGTCGCCGCCCTCGCGCAGCCGCGGCAGGGCGTTCTCCACCACCCGGGGCAGGTCGAGCAGGCTGCCGCGCATCGCCGGGTACTTGTCCAGCAGGCACGCCACCACATGCCCCTGGCCGCCGCCGAGGTCCGCGACCGAGCTGCTGCCGGACAGGTCCAGCAGGGCCGCCACCTCTCGCGCCGACTGCTCGCTGGAGCGGGTCATCGCGCGGTTGAAGACGTCCGCGGACTCGGGAGCGTCCTCGTTGAGGTAGCTGAAGAACTCCTTGCCGTAGAGGTCCTCCACGACGTTCCGGCCGGTGCGCACGGCCTGGTCCAGCAGGGGCCAGGCGTCCCAGGTCCACGGCTCGGTGCACCACATGGCGATGGCCCGCAGGCTGTTCGGGTCGTCCTCGCGCAGCAGCCGCGACATCTCGGTGTGGGCGAACGTGCCGTCCGGCCGCTCGGCGAAGACGCCGTAGCAGGACAGGGCGCGCAGCAGCCGGCGCAGCGGCTTGGGCTCGGCGCGCACCGCGGTCGCCAGGGTCTCCACGGTCATGGGGGCGTCCCCGAGCGCGTCGGCGAGGCCCAGCCGGGCCGCGGCGCGGACCGCGGCGGCGCAGGCCGCCCCGAACACGAGCTCGCGCAGCCGCATCGACGGGTGAGAGGAGGGGGGTGCCCCCGGCTCGGGGGGAGCCGGGGGTGCGCCGGATGGTGCGGTCATGTGCCGCCTTCCTTCCTTGCGTGGATCGGGTACGGCCGTCCGGTCAGCACAGGCCCGCGGGCTTGGAGACCCGGCAGGCGTTGCCGGTGAAGACGTTGCCGGTCTTGGTGGCTTCCTGGTTGACGAGGTCCGCCGGGGAGTTGTCCGCCAGCCGGTTGCCGGTGATCCGGTTCATCTCGCTCGTGGCGCCCACGAAGCTCTTGAACAGGACGATGCCGCCCGACAGCGGGGACTTGCCGGTGTGGCCGGTGACCCTGTTCCGCGTCACCAGGGTCTTCTCGGTGCCGGTCAGCACGATGCCGGAGCCCTTCAGGTAGGGCAGCCGGGCCGTCTTCGGGCAGTACTTGTTGTTCCGCACGACCAGGTTGTCGCTGACGGTGAGGGCACCGGCCCGCGGCTTGTTCTCGTCGCCGACGACGAACACGCCCGCGCAGTTGCCGAGGACGTAGTTGCGCGTGACGGCGAGGTCGCGCAGCCGGCGGACGGTGATGCCGATCCGGTTGTCCTCCAGCCGGTTGTGGTCGACCACCGCGCCCCTGCTGTCCGTGGCCCCCTGCTCGGCCTTGACGTTGTTGGCGAGGAAGAGGCCCGCGTCCCCGTTCCCGCGGGCGGTGTTGTTCCGGAACACCCCGCGGGTGGAGTGCTGCTGGGCGATGCCCCACTGGCCGTTGTTCTCGGCGATCACGCGCTTCACGGTCAGCCGGTCGGTGCCCATGGTGAAGACGCCGGACTTGGCGAAGCCGGTCACCTTGAGGTCGGAGACGGTGACGTCCTCGAGGGGCTTGTCCTTGCCCCCGACCACGCAGATGCCGTTGCCGTCGGAGAGGCAGGTGACGGCGGCCTTCTTGCCGTCGGGGGCGGGCCTGGTCTTCTGCTGGGGGGGCTGGATCACGGTGCCGGGGCCCGCTCCCCGCAGGGTGAGGCCCGCCGTCTTCACCGTGACGCTCTCACGGTAGGTGCCGGCGAGCACGAACACGGTGTCGCCGGCCTTGGCGGTGTTGACCGCCTTCTGGATCGACTGACCCGGCTGCACCACGAGGGTCCTGTGGGCAGCGGACGCCGGAGTGGCGCCGATGACCGTGCCGACGAGGGTCGTGGCGCATGCCAGGTACGCAATGTGTCGTTTTGTCACATGCCGAAGGCTAGGAGCGCATGAGCCGATTACCGGCCGGATACTCCGTTCGGCGGCGTGTCCGCGGCAGGGGCCGGGTCAGCGGCCCCGGGGTCCGCCCTTGGGCAGCTTCATGCCCTTCGGCATGGGGCCCTTCGGCAGCGGCATGTTGCTCATCAGGTCGCCCAGTGCCCGCAGCCGGTCGTTGGTGGCCGTCACCTGGGGGCCGGTCAGCACGCGCGGGAGCTTCAGCATCGTCGTGCGGAGCTTCTTCAGCTCGACCTGGCCCTCGCCGTTGCCGACGATCAGGTCGTGCACCGGCACGTCGGCGACGATGCGGTTCATCTTCTTCTTCTCGGCGGCCAGCAGGCTCTTCACCCGGTTCGGGTTGCCCTCGGCGACCAGCACGATGCCGGCCTTGCCGACGGCCCGGTGCACCACGTCCTGGCTGCGGTTCATCGCCACCGCCGGGGTCGTCGTCCAGCCCCGGCCGATGTTGTCCAGCACGGCCGCGGCGGCGCCCGGCTGGCCCTCCATCTGGCCGAACGCGGCCCGCTCGGCACGGCGGCCGAACACGATCGCGGTCGCCAGCAGGGCGATCAGCAGGCCGAAGATGCCCAGGTAGACCGGGTGCCCGATCAGGAAGCCGATCGCGAGGAAGACACCGAGGGTGCCGATGCCGACGGCCGCGAGTACAAGACCGATCTTCTTGTCGGCCTTGCGGGTCATCTGGTACGTGAGGGCGATCTGCTTCAGTCGCCCTGCGTTCGCGGCGTCCGCCGCGGTTTCCTTCCTCGCCATGCCACGAAGTCTACGTGCCCGCGGGAGTGCGGACGACGGCGGTGCCCGGCGGGCGGGACGGGCCCGCCGGGGGCGGCGTCAGGACTGGCCGGCGGCCTGGTCCAGGAACCGCTGGGCCTCGACCCGGTCCTTGGCGCGGCGGCGGTCCTCCAGGACGGAGGTCCAGGCGTTGCGGCGGGCGGTGCGCTGGCCGCCGCTCATGAGCAGGGACTCCACGGCGCGCAGGGCGCCGGTGAAGGACGGGATGGCGGTGGCGCGTACGGGTGCGGCCTGCATGATCGAGGTCCCCCCTCTGAGCTGGAGATGCGGGGCGTGATATGAGAGTCACTGATTGGTGTTACCAGGGCGTGACCGACCGGTCAAACACGCGTGAAGCCTCGGTGTGAGGGGCTGGAACGCCGGCGCGGCCCCGACGGCGCCCTCATCAGCGAGGACGGTCGGGACCGCGTCGTCTCGGCCATTACTGGCCAGTAGGAACTTGTGCGCGAATTCACACGCGCGGCTCACACCGCCTGGGCGGCGACGTACGTGCCGCGCTTCTCCACGGCCATCTGGTACAGCCGCCCGGCGCGGTAGGAGGAGCGCACCAGCGGGCCGGACATCACACCGGAGAAGCCGATCTGCTCGGCCTCCTCCTTCAGCTCCACGAACTCGTGCGGCTTCACCCAGCGCTCCACCGGGTGGTGGCGCACCGACGGCCGCAGGTACTGGGTGATGGTGACCAGCTCGCAGCCCGCGTCGTGCAGCTGCTTCAGCGCCTCGCTGACCTCCTCACGGGTCTCGCCCATGCCGAGGATCAGGTTCGACTTGGTCACCAGGCCGTAGTCGCGGGCCTCGGTGATGACCTTCAGGGAGCGCTCGTAGCGGAAGCCCGGGCGGATCCGCTTGAAGATCCGGGGGACGGTCTCGACGTTGTGCGCGAAGACCTCGGGACGGGACGCGAACACCTCGGCGAGCTGCTCGGGGACCGCGTTGAAGTCCGGGGCCAGCAGCTCCACCTTGGTCCGGCCGCCCTCGCGCTGCGCCGTCTGCTGGTGGATCTGGCGCACGGTCTCGGCGTACAGCCATGCTCCGCCGTCCGCCAGGTCGTCGCGGGCGACGCCGGTGATGGTGGCGTAGTTCAGGTCCATGGTGACCACGGACTCGCCCACGCGGCGCGGCTCGTCGCGGTCCAGCGCCTCGGGCTTGCCGGTGTCGATCTGGCAGAAGTCACAGCGCCGGGTGCACTGGTCGCCGCCGATGAGGAAGGTCGCCTCGCGGTCCTCCCAGCACTCGTAGATGTTCGGACAGCCGGCTTCCTGGCACACCGTGTGCAGCCCCTCGCTCTTCACGAGGTTCTGCATCTTCGTGTATTCGGGGCCCATTTTCGCCCGGGTCTTGATCCACTCGGGCTTGCGCTCGATGGGGGTCTGGCTGTTGCGGACCTCAAGGCGCAGCAATCGCCGCCCGTCAGGGCTTGGCATTTGCTTCCCGTCGGGTGCGACTGCGGACACGACCGGCTCCCTGTGACTTCGATTCTTCGGCGTACCCCAGGGTACGCCCGTACTGTGTACGCCCTGCCGTTCGGGCCAACCCCGCTGTCGCAGGGCACATTCCCCCGGCGGACGATCAGGCGGACGCCGTCTCGATCACCCGCGGCCTCAGGTCCGCGTTCTCCAGGACGTCCCGCAGGTGCTTCTCGACCACCGGCAGGACCTCCTCGACCGTGATGTCCCGGCCCAGCTCGTTCGCCAGCGAGGTGACCCCGGCGTCCCGGATGCCGCACGGGATGATCCGGTCGAACCAGGCGTTGTCCGGGTTCACGTTGAAGGAGAAGCCGTGCATCGTGACGCCCTTGGCGACCCGGATGCCGATCGCGGCGATCTTCCGGTCCTCACGGCGCTGGCCCGCGTTGGAGGGGGCGTACTCCGGGCCGTTCAGCCGGGGGTCGAACTCCTCGTCGGTCAGCCGCGGGTCGAAGTCCAGGGACAGCCCCCCGAGCGCCGGCCGCCGCTCGACCGGGTCGCCGAGGACCCAGACGCCGCTGCGGCCCTCCACCCGGGTGGTCTCCAGGCCGAACTCGGCGCAGGCGCGGATGATCGCCTCCTCCAGCCGCCGCACGTGCGCGACCACGTCCACCGGGCGGGGCAGCTTCTGGATCGGGTAGCCCACCAGCTGGCCCGGACCGTGCCAGGTGATCTTGCCGCCGCGGTCCACGTCGATGACCGGGGTGCCGTCCAGCGGGCGCTCGCTGTCCTCCGTGCGCCGGCCGGCCGTGTACACCGGGGGGTGCTCCAGGAGCAGCACGGTGTCCGGGACCTCGTCGGCGAACCGGGCCGCGTGCACCCGGCGCTGCTCGTCCCAGGCCTCCTGGTATTCGACGGCATCCGCACCGAACCCCATGCGGACGAACCGCAACTCACTCACGGCAAGCGCCTCCCTCAGCGACCGGTGTGTCAGGCACGTAACGCGCCCTCGCCACTGTACGTCCGACCGGAGTACGTCAGCCCTGCGGGCGTTCCTCACACGATCGGATGAATGCATGGCGAAGTGTGCGACCATCTGCTCACTCTCCGCTACATTCGCGCCGTTCGTGAGGCCATAAGGGCTGCTCAAAGGCAATCCGGGCACATCGACCGGCCCGGAAGGCAGGAGACCGCACCGCAGATGACGGACCGACCCGCGCAGCGCACCCCCAACCGCCAGCTCGCCGCGCTCATCGCAGAAGCGGGGTTCTCCAACGCGGGTCTGGCCCGTCGCGTCGACCAGCTCGGCCTGGAACACGGGCTGGACCTCAGATACGACAAGACCTCGGTCACCCGCTGGCTGCGCGGCCAGCAGCCACGCGGTACGACCCCCGCCCTGATCGCCGAGGTCTTCACGCGCCGGCTCGGGCGCCGGCTCACCGCCCAGGACCTCGGTCTGGACGCGTGTGCGCCGGTGTACGCCGGGCTGGAGTTCGCGGCCACCCCCGAGGAGGCCGTCGACATCGTCAGCGGGCTGTGGCGCAAGGACTCCGGCAGCCACGCCGAGCTGCGCAAGATCGCCTTCACCCCGGCCGGGCTCGTGGTGCCCAGCCGGGACTGGCTGATCGGCAAGGCCGACGACCGGGTGGCCCGCGAGCCGGTGCCCCGGGTGCCGCCGCAGGGCCGGCCCGCCGCGGCCAGGGCGCCGCGGCCGGCGCCGCTGCTCCCGCCGCGGCTGCGGACGCACGCCGAGCGGGCCCCCGGCCACAGGGTCACCGGCGGTGACATCGCCGCACTGCACTCGGTGGGCGAGCTGTTCCGCACCCTCGACGACCGGTTCGGCGGCGGCCACGCCCGGCAGGCGCTGGTGCGCTACCTGGAGCACGAGTGCGAGCCGATGCTGCGCGGCGGCTACGACGAGCAGACCGGCCGCCGGCTGTTCGGCGCCGCCGCCGATCTGACCCGGCTCGCGGGCTGGACCTCGTACGACATCGCCGCGCACGGGCTTGCCCAGCGGTACTTCGTGCAGGCGCTGCGGCTCGCCCAGGCGGCCGGCGACCGGGCCTACGGCTCCTACGTCCTGGTCACCATGAGCCGGCAGGCCGTCTACCTCGGCCACGGCAGGGAGGCCGTCCAACTGGCCCGGGTCGCCCAGCAGGGGGTCGGCACGGGCGCCCCGCCGGTCGTCCAGGCGCTGCTGCACGCCGCAGAGGCGCGGGCGCACGGCGTCCTGGGGGAGGTGCGGGCCTGCACCGCGGCGCTCGTGCGGGCCGAACGCGCGCTCGAGGCGGCCCGGCCCGGGGACGACGTGCCGTACTGGGCCGCCTTCTTCGACGAGGCGCAGCTCGCCGACGAGTTCGGCCACTGCCACCGGGATCTCCAGCAGTTCCGGGCCGCCGCGCAGCACGCCGAGCGGTCCCTCCAGCTGCGGGCGCCCGCCTATGCCCGCAGCCGCCTGTTCTGCCGGGTCGTCCTCGCCACCGCCCGCCTCGGCCTCGGCGAACTCGACCAGGCGTGCGCGATCGCCGCGGAGGCGGCGGGTCAGGCCGCGGAGATGCGCAGCGCTCGCGCGGTGGAGTACGTGAAGGAGTTCGAGCGGCGGCTCGAGCCCTATCGGGACGCGCCGCCGGTGCGGGTGTACCGGGAGAAGGTCGCTGCGCTGGGATAGCGCCGTCGCGGGTGGCGGCCGGCCGCCGGGGTCCGCGCCGCCGTGGTCGTCCGCGCGGTTCCCCGCGCCCCTCGCGGGGCGCCTACGCCGCCCTCGGCATCGTCGGGACCGGGTCCGCGCCGTGCATCGAGCCCGCCGCGCCCAGGTCCGCCAGGATGGCCGACGCGGCGCGGTGGGCCGAGTGCAGGGCGCCCTGGACCGTGCTGGTGTCCCGGTGGTCGCCGCAGACGTAGAGGCCGGCCAGGAGGCGTACCGGGCGGCGCAGGTCGTGGGGCGGACGCATCGACGGGACCGCATCCGGGGTGTGGTGCACGGCCAGCGTCTCCCAGCGGCGCGTGGAGGTGCCGTAGAGGCGGGAGAGGTGGATGCGGACGGCGGTGTCCACCCCTTCCGGGGGCGTGCCCAGCACGGTCGAGGAGATCAGGACGCGGCCGGCCGGTGCCCGGCTCGGGTCCACGTTGCTGAGGACAGCCGTGTGCGCCACCGGGCCGCCCCGGTCGGCGTCCAGCAGCAGCGAGCGGCCCGTCGGAAAGGCCGCCGCCGGCTCGTCCGTGGTGTGGTGGACCACCGTCACCGGGTGGAAGTCCGGCACCCTGAGTCCCGGCAGCAGTCCGGCCGCGGCGCGCGCGTCCGTCGCCAGCAGCACCGCACGGCAGCGGATCTCCCCGTGCTCGGCGGTCGCCACCGAGGTCGTGGACACCGAGGTGACCCGCACCCCGGTGTGCACCGTGCCCGGCGGCAGCCCCCCGGCCAGCAGTTCCGGCAGCACCTCGGCGCCGCCCTCCGGCACGCACAGCCGCCCGCTCGCGAAGGCGCGCAGCGCCAGGTCGGCGCACCTGCTGGAGGTGGTCAGCTCCGGGTCGCACAGCAGCGCGGCGAGCAGCGGGCGCAGGAAGCCGTCGATGGTGCGCGCCGGGATTCCGCGCTGGGCGAGGGCGAGGGCGGCCGGCATCTCGGGGCGGCCCAGGAGGCGTTCGACGGGGGTCGCGGCGATCCGGCCGAGCGCCGCGCCCAGCCGGGCCTGGTCGACCGCGCCGCCCACCGGTGCGCCGGGCGTGACCGCCGTACCCCGGGGCGCGTTCGCGAGGGCGCGCACCACATGGAGTGCGCCCCGTGCGCCCCGCGCGCTCCCGCCGCCCGCCGGCGCGCCCGCGCGATGGGTGCGGCCGTCGCGGTGCAGGAGCACGCCCGGTGCGAAACGGCGCACGGTCAGGGCGTCCAGGCCCGGACTCAGGCGGAGTTCGGGGTAGGACGTGGACAGCAGCTGTCCGATGCGGTCGAGGCGGAAGCCGTCGATCTTCTCGGTCGACATACGGCCGCCGACGTACGGGGCGGCCTCCAGGACCGCGGTGGTGACTCCTGCGCTGGTCAGCCGATGAGCCGCCGAGAGACCGGCGATCCCGGCTCCCACGATGACGACGTCCACCTGGTACGCGGGCTCAAGCACGAGGCCCTCCTGTGGGTTGCGCGGCCGCTGGAGACGTCATGCCCCCAACGGGCCCGAGGGATACCCGAGTTCGGGTCGAGGGTAGGGGCGTGATCGGTCAGAGGCAGTCGCGCATCAACAGGGCACGGTCGCATAGAGGTCGCATACGGTCACTTTCGTTCGCCGGTGTTGTCAGCCGGCTCATCCCGCCGCGACCGCCCCACCCGCACACGCCACCCGCTCACGCCCTCCGCTCATCCCGCCGCGCGGATCGCCTCGTCGATGCCCGGGAACGCGAACCGGAACCCCGACTCCAGCAACCGCCTGGGCACCACCCGCTGACTGCCCAGCACATCCCCGGCCATCTCCCCGAGCGCCGCCCGCAGCACCGGGGCGGGCACCGCGAACACCGCCGGCCGGCGCAGCACCCGCGCCATCGCCTCCGTGATCTCGGCGTTCGTCAGCGGCTGCGGCGCCGTCAGGTTGAACGGCCCGGACAGGCCGTCACCGTCGACGAGATGCCGGATCGCGGCGACCTCGTCGTGCAGCGCGATGTACGACCAGTACTGCCGCCCGTCCCCCAGCCGCCCCCCGAGCCCCGCCCGGAACAGCGGGAACAGCCGCCCCCACGCACCGCCGCCCCGGGCCACCACCAGACCCGTGCGCAGGAACACCGTCCGCACCCCGGCCTCCGCCACGGGCGCTGCCGCCTCCTCCCACTCCACGCACAGCGCGGACAGGAAACCGTCGCCCGGCGGCGCGTCCTCGTCCACCACCCGGTCGCCGGTGTCGCCGTAGAAGCCGATCGCGCTGCCGTTGACGAACACCCGCGGCGGCCGTGGCAGCGAGGCCGCCGCCTCCGCCAGGGCGGCCGTGCCCAGCACCCTGCTGTCCCGCAGCAGCCGCTTGTACTCCGGCGTCCAGCGCCGGTCGCCCACCCCGGCCCCCGCCAGGTTGACCACCACGTCACACCCGGTCAGCCCGGCCGCGTCGACGTGACCGCGCTCCGGGTCCCAGCGCACCTCGTCGGCGCCCCGGGGCTCCCGGCGCACCAGCCTGACCACCTCGTGCCCGTCCGCGGTCAGGGACCGCACCAGAGCGCTGCCGATGAGACCGGACGCGCCGGCCACCGCGATACGTGAACGTTCCATGACCCCAGCATGACCGCACCAGCGGGCGGAAACCCGTTGGGGCCGCCTGGACCGCCCGCCGTATGGTGATCACCATGCCGGAGCCGTACATACGCAACGCCCATGCCGCCGACGAGGAGCCGCTGGCCGTCCTCGACCGGGCCACCTGGTCCCCCCTGCACGCGGTGATGCCCCCGCCGCAGCCGCCGTACCAGCCCTTCTTCGACGAGCGGCACCCGCCGCAGGAGTACCTCGTCGCCGAGGCCGACGGGCGCGTCCTGGGCTACATCCGGCTCACCCACCCGACCACGCTCGCCTCCAACGCGCACGTCCTGGCGATCCAGGGCTTCGCCGTCGCCGAGGAGGCGCGCGGGCGGGGCGTCGGACGCGCGCTGGTCCGGGCCGCCGTCGAGGAGGCACGGCGGCGCGGCGCACGCCGCCTCACCCTGCGCGTGCTCGGGCACAACACCCCGGCCCGGGCGCTGTACGAGTCCGAGGGCTTCGCCGTCGAGGGCGTGCTGCCCGGGGAGTTCCTCGTCGACGGCGCGTACGTCGACGACGTCTGCATGGGCCGAGCCCTGTGAGCCCCGCCGCGCCTACGAACTGACCAGCTCGCCCGTGTCCACCGGCACCGTCGCCGTGGCCGCGCGCCGGGCGTCGTCCGCCACCTCGGCCGCCGTCAGCACGTACCCCGTCTCGGCGTCCGAGGTGGAGCGGGCGAAGACCACCCCGAACACCCGGCCGTCCGTGGTCAGCAGCGGGCCGCCGGAGTTGCCCGGCCGGACCGTGGAGCGGATCGCGTAGATCTCGCGGGTGACCGTGCCGTCGTTGTAGATGTTCTGGCCGGTCGCCCGCACCCGGTTCCCGACCGTCGCCGCCTGGAGGTTCAGGCTCCCGTCCTGCGGGTAGCCCGCCACCACCGCCGAGTCCCCGCGCACCGCACCGCCGTCGAACCGCAGCACCGGGGCACTGAGATCCGGCACGTACAGCACCGCCACGTCCCGGTCCGGGTCGAACAGCACCACCCGGGCCGCGTACGACGGCCCGACCCCGCCGACCCGCACGCTCGGCCGGTCGATGCCGGCCACCACGTGCGCGTTGGTCATCACCCGCCGGGGCGCGTACACGAACCCGCTGCCCTCGCGGCCCTCCGTGCCCACGGCGCCCTCGATCTTCACCGTGCTCAGCCGGGCGGCGTTCGTCGCGGCAGGCGTGACGCTGTCGCCGGTCGGCCGGGCCACCCGGGCCGTCGACTCGTTCTCGAACGGGTTGAACACCTGCGGGAAGCCCGCCTCGGTCAGCGCGGACGTGGCCCGCGAGAACCACGCCGGCGTGGTCCGCGGCATCGCCTCCTGCACCGCGCCCAGCACCGTCGAGTTCCGTATCGCCGTCGCCAGGGTCTGCGACGGCGCCGCGCTCAGCACGCTCGCCGCCACCCAGGCCACGATCAGCACCGCGACCGAGTTCGCCGCCGCGCCCCCCATCCCGTCCGCCACCCGCAGCGGACCCCGGTCCAGCTCCCCGCGCAGCCGCAGTGCCAGCCGGCCCGCCAGTTCGTGCCCCACCACCGCCGGCACCAGCACCGTCAGCACCGCGAGCACCGTCGCCGTCGCCGTGCCCCGCTCCACCTGGCCCGTCACCCACGGCAGCACCCACACGCCGACGGCCGCGCCGCCCACGAACCCGGCCAGCGAGACACATCCGGCCACCAGTCCACGGCGATAACCGGACACCGCGTAGACGACGATCACCAATACGAGCACCAGGTCGAGCAGGTCCACCGAGCCGCCTCTCTCTCAACCTCTCCTACGGACGGGACCGGTCCGCTGATCAGCCACACGCGCGCGAGGCCGCCTCCGGGGCAGCGGAACCGGCCACGCGGGTCTGTACCCGCAGAAACGACCCGGACCCGGACGATGGTTCCACCAGGTGGCACAGCGCACATCGCGGGCACGCGCAGGGGCCCGGGAGCGCGGTCGCGCCGGGGCACCGGGAGGCCGCGCCGGAGCACAGCGGGGCCACCGGCGGCACGCGGCCCGCACCGGGCCGCCCGCTGCGCCCCCGACCAGGCCGACGCGGCCCCGGGGCCCGCCGGACGGACGGGCAGGTGACGACGGAGCCCGGCACCGCCCTCACCCCCGGAACCGCTGCCACAGCCGGGGATAGCGCTGCGCGAGCACCCGGTCGTCCTCCAGGTCCAGGGGCGTGCCCTCCGGCTCGGCCGGCGCCGGGGCGATGCCCAGGTCCGGCGCGACGGTGCCGGTCAGCTGCTCGTACGCCTCGTCCGCCGCGTACCCCAGCTCCTCGCCGTCGCCGTCGACCTCCTCGTCGAAGTCGTCCAGCAGCCCGGCCAGCGCGTCCGGCTCGTGCACCGCGCCCTCGAAGACCTCCCGGCCCTGGCCGATCAGCCAGCACCGGAAGAAGTCGAACGCGTCGTCGCTGCACCCGTCCAGCAGCAGCCAGGCGGCACCCCACAGGTCCCAGCGGTAGGCGCGGTTGTAGCGGGCCTCGAAGTGACGGGCGAAGTCCAGGACGAGATCGGGCTCCAGCTGGAGCAGCCGCTCCACCAGCGCGTCGGCCTGCTCCTCGGGGTCGCCCCCGGCGGCCTCGCGGGTGGCGTCGATCAGCTCCCAGAACTCCGTCTCGTCCATCACGCCACCAGCATCGGGCCTCGGCCGATGCGCCGCACGCGGAACACGGGCGCGCCGCCGCCGGCCCACCCGACGGCACGGCACGGCGCGCCACTCGCGTCGTCAGGTGTCCGATCGGCGGTACAGCGCGGCCAGCCGGGCCGCGTCGGCCGCGCAGCGTTCGCGCAGGCTCGCCGGTGCCAGTACCTCCGCCTCCGGTCCCAGCGCGGTCAGCTGGCCGTGGGCGACCTCCTCCGACTCCACCGGCAGCGTCACGGTCACCCAGCCCTCGGCATCGGGGGCGCCCGCGTCCGCCAGCGCCTCCCGCGCGCCGAGCGGATCGACGGTGTGCGGCAGCCGGCGCACGCCCTCGGGGGACAGCCGTACGACCACCTCCGCGCGCAGCAGCGACCGGGCGAACCGCTCGGCCTGCTCCGCCCAGAAGCCGGGCAGGTCGAACCCCGCATCGCGGTCGAACCGCTCGTCCAGCCCGGCCACCGAGGTGAACCGGTCGATCCGGTACGTCCGGAAGGCGCCGGCCCCGGCGACCCGCGCGCACAGGTACCAGACACCCGCCTTCAGCACGAGCCCGTACGGCTCGAGCCGCCGCCGGACCGTCCCGTCCCCGCGCCGGTAGCCGGCGTCGACCCGCCGGTCGTCCCAGACCGCTTCGGCGATCACGGGGAGCCACGCGGGCGTGCCGGGCTCGCGGAACCAGGCCGGGGCGTCCAGGTGGAAGCGCTGCGCGGCGCTGTCCGGCGCGTCCCGCAGCGAGGGGAGCAGCGCCGCCGACACCTTCAGCCGGGCCGCCGAGGCCGCGTCCTGCAGCCCCATCTCGCGCAGTGCCCCCGGCACCCCGCTCAGGAACAGCGCCTCCGCCTCGCTGCGGGCCAGCCCGGTCAGCCGCGTCCGGTACCCGCCGACCAGCCGGTACCCGCCGGCCCGGCCCCGGTCGGCGTACACCGGCACCCCCGCCTCCGACAGCGCCTGCGCGTCCCGTGTCACGGTCCGCTCCGACACCTCCAGCTCACGCGCGAGCTCGGCGGCGGTCATGGCGGGACGGGACTGCAGGAGCAGGACCATCTTGATCAGACGTGCGGCGCGCATGCGCACATCATGCAAGAGGCCCCCGCCGAAGCGGGGGCCTCCTCACAGGATGCGCGGTGCCTTACAGCCCGTACTTCTCCCGGGCCTCCTTGACCGCGGTCGCCTTCACCTCGCCGCGCCGGGCGAGCTGGGCCAGCGACGCGACGACGATCGACTGGGCGTCGACGCCGAAGTGGCGGCGGGCGGCCTCACGGGTGTCCGACAGACCGAAGCCGTCGGCGCCCAGCGAGGACCAGTCCTGCTCCACCCACTGCGCGATCTGGTCCGGGACCTGGCGCATGTAGTCGGAGACGGCCAGCACCGGGCCCTCGGCGCCCTGGAGCGCCTGGCGGACGTACGGCACCCGCTCCTCGCCGCGCAGCAGCGCCGCGTCGGCCTCCATGGCGTCCCGGCGCAGCTCCGACCAGGAGGTCGCCGACCACACGTCCGCGGCCACGCCCCACTCCTCGGCCAGCAGCTTCTGCGCCTGGAGGGCCCAGTGGATCGCCGTGCCCGAGCCCAGCAGCTGGATGCGCGGGGCGTTGGCGGGCACGGAGACACCCGCGGACTCGGCCGTGTTGAAGCGGTACAGGCCCTTGACGATGCCCTCGTCGATGCCGAGGCCCTGGGGCTTGGCCGGCTGCGGCAGCGGCTCGTTGTAGACCGTCAGGTAGTAGAAGACGTTCTGGTCCTCGCCCGGCTTGGCCTCGCCGTACATCCGGCGCAGACCCTCACGGACGATCACCGCGATCTCGTAGGCGAACGCGGGGTCGTACGTCAGCGCGGCCGGGTTGGTCGCGGCGATGACCGGGGAGTGGCCGTCGGCGTGCTGGAGGCCCTCGCCGGTGAGGGTCGTACGGCCGGCCGTCGCGCCGACGAGGAAGCCGCGGCCGAGCTGGTCGCCGAGCTGCCACATCTGGTCGGCGGTGCGCTGCCAGCCGAACATCGAGTAGAAGATGTAGAACGGGATCATCGCCTCGCCGTGCGTCGCGTACGCGGTGGACGCGGCGATGAAGTCGGCCATCGAACCGGCCTCGGTGATCCCCTCGTTGAGGATCTGGCCGTTCTTGGCCTCCTTGTAGTACATCAGCTGGTCGCGGTCGACCGGCTCGTACGTCTGGCCCTTGGGGGAGTAGATGCCCAGCGACGGGAACAGGCTCTCCATGCCGAAGGTGCGCGCCTCGTCGGGGACGATCGGCACCCAGCGCCTGCCCGTCTCCTTGTCCCGGACCAGGTCCTTGACCAGGCGGACGAAGGCCATGGTGGTGGCCACGTTCTGGGAGCCCGAGCCCTTGTCGAAGGAGGCGAACGCCTTCTCGGCGGGGGCCGGCAGCGGGGCGAGCGCGTGCGTGCGGCGGGCCGGGGCCGGGCCGCCGAGGGCCGCGCGGCGCTCCTGGAGGTAGCGGACCTCCGGGGAGTCGGCGCCCGGGTGGCCGTAGGGCACCACGCCGTCGGTGAAGTCGCTGTCCTTGATCGGCAGGCCGAGCAGGTCGCGCATCGCCTTGAACTCGTCCACCGAGAGCTTCTTCATCTGGTGGTTGGCGTTCTTCGACGCGAAGCCCTCGCCGAGGGTGTGGCCCTTGACCGTCTGGGCCAGGATCACGGTCGGCGCGCCCTTGTGCTCGACGGCGGCCTTGTACGCGGCGTAGACCTTGCGCGGCTCGTGACCGCCGCGCGAGAAGTGGAAGCAGTCGAGGATCTTGTCGTCGCTCAGCAGCTTCGCCATCTCGGCGAGCGCCGGGTCCTTGCCGAAGAAGTCCTCGCGGATGTAGGCGGCGCCGCGGGTCTGGTACGTCTGGACCTGTGCGTCCGGTACCTCGCGCAGCCGGCGTACCAGCGCGCCCGTGGTGTCGAGCTGGAACAGCTCGTCCCAGGCCGAGCCCCACAGCGTCTTGATCACGTTCCAGCCGGCGCCGCGGAACTGGGCCTCCAGCTCCTGCACGATCTTGAAGTTGGCGCGGACCGGGCCGTCGAGGCGCTGCAGGTTGCAGTTGATGACGAAGGTGAGGTTGTCCAGCTCCTCACGCGCGGCCAGCGCGAGGGCCGCCGTCGACTCCGGCTCGTCCATCTCGCCGTCGCCGAGGAAGGCCCAGACGTGGGAGGCGGAGACGTCCTTGATGCCGCGGTTGGTGAGGTAGCGGTTGAAGCGCGCCTGGTAGATGGCGGAGAGCGGGCCGAGGCCCATCGACACCGTCGGGAACTCCCACAGCCAGGGCAGACGGCGCGGGTGCGGGTAGGACGGCAGGCCGTTGCCGCCGGCCTCCTGGCGGAAGTTGTCCAGGTGCTGCTCGCCGAGCCGGCCGTCGAGGAAGGCGCGGGCGTAGATGCCGGGGGAGGCGTGGCCCTGGATGTAGAGCTGGTCGCCGGAGCCGTCCCCCTCCTTGCCCTTGAAGAAGTGGTTGAAGCCGGTCTCGTACAGCCAGGCCGCGGAGGCGAAGGTGGCGATGTGGCCGCCGACGCCGTGCTTCGCGCCGCGGGTCACCATGGCGGCCGCGTTCCAGCGGTTCCACGCGGTGATCCGGGCCTCCATCTCCGGGTCGCCGGGCAGCGCCGGCTCCGCGGAGGTGGGGATGGTGTTGACGTAGTCCGTCTCGAGGAGCTTCGGCAGCGCGATGCCGCCCGCCTCGGCGCGCTCCAGCGTGCGGCGCATCAGGTACGCGGCGCGGTGCGGCCCGGCCTCCCTGGCGACGGCGTCGAGGGAGGCCTGCCACTCGGCGGTCTCCTCCGGGTCGCGGTCCGGGAGCTGGTCGAGCGCGCTCGGCTGGATGGCGTTGGGGTCGGTCATGTCGCCGCCTTCCTCAGTCGAAGGGGTTCCCTCATCGGTAAGGGTTCGGGGGTGCCCTTGGTCTTTGGCAGGACAGGGCAGGCGGACCTCGAAGGCGGCGTCGTTGTGCGACTCCGTCGCGCGTCCGTCGGTGACTGTAACTCCCTGATCGATGATCGATCAAAGGGTTGAGGGCCAAAACCTCTTGATTTGGAGAAAGTCGGCACGCGGTGCCTTCGGTCATGGCACCCGGTGACGCTAATATGCCTTGTTTTCGCAGGTGAGCGTAGGGATGCTCGACTGGGTCAGGCGCGCGGGGCGCACCCCAGCACATGGGCCTTCACCAGCTCGGCGATCCGGGGGTCCCGGCGCTTGAACGCCTGGACCAACTCCTCGTGCTCCTCGGCATAGGACTGCTGGACCGTGCCCAGCCAGCGGATCGACAGCGCCGTGAACACCTCGATGCCGAGGCCCTCCCAGGTGTGCAGCAGCACCGAGTTGCGGGCCGCGCGGACCAGCTCCCGGTGGAAGCCGACCGTGTGCCGCACCTGCGCCGTGCCGTCCGCCTCCCGGTCGGCCTCGTACAGCGCCAGGACGTGCGGCTCCAGTGCCGAGCAGTCCTCAGCGAGGCGGTCGGCCGCCAGCTCCGCCGCGATGGCCTCCAGACCGGCCCGGACCGGGTAGCTCTCCTCCAGGTCCGCCGCCGTGAGGTTCCGTACCCGGACGCCCTTGTTGGGGGCCGACTCGATCAGGCGCAGGGACTCCAGCTCGCGCAGGGCCTCGCGGACCGGGGTCTGGCTGACCTCCAGCTCGGTGGCGATCCGGCGCTCCACGATGCGCTCGCCCGGCTGCCAGCGCCCGCTGACGATCCCCTCCACGATGTGCTCGCGGATCTGCTCGCGCAGCGAGTGGACGACGGGCGCGGTCATGAGGGCTCCTTAGGGAGGGCTGACGTTTAGACAATACGGCCGGTCCGCTCCGCGGGTAGGGCGCGTGGGGGTGCTTTGGTGCAGGTGAGACGAGGCTTACACGCTCCGTATGCCGACAAACGCGAACACCCCGCCCGGAGAGGCTCCGGGCGGGGTGTTCGGGGAGGACAAGCCTTACAGGCCGAGCTCGACCTCGAACTCGCCCGCCTCCAGGATCGCCTTGACCGCCGTCAGGTAACGGGCCGCGTCGGCGCCGTCGACCAGGCGGTGGTCGTAGGAGAGGGTCAGGTAGGTCATGTCGCGGACGCCGATGACCGTGCCCTCCTCGGTCTCGATGACGGCCGGACGCTTGACCGTGGCACCGATGCCGAGGATCGCGACCTGGCCCGGCGGCACGATGATCGTGTCGAACAGCGCGCCGCGCGAACCGGTGTTGGAGATGGTGAAGGTCGCGCCGGACAGCTCGTCCGGGGTGATCTTGCTGGCCCGGACCTTGCCCGCCAGCTCCGCCGTGGCCTTGGCGATGCCCGCGATGTTGAGGTCGCCGGCGTTCTTGATGACCGGGGTCATCAGGCCCTTCTCGGAGTCCACCGCGATACCGATGTTCTCGGTGTCGAAGTAGGTGATGGTCCCCTCGGCCTCGTTGATCCTGGCGTTGATGACCGGGTGGGCCTTCAGCGCCTGCGCGGCGGCCTTGACGAAGAACGGCATCGGGGAGAGCTTGACGCCCTCGCGGGCCGCGAAGGAGTCCTTCGCCTTGGCGCGCAGCTTCATCAGGCGGGTGACGTCGACCTCGACGACCGACGACAGCTGGGCCTGCTCGTGCAGCGCCTTGACCATGTTGTCGCCGATGACCTTGCGGATGCGCGGCATCTTGACGGTCTGGCCACGGAGGGGGGAGACCTCCAGCGCCGGGGCCTTCCTGGCGGCCGGGGCGGCGGCAGCGGCCGGAGCCGGGGCGGCCGCGGCCTTCGCGGCCTCGGCGGCGGCGATGACGTCCTGCTTGCGGATGCGGCCGCCGACGCCGGTGCCCTTGACGGTGGCCAGGTCGACGCCGTTCTCGGCGGCGAGCTTGCGCACCAGCGGGGTGACGTACGCGCCCTCGTCCGTCGCCTGGGTGGCGGTCGGGGAGGTCGGCGCGGTGGCCGGGGTCACCGGAGCCGGGGCGGGCGCCGGCGCGGGGGCCGGGGCAGCGGCGGCCGGGGCCGGGGCCGGAGCAGCGGGCGCCGGGGCGGCGGGAGCCGGGGCCGGAGCGGCGGCGGGCGCGGGGGCCGGAGCGGCAGCCGGAGCCGGCGCGGGGGCCGGGGCAGCGGCGGCGGGCGCCGGGGCCGGTGCGGCGGGCGCCGGGGCGGCGGCCGGGGCGGCACCCGGGGCGCCGATGACGGCGAGCTTGGCGCCGACCTCGGCGGTCTCGTCCTCGCCGACCACGATCTCCAGCAGCACACCGGAGGTGGGCGCCGGGATCTCGGTGTCGACCTTGTCCGTGGAGACCTCGAGCAGCGGCTCGTCGGCCTCGACGCTGTCGCCGACCGACTTCAGCCAGCGGGTGACGGTGCCCTCGGTGACGGACTCACCGAGCGCGGGCAGGACCACGTCGGTGCCCTCGGCGCCACCGGCAGGGGCGGCCGGGGCGGCCTCGGCGGCGGGGGCCGGAGCCGGAGCGGCCGGGGCCTCGGCGGCCGGGGCCGGGGCGGGCTCGGCGGCCGGAGCCGGGGCGGGGGCCTCGGCGGCGGCGGGGGCAGGGGCGGCGGCCGGGGCACCCGTGCCGTCGTCGATCAGGGCCAGCTCGGCGCCGACCTCGACCGTCTCGTCCTCGGCGACCTTGATGGAGGCCAGCACGCCGGAGGCCGGGGCCGGGATCTCGGTGTCGACCTTGTCGGTCGAGACCTCGAGCAGCGGCTCGTCGGCCTCGACGCGTTCGCCCTCGGCCTTCAGCCAGCGGGTGACAGTGCCCTCGGTGACGCTCTCACCGAGCGCCGGAAGGGTTACGGAAACCGCCATGGTTTCGGTTGCTCCTAACGAATTGCGGAAGTCTGTGTCGTCGCGCCCGTTGACCGAAGGCTCAGTCGTGGGAGTGCAGCGGCTTGCCGGCCAGGGCCAGGTGGGCCTCGCCGAGCGCCTCGTTCTGCGTCGGGTGGGCGTGGATGAGCTGGGCGACCTCGGCCGGCAGCGCCTCCCAGTTGTAGATCAGCTGGGCCTCGCCGACCTGCTCGCCCATGCGGTCGCCGACCATGTGGACGCCGACGACGGCACCGTCCTTGACCTGGACGAGCTTGATCTCGCCCGCGGTCTTCAGGATCTTGCTCTTCCCGTTGCCCGCCAGGTTGTACTTCAGAGCGACGACCTTGTCCGCGCCGTAGATCTCCTTGGCCTTGGCCTCGGTGATACCGACGGAGGCGACCTCCGGGTGGCAGTACGTCACCCGGGGAACACCGTCGTAGTCGACCGGGACGACCTTCAGACCGGCCAGGCGCTCCGCCACCAGGATGCCCTCGGCGAAGCCGACGTGCGCGAGCTGGAGCGTCGGGACGAGGTCACCGACGGCGGAGATCGTCGGGACGTTGGTGCGCATGTACTCGTCGACGAGGACGTAGCCGCGGTCCATGGCGACCCCGGCCTCCTCGTAGCCCAGGCCCTGCGAGACCGGGCCGCGGCCGACGGCCACCAGCAGGACCTCGGCCTCGAACTCCTTGCCGTCGGCCAGGGTGACCTTCACGCCGTCCTGGGTGTACTCGGCCTTCTGGAAGAAGGTGCCCAGGTTGAACTTGATGCCGCGCTTGCGGAACGCGCGCTCGAGGAGCTTCGAGCTGTTCTCGTCCTCGACCGGGACGAGGTGCTTCAGGCCTTCGATGATCGTGACGTCCGAGCCGAAGGACTTCCACGCCGAGGCGAACTCGACGCCGATGACACCGCCGCCCAGGATGATCGCGGACTTCGGCACGCGGTCCAGGACGAGGGCGTGGTCGGAGGAGATGACGCGGTCGCCGTCGATCTCCAGGCCCGGCAGCGACTTCGGCACGGAGCCGGTCGCCAGCAGCACGTGACGGCCCTGGACGCGCCGGCCGTTGACGTCCACGGAGGTGGGGGAGGACAGCCGGCCCTCACCCTCGATGTACGTCACCTTCCGGGACGCGATGAGTCCCTGCAGACCCTTGTACAGGCCCGAGATCACGTCGTCCTTGTACTTGTGGACGGCCGGGACGTCGATGCCCTCGAAGGTGGCCTTCACGCCGAACTGCTCGCTCTCGCGGGCCTGGTCGGCGATCTCGCCCGCGTGCAGCAGGGCCTTGGTGGGGATGCAACCCCGGTGCAGGCAGGTGCCGCCGACCTTGTCCTTCTCGATCAGGGCGACGTCCAGGCCCAGCTGCGCCCCGCGCAGGGCCGCGGCGTAACCACCGCTACCACCGCCGAGGATCACTAGGTCGAAAACGGTGCTGGCGTCGTTCGCCACGTCACGTCCTCCATGCATGTGCGCCTTGCGCCGGTCGTCACTGACCGGCGGGCGGCTGGTGTCCGGCCGCTTGATGCTTCGGCCCTTCGGTGGGGGCCCTGTCCTGCCGGGCTCCATCTTCGCACTTGTCGGAGGCGATCGAGACGCGGGGCCGGTGTGTGAGACGTCCCACGTTCCCCGGCGGACCAGGGGCGCGCGGGCGGGGGCGCGGGGAACTGCGCGAACAGTCCCCACGCCCCCGCGGACGCCGTACTACGGACCCGACCGGGTCGTCAGGCGGCTCAGCCCAGGTCACCCGCGGCGGTCAGCTCCGCGAGACGGACCAGCGTACGCACCGCCGTGCCCGTACCACCCTTCGGCGTGTACCCGAAGGGGCCGCCCTCGTTGAACGCCGGCCCGGCGATGTCGAGGTGCGCCCACGAGATCCCCTCGCCGACGAACTCGCGCAGGAAGAGCCCGGCGACGAGGCCGCCGCCCATCCGCTCGCCCATGTTCGCGATGTCGGCCACGGACGACTCCATGCCCTTGCGCAGGTGCTCCGGCAGCGGCATCGGCCAGGCCGGCTCGCCGACCTCCTCCGCCGCCTCGTGCACCGCGGAGCGGAACGCGTCGTCGTTGGCCATCACACCGAAGGTCCGGCTGCCCAGCGCCAGCATCATCGCGCCGGTCAGCGTGGCCACGTCCACGATCGCGTCCGGGTTTTCCTGCGAGGCCGCCCACAGCGCGTCGCCGAGCACCAGCCGGCCCTCGGCGTCGGTGTTGAGCACCTCGACCGTCTTGCCGCTGTACATGCGCAGCACGTCACCCGGGCGCACGGCGGAGCCGGACGGCATGTTCTCGGCCAGCGCCAGCCAGCCGGTGACGTTGACCTGCAGACCGAGGCGCGCGGCGGCCACGACCGCGGCGAACACGGCGGCGGCACCGCTCATGTCGCACTTCATCGTCTCGTTGTGCCCGGCCGGCTTCAGCGAGATGCCGCCCGAGTCGTAGGTGATGCCCTTGCCGACGAAGGCCAGGTGCTTCTCCGCCTTCGGGTGCGTGTACGACAGCTTCACCAGGCGGGGAGCGGCCGCGGAGCCGCCGCCGACGCCGAGGATGCCGCCGTAGCCGCCCTTGACCAGGGCCTTCTCGTCGAGCACCTGCACCTTGATGCCGTGCTCCTTGGCCGCGGCCTGCGCGATGCCGGCGAAGGCGGCGGGGGTGAGGTCGTTCGGCGGGGTGTTGATCAGGTCGCGGGCGCGGTTCAGCTCCTCGCAGACCGCGACCGCGCGGGCGACCGCGCCCTTGTGCGCGGCGTCGCGCGGCTTGCCGCCGAGCAGCGCGGCCTCGGCCAGCGGCGCCCTGCCGTTCCCGGCCCTGCCGTTGCCGCCGTTTTGGGCGTCGCCCTTGTAGGCGTCGAAGGAGTAGGCGCCGAGCAGGACGCCCTCGCCGATCGCGCCGATCGCGCCGGGGCTGTCCACCGGCAGCGCGAACGCGGCCTTCCTCGACCCGGCGAGCGCGCGGGCGGCCACACCGGCGGCCTTGCGCAGCGCCTCGGCGTCGTAGCCGGCGCCGCCGTCCTCGCCGTCCTTGCCGTCGGGCTGCGCGCCCAGGCCCACCGCCACCACGAGCGGGGCCTTGAAGCCGGCCGGCGCGGGCAGCTTCGTCAGCTCGCCCTCGGCACCCGAGGCGCCGAGGGTCTCCAGGACGCCGGCCAGCTTGCCGTCGTACGCCTTGTCCACGGCCTCGGCGCCCGGCGCGACGACGGGCCCCTGGGCGCCCTTGGCGACACCGATCACGATCGCGTCGGCCCGCAGGCCGGGCGCCGCGGCGGTGCTGAGAGTCAGAGCAGTCACGGTGGTGAAATCTCGCTTCCGATGTGAAGTTCGCTGTGGCCGATATGGGGTGGGTCGACCGGGCCCGAGAGCCGACCCTAGGCCCAGGGCTGGGCACTGGTGGCAACCGGGGCCTTCACCCTGTCGGCGAACACCCGTGATGAGACTACGCCCGTTGCCGACGTGCCCCGAAGGGGCGCGGGACGCACGGCCCCGGGCCGCGGGGCGCTAACGGCCCAGCGCCAGCACCACGAGTGCGGTGACCGCGGCCGTCTCCGCGACCGCGCCGAACACGTCGCCGGTGACCCCGCCGAACCTGCTGACACACCTGCGCAGCAGCAGGTCGGCGGCGGCGACGGCGGTGGCCACCGCGAGGGCGGTGCGCGCGGCGTCGTACCCGCCCAGGCCGGCGCCCGCCGCGCCGGCCGCCGCCACGACGGTGAGCGCCACGGCCAGTGCCGTGCCCTTCGGTACCACCCCGGCCACCGCCGCCCCGAGCCCCTCCGGTCGGGCCGCCGGCACCCCGGCGCGGGCGGCCAGGGTGAGCGCCAGCCGGGCCGCGACCGCGGACACCACGGCCGCCAGGGCACCCCGGGCCCAGGAGCCGCCGTAGAGCTGCGCCAGTACGGCGACCTGGGCGAGCAGCACCAGGACGAGGGTGAGCACCCCGAACGGTCCGATGTCCGACTGCTTCATGATCCGCAGGGCGTCCTCGGCGGGTTTGCCGCTGCCCAGCCCGTCGGCGGTGTCGGCGAGCCCGTCGAGATGCAGCCCGCGGGTCAGCGCGGCCGGTACGGCGACCGAGGCGACGGCGGCGAGCAGCGGCCCGGCGCCGAGGAGGAGCAGCAGCAGGCCGAGGCCGGCCGCGCACCCGCCGACGACCAGCCCGGCCACCGGGGCGCACACCATGCCTCCGCGCGCGGCCCCCCGGTCCCAGCGGTGCACCCGCACGGGCAGCACGGTGAGCGTGCCGAAGGCGAACCGGAGTCCGTCCCGCAGGCAGGACGAAGAAGCCGGGGAGGTGGGGGAGGAGGACGAGACCACCGGCGCAGGGTACCCGCCGCCCGCCCTGACCGGCCCGGCCCGGTTCGGCGGCTGGTCCCCGTGGCTCGCGCCCGGTGGCTGCGCCGCTGTGCCCCGAGCGCCACCCGGCGGCGGCCCCGGCCCCGTGCGCAGGGACAGCGCCTCCCTCCCCCCGGCCCCCGGAGGGATAAAGTGCGCACATGGGGCACTGGTGGGTGCGGAACATCGTCGAGCCGGGAAAGCTTCCGTTGCTGCTGGCCCTCGCCGCCTTCGTGCTGACCTTCGTCGTGACCCGGGTCATCACCCGGCTGATCCGGGCGGGCCGGGGACCGTTCGGCGACGTCCGGGCCGGCGGGCTGCACATCCACCACGTCGTCCCCGGCGTCGTCCTCACCGTCGTCGGCGGCTTCGGGGCGGTGGCCAGCGACCGCCACGGCGTCGGCGGGATCGTCTCGGCCGTGCTGTTCGGCATGGGCGCGGGCCTGGTCCTGGACGAGTTCGCGCTGATCGTGCACCTGGACGACGTCTACTGGACCGAGGAGGGCCGCAAGAGCGTCGAGGTCGTCGTGCTGACCGCCGCCCTGGTCGGCCTGCTGCTCGCCGGCTTCGTCCCGTTCGGCGTCAACGACCTCTCCCGGCAGGAGCTGGCCGACCGCGGCACGGCCATCTCCAACATCGTCGCGAACTTCCTCCTCTCCCTCGTCGCCCTGCACAAGGGCAAGGCCCGCACCGCGCTCTTCGGGGTGATCGTGCCGCTGGTCGCGCTCGTCGGCGCGGTCCGGCTCGCCCGCCCCGGCTCCCCGTGGGCCCGCCGCTTCTACGGCCGCCGCCCCCGCGCCCGCGCCAGGGCCGCCCTGCGCGCCTACCGGCACGACCGCCGCTGGGCGCGGCCGAGCCGTGCCGTTCAGGACTGGATCGGCGGCAAGCCCGACCCCCGCCCGGCGCGCCTGCCCGGCCACCGCTGACCACGGGCGCGACCGGCCGGGACCGTGCCGCGCTGCCGTGCCGCCGCCAGCAGGCACAGCAGGCCCACCGCCATCAGCGCGGCCAGGTGCTCCTTGCCCGCCAGGTTCTCCTTGAGCAGCACCTCGAAGACCATCGCCAGCGTCACCGCGCCCGCCGTCACATAGGCGCCGTACCGCCAGCAGACGAACACCGCGAGCCCCACGACGGCCGCCGAGGGGCCGGTGTCCACCACCTGCCCGTCGGTCCACGGCAGCCCGAACGGGGCGTGCGCGCCCAGGGTGATGCCGAGGCGCGCGTACAGGGTTCCGGCGAGCGTGGCGACGTAGGCGATGGTCAGCGTCCGCTTCCAGCCCAGGCACAGCTCGGCGATCCCGAAGACCAGCAGGATCTGCGCCAGCGCCCCCCACACCGGCAGGTCCAGCGCGGGCACGAACAGCGACAGGGGAGTGCGCAGCAGGGCGAGCCACAGCGGGTCGTCGGCCCGTACGGCACCCAGGTCCTGCACCAGCCGGTACCCCCACGGCTGGTTCTGCACGTACTGCAGGAGCGCCGTCAGACCCACCGCCGCGACCGTCAACGGGGCCGCCGCCGGGCCCCGGCGCCGCAGCGGCCCGCGCACGGCGGCGTACAGCGGCCCCCACTCGGCACGGGCCCAGCCGGCCGGCGTCCTCATCGGACGCCCCTCCTCGAACGTTCCCCCGCCGAGCGTCGTGGCCATCGAGCGTTCCCCCGTCGTACGTGTCTCATCGGTGCGTTCCCAGGTGCCTGCGGTGCAGCCACTTGGGAAGACCCGGCGCCTCCAGGAACCCCTCCGCGCGTGCCGACGCGAGGCCGATGCGCGGCAGGTCCGCGCTCTTCTCGAAGAGCAGGAACCGCGGCTCCCAGATGGGCCGGTACTTGGCGTTGGCGCGGTACAGCGACTCGATCTGCCACCAGCGCGAGAAGAAGCTGAGCAGCGACCGCCACAGCCTCAGCACCGGTCCGGCACCGAGGCGCGCGCCACGTTCGAAGACCGATCTGAACATCGCGAAGTTGAGTGAGACCTGCGTGATCCCGATCTCCTCGGCCCGCCGCAGCAGCTCGATGACCATGAACTCCATCAGGCCGTTGTCGGAGTCCCGGTCCCGCCGCATCAGGTCCAGGGAGAGCCCGTGCGGCCCCCACGGCACGAAGGACAGCAAGGCCCGCAGCCGTCCCTCGGCGTCCGTGCACTCCAGCATCACGCACCGGCCGTCCCCGGGGTCCCCGAGCCGGCCGAGCGCCATGCTGAAGCCGCGTTCGGTGGCACCGTCCCGCCAGTCGTCGGCACGCTCCACGAGATGGGCCATCTCGTGGGCCGGGATGTCCTCGTGCCGGCGGATCCGCACCCGGTACCCGGCCCGCCTCACCCGGTTGTACGCCTGCCGGACGGTGCGCATCGCCCGGCCCTCCAGCGTGAACTCGGCGACCTCCACGACCGCCTCGTCCCCGAGTTCCAGCGCGCCCAGGCCGTGCCGGCAGTAGACCGTCCCGGCCTCCTCGCCCGCCCCCATGACGGCCGGGATCCAGCCGTGCGCCCGCGCCTGGGCGAGCCACGGGGCGATCGCCCCCGGCCACGCCTCGGGGTCCCCGATCGGGTCCCCGGACGCGAGACTCACCCCGCCGACCACCCGGTAGGCGACGGCGGCCTTCCCGGTCGGCGACCACACCACACTCTTCTCCCGGCGCAGCGCGAAGTAGCCGAGCGAGTCGCGGTCGCCGTGCCGCTCCAGCAGTTCGCGCAGCCGCTTCTCGTCGTCCTCGGTGAGCGGGTCGACGGCCCGCCGGGACCGGAAGGCGGCGTAGAACACGGCGAGCACCAGGGCCGTACTGAGCACGTTGATGGCCACGTTGGCCCAGTTGGGCGGGTCGATCCCGGGGAAGTGGGACTCCTCGGCCGCCACCGACACCAGACGCAGGGCGCCGTAGTGCCAGCGTTCCGGGAACGAGGACCGGGCCGCGTCCGGCGCCTGGTTCGTGACCGTCACCAGCAGCCCGGCCAGCAGGCTCGCCACCAGCCCGCCGCCGACGGCCACCGTGGCCGCGAGCCGGGGGTTGGACCGGTCGCCCTTGGCGTAGAACTCCCGGCGGCCGGCGAGCAGCGCGCCGACGAAGGCGGCGGTCAGGGCGAGGGAGACCCAGTTCTGCGGGTACCGGCGGATCTCCGGGAACGCCATGGCGAACGCGAACAGCGCCAGGAACAGCCCGCTCATCACCAGGTTGAGGATCCACGCCGCCCGCTTGCGGCGCCGCATGGTGATCGCGAGGAAGGCGGTGAACACACCGGAGGCGAAGCCGGCCGTCAGCAGGTACGGCGTGAAGAAGTCGTCCTGGTTGTGCCGGCGCACGTCCTGGCCGAGCGAGACCCACACCGCGCTGAGGAAGTTGATGAAGGCGACGGTCCGCAGGTACCAGACGGCGAACGCGGCGGCCCGCCGGGAGGCCCCGGTGGACCGCCGCGCCCGCCCCGTCCGCGGCGCCTCGGCTCGCTGCTCACCGGCAATCCGGACATCTCCCATGTCCAGGATCATATGGGTGCGGCTCCGGCGAACCACACCTTTCAGTCCGTCGGTGGCATCGGGCTCACATATCCGTCTTCTCCACCGGCTCCCTCTGCGCCCTCTCCCCCTCCTCCGCCGGCTCCTTCTCCGCGTCCGGCTCCTTCTCCGCCTCCGGCCGCTCCGGAAGCTCCGCCGCCAGCGCGGCGGCGGACCGTACCAGCGGCAGCGCCAGCAGCGCGCCGACGCCCTCGCCGACCCGCACGCCCTGCTCCAGCAGCGGTTCCAGGGCCATCCGGTCCAGCGCCTTCGCCTGTCCCGGCTCCCCGCTGTCGTGCCCGGCCAGCCACCAGTCGGGCGCCCGGAACGCGACCCGCTGCGCGACCAGCGCGCAGGCGGCGGCCACGACCCCGTCGAGGATCACCGGCAGCTTCCGCACCGCGCACTGCAGCAGGAACCCGGTCATCGCCGCCAGGTCCGCCCCGCCCACGGTCGCCAGCAGCTGCAACTGGTCCCCGAGCACCGGCCGGGCCCGCCGCAGCGCGTCCCGGACCGCCGCGCACTTGCGCATCCACGCCAGGTCGTCGATCGCCTCGCCGCCCCGCCCGGTCACCACGGACGCGTCGGTCCCGCACAGCGCGGCGACCAGCACGGCCGCCACCGTGGTCCCGCCCACGCTGACATCGCCGAGCACCACCAGATCGGTCCCCGAGTCGGCCTCCTCGTCGGCGACCGCGACCCCCGCCCGCAGCGCGGCCTCGGCCTCCTGGAGGGTGAGCGCGTCCTCGACGTCGATACGGCCGCTGCCCCGCCGCACCCGGTGCCGCACCACGTCCGCGGGGAAGGCGGCCGGGTCGCAGTCCAGGGCCATGTCCACCACCCGTACGGGCACCTCGAGCCGGCGCGCGAGCACGGCCACCGGGCTCGCGCCCTCCAGCACCGCCCGCACCAGCTGCTCCGCACCGCCCGCGGGCCGCGCCGACACGCCGAGTTCCGCGACCCCGTGGTCGCCGGCGAACAGCACCACCCGGGGCCGCTCGACCGGCCGCACCGGCACGGTGCCGCGCGCGGCGGCCAGCCACTCGCCCAGCTCGTCCAGGCGGCCCAGCGCTCCCGCCGGCACGATCTGACGCTCCCGCCGGGCCTCGGCGTCACGGCGTACGCCCCCGTCCGGGCGCTCGATCAGATCGGTGAAATCGTCCAGATTAAGGCTGCTCATTCGCCGAACAGTACCGCCAGCGGGCGAACGCGCCCGCGCCACATCGCCACCACACCCCTGCGACGTCTTTGCACCCCGAAGCGCGATCCCATACGTTCCGCTTTGCCGCGGAATGTCGCACAGGGAGCACGCCCATGCCGACCTCGCCCCTCACCCCGCAGATCACCACCCCCCACGACCCCTTCCAGGAGCCCCGCCGCGCGGACTGCCCCTGGTGCGGCTCCCCCCGCCTGCGCACCCGGCTGCGCGCGCCCGACCCGCTGCGGCACCGGTCGGGCGGGTTCGTCCTCGACGCGTGCCGGGACTGCGGCCACGCCTTCCAGAACCCCCGGCTCAGCGCGGAGGGGCTCGCCTTCTTCCACCGCGACTTCTACGAAAGGCACCTGGAGGAGTTCGCCGCGCGGATCGTGCCCGACCGGGCGGCGCGCCGCCGGCACCGCACCACCGCCTGGCGGCTGTCCGAGCTGCGGGAACCGGAGAGCTGGCTCGACGTCGGCACCGGCCACGCCCGGTTCCCCGAGGCGGCGAAGGAGTTCTTCCCCTACACCAGCTTCGACGGGCTGGACCCGACGGCCCGGGTGGAGCAGGCACTGCTGGAGGGGCGCGTGGAGGAGGCGCACCGCGGCTACCTCACGACCCCCGGCATGACGGCCCGCCTGCGCGCCCGCTACGACGTCGTCACCATGTTCCACCACCTCCAGCAGGCCCCCGACCCACGGGCCGAACTGCGCGCCGCGCTCACCGTGCTGCGGCGCGGCGGCCACCTGGTCGTCGAAGTCCCCGACCCGCGCTGCCTGTTCGCCACGCTGCTGGGCCGGTGGTGGCTGCCGTACGGCCAGCCGCGCCATCTGCACCTCGTGCCGCTCGCCAACCTCCGCGCGGAACTGCGCTCCCTGGGCTGCACCGTCCTGGTCACGGACCGCACGACCCCGCACGTGCCGTACGACCTCTCGGCGGCCGTGGCCCTCGCCGTGGCCCAGGCCCACCCCGTCGTCCAACTGGCGGCGATCCCCGTCCAGTCCCTGGCCTCGGCCCTGGACCGCGGGTGCGCTCCGCTGGTCCGCCGCACCCGCTTCTCCAACGCCTACCGGGTGGTGGCGCGGAAGGACGCGGGGTAGCCGGGCACCGGAGCCGGCCGCGGGCGCGTCGTCGCGCGCGCCCGGCCGCGGCACCGGGCGCCCCGTCACCCCCGGAGCACCAGCGCCTGGCCCGCCACCACCAGCAGGACCTGCTCGCACTCGCTCGCGAACGCCGCGTTCAGCCGGCCCAGTTCGTCCCGGTAGCGGCGGCCGGAAGCCGTCGCCGGGACGATCCCGGAGCCGACCTCGTTGGACACCGCCACCACGGTCCGCCGGGTGCCCCGCACCGCGGACGTCAGCTCCCGCACCCGCTGCCGCAGCGCCTTCTCACCCCCGCCCGCCCACTCCGCGTCGTCCCACGCCCCCACGGAATCCATCACGTCCGTCAGCCACAGCGACAGGCAGTCGATCAGCACCGGCGGCCCGTCCTGCGCCAGCACCGGCACCAGGTCCGTCGTCTCCGCCGTACGCCACGACCCCGGCCGCCGCTCCCGGTGCACGGCCACCCGGGCCGCCCACTCGGTGTCCCCGCCCCGCGTGCCGCCCGTCGCCACGTACAGCACCTCCGGGAACGTCTCCAGCCGCCGCTCCGCCTCCACCGACTTGCCCGAGCGGGCCCCGCCCAGCACCAGCGTCCGCCGCGGCACGTCCGGCACCTCCTCGTAGGCCCCCACCACCAGCGTCGTACCGTCCGGCACCGCCCGCGCCCCCGCCGCCGCGAGCCGGCGCCGCAACTCCGCGCCGGGCGGAACGTCGTGGTCCAGGTGGACGGCGAGCACATCCGTCGTGGGGCCGACCGAGCCGACCGCGCGGAGCCGGGCGAGCACGTCGGGCCGGCCCACGACGTCCGCGAGGAGCATGTCGTACGACTCCGCCGTCGCCCCCTCCAGCCCCGCCGGCGCCCCGCCCGGCGGCAGGTACAGCAGCCGCTGCCCGTCCGGCCCGGTCACCGCGTACCCGGTACCGCCCGCGTCCATCGCCACGGCCCGCACCCGATGGCCCGTCAGCAGCGCCAACTCCCGCCCGTCCGGCACCCGGCCGGGCTGCGGCAGCCCGGCCGGGACCTCCACCGCCGGGCCGTCGTGCGGGTGCGACAGCAGCACCTGCCGCACCCCGCCCAGCGACTGCCCGGCGCGGGCCGCCGCGAACGCCGCGCCCGGCGTCAGGTCCAGCAGCAGCGTCCCGTCCACGAGCGCCGCCGTCGCGGCCCGCGCGTCCGGACCGAGCGCGGTCGCGCACACGGCACAGGAACAGTCGGGGCGAGGCAGTCCCGCCGGGGCACCGGTACCGAGCAGAGTTACTTCCACGGACCGATTTTCGCCTGCCCCCCGACGTCCCGCGCGACCGGCCACCCGGATGATCCGCCGCCTCTAACGGCCGGCCCGGCGGAGCGCATACGCTGCGGGGGCAGGTGTTGGATCAAAGGAGGCCCAGATGACGGCATGGACGTGGCGGTTCGAGAAGGCCGACGGGACGGAGGTCCAGCCGGCGGTGCAGCCCGAGGAGTTCACCACGCAGGGGGATGCCGAGTCCTGGATCGGGGAGCACTGGAAGGCGCTGCTGGAGGGCGGGGCCGACCAGGTGCGGCTGTTCGAGGAGACGGCCGAGATCTACGGCCCGATGAGCCTGCACGCCGACGCGTGACCCGGCCGTGAACGGGGTGAGGAGGGTTCACCCTCCTCACTGCCCGCCCAGCGTCACCTCGACCGTCCTCTGGGTGCCGTCCCGCTCGTAGGTGACCGTGGTGCGCCGGCCCGGCTTGTCGTCCGCCAGCGCCTCGGCCAGTGAGGTGATGGTGGTGACGGGCCGGTCGCCCACCGCGGTGATGATGTCGCCGGCGCGCAGGCCCGCCCGGTCGGCCGCGCCGCCGGCGCGGGCGGTGACCACCGCCACCCCGATCGGCTCGTAGCGGTCGTTCACGACCGTCCGCGCGGTGATGTCGAGGGCCGCCCGCCCGGACTCGACGACCTTCCCCTCCCGGACGATCTGGCCGGCGACCGTCCGCACCATCGACGCCGGGATCGCGAACCCGATGCCGGGCGCCGCGCCGTTGCCGAAGGTCGGGTCGGCCGCCGCGAGCGTCGGGATGCCGATCACCTGCCCCGCGAGGTCCACCAGGGCGCCGCCGCTGTTGCCGGGGTTGATCGCGGCCGAGGTCTGCACCATGTTCGCGATCGTCGCGCCCGTACCGCCGCCCGAGTCGCCCTCGCTGACGGTCCGTCCGGTCGCCGAGACGATGCCCTGGGTCACACTGGACGACAACCCGAGCGGTGACCCCATGGCCAGCACGATCTGGCCGACCTGCACCTTCTCGGAGTCCCCGAACACCGCCGGCTTCAGCCCGCCCGGCACCCGGTCCAGCCGGACCACGGCGAGATCCTGCTCGGGGTAGGAGTAGACCAGGCTGGCGGTGAGCGGTTCCTCGCTGTTGGCCGTGGTCACCTGGAAGGTCTTCTCCGACCCCACCACGTGCGCGTTGGTGACGATGTGGCCCTTGTCGTCGTACACCACCCCGGAGCCCAGGTCCCGGCTCGCCTGGATCTGCACGACCGACGGCAGGACCTCTCGGATCACCTTCTGGTACTGGCTCTGCAGGTCGTTCGCGGCCGCCGGCAGGGCCGCCCGGGTGGCCGCCGCGGTGTCCCGTCCGGTCTGGGCGGCGGGGGCGGTGCAGCCGGCGGCGAGGGCCGCGCAGCACACCAGCGCGGCGGCCGGGACGGCTCCTCGGAGCCGGGGCGCGCGGGTACGGGAAGGGTCCATGTCCCGAGTCTCACCGCGCGGTGATCAACCGTCCCGCGCTGTTCCCCCGAACGTGCTCAGCCGCGTACCCCGCACAGGTGCAGCAGCGCCGCCACCCCGCGGTAGGGGTCCGTGCGCCCGGCCCGCTCCTCGACCGCGAGCAGGGTCTCCAGGTCGTCCGGGAGCGCCGCGTCGTTCGCCGCCGTGTCCGTGAAGACCCGGACGCCGTACCAGGCGTGCAGCGGGGCGGCGATGCCGTCGAGCGTGGCGGTGAGGGCCGCGAGCCGGTCGGCCCTCACCTCCAGGCCGAGGCGGTTGCGATATGAGGTGGTGTCGAAGGCGGCCAGGGCCGACGACCAGTCCCCGGACAGCCCCGGGCGCACGGCGAGCGCGTCGCCGTTGCGGACCAGGAGGGAGAGGAGGCCGCCGGGCGCCAGCACCCGGGCCAGCCCCGCCACCAGCGGGTCCGGCTCCTCCACGTACATCAGCACGCCGTGGCACAGCACCACGTCGAAGCTGCCCGGCAGGAAGTGCACACCGGTGTCCCGGCCGTCGCCCTGCACCAGCCGCACCCGCTCCCGGATGCCCTCCGGCTCCCGGGCCACGGCGTCGCGCGCGGCGGCGATCATCGTCGCGTCCTGCTCGACCCCGGTCACGTGGTGGCCGAGCCGGGCCAGCCGCAGCGCCTGCGTGCCCTGGCCCATGCCCACGTCGAGCACCCGCAGCCGCTGCCCGACCGGGAACCGTCCGGCTATCTGCTCGTCCAGCTGCCGGGCCACCAGCTCCTGGCGCACGACGTCCCGCAGGCCGCCCAGGCCGTTCAGCCAGGCATCGGCCGCGCCCCCGGTGAAAGCGTCAGCGCTCAGGGCCGCTCTCCGCGCTTGACCTGCGGCTTCGGCAGCCGGAGCCGGCGCATCTGCAGGGACCGCATCAGGGCGTAGGCGACCGCGCCGCGCGTGTTCTCGCCCGGGAAGCGCTCCTGGAGCCGCTTCTTCAGCCGGAAGCCGCTGACCGCCGCGTCCAGCACGATCAGCACGATCACGATCAGCCACAGCAGCAGCGCGATGCTCTGGATCGCGGGCACCCGCACCACGCTCAGCACCAGGATGACCACCGCCAGCGGCAGGAAGAACTCCGCCACGTTGAACCGCGAGTCCACCCAGTTCCGGGCGAACTTGCGCACCGGGCCCTTGTCCCGGGCGGGCAGGTACCGCTCGTCGCCGCTGGCCAGCGCCTGGCGCTGCCGCTCCAGGGCCTGGCGCCGCTCCTCGCGCTGGCGCTTCGCGGCCTCCTTGCGGTTCGTCGGCGTACGGGCGACGCTGCGGCGCTGGGACTGGGCCTCACTGCGCTTGGGAGTGGGCCTGCCCTTCGGGGCCTGCGGGTCGCGGGGCTGCTTGGAGAGGGTCACCGGCGCCTTGTCGGCGGTCGGGGCCTTCTCTTCCTTGGCACGGCTACGGAACACAAAACCCAAGGGTAAGGGCTGCACCGGCATGGACCCCAGCCCGGTGGGGAACGATCCGGCAACACCGGACGTCTCTAGGGGGACAGAGGGGACACACAGAGGGCTTCCGGCGGCATCGGGGTGGATCACCTACTCCCTACGCCGGAGCGGAACGGTCCGCAGTCGTCCTCGGGGATGAGCGCATTACCCCGCGAACAGTGCGGTAATGGAAGCGGGGCCCGTACTGTGGGTCCTGTCGCAGGATCTGTGAGCTGGAGTCCGTCAGAAGGGGGCGCGCGAAGCCCATGAGCGGTGTCATGAAGCGTATGGGGATGATCTTCCGCGCGAAGGCGAACAAGGCCCTTGACCGGGCCGAGGACCCGCGCGAGACCCTCGATTACTCGTACCAGAAGCAGCTGGAGCTGCTCCAGAAGGTCCGCCGTGGCGTCGCCGACGTGGCCACGTCCCGCAAGCGCCTGGAACTCCAGCTCAACCAGTTGCAGCAGCAGTCCTCCAAGCTGGAGGACCAGGGCCGCAAGGCGCTCGCGCTCGGCCGCGAGGACCTGGCCCGCGAGGCGCTGTCCCGCCGTGCCGCCCTCCAGCAGCAGGTCACGGACCTCGAGACCCAGCACGCGACCCTCCAGGGCGAGGAGGAGAAGCTCACCCTGGCGGCCCAGCGCCTCCAGGCCAAGGTGGACGCCTTCCGTACGCGCAAGGAGACCATCAAGGCCACCTACACCGCGGCCCAGGCCCAGACCCGCATCGGCGAGGCCTTCTCCGGCATCTCCGAGGAGATGGGCGACGTCGGCCTCGCCATCCAGCGCGCCGAGGACAAGACCGCCCAGCTCCAGGCGCGGGCCGGCGCCATCGACGAACTGCTCGCCTCGGGCGCCCTGGACGACCCCTCCGGCATGCACAAGGACGACATCCAGGCCGAGCTGGACCGGCTCTCCGGTGGTACGGATGTAGAGCTGGAACTGCAGCGCATGAAGGCCGAGCTGGCCGGGGGCTCCCCGCAGCAGGCCATCGAGGGCGGCACCGGTCAGGGGCAGTCCCAGCAGCAGCCGCAGGACACCCCGCGCTTCGACAAGCAGTAGCCCGGCGCCGGGGCCCTAGCCGAGGAGGCCGACGTGATCGTACGGATCATGGGGGAGGGCCAGGTGACGCTGGACGACTCCCACGTCGCCGAGCTGAACAAGCTGGACGACGACCTGCTGGAGGAGGTGCAGAGCGGCGACGAGGAGGGCTTCCGTCGCACGCTCGGCGCCCTCCTCGACGCCGTCCGCCGGCTCGGCACGCCGCTGCCGGACGACGCGCTGGAACCCTCGGAGCTGATCCTCCCGTCGCCGGACGCGACGCTGGACGAGGTCCGGGAGATGCTGAGCGACGACGGGCTGATCCCCGGCTGAACCCCGACGGTCCCCCCGGGGGCGGGGTGCCTGGTGACCCGGGGCGTCGTGAGGCCGGCCGGGCTCCGTGGCGACGCCCCGCCTCGCGGACCGGGATGTCGTGCGGCCGCGGGTCGCGGGTGACCGGTCGCGCGGTTCCCCGCGTCCCCTCGGGGGGTTCCCGGGTGCACCGAGTGGTCGGCGCCCTGCCGGTGGTCGGTGGCCGGCCCGTACTGTGCACACCGTGAGCACTCTCGAACGCGCCCGGTGCGGCCTCAAGGCACACCCCCTGGCGGCGGACGCTGCGCTCGCCGCCGGCGTGCTGGCCTGCATGGTCGCCGGTTCCTTCGCCGCGCCCCAGGGCCACCACGGCCTCACCTGGGACGTCCACGCCCCCGCCGTCCTCAGCCTCCTCCTCATGCTGGCCGGCTCGGCGGCACTCGTCTTCCGGCGCCGGGCGCCCAAGACGGTCCTCGCCGTCACCGGCACCGTGTCCCTGGTCGAGTGCGTCACCGGCGACCCCCGCGCCCCGGTCGCGATGTCCGCCGTCATCGCCCTGTTCACCGTCGCCGCGACCACCGACCGCTCCACCACCTGGCGCCTCGGCCTGCTCACCATGACCGTGCTGACGGCCGCCGCCATGCTCGCCGGCCCGCTGCCCTGGTACGCCCAGGAGAACCTCGGCGTCCTTGCCTGGACCGGCATCGGCGCCACCGCCGGCGACGCCGTGCGCAGCCGTCGCGCGGTCGTCCAGGCCATCCGGGACCGCGCCGAGCGCGCCGAACGCACCCGGGAGGAGGAGGCCCGGCGCCGGGTCGCCGAGGAGCGCCTGCGCATCGCCCGCGATCTGCACGACGTCGTCGCCCACCACATCGCCCTGGTGAACGTGCAGGCCGGGGTCGCCGCGCACGTCATGGACAAGCGGCCCGACCAGGCCAAGGAGGCCCTCGCGCACGTCCGTCAGGCCAGCCGCAGCGCGCTCGACGAACTGCGCGCCACCGTCGGCCTGCTCCGCCAGAGCGGTGACCCCGAGGCCCCCACCGAACCCGCCCCGGGCCTGAGCCGCCTGGAGGAGCTGGCCGACACCTTCCGCAGCGCCGGGCTGCCGGTGTCCGTGGCCCGCGCCGACCAGGGCACCGAACTGCCCGCCGCCGTCGACCTGGCCGCGTACCGGATCGTCCAGGAGGCGCTGACCAACGTCCGCAAGCACGCGGGCCCCGACGCCGGCGCCGAGGTGAGCGTCGTACGCGTCGGTCCGAACATCGAGGTCACCGTCCTGGACGACGGCCCGGGCACGCCCGGCACCCCGGGAGCCGGCCACGCGTCCGAGGACGGCGGCGGGCACGGGCTGCTCGGCATGCGCGAGCGGGTCACCGCCCTGGGCGGCACCCTGACCACCGGCCCCCGCTACGGCGGCGGCTTCCGCGTCCATGCGATCCTGCCCGTCAAGACGACGACGGCCCAGGGGGAACCCGTATGACCATCCGTGTCCTGCTCGCCGACGACCAGGCACTGCTGCGCAGCGCGTTCCGGGTGCTGGTCGACTCCGAGCCCGACATGGAGGTGGTCGGGGAGGCCTCGGACGGTGCGGAGGCGGTCCGGCTGGCGAAGGAGCACGGCCCCGACGTCGTCCTCATGGACATCCGGATGCCCGGCACCGACGGCCTGGCCGCCACCCGGCAGATCGGCGCCGACCCGTCCCTCGCGCCGGTCCGCGTGGTCATCCTGACCACCTTCGAGGTCGACGACTACGTCGTCCAGGCGCTGCGCGCCGGCGCCTCCGGCTTCCTCGGCAAGGGCAGCGAACCGGAGGAGCTGCTGAACGCCATCCGGGTCGCGGCCGGCGGCGAGGCCCTGTTGTCCCCCGCCGCCACCAAGGGCCTGATCGCCCGCTTCCTCGCCCGGGGCGACGACGGCGACGGCCCCGACCCGGCCCGCTCCGAGCGGCTCGCCGCCCTCACCGGCCGGGAGCGGGAAGTCCTCGTCCAGGTCGCCGGCGGACACTCCAACGACGAGATCGCCGAGCGGCTGGCGGTCAGCCCGCTGACGGTGAAGACGCACGTCAACCGGGCCATGGCCAAGCTGGGCGCGCGGGACCGGGCCCAGCTCGTCGTCATCGCGTACGAGTCGGGGCTGGTACGTCCGAGGACGGACTGATCTCCACCCGCGTCTACTGCGCGCGGAGTAGGGGCCGCCGCGGGAACGGGACCTGGGGCCTACACAACGGCCCTCCGGGATGGCCCAGGGTGGTGGAGACTTCTGCCGCTCACAGAAGAGAGACCCTGATCCATGTCCTGGCTGTCCAGATTCAGCCTCGCCCAGCGCGCCCTCGTGGGGCTCGTGTCCCTCATCGCGCTCGCCTTCGGGCTGATCGCGATACCCCAGATCAAACAGCAGCTCCTGCCCACCATCGAACTGCCCATGGTGTCGGTGATCGCGCCGTACCAGGGCGCCTCGCCCGACGTGGTCGAGAAGCAGGTCGTCGAACCCGTCGAGAACAACCTGCAAGGCGTCGACGGCGTCACCGGTGTCACCTCCACCGCCAGTGAGGGCAACGCCGTGATCATGGCGTCCTTCGAGTACGGCAACGACACCAAGCGGATCGTCTCCGACGTCCAGCAGGCCGTGAACCGGGCCCGCAACCAGCTCCCGGACGACGTCGACCCGCAGGTCGTCTCCGGCTCCACGGACGACATGCCGACCGTGGTCCTCGCCGTCACCTCCGACAAGGACCAGCAGGCGCTCGCCGACCAGCTCGACACGACGGTCGTGCCGGCCCTGAAGGACATCGACGGCGTCGGCCGCGTCCAGGTCACCGGCGTCCGCGACCTCCAGGTCACCGTCACCCCGGACGACGCGAAGCTGGCCCGGGCCGGCCTCACCCCGGCCGCGCTCGGCCAGGCCCTCCAGGCGGGCGGCGCCACCGTGCCGGCCGGCTCCTTCGACGAGGACGGCGCGAACCGCACCGTCCGGGTCGGCGGCGGCTTCACCTCACTGCGCCAGATCGAGGACCTGATGGTCACCGGCGAGGGCGGGACGCGGCCGGTGCGTCTCGGCGCCGTGGCCACGGTCGAGGAGCGGCCGGCCCCGGCCGACTCCCTCACCCGCACCGACGGCCGGCCCAGCCTCGCCGTCAACGTGACCATGGACCACGACGGCAGCGCGGTCTCCATCTCGAACGCGGTCGAGGACAAGCTGCCCGGTCTGCGCGCGGCCCTCGGCGCCGGCGCGAAGCTCACGGTCGTCAGCGACCAGGGCCCGGCCGTGTCCAAGTCCATCAAGGGCCTGACCACGGAGGGCGCGCTCGGCCTGCTCTTCGCGGTCCTGGTGATCCTGGTCTTCCTCGCGTCGGTCCGCTCGACGCTGGTGACGGCGGTCTCCATCCCGCTGTCGGTGGTGCTGGCCCTGATCGTGCTGTGGACGCGTGGCCTGTCCCTGAACATGCTCACGCTCGGCGCCCTGACCATCGCCATCGGCCGGGTCGTCGACGACTCGATCGTGGTCCTGGAGAACATCAAGCGGCACCTCGGCTACGGCGAGGAGCGCAGGGAGGCGATCCTCACGGCGGTGCGCGAGGTGGGCGGCGCGGTCACCTCCTCCACCCTCACCACGGTCGCGGTGTTCCTGCCGATCGACCTGGTCGGCGGCATGGTGGGCGCCCTGTTCGGCTCGTTCAGCCTCACGGTGACGGCGGCCCTGCTGGCCTCGCTGCTCGTGTCGCTGACGGTCGTGCCCGTCCTGTCGTACTGGTTCCTGCGCGCCCCCAAGGGCACCCCCGAGGACGCGGCTCAGGCCCGCCGCGAGGCCGAGGAGAAGGAGGCCGGCAGCCGCCTCCAGCGGGCGTACGTCCCCGTCCTGCGGTTCGCGACGCGCCGCAGGCTCACCAGCGTGCTCATCGCGCTCGTCGTCCTGGTCGTCACGTTCGGCATGTCGGGCCTGCTGAAGACGAACTTCTTCGACCAGGGCGACCAGGAAGTCCTCACCGTCAAGCAGCGGCTGAAGCCCGGCACCAGTCTCGCCGCCACGAACGCGCAGGCCAAGCGGGTGGAGAAGCTGCTCGCCGCCACCGAGGGCGTGAAGGACTACCAGGTCACCGTCGGCTCCTCCGGCTTCATGGCGGCCTTCGGCGGCGGCACCGACACCAACCAGGCGTCGTACCAGGTGATGCTGAAGGACTCCGCGTCCTACGACGACGTGCGCGCACAGCTCGAGGACGGCCTGAAGAAGCTCGAGGGCGCCGGTACGACCACGGTGTCGGGCGGTGACGGCTTCGGCGACCAGAACCTGAGCGTGGTGGTCAAGGCGTCCGACCCCGAGGTGCTGCGGACGGCGGCCGAGCGGGTCCGCTCCACGGTCGCCGGCCTCGACCACGTCACGGACGTCACCAGCGACCTCGCGCAGAGCGTGCCGCGGGTCTCGGTCAGGGCCAACGCCAAGGCGGCGGCGGCCGGGTTCGACGACCAGAAGCTGGGCGCCGCGGTGGCGCAGGCCGTGCGCGGTACGACGGTGGCCAAGGCGGTCCTCGACGACACCGAGCGGGACGTCGTCGTGCGGTCGGCGAAGCCCGCGACCACGCTCGCCCGGCTCAAGGCGCTGCGCCTCGGCCCGGTGAAGCTCGGTGACATCGCCACGGTGAAGCTGGTGGACGGGCCGGTGTCCATGACCCGCATCGACGGGCAGCGCGCCGCCACGATCACGGCCACGCCGACGGGTGACGACACGGGTGCGATCAGCAGCAGGCTCCAGTCGAAGATCAAGGGCCTGAAGCTGCCGGCGGGTGCCACGGCCGAGATCGGCGGGGTCTCCTCCGACCAGGACGACGCGTTCAAGAACCTGGGCCTGGCCATGCTGGCCGCCATCGCGATCGTCTTCATGCTGCTGGTCGCGACGTTCCGCTCGCTCGCCCAGCCGCTGATCCTGCTGGTCTCCGTCCCGTTCGCGGCGACCGGCGCGATCGGTCTGCTGGTCGCCACCGGCACCCCGATGGGCGTGCCCGCGATGATCGGCATGCTGATGCTGATCGGCATCGTGGTGACCAACGCGATCGTGCTGATCGACCTGATCAACCAGTACCGGGCGCAGGGCCACGGCGTGGTGGAGGCCGTGATCGAGGGCGGCCGGCACCGGCTCCGCCCCATCCTCATGACGGCGCTGGCGACGATCTTCGCCCTGCTCCCCATGGCGCTGGGCGTCACCGGCGAGGGCGGCTTCATCGCCCAGCCGCTCGCCGTGGTCGTCATCGGCGGGCTGATCACGTCGACCCTGCTGACGCTCCTGCTGGTCCCGACGCTCTACGCGATGCTGGAGCTCCGCAAGGAGCGCCGGGCGCGGAAGCGGGCGGCGAAGCGGCAGCCGGCACCGGAGAGGGAGCCGGAGCCGGCCGGGGTGTGACGGCATGACGAAGGGCCGGGCCCCCTCGGGGACCCGGCCCTTCTGCGTCCACTACGGCAGCGCGAGCATCCGCTCCAGCGCCAGCTTGGCGAACGCCTCCGTCTCCTTGTCGACCTCGATGCGGTTGACCAGGTTGCCGTCGGCCAGCGACTCCAGCGCCCAGACCAGGTGGGGGAGGTCGATGCGGTTCATCGTCGAGCAGAAGCAGACCGTCTTGTCGAGGAAGACGATCTCCTTGCCCTCCGGCGCGAAACGGTTCGCCAGGCGGCGCACCAGGTTCAGCTCCGTGCCGATCGCCCACTTGGAACCGGCCGGGGCCGCCTCCAGGGTCTTGATGATGTACTCCGTCGAGCCGACGTAGTCCGCCGCCGCCACGACCTCGTGCTTGCACTCGGGGTGGACCAGCACGTTCACGCCGGGGATGCGCGCGCGCACGTCGTCGACCGAGTCCAGGCTGAAGCGGCCGTGGACCGAGCAGTGCCCCCGCCACAGGATCATCTTCGCGGCGCGCAGCTGCTCGGCCGTCAGCCCGCCGTTCGGCTTGTGCGGGTTGTAGACCACACAGTCGTCCAGGGACATCCCCATGTCGCGGACGGCGGTGTTCCGCCCCAGGTGCTGGTCCGGCAGGAAGAGGACCTTCTCCCCCTGCTCGAAGGCCCAGTCGAGGGCGCGCCTTGCGTTGGAGGAGGTGCAGATGGTGCCGCCGTGCTTGCCGGTGAACGCCTTGATGTCGGCGGAGGAGTTCATGTACGACACCGGGACCACCTGTTCGGCGATGCCCGCCTCGGTGAGCACGTCCCAGCACTCCGCGACCTGCTCGGCCGTCGCCATGTCGGCCATGGAGCAGCCGGCGGCGAGGTCGGGCAGCACGACCTTCTGGTCGTCGGAGGTCAGGATGTCCGCCGACTCGGCCATGAAGTGCACACCGCAGAAGACGATGTACTCGGCCTCCGGGCGCGCGGCCGCGTCCCGGGCCAGCTTGAAGGAGTCGCCCGTGACGTCCGCGAACTGGATGACCTCGTCGCGCTGGTAGTGGTGGCCGAGGACGAAGACCTTGTCGCCGAGCCGGGCCTTGGCGGCGCGGGCGCGCTCGACCAGGTCGGGGTCCGAGGGCGACGGGAGGTCTCCGGGACACTCGACGCCCCGCTCGCTCTTCGGGTCGGCCTCGCGGCCGAGCAGCAGCAGGGCGAGCGGAGTCGGCTGCACGTCGAGCTCCGGGGTCTGGGCGGTGGTCACGACACGCACCCTTTCTACTTTTCGTCTAACTGACGCTATCTATCATAACCGGTTCACGTCACTTTGACGATGGCCATAGCGTCCATGTGACGTGAATCCCGCCCGGGTCCCTCCACAGGCCGCTGTCGGCGCCCAGGGCCATGTGCGAGCATGAACCCGGAAGGAAAAACGCGACAACGACAATGCCCGGCCCGGAATGAATCCGCGGAAGCGCCGGTTGCACTCGTCGGCAAGCAGTCTCCGTACAACCCGGGAGAGATGTAGATGTCCGTATCGGACGAGACCACCACCGTCACCGACGGCATCATCCTGACCGACGCCGCCGCGGCCAAGGTCAAGGCCCTGCTCGACCAGGAAGGCCGCGACGACCTCGCGCTGCGCGTCGCCGTCCAGCCCGGCGGCTGCTCCGGCCTGCGCTACCAGCTCTTCTTCGACGAGCGCTCGCTCGACGGTGACGTGGAGAAGGACTTCGGCGGGGTCAAGGTCGTCACGGACCGGATGAGCGCTCCGTACCTCGGCGGTGCCACCATCGACTTCGTCGACACGATCGAGAAGCAGGGCTTCACGATCGACAACCCCAACGCGACCGGCTCCTGCGCCTGCGGCGACTCCTTCAGCTGAGCCGACGGCCGGCGAAGCCGCACGGTCTGCCGGCCGGAAAAGGCGGCGGTCCCCTTCCGGGGGCCGCCGCCTTCACGTTTTCCGCCCGGCTCCCGCGGGCGGGCCGACGCGTCCGGTCAGCGCGGCCGGGCCGACGCGTCCGGCCGCAGGGAGCCCGGCTTCGCCTTCGGGACCGCCGTGCCGTCCGCGCCGACCACCGTCCGTCCGTCCAGCGGCGCGCCCAGGGTCACGGTCTTCACGTACTCCTTGGCGATCAGGACGCACACCCGGCCCGGCCAGGGCCGCTCGGTGACCGTCACCGTCACCCGTTCGCCGCTCTCCCGCGCCGACGTCCGGTAGTCGGCGCACACCCCGCCGTAGAAGCTCAGGGTCAGCGTCCGCCCGTCGGCCGTGTAGCCGTTCACCTTCACGCTCCGGCTCTCCCCGGACGCCGGGGACGACGCGGAGGGCTCAGGCGCCGCGGACGCCGAGGTCAGGTACGCCGGGTCGACCGCCGGATACGTCACCGTGAACGCGCCGCCCGCCGCGGACCCGCGCACCCGGAACAGCCAGGACGGCACCAGCGTCTGCCGCCCGCCCACGGAGTGCGCGGCCAGCCCGAACACCGCCTTCTCCACCGTCACCATGGCCCGGGCCGCCTTCGGTGCCCCCGTCGACGCGCCGCACGGCTGTTCCAGCCGGTCCTTCAGCGGCTCCGGGCTCGCGCACCCCCCGATCCCCATCCGGTGGCCGTCCCCCGCCGTCCCGTTCATCAGCGCCAGCGTCCGCTCCGCGCCCACCACGCGATACGTGTCCCCCTTCACCGGCGCCGCCAGCAGCCCGTGACCGCCGACCAGCTCGCCGTTCCGGTCGACGGTCAGACCGGTCGTCCAGCCGTACGTGGGCAGCCCGCCGACCACCGGGTCCGCGTCGACCACCCGCCGGGCGCCCATCACCCGGCTCGCGTCGAGCTTCGCGCCGTCCAGCCCCGCCGCCTGAAGCACCGGTGCCGCCGCCTTCTCCGCCGCGGCCACGCTCACCGGGTCGCCGGCCGGGGCGCCCGGGTCCTGGGCGCAGACGGTCACCTTCCAGCAGTTGTCGGTGCCGGGCGCGTACCGCTCGAAACTCCAGCCGCCCGGCGCGTCCCGGTTCACCGTCAGCCTCGGCCCGGAGCCGTCCTGTCCGCCGACGCGCCAGATCCGCCCCTCGGCCACCGGCGCCCCGTCGATCCCGAGCGCCTTCGCCAGCCGGACCACCCGCTCCCGGCCGACCTCGGCCCCCGGCTCGTACACCGGCGCCGAACCGGGCCCGTCGGGCAGCTCGCCCTCCGCCACGTACCGGGTGCCGTACGGGTCCGGCTCGCCGGGCGCGATCCCGCCCGTGCCGGAGCGCGCCCAGCCGTCCAGGGCGAGCGGCGGGGGAGTGCCGTGGGCCCCGCCGGGGGCGGCCGGACCGTCCGTACGGTGCTCGGTGCCGCCGCTCGCGGCGAGGTAGGCGCCACCGCCGCCGATCAGGAGGACGGCCGCCGTGGCGACGGCGACGACGACGGCCGTGCGGCGCCGGCCGACGGCCCGTCCCGGTCCCGCCGGCCGCGGGTCCGTGGGGGACTGGTCGCGCTCCTCAGGGGCGCCGGAGTTCTCAGACCGCTCGGTGTTCACCGCATCGCTCCCTCGCTGCCTCGTGTCCCGCGTCCCCCGCGGGGGACGGCGATGGGACGCGGGAGGGGAGCGCGCGGTTCCCGGGCTCGCGCGCCGCGGGTCAGTCGCCGTAGTCCGACATCGCGTCCAGCAGCCGGGCGGACCGCGCCGGCACACGCACCCCGTGGATGCGGGACGGCGGCACCGGCCGGGACTCGCCGTGCTCCGGGACGGCCCAGTGCGGCGCCATCCGGGCGCAGTCGCCGCGCAGCGCGGCGAGGTCGCCGTCGGAGTCGGCCGGGGCGGAAGAGGTGACCTCGAGGTTCGTCATGCCCGCACCGTAGGCACGACCCGGGCTGCGGCAAAAGAGCTACTATCGGGTAGTTTCGCCAGCTTCAGTGGCGGCTTCCGACCGGGTAGCGTGAACTGTCGATCCGCTCCCGTCCCCGCCATCGCCCTTCCCACGAGCGCTCACGCGCGCACCTTCTTATTTCCGCAGGAGAATCCCGTCGTGCGCATCGCAGTCACCGGCTCCATCGCCACCGACCATCTCATGACCTTCCCCGGCCGCTTCGCCGACCAGTTGGTCGCGGACCAGCTGCACACGGTTTCGCTCTCCTTCCTGGTCGACAACCTGGACGTACGCCGCGGCGGCGTCGGCGCCAACATCGCCTTCGGCATGGGCCAGCTCGGCACCGGGCCCGTCCTGGTCGGCGCCGCCGGCTTCGACTTCGACGAGTACCGGGCCTGGCTCGACCGGCACGGCGTCGACACCGAGTCGGTCCGCATCTCCGAGACCCTGCACACCGCCCGTTTCGTGTGCACCACCGACTCCGACCACAACCAGATCGGCTCCTTCTACACCGGCGCGATGAGCGAGGCCCGGCTGATCGAGCTGAAGACGGTCGCCGACCGCGTGGGCGGTCTCGACCTGGTCCTCATCGGCGCCGACGACCCCGAGGCGATGCTCCGCCACACCGAGGAGTGCCGCTCCCGGAACATCCCGTTCGCCGCCGACTTCTCCCAGCAGATCGCCCGGATGGAGGGCGAGGAGATCCGGATACTGCTGGACGGGGCGACCTACCTCTTCTCCAACGAGTACGAGAAGGGGCTCATCGAGTCCAAGACCGGCTGGAGCGACGCGGAGATCCTGGAGAAGGTCGGCCACCGGGTCACCACGCTCGGTTCACGGGGCGTGCGCATCGAGCGGACCGGCGAGGACCCGATCGAGGTCGGCTGCCCGGAGGAGGAGCGCAAGGCCGACCCCACGGGCGTGGGCGACGCCTTCCGCGCCGGATTCCTGTCCGGACTCGCCTGGGGCGTCTCCCTGGAGCGCGCCGCCCAGGTGGGGTGCATGCTGGCCACGCTGGTCATCGAGACCGTGGGCACGCAGGAGTACCAGCTGCGCCGGGGCCACTTCATGGAGCGGTTCGTGAAGGCGTACGGCGACGACGCCGGCCAGGAAGTGCGGGCCCACCTGAGCTGACGCCGGGCCGGCGCCCCGCTCAGCTCACCCTGCGCACCAGGTACGCCGTTCCCCGCTGTGCCGGTTCCTCCCCGACGTACTCCTGCCCCCGCATCTCGCACCACGCCGGGATGTCCAGGCGGGCCGCCTCGTCGTCGGAGAGGACCCGGACGGTCCCGCCCACCGGCACCCGGCCGAACACCTTGGCCAGTTCGATGACCGGGATCGGGCAGCGCTTGCCGAGGGAGTCGACGAGCAGCTCCCGCGGACCGCCCCGGGTGACCGGGGCGGGCGCGCCCAGCTTCTCCCGCACCCCGGCCACCGCCCCGGGCAGCACCTCGAGGAACCGCTCCACGTCCGCCTCCGCCGTGCCGGGCGGCAGGGAGACCCGTACGTTGCCCTCGCTCAGCACTCCCATCGCCTTCAGCACATGGCTGGGGGTCAGCGTGCTGCTCGTGCAGGAGGAGCCGGAGGACACCGAGAAGCCGGCCCGGTCCAGCTCGTGCAGCAGCGCCTCGCCGTCGACGTAGAGGCAGGAGAAGGTGACGATCCCGGGCAGCCGGCGCACGGCGTCGCCGACCACCTCCACGTCCGGCACCAGCTCCGGCACCCGCGCCCGGATCCGCTCCGTCAGCTCCCGCAGCCGTACCGCCTCCTGGGCCGCCTCGGCCCGGACCGCGCGCAGCGAGGCCACGGCCGCCACGATCGCCGGGATGTTCTCGAACCCGGGCGCCCGCCCCGACTCCCGCTCGTCCACCGGGCCTTGGGCGGCGAACCGCACCCCCTTGCGCACGACGAGCAGCCCGACCCCCGACGGCCCGCCCCACTTGTGCGCGCTGGCCGCGAGCAGCGACCAGTCACCCTCCACCGGCCCCCAGCCCAGCGACTGCGCCGCGTCCACCAGCAGGGGCACCCCTGCCGCCCGGCACACCTCCGCCACCTCGGCCACCGGCTGCGCGGTGCCCACTTCGTGGTTGGCCGACTGCAGGCACGCCAGCGCGGTGTCCGCCCGGAGCGCGGCCGCGTACCCCGCCGGGTCGACGGCTCCCGCCCGGTCGACGGCCACCCGGGTGACCGTCCCGCCGTCCGCCTCGAACGCCTCCGCCGAATGGAGTATGGAGGAGTGTTCGACGGAGGACACGATCAGGTGGCGTCCCACCCGCCGCCGCCCGGCCAACGCCCCCGCGACACCCCTGTGTACGGCCCGGGTGCCGGACGACGTGAACACCACCTCGTCCGCCCGGCAGCCGACGGCCTCGGCAGCCGCCTCCCGCGAGGCGTCCAGCAGCAGCCGGGCCTTGCGTCCCTCCCGGTAGAGCCGGGCCGGATCGGCCCATCCCTCGTCCAGGGAGGCCGACAGCGCCTGGCGGGCGACGGGATGGAGAGGAGTGGCGGAGGCAGCGTCAAAATAGGCCATACGGCAACGCTAGACCGCCGGTCAGGGCAGTGCGCCGAAGGGGCGCGGGGAACGGCGCGACCAGCCACAACGCACCCGCAGCCGCCAATCAAGCGAACCACCCCACCCAGTAGGCACCCCTCCTCGCGAACCCTCGGAGAGGGTGGGCTAGGGTTTGGTCCGCATAAACATCCAAACCCCTGCCCGACGCAGGGCGGCGACCGACCAGCGAGAAGGCCGCAGCCGACCGCGCGGGCGAGACTCTCGGGAAGGCGCTACGTGAGTCCCAACGGCTCCGACCGCTCGCCGCGGCGCCCGATGCGGCGGAAGCTGCTGCAGGCACTGACCGCGGGCCTGGTCCTGGCGACCGCAACCGGTTGCACATACAAGGACTTCCCCCGCCTTGGCATGCCCACCCCGACCACGGAAGAGGCTCCGCGGATCCTCTCCCTGTGGCAGGGATCCTGGGCTGCCGCGCTCGCCGTCGGCGTGCTGGTGTGGGGCCTGATCCTGTGGAGTGCCCTCTTCCACCGGCGCAGCCGCACCAAGGTCGAGGTTCCTCCGCAGACCCGGTACAACATGCCGATCGAGGCGCTGTACACGGTGGTCCCGATCATCATCATCTCGGTGCTGTTCTACTTCACGGCCCGGGACGAGTCGAAGCTCCTCGACATGTCCAAGAAGCCCGACGTCACGGTCAACGTGGTCGGCTTCCAGTGGAGCTGGGGCTTCAACTACATCGAGAACGTTCCCGGTTCCACCGGTGACGCCAGGACCGACAAGAACCTGACCGCCATCTCGGACCCGCTGCGCAAGCAGTTCCCGGCGAACGCAGGCGGTGTCTACGACGTCGGTACGCCCGGCACGCGGAACCCCCAGACGAACAACCCCGGTCCGACGCTCTGGCTCCCCAAGGGCAAGACGGTCCGCTTCGTCCTCACTTCGCGTGACGTCATCCACTCCTTCTGGGTGGTGCCGTTCCTGATGAAGCAGGACGTCATCCCCGGCCGGACCAACTCCTTCCAGGTGACCCCCAACAAGGAGGGCACCTTCCTCGGCAAGTGCGCCGAGCTCTGCGGCGTCGACCACTCCCGGATGCTGTTCAACGTGAAGGTCGTCTCCCCGGAGCGCTACGCGCAGCACCTCAAGGAGCTCGCGCAGAAGGGGCAGACCGGTTACATCCCGGCCGGCATCGCGCAGACGAGCCACGAGAAGAACCAGAGGACGAACATCCTGTGAGCATCCTCAACGAACCCCAGGGTGCCGCGGCAGCTGAAGGCTCGCACGCCGACGAGCTGCCGGTCCGGCGCAAGCAGCCCGGCAATGTCGTGGTGAAGTGGCTGACGACCACGGAC
>NZ_JAINRC010000016.1 GCF_020400655.1 Streptomyces spinosus
ATGCTTTCCAGGTTCCCGCTCTCGCGTTTCCCTTTCCGGCGGTTCCGACTTTATCAGAAGTTCTGAGTCGGTTTTCCCACCCGCTCCAGGCATCCGTGTCCAGCGCGTGAAGTGCTGGGGTTCCCGGTTGGGCGGAGCCGTAAACGTACTGGAGCGGGGCGCCTCGATGCAAATCGAGGCGCCCCGCTCCTGGTCCGGGCCGACGAGGCGTCAGACCTCCACGACCACCGGCAGGATCATCGGCCTGCGGCGATAGGTGTCCGAGACCCACTTGCCGAGGGTCCGGCGGACGAGCTGCTGGAGCTGGTGGGGCTCCACGACGCCGTCCTGGGCGGACCGCTCCAGGACTTCGGTGATCTTCGGGAGGACGTCCGCGAACGCCGAGTCCTCGATGCCGGAGCCCCGGGCCTGGACGTGCGGGCCGCCGGTGATCTTGCCGGTCGAGGCGTCCACGACCACGAAGACCGAGATGATGCCCTCGTCGCCGAGGATCTTCCGGTCCTTCAGCGCCGGCTCGCCGACGTCGCCGACCGAGAGGCCGTCGACGTAGACGTAACCCGCCTGGACCTTGCCGGAGATCTTCGCCTTGCCCTCGACCAGGTCGACGGCCACGCCGTCCTCGGCGATGACGATCCGGTCGTGCGGGACGCCGGTCAGGGCACCCAGCTCCGCGTTCGCCCGCAGGTGGCGCCACTCGCCGTGGACGGGCATCAGGTTCTTCGGGCGGCAGATGTTGTAGAAGTACAGCAGCTCGCCCGCGGACGCGTGGCCGGAGACGTGCACCTTCGCGTTGCCCTTGTGGACGACGTTGGCGCCCCAGCGGGTCAGGCCGTTGATCACGCGGTAGACCGCGTTCTCGTTCCCGGGGATCAGCGAGGACGCCAGGATGACCGTGTCGCCCTGGACGATGCGGATCTGGTGGTCGCGGTTGGCCATGCGGGACAGGGCCGCCATCGGTTCGCCCTGGGAGCCCGTGCAGACGAGGACCACCTCGTGGTCGGGCAGGTCGTCCAGCGTCTTGACGTCGACCACCAGGCCCGGCGGCACCTTCAGGTAGCCGAGGTCGCGGGCGATGCCCATGTTGCGGACCATGGAGCGGCCGACGAAGGCGACCCGGCGGCCGTACTCCTGGGCCGCGTCCAGAATCTGCTGGATGCGGTGGACATGGCTGGCGAAGCTCGCCACGATGATCCGCTTGCGGGCTCCGGCGAAGACCTGCCGCAGGACGCTGGAGATGTCCCGCTCGTGCGGGGTGAAGCCCGGGACCTCGGCGTTCGTGGAGTCACTGAGGAGGAGGTCGATGCCCTCCTCGCTCAGGCGCGCGAAGGCGTGCAGGTCCGTGAGGCGGTTGTCCAGCGGGAGCTGGTCCATCTTGAAGTCGCCGGTGTGGACCACCATGCCGGCGGGGGTGCGGATGGCGACGGCCAGGGCGTCCGGGATGGAGTGGTTGACGGCGACGAACTCGCAGTCGAAGGGGCCGATGCGCTCGCGGTTCCCCTCCGCCACCTCCAGGGTGTACGGGCGGATCCGGTGCTCCTGGAGCTTGGCCTCGATCAGCGCGAGGGTGAGCTTGGAGCCGATCAGCGGGATGTCCGGCTTCTCGCGGAGGAGGAAGGGGACGCCGCCGATGTGGTCCTCGTGGCCGTGCGTGAGGACGATGCCCTCGATGTCGTCGAGGCGGTCCCGGATGGACGAGAAGTCCGGCAGGATCAGGTCGATTCCGGGCTGCTCCTCCTCGGGGAAGAGCACTCCGCAGTCGACGATCAGCAGGCGACCGCCGTACTCGAAGACCGTCATGTTTCGGCCGATCTCGCCGAGGCCGCCGAGCGGGGTGACCCGAAGGCCGCCCTGCGGCAGCGGAGGCGGCGCGCCGAGTTCAGGATGCGGATGACTCAAAAGACTCTCCTCACCACGCGCGCCACGTACCGGTACGGCACGTGGCGCGCATGACGTTCGTGCGGAAGCAGTTGTCGTTGTTGATCGCAGGCACCGGTGGCCTGTGTCTTCTGTTGTTCTTCAGTTGTGAAGCCCCTGTGGTGCAAAGTCTGTTGTCAGAGCTGTACCCCGCCGGCGGCAAGATCGATCTTGAGCTGCGCGATCTCCTCGGGGGAACACTCGACCATCGGCGAGCGCAGCGGTCCGGCCGGCAGTCCCTGGAGGGCCAGGGCGGCCTTGGTGGTCATCACGCCCTGGGTGCGGAACATGCCGGTGTAGACCGGGAGCAGCTTCTGGTGGATCTCCGTGGCCTTGACGACGTCACCCGAGGTGTACGCGTCCACCAGGGCGCGCAGGTCGGGGGTGACCAGGTGGCCGACGACGGAGACGAAGCCGACGGCGCCCACGGAGAGCAGCGGCAGGTTGAGCATGTCGTCGCCGGAGTACCAGGCGAGGCCGGACCGGGCGATGGCCCAGCCGGCGCGGCCGAGGTCGCCCTTGGCGTCCTTGTTGGCCACGATCCGGGGGTGCTCGGAGAGCCGGACGAGGGTCTCGGTGCTGATCGGGACGCCGCTGCGGCCGGGGATGTCGTAGAGCATGACCGGCAGGCCGGTGGCGTCGGCGACGGCCGTGAAGTGCCGGTACAGGCCCTCCTGCGGGGGCTTGTTGTAGTACGGCGTGACGACCAGGAGGCCGTGGGCGCCGATCCGCTCGGCTTCGCGGGCCAGCTCGATGCTGTGGCGGGTGTCGTTGGTGCCGACTCCGGCGACGACGTGGGCGCGGTCGCCGACGGCCTCCAGGACGGCTCGTACGAGCTCCGATTTCTCCGCGTCGCTGGTGGTGGGGGACTCGCCGGTGGTGCCGTTGACGATCAGGCCGTCGTTGCCTGCGTCCACCAGGTGGGCGGCGAGCCGCTGCGCGCCGTCGAGGTCGAGTGCGCCGTCCGCCGTGAAGGGCGTGACCATGGCGGTGAGGACCCGCCCGAAGGGGGTCTGCGGAGTCGAGGTCGGAGCCATGGGTAACACGCTACTCGGTGCTCGATGCGGGGTGCGTCCTCGGGGTGTCGGGAAAGTCAGGACAAAGATGGAGCCCGGCACTGCCTGCTCGGGGGTTCAAGCAGTGCCGGGTCCGTTTGATCAGGCTAGATGAACTTCTCTAAATGCCGCAATACGGACACCTCGCCAGGCTGACCCGTACATCCGTTCCCGGCAGGGGAACAAGGCTTCGTTACGGGGCCACACGCCCGTTCGCGTTGAAGGCCGCGTGCGTCAGCGGCATGAGCCCGGCCCACTCCGCCTCCATCTTCTCGCCCACCATCTCGATCTCCCGCTGCGGGAAGGACGGCACCTTGGCCAGCTCGTGCTGGGTGCGCAGGCCGAGGAAGTGCATCAGGGAGCGCGCGTTGCAGGTGGCGTACATCGAGGAGTAGAGGCCGACGGGGAGGGCGGCGCGGGCGACCTCGCGGGCAACGCCGTCGGCGAGCATCTTCTGGTAGGCCGTGTACGCCTGCTCGTACGACTCGCGCAGGGCGCCGCTCACCGCCTCGTGCTGGGCCGGGGTGCCCTCGACGAAGACGTACTTGCCCGGGCGGCCCTCCTGGACCAGCTTGCGGTCGGGGCCGGGGACGTAGAAGACCGGCTGGAGCTCGCGGTAGCGGCCCGACTCCTCGTTGTACGACCAGCCCACCCGGTGCCGCATGAACTCGCGGAAGACGAAGATCGGGGCGCTGATGAAGAAGGTCATCGAGTTGTGCTCGAACGGGCTGCCGTGCCGGTCGCGCATCAGGAAGTTGATCAGCCCCTTGGAGCGCTCGGGATCCTTCTTCAGCTCGTCCAGGGACTGCTCGCCGGCGGTGGAGACGCGGGCGGCGAAGAGCACGTCCGCGTCCGAAGCGCTGGACTTCACCAGCTCGACGGTGACGTCACTGCGGAACGTGAGCGACTCGGGGGTGGTCACGGGGGTTGGGGTCCTTCCCATCACTTCGGTGGTTGCGACCACCTTACGGGGGCACCCGGCGGAGCCTGGCACCACCTCGCCTCAAAAAACGCACCCACCATTTTTTCGGACATGGGCACCTTTTGTGTCACTCGATCGTCTGTACCGGTGAGGTCCGTACATTCGACCACCAACCCTGAAAGGAACGGCATCCACGATGCTCCGCCCCCAGCCACCGTCGGGAGGTACCCCTCGCGAGCCCGTACCCTTCGCCTTCCTGGCCGAGGCGGACAGGTTCCGCAGCAATGTCACTCCCCCGCCCCGGCGGCGGGCATCGTTCGGCGAGATGGCCGGGCGCTGGCTGCTGGGTCTCACCATCGTCGCCGGGCTCATAGGTGCCCTGGTCCTGGGCATGCCGGCGCTCTCCACACCGGCCGACGCGCCGGCTCAGCAGTCCCAGGCGTCCCAGGGGCACTGACCACGGGCACTGCCCCTTCCGGACGCTCAAGGCTGGTGGGCGGGAACGGGGCCGGATAGCCTCACCGGCACAGCCCCCGTGAGGACCGAGTGAGGACCAGCCGTGCCCCTGCCCTTCCTGACGGCCGACCGCACCTTCGAGACGACGGCCGAGAGTGCGCTCCCGTACGACGACCCGGACCGCTGGCGGCGCCCGTACCGGCCCGGTCCCTGGCGAGTGGGCGTGGCCGCGCTGGTGCTGCTGCTCGCCTCGTTCGTCCTGTTCGCCGGGGTGCTCACCGCGGTCACCGGCTCGCTCGCCGACGCCGGGGCAGTCCTCGGCGTGGGTCTGGCGATCGTCGTCGGCTCGCTGCGGCTGCTGCGCATGGGGGTGTGGGTGAGCCGGCGCGGACTGCGGCGCACCGGCTTCCTGCGGACGCGGACGGTGCCGTGGGCGCGGGTGGTCTCGGTGCGAACCGTCCAGCAGCCGGTGCGCTGGCTCGGACTGCCGCGCACGGTACAGGGGCAGGCGCTGGCGTTCGTGCGCAAGGACCGGCGGCCGGACGACACCCCGCCGCTGCTCACCACGCACGGCCTGGACTTCCTCGGCCGGCCGATGGCGTTCGACCGGGCCGCGGACGCGGTGGAGACGTGGGCGGCCGAGTACGGAGGCCGCTGAGCGGGCGCTGCGGGGCCCGCGGGCGAAGGCGCGCGGTCAGGCGGTCTGGACCGGCTTCCCGTCGTGCAGCGCGATGGCCCTCTGCATCGCCTTGCGGGCGCGGGGGGTGTCGCGGGCGTCGTGGTAGGCGACGGCCAGGCGGAACCAGCAGCGCCAGTCGTCCGGTGACACCTCCGTCTCGGCCTTGCGCCTGGCGAACACCTCGTCGGCCGAGTCGCGGTCGATCCGGCCGCTGGGCAGGCGCCTGAGCTCGTCGACCGGCAGGCCGCCCTCGGCGTCGAGTTCGGCGGCGAGCTGGTTGGCCTTGCGGACGAACTGGGTGTTCTTCCACAGGAACCACAGGCCGATCAGCGGCAGGATCAGCACCGCCACGCCGAAGGTGACGGTGACGACCGTGCCGGACTGGATGAGCATCACGCCGCGGCTGCCGACCAGGACGAAATAGAAGACCAGGACGGCGGCCGTGACGAGGTAGGTGATCTTCGCGCGCATCGGAGGGGCTGTCTCGGCTCGGTGGTCTCAGCTCAGGTCCAGGAAGTGCTCCAGGCCGAAGGTGAGGCCCGGAGTGGTCACCACCCGCCGCGCGCCGAGCAGGATGCCCGGCATGAAGCTGCTGTGGTGCAGGGAGTCGTGCCGCACGGTGAGGGTCTCGCCCTCGCCGCCGAGCAGCACCTCCTGGTGGGCCAGCAGGCCGCGCAGGCGGACCGCGTGCACGGGGACGCCGTCGACGCTGGCGCCCCGCGCGCCGTCCAGGGCCGTGACGGTGGCGTCCGGCGCCGGTGCCGTCCCGGCGGCCCGGCGGGCCTCGGCGATGAGCTGGGCCGTGCGGGTGGCCGTACCGCTGGGTGCGTCCACCTTGTTCGGGTGGTGCAGCTCGACCACCTCGACGGACTCGAAGTACGGCGCGGCGATCTGCGCGAACTTCATCGTCAGCACGGCTCCGATGGAGAAGTTCGGCGCGATGAGCACGCCGGTCTCCGGGGACTGGGCCAGCCAGCCCGTCAGCTGCGCGAGGCGGTCCTCGGTCCAGCCCGTCGTCCCGACGACGGCGTGGATGCCGTGGCGCACGCAGAAGTCCAGGTTGCCCATGACCGAGGCGGGAGTGGTCAGCTCGACGGCGACCTGGGCGCCGGCCTCCGCCAGCGTCTCCAGCCTGTCACCACGGCCGAGGGCGGCGACCAGCTCCATGTCCTCGGCGGCCTCGACCGCCTTGACGGCCTCCGACCCGATCCGGCCGTTGGCACCGAGGACCGCCACGCGCAGCTTGCTCATGTTCCTGTTTCCTAACCGGTGGTGTTTCAGGCGACCGCGTCGTGCAGCCGGGAGGCCTGCTTGTCCTTGAGCGGGCCGATGACCGACAGCGACGGGCGCTGTCCCAGGATGTCGCGGGCGACCTCGCGGACCTCGTCCGGGGTGACCGCCGCCATCTTCGCGAGCATGTCGTCCACGGACATCTGCTCGCCCCAGCACAGTTCGCTCTTGCCGATACGGTTCATCAGCGCGCCGGTGTCCTCCAGCCCCAGGACCGTGGAGCCCCGCAGCTGGCCGATGGCACGGGCGATCTCGTCGTCGGTCAGGCCGTTCTGCGCGACGTGGTCGAGTTCGTCGCGGCAGATCCGCAGCACGTCGTGCACCTGGCTGGGCCGGCAGCCGGCGTAGACGCCGAACAGCCCGCAGTCCGCGAAGGCGGAGGTGTACGAGTACACGCTGTAGGCGAGGCCGCGCTTCTCCCGGACCTCCTGGAAGAGGCGGGAGGACATGCCGCCGCCGAGGGCGGTGTTGAGCACGCCCATGGCCCAGCGGCGGTCGTCGGCGCGGGCGATGCCGGGCATGCCGAGGACGACGTGGGCCTGCTCGGTCTTGCGGGCGAGCAGTTCGACCTTGCCGGCGGCGCGGATCGTCCGGCGGCCCTCGCGCGGGGCGATGGGCCGCGCGTCCGGGTCGCGCAGGGCGCCCGCCTTCTCGAAGGCCGCACGGACCTGTCGTACGACCTTGTTGTGGTCGATGTTGCCGGCGCAGGCGACCACGAGGTGGGTCGGGTCGTAGTGCTTCCTGTAGAAGCGGCGGATGCGGTCGGCGGTGAGGGCGTTGACCGTGTCGACCGTGCCGAGGACCGGGCGGCCGAGGGCGTTGTCGCCGAACATGGTGTGCGCGAACAGGTCGTGCACGCAGTCGCCCGGGTCGTCCTCGGTCATGGCGATCTCTTCGAGGATCGCGCCGCGCTCGACGTCGACGTCCTCCTCGCGGATCAGCGAGCCGGTCAGCATGTCGCAGACGACGTCGATGGCGAGGGGCAGGTCGGTGTCGAGCACGCGCGCGTAGTAGCACGTGTACTCCTTGGCCGTGAACGCGTTCATCTCGCCGCCCACCGCGTCGAGCGCGGAGGAGATGTCGAGCGCGCTGCGGCGGTCCGTGCCCTTGAAGAGCAGGTGCTCCAGGTAGTGCGTGGCGCCGTTCAGCGACGGGGTCTCGTCGCGGGAGCCGACGTGCGCCCAGATGCCGAAGGTGGCGGAACGGACCGAGGGCAGGGTCTCGGTGACGATGCGCAGGCCGCCCGGGAGGGTGGTCCTGCGGACCGTGCCGATACCGCCTGTGCCCTTGATGAGGGTTTGGGTACGGGCGACGGCCCGCGCCTCCGAAGAGGGGCGGGCCGTCACCTTGGAGCCACGGGACGTCACTGCTCGGCGTCGTCCTTGTCCTGCTCGTTGCCTTCCTCGCCCTCGATCACCGGAACGAGGGAGAGCTTGCCGCGGGAGTCGATCTCGGCGATCTCGACCTGGACCTTCTGGCCCACGCCGAGCACGTCCTCGACGTTCTCCACACGCTTGCCGCCGGCGAGCTTGCGGATCTGCGAGATGTGCAGCAGACCGTCCTTGCCGGGCAGCAGGGAGACGAACGCACCGAAGGTGGTCGTCTTGACGACCGTACCCAGGTACCGCTCGCCCACCTCGGGCATCGTCGGGTTGGCGATGCCGTTGATCGTGGTGCGCGCGGCCTCGGCGGAGGGGCCGTCGGCGGCGCCGATGTAGATCGTGCCGTCGTCCTCGATGGTGATCTCGGCGCCGGTGTCCTCCTGGATCTGGTTGATCATCTTGCCCTTGGGGCCGATGACCTCACCGATCTTGTCGACCGGGATCTTGACGGTGATGATCCGCGGGGCGTGCGGGCTCATCTCGTCGGGCCGGTCGATGGCCTCCATCATCACGTCGAGGATGTGCAGGCGGGCGTCGCGGGCCTGCTTGAGGGCCGCGGCCAGGACGGAGGCCGGGATGCCGTCCAGCTTGGTGTCGAGCTGGAGGGCGGTCACGAACTCCTTGGTGCCGGCGACCTTGAAGTCCATGTCACCGAAGGCGTCCTCCGCACCGAGGATGTCGGTGAGGGTGACGTAGTGCGTCTCGCCGTCGATCTCCTGGGAGATCAGACCCATGGCGATACCGGCGACCGGGGCCTTCAGCGGCACACCGGCGTTCAGCAGGGACATGGTGGAGGCGCAGACCGAGCCCATGGACGTCGAGCCGTTGGAGCCGAGGGCCTCGGACACCTGGCGGATCGCGTACGGGAACTCCTCGCGCGTCGGCAGCACCGGGACGAGGGCGCGCTCGGCGAGGGCGCCGTGGCCGATCTCGCGGCGCTTCGGGGAGCCGACGCGGCCGGTCTCACCGGTGGAGTACGGCGGGAAGTTGTAGTTGTGCATGTAGCGCTTGCGGGTCACCGGGGAGAGGGTGTCCAGCTGCTGCTCCATGCGGAGCATGTTGAGGGTGGTGACGCCCAGGATCTGGGTCTCGCCACGCTCGAACAGCGCGGAACCGTGCACCCGCGGGATGGCCTCGACCTCGGCGGCCAGGGTGCGGATGTCGGTGACACCGCGGCCGTCGATGCGCTTCTTCTCCTTGATCACGCGCTCGCGGACCAGCTGCTTGGTGAGCGAGCGGTACGCGGCGGAGATCTCCTTCTCGCGGCCCTCGAACTCCGGCAGGAGCTTCTCGGCGGCCAGACCCTTGACGCGGTCCAGTTCGGCCTCGCGCTCCTGCTTGCCGGCGATGGTGAGCGCCTGGGCCAGCTCGGGGCGGACGGCCGCGGTCAGGGCCTCGAACACGTCGTCCTGGTAGTCCAGGAAGATCGGGAACTCGGCGGTCGGCTTGGCGGCCTTGGCGGCGAGGTCGGCCTGCGCGCGGCACAGGACCTTGATGAAGGGCTTGGCGGCCTCCAGACCGGCGGCGACGACCTCCTCGGTCGGCGCCTCGGCGCCACCCTCGACCAGCTTGATGGTCTTCTCGGTGGCCTCGGCCTCGACCATCATGATCGCGACGTCACCGTCCTCCAGGACGCGACCGGCGACGACCATGTCGAAGACGGCGTCCTCGAGCTCGGTGTGCGTCGGGAAGGCGACCCACTGGCCGCGGATCAGCGCGACGCGGACGCCGCCGATCGGGCCGGAGAAGGGCAGACCGGCCAGCTGCGTGGACGCGGACGCGGCGTTGATCGCCACGACGTCGTACAGGTGGTCGGGGTTGAGGGCCATGATCGTGGCGACGACCTGGATCTCGTTGCGCAGGCCCTTCTTGAAGGACGGGCGCAGCGGACGGTCGATGAGGCGGCAGGTGAGGATGGCGTCCTCGGACGGCCGGCCCTCACGGCGGAAGAAGCTGCCGGGGATCTTGCCGGCGGCGTACATCCGCTCCTCGACGTCCACCGTCAGCGGGAAGAAGTCGAGCTGGTCCTTGGGGTTCTTGGAGGCGGTGGTGGCCGACAGCACCATGGTGTCGTCGTCCAGGTACGCCACGGCGGAGCCGGCGGCCTGCTTGGCCAGGCGGCCCGTCTCGAAGCGGATGGTGCGGGTGCCGAAGGGACCGTTGTCGATGACGGCCTCGGCGTAGTGGGTCTCGTTCTCCACTAGCGTTTTCTCCGTTACGTATCGTCTTTCGTCCCTTGGCTGCCCGTGTGGCAGGGGGACGGTGGCGGAGAAGCGCTCCGTGCGGTGCGGGCCGGTCTTCGATCGAAGCACCCGGGGCTCGCTTCCCCCCGGGGGCCACTACCGAGGACCGGCGGCGGCTGGGTGCGCTCCTCCTCGTTCTGTGACGTACCCCGTCATGCCGTGGCGTACGTCGTTGCGTGTCGTGCGTATTGCGTTGTGCTACCACACTACAAAGCGTGAGTGACACTCCGCACGTCTCCGCTCGTACGGCGGAGGGTTCCGTGTGCGCGGCGGGGCCCCGCATACGGCAAAGGGAGCGGCCCCCGAGTACGTTCGGGAACCGCTCCCCTCATGGCGTCTTACCGGGCGCCCGCCGCACCGCGGCGGATGCCGAGGCGGTCGACCAGCGCACGGAAGCGCTGGATGTCCTTCTTCGCCAGGTACTGCAGAAGGCGGCGGCGCTGACCGACGAGGATCAGCAGGCCACGACGGGAGTGGTGGTCGTGCTTGTGGGTCTTGAGGTGCTCCGTCAGGTCGGAGATCCGACGGGAGAGCAGGGCGACCTGGACCTCGGGGGAGCCGGTGTCACCCTCCTTGGTACCGAACTCGCCGATGATCTGCTTCTTCGTGGCGGCGTCGAGCGACACGCGTACTCCTCATAGTCTGTTGAGTGCCACCGAGTGCCCCCGGTCTACGTCTCGGGGAAGCTTCCGTTACTCGGGAGGCGGGGATCCGCTGGGCGCGGCCTCCAGAACGAGCACGGGGCGGTTCCGGGGGTGCGTACACAAACGGCCGTCACTCAGGGTACCAGGCGATGGCGGGCACCTTGCGCCCGGTCGTCGAACCGCCCTGGTGGGGCACCCCCGGCCACTAGGGTGAGCGCCGGGACCGTACCTACCTCGGGAAGGGGTCGCTGCACGATGGCGGAAACGGAAGCGGAGATCAAGGCGCGCAAGGAGCGGGAGCGGGACGAGCTGTACGCCCTCGACATCTCGGGCGTCGAGTGGCACTGCGCGCCGGGCACGGAGGAGCACGAGGAGCGGGTCGAGATCGCGTACCTGCCCGGCGGGGCGGTGGCGATGCGGTCCTCACTCGACCCGGACACGGTGCTGCGCTACACGGAGGCGGAGTGGCGGGCGTTCGTGCTGGGGGCTCGGGACGGGGAGTTCGATCTGACGCCCATGAGTCACAACGGCGGGTTGGACGTGTAGGGGGCCAGGCACGAGAAAGGGCGGCACGCGCGCGTGCCGCCCTTTTTGCCGCGCCGCTCCCCGCCGGTGACGGCCCGCTTCCGTAGCGGGGCCTCTAGCTGGTCATGGCCCGTGCCTGGGCGTACACGTCGAAGACGGCCAGGGTGAGGGGGATCAGCGTGAGGAGGACGAAGCTCTCGGCGATCTCCAGGAAGCGGCCCCAGAAGGGGGTGACGCCGCGCCGCGGGGTGATCAGTGCGATCGCGGTGACCAGTGCGGTGGCCGCGGCGACGGCGGCGGCGAGCCAGACGCTCCGGACGTCCAGGGCCGTGGTGTCGCCCCGGAGTGCGTCGATCAGGTAGCCCCGGGGCGGGTTCAGTGCCAGCCCCAGGCCGAGGAAGACGATGGCGGCGAGGCCCGCGGCCAGGGTGGCGCCTACCTGCGCGGTGTAACGGAACAGGTGCGCCCGCATGAGCATCGCCACGCCTGTCGCGAGGGCCAGCAGCTGCGCCCAGATGTTGCTGGAGAAGCCGAGGACGATGGACGCGCCCACGGCGACGAGGGCGCAGCCGCCGACGAGACCGACGAGGAGTTCGTGGCCGCGCCGGGCCTGGGCGGCCACGCGCTCGGCGTCCACGGGCTCCTGGGGAGCGGGCTCGCCGGTGTCGTAACCGCCGCGCGACGGGTTGGGCGGTTCGAAGCCGATGGGCAGCCGGGCGAATCGCATGGACAGCCCGGGCAGGAAGGCCAGCGCCACGACGGAGAGCGGGGCGCAGACGGCGGCCGTCTCGATGGGCTTCAGCTCGGTGAGGATGGCGATGAACGTCGTGATCAGACCGATGGCGGAGGCGAAGACGAACGCCACGAAGGGTCCGTCGCCGCCCGGCGACACCAGGGTGAGCACCAAGGAGGCGATCAGGACGGTCGTGCAGGCAAGCAGGAACTGCAGTCGCCCGATGCCCTCGCCGGCGGAGAGGGACAGCAGGCCCGAGCCCGCCACGGCCACATTGGGCAGTGCGCCGAGTCCCAGCGCGACGGCGGAGGCTCCGTCGTCGTACACGCGCGCGCGTACGCACGCGATCGTGACGAGCAGGGCGCCGCAGACGCCCGCGATGACGCCCTGCAGACTGTGCATGTCGTGCCGGATCTGCGAGCTCCAGGCCACGAACGCGAGCAGCGCGGGCAGGATGCCGCCCGCGACGAGCCCGGCGGCGCGCGTGAGGTCGCCGCTCCACAGGGTGCGGTCCCGGGTGACGGCGGCGGCCACCGCCTCGGAGACGTCGTCGAGGACGGCCGGGGGCAGCGACTCGGCGAACGGGCGCAGGGTCAGCAGCTCGCCGTCGAGGATGCGCTGGGCCGTGAAGGACCGGGCGCCGTCGAGTACGGTGCCGTCGCGGCGCACGAGGTGGTACCCGACCGGAGCGCCCTCGGCGGGGCTCTGCTGGGACAGGCGCAGGATCTCCGGGTAGAGGTCGGCGACCGGTACGTCGTCGGGCAGCGCGACGTCGATGCGGCTGTCGGGCGCCACGATGGTGACGCGGCAGAAACCGAAGCCCGTACCCGCGCCGGAAGGGGCTCCGGTACCCGGTCCACCGGTCGCGCCGGCCGGCGCGGAGGCCGTCATGCTCACGTGCTGTTCCCCCTCGTCGGTGGTGGGGCGGCCCATGGTGCCACCGCGCACCTTCCGCCCGTAAAGATGCTGTGTAGGTTGTGCGGCGCGTTCCCGCACCGCCGGCCGACCGAGCGGTCCTGGCCGGGATCCGCGGGAGGCGCTTGTTTCGAACAGGTGCGGATTGCCCGGCTTTTCCCGGAACGATTCGCAACTGCTCACGCGCTTCACCGGCACCCTACCGCCCGCCGTCGTCCGTGGTTGTCAGTAGGATCGCGGTTCGCGATCGACGTCCGTCTGACACGGGGCGGCGGATGAAACATCTCGGTCCGGCAAGGGAATTGGTGCGTAGTGAGCCACATCGTCGTCAAGCGCCCACCGCGGGCACTGCCGAAGGAAGTGCCCACGGACGAGGTCGTACTGCAGGCTCCGCCGGAACTGCCGCGCGGTCAGCAGGAAGGCGCACTGATGCAGCTTCTGCCCATGCTGGGCATGGGCGGATCCGTGGTGTTCTTCTTCAACCCGCAGGCCCAGCCCTTCATGAAGATCATGGGCCTGGTGATGGTGGCATCGACGATCGCCATGGGCGTCTCGATGCTCGTCCGCTACCGCCGCGGCAACCAGGGGCAGATGGCCGACCTGCGCCGTGACTACCTCCGTTACCTTTCACAGACCCGACGTGTCGCCGTGGAGACCGCGCTGACGCAGCGTGACACCCAGTACTACCTGCATCCTTCGCCGGAGCAACTGTGGGCCCTGGTCGCCGAGGGCAGCCGGGTGTGGGAACGACGCACCGCGGACGAGGACTTCGGGCAGGTGCGCGTGGGGCTCGGTCCGCAGGCCCTGGCCACGCCCCTCATTCCGCCCCAGACCGCCCCGGTCGACGAGTTGGAGCCGCTGACCGCCGGCGCGATGCAGCGCTTCCTGGCGACGCACAGCACCCTCGACGACCTGCCGATGGCGGTGTCGCTGCGCGCCTTCTACCACGTGACGATCAGCGGCGAGCCGGGCACCGTCCGCGGTACCGCCCGAGCCGTCACCGCCTCCCTCGCCTCACTGCACTCCCCCGAGGATCTGGTCATCGCCGTCGTCACCGCACGTGAGTCGGCGCCCGAATGGGAGTGGGCGAAGTGGCTGCCGCACGTACAGGCCCCGGGCGTCACCGACGGCGCGGGCAGCATGCGCCTGATCAGCGCCGACCCCGTGGAGCTGGAGGACCGGCTCGCCTCCCGCCTCGAGGGCCGTCCGCGATTCCACCCCTCCGGGCCACCCGTTCCGGAACAGCCCCACCTGGTGGTGGTGCTCGACGGCATCTCCCTCCCGCCCACCTCCTTGCTGGCCAGTCCCGAGGGCCTGCAGGGCGTGACGGTCCTGGAGGTCGTACCGGGCGACCTCACCGTCGGGCGGGGCGACCTGTCGGTCGTCGTGCAGCCGAAGGAACTGCGCCTGGAGTCCGCCCACGGCATGGTCTACGAGGGCACCCCTGACGTCCTTTCGTACGAGGCGGCGGAGGCGTTGGCCCGCCAGCTGGCGCCGCTGCGCATGGCATCGGGCGGCGACGACGACGAACCGCTGCTCGCCAACCTGGAGTTCACCGACCTGCTGAACCTGGGCGACGCCGCCTCGGTCGACCCGAAGCGGACCTGGCGGCCCCGGTCGCAGTCGGAGCGGCTGCGCGTGCCGATCGGCGTCGGCGAGGACGGCCGGCCCGTGATGCTCGACCTCAAGGAAGCGGCGCAGGAGGGCATGGGCCCGCACGGCCTGTGCGTCGGCGCGACGGGTTCCGGCAAGTCCGAACTGCTGCGCACCCTCGTCCTGGGTCTCGCCGTGACCCACTCCTCCGAAACGCTGAACTTCGTCCTCGCCGACTTCAAGGGCGGTGCCACGTTCGCGGGCATGGCCCAGCTGCCGCACGTAGCGGCCGTGATCACAAACCTCGCGGACGACCTCACCCTGGTCGACCGGATGGGCGACTCCATCCGCGGTGAACTGAACCGCCGCCAGGAGATGCTCCGCGACGCGGGCAACTACGCCAACATCCACGACTACGAGAAGGCACGCGCGGCGGGTGCCCCGCTGCAGCCGATCCCGTCCCTCGTCCTGGTGATCGACGAGTTCAGCGAGCTGCTGACCGCCAAGCCGGACTTCATCGAGATGTTCGTGCAGATCGGCCGTATCGGCCGTTCGCTGGGCGTGCACCTGCTGCTGGCCTCCCAGCGCCTGGAGGAGGGCCGCCTGAGGGGCCTGGAGACGTACCTCTCCTACCGGATCGGTCTGCGGACGTTCTCGGCGGCCGAATCCCGCGCAGCGCTCGGCGTCCCCGACGCCTACGAGCTGCCGAATGTGCCCGGTTCCGGCTTCCTGAAGTTCGGCACGGACGAGATGGTGCGTTTCAAGGCCGCGTACGTCTCGGGGGTGTACCGCACCAGCTCCCAGCAGGCCGCGGCGCTCGGCGGCCCGCTCCCCGTCGACCGCAGGCCGGTCCTTTTCACGGCGGCCGAGGTACCGGTGCAGTACGCGGCGATCCCGCAGCAGCGGCAGGAGGAGACCGGCAAACGGCAGGACGACGCGCTCGCCGACACCGTACTCGACGTGATCGTGCGGCGCCTGGAGGCACAGGGTCCGGCCGCCCACCAGGTGTGGCTGCCCCCGCTGGACAGCCCGCCGTCACTCGACGCGCTGCTGCCGGGGCTCGCCCCGGTGCCCGGCCGCGGTATGACCCAGCCGGGCTACGAGGGCGCGGGCAGGCTCGTCGTCCCGGTCGGCCTGATCGACAAGCCGTACGAACAGCGGCGCGACCCGCTGTGGCTGGACTTCGGCGGCGCGGCCGGCCACATGCAGATCATCGGCGGCCCGCAGTCCGGCAAGTCGACGCTGCTGCGCTCGATCATCGCGTCGTTCGCACTGACCCACACGCCGTGGGAAGTGCAGTTCTACGGCCTCGACTTCGGTGGCGGCGGTATGGCCTCGGTGGCCGGCCTGCCGCACGTGGGCGGTGTCGCGTCCCGTCTGGACCCGGAGAAGGTCCGGCGCACGGCGGCCGAGGTGTACGGCGTGATGACCCGCCGCGAGGAGTACTTCCGCTCGGCGGGCATCTCCTCCATCGCGGAGTTCCGTACCCGTCGCGCTCGCGGGGACATCTCGGTGACCGACCAGCCCTGGGGCGACGTCTTCCTGGTCATCGACGGCTGGGGCAACTTCCGTACGGATTACGAGGCACTGGAGCCGTTGGTACTGGACATCGCCGCGCGCGGCCTGGGCTACGGCATCCACCTCGTCCTGACCGCCTCGCGCTCGATGGAGGTCCGCGCCAACCTCAAGGACCACCTGATGAACCGCCTCGAGCTGCGGCTGGGCGACCCCATGGACTCCGAGATCGACCGCAAGGTCGCGGCGAACGTCCCCACCGGTGTGCCTGGCCGCGGTCAGACCCCGCAGAAGCAGCACTTCATGGCGGCGGTCCCGCGCATCGACGGCCTCTCGTCCGACACGGACCTCGCGGAGGCGACGACCGCCCTCGCGGCCGAGGTCACCCGCCACTGGCAGGAGCCGGGCGCGCCCGAGGTACGCCTGCTCCCCGGCGAGTTCCCCGCCACGCAGCTTCCGCCGGGCGACCGCTTCCCGAACCGCGGCATCTCCTTCGCCCTCGACGAGGACAACCTGGAGCCCGTGTTCGTGGACTTCGAACAGGACCCGTTCTTCCTTGTGTTCGGGGAGAGCGAGTCCGGCAAGTCGAATCTGCTGAAGCTGCTGATCAGGCGCCTGACAGAGCGGTACGACGGCGACGCCTGCAAGCTCTTCGTCGTCGACAACCGCCGCTCGCTGCTCGGAGTGACCCCGAAGTCGCACCTGGCCGAGTACATCCCCATGTCGAACCAGATGCAGCACCACATGGACGCATTGGCCGACCTGATGCAGCGTCGTACGCCGACCGCCGACGTGACCCCGGAGCAGCTGCGCAACCGCAGCTGGTGGCGGGGCCCCACGGTGTACGTCATCATCGACGACTACGACCTCGTGTCCACGTCGAGCGGCAACCCGCTGGCGGGCCTGACGGAGCTGCTGCCGTTCGCCCGCGACGTCGGCGTCCGCTTCATCATCGCCCGCTCCACGGCGGGCGCCGGCCGCGCCGGCTACGAGTCCTTCATGCAGCGCATCAAGGAGCTCGGCGCCCAGGGCGTGGTCCTCGCGGGCGACCCGGCCGAGGGTGACCTGCTGGGCGGGGTCCGGCCGCGGCCGATGCCGGCGGGGCGCGGGATCTTCGTGTCCCGGAAGCGGGGGAAGCCCATGGTTCAGGTGGGGTTGATGGACACAGAGAACTGAGGCACGTAGGCACTGCTGACCTGACGAGGCTCTCGCTCATTGGCCGGAGCGGAGAGACGGGAGGAACCGCCCATGGCGTGGGACGAGTGGGAAGAGCTGAAAGCAAAGGCAGCGCAGAACCAGTCAGCACACATGCGGCTGAACCATGTGACGCCCGACTATGGAGGCGGCGAAAGCACGCGTGGTGATCTCACCGTGCGCCAGAAGGACCTCGCCGCGATCGGTTCCGCGGCCCACGAACTGTTCCAGGACTTCGGCCGGTTCAGCGACCACGCTCGTATGTCTTCCATCAAGGCGGCCGGAGGGCTCAAGAGTGAGGGCTTCGCCATCGGGGCGGCGCTCGATCACGTAGCCGAGCGCTGGGTGGACCAGGTACAGAGCCTCCTCGATGCCTGCGCCCACATCTCCAACCACCTGCGCTACACCAAGAACCAGCACGCCGCTGACGAGTCCTACATCGCCGGCACTCTCAGCAGCATCGCCCAGCTCGACCAGGGCTTTGACGAGCGGAAGGGCAGCTGACGGGCATGGATCTCGACGCTTTGCGCTACGGCAACTTCTCGCAGCTGGGAGAGGCCATCACCGACTGGGAGGAGATGACCAAGAACCTGGCTACGCTGAAGGGGGATGCCCAGAGCAACCTGAAGAGCCGTGCGGACAAGGCGGACTGGGCCGGTGTCAACGCCCAGGTGAGCCGGGAGTTCATCGACAAGACCGCGCAGGAGTTCGCGGACGCCCACACGCAGGCGGACTCCATTACGAAGATCCTCAAGGACACCCGCGACGAACTCGTCGGCTATCGCGACCAGCTGAACGAGACCCTTGAACGGGTGCCGTACAAGTACTGCACCGTCATCGACACGGGCGGCGGAACCTTCAGCGTCAGCGGCAACCCTCGCCCCGACTGGGCATCCGATCCCAGTGGCAACACAAGCGCGGTCAGCCAGGCAGACGTCGACGCCCTTCGCAACGAGGTTCAGCGCATTCTCGGCAAGGCGACCGAGAGTGACAATACCGCGGCGAAGGCACTCGGTCTCCTCGTCGACCAGGCGAAGTACGGCTTCTCCGGCGCCCACTACGAGAACCGGGACGCGGCCGCCAAGGCCGTCTCGGAGGCAGACCGGATGGCCAAGATCCTCGCGAAGAATCCGCACGACGTGACGAGCACGGAGCTCGCATCACTCAACTCGACCCTGGCCAAGTACAAGAACGACCCCTTGTTCGCGGAGGAGTTCGCCACGCAGGTCGGCCCGAAGAAGGTGCTCACCTTTTGGGCCGGCATCGCCGATCCCTACCAGGGAACTTACGACCCCGACCGCGCCAAGCAAGCGAAACAGTTGCAGAAGAACCTCGGGACCATCATCGGCCAGGCCACTCTCTCGGACAGCGACAAGATGCAGACCTGGGAGCGGCAGATGATCCGGCTGGGGCCCGACCAGCTCGGGATCGACGACGCGAGCAATCCGACGGGTTACGCGGTCATGAGTAACCTCATGCGCTTCGGCGACTACGACGACCAGTTCCTCAACGACTACGGCGACAAGCTCCTCGCATACGACAAGAAGATGAACGGCCAGGGCATCAACGCCTGGGTCAACAACTTCAACGACGGCGACCTCAATTACTGGGGCTACAAGAACGATCGCGGCCGCGACCCCGTGACCGGTTTCCTCGAGGCGCTCGGTCATAATCCGGATGCGTCGGCGCAGTTCTTCGCCCAGCCCGACGGCAGCGGCGACACGGTCAACAAGGACGCCGAGGTCAACGAGCACCTGAAGTACCTGACGAAGGAACGGGTCTGGGTCTCCGACGCCACGATGGAGGGCGACCACGACTACGTCGCAGCACGCAACTCACTGGGCCGGGCGCTGGAGGCGGCCACGACCGGTTATTCCGCGGACGCCTCCCCGAAGGACGTCGCGGCGGGTGACCGACGCACCGCGGCCACGGCCGGCGTCATGGAACAGGTCGCCTACCTCTACGGCGGCGAGGACGGCCCGAAGATGCTGCACGATCAGCCCGAACTCGCCGACAGCCTGGGCAAGATGGCCGGAGCGTACATCGATGACATCGACTACGAACTGTCCGGTATCGGGGACCACGGCAAGGACGCGGGGGACTTCCCTGCTCGCTATGCCGGACGTGCCCACTTCGGCAACCAGGGGGCCATCGATTTCCTGAGCGTCCTCGGGCAGGACGAGCACTCGCACAAGGCCGTAACCGCTGCCCAGCATGTGTACACCTTGAGCATGCTCGACGCCCATCCCCCGACCAGTAATGCCCATATGAACCAGGCACGCGACATCATGTCGGTGGGCGCGGAAGCCCGCGGCATTCTGGACAATTCCCGGGTGGAGCAGGCGGCAACGACGTACGGAGAGAACTCGGACGAAGCCAACAAGGCACTGGGGCGGTCGGGAGACTGGAAGAAACTCCTGGTCGGTGCAGTAGTCGCTGGTGGAGTCGCCTCCATCCCGCTCCCCGGTTCGACGGCTGCCGCAGTCGTCATCGCCCCCGTTGCGGCGGACACGCTCACGAATGCGGCCAACACGCTGCTCGGCCACGAGATCGACAAGGCGACCGACGACGCCGAGTCCGATCCTCTGGTTCCGTCACAGATGACGAGCCGTGAGTTCTACGGCCGAGGGGTCGACGATCTCGGATCGACCTACGATGCGTACTTCAAGGACCATCCAAACGCCAGGACTGTCGCTGACCAGCAGCAATGGGTCGAAGAAACAAAGAGCAGTTACCTGGGCACCGGCTCCCACGAGAACGACTACCGTGGCCGGCCTCCCTACAAGGACTGAGCAGGGGCGTAAAGTGCTGCGAATCGCAAGGAACAGTACATACGGGACGGCTCTCTCTCTTACGGCTGTGGCGCTTCTTGTCGCGAGTTGCAGCAGTGATCCTGAGCATGAGCAGGCGAAGACGTCCGGCACGACAGCGAGCAAGATCTGCGGCGGAGCGCTCGACGCTTCCGCCGGACAATCTCTGCAGAACCTGGCGGGTACGGATCGGTTCGACGAGTCCACGGGCGCCGACGAGACGGGACAGCCTCGTTCGTTTTCCGTACAGGACGCGGTCAGGCACCTGCACGACGAGTATCGTCAGCGCCCAGCGTGCTGGGTGTACAAGGCCGGCGACGAGAGCGGCAAGCCACTTCTTGAAATCCGCTTCTCGGCATCCCAGAGTTACCCCGCACCGTCCGACAAAGAAGTCAACGGCAGCAAGGTCAGATACCCCGTGGGACTGTATGCCCAAGTGGGCCGCGACGGAGCTGACCTGTTTTTCCAGTGTCCCACCAGAGCAGGATCGAAAGACGCGTACATCGGTGACACCAAGTACGTGAAAGCGGAACTCTATTCCACTCGTTCCCAACTGCGCGGGGACAGCATCGACAAAGACCGCATGGTGATCCTCAACTCTCTCTCCCGCGAAGTGGCCCAAGAGGCAGGCTGCGCTTCCGAGGCCGATCTGCCGACTGGGGTTCCCGATGCGTGATCGAGGCCGCGGGTGACGACAGGGACGCCGGTAGAACGCGGCACAGACTGCCGGGCATGTCGTCGATGACGGCTGCGTCGCCACATGCGAGCCGGTGTAACGCTCCAGCCCGGACCATGGCCGGGGGCGGCGCGCACGTCCACCCCTGTCCCCTGAGCGGCTTCCTGCCGGACACAACAACAGGGTGGGCGCCTCCCGTGCGCGCCCACCCTGGAGTTGCTTCGTCGCTTCCGCGACTCTCGGCCTAGCGGAAGTAGCTGGCCGCCTTCTTGTCGCCTTCCATGTACGTACCGCCGGACTGGGCGACGACGTGGCCGATGCCGGCCAGCGCCTGGTGGATGTCGTTCGCTTCCTTGTCCCAGTGGTTCAGCTTCTCGTGGAAGGTGTCCTGGGCCTGCCCCTCCCAGTACTGCAGGCTGCTCACGACCAGCCGGCGCAGCTCCTGCAGGTCCTGCTCGAGCTGGCTCGCCTCGTTGCCGATCTTGGTTGCCGCGACGTCGAGCCCGTCGTAAGTGACTGACAGGCCGTCAGTGTTGTTGGCCATGCGTGTTACCTCGTCTCGCTGGTGTGTATCGGATGGGTGCGCCGGTGTCTGCGGCGGAAGTCCTGGGTGCCCGCTCCGTCAGTATGAGCTGAGAGGGGACACGGTCGGAGCGCCGTCCCGCACGTCGATCTTGTTGACGGCCGCGCGGACCTCGTCTTCCTTGCTGTCCTTGATGTTGCGGGTCGCGGTCATGGCCTCGATGACGTCACCGAGGATGCCGCCGATGGCCTGCAGCGACTGGTTGATCTCGTACTGCTTCGAGTCGAAGGCGGCACGACCGATACCGTGCCACTGTCCCTCCAGGCCGTCGATCACGCCCTGCAGCCCGTGCACCCGCTTCCGGATGCCGTCGTACTTCTCCAGCATCTGCTTCTGCAGGTGGATTACTGCGGCATCTTCGAGCTTCTGCTTGTTCTCGGCCATCTCAGCCCTTTCTCTGTCTGTCTCGTTGGTCCAACTGCTCGGCCCACTACCGCACGGTGCGGCACGGCGGCGGGCGCGTACTGCACGCCCTATCGGAAGAGCACAGGGCTAAAGACGGCTGCCGACGTCACCTGGCACGCCGCGCCCGTGCGACAGCCAGCCCGCCTCCGCCGATCACGACGACGGCGGCTACGGCGCCGAGCACGGTCCAGAGGGTGGTGTTGTCGTTCGACGACTCCGTGCTCGATCCTGCCGCCGAAGTACCGCCGGTAGAACCCTTGTCGGGGGCTTGTGACGGGGTTGATGCGGAGGAGGAAGGGGCGGAGGGGGACGAGGAGGAAGACGTGGAGGACGCGGCGGATCTGGCCAGCAGGTCGCCGCCGTTCTCCGCCGCAAGCGGGTCGACATCGGCCGGGCCGGGGTTGTAGTCGCGGTTCGCCAGAACGAGACGGGGTCGAATGAGCCCGTAGCCGGCGTACTTGCTCGGGTCGTTCTTCGACCAGGTACGGCCTGCCGTGTCGATCAGAGCACGGGCCACCTGGTTCACCGTCCAGTCAGGGTGCGCGGACCAGATCAACGCTGCGGCACCCGAGGCGATCGCGGCTGCCGAACTTGTACCGTTCACGTCGTCGCAGTACGAGCGGAAGTTGGTGTCGCACCATCCCGGAAAGCCTTGGCCTGGAGCCGAGAGGTCCACGTAGTTACCGGACGAGGAGAACTTCGACACCGTGAGGGACTTGTCGACCGACGCGACGCCCACCACGTAGGGGAAAGCGGCTGGGTAGCCGATGTTGTCCCCTGATGTCCGCCCGTCATTGCCAACCGCGGCAATCAGCAACTTGCCCTTCGATGCCGCGTACTTGATGGCCTCTTCCACCTTGGGGATCGGTGCCGCCTCACCGAACGACATGCTGATGATCTTCGCGTCGGTGTCGGCCGCGGCTCTGATCGCGTCTTCGGGCTCGGGAGTCTTCCTCTTCTCTGCGGACCCGCCCTTCAGACCGTCCAGCTCAATCCGGTACGGAACGATCTTTGCACCCGGCGCCAGCCCCTTGAGGCTGCCGCCGGCTCCCGTACCAGCGATCAACTCGGCCATGGTCGTCCCATGACCTTTGTAGTCGGCGGTCGCACGGTACGCCACCGACTTCGGGGTCTCATCCACCAGGACCTGACCCTTGAGTGACGGCGTGTCCGCGTTCACACCGGTGTCTATGAGGGCAACCTTGACGCCCTTGCCGGTGCTGACCTTCCACATCTGTTCGGCCTGCATCGGACCCAGGTACCACTGCTTCGCCTGGACGTCATCCGCTACAGCACTGGGTGCAAACCCCACAGTCGCGGCCACCAGGGTGCCGACGGCCGCGCCCACAGCACGCACTCGTCCACCGCTGCGCGTCCCGTGGAGCGTCGTCCGCTCGGCTCGTCGGCTCATCCCTGACTTCATTGTCTTCCGTGTCCTCGTTAGCGGTCAGTTGGCCACCGGCGGCACATCGCGCCGGGGCTTGTCGGGCAGCTGTGACTCTTCCTCCGTGTCCTCGGGCTTTCCCTTACGGCCGGCGCCGCGTACGAGACCGGCACCGCCCCGCGTCATACCGCTCCGCTCGGCACCCGCAGCGGAGTTCCGCGCAGCCGGTTTGCCCGTCACAGCCTCGGACTCACCCGCTCCCGTGCGAGAACCGCTCGGCTTCGTACCGGGCCGCGCTGCGGACTGGGGCGTTCCGAAGACACCGCGCTGGCCGAGTCGACCAGCCGTGGACTGCGAATTGGCCTGAGCCTCGGCCCCGATGACCGTGCCACGCGGAATCCTCGCCCCACCCTTCGCCGGACTACCGGTGGCCGTGGGGCGCCCCCCGACGACTCCATTGGAACGGCCGGCGCCGGTTGTCGGCGTGGCGTTCGCACGGGGCGTCGTCGTGCCGCCGGGCCGCGGCGAACCACCAGTGACCGCGCGACCCATCGGAGACGCCGTGCTCCTACCGGCGGTCTGTCCCGTCGACGCGGCACTACCCACCTGGTTCATGGGTCCCTGTGCCGCATTGCGTCCGGAGCCTTGGGCATTGGGAAACCCGGCCGTACCCGCACGTCCCTGAGCAAAGGGAGGAGTACGGTACCCGGCCGAACCACTCAGGCTTCGGCCCGTCGTCGGACTGGGCAGCGGAACCCGGTAGCCGGCGCCGCCCAACAGGTCGGGCTGACCGCCTGCCGGAGGCGTGTTGGTGACCGGCGGGGTAGGGCCGGTCGTGTGTGTGGTCGTGGGAGGAGGCAGCGTGCCGGTGCTGTCGATGTTCGTGCCGACGGGCGGCTCCTCAGGGAGCGTGACCGTGTGGTTGTCGTGCGTCGGCAGCACGTGAGGCGGGGCGGTTTCGCGAGGCACGTGGTGGGCTACATTGTCGGGCCCCACTGCAGTTACATGATGACCGATGGCGGGTGCCGAGCCGGTACCCGTATGCGCACCCGTCCCGGACGTCGGACGGTCGGTCCCGAGCGAGTTGACGGGCTGCGGCCGAGGCACGCCCACGTCGGGCATCGACGTAAAGTTCGGCGTCTTGTCCTTGGCGGGCAGGGCTGCCAGGACCTCCTCCGAGACCGCGTAGTACGACGCCAACCGATTCATCTGGTTGATCGCCTCTTGGCGGTGCTTCTCCACCTGAACGGCGTGGTCGTATTCCGCCTTGTTCGCGGCCTTCTCGGCTTCGGTGAACTTCTCGGGTCGCTTCGGGTTCGCCCTGGTGTCACGAGCCGGCATGCCACCACGCACGGCTGCGAGGCCCACGGCGGCGGCGGTGATCTGGTCACCCGCCGCCCCGGCGAACTCACTCAGATGGTGGGTGTTGGTGACGAGATTCTCGCCCCACGTGCGGAATTGATCTCCCGACACTCCCACCCAGGGGACCTTGTCGATGTAGGCCTTGAGATCGTCGGCGGCCTTCTTGATGGCATCGCGCGCGTCCCAGAGCGCCTTGCCGGAGGATTCGAGATCCCCCGGGTCGGTCTTCTCGACCAGATCGATCATCTGGTTCAGGTCAAGATCGCGCTTGTCGAAGTCCGTCCTGGCGGCGACGGCTCGTCCGAAGGGCGTGGTTTCGACCACGGAGCGCACCATGCCGTTGAGGAAGCCGCCGCGCGGTCCGTCCTCGATACCGCGGACGATGTCCGTCACGGAGTTCTGCTGAGAGACGCGATGCAGATCGTCCTTGTGCTGCTTGTCCGTCATCGTCACGCCTTCGTCTTGGTGCCGCTGCTGGCGTGCTGCTTGTCGTCCGTCCTGGGCTCGAGCTTCTTGATCTCCGCCTGGATCGCCCAGAAGCGCTGACGCTGCTCCTCTTCCAGACTGTCGAAGCCGTTGCGCGCACCGGCGACCGCGATGCCGATCGCCTCGATCTGCAGGTGCAAGCTCTTGGACAGGGTCGTGAGTTCGTGATGGACCCTGCTGTACTGCTTGTACAGACCGTGTGCCTCAGGAAACTCGTTCTCCCCGCCCGACGTCAGCGACGTCGCCCTGATCGTCTGAGCACCGACCTTCGCCGGGTTGCCCGCGGACCCTTCGAGGGCGCTCAGCACCTCGTCCACTTGGCCCACGAACTTGCCCAGCGCCTCGCCACTGGCCTCCAGGTTCGCCGCCCTGGTCGCCGACACGCCCCCCACCATGTCTGACGGAAGCACGACGCTCCTCCCCGTTTCCCCGTACGTCCATCGGCTCCTCCGGAGCGAGGGCCGACCAACCGCTCGCCGTACGATCGCAAAGCGAGCCGCGTCTCACAACGCGTTTACCACTCTAGTCAACCCGCCCAACTGGTCCAACCGTTGACTCGTCTTCGCGACCAGCCCAGGTGCCGCTCTTGGCCGGAACCGCCGGTTTTTTGCAAGCGAACGAGCACGGCGACGCGGTCATGCGTCGCACCCCGCCAATCAACGATGAGCACACCTGAATGGGTGAGTGGGCAGCCCTCGTGCGATCTGCATCAAATCTCCACGCCTCATCGAATGTGGCCTCCGACAGGTTCAGCCGGACGACGTCACCTGGCAGTCGCGTCCACCCAACGGCCACGCCCCCACCGCCGAGCGCAACGACGGCGGCTATCGCTCCGAGCACGACCCAGGGGGTGGTGTTGTCATCGTGGAGCGTGCACGAGGCCGGTGCCGGTGAGGCAGCCGTCGAGGACCGGGTCGAGGTCCGGTGCGTGGCGCGGGAGTTGGTAGACAGTGAGCCAGTCCCGTTCGGCGATGTAGCGGCGCATTCCGCCGGCAGGTGGGTGTTCAGGTTGTCCTGGATCAGCACGCCCCGCACACGCACGACGGGCCCGCCCCGGGACCGCGCCTTGCGCCAGCGCTGTACCGGCGGGAGGCTGACCCACGCTGTACTGGATGACTTCATGGACTTGGTGCGCACCGTGCGCCCTGCCGACAGCGCGAGCGCGTAACTCTCGCAATGCGGAATCGGCGAATCTTGTACCCCCTCCGGCCATTCATAGGTTGACTCATGGGACTCTTCGACAAACTGACAGGTACCCGGCGCCCTCCGACCGGAGTCGCGCCAGTCTCACCAGAGGAAGTGCGGACAGCCCTCCTTGGTCTGAATCGGTCCGACGTTCCGTACGTGGTTCGCGACAGCGCTGCCGACAACGCCGACCTTGTAGCGGAGTGGCGCATCGAGGAACCCGCCTGGCGGGCGTTCTTCGTCGAGTCCCAGCTCACTCACGCTGTCCGGGTCCGGATGCGACTGGTCCAGGAGGACCGTGAGGTGCGCGCCCTCGAGGAACAGTGGGAAGCGACCCGGATCGGAAATCCGCCGAGGTTGAAGATCGCGTCAGAGTACTCGCGCGGCCCGAACAGGACCGTGACCCGCCAGTGGACCATCGAAAGGGGGGACAGCGGTCGCCTCGAAGCGACGGAGACTTTCCGGTTCGACGCCGCGGAGCTGCGCAACCCTCTACGCGACGCTGTTCTCAAGTCGGGCTGGACCTGGCGAGGAGTCGTTTTCGGCAAGCTGTGACGGCGACAGGACTCCCTGCCGACTCACCGTTCCAACGAAGTCTCAGAGACTCGAGACCGCCGTGCGCCTCCCACTGACCTCTGTCTCCCAGGGAACTGAGCGGCGGACGCGAGGCTCTCTCCACACGCAACCAGACGTCAACACTCGACACCACAGCACGCCGGCACAGCGGGCAAGTGACCGTCGCAGCCCTCTGCACCGCTCTTTCTGCACTCTGTAGTCCCGAACCTTGCCACCGGAGGCAGCGAACCTTCGGTGGGGTCCTAGCCCAGCCGGCCGCCCCGCCTGCGGCGCGCGTCGCGGACCGCCACCGCCGTACCCGCCATGCCTGCCACCAGCACCAGACCTCCCACGACCGTGTACGTCGCAAGGCGGTTGTCGCGCTCCTGCGCCGTCTCGCCGAAGTGCAGGGGGGTGACCGACGGGGCCTCTCCCCTGGCCATACCGTTCTCGGGTTTCGGGGACTCGACCGGGTGCGCCGGGTCCACCTCCGTGAGTGCCTTCACGGGGTCCACCACGCCCCAGCCCACCAGCCGGTCACGTCCGGGGATCGAGCGTTCCGCGGTCTGTTCGATCTGGGCGACGACCTGCCGGGCGGTCCAGTCGGGGTACTTGGACTTCAGCAGGGCGGCCACACCTGCGACATAGGGCGCCGAGAAGCTCGTACCGTTGTCCGAGCAGTGGCCGTTGCCCGGGACCGTGGAGATCATGTCGACGCCGGGAGCCGCGACGCCCACGAAGTCTCCCGACTGTGAGAAGGCGGCGCGTTCGTTGTTGCGGTCGGAGGCCGCCACCGCCAGGACTCCTTCGTATGACGCCGGGTACGTGACCTTGACGTTGCCACCCAGGCCATCATTGCCGGCGGAGGCCACCAGGACGACCTTCCGGTTCAGGGCGTAGTCGACGGCGTCCTTCAGCTTCGAATTCTTAGGGTCGAGCGCCTCGGCCGTGTCCTGGGAGATGTTGATGACGTCGGCGCCCGCCTGGACCGCGTAGGTGATCGCCCGGGCCAGCGAGTCGGCCGTGCCGTCCCCCTCTGCGTCGTTCTGCTTGATCGGGATGATCGTGGCGTCCGGGGCCAGGCCCACGAACCCTGTGCCCTTCGCCGGGCGGGCCGCGATGATGCCCGCCACGCGCGTGCCGTGGCCGACCGTGTCGGTGGTGCCCGACTTGTTGCCGCGGTCTATCTTCTCGCCCTTGCGGTTCTTGTCCGGCAGCAGGTTCTTGCCCTTGGACGCGTCAACGGCCTTGGTGAGCTGCGGGTTCTTGACGTCGACACCCGTGTCGATCACGGCCACCTGGACGCCCTTGCCCGTGGACCGCGCCCACAGCTCGTCCAGGTTGACGCGTTGCAGCGCCCACGGCCGGCCCGCGTACGGCTTCGACGGGAACGTGCACTGGCCGTCGTCCGCACGGGCCGGGGAAGCGGGCAGGGCGAGCACCGTGGTCGCCGCGGTGAGGGTCACCGTTGCGGCCACGACCACCGCTCGGCTCGCGGCTGCCGAGATCCTTGCCTTCAGCATGAGTCCGTTCTCCTCGGCGCGCCGCTACGAACCCTGCGGCTGACGCGCCGCCGCCTCCGACAGGCGCGGGCCCGTCGGCAGGAACGTCGACCACGTGAGCGGGATGGGCGTGGGCGTCAGCTGCTCGTAACCGAGGCGGGTCTGGGCGATCTTCGCCTCGGCCAGTTCCTCCTTGCGCTTCTTGGCGGAGGTGCCGATGCCCTTGTCGTCGGTGGCGCTGTCGCTGTTGGACTGCAGGGCGTAGCGCAGGCCCGTGTCGGTGACCAGGAAGACGCCGCCGGCCGTGGTCTCCGTGCCTTGGAACTGACGGTAGAGCTGACCGGAACCGGCGGTGACGTAGGCGCTGGAGGAACCGGTGGGCAGTTGCGCCGGGAAGTCCTTGCCGACCCAGGTGGACAGGGTCGTCGCTCCCTTCCCGCCGACCGACCTCAGCACGTTGCAGACCGTGTTGCGGCCGCTGGTGGCGCTGGTGCCGTCGTTCACCGTCCTGGGCTTGTACGTCGGCCAGTTCCTGTCCTCGTCGAAGGCCGTGCTGTCGGCGACCGCGCCGGGGCTGACCTGCTGCGCCTCACCGGCCTGGCCGACGCCGACGAGCTGACCGCTGTTGAGCAGGAGGGTGGCGGTGAACTCGGAGATACGGGCCACCTCGCCCCTCAGGACGACGTAGTACCGCATCACCTGTCCGTCGTAGGCCTTGATGACCTCGCCGACCTTGTCGTACTGCGCGGGCATGATGCCGGCGTCGGCCTTCGCGCCGGGTGTGCCTTTGATCGGCGGAATGGTGATCGGAGTGCCCTTGTGGAGGGTGTCGAGCCACTCCTGGGAGACGCGCTGCGGGGCACGGCCCCGGGTGTCGAGGGCTTTGAGGAGTTCCTTGTCGCCCGGGTTGTCGAGCTTGTACGCCGTGCCCCGCGCGTCGACGACGTACTGGGTCTTGCCGTCCGGACCGACGACGTACATCAGGTCACCGCGGCTGAGCCTGTCGGGCCCCTCCGTCTTGGACCACTCCTTCTGCGCGAGGACGAACGCCGCCTTCTGAATGGCCCTGCCCCCGTCGGCGGGACGCTCGCAGACCGCCCAGCGCTTGGCGGTCCCGGCCTCGTCCGGGGAGGGCAGGCGGTCGGGGGCGTACGGGATGCCGATGGTGGCGCCGTGCGGAGGCTTGCCGCTGTCCAGGATCTTCTCGTCGACGGTGATGACGCTGGCCTTGCCGGGGTCCAGGAGCAACTTGGCCGACGCCATGTTGAGGACGGGGTGGAGCTGCTTCTGCTTGCCCGTCTTCAGGACGACGTACCGGGTGGTCGACTTGCTGGCGACGATGACGTGTTCCTCGGGAGTGTCCCAGCCCTTGGGAGCCGTGGGGCTGAACATGCCGATCGCGCCGAACACCGCGAGGATCACCACACCGACGACGACGCCGGGGACCAGTGCGCCCAGCGGCTTGGGAGCGGCCTCCTCGGAGCCGGAGGGGGAAGGCTGCAGGAAGGACGCGAGCGTGCGGCGCTTCGCGAAGGTGTAGGCGTTGAGTTCGTCCCGCCGTGATGCCATCTGTGTCCGCTCTCTCCCCGTTGCGGAGCCGTGGGGGACCTGTGAAGATCCGTCCCCCGTCCTCGTTTTGCCTCTGGTGACTCGACTGTCAGACCCGGCCCCTACTATGCCTGTTGCGGGGACATGCTGGTGGCACGGGTAGGGTGCTCGGGGCTTGAAGGGACCGGAGCGCAAGGGATTTCGGGAGAGTTCGGGGGTTTTGAAGTGATGGCTTCCGCAACGCGGATCCGGTCGCGATCGCAATCGGGGACACGATCGGGCGGCGCACGCCGGTCGGGTGCCCGTGACTCTTCCTCCGAGCGGGGTGGCGCCTCCCAGGGGCCCACGTCCTACCAGGGCGCCTTTGCGCCTCGTCTGGAGTCCCGCTCGGGCCGTGGCGGTTCGTTCGCGGTGCAGCGGCTGGTGCTGCTGGAGATCACGGGTGCGCTCGCGCTGTGCGGCTGGCTCATCGGCACGGTCGCGCTGATCGCCGTCGCCCCGGTCTGCGTGGTGCTGGTGGTGCTCGCCGTCGTGCGCCGCCGGGGACGCTCCCTGCCCGAATGGCTCGGCACCCTGCTGGCGATGCGGGCCCGCATACGGCGGGCCGCGAGCACTCCGGTGGCGCCCGGGACCGACTCCGGTCTCGCGCCTGCCGTGGAGTGCGACCCGACCCTGCGCACGTACGTCTTCAACCGCGGTGACAAACGGGATCAGCGGCCGATCGGCATGGTGGGCGACGGCGGCTTCCTGACCGCGGTGCTCCAGGTGGAGTCGGACGTCGACGCGCTCCGCGCGGAGCACGGGAGGCGACCGCTGCCGATGGCCCTGGTCCGGGACGTCCTGGAAGTCGACGGCATCCGGTTGGAGTCGGCGCAGATCGTGGTGCACACCCAGCCCGCGCCCGCTCTGCACCTGCCCCAGCAGTCCGTCGTCGTCAGCAACTACGCGCCGTTGCAAGCCCAGACGGGCTCCCCCGCGGTCCGCATCACCTGGATCGCGCTGAAGCTCGACCCCGAGCTCTGCCCGGAAGCGGTGGCCGCGCGCGGCGGCGGGCTGCTGGGAGCGCAGAAGTGCCTGGCACGCTCGGCCGAACACCTGTCGAGTCGGCTGACCGGCGCCGGGTTCCGGGCGAACGTGCTCACCGAGGAGGAGCTGACGGCCGCCATCGCCACGTCCGCGTGTGCCAATCCGATGGTCACCGCTCAGGCCGGGCGGGGCGAGGCGCCACAGCGGCGGACCGAGGAGTCCAGCCGCAGCTGGCGCTGCGACAACCGCCGGCACACCACCTACTGGGTGCGGCGCTGGCCCCAGCTCGGCGGCTCCGGCGGCTCGCTGGCCCAGCTGGTGGCACAGCTGACCGCGGTGCCCGCGCTCGCGACGACCTTCAGTCTGACGCTGTCCAAGGGCGCGCAGCAGGACGTGTCCGTCACCGGCCACGTGCGGATCACCGGCCGCAGCAAGCAGGAACTGACCGACGCACGGCGCGATCTGGAACGTGCGGCGCAGCAGGCACGCACCGGGCTGGCGCGCCTGGACCGCGAACAATTGCCCGGCGTCCTGGCCACGTTGCCGCTCGGAGGTGCCCGCTGATGACCATGACGACCCCATCCACCCCGTCCGGTCCGGGCCTCGGCGAGCGGCTGCGCACCGGCTTCGGTCTGCTCGGTCCCCGTCACCCGCGGCACACTCTGTCCGTGGAACAGGTGGACGCGCTGACGTTGCCCATCGGTGACGACGGTGTGGTGGTCGGCGTCAACAACGAGGGGCAGCCCGCCATCCTTGGGGTGAACCGCCCTACGCCGTACGACATCGTGCTGATCGGCGGCCTGTGGACCGCGCAGGTCATGGCTCTGCGCTCCGCCGCCACCGGTGCGCGGGTCGCGGTGGAGACCGGGCGGCCGCAGGCCTGGATGCAGATGGTGCATGCCATGGGCGGCGGGCAGAACGGGCTGTCCGTGTACGAGGTCGGGCGGGTGCCGCCGCAGGGTGCCTCCGCCGGTACGCCGGTGCTGGTGGTGCGGGACTGCGGTATGCGGCCCCCTCGCGGGCGGGTGGTGTCCGGGCCCTGGCAGTCGGTGCTGACCCTGCTGCCGTATCTCAGTCCCGTCGCGCCCCGGCTGCTGCGGCAGGCGCGGCTCACCGGTATCCAGCGGGTCTCGCCGGACGAGGCGGCCGAACTGGGGCGCACGATGGGGTTGTCGCGGACCGAGGTGGAGTCCCTGCCGGGGCTGCCCGACGGCGTCACCCTGTGGTGTACCGACCGCGACCGGCAGTACGTGCTGACGCAACCCACCGACGCCGAGATCGGATTGTTGGGCACGCCCCGCCGGATGGATTGAACTGCCCTTTTCTCTCCCTTTTGTTCGGGGTGTGGTACGCGGTCGCGCGGGGTGGGCGGTCGTCCGCGCGCGTGCCGTGACCTGGTGCGCGGGCGTGGAGGGGCGGACGGCCCTGCCGAGGGGTGGCTCCTGGTGATTAGGCTGGGAGCGGGCGCGATGGCAGGACCCGTGAACCGGCGTCGGTGTCCCGGGGGGAGAGCCGGTGCATCGGACCGCCCCGAACGACTACGGACGACTCGGTACGACACGACATGGTCGCCCCGGCACGGCATGAGGGTGCTCGACCACACCAGGAGGAACTGTGAGCAGCGATCGGGACGGGATGCGCGGGGGCTGGGACACACCCGGCGATGACCAGCCCGACGCGGAAGCCGTCGAGACCACCGGCGAGTTCACCATCGACTACGCTCCCCCCGCCTGGTACACGCAGAACGCGTCCGGAGCGGGTGGTACGGGTGCCGGTGGTGCGGGGGGTGCGGGCGCTTTCGCCCCGTCCACCGGGTCCGCGGCCTCCGGTGAGCCGGCCACTCCGGCGGCTCCCGGGCTGCCGTTCCCCACGGGCACGCCGGTTCCGGGTCCGACACCGCCTCCGCCGGCCACCCCGCCGGTGGGTACTCCGCCCCAGGGGACCCCGTTCATTCCGGGGCAGGGGGCCTCGTACCGTCCGGCGGAGGGGGCTCCCCACGGTCCGGCGCAGGGCGCCTCGTTCACTCCGCCGCAGGGCGCTGCCTACGCTCACCCGGCCGGGCCCGCGCAGCCCGCGCCGCCGACCGGTGATCCCGTCCCGGTGCCGCGGCTGCCCGAGGGCTTCGAGCCGCAGCAGGCCCAGCCCGCCCAGCCGGAGGCGTCGGCCGCTTCCGGCGTGGCCGAGCCGGAGACCGACAACGGGGATCTGGAGAGCGGGGCGACCATGCGGTTCTCCGCCGTCGCCCTGAAGCGGCAGATGGCGGAGATCGCCGAGCGGGCTGGTGCCGCCGGAGAGCCGGCCGGGGGTGAGGGTTCCTCCGGTGAGGAGGGCGACGCCGGTCCGGAGGCTTCCGGTGGTCCGGAGACTTCCGGTGGTCCGGAGCACACCGCTGGTGTCGGAGGGGCCGGTGGTGCTGAGGGTTCCCGTGGTTCGAAGGGGTCTGCTGGTGACTCCGGGGGCGACAGGGCCGTCGATGGCGACGGCGATGTCGGCCGTGCCGGGCAGTCCGGTGGCCGGGACGGCGCCGAGGAGTCCGGTGGCGAGGTGGCCGTCAGGGACGGTTCGGACCGTTCGGTCGCGGAGGCCGCCGTTTCCGGGGGCTCCGGCCCCGACGGAACCGCCGCCGAGGAGAAGGCCGCGGCGGAAGAGAGCGTTGCCGAGCAGGCCGCCGGTGCAAAGGACGCCGGTGAGAAGGACGGCTCCGGGGAGAGGGGCGCTGAGCAGGGTGGTGCCGACGAGGGCGCGGTCGACGTCGTGCCTCCCGCCCCGTCGGAGGGCTCCGCCGACTCGGCGCAGTCCGGCGTGCCGGAGACCTCGCCCGCCGGGGCAGCGGACGTGACGGCCCCGGGCGGTGCGCCTCACCCGGGTGCGGCGGAAGACGGCGCCCAGCCGGGTGGTGAGGCTGCCGCCGACGGTGCCTCGGACAGCCCGGCCCAGCCCGAGGCCGTCCACGCCGGTACCCCTGGACCCGGTGCTCCGCCGGTCAACGCTCCCCAGCCTGCCCCTGGCCGGCCGGGCGGATACGGCTTCCCCCAGCCGGACGCCGCCCTTCCCGGCGCCCAGCCCGCCCCCGCCGCCCAGCCTCACGGGGCTCCACCCGCCCCCGGCGTGCCGTACGCCGCCGTACCGCCCGCTCCCCCGGCCCCGCAGGGCGCCCAGCCCGGCTGGACGCCGCCCGCGTCGCAGGGCGGGCTGCCCCCGCTGCCGCCGTCGTACCAGCCCGCCGCGCCTGCCAACGCCGCCCAGTGGCCCGCGCAGCCCGGGCAGCAGCCGGGCGCCGTCCCGCAGCAGCCCGGTCCGATGCCCGGTCAGCAGCCGCAGCCGACCGGACAGCAGGGCCCCGCCGGCGCGCCCGGTCAGCAGCCGCCGTTCCACCCGCAGGCCCCGCAGCCCGCGCCCGCCGCGTGGAACCAGCCGGACCACACCGCTGACCAGGCCGGCCCCGCCCAGCGACCGGGCCAGCCGGGCGCGGCCGGCGCGCCGGTGCCCAACGGCCCGGCCTCCGGCCCCACGCCTTCGAGCGGCTACGGCTTCCCGCAGCCCGGCGCCCCGGCGCCCGGTGTTCCCCACCCGCCGGCCCAGCCCGGCGTCGCCAGTCCGCCCGCCCAGCCCGGCGGTTACGGGTTCCCGCAGCCTCCCGCCGCACAGCCGCACCCCCACGGCCCCACCCCGCCGAGCGGTTACGGATTCCCGCAGCCGGGCGCGCCCAACGCCCCGGCGCAGTCCGGCGGCTACGGTTTCCCGCAGCCGGGGAATCCCGACCCCCATGCTCAGTCGGGTGGTTACGGCTTCCCGCAGCCGCCCCGGAACCCGGACGGCACGCCCGGCGCTCCGCAGGCCCCGCACGCCCCCGTCGACCCCCGCTCCGGTGCCTCGTGGCCGCAGCCCGTTCAGCATGACCAGCGGCAGCCGACCAACCCCGGTGCCGCGCCGCTGGGTTACACGGCCGCCGTGGAGTTGTCCTCGGACCGGCTGCTCAACAACAAGCGGCAGAAGGCGAAGAGCGGGCGGCCCGCGGCGGCGGGCGGCCGGTTCAAGCTCGGGGGCAAGAAGGAGGAGGCGGAGCGGCAGCGCAAGCTGGAGCTGATCCGTACGCCGGTGCTGTCCTGCTACCGGATCGCGGTCATCAGCCTCAAGGGCGGCGTCGGGAAGACCACGACCACCACCGCGCTCGGCTCCACCCTCGCCACCGAGCGGCAGGACAAGATCCTCGCCATCGACGCCAACCCGGACGCCGGTACGCTCGGGCGGCGGGTGCGCCGGGAGACCGGGGCCACCATCCGTGACCTCGTCCAGGCCATCCCGTACCTGAACTCGTACATGGACATCCGGCGGTTCACCTCCCAGGCGCCCTCCGGCCTGGAGATCATCGCCAACGACGTGGACCCGGCCGTTTCCACGACGTTCAACGACGAGGACTACCGGCGCGCCATAGACGTGCTCGGCCGGCAGTACCCGGTCATCCTGACCGACTCGGGCACCGGGCTGCTGTACAGCGCCATGCGCGGGGTGCTCGACCTCGCCGACCAGCTCATCATCATCTCCACGCCGTCCGTGGACGGCGCGAGCAGTGCCAGTACGACGCTGGACTGGCTGTCCGCGCACGGCTACGCCGACCTGGTCTCCCGGTCCCTCACCGTGATCTCCGGGGTGCGCGAGACCGGCAAGATGATCAAGGTCGAGGACATCGTGGCGCACTTCGAGACCCGCACCCGCGGGGTCGTCGTCGTGCCGTTCGACGAGCACCTGGCGGCCGGCGCCGAGGTAGACCTCGACATGATGCGGCCGAAGACGCGTGAGGCGTACTTCAACCTCGCCGCGATGGTCGCCGAGGACTTCACCCGCCACCAGCAGGCCCACGGCCTGTGGACGAGCGACGGCAACCCGCCCCCGGTGGCCGCCCCGCCCATGCCGGGAGCGCCCATGCCCGGCGCGCCCATGCCCGGCGCGTCCATGCCGGGAGCGCCGATGCCCGGACAGCCCATGCCTGGCCAGCCCCTGCCCGGACAGCCGATGCCGGGCCAGCCCGTGCCGGAACAGCTGTACGGCGCCGGGCAGCCGTACCCCCAGCCCCCCGGCCAGCCGTATCCCGCGGCCGCGAACCCGCCGTATCCCCCGGCCCCCGGCCAGCCGTACGCCCCGGCCCCCGGCCAGCCGTACGCCCCGGCCCCCGGTCAGCCGTACGCCCCGGCGCAGCAGCCCTACCCGCCTCAGCCGGGCCAGCCGCAGCCCTATCCGGGGGCGCCGCAGCAGCCGGGCTACCCGCACGCCGGACAGCCGCAGCCCCAGCCCCCGTCACAGCCGCAACCGCAGCCGGAACCGCAGCCGGGGCAGCAGGCGCAGCAGCCTCCGCAGGCGCCCCCGGCCCCGCCCCAGCAGTAAGGGACATGGAAAAAGGGCGGCCGGTGCTCACCGCACCGGCCGCCCTTCTCGTCGTGACGGGGGCCGCCGAACGACTCCCGCCGGAAACGAGCGGCTACTCCTGAGCCGCCACGATCTCCCGGCACCGCTTCACATCCGCGGCCATCTGCTCCAGCAGGGCCTCCAGCGAGTCGAACTTCGCCTGCCCGCGCACGTAGGCGAGGAAGTCGACCGCGACGTGGAGGCCGTACAGATCGAGGCCGACGCGGTCGATCGCGTACGCCTCCACGGTGCGCTCGGTGCCGTCGAACTGCGGATTCGTGCCGACGGAGATCGCGGCCGGCATGGCCTCGCCCTGGGCGTGCAGGTACCCGGCGTACACGCCGTCGGCGGGGATGGCGGTGTGCGGGAGCGTCTCGACGTTGGCCGTCGGGAAGCCCAGTTCCCGGCCGCGCTGGGCGCCGCGGACGACGACGCCCTCCACGCGGTGCGGGCGGCCGAGGATCTCGCGGGCGCCCGCGACGTCGCCCTCGGCGACCAGGCGGCGGGTCAGTGTGGAGGAGAACGGTTCGCCGCCGCCCGCCTCACCGGTGACGTACAGGTCGACGACCTCGACGTCGAAGTCGTAGATCTTGCCCTGTCCGACGAGGAACTCGACGTTGCCGGCCGCCTTGTGGCCGAAGCGGAAGTTCGGACCCTCCACGACCGCCTTGGCGTGCAGCTTGTCCACCAGGACCTTCACCACGAAGTCGGCGGGCGAGAGCTTGGAGAACTCGGTGGTGAAGGGGAGGATGAGGCACGCGTCGACGCCCAGCTCGGCCATCAGTTCCGCGCGGCGGTGGTGCGGGGCGAGCAGCGGCGGGTGACTGCCCGGGCGGACGACCTCGCTGGGGTGCGGGTCGAAGGTGACCACGACGGCCGGGACGCCGAGCTCGCGGGCCCGGTCGACGGCGTGCTTGATGATCAGCTGGTGGCCGCGGTGGACGCCGTCGTAGGAACCGATGGTGACGACGCTGCGCCCCCAGTCCTGGGGGATGTCCTCCAAGCCACGCCAGCGCTGCACTGTGACCGCTCCTCGAACCCTTGTCCGTGTCTACCTTGACCTCGTCGTGCAGGTCTAAGGGTGCCATGCCGGGTGCTCCGCGCCAGCATCGGCATGGGGGCTGTGACGGGGCGCACGCTCCCGCCGCCGCTCAGGCCGGTACGCGCACGCCCGACAGGTTCTCGATCGTGCGGCGGGCGCTGGGCCCGACCACGGCCGCCCAGTCGTCCGGGGCCTCCGTCAGCCAGCGTGCCATGCGGGCGGCGAAGCCGGGCACGTGCCGGCCGATGTCGACCAGGGCGCGGTCGAAACGGGTGGCTCCCTCGGGCGTGCGGACGAGGAGCAGGCCGGTGCGGTGGACCAGGCCGCGGGCCTCCTCCGCCCGGCCGCCGTGTTCCGTGGCCCCGTGCAGGACGGCGAGCAGGACGGACGGGTCCTCCTCCCGGGCGAGCAGGAACTCCAGCAGCTCGCGGCGGAGCGGGTGGGAGGCGGGGGTGCCGGGGACGGCGAGGACGGTGGCGAGGGCCGCCCGGAGCGGTTCGGGGCCGCCGTCGAGCAGGCCGGTGACGAGGGGCAGCAGGACCGGGCGGGCGGTGGGGCCCTGTTCGAGGCGGCGCTCGACCTGGGCGGCGACCTGTCCGGCGACGGGTCCGGCGGTCTCCGGGCACTGCAACAGCGCCTCCCGGACGAGGACGGCGGCCCGGTGGGCCAGGGCCGCGGTGGGGACCTGGGTGAGACCGCGCAGGACCGCTCCGGTGTCCGGACCACCGGCGCCCGGAGCGCACAGGCGGGCGTGGAAGGCCTCCAGGACCGGTTCCGGGTGCGTGGTGAGGGCCGGGACGAGGGCGCTGGGCGGGAACTGCGGGTCGCCGTCGGTGAAGTGGCGCAGCGCCGCGGGCAGGTGGCGGTCCCGGGTGCGGGGATCGCGGACCAGCAGGGCCAGCGCGGCGCCGTGCAGGCTGCGGTCGGCGGGGCGGGCGAGCAGGGTGAGGGCGGCGTAGCGCAGCAGCTCGCGGTCGGCGTCCGAGCGGGCGTGGGGGGCGGCTCGCAGGGCGAAGGCCACGGCCGCGACCCGGCGGGCGGGGCGCTCGTCGTGCGCCCAGCGGTCCACCGCCCGGCACAGGGCCGACGGCTCCTCCTCGGCGAGGACGGCGAGCAGTTCGTCGGCACGCCGGTGCGCGCAGGCCACCAGCACCTCGGTGAGATCGTCCAGGGCACCGTGCCGGTGGGTGTGCAGCAGCGCCTGCGCGGCGGTGGCCACGGTGGCGTGCGGGGTCGCGGGCAGCGGCCGTTCGTCCGTGAACCACTGGGTGAGCAAGGGCTGTACGACGGCCGGTGCGGCGGCGAGCAGTCCGGCGACGGCGTCCAGGTACCGGTCGCCCGCCGCGGGCGGCGCCGGGTCCGCCAGGACGAGGCGGCGCAGCACGTCCACGCGCTCGGCGTCGGGGAGGGGCAGGCCGGTCCAGAAGGCGGGGCGGAAGTCGGCCGGTACGGGCCGCCCGGCGCCGTGCCAGGCGACGACACGGTCCGCGAGCAGGCGCAGCACCTCGGTGTACGGCGTCGCGTCCGGGACCTGGAGCAGGGTTCGGGCGAGCAGCCGCGCGGCCCACCAGGAGCCGGTGTCACGGTCCAGCGCGTCCACCAGCTCCCGCAGCCGGAAGGCGAGGTGCCGGGGGCCCTGCTGGCGGACGAGGAGCAGCAGCGCCTGCACAACGGGGCCGACGCGGTGGTGCGGGACAGCGACCGGGCGGGCCGCGCTCGGCTCGCCGGCGCGGTGCACCAGGGCTGCCAGCGCCGCGTCCAGGTCCAGGTGCGTGCCCTGGATCCAGTCGGCCAGCTCCTCGTGGGCGAAGCGGTAGCCGGTACCGGCCGGCACGAGGAGGCCCTCGGCCAGCACGGCGGACGCCCAGCCGGTACCGCCGCCGAGCCGGGCCGGGGCGGGGCCCCGGGGGAACAGCGCCTCGAACGACTCCCGGTCCAGCTCCCCCTGCCCCGGTCCGAGGCTGCGCCGGGCGGCCTCGTGCACCTGCCCGGCCACCCGCGCCGCGAGCCGCCGGACGGCCGTCGCGCGCGGACCGCCGGCGGCGGCGAGGCGGTCCGCGATGCGCAGGCACATCAGGTCGAGGTAGGCGGCGAACACGTCGTGCCGGTCGACGGGCCCGGCGACCGGTGCGTCGGGTACGGCGGCCCGCACCTCGGACAACAGCCGCAGCACGAGCGGATGCCGCGCGTCCCGCTCATCGAGCACGCCCTCCGGAATCCCGTACCGCGCCCGTGCCCACCGCGCCTCCTCGAACGAGAAGTCCCCGATCCGCAGACAGGGCGGAAGGGGGTCGGTGGCCGGGGTGCGGGGGGCTTCGCCGGTAGCCGGTTCTGTGGGTGCGGTGCGGGTCCGGGGCGGGGTCTCGCGGGTGTGGGCGGTGCGGCCCGGTGCGGTGCTGTCGGACGGGCAGGCGAGACGGCCCGGGAGGAGATCCGCCTCGGGGCCGCCCGACTGGGAGGTGAGGCCCGCCGGGGACGTGAGACCTGCCGGGAGGAGGCCCGGCTCGGGGCTGCCCGCCCGGGAGGCGAGACCTGCCGGAGAGGTGAGGCCCGCCGGGGAGGTGAGGCGGACCGGGGTGCCGTGCGGCTCGGGGCTGTCCTCCGGGGAAGCGAGACCCGCCGGGAGGGGATCCGGCTCGGGGCCACCCGCCCGGGGGGCGAGACCCGCCGGGAGGAAGTCCGACTCGGGGCCGCCCGCCGGGGACGTGAGGCCCGCCGGGGACGTGAGGCGGACCGGGGTGCCGTGCGGCTCGGGGCTGTCCTCCGGGGAAGCGAGACCCGCCGGGAGGTGATGCGGCTCGGGGCCACCCGCCCGGGGGGCGAGACCCGCCGGGAGGAAGTCCGACTCGGGGGCGCCTGCCGGGGACGTGAGACCCGCCGGGGACGTCAGACCCGCCGGGGAGGTGAGGGCCGCCGGGGACATCAGACCCGCCGGGGAGGTGAGGGCCGCCGGGGACATCAGACCCGCCGGGGACGTGAGGCCCGCCGGGGACGTGAGGCGGACCGGGGTGCCGTGCGGCTCGGGGCTGTCCTCCGGGGAAGCGAGACCCGCCGGGAGGTGATGCGGCTCGGGACTGCCCGCCGAGAGGGCGAACCGGGGCAGGGGAACCCGCGGTTCGGCGCCGCCGGCCGAGGCGCCGCCGGCCGAGGGCGGGCGACCGGCGAGACCGTGCGGCGGCTCGCCCAGTCCGGCTGGACCCGGGGGCGCAGCCGGAGGACCGGCCGGTGCGCTGCGCAGCGACTCCCCGCCACACTCCGGGACGCCGGGCTCAGCCGACCCGCGCCCCACACCAACACCGTCCGCCTCGACCGCAGGCCCGGCCCAGCCACACCCGCCACCAGCGCCGTCAGCCTCACCCACAGAGTCAGCCGACGCACACCCCGCACCAGCACTGTCCGCCTGAGCCACGGAGTCGGCCGGTCTCGGCCTGCCGCTCCCGGGGCGCGCAGGGCCGGCCGGCGCACGGTCCGGCCCGGTTCCGGGCAGCGTGCCCTGCGGCTCTCCGTTCTCCGCCGGAACCCCGTGGTCCGGCTCCCGCGGGTCGCCCGGCACGTGGAGGACGTCCGGTGGGAAGGCCCGGCCGGTGCGTTCCCAGTGTTCCTCCCGGCAGGCCACGACCAGGCGGGTTCCCGTTCCGGCCAGCCAGGTGGCCGTGCTCCCGGCCCAGGCGGACAGGCGGTCGGCGAGGGCGGGCGGCATCTCCTCGGGGCAGTCCAGGAGGATCAGCAGCGGGCGGCCGGCCCGGGCGGCGAGGCGGGCCACGCGTTCGGGCGTGACGTCGCCCAGGTCGTCGGGCCGGCCGGAGCGGGACGCGGCGATGGCCCGGGCGGCACGCGCCAAGCTGCGGCGGGCCGCGTCGGCCACCGAGTCGTCCGTGTCCCTCAGATCGGCACCGCGCAGCCGGAGCGTGGGGGCCGGCCGCTCCCCCCGGGCACGGCGGGCGGTGAGCGCCGCGAGTTCCGTCGTACGCCCGCAGCCCGGTGCGCCGACGAGGCCGAGCACGGGCCGGTCGCCGGCGGCGAAGGCGGCCAACCCACGCGCGACGCCGGGACGTTCGACCGGCTCGACGGCGCCCGCGAGGCCGTCGTGCCCGGCCGGGGTCGTGGTCAGCTGGAGGACGCCGGCGAGGTTGAGGTCGGCGCCGAACGCGGGCACGGTGGCCGCGTTGCGGGCGAGCAGGTCGGCGAGGGCGCCGTCGAGTGGCCGCAGCGGCACCGCGAAGCCGGCGTCGCGCTGGGCGCTGTGCAGGGCGGTGCCGAGGACGCCGACGACCGCGCCGGTGTGTGCGTCGAGCACCGGTCCGCCGGCCGCGCCGCCGCCCAGCCGCAGCGCGTCCCGGCCTGCCGTGCCGATCGCGAGCTCCAGTGCGTCGTCCAGGAGGTGGAAGCGGTCCGTGGCGGTGTACGTCACCTGCGTGGCGGCCAGCACCCGCGCTTCGCGCCAGCAGCCGGCGGCGACCCGTACGTAGGTGCCGGCGTCGATGCGCTCCCGCACGGTCAGCGGCAGCGGCTCGACACCGAGGCCCTCGGTGCGCACCAGGGCGAGGCCGAGACCGGGCAGTGCGGTGACCGCGTCGGGGCCGACCACGCAGGTACGGTCCTCTCCGGCGTGCAGCACCAGCCGGGGCAGCCCGTCGACGGCCTCGTGGCTGGTGAGGAGGGTGCCCTCGTGATCGGCGAGGAAGCCGAGTCCGCGCGGGCGCCCTGCCAGGTCCCGGATGCGTACGAGGGCGGCGGCCCGGGCATCCGGACCCGCGGCCGGCGCGCCGCCCGCGCGGTGCTCGTCCCCGCGCGCTCCCGACGGCCGTTCCCCCTGCGCGCCGCCCCTGTCCGCGCGCTCCCCCTTCGCGCGCCGCTCGGACGGTCGCCCCTCGCCCCCGAGCCCCCGGCGCCCGCTCCGCGGGCCCCGTTCCGTCATGCTCGTACCTCCCCGCCCGTCCCCGTGACCTGGTTCCGACGGTAGGCGCGGGATGATCGGCCGGAAAGATCGCGCGAGGAACGCGCCCCCTTCCGCTCCCCCGGTTCACTCCGAGCGCCTGCCCGGACGGGTGAATAGGCGGATGTCGCTGGATAACCCTAGGGGTGGGGGAACCGAGGGGGGACCGTGGAGCGGCGGCAGGACCGACCCCGTGTGGCCGGCCGCCGCTCCACGGCAGACCACCCGGGATTCCGGGGTTCGGGCCCCGGCGCCTCAGCCGAACACGGCCAGGCTCTTCGCCTTCCCCCGGTGCTCCTCGACCAGCGCGAGGAAACGGCCCTCGGGGTCGAACACGGCGACGGGACCCGCTCCCGCGTACTCCTCGGGGATCTCCAGCCGGACGCCGTTCAGCAGCAGCCGGGACCGCTTGGCGTCGACCTCCCAGCGCGGGAACGCGGCGGTGGCGGCCTCGGCGATCGGCATCACGGTCAGCTCCTGCTGGAGCTGGTCCAGCGTCTTCGCCGCGTCCAGCCGGTAGGGGCCGACACGGGTGCGGCGCAGCGCGGTGAGGTGGCCGCCGACGCCGAGGTCGGCGCCCAGGTCACGGGCGAGGGCGCGGATGTAGGTGCCGGAGGAGCAGACCACCGACACGACCAGGTCGAGCACGGGTGTGCCGTCCTCGGCGACCGCGTCCCGGACGTCGTACACCGCGAAGGAGGAGATGGTCACCGGCCGGGCGGGGATCTCGAAGTCCTCGCCCTCACGGGCCCGCTTGTACGACCGTACGCCGTCGATCTTGATGGCGCTGACCTTGGACGGGACCTGCATGATGTCGCCGGTCAGCTTGGCGATGCCCGCGTCGATGGCGTCCCGGGTCACCTTGGAGGCGTCGGTGGACGAGGTGATCTCGCCCTCGGCGTCGTCGGTGAGGGTGTTCTGGCCCAGGCGGACCGTGCCCAGGTACTCCTTCTCCGTGAGCGCGAGGTGCCCGAGGAGCTTGGTGGCGCGCTCGACTCCGAGGACCAGGACGCCGGTCGCCATCGGGTCGAGGGTGCCGGCGTGGCCGACGCGGCGGGTCCTGGCGATCCCGCGCATCTTGGCGACCACGTCGTGCGAAGTGAAGCCCGACGGCTTGTCGACGATGACGAGGCCGTCGGGCGTGGTGTGCTTCGGGGTCATTCGGTGGCGTCGCCGTCCGTGTCGGTGTCGTCGTCCGCCGGCTTGCGGTACGGGTCGGCGCCGCCGGCGTACGTGGCGCCCGTGGCCGCCTCGCGCACCTTCTCGTCGGACTGCCGGGCCTTGTCGAGGAGGTCCTCTATGGTCCGGGCGGTGTCCGGCAGGGCGTCCGCGACGAAGGTCAGGGTGGGCGTGAACTTCACCCCGGCCGCGCGGCCCACCTCGGAGCGCAGGATGCCCTTGGCGCTCTCCAGGCCGGCGGCCGCCGCCGTCCGCTCCTCCTCGTCGCCGTAGACCGTGTAGAAGACGGTCGCCTCCCGGAGGTCACCCGTGACCCGGGTGTCCGTGATGGTGACGTGTGAGCCGAGCCGCGGGTCCTTGATCCCGCGCTGCAGCTTCTGGGCCACCACCTCCCGGATGAGGTCCGCCAGCCTTTTAGCCCGCGCGTTGTCGGCCACTGGTCCGTCTCCCGTTCTTTCTTCTTGCTTGCGTTTCGTGGTCAGTCGTCGTCGCCGTGGAAGCGCCGTCGTACGGACAGCAGCTCCACCTCGGGGCGGCCGGCGACCAGCCGCTCGCACCGGTCCAGGACGTCGGTGAGGTGCGCCGCGTCGCCGGAGACCGCGGCGAGGCCGATGATCGCCCGCCGGTGGAGGTTCATGTGGTCCACCTCGGCCGCGCTCACGGCGTACTTCCGCTGGAGTTCGGCGACGATCGGGCGGACGACGGAGCGCTTCTCCTTCAGCGAGTGGACGTCGCCGAGGAGGAGGTCGAAGGACAGAGTCCCCACGTACATGTGCAACCGGTTCACCCGCCGGTACGGGATCGATGGCCCCGGGTCCGTGTGGCCGGGGACATCAAGAACCGTACCGCGTACCCGCCGGTGGCTCGACAGGGTTTCGGTGCGGCCGGCCGGACGGGCGCCCGGCGGAAAACGGCGCGCTGGCCGACGGGACCGCAGTCCCGCCGGCCAGCGCGCACCACAGGCGTTACGCCCGCGGCTTCTCCCGCATCTCGTACGTCGCGATGACGTCGTCGACCTTGATGTCGTTGAAGTTTCCGAGGTTGATACCACCCTCGTAGCCTTCGCGGATCTCGGTGACGTCGTCCTTGAAGCGACGCAGTCCCTCGATGTTGAGGTTCTCCGCGATGACCTTGCCGTCGCGGATGAGGCGCGCCTTGGTGTTGCGGCGGACCTCGCCGGAGCGGATGAGGACACCCGCGATGTTGCCCAGCTTGGACGAGCGGAAGACCTCGCGGATCTCCGCCGTACCCAGCTCGACCTCTTCGTACTCCGGCTTGAGCATGCCCTTGAGGGCCGCCTCGATCTCCTCGATCGCCTGGTAGATGACCGAGTAGTACCGGACGTCCACGCCCTCGCGCTCGGCCATCTGCGCCGCGCGGCCGGCCGCGCGGACGTTGAAGCCGATCACGATGGCGTCCGAGCCCATCGCCAGGTCGATGTCGGACTCCGTGACCGCACCGACGCCGCGGTGCAGGACGCGGATGTCGACCTCTTCGCCGACGTCCAGCTGGAGCAGGGAGGACTCCAGGGCCTCGACCGAACCGGAAGCGTCACCCTTGATGATCAGGTTCAGCTGCTGGACCTCGCCGGCCTTGAGCACCTTGTCCAGGTCCTCCAGCGAGACACGGCGCGTGCGCTTGGCGAAGGCCGCGTTGCGCTCGCGGGCGGCGCGCTTCTCGGCGATCTGACGGGCCGTACGGTCCTCGTCGACCACCAGGAAGTTGTCGCCCGCACCCGGGACGTTGGTCAGGCCCAGGACCTGGACCGGCGTCGACGGGCCGGCCTCGGCCACGTTGTTGCCGTTGTCGTCGAGCATGGCGCGCACGCGACCGTAGGCGTCGCCCACGACCATCGTGTCGCCGACCCGCAGGGTGCCTCGCTGCACGAGGACCGTCGCCACGGCACCGCGGCCGCGGTCGAGACGGGACTCGATCGAGATGCCCTGCGCGTCCTGGTTCGGGTTGGCCCGCAGGTCGAGCGAGGCGTCGGCCGTGAGGATCACGGCCTCCAGCAGCGAGTCGATGTGCAGACCCTGCTTGGCGGAGATGTCGACGAACATGGTGTCGCCGCCGTACTCCTCGGCCACCAGGCCGTACTCGGTCAGCTGACCGCGCACCTTGGTCGGGTCCGCGCCCTCGACGTCGATCTTGTTGACCGCGACGACGATCGGCACGTCGGCCGCCTTGGCGTGGTTGAGCGCCTCGACCGTCTGCGGCATGACGCCGTCGTTGGCCGCGACGACCAGGATCGCGATGTCGGTCGACTTCGCACCACGGGCACGCATGGCGGTGAACGCCTCGTGACCCGGGGTGTCGATGAAGGTGATCTTGCGCTCTTCGTCGTTGACCTCGGTCGCGACCTGGTAGGCACCGATGTGCTGGGTGATGCCGCCGGCCTCGCCCGCGATGACGTTCGTCTTGCGGATGGCGTCGAGCAGTCGGGTCTTACCGTGGTCGACGTGACCCATGACGGTCACGACCGGCGGACGGACCACCAGGTCCTCGTCGGAGCCCTCGTCCTCGCCGAACTCGATGTCGAAGGACTCGAGCAGCTCGCGGTCCTCCTCCTCCGGGCTGACGATCTGAACCGTGTAGTTCATCTCGTCGGCGAGGAGCTGGAGGGTCTCGTCGGAGACGGACTGGGTCGCGGTGACCATCTCGCCGAGGTTCATCATGACCGCGACGAGGGACGCCGGGTTGGCGTTGATCTTCTCCGCGAAGTCGGTGAGCGACGCGCCGCGGGAGAGACGGATGGTCTCGCCGTTGCCGCGCGGCAGCATCACGCCGCCGACGCTCGGGGCCTGCATGGCCTCGTACTCCTGGCGACGCTGCCGCTTCGACTTGCGGCCACGACGCGCCGGACCGCCGGGACGGCCGAAGGCGCCCTGCGTGCCACCACGGCCACCGGGACCGCCGGGACGGCCGCCGAAGCCGGGACGGCCACCGCCGCCACCGCCGGGACCGCCGCCGAAGCCGCCGCCACCGCCGGGACGGCCGGCGAAGCCGCCGCCACCGCCCGGACGGGCACCGCCGCCGCCACCGGGACGGCCGGCGAAGCCGCCGCCGCCGGGACGACCGCCGCCGCCGGGACGACCGGCACCGGCCGGGCCGCGACCGCCGCCGGGGCCGGGACGCGGGCCGGCAGCGGGACGCTGCGGCATCATGCCGGGGTTCGGACGCGGACCGGCCGGGCCGGGACGCGGACCGCCCTGCGGCCGGGGCATGCCGGCCGGCGACGGCCGGGGACCGCCCGGAGCCTGCGGACGCGGACCGCCGCCCTGGGCGCCGGGCGCCTGCGGACGGGGGCCGGCGCCGGCAGCGCCGCCGGGGCCGGGACGCGGGCCGCCCTGCGGGCGCGGGGCCTGCGGACGGGCCATGCCGGCGTTGCCGCCGGAGGTGAAGGGGTTGTTGCCCGGGCGCGGACCGGCCGGACGGGCACCGGGACGCGCGGCCTGGCCACCGGGGCGGCCACCGCCCTGACCCGGACGGGCACCCTGGCCCTGGCCGGGGGCCGGACGGGCGCCACCGGGCTTCGGGGCACCGGGACGGGCGCCGGGACGCGGACCCTGGGCGGCCGGAGCCTGCGGGGTCTGCGCGGCCGGGGCCGGCGGAGCGGTGAACTCCGGGGCGGCCGGGGCCGGACGCGGCGCGGGCTTGGGACCCGGCACCGGGCGCGGGCCCGGGGTCGGGGCCTGGGCGGGCGCCGAGGGGGCCGACGGGGCGGCCGGCTGCTGGGCAGCGGGCGCCGTCGGAGGCTTGGGGGCTGCCGGCCTCGGGGCCGGGGCAGCCGGACGTGCCGCCTGCGCCGGAGAGGGCGCGGCGGGCCTGGGGGCGGCCTTGCGCGGGGCGGGCTTGCCGGCGGACTTGCCGTTGCCACCGCCCTGGAAGGCGTCGGTCAGCTTGCGTACAACCGGCGCTTCGATGGTCGAAGACGCCGAACGGACGAATTCACCGAGTTCCTGGAGCTTGGCCATGACGACCTTGCTCTCGACACCGAACTCCTTGGCGAGTTCGTAGACCCGGACCTTAGCCACTTCGCTCCTTTGAGGTCCGGGTTGAAGCCGGACCGTCGCTAGTTCATGGGCGTACTCATCGCGTACTCATCGAGTGCTCATCGCAATCTCGACCTGCTTTCGACTCGCGAGGTACCAGACCGCACGGGGTTCCGTGCGGCTTGTCTTACGGCGTTGCCTGCTCGGCAACTGTTGTCTGCTCGACGTATCGACGCAACGCCTTTGTGTCGAGCGGTCCCGGGACGCGCAGTGCCCGCGGGAACGCCCGGCGGCGTACCGCCTGGTCGAGACAGACCAGGGCGGGGTGTACGTACGCACCCCGGCCGGGCAGCGTACCGCGAGGATCGGGGACGCACGTGTCCCCGGTCTTCACGATCCGCAGGAGATCGTTCTTGGCCGCCCGCTTCCGGCACCCCACACAGGTGCGTTCAGGGCATGCTCCGGCGTGCGTCCGGCCAGACACCGTTAAGTCTACCTCCCCGTACCGACCTCACCCCTTCGGGGCAAAAATCGAACGGCTGTTGTCGTGATCTCAGCGCCGGGCGGCTTGGATCTATTCCCCCCGGCGCCCCGGGTGCTCCCGGTCTACTCCCCGGCCTGCTCGGTGTCGGGCCGGATGTCGATCCGCCAGCCGGTCAGCCGGGCGGCCAGGCGGGCGTTCTGGCCCTCCTTGCCGATCGCCAGCGACAGCTGGTAGTCCGGCACGGTCACCCGCGCGGACCGGGAGGCCATGTCCACGACCTCCACCTTGCTCACCCGAGCGGGTGACAGGGCGTTCGCGACCATCTCCGCCGGGTCGTCCGACCAGTCGACGATGTCGATCTTCTCGCCGTTCAGCTCGCCCATCACGTTGCGCACCCGGCCGCCCATGGGGCCGATGCAGGCGCCCTTGGCGTTCAGGCCCGAACGGGTGGACCGTACGGCGATCTTGGTGCGGTGACCGGCCTCACGGGCGATGGCGGCGATCTCCACGGACCCGTCGGCGATCTCCGGCACCTCCAGGGCAAAGAGCTTCTTCACCAGGTTCGGGTGCGTACGGGAGAGGGTGACGGACGGCCCTCGCACGCCCTTGGCCACCCGGACGACGTACGACCGCAGGCGCAGGCCGTGCGGGTAGGTCTCGCCGGGCACCTGCTCCTGCACCGGCAGGATGGCCTCCAGCTTGCCGATGTCCACCAGCACGTTCTTCGGGTCGCGGCCCTGCTGGACCACTCCGGTGACGATGTCGCCCTCGCGGCCGGCGTACTCGCCGAGCGTCGCGTCGTCCTCCGCGTCGCGCAGCCGCTGGAGGATGACCTGCTTGGCGGTGGTGGCGGCGATGCGGCCGAAGCCGGACGGGGTGTCGTCGAACTCCCGGGGCTCCTGCCCCTCGGCGAGGTCGTCGGGGTCCTCCTTCGCCCACACGGTCACATGCCCGGTCTCCCGGTTGAGCTCCACGCGCGCGTGCCGGCGGCTTCCCTCGGTGCGGTGGTAGGCGATGAGGAGGGCCGACTCGATCGCCTCGACCAGCAGGTCGAAGGAGATCTCCTTCTCCCGAACCAAGCCCCGCAGGGCGCTCATGTCGATGTCCACGGCTACGCCTCCTCCTCTTCCTTCATGTTCTTCTCGCCGGCCGTGCCGGCGCTGTCCTTGCGGTTGAACTCGACCTGCACGCGCGCCCTGGCGATCTCCGGGAAGCCGAGTCTGCGGGCGGTGGCCTTGCGGCCCTTCACGCCGGGCACCTCGACGTCGACGCCCTCGTCGTCGACCTTCACGATCCGCGCGACCAGTTCGCCGCCCTCCGTGAGCTGGAACCTCACGAGCCGGTCGGTGGCGCGCACGAAGTGCCGGTGCTCGGTGAGCAGGCGCTCCGCGCCGGGGGTTCCGACCTCCAGGTCGTACGCCGCGTCACCCATCGCGTTGGTCTCGTCCAGCTTCGCCGAGAGCGCGCGGCTCACATCGGCGATGGCGTCCAGATCCGCCCCGGTGTCGGAGTCGACGACCACGCGCAGCACCCGCTTGCGTCCGACGGAGTCCACGGCGATCTCTTCGAGATCCAGCCCCTGGGAGGTGACGAGCGGTTCCAGCAGCTCTCGCAGCCTCTCGCTCTGGGTGGTGCTCATCCGGGTGACTCCTCGGCCGCGTGTGCTGTTGTGGGATGGGTCGCGTGTCTGATCAAAGGGTACTGCCTCCGGCGGGGGCCGTTTCGCAGGAGCGGTCCGGGGCGGTTCGCGGGCGGGTGCGGTCGGCCGTCGAGCCGGTGACGCGAGGCGGAGGGACTCGCGGGTACCGTGATCAACGGCGGGCCGGCCGTTCCCGCCCGTGTGTTCGTACGAGCCCCCGAGGACGTCAGCCGTGCCGTACCCCCCGCCTCCGCGCGTGCCCCCCGGGCCGCGCAGAAGAACCCTGCTCGCCTCGGCCGCCGGCGGCGCCCTGCTGGCGGGCTGCTCGTCCGCCCCCGGCTCCGGCGACGACGGTCCGTCGGCCACGCAGCGGGCACGCGCGCGTGCGGCACGGGACAGCCGGGTGCTGCTGGCGCGGTACGACGCCGTGCTCGCCGCGCATCCCGGGCTGGCGGAGCGGCTGCGCCCGCTGCGGGCCCAGGTCGCGGAGCACGCGGTGGCCTTCACGGACGGTACGGCGCCGACGGCCTCCGCCACGGCCGGCGCCTCGCCCGATCCCGTCCCGGCCGGCGAGAAGGACGCCGTGGCCGGGCTTGCCGCCGCCGAGCGCGCCCTCGCCGACCAGCGTGCCAAGGACCTGCTGGAGGTGCCGGGCGAGCTGGCGCGGCTGCTGGCGTCGGTCGCGGCGGCCGGGGCCGCGCACGCGTACCTGCTGACGGAGGGGGCCAGGTGAGCGACGGGACCGGGCAGAGCGGGAATGCCGAGCTGACCGCGTTGCAGGCCGCGCTGGCGGCCGAGCACGCGGCGGTGTACGGGTACGGCGTCGTGGGCGGACGGGTCGGCGCGCCGCGCCGGGCGGAGGCGCGGTCGGCGTACGACGCCCACCGCGCGCGCCGGGACGCGCTGGTGCGCGCCGTGCGCGACCTGGGCGGCGCACCGGTCGCCGCGAGCGCCGCGTACGCGCTGCCGTTCCCGGTCGAGGACGGGACGGCCGCGCTGCGGCTGGCCGCGCGGCTGGAGGAGCGGGTGGCCGGCGTGTACTCGGACCTGGTGCGGGCCACGAGCGGTGCGCGGCGGGCCGACGCGGCCGGGGCGCTGCGGGAGGCCGCGGTGCGGGCGGTGCGCTGGGGCGGGGGGAGCGTAGCCTTCCCTGGTCTGGCCGAGCGGTCCGGCGAGCGTACGGGCGCGGCCGGCACGGCTCCGTCGCCGTCCGGGTCGCCGACGCGCTGACCGCCGGCAGGACGGCAGGACGGCACCGGCACGATCGGGGAACGGGATCAGGACGGGAGACTCGGGCGGGGTCCCGGCAGCACAGGAGACGAAGGGAACGACTCGCGCATGGCTTTCGAACCGCCGCAGCGCCTGGTGCGGGCGCTCGGTGAGACGGCACCGGCCGGGGACGACTGGCTGGCGCAGCTGCCTACGGCGGCCGAGCGGGCCGTCGCCCGGCGCGAGTTGACCGTCGAGCGGGTGCAGGTGCCGGGCGGCCGCAGCAGCCTGGTGGTGCTGGTGCGGCGGGCCGACGGTACCCCGGCCGTGCTGAAGCTGGCACCGCCCCGGGCCCGCCCGGAGAGCGAGCGCGCGGCGCTGGCGCACTGGGGCGGGCTGGGCGCCGTACAGCTGCTGGAAGCCGAGGCGGAGGACGGGGCGCTGCTGCTGGAGCGGCTGCACCCGGACGTGTCGGTGCGGTCGTTGCCGGAGGCCAGGGCGCTGCTGGAGGCGGCGGGGACGCTGCGCAGGCTGTGGGTCGCGCCGCCGGCCGGGCACGTCTTCGAGACCGTCGCCGAGCGGACCGGGCGCCAGGCGGTGGCGATGCGGGCCGGGGCCGGGACCGACCCGGAGACGGCCCCGCTGGTGGAGGCGGCCCTCGCCGCCCGTACCGAGCTGCTGGCCGCGCCGCCCGAGGAACTGCTGCTGCACGGCACGTTCCGGCAGAGCAAGGTGCTCTCCGGGGACCGGATGCCCTGGCTGGCGGTGGGCCCGGACCCGGTGGTCGGCGAGAGCGCCTTCGATCTGGCGCGGCTGGTGCGGGACCGGGTGGAGGACCTGATCGCCGCGTCGTCCGGGCCGTCCACCACCCGGCGCCGCATCAAGCGGCTCGCCGAGTCGCTGGAGGTCGACCAGGAACGGCTGCGGGGCTGGACGCTGTTCCGGGCGGTGGAGTCCGGGGTACGGGCCCGCCGGGTCGGCCGCGAGAAGGACGCGGAACTCCTGCTGGAGTTCGCGAGCTGGCTCTAGCCGGGCCGCGCCGCCGGGATCGGTCCGGCTGTGAGGGGCGGCGCCACCGAGCCGGGCGCGGCGGGGCCTGGTGCCCGCGGGCGGCGCCGGCGGCGCGGGGCGTCGACGCGAGGAGCCCCGCGCGAGCGCGGCCGAACGACAGGGCCCGAGCGGGGGCGGGCCGCAGGGCCCCTGCGCTGTGAAGGGCAGCCAGGTCGCGGACCTGGATTCCCGAGGCGCACGGAAGCTTTGGGCACGGGCGACCGCGCCCGGACGCACCGGACACCCCGGGCGGAACCCGGGGTGTCCGTCACCGCTGCCGCTGCCGCTTACCGTGCGGTCAGGCGGGCGATCGCGTCCTCGACCGTCAGTTCCTCGCGCTCGCCGGTCCTGCGGTCCTTCAGCTCCAGGACGCCCTCGCCGGAGCGGCGGCCGGCGACCAGGATCTGCGGGACGCCGATCAGCTCCGCGTCGGTGAACTTCACGCCCGGGGAGACCCCGGCGCGGTCGTCCACTAGGACGCGGACGCCCGCGGCGGCGAGCTTGTCGGAGACCTCGAGGGCCAGCTCGGTCTGGAGCGCCTTGCCGGCGGCGACGACGTGCACGTCGGCCGGGGCGATCTCCTTGGGCCAGACCAGGCCGTGCTCGTCGGCGGTCTGCTCGGCGAGCGCGGCGACGGCACGGGAGACGCCGATGCCGTAGGAGCCCATGGTGACGCGGACCGGCTTGCCGTTCTGGCCGAGGACGTCCAGCTTGAGGGCGTCGGTGTACTTGCGGCCCAGCTGGAAGATGTGGCCGATCTCGATGGCGCGGTCCAGCTTCAGGCCGGTGCCGCACCTGGGGCAGGGGTCGCCCTCCTGGACGACCACGACGTCCACGTACTCGTCGACCTCGAAGTCCCGGCCGGCGACGACGTTCCTGGCGTGCGTGTGCTCCTTGTTGGCGCCGGTGATCCAGGCGGTGCCGGGGGCCACGCGCGGGTCGGCGATGTACTTCACCTTCTCGCCCAGGCCCTGCGGGCCCACGTAGCCGCGGACCAGGTCGGCGCGCTCGGCGAAGTCCGCCTCGGTGACCATCTCGACGGTGGCCGGGGCGAAGTGCGCCTCGACCTTGCCCAGGTCCACCTCGCGGTCCCCGGGCACGCCGACGGCGATGATCTCGCCGTCCACCTTCACCAGGAGGTTCTTCAGCGTGGCGGAGGCCGGGACGCCGAGCGAGGCGGCCAGCGTCTCGATGGTCGGGGTGTCGGGGGTCGGGATGTCCTCGGCGGCGGGCACGCCGGAGGCGTCCACCGGCTTCAGCTCGTACGTGATCGCCTCGGTGTTGGCGGCGAAGTCGCAGTTCGGGCAGTCGGCGAAGGTGTCCTCGCCGGCCTCGGCCGGGGCGAGGAACTCCTCGGACTTGGAGCCGCCCATGGCGCCGGCGGTGGCCGCGACGATGCGGTAGTCGAGGCCGAGGCGCGCGAAGACGCGCCGGTAGGCCTCGCGGTGCAGGGCGTAGGACCGGGCGAGGCCCTCGTCGTCCAGGTCGAAGGAGTACGAGTCCTTCATCAGGAACTCGCGGCCGCGCAGGATGCCGGCGCGGGGCCTGGCCTCGTCACGGAACTTGGTCTGGATCTGGTACAGGATCACCGGCAGGTCCTTGTAGGACGTGCACTGGTCCTTGACCAGGAGGGTGAAGATCTCCTCGTGGGTGGGGCCGAGGAGGTAGTCGCCGCCCTTGCGGTCCTTGAGCCGGAACAGCTCCTGGCCGTACTCGTCCCAGCGGCCGGTGGCCTCGTAGGGCTCACGCGGCAGCAGGGCGGGCAGCGTGACCTCCTGGGCGCCGATGGCGTCCATCTCCTCGCGGACGACGCGCTCGACGTTGGCGAGGACCTTCTTGCCGAGGGGCAGCCAGCTCCAGATGCCGGCGGCCGTGCGGCGGACGTAGCCGGCGCGGACGAGGAGCTTGTGGCTGAGGACCTCGGCGTCCGCCGGGTCGTCGCGCAGCGTCTTCGCCATCAACTGGGACATGCGCTGGACCGGTGCGTTGGCCATGGTTCTCGTACTCCTGCCGGGTAAAGGTGATGGCATGGAGGTTAGCCGGGCCGCCCGTGCCGGTGGAAATCGGTTAACGCCTGCGCAGCGGCAGCGGGGCGCCCATCACGGCGTACGGCCTCGGCGCGCTCGGGAAGTGGACCCGGCGGGCGAGGTCGACGTAGCCGAGGGAGTGGTAGAGGCCGCGGGCCGGGCTGTCGGTGTCGATCGCGGAGAGGATCGAGCGGGGTTCGTCTGCGGTGTCGGTGATGGTGGTGATCAGACGCCGGCCGATGCCGCGGTTCTGGTGGTCGGGGTGGACGTGCAGTTCGGTGATGACGAAGGAGTCGTCCAGCCAGAAGTCGTTGCCGCCCGCGCGCAGGTAGGGCTCGACGACGGTGGACCACCAGTGGGTACGGCTGTTGGGCATGCCGTACACGAACCCGACGAGCCGCCCGCGGACGGTGGCCCCGTAGGCGCGCGCGCCGCGGTACTGCATGTGCCGCTGCACGATCTGCCGGCGCACGGCGACCTCGTCCGGGCCGAGCCCGAAGGCGAGGGCTTGGACGGCGAGGGCCTCGTCCACGTGGGCGGTGAGGTCCAGGGGGCCGATCACGAGGTCCATGCGGGGAGCGTACAGGGCGGTCAGAAGAGCACGCTCATGAAGGCTCCCACCTCACGGAAGCCCACCCTGCGGTACGCCCTGCGCGCCGCGGTGTTGAAGTCGTTCACGTACAGGCTGGCCACGGGGGCAACGTCGGCCAGGGCGTAGCGCAGTACGGCCGCCATGCCGGGGGCCGCCAGGCCCCTGCCCCGGTACTCGGGGGCCACCCACACGCCCTGGATCTGGCAGGCCCGGGGAGTCGCCGCGCCGATCTCCGCCTTGAACACGACCCGGCCCCGGTCGTCGACGCGGGCGAAGGAGCGGCCGGAGCCGACGAGTTCGGCGACCCGGGCCTGGTAGAGCAGGCCGCCGTCGCCGGCGAGGGGTGAGACGCCGACCTCCTCGGTGAACATCGCCACGCACGCCGGCATGATCGTCTCCATCTCGTCCTTGCGGACGCGGCGGACGTACGGGTCCGGGGTGATGTCGGCCGGCATGCGGTCGGTGACCATCAGCGGCTGGTGGGCGCGGACCTCGCGGGCCGGGCCCCAGTGCGGCTCCAGCAGCCGCCACAGTTCGGCGGTGGGTTCGGCGGGGCCGACGATGGAGGAGCAGCGCCGGCCGGCCCGGCGGGCGCGGTCGGCGAAGGCGCGGACGGCGCGGGGGGTGGCGCAGACCGGCACGAGGTTGGCGCCCGCGTAGCACAGGGACGTGAGCATGCCGTCCTCGTACCAGCCCCACATCTCGCCGCCGAGCCGCCAGGGGTCGAGGCCCGCGACCTGGACCCGCGAGGTCACGAAGGCGTTCGCGACCGGTTCGCGGTCGAGGACGGCGAGCGCGGCGTCCAGGTCGCCGGGTTCGAGCACTCGTGAGGTGGTCTGGGTCAACACGTGCGGGGCCTCACGCTGGGGGTCTGCTGATCTCCGCACTATAGCTGCGCCCGCTGCGCGGTGCGCCTTCGAGGCCGGAGGGCCGGGAGGCGCCCGCGACCTCGGGCCGGCCGGGGTCGCGCGCGCCCACGCTGCGGAGCCGCACACCGGGCACAGCCCGGCGCCCCTGGCGGGGCGCTGCCGCCGGCCGGCGCCGGAGGAATCAGCCCGCCACCGACACCGACGGTTCGCCGGAGGCGACGCCCTCGGCCTCCATCTGCTCCGCCAGCTTCATGGCCTCCTCGATGAGGGTCTCCACGATCTTGGACTCGGGGACGGTCTTGATGACCTCGCCCTTGACGAAGATCTGGCCCTTGCCGTTGCCGGAGGCGACGCCGAGGTCGGCCTCGCGGGCCTCGCCGGGGCCGTTGACGACGCAGCCCATGACGGCGACGCGGAGCGGGACCTCCATCCCGGTCAGGCCGGCGGTGACCTCTTCGGCGAGCTTGTAGACGTCGACCTGGGCGCGACCGCAGGACGGGCAGGAGACGATCTCCAGGCCGCGCTGGCGCAGGCCGAGCGACTGGAGGATCTGCAGGCCGACCTTGACCTCCTCGACCGGCGGGGCCGAGAGGGAGACCCGGATCGTGTCGCCGATGCCCTGGGAGAGCAGGGCGCCGAAGGCGACCGCCGACTTGATGGTGCCCTGGAAGGCGGGGCCGGCCTCGGTGACGCCGAGGTGGAGGGGGTAGTCGCACTGTTCGGCGAGCTGCCGGTAGGCCTCGATCATCACGACCGGGTCGTTGTGCTTGACGGAGATCTTGATGTCGCGGAAGTCGTGCTCCTCGAAGAGGGACGCCTCCCACAGCGCCGACTCGACCAGGGCCTCGGGGGTGGCCTTGCCGTACTTCTGGAGCAGGCGCCTGTCCAGGGAACCGGCGTTGACGCCGATGCGGATCGGGGTGCCGTGGTCCTTGGCGGCCTTGGCGATCTCCTTGACCTTGTCGTCGAACTGCTTGATGTTGCCGGGGTTGACGCGGACGGCGGCGCAGCCGGCCTCGATCGCGGCGAAGACGTACTTGGGCTGGAAGTGGATGTCCGCGATCACCGGGATCTGGGACTTCTTCGCGATGGTGGCGAGGGCGTCGGCGTCGTCCTGGGTAGGGCAGGCCACCCGGACGATCTGGCAGCCGGAGGCGGTCAGCTCGGCGATCTGCTGGAGGGTGGCGCCGATGTCGGACGTGCGGGTCGTGGTCATCGACTGGACCGAGACGGGAGCGTCTCCGCCGACCGCCACGCTTCCGACCTGGATCTGCCGGCTCTTCCGGCGCTCGGCGAGCTTGGTCGGAACGGACGGCATGCCGAGAGAAATCGCAGTCATCTGCTGTGCAACCCCAAGTCGTGGATCAAGGTCCGGTCCCGTGCAACGGCGGGCTCCAGGCTTTGAGATTACGGCACCGACTCCCGCGTCAGCACATCCCACCCGTAAACCCACCCGATGGAATGCGGCCCGGAACCCGAGGGCTCCGGGCCGCGGTGGACGACGGGTGGCTAGGAGATCTTCACCGGGTTGACGACGTCGGCGATCAGCACCAGGACGGTGAAGCAGACGAAGATCCCGGCGACCACGTACGCCACCGGCATCAGCTTGGCGACGTCGAACGGTCCGGGGTCCGGGCGGCGCAGCACCCGGGCCAGGTTGCGGCGCAGCGACTCCCACAGGGCGCCCGCGATGTGCCCGCCGTCGAGCGGGAGCAGCGGGAGCATGTTGAACAGGAACAGGGAGAGGTTGAAGCCGGCCAGCACGAAGACGAACATGGCCAGCTGCTGCGAGGCGGGGATGTCCAGGGTGGCGATCTCACCGGTGACCCGGGCCGCGCCGACGATGCCCATCGGGGAGTCCGGCTCGCGCGGGCCGTCGCCGAAGGCCGCGTCCCACAGGGCCGGGATCTTGCCGGGCAGGGCGACGAGGGAGTCGACGGCGTCGCCCACCCGGTCGGTCATCCAGGTCACGGACTCGCCGAAGTCCTGTTTGACGACGCCGGTGGCGGGGCTGAAGCCGAGGAAGCCGGCCTTGACGTAGCCGTCGACGTAGTTGCCGCCGGCGTCCTTCTTGGCGACCTGGTTCGTGGCGATCTTCGCGTGCAGGGTCACGTCCCGGCCGTCGCGGTCGACGACGAAGGAGACGTCCTTGCCGGCGCTGTCCCGGATGAGGTCCGAGAGCGTGTTCCAGTCCTCGGTCGGCTTGCCGTCGAAGGAGACGATCCTGTCGCCCGCCTTCATGCCGGCCTGCGCCGCCGGGGACGCCGGGTCGGAGTTCTTGCAGCTGTCGCGGTGCTGGCTCTGCGCGATGACGCAGGGCGAGACGGATTCCACGACGGTGGTCTCCTTCTGGATGCCGAAGCCCATCAGCACGGTGAGGAAGAGGGCGACCGCGAGCACCAGGTTCATGAAGGGGCCCGCGAACATGACGATGACCCGCTTCCACGGCTTGCGCGTGTAGAACATGCGGGTCTCGTCGCCGGGGCGGAGCTCCTCGAAGGCCGCCGAGCGGGCGTCCTCGATCATGCCGCGCCACGGGGAGGTGGAGCGGGCGGAGACCCGGCCCTGGTCGTCCGGCGGGAACATGCCGATCATGCGGATGTAGCCGCCGAGCGGGACCGCCTTTATGCCGTACTCGGTCTCGCCCTTCCTGCGTGACCAGATGGTCGGGCCGAAGCCGACCATGTACTGCGGCACGCGGATGCCGAAGAGTTTGGCCGTGGACAGGTGCCCCAGCTCGTGCCACGCGATGGAGACGAGCAGGCCGACCGCGAAGACCACTATGCCGAGGATGAACATCAAGGTCGTCATGCACGCGCCTCCGCGGTCGCCGTCGTGGCTGTGAGTTCGCGGGCCCGGGCCCTCGCCCAGGTCTCCGCTTCGAGGACGTCCGACACCGTGAGTGAGGTTCCCGTGACCGGGGTGCCGTGCTCCTCCACCACCCGGGTGACGGTATCCATGATCCCGTTGAAGGGCAGCGCGCCGCTCAGGAAGGCCGCGACGCACTCCTCGTTGGCGGCATTGAACACCGCCGGGGCCGTGCCCGCGAGCCGCCCCACGTGCCGGGCGAGGTTCACCGAGGGGAAGGCCTCGTCGTCCAGCGGGAAGAACTCCCAGGTGGACGCCTTGGTCCAGTCGAACGCGGGGGCCGCGTCCGGGACACGTTCGGGCCAGCCCAGTCCGATGGCGATGGGCCCGCGCATGTCGGGGGGCGTCGCCTGGGCGATCGTGGATCCGTCGGTGAACTCGACCATCGAGTGGACATACGACTGCGGGTGCACGACCACCTCGATGCGGTCGAAGGGAAGGTCGTAGAGGAGGTGGGCCTCGATGACCTCCAGGCCCTTGTTGACCAGGGTCGCGGAGTTGACGGTGATGACCGGGCCCATCGCCCACGTGGGGTGCGCGAGGGCGTCCGCGACGGTGACGTGTGCCAGTTCGTCCCTGGTCCGGCCGCGGAAGGGGCCGCCGGAGGCGGTGACGACGAGCTTGCGGACGTCGGCCCGGGTGCCGGCGGCGAGCGCCTGGAAGAGGGCCGCGTGCTCGGAGTCCACCGGGATGATCTGGCCCGGCTTCGCGAGCGCGGTGACCAGCGGGCCGCCGACGATCAGCGACTCCTTGTTGGCGAGCGCGAGGGTGCGGCCCGCCTCCAGGGCGGCGAGGGTGGGCGCGAGGCCGATGGAGCCGGTGATGCCGTTGAGCACCGTGTGGCACTCGGAGGCGGCGACCTCGGTGGCCGCGTCCGGTCCGGCGAGGATCTCGGGCAGCGGCTCCGCGCCGCCGTACTCGGCGGCGAGCGCCTCGCGCAGCGCGGGGACGACGTCCTCGCGTGCGACCGCCACGGTCCGCACCCGCAGCCGGTGCGCCTGCTCGGCGAGGAGCGCCACCCGGCCGCCGTTCGCGGACAGGGCGGTGACCCGGAAGCGGTCGGGGTTGCGCAGCACGAGGTCGATGGCCTGGGTGCCGATGGATCCGGTGGAGCCGAGGACCACCACGTCCTTGGGGCCGCCGCCGGGGGCGGGGTCGTAGACGAGGTGCGGGTCGGCGAGGGGGGCCGGACGGGCGGGACTGTCGGTCATCCCCCCATTGTGGCGGCACGCGGTGACGGCCCGGACAGCGCGTCCCCCGCGCGGGTGCGTTCAGCGGATCGTGAACACATGGTGAAGATCATGTGATAACACTTCAGTCCGGGCCGGTCGCCGACCGGCCCGGCCACGACTTCGCGGACGACATCCTGGGGGGATCTCTCCATGCGTACTGTGCGCATACGCGCTGCCCTGCCCGCCCTCGCCGGCGCGGCCCTGCTCACCGGCACCCTGCTCAGCACCCCGGCCGAGGCCGCCGGGGGCGTGCGGATCCACCACGTGTGGTTCGACAGCCCCGGCACGGACAACCGGTCGAACAAGAGCCTGAACGCCGAGTGGGTGCAGCTGAAGAACACCGGCGGCTCGGCGGTCTCGCTCAAGGGGTGGGTGCTGAAGGACGCCTCCAACCACAAGTACGTCTTCGGCAACGTCAAGATCGGCGCCGGGAAGTACCTGAAGGTGCACACCGGCAGCGGCTCGGACACCGCGTCGGACAAGTACCAGGACCGCCGTGCCTACGTCTGGAACAACGACAAGGACACGGCGACCCTGACCAAGGCGAGCGGCAGCAAGGTCGACACCTGCTCCTGGACGACGCGGGACCCGAGCGACAAGTACTGCTAGGCCGTGTCAGTGGGCCTGGCTCCCGAAGGGACGCCGGGCGTTCTCGCGGGCCGAGGGGCCGGGGGCCGCGTCCGCGATCCACGGCCCCTCGCCCGACGGGTCGAGGATGCCCTCCTCCAGCCAGGTGTAGGCCCCGCCGAGGACGTGCCTGACCACCTTGCGGTCCAGGTCGTCGGTGTTGGTCCACAGCCGGGCGAAGAGTTCGTCCACCCGGATGCGGGCCTGGCGGCAGAAGGCGTCGGCGAGCTGGTAGGCCTCGCGGCCGTGCTCGCCCTCGCGCCACAGCCGCTCGGCGCGGACGCAGGCCGCGCTCATCGCGAACAGCTCGGCGCCGATGTCCACGATCCGGCCGAGGAAGCCCTGCTTGGTCTCCATCCGGCCCTGCCAGCGGGACATGGCGTAGAACGTGGACCGGGCCAGCTTGCGGGCCGTGCGCTCGACGTAGCGCAGGTGCCCGGAGAGGTCGATGCCGTGCTTGAACTCGCCGTACGCCGTCGGCAGCTGCCCCGGTCCGGCGACCAGCTTCGGCAGCCACTTGGCGTAGAACACGCCCGCGTTCGCGCCCGCCCTCGCCTTGGCGGACAGCGGCTTGTCGGGGTCGATGAGGTCACCGGCGACCGAGAGGTGGGCGTCGACGGCCTCCCGCGCGATCAGCAGGTGCATGATCTCCGTGGAGCCCTCGAAGATGCGGTTGATGCGCAGGTCGCGCAGGATCTGCTCGGCCGGCACCGCGCGCTCGCCGCGCGCCCGCAGCGACTCGGCCGTCTCGTAGCCGCGCCCGCCCCGGATCTGGACCAGCTCGTCGGCCATCTTCCAGGCCATCTCGGAGCCGTAGAGCTTGGCGAGGGCGGCCTCGATGCGGATGTCGTTGCGGTCCTCGTCGGCCATCTGCGAGGACAGGTCGAGCACGGCCTCCAGGGCGAAGGTGGTGGCCGCGATGAAGCTGATCTTGGCGCCGACCGCCTCGTGCAGCGCGACCGGCTTGCCCCACTGCTCGCGCTCGGCCGCCCACTCGCGGGCGATCTTCAGGCACCACTTGCCGGCTCCCGCGCACATCGCGGGCAGCGACAGCCGGCCGGTGTTCAGGGTGGTGAGGGCGATCTTCAGCCCGGCGCCCTCGGGGCCGATGCGGTTGGCCGCCGGGACCCGCACCCGGTGGAAGCGGGTGACGCCGTTCTCGATGCCGCGCAGCCCCATGAAGGCGTTGCGGTTCTCGACGGTGACGCCCTCGGACGCCGCCTCCACGACGAACGCGGTGATGCCGCCCTTGTGCCCCTCGGACTTCGGCACGCGCGCCATGACGACGAGCAGGTCGGCGACCACCCCGTTGGTGGTCCACAGCTTCACCCCGTCGAGCACGTAGTCGTCGCCGTCGGGTACGGCGGTGGTGGCCAGGCGCGCCGGGTCGGAGCCGACGTCCGGCTCGGTGAGCAGGAACGCGGAGATGTCGGTGCGGGCGCAGCGGGGCAGGAAGGCGTCCTTCTGCTCCTGGGTGCCGAACATCTTGAGCGGCTGCGGTACGCCGATCGACTGGTGGGCGGAGAGCAGCGCGCCGACGGCGGGGCTGACGGAGCCGACGAGGGCGAGCGCCTTGTTGTAGTACAACTGGGTGAGGCCGAGGCCGCCGTACTTGGGGTCGATCTTCATGCCGAGGGCGCCGAGTTCCTTCAGACCCGCCACGACCTCGTCGGGGATGCGGGCCTCGCGTTCGATCCGGGCGGGGTCGATCGCGGTCTCGCAGAACGCGCGCAGCTTGGCCAGGAACTCCTCGCCGCGCCGCACGGACTCGTCGTCGGGCAGCGGGTGGGGGTGGATGAGGTCGAGCCGGAAGCGCCCGAGGAAGAGCTCCTTGGCGAAGCTGGGCTTGTGCCAGTCCTGCTGCCGGGCGGCCTCCGCCACCTGGCGGGCCTCGCGCTCGGTGACGGTGGTGCGTGGGGTGGTGGTGGCGGACATACAGGCTCACCTCGCCGCGAAGAGGGACGAATGGGACCGTTCGTTACCGACCAGTGCTACTGGATCGTTGGTACCCGAAACGGGCCGACCCCACCACCCCTCGCGCGCGAACGGCCGAAGGGCCGGGCGGGGGTGTCGAAGCGCTTCAACAGCCTGTGGACACCCCGCCTGCCTGGGTCTACTGTCTGTCTCACCCTTACCCACCTTGTCCGCAATGCGCCCCGTTGAAGCGCTTCACAAAATCTGGAGAGCCGGATGGTCACCCTCGCCGAGGTCGCTCAGCACGCCGGGGTCTCGGCGAGCACGGTGAGCTACGTCCTCAGCGGCAAGCGGTCCATCTCCGCGGCCACCCGGCAGCGGGTCGAGCGGAGCATCCGGGAGCTGGGCTACCACCCGAACGCGGGTGCCCGCGCCCTGGCCGGCAAACGGTCCAACATCGTCGCGCTGATGGTCCCCCTGCGCACCGACATGTACGTGCCGGTGATGATGGAGATCGCCATCGCGGTGGCCACCACGGCCCGGGCACACGGCTACGACGTCCTGCTGCTCACCGGTGAGGAGGGACCCGACGCGGTGCGCCGGGTCACCGGCAGCGGTCTCGCCGACGCGATGATCCTGATGGACGTCCAGCTGGAGGACGAGCGGCTGCCGCTGCTGCGGGGAACCGGCCAGCCCTCGGTCCTCATCGGCCTGCCCGCCGACACCGCCGGGCTGACCTGCGTGGACCTGGACTGGAGCGCGACCGGCGCGCTGTGCGTGGAGCATCTGGCGGGGCTCGGGCACCGCGACATCGCCGTCATAGGCGAGGCCCCGGCGGTCTACGAGCGGCACACCGGCTTCGCCGAGCGCACCCTGGACGGTGTGCGCTCCCGCGCCCGGGAGACGGGCGTACGGGTGCTGCACCGGCCGTGCGAGGGCGGCTACGACGCCCTGGCGCTGACCCTGGCCCGGATCTTCGACGAGCGGCCGGGGACGACCGGGTTCGTGGTGCAGAACGAGTCGGCGGTCGAACCCCTGCTCGCGCTGCTGCGCCAGCAGGGCCGGGCCGTGCCGGAGGACGTGTCCGTGGTGGCGATCTGCCCGGACCAGGTCGCCGTCCAGGCCTCGGTACGGCTGACCTCGGTCGCCATCCCCGCCCCGGAGATGGGCCGGCAGGCGGTGGAGCGCCTGGTGGCCAAGCTGGACGGGCGGGGCGGCGACGAGGTCGTCCTGCTCACGCCCGAGCTGACCGTACGGGCGAGTTCGGGACCGGCGCCGGCCGCGCCCTGACACCCGCCGGGCCCGGCCCGTACGGGGCACACCTGCGCCCGTCCTCCCGTCCGCACGCCCTGCCCCCGGCCAAGGCCGGCCGCGGCCGGTGGCTGCACGCCCGGCGCGGCGGCCCGGCCCTGGCGGGGCGTCCAGGACGTCCGCCTCGCACCGCGCGGCCCGCCGTGGCTCGCGCACGTCGGCTTCCGCGGTCGAGGGGCCCGCGGAAGCCCGGCACCCGGAAGGGGCCCGGCACCGGAAGGCAGCGGCGCCGGGCCCCTTCGGGACGGCGGGGTGCGGCGGACGTGCCCTGTCACCGCTAGCGGACCACGATGATCACGTTGCCTTCGTCGTGATCGAAGCGGTGGTCGAAGCGATGATCGAAGCCGTAGCCGAAGCGATGACCGAAGCCGTGGTCGAAGCGGTGGTCGAAGCCCTGGTCGAAGCAGCTCCGGCCGTAGTGGCCCCAGCACCAGTCGTCGGTGACCCGGGTGGGCACGGCAGGGGCTGCCGCCGAAGCCGTGCCCGCTGCACCGATCGCGGCGCCGCCGGCCATGACCAGGCCGGCCGCGGACGCCGCGAAGAGGCGCCTCGCGCGTGATGCTCGCATGATGGCCCTCCTTCCTCCCTCAGGGGTGCGGCCCTGATAGGTGTACGTCCGCGGAGCCCTTCCGGATTGCCTCGGCGAGGCGGAACGGCGAACGGCCGCAGCCCCCGCACAGTGGGCTGCGGCCGTTCCGTTCCCGACCTGTCCGTGGCAGGTCAGAGCGCGAGACCGGTGAGGACCAGCACGCGCTCGTAGGTGTAGTCCTCCATCGCGAACCGCACACCCTCGCGGCCCACACCGGACTGCTTGACGCCGCCGTACGGCATCTGGTCGGCGCGGTAGGACGGGACGTCGCCGATCACCACACCGCCGACCTCCAGGGCGCGGTGGGCCCGGAAGGCGGCCTGGAGGTCGTGGGTGAACACGCCCGCCTGGAGGCCGTACTTGGAGTCGTTGACCGCGGCGAACGCCTCGGCCTCGCCGTTCACCTTCTGCACCGTGAGGACGGGCCCGAAGACCTCCTCGCAGGAGAGGGTCGCACCGGCCGGCACGTCGGTGAGCACGGTCGGCGCGTAGGAGGCGCCGTCACGGTCACCGCCGGTGAGCAGGGAGGCGCCGGCCCCGACCGCCTCCTTGACCCAGGACTCGACGCGCTTGGCCGCGTCCTCGCTGACCAGCGGGCCGACGTCGGTCTTCGGGTCGGACGGGTCGCCGGTGACCTGGGCCTCGACGGCGGCGACGATCCGCGGCACCAGCCGGTCGTACACGGAGGCGTCGGCGATCACCCGCTGCACCGAGATGCAGGACTGGCCGCCCTGGTAGTTGGAGAAGGTCGCGATGCGGGTGGCGGCCCAGTCCAGGTCGGCGTCGGAGGCGTAGTCGCCGAGGACGACCGCGGCCCCGTTGCCGCCCAGCTCCAGCGTGCAGTGCTTGCGCGGCACCGAGTCCATGATCGCGTAACCGACCTTCTCGGAACCGGTGAAGGAGATGACCGGCAGGCGCTCGTCCTGGACCAGGGCGGGCATCTTCTCGTTCGGCACCGGCAGGATGCTCCACGACCCGGCCGGCAGGTCGGTCTCGGCGAGCAGGTCGCCGATGATCAGGCCGGACAGCGGGGTGGCCGGGGCCGGCTTGAGGATGATCGGGGCGCCGGCGGCGATCGCCGGGGCGACCTTGTGGGCGCACAGGTTCAGCGGGAAGTTGAACGGCGCGATGCCGAGCACGACACCCTTCGGGAAGCGGCGGGTGAGCGCGAGCCGGCCCTGGCCGCCGGCGTCGGTGTCGAGCCGCTGGGCCTCGCCGCCGTTGAACCGGCGGGCCTCCTCGGCCGCGAACCGGAACACGGACACGGCACGGCCGACCTCGCCCCGGGCCCACTTGACCGGCTTGCCGTTCTCGGCGGAGATCAGCTGGGCGATCTCCTCGGTGCGCTCGGCCAGCCGCTTGCTGACGTGGTCCAGAGCGGCGGCGCGGACGTGCGCCGGGGTGGCGGCGAAGTCATCGCGGACGGCGTACGCGGCGGCCACGGCCTCCTCGACCTGGGCGTCGGTGGGCACGCTGACCTTGCCGACGAGCCGGCCGTCCCACGGGGAGGTGACGTCGAAGGTGTCCTCGCCGGTGGCCTGGCGGCCGGCGAGCCAGAAGGCATGGGTGGAAGTCATGTACGAGTCCCGGCCCTTCCGCGTTGGAGGTGTGTCGCTTGGCTTGCGTGGTCCACGGTAGGGCGGGGGCGGCCGGGGGGCGTTTGTCCGAGTCGTAGCAGTGGGCGGACCGGGCACTACTGATTGGACTACTCGGCGCTCCGCACCACCGCGGGCCGCTTCCGCGCTACTCCGTGGACGTCGCTTTCAGGGCGAGCCACAGCTCCATCCGCACGTCGGGATCGTCCAGGCTGCGCCCCAGGATCTCCTCGACCCTGCGCATCCGGTACCGCAGGGTGTGCCGGTGCACCCCCAGGTCGGCCGCCGCCGCGTCCCACTGCCCGTGCCGCGACAACCAGGCCCGCAGCGAGGCGACCAGGTCGCCCCGGCCGGTGGCGTCGTGCTCGTGCAGCGCCCGCAGCAACCCGTCGGCGAACGCCTTCACCGCGTCGTCGGCCAGCAGCGGGAGGACCGACCCGGCGGCCAGCTGCTCGTGCTCCACGAACACCCGCCCCCGCCGCCGCGCCACCGACAGCGCCTGCTCGGCCTGCTTGTACGCTGCCGCCGCCGCGATCGGCCCGGCGGGCGCGGACAGGCCGACGACCAGCGTGTCCTCCTCCGCCCGCCCCTGCTCGGCCGCCGCCCGGTCGGCCTCCCGCGCCGCCGCGTGATCGACGCACGCGGCCACCGCCGCGCCCCGGTCGGCGGCCAGCACCACCAGCCGCTCCCCCTCCGGGACGACCAGCACGGCCTCCCCCGCCCGCGCCGCCGCGCTCTCCACGGTCTCCGCGAGCTCGCCCAGCGCCTCGCCGGCCGGGCCGGAGCCGGACTCGGCGACGATCATCCGGAACGGGGCGTCCAGCAGCTCGCCGTACAGGTCCCCGGCGACCGCCCGGGCGTGGTCGGGCTCGCCCGCGAGGAGCATGCGCAGCACCGCCGCACCGACGCGCTGCTCGGCCGCGTGCAGCGAGCGGGAGCGTTCGGTGGTGAGGGTGAGCAGGGCGATGGCGGAGTGGACGGCGTACCGCTCGGCGGTACCGAGCGCGGCGGCCGTCCCCACGGCGAGCGCGGCGCGCGGGCGGCGGCCGGTGCCGAGGCTGTGCAGCTCCACCCGGTCCTCGTGTTCCGGGCCGCCGACGACGGAGGAGGCGGGGGCGGGCCGCTCCCGCAGCCGTTCCACCTCGGTGGTGAGCCGGGCGGCGCGGCGGCCGGCCCACTCCGGCGCGGCGGCGACGACGGCGCCCGAGGCGTCGTACAGCGCGGCCCAGCCGTCGACCTGGGCGGACAGCGCGGTGAGCACCCCTTCCGGGCCGGCGTTCAGCGCCTGTCTGGTCAGCTCGCGCTGGGCGGCGAAGCCCGCGGTGACGGCCCGGTACTGGTCGGCGGCTATCGCCGCGGAGACGGCCTTGCTGATGGCGAGGAAGGGGGTGCGGCGGGGCACCTCCAGCAGCGGCAGCCCCTCCTGCGCGCAGGCGTCGACGAGGGCGTCGGGGATCTGCTCGTAGTTGACCCCGACGGCGAACCCGAGTCCGACCACGCCCGCGCCGACGAGCCGCCGCACGTACCGCCGCATGGCCTCGGGGTCCTCCGCGTCCAGCTTGAGCGCGGTGATCAGCAGCAGCTCGCCGCCCTCCATGTAGGGGACGGGGTCGGCCAGCTCGCTGACGTGCGCCCATCGGACGGGCACGTCCAGACGGTCCTCGCCCGCGCGCACGGTCAGCTTGAGCGCGGAGTGGTGGACGAGCGAGGCGAGAGTCGGGGGCATGGGGCCTTCACGGTGAGGGAGATCCGTCGATCCCGGTGATCTTTTGGCCGCCGTGTATGAACGGCCCACGCCGATTCTGCCTCACCGTACGAGCCGGCGCTGGCCGCTCACCCCCGCAGATCCACCAGCAACGGCGGCGCGTGCTCGCCCTCCACGGTGGTCAGCGACAACACGGCGTGCCCCGGCGGCACCCCGTGAGCCAACTCGGAAGCCGACCACCGCTCCCGCTCGACCTGCCGCACGGTGACGGCACGGGCGGTGGGCGCCTGGCCGGTGATGACCCGGCGCAGCATGTGCACGGCCTTGCCGGCCGGGGTCTCGGCGATGATCTGCCGGTCGGTGACGTCCCGGGTCTCGGTCCACTCCTTGCCCCACACCTCGGCGAAGTCCTGCCCGTCCCAGGGGGTGAGCCCGGACAGCGCCATCCGGCAGCCCGTTGCGCCCAGCAGCGGACCGCGCAGCGGCCGGGGTACGTCGTCCAGGGTGCGCAGCGTGAGCACCGCGCCGGCGTTGGCGCTGCGCAGCCGCTGGATGCCGCGTACGGCCTCCGGCGTGACGACCCCGGAGGCGTCGTCGAGCAGCAGGCAGGCGAAGAGCGACCGGTCCTCCCGTACCGTCACGGAGGCCGTGAACTGGGCGAGCACCAGCCGGGCCAGGATCCGGGAGGCGTCGGCGTGACCACGCTGGGGCAGGTCGATCCGCACCCGGACCGGGTGGTCGAGGGCCTTCAGGGAGAACGGCCGGCTCTGTCCGGAGGTGTCGAAGAAGGCGGCGAAGGCGGGCCGGTCGAGCAGGGCGATCCGGTCGGCGAGGACCGTTCCGACGTCACCCGGGTGGGCCATCTGCCGCTCCCGGGCGTCCAGTTCCCTGAGCAGGGACGCGTGTCCGGTGTCGGTGAGGCCCTTGCGCAGCGCGGCCAGCGGGCCGGGGGCGCCGTCGAGCAGTTGCCGCAGCTCCGGTACGGAGGGGAAGCGGTCGTGGACGGCGCGGAACGGGCCGAGCAGCTGGGCGAGGACGGTGGTGGACCGGCGGCCGTCGCTGCCGGGGTGCGGGTCCGCGAGGTCGCCGACGAGGGCCTCGGCGAGTATGGCGGCGGCCTCGTCGGGGTCGGTGGTACCGCCGTAGAGGTCGAGGTCGTACACGGAGTCGGGGTGGCCGACGCGGACGACGACGTCGTAGGCCTCGGCCGGGCCGAGCCCGGCGCCGGCCGCGCCGACCACCACGACCGACGCCCGGCCGGCCAGGGCGTGCAGGCACAGGGACTCGGCGAGCGGGCGCACCACCGCGCCGGTCTTCCCTGAGCCCGCCGGGCCGACGGCGAGCAGGGAGGTGCCGAGCAGGTCGGGGCCCAGGGCGAGGCCGGCCCCGCGGTAGTGGTAGGGGTTGCGGGGGTCGTCGGCGGTGGTGCCGAGCCGGACCTGGCCGGTGAGCAGGTCGTGGCGGGCGTGCCGGGCGGGCAGGTCGCGTTCGCCGGAGGGGTGCGGGCAGGCGGCGGCGCCGTCCTTCAGTACGGCGCCGGTGAAGCCGGCCAGGCTGTGCCGGCCGGACCGCACGCCCTGCCAGGCCCTGCTGATCCGCGCGTGATCCACGTCCCGCATGAGCCCGGCCCTCGCCTCGCCGGCCAGCCGCTCGGCAGCCTCGTGAGCCCCCGCCTGCCGTAGCCGCGGCCATTCGGCGGGGTCTTGCTCGGGGGCGGGCGGGGGCGCGGCCGCGGGCGTGGCGGGACGCCAGGCGCGCGGCCCGTAGCGGAGCCAGACCTCGCCCCAGCGGCCCAGACGGCCGACGACGAACAGGATGGCGAGGGCGATGACGGTGTAGTACGAGTACCAGAGGATCGCGTTGCCCACGGCGTCGTTGCCCTGGCGCCAGGAGTCGGGTGTGAACAGCTCCAGCGGCAGCACCCACCAGGCGCCGAGGTAGCCGTTCCACAGCAGGGACCACACCAGCCAGCCCACGAGGAAGGCGATCAGCGCGCCGCTGAGCAGTTGCCGGGAGGGAATCTGCTCGGGCTCCTGCTCGGGGCGGGGGCGGTGTCCGAAGCGCCACACCCCCGGCGGTGCCTCCGGACGGGGGGTCCGCAGCCAGGCGAGGAAGACGGAGCCGTCCGGTTTCGGCGGTGCGCCGGGCGGCATCGGGGGCGCCGGCGGCACTCCGGGAGGCATCGGTGGCACCGCGGCCCCCTCCGGCGCCGCCATAGGCCGCGGTAGCGGGTTCGCGTGGGTGCCGCGGGTGTCGCGCGTCGCGTCGCTGTCCATCGACCTTGCCCCCTGACCAGCCGTTCCGTCCGTCGTCAGCGAGTCAATCTAACGCCCCGGCAGGGGGAGTTCACCGCTTACGCGGCCGGAAGGAGCCGTACCCGCCCCGCCGGGCTATGTCCACGGCGGACAAGGGGGGTCGCCGACAACGCCCACATGGAGCATGCCCACCCCCAGGAACCGGTCTTAGCCTGCGAGAAAAGAAGGTATGCGTCCGAAAACGCACCGCCCGGAACCGCCCGGGACCGCCCGGTACGCAAGATCATCAGGGAGCCCCCATGACCGCACTTCCGCAGGAGCGCCGCGTCGTCACCGCCATCCCCGGCCCGAAGTCGCAGGAGCTGCAGGCCCGTCGTACCGCCGCGGTCGCCCAGGGCGTGGGCTCCGTGCTGCCCGTGTTCACCGCGCGCGCGGGCGGCGGCATCATCGAGGACGTCGACGGCAACCGGCTGATCGACTTCGGGTCCGGCATCGCCGTGACGAGCGTCGGCGCCTCCGCCGAGGCCGTGGTGCGCCGCGCGAGCGCCCAGCTCGCCGACTTCACCCACACCTGTTTCATGGTCACCCCGTACGAGGGCTACGTGGAGGTCGCCGAGGCGCTCGCCGAGCTGACCCCGGGCGACCACGCCAAGAAGTCCGCCCTGTTCAACTCGGGCGCCGAGGCCGTCGAGAACGCCGTCAAGATCGCGCGTGCCTACACCAAGCGGCAGGCCGTGGTCGTGTTCGACCACGGCTACCACGGGCGGACCAACCTCACGATGGCGCTGACGGCGAAGAACATGCCGTACAAGCACGGCTTCGGCCCGTTCGCGCCCGAGGTGTACCGCGTGCCCGTCGCGTACGCGTACCGCTGGCCGACCGGCCCGCAGAACGCCGGCCCGGAGGCCGCCGCGCAGGCCATCGACCAGATCACCAAGCAGGTCGGCCCGGACAACGTGGCCGCGATCATCATCGAGCCGGTGCTCGGCGAGGGCGGCTTCATCGAGCCGGCCAAGGGCTTCCTGCCCGCCATCCGGCAGTTCGCCGCCGACAACGGGATCGTCTTCGTCGCCGACGAGATCCAGTCCGGCTTCTGCCGGACCGGGCAGTGGTTCGCGTGCGAGGACGAGGGGATCGTGCCCGACCTGATCACGACCGCCAAGGGCATCGCCGGTGGTCTGCCGCTCGCCGCCGTCACCGGCCGCGCGGAGATCATGGACGCCGCGCACGCCGGCGGCCTCGGTGGTACCTACGGCGGCAACCCGGTGGCGTGCGCCGGTGCGCTCGGTGCCATCGAGACGATGAAGGAGCTGGACCTCAACGGCAAGGCCAAGCGCATCGAGGAGGTCATGAAGGGTCGCCTCACCGCCATGGCCGAGAAGTTCGACGTCATCGGCGACGTGCGCGGACGCGGTGCCATGATCGCGATCGAGCTGGTCAAGGACCGCGCCACCAAGGAGCCGAACCCGGAGGCCACCGCCGCGCTCGCCAAGGCGTGCCACGCCGAGGGCCTGCTGGTCCTGACCTGCGGCACCTACGGCAACGTGCTGCGCTTCCTGCCGCCGCTGGTCATCGGCGAGGACCTGCTGAACGAGGGCCTCGACATCATCGAGCAGGCGTTCGCCCGCATCTGAGCGGCACCCGCGGACCCGCGCATCCGAGCGGGAGGTCCGCACGTCTGACGGCGCCTGCGGCAGGCCGTGTGAAGAAGGTGTGCGGGGTGGATGACGGGTGCGGGTTGCGTCTGCCCAAGCGCCGCAGCCTGCCGTAGGTTCTCCTCAGATGAGAGATACACCCGCCCACAGGGGACTGCGGGCGGACACCGGGCCGGGGCCTCCCCAGCTTCGACCTGGTCGTGCCCTCGCGCACACAACCGGCGCCTGACGGCTCCGGGATCTCCTCACCGATCGGACGGTCGCCGCCCCAAACCCCCCGGGGCGCGCGACGTTCCGGTCCGGACGGCCGCCTCGGAACCACCCCCCCTGTTCCGGGGCGGCCGACCTCCTTCTCCGCGCTCGTCTGCCAAGCTGGGGCCATGCTGCTCCTGGTCCTCCCGGCGGTCGTCCTCGCCCTCGTCACCTGGCAGGTCGTCGCCGACGGGCCGCTGCTCCGGCTGGACGCGGACGCCAGCCGGGCCCTGGTGCACCCTGACCGGTTCTCCCAGCTGCTCTCCGACCTCGGCAACGTCCAGGTCGCCCTGCCCGTGCTCGCCGTGGTCCTCGGGTACGTGGCCTGGCGGGGCCGGGCCGCCGGTGCCGGGCGGTGGTGGCTGCCGCCGCTGGCCGCGGCCGTGCTGATGGCGCTGGTCCCGGCGCTCGTCGTCCCGCTGAAGGAGTGGACGGCCCGGCCGGGGACACCGGTGGTGCCCCCGGGGACGGGCTACTTCCCCTCCGGTCACACGACGACGGCCGCGGTCGCGTACGGTTCCGCGACCCTGCTCCTCCTGCCCTGGCTCCGCTCCCCCGCCGCCCGCCGCGTCCTGGTGGCGGGGTGCGCGGCCCTGGTCCTCGGGGTGTCGTACGGCCTGGTCCGCCACGGCTGGCACTGGCCGCTGGACGTGGTGGCCGGCTGGTGCCTGGGCACGGTGCTGCTGGCCGCCCTGTTTCGCGTGCTCAGCCGAAGTACGCGTCGAAGTTCTTCTGGAACTCCCAGTTCGCGTAGCGGTCCCAGTTCACCGACCACGTCATCAGACCCCGCAGCGCGGGCCAGGTCCCGTGGGTGGCGTACGAGCCGCAGTTCGTCCTCTTCGTCAGGCAGTCCAGGGTCTTGGTGACCTCCGGCGGGGAGACGTAGCCGTTGCCCGCGTTCGTGGACGCCGGCATGCCGATCGCGACCTGGTCGGGGCGCAGCGGCGGGAAGACGTTGTTCGGGTCGCCCGCGACCGGGAAGCCGGTGAGGAGCATGTCGGTCATGGCGATGTGGAAGTCGGCGCCGCCCATGGAGTGGTACTGGTTGTCCAGGCCCATGATCGGGCCGGAGTTGTAGTCCTGGACGTGCAGGAGCGTGAGGTCGTCGCGCAGGGCGTGGATGACCGGGAGGTAGGCGCCGCAGCGGGGGTCCTGGCCGCCCCATTTGCCGGTGCCGTAGTACTGGTAGCCGTTCTGCACGAAGAAGGTCTCCGGGGCCATGGTGAGGACGAACTTCGCGCCGTACTTGGCCTTCAGCGTCTTCAGCGCGGAGATGAGGTTCACGATCACGGGGGTGGTCGGGTTCCTGAAGTCCGTGTCGTCGGCGTTCAGGGACAGCGAGTGGCCCTCGAAGTCGATGTCCAGGCCGTCGAGGCCCCAGGTGTCGATGATCTTCGAGACGGAGGAGACGAAGGTGTCGCGGGCCGCGGTCGTGGTGAGCTGGACCTGGCCGTTCTGGCCGCCGATCGAGATCAGGACCTTCTTGCCGGCGGCCTGCTTGGCCTTGATCGCGGCCTTGAAGTCGGCGTCGCTCTCCACGTTCGGGCATTCGGTGACCGGGCAGCGGGTGAACCGGATGTCCCCCGAGGTGACCGAGGTCGGCTCGCCGAAGGCCAGGTCGATGACGTCCCAGCTGTCGGGGACGTCGGCGAGGCGGGTGTAGCCGGCGCCGTTGGCAAAGCTGGCGTGCAGGTAGCCGACGAGGGCGTGGGCGGGCAGGTCGGACGGGCCGCCGCCCCCGCCGGTGCCGGTCGTCGCGGTCACGACGGCGGACTTCGCGGACTCCCCGGCGTCGTTCACCGCGGTGACCTGGAAGCTGTACGCCGTCGAGGCCGCGAGGCCGGAGACGGTGGCCGAGGTGCCGGTCACCGTCTGCACCCTGGTGCCGTCGCGGTAGACCGCGTAGCCGTTCGCGCCGGTCACCGCGGACCAGGACAGCCCGACGGAGGACGAGGTCACGGTGGTGGTCCGCAGGCCGGTGGGGGCGGCGGGCGGCTGTGTGGTGCCGCTGCCGCCGGGGCCGATCAGGGTGAGGTCGTCGGCGTTGTAGGCGCCGGTGCCGTACCAGCCGTGGGTGTAGATCGTGACCTTGGTGGTGGCCGCCCCGGTACGGAAGGTGGTGCTGAGCTTCTGCCAGTCGGGGGCGGACTGGGTCCAGGCGGAGACGTCGGTGGTGCCGGTGCCGCTCGCGCCGAGGTAGACGTAGGAGCCGCGGACGTACCCGGACAGGGTGTACTGCGCGTTCGGCTGGACGGTCACCGTCTGGGAGCACTGGGCGTTGTCGCTGCCGGCCGGGGTGGCCTGGAGCGCCGCGCTCCCGCTGTGCACGGGTGAGGTGACGGTGGTGCCGGCGGTGCAGGTCCAGCCGGTCAGGCCGGACTCGAAGCCGCCGTTGACCGCGACGTCGGCGTCGGCCGCGCGGGCGGCCGACGAGAGCGCGGTGATGCCGGGCACGGCCAGCAGTGCGGCGGTGAGCACGGCGAGGACGGATCTGGGGCGTCTGGCGCGGTCCACAAGGGCCTCCGGTTGCCGGGGAGTTGGAGGAGCGGAGCGCACACAACTTGGTCCAGACCAATCGCGTTGTCAAGGTGCCGGGGCGTCAGCGGTTCCCCCCTGACTCCCCCGCGGCCCTCGCCGCCGCCTCGTGCATCGCCAGTTCCAGCAGTGCCGGGTCGGTCAGCGTCCCCGAGCCGTCCGGCGGCACCAGCCAGCGCACGCCCCGGGTCACCCGGCCCGGATACGGCACGACGATCCAGGTGCCGGCCCCCGCGGTCCTGATCCCGGTGCCGAGCCAGCGGGCAGCGGTGCCCGGGGGCACGAGGAACCCGACCCGGTTGTCGCCGAAGTCGACGAGCACCGGGCCGAGTTGATCGAGGACGCGGGTGAGCACGTCGAGGGTCGGGTAGCCGAGGGCACCCGGCAGGATCAGGACGTCCCACGCCTTGCCCGCGGGCAGCAGCGCGACCCCGAGGGGGTTGCGCTCCCACTGCCGGCGGCAGGCCTCGGGGTCCGGTGCGACGGATGCCAGCCAGTCGACCGCCGTCTTCGCCCCAGTCATAGAAGGCCTCCCTTTCTCCCGTGGTTACCGCGGACGCGGTCGCGTCCGTCACGAGGGAGAGGGAGGCCCTCCGGGGAGCATTACGCGGGTTCGGCCGACTTGTTGCGCCGGTCCGGGCAGACCCCGGCCAGGGCCCCGCGAGCCCGGCCTGATCCAAACGAGAGGTTCTAACTGTCGAAGCCCAGTCCCAGCCGGTCCATCGTCCGCAGCCACAGGTTCCGGCGGCCCCCGTGGGCGTCCGCGCGGGCCAGCGACCACTTGGTCAGGGCGATGCCCGTCCAGGCGAAGGGCTCCGGCGGGAACGGCAGCGGCTTCTTGCGGACCATCTCCAGCTCGGTCCGCTCGGTGCGCTCCCCGTCCAGCAGGTCCAGCATCACGTCCGCCCCGAACCGGGTCGCGCCGACGCCGAGGCCGGTGTAACCCGCCGCGTAGGCCACGCGGCCCTGGTGGGCGGTGCCGAAGAACGCCGAGAAGCGGGAGCAGGTGTCGATCGCGCCGCCCCAGGCGTGGGTGAAGCGGACGCCCTCCAGCTGCGGGAAGCACGTGAAGAAGTGCCCCGCGAGCTTGGCGTACGTCTCGGGCCGGTCGTCGTACTCGGCCCGGACCCGGCCGCCGTAGGGGTAGATCGCGTCGTAGCCGCCCCACAGGACACGGTTGTCGGCGGACAGCCGGAAGTAGTGGAACTGGTTCGCCGAGTCCCCGAGACCCTGTCTGTTCTTCCAGCCGATCGAGGCGAGCTGCTCGGCGGTCAGCGGCTCGGTCATCAGGGCGTAGTCGTAGACGGGGACGGTGTAGGAGCGCACGCGGCGCAGCAGGCTCGGGAAGATGTTCGTGCCGAGCGCGACCTTGCGGGCGCGGACGGCGCCGTACGGAGTGCGTACGGCCATCCCGGCGCCGTAGCTCCTCAGGGACAGGGCGGGCGTGTGCTCGTACACCCGCACCCCGAGCTCCAGGCAGGCCTTCTTCAGGCCCCACGCCAGCTTGGCCGGGTGGAGCATGGCCACGCCCCGGCGGTCCCACAGGCCGGCCTCGAAAGTGGGCGAGTTCACCTGCTCGCGCACGGCGTCGGCGTCCAGGAACTCGATGTCGTCCGCGAGGCCCCTCTCCTGGAGTTCCCGGTGCCAGTCGCGCAGTTCCCAGGCCTGGTAGGTCTCGGTGGCGACGTCGATCTCGCCGGTGCGTTCGAAGTCGCAGTCGATGCCGTGCCGGGCGATCGCCGCCTCGATCCCGTCGAGGTTGCGCCGGCCCAGTTCCTGAAGCCTGTGGATCTCGTCGGGCCAGCGGGCCAGGCCGTTGGGCAGGCCGTGCGTGAGGGAGGCGGCGCAGAAGCCGCCGTTGCGGCCGGAGGCGGCCCAGCCCACCTCGCGGCCTTCCAGCAGCACCACATCGCGCCGCGGGTCGCGCTCCTTGGCGTTCAGCGCGGTCCACAGCCCGCTGTAGCCGCCGCCCACGACCAGCAGGTCGCACGTCTCGGTGCCGGTGAGGGCGGGCTCGGCGGGTGGCTTGCCGGGGTCTTCCAGCCAGTACGGGACCGGCTGGGCTTCGGAGAGAGAGGCGATCCAGTTGTCTTTGCCACGGCTCATGGCGCTTGGGGCCATGATTTCAACTCCCTACAGAGGACGTTTCCCTACACAGGACGTTCCGGGAAAGGGCTTATGCCTTTTGCTTGTTCCGGCGGTTGCCGACGACCATCGACGTCAGCACGAACAGGACGGCGATCAGGAACATGGCCGTGCCGATCACGTTGATCTGGACGGGCGTTCCACGCTGGGCCGAGCCCCACACGAACATGGGGAAGGTGACGGTCGAGCCCGCGTTGAAGTTGGTGATGATGAAGTCGTCGAAGGAGAGCGCGAACGACAGCAGCGCGCCCGCGGCGATCCCGGGGGCCGCGATGGGCAGGGTGACCCGCAGGAAGGTCTGCACGGGACCGGCGTACAGGTCCCGGGCGGCCTCCTCCAGACGCGGGTCCATCGACATCACACGGGCCTTGACCGCGGTGACGACGAAGCTCAGGCAGAACATGATGTGGGCGATGAGGATCGTGAAGAAGCCCAGCTGGGCGCCCATGTTCAGGAACAGGGTGAGCAGCGAGGCGGCCATGACGACCTCGGGCATCGCCATCGGCAGGAAGATCAGCGAGTTGACGGCGCCCCGCGCGCGGAAGCGGTAGCGGACCAGCGCGAAGGAGATCATCGTGCCGAGGATCGTGGCGCCGACCGTCGCCCACACGGCGATCTGGAGGCTGATGGACAGCGAGCCGCACATGTCGGCGACACCGCAGGGGTCCTTCCAGGCGTGCGTGGAGAACCGCTGCCATTCGTAGTTGAAGCGCCCCTTCGGTTTGTTGAAGGAGAACACCGTGACGATGACGTTCGGCAGCAGGAGATAGGCGAGGGTCAGCAGTCCGGCGATGACGACGAGATGGCGCTTGAGCCAGGTGACGAACGGCATTTAGACCAGGTCCTCCGTCCCGGACCGGCGGATGTAGAACGTGACCATGGCCAGGATCGCGGCCATGAGGATGAAGGAGAGGGCCGCGGCCGTCGGGTAGTCGAGGATGCGCAGGAACTGCGTCTGGATGACGTTGCCGATCATGCGGGTGTCGGTGGAGCCGAGGAGTTCGGCGTTGACGTAGTCACCGGCCGCCGGGATGAAGGTCAGCAGCGTCCCGGAGACCACGCCCGGCATGGACAGCGGGAAGGTGACCTTGCGGAAGGTGGTCCACGGCTTGGCGTACAGGTCGCCGGCCGCCTCGTGCAGCCGGCCGTCGATCCGCTCCAGCGAGGTGTACAGCGGCAGGATCATGAACGGCAGGAAGTTGTACGTCAGGCCGCACACGACCGCGAGCGGGGTGGCCAGGACGCGGTCGCCCGCCGTCCAGCCGAGCCAGTTGGTGAGGTCCAGGACGTGCAGTGAGTTCAGCGTGTGCACGACCACGCCGTTGTCGGCGAGGATCGTCTTCCAGGCCAGGGTGCGGATCAGGAAGCTGGTGAAGAACGGCGCGATCACCAGGATCATGATCAGGTTCTTCCAGCGGCCCGCGCGGAAGGCGATGAGGTAGGCCAGCGGGTAACCGAGCAGCAGGCACAGCACGGTCGCGGCGGCGGCGTAGAACACGGACCGCAGGAACTGCGGCCAGTACGCGGACAGGGCGTCCCAGTACGTCGCGAAGTGCCAGGTGACCTTGTAGCCGTCCTCCAGGGAGCCCTGCTGCACGGAGGTGGAGGCCTGGTAGAGCATCGGCAGCGCGAAGAAGACGATCAGCCACAGGATGCCCGGAAGCAGCAGCCAGTACGGGGTGAACCGGCCACGCCTGCGCGGGGGCTTCTTCTCCGGGGCCGCGGGCGCGAGAGGCGGTGGCGCCTCGGTGAGGGTGGACATCAGGCGGCGGCCTCTTCCTCGGTGCCCGCGGAGCCCACTGTCCCAGCGAGCAGGGACTGAGCGGCGTCCAGGCCGAACGTGTGCGCCGGGCTCCAGTGCAGGACCACGTCGGCGCCGGGGACGAGCCGGCCGTCCCGCTCGACGTTCTGCACGTACACCGCCAACTCGTCGCAGACCGGGCTGTCGATGACGTACTGCGTGGAGACGCCGATGAAGCTGGCGTCGGCGATCGTGCCGGTGAGGCGGTTGCGGCCGTCCGGGATCTCCCCCGCGTCGTCGGCGTGCGTGAGCGAGATCTTCTCCGGGCGGATGCCGACCAGCACCTTGCCGCCTGCCGTCGTCGGGGCGGAACAGCGCGCCTCGGGCAGCACCAGCTTGCCGCCGCCCGCCTTGAGCACGATGTCGTCGCCGTTCTTCGTGTCGACCTCGGCCTCGATGAGGTTGGAGGTCCCGAGGAAGTTCGCGACGAAGGTGCTCCGCGGGTTCTCGTACAGGTCGGCCGGCGAGCCGAGCTGCTCGACCCGGCCGCCGTTCATCACGGCGACCGTGTCGGCCATGGTCATGGCCTCCTCCTGGTCGTGCGTGACGTGGACGAAGGTGATGCCGACCTCGGTCTGGATGCGCTTGAGCTCCAGCTGCATCTGGCGGCGCAGCTTGAGGTCCAGCGCGCCGAGCGGCTCGTCCAGCAGGAGCACCTTGGGGTGGTTGATCAGCGCGCGGGCCACGGCGACGCGCTGCTGCTGGCCGCCGGAGAGCTGGTGCGGCTTCTTGCGCGCCTGCTCGCCGAGCTGGACCAGCTCCAGCATGTCCTCCACCTGCTTCTTCACGCTCTTGATGCCGCGCCGGCGCAGGCCGAAGGCGACGTTCTCGAAGATGTCGAGGTGCGGGAAGAGGGCGTAGGACTGGAAGACCGTGTTCACCGGCCGTTTGTACGGCGGCAGGTGAGTGACGTCCTGCTCGCCGAGCCGGACGGTGCCCGTCGTGGGCTCCTCCAGGCCGGCGATCATGCGCAGGGTGGTGGTCTTGCCGCAGCCGGAGGCGCCGAGCAGGGCGAAGAAGGAGCCCTCGGGCACGGTCAGGTCCAGCGGGTGCACGGCGGTGAAGGACCCGTACGTCTTGGAGATGCCGGAGAGGCGGACGTCGCCGCTGTTGTCTGGTGTCGTCTTCATCGTCGTCACGCCCCTGTGAGCTTCGCGAACTTCTCTTCGTAGGCCGTCTCTTCCTTCTGGCTCAGGGAGCGGAAGGCGTGGGACCTCGCCTGCATGGCCTTGTCGGGGACGATCAGCGGGTTGTCCGCCGCGTCCTTGTCGATCTTCGCAAGGTAGGGCTTCACACCGTCGACGGGCGTCACGTAGTTGATGTACGCGGCGAGCGCGGCGGCCTGCTGGGGCTCGTAGTAGAAGTCGATGAGCCGCTCGGCGTTCGTCTTGTGCCGCGCCTTGTTGGGGACGCACAGGTTGTCGGTCGACGTCATGTAGCCGCTGTCGGGGATGACGAAGTCGACGTCCGGGCTGTCCGCCTTGAGCTGGACCACGTCGCCCGCCCAGGCGACACAGGCCGCGAAGTCGCCCTTGGTCAGGTCGGAGGTGTAGTCGTTGCCGGTGAAGCGGCGGATCTGGCCCTTGTCGACGGCCTTCTGGAGGCGGGCGATCGCCGCGTCGAAGTCGTCGTCGGTGAACTTCGCCGGGTCCTTGCCCATGTCCAGCAGGGTCATGCCGACGGAGTCCCGCATCTCCGACAGGAAGCCCACGCGCCCCTTCAGCCTGGGGTTGTCGAGCAGGTCGGAGACCGACTTCACCTCGATGCCGTCGAGCGCCTTCTTGTTGTAGGCGATCACGGTGGAGATGCCCTGCCAGGGGTACGAGTACGCCCGCCCGGGGTCCCAGTCGGGGTTACGGAACTGGGGCGAGAGGTTGGTGTACGCGTGCGGGAGGTTCGACGGGTCGAGCTTTTGCACCCAGCCCAGGCGGATCAGCCGGGCGGCCAGCCAGTCGGTGAGGACGATGAGGTCCCGGCCGGTGTCCTGGCCCGCGGCGAGCTGCGGCTTGATCTTGCCGAAGAACTCGTTGTTGTCGTTGATGTCCTCGCTGTAGTTGACCGTGATCCCGGTCCGCCGGCGGAAGGTCTCCAGGGTGGGGTGGTGCTTGCCGCTGTCGTCGACGTCGATGTACTCGGTCCAGTTGGAGAAGTTCACGACCTTCTCCCGGGCCGAGTGGTCCTGGGCGGAGGTGCCGCCCTGGGTCTTGCCCGCGGCGGGGATCCCGCAGCCGCTCAGCGCCCCGAGGCCGCCGGCGGCGAGCGCGCCGCCCGCGGACGCCCGCAGCAGCGACCGGCGGGTCAGAGCGGCCCTGCCGCCCAGCAGGCTGCGCCGCATGGCGGCCGCCTGGGGCGGAGTGAGGCGGTCGGGCTCGTACTGCTCCATGCGCGTGGTGCCCTTTCGGAGGATCGGCCTGGTCGGTGGCCTGGTCGTCGCTAGCGGTCCCCGAAGATCGTGCGGTGCCAGTCCTTCGCGGCCACCGCGGTGTTGTCGAACATTACGTGTTTGACCTGCGTGTACTCCTCGAAGGAGTACGCCGACATGTCCTTGCCGAAGCCGGAGGCCTTGTAGCCGCCGTGCGGCATCTCGCTGATGATCGGGATGTGGTCGTTGATCCAGACGCAGCCCGCCTTGATCTCACGGGTGGCCCGGTTCGCGCGGTAGACGTCGCGGCTCCACGCGGAGGCGGCGAGGCCGTACGGGGTGTCGTTGGCCAGCCGGATGCCCTCATCATCACTGTCGAACGGAAGGACGACCAGTACCGGACCGAAGATCTCCGACTGGACGATCTCGCTGTCCTGGGCCGCGTCGGCGATCAGCGTGGGCCGGTAGTAGGCGCCGTCCTTCAGGTCGCCCTGGGGGGCCTCGCCGCCCGTCACCACGCGCGCGTAACCCCGCGCGCGGTCCACGAAACCGGCGACCCGGTCGCGCTGGACGTGCGAGATCAGCGGCCCGAGGTCGGTGCCAGGCGCGAACGGGTCGCCGAGCCGCACGGTGCCCATCAGCGCGGCGGTCCGCTCCACGAACGCCTCGTACAGCGGGCGCTGCACGTACGCGCGCGTGGCCGCCGTGCAGTCCTGCCCGGTGTTGATGAGCGCGCCGGCGACCGCGCCGTGCACGGCGGCCTCCAGGTCGGCGTCGTCGAAGACCACGAAGGGCGCCTTGCCGCCCAGTTCCAGGTGCAGCCGCTTGACGGTGGCGGTGGCGATCCGGGCGACGCGCTTGCCGACGGCGGTGGAGCCGGTGAAGGAGGTCATGGCCACGTCGGGGTGCCCGACCAGGTGCTCACCGGCCTCCTTCCCGGTCCCGGTGACGATGTTGACCACGCCCTGCGGGATGCCGGCGTCCGTGGCGGCGCGCGCGAACAGCAGCGAGGTCAGCGGGGTCGGCTCGGCGGGCTTCAGCACGATGGTGTTGCCCGCGGCGATCGCCGGGAGGATCTTCCAGGCGGCCATCTGGAGCGGGTAGTTCCAGGGTGCGATGGAGCCGACGACCCCGATGGGCTCGCGCCGGACGTACGACGTGTGGTCGCCGGAGTACTCACCGGCGGACTGCCCCTGGAGGTGCCGGGCCGCGCCCGCGAAGAACGCGGTGTTGTCGACGGTCCCCGGAACGTCGAACTCGCGGGTGAGCTTGAGCGGTTTGCCGCACTGGAGCGACTCGGCGCGGGCGAACTCCTCGGCGCGGTCGGCGAGCACGGCGGCGAACCGGTGCAGCGCGTCCGAGCGCTCGCCCGGGGTGGCGGCGGCCCAGCCGGGGAAGGCGGCGCGCGCGGCGGCGACGGCCGCGTCGACGTCCTCTGTACCGGCCAGCTCGTAGGTGTACACCTCGGCGCCGGTGGCCGGGTCGACCACGGAGTGCGTACGGCCCGAGGTGCCCCGGGCGGGCCGGCCCGCGATGAACTGCGCGCCGTCCGCGAGGCGGTCCTGTGCGGGGAATCGTTCCGGGGTGGCGGTGCCCGGGTTGTGCATGTCGCTCTCCTCCGCCGTGCGCCCGTCCCGAGGGGCGGGGGGCGTGGCTCCAGCTCGATTTGAGTGCCGATCCTGACAGAGGGACCGGACGCCAACAAGTGATTCCGTTGTTGCCTTTTGGTTACGCGACGGAATCTGTCGACCAGGTGTCGAGTCGGGGCGGAAAAGGACGGACGGTGTGTCAGTGGTGCGTGCCACACTCGCGTGCATGGGGAAGATCGACGGGGTGGACGCCCTGCTCAGGGAGGTCCGGGCGGGGTCCCGGATCAGGTTTCTGCACTTCTGGGGACACCGGCCGCGGCCGGACGGCCGGATCGGCGCGAGCTGTCTGAGCCAGTGGTGGCCGTCGCCGTTCGTGGTGGACGGCGTGCGGTACGCGACGGCGGAGCACTGGATGATGGCGGGCAAGGCCCGGCTGTTCGAGGACGCCGACGCCGAGCGCCGGGTGCTGGCCGCGGAGCATCCCGCGGAGGCGAAGAAGGCGGGCCGGCTGGTGCGGGACTTCGACGCGGCGGTGTGGGAGCGGGAACGCTTCCGCCTGGTGGTCGAGGGCAACGTGCACAAGTTCGCCGCCGACGACGACCTCGGGATGTTCCTGCTCGGGACCGGTGAGCGGGTGCTGGTGGAGGCGAGCCCCGTGGACCGGATATGGGGCATCGGCCTGTCGGCCGACGACGAGGCGGCCTTCGACCCGGAGCGCTGGCAGGGCCTGAACCTCCTGGGCTTCGCCCTGATGGAGGCCCGGGAGCGGCTGGCGGGGGCCGGCGCGTAGGCCTGCGGCGCTTGGGCGGGGTCGTCGGCCCGTGGACCCTCGGCGGGGTCGCCGGCCCCTGGACCCTCGGCAGGGTCACCGGCCCCTGGACCCTCGGCGGGACGGCGTGTGCCGGGCGGTGCCTTCGGACGGGTCTTCCCGGCCGACTCGGACGGGCCGGCCGGGACCGGGCGCGCTCGCCGGGACCGGGTACGCCGGCCGGTGCGTCAGGCGCCCGTCGCTATCAACAGGGCGAACAGGACCAGCACCAGCACGATCCCGGCGGCGCCGCAGATGACGCCGGCCAGGGCCACGCCGGGGTTCGTCGCCTCGCCCCGGTTGGCCCTGCCCCGGCCCAGCCCGCCGAGGATCACGGCCAGGATGCCCATGGCCAGGGCGACCGGCCACAGGACGAAGCCGACCGTCGCCACGATCCCCAGCACCAGCGAGGCCGTACCCAGACCGTTGCTGGGGGACGGCTGCATGCCGGGCCAGGCGTGGCCGTGCGCGGCGGGATAGGGAGCGACACCGCCGTACGGGGCCTGTTGCGGGCCCGGGTAGCCGTACGCGGGCCCCGGACCCGGGTAGCCGTACGCCGGCGCCGCGCCCGGATAGCCGTACGGCACCTGGCCGGGGCCGTCGGGGGCGATGGGAGGCGGCGGCACCGGCTCCGCGCCCCCGTGCGGGCCCGCGGGGGGCGCCGGCGGGGCGAAGGGGTTCCCCGGGGGCGGGTAGGAGCTCAGCGGTGGCGGGGCGGACAGGTGCGGCACCGCGGTGGCGGCCGGCGGGGCGAACGGGTTCGGCTGGGGAGCCGGAGACGGCGGAGCGGACAGGTGCGGCACCGCGGTGGCGGCCGGCGGGGCGAACGGGTTCGGCTGGGGGGCAGGGGCCGTGGAGGTGGGGCCCCCGGCCGGCGCGGTCCAGGGCGCGGGTGCGGCGTCGGCGGGCGTGACCGAACCCGGGAACGCCGGCGGCGACGTCACCGTCCGCCGGTCGTGTACGGGGCCGGGGTCGGGAGGGGGGTCCTGGACCCCTGCCCCGTCCGTTCCCCGCGCGGCCGGCGCCGTCCGCTCCGGTTCCTTGTCGAAGGAGACCCGGGGGGTCGCGGAGTGGTGCCCGTCGCTCTGTTCCCCCGGCGTGGACTGCGGCACCTCGTCGGACATGGTCGGCACACCCCTCGGCTGGACGTCCCGTCATGCTACGGGCAGCGCGGGGCACCGCGGCCCGGGGCCTACGATGATGCGGCGCAACCCGATCAGCCGATCACCGCGCCCGCACCACGGACCGCGTCCGCCGCACGACGTGCCGGGGACCACGTGCCGCGGGCGCCCGTCCCGGGGAGGACCCCTTGACCGACAGCTCCGTACCCGCCACCGGTACCGCCGACCGCGATCTGCGCGCCTTCATCGCCGGACTGCCCAAGGCGGAACTGCACGTCCACCACGTCGGCTCCGCCTCCCCCCGCATCGTCTCCGAACTGGCCGCCCGGCACCCCGACTCCAGGGTCCCCAGCGACCCCGAGGCCCTGGCCGACTACTTCACCTTCACCGACTTCGCGCACTTCATCGAGGTGTACCTGTCGGTCGTGGACCTCATCCGCACCCCGGAGGACGTCCGGCTGCTCACCTACGAGGTGGCCCGCGACATGGCCCGGCAGCAGGTGCGGTACGCCGAACTGACGCTCACACCGTTCTCCTCCACCCGGCGCGGTATCGACCCGCGGGCGTTCATGGACGCGATCGAGGACGCCCGGAAGACCGCCGAGGCCGAGTTCGGGACCGTGCTGCGCTGGTGCTTCGACATCCCCGGCGAGGCGGGTCTGGAGTCGGCCGAGGAGACGGTGCGACTGGCCACCGACGACCGCTTCCGCCCGGAGGGCCTGGTGTCTTTCGGGCTCGGCGGGCCGGAGATCGGCGTGCCCCGGCCGCAGTTCAAGCCGTACTTCGACCGGGCCATCGCGGCCGGTCTGCACTCCGTCCCGCACGCCGGGGAGACGACCGGCCCGGAGACGGTGTGGGACGCGCTGACCGAGCTGCGCGCCGAGCGGATCGGGCACGGCACCAGCTCGGCGCGGGACCCGAAGCTGCTCGCCCACCTCGCCGAGCACCGCGTCCCGCTGGAGGTCTGCCCGACCTCCAACATCGCCACCCGCGCGGTCCGCACGCTGGAGGAGCACCCGGTCAAGGAGTTCACGCGGGCCGGGGTGCTGGTCACGATCAACTCCGACGACCCGCCGATGTTCGGCACCGACCTGAACAACGAGTACGCGGTGGCCGCCCGGCTCCTGGACCTCGACGAGCGGGGCGTGGCGGAGCTGGCGAAGAACGCCGTGGAGGCCTCCTTCCTCGACGCGGCGGGCAAGGCGCGGATCACGGCGGAGATCGACACGTACACCGCCGCCTGGCCTGCCTGCTGACACCGGCCACAATGGGGGCCATGCAGACGCTGACCGCCGTGGCCCACCGCGGCGACCCCTACCGTTTCCGTGAGAACACCCTCGCCTCACTGCGGTCCGCGCTCGACCGGGGCGCGGACGCCGTGGAGGTGGACGTACGGCTCACCCGCGACGGCGTCCCCGTGCTGCTGCACGACGACACGCTGCGGCGGCTGTGGGAGGTCGACCGGCCGCTGGCCGCGCTGTCCGCCGACGAGCTGCGCGGGCTCACGGCGGGCGGTGTGCCGACGCTGGCGGAGGCGCTGGCCGCGACCGGGGACAGCAGGGTGATGGTGGACCTGTGCGGGCCGGTCGGCCGTCGCACGGTGGCGCGGATCCTGGACGTGGTCCGGCAGTGCGGGGCCGGGGAGCGGGTCTACTACAGCGCGCACGCGGAGGCGATGCTCGCCGTCCGCGCCGCCGACCCGGCCGCCGAGATCGCCCTGACCTGGACGACCCTGGCACCGCCCCGGCCCGCGCTGCTGGCCGCGGTCCGCCCGCGCTGGCTCAACTACCGCTTCTCCCTGGTGAGCCGGGAGCTCGCGGCCCGGGTGCACCACGACGGTCTGCTGCTGTCGGTCTGGACCCCGGACACCCGCCGTTCCTTGAGCCGTCTGCTGGACCTGGGCGCCGACTCCATCACGACGAACCGGATCGACGTCCTGCACGCCCTGCGCACCGCGGCCTAGGGTCTCTCGTTCGGTCGTCCCGGGACCGCGAGGTCGGCCACGCGCGTTCGAGCACGGCGACGAGGTGACGGCCGCGCGGGAGCACTCCACCCGCGCGGGGCGGTCCGTAGGGGTGATCCCGGGCAACTCCCCCAGAAAATCGGCTGGTTGATCAGGGACGAGCAAGGGTCGCAGGGCCTCCTCGGTGAGGATCCGCCTCCCGGCCCGGCGCCCGAGGATGATCACGCACCGTCTTCCAGGTGCCCGACGTCCGCCCCCCGAAGGAGTCCCGCATGCCCCGCACCAGCCGTTCGGCCCTCCTGGCCGCCGTCCTCGTCACCGCGGTGGCCGCCGGCCCGTTGGCCGGCTCCGCCCTCGCCGCGCCCGCGCGGTCCGCCCGCACCACGACCACCCCCGCCACGACCGCCACCGGCCCCGACACCGAGGCCCTCGCGGCCGCGATCGCCGGGCTGCCCGACCACGACGCCACCGCCGCGCTGCTCCGCGTCGGCGGTGACGGGACCTGGCGCGGGACGGCCGGGGTGCGGGACGTGCGCACCGGAGCGCCGGCCCTGGAGGACGCGCGCTTCCGGGCCGGTTCGGTCACGAAGGTGGTGACCGCCTCGATCGTGCTGCAACTGGCCGCGGAGGGCCGGATCGACCTCGACGGAACCGTGCAGCACTATCTGCCGGGCCTGCTCACGGCGGACTTCGCGCCGGTCACGGTAAGGCAGTTGCTGAACTACACCAGCGGACTGCGCCCGGGTTCGTCCCTCGGTGACACGGTCGAGGAGGGCTACCCGCACCGCTTCGAGACACTGACACCCCGTCAGGTCGTGGCGGACGCCGTGGCGGGGGGCCCGGCGTACGCGCCGGGCACGCGGCAGACCTACGGCAACATCCACTACACCGTGCTCGGCATGCTCATCGAGAAGGTGACCGGCGACTCGTACGCGCACCAGGCCGAGGTGCGCGTCTTCCGGCCGCTCGGCATGCGGCACAGTTCCTTCCCGGTCGGCGCGGACCCCCGGATCCACGGCCCGCACAACCGGGGCTACGACTGGATCGACGGCGAACTGGTCGACGTGACCGAATGGAACATGTCCGACCGGTTCGCGGCCGGCGACATGATCTCCACGACCGCCGATCTGGAACGGCTGCTGGTCGGGCTGTTCCGCGGCCGGGTGGTGCCGAGGCCGCAGCTGAAGGAGATGTTCACGCTGCCGGACGTGCCCGGGGCGCGGTACGGCGCGGCGCTGGAGCGGTTCGAGGTGAACGGCAGGGTGATCTGGGGCAAGACCGGTTCGCGCCCCGGGTACGCGACGGTGATCGCCGCGACCCCGGACCTGTCCCGCACGCTGGTCTACTCGGTCGAGTCCACGGACGCGAAGGGCGACGGGCTGTCCGTCGCCCAGCGCTTCGCCTTCCCGGCGTTCAACCGCTGACCGGAGCCGGCCCGTTCGCCGCCGACGGTTCAGCCCGCGGCGGTGGCGGCCGGGAGGCCGGACGGCGCGCCGCCGAGCGCCTGAAGCCGCTTGGTCTTCTTCCGCACGACGTACAGCGGGACGATCCCGAAGACCCCGAACGACATGTCGATGACGCTCCACCAGAAGGGGATGCCGCGGACCGGTCCGCAGACGAGGGCGAGCGGGATGATCCCGGCACAGGCGATCATCCCGAACTCGACCACCCAGATGTTGCGGACGGGGTCACGGTAGGGGCCGTAGAACGCGACCGCGATGACGAGGTGGGCGAAGGCGAGCCAGTCGGTGCCGTACAGGACGAAGGGCTGCTCGGCGTCGACGGTGTCCAGCCCGTCGCGCACCCGGGAGATCCACGCCATCAGCCCGGGCAGGTGCTCCGGCACGGACAGCGCGCGCAACGCGTCCTCGGTCCAGCGCAGTTCGTGCACCAGCGGGAAGGCGGTCGCCCCGCTGAGGGCGAGGCACACGACGAAGAGGGCCAGCCACACGCGGATGCCCTTGAGCAGGGCGGCTCTGTCGCTCATGGCAGCAGCGTACGCCCGGAATTGAACATGTTCAAAACTCTTCCCAGTGCAGCACCCGCTCCCGCGGAATGCGGCCGGCCGGGCGGAAGTCGGTGCCGAGGGTGTACGCGACGGGGATGAGGGCGGCCTGCATGACGTCCTCGTACGGGATGCCGAGCACCCGGGCCGACTCCCGCTCGTGGACGAGGTTCCCGGTGGTCCAGCAGGTGCCGAGGCCCCGGGCGCGGGCGGCGAGCATGAAGCTCCAGACGGCCGGGAGGATGGACCCCCAGGTGCCGGCCTGGCGCAGCACGGGCGCGTCGTCGGTACGGCCCTCCACGCACGGGACGACGAGCGCCGGGACCTCGTGGAGGTGCTCGTAGAGGTGCGCGGTACCGGAGTAGACCCGGTCCATCCGGGCCACGCTCGCGCGCCGCACATCGCGTGCCGGCAGCGGCTCACTGGCGCCCGGCGCGCTCACACCGGCGCGCCACACGTCCGCCAGGGCGGCCCGCCGGTCCGGGTCGGTGACGATGACGAAGTGCCAGCGCTGCCGGTTGCGCCCGGTCGGCGCCTGGACCGCCAGGTCGACGCATTCCTCCAGCAGCCGGCGGGGCACCGGCCGGGTCAGGTCGAGACGGTGGCGGACGGCGCGCGTGGTGGACAGGAGTTGGTCGGAAGAGAGGCCGAGAGTCATGTGTTGACCATGACGGGCGGGGGCGTACGACGCCAACGCCCGGGTTTCACTGGGCGAAAACGAGGGCTGCGGAGGCGGAGGAACGGTATGGCCGAGAGCGTGGCCGGGCGGGTCCTCTCCGTACTGGACGCGTTCGGGGACGCGCCGGACACCCTGCGCCTGACGGACATCGCCCGCCGCACGGGGCTCCCCGTGCCGACCGCGCTGCGCATGGTGCGCGAACTGGTGGCCTGGGGCGGGCTGGAGCGGGCGGCCGACGGCTCCTACCGCCTCGGCACCCGTCTCCGCACCCTCGGCGCCGCCGCGCCCTGTCCCCGCGGACTCCTCGCCACGGCCCTGCCGGCCCTGCGCACCCTCACCAGCCGCACCAGCGGCCACGCCGACGTGACGATCCCGGCCGACGGCGCGGCCCTCTGCCTGGTCACCGGCGAACGGCTGCCGCTGCACGCCACGGCGGCGGGCAAGGTGCTGCTGGCCTACGGGGTCGGGTCCGGGTTCGGCGGCGGGCACGGGAACGGCGGCGCGCCCGGCCGGATCGCCGGCCACGGCCCCCGTACCGCGGCCGGCCCGTCCCCGAGCGCCGTCCGCCACACCCCCTACACCGTCACCGCCCCCGGCGCCCTCGGTGCCCAGTTGGCCCGGGTGCGCGCGACCGGACTGGCCGAGGCGCACCAGGAGTACCGCCTCGGTGAACTCTCCCTGGCCGCCCCGGTGTTCCGGAACGGCACCGCCGTGGCCGCCGTGTCGGTGACGGCCGCGACGACCGCCCGCCCCGACCGGCTGGCCCCGGCCGTACGCCAGGCGGCGGCGACGGTGGGCCGGGCGCTGGACCGCTGACGGGCCCGCGGCGCGCATGCCCGCGTCACCGTTCCGGGGTCGCACCCGGGCGGCGCGCGGGCCGAACCGGAACCGGGGGACGGTCCCGGCGCCGGTAAGGGCGCCGCCGCCGGCGAAGTCGGGGTCCGTGGCGCCCCCGTCGCGTCCGGCGGGAACGTTTTTCCGCAGACATCCCTTTCCAGCATGAACAGCTATTTCGCCGTATACCGCCCTGAATCATTGCAGAGTTGCCGGACATACCAGTAAATTGCGCCCCACCCTTCGAGACGTCACCTGCAGACGGGGCAACGGATGAGCACGGACGACCGCGTCGCGGTGACGACCGGGATCGCACGGCTGCACGCGTCTCCCGGGCTCGCCGGGCCCGGCCGGCCGGGACTGGTGACCCACCACACCGGCGTCCTCCCCGATCTGCGCCCCGCCGCACCCGCGCTGCTCGCGGCAGGCGCGCCGCCGGCACCTGCCTGTCCGAGGGGACGGACCTCTCCGAGGGCCGGGACACCACGCGGCCCTTCGAGATCGTCGGGGCGCCGTACCTCGACGCGCGGTTCGCGCCCGCGCTGCGCGCCCCACCGGCACCGCCCCCCGACTGGGCCGTCGCCGCACCCGCGCGGGGAAGGACACCACCGTCGATGACCGACCGCACGACGACCTCCGGGGCCGGGACGCGCGGGTTCCGCGTGGGTGACGGGCCCCGGCTGGTGGAGGCGTGGCGGCGCAGCGCGCCGGCCGATCCCCTCACCCCGGACCGGTTCCGCTCCCTGGTGCTGCTCGACGCCAACTTCGATCCGGACGGGCTCCGGGTCGCCGTCGACGGCGACCGGGTTCTCGGCGCGGCCTACGCGGTGCGCCGCCTGACGCCGATGAGCGGCACCGACCTGGAGCCGGAGCAGGGCTGGATCCCGTTCTTCTTCGTCGACCCGGCCGCCCGTGGGCTCGGCCTCGGCCGCCGGCTGCTGACCGAGGCCCTCGACTGGCTGCGCGGTCACGGCCGCACCCGTGTGGACTTCTCCTCGTACACCCCGAACTACGTGCTCCCCGGGCTGGACGCCGAGACGTACCCGGAGGCGGCGAAGCTCCTCGACTCGCTGGGCTTCCGGACCCTGTACGAGGCGGTGGCGATGGACCGCCGCCTGGCCGGCTACCGCTTCCCCGACGTGGCCGCGCGCCGCCGGGACGAACTGACGGCCCGCGGCCACCGGTTCGCCACCCCGTGCGACGACGACCTGGTGGACCTGCTCGCGCTCGCCGGGCGTCACTTCAACCCGGACTGGGCGCGGGCGATCCGGGAGTGCCTGGCCGCCGGCACGCCGCTGGACCGGATCGTCGTCGCCCGGGACCCGTCGGGCCGCCTGGCCGGCTGGGCGATGCACGGCGCGTACGCGTCGGCGGACGAGCGGTTCGGGCCGTTCGGCGTGCTGGAGGAGATGCGCGGCACCGGGCTCGGCACGGTCCTGCTCCACCTGGTCCTGGAGCGGATGCGGGCACGCGGCGCGCACTGCGCGTGGTTCCTGTGGACCGGCGAGCGGTCACCGGCGGGCCGGCTGTACCGCGCGGCGGGCTTCACCACGACCCGGGTGTTCCGTGTGCTGCGCCGGGAGGCCACCCGGTGACCCGGCCCCGCCGCACCGACGGCCCGCCCGACCGTCGGCCACCCCACGGCTCACCGCGTCCGAGCCGCCGTCACTTCGTGCTCGCGCTCCCTGCGGCCCTGCTCGCCACCGGCTGCGCGGCGCCGCACCGGGGCACCGGGCGGCCCGGTGACCCCATCGTCCTCACCCTGCTCTCCCACTACGCGAGCGGGGAGCTCAAGGAGGCGCTGCGCGGCCCGGTGGACGAGTGGAACGCCACGCACGACCGGGTCAAGGTGCGCACGACGGCGGTGGAGTTCACGGACCTGCTGACCACGTTCATGGTCCGGCAGGCCGCCGGCCAGGGCGCCGACATCCTCCACCCGTACTGCCTGTGGAACGGCCAGCTCGTCCGGGCCGGCGTCCTGCGGCCCGCCCCGGCCGAGCACGCGGAGGAGATCCGACGCGGCTACAGTGCCGCCGCGGTCGGCGCCGCCTCGGTGGGCGGCAGGGTGTACGGCTACCCCACCGAACTCCAGACGTACGCCCTTTACTACAACAAGCGGCTGCTGCGCGCGGCCGGCGTCGACGGCCCGCCGCGCACCTGGCGGGAGCTGGAGGAGACCGCCTACCGCACCACCAGGCGGGACCGGTACGGCAACACGCTCGTCCAGGGGTTCGGGCTGTCGACATACGACGACTCCACCACCGTCGGCCAGACGCTCGCGCTGCTCAACGCCGCCGGCGGAGCGTTCGTCTCGGCGGACGGCAGGAGCACCGGCATCGACTCACCGGCCGGCCGGGCCGTGTTCGGCCTGGAGGACCGCCTCGTCGCCAGGGGGGCGAGCTGTCCGGGTGTCAACGTCTACCGCGCGTTCCCGTCCGGGCAGGTGGCCATGGTGATCAGTGCCGGCTGGTGGACCGGCAGCCTGAGGAGCCAGATGGGCGCGGACTACCGGGATGTCGGCGTCGCGCCGCTGCCCCTGCCCGAGGCGGGCGGCACACGCGCCACGCTCTGCACCGGCTTCATGCTCGGGGTCAACACGGCCAGTCGGCACCCGCGCGAGGCCTGGGAGTTCCTGCGCTGGCTCAATACCGAGCGGACGGCCGCCGGGAAGGGTGCGGTGGCGACCCGGATGAGCGCCCTGCAGGTGTCGGCCGGCTCCCTGACCGGCCGCGCCGACGACATGCGGGCGCTCCTGGGCGCGGGCGGCGGGAAGGGCGCGGCCCGCGATCCGAACCTGCGGCCGTTCCTGGACGCGCTGGCCTACGCGGTGCCGGAGCCGAACGTGCCGGGCGCCCAGCGGGCCAAGTCGCTGCTGCGCACGAACATCGAGGCGCTGTGGACCGGCCGGCGGTCGGTCGAGGAGGCACTGCGCCTGACCCGCCGTCAGGTCGATCAGGAGGTGGCGCGCGCATGGTGAACGCCCTGGTACCCGAGACGGCCGAACGGACCCCCCGGGCCCGGGCCGTCCGGTCCGCCGTCGCCGGCCGCGTCCGCCACCGGCGCCGCCAGACCGTCGTCGCCTACCTCTTCCTGGCGCCGGTGCTGCTGTTCTTCGCGGTCTTCCTGCTCCTGCCGCTCGGGTTCGCGCTGCTGCTGTCGACGTCCCGCTGGTCCGGGTTCGCCCTCGGCGACATCGAGCCGGCCGGCCTCGACAACTTCACCGGCCTGTTCGCGGACGGGTCGACGTTCCTGACGCCGATCCTCACCAACACGCTGCTGTTCGCCCTGGGCACCGTCGCCCTCGCCCTCACGGGCTCGGTGCTCGTCGCTACCTGCATCGACAGGTTGCGGTTCCAGGGAGTGTGGCGCACCCTGTACTTCCTGCCGATCGTCACGACCGTCGTCGCCGTCGGCAACGTGTGGAAGTACATGTACGAGCCGGGCGGTCTGGTCAACGGCGTCCTCAACGCCGTCGGACTGGACTCGGTGGCGTTCCTCGCGGACCCGGACACCGCGCTGCCCTCGGTCGTGGTCGTCCAGGCCTGGGCCTCGCTCGGCTCGGCGGTCCTCGTGCTGACCGCCGGGCTGAAGTCCGTCCCGGAGTCGTACTACGAGGCCGCCGCGCTGGACGGCGCCGGGCCGGTCACCGTCTTCCGGAGGATCACCCTGCCGCTGCTGCGGCCGTCCCTGCTGTTCGTGTGCGTCACCCAGTTCCTCACCGGTCTGCAGTCGTTCGCGCTGATCACCGTGATGACCAGGGGCGGACCGGGGGACGCGACCGACGTGGCCGCGCTGGAGATGTACCGGCTGGCCTTCGGCTACGGCGACTGGGGCACCGCGAGCGCCGCCGCGTTCGTGCTGTTCGCGGTGGTCCTCGCGATCACGCTGGCGCAGTTGTGGTGGTTCCGGCGCACGGGGGAGGACGCGTGACGCGGGGAAGGAGCACCGGCCGCCGTGGCGTGCCGTGGCTGTCGTACCTCGTGGTCGCCACCGGCGCCGTGCTCACGGTGGTGCCGTTCTGCGACATGGTGATGACGTCCTTCAAGGGCCCCGGCGAGGCGGGCACGCTGCCGTACCGCTTCCTGCCCCGGGCGTTCGACCTCGCCAACTACCGGGCGGCGATCCGGCAGTTGGACCTGCCGGCGCTCTTCCGCAACAGCGTGGCCGCCACCGCGCTGATCACCGCTTCCGTGCTGCTCACGTCGTCCCTCGCGGGCTACGCGCTCGCCAAACTGCGCTTCCCCGGCCGGGACTTCGTCTTCCGCCTCGTGCTGGCCACGATGATGTTCCCGCCGTTCCTGTTCTTCGTCCCGCACTTCCTGATCCTGGTGCACTGGCCGCTGGCGGGCGGCAACGACCTGTCCGGGCGCGGCGGCGCCGGCCTGACCGTCAGCATCGCGGCGCTCGCCGTGCCGTTCCTCGTCAACGGCTTCGGGATCTTCCTGACCCGCCAGTTCATGGTCGCGATCCCGGACGAGGTCCTGGAGGCGGCGCGCATCGACGGCGCCGGGGAGTTCGCTGTGTGGTGGCGGATCGTGGTGCCGCAGACCAAGCCGGTCCTGGTCACGCTCGGACTGCTGACCTTCGTCGACGCCTGGAACGAGTACATCTGGGCGCTGCTCGTCTCGACCGCCAACCCGGACGTGATGACCCTGCCCGTCGGCATCCAGCTGCTCCAGGACCACGTCGACCCGGCCCGCACGACGCCCATCGTCATGGCCGGCCTCGTCCTGAGCGTCCTGCCGGTCCTGCTGCTGTTCCTGCTGCTCCAGAAGTACTACGTCAGGGGCGTCATGCTCAGCGGCCTGAAGTGACCCCGCCCCGCCGCCGGCCGGCCACGCGCTAGAAGCCCACGATCCCGTTCCACCGCCGGGTGAACTCCGGGCGTTCCGCGGAGGTGATGTCGCGGGCGACGGCGAGCCGGCGGCGCATGCCGGAGTCCGGGAAGATCAGGGGGTGGCCGGCGAGGGCCGCCGTGTCCTTGTCCTCGGCGGCGGCCAGGACCTCGCGGGCCGCCGGGACCGGGCAGACGTAGTTCACCCAGGCGGCGAGCCGGGCGGCGGCCTCGGGGGCGTAGTAGTAGTCGATCAGGCGCTCGGCGTTGGCCTTGTGGCGGGCCCGGTCGGGGATCATGAGGGAGTCCGACCACAGTTCGGCGCCCTCCTCGGGGACGACGAAGCGGATGTCGGGGTTGTCCGCCTGGAGCTGGATGACGTCGCCGGAGTACGCCTGGCAGGCGAGGACGTCCCCGCTGACCAGGTCCTTGGTGTAGTCGTTGCCGGTGAACCGGCGTATCTGGCCGCGGCGGACCTGCCGCTCCACCTGGTCGCAGGCCCGGTGGAAGTCGTCCGCGGTCCACCGGGTGATGTCCACGCCGTCGCCCTGCATGAGCAGCGCGAACGACTCGTCCAGGCCGGACAGCAGGGTCACGCGGCCCTTGAGGTCCTCGGCCCACAGGTCGGAGACGGCGCGTATCTCGCGGCCGAGCGCACGGCGGTTGTAGGCGATGCCGGTGATGCCGGACTGCCAGGGCACGGTGAACCGGCGGCCCTTGTCGAAGGCGGGCGTGCGCAGCAGCGGGTCCAGGTACCGCGCCACGTTCGGCTGGCGGGCGCGGTCCATCTCCTGGACCCAGCCGAGCCGCACGTACCGGGCGCACATCCAGTCGCTGATGACGATCAGATCGCGGCCGGTAGACCGGTGGCCGGGGTCGTCGTTGTCGGTGTCGATGTACAGCGGCCAGTTCGCCCAGGTCAGCTTGTTGTCGCGGGCGGACTCGTCGGCCACGGCACGGTCACCGGGTGCCACGTACGCCGCGGGCACCCCGCAGCCGGCGAGGGCACCGAGCGCGGCGGTGCCCCCGAGGGCGGCGAGGAGGGAACGGCGGGACAGCGGGGGCCTGCGGGAAGCGGTCTGGAGCACCCCGGAAGCATGCCGTCCCACCGTGTCCACGGACGATCGGCCCCAGCAGCCGTCAGCCGTCAGCCGTCGAGCGACGTCATCACGTGCTTGATGCGCGTGTAGTCCTCGAAGCCGTACGCCGACAGGTCCTTGCCGTAGCCGGACTTCTTGAAGCCGCCGTGCGGCATCTCGGCGACCAGCGGGATGTGGGTGTTGATCCACACGCAGCCGAAGTCGAGCTTCTTGGACATGCGCATCGCGCGGGCGTGGTCCTTGGTCCAGACGGAGGACGCGAGGGCGTACTCCACGCCGTTGGCCCACTCGACGGCCTGCTCCTCGTCGGTGAAGGACTGGACGGTGATGACCGGGCCGAAGACCTCGTTCTGGATGATCTCGTCGTCCTGCTTCAGGCCGGAGACGACGGTCGGGGCGTAGAAGTAGCCCTTGTCGCCGACCCGCTGGCCGCCCGCCTCGACCTTGGCGTGGGCGGGGAGGCGCTCGATGAAGCCGGAGACCTGCTTGAGCTGGTTGGGGTTGTTCAGCGGGCCGAACAGCACGTCCTCGTCGTCCGGCTGGCCGGTCTTCGTCTCGGACGCGGCCTTGGCGAGCGCGGCCACGAACTCGTCGTGGATGGACTCCTGCACGAGGACGCGGGTGGCGGCCGTACAGTCCTGGCCGGCGTTGAAGAAGCCCGCCACGGAGATGTCCTCGACGGCCTTGGCGATGTCGGTGTCCTCGAAGACGACGACCGGAGCCTTGCCGCCCAGCTCCAGGTGGACCCGCTTGAGGTCCTTGGAGGCGGACTCGGCGACGGACATGCCGGCGCGCACGGAACCGGTGATGGAGGCCATGGCCGGGACGTCGTGCTCGACCATCATGCGGCCGGTGTCGCGGTCGCCGCAGATGACGTTGAAGACGCCCTTGGGCAGGATCGAGCCGATGATGTCGGCGATCAGGACGGTGGAGGCCGGGGTGGTGTCCGACGGCTTCAGGACGACCGTGTTGCCGGCGGCGATGGCCGGGGCGAACTTCCACACCGCCATCATCATCGGGTAGTTCCACGGCGCGACCTGCGCGCAGACGCCGACCGGCTCACGGCGGATGATCGAGGTCATCCCGTCCATGTACTCGCCGGCCGAGCGGCCCTCCAGCATCCGGGCCGCGCCCGCGAAGAAGCGGATCTGGTCGACCATCGGCGGGATCTCCTCGGAGCGGGTGAGCCCGACCGGCTTGCCGGTGTTCTCCACCTCGGCCGCGATCAGCTCCTCGGCGCGCTCCTCGAAGGCGTCGGCGATCTTCAGGAGGGCCTTCTGCCGCTCGGCCGGCGTGGTGTCGCGCCAGCCCGGGAAGGCACGGGCGGCGGCCTCCATGGCGGCGTCCACGTCCGCCTGCCCGGACAGCGGCGCGGTGGCGTACGCCTCGCCCGTCGCGGGGTTGACCACCTCGGTGGTCCGTCCGTCGGCGGCGTCCCGGAACTCACCGTCGATGTAGTTGCGCAGACGACGCAGCTCGGTGCTCACTGCCGGCCTCCTGATCTGGTTCAAGCTGTCCGATCTCTGAGACACCCACCCTAGTCGGCGCGCCGACGTTTTCAACACCCCTACCGCGACCAGTTCTGCGAAATCCGCAAGGCGAGGTCTCGCAAACAACGAATTTCATCGATCGGGCCTTGCGAAACTGTCGAGACGTCGTGCACAGTGAGGCCGTGGCCAGTCGAAGCGCAGACCAGAGGGACCCGTCCCGCGAGTCCAGGAACGGCGGCAGTCCCCAGCTGGACGCCGTCTCCCTCGCCATCATCCAGCAGCTCCAGGAGGACGGCCGCCGGCCGTACGCGGCGATCGGCAAGGCCGTCGGCCTGTCCGAGGCGGCTGTGCGGCAGCGCGTGCAGAAGCTGCTGGACCAGGGCGTGATGCAGATCGTCGCCGTCACGGACCCGCTCACCGTGGGCTTCCGCCGGCAGGCGATGGTCGGGATCAACGCCGAGGGCGACGTCGAGAAGATCGCGGACGCGCTGACTGACATGTCGGAAGTCGAGTACGTGGTGATGACCGCGGGCTCGTTCGACATCCTCGCCGAGATCGTCTGCGAGGACGACGACCACCTGCTGGACGTCATCAACAAACGCATCCGGTCCCTGCCCGGAGTGCGCTCCACCGAGAGCTTCGTCTACCTGAAGCTCAAGAAGCAGACCTACATGTGGGGAACCCGATAACCGTGAGGACCCGATAACCGTGAGCAGCAAGGACCTCAGCCGCACCGCGTACGACCACCTGTGGATGCACTTCACCCGCATGTCCTCGTACGAGAACTCCCCCGTCCCGACCATCGTCCGGGGCGAGGGCACCTACATCTACGACGACAAGGGCAAGCGCTACCTCGACGGTCTCGCGGGTCTGTTCGTGGTCCAGGCCGGACACGGCCGCACGGAACTCGCCGAGACCGCCTTCAAGCAGGCCCAGGAGCTCGCCTTCTTCCCGGTGTGGTCCTACGCCCACCCCAAGGCCGTCGAGCTGGCCGAGCGCCTCGCCGACTACGCCCCGGGCGACCTGAACAAGGTCTTCTTCACCACCGGCGGCGGCGAGGCCGTCGAGACCGCCTGGAAGCTCGCCAAGCAGTACTTCAAGCTCCAGGGCAAGCCGACCAAGTACAAGGTCATCTCCCGCGCGGTCGCCTACCACGGCACCCCGCAGGGCGCCCTGTCGATCACCGGCCTGCCGGCCCTGAAGGCCCCCTTCGAGCCGCTCGTCCCGGGCGCGCACAAGGTGCCGAACACCAACATCTACCGCGCCCCGATCCACGGTGACGACCCGGAGGCCTTCGGCCGCTGGGCCGCCGACCAGATCGAGCAGCAGATCCTCTTCGAGGGCCCGGAGACCGTCGCCGCGGTCTTCCTGGAGCCGGTGCAGAACGCCGGCGGCTGCTTCCCGCCGCCGCCCGGCTACTTCCAGCGCGTGCGCGAGATCTGCGACCAGTACGACGTGCTGCTCGTGTCGGACGAGGTCATCTGTGCCTTCGGCCGCCTCGGCACGATGTTCGCCTGCGACAAGTTCGGCTACGTCCCGGACATGATCACCTGCGCCAAGGGCATGACCTCGGGCTACTCCCCGATCGGCGCGTGCATCGTCTCCGACCGGATCGCCGAGCCGTTCTACAAGGGCGACAACACCTTCCTGCACGGCTACACCTTCGGCGGCCACCCCGTCTCGGCCGCGGTGGGCCTCGCCAACCTCGACCTGTTCGAGCGCGAGAACCTCACCCAGCACGTGCTGGACAACGAGGGCGCCTTCCTGCGGACCCTGCAGAAGCTGCACGACCTGCCCATCGTCGGCGACGTCCGCGGCAACGGCTTCTTCTACGGCATCGAGCTGGTGAAGGACAAGAACACCAAGGAGTCCTTCAACGAGGAGGAGACCGAGCGCGTCCTGTACGGCTTCCTCTCCAAGGCGCTGTTCGACAACGGCCTGTACTGCCGTGCCGACGACCGCGGCGACCCGGTCGTCCAGCTCGCCCCGCCGCTGATCTCCGACCAGGGGACCTTCGACGAGATCGAGCAGATCCTGCGGGCCACCCTCACGGAGGCGTGGACCAAGCTCTGATCATCCGACAGGATGACCGAACCCGGCCCCGGTGCCCTCCGTTCGAGTGAGAACGGCGGCCCGGGGCCGTGTGCCGTCCGGGCTCCCGTCCGGGACCTGCCTAGCGTGCCAGTGACCGATCGGCCCTGCCTTCGTTCCCCCGGACGGGGGAACAGGCACGGGAAAACGGATCTGAACCGAGGTGTACGCCCATGGAGGCTCCGCCGGACAACGACGTGCTCTGGGCACGCTCCCTGCACTTCAGCCACCGCGACGGCTCCCCCGGACTCGCCGGGATCTCGCTCGGCGTACGGCAGGGCGAGATCCTCGCCGTCAGCGGCCCCCGCGGCAGCGGCAAGACGACCCTGCTGCGCTGCCTGTCCGGCCTGGAGCCGGTGCGGTGCGGCGAGGTCTGGTTCAACAGCTCCCCCGTGCACACGCTCGGCCCGATGGCCCGCGAACGGCTGCGCCGGGACCGCTTCGGCTGGATCGACCCGGAGCCGTTCCTCGTCCCCGAGCTGAACGTCTGGGAGAACGCCGCGCTCCCGCTGATGCTGCGCGGCGCCGGGCGCCGCCGGGCCAAGGTGGCCGCGCTGGAGTGGCTGGAGCGGCTGGACGTCGGCGAGAAGGCCCGCAGCCGCCCCCGCGACCTCCAGCACGCCGAACGCCAGCGCGTCGCCATCGCCCGCGCGCTCGCCCACGGGCCCACGGTCCTCTTCGCCGACGAGCCCACGGCCCCGCTGCACCGCGCCGACCGCGCCCACGTCCTGCGCACGCTCACCGCGGCTGCCCGCTCGCACGGCATCACGGTCGTCCTCGCCACCCACGACGCCGAGACCGCCGCCCTCGCCGACCGTACGGTGGCCCTGCTGGACGGGCGGCGCGTGCACACCGTGCACCTGCCGGACAGCCCCGACACGGAAGGCCGGGCCGCGTGCTCGCTCTCCGCCTGACCCGTGCCGCCCGGCCCGCCGTCCAGCTGCGCCGCCTGCTGGTGGCCGCGGCCTCGGCGGGCACCGGTTTCCTGCTGCTGTCCTGCCTCGCGCACGCCCTGGGGCACCCGGAGGCCGCGAGCGCCTCCGCGCAGCGCCTGGCCTGGTGCGCGGTGCCGCTCGCCGCCACGGTGTACCTCGCGCTCGCGGTCGCCCGCACCGACCCCGGCACCCGGCCGCGCCCCGGCCTGTCCGCCGTGGGCCTGGGCCCGGCCCGCCTCATGGCCGTCTCCGCGCTGACGACGGCCCTGTCCTGCACCCTGGGCTCACTGCTGGCCCTGCTGGTCTTCCTGCACCTGCGCGGCGACCTGACGGGCATGCCGTTCGACGGCGCGGCCGCGGGCATGCTGGCGTCGGACCGCTCCCTCCCCCTCCCGGCGGCCCTGACCCTCCTCGCCGTGCTCCCGGCCACGGCGACGACGGCGGTGGCCCTGGCCCTGCGCCCGAGGGATCCGGTCCCGCCGCCCCGGACCGTCCGGGGTTTCGGCCGCTTCGGCGCGTACGGGGGGTCGCCGAGGAAGGAGACGTTCGGAGCGGCGGGACGCTTCAGGGGAGGGGCGGCACAGCCGAAGGCGCCGGCCCCGGCGGATCCGCGTCCGACGGGCGGTCGTGCCGCCGGGACGACGGTCGCGGACGGCGACGCGCCGGCGCCGGGTACCGGAGCCGACCCCGAGCCCCCCGCGCCGGCACCGGCACCGGACACCGAGGTCGAGCCCCCGTCCGGCCTGCCCTGGGGCGTGGCCCTCGTCACCGCCGGACTGGCCGTCCAGGCCTATGCCGGCCGCACCGCGCCCGCCCCCGCCCTCGCCGTGCTCCTCGGCTGGCTCCTCACCGCCACCGGTCTCGTGCTGGCCGCCCCCGGCCTCACCCATCTGTGCGGGCGGCTCCTGCAGTCCACCCGCCCGGGCGCGCTGAGGCTGCTCGCCGGCCGGGTCCTCATGGCGGAGGCCGCCCGGATCGGCCGCCCGCTGGGCGTGGTGTGCGCGGTGGCGTCCGCCGGCTACGCCACGACCGCCCTGTACGACGGCACCGGCCCGGCTCCCGCCTCCGGCCCGCTGTCCGCCCTCGGCGTGCTCGTCGTCGCCGGCTCCACGCTCGCCACCCTCCTCACCGCGGCCGTGGAGGCCCGGCAGTGCCGCGCCGAGACCGTCGCCGCGCTGCTCCGGCTCGGCGCGCCCGCCGGGATGCTGCGCGGTGCCGCCGTCCTCCGCGCGGCCGCCCTGCTGGCCCTGTTCGGCCCGCTCACCCTGGGGATCGCCGCGCTCTCGGCGCTGCCGCTCCGCTGAGAAGAAGTCCGGCGGTCACCGATGAGTCCGGTGCGGGCCGCCGGTCTACCCACCGAACGCGACGAACCGCGCACCACCCGGACGGGAGAGGCCCGCATGTACCAGCAGATGATCTTCGTGAACCTGCCCGTGAACGACCTGGACGCCTCGAAGAAGTTCTTCACGGAACTCGGCTACTCGATCAACCCGCAGTTCAGTGACGACAAGGCGGCCTCCGTGGTGATCAGCGACAGCATCGTCGCGATGCTGCTGACCAAGCCGTTCTACGCGACCTTCACCAAGAAGGAGATCGCCGACGCGACGACGACCAGCGAGGTGCTGCTCTGTCTGAGCGCCGAGAGCCGCGAGAAGGTGGACGAGCTGGTCGACAGGGCCATCGCCGCCGGCGGCACGGCGAGCGGCCAGACCCAGGACCACGGCTTCATGTACGGCCGCGCCTTCGACGACCTCGACGGCCACACCTGGGAGGTCGTGTGGATGGACCCGGCGGCCGTCCAGGGCTGATCCCGCGGCCCGAACATCCGTGCCAGCATGGGCGGGTGCAACCGACACCCGCCCAGCCGCACCGCGCCGCCCACGACCGCGAGATAGAGTCGCTCGCCGAGTTCGACGAGGCCGTCGCCGAGCACGGCTCACTCGCCCGGTTCCGGGTCCAGGCCGTCGACCTGACGAGCCGTACGGACGTCCTGCTCCGCCTCGACACCACGGGAGCCGTCTTCCTCGGCTGCCCGATGGACCCGGAGGCCGCCGCCCGTGTCCGGGCGTCCGGGGCCCTGGTGTTCCCGCCGGTGCCCGGGCTCCCGTTCGACCCGTACCGCGCCTTCGTCTACACGCCCGGCGAACTGTTCGAGTCGCTGGACACGGGGTACGAGGTGACGCCGGACGCCCGCGCCTACGCCTGGTTCCAGCGCACGAAGGCCGACGGCGACGTCTTCTCCTCGATGCTCCGCGCGATCCACGACGACGCGGTCTCCGACGCCCTGGACGAACTCCTCGCCGACGCCCGGGTGGTGGGCGTCATGGGCGGCCACGCGATGGCCCGTGGGACCGACGCGTACGCCGGTGCCGCCCGGCTCGGCCGCGAACTCGCCCGCGCCGGCTACACGGTCGCCACCGGCGGCGGACCGGGCGCGATGGAGGCCGCGAACCTGGGCGCCTACGCCGCCCCGTTCGCCGACGGCATGCTGGACGACGCGCTCCGGCTGCTGGCCAAGGCGCCCTCGTTCCGGCCGTCGGTCAGCGAGTGGGCGCGCGCCGCGTTCGAGGTGCGCGAGCGCTGGCCGGGCGGCGGGGACTCGGTGGGCATCCCCACCTGGTTCTACGGCCACGAGCCGCCGAACGCCTTCGCCGCGCACATCGCCAAGTACTTCGCCAACGCCACCCGCGAGGACGGCCTGCTGGCCCGCTCCACCGCCGGGGTGGTCTTCCTGCCGGGCGCCGCCGGGACCGTGCAGGAGGTCTTCGACAACGCGACGCCCAACTACTACGAGTCGCGCGGCGAGCCGACCCCGATGGTGCTCGTGGACGGCGGGCACTGGACGCGGGAGCTGCCGGTCTGGCCGCTGCTCCGGTCGCTGGCGCGGGGGCGGGCCATGGAGTCCCGTATCGCCCTCGTTGACCGGATCGAGCAGGCTCCGGACGCGCTCAAACGTCTGGGCGGTTAATAAGCAGGCAAAGTCAACGACCGTTGACGGCCTGCGCGTTGACACTTCTTATGGAGCGCTTATAAACCTGGGAGCCTCCCGGGGTTGCTGGGGCCTCAGCTGTCCGTCGTCTCGTCCGACGCCCCAACTCCCCCGTCACCCCCCGCAATTGCACTCCGTAAAGGACAAACGTTGTCCATGACTCTCCGCGGCGTACGCCGTTCCGCACACGTTCTGGGTGTCGCCTCCGGGTCGGCGGCGCTGGTGCTCGGACTGGCCGGCTCCGCTCTCGCGTGCAACATCAAGGACTTCTCCGCCGAAGCCAAGTGCGACGGTGACAAGGGCGTCATCGTCGTCACCGACACGGACGCGTCCGCCAAGGACGCCACCGTCAGCGTCTTCCTCAAGGGCGTCGGCGGTGTCGAGACGAAGGTCGGCGAGCAGCCGGTCACGGGGTCCAAGGAGGGTGCCCGGATCACCTTCTCCGAGGACTGGAAGCCGAGCGCCACCTACCGGATCCACGTCAAGGCCGGGAACATCGTCGACGAGGACGTCCAGCCGGACCTGGTGACCCCGTCCACCGCCTGCAAGGCCGAGAGCGAGAGCCCGAAGCCGACGGCCAGCGCGACCCCGTCGCCCGCGTCGTCGCCGTCGTCGTCGCCGAGCGAGTCCGCCCCGGCCCAGCCGGCCACGCCGGCTCCGTCGGCCTCCGAGTCGAGCTCCGCCCCGGCCGGCACCTCCCAGAACGCGCCGTCCCCGGCCGCCGGCGAGTCCAACCTCGCCGAGACCGGTGCGAACTCCAACACCGGTCTGATAGCCGGCGTCGCGGCGCTCCTGGTCGTCGCCGGCGGTGGCGCCGTCTGGTTCGGCATGCGCCGCCGCGGGGCGAGCCGCAACGGCTGACCGCGCCTCGGTACCGCATCCGGCCCGTCCCCCGCACCCAGGGGGGCGGGCCGGGTCGCGTCAGCCGAACGAGGTCCGCTCCAGCCAGAACTCCAGCACCTCGCGGTCGCCGAGCACCTCCAGGCCGGTCGTGTCCGGCGGCAGCCGGCGGTAGAAGGCGAGCAGCACCTCGGTGAGCGGGCCGCGCAGGGCGACCGTCGCCTTCTCGTGCCCGCGCCGCCAGCTCATCCCCTCCTCGCCCAGCTCGACGAGCCACTCGGCGTCCAGGGCCGGGTCGGTGTCGGTGGCGTGCAGATGGATCGAGCGCCGCGGGCCGCGCAGGTCCCGCGCCGTCTCGCGGGGCGTGTTGCCCTGCACCCACTCCACGAGCTGGAGCCACTCGTCCAGCGCGTCCGCCGCGATGTCCGGCGCCACCTCGTAGGGCAGCCCGGCGGCGAGCGTGGCGTCGGCCCGGTGCACGGTGATCTCGCAGGTCATACGGCGGGCCCAGAAACCGGCGTTCAGCACCCCGGACCACGCCCACACCTTGGTGTGGGGGCCGGCCTCGCGCAGCGCGCCGACGACCAGCTCACCGGTGTCGGCGAGCCACCGGTCCAGGGCCACCGCGTCCCCGCGCTCGCGCGGACCGGCGCCCAACGGCACCTTTTCCCAGGGGATGTTCTCCTGCGCCCGGGCGCGCACCAGGGTGTCCACCCAGCGCAGGGCGCCCCCCATATGGCGTACGAGGTCTTCCAGCGACCAGTCGGGGCAGGTGGGGACGGTGGCGGACAGGTCGGCGCCCGAGGTCACCACTGCCCTCAACTGCTCGACCTGCTGGGCGATCTCGTCACAGTAGCGGTCATGCGTGAGCCAAGGCATGGCCTCACCCTAGGGTCGCGTCGATCAGTCGAGCACGACCGTTTCGGCCACGTCGAACTCCACGCCGACCGACGCGCCGGGCTCCGGCGCGTCCCGGAGCGGGCAGGCCGCCTCCACCCGGGGGCCGTCCGCCGGCTGGAGGTGGACGGCCACATGGGTGCCCTTGAAGGTGCGGGCGGTCACCGTGCACGCCAGGCCCTGGTCGGCGGACACGAGCCGGACGCCGGCCGGGCGGACGAGGACCGTGCGGCGGCCCTGCGCGGACCCGTCGGGGACCGGCAGCTTGCCCCACGGGCTGTCGGCGGCCGTGCCGGCGACGGTCGCCGGGACCACGTTCTCGAAGCCGAGGAAGCGGGCCACGAACGCGTCGGCGGGCCGCTGCCACACCTCGAGCGGCGTCCCGGACTGGGCGATCCGCCCGTCCCGCATCACCACCACCCGGTCGGCCAGCGCGAACGCCTCCGACTGGTCGTGGGTCACGGCGAGCACGGTCGTCCCCAACCGGCCGAACAGCTCGCGCAGTTCGACCACCAGCCGCTCCCGCAGCGACCGGTCCAGCTGGCCCAGCGGCTCGTCCAGCATCAGCAGCCGCGGCCGGGGCGCGAGCGCCCGGGCGAGGGCCACGCGCTGCTGCTCCCCGCCGGACAGCGAGGCCACCGCCCGCCGGGCGGCGCCGGGCAGCCCGACCAGCCCCAGCAACCGGCTCACCTCGGCGTCCCGTTCGCCCTTGGCGACGCCGTGCATGCGCAGACCGAACGCCACGTTCGCGCCGACGTCCCGCTGCGGGAACAACTGGTGGTCCTGGAACATCAGTCCGACACCCCGCCGGTGCGCGGGTACGCCCGCCTGGTCCCGTCCCCCGAGCACGACGCGACCGCCGGACAGAGGCTGGAGCCCGGCCACGGCCCGCAGCAGGGTGGACTTGCCGCTGCCGCTGGGGCCGAGGACGCACACCACCTCGTGTTCGGCGACATCGAGGGCGACGGCGTCGAGCACGGCCCGCCCGCCGAAGCGCACGGTCGCTTCATCCAGGCTCAGCAGCATCTAGAACTCCCCCGTCCGGTCGGTCCGCAGCCGCTCCAGGACGAGCAGCGCGGCGGCGCACACCACCATGAGAATCGTCGAAAGGGCCATCGCCTGGCCGTAGTTGAGTTCGCCGGGACGGCTGAGCAGCCGGGCCACCGCGACCGGGAGGGTCGGGTTGTCGGGCCGGGCGATGAACACGGTGGCCCCGAACTCGCCCAGCGACACGGCGAACGCGAACCCGGACGCGACCAGCAGCGCCCGCCTCACCAGCGGCAGATCCACCTCCCGCCACACCCGCCAGGGCGAGGCGCCGAGCACGGCCGCCGCCTCCCTGAGCCGGACGTCCACCGCGCGCAGCACGGGCAGCATGGTCCGTACGACGAACGGGGCGCCGACCAGCGCCTGGGCGAGCGGCACCAGGATCCAGGACTGGCGCAGGTCCAGCGGCGGTCTGTCGAGGGCGATCAGGAAGCCGAAGCCGACGGTCACGGCGGAGACGCCGAGCGGCAGCATCAACAGCGCGTCGAAGCCCCGCACCAGCCGTCCCGCGTCCCGCCGGGCCAGCGCGGCGGCGGCGAGAGCGCCGATCACCACGGCGATGGCGGTGGCCGCGACCGCGTACTGCAGCGAGGTCCACACCGCGTGCACGGGCGCCACCAGGAACGTACCGCCGTCCGCGCGGGTCAGCGCCCGGTAGTAGCCGAGACCGGGCGCGTCCAGGGAGCGGCGGACGAGGACGGCGAGCGGCAGGACCAGCAGCAGCGCGACGACGACGAGGACCGAGGCGAGCAGGGTCCACTGTCCGGCGCCGCGCGGACGCCGGGCCGTCACCGTCGGGTCCACGAGCCGCAGCGCGGTCTCCCGGCGCCGTACCGTCCAGGCGTGCACGGCGAGGACGGCGCCGACCGCCGCGAACTGGACCAGGGTGAGGACGGCGGCCGTGGACAGGTCGAAGACCTCGGAGGTCTGCCGGTAGATCTCCACTTCGAGGGTGGAGAAGGTGGGGCCGCCGAGGATCTGCACCACACCGAAGGAGGTGAAGGTGAACAGGAACACCATCAGGGCGGCGGCGGCCACGGCGGGCGCGAGCGCGGGCAGGGTCACCCTGCGCCAGGCCGTCAGCGGGGAGGCGCCCAGCATCCGGGCGGCCTCCTCCTGCCGGGGGTCGAGCTGCGCCCACAGGCCGCCCACGGTCCGCACGACGACCGCGAAGTTGAAGAAGACATGGGCCAGCAGGATCGCCCACACCGTGGTGTCCAGCCGTACCCCCGACAGCTCGTCCAGCAGCCCGCCCCGGCCGAGCAGTGCCAGGAAGGCGCTTCCCGCGACGACGGTGGGCAGCACGAACGGGACGGTGACGACGGCCCGCAGCAGCTGCTTGCCCGGGAAGTCGAGGCGGGCGAAGACGTAGCCGGCGGGCAGGGCGAGCAGCAGGGTGAGCGCGGTGGAGGCGAGCGCCTGCCAGGTGGTGAACCACAGCACGTGCCGGATGTCCGGCCGGGTGACGACGTCCGCGATCCGGCCGAGGTGCCAGGCACCGTCCGTCTCCAGCCCGCGCGCGACGATCGCGGCCACGGGCCAGGCGAAGAACAGCGCGAAGAACGCGACGGGCAGGGCCATCAGGCCGAGCCGCACCGCGCTCCCGCGCCTGTCCCTCACACGGGCGGTCACCTCAGTACGAGTGACGTCCACGACTTGACCCACTGGTCGCGGTTGGCGGCGATCCTGTCCGGGGCCAGGGTCGCGGGATCCTTGGCGGCCGGCCCGTACTTCGTGAAGTCGGCGGGGACGGCCGCCCCCTGTACGACCGGGTAGACGAACATGTTCAGCGGCATGTCCTGCTGGAACTTCTTGGTCAGCAGGAAGTCGAGGAACGCCTTGCCGCCCTTGGTGTTCTTCGCGTGGCTCAGCAGCCCGGCGTACTCGGTCTGCCGGAAGCAGGTGCCGTACGACACCCCGGTCGGGGCGGTGGCGGGCCGTTTCTTGGCGTAGATCACCTCGGCGGGCGGGGAGGAGGCGTACGACACCACCAGCGGCCGGTCGCCACCCGCCTTCTTCCCCTCGGAGGAACCGGAGAACTCCTGGTAGTAGGCCTGCTCCCAGCCGTCGACGACCTTGACGCCGTTGGCCTTGAGCTTCTTCCAGTACTCCTGCCAGCCGTCGTCCCCGAACCGCGCGGCGCTGCCGAGCAGGAAGCCGAGGCCCGGCGAGGAGGTGGCCGCGTTCTCGGTGACGAGGAGGTTCCTGTACGCGGGCTCGGCGAGGTCGGCGAAGGACTGCGGCGGGGTCAGCTTGTGCGCGCTGAACCAGGCCTTGTCGTAGTTGACGCAGATGTCGCCGGTGTCGACGGGCGTGACGCGGTGCTTGTCCTGGTCGACGCGGAACTCGGGCCGGACCGTGTCGTAGCCCTTGGCCCGGTACGGCTGGAACAGCCCGTTGTCGAGGGCTCGGGAGAGCAGGGTGTTGTCGACGCCGAAGAAGACGTCGCCCTGTGGGTTGTCCTTGGTCAGCACGGCCTTGTTGACGGCCTGTCCGGCGTCGCCGTCCTTGAGGACCCTGACCTTGTACCCGGACTGCTTCTCGAAGTCCTTCAGCACGTTCTTGGAGACGGCCCACGAGTCGTGGCTGACGAGCGTCACGGTCTTGGAATCCGCGGCCGGTCCGCTCGTGCCGGAACCGCACGCGGACAGGCCGACCAGGCCGAGCCCGACCGCCACGGCCACGAAGGTCTTGTGGTGCACTGGATGTCCTCCTGGGGTTGGCCAGGAAGAGGCGCGGCCCCGCCCGGGCTCCGCTGGGGAGACCCGGACGGGGCGCAACAGCTTGAGTGATGACCGAACTTCCTACCCAGAATGACCTGGGCGAGGTTCAGAGGGTCTGCGGCCCGGTGCCGCACTCTCAGCGCTGTGGCGCTCCCCTGTCGGAATATGAAGATATGTGGACGGGGTCAGGTTACCGCTCGGTGGCCGCGAGCTGACCGCAGGCCCCGTCGATCTCCTGTCCGCGGGTGTCCCGGACGGTGACGGGCACCCCGTGCGCGGCGATGGCCTCTACGAACGCCTTCTCGTCCTCCGGCCGCGACGCGGTCCACTTCGACCCCGGCGTCGGGTTCAGCGGGATGAGGTTGACGTGCACGGGCTTGCCCTTCAGCAGCCGCCCGAGCCTGTCGCCCCGCCACGCCTGGTCGTTGATGTCACGGATGAGCGCGTACTCGATGGACAGCCGGCGCCCGGACTTCTCGGTGTACTCGAACCCGGCGTCCAGGACCTCGCGCACCTTCCACCGCGTGTTCACGGGGACGAGGGTGTCGCGCAGCTCGTCGTCGGGGGCGTGCAGGGAGATCGCGAGCCGGCACTTCAGTCCCTCGTCGGCGAACCGGTGGATGGCCGGCACGAGCCCGACGGTGGAGACGGTGATCCCGCGCTGCGAGAGGCCGAGCCCGTCCGGAGCGGGGTCGGTGAGCGCCCGGATGGCGCCGACGACCCGCTTGTAGTTGGCGAGGGGCTCGCCCATCCCCATGAAGACGATGTTGGACAGCCGCGCGGGCCCACCGGGCACCTCACCGTCCCGCAGCGCCCGCATGCCGTCCACGATCTGGTGGACGATCTCCGCGGTGGACAGGTTCCGGTCCAGCCCGGCCTGCCCGGTCGCACAGAACGGGCAGTTCATACCGCACCCGGCCTGCGAGCTGATGCACATGGTGACCCGGTCCGGGTACCGCATGAGCACGGACTCGACCAGCGTCCCGTCGAACAGCCGCCACAGCGTCTTGCGCGTGGTCCCCTCATCGGTGGACAGGTGCCGGACGACGGTCATCAGCTCCGGGAACAGCGCTTCCTGAAGCTTGGCGCGGGAACCGGCGGGGATGTCGGTCCACTGCTCCGGGTCGTGCGCGTACCGCGCGAAGTAGTGCTGCGAGAGCTGCTTGGCACGGAACGGCTTCTCTCCGATCCCGGCCACGGCGTCCTTGCGCTCGGCGGGCGTGAGGTCGGCGAGATGCCGCGGCGGCTTCTTGGCTCCGCGCGGCGCGACGAAAGTGAGTTCTCCGGGCTTGGGCATGGTGCATCCAGTGTCGCAGATCCAATCGGGTGGCCTGCCCGGGCCAATCGACCACGCGCCGACGCTCCGGGTGCATGCGCACCTGACGCCGTTCAGTCAGGAGCGCAAGCGGAAGGCTGGGGACCGCGTGTTCCTGCCGGTACCGCCGGGCACGCGCGAGGAATGACCCCTTACTACGCGGCATCGGTTGAACTGGCAGAGCGCTGGCAAGGCCCTCCGTGGCTCAGATGGGCCTTCCTGGTCGTGTGGGTGCTCTGCGGAGTGTTCGTCCTCTTCAAGCTGCGCCGGAACGGGTGGAAGTTCCCCCGACGGCGCTGAGTTCCCCCGACGGCGCTGAGGCGGCCCGTTGTCGTCAGTCGCCGTCGGCGTCGCCGTTGAGGCCTCGTCTGCGGCTCTTCTGGGCGGTGCTCAGCAGTTCGCCCGCGCCGCGTGTGAGGGCCGCCACGATCCGGACCCAGCGCGGGCCGCCGCGCTCCGCCCAGACCACGCAGACGCAGCCGCCGACGGCGAGGGCCAGGACGCCGAGCAGGAGCAGGATCATGTTTCCCCCTTGTGTTCCCCCGTACCTTGCCACGCGACGTCTCACCACGTCACGGGCAGGGTCCTCGGCCCGCGGATCAGCCCCTGCGTCTGGAACCCGACGTCCTCGGGCGGCACGGCCAGGCGGATGCCGGGGAAGCGGGCGAGCACGGCGCCGATCATGACCTCGGCCTCCATGCGGGCCATGACGGCGGCCAGGCAGTGGTGCGGGCCGTGCCCGAAGGCCACGTGGGCGAGGCCGGCGCGGTCGAAGTCCAGGGCGTCCGGGTCGGGGAAGACCGCGGGGTCGCGGTTGGCGGCGAGATAGGCGTTGTAGACGACGTCACCGGCCCGTATCAGCCGGCCGCCGACCTCCACGTCCTCCGTGGCGATGCGCGGGATGCCGACGCCGTTGCGGTGCGGGACGTAGCGGAACAGTTCCTCCACGGCCCGGGGCAGCAGCTCCGGCTCCCGGCGCAGCCGGTCCAGGTGCCCCGGGTGGGTGAGCAGCGCGTACATCATCGAACCGCTGTTGTTGCGGACCGCGTGACCGCCGCTGACCTGGACGGCGATGGCCAGGGACAGCGCCTCGTCGTCGGTGATCTCGCCGGCCTCGGCGGCCCGTGCCAGCACGCCTGCCAGATCGTCTCGGGGGTCCTCTCGGCGCCTGTGGAGCAGTTCGGTGATCCGCGCCCGGGTGATCAGGGCCGCCTCCCTGGCCCGCTCCTCCGCACCCGCTCCCGCGGACAGCAGGGCCTCGCCGGTCGTGGCCCAGCGGTGCCAGTCCTTCTCCTCCACGCCGAGGAAGTCGCGGAGCACGGCGAGCGGGAAGGGGCCGTGCAGGTGTTCCATGAGGTCGGCCGGGGCTCCGGCGCGTTCCATCCCTTCGAGCAGGACGGCGGCCCTGTGCTCCGCGAGCGGACGCAGCCGCCGCATGCTCCGCCCGGTGAACGCGCGGGCGACGACCCGGCGCAGCCGGGTGTGCCGGGGCGGATCCATGTACTGCAGGCCCGCCGTCTGCGAGGCCACCGGCACCGGGCGCATGGTGGTGACGGCTCGGCCGACGACCCGTGCCCGGGAGAAGCGCGGGTCCGAGGTGACGAACCGGACGTCGTCGTACCGCGTGACCAGCCAGGCGCACCCCTCCCCGTACGGGAGCCTGATCCGCGCGACCGGTTCCTCACGCAGCAGCACGTCCAGGAAGGGATCGGGGACGAGCGCGGGCAGATCCTCGACGGGCCAGGACCGGACGGGCGGGGCCGGCGAGCCGGCGACGAGGCCGGGGCCGGGGTTGGCGGAGGCGGGGGCTGGGCCGACGGGTGTGCGAGCGGAGGTCCGGCCGGCGGGGGCTGACGAGAGGCCGGCAGATGCAGCGGCAGAGGCAGGGGCGGCGGACTCGGTAGCGGCCGAGGCGGCGGGCGCGGGGGCGCCCGGCGTACGGGCGGGGTCGGCGGGGGTGGACGCCGGGCCGGCCGGGGCAGGCGGCCGGCCCGGGTCCGGCACCGGATCGGCGGAGGCGGGGGCCGGGTCGTACGGGGTGGGCGTCGGGTCGAGGGGCATCGGCTCACTCCCTGCTGCGTCGCCGGGCGGTGGTGGAACGGCCGTCCTCTGAGGGAGTCTGCCGTGCGCCGGCGCCGGCCGCCGATTCGTGATGCGGCATCCGGGTGCTGTGGAGGGAGGGGCCTGGCACGACCCAGGCCACGGACCGTCGTCATCGCTCCCGGAGCCACCGACAGGTCCGGGTACGGCAACGGCCCCCGCCCTGTTTCCAGGAGGGGGCCGAAGAAGACGTACCGCTACCGCTACCGCTGGCGCCCCCCGCTCACGCGGAGCCGACGAAGATCACCATCAGCAGCCACACCACCGGCGCCGTGGGCAGCAGCGAGTCGAGGCGGTCCATGATGCCGCCGTGCCCGGGGAGCAGGGTGCCCATGTCCTTGATGCCCAGGTCCCGCTTGATCATGGATTCGCCCAGGTCGCCCAGCGTGGCGCTGGCCGCGACCGCGAGGCCCAGCAGCAGGCCCTGCCACCAGCGGCCGCCCTCGATCAGGAACTGCATGCACAGCGCGCCGGCGACCATCGCGAACAGCACCGCGCCCAGCAGCCCCTCGCGGGTCTTGCCGGGGCTGATGCGCGGCGCGAGCTTGTGCTTGCCGAAGCGCCAGCCGACCGCGTAGGCGCCGGTGTCGCTCACGACCGTCAGCAGCAGGAACGTGAGCACCCGCCAGGGACCGTCGTCGGCGGTGAGCATCATCGCGACGAACGTGGCCAGGAACGGCACGTAGAACGCGGCGAAGAGGCCGGCCGTGACGTCCTTGAGGTAGTTCTCCGGCGGCTCCGTCATCCGCCAGACCAGCGCGGCCAGCGCCGTCAGCGCCATGGCGACCCACGCGCCCTCGGCCCCCCGCACGTACCCGGCGACGACCATCGCCGCGCCGCCGACCGCGAGCGGCACCAGCGGCGCCTTGATGCCCTTGCGCTCCTGGAGCCTGCTGGTCAGCTCCCACAGGCCGACGACGACGGCGACCGCGATCACGCCGACGAACACGGCCTTGACGATGAACAGGGACGCGATGATCACCACACCGAGCCCGACGCCGACGCCTATGGCCGCGGTCAGGTCACGGCCCGCGCTCTTCTTCTGCGGCGCTGGCGCCGGCTGCGGGACGTCGGGCATGGGCTCCGGGTTCTGGGTCTCGGCCGGGAGTTCCCGGGCCTGATACGTCTCGTCTCGGAACAAGGGGCCGCTCAGCCGAGCGGCCCCCCGGTCGTCGTCCTGGTCTCCTCCGCCGTACACGGGGGCGTCGGGCACCACGGGCATGGGGCGAGTCTGCTGCGCCTCAGGCGCATCGTATGCGGGACCCGCCGGGCCGGCCCCCGGGGCAGAATGGGCGGGCCCACCTGCGGTGGGTCCCCAGTACCCGGCCTGCCCCGCCGATGGCGGCGCCCCCCAGGAAGAGTCGCTCATCAGACTTCGAGCAGCTCCGCTTCCTTGTGCTTGAGCAGCTCGTCCACCTGGGCGACGTACTTCGCCGTGGTGTCGTCGAGCTCCTTCTCCGCACGACGGCCCTCGTCCTCGCCGACCTCGCCGTCCTTGATCAGCTTGTCGATGGCGTCCTTGGCCTTGCGGCGCACCGAGCGGATCGAGACCTTCGCGTCCTCGCCCTTGCCCTTGGCGACCTTGATGTACTCGCGGCGGCGCTCCTCGGTGAGCTCGGGGAACACCACCCTGATGATGTTGCCGTCGTTGCTGGGGTTGACGCCCAGGTCGGAGTCGCGGATGGCCTGTTCGATGTTGCGCAGAGCGCTCTTGTCGAACGGGGTCACGACCGCCATGCGCGGCTCCGGCACGGAGAACGAGGCCAGCTGGTTGATCGGCGTCGGGGCACCGTAGTAGTCGGCCACGATCTTGTTGAACATCGCCGGGTGCGCACGGCCGGTGCGGATCGCGGCGAAGTCCTCCTTGGCGACCACGACGGCCTTCTCCATCTTCTCCTCGGCTTCGAGGAGGGTCTCTTCGATCACCACTTGCTCCTGCGTGTCTTGAGTAAGGCCCGGCTGCGGTTCCTGAAGTCGGTCGGCGGCCGGCTGCGTCGCGTCTTCTTCCTGCACGGTTCCCGACCGGCAGGACATTGTCCATCCCCCGGCCGGGGTCCGGCCCCCTCACAGGGCCGCACATCACCGGCCGGGTTGGTCCAGGTCAGTCGCGGCTGTCCTGGTCACCCACCAGCGTGCCGATCTTCTCACCCTTGACGGCGCGGGCGATATTGCCCTCCGCGAGGAGCTCGAAGACGAGGATCGGGAGCTTGTTGTCGCGGCACAGCGTGATGGCGGTGGCGTCGGCGACCTTCAGGTCGCGGGTGATGACCTCGCCGTAGCCGAGGGCGTCGAACTTGACGGCGTCGGGGTTGGTCTTGGGGTCGGAGTCGTAGACCCCGTCCACGCCGTTCTTGCCCATGAGCAGCGCCTCGGCGTCGATCTCCAGGGCGCGCTGGGCGGCGGTGGTGTCGGTGGAGAAGTAGGGCATGCCCATACCGGCGCCGAAGATGACCACGCGCCCCTTCTCCAGGTGGCGCACGGCACGCAGCGGGATGTACGGCTCGGCGACCTGGCCCATCGTGATGGCCGTCTGCACGCGGGACTGGATGCCCTCCTTCTCCAGGAAGTCCTGGAGGGCGAGGCAGTTCATCACGGTGCCGAGCATGCCCATGTAGTCGGAGCGGGCGCGGTCCATGCCGCGCTGCTGGAGTTCGGCGCCGCGGAAGAAGTTGCCGCCGCCGATGACGACCGCGATCTGGGCGCCGTCGCGCACGACGGCCGCGATCTCACGGGCGATCTTGTGCACCACGTCCGGGTCGACGCCCAGTCCCCCGCCACCGGAGAAGGCCTCTCCGGACAGCTTCAGCAGAAACCGGCCGCGTACTTTGCCGTCGTCGCTCTTCTGGGCCTTGGTGGTCATGGGGATCCCAACTCTTTCACGTGTTGCACATACGAAGAAGGCCATTGCCGATGGGGTTGCTTTTCGCTCCCATGCGCGGCAATGGCCTCCTCGTCAGATCTGCTGCCGTCCGCCCCACGCCGGGGTGTGGCGGTGTGCGCGGACGACTGCGGTCGACCCTATCGGGATTTCCTCGTGGATTTCTCCGGGGGTCGCGCGTCGATCGCGGTACGGACTCAGATGCCGACCTTGATGCGCGAGAAGCGCTTCAGGGTGACACCGGCCTCGTCCAGCACCTTCTGGACCGACTTCTTGTTGTCGAGCGCGTACGGCTGGCCGAGCAGCGTGGCGTCCTTGAAGAAGCCGTTGAGACGACCCTCGACGATCTTGCCGATCGCGGCCTCGGGCTTGCCCTCGGCGCGGGTGGTCTCCTCGGCGATGCGGCGCTCGGACTCGACGACGTCGGCCGGCACGTCCTCCTTGGAGAGGTACTTCGGCGCGAAGGCGGCGATGTGCTGGGCGACGCCCTTGGCGACCTCGGCGTTCGGCTTGTCGAGCTCGACCAGGACACCGATCTGCGGGGGCAGGTCGGGCATGGTGCGGTGCATGTAGGCGGTGACGTAGCCGTCGGAGAACTGCGCGAAGCGGTCCAGGACGATCTTCTCGCCGAGGTTGGCGTTGGCCTCGTCCACGTACGCCTGGACGGTCTTGCCGGGCTCGATCTCGGAGGCCAGCAGGGCCTGGAGGTCGGCCGGGTTCGTCTTGGCGACGTGCTCGGCGATGGCGTTGGCCACGGCCTGGAACTTCTCGCCCTTGGCGACGAAGTCCGTCTCGCACTTCAGCTCGACCAGGACACCGGAGGAGTTGTCGTCGGCGATGATGGAGACCACGGCGCCGTTCTCGGCGGAGCGGCCCTCGCGCTTGGCGACGCCCTTCTGGCCCTTGATGCGCAGCGCCTCGACGGCCTTCTCGACGTTGCCCTCGGCCTCGTCCAGCGCCTTCTTGCAGTCCATCATGCCGGCGCCGGTCAGCTCACGGAGCTTCTTGACGTCGGCGGCGGTGTAGTTCGCCATGAGTCTGTGAGTCTTTCTCGAAGTCTGGTTTAGATCCGCACGGTCGCGACCCACATGTAGTCGCGGACCGCGTACGTCGTGCCGACCTACGGGTGAACAGCGGGGGCGGAGTCATGTCCCGCCCCCGCCGTCGAACGCTGACGGATCGGCGTCAGGCCTGCTCGGCCTCGGCAGCCGGGGTCTCGGCGGCCGGAGCCTCGGCAGCCGGAGCCTCGGCAGCGGCCTCGGCCGGCTTCTCGGCCTCGGCGGCCGGAGCCTCGTCCTTCTTCTCACCCTCGAGCAGGTCACGCTCCCACTCGGCGAGCGGCTCGCCCGCGGCCTTCTCGCCCTTGTCGCCGGTGGCGACGCCGGAACGGGCGATGAGGCCCTCGGCGACGGCGTCGGCGATCACGCGGGTGAGCAGGGTGACGGAGCGGATCGCGTCGTCGTTGCCCGGGATCTTGTAGTCGACCTCGTCGGGGTCGCAGTTGGTGTCGAGGATCGCGACGACCGGGATGTTCAGCTTCCGGGCCTCACCAACGGCGATGTGCTCCTTCTTGGTGTCCACGATCCAGACGGCGCTGGGCACCTTCTGCATCTCGCGGATACCGCCGAGGGTCTTCTCCAGCTTGGCCTTCTCGCGCGAGAGCACGAGAAGCTCCTTCTTGGTCAGACCGGACGCGGCGACGTCCTCGAAGTCGATCTGCTCGAGCTCCTTGAGGCGCTGCAGACGCTTGTAGACGGTCGAGAAGTTGGTGAGCATGCCGCCCAGCCAGCGCTGGTTGACGTAGGGCATGCCGACGCGGGTGGCCTGCTCGGCGATGGCCTCCTGCGCCTGCTTCTTCGTGCCGACGAACATGACCGTGCCGCCGTGGGCGACGGTCTCCTTGACGAACTCGTAGGCGCGGTCGATGTACGACAGCGACTGGAGCAGGTCGATGATGTAGATGCCGTTGCGCTCGGTGAAGATGAAGCGCTTCATCTTCGGGTTCCAGCGACGGGTCTGGTGACCGAAGTGGACGCCGCTCTCCAGCAGCTCCCGCATCGTGACGACGGCCATGGCCGTTTCTCCTTGGTTTCTCGGTTGTGCCGCCTCCGCCGGACGGCGGAGGCGCCTGACGCCCGCGATGCGCCGTGCCGCGAAGGACCGAGGGGCGCTTGGTACGAACCGTTGCCGGCTGCCGTACCCGGGCGTGCGAAGTCGACCCGGTGACCCGGATCGCCAGAAGAAGTGTACGGGACCGGCGGGGTACCGGGTGACGCCGCTGTCCACAGCCGGCGAGTGGTCCACAGGGCCGGGCCACGGCCGGCGGGGGTGCGGGACGGTGTCGGCATGCGACGAACGATGCGATGTGCGCTGGTGTGGCCGGTACTGGCCCTGGGGCTGGCGGCGGTCCTGATCACGCCCCTGGCCTGGGCGGACACGCCTGCCGGGGTTCCGCCGGCCCCTCCGGCGGCGCCCGTGCCGCCCGTGGCCCGCGCCTGGCCGGTCGGTGTCCGCCCACCGGTCCTGCGCGGCTGGGAACCACCGGTGACGGTGTACGGCCCCGGGCACCGGGGGGTGGACCTGGGAGCGCCGGCCGGGGCGCCCGTACGGGCGATCGCACCGGGCCGGGTGCTGTTCGCGGGCCGGGTGGCGGGACGGGGCGTGGTCTCGGTGGAAGTGCGGGGGACGGACCTGCGGACGACCTACGAGCCGGTGCGGGCGTCGGTCCGGAAAGGGGAGGAGGTGGGGGCGGGGGCGGTGGTCGGGGTGGTGGAGCCGGCGGGGTCCCACTGCGGGACACGGACGTGCGTGCACTGGGGTCTGCTGCGGGGTGACGCGTATGTGAACCCGCTGTCCGTACTGCCACCGTGGCTGCTGGACGGGGGGCCGTCGAGGTTGCTGCCGGTGGCGTCTCAGCGGGGTCACGCCGTGGCTGTCGGGCCGGCCGTGCCCGGCCCGCGGGGCGGGTGAGGCGCAGCCGCCGCGGCCGAAAGCCGGGTACGGGTCCGCCGTGGTCGTTCGCCCGGTTCCCCGCACCCCCTGCGGGGCGCTCCCCGGCCGGTGCCGGTGGGGTCAGCCCTTCACTCCTCCGAGCGCCATGGCCACGGCCGCGTTCGTCACCACCGTGGGATCCTCGGCCGCGCCGAGCTCGATCCGCCGGACCGCCGCGTCCACGACCCCCTGCACCAGCATCGCCGCCAGCCGGGGCTGCTCGTGTCCCAGTTCCCGAAGTGCCTCGACGATCATCGCGACCAGGCCCCCGTGGGCCGCCCGGATCTTCTCCCGGGCCCCGGCGTCCAGCTCGCTCGCGGAGATGGCGACGACCGCGCGGTGGCGCCGGTCCCCCACCAGCGCCAGCTGCTGCCGCACGTACGCCTCGACCTTGCCCTCGGCCGTCCCGGCCCGCTCCATGGCCGCCGCGACCTCCGCCGCCCACACCGGGAAATCGACCTCGCACAGCTCCTCGACCACGGCGGCCCGGGACCGGAAGTACTCGTACACGGACGACCGCGCCAGCCCCGTCCGCTCGGCCAGCGCGGGAAAGGTCAGCGCCTCCGTCCCGCCCTCGGACAGCAGGGACCGAGCCGCGTCCAGCAGGGCGGCTCGCTGCATCGACCGGTGTTCGGCCACGGAGGCCGCTCGAATCCTTGGCACGCCGACCACTGTACGGACACGCCCTTGCGGAAGGGAGGAGTCAGCGCCCGAAGCTCGCCAGCTTGGCCCGGAGCTGGAGCACCGACTTGGTGTGGATCTGGCTGACCCGGCTCTCCGTGACCCCGAGCACGTTGCCGATCTCGGCCAGGGTGAGCCCCTCGTAGTAGTACAGGGTGACGACGGTCTTCTCGCGCTCGGGAAGCGTGTTGATCGCCCGCGCCAGGAACCGCCGCAGCTCGCGGTCCTCGGCCACCTCCACCGGGTTGTCGGCGGCGGTGTCCTCCAGCGTGTCCATCAGGCTGAGCCGGTCCCCGCCCTCGCCGCCGACGTGCAGCAGCTCTTCCAGGGCGACGACGTTGGCCAGCGACAACTGGCTGAACACGGCGTGCAGTTCGTCGACCTCCATGTCCAGCTCGGCGGCCACCTCCCCCTCCGTCGGCGTCCGTCGCAGCCGCGCCTCCAGGGTGGCGTAGGCACGCTCGACGTTCCGCGCCTTCTGCCGGACCGAGCGGGGGATCCAGTCCAGCGCCCGCAGCTCGTCGATCATGGCGCCGCGGATCCGGGTGATCGCGTACGTCTCGAACTTGATCTCCCGGTCGATGTCGAACTTCTCGATCGCGTCGATCAGCCCGAACACACCCGAGGAGACGAAGTCCGCCTGCTCCACATTGGGCGGCAGCCCGACGCTGACCCGGCCGGCCACGTACTTGACCAGGGGCGAGTAGTGCAGGATCAGCTGTTCCCGCAGCCGGTCGTCCCCCGTCGCCTTGTACGACCGCCACAGCTCGTCGAGTGTCGAGGGAGCGGGCGGTCGCACGCTGCCACCGTCGCGGGCGGCTGGGGGGATCGCCGCCCGGTCGGACCCGGAGGTGTGCTGGGGCATTCGTCGCCTTGTGCCGTTCTGCCGTGAAGTGCTGTGAAGTGCCGTGGAGTGGGTGTGTGCGGGGTTCCTGGGGTGACGTGGGGCTGCATGGGTGAGCTGACGGTCTGATGTGGGGTTGGCGCGATCTGCGCCACCGCCTTCGTGAGCGTAGCGTGACTGAGGAGTCGCGGTGTGCGAACAGGGCTGCGCCACCCGTGCGCGGGGCGCTCGCGCCGGCCGGGTGACCCCCTGCCTGGGCTCGCTCTGCGTGACCGGCCCGAGGCGCCAACTCCGGGAAACGCCAAGGGCGTCGGGGGTTCCCCCGGACGGCCGAACACGGTTGGTCAGCACGGACGGTGACCGTTTTGGACCGAGATCACCGCCTGGCGTGTCAACTTCCAGCCGTCGCCGTGTCGTTCGACGTAACCAAGCGCTCGGAGTTCGTACAGTCTCGCGATCGCGTCGTCCCGCGTGGTGCGCGCGCCGAGCGCGATCTCTTCGGCCGGGGCCGCGCGGTCGCCAGGGAGGGCGGCGAGCACGGTCCGGGCGGCGGGCGGCAGCAGGTCGCGCGGGAGGACGGGACCACGCCGGGCCGGCGCGAGCTCGCCCATGTCACCCACGAGTTCGATGACCTCCGTGGCGTCGGTGACCAGGGTGGCCTCCGCGCGCAACAGTTCGTGCACGCCGGCGGAGAGGGCGCTGGTGACCGGGCCGGGGACGCCCATGGTGAACCGGCCGAGGCGCTGGGCGGCCCGCGCGGTGGCCAGCGAGCCGCTGCGGCAGGCCGCCTCCACGACGACGGTGCCCCTGGTCAGCGCGGCGATGACGCGGTTGCGCAGGATGAACCGGCTGGGTGTCGGATGATCACCCGGCGGCAGTTCACCCACCACCAGCCCCTGCTCCGCGATCCGGGCGATCAGCGCGGTGTGGCCACGGGGGTAGGACTGGTCCACGCCGCAGGCCAGGACGGCGACCGTGGCGCCGTGAGTGGCGAGGGCGCCGCGGTGGGCGGCGCCGTCGATGCCGTACGCGCCGCCCGAGACGACGACCCAGCCGCGCTCGGCGAGACCGCAGGAGAGCGTGGCGGCGGCGTGGGTGCCGTACTCGGTGCAGGCCCGGGCGCCGACCACGGCCACGGACCGCAGCGCCCACATCCGCAGGTTCGGCCGGCCGCGCACCCACAGCCCGAGGGGCCGCGCGTCCCCGAGGTCGTCGAGCTGCCGTGGCCACTCGGCGTCACCCGGACAGACGAACCGCGCCCCGACGGCGCGGGCCGCCTCGAGGTCCCGCTCCGGCTCGGCCCGTCGGGCCCGCGCGACGAGCCCCTCCCACCGGTTCGCGCTGACGCCCGGCAACGCGTCCTTGCCGCACCGCAGCCGCCGCACCACCTCCCCCACCCCGAACTGCCGCACCCAGCGCCCACCGACCTCGTCCCCCGCCTCCACGACCCGCCCGAGGAACACCCGCCCGAGCAGTTCGGCACTGGGCTCCCGCTCTCCGGTCATGTCAGCGCTCCGATGGCCAGCGGTACCCCGCGGGGGACGCCGGTGCGCAGTTGCAGGGCCAGGGCGACGTCGGTGGTGTCCGGACGGTCGTGTCCGACGAGGTCGGCGACCGTCCAGGCGACGCGCAGGACACGGTCGATCCCGCGGGCGGTGAGCACGCCCCGCTCCAGGCTGCGTTCGGCGTCGTCCATGGCCCCGGGGGCGGCGTGGTACCGGCTGCGCAGTTCGCGGCCGGGCACCTCGCTGTTGGTACGCCACGGGGTGCCGGCCAGGCGGGCCGCAGTCCGCTGCCGGGCCTGCCGTACCCGGTCGGCCACGGTCGCCGTGGACTCTCCGCGGGCGCCGGGCTCGGTGAGCTGGGCCCGGGTGACCGGGTCGACCTCGACGCGCAGATCCACCCGGTCCAGCAGGGGGCCGGACAGCCGGGAGTGGTAGCGGCGGATCGCCGACGGCGGACACTCGCACAGCGAGTCGCGGAGTGAGAAGCGTCCGCAGGGGCAGGGGTTGGCGGCCAGGACCATCAGGAACCGCGCCGGGAACCGGACCACGCCCGCGCTCCGCGCGATGACGACGTGCCCCGACTCCAGCGGCTGCCGCAGGGCGTCCAGGGTCTGGCTGTGGAACTCGGGCGCCTCGTCCAGGAACAGCACGCCGCGGTGGGCGAGGGACACCGCGCCGGGCCGGGCGATACCCGGTCCGCCGCCGACGAGTGACTGCATCGTCGCCGAGTGGTGCGGGGCGCAGTAGGGGGCGACGTCGATGAGCGGCTTGCCCGGGGGCAGCAGCCCGGCGACCGAGTGCACGGCCGTGACCTCCAGCGACTCTTCCCGGGCGAGGCGGGGAAGGACGGCGGGCAGGCGCTCCGCGAGCATGGTCTTGCCCGCGCCGGGCGGTCCCTCCAGGAAGAGGTGGTGTCCGCCCGCCGCCGCGACCTCGACGGCGGTGCGGGCGGCGATCTGCCCGACGACATCGGCCAGGTCGTGCTCGTGGTCCTGGGGGGTGGCTCCGATGCTGTGCATGCCGGTGGCGGCGCCCGTGCCCGGTACGCGCAGGCCCGCCAGGAGGGGGTCGGGCCGCCCCTGTTCGTCCGGTGTCTCGTCGGGGACGGGCTCCTCGGTCAGGACCGCGACGAGCTGGCGCAGACTGCGGACGCCCAGCACGGACACACCGGGGACCAGCGAGGCCTCGGCGGCGGCGCACTCGGGTACGACCACCTGCTCGTACCCGGCGCCGGCCGCCGCGAGGACGGCCGGCAGGATGCCGCGGACGGGGCGCACCCGGCCGTCCAGGCCGAGCTCTCCGATCATGACGATGTCGGCGAGGACCCGCGGGTCGATCCGTTCGGCGGCACCGAGCACCGCGCAGGCGACGGCCAGGTCGAACCCCGAGCCGGCCTTCGGGACGGAGGCCGGGCTGAGTCCGACGGTGAGCTTCTTCTGCGGCCATTCGCCGCCCGAGTTCACCACCGCCGCCCGCACCCGGTCCCGGCTTTCCGTCAGGCTCTTGTCCGGGAGCCCGACCAGGGTGAAGGCCGCGACTCCGGGCTCGAGGTCGGCCTGGACCTCGACGACCACGCCTTCGACGCCGACCAGGGCGACCGAGCACGTACGGGCGAACGCCATTCAGGCCACCCCCCGCGCGTGCTCGACGGACGGGGCGCCCCGGTGGGGCAGCAGGACACCGACGAGATCGATGCGGACGCCGCCCGGTGGCGCTCCTCCGTGGGCCTGGAGCCAGTGCTCGGCCAGGGCGCGGAGCCGGGCGGCCTTCGCGGGGGTCACCGCGGCCATCGGGTGTTCGTAGCCGCCGCCCCTGCGGGTCTTCACCTCGCAGACGACCAGGGCGTCGCCGTCCCTGGCCACGATGTCGATCTCGCCGGACCTGCCGGAGCGCCAGTTGCGCTCCAGGATCGTCATTCCCTGTTCCGCCAGCCGCCGGGCGGCCAGGTCCTCGCCGTACTTGCCGAGTCCGTTGCGTGCCTTGCTCATGTCGGCACCACCTCCGGCGCCAACGGTCACGCATCCGGCCGAGCGATGTTGATCTTGGTGGACCACTCAGCGGTTGTGGAAAACTCCGTCACCCGGCCCCGCGGACCACGCCGCCCACCCGGTCATTGACCCGGCCGTCCGCCCGGTCACCCGCCCGGCAGCTCCAGATCGCTCTTGTTCAGCTCCTCGATGTTCACGTCCTTGAACGTCAACACCCGGACCTGCTTCACGAAGCGAGCCGGCCGGTACATGTCCCAGACCCAGGCATCAGCCATGGTGACCTCGAAGAAGACTTCGCCCTGTACCGAGTGCACCTGCATCTCGTAGTCGTTGGTGAGATAGAACCGCCGCTCGGTCTCGATCACGTATTTGAACAGACCGACGACATCTCGATACTCCCGGTAGAGCTTCAGCTCCATCTCGGTCTCGTACTTCTCGAGGTCCTCGGCGCTCATGGCATGTTCCCCTTCAGCCGTGCGATCCCCCCATTGTGCGCCAGTCCCGGGAACCCTCAGACGATTTCCGTGTCGAGGGTCACGGGCCGGGCGGGGGGACCTTCGACGAGCAGCGTGCGCAGCAGCTCGGCGAGTCTGGTCGGATACACCGTCTCATGTGCCCGGGTCAGTTCCTGACACGTCCACCAGCGCGCTCCGGCGACGCTGCGCCGTTCCAGCTCCGTCAGGCCCGTGGTGACGGTGGCCGTCTGGGCCGTACGGGCCAGGTAGTACCACTCGTCCTGGTCCCAGCGGCGGCCCGCGAACGGGAACGAGCACCGCCGCCGCCAGAGCACGGGCCCGAGGGCGACGTCGGTGATGCCGGTCTCCTCCGCGAGTTCCCGCAGCGCGGCTTCCTCGCGCGTCTCGGCGCCCTCCAGGCCGCCGCCGGGTGTGAACCACCAGTCGTCGGCCGGGTCGTCCGGTTCGTGGCCGTGCAGGAGCAGGATGCGGTCCTCGGGGTCGAGGAGGACGACCCGTGCCACCTTCCGCGGGCCGGTCCCGGCCGCGCCCTCGTACGACTCCCCGGCCGGCCGCGTGGTCTCAGCGGACACCGGCCGTCTCCGCGGGGGACGTGCGGGCGCGGGAGCGGCTCACGCGGCCCGCGATCGGGCCGTAGGCACCGCCGCCGAGGACCAGGACGGCCCCGGCCACGATCAGCAGCTCGATCGTGCGCAGCGGTCCGGGCTCGGAGAGGGCGCCGAGCGTCTCGAAGCCGGTGGGGCGCTTGAGCGTGCCCTTCCAGGGCCAGACCACGGCCTCCACGCGGGCGGACACGGCGCCTCGGGACACGGTGCCCTGGGCGGCGTCGCTGAGGTGGGCGGTGGAGTCGAGGGAGCCCTGGCGCTCGTCGCCGAGCAGGAACAGCCGGCCCTCCGGGACGGTCACCGTGGCGAAGTTCTTGATCTCGGCGAGGCTGCCCTCGGGCAGGTACGGCTCGTCGATCTGCTTGCCGTTGACGGTCAGCTTGCCGTTCGTGCAGCAGGAGACGGTGTCCCCGCCCACGGCGACCACCCGCTTGACCACCTTGGCGTTGCTGACCCAGGTCTTGTCCTCGAACACGACCACGTCACCGCGCCGCACCTCGTCGCCGCCGACGCGCTGGGCCAGCACCCGGTCACCGGCGTCGATGGTGGGAGTCATCGAGCTGGTGGGCACGGTGTACGGCCGGTAGACCAGCGCTCCCCAGACGAAGCCGCCGAGGAACAGCACCAGACCCAGCGCCACGGCCAGTCCGGACAGCCGCTGCCCGAGCCGGCTGCCGCCGCCGGCCCGTGCCGTGCCGGTGCCGCCGCCCCGAGGGGCCGTACGCGTCATGCTCTCGCCACCCATGGACCCGCACCCTACCCGGCGGTACCGGACGGGGGCAGCCCCTCCCGCCCGGCCGGGGCGGTCGCTTACCGCTTCTCGGACTGCGCGCGCCGCAGCTCGGCGTTCCCCTGCTCCGGGCCGTCAGCGCGCCTGCGCCGCCACAGCACCACCGGCAGGACCGCCGCGACGGCGATGCCCTCGGGGGCCACCGTCAGGGACGCGGCGGCGGGGGACTGCTCGTTCAGACCGGGCTGGTCGAAGGTGTCCGGGATCGGCAGGGTGCCCCAGCGGTTGATCGGCCAGGCCTTCACGATGGCGCGGCCGACGACCTTGTCGACGGGAACCATGCCGTGGTTCTTGTCGGACTGGTTGTACCGCGAGTCACGGGAGTTCTGGCGGTGGTCGCCCATCACCCAGATGAAGCCCTTGGGCACCTTCACCGTGAACTGGCCGCCTTGGTCGTCCACGCTGCACGGCGTGTTGCCCGGGTAGACGTACGGCTCGTTCAGCGCCTTGCCGTTGACCTTCAGCGGGCCGCTGCCCTTGCACTCGACCGTGTCGCCGCCGACCCCGATCACGCGCTTGATCAGGTCCTTCTCCTCCGCCGACGGCATCAGGCCGATCCAGCTGAGGACCTTCTGCACCGGATTCGGCGTCGGCGTCGGCTCGCCCGCCAGCCAGTTGTCCGGGTCGTGGAAGACGACGACCTCGCCGCGCTCGGGCTTGGAGCCGAACCACGGCGTGAGCTTGTCGACCAGCACCCGGTCACCCTGCTGGAGGGTGTTCTGCATCGAGTCGGACGGGATCGAGAACGCCTGCACCAGGAACGTCTTGATCAGCAGCGCCAGGACCAGCGCGATGCCGACCAGGATCGGCAGCTCCTTCCAGAAGGAGCGCGACTGCCTCGGCCGCCCGGCCGCCGTGCCCGTGCCGTCGCCGCGCGGCTCCGGCTCGCCCTCCGGCGTGCCCTCGCCGCCCGCCGGCGCGTCATTCCCGGAGCTCATGGCGCTGCCCGGTACGGGAACGTCCGGTTCCACAGGGTGCCCGCGGTGCTCCTCGCCGTCGTGTCCCGACCGTGCGCCAACCGCCACATCCCCCACGCCAACTCCTCACTCTGTGCCGCCGCCTGCGCCGCACCCGGCGCAAGCCCACCACTCCCATAACGAGCGGGAGTTCCGCAGGGCTCGGGAGCCGGTTGATTCCGTTCGGATTCTCGGAAGCAACCCTATGCGACGCCCGGGGACCAGCGGTCGAACCCGACGCCGAGTCGGTGACGCTTGCGAAGGTTTTAGGTTCCTCCAGGCGCGTCCAGTGACCGACCGGCCAGCCGATGACCATGGCCCGGCCGACCACGGAGTCCAACGAGACCGTGCCGCCGTAGGCCGTGTCCTGGTGGGAGCGGGAGTCCGCGGAGTTGCCGCGGTGGTCGCCCATCACCCACAGCCGGCCCTCGGGGACGGTGATGTCGAAGGGCGTGGTGGAGGGCGCGTCCCCCGGGTAGAGGTAGTCGCCCTCGGTGAGCGGGACGCCGTTGACGGTGACGCGGCCCTGGGCGTCGCAGCACTTGACGTGGTCGCCGCCGACACCGATGACCCGTTTGATCAGGTCCTTCTCGTTGTCGGACGGCAGCAGGCCGATGAAGGTGAGGCCTTCCTTGAGCTGCTTGACGACGATGGGGTCGTGCTTCTTGGCGGTCTGCTCGTCCTGGAGCCAGCCGCCCGGGTCGTGGAACACCACGACGTCCCCGCGCTGCGGCTCGGAGCCGAACCACGGGGTGAACTTGTCGACCAGGACCCGGTCGCCGATCCGGATCGTCTCCTCCATGGACCCGGACGGGATCACGAACGCCTGCACGAGGAACGTCTTCAGGACGAGCGCGATGAGGACGGCGACACCGACCAGCAGGGGGATCTCCCGGACGGCCGACCGTCTGCGCTTGCGCTTGACCTTGCGCTGGAGCTGCCGGCGCTCCGCGCGCGTGCGGCCACCGCCGGGCGCGGAGGTGCGGCGTACCCCGGTGGGCAGCAGGTTGTCGGCGGGCGTGCTGGACACCCCGCGCGGTTTGCCGCGGTTACCCATGGGCGCCTCCGGTCAGGGCGGCGGGCACGCGCGCGTAGACGGACGGCCGGGTCAGACGCGTCCAGTGGCGGTACGGCCACACGATCCAGTCGGCCCGGCCGATGACGTCCCCGACGGGGATCATGCCGCCGCCGGGCGAGCCGAGGTGGTCGCGGGAGTCGCTGGAGTGGCTGCGGTGGTCGCCGAGGACGAAGAGGCGGCCCGGGGGCACGGCGACGTCGAAGGGGACGCTGGAGGCGCTGTCCCCGGGGTAGAGGAACGCCGTCTCGTCGACCGGTCGGCCGTTCACCTCGATCCTCCCCTTCTTGTCGCAGCAGACCACATGGTCTCCCGCCACACCGGCCACGCGCTTGATGTAGTCGGCGTCCCCGAAATACCCGGTGCCGTCGAACACAATCACGTCGCCGCGGCGCGGCTGGGCACCGAAACGGTACGCCAACTTGTTTACGAGAACGCGGTCGCCGATCCTCAATCCCTGCTCCATGGATCCGCTCGGAATCTGGAACGGTTGCACCACGAACGCGTTCAGGACCAGCAGGAACGCCAGGCAGAGGAAGAGCGTGAGGGTGATCCTGCCGCCGGGCAGCCACTCGGCGACCCGGGACACCAACGCGAAACGCGACCGGCCCTCCGCCCCCGGAGTACCGGGGTGGGAGGAGCGGTCGCGTTCCGTCGGCTGTGCTTCGGTGTCCATCGGAGCCAGATGCTATCCGGCTCCGCTGTGACTCCGGGAAAGCGCTCAGCTCTCGCGCTTCTCCTTGATCTTCGCGGCCTTGCCGCGCAGGTCACGGAGGTAGTACAGCTTGGCGCGGCGCACGTCACCACGGGTGACCAGCTCGATCTTCTCGACGATCGGGGTGTGCACCGGGAAGGTGCGCTCGACGCCGACGGAGAACGAGACCTTGCGGACCGTGAAGGTCTCGCGGACACCGGAGCCCTGGCGACGGATCACAACGCCCTTGAACTGCTGCACACGGGAGCGGTTGCCCTCGATGACGCGCACGTGGACGTTGACGGTGTCACCCGGACGGAAGGCCGGGATGTCGCTGCGCAGCGACGCGGCGTCGACGGAGTCGAGCAGGTGAGACATTTCGTCTGCTTTCTTCGCTGATGCCACAGGTCATCAACGGGAACTAGGTGTACAGGAGGCTGCCGTGCGGGTCGGGGCGGGCGTCGTGTCCCCCTGTGGCAGGGGCGCACGCCGGACGGGCGCACAACAGCGGTCTATTCTTCCACGCCGTCGGCCCGGCGCCAAAATCGGCCGTACCGCTCCCCGTCCGGGTCCGGTTCCCAGCCCAGGATGGAGAGCATCTCGCGGTCCTTCTTGTCGAAGGCCTTGGGGTCGCAGCGCTCGATCAGGTCGGGGCGGTTCAGGGTCGTGCGCCGCAGGGCCTCGTCACGGCGCCAGCGGGCGATCTTCCCGTGGTGGCCGCTGAGCAGCACCTCGGGGATGTCCCGGCCGCGCCAGACGGGCGGCTTGGTGTAGACGGGGCCTTCCAGGAGGCCGGCCATCGCCCCGGGGGCGAAGGAGTCGTCGCGGTGCGACTCCGCGTTGCCGAGGACGCCGGGCAGCAGCCGGGCGACGGCCTCGGTGATGACCAGGACGGCCGCCTCGCCGCCGGCGAGGACGTAGTCGCCGATGGAGACCTCGTGGACCGGCATCCGGGTCGCGTACTCGTCCGTGACGCGGCGGTCGATGCCCTCGTAGCGCGCCGGGGTGAAGATCAGCCAGGGGCGCTCGGCCAGCTCGACCGCCAGCTCCTGGGTGAAGGGACGGCCGCTGGGCGTGGGCACGATGAGCGCGGGCTCCCGGGCGCCCGACTCGTAGCCGTCGGCGAGGACCGTGTCCAGGGCGTCTCCCCAGGGGTCGGTCTTCATGACCATGCCGGGGCCGCCGCCGTACGGCGTGTCGTCCACCGTGTTGTGCCGGTCGTACGTCCAGGCGCGCAGGTCGTGCACCTGGACGTTCAGCTGGCCACGCGCGCGTGCCTTGCCCACGAGGGAGACGTTCAGCGGCTCCAGGTACTCCGGGAAGATCGTGACGACGTCGAGCCTCATGCGCGGTCTTCCCCGGACTCCGCCGCGGACTCGTCCCTGGAGGAGGCGATCACGGCGCGGTCGTCGATCAGGCCGGGCGGGGGCGCGATGACCGCCCTCTGCTCCGCCAGGTCGATCTCGGTGACGATCTCCTCCACGAAGGGGATCAGCACCTCGGTGCCGTCGGGGCGCTCGACGATGAACAGGTCCTGCGTGGGCAGGTGCGAGATCTCGGTGATGCGGCCGACCTCCGTGCCGTCCTCGGTGACGACGTCGAGGTCGATGAGCTGGTGGTCGTAGTACTCGTCCTCGCCCTCGGGCAGTTCCTCGGGGTCCACATCGGCGATCAGCAGGGTGTTGCGCAGGGCCTCGGCGGCGTTGCGGTCGGTGACGCCCGCGAAGCGCAGCAGGAGGCGGCCGCTGTGGACGCGGCCCGTCTCGATGGTCAGCGGTCCCGCCGAGGCGGGATCCGTGGCGAGTACGGCGCCGGGCGCGAGCCTGAGTTCCGGCTCGTCGGTACGTACCTCGACGGTGACCTCGCCCTTGATGCCGTGGGCACGGCCGATCCGTGCGACTACCAGCTGCACGTGTCCAAATCTCCTGTCGTACGACTGCGGGCCGGGGACGGCCCTGTGGCCCTCCCCGGCCCGAGCCGGTTGCGATGAAGCGTCAGCGGACGTGGTCCACGTCGACCAGGTCGACGCGGACACCGCGACCGCCGATGGCGCCCACGACGGTGCGCAGGGCGCGCGCGGTGCGGCCGTTGCGGCCGATCACCTTGCCGAGGTCGTCCGGGTGGACCCGGACCTCCAGCACACGCCCGCGGCGCAGGTTGCGCGAGGCGACCTGCACATCGTCAGGGTTGTCGACGATGCCCTTCACGAGGTGCTCAAGCGCCTCTTCGAGCATGCTGCTCAGGCCTCGGTGGACTCGGACTCGGCAGCGGCCTCGTCCTTCTTCTCAGCCTTCTTCTTCTGGGTGATCGCCTCACCCTTGCCCTCGTCGTCACCGCCGAGAGCCTCGAACGACGGGCGGGCGGCCTTCGGCTCGGCGACGAGCAGCGGCGCGGGAGCCGGCTCGCCCTTGAACTTCTGCCAGTCGCCGGTCTTCTTCAGGATGGCGAGCACGGGCTCGGTCGGCTGGGCGCCGACGCCGAGCCAGTACGCCACGCGCTCGGCGTCCACCTCGATGACCGACGGGTTGTAGGTCGGGTGGTACTTGCCGATCTCCTCGATGGCCCGGCCGTCACGGCGGGTACGGGAGTCGGCGACGACGATGCGGTAGTGAGGCGAACGGATCTTGCCCAGACGCTTCAGCTTGATCTTGACTGCCACGGGAGTGGGTTCTCCTGGATTTGACGTGGTTGGGCACGGCGAGTTGCCGCGTGGGGTTGCGGTACCCGAGTGCCCGATGGACGCGTCAGCCGGAGGAGAGAGGGGTCCTGTGCGGCTGTCGAGTACAGCTGGCTATTCTGCCACACCCCGCGGGCCGCTCCGGGCCGAGGGTGCGGGAACCCCGCCCGGGCATGCCGGGGAGGCACCCGGCGTGGAGGTGAGGTCACGTCGGGTGCGCCGCCCGGTGCGGTGAGATCGCCGTCGGCCACGGCTGCCACGAGCAGCCGTGACCGCTACGCCGCTCCCACGACCTCCGGGATCCTGAACGGCTTGCCGCAGCCGCCGCAGACGATCGGGGCCTGGGCGAGGACCGAGGGCACCACCCGGACGTTGCGGCCGCAGTCGCACACCGCCTTGACACGGACGCCGCCACCGGAGGAGCCGTGCCGGGCGGCCGGGCCGCGGAAGGTGCGGGAGGTGTCGGCCGAGGTGGCCGCGGTGTGGGCCTTCAGGGCGCGCTGGAGCCGCTCGATGGTCGGGCGGTAGCGCCGCTTCGCCTCGGTGTTGAGCGTGACCAGCGAGAAACCGCTGCTCGGGTGCGGCTCCTCGGGGTGGTCCAGGCCCAGCTCCTCGGCGATCGCGAGGAAACGGCGGTTGTGGTATCGGCCGGCCCGGGAGGTGTCGCGGACGCCGCGGGCGGCGGCGATGCCGTGGACTGCCTCGTGGAGCAGCCTCTCGAAGGAGAGTTCGTGACCGCACGCGGACGACGACTCCCCGATCAGGGATTCAGGCGCGGCAAGGTCGGGCAGCTCGGGGTGGTACCGCTGAATGTCGGCCCACGCCTGCGCCAGCTCTGCGGCGAGAACAGGTGGTGTCTGTGTCGTGCTCACGTAATGACAACGAGCGGGAGGGCCGCTGTGTTCCTATTCCGGGGCATCCCAAATAATTTGCACGTACCCGTCAGTTGCCACTGATGCGTCCTGACGAGGGCGGGTGCGCTGATCTGCGGAGAAGCGTCACAGCTCCTACCAAGCTGGTGCGTAGTCCGCGCTACGCACCGCCGGTGAGCCCTGAGGCGACGGGCGGGGGCCGCCGCGCAAGGGGGGTTTCGGCCGCTCTCGGCGCGCGCCCTCACCCCGGTCAGCGTCCACGGCCTCCGTGACGTTACCGCGTACCGCCGCGACCTCCGTCACCGGCCCGCCTTCCGGGGGCCGGCACCGCGGGGCCGTCCAGATTGCCGGGATGTGAAATCTCGCCACACCCGCGTCCACACCCCAAGCCGGGCCCCACGACCCCTGGACGCCACCGCGAGCCGGGAGTTACCTGGCATACGTGGGAAGGGCGCGCGCACGGCACGGGGGCACGCAACCGGGCGCGGCGGCGAACTGTCGGCGGATTGGGGCGCTTACCTATGACACCTACGCTCGTGCGGCAGCACACGTCCCACGCGGAGTCCGCACCCCGCGTGGACCCGGGCGCACGCGCGCGTGACTGGTCCGAGATCCAGGAGCGGATGCTCGTACCGCTCTACGAAGCCGTGTACGACCGACTCGAAGTGGGCCCCGCCACCCGGCTGCTGGGCCTGAACTGCGGTTCCGGGCTCGCCCTGCTGATGGCGGCCTCCAGGGGCGCCGCGGTCACCGGTGTCGACTCCGCCTCCCCCGAACGGCTCGCCCTCGCGCGCGAGCGCCTGCTGCCGGACGCCACGCCCGGCCGGGGCGGCGACGGCGGGGCGGGCACACGCGCGCGTACGCCCGCGGAACTCCTCGACGACCCGCCCTCGGCGACGGACGGCGCGCGGACGGACGCGTACACCCTGGTGACCGCCTTCGAGCCGGTCGGCGGCCTCGCGGGCGACGCCGAGGGGCTGGGCGACCTGCTCGCCGGTGTCCTGCCGCTGGCCGGGCGGGGGGCCGCCGTCGTGCTGACCGGCTGGGGACCGCCGGAGCGCTGCGCCACCTCCTCGGTGCTGCGGGTGGCCGCCAAGCTGGCCGATCCGCTGCGCGGCGCGCGGAGCCGGCCGCCCGCGCGGCGCGACGTCCTGGAGGAGGTCGCCGGGCGGGCCGGGCTGAAGCCGGACGGCTCGGGCCGGGTCGCCTGCCCGTTCGGGTACGCCGACCTCGACAGCGCCGTACGGGGGCTGCTGTCGACCGGCCTGTTCGACGCGGCGGTCTCGGCGACGGACGCCAAACAGGTCGACAAGGAGCTGACGGAGGCCCTGCACCCGCACCGGCGCCCGGACGGCACGGTGTGGATGCCGAACGTCTTCCGCTACCTCGTCGCACGCGTGCCGTAGGCCTGTCCGGCCGTCCGCGTCGTCGCCCGACGGGCGGCCGCGCGGCGTGCGCGCTCCGGGGTGTCCCCGGCCGGAGACGGGGCGAGTGCCGGCCGCCGGCCCTCGTACGGGGCGTACCCGGGTCCGGGCCGGCGCGGCCAGTGGGGTCACCCCCACGCCGTGGAGGCGATGAGGGAGCGTGCACGGCGCCGCGCGGCAGACGCGTACGGCCGGACAGGTCCTCGGCGGCCGGCCGGTCGTCAGCCCTCGCTCTGCTTGGTCAGACGTGTGATCCCGGCGATCCGGTAGGCGTCCGCCTCCTCCAGCGTCTCGTTCTCCAGCAGCGCCCGCGCGAGCGCGTCCAGCCGGCCCCGGTGGTCGCGGAGTTTGCGGCACGCCTCCTCGTAGCACTCGTCCACGATCCGCCGCATCTCGGAGTCGATGACGTCCAGGGTCTGCGGGGCGGCCGACAGCCCGTACGCCTGCTGGGCGTCGCTCGGCAGCGCGGACAGCCGGCCGACGCGCTCGCTCATGCCCCAGCGGCCCACCATCCCGCGCGCGATGTTGGTGACCTGTTCCAGGTCGTTCTCGGCACCCGTCGTGACGACCCCGTAGACGACCTCCTCCGCCGCCATGCCGCCCAGGGCGCCGATGATGCGCCCGCGCAGGTACTCCTCGGAGTGCGCGTACCGCTCCACCTCGGGCGTGGACATGGTGACCCCCAGCGCCCGGCCGCGCGGCACGATGGTGATCTTGCGGACGGGGTCGGCGCCGGGCTGGAGCATGCCGAGCAGGGCGTGGCCGCTCTCGTGGTACGCGGTACGCCGGCGGTCCTCCTCCGGCATGATCAGGGTGCGCTCGGCGCCCAGCTGCACCTTCTCCAGCGCCTCGGACAGGTGGGCGCCGGTCACCTGCTCCTGTTTGCGTTTGACGGCGAGCAGAGCGGCCTCGTTGGCGAGATTGGCCAGATCCGCTCCGGTCATGCCCGGGGTGACGCGGGCCAGCTGCGTCAGGTCCACGTCGGGCGCGAGCGGGATCTGCCGGGTGTGGATGCGCAGGATCGACTCGCGCCCGCCGCGGTCCGGCGGGGACACGGTGACCACCCGGTCGAAGCGGCCCGGCCTGGTCAGCGCCGGGTCCAGGATGTCCGCGCGGTTGGTCGCCGCGATGACGATCACGCCCTCGGCGCCGGAGAAGCCGTCCATCTCCGTGAGGATCTGGTTCAGCGTCTGCTCGCGCTCGTCGTGGCCGCTCATCGACGCGCTGCCGCCGCGCGCGCGTCCGATGGTGTCGATCTCGTCGATGAAGATGATCGACGGCGCCACCTTGCGGGCCTCGGCGAACAGCTCGCGCACGCGGGACGCGCCGACGCCCACGATCATCTCGATGAACTCGGACGCCGAGGCCGAGAAGAACGGCACGCCGGCCTCGCCCGCGACCGCCCGCGCGAGCAGGGTCTTGCCGGTGCCCGGCGGTCCGGCGAGCAGGACGCCGCGGGGCAGCTTCGCGCCCATCCTGCGGTAGACGTCGGGGTGCTCCAGGAAGTCGACCACGTCGTCGAGTTCGCCCTTGACCTCGTCGATGCCGGCCACGTCGGCGAAGGTCGTGCGCTCGGTGCCCGGCCGCAGCCCGACCGGTCTGGGCGGCGACCGGCGGCCGAAGAGGCCGCCCCCGCCGGACAGCATCCCGCCGAGCCGCCGCTGGACGAGGAGCCAGACCACGACCAGGACCGCGATGGGGATCAGGGACATCAGCAGGTTGGTCGCCAGACTGCGTTCCTGCACGACCGGCCGCGCGGTCACGGTGACCCCGTGGCTGCTCAGGTTCTGCCACAGCCGGTCGTCCGCGAAGGCCGGTCGCTGTGTCTTGAACTTGGTGTACTCGCCGCCGCCCTCGGGATCGGAGCGGGGGGTCTTGAGCCGGCCCTGGATCGCGTCGCCCTTGGAGTAGATCGTGGCGACATTGCCCTCGCCGACCTGCCTGCTGAACTCCGTGTACGAGATCGTCGGCTCGTTGCCCTGGCCGAAGTAGTGCAGCCCGACGTAGGCCAGCACGAAGACGACCACCGCGGTGGCGAGCAGGCCCCACCATCTGCCGCCCCGGAGCCGGCCGGGCCGCCGGGAAGGCTCCTCCGGTGTGCCCTCGGCGCGCCACGGTTGATCAGGCGCCTTGCGGGGCGGCGCCGCATCACTCATATCTGGACGTTACGACACCCCACGGGCCTCGGCACGCGCAAAGGGGCGCCTCCTGTGACAGGAGGCGCCCCCGGCGCTTCGTGCGAGCGGGACCCGGCCCGTGCCCTTCCGCCAGGACTCAGCCCTCGAACCGGACTCAGCCCATGAACCGGACTCAGCCCATGAACTTCTTGAACTCGTCCGGCAGCTCGAAGTCCTGGCCCTGCTGCGGCAGCCCGAAGGCGTTCCCGCCCTGCGCGGCGGCCTCGCGGCGCTGCGCGGCCTCCAGTTCCTGCTGCTTGCGCTTCATCGGGTTGCCGGAGCGCTGCTTGCCCTTGGCCTTCTTCTGCTGCTTCTTCTGCCGGCCGGGGCCGCCGCCCATGCCCGGGATCCCCGGCATGCCCGGCATTCCGCCCTGGGCCATGCGGGACATCATCTTGCGGGCCTCGAAGAACCGCTCGACCAGGCTCTTCACCGCGCTGACCTCGACGCCGGAGCCCCGCGCGATACGGGCGCGGCGGGAGCCGTTGATGATCGTCGGGTCCTGGCGCTCGGCCGGGGTCATCGACTTGATGATCGCGGCGGTGCGGTCGACGTCCCGCTCGTCCAGGTTGGCGATCTGGTCCTTGATCTGGCCCATGCCCGGGAGCATGCCGAGCAGCTTGCTGATGCTGCCCATCTTCCTGACCTGCTCCATCTGGGACAGGAAGTCGTCCAGGGTGAAGTCCTGGCCCTTCTTCGACGCCAGCTTGGAGGCCATCTTGGCGGCCTCTTCCTGGCTGAACGTCTTCTCCGCCTGCTCGATCAGGGTGAGCAGGTCACCCATGTCGAGGATGCGGGAGGCCATCCGGTCCGGGTGGAACGCGTCGAAGTCGTCCAGCTTCTCGCCGTTCGACGCGAACATGATCGGCTTGCCGGTGATCTGCCGGATGGACAGGGCCGCGCCACCGCGGGCGTCACCGTCGAGCTTGGAGAGGACCACGCCGTCGAAGCCGACGCCGTCGCGGAAGGCCTCGGCGGTGTTGACGGCGTCCTGGCCGATCATGGCGTCGACGACGAACAGGATCTCGTCCGGGGAGACGGCGTCGCGGATGTCCGCGGCCTGCTGCATCATCTCGGCGTCGATGCCGAGGCGGCCGGCGGTGTCCACGATCACGATGTCGTGGACCTTGGACTTCGCGAAGTCGATGGAGTCCTTGGCGACCTTCACCGGGTCGCCGACGCCGTTGCCCGGCTCCGGCGCGTACACCGCGACACCGGCGCGCTCGGCGACGACGCTCAGCTGGTTGACGGCGTTGGGGCGCTGGAGGTCGGCGGCGACCAGCAGCGGGGAGTGCCCCTGCTCCTGGAGCCACTTGCCGAGCTTGCCCGCGAGGGTGGTCTTACCGGCACCCTGGAGACCGGCCAGCATGATCACGGTGGGCGGCTGCTTGGCGAAGCGCAGACGCCGGGTCTCGCCGCCGAGGATGGTGACCAGTTCCTCGTTGACGATCTTGAGGACCTGCTGGGCGGGGTTGAGCGCCCGGGAGACCTCGGCACCGAGCGCGCGCTCCTTGACGTTCTTGATGAACGCCCGCACGACGGGCAGCGCCACGTCGGCTTCGAGGAGCGCGATGCGGATCTCGCGCGCCGTGGCGTCGATGTCCGCCTCGGAGAGCCGTCCCTTGCCGCGCAGGTTCTTGAAAGTCGCTGACAGGCGATCGGAGAGAGTGTCGAACACGGCGCTCGCGGTCCTCGGGGTCGGTGACGGTCTTGAAGGTCGCCCTCCAGGGTATCCCGGCGCCGCAAGCACCGGGGCAGGTCATCCGCGCAGCGTCTCCTCCAGCACCCCCGCCAGCGACGCCGCGTCCCCGGCGGGCAGGGGCGCGCCCGCCCCCGTCGTGACGTAGAACGCGTCCACCGCGTTGGAGCCCAGCGTGCTCACATGCATGCTCCGGACCCGTACGCCGGCCTTCTCCAGTGCCATGCCGATGCGGTACAGCAGGCCCGGCGCGTCCTGGGCGCGGACCTCGATGACCGTGGCGTGGTGGGAGGCGGCCGGGGCGACCGTCACCCGGGGCGGCGGGGCGCTCCAGCCGCGGCGGCGCGGGTAGGCGGCGTCGCGTTCGGCGAGGCGGCCGGCGACGTCCAGGGTGCCGTCCAGGGCGCGGACCAGGTCGGTGCGCAGCCGGGCCGCCTGGGGCAGGGAGCCGTACTCGGCGGCGACCCGCCAGTTGAGGAGGAGGACGGTTCCCTCGTCGACGTCGTCCGGCAGGCGCAGCGCGCGCAGCTCCGCCGTGCGGACGGTGAGGCGGTGCACGGCGAGGACGCCGGCGACCGCGGGCAGGACACCGGGCTGGTCGGGTACGGCGATGAGCAGCTCCACGCCCAGGGGTTCCGGGTCGCCGGCCGGGTCCTCGCCGGTGACCGGTTCGGTCTGGGCGCGCAGAGCGAGGACGGGGCCGCCGGTGCGGTAGGCCTCGATGGCGAGGCGTTCCTGCTCGGCGGTGGGCGCGGCCGGCTCGGGCTCGTCGGCGCCGTCCCCGGCGAGGACGGCCCGGACGCGCCGGACGAGGTCGGCGACGAGGGAGCCGCGCCAGGAGGACCAGGCGGCCGGGCCGGTCGCGAGGGCGTCCGCCTCGGTGAGGGCGTGCAGCAGCTCCAGGGTGCTCTGGCTGCCGACGGCGTCGGCGACCGAGCGCACGGTGGCGGGGTCGTCCAGGTCGCGGCGGGTGGCGGTCTCGATGAGCAGCAGGTGGTGGCGCACCAGCAGGGACAGCACGGCCACGTCCGCGCGGTCGAAGCCGATCCGCGCGGCGACGTCCTTGGCGATGATCTCGCCGGCCACCGAGTGGTCGCCGGGCCAGCCCTTGCCGATGTCGTGCAGCAGCGCGGCGACCAGCAGCAGGTCGGGGCGGCTGACGCGGCGGGCGAACTCGGAGGCGCGGACGGCCGTCTCGATCAGGTGGCGGTCCACCGTCCACACGTGCACGGCGTTGCGCTGCGGCCGGCAGCGCACCCGCTCCCAGTCGGGCAGCAGGCGGGTGATCAGGCCCTCCGCCTCCAGCGCCTCCCAGACCTCGATCGTCGGGCGGCCGGAGCCGAGCAGGGTGACCAGCTGGTCACGGGCCTCGGCGGGCCAGGGCGTGGGCAGGGGGCGCGCGGTGGCGGCCATGCGCCGTACGGCGTGCAGGGAGAGCGGGAGACCGGCCTGGGCGGCGGCGGCCGCGGCGCGCAGCGGGAGCACGGGGTCACGCTCGGGGCGTGCGGCGCGGGCGAGCACCACCTCGCCGTCCTGTTCCACCACGCCTTCGGCCAGCGGCGACCGTTCGGTGACCGGCTTGCCGCCGCCGAGCGCCCTCCCCTCACCCGCCACCGCCCTTCGGAGGAAGTCGCCGCGCTCCCTCGCCAGGGTGCGCAGACGCGGCCGGACGGCGCGCGAACGCAGCACGCGCCCCACTTCGCGCCAGGTCACGTCACTGGCGTACGCGATCACCCGCGCCGCCTCGTAGACCTGCCGCAGCAGGGTGTCGGCGTCGAGCAGTCCCAGCTCGGCGGCCACCTGGTCCTGTTCCTGGAGGGCGAGCCGGTCGGTGGCGCGGCCGGTGGCCAGGTGGAGGGCGTCCCGGACGTCGAGGAGGCGGCGGCGGGCGTCGGCCAGGCCCTCGCGGGGGGCGTCGGCGAGCCAGGAGGCGGCGACGGCGCGCAGGGCGGTGGCGTCACGGAGGCCGCCGCGGGCCTCCTTGAGGTCGGGTTCCAGCAGGTACTGCAGTTCGCCCTGGCGCGCGGCGCGTTCGGCGCACAGTTCCCGGAGTTCGGGGAGGCGCTTGGGGGCCTGGTTGCGCCAGTCGGCGAGGACGGCGGTGCGCAGGCCGGCGGTGAGCCCGGCGTCGCCGGCGAGGTGGCGGGCGTCCAGCAGGCCGAGGTGGACCTTGAGGTCCTCGCCGGCCGTCTTGCGGGCCTCGGCGGGGGTGCGCACGGAGTGGTCGAGGGCGAGGCCGAGGTCCCAGACCGGGTACCAGATCCGGTCGGCGAGGGCGGCGACCGCACCGGGGTCGGAGCCGTCGTGGAGCAGGACGAGGTCGAGGTCGCTGCGCGGGGACAGCTCCCCGCGGCCGTAGCCGCCGACGGCGACGAGCGAGACGCCGTGTGCCGCTCCCGCCGCCGCGCCGAACAGTCCGGCGAGCCAGTCGTCGGTCAGGCCGGAGAGCGCGGCACGGCGCGGCGGCCCGGACCGCGCCCCCTCCGTGAGGAGGCGCAGCCGGGCCGCCGCGTAGCCGCCGGGTCCGGGGTCTTCCGTCTCTTTGCGTACATCCGTACCGGTCACCCAGCGACTCCTGTTCCGTTTCCCGCGGCCTTCCCCTGACCTGGATTGTGCTCCGTCAGAGCGCGTCCGGCCCGCGTTCGCCCGTGCGGACCCGTACGGCGGTCTCGACGGGCAGGGACCAGACCTTGCCGTCCCCGATCTTGCCCGTGCGGGCTGCCTTGACGATGACCTCGATCAGCTGCTCGGCGTCGTCGTCCTCGGCCAGCACCTCGACGCGGATCTTGGGCACGAGGTCGACGGTGTACTCGGCGCCGCGGTAGACCTCGGTGTGGCCGCGCTGCCTGCCGTAGCCGCTGGCCTCGGTGACCGTCAGTCCGTGGACGCCGAAGGCCTGGAGGGCTTCCTTGATCTCGTCGAGCCGGTGGGGCTTCACGACGGCGGTGATGAGCTTCATGCGTCCACCTTCTTGTTCTGCGCGGCGGCCAGGGCCGGGGCGGAGAGGGACCCGGCGACGCCACCGCCGGCGCCGCTGAAGTCGTATGCGGTCTCGGCGTGCTCGGCCTGGTCGATGCCGGAGATCTCCTCGTCCTCGGTGACGCGCATGCCGAGGGTCCTGTCGAGGAGGAAGGCGAGGACGGCGGAGACGATCAGGGAGTAGGCGAGGACCGCGAAGACACCGGCGCACTGCTTCCACAGCTGGGTGAAGGTGTGGTCGCCGTAGAAGACGCCCGTGGCGGTGGACTGGCCCTTGCCGGTGGCGAAGAAGCCGATGAGCAGGGAGCCGATGATGCCGCCGACCATGTGGACGCCGACCACGTCGAGGGAGTCGTCGTAGCCCCACTTGAACTTCAGGCCGACGGCCGCGGCGCAGGCGACACCGGCGATGGCGCCCACGGCGATCGCGCCGAGCGGGGAGACCGCGCCGCCGGACGGGGTGATGGCGACGAGACCGGCGACCGCGCCGGAGGCGGCGCCGAGCGTGGTGAACGCGCCGTGCCGGATCTTCTCGTAGGCGAGCCAGGCCAGCATGGCGGCGGCCGTCGCGACCTGCGTGTTGACGAACATCAGCGCGCCGACGCCGTCGTCGTTGCCGAGCCAGGAGCCGGCGTTGAAGCCGAACCAGCCGAACCACAGCAGACCGGCGCCGAGCATGACCAGCGGGAGGCTGTGCGGGCGCATGGGGTCGCGCTTGAAGCCGACGCGCTTGCCGATGACGAGGATGACGCCGAGCGCCGCCGCACCGGCGTTGATGTGGACCGCCGTACCGCCCGCGAAGTCGATCACGCCGAGCTTGTAGGCCCAGCCGTCGGCGCCCCAGACCCAGTGGGCGACCGGGACGTAGACGATCGTGGCCCACAGGGCGACGAAGAGCGCCCAGGCGGAGAACTTGACCCGGTCGGCGAGGGCGCCGCTGATCAGGGCCGGGGTGATGATGGCGAACATCAGCTGGAAGACCATGAACACGAAGACCGGGATGGTGTAGCCGTCCCAGAGCTGCGTCAGGCCGACGTTGCTGAGGCCGATCCAGTCGGCGTTCCAGCCGAGCAGGCTGTTGCCCGTGCCGAAGGCGAGGGAGAAGCCGTAGAGGACCCACAGGATGGTGACGATCCCGAGGCTTATGAAGCTCATCATCAGCATGTTCAGGGTGCTCTTGACCCGGACCATGCCTCCGTAGAAGAAGGCGAGTCCCGGGGTCATCAGCATCACCAGGGCGGAACAGATCAGCATGAAGCCTGTGTTCGCGGACGACAGTCTGGGTGCGTCCGCCGCAAGCATGATGGCTGGTGCCATCGGCGTCTCCTCGTCGGTTGGTACGGCCCCGTGCGGGCGGTGCCTGAGCGGTCCGGTCGGGTGAGGGGTGGGCCGGTTATGCGCCACGAGACTGACGCAGCGCGGTTTCGGTGGAAGCCCCTCGTTGTTTCGCCGGGGTGACGAAGGCGCCCTGTGTGTTACGCGTCGATGAAGTGCGGGGTGTCCGGGCCGCGCGATCGTTATCGTGGCGCAACCTTCCGGACGGGGCCCGTTCGCGGACACGAGCCGGCCGCGGCGGGCCTTCCGATGACCTGGCATGGGGGAGCCGAGTCGGGCAGTTCGGGAGGACCGGCCGCGGCCGGGGTTTGGGGTGCTGTGGTTCTCAGACGGCTTCGGCGTTCTCCGGGAGGTCGACGGCGAGCTGGTCACTGAGGTCGATGACGGCGGCGAGGTCGCCGTAGTCGCGGACGGCCGTGTCGACCGTCTTTCGGATACGAGTGTTCACACGCTCCGAGCGGACCTTCTTGGCGATCCCCATGGCGCGCGTGGCGTAGGTCGTGCTCTCCTCGGGCTCGCGCTGGAGCAGGTGCACGGTGGCCATGCCGATGAGGTTGAGCGCGTAGGACCGCTGGTGTTCGGAGTCGTCGGCGAACAGCTCCACGGCCCGCCGCATCAGCGGCTCGGCGAGGGAGGCGTAGGCGGGGCTGCGCCCGGCCACGTAGGCGAGGTCGCGGTAGGAGTGGGAGTTCTCCCCGTGCAGCTCGGCCTCGGAGAAGAAGCGGATCCAGTCCGGGTCCGGCTCGTCCCACTCGTCGACCTCGGCGAAGGTGTCCTCGGCCATGCGGACGGCGCGCTTGGTCTTCCCCGGCTGGCCCATGTTGGCGTAGGCGCGGGCCTCCATCGCATACAGCATCGACTGGGTGCGCGGGCTCGCGCAGTCGCGGCTGCCGTACTGGGCGAGGTGGATCAGCTCCAGGGCGTCCTCGGGCCGGCCGAGATGGATCATCTGGCGGCTCATGCTGGACAGGATGTACGAGCCGAGCGGCTTGTCCCCGGCTTCCTTGGCCGCGTGCAGGGCGAGCACGAAGTACTTCTGGGCGGTGGGCTGGAGACCGACGTCGTACGACATCCAGCCGGCCAGCTCGGCCAGTTCGGCGGCGACCTTGAACAACTTGCGGGTGGTGGCCTCGGGCTGGGGCTCCTGGAGCAGGTCGGTGACCTCGTGCAGCTGGCCGACGACCGCCTTGCGGCGCAGGCCGCCGCCGCACTGGGCGTCCCACTGGCGGAACATGCGCGTGGTGGACTCCAGCAGCTCCAGCTCCGGCCGGGACAGCCGGCCCGGCCTGCGCGCGTCGAGGGCGCTCTGCGGCTCGGGCGGGGCCGGGGAGGCCGGGGTGGGCACCAGCCAGCGCTGCATGGGCTCGATGAGGGAGGGACCGGCGGACAGCGCGAGCGAGGTCCCGAGGAAGCCGCGCCGGGCGAGCATCAGGTCGCTGCGGGAGAACTCGCCGAGCAGGGCCACCGTCTGCGGGCCCGTCCAGGGCAGGTCGACCCCGGAGGCGGCGGGCGACTGACGGGCGGCGCGCAGGCCGAGGTCCTCGATGGAGACGACACAGCCGAAGCGCTCGGAGAACAGCTCCGAGAGGATGCGCGGGATGGGTTCGCGCGGGTTCTCGCCGTCCAGCCAGCGACGCACCCGGGAGGTGTCGGTGGAGATGTGGTTGGCACCCAACTGGCGTGCCCGGCGGTTCACTTGGCGGGCCAGCTCGCCCTTGGACCAGCCGCTGCGCACGAACCACGAACCGAGCAGCTCGTTGGGGCGCTTGTCAGCGTGTGTCCCGCTTCCGCCGTTGCCGCCCACTGGAACGCCCCCATCCCTGGAACCACTTGTCGCCCGATGCGCCAAGCCCTATCAGAATGCCGGTAAATACGGCCTCCCGTCCGCCGGTTCTCACCCTTCGAACAGTGTGACGACTTGCCTCCGGCATACCCGCGAGTGCATGTGCCCCGGGGACTCGCACACTCACAGTAATCCTACGATCACCCGTCCAACCACAGGGATCCCTGAAACGCCACCATTCGCCACCCCTTCGAATGAACTCACGGTGGCCGGGGCGCGATTCACTTGACATAGGACGGCCGGAAGTGGGCGGAGTGATGCACCCAGGGGCGCGTTTCCCTCTGGCGCGCCACCCTTCGCACCCCAAGGCGCCGCCTTGGCGCCGCGTCGCCGCGGGGAGGCGGAGCCGTAGCGTTACGTTCCGCTTCCGTTTCACTCCGTGGCGTGACCATCGGCGCGCTGGACCCGTTGGAGGGGGTATGGGCTTCACGATCGGCGGCATCCGTGAGATCCGCTCCGGCACGCGTCGGCGCGGCCGGTCCGCGGAGTGCACCGCCGTCGCCGAGTTCACCGGGCTGTGGGGCTGGGACGTGGTGCCGGGGGCGCGGGCCGCGGGCGGCGTCTGCTCGTGCGGGCGGCCGGACTGCCCGGCGCCGGGCGCGCATCCGCTGGGCTTCGCCCCGCCCGTCGCGGCCGGGGCCACGCTGGACGAGGTGGGCAAGGCCTGGTCGGAGTTCCCGGGCGCCTCGGTGATGCTGCCGGTGGGCCGGGCCTTCGACGTCATCGAGGTCTCGGAGCCGGCCGGCCGCCGCGCCCTGGTCCGCCTGGAGCGGATGGGCCTCCCGCTCGGCCCGGTGACCGCGACCCCCGACGGCCGCGCGCACTTCTTCGTCGCGCCCGGCGCCGCCGCCGACCTCCCCCGGCTGCTCTACCGCATGGGCTGGGACGACCCGGGCGCGCTGGACCTGCGCGGCCTCGGCCCCGGCACGCACATCACCGCCCCGCCCTCCGACCGGGGCGGCCTGGGCCCGGTGCGCTGGCTGCGCCCGCCCGCGCTGGACTCGGCGACGCGACCCCCGGCGGCCCGGCTGCTGCTCGGCACGCTGGCGTACGTGGCCCACCGGTCGCGGGCCAGGGCGTAGGCCCTCCCACGACGAAGCTCCCGTCCCCGACTGCACCTCGGGGCGGGAGCTTCTTGGTGGCCGCGCGGCCACCTGTCGGTGTCCGCGGGTGGTTCACTCTCCGATGAGCGCGTCCACGAACGCCTCCGGCTCGAACGGCGCGAGATCGTCCGCGCCCTCGCCGAGCCCGACCAGCTTGACCGGAACGCCCAGCTCGCGCTGGACCGCGACGACGATGCCGCCCTTGGCCGTACCGTCCAGCTTGGTCAGCACGATGCCGGTGATGTCCACGACCTCGGCGAACACACGGGCCTGCACCAGGCCGTTCTGGCCGGTGGTGGCGTCCAGGACGAGCAGCACCTCGTCCAGCGGCGCGTGCTTCTCGACCACGCGCTTGACCTTGCCCAGCTCGTCCATGAGGCCGGTCTTGGTGTGCAGGCGGCCGGCGGTGTCGATGAGGACGACGTCGACCCCCATCTCCTTGCCCTCCTTGACCGCGTCGAAGGCGACGGAGGCGGGGTCGCCGGCCTCGGGGCCGCGCACGGTGTAGGCGCCGACGCGCTCGCCCCACGTCTGGAGCTGGTCGGCGGCGGCGGCGCGGAAGGTGTCGGCGGCGCCGAGCACGACGGTGCGGCCGTCGGCGACCAGCACACGGGCGAGCTTGCCCGTGGTGGTGGTCTTGCCGGTGCCGTTGACGCCGACGACCATCACGATGCCCGGCTTGCGGTCCTCGGGCTCGGTCCTGACCGTGCGGTCGACGTCGGTGCCGATCAGCTTGAGCAGCTCCTCGCGGAGCAGGACCCGCAGCTCCTCGGGGGTGCGGGTGCCGAGCACCCGGACGCGTTCGCGCAGGCGCTCGACCAGTTCCTGGGTGGGCTGCACGCCGACGTCGGCGGTGAGCAGCGTGTCCTCGACCTCCTCCCAGGTGTCCTCGTCCAGGTGCTCGCGGGAGAGCAGCGTGAGAAGGCCCTTGCCGAGGGCGTTCTGCGAGCGGGACAGGCGGGTGCGCAGGCGGACCAGCCGGCCTGCCGTGGGCTCCGGGATCTCGATCCCGGGAGCCTCGACCACGGGAGGCTCCTCGACGACGACCGGTGCGGGGCCGCCGGGAAGATCCACCTCCTCGATCGTCCGGCGCGGTTCGTCGCGCGGCGTCTCGGCCTCGTCGCCGACGTGCGGCTCGGCCGGGGGCGCGGTGATGTCGGGCGCTTTGGGGGGCGGCGGGGGCAGCGGCTTCCGGCGCCGGCTGCCCACGATCAGCCCGCCGAGCGCGCCGAGCACGACCACGGCGATGACTACAGCAAGGATGACGGTTTCCATAACGCGTCCAGTATCGGCCATGGGGTGTCCGCGAACCCCGTTTGTGGCTTCCTCCGAGAGACAAAGGCCACGTATCGATGGGAGTGGGAGCAAAGTACGATGGTGGGCGCGCTGTTGACGCGCGTAGAGTCCCCTCGTCCCTGTCCCCCCACGTCTGGCACCTCTTTCATGACGAAAACCGTCGAGACCGAAGGCGCTCTCGAAACGCGCGGTATCGAACAGGTCCCCGACCACGAGCGCACGGCGAAGACCCGGGAACTGTTCCCCACCTGGGTCGGCGCGAACATCAGCGTGCTGCTGCTGACGATGGGCGCGAGCCTGGTCGTCGCGTACCACCTGAACATCTGGCAGGCGCTGGTCGTCGCGGTGGCGGCACCGGTCGTGTCGTACGGCCTCGTGGGGCTGATCGGCGTCGCGGGCAAACGGGGCGGCGCGCCCGGCATGGCGCTGTCGCGGGCGGTCTTCGGGCAGCGCGGCAACCTGCTGCCCGGTTCGCTGATCTGGGTCGCGCGCTGGGGCTGGGAGACGATCAACGCGGTGACCGGCGCCTACGCGATGCTCACCATCCTGGACATCCTGTTCGGCGTCAGGGCGAACAGCGTGCTGGACATGGTGACGCTGCTGGTGTTCGTCGTCGCGACCTTCGCGATCTCCGGGCTGGGCATCAACGCCGTGCAGCGGTGCAACAAGTACGCGACCTACCTCTTCGGCGTCTTCTCGGTGCTGGTCCTGGCCTATCTGGTGGCGAACACCAACTGGTCGAGGGTGATGGACCACAGCGCCGGCTCCACGGCCGCGGTGATCACCGGCATCGGCATGATCGCGGCCGGTGGCGTCAGCTGGATCCCGTCGGCGCCGGACTTCACCCGCTACCTGCCGCGCACGGCGTCCTCGAGGGCGATCGTGGGTACGGCGGTGGGCGGCGCCGGTGTCGTCGTGCTGCCCATGGTCCTGATGGGCGCGGTGATGGCCGTCGGCACGCCGGACCTGGCCTCGGCGAGCGACCCGGTGTCCTTCCTCGGCGAGATCCTGCCGACCTGGATCGCCGTGCCGTACCTGTTCATCGCGCTGATCGGCATGCTGCTGATCAACTCGATGTCGATGTACTCGGCGGGCTTCACCGCGCAGACCCTGGGCTTCAAGGTGCCGCGGCACTGGGCGGTCTCCGTCAACGCCGTGATCTCGCTGGTCTTCGGCGGGGTGCTGATGCTGGTGGCGACGAGCTTCATGGGCTCGTTCATCGCCTTCCTGTCGCTGCTGGCCGTCGCCTTCTCGGCCTGGGTCGGCGTGTTCGGCGCGGACATGTTCCGCCGCACGGAGTACGACGGCCGGGCCATGGCCGACACCACCCGCACCAGCGCCTACTGGTACCGGGGCGGCTTCTCCCCCGCGGCCGTGGCCGCCTGGGCGGTCGGCCTGGTGTCGGGCCTGATGTTCACCACCTTGGACTGGTTCACCGGCCCGCTCGCGAGGAACAACGTGATCGGCGAGTACGGCCTCGGCTGGGTCGCGACGATCGTGATCTCCGGCGGGCTGTACCTGGTGCTGCCGAAGCCGGCGACGGCCCGCCCGGCCGGGACTGCCGAGCCGGCCCGGGAGCGGGAGACCGTCGGCGTCCGAGGCGCCTGAGCCGGACGGTGCGCTCCCCCGCCCGGCGGGCCCCGCACCCTCCCCGGGCAGACCGCCCTCATGCTGGGCGGCGCACTCGCCCGGCAGCCCGCCCGGCCACGCCCGAACGAGGGCCCCTGGGCACGGGTCCGGCCGTCCCGCACCCCTGTCTCCCCGGCCTCGGACACCTGACGGCAGCCAAGGTCCCCCTCCACCGCAGCGCACCGGAGGGGGACCTTCCCATACCCGCCGCGGTCGTCCGTTTCCATCTCGTCGCGCCCGGCGCCGGTCCCACGGCCCTCCACGCCCGGTGCTGGTCCCGTGCGGACCGAGGAGCACCACGGCGGCCGACGACGACTGGCTGCCGGCGCCGTTCGGCTTCGCGGGCGCGGTGTTCGGAGCGACCCGTCGGATCCCGGTGACGGTGTCGGCGGACATCGGCCCGCTGCGGCCGGCGGAGAGATGGCCGTACACCGACCCGCACCCGCCGCTGCCGGCCGGCGGGGCCTGCCCTTCTTCCCGAGCGCGCACCCGCCGAGCTGGAGACGCACTACGAGGGGAAGCTCACCGAGTACGGCACCGGGGGCCGGACCATGATCCCGGCGGCCCAGACCCCGCTGCCGCACCTCGCCGGGGACCCGGACCGGAGGTGGGCCGAGGCCGAGTACGGCGGGCACTTCCCGAGCGAGGCGCGGACGTACACCTCCTGGCAGTCGGGCGGGGTCCGCTAGGGCCTCTCGTTTGGATCACGCCGGGCTCGCGGGGTCTGGTGCCGCATTCGCCGGCGGGCGGCACGCCGGCGGACGAGGGCCGGCGCAGCCTCCGGCTGTTCGCGCGGCGGGTCCTTCCGGCGCCGGCGGACCGAGCCGGGCCGTCCGGCCGTACGACACCGCCGCCCCCGGTCCGGGCAGTGGCCGGGCCGGGGGCGGCGGACGGTTCGAGGAGAGGGGCAGCGGGGACTTGGCCCTTCTCCCCGAGTTCGGGGCGCCTCGCTACGAGGCTCAGCCCATCTCCTCCAGGGACTTGCCCTTCGTCTCCTTGACGAACTTCAGGACGAACGGGATGGAGAGCGCGGCGAAGACGGTGTAGATCACGTAGGTGCCGGAGAGGTTCCAGTCGGCCAGCGACGGGAAGCTCGCGGTGATGGCCCAGTTGGCGATCCACTGCGCGGCGGCGGCCACGCCCAGGGCGGCGGCACGGATCCTGTTCGGGAACATCTCGCCGAGGAAGACCCAGACGACCACGCCCCAGGAGAGGGCGAAGAAGAGGACGAACACGTGGGCGGCGATCAGGGCGACCCAGCCCTGGGTGCTCGGCAGCTTGCCGTCGACCAGGTGGGAGCTGAACGCCCAGGCCTCCAGGGCCAGGCCGACGACCATGCCGATCGAGCCGATGAGGGCGAGCGGCTTGCGGCCGACGCGGTCCACGAAGATCATCGCGATCACGGTGCCGATGATGTTGATGATCGACGTCGTGAAGGAGTAGAAGAACGAGTCCGTCGGGTCGACGCCGACCGACTGCCACAGCGTCGAGGAGTAGTAGAACGCGACGTTGATGCCGACGAACTGCTGGAAGACCGACAGGCCGATACCGATCCAGACGATCGGCTTGAAGAAGAAACCGCCGCCGAGCAGGTCCTTGAACGTGGACTTGTGCTCGCTCTTCATCGCGTGCTCGATCTCGGCGACGCGGGCGTTCAGGTCGACGTCCTTGCCCTCGACCTCGGCGAGGATCTCCTTGGCGCGCTCACGCTTGCCGACGGAGAGCAGGAAGCGCGGGGACTCGGGGATCGCGAAGGACAGCAGGCCGTAGAGGACGGCCGGGACGACCATCACGCCGAGCATGACCTGCCAGGCCTCCAGGCCCATCAGCTTGCCGCGCTGGTCGCCGCCGGCGGCGTTGAGCAGGCCCCAGTTGACCAGCTGCGAGATGGCGATGCCGACGACGATCGCGGCCTGCTGGAAGGAGCCGAGCCGGCCGCGGTAGGCGGGCGGGGCGACCTCGGCGATGTAGGCCGGGCCGATGACGGAGGCCATGCCGATGGCGAAGCCGCCGACGATGCGCCAGAAGGCGAGGTCCCACAGCGCGAAGGGCAGCGCGGAGCCGACGGCGCTGATGGTGAAGAGGACGGCGGCTATCTGCATGCAGCGGATGCGGCCGATGCGGTCGGCGATGCGGCCGGCGGTGGCGGCGCCGATGGCACAGCCGATCAGGGCGATCGCGATGACCTGGGCGAGGGCGGCGGACCCGACGTCGTAACGGTCGCGGATGGCCTCGACGGCGCCGTTGATGACGGAGCTGTCGTAGCCGAAGAGGAAGCCGCCCATGGCGGCAGCCGCCGCGATGAAGATGACGTGCCCGAGATGATCGGGGTGAGCCGTCCCGGCTCCTGACTGAGGTGCCTGCGCTGTGCTGGTCACGTGTAACTCCTCGGGCCACGGCAGCGCTGCCGCGGGTGGGGGCGAGCCCTTCTAGGTAGGACCTGAAGGTAAAAGCAACGTTGCAGAGACTATGCCTTCAAGTTTCGAAGTCAATAGTTCAACAGCTGTGACTTTTCAGATATGCCGATGCCCTCTGTGTTCAATTCTTGAACGCAGAGTCAGTTGATCTTGAAAGGTCGGCTACCGGAGGCGCTGGGAGATGACCTTCGAGACACCGTCACCCTGCATGGAGACGCCGTAGAGCGCGTCGGCCACCTCCATCGTGCGCTTCTGGTGCGTGATCACGATCAGCTGCGAGGTCTCCTGCAACTCCTGCATGATCCGGATCAGCCGCTGGAGGTTGGTGTCGTCCAGCGCGGCCTCGACCTCGTCCATGACGTAGAAGGGGCTCGGCCGGGCCTTGAAGATCGACACCAGCAGCGCGACGGCCGTCAGGGAACGCTCGCCGCCCGACAGCAGGGAGAGCCGCTTGACCTTCTTGCCCGGCGGGCGCGCCTCGACGTCTACGCCCGTGGTGAGCATGTTGTCGGGGTCCGTCAGGATCAGCCGGCCCTCGCCGCCGGGGAAGAGGCGGCCGAAGACCCCCTCGAACTCCCGGGCGGTGTCCCGGTAGGCCTCGGTGAAGACCTGCTCGACACGCTCGTCGACCTCCTTCACCACCTGGAGCAGGTCGGCGCGGGTCTTCTTCAGGTCCTCCAGCTGCTCGCTGAGGAACTTGTGCCGCTCCTCGAGCGCCGCGAACTCCTCCAGCGCCAGCGGGTTGACCTTGCCCAGCTGCTGGTACGCCCGCTCGGCCGCCCTGAGCCGCTTCTCCTGCTCGGCCCGCACGAAGGGGCGCGGCTGGTTGCGCGGGTGCTCCGGGTCCTCGGGCAGCTGCTCGCCGTCGGCGGGGGGCGAGGGCGGCACGAGCTGGCGCGGCCCGTACTCCGCCACCAGACCCTCCGGCTCGACACCCAGCTCCTCCAGCGCCTTGGTCTCCAGCTGCTCGATGCGCAGCCGCTTCTCCGCACCGAGTACCTCGCCCCGGTGAACTGAATCCGTCAACTTGTCGAGTTCGGCCTTCAGTTCACGACCCGCCGTACGGGCGGCGGCCAGCTCCTGCTCGCCCCGCGCCTTGGCGGCCTCGGCGGCGGAACGCTCCTGCTCCGCCCGGGCGAGGGACACCTCGACGTGCGCGAGCAACTGCCGGGCCCCGGAGGCGACGGCTTCCGCGACCTCCGCCTCGTGCCGCAGCCGGGCCCGGCGCTGCTCGGCACGCGCGCGTGCCTCGCGTTCGGCGCGGGCCGCCCGGTCGAGCGAGTCGGCGCGTCCGGCGAGCCCCTTGACCCGCTCCTCGTGCGTACGGACCTGGAGGCGGGCCTCCATCTCGGTCTGCCGCGCGTTGGCCCCGTCGGCGGCGAGCCGGTCGCGCACCGAGGTGTCCGGCTCCTCCTCCACCGGCATCTCCTCGGCCACGGCGAGCCGCTCGGCCAGTTCCTCGGCCTCCTGTACGGCCTTCTCCAGCGCCTCCTGCGCGCGGGCCGCCGCCGCGGCCGACCGCTCGGCCTCCCCGGCGGCGCCGCGCGCCTGCCCGGCGAGCCGGCCGAGCTGCTGGGCCACGGCCGACTTCTCGCGGTCTGCGGTGCGGCGGCGCTCCGCGAGCTCCTCCACGAGGGCCGCGGCCCGCTCGCGGTGCCCGGCCGCGGCCCTCTGGGCCTCGGCCAGCTCCCGGCAGCGCACCTCAAGCTCGGCCAGCTCGGCCGCGGCCTCGTCGACGGACGCCTGCACCTCCAGCAGGCTGGGCGCGCCCGCCGATCCGCCGTGGGCGAAGTGGGCGCCGAGGAGGTCGCCCTCGGCGGTGACGGCGGTCAGCTCCGGGTGTGCGTGGACCAGGGCCTCGGCGTCGTCGAGGGTGTCGACCACGACGATGCCGGCCAGGAGGCGGCGGACGGCGGGCATCAGCTCGGCGGGTCCGCGGACGAGGTCGGCGGCGAAGCGGGTGGCGAGGGTGCCGGTGGGTCGCCGGCCGGGTGCGGGTCGCTCGCGGCTGGGCTCGGGGTTCCCTGCGAGGGCCGGCCCGCCGTGGTCGGGTGCCGGTTCGTCATGGTGGCTCGCGCCGTTCCCCGCGTCCCTGGCGGGAGCCTGCTCCGGGGCTCCCGCCAGGAGGAAGGCCGCTCGGCCGCCGTCCTGTTTGCGCAGGAGGTTGATGGCCTCGGCCGCTGCCGCGGGGGTCGTCACGGCGAGGGCGTCCGCCGCTGTGCCGAGGGCCGACGCCAGCGGGATCTCGTAGCCCGGTGTGATCGCCAGCAGCTCCGCCGCGGGGCCGAGGAGTCCGGTGAGGCGGTCCCGGGCGCCGAGCAGTATGCCGGTGCCGTCCTTGCGGCGCAGGCCCAGCGCCAGCGCCTCGTGGCGGGCCTGGGTCGCGGCACGGCCGCGCTCGGCGGCGGTCAGTGCCTCACGGGCCGTGGCCAGGGCGGCCTCGGCCTCCGCCAGCCGCCGTCTGGCCGTCTCGTGCTGTTCGGCCAGGTCGGTGTCGCCGGCGTCAAGTCCGTCGACCTCGGCCTGGAGGGCCTCGTACTCCTCCTGGGCGCGGACGGCGCGTTCCTGGGCCTCGTCGCGGGCCGCGGCCAGCCGGTCGATCTCGGCCTGTGCGGACGCCGCGCGCGAGCGGGCCGCGTTGACCTGCCCGGACAGACGCGCCAGCCCTTCGCGGCGGTCAGCGATGGCACGGGCGACGTCCTTCAGCCGGCGTTCCTCGACCGCCAGTTCGCGCTCCAGTTCGGCGCGGTGGGCGACCGTGTCGTCCAGTGCGTGCTGAGCGGCTTCGAGGGCGGCCTCCAGCTCGGCCTCCTGCTCACGGATGCGGGCGGCCTCGCGCTCCAGGTCCTCCGGGTCCCGGCCGCGCCGCTCGTCCGGGGGCGCGGAGGTGGCGCTCTTGACCCGGGCGTCGGCCAGCGAGATCGTGCCGCGCACGCGTTCGGCCAGCTGGGACAGCTCGTACCAGGTCTGCTGGGCGCGCTGCAGGCGCGGGGTGAGCCGGCGTACCTCGTCCTCCAGCAGGGCCTCGCGGTGGAGGGCCTTCCTCAGTTCCTCCTCGGCGGTCTCCTTGCGCTCCTTCAGGGCGGCCTCGTCGGCGATCTCGGCCCTGAGGGCTTCGCGCAGCCGGACGAGGTCGTCGGCGAGGAGGCGCAGGCGGGCGTCGCGGAGGTCGGCCTGGATGACGGCGGCCCTGCGGGCGACGGCGGCCTGCCGGCCGAGGGGCTTGAGCTGGCGCCGCAGCTCGTCCGTCAGGTCCTGCACGCGTGCGAGGTTGGCCTGCATCGCGTCCAGCTTGCGGAGCGCCTTCTCCTTGCGCTTGCGGTGCTTGAGGACCCCGGCCGCCTCCTCGATGAAGGCGCGGCGGCCCATGGGGTCGGCGTGCAGGACGGAGTCGAGCTGGCCCTGGCCGACGATGACGTGCATCTCGCGGCCGATGCCGGAGTCGGAGAGGAGTTCCTGGATGTCCAGCAGGCGGCAGGTGTCGCCGTTGATCTGGTACTCGCTGCCGCCGTTGCGGAACATGATCCGCGTGATGGTGACCTCGGCGTACTCGATGGGCAGCGCGCCGTCGGAGTTGTCGATGGTCAGGGACACCTCGGCGCGGCCGAGCGGCGGGCGGCCGGTGGTGCCGGCGAAGATGACGTCCTCCATCTTGCCGCCGCGCAGCGACTTGGCGCCCTGTTCGCCCATGACCCAGCTGAGCGCGTCCACGACGTTGGACTTGCCCGAGCCGTTCGGTCCGACGACACACGTGATGCCCGGTTCGAACCGGAGCGTGGTCGCCGAGGCGAACGACTTGAACCCGCGGAGGGTCAGGGCCTTGAGGTGCACGCCGCTGGACTCTACCCGGCGCCGCCATCTCACTCCATGAACCCTCGCGACCGCGCGGTTTCGCTCGTGACCATGCAGGGCACACCAGATGTTGAAGAGCGTGAAAGGATGCGCGGGCCAAGAGGTGGCCGTCGGGGGAAGGCGGGGGAAAGAACGAAGGGACGCCGAAGCGTCCCTTGCAACTCTGACGGCTGGATCTCAGCCGTCCGATCAACTGAGCGGTTGATACGGGCAGCCCGATCGTTGCGACTGCTGTCGTGGAGCGATGCAGCGATCAGGTGAGCGCAGGCTCCGCCTGGTGTGCGTCGATGCTCTCCATGATCCTGTCCTGAGAGGCGGCGGCCGTCAGCGCTTCGTTCTCCGCCTGGATCCGTCCGAGCTCGGACTCCAGGTCCTGGACTCGCTGCTGAAGCCGTCGCATCTCGGCGAGGAGTCGAGGGTCGGAGCCGCCGACGTAACCGAGAAGCGCCTTTGCCATGATGGATGGTCCTCCACACTGAGTGACCGACCGATGCGGTGTGGGTCGTGAGGGATTCGCACCCGTGGTGCTTGGCACATCCGGGTGTTGCTCTGGTGTTGCTCCATGCCAAACAGCTAAGGTGCGCGGGGCTTTCAGCGTCTCACCAAAAAGTTTGACGGTCAACACGATCACGCCCTGTATTGGCGGGCGAACCGGGGCGCGCGGCCGGTGAAGCGGCGGCGCTGCGACTCCTCCGGGCCCTCAGGGCGTGGCGACCAGCAGTAAGTGCGGAGCCTGCCACGCCACGCCCGTCTTGGCAACCACCAGGGCGTTTCCGTCTCCGCATGTGCCCCCGGCAGCTTGCCACGCGCCGGCGAGCGGGCCGGAGCCGCTCCGGATCAGCGGATGGCGAAGCCGTCGTAGCCGCCCCGCGGTGTGTCCCAGATCTCGGTGACACCGTCCACACGCCCGGGCGTGTCGCTGCCCTGGAGCCAGTCCAGGAGCCCCTCGCAGCCCTCCCGCGGCCCCTCCGCGACCACCTGGACCCGGCCGTCGGCCAGATTGAGAGCAAAACCACTCAGCCCGCCGATCTCCAGCGCCTTGGCGCGCGTGAACCAGCGGAATCCCACGCCCTGCACGTGTCCACGCACCCAGGCGATCAGTCGTACTTCCTCGCTCATGGGTGCAACCTAACCGGCCCGTGTAGGCCGGGACACACCGTCCCCGAGCGGCATGGGGTACCGTCCGAACCCGATGCATTTCATATGAAAATCACTTGATCGAGTGATTTGGTTGGCCAGAGGGAGCCGCTCGCCACGAGTCGCTCGCCGGGACTCACGCGCCGTGCAGGCGCCGGTCAACCGCAGGCACGAGGAAGAGGGCAGGGACATGGGACGCCACCGACGCTCCGCCGCCGGCCGCGCCGCCACGGGCCACGCCACAGGGACCGACCACACGCAGCACCCGGGATCCGGGGGCGACGGCACCGAGCACCCGTCCGCGGGGGAACGGCGGGTGCCGATGGGCATCGCGCCCTACCTGAACCCGGAGGCCTACGCCGACGCCACGGCCAAGGCCCGGGAGTACCTGTTCGCGACGGACGACGGGCCGGGGCCGGGCGTGCCGGCGCAGGGCTCCGGGTCCGGCGGCGCCGGCTCCGCGAGCGGCGGTCTCACCCCGTCCGGCGGTCCGTCCGGTGAGCACCGGCGGTGGAACGGGCTCGGCCGGCCGGTGCGCGCGGGTCTGCTCGGCGCGTCCCTGGTCGTCGGCCTCGGCGCGATCGCGGTGGCCACGGGTTCCATACCGGGCTTGGAGCAGTACCAGCTCGGCGGCAGTACGCACGCCTCCGGCGGGGACCGGGTGCGGACCGCTGCCGCCCCCAGCAACACGGCCGGCGAGCAGGGCGGCACGTCGGGCCGCGCGGAGGTGTCCGCCGGCCCGTCCGGCAGCGGGGAGGGCGCGCGCGCCGGCGGGTCCACGAGTCCGTCGCCGTCACCGTCGTCGTCCGCCCCGCGCGCCTCCTCCACGCACTCCTCCCCCACGCGCTCCCCCTCGGCCTCGCGCCCCACGGCCCCGCCTGCCGCGCAGCCGAAGGCCCCCTCGAAGCCGGAGGTTCCCTCCAGGACCGCGGCCCCCTCGAAGCCGAAGGCCCCCTCGAAGACCGCGGCCCCGGCGAGGACAGCGGCTCCGGGGAAGACGGCGGGGCCGGGGAAGACGGCGGGGCCGGGGACGCCGAAGAGCCCTTCGAAGACGGCAACGCCCCCTCGCACGAGCAACCCCTCGAAGACGGCAACGCCCTCCCGGACGAGCAACCCCTCGAAGACGGCAACGCCCTCCCGGACGAGCAACCCCTCGAAGACGGCAACGCCCCCTCGCACGAGCAACCCCTCGAAGACGGCGACCGCGAAGCCGGCTCCGACCAGGACGGCGCCGAGGAGCACCCCCTCATCGCCGGCCAAGCGGCCCGCGCCGCACAAGCCGCCGGCGCCCCCCGCGCCGGCCAAGCCGAGCGCACCGCCGCGACCCGCGGCCCCGAAGGCCACCCCGTCGCCCACGCCCACCACGGCTCCGACGCGGACTTCCGCGCCGGTGACGGTGTCGCGGGAGGCCGTCGCCGAGGCGCAGGTGCTGAAGCTCGTCAACGACGAGCGGGCGAAGGTCGGGTGCAGCCCGCTGGCGGCGAACTCCTCGCTGACGAATCTGGCCGAGGTCTTCAGTGACGACATGGTGGCGCGCGGCTACTTCAGCCACACCGACCCGGACGGCAGGACGCCGTGGGACCGGGCGGCGGCGGCCGGCGTCACCGGTCTCGGCGGCGAGAACATCGCCCGCGGCCAGGCCGGCGCCGCGGCCGTGACGGCGGCCTGGATGAACAGCCCCGGCGACCGCGCCAACATCCTGAACTGCGGCTTCAAGACCCTCGGTGTCGGCGTCCACTTCGGCCCCGGCGGACCGTGGTGGACGCAGGACTTCGGTTACTGAGCCGAGCCCGCCGCGCCGCGGGAGGCGCTACGCGGCGACGCGTCCGCGGGTGAAGATCCTCGCCGTCTCCGTCACCCGGCGCCCCAGGTGTTCGGCGGTGGCCAGGTCGGCCTTGTGGACGCCCTCGGGGCCCTGGTCGTTGTTGCTCTGGGCGGCGGCGCCGGCGAAGAAGCCGAGGCGGTTGAGGTCGTTCTCGGACGCGGTGCTGCTGTTCCAGCCCGGGAGCAGGCCGAGGTTGACCCAGTGCATGCCGTGCTGGGCGGCGAGCGTCTGGAAGAACTGCAGGGTGTGCAGCTTGTCGCCGCTCTTGGAGGCGGAGTTGGTGAAGCCGGCGGCCAGCTTGTCCTTCCAGTCCTGGCCGGACCAGCGGCTGGAGGTCGCCTCGGCGAAGACGTGGAAGGCGCCGGAAGCGGTGCCCATGTAGGTGGGCGAGCCGAAGATGATCACGTCGGAGCGGTCCAGCGTCTCCCACTGCTCGTCGGTGATCCCGTCCACCTTGACCAGGTGGACCTCGGCACCGGCGTCCAGGGCGCCGGCGCGGACGGCCTCGGCGAGGACGGCGGTGTGGCCGTAGCCGGAGTGGTAGGCGATGGAGACGACGGGGGTGGTCATGGGGACTCCTCGAAAGGGGCAGCGTTACGCGGCAGCTCAAAGAAGTGAGCAGCTCGTGAGCAATAACCAAAGGAAAGCACTAACCAGAAGTTAGTGCAACCTGGTGGAGAGCGCTGTGCGGGCGTACTCTTGCCGGTATGACCGTCACCACCCAGGACCACGAGGACCTCGCGTACAACGTCTTCGCCAAGGCGTGCCCGTCACGGGGCACGCTGGAGCACGTCACCGGCCGCTGGGGCGGACTGACGCTCGGCGCGCTGTACGAGGGTCCGCTGCGCTTCAACGAACTGCGCCGGCGTGTGGACGGGGTGAGCGAGAAGATGCTGTCCCAGACGCTGCACGCGCTGGAACGCGACGGCTTGGTGCACCGCGAGGCCCAGCCGACGAACCCGCCGCGCGTGGACTACGAGCTGACGGCCCTGGGACGGCAGGTCGCCGAGCGGCTGCTGGCGCTCATCCACTGTGTGGAGGGCGCGATGGACGACGTCCTCGCGTCCCGCGCGCGTTACGACGAGACGCGCGGCGCCCTCTGACACCTGGGGCAGAAGTAGCTGGACCGGTTCATCCAGGGGCGCCGGCGGATGGGGGTGCCGCAGCGGCGACAGGGCTCGTTCTCCCGGCCGTAGGCGTCCAGGGAGCGGTCGAAGTAGCCCGACTCGCCGTTGACGTTGACGTACAGGCTGTCGAAGCTGGTGCCGCCGACGGCGAGGGCCGCGTTCATCACGTCGCGGATGTGACCGAGGAGTTCCGCCGTGAGCGGGCGGGTGAAGTTCGCCGTGGGGCGTTCGTAGTGGACGCGGGCGCGCCACAGCGCCTCGTCCGCGTAGATGTTGCCGACGCCGCTGATCAGCGACTGGTCCAGCAGGGCCCGCTTGATGGTGGTCCGCTTGCGGCGCAGCGCCTGGTGGAAGGCCTCGTCGTCGAAGAGCGGGTCGAGTGGGTCGCGTGCGATGTGCGCGATGACGTCGGGCAGGCCGTCGGGGGTGTTGTCGTGCAACGACAGCCCGCCGAAGGTGCGCTGGTCGACGAAACGGAGCTCGGTGCCGAGGGAGTCGGCGAACCGCACGCGGACGCGCAGGTGCTTCTCGTCCGCCGCGTCGTGCGGCTGGACCAGCAGCTGGCCGCTCATGCCGAGGTGGGCGAGGACGGACTGGTTCGTCTCCTCCAGCGGCAGCCACAGGTACTTGCCGCGCCGCCGGGGCGTGCCGACGTGGTGGCCCTTGAGCCGGTGCGCGAAGTCGTCGGGCCCGGCGACATGCCGGCGTACGGCTCGCGGGTGCAGCACCTCGGTCTCGGCGACGGTCCGGTGAGCGACCCAGCGCTCCAGGCCCCGGCGGACGACTTCGACCTCGGGCAACTCGGGCACGGCACTCCTTCGGGCGACTGCGGAAGAGCTGAGGGCAGGGTATCCCGGCACCCGGCCGGCCCACCGGGCCGGTGCCCCACGTCGAAGCCGTCGCGCAACGGCCGAGCGCCCGGCCCGCGGGAGGCGGGGCGGGCGCTCGGGTGGTGCCGTTCAGTTCCGGTCAGGCGGTGGCGGACGACGCGTCGTCGTCCCTGGCGGCCTGGCTGCCCCTGACGGCCTCGTCGGCCGTCTCCTTGATGGGCTCCTTGGCCACCTTGGCCCGCTCGTCCGCGGCGGCCCGGATGGCCCGCCAGGCGGACTCGGCGGCCTGCTGCTCCGCCTCCTTCTTGCTGCGGCCGGTGCCGGTGCCGTACGAGACGCCCCCGACGCGGGCGGCAGCAGTGAAGGTCTTCTCGTGGTCGGGGCCGGTCTCCGTGACCAGGTACTCGGGCACGCCGAGCCCCTCGATCGCGGTGAGCTCCTGGAGGGACGTCTTCCAGTCCAGGCCGGCACCGAGGTTGGAGGACTTCTCGATCAGCGGGTCGAACAGGCGGTGCACCAGTTCGGAGGCCGCGTCGAGGCCCTGGTCGAGATAGACCGCGCCGATCACCGCTTCGAGGGTGTCGGCGAGAATGGATGCCTTGTCCCTGCCGCCCGTGCCCTCTTCACCCCGGCCGAGCCGGATGAAGGCGCCCAGGTCGAGGCCGCGGCCGACCTCCGCCAACGCACGCGAGTTGACCACCGCGGCCCGCAGCTTGGCCAGCTGGCCTTCGGGCAGGTCGGGGTGGGTGCGGTACAGCGTGTCCGTGACGACGAGGCCCAGCACGGAGTCCCCGAGGAACTCCAGGCGCTCGTTCGTCGGCAGACCGCCGTTCTCGTACGCGTAGGAACGGTGGGTCAGCGCTCGCACCAGAAGGGCGGACTCGACCTGGTAGCCGAGCCGCCCTTCCAGAAGCGTGTGGGACGAGGCCTGGTTGTCCGCAGAGGTTTTCTTCGGTGTGGACACAGTGCCTCTCACCAGCCCGCTCAGACTTCGAGGACCTGGCGCTTGTTGTAGGTGCCGCAAGACGGGCACGCGATGTGCTGCTGCTTGGGCTCGTGGCAGCGCTCGCACGCAACCAGGGTGGGGACCGCAGCCTTCCACTGCGACCGGCGGTGGCGCGTGTTGCTGCGCGACATCTTCCGCTTCGGAACAGCCACGGCTACTTCTCCTGCTTCTCGTCGACGCCCGCTTCGGCGCCGCTCATCTCGTCCTTCTCGCCGTCCGTCGTCGAACCGGCGAGTCCCTGCAAAGCCGCCCAACGGATGTCGACGGCGTCATGGTGGTGGTCCGGGTCGTCCGCGAGCCGTGCTCCGCACTCGGAACACAGGCCCGGGCAGTCGTCCTGGCACACCGGCTGCATCGGCAGTGCGAGCACCACCGCATCGCGCAGCACGGGTTCGAGGTCGAACAGGCCGTCCTCGAGGAAGAACCTGTCCTCGTCGTCCTCGGCGTCGTCGCCCGGTTCCGCGATCACACGGCCCCGGTCGTCGGCGTCAGGGTACGAGAACAGTTCCTGGAAGTCCGCTTCGAGCTCAAGCTCGACCGGCTCAAGACACCTTACGCACTCCCCCTCGGCCGTTGCACGGGCGGTGCCTGTGACAAGCACACCTTCCATGACCGACTCGAGACGGAGTTCGAGTTCCACCGGGGTGCCTTCCGGCACTCCGATGACTCCCTGGATACCGAGATCCCGGGGAGCGTCGATCTCGCGGGTCAGGCGCTGCAACGCGCCAGGACGCCGACCCAGCTCGCGCGTGTCGAACACGAGGGGGTTGCGGTGGTCGAGGCGGGCGTTGGGAGCCATTCCTGCTTTCGGTCTTCGAACTCGAAGGGACGCCACCCGTCGGTGTTCCGGGCAGCGGTGATCGCGGACATACGCGCGACCGAACAGCCAGGATACTGGACCTTTCGCTCAGCGCCCAATCCGCCCCGGGCTACAGCCCCCGGCCCTGCTCGTACGCCCTGAGCTGCTCCGCGCTGATCATGCTCGTGTCGAAGAGGCTGGTCTCGTCGAGGGCGTAACCCTGCTGGTCCTGATGGGGCGCCTGCTGCTGGGCCTGGTGCGGGTGCGGGTCCTGCTGGGGGTCGTAGCCGCTCTGCCGGGCGTCGTAGCCCTGGAAGGGGTCGCCTCCCGCCGGGGCGTAGCCGGAGGCGGCGGAGTACGGATCGGCCTGCTGGTAGCCGTACGGGTCCTGCTGCGGGGCGTACTCCGGCTGCTGCGGGAAGCCCGCGTACGGGTCCGGCTGCTGCTCGTAGCCGTAGGCCGGCTGCGGCTCGTACGACGGCTGGGGCGGCTCGGGCTGCCGCTGTGCCGCGCGGTCGCTGTCCGCGAGGGCCGCGAGGTCGGCGAGGTAGTCGGCGTCGCTGGAGTGCTGGAAGGTCGTGGTGTCGTCGGCGAGGGCGCCGAGGTCGTCCGTGGCGATCCGCCCGTGCAGCTTCTGCCGGCCCCGGCCGACGGCCTCCAGGGTCTTGGCGAGGACCGCCTCGAAGGCGCCGAGCTTGGCGTCCACGTAGGCGTCGGCGTTGTGGCGCAGGGTCTCCGGGTCCTGGCTGCGCTCGGGGGCGTCCTCGTCCTCGTACCCGTTCTCGTCCAGGCCCGGGCCGGTGCCGAGGAGCTTTTCACGGCCCCGTCCGACGGAGCCGAGGGTCTTGGTGAGCACGACCTCGAAGTTGGCGAGCTTGGAGTCGACGTAGTCGTCGGCCTCGGCGCGGATCTCCTCGGCCTCCTTGCGGGCCTCGGCGAGGATCCGGTCGGCCTCGGCCTGGGAACGGCGGGCGATCTCGGTGTCGGAGATCAGCGATCCGCGCTCGGCGTGCGCGTTCTCGATGATCCGCTCGGCCTCCAGCCGTGCCTGCTCGACCATCTGCTCACGGTCGCCGATCAGCTCCTGGGCCTGGGCCAGGGAGCCGGGCAGCGCCTGGCGCACCTCGTCGAGCATCGCGAGCAGCTCGGCGCGGTTGATCACGCACGACGCCGACATGGGCATGGCCCGGGCACTGGAGACCGCCGAGACGATCTCGTCGAGCTTCTTCTGCACGTCCACCTGTGCTCGCCACTCTCTACAGCCGGGTTGGAGACGGACGGGACGACTGTAGCCCCATCATCCCTTGGCGAGGCGCTTGTTCAGCGCCTCCAGGACCTCGGCCGGCACCAGGTGGGAGACGTCGCCGCCCCAGGCCGCGACCTCCTTGACGAGGGAGGAGGAGAGGAAGCTGTAGGTGGGGTTGGTGGGCACGAACAGCGTCTCCACGCCGGTGAGCCCGTTGTTCATCTGCGCCATCTGCAGTTCGTAGTCGAAATCGCTGACGGCCCGCAGGCCCTTGACGATGGCGGGGATGTCGCGCTGCTTGCAGAAGTCGACGAGGAGGCCGTGGAACGCCTCCACCCGGACGTTGGCGTACTCGGCGGTGACCTGGCGGATCAGCTCGATCCGCTCCTCGATCTCGAACAGGCCCTTCTTGGACTTGTTGATCATCACCGCGACGTAGACCTCGTCGTAGAGACGGGAGGCCCGGGCGATGATGTCGAGGTGTCCGTTGGTGATCGGGTCGAACGACCCGGGACAGACGGCGCGGCGCACTTGTGATCCCTCGCTCTCCGGTCCGGTCATCGTGCGTCTTCGCACGTAGAGGCGGCGCGACCGTACCAAAACGTTCCCTCGCCGTAGCGCCGGGACCGAATGGGCTTAAAGCCGTCCGGCCAGTGGAATTCGCCGCCTCTGGTGCTGCGCTCCACGGTGACGAGGGCTTCTTCGGCGAGCCAGCGTTCCGAGCGGAGTGTGAGCAGGATCTCCCGAAGATCGTCGTCCGTGACGGCGTACGGGGGGTCGAGGAAGACGAGGTCGTAGGGCTCCTCCGGTGCGGCCTGCCTGACGACCTGTTCCGCTTTGCCCGTTCTGACCTCGGCGCCGGGCAGGCCCAGGTTCCTCACGTTCTCCCGGACGGTCCGCGCGGCCCGGGCGTCCGCCTCGACCAGCAGGACGTGGCGCGCGCCGCGGGACAGGGCCTCCAGGCCCACGGCGCCCGAGCCGGCGTAGAGGTCCAGGACCCGTTCGCCGTCCAGGGGGCCGCCGAGGAGGGACTGCCAGGTGGAGAAGAGGCCCTCGCGTGCACGGTCGGAGGTCGGCCGGGTTCCGGTGCCGGGCGGTACCGAGAGGCGCCGTCCACCGGCGGCACCGGCGATCACGCGGGTCATGGGGGGTCCTTCTCCGTGGGCGGCTTTACGGTTCATTGTGGCTGGTCGCGCCCGCGCGGTGGTAGCCGCGTACGGACGACGGGCCCGCGCCCCTCCAGGGGCGCTCCCGCCTCAGCCCTTCTCCAGGTACTGCTCCCTGTCCTCGTCCAGGAGGGCGTCCAGCGCGGTGCGCAGGCCGGGCAGGTGCTGTAGCTCCGGGTCGGCCGCGACCACCGCCGTCGCCTCCTGCCTCGCCTCGGCGATGACCTCCTCGTCCTCGATGACCGCCAGGACCCGCAGACTGGAGCGGGCGCCGGACTGGGCCTGGCCGAGGACGTCGCCCTCGCGGCGCTGTTCGAGGTCGATGCGGGAGAGTTCGAAGCCGTCGAGGGTGGAGGCGACGGCGCCGAGGCGCTGGCGGGCCGGGCCGGCCTCGGGCATCTCGGTGACCAGGAGGCACAGGCCCGGGGCGGAGCCACGGCCGACCCGGCCGCGCAGCTGGTGGAGCTGGGAGACGCCGAAGCGGTCTGCGTCCATGATGACCATGGCCGTGGCGTTGGGGACGTTGACGCCGACCTCGATGACGGTGGTGGCGACCAGGACGTCCGTCTCCCCCGCGGCGAAGCGGCGCATCACGGCGTCCTTGTCGTCGGGGTGCATCCGGCCGTGCAGCACCTCCACCCTCAGGCCCTTCAGGGGGCCGCGGGCGAGCTGGTCGGCCACGTCGAGCACGGCCAGCGGGGGGCGTTTGTCCGCCTCGTCCTGCGGGGGCTTCTTCTTCCCGGACTTGCCCGGGTCGTCCTCCTCGTCCCCGATCCGCGGGCAGACCACGTACGCCTGGTGGCCGTTCGCGACCTCCTCGCGGACCCGTTCCCAGGCGCGGGCCAGGAAGTGGGGCTTGTCGGCGGCCGGGACGACATGGCTCGCGATCGGGGAGCGGCCGGCCGGGAGCTGGTCGAGGACGGAGGTCTCCAGGTCGCCGAAGACCGTCATGGCGACCGTGCGCGGGATGGGGGTGGCGGTCATGACGAGGAGGTGCGGGGACCGCCTCTCCCCCCGGGAGTGCGCCTTGCCGCGCAGCGCGTCGCGCTGTTCCACGCCGAAGCGGTGCTGTTCGTCCACCACGACCAGGCCGAGGTCGTGGAACTGGACCTTGTCCTCGATCAGGGCGTGGGTGCCGATGACGATCCCGGCCTCGCCGGTGGCCAGGTCCAGCAGGGCCTGACGGCGGGCGGCCGTGCCCATGGAGCCGGTGAGCAGGACGACCTTGGTGGCGTGCTCGGCGCCGCCCAGCATGCCCCCCTCGGCGAGTTCGCCCATCATCTCGGTGATCGAGCGGTGGTGCTGCTGGGCGAGGACCTCGGTGGGCGCGAGCATGGCCGCCTGGCCCCCGGCGTCGACCACGGCGAGCATGGCGCGCAGGGCGACCAGCGTCTTCCCGGAGCCCACCTCGCCCTGCAGCAGGCGGTGCATCGGGTGGGCGGTGGCGAGGTCGGCGAAGATCTCCTCGGTGACCTTGCGCTGGCCCTCGGTGAGGGTGAAGGGCAGGCGGTCGTCGAAGGCCGCGAGGATGCCGTCCGGGCCGGGGACGCGGGGGACGGCGGGAAGCTGGGTCTCGGCGTGCCGGCGGCGGGCCAGGGCGACCTGGAGGACGAAGGCCTCGTCCCACTTCAGGCGGGCGCGGGCGTCGGCGATGTCGGCCTTGGTGTGCGGGCGGTGGATCTTGAGCAGGGCCTCGGGGAGCGCGAGCAGGCCGCGGCCCTCGCGGAGGGTGCCGGGCAGGGGGTCGAGGGCTTCCTGGGCGCTCGGCAGGACCGTCTGCACGGCTTTGCCGATCTTCCAGGACTCCAGTTTGGCGGTGGCCGGGTAGATGGGGATCAGGGCGCCCGCCCAGGTCTCGACGGTCTCCTCGCTGTCGCCTCGCAGCAGCTCGTAGGCGGGGTGGGCCAGTTGGAGGCGGCGGTTGAACACGGAGACCTTGCCGGCGAACATCGCGCGGGTGCCCGGCAGCAGCTCCTTGTGGGGCTTGTGCACGCCGTTGCCGAAGAAGACGAGCTGGAGCCGGCCGCTGCCGTCGGTGATGGTGACCTCGAGGCGCTGGCCCTTGCCGCGGGGGGCCTTGGCCGAGGCGAAGGTGTGCAGGCGGGCGTCGGCGACCTGGGCGACCACCGTGACGTGCTCGTCCATGGGGAGGTCGGCGAGGTGCGTGAGCTGGCCGCGCTCCTCGTATCTGCGCGGGTAGTGGTGGAGCAGGTCGCCGACGGTGTGCAGGCCGAGGTGCTCGGCCATCACCTTCGCGGTGGCGGGGCCGAGCACCTTCTTGAGCGGTTCTTGCAGTGCGGGCACGAGATCCATTGCACACCACGCCACTGACAATGCCGTACACCCCGCCCCGCGGATTCCCGGCCGGATGCCGTAAACATCCGGGAAACTCCTGGTCAGACGGGCTACTCCGGCCCTAGGATGGCGCGCTCCGGCCATCCTTCGCGGTCACCGCCCCGCCGGGACCGCCCGACCCCGCGCCGCTCGCACGCCCCTTCCGGCGCAGTGACGATGGACTCCCAGACCTCTCAGGCATCCCAGCCATCCCAGTCGCCCCATCCACCTCACAGTTTCCAGGTCGACCTGCGTGGTCTGGTGGACCTCCTCTCCCATCACCTCTACTCCAGCCCCAAGGTCTATCTGCGCGAACTGCTGCAGAACGCCGTGGACGCCGTCACCGCCCGCCGGGCCGCCGACCCGGACGCCCCGGCGCGGATCCGGCTGTACGCGGCGGACGGCGGGCTGCGGGTGGAGGACACCGGTGTCGGGCTCACCGAAGCGGACGTGCACGGCCTGCTGGCGACCATCGGGCGCAGCTCCAAGCGGGCCGAGGACCTTCAGCAGGCCCGGTCGGACTTCCTCGGGCAGTTCGGCATCGGGCTGCTGGCCTGTTTCGTGGTCGCCGAGCGGATCCGGGTGGTCAGCCGCAGCGCCCGGACGCCCGGGGCCCCGCCGGTGGAGTGGACCGCCCGGGACGACGGCTCGTACACCGTGCGCACGCTGCCCGGCGCCGAGCGGCCCGAGCCGGGCACGACCGTGTACCTGACCGCGCGGGCCGGTGCGGCCGAGTGGCTGGCCCCGGAGCGGGTCCGCGACCTGGCCCGGGACTTCGGCTCCCTGCTGCCGTACGACGTCCGCGCCGGCGACGAGCCCGTCACCGAGCTGCCCGCTCCCTGGGACCGTGCCCACCCCAGCCCGGCAGGCCGCCGGGTGGCGCTGGCCCGGCACTGCCGTGAGCTGTTCGGGTTCACCCCGCTGGACTCCATCGACCTGGACGTGCCGGTGGCCGGGGTCCGCGGGGTGGCGTACGTGCTGCCGTCGGCGGTCAGCCCGGCCCAGCGGGCGACCCACCGTGTGCACCTGAAGGGCATGCTGCTCACCGAGCGGGCCGAACAGCTGCTGCCGGACTGGGCGTTCTTCGTGCGCTGCGTCCTGGACACCGACAGCCTGCGGCCGACCGCCTCGCGCGAGTCGCTGTACGAGGACGAGACGCTGGCCGCCGTGCGGGACGCGCTCGGGGCGCGGATCCGGTCCTGGCTGACCGGGCTCGCCGCCGGTGATCCCGAGCGGCTCGCGGCCTTCCTCGCCGTGCACCACCTGGGCGTGAAGTCCCTCGCCCGGCACGACGCCGGCATGCTGCGCACGATGCTGCCGTGGCTGCCGTTCGAGACGACCGACGGGCAGCTGTCCCTGGAGGAGTTCGCACGAAGGCACCCGGTGGTGCACTTCACGCGGACGGTCGAGGAGTACCGGCAGGTCGCGCCGATCGCGGCCGCCCAGGGCGTCGGCGTGGTCAACGGCGGTTACACGTACGACAGCGAGCTGGTCGAGGCGCTGCCGCGGGTGCGGCCGGGGACGGTGGTCGCCGAGCTGGACGCGGACACCGTGACCGCGCACCTGGACGCGGTGGACCCGGCCGAGGAGCTGGCGCTGTCCGGGTTCCTGGCCGCCGCGCGGGACCGGCTCGACCCGCTGGGCTGTGACGTCGTCCTGCGGGCCTTCCACCCGCTGACCGTGCCCGCGCTGCACCTGGACGACCGGGCCGCCCGGCACGAGCAGGCCCGCGCGGCGGCCGAGGAGCAGGCCGACGACCTGTGGGCGGGGATCCTGGGCTCGCTGCGCGGCAGCGCCCCGCGCGCGCGTCTGGTGCTCAACCACCTCAACCCGCTGGTCCGGCGGATCGGTTCGCTCCGCGACCCGGAGCTGATCGGCACCGCGACCGAGTCGCTGTACGGGCAGGCCCTGCTGATGGCGCAGCGCCCGCTCGGGCCGGCCGACTCGGCGCTGCTCAACCGGGCGTTCATCGGGCTGCTCGCATGGGCGACCCACGGGGAGGAGGACGGACGATGAGCGGGATCACCGACTTCGACGCGCTGCGCCGGGCACTGGCGGAGAACTCCGAGCAGCCGGAGGGCCCGGCCCGCAACGCGCGCGCGGAGCAGCTGCTCGCCGAGGCCGAGAGGCTGGACGTCCCGCTCGCCGTGATCGAGGCGCTCGGACACCAGCTGAAGGTCTACAACTACAGCTCCGAGAAGGACAAGATGTTCGTCCCGTTCGCGCGGCTGCTGCGCATGTGGGACGAGCGGCCCGAGGACTTCGACGCGTACGAGACGCACTCGCTGTACTGGGTCTTCAAGTGGATGTCGGCGGGCATGCTGGACCAGCCGCACATCCCGCTCGCGTCGGTGGAGAAGTGGCTCGGCGAGATGGAGCACCGCTACCGGCTCGCCGGGCACTCGGAACGGGCCGTGCGCAGTGCCGAGTTCAGCGTGGCCGCGCACATCGGGGACCTCGCGCGCGCGGAGCGGGCGTACGCGGCGTGGCTGGCCGCCGACCGGGACCCGATGGCCGACTGTCACGCCTGCGAGCTGCACGGACAGGGCGTCTGGCAGGTGCGGTGCGGACGCGACGCCGAGGCGCTCGAACTGTGGCGGCCGGTGCTGGAGGGCGAGTTCGCGTGCGCCCACGAGCCGCACAACGTGCTCGCCTCCTCGCTGGCCCCGCTGCTGCGGCTGGGGCGCGTGGAGGAGGCCCGCGCGCACCATCTGCGGGGCTTCCGGCTGGTGCGGTCCATGGAGAGCATGCGGGGCGCGTACGCCGACCACGTGGAGTTCTGCGCGCTGACCGGGAACGAGGCGCGCGCTCTGGAGCTGCTGGCGGAGCGGCCGGCGTACTTCACGGACACCGGGCAGCCGCGCAGCCGGCTGGACTTCCTGGCCGTGGTGACGCTGCTGACGGACCGGCTGACCGAGCTGGGGCACGGCGGGCAGCGGGTGCCGGGGCCGGCCGGGCGGGCCTGGACCGCGCGGGAACTCGCCGCGCACGCGCGTGCGGAGGCGACGGAGCTCGCCGAGCGGTTCGACCGGCGCAACGGCACGTCCGCCGTCGGCGACCGCGTCCGCGCGCGGATGGCCCAGCGTCCGCTGGTGGACCGCCTCCCGCTGGGCGTGCGTACGATGCGTGCCGCGCCGGCGCCGGCGCCCGCGGTCGCCCCCTCGGCGCCGGCGGCAGCCGCCGGACCGGACCTGCCCGCCCTGCTCGCCGAGGCGCGGCGCCTGTCGGACACCCTGCGGCCGCAGGCCCTGGAGGCCTGGGCGGCGGTCGCACGGGCCGCGCCGGACGGCGCCGCCCTCACGGCACGCGACCGCGCGGAGGTCACCGACCACGAGGCGATGGCCCGTGGGCCGGAGGGAATCGCTCTGTTCGAGCGGGCCGCGGCCCTGTACGCGGAGGCGGGCGACCCCGGCGAGGCCCTGGCGGCCCGTGCGCGTGGAGCCCACATCCGCGCCCTGACGGGTGAGCTGGACGCGGCCCTCACCACGGTCACGTCCCTGTACGACGAGGTCCTCGCCCTGTACGCCGACGAGGCCACCGGAGTACGCCAGACGGCGTCGGTGGCCATGAGCCGGGCCCGGGTACTGATGCGCCGGGTGCACGAGGCGGCGGGCGGGGACGGCGGGGACGGCGGGGAGTCCGAGCGGTCCGCCAGTACGGGCTCCGGCGAGGCCGGGCGGCCCGTCCCGGAGACGGAGGAGGCCGCGGCGGGCGTCGGCGGGGCCTGCGCCGACGCCGGCGAGGCGGGCGGCACGGAGACCCCGGCGGACACCGCAGAGGCCGCGGCGGCCGGCGGGTGGACTCCCGCCGACGCCGGCGAGGCCGGGAGGAACGGGGCGGAGTCCGGGGACGACGGCATCGCGGACGCCGACCGGACCGTCACCGGTGCGGGGCCGGCCGGCGCGGGCTCCGGGGTGACCGGTGCCGGGCGGGCCGTCGCGGAGGCCGAGGCAGCCGCGCGGGAGGTGCTGGCGCTCGTCGACGGGCGTGGTGACGACGACGTGCGGTTGGCGGCGCGGGGCGCGGAGGCGTGGGCCATGCTCGGCGAGTTGGCCGGGGTGACCGGCGACGCCGGGCGGGCGGCGGAGTCGTTCCGGCGGGCCGCCGACGCGTACGTGGGAGCCGGGCTCGCCTGGTTCGCGGTGGAGTACCAGGTGCAGGTCGCCGCCCTGGCCCACCAGGCCGGTGATCCGGCCGGCGCCGAGCGGGCGCTGCGGGCGGCCCTGGAGCACGGCGCGCCGTACGTGGAGCCGGTCGGCCGGGCCCAGTTGCACCTGCAGCTCGCCGAGGTGCTCGGTGGCCGGGACGCGCCCGGTGAGGCGGCCGAGCACGCGCTGGAAGCCGCTCACTGGGCCGACGAGGCCGGTGAGAGCGGCACCCTGGGCGCCTGGGCACGGCAGCAGCTCGGCGGTTTCCTGCTGCGCCGGGGCCGGTACGCGGAGGCCGCCGAGGTGCTGGAGTCCGCGCTGGCCGACCTCGGCGCCGACACCCACGGCGACGGGACGGTCGTCCAGGCCCGCTGGTGGCTCGGGGACTGCCTGGACGCGCTGGGCGAGCACCGGGCCGCCGCCGAGCAGCGGCTCAAGGCCGCCGACCTCGCCCGGCACTGGCCCGAGCAGCAGGACCACGCCACGCTCGCCCACCTCGCCGCCGAGTCACTGGGCAACGCCGGGCTGGCGGCGGAGGCCGACCGCGCGTACGCGCGCGCGGGCGAGCTGTGGCACGCGCTCGGCAACATCCCGTTCCTGGTCCGCTCGCTGCGCGCCCGCGCCTGGCTCGCCCTCGACGGTGGGCCGGGGGCCGCGGACGCCCGCGCGCTGATGAGCCGAGCGGTACGGGAGTGCGAGACCGCGCTGGCGGCGGCCGAGGAGGCGGCGGACCGGGAGGAGCTGGCCGCCGAACTGGGCGGTACCCACCGGCAGTTCGCGGAGCTGCTGGTCCGCTCGGCGGCCGGAGAGGACGCAGAGTCCGGGGAGGACGCGGATCCGGCGGCCGGGGACGCGTTCGAGGCGGCGCTGGAGCAGATGACCCGGGCCGTCGCGGTGTTCGCGACGCTCGGCGCGGCCGGACTGCACCACCGTACCGGCGCGGAACTGGCCGCGGGCCGGCTGGAGGCGGACCTCGGCCGTCCGGCGCGGGCGGCGGCACGCGCGCGCGGGGTGCTCGCGGTCTACGAGGGCGCGGCCGAGGGGGACGACACGGCCCGGGCCCGGCGGGAGGAGGCGGCACAGTTGCTGGAGGCGGCACAAGGGCTGGAAGGACAGGACGCCGAACGGGGCTGAGCCGTCCCCGCCCTCACTCCACGCCGATGAGCAGCAGGGCCCCCTGCCGGCCGCCCCGGTACACCACCGTGTCCACGGCCAGGTAGGACTCCCGTACGCGTGCCTCCAGCTGTGCGGCGGCGGTCCCGGGTGCCTCGTCGCCGACGACGAGCGTGACCAGTTCGCCGCCCGCCTGGAGCATGCGGTCGAGGACGGTGCGGGCGGTGGCGGTGACGTCCGTGCCGATCACCGCGACGTCGCCGTCGATCAGGCCGAGCACGTCCCCGGCCTGGCAGACGCCGGCCGTCGTCCAGGACTGGCGCTCGGCGACGACGACCTCGGCGTACCGGGTGGCACCCGCCGCCGAGGTCATCTGGACGACGTCCTCGTCGAACCGGCGCCCCGGCTCGTGCACCGCGAGCGCGGCGATGCCCTGGACCGCCGAGCGGGTCGGGATGAGGGCCACGCGGATGCCCTCGGTGCGGGCCTGTTCGGCCGCGGCGGCGGCCGTGTGGCGCAGGTCGGCGTCGTTGGGCAGCAGCACGACCTCCCGCGCGTGGGCCCGCCGTACCGCCTGCACCAGCTCTCCGCTGGCGGGCGGCTCGCCGGGGCGCGCGAGGACGGTGGTCGCGCCCGACTCGGCGTACAGCGCGGCCAGCCCCTCGCCCGGTACGACGGCGACGACCGCCCGCTGCGCCCGCTCGCGCGGCGGGCGCTCGCGGCCGGTGCGCACGTCGCCGAGCCCGAAGTGGGTGATCCGGATGCGGTACGGCCGCCCGGCCTCCACGCCGGCCTCCACGGCGGCACCGGCGTCGTCGACGTGCACGTGGACGTTCCACAGCCCGTCGCCGCCGACCACGACCAGGGAGTCCCCGAGGGCGTCGAGCCGCGCGCGCAGCCGGGCCACGGCCGCGTCGTCGGCCTCCAGGAGATAGAGCACCTCGAAGGCCGGTCCGCCGGGTGCGGCGGCGTCGGCGCACCGCTCGGGGGCCGCCGCGCGCGCGTGCGTGCGCGTGTGTCCGTCGGGAGCGGAGGCGGACACGGACACGGGTGCGGACACGGCTGCCTGGGGCTGCGGGATCTCCAGCCGCAGGGGCTCATGGGCCGCAGGCCCATGAGCCGGGACGTCACGTACCGGAAGTTCGCGCACCGGCTCCCGTACCGCCTCCCCCGTGAACGCCTCCACCAGCGCCCCCAGCACCGCCACCAGCCCCCGGCCGCCCGCGTCGACCACGCCGGCCCGTTCCAGCACGGCCAGCTGGGCCGGGGTCGCCGCGAGGGCCGTCCGCGCTCCCTCGTAGGCGGCCCGCGCGACCGTCCGGCAGTCCCCGTCGGCTCCCTCGGCGGCGTCGGCGGCGGCCGAGGCGACCGTGAGCACCGTGCCCTCGACGGGGTGGGCCACGGCCTGCCGGGCGGAGTCGGCGGCCCGGCGCAGGGCCAGCCGCAGTCCGGGGCCGTCGACGTGAGAGGCGTCACCGTCGTCCGCGAGCACCTGCGCCATCCCGCGCAGCAGCTGCGCGAGGATCGTCCCCGAGTTGCCCCGGGCCCCGATCAGCGCGCCGTGGGCCATGGCCCGGACGGCGTCCGCGAGCGCGGGCTCCCCCGAGCCGGTCTCGTACCCGGCGAACACCGCCTCGACGGCCGTCGCCGCCGACTCCACGGTCAGGTACAGGTTGGTCCCGGTGTCGCCGTCCGCCACCGGATAGACGTTGATCGCGTCGATCTCCTCCCGGGCCCTCCCCAGGGCCCGGAGCGCCAGACCGCACCAGGTGCGCACCGCGAGAGCATCGAGGAACGTCTGCGGCACCTGCGTCACCTGCGCCTCCTTGAGCTGGCTCGACGTGGGACGCAGCGTAGACCCCGGACCGGGGCCCTCCGGAAGAGGGCCGGGCCGGGGGCCCTCGCTGCCATGGTAGTTTCGTTGTACGGGCGCAGCCGTTGTATGCTGCTCCGGTTGCCCGATCCGATCGGGCCATTCCCCTGGCAGCGCCACTCAAGATTCGGGCCTTATAGGATCTCGATCCCGGCATGCCGGGATCAACCGTAAGTGCATCTGAAGTCTTTGGAGTGACCCGTGGCTGCCAACTGCGACGTCTGCGGCAAGGGGCCGGGCTTCGGCAACAACATCTCGCACTCGCACCGCCGTACGTCCCGCCGCTGGAACCCGAACATCCAGCGTGTGCGTACCGTGGTCGGCGGGACGCCGAAGCGCGTGAACGCCTGCACCTCGTGCATCAAGGCCGGCAAGGTCTCGCGCTGACGCAACATCCCCCAGTCTCGACTCCGCTCGAGCGGGGGGACCCCCATCCGCGCGCGGCCACTGCCTGGTTCGCTGCACTGAGCCGGTCCACCTCCGGGTGGGCCGGCTTTTTGCCGTACCCGGCGGGCGGGCGCGCCTGCCACGATCCACGGAACGCGCTTCGGCACCCTGTGCCCGGCCGGGATGAGCACCGGTGACGGTGCCCCCTCTCGGCCCCGGTGTCCCCGCCCCCGCGCCCTGCTCAGGCCGCTGCTCGACGCCGGCCGCGCGGTGTCCGGGGAGCGCCTGCCGGAGGGCCTGTACGGCGCGGCGCCGCCCGCCGGGGCGCCGGGCACGCTCCCGTCCCGGGTCTCCCGCCTGCGCCGGCCTCTCGCGCCGCACGCCCGCGTCGACACAGGCCCGCGTCGCCGCACGCCCCGCCGGCGCGCCCTCGCCGTCGACCCCATGCTCAGACGCCATCGCCCGAATTCACGTCGACCGTCTCGTCAGGGGCAGGGTGGCGCTGCCCGGGGACGCCGGGTACGGGGCGACGAGGGGCGGCACGGGCACGGGCCTGGCAATCGTCGGCGCCCATGTCCTCGCCGGTGAGCAGGCCCTGGCGGGCGCGGCGGCCACCGGGGCGCGCCGGCCGCCTGCGCTAACCGAGTCCGGGACTTCGCCGGGGGCTGCCGGAAGGTCTCCGGCAACGCGGGGCCGTCCTTCGCCCCGCCCACCGAGCGGCGCATCCACGACCGGGACCGGTTGTACCGGCTGCCCGGGTCCCGGCCGCCGGCCGGCTCCTTCAAGCGGCTGACGGAGAGGCGGCGACCGCCATCGAACCGCCGGCCCGCCCCGCACGAGCCCTCAGCGGGCGTCCCGCCGCAGCGCCCACCCGTGGTCCACGGGCCCGATCCCCGCGCCGAGGGCGAACCCGGCGGCGATGGCCCCGGTGACGTACTCCTTGGCCGCCGCGACCGCCTCCGGCACGGACCGGCCCCTGGCCAGGCCGCAGGCGATGGCGGAGGCGAGGGTGCAGCCGGTGCCGTGCGTGTGCCGGTTGTCGTGGCGCGGTGCCCGCAGCAGGTGGACCTCGGAGCCGTCGGTGAGCAGGTCCACGGCGTCGCCCGCCAGGTGTCCGCCCTTGATCAGCACCCAGCGGGGCCCGAACTCCAGCACGGCCGCGGCGGCCCGTCGCAGATCGTCCTCCGACTCGACGCGCACGCCGGTCAGTTGGGCCACCTCGTCCAGGTTCGGGGTGGCCACGGTCGCCACCGGCAGCAGCCTCGTCCGTACGGCGTCCAGGGCGGAGGGGGCCAGCAGCGGGTCGCCGTGCTTGGAGACGCCGACCGGGTCGACCACGGCCGGCGCGTCCGTGCCGGAGATCAACTCGGCGACCGCCTCGACCAGTTCGGCGGAGGCCAGCATGCCGGTCTTCACGGCCTGGACGCCGATGTCGTCCACGACACTGCGGTACTGGGCCCGGACCGCCTCCACGGGCAGCTCCCAGGCGCCCTGCACCCCGACGGAGTTCTGCGCGGTCACCGCGGTGAGCACGCTCATGCCGTGCACGCCGAGCGCGAGCATCGTCTTCAGGTCGGCCTGGACACCGGCGCCGCCGCCGGAGTCCGAGCCGGCCACCGTGAGCACCCGGGGGATCACGACTCGATGTCCCCGAAGTGGTCCCAGCCGCCCTTGCTGGTCCAGGGCGCCCCGTCGACGGTCACCTGGGGCAGCGCGGAGGGGTTGAGGACCTCGCCGATGACCTTCCAGCGGGCCGGGAGCTTGGCGTCCGGCGGGAAGGTCGCCACGATCGCGTGGTCCTCTCCCCCGGTCAGCACCCACTGGAGCGGGTCGACGCCGACGGCCTGCCCGATGTCGTTCATCTGCGTCGGGATGTCGATCGCGCCGGAGCGGATGTCGATGCGGACCTTGCTGGCCTCGGCGATGTGCCCGAGGTCGGCGATCAGGCCGTCGCTGACGTCGCACATCGCGGTGGCGCCGAGCGCGGCGGCGGCCGGGCCCGCGTGGTACGGCGGCTCGGGGCGCCGGTGGGCCTCGACGAAGGCGCGGGGCGAGCGGAAACCGCGGGCGAGCACCGCGTACCCGGCCGCGGACCAGCCCAGCCAGCCGGTGACGGCCACGAGGTCGCCGGGCTGGGCGCCCGCGCGCGTGACGGGTTCGTGGTTGCGCAGATCACCGAGGGCGGTGATCGACACCATAATCGTGTCGCCGCGCACGACGTCCCCGCCGACCACGGAGGCGCCGGCGACCTGGCACTCGTCGCGCAGGCCGTCCATCAGCTCGGTCGGCCAGGTGACCGGCAGTTCCGCGGGGACGACCAGACCGAGCAGGAGCGCGGTCGGCACGGCCCCCATGGCGGCGATGTCCGCGAGGTTCTGCGCGGCGGCCTTGCGGCCGACGTCGTAGGCCGTGGACCAGTCGCGGCGGAAGTGCCGGCCCTCCAGCAGGATGTCGGTGCTCGCCACCACCCGCCGGTCGGGCGCGGCGACCACCGCGGCGTCGTCGCCGGGGCCGACCCGGACCGCCGGGGTGGTGGTGAGACGGGAGGTCAGCTCCCGGATGAGCCCGAACTCACCTAGCTCACCCACTGTGCCCTTCATTGCCTCAAGCCCCTTCTGTGCCTTGCCACGCCCGGTCGCGCGTCACCAGTGTCCCCGATACGGTCGAGGTGACCGTCAACTTGCGTCGTGCCTGCACCCTGGCGCGCAAGCCCGGTTCCCGCAGGTCTCCCCTCGGGGAGCGGCGACGCGATACCGTGGCGTTCCTTTTCCCCACATGATCCTCGTGGCCGCCCTGGAGGTTCCGTGGTACAGGCGTACATCCTGATCCAGACGGAGGTCGGCAAGGCGTCGACCGTCGCCGAGACGATCAGCAAGATTCCCGGAGTGCTCCAGGCCGAGGACGTGACCGGGCCGTACGACGTCATCGTGCGGGCCCAGGCCGAGACGGTCGACGAGCTCGGCCGCATGGTGGTCGCGAAGGTCCAGCAAGTGGACGGCATCACGCGCACCCTGACCTGTCCGGTGGTGCATCTGTAGCCCCCGTCTACGCTTGGCCGGTGAACTTCTTCCGTCACCGGCCCCTCGCCCTGCTCGCGCCGGCCCTGCTCGTCGCGGTCGCGGGCTGTTCCACGGCAGACGACAGCACCGTGGCGGTTCCCACCCCTGACGCGCGGACCGCCCCGCTCTGCCGGGACCTGGACAAGGTCCTGCCACGGAAGGTGGACGGTCAGCCGCGCGCCGACCCCGAGCCCCGGTCCGCCTACACGGCGGGCTGGGGAAGCCCGGCGATCATACTGCGCTGCGGCATCGTCCGGCCGCCGAAGATGGTCGATGCCAAGGTGGCACTGGGCGAGGACCCGAACGCGATCGCCGGCGGGGTGAACGGCGTCGAGTGGCTGATGGAGAAGCAGGGCGACGGCACCTGGCGGTTCACCACGTCCAATCGCCGGGCGTACGTGCAGGTGACCCTGCCGAAGAGGCTGTCCGGGCCGGACGACAGCGCCCAGGTGATGACCGACCTGGCGCCGGCCGTGAAGAAGGCGATCCCGAAGGGGATCGCCTCCATGCGCGGATGAGGGCCGAGGGGGTCAGCGCAGCCCCGTCGAGCGGCGCAGCGCCGCCTGCACCAGGCGGTCCACCAGCTCGGGGTAGCTGATCCCGCTCGCCTGCCACATCTGCGGGTACATCGAGATCGGCGTGAAGCCGGGCATGGTGTTGATCTCGTTGATCACGAACGCGCCGTCCTCGGTGAGGAAGAAGTCCGCGCGGACCAGGCCCTCGCAGGAGGCCGCCTCGAACGCCTCGACGGCGAGCCCGCGCACCTCGGCGGTCTGCTCCTCGGTGAGCGGGGCCGGGACGATGCCGGGGGTGGAGTCGATGTACTTGGCCTCGAAGTCGTAGTACGCGTGCGCGTCCGGCGGCGGGATCTCGGCCGGGACGGAGGCGCGCGGGCCGTCCTCGAACTCCAGGACGCCGCACTCGATCTCACGGCCGCGTACGGCCGCCTCGACCAGGATCTTCGGGTCGTGGGACTGCGCCTCGGCGATCGCCTCGTCCAGGCCGGACAGGTCGTCGACCTTCGTGATGCCGATGGACGAGCCCGCGCGCGCGGGCTTCACGAACAGCGGCCAGCCGTGCTCGCCGGCGAAGTCGACGATCCGCTTGCGGGCGGCGGACTCGTCCTGGGCCCACTCGCGGGGCCGGATCACCAGGTACGGGCCGACCTTGAGCCCGTAGGAGGTGAAGATCCGCTTCATGTACTCCTTGTCCTGGCCGACGGCCGAGGCGAGCACGCCGGAGCCGACGTACGGCACTCCGGACAGCTCCAGCAGGCCCTGGAGCGTGCCGTCCTCGCCGTAGGGGCCGTGGAGCACCGGGAAGACCACGTCGACCTCGCCGAGCGCCTTGGGCACGGAGCCGGGCTCGCTGTAGACGACCTCGCGGTTCGCCGGGTCGACGGGGAGCACCACGCCGCCCTCGTGCGATTCCGCCAGCTCGGCCACGCTGGGGGTGCGGCGGTCGGTGATGGCCATCCGCTCCGGCTCGTCGGCCGTCAGCGCCCAGCGGCCGTCCGTGGTGATGCCGATCGGCAGGACGTCGTACTTCGTCCGGTCGATGGCCTTGAGGACGGCGCCGGCGGTGACCACGGAGATCCCGTGTTCGGAACTGCGCCCGCCGAACACGACGGCCACGCGCGGCTTGCGCGACGGCTGCTCAGGGCTCTGGGGAAGGTTCTCGGTGCTCATATCGCGTTGAGAGTACCTGTAGGTAGCGGCCAAGTCAGCGCGCGCTCCCGGGCCGTCGCTCAGCGTCGCACGGACGGTCGCTCAGCGTCGTGCCCGACGCCTCCGAACGGACCGACGCCTCCCCTGACCGGCCGCCGGGACCTCCCCGGGGCCCACCGCTCCCGGGCTCGGCTCCCTTCCGGACGAAGTCTTCCGGCCCCGGCCCGGCCCGGCACTCCCGGCGCCGACGCGACCGGAGCAAGGTCTTGCGGACCCCGGCACCTCCCCGCGCCGACGCGTCCCAAGCCCCCTTGTCCACCGGGTTCGATGCCTCCCCTGCCCCGACGTCTGCGGGCCCGGCGTCCCCCGGGCCCGGCACATCCCAGCCTCGGCATCTCCCGGCGTCGGCGCGTCCGCGGGGCGCATCGTCTCCCGGGCTCACCGCCTCCCCGGACGACGCCTCACGGCCTCGACGCGTCCAGGAGTGACCACCGTCCCGGGCAACGCCTTCGGGCCTCGGCGCCCTCCGGGCCCGGAATCCCACGGCGCCGACACGTTCTCGGGCCAACGCCTCCCGGACTCACCGCTTCCCCGGGCGACGTCTTCCGGCGTCCACGCCTGCGGGCCCGGAATCCCACGGCCTCGACGCACCCCGGCACCCGCACCTCTCCAGGCCCCAACGCCTCCCGGACTCACCGCTTCCCCGGGCGACGTCTTCCGGCCCGGCATCTCCCGGCGCCGGCGCAGGCCCGGGCCCGGCGGCTGTCAGCCCCCGTGTCGGCGCGGGCTCAGTGTCGCTCGGGCTTGGCGCTGCGGGCCATCAGCTCCTTGAGCGCGACGACCGGCGACTTGCCCTCGTGCACGATGCTGACGACCGTCTCGGTGATGGGCATGTCGACACCGTGCCGGCGGGCCAGATCCAGCACGGACTCGCAGGACTTGACGCCCTCGGCGGTCTGCTTGGTGACCGCGATGGTCTCCTCCAGCGTCATGCCCTTGCCGAGGTTGGTGCCGAAGGTGTGGTTGCGGGACAGCGGCGAGGAGCAGGTGGCCACCAGGTCGCCCAGGCCCGCGAGGCCCGAGAAGGTCAGCGGGTCGGCGCCCATCGCGAGCCCTAGCCGGGTGGTCTCGGCTAGGCCACGCGTGATGAGCGAGCCCTTGGCGTTGTCGCCGAGCCCCATGCCGTCGGCGATGCCCACCGCGAGCCCGATGACGTTCTTGACCGCGCCGGCGAGTTCGCAGCCGACCACGTCGGTGTTGGTGTAGGGCCGGAAGTACGGCGTGTGGCAGGCCGCCTGGAGCCGCTGGGCGACCCGCTCGTCGGTGCAGGCCACGACGGCCAGGGCCGGCATGCGGGCGGCGATCTCGCGGGCCAGGTTGGGTCCGGTGACGACCGCGATCCGGTCCGCGCCGACCTTCGCGACGTCCTCGACGACCTCGGTCATCCGCATGGTGGAACCGAGTTCGACGCCCTTCATCAGGGAGACGAGGACGGTGTCCGGAGCGAGCAGCGGGGCCCACTCGGCGAGATTGGCGCGCAGGGTCTGGGAGGGGATGGACAGGACCGTGAAGTCGGCGCCCGTGGCGGCCTCGGCCGGGTCGGTGGTGGCCCGGACGTTCTCGGGGAGTTCGACGCCCGGCAGGTAGTCGGGGTTGATCCGGGTGGTGTTGATCGCCTCCGCGACCTCCGGCCGGCGGGCCCACAGGGTGACCTCGCAGCCGGCGTCGGCGAGCACCATGCCGAAGGCGGTGCCCCACGAGCCGGCGCTGAAGACCGCCACCCTTGCCGGTGCGCTCACTTGCTCTGCCCTTCCACTTGCCGGCCCTCCGTCTGCGCCTGCGTGCGGCGGCGCTGCTCGATCCGCTCGCGGCGCGGGTCGTAGGGCGTCTCGGGCGCCTTCTCGCCCCGGATGACCTCCAGCTGGCGGGTGATGGCCGCCATGATGACCTCGGTGGCCTCCTTCAGCACCTCGGGGGTCATCTCCCGGTCGTAGAAACGGGAGAGGTCCACGGGAGGCCCCGCGAGCACGTGGTGCGTCTTGCGCGGGAAGAGGTTCGGCTTCTTGGCGTACGGCGGCAGCAGTTCGTTGGCGCCCCACTGCGCGACCGGGATGACCGGGCACTTGGTCTGCAGGGCGACCCGGGCGGCGCCGGTCTTGCCGGTCATGGGCCAGCCGTTCGGGTCGCGGGTGAGGGTGCCCTCGGGGTAGAACGCGACGCACTCGCCGCGCTCGACGGCGTCGATCGCGGCCCGGAAGGCGCTGAGGGCGTCCGTGGACTCGCGGTAGACGGGGATCTGCCCGGTGCCGCGCATGGCGGCGCCCACGAATCCCTTCTTGAAAAGCCCGCTCTTCGCCAGGAATCGCGGGACCCGGCCGGTGTTGTACTGATAGTGCGCGTACGCGAAGGGGTCCACGTGGGAATTGTGGTTCACCGCGGTGATAAATCCGCCCTCGGCCGGAATGTGCTCCATTCCACGCCAGTCCCGCTTGATCAGAACCACCAGCGGCGGTTTGCAGATCACCGCGGCGAAGCGGTACCAGAAGCCGATTCTGCGGCGGGACACAAGGACACCTTCCTCTAGGGCTGCAACCCCGGCGGGGGCCGCACAAGTGTGGCCCCGGGCCGCCGGTCTGTCGAGAACACCGTACGCCCCGCCTCCCGCGGCGCCGGATGGCGCGGGGGACAATGAGCGCGACGAGAGAGGGACGGTACGCCGGTGCAGTGGACCTTGGTCATCCCCCTGAAGCCCCTGGCGCGGGCCAAGAGCAGGCTCGCGGACACCGCCGACGACGGGGTGCGGCCGGGCCTGGCACTGGCGTTCGCGCAGGACACGGTGGCCGCGGCGGTGGCATGTCCGGCGGTGTCGGATGTGGCGGTCGTCACGGACGACGAGCTGGCCGGCCGGGAGCTGGCCGCGCTGGGCGCGCGGATCGTGCCGGACACCCCCGGCAGCGGCCTGAACGCGGCGCTGGCGCACGGCGCGGCCGTCGTGCGCGCGGTCCGTCCCGGCGCCGCGGTGGCGGCCCTCAACGCCGATCTGCCGGCCCTGCGTCCGGCGGAACTGTCCCGGGTTCTGGCGACGGCCTCGCAATTCCCCCGCGCTTTTCTCGCGGACGCGGCGGCACTGGGCACGACTTTGCTGGCCGCGGCCGGTGATCGTGAATTGCGGCCGGCGTTCGGCATCGATTCCCGTGCCCGTCACCGGGCCTCCGGCGCGGTGGAACTCGCACTCACGGGGGTGGATTCGGTCCGCCAGGACGTCGACACGGCCGCGGACCTGCGAGCGGCACTCGCACTGGGCGTGGGCCCGCACACGGCGGCGGCGTCGGCGGGACTCCTCATCCCGGGCCCCTGAAGCGGCCCGAAGCGGCGCGAGGCCGTATCGATGCGGCTCCGCCGCACGGGCGCGACCAGCCACGGCGTCCCGCGCTCGACGGGCGTCCGGCGCCCCGGAGGCAGGCCGCCGCAGGCACTACGCTGACCGTCATGCAGGCGACCGCGTACACCTACGACCCCGAGACCCGCAGCGGCCAGGTGCTCCTCGACGACGGCACCCCGGTGCCCTTCGACGCGGCGGCGTTCGACCGGGGCGGACTGCGACTGCTGCGGCCGGGACAGCGGGTGCGGATCGAGACGGAGTCCGAGGGCGGCGGCCTGCGGATCACCCTCGTGACGCTTCAGACCCTCTGACCGTCCTCGCACACACCGCGGGCCGGGCTCCCTGGGGAGTCCGGCCCGGCGCGTGAATGCCCTGGCGGTCTTACGACGTCGCCTTGCGGGCGGTGGTCTTCTTGGCGGTGGTCTTGCGGGCCGGCGACTTCTTCGCCGGGGCCTTCTTGGCGGTGACCTTCTTCGCCGGAGCCTTCTGGGCCGTCGTCTTCTTGGCGGCGGTCTTCGTCGCGGCGGTCTTGGCGGTCGCCGTGGTCTTCTTGGCGGGAGCCTTCTTCGCCGCGGTCTTCTTCGCGGCGGCGGTGGTCTTCTTCGCCGCCGTCTTCTTCGCCGCGGTGCCCGTGGTCTTCTTCGCCGCGCCCGCCGTCTTCTTGGCGGCGGCCTTCTTGCCGACGGCCTTCGCGATGGTGGGCGGCGGGCCGGACAGGCTGCCCTTCGGCGCCTTCTTGACCGCCACCTCGCCCCCGCGGGGGAGCTTCTTCGAACCGCTCACCAGGTCCTTGAAGCCCTGACCGGCGCGGAAGCGTGGCACGGAGGTCTTCTTGACCCGAACCCGCTCGCCCGTCTGAGGGTTGCGCGCGTAGCGGGCGGGGCGGTCCACCTTCTCGAAGGACCCGAAGCCGGTGACAGAGACCCGCTCGCCCGCGACGACCGCGCGGACGATGGCGTCCAGAACATGATCGACAGCGTCAGCGGCCTGCTGGCGGCCGCCCAACTTGTCGGCAATCGCTTCTACGAGCTGCGCCTTGTTCACGTCTTCCCCTTCGGAGACATCGCCAGAACGAAAGTGTTCAAGCTTTTTCGCACGTTAGGCAGATATATACCGCAAATCAAACACGAAACGGGCTTATCACCCTTGTGCCGCAACGGACTCGGCTGTCCCCGACGGTTCAGCGGTCCTCTTCGGGGACCCGGCCCGCGTCGAGGTCCGCCGTGAACCGATCGAGCCGCCTTGCCGCGTCGGCGAGATCGTGCTTGGCCGCGGCCGTAATGACCAGCAGCTTCCGGGTCAGCGCCATCCGTACGCCCTCCGGGACTTGCAGTGCGCGCACCCTGGCGTGCGCTTCCTTGAGCTGGTTCGCGACCGCCGTGTAGAGCTGGAGTTGGCCGTCGTGTTCCATGCACAGATTGTGCCATCTGGGGCGAGTTGTCGCCTGCGCAGGGTGCAACTACCGCCTCAAATGGCCTTCCAGGCACTTGCGGAAGACGCGAACACAGCACTCACCTACCCGGGCAACATCCCTCGTAACGTGGGAAGTTGAACGGACCGGGACAGAGCCGCAGGGCCGTTCGGGTGCAGACATGGCTGTACCCCCAATCGTGGCGATCGGGGGTACGGACGGGGTGTTGAGGTGGCCGAAACCTGACCTTGGCGGGGGCCGGCCGCTCCGGATCAGACCTGGAGCGTCCGCGGCTTGTAGGCGGGCCGTCCGGCCTCGTAGGCGGCGATCTCGTCCTCGTTGCGGAGGGTGAGGGAGATGTCGTCCAGGCCGTTGAGCAGCCGCCAGCGGGAGTTCTCGTCCAGCTCGAAGGGGGCGGTGATGCCCGCCGCGCGCACCTCACGCGCCTCAAGGTCCACAGTGACCTCAGCCGTGGGGTCCGCCTCGACGAGCTCCCACAGCGCGTCGACGATCTTCTGGTCCAAGACGACCGTGAGCAGGCCGTTCTTCAGCGAGTTGCCGCGGAAGATGTCGGCGAAGCGGGAGGAGATCACGGCCTTGAAGCCGTAGTTCTGCAGCGCCCAGACGGCGTGCTCGCGGGAGGAGCCGGTGCCGAAGTCGGGGCCGGCGACCAGGACGGTGGCGCCCTGCCGCTCGGGGCGGTTGAGGATGAATTCGGGGTCCTTGCGCCAGGCCTCGAACAGCCCGTCCTCGAAGCCGTCCCGGGTGACCTTCTTGAGCCAGTGAGCAGGGATGATCTGGTCGGTGTCGACGTTGCTGCGGCGCAGCGGGACGGCCCGGCCGGTGTGGGTGGTGAAGGCTTCCATGATTCTCAGACTCCAGCGGGGACGTCGGTCAGGTCGGCCGGGGAGGCCAGGTGGCCCAGGACGGCGGTGGCTGCCGCGACCTGCGGTGACACCAGGTGGGTACGGCCGCCCTTGCCCTGCCGGCCCTCGAAGTTGCGGTTGGAGGTGGAGGCGGAGCGCTCGCCGGGGGCCAGCTGGTCGGGGTTCATCCCCAGGCACATCGAGCAGCCCGCGTGCCGCCATTCGGCGCCGGCCTCCTTGAAGACCACGTCCAGGCCCTCGGAGACGGCCTGCAGACCCACCCGCGCCGAGCCGGGCACGACCAGCATCCGTACGCCGTCGGCGACTTTGCGGCCCCGCAGCAGGTCGGCGGCGGCGCGCAGGTCCTCGATGCGGCCGTTGGTGCACGAGCCTACGAAGACGGTGTCCACGGTGATGGACCGCAGCGGCTGCCCTGCCTCCAACCCCATGTACTCCAGGGCCTTTTCGGCGGCCAGGCGCTCCGAGGCGTCTTCGTACGAAGCCGGGTCGGGGACGTGCGCCGAAAGCGGCGCGCCCTGACCGGGGTTGGTGCCCCAGGTCACGAACGGCGACAGCTCGGCGGCGTCGATGACGACCTCGGCGTCGAAGACGGCGTCCTCGTCGGTGCGCAGCGTCTTCCAGTACGCGACCGCCGCGTCCCAGTCGGCGCCCTCGGGGGCGTGCGGGCGGCCCTTGAGGTAGGCGAAGGTGGTCTCGTCGGGGGCGATCATGCCCGCGCGGGCGCCGGCCTCGATCGACATGTTGCAGATGGTCATCCGGGCCTCCATCGAGAGCTTCTCGATGGCGGAGCCGCGGTACTCCAGGATGTAGCCCTGACCGCCGCCGGTGCCGATCTTCGCGATGATCGCCAGGATCAGGTCCTTGGCCGTGACGCCCTCGGGCAGCTCGCCGTCGACCGTGATCGCCATGGTCTTCGGGCGGGCCATCGGCAGCGTCTGCGTGGCCAGCACGTGCTCGACCTGCGAGGTGCCGATGCCGAACGCCAGCGCGCCGAACGCGCCGTGCGTGGAGGTGTGCGAGTCACCGCAGACCACGGTGGTGCCGGGCTGGGTCAGGCCCAGCTGCGGGCCGACGACGTGGACGACGCCCTGCTCGACGTCGCCCAGCGGGTGCAGCCGCACCCCGAACTCGGCGCAGTTCTTGCGCAGCGTCTCCAGCTGGGCCCGCGAGACGGGGTCCGCGATGGGCTTGTCGATGTCGAGGGTCGGGGTGTTGTGGTCCTCGGTCGCGATGGTGAGGTCGAGACGGCGCACCCGGCGGCCGTTCTGGCGGAGCCCGTCGAAGGCCTGCGGGCTGGTCACCTCGTGCAGCAGGTGCAGATCGATGTAGAGGAGGTCGGGCTCGCCCTCGGCGCGCCGGACGACATGGTCGTCCCAGACCTTCTCCGCGAGTGTCCTACCCATCGCTTTCCCTCCGGCCGGCAAGCGTCCACCGACCCAACTAGAGATCTTGAGGAGCGGTGGCCTGCCCGTCTCGGGGCCCCTGAACGTCGTGATTCCGGGCGTCCACCGCCAGGCCCGTTCGTCCGCGGGCCGCTGTGTGATTCAAGGGTGGCGCGTTCCACGGAAAATTGAACTTGCGTTTCACAGAGTGAGACGTGAGTATCGTTGCATGGACAACAGTAGCGGCGTCGGCGTTCTGGACAAGGCGGCCCTCGTCCTGAGCGCTCTGGAGTCCGGTCCGGCCACCCTCGCGGGTCTGGTCGGCGCGACCGGACTGGCACGACCCACGGCCCACCGCCTGGCCGTGGCCCTGGAACACCACCGCATGGTGGCACGCGACATGCAGGGCCGGTTCATCCTCGGCCCGCGTCTCGCGGAACTCGCGGCGGCGGCGGGCGAGGACCGCCTGCTCGCGACGGCGGGCCCCGTGCTCACCCACCTCCGTGATGTCACCGGCGAGAGCGCGCAGCTCTACCGTCGCCAGGGTGACATGCGGATCTGTGTGGCCGCGGCGGAACGCCTGTCCGGCCTGCGGGACACCGTCCCGGTCGGCTCCACGCTCACGATGAAGGCGGGCTCCTCCGCGCAGATCCTGCTCGCCTGGGAGGAGCCCGAGCGCCTGCACCGGGGCCTGCAGGGCGCCCGCTTCACGGCGACGGCCCTGTCGGGCGTACGGCGGCGCGGCTGGGCCCAGTCCATCGGCGAGCGCGAGCCGGGCGTCGCGTCCGTCTCCGCGCCCGTGCGCGGCCCCTCCAACCGCGTGGTGGCCGCCGTCTCCGTCTCGGGCCCCATCGAGCGCCTGACCCGCCACCCGGGCCGCATGCACGCCCAGGCGGTCATCGACGCGGCGGGCCGCCTCTCGGAGGCCCTGCGCCGCTCGGGCTGAGAGCGAAGGTACCGCTCCGGCCGGGAAGGGGCCGCCTCAACGCCGCGGCGGCTTCCTCCCGACGGGAGCGGACCCCTCCCCCGTCCCGCCTAGGCGGGCGCGTCACCGCCCGACCGGTAGGCGAACCGGTCCTTCGCGTACCGCCCCCGCTTCTCCAGCGGCACCTGCCCGTGCGCGGCGGCCAGTCCGAACGCCGGCATGTCCCCGTAGACCGCCTCGTAGGACCCCTCCGGCACGACGTACGCCTCGTGCCAGATCCCGACCTGCCCGCGCAGCTTCCCGGCCCGCTCCTTGCGGTTGATCCGGGCCCAGACCTCGTGGTGGAAGGCGTCCGGCGCGGTCGCGTAGGCGTACAGCTTGTCCCTGGACTCCCAGTACTGCACGACGTAGTACGTACGCGGTGACGCCGTCAGCAGCACCTTGGAGAGCAGCCCGCGCGCGGGGTCCTTCTCCAGTTCCCGCAGCATGCGCAGCATCGCGAGCATCGCCGGCAGCCACAGGTGGACGGCGCGGAAGCGGTTGATGCGCATGCCGATCAGCAGGACGACGACGTCGCCCTTCGCGTCGGCGGTCGTACGGGACACCATGACGGCCCCCTCGTCGGTGAGCGGCACTATCCAACGGCTGATGCTTGGATAGTGGCGGTATCCAATGAGGAGCGCAAGAGATGCGGCTCGCCGAACTGAGCAGACGCAGCGGTGTGGCCACCGCGACGATCAAGTACTACCTGCGCGAGGGCCTGTTGCCGCCGGGCCGCCAGATCAACGCGACGACGGCCGACTACGACGAGACGCACCTGCGCCGGCTGCGGCTGGTGCGCGCGATGATCCAGGTCGGCGGGCTCCCGGTGGCCACGGTCCGGGAGGTGCTGCGCCACGTCGACGACGAGTCCCTGGGCCGCACGATCCGGCTGGGCGCGGCCCTGTGGGCGCTGCCGCAGGTGCCGGAGCCGGACGAGGACGACGAGTACGTCCGGGCCGCGCGCCGGGAGGCGGACGAGTTGCTGGACCGGCTGGGCTGGTCGAACGCGAGGCTGCTGACCTCGATCTCCCCCGCGTACCGCTCCCTGGTGGTGGCGGTCGCCGCGTTCCGCAGGCTCGGCTACGACTGGGACGGCGAACTGCTCGTCTCGTACGCCGAGTTGATGCACCGGACGGCCGGACTCGATCTGGACTTCGTGGAGACCCGTCCGTCGGAGGCGGAGAAGGCCGAGACGGCGGTCCTCGGCGCGGTGCTGACCGAACCGATCCTGCAGGCCCTGCGCCGGCTGGCCCAGGAGGAGGAGTCGGCCCGGCGCTACGGCTTCGAGTAGCGCCCGGCCGGCCGGCTTCCCATGTGCGCCCCGCCTGACGCTCGTGCGCTCCCCCGCTCGCCGGCCGCCAGGCCGCACAACAGGCGGACGGGCGGCCCGCGGTTTCTCGTGCCCCGCTACATCGGCCCGCGACGGGTCACGCCAAGTGCCCACCTGTACAGATCCGGAACCTTGAACAAACGCTCGGATCCATCGCTGTCGAGCGCCTCCAGAAGTCCGGCCTCCTGGGCGAGGACGACGAGGTCCTCTTCGATGTCGCCCAGCGCCTCCTCGGTGACAGGCGTCCGGCCATACTCGCGCAAGGCCTCCGCCACCTGCCTGAGCTCCTGGAACTCCTCATCGAGCAGGGCGGACAAAGCCTTGTCGCTCACGCTCTCCAGGCTGAGTGCCAGACTGCGGGGCCGCAGGACGGAACGGTCGTAGCCGCTGCGCTTCTCCTCCGCTCGCTCCCACTCCAGCGCTGCGGCGAAAAGCTGGAGCAGCGCGCGCGGCGAGTGGTCTCCGTTGCCGTCCGCCAGCCGGTTCCACACCCAGTTGGCCGTGAAAGCGGTGCGCTCACCCCGCATGCGCTCGCCCACCAAGGCACTCCAGGCGGCAGCCACCTGCTCGGGACTCCAGGCCGCCACCTCCGTGGCGGGCAGGGCTGGGTCGAGCACTGCCAGTACGTCCGCGAAGGCGGAGGAGCGTACGGCGCGTTTGAGGACGACTTTGAAGTACTCCTCCCGGTCCTCCCACTGGAGGCGGCGGGACAAGCCGAAGAAGTGGCTCTTGTTCTCGAAGCGAAGTCCCTGCCAGATGTCCTGCCGGACGAAGACCTTGAGACGAACCCTGTTCAAGCGGGAGGCGAGGTCGGCCTGCTTCGTGAGCAACCCGCTGATCGCAGCCGACCTGCGCGACCGCTGGACCGGCGAGTGACCGAAGGCCGTGTCCAGCCCGTCGAAGAGCAGGAGGAGGCCATGGTCGCCACTTGCGTCCACACGGCGGAGCCAGTCACCGCATCGAAGCGGTCCCATCGGGTCATCGAGGACTTCGAAGACCGCCTGCGTCACCGCGAAGTCACCCTCGTCGAGTTCGGTGAGCGCCGGATGGGGGGTTCCGAGGGCTTGGGCCGGGGCGTAGGACTGGTAGATGGCGAGCGCCATGAGCACCTGCCAGAAGGAGCCCCAGTCCAGGCCTCGCTGCTCAAGGGCACCACCGACAGCCGCATAGTTGTCCGGGCCGAACGACCATGCCGGACGGCCCCTGTACTGGTTCGGCGTCGTCACCAGCACCGGCTCCCACTCGGCCAGCTTCCCGGCCGCCAACCAGCGGAACAGGGCCGTCTTGCCCGTACCCTTGCGGCCGAGGATCAAAGGCACGTCGGGAGCGGCGGTCTCGTTGACCTGGCGTGTCACGACGTAGTCCTGCAAGAACTCCTCGTGGTCAAGGATCTCGGCCGTGCCGGTCGAGAACGAGAGCTGACGGAGCGCTTCGGCCTTGCTTTCGGAGGTCCGGTTCTGGACAGCCGGCGCGGGCGTCGGCTCAGGCACGATCTGGACGATCCAGTCGGCGATGCGGGCGTAAGGCGTCAGCTGCCCGCGGGACGCTCCGACGGTGTCCGCGAACGCCACCTCCGCGTTGTAGGGGATCATGTGCGTGATCTCTTCGGCCGACAGCCTCTGAGCCGCTTCTCGCCGGGAGCCCGCGATCGCCGTCCACGCCTCGACCCACGACCTGGCGCGCTCGGCAAGGCGCGTCGCGCTGATGCCGGGCGGCATCGGTGACACGACGAATCGCGGCTCGGGTGTCAGGACCTGGCCGGCGGTGCTGCGCCGCGTCGTAGCGCTCAGCAAGGCCTTGGTCAGCATCTCCGTGCCGGCTCGGGCCTGGGCATGAGGGTGGAAGCAGATGACCGCCATGTCCGAGACGTCGAACAGCAAGGGCGCCGCAACGGGGCTGACACCGGTTCTGGAGTCGATCAGGATGACGTCGGGCCGAAGGTTGGAGTCGCGTACGTCGTCGATGAGCCGATGCAGCGCATTGGTCCCCTCCCGGTACCAGATCTCCGGTTCCAGCGCCCGCAGCTGCGCAGCATAAGCGCTGTCGATCCGCCCGGCAGGCATGCAGTACAACCGCCCCGCGTCATCCACGGGGATGAGGTGTTTGAGCGCCGAGCTCTCTTCTCCGAACTCGTACTGGAGCAGCGCTGACACCACTCCCTGGTCGGTGTCGACCTGATTCTCGATCCCGAACAGGGAGTCGAGGCCGGGTGCTTCCAGGTCCATGTCGACGCAGACGACGGTGAGTCCGTGATCACTGCTCAGGCGACGGGCCACGGACACCAGCGCCGTACTGCGCCCGACGCCGCCCTTGAGGCTGTAGAAGGTGACGACGGGGGCCGAATCGAGATCCTCGTCCAGGTCGCTGGCGAAGGTCACGGAAGGCAGGGTGCGATCGGCGTCCTGGGCCCGCTCGAGGGCGGAAGTCCAGTGCGGCGCCCGGTCGCCGGCATCGTCGCTGCCCAAGTCGCCGTACCACTCGGCTTCCGCCGGAGTGAGCAGCTCCCAGGTATGCACCTCGCACAGCACGTCGTCGTCGAGCGGTGCCGCGACCTTGGCCTTTCGCTCCTCCGGGGTCCACGGCCCGAAGCTGTCGCTCTCGGCACGCACCAGAAGGCCCCCGGCGTCACGTACCACGTGGACCACTGCCGAAGGGACGACCTCTCGTACGGCTGCCGTGATCTTCTCAGCGGAGTCATGGGCGGAATTCACGTCGGCCTTCCTCATCCGATCCACCTGCGGCCAGCGGATCCTCGTCGGGAGCTCGCTTGCCGGATACGCGTCGCCACCCAGCTTGCCAGCTCCCTTCCACCTTTGAGCAGGTCTTTCGGGTCGACGTCGGCAGGCAGACGGGCCTCGTAGCGGAGTTCAGTACCCCAATGGACCATGAACAGGTGAGCGTGCCCCGGCGGCGGCGGGAACTGGGCAGAACGCCACAATCCGCGCAGATTGTGTCCTTCGTGCCCGCTCCGGGGGAAGCGGATTCCGTTCAGTTGCAAGTAGGTCTTCAGCCGGCACTCGACCACATAGCCGGCCAAGTAGACGGCCCCGAGGTAGTGACCCGAGTCGGCCAGGGTCTTGGCCTCCGCCGCACGCACTCCGGCCACGGCCTGGTAGTCAGCCACGCGTTACCCCCCTCTACCGCTGCCGTACGCCATCAGGTCTCCCCACCCGATGCGGCTTGGTGCAGCCGAGACGACGGAAGCCTCCCAGACGAACTGGGAGGCTTCCATACACACGTACCCCCGACCGGATTCGAACCGGCGCTACCGCCTTGAGAGGGCGGCGTGCTAGGCCGCTACACAACGGGGGCGTGGACTCTGCGTTTCCGCAGGTCCGAGCTGGTCTACCTGGACTCGAACCAAGACTAACTGAACCAGAATCAGTCGTGCTGCCAATTACACCATAGACCAATGATGGTTTAGACCAGTCAGTACCCCCGACCGGATTCGAACCGGCGCTACCGCCTTGAGAGGGCGGCGTGCTAGGCCGCTACACAACGGGGGCCCTAGCGATCCCGACATGATCGAGATCAGTACCCCCGACCGGATTCGAACCGGCGCTACTGCCTTGAGAGGGCAGCGTGCTAGGCCGCTACACAACGGGGGCTTTGCAGATAAGCTCTGCGAGCTGGCCTACCTGGACTCGAACCAAGACTAACTGAACCAGAATCAGTCGTGCTGCCAATTACACCATAGGCCACCGGAACTCAAGCCCCTACGGGGTTCTCGTTCTAGCTTGCTCCGCTGGGCTCAGGCCTTCCGGCCCGCTCCCCTCGGCGCAGGAAGAACATTACCCGAAGGTGGACGGGGCTCCAAAACGGGTATCCGCGCGGACGAGCGCCGGGAGTTCGGCGAGGGTCGAGATCCGGTGCGCCACTACCTCCCCGGCGGGCGGCGCGCAGGCCGCCCCGCGGTCGATCCACACCGACAGCAACCCGGCCTCGGCGGCACCCCGCCCGTCGATCTCGGGGTGGTCACCGACGTACGCCACCTCGTGCGGGGGCAGCCCCAGCGCCTCGCAGGAGGCCAGGAAGGCGCCCGGCTGCGGTTTGGAGACGCCCAGCTCGGCGGCGCACAGCACGGACTCGAAGCGGTGGAGCAGACCGAGCCTGCGCAGCTTGTGCTCCTGGACGACGACGCTGGAGTTGGACAGCACCGCGTGCCGGTGGCTGGCCGCGAGGGCCTCCAGGGCGGGCAGGACGTCCGGGAAGACGCTCCAGGCGGCCTCGTAGTGCCCTACGTACCGGCCGAACCAGTCGTCGGCCTCCTCGTCGGTCAGGTCCTTGTCCAGGAAGAGCCGGACCCGGTCGCGCCGCTGGTCCTGGAAGGTGGTCCCGCCGGCGGCGTAGCGCGCCCACTGCTGCTCGGTGATCTCCCGCCACCGGGCCAGCGCGGCCTCGGCGCTGCCGTAGCCGGCGAGCAGCCCCTCCACCGCGAGGTGGGCCCGCATGCCCTCCCGGTCGGCGGTCGTGTAGTCGAACAGGGTGTCGTCCACGTCCCAGACCACGGCTCTGATCGTCATACGACCGACGGTACCGCCGCGCCGGCCGGGGCGCCGGGGAACCGGACCGTTGCCCCCCCGGGCGCCGTCAGACCTGCTCGGAGGCCGGGTCCGGGGCCACGAAGAAGTCCGTCACGAAGCAGGTGACCTCACCCGACGCCGAGCGGCCCGTCCAGGTGGGGTAGCAGCCGTCGCCCCAGCCGGAGGTGAACGCGGCCAGGGTGTGTCCGCCGTCCGCGGACCTGACCAGGTGCGGACCCGCCGACCAGTCGCTGTTCTCGAAGGCGTCCCACAGCGGACCTTCCTCGTCCTGGGTCCCCGGGAACGCCTCCTCGGCCGAGGCGTCGTAGAAGCAGCCCGTGCCGGCGTCGACCCCGTAGCCGTAGAACTCGTCGTCCCCGAGGCCGGCGGGGTCCTGGCCGGGGAGCAGGGCCAGTTCCCAGGTGACGGCCGGCTCGTCGCGGATGACCAGGCGGGCGGCGGCCACGCGCAGGTGGGGCGTGCCGGACGGGGGCTCGCCGGGCCGGGTGAGGGTCGCGACGGCCGCTTCGACGCGGTAGCGGCCGGGCTCGACGGTGGTGGTGAAGGGCTCGACGTCGCCGCTGCCGAGGTAGACGAACGGGTCGCTCGCGACGACCCGGCCGGTGGGCAGGTCCAGCTCGCCGCCGCCGGCCACGTGGATCACACCGGTGGTCCCGGACTCGTAGGCGAACGTGCTGCCCGGGGTGAACAGCCAGGTGTAGTCCCGCGGACTCATCGGCATGACGGCGCCCTTCTCGATCCCGCTCGCTGCGCGAGCCCTGTGAGCCGAAACACTAGTGCGACCCACTGACAGGAACGCCGGAGGGGCGGCAGCCCTACGGCCACCGCCCCCCGGGACGCTCTCGCCTACGCCGTCAGCCTGGCCAGCGCCGCGTCGATGCGGGCCAGGGTCTTCTCCTTGCCCAGGATCTCCAGGGACTCGAAGAGCGGCAGGCCGACGGTGCGGCCGGTGACGGCCACCCGGACCGGGGCCTGGGCCTTGCCGAGCTTGAGGCCGTGCGCCTCGCCGGCGGCCAGGACGGCCTCCTTGAGCGACTCGGCCGAGGTCCAGTCCGCCGCCTGGAGCTTCTCGCGGGCGGTGCGCAGCAGGGCGTCGGAGCCCTCCTTCATCGCCTTGGTCCACGAGGCCTCGTCGAAGACCGGCTCCGGCAGGAACAGGAAGTCGACGTTGTCGGTGATCTCGGACAGGACCTTCAGGCGGGTCTGGGCGTGCGGGGCGATCGCCTGCCACTTGGCCTCGTCGAAGTCCTCCGGCGCCCAGGGCGCGAACGGCGCCTTCAGCCAGGGGCGGCAGCGCTCGGTGAACTCCTTCACGTCCAGCATGCGGATGTGGTCGGCGTTGATCGCCTCGCACTTCTTCAGGTCGAAGCGCGCCGGGTTGGGGTTCACGTCGGCGATGTCGAAGGCCCGGACCATCTCCTCGATCGTGAAGATGTCCTGGTCCGCGGAGAGCGACCAGCCCAGCAGGGAGAGGTAGTTGAGCAGGCCCTCGGGCAGGAAGCCGCGGTCGCGGTAGAGGTTGAGGGACGACTGCGGGTCGCGCTTGGAGAGCTTCTTGTTGCCCTCGCCCATCACGTACGGCAGGTGGCCGAACTGCGGGATCTGCCGCGCGATGCCCAGCTCGATCAGCGCCTTGTACAGCGCGATCTGGCGCGGGGTGGAGGAGAGCAGGTCCTCGCCGCGCAGGACGTGGGTGATCTCCATCAGCGCGTCGTCGACCGGGTTCACCAGCGTGTACAGCGGGGCGCCGTTCGCGCGGACGATGCCGTAGTCGGGCACGTTCTCCGGGGTGAAGGTCAGCTCGCCGCGGACCAGGTCGGTGAAGGTGATCGTCTCGTCGGGCATGCGGAAGCGGACGATCGGGGTGCGGCCCTGGGCCTTGTACTCCTCGACCTGCCCGGCGCTCAGGTCGCGGCAGTGGCCGTCGTAGCCGGAGGGCCGGCCGGCGGCGCGGGCGGCCTCGCGGCGGCTGTCCAGCTCCTCCTGGGAGCAGTAGCAGTGGTAGGCGTGGCCGCCGTCCAGCAGCTTGCGCGCGACGTCGGCGTAGATGTCCATGCGCTGCGACTGGCGGTACGGCGCGTGCGGGCCGCCGACCCCGGGACCCTCGTCCCAGTCGAAGCCGAGCCAGCGCATCGCGTCGAGCAGCTGGTTGTACGACTCCTCCGAGTCGCGGGCCGCGTCGGTGTCCTCGATGCGGAAGACCAGGGTGCCCTGGTGGTGCCGGGCGAACGCCCAGTTGAACAGGGCGGTGCGGACCAGGCCCACGTGGGGGTTACCGGTGGGCGAGGGGCAGAAACGGACGCGTACGGAGCCGGGTGCGCTAGCCACGCTTGACAACCTTGTTGGTGAGAGTGCCGATGCCTTCGATGGTGACGGCGACCTCGTCGCCGACGCTCAGGGGGCCGACCCCCGCGGGGGTGCCGGTGAGGATCACGTCGCCGGGGAGCAGCGTCATGGCCTCGGAGATGTTGACGATCAGGTCCTCGATGGGGTGGATCATCTCGCTCGTGCGGCCGAGCTGGCGTTGTTCGCCGTTGACCGTGAGCTGGACGGTGAGGTCGTTCGCGGCGTCGACCGTGAGGCCGGTCTCCACCCAGGGGCCGAGCGGGCAGGAGGTGTCGAAGCCCTTGGCCCGGGCCCACTGCTTCTCGCGCTTCTGCACGTCGCGGGCGGTGACGTCGTTGGCGCAGGTGTAGCCGAAGACCACGTCCTTGACGCGGTCGCGCGGGACCTCGCGGCACAGGCGGCCGATGACGACGGCCAGCTCGGCCTCGTGGTGCAGTTCCCGCGAGAACGAGGGGTACTGGATGTCGTCGCCGGGGCCGATCACCGAGGTGGACGGCTTGAAGAAGGCGAAGGGCGCCTCGGGCACCTCGTTGCCCAGTTCGCGCGCGTGCTCGGCGTAGTTGCGGCCGAACGCCACGACCTTGTTGGGGAGCACCGGCGGGAGCAGCCTGACCTTGCTCAGCGGCACCTTCGTCCCGGACAGCTCGAAGTCCGCGAACGGGATGCCCTTGATGATGTCGAGGACGAGTTCGTCCTGCTTGTCGCCCTCGACCGCGCCGAAGGCGACGTTCCCGTCGATGGAGAACCTGGCGATGCGCACGGGAGTCTTGCGCCCCTCACTGAGAACCGGCGTACTGACGCCCCAGGTTATCGGAGCTATGCGAAGTTGTTCGCTTCCGGGGGCATCACCGCAGGTCAGAGGCGGGTCACCGGGGCGGGCGGGGCCGTGGCCGCCGCGGCGGGCGCGACGGGCCGTACAAGCGGACGCGGCCGGAAGGGACCGTCGTGGTCCTCCCGGCCGCGCCCGGCGGAGCCGTCGGTCACTCGCCGGCCGGGGCGCCCGCGCCGGCCGGGACCTCCATCAGGACGGTGCGCCGGGGGTTGGCGGTCTGGGCGGGCAGGTCGACGGAGTGCTCCGGCAGCTCGGGCGTGTGGAGTTCGCCGGTGTCCTTCAGGTGCGCCAGCGTCGTGCGCCGCGGGTTGGCGATCTTGCGGAACATCATCGTCGTCTTCACCGTTGTCGTCCTGTGCCCTCTGGTCGGGTGGTTGGCAGAGTCGTCCCTCTTGTAAAGCGTCAGGCTAAACATCCGATTCCCCGACGAAGGCGCCAACTCCCTACGAGCCGTGTGTGAGTTTGCTCACGAACTCGCGGGCAAACCGGTCAATTCCGACCGGCAACCCGCCCTGGAGAAACGGACATTGGCCCACTGAAGCCATCATTCCGCTCCTGATCATGGCGACTGGGACAGAGGGCGCCGCGCGGCGACTCGCATGGGTACGCCCTTTATGCCCAAGATCCGGTTCCACTGCTGGTAACCCGGCACTCACTGGCCGTCACGGAGGTCACAGCTCGGCTCACTGCCCTTGTTGGAGATCCTGCACTGTGCTGGAATTCCACGGACCGCCGCGGGATGAACCGGCGCAGGGGGCGCACACAGCGCCGAGCGGCGGCGGAACAGGGGGGAACCAGCGCCGGTCACTCAAGACCACCGGGGGGCGTATTCAGGGCGCTCTCCACAACGCCGACACCGTGTCCCTCCGTTCGCGCGGAGGGGCGCCTGGTCCAGAGGTTGCGACGCTAGTGCAGGGACGTTTCAAGAGGGATGGCAGCGCTTCGGCGGAGCCGGAGCCGCACGGCGGGACTGGCCCCAGGGCCGTCAGCTCCTCGCCCCAGCACGCCCAGAACCCGGGCCCGGGCCAGGCCGCGGACGGCGGTGAGCGCGGCGGGCGTCCGGGCGCGCCGGCCTCGTCGGCCTCCGCGACCGCGACGCCCTCGGGCGACCCGGCGCCGCCGGTGAAGCCCGCGCAGGGCCCGACCGGCACCGGTTCGCGGCTCGCCCTGCGCAACTGGCGCATCTCCACCCGCCTGGTGTCGCTGCTCGCGCTGCCGGTGGTCGCGGCCACCTCGCTCGGCGCGCTGCGCATCGACCAGTCCGTCGAGGACATCCAGCAGCTCGACAACATGAAGCTGCTGACGGAGATGACCAAGCAGGCCACCGAGCTGGCCCACGCGCTCCAGGAGGAGCGCGACCAGTCCGCCGGTCCCCTGTCGCACGGCGGTCTGAAGGCGAACGACTACCAGATCAAGGCCTACCAGCAGAAGACCGACCGGGCCCGCGAGAACTTCCTCGACTCCTCCGAGCAGATCGACGCGGCCAGCAAGGACGGCAACCTCCAAGGCGTCCGCGACGCGCTGGTCGGCCTCGCCAACCAGCTGGACGACCTCGCCAAGATCCGCAAGTCGGCCTACGCGTCCAAGGACAACGCGACGCAGACCGTCGAGTCCTACCACCGGCTGATCACCCAGCTGATCGGCCTCTCCCAGGACATGGCCGAGGCGTCCAGCAACCCGGAGATGATCTCGCGCACCCGCGCCCTGGCGGCCTTCTCCACCGCCAAGGAGTACGCCTCAGTGCAGCGCGCGATGATCGCCGCCGCGCTGCCGGCGACCACCAACACCAAGGGCGACCTCACCGAGAACGACCGCCTCTACGGCCAGTCGGCCTACGAGAGCGAGGGCTCCGAGCTGGCGATCTTCCGGAAGATCTACGCCAGCCAGAACGCCGAGGAACTGCTCAAGCCGATCGACGAGGGCAACCCGACGATCGAGTCCGCCGACACCTACGCCAAGCGCTCCTTCGAGTCCCCCGACGGCCTCCAGCAGCTCCCGGCGCGGTCCTACAAGGACTGGGTGGACGACAGCTCGACCAAGATCGAGCAGATGAAGAAGATCGAGCGCACGCTCCTGGAGGAGATGGAGCAGAAGGCGCGCGAGCTCAAGAGCGCCACCCAGCGCGACGCGATCATCTCCGGTGCGCTGATCCTGCTCGTCCTCGGTGTCTCGCTGGTCGGCGCCTTCGTCGTCGCCCGGTCCATGATCCGCTCGCTGCGCCGGCTCCAGGAGACCGCGACCAAGGTCGCCCAGGACCGCCTGCCCGAGCTGGTCAAGCAGCTGTCGGAGTCGGACCCGCAGGACGTCGACACCTCGGTCGAGTCGGTCGGTGTGCACTCCCGGGACGAGATCGGCCAGGTGGCCGCGGCCTTCGACGACGTGCACCGCGAGGCGGTCCGCCTCGCCGCCGAGCAGGCCCTGCTGCGGGGCAACGTCAACGCGATGTTCACCAACCTCTCGCGCCGCTCCCAGGGCCTGATCCAGCGCCAGCTCTCGCTCATCTCCGAACTGGAGTCCCGCGAGGCCGACCCGGACCAGCTGTCCTCGCTCTTCAAGCTCGACCACCTCGCGACGCGCATGCGCCGTAACGGTGAGAACCTCCTCGTCCTCGCGGGTGAGGAGCCCGGCCGTCGCTGGACCCGCCCGGTCCCGCTGGTCGACGTGCTCCGCGCCGCCGCGTCCGAGGTGGAGCAGTACGAGCGCATCGAGCTGGCCGCCGTACCCACCACCGAGGTGGCCGGCCGCGTCGTCAACGACCTCGTGCACCTGCTCGCCGAGCTGCTGGAGAACGCGACCTCGTTCTCCTCGCCGCAGACGAAGGTCAAGGTCACCGGTCACGCGCTGCCCGACGGCCGCGTGCTGATCGAGATCCACGACACCGGTATCGGCCTCTCCCCCGAGGACCTCGCGGCGATCAACGAGCGGCTCGCGTCGCCGCCCACCGTGGACGTCTCCGTCTCCCGCCGCATGGGTCTGTTCGTGGTCGGCCGGCTGTCCCAGCGGCACGGCATCCGCATCCAGCTCCGCCCGTCCGACTCCGGTGGTACGACCGCGCTGGTCATGCTGCCCGTGGACGTCGCGCAGGGCGGCAAGAAGCCCGCTCCGGGCAAGCCCGGTGCCCCCGTGTCGACCGGTGGTCCCGCCGCCGCGCAGGCCGCCGCCGGTGCGGCCGCGGCCCGGCGGCAGACCGCCGGCAACGGCGGCGCCCCGGGCGGTGGCGGTCTGCTCGGTGCCGGTCCGGGCTCGCGTGGCCAGGTCGGCTCCGCCCAGGGTCCCCGGGCCGCGCTGCCCGGCACGGGCCAGGGCGGCCGTCCCGGCGCCCCCGGCGCCCGCGGTCCCCAGGGCGGCCGGCCGGCGCCGGCCGGTGCCGGTGCGGGCGGCTTCGGCGGTCAGGCGCCGGGCGCCCCGCAGGGCCTGCAGGCCGCGAACCCGGGCGGACCGCAGCAGGACGTCTTCGGCGGTCGCGGCCGCAAGCGGTCCGGCGGCGCCCCCGACCAGGGCCGCCAGCCCCAGCTCCCGCCGCGCGGCGGCCCGCGGGCCGAACTGCCCGGCGGTGACCCGCAGTCCCGCACGCCGGACTGGAGCGACGCCCAGGCCCCGCTGTCGCGTGCCTCGCTGGACACCCCGCGCGGCCACGACGAGCAGGACCCGGCGCGGACCGCGCACATGCCGCGCGTGGACGACCGGCAGGGCCCGGGCTCGACAGCGGAGATGCCGCGGATCGACGCCCAGGGACCGGCCGCGACCGGTGAGTTCCCGCGCGCCGAGCTGAACGGCGGCTCGCACACGGGCCAGTTCGCCCGTCCGGACTCCGCCCAGCAGGGCGGCCAGTTCGGGCGTCCGGAAGGCGCCCAGAACACGGGCCAGTTCGCGCGCCCCGACAGCTTCCAGCAGACCGGCCAGTTCGCGCGGCCCGACAACCTCCAGCAGACCGGCCAGTTCGCGCGCCCCGACAGCCCCCAGGACACCGGCCAGTTCGGGCTTCCCGACGACGGCCGGCAGCAGGGCCGTTTCGACGGTGGCGACCAGCAGGGCAACGGCTCGTACGTCCGCTCCGACGTGTTCGGCACGCCGGCCCCCGGGCGGCAGGACGACGGCGCCCGGCACACCGGTCAGTTCCCGGTCCAGCCGTCCCCGCAGGGGTACGACACCGGCTACGACGGAGGGTCCACCGGGCAGCACGCTCTGCCCGGCCGCCAGAACCCCGGTCACACCGGTCAGTTCGAGCGCCCGCAGCCGGCCCGCGCCGACTTCGGCGCCTCCCGTCCGCCGGCCCCGCAGCAGCGTCCGGTCCAGCAGGAGCCCGGCAACCGGGGCGCCGCCCAGGCGCCGGGTGACGGATGGGCGCTGCCGCCGGCCAGCGGTCCGGGTGACGGCCGTACCCCGCTGTACGACACGCTGGAGACCAACTGGTTCCACGGTCAGCAGCAGGAGAACGCGCCCGCGCAGCGGCAGCCGCAGGCGCCCGCTGCGCAGCGTCCGGCGCCCGCCGGCAACAACGGCGGCGCCAACGCCAACGCCAGTGCCAACGGCTCCTGGCGTACCTCGCCGAACGACGAACTCGTCCGGCAGGCCGAACGCGTCCGTCAGCCCGCGGCCGGCGGGGTCACCACCTCCGGCCTGCCGCGCCGCGTGCCCCGGGCGAACCTCGTGCCGGGCACGGCACAGCAGCAACAGCACCAAAGCGGTCCGCAGGTCTCGCGCGCGCCTGACGACGTGCGCGGACGGCTGACCAATCTCCGTCGGGGCATCGCTCAGGGCCGTCAGGCCGGCAGCGGCCAGACCGGCAGCTTCCCGAGCCCCACTCACCAGCAGGAGCGTTAGTTGAGTCCGATGAGCCAGGCGGCACAGAACCTGAACTGGTTGATCACCAACTTCGTGGACAACACCCCTGGGGTGTCCCACACCGTGGTGGTCTCCGCCGACGGCCTTCTGCTGGCGATGTCCGAAGGCTTCCCGCGGGACCGCGCCGACCAGCTCGCGGCCGTCGCGTCCGGTCTGACCTCGCTGACGGCCGGGGCGTCCCGGATCTTCGAGGGCGGCACCGTGGCACAGACGGTCGTCGAGATGGAACGCGGGTTCCTCTTCCTGATGTCCATCTCGGACGGGTCGTCCCTCGCGGTCCTGGCCCATCCCGAGGCGGACATCGGTCTCGTCGGCTACGAGATGGCACTGCTCGTCGACCGCGCAGGGGCGGTCCTCACCCCGGATCTGCGCGCCGAACTCCAGGGAAGTCTGCTTCACTGACCGCTCCCGGCACCACCCACCTCACGAAAACACCGTCCGGCCGCCACAATCCCCCCACCGGCCCCTTCAGACGGCTTGACTGACCGACTTGCTGTCCCGCCCGGAGGATTCATGACCCCGCCCACCGCCCATCATGATCCGTACGCGGAGCCGTACGGGGACGAGGGCGACCAGCCGCTGGTGAGGCCGTACGCCATGACCGGCGGCCGGACCAGGCCTCGCTACCAGCTCGCCATCGAGGCGCTGATCAGCACCACGGCCGACCCGGCAGCGCTCATGGGGCTGCTCCCGGAGCACCAGCGCATCTGCCACCTGTGCCGCGAGGTCAAGTCGGTCGCGGAGGTCTCCGCGCTGCTTGCCATGCCGCTCGGTGTGGCCCGGATCCTGGTGGCCGACCTCGCCGAGGCCGGCCTGGTCGCCATCCATCAGCCGGGTGGGGACGAGAACAACGGCGGCGCTCCGGACGTGACGCTGCTCGAAAGGGTGCTCAGTGGACTTCGCAAGCTCTGACGGGGGCCGGGCCACCACCTCCGCGAAGATCGTGGTGGCGGGCGGCTTCGGCGTGGGCAAGACCACGTTCGTCGGCGCCGTCTCGGAGATCAACCCGCTGCGCACAGAGGCCGTCATGACGTCCGCTTCGGCCGGCATCGACGACCTCACCCACACCGGGGACAAGACCACCACCACGGTGGCCATGGACTTCGGCCGCATCACCCTGGACCAGGACCTGATCCTGTACCTGTTCGGCACCCCCGGCCAGGACCGCTTCTGGTTCATGTGGGACGACCTGGTCCGCGGCGCCATCGGTGCCGTCGTCCTCGTCGACACCCGCCGCCTCGCCGACTGCTTCCCCGCGGTCGACTACTTCGAGAACTCGGGCCTGCCCTTCGTCATCGCCCTCAACGGCTTCGACGGCCAGCAGCCCTACACCCCGGACGAAGTACGGGAAGCCCTCCAGATCGGCCCGGACACCCCGATCATCACGACCGACGCCCGCCACCGCGCGGACGCCAAGAGCGCGCTGATCACCCTGGTGGAACACGCCCTGATGGCGCGGCTGAAGTAGCACTCAAGTACGACGGTCCGTACGGCAGTTGCCGTAAAGGGTTCGGAGCCGACTGTGGCCTTTGACACGGTCGGCTCCGGTGTTCATAACAGTTCGGCAGAGGAATCGCCCGGCATCACCACGCGACGCGGTCGTGTGGTGCCGCTGCGCGCACGAACGCCCCGCCTTTTGGCGGGGCTCGCTCTTTATGACCGTTTTATCTGGCGCTTACAACCGCTCCGTCACCGGGTTCCCACTGTTTGGAAGTGCACTGGTCCACGTGCTGGAATGCCTGAACTGCCCAATGGTCGAAGACGTACTGAGTACGTACCGAGTACGTACTGGTGCTCGATGGCGAACCGGGCTCTGAGAGACTGCGGCACGACGTAGGTGCCGACCGCCGAGAGGTTGTTGGTCGAGTGAGGCGAAGCAAGAACGGTTCCGAGCCGTCGGCGCGGGGCAACTTCACCCCGCCGCCGCGCGCTGCGGCGCCCGCCCCCGTTCCCGCTGCGGAACCGGCGGCCACTCCCGCGCCCAGCGGCGGTCGTCTCTCCCCGCGGAACTGGCGCGTGCCGACCCGGCTGAACGCGATCCTGCTCATACCCGTGGCCGTCGGCCTCGTCATGGGCGGCTTCCAGGTGAAGAGCTCGATCGACACCTGGCAGCAGGCCCGTGACGCGGAGAACACCGCCCGTCTCGTGCGCGCCGCCCTCGGCTACGCCGACGCCCTGGAGAGCGAGCGCGACGTCACCGCGGCACCGCTGCTGCTGAACAAGAAGGACGCCGCCAGCAAGGCGGTCGTCGACAACGCCCGCAAGGCCACGGACCAGGCCGCCGACGCCTTCGACGAGGCGACGAAGAGCATGCCCGCCACGTCGGGCCTGCAGCGCCGGCTGAAGCTGTTCCGCGAGGCCGAGCCCAAGCTGGCGCAGCTGCGGCAGGTCGCCTTCACCTCCAAGGTGACCGGCGTACAGACCGAAGAGGGCTACGTCGAGGTCAGCCACCCCCTGATGGAGTTCGCCAACGAACTCGGTCTGGGCACCGGCAACATCACCTCCTACGGCCGTACCGTCTACGCCATCTCGCTGACCAAGGCGGCACTGTCGCTGGAGCGTTCGATCGGCACCCACCTGCTGGTCAAGCCCGGCCCGGACGCCCCGAACCTCGCGACCCAGCGGGTCTCCCTGTCCTCGTACGCCTACCTGGAGCGCATCGCCCGGGAGGAGTACCTCGGCGGTGGCACCGAGGCCGACGCGCAGAAGCTGAGCGACGCGGAACAGAAGATCAAGACGGACGCCGCCGGCATGGTGCAGAAGGCCAAGGCGAGCAACCCGCAGTACGTCGCCCCGCCGTCCGACCCGACCCGGATCGTGACCGCGGTCGCCACCATGAAGGACACCAGCACCGCCACCCGCGACCAGCTGGCCGCGAGCGGTATCACCGCCGACAACTGGTGGGCGGTCAACACGCTGAAGTACAAGGCGTACCGCCAGATCGAGTCGGACATGGCCGACAAGGCGGTGAACGAGGCCTCGGCCATCGCCGACGACGCCAAGACCTCGGCGTTCATCACCGGTGCCGTCGTCGTGATCGCGCTGCTGCTGGCCTTCATCCTGGCCGGTGCGGTGGCGCGCCAGATGAGCCGCTCGATGCGCCAGCTGCGCAACGCCGCCTTCGGCATCGCCGAGCAGCGGCTGCCGATGCTGGTCGACCAGCTCTCCCGCACCGACCCCGGCCGGGTCGACACCCGGGTCGCGCCGATCCCGATCACCACCAAGGACGAGATCGGCGAGGTCGCCCGCGCCTTCGACCAGGTCCACCGCGAGGCGGTCCGGCTCGCCTCCGAGCAGGCCCTGCTGCGGGGCAACATCAACGCGATCTTCACCAACCTCTCGCGCCGCAACCAGTCCCTGATCGAGGGCCAGCTGACCCTCATCACCGACCTGGAGAACAACGAGGCCGACCCGGACCAGCTGGAGAACCTCTTCAAGCTGGACCACCTGGCCACCCGTATGCGCCGCAACGGCGAGAACCTCCTGGTCCTCGCGGGCGAGGAGCCCGGCCGCCGCTGGGATCAGCCCGTGCCGCTCATCGACGTGCTGCGCGCCGCCTCCTCCGAGGTGGAGCAGTACGAGCGCATCGAGCTGTCGGGCGTCCCGGAGGCCGAGATCCACGGCCGCGCGGTCACCGACCTCGTGCACCTGCTGGCCGAGCTGCTGGAGAACGCCACCACGTTCTCCTCCCCGCAGACCAAGGTCCGCGTCACCGCGACCCGTCTCCCGGACGGCCGCGTGATGGTCGAGATCCACGACAAGGGCATCGGTCTGACCGCCGAGGACTTCGCCGACATCAACCACAAGCTGGCCAACCCGCCGACCGTGGACGCCGCGATCTCGCAGCGCATGGGCCTGTTCGTGGTCGGCCGGCTGTCCGACCGGCACGGCATCCGGGTCCAGCTGCGCCCCTCGGGCGAGCAGGCCGGCACGACGTCCCTGGTCATGCTGCCGGACGCGATCACGCACGGCGGCGGCGGCGAGGCCCCGCTGGACCGCGAGGAGTTCACCGTCTCGCAGATCATCCCGGAGCAGCAGTTCCAGGGTGAGAGCTTCGGCCAGCAGCAGCCGATGCGCACGGCCGCCGAACTGGGCTTCGACGACAGCCAGTACCCGCAGGTCCCCGACGACATCCGCGACCTGGACCCCGTGGGCCGCTCGCTGATGCGCGAGGAGCGCCGGGCCGCCCTGGAGGCCCAGAACCACGGCCAGCAGCCCGCCGAGCCGCGGCAGGAGGCCGCCGAGGCCCCCGCCGGGTACACGGACCCGTTCACCGGGCAGCAGCAGGCGTACCAGGAACAGCAGCAGTCGTACGACGCTCCGGCGTACGAGGAGCAGCCGCAGCACAGGACGTACGAGGAGCAGCCGCAGCACGCGTCGTACGAGCAGCGGTACGAGCAGCCCTACGACGAGCAGTACTACGCGCCGAACGGCGAGGTGCAGCAGCACGACGGCTTCTCCGCGGGCGGCGGCTACCCGGAGTCCGCGTCCCCGTATGCGGAGCCTGCCCAGACGACGTCCTACCAGGACGACTGGCCCCAGCAGGACGGCTACCAGAACGGCTATCCGGCCCAGTACGCTCCGGAAACGGAATCCTCGCAGGCCGCTGACGCGAGTGAGCGGAACGGCGTAGGCTTCGACCGTCCGGGAACGGCCTCTCCCGCCGCACACGCGCTGACCGACGCCGGGCTGCCCCGCCGCGGTGGTTCCGCGAGCGGCTCCCACGGCGCCGGCTCCGCGAACGGCACGGCCCGTGTGCAGCAGGAAGCGCCGGCTCCCGCACCGGGGAACGCTCCGGGGACGGGCGGCCAGAGCGACTGGCGTTCGGCGAACGACGAGCGGTGGCAGCAGGCCGCACAGCTCCGGAAGCCCAAGGCAGGCGGGGTCACCGCCTCGGGCCTGCCGCGGCGGGTGCCCAAGGCCAATCTGGTCGAGGGTTCCGCCGAAACCACCCCCCAGGGAGGCCCACAGGTCTCCCGTGCCCCGGAGGACGTCCGGGGCAGGCTGAGCAACCTGCGCCGGGGCGTCCAGCGCGGACGCAGCGCAGGCAGTGAAACGAACGGCCAGGGCTTCGGTCCTGACAGCACCTACAACCAGGAGCGTTAGTGTGAGCCCGATGAGCCAGGCGGCACAGAACCTGAACTGGTTGATCACCAACTTCGTGGACAACACCCCGGGGGTGTCCCACACGGTGGTGGTCTCCGCCGACGGACTCCTTCTGGCGATGTCCGAAGGCTTCCCCCGCGACCGCGCCGACCAGCTCGCGGCCGTCGCCTCCGGTCTGACGTCTCTGACGGCAGGCGCCTCCCGGATCTTCGAGGGAGGCAGCGTGAATCAGACGGTTGTGGAGATGGAGCGGGGATTCCTCTTCATCATGTCCATCTCCGACGGTTCCTCGCTCGCGGTCCTGGCCCACCCGGAGGCGGACATCGGCCTCATCGGGTACGAGATGGCCCTTCTGGTGGACCGCGCGGGCACGGTCCTCACCCCGGATCTCCGTGCGGAACTCCAGGGAAGCCTTCTCAACTAATAATCGGACGGTGCGTATTCGCGTCCCGGCGCCGTAAGGTTTCGGGACGCGGTTCCCCAGGAATGGGTGCCCGGCGCAGTCGGAGGAGGAGAAAGTGGCAACACCCCCAGGCGGTTCGTCTTCGGGCAACTGGTCGTACGGCCCTGCACAGGGCCAGGGCGACGGCTCGGCGAACCCGTACAGCTTCCCCTCCGCTCCCAGCCACCGGCAGCCGTACGCCCCCCAGGGTCCGGGCCCGTCGCCGTACGACCAGCCTCCGGCGCCGCGCATCCAGCCGGTCCAGCCGCAGCGCCGTCCCGAGCCGGCACCGGCCTCGGCGTCCAACAACCCCTTGGTGCGTCCGTACGCCATGACCGGCGGCCGGACCCGCCCGCGCTACCAGCTCGCCATCGAGGCGCTGGTGCACACCACCGCCGCTCCGCACCAGATGCAGGGTCAGTTGCCCGAGCATCAGCGGATCTGCAACCTCTGCCGGGAGATCAAGTCGGTGGCCGAGATCTCGGCCCTTCTCACGATCCCCCTCGGCGTGGCCAGGATCCTCGTCGCCGACTTGGCGGAGGCGGGCCTGGTCGCCATCCATCAGCCCGGCGGCGACGAGAACGCCGGTGGCCAGCCAGACGTGACACTGCTCGAAAGGGTGCTCAGTGGACTTCGCAAGCTCTAGCGGCGGTCCTTCCCGCTCCACCACCTCCGCGAAGATCGTGGTGGCGGGCGGCTTCGGCGTGGGCAAGACCACGTTCGTCGGCGCCGTCTCGGAGATCAACCCGCTGCGCACAGAGGCCGTCATGACGTCCGCTTCGGCCGGCATCGACGACCTCACCCACACCGGGGACAAGACCACCACCACGGTGGCCATGGACTTCGGCCGCATCACCCTGGACCAGGACCTGATCCTGTACCTGTTCGGCACCCCCGGCCAGGACCGCTTCTGGTTCATGTGGGACGACCTGGTCCGCGGCGCCATCGGCGCGATCGTCCTCGTCGACACCCGCCGCCTCGCCGACTGCTTCCCCGCGGTCGACTACTTCGAGAACTCGGGCCTGCCCTTCGTCATCGCCCTCAACGGCTTCGACGGCCAGCAGCCCTACACCCCGGACGAAGTACGGGAAGCCCTCCAGATCGGCCCGGACACCCCGATCATCACGACCGACGCCCGCCACCGCGCGGACGCCAAGAGCGCGCTGATCACCCTGGTGGAACACGCCCTGATGGCCCGCCTGCGCTAGCGGTCCTCCGCGAGGGGCCCTTTCCGTCCGGAGAGGGCCCCTTTGCCGTACCCGCGGGCCGTACGGCGGCCCGGGACGCGCGGCCGGGAGCCGGACACACCGCAGCCCCGCCTCCCGGGAGGGGGGCGGGGCTGCGGTCGCGTGGTCGGGGCTCAGTGCCAGCTGTGCGGGGCCCGGAAGCCGGGCTCGCGCTCCAGGCGGCGCCAGCCTGCCTTCGGGCGGGCGCGGTGGGTCGCCGTGGGCTCGGGGCGGGCGGCGGCGCGGGCCAGGAGGATCGCCGTGATGGCGGCGACCTCCTCGGGCTCGGCGTGGCCCTTCTCGACGCGGATGTCAGCAGTGCTCATGGGTTCGGTCTCCCTGGAAGAGGTGTCCGCCGGGTTACTGCGGAGGGTTGCCGTGCTTGCGGGAGGGCAGGTCGGCGTGCTTGGTGTGCAGCATCGCCAGGGACTTGACGAGCACCTCACGGGTCTCGGCGGGGTCGATGACGTCGTCGACCAGGCCCCGCTCGGCCGCGTAGTAGGGGTGCATCAGCTCGGACTTGTACTCCTTGACCATCCGTGCCCGCATGGCCTCGGGGTCCTGGGCGTCGGCGATCTGCCGGCGGAAGATGACGTTGGCCGCGCCGTCCGCGCCCATCACGGCGATCTCGTTCGTCGGCCAGGCGTAGGTGAGGTCGGCGCCGATCGACTGGGAGTCCATGACGATGTAGGCACCTCCGTACGCCTTGCGCAGGATGAGCGAAATCCTCGGCACGGTCGCGTTGCAGTACGCGTACAGCAGCTTCGCTCCGTGGCGGATGATTCCGCCGTGCTCCTGGTCGACACCGGGGAGGAACCCGGGGACGTCCAGGAACGTGACGATCGGGATATTGAAAGCGTCACACATCTGGACAAAGCGCGCAGCTTTTTCGCTCGCCTCGATGTCCAGCACACCCGCCAGGACCTGCGGCTGGTTGGCGATGATGCCGACCACCTGGCCGTCCAGACGGGCGAGGGCGCAGATGATGTTGCGCGCCCAGCGCTCGTGGACCTCCAGGTACTCGCCGTCGTCGACGATCTCCTCGATGACCTTGGCCATGTCGTAGGGCCGGTTGCCGTCGGCCGGGACCAGGTCCAGCAGCACGTCGCCGCGGCGGTCCGCCGGGTCCGCGGAGTCGACCCGCGGCGGGTTCTCGCGGTTGTTCTGCGGGAGGAGCGACAGGAGGTACCGCACCTCGGCGATGCACGTCTCCTCGTCGTCGTACGCGAAGTGGCAGACGCCGCTCGTCTCGGCGTGGACGTCCGCGCCGCCCAGACCGTTCTGGGTGATCTCCTCGCCCGTGACGGCCTTGACCACGTCGGGGCCCGTGATGAACATCTGGGACGTGTCGCGGACCATGAAGACGAAGTCCGTCAGCGCCGGGGAGTACGCCGCGCCGCCCGCGCACGGGCCGAGCATCACGGAGATCTGCGGGATGACACCGCTCGCCTTGGTGTTGCGCTGGAAGATGCCGCCGTAGCCGGCGAGGGCGGAGACGCCCTCCTGGATGCGGGCACCGGCGCCGTCGTTGAGCGACACCAGCGGGGCGCCGGCCGCGATGGCCATGTCCATGATCTTGTGGATCTTGGTGGCGTGGGCCTCGCCGAGGGCGCCGCCGAAGATCCGGAAGTCGTGGGCGTAGACGAAGACCGTACGGCCCTCCACCGTGCCCCAGCCGGTGATGACACCGTCGGTGTACGGCTTCTTGGCCTCCAGGCCGAAGCCGGTCGCCCGGTGCCGGCGCAGCTGCTCGACCTCCTGGAAGGACCCGGGGTCGAGGAGCAGCTCGATCCGCTCCCGCGCCGTCAGCTTGCCCTTGGCGTGCTGCGCCTCGGTCGCCTTCTCGCTCGGGCCCGCCAGGGCCCGGGCACGGATCTCGTGCAGTTCGGCGACCCGTCCGCGTGCGTCCGTCGGCTCACCGGTGGGCTCACCCGTCGTCTCTTCCAAAACGGTCATGTAGCGACCTTACGAAGGACCCGAAGAAAAGCGAGCCGTCGACTCCGTACAGTCTCCGGCCCGTTTTCCTGGTACCAGTGAACAGAACCATGGCGGCATGCAGGCATTCCGACTGCTCAGGAGGGCGTCTCGTTGTAGGGAGACCACAAAGCCGTCAGCCGAGAGCCAGCTCACATTCGTGGGTGGCACATGCCATCCCCGGAGTGACACGGAGCCTCAGACGGCGGTCAGCCGAAAGGACCTCGACGCCGTCGTCGGCCCGGGTCACCGCGCGCACCGGCCGGTCCCAGACCAGCTCCAGCGGGGCTCCGGTGCGGGGCGGCTCGCTCACACAGAGGGTGGCCGTCCGGCCCCGTCGCACGACGAGCACGCTCGCGCCGGCCGAGACGGTCAGGTCCCCCACCGTACCGGCCCGCCAGAAGGTGCACGCCATCAGGCCCAGCCGGGGGACGGCGACGGCCTGGTGGCCGGCGTCGTTGGCGAGGACGGACAGCCAGTGCCGGTCGGCGGCCCGGGCGGCGGTCTCGGCGCGGGAGGCGCCGGGCAGCAGGACGTAGACGTAGCGGGCGGCCTCGGGGTCGGTGCCGTGGTCGAGCCAGAGGGTCTGCCATCGGCGGGTGCGCCGCTCGTCCGTGCTGGTGGTGTTGATGTCGGACCAGGCGCCGGTGCGGTCCTCGCGGAGGGTGCGCAGCTCGCCGCCGTACGGCAGGAGCCAGCCGCCGTGCTCCTCCAGGTGGGCCCAGTTCCGTCCGCGTACGAAGCCCTGGGCGCCGTCCTCGCCCAGGTTGCGGCTGTCCACCACCGTCTCCACCGGGACGCCGTCGGCGCAGGAGATCCCGGCGCCGAGGCAGACCACGGCGTCGTCGAGGAAGAACCAGGACTTGTGGGCCTCAAGGGTGGAGCCGAGGCCCTTGAGGTGCTGGCCGACCGCCGCGTACGTGCCGTCGGTGGTCCCGCCGACCCAGCGGACGTCCGGCTTGGGGGCGCCCCACTCGCCGCCGGCCCGGTCGGACAGCCGCTTCGTGGACACGGTGGTGCCGGGCAGCCGGTACCAGTCGACGGTGGGCCAGTACCAGTCGGTGTACTGGTCGCTGCGGCCCTGGGGCCACCAGGAGAGCATGCCGGACCCGGTGTGCCAGCCGCGCGGGTTCTCGCCGTTGCCGCACTCGTAGTGGGCGATGCGGTCGCTGGCCATCGCGAGGGCGGCGGTGAAGCGGGGGGTGCGGTGGACGGCGCGGTCCATGGCCGGGAAGAGGCGGTGGCCGAGGGGTTCCGGGGCGGCGGGTCCGGGTGAGCCGGCGATGGCGTGCAGCCGCGCGAGGTCGGCGACGCCGAACTGAGGCGACGTCAGCACCGGCTCGACGGTGTCCCGTTCGATCCAGCCCTTGATCCGGCCGTGCCACCGCTCCCGCTCGGCCGCGCTCGCACCGCCCGCGAGGAGGGCGATGGCGGCGATGAGGGCCTGCCCGTGATAGTGGTCGCCGCGCAGGACGTGCTCATCGTCACTGCGCAGGTAACCACGGCTGATGGCACGGCCGTTGACGCAGTCCATCACCAGCCCGTCGTGGATCAGGGGCGCGTAGGCGTGCTCGACGCTGTCCAGGATGTTCTGCCGGGCGGGGTCGGTGACCTCCCACTCGGACCCGGCGAGCAGGGCGAACAGCCGGCCGAGGCCGTCGAGCAGGACCTGCCCGTACGTACCGGAGTAGGCGACCCAGGTGTGCTGGACGAAGGAGCCGTCGACGTAGAGACCGTCGCCCCGTGTCACGTAGGGGAAGACGGGCGAGAGGGCGTCACGGGCCAGGGTGATCTTCTCCGGACTCCGGCCGAGGATGCCGCGCAGGGCGACCGAGCGGCACAGGTCGACGCGGTTGGCGCCGGTGGAGGTGCCCGAGTAGTCGGTGAGCATGGCGTCCGGGACGAAGTGGTCGACGGCCGCGCAGGCCGCCGTCACGCGGGCGGGGCCGGCCTGCTCGTACAGGGCGGCCGTGATGTCCGTCAGCAGCCGGGGGCTGCCGATCTGCCACTCCCACCAGTTGCCGTAGGGGGTGGTGGCGGGGTTGTAGACGGTGGCGGAGAGGTGGTCGAGCCCGCGCAGCACGTCGGCGAGGAGGCCGGGATCGCCGGTGGAACCGGTGCCGGCCTGGACGTACGCCTGGGCCATGGTCCACAGGCGGCCGTAGCCGAAGGTGATCCCGGAGGGCGGGTCGAAGGGGTGCCCGGGCCACAGCGAGCCGGGAGCGGGGACCATCCCGGCCTGGAACTCCCTCGCCTGCTGCCCGAGTCGGGCGAGCCGGGAGGCGTACGGCTCGGCGGCCGGGTCGTACCCCGCGCCCAGGGCGATGCCGAGCCAGCGGCGGCGCAGCACGTCGTACGGGTCGTCGGCCGCCCGCGCGCCCGGCGCCGGGACGGCGGCGAGGGCGGCGGCCAGCAGCAGCGCGCGTCGGGTCATGCGCATGGGCCCGGCCACCGCCCTCTCTCCTCGGCTCCCGGCTCAGCAGCCGCCGCAGTTGTAGTAGAGGACGTCCCAGTGGCTGCCCTCGTCGGCGTAGATGTTGCCGGAGCCGGACTGGTACTGCGGGGCGCCGTCGCCGCGCAGGCCGATGTAGCCGAAGTTGTTCTTGATGTACGACGTCACGCACGTGTTCTTGCCGTAGTCGAGCTTGTAGCCGTTCCAGTGGGAGTAGGTGCCGGAGGCGTGGCCGGTCTCGGTGCCGCCGGTGATGTTGAGCGCGCAGCCGCTGGCCCGCTTGAGGGTCTGGGCGCCCTGGGCGGTGGCGAGGTTGAGCTGCTCGAAGGAGGTACAGGTGGAGTTGTTGCGGTCGGAGCAGTTGCCCGAGGAGGACCAGGTGATGCCGACGTCGCGGAACATCTGGGTGGCGGTCGCGTGGCTGATCTTGGTGACGGCGAAGGCGTCGGTGGCGGTGCCGAGGACGGCGACGCCGGGGGCGACGACGAGGGCGAGCGCGGTGAGCAGCGAGCGGGTCGTGAGCGGCTTCATGGGGACCTTTCCTGCGGTGGGCCGTGCGTCCTGTGGGTCGGCTGTGCAGGTGGTGCAGGTGGTGCAGGTGGTGCAGCCAGATGGTGCCCGAGCGATCGGCCGGTGCGCCAGAGGGCGGAACCGGTTACTCGACGCGCGCACGCGAACACGCTGCGGATGATGTTGAAAACCGGACCGAATGGGTCTACTGTCTGTTACGCAAGTTGGTTTAACGTTCAACAAGCAGCACAAGGAGCACGCCATGGGAATCTTCAGCCGCAAGGACACCACCCCCGCCCCCGCCGCGCAGGCCGCCGCCGGCCCCGACCTGACCGCGCTGACCGGCGACTACACCATCGACCCGTCCCACAGCACGATCGGCTTCGTCGCCCGGCACGCCATGGTCACCAACGTCAAGGGCGGCTTCCAGGACTTCACCGGCACCCTCCACCTCGACGGCGCCGACCCCGCCAAGTCCACCGCCACGCTCGACGTCCAGATGGCCAGCATCGAGACCGGCAACGCCGACCGCGACGGCCACCTGAAGTCGTCCGACTTCTTCAAGATCGACGAGCACCCGGTCATGACGTTCCGCTCCACCAAGGCCGAGTCCCTGGGCGGCGACGACTACCGCATCACCGGCGAGCTGTCCCTGCTCGGCGTCACCAAGCCGCTCACCATCGACCTGGAGTTCAACGGCGCCGCGAAGGACCCGTTCGGCAACGAGCGCGTCGGCTTCGAGGGCAAGGCCGAGATCCTGCGCTCGGAGTGGGGCCTGACCTGGAACGCGGCGCTGGAGACGGGCGGCGTCCTGGTCTCCGACAAGATCAAGCTGGTCTTCGACATCTCGGCGATCAAGAACGCGTGAGCCTCCGGCAGCCGACGGAGGGTGGGCACGGTGTCCGTCGGCAACAGGTGACCCTCGGTCCGCTCGCTTCCCGGCCAGTGTCGGGCTTCCGCGAGGTGAGTCAAGGGCGCTGCGCGTCGCCTTCGGCGATGGGCCTCCGGCCCACCCTTGACACACCTCGCTCCAGCCCGGGGAAGAAGCGAGCGAGCGGCCCGAAACAGCGGTGGCCCCAGCGGCAACGGGCCCCCAGGCCGGCTACCCCGCCCCGTCGGGAGGGTCACGCGGTCGCGCCTCGCCTGCACGCCGGGTGGGTTCAGCGACTGCGGGTGGCGGGTGGGGCGCGTCCGCGTCTCGCATGGACGCCGGGTCGGCTTGGCGGCGAACGGTGAGCGGGTGGCTGGGGCAACCCCAAGGGGCGGCGGGCCCCTCAGGCGGTGACGGGCGGTTCTGTGCCAGGTGCCGTCGACGAACAGGCAGGTCAGCGGGCTGGGTGGTTGGCGGAAGTGGCCCAAATCCGCCAATCACCGAACCCGTGTGATCTGCGGGGCCCACGGGACTTGCGGGACACTGAGCCAGGAGTGACCCCGCCTCCCCACCCACCGGCCGCACGCCGCCAAGCCGGCCCGGCGTGCTGGCGAGGCGGGACCGCGTGCCCCTGGCGCCGAGTGCGTACGCAGCCGACGCAAGGGCCCGTACCGGTAGGCGGCCACTTTCCCCCGGCCGCCCGCTCGCTTCTTCCCCGTGCTGGAGCGGGCCGGGTCAAGGGTGGGCCGGAGGCCCATCGCCGAAGGCGACGCGCAGCGCCCTTGACGCGGACCGTGGAAGCACGACACTGGCCGAGAAGCGGGCGGCCCAACGGCCACGTCATCCCACGCTCACCGTCGCCGGCCCGGGACGGCCACCTCGTCGCCCCGCACCGTGAACTCGCACCACACGATCTTGCCGGGGCTCCGCTCCCCCACCCCCCACTTGTCCGCGAGGGCCGCGACGAGGAGCAGACCCCGGCCGTGTTCCGCCTCCGCGGCCGGCTCCGGAATCCGGACCTCGCCCGGACCGCTGTCGTGCACCTCGACGCGGAGGACACCGTCCGTGTGCAGGGTCAGCCGGAGGAGGAAGCCCCGGCCCGCGGGCACGCCGTGCAGAAGGGCGTTGGTCGCCAGCTCGCTCACGCAGAGCAGTACGTCGTCGCTGCGCTCGGCCGTGGCCCAGTCCCTCAGGGCCTCATGGGCGAAGTCCCGCGCGAGCCGTACCGACCTGCGGTCCCGGCGGTAGAAGGCCTGGCGTGTGCGGGGGTGTCGGGGTTCTGCGTTCATGCCGCGAGTGTCACTGTGCGTCACTACACTGGGTCAGTGAGTGAGGTCGTAGTCCTCATTGCTACGAGTCCACTACGAGAGCTTGGCGTGCATACGGGGGAAAGGAACGGCCATGCACGTGGCATCGAGGCCCAAGAAGGTCGGTTCGTGGTACGCGGTCGGCGCGCTGGTGGCGCACTTCCGGAAGAAGGCGCGCCTCACACAGGAGCAGTTCGCGGAGTCGGCGAACCTCGCGGTCGACACGGTGAGGTCGATCGAGCAAGGGAGGCTGGCGCTCCAGCCGGATCGCGCCGAGCAGTTCGATGAACTCCTCGACACGGGTGGGGCGTTGACGGTGGTGGTGGCCAAGCTGCCGGTACGGGACCGGATCGTTCAGTTCGCGCAGGGGCTGGTGGATCATGAGCAGGAGGCGGTGGGCGTCCTCTCGTACCAGAGTCTGGCGGTTCCGGGGCTCCTCCAGACACCTGAGTACTGCCGCGCCGTGTTCGACTACCGGTACCCGGCGATCGGGAGCGAGACAGCTGAGCAGTGGGTGCAGGCCCGCATGGAACGACAGTTGATCTGGCAGCGGGACAGGCCACCGGTGGGGCACTTCATCCTGGAAGAGAGCATCCTGCGGCGGGAGGTCGGCGGCCCGGAGGTGATGCGTGCGCAGATCCGGCAGATCCTGGAGTACACGCGACCCATTCACATGAGCTTCCAGATCATGCCCATGCACCAGAGGCCTCACGCGGCACTCGACGGGCCCATGGTGCTCCTGGAGACCCGGGAGCACGAACGGCTGGTCTACCTGGAAGTCCAGCGCGCGAGCTTCCTCGTAGATGACCCGGAAGAGGTCAGCGACTATTACCACAAGTATGGGATGCTGCGGTCACAGGCGCTCTCCTGCGACAAGAGCGAGCGCCTTCTGACGGGACTGCTAGGAGAGTCATGAAGACCGCAGCACTGGCATGGTTCAAGTCGAGCTACAGCGGTAGTGAGGGCGGCGACTGCGTCGAACTCGCGTACACCTGGCGTAAGTCCAGCTACAGCTCCAGCGAAGGCGGCAACTGCGTAGAAGTAGCCGCCCACCCCACCACCATCCACATCCGCGACTCCAAGACCACCCCCGGCCCCACCCTCACCCTCTCCCCCGCCACCTGGACCCGTTTCCTCGACGGCATCGCCCGCTGAGCGAGCCCGCTCAGAAGTCCCCGCCGAAGTCCCCTCCCCCGCCCCCGCCGTCGAATCCGCCTCCGTCGCCGAAGCCGCCGCCGAAGTCGCCGGGGTCGAAGTCGGTGCCGGAGACGTCGCCGCCCTCGTAGCCGCCCCCGCCGAAGTCGCCGCCGAAGTCGCCGTATCCGGTGCCGTAGTCGGCGGCGTACGACGGGGTCGCCATCACGCTGCCGAGCAGGGTGCCGACGAGGAGGCCGGGGAGGAGGCCGCCGCCGAAGTAGCCGCCGGCCCAGGGGCCGTAGGCCGGGCCCGCGTCCCAGTAGGGGCGGCGGCCGTAGTCGGTGTCGACCTCGCGGATCACCGGGTCGCGGCCGTCGGCCAGACGGGTGGCGTCGGCCGCGCAGACCGGGACCTCGCGCGGGGCTCCGCCGGGCGGGGTCCAGGTGGCGTCGGTGACGGAGGGGCCGTGCCGGGGGTCGAAGAAGCAGGGCGGGCGGCGCTCCGGGAGCGGGCGGCCCTCGCGGCGGGCGGCCAGCTGGGCGAGGGAGAAGCGGCCGTCCTCCACCGCCTCGGTGACCGACCGGACGTCCTCCGGTCTCCGTGCCGCGGCCATGCGCTGCTTGGCGGTCTCGTAGGCGTCCAGCGCGCGCTCGTAGTCGGCGCGCATCGTGTCGTCGGCGCCCGCTTCCGAGGGGTGGAAGTCCAGGCGGTCGAGTTCCTCGCCGAACGCGGTGATGTCCTCGTCCACGACCACCCGCAGCCGGTCCAGCGCGGCCCGCTGCTCGTCCTCGCGGCGCCGGCGGTTGCGGCGGACCAGCGCGTAGGCGCCCCCGCCCGCCGCCACCAGGACGGCGGCCGTCGTGATCAGTGCGGTGGTGGAGCCGCCACCGGCGGCCGAGCCGCCCCAGCTGCGGGGGGCGTGGCCGCCCATGTTGGCCAGGGCGCGGTCGGTGAAGTCGGTGAGCTGCGCCTTGGCGTCCTCGCCCTGGACGCTGCCGACCAGGTTCTGCCGGGCCGTGGCCGACATGACGGAGGAGTCGGCGCGGGCGTCGAAGCGGTCGCCCAGGCGGATGCCGTAGAGGCCGGTGACGCCGGTCGCGGAGCGCAGGTCGGCGAAGAGGTTCCCGGTGGGGTATCCGGCCGGGAGGACGGCGATGAACAGGGGTTTGTCGGCGTCCTTGATGCGGGTGGCGAGGGTGTCGGCGTCCGCGGCGGACAGCTGGTCCCGGGCCGCGGGGTCGACGTAGACCGGGCTCTTGCGCAGCGCCTGGGCGATCGTGGAGACGCTGGTGTCCGCGCTCACCCCGGGCGCGAACAGGGTCGTCAGCGCCAGGGCGAGGGCGGCCAGCAGCAGAGCGGGGAGGCTTCGGGTGCGCGGCACGGCCTTCATACCTTGAAACTACCCGAAGCCTCCCCAAACCGGTCACTCGTCCCGCGTCGGGATCAGACCGCCCGGTACGCCTCCTCCAGCTTCTCCACCGCCTTCCCGTACCTGCCGGTCAGCAGCAGGTGGTCGGCGTCGGCGAAGGGCTTCGCCACGGCGGCCGTGAGGTGGCCGTCCGCCTTCTGCTGGACGAGCAGCCGGGCCTGGGTGACCAGGGCGCGCCCGCTGCGGGCGTCGCGGTGCCGCTCGGCCTTCGCCGCCCGCACGGCGAGGTCGCGCAGGGTGGCCGTACCGCCCTTCGGGACGTCGGTGCGGGTGGTCAGGCCCCAGCCGTACGGGAACTGCGGGTCGTACGCCGTGTCGCCCACGTTGATCGGCAGCTGCGCCTCCGACTTGGGCCAGGTGACCGGGAGCTGTCCGGTGAAGGGGCGCTTGCCGTAGAGGACGTCGGCGACGCCCTCGCCCTCGGTGCCGGGCAGCCAGGACGCGACCAGGGCGTCGATCTCGCCCAGCCGGTCGCCGACGAGCTGCGGGCGGCCGGAGACGATCAGCACCGCGCACTTCATGGCCGCGCACACCTTGTCGACGGCGGCCTGGTCGGCGGCGGACAGGGACAGTGAGTGGCCGTTGCCGACGTCGCCGACGCCCTCGGCGTACGGGGTCTCGCCGACCACGACCACCCCGACGTCGTAACCGCCGGTGGGAGCGGAGGCGTCCTTGGAGTAGGTGACGTTCCCGCCCGCCTCGCGCAGGCCCTGGAGGATGGTCGTACCGGGGACGGTGTTCCCGGACGCGCCCTGCCAGGTGAGGGTCCAGCCGCCGGTCTGGTTGCCGATGTCGTCGGCGTTGGAGCCGGCGACGTACACCTTCTCGCTCTTCTTCAGCGGCAGCAGCCCGCCCGCGTTCTTCAGCAGCACCTGCGACTCGGCGGCGGCCTGCCGGGCGACCTCCCGGTGGGCCGGGGAGCCGATGGCGGCGGCCCCGCTGGTGTCGGCGTACGGGTGCTCGAAGAGGCCCAGCTTGAACTTTTCGGTGAGGATGCGGGAGACGGCGTCGTCGATCCGCCTCTCGCTGATCCGGCCCGCCTTCACCTCGTCGGCGAGCGCGGCGCTGAACTCCTTGTAGGTGTACGGCACCATCATCATGTCGACGCCCGCGTTGACCGAGGTGCGGACGTGGGACGCGTAGTCGCCGGGCAGCTGGTCGATGGCGTTCCAGTCGCTGATGACGAAGCCGTCGAAGCCCATGCGGCCCTTGAGCACGCCGTTGATCATGTCGCCGCGGGCGTGCATCTTCACCGCGCCCTTGCCGTCGCCGGCGATGTCGAGGGAGGAGTACGACGGCATGACCGTGCCGACCCCCCGCTCGACGGCCGTGCGGAACGGCGCGAGGTGGATGTCCTCCAGCTCCTGGCGGGTGACCTTGGTGACGCCCTGGTCGATGGTGTACTTCCCGGTGGTCGAGGAGCCGTACGCGGTGCCGCCGTCGCCGACGAAGTGCTTGGCCGTGGCGAGCACCTTGTCGTCGCGCCCGAGGTCCTGGCCGCCGGCGCGGCCCTGGAGGCCCTGGATCACGGTCTCCATGGACTGCACGAGTGCCGGGTCCTCACCGAAGGACTCGTAGGAGCGGCCCCAGCGTTCGTCGCGGCTCACGCACAGGCAGGGCGCGAAGTCCCAGGGGACGCCGGTCGCGCGGACCTCGGCGGCCGTCACCGCGCCGGTCCGCTGGGCCAGCCGGGGATCGCGGGTGGCGCCGATGCCGACGTTGTGCGGCATGACCGTGGCACCGGAGAGGTTGTTGTGGCCGTGGACCGCGTCGACGCCGTAGACCAGCGGGATCTGGAAGCGTGTCGCCTGGGTCCGCAGCTGGAAGGCGTCGATCATCTTCGCCCAGGCCGCGGGCGTGTTGGGGGTGGGCGTCGAGCCGCCGCCGGAGAGCAGGGAGCCGAGGGCGTAGGCGGCGATGTCGTTCGGCTGGGTCATGGCGCCGCGTTCGGCCTGGGTCATCTGGCCGGCCTTCTCCGCCAGGGACATCCGGCCCAGCAGGTCGGCGACCCGCTTCTTCACCGGCAGCTTGGCGTTCAGGTACGGCAGCCCGTGCGCGTCGATCACGACCTGCGGGGTCTCGGCGGGGGCCTTGGCACCGGTGACCGTGAGCTTCAGGGGGACGGTCTCGGCGGGTTCGGCCGCCCGGTCCCGGCGGGTGGGCACGGCGATGGTCCGCGCGGTGCCGGAGGCGGTGCCGGCCGGGAAGGTGAGGGTGCCGGAGACGGGGGTGTAGTCCTGTCCGGCGGTCGCGGTGCCGTCCCCGGTGGTGTAGGTGACGGTCACGGGGTCGGTCAGGGGCTGCTCGCCGGTGGTGGCCACGGTGACCCTGACCTTCGCCGTGCCGCCCTCCTCGACCGGGTACACGGGCGCGTCGGTGCCGACGGAGGCGTGCAGCGCCTGGTCGGCCCTGCCGTACAGCTCCACGTCGTCCATGGCGAAGTCGCCCTTGGCGCCGGCCGGGAGGGTCAGGGCGTAGCCCCACATCTCCTTGAGGCCGAGGACGTGGTCGATGCCGCCGACGGGCTGGTAGTCGGTGCGGTAGGCGAAGCCGGTGAAGGGGAGCTGGATCTGCTTCCAGCCGGTGAAGTCGTCGGTGAAGGAGGTCGTCCACAGTTCGGACGCCTCGCCGTTCGCTCCGCCGTCCTTGATCTCGAAGGGGATCCTCTTGCCGGTGTTCCGCCCCTCCCACCAGAACCGGATGCCCTGGTGGGCGGACCAGTCGTGGGCGGGCGCGGTGGCGGCGAAGTCGTGGGTGAAGCCGCCGTAGCCGCTGATGTCGTAGCTGCCGGCGAGGACCTTGCCGCCCTCGGGGGCGTCGGCGCGGTCGGCCAGGCGGAGCGTGGGCGGGTCGTCGGAATCGCCGCCCCAGGTGAAGATGCCCTCGGCGGGCTGGGAGGCGAAGGGCACCTCGCCCTCGAAGCGGTCGACGGGTACGGGGGCGGGCTCGTCGGCGGCTCGCGCGGTCGCCGCCCAGGGCAGCAGACCGGCGAGGAGTGCGGCGGAGGCGAGCAGGGCGGTTCTTCGCATGGACCTTCCCTCGGCTCTCGTGGTTCACTCAGGGCTTAGCTCACGCCGTGAGTTAACTAGGGGCACACACCCCCGTCAAGACGACCCGTCAGCTCCGCCGATCCGAGAGGAAGGGCGACGCACCATGAGGAGATCCCCCCGCGCAGTCCGGCTGTTGCTCGCCGGGCTGCTCTCCGCAGCCGGTCTCAGTGTGGCCGTACCCCCCGCGCACGCCGCCGGTGAGCAGGTCACCGCCTGGCTCACCACCACCGACGACGCCGCCGGCCGGCACGTCGTGCGCGGCCTGCAGCCGCAGACGCCGTTCGCCTTCCAGTCCGGGACGGGCGGCAGCGGCGAGAACATCACCGTCGACGAGAACACCCGCTACCAGACCTTCACCGGCGGCGGCGCGTCCTTCACGGACACCGCCGCCTGGCTGATGAACAGCAGCGGGGCGCTGTCCCAGGCGACCCGGGACGCGACCATGCGCAAGCTGTTCTCGCCGACGGACGGCATCGGACTGTCGTTCCTGCGCAACCCGATGGGCGCCTCGGACCTCGCCCGCTACGGCTACACCTACGACGACGTGCCGGCCGGGCAGAGCGACCCGTCCCTGGCGAAGTTCTCCCTCGCGCACGACCTGGCCGACGTCGTCCCGCTGACCCGGCAGGCGCTCCAGCTCAACCCGTCCCTGACGGTGATGGCCTCACCGTGGACGGCACCGGCCTGGATGAAGGACAGCGGATCGCTCAACGGCGGCTGGCTGAAGGCCGAGGACTACGGGGCGTACGCCTCCTACTTCGTGAAGTACCTCCAGGGGTACAAGGACCAGGGGATCAACGTCTCCTACGTCACCGCGCAGAACGAACCGACCTGCTGTTCCGGCTATCCGTCGATGAGCTGGAACGCGAGCGGCCTGGCGTACTTCACCAAGAGCGAGCTGCTGCCCAAGCTCCAGGCGGCCGGCCTGACCACCAAGGTGCTGGCGCACGACTGGAACTGGGACGTCTACGACTCCTACGCGGCCCAGACCGTGGACGACCCGGCCGTGCGCAACCACCCCAACTTCGGCGGCATCGCCTGGCACGGCTACGGCGGTGACATCGCCAAGCAGACGGCCGTGCACAACCAGTACCCGGCGCTGGACGCCTTCGGCACCGAGCACTCCGGCGGCACCTGGATCGCCGACCAGCAGCGCGAGGACATGTCCAACATCATCGACTACACCCGCAACTGGGCGAAGTCGGTGACCAAGTGGTCGCTGGCCGTGGACCAGAACATGGGCCCGCACAACGGCGGCTGCGGCACCTGCACCGGTCTGATCACCGTGCACAACGGCGACGGCGCGAGCGGGACCGTGGACTACACCGTCGAGTACTACGACATGGGCCACCTGACCAAGTTCGTCCGCCCCGGCGCCCAGCGCATAGCCTCCACCGCCTCCACCACGGTGCCGAACGTGGCCTGGCGCAACCCGGACGGCGGCAAGGCGCTGATCGCGTACAACGACTCCTCGTCGGCCCGCACCGTGACCATCAACTGGGGCTCCCAGCACGCCACGTACTCGCTGCCCGGCAACACCTCGGCCACCTTCACCTGGTCCGGCACCCAGTCCGGCGGTGGCGCCAGGACCGGCGCCTTCGTGGGCCTCGCCGGCAAGTGCCTGGACGTGGCGGGCGGTTCGAACGCCAACGGCACGGCCGTGCAGCTCTACGACTGCAACGGCAGCGCGGCCCAGCAGTGGACCGTACAGGCCGACGGTTCGGTGCAGGCGCTCGGCAAGTGCCTGGACGTGGCCTCCGGTTCGACGGCGGACGGCGCCAAGACGCAGTTGTACGACTGCAACGGAACCGGTGCCCAACGGTGGTCGTACAACGCCGCCACGGGTGATGTGGTGAACACGGCGGCGAACAAGTGCCTCGACGTCACCGACAACTCCTCGGCGAACGGGGCCCGGGCCCAGATCTGGTCGTGCACCGGCGCCGCCAACCAGAAGTGGACCCTGCGGTGAGGCGGTAAGGCGGGACATGCGACGTACGGGGGCCGTGGCGGCGGGGATCGCCGGCGGGATGCTGCTGCTCAGCGGCTGTGGCGCCGCCGACCTGCCGCTCGCGGGGGTGCGGGCCGCGCCGGACGGGACGCCGTACGCGGTGTTCCGTCCGTGCGGTGACGACGGCTACCGGGGCCCGGCCCTGGACGGGCGGGCCCGGAGCGCCGGGAAGGGCCCGGTCACCACCGGGTGGGACGTGCGCAAGGACGGCCTGCGCGGCGACGCCGACTTCCCCCTGTTCGACCCGCCCCCCGCCTGGCACGCCCGCCACCGGGGCGCCCGGCACCTCCTGCCCCGGCACCGCTACGTCCTCCGGTTCGGGCACTACGCCGGGGGCGGCTCGTACAACGGGGTCGTGGAGTTCACCGGCGAGCGGATCGGCCGGCTGAAGCCCGGCCAGGTCTGGGCGGACGACCGGGCGATGAGCCTCGCCGCGTTCGAACGGCTCGCCGCCGACTCGTGCTGAGCGGCGGCCACCGGGCGGCTGGGGGACGATGAAGGGGCCGGCCCCCGGCCGGCCGGCGAACCGCGCGGCATCGGCGTCCGGCCGCCGGCCCGCCGGAGTCCCATCCGAACGACCCCGGCCGTAGCCGGCGGCCGGTGACCTGGAGCCCTCATGACGACACCGCAGGACCTGTTCCTCGTCAGCCTGGACGTACCGGGCGAGCACCCCGTCGAGCAGGGCGACCTGTCGCTGGCGCTCGCCGGTGCGGAGCTGATCGACCTGCTGGGCGCCCGCGCGCTCACCCTGGACGGTGGGCGCATCGTGCCCGGGCCGGTGCTGACCACGGGCGACCGCCTGCTGGACGAGGCCGGGGCGAAGCTCGTCCGCGAGGAGCCGTACGAGACGGTCGAGGACTGGCTGTGGCGGCGCGGCGAGGGGCTGGCCGTGGCCTACCGGGACGTCCTGGAGGCCGACGGGCAGCTCACCGGGAAGCGCCGGCACTGGTGGCCGGGGCGGGGCGGGCCCGAGACCCCGGCCGACACCGCCGCGCGGCGGCACGCGACCGACCGCTGGGACTCCCACGACCCGGTGCTGACGGGCCTCGCGGGCACGCTGGGCATCGAACCCGACCGGGCGGCCTCCTCCGGACTCGACGACGAGGCGGTGGTCACCGTCCTGGCGACGGTCGGCGACGCGGTCACCGAGCTGGAGGCGGTGCGCGAGCGGCGCCGCATCGAGAACATCGCCTTCGACAACATCTGGCGGGCGCCCTGAGCGGCGCGGGACCGGCCGGCCGGCGTCACAGGATCAGCTGGCCGATGCCCAGCAGGTTGCCCTCGCTGTCCCGGAACCACGCGCCCCGCTCCGCCCGCGCGCCCTTGCTCGGGTAGTTGCCCTCGATCTCGGCGATGCCGTCCCGGGTGCGCAGGCCGGGCACGTCGACGTCCTGGAACTCGACGCCCCGGCGGCGCAGCTCGGTGACGGCCGCCTCGATGTCGTCCACCTCGAAGGCCATCTGGGTGAAGGTGCCGGGCGAGGCCCCCGTCGAGCGGAACACGACGAAGTCCGCGCCCGCGCAGCGGTACAGCAGCCCGCCGGGCCGTTCGTCCACCGGGTACAGGCCGAGCTTCTCGGCGTAGAAGCGGCGGGCCCGGTCCAGGTCCCGGGCCGGCAGCCGGGTGGCGACGCGGGCCCGGGACAGCACGTCCTGGTCTTGTGAGGTCATGCCTCCACTGTGGCTACTCGGCGGGCTCCACGCCCGCACGGAGGAGGCCGTACGTGTACGCGTCCTCCAGGGCCTGCCAGGAGGCGGCGATCACGTTCTCGGCCACGCCGACCGTGGCCCACTCACCGGAGCCGTCCGAGGTGGAGATCAGCACGCGGGTGGTGGACTGGGTGCCGTGCTTGCCCTCCAGGATGCGGACCTTGTAGTCGACCAGGTCCAGCTTGGCGAGCTGCGGGTAGATCTTCTCCAGGGCCACGCGCAGGGCGCGGTCCAGGGCGTTGACGGGGCCGTTGCCCTCGGCGGTGGCGACGATCCGCTCGCTCTTGGCCCACAGCTTCACCGTGGCCTCGTTGGCGTGGGTGCCGTCGGGCCGGTCCTCGACGATGGCCCGCCAGGACTCGACCTCGAAGTACTTCAGCGGCCTGCCCTCGGCCTCGGCGCGCAGCAGCAGCTCGAAGGAGGCGTCCGCCGCCTCGTAGGTGTAGCCCTTGAGCTCGCGTTCCTTCACCCGCTCGACCACCCGGCCGACCAGCTCCCGGTCGCCGCTCAGGTCGATGCCCAGCTCCTTGCCCTTCAGCTCGACCGAGGCGCGGCCGGCCATGTCGGAGACGAGCATGCGCATGGTGTTGCCGACCAGCTCGGGGTCGATGTGCTGGTACAGGTCGGGGTCGACCTTGATGGCGGAGGCGTGCAGACCGGCCTTGTGCGCGAAGGCGGAGACGCCGACGTACGGCTGGTGGGTCGAGGGCGTCAGGTTGACGACCTCGGCGATGGCGTGGGAGATGCGGGTCATCTCGCGCAGCCGGCCCTCGGGCAGCACCTTCTTGCCGTACTTCAGTTCCAGGGCGGCGACCACCGGGAACAGGTTGGCGTTGCCGACGCGTTCGCCGTAGCCGTTGGCCGTGCACTGCACGTGGGTGGCGCCCGCGTCGACGGCGGCCAGGGTGTTGGCGACCGCGCAGCCGGTGTCGTCCTGGGCGTGGATGCCGAGCCGGGCGCCGGTGTCGGCGAGGACGGTGGAGACGACCGCGTTGACCTGGGCGGGGAGCATGCCGCCGTTGGTGTCGCAGAGGACGACGACGTCGGCGCCGGCTTCCGAGGCGGCGCGGACGACCGCCTTGGCGTACTCGGAGTTGGCGCGGTAGCCGTCGAAGAAGTGCTCGCAGTCCACGAAGACGCGGCGGCCCTGCTCGCGCAGGTACGACACGGTGTCGCGGACCATCTCCAGGTTCTCGTCCAGGGTCGTGCGCAGCGCCAGCTCCACGTGCCGGTCGTGCGCCTTGGCGACCAGGGTGATCACCGGGGCACCGGAGCTGAGCAGTGCGTTGACCTGCGGGTCCTCGGCGGCCGTGCTGCCGGCGCGGCGGGTGGCGCCGAAGGCGACCAGCTGGGCGTGGCGGAAGTCGATCTCCGCTTGCGCGCGGGCGAAGAACTCCGTGTCGCGGGGGTTCGCGCCGGGCCAGCCGCCCTCGATGAAGCCCACGCCGAACTCGTCCAGGTGCCGGGCGATGGCGAGCTTGTCCGCGACGGTGAGGTTGATGCCCTCGCGCTGCGCGCCGTCGCGCAGCGTGGTGTCGAAGACGTGGAACGAGTCGTCGAGCTCGCTGTTTGCCGTCTCGGTCATGTCTCAAGGCTCCTGTGGGAAATCTTCGGTCTTTACCGGAATGACCGGCTCCACCGTTCCTCCATGCTCCCTCGCGCTCCGTCCCCGGCTGAGGGTGGGCCGGAAAACGAAAAAACCCCTCGCTGGTGCGAGAGGTCTGCGCGCGGGTCGAGGACGACGGTGGCCACCCGCACCTGGTCGGTCGAGGTGGTCACTGCGGACCGGCGCGCCTGCTGCCGATAATCATGGCGAACGAGAGCACGGGGGCAGTCTGGCACAGCTCCGCCCCCGGCTCACCGACCGTCTCAGGATGCGGTCGTCACGCTGGACTCCGCGCGGGCCTTCACGCGGGCCAGATCCAGGTCCTTGGTCTCGCGCATGGTGACGTACACCACGAGGGAGACGGCGGCGCAGCCGGCCACGTACCAGTAGAAGCCGGACTCGATGCCGCCCTTCTTGAACCACAGGGCGACGTACTCGGCGGTGCCGCCGAAGAGGGCGTTGGCGATGGCGTACGGCAGGGCGACGCCGAGCGCGCGGACGCCGGTCGGGAACAGCTCGGCCTTCACACAGGCGTTGATGGAGGTGTAGCCGGTGACCACGACCAGCGCGAGCAGGGCGAGGCCGAGGGCGGGCCAGTAGCCGTCCGCGTGCCTGAGCAGCGTCATGATCGGAACCGTCAGGAAGGTGGAGCCGACGGCGAACGTGATCAGCAGCGGGCGGCGGCCGATGCGGTCGGACAGGGCGCCCGCGAGCGGCTGGAGGCAGGCGAAGACGATCAACGCGGTGAACGAGACGAGCGTGGCGGTCTCCTTGGACAGCCCCGCCGAGTTGGACAGGTACTTGGTCAGGTAGGTGGTGTACGTGTAGTACGCCACCGTGCCGCCCATGGTGAGCGCGATCACCAGGAACGCCTCGCGCCGGTGCCGCCACAGCGCGCGCAGCGTGCCGCGCTCCTCGGTGTGCGAGGCGTCCTCCTCGTACACCTCCGTCTCCAGCATGGTGCGGCGCAGGTAGAAGACGACGGCCGCGCCGAGCGCGCCGACGACGAACGGGATGCGCCAGCCGTAGCTGTGCAGGGCGTCGTCGGACATCGTGCGCTGCAGGACGATCTGGAGGCCGAGGCCGGCGATCTGGCCGGCGGTCATGGACACGTATTGGAAGCTGGAGGCGAAGCCGCGCCGCCCCGGGTCCGACGCCTCGGTCAGATAGGTGGCGCTGGCCGCGTACTCGCCGCCCACCGACAGGCCCTGGAGCAGGCGGGCGACGAGCAGCACGAGGGCTCCTCCGTAGCCGGCGACCCCGTAGGTGGGGGCGACGGCGATGAGGATCGCCGAGGCCGACATGAGCGTGACGGTCAGGGTCAGCGCCGCCTTGCGGCCCTTGCGGTCACCGACCCTGCCCAGCAGCCAGCCGCCGACGGGGCGCATGAAGAAGCCGACGGCGAAGATGCCGGCGGTGTTCATCAGCTGGGCGGTGGGGTTGCCGCTGGGGAAGAAGGCGCCGGCGAAGTACGTGGCGAAGCTCGCGTACACGAACCAGTCGAACCACTCGACCATGTTGCCCGCCGAGCCGACCCAGATCCTCTTCCAGTGTTGTCGTCCCATGGGCCGTTACCTGCCCGCGCGCGGAGGAAACGATTCCGATGCGCCGCCGGACGTGCGCCGTCAGGGGGCCGCGGCGAGCCCGTCCTCGATGAACTCCCGGACGTGCGCGAGGACTTGTCCCCTGTCCGTGCCCCGCAGCCCGATCGCCACGTGGATGGAGAACCCGTCCAGCAGCGCGCGCAGCCTCGTCGCGAAGCGGTCCGCGTCCACCGGGCGGAACTCCCCCCGCGAGATCCCCTCGGCGATCAGGGCGACCAGGTCGCGGTGCCACGCGCCCTCGATCGCCGCCTGCCGGGCCCGCGCGTCCTCGTCGGCGTTCTGCGAGCGGTTCCAGACCTCCAGCCACAGGGTCCAGTGCGGGTCGCGGTGCCCGTCGGGGACGTACAGGTCGACGTACCCGGACAGCCGCTCCCGCGCGCTCCCGGGACGGGCCAGCAGCCGCCCCCGTTCCGCGCCCAGCCGGCCCTCGCTCCACTCCAGGGTCCGGAGCAGCAGCTCGTCCTTGGAGCGGAAGTAGTACAGCAGGTGGCCGCTGCTCATGCCGACCTCGCGGCCCAGCCCCGCCATGGTGAGCTTCTCCAGACCGCGCTCGGCGATCATGTCCATGGCGGCGGCGAGGACCTCCTCGCGCGGCGGCGCGTTCCTGCGCGCCCGGCCCGCACCGGTCATTCTGCCGCTCCCGTGTGTGTCAGACCCTCGGCTGCTGTTGCGTGACGCAGTGGATACCGCCCCCGCCCGCGAAGATCGTACGCGCGTCCACCAGCGTCACCGTCCGCTCCGGGAACAGGCGCCGGAAGATCCCGGCGGCGATCTCGTCGCGCGGGTCGTCGAAGCCGCACAGCACCACACCGCCGTTGCAGAGGTAGTGGTTGATGTAGGAGTAGTCGGCCCAGTGCCCGTCCGCCTCCAGGACGGTGGGCGCGGGCACCTCCACGACCTCCAGGCGACGGCCCCGGGCGTCGGTCGCCGACCTCAGCAGGCCGATGACCTCCTTCGTCACCTCGTGGTCGGGGTGGGCCGGGTCCGGCTGGTGGTGGGCGACCACGACGCCCGGCCGGGCGAACGCGGCGACGATGTCGACGTGCCCGAGGGTGCCGAAGCCGTGGGGAGGGTAGTCGCCGGTCAGGCCGCGCGGCAGCCATATCGCCTTGCTGGTGCCGAGGTGGGCGTGGATCTCCGCCTCGACCTCCGCCCGGGTCCAGTGCGGGTTGCGCTCGGGGCCGAGCTGCACGGTCTCGGTGAGCAGTACGGTGCCCTCACCGTCGACGTGGATCGCGCCGCCTTCGTTGACCAGCTTCGAGGCGTACGTCTTCGCGCCCGCGAGGTCGCAGACGTACGCGCCGATCCGGGAGTCGTGCTCCCAGCGGGCCCATTCCTGGGCGCCCCAGCCGTTGAACGTCCAGTCCACGGCGGCCAGCCCGCCCCGGCCGTCGGTGAGGAAGGTGGGGCCGATGTCCCGCATCCAGGCGTCGTCCAGGTCCCGCTCGACGGTGTCGACGCCCGGCCCCAGCAGCGCCCGGGCGTCCTCCGACCGGCCGGGGCCGCACACGACCGTCACCGGCTCGAAGCGGCGCACGGCGCGGGCCACGGACGCCCAGGCGGTCCGTGCGGCGGCCAGGTCGTCCGGGTCGTCGAAGGTGGGGTTGGGGCTCGGCCAGGCCATCCAGGTGCGCTCGTGGGGGGCCCACTCGGCGGGCATGCGGAAGCCGTCGGCGGCGGGGGTGCTCATGGCGCGGGTCCTTAGAGGAAGTAGAGGCGGTTGAGGGAGACGGAGTCGGCCGGCTCCGAGCGGATCGGGTCGCCGTCGAGGGTGACCAGTCCGGTGCGCCCGTCGACGTCCACCGCTCCGGTACGGGAGTTCAGCCGCAGGTCGGCGGGTCCGATGCCGCGGGTGCCGCGCACGGCGACCCTTCTGCGCCGGGTCGGCATCCGGTCGTCGCCCTGGTCGACGGCGGCGCGGGCGACGAACGCCACGGAGAGGTCGGCGGCCGTGGCGCCGTACGCCCCGAACTGCGGGCCGAGGACGAGGGGTTCGCAGGTGTCGGTGGCCGCGTTGGGGTCGCCGACCACGCCGTACGCCGGGAAGCCGGCCTTGAGGACGAGCTGTGGTTTGGCCCCGAAGTACTCCGGGCGCCACAGCACGATGTCGGCGAGCTTGCCCACCTCGATCGAGCCGACCTCGTGCGCCAGTCCGTGCGCGATGGCCGGGTTGATGGTCAGCTTGGCCATGTAGCGCAGGACGCGCGCGTTGTCGTCGCCCTCGCCGTCGCCGGCCTCCCCGTCATGGGGAAGCAGGGGTCCCAGCTCGGCCTTCATCTTGCCGGCCATGGCGAAGGTGCGGCGGACCGTCTCACCGGCGCGGCCCATGCCCTGGGCGTCGGAGGAGGTGATGCCGATCGCGCCCAGGTCGTGCAGCACGTCCTCGGCACCCATGGTGCCGGCGCGGATACGGTCGCGGGCCATGGCGGCGTCGCCGGGCAGGTCGGGCTTCAGGTCGTGGACGGAGACGATCATGCCGTAGTGCTCGGCGACCGCGTCCCGGCCGAAGGGCAGGGTGGGGTTGGTGGAGGAGCCGATGACGTTGGGGACGCCGGCCATCTTCAGCACGTTGGGCACGTGTCCGCCGCCGCAGCCCTCGATGTGGAAGGCGTGGATCGTGCGGCCCTCCAGCACCCGCAGGGTGTCCTCGACCGACAGGCACTCGTTCAACCCGTCGCTGTGCAGGGCGACCTGGACGTCGTGCTCCTCGGCGACCCGGAGCGCGGTGTCCAGCGCGCGGGTGTGGGCGCCCATGTCCTCGTGCACCTTGAAGCCGCTCGCGCCGCCCTCGGCCAGGGCCTCCACGAGCGGCGCCGCGTGGGAGGACGAACCCCGGCCCAGGAAGCCGATGTTGACGGGCCAGGCGTCGAAGGCGTTGAAGGCGTGCCGCAGCGCCCAGGGCGAGTTGACGCCGACCCCCCACACCGGGCCGAACTCCTGCCCGATGATCGTGGTGACGCCGGAGGCGAGGGACGCCTCCATGATGCGCGGCGACAGCAGGTGCACATGGGTGTCGACGGCCCCGGCGGTGGCGATCAGCCCCTCGCCGGAGACGATCGAGGTGCCGGTGCCGACGACGACGTCCACACCGTCCAGGGTGTCCGGGTTGCCGGCCCGTCCGATGGCGCAGACGCGGCCCTCGCGGATGCCGATGGACACCTTCCTGATCCCCTGCACCGCGTCGATCACGACGACGTTGCTGATCACGACGTCGCAGGTGTCCCGGACGGCGGCGGCCTTCAGGTGCAGTCCGTCGCGGGCGGTCTTGCCGAAGCCGGCCAGGAACTCGTCGCCGTACTTCTGCGCGTCGGACTCGACGCGGACGGTGAGCCCGGAGTCGCCGAGGCGGATGCGGTCGCCGGCGCGGGGACCGTGGGTGGCGGCGTAGGCGTGCGGGTCGATGTGGACCGACCGGCTCACCTCGCGTCCCTTCGAACGGCTCATCGCTCCTCGCCTCCTTCCGGCGCCGCTCCCAGGTATCCGCAGGCGGCGGCCCTGCGCAGGGCTTCCTCCTTGGCGCCCGGCGCGTCCAGCGGCCCGTCGACCAGTCCGGCGAAACCGATGGCGACGCGCTCGCCGCCGATCGGCACGAGCCCGACCTCCTCGCTCTCCCCCGGCCCGAAGCGGACCGAGGATCCGGCGGGAACGGCGAGCCGCATGCCGTAGGCCCGCCCGCGGTCGAAGTCGAGGCGCGGGTTGGCCTCGAAGAAGTGGAAGTGGGAGGTGACGGAGACCGGCACGCTCGCGGTGTTGGTCACGCGCAGCCGGACGACGGGCCCGGGGTCGGCGTGCTGCGGGCCGGGGAGCAGGGCGCCCGGGGCGTCCGCGCCCAGCCCTGCCTCGGCCGCGCCGATGGGGTCGGAGACGACCGCGAGCCGGGAGCCGTCGTCGAAGACGGCCTCGACCATCACCTCGGCGACGACGTCGGCGACGCCGGGCAGGACGTCGTCCGGGCCGAGCACCGACCGGGCCGCCTCGACGGCCTCCGCGAGCCGCTTGCCGTCGCGGGCGGCCTCGCAGACGGTGTCCGCGATCAGCGCGGTGGCCTCGGGCACGTTCAGCCTGAGACCGCGCGCCCGGCGGGCCCGGGCCAGCTCGGCGGCCCCGAAGAGCAGCAGCCGGTCACGTTCCGTGGGGGTCAGTCGCACGGCGCGGCACCTCCTTGCCTTCCTGTTTAGAGCGACACTCTAAACAGGGAAACCAGCAAAGAGAAGCACTGACCGGACAGTGGACACACCTGGCTTGAGCATTGCTCTAGCAGGGCCGAGCGACAGAGCGCCCAACGAAAAGCGCCCCGGAGAGGTGCGGGGAACCGCGGGCCGGCCGTACCGGCCCGCGGACACCCGGCACCCCTTCGGGGCGCTGCGACCGCGTCCTTCAGCCGATGCGGTGCATCCAGCCGTGCTTGTCCTCGGCCGTGCCCCGCTGGAGGTCCAGGAGAGCCTGCCGCAGCCGCAGGGTGACCTCGCCCGGCTCCCCACCGCTCTGCTGCCACTCGGCACCGTTCCGCTTGGTGGTGCCGACCGGGGTGATCACGGCGGCGGTGCCGCAGGCGAAGACCTCGGTGAGAGTGCCGTTCTCGGAGTCGCGCTGCCACTGGTCCACGGAGACGCGCCCCTCCTCGGACTCGTAGCCGAGGTCACGGGCGACGGCCAGCAGGGAGTCACGGGTGACGCCCTCCAGGATGGAGCCGGTCAGGGTCGGCGTGATGATCTTGTTTCCGTACACGAAGTACAGGTTCATCCCGCCCAGCTCCTCGACCCACTTGTGCTCGACCGCGTCGAGGTAGCAGACCTGGTCGCAGCCCTTGGCGGCGGCCTCGGCCTGGGCGAGCAGGGACGCCGCGTAGTTGCCGCCGGTCTTGGCGTCGCCCATGCCGCCGGGGACGGCGCGGACGCGGTCCTCGGAGACCCAGATGGACACCGGCTTGACGCCGCCCGGGAAGTACGCGCCGGCCGGGGACGCGATGACGATGAAGAGGTACTCGTTGGCGGGCTTCACACCCAGCCCGACCTCGGTGCCGATCATGAACGGACGCAGGTACAGCGACTCCTCGCCGCCGTGGGCGGGCACCCAGTCGATGTCCTGCCGGACCAGGGCGTCGCAGGCCTCGACGAACGTCTCGACCGGCAGCTCCGGCATGGCGAGGCGGCGGGCGGAGCGCTGGAAGCGCCTGGCGTTCTGGTCCGGGCGGAAGAGGGCGACCGCGCCGTCGGGCTGGCGGTAGGCCTTCAGGCCCTCGAAGATCTCCTGGGCGTAGTGCAGGACATGGGTGGCCGGATCGAGGGGGATCGGCGCGTACGGAACGAGCTGGCCGTCGTGCCAGCCACGGCCCTCGGTCCACTTGATCGTCACCATGTGGTCGGTGAAGTGGCGGCCGAACCCCGGGCTGGCCAGGATCGCCTCGCGTTCCGCGGCGGCGAGCGGGCTGGCGGAGGGCTTGAGCTCGATCGTGGGCGTCGTCATGAGTGATGTGTCCTTCACCGGTTGTAGTGACGGGCCGCGCTCACGCCTGTGCTCCCGGTCGTCGGTGACAGGACGTCCGGGCGTTCCCTCATATCGCGGCTCCGCGTTCGATTATCGCGCGGACGGCGGTAGGGGACGGAATTAGGGTGAAGCGGTCCAAGGGTTGATGGTGGCACCCGGCGAGGCACAGGAAAAGCCGCCGGGTGCGGTCGCGACCCGGCGGCTCGGTGTAGCGCGGCGGGTCAGCCAGCTACGCGTACGGCGAGCGCGTCGCCGATCCCGGAGGTGCTCCGGGCGGGCTGCCCGGCGCGCTCGGTGAGGTCGGCGGCGACCGCCGCGTCGATCCGGTCGGCCTCGGAGTCGTAGCCGAGGTGGCGCAGCAGCAGGGCGACGGACAGGACGGTGGCGGTGGGGTCGGCCTTGCCCTGGCCTGCGATGTCCGGGGCCGAGCCGTGGACCGGCTCGAACATGGACGGGAACTCGCGGGTGGGGTTGATGTTGCCGGAGGCGGCCACGCCGATGCCGCCGGAGACCGCCGCCGCGAGGTCGGTGATGATGTCGCCGAAGAGGTTGTCGGTGACGATGACGTCGAACCGGCCCGGGTCGGTGACCAGGTAGATGGTCGCGGCGTCGACGTGGATGTAGTCCGTGGTGACCTCGGGGTACTCCTCGGCCACCTTGTTGAAGACGTTCGTCCACAGGTGCCCGGCGAAGGTCAGCACGTTGTTCTTGTGGACCAGCGTGAGCTTCTTGCGCGGGCGGGCCTGGGCGCGCGCGAAGGCGTCGCGGACGACCCGCTCGACACCGTAGGCCGTGTTGACGGACACCTCGGTGGCGACCTCGTGCGCGGTGCCCTTGCGGATGGTGCCGCCGTTGCCGGTGTACGGGCCCTCGGTGCCCTCGCGGACGACGACGAAGTCGATCTCCGGCTGGCCGGCGAGCGGGGTGGCGACACCGGGGAGCAGCTTCGACGGACGCAGGTTGACGTGGTGGTCGAAGGCGAACCGGAGCTTGAGCAGGAAGCCGCGCTCCAGGACGCCGGACGGCACCGACGGGTCGCCGATGGCGCCCAGCAGGATGGCGTCGTGCTGCTTGAGGGAGGCGAGGTCGGCGTCGGTGAGGGTCTCACCGGTGGCGTGGTAGCGCTTGGCGCCGAAGTCGTACTCCTTGGTCTCCAGCTTCACATCCTGCGGCAGGACGGCGGAGAGGACCTTGAGACCCTCGGCCACGACCTCCTGGCCGATGCCGTCACCGGGGATCACTGCGAGATTGATGCTGCGAGACATGCGGGCACCCTACTCCTCGTCCCAGGTGATGACACATGGCGTCCGCGATACGGACACCCGGACGTGTTGCCAGTGTCCCCGCCAACCTCGGGCACAGCCGGGGCCGGCAGACGGCCTGGCTGGACCGGACGCTGGGCCGGCTGCGCGCGGCCGACGGCATCGACTTCGTGGTCGTCTTCTTCCACCACTGCGCCTACTCCACCTCGCGGCACTCCTCGGACGGAGGCGTCCGGCGGGAGTGGCCGCCGCTGTTCGCGAAGCACCGGGTGGACCTGGTGATCAACGTGAAGGACAGCTACGAGGGACACGTCACCCGGCACCGGGCGGTCGACACCTTCGCGTGGACGAAGGGCGGGGACCGGGCGCCGGAGACGGTGGAGTGGTCGCGGGTGCGCTACACCGGCTTCTCACTGCTCTCGGTGGAGGTGCGGGCCGGCGCGGCACCACGGCTCGTGGTCTCGGCGCTGGGCCAGGACGGGCGGCGGATCGACCACTTCGAGGTGGGGCGCGGCGGGTGAGGGCCGCACCGCACCCCGGGGGAGTGCGGCTCCCGGCTGGTGGTCCGGCTCAGTGGCCGGTCTCGCCGCCGTTGTCCCGGCGGTCCAGGGCGCGCTGGAGGGCGGCGGCGGCGTTCTTGCGGTCGGACTCGCTCGTGCGGGACACGTGGCGGACTCGGCGGTGGGCGGTCGTCTCGGCCATGGCGGTCGACTCCTTCGGCATACGTGGAGCGCGGCAAGGGTGAGGGTTGCGAGACGCCGGAAGGGGCGGGGAGCACCGGCCGCAGGGATTGCCTGCACGAGGCCCGGCTCACGACCGCCATTCGCTGGATCGAGCGAGACGTTCGGCTCCTACAAAACTAAGGGAGCCACCCGTGTCTGTCTGCACAATTACTCGGACTTCCTACTATCTGAGACGGCGCGTCGGGTCACACGTCCCCGAACTGGGATTACGCCCGATGGTGGCCGCGCCACCAAGGAGGTGGAGCCGCAGAGCCATACGGCCGTACGACCGTCACAGGACGTCCCCGTCCCGCCAGTCGAAGACGAGTTCCCCTTCCGGGTCGAGCGCGCCCCGCACGTACACGCCGCCCTCCTCGTCGTGCAGCCGGACGATCCCGTCCGGAGAGAGGGCGTGCACCTGCCCGGCCCAGCGCCGCCAGCCCCGGGCGGCGTACAGCGCGGCGCCCTCGTCGCTCGCCGAGAGCGCGCCGAGGTCGTAGGCACGGTCGACCACCCGCTCCAGCCCGGCCATCACCCGCCCGCCGAGCCCGGTCCGCCGCACGTCGGCCCGCACGGCGACGGCCTCCACGTACCCCGCGCGCAGCCAGCGCCCCCGGTGCCGCACCCGTCGCATCACGACGGAACCGTGAGCGGCGAGCCCGGCCCCGTCCCGGACGAGCGCGTGCAGCCCGCCCAGCCCGTGCTCCCAGTCGGCGTCGGAGAGGTCCCCGTCGAAGGCGGCGTCCAACAGGGCGCGGACATCGCGGAGTTCGGCCGCGTCCAGGTCGGCGGTGTGGGCGAGGCGCAGGGTCATGGCGCCAGTATGACGCCCCGGAAGTTCCCCGGTGTGCGGCATGGGAACGGCCCGGGGAGCCCGCTCGTGTCGGGCTTCCCGGGCCGTGCTCGGGGGGGGCTGGTCAGCCCATGTGCGGGTAGGTGTAGTCGGTCGGCGCGACCAGGGTCTCCTTGATGGCGCGGGTCAGCGTCCAGCGCTGGAGGTTCTGCGGGGCGCCGGCCTTGTCGTTGGTGCCGGAGGCGCGGCCGCCGCCGAAGGGCTGCTGGCCGACGACGGCGCCGGTCGACTTGTCGTTGATGTAGAAGTTGCCCGCGGCGAAGCGGAGCTTCTCCATCGTGTACGCCGCCACAGCGCGGTCGCCCGCGATGACCGAGCCGGTGAGGGCGTAGTCCGACACCGACTCCATCTGGGTCAGCATCTCGTCGTACTTGTCGTCCTCGTAGACGTGCACCGCGAGGATCGGGCCGAAGTACTCGGTGGTGAACACCTCGTTCTCCGGGTCGGTGCACTCGATGACGGTCGGGCGGACGAAGTAGCCGACCGAGTCGTCGTAGCTGCCGCCCGCGACGATCGTGCAGGACGGGTCCGCCTTGGCGCGGTCGATCGCGGCCTTGTTCTTGACGAAGGCACGCTCGTCGATCACGGCGCCGATGAAGTTCGACAGGTCGGTGACGTCACCCATGGTCAGGTAGTCGACCTCGGCCGCGAACTCCTCCTTGAAGCCCGAGTTCCAGATGGACGCCGGGATGTAGGCGCGGGAGGTCGCGCTGCACTTCTGGCCCTGGTACTCGAAGGCGCCCCGGGTGAGGGCCGTCTTCAGCACCGCGCGGTCGGCCGACGGGTGCGCGACGAGGAAGTCCTTGCCGCCGGTCTCGCCGACCAGACGCGGGTAGGAGCGGTACTTCTCGATGTTGTTGCCGACCGTCTTCCACAGGTACTGGAAGGTCTTGGTGGAGCCGGTGAAGTGGATGCCCGCGAGGTCCCGGTGCTCCAGGGCGACCTTGGAGACCTCGATGCCGTCGCCGGTGACGAGGTTGATGACGCCCTTGGGCAGGCCCGCCTCCTCCAGCAGTCGCATGAGGAGCACGGCCGCGTGGGTCTGCGTCGGGGACGGCTTCCAGACCACCACGTTGCCCATCAGGGCGGGGGCGGTGGGCAGGTTGCCGGCGATCGCCGTGAAGTTGAACGGCGTGATCGCGTAGACGAAGCCCTCCAGCGGGCGGTGGTCCAGGCGGTTCCACACGCCCGGGGAGTTCGCCGGGGGCTGCTCGGCCAGGATCTGCCGGGCGTAGTGGACGTTGAAGCGCCAGAAGTCGACCAGCTCACAGGGGGTGTCGATCTCGGCCTGCTGGGCGGTCTTGGACTGGCCCAGCATCGTGGAGGCGGCAAGGGTCTCGCGCCAGGGGCCGGCCAGCAGCTCGGCCGCGCGCAGGATGATCGCGGCGCGGTCGTCGAAGGACATCGCACGCCAGGCCGGCGCGGCGGCCAGGGCCGCGTCGATGGCGTCCTTGGCGTCCTGCTGGGTGGCGTGGCGGCCGGTGCCGATGACGGCCTTGTGGTTGTGCGGCTGCACGACCTCGAACGGCTCGCCGCCGCCCAGCCGCTTCTCCCCGCCGATCGTCATCGGCAGCTCGATCGGGTTCTCGGCCAGCTCCTTGAGCTTGGCCTCCAGCCGGGCGCGCTCGGGCGAGCCGGGGGCGTAGCCGTGCACCGGCTCGTTGACGGGGGTGGGGACCTGGGTCACAGCGTCCATGGGATCCGTAACTCCTTGTACGTGAGCGGGTGTGCGGGCTCAGCCCTTGCTGACCATGCTGCGGAGGAAGAACCGGAGGTTGGCCGGCTTCTCCGCCAGGCGGCGCATGAAGTAGCCGTACCAGTCGGTGCCGTAGGCGGTGTAGACGCGCATGCGGTGGCCCTCGGCGGCCAGCCGCAGGTGCTCCTCGCCGCGGATGCCGTACAGCATCTGGAACTCGTACTCGTCGAGCTTGCGGCCGGCCTTGTGGGCCAGTTCCTGGGCGATGGCGATCAGCCTCGGGTCGTGGGACCCGACCATCGGGTAGCCCTCGCCCTCCATCAGCGTCCTCAGGATGCGCACGTAGGCCTTGTCGATCTCGTGCTTCTGCTGGTAGGCGACCTCGGCGGGCTCCTTGTAGGCGCCCTTGACCAGGCGGACGCGGCTGCCGCTCGCGGCGAGGCGGCGGGCGTCGGCCTCGGTGCGGAAGAGGTAGGCCTGGATGACGCAGCCGGTCTGCGGGAAGTCCTTCCGCAGGTCCTCGTGGATGGCGAACATCGAGTCGAGGGTGGTGTGGTCCTCGGCGTCGAGCGTCACGGTCGTGCCGATGGCGGCCGCGGCCTCGACGACCGGGCGGACGTTCGCGAGCGCCAGTTCGTGGCCGCCCTCGAGCGCCTGGCCGAACATGGACAGCTTGACGGACATCTCCACGCGCTCGCCCAGCCCCAGGTCGTTGAGGTGGTCGATCAGCGCCAGGTAGGCGTCCCGGGCGGCGGTGGCCTGCTCGGGGGTGGTGATGTCCTCGCCGACGACGTCCATCGTCAGCTCCAGGCCCTTGGCCGTGAGGTCCTTGATGATCGGGACGATGTCGGCCACGGTCTCGCCGGGGATGAAGCGGTCGACGACCTGCTTGGTCACCGGGGCCGCCGAGATCAGGCGTCGCATCCGGTCGCTGCGCGACGCGGCGAGAATCACGGGACCCAGCACGGGGCACCTCCACAGACAAGCACCAAATACGGCCGTCACCCGACGATTCGGGTACGGCACGGAGAACCACCGTGAAACCTATGGATCCCTCCGATCGTCGGCCATCGACAGCTGTCACGCATCCGTGCCCGGGATCTCAGACAGATGTATGAAGGTGTCCGGCAAATGGGGGAGAATGCCCGGGTGGCGGCTGAATTCAAGGCGGACTACCAGGAGCTGGTGGACGAGCTCTCCGAGTTGCTGGGGGTGCCGGCGACCCTGGAGAACCGCGACTTCGAGCTGATCGCCTTCGGTGCCTACGACAGCGAGGACGAGCTGGACCCGACCGCGCTGGACCCGGTGCGCACCCGCTCGATCCTGACCCGGCGCTCCACGGCGGCGGTCCGCGCCTGGTTCGAGGGCTTCGGCATCACGCGCGCGACCGGGCCGGTGCGTATCCCGCCGAGCCCGGAGGCCGGTGTCTACCGCGGCCGGATCTGCCTGCCGGTGCGCCACCGGGGCGTCGTCCTCGGCTACGTCTGGCTGCTGGACAGCGATCCCGGGCCGACCGACGCCCAGCTCGCCGCCGCCCTGCGGGTCGCGGGCCGGATCGGCGCGCTGCTCGCGGACGAGGCGGAGGCCGGGGCGGGGCTGAGCCGGGAGCTGCGGGCCGTGCTCACCGCGGAACGCGGCTGGCAGCGGGACATGGCGGTGGCGGAGCTGCGCACCGCGCTGGGGCCCCGCGCGGACGGCCCGCACACCCTGGTCTGCGTGGCGCCGTGGCCGTCGGCCGACCCGGACGACGCCCCCGCCGCCCGGACGATCCCGCACGCCACGGCGCTGTGCACACTGCCGTGGGGCGCCTCGGGGCAGAGCCTCGCGCTGCTGGTGCGCCTGCGGACCACGGAGTCCAGCGCACCCGCGCTGGCGGCGGCCGCGCGGCTGCTGAAGGAGGCCGACGGGGCCCGCGGGGCGCCGGGCGGCGCGGCGCGCGGGGCGGGCGCCCGCGTGGCGGCGGCGGTCGCGGCGGGGTTCGCCGCCGGGGCCCGGGCCGCCCAGGCCACCGGCTGCGCGGCCGGGGTCGGCGAGCCGCGTACCGGCCTCACCGAGCTGGGCACCATCTGGCAGGAGGCGTCGGCCGCCGCGCGGGCCGCGCTGGCCGAACCGCGGTTCGGTCCGGTCGCCGAGTGGGCGCGGATCGGGGCGTACCGGCTGCTGACCGCGCTGCCGCCGGAGGCCGCGCACGACCGGGTGGTCGGCCCCCTCCTCTCCCCCGCCCACCGGGAGCTGGCCCGCACGGCCGAGGTCTACCTCGACTGCGCCGGGCAGGCCGGCCGCACGGCCGCCGAGCTGGGCATCCACCGTCAGACCCTCTACTACCGCCTGTCCCGCGTGGAGCAGCTCACCGGGCTGGACCTGGACGACGGGGAGGACCGGCTGCTGCTGCACATGGCGCTGAAGCGGGCGCGGCTGTGACGCCTGGCGCGGTCAGCTCCGCGCGGCCTGCCGGATCACCCGCCGCAGCCCCTCGGTGAGCTGCTCGGCGGTGGTCGCCGTACCAGGGTCGAAGAGCCACTGGACCATGAGGCCGTTGAGGAGGGTCTGGTAGAGGCGCCCCTCGGTGTCGATCGTCTCCTCGTCCAGGGCCGGCTCGGGGACGCCGTTGAACAGCGGGACGAGTCCCGCGCGGCCTTCCTTCTGGGCCTCGGCCAGCAGCTTGCGCACCTCTTCTAGCCGGTCGTCCTGGAACATCAGCTCGAAGCTGAGCAGCCAGATCGCCCGCGACTCGGGCACGGTCCGGATGATCCCGGCCCACACCTCCCGGAAGCGCTCCAGCGAGCCCGGGGGCTGGGTCATCTCGCCGTCCAGGCCGGGGTCGAAGCGTTCGCCGACGCCCTCGATCAGCGAGACGTACGCCTGCACCAGCAGCGCGTCCTTCGAGCCGTAGTGGTAGCCGATGGACGCCAGGTTGGTGCCGGACTCCTTGACGATGTCGCGCGCGGTGGTGCGCAGGAAGCCCTTGTCCAGCAGGCAGCGCTTGGCGCCTTCGAGCAGATCCTCACGGTGTCCCATGGGCCCACCCTACCCCGCGATCCATACAACCGTCCTAGACAGATGACTTATACAGTCGTTCTAGACAAGCGTTTAAGACGCTCGTACAGTCCTCGGCATGACGACGAACCCGACGAGCACCACCGACCCCGCCGGCGCCGGAAGCGCACCCGCCCGCGCCGGACGCCGCGAGTGGACCGCGCTCGGCGTGCTGATGCTGCCGCTGCTCCTGGTCTCGATGGACGTCTCGGTCCTCTACTTCGCGACCCCCGCGATCAGCGCCGACCTGCGCCCGAGCGGCACCCAGCAGCTGTGGATCTTCGACGTCTACGGCTTCGTCCTGGCCGGCCTGCTGCTGACGATGGGCTCGCTCGGCGACCGCGTCGGCCGCCGCAGGCTCCTGCTCGCGGGCGCCGCGGCCTTCGGCGCCGCCTCGCTCCTCGCCGCCTACGCGAACAGCGCCGAGACCCTGATCGCGGCCCGCGCGGTCCTCGGCATCGGCGGCGCCACCCTGATGCCCTCCACGATGGGCCTGCTGCGCACGATGTTCACCGATCCCGCCCAGCGGGCCAAGGCGATCGGCATGTGGTCCGGCGTGATGACCGGCGGCATCGCCCTGGGCTCGGTGATGAGCGGCATCCTGGTCGAGCACTTCTGGTGGGGCTCGGTCTTCCTGGTCAACCTGCCCGCGATGGCGCTGCTGCTCCTCCTCGGCCCGGTGCTGCTGCCCGAGTCGAAGGACCCCGCGCCCGGCCGCTTCGACTGGCCGAGCGTCCCGCTGTCGCTGGCCGCCGTGCTCCCGGTTGTCTACGGCCTGAAGGAGATCCCCTCCGAGGGATGGAACCCGGGGTACGTCGTCTCGATCACCGTCGGCCTGCTCTTCGCGGCCCTGTTCGTCCGGCGCCAGCGCACCGGCACCTCACCGCTGATCCCGCCGGCCCTGCTGCGGGGCCGCGGCTTCACCCCGTCGCTGGTCCTGACCCTCGTCTGCGCGTTCGGGATGATGGGCTCGGCCATCTTCACCACGCAGTACCTCCAGTCCGTCCTCGGCAAGAGCCCGCTCCAGGCGGCCCTGTGGAGCCTGCTGCCGTCGGTCCTCATCGGGGTCGCCGGACCGGTCAGCGCCCAGCTCGTCCAGCGGGGTGTCCCCCGCGGACACGTCGTCGCCTGCGGCTTCGCGGTCAGCGCGGCCGGGTACGCCCTGCTCGCCCTCGCCGGCACCGACTCCCTGTGGCTGGTGCTGGCCGCCGCCGGCGTCCTCGCCTGCGGGGCGGTCATGGTGCTGTCCCAGCTGACCGACCTGGCGATGAGCGCGGCGCCGGCGAAACGGGCGGGCACCGCCTCCTCGCTGCTGGAGACCGGCACCGAGTTCGGCGGCGCCCTCGGCATGGCGGTCCTGGGCTCCATCGGCACGGCGGTCTACCGCCACGCGATGCCGGCCACCGCCCCGGCCGAGGCCCGCGAGACCCTGGGCGGTGCGCTGGCCGGCGCGGCACGGCTGCCGGGCCGGAGCGGACAGGCCCTGCTCGCGACGGCACGCGAGGCGTTCACCAGCGGCATGCGGGGCGCCGCGCTGGCCGGGGCGGTGATCCTGGTGCTCGCGGCGGTCGGGGCGGCGGTCACGCTGCGCCGGACCGGGGCCGATCGGAAGTAGCCGACGCGAGAACGCCGGACGGGCCGAGGAACCCCTCAGCCCGTCCGGCGTTCCGGCACAGGTGGATCAGACCAGGTTGACCGACCGGGCCGACGTGGCGCCGATCTCGGAGGCGACATCGGCCAGGACGGCGGCGCCCACCGTGTCGTCGACGGTCAGCACGGCCAGCGCCTCCCCGCCCACGGCCGCGCGGGCGACCTGCATGCCGGCGATGTTGATGCCCGCCTCGCCGAGGATGCGGCCGACGGTGCCGACGACACCCGGGCGGTCCTCGTAGCGCAGCACCACCATGTGGTCGGCGAGCGCGAGGTCGACGTCGTACTCCCCGACCGCGACGACCTTCTGGACGTGCTTCGGGCCGGACAGCGTGCCGGAGACCGACACCTCCTCGCCGGTGCCCAGCGTGCCGCGCACGGTCACCACGTTGCGGTGGTCGCCCGACTCCGAGCTGGTGGTCAGGCGGACCTCCACCCCGCGCTCCTGCGCGAACAGCGGGGCGTTGACGTAGGAGACGGTCTCGTCGACGACGTCCTCGAAAACGCCCTTGAGCGCGGACAGCTCCAGCACCTTCACGTCGTGCTGGGTGATCTCGCCGTACACCTCGACGTCGAGGCGGACCGCGACCTCACCGGCGAGCGCGGTGAAGATGCGGCCGAGGCGCTCGGCGAGCGGCAGGCCCGGCTTGACGTCCTCGGCGATGACACCGCCCTGGACGTTGACGGCGTCCGGCACCAGCTCGCCGGCGAGGGCCAGGCGGACGGACCTGGCGACGGCGATACCGGCCTTCTCCTGCGCCTCGTCCGTCGACGCGCCCAGGTGCGGGGTGGAGACGACCTGGTCCAGCTCGAAGAGCGGGGAGTCGGTGCAGGGCTCCTTGGCGTACACGTCGAGGCCGGCGCCGGCGACCCGGCCCTCCTTCAGCGCCGCGTACAGCGCCGCCTCGTCCACGATGCCGCCGCGCGCGGCGTTGACGATGCGCACGCTGGGCTTGACCTTGCGCAGCGCCTCGTCGCCGATGAGGCCCAGCGTCTCGGGGGTCTTGGGCAGGTGGACGGTGATGAAGTCGGAGACCTCCAGCAGCTCGTCCAGGGAGAGCACCTTGACGCCCATCTGCGCGGCTCGCGCGGGCTGCACGTAGGGGTCGTAGGCGACGACCTTCATGCCGAAGGCGGACATGCGCTGCGCGACGAGGGCACCGATGCGGCCCAGGCCCACGACGCCCAGCGTCTTCTCGGCCAGCTCGACGCCCGTGTACTTGCTCCGCTTCCACTCGCCGTTCTTCAGCGCGGCGTTGGCCTGCGGGATGTTGCGGGCGGTGGAGAGGATGAGACCACAGGCCAGCTCGGCGGCGGTCACGATGTTGGAGGTCGGGGCGTTGACGACCATCACGCCGGCCTTGGTGGCGGCGGAGACGTCGACGTTGTCCAGGCCGACGCCGGCCCGGGCGACGACCTTGAGCTTCTTCGCGGCGGCGATGGCCTCGGCGTCGACCTTGGTGGCCGAGCGGATCAGGATCGCGTCCACGTCGGCGATGGCCGGCAGCAGCTCGGAGCGGTCCGCTCCGTTGCAGTGCCGGATCTCGAAGTCCGGACCGAGTGCGTCGACGGTGGCAGGCGACAGCTCTTCAGCGATGAGTACGACGGGTTTCGAGCTCACGTGAGTCCTCACATGTGCGATGCGGACGGCCGTCCCGACGGCCGCAGGCGGAGGAGGGGCTAGCCGCGGAAGACGCACGACGCTGTGGGCCTGACGCGTGTTGTGCAGAAGCATAGTGGCGCGGCGGGCGTCGCATTGCGCCTCTGCGGAAGGATCACCCGTCCGGGGCTGGACGGGTTGGACAACAGGGGCCGGGGCAGTCCGC
>NZ_JAINRC010000017.1 GCF_020400655.1 Streptomyces spinosus
CGCCCCCCCCCCCCCGCCCCCCACGGCCCGGGCCGGCCGGGGAGACGGGTGGCTCCGTCTCCCCGGCCGTTTGGCGTGGTCGGAGCCGGGCTCGCCGGTGAATTCCGGCGGTGAAGTCCTTTCTCTGCGACTTCGGTTGCCAGGGCGCTACACTCGGTCCCGCGTTCGACGGAAACAAGCCGACCGACTGTTTCCGGCGCACGCTGACGGGGGAAGCGGGGCGATCACGGGGAGTGGCCCTTATGCACGGTGACGACGGCCTGCCGTCGACTCGGTGGCAGTATCAGCTCACCCAGGTGGAGTCGCTCTCGGAGCGCGAGAGGCAGGTCTTCTCGTTGCTCGGAGCAGGGTTATCGAATCGCGCGATCGCGGTGAGGCTGCGCGTGACGGAACGTACCGTGAAGGCCCACGTGGCCAGCATCCTGGCGAAACTGAAAGTGGAATCCCGTCTTCAGGTGGGTCTCGTAGCCCAGGCCCACCTTCTCATGTACGAAGGTACAGTGCCAAACCGGCCAGGCGTGACTGATAATTGATCAGTTCTGACTCTCTGATGTTTTCCCTGTGTTCGGGCGCCGCTGATTGCGTCCACCCACGGTTACGTGACCGCCCCGTGGGTCGCGAGGTGGGGGCTTGTGACCGGTTTTTCTGAGTAGGGACGGGAATTTGGTACACATCTCCATATTGGGTCCGCTGCTGATCGGAGATGGTCAAAGAACCATCGGTGTGCGGGCGAAGAAGATTCGCGTGATGCTGACCATGCTCGCGCTGAATCCTGGTCAAGTCGTCGGTTTCGATGAACTGATCGACGAACTCTGGGGCGAGGCCCCGCTGAAGAACACGCGAAACGCACTCCAGGCGAATGTGCGGCGCATGCGGAAGTCGCTGGCCGAACTCGGCCTCCCGGGAGGTGAGGAGGGACTGATCCGCACCGTCGACAACGGTTACATGCTCGACGTGTCCGAGGAGGCCCTCGACGCCTACCGCTTCCTGCGCATGGCCGAGCAGGGCGCCGCCCTGGTCGCCCGGGAGCCGCACGAGTCCATCCGGCTGCTGCGGGAGTCCCTCGCCATGTGGCGCGGGCCCGCCCTGCTCGACGTGAGCGACGGACCGCGCTGCCGGGCCGTGGCCCTGCGGCTGGACGAACAGCGCAAGACCGCACGGGAGGATCTGATCCAGGCGCAACTGCAGGCCGGCGAGGCGGGGGTCGTCGTTGCCGAGCTGAAGCAGCTCCTGGCGCAGTATCCCGAACGCGAGCGGTTCAGCGAGCAGTTGATGATCGCGCTCTACCGGTGCGGACGCCAGTCCGAGGCCGTCGACATCTTCCACCGCACCCGCAAGTGGCTCGACGAGGAACTGGGCCTCAAGCCGAGCCAGCGGCTGCACACCCTGTACCAGGCGATCCTGATGCAGGACCCCTCGCTGCTGTGACCGGCTGAACGGACGGAGCGCCGGCGGCACCCAGGCCGCCGGCGCTCTGCCGTGCCCGCGCTCAGACCTCCCGCAGCGCGCCGTCGGTGAGCGCGCCGATCCGCTCCACCGCCGTACCGCCCAGCATCTCCTCGTGCCCGCACGGGATCTCGTGCACGGTGAGCGGGCCGTCCAGGTGCGGCCGCCAGCGCGCGGCCAGTTCTCCGGTGGGGGCCTGCTGCCCGTGCGCCGCCACGAACAGCGTCAGCGGACCGGCGAACCGTCCCGGGGTGAACTCCCGCGCGATGTCGGTGTGGTGGCGCATCACGGTCGTCAGCCGGTCCAGGTCCCGCTCCGCGATCGTCGTGCCGCGCGCGTGGTGGGCGAGGAACGCCGACCGGATCTCCTCGTCGGTGGGACGGGGATCGCCGGGCGCCGCCGGGAAGGCGTCGAGGACCGCCAGGAACGCCACCCGCTCGCCCGCGGCCTGGAGCAGGACGGCCATCTCGTGCGCGACCAGCCCGCCGAACGACCAGCCCAGCAGGTGGTAGGGCCCGTACGGCCGGATCCGCCGCACCCGTTCCAGATACGTCGCCGCCAGCTCCCGCACGCCCGCCGGCCGGTCCCAGGCGCCCGGCTCCGCCGCGACACCGTCGGACTGGAGCGCGTACACCGGCCGGTCCGGGTCGAGGCGCGCGGCCAGCTCCGCGAACGGCAGGCCGAATCCGACCCCGCCGTGCACGCAGAACAGCGGCGCCGCCGTGCCGTGCGGCCGGATCTCCAGGAGCGGCACGGCGGCCGTCGCCCGGTCCCCGGCCGGGGTCGCCACCGCGGCCAGGGCCGCCACCGTGCGGTGCGCGAAGACATCGGACAGGGCGAGCGTCAGCCCCGCCTTGGCGGCCCGGCCGACCACCTCCACCGACCGCAGACTGTCCCCGCCCAGTGCGAAGAAGTCCCTGTCGGCACCGACCTCGTCCAACCCCAGCACCTCGCAGAACACCTCCGCGAGGGCCCGCTCGGCCGGGGTGCGCGGGGCCCGCCCGGCGACGGCGGGCACCGGGGCGCCGGGCGCGGGCAGGGCCCGGACGTCGAGCTTGCCGTTCGGCGTCAGCGGCAGCGCGGGCAGCGACACCAGCGCGGTGGGCACCATGTGCGCGGGCAGCGACCCGGCGAGGTACGCGGTCAGCACGGGCACGTCGACGGCGGCCACCCCCGGTACGGGCACCACGTACCCGGTCAGCCGGCCGCCGCCGTCCGCCGGGGCCAGCACCACGGCGGCCTGCGCGATCACCGGGTGCCGGGTAAGCGCGGACTCGATCTCGCCCGGCTCGATCCGGAAGCCGCGCAGCTTGATCTGCTGGTCGGCGCGGCCGACGTAGTCCAGCTCGCCGTCCGCCCGCCGGCGCACCAGGTCCCCGGTGCGGTACATGCGGGTGCCGGGCGGCCCGTAGGGGTCGGCGACGAACCGTTCCGCCGTGGTGCCCGCACGGCCCTGATAGCCCTGGGCCAGACCCGCGCCCGCGACGTACAGCTCGCCGGTGATCCCGTCCGGCACCGGGGCGAGGGCCGTGTCCAGGACGTACACCCGGACGTTCGGCAGGGGCCGGCCGATCGGCGGCCGGCCGCCGTCCGGGGCGAGCGGGGCGCTGAGGGTGGCGGCCACCGTGATCTCGGTCGGGCCGTAGGCGTTGCGCAGGGTCACCCGGGCCGCGGTGCGCTCCACGACGGCGGGCGGGCAGGCCTCCCCGCCGACGATCAGACACAGGTCCGCGGGCAGGTCGGCCGGTTCCGGGAAGCGGCCGACGACGGTCGGCGGCAGCAGCGCGTGGGTGATCCGCTGCTCGGTGAGCAGGCCGGCGAGCAGCGGCGCGGACAGCCGGCTCTCGGCGGTGGCCGGCACCAGGGTGCCGCCGGAGAACAGCGAGGCGGCCAGCTCCCACACGGTCGCGTCGAAACTGAACGAGGCGAACTGCAGCACCCGGGTGTCCGGCCCGGTCCCCAGCTCCTCCCGGTGGTGGGCGACCAGGTGGGCCGCGCCCGCGTGCGGCACCGCCACCCCCTTGGGCCGGCCCGTCGACCCGGACGTGTAGATGACGTACGCGGTGTCCCGCGCCGACAGCGGGCGCGTCCGCTCGGCGTCGGTGACGTCGGCGCCGGACAGGCCGGCGACGAGGTCCGTGGTGGCCGGGTCGTCCAGCACCACCCGGGCTGCGCCGTCCGGCAGCCGGCCGGCGGACCCGCCGACGGTGACGACGGCGGCCGGGGCCGCGTCGCCGAGCATGTACGCGATGCGCTCGGCCGGGTAGTCCGGGTCGACGGGCAGATAGGCCGCGCCGGTCTTCAGCACCGCCAGCAGCGCCGTCACGGTCAGCGGGGAGCGGGGCAGGACCAGCGCGACCACGGCACCCGGGCCGGCCCCGTGGCCGAGCAGCAGCCGGGCGAGCCGGTTGGCGTCCGCGTTCAGCCGCCCGTACGACACCTCCGCCCCGCCGGGCACCGCCAGCGCCGCGCGGTCCGGTGCCGCCGCCGCGTGCGCCTCGAACAGCGCCGGGAGCGTCGCCTCCGGGCGGGGCCGGGACGGGCCGTCGCCCGCGGCCAGCGAAGCGCGGCGCTCGTCCGGGGTGAGCAGGGCGAGGGCGCCGATCGGCGCGCCCGGGGTGCGGGCCGCGTCGGCGAGGAGCACCGCCAGGGCACCGGCGAGGCGGTCCGCCGTGGCCTCGGTGAACAGGTCCGTGCTGTACTCCAGGCGGATGTCCAGACCGGCCGGGCCGCCGTCGGCGCTCCGGCGTTCCGTCACCTCGAAGGCCAGGTCGAACTTGGCCGTGCGGGAGGGCACCGGCTCCACGGAGGCCGTCAGCTCCGGCAGCGCGGGCAGCGGGTCGTCGCCCGGGGTGAGGGAGAGCACCACCTGCACCAGCGGGTGCCGGGCCGGCGACCGCTGCGGCTTCAGCTCGTCGACGAGCTGCTCGAACGGCAGCTCGGCGTGCGCGTACGCGGTCAGGTCCGTCTCCCGCACCCGCTCCAGCAGCGCCGCGAACGACGGATCGCCGGAGGTGTCGGTGCGCAGCACCAGCGTGTTGACGAAGCAGCCGACCAGGTCGCGCACCGCCTCGTCGGACCGCCCGGCGACCGGGCTGCCCAGCGGGATGTCGGTGCCCGCGCCGAGCCGGGTCAGGACGGCCGCGAGACCCGCCTGGACGGCCATGAACAGACTGGCGCCGGCGTCCTGGGCGAGCCCCGCCAGCCGGGCGTGGGCGTCGGCGGGCAGCGTACGGGTGACCGCGGCGCCGCGCTGCGAGGACCGGGCCGGCCGGGGGAAGTCGGCCGGCAGCTCCAGCTCCTGCGGCATGCCCGCCAGCACCTCGCTCCAGTGCGCGAGTTCGGCGGACAGCAGGCTGTCCGGGTCGTCCTTGGCGCCGAGCAGCGCGCGCTGCCAGCGGGCGTGGTCGGCGTACCGCACGGGCAGCGGCCGCCAGTCCGGGGCGCGACCGGCCCGGCGGGCCGCGTAGGCGGTGGCGAGGTCACGGGCGAGCGGCCCGAACGACCAGCCGTCGGCGGCTATGTGGTGCAGCGTCAGCGCCAGCACGTGCGTGTCGTCGCCCAGCGCGAACAGGCGTGCTCGCAGCGGGACCCGGGCGGCCAGGTCGAACGGCTCGGCCGCCTCGGCGGCCAGCGCCCCGGCCAGGGCGTCCTCGTCCGGCACCGGTACGACTTCAAGGCGGGCGTCCGCCTCCTCCGGACCGAGCACCAGCGGCGCCGCCCCGGCGTCGGCGGCCACGAACAGCGTGCGCAGCGTCTCGTGCCGGGCGACCACGTCCGCCACCGCCGCGCCCAGCGCCCCGGTGTCGAGCGGGCCGGACAGCCGTACCGCCAGCGGGATGTTGTAGCCGGCCCCCGCGCCCATCCGGTCCAGGAACCACAGGCGCTCCTGCGCGTACGACAGCACGGGCGGGGCTCCCGGGAGTGCCGCCGCGCGCAGCGCGGGGCGCGGCGCCGTGCTCCCCGCGCCCGTCCCGTCCCCGGCCAGGGCGCGCGCCAGCGCCTCGGCCGAACGGGCGTCGAACAGCGTGCGCAGCGGTACCTCCGTGCCCAGCTCGGCGCGCAGCCGGTTGGCGACCCGGATCGCGGACAGCGAGTGGCCGCCGAGCGCGAAGAAGTCGTCGTCGGCCCCCACCCGGTCCAGACCCAGCACCTCCGCGAAGACCGCGCACAGCAGTTCCTCGCGCGCTCCCGACGGCGGCCGGCCCGTGCCCGCCCGCCCCTCGGCCGGGGCGGGCAGCGCCTTGCGGTCGACCTTGCCGTTCGGGGTCAGCGGCAGCTCGTCCAGGAAGACGTACACGGCAGGGACCATGTGCGTGGGCAACACCGCGGACGCGCGCTCCCGCAGCCGGTCGCGGTCGGTCCCTGCCGGTACGACATGGGCGACCAGACGGGTGTCCCCGTTCCGGTCGGTGCGGGCGGTGACGACCGCCCGCTCGACGCCGGGCTGTGCGCCCAGCACGGACTCGATCTCGCCGAGCTCGATGCGGTGCCCGCGGATCTTCACCTGGTGGTCGGTGCGGCCCCCGTACTCCAGCGCCGTGCCGTCCGGCGACCAGCGCACCACGTCACCGGTGCGGTACATGCGGGTGCCGGGCGGCCCGAACGGATCGGCCGTGAACCGCTCGGCGGTCAGGCCGGGACGGCCCAGGTAGCCCCGGGCGAGACCGGCCCCGGCGAGGTACAGCTCGCCGAAGCGGCCGTCGGGCACCGGGCGCAGCGCCGCGTCCAGGACGTAGGCCCGGGTGTTGGCGATGGGGCGGCCGATGGGCGGCGGGCCGGACGGCACCCGCGGCAGGGGCGCCGCCGTCGACCAGATCGTCGTCTCCGTCGGGCCGTACACGTTGGTCACCGACGCGCAGTGCTCGGCCAGCGAGCGGGCCAGGGGGCCGGGCAGCGCCTCACCGCCGACGAGGGCCCGCAGGCCGGCGAGGGCCTGGGCGTGGGAGCCGGCGAGGGCCTGCCACAGGCTCGGCGTGGCCTGGAGCAGGGTGGCACCGCAGTCACCGATCAGCGCGGCCAGGGCGGCCGGGTCGCGGACCGTCTCCCGGTCGGCGACGACCAGTTCGGCGCCCGCCGCGAGCGGCACGAACAGCTCCAGGTTGGCGATGTCGAACCCGAACGTCGTCACCGCGAGGAACCGGTCCGCCGCCGTCACCGCACAGCGCCGCCCCATGTCCGCGACGAGGTTCACCAGCGCGCCGTGCGGAACGACGACACCCTTCGGCCGGCCGGTCGACCCGGAGGTGTGGATGACGTAGGCCGGGTGGTCGGGGTGGGGAGGAGTGGCGGCGGTGGGGCCGGCGGGAGAGGGCGGGGGCGGTGCCGTGGGGCTCGACCGGTCCGGGAAGGCGGGCAGCGGGCCCTCGTCCAGCACCCACAGCGGGCCCGTGAGCGGGGCACCCATCGCCTCCAGCGAGGGACGGATGCGGCGGTGGGTGAGGGTGACCACCGGTGTGGCGTCCGCCAGCATCAGGCGCAGGCGCTCCGCCGGGTGGTCCGGGTCGAGCGGCAGGTAGGCGGCGCCCGCCTTCAGCACGGCCAGCGCCGCCACCACCAGGTCGGCCGACCGGTCCAGGGCGAGCCCCACCAGCCGCTCCGGACCCGCGCCCGCCGCCCGCAGAGCCACCGCCAGCCGGTCCGCCCGCCCGTGCAGCTCCCGGTACGTCAGCCGCTCGGTGCCGCAGCGCAGCGCCGGGGCGTCGGGCGTGCGCGCGGCCCACCGCTCCAGCAGCGGCGCCAGCCACGGCCCCGGCACCGGCTCCTCCGTGCGGTTGCGGTCCGCCAGGACGCGGCCCGCCTCCCCCGCGTCCAGCAGGTCCAGCCGGCCGCACGGCTCGTCCGGCCGGCGCACCGTCTCCTCCAGCAGCCGGACCAGACACCGCCCGACGCCGCGCGCCTCGGCCTCCGGGACGAGCGCCGGCAGATGGTCTACGGCCAGCTCGAACGGCTCGCCGGGGAACACCGTCACGGTCAGCGGGTAGTGGGTGGCGGAGCGGATGTCCACGCCGGTCACCCGGGGGCCCGCCGGGGCCGGTCCCGGCTCGGGACCGCCCATCGGGTAGTTCTGGAACAGCAGCACCGTGTCGAACAGCTCGCCGCGCACCGCCGTCTCCTGCTGGATCTCCGCCAGCGGCAGGTGCTCGTGCGCCAGCAGTTCCGTGCGCGCCCGCTGCACCCGCGCGAACAGCTCCGCCGGGGTCAGCCGGGCGGTCACGTCGGCGCGGACCGGCAGCGTGTTGGCGAACAGGCCCACCATCCGCTCGACGTCCGGCAACTGCGCGGGCCTGCCGGAGGCGACGGTTCCGAACACCACCGTGTCCTGTCCGGTCAGCCGGGACAGCAGCAGCGCCCAGCAGCCCTGCACCACCGCGCCCACGGTCAGCCCCCGGGACCGGGCGAAGCCGGCCAGCGCGGAGGAGAGCCCGGGCGGCACGTCGACGGTGACCCGCCGCGGCAGCCCGGTGCTCCCGCCGGCCCCCGCATCCGTGGCCCCGCCGGTGTCCCCGCCATCCGGCATCAGCCGCGTCGGCTCCGTCACCCCGTCCAGGGCCCGGCGCCACGCCCGCCGGGCCGCCTCCTCGTCCTGCGTGCCCAGCCAGGCGAGGTACGCCTGGTACGGCGGGGCCGCCGGCCGCTCCGCCGGCGTGCCGCCGCCGCGCACCTGCGCGAACGTCTCGGCGAGTTCACGGGTGAGCGTGGCCATCGACCAGCCGTCCACCAGGATGTGGTGCACGGTCCACAGCAGCCGGGCCCGTCCGTCGTCCGCCCGTAGCAGCAGGAAGCGGTGCAGCGGCGGCCGGGCCAGGTCGAAGCGGCGCAGCCGCTCCTCGCCGGTCGCCCGGTCGAACCCGGCGGCGGGCAGCCGCCGCTGCGACCACGGCAGCTCCACCGACCGGGGCAGCACCTGCACGGCCTCGCCGCTCTTGCGGTGCCGGAAGCACGCCGCGAGATTCGGGTACCGGTCGAGCAGCGCACCCGCGGCGCCCCGCAGCGCCTGGGCGTCCGCGTCGGTCACGTCCGCGAGGTCGAGCACCAGTTGCAGCGCGTACACGTCCGTGGCGTCCCGGTCGTACGCGGACAGGAACAGCAGCCCCTGTTGCAGCGGCGACAGCGGGAGGACTTCACTGATGGCGGATTGCCGGTTCAAGCCGTGCTCCTCACGGAAGAGCGGGAGTGGGCGCGGGAACAATTCCGGCCCGCACGATTCCAACCGGACGACGATTTCACGAGCACGCTGACGAACAACTGACCGCGAGCTGACACCTCCCGGCCACGCCGGGCATGGCCGGAAGCCGTCAGCAGACCGTCAGTCCACGGTCAGCGCACGTCGACAGGCTTGCCGGCGAGGCCCATCCGCCGCCGACGGCCAGGAGTGCCAGTGCCGGTCATCACCGCGTCGCACGAATTCGATGTCAGCGACCTCTTCGTGAATCTTCAGCCGCTGTTCGGGCACCGCCTGTTCCTGAAGATCGAGGGATTCAACTTCGCCGGATCCATCAAACTCAAGGCCGCCCGCGAGATGGTCGCCCAGGCGGAGGCCGCGGGCCGGCTCCGCGCGGGGTCCACCCTCGTGGAGTCCTCGTCCGGCAACATGGGCGTCGCACTCGCCCTGCTCGCGGCGAGCCGCGGCTACCGCTTCCTGTGCGTGACCGACACCCGCTGCAACGCGGTGACCCGGCGCACCATGGAGTCCCTCGGCGCCGAGGTTCACGTCGTCACCGAACCGCACGAGACCGAGGGGTTCCTCGGCGCGCGGATCCGCCACGTCAAGGCGCTGCTCGCCGCCGACGACTCCCGGGTGTGGCTGAACCAGTACCTCAGCCCCGGCAACTGGATGGCCCACTACCGCACCACGGCCCCCGCCATCGCCCGCCAGTTCCCCGACCTGAACGTCCTGTTCGTCGGCGCCGGCACCACCGGCACCCTGATGGGCTGCGCCCGCTGGTTCCGGGAACGGCGGCCCTCGGTGCGGGTCGTGGCCGTGGACAGCATCGGCTCCGTCACCTTCGGCGGACCGGCCGGCACCCGGCACATCCCCGGCCTCGGCACCAGCGTGCGGCCGGCACTGCTCGACGACAGCCTGGTCGACGCCGTGGTGCACGTGCCGGAGGCGGCCACCGTGCGGACCTGCCGGACGCTGATGCGGCACGGCTTCCCGGTCGGCGGCTCCACCGGCACCGCCGTGACCGGCGCCCTGCGCTGGCTGGAGGAGCACTACGGCGACGGCGCCGGCGGGGTCCGCGAGCGGATCACCGCGGTCACCATCTCGCCCGACCTGGGCGAGCGCTACATGGAGACCGTCTACCACGACGAGTGGGTGCGCGGCGCCTTCGGCCCCGGCCCGCTGACCGGGCCGGCGGCGGACCGGGCCGGCCGGGCCGGCACGGGCGAGGCGGCACCGGTCGCCGCGACCGCCTCCGCGGACTGAACGGGCCGGGCGGGGCTGACTTCGACAATGACGGAGAGCAAAGCGATGACGACAAACCGAGGCGCCGTCCTCCCGCTCACCGCGGCGCAGGCCGAGATCTGGTTCGACGAGCAGTTCGCCACCGGACCGCTCGGCTACAACATGGCCGACTACATCGACCTGCGCGGCCCGCTCGACACCGGGCTGCTGGAGCGGGCGCTGCACCGCCTGGGGCACGAGGCCGAAGGGCTGCGCGTGCAGTTCGTGGAGGAGGCGGGCGCCCCGGGCCAGATCATCCGGCCGCTCGCCCGGCTCCCGCTCAGGAAGATCGACTTCAGCGACGAGCCCGATCCGCTCGGCGCCGCCGGACGATGGATGCGCGCCGACCACGCCGACCCGCTCCGGATCACCGACTTCCCGCTGTTCCGGGGCGCGCTGCTCACCCTCGGCCCCGAGCACCACCTGCTCTACCTGTGCATGCACCACATCCTGGCCGACGGCTTCAGCCGCGCCCTGCTCTACCCGAAGCTCGCCGCCCTCTACACGCGGCTGGCCGCCGGCGCGGACGACGCGGCCCTGGACGCCGACGCCATCCCCGCCTTCCACCGGCTGCTGGACGGCGAGCGCCGCTACCTGGAGTCCCAGCAGGTCGACCGCGACCGCGCCTACTGGACCGGCCGCCTCACCGGCTCCGGCGACGGCCCGGCGCCCGAACTCGTCTCGCTCTCCGACCGCGACCCCGCCCCCGGCCGCGGCGCCCTGCGCCACACCACCCGGCTCAGCCCCGAGGCCACCGGGGCACTGCGGGACCTGGCCCGGACCGGCAAGGTCACCCTGCCCGTCCTCATGGTCGGTGCCATGGCCGCCTACACCCAGCGGGTCACCGGGGCCGCCGAACCGCTGCTCACCCTCCCGGTCACCGGCCGCATCGGCGCCGTCGCCCGCGAGATCCCCGGCATGCTCGCCAACTACCTGCCGCTCGCCGTGCGCGTCCGCCCCGAACTGACGGCCCCGCAGCTGCTGCGACGGGCCTGGAGCGAGGTCTCCGGCGCCCTGAAGCACCAGCGGTACCGCGGTGACCGCATCCGCCGCGACATCGGCCTGCGCACCGACGACCGGCGTGTCTTCGGCCCCTTCATCAACGTCCTCGACCAGGACCCGGCACTGGCCTTCGGCGACTGCCCGGGGACGGTCGTCAACCTGTCCACCGGCATCGTCAACGACCTCATCGTCACCGTCCTCAACACCGCCGACGGCACGATGGAGATCCACCTCGACGGCAACCCGGAGCTGTACACGGACGACGAACTCGCCGCCCACCTGGCCCGGTTCGAGGCGTTCCTGGCCGACCTCGCCGCGCTCCCGGCCGACCGGCCCCTCGCCCGCGTCGGCCTGCGCGCGCCCGGTGAGCCGGTCGGTCTGCTGGGCACCTGGGACCCGGAGGCCGGGAGCGCCGGGTACGAGGGCCTGGTCGAGCGGGTGCGCGCGGTGGCGGCCCGCACCCCGGACGCGGTCGCCGTCACCGACGGCACGGGCAGCGTCACCTACCGGGAGCTGCTGACCCGGGCCGCCGGTGTCGCCGCCCGGCTGACCACCGCCGGGTTCCGCCCCGGCTCGGTCACGGCGATGCTCGCCGACCCCGGGGTGCCGTTCGTGGCCGGTGTGCTCGGCGTACTCGCCGCCGGCGGGGCGTATCTCCCGCTGGACCCGGCCGCCCCGGCGGCCCGCAACGCGTCCCTGCTCGCCGACAGCGGCGCCCGCCACCTCCTCACCGGCGGCGCGTACGACGCCCCGGACCACCCCGGTCTGACCGCCCTGCCGCTCACCGACCCCTCCGACACCACCCGCACCACCGAACTCCCCGCCCTCGGCGGGGGGCTGGACCTGGCGTACGTGATGTTCACGTCGGGGTCGACGGGTCGTCCGAAGGGGGCGATGGTGCAGCGTTCGGGGATGGTGAACCACCTGTGGGCGAAGGTCGGGGATCTGGAGTTGGTGGCGGGGGAGTCGGTGGTGCAGAACGCGCCGCTGACGTTCGATGTGTCGGTGTGGCAGATGCTGGCTCCGCTGCTGGTGGGCGGGACGGTGCGGGTGGCGGGGGAGCTGGCTGCGGATCCGTCGGGGCTGTTCGGCATGGTCGCTCGGGAGCGGGTGGCGGTGCTGGAGGTGGTGCCGTCGTTGCTGCGGGCGGCGTTGGACGCGTGGGACGTTGAGGGGGCCGCTCCAGGGTTGCCGGAGTTGCGGTGGCTGATGGTGACGGGGGAGGCGTTGCCGGCGGATCTGTGCCGGCGGTGGCACGAGCGGTATCCGCATGTGCCGTTGATGAACGCGTACGGGCCGACCGAGTGCTCGGATGATGTGACGCATGCGGTGATCCGGGCCGGTGATCCGCTGGGGGCCCGGGTGCCGATCGGGTCGGCGGTCCGCAACACGTGTCTGTATGTGCTGTCGGACGAGTTGCAGCCGGTGCCGGTGGGTGTGCCGGGTGAGTTGTACGTCGGCGGGTCCGGCGTCGGCCGGGGATATCTCGATGACCCCGCCCGCACGGCCGGGACCTTCGTGGCCGATCCGTTCGGGCCTGTGGGTGCGCGGATGTACCGCACGGGGGACCGGGTGGTGCAGCGTTCCGACGGTCGGCTGGAGTTCATCGAGCGGCGTGATCATCAGGTCAAGATCCGGGGCCGTCGGGTGGAGACGGGGGAGATCGAGTCGGTCATCCGTTCGCTGGAGGGTGTGACGGACGCGGCGGTGGCCGTGCTGCCCGACGCCTCCGGCAACCCGCGCCTGGTCGGCTACCTCACCGGACCCGGTGTGGACGCGGCCCGGGTCCGTGCCGAGCTGGCCCAGTTGCTTCCCGCCTACATGATCCCGGCCTCGTGGCTGGTGCTGGAGGCGCTGCCGCTGACGGCCAACGGCAAGCTGGACCGCAAGGCGCTGCCCCGGCCGGCTCTGTCCGGGCAGGAGGCCAAGCGCGCCGCGGGCAGCGACCGTGAACGGGTCCTGGCGGAGATCTTCGCCGACGTCCTCGGAGTCGGCGAGGTCGGTGTGGACGAGGACTTCTTCGCGCTCGGCGGCGACAGCATCCGCTCCATCCAGCTCGTCAGCCGGGCCCGCGCCGCCGGCCTCGCCCTGACCACCCGCGACGTCTTCGAGCACAAGTCGGTCACCGCCCTCGCCCGGGCAGCCGGCAGCCTCGAAGCGCGCCCCGGGGCCCGCGAGGACGACGGGGTCGGGCCGTACGAGCTCACCCCGATCATGGCCCAGCTGCACGAGGAGACCGGCACGCTGGCCGGGCCGGTGGTCAAGTACAGCCAGCACGTCGTCGTCGGCGTGCCCGCCGGGCTCGACGCCGGACTGCTCGACGCCGCCCTGCACGCCGTGGTCGACCACCACGACGCCCTGCGCACCCGGGCCACCGAACCGGCCCCCGGACTGTGGCACATGGAGGTCCTCGCCCCCGGAGCCACAGCCGGTGTGCCGCTGGTCGCCGTCGCCGAACCGGACGGCAAGGACGACCCGGCCCGCGCCGAGCGGCAGGCCGCCGCCGCCCGCGCCCGCCTCGAACCGGCCCGCGCGGTCATGATCCAGGCCGTGCTGCTCGCCGCCCCGCCCGGCGCGGACACCGCCCGCCTGGTGCTGTGCGCCCACCACCTCGTCGTGGACGGCGTGTCCTGGCGCGTGCTGCTGCCCGACCTGGAGGCCGCCTACCGCGCCCTCGCCGAGGGCCGCGCCCCGGCGCTCGACCCGGTCGGCACCTCCTACCGCGCCTGGTCCGCGTTCCTCGCCGGGCAGGCCCGCACCCAGGTGCGCGGCACCGAACTCGCCGTCTGGCAGCGGCAGCTGGAGGGACCCGATCCGCTGGTCGGCACCCGCCGCGCGGACCCCGCCCGGGACGTGTACGGCACGATGCGCACCCTGCGGCTGGAGCTGGGCCCCGCGGCGACCGCGCCGCTGCTCACCGAGGTGCCCGCGGCCTTCCACGCCGAGATCAACGACGTCCTGCTCACCGGGCTCGCCCTCGCCGTCGCGGACTGGCGCCGCCGGCACGGCCACGCCCACCACGCGCAGACCCTGATCGAGCTGGAGGGACACGGCCGGGAGCAGCTCCGCGACGACCTGGACCTGTCCCGCACGGTCGGCTGGTTCACCAGCGCCTTCCCGGTCCGCCTGGACGTCGGCACCGTCGACTGGTCCGAGCTGTGGCAGGGCGGCCCCGCGCTGGGCGCCGTCCTGAAGCGGATCAAGGAGCAGCTGCACGCCCTGCCCGACCGGGGCGTCGGCTTCGGCCTGCTGCGCTACCTCAACCCGCACGCCGCCCGCGTCCTCGCCCGCCACCCGCGGCCCCAGATCGGCTTCAACTACATGGGCCGCTTCGACGCCCGCGAGGACCGGCCGTGGCAGCCCGCCGGCGGTGACGGGGTCGTCGGCACCGGCGCCCACCCGGGCATGCCGCTGCCGCACCTGATCGACGTCACCCCGGCGACCGAGGACCGCCCCGACGGACCCCACCTGATCGCCAACTGGGCGTGGGCCGGGAACGCGGTGGCCGAGGACGACGTGCGCGACCTCGCCGGCACCTGGTTCCGGGCGCTGGAACTGCTCGGCCGGCACGCCCCGGCCACCGGCGGCCGCACCCCGTCCGACCTGCCGCTGGTCGACCTGACCCAGCAGGAGATCGAGGCGTACGAGGCCGAACTCGCCGACACCGGCGCCGCCCTGGCCGACGTACTGCCCATCACCCCGCTCCAGCAGGGCATGCTCTTCCACGCCGACTACGACACGGCGACCGCCGACGGCACCGACGTCTACACCCTCCAGATCGTCGCCGAGATCGAGGGCGACCTCGACCCGGCCGCACTGCGCGCCGCCGGCCAGGCCGTCCTGGACCGGCACCCCAATCTGCGCGCGTCCTTCCGGGCCCGTCCCGCCGGCGCCCCCGTGCAGCTGATCCCGGCCCGCGCGGAACTCCCCTGGCAGGAGATCGACCTGCGCGACCTGCCGGAACCCGAGCGCGGCGCCGAACTGGAGCGGATCACCGCCGCCGAACGCGGCCACCGCTTCGACCTGGAGCGCCCGCCGCTGCTGCGGTTCACGCTCGTCACCCACGGCGAGGGCCGGCACCGCTTCCTGTGGACCAGCCACCACATCCTGGTCGACGGCTGGTCGATGCCGCTGCTCGTCCGGGAGCTGTTCACGCTCGGGCGGCCCGGCACCGACGACACCGCGCCGCCCGCCCCCGTCCCCTACCGCTCCTACCTCCAGTGGCTGAACCGGCAGGACCGTGAGGCCGCCCGCGCCGCCTGGCGCGCGGCACTCGCCGGCCTCGACGGGCCGACCCTGCTCGTGGACGCGGGCGCCGACCGGGCCCCGGTGCTCCCCGAGTCGCTGCGCCTCGACCTCCCGCGCGACCTGACCCAGGCCCTCACCGCCTGGGCCCGCGCCCGCGGACTGACCCTCAACACCGTACTCCAGGGCTGCTGGGCGCTGCTGCTCGGCCGGCTCACCGGCCGCCAGGACGTCGTCTTCGGCGCCGTCACCTCCGGGCGGCCCGCCGAGGTCCCCGACGTCGAGTCGATGGTCGGCATGTTCCTCACCACCGTGCCCGTGCGGGCCCGGCTGCACCCCGGCACCCGTCTCGCCGAGCTGCTGCGCACCATCCAGCGGCAGCAGACCGCGCTGCTGCCGCACGAGCACCTGGGCCTCGCCGAGATCCACAAGGCGGCGGGCCTGTCCGGCGAGGTCTTCGACACCGTCGTCCTCTTCGAGAACTTCCCGCTCGACGCGGCCGGACCGGCAACCGGCGGCGACGGCCCCCGCGTGGTGCGCACCGAGGCCCTGGACGCCCGCCACCACCCGCTCAGCATGGCGGTGTTCCCCGGCGACACCCTGACCCTGCGCTTCGACTACGCGCCCGACCTGTTCACCGGCGCCGACGTCGACCGCATCGCCGTCATGGTCCGGCACCTGCTGCACACCGTGGCCGCCGGCGGCGACCTGCCGCTCGCGCGCATCGACATCACCGCCCCGGCCACCCTGGGCGGACCCGGGCAGCCCGGCGAACTCGGCGGACTGCTCGGCTCCTGGGACCCCGGCCTGCCCGAGGAGAGCCTCGGCGTCGTGGAACGCGTCCGGGCCGTCGCGGCCCGGGTGCCCGACGCCGTCGCCGTGGCCGACGGCACGGACGGCGTCGGCTACGGCGACCTCGTGGAGCGCGCCGGCGGCCTGTCGGCGCTGCTGACCGAGGCCGGCGCCGGCGTCGGCTCCGTGGTGGCGATGCTCGCCGACCCCGGAGTGCCGTTCGTGACGGGCGTCCTCGGCGTCCTGGGTGCGGGCGGGGCGTATCTGCCGCTGGACCCGGCCGCCCCGGCGGCCCGCAACGCGTCCCTGCTCGCCGACGGCGGCGCCCGCCACCTGCTCACCGGGCGCGCGTACGCGGCACAGGCCCGCGAACTCGCCGGTGACGTCCCCGTCCTGGTCCTGGAGGACTCCCTGGACGACCGCGCCCTGCCGCCCGCGCTGGGCGGTGGGCTGGACCTGGCGTACGTGATGTTCACGTCGGGGTCGACGGGTCGTCCGAAGGGGGCGATGGTGCAGCGTTCGGGGATGGTGAACCACCTGTGGGCGAAGGTCGGGGATCTGGAGTTGGTGGCGGGGGAGTCGGTGGTGCAGAACGCGCCGCTGACGTTCGATGTGTCGGTGTGGCAGATGCTGGCTCCGCTGCTGGTGGGCGGGACGGTGCGGGTGGCGGGGGAGTTGGCTGCGGATCCGTCGGGGCTGTTCGGCTTGGTTGCTCGGGAGCGGGTGGCGGTGCTGGAGGTGGTGCCGTCGTTGCTGCGGGCGGCGTTGGACGCGTGGGACGTCGAGGGGGCCGCTCCAGGGTTGCCGGAGTTGCGGTGGCTGATGGTGACGGGGGAGGCGTTGCCGGCGGATCTGTGCCGGCGGTGGCACGAGCGGTATCCGCATGTGCCGTTGATGAACGCGTACGGGCCGACCGAGTGCTCGGATGATGTGACGCATGCGGTGATCCGGGCCGGTGATCCGCTGGGGGCCCGGGTGCCGATCGGGTCGGCGGTCCGCAACACGTGTCTGTATGTGCTGTCGGACGAGTTGCAGCCGGTGCCGGTGGGTGTGCCGGGTGAGTTGTACGTCGGCGGGTCCGGCGTCGGCCGGGGGTACCTGGACGACCCGGCGCGTACGGCGGGGACGTTCGTGGCGGACCCGTTCGGCGCGGCCGGGACACGGATGTACCGCACGGGGGACCGGGTGGTGCAGCGGGCGGACGGTCAGCTGGAGTTCATCGAGCGGCGTGATCATCAGGTCAAGATCCGGGGCCGTCGGGTGGAGACGGGGGAGATCGAGTCGGTCATCCGTTCGCTGGAGGGTGTGACGGACGCGGCGGTGGCCGTGCTGCCCGACGCCTCCGGCAACCCGCGCCTGGTCGGCTACCTCACCGGACCCGGCGTCGACCCCGGTGAAGTGCGCTCGGAACTCGTCCGGCTGCTCCCCTCGTACATGATCCCGGCCTCATGGCTGGTGCTGGAGGCGCTGCCGCTGACGGCCAACGGCAAGCTGGACCGCAAGGCGCTGCCCCGGCCGGCCCTGCCCGGGCAGGAGGCCAAGCGGGCCGCGGGCAGCGACCGTGAACGGGTCCTGGCGGAGATCTTCGCCGACGTCCTCGGGGTCGGTGAGGTCGGTGTGGACGAGGACTTCTTCGCGCTCGGCGGCGACAGCATCCGCTCCATCCAGCTCGTCAGCCGGGCCCGCGCCGCCGGACTCGCCCTGACCACCCGCGACGTCTTCGAACGGCGCACGGTCGCCGACCTCGCCCGGGCCGCCACCGAGACGCCCGCCGAAGACAGCCCCGCGCCGGAGCCCGCCGACGCGCTCATCACCCTGTCCGCCGAAGAACTCGCCGATCTCGAACTCGAGTTGAGTGAGGACCTGACGTGACCGAATCCAGCACCCGGTCGAAGATCAGCGCAGTGCTTCCGCTCTCGCCGCTGCAACAGGGGCTGCTCTTCCTGTCCTCGTACGACAGCGCGGCGACCGACCACTACGTCCTCCAGTTCACCGCGGACATCGAGGGCGACGGCACCGACCTGGAACGCCGGCTGCGGGCCGCCTCGGCCGCGCTGCTGCGCCGGCACCCGAACCTGCGGGCCTGCTTCCGGAACCGCAGGAACGGCGAGCCGGTGCAGATCGTGCTCCGCGAGGACGACGTGACGCCCGAGTGGGCCGTGCACGACCTCACCCGGCTGCCCGCCGGGGAGCGGTCCGCCGCGGCGGACCGGCTGGCGCGGGAGGACCGCGGACGCCGGATCGACCCGGCCCGCCCGCCGCTCATGCGGTTCGGCCTCATCCGGCTCGGCGAGCACAGCCACCGGCTGGTGTGGACGGTGCACCACATCCTGGTCGACGGCTGGTCACTGCCCCTGGCGGTACGCGAACTGGCCCTGCTGGCCGGCCGCTCCGGGGAACCGCCGGCGCCCGCGCCGTTCAGCTCCTACCTCGCCTGGCTCGGCACCCGCGACCGGGACGCGGCGCGCGGCGCCTGGGCCGACCTGCTGCGCGGGCTCGACGGCCCCGTCCGGGTCGCCCCCGACGCCACCGACGCAGGGGAACCGCCCGTCGAGGCCGAGGCGGTGCTGCCGCGCGAGCACACCGGCGCGCTGCTGGCATGGAGCCGGGCGCAGGGGATCACCCTCAACTCCGTGGTGCAGGGCTGCTGGGCGCTGCTGCTCGGCCGGCTCACCGGACGGGACGACGTCGTCTTCGGCGCCGTCACCTCCGGGCGGCCCGCCGAGGTCCCGGACGTCGAGTCGATGATCGGACTGTTCGCCAACACCCTGCCCGTGCGGGCCGACGTACGGCCCGGGCGGCCGGCCGGCGAACTCTTCCGGGACCTGGCCCGGCAGCAGGTCGCGATGATGCCGCACGAGCACCTGCCGCTGGCCGAGGTGCAGGCCGCCTGCGGCGTCCAGGGGGAACTCTTCGACACCGTCCTCGCCTTCCAGAACTATCCGCTGGACGAGGAGGAACTGCACCGCGGCACCGGCGGCACGGTCTCCGCCGCGCGGGTGCACGCGGCCACGCACTACCCCCTCCACCTGACCGTGCTGCCCGGCGAGAGCCTCGGGCTGCGGCTGTCGTACCGGGCGTCGGCGCTGGGGGAGGGCACCGAGGCCGCGCGGCGGCTGCTGGACCGGCTGGTCCGCACCCTCGCCGAGGCGGCCGCCACCCCCGACGCCCCCCTCGCCCGCCTCGGCGCCCTGGACCCGGCGGAACACCACCGCATCCTCACGCAGTGGAGCACCACGCGGACCCCCGCCGGACCGGCGGCCACCACCACACCGGCGCCCGGTTCGCCTGCCGCCGCCGGGCCCGTCGGGACCGTCGCGAGCGGCGTCCCCGGGACGACCCTTCCCGCCCGGTTCGCCGTCCAGGCCGCCCGCACACCCGACGCCGTGGCCGTCACCGATCACACCGGTGAGCGGCTCACCTACCGTGAGCTGGACGAGCGGTCGAGCCGGCTGGCCCACCTGATCGCGGCGCGCGGGGCCGGCCCGGAGGACTTCGTCGCCGTCGCCCTGCCGCGCGGTGCGGAGCTGATCGTGGCCGTGCTCGCCGTGCTCAAGGCGGGCGCCGCCTATCTGCCGCTCGAACCCGCGCACCCGGCCGAGCGCATCGCCCACACCCTGCGGGACGCCCGCCCCGCACTGCTGCTGACCACCACCGGGACCGCGCTGCCCGCCCCGGCGGACACGCCCGGCCCGGTCCGTGTCGACCTCGACACGGACGCCACCGCCGCCGAGACCGCCGCCCACCCGGCCACCGCACCCGAGCCCGCCGCCCTCACCCCGGACCACCCCGCCTACGTCATCTACACCTCCGGCTCCACCGGCCGCCCCAAGGGCGTGGTCGTACCCCACCGGAACGTGCTCCGGCTGCTGGACACCACCGACGGGTGGTTCGGCTTCGGCCCGGACGACGTGTGGACCCTCTTCCACTCCATCGCCTTCGACTTCACCGTCTGGGAACTGTGGGGCGCGCTGCTGTACGGCGGGCGCCTGGTCGTCGTCCCCCACGACGTGGCCCGTTCGCCCGACGCCTTCCTGGACCTCCTCGCGGCCGAGCGGGTCACCGTCCTCAACCAGACGCCGTCCGCCTTCTACCAGCTGATGCGTGCCGACGCCGACCGGCCGCGCCAACTCGCGCTGCGGCACGTGGTGTTCGGCGGCGAGGCACTCGACCTCGGCCGGCTCACCGACTGGTACGCCCGGCACCCGGACACCCCGCGCCTGGTCAACATGTACGGCATCACCGAGACCACCGTGCACGTGTCGTACCAGGAGCTGGACCGGGACCTCGCGGCGGCCGGCCGGGGCAGCGTCATCGGGCGGGGCATCCCCGACCTGCGGGTGTACGTCCTGGACAGCGCGCTGCGGCCGGTGCCGGCCGGTGTGCCCGGCGAGCTGTACGTGGCCGGGCCCGGGCTGGCCCGCGGTTACCTCGGCCGGCCCGCGCTGACCGCCGGACGGTTCGTGGCCTGCCCGTACGGCGAGCCCGGCGCCCGCATGTACCGCACCGGCGACCTCGGCCGCTGGCGGTCCGACGGCACCCTCGAGTACCTGGGCCGCACCGACGACCAGGTCCAGCTGCGCGGCTTCCGCATCGAACTCGGCGAGATCGCCACCGTCCTGGGCCGGCACCCCCGGCTGGCCGAGGTGGCCGTCGTGGCCCGCGAGGACCGGCCCGGCGACCCGCGCCTGGTCGCCTACGCCGTCCCGCACGACCCGGACGGCGGCCCCTCGGACCGCGAACTGACGGCGGAACTCCGGGCGTTCGCCGCCGAGCGGCTGCCCGACCACATGGTGCCCGCGGCCGTCGTACGGCTGCCCGCGCTGCCGCTGACCGCCAACGGCAAGCTCGACCGGCGGGCCCTGCCCGCGCCCGTCTACACCACCTCCGACCGCGCCCCGCGCACCCGCGAGGAGGCCGTCCTGTGCTCGGTCTTCGCCGCGGTCCTCGGGCTCGGACGCGTCGGCGTGGACGACGACTTCTTCGCCCTCGGCGGCCACTCGCTGCTCGCCACCCGCGTCGTCAACCGGGTCCGCGCCGAACTCGACGCGCGACTGGAGCTGCGGGACCTGTTCGAGGCCCCGAGCCCCGCCGCGCTCGCCGCCCGGCTGAACGGCGCGGCGCCCGGCCGGCCCGCCCTGACCCCCCGGCCGCGGCCGGCGGTCGTCCCCCTGTCCCACGCCCAGCAGCGGCTGTGGTTCATCGAGCGGCTCGGCGCGCCCGGCGGGCTCTACGCCATCCCGCTCGCCGTCCGGCTCACCGGCCCGCTCGACGTCCCCGCGCTCCACGCGGCGCTGCGCGACCTCGTCGCCCGCCACGAGGCGCTGCGGACCGTGTTCCCCGCGCGCACCGCCCCCGGTGCCGCCACCGACCCCGGTGCCGGGCTCCCCCCCGTTCCCGGCACCGGTCCGGCGGACGACGTCGGCCCGGCCGAGCAGCGGGTGCTCGCGCCGGCCGACGCCTCCGTGCCACTGCCCACCAGCACCGTCGACGAGGCCGGGCTGCCCGCCGCGCTGGCCGCCGAGGCCGCCCGCGGCTTCGACCTGGAGACCGAGATCCCGCTGCGCGCCCGGCTGTTCACGCTCGGCCCCGACGAGCACGTCCTGCTGCTCGTCCTGCACCACATCGCCGGCGACCGCTGGTCCCTCACCCCGCTGCTGCGGGACCTGACCGCCGCCTACGCGGCACGCGGCGCCGGGCACGCGCCCGAACTGCCGCCGCTGCCGGTGACGTACACCGACTTCACGCTGTGGCAGCGCGATCTGCTCGGCGACGCGGACCGGCCGGACAGCGAACTCGCCCGCCAGCTCGGCCACTGGACGACGGCCCTCGCCGGGCTGCCCGCGGAGCTGCCGCTGCCCCGCGACTTCCCGCGCGGCGCCCGCGCCGGCCACCGGGGCGGCACCGAGCGCGCCACCCTGCCCGCGGAACCGGCCGCACGGCTGCGGGAGCGGGCGGCCGAGTGGAACGCCAGCCCGTTCATGGTGCTCCAGGCGGCCCTCGCCGGCCTGCTCACCCGGCTCGGCGCGGGCACCGACATCCCGCTCGGCACCCCCGTGGCGGGCCGCGCCGACGAACGGCTCGACGACCTGGTCGGCATGTTCGTCAACACGCTGGTGCTGCGCACCGACACCGCCGGCGACCCCGGGCTGCGGGCGCTCGTCGAACGGGTGCGCGCGTGGGACCTGGCGGCCTTCCAGCACCAGGACGTGCCGTTCGAGAAGCTGGTGGAGGTCATCGGCCCCGACCGGTCGCCGGCCCGGCACCCGCTGTTCCAGGTGATGTTCGCCTTCCAGCAGGAGCCCTTCGGACAGCGGCACGTCCAGCCGCCGGAGAGGGCCACGGGCCCGGCCGGGCTCGCGGTGCGGGCCGAGGAGGTGCCGGCCGCCACCGCCAAGTGGGACCTGTTCTTCCAGTTCACCGAGGCGGGGCCCGCCATCGAGCTGGCCTTGGAGTACAGCGCCGACCTGTTCGCACCCGGCACCGCCCGGAGCATCGCCGACGCCTGCGTCCGGCTGCTCGGTGCCGCGCTGGCCGACCCGGACCGCCCGCTGTCCCGGCTCGACCTCCTGGGCGCCGGGGAACGCGCCGCGCTGCTGGCCCACGGCACGCGCCGCACCGGCACGCCCGCGACCACCCTCACCGAACTGGTCGCCCGCCGGGCCGCCGCCACCCCGGACGCGGTCGCCCTCGTCCACCGGGACCAGGCCGGCCGGATCGTCCACACCGGCTACGGCGAGCTGTGGGACGCCGCCGGCCGCCTGGCCCGGCTGCTGACCGCCCGGGGCGTCGGCCGCGGCGACCTGGTGGCGCTCTGCCTGGAACGCGGCCCGGCCGCGGTCACCGCGCTCCTCGGCATCGCCCGCTCCGGCGCCGCCTACCTGCCGCTCGACCCCGCCTACCCGGCCGACCGGATACGCGGCATGCTCACCGACGCCGGTGCCCGCCTGCTGCTGACCGAGCAGTCCCTCGCCGACCACTGCCGGGGGGCGGCCGCCCCCGTCACCGAGCAGCCCACGGCCGGCCGGGGGGCGCGGGCCGCCGCACCCGGCGTCGGGGAGTCCGGGGCCGAGGTCGTCGTCCTGGACGCCGCCGCCACCCAGGAGGACCTGGCCGGGCTGAGCGGTGACGGGCCCGACGTGCCCGCGCCGCACCCCGACGACCTGCTGTACGTCATCTACACCTCGGGCTCCACCGGCCGTCCCAAGGGTGTGGCCGTCTCCCACCGGTCCGCCGCACGCCTCGTACACGGGCTGCCCGAGCTGCGGTTCACCGCCGACGACACGTTTCTGTACTTCGCGCCGGTCGCCTTCGACGCCTCCACGTTCGAGATCTGGGCCCCGCTCGTGCACGGCGCCCGGCTCGCGGTCTGCCCGCCGGGACCCGCGGACCCCGAGGCGCTCGGCACGTTCCTGCGGCAGGCCGGGGTGACCGTCGCCTTCCTCACCACCCAGTTCGTCAACGCCGTCGCCGACACCCGGCCGCGCGCCCTCGCCCCGCTGCGCGCCCTGCTCACCGGTGGCGAGGCCCACTCCCGGGACCACCTGGACCGGCTGCGGGCCGCGCTCCCGGACACCGCGGTGTACAACGTGTACGGCCCGACCGAGACCACCACGTTCGCCACCCTCCAGGACACCGCGGACGCGGTGGACGCCCCGGCCGGCGTGCCCATCGGCCTGCCGATCGGGGACACCGGCGCCTACGTCCTGGACGAGGCGCTGCGCCCGGTGCCGCGCGGAGTGGTCGGCGAGCTCTACCTGGCCGGGCCCGGACTGGCCCGCGGTTACCTCGGCCGGTCCGCGCTGACCGCCGGACGGTTCGTGGCCTGCCCGTACGGCGAGCCCGGCGCCCGCATGTACCGCACCGGCGACCTGGTGCGCTGGGACGCCCGCGGCCGGATCGACTACGTGGGCCGCGCCGACCACCAGGTCAAGATCCGCGGCTACCGCATCGAACCCGGCGAGATCGAACGCCGGCTGACGGCGCATCCGGCCGTCGCCCGCGCCGCCGTCCTCGCCCCCGCCGACCCCCTGGGACGCCGGCAGCTGGTCGCCTACGTCGTGCCCGTCCCCGGCGGACCCGCGCCCGAGCCGGACGACCTGCGCCGGCACCTGGCCCGCACGCTGCCCGACTACATGGTGCCGGGCGCCTGTGTGCCGCTGCCGGAGCTGCCGATGACCGTCAACGGCAAGCTCGACGTCGCTGCCCTGCCGCCCGCCCCGGCCCGCCCCGCCGGCTCCGGCGCCGTGCGCCCGCCGCGCACCGACGCCGAGCGGCGGCTGTGCGCGGCCGTCACGGAGGTGCTGGGGGTGCCGGCCGGCCCCGAGGACTCCTTCTTCACACTCGGCGGCGACAGCCTGAAGGCGATCCGGCTGGTCAACACCGCCACCGCGGCCGGGCTGCGCGTCACGCTGGCGTCCGTCTTCGAACACCGCACCCTGGAGGCGCTGGCGGCGAGCGCCGTGCCCGCCGGCCGGTACGGCACCCCGGAGACCGCCGCCACCGTCATCGACCCGGGCACCGTCGACCTGCTCGGGCCCGTGCTGCCCATCCGCTCCGCCGGCACCCTGCCACCGCTGTTCTGCGTGCACGGCGGACTCGGCTTCGGCATCCCGTTCGCCGCGCTCGCCGAACACCTCCACCCCGAACGGCCCGTGTACGCCCTCCAGGCCCGCGGTCTCGCGGACGACGGCCCGCTGCCCGGCAGCGTCGGCGAGGTCGCGGCCGACTACCTGGCGCGGATCAGGGCCGTACAGCCGCACGGCCCGTACCACCTGCTCGGCTGGTCCTACGGCGGCATCGTCGCCCACGAGATCGCCGCCCTGCTGCACGCGTCCGGCGAGGAGGTCGCCCACCTCGCCAACCTGGACGCCTACCCCGACGACGGGCGCGGCGTCCACCCCACCGACGCGGAGTTCCTCGCCGACTTCCTCGCCGAGGCCGGCGTCGACACCACAGGCCTCGACCGGCTCGACCCGGCCGCCGTCGCCGCCCACCTGTCCCGCACCGGCGGCCCGCTCGCCGGGCTCGGCCGGGCCACCCTGGAACGGCTGCTCGCGGTCATGCGCAACCATCTCGAACTGGTCCAGCGGCACACCCCGACCCGCTTCGACGGCTGCCCCGTGACGCTGTTCCGGGCCGCCGACGGGCTCACCGAGCAGGAACGCGCGCTGAAGACCAAGAGCTGGGAGCCGTACCTGGGCCGGTCCCCCGAGGCGCACGACGTGCCCTGCGGCCACCAGCAGATGCTGCGGCCCGCACCGGCGGCGCTCATCGGCGCCGCCGTGGAGCGCCGGCTGGGCGCCGTCGCCGCCGCCCGCTGACCCGGACTCACACCACCCACCGACCGTCCACCACCGTCCGAGAACTGGAGACCCGCCATGGCCAATCCCTTCGACAACGAAGACGGCACCTTCCTCGTCCTCGTCAACGACGAGGGACAGCACTCCCTGTGGCCGTCCTTCGCCGCCGTGCCCGACGGGTGGCGCGTGGCCCTCGACGCCACCGACCGCGCCTCCGCCGTCGCCTACGTGGAGAGCAACTGGACCGACCTGCGCCCGCTGAGCCTCCAGCGGCAGGCGGGCTGACCGTGGCCGCGTCCGACACGGCGATCCTCGCCGAGGGGCTGGGCAAGAGCTACCGCTCCCACACCGCGCTGCACGGCATCGACCTGGCGGTGCCGGCCGGCACCGTCCTCGGGGTCCTCGGCCCCAACGGCGCCGGCAAGACCACCACCGTGCGCATCCTCGCCACCCTGGTGCGGCCGACCGGCGGCCGGGCCACCGTCGCCGGGTACGACGTGGTCCGCGAGGGCCGGGAGGTGCGCCGGCGGATCGGCCTGGCCGGGCAGTACGCCGCCGTGGACGAACTCCTCACCGGGCGCGAGAACCTGGTCCTGCTGGCCCGGCTGCTCCGGTTCGGCAGGCGCGGCGCCGCCCGCCGGGCCGCCGAGCTGCTGGACCGGTTCGAGCTGACCGAGGCCGCCGACCGGCCCGCCGGCACCTACTCCGGCGGGATGCGCCGTCGGCTCGACCTCGCCACGTGCGTCATCGGCGACCCCGAGGTGCTGTTCCTGGACGAGCCCACCACCGGTCTGGACCCGGCCAGCCGCAACGTGCTGTGGGACGTGGTGCGGGACCTGGCCGCCGGTGGCGTGACCATCCTGCTCACCACCCAGTACCTGGAGGAGGCCGACCGGCTCGCCGACCGCGTCGCCGTCATCGACGCCGGCCGGGTCATCGCCGAGGGCACCCCGGACTCCCTCAAGCGGCAGGTCGGCAGCGACCGGCTGGAGGTGACGGTGGCCGGCCCCGAGGACCTCGCCGACGCGGTCGCCGCGCTGGCCGTGCTCGGCGGTCCGGCCCCCGTCACCGACGAGGCCGCCCGCCGGGTGTCCGTCCAGCTCGGCCCGGACGGCCTGGACGACCTGGCCCGCGCCGCACAGGCCCTGCGCGACAAGGGCGTCCCCACCGTCGACATCGAGCTGCGCAAGCCCACCCTCGACGATGTCTTCTTCGACCTCACGGGCACGAGCGGACGAGCGTCACCGCCCGAGGAGCCGAACCCGGCACCGACGTCCCGCAAGCGCCCGGCGCCGGCCGCCGAAGAGGAGGCCGAGGCCGGGGCCGGGGCTCGGGAGACCCCCCTTGCGGCCCCGGACGACACCTCCCGGACGACCACGGAGGCCGTCACGACCACGGAGAACCACCCCGCGCCGGCCACCGGGCAACCCCCCGCGACGGCCGCCCGGAAGCCCCCCGTGCCCGCGGCCGAAGAGGCCCCCGTGACGGCCGCTCAGAACCCCCCGGTACCTGCCGCCGAAGAGGCCCCCGTGACGGCCTCGCAGAAACGCCCGGCGTCGACCGCTGAAGAAGCCCCCGCGACGGCCCCGCGGAAGGACCCCGCGCCGGCCGCCGGGCAACCCCCCGCGACGGCCGCCCGGAAGCCCTCGGTGTCTGCCGCCGGGGAAGCCCCCCCGACGGCCCCGCAGAACGAGCCCCCCGCGGGCGTGGGGCAGCAGTCCCTGACGGTGATCAGAGAGGAGTCCCGGTGACGGCCACGGCCACCCCTGCCACCCCTCCGGCCGCCCCGCCCCGGCCGGCGGCCGGATCCGTGCGGGGGCACCTCGGTGACACGCTCGCCCTGGCCGGCCGTCACCTGACGCATCTGCGGCGCTCACCGGGCCGGCTGGTGCTGGTCACCATGAACCCGCTGGTGATGCTGATCGCCGTCGGCTACCTGTTCCGCGGCTCCATGCACATCCCGGGCGGCGTGGCCTACGAGGACTTCATCATGGCCGGCATCGCCATCCAGGTCGGTCTGACCGGCGTCGGCCCCACCGCCATAGGCGTCGCCCTGGACCTGCGGCACGGACTGGTCGACCGGTTCCGCTCGCTGCCGGTCTCCCCGTCCTCCGTGCTGCTCGGCCGCACCCTGTCCGACCTGGCCGTCGGCGCGGTCAGCCTGGCCGCGGTCAGCCTCGTCGGCCTGGGCGTCGGCTGGCGCCCGCACGAGGGCCCGCTGCGCACCGCCGCCGGCTTCGGGGTGCTGCTCGCCTTCGTCTACGTGATGACCTGGGTCGGCATCCTGCTCGGCACCACCCAGCGCAACGTCGAGGCCATCGACGGCACCGGCGCTCTGGTGCTGGTCATCCTCAGCTTCCTGTCCAACGCCTACGTCCCCGTCAGCGGCCTGCCCGGCTGGCTGCGCCCGGTCGCCGAGTGGAACCCCGTCACGTCGGTCGTCACGACCTGCCGGCGGCTGTGGGGCAACGACCCGGGCGTGGCGGCCTCCGGCGGCTTCCCCGCCCACCACCCGGGTCTGGTGACCGCCGTGACGCTCACGGCACTGCTGCTCGCCGCCGTGTGGGGCGGCGTCCGCGGGTTCCGGCGCGCGGGCGGCCACTGAACGCCGTCAGCGGTCCGTCAGTTGCCGGTCACTGGACAGTCATCGCCGCTGACTAGGTTTTTGCCGAGCCTCATCGCTGCCGATTTCCCGCAGCTTTCCCGCTCTTTTCGCATTCTCCTCGCAGGCCTTCCGCGACACCACCCACCGGCCATCCGAAAACGGAGGAACGAGCCATGACGACGGCCGCTCCCGAGCGCCTCACCCGTATCCGGGAAATCATCGCCGAGAACATCGACGTGGACCTGGAGCGCCTTTCCGACACGGCGCTCTTCATCGACGAACTGGGCGCGGACTCACTGAAGCTGATCGATGTCCTCAGCGCGCTGGAAATGGAGTACTCCATCGTCATCGACATGAACGAGCTGCCGAAGATGGTCAACGTGGAGGCCACCTACCGGGTGGCCGCCACGGCCGCCGGCTGGTGACGCCCATGACCACCACGGCATCCACCGACCGGGCCGGGCAGCGACGGGTCGTCGTCACCGGCTTCGGGGTGATCTCCAGCATCGGCACCGGCGTCGAGGAGTACACCGAGGGCCTGAAGGCGGGCCGCTCCGGCGCCCGGCCGATCACCCGCTTCGACACCGAGGGCTTCGGGCAGAACACCGCCTGCGAGGTTCCCGACTTCGAACCGGAGCGCTGGATCCGCAACCTGCCGTCCGGGCACGTGGGCCGTGCCGGCCAGTTCGCCGTCGCCGCGGCCCGCATGGCCGTCGAGGACGCCGGACTGAGCGAGGACGACCTCGCCGACCGGCCCGCCGTCATCACCGTCGGCACCACCGACGGCGAGTCGCACGACATCGCCGTCCTGCTGGAGCAGGAGCTGGCCGCCGGGGACCCGGAGGGGATGGACCCGGTGCTCGCCCGCCGGATCTACGCCGGCCGGCTCTCCACCGCCATCGCCCGCGAACTGCGCATGCCGAACGTGGAGGCGACCACCGTCACCACGGCCTGCGCGGCCGGGAACTACTCGATCGGCTACGGCCTGGACGCCATCCGCTCCGGCGAGGTCGACCTGGCCCTGTGCGGCGGCGCCGACGCCGTCTGCCGCAAGGCGTTCGCCCTGTTCAAGCGGTTCGGCGCGCTCAGCCCGGACGTGGTGCGCCCCTTCGACAAGGACCGGGGCGGCATCCTGACCGGCGAGGGCGCCGGCATCCTCGTCCTGGAGAGCCTGGAGTCGGCCCTGGCCCGCGGCGCGCGCATCCACGCCGAGGTCCTCGGCTACGGCCTCAGTTGCGACGCCGCCCACCCCACCGCCCCCAACCGGGACGGCATCGCCCGCGGCATCCGGCTTGCCCTCGACGACGCCGGTGTCAAGCGGCAGGAGGTCGACTTCATCTCCGCGCACGGCACCGGCACCAAGGCCAACGACAGCACGGAGACGGCCGCCATCCTCGACGTGTACGGGGACGCGCCGCCGCGCACGGTCGCCGTGAAGTCGATGCTGGGCCACTCGATGGGCGCGGCCAGCGCGCTCGGCGCCATCGCCTGCGGTCTCGCCATCGAGCACGGGTTCATCCCGCCCACCATCAACCACCGCGAGACCGACCCGGACTGCCCGCTCGACGTCGTACCCAACGAGGCCGTCACGGCGGACGTCCGGATCGTGCAGAACAACTCCAGCGCCTTCGCCGGCAACAACGCCGTGCTGATCCTGGGCACCTACGGGGAGAAGGTCCGAGCATGAGCAACGCAACTGCCGTCCCGCGGGCCGCGCTGCCCCCGGACACGCCCGTCATCACCGGCTGGTCGGCGGTGTCGCCGTACGGCATCGGACGCGAGGCGTTCGCCGCGGGTGTGCGCGCCGGCGCGAAGACGGCCGTGATGGCGGACGCCGCTCACGGCACCCTGCCGTCGCCGGAGGTGTGCACCGTGCCCGGCTTCGACGTCCAGGAGCTGCTCGGCAAGCGGGGCACCGCGAAGATGGACCGGCTCACCGCGCTCACCCTGGTCGCCTCCGACGGGCTGCTGCGCGACGCCGACGGCGAGCCGGCGGTCACCACCGACGACCTGACCGGTGTCGTCCTCGGCATCACCATGGGCAGCCTGGAGAACGTCACCGACTTCCTGCGCCAGTCCTACACCAACGAGCGCCCCTTCTACGTCGACGCCGGCCGCATCCCGTTCGGCAGCCTCAACCACGCGGCCGGTGCGACCGCCATCCGGCACGGCCTGAAAGGCCCCAACACCACGGTCGCCGGCGGCCGGGCCGCCGGGCTGCTCGCCCTGAACTACGCGCGCCGGCTGCTGGGACAGGGCCGGGCGACCAGGTACGTGGCCGGTTCGGCCGAGGAGTTCTCCGCCGCGCACGCCTGGTACGAGGCCACCGCCGCCCGGCCGGGCGAGCCCGCGCCGCTGCTCGGCGAGGGCTGCGGACTGTTCCTGCTGGAGCCCGCGGGGACGGCCGAACGCCCGCCGCTGGCCGCCGTGCTCGGCATCGAGACCCGCGTCGACATCGACGACGACCCGTTCGCGACGGCCGGTGCCTGCGCCCGCCGCGCCCTGGAGCGCGCCGGGGTCGGTGCCGACGAGGTCTGGGCGGCCGTGCCCTGCGCGGCCCCGAGCGACGCGGGCCGCGCCGAGTACGAGGCGCTCGCCGCGCTGGTGCCGGCCGAGGCGCTGCGCCGGGTGCCGTCGATGGAGCTGCTCGGTGACACCAGTGCCGCCGCCGCGTCCTTCCAGATCGCCGCGGTGCTCTCCGTCGCCGCGGCCGATCCGGACTCCCGGGGCCGGGCCGCGCTGGTGACCGCCGTCGACCGCGACGGCGCCGTCGCCGCGGCCGTGCTGCGACTGCTCGGGGAGGACGCGTGATCGCGCTGGTCAGCGGCGGTTCCCGGGGCATCGGCCGGGCCGTCGTGCAGCGGCTCGCACGGGACGGCTTCGACGTGTCGTTCTGTTACCGCTCGAACCAGGACGCCGCCGAGGAACTCGCCAAGGAGGCCGCCGGGCACGGCACCCGGGTGCTCGCCGTCCGCTGCGACGTCGCCGACCCGGAGGACGTGCGGGACTGGTACGCGCGCACCGAACGCGAACTCGGCCCCGTGGACGCGGTGGTCACCTCGGCGGGCATCACCCGCGACCGGCCGCTGGTGCTGATGGGCCAGGACGACTGGGACGGGGTGCTGCGCACCAACCTGGACGGCGTCTACCACGTGTGCCGGGCCGCCGCGTTCACCATGAGCAAGCGCCGCAGCGGCGTCATCGTCAACCTGTCCTCCGTGGCGGGCCTCTACGGAAACACCGGCCAGGCCAACTACGCCGCCGCCAAGGCCGGGATCATCGGCTTCACCAAGTCCCTCGCCAGGGAGCTGGGCCCGCGGGGCGTGCGCGCCAACGTCGTCGCACCCGGGCTGATCGAGACCGACATGGTCGGCGGCATGCCGGCCGCGGCCCTGGAACGCCAGCTCAAGGGCGTGCCGATGGGCCGGCTGGGCCGCGCCGGGGAAGTGGCCGCCCTGGTGGCGTTCCTGGTGTCCGACCAGGCCGCGTACATCACCGGAGCGGTCGTGGAGATCCACGGGGGCGGCGTCTTCTGATGGGGGGCCAGATGCAGGGTGCGGGGGAGCGGTACGACGCGATCGTGGTCGGCAGCGGTGTCGGCGGCCTGGTGACGGCCGGCTATCTCGCCGCGGACGGCCGCCGGGTCCTCGTCCTGGAACAGCACGACGTCGCCGGCGGCAACGCCCATGTCTTCCGGCGCCGGCGCAAGTACGAGTTCGACGTCGGCACCCACTACCTCGGCGACTGCGGCCCGGACGGACTGCTGCCCGCCGTCCTGTCCGGGCTGGGTGTCGCCGACCGGGTGCGGTTCCGGCCGATGGACAACGACGGCGGCTTCGACCGGATCATCACGCCCACCGCGCAGGTCGACGTACCGGCCGGCTGGGATCGCTACCGCGACCGCCTGAAGGCGGCCCTGCCCGCCGAGGCCGGCGCCGTGGACCGCTTCCTCGACCTGGCCACGGCCGTCGCCGGGGCCGGCCGGGCCAGTCTGCTCGGCACCCCGATGGTGGAGCTGTTCCGCCGGTCGCCCGAGACCATGCGCTGGAACCGGCGCACCCTCGGCCAGGCCCTGGACCACTGCGGGCTGTCCGCCAAGGGCCGCACCCTGCTCGCCGCGCAGGCCGGCAACTACGGCGCCCTGCCCGCCGACGTCGGCTTCGCCGAGCACGTGACGATGATGGACCACTACCTGCGCGGCGCCTACTACCCGGAGGGTGGTGGCCAGGCCCTGGTCGCCGCCTTCGTGGAGGCCCTGGAGGCGTACGGCGGCGAGCTGCGCACCCGGTGCGAGGTGCGCCGCATCCTGGTCGAGCGGGGCCGCGCCACCGGCGTCGAACTCGCCGACGGCGCCCGGATCTCCGCCCCGCTGGTCGTCTCCAACGCCGACTACCGCCGTACCGTCCTGGACCTGTGCGGCGGCGAGGAGACCTTCCCCGCCGACCTGGTCGCCCGCACCCGTGCGGCCAGGATGCGGGACGCGGTGGTCGCGGTGTACGTCGCCCTCGACACCGAACTGCCCGGCCTGCCCAACGCCAACATCTGGTGGCACGACAGCGACGACATGGAGGGCGCGCAGACGGGGATGCTGGAGCGCTGGGCCCGCACCGGCACCCTGGACCGGATACCGCAGCTCGCCTTCTCCTTCGCCTCCGTGAAGGACGCCGGGTCCCCGGCCGTGTGCCCGCCGGGCCACAGCAACTTCCAGCTGCTGACGATCCTGCCGCCCGGCCACGCGTTCTGGGGCGCGGACGGCGGCCCGCTCACGGGCGTGCCGTACCGCCGCAGGCCCGCGTACCTGGCCCGCAAGCGGGAGGTCACCGAGCTGGCCCTGGACACCGCCGAGCGGGTCCTCGGACCGTTCCGGGACCGGATCACCCATGTGGAGGCAGCCACCCCGCTCACCCACGAGCGCTACATCCGCGCCAGCGGCGGCACCCCCTACGGCATGGCCGGCTGGGGTCCGCGCGGGCAGCGGCCCGACGTGCGCACCGACGTCGAGGGGCTGTACGTGGTCGGGCAGAACACCCGGCACGGCAGCGGCATGGCCGGGGTCGCCGCCGGCGGCATGGCCGCGGTCTCCCGCATCCTGGGGCGCCCCCTGCTGCCCGAGGTCATGTCCGGCACGGTGCTCGGCGACCCCGCCCGGCTGCCCCGGCGCGCGGCCGGCTGGGACCCGTTGCAGGTGTCGCGCGGACGCGCCCGGCGGCACGCCAAGGGCCTGGCCCGCATCGGCTGACCGGCGCACCGGCCCGCCCCCTACGCCAAACGAACTCCCTGGAGCAGTGTTCCCATGACCTCACAGGTGTCCCAGGTCCCGTCCTTCTCCGTGATCTCCGGTGCCCAGGTGCACCAGGTGCTCGCCGGTGCCGAGGACGAGGTCGTCTCGACCGTCGAGGCCGCCTACCGGCTGCACGGCGAGGCGCGGACGGTCAACCCCGACTCGTACTTCCTGCGCTTCCCGGACCGCCCGTCCTCCCGGATCATCGCGCTGCCCGCCTCGGTGGGCGGTGACGTCGACGTGCACGGCATCAAGTGGATCTCCAGCTTCCCGGAGAACGTGGCCGCCGGCCTGCCGCGCGCCTCGGCCGTCCTCGTCCTCAACGACGCGCGGACGGGTTACCCGTTCGCCTGCCTGGAGTCCTCCATCATCAGCGCCGCCCGCACCGCCGCCTCGGCGGCTCTCGCGGCCGGCCGGATCAGCCGGGCGCGGGGCACCCGGCCCACCCGGGTCGGCTTCGTCGGCACCGGTCTGATCGCCCGCTACCTGCACACCTACCTGGCGGCCTGCGGCTTCGCCTTCGACGCCCTCGGCGTGCACGACCTGTCCGCCGAGCACGCCGAGGGCTTCACGGGCTACCTGCGGCGCACGGCCCCGCAGGGCGCGGAGATCACGGTGTACGACAAGCCGGAGGACCTGATCCGCGCCAGCGACCTCGTGGTCTTCGCGACCGTGGCGGGCGAGCCGCACGTGACCGACCCGGAGTGGTTCACGCACAACCCGCTGGTGCTGCACGTGTCGCTGCGCGACCTGTCCCCGCAGATCATCCTCTCCGCCTGGAACGCGGTCGACGACGTCGACCACTGCCTCAAGGCCGGCACCTCGCCCCATCTGGCCGAACAGCTCACCGGCAACCGGGACTTCGTCGCCGGCACCCTCTACGACGTGCTGACCGGCGCGATCACCCCGCCCGCCGACCGGCCGGTGGTCTTCTCGCCGTTCGGCCTGGGCGTGCTCGACCTGGCGGTCGCGAAGTACGTGTACGACCGCGTCCGCGACGCCGACCAGCTGCACACCGTGCCCGGCTTCTTCCACGAGCTGAAGCGGTACGGCTGACCCCGGGCGCGCCGCGGCCGGCCCGGCCCGGCGCGCCCGCTGACGAACGGATGACGGCTCGCTGACCGAACGGCCGTGTGGCGGGCGACCGCCTTGTCCGGCCGTTCGGCAGCCGCACAGAATCGACGACATGAGATCTTTCGCCAGTCTGGACGAGTTCTCCGCCGCCGTCGGCGAACACCTGGGCCACAGCGAGTGGGTGCGGGTGACGCAGGAGCAGGTGGACCAGTTCGCGGGGGCGACCGGCGACCTGCAGTGGATCCACACCGATCCGGAGCGGGCCGCGACCGGCCCCTTCGGCGGCACCATCCTGCACGGCTACATGACCCTGGCCCTGCTGCCCGCCATGATGCGGGCCATCTTCGACATCGAGAAGGTGGAGCTGGGCGTCAACTTCGGCCTGGACAAGGTGCGTTTTCCGCGCCCGGTACCGGTCGGCTCCCGGGTGCGCGGCGGGGCGAAGCTCACCGGTGTGCGCGAGACGCCCGCCGGCCACCTGGCCGCGGTCCGCATGACGGTGGAGGTCGAGGGAGAGCCCCGGGCCGCCTGCGTGGCCGACACGCTCTCGCTGTTCGTCGCCCCCTGACGGGAGTTGGCCGAGAAGGGCCGCAAGAGGGGGGTTTTTACCACCGATTTCCCGGCCCCTCCGCCACCACAATGAGTGCGGGCCCCCTCGGACCACGACAGACGTACGGCACCGGCGCCGCGCACGGCGGAGCAAGGCCAGGAAGGAGCGTGTCGCATGGACGACCGCACGATGCAGCTCGGCGGGATCCGCCCGCCGGCGTCGATCAGGGGATTCTCGGTGTCGGCCGGACTGACGGGGCTGCGCCGGGTGGTGACCCTGTGCTGGATGTCGATGGCGGCTTTCGGCCGTTCGCTCGCCGTCTCCGGCGCGATCAGCCTGGTCGGCCCCGGCCTCGGCATGGTGCCGCGCGCCATGGAGGGCGTGCGCGGCCTGGCCGCGCAGCAGCGCGAACTCGCCCGGCGCTGGGCGGGCGTGGAGATCCCCGGCCCGCCCGGACCGCTGCCGCCCGCGCCCGCCGGGGCCTCCGGTGCCGTCGCACGCTACCGCTGGATCATGAGCGACCCGCAGACCCGGCGCGAGTACGTCTGGGTGCTCACCGACCCGATCGCCGGCGGCTTCCTCGCCTTCTTCCCGCTGGCCCTGATCCTCAGCGGTCTCTGGGGCGTCTTCCTCGCCTTCTTCGGGGTGCCGCTGTCCACCGAGTGGGACGGGCTGTGGTACCAGTTCATCCCGATCGAGGGGCAGGCCACCGCGGTGCTCGCCGGCGTCCTCGGACTGCTGCAGCTGCCGCTGGCCCTGTGGGCGGCCCCGCGCGCGGTGCGCCGGCACGCCCTCTACACCAGGGCGATGCTGGCGCCGAGCGAGAGCGAGATGATGGCCAGCCGGATCCAGCACCTGGCCGCCACCCGCTCCGACGCCGTCGACACGCAGATGGCCGAGATCCGCCGGATCGAACGCGATCTGCACGACGGCGCCCAGGCCCGTCTGGTCGCCATGGGCATGACCCTGGACGCGGCCGAGCACCTGCTGGAGACCAACCCGGAGGCCGTCCGCGCCCTGCTCATCGAGGCGCGGCAGTCGTCCTCGGCGGCGCTGGAGGAACTGCGCAACCTGGTCCGCGGCATCCACCCGCCGGTCCTCGCCGACCGCGGACTCGCCGACGCCGTACGGGCGCTGGCGATGACCTGCCCGGTGCGCACCGAGGTCCAGGTCGACCTGCCCGGCCGCCCCGAGATGCCCGTCGAGTCCGCCGCGTACTTCGCCATCTCGGAGATCCTCACCAACGTCGCGAAGCACGCGGGTGCCGCCCGCGCCTGGATCGACCTTCGTTACGATCGCGGGATGCTGCACATCACCGTGACCGACGACGGCCACGGCGGCGCCGACGCCTCCCGCGGCACCGGCCTGCGCGGCATCGAGCGCCGGCTCGCCACCTTCGACGGCGTGGTGGCCGTGAGCAGTCCCGTGGGCGGGCCGACGATGGTGACGATGGAGATCCCGTGCGTATTGTCCTCGCCGAAGACCACTTCCTCCTGAGGGACGGGCTGATCCGCCTGCTCGCGGCCTACGGCCACGACGTGGTGGCCGCCGTGGACAACGGCACCGACCTGCTCGAAGCGCTGGAGCGGGAACAGCCGGACGTCGCGGTCGTCGACGTCCGGCTGCCGCCGAACTTCACCGACGAGGGCCTGCGCGCCGTCCTCGCCGCCCGCCGGCGGAACCCGGACCTGCCGGTGCTCCTGCTCTCCCAGTACGTCGAACCGCTCTACGCCCGCGAACTGCTCACCAGCGGCGGCCGGGGCGTCGGCTACATGCTCAAGGACCGCGTCACCAACGGCGGCCAGTTCCTGGACTCCATCCAGCGGGTGGCCGCGGGCGGCACCGCCATGGACCCCGAGGTCATCTCCCAGCTGCTGGTGCGCAAGGAGCGCGACGAATCCGTCGGCAGCCTCTCCGAACGCGAACGCGAGGTCCTCGAACTCGTCGCCCAGGGCCGCTCCAACGCGGGCATCGCCCAGGCCCTGTTCGTCACGGAGAAGGCCGTCGCCAAGCACATCAGCAACATCTTCACCAAGCTCGGCCTGCTCCCGACCGACGGCGACAACCGCCGCGTCCTGGCCGTCCTCGCCTACCTGGACCAGTGAGCGGCCGCGCCGGTGCGCCCGGCGCGCCGCCGGGAACGACACCGGGCCGCACCCCGTCCGGACGGACGGAACGCGGCCCTGGTGTGTCGGACGCGGCGCGGCTCAGTACTGCGGACGGTTGAACCAGGAGCCGCCGGCCTTGTTGGCGCAGAACACGATGATGAGGATGCTCAGCACCAGGCTGATCAGGGCGAGGAAGTTGCCGCCCAGCAGGGTCACCAGGCTGATCAGGGTGACGACCGAGCCGTAGACGATCGCCGAGACGCGGACGCCGCCGCGTCCGCCCGCGAACTTGACGGCGGTGAAGATCGCCCAGAAGGCGAAGGCCAGGACGATGACGCCGAAGACGATCATCACGCCCACACCGATGCTGGCGGCCTTGTCGGCGTCCGTCGACGAGACGCTGCTGTCCGACGAGATGGCGTCACGGATCCGGTCGGCGAACATGGCGCTGCCCAGGACCAGCAGCAGACCGGCGAGCGCCTGGCAGACGCCCAGGATCCAGAGGAACACGCGCGCGGCCTTCACCCCGCCCGGCATCTGGGCGGGCCCGGCCGGGTAGCCGTAGCCGGGCTGCTGGTACCCGGGGGCCGCCGGGTAGCCGTAACCGGGCTGCTGCTGCGGGTAGCCGTAGCCGGGCTGCTGGCCCTGCTGGCCCTGCGGCGGGCCGTAGGGGTTGTTGGGGTCGCCAAAGCTCATGGCGGTCTTCCTCCGTTTGCTCAAGTGCGGGGACGACGCGCGGCACGGTTCGGAGGAAGTTCTACAGATGCGGTCCGTCCCCCCGGTACTGCCCGCGGCACTGTCCGGTCATCGTTCTTTAACAGGCTCTTACTTGTCCAGCCGGAGGCGTCAGGTGTTGTGCAAGTGCAACATCACTGATCATGCCGTGACACCCTGATTGGAACCGGGGCCGGGTCATCCGCGAGGATGGGACCATGACCGCCCAGATTCTCGATGGCAAGGCCACCGCAGCCGAGATCAAGTCCGATCTGACCGCCCGCGTGGCGGCGCTGAAGGAGAAGGGCGTCACGCCCGGCCTCGGCACGATCCTGGTCGGGGACGACCCCGGCAGCCAGAAGTACGTCGCGGGCAAGCACCGCGACTGCGCCCAGGTGGGCATCGCCTCCATCCAGCGCGAACTGCCCGCCACCGCCACCCAGGAGGAGATCGAGGCGGTCGTCCGCGAACTGAACGAGGACCCGGCCTGCACCGGCTACATCGTCCAGCTGCCGCTGCCCAAGGGCATCGACGAGAACCGCGTCCTGGAGCTGATGGACCCGGCCAAGGACGCCGACGGCCTGCACCCGATGAACCTCGGCCGCCTCGTCCTGAACGAGCCGGCCCCGCTGCCCTGCACCCCCAACGGCATCCTCACCCTGCTCCGCCGCCACGGCGTGGAGATCAAGGGCGCCGAGGTCGTGGTCGTCGGCCGCGGTGTCACCATCGGCCGCCCGATGCCGCTGCTGCTCACCCGGCGCAGCGAGAACGCCACCGTCACCCAGTGCCACACCGGCACCCGTGACCTCTCCGCGCACCTGAAGCGGGCCGACATCATCATCGCCGCGGCCGGCTCCCCGCACCTGATCCGCGCCGAGGACGTCAAGCCGGGCGCGGCCGTCCTGGACGTCGGCGTCTCCCGCAACGCCGAGGGCAGGATCGTCGGCGACGTCCACCCGGACGTGACCGAGGTGGCCGGCTGGATCTCCCCGAACCCCGGCGGCGTCGGCCCGATGACCCGGGCCCTGCTGCTGGTCAACGTGGTCGAGGCGGCGGAGCGCAGTGCCGGCTGAGGACACCCGCGGGCCCGCGGAGCCGACCGTGCGCGACGCGATCAGCGCCCCCGACGCCGAGGGGCGCCCGCGCCGCGTCACCCGCCGCTTCCCGCTGTTCACCAGGGACACCGCCCGCCCCGAGGGCGGCGGCCGGGCCGCGCCCGGCGACGCCCCGGCGCCCGCCCGGCAGTGGCCCCTGCTCGTCGTGCTGTCGGCGGTGGCGCTCGGCCTGCTGCTGACCGCGCTCGACGTGTTCCGCTACGGCACCCTGCTGATCGGCGCCGGCCTGCTGGCCGGGGCCGTCATGCGCTGGATGCTGCCCGGCGTCGGCATGCTCGCCGTCCGCTCCCGCTTCACGGACATCGCCACCTACGGCGTGCTCGGCCTGGCCATCGTGCTGCTCGCGTTGATGGCCCAGCCCCACCCGTTGCTGCAGATCCCGTTCCTGAAGGACATCCTGCACTTCACGCTCGACAAGTAGCGCGCACGGTACGGCGGTGGCCCGCGTCTCCCCCGGGGACGCGGGCCACCGCCGTCTTCCCCCGGCCCGACGCTACGGCCGTCCGCCGCACACCGCCTCCGCCTCCGGGCCGAACCGCCGTACCGCCCATGGGGGTACGACGGCCGGGAGCTGCAACTTCCGCGGTACCGCGCGTGGTTGACTCCCGGGTCCGGCCGTGCGGGTTACCCTGCGGCGATGCGCCCGAGGACCCCCCGCCCGCTCGTCGTGGACACGTTGATCGCGGTGGCCATGGCCGTGGTGGCCGTCCTGGTCGGGCAGGAGTCCCGGTCGCAGGGATGGCTGGAACTCGACGCCCGCGCCTACGCCCTCGTCGCCCTCGCCCACCTCCCGGTCGCCCTGCGCGGCCGTCACCCCCTCGCCGTCTTCGCGGTCGTCGAGACCGCCGCGACCTGCTACATCAGCCTCGGCTACTGGCCGGTGGTGTGCACCTTCGGCGCCATGCTCGCCCTGTACACCGTGGCCTCCGTCCGCCCGCCGTGCACCGCCCTGGCCTGCGCCGCCTGCGCCTCCGCGATCTGGGTGTACGCCGGCCTGGTCAGCCACAGCCCCTCCATGCCGTCCGTGGTCGGCCAGGCCCTGCTCTACAGCTCGGTGCTCGTCTGGTTCGGGTACCTGGCCCGCCGCAGCGCCGAACTCACCCTGCGGCTGCGCGCCGAACAGGCCGAGCGGGCCCGCCGCGCGGTCGCCGAGGAACGCGGCCGGATAGCCCGCGAACTGCACGACGTCGTCGCCCACCACATGTCCGTCATCTCCGTGCAGGCCGGCCTCGCCCGGTTCGTCTTCGACTCCGACCCCGCCAAGGCGCGCGGCGCGCTCGGCACCATAGCCGACACCAGCCGCGAGGCCCTGGACGAGCTGCGCCGCATGCTCCAGGTGCTACGCGAGGAGGACCCCGAGGCTCCGCAGCGGGCCCCCATGCCCACCCTGGCCCGGCTCGGCGAGCTCGTGGACCGGGTCCGGGCCGGCGGCCTGCCCGTGGACCTCCGGGTCGAGGGCACCGCCCGCCCGCTGCCGCCCGGTGTCGAACTGTGCGCCTACCGCGTCGTCCAGGAAGCCCTCACCAACGCCCTCAAACACGCCGGTCCCGCACACGCGCGCGTGGAACTCCGGTACGGAGCCCACGAGCTGACCGTCCGCGTCACCGACGACGGCGAGGGGGCAGAACCGGACAGAATGCCCACAGGTGGTGGTCACGGCTTGATTGGCATGCGGGAGCGGGCCACGCTCTACGGCGGGACGATCAGTGTCGGCCCACGCACCGAGGGCGGCTACGAGGTCCGGCTGACCCTGCCGACCTCGGCCGCCGAACGCGACCGCGGGGGCGCGCGGGAAGCGGAGCGTTAAGGGACGGGACACGGCCGGGGGGACGACGGTACGGAATGATCAGAGTGCTCGTCGTGGACGACCAGTTCCTCATCCGGGCCGGACTCGTCGGCCTGCTCGACGCCGCGCCCGGCTTCGAGGTCGTGGGCGAGGCGGGGGACGGCGAGCAGGCCGTACGGCTCGCCGCCGAGACCCGGCCCGACGTCGTCCTCATGGACATCCGGATGCCCGGCGTCAACGGGATCGAGGCCACCGAACGGATCCTCGCCGAGGCCGCCGAACGGCCGCCCCGGGTCCTGGTGCTGACCACCTTCGACCTGGACGAGTACGTGTACGGCGCGCTGCGCGCCGGTGCCTCCGGTTTCCTGCTGAAGGACTCCGGTCCCGAGCGGCTGCTGGCGGCGGTCACGGCGGTCGACGGCGGCGACGCCCTGTTCGCCCCCAGCGTCACCCGGCGCCTGGTGGAGGCCTTCGCCCGCCAGCAGGCCCCCGCCGACACCGCGCCGCCTCCCGACCTGGACGTGCTCACCTCCCGCGAGGTGGAGGTCCTCAGACTCACCGCCCGGGGCCTGTCCAACCTGGAGATCGCCGACCGCCTCTTCATCAGCGAGGCCACCGTCAAGACCCACCTCAACCGCACCATGACCAAGCTCGATCTCGGCAGCCGGGCGCAGGCGGTGGTGCTGGCGTACGAGACGGGACTGGTCACCCCTGGCGGTTGACCGCCGCCCTGGCATCCTTTTGGTCAGCGCGTACCGTGCGACCTGCAAGGATGACCGGGGGAAGAGGGGAAGAGGGGGTAGGCGATGCCTCGGTGGAAAGCCCTGCCGGAGGATCTGGACCCGCAGATGAGGGAGTTCACCGTCCGGTTGCGGCAACTGGCCGACCGCGGTGGCCTGAACACGGCGGCCCTGGCCGACCGCACGGGCTACGGCAAGACGTCCTGGGAGCGCTATCTGGACGGCCGGCTCCTCGCCCCGAAGGGCGCGGTCATCGCCCTCGCCGAGGCCACGGGCACCGACCCCGGCCCGCTGACCACCCTGTGGGAACGGGCCGAACGGTCCTGGACCCGGGCGGAGTCGAACGACGACCACACGTTCCAGGCCATCGACATCACCGACTCCCGAGCGGCCCTCGGCGACCTGGCCGGGACGGGGAAGACGGCACGCGTCCCCGGAACGAAGCCGGCGGGCCCGACCGGCGGCACCGGGGGGCGTGACGGAGCGACCGTCCGTCGGGCCGGGGGGCCGGCTGACGGCACGGCCGGGGCCGTGTCCGCGGGATCGGCCGGCGTCGCTGGGGGGAAGTCCGCGGGTGCGACCGTGAAGCGGGCCGCGGGGGCCGCCGGTGCCGCCGCCACGGGTACGTCCCCGCGCGCGTCCGGGGGGCCGGACGGCCGGAAGGACGCCGGCACGGGTGAGGGCGGTGGTCTCGCGGCCGCACGGGCAATCGCCGGTCCCGCCGGTGTCCCGCCGAGGATCCCGGCCCAGCCGGCCGCCTCACAGGCCGACGGCATCCGCGACGGCGTGCCGGACGGTACGGCGACCGGCGGCGACGGGGGCGGCGGTGACGGCTCGGCCACGGCGGGGGAGAGCGGCCGGGGTACGGCGCCGGGCGCCGGCCCGGACGCCGCGGACAGCGCCGGTACCGCGTCCTCCGCTGACGCCCGTACCGCGTCCGGCGATGCCGAGCCGCCCGTCCGTAACTCGTGGGGGGTGGCCGGTTACCGGGGTCCGTCGAAGGCGAGCGTCCGCCCGGGCACCCGGCCCGGCCCGGCGCGGACCCCGTCCTCCTCGCCCCTGAGCCCGGACACGCCCGCCCGGTCCCCGGGCCTCCCGGCCGGGACCCCGGGGGTGCCGGCTCGGTTCCCGGACGCCGCGGGCGGAGGCCCGAACACCTCCGCCTGGCCCCCGGGCCTCACCGTCGGAACCCCGGCCGTGCCTCCCCGCACCCCGGGCCTCACCGCCGGAACCCCGACCACCGCCCTGCGTACCCCGGCCGTCCCCGCCGCAGCCCCGGCCGGCCCCGCCCGTACCCCGGGCGGCGCCGGCGGAGCCGCCGGAGGCCGGCGGTGGTCCGTGCACCGGCAGCAGGTGGCGATGTTCTTCGCGGGACTCGTCGGGGTGGGCGTGCTCATCGCCGGTTTCCTCTTCGTCACCCGGCAAGGCGGGGACGGGCGGGACGCGGGTGCCCGTACGCCGGCCTCCCCGTCCGCCCCCGCACGGCCGAGCCCGCCCCCCGGCGTGAAGTGCGTCGGCGCCTCCTGCACCGGCAAGGACGCCGAGGCCATGGGGTGCAGCGGTGACCTGGTGAGCACCGCGAAGACCGCCACCGTCGGCACCACCACCCTGGAGGTCCGCTACAGCAAGACGTGCGGAACCGCCTGGGGCCGGATCACCGGCGGCGCACCGGGCGACACCGTACGGGTGACCGTGGGCAAGGTCCGCCAGACGGGCGACATCACCGCCGTGGGGGACACCATCGGCTACACCCCGATGGTCGCCGTGCACGGCCCGGCACAGGCCAGGGCCTGCGCCACGCTCGCCTCGGGCGAGACCGGCTGCACCGACTAACCGACCAGGTGCGCTGTCCGGGGGCGGCGGGGCGGAAGAAACGGAAGGGGAATTTCCGGAGGCGACGCATACCCGGCCGGATCCTGGGCACGGGACGGGTGTTCCCCCCACGGGAGTCCGGCACGCCGGCACCCCCACCGGCGGCCGTCTCCGTCCCCCCCTCTCCCGGACGGACGGCCGCCGCTTCGTACCCCCGCGCACCGCTCCCGGCAGGTGATACGTCCCCCTGATCCCCTTGTGGGGTGAGCCACACAGCCCCGGACATCTCACCTGCCGGATGCGCGATAGCCTGACCGCTGGATCTCTCTTGACGCCAAGAGATCGATCATCCGCCCGGGGCAGGGACGCCCCACCGCCAGCTGTCATACGGAGAACGCCATGACCCGCACTCCCGTGAACGTCACCGTCACCGGCGCGGCCGGCCAGATCGGTTACGCCCTGCTCTTCCGCATCGCCTCGGGCCAGCTGCTCGGCGCGGACGTGCCGGTCCGCCTGCGCCTCCTGGAGATCACCCCGGCCCTGAAGGCGGCCGAGGGCACGGCGATGGAGCTGGACGACTGCGCCTTCCCGCTGCTCCAGGGCATCGACATCACCGACGACCCGAACGTCGCGTTCGACGGCGCCAACGTGGCCCTGCTGGTGGGCGCCCGTCCGCGCACCAAGGGCATGGAGCGCGGTGACCTGCTGGAGGCCAACGGCGGCATCTTCAAGCCGCAGGGCAAGGCCATCAACGACCACGCGGCGGACGACATCAAGGTCCTCGTCGTCGGCAACCCGGCCAACACCAACGCGCTCATCGCGCAGGCCGCCGCGCCGGACGTCCCGGCCGAGCGCTTCACCGCGATGACCCGTCTGGACCACAACCGCGCCCTGACCCAGCTGGCGAAGAAGACGGGCAGCAGCGTCTCCGACATCAAGCGGCTCACCATCTGGGGCAACCACTCCGCCACCCAGTACCCGGACATCTTCCACGCCACGGTCGCCGGCAAGAACGCCGCCGAGGTCGTGGGCGACGAGAAGTGGCTGGCGGAGGAGTTCATCCCGACCGTCGCCAAGCGCGGTGCGGCGATCATCGAGGCCCGTGGCGCGTCCTCCGCCGCCTCCGCCGCCAACGCCGCGATCGACCACGTCCACACCTGGGTGAACGGCACCGCCGAGGGCGACTGGACCTCCATGGGCATCCCGTCGGACGGTTCCTACGGCGTTCCGGAGGGCCTGATCTCCTCCTTCCCGGTCACCTGCAAGGACGGCAAGTACGAGATCGTCCAGGGCCTGGACGTCAACGAGTTCTCCCGTGCCCGCATCGACGCCTCCGTCAAGGAGCTCGAGGAGGAGCGCGAGGCGGTCCGCGGCCTCGGCCTCATCTGATCCGACGTGGTGCGGCCCGGCGCCGGTGCGCTATAGTTGATCACGCACCGGCCGCCGGAAAACCCGGCACCAGGTGATGCGTTGGTGGTCCAAGGAAAGACGCCCCGCTTCCTGCGGGGAGATGCAGGTGCAAGGCCTGCCCGGCGCTCCACGTACGAGGTCCCCTTCCGCGATGGCGGAGGGGGACCTCGTTCGTTGTGCGCCTGCGCGTTCTCCCGCGCGACCGCGCACGGGAACTGACGCCCCGTCGGTCAGGTGTGCTCCAGTTCGCGCTGGAGTGCGGAGATGTCCACGGACTGCGCCGGGGCCGGGGTGGCGGACGGGACCGGCTCGTCGTAGCCCGTGAAGGTCAGGTCCTGGTCGGTGCCGGCGCCCCGGTGCGTGGCCCGGACCAGGCGGTGCGGGCCGGCCGAGGTGACGTAGAGGGTGATCCTCCTCCCGCGCTCGGTGCCGGTCAGCGGGATCACCTTCGTGCCGTCGATCCTCGTCTCCCCGCCCTTGGTCAGCGCGGTGTGCGGGGAGGACTCGGCGGCGGCCTCCTTCTGGAAGACGGTCAGGTCGCAGGTGCCGGACATGCCCCGCAGCGCGCCCTGGTTCGTCGAACCGTGCAGATAGCGGTTCCTCAGGCGCGCGGCCACGGCATCGCCCCGGTGGTCCGGCAGCTGAGCCTTCCAGAACGCGGTGTCCGGCTTCATCCACACCTGGTCACCCCGCTTGACCAGGGCGACGCTGCCGCCGTCGTCGCCCATGACCAGCTTGCCCACGCAGTTGCCGCCGCGGTCGAGCGTCAGCTCCAGCGAGGCCGGGGCGCTGCGGTCGTCGCGGGCACGGTGATCCGTGAACACGACGTGCACCGAGTGCGCCGCCAGCAGGCGGCCGCGCGCCTCGTCCGCCAGGGCGCGCGCACTCGGGCCGTTGGTGGCGGGGGAGTCCGGGAGGCCGGAACCGGAACGTGCCGTGGCCGGCGGAGCGGCCGCCGCGGCGGCCGGAGCGTGAGCCGTGGCGGGCGCGGCGGGGGCCGTACCCGGCGGCACGAGCGGGGCCAGCAGGGCCGCGGTGATGCTTGCCCCCGCACAGAGTCGCGCTCCATGAGCCATGGCGCCCCCTTCCGACGCCCCTCCTCACCCTACGTTTGTCGCTTTTCAGCCGCATTTTCAGTGACGCAGCACACTTTCGGCCACCGATTGCGCATGCGACGCACCGGCCCCGGGCAGGCGGCGACGGTCCCCAGCCGAGACGGCCCCGTCACGCAGGGGAACGGATCGAGAACGGAAGGCAGCACCGATCATGGCGGACAGAACGGAACGAGACACCCGCGCCACCATCCACGCCGGCGGCGAGTGGCTGGCGGCGATCTCCGGCGCGACCCGGGAGATCCTCGACCCCGCGGACGCCCGGCCGTTCGCCGTGGTCGCCGAGGGCGACGAGAAGGACACCGAACGCGCGGTGGCCGCCGCCCGGCACGCCTTCGACCGGGGGCCCTGGCCGCGCACCCCGGTCGCCGAGCGCGCCGCCCTGCTGCGCCGCGTCGCCGACCTGCTGGTGCGCGACCGCGAGGAACTCGGCCTGCTGGAGAGCCGGGACGCGGGCAAGACCGTCGAGGAGGGCCGCGTCGACATCGACTGCGTCGCCGACGCCTTCCGCTACTTCGCCGACCTGGTCGCCGCCGAGGCCCCGGGCCGGGTCGTCGACGCGGGCTCGCCCGACATCCACAGCGTGGTCGTCCACGAACCGGTCGGCGTCTGCGCGCTGATCACCCCCTGGAACTACCCGCTCCTCCAGGCCAGCTGGAAGGTCGCCCCGGCGCTCGCGGCCGGCAACACCTTCGTGATCAAGCCCAGCGAGATCACCCCGATGACCACCATCGCGCTGATCGAGCTGCTGGCCGAGGCCGGCCTGCCCGCGGGCGTGGCCAACCTCGTCACCGGCCCCGGCCACACGGTCGGCGCCCGGCTCGCCGAGCACCCCGACGTCGACCTGGTCTCCTTCACCGGCGGTCTGGCCAGCGGCACCAAGGTCGCCCAGGCCGCCGCGCCCACCGTCAAGAAGGTCGCCCTGGAACTCGGCGGCAAGAACCCCAACGTGGTCTTCGCCGACGCCTGCGCCACCGAGGAGGGCTTCGACACCGCCGTCGACCAGGCCCTCAACGCGGCCTTCATCCACAGCGGCCAGGTCTGCTCGGCCGGCGCCCGCCTCATCGTCGAGGAGCCGGTCCGCGAGCGCTTCGTCGCCGAACTCGCCCGCCGCGCCGCGAAGATCCGCCTGGGCCGGGGCACCGAGGAGGGCGTCGAGTGCGGACCGCTCGTCTCCGAGCAGCAGCGCGCCAAGGTCGAGGCGTACGTCGCCTCCGCGCTCGAAGAGGGCGCCGTACTGCGCTGCGGCGGCAAGCGGCCGGAGCCGTCGCCGCAGCGCCCCGAGGCCGGTTACTTCTACGAGCCGACCGTCCTCGACGCCTGCCACCGCGAGATGCGGGTCGTCCGGGAGGAGGTCTTCGGCCCGGTCCTCACCGTCGAGACCTTCCGCACCGAGGAAGAGGCCGTCCGCCTCGCCAACGACACCGAGTACGGCCTCGCGGGCGCCGTCTGGACCTCCGACGCCGGCCGGGCCCGCAGGGTCGCCGCCCGGCTGCGCCACGGCACCGTCTGGATCAACGACTTCCACCCCTACCTGCCGCAGGCGGAGTGGGGCGGCTTCGGCAGGAGCGGCACCGGCCGCGAGCTGGGGCCCGCCGGCCTCGCCGAGTACCGCGAGACCAAGCACGTCTACCAGAACCTCGCGCCCAAGCCGGTGCGCTGGTTCGCCGGCTGAGCCCCGTCCCGCCAGCAGTACGTCCCCCTCTGGAGCAGCACCCCCATGTCCCACACCACCCACGTCTACGACTACGTCGTCATCGGCGGCGGCACGGCGGGCTCCGTCATCGCCTCCCGCCTCACCGAGGACCCCGACGTCACCGTCGCCGTCATCGAGGGCGGCCCGAGCGACGTCGGCCGCGACGACGTCCTCACCCTGCGCCGCTGGATGGGCCTGCTCGGCGGCGAACTCGACTACGACTACCCGACGGTGGAACAGCCCCGCGGCAACTCCCACATCCGGCACAGCCGCGCCCGCGTCCTCGGCGGCTGCTCCTCGCACAACACCCTCATCTCGTTCAAGCCCCTGCCCTCCGACTGGGACGAGTGGGAGGAGGCCGGCGCCAAGGGCTGGGGCGCCGTCCCCATGGAGGCCTACTTCGCCCGCCTCAAGAACAACATCGTCTCCGTCGACGAGAAGGACCGGAACGCCATCGCCCGCGACTTCGTCGACGCGGCCCGGTCGGCGCTCGGGGTACCCCGTGTCGAGGGCTTCAACCGCGAGCCGTTCACCGACGGGGTCGGCTTCTTCGACCTCGCCTACCACCCCGAGACCAACAAGCGCTCCTCGGCGTCGGTGGCGTACCTGCACCCGGTGATGGACGAGCGCCCCAACCTCCGCATCTTCCTGGAGACCTGGGCGTACCGGCTGGAGCTGGACGGCACCCGCGCCGAGGGCGTCCACGTGCGCACCAAGGACGGCGAGGAACTGCTGGTCCGCGCCCGCGAGGAGGTCGTCCTGTGCGCGGGCGCCGTCGACTCCCCGCGCCTGCTGCTCCACTCGGGCATCGGCCCCGCCGAGGACCTCCGGGCGCTGGGCATCCCCGTCGTCCACGACCTGCCGGGCGTCGGCGAGAACCTGCTCGACCACCCCGAGTCGGTCATCGTCTGGGAGACCCACGGCCCGATCCCGGAGAACTCCGCGATGGACTCCGACGCGGGCCTGTTCGTCCGCCGCGACCCCGCGCACCCGGGCCCGGACCTGATGTTCCACTTCTACCAGATCCCGTTCACCGACAACCCGGAGCGCCTCGGCTACGAACGCCCGCGCCACGGCGTGTCGATGACCCCGAACATCCCCAAGCCGAAGAGCCGCGGACGCCTCTACCTGACCAGCGCCGACCCCGCCGTCAAGCCGGCGCTCGACTTCCGCTACTTCACCGACGAGGACGACTACGACGCGCGGACCCTCGTCGACGGCATCCGCATCGCCCGTGAGATCGCCAGGACCGAGCCGCTGGCCGGCTGGCTCAAGCGCGAGGTCTGCCCCGGCCCCGAGATCCTCGGCGACGCCGAGCTGAGCGAGTACGCCCGCAAGGTCGCGCACACCGTCTACCACCCGGCCGGCACCTGCAGGATGGGCGCCGCCGACGACGAACTCGCCGTCGTGGACCCCGGGCTGAGGATCCGGGGCCTCGAAGGCATTCGCATCGCCGACGCGTCCGTCTTCCCGACCATGACCGCCGTGAACCCGATGATCGGGGTGCTCATGGTCGGGGAGAAGGCCGTCGACCTGATCGGAGGTGACCGATGAGTCTCACCGTCCCCACCCGCAAGCCGCCCACCACCACCGAGTCCGTCTTCTCGGTGTCCGGACTGTGGAAGGTGTTCGGCCCCAGGCCCGAGCGCGTCCCCGAGGACCCCGCTCTCGCCACGCTGACCCCCGCCGAACTCCGCTCCCGCACCGGCTGCACGGCCGCCGTGAGGGACGTCTCCTTCGACGTCCGCAAGGGCGAGGTCTTCGTCGTGATGGGCCTGTCCGGCTCCGGCAAGTCCACCCTCGTCCGCTGTCTGACCCGCCTGATCGAGCCGACGGCGGGCACGATCGCCATCGACGGCGAGGACGTCCGCGCGATGGACAAGGCCCGGCTGCGCGAGCTGCGCCGGCACCGGGCCGCGATGGTCTTCCAGCACTTCGGCCTCCTCCCGCACCGCACGGTCCTCGACAACGTCGCCTACGGCCTGGAGATCCAGGGCGTCGGCAAGTCCGAACGCCGCGAGCGCGCCGCCGAGTTCGTCGCCAAGGTCGGCCTCGAAGGCATGGAGAAGCGCCGCCCCGGCCAGCTCTCCGGCGGCCAGCGCCAGCGGGTGGGCCTCGCCAGGGCGCTGGCGGTGGACCCCGAGGTGCTGCTCTTCGACGAGCCGTTCAGCGCCCTGGACCCCCTCATCCGGCGTGACATGCAGGACGAGGTGACCCGCCTGCACCGCGAGGAGGGCCGCACGATGGTCTTCATCACCCACGACCTCACCGAGGCCCTCAAACTCGGCGACCGCATCGCCCTCATGCGCGACGGCCAGGTGGTCCAGCTGGGCACCCCCGAGGAGATCGTCGGCGACCCGGCCGACGACTACGTCCGCGAGTTCGTCCGGGACGTGCCGCGCGAACAGGTGATGACGGCCCGCCGGGCCATGCGGCCGCTCTCCTCGGACGACACGGAGACCGGCCCGGCGATCCGCCCGGAGGCCACGGTCGCGGAGGCCATCGAGGCGGTGGCCCGGGCCGGCGAACCGGCCCGTGTGATGGACAAGGGCCGCTGCCTCGGCGTAGTGGACCCCGAGCAGCTGCTCGGCGTGGTGGCGGGCGTGGACGCGCCCGCGGCAGGCGAGGCGGCCGCCGGCACCCGTGCCGCCAGGACGGCGCCCGTACCGCGGAAGGCGGCATCCCGCCGGCGCGGACGAGCGCCCCAGCCCCCGGCCGGCACCGCCCCGGAGGCCGTCTGATGGCAACACTCACCGTCCCGACCCCCGGCACCGGCAAACCCCGCGTCCTCAGAAGCCGGGCCGCGGGCAAGCTCCTCCTGCTCGCCCTCCTCACCGCGGTCCTCCTGCCGCTCCTCGACCGCTGGGGCAACGGCTCCTGGCCGCACGCGCTGACCGTCCACCTGGACAGACCCCTCACCACCGCCAGCGACTGGGTCATCGACAACCGGGACAGCCACCCCCTGTTCCTGTACTTCTTCGGCTACGTCAGCAACGCCGTCATCTGGGCCGTACGAGCCGTCTACCTCACCCTCCTCGCGGCCGGCTGGGCAGGCGTGACGGCCTTCGCCGCGCTGCTGGCCTGGCGCGTGGCCGGTGTCCGCCTGGCCGCCGGAACGGCCGTGGCCTTCCTCGCCTGCGGCGTCCTCGGCATGTGGGTCCCGACCATGCAGACCCTCGCGCTGATGGCCGTGGCGGTCCTCGCCTCCGTCGTCGTCGGCGCGCTCCTCGGTCTCGCCGCCGGCCTCTCCGACCGCCTGGACCGCGCCCTGCGCCCGGTCCTGGACACCATGCAGGTGCTCCCGGCCTTCGCCTACCTCCTCCCCGTCGTCCTGGTCTTCGGCATCGGCGTCCCCGCGGCCGTCCTCGCCACCGTCGTCTACGCCGCCCCGCCGATGGCCCGCCTCACCGCGCTCGGCCTGCGCGGTGCCGACCCCGAGGTCCTGGAGGCCGTGGAGTCGCTCGGCGCGACCCGGCGCCAGCGGCTGCTGACCGCCCGCATCCCGCTGGCCCGCAAGGAACTCCTCCTCGGCCTCAACCAGACGATCATGATGGCGCTGTCCATGGCCGTGATCGCCGCCGTCATCGGCGCCGGCGGCCTCGGCGACCGCGTCTACCAGGCCCTCGCCTCGGTCGACGTCGGCGCCGCCCTCGCGGCCGGCATCCCGATCGTGCTGCTCGCGGTGGTCCTGGACCGCGTGACCGCCGCCGCCGGCGACGGCACGACCCGCCCCCGCACGATCGGCTGGCCGTACGCCCTCGCCGTCACCGTGGCCGTCGCCCTCGCCACCCGCCTCCTCGGCGCGTCGGACTGGCCCGGCGGCTGGACCCTCGGTATCGCCGAGCCGGTCAACCGGGCCGTCGACTGGATGACCGCCCACCTGTACTCCGGTGTCCCGGTCGTCGGCGGCACCGCCGACTGGGCGGGCCACTTCACCACCTGGGTCCTGGACCCCGTACGGGACGGCCTGCAGTGGCTGCCCTGGTGGTCGGTGCTGCTCGTCGTCGCCGCCCTGGCCTGGCTGATCGGCACCTGGCGCACCGCGCTGACCGCCGTCCTCGCCATGGCCGCGATCGGTGTGCTCGGCGTGTGGGAACCGTCGCTCGACACCCTCTCCCAGGTGCTGGCCGCCGTCGCCGTCACCCTCGTCCTGGGCTTCGCGACCGGCATCGCCGCCGCCCGCAGCGACCGCGTCGAACGCGCCCTGCGCCCGGTCCTGGACGTCTTCCAGACCATGCCGCAGTTCGTGTACCTGATCCCGGTCGTCGCGCTGTTCGGCGTGGGCCGCGCCCCCGCCGTCGCCGCGGCCGTCGTCTACGCCCTGCCCGCCGTCGTGCGGATCACCGCGCAGGGCCTGCGCCAGGTCGACCAGGCCGCGCTGGAGTCGGCGCGCTCGCTGGGCGCGACCGGCCGCCAGCAGCTGTGGCAGGTCCAGCTCCCGCTGGCCCGGCGCGCGCTGTTGCTCGCCGTCAACCAGGGCGTGGTGCTGGTCCTCGCCGTCGTGATCATCGGCGGCCTGGTCGGCGGCGGCGCCCTCGGCTACGACGTCGCCTTCGGCCTCGCCCAGGGCGACCTGGCGACCGGTCTGGTCGCCGGTGCCGCCATCGTCTGCCTGGGCCTGATGCTGGACCGGGTGACCCAGCCGACCGAGCGGCGCGCGAAGAAGGGAGCCTGACATGCGACGTCGTACGACCGCCCTGGTGGGCTCGCTGGTGCTGCTGACCGCGACCGGCTGCGGCGCCGCCGACATGACCAAGCAGGCCTCGCCCTTCGCGAACGCCGGGGGCGCGAAGTCGGTCACCCTGTCCGTGCAGTCCTGGGTGGGCGCGCAGTCCAACGTGGCCGTCGCCCAGTACATCCTCCAGCACGAGCTCGGCTACCGCGTGGACACCGTCCAGGTCGACGAGGTGCCCGCCTGGGACGCGCTCAGCCAGGGCCGGGTCGACGCACTCCTGGAGGACTGGGGCCACCCGGACCAGGAGAAGCGGTACGTCCGGGACAAGAAGACGATCGCGCGCGGCGGCGACCTCGGGGTGACCGGGCACATCGGCTGGTTCGTGCCGACGTACCTCGCCAAGGAGCACCCGGACATCACGGACTGGCGGAACCTGAACAAGTACGCCTCGCTCTTCCGCACCGCGGAGAGCGGCGGCAAGGGCCAGCTGATGGACGGCTCCCCGTCCTACGTCACCAACGACAAGGCGCTGGTGAGGAACCTGAAGCTGGACTACCAGGTGGTCTTCGCCGGTTCCGAGGCGGCCCAGATCACCCAGATGAAGCAGTTCGCCAAGGAGAAGAAGCCCTTCCTGACCTACTGGTACTCGCCCCAGTGGCTGTTCGAGAAGGTGCCGATGACGGAGGTGAAGCTGCCGCCGTACAAGGAGGGCTGCGACGCGGACGCGGCCAAGGTGGCCTGCTCCTACCCGCACACCCCGCTCCAGAAGTACCTCAACGCCGACTTCGCGAAGTCCGGCGGGAAGGCCGCGGCCTTCCTGAAGAGGTTCCGGTGGACCACGCGGGACCAGAACGAGGTCTCCCTGATGATCGCCGAACAGAAGCTGGACCCGCAGGAGGCGGCGAAGAAGTGGGTGGACAGCCACCCCGCCGTGTGGAAGAAGTGGCTGTCCTGACCGGCGTCAGGCCGGCAGGCCGCCGGCGATCTCCCGCAGCGCGTCGCCGGCCCGCCGCTGGAGGGCCGGCCCGAAGGTGATCCGGGTGGCCCCGAGTCCGCCGAGCACGGCGGGCGCGGGGCCGTCCCCGTCCGGCCCGGCCAGCACGTTCAGCGGGCCCGGGATCCCTGCCCGCAGCAGGGGCAGCACGGCCACGGGGGCGAGGATCGGGTACACGCAGTCCGCGCCCGCCGCGACGTACGACGCGGCCCGCTCGACGGCCCGTCCCACATCGCCGTCACCGTGGACGAAGGTGTCCACGCGGGCGTTCACGAACAGCCGGCCGGCGGCCGCTTCCCGGACCTCGGCGAGATACCCGGCGTGCTCGTGCGGGTCCTTGAGGACGCCCCCCTCGGAGTCCTCCAGGTTGCAGCCGACGGCCCCCGCCTCCAGCAGCCGCTCCACCAGCTCCCGCGCGCCGAGCCCGTACCCTGCCTCGACGTCCGCCGACACCGGCACGTCCACGGCCCGCGTGATCCGCGCGACCGCCGCGAACATCTCGTCGGCCGGGGTGGCGCCGTCCGCGTACCCGAGGGACGCGGCGATCGCGGCGCTCGGTGTGGCCAGCGCCGGGAACCCGGCGGCCTCCAGCACCCGCGCGCTCGCCGCGTCCCACGGCCCGGGCAGCACCAGCGGGTCCCCGGGGGCGCGCTCCCGGTGGAGCGCGCGGAACCGCTCGGCCTTGTCCCGCGCCGGGCCGGGGCTCACCCGTGCTGGCCGGGCTGGTAGTGGCCCGGGGTCATCCGGAAGGTCACGCCGAACCGGTTCCAGGCGTTGATCACCGTGATCGCGGCGACCAGCTGGGCCAGTTCGGCCCCCTCGAAGTGCTCGGCGGCCCGCTCGTACACCTCCTCCGGCACGAAGCCGTCCGTGAGCACGGTGACGGCCTCGGTCAACTCGATCGCGGCCAGCTCCTTCTCGGTGTAGAAGTGCCGGGACTCCTGCCAGGCACTGAGCTGCACGACCCGCTCGACGCTCTCACCGGCGGCGAGGGCGTCCTTGGTGTGCATGTCCAGGCAGAACGCGCAGTGGTTGAGCTGCGAGGCGCGGATCTTCACCAGCTCGTACAGCTTGGGGTCCAGGCCGCGCTTCGCGACGCTGTCCAGGCGCACCATGGCCTTGTAGACGTCGGGGGCGTGCTCGGTCCAGGGCAGGCGCGGGGCTTCTTCGGCGGCGTACGTGACGGTTTCCTGTGCAGTGGTCATGCCTCGACCCTAGGAGTGAGGCAGCCCAGGAGTATGGTCCATTTCCATGGCGGAATCGTGGGCCACTCTGGGCGTCGACCTGCACCTCGAACCGAGCGGTTCGGGCGGCCTGCGCCGGGGGCTGACCGACGCCCTGCGGGACGCGGTCCGCTCCGGCCGGCTCGCCCCCGGCACCCGGCTGCCGTCCTCCCGCTCCCTCGCCGCCGACCTCGGCATCGCCCGCAACACCGTCGCCGAGGCCTACGCCGACCTGGTCGCCGAGGGCTGGCTCACGGCCCGCCAGGGCTCCGGCACCCGAGTGGCACCCGGCACGGCCCCCGGCACCCGCACCCCCACCGCCGCCCCCGCGCGGCCCCCCGGCACCGCCCCGGCGACCTCCCACCGCGCCCCCACCCGGCCGCTCCACGACCTCGTCCCCGGCACCCCCGACCTCGCCGCCTTCCCGCGCACCGAGTGGCTGAAGGCCACCCGCCGGGCCCTGGCCACGGCCCCCTTCCACGCCTTCGGCTACGGCGACCCGCGCGGCCGCCCCGAACTGCGCACCGCCCTGGCCGGCTACCTCGCCCGGGCCCGCGGGGTGCGCACCGACCCCGACGCGATCCTGGTCACCGCGGGCTTCTCGCACGCCCTGACCCTCCTCGGCACGGTGCTGCGGGCCCGCGGGGTGCGCACGGTGGCCGTGGAGTCGTACGGCCTGGACGTCCACTGGGCGCTGCTGCACGGCGCGGGCATGGCCACGCCCGCGCTGCCGTACGACGCCCTGGGCACCGATCCCGTCGTGCCCAGGAGCGCCGGCGCGGTGCTGCTGACCCCGGCGCACCAGTTCCCGATGGGCACCGCGCTGCATCCCGACCGGCGGGCCGCCGTCGTCGCCTGGGCCCGGCGCACCGGCGGGCTGGTCCTGGAGGACGACTACGACGGCGAGTTCCGCTACGACCGCCAGCCCGTCGGCGCCCTCCAGGGGCTCGCCCCCGACCGGGTCGTCTACCTCGGCACGGCCAGCAAGTCCCTCGCGCCCGGGCTGCGGCTGGGCTGGATGGTGCTCCCGCCGGCCCTCGCGGCGGAGGCGGCCCGGGCCAAGGGCCAGGCCGACAGCGTCGGGGTCCTGGAACAGCTCACCCTCGCGGAGTTCCTCACCTCCGGCGCGTACGACCGCCACGTCCGCTCCTGCCGCCTGCGCTACCGGCGCCGCCGCGACGCCCTCGCCACCGCCGTCACCGAGCGGGCACCGGGGGTGGAGGTCACGGGGATCGCGGCCGGCCTGCACGCGGTCCTGCGGCTCCCGGCCGGCACCGAGGAGTCGGTGGTCCAGGCGGCGGCATGGCAGGGCCTGGCCCTGCACGGCCTCTCCTACCACCGCCACCCCGAGGCCGTCACCGAGCCCCTGGACGCCCTGGTCGTGGGCTACGGCACCCCGCCGGACAGCGCGTGGGCGGGAGCGCTGGAGGCGCTGTGCCGGGTGCTGCCTTGAGAAGGACCGGCGGAACAGGGGCGCGGGGAACCGCGCGCTCGGCCCCATGCGCGCCGCACCCGCCGGACGGACCGAACCCCCGCCCCCGTGAGGCGCGCGGCACCTGGTCCGCCGGCGCCGGCGCCCCCGCCCCGTGAAGCGGACAGCACACCCGGGGCCTCTCGTTCGGATCATGCCGGGCTGATCCGAACGACAGACCTAGTCCGCCGGCGCCTCCCCGAACCGGGCCAGCGCCAGCGCTCCCGCCACCGCCACCGCGAAGCCCAGCGCCGCGAGCCACCCCAGCCCCTCCCGCGTGCGGTCCCCGAGCCAGACCACTCCCACCGCGGCCGGCCCGATCGTCTCACCGAGCACCATCCCGGCCGTCGCGGTCGTCACCGAGCCCCGCTGGAGGGCCGAGGTGAGCAGCAGGAACGCGGCGCCGCCGCCGAGCAGCAGCGCGTAGGCGGCGGGATTGCCCAGCAGGGGCCCCGGCCGCAGCGAGTCGATCAGCCGTACCGCGACCTCCACCACCCCGAACCCGAACCCGGCACCGAGCCCCAGCAGCAGCGCCCGGGTCCGGCCGGACAGGCTCCCGCCGACCCCGCCGAGCAGCAGCACGCCCGCCGCCGCCGCGACCATGGCGTACCGCAGCCAGTCCGGCCCGCCCCGGTCGCCCTCGGTGCCCGAGGCCAGCCCCAGCATCGCGAGCCCCGCGCACACCACGCCCACGGCGGCCCACTCCACCCCGCTCAGCCGGACCCGCAGCAGCCGCGCCGCCACCACCGCCGTCACCGCGAGGCTGGCCGCGAGCGCCGCGCCCACCGCGTAGATCGGCACCGAGCGCAGGGCCGCGATCTGGAGCAGGAACCCCATCCCGTCCAGCGCGAGACCGGCGAGGTACCGCCACTGCCGCAGTGCCCGCAGCAGCAGCGCCGCGTCCCCGCCGCCACCCCCCTCGGCACCCGCCGCCCGCGCGGCCACCGCCTGCAACACGGTCGCCGTACCGAAGCAGACCGCCGCACCAAGGGCGCACACCATTCCAAACAGCACGAAGTGACTCTAGGGGAGGGGCAGATGAAAGGCCCGCCGGGGGGAACACTCACACCGATCTCTAGGCTGGCCGCCGAACACGGCATCCGCATCCGACGGGGGAGACACACGATGGACCGCACCCGACGACCACTGCGCTCCGGCACGGTCGTCCTCGGCGGCATGGGCCTGCTGGCCGCCGCGCTCACCGCCTGCTCGTCCGAACCGGACAAGCGCTGCGTCGACCGGGACAGCTACAACCTCGCCAAGGGGTACAAGGTCGTCTCGGACAAGGAGTGCAAGACCACCGGCTCGTCCGGGAAGACGGCGGGCAGGAAGACACCGGGCAGGAAGACGACCGTCAAGAAGAAGACCGACGCCGCCTGGTACTACGAGGGCGACGAGAAGAACGGCTGGGTCGACGGCGGCTCCTTCACCAAGCCCGGCAAGGGCTCGGGCGGCGGCTCGTCCGACGATGACGACGACCACCACGGCTCAGGCGGCGGAGTCCACCGCGGTGGCTTCGGCGGCGGCAAGGGCAGCTCCGGCGGCTGACCGGAACACGCGCATGGAACGCCGAACCACCACCCCCCGCCCCGGCTGGCAGCAGACCGTGGAGGCGCAGGGCCTGGTCTACCCGCTCACCCGGCACCCCGACGGCTCGCTGCGCCCCTACTGGGACGAGAGCGCCTACTACGTCTTCACCCTGGAGGAGGTGGAGGCGCTGGAGGAGACCGTCGAGGAGCTGCACCGCATGTGCCTGGCCGCCGCCGGGCACATCGTGTCCGAGAACCGCCTCGCGGACCTCGGCATCACGGACCCGAGGGTGGCCGCCGCGGTCACCGAGGCCTGGCACCGCCGTGCCGAACTCCCCTCCGTCTACGGCCGTTTCGACCTGCGCTACGACGGCACGGGACCGGCCAAGCTGCTGGAGTACAACGCCGACACCCCGACCTCACTGGTGGAGGCCGCCTCCCCGCAGTGGTTCTGGATGGAGGACCGTTTCCCCGGCGCCGACCAGTGGAACTCCCTGCACGAACGCCTGGTCGACGCCTGGCGCGCCCAGTCCGCGCTGCTGCCTCCGGGCAGCCCGCTGCACTTCGCGCACTCCTCGGCCGACGAACTCGGCGAGGACCTGATGACGGTCGCCTACCTCAAGGAGACCGCCGAGCAGGCCGGCCTCGCCACCGACTGGCTGGCCATGGAGGAGATCGGCTGGGACAGCCTCTCCGGCCGTTTCGTCGACAACCGGCTCCGCTTCATCCGCGGCATCTTCAAGCTCTACCCCTGGGAGTGGCTCACCACCGACGCCTTCGGCGGACACGTCCTGGACACCCTGGACAACGGCGGCGGCACCGGCAGCACCCTGTGGATCGAACCGGCCTGGAAGATGCTCCTGAGCAACAAGGCGCTCCTGGCGATCCTCTGGGAGCTGTACCCCGGCCACCCGAACCTGCTCCCCGCCTACCTGGACGGCCCGCGCGAGCTGACCCGCACGTCCGGCTACGTGGCCAAGCCCCTCCTCGGCCGGGAGGGCGAGGGCGTCACGGTGCACGAGCCGGGGTCGGCGGGCCTCCCGCGTGACGAGGCCTGCTGCTACCAGCAGTTGGCCCCCCTGCCCGCCTTCGACGGCAACCACGTGGTCCTGGGCGCCTGGGTGGTCCGGGACGAACCCGCGGGCCTCGGCATCCGCGAGTCCGCCGGTCTGATCACCGACGAGTACGCCCGCTTCCTGCCCCATGTGATCCTCTAGGGGCCGTCCGGCGCTGCGCGTCCGCCGCGCGTCGCCCTGCGGGCTCGGCTCCCCACTGCCTCCGCGGCGTGGGGGGCCCGCTCGCCGCACCCGACGCCGCGCGGCCCGCCCTCCGGACGGGCGACGCCAAGGCCGGACAGACCCGGGGGCCTCTTACACGGATCATGCCGGGCTCGCGGGGGCGCACCCGAGCAGCGTCTCCACCGCCGCCCGCGCGTGCCGCGCCGGCGCCGGGTCGCCGGTGACGGCCGCGGTGACGATGGCTCCCTCGGCGAGCAGGAAGACCGGTTCGGCCACCGGCGCGCCGGTGGCGCCGACCCAGGCCGCCAGCTGGTCGTGGAAGGCCCGCTTGTGGGCGCGGACCTCCGCCAGGACGGGCTCGGACGACGAGCCGAGTTCGCCGTGGACGTTGATCCAGGCGCAGCCGCGGAAGCCGGGTTCGGCGAACCACGCGGCGAGCCAGTCGAAGACCGCGAGCACCCGTGCGCGGGGGTCCCGGACGCTCTCCACGTGGGCGGTGAGGTCCGCGCGCCAGCGCCGGTCGCGGTGCCTGAGCATGGCGACGACCAGGTCCTCCTTGGTCGCGAAGAGCCGGTAGATCCGCTTCAGGGGCAGTCCTGAGGCCTCGCGGACCCGGTCCATGCCGACCGCCTGGATGCCGTGCGCGTAGAAGAGCGTCTCCGCCGCGTCCAGGAGCGCCGCGCGGTCCAGGCGGTTTCGTTCCTCGGTGACGGCGGCGGGCATCGTGGCTCCTTGACGTTGAGAACGGACGTTCTCTATCGTAGCCGCATCGATGGAGAACGGTCGTTCTCGATATGCGCCGGCATCGCCCCGCGCCGCCCCCGGCGTCGTTCTCCCCGCACACCGGCCCCAGGAGGTCACCGTGTCCGAAGACCGCCCGCCCTACCCGCCGTTCACCCTGGAGACCGCACGCCGGAAGGTGCAGGCGGCCGAGGACGCATGGAACACCCGCGACCCCCACCGGGTGGCCCTGGCCTACACCCCCGACTCCGTCTGGCGGAACCGGGACCGGTTCGTCACCGGCCGCGACGAGATCGTCGCCTTCCTCACCGAGAAGTGGGAGCGCGAGCGGGACTACGCGCTGCGCAAGGGCCTGTGGAGCTTCCACGAGAACCGCATCGCCGTCCGCTTCCAGTACGAGTGCCGCGACGCCGGCGGCCAGTGGTGGCGCTCCTACGGCAACGAGCTGTGGGAGTTCGACGAGCACGGCCTGATGCTCCGCCGCGAGGCCAGCATCAACGACGTGGCCATCGAGGAGTCCGACCGGCGGATCTTCGGCCCCCGGCCCGCCGGTGAGCACGGCGCCGACTTCCCGCTCCACTGACCGGACCCCGTCCCCGATCAGCCCCCGGCCAGCACCGCCCGGAGCTGCTCCACCCCCCAGTCCAGGTCCTCCTCGCCGATCACCAGCGGCGGCGCGATCCGGACGGTCGGCCCGTGGGTGTCCTTGACCAGGACCCCGCGGGCCAGCAGCCGCTCGCAGACCTCCCGCCCCGTGCCCACCGCCGGGGACACGTCCACCCCGGCCCACAGCCCCCGTCCCCGCACCGCCGTCACCCCGCCCGCGGCGAGCAGCTCTCCCAGCCGGCCGTGCAGCCGCTCGCCCAGCCGCGCCGCCCGCTCCTGGTACTCCCCGGTCCGCAGCATCGCGATCACCTCCAGCGCCACCGCGCAGGCCAGCGCGTTCCCGCCGAACGTCGACCCGTGCTCGCCCGGCCGGTACACCCCGAGCACCGTCGCGCTCGACACCACGGCCGACACCGGCACGATCCCGCCGCCCAGCGCCTTGCCGAGCAGGTACACGTCCGGCACCACCCCCTCGTGCTCGCACGCGAAGGTCCGCCCGGTGCGCCCGAGACCCGACTGGATCTCGTCGGCGACGAAGAGGACGTTCCGCTCACGGGTCAGCTCCCGCACCCCGGCCAGATAACCGGCCGGCGGCACGATCACCCCCGACTCGCCCTGGACCGGCTCCAGCAGCACCGCCACCGTGTTCTCCGTCAGCGCCGACCGCATCGCGGTCAGGTCCCCGTACGGCACGATCTCGAAGCCCGGGGTGTACGGCCCGAAGTCCGCACGGGCCTGCGGATCGGTGGAGAAGCTGATGACCGTCGTCGTACGCCCGTGGAAGTTGCCGCCCGCCACGACGATCTTCGCCATCTCCGCGGGCACCCCCTTCACCCGGTACCCCCACTTCCGGGCCGTCTTCACCGCGCTCTCCACCGCCTCCGCCCCCGTGTTCATGGGCAGCACCATCTCCATCCCGCACAGCTCGGCGAGCTGTGCGCAGAAGGCGGCGAACCGGTCGTGGTGGAAGGCGCGGGAGGTCAGCGTCACCCGGTCCAGCTGCCGCCGGGCCGCCTCGGCCAGCCGCCGGTTGCCGTGCCCGAAGTTCAGCGCCGAGTAGCCGGCCAGCAGATCCAGATAACGCCGTCCCGCCACGTCCGTCAGCCACGCCCCCTCGCCCGTGGCGATCACCACCGGCAGCGGGTCGTAGGTGGGCGCGCAGTGCGCGCCGGCGGCGGCGATGAGGTCCTTCGCAGCGGTCACGGCCTCTCCCTTCAGAGGACTCGGACACGACGGTGACCTCCTTCTTATCCTCGCTCGCATGGTGGACGCGGGACCTGCCCCGCGCGGCGCGCCCGGTAGGCTGACGAGCGGGCCGTGACTGGCGCGCTGGGATGGGACGGACCATCAGGGAGCGGCCCGAGCGGGAAGAGTGCCGTGCGCCTGGGCCGAACGTGAACGCTGTACGCACACCGTCCGGAGGTCCCCGATGCCCGAGAATTCCGTCTCTCCCTCCACCGAGTCGACCGCCTTCCGTGCCGCCCTCGACGTGATCCGCGCCGTCGAGCCGCGCGTCGCCGACGCCATCGGCCAGGAGGTCGCCGACCAGCGCGAGATGCTCAAGCTGATCGCCTCGGAGAACTACGCCTCCCCGGCGACCCTGCTCGCGATGGGTAACTGGTTCAGCGACAAGTACGCCGAGGGCACCGTCGGCCGCCGCTTCTACGCCGGCTGCCGCAACGTCGACACCGTCGAGTCCCTCGCCGCCGAACACGCACGCGAACTCTTCGGCGCCCGCCACGCCTACGTCCAGCCGCACTCCGGCATCGACGCCAACCTGGTCGCCTTCTGGGCCGTCCTCGCCGACCGCGTCGAGGCGCCGTTCCTGGAGAAGGCCGGCGCCCGCCAGGTCAACGACCTGACCGAGGCCGACTGGGCCGAGCTCCGCCAGGCCTTCGGCAACCAGCGCATGCTCGGCATGTCCCTGGACGCCGGCGGTCACTTGACCCACGGCTTCCGCCCGAACATCTCCGGCAAGATGTTCGACCAGCGCTCCTACGGCACCGACCCGGCCACCGGCCTCATCGACTACGAGGCGCTGCGCGCCCAGGCCCGCGAGTTCAAGCCGCTGATCATCGTCGCCGGCTACTCCGCGTACCCCCGCCTGGTGAACTTCCGGATCATGCGCGAGATCGCCGACGAGGTCGGCGCCACCCTCATGGTCGACATGGCGCACTTCGCCGGCCTGGTGGCGGGCAAGGTCCTCACCGGCGACTTCGACCCGGTCCCGCACGCCCAGATCGTCACCACGACCACCCACAAGTCGCTGCGCGGCCCGCGCGGCGGCATGGTCCTGTGCGACGACTCCCTCAAGGACCAGGTGGACCGCGGCTGCCCGATGGTCCTCGGCGGCCCGCTCCCGCACGTCATGGCCGCCAAGGCCGTCGCCCTGGCCGAGGCCCGGCAGCCCGCCTTCCAGGACTACGCCCAGCGCATCGTGGACAACTCCCGCGCCCTCGCCGAAGGCCTGATGCGCCGCGGCGCCACCCTCGTCACCGGCGGCACCGACAACCACCTGTGCCTGATCGACGTCGCCGGCTCCTACGGCCTCACCGGCCGCCAGGCCGAGGCCGCCCTGCTCGACTCCGGCATCGTCACCAACCGCAACGCCATCCCGGCCGACCCCAACGGCGCCTGGTACACCTCCGGCATCCGCATCGGCACCCCGGCGCTCACCACCCGCGGCCTCGGCACGGCGGAGATGGACGAGGTGGCGGGCCTGATCGACCGCGTCCTCACCACCACCGAGGCGGGCACCACCAAGTCCGGCGCCCCCTCCAAGGCGGCCCACGTCCTGGACGAGAAGGTCGCCCAGGAGATCTCGCAGAGGGCGACGGACCTGGTGGCGGGCTTCCCCCTCTACCCGGAGGTCGACCTCGGCTGAGGCGCCCGGAAGGGGCGCTGGGGACCGCGCGACCGGCCAGGACCGGTCCGCGGTCCCCACGCACCGCGCCACCCCCCACCTCTCGGGCCGACGACACCCCGGCCGATGAGAGAATGGGTCACATGGCTTCCGCTGACCGTCCCCGCGTGCTGTCCGGCATCCAGCCCACCGCCGGCTCGTTCCACCTCGGCAACTACCTCGGCGCCGTCCGCCAGTGGGTGGCACTCCAGGAGTCCCACGACGCGTTCTACATGGTCGTCGACCTGCACGCGATCACGGTCCCGCAGGACCCGCGGGAGCTGCGCGCCAACACCCGGCTCGCCGCCGCCCAGCTGCTGGCCGCCGGGCTGGACCCGGACCGCTGCACGCTCTTCGTGCAGAGCCACGTCCCCGAGCACGCCCAGCTCGCCTGGATCATGAACTGCCTCACCGGCTTCGGCGAGGCCAGCCGCATGACCCAGTTCAAGGACAAGTCCGCCAAGCAGGGCGCGGACCGCGCCTCCGTCGGCCTCTTCACGTACCCGATCCTCCAGGTCGCGGACATCCTGCTGTACCAGGCGAACGAGGTGCCCGTCGGCGAGGACCAGCGCCAGCACATCGAACTGACCCGCGACCTCGCCGAGCGCTTCAACGGCCGCTTCGGCGACACCTTCACGATCCCGAAGCCGTACATCCTCAAGGAGACGGCGAAGATCTACGACCTCCAGGACCCGACGGTCAAGATGAGCAAGTCGGCGTCCACGCCGAAGGGCCTCATCAACCTCCTCGACGAGCCGAAGGCCACGGCCAAGAAGGTCAAGAGCGCCGTCACGGACACCGACACGGTGATCCGCTACGACGCCGAGAACAAGCCCGGCGTCTCCAACCTCCTCACCATCTACTCCACGCTCACCGGCAGGACGGTCGCGGAGCTGGAGCGGGAGTACGAGGGCAAGATGTACGGCGCGCTCAAGACCGACCTCGCCGAGGTCATGGTCGAGTTCGTCACGCCGTTCCGCGAGCGCACCCAGCAGTACCTGGACGACTCCGAGACGCTCGACGCGGTCCTCGCCAAGGGCGCGGAGAAGGCGCGTGCCGTCGCCGCCGAGACCCTCGCGCAGGCGTACGACCGCGTGGGCTTCCTCCCCGCCAAGCACTGAGGCGTACGACCGCACGGGTCCGCCGCGGGCAGAGCGCTGCACATCACTTCCGCCGCGCCTGCCCGAAGGACATCCGTGGCCGTACAGTCGATAGCCGACGGCCGGGACGAGACGGCCGAGAAGACGACAGACGCGACGACAGGAGACGACGTGGGGACCGTAACGATCGGCGTGTCGATCGCGGTCCCGGAGCCTCACGGCAGCCTGCTCCAGGAGCGGCGCGCGGGCTTCGGCGACGCCGCGGCTCACGGCATCCCCACGCACGTCACGCTGCTGCCGCCGACCGAGGTGGACGAGGCCGACCTGCCGGCGGTCGACGCGCACCTCGCCGAGGTCGCCACCTCGGGCCGCCCGTTCCCGATGCGGCTGTCCGGCACCGGCACCTTCCGGCCGCTGTCGCCGGTGGTCTACGTCCGCGTCGTCCGGGGCGCCGACGCGTGCGCCCGGCTCCAGCAGCGCATCCGGGACGCCTCCGGGCCGGTGGCGCGCGAGCTGCAGTTCCCGTACCACCCGCACGTCACCGTCGCGCACGGCATCGACGAGGCGGCCATGGACCGCGCCTTCGAGGACCTGGCGGAGTTCGAGGCCGAGTGGCCGTGCACCGGCTTCGCGCTGTACGAGCAGGGCGCCGACGGCGTCTGGCGCAAGCTGCGCGAGTACGCCTTCGGGGGCCCGGTGGTCCCGCCCCAGCCGGGCCACACGGAAGTGGAACGGGGCACGATCGCCAGCCGCTAGAGATCGGCCTCAAGGCGTCAGGCGATCAGCCGGCGGTACACGACGCGGGGCGCGTGCCGCAGGGCCGCCATCAGCGGGCGGAGCGCGCCCGGCACCCACACCGTCTCCGAGCGGCGGCGCAGGCCCAGTTCGATGGCCGTGGCGACCGCCTCCGGGGTACTGGAGAACGGTGTCGGCATCCCGCCGGCCGGCCTTCCCGTCCGGACCGAGCCGGGGCGTACGACCATGACGTGGACGCCGGTGCCGTGCAGGGCGTCGCCGAGGCCTTGGGCGAAGACGTCGAGGCCGGCCTTGCTCGAGCCGTAGATGAAGTCGGCGCGGCGGGCGCGTTCGGCCGCGGCGGCGGACAGCACGACCAGACAGCCGTGGCCCTGGTTCTGCAGGGCACGCCCGACGACCAGGCCGGCCGAGACGGCCCCGGTGTAGTTGGTCTGGGCGACCCGCACCGCCCGTACCGGATCGCGCTCGTCGTGCGCCTGGTCGCCGAGGATGCCGAAGGCGAGCAGCACCATGTCGACGGGCCCGCCGGCGAACACCTTGCCGAGGACGTCCTCGTGGGACTCGGGATCGAGCGCGTCGAAGGCGACGGTGTGCACGTCCGCGCCGAGCGCGCGCAGGCTCCCGGCGGCGTTCTCCAGGGCCGGGGAGGGGCGGCCCGCCAGCCACACCGTGCGGGTGCGGCGGGCGATCAGCCGGCGCGCGGTGGCCAGCGCGATCTCGGACGTGCCGCCGAGGACGAGCAGGGACTGGGGCAGAGCGGTGGCGTCCTTCATGACAGCTGACCGTATCGCCCGGATATGACCGTTCTGCTGAAGAAACGCGGTGTTCACGCCCCTGGACAACGGGCACAGTCGCACCATGGACTGGCTGAAGAGGCTCCCCGGCATCGGGCCGATCGTCGCCCGGCTGATGCTCACGCACGCCTGGCGCTGCTACGAGCGGCTGGACCGGGTGAAATGGGCCCGGCTCGCCGCCGCCATGACGTTCGTCAGCTTCGTGGCGCTGTTCCCGCTGCTGACCGTGGCCGCCGCCGTCACCGCCGCCACGCTCAGCCCGGCCCGCCAGAGGACCGTGGAGCACCGGATCGCCGACCAGTTCCCGGGCCTCTCCGACCAGTTGGACCTCACCTCCCTGGTGCAGAACGCGGGCACGGTCGGCGTCATCGCGGGCGCGGTCCTGCTGTTCACCGGCATCGGCTGGGTCGGCCAGGTCCGGGACTGCCTGCGCGCGGTGTGGGAGCTGCCGGACCGCGAGGAGAACCCGGTCGTCACCAAGGCCAAGGACGCCGTCATCCTGCTCGGCTTCGGCGGCGCCCTCCTGGTCACCCTCGCCGCGTCCACCCTCGCCTCGGCCGCCGTCGGCCTGGTCTCCCGGCAGATCGGCCTGGACGAGCACAGCTGGGGCAGCGTCCTGTTGCAGATCGCCGCGTTCGCCGTCGCCGTGCTCGCCGACTTCCTCGTCCTGCTCTACGTCCTGACCCTGCTGCCCGGGGTCGAGCCGCCGCGCCGCCGCCTGCTGGTCGCGGCGCTGCTCGGCGCGGTCGGCTTCGAACTGCTGAAGCTGCTCCTCAGCGGCTACGTCCAGGGGGTCGCCGCGAAGAGCATGTACGGCGCGTTCGGCGTCCCCGTGGCACTGCTGCTGTGGATCAACTTCACGGCCAAACTGGTCCTGTTCTGCGCGTCCTGGACGGCGACGCCGAGCAAGGAGGCGGCGGGGCTCAGGGACGCGCCCGACGGCGCATCAGGTCCGGCAGCGGCCATCGGCGGTTGACCAGGAACGCCCCGCCCCCGAGCAGCGCCAGCAGCCCGCCCGCGACGGCCAGGGCGATCCCGACCCCGCCGGAGCCGGATCCGGCGGTCGCGCTCGCCACGGGCTTCGACCCCGCACCGCCGGTTCCGGCCGCCTGTCCCGACCCCTGCGCCGGGTCCTGTGCGGCGGGCGTGCCGGTGCCGGGCCGCGGGGCCGCCGAGGAGGCGCTCCTCGGCGGCACCAGCTCGCCCACCGCGTTGACCTTGCCGACGGCCTGGAAGCCCCAGTCGAACAGCTTCGCCGTCTCCTTGTAGACCTCGTTGTGCTCGCGCTTGGCCGGGTTCATCACCGTGACCAGCAGCACCTTGCCGTTCCGCTCGGCGACCCCGGTGAAGGTGGCGCCCGCGTGCGTGGTGTTGCCGTTCTTCACGCCCGCGATGCCCTGGTAGACGGGGACGTCGGTGTCGCCGCTCAGCAGCCGGTTGGTGTTCCGGATCTCGGTGGAGCCGAACGTCGCGCTCACCGTCGAGCAGTAGTCGCGGAAGTCCTTCTTCTGCAGCCCGGAACGGGCGAACAGCGACAGGTCGTACGCCGACGACACCTGCCCCGGCGCGTCGTAGCCGTCCGGCGAGACCACGGTCGTGTCCAGGGCCTGGAGTTCCCCGGCGTGGTCCTGCATGTCCTGGACGGTCTGCCTGATGCCGCCGTTCATCTGGGACAGCACGTGCACGGCGTCGTTGCCCGAGCGCAGGAAGACCCCGAGCCACAGGTCGCGGACGGAGTAGGTGGCACCCTCCTTTATCCCGACCACGCTGGAGCCGACGCCCACGCCCTTGAGGTCCGACGCCGCCACCTTGTGCTCGGTGCTCCGCGGGAACCGGGGCAGCACCGTGTCCGCGAACAGCATCTTCAGCGTGCTCGCCGGGGGCAGCCGCCAGTGCGCGTTGTGCGCGGCGAGGACCTCCCCGGACTCGGCGTCGGAGACGATCCAGGAACGGGCGGTGAGGTCCTTGGGCAGGACCGGCACGCCGGGCGCGAGGTTGACCTGCGTGCCCGGCATGCCGAGCCGGGCGCCGCCCACGGTGGACATCCGGGCCGGGGGCGTGGCCGTGGGGCTCGTCGAGGGGGTCGGCGCGGCGAGGGCGGCGGGCGCGGTGACGGACAGGGACAGCAGGGTGGCGGAGGTGACCAGCAGGGATCGCCTGACGGTCGTGTTCGGTGCGGGCACGACCGAGAACGTACCCGTACCCGGCGGCGAAGTCCCGCGTCGCCTCCCACCCCCGGCGCGGGACCGGACGCGGGACGGCGATACTGGACCCATGAAGCTCAGCCGCCCGGTGTCCTGGTTCCTGCTCGCCTTCGGGGTGTGGTCCTGGGTCATCTGGGTCACTTTCATCAAGAACCTGGTCAAGGACAGCAGCGGGCTCGCCTTCGACGACGGCCAGCCGACCGCGTACTTCTGGGTGCATCTGCTGCTGGCGGTCGTCTCCTTCGTATTGGGGACGGTCATCGGGGTCCTCGGGTTGCGCGGTCTGCGCGCACTGCGCCGGAATTCATAGCGGGGACCGGTCGGGGTGGTCATCGTCCTCGCGCTCGTCGCCCTGGCCGCCCTGGCCGTCGTGGCGGGCCTGCACTGGTACGTGTGGCGGCGCCTGGTCCGCGACACCACGCGGGGCCCGGGCCCGGCCCGCCGCGCCGGCACCGCGCTGTTCGTCACCGGCCCGGTCCTGACGGTCGGAGCCCTGGTCGCCGAACGCTCGGGCGCCCCCTTCTGGCTCCAGCGCACCCTGGCCTGGCCGGGCTTCCTGTGGATGGCCCTGGCGCTGTACCTGCTCCTGGCGGTCCTGGCGACCGAGGCCCTGCGCCCGCTCGTGAACCGCCTTGGCCGGCGCATCGCGCCCTCATCCCTCGACCACCCGAGCCCGGACCCCGCGGCTTCACCTCTCGGCCGACCGAGTCGGGTGGCGGGTGGGCAGGGTCCGGGGGTTCAGGGGGCGGAGCCCCCTGGGGCGGTCACCGCGGCACCGGCACCGGCACAGACACCCGCACAGGCACCGCGCGCCGAGGAACCCGCGCGGCGCCTCGTCGTCGCCCGCCTCCTCGCCGGCGCGGCCACCACCGCCGCCGTGGCGACAGTCGGCCACGGCACCTACGGCGTCCTGAAGGGCCCCCGGGTCATACACGTCACCGTACCGCTCACCAAACTCCCGCGAGCGGCCCACGGCTTCCGCATAGCCGTCGTCAGCGACATCCACCTCGGCCCCGTCCTCGGCCGGGGCTTCGCGCAGCGGGTCGTCGACACGGTCAACGCCACCCGGCCGGACCTGATCGCGGTCGTCGGCGACCTGGTCGACGGCAGCGTCAAGGACCTGGGCCCGGCCGCCGCCCCCCTCGCCGGGCTCAGCGCCCGCCACGGCGCGTACTTCGTCACGGGCAACCACGAGTACTTCTCCGGGGCCGAGCAGTGGATCGAGGAGGTCCGCGACCTCGGCCTGCACCCGCTGCAGAACGCCCGCACCGAGCTGCCGTACTTCGACCTGGCCGGCGTCAACGACCTCCAGGGCGAGAGCGAGGGCCAGGGCCCGGACTTCGCCAGGGCGCTCGACGACCGGGACCCAGCACGCGCGTGCGTACTGCTCGCCCACCAGCCCGTGCAGATCCACGAGGCCGTACGCCACGGCGTCGACCTCCAGCTCTCCGGCCACACCCACGGCGGCCAGCTCTGGCCCGGCAGCCTCCTCGCCGCCGCGGCCAACCCGACGGTCGCCGGTCTGGACCGCTACGGCGACACGCAGTTGTACGTCAGCAGGGGCGCGGGCGCCTGGGGGCCGCCCACACGCGTGGGGGCGCCGTCGGACGTGACCGTGATCGAACTGGCCGCCACCCGCGCGTAGCCGGCACCCGTGTGACGGGAACCGCTCCCACACCTGTGGAGGAGCTGTGAAACCCGGCGGAAACCACGCCTCGGTAAGTTCTTTCACAACTGGTCAGAAAGCCCTTCCGCGCGGTGAAACCGGTGTGATTAGGTGAGCCGCGCCACTTAGGGGAGTGGCCGATTCAACCTGGCCAGGGGTAGGGCCCTGACGGGCCTGGGGAGGGCACCACCATGCGATCTGTTCGCATGCGGATTCTCGTGACGCTGCTCGTGTTGGCCGTCGTGGGGATCGGCGGCTGGCAGCTGCTGCCGTCGCAGGAGGACAAGGACAAGACCATCACCGTCGGTACGACGGACGCGGTCACCGCACTCGACCCGGCCGGCGCCTACGACGCCGGCTCCTGGGCGCTGTTCAGCAACGTGTTCCAGTCGTTGCTGACGTTCGAGCCCGGCGGGGTCGAGCCGGTCCCGGACGCGGCGCGGAGCTGCGCGTTCGAAGGCAGCGGCCTCAGGACGTACCGGTGCACCCTGCGCTCCGGGATCACCTTCCCGAGCGGGCGCGCCATGACGGCCCAGGACGTGAAGTACTCCTTCGACCGGGTCAAGAAGATCGACTCCGACGTCGGCCCGGCGTCCCTGTTCGACACGCTCGCCTCGGTGACCGCCGACGACGAGCACACCGTCACCTTCCACCTGTCGTCCGCGGACGCCACCTTCCCGCTGAAGGTCGCCACCGGCGCCGGTTCGATCGTGGACAAGGACAAGTACCCGGCCGACGCCCTGCGCGCGGGCACCGCCGTCGACGGCACCGGCCCGTACACGCTGACGGGGTACACCAAGGACCAGAAGGCCGACCTCAAGCCGAACGGGCACTACAAGGGCTACCTGAGCGGCGTCGGCCGACCGGTCCAGCTGCGCTACTACGCCGACTCCACCAAGCTGGACCGGGCCTGGAAGCGCCGGGAGGTCGAGGTGGCCACCCGCACCCTGCCGCCGGGCGTGCTCTCCGGGCTGAACCCGAGCGACCCCAAGCAGCGGGTCACCGAGTCCGACAGCGCCGAGACCCGCAACCTGTACCTCAACACCCGCTCGGGCTCCCCGCTGCACGACGTACGGGTGCGCCGGGCGATGGCCTGGCTGGTCAACCGCGAGCAGCTCGCCACGACGGTGTACGAGGGCACGGTCGACCCGCTGTACTCGCTGATCCCGACGGGCATCACCGGGCACACCACCTCGTTCTTCGACACCTACCCGCGCCAGAGCACCGACAAGGCGCGCCGGCTGCTCACCGAGGCCGGGGTGAGCCTGCCGGTCCGCTTCACCCTCGGCTACGGCATCGGCCGGGGTTCGGGCGCGGAGGAGTCCGCGGAGCTGAAGAAGCAGCTGGAGGCGGGCGGCCTGTTCAAGGTGGACGTCAAGGGCTACGAGTGGACCGACTTCCAGAAGCGCTGGGCCGCCGGGAAGATGGACGCCTGGGGGGTCGGCTGGGTCGCCGACTACCCCGATCCGGACACCTTCGGCGGCCCGCTCGTCGGCACCGGCTCCACCATGAGTACCGGCTACAGCAACAAGCTGGTCGACCACCTCATCCTGGACAGCAGGCAGTACGCCGACCGGACCCGGGCCGCGAAGGACTTCAAGGACATCCAGACGGACGTGGCCGAGGACGTCCCGCTGATCCCGCTCTGGCAGCGCAAGGAGTACGTGGTCAGCACCGAGGACGTGGGCGGCGGACAGTACCTGTCGGACGGCACGGGCGTGTTCCGCCTGTGGCGCCTGACCTGGATCTGATCAGTCGGCCTTCTTCTGCCCGGCCTTGATGATCTGCTCCACGTCGAGCGCCACCTCGGCACCGATCGAGTCGGGCAGCGTCACCGTCTCGCCGGGGGCGTGGACACGGTGGTTCGCGTACTCGCTCCCGGCGGGCTCCGTGAGGACGTGGAGGCGCTGGTGCTTGCGGTCGACCACGAGGTAGACGGGCACCTTGGCCTCGGCGTAGGCGCCGACCTTGGTCTTCAGGTCGTCCCGCCAGTTGCCGGAGGTGACCTCCAGGACGAGGCGGAAGCAGACCGGGTCGTAGGCGTTGTTCTCGATGAAGTGGTCGTCGATGTCGGCGTCCACGACGACCAGGTCGGGGATGCAGTAGTCCTCGGCCCCGGTCGGGAGTTTGATCGCGACGCTCTGGAGCACCTCGGTCTCCGCGCCGTGCAGTCCGGCGGCGAGGAACGGGATCATGAGATCGGTCAGAACGCGGGCGTGGGGGGCATCCGGTGAAGGGGTCACGAGGAGATGGCCTCCGATGATCTCGACGCGGTAGCCCGGATGGCGCTCCATGATCTCGTCGGCGATGGCCGTGAGGGAGAACGGCTCGTCGGCGTCGAAGGGCTGCTCGACGGATGCAGCGGACATCGCGTGCCTCCTAGGGGCTGGTGTCGAGAGCATCATCGTAGGCAGCCGGAACCCCGGGCGTCCTGTTCCCGCGCTTTCACCCGAAAGTGATCACTCGCCCTCCCGGCCGCCCCGACCCGGGTCCGGCAGGACCTTCGTCATCCCCGGCAGGAAGTCCGTGAACAGCTCGTGGATCTCCAGGACCAGGGGCCGCAGCACCCGGAACCGGGCCAGCGAGACACCGCGGGCGGTCAGGCGGGCCCCCCGCCGCGCCAGCCGGTAACTGCGCTCCCGCCCCTGCGTGCGGTCGAAGATCCAGTACAGGACCAGGCCCATCTGGGCCAGCCACATCAGCTCCGGGAGCACGTCCCGCAGCTCGGGGGCGACCTTGGACCTCGAACCGGCCAGCACCTCCCGGTGCACGCTGACGGCCTGCTCGCGCGCGTGCTCGCTCTCCGGTGAGAAGGGGCTGAGCGGGCTGTCGGGGTCGGCGGCGTTCTTGAAGAACTGCACCGCGAACTCGTGGTACGGCCGGGCGATGTCCAGCCACGCGGTCAGCACGCCCGCGAGCCGCGCCTCCAGGTCGGTCTCCCGGTCCAGGACCTCCCGGACCACCGCCTGGTGCTCGGCGGCGATCCGGTCGTAGAAGCCCTGGATCAGGTGTTCCTTGCCCTCGAAGTAGTAGTAGGCGTTGCCGACGGAGACCCCGGCCTCCTTGGCGATGGCCCGCATCGTCGTCTTGTCGTACCCGCGCTCCTGGAACAGCCGCATCGCGGTCTCCAGGATCAGCGCACGGGTCTGCTCGGACTTGCTGCTCTGGGGGCCGGCCGCCTCGGGGCCGTCGTTCTTCGCGGGCACGGGAGGAGCCTAACGAGTGACGGGGGCGCCCCTGAGCAGGACGGCGGCCACGCCGGGCACGAGCAGGACCGCCTCAGGGTCTGCGGCCCAGCGCCGGGCGCTTGGTGTAGTCGGTGAAGCCGAGGATGTTGCCCCAGGGGTCCGCGATCTCCACCGTCCAGCCGGTGGCCACCGGGAAGACCTCGTCCAGGGTCTCGATCCCTGCGGCGGCCAGCTCCCGCGCCGCCGCACGCGCGTCCGGCACCTCCAGCCAGACGCGAGGCGAGGGCCAGGGCGGGGTCCGCCGCCGCAGCTCCTCCTCCGTGCGCAGCAGGATGCCGGGCGTCTCCCCGCCGACCTTCAGCTGTGCGATCCCGCCCTCGTCGAACCGGAAGCCCACGGCGAACCCGGCCCGCTCGTAGAAGGCGACGGCCTCGCCGAGGTCGCCGACGGGGAGCAGCACGTTGTCGAAACCGAGCAGTTCGTACGACTCTTCGTCTGACATGTCGTCACATTAGGAGTCTTACCGCCGGGAAGCGAGGAGCCCCACCGGAGCGGACTCCGCGTCGCCGTTCCGGTGCCCGACCGCAGGCGCCGGAAGAGGTACGGCATCGGCAACGCCCGCTCGCAGGACGCCTCCACCGCGTACGATCCGCTCGGCCGGGTGCGCCGCGTCCGGGAGGGCTCGGCCCCCCACCCCCCGCCCGCGAGTACGGAAAGGTTGCGCAGCGTCATGAACGTCTCCCTCTTCCCTCTTCCAGAGGGAGAGGCCGCCGCCGGATTCGACACGGTCGTCGCACGGTTCCACGACCTCGAGGAGCGGTCCGAGGACGATCCGTCGGCGCCCCTGTGCGACCTGGGGGAGGACGGAGACGTCCTGCGGCAGGTGCTGGAGCGGGCCGACTTCAAAGACCTGGCGGGACTGATGATCTCGGGTGGACGTCCGGTGGGTGACGACGGCGTCGGGACGGTGTGCCTGTCCCTGGCACCGGACGAGGTGACCCGGGTGGACGGCACTCTCTCCGGCATCGACCTGGACGACGTCATGCGCGCGGCGCCGGCGGTGCTGTCGCCGATGTTCCGGGCAGGCGGCATCCCCGAGGGTTACGAGGACGGCCTGCGCGACTGTCTGGAAGAACTGCGCGCCGTCTACCGGCTCGCCGCCGGCCGGGGCCTGGCCGTGGCCCAGGTGTTCCAGGGCTGAGGCGGGAGAGAACGGCGGCGGACCGGCCCGGGCGGCATCCGCGCCCGCGACGACGAGGGCCCCGCTTCCGGTGCGGACCGGAAGCGGGGCCCGAGTGCCTCAGGCGTGTCCGCGGCTCAGTAGCGGCGCGTGATCAGCGCGCGCTTCACTTCCTGGATGGCCTTCGTGACCTCGATGCCGCGCGGGCAGGCGTCCGTGCAGTTGAAGGTCGTGCGGCAGCGCCACACGCCGTCACGGTCGTTGAGGATCTCCAGCCGCTGCTCGCCGGCCTCGTCACGCGAGTCGAAGATGAAGCGGTGGGCGTTCACGATCGCGGCCGGACCGAAGTACTGGCCGTCGTTCCAGAACACCGGGCAGGAGGAGGTGCAGGCCGCGCACAGGATGCACTTCGTGGTGTCGTCGAAGCGCTCGCGGTCCTCCGGGGACTGGTAGCGCTCCCGGGTGGGCTCGTTCGTCTCCTTGACGACCAGGAACGGCATGACGTCCCGGTACGCCTGGAAGAACGGCTCCATGTCCACGACGAGGTCCTTCAGGACCGTCAGGCCCTTGATGGGCTCGATCGTGATCGGCTTCTCGGGGTTGATGTCCTTGATCAGCGTCTTGCAGGCAAGGCGGTTCTTGCCGTTGATCCGCATCGCGTCCGAGCCGCAGATGCCGTGCGCGCACGAGCGGCGGAAGGTGAGGGTGCCGTCGACGTCCCACTTGATCTTGTGGAGGCCGTCGAGGACCCGCTCCTTGGGGTCGATCTCCAGCTGGAAGTCTTCCCAGGTGGCCTCCGCCGCGACCTCCGGGTTGAACCGGCGGACACGGAAGGTGACCGTGATGTAGGGGGAGTCGGCGAAGCCGGGCTCGGGCTGGCCGGCCGCGTCCGCCTTGTCCAGAACAGGGGTAGCCATCAGTACTTACGCTCCATCGGCTGGTAGCGGGTCTGGACGACCGGCTTGTAGTCGAGACGGACGGTTTCCGAGCCGTCGGCGCCGACCTCGCGGTACGCCATGGTGTGGCGCATGAAGTTGACGTCGTCGCGGTTCGGGTAGTCCTCGCGGTAGTGACCACCGCGGGACTCCTTGCGGGCGAGGGCCGACACCGCCATGACCTCGGCCAGGTCGAGCAGGTTGCCCAGCTCGATCGCCTCCAGCAGGTCCGTGTTGAAACGCTTGCCCTTGTCCTGGATCGCCACGTTCCGGTAGCGCTCCTTGAGCTCGGCGATCTTCTCGACCGCCGTCTTGATCGTCTGCTCGGTGCGGAACACCATGACGTTGGCGTCCATGGTCTCCTGCAGCTCGCGGCGGATCGTCGCCACCCGCTCGTTGCCGGTGGAGGTGCGCAGCCGCTCGATCTGCTCGACGACGAAGGACTCCGGGGCGTCCGGCAGCTCGACGTAGTCGGCCTTCGCCGAGTACTCGGCGGCGGCGATGCCCGCGCGGCGGCCGAAGACGTTGATGTCCAGCAGCGAGTTGGTGCCGAGCCGGTTGGCGCCGTGCACGGACACGCAGGCGACCTCGCCGGCCGCGTACAGACCCGGGACGACCGTGGTGTTGTCCGCCAGGACCTCGCCCATCACGTTCGTCGGGATGCCGCCCATCGCGTAGTGCGCGGTCGGCTGGATCGGGATCGGGTCCGTGTACGGCTCGATGCCGAGGTAGGTCCGCGCGAACTCGGTGATGTCCGGCAGCTTGGCGTCCAGCTGCTCCGGCGGCAGGTGGGTCAGGTCCAGGTAGACGTGGTCGCCCTCGGGACCACAGCCGCGGCCCTCGCGGATCTCCGTGTAGATGGAGCGGGAGACGACGTCGCGGGACGCCAGGTCCTTCATGACGGGAGCGTACTTCTCCATGAAGCGCTCGCCGTCCTTGTTGCGCAGGATGCCGCCCTCACCGCGGGCGCCCTCGGTGAGCAGGATGCCCATGCGCCAGATGCCGGTCGGGTGGAACTGGAAGAACTCCATGTCCTCCAGCGGGAGGCCGCGCCGGTAGACCGCCGCCTGACCGTCACCGGTCAGCGTGTGGGCGTTCGACGTCACCTTGAAGAACTTGCCGGTGCCGCCGGAGGCGTAGATGACGGCCTTCGCCTGGAAGACGTGGATCTCACCGGTGGCGAGCTCGTAGGCCACCACACCGGCCGACCGCTTGACGCCGTCGACCTCGGTGATCAGCTGGTCCAGGACGTAGAACTCGTTGAAGAACTCCACGCCCTCCTTGACGCAGTTCTGGTACAGCGTCTGGAGGATCATGTGGCCGGTGCGGTCCGCGGCGTAGCAGGACCGGCGGACCGGGGCCTCGCCGTGGTTGCGGCTGTGACCGCCGAAGCGGCGCTGGTCGATGGTGCCGTTCGGCGTGCGGTTGAACGGCAGGCCCATCTTCTCCAGGTCGAGGACGGCGTCGATGGCCTCCTTCGCCAGGATCTCGGCGGCGTCCTGGTCGACCAGGTAGTCACCGCCCTTGACCGTGTCGAAGGTGTGCCACTCCCAGTTGTCCTCCTCCACGTTGGCCAGCGCGGCGGCCATGCCGCCCTGCGCGGCGCCCGTGTGGGAGCGGGTGGGGTAGAGCTTGGTCAGGACCGCGGTGCGGCTGCGCTTCGTCGCCTCGATGGCGGCACGCATGCCCGCGCCGCCGGCGCCGACGATGACGGTGTCGTACTTGTGGATCTTCATGTTTCTCGCAGCCCCGTGCCTAGCGGATGTTCGGGTCGAAGGTGAAGATCACCAGCGTGCCCAGCAGGATGGTGAACACCGTGGCGGTGTAGAGCAGGCCCTTCAGCCACAGCCGGCTGTTCGGGCGCTCCGCGTAGTCGTTGATGATCGTGCGCAGGCCGTTGGCGCCGTGCAGCATCGCCAGCCACAGCATCAGCAGGTCCCAGACCTGCCAGAACGGGGACGCCCAGCGGCCGGCCACGAAGGCGAAACCGATCTTGGAGACGCCGCCGTCCAGCACGAGCTGGATCAGCAGGTGGCCGAGGACCAGGACGACCAGGACGATGCCGGACAGCCGCATGAACAGCCAGGCCGCCAGCTCGAAGTTGCCCCGGGTCGACTTCGGGGACTTCTTGGTCCGCTTGCGCGGCGCCTCGATCAGCGGGGCCGGGTTGTCGACGGTGTAGACGGGGGCGCCCTCGACGGGGCCGACTCCGGACGCGGTGGTTTCAGTGGTGGACATCGGCGTCAGCTCCCAAAGAGAACACGGGCGGCGTGGCCGAGGACCGGGTAGATCGCCCCGGCCATCAGGACGATCCAGACACCCATCACGGTCCAGAACATCTGCTTCTGGTAGCGCGGGCCCTTCGACCAGAAGTCGACGGCGATGACGCGCAGGCCGTTGAGCGCGTGGAAGAGGATGGCGGCGACGAGGCCGTACTCCAGCAGCGCGACGATCGGCGTCTTGTACGTGGCTACGACCTTGTCGTAGTCCTCGGGGGAGACACGCACGAGAGCGGTGTCCAGCACGTGAACGAACAGGAAGAAGAAGATGAGGACGCCGGTGACTCGGTGAGCCACCCAGGACCACATTCCTTCCCGGCCGCGGTACAGCGTTCCAGCCGGCACGGAAGAACCCTCCGGGAGCGGGGACTAGGGCCGCGCCGGCTTCACTGTCGGTCGGGCCCGGCCGGGTACGGTCCACCGGCCCTCTGCATCGTATCCACGTGCCGCCGTGGTGCTTACGGGGGGCCTACCGGTGTGATCAAAGTGGCACGCTGTTGGGCTAGCGGGGGCCGTCGGAGGGGCCGTTTCGACCCTCATTTGCCGGGTGCGGGGGTGTTTGGGCTGGTCACGGCCACGTGGCGGCGGCCACAAATCGAACACAGCCCCGCGCCGCTGAGCAGCCCCAGCAGCCGTCCCCGTGCGAGGCGGCGGAGCTCGTCCGCCGCCACCACCCGTTCCTCCTCGGGATCGTTCGCCAATCGTGACCGGATCGCTTCGAGGATGTGGTCGATGACCTCGTCCGGCGCGGCGTCGCCCAGGTAGAGGACGAACGCGTGTCCGAATCGGGCCTCGTAGGCGGCGTGCGCGGCACTCAGGGCCATGTGGGCCGCCGAGTAGGTGTCCTCGGGGAGCTCGGGGAGACACTCGCCGGCCAGGGCCTCGGCCAGATCGCGGGGAGAGAGGTCGTACGCCGCCTCGTCCGCTGCGGCCAGCAGGGCGTCCAGGTCGGGGTAGGGGCGGTGGTCGGCGATCCGGCGCGACCAGCGCGGGCTGTGCAGGCAGTGCAGCAGAAGGGCGCGGGCCTCGTCCGCGGGCGCGGTGTTGAAGGCGTCGAGGGGTGTGGGGAGATACGGCTGGCGGTGGGCGGGCAGCGTGGGTCCTCGCGTCACAGGTGGTGTGGCAGGGGATGCTGTGAAAAGTGTGGCCTCAGGTTATCGAGAGTGGTCACGCTGTGTCCGAGGGATGCCTGAAATTCACCCGGACGGGAGAGTTTCGGAACGCTTGGATGACAGCTGGGCGGACGATCGGTCGTACGTTGGCAAGGTGATCCAGCACAGGCACAGGCGCCGGGGCCCGGCGCGGCAGGTGATGCGGAAGCGTGCGGTGGTGGCCGCCGCGTTCGTCGGGACCATCGCCCTCGGCACGGGCGTCGGCGTGTGGGCCGCCTCGGACGGGGGCGGCGGACGGCCGGACGCGGGCGCGCGGCAGTCGTCGTCCGGGCGGGTGCCCGGCGCCGGCTCCGGCGACCCGGGCACACCGTCGGCCACTCCCAGCCCGAGCCGCTCCTATCCGCTGTCGCGGGCGCCGCGCACGATACCCGCGGTGCGCTCCCACACCCCGGCGCGCGGACCCGGCTGGACTCCGCGGCCGGGCGCGCGGGTGGTGGTGAGCGACCCCGAGCTCGCCGACGAGGGGCGGCTCATCGCCGGGGAGCTGGGACTGCGCTACGCGGGGGAGCGGGACGACGTACGGGCGGGCGACGTACGGCTGGCCCTCGGCGGCGGGGGCGGGAACGAGGAGTCGTACACCATGACCGTCCGCGGCGGACGGGTCGACATCAGCGGGCCCGGCGAGGCCGGCGTGTTCTACGGCACCCGCACCCTGAAGCAGGAGGTCCACGGCGGCGGTACGGCGGCCGAGGGCGTCATACGGGACGAGCCCGCCAAGCCGGTGCGCGGGTTCATGCTGGACATCGCGCGCAAGCCGTACAGCGAGACCTGGATCGAGGACCGGATACGCGAGCTGGGCGACCTGAAGTTCAACGAGCTGGGCCTGCACTTCTCCGACGACCAGGCCTTCCGGATCGAGTCCGACAGCCACCCCGAGATCGTCTCCGCGGACCACCTGACCAAGGACCAGGTCAGGAAGATCGTCGCACTGGCGGACAGCCGGCACATCACCGTCGTCCCCGAGATCGACTCGCCGGGGCACCTGGGCGCCGTCATCGCCGCCCACCCCGACCTCCAGCTGCGCAACGCGAGCGGCGTGCCGACGCGGGGCGCCGTCGACATCTCGAAGGACGCCGCCGCGCGGATCGTCGACGACCTGCTCGACGAGTACGCCGGGCTCTTCACCGGCGGCCAGTGGCACCTGGGCGGGGACGAGTACCAGGCACTGACCGTCCGGGACCCGCAGGCCTCCTACCCGCAGCTGGCCGCCGCCGCCCGGCGGTCCCTCGGCACCGGCGCGACCGTAGCCGACCTCGCCACCGGCTGGCTGGGCGACCGCGCCGCCACCGTCCGCGCCCACGACCGCACCGTCCGCGCCTGGAACGACGGCTTCTACCGGAACACCTCCGTACGGCCCGACCCGGACATCGAGGTCGCCTACTGGACCGGCAAGGAGATCGGCGCCCGTCAGCCCGTGGACTACCTGAGCGCGGGACGGAAGGTGCTCAACTACAACGACGAGTTCCTCTACTACGTGCTCGGACAGCCGCAGACCTTCGTCTACCCGACCGGGCAGCGGATCTACGAGCAGTGGAACCCGCGCGTGCTGCGCGGCACGAACGCCGTGCCGGAGCGCTACGACGGGCAGATCCTCGGCGGCTCGTTCGCGGTCTGGTCCGACTTCCCGCACGCGCAGACGCAGGCGCAGGTCGCCGCCGGCATCCGGATGCCGCTGCGGGCCACCGCGCAGAAGCTGTGGGACCCGGGCACGCCCGCGCTGTCCTGGGCGGACTTCAGGAATCTGGCGGACCGGCTGGGCTGAGAACCGGGTGGACGCACGGCGGCGTCCGACCGTATGTTCCGGTGTCCGCTCGCGCGTTCGCCCGCGCTGCGGCAACCGCACTCACGCGCCGGCTCGGGGAGAGCCGGCGCGTCTCGGATCACGTCCTTTCGGGGGAACTCCTTCATGGCCTCACCCATGCCCGCGCCCATGCCCGCGCCGCCGTACGCCGCCCCGCCCGGCGGCGCCTGGCTGCGCTCACCGGCCGCGCTCGCCCGCGCCACCGCCGTACTGCTCGGGCTGGTCATCGCGACCGACCTGTTCGCCTGCTTCGCGGACCTGCTGGAACTCGACGTCACCGGCGACATCGCCGACGGCGCCGCCGGAACGGACGTCGTCGGCCGGGCCGACCGCGCCGACAACCTCTACGCGGCGGCCGGCGTCTCCCAGATCGTCGCGCTGGTCGCCACGGCGGTCGTCTACCTGTGCTGGCTGTGGCGGGTCCGGGTGAACGCCGAGGTGTTCGACGCCTCCCGGCACCGGATGAGGCGCGGCTGGACGATCGGCGGCTGGTTCTGCCCGGTCGTGAACCTCTGGTTCCCGCGCCGGATCGTCGCCGACAGCTGGGACGCCAGCGCCCCCTGGGGCACGCGGTCCGGGCACACGCCGGTCAACGCCTGGTGGACGCTGTGGATCATCAGCCTCCTCGCGGGCCGCTACGCGTACACCACCTCCCGGAACGCCGAGACGGCGACCGAACTGAGCGACGCCGCCCGGGTGACGCTGTTCTCCGACGCGATCGACATCGCGGCGGCCGTCCTCGCCATCGTGGTGGTCGTCCGGCTGACCCGTATGCAGGAGCGCAAGGTCTTCTCGGGCGAACTGCCGGCCCCCGTCTCCGGCTGACGGCCCGCCGCTGCCCCCTTTGGCTGAAAGTCTCTGCTGTGACACTCCCGCGCAGTCGCACGCAGTAAGGGGCAGTGCGGGCTCCGTGCCGGTCGGCGCCCTGGCGAGAGAGGCATTCATGAGCCTGGTGGAACTCATCGCGCGGGCCGACGAACGCGGACTGGCCGCCAGCGGATTGGCTTGTTTGGATCGATGCCTGCCGTTGCTCGGAGGCGACGACGAGCTGCTGCGACCGCTGTGGGCCCGCCTCGCCGACGACTGCGACTGGTCCGCCGGCCTGGCCCGGGCCCGCGCCACGCTCGGCCCCGCGGACCCCGCCGACGACGAGGCCGCGCGGCTCACCCGGCACATGCTGGAGACGGCCCCCGCCGACGGCACCCCCGGCGCGCTACGGCCCTGGGCCGACGCCTGCTCGGTCGCCGCGCTGCGCGCCCACCTGCTGCTCGACCCGGCAGCCGACGGCGACTGGGCCCCGGACGCCCTCGACGCCGGGCGCGCGGGCGATCCGGCGGGCCTGCCGCCGCTCGTCGTCGCCGAACTGCGCCGCCAGGCCGCCGTGCTCGAACTCCTCGCGGGACACGGCCCGCAGGGGCTGCGCCGGGCGCTGGAGATATCGGTGGAGGGGCGCCGGGTGCTGCGCGCGGTGGTCTCGCGCCGGGCGCGCGGCGCCGCGGGGCCGGGGAGTGAGGGGAGCCTGTGATCCTCGTGCGGCGGACGTGGGGTGGTCCTGCGGTGGTTGGCCGAACGTCGGGAGAAACGTTTCCAACGATGGTGACGGAACCCCGCCCCCGCTCGCTCTTCCCTATGTGACAGCCCAAGTGACGACTCAGGTGACAGCTCATGCGACAACCCCGTCCCAGGCGGCACAGCACGGGACCAGGCCGAGCGCCGCGGCCAGGCCCGCGCGGTGGGCGGCGGACGCGGTGGCGACCATGCGGGAGGGCGCGCGCGTACGGCTCGACTACTCGGCACAGAGCCTGTGGCGGGTGGACCGGATGATCGAGGAGATACGGAGGGAGGAGCCGCCGTACGCGGCCGTCGAGAGCGTGCTGCGCGGCTTCGGCGCCTACGCCGGCGAGGTGATCGTCCGTCAGACCGGCGCCGAGTGGTGGACGACCGGCGGCGAGCACTGGGTGCGCACCCCGGACGGCCGGCTGTGGGACCCCATCGACGAGGCCCGCCGCTGCTACGGCGGCCACGGCTCGCTGCGGCTGCTGTGCCGGGACGCGACCGCCCCCGGCTGACCGGCCAGGCCCGGCTGTGACACTTCCGTCGGGGCCGACGCTGATGATCGTGTAGGGCGGACACGGCCGGAGCGTGTCGCACCGTGAGGCAAGCGCCACGCAGTGGCCAGGAACTCGGCACGAACGAGGACGGTCTTGGGCCAGGGAGGGGAACCCCGCCGCCCGCAGCCGCGGGACGGGGAGCTGGGCGCGGCCGTCGCGCGGGCCCAGGACGGCGACGAGACCGCGTTCGCCGTGGCCTACCGGATCGTGCAGCCCGGCCTGCTGGGCTATCTGCGGGGCCTGGTCGGCGAGGACGCCGAGGACGTCGCCTCCGAGGCCTGGCTGGAGATCGCGCGCGACCTCGGCCGGTTCCGGGGCGACGGCGCCGGCTTCCGCGGCTGGACGGCGACCATCGCCCGGCACCGCGCGCTGGACCACCTGCGCCGGCAACGGGTACGGCCCCGGGCCGCGTGGCTGGAGCAGGACGCCCTGGAGCTGCCCGGCCGGCACAGCACCCACGACCAGGCCCTGGAGTCGCTCTCCACGGAACGCGCGCTGGAACTGGTCCGCGCGCTGCCCCGGGACCAGGCCGAGGCGGTGCTGCTGCGGGTGGTCGTCGGCCTCGACGGGCCGGCCGCGGCCCGGGTCCTCGGCAAGCGCCCCGGCGCCGTCCGCACGGCCGCGTACCGGGGCCTGCGCCGCCTGGCCCGCCAACTGGGCGCGGACGGCGCACCGGACACGGACCCGCCGCCGCGGGGCGAGCCGGGGTGAACGCACCGGCGGGTGCGGCACGTATGCAGGGCCGGGACGAACGGCTTCGGGAGCCGGTCGTCGCGGGTGCGGGGCGCTGACGGCCGGCGGGCACGGCCGGGGGGCCGCGGTGGTCGGCGGGTGCGGGTGCCCCGGGGCCCGGCGCGTGGGCGCGGGGCGGGTGTGCGGAGGAGTTCCGGGTGGACCGGGTGAGGGCGGGAACGGGCATGGGTGAACAGCACAGCGGCGGCGGGCCGACCGGTCGTCGGCGCGCGCACCCCGGCGGGGCCCTCGCCACGCCGGACCCGGCCGGTGCCTGCGGACTGGAGACACGGTTCGCCACCGTGCTGCGCGCCGGCCGTGTCGACGGCGAGGCCGAGCGCGGCGCCGTCGCCGCGTTCCGCGCCGCGCGCGACGCGGGAGCGCACGACGCCCGGACCCGTGCCCGTGACGACTGGCGGCCCGGGCGCCCGGCACCCGCCCGCCGCTCGCTGCGGCTCACCCTCTCGCTCGCCCTGACGAGCCTCACGCTGGGCGGGGTCGCCGTCGCGGCCATCGGCTCCGCCGGTTCCGGCGCGCACCACGACGACCGGAGCCGATCGCCACGGTCCACGCCCCCCGTGGCGAGCACCCCGCCCGCCTCACCCGGCGCCCCGGCGGCCGGGCCCTCGGACACCGCGTCCCCGGACCACACCGGCCGGCCGGCCACCGCCCGGGACACCCTCGCCCACTGCCGTGCCTACACGCGGGCCGGGGAACGCGGCGGCGCCCTGGAGGCGACGGCCTGGCAGCGGCTCGTCACGGCGGCGGGGGGACCGGAGAAGGTCGCCGCCTACTGCGCCGCCCGCCTGGAGCGCGGGCAGGGCGAGCACACCGGCCACGCGGGGACTTCCGGCAACAAAGGCAACACCGGGACGTCCGGCAACAACAGCAACGCAGGGACGTCCGGCAACAAACGCAACGGCGGTGACACCGGCAACGGCGGTGACACGGGCCAAGGCAAGAACAAGGGCGGAGACCGGGGGAACGCGACCGTGGGGAACTCGACGGCGGGGAACCCGGCCGGCGGCAGAGCGGCCGGCGGCAACTCCTCCGGCGGAAGGCCGTGAGGCGCCCGTGACCAAGGCGACGGCCGGGGCCGCCACCCCCCACAGGAGAGGCCCCGGCCGTCGCGTGGACGGGCCGCGTGCGGCCCGTACTCCCTTCAGCGCCGTGGGTGCGGTTTCTGTCACACCCCACCACAGCACGGCCACATCGTGACCCCGTCGCGGCCTCACGCTGCGCACATCCGAAACCGGTCACGAGTTAGTTGCATCTTCTACAGACATGGACGGGCAGCGGTTTCACGCCGTAACGTGCCTTTCGCGCCGACCGAAGACAGGCGTAAAGGGAGTGCGGTGCTGGGGGACGACGCGGAGCTGACCACCGCGGTACGTGCGGCACAGGACGGGGACGAGACCGCGTTCCGTACGGTGTACCGCGCGGTGCATCCGCGCCTGCTCGGGTACGTCCGCACCCTGGTCGGCGACCTGGACGCCGAGGACGTCGCGTCCGAGGCGTGGCTCCAGATCGCCCGTGACCTGGACCGCTTCAGCGGTGACGCCGACCGGTTCCGCGGCTGGGCCGCCCGGATCGCCCGCAACCGCGCCCTGGACCACATACGCATGCGGGGCCGGCGTCCCGCCATAGGCGGCGACGAGACCGAGCTGACCGGCCGCGCCGCCGAGTCCGACACGGCCGGCGAGGCCATCGAGGCCCTGGCCACCGACAGCACCCTCTCCCTGATCGCCCGGCTCCCGCAGGACCAGGCCGAGGCGGTCGTCCTGCGCGTGGTCGTGGGCCTGGACGCCAAGACCGCCGCCGAGACCCTCGGCAAACGCGCGGGCGCCGTCCGTACCGCCGCGCACCGCGGTCTGAAACGTCTCGCGGAGCTGATCGGCGACGATCCGGAATCGGCGGGCGCACTGGACGCCCTCCCGCCGCAAAGAGAACCGCGCCGGGGCGCGGTGACGTCCGCGACTGTGACGCATACGCGTGCGCGGACGCAGAAGGACATGTGATGGCCGACGAGCAGTACAAGTGGCTGAACCGGCAGACGGCGGAACGCCTGTTGCGCGGCGAGTCACTGGAAGCCGTCGACCCTTCCGCCCGTGACCAGGCCGAACGTCTCTCCCAGGCGCTCGGCGCGCTGTCCGCGCAGGCGACCGAAGCCCCCGGTGAACTCCCCGGCGAGCAGGCCGCCCTGGCCGCCTTCCGCAAGGCGCGCGAGGCCGCCGAAGCCGAGCGCACCGCGACCGCGCACGCCCCCACCGCTCCCCGCACCCCGGCACGAGGCGCCGACACCGGCCTGGTCCGCATCGGCGCCCCGGCCCGTACCGGAATCCGCGTCCGGCGCCCCCGCTGGGCCCGCCCGGTGCGCCTGGCGCTGGCCGCGGCGGTGGCAGCGGGAACGCTCGGCGGGGTCGCCGTGGCCGCCGGCAGCGGGGTGCTGCCCACGCCGTTCGGCGACGATCACCCCGGCCCGGCCACCTCCGTCTCTCCCGACACGACCACGGAACAGCCGCTCACCTCGCCGTCCCCACCGGGCGGCGGGACGGGCACGGGCGCACCGGGCGGCGGGACGCGGAGCCACCGGGGCGGCACCGATGACGAGGCCACGGGGGCCGGCGACGGCACCGGGGCGCCCTCCGCCACGTCCGGCACCGGGTGGCCCGGCGCCACCGCGGCCTGTCGTGCGCTGCGGGACGGCAAGGAGCTGAACGCCGGCCGCCGGCGCGCGCTGGAGCAGGTGGCGGGCGGCCCCGGCCGCGTGACCGCGTACTGCAAGGTGCTGCTGGGCGCCGGGGACTCCGCGTCCGGCGGCACGGGCGGTGCGAACAGCGGCGGCGGCGAGAACACCACCGGCCAGGGCTCGGACAACGGCAAGGGCGAGGGCAAGGGCGGCGGCAAGGGAAACGGCAAGGGGAACGGCACGGGCAAGGGCGACGACGCCCCTGCCGACCCGGGCGGCGGCATGGGCAACGGGAACGGAAACGGCAAGGGGAACGGGAACGGAAACGGAAACGGCAAAGACGCCGATAAGGGCAGCGGTAGCGGCAACGGCAACGGCAAGAGCAACGGCGGGAACAAGAACAGCGGCAACGGCGGCGGCAAAGGCGGCCTGCACCAGGACGGCGCCGCCCCCGCTCCCTCGGCCTTCGCCCCCGCGCACCGCGGCACACCCGGCAACGGCTCCACGACGCCCCCACCGGCTCCGACGTACACCGCCCTCTGATCGACGCCACCCACTGTGACCTGCGGTTTCGCGGGCACCGAAATTTTTTCGGCGCGAGGTGTGACGTTTCTTGAGCCCGGGACGCAGTAATGAGTGAGCCGACTGGTCATCGGCCGTCGCACGGAGCCGGGGTTCCCCCCGTACCCGCGGCTCGTGCACCTGGCGCGGGCGGGACACGTTCCCCCGGTCCCGCCCGCGCCCCGCAACGCACAGCTCTCGGCTCCGCACTGCCCCCGCAGGGCGTCTCACCAGGACACGACGACCTTGTCGCCGATCCTCACCTGTGCGAAGAGCCGGGCGATCGCCGTCTCGTCGCGGACGTTGACGCATCCGTGGGAACCGCCCGCGTAGCCGCGCGCCGCGAAGTCGTACGAGTAGTGGACCGCCTGGCCACCGCTGAAGAACATCGCGTACGGCATCGGCGAGTGGTAGAGGGTCGACACATGGTGCCGTGACTTCCAGTAGACGGTGAACACCCCTTCGCGGGTCGGGGTGTACTGCGCGCCGAACCGCACCGCCATCGTGGACAGGGTCCGTCCGCCGACCATCCAGCGCAACGTCCGGCTGGTCTTGCTGATGCACAGCACCCGCCCGGTCATACAGCGCGGATCAGCCGCGGCGGCCGGCCGACCAGCCCTCGGGTACAGCTCCCCCCTGCCCGGCGGCCGGGTCATCGCCACCAGCCGCTGCCAGGTGACGGCGTCCGTCGCACCCGTCCGGGGCAGTCCGCGCTTGCCCTGGAAGCCCTTGACGGCCTGCTCGGTGGGGCCGTCGTACGACCCGGTCGGCCCCACGGCCAGCCAGGCCACCTGGCGCAGCCGCGCCTGCAGTTCCCGCACGGCCGGCCCGCTGTCCCCGCGCGCCCACAGCACCCGCGGCGCGGGCACGGAGGGGGTGACGCCCGGTGTGTCCGTCGGCGGGTCGGCCGGCGCCGTCCGGGCGGCGCCGGGCACCGGACTGCTCCAGGTGCTGCCGGGCCCCCGACCGCTCCGGGCGGCGCCGGAAGCCGGACCGCCGGGCGGTTCCACGTGGACCGGCAGACCTTGTTTCCCATCGGCGCCCGCCGGCTGCACGGTGCACCCGCAGAGCGCGGCGAGTGCGGCGGCCGAGGCGAGCAGAGCGGCAGAGCTCCCCGGGATCCTCATGCCCGGGATGCTTCCCCGCGTGACCGCCGCCGAACTACGGGGCATGGTGAGGAGTACCCGTACACCGCGCGGAGGCAGCGATGGCACAGCAGTCGGCACGTCAGTCGGAGTCGGGCCTGCCCATCGAGCCGGTCTACGGGCCGGCCGACCTGACCGGCTGGGACCCGGCCCGGAAACTGGGCGAACCGGGCGCGTACCCGTTCACGCGGGGCGTGTACCCGACGATGTACACCGGCCGGCCGTGGACGATGCGCCAGTACGCGGGCTTCGGCACGGCCGCGGAGTCCAACGCCCGCTACCGGCAGCTGATCGCCCACGGCACCACGGGCCTGTCGGTCGCCTTCGACCTGCCCACCCAGATGGGCCACGACTCCGACGCGCCCCTCGCGCACGGCGAGGTCGGCAAGGTGGGCGTGGCCGTCGACTCGATCGAGGACATGCGGGCGCTGTTCGACGGCATCCCGCTGGACCAGGTCTCGACGTCCATGACGATCAACGCGCCGGCCGCGCTGCTCCTGCTGCTGTACCAGCTGGTGGCGGAGGAGCAGGGGGTGGCGGCGGACCGGCTGACGGGCACGATCCAGAACGACGTGCTCAAGGAGTACATCGCCCGGGGCACGTACATCTTCCCGCCCAAGCCCTCCCTGCGGCTGACGGCGGACATCTTCCGGTACTGCACCGCCGAGATCCCGAAGTGGAACACGATCTCGATCTCCGGCTACCACATGGCCGAGGCGGGCGCGTCCCCGGTGCAGGAGATCGCGTTCACCCTCGCCGACGGCATCGAGTACGTCCGCACGGCGGTGGCGGCCGGCATGGACGTGGACGACTTCGCCCCGCGCCTGTCGTTCTTCTTCGTGGCCCGTACGACGCTGCTGGAGGAGGTCGCCAAGTTCCGCGCGGCGCGCAGGATCTGGGCGCGGGTGATGAGGGAGGAGTTCGGCGCGCGCAACCCCAAGTCGCTGATGCTGCGCTTCCACACGCAGACGGCGGGGGTCCAGCTGACGGCCCAGCAGCCGGAGGTGAACCTGGTCCGGGTCGCCGTCCAGGCCCTGGCGGCGGTCCTCGGCGGCACGCAGTCCCTGCACACCAACTCCTTCGACGAGGCCATCGCGCTGCCCACGGACAAGAGCGCGCGCCTGGCCCTGCGGACGCAGCAGGTGCTGGCACACGAGACGGACGTCCCGGCGACGGTGGACCCGTTCGCCGGTTCCTACGCCGTCGAGCGGATGACGGACGACGTGGAGGAGGCGGCCGTCGACCTGATGCGCAGGGTGGAGGACCTGGGCGGGGCGGTCGCCGCGATCGAGCGGGGCTTCCAGAAGGCCGAGATCGAGCGGAACGCGTACCGCATCGCGCAGGAGACCGACTCCGGTGACCGGGTGGTGGTCGGGGTCAACCGCTTCCGGCTGGACGAAGAGGAACCGTACGAGCCGCTGCGGGTGGACCCGGCGATCGAGGCGCGCCAGGCCGAGCGCCTGGCCCGGCTGCGGGCCGAACGCGACGGTGCCGCGGTGACCGCGGCACTCGGCGCGCTGCGGAAGGCGGCGGAGGGCGAGGACAACGTGCTGTACCCGATGAAGGAGGCGCTGCGGGCGCGTGCGACGGTGGGGGAGGTCTGCGGCGCGCTCCGCGAGGTGTGGGGGAGCCACGTACCGAGCGACACCTTCTGAGCCGCCGGTCCTCCTCCCGGACGGGGAGGGCCGGCTGTCGTACCCGCGTGCGACACTCCCTCCATGTTCGGCGTCATCGACCTCCCCACCTATCTCGCGGGCCTGATCCTGATCGTGCTGCTGCCCGGCCCCAACTCCCTCTACGTCCTGTCCGTGGCCGCTCGCCGCGGTGTGCGGGCCGGTTACACGGCCGCCGCCGGCGTGTGGTGCGGGGACACCGTGCTGATGACGCTGTCCGCCGCCGGGGTCGCCTCGCTGCTCCAGGGCAACGCGCTGCTGTTCGGGATCGTGAAGTACGCCGGCGCCGGATATCTGAGCTGGCTTGCGATCGGCATGCTGCGGGCCGCCCGGCGGATGTGGCGGACCCGGCGGGAGCGGGCCGTCGAGGAGGCCGCGCCCGACCGGGGCACCGACGAGCGGCCCTTCCGCCGCGCCCTCGTCGTCAGCCTCTTCAACCCCAAGGCGATCCTCTTCTTCGTCGCCTTCTTCGTGCAGTTCGTCGACCCGGGCTACGCCTACCCGGCCCTGTCCTTCGTCGTCCTCGGCGCTTTCGCCCAGCTGGCCAGCTTTCTGTACCTCAGCGCCCTGATATTCAGCGGCACGCGGCTCTCCGCGGCTTTCCGCCGCCGCAGGCGGCTGTCCGCGACGGCCACGTCGGCGGCCGGGGTGCTGTTCCTGGGCTTCGCCGTGAAGCTGACGCTGGCCAGCGCGTAGGGCCGGTCGGAAACGTCCGCGTTGTGGGCCCGAATGATCCCGAAGTCGTTTCCGTCGGCCACGGCGTGCCCGGTGGTGTATCCGACGGAACCCGGGTCCGACTTCTTGCGCACGGTGAATCCGTACGCACAGGAAACCGTTCTCGATGGTGTCGCCGCCGTTGACGGCCGACGGCGTTCTCTCGGTCTTCCCGCCTGTGCGGAGCACTCGCTCGACGGTCCACATCGTGCCCGGGGTGCCGAGGGTGTCCGTGGAACCGCGCCCGCCCGCTCGGCCTCGGCCGCCGTCTCTCCGCCGGGGCGGCGGGCGCGGTCGCCGGGAGGCCACCGAAAAGGGAGAGGCCGGCAGAGCCTTCAGGGCGACGGAATATCTCCAGGATACGGGTTTCAAACCTCGATTCCGCTCACCGCTTTCGGTGCGCGGGGCCCGGTCTGAACAGCCGTATGCGGCGCCGGGATGGCGGAAGGATGAACTCCGAGAATTCGCTTCAGTTTGGCTGGGCGCATCATTTCGGCCAGCGTTTCCGGGGCGTCTCCACAGTGTCCGTGGAATCTCTGTCGCGGTTTTGCCCCGGCATGATGATATTACGCCCCCGCGTTCCGGTGCGCCGGACTCCTGAGAGACCGGCCGGGTTCGGCTCGCGTTCACCTTTCCCGAGTCCGGAAACGTGATCGCGAATCAGTTGTCCGAAGGAGAAGATCGTTGCGGCGGGGCAGTGGTTGCCTCCCGGACGAAAGGATTCTTCAGATGCGCAAGAAGTCCTTCGCTGCAGTGGCGACCGGTGTGATGGCGGTCGCCGCCCTGTCGCTGAGCACTGGTTCGGCCTCCGCCGGTGCGAACGACACGTTCTACCCCTGGCAGAACGGAAAGAGCGGGCGCTGCCTCTCCCTGTCGGGCGGAGGCAGCACGTCCAACGGTGTGAACGCCGTCATCTACGACTGCAACGGCGGAGACGAGCAGTACTGGGGCTACTACACCAGCGGTGAGCTGGTCAACCTCAAGAGCGGCAAGTGTCTGTCCACGGCGAGCGGCGGCGGCACCGCCAACGGCACCGAGGTCATCCAGTGGACCTGCAACGGCGGCGCCGAGCAGCAGTGGTACCGCTCCAGCGCCGGCGAGTGGGTGAACGGCAAGAGCGGCAAGTGCATGTCGACGGCGAGCGGCGGCGGCACGGCCAACAACACCAAGGTCATCATCTGGTCGTGCAACGGCGGTGCCGAGCAGTACTGGTACTGATCCTGGCCGCGTCCGGGCGGGCGGTGGATCCCACCGCCCGCCCGGACGCGGCCGCAGGGCCATCTCGTCACCCCGAGTTCACCTGCCCGTCGGACCGACGTTGGAATGCGGCGCCGAGATTTTCCTACCGTCACAGGAACCTGTCCCGGAGAAAGCCCAGGTGTCCGCGTGCCAAGCCTTCCACCCAAACTGTCCGTGATCGTCCCCTGCTTCAACATCGAGGGCTATGTCCCCGACACCGTGACGAGTCTGGTGAACAACGCGAAGGACGAATTCGAGTTCATTTTCGTCGAGGACCGGTCCACCAAGGACCGGACATACGAGGCGTTGCTGCACCTGACGAAACGGCTGAAGAACAGCAGGGTGATCCGGCACGAGCAGAACGGCGGACTGGCCACCGCCCGGAACACGGGCATCGACGCGGCCGAGGGCCGGTACCTCACCTTCCTCGACGGCGACGACTGGCTCGCCCCCGGCTACCTGGCCCGACTGGTCGACACCGTCGAACGCCTCGACGTCGACTTCGTACGCACCGACCACGTCCAGGTCACCGGTGTCGGACGCAGCGTCCACCGGGCCCCGGAGGGCCGCCGGCACACCCCGCTCGACCCGCGCACCTCGATCCTCCCCGTCGACGACACGACGATGGTCGACTACCCCTACGCCTGGGCCGGCATCTACCACCGCCGCCTCCTGGACCGCGGGCTGCTGCGCTTCCACGACGGACTGCGCACCGCCGAGGACCGCCCGTGGATCTGGGCACTGCACCGCCGGGCCGACTCCTATGCCGTGGCGAGCCTGCGCGGCGTCTTCTACCGGCGCGGCGTGGCCAGTTCGCTGACCCAGATCGGCGACGTACGGCAACTGGACTTCTTCCGTTCCTTCGACCTCGTGCTCGGCGAACTCGCCGACGACCCCGAGGCCGGCAGGCTGCGCAAGAAGGCGCTGCGCAACTACTGCGTCGTCATCGCCCACCAGCTCCTGGCCCGGGACCGGTTCGAGCGGAGCGTCGCGGCACGGCTGCGACAGCTGGCCGCCGAGGCGCTGGGCCGGATGACCGAGGAGGAACTGGCCGACGCCCTCGTCGGCATGGGTGAGGAACGCGTACACGTCCTGCGGCGCATACGCGGCGGCATGAAGGGGGTCGCGGCATGAGCGGCACGCACCACACGACCAGGGGTACGACGCAGATCTTCTTCTCGGCCACCCAGTACGCGGCCGCCACCGTCACCGCCGCCCTGCGCGCCGGGCTCTTCGGCCCGCGCGAGGAACACCGCCGCATCCTCGTGGTCAGCAACACCGCCGCCGTGCCCGAGGTCGGCACCCCCCTGGACCGGATGCCGGGCTTCGAGCGGCTGCGCCCCGAGTTCGACGAGGTGCGCTCCTGGAACGAGTTCATCTCCCCGCACCACCCGGCCGGCTGGTCGCCGCGCGGCCAGGACCTGCTGCTGTGGGAGAAGGCCGTACGCCTCGCCTGGAACCTCGGGGACGAGCCGGTCGAGATCGCCTGCGAGTCCATCCAGGCCAACCCCTCCCGTGCCGTCGCCGACATCTTCGCCGACAGCCCGATCCACGTGTACGCGGACGGCCTGATGAGCTACGGCCCCACCCGCAACCGCATCCCGCACGGCATGAGCAGCCGCATCGCGCGCGTGCTCCACCTCGAACTGGTACCCGGGCTGCGGCCGATGCTCCTGTCCGAGTACGGGGTCCGGCCGGAAGCCGTGCCGAACGACGCCATCGTCGACGTCCTCGCCCAGATCGGCGAGGAGGGCGCGGGACTGCTCGCCGAACGCCTGCCCGCCGGGGACCGGCCCACCGCGGTGCTGCTCGGCCAGTACCTCTCGGCCATCGGTCTGATCACCCAGGACGAGGAGGAGGAACTCCACGTCCGCATGCTGCGCGCCGCCGCCCGTGCCGGACACCGTGACGTCCTCTTCAAGCCCCACCCGAGCGCACCCGCCGTCTACGGCGCCTCCCTGGAGGCGGCCGCCGCGGAACTCGGCGTACGGCTGACCGTCCTGAGCGAACCGGTGCTCGCCGAGACGGTCTTCGCCCACCTCAAGCCGGACCTGGTCATCGGCTGCTTCTCCACCGCGCTGATGACCGCCGCCGCCTTCTACGGCATCCCGGTCGCCCGCGTCGGCACGGAACTGCTCCTGGACCGCATCACGCCGTACGAGAACAGCAACCGCGTCCCGCTCACCATCATCGACGCGGCCCTGCCCGACGCGGAGCGCGACGAGATCGGCACCCCGCTCCCCCTCGACTCGCTGAGCGGGGAACTGGGCCCCCTGGTGCGCACCGTCGGCTACTGCATGCAGTCCCGCAAACACCCCGGCCTGCGCGAGGAGACCGTCGCCTGGCTCACCGCGCACCTCGCGGAGCATCCGCAGTACTTCAAGAAGCGTCGTCTGACCGTGCTCCGCCTGCCGGGCGGCAGCGCGGTACGGGCCGAGGCGCTGCGCCGGCACCCCGCCGTCCGCAAGGCCGTGCGGCAGATCCGCGCCCGCCAGCGGTAGGCCCGTCCGTTCACAGCGCGCGATGGCGGGCGGGCGCCCGGAGGGTGCCCGCCCGCAGCCGTCCGGGTGCGGCCGGGGCCCGCTGACCTGGGCGGACCACGAAGAACGCGTCGCTCCCCGGCCTGCGGGGAGCGACGCGCGGGAAGGCGACGGGCTCAAGTCCGGGTCAGCGCCCGCGCCCGGCGGGCGAGGCGGCGCACGGTCGCGTTGCGCGGGATGAACGCCAGTTGCGCGGGCACCGCACCGGGCAGCGCCAGCGACGTCAGCCGGCGGCGCTTGAAGTAGCGCCAGGTGTGCGCGTCGAGGTGCCGGGCCAGATAGCTCTCGGCGGCTTCCCGCAGCTCCGGGTAGATCCTCGGCTGCATCGCGAAGCCCACCGCCTTCAGCAGCCCCTCCAGCTGTGCCACCCGCTCCCGCGAGGGCAACGACCAGCCGGACACGGCCCGCTGGTCGCCGAGGTCGGGCAGCAGCGCGTCGGCGAGGGTCACCGGGACCCGGTTGCTGTTCTGGTAGGGCGCGAGCCGGGCCAGGACGGTGTCGGTGCCGGCCCGGGCGACGGGCAGGCCGTACAGCGCGGCGGCGGTGAACAGGGCGGTGGAGAAGCAGCCGACGACCAGCGCGGGACGCAGCCGCTGGAAGGCCACCTCCGCGAGCACCGGAACGTCCAGCACCTCCAGTTCGGCGCCGAGCCGGGCCGCCTCCTCCTCCAGCAGCCGGGACCAGCGGGCGGGCGCCACCGGGTGCGGCTTGAAGACCAGCCTGCGGTGGCCGAGCGCGACCGCGCCGCGCACCATCCGCAGGTGCAGTTCCTCCTCCTCGGCGGCACCCAGGATGTCCAGTGCGGACAGGTACTGGCCGAGCAGCAGCGCGGGCCCCTCGCCGCCGGTGTCCGGGAACCCGGGCGCCGCCGCGGCCATCTCGTCCAGTACCTTCAGGAACGCCTCGGTGCGGATCAGTTCGGGGCGCACGCCGAACTCGGTGAGCAGCAGCGGAGTCAGCCCGGGGACCAGGTCGAGGTGGAGCAGGCGCTCGACGCGCGTGCCGACCAGCGGATCGACCTTGTCGCGGGTGGGGCCGTAGCTTATGAGGCCGTCCGCGTAGACGTCGACGGGGGCGCCGGTGAACACCTGGCACAGCGCCAGTGCCGGGTTGACGTGCACGGACTCCACGGTGAGCCGGACCCGGTCGTCACCGAGGCCCCACAGCAGCCGCAGGTACCGCTCCCACATGGGGATGTCGTTGGCGCGCGGGCCCCAGCCGCTGGGGTGCAGGGGCGCGATGGTCTCGTTCCAGGACAGCACCCCGTCGAAGCGCTCGCCGATGCCCGCGAACCCGGCCATCCGGTCCAGGGCCGCGGTGGTCTCGGGGTTGGCCGCGTTGTTGGTGACGACCAGCAGCCGGCGGCCGGCCGGTTCGAACAACCCGGCGTCGAGGGCGGCGGCCAGCGTGGCCGCACCGTACAGCGTCGAGGCGCAGAAGATGTGGGTCGTGCCGGTCATCAGGCGGCCACCGTCCGGGCGGTCGTCGGCCGGCGCCTGAGCCGGCGCAGCCGGCCCGCGCGCTGCGGGTCCATCGCGTCGATGGCCTGCTCCAGCAGATCCTGCGGCAGCCTCTTCAGCGCGGCCGCGCCCCGTGCTCGCAGTTGTCTGGCCACGGCGGGTTCGAACCTCTCGATCGATCCGAGGTGGTGGGCCATGATGGCGCAGTACGTGCGCACGGCTTTCGGCAGCAGCGCGCCGGCATCGCGGTCCCGTGCCGTTTCCTCGATCACCTGGTCGAACGCGCGAATGAAGTCCAGTTGGCGCACATCCCCGATCTGGGTGAGCGACGAGGCGACCCCGCGCCGGTAGTACACGCCGAGCAGCCCGACCGCGGCGAAGGAATCCGCCTCCCGGTGCAGTTTCCAGATCCACGGGCGGTCCTCGGCCGTGCGCAGGCCGTGGGTGAAGTGCAGCAGTCCGCGGTCGACCAGCCGGCGGTGGTACACCCCCGCCCACGCGTACGCGTAGTCGACCGAGGTGGACCGTTCGGCCGGCAGGATCGCCCCGCGGGGGTCCAGCACCACCTGGCGCCGCCCCACCGGGACACGGTGGACGGAGCGGGCCCGGCCGGTGCACTGCACATGGTCGGTGCGGACGAAGTCGCAGCCCAGCTCGTCCATGGCGGCGACCAGGAGCGGCAAGTAGCCGGGGGCGAGCCAGTCGTCGCCGTCCAGGAACGTCAGGTACTCGCCGCGCGCCCGGTCGATGCCGGTGTTGCGCGCGGTCGCCAGCCCTTCGTTCCGCTCGTGCCGGACCACGACGGCGCCGGGCAGTTCGCGTTCCGCGCGCGCGAGGATCCGCGGTGTCTCGTCGCTCGAACAATCGTCGACGAGAATGAATTCGAAGTCCTCACGCGCGTTCGCACGCAGGCTCTTCAGCGTGTCTGGCGCGTATTGCTGGACGTTGTAGAAGGGCACGATGACCGAGAGCTTCACCACGCGGACGACCTTAGAGGGGACCCCGGCTCACACCCCGACGGTCTGCTTGAATCCAGGTGAACTGTGCGCGACGAAGTAATGAACCACGTATTTTCCCGCCGCCCCCGCGTCCCGATTCCCCATTCGGCGATGTGCTGTTAACCGTTTGTTGCATTCGGGTTGGGCGGAACCTCTCAATCGCTTCCTAGCGTCTTCGACGTGCCAGCAAGTGCGAAGAAGTCCCTGCGGGTCGCCGTCCTCGCGGACTCCGACACCCGGTGGAAGTGGGGCGCGCTCACCGCGCAGCGCCTCACTCCCGCGGCTGCCGAGGTCCGGCTCGACGGCTACCTCCTGCGGGGACGCGCCACCCCCACCGCCCGCCAGCTCCAGGAAGTCGGCGTCCATGCCGACTCCCTGCGCGAGGTCACCGCGGTCGAGTTCCTGCGCGCGATGAGCGAGGACCCCGACGACCGGTACGACGTCCTCGTGCTCGCGCTGGTCGGCGGCGGAGTGCAGGCGATGCTGCACGGGCTGCGGGCCGCCTGGGGCTCCGGCAGGCGCCCCGTGGTCGTCACCGGCTACGTCGGCGTCGTCTACGAGAAGCTCACCGACGGGCTGCTGCTGCGGCACGGCGCGGACCTCGTCCTCGCCAACTCCCGCCACGACGCGGACCGGTTCCGGGCCGTGTACGAGGGCGTGGGCGCCGACGCCTCCTCGGTCACCGAGGTCGCGCTGCCCTTCCTCGGCGGCGAGCCGTACACCGGCGCGGACGAGCCGTCCCCGGAGCAGGGACGCGGGCCCTACACCGTGGTGTTCGCCGCCCAGCCGTCCGTGCCGGACAACCGCCGGGACCGTACCTACCTGCTGAACCGCCTCGTCGAGCACGCCCGCAGGCACCCCGAGCGGGAGGTGCTGCTCAAACTGCGCTCCAAGCCCGGCGAGCACACCACCCACATCGAGGAGCTGCCGTACCAGAAGCTGGCCCAGGGCCAGGACCTGCCGGCCAACTTCCGCCTGGTGTACGGCCACATGGGCGAGGTGCTGGACCGCACCGACCTGCTGGTCACGGTCAGCTCCACGGCCGCCCTGGAGGCCCTGCACCGCCGCATCCCCACCGCGGTCCTCACCGACCTCGGGGTCCGCGAGGTGCTCGGCAACCACCACTTCACCGGCTCCGGCTGCCTCGCCTCCTGGGACCAGCTCGACGCCGGGCACCGTCCGGTGCCGGACGAGGAGTGGGTGGCCCGGCAGGGCGTCGCCGCCGACGGCACCTACGGCACGGCGTTCGACAGCGCCCGCGAGCGCATCGCCCGCTTGCTCGACCGGCCGGGCGGGCTGCCGCCCCTCGCGCCCTACTACACCCCCGAGACCGCGCCCGGCTACCTGCCCGGCATCCTCGCCCGCCACCACCTCGGCCCCGACGGCGTACCGCTGCCCGGTGCCCCCGCCGCCGACAAGGCGCCCGGCCCCGTACGGCAGATCGTGCGCCGGGCCGCGCGCGGCGCCTACCGGCACGGCGTCCAGCGGGTCGCCCCCGTGATCCGGCGGATGGGCGAGCTGTGACCTCACCCCAAGGAGTAGACCCCATGTCCAACCCGGCAGCGGGCCACGGCGCTTCGATCCGCCGGGTGCTCGCGGTGATCCCCGCGCGCGGCGGCTCCAAGGGCGTGCCCGCGAAGAACCTCGCCCCGGTGGGCGGTGTCCCGCTGGTGGCCCGCGCGGTGCGCGAGTGCCGGGCGAGCCGGCTGGTGACCGACGTCGTCGTCTCCACCGACGACCAGGCCATCGCCACCGCCGCCCGCGAGGCCGGCGCCGAGGTCGTCCTGCGGCCCGCCGCCATCGCCGGGGACACCGCCACCTCCGAGGCAGCCGTCCTGCACGCCATGGACACCCACGAGACGCTGCACGGCTCCCCCGTCGACGTGGTCCTGCTCGTGCAGTGCACCAGCCCGTTCCTCGTCCGCGAGGACATCGACGGCGTCGCCGCCGCGGTCGCCGAGAACGGCGCCGACACCGCCGTCACCGTGGCCCCCTTCCACGGCTTCGTCTGGCGCGAGGCCGACGAGCCCACCGAGGGCGGGCGCGGCGTCAACCACGACAAGTCCTACCGCCCGCGCCGCCAGGACCGGCCCCAGGACTTCCTGGAGACCGGCGCCGCCTACGCGATGGACGCCGCCGGCTTCCGCGAGCACCGCCACCGCTTCTTCGGCCACACCGAGCTGGTCCGCACCGACCCGGCCCGGGTGCTGGAGATCGACGACCCGCACGACCTGGCCCGCGCCCGCGCCCTCGCGCCCCTCTTCGACGCGGACCGCCCCGGTTCGCTGCCGACCGCCGACGACGTCGACGCGGTCGTACTCGACTTCGACGGCACCCAGACCGACGACCGGGTGCTGATCGACTCCGACGGACGGGAGTTCGTCGCCGTGCACCGCGGCGACGGCCTCGGCATCGCGGCCCTCCGCAGGAGCGGCCTGAAGCTGCTGATCCTGTCCACGGAACAGAACCCGGTCGTCGCCGCCCGCGCACGGAAGCTGCAACTGCCCGTGCTGCACGGCATCGACCGGAAAGACCTCGCGCTGAAGCAGTGGTGCGAGGAGCAGGGCATCGCGCCGGAGCGCGTGCTCTACGTCGGCAACGACGTCAACGACCTGCCGTGCTTCGCCCTCGTGGGCTGGCCCGTGGCGGTCGCGAGCGCCCACGACGTCGTTCGCGGCGCCGCACGCGCGGTCACCACCGTCCCCGGCGGTGACGGCGCGATCCGAGAGATCGCCAGCTGGATCCTCGGCCCCTCTCTCGATTCCCTCCCCAAGTAAGGACATCCCCTGATGAGCACCAACTCCCGTCTGCGCACCTTCGGTTCGCGCGAGGTCGGCCCCGGCAAGCCCGTCTACATCTGCGGCGAGATCGGCATCAACCACAACGGTGAGCTGGAGAACGCCTTCAAGCTGATCGACGTCGCCGCCGAGGCCGGCTGCGACGCCGTCAAGTTCCAGAAGCGCACCCCCGAGATCTGCACCCCGCGCGACCAGTGGGACATCGAGCGCGACACCCCCTGGGGCCGGATGACCTACATCGACTACCGCCACCGGGTGGAGTTCGGCGAGGACGAGTACCGCCAGATCGACGAGTACTGCAAGGAGAAGGGGATCGACTGGTTCGCCTCCCCGTGGGACACCGAGGCCGTCGCCTTCCTGGAGAAGTTCGACGTCCCCGCCCACAAGGTGGCCTCCGCCTCCCTGACGGACGACGAGCTGCTGCGCGCGCTGCGCGCCACGGGCCGCTCCGTCATCCTCTCGACGGGCATGTCCACCCCGCGCCAGATCCGCCACGCGGTGGAGGTCCTGGGCTCGGACAACATCCTCCTCTGCCACGCCACCTCCACCTACCCGGCCAAGGCCGAGGAGCTGAACCTCCGCGTGATCAACACGCTGGAGAAGGAGTACCCGAACGTCCCGATCGGCTACTCCGGCCACGAGACGGGCCTGCAGACCACGCTGGCGGCGGTCGCTCTGGGCGCCACCTTCGTCGAGCGCCACATCACCCTGGACCGCGCGATGTGGGGCTCCGACCAGGCCGCCTCGGTCGAGCCGCAGGGCCTCACCCGCCTCGTCCGTGACATCCGCACCATCGAGGCCTCCCTCGGCGACGGCGTCAAGAAGGTCTACGACTCCGAGCTGGGCCCGATGAAGAAGCTGCGCCGCGTCACGGGCGTCGTCGCCGAGGCGGAGATCGCCGCGGCGGCGGGCGAGCCGGTCTCGGTGTGAATCCAGGTCACTGACGACGGGACGGTCGTACGCCGATGAGCCCCCGCGCCGGTCAGGCCGGCCACCCCGCCCGCACGCTCGCCTTCGTGGAGAGCCCGGTACAGCTGCTGAACGTACTGGAGTGGGCCCACCTGCACGGCCTGCACGACACCGGCCCTTCCGGCCCGGCCGTGCCGTCCGGCTCCGGCCGGGCGGGCTCCGGTGTGCCGCTCGGTCCCGGCGGCGGGGATCCGGGTGTGCCGGGCGGCCCCGGCGGCCCGGGGCCGGCGGAGGCTGCCGTGCCGACGCCGGCCCTGCCCGCGCAGCCCGGCCCGGCGCACGCCGGTGCCGCGCACGGCGGCCACGACGGCGTCGGTCCCGGTCCCGGGCACGCCGGCCCGGTACCCGCCGTGCCCGCCCAGGGGCGGCGGCTGCCGGCCGGGGCGGTGGCGGGTGGCGCCGGGGCGGTGGCGGGTGGTGCGGAGCTGACCGTCGTCGTGCTGTCCCCGACCGACCCCATGACCCGGGGCCAGCTGCGCCGCATGGCGGACCTGGCCCGGGACGAGGGGTACCGGGTGCGCTGGGAGGAGGCGCGGGGCGGTACGACCGCGCCCTTCCACACCATCGGCGGCCTGGCCGGCTCCCTGCGCCGGGCCGACCGGATCGTCATGGGAGACCCCTTCTCCCGCTACGTGCAACTGCTGCTGACCATCACCCGCGCCCGCGACCTCGTCGTCGTGGACGACGGCACGGCGACGATGGAGTTCGTCGCCCAGCTCGCCCGCGGTGAGCGCCTGGTCCGCTGGCACCGCAAGGGCGGCCGGCCCGGCGCCCGCGACCTGCTCTTCGCGCCGGTCTCCTCCTCCGCCCGGCGCCGCCTCACCCCGAGCGACCGCCGGCGCGTCGAGGTCTTCTCCTCCATGCCGGTGACCGACGTCCCGGACGGCGTGACCGTCACCGCCAACGACTTCGCCTTCACCCGCGCCCGCTTCGGCCCGCCGCGCATCACCCAGAGCGCCGACCTGGTCGGCACCTCCCTGGTGGAGACGGGTGTCGTGGACGGCGACCGCTATGTGGAGGCCGTCCGGAACCTGGCCAAGGCCCACGGCGCCACCCGCTACTTCGCCCACCGCCGCGAGAGCGCCGAGAAACTGCACCGCCTGGCCGCCGAGACGGGCCTGGAGATAGTCCGCCCGGACCTCCCGCTGGAGCTCATCGCCCGCCGGGGCCCGATCGGCGGGACGATCCTCAGCTTCCCCTCCACCGTCGTGCACACCCTGCCGCTGGCCCTGGCCGGCACCGGCGTACGCGTGGCGGTCTGCGACATCGACCCGACCTGGCTCACCGACGGCGCGTCCCCTCGCGCCCAGGGCTTCCTCTCCGGCGTGACCGGCACGGCCCGCGACGTCCACCGCCTGGCGGCGGTGAGCCCGGCGTAGCCGCCGGCACCGCAGGCCTGAGTACGCGTACTCAGGCGCCCGGTCATCACATCTCGGTAGGCTCCTTCACCTCGTGCACGCGACCCGCACGAGGCGGCGGAGGACCGCTGGAACAGGGGAATCGGGGAATCGGGGAGAACATCACGCATGGCGTGGGACGAGTGGGAGCGACTGAAGGCGGATGCCGCGGCCCGCGGCTCCACGGGGATGCGGCTGAACCACGTTCCGACGGATCCGGGCGGTAGCGGCACCGGTGATCTGAAGTCGGACAGGAAGGCCTGGACCCAGGCCGGCGCGGACACCAAGGGCCTGCAGGACGACATCGCCAAGGCGCTGGGAAAGCTGGACGACGGGCAGTCGGGGCTGGGGGACGCGTCGGGCGTGCAGTCGGCGGCGGCGCAGAAGGAGCTGTACGCGTCCTGGAAGAAGTACGTCGGTGACGTGAAGGGCCGCTGCGGTGAGCTGGGCGGCCTGCTGGAGCGCTCCGGGCACGACCTCGCGATGTCGGACGCCGAGGTGAAGGCCGAGCTGGACAGGATCAGCGCCGAGTACCACGACACCGAGGCCGTCGGCGGCGACCCGAAGGGCCGGTGACGGGCTTCGTGGACATCGCGACGTTGAAGGCCCTGAAGCCCTCCGAGTACGAGGAGGCGGCCGACGGGTACCGGGCCACGAGCGAGATGGCCAGCACCGCAAAGGACACGGTGGAGAACCGCATCTCGGCCGGTATCCGCAACCGGCTGAAGGGCGAGACGGCCGACGCGGCCCTGCGTGAGCTGAAGGAGCTGGGCAAGGACTTCCACTACGTCCAGACCGAGTGCGCGCTGGTGAGCACCGCGCTGAACGGGTTCGCGCACGACATGGCGGCGGCCAAGCGCAAGCTGGAGGCGGCCCTGGCGGACGCCGAGGCGGCGGGCTGCACGGTGGGCGCGGACGGTTCGGTCACCTTCCCGGCCGGCGGCACGGAGGTCGACGGCAAGGTGCCCGAGGGCGGCACCGTGTCGGCCTCGGCCAGCTTGACGGATCCGACGGCCGACGCGATCGAGCAGCAGGCCATCCACCAGCACCCGAACCCGAACTTCGGCAAGGCCATCGGCTTCGCCAACCGCATCGGGGACGCGCTGCAGGAGGCCGCGGCGGCGGACGCCAAGTGGGCGCCGAAGCTGCGCGCACTGAAGGCGGACGACGACCTGGTGGTGTCCGACCGGGACTGGTCCGACGCCAGGTCCGACCAGGACGGGGTGAGCGAGGCCGGCAAGACGTACCTCGACTCCCTGCCCCAGCCGCCCCAGGACGGCAGCCCGCAGGACAACGCGGCCTGGTGGAAGAACCTCAGCGACGAGGAGCGCGCGGCCTGGCTCTCCCTCCGCCCGGACGCCGTGGGCAGCCTCGACGGGCTTCCCTCTACGGTCCGCGACGAGGCCAACCGTGTCGTGTTCGACGAGACCCGGGCACGGCAGCAGATGGAACTCGACTCGATCCCGAAGCCGCCGGCCAACGAATGGACCTGGATCACGGCAGGCGGGTATCCGTCCAAGGTGCACACCGACGAGTGGATGGAGTGGAGCAGGAAGTACGGGGACCGGTACGACTTCCTCACCAAGTCGCTGCACGGCATGCAGGACATCCAGAAGCGCTTCGACGCCACGGGTACGAACGGGCTGCCCGAGGCCTACCTCCTGGGGTTCAGCACCGAAGGGGACGGCCGTGCGATCATCGCCAACGGCAATCCCGACACGGCTGATCACCAGGCTGTGTACGTTCCGGGCACGAAGTCCGACCTGAACAGCATCGGCGGCAACATCGACCGCATGGTCAATCTGTGGGGCGAGGCGCGCAACGAGGCCGACGGAAAGACCGTCTCCACGATCACCTGGCTCGGCTACGACGCACCGGACGACGTGGTCAAGGACGCGCCGTTCGAGCACTACGCGTACGACGGCGCCCCGGCGTTCACCAGATTCCTCGACGGTCTGGAGACGTCCCACACGGGTGACACACCGCCGCACCGCACCGTGATCGGCCATTCGTACGGTACGACCCTGATCGGAGCCGCGGCCCAGAAGGGCACGCTCAACGCGGACGACGTCGTTCTGGCGGGCAGCCCGGGCGTCAAGGTGTCCCATGCCGCCGAGCTGGACGTGCCGCAGGGCCACGTCTGGAACGAGGAGGCCGACGGAGACCCCGTTCCCGACATCGGCCGCTGGGGGCACGGCGGGGACTGGTTCGTTATCCCCAGTGACCCTGAGTTCGGCGCCCATCAGATGACCACGGACACGCAGGGGCACAGCGGGTACTGGAATCCGGGGTCCGACAGCCTGAAGAACCAGGCCTACGTCGTGACCGGGCACGGAGACGACGTGCAGCTGAAGCCGCCGCCCGACTACTGGGCCCACGTGAAGTAGGAGAAGTCCCCCCACATGAAGATGACCGAGCGGGCACTCTTGCTCGCCGTACCCCTGGTACTCACCACCCTGACGGGATGCGGTATGACCGACAACAGCGCTGTCAGCGGCTCCGAGAGCAGTCCCGCCACCGGACCTGGCGACACTTCCGGCGGTATCCGCTCCGCCGGCACCAGCACCTCGCGGGACGCGTCGGACGCGATGGAGGCGGTGTCCAGCGGCATCTACGACCTGATCAAGGTCAAGGGGAAGGCGTCCGACGGTCGCCCGGGGGTGCAGCAGTGCCCAGGCAAGGACAGGGACAAGTACTTCCAGATCTTCCATCCGTGGAGCTTCTACCCCACGTCCCCGGCCGAGCTGGACGCCGCGATGGAGAACCTCAAGGAGGGGCTGCCGCGGCACGGCTGGAAGATCGTCCAGTACGGCCCGGACACCAGCGTGAACAAGAACGTCGTCCTGATCGCCGACAACGACGAGCAGAAGGCCGGCGTCCACATCACCCGGATGAAGAAGAGGAACCCGCCCAAGCTGAGCCTGATGGTGGTCTCCGGCTGCTACCAGGTCCCCGACGGCCAGGAGGTCGAGCACTTCTAGGCCCCGCCGCCCCCGCCCCGCCTCACCCCCGGCGGGCCAGTACGAAGCCCCGTGGCCGTGTCTCCTCGGCGGCCGGCTCCCGCAGCACCGTCGCCACCAGGTCCAGGCCGGCGCCCGTCAGCGCCCCGGCGACCTGCTCCGGGGTGCGCCAGTAGTAGTGGAGGTCGATGTCGTGGCCGAACCGCTCGGTCAGGTGCAGCCGGCCGGGCTCGGGGCCGGACTGGAAGCCGAGCAGGGCGTGCCCGCCGGGGGCCAGGGTGCGGCGGATCTCGGCGCAGGCCGTCGGCAGCTCCTCGTCCGGCAGGTGGATGGTCGAGTACAGGGCGAGGACGCCGCCCAGGGTGGCGTCGGGCAGGTCCAGTGCGGTCATCGAACCGACGTGGAAGCGCAGGCCCGGGTACGCCTGACGGGCCAGCGTCACCATCGCGGGGGAGAGGTCCACCCCGAACACCGGCACCCCCTGCTCGTGCAGCAGCGCGGTGACGTGCCCGGGCCCGCTGCCCAGGTCGGCGACGGGGGCGGAGCCGTTCGCCGTGACCAGCTCGGCGAAGGTCCTGATCAGGGTGCGGTCCAGCGGGTGGAGGTCCCCGGGAGGGAAGCGGGCGCCGTAGTCTCCGGCGATCGTGTCGTAGGAGGTACGGGTCGTCCGGAGGAAGTCCGCGGTCGAGTCGCTCACGTCGGCGGACCCTACCGGGAGGGCACCCGCGGCGGGGTCCGGTTCGTGGACATGGCGCGCGTGACACCCGTGAAGCGTGGTATCCGTGGAGGAGGAAACAGAGGTTTTACCCACCAGAGTTCGCCGCCATGCGTCCGCCGGTCAGATTTTATTCCCCTAACGGGCTGAACTTTTGTTGATCTAGGGGTAGTTGACCAGCAGGGCGTCCTACCCTTCAGAGGGTGAAGCAATTGATGTCCGTAGAGTCCGAGGCCGGCCTCCCGGGGGATGTGCTCCCCGGCGTGCTGAGCGAGTCCCTGCACGCCGAACTCGTCGCCTTCCGGCGCGACTTGCACATGCACCCCGAGCTGGGCAACCAGGAGTTCCGTACGACCGCCGCGATCAAGGAGCGGCTGGAGCAGGCCGGGCTCAAGCCCCGCGTCCTGAGCACGGGCACGGGACTCGTCTGTGACATCGGTCTCGCGGAGGGCGAGCAGCCCTCCGTCCCCCTGCTGGCCCTGCGCGCCGACATCGACGCGCTGCCCATCCCGGACACCAAGAGTGACTGTGCGTACCGGTCGACCGTCCCGGACCGGGCGCACGCGTGCGGTCACGACGTGCACACCACCGTCGTCCTCGGCACCGGGCTGGTCCTCGCCGACCTGCACGCCAAGGGCCTGCTGCCCCGTCCGGTGCGGCTGATCTTCCAGCCCGCCGAGGAGGTGCTGCCCGGCGGCGCGCTGGGCGCCATCGAGGACGGCGCGCTGGCCGGCGTCGGCCGCCTCCTCGCCGTGCACTGCGACCCCAAGGTGGAGGCCGGGAAGGTCGGGCTGCGGCACGGGCCGATCACCAGCGCCTGCGACCGTCTGGAGATCGCCCTCGACGGCCCCGGCGGGCACACCGCCCGCCCCCATCTGACCACCGACCTGGTCACCGCCGCGGCCCGGGTCGCCGTCGACGTCCCCGCGCTGATCGGCCGCCGGGTCGACACCCGCGTCGGTCTCGCCCTCACCTGGGGCCGCATCGAGTCCGGCCACGCCCCGAACGTGATCCCGCAGCACGCCGAGCTGTCCGGGACCGTGCGCTGCCTGGACCTGGAGGCCTGGCGGCAGGCCCCCGACATCGTGCACGCGGCGATCGACGAGGTCGCCACCCTGCACCGGGCCAAGTCGGAGATCACCTACGTGCGCGGGGTGCCGCCGGTCGTCAACGACCGGGAGTCGACCGAACTGCTGCGCCGGGCCATGGTCGCCCGGCGCGGCATGAAGTCCGTGGAGAGCACCGAGCAGAGCCTGGGCGGCGAGGACTTCTCCTGGTACCTGGAGCACGTCCCGGGCGCCATGGCCCGGCTCGGGGTGCGCCGGCCCGGCGAGCGCACGGTACGCGATCTGCACCAGGGCGATTTCGACGCCGACGAGCACGCGATCACGGTGGGTGTGGAGATGTTCACCGCCGCCGCGTTCCTGGACGTCAACGGGGCGCGGAGCTGAGCGGACGGCCCCCGGCCGGTCCCGTCCACGGGCCGGCCGGAGGCCGGTCTCCTGCCCGGCGCAACACGGATGCAAGCCAATCGTGCACTGTGCGCAACAACGGTGTGAGAGGACCAAGACGCCGAGTTCAGGCAGTGTTTGCCTCGAATCGATAACGGCTTCCCTAGAGGGTTTTTTGCGACATCTACGCGCGTTACGATGCCGCGAAGCCGACGCCGCCGGGGCGTCTCGGCCGGAGCACCCCCCTGGTGCTCACATCAAGCGCCGCCAAGGCGCTCAGGTCAGGTGAAGGAGCCTTCCCGTGCGCCGGGTAGCCAAGCTTTCCGCTGCGTGTCTCGCCTCCGCAGCTCTCGCACTGACTGCCACTGCCTGTGGCAGCACCTCCTCCGACAACGACTCCGGTTCGCCCGCCTCGGGCGACGGCAAGGGTGTCAAGGTCGGTCTCGCCTTCGACGTCGGCGGCCGTGGTGACCGCTCGTTCAACGACTCCGCCGCGCGCGGTGCCGACAAGGCGAAGAAGGAGTTCGGCGGCGACATCAAGGAGCTGACCGCGAAGACCTCGGACACCGAGGCCGACCGCGAGCAGCGCCTGTCGGACCTGGCCGACGCGGGCTACAACCCCGTCATCGGTGTCGGCTACGCGTACGCCGCCTCCATGACCAAGGTCGCCGCGAAGTACCCGAAGACCACCTTCGGCATCGTCGACTCGGTGGTGAACGGCAAGAACGTCGACAGCATCACCTTCACCGAGGAGCAGGGCTCCTACCTGGCCGGTGTCGCCGCCGCGCTGAAGACCAAGACGAAGCACGTCGGCTTCATCGGCGGTGTCGACGTCCCGCTGATCAAGAAGTTCGAGGCGGGTTACGTCCAGGGCGTCAAGGACACCAACCCGAAGATCAAGGTCGACACCCAGTACCTGTCCCACGGCTCGGACACCTCCGGCTTCGCCAGCCCCGACAAGGGCAAGGAGGCCGCGCAGGGCATGCTCGACAACGGCGCGGACGTCGTCTACTCGGCGGCCGGCTCCTCCGGCAACGGCGCCATCGAGGCCGTGGCCGGCAAGAAGGGCGCCTGGGCCATCGGCGTGGACTCGGACCAGTACAGCATCCCGGGTCTGGCCAAGTACAAGAACTCGATCCTGACCTCGGTCGTCAAGAACGTCGACGTCGGTGTCTACGACCTGGTCAAGTCCGTCCACGACGGCAAGCCGCTGACCGGCACCAACACCTACTCGCTCGCCAAGGACGGCGTCTCGCTGTCCACCAGCGGTGGCTTCATCGACGACATCAAGGCCAAGCTGGACGCGGCGCAGAAGAAGATCGTCGACGGCTCGATCAAGGTCAAGACCACCCCGTGACCTGACGGGTCCCGTCGGACCCCGGCTCGGCGGAGGCGCCCTCCACAGCCCCCGCCGAGCCATAACAATGTGTCAACTCTACGCGTGTAGCACGGAGTTGCCGCGCTAGCGTCGCCGACGCCTGCCCCCTCCCCGCAGCCCCTTTCCCCGAGGAGAGTGCGCCATCAACGCGTCCAGCCCTCCCGCTGCCGTCGAACTGCGCGGCATCACCAAGCGTTTCCCCGGCGTCGTCGCCAACCGCGACATCGACATCACGGTCCGCACGGGCACCGTCCACGCCCTGTGCGGCGAGAACGGCGCCGGCAAGTCCACCCTCATGAAGATCCTCTACGGCATGCAGCAGCCGGACGAGGGCACCATCACCGTGGGCGGCGAGCAGGTCGTCTTCCACGACCCCGGCGACGCCATCGCCCGCGGCATCGGCATGGTGCACCAGCACTTCATGCTCGCCGACAACCTCACCGTCCTGGAGAACGTCGTCCTCGGCGCGGAGAAGCTGCACGGCATCGGGGGCAAGGCACGCGCCCGGATCAAGGAGATCTCCGACGCCTACGGCCTGGGCGTGCGGCCCGACGCCCTGGTCGAGGAACTCGGCGTCGCCGACCGCCAGCGCGTGGAGATCCTCAAGGTCCTCTACCGCGGCGCCAAGACCCTCATCCTGGACGAGCCCACTGCCGTCCTCGTGCCGCAGGAGGTCGACGCCCTCTTCGACAACCTGCGCGAACTGAAGGCCGAGGGCCTCACCGTCATCTTCATCTCGCACAAGCTGGGCGAGGTGCTCTCCGTCGCCGACGAGATCACCGTCATCCGGCGCGGCACCACCGTCGGCACCGTCGACCCGCGCGGCACCACCCCCAAGCAGCTCGCCGAGCTGATGGTCGGCAGCGAGCTGCCCACCCCGGAGACCCAGGAGTCCACGGTCACCGACGTCCCGATGCTCACGGTGGACGGCCTGCACCTGGCGCAGACCGACCTCGACGGCATCGAGCGGATCATCCTCGACGAGATCTCCTTCACCATCCACAAGGGCGAGGTCCTCGGCATAGCCGGTGTGGAGGGCAACGGCCAGTCCGAGCTGGTCGAGGCCATCATGGGCATGCGCCGCCCGGACGCCGGCGTCGTCACCCTCGACGGCACCGACATCTCCCACGCCCCGACCCGCGACCGCCGCGAGTCCGGCATCGGCTACATCCCCGAGGACCGCCACCGCCACGGCCTGCTGCTGGAAGCGCCGCTGTGGGAGAACCGCATCCTCGGCCACGTCACCGAGAAGCCCAACTCGCGCGGCGGACTGCTCGACCTCAAGGCCGCCCGCGCCGACACCCAGCGCATCGTCGAGGCTTACGACGTCCGCACCCCCGGCATCGACGTCACCGCCGCCTCCCTGTCCGGCGGCAACCAGCAGAAGCTGATCGTCGGCCGGGAGATGAGCCACCAGCCCAAGCTGCTCATCGCCGCCCACCCCACCCGCGGTGTGGACGTCGGCGCGCAGGCGGCCATCTGGGACTACATCCGCGAGGCCCGCCGCGAGGGCCTGGCCGTGCTGCTGATCTCCGCGGACCTGGACGAGCTGATCGGGCTCTCCGACACTCTGCGGGTGATGTACCGCGGCCGTCTGGTCGCCGACGCCGACCCCGCCACGATCACCCCCGAGGAGCTGGGCTCCGCCATGACGGGTGCGGCCACCGGCCACCTGGAGCACACAGAGGACGACGCGCGATGAACAAGCTGACCTCACGGATCGACAAGGAGCGGCTGCTCCTCGGCATCGCCGCGCCCCTGCTCGCGGTCGTCGCCGCGCTCGTCGTCACCACCCTGGTGATCCTCGCGACCGGCAAGAACCCCGGCGACGCCTTCAGCGACATGGTGACCTACGGCTTCGCCAGCGACAGCCAGGTCTACATCCTGAACAAGGCGACGACGTACTACCTCGCGGGTGTCGCGGTGGCCATCGGCTTCCGCATGAACCTCTTCAACATCGGTGTCGACGGCCAGTACCGGCTCGCCGCGTTCATCGCCGCCGTCCTCGGCGGGGCGCTCACCGTGCCCGGCTGGCTCGCCATCCCGCTGATCATCCTCTGCGCCATGGCGACCGGCGCCCTGTGGGCGGCCATCGCGGGCATCCTCAAGGTGACCCGGGGCGTCAGCGAGGTCATCGCGACCATCATGCTGAACTCCATCGCCACCGCGGTCATCGCCTACCTGCTCCAGCCCGGCAAGCTCGGCCAGCTGGACCAGGCCGGCACCCTCGTCTCCACCAAGCCGCTGCCGTCGTCCTCGTACTTCTTCAGCTTCGACACCGGCCCGGCCGGTGAGCTGTGGGGCTTCATCGTCATCGCCGTGCTCGTCGGCGTGGCGTACTGGTTCGTGCTCGGCCGCACCCGGTTCGGTTTCGACCTGCGCACCGTCGGCCAGTCCGAGACCGCCGCCGCCGCGAGCGGTGTCGGCGTGAAGAAGATGATCGCCACCAGCATGATCATCTCGGGTGCGGTGGCCGGTCTGATCGGCATGCCGACCCTGCTGAACGACAGCCACCAGTTCAGCAACGACTTCCCGGCCGGCATCGGCTTCACCGGCATCGCCATCGCCCTGCTCGGCCGCAACCACCCGATCGGCATCGCGCTCGGCGCGCTGCTGTGGGGCTTCCTGGAGCGCACCACCAACCACCTGGAGTTCCAGGGCTACGACAAGGAAATCCTCGGCGTCATCCAGGGCGTCATCGTGCTGTGCGTCGTCATCGCCTACGAGGTCGTACGCCGCTACGGCCTGAAGCGCCAGCAGCAGCGCGTCGGCGCCGAACTCGCCGCCCAGGCCGCCGCCCCGACGAAGAAGCAGGAGGTGGCGTGATGACTGCCACGATGACCGACGCGCCGCCGCCCGCGGCGCCCAAGGCGGCGGACGCGCCGCAGCGCTCCGGCCGCTCCCTCGGCCTCATACTCATGATCGTCGCGGGCGCGCTGCTGCTCGTCGCCGCCGTCCGCGTGATCACCGGCGCCAACCAGCTCGACTCCGCGGGCCAGGTCGCCGCCGCTCTCGGGCTCGCCGTGCCGATCGGCCTCGCCGGACTCGCCGGCCTGTGGTCGGAGCGGGCCGGCGTGGTCAACATCGGCCTCGAAGGCATGATGATCCTCGGCACCTTCGGCGCCGGCTGGATCGGCTGGCAGTCCAGCCCCTGGCTCGGCCTGCTGTGCGGCATCGCCTTCGGCGTCCTCGGCGGCCTGGTGCACGCCGTCGCCACCGTCACCTTCGGCGTCGACCACATCGTCTCCGGTGTCGCCGTCAACCTGCTCGCGCTCGGCGCCACCCAGTACCTGGCCAAGCTGTTCTTCGCCGACGGCAAGGCCGCCGGGGCGGGCGGCAACCCCAAGCAGTCCCCGCCCGCGGACACGCTGCCCGACGTCACCGTCCCCGGCCTGTCGGACGGCCTCGCGTCGATCGAGAAGCACCACTGGTTCCTGGTCTCCGACCTCGCCGGCATCATCGGCGGTCTGATCACCAACCTGTCCGTGGTGACGATCATCGCCGTGCTGCTGTTCGTCGGCAGCTGGTGGCTGCTGTGGCGCACCCCGTTCGGGCTGCGGCTGCGCTCCTGCGGCGAGAACCCGGTCGCCGCCGAGTCCCTCGGCGTCAACGTCTACCAGTACAAGTACGCGGCCGTGGCCGTCTCCGGCGGCCTCGCCGGCCTCGGCGGCGCCTTCCTCGCGCTGGTCACCTCGCACACCTACCTGGAGGGCCAGACCGGCGGCCGCGGCTACATCGGTCTCGCCGCCATGATCTTCGGCAACTGGCGCCCCGGCGGCCTCGCCATGGGCGCGGGCCTGTTCGGCTACTCCGACGCGCTCCAGCTGCGCAACGGCGGCGTGACCGTCCACGCCCTGCTCCTGCTGCTGGTCGTGCTGCTCGCGCTGCTGGCCGGCTGGAAGCTGTACAAGAAGGCCCTGGTGCAGGGCGTGGTCAGCGCCGTCATGGCCGCGCTGGTCCTCGTCTGGTACCTGCTCACCGACGAGGTCCCCAGCGACTTCGTCGGCGCCACCCCGTACGTCGTCACGCTGCTGGTGCTGTCGCTGTCCGCGCAGCGCCTGCGGATGCCGAAGGCGGACGGCATGCGCTACCGGAAGGGACAGGGCAAGTGACCGGACGAGCCGCCGACTTCGACTGGGAGGCCCTGCGCGCCGAGGCGCGCGAGGCCATGACCCACGCCTACGCCCCCTACTCCGGTTACCCGGTCGGCGTGGCGGCCCTGGTCGACGACGGCCGCACGGTCACCGGCTGCAACGTCGAGAACGCCTCCTACGGGCTCGGCCTGTGCGCCGAGTGCGGCCTGGTCTCCCAGCTCCAGCGCACGGGCGGTGGCCGGCTGACGCACTTCACGTGTGTCGACGGCACCGGCGCCCTGCTGGTCCCGTGCGGCCGCTGCCGCCAGCTGCTCTACGAGTTCGGCGGCCCCGGCCTGCTGCTGGACACCCCGGCGGGCGTCCTGCCGCTCTCCGAGATGCTGCCCCAGGCCTTCGGCCCGGACCATCTCAACCAGTAAGGCCGTACGGCCCCCCTGCCCCGTTCGCAGGGGGGCCGCGCACTTCGCACCTCCCGGAAGGAACCACACCCGCCATGGCCATGGACGCCATCTCCGTCATCCGCACCAAGCGGGACCGCGGTGAGCTGACCGACGAGCAGATCGACTGGGTCATCGACGCGTACACCCACGGCGAGGTCGCCGACGAGCAGATGTCCGCGCTCGCCATGGCGATCCTGCTCAACGGCATGAACCGCCGCGAGATCGCCCGCTGGACCGCGGCGATGATCGCCTCCGGCGAGCGCATGGACTTCTCCTCGCTGTCCCGCCCGACGGCCGACAAGCACTCCACGGGCGGCGTCGGCGACAAGATCACCCTGCCGCTGGCCCCGCTCGTCGCCGCCTGCGGCGCGGCCGTCCCCCAGCTCTCCGGCCGGGGCCTCGGCCACACCGGCGGCACCCTGGACAAGCTGGAGTCGGTCCCCGGCTGGCGCGCGCTGCTCTCCAACGAGGAGATGCTGAACGTCCTGGACACCACGGGCGCGGTGATCTGCGCGGCGGGCGACGGCCTGGCCCCTGCCGACAAGAAGCTGTACGCCCTGCGCGACGTCACCGGCACGGTCGAGGCGATCCCCCTGATCGCCTCCTCGATCATGTCGAAGAAGATCGCCGAGGGCACCGGCTCGCTGGTGCTCGACGTGAAGGTGGGCACGGGCGCCTTCATGAAGACCATCGAGGACGCCCGCGAGCTGGCCTCCACGATGGTCGGCCTCGGCACCGACCACGGCGTGAAGACGGTCGCCCTCCTGACCGACATGTCCACCCCGCTCGGCCTGACCGCGGGCAACGCCCTTGAGGTCCGCGAGTCGGTGGAGGTCCTGGCCGGCGGCGGCCCGGCGGACGTCGTGGAACTGACCATCGCCCTGGCTCGCGAGATGCTCGACGCGGCGGGCATCAGGGACGCCGACCCCGCGAAGGCCCTCGCGGACGGCTCGGCGATGGACGTCTGGCGCCGCATGATCGCGGCCCAGGGCGGCGACCCGGACGCGCCGCTGCCCACCGCGAAGGAGCAGCACGTCGTCAAGGCCCCGGCCACCGGCGTCCTGACCCGCCTCGACGCGTACGACATCGGCGTCGGCGCCTGGCGCCTGGGCGCCGGCCGGGCCCGCAAGGAGGACCCGGTGCAGGCGGGCGCGGGCATCGAGCTGCACGCCAAGCCGGGCGACACGGTGACCGAGGGCCAGCCCCTGCTGACCCTGCACACCGACACCCCGGAGCGCTTCGAGTACGCGCTCCAGGCGGTGGCGGGCTCCTACGACATCGCGGCCCCGGGCACGGCCTTCCAGGCCACGCCGGTGGTGCGGGAACGTATCGCCTGACCTGGGCTTTCCTCATTCGGGTGAACGGGACCGGTGGACCGCCGCCGGTCCCGTTCGGCATGCTGGGATCGGTGACGCACCGATAGGAGACCGCCATGAGCGCACTCACCGTCAGCCAGGACTCCGACCAGAACTGGGACGACCTCGTCCGGTACTGGGAGGAGATGGAATGGCCCGAGGGCAGCAAGGTGGAGATCATCGAGGGGATCATCACCGTGTCACCTGCTCCCGCGTTTCGCCACAACGTGATCGCGGCCCGCATCCAGCGTCGCCTCTACTCCGTGATCCCCGAGGACTGGGAAATCTTCCAGACACTGGCCATCGCCGTGCCGTCACGGCTGGGCATGCTCATCCCTGACCTGGTGGTCGCGCCGGTGCCGGAGCATCCCGAGTCGGACTCCCACATCCCCGCCGCCCTCGCCGAACTCGTCGTCGAGGTCACCTCGAAGTCCAACGCCGGCCACGATCGCGTCAGCAAGCCCGCCGCCTACGCCACCGCCGGTATCCCGCTGTACCTCCTGATCGACCGCTGGGCCCCCGGAGGCCCCACCGCGACGCTCTACGGCGAGCCGAAGGGCGACGTCTACCGGGTCCTCAAGGCGGTCAAGTTCGGTGACCTGATCGAGCTGCCGGAGCCGTTCGGCCTCACCCTGGACACCGGCGAGTTCCCGGTCGACTGACCGGCGTCACCCCGACACCGCCGCCCCGACCGGCACCGCGGCCCCGCCACCGCCCCCGATGAGTTCCGCGCGGCCCGGCGGTCTACCGCACGTGGATGCCGAGACCCCCGCCGTGCTGGTGCTGCCCGGACCCGTCCGTCGGGACGACGTGCCGGGGCTGTGCGCCGATGTGCGGGCACTGCTGGAGGCCCGCGGGACCGGGGTGGTCGTGTGCGACGTGGGCGGGCTCGGGCCGCCGGGACTGGCGGCCGTCGACCTGCTGGCCCGGCTGGAGCTGACCGCCCGCCGGGCCGGCGGGCGGATACGGCTGCGGGACCCCGACCCCGCGCTACACGCCCTTCTCGGTCTCGTCGGACTCCGCTTCCAGGTGGAGGGGGAGACCGAAGAGCGGGAACCAGCGCTGGGTGTCGAGGAAGCAGTGGAATCCGGTGATCCGGCCGTCTGAGATCTCCAGCACCTGCACCGCCCACGGACTGAACCCGCCGTTGTCCGGGTCCGGCTTGTAGTGCGCGAAGCCCGGCAGGCCGTTGGCCCGGACCGGCAGCAGCCGGGAACCGGCGCAGGAGGCGCCCAGGGTCGTCATGAAACCGGTGATGTCCGCGGTGCCGCGCAGCCACAGGTCGAACGGCGGCATCGTCATGACGGCGTCCTCGTGCAGCAGCGCCGTCAGCGCCGTCATGTCGTAGCCCTCGAACGCCTTGACGTAACGCTCCAGCAGCTTCCGCTGCTCCTCGTCCAGCGGATCGGACACCGCCCCCTCGGCACCCGCGTCCCCGCGCTCCGCGAGCGTGGCCCGCGCCCGCTGCAAGGCGCTGTTCACCGAGGCGACCGTGGTGTCCAGCAGCTCGGCCACCTCACTCGCCCTCCAGGCCAGCACCTCACGCAGGATCAGCACCGCCCGCTGCTTGGGCGGCAGCTGCTGGAGGGCCGCCATGAAGGCGAGCCGGATCGACTCCTTGGCGACCGCGGCCTCCGCCGGGTCCTCCACGACCGGCAGCACGCGCGCGTCCGGCATCGGCTCCAGCCAGGTGTTGTCCGGGCGCGGGGAGAGCGCCGCCCGCGCGAGCGGAGTGGCCTCCGACAGGTCCATCGGCCGGGCCCGCTTGCTGCCCGCCGCCAGCATGTCCAGGCACACGTTCGTCGCGATGCGGTACAGCCACGAGCGCAGGCTGGAACGGCCCTCGAACTTGTCGTAGCTCCGCCAGGCCCGCACCAGGGTGTCCTGCACCGCGTCCTCGGCCTCGAAGGAGGAACCGAGCATCCGGTAGCAGTATCCGGTCAGCTCGGTCCGGTGCTTCTCCAGTGCGACGTCCAGATCCGCCGTCGCCGTGCTGTTGCCCATCGTCCACCCACCCCTGTGGCCGTCCCTGTAGCGCGCCTTCGCGCCCCAGCACTTGGGAAGCTACCGCAGGGGACTGACAATGGCCCCCGGAGTGGACAAAGGCCCAGCTCAGATTGGTTGCTCGGGGAAGCCGGGCGGCGTGCGCCGGGTCAGTGCGCGCCCACCGGCTCCCGCCGCGCCGCCACGTGGGCCGCCCGCGAGCCCAGGACGGTGATCGTGACGACGCCGAGGACCGCGAGGAGGCCGACGCCGACCGTGCCCGCCCACCCGTCGGCGTGGAACGCCAGCGCGCCGACCGTGCTGCCGACGCTGGAGCCGATGTAGTACGCGGACTGGTACAGCGCCGACGCCTGGGCCCGGCCGTGCGTGGCCGTCTTGCTGACCGCCGAGGAGGCCACCGCGTGCCCGGCGAAGAAGCCCGCCGTGATCAGCACCAGGCCCGCCAGCACCAGCACCAGGGAGGCGGTCAGGGACAGCAGCAGCCCCGCCGCCGTCGTGCCGCCCGCGAGGTACAGCGCGCCGCGGCGGCCGAGACGGCCCACCAGACGGCCCGCGGCCGAAGCGGAGACCGTACCCACCAGGTAGACCAGGAAGATCGAGCCCACGATGCCCTGCGGCAGACCGAACGGTGCCGCCGTCAGCCGGTAGCCGATCACCGTGTACACACCGCCGAACACGGTCATGAACAGCGCGCCGATCGCGTACAGGCGGCGCAGCAGCGGGTCGGAGAGATGGTCGCGGACGGTGCCGAGCAGCACCCGCGGACGCAGCGAACCCGCCGTGAAGTGCCTCGGGGCCGGCAACAGCAGCCGGAAGGCCACCGCGCACGCCACCGCGAGCGCGCCGATCACCCCGACCGACACCCGCCAGCCCCACTCCTGCGCGACCCAGCCGGTGATCACCCGGCCGCTCATGCCGCCCACGCTGTTGCCCGCCACGAACAGCCCGATCGCCGTGACCAGTGCCTTGGGCCGCACTTCCTCCGCCAGGTACGCCTGTGCCGAGGCCGGCAGTCCGGCCAGCGCCGCGCCCTGCACCGCCCGCAGCACCACCAGCGCGCCGAGCGACGGCGCGAAGGGCACCAGCATGCCGACCGTGACGGCCACGGCCAGCGAGGCGGTCATCACCGTACGGCGTCCGAACCGCTCCGACAGCGCGCTCATCGGCAGGACGAACAGCGCCAGGCCCCCGGTCGCGGCGGCCACGGTCCAGCTCGCCTCGCTCGCCGCGACCCCGAACTCCCCGGAGATCAGCGGCAGCAGGGCCTGGGTGGAGTAGAGGAGGGCGAAGGTGGCGACCCCGGCGAGGAACAGGGCGAGGCTCATCCGGCGGTAGCCGGGGCCGCCCGGCGTCAGCCGGGAGTCGGGCTCGGACTCGGGGGCGCGGGGGGAGGCAGCGGCGTCCACGCCGGTGGACGCCCCGGTACTGGCGGGAGACATGCTTCGAACGTAGACCGGCCCCACTCATGCGTCCAATGCATGGAATCGCCATAATCGTTCCCATGGCGCATCAGCAGAGCTCACCGGCGCGACTGTCACCGTCCAGTGACGCAGAAGACATGGCGTTGTTGCTGGCGCCCCGCCTCGCGTACTTCGCCGGCGTGGCCCGCACCGAGCACGTCACCCGGGCCGCGCGGGAGCTGGACGTACCCCAGTCCACCCTGTCCCGGGCGATGGTCCGCCTGGAGCGGGACCTCGGCGTCGACCTGTTCGCCCGGCACGGCCGTACCGTCTCCCTGACCACCGCGGGGCGCGCCTTCCTCGCCTCCGTCGAACGAGCCCTCGCCGAGATCGAGCGCGCCGCCGAGGAGGTCCGCGCGGACGCCGATCCCGCCACCGGCAAGGTCGCCTTCGGCTTCCTGCACACCATGGGCGCCGAGACCGTACCCGGCCTGCTGCACGCCTTCCGCGCCGACCACCCGCGCGTGCGCTTCAGCCTCGTGCAGAACTACGGCGAGGCCATGCTGGAGGGGCTGCGCGCCGGTGAACTCGACCTCTGCCTCACCTCACCCGTCCCCGACGCGCCCGATCTGGTCGCCCGGCGCCTGGACGAGCAGAAACTGCGTCTGGTCGTCCCCGCGGACCACCGCCTGGCGGCCCGGCGCCGCATCCGCCTGGCGGAAGCGGCCGAGGAGACCTTCGTGACCCTGGAACCGGGCTACGGCCTGCGCCGCATCACGGACGACCTGTGCCGCGAGGCCGGTTTCAAGCCCCGCATCGCCTTCGAGGGCGAGGAGGCGGAGACGCTGCGCGGCCTGGTCGCGGCGGGCCTCGGGGTCGCCCTCCTGCCGCCCCCGACCGTCCCGCGCCCGGGCGTGGCGGAACTGACGGTCACGGCCCCGAGGGCGGTCCGCGAAATCGGCGTCGCCTGGCCGGCCGGTCGCCCCGACACCCCACCGGTGGCGGCCTTCAAGAAGTTCCTGCTCTCCCGGAGGGGCAACCTGCTGCCCGGCTGAGGGCCGCCCCGTCCTACCGTTTCCACGACTTGCCGAACCCCGCGGCCAGGGGCATCCGCAGGCCGATCGGCGGGGGCGCGGCCAACGCGTCCTCCACGGGGCGGGACACGGCGTGCCCGAACAACGCGCCCATCACGAAATCCACGGTCAGACACAGCACTTCGTCCCGGTACCCATGCAGCCCGTGTCCGTCGGAGTGCACCTCGAACCGGCACACCTCACGGTTCGCCTTCTTCGCCCGCGCCGCGAACCGGAACGACAGCTCCGGGTCGGTCCGGTCGTCGTTCGTGCCGTGGGCGATCAGCACCCGCCGGCCGACCAGCTGCTTCACCGGCTCGGGCGGCGCGGCGACGTCCTCCTCCGGCATCCAGGGGGCCAGCGCCACCACGGAGTTGACCGCCTCGTGCCCGCCGGCCCGCAGCGCCGCGCGTCCGCCCATGTCCACGCCCACCAGACACACGGGAACATCCCCGTACCGCCGTACGACCTCGTCGGCGGCCCACCCGGCATCGGCCGCCAGATGGGCCTCGCTGCCGTTCCAGCCGCGGTAGCGGTACTGCACCGGATGCACGGCCAGCCCCTCGTCCCGGCCCGCGCGGGCGAGCGCGCGGCCCAGGGAGCGGACGAGGGTCAACGCCCGGAGGGGGGAGGGCCGGCGGACGGAGACCTCCTCCCCGCCGGGGAGCAGCAGCACCGCTCCGCTCACCGACGTCGGCTCCGCGCCGACTGCCTTGCCCAGCCCGGCCGTTCGGACCGGCGTCGCTTGTCCCATGGCAGAACAGTGTCAGAACGGCGCGGTGTACTGAACCCGTACGCCCGGTCACCGTTGGGTATCGACGGAAAAGCGCCGGGAAACCGTTGCCGCGCGCACCGGGCGCTCTACGCGCGTAGGAGTTAGAGTGCGGAAATGACGAGCCAGACCGCACCCACCGGGAACGCCCCCACCGCGGACCAGATCCGCCGGGCGCCCAAGGTACTGCTGCACGATCATCTCGACGGCGGGCTCCGCCCGGGCACCGTCGTGGACCTCGCCCGGGAGACCGGGTACGCCGACCTGCCCGAGACCGACCCGGACAAGCTCGGCATCTGGTTCCAGGAGGCCGCCGACTCCGGTTCGCTGGAACGGTATCTGGAGACCTTCCGGCACACCGTCGGCGTGCTCCAGACCAAGGAGGCCCTGATCCGGGTCGCCCGCGAGTGCGCCGAGGACCTCGCCGAGGACGGGGTCGTCTACGCCGAGGTGCGCTACGCGCCCGAGCAGCACCTGGACCGCGGGCTGTCCCTGGAGGAGGTCGTCGAAGCCGTCAACGAGGGGTTCCGGCAGGGGGAGCGGCTCGCCCGCGAGAACGGCCACCGCATCCGGGTCGGCGCCCTGCTGACGGCCATGCGGCACGCCGCCCGCTCCCTGGAGATCGCCGAACTCGCCAACCGCTACCGGGACTCGGGCGTGGTCGGCTTCGACATCGCCGGCGCCGAGGCCGGCTACCCGCCCACCCGGCACCTGGACGCCTTCGAGTACCTCAAGCGCGAGAACAATCATTTCACCATCCACGCCGGCGAGGCCTTCGGGCTGCCGTCCATCTGGCAGGCGCTCCAGTGGTGCGGAGCCGACCGGCTCGGCCACGGGGTGCGGATCATCGACGACATCGAGGTCCGCGAGGACGGCTCGGTGAGGCTGGGCCGGCTCGCCTCCTACGTGCGCGACAAGCGGATCCCGCTGGAACTGTGCCCCAGCTCCAACCTCCAGACCGGGGCCGCCCCCTCCTACGCCGAGCACCCCATCGGGCTGCTGCGCCGGCTCCACTTCCGGGCCACCGTGAACACCGACAACCGGCTGATGTCGCACACCACGATGAGCCGGGAGTTCGAGCACCTCGTCGAGGCGTTCGGTTACACGCTCGACGACATCCAGTGGTTCTCTGTCAATGCGATGAAATCAGCGTTCATTCCTTTCGATGAACGACTCGCGATGATCAATGACGTCATCAAGCCCGGATACGCCGAGCTGAAATCCGAATGGCTGTTCCGGCAGACTGCCTCCACCAGCGGTTCTGGCGGTTCCGGGGCCTAGCGGACGGGTGTTTGCCGGACCGGAATGCGGGCGCGCTTTCACAGGGCGTCCGCATTTCGGTGTTTGCGGCGGACGGCCGGGGATGTTTACGGTCGTGGACCGCTCAGATCGTTCCTGATCTCCCGTCTCCGCATGCAAGGACGCATTCACCATGAAGCAGTCTGCTGCCAAGACCCTCGGTGTCGCCGCCCTCGGTGCCGCTTTCGCCGCCGCCGGTGCGGGCGTGGCCGACGCGGCCCCGGTCAGCCCCGACGCCGGCCAGGCACTGAACACCGTCACCAAGACGCTGCCGCCCGAGCAGGTCGTCGAGGCGCTGCCGGACAGCGGTGCCGTGAAGACGGTGAAGCCCGTGGCCAAGAGGGGTGTCGCCGCTGCTCTGCCGGTCGTCGGCAAGGGCGCGGCCACCGCGCAGCCTGTCGTCGGTAACGTCCTCGCCGAGAGGCCGGCCAAGCCGGTCCCCGGTCTGCTCGGCGGGCTCCCGGTGCAGGGTCTGCCCACGCACGGCGTGCCGATCAACGGCATCCCGGTCGGCTGAGCCCGGCTTCCGTCCGACGCGCGCGGGGCGCTCCGGTAGGTCCGGACGCGCCCCTGTGGCATGCCCGCGCCCGTGTCCGCGCGGGCGTGCCGGCTCACCAGGCGGTGCGGGCCTTGTCCTCGGACGGGAGCAGCAGCCACAGCGCTATGTAGAGCAGGAACTGCGGGCCCGGCAGCAGGCAGGACACCAGGAAGATCACCCGCATCGTCGTGGCCGAGGTGCCGAAGCGCCGGGCCAGTCCGGCGCAGACTCCGCCGATCACGCGGCCGTGGGTGGGGCGGGAAAGGGCGGTCATGTCGGCTCCTCCGTGGTCGTCGGCTCTCACGAGCCGGTGGCGGGTCCCCGGGTCCGGGGCCCCTCAACTGCCTTCAACGGTACGGAGACGAAGGGGACGAAGCATCACTCTAAGGGGCGATACCGACCCTGGGAATCGTCGGGGTACGGCCCTGAGACAGCTCCTCCTGGACGGAGACCACGGGCTCCGGCGCGCCGTGTTCCGCTGTGTCCAGGCGTCGCAGCCGGGCGCGGGCCGCCGGTACGACGGCCAGGTGGGCCAGGACGACTCCCGTCGTGTTCAGCAGCACCGAGTCGACGTCCACGACCCTGCCCGGCACACCGGTCTGCAACAGGGCGATGCCGAGGGACAGGAGGGCGCCGGCCGCCGCCGTGCGGATCAGGGACGCGACCGGGGAGACGGTGAGCCTGCCGTGCGCCATCGGGAGCAGGACGCCCAGCGGGGCGAGCAGCGCCAGTCCCTCGCCGAGGGGTCTGACCGCCTGGGGCCAGCCCAGCGCCAGGTCGGCCCGGATACCGGCCAGCGGGCGCAGGTTCGGGGGCATCACCCAGGGGACGTCCAGGGGGCGCAGCATCAGCCAGGCGACGAGGGCGAGATGTGCGACGAGGAGGACACCTCCCGTCACACGGATGCGGATCGCGGCGCTGCCGCCGATGGAGCCTTGACGCTGCACGACCCCGTAGACGCGGCGGCGGGCCCGATCGGTTCCGCCGTGGAAACGTTCCGGCTCGTGCGGCGCGCGGTGGCCGGGCGGCGGGACCGGCTCACTCGCCCGGTACCGCTACGTGCGGGGCGCTCCGCGGGCCGGCGCCGGCGGGAGCGCCCCGAAGGGGCGCGGGGAACTGCGCGAGCGCCCGCCACGGACCCGCAGCGGGGCGACGGCCGGAGCCTTATGGCGGCCTTGGCCGGGGCGACCGCAGACGACCGAGCCGTCGTCCTCCGTCGCTGTCGGTCCGCTCGCCCGCGCCGGCGGTGCGTATGGCACCCCGCTGCCGGGAGCGCCCCGAAGGGGCGCGGGGAACTGCGCGAGCGCCCGCCACGGACCCGCAGCGGGGCGACGGCCGAAGCCCTATGGCGGCCTTGGCCGGGGCAACCGCAGACGACCGAGCCGTCGCCCTCCGTCGCCGTCGGTCCGCTCGCCCGCGCCGGCGGTGCGTATGGCACCCCGCTGCCGGAAGCGCCCCGAAAAGGGGCGCGGGGAACTGCGCGAGCGCCCCACCACGGACCCGCAGCCGGGCGACAGCCGAAGTCCCACGGCGGCCCCCGCGACGCCACCCGGTCGGGCACAGCCGTCCCGCCGGCCCTGCCAAGGCACCCGCGACGCCACCCCGGTCGGGCGCAGCCGTCCCGCCGGCCCCGCCAAGCCATCCGCGACGCCACCCCCCGTCGGGCGCAGCCATCACGCCGGCCCCCGCCGAAAGTGAACGGCAACCACGCCCCCGCACAAGCCAAGCGCAGCGCTACGCGTTCGGGACCCCGCTCGACGGCGGCTGCGTGGTGCCCGGGTGGTCGCGGACCTCGTCCGTGCAGGCGTAGCGGCGAGGCAGGTCGGGGGCGGGGCCGGCCAGGATGACCGAGCCGTCGTCCTCCGTCGCCGCCGAGTCGGACAGGGTGCACACCAGCTGCGCCAGGGCGTAGGAGGTGAGCCGCGACGGCGCCGTGCCGAGCCGGAGCGTGTCCTCGGGGTCCTTCGGGCCGGGTCCGGTCACCCGGAGACCACCCGGCACGTACGTCGTGTATCCCGCGGAGCGCTCCGCGGCGGACGGTGACGTGGCCAGCTGGTCCAGCAGCCCCTGAGCCACGATCACCCGGCGCCGGGCGTCCGGGGTGCCCTCCGGGACCCGTACGGTCCGGTCGACGGCCACGAGGGACGCCCCGCACAGCAGGAACACCTGTACCGGCACCCCGCGCGCGGACTGCGCGGACGCGTCGGGCCCGGCCAGCGAGCACGGCACCCGGGACGGCGCCGGCCCGAAGTCGGTCGGCACCTCCGTGGCCCGGATGCCGCAGCCGGTGAGCAGCACGCCCAGGAGGGGCAGCGCCAGCAGGCGTCGTACGGTCATGACCCCTCCTTCCCCGCGCTGTCGTGGCCGGTCTCGCCGGTCTTGGTGTCCCCGCCGTCCTCCTCGGTCAGCGCGGAGGCGTCCCGCGGCAGGCGGAGGGTGAACACCGCGCCGCCGTCGGGCGAGTTGGCCGCGGTGATCTCGCCGCCGTGGATGTGGGCGTTCTCCAGGGCGATGGACAGGCCGAGCCCGCTGCCCTCGGAGCGCGGCCGGGAGGCGCTCGCCTTGTAGAAGCGGTCGAAGACGTGCGGGAGGACGTCCTCCGGGATGCCGGGCCCGTGGTCGCGTACCCGGATCTCGACGGAGTCGTCCTCCGCCCGGACCGACACCCGCACCGGCGACCCGCCGTGCTTGAGCGCGTTGCCGATCAGGTTGGCGAGGATGACGTCCAGGCGGCGCGGGTCCAGCCGGGCGTGGATGCCGCGCTCGGCGTCCAGCTCGACGGCGTCCAGCCAGGCACGGGCGTCGATGCACGCGGTGATCTGGTCGGCGACGTCGACGTCGTCCAGGACCAGCCGGGCGGTGCCGGCGTCGAAGCGGGTGACCTCCATCAGGTTCTCGACGAGGTCGTTCAGCCGCCGGGTCTCGCTGACCACCAGCCGGACGGCGGGCTCGATCATCGGGTCCATGCTGCCGGTCTCCGCCTCCAGCTCCTCCTCCAGCACCTCCGTGACGGCGGTGATGGCGGTGAGCGGCGTCCGCAGCTCATGGCTCATGTCGGCCACGAAGCGGCGGGAGGCCTCGTCCCGCGCGGCCATCTCCGCGACCCGCTGCTCCAGCGCCTCGGCCGCGTTGTTGAACGTCCGGGACAGGTCGGCGAGTTCGTCGGTGCCGGAGACCCGCAGCCGGGTGTCCAGCCGGCCCTCGCCGAGCCGTCGCGCGGCCACGCCCAGCCGGTGCACGGGCTTCAGCACGGTCGTGGCGGCGGCCTGCGCGAGCAGGGCGGCACCGATCAGCGCGAGCCCGGTGGCGATGCCCAGCGACCAGGCCAGCGAGTTGAGGTCCTTCGCCTCCGGCTCCAGGGACTTCGCCATGTAGCCGGTCGGGCCGCCGCCGATGACGCGCGTACCGGCCACCAGGTAGGGCGTGCCGTGGTCCACGACCCGCTGCCAGTACAGGTGGTACGGCTGCTTGTTGGAGTCCGTCACGGTCTGCCGCTTGGTCACGGCGTCCCGCAGCGAGCGGGGCACGTCCTCCAGCGAGAAGCCGTTGATGCCGCCCGAGTTGCCGTACACGGTCTTGCCGTCGGCGTCCTGGGCGACCAGGAGCACGCTGAAGTGCTGGCTGCTGGCGGCCATCTGGCCGGCCGCGCGCTGCACCTGGTCCTGGGTCGGGTGTTCCGGCAGCGCGCCCGCGCGGTTCTGCATCTCCTGCCGGAAGTCGCGCAGCACGGCGTCCTGGGCGCGGGTGAGCACGGCCTCCCGGTTGAGCCAGTAGGCGATCCCGGACGCCGACACGGCGGCCGTGAGGGCCACCAGCCCGAAGACGAGGACCAGGCGCAGCCTGAGGCTGGTGAACCTGAGCCGCGACAGACTTCCCCTGCGCCCCGCGGCCCAGCCGCGCAGCCCCCCTCGCGTACCGGTCACTGAGGGGCGTCCAGGCGGTAGCCGACACCACGGACGGTACGGATGAGCGTCGGCGACGACGGCACGTCCTCCACCTTCGCGCGCAGCCGCTGCACGCACGCGTCGACCAGGCGCGAGTCACCGAGGTAGTCGTGCTCCCACACCAGCCGCAGCAGCTGCTGCCGGGACAGCGCCTGACCGGGCCGCCGGCTCAGCTCCAGCAGCAGCCGCAGCTCGGTCGGGGTGAGCTGGAGGTCCTCGCCGTTCTTGGTGACGGTCATGGCCGACCGGTCGATGACCAGGTTGCCGAAGGTCGCCGAGTCGCTGGACTCGCGCTCCCCGCGCCGCAGCACGGCCCGGATCCGGGCGTCCAGCACCCGGCCCTGCACCGGCTTGACGACATAGTCGTCGGCGCCGGACTCCAGACCGACCACGACGTCGATGTCGTCGCTGCGCGCGGTCAGCAGGATGATCGGCAGCTGGTCCGTGCGCCGGATGCGCCGGCACACCTCGAACCCGTCGATGCCGGGCAGCATCACGTCCAGCACGATGAGGTCCGGCCGCTGCTCGCGCAGCAGCTTCAGACCGTCCTCGCCGCTGGCAGCGGTGGCCACCCGGTGTCCCTGGCGCGTCAGGGAGAGCTCCAGGGCCGTACGGATGGCGTCGTCGTCCTCGATCAGCAACAGGGAAGGCACGGGCTCATTCTGGCCCATGGAGGGGTCGACGTACGACCGTCCGGGGCCAGGTCATCCGTAGCGCCACCGCCTGTGCGCGGTGTGTGACGCGCCTGGGCGCGACCCCTGTGACAGGTCTGTGACAGTCGGCAGACACGGCCATGAAGTCACCCCGGCAGTCTTTTGGGCACGGGCAAGGCCGCCGGCCGGAACCGGCCCGGGCAAGACGGAGTCACCGGAAGTCCACGACGGGGAGCGCGAGATGAACACGCTGCACAGCATCAGCACCAGCGCAGTGGTCACGCGTCTGCACGACGTGCACCGGGGACCGGAGAAGTCCGGTGCCGAGGGGGGCGCCTCCCGCGCGAGCGCCTTCGAGCGCGGGGGAGCACGGGGGTGCGCTCGTGGCACCGGGCGTCAGCACACCGCGTACATGGCGGTGGTTGACACACGGGGGGAAGCTCACGGGGGAGCCGCGTACAGGGAGGAACCGGGGGAGCGCCGTTCGCTGACGGAGGCGGAGTTCACCGCCTACGTCCAGGAGCGCCGCGCCTCCCTGTACGCCACCGCCTACCACCTGACCGGTGACCGCTTCGAGGCCGAGGACCTGCTGCAGAGCGCGCTGTTCTCGACGTACCGGGCCTGGGACCGGATCAGCGACAAGGCCGCGGTCGGCGGATACCTGCGCCGCACCATGACCAATCTGCACATCAGCGCCTGGCGGCGCCGCAAGCTCAACGAGTACCCGACCGAGGAACTGCCGGAGACGCCCTCCGACACGGACGCGATGCGCGGCACCGAACTGCGCGCGGTTCTGTGGCAGGCGCTGGCCCGGCTGCCCGAACTCCAGCGCACCATGCTGGTCCTGCGCTACTACGAGGGCCGCACGGACCCGGAGATCGCGGAGATCCTCGGCATCAGTGTCGGCACGGTGAAGTCCAGCATCTGGCGCTCGCTGCGCCGGCTGCGCGAGGACGAGGTCCTCAGCTTCGGCCGTGACGAGGAGGACGCCTTCGGCGAACTGGTCGCCTGAGGTCCGGGGGGACGACGGGGGAAACGGGGGGGAAGGGCCGGGGACCACTGGGGGGTGGGCCCACGGGGGAAACGGGGGAGCAAGGGAACGGGGCTGGTGGGCCGGTGGCCTGCCGGCCCCGCTCTTGCGTGCGCAGGGGGTGGTACGGGGCTCAGGCCGCCGTCCGCTGCCGTACCTGCCGACCGGCTGCGGCTGCCGCGAGCCGGCCCAGCGCCTCGTCCCGGTCGCAGGGGTGCGCGCCGAGCGAGACCTGGCGGGCGACGATCGACCGCTCCGTGCGCATCAGCCGCCACCCGCGGCGCAGCAGGAACGGCACCGACTTGCGGCCCTCGCGCAGATCGCGCAGGAAGCGCCGCCGGAAGGTGGTGACCGGACCACGGGACAGGCACAGCGCGTCCGCGAGCAGGCCCAGTTCCCGGCAGCGCTCGACGATCTCCGCGGCGAAGACGCCCTCCGCTATGAACAGCGGGGTACGGCCGATGTGCAGCGTCTCCTCGCCCGTGCGGGCGCTCAACGAGAGGTCGTACACCGGCACGGGCGTCGATCCCGTGGCGCACAGCCGGGCGATGGCCTCGACCGCGACGTCCGCGTCCCATGACTCCGGGTGGTCCCAGTCGATGTCCGAACTCCCCTCCACCAGAGGCAGAGTCGGATCGTCACCCTCCTTGTAGAAGTCGTCCAGGCGCAGCACGGGGAGCCCGGAGCGGGCGGCGACGAGTGACTTGCCCGAGCCCGAGGGGCCGCACAGCAGCACGACACGGGCGGGAGACGGGGGATGAATGCTCACGGAACACCAGTTTGACGCATGGGGAGCGCCCTGCCGACCCCGCGGGTCGGCTTTTGAGCGTGAGTCTCACCTCAACTACCCTACGTGTCGACACCCTTACCCTGCGCACCAGAAGGTGGCACCAGTGATGGCCCGACACACTTCCCCCCGGCACTCCACCGCGCAGCGCGCCCTGATCGTCCTCGCGACCGCCGGAGCGGTCTTGGGCGCGGGGGCGGCGACGGCGTCCGCCGGCACGGTCCCCGGCGTGGGCCTCGGCCACCGCCCCCTGGACCTCGGCAACGTCGACCCCCAGGCGGGCGCCCGCTCCCTGACCGGCACGGTGGGGTACGTGACCGGCCCGGTCGCGGGTCTCAAGCCCAACCCGCTCGCGGGCACGGGCGTGGACCCGCTCGACAACGGTGTGGGCACCCAGGTGGCCGACTTCAAGCCGGTCGGCTCCCAGACGGTGACGCGCCCGCTGGCCCAGGCGCGGTCACTCGGCAGCGTCCCGGGGGTGGGCCAGGCCCTCGGCGCCCTGGGTCGCTGAGGGCGCCGAGGAGGCGCGGGGCGGGGCCGGGGCGCGGCTTAGCCGTGCGGGCGCGGCCGGCCGCAACGAGCCCGCGGCCGGCGAACGACGGCGGTTCCCCGCCGGAGGTCCGTCAGTAGGAGGACCCCGACGCCCCCAGCGCCCCGGTCGGGTGCCACACCGTCTTGGTCTCCAGGAACGCCGTCAACCGCTCGGTCCCCGGCGTCTCGAAGTAATCCACAGCCTGTGGACGGAGCACCCGCTTCAGGTTGTCGGCCGCCGCGATCTCCAGCTCCTTCGCCAGGTCCTCGTCCGCGCCCGCCAGGTCGATCGCGTTGACGTCCTGGTGCGCGGCCAGCGGCGCGGCGATCTCCGCCGTACGGCCGGACAGGACGTTGACGACACCGCCCGGCACGTCGGAGGTGGCCAGCACCTCACCCAGGGACAGGGCCGGCAGCGGAGCCTTCTCGGAGGCGATCACGACCGCCGTGTTGCCGGTGGCGATCACCGGGGCCACGACCGACACCAGGCCGAGGAAGGACGACTCCTGCGGGGCCAGGACGGCGACCACGCCGGTCGGCTCCGGGGAGGAGAGGTTGAAGTACGGGCCCGCGACCGGGTTGGCGCCGCCGGTCACCTGGGCGATCTTGTCGGTCCAGCCCGCGTACCAGACCCAGCGGTCGATCGTCGCGTCCACGACGGACGCCGCCTTCGACTTCGACAGGCCCTCGGCGTCCGCGACCTCCCGGACGAACTGCTCCCTGCGGCCCTCCAGCATCTCCGCGACGCGGTAGAGGACCTGGCCGCGGTTGTAGGCGGTCGCGCCGGACCAGCCGCCGAACGCCTTGCGCGCGGCGACCACCGCGTCGCGGGCGTCCTTGCGCGAGGACAGCGGAGCGTTGGCCAGCCAGTTGCCCTTCGAGTCCTGCACCTCGTACACCCGGCCGCTCTCGGAACGCGGGAACTTCCCGCCGACGTACAGCTTGTAGGTCTTGAACACACTGAGTCGGTCAGACATCGAGGTACGCCTCCAGGCCGTGGCGGCCGCCCTCGCGGCCGAAGCCCGACTCCTTGTAACCGCCGAACGGCGAGGTCGGGTCGAACTTGTTGAACGTGTTGGACCAGACGACACCGGCGCGCAGCTTGTTCGCGACGGCCAGGATGCGCGAGCCCTTCTCGGTCCAGATGCCGGCCGAGAGGCCGTACTGGGTGTTGTTGGCCTTGGCGACGGCCTCGTCGGGCGTACGGAAGGTGAGGACCGACAGCACCGGGCCGAAGATCTCGTCACGGGCGATGGTGTGCGCCTGGGTGACGTTCGTGAACAGCGTCGGGGCGAACCAGTATCCGGACGAGGGCAGTTCACAGGCCGGCGACCAGCGTTCCGCGCCCTCCGCCTCGCCCTGCTCGGCCAGCGCGGTGATCCGGGCCAGCTGCTCGGCGGAGTTGATCGCGCCGATGTCGGTGTTCTTGTCCAGCGGGTCGCCGAGGCGGAGCGTGGACAGGCGGCGCTTGAGGGAGTCCAGCAGCTCGTCCTGGATCGACTCCTGGACCAGCAGGCGGGAGCCCGCGCAGCAGACCTGGCCCTGGTTGAAGAAGATGCCGCTCACGATGCCCTCGACGGCCTGGTCGATCGGCGCGTCGTCGAAGACGATGTTCGCGCCCTTGCCGCCCAGTTCGAGGGTGAGCTTCTTGCGGGTGCCGGCGACCGTGCGGGCGATCTCCTTGCCGACGGCCGTGGAGCCGGTGAAGGCGACCTTGTTCACGTCGGGGTGCGCGACCAGCGCGGCGCCCGCGTCGCCGTAGCCCGGAAGGATGTTGACGACACCCTTGGGCAGGCCGGCCTGGCGGCAGACGTCCGCGAAGAACAGGGCGGACAGCGGCGTCGTCTCGGCGGGCTTCAGCACGACCGTGTTTCCGGTCGCGAGGGCCGGGGCGATCTTCCACGCCAGCATCAGCAGCGGGAAGTTCCACGGGATGACCTGGCCGGCCACGCCCAGCGGCTTCGGGTCCGGGCCGAACCCGGCGTGGCCGAGCTTGTCGGCCCAGCCCGCGTAGTAGAAGAAGTGCGCGGCGACCAGCGGGAGGTCCGCGTCGCGGGTCTCCCTGATCGGCTTGCCGTTGTCCAGCGTCTCCAGGACGGCCAGCTCACGGCTGCGCTCCTGGACGATCCGGGCGATGCGGAACAGGTACTTGGCGCGCTCGGAGCCGGGCAGCGCGGACCACTTCTCGAACGCCTTGCGGGCGGCCCTGACGGCACGGTCGACGTCCTCGGCGCCGGCCCGGGCGACCTCGGCCAGGACCTCCTCCGTCGACGGCGACACCGTCTTGAAGACCTTGCCGTCGGCCGCCTCGGTGAACTCGCCGTCGATGAACAGGCCGTACGAGGGCGCGATGTCGACGATCGCGCGGGACTCGGGGGCGGGTGCGTACTCGAATGCCATGGGGGATCAGTCCACCGTCACGTAGTCGGGACCGGAGTAGCGGCCGGTGGCCAGCTTCTGGCGCTGCATCAGCAGGTCGTTCAGGAGCGAGGAGGCGCCGAAGCGGAACCAGTGGTTGTCCAGCCAGTCCTCGCCCGCGGTCTCGTTGACCAGGACCAGGAACTTGATCGCGTCCTTGCTGGTGCGGATGCCGCCGGCCGGCTTCACACCGACCTGGACGCCGGTCTGGGCCCGGAAGTCGCGGACCGCCTCCAGCATGAGGAGGGTGTTCGCGGGCGTGGCGTTGACGGCGACCTTGCCCGTCGACGTCTTGATGAAGTCGGCGCCGGCCAGCATGCCGAGCCAGGAGGCGCGGCGGATGTTGTCGTACGTCGACAGCTCGCCGGTCTCGAAGATGACCTTCAGCCGGGCGTTCGTCCCGCAGGCCTCCTTCACGGCGACGATCTCGTCGAACACCTTCAGGTACCGGCCGGCGAGGAACGCGCCCCGGTCGATGACCATGTCGATCTCGTCGGCGCCGGCGGCGACGGCCTCACGGACGTCGGCCAGCTTCACGTCGAGCGCTGCACGGCCGGCCGGGAAGGCGGTGGCCACCGAGGCGACCTTGACGCCGGAGCCGGCGACGGCCTCCTTGGCGACGGCCACCATGTCGGGGTAGACGCAGACCGCGGCCGTCGTCGGGGTGGTGCGGTCCGTGGGGTCCGGATGGACCGCCTTGGCGCCGAGCGCCCGGACCTTGCCCGGGGTGTCCGCGCCTTCCAGCGTCGTCAGGTCGACCATCGAGATGGCGAGGTCGATGGCGTACGCCTTCGCGGTGGTCTTGATGGAACGGGTGCCGAGGGACGCGGCGCGCGCCTCCAGGCCGACCGCGTCGACGCCGGGCAGCCCGTGGAGGAAGCGGCGCAGCGTGCTGTCGGACGCGGTGACGTCACCGAGAGCGCGAGCTGTGGGTGCGGTAGTGGGCATGGTCACCAGACGAGCATATCTACGCGCGTAGCGGCTGTACACCCCCCGTGCCCGTCCCCGAGGCCGACATCACGGATGAGCGCCGGTTCACGGCCGCGTGGCCGCGCCGCGGACGGCGTCGTGCAGAATCGGGGCCATGACCACCCCGGACCACCCGTCACCCGCGTCACAGCCGCCGGCGCCCGCCGCCAAGGACCGCGTCTACCGCTCGCCCCTCGCGCTGGCGGGCGGCACGCTGCTGCTCCTGGTCGTCCTCTGGCTGGGCTTCGACGCCCTGTTCAAGGGCCACGGCCGGACCCCGTGGCTGGCGCTGGCCGGGATGATCCTGATCGTGCCGCTGGTCCTCGCCTTCACGCTCCGCCCGGCGGTGTTCGCGGGCGAGGACCGGCTGCGCGTGCGCAACCCGTTCCGGGTGATCACCCTGCCCTGGGGCGAGGTCGCCGGCCTGCGCTCCGGGTACTCCAACGAGGTCCTCGCCAAGTCCGGCGCCAAGTACCAGCTGTGGGCGGTCCCCGTCTCGCTGCGGGCCCGCAAGAAGGCGGTCCGCCGGCAGCAGCGGGCGGCGGCGGACGCGGCCCGCGGCACGGCCCGGGGCGGCCGGGACGGGACGCTCGCACCGAGCGGCCTCGGCTTCGGCGGGTTCAGCGTGCGCGGCCCGGACACGGGGCCGGCCCGGGCGGAGACCGACCAGATCATGGCCGACCTGGGCGAGATGCTGGAACGGCGCGGACAGGCCGAGTCGGCACAGGGCGAGATCACCGTGCGCTGGGCCTACGAGGTGGCCGCGCCCGCGGTCGCCGGAGCGGTACTGCTGGCGATCCTGCTGGCGGTGGGCTGACCGACGCCTCGGGGGCTGCCCGCACCGCTTCGGGGGGGGCTGGGGCCACGGCACCGAGGGAGCCCTCGGGGTTGCCCGCACTGCTTCGGGGGCTGGGGCCACGGCGCGGGCGGGCTGAAGCGAGGCCGTCGGTGCGCTGCCGGGCCGGGTGCCCGCGCGGGTGGCGGGGCGGTTCGCCGTTGCGGCCCAGGGCGAGTGCCGGCGTGTGCCGGCTGCGGGTGCCGGGTTTCCCGTGGGACGTGCCGGCGGGGGCCGTCCGCCGCGGTGGCGCCGGGCGCTGGTGCTCGCGGCGGGCCGGCCGGCGGCCCCGCTGTTCCCGTCGTGCGGACGGACAGCAGGGCCCCGGATCCTCAGATGCCGGCAGCCGCCGACAGGTCGCGCTTGACGGCCGCCAGCAGCTCCGCCCCGCGGGCTCGGGCGGCCGGCAGGTCCGCGTGCGCCGCGACCGGTACGACGACCTCCAGGTAGCACTTCAGCTTCGGCTCGGTGCCGCTGGGACGGACGATGACCCGGGCGCCGTCGAGCGTGTAGCGAAGGCCGTCCGTGGGCGGCAGCTTCTCCGTGCCCCGGCTCAGGTCCTCGGCGCGGACCACGGGCAGCCCCGCGAGATCGGTCGGCGGCTGCCCGCGCAGACGGCGCATCGCGTCCGCGATCAGCGACAGGTCCTGGACGCGCACCGACAGCTGGTCGGTGGCGTGCAGGCCGTGCTCCACGGCCAGGTCGTCGAGCAGGTCGAGGAGGGTGCGGCCCTCCTCCTTCAGCACGGACGCCAGCTCGGTGACCAGCAGCGCGGCGGTGATGCCGTCCTTGTCGCGCACGCCCTCCGGGTCCACGCAGTAGCCGAGGGCCTCCTCGTAGCCATAGCGCAGGCCGTCGACACGGGCGATCCACTTGAAGCCGGTCAGCGTCTCCTCGTACGGCAGCCCCGCCTTCTGCGCGATCCGGCCGAGCAGGGAGGAGGAGACGATCGACTCGGCGAAGGTGCCCCGGGCGCCACGGCGGACCAGATGGGCGGCGAGCAGGGCGCCGACCTCGTCACCGCGCAGCATCCGCCAGTCGCCGCCGTCCTTCACGGCCACCGCGCAGCGGTCCGCGTCGGGGTCGTTGGCGATCACCAGGTCCGGGTCGGTGGCGCGGGCCCGCGCGAACGCCAGGTCCATCGCGCCCGGCTCCTCCGGGTTCGGGAAGGCGACCGTCGGGAAGTCCGGGTCCGGGTCGGCCTGCTCGGCGACCAGCACCGGCTCGGGGAAGCCGGCGCGGGCGAACGCGGCCAGCAGGACGTCCCGGCCGACGCCGTGCATCGCCGTGTAGACCGTGCGGGCGGTACGGGGGGACGCGGGGTCCAGTACGGCGTCCGTCCGGGCGAGGTAGGCATCCAGGACCGACTCGTCCAGGGTCTCCCAGCCGCTCTCCGGACGCGGTACGTCGTGCAGGGAGGCGATCGCGTCGATCTCGGCGGCGATCTCCGCGTCGGCGGGCGGGACGATCTGGGAGCCGTCGCCCAGGTAGACCTTGTAGCCGTTGTCGCGGGGCGGGTTGTGGCTGGCGGTGACCTCGACGCCCGCGACCGCGCCGAGGTGCCTTATCGCGAAGGCCAGCACGGGGGTGGGCAGCGGGCGGGGGAGTACGGCCGCGCGCAGGCCGGCGCCGGTCATCACGGCGGCGGTGTCCCGGGCGAAGTCGGCGGACTTGTGGCGGGCGTCGTAGCCGATGACGACGAGTCCACCGGGGTGGCCGTTCTTCTTCAGGTACGCGGCGAGACCCGCGGCGGCGCGGATGACGACGCTGCGGTTCATGCGCATCGGGCCGGCGCCCAGCTCGCCGCGCAGGCCGGCGGTGCCGAACTGGAGTGTGCCGGAGAAGCGGGCCGACAGCTCCTCGACGGCACCGGCGTCGAGCAGCGCGGCCAGTTCGTCGCGGGTCTCCTGGTCCGGGTCCTCGGCGAGCCAGGCCTTGGCCCGGGCGATGAGATCGTCGTGCACCTTGGGATCAACCTCTCCTGTGTTTGCCTCGTCCAACCGGGGGCTCCGCCCCCGGCCCCCACCCTGCCGCATCGCTCGCCGCTCGGGGCCACGCACCGCGCACGGCCGCGTGCGGTACCGCGTCCGTTGCGAGCCGCCGGCCGCACGGCGGTCCGCCTTCCGGCGGCTCGCGGTCCCGCGCCTGCCCCGGCCGCCGCACTCCCGAGAGCCGCCCGCAGCACCACGGCCACCAGGGCCGGGCCCAGCGGCTCTGCACGGGGCCGAGCCCAGCGGCTCCATCCGGAGCCGGGCCCGGCGCTCCGCCCAGCCGAGCGCGGTGCTTCGCACCGAGCGAGTCGGCACGCCGTCCCCGTCCAGGCCAGGGCCGAGCCCAGTGTCCCGCCCGAAGCCGGCCGGGGCTGCGCGGGAAACCGAAGCCCTACGCCCGCCCAGGGCCGAGCCCGGTGACCCGTGCAGGGCCAGGCCCGGCGCCGAGCCCCGAGCCGGCCGGCACGCCGCCCCCGCCGAGAGCCGGGCCGGCCCGGAGCCAAGCCCGCCCCCGGCCCGGAGCCGGGCCCGTCGCCCCGCTCGAAGCCAGGCGCGGTGCTCCGTCCCGTTCCGGTCGGCACGGCGGCCCGGTCGGAGCCGAGCGCGGCGTCTCGTCAGATCCTGCCCAGTACCCGTGCCAGCAGTTCGCCCATGCGGGCCGCCGAGTCGCGGCCGGCCTGGAGGACCTCCTCGTGGTTGAGGGGTTCGCCGGTCATGCCCGCGGCCAGGTTGGTGACCAGGGAGATGCCGAGCACCTCGGCGCCGGCCTCGCGGGCGGCGATCGCCTCCAGCACCGTGGACATGCCGACCAGGTCCGCGCCGATGACGCGGGCCATGCGGATCTCGGCCGGGGTCTCGTAGTGCGGGCCGGGGAACTGGGCGTAGACGCCCTCCTCCAGCGTGGGGTCGATCTCCTTGCACAGGGCGCGCAGGCGCGGCGAGTACAGGTCCGTCAGGTCGACGAAGTTCGCGCCGACGATCGGGGACGTCGCCGTCAGGTTGATGTGGTCGCTGATCAGCACCGGCTGACCGGGCCGCATGCCCTCGCGAAGACCGCCGCAGCCGTTGGTCAGCACGATGGTCTTGCAGCCGGCCGCGACGGCGGTACGGACGCCGTGCGCCACCGCGGCCACACCGCGGCCCTCGTAGTAGTGCGTGCGGCCCAGGAAGACCAGGGCGCGCTTGTCACCGGAGGAGTACGAGCGGATCTTGCCGCCGTGGCCCTCGACGGCCGGCGGCGGGAAGCCGGGCAGCTCGGTGACCTGGAACTCGGCGTCGGGCGCCCCGAGGGCGTCGACGGCCGGAGCCCAGCCGGAGCCCATCACGAGGGCGACGTCGTGGGTCTCGGCGCCCGTGAGGGCGCGCAGGCGCGCGGCGGCGGCGTCGGCGGCCGCGTAGGGGTCGCCCTGGATGTCGTCCGGAAGAAGAGATGCGTTCACGCCGAAGAGGGTAGCCGGTCTTCGCCTACGCGCGTAGATGACAGAGCCCACGGGTTTGCCTTCGTTGTCTTGTCGTTTTCAACAAGCAGCCGGAAAAAATCGAGCAAGACGCGGCAAAGGGGATGCCCGGAGGATCAGCAGGGGCGCTTGCGGAGCTCCATCACGTAGTCGTGCGGAGCCCCCGCCGACTCCGCCGCGTCGGCGATCTCGCCCAGGTAGCGCGCCGACGGCAGGCCGCCCTCGTACGCGTTCAGGACGTACGCCCAGGCCGGCTCCTCACCGTCCAGCGTGTGCACGCGCACGCGTACCCGGCGGTAGATGTCGAGGCCCACGCCCTCCCACCGGTCGAGCGACTCCTCGTCCATGGGTGCGATGTCGTACAGGCCGACGAAGACCTCGGCCAACGGGTCCTCGACGATCGTCGCCAGCGCCCCCTCCCAGCCCAGCTGCTCGCCGCCGAAGGTCAGCCGCCAGCCGTTCAGCCAGCCGGTGGCGCGCAGCGGGGAGTGCGGGGCGCGGCGGGACATCAGGCGCGCGTCGAGGTTGCCGGCGTACGCGGCATAGAGCGACATGGGGAGAGGGTACGGCAGGCACACCGCGTCCCCCGGGCGCCCCGGGAGCCACCGGGTGGCGCCCCCGGGCAGTGGCACCTTGAAGCGTGCGGGACAATGGAGTACGTGACTCGGATCGTGATCATCGGTGGCGGACCCGGCGGATACGAAGCGGCGCTGGTGGCCGCTCAGCTCGGCGCGGAGGTGACCGTCGTCGACTGCGACGGTCTGGGCGGAGCGTCGGTGCTGACCGACTGCGTGCCGTCGAAGACCCTTATCGCTACGGCCGAGGTCATGACGACCTTCGACTCGTCGTACGAAGAGCTCGGCATCATCGTCGCCGACGACACCCCGCCGCTGGAGCAGGCGGCCCGGGTGGTCGGCGTGGACCTCGGGAAGGTCAACCGCCGGGTGAAGCGGCTGGCGCTCGCCCAGTCCCACGACATCACCGCCTCCGTCACCCGGGCCGGCGCCCGCGTCATGCGCGGGCGGGGCCGGCTGGACGGCATGCAGGCCCTCGACGGGTCCCGCAAGGTCGTCGTCACCGCCGCCGACGGCACCGAGGAGACGCTCACCGCCGACGCCGTCCTCATCGCCACCGGCGGTCATCCGCGCGAGCTGCCCGACGCCCGGCCCGACGGCGAGCGCATCCTCAACTGGACCCAGGTCTACGACCTCACCGAGCTGCCCGAAGAGCTGATCGTGGTCGGGTCGGGCGTGACCGGTGCCGAGTTCGCCGGCGCCTACCAGGCCCTCGGGTCGAAGGTCACGCTCGTGTCGTCCCGCGACCGCGTGCTGCCGGGCGAGGACCCGGACGCCGCCGCCGTCCTGGAGGACGTCTTCCGGCGCCGTGGCATGAACGTCATGGCCCGCTCCCGCGCGCAGTCCGCCAAGCGGGTCGGCGACCGGGTCGAGGTGACGCTGGCCGACGGGCGGGTCATCACCGGATCGCACTGCCTGATGGCGGTCGGCGCCATCCCGAACAGCGCGGGCCTCGGCCTGGAGGAGGCCGGGGTCAAGCTGCGCGACTCGGGTCACATCTGGACGGACAAGGTGTCCCGGACGACCGCGCCCGGCGTCTACGCGGCCGGTGACGTGACCGGCGTGTTCGCGCTCGCGTCCGTCGCCGCCATGCAGGGACGCATCGCCATGTACCACTTCCTCGGCGACGCGGTGGCCCCGCTGAACCTGAAGACCGTCTCGTCCAACGTCTTCACCGACCCCGAGATCGCCACCGTCGGTTACACCCAGGCGGACGTGGACGCGGGGAAGATCGACGCGAAGGTCGTCAAGCTGCCGCTGCTGCGCAACCCGCGCGCCAAGATGCAGGGCATCCGGGACGGCTTCGTGAAGATCTTCTGCCGGCCGGGCACGGGCATCGTGGTCGGCGGGGTGGTCGTGGCACCGCGCGCCTCGGAACTGATCCACCCCATCTCGATCGCCGTCGACAACAATCTGACGGTCGAACAGATCGCGAACGCGTTCACGGTGTACCCCTCCCTTTCGGGGTCGATCGCGGAGGTCGCGCGGCAGCTGCACACCCGCAAGGCGAGCGCGGAGGCCTGACGGCCTTCGCCGGCTTCCCCCTGGTCAGGGGGTGTTGTGGCGTGTGCGGTCGGCATAGTCGGGGCGGGCGGGTTCTATACCACTTCCCGCCCTGCCATGCGAACAACTTCTGTTATTCGGCGCAAACTGCTGAAAGCAGACGGTCGCTGGGGTTACTGTCAGTTTCGTGTTCGCTGCTGAACGTCGCCAATTGATCCTTGAAATGGTGCGAGCGAACGGTGCCGTGTCGCTCCGTGAGCTCGCCCGCGTCGTCCAGACCTCCGAAGTGACCGTACGGCGGGACGTGCGGGCACTGGAGGCAGAAGGACTCCTCGACCGCCGGCACGGCGGTGCGGTACTGCCGGGCGGGTTCACGCGAGAGTCCGGCTTTCCGCAGAAATCCCATCTCGCGACCGCCGAGAAGACGGCCATCGCCGACCTCGCCGCGGGCCTCGTCGAAGAGGGCGAGGCGATCGTGGTCGGGGCCGGTACGACCACGCAGGAGCTGGCCCGCCGGCTCGCGCGCGTGCCGGGCCTGACGGTCGTCACCAACTCCCTCCTCGTGGCACAGGCGCTGGCCCATGCCAACCGGGTGGAGGTCGTGATGACCGGCGGCACCCTGCGCGGCTCCAACTACGCCCTCGTCGGCTCCGGCGCGGAGCAGTCCCTCCAGGGCCTGCGCGTGTCGAAGGCCTTCCTCTCCGGAAGCGGACTGACGGCCGAGCGCGGCCTGTCCACCTCCAACATGCTCTCGGCATCCGTCGACCGGGCCCTCGTCCAGGCCGCGGCGGAGGTCGTGGTCCTCGCCGACCACACCAAGCTCGGCACGGACACCATGTTCCAGACCGTGCCCACGGACCTCATCACCCGGCTGGTCACCGACGAGCCCCCGGCCCACGACGACCGCGCCGCCACGGAGTTGCAGGCGCTCGCGGACCAGGGCGTGCAGATCGCGGTCGCCGGGGCGAGTGGGAACCCGGGGGGTGAACAGGTCCCGGCGACCCGCCGCGCCCCACTGCCGGGGCCGCGCAGGGGGCACGTGGCGCTCCGCTCGGGGGCGGGGCTGGGGGAGTCGGCCGCGGCCGAACGCGGACGCGTCGCCGACCTGCGAAGGCGCTGAGAACCCCCGGACGCCCGTTCCGGGGAGGAGGCGTCGGGCGGCTGAGGGTCCGCGACGGCCGCTCGACGGGACCGGTTCCGCGCCCGCTCAGGCCCGCTGTTCTGGGCCCGCTCAGGCCCGCTGTTCTGGGCCCGCTCAGGCCCGCTGTTCTGGGCCCGCTCAAACCCGCTGTCCTCGGCCTGTCCGGGCCCGGCAGGGGAGGCACGCCCGTGACGGCCGACAGGCCGTTCGGCGGCGGGACATCCAGACCACCAGGCGCCCCCTGCCCGCTGTCCTCCGCCCGAGGCCGGCCGGGCCGCGCACCGCCGCCGCCCACCCGCCGGTGGCGGTCACGCGCGCGTGGCGACGGCCGGGACCGGGACGAGCGAGACGACCACCCGTGACCACCGGCGTCGGGGCCGCCGTGTGGCCGTACAACGGGGTCACCAAGAGGCCGACCCCCGGCGCGGGGCCCTCGTCGAGGCCGGCGACGACCGTGAAGGCTAGGGCCGCCCGGAAAGCGGCCGGCCCCCGGTGTCCGCCGGGGGCCGGTTCGGTGTTTCGCGGTCGGACCTCAGTCCTTGATCTCGCAGATCGCCGCGCCCGACGTGATGGACGCGCCGACCTCGGCGGTCAGGCCCATGACGGTGCCCGCCTTGTGGGCGTTCAGGGGCTGTTCCATCTTCATGGCCTCAAGGACGACGACCAGGTCGCCCTCCTTGACCTCCTGGCCCTCCTCGACGGCGATCTTCACGATCGTGCCCTGCATCGGCGAGGCGAGGGTGTCACCGGAGGCGACCGGGCCGGACTTCTTCGCCGCGCGGCGCTTCGGCTTGGCGCCGGCCGCGAGGCCCGTGCGGGCCAGGCTCATGCCCAGCGACGACGGCAGCGAGACCTCCAGGCGCTTGCCGCCGACCTCGACGACGACCGTCTCGCGGCCCAGCTCCTCCTCCGCCTCGGCGTCGGCGGGCGCGGCGAACGGCTTGATCTCGTTGACGAACTCGGTCTCGATCCAGCGGGTGTGGACCGTGAAGGGGTCCTGGGAGCCGGTCAGCTCGGGGGCGAACGCCGGGTCCCGCACCACCACGCGGTGGAAGGGGATCGCCGTGGCCATGCCCTCGACCTGGAACTCGTCCAGGGCGCGGGCGGCCCGCTCCAGGGCCTCCTTGCGGGTACGGCCGGTCACGACCAGCTTGGCGAGCAGCGAGTCCCACGCCGGGCCGATGACCGAGCCGGACTCCACGCCCGCGTCCAGGCGGACGCCGGGGCCGGACGGCGGGTCGAACCGGGTGACCGTGCCGGGGGCCGGGAGGAAGTTGCGGCCCGGGTCCTCGCCGTTGATACGGAACTCGAACGAGTGACCGCGCAGTACCGGATCGCCGTAACCGAGCTCCTCGCCGTCGGCGATGCGGAACATCTCGCGGACCAGGTCGATGCCGGCGACCTCCTCGGTCACCGGGTGCTCCACCTGGAGGCGGGTGTTCACCTCCAGGAAGGAGATCGTGCCGTCCTGGCCGACCAGGAACTCACAGGTGCCGGCGCCCTCGTAGCCGGCCTCCTTCAGGATCGCCTTGGACGCGCGGTACAGCTCGGCGACCTGCTCCTCGGACAGGAACGGCGCCGGGGCCTCCTCGACCAGCTTCTGGTGGCGGCGCTGGAGGGAGCAGTCACGGGTGGAGACCACGACCACGTTGCCGTGCTTGTCGGCCAGGCACTGGGTCTCCACGTGGCGCGGACGGTCCAGGTAGCGCTCGACGAAGCACTCGCCGCGGCCGAAGGCGGCGACCGCCTCGCGCACCGCGGAGTCGTACAGCTCCGGGACCTCTTCGAGGGTGCGGGCCACCTTCAGGCCGCGGCCACCGCCACCGAAGGCGGCCTTGATGGCGATCGGCAGGCCGTGCTCCCGGGCGAAGGCCACGACCTCCTCGGCGCCGCTCACCGGATCGGGCGTGCCGGCGACCAGCGGCGCGCCGGCGCGCTGGGCGATGTGCCGGGCGGCGACCTTGTCGCCCAGGTCGCGGATCGCCTGCGGCGGCGGGCCGATCCAGATCAGGCCGGCGTCCAGCACGGCCTGCGCGAACTCGGCGTTCTCCGACAGGAAGCCGTACCCCGGGTGGACGGCGTCCGCGCCGGACTCGCGCGCCGCGTTCAAGATCTTCTCGATGACCAGGTAACTGGTGGCCGGGGTGTCACCGCCCAGAGCGAACGCCTCATCCGCGGCGCGGACATGCAGAGCGTCCCGGTCCGGGTCGGCGTAGACGGCCACGCTCGCGATCCCGGCGTCCCGGCAGGCCCGGGCCACGCGGACAGCGATTTCGCCACGGTTGGCGATGAGCACCTTGCGCACGATTGAGGCTCCCTCCTTGAAACAAGCCGAGTTTAGGGACTGCCGACACGGCACTTCGACCCGTCCCCTGTGGTGAGCTTGCCCACACGGAGCGTGATGCGAGGCCCGCTCGACCCGCGAAAGCCCATGTCGCACCTCGGTACGCAGGACTCCTGCGGAAAACCCTAGCCCTGTCATGTGGCCAAGGTCTCTGTGAAGGCGTGCTGCGGCCCACTCGGATTCTTTGTCGAGTCCCTACGAATGGCCCAATGATTCTTTGCTGCTGCCCGAACCCTTGTCCCTGGGTTTACCCGTTAGTAGCGTTCGCGCTGTCCCGAACGTACCTGGGGTAACAGGCTGCTGGTGTGAGAGTGGGTGGGGACCGGTGGTGCGCAGACCGGTGGCAGGGGTCGTGGCGGTCGTCCTCCTGGCGGAGGCCGTTCTCATCGCCGCGCTCAACTGGTTCCTCGGAGTGGTCGTCGACCGCCAGGACATGTCCCTGGCCGGTCTGGACCCGGACGTGATGTCGATGTCGTCGAAGATCGGCGGAGTGGTCTTCGGCCTCTACTTCGCGCTGTGCGCGCTGGTGGCCGCGCTGGTCGCGGTACGGGACCGCGCCCCGGCGGGTCTCGGCCGCGTCCTGCTGATCAGCGCGGCCGTGGTGCACGGCCTGCTCGGCGCGTTCGCCTGGGGCCTGGTGGGCTGGACGGCGTTCCTGTTCATGGTGGTCGTCCTGGCGCTGATCGTGCTGCTCCTGATGACGTACGACCGTGCGGGCGGCCCGGAGGACGCGGCACCCGGCGGCACGCCCGGTGAGGGCGCCGGACCGGCCGCGCGGGCGGAACCGGGCGCGGCCCCCGCCGGCGCGGGCGCGCCGTTGAGCCGTACGGACGAGCCGCAGGACGGGGACGACGGGCCGCAGGACACGGTCCCCGCCCGGTTCACCGCTCCGGTGCCCACAACTCCGTGATGCCCACGCCCAGTTCGGCGAGGAGCTTGCGGAGCAGGGGCAGGCTGATGCCGATCACGTTGCCGTGGTCGCCGTCGATGCCCTCGATGAACGGCGCCGAACGGCCGTCCAGGGTGAACGCGCCGGCGACGTGCAGCGGCTCCCCGGAGGCCACGTAGGCGGTGATCTCCTCGTCGCTGGGCTCACCGAAGCGGACGACGGTGGACGCGGTCGCCGACACGTACCGCTTGGCCTCCGTGTCCCACACGCAGTGGCCCGTCTGGAGGACCCCGGCCCGCCCGCGCATGTTCTTCCAGCGGGCGGTGGCCTCCTCGGCGTCGGCCGGCTTGCCGAGCGCGTGCCCGTCCAGCTCCAGCACCGAGTCGCAGCCGATCACCAGGGCGCCGTGTACCTCCGGTTTCGCCGCCACCACGCTCGCCTTGGCCTCGGCGAGGGCGAGGGCCAGTTCCGCCGGGGTGGGCGCGGTGACGGCGTCCTCGTCGACACCGCTCACGATCACCTCGGGGGCGAGGCCGGCCTGCCGGAGCAGGGCCAGCCGGGCGGGGGACTGGGAGGCGAGCACGAGTCGCCTGCGGGGTTTGGCAGTCATGCGGTCAGGTTAGTCAGCGGGCGCGCCGCGGCTCACCTCAGTCCACTGACGATCATGAACAGCACCATGGCGAGGGCCACCAGGAGCCCGAGCCGCCGAAGCATGTTCTGCGCGTCGCGCAGTTCCTTCGGCGGCTCGTTCTCCGGGTCTGACCACAGCATCCCTCCAGCGTGCGGCTTCGGCCGGGCAGCGCGCCTGAGTACTGCTACTCAGGTTGGCGCCCCGGTGCGGTGCCCGGAACCGCTCAGGCCGGCCAGTAGGTGCGGGACCAGGAGACCGGGCCCGGGCGGGGGACGCTGCGGGCCGCGATCCGGGACGGGTCGGACCACGCGTCCCTCGGGGACTCCGCGCCGGACGGCGTCGTCGCCGCCGCCGCGGCGCGGGCGCGGACCACCGCCAGTGCGGCGGCCAGCTCCTCCGGGGTCGGATTGCCTCGTACGACCTTGATGTTCATGACCGCTCCCGGGGTCGGCAGGCTTGGCGGGTGACCTAGGGCATCTCGGACCCTAGAGGGGGATGTTGCCGTGCTTCTTCGGAGGGAGGGATTCCCGCTTGGTGCGCAGCTGACGCAGCCCGCGGACGATGTGCGCGCGGGTGTCGGACGGCATGATCACCGCGTCGACGTAGCCGCGCTCGGCCGCGACGTAGGGGTTGAGGAGGGTGTCCTCGTACTCCTGGATCAGCCGGGCGCGCACCGCCTCGGCGTCCTCGCCGCTCGCCTCCGCCTCCGCGATCGTGCGGCGGTGCAGGATGTTGACCGCGCCCTGGGCGCCCATGACGGCGATCTGGGCCGTGGGCCAGGCCAGGTTGAGGTCGGCGCCCAGGTGCTTGGAGCCCATGACGTCGTACGCGCCGCCGAAGGCCTTGCGGGTGATGACGGTGATCAGCGGCACGGTGGCCTCGGCGTAGGCGTAGATCAGCTTGGCGCCGCGCCGGATGATGCCGTCGTGCTCCTGGTCGACGCCCGGCAGGAAGCCGGGCACGTCCACGAAGGTCAGCACCGGGATGTTGAAGGCGTCGCAGGTCCGCACGAAACGGGCGGCCTTCTCGCTCGCCGTGATGTCGAGGCAGCCGGCGAACTGCATCGGCTGGTTGGCGACGACGCCGACCGGGTGGCCCTCGACCCGCCCGAACCCGGTGAGGATGTTCGGCGCGAACAGGGCCTGGGTCTCGAAGAACTCGGCGTCGTCCAGGACGTGCTCGATCACCGTGTGCATGTCGTACGGCTGGTTGGCGCTGTCCGGTACGACGGTGTCCAGCTCGCGGTCCTCGTCGCTGACGGAGAGGTCCGCCTCCTCCGGGAAGGCCGGGGGCTCGGAGAGGTTGTTGGACGGCAGGTACGACAGCAACTGCTTGACGTACTCGATGGCGTCCTTCTCGTCCCCGGCCATGTGGTGGGCCACGCCGGAGGCGGTGTTGTGGGTGCGGGCGCCGCCCAGCTCCTCGAAGCCGACGTCCTCGCCGGTGACGGTCTTGATGACGTCGGGGCCGGTGATGAACATGTGCGAGGTCTGGTCGACCATGACCGTGAAGTCCGTGATGGCCGGGGAGTAGACCGCGCCGCCCGCGCAGGGCCCGACGACGAGCGAGATCTGCGGGATGACACCGCTGGCGTGGGTGTTGCGCCGGAAGATCTCGCCGTACGCCCCCAGGGAGGCGACCCCCTCCTGGATGCGGGCGCCGCCGGAGTCGTTGATCCCGATGACCGGGCAGCCGGTCTTCAGGGCGAAGTCCATGACCTTGACGATCTTCTGGCCGTAGACCTCGCCGAGGGCGCCGCCGAAGACGGTGAAGTCCTGCGAGAAGACCGCGACCGGGCGGCCGTCGACCGTGCCGTAGCCGGTGACGACGCCGTCCCCGTACGGGCGGTTCCGCTCCAGCCCGAAGTGGGTGGACCGGTGCCGGGCGAACTCGTCCAGCTCGACGAACGACCCTTCGTCGAGCAGTAGTTCGATCCGCTCACGTGCCGTCAGCTTGCCCTTGGCGTGCTGCTTCTCGACGGCGCGCTCGGAGCCGGCGTGCGTCGCCTCGTGGATGCGGCGCTGGAGATCCGCGAGCTTCCCCGCGGTCGTGTGGATGTCGATCTCTTGGACCTCGTGACGCTCTTCCGGCTCGGACATCGGGATGCGGCTCCCTGCCTGCTCAAAAGGGGGGACGGTTACTCATCCGTAGAGTAGTGGCGGGCCTGCGGATCAGCAGTGCGTCGTTTACCACACCTAGGGTGGCTTGCATGACGCCGCAGAATCCATCAGACGACAACCGCTGGTCCGACCTGGACCGTCCGCCCCTGAACGGCGCCGCCCTGCGCCGCGGACTGGTCAGGCAGGACGGCCTGTACTGCGACATCGAGGTGGTGCAGCGGACCGGTTCCACCAACTCCGACCTGGTCGCCCTGGCCGCCGCAGGCGACGCCGACGAGGGCGCGGTCCTGGTGGCCGAGGAGCAGACGACGGGCCGGGGCCGGCTGGACCGCCGCTGGACGGCTCCGCCGCGCTCGGGCCTGTTCTTCTCCGTCCTGCTCAAGCCCACCGAGGTACCGGTGGCCCGCTGGGGATGGCTGCCGCTGCTGACGGGCGTGGCGGTGGCGACCGGGCTGTCCCGGGCGGCGGGCGTCGACACGGCGCTCAAGTGGCCGAACGACCTGCTCGTGACCGTGGGCGGGGAGGAACGCAAGGCCGGGGGCATCCTCGCCGAGCGGGCCGGCGACGACGGCGTCGTCATCGGCGTCGGCATCAACGTCACCCTCAGGGCGGACGAGCTGCCGGTCCCGCAGGCGGGCTCCCTGGCCCTGGCCGGGGCGCTGGGCACGGACCGGGATCCGCTGCTGCGGGCGGTGCTGCGGTCGCTGGAGGACTGGTACGGGCGCTGGCGGGCCGCGGGGGGCGATCCCTCGGCGAGCCGGCTCCAGGAGACGTACACCGCGGGCTGCGCGACCCTCGGACGGGTGGTGCGGGCGGAGCTGCCGGGCGACCGCTCGGTGGTCGGGGAGGCCGTGGCGCTGGACGGCGACGGGCGGCTGATCATCGCCACGGAGAACGGGCTGCAGGAGCCGGTGGGAGCGGGCGACATCGTCCACCTGCGGCCGGCGTAGAGGTCCTCGGCAACGCGCGGGGGCCCGCGCGACCAGCCACGATGGAGCCGCAGCCGGACGCGGCGGCCACGCGCCGCCGGACCACGCCGGTTCGCTCGACCGGTGCCGGGAACGCGTGCCGTCGGCCCAGCCCGACGGAGTGAGCTGGCGCACACCTGCCGTAGAGTTGAGGCCGGTCGATACCTGACCGCGGCAGATCGGAAGGGCAGCAGGCGTGACCGTCGACGACACGGGCTCCGGCGCTGGCGGGGACGGCCGGGTGGACCCCCACGCCCCCGAGACCGGCGATGACCCGCTGGCCCTGCGTCTCGAACAGCTCATCCTGGGCGCCGAGCGCCGCTACACCCCGTTCCAGGCCGCCCGCAGCGCCGGCGTCTCCATGGAGCTGGCGTCCCGGTTCTGGCGGGCGATGGGCTTCGCGGACATCGGCCAGGCCAAGGCCCTCACCGAGGCCGACGTGCTGGCCCTGCGCCGCCTCGCGGGTCTGGTGGAGGCGGGGCTGCTGAGCGAGGCAATGGCGGTGCAGGTGGCCCGGTCCACCGGGCAGACCACCGCCCGGTTGGCGGAATGGCAGATCGACTCCTTCCTGGAGGGCCTGACCGAGCCCCCGGAACCGGGGATGACCCGCACCGAGGTGACGTACCCGATCGTCGAACTGCTCCTGCCCGAGCTGGAGGAGTTCCTCGTCTACGTCTGGCGGCGCCAGCTCGCCGCGTCGGCCGGCCGGGTCGTCCAGACCGCCGACGACGAGGAGATGGTCGACCGGCGGCTCGCCGTCGGCTTCGCCGACCTCGTCGGCTTCACCCGGCTCACCCGCCGCATGGAGGAGGAGGAGCTGGGCGAGCTGGTCGAGGCGTTCGAGACGACCGCCGCCGACCTGGTGGCGGCGCGCGGCGGCCGGCTCATCAAGACCCTCGGCGACGAGGTGCTGTACGCGGCGGACGACGCCGGTGTGGCCGCGGACATCGCGCTGCGGCTGGTGGAGACGCTGGCGAACGACGAGACGATGCCCGAGCTGCGGGTCGGCATGGCGTTCGGCACGGTGACCACCCGCATGGGCGACGTGTTCGGTACGACGGTGAACCTGGCCTCCCGGCTGACCTCGATAGCCCCGCGCGACGCCGTCCTCGTGGACAGCGCGTTCGCCGAGGAACTGATCCGCAGCGGGGAGGCGCCCGCCTCGGAGGCGGAGGCGGCGGAGGCCGCCGCGGCGGCCGAGAAGGAGGGCGAGGACCCGCCGGTGTACCGCTTCGCGCTCCAGCCGATGTGGCAGCGCCCGGTGCGCGGGCTCGGCGTGGTCGAGCCGTGGCTGCTCACCCGCCGCGACGGCCGGCCGTAGCCGTCGGCCGCTGCCCGGGCAGCCGCTAGCCGTGCCGGTCGCCGATGTCCACGCACAGTCCGATCACCGGCACGCACACCCCGCCCGGGCGGGGCTCCGGGTCCGCCGGGCCGTGGCCGGGGGTGGGGGTGGGGGTGGCGGTCGGTGTGGGGGTCGCCGGGGCCGGGCGCGGGGCGGACGTCGTCGGCGCGGGCGGCCGGGACGTGCCGCTCGGCGGGCCCGGGGTCCGGCTCGGCAGAGCGGTGGGTACGGCGCTGCCGCCGGGCGTGGTCGCGGCCGGGTCCGGGGCCGGCGCCGTACGGGCCGGGGAGGCGGTGGGCACCGGCACGAGGCTCCTGCCGCCCATGGCCGAGGTCGCCGACGGCAGGGCGGTCGGGGCGGCGGCGATGGTGGCCGCGGTGCCGGCGGAGCGGTCCGTGGGACTCCCGCCCGGGCCGGTCCTGGGCTCGGCCTCCGCGGTGCCCGGCGCGCCGACTCCCGCGTCCGGAGCGGCCCGTACCAGGCTGAGCACGCCCGCGGCCAGGGCGAGGCCGCCGGCGGCCAGCAGCACCTTGCGCGGGCGGGGCTTGCGGTGCCGGCCGCGCCGTACTCCCGGCGTACCCTCCGGCGCGCGTTCCCGCTCGGCGCCGGAGTGTGCAGGTATCGGTGTCATGGGTCCCGCACGCTATGCGCTCGTGTGGGCGGTGTGCGGCGAGAAGGCCGGGATGTCACTCGAACGGGTGTAGCCCCCTGGACTTCACGGGAAGGGACCCGGCTGCGATGATCAGGGCGACGGCTGTTAACCCGCGTTAACCGGAGGGTGTCATGGGCGAGGAGCGGTTCGGGGAGTTCGTGCTGGTGCGGCGGCACGGGCACGTCGCGGAGCTGGTGCTGGACCGGCCCAAGGCGATGAACGCGGTCTCCACGGAGATGGCCCGCTCCCTCACGGGCGCCTGCGCCGCGCTCTCGGCCGACCGGGACGCCCGGGTGGTCGTCCTCACCTCGTCGCACGAACGGGCGTTCTGCGTGGGGGCGGACCTGAAGGAGCGGAACTCCTTCACGGACGCCGACCTGGTGCGGCAGCGGCCGGTGGCCCGCGGAGCGTACACCGGGGTGCTGGAGCTGCCGGTGCCGACGATCGCGGCGGTGCACGGCTTCGCGCTGGGCGGCGGGTTCGAGCTGGCGCTGTCCTGCGACCTGATCGTGGCGGACCGCACCGCCGTGGTGGGGCTGCCGGAGGTGTCCGTGGGCGTGATCCCGGGCGGCGGCGGCACCCAGCTGCTGCCCCGGCGGGTCGGCGCGGCCCGCGCGGCGGAGCTGATCTTCTCGGCGCGGCGGGTGGAGGCGGCGGAGGCGGCCGAGCTGGGCCTGGTGGACCGGCTGGTGGAGCCCGGCCGGGACCGCGAGGAGGCGCTGGCACTGGCCGAGCGGATCGCCGGCAACTCGCCGGTCGGGCTGCGCGCGGCCAAGCGGGCGCTGCGCCTGGGGCACGGGCTGGACCTGCGGGCCGGGCTGGAGGTGGAGGACGCGGCCTGGCGCTCGGTGGCCTTCTCGGGCGACCGGGCGGAGGGAGTGGCGGCCTTCAACGAAAAGCGCAAGCCGCAGTGGCCGGGAGAGTGACAGCGCCCCGAGGGCACGCGGAGACCTCCGGCACCCGGTAACGGTCCGGGGCCCGCGCCCGGAGGGGCGCGGGGAACGGCGCGAGCGGCCACGGCGCGCCGGTGCCTGGCGATGGTGTGGGGGCCGGTGCCCGGAGGGGCGCGGGGAACGGCGCGAGCGGCCACGGCGCGCCGGTGCCTGGCGATGGTGCGGGGGCCGGTGCCCGGAGGGGCGCGGGGACGGCGCGAGCGGCCACGGCGCGCCGGTGCCTGGCGATGGTGCGGGGGCCGGTGCCCGGAGGGGCGCGGGGAACGGCGCGAGCGGCCACGGCGCACCGGCACCCCGGCAACGGTCCGGGACCCCGCCCCAGTAGCCGCGCGCGGCCAGCGGCAACACACCGGCGCCCGGCAACTCTCCGCACCCCGAGCCGCCAGCCGCCCGCCCTCACCCGCACCGCGCGGAGCGCGAGCGCACGGCCCGCCACCTGATCGCCGCACCCACAGCCCCAAACCCCCCATTCCTCCCTAACCTGGAGTAATGGGTGAGGACAAGCGGCTGGCCGCAGTCGTGGCGCTGGCGCAGGGCATGGCGGCGGCGCACACCCCGCGGGAGTGCTGGCGGGCCGCCGCCCGCGGCGCCTGCCACGCGCTGGACGGCAGCTTCGCCGCGCTGTCGGTGTGGGAACGCGAACTGGGCCGGCTCCGGGTCCTGGTGAACGTGGGCGACCGGGCGCCGGACGAAGAGGAGTTCCCGGAGGCCGAGACCTACCCGGTGCACCAGTTCCCCGAGATCACCGAGTTCCTGCACGAGCGGTGGGCCGGCGGCGGGGGCCCCAACGCCTGGGTGGAGACGGCCGAGGGCACGGCGAAAGGCACCCCCGGCTACTTCCACCAGCGCGTCGCCGCCCTGCGCCGCCGGGGCCGCGGCTGCTGCGTGGTCGCCCCGGTCGTCCTGCACGGCCGGGCCTGGGGCGAGCTGTACGTGGCGCGGCCGGTCGGCGAGCCCCTCTTCGCGCGCGGCGACGCCGACTTCGCGACCGTCCTCGCCGCCGTCGTCGCCGCGGGCATCGCGCAGACCGAGCGGCTGGAGGAGGCCCGCCGGCTCGCTTTCACCGACGCGCTCACCGGCCTGGCCAACCGCCGTGCCGTCGACGTACGCCTGGAGGAGGCCGTGGAGCGGCACCGCGCGCAGGGCGTGGTCGTCAGCCTGGTGGTCTGCGACCTCAACGGGCTCAAGCGGGTCAACGACACCCTCGGGCACGCCGTCGGCGACCGCCTCCTCGAACGCTTCGGCTCGGTGCTGTCGCTGTGCGGCGCGATGGTGCCGGGCGCGCTGGCCGCGCGGCTCGGCGGGGACGAGTTCTGTCTGCTCGCGGTCGGGCCGCCCGCCGACGAGGTGGTGAAGGCGGCCGACGAGCTGTGCAGGCGGGCCGGCGAGCTTCAGCCGGGGGAGGGCGTCGCCTGCGGGGTCGCCTCGACCGAGGACGCGATCGGCGAGGTGCGGGACGCGCGCCGGCTGTTCCGGCTCGCGGACGCGGCCCAGTACCGGGCGAAGGCGCTGCGCCTGGACCGGCCGGTGGTGGCCGGCCGGGAGGGGCCGGACGATCCGGTGGTGCGACTGGCCGACGCGCCACCGCCCGCACGGGCCGAACGGCGCCGCTTCCGCGGACGCCGGCCGTGAGGCGAAGCCCACACCGCGCGGTAAGGGGTGCTCCCGGTCCCCACTAGTGACACCGGGGCATTCAATGCGTACGCTCCTGAATATGGATATGCACACTGTGGTGGTGGGGACGTCCGGCGTCACCGCGTCCGACGTTCTCGCCGTGGCGCGCGGCGGTGCCCGCATCGAGCTGTCGGCGGAGGCGGTGGCGGCCCTCGCGGCGGCCCGGGAGATCGTGGACGCGCTCGCGGCCAAGCCCGACCCGGTCTACGGCGTCTCCACCGGCTTCGGCGCCCTCGCGACCCGGCACATCAGCCAGGAACTGCGCGCCCAGCTACAGCGCAACATCGTCCGCTCGCACGCCGCCGGCATGGGCCCCCGGGTGGAGCGCGAGGTCGTACGGGCCCTGATGTTCCTGCGCCTGAAGACCGTCTGCTCCGGGCACACCGGTGTGCGGCCCGAGGTCGCGCAGACCATGGCCGACGTGCTGAACGCCGGGATCACCCCGGTCGTGCACGAGTACGGCTCCCTCGGCTGCTCCGGCGACCTGGCGCCGCTGTCCCACTGTGCCCTCACCCTCATGGGAGAGGGGGAGGCGGAGGGCCCCGACGGCACCGTCCGGCCCGCCGGCGAGCTGCTCGCCGAGCACGGGATCGCCCCCGTCGAGCTGCGCGAGAAGGAGGGCCTCGCCCTCCTCAACGGCACCGACGGCATGCTCGGCATGCTGATCATGGCCCTCGCCGACCTCGACACCCTCTACAAGTCCGCCGACGTCACCGCCGCCCTCACCCTGGAGGCGCTGCTCGGGACGGACAAGGTGCTCGCGCCCGAACTGCACGCCATCCGGCCCCATCCGGGCCAGGGCGCCTCCGCCGCCAACATGCTCGCGGTGCTCAAGGGCTCCCAGCTCACCGGGCACCACCAGGACGACGCGCCCCGCGTCCAGGACGCCTACTCGGTGCGCTGTGCCCCGCAGGTCGCGGGCGCCGGCCGCGACACCCTCGCGCACGCCCGCCTGGTCGCCGAGCGGGAACTGGCCTCCGCCGTCGACAACCCCGTCGTCCTGCCCGACGGCCGCGTGGAGTCCAACGGCAACTTCCACGGCGCTCCGGTCGCCTACGTCCTGGACTTCCTCGCCATCGCCGCCGCCGACCTCGGCTCCATCGCCGAGCGCCGCACCGACCGGCTGCTGGACAAGAACCGCAGCCACGGCCTGCCGCCGTTCCTCGCCGACGACGCCGGCGTGGACTCCGGTCTGATGATTGCTCAGTACACGCAGGCCGCGCTGGTCAGCGAGCTGAAGCGGCTCGCCGTCCCCGCCTCCGCGGACTCCATCCCGTCCTCCGCCATGCAGGAGGACCACGTCTCCATGGGCTGGTCGGCCGCGCGCAAGCTGCGCACCGCCGTGGACAACCTCACCCGGGTCATCGCCATCGAGCTGTACGCGGCCACCCGCGCCATCGAGCTGCGCGAGGGCCTCACCCCGGCGCCCGCCTCCCAGGAGGTCATCGAGGCCGCACGCGCCGCGGGTGTGCGGGGTCCGGGCCCGGACCGGTTCCTGGCGCCCGACCTGGCCGCCGCCGACGCGTTCGTGCGCGGCGGCGATCTGGTGACGGCCGTGGAGAAGGTCACCGGCCCGCTGCAGTGAACGCGAAGGGGCCCCGGCACACCGGCCGGGGCCCCTCCACACTACGGACGGAACGTCACTTCAGCTTGGCTGACTGCGCTTTCACCACCGGAGCGGAGACCGTGTAGGCCTTCTTGCTCATCATCGCCCCGATGTTGATCGTCGTGTAGGTGGCGAGGGTGTTCCCGTGCCGCACGACCTCGGCGTGCAGCGGCATGGCGCCGTCCTCGCCCGCGTCGTCGGTCGCGGTGAAGGCCACCGACGCGTCACCCGTGCCCGAGGACTTCTCCTCGGCGACCTTGGTGAACTTGCCCTTCTCACCGTCCTGCACGCCGGAGAAACCGGCCGCGCAGGACTTGACCGCGTCGGAGACCGACTTCAGGGCCCGCTCGGCGCCGTCGCCGTCGTACGAGGCCAGGGTGACCACGGTGACGTCGAGGTCCATGGACTTGTTGATCGCGTCCTCGAACTTGCCGTCGGCCAGGTCGTCCAGGGACGTCGCGTCGTCCGTGGGGTCCTTCTTCTTGTCCTCCGTGGCCATCCGGCTGGTGTCCGCCGCCGGCTCACCGGGCGCGATGCCGGTGAACACCTGGAGCACCGGCCGGCACTTGGCGTCGTCGGACGTGACCTTGGCGCGGTCGGGGACGCCGCCCTCGACGGGGCCCACCTGGAACCCGGGCACCTCGCCCTTGGCGATGATCAGCTTCTTCAGTTCGGCGGCGCTCAGCGCCTTCGCGGCCGGCTTCGCCGCGTCCGGGCCCTTGGCGTCCCCGGAGTCCTTCGCCCCTCCGTCGCCACAGCCCGTGACGAGGGCGAGCGACAGCGCGCTCACAGCCGCGGTGGCGCACAGCCGCACGCCCGATGATCTCTTCATGAGCGAACTATGAGCGGGCTGTCAAACTTTCGTCAAGGACGATTAAAAGCCCAGGCGTTCCCGGCGCACCGAGTACGCGACGAATCCGGCACCCACGGCCAGGAAGAGGCTGCCGCCGACGACGTACGGAGTGGTGTCGAAGCTTCCCGTGTCGGCCAGCCCGGCCGCCTCCTCCGCCTCCCGGCCGGTGTCCTCGGTGGTGGCCACCGTGACTGCTCTCGCCTGCGTGACCTGCGTCGGCGCGGACGTCCGCGCCGTCTGTCGGGCCGGGGCGTCCTGCGAGGCGTTCGCGGACGGGACGAACCACAGGGCGCACAGCAGGGTGCCCGCGGCGGTGGCGGTCAGCAGCGGACGGCGAGCGGATGACACGGAATATCGATCCCCTTGTGACGCTGGCGAATTGGCCGTGTGGGGCGATGTTAGTGAAAGGCGCGGGTCACAGGAAAGTCACGGGAGGTTTCGGCCGTACGCTCCCGCCATGAGCACAGAAGAGACATCACGTTTTGTGCGGCTTCGTGTGGAGCTGGTGCTGGAAGTCCAGGACGACGACGAGGTGGCCAAGGCCGCGCTGCGCCGGATCGCCGGGGACCCGGAGCTCCCGGAGGGGGAGCGGGCCCAGGCCGAGGCCGCTGTGACGGAAGACACCGCGGAGGCCCTGGCGTATCTCGTGGACCCGTTCGACCTGGTGAGCGAGGTGCCCGGAGTGGAACTGCAGCAGGCGTCCTGGTCCAGCGAGCGGGTCGACTACGACCCCGATTCGCCCGACTGGGACCTGGACGAGGATGATGGGGCGGACGACGGGGAAGAGGACGGCATCGGCTGAGCGTCGCGGGGCACCCATGACCCCGGACGGCAACCGCCGTCCGGGGTTTCGTCGTCCCAGGAGACGCACGGACCGAACCCCGCACCACCCGCCGTCGCGGACGAGCGCGTTCCGCGGACGTGGGATGCCCCACAGCCCGACGGGCTGGGGAACGGGAGGAACCGGCCGTAGCGTTGAAGGTTCCTGGCGGGGACTTACGGGGTTATCGCGACTCGGCAACGATGGAGAAGCTTGTGATGACGAACAGTACGCGGCGTAGGCGCCTGACGGCCGCGTCCGCTCTGCTCGGTGGTGTGCTGGTGCTGACGGGGTGTTCCGGCGGAGACGCCGACGCCACTTCCGGCGGCAACGACACCTCGCAGGCCAAGGCCGACGATGCGGCGGCCAAGAAGTCGTCGGAGGCGCAGATCACGATCACGCCCAAGGACGGCTCCGACAACGCCTCGATCAACAACTCCGCGGTCGTCTCCGTGCGCAAGGGCACGCTCACGTCCGTCACGATGACCAGCCAGGACGGCAAGACCGTCGCCGGGCAGCTGTCCGCCGACAAGAAGAGCTGGAAGCCCAGCGTCCGGCTGGAGCGCTCCACCACCTACAGGCTCGCCGCGGAGGCCGAGGACTCCGGCGGCCGCATAGCCCACGAGAACGCGTCCTTCACCACGGTCTCCCCGGCCAACAGCTTCATCGGCACCTTCACCCCGGACAACGGCGCGACGGTCGGCGTCGGCATGCCGGTGTCGATCAACTTCGACAAGGCGATCACGAACAAGGCGGCCGTGCAGAAGGGCATCACGGTCAGCTCCAGCAGCGGCCAGGAGGTCGCCTGCCACTGGTTCAACGCCAACCGGATGGACTGCCGCCCGGAGGAGTACTGGAAGGAAGGCTCCACCGTCACCCTGAAGCTGGCGCTCGACGGCGTCCAGGGCGCCAGCGGCGTCTACGGCGTCCAGCAGAAGACGGTCACCTTCCACATCGGCCGCAACCAGGTCTCCTACGTCGACGCGCAGACCAAGCAGATGAAGGTCACGCAGGACGGCAAGGTCGTCAAGACCATACCGATCTCCGCCGGCTCGCCGGAGAACAAGACGTACGAGGGCCGGATGGTGATCTCCGAGAAGTTCAAGGAGACCCGGATGAACGGCGCGACGGTCGGCTTCACGGACGACGACGGCAAGGGCGAGTACGACATCAAGGACGTGCCGCACGCCATGCGCCTGACCAACTCCGGCACCTTCATCCACGGCAACTACTGGGGCGCGCCCTCGGTGTTCGGCAACGTCAACACCAGCCACGGCTGTGTGGGCCTGCAGGACAAGAAGGGCGCCAACGACCCCAGCACGCCGGCGTCCTGGTTCTACGACCACTCGCTGATCGGTGACGTCGTGGTCGTGCAGCACACCGGCGACAAGACCGTCTCGCCGGACAACGGCCTCAACGGCTGGAACATGGACTGGGCGCAGTGGAAGGCCGGCTCGGCCGTCTGACGTCCCCTCACCCGCCGAAACCGGTGCCGCCCCCAGGGGCGGCACCGGTTTTTTCACGGGCCGTCACCCGGGAGTCCCCGGGGGGCCGGGGGAAGCCTTCTCATGCTCCTCTTATGGCGGCCTTATGGTGCCATCACGGTCCGTCCCTAGCTTGCGGCCATGTTCTTCACCTACCTGAGGCGCGAACTGCGCCGCCGCATAAAGGCGGCCCTCGTCGTCGCCTCCGGCCTCGCGCTGGGCATCGCGCTGGTCATCGTGGTCAACTCCGTGTCCAACGGCATGGGGAAGGCCCAGGACAAGGTGCTCCAGTCGCTGTACGGGCTGGGGACCGACATGACGGTGACCAAGGCGGCGTCGGCGTCCACCGGTGACGCCCAGCGCCCGCGCTTCCGGTTCGACGCGCAGAACGACGGGGACGACTCCACCCAGAGCAGCGACCGCGTCATGGTGCAGGGCTTCCAGACCCTGTCGGCCTCCACGGTGACCGAGGTGGGCTCGCAGTCCGGGGTCTCGGACGCGGTCGGCGGACTGAGCCTGCAGGTCCTCAAGGTCAGCGGGCAGTTCACGCGGGGTCAGTTCCAGCAGGGCGGCGGCGGCTTCCAGCGGGGCGGGAACGGTCGGCCCCAGGGCGAGGTGAGGGGCGGCGGCGCCGACTTCGACGTCAACAGCTACTCGGTGTACGGCACCGACGTCACCAAACCCGGCCTCGGCCCGCTGACCTCCTCGAAGATCACCAGCGGCCGTACCTTCAGGACGACCGAGACCGACGCCGAGGTCGTCGTGGCGGACTCCGCCTACGCCAAGGAGAAAAAGTACAAGGTCGGCTCCACCGTCACCATCAAGGGCGTCAGGTTCACGGTGATCGGCATCGCCACCGCCGACAGCGGTGACTCGGCCGCCAACCTCTACGTCCCGCTGAAGCAGGCCCAGACCCTCGGCGGCGCGAAGGACAAGGTGACCACGATCTACGTCAAGGCGGCCGACTCGAAGAGGATCGACAGCGTCAAGTCGACGATCCGCAAGAACGTCCCGGGTACGACGGTCACCACCTCCGCCGACCTCGCGGACACCGTCTCCGGCTCCCTGTCCACGGCCTCCTCCCTCGCCGCGAACGTCGGCAGGTGGCTGTCGCTGGCGGTGCTGGTGGCCGCGTTCCTGGTGGCCGGCCTGCTCACCTCCTCGGCGGTCTCCCGCCGGGTCCGCGAGTTCGGCACGCTGAAGGCGCTGGGCTGGCGGTCGGGCCGGGTGACCCGGCAGGTGGTCGGCGAGGCCATGGTCAACGGCCTGGTCGGCGGCGCCCTCGGCATCGCCCTCGGCCTGGCGGGCGCGTACGCCGTGACCGCCATCAGCCCCGGCCTCCAGGCCCAGGTCGGCGGCACGGGGGGCGGCCCCGGCGGTGGTGGCGGCTTCCCGGGCGGCCCCGGCCGGCGGACGGCGAAGACCCTGGAGGTGGCCCTCACGGCCCCGGTGAGCCTGACGACGATCGTCCTGGCGGTGGGCCTCGCGGTGGCGGGCGGCCTGATCGCGGGCGCGTTCGGCGGCTGGCGGGCCTCCCGGCTGCGCCCGGCGGACGCGCTGAGACGGGTGGAGTAGGCCGGCTTCCCGGCCGGGTCGGCCGGCCCGGCCCGTCCGGCCGGGGAGCGCGGGCGACCGCGCGCCCGCCCCCCGCGGACCGACGGCCAGAACCAGCGCGCATCCACCCCGAAACAGATCCCGGAGCCCTCATGTACGAACTGAGCAACGTCACCAAGCGCTACACCCGGGGCAAGGACACCGTCCACGCCCTCGACGGAATCGACCTCACCATCCCCGACGGGGACAGGCTCGTCATCCAGGGCCCCACCGGCGGCGGCAAGTCCACGCTCCTGCAGATGCTCGGCGGTCTCGACCGCCCCACCGCCGGCGAAGTCGTCCTGGACGGCACCGACCTGGCCCGGTTGAGCGAGGCCCGGCTGACCCGGGTCCGCAGCGAGAGCATCGGCTTCGTCTTCCAGTCCTTCAACCTCATCCCGACCCTCACCGCCCAGGAGAACGTGGAGACCGCCCTCGTCCCTCTCGGCATCAAGGTGAAGGAACGCCGCGAACTCGCCGCCGAGGCACTGGAGTCCGTCGGCCTGGGCGAGCGCCTCGGACATCTCCCCGGCGAGATGTCCGGAGGGCAGCAGCAGCGCGTCGCCATCGCCCGGGCCGTCGTGAAGAAACCCAAGGTGCTGCTCGCCGACGAACCGACCGGCAACCTGGACGAAGGCACCCGGGACGAGATCATGGACGTCCTCGAACGCCTGTGGAAGGAACACGGGTTGACCTTCGTCATGGTCACCCACGACTCCACGCTGGCGAAGAAGGCCCCGCGCCTGGCCACCCTGCGCCAGGGCAGGATCACCGTGAAGGAGAACGCGGCCACCTGACGGCGCATAACACAGCCGGAACGCGTCGCACTTCGCAGTTGTGTAACGGTGTCCCGGACGCCGCGTAACAGTTTCCTGGCGCGCTTTCTCACCGTCCTCTCATCTATTGAGCCCACTGATCACCCCCCGGCATACTGCGTGGTCCGGGGGGTTGACGTGCATGCGTACGAGTCCACCCCCGACCGGGTGAACGGGGAATCCGCCCGGTACTCCATCTCCAGGGGGAGAACTTGCGCAGACAAGTGAAAAGAGCGGCTGCGGCCACCGTGGCAACGGCCGCAGCGGTCGCCCTCGCAGCGGGTATGACCAGCCCGGCGTCGGCGAAGCCCGACCGCGCCTCGGTGGCCACCACCGCCGCCTCGAAGGCCGCCGTCAAACACCACGTCACCCTGATCACCGGTGACCGCGTCGCCCTCGACGCCAAGGGCCGTGTCGTCGGCCTGGAGCGGGCCAAGGGACGCGAGCACATACCCTTCCAGGTCCGCAAGGCCGCCGGACACACGCTGGTCGTCCCCGCCGACGCGGCCCACCTGGTCGCCTCCGGCACGCTGGACCAGCGCCTGTTCGACGTCACCGAGCTGAACAAGGCCGCCACCCGCAAGGCCCAGAAGAACGGCCTGAAGGTCATCGTCGGCTACCGCGGCACCGCGACCGCCGCCAAGGCCGACGTCCGCGACGCGGGCACCCTGCGCCGCAGCCTGAAGGCGCTCAACGCGGACGCCGTGCAGACCCCGGTCAAGGACACCGCCGACCTGTGGGCCGCCGTCACCAACGGCGACAAGTCCGCCTCCGGCATCGCCCACGTCTGGCTCGACGGCGTCCGCAAGGCCGCCCTCGACAAGTCCGTGCCGCAGATCGGCGCCCCCACCGCGTGGGCCGCCGGCTACACCGGCAAGGGCGTGAAGGTCGCCGTCCTGGACACCGGTGTGGACACCAGCCACCCGGACCTCAAGGACCAGGTGATCGAGTCCAAGAACTTCACCACCGCCGCCGACGCCAAGGACCACTTCGGCCACGGCACGCACGTCGCGTCCATCGTGGCCGGCACCGGCGCCAAGTCGGGCGGCAAGTACAAGGGTGTGGCCCCGGACGCCAAGCTCCTCAACGGCAAGGTCCTGGACGACAACGGCTTCGGTGACGACTCCGGCATCCTCGCCGGCATGGAGTGGGCGGCCTCCCAGGGCGCCGACGTCATCAACCTGAGCCTCGGCGGCTACGACACCCCCGAGATCGACCCGCTCGAGGCCGAGGTCAACAAGCTCTCCGCCGAGAAGGGCGTCCTGTTCGCGATCGCCGCGGGCAACGAGGGCCCCCAGTCGATCGGTTCGCCGGGCAGCGCGGACGCCGCGCTCACCGTCGGCGCCGTCGACGACAAGGACAAGCTCGCCGACTTCTCCTCCACCGGCCCGCGCGCCGGCGACGGCGCCATCAAGCCGGACGTCACCGCTCCGGGCGTGGACATCACCGCCGCCGCGGCCAAGGGCAGCGTCATCGACCAGGAGGTCGGCGAGAAGCCCGAGGGCTACCTGACCATCTCCGGCACCTCGATGGCCACCCCGCACGTCGCGGGTGCCGCCGCCATCCTGAAGCAGGAGCACCCGGACTGGGGCTACGCCGAGCTGAAGGGCGCCCTCACCGGCTCCACCAAGGGCGGCAAGTACACCCCGTTCCAGCAGGGCACGGGCCGCATCCAGGTCGACAAGGCCATCAAGCAGTCGATCGTCGCCGACCCGGTGTCGCTGAGCTTCGGTGTGCAGCAGTGGCCGCACACCGACGACAAGCCGGTCACCAAGAAGCTGACGTACCGCAACCTCGGTGACAAGGACGTCACGCTCACCCTGGCCAGCACCGCCACCAACCCCAAGGGCGCGGCGGCCCCGTCCGGCTTCTTCAAGCTCGGCGCGACGACCGTGACCGTCCCCGCGCACGGCACCGCCTCGGTCGACTTCACCGTCGACACCAGGCTGGGCGGCACCGTCGACGGCGCCTACTCGGCGTACGTCACGGCGACGGGCGACGGCCAGACCGTCCGCACGGCCGCCGCGGTGCAGCGCGAGGTCGAGTCCTACGACCTGACCCTGAAGTTCATCGGCCGCGACGGCAAGCCGGCCCCGTACTACAACGCCGACGTCACCGGCGTGGGCGGCCTGGCCAACGGCGTCTGGCTGAACCCGTACGACAAGTCCGGCACGGTGAAGGTGCGCGCGCCCAAGGGCACGTACATCCTCAACACCTCCGTCTACGCCGACCCCCAGGACGCCTCCAAGGGCGCCGACTGGATCGCGCAGCCGAAGCTGACCGTCGACAAGAAGCAGACGATCACCATCGACGCGCGCAAGGCGAAGCCGGTGGACATCACCGTCGCGGCCTCGGGCGTGAAGTCCCAGTTCGCCTCGCCGGAGTACGACGTCACCGTCGGCAACGGCCAGTACGGCTTCGGCTGGTTCCTCGACTCGTACAAGAACTTCCGCACCGCCCACCTGGGCCCGCAGCTGCCCGCCGGGACGCTGTGGCAGCAGTGGGACGGCCACTGGACCAAGGGCGCGACCGAGCAGTACGACGTCACCTCCGGCGGTGCCGTCAAGCAGCTCGCCACGGGCTACACCAAGCACTACAAGGCGGGCGACCTCGCCACGGTGAAGGTCCGGCTGGGCGCGGCGGCGAGCGGCAAGAAGGGCACGATCGACGCGGTGGGCTGGCTGCCCGGCAGCTCCGGCGCCTCCTCCATCGGCATCCCGCAGAAGCTGCCCGGCACCCGCACCCTGCACCTGTCCGCCACCGGCGGCGTGCAGTGGGAGCTGGACTTCCAGCAGAACGGCGGCGTCGACCAGGACGGCTTCCCCCTGACCGAGGCCGGCTACGGGCTCGGCCAGTTCACCTTCAAGGGCGGCAAGACCTACACCAAGACGGTCAACACCGCCGTCTTCGGCCCGCACGTCGGCAAGGAATTCGGGCTGTTCCGCGACGGCAACGAGATCTTCGGCGTGCTGCCGCTGTTCGCCGACTCCGCCAAGCACGCCGGGTCCTCGCAGTTCACCTCGGTGAACACCACGCTGTACCGCAACGGCACCAAGGTCGGCTCGAACACCGACCCGCTTTTCGGCGACGCCACCTTCAAGGTGCCGTCCGGTGACGCGGCGTACAAGCTGACCACCTCGGTCAAGCGGTCCGCGAAGGTGTCGGAGGCCTCGACGCGCATCGACGCGACCTGGACCTTCCGCTCCAAGAAGCCGGCGGACTTCGTCCAGCTGCCCGCCTCCGCGCTGCACTTCGGCGCCACGACCGGACTGGACAGCCGCGTCACGGCCGGCAAGACGGTCACCTTCCCGGTCACCGTGGAGGGCTCCGCCGCCGGCAGGAACCTGAAGTCCCTCGCCGTCTACGTCTCCTACGACGGCAAGAACTTCAAGAAGGTCACCGTCAAGAACGGCAAGATCACCGTCAAGAACCCGGCGAAGAACAAGGCGATCTCGTTCCGCGCCAACATCGCCGACAAGAAGGGCAACACGTCGGCGATCACGATCTACAACGCGTACTTCGGCAAGTAGGCCGGCGCGCGGTAGACCGTAACGCTCCTTGCCGAGGGGTGCACCGGAGGACAGTCTCCGGTGCACCCCTCAGCGCGTCGCCGCGCGGGTCGCGTCGGCGCCCCAGCTGGCCAGGAGACGCAGGGAGTCCGCGGAGGCGGAGTCCGGGTCGGCGTGGTAGGTGACCAGGACCTGCTCCGAGCCGTCCGTCAGCCGGAAGCTCTCGAAGTTCAGGGCCAGGTCGCCCACCAGGGGGTGGTGCAGGTGCTTGACGCCGTGGCTCTTCTCCTTGACGTCGTGCGTGGCCCACAGCCGGCGGAACTCCTCGCTCTTGACGGACAGCTCACCCACGAGGACCGACAGACGCGCGTCGTCCGGATCGCACCCCGCGTCCATGCGCAGGGCGCACACGATGTCGATCGCCTTCTGCTCCCAGTCGACGAACAGCTCGCGGTAGGCGGGACGCAGGAAGACCAGCCGCGCCCAGTTGCGCTCGGCGGGCGGCAACTCGCCCCAGTCACCGAAGACGGCCGCCGCCATCCGGTTCCAGGCGAGGATCTGCGAGCACCGGCCCACGATGTACGCCGGTACCCCGTCCATGCTGTCCAGCAGATGCCGCAGCACCGCCCGCACCTGCTGCTGCCGTGCCGCCGGCTTCTTCTTGTGCGCCTTCGGCTTGGCCAGGTGCGTCAGGTGCGCGTGCTCGGCGTCCGTCAGCCGCAGCGCCCGGGCGATCGAGTCCAGCACCTCGGCCGAGACGTTACGGCCGTTGCCCTGCTCGAGGCGGGTGTAGTACGCCACCGACACCCCGGCCAGCTGCGCCAACTCCTCACGGCGCAGCCCCGGCACCCGGCGGTGCCGTCCGAATCCGGCCAGCCCCACGTCCTCGGGCTTCAGCCGGGCCCGCCGGCTGCGCAGGAACTCGCTCAGCTCCGCCCGTCGGTCCAGGGTCTGCCCGGTGGCCACGCTCGCGTCCGGCTGCTCGTCCCTGCTGTCCATGCGTCCAGTATTCCTGGTCGTATGCACGGCAGCCTGACCCCGCCAGTGGTAGGCACGGCGGTCGTACGCAAAAGCGTGGTCTGGGTGGGCGGCGCCTCGCCCGGCAGGCTGGAGGCCGCGCCCGGCGGGAAGGCAGCCGGGCGCGGAACCCCCCGCTAGGAGATCCTCCGCATGACCACTGTTGCCGCATACGCCGCGCCCGCCGCGAAGGCCCCGCTGGAGCGGACGACCATCGAGCGACGCGCGGTCGGCGAGCACGACGTCCTGATCGACATCAAGTTCGCCGGTATCTGCCACTCCGACATCCACCAGGCCCGCGAGGGCTGGGGCGAGGCGATCTTCCCCATGGTCCCCGGCCACGAGATCGCGGGCGTCGTCGCCGAGGTCGGCCCCGGCGTGACGAAGTTCCAGGTCGGCGACCGGGTCGGGGTCGGCTGCATGGTCGACTCCTGCCGCGAGTGCGAGAACTGCCTGCGAGGCGAGGAGCAGTACTGCCTCAACGGCATTGTCGGCACCTACAACGCCGTCGGCAAGGACGGCGAGCCCACCTACGGCGGCTACTCCGAGAAGATCGTCGTCGACGAGAACTACGTCCTGCGCATCCCCGACGGGCTGTCCCTGGACGTCGCCGCGCCGCTGCTCTGCGCGGGCATCACCACCTACTCGCCGCTGAGCCACTGGAACGCCGGCCCCGGCAAGAAGGTCGCCATCGTCGGCCTCGGCGGTCTCGGCCACATGGCCGTCAAGATCGCCCACGCCATGGGCGCCGAGGTCACCGTCCTGTCCCAGTCCCTGCGCAAGAAGGACGACGGGCTCAAGCTGGGCGCCGACCACTACCACGCCACCAGCGACCCGAAGACCTTCGAGGAACTGGCCGGCACCTTCGACCTGATCGTGTCGACCGTGTCCGCGCCGATGGACTTCGGCGCGCTGCTGTCGCTGCTGAAGACGGACGGCGCGCTGGTGAACGTGGGCGCCCCCGAGGAGCCCATCGCGCTCAACCTCTTCTCGGTGATCGGCGGCCGCAAGACGCTCGCCGGCTCCATGATCGGCGGTATCCGCGAGACCCAGGAGATGCTGGACTTCTGCGCCGAGCACGGCATCGGCGCCGAGATCGAGCTGATCAGCGCGGCCGAGGTCAACGAGGCGTACGAGCGGGTGCTGGCGAGCGACGTCCGCTACCGCTTCGTGATCGACACGGCCACGATCTGACCTGCGGTCCTGCCCGGCCGTAGTTCTGGGAGGCCGTAGCCCTGCCGGGCTACGGCCTTCGGCGGATCCTGTGCGGGGGTGCGGGCCTTCTGCCGGGTGCGGGCCGTCGTGGCGGCCGTTCGCGCGGTTCCCCGCGCCCCTCCGCGGGCGTCTATCCGAGACCGAATCCCTCCCCGGCGCCGTACGCCCGCACCAGGACGGCTCCGTCGTCCGCCGGCCGTACGACATGGGCCCGGCCGGACCCGGCCACCCGGGCCTCGCCGTCCTCCACCCCCACCATGAGCAGGGTGTTCTCGTCCACGGCGACCCCGTACGGCGCGTCCCCCCGCGCGACCGCCGTCACCAGCCGCGCCAGCGTGCCCCACTGGGCCGCGTGCACGTCCACCGCGAACGGCACCAGGCCGAGCCCCGGCCGGACCTCGATCTCCGCCAGGTCCTCCCCGGTCTCCTCCGCGCACACCGGGACCCCGTTCAGCAGCCAGCCGCCGACCACGGCCCGCCGCGCGGCCACCGCGGCACCGGCGGAGAAACCGGCGTACGGCATCCCGCGCGCCGCCAGCAGCGCCGGCAGCCGCTCCAGACAGTCCGCGAGCGCGTCCAGGTAGGCGGGCGTCAGCCCACCGCACACCAGCAGCCCGTCGATCCCGTCCAGCACGGCCTCCGGCTCGAACCGGCCACCTAGGGGCACGAGCAGCGGCACCGGCGTGCACGGCGGCCCGGCCTTCTCGAGCGCCGCCGCGTACCGCTCGAACTGCGCGGCCCCGTCCCCCTCGTCGAGGACCAGGCACCCGACCCGCCGCTCACCGCCCAGCTCCCGCAGGAACGGCTCGTACACCTCGGCGTTGTCCCAGCCCCCACCGATGAGAAATACCCGACTGCCCATGCCCTCCCCTTCGCTCCGTGCCGAACCGCCTCGACACGAGGGACGAATCTACGGGGAGGGACGGGAAGCCGTCGCCGGAACGGGCTCAGCCCCGCGCCGGCCCCGTCAGGTTCGCGCGACCCCGACCGGGCAGGACACCCCGGTGCCCACGGGTCTGGGTTGCCATGTGACCCAGCTTCATGGGCTCGGCTCGGAGGTTCCGGGGCGCGCGGTTCTCGCGGCTCATGAGCGTAGGCAGGCCTCATGGCTGCTTGACTCCCACCGAGCCATGAGCGTGGGGGATCGGCCGGTCGACCGGTATGAACAGGGTCAGGCGCCCAGGTCGTGATACATGACGTGCAGTCCGACCGGACCCAGCGTCGGATGCCGGAACGCACCTGGGACGGTGCCGATGACGGTGAACCCGAGGCGCTCGTACGTTCTGACGGCGGGCGTGTTCGAGGCCGCGACGGCGTTGCACTGGACGCCGGCAAAGCCACAGGTCGAGGCCCAGTTGAGCAGATACTCGCCCAGTGCTTGACCGACACCCTGGCCGCGCGCCTCGGAGGCCACCATGAAGTTGCCGCTGGCGATGTGGGAACCGGGACCGGGCCGATTGGGGTACATGTTCGAGGTGCCAAGCACGCGCCGGTCCTCTACGGCCACCACGACGTGTCCCGGGGACGGGACCACCCACATGTCGTGTGCCTGCGCATCAGTCTGGAGGGGGTCGTAACAGAAAGAGTCAGCCAGGGATCCACTTCAATGACGCCGTGACTACGACACCGATGGACGGCGCTGGGACTATCGCCGGACGGACCGCACTCAGCGAGGTCGTTGAGTATCTGCGCCGGCAGAGGCCGGTCTTTCACTCCGAAGCCGACCTTCAGCACAGTTTTGCTCGGGCGCTCTGGGAGCTGGCACCGGAGGTGCACTCCAGGCTGGAGGTGCCGCAACGAGCGCCGGGCAAGACCGAGTACCTGGACCTCCTGTGCCTTGGGCCCTCGACCCGCACCGCGATCGAGTTCAAGTACTTCACCCGAAGTTGGACAGGCACGGCCGGCACTCCAGCCGAGGACTACTCATTGAGGGCGCATGCCGCCACCGACCTCGCTCGCCTGTACTTCGTTCGGGACATAGCCAGGCTGGAGCGCTTCTGCCGCCGGTCCGGCCAGAACGGTCTTGCCCTCATGCTGACCAACGAGGCGTCCCTGTGGACTCCGCCCAGCCCCGGCCGCCGACGTACTCGGGATCACGACTTCAGGATCCACCAGGGACGTGAGCTCGCCGGGACGCTGTTGTGGGCTGAGGGCGCTTATCAGCCGAACACGTGCGCGTTGCGGGGTGCGTACTCACTCGATTGGGAGCCGTACAGCGACCTGAGCGGGCCAGGCGGTGAGTTCCGCTATCTCGCCGTGTTCGTCAGCCCAGCGCCGGATGGCGCTGACGACGAGTCCGCAAGCGCGTAGCTCAGTGCACAGCGGCGCCGGATTACCCGGGCGGTGCCGGAAACCGGCCGTGCCGCCGTACTGAGTGGCGGGTCGACACCACGGCCGGTCGGGCCGGGCTCAGGCTCGGCCGGCTACTTCTCCGTGACTTCAGGCGCGGGAGCGATCCCCGTCGGGCACGAGGCGCCCCAATTCGTGTCGAACGGGTCACTCAGCTTGACCCCCGTTCCGCCCAGGCCGCAGTAGCCCGCCGGGTTCTTGTCGAGATATTGCTGGTGGTACCCCTCGGCCGGGTAGAAGGCGCGGCCCTGTGCCGGGAGGATCTCCGTGGTGATCGTGCCGTAGCCGGAGGAGGTCAGGACCTTCTGGTAGGCCTCGCGGGAGGCCTGTGCCGTGGCCGCCTGCTCCGGGGTGTGGGTGTAGATCGCCGAGCGGTACTGGGTGCCCACGTCATTGCCCTGACGGAAGCCCTGCGTCGGGTCGTGGGACTCCCAGAAGGTCTTGAGCAGGCGCTCGTACGAGATCTGCCGGGGGTCGTAGACCACGCGGACGGCCTCCGTGTGGCCGGTCAGGCCCGAGCAGACCTCCTCGTACGTCGGGTACTCGGTGTAGCCGCCCTGGTAGCCGACCAGAGTGGTGTGCACACCCGCCGGGAGCTGCCAGAACTTGCGCTCCGCGCCCCAGAAGCAGCCCAGGGCGAAGTCGGCGACCTCCAGGCCCTGCGGGTACGGGCCGAGGAGCGGGGTGCCGAGGACGGTGTGCCGGTCGGGGACCGTGTAGGGGAGTGCTAGGCGGCCCTTGAGCGCCTGCTCGGGGGTGGGCAGCCGGGGGGTGCGGCCGAAGAGCATGGGGTCTCCCTGTCGGTCGGGGACGGGGTGCCGGCGGCCTCGCCGGCCGGCACCGTTCACAACGTCCCGAGGATCTTCCGCATTCCGGTCAGGCGGGCGCCGCCGCGGTCTCCCGTACCGCCCGCACCACGGTGTCGCGGACCCGGCAGTAGTGCCCGGCCATGTCGCCCCGGTAGCGCCACGGCAGCGCGTTCACATGGCCGTCCACCAGCTTGAACTGCTCCAGCGCCGCCTCGTTGCGGTCCTGGAGGTGCAGGTAGAACGCCAGTAGGTGCCGCAGCTCCGGCAGCCGCGGGTGGGAGGGGTCCGCCGCCGCGGCGTCCTGGAGCGCCGCCTCGACCCGGGCCAGCATCTCCGGCGTGTTGTCGGCCGCGGTGTCCTCCGAGTCGTCGTGCTCGAAGTGCGCGATGAGCGGCAGCGCCGTCAGCAGGCTGCCCAAGGGCGCGCCGGCGGCGGCTCGTTCGGCGAAGTCGAAGGCCAGCCGCTCGGAGCCGCGCCACTTCGCGCACCAGTACTGGAGCGCCGAGAAGTGGGCCTCGTAGTGGTGCGGGGCGCGGGCGGAGATCTCCGCCCACAGCTTGTCCATCTCGGCGTTCGGATAGCCGAGGCCCAGCGCCACCCATATCTCCGCGATGTACGGCGTCGGGTCGTCCGGGTTCAGTGCCGCCGCCCGGGTGATCTCCGCACGTGCGGAGACCAGCGTGCGGTGGAAGCCCTCGGCCTGCTCCCGGGTCGTGTACCGGGCCGTCTTCGCACCGCGCAGCTTCCACGCGAGGATCACCGTGCTGCGCGCCCGGACGACGGCGGCGTCGGGGTCGTCGCGCCGCTCGGCCTCCCAGTCCAGCAGCCACCCGTCCTCCTCGGCCGCGTGGTCCGCCAGCAGGTACACGAGTGCCGACCGGCGCTCCCAGTCCGGGCCGTATGCCCTACCGCAGGTCAGAAGGGCAATGCGGATATGGGGGAGGGGAGGGGTGGCCCTCCCGGGAGGGGGCCCGGGGGGCCGGGTGGCGTCAGCCCGGGAGGCCGGCCGGGCTGCCGCCGTTGGCCTCGTAACCGGCCACCGCCAGCGCGCGGTGCAGGGCGAACTCGGCGGCCGGATCGGCGGACAGGATCCACGGCAGCGCGCCGACGTGACCGTCGATGTGTATCAGCTGCTGCATGGCCTCCGCCCAGCGTTCGGCGCGGACCAGGAAGAACAGCAGCAGGTGCCGGACGTGCGGCAGCGTGGGGTCCTCGGGGTCGGCCGCGTGCACCGCGTGCAGCGCGCCGTGGATCGCCTTGGTGACGACCTCGCTCTGGTAGAAGCTCGCGACCAGGTTCACCTCCGGCAGGTGCTCGAACACCGCGAACAGCGGCAGCGCGGCGAGCAGCGAACCCTCCGGCGCGCGGGCCGCGGCGGCCTCCGCGAAGGAGTACGCCTGCTCGCGCGAGCCGTGCCACTTCTCGCACCAGTAGTGCAACGCGGCCAGATACGCGCCCATGTGGTGCGGGGCGCGGTCGAGGATCTTCAGCCACAGCTGGTCGAACTCGGCGTGCTGATAGGACAGTCCGCGCGCGATGGAAAGCTCCGTCACGTAGGGCACCGGGTCACCGGGCGCCAGCAGGGCCGCCTGCGCACAGGCGTCCCGGGCCTCCTCCATGATGATCCGGAACTCGTCCGTGCCCGGCGTCGACGTCCGCCAGGCCTGCTGCACCAGGAACTCCGCGTGGACGGCGGCGCCGCCCGCGTCCTTGGGCTGCTCGGCCCGCCAGACCCGGAGCCACTGGCCGCCCGGCGTCTCGTGGACCCCGCCGGGCCGCTGCTGCAGCTCCAGCGCGGCGGCACCGGCGAAGGCCTGCACCCGCTGCCAGCGCCGCTCGCCCTCGGACTCGGTGCCGGCCAGCAGCTGGGCGGCGGCCCGGTAGTCCTGCGTGCGCTGCACCAGCTCCAGGACCTGGAGCAGGTCCTCGTCCGGGCCGGGCAGGCGTACGTCCAGCTCCTCCTGGCGCAGGAAGCCGTAGTCCGCGGGGTCGGCGGCGTCCGGGTGTCCCGGGGGGACCTGTTCGATCACCCCGCGCCTGCGCCGTACGACAGGGAGCAGCACGAAGCCCAGCAGGAGCAGCGCCATCAGCAGCCAGAGAATCGACATGCCTCAAGCGAACCAGACGCCGCCGACAATTGGCGAACCCCGCCGCCGGGCTGTGGACAACTCCGGGCGAGGACATGACAGCGGGGCGCCTGGGAGGCGCTCACGAGACGCCGTGAGCCGCATGAGACGCACGAGGCCCTTGATCCATGAGACACATGAGGCGCACGAGGCCCTGATCCATGAGACACATGAGGCGCACGAGGCCCTGATCCATAAGCGCATGAGGCGCACGAGACCCTTGAGGTGCATGAGGCCCATGAGGCTGACGAGGCCGTCGGCTCGCCGCGTGCCGCCGGGAACCGCCGGGCCGCCCGTGTATGACGGCCGGATGGCGCGGCACGGCGAGAGCTCATGGCGGCCGTCACCATCCCGCCGGGCGCATTACGCTCGGTGCACATGAGCGACAGGCACATCAGTCAGCACTTCGAGACCCTCGCGATCCACGCGGGCAACACCGCGGATCCCCTCACCGGCGCGGTCGTCCCGCCGATCTACCAGGTCTCGACCTACAAGCAGGACGGCGTCGGCGGGCTGCGCGGCGGCTACGAGTACAGCCGCAGCGCCAACCCGACCCGGACCGCCCTGGAGGAGAACCTCGCCGCGCTGGAGGGCGGCCGCCGCGGCCTCGCCTTCGCGTCCGGCCTGGCGGCCGAGGACACCCTGCTGCGTACGCTGCTCACCCCCGGCGACCACGTGGTGATCCCGAACGACGCCTACGGCGGCACCTTCCGGCTCTTCGCCAAGGTCGCCACCCGCTGGGGGGTGGAGTGGTCGGTCGCCGACACCAGCGACCCGGCCGCCGTGCGGGCCGCGATCACCCCGAAGACCAAGGCCGTCTGGGTGGAGACCCCCTCCAACCCGCTGCTCGGCATCACCGACATCGCCGCCGTCGCCCAGGTCGCCCACGACGCGGGCGCGAAGCTCGTCGTCGACAACACCTTCGCCACGCCCTACCTCCAGCAGCCGCTGGCGCTCGGCGCGGATGTCGTCGTGCACTCCCTGACCAAGTACATGGGCGGCCACTCCGACGTGGTCGGCGGCGCGCTGATCGTCTCCGACCCGGGGCTCGGCGAGGAACTGGCCTACCACCAGAACGCGATGGGCGCCGTCGCCGGCCCCTTCGACTCCTGGCTGGTGCTGCGCGGCACCAAGACCCTCGCGGTGCGCATGGACCGGCACAGCGAGAACGCCACGAAGATCGCCGACATGCTGTCCCGGCACGCGCGCGTGACGAGCGTGCTCTACCCGGGGCTGCCCGAGCACCCCGGCCACGAGGTCGCCGCCAAGCAGATGAAGGCGTTCGGCGGCATGGTGTCGTTCCGGGTCGAGGGCGGCGAGCAGGCCGCGGTCGACGTATGCAACCGCGCCCAGGTGTTCACCCTCGGCGAGTCCCTCGGCGGTGTCGAGTCCCTCATCGAGCACCCCGGCCGGATGACGCACGCCTCCGCCGCCGGTTCCGCGCTGGAGGTCCCGGCCGACCTGGTGCGCCTGTCGGTCGGCATCGAGAACGTCGACGACCTGCTGGAGGACCTGCGGCAGGCCCTCGGCAAGTAGCGGCGGTCACCAGCCGGTCAGCGGTGGGGTCGTCTGCGAGGGCGGCTCCACCCAGGGGCGGGCGTCGGCCGCCCACACCGCGAACGCGACGGCCGCGACGCAGGCCAGCAGCCACAGGACCCGGCGGACGAGCCGCCGCTGCCGCAGCAGACGTTCCCCACGGCGCACCGCGTCCGCGTGCAGCTCCGGCGGCACCGGAGCCCCGCCCCGCTCCATGATCCGCCGCACGGCGGCTTCCCGTTCGCCCCGTCTCACCGCGGCCTCCCGCCGCCGGACCGGCGTGCGCGCGGGCACGGGCCTTGGCGGCGGCCGTGCGGGGGGACGCGGCGTACGAGGTCGCCGGCGCGGCTCACGACGGTGCCGCCCCGGTGTCCGCCGCGCGGGGCGCGACCGGGCGGGCGGGGTGCAGTACGTCGGCCGTCGCGCGGTCGCAGATGGTGTGGACGCGTTCCGCGGGCAGGCCGAGCAGGGCCGCCGTCTGCTCCTCGGCCACGCCCTCGTAGAACCGCAGGACCAGGACCAGCCGCTCGCGCGGCGCGAGCGCGGCCAGCGGGCTGCGCGGATCGGGCCGGGCGCGGCCGAAGGCCCCGTACCGGTGCCAGGTGGTGCGCGCGAAGCGGGTGGCGAGGTACTGGCGGGCGCAGTCGTACGGGTCCTCGCCGCGCAGCCGGTCCCAGCGGGCGTAGGTGTGGGCGAGCGCGAGCGTCAGCAGACGCCGCGCGCGCGGGTTGGCGTCCGGCGCCTCGGCGGTGAGCAGCATGGCGGCGTGCAGCAGGCGCCCGGCCGCACCCGCGACGAACGCCTCGAACTCCCGGGCCCGGCGGGCATCACGGGCCACTTGCCGATCCCCCACCGCGCCTCCCCCCGAGTTCTCCCTCCGGCCCGCCGGAGCCGGTCCGGACGAATCCCTCTGCGGACCCGGTCTCATATCAGGCCAGTGACGGGCCGGGGTCAAGACCTCGGAACCCGCGCCGTGCGGCGCGCGGTCAGGAGGCCGGGGGCTGCTCCGCCGCCGGTACGCCCTGCACGGTCATCCGCGCGGAGAGCGCGTGGTTGAAGCGGGTGAGCAGCGTGCAGAACTGTTCGCGCTCCTCCGGCGCCCAGTCGTGTGTCAGCTCCGCCATGAGCTGACGCCGGGACGAGCGCACCTCCTCCAGCCGCGCGGCGCCGCGCGGCGACAGCTGGAGCACCACCGCGCGCCCGTCCTCCGGGTGCGAGGTGCGCTTGACGAGCCCGGTGTCGACGAGGGGCGCCACCTGCCGGGTGACCGTGGAGGAGTCGATGCCCATGCTGGCGGCGAGCGCCTTGACGCCCATCGGGCCCTCGTTGTCGAGCCGGTTGAGCAGCAGGTACGCGGCACGGTCCATGGAGTTGCGCACCTGGCCGACGCCGCCGAGCCGCGTCTGTTCGGCACGGCGGGCGAACACCGCCACCTCGTGCTGGAGGGTGTCGAGGAGACCGGTGTCACCGACGGTCGTCATGTCCATCGACATTTCAGGTGTTGTGGGCATGGCCGGAGGCTCGCTTCATGAAGGACTGCTGGGTTGGGGGACAGGGTACGCGGCCCGGCGCCGAGCCGTACCGGCGCTGCACGAACCGGTCTCGCTGCTTGGTCACACCAGTCGTGCGCGAACGTGAACTGCGATGCTGGAGTCATGAGCTACCGCACGGCCGACTCCTTGCGCTCCGTGACCCTCGACGATGTGCGCGGCGCCCAGAAGATGCTCTCGGGAGTGGCCCGTGTGACCGCGATGGAGGGCAGCCGGCACCTGTCCCAGCTGGTCGGCGCCCCCGTGCACCTGAAGTGCGAGAACCTGCAGCGGACCGGCTCGTTCAAGCTGCGCGGCGCCTACGTGCGGATCGCCGGGCTGCTGCCGGAGGAGCGGGCGGCCGGTGTGGTGGCCGCGAGCGCCGGCAACCACGCCCAGGGCGTCGCGCTCGCCTCCTCCCTGCTGGGCGTGCACGCGACGGTGTTCATGCCGAAGGGCGCGCCGCTGCCGAAGATCAGCGCGACCCGGGACTACGGCGCCGAGGTGCGCCTGCACGGCCAGGTGGTCGACGAGACGCTGGCCGCCGCCCAGGAGTACGCCGACCGCACCGGCGCCGTGTTCATCCACCCCTTCGACCACCCGGACGTGATCGCCGGCCAGGGCACGGTCGGCCTGGAGATCCTGGAGCAGTGCCCGAAGGTGCGCACGATCGTCGTCGGCATGGGCGGCGGCGGGCTCGCGGCGGGGATCGCGGTGGGGGTGAAGGCGCTGCGGCCGGACGTGCGGATCGTCGGCGTGCAGGCGGAGGGGGCCGCCTGCTACCCGCCCTCGCTGGCCGCCGGGCGCCCGGTGTCGTTGCTGAGCCCGGCGACGATGGCCGACGGCATCAAGGTGGGGCGTCCCGGCGTGGTGCCGTTCGGGATCGTCGGCGAACTGGTCGACGAGGTGCGCACGGTCAGCGAGGACCAGTTGTCGGCGGCGCTGCTGCTCTGCCTGGAGCGGGCGAAGCTGGTCGTGGAGCCGGCCGGGGCGAGCCCGGTGGCGGCGCTGCTGGCCGCGCCGGACGCCTTCGACGGTCCGGTCGTCGCGGTGCTCTCCGGTGGCAACGTCGACCCGGTTCTGATGCAGCGGGTGCTGCGGCACGGCATGGCCGCGCAGGGCCGTTACCTGGCCGTCCGGCTGCGGCTGACGGACCGGCCGGGCGCGCTCGCCACGCTGCTCGGCGTGCTGTCGGCGGTCGACGCCAACGTCCTCGACGTCAGTCACGTCCGCACCGGTCCCCGGCTCGGTCTGACGGAGGCCGAGGTGGAGCTGCACCTGGAGACGAAGGGCCCGGCGCACTGCGCCGAGGTCGGCCGGGCCCTGCGGGACGCCGGCTACACCGTCATCGACTGACCCGGAACGGCCGGCCACGGCCACCACCCGTTCGAGCGAAGTCTCTTGAGGGACGCGATACATCGCGTTATGGTGTGTCGTGTGGCCCCGGCCGGCCTGCCCGCGGGTGCGCGGCACCTGTGCGTACCGGCGTCCGCATCCGCGAAAACCGCGGGCACGGCCGGGCGAACAAACCTAGCCTTTGCGAAGAATCCGTCCCCGAATTCCCGACGACGTGGAGACACATATGCCAGGTGCCATCTATGCCGAAGGCCTGGTGAAGACCTTCGGCGACGTAAGGGCACTGGACGGCGTCGACCTCGACGTGCCCGAGGGCACGGTCCTCGGCCTCCTCGGGCCGAACGGCGCCGGCAAGACGACGGCCGTCCGCTGCCTGACGACCCTGCTGCGCCCCGACAGCGGCAAGGCGGTGGTCGCCGGCGTGGACGTGCTGCGCCACCCCGACGCCGTACGCCGCTCCATCGGCCTCTCCGGCCAGTTCGCGGCGGTCGACGAGTACCTGACCGGCCGGGAGAACCTGCAGATGGTCGGGCAGCTCTACCAGATGAGGGCGAAGGCGGCCAAGGCGCGCGCGACGGAGCTGCTGGAGCAGTTCCACCTCGCCGACGCCGCCGACCGACCCGCCAAGACCTACTCCGGAGGCATGCGCCGCCGGCTGGACCTCGCCGCGGCCCTCGTGGTCTCGCCCCCGGTGATGTTCATGGACGAACCGACGACGGGCCTCGACCCGCGCAACCGCCAGCAGCTGTGGGAGGTCATCAAACGGCTCGTCTCCGGCGGTACGACGCTGCTGCTCACCACGCAGTACCTGGAAGAGGCCGACCACCTGGCCCACGACATCGCGGTCGTCGACCACGGCCGGGTCATCGCCCAGGGCACCTCCGACCAGCTCAAGGCCCGCACCGGCGGCGAGCGCGTCGAGGTCGTGGTGCACGAGCGGGAGGAGATAGCCGCCGCCGCGGAGGTGCTGCGCGGCTTCGGCAAGGGCGAGACCACGGTCGAGGAGCACACCCGCAAGCTCACGGTGCCCGTCACGGGCGGCGCCAAGCTGCTCGCCGAGGTCATCCGCGAGCTGGACTCGCGCGGGATCGAGATGGACGACGTCGGGCTGCGCCGCCCCACCCTCGACGACGTCTTCCTGTCCCTGACCGGACACGCGGCGGAGAGCGCCGAGCAGGGCGAGCGCACCGGCAAGGAGGCCGTGAAATGAGTGCCGTCACCGACACCGCGCCCGTCGCGGCCCCGGGCAACCCCGTGGTCAGATCCGTCCGCGACTCACTGGTCGTAGCCCGCCGGAACCTGATCCGCATGGGCCGGATCCCCGAGATGCTGATCTTCGGACTGATCCAGCCCATCATGTTCGTGGTGCTGTTCACCTACGTGTTCGGCGGCTCGATCCAGGTCGGCTCGTCCAACTCCACGCAGGCCTACCGCGAGTTCCTGATGGCCGGCATCTTCGCCCAGACCGTCACGTTCGCCACGGCGGGCGCCGGCGCGGGCATCGCCGACGACATGCACAAGGGCCTGATCGACCGGTTCCGCTCCCTGCCCATGGCACGCGGCGCGGTCCTCACCGGGCGCACCCTCGCCGACCTGGTCCAGACGGCGCTGACCCTGCTCGTCCTCGCGGTCGTCGCCGTGCTGGTCGGCTGGCGCACGCACGAGAACTTCGGCAAGGTCCTCGCCGGCTTCGCCCTGTTCCTGCTGCTCGGCTACGCGTTCTCCTGGATCGGCGCGCTCATCGGCCTGTCCGTGCGCACCCCGGAGGCGGCGACCTCGGGCGGTCTGATCTGGCTGTTTCCGCTGACGTTCATCTCGAACGCCTTCGTGGACGCGAACCAGATGCCGGCCTTCCTGCGGCACATAGCGGAGTGGAACCCGTTCAGCGCCACCGTCCAGGCCTGCCGCGAGCTGTTCGGCAACCTGCCGCCGGGCTTCCGGACACCCGACGCCTGGCCCATGCAGCACCCGGTCCTGGCCTCGCTGATCTGGTCGGTCGTGATCATCCTGGTCTTCCGCACCCTCGCCGTGCGCAAGTACCGCTCCGCGACCGCCTGACTGCACCGCGGCGGCGGGACACGCCCGCACGACGGCCCGAGCATGACAAGGCCCCCGGCACCCCTGAGGGCGCCGGGGGCCGGTAGTCGACCGGGTCTGGATCAGCCCGTGTACGGCTCGGCCTTCAGGATGCGGACCGAGGCCTTCTTGCCGTTCGGCAGCTCGTACTCCGCGTCCTCGCCGACCTTGTGGCCGATGACGCCCGAGCCCAGCGGGGACTGCGGCGAGTAGGTCTCGATGTCGGCGCTCGCGTACTCGCGGGAGGCGAGCAGGAACGTCAGGGTGTCGTCCTCGTCACCGTCGAAGGCGATCGTGACGACCATGCCGGGCGCGACGGCACCGTCCGCGGCCGGCGGCTCGCCGACCTTGGCGTTCTCGAGGAGCTGGGTCAGCTGGCGCACACGCAGCTCCTGCTTGCCCTGCTCCTCCTTGGCCGCGTGGTACCCGCCGTTCTCGCGCAGGTCGCCCTCCTCGCGCGCGGCCGCGATCTTGGCGGCGATCTCCGTGCGCGCAGGACCAGTAAGGTACTCAAGCTCGTCCTTGAGCTTGTTGTACGCCTCCTGGGTCAGCCAGGTGACGTTCTCGCTGGTCTGGGTCACAGGGTGCTCCTCGTCGGTACTGGGAATACAAAGCATCGCCCTACCCAGAAGAATGTTCCCTCTTGGATGGGCGAAACCACGAGCCTAACAATTCAACGCCGGAAGGGGGAGGACATAAGCCATCAGAATCACATCAACGCAGGTCAGGGCCTACGCATTCCGGGTGAACCCGGAGCGTGGCCGCGCGTGTCCGCCGGGTGTCAGCCGGCGTGACAGCCCAGCAGCTCGGCCGTCGTCCCCTGCGCCGTCGTACGGAGCGTGACGACCTTGTCGATCCGGGTGGCCGACCCGGAGAAGCGGAAGTCCGCGCGGCCCACCTCGGCGCCGTCGGCCGACTGCGAGCGCAGGGTGCAGTAGCCCGAGGCGCCGGCGTCCTTGCGGACCTCCAGGTGCACCTTGACGGCGTCGTCGGAGGCCTGGAAGGTGATGACCTCGGCGCTGATCTCGTTCTGCGCGACGTAGTGGTAGGCGAAGTAGCCGACCAGTGCGAGCAGGACCGCGCCCAGCACCGTGCCGGCGATCCTGAGCTTGCGGTCGGCGCGCTGGTCCGAGGAACGGCCGTAGCGGCCCTCGGGCAGCCGCGTGCTCGCGGTACTCATGATCGTCCTCTCCGCGGAATTATTCGCCCCCCGATTCGGTCACTATAGAAGCCGCCGATCGCGCCCGGAGCCACGGGGGCGCCGACTTACCGAGGATTGAGTCTTGACTGAGCAGCTGCGGCTGATGGCCGTTCACGCGCACCCCGACGACGAGTCGAGCAAGGGCGCGGCCACCATGGCGAAGTACGTGTCCGAGGGGGTGGACGTGCTGGTGGTGACCTGCACCGGCGGAGAGCGCGGGTCCATCCTCAATCCGAAGCTCCAGGGCGACACCTACATCGAGGAGCACATCCACGAGGTGCGCCGCAAGGAGATGGACGAGGCCCGGGAGATCCTCGGCGTCAAGCAGGAGTGGCTCGGCTTCGTCGACTCCGGCCTGCCGGAGGGCGACCCGCTGCCGCCGCTGCCCGAGGGCTGCTTCGCCCTGGAGGACGTCGACAAGGCGGCCGGTGAGCTGGTGAAGCAGATCCGCTCCTTCCGCCCGCAGGTGATCACCACCTACGACGAGAACGGCGGCTACCCGCACCCCGACCACATCATGACCCACAAGATCTCCATGGTGGCGTTCGAGGGCGCGGCGGACACCGGGAAGTACCCCGAGGACGAGTTCGGCCCCGCCTACCAGCCGCTGAAGCTCTACTACAACCAGGGCTTCAACCGTCCCCGCACCGAGGCCCTGCACCAGGCCATGCTCGACCGCGGCCTGGAGTCGCCGTACGGGGAGTGGCTCAAGCGGTGGAACGAGACGGAGCGCACCGAGCGCACCCTGACCACCCACATCCCGTGCGCGGACTTCTTCGAGATCCGCGACAAGGCGCTGATCGCCCACGCCACGCAGATCGACCCGGACGGCGGCTGGTTCAAGGTGCCGCTGGAGCTCCAGAAGGAAGTCTGGCCGACGGAGGAGTACGAGCTGGCGAAGTCCCTCGTCGATACTTCCCTCCCCGAGGACGACCTCTTCGCGGGCATCCGGGACAATGCCTGACATGAGCGCAAGCGTGAGCCTGGCAGTGACGCACCTCGTCCCCCTCGCCGCCAAGGAGGTGGACGAGAACAAGGTCACCCCCGGCATCCTCGGTTTCATCGTCTTCGCGGTGATGGCCGTGGCCGTGTGGGGACTGATGAAGTCGATGAACAAGCACATGCAGAAGGTCGACTTCAAGGAGTCCCCGGACGCCGACGCGGAGGGGGCCCGGGAACAGGCCGGCTCCGCGGCCCAGCAGCGCTGACCCGCCGGGGTCGGCCTTACGCCGGCACCGCCACCCCCATCACCTCCCGGGCGTGGCGGTCCGGAGTCATGCGCAGCCGCCAGGCCTGCCAGCCGGCCTCCAGCTCGACACCCCGCTCCAGCAGCAGGGCGTACGCCGGGACGTAGTCCGCCAGCTTCTCGTCCCGCAGCGGGTGCGAGGCACGGGCCAGCTGGGCCAGCTCCTCCTGGGCGACGGCCGTGCCCACCTCCACCCCGCCCGGCGCCGCGTACGGCAGCAGGGTGCAGCGCAGGAAGCGGGCCCAGTCCTCGCCGCGCCGGTCGCCGTAGGACGTGAACAGGGCGAGCGCCTCGTCGCACAGCGCCAGCGCCTGCTGCGTCCGCGCGTTGCCCGCGTCCACCACCGCCAGCTCCAGGCAGGTCCAGGCCTCGCCGTGGGCGACGCCGATCCGCTGGAAGTCGGCGCGCGCGTCCACCAGGAGCTGCCGGGCGAAACCGGAGTTGCGCAGCGAGCCGGTCTGCGCGGCCCGCTGGTCCCGGGTCGCCCGCGCCGAGTGGTGCCGGGCACAGGCCAGGCCGTACACGTCCCGTATCCGGGAGAACATCGTCCGGGACCGCTCCAGGTCCCGCACCGCCTGGTCCAGCTCACCGGTCTCCTCCAGCGCCTGCCCCAGGTGGTACAGCGTCCACGCCTCGCCGCGCGCGTCCTCGTTCTCCCGGTGCCGGGTCACCGCCCGGCGCAGGCTCTCCACGGCCGCGGCGCCGTCACCGGCCACCAGCCGGGCCCGGGCCAGCTGGGTCAGCGCCCACGCCTCCCCTCGGGCGTCCTGCGTCCTGCCGTACCGCTCCAGGGCCGCCCGCAGCTCCGTCTCCGCGCGCGGCACATCCCCCAGCCGCAGGGCCAGCTGGCCCAGATGGAAGTGCGCCCAGGCCTCGCCGTGCACCGAGCCGCCCTCGCGGTGCAGGACCAGGGAGCGGGTGAGCAGGTCCAGGGCCTCCGCCAGCCGGGCCCGGTCCCGCTGGACGGCCGCCAGCGCGTGCATCGTCCACGCCCGGTCCGTCGCCAGCTCCGGTGCCGCCTGCATGTCCAGTGCCTCGCGGAGCCGGGCCGCCGCCTCGGTGAGGTTGCCCTGGTGGTGCAGCGTGATCCCCAGCGAGGCCAGCGCGCGGGCCGCCCCCGCCTCGTGCCGGGCCTCCCGGTACAGGTCCACGACCGAGGTCAGCGTGGTGCGCGCCTTGTCCAGCTCACCGAGCTGCCGGGCCGCGATACCGGTACGCCACTGCACCGAGCGCACCAGCAGTCCCTGGTCCACCGACTGCGCCAGCTCGCTGATCTCACCGAGCCGGTACAGGTCGCCGCGCAGCAGGCAGTAGTCGCACAGCGCGCCCAGCAGGTTCAGCACGGCCGCCTGGTCCACGCCCTCCGCGTGCCGCAGGGCCGCTGTGATGAAGCTGGACTCGTCGTCCAGCCAGCGCAGCGCCTCGTCGAGGGAGGGGAAGCCGTGCGAGCCGAACTGGTTCGACCGCGTCGACATGTTCCCGTCGACCAGGCGCAGCACCGAGTCGGCCAGCTCCGCGTAGTTCACGATCAGCCGCTCCTGCGCGGCCGCCCGCTCGGCCGGGTCCTCCTCGTCCAGCAGCCGGGCATGGGCGAAGGCCCGCACCAGGTCGTGCAGCCGGTAGCGGCTGCCGCGCACATGGTCGATCAGGCCCGCCCGGGCGAGCGCCACCAGATGCCGGGTGGCCTCGGCCTCGTCGGTGGCGAGCAGGGAGGCCGCCGCCGCCGCGCCCAGCGAGGCCCGGCCCGCCAGGGCGAGCCTGCGCAGCAGCCGGCGGGTGGGCTCCGGCTGGTCGGTGTAGCGCAGCCACAGCGCCCGTTCCACCGGCTCCACCGGGCCGTACGCCCCCAGGTCCGCGGCCAGCTGCCCAGGTGAGCGCGGGCCCAGTGCCGAGCCCGCGACCCGCAGCGCCAGCGGCAGCCCGCCGCACAGCTCGCGGACCCGGTCGGCGGAGCCGGCGTCGTACGGCCCCGACGCGTCCTCGGCCGCCGCGCTCAGCAGTTCCTCGGAGCCCGCCGCGTCCAGCGCCGGGACGGGCAGCTCGTGCACCCAGGCCGGCAGGTCGGCGGGCAGGTCGAGGGGGGTGCGGGCGGTGACCAGCACCAGGCTGTCGGAGCGCTCCGGCACCAGGGCGCGCACCTGCTCCGGGTCCGAGGCGTCGTCCAGCACGATCGTCACCGGCAGTCCGGTCAGATGCCGGTGGTACAGCTCGGCCAGCCGCTTGACCTGCTGGTCGGGGGAGGACCGCTCCCGGAACAGCAGCTGCTCGCGGGGCGCGCCCAGCCGGTTGAGCAGGTGCAGCAGGGCGTCCCTGGTGGACAGCGGCGCCTCCTCCCGGCTGCCGCCGCGCAGGTCCACGACCACCGCGCCCCGGAAGTGGTCCCGCAGCTCGTGCGCCGCGCGCACCGCGAGCGTGGTCCGGCCGGAGCCGGGCTCGCCGTGCAGCACCACCAGCGTCGGCCGGGTCTCGGTGGCCGCACGCGCCGCCTGCGCCCACTGCCTGATCCGCCCCAGCTCCGCCCGGCGCCCCGCGAACGGGCCGTCGGCCTCCGGGAGCTGCCCGAAGGACTGCTGGAGCACCGAACGCCTGCGGGCCGCCGCGCTCTTGTCCGCGCCGCGCAGCGCCGGGCCGGTGCCCTTCTTCTTGGCACCGGTGGAGGCGCTGAGCACCCGCTGCTGGTCGAGGAACGGGCGGATGCCCCGCACCTCCAGCGCCGTCAGCCACTGCAACCGCAGCTGCTCCGGGCCGCCGGGCTGGCCGGCCGCGCCCGCGCGGTGGTGGGCGGCGGGCAGATGCGCACCGGCCACCTTCACCACCGTCGCCGCGGCGCCCGCCACGCCCGCGGTGGTGCCCGCGCCGAGGGCCGTGCCGGTGCCGGTACCGAGGGCCAGGTCGGCCACGGCGGCGGCGACGGCGGCGACCGCCGCGACGAGCAGGGCCGTTCCGGCGCCTGCGCGGGCGTACCGCCGGCCGAAGGTCAGCCGGCCGGCCTCCGCCTCGTCCAGGGCGCGCGTGTAGGCCTCGTACTCCTCGCCGGCCGCGCCCGCCATCGCGTCCAGCGCGCCGCGGGCCCGCGACAGCAGCAGCCGGCCGTCGATCCGCCCGCCCGAACGCCGCACCTCCTCCTCCACGGCCCGCACCAGCAGCCGCTCGGCCTCCGCCCGATGACCGTCCCGCATGTCCCGTCCCCCTCCGGCGGCAACTCCGTCGCGTACGAGTGTCCTTCGGGGACGACGGGATGGCGAGGGGGTGGCGATCAGCGGGGGTGGTGAGGGTTTCGTGCCGGTTCCCGGGCCGGCCGCTTCCCCCGGTCACGTCCGGGAGCCGCGTCCCACGGCTCCGCCTCGGCGTCCGCCCGTTCCGCGAAACCGGCGGTTGCCGTCCGGGCCTGACGTCCCGCGCGGGGACGGCTGCGGCAGGATGGGGTCATGCCGAATCGACTGGCCCATGAGACGTCCCCGTACCTGCTCCAGCACGCGGACAACCCCGTCGACTGGTGGCCGTGGTCCGGCGAGGCCTTCGAGGAGGCCCGCAGGACCGGCAGGCCCGTCCTGCTGAGCGTCGGGTACAGCAGCTGCCACTGGTGCCACGTGATGGCCCACGAGTCCTTCGAGGACCGGGCCACCGCCGACTACCTCAACGAGCACTTCGTCAGCGTCAAGGTCGACCGCGAGGAGCGGCCGGACGTGGACGCCGTCTACATGGAGGCCGTCCAGGCGGCCACCGGGCACGGCGGCTGGCCCATGACCGTGTTCCTCACCCCCGACGCGGAGCCGTTCTACTTCGGCACCTACTTCCCGCCCGCCCCCCGGCACGGCATGCCCTCCTTCCGGCAGGTGCTGGAAGGCGTCCAGCAGGCCTGGACGACCCGCCGGGAGGAGGTCGCCGACGTCGCCGGGAAGATCGTCCGCGACCTCGCCCAGCGGGAGATGGTCCGGCAGGCCGACACGGCGCCCGGCGAACAGGAGCTGGCACAGGCCCTGCTCGGGCTCACCCGCGAGTACGACCCCCAGCGCGGCGGATTCGGCGGCGCGCCGAAGTTCCCGCCGTCCATGGTGCTGGAGTTCCTGCTCCGCCACCACGCCAGGACCGGTGCCGAGGGCGCGCTGCAGATGGCCCGGGACACCTGTGAGCGGATGGCCAGGGGCGGCATCTACGACCAGCTCGGCGGCGGGTTCGCCCGGTACTCGGTGGACCGCGACTGGGTCGTGCCGCACTTCGAGAAGATGCTGTACGACAACGCCCTGCTGTGCCGGGTCTACACCCACCTGTGGCGGGCCACCGGCTCGGACCTCGCCCGGCGGGTCGCGCTGGACACCGCCCAGTTCCTGCTCCGCGAACTGCGCACCCCGGAGGGCGGATTCGCCTCGGCCCTCGACGCCGACAGCGACGACGGCAGCGGGCGGCACGTCGAGGGCGCGTACTACGTATGGCGGCCCGAGCAGCTGCGCGAGGTCCTCGGCGACGACGCCGAGCTCGCCGCCCAGTACTTCGGCGTGACCGAGGAGGGCACCTTCGAGCACGGCCAGTCCGTCCTGCAGCTCCCGCAGACGGAGGGCGTGTTCGAGGCCGAGAGGATCGCCTCCGTCAAGGACCGGCTCCTCGCCGCCCGGGACCGGCGGCCCGCGCCCGGCCGGGACGACAAGGTCGTCGCCGCCTGGAACGGGCTCGCCATCGCCGCGCTCGCCGAGACCGGCGCCTGCTTCGGCCGGCCGGACCTCACCGAGGCCGCCGTCGCCGCCGCCGACCTGCTGGTCCGGGTCCACCTGGACGAACACGGCCGGCTCGCCCGCACCAGCAAGGACGGCCGGGTCGGCCCGAACGCGGGCGTGCTGGAGGACTACGCCGACGTCGCCGAGGGCTTCCTCGCGCTCGCCTCCGTGACCGGCGAGGGGGTCTGGCTCGACTTCGCCGGACTACTGCTCGACCATGTCCTCGCCCGCTTCACCGACGTCGGGACCGGTGCCCTGTACGACACCGCGTCCGACGCCGAGCAGCTCATCCGCCGGCCCCAGGACCCCACCGACAACGCCGCCCCGTCCGGCTGGACCGCCGCGGCAGGCGCGCTGCTGAGCTACGCCGCCCACACCGGCTCCGGACCGCACCGGGCCGCCGCCGAGCGGGCGCTGGGGGTGGTGAAGACGCTCGGGCCGCGCGTGCCCCGGTTCATCGGATGGGGGCTGGCCGTCGCCGAGGCGCTGCTCGACGGGCCGCGCGAGGTGGCGGTCGTCGGGCCGGCCCCGGACGACGAGCGGACGGCGGCCCTGCACCGTACGGCGCTGCTGAGCACCGCCCCGGGGGCCGTCGTCGCCTGCGGCACCCCGGACAGCGAGGAGTTCCCGTTGCTCGCCGACCGCACCCTCGTCGACGGCGCGCCCACCGCGTACGTCTGCCGCGGCTTCGTGTGCGACCTGCCGGTGACGGACCCGGACGCCTTGCGGACGAAGCTGACCACTCCCTGAGAGCGGCGGCCGCCACCTGGACCGCGACGAGGACGGCACCGCCCGCGGGGAGGGAGGTGTCAGGCGTAGCTGAGGATCAGCGCCGCCAGCAGCAACTGGGCGCCCCACTGGACGAGCAGGGCGCCGGCCCTGGCGCCCGTCCACCGGGCCCGGGGCCACACCAGCATGGCCAGACCGGCCACGAGCGAGGCCCAGAAACTGCCGTACAGCAGCCAGCCGGGCACCGCGGCGCACTCCTCGCCGTAGGTGAGGCACCTGCTGGCCCGTTCGCTGGTGAAGGTCAGGAGCGTGGAGAAGAGCACGGTCGGCAGGAGCAGCCCGAGCCCCCACCCCGCTGCCACGCGGAAGCCGTCCCGCACGCGGACGCCGGTCATCTGTGCCGTGTTCATGCCCCCAGCCAACCCCGCCGGCCGGTCACCGCGGATCTGGTGGCGTACTCAGCCGCTCTGGGTACGCATGCTCAGCGCACGTTCCACGACCGCCTCCAGCCGGTCGTGGTGGGCGCCCTTCCAGTAGGCCCGGCCGCAGGCCGTGCACTGGGCGAAGACGTCGTAGGAGCGCTGGGTGCCGTGCTTCAGCTGGGCGGCGACCTCGTCCTTGGTGGCCTGCCTGAGCAGGCCGTTGCAGGCGGTGCAGCGGGTCCAGGGGCTCAGGTCGGGGGCGAAGCGGTCGAGGACGTCGTGGAGCTGGTCGTCGGGGCGGGTGCTGTAGACGAACGCGCCGGCCCACAGTTCCCGGCGGCGCAGCAGGCCCCGGTCGCGGCTGAGCATGACCCGCTTCTCGGCCGCCGAGCGGGCGGCGAGCGCCGGGTCCCCGATGTCCGTCGACTCGTACGCCGTGTCCACGCCGAGCAGCCGCAGCCGGCGGGCCAGCGTGCCGAGGTGGACGTCGAGGAGGAAGCGGAGGGGTGCGCCGGGCACCCGCTGGGGGCGTTCCACCGGCCGGACGACCAGCCGCTCGGCGGGCTGCGGGACGTGCGAGGGCGGGACCTCGCGGCCGTCCACGACCAGCGCGCCGACCTCGGTGAGCGGCACCCCGAGGGACTCGACGAGATGGCCGACGGACGAGACGCCGTCGGTGACGACCGTCCGCCGCGGTGTGCGCTGGACGAACAGGCCCAGCTCGGGGGCGAACTCGACGTGGATCTCGGGACCGTTCACCCGGTCAGGATGCCATGGGAGCGGACCGGGGCCTCAGGGTTTTCCGGTGGGCAGGCCGTGCTCCAGGACGTCCAGGGCCCGGTCCATCATGCCGCGCGGGTCGTCCTGGAAGCCGTTCTCCGCCCACGCCATGGTGACCTCCATCAGGGCGCCGACGAGGGCCGTCGCGTAGACGCGTACTTCGAGGCTGTCCGCGGCCGGCCCGGAGCGTTCGGCGAGGGCCTCGCGCAGCAGGCGCCCGGTCCGCGACATGCTCTCGATCATCCGGGAGCGGACGGCGGGGACCCGGGCCGCGAGGTGCGCCCGCACCCGTACCACGTCGGGGTCCCCCGCCGTCATCGCGTCGACGGCCCTGTGCATCACGTGCCGTACCGAATCCGTCCACGGCTCTCCCGCGGGCCGGGCACGCAGCTCCTCGACCATCAGCGAGCCGGACTCGTCCGTGAGGACGATGTCCTCCTTGGCCGGGAAGTACCGGAAGACGGTCGATGGTGACACCTCGGCCCGGTCGGCGATCTGGTCGATCGTCGTGGCGTCGTAGCCCTGCTCCTCGATCAGCGCGTAGGTCGCGGCGCGGATCGCCTCGCGGGTCTTGATCTTCTTGCGTTCACGCAGGCCCGGCGGGGGTCGGTCGTCGGGGGGAAGCTGGGAGCGTGCGGGCCTCATGCCGGTCATTGTCCGGTATCGGCGCCCGGCGCTTCGAGATGAGAGTGACTCCCGAATCCACGTGACTGTCACTTGCGGCGGAGTGTCACGGCATGAGAACGGCCACGGCTCCCAGGAGCCGTGGCCGGTGCAGGACGAGGGCAAAGGGTTACGTGTGCCGGTAGGCCACCAGCGAGATCCCGACGTAGTGGACGACGAACGCGGCGAGGGTGAGGGAGTGGAAGACCTCGTGGAAGCCGAACCAGCGCGGTGACGGGTTCGGGCGCTTGATGCCGTAGATCACGCCGCCGGCGCTGTAGAGCAGACCGCCGACGACCACCAGGACCAGGACGGCGATGCCGCCCGTGCGCAGGAAGTCGGGCAGGAAGAAGACCGCCGCCCATCCCATCGCGAGGTAGCAGGGCGTGTACAGCCAGCGTGGGGCGCCGACCCAGAAGACGCGGAAGACGATGCCGGCCGCCGCGGCGGCCCAGATGCCCCACAGCAGCCACTGGCCCTTGGCGCCGGGCAGGAGCAGCAGGGTCAGCGGGGTGTAGGTGCCCGCGATGATCAGGAAGATGTTGGCGTGATCGAGGCGGCGCAGCACGCCGTCCATGCGCGGGCTCCAGTTGCCCCGGTGGTAGAGCGCGCTGACGCCGAACAGGAGGCAGGCCGTCAGGACGTAGATGCCGCAGGCGACGCGGCCTCTGGTGGAGTCGGCGAGGGCGGTGAGCACGAGGCCCGCGATGAGTACGGCCGGGAACATCCCGAGGTGCAGCCAGCCGCGGAGCCTTGGCTTGACCGGATGCGGCAGGGAGAGCGCCACGGGGCCACGGCCGGCGGCCGGCGTGTCCGTGGGCGCGTCGGAGGCGGACGCAGTCATGGGCCGCATGGTACCGACGCCTTGGTAAGTCGCTCGTCAATGCACCGTCAATCAAGTCATCCGGCAAAAAGTCCTTCAGCTGAACCCAACATGGACGCAAAGAGTCGTGGTAACCGTGGGATTCCTCACGCTGCTCACTTGTGATGCCCTCTGGACAGATGGGCACTAGACTCGGATGATCAAATGAGTGCGGTCGGCACCGGATGAGCAGGCTACGAAGCATCCGGGTCGCGGCCCCCACGGGGCGAGAACACAAAAAATCCCTCACTTAGGAGCAATCGTGGCGCGCGACATCGCGGCTCCCACCGTCGTCCCCACCAACCACCAGGAACTGATCTCGTGGGTCAACGAGATCGCCGAACTGACGCAGCCGGACAGCGTGGTCTGGTGTGACGGGTCCGAGGCCGAGTACGAGCGGCTGTGCGAGGAACTGGTCGCCAAGGGAACCTTCAGGAAACTCGACCCGATCAAGCGCCCCCACTCCTACTACGCCGCCTCCGACCCGTCCGACGTCGCGCGCGTCGAGGACCGGACCTTCATCTGCTCGGAGAAGGAGGAGGACGCGGGCCCGACCAACCACTGGAAGGCCCCCGCCGAGATGCGGGACGTCTTCACCGGCGACCAGGGCCTGTTCCGGGGCTCCATGCGGGGCCGCACGATGTACGTCGTGCCCTTCTGCATGGGCCCGCTCGGCTCCCCGCTGTCCGCGCTGGGCGTGGAGATCACCGACTCCGCCTACGTCGCCGTCTCGATGCGCACGATGACGCGCATGGGCCAGGCCGTCCTGGACGAGCTGGGCGACGACGGCTTCTTCGTCAAGGCCGTCCACACGCTTGGCGCCCCGCTGGAGCCGGGCCAGGAGGACGTCCCCTGGCCCTGCAACCAGACCAAGTACATCTCGCACTTCCCCGAGTCGCGCGAGATCTGGTCCTACGGCTCCGGCTACGGCGGCAACGCCCTGCTCGGCAAGAAGTGCTACGCCCTGCGCATCGCCTCCGTCATGGCCCGCGACGAGGGCTGGCTGGCCGAGCACATGCTGATCCTCAAACTCACCCCGCCGCAGGGCGAGTCCAAGTACGTCGCCGCCGCCTTCCCCTCCGCCTGCGGCAAGACCAACCTCGCCATGCTGGAGCCCACGATCTCCGGCTGGACCGTGGAGACCATCGGCGACGACATCGCCTGGATGCGGTTCGGCGAGGACGGCCGGCTGTACGCGATCAACCCCGAGGCCGGCTTCTTCGGCGTCGCACCCGGCACCGGTGAGCACACCAACGCCAACGCGATGAAGACCCTCTGGGGCAACGCGGTCTTCACCAACGTCGCGCTCACCGACGACGGCGACGTGTGGTGGGAGGGCATGACCGAGGAGCCCCCGGCCCACCTGACCGACTGGAAGGGCAACGACTGGACGCCGAAGTCGGGGACCCCGGCCGCCCACCCCAACGCCCGCTTCACCGTGCCGGCCGCGCAGTGCCCGATCATCGCGCCGGAGTGGGAGGACCCCAAGGGCGTGCCGATCTCGGCGATCCTCTTCGGCGGGCGCCGCGCGACGGCGGTGCCGCTCGTGACGGAGTCCTTCGACTGGAACCACGGCGTCTTCCTCGGCGCCAACGTGGCCTCCGAGAAGACCGCCGCCGCCGAGGGCAAGGTCGGCGAGCTGCGCCGCGACCCCTTCGCGATGCTGCCGTTCTGCGGCTACAACATGGGCGACTACATGGCCCACTGGGTCGACGTCGCCAAGGACAAGGACCAGTCCAAGCTGCCGAAGATCTACTACGTCAACTGGTTCCGCAAGAACGACGAGGGACAGTTCGTCTGGCCGGGCTTCGGCGAGAACTCCCGGGTCCTGAAGTGGATCGTGGAGCGGCTGGAGGGCAGGGCCGAGGGCGTCGAGACCCCGATCGGCATCCTGCCGGCGAAGGACGCCCTGGACACCGACGGCCTCGCGCTCTCCGACTCCGACATGGAGTTCCTGCTCACGGTCGACAAGGAGGTCTGGCGCGAGGAGGCCGCGCTGATCCCCGGGCACCTGGAGACCTTCGGCGACCACACCCCGAAGGAGCTGTGGGACCAGTACCGGGCGCTGGTGGAGCGCCTGGGCTGAACCGCCCGCCCATGACCCCGCGGCCGGTCGCCGTGCCCTGACCAGCGATCGTCACGACCGGCCGCGGTGAACGTTCCACCGGGCCCCGCACAACGGCGTGCGGGGCCCGGTCGCCGTACGGACGGCCCGGCACCGCCCGCCGACGTCGCCGGCGACCGCCGGACGCGCACGTCAGGTGCCGGGTGCGCCGTCCCCCCTCCCGCCCCGGTCCTCCAGGTACCGGGTGTGGGCCTCCTGGCGGCGGGCCTCGCTCTCGCCGAGTTCCGCGGCGAGCCGCTCGGCCTCCCGCCGCAACAGGTCGAGCTGCCGCTCCAGATGACGCTCGGGCGGTTCGGTGCCCGGCGCCAGACGCGTCCACCAGCGGGTGCGGACGAAGGCGTCCACGGCCTCCGGGACGTCCTGCCGTACCGCCCGGGAGACGCCGTGCACGGCCTCCGGGTCCCGGGCGAGCGCCTCGGCGGCCCAGCCCGGTTCCAGCAGCGCGCCCAGCAGCCCGGTGAGTTCGCCGAGCCGGGCGGCGGCCCCGGGCGGCAGGTCGACGTCCGCGAGGTAGCCGCCGAGCCGGCGCAAGTCGGCGCGCACCTCCTCGACTTGGGCCGACGGGCTCGGAAAGTCCGGCGGAGCGGGCCGTTCCGGCGGGGCGATGAGCGCGCCCGCGCCGTACAGCCCGGCCACCACGACCGGCCAGTACGGTCCCGCGACCCCGGTGAAGGTCAGCACCAGACCGAGCAGCCCGCAGGCGCCGCCGGTGAGGTTCTTGCGGGACTCCAGGTAGCCGAGGACCTCACTGGTAGCCACGGATCTCCTCGAAGGCGCCGTCCAGCGAGCCCTGCCGGGCGTCGAAGAGCCGGCCGCCGGTCAGGTCGGCGATGTGCCGCAGTTCGGAGCGGGAGGAGTCGCCGAACAGGATCGGGAAGACCGGGATGTCCCGCCGGTCGCGGCCCAGGGCGCGGTAGAAGCCGTCGAAGTCGCCGGCCTCGGCGCCCGCCGTGTTCTCGCCGTCGGTCATCAGCACGATCGAGGTGAACGTGTCCCGGTCGGCGCCGAGATGGTCGTACGCCCGCTCCAGCGAGGTGTAGACGGCGGTGCGGCCGTCGGCGCCGAGCGCGTCGGTGTCCCGGCGGATCGCGGCGAGCCCGGCCTCCGGGTCCTCCGGGTCGACGACGTGGGTGCGCACGCTCTTCACGTCCGAGCCGAACGGCATCAGCGTCACCTCCTCCCGGTCCCGGAAGTCGCCGGTGAGCCCGGCCAGCGCCTTCTTCAGCGCCGCGAGCCGGTCGCCCTCCATGGAGCCGGAGGTGTCCAGGACGTACACCGTGCGCGAGGGGCGGCGCAGTTCGTTCTCGTACGAGTCCAGCAGCCCGTCGGCCACCGAGCGGCTGCCGGGGAAGGGCAGTTCGCGGCGGCGGCCGGTGTCGAGGCCGGCGGCGGGCCGCACCGACGGCACGACCGGACGGCGGCGGGTGGTGTCGGTGATCAGCTTCTGCACGGCGTCCGTGCGCAGGTCCGCGGTCACCTTGCGGACGTCCTCGCGGGTGCGGGCGTCGCTGGACGCGAGCGAGGAGAGCGGGTAGTCGGCGGTGACGACGCCGTCGCGGGGGCGGATCACGGTAAGGCCCGGGATGCCCTTCAGGACGGACTCGTAGTTGAGCAGCGCGTCGACGGTGCCGCGCCTGCGGTAGGCGGAGGCGAGCCAGCCCGACGAGCCCGAGGTCAGCTTCTGGCCCCGGAAGAACTCCTTCAGCCGGGGCGTCGCCTTCGCCACGTCGGCGTCGGTGAGCGCGGACTGGGCGCCGGAGAGGGCGGAGGCGACCGAGACCAGCGTGGCGAAGCCCGAGTTGGAGCGGGCCGGGTCGGTCATGCCGTAGGTCAGCTTCCCGTCCTGGACGGCCTGTTCCACCTGGGACCAGGTGACGTCCTCGGGCTTCCAGCCGAGCTCCCGCACGGTGTCCTGCCGGACGCCGACGGCGACCGGGCTGGACATCACCGGCGTCTCGGACACCACCTTCCGCGCCGCCTCGGGCCGCAGCCGCAGGTAGTCGTCCGACGACAGCCACAGCGCGTCGTACGCCCCGTCCGCCTTCCCCCGGGCCAGCAGGTCGACGGCGTCCAACGTGCCCATGTAGGTGGGCCGGATCCTGACGCCGGTGTCCTCGCGGACGCGGTCGAAGACAGCGGTCATGTCGCTCAGTTCGCTGGAGGCGAGGACCCGCAGTGTGCCGGGCCGCGGCGCGTTCGCGTCGTCGTCGGTGTCCTGCGAGGTGCACGCGCCCAGCAGGCCGGCGGTGACGGCGACCACGGTGATCAGGGAGCGTCGTCTCATCCGAGGCCCCCCTCCGGCGCGCCCTGGGCGCGGCTGCGCTCCAGGTGGGCGGAGGCGCCGCGCAGTTCGTCCGTGAGGGACTGCACGGTGCTCGCCATGACCTCCGTCGCCTGGACCTTGTAGCTGTCGATGGCGTCGAGGGTGCGGTAGATCTCCTGGAACGCCGCGCGCAGGGTCTCCGCGCCGACCGCCGGGTCGGCGGCGATCCGCTGGATCTCGCCGCTCTGCGTGGCGAGCATCTCGGCGTTGCCCCGGATGAGGTCCTCGGTGGTCCCGCGCAACGCGTTGACCTGCTCGACGACCTTCTTCTGGCTCTCCAGGGCGGAGGCCAGCATCACGGAGATGCGCAGCGCCGAGACGGTGGTCGTGGCGGCCCGGTCGACGCCCTTGATCAGCTCGTCGTTGTTGCGGCGTACGACGTCCATGGCCAGGTAGCCCTGCGCGCACACCGCGAGCTGGGTGAGCAGGTCCTGGTGCTTCTGACGGACCGGGAAGAGCACGTCGGCACGCAGGGCGTCGGCCTCCTGCGGGTCCCCGGTCCCGGCGATGTGCTCCTCCACGGCGGTGTCCAGGGCCTGGGTGAGGACGACGTACTCCTGGAGCTTGCCCATCGTCTCCCACAGCCGGACCCGCTCGGTCTGCAACGCGGCGTTGTCCCGGCGCAGTTCGTCCTGCCCGCCGCGCAACGCGCCCACGATCCGGTTCAGGTTCCCCTGCGCGGAGGCGTACTTGGCGAGGTGGTCGCGCAGTCTGTTGCCGCCGGGCAGCTTGGACAGGAACCTGCGTCCCTTGTTCGCGGGAAGGTCCCTCGGGTCCAGGTCCTCCACCACGCGGCGCAGTTCCACGAGCGAGCCGGCCACCTTGCCCTGGGCGTCCCCGCCCCTGTCGGGCAGGCTGCGCACGGCGCGCTCCAGCATGCGGTTGGACTGGACGGCGGCGGTGCGCATCTCACCGGAGCCGAGCGCGGTAATCTCGCCGACCTTGCCCGCGAACGCGGGCGAGCGGGCGTCGAGCGCGGCGAGCTGCTCGACGAAGGCGGTGGCCTTGCGGGCCATGTCGGTGCGCACCGCGTCCTCGACGGGCACCAGAGCGCCGGCCTTCTCCCTGGGCACGGGCGGTACGGGGTCGGGCGGGGTGAGCTGGAAGTCGCTGTCGGTCATGCGGTGGGTCCCCCGTGTCATCCGCGGGCCCGGCGGGCCATCTCGTGCAGCACCGCGGAGGTGGGCACGGGCGCCTGCCGGACGCCGGTGAGCTTCTGGTTGAGGTAGGCGGCGCGGCCGGCGGTGGCCGCGACGAACTCGGCGGCGTCGCCCTGCGGCCGGAAACCGTGCCGGACGGCGAGCCTGCGCAGGGCCGGGTCGGTGCTGAGCAGTTCCCCGAGCGCCCGGCCGTCCGCGTCCAGCGGTACGACGGTGTGGTCGCTGTTGACGGTGGTGTCCGGGTACAGCACGACCAGGTCGTCCACGCCGTGCCGCTCGGCGAGGAGCGCGGCGACCTGCGACTCGTACACCAGCACCAGCGGGTTGCCCGCGCCGCTGACGAAGTCCCGGAACACCGCGTCCGTGCTGGACTGCTGGGCGCCCTGGACGCTGACCAGCTTGTGCAGCAGGGGAGCGGTGCGGTCGAGGTCGGCCTCGCCGACGACCACCTTGCCGCCGTTGGCCACGTAGGAGGCGGCGGCGAGGTAGAGGGCGCCGGAGTTGGACGACTCGGGGTCGGTGCTGGCGATGTACACGGTGCCGGTCAGCTCGCCGTGGTCCTTGGCGCCCTTGAGCTGCTGCCAGGTGCGGTCGTGCCGGGCCGCGTCCAGGTAGGCGCCCGTCCTCAGCGTGCCGCGGTTCTTCCCGTCGAGCACCGCCAGTCCGTTCGCGGCGAGCACGTCGGCGGCGCCGCGGTGGGCCACGACGACGAGCGGCGAGTAGAAGGGCCGGGGCAGCGGCTCCCGGACGTGGTACTTGCGCGCCAGCTGGTCGGCGGGTGCCTGGCTGGACGGGAAGGCGAAGTCGTACCCCTTGAGGTCCAGCCCCTCCATGGCCCAGGACCCGGAGGCCTCGGTCTTGACGGTGTAGCCCTTGGCGGCGAGGGCCTTCACCACGTCGGGATCGGCGAAGAAGTCGGCCTTCTCCGATCCGATCACACCACGCACGGTCTTCGTTGCCGTGCCCTTGTCCTCCCCTTGCCGGCCCGCGACGACGGCGGCCACCACGCCACCGATCAGCAGAACCGCGAGGACGATTCCCGCGATACGTCTCACGCCGGGGAGCGTGCTCCCGGAACCCCACGTTCCCCACGCGCCGAGATGAACGCCGGGTGACGTCCCGATCCCGGTCTGCAACGGGAGGTCACCCTTCCGGAACGGGCGGCGGCCGGTACGGCGTGCGGTGGCGGCGAGCGCCCCGGGCGGCCCGGCGTCCCGGAAGGAGGGGGGCCGCATCTCGCGCCCCGGCCCGGGCCGGGGCGCGGTGTTGTGGCGCCCGGTCCGCGCGTCGCTGCGGGTGCGCGCGGACCGGGGCCGATCGGGGGACCCCCGCGGGGGTCAGGCGGTGCTGAGTTCCTTCGGGTCGGCGGACAGCGCGGCTGCGTGCGCGTCCATCCGCTCGGCCGAGAGGATCGCCGCCGCCGTGTCGGCGCGGGACGCGGCCACCACGAGCGCGCGCCCGGCGAGGGCGTGCGCGCGCCGGTGCAGGGCGCCGGGGTCACCGGCCGCCGCGGGCGCCGCCCGCAACGGCGTACGCCCTCCCCGCAGCCGGGCCACCTGCGCCACGAGGCGCTCCGCTGCCGTGTCCAGGTCGGTGGACGGGGACAGCGCGCGCAACTCGTCGGTGACCGCGAGCAGCGCGGCGAGGTGTCCGGCGAGCTGGATGTCCAGCTCCTCCTCGCGCGACCGGTGGGGGAAGTCCGAGGTGCCGGCCATCGTGCTGTGGACCGACTTGGTGCGGATCGGCTCGTACATGGGGGGATGGCCTCCTGCGCTCTGACAGGAAACCATCTTAGCTTGGATTTCGTCTAAAGTTGAGTCGGGTCACGGAGCGGAGCCCGTCGGCTACGGCTGGCTGTATCCGTCCAGGAAGGTGCCGATGCGGGTCACCGCGTCCCGAAGGTCCCCCACCGTCGGCAGCGTCACCACCCGGAAGTGATCCGGCTCCGGCCAGTTGAAGCCCGTGCCCTGGACGACCATGATCTTCTCCTTGCGGAGCAGGTCCAGCACCATCCGCCGGTCGTCCTTGATCTTGAAGACGTCGGGGTCCAGCCGCGGGAACAGGTACAGCGCGCCCTTCGGCCGTACGCAGCTCACCCCCGGGATCCGCGTCAGCAGCTCGTACGCGGTGTCCATCTGCTCCTTCAGCCGGCCGCCGGGCAGCACCAGGTCGTTGATCGTCTGGCGTCCGCTGAGCGCGGCGACCACCCCGTGCTGTCCCGGCATGTTCGCGCACAGCCGCATGTTCGCCAGGATCGTCAGGCCCTCGATGTAGGAGTCGGCGTGGGCGCGCGGGCCGGAGATCGACATCCAGCCGACGCGGTAGCCGGCCACCCGGTACGCCTTCGACATGCCGTTGAAGGTGAGGGTGAGCAGGTCGGGGGCGACCTTCGCGGTCGGGGTGTGCGTGGCGCCGTCGTAGAGGATCTTGTCGTAGATCTCGTCGGAGCAGACCAGCAGGTTGTGCCGGCGGGCGATGTCCGTCAGGCCCCGGAGCACCGTCTCGTCGTAGACCGCGCCGGTGGGGTTGTTCGGGTTGATGATGACGATCGCCTTGGTGCGGTCGGTGACCTTGCGCTCGACGTCGGCGAGGTCCGGCATCCAGTCGGACTGCTCGTCGCAGCGGTAGTGCACCGCCGTACCGCCGGAGAGGGACACGGCCGCCGTCCACAGCGGGTAGTCCGGGGCCGGTACGAGCACCTCGTCACCGTCGTCCAGCAGGCCCTGCATCGCCATCACGATCAGCTCGGAGACGCCGTTGCCGATGAAGACGTGCTCGACGTCGGTCTCGATGCCGAGGGTCTGGTTGTGCATCACGACCGCGCGGCGGGCGGCCAGCAGGCCCTTGGCGTCCCCGTAGCCGTGCGCGGTGGAGACGTTGCGGAGGATGTCCTCCAGGATCTCCGGGGGGCACTCGAAGCCGAACGCGGCGGGGTTGCCGGTGTTGAGCTTGAGGATGCGGTGGCCCGCCGCCTCAAGCCGCATGGCCTCCTCGAGAACCGGGCCCCGGATCTCGTAACAGACGTTGGCGAGCTTGGTCGACTGGATCACCTGCATGTGCGTGAGCTTACGACCCGGTAACGCCTCATGGCTCGTGTTTTCCGCCACGTGAGACACGAAGATTTGCCCGGATATCACCGTCGGCTGTCTCAGGGGTCGCTTGCGTCCCTACAATTCGCTGGCATGTCCACGGAACGGGAGTACGAGGCGGAGGCGGACGGCATGGACGGAGCGCGCGGCGCGTCCGGGACCCGGCCGAACGTGTACCACCCGCAGCCGGCTCCGGCCCCCGCGTACGAGCAGTACGCCGACCCCGCCGCCGCGCACGGCTGGCAGGACGCCTACGACGCGACCCGCGAACTGCCCGCCCTGACCGGGGCCGACGAGGTGGTCGGGGCTCACGGGACGCACGGAGCCGGGGAGACGGCGCGCCCCGTGGCGGCGCCCGAAGCCGAGGACCACGCCGAAGCGACGCGTCCGTTCGGCCCCGTCACGGCCACCGGTGTGCCCGGCGAGGGCCGGGCCGGACGGCGGCGGGCCGCGCGCCGCGCGGGCGGCCGGCGCCGGGTGGCCATCGTCGCCGGGGTCCTCGGCGTGGCCGGAGCCGTGGCCGCGTTCGCCGCGCTCGGCGGCTCGGGCTCCCCGGCCGGCGCGCGTCCCGAGGACGGCAAGAGCGCGGGCGCCGACTCCGCTCCCGCGAGCCCGCGCGGGGACACCGGTTCGCCTGGCGTGACCGCTTCCGAGTCCGACGAACCCGCGCCGTCGCGCCCGGCCGGCCCCTCGGAAACCCCCGCCAGGGCAGACGCGCACAGCGGGACGGCCGACGGCCCGGTGGCCACCACCACGCCCTCGGCGCCGGGCGGGTCGCCGTCCGGCACGCCGACGACGACACCGACCCCCACGGTGACGGCCTCGTCCGGCGCCCCGCAGGCGTCCCCGTCCGGCACGCCCGGCAGGGGCCACGGCAACGGCCACGGGGCGACGAAACACCCCCACTGAGGCCCGACCCGCAGCGTGCAGCACCGCGCCCTCGACACCGGGCGCGCCACCGTCCGGCGGCCCCGGCGGGGGTCACGGCATCGCGAACCACCGGCGGTGAACGCCGGGTTGGTGAGCGCCGCGCCACTGTGTCTTGCTGCCGTCCGTACAGGGAAACCCCTATGACCTGACACCGTGTCTTGTCGCCGCCCCTCCTCGACATTGAGAATGCGCATGACAACCAAGTGGGCGACCGGAGTACTCCGGTCGCCCAAGTCGTAAGAGGGGACCCCCACATGAAGAAGCCTCTCGTCGCCGCGCTCTCCTCCCTGGCCCTGGCAGGGCTGGGCGCGACCCCGGCGATGGCCGCCCCGCACACCACCGCCCCGCACACCACCGCCCCGCACTCCGCCAAGGCCGCCGCGGTCACCGTCGACTTCGCCGGCACCGTCTCGCTCAGCAACTGCTCCGGCTCCGTCATCCGCTTCCCGGGCTCCGCCGACACCGACCCGGCCCTGGTGCTGACGAACGGTCACTGCCTGGAGACCGGCTTCCCGGCCCCCGGCGAGGTCATCACCGGCCAGTCCTCCAGCCGTACCTTCGGCCTGCTGAACTCCGCCGGCACCAAGGTCGCCACCCTCCGCGCCAACCAGGTCGTCTACTCGACCATGACGGACACGGACGTCACGATCTACCGCACCACCACCACGTACGCGGCGATCAGGAGCTCGTACGGCATCAGCCCGCTCACCGTGCAGGACACGCACCCGGTCGCCGGCACCGCCATCAAGGTGGTCTCCGGCTACTGGAAGCGCATCTACAGCTGCAACATCGACGGGTTCGTGTACCGGCTGAAGGAGGGCGACTGGACCTGGAAGGACTCGGTCCGCTACACCTCCGCCTGCAACACCATCGGCGGCACCTCCGGCTCCCCGGTCGTCGACACCGCCACCGGCAAGGTCGTCGCCGTCAACAACACCGGCAACGAGGACGGCCAGCGGTGCACGGAGAACAACCCGTGCGAGGTCGACGCGAACGGCACCGTCACCGTCCGCCAGGGCATCAACTACGCCGAGGAGACCTACAACATCCCGGCCTGCTTCACCACCGGCAACAAGCTCAACCTGACCGCCGCCGGCTGCACCCTGCCCAAGCCGTAGACGCGGATCACAGCGGCGTACGGCGGACGGAGCGCCCCGCCAGGACGTCCGTCCGCCTGCCGTCCTCGATGACGAACCGGCCGTCGACCAGCACGTACGGGATGCCGGCCGGCAGCCCGCGGGGCTCGGCGAAGGTGGCGCCGGACGCGACCGTCCCCGGGTCGAACAGGACCAGGTCGGCCCGGTAGCCCTCGCGCACCAGCCCGCGGTCCGGCAGCCGCAGCCGTGCCGCGGGCCGGGAGGTGAGGTGGGCCACGCACTCCTCCAGCGTCAGCACCCCCAGCTCCCGCACGTAGTGGCCGAGGTAGTGCGGGAAGGTGCCGTACGCGCGCGGGTGCGGCTTGCTGCCCCGCAGGATGCCGTCGGAGCCGCCGGTGTGCGCGCGGTGCCGCATGATCGCGCGGACGTTCTCCTCGTGGCCGACGTGCTGCAGCACGGTCGTCCCGAGCCGGTCCCCGACCAGCAGCCGGTGCGCCGTGGCCCAGGGCGTCTCGCCGCGCAGCTCCGCCGCCTCGCGGACCGTACGGCCCACGACGCCGGCCAGGCCCGGATCGGTCACGCCGGAGATCTCGACCGTCTCCCACTCCACCGGCACGCCGTGACAGCCGTCCGAGCCGGTGACCTCCAGGTCGTACCGGATCCGCTCGGCCGTCGCCGGGTCGGCGAGCCGCGCCAGGATCTCCTCCGGGCCGCCCTCGCTCGCCCAGCTCGGCAGCAGCGCGGCCAGCGTGGTGCAGCCGGGGGTGTAGGGGTAGGTGTCCAGGGTGATGTCCGCGCCCGCGTCCAGGGCCCGGTCGAGCAGGGTGAGCAGGTGCGGAGCCCGGCCCTTGTTCACGCCGAAGTTCATCGTCGCGTGCGCGAGGTGCAGCGGGCAGCCCGCCTCGCGGGTCAGGGAGACCATCTCGGCGTACGCCTCCAGGGCGCCGGCGCCGTAGGAGCGGTGGTGCGGGCAGTAGTAGCCGCCGTAGGACGCCACCACGCGGCACAGCTCGGTCAGTTCGGCGTCCCGGGCGTACATCCCGGGCGTGTACGTCAGTCCCGAGGACAGCCCGACCGCGCCCTGCTCCAGCCCCTCGGCCACCAGCCGCCGCATCCGGTCCAGTTCCTCTGCGGTCGCCTCGCGGTCCTCCCAGCCGACGACGAGCGCCCGGACCGTGCCCTGCGGGATCAGATAGGCCGCGTTCACGGCGATGCCCCGGTCCAGCCGGTCCAGGTACTCGCCGACGCTGCGCCAGTCGAAGTCGACGTCCTCGCCGTACCCGTTCCAGCCGGTGATCGCCCGGCGCACCTCCTCCAGGGTGCGGTCGTCCACCGGGGCGTACGACAGCCCGTCCTGGCCCAGCACCTCCAGCGTGACCCCCTGCGCCGCCTTCGCGCTGTGGTCGGGGTCGCGCAGCAGGGCCAGGTCGGAGTGGGCGTGCATGTCGATGAAGCCGGGGGAGAGGACCAGGCCCTCCGCGTCGATCTCCCGCATGGCGCTCGGGCGCTGGCAGCCCGCCGCCGCGGCCTCCTTGACGATCGAGACGATCCGGCCGGCGTCGATCACGACATCGGCGCGGTACGCGTCCGCCCCGCTGCCGTCGACGACGTCGGCGTCCCGGATGACCAGGTCCTCCACGCGGGCCTCCTAGAAGAACGTACGGATGTAGTCGACGACCGTGCCGTCCGCCTCGGCCACCGGGATCAGCTGCCACTTGTCGAAGGACGTGCACGGGTGGGACAGGCCGAAGCCGATCCAGTCGCCGACCGCCAGATCCGCCTCCGGCTCCGTGCGCAGCCAGGTGTGCTGGTCGGAGAGCCCGGTCACGGTGATGCCGGTGGCCGGGCGCTCCTCGCCGTCGCGGCGTACCACCTGGGCGGCGGGCAGGTCGAGGTCGTAGGCCGCGTCGCGCTTGCCCGCGTCGGCGAAGGCCTGCTCGGGCGTCGGCCGGGAGACCACCTGCGCCCACAGCCGGAAGGCGGGCTCCAGGGCGCCCTCCTCGGGCACCCGGCCGAACGGGGTGAGCCTGCGGTAGTGCCCGTCGTCGTGCGAGACGTACGCGCCCGAGCGCAGCAACTTCAGCACGGGCCTGGACAGTTCGGGAATCCCGGCGAAGACGTCGGCGACGGCGTCGAACCAGGCGCTGCCGCCCGCGCTCACCACGATCTCCGCGGCCTCGTCGAACCGCCCGTCCTTGTCGAGGCCGGCGGCCAGCGCCACCAGCCGCCGCAGATACGCCCGCACGCGCTCCGGATCGGCCCCCGGCACCTCGCCCTCGTACCCCGCCACGCCGACCAGGCGCAGGGTCGGTACGGCGGCGACGGCCGCGGCGACGGCCGCGCACTCCGCCTCCGTGCGCACGCCGGTCCGGGCCCCTTCGCCCGCGCCCAGCTCGATCACGACGTCCACCGGACGGGCCGTGCCGGCGAGGGCCGCGTCCATCAGCTCCACCCCGCGCACGGAGTCGACGTAACAGACGAACCGGAACTCCGGGTCGGCGGCCAGCTCGCCGGCGATCCAGCGCAGGGCGGGCGCGCCCACCAGCTCGTTGGCGAGGAAGACCCGCTGGACGCCGAACGCGCGGGCCACCCGCACCTGGTGCGGCACCGCGAGCGTGATCCCCCAGGCGCCGTGCTCGATCTGGCGGTGGAAGAGCTGCGGGGCCATGGAGGTCTTGCCGTGCGGGGCGAAGGCGAGACCGTGCCGGGCGGTGTACGCCTCCATCAGCGCGAGGTTGTGCTCCAGGCGCTCGGCGGACAGCGCGAGGACGGGGGTGGTGAAGCCGTCGCCGTCCCGGAAGAGGTTGCGGCGCTGGGCGGCCAGCTCGGCGACGGTCAGGCCGGCGGCGTCCGGGGGGAGCCCCTTGAAGCGGTGGTCGACGCGTTCCTCGGCCAGGCGGGTGAGCGCTTCGGTGCCCATGCAGCCCCTCTCAAGCGTTGCAAATAATGCAACGACCATTGCGTGTTGTGCTTACAGGTGTCTAGCATCTCGCCGAACACCGGGTCAACGGATCCGCCGGCCGGGCGATCGACAGGAGTCATCATCAACGACGCTGCTTACGCCTCGGCCGTTGCGCACCCGCGGACTGTCCTGGACGTGGACGTGGCGGCGCTCGGCGAGTCCATGGTCACCTTCCTGCCCAGCCGACCCGGCCGCCTCGCCGACGTCCCCTCCTTCGACCGGGCCATCGGCGGCGCCGAGTCCAACGTCGCCTGCGCCCTGGCCGCGTTCGGGCACACGGCACGCTGGATCAGCCGCGTCGGCGCGGACGGCTTCGGCGACCACCTGCTGGAGCGGATCGCCGGGTACGGCGTCGACGTCACCGCCGTGCACCGCGACCCCGGCCGGCCCACGGGCGTCTACTTCCGCACCGCCGGCGACCGGGGAACGGGCGCACATGAGGTGGCGTACTACCGGGCCGGCTCGGCGGCCTCGGCGATGTCCGTGACCAACGTGGACCTCACGGCGGCCCGCGCGGCCCGCGTCCTGCACCTGACCGGCATCACGGCCGCGCTGTCGCGGGAGTGCCGGGAACTGCTGCACGAGCTGACGGCCCCCCTCCCGGGGCGCCCGCTGGTGTCCTTCGACGTGAACTACCGCCCGGGACTGTGGGGCGACGACGAGGACGCCCGGCTCCTGCTCGAACTGGCCCGGCGCGCGGACATCGTGTTCGTGGGCGCGGACGAGGCGGAGCAGGCATGGGGCGTCACGGGCGGCCCCGAGGCCGTCCGCAGGCTGCTGCCCGAGCCGGCGGCGCTGGTGGTGAAGCAAGGGGCGCAGGGTGCGACGGCCTTCGCGCGTCCGCTCCCCGCGGGCGGTCGTGCCGCGCGGGCGGCGGACGTCCCGGACAAGGGCGGCGCCCCGTCGGCGCCGGGCCGCGCGGCCCGCCCCCGGCCCGGTGCCGCCCCGCCCGTCTTCGTGCCCGCCCTCGGCACAGCCGTCGTGGCGACCACCGGCGCCGGAGACGCCTTCGCCGCCGGTTTTCTCTCGGCGACCCTGCGGGGACTGACCGTCAGGGACCGGCTCCGCTACGGCCACCTCTTCGCCGCCGCCGCCCTCACCGCCCCCGGTGACCTGGCCGCGCCTCCCGCCCGCGGCCACGCCGACCGCCTCGCCGCCCTGGACGACGACGCATGGGGGAGACTTCGACTCGGCCCCGGCTGGACGCAAGCCGAGCAGGCCGAGGAGGAGGCGAACATCCCATGAGTCAGACCGTCGACCGCGCCCTGAGCATCCTGCCGCTGCTCGCCGAGGGCCCCGCCGACCTCGGCCAGGTGGCCGACCGCCTCGGCGTGCACAAGTCCACGGCCCTCCGCCTCCTGCGCACCCTGCACGAACACGGCCTGGTCTACCGCCAGTCCGACCAGCGGTACCGCCTCGGCGCCCGCCTCTTCGCCCTCGCGCAGGAGGCGATGGAGAACCTCGACATCCGCGAGATCGCCCACCCCCACCTCGTACGGCTGAACGAACAGTGCGGCCACACCGTGCACCTCGCCGTCTACGAGGAGAACGAGGTGCTGTACATCGACAAGGTCGACAGCCGCTACCCGGTCCGCATGTACTCGCGGATCGGCAAGCCCGTCGCCATCACCGTCGCCGCCGTCGCCAAGCTGCTCCTCGCCGACCTGCCCGAAGCCGAGCGCCGCGCCCTCGCCGAGCGGCTCGACTACCCCCTGTACACGGCCCGTTCGACCCCCCACGCCGAGGCCTTCCTGAAGGAGCTGGCCACGGTGCGCGAACAGGGCTGGGCCACCGACCTCGGTGGCCACGAGGAGTCCATCAACTGCGTCGCCGCCCCCATCCGCGGCGCCGACGGCCGGGTGGTCGCCGCCATGTCGGTCTCCGCGCCGAACGTGGTCGTCACCGCCGAGGAACTCCTCACCCTGCTCCCGCTGGTGCGCCGTACGGCGGACGCCATCAGCGGCGAGTACTCCGGACGCACCCCAGTGAAGGACCGCACCGCATGACCGACAAGATCGCCCTCACCCCGAAGACCCACACCACCCCGCCCGCGAAGTTCTCGCACGGCGTGCGCAAGGGCAACATCCTCCAGGTCGCCGGCCAGGTCGGCTTCCTGCCCGCCGAGGAGGGCAAGCCCCCGACGCCCGCCGGTCCCTCGCTGCGCGAGCAGACCCTGCAGACCCTCGCCAACGTCAAGGCGATCCTGGAGGAGGGCGGCGCCGGCTGGGACGACGTGATGATGATCCGCGTCTACCTCACCGACGTGGACCACTTCGCCGAGATGAACGAGATCTACAACGCCTACTTCGAGGAGCAGGGCCTCACCCAGCCGCCCGCCGCCCGCACGACCGTCTACGTCGGTCTGCCGGCCGGCCTCCTCATCGAGATCGACGCCCTCGCCGTCCTCGGCTGACGCCACCTCACCACCCCCCGCACCTGACGCACCTCCCGCACGTCCTGTACGGCACGGCACCCCATGGGGCGCCGTGCCGCGCTCCCCCCTGCCCGAAAGCAGTATGCATTTACGTAGAGGACCCCCGTATGTCCTATCCGCTCGCCGCCCCCGCCCCCGCTCCCGCCGCACCACCCCACACCGGAGGCCTGCTCCTCCTCGTCGACGGCACGGCCGGACTGCTCACGGTCGCCGCCGTGGGCATCGCCCTGCTCCTCTTCCTGATCATCAAGGTCAGGCTCCAGCCGTTCGTCGCCCTGCTCGCCGTCTCCATAGCCGTCGGCCTGCTGGCCGGCCTGTCGGTCACCGAACTCTTCGGCACGGTCCAGCGCTCGGACGCGGTGTCCACCATCGAGTCCGGCATGGGCGGCATCCTCGGCCACGTCGCGATCATCATCGGCCTCGGCACCATGCTCGGCGCCGTCCTGGAGGTCAGCGGCGGCGCGGAGGTACTGGCCTCACGCCTGCTCGCCCTGTTCGGCGAGCGCCGGGCCCCCCTCGCCATGGGACTGACCGGCCTGATCTTCGGTATCCCGGTCTTCTTCGACGTCGGCATCTTCGTCCTCGCGCCGATCGTCTACGCCGCCGCCAAGCGAAGCGGCAGGTCCATCCTCCTGTACTGCCTGCCCCTGCTGGCCGGCCTGTCGATGACCCACGCCTTCCTGCCCCCGCACCCGGGCCCGGTGGCCGCCGCCGGACTGCTCCACGTCGACCTCGGCTGGGTCATCCTCATGGGCGTCGTCTGCGGCATCCCCGCCGTGCTGGCCGCCTGGGCGTACTCCGCGTGGATCGGCCACCGCCTCTTCGTCGCCGTACCGCAGGACATGGTGGAGGCGGCGGCGGAGGCGAAGCAGGCCGTCCTCCAGGAGCAGCGCGCCTCGGGCGCCGAACCGCGCGAGGAGCCGGTGCCGCTGGGCACGGTCCTCGCCATCATCGGTACGCCGCTGGTCCTGATCCTCGCCGCCACCTTCTCCTCGATCGCCTTCGACCCCTCCACCGGCCGCTCCGTCGTCGAGTTCTTCGGCCACCCCTTCGTCGCCCTGACGATCGCCCTCCTCCTCGCCTACTACCTGCTCGGCCTCCGCCGCGGCTGGTCGCGCAAGTCCCTGGAGACGGTGTCGACGGCGTCCCTGAAGCCGATCGGCAACATCCTGCTGGTCGTCGGCGCGGGCGGCGTCTTCGGTGCCGTACTGAAGGCGAGCGGGGTGGCGCAGGCGCTGTCGGACACGTTCCACGACGTGGGCCTGCCCGTGATCGTGCTGTCCTACCTGATCTCGCTCGTGCTGCGGGTCGCCCAGGGGTCGGCGACGGTCGCGATCGTCACGACGGCGGGCATCGTGGCGCCCCTGCTGTCCGAGGGCCACCACTCCCAGGCCTTCGTCGCCCTCGTCATCATGGCCGTCTCGGCGGGCTCCATCTTCGCCTCGCACGTCAACGACGGCGGATTCTGGATGGTGGCCAAGTACTTCGGCATCAGCGAACGCGACACGCTGCGCACCTGGACGGTCCTGGAATCGGTGCTGTCACTGGCGGGGTTCGCGGTGGCGGCGGTGGTCAGCGTGTTCGTGAGCTGACTGGTTCCGGCACAGGAAAGTCGTCCATACTGCCGCCGTGGAGCAGCGCATAGGATCGAGCAGCGAGCCGACCGAGGCAGCGGAGCCGTTGAAGGCGGAGCCTTCGAAGACCGGGCCGTCGAAGGCCGAACCCGTCAAGGCCGAGCCCGTGTTGGGCGCCGGTTTCGACCCGGCCTTCGTCCCGGGGATCACGGGTCCGGCGCCGACGGACGCGGTGACGAAGTCACCGGAGCCGGCGTCCGGGGCCGCACCGGTGGAGGACTCGGTACGGCCGCCGGCCTCCGGCCCGGTGTCCTCGGACCCGGTGTCCTCCGAACCGGCGTCCCCCGAACGGGTGGACGCCGTCGGCGGTGCGGACGCCGGGACCGTCGCCGACGTGGAGGACGAGGCCGACGGCCCGGTCTTCGAGGCGTCCGACCGCCGGGCGCGGATAGTGGCCGACCGCAGGGGCGTCCGTCTCAGCCTGGACGAGGAGGCCTGCGAGTTCCGCTGGGACGAGATCGCGGCGGTGGAGACGGAGTCGCCCCGCTTCGGCAAGCGCTTCACGATCACCGTGCACACCCCTGACCGCCGCTGGTACCCGATCGAGATCGAGGCGGCGGCCAGGGCGCGCTTCAAGGAGTGGGACGAGCAGCTGGACGCGGTGCTCGACGCCTACTTCGAGGAGGCGTGACCTAACCGCAGTACTGGGCGGCCTTACCGATCGACCGGTACATGCAGTCGGCGTTCTCCAGCAGCTGCAGCACGGCGTCCCTGTTCCGGGAGGTCTCCCGCTCGATGACCTCGTCGGGCGGGTAGAACCCGCCTCCCGAACTGGACGTCGGATACATCTCGAAGGTGTAGTCGAAGATCCTGTGCACGCCCCAGAGGTAGTCGTCGATGGACCCGTCGGTGATGTACAGGTCGCTGGACTGCTCCGCCGTGTACCCGTTGCTGGCGGCCATCTTCTGCCCCACGGCCTTGAACGCGGCGGCGTCGTCCGCGGTCATGCCGGTGGCGGTGTCCGCGTAGGTGTACCCGAACGGCCACAGCACCAGTTCGCTGTACGTGTGGAAGTCGATGCCGGCCTTGATCTGCTGCTTGCCGCCGACGACCCGGCCGCGCACGAAGTCGGCGACGACCTTCACCTCGGGGGCGGACTCGGCGGCGGGCCCGCGGTAGGTCTCGGAGGAAGCCGACCCCGACGACCCGCCGCAGCAGCCCCACTTGTAGTTCCAGTTCCGGTTCAGGTCCGTGCCGACGTACGAGGAACCGGAGTTGGGCTGCCGGTTCTTCCGCCACGACCGGTACGACCCGCTGGCGATGTCGTACTCGCCGCCGTCCGGGTTCAGGTCGGGGATGATCCAGATCTCCCGGCTGTTGACGATGTTCGTGATCCGGGAGTCGGACCCGTACCCCGCGCCGAGTTCGCGCAGCAGGTACAGCGCCATCTCCACGGTCAGGTGCTCCCGCGCGTGCTGGTGGGCGGTGAACAGGACTTCCGGCTCGTCCTCGTCGGTGCCGACGTTGTCGCTGACCTTGATGGCGACGATGTCCCGCCCCTGGTACGACTTGCCGATCACCCGCTTGCTCATGATGCCCGGGTAGGCGGCGAGCCGCTGGTCGATCTCGGCGTTCATCTCGGCGTAGTTGTGGTACTTCGCGTCGGCGCCGGGGAAGTCGTAGAGCCGCGCCCCGGACCGCCGCGGCGCGCTTCCCGACGGCTGCACGTCGTACCCGAGCCGCCGGAGCTTCCGGATCTGCTCGGCCCGCCCGGACACGACGACGGTCTCCTCGTCGGCCTCGTCGACGGTGACACCGGTCGCCTGGATGGCCGTACGGGTCACGGGCGTCGTGCTCTGGTGGATCTCGTACTGCCGGATGCCGTCACCGGTGGGCTCGACCTTACGGACACCGTCGGCGCGGGCGGCCTGCCCGACGGTGGCCGATACCGGTGCGGCGAGCGCGAGGGCCAGCAGCGCACCGAGAGCGGCGGTACGTCTGCCGCCACGCGCGCCGGAGCCGCGGATGCGAAGTCGCATGAACTCTCCTTGTGGGGTGGAGGTGAGGTGTTCCCGTGCGACGTGCGGACGCGAACCGACGGGGGCCTTCGGTCGGGCTCCCTGTGAGTTCGCTGTGCGGGTCGGCGCTCATGGTGCGGGGTTGGCATGATCAGGTCAAGCCTGGGGAGAGGGAACGACCGGAAACGGCGGGGCGATCCCGAGGTGCCGCTCAGCCCGCGGAGGGCGACGCCTTCAGGGCTTCGAGGAAGGCGGCGAAGGCGGGGGCGGGGAAGGTGAGGGCGGCTCGGGTGGGGGCCTTGGAGTCGCGGATGGATATGCGGGTGCGACGGTTGAAGACCTCTACACAGGCATCCCCCTGGCCACCTCCGGAGAAGGACGACTTCTGCCAGGTGCCAGGGGTCAGCATGCTCACAGCTCCTTCGTCAGCCTGTGGATGAAGTCACGCGACCGGCGGGGGTCGAGTGACGCCGCCTCTACCCTACGGAAGAGCGTTCGGTAGCGACTGAGCTGAGCTTCGGCGTCGATGAAAACAGGTCCGCCGGGGCCGTCGCGGACGACCGTGTCCAGCCTGGGCACGGCGCCACCCGCGTACACCATGGCGCTGCCGGCTCCGCCGAAGTCGTCCAGGTCGAAGGGGATGACGCGTACCGTCACGTGGTCGGCCTCGGAGAGTTCCAGTACGCGGACGAGCTGAGCCCGCGCAGCGCTGCGGTCTCCCACCCTGATGCGCAGCGCCGCCTCGTGGACCAACGCCTCGTACGGGACCGGATCCGGGCGCTCGATGATGACCCTGCGCTTCATCCGGTGGTCCACCCAGCGCTCCACGTCGCTCTCCGGGAACTCCGGGTTCACGTAGGCGAAGAGCGCGCGGGCGTACTCCGGCGTCTGGAGGAGGCCCGGGACGTGGAGGAACTCCACGTCCCAGCGGTAGTTCGCATGGTGTTCCAACTCGGGCAGGTCCATGAACGGTGTCGGTAGCAGGCCCCGGTACTCCTCCCACCAGCCGCGTGTCCTGTCGGTGGCCATCGCGACCAAGGCGTCGATCAGTGCGGTGTCCGTACAGGAGTACTGAGCCGCGAGCCGCCGTACCCGCTCCTCGCTCACACCGGCGGTACCGGCCTCGATCTGGCTCATCTGGGCCGCGTCCGTTCCGAGCAGTGCGGCTGCTTCGCGCCCCTTGAGTCCCGCCGCTTCACGCAGTTTCCGCAGCTCGGCGCCGAGACGCTCCTGCCGTGCGGTGGGCTGCTGCCTGCGCGGCATGGCTTCCTCCCTCGCCACAAGTGCCCTGAGGCAGTGCCTCGTTCGAGGGGTAGGTTACGGCAACGACTTGCGGCGTCCCAAAATATGGCCTTACCGTCGGTGACGCATCCGATACGCCGCGGAAGCGCACCGTGCCGTCCCGCCACGACGGCTGCGGCAATGCCACCGCGCGCGGAGACCCCCTCACCGGACTGGAGCTGATGACGCATGCCCGAGAACGAACCCTGGGACTACACGCTCTACATCCCCAACGACCCCAGAGCCGTCACGGTCTGCCGCGGAACCCTGCGCGTGATCCTGACGCTGCACGGGCTGACCGGGCTGATGGAGACGGCGGAACTCCTCGCGACGGAGCTGGTGTCGAACGCGGTACGGCACACCAAGGGGCCGGCCGCGCTGAGGGTGCGCCGCTCCCCGGAGGGCCTGGTGTGGATCGGGGCGTGGGACACGGATCCCGCCCCGCCTGAGCCGCCGGTGCCGTTGGAGCAGGCGCTGGAGCGGGAGGAGGGGCGGGGCCTGGGGCTGGTGATGGCCTGCGCGGAGTACTGGGGCTGGCAGCCGTCGGCGCGGTTCGGGGACCGGGGGAAGTACGTGTGGTGCGAGCTGGAGGTGGCGTGATGGTCGGCTCGTCGCACGAAGCGCTGCACCGGATCTTCCAGAAGGACCCGGCGTTGCTGACGCGGGCGTTACAGCGGGTGCTGGACGTGCCGTTCCCGGAGCCGCGGGAGATCGCGGCGCTGAACGTGGACCTGACGGAGATCGAGCCGGTCGAGCGCCGGGTGGACACGTTGCTGCGGGCGGAGACGGACCAGGGCACGTATCTGCTGGTGGTGGAGTCGCAGGGGAAGGCGGACGAGCGCAAGCGGGGCAGCTGGCCGTACTACCTGTCGTACCTGTACGAGAAGTACCGGTGTGAGCCGGTGCTGATCGTGATCACGCAGAGCAGTGCTACGGCGAAGTGGGCCTCGCGTCCGATCCGGTTCGGGTTCCGGGGGTGGGACTCGCTGACGGTACGGCCGCTGGTGCTGGGGCCGGACAACGTGCCGGTGATCGAGGATGAGCGGCAGGCGGAGCGGGACGTCCCCCTTGCGGTGCTCTCGGCGATGACACACGGGCGTGGGCCGCGGGCGGCGGCCATACTGGAATCCCTGGCATCCGCCTTGCGGACCATCGACCCCGACAGCGCCGCGGTCTTCGTGCAGTTCGTCGACTCATGCCTGGCCGATCCCCAGGCGAAGCAGATGTGGAGGGATCTGATGACGGCGATCCAGTACTTCTGGCGACACCCCTTGGCCGAACAGGTGCGCGAGGAGGGTCGAGAACAGGGCCTGGAGGAGGGGCGGGCCGAAGCCAAGGCCGAGATGGTGCTTCACATCCTGGAATGGCGCGGCATCCCCGTGCCCGACACCGTCCGCGAACGGGTGAACGCCTGCACGGATCTCGACCAGCTGGAGACCTGGGCCCAGCGAGCCGTGCACGCGCTGGAGGCCACGGAGCTGTTCACCGGGGGGTGAGTGCGTAACCCTTGACGTGGTCCACTCCAGCCCGGGCCGGTCCCGTCGGGGCTGGGTCCCGGCTCCGCCGGTGCCGTCGCTCGTACAAGCGCTCAAGCAGTCGCAATGCGGCCTTCACGACATGGGCGGTTGCCCAGTCCGGCCCCCCCGCCACACGAGACAGCGCCCGGGCCAGAAGGTCCGGGCGCTGGGGTGGGGCGGGGTCAGGTCACGGCAGGGCGTGGACGTGGGGGCCGACCGTGTTCGACCACGCGTTGCCCGCCGCCGCGTCCCAGTTCGTGGACCAGGTCATCGCGCCCCGAAGCGCGGGGTACGTCTTGGACGGCTTGAAGGTGCCGCAGTTCGTGGCCGCCGTGAGGCAGTCCAGGGCGTTGTCGACCACCGTCGGGGAGACGTAGCCGCTGCCCGCCGCGCGGGTGGAGGCGGGGACGCCGAGGCCGACCTGGGACGGGGAGAGGCCGCCCTCCAGCTGGATGCAGGCGAGTGCCGTCAGGAAGTCGACCGTGCCCTGGCTGTAGACCTTGCCGTCGCAGCCCAGCATGGAACCGCTGTTGTAGTACTGCGTGTTGACGACCGTCAGGATGTCCTTGACGTTCAGGGCCGTCTGGAAGTACGCGTTCGAGGTGGACTGCATGTCGATCGTCTGGGGGGCCATCGTGATGATCAGCGAGGAGCCCGCCTTCGACGACAGGGCGCGCAGCGCCTGCGTCATGTAGGTCGCGTTGAGGCCGTTCTCCAGGTCGATGTCGACGCCGTCGAAACCGTACGTCTGCATCAGGGAGTAGACCGAGTTGGCGAAGTTGGCCGCCGAGCCGGCGTCGTTGACCGACACCGAGCCCTTCTCGCCGCCGACGGAGATGACGACCTTCTTGCCGGCGGCCTGCTTGGCCTTGATGTCGGCCTTGAACTGGTCGGCGGTGTAGCCGTTCAGGCCGGCCGAGTCCAGGGTGAAGGAGACGGCTCCCGGGGTCGACGTGGCGTCGGCGAAGGCCACCGCGATGATGTCGTAGGACGACGGGACGTCCGAGAGCTTCTGGACCGTGGCGCCGTTGTTGAAGTTCTGCCAGTAGCCGGTCACGGCGTGCTTGGGCAGGGAGCCGCCGCCCCCGCCGCCCGTGCCGGAGGCCGTCGTGCCCGTCACCGTGGCCGACTTGGCCGACTCGCCGGCCGCGTTGGTCGCGGTGACCTGGAAGGAGTACGACGTGGCCGCCGTGAGCCCGGTGACCGTCGCCGACGTGCCGGTCACGGCCGTGACCTTCGTGCCGTTGCGGTACACGTTGTAGCCGGTCGCGCCCGACACCGCCGACCAGGACAGGGAGACCGAGGAGGACGTCGTACCGGTCACGGAGAGGCCGGCCGGGGCCGCCGGGACCGTCGGGGCCGGGTCGCCGCCTCCGCCGCCGTCGGGGCCGTAGACCGAGATGTCGTCGGCGTAGTAGGCCGCCTGGCCGTACCAGCCGTGGGTGTAGACCGTGACCGAGGTCGTCGAGGAGCCGGTGGTGAAGGTGGTCGACAGCTGCTTCCAGGACGCCGAGTCGGGGGTCCACGTCGAGACGTCCGTCGTGCCGGTGCCCGTCACGCCCAGGTAGGAGTAGCCGCCCTGCACCCACGCGCTCAGTGTGTACGTCGAGTTGGGCTTGACCGCGACCGTCTGGGTGCACTGGGCGTTGTCCTGGCCCGCCGGGGTCGCCTTCAGGGCCCCGGTGCCCCCGTGCACCGGGGACGTGACCGTCGTGCCGCTGCCGGCCGTGCAGGTCCAGTTGGCCAGGCCCGACTCGAAGCCCGCGTTCTTCACGTTGTTGACGTCCGCGGCGGACGCGGGTCCGGCCGTGGCGAGGCCCGCGACCGAGAGGGCCAGGGCGGTGGCGGCGGACCATGCCGCGAGCCGGCGTGCGCGTGGTCTGGGTATGCCTGGAGCGCGGTCCACTGGAGCCTCCGTCGGGGAGTGGGCGGGGAAGGGAGGAGAGGGGCGGTGGCCACCGCTTGCGCCCTTAAGTTGGTCCAGACCAATCCGGGTGTCAAGAGGTCCAGACCAAAAACGTCTCCGAACGGTGGCTCAACCTGTCCGGGTTTGGCGGGACTTGCTCCGGGAGAGTTCCACACCGGCTTCACCAACGCTGTTCTCCGGCCATACACCCGTGGATACAGTGCTCAGGTAGTCACGCAATGAAGTCGTCCTGGCGCACTGGAGTGACACCGGTGGGCCGGCGGGTGGAAAGAGCGGGGAGCTGCGCGTGCCAACTGCCATTGCCGTGACCAGTGCCGACATGGCACTGCCGGCGCAGGACGAGCGGACCATGCCCGCCGTCGTGCTGGCCGGCCTCGAAGACAAGCCGCTGGACCAGGCCCTCACCGAACTGCACGCCCTCACCGAACAGTACGGCTATGTGGTCGTCGTCTGCTCACAGGCCACCCCCGAGCCGGTCGTACGCCGGATCCACACCCTGCGCTCGCTGCTGGAGAGCGACCGCATCGCCCTGTTCCGGCCCGAGCTGCCGCCGCTCGGCATCGCCGTCCTGGCCCGGCAGCTGCGCCAGCTGGCCTCCTGCGACCTGAGCCCGGGGCTGCTCGCCTCCGCCGGCCGGCTGCTCACCCACTACATCCACGCCGGCGCCGTCCTCGGCTCCGTCGCCAGGCTGGACCGGATCCCGGTCGGCCTCAAGGCGCACGCCAGGTCCTGGATGCCGGGCAGCCAGTTCGCCGTCCTCGCGCACCCCGAGCCCCAGCTCGTCAAGGTGGCCCCCGAGGCCACCCTCAAGGGACCGGAGTTCAGCACCTGGATGCTGGTCGCGAAGGGGCAGCTGCAGAGCGACTGGGCCGCCGGGCTCGGCACGCGGTGGGGCGTGCACGGGCTGCGCGAGACCCCGCTGCCCGCCGAGTCCCCGGTGTGGTGGGGGACCGGCCGCATGGTCGAGTTCTGCGGCTACCTCGCCGACCTGTCCGTCCTCTACCAACTGGTCACCTCCGTACGGCAGACCAGCTGTCACTGGTGCGGCCTGGACGTCATCGGCGACCGCTGCGTCTTCTGCTCCGCCACCCCGCCCGTGTACGAGCCACCCCGCGCCCTGGAACCGCGAACGCCCGCCTGACCTGCGCGAACCTGACCCGTCCCGCTCGACCGATTCCCCCAATGAGGTTGCACGGTCCATGAACTCCCGTCAGCGCCGCGGCGTGATACTCCTGATCCTGTCGGTCCTGTGCGCGCTGGGCGCGTTCGCCGGCGTGCTCTCCGTCATCCACGACGCGAACTCCAAGGTCGGGCCCGAGGTCGCCGCCTACCGGGTCCGGTCCGAGGTGAAGCCGTACACCGCCCTGGACACGGGCCAGTTCGAGAAGATCGAGATGCCCAGGCGGTGGCTGTCCGGCAACGCCGTCACCGACCTCCGGCAGATCCGCGGCAAGATCGCCGTGACCACCCTGCACGCCGGCTCCCTGCTCCAGACCGACATGATCGTGGACCGGCCCGCCCTCAGGCCCGGCCAGCAGGAGGTCGCCATCATGATCGACGCGGCGACCGGGGTGGCCGGCAAGATCACCCCGGGGTCGCGGGTCAACGTCTACGCCACCTTCGAGGGGAAGAAGGAGGGCGACCCCGACCAGTCGAAGATCATCGTGACCAACGCCCGTGTCATCGACGTCGGCCGGATCACCGCCCTCGAACCCGACCGCGACAGGGACCGGCAGCCCACCGAAGCCGTCCCCATCACCTTCGCGCTGTCCACCATCGACGCCCAGCGCGTCACCTACGCCGAGTCCTTCGCCCAGCGCGTCCGGCTCGCGCTCGTGGCCCCCGGCAGCGAGACCAGCGTCCCCGACAAGGACCGCACCTACGAACTCGCGACGGACAAGTGAGAGGCGGCCATGCCCACCAGGATCCTCCCGGCCGGCGCGGACCCGGACGCCGTCCGCTCCCTCACCACCCTGCTCAGCCAGCTCCCCGACGCCGAGCCCCAGCCACCGGTGACCGACTCCACCCAGCTGGTCGACACCCTCGCCCGGCTCGCCGCCGAGTCGGTCGACGAACTGCCCGAGGTCGTGGTCGTCCACGAACGGATCGGCCCGGTCCCGGCCCTGGAACTGATCCGCGAGGTCGCCCTGCGCTTCCCGGCCGTCGGCGTCATCCTCGTCACCACCGACGCGAGCCCCGGCCTGTTCGCCGCCGCCATGGACTCCGGCGCCCGCGGCCTGGTCGCGCTCCCGCTGTCCTACGAGGAACTCGCCAACCGCGTGCAGGCCGTCGCCCAGTGGTCGACCGGCGTACGACGGCACCTCGGGCACGGCGCCGAGACGCTCGCCGGGGCCGGCGGCACCGTCGTCACCGTCAGCGGCGCCAAGGGAGGGGTGGGCGCCACACTGACCGCGATCCAGCTCGCCCTCGCCGCCCAGGCCTCCGGCCGCGCCACCGCCCTGGTCGACCTCGACCTCCAGACCGGCGACATCGCCTCCTACCTGGACATCCAGTTCCGCCGCTCGGTGGCCGACCTGGCCGGCATCACCGACATCTCGCCCCGCGTCCTCGCCGACGCCGTCTTCCGACACGACACCGGGCTCGCCCTGCTCCTCGCCCCCGGCGAGGGCGAACGCGGCGAGGAGGTCACCGACCGCGCCACCCGGCAGCTCGTCAGCGCCCTGCGCTCGCGCTACGAGGTCGTCGTCGTCGACTGCGGCGCCCAGCTCGGCGGGGCCGGCGCGGCGGCCGTCGAGATGGCCGACACCGCGCTGCTCGTCACCACCCCGGACGTCATCGCCGTACGCGCCGCCAAACGGACCGTACGGATGTGGGACCGGCTCCAGATCCGCAAGGCCGAGGAGACGACCGTGGTCGTCAACCGGCACACGCGCCACACGGAGATCCAGCCCGCGCTCGTGCAGCGCATCACCGGGACGGCCCTGGCGCGTACGGCCGTCCCCGCCAACTTCAAGGAGCTGCAGGGGGTCGTGGACGCCGGACGGGTCCACGAACTCGACGCCAGGAGCACGGTCAAGCAGGCGCTGTGGGCGCTCGCGGGGGAGCTCGGGCTGGTCCGGGCCGCGGAGGGAGCCACCCACCGCGGCAGCGGGCGCGGTTCCGTGAGCCTGCGGCGGCGGAAGGAGTGAGCCCCCGATGAGAAGGCCGGACGGAGACCGGGGACAGGTCAGCGTCGAGTTCCTGGGCATGACCCCGCTGATCGTTCTGACGCTGGTGCTCATGTGGCAGGCCGTACTGGTGGGGTACGCCTTCACGCTCGCGGGGAATGCTGCGGACGAGGGCGTGCGGGCAGGGACGGCGGCACCTCCGGGGGAGCGGTTCGGGGTGTGCCAACAGGCCGCACTGAAGCACCTGTCGGGGGCATGGCAGGAGGGCGCCAGCGTGGAGCACTGCGGCGGCACCGGCTACGTGACGGCCGACGTGGCCGTCAAGGTCCCCGTCCTCTTCCCCGGCCTCATCGACTTCCCCGTCACCGTCCACGGCCACGCCGGAGCCGTCGAGGAGGCGAAGCACTGAGATGCCGTACCGCCGCCCGGGACGCGACCGGGGTCAAGTGGCCATCGAATACCTGGGGTTCATCCCCGTCCTGCTCATCGTCGGGCTGGCCGGAATCCAGCTCGGCGCCGTCGCCTACGCGGCCGAGCAGGCCGGTACGGCGGCCCGGGCGGGGGCGCGGGCGGCCTCGCTGGACCAGTCGTACGCCCAGGCCTGCGCCGACGCCGTGAGCGGCGGACTGTCGGTGTCCTGCTCGTCCGCCGAGGGGGGTGACTCGGTCACCGTCACCGCGACCGTCCACATCCCCACCGTCGTCTGGGACCTCGGCTCCGCCACCAAGTCCGCCACCATGCCGCTCGACCACTGACCGAGGAGAGGCGACCCCATGAGTCTGCGGGCACGCATCAGCACCCCGGAGGAGCACGGCAGCCGGGGCGAGGACGGGCACCTGGTCGCCTCCTACCGGGCCAAGCTGCTGGAGGAGATCGACCTCGCGGAGATGAGCTCGCTCGCCGCCGCCGAACGCCGGGCCCGGCTGGAACGGGTGCTCGGGCACATCATCAGCCGCGAGGGCCCGGTGCTGTCGACGGCCGAGCGCTCCCAGCTGATCCGCCGGGTCGTGGACGAGGCGCTGGGCCTCGGCATCCTGGAGCCGCTGCTGGAGGACGCGTCGATCACGGAGATCATGGTCAACGGGCCGGACGCCGTCTTCGTCGAGCGCGGCGGCCGGGTGGAGCAACTGCCCCTCCGGTTCGTCTCCGCCGACCAGCTGATGCAGACCATCGAGCGGATCGTCTCCACGGTGAACCGCAGGGTCGACGAGTCGAACCCGATGGTGGACGCCCGCCTGCCCTCCGGCGAGCGGGTCAACGTCATCATCCCGCCGCTCTCCCTGACCGGCCCCATCCTCACCATCCGCCGCTTCCCGCGCTCCTTCACCCTCCAGGAGCTGATCGGGTTCGGCTCGCTGGACGAGCACATGGTGTACCTGCTGGCGGGCCTGGTGCAGGCGAAGTTCAACATCATCGTCTCCGGCGCGACCGGCACCGGGAAGACCACCCTGCTGAACGCCCTGTCCGGGCTGATCCCGTCGCACGAGCGCATCATCACCATCGAGGACTCCGCCGAACTCCAGCTCCAGCAGAGCCATGTGGTCCGCCTGGAGTCACGCCCGCCGAACGTGGAGGGCAAGGGGCAGGTCACCATCCGGGACCTGGTCCGCAACTCGCTGCGGATGCGCCCCGACCGGATCGTGGTCGGCGAGGTCCGCGGCGGCGAGTCCCTCGACATGCTCCAGGCGATGTCCACGGGCCACGACGGCTCGCTGGCGACCGTGCACGCCAACAGCGCCGAGGACGCGCTGACCCGGTTGCAGACCCTGGCCTCCATGTCCGACGTCGAGGTGCCCTTCGTCGCCCTGCACGACCAGATCAACAGCGCGGTCGACGTCATCGTCCAGCTCACCCGGTTCGCCGACGGCGTCCGCCGGATCACCGAGATCGCGCTGCTCGACAGCCACGGCGGAGAGCCGTACCGGCTGGCGACCGTGGCCCGCTTCGACGCGCGGCCCATGACCCCGGACGGCCGCGTGTACGGCGAGTTCCGGTACTTCCCGCTGCCCCGCCGCACCGCCGACCGCCTCTACATGGCGAGCCAGCCCGTCCCGCAGGCCTTCGGCGTCGCCCGCTCCGCCGACCAGCTCGCCACCCGAGAAGCCAGGTAGGACTCCAGGACATGGAACTGCACACCCTCGTCCAGCTCACCACCGGCGTGACGCTGCTGACCTGCGTCCTGGCGGTGGCCGGCGTGCACGCCTACGCCTCCGGCCGGGCCCGGCGCGCCGCCCTCGTGGACCGCCTCGCGCACACCGGCGCGCCACCCGCGGCCGGCCGCACACGCCGCTTCCGCGACCTGGACCGGCGGCTGCGCCGCACCCGCCTCGGCCGCTGGCTGGAGCGGCGCCTGGCGGCCACCGGCCTGGACGTCACACCGGGGGAGTTCTTCGCCGCCATGCTCGCGACGGTGGCCGCGCTGTGGCTGATCGGCCAGGCCACCCTGGCCCCGTTCTTCGGACCGCTCGCCGGTCTGCTGGGCATCTGGGCGGCGGTCCAGTTCCTCAACTGGCAGCGGCAGAAACGCATCGAGCGCTTCATCAACCAACTTCCCGAACTGGCCCGCATCCTGGCCAACGCCACCCAGGCCGGCCTCGCCCTGCGCACCGCGATCGGCATGGCGGCGGAGGAGCTGGAGGCCCCGGCCGGCGAGGAACTGGCCAAGGTCGCCGACCAGCTGGCCGTCGGCCACTCCCTGGACGACGCCCTCGGCGAGCTGGCCGACCGCCTCCCCTCCCGCGAACTGGTCGTCCTCGTCACCACGCTGGTCCTGTCGAACCGGGCGGGCGGCCAGGTGGTCTCCGCCCTGCGGAACCTGACCGAGACCCTGGAGGAGCGCAAGGAGACCCGGCGCGAGATCCGTACCCAGCTCACCCAGGTGACCATGACGTCGTACGCCGTGCCCGTCCTCGGGATCGGCGCGTTGTTCCTGATGAACGGCGTCAAGGACGGCGCGCTCGAACGCATGACCGGCTCGCCGGTCGGCCAGGCCTGCGTGATCATCGCGTTCGCCATGTACGCCGTCGGCTTCGTCCTCATCCGCCGGATGAGCCGGATCGACGTCTGAGGGAGGTGACCCGATGGCATACCTGCTCGCCCTGCTGATGGGCCTCGGCGTCTGGGGCGTCTTCGCCGGCATCCGCATGTACCGCGCGGAGGCCAGGCTCCCCGGCGACCTCGCCGTCGCCCTGGAGGTCGGCGCCACCCGCACCGGCGCGGTCGGCTCGGTCATCGACCGCATGGGCATGCGCTACGCCCCGGTCGTGCTGCGCCTGATGGGCCCGCGCCTGGTGGCCAGGTACCGCCGCAAGATCGACCTCGCGGGCAACCCCGGCGGCCTGACCCTCGACCGCTACGCCGCCCGCCGCGCGGTCTACGGCGCCCTCGGCGGCGTCGGGTTCCTGGTGTTCCTCCTGCGCGGTCAGTGGTTCGTGGCCGTCCTGCTGCTCCTGTTCGGCGCGTTCTGGACGGAGGTCGGCCTCTGGTCGGCGATCCGGGTCCGCAAGGACGTCATCGAACGCACCCTGCCGGACTTCCTGGACGTCCTCGCCGTGGTGGTCAGCGCGGGGCTCGGCTTCCGGCAGGCCCTGGACCGGGTCGCCTCCCGCTACGAGGGCCCGTGGGCCGACGAACTGCGCATCACCCTGCGCCAGATGGACCTCGGCATGAGCCGCCGGGAGGCCTTCACGGAGCTGCGGCGGCGCAACGACTCCGAGCAGGTGGCCATGTTCGTCACGGCCCTGCAGCAGGGCGAGGAGCTGGGGGCACCCATCGTGGACACGCTGGTCTCCCTGGCCAAGGACATGCGCCGCACCGACGCCCAGAACGCCCGCCGCAAGGCCGCGCGGGCGGTGCCGAAGGCCACGCTGATGATCACCACGTTCATGGTCCCGGCGACGATGCTCCTGCTGGGCGCGGGCCTGCTCCTCGGCTCCGGCGTGGACTTCGGCTCGCTCACGGGAGAGTGACGACGGCCGTGACGGTGACGGGTTCGACGGTGCTGAGGGGGCGTACGGGCCGGGGCGTACACGCGGGCGTGGCCCGGGCCGGGGCGTGGCTGCGGGCGGCGGGGGTGAGGCGGGGTCCCGCGGTGGCCGGGCCTGAGCGGGGTCCGGGGGCGGCCGGGCCTGAGCGGGGTCCGGGGGCGGCCGGGTCGGAGTGGGATCCCGCGGCGGCCAAGATCAGGCGGAATCAAGAGGTGGCCGGTGCCGGGGCGCAGGCCCCACCGCGGCCGGCGGCGACGGACCCGGTGACGGCGGCGCCACCGGCCGAGCCCTCCGAGAAACTGCAGATCCGCGCCCTGCAGGCCCTGTGCCGCCAGGTCTTCGGCTTCCGTCTGGCGATGATCGTCCTGTCGGCCCCCGCCGCCCTCCTCAACGCGGCCCCCGGCCTGGGCGCCCGCCTGGTCGGCGCGGCCGTGGTCGTCACCTTCATGGTGTCCTACGTCCTCTTCCGCGACTGGGAACGCTTCGGCCCCCTCCTGCTGCGCCACCCCAGCCTCCTGGCCGCCGACACCCTCTTCGGCTCCCTCCTCCTGATCTCGGCCGGCCCGGACACCACCCTCGCCTACGTCAGCGTCTGCACCCCGCTGCTGGCCGGCCTGGTCTACGGCTGGCGCGGCGCCGCATGCTTCGCCTCGCTCCAGTCCCTCATCCTGCTCCTGGTCCACGCCACGCTGAAGGCCGACCGCCACGCGCCGGTGGCGGAGGCCCTCCTCCTCCCCGGCCTCTGCGTCATCGCCGGCGCCATGGGCTCCACCCTGCGCAACCTGATGCTCCGCTTCGGCACCGCGACCCAGGCCCTGACGACGGTCCAGACCCGCCTCGCGGCGGCGGAGGCGGTGAGCGCGGAACGCGCCCGGCTGGCCCGCGAGATGCACGACTCCGTGGCCAAGACCCTGTACGGCGTCGCCCTGGCGGCGGACGGCCTGGCGGCCACGGCTTCGTCCGCGGCGCCCGATCCGGCCCGCGTCAGGGAACAGGCGGAACTGGTGTCCCGTTCGGCGCGCAGGGCGGCGGCGGAGTCCCGGGAGCTGCTGACGGACCTGCGCCGGGACCAGCCGGACCGGACCCCGCTGTGGCAGGAACTGGCCCACCGCGCGTCGGACTTCACCAGGCGCACCGGCTTGCGGGTCACGTGTGGCTGGGAAGGGCGGGAGGAGGCCGGCCTTCCCCTGCTCCCGGACCCCCTGGCCCGCCACGTCCTCGCCATCGTCACCGAGGCGCTGGAGAACGCCCACCGGCACGCGTCCGCGACCCGCGTGGACCTACGGGCCGCGGTCGACGGCCACCTGCTCCGGGTCACGGTCCACGACGACGGCAGGGGCCTCCCGCCGGGCACCACACTCCAAGAGCTGCGCGGCTCCGGCCACTTCGGCCTGCTCGGCATGGTCGAACGGGCGGCGCAGGCCGGTGCCCGGATCCGCATCGGAAGGGACAGCCACGAACGAGGCACGGAGGTCCGCCTGGAGGTCCCCTTGCCGGCACCGCCACCCGAGTCCCGACCCGCCTGAGAGGAGGCCCATGCGTCCCCGACGACCACCACAGCCCCTCCCGCCGCCGGCGCCGGCGTCCCCGCCGCTGCGGCTGCTGGTCGCCGACGACAACCCCGTCGTCCGCGCCGGCCTGACGGCCCTGCTGTCGGCCCACCCGGACACCACGGTGGTGGCGGAGGCGAGGGACGGGCGGGAGGCGTACGAGGAGGCGGTCCGGCACCGGCCCGACGTCATCCTCCTCGACGTCCGCATGCCCGGACTCGACGGAATCTCGGCGTTGCCCCACCTGGTGGGGCTGGCCCCCGTCATGATGCTCACGTACAGCCACGAGACGGAGACCGTGCGGGAGGCGCTGCGGCTGGGTGCGGGGGGATATCTGGTGCATGGCGAGTTCACGACGGAGCAGCTGGTGAGGGCGGTACGGGATGTACGGGAGGGCCGGCCGCACGTGACACCGGGGGCGGCGAGGGCGTTGCTGGAGGGACTGCGAGGGGATGCACCTGCACACACCCCTCCCCAACTCGCCTCTGCTGAGCACCCTTTATCTTCCAACCCTCTTTCGCATCTGCAACCATCTGTGGGACAGTCGTTCCGGTCACGGTTCCGGCTGAGCAGCAGGGAGGCGGAGATCATGGACCTCATCGCGTCCGGCATGACCAACCAGCAGATCGCCGCCGCCTGCTTCATCAGCGAGAAGACGGTCAAGAACCACATCAACCGCATCTTCGCCAAGCTCCACAGCACGACGAGGTCCCAGGCGACGGCGAAGTGGCTGGGGGTGGCGTGACATGCCCCGACGAGACACCGCCCGACACCCCGAATGGGCCTGGGGTTGGGCCCTGGGGCCCTCTGACTCGTGCTGCTCGCAGCTTTACGTTTCCGGAATCCGAAGCGAAGCCGGAGGGGAGCGTCATGAACGACTGGATGCTGAAGTTCATGGTGGCGATGCAGCGCCGCACCGACGACAAGGGGCAGACCGCCGTCGAGTACCTCGGGATCATCGCGGTGGTGGTGGCGATCGTGCTGGCGGTCACGGGTACCAGCATCGGATCGGCGATCCTCGACAAGATCATGGCGCAGATCAACAAGATCGTGTGAGACGCCTGCGCCGTTACGGCGATGCCGGGCAGGCCTTCCCCATCTACATCACGGTGGTGGCGGGCCTGCTCTTTCTTGCGTTCGCCTACCTTGCGGTGGGTCAGGCGGCAGTGAACCGTGGCGGCGCTCAGACAGCCGCTGACGCAGCCGTGCTGGCAGCTGCCCAGAACGGGCGTGACCAACTAGCGGCCGCGTGGATCGCCGATTTGCTCGACCCGGACAAGTGGGAGGACGTCTTCCACGGCGAGACGCCGGTCGACAACCCCTGTGCGCGTGCGGAGCAACTCGCGGCGCAGAACGACGCCACGCTGAATGACTGCAACTGGCAGCTTCTGCGGTACACGGTCGATGTGGAAGCGAACAAGTCGGTCGGAGATTCCGTTGTCCCCGGCACAGAGGACATTCACTCCAAAGCCGCCGCCACAGCCGTGATCGAGCCTCGCTGCACGTTCGACCCTCCCGAGGAGGCGGGCAGGGGCGATGAGCTGCCCCCACTCGAGTGTGACGGCAAGACCTGGAATCTGGACCCGGACGATGAAGCCACTCTGCCCGCGCCGGAGGATCTGTTCGACGTCCACCTGGCCGATGGACAAGCCCACGACGATTGATGAGGAAGCGGAGCGATGAGCATGCGGTTCACTGCGAAGGCCCGCAGGGGGATGGTCGCGCTGACCGTTGCTGCTGGGCTGGCCGTTAGCGTTGCCGGTTGCGGTGGCGGAGGGAATGACGACAAGAAGCCGGAGACCTCCGCGTCGGCCTCCAAGGGCGATGGCTCCCAGCCGAGCCCTCAAGAGGGGCAGTCAAAAGCACCTTTGGCAGAGCTCAAGGGGCAGGATGGCCTTCTCCTCCAGGTGACCTCCGCGCAGCGGGATTCCGGTGGATTCGTCACCATAAACGGAAGCCTGAAGAATGACGGGGCGCAGTCGGTGGTCATCCCGTCTGCCCTTCGCGGGGACGAGACTGAGATTGTTCAGCATGGGACATCTCTTGGTGGTGCCACCCTGGTGGACGCCAACGGAAAGAAGCGCTACTACGTGCTCCGCGACACGGACGGGCGACCCCTCACCACGACCGGTCTTTCAACTATCCAGCCAGGTCAGACCATTCCTGTCTTCATGCAATTCCCCTCCCCACCCACGAACACCACCGAGGTGACCCTCCAGCTGCCCACCTTCGCCAGCGCTTCCGTCAAGATCTCCGGGTGAGGCCCAAGTGACCGCATCCCGCATCACCCTCGCAGCCGCCGCGCTCGCCCTGGCCGTGACTCTCGCCCCCACCCCCGCGCTCGCGGACGACACCGGCCCCAGCGAACCCCCCGGTACCGAACCCTCCGCCGCCGCCCCCGTGAAGGTCGACCCCACGGATCCGGATCTGAAGCTTCCGGAAGGGGCCACGCTGGCCGAGGCCAAGGTGCTGGACATCAAGTCGGTCGTGGAGGACCAGAGCGGGGACGAACGGCGCGAGGACACCAACGCCGACGTGACCTTCGCCCTCCAGGCCGAGGTGCTGTTCGGCAAGGACAGCGCCAAGCTCGGCGCGGAGGCGAAGGCCCGTATCGCCGGCATCGCCGAGGAGATCAGGAAGCAGAACGCGACCCGGGTCCGCGTCTTCGGCTTCACCGACAACCTCGGCTCCTCCGCCCACGGCGACACCCTCTCCAAGCAGCGCGCCAACGCCGTACAGGCCGTACTGGACCAGGACCTGAACGCCCCGTCCGTCACCTTCGACGTCCGCGGCTACGGCGAGCAGTACCCGATCGCCGACAACTCCACCGAGGCCGGCCGGAAGAAGAACCGCCGGGTGGAGGTGTCCTTCCCCCGTACCCAGCAGTGAGACGGCGCCCCGGCCGGCCCGGGTCCGCCCCCGGGGTCACCCCACGTCCGTCCCCGTCCCCATGTCCACCTCCACTCGTGCTCCCGGCCGCAGCCCCCACCCCGCCATCGCCCCCGCCCCCGCCTCCAGCACGTGCCGTGCCCGCAGGCGCGGCAGGCCCAGGCGGCCGGGGCGCATCGTGCGGACGGCGATGACGGTCAGCCGGCGGTCCAGGTAGGCGACGTCGATCGGGATCCGCATCCCGAACGTGTGCACCCCGCCGGCCGGCGACAGCAGCAGCGCCCCGTCGACCGCGTCCCGGCCCAGGAGGCCCTTCGTCCGCGCCCGGTAGGAGGCCGCGATCTCCAGGGGGACGCAGACGGCTGACCGCTCCCCTCCAGAGGCGGGGGCGGAGCCCGCCCGCACGATCAGCCGTCCCCGTCCGTCCCGCCAGCGCCGTCCCATGCCCCGACCTCCCACGCCCGGCCATCCGTGTCGTCAACTCGCCCGGCAACGTAAACGCGTTGTCCTTTGCCGTCCTCCCCACTAGGAAGGGCTCCATGACAGGACTCGGTGTCGTTTTCCGTCCCCAGCTTCCTCCCGAGCGGCTGCGGGCCGTCGCCCGTCTCGCGGACGACGTGGGGCTCGAGGAACTGTGGCTGTGGGAGGACTGCTTCCTTGAGGGCGGGGTGTCCACGGCCGCCGCCGCGCTCGCCTGGACCGAGCGGGTGCGGGTCGGCATCGGACTGCTGCCCGTGCCGCTCAGGAACGCGGCCGTCACCGCGATGGAGGCCGCCTCGCTGGAGCGCATGTTCCCCGGCCGGGCCATCCTGACCCTGGGGCACGGGGTGCAGGACTGGATGGGCCAGGTCGGCGCCCGGGCCGCCTCCCCGCTGGGCCTCCTCGGAGAACATCTCGACGCCCTGCGGGCCCTGCTGCGCGGGGAACGGCTCAGCGTGCGCGGGCGGTACGTCCAACTGGACGACGTCGCCCTCGACTGGCCCCCGCGGCGCCCGGTCGACGTCCTCGCGGGCGGCACCGGACCGCGCACGCTCCGGCTCTCCGGCGAGAAGGCCGACGGCACCCTGCTCACCGCCGCGACCTCGGCGGACGGCGTGCGACGGGCCCGCGAGCTCGTGGAGGAGGGGCGGCGGGCGGCCGGACGCGACGGTTCGCACCGGATCGTGGTCTATCTGCTGGCCGCCACGGGTGAGGGCGCCGAGGAACGGATGCGTGCCGAACTCGCCGCCGAGGGGCTGGAGGCGCGGGCGGACGTGGGGGTCGCCGGGGACGCGGGCGCGGTCGCCGAGGCGGTACGGCGGCTGGCCGGGGCCGGCGCGGACACGGTCGTCCTGCAGCCGACGGCGGACGAGCCCGACCCGGAGGGCTTCGTGCGGTTCGCCGCGCGGGAGGTCCGGCCCCTGGTGCCCTGAGCGGACGGCTCGGCGCGGAGCCACCGCAGGTCGGGGACGTTGTCAGTGGCGGGTGGCACACTTCCCTCATGACGGGGAGAAGTCGGATCGATGCGCACAGTGATCGGCGGAGGGGCGGAGTGCCGGACGAGGATGCCTCCGTGCGTCTGCGGGGCGTCACGGAACGGGATCTGGAGGCCCTCTTCGCCTACGAGCACGACCCCGAAGCCGCCCGGCGGTCGAGGTTCACCCCCCGGCCGCGGGACGCCTTCTTCCGGCACTGGCGGGAGCGGGTGCTCGGCGACCCCGACTGCCTGGCGCGGGCGGTCACCGTCGACGGGGAGGTCGCCGGGAGCGTGGTGTCCTGGACGCAGGAGGGACGGCGGTTCGTCGGGTACTGGCTCGGTCGGCCGTATCGTGGCCGCGGGATCGGGACGCGGGCACTCGGCCGGTTCCTGGAACTGGAGCCGGTGCGTCCGCTGTACGCGGACCCCTTTGCCGGCAACACGGCCTCCGTGCGGCTCCTGGAGGCGCACGGCTTCGAGCGGGCCGGCACGGTCCGCCACGGGACGGACGAGCACGTCCTGATGGTTCTCGCGGCGCCGGCCGGGCAGGGCTGAGGGCGGTCCCGGCCCGGCGGCGAAAAACAGGGGGCAACCGCGGGGGCTCGCTGGGATCATGGCCGTATGACTTCCCAGCGTTCCTTCGAGGACCTCGTGGCCGAGGGTGCCGCCGTACCGACCGAGGGGTGGGACTTCTCGTGGTTCGAGGGGCGGGCCGCCGAGGAGCGGCCGTCGTGGGGGTACGCCCGGTCGGCCGGGGAGCGGCTGGCCGGGGCCGAGGCCGTGCTGGACATCCAGACCGGTGGCGGTGAGGTGCTGGACTTCGCGCTGAGCCGGGCGGAGCCCGCCCGGCCGGTGCTGGCCGCGGCCACCGAGGGCTGGCCGCCGAACGTGGCGAAGGCCACCGCCCTGCTGCGGCCCCGGGGCGTCGTGGTGGTCGCCGCCCCGGACGACGCGCCGCTGCCGTTCGCGGACGGCGCCTTCGACCTGGTGCTCAGCCGGCACCCGGTGCGGCCGTACTGGGCGGAGATCGCCCGGGTGCTGCGGCCCGGCGGGACCTACTTCGCCCAGCACGTGGGGCCGAGCAGCGTGTTCGAGCTGGTCGAGTACTTCCTCGGGCCGCAGCCGGAGGAGGTGCGCGGCCGCCGTGACCCCGAGCGGGAGCGGGCCGACGCCGAGGCGGCGGGCCTGGAAGTGGCCGAATTGCGGGCGGAGCGGCTGCGGGTGGAGTTCCACGACATCGCCGCCGTCGTCCACTTCCTGCGCAAGGTGGTGTGGATGGTTCCGGACTTCACGGTGGAGGCGTACGAGCCGCGGCTGCGCGCGCTGCACGAACGGATCGAGAGGCAGGGGCCGTTCGTCGCGCACAGCGCCCGGCATCTCTTCGACGTACGCAAGCCGGGTCGTCGGCCGTAGGCCGGCCGGAGTTCACCCGCGGTTTCCACATTGTTATCGATCGCGGTTCCCATCGGTCCCCTCGATCACGTAAGTTCAGACCAAGGTTATTCGCGTGAGCAAAGCTGCGCGGGCGGTACCGCGCAGTGGAGGGGGCTGCGCGGTGCCGTGGAGCCGCGCGGTCGCCCTTCGGCGGCGTAGCGGAGGCGTCAAGTCCGCCCTTCGCTGACGGCGTCGCCCGTCCGGGGGGACCCGGGGCAACTCGCCGATGAACCCCAAGATGGCCTAATCCTTGCGAATCCATTCGTATCCCACCGGATTTCCCTGCAATTCCGTTGTGAACCGGCCATGACGCCCCCATGAATCCCGCATTCCGCGACCACCGGGGCGTCGCCGGATGATTCCGGAGAGTAGTTGTGGCCCGCCGATGCACCCACCAACCCTTACGAAGGGTTATGGTGGAAACCCCCCCTCGGGCCGGTCCGTCTCCCCCCCACGGACCGGCCCGTTTTTCTTTCCCGCTCCGGGAACCCGGTCCGGGAACCTCCCGGCCCCGCTGTGCCGTCCCCACTGAAGGGCCGGGCCATGACCAACCCCCGAGCAGCGGTAGGCTCAACGGCTCCGGCACCCCGTCCCCCGCGCCCAACCCCCGCGCCCAACCCCCGGAGGGTCACGTGAACCTGCGCGACAAGCTGCGCGGCCTGCTCGTCAGGCTCTACGCACGCCGGGTGGAAGGCCACCTGGACCACGCTCAGGTGCCCAAGCACATCGGCGTCATCATGGACGGCAACCGCCGATGGGCGAAGGCGTCCGGCTCCAGCACCGTGCACGGGCACCGGGCCGGCGCCGAGAAGATCGAGGAGTTCCTCGGCTGGTGCACCGAGACCGACGTCGAGGTCGTCACCCTGTGGCTGCTGTCCACCGACAACTTCGACCGGCCGCAGGAGGAACTCGTCCCCCTGCTCGGCATCATCGAGGACGTCGTGCGCACCCTCGCCGCCGACGGCCGCTGGCGGGTGCACCACGTCGGCACGATGGACCTGCTGCCCGCGCAGATGCAGACGGCCCTGAAGGAGGCCGAGGAGGCCACCGCCCACATCGACGGGATACTCGTCAACGTGGCCATCGGTTACGGCGGCCGGCAGGAGATCGCCGACGCCGTGCGCTCCATGCTCCTCGACGCGCAGGACAAGGGCGTGTCCATGGAGGACCTCGCCGACTCCGTCGACGTCGACATGATCGGCCGTCACCTCTACACCGGCGCCCAGCCCGACCCCGACCTGGTGATCCGCACCAGCGGGGAACAGCGGCTGTCCGGATTCATGCTCTGGCAGACCGCCCACTCGGAGTACTACTTCTGCGAGGTCTTCTGGCCGGCCTTCCGGAAGGTCGACTTCCTGCGCGCCCTGCGCGACTACGCCGCACGTCACCGCCGGTACGGCGGCTGAACCGCCGGTCCCGCCCCGTCGCCGCCCGGTGACGGGGCGTTGTCGTTTACCCCGATTGGCGCAGACGTAACGAGGAGTTCACCGGTGCGCCGATGGCCGCATCTGCATGGCCGCGCGTCATCGAGGGCATAAGCCAAGCAGGTCGTCGCCCGAACCACGGGCGTCGGATCTCAGCGGGCGGCACGGGGTCGCCCGCCCGGGAGGCCCTTTGCACCAGCCCGACCGTGCGGTCACCGCACGGAAGCAGCCGCGGAGGGCCGGTTCACGGCCCGCCGTGCGCGGGGGCCGGACACCGGTCCAGCATCACTTCGTCGCTCCCCGACCTCATCCGAGGGGGTACGTCCTTCCGTGGTGACCAGCACAAAGCGCCACAAGCCCGACCGGCGCACGTATGTTCTCGACACCAGCGTCCTGCTGGCCGACCCGAACGCCCTGGCCCGCTTCGACGAGCACGAGGTCGTGCTCCCCATCGTGGTGGTCACGGAGCTGGAGGCCAAGCGGCACCATCCGGAACTCGGCTACTTCGCCCGCCAGGCCCTGCGCCTGCTGGACGACTACCGGGTGAAGCACGGTCGCCTCGACGCCCCCATCCCGATCGGGGAACTGGGCGGGACGGTCCGGGTCGAGCTCAACCACTCGGACCCCAGCGTGCTGCCCACCGGCTACCGCCTGGGGGACAACGACTCGCGCATCCTCGCGGTGGCCCGCAACCTGCAGGCCGAGGGGTTCGACGTCACCGTCGTGTCGAAGGACCTGCCGCTCAGGATCAAGGCGTCCTCGGTCGGCCTCCTCGCCGAGGAGTACCGGGCCGAACTGGCCATCACGGAGAACTCCGGCTGGACCGGGATGACCGAACTCACCCTGCCGGGCGAGCAGGTGGACATCCTCTTCGAGGAAGGGCACGTGTACGTCCCGGAGGCGGCCGACCTCCCGGTGCACACCGGCCTGACCATCCAGTCCGAGCGCGGCAAGGCGCTCGGCCGGGTCACCGCCGAGGGCAACGTCCGGCTGGTGCGCGGCGACCGGGAGGCGTTCGGCATCAAGGGCCGCAGCGCCGAGCAGCGCATCGCCCTCGACCTGCTGCTCGACCCGGACGTCGGCATCGTCTCGATGGGCGGCCGGGCCGGCACCGGCAAGTCGGCGCTGGCGCTGTGCGCGGGCCTGGAGGCGGTCCTGGAGCGCCGCCAGCACCAGAAGGTGATGGTCTTCCGTCCGCTGTACGCGGTCGGCGGGCAGGAGCTGGGCTATCTGCCGGGTACCGAGGCGGAGAAGATGAGCCCGTGGGCCCAGGCCGTCTTCGACACCCTGTCGGCGGTCACCAGCCGGGAGGTCATCGAGGAGGTCACCGCGCGCGGCATGCTGGAGGTCCTGCCGCTCACCCACATCCGGGGGCGCTCGCTGCACGACGCGTTCGTGATCGTGGACGAGGCGCAGTCCCTGGAGAAGAACGTCCTGCTGACCGTTCTGTCCCGCATCGGCGCCAATTCACGTGTCGTTCTCACGCATGACGTGGCGCAGCGGGACAATCTGCGCGTAGGCCGCTACGACGGCGTTGTCGCCGTGGTGGAGAAACTGAAGGGACACCCGCTCTTCGCCCACGTCACGCTGACGCGTTCCGAGAGGTCCCAGATTGCGGCGCTTGTGACCGAAATGCTGGAGGACGGCCACATCTGACGCATCTCACCCGCAGGTGACGGCTGTTGGCGCCGTCCGGCAAAGGCCACGAGCCTAGCCGGGCGGCGCCTGCGTGTGCGGAGCTTTCCTGAAATCCCCAGGGCCAAACGGGATGTGAGCTTTCACACGCAACACAGAATTGCCACGCGGCGTCCGGTTACGGCAGAGTCTCGTTCCTGTCAGGCCCCGCATACGACACAGCTGTACCCCCAGCGGTAGAGCGCCCCTTGAGCACCACCAACTCCATAGAGTTCGTCGTATGCCGCCCGCGCACCACGCGGCGCTCCCTTCCGGGGAGTTGCCCACCGGGCCCGCGCCTCCCGTGACCCCGCAGTTGGGAGGCCAGTGTCAGGGGCACGATCGCGTCCGCCAGGGTCACCGAAGCGGGCGATGCTGGAAGGAAACCGTGTGAGCCGGATTTCGGTCCGGGGATTCGCAGTGGCCTCCGCCACCGCGGTCACCGCTGTCGGAAGCGTCGTCGGCGTTGCCTCGGGCAGCACCGCGCAGACCAACGACGCCGAGGCGACGGCAGCCGACACCACGCTCCTGGCC
>NZ_JAINRC010000018.1 GCF_020400655.1 Streptomyces spinosus
TGATCCCCCTGGCGGCGGGAGACGGCTCCTCACGCACGGGACCACCGCTGCCGGCGACCACGGTGGCGGTGTTCCTCGTGGTCCCCGACGAGCCACGGGCTGCGGGAACCACGGCGAAGGCCACGTCCGGGGTTCGGGCCCGAGGCTGCCCGGCCCCGCCCGGGAGCGGCCCTCCGGGCCGCTCCCGGAGGGCCGGCTCACGCCGGGGGTTCACCGTCCCAGGCGGTTCACGGCGAACTCGAAGGGCCTGACCCGTCCCCCGGGGAAGTCCAGCGCCGAGCCGCAGCGGGCAAACCGCGTGCCACACCGTCCCGTGCGGCGGGCGAGCGCCGGACAGACGGCCACCGCTCCCGCGTCCGCGCCGCCGCAGCGGCCGACGACGTCGGCCCCGCCCCCGAACCGACCGCGGATGCCCGGCTGCCCCTCGACGCCGCGACACGGACCGTCGTCCCGCTCACCCACCGCGCTGCCCGGCCGGGCCGCAGGCGAACCGGGCGAGGACACCTTCACCCTGGAGGCGCGTGGACGCCGGCTTCGTGACCTGGGCGGTGCGCGGTACGGGATAAGCGGAGGCTGTCCCGGACTGTCCGGGACGTGTCCCGGACGCCGGGACGCTGGAGTCAGCGGTCCGGGCCTCCCTAGGATCCGGAGACGTCGCGAGCCGGACACGGCAGAGGCAAAGCCGACGGCTGCTCGCCGCTCCCGTGGAGCGGCACGCGCGACGTACCCCGACGCACCCCATCCCTGAGGAGGAGAACCATGTCCAAGGTGCTGGAGACCATGGGCGGCAGGCTGCTCGGCCTGTTCGTGCCCAAGGTGGAGGCCGCCGCTTCCGCCCAGGCGTGTCAGTGCTTCAACGAGTGCTGGCAGTGCGCGCGCAGCGCGTGCTGCGTCAACACCTACTGCGGCTCCATCAACTGCTGGCGGTCCTGTCCGGCCTGCTGATCCGGTGACGTGACCGGGGGCACCGGCGTGCGGCACCGGGCGGAACGCCGTGCCGTCTCCCACCGGTGCCCCCGGCTCCCGGTTCCGGGCTCCAGCTCCGCAGGAGGTTCCGTGCAGTACCTGGAATTCGGCATCCGCTGCCTGATCGGCACGGTGTTCCTGACCGCCGCCGTCGGCAAGACGGCGAGCGGACGTTCGTTCGCCGCGTTCACCTCGTCCCTGGAAGACCTCGGGCTGGTGCCGCTCCGGGCCGTCCGCCCGGTGGCGGTGGCCGTCGTCGCGGGCGAGGGGCTGGTGTGCCTGCTGCTCGCCGCGCCGTGGGCGCGTCTGCCGGCGCTCGGTCTGACCGGGGCGGCGGTTCTGCTGCTGGCCTTCGCGACGGCCATCGCCTGTGCCGTGGCCCGGGGCACCCGTGCGGTGTGCCGGTGCTTCGGAGGAGCGTCCACCAGCCCGCTCGGCGTGCGTCACGTCGTACGCAACGTCCTGCTCGCCGGGCTCGCCCTGGCCGCGGCCGAGGCCATGCCGCGCCCGCACACCGGTTCCGCGCAGCCGGCCGGGCTGCTCGTGGCGGCGCTCGGCGGGCTGCTCGTGGGCGGCTGTGTCGCCGCGCTCGACACCATCGCGAGCCTGTTCCGGCCCATGGGCCCCGTAGGTACCACCGGGTCCCGGCGCCCCGTCCGCCCGGGACGGTGAGCCGGGTCCGCGCCACCCCCCACCCACTCGCGCACAGGAAACGGAGAACCACCGTGCCCATCGTCATCGCCGTCCTCGTCCTTGTCGGGCTGCTGTGCCTCCTCGATCTGCTGCTCACCGTCGGTGTCGTCAAGCGGCTGCGGGAACACACCGAACTGCTCACCACCCGGGGCGGCGCCCGGCTCTCCCTGGCCACCGGGGACGAGGTCGGGGAGTTCTCCGCGGTCACCGTGGACGGGGAGCGGGTGCACGACGGCATGATCCACAGTGAGACCGTCGTCGCCTTCTTCTCCCCGACATGCGGCCCGTGCAAGGAGAAGCTCCCGAAGTTCGCCGAGTACGCGAGGAGCGTGCCGCGCGGACGCGAACAGGTCCTCGCCGTGGTGATCGCCGACAGCCCGGAGGAGGCGGAGGCGGCGACCCCGATGCTGACCGCGCTGCGCCCGGTGGCGCGCGTGCTGACCGGCCGGGACGCCGACGCCGTCGCCGGGGCCTGCAAAGTGCAGGGCTTTCCCGTCGTCCTCAAGGTCAACCGGAGCACGGACGGCCGTCTGCTGGTCATGACCGACCAGGTCGACGTGGACCGTCCCGCCGTCGCCGCCCGTTGACCGGCGTCGCCGTCCACCGCGCCATGACGCGCAAACGCCCCGCCGTGCCGCACCCACGCCCCGACCGGGCCACCGCCGCCGAGTCCCCCGACGACCAGCGCGCGCTCCGCCTCCGGCCGTCCCGTGTCCTGGACGCGGTGCGGATGGTGGCGCGGGCGGCACCCGGCGTCCTCGCGCTGTACACGGGGCCCGCGCTGGCCCTGGGGTTCCTACCGGTGGCGGCCGCCTGGTCGCTGAAACTCGTCGTCGACCGCCTCGCCGCCGGTGCCACCGTGAGCGCCCTCCTGCTCCCCGTGGCCGTGTTGACCGCGACCGGGGTGGCGACCGCGGCGCTGCCGCACCTGGCGCACTACCTGCGCACCGAGATGGACCGCCGGGTCGGGCTGTACGCCCAGGACCGGCTGTTCCTGGCCGTCGACCGGTTCCCCGGGCTCGCCCGCTTCGAGGACCCGCTCTTCCTGGACCGTCTGCGCCTCGCCCAGCAGACGGTGGTGGCCAAACCGGTCGCCGGCCAGGCGGTCGAAGGAGCCCTGGGTGTCGTCCGGTCCGCCCTCACCGTCGCCGGCTTCCTCGGCTCCCTGTTCGTGATCAGCCCGCCGACGATGGCGCTTGTCCTGCTCGCCGCGCTGCCCGTGCTGGCGGCCGAACTCCTGCTGTCGCGCAGGCGCGCCGCCGCCGTCTGGGAGATCGGGCCCGACGAGCGGCGCCAGTTCTTCTACATGGGTCTGCTCGCCAACGTCGAGGCGGCCAAGGAGATCCGCCTCTTCGGCACCGGCGCCTTTCTGCGCGGCCGGATGCTCGCCGGCCGGCGCAGCGCGGACGCCGCCCGCCGGTCGGTCGACCGGCAGGAGGTGCGGACGCGCGCCGGACTCGGCCTGCTGTCCGCGTCGGTGGCGGGCGCGGGGCTGCTGTGGACGGTCGCCGGGGCCCGGGGAGGCGGACTCACCCCCGGTGACGTGGCGGTCTTCCTGGCCGCCGTGGCCGGGGTCCAGACGGCCCTGACGGCGCTCGCGGGCGAGGTCGCGACCACCCATCACGCCCTGCTGCTGTTCGGGCACTACCTGGCCGTGGTGCGGGCCGGGCCCGAACTCTCCTCGCCCGCCGAGCCCCGCCCGCTGCCGGAGCTGCGGCGCGGCATCGAGCTGCGCGACGTGTGGTTCCGCTACGCGCCCGACCATCCCTGGGTGCTGCGGGGTATCGACCTGTGGATCCCCGCGGGATCGTCGCTCGCCCTCGTCGGCCTCAACGGCTCGGGCAAGTCCACGCTGGTCAAGCTGTTGTGCCGGTTCTACGACCCGGTCCGCGGGAGCATCCGGTGGGACGGCGTCGACCTGCGCGACACCGACATCGCCGAGCTGCGCCGACGCATCAGCGCGGTGTTCCAGGACTACATGGACTACGACATGACGGCTGCGGAGAGCATCGCGCAGGGCGACCTCGGCGCCCTGCGCGAACCGGAGCGCCTGCGAAGGGCGGCGCGGCGGGCCGGGATCCACGAGGTGGTGGCGGCGCTGCCGCACGGCTACGACACCCTGCTCTCCCGGATGTTCTTCGCCGAGGCGGACAAGCGGAACCCGGACACCGGGGTCATGCTGTCCGGGGGGCAGAGCCAACGGATCGCCCTGGCGCGGGCGTTCGTGCGCGACCGCCGCGATCTGATGATCCTCGACGAGCCGTCCGCCGGGCTCGACGCGGCGGCCGAGCACGAGATCCACACCTCGCTGCGCACCCACAGGCAGGGGCTCACCAGCGTCCTCATCTCGCACCGCCTGGGCGCCGTACGCGAGGCCGACATCATCGTCGTGCTCGACGGGGGACGGATCACCGAGCGCGGCAGCCACAGCCAACTCCTGTGTGCGGCGGGGCGGTACGCGGAGCTGTACGCCCTCCAGGCGGCGGGTTACCGCCACGAGGCGGACCCGGATCCGGCCACCGCCCCCGACGCCTCACCGCACATCGCCCGAGCGGTCCCCGTCCCCGCGCACCCCGCAGAGGAGAAACCACGATGAGTCCCGGCAGCGGCCCCGACGTCTCGCGGGCCCAGGCGTCCTGGGCGGAGACCGCCCCCGACCGGGCCCGTGTCCGCGCCCGGCGCGCGCGCCGCACCCGGACCGCTCTGCTCGCGTCGGACGTGGCCCTCTGGGCGGGCAGCGCCGTGCTCCTGTGGCCCGTGCACAGCCCCGGCTGGGGAGCCGGGTGCGGGGCGGCAGCCCTCCTCCTCACCGCCGGGCTCGCGCTGGCGCGGGCAGCGGAACTGCGGCTGGTGGCGGTCGTCGTCTCGGGCCGGAGCATGGAACCGGCCTACCACGACGGGGACGGCGTGCTGGTGCGTCGCGGCCGTACTCCCGTGCGCGGGGCGGCCGTGGTGGTGGAGCGTCCGCCGTACCAGGCGCCGTGGCCGGACCCGCCCGTGTCACGGACCGCGCCCGCGCACCGGATCTACGCACGGCAGTGGTTCATCAAACGGGTCGCGGCAGTACCGGGCGATCCCGTGCCCCGGTCCGCACTGCCCGCGCTCCGGGACACCCCGGAGCGGGCCGTCCCCGAGGGCATGCTGGTCCTGCTCGGGGACAACAGCGAGCAGAGCTACGACTCGCGCCACGTCGGCTACTTCCCCGCGGAACGCGTGCTGGGCGAGGTGGCCGGTCCGGATCAGCCCGCACGCCGGATGAGGAACAGCTGACGGCCCTTGCCCTCGCAGCGCTGCATCACCGCCTCCGCCCCGTGGGCAGAACTGGAACCGGCGATGCCCACACAGCCGCTTCCCTCGACCCGGAGCACGAATCGGCCACGCCTGAGCTCGCCCGACGGCTCGATGGTGAACAGGCTGCCGTCCGAGCAGACGTCCATCGGCTCCAGCAGTCCCGCGCCGTCTCCGTCGGTGAGCGCCTTCAGACAGCCCCTGCCGTAGTCGGGGTGGTACCACACGATGTGGTACCTCCCCTCGCCGGCCGGCTCCAGCAGGGTGCTCTGCGGCGCCGCCTCGGCACAGGGGCGCTGCACCGCGACGAGCGGTGTGTACCGCCAGTCGCGGACCCGGCCGTCGGTCAGACACAGCTCCGGGTCCTCCGCGATCCTGATGGTCACCCAGCCGCCGGGCGGTGTCGGCCGGCCTCCGGCCGGTACACCGGACGGCGGGCCGACGGCGCGGAGTTGCCGCCACGGCGCCTGGTCCTGACGGAAGGCCACGACGACCCCGAGGGCGATCGTCAGCAGCGCGGCGGCGACAACCGTCAGAGCCCGCCGGTGCCGGCCGAGGCGCGGGCGCCCAGGGCCGGTCCCCGGTCCGGGAGGCGCGACGTCACCGCTCCCGCCGTCCTCCCGCGTGCCCCGGTCCACCGGCGGCCGAGCAGCGTCGTCCACCGCGCCGGACGGCACAGCCGGCGCCTCCGCCGACAGCCACGACGCCTCCTCCGCGGGCGCCGAGGGCCGTACGACCCGGTCCCGGGCCGCGCACCACAGCGCGACCCGCTCGCCGTCCCCGCACGCGCGCACGAAGGCCGCGAGCAGCTCCGGCCCGGGCGGTCGGTCGCGGCTCAGCATGGTGCAGAGGCTGCTGCGCGGGAGTACGTCCCCCACGGCGGCGGCCCGCTCCTCGAGCCGCCGGTACGACAGCCCGGAGCGGGCCTTGAGTTGCCGCAGCAACGTCATGAAGTGGGCTACGTCCTGGACGTCCTCGAGTTCACCGGCGTTGTCCCGTTCCATGGGATGAATGGTCACGGTGGCCGCTGATCGCCCACAACGACCATGCCCGCCATTTATCGGCTTCCGCGCGAAGGGGCCTGTACAGGGCCACGGGGCGGGGTTGTCGGCCGGCGGTGCGGGGTTCGCCGTGGCCCGTTCCTTCCGGTCGGGGGCCTGCGTCAGCCGGCGGACGGGACGACGACGACCTTGCCGTGCACCGCGCCCTCCGCGGCACGCGCGTGCAGGGCCGGCAGTTCGGCCAGCGGCACCCGCTCGGCGACGTCGACGCGCAGCTCACCGCGGTCGATGAGCGACACCAACCGCGCCAGCTGGCCGGCGTCGCTGCGGACGAACAGGTCGACGCCCCGTACGCCGCGCTCCTCGTCGCCGGGGGCGGGCATCCACACCGTGGTGTTCACGACGACCCCGCCCGGACGGACCAGGGTGACCAGCGCGGCCAGCTCGGCCGGATCGACCGGTGCGAGGTTGAGTGCGACGTCGACCGGTTCGGTCACCGCCGCGGTCACGGCGGTCGTGGTGTGGTCGATGACCTCGTCGGCGCCGGCGGACGTGACCGCCTCGCCGCTGCGCGGTCCGGCCGTGGCGATGACGTGGGCACCGGCGTTCTTGGCGAGCTGCACGGCGTAGCCGCCGACCGCGCCGCCGGCGCCGTTGATCAGCACGCGTTGTCCGGCCGTCAGACCCCCGTGGTCGAACAGCGCCTGGTACGCGGTCAGGCTCACCAGCGGGAACGCGGCGGCGTCGGCCAGGGGGACGCTCTCGGGGGCCGGGACCAGGACCTCGGCCGGTGCGATGACGTATTCCGCCGCGGCTCCGTCGCCGTCCATCGGCAGGAAGCCGACGACGTCGTCACCGACCGCTGTGCCGTCGACGCCCTCGCCCAGCGCGTCGACCGTGCCGGCGACGTCGATGCCGGGAGTGTGCGGCAGCACGACCGGGATGGGCCCGCGCATGAAGCCGCCGCGGATGTTGCCGTCCACGGGGTTGAACGACGTCGCGGCGACGCGGACGCGGACCTCACCGGCTCCGGGGACGGGCAGCTCCACGTCCTCGTGACGCAGGACGCCGGGGTCGCCGTACTCGTGGAAACGCACTGCCTTCATCTCGGTTCTCACCTTCGCTGCGAGCCAAGTTACTTCGAATTCGAAGCAACTGGTGAGGACGATACATCTGCTTCGAATTCGAAGCAAGTGTTGCCGGTCACGGTCCGTACGAGCGCATCGCCGCGGCGAGTCGGGCGGCGGCCCGGTCGACGCACACGACCGCCCCACGTCGCGGCGCGTCACGGCCTGCCGGTCGGCGGGACCTGCGGCGACGACCGCGGGCACAGGGTGGGCCGGCACGCCGGTCAGGCCGTCCCCGAGGACGGTGAAGAACGAGTCGGACACCTCGCTCGGGGGACGCGGCGGGCACGGGGGTCTCCATCACCAGACCGCCGGCCGCCACTACCAGACGAGGCGGACGCGCATGGCCGGCGCCGGCGCTCCCGACGGCCCGGGCCACCGCACTTCACGCGGCGGTGCCCACCCCGCTTCCGTGGGCGCCGGCGTCGTCCCCCTCCCCGCGACCCCGCGCCGCACTCCCGCCCGGTCTCCGTGTCCGGTGGTGCTCAGTCGGGCCCGGCGCCGCCCGCACCGTGCCCTCGCGGGGGCACGGCACCGGGCCGACGAGACCCTCGCGTCCGCCCGGTCCATCCGCAGTAGACTCCGGGCATGCCCGATCCATCGCCGTCACTCGACCCCGTGCAGCTCGGTGCCTATTTCGACCTCATCGAAGTGACCAGCCTGCTCCGGCACGCGGTCGAGCAGCAACTGCGCGAAAGCGGCGATCTCAGCTACGTACAGTTCCAGCTGTTGGCCCGCCTCGGTGACTCGCCGACGGGCACCCACCGCATGACCGACCTGGCCGACGGTGTCGTCTACAGCCGCAGCGGCCTGACGTACCAGGTGGGTCTGCTCGAGAAGGAGGGCCTGGTCGTCCGCGCCCCCTCGCCGGACGACGAGCGGAGCATCACCGTCACCCTCACCGACGCCGGACGTGAGCTGCTTGCGAAGGTGCTGCCGGGTCACGTCGAGGTGGTCAGCGGCCTGTTGTTCGAGCCGCTTTCGCGCGAGGACGTGAAGACTCTCGCCGATCTGCTGGCACCGGTGCGCGACCACATGCGCTCGACGCCGCCCCGCTCGGCCGCACGTCGCCGCCGCAAAAGCGGAGCGTGAGGACTCCACGGGCGTCGCGGCCCCGGCGACGGAACCGCGCCCGTGTCGCCCGGTGCTCTCTGAAGGCACGGATGGCCGCCGCCGGTGAAGGGGCGGCGCGCGGCGGCCTCGGACACGGTGGCGCGTGATCCGGGGGCGGTGAGTTTCCGTGGCCGGTGACAGGTCGGCGTCGACGGGGCGGGCGCTCACCGGGTGACGACACCGGCAGCAGCCCGCGCGCGGTGATCCTGGAGGGCGGATCCTAGTAGCTGTCGTAGCTCGGCCTGCCGGTCGGCCGGTAGACGCCGATGACGGTGCCGCCCTTCGTCGTCGTGACGCCGACCGGCTGCAGCGCGGTGGGGATCGCTCCGTCGGCGAACAGCCGCTTGCCGGTGCCGAGGACCACCGGGTGGATGGTCAGCCGGTACTCGTCGACGAGGTCGTGCCGCATGAGGGTCTGGGCGAGGTCACCGCTGCCCACGACGTTGATGTCGCCGCCGTCGGAGGTCTTGAGCTTGCGCACGGCCTCGACGGTGTCGCCCTCCAGCAGCGTGGAGTTCTGCCACTGGAGGGATGCCAGGGTCCGGGAGGCCACGTACTTGTGCATGGCGTTCATCCGGTGGGTGAACGGGTTGCCGGGGTCGGCTGTCGGCCAGTACGACGCGAAGATGTCGTACGTCTTGCGGCCGAGCAGCATCGCGTCGGAGGCCTCGTACCAGTCGGCCACGGCCGTGCCGACCTCGTCGTCGGACGCCGGCTTCTGCCAGCCGCCGTGCTCGAAGCCGCTCTGGGTGTCCTCGTCCGGACCGCCCGGTGCCTGCATGACGCCGTCCAGCGTCAGGAACGTGCAAACGATGATCTTGCGCACGGTGCGCTCCCTTCGTCGACGGGTAGACAACGCGCTCGCCGGAAACTCATCGGCGATGTCCGGCCGGCGGCCACGTCGGCCGGGATTGCCTCCGGCCCGGGGCCGGATCGCGTGACTCCCCAACCTTTCCAGCCCGATACCGCAGTGGGTCGCAACTGACCGATGAGTCAGTGCGGGAAGCAAAAGTTGGCCGGAAGTGGTCCGACGTCTGCGGTTCGGACCATTGACCGACGAACCGTGGGCCGCAACGCTGGACCGAACCAGGCGAACGAGTCACTGAACTCAGTCCATGGCTGTGAACAGATATCCGCTACTCCTCCGATGTTTCCGGGCTTGCCGTCCTATCGAGAGGGAGGAACATGAGACGCCGTCGTCTTCGAACGGCACTGACCGGGCTGGCGCTCGCCGGTGCGGCCCTGACCACCCTGCCCGCGGCCGTACCCGCGCCGCCTGCCCCCGTCGGCCCCGCCGCGGACCGTCCGGCCGTCGCCACCGACTGGTCCACGGCCGTCGTCGACTCCACCATGGCCCGCTACACGCCGAGCACCATCGGCGGCTGGTCCTACCCCGTCGGTCTCTACCTCTACGGTCAGTACCTCACCTACCGGCGCACCCACGACGCCCGCTACCTCACCTACATCAGGAGCTACGTCGACCGGTTCGTGAAGAGCGACGGCTCCGTCGACCAGTCCTTCAACAGCCTGGACAGCATGCAGGCCGGCCGGTTGCTGGTGATCCTGCACCACGAGACCGGGCAGGACCGCTACCTGAAGGCCGCCAGGAAGATCCGCGACCGCCTGAACACCTACCCGCGCACTGCCGACGGAGGCTTCTGGCACGCGGACACCTCCAGCCGCGCCCACCAGCTCTGGGCGGACGGCGTCTACATGGTGAACCCGTTCCTCGTCGAGTACGGCGAGGAGTTCGGTGACAGCGCCTACACCGACCAGGAGGCGGCCCGGCAGCTGTACGTCTACGGCACTCGTCTGCAGGCCGCGAACGGGCTGCTCAAACACGCCTACGACGAGTCCAGGAGCGCCGGCTGGGCCGATCCGCGGACCGGGCTCGCCCCCGAGCACTGGTGCCGGGCCGTCGGCTGGTACTCCATGGCGCTCGTCAACGTCCTGGACGCCATACCGGCGAACCAGTCCCGGCGCCCGCAACTCCTGTCCATCTTCAGCAAGCTGGCCGTCGGACTGGAGAAGTACCAGGACCCGGCGACCGGCCGTTGGTTCCAGGTGATGGACAAGGGCGGCCGGTCCGACAACTGGACCGAGACCTCCTGCTCCAGCATGTTCACCTACGCCCTCTCCCGGGGCGTACAGCAGGGCTACCTCGACCCGCACTACGCCGCCGTCGCGCGCCGCGGCTACCAGGGCGTGCTGGCGAAGCTCTCGGTCGGCCCGGACGGCCGCACCGGCCTCGCCGACATCTCCATCGGCACCAACGTCGGCGACTACGCGTACTACGTCGGCCGCTCCCGGGCCACCGACGACTTCCACGGCCTGGGCGCCTTCCTGATCATGAACGAACAACTGCGAGGTGATTAGTGTCATGAACACGTCCAGAAGGGCGCTGCTGGGCGCTGCGGTCGCGGGCGCGGCCGGGGCGGCCCTGGGGCTGCCGGCCACCGCCCACGCCGCCTCCTGGCAGCAGAAGTGGGCCCCCTCCGCGAGCAGCGACGGGCTCGGCGCCTTCGAGACCGTCGAGGACGACCGGGCCGATTCCCACCCCGCCGGCCATCCGCACATCCTCGCGACCGGTGACAACTGGCGCTTCACCATGCACATGGTCGACCGGGACACCTCGACCGACCGCCAGCGCCAGGAAGTCACCGGGCTGCGCACGAGCTCCGGCAGCTACCTGAAGTGGAACGAGGGCCAGACCTGGCGGGTCACGTACTCGATGTACATCCCGAGCTCGCTGAAGGCGACCACCACCTTCACGCACATCATGCAGATGAAGCAGCCCGGCAACGGCACCTCCCCGATCGTCACGCAGTCCCTGCGCAGGGTGAGCGGCCGGCAGACCATCGAGCTGACCCTGCCCGTCTCCGGCACCCTGATCGGCCGCACCGACCTGGATTCGCTGCACGACACGTGGACCGACGTGGACTTCCAGATCAAGGTCGGCAACGGCTCGGCGGGCTCCGTCCGCTGGATCCTCAGGTCCGGCGGACGGACCCTCATCGACGCCTCGAAGGCCGGCGTCGACACCTTCCTGGCCGACCGGGTGCGCCCGAAGTGGGGCATCTACCGCTCCCTCGGCGACACCTCCGGGTCGCTGCAGGACACCTATCTCCTGCTCACCGACCTCCGCGGCTACCAACTCGTGTGAGGAGCCACCACATGAAACCCCCCACCGGTCCGTGCCGCCGAGCCGCGGCCGTCATCCTCTTCGTGCTCGCCGTCGTCCTCGGCCTCAGCCACCCCGCGGCCCCCGCCGCGCCGCGCACCGCAGCCCGCGCCGCCACCGAGTACGACGTGCGCGACTACGGCGCCAAGGGCGACGGCTCCGCCAACGACAGCCCGGCCATCGACAAGGCGATCACCGCGGCGAACGCGGCGGGCGGCGGCACCGTCCGCTTCCCCGCCGGCACCTACAAGTCCAAGAACACCCTGCACATGAGGAGCCATGTGACGCTCCGGCTCGACAAGGGCGCCACTGTCCAGGGCTCCAGTGCCGACAGCTACGACAAGGCCGAGTCCAACCCGAACGACGCCTATCAGGACTACGGGCACAGCCACTTCCACGACGCGATGATCCACGGCGACAAGCTGACCGACATCGGCTTCGTCGGCCAGGGCGTCATCGACGGCGGGGGCAACCTGATCACCGGCAACCCCAAGTCCGGCGAGGCCGACAAGATCATTTCGCTGACGCGCTGCGACGGGCTCAGGATCGGCGACGGTCTCACCCTGCGCCGGGGCGGTCACTTCGCGGCCCTCGTCAACGGCTGCACCAACGTGACCTCCGACCACCTGACGATCGACACCGCGAGCGACCGTGACGGCTGGAACGTCATCTCCACGACCAACGTCACGATCACCAACGCCACCATTCACGCCAACGACGACGCTCTGGTCTTCAAGAGCGACTACGCGCTCGGCGCGAAGCTGCCCAACGGCCGTGTCCGGGTGAGCGACTCGACCCTCGGGGCCAAGTGCTGCAACGCCCTGATGTTCGGCTCGGAGACCTGCGGCGACTTCTCGGACTACCAGTTCGAGAAGATCCGCATCGACGGCGCGGACAAGTCCGGCCTCGGCATGGTCTCGATGGACGGCTCGAAGATCTCCGACGTCCACTACCGCGACATCACGATGACCGGCGTCCACTCGCCGATCACGCAGAAGATCGGCACACGAAAGCGGTGCGGCAACGGTCCCGGCGTCGGGTCCATCAGCGACGTCACGTACGACGACATCACGGCGACCGGCAGCAGCCCCTCCTTCAGCCCGACCCTGTGGGGCGAGTCCGGCCACCGCATCAAGCGCGTGACCTTCACCGACGTCAACATCACGGTCCCCGGTGGCAACGGCACCATGTCGACGGGCGTGCCGGGCAACGACCCCGAGGACTACAACCCGAAGAGCATCGGCACCCGGCCCGCCTACGGCTGGTACCTCCACAACGCCGACGACGTCCGGTTCACCGACAGCTCGGTGAGGTCCGCCTCGGACGACGGACGGCCCGCGTTCATCGCCAACGCGGCCGACGGCATCCGTCTGGACCGGTTCACCGCGCGGAAGGGCGGCGACTCCCCGTTCGACGCGGGCCTCCAGGACGTCAGCGGCTACTGCCTGACGGACAGCCACAACACCTCCGGTGGTGCCCTGCGGGTGTCGGCGAGCGGTTCCAGCCAGGACTGCACGAGTACGGCGGTGGAGCCGCCCGACCTGGAGAACTCCCGGCAGGACTTCCTCCGCAACTCCGTCGGCGGGCTCTTCCTGCACTGGGGCCTGCGCACCGCACCCGCCCACACCAGCTGCACGGCCTGGGAGAACGACGTCACCGACGGCGGCTGGACGCCCGGTTACTGGGTCGACGAGGCGCAGAAGCTGCACACCCAGTACCTGGTCCTCGCCACCTTCCACAGCCGCCTCGGCTACGCCCGCCCCTGGCCGTCCAAGATCCCCGGATCCTGCTCCACCAAACGGGACTTCCTGGGCGAACTGATCACGGCCGCCAAGGCCAAGGGCATGAAGGTCATCCTCTACATGACCAACGACCCCCAGTGGCACGACGAGGGCGGCCACGAGTGGCTGGACTCGGCCGCCTACTCCGCCTACAAGGGCAAGAACACCGACCTGACCACCAACGACGGTTTCGGTCAGTTCAGTTACGACAACTTCTTCGAGGTCATGGACCGCTACCCCGACCTCGGCGGTTTCTGGATCGACAACGACAACCCGTACTGGGAGAGCCACGACCTGTACCAGCAGATCTACGACAAGCGCCCGGACTACACGCTCAGCAACAACAACGAGGACACGCCGATCATGGACATGATCAGCAATGAGCAGAAGACGGGCATGACCCCGGCCTACGACTACCCCCAGGCCCTCTACACCGCTCAACCCCGCCTGACCGAAGCCGACTTCAAACTGCCCTCGACCGGAGCCTGGTGGTACGACGGCTCCGACCCCTCCGTCGACCGCATGCTCACCCTCGGCCGCCTCGTCACCAACGCCGGCTCGTCGGTCAAGGCGCTGATGGCCGAGACGGCCCAGGTCAACGGCAAGTTCCCGTCGAACCAGGCGTCCTTCAACACCTTCGCCAACACCTACCTCGACCCCATCTGGGAGTCCCTGCACGGCACCGAGGGCGGCGGCTACATGTACGGCGGCCTCAAGCCCGGCGCCTGGAACGACGGCGCGTACGGGGTGACCACCATCGCCAGGAACGACCCCGGCCGGCAGTACGTCCACGTCCTGACCCCGCCCAGCACCAGCACCCTGCGTGTCCGGGACAACGGCTACCGCATCGCCTCCGTCACCAACCTCCGCACCGGCAGAGCGGTTTCGTGGTCGCAGTCGGGCGGTGTCCTGACCCTGACGGGGCTCGGCGACTGGGACCCGTACGACACCGTCCTCAAGGTGACCACGGCCGGCCGCCAGGGCATCGTCACCGGCGTCAAGGTCAGCGCGAGCGCCTCCGCGAGCGGCCACGGCGCGTCGGCCGCCGGTGACGGCGACTACCTCACCTACTGGGACAACGACAAGACCCTGCCCGTGAACCTCACCTTCGACCTCCGCTCGGCCAAGAAGGTGCAGTACATCGGGCTCAACCAGCGCGAGGACTCCGTGGCCTACGCCCGCTCGGACACCGAGCAGTCCGCGCGGATCAAGGACTACAAGGTCTACCTGAGCAACGACGGCTCCACCTGGGGGAGCCCGGTCAAGTCCGGCCAGTTGCCGAGCCGCCGCGGAATCCAGGGCATCGACCTGACCGCGGCCAACGCCCGCTACGTCCGCCTCGAGGTGGACACCACCTGGGCCGCCTCCAGCGACTCCGCCCGCTACAAGCGCCTGCGGGTCGACGAGGCGTGGATCGGCACGGCGTACGCCACACCGGCGAACGGGGGACGGTCATGATCCGTGTCAGGTCGCTCACGGCCGCGACGGCGGGCCTGCTGCTCGCCGCGGCGGTGCCGCTCGTGGGCACCGCCCACCCGGCGGCCGCCTCCGACAACGGCCAGTCCGTCCGGCCCGCCATGGGCTGGTCCAGCTGGAGCTTCGTGCGCCGCCGGCCGACCGAGGCGAAGATCAAGGCGCAGGCCGACGCGCTGGTCTCCAGCGGTCTGAAGGACCACGGGTTCCTCTACGTCAACCTCGACGACTTCTGGCAGAAGTGTGACGGCGACGGCTTCGTCGTCGACACCTACGGCCGCTGGGCCGTCGACACCGCCAAGTTCCCGGACGGCATCGAGGGGCTCGCCGACTACGTCCACTCCAAGGGCCTGAAGTTTGGCTTCTACGTCACCCCGGGCATCGCGAAGAACGCCGTCACCAAGAACACGCCGATCGAGGGGACCTCCTACCACGCGAAGGACATCGCGGACACGTCCAGGACCGAGAAGAACTACAACTGCAAGAACATGTACCACATCGACTACTCCAAGCCGGGCGCGCAGGAGTTCGTCAACTCCTGGGCCAGGCAGTTCGCGTCCTGGGGTGTCGACTACCTGAAGATCGACGGGGTGGGCAGCGCCGACATCCCCGACGTCCAGGCCTGGGACAAGGCGCTGCGGGCGAGCGGACGGCCCATCAACTTCGCGCTGTCCAACAACCTGCCGGTCGCCGACGCCTCCACCTGGCGGAAACTGGCGAACAGCTGGCGCACCCAGGGTGACGTCGAGTGCTACTGCGGGCCGGGGAGCAACGGCAGCGGCTATCCGCTGACGGACTGGTCCCACGTCGCCAAGCGGTTCGACTCGGCCGCCTCCTGGCAGCCCTACGCGGGTCCCGGCGGCTGGAACGACCTGGACTCGCTGGAGATCGGCAACGGCGACCAGGTCGGCCTGACGGCCGACCAGCGCCGCTCGCACCTCACGCTGTGGTCGATGGCGGCGGCGCCACTGCTCCTGGGCACCGACCTCACCCGACTCGACCCCGTCGACAAGGCGATGCTGGCCAACGACCGGCTCATCGGCGTCGACCAGGACGGCGTCGCCGCCAAGCGGATCGTGAGCAACGGTGTCCAGCAGGTCTGGAGCAAGAGGGAGAGCGACGGACAGTACGTCGTGGCGCTGTTCAACACCGGTACCTCGGACAAGGCCACCGTCGCCGTGAACTGGTCCCAGGTCGGGTTCGGCGGCTCCGGCGACGTGACCGACCTCTGGTCCGGTTCCCACAAGGGCGTGATCGCGGACTCCTACAGCGCGACCCTGCGCCCGGGCGAGACCCGGCTCATCCGGGTCGAACCCGTCGGCTCCCCGGACGCGAGGGCGTTGCCGCTCGCCGGTCCCGGCCGGGGCAGCGCGCCGGCCGGGACCGACTACCAGGCCGAGGACGCCCTGATCTCCCAGGGCACCGTCGCCACCAACCACACCGGGTACACCGGCACCGGCTTCGTCGACTACACCAACGGGCGGCTGCGGTGGCGATGCCGGCCAGGCCTGTCCCCGGAGTTCGCCACGGCGGGCTGTTGCGGTGGTCGTTCACGGGATCACCCGAGGCCGTTCCAGAACGCGCAGTGGTGGTGGAGCTGTGTCGTGCCGAGGGCGACGACGTGGTCCGGCGCCAGGGAGAGCACCGTGTGCCGGGGCCAGTGCGGTGAGGACGGGCCGTTCGGGTCGGCGCCGCGGGCGAAGCGTGTCCAGTATCCGATCATGGTGTTGGCCAGCCGGTGCTGCGCCGCGGTCAGGGCCCGGGGACGGCCGCCCAGGTCGAAGAGGTACGGCAGTTCGCTCGCGTGCGGTGCGCCGAGCGGGAAGGGCGGCGTGCCCGGGGTGAGCGGCGGGGCGTGTTCGTCGGCGAACTCGTAGCGCCACACGGGCACCCGGGCGGCGAGCAGCCCGCCGGTGCGCGCCGTCGGGCAGGCGAAGTTCGCGTCGCCGATGACCGCGCCGAACACCGGGCCGCCGTCGGTGCGGTGCACCGGGTACTCGCGGACGATCGCCCTGGCCCCTCCCGGTTCGGGGAAGAAGGAGGCCACGACGTCGGGCCAGGTGCGCGGGGTGACGGGATGGCCGGCCTGGATGATGCCGGCGGCCCACCCGTTGCCCTCGTCATGGGTGTGGCCGATCAGCACGGGGACGCGGTGGAAGCGGCCGTCGGCGATGGCCGCCGCGGGATCGCGGGGCAGCAACGGGGTTCCCGTCGCGGGCTGTTGGTCCGCGCTCTGGGCGGCGAGCAGACGGGCGACCTGCACGTGCCGCAGGCAGGTCAGGACGTCGTGTGCGGAACCGCAGCCGGCCTTCGCCGCGAAGCGCGCGCCCGCCGCACGTGCCGCGGGCAGCGGGACGGAGGAGGGCGCGAACGGTCGCTCGGGACGCCCCGTGCAGGGACCGCTCTCGATGATCGCCCGGTCGAAGAGCCCTGCCGCTGCGGGTGAGACGAGCTGGGCGCAGACGCTGTAGCCGCCCGCCGACTCGCCCGCCAGGGTCACGTGGTGCGCGTCGCCGCCGAAGGCGCCGATCCCGGCGCGCACCCAGCGCAGCGCGGCCTGCTGGTCGGCCAGGCCGAAGGTGCCGGAACCGGGCAGCCCCGCATGGGCGAGGAACCCGAGTGCGCCGAGGCGGTAGTTGACGGTGACGACGACCACGTCACCGCGGACGGCCATGCGATGTGCGTCGTACGAGCTGCCCGCTCCGGTGGTGAACCCGCCGCCGTGCAGCCACACGACGACCGGCCGGGGGTGTGCCGGTCCGGCGCCGTCGGGCGTGGTGACGTTCAGGTGGAGGCAGTCCTCGCCGGTGCTGCCGGCGGGCACCTCGCCGGCCGGTTGCGGGCAGGCGCTCGCGGGACGGGTCGCGTCCCGTGTGCCGGACCAGGCCGCCGCGGGCGCGGGTGGCGCCCAGCGCAGGGGCCCGACCGGAGCCGCCGCGTAGGGGATGCCCTCGAAGGTGCGGTAGCCGTCACGGTGGACACCCCGGACCAGGCCGTGATGGGTGCGGACCACCGTGGCGGTCGGGTGGGACGGCGTGGGTGGCGCCGGGGACCAGGCCGTCGTGAGGACGGCGGTCAGGGCGCAGACCAGGGCGGTCAGGACGCGGTGCGTGGTCATCGTCTCCCCGTTCGGTCAGCTGCCGCCCATGCCGCCCCGCGCGGCGATCATGGTCATGGGAAGGGTGCGTACCGCCTTCTCCAGGCCCGGCGCGAGGGTGGCGAGCGTTCCCGTGCAGGTGTCGATGCGGGCCCGGAAGACCTTCCGGTCCCGCCGGGACACCAGGGACCGGACCCCGCCCGCCGCGGCCAGCGCCAGCAGCGCGGCGTCCGCTGCGGGGACGTCCCGCACCGGGCCGCTTCCGTGCAGGACCGCGGACAGGCGGGCGCGGAGCGCGTCGGGCGCGCCGCGGTCCGTCACGCTCAGACGGCGTGTGCCCAGGCGGGTGCGGGGCGCCTTCGCGGTGAGGAGTCCCGCCGCGACGAGCCGGTCCTCCACGTCCGTCAGGGTGCGTGCGCGGTGCCGGCGCACGAGGTGTTTCCAGCCGTGGCCGTCGGCGGCGTCGCGCAGAACGCCGTCCAGGACGGGGTTGCCGGTCGGGTCCGTCCCGGAAACGGTGACCGTGCCGTCGTGCTCCTCCAGTCTGCCGCGCAGCGCGAGGTCGATCAGGGCGGCGGCACGGACCAGCAGAGCCGCGCGGGAACGGTCGCGGGGACCTCCGGCCGCTTCGTCGTGGACCAGCAGGTACAGGGTGTGGGGCAGGTCGTCGATCACAGCTCGACGGTAGGGCCGGCACCGTCGGTGACACATCGGCCGTGGGAGGGGGGCGGCACTGGGAACACGGGCGGAGTGCGGCCCGGGTCTCCTCCCTGAGGAGGAGGCGGTCAGGGGCGTCGTGGCCGTACGAGGCCGTGGTCGTAGGCGGCGACGACGGCCTGGACGCGATCGCGCAGGCGCAGTTTGCGCAGCACCGCGGTGACGTGATTCTTGACGGTGGCCTCCGACAGGCCCAGCCGCTCGGCGATCTCCGCGTTCGACAAGGCCTGCCCGATCAGGGTGAGCACCTCCCGTTCGCGGACGGAGAGGTCCTTCAGGGAGGGCGGCGGCGCCGGGTCGGGGGTCGTGCGCAGGAACCGGTCCAGGACACGGCTGAGGACGCTGGGGGCCAGCAGCGCGTCGCCCCGCGCGGTGACGCGGATGGCGTCGACGAGCTCACCGGGGCGGATGTCCTTCAGCAGGAAGCCGCTCGCCCCGGCCCGCAGGGCGGCCACCACATCCGCGTCCACGTCCCAGGTGGTCAGCACCAGGACCCGGGTCCGGCTCCCGCTCGCCGCGATCTGCCGGGTCGCCTGGATACCGTCCAGGACGGGCATGCGTACGTCCATCAGGACCACGTCGGGGGCCAGTTCGCGCGTCAGCCGCACCGCTTCCCGGCCGTCCGCCGCCTCACCGACCACCTCCAGGTCCTCACGGGCGTCGATGATCAGGCGGAATCCGGTACGGACCAGGGCCTGGTCGTCGGCCACCACCACCCGCAGTGTCATCAGGCACGCTCCACCGGCAGCCGCGCCGTCACTTCGAACCCGCCGCCGGGCCGTGGGCCGGCGTGCAGGCTGCCGCCCACGAGCCGAGCGCGCTCCTGCATGCCCACCAGTCCGCGCCCCGCTCCGGCCCCGGCCGAGAACACCTGAGCCGTACGCCCGTTGTCGACCACCGTGATCCTCACGCAGTCCCCTTCGTCCGTCACGCGCACGCTGACCTCGTCGGCGCCGGCCGCGTGGCGCAGCGCGTTGGTGAGGGCCTCCTGGACGATCCGGTACGCCGCCAGGTCCACCGCGGCCGGCAGCCCGTCGGTGGGCCCCTCGTGGTGCACGTGTACGGTCATCCCCGTCGCGCGCACCGTGTCGGCGAGCTCGTCCAGGCGCGCGAGCGAGGGCCCCGGCCGACGCGGCTCCCCTGCCCGGCCCTCGTCCGCTTCGGGGCCCAACGCCCGTAACGTCAGGCGCAGTTCACCCAACGCCGAGCGGGCAGCCGTCTCGACGGCCCGCAGCGCCTGGCGGGCCTGGTCCGGCCGCTCGGTGAACACGTCGTCCGCGGCGGCGGCCTGTACGACCATCACCGACAAGGTGTGCGCCACCACGTCGTGCACGTCACGCGCGATCCGCGCCCGCTCCTCCGCCACGGCCCGGCGCGCCTCCGCCCTCACCCGCTCCTGCTGCGCCCTGCGCCACTGCCCCAGGGTCCACGCCAGGACCACCGTCAGCACGTAGACCGCCGGTCCCGCACCGCCGCCCGTCCCGAACGCCAACGCGACCGGCAGGCACATCGCCGCGAGCGCCCCCGACGACACCCGCCGTGGCCTGGTGGCCGACAGCACGCACAACGTGACCTGCGCCGCGAGCAGCGCCCCCGTCAACGTCACCGCGGGCAGCAGTGCCCACACCGCGATCCCCGTCACCGTGTTCGCGGCCAGTACGAGGACCGGGGCGCGTGTCTGCCACCTCAGGGCCACGATCTGTACGAGGACCAGTGCCGTGGCCGCGATCAGCCGGCGGCCGTCCTCCGCACCGGCGACGGACACCGGGATGCCCAGAGCGGCGACGACCACGCCTGCCGACCCGCCCCACAGCGCCCGGGCCGTCCTGGGCGGCAGCTCACCCCGCGTCTCCCCGGCGAACGCGTCGTTCTGCCGGCCTGTGCTGGCGTCCACATGCCGACCTTATCCAGCGATGCGGCGATGACAGCGCTTCCGGGTCGACGCGGGCGTCCGGCGGACGCCGGGCTCAGGCCAGCAGAATCTCGAAAACGATCACCGCCGCCAGCACCACGTAAACGACACACGCGATGTAGTTCAGTACGGCCGTCGCTTTTGCCGAGCCGGTGAGTCGTGCGTGAAAGAATCCGGACAACACTCCGATGCAGCCGTAGAGAATCACCTCCATCAGGACGTTGACTGCACCGAGAACCGCCATCTGTAACTCCGCGTTCTCCGCATTTCCCGTGAACTGCGGGAGCACCGCGAGGTAAAAGAGGATTATTTTCGGGTTCGTCAGGCTGACCAACATGCCGCGCAGGTACCACCTGCCTGCCGTGACATCGCCGTGCCCGTCGATCGCACGCCGCGCGCTGCGCATCGTCACGTACGCCAGCCACAACAGATAGGCTGCACCCAGTATTCTCACCGCATCAAGCACCGGTGGGTGCGATTGGGCTATTTCCCCCATCCCGGCAACGACGGCGGCGGCGTAGACACTCATACCTGTTCCTATACCGAGGATGGCCCTCAGCGCGGACAGGCGACCACCTTCAAGGCCCACTGCGAGCATGTAGGCCATATCGGGCCCGGGCGGAGCGAGAAAGAGCAGGATCACCGCGGTATAGCTCGGCAGTACCGTCGGATCCACCATCGTCAACTACCTCCGGCTTCGGCGTGGCGTGCCAGGAGCCCCTCGACGCCGGCAGTGCTCGATCCGCGCCTGGTCGCCCCCATCGCTGGCCGGAGGCCTGCTGCCGCTCCCGCTTCCATGAGCGTCGGTGGAGGAGGGCCGGTGTTCGTTGCCTACCAGCCCTCCCACCTCTTCGTGCACGTCAGCCGGACCACGTTCCACAGTGCGGTGGGCGGCGCCGGCGCGGCCGGCGGCCGCTCCGGCTCCGGCGAAGACCGCACCCTGGAACCTGGCGGCGAGGTGCACCTCGCGTCGGGAGCGGTCCTCGCCGGTGGCGTCCCGGGGCGCCCCCGTGGCGGCCCAGCATCGTCACGTCTGCCTGAACAGCGCTCCCGCGGCCGTGCCGCCGACGACGCCGGGAGCGGGATCGACCCGCCTGTGGGCGATCTTCGACGCCTTCACCGGCTCAGCCCTTCCGGCGGCGGCAGGCCAGCCACACCCCGACGGCCGCACCCGCTGCCGCCAGCAGCACCTTGCGGTTGTCCCGCGCCAGCCGCGCCCCCTGGGCGGTCTTCTCCCGCACCGGCTCGGGTGCCTTCTCCTCCCACAGCCGACCGGCCTGGGCGGCCTTGGCGCGGGCCTGCTCGGCGGCCTGGGCGGCCTTGTCCCTGACCGGATCGGGCAGCCGGTCCTGTGCCTGGTGGGCCAGGCCTGCGGCCTTCGCCTTCAGTTCCCCGGCCTTGAGGACGGCCTGCTCCTTCAACTCGTCGGCCTTGAGGACCGCCTGTTCCTTGACCTCGGCGGCCTTCTCCTGGGCGCGGGCCTTCACGTCGGTCTTCGCTGCGAGCGCCTCGACCGTCTCCCCGAGCTCGGCGCGGGTCTGTTCGACCTGCTCGCGCAGTTCCTCGGGGCTGGTGGCGGTGGGCTCGTCGTGCGGCGGCTGGGTCATCGGTGCGCACTCTCCTTGATCTCGGCCACGTCGGCCTTCACGTTCTCGACCGTCTGCTCGGGCACGGGCGGCGCGGCCTGGTCGACCTGCTTCTTCCCACTCATGGCCAGCGCCGCGGCGATCACACCCAGCACCGCTGTGACGATCAGCCCGGCTGCCCACACCGGCAGCGCCACGGCCAGCGCGGCGATCACGGTGGCGACCAGCGCCTGCGCCATCAGGAAGCCGACCACGCCGGCCCCGCCGAACAGACCGCCACCCTTGCCGTAGCGCCTGCCCTTCGCCTTCATCTCCGCCTGCGCCAGGCGCAGTTCGCCTCTCACCAGCTCGGTCAGCTGCTGCGAGGCCCGCTGCACCAGCTCGCCCACCGGCTCCTGGTCCAAGCGGTCCCCGCTCAGGCCGGACCCGGCGTGATGCGGCTGCGTGCTCGACACGGCGGTCACCTCCCGTTCCTCTGCGTTCCTGCGGGCCGGACCGTACGGGTCCGCCCGTCCTCCGGGCCCGGGAGTACCCCGGCCCGGCGAGTTCAGGGCATGGCTGTGCGGACTGATCGCATCCCGAGACGATCAGCGTGCCGCGGGGCTCGCCCCGCTCGTACGCACGTTTGCTCGCAGGTGGTGGCGGCTACCCGGACAGGTAAGCCTGCGTCGCGGCGAGGGACGGCGTCGTCGGGACCGCGAAGTGACAGACGGACAAGGGGTTGGTCGTGATGACCGTCGCGGCACAGGGCGGCGGGGGCGGTTCCAGCGGCCTCTACGACGTGCTGGAACTCATTCTCGACCGCGGGCTGGTGATCGACGCGTACGTGCGCGTCTCCCTTCTCGGGATCGAGATACTCAAGATCGAGGTACGGGTCGTCGTGGCCAGCGTCGACACCTACCTCCGCTTCGCCGAGGCGTGCAACCGCCTCGACCTGGAAGCGAGGCCGGGGAAATCCGCCGGACTCGCGGAACTCACGCAGTCCGGCGCCCGCGGCAAGACCGGACAAGCCCTGCCCGGCGCCGAGAAGTCCGGCACCTTGCAGGGTGCCCGTGACGAGGGCCGGGAGCGCCGGGGCGACCGGGTCGCGCGCGGGAAAGGGGAATGACGGGCGCTGGGCCAGGGTGAGGCGGCCGCCGTTGTCGGGGGCGCCCCCGATCCTCGACGCGGTCCGTCCCGTACAGCGACACGCCCGCCACAGGCAGCGGCGGCGCAGCAACGGCCATCACGGCGACAGGTCCCTCCGGTCCCCGGGGCCGACGGCACCTGGGCGGGTGCCACCAGGTGTCCGATCACCAGCCGCCTCTTGTGAAGGTCTGGTGTGCGGAGGGCTCACGGGAGCGGGTCTCGCACTTCCGAGCACATAAATCGGGCCGGCCGAAGCATCCGAAAGGGCATGGAGTGCGTGATTTACCAGGAGCGGACGGGTGAGTACGAGCAGATCGACTGCCGACAGGCGGACGCCGGGTGCGAGGCCACCCTGGACCGTCTCGCGGGCTTGAAGCCGGACGAGTTCGCCTGGATCCGCGTGCACGATCCGGGCCAGGAGGAGCTGCAGCGGCTGGGCGAGCACCTCGAGCTGCATCCACTGGCCATCGAGGACGCGGTCCAGGCCCACCAGCGGCCGAAGCAGGAACGCTACGGCGACGTGCTGGCCGTTGCGGTGAAGACCTTGTGGTTCGTCGAGCGGACCGCGGACGTGGAAACCGGCGAAGTGATGATCTTCCTCGGACCGTCCTTCGCGCTGACCGTGCGGCACGGGGAGAACGATCCCACCGTGGAGGCCGCGCGCCGCCTCGCACAGCAGCCGGACATGGCACGGCTCGGACCGGTCGGTGTCCTGCACGCGGTGACCGATGTGATCGTCGACGCGTACGCCGAGGCCGCCGCCCAGGTACGCACGGACCTGACGGAACTGGAGCGGTGCGTCTTCTCACCCGCACGGGACGACCTCACGGAACAGATCTACTCGCTCAAACGCGAGGTGGTGGAGTTCCGCGACGCCGTCCAGCCGCTCGTCCCTGTCATGCAGCCCTTCACCACGGCGGGGGGCGACTGGCCACGGCGGGTCGTGCCGTACTTCCGTGATGTCGCCGACCACCTCACCCGCACCGACACCGAAGTCCGGGCGATGGACGACCTGCTCGCCTCCGTCCTGGACGCCCACCTCGCGAAGGTGAGCACCTGGCAGAACGACGACATGCGTCGCATCAGCGCCTGGGCGGCCATCTTCGCCGTTCCCACCATGGTCGCCGGGATCTACGGCATGAACTTCGCCCACATGCCCGAACTCGACTGGCGCTACGGCTACCCGTGCGCGCTCGCCGTGATGGCCCTCGGCGCCGGACTGCTGTACCGGGCCTTCCGCCGCAACGGGTGGCTGTGACCGTGGCGCGCCGCGTCAGCGTCAACCGGCTGGAGGAGACTGTCGCCAGGTGAGAGGTGGCCGCAGGACCGTCCCACGGGGCGGGCCGGCCCCGCACATGCGTGCTCGCGGTGGACCGGCTCGCCGGACGCCCGGAGACCGCAGGAGGCCCCGCTGGCGTCCGGTGCCTTGTTCGTTCACGCCACGCCACCCGGGGTATACGAACCCGTGCGTCCCTGCGGCCACCTGGCAAGAGGAGGTTTCCGATGGACCTGGCCGAGCTGCTCGCGGATGCGATGCGCCGGGAGTGCCTGAGTTGCGAGGCGCTCGCGTATGCGGCCGGAATCCGCATCCCGCGGATCAAGGCGTTCGTCGAAGACGGAGCCGCAGGGCCGATCCGCCCGACACCGGAAGAACTCACGGAGCTGGCCCAGGTGCTGTCCCTGCCGCTTCCCGACGTGCTGGCGGCGAGCCGGGGCCGTCGCACCGCGGCCTACGCGGGCCACCCCGTGTGACGGGCGAGCCAGGCGCCGGGGCCGCACGGTTACCGCGCCGAGACGGTTACCGCGCCGAGGCCGTCATCGGGTACTCGATGCCGTACGGGACGGCGGACGAGACGCGGTCACGCCTCTTGCACCACGTCCGCGTCGGCCGTGGTCTTGCCTCGCCTGCCGCTGCTCCGTCACATCCGTCACAGGGATGACGCGCCCGCGCGGTCGACCAGGCCACCGCTGTCCCGACCGTGCCGGGCCGGACCGCCGACGGACGCACGGTACTGCGGAACGCCTCCGCGCACACCACGTCGCTCTACAGAGGCCGGCGTCCGGAGACGGTGCCGGTCGGGTCGTCGGCCAGGGCGATGCGGGCGGTGATGCGCTTGCCGACCGGCTCGCGCTGCGCCTCGAACCCCTGGGCGACGGCCATGACGATCTCCAGGCCGTGCTGGCCGACCCGGCCGACGTCCGCGGCCCGTGCGATCGGAAGGGTCGGGTCGGAGTCCCACACGGCGACCTCCACCGTGTCACCGGTGACGCGCAGGTCCAGCAGCACCGGCCCGGGGGCGTACTTGTGGGCGTTGGTGACCAGTTCACTCACCACCAACTGGGTGAGGTGCATGGCACGCTCCGAGACGGGCAGGCCGTGCCCGGCCTGAACCCGAGTGAGGAAGCGGGCGGCCAGGTGACGGGCGTGCGCGATGTCCGATCCGTCTCCGACCAGGGCCACGCTGGTCTGTATGACCGGCCTGTCCGGTGCCGTACCGCCTGCCGCCACCGGGTCTGTTTCCATCACGGCTGCCATTCGCTCCCCGTTCGTGTCTCCGCCCGTTTACCCCGGCCTATCGGGATCACACCGTCCTCTTCCTGTTGGATCGGCCACACGCCGGTATCGCCCCTACCACGCCGGGCGGCGCTGCGCCGAGGGCCGGAGTGTGTCAGGATCACCGGCATGTCTGAGGCAGAGATGACGGGTACCGAACACGCCGGACAGACCGGGCAGCTGTCGGTCGGGACCACCGTCACCGACGGCATCCGCGTGCTGGCCCTGGCCGGGGAAATCGACCACCACACCGGCGACACCCTGCGCCATGCCCTGGACGCCTCCGGCACTCCCCGCCCCCGCGTCGTCGTCGACATGCGCCAGGTCACCTTCATGGACTCCAGCGGCATCAACATCCTCATCGCCGCCCACCAGGCCCTCGGCGAGGCCGGCGGCTGGCTGCGCCTGGCCGCTGTCGGCGCATCCGTGATGCGCACCCTCACCCTCATCGGCGTCGACGCCGTCATCGACTGCCGCGAAACCCTCGGCCAAGCCCTCACCGACTGACCGCCGACCGGTCCCCGGCCGGCGAAGTCGTCCGTGCGGCCTGGCTGGTGTGCAAAGACGGCGCCGGCCGAGCCGGCCTCTGGGGCGGCCCGACGCTCAAGCGACGGCGTGCGCAGGACATCTGACGGGCCGTGGCCGCCCACCGGGCCCGACTCGTCGCTGCCCGTGGGCTAGGTTCCGGTTCCCTACGTCCGCGTCGACGCCTCCGTCCGGTGAATCCCGTCCTGGGCGCATGTGGGGCACCTCCTCCCCTGCTCCGCCACGTGCCGGGGCCGCTCTGTACAGCACGCACGGCGCCTGGAATGCCCGCCCTGCTCCCCCACCACCCGTGCCGCACCCGTAACCGCCCCGACTCACTGGCGCGACCTGGGTTTACCCGGCGTAACATCCGGTGCGGTGATCACGCTGATGGTAGGTGACAGCTCCGCTCGCCCGTTGCGGACTGTCCGGCCACGGGCGCCTGCCTCCACTCGTCCGAGTGCGAACTCCGCCCCTGCGCCCCGTGCCCGCCATCGACCTCGCTCTCGCAGGAACGGAGTGCACTCAGACCTACCTGCCTTGTGGGAACTTGCGCCTCTTCTCGCCCGGGTCGCTCCTCTGACCGCCGCCACGGTTCACAGAAACAACACGTGCTTTTGATACCCACGAAAGTCCGGTCCGCCGGACCCCGGCACGCCCGCACCGTGACCCACGGTCGGGTTCGCGGTGTCTATCTGCCGCGCCTCGCGGATGCCCTCGCCTCCTCCATGGCCACCTACGGCATTCCCCTGCTGGTACTGGGCGCGACCAAATCGTCGTCGCTGACCGGGATCGCCTTCGTCATGGCCTGGGCTCCGCGGCTGTGCACGTTCGCCCTGGCCGGCCTGGCCGTCGACCGTTTCGGGCCCACCCGGGTCTTCCGGCTGGCCGCCACGGCGCGTGCGCTCGTCACCGCTCTCGCCGTGCCCGCCCTGGCGACGGCGGACGACGCCACCACCCCGGGGCTGGTCATGCTCCTGGCGGCGTGCGCGGGCTGCCTCACCCAGTTCAGCTTCATCGCGGCCGAGAGTGTCGGCGCCGTCGCCAGCCGGGACGCCGGCGACACCGCGCACCGCCTCCAGTCCGTGCTGCTGGGCATCGACCAGGCAGCGGCCCTGGCCGGCCCCGCGGCAGGCGGTCTCCTCCTTCAGTGGGCCGGGTTCAGCGGCATGCTCACGGCCATCAGTGGCTTGTCGGTGGTGTCGGCCGCCATCACCCCTGCCATGCACCGGCCGTCCGCGCAGGCAGGGGAAGCGGCCGTACCGGCCGCCAGGGGATGGCGCACCGGCTGGGCGACCCTGCGTGCGCTGCCGGCGCTCACCTGGCTGGTGGTGGGGCTCGCACTGTCCAACCTGGCGCTCGGCCTGCTGGAGGCGGCGACCCCGGTCATCGTGGTGCAGCGACTCGGCCGGTCCAGCGCCCTGGTCGGGGTGGTGTGGTCCTGCGCGGCCGCGGCCTCGCTGCTCGCGGTCGCCGCCGGCCGCGTCGCGATCGACCGGTGGGGGCTGCAGGGGGTGGGCCGCTGCGCCGCCCTCGTGACCGTGGTGCCGTGCTTCCTGATCGCGCACACGGGCTCGTACCTGACGTACCTGGCCCTGATCGCCCTCTTCATGGCAGGTGACAGCGTGCTGGCCGTCGTACTGCGCACTCTTCGCTCCCACCTCATCCCCGCCGAGGTGTTCGGCAGCACGCTGTCCGTCACCGTGCTGATCCTGCTCGCGCCCTACCCCGTCGCCGGCATCCTCATGGCCCTCATCGACCCCGCCGCCCTGCACACGACGATCACCGTCTGCGCCGCCCTGCAATGCCTCGGCCTGGCCTGCGCCTTCACCCGCGGCACCCGCCCCCGGCCGCGCCACGCCAGGCATCGGAAATGAGGACGACCTGAACTCCTGCCGCGGAGGGCGGCCGGCCGATCGGCAGCGGAGTGGTGTGCCGGTGTCCCCTTGGGGCCGGCGCGGGACGTGCGGGTGTTCCCCGGCACGGCGCGCCCGCGGCCGAGACGGCGCCGCCATCGACGTGGCCGGTACGGGCCGAGGCAGTCCGCTTGCCGTCAGGCGGCAAGTGCACGGCAGGTGCTGGGGTAGCAGCCCATGATCTCGTGCAGGCCGACCAACTCGATGATGCGCAGGACCGGTTCGACGGGGCCGGCCAGACGCAGCCAGCCTCCGGCGCGCTGTGCGGCGTGGTGGGCGGTGATGAAGGCGTTGATGCCGCTGGAGTCGATGAAGGTGACGGCGCTGAGGTTGATCACGGTGCGGGCCGTGGCCGCACCGCGGGGGAAGAGGAGGGTGTCGCTGAGGTCGTCGACGTTGTGGTGGTCGATGGCGCCGTGCAGCGTGACGATGCTGACGTCCTCTGCGGCGGCGGTCTGTTCGGATGGCAGGTGACGGGGACGGGCCCCGGGGTGGGATGGCATGGCGCCTTCGGTGAGCTGTCGCGGGTGAGGGGGCTACTGCCTGGTCCGGACAGGATCGGCCGGCATCTGTCGAGGATAAGCGGCATCTGTCCGTGGCGTCTGCGATGCACCGAATCCGGTCGGCCTGGCGGGTATACGCGTGATAATGCTTCGCCGTCGGCCGCGCCGCCCCATGCCGGCACCTGACGCGAGCGGTGCGGGTGTCAGGCGGTGAAGGAGCGGACGTAGGCGAGGGGGCGTTCATCGAGGCCCGCATCGGTTCCGCGGTGCGCAGGGGCTGGCATTCGCAGGGCTGGCTGCCGCAGGGTCCGGCTCAGGAGGCTGCCGCCCTGCGGGGCGGTGAGCAGGGCCTATGACAGCGCGTCGAGGTCGGCCTCAGGCCTTCCCGAGCCTGCTCGTCGGTGGGGCTCGGTTCGCCGGCCAGGGAGGTCAGCGCGCAGCTGACGGTGGTGTCGACGTGACTCACCCGGACCGCGTCGCCGGCGCGTCCGCCGGCGCGGCTGTGGCGGCGCGGGTATCCCGAGGAGTCCCGTTCGGCGCGGTACGCGCGGCGCAACGAGGGTCGGCCCCGGCGCGGAGCGCGCACGCTCTACGCGGACCGCGGCTGCGACGCCGACACGACGGCTACCGCGAACAGGTCAGCGTGCCCGCGGTACCGTGCGCAGGGCCCGCATGACCGGCCGGCCGCGCGTGAGGAGGGCGGGCGCCGGAGGTCCGGCCGCCGGACCACTCGTCGTACGAGTCGGCCTACGACGGGCCGACCGGCACACCCACGCCTCTCTACGACACGGACCGGATCGCGGAGATGTCGAACTGCAGTCGGACCTTCTCGCTGACCATGGCGCCGCCCGTCTTGAGGCGCTGGTTGTAGGCCAGACCCCATTCGGTGCGGTCGATGGTGGTGGTGCCGTCGAAGCCGGCTCGCTCGTAGCCGAACGGATCCAGGACCGACCCGAGGTAGTCGAGTTGCAGGTGGACGGGCCGGGTGACGTCGCGGATGGTCAGGTCCCCGGTCATGCGGAACGTCCCCCCGCCCTCGTGGCTGGTGGAGGTGGAGCGGAAGGTCATGTCCGGGTAGCGACGCGCGTCGAAGAAGTCCGGCCCGATGATGTGCGCGTCCCTCTGCTCCACGCCCGTGTCGACGCTGGCGACCCGGATGACGAGCTCGGCCCGCGACTCGGAGGGCCGGCCTCCGTCGAAGTACAACGTGCTGTCGTAGTCGGTGAAGGCCCCCCGGACCGTGGTCACCATGGCGTGCCTGACGGAGAACCCGATGCGGCTGTGGGCGTGGTCGATGGCCCACAGCCCGGTCAGCGCCTGGAACGCCGGATCGAGCGCGACACTCCGGGGTGCGGCCGCCGTGTCCGGGGCGCCCGGCCCGGCAGGCGTCGTCGGGTCGATGACAGCGCTCTGGCGGCGACTGAAGATTCCCATATGCGTGAGCCCTTTCCATCAGACCGCTCCGTGCTATCACGGCTTCGCCGGCACTGCCCGGCCGGATGGGCGGTCTCGTCTGGTTTCCATGCGGTCCACTGCAAAGCTCCACAGGAACAGCATGTTGTGGGGGGGCGCTGCCGGGCGGGCCGTATCGGCACACCGCGAACGGCTCGGAGGCGTCTGCCGGGCCGCGGTCCGCGTCTCGCGTGCCCCCCGTGAGGCGCTACTTCGGCGGCGTGGGGGTGTCGTGGGTGTGGTACATCGCCTGTACGTCCAGCTCCAGTTGGACGGTCGGACCGACGACGGCGATGCCGCGGGCCAGCATGGAGCGCCAGTTGAGTGTGAAGTCCTCGCGGTGCAGCTCCGCCTTTGCGAGAGCCGCGCAGCGCAGTTCCTGCTCGTAGCCTCCGTTGACCGTCCCGAGGTAGGTCGTGTCGAGTCCGACGGAGCGGCTGGTGCCGTGCATGGTGAGCGTGCCGTGCAGGGTCCACTTGGAGCCGCCGCGGTAGGCGAACCGGGTGCTGGTGAAGTCGATGTACGGGAAGCGTTCGACGTCCAGGAAGTCGGCGGAACGAAGGTGGTTGTCGCGCGTGTTGTTGCCCGTGGAGATGCTGGAGGCGTCGATGCGCACCGAAACGTGTGAGTCCGCCATATTCGGTGCGATACGGATGCCGCCCTCGAAACGGGTGAACCGCCCATGTACATGGGCCATGCCCACGTGCTTGGCGATGAACCGGATCGCGGTGTGCGGAGGGTCGAACAGCCAGGTCCCCGCCGTGGGGAGTTCCAGCTGTCGCGCGGGCTCGAGCGCGACGCGCCTCTGGGGCAGCGCCACCCCGGCGGCGATGTCCAGCTCCTCGCGGGCGGGCGACAGACCCTCGGCCACGGTCAGCACGCTGTAGGAGCCCGGTGACAGCGTCGCCATGAAGTAGCCGTGGGGGTCCGTGGTGCCCCGCGCGGCCACCCGGTGGCTGTCGAGCGCGGTCACCGTGACCTCGGCTCCGCCCATGGGCTGCCCCGTGGGATCCACGACCACGAAGCCGAACGCCCCGGCATCGGGCGGCAGCGGGACCGAGAGGCTCGGCACGGCACCGGCCGCGCCGCGGGAACGCCGACGCTGGAGCAACCTGAGAGCCATTGAGTTCACCTTTCTCACATGCGTTACCGCCAGACGGTCCGCTCGGCTGCTTGCGTTCGCGGTCGCCAAGAATCACCTGCGGCAGCGGGACGGGCGCGAAGCGAACAGTTCATTGGCGATCATAGAGCCGTCCCTGCGCGGGTTCCGGGCCACAGCATCGAGGCTGCTCAACGCCCTGCGGGGGGCTGTCAGGCCAGCATTCAGGTCTCCGACCGGCCATATCGCGGTAGCCCGGCTTCATCTCTTTGCGACAACGCTGTGGTGAAGGGCACAGAAGCGGACCGCGATGTTCACAGGCAGTCTGCGGTTTCACCACGGACCCCACACCGGCGGCACGTGCAGCCCGGCCGTTCGGTGCTCCCTGCGAGGTGGCGACGGCGGTCCGTTGTGCCGAGCCGTCATCGAAGACCGACGGCCTCCGGCAGGCCGGTGTGAGCGTCGGGTGTGACGGAGCCTGTGGGGGTGCCGACCGGGGACGACCCCGGGTGTGACGGATCCGCTCGCCAGGCGGTGGGCCGTCGAGGACTCGTGACACGGGCACCCCGCGCAGCGGACCGGCCCCGAGCAGTCGGGCGGCGGCCTTCTCACTGCGCACCCCGCCCCCGGCGCCGGGGCACGTCACTGCCCCGGCACACCTGTCTCCGTTCCTCCGCCGTGGACGTCGGGAGCCGTGCGTCAGAAGCACTCCCGACCGCCCCCGCTCCTTCTACAGTCCTGTAGATTCAATCGGGAACGTCATCGTCTCACCGAGGAGGAGAGCAGTGGGAGTTTCCCTGTCCAAGGGTGGCAACGTCTCGCTCAGCAAGGAGGCGCCGGGTCTGACCGCCGTCCTGGTCGGACTGGGCTGGGACGTGCGGACCACCACCGGTGCCGACTACGACCTGGACGCTTCGGCCCTGCTGCTCGACGCGTCCGGCAAGGTGCTCTCCGACCGGCACTTCGTCTTCTACAACAACCTGACCAGCCCCGACGGGTCGGTCGAGCACACCGGCGACAACCTGACGGGCGAGGGCGAGGGCGACGACGAGACCGTCAAGGTGAACCTCGCCGCCGTACCCGCCGAGGTCGACAAGATCCTCTTCCCCGTGTCGATCCACGATGCCGAGAGCCGCGGTCAGAGCTTCGGCCAGGTCCGCAACGCCTTCATCCGCATCGTCAACCAGGCCGACGGCGCGGAGATCGCCCGCTACGACCTCTCCGAGGACGCCTCCACCGAGACGGCGATGGTCTTCGGCGAGCTGTACCGGAACGGTGCCGAGTGGAAGTTCCGTGCCGTCGGCCAGGGATACGCCTCAGGGCTCGCCGGCATCGCCGCCGATTTCGGCGTCAACGTCTGACGGGCGGCCCCTCCGTGTTCGGACTGAGCGAACTCGCGATCATCCTGATCGTCGTCATAGCCGTCCTGGCTGCCAAGAAGCTGCCCGAACTGGCCCGTTCGGCGGGCAAGTCGGCACGCATCCTCAAGGCCGAGGCCAAGGCGGCGAACGACGGACGGCCGACGGCGCAACCGCGCGTGATCCGCGGAGAGACCATCACCCGCCAGGACGCCTCCGCGGCTCCCGACGCGGGCCACCGGCCGGCCACACCGCCCGCCGACGGGAAGCCGGAGCGGCACTGAAGCGATGGGCAGGCGGTCGGCACCTGACGGGTGACCGCCTGCCCATCGCACCGGGGCCGCTGTCGCCACGATGGACCCGCCGCCCGAAACAAGGATCATTCCCAGCGAATTACTCATCAGGGACCCGCTTCGTACCATCACCGCGCTGAACAGGATCAAGACGCGCCATGAACATCCGGCCGCCGCTCCGATAGCATGTTCGAACTCGCGCCGACTGCCCCTCCTGCCGACACCTGAATCCATGCCACCCAGCGCGAAAAGTGACCCTGTATAACTACCCACCGCATCGGCCAGACAGTTGACAACTAGAACATCGCGGAAGTTTCCCCGAATAAACGGGATAACGACACCCGCCGCGTGGCGTCAACCACGCGCGATACTGTGGGCCACGGTTGGTGTGGCGGCACTCGGTTTCCTCATCGCCCTGGAGATCTTCGCGCGTCGCCGCGCCGGCATACCGGGGCCGTTGACCGAACAGGCGAAAGAGACGATATTCGCGCCCAAGCCGGGGCCGCTGTACGCCGGTCTGGCCCTGACGATGGTGGTGCTCACCTGGCGGCAACGGTTCATCGCGGCCGGCGCCGCGATCGGCATCGACGTCGTCTTCGTACTGGTGCGTCGGGCGGTCGACGCCAAGGTGGCCGACGGTCATCTCTTCGGCAACGGCGCGTTGTGGGTGATGTTGGGCTACGCGGTCATCGCCGTCACGCGCCGCAGCGGCCCGGAACGTGTCCTGCTGCTGAAGGGCGTCGGGCTGGGCCTGCTGCTGGCAGTCGGCCGTAAGACGGGTGACATCTGGCTGCTCATCACGGCGAAGACCCGCCCGGTCGTGCTCGATCAGTACGTGGCGACCGCCGATCAAGCGCTGGGCAATCCCTCGTGGCTGCTGGGCCGGATACTCCAGGCCACCGACCCGATCGGCACACACGTTCTCGGTCTCGTCTACGCCCAGCTCGCGGTGGCCGCGGTCGTCGTCGCGCTGTACCAGCTGCGCGGCGTCGGGGTCGAAGGCCGCTTCCCGCGCCACCATCTGGTGCGCACCTTTCTGGTGATCGGCCTCCTCGGGCCGGGCATCTACATGCTCTTCCCGGTGGTCGGACCCGTCTTCGCCTACGGCCCGGGCGCCTCCGGAACCGGCGGCGTGCACTGGGCGGTGGCCGACCTGTGGCCCCACACGCCACCGCCCGTCACCGCCCCGCACCCGATGTCCTACGACGAGATCACCCCTCGTAACTGCATGCCCAGCCTGCACACGGCGTGGGCCACCGCGATCTTCATCCACACCCGCAAGGGCCCGCGGACCCTGCGGTACGCGGGCACGTTCTGGCTGGTCGCCACGCTCGGCGCCACGCTGGGCTTCGGCTACCACTACGGCACGGACCTCATCGCCGGCGTGGTGTTCGCGCTCACGATCGAGGTGGCCCTGCGCTCGCTGGACCGCGGCTGGGACCGCTCAGGCGTCCGGCTGGTCGCTTACGGGACGGCGGTCTTCGCCGTGCTCCTGGTGTCCTACCGGTATCTGCCGACGGAGATGGCCGGACGCCCTTGGCTGTTCGGGCCGCTCCTCATTCTGGCGATGGCGTCAGTGATCCACCGTTACGTACGCATCACCGAACTCTGGGAACCGAAAGCCGCGCCGGCACCACGGCCGGACCCGCGACCCGAGCTGGTCTGAGGCACCGGTCCAGCCGGCTTCGGATCGAACGCGTTGCCGCCATTGCCGTACGTCGGCGTTTCGGCCAACCCTGTCGTATCGACGCTTCCTTGCGTACCAAGGGTCGGTGCACTGCGCACCTTCACCGATCCGCTCGATTCCGGGCTCCGCACGACGACCGAAAGAGCAGGTGTTCGAAAGCGCGTCGGCGTCGTTGAACCCGACGACACCGGCACGACTTCCCAGAAGGGGGCACGTTGACATCAGCCCGACCCCCCAGGACCCGAGACCTCGTTCACCGGCACGCGGCCGAGAACGCACCGACCGCGGCCCCTCCCCCGCCGGACAGGGGAAGCCCGACCGTGCCGAACGGCGCCGCCGCCGTCCATGGTCACACGCAAGGCGGTCCTCATGCGCCTTGATCCCCAGGCCACCGACACGAGCGGCCTGCGTACCGCCCTGGTCGGCCGCCTCGTCTCCGCGGGGGTCCTCACCGACCCCCGCCTCCGTGCCGCCCTGCTCCGCGTGCGCCGTGAGGTCCTGCTCCCGCACGCGTACGTGCGGGTCAGCGACCCGGGCGCCGATCCGGTCGACTGGCGCCTCCTCGACGGCTCCCACCCCGAGGACCGCGAGGAGTGGCTCGCCCTGATCCACGGTGACGAGTCGATCCTGCTCCAGCGCGACGGTGAACCCCTCGACTCGCTCGCCCGCGGGCCGGTGACCGGCGGTCACATGACCTCGATGTCCTCGTACACGCCCGCCACGGTCGAGGCACTCCAGGTCCTGGGGCTCGCGCCGGGTCTGCGCTACCTGGAGCTCGGGACCGGTCCCGGCGTCTGCCTCGCGCTCGCCGCCACCATCACCGGCCCCGGGCTCGCCACCGGCGTGGAGCGGGACGCGCACATGGCGGCCTTCGCGCGGCGCAACCTCGACCGGCTCGGCGTGGGCGCGACGATGGCCGAGGGCGACGCGCTCGACGGGCTCGAGGCCCGGGCGTCGTACGACCGGATCCACTCCGGCATCGGCGTGCCGTGTGTCCCGCCCGCGTGGGTGGAGCGGCTGGCGCCCGGCGGACGGTTGCTGACGACGCTCGCGACCCGGACGCCGAGCTGGCCCGGACAGCTCCTCGTCACCCGCTCGCACCGGGGCCGGGACGAGGCCGTGCTGCGGGGCCGGCCGCGGGGCTACCGGCCGATGCTGGGATACCGGTGGCTGTCCGCCCTGGACCACCGCGCGCGGATCAAGGCCGACCCCGGCACTGCGCGGCCCACGCCGCTCGCCCCGCCGCCCGACGACGCCTACGGCTTCTGGCTCGCCGCCGCCTACCTCGCGCCGGGCCTGGTGCGGGACTTCCAGGCCCGGACGATGACGATCGTCGCCCCCGAGGACGACTCCTGGGCCGTGGCCGGCCCCGCCGACGGGACCGTTCGCGTCCACGGACCGCGCGATGTGTGGGCCGACCTCGAAGACCTCCACGCCCGCTGGGAGGAGGCCGGCCGGCCGGAGACGTACCGGGTCGACCTCACCGACGCTGCCGGAGACCAGCACGTCGCCTCGGGCACGGGGCCGAGGGCACTGACCTGGACGCTGCCACGCCTCGCCTCCGTGCCCCGGCCGGTGCCATGACCTCGCCCGCACAAATCGCCGTTGCGTCCTTTTCGGCTCGCTGCTGGGAAGCTGCCTGTCGACGACTGAAGTTGAGCTTGCCGGCCTTGACCGCGGTGGTGTCCGCGCCATGCAGAAGGTCATCCGTTCGACAGGGGCAACAGTCATGCCGGGCCCGGGGGCCGGCGGTCCTCTCGCTTGGAGCCCGTCCGGCCTGTCACGGACGTATGTCTCATCCGGTCATGCTGAGCAGAGACTTCAGGAAGAGATGTGGTCATGACGACGTTGCACGTCACTTTGCTCAATGCGCTCCGCGAGGTTCCGGCCGTGGAGCTGCCGCCCTTCGGCCCCGTTGCCGGTGGCCGCCCCTCGCGCCACTTCGCCCTGGAACTGCACGTACCGCACGAGCGGCACCAAGAACTGGAGGCCGAGCTGCGTTCAGCCTCCGCACCGGACGGGGAGCCTCTGCAGGGACGTGATGCAGCCTGGCGTGTGGTGGGCGGTTGGACAGTCACCTCACACGGGCGCAGCCCCGAGCTCTACACCTATCGGGTGCAGATTCAGGAGGCGGAGAGCCCTGCGCCCGCTCAAACGGCTGCGGTCGTCGCCGAAGGTGGCGAGCCACTCGTGGGGTTCAGGCTGGAGCTGGTCGTCCTCCCGGTCTCCGATGTCGATCGCGCCAAGGCCTTCTATCAAGCGGTGGGGTTCCGCCTGGACGGAGACCACATCAGCGACGAATCATATCGAGTGGTACACATGACGCCTCCCGGATCTCCGTGCTCGATCCTCTTCGGAACCAGGGTGACAACGGCCCTGCCCGGCACGGTCCGGGGACTCCATCTCGTCGTGACCGACATCGAAAAGGCGTCCTTGTACCTTCGTGAGCGGGGGGTCAAGACGGGTGAGATCTTCCACGACACCTGCGACATGTTCCACCGTTGCACCGGCGAGACGCGGCGCAGCGGCCCTCATCCCCAGCGGCTCGAATACCGCTCGTACGCCACGTTCGACGACCCGGACGGAAACGAGTGGGTACTGCAAGAGGTGCCTGCGTAGCCCGGCCCTCTGAGCAGCGTCTTCGAGGGCACCCCGGACCCGGTGACACCACCCCCAGCTCAACGGTGGAGGAGGTCTGTCATGCCGGGCCCGCAGGACGGCGGCCCTCTTGCACGACCGCGAAGAAGACAACGGGGGCGGCGCCGACCCTATGAGGCCTACTTGCCGAGCCAGAGGTCGGGGCCGAAGACCTCGTAGTGGATGGCGGACGGGTGCAGGCCCTTGGCCAGGAGCTGGCCCCGCACCGCGCGCATGAAGGGCAGGGGACCGCAGAGGTAGGCGGTGGTGTCATCGGTGAGGTTCAGCTCGTCCAGGGCGACGCGCCCGCCGTAGACCTGGGGGCCCGCCGCGTGGTGTGTGTCGTTCTCGTACCACACGTGCAGGTCGGCGCCGGGCATCCGGTCGACCAGGTGTGCCTGCTCGGCGCGGTGTATGTGGTGATGCGGGCTGCGGTCGGCGTGGATAACCGTGACGCGGCGCGCGGCGTCGGTCCGGCCGAGGTGGTCCAGCATCGAGAGCATGGGGGTGATGCCGATGCCGGCGGAGGCGAGCAGGAGCGGCGTGCGGGCGTCGGGCAGGGTCAGGTCGCCGGCGGGCAGCGACACGTCGAGAACGTACCCCTCCTTCGCGTTCGCGTGCAGCCAGGAGGAGACCTCTCCGTCCGGGACGGTCCCCTCGGCGGAGCGTTCGCGCTTGACGGTGATCCGCCAAGCGCCGCGGCCGGGAGCGGTGGAGAGGCTGTACTGCCGGATCTGACGTGCGCCGTCGGGCAGTTCCACCCGGACGCTGACGTACTGCCCTGGCTTGAAGGGCCGGACGGGCCCGCCGTCGGCGGGGCCCAGGACCAGCGAGACGGCGTCGGGGGACTGCTCGTGGCGCTCGGTGACGACCATCTGGCGCCAGACGTCACCGTCCGCGACGCCGGCGGCGGCGTAGAGGCGGGCTTCGGCTGCGATCAGCGCATTGGCCATCAGCCAGTACACCTCGTCCCAGGCGGCGGCCACCTCGGGCGTGACGGCGTCGCCCAGCACCTCCGCGACGGCGGCCAGCAGGTGACGGCCGACCAGCGGGTAGCTGCCCGCGGTGATGCCGAGGGAGACGTGCTTGTTGGCGATGCGGGACAGGACGGCGTCCGGACGTTCGTCGGGCCGTTCGACCAGGAGGGTGGCGAAGGCGGCGACCGCTCCGGCCAGTGCCTCCCGCTGCACTCCGTTGACCTGGTTCGTCCGGTTGAACAGGTTGAGCAGCAGCTCGGGGCGTTCTTCGAACAGCCGCTGATAGAAGCGATCGGTGATCGTGGTGAGGGAGGCTCCCACGGCGGGGAGTGTCGCCCGGACGACAGGGACCGACTGCGCAGACAGCATCAGACACACTCCTGTGTTCGATGTTCCGAATATTGGTATATGAGATGCATATTCAAGGTCGCTCCCGGTCCTCTGCGGGCCCCTGCCGGGAGCCCTGCGGGCAGAGGAGGCGCCTCGCTTGGTCAGCCGACGGGTGCGGCGCCGAGGGTGAGCAGCACGGGCCCGGCCGGCGACTTCACCAGGTCCGCCACGGTCACGGCGTCGAGCGAGGCGTAGAAGGCCATCTGTGCCTGCCGCAGCGCGTTACGCAGACGACATGCGCCGGAGAGGGGGCATGGGGTGTCGCCCTCGCACACGACGACCTCTCGGTCGTTCTCCAGTGTTCTGATCAGTTCGCCGACACCGGTGTCCCGGCCCGCGGCGGTCAGCGACAGTCCGCCGTGGCGTCCGCGCCGCGCCTCGACCACCCCGAGGTGCCGCAACTCCGCCACGGCTTTGGCCATGTGCGTGTACGGCACGTTCATGGACTCGGCGATCCGCCGCGTGGTGACCAACTGGTCGCCGTCCAGGACGGCCAGCCGCATCACTGCCCGGAGTGCGAGATCCGTGTATCTGGTCAGCCTCACGAGAATCACCTTAACATTGTTTCATCTTAGATTCGTATTTAGATGGTGTGATCCGGACCTCTCCGTCGGGCCCCGGTTGCCGACGTGCCCGCCGCACGCGGGGGCGATCGATGGCTTCTGGCGGCGTCCCGACCCGCAACACCGCACGAGCCATCGGCGAGGGCGTGCGCAAGGCCCGCGAGGCGTTCGGCGCTCTCTGAACCACCCCGACCGACAAACGGCCAGGCCAGCTCGACGGCGCCACCGTCAACCATCTGCTCGCCTGCGAAATGATCATTGTCGACGGCCGCAGAATCCGCGCCGGCCAGAGCGAGAACCCCGGCAGCGCCTCGTTCTGCCCCCCGACGGGAAGCTGACCCGTACGGCACTACACTCACCGAGCCCCCCGTCAGAACCCGCGAAACAAGAAGGCCGTGTTCATGATGCATGCAGCAAGGGCGATCGACACACGACACGGTGACCGGACGCAAACCCGGGAGACTGCCCGCGACTCCGGACCGACGGCGTCGGTGTTCGCCAACTTCCGCCAGTACCTGATGGGATGGGACGCGGAGAGCCACCCGGGGCCCGAGGTCGATCAGTTCCGCAGCGGGCTCGCCACCCCGCAGTTCAACGGTGTGGTGCGCCTGCGGTCCACGTCCGGGGTGGGGCCGGCCGTGGCGGCCGTTCGCAGGGGCCTGGCGGATCTTCCCTGGTGGTGGTGGGTCGGGCCCGACAGCCCCGAGGACACCGCCGAGGCCCTGCGGCGCCACGGCGGACAGGAGCTCGCCGTCCTGCCGGTGCTGGCGAGGCCGCTCGGCCACCCGGTCGAGACGTTCGACGCGACCGGTCACGACGGTGCACGCGGCAACCTGCGGGTGGAGACGGTGCGGGACGCCGAACGACTGGAGGAGCTGGTCCGGACGTACCGGACGTCGATGGGTATCGCGCCCGGCCTGGAAGCGGAGATGGTACGCATCGAGTCGCAACGCGAGGACAACGCGGACATCGTCCGGCTGGCCGCGGTACTGGACGGCCGGGTGGTCGGGTCGACGGTGGTGATCAACGCTCACGGGGTGGCCGGGATCTTCCTGGTGCACGTTGCCGAGGCGCACCGCCGACGGGGCATCGGTGCGGCGTTGACGGTCGCCGCGCTCCGGACGGCGCAGGAGAGGGAGATGCGCTCCGCCGCGCTCGTGGCGAGCCCGGCGGGGGAACCGCTGTACCGGCGTTTCGGCTTCACGACGCTTACCGAGTACCGCCTGTTCGGCTTCCCGGCCTGAGCCGTCCCGCCCGCGGTGCGCAGCAGTGCCGCCGCACACAGGTCGAAGACGTGGTAGGCGCGTCCGTGTCACGGATTCACCCGACGCCCGGTCATGGTGGGAGAACCCTGTCACCATAGTGTTGGTCGATGGTGGGAAGCCGCCGGACCGTGTCGAGGACTCCAGTGAACGCATTACGTCACCGCACGATGCCGGCCGCTCGCAGGCGCCCCGGACGCACATCGGCTGCCACGTGGCCGGTCTGTGCCGTCCTGACCCTGGTCGTCCTCGGCATCTCACTCCCGCACGACGACGCCGACAAGGGTGTCAATCGTGTCGGCGCCGGGCGTACGTGCCGTTCCGTCCTCCCCGTCGACCAGGAGCTGTCCTGCGGCACGTACGGTTTCGGTGACCTGCGTTACGTGTGCCCGGCGCCCGACGAGCCGTGGCACTGTTCGAGGACCACACAGGTGCAGATACGCAACACCGGCCCGTCGACCGTGTACGTCACCGTCATCCACGGCCCGCGTCCCGGCGAGCGTCGGCAAGGCCCGGAGCGGGAGATCGCCCCTGGTCACACGGCTGGCTTGCGTCCTGGGAAGGGAGACCTGTTGTTCGATCTCACCCTGCGTGGCGCCGGCCCGGTCAAGACCGTGACGGTCGTCTCCGCGCGCTGACGCCCGTCCGCGTCCTCGCCGCAGTGCCGTGTGTCGCCGGGACCCCGCGGTTCAGGAGGCGGACCGGTCGGGCGGCCCCGGGCGCCCGTCGCCGACAGGGTGGCCGGGGCGACGCCCGGGCCCGCGTCGGCACTGACGGCGTCCAGCCGGCCGAGACTGCGGGCGCCCCGCGGCGGGTAGGCCGGTACGCCACGACACCCGCGAGCGGGCACGGGCGGAACGCGGTGAGGAGAGGATGACGAAGTGCCCGGGCCACGCGCCATCGGGTACGACACCGGGACGGCCGGTCGACGGTACGAGGTGATCCCTGCACAGTCAGCGCTGCGGCAACGCCCGGAACGACGCCCAGGGGGTGCGGCCGTGCAGGGTGAAGTCGGCCCGGACGGCCACGCCGGCCTGCATCAGGTCGGCGCTCAGCCGACGGCGCCACCACGGTCGAGGGCTCGCCGGGCACCGGCTCGGCGTCTCTCGGCGCCGGGCGCAGGCGGTCAGACGCAGGGAGCGGGATGCCGCCGCCGACCAGCCTCCGTGTGCACCCCGCCCCGGCAGTCGCCGGATCAGGCCCGGCGCGGACGACTCACGGATTCCCGCGCGGAGCTCCCCGGCCCCCGCGAGAGCCTGGAGATCGTCAGCGGCGGGCCGGGGCAGGGGAATCAGATGAGTTCCAGCCCGCCGTCGACGGTGATCACCTGACCGGTCGCATGACGTCCGGCGGGATCGGCCATACGAAGGATCCAGTAGGCCACCTCATCAGCGCTCGCGATGTGGTGTGTGGGGATACGGTCGCGCTCGTAGGCGTACATGTCCTCGGCGGCCTCCGGCGTCAGGCCGGCGTGCAGCATGACGTCGGTCCGGGTGGGGCCGGGAGCGACCGAGTTGACCCGGACACCTTCGCCGGCGAGTTCGAGGGCCCAGCTCCGCGTCATCTGCTCGACGGCCGCCTTGGTGGCCGAGTAGTGCGCGCCACCCGCCATGGGGCGATGGCCGTAGGTACTGGAGAGGTTGATGATCGAGCCGGAAGTCCGCCGTAGGTGAGGCAGGGCCTCGTGGGCCAGCAGGCTCGGAGCGACGACGTTGAGTGCGAGCAGATCGACGATCGTTTGCTTGTTGGTCTCCGCCAGTGGCATGACCGCCGTCGCGCCGGCGTTGTTGATGAGGTGGTCGAGGCGGCCCCAGCGTCCCACGGCGGTACTGACAACCTTGGCAGGTGCTCCTTCGCCGCAAATGTCGATCGCCAGGACGTCGATGTTGTCATGGGCCGCGGCCGTCTCGTTCAGCGGCGCCTCACGTCGCCCCACGCCCAGTACGTGGGCGCCGGCCTCGGCGAATGCGATGGCCGTGGCCCGGCCGATGCCGGATCCGGCGCCGGTGACGATCGCGACATGGCCGGAGAGGTTTCGGTCGAGGGGGTCGGCAGGCATGAAGCCCTCCTTGTTCGATGTTCGTTGTACATAGAACACTATGGAAAAGCATTGTGTGCTCGTCAAATGGCACATGGCGGGGTAACGACCACAGTCGTGGGTACCGCGGCGGTCCACCCAGGTCAGGAAGGACATTCGCCGGGCGATGGACTCGTGGTGTGTCACACGCGACAGAGACTGGAGCATGCTTGACACCGAACGACGCGATCGTTCGGCACCGTGGCACACGGCGCATGAATGCCGCCACACACAACGTCCAGCGCGCCAGGCGCCGGGTCCGGCAGCAGCGGGCGCCGCAATGCGTACGGCAAGGGGCTACCCGCCCCTGGGTGCACAGCTCGTTGAGCGCGGCGCGCCGACAGTGGCGTCGTTACGCCGGTTCGTCACGCTCGGTGACATGCTCCCCAATGTTGTCGCCGACGGCGGCGGACAGCAGTGCACGCAAGAGGCCGGGGAAACGGGCCTCCAGGGCGTCACGCCGCAGCTTCACATAGCAGCGCGTACCCTCTTGACGGGTCTGCGTGACACCCGCCTCGCGCAGCATCTTCAGATGATGACTGAGAGTGGACTTGGCGACGGGCGCGTTGAATTGGCCCCATCCGCGCTCGGCACCGTCGGACAGGATACGCACGATCCCCAGCCGAGTCGGGTCGCTCAGCACTCCGAGCAGGCGCGGCAGGGCGATCTCGCTGTCGGCAGGGGACGAGTGGTCCGTCATGCCGACCATCGTACCGGACGTTCGGTACATGTCGAACATTGTTCGCGGTCATGGAAGCACCGCTGAGGGGACCTACCGATGCCGCCGGCCACCAGCGGGGTCGACGGCACCCCGCACGCTCACCCGGCCGACGCGCCGTGTAGGACTCGTCCCCCTCTCACGCAGCGTGCCGGGCGATCGGTGACCCGGGACGAGGCGATCCGGAGGCCTGCGACGGGAGGCCGTGCACGTGGCTGTCGGGGACGAGCAACCGGATCAGGTCTTTCAGGTCGCCGGTGCCGGCCGCGGTCCGGAACGCGGCCACGAGACGACGGTGCGCCTCAGCGGTAATCGGCCGTTCGCGGACGCCCTCGAGGCGGGCCTGCGCCCGGTGGACCACCACTCGTGCGTTCTGGACGCTGATCCCCAGCAACCCCGCCAGATCGGCGTAGGCGTAGTCGAAGCCCTTCCGCAGCACATAGGCGGCCAGCCGGTCCGGGGTCAGTCTCGCCATCAGCAAGGCCAGGGCCGCCTCGACCGCCACGGTGCGCTCGGCACACAGCACGGGATCCTCGGCGGCCTGGTCGCCCAGGTCGGCCAACTGTGGCTCGGCCGGTGTTTCGTGACGGTGCCGCGCGGACTGGACGACGTTGATCGCCAAGCGGGTCGTGGCCGTGATCAGAAAAGCGGCCGGATTGTTGACCTCCATGCGGTGGGTGAGCTGCCAGCGCAGCCACACCTCCTGCATCACGTCCTCGGCTGCCTGCACGTCACGGAGAATCTGGTAGGCGATGCGGAACAGCCGTGTCCGCTGGCCCAGGAAGATGTCGAGGGCGGTGTCCAGGTCGTCCACACCCGGCCGGGCGACCGGGCTTTCGGTCGGCTTCGTCGTCTCCGGGCTGGGCGCGGGCATTCGGGAACCTCTCTTCGGCGGTCGGCCGCCCTCCGGGGGCGTTGCCTTCCACCCTCGGCCCGAGGCACCGCTCACCGCGCCCTTGGTGCCCGTGGTCGAGTCCGTAGGGACCCCGTGGGTTCACCAGGGGCCCGGCACCGGCTCTCAGCCGGACGGCACTTCGTTCCCGAGGTCCCCGACCGGGGTACTCGCCAGGGCACCGGGCAGTTCGCGACGCGATTTGATACCGAGCTTCGTGTACACCTTCCGCAGATGCCACTCCACGGTGTGCGGACTGATGAACAGCTCCGCGCCGATCTTCGCGTTCGTCATGCCGTCGGCGGCAAGAGTCGCAACCTGCGACTCTTGGGGGGTGAGGGCGCTCGTCGGGCTGCTTTCCCGCACCCTGACGTGCTCGCCCGTGGCGAGCAGCTCGCGGCGGGCTCGCTCGGCGAACGCGCGCGCCCGCATCCCGTCGAACATCTCGTGAGCCGTACGAAGGTGCTCCCGGGCCAGCGAACGAAGGTTGCCTCGGCGCAGCCACTCGCCGTACAGCAGGTGGGTGCGTGCCACCTCCACGACCACACTGCCGCGGCCGAACTCCTCGATCGCGACCCGGTACAGCCGGTCGGCCTCGTCACCGTCGGTGAGAAGAGCCTGGCTGCGGGCGCCGGCACCGCGGGCCCACCCGGAGTCCGCGGCGCGGGTGAGCTCGATCAGCCGCGCCAGCGAGGCGCGGGCCTGGTCGAGCCGACCGCACCGGGTGGCAGCTTCGACGTGTTCGACCAACGACAGGCCGGTGAAGTTGAAGCCGTCGTGTTCGATGCCCGTGCGGGCGGCCTCCAGCGCCTCCTCGTAGCGTGCCAGGCCGTTGAACAGCACGCCCTGGATGTAGCCCATGGCGCCCAGCAGGCCTACCTCGCCGCGCTGTTCGGCCCTCTGCCGGGCTTCTTCGATGATGCCGGCGGCTACGTCCGCCTCGCCTCGCCATGCGGCCAGGACGAGTGTCGCGTACTTGTGCGGGGCGTGGCCGGTCGCGGCGGCGATCGCGTCGGCTTCGTCGATCATGCGGGCTGCCTCGGCGAAATCACCGTAGTGGATGTGCACGCCGCCTGCGTAGATGAGGGCCGGTGGCAACACGCCCAGCGCCCCGATGTCGCGGGCCAGGCGCACCGCGCGACTCGACAGGGTGTCCCACGCGTGCAGGTCCCAGGCATAGTGGATGAAGGCTTCCAGCGCGACCGGGGCCAGCAAGAGCCAGCGCACGGTCGCCTCCCGGGTGCCGAGCTCCTCGTGTGCGAGCAGCTCCAGCGCCTCGTACAGTGCCGGGACACCGGTCTCACAACCGTCCGCGAGGAGCGCGACCATGCCGTCCAGGAGCATGTCGGCGGCCTTGGAGCCCGAGGAGGGCGCGCCGGATCCGCGGGCCGCGATCGCGGCGGCGCGGGCACCCGTCGGACCGTGGACCCGGCCCGCGAAGATGGTCGCGCTGATCGCCTCCAGGTACGTCTCCCGCGCCAGTGGCGACCCGGCGGCGGTGAACTGCGCCGCGGCCTCCAGAAGCAGGGGTGCCGCCTCGTCGCTGCGGCTGCGGGCGAACAGGATCCTGGCCCGCAGGCGCGCCAGGCGGGCGCGGTCCAGAGCGCTCAGCGGACACAGTTCGGCCACTGTCGCGAGCTCCGTCGCCCGATCGGGTGCGGCGGCGGAGAAGTGGGCCTCGGCGGCCGCGAGGGCTCGGCGGCCTCGCGGCCACGGGTCCGGCGTCACCTCGGCCGCGCGCTCCAGCAGTACCGCCTCGGCCGCGATGCCACCACGCTGCCGCGCGCGGTCGGCGGCCTGCTCCAGCCCTGCGGCGACCTCCTCGTCCGGCCCGTCGGCGGCCTGGGCGGCGTGCCAGGCGCGCCGGTCGGGATCGAGAACCGGGTCCGTCGCCTCGGCCAACGCCCGGTGCACCGCTCGGCGTTCTTCCGGCGCGGCTCCATGGTAGACCGCCGAACGGACCAGCGGATGCCGGAACCGTACGGACTCACCGAACTCGATCAGGCCGGCCGCCTTGGCCGGTGCGGCATTGGGAGTGATCTCGAGAGAGGCGGCCGCACGGACCAGCAAGCGCGCGTCACCGACCGGTTCCGCCGCGGCGATCAGCAGCAAGGTCCGGGTCGCCGGCGGCAGCGAACCGAGCCGGCTGGCGAAATCCCGTTCGACTCGGCTCGCGACCGGCCCCTGGACGCTGCGGTATGTCGACGAGTCCAGGCCGTACGCCAGCTCGGCAGCGCTGCGGCCTCGGGAGAACTCAAGCAGCGCGAGTGGGTTGCCGTGCATCTCGGCCACGAACCGGTCCCGGACCCGCTTCTCCAGCCGCCCGCCGACGGCACCCTCGAGGAGCTGTCCGGCCGCCACGGAGTCGAGACCGCCGAGCCGCAGTTCCGGCAGACCTTTCAGTGCGGCCTGTCCCTCCGGGTCGCGTACCGCGAACGCCATCGCGACGGCCTCGGCGAGCAGTCGCCGGGCCACGAACTCCAGAGTCTGCAACGACACCTGGTCAAGCCACTGGGCGTCGTCGACCAGGACGAGGACCGGTCGGCTCTCCGAGGCCCGGGTGAGCAAGGTGAGCACGGCGAGGCCGACCAGGAAGCGGTCGGGCGGATCTCCGGCCGCCATCCCGAACGCCACGCGGAGGGCGTCGCGCTGGGGGGCCGGCAGCTCTTCGAGCCTGTCCAGGAACGGCGCACACAGTTGGTGCAGACTCGCGTAGGGCAGCTCCATGTCGGCCTCGATGCCATGGGCCCACGTCACCTTCACCCGTGACGCCTGTGCGGCCACGTACTCCAGAAGTACCGACTTCCCGATCCCGGCCTCGCCACGGACCACCAGCACGCGGGACCCGCCTTCACCCAGCCCGGCCAGCAGGTCGTCCAGCGCCGCGCACTCGCGGTGCCGACCGACCAGGTCGGTGAGCGGGCTGGCGATCATGCGACGCGGCTCCTCGATGTCGTCCAAGGGGGTCATTGCTCCCACAACGGCTGTCGGAGCAATTTTCATAACGATACCCAGGACAATCTCACACCTTGTGTCGGATTGTTGTGACGGAGTCCACTGCGAAAGATGCTCCGACACTGTCACACACGATGCCGCTGTCCGGTCTAGCACTGCCTATGATCTCGCCAGCCCCCTGCCGCAGGAGGTCCCATGTCTTCGCTCGGACACCAGCTCGCCACGTCCGTTCTCGTGGTCGGAGCCGATGGAGCAGGCCTCAGAGCGGCCATCGAAGTCGCCGAGGCCGGAATCGCGGTCATCGCGGTGACCAGACGCACGGCCGACGCTGTCCACGACGTCATGACATCGGGGCCCCCGGCCGAGGAGCCCCCTGTCCGGCCCGAAGACACGTGGGAACGGCACGCGGCCGACACACTGCGCGCAGGGCACCTGCTGGCCGACCCACGCGCCGCGCAGATCGTGGCCCGCCGCGCCGCGCACGCGTTCCACGACGTGGGACGCTACGGCATGCTTCTCGACGGCCAGGACCGCGGCGGCACTGCCCGGCACCGCTTCGGCGACCACAGGTACCGGCGTACCGCGTTCGCCGACGAGCGCACCGGCTTGGAGGTGCAGCGAGTTCTTCGCGAACGCGCCGGGCAGCTCGCGGTTCCCGTCCTGCCGAACCTGTACGTCACCCGGCTGCTGGTCGACGACGGGGCGGTGTTCGGTGCCTACGGGTTCGACCTCGTCGACGGCTCGCGCTACCTCGTACACGCCGACTCCGTGATCCTGGCGACCGGAGGGCACACGCGCATTTGGCGGCGTACGTCGTCGCGCCGAGGTGAGAACACCGGGGAGGCCTTCCGCCTCGCCGTCGAGGCCGGCGCCCGGTTGCGTGACCCCGAGCTGGTGCAGTTCCACCCCTTCGGGCTCGTCAGGCCGGAGAACGCGGCGGGCACGCTGGTCAGCGAGGCGGCACTCGGAGCGGGCGGGGTCCTGCTCAACAACCTCGGTGAGCGGTTCATGACGCGCTACGACCCCGAGCGCATGGAGCTCTGCGGCCGGGACGGGATCGCGCCGGCGTCCTACACGGAGATCAAGGAGGGCCGAGGCACCCAGGCCGGCGGCGTGTGGCTCGACCTGTCCCACCTGCCGCGTGAGACAGTCCTGACGCGGCTGCCGCAGGTGCACCAGACGCTGCTGACCCTGCAGACACTCGACATCACCCGTGACCCGATCGAGGTCGCGCCGGCCGCACAGTACTCCCTGGGCGGTGTCCATGTACGGCCCGAGGACCACAGCACCGATGTCGACGGACTCTTCGTGACCGGGGAGGCGGCCAGTGGTCTGCACGGTGCGGACCGCCTGGAGGAGAACCCGCTGATCGAAGCACTCGTCTACGGCCGGATTGCCGGCCGGGCCGCGGCGGAGTACTCGGCCAGGCTCACCTCCCGGCGTCGGTCGCCGGCGGCGGTTCGCGCCGCGGAGGCTGACGTGGACCGGCTCGGGGCGGCCGACGGCGACCAGAACGCCCGCGCACTGCAACGATCGGTGCGCCGGCTGATGACGGAGCACGCCGGTGTCGTCCGGGACGAGGCCGGGCTCGCCGCCGGGCTCGCCGAACTCGACACGATCGAGGCCCGCATGGCGTACATGGGCGTGCACGTCGACATCGGCGGCTTCCAGGACCTCGCGTACGCCTTCGACCTGAGGTCCGCCGTCCTCGCCGCTCGTGCGACCCTTCTGTGCGCGCTGGAGCGCCGGGAGACACGGGGCTGTCACAACCGGTCCGACCACCCCGGCGTCGACCCCGACCTGCACGTCAATCTGGTGTGGTCCCCGGCGACCGGGGTGCGCCGCGAACCCGTCCCGCCCATCCCCACCCACCTCGCCGAGTTGATGCACGGCGTGCCGGCCGACGCGAAGTCGCTCCAGTAGCAACCAGGGGAGCCGGCGGGTCGGCGCAGCAGCCTTCTGCCGCCGCCCACGACGCCGACCCGGCCGGCGACCTGGTGCCGGACGCGGGGATGGAAGGCACCCCGGCAACGGCCGCCACGCTCCTCACGGCCCGTCCGGTGGGTACGCTCCCCCGGCGTTCGGCAGGAGGCCCAGCAGGCGCAGGTTGGTGTGGCTCTCGGTGCCCGGTGTCGCGGTGTAGACCACGAGCCGCTGGGACTGGTCCGGGTCGACCAGCGTCTGGCAGTGCAGTTGCAGCGTTCCGACCTGAGGGTGCAGGAAACGTTTGGAGGCGCAGTAGGGCCCCAGTACGGGGCGCTCGCGCCAGATCCCGGCGAACTCGGGACTCTCCCTGTTCAGCGCGTCCACGAGTGCGGCGGCACGGGAGTCGCCGCCGTCGCGGATGTAGGCGCCGTGGAGGTCCGCCACCATCAGACGGCTGTGCTCGGCGTGGTCGTCCTCGGGGTGGACCAGGCGGGCGACCGGGTCGGTGAACCAGCGATAGTGGGCACTGCGCGCCAGCCCGGTGTGGGCCGTCTCGTCACCGAGGAGCGCCACCGCCGGGCGCGTCTGTCTCAGTGTCTCGCCCAGGTGGTTCATCACCTGGGCAGGGGTGTCCTCCAGCCGGTCCAGGATGCGCATCATCCCCGGGTTGATGTGGTCGCCGCGCCGTACCCGGCGAGGCCGGGCGTGACCGGCGAGCTGGAAGAGGAGATCACGCTCCTCCAGTGACAGGTGCAGTCCGCGGGCCATCGCGGCGAGCATCTGTTCCGAGGGGCGGGGACCCCGTGGCTGTTCGAGCCGGCTGTAGTAGTCCACCGACATGGCGCAGAGTGCCGCGACCTCCTCGCGGCGCAGCCCTCCGGTACGCCTGCGGCGCCCACGGGGCAGTCCGACGTCCTCCGGCTGGAGGGCCTCACGGCGTGCCCGGAGGAAGGCCGCCAGTGCTGCCTGATCCGCCATGGCTTTCCTTTCTCACAGGACGGTGTCGTCTGGCCGGGAGCACCGGTCCGCGGATGCTCTGACCGGGGCTCGCGGGAGGAAACCGCCGCCTCGACCGCGGCCCGCACCGTGTGTTCCGGTCAGGTGAGCAACGCGGCCGGGATCACTCATTCCCCGCGACAGTGTGCCGTCCCGCACCCTGGCGAGCGCGGGGACGGCATCCCTGACGGGCGTCGGCGGCCGAGAGAGGGGGCGTCCCGCCACGGCCACGCGGCCCCGGGAGGAGGGTCGGCGTCCCGGCTCGCCTTCCAGGATGTCGGCGAAGCGGTGTGTCAGCGTGTGATCGCCTTGGTCTCGAGGAACTCCTCGAGACCGGCACGGCCCATCTCCCGGCCGTTGCCGGACTGCTTGTACCCGCCGAACGGTGCCTGGAAGTTGTGCGCTCCACCGTTGACATCGACCTGGCCGACGCGCAGGCGCCGGGCGATCGCCATGGCGTGGTCCTCGTCACCGGTCACGGCACCGTTGAGGCCGTAGATCGTGCCGTTGGCGATCTCGACGGCGTGGTCGTCGTCGACGTAGGGAATGACGACGAGGACAGGGCCGAAGATCTCCTCCTGGGCGATGACGGACTCGGGGTCGACGTCGGAGAAGATCGTGGGCCTGACGTAGGCACCGGTCCCGAAGCCCTCCGGCCGGCCGGGGCCGCCGACCACGAGCGTGGCACCGTCGGCGATGCCACGCCGGATGTAGTCGTCGACGCGCCGGCGCTGGGTCTCCGAGGCCAGCGGGCCGATCCGTGTGCCCTCGTCGGCGGGGTCACCGACGGCGTACTCCTTGGCCGCGTCCCGCAGTTTCTCGACCACTGTCTCCTGAAGGCTCTCGGGCACCAGCATGCGCGTGTAGGCGCCGCAGGCCTGGCCGCCGTTGGCCCAGGCATAAGCCAGACCGCGAGGGACCGCGAAGTCGAGGTCGGCCTCGGGAAGGACGATGTGGGCCGCCTTGCCGCCCAGTTCCAGCGCGACGCGTTTGACGGTGCCGGAGGCGGCGACGGAGACGTCTTTGCCGGCACGGGTGGACCCGGTGAAGGAGACCATGTCGATCCGCGGATGGCGGGAGAGCGCCTCGCCTACGACCGGACCGGTGCCCTGCACCACGTTGAACACCCCGTCCGGCAGACCCGCCTCGGTGGCGATCTCAGCGAACATACGAGCGCTCAGTGGGCTGTTCTCCGATGGCTTGAGGACGACGGTGTTGCCGGCCAGCATCGCGGGGACGACCTTGGTCACCAGTTGCTGAAGCGGGAAGTTCCACGGGGTCATGGCCCCCACCACGCCAATGGGTTCACGGATGACGAGCGAGTTCTCGACCGCCTCCGTCCATTCGAACCGCTCGGCCGTCGTGATCGCGGCCAAGGTCGACGCGATCGGGAATCCCACCTGTGCCTGCCGGGAGAACCCGATCGGGGCGCCCATCTCCAGGGTGATGGTGGCGGCCAGTTCCTCGGAGTGCCGCTGAAGGCCCTCGGCCAGGCGCCGCATCAAGGCCGTTCGGTGCTGCGGGGACGTCGAAGCCCATCCCGGGAAGGCGGCCCGCGCGGCGTCCACCGCCCTGTCCACGTCTTCGGCCGTACCCCCGGGCACCACGGCGATCACCGACTCGTCGGCGGGATTCACCACGTCGATCAACGGCCCGGAACCCCGGAGGGGGCGGCCGTCGATCCAGTGAGACGGTGCGGGAAAGGGAGTTGCGGGGTTGTCGTTCATGCCGCCAAGAGAACACCGGCCGTCACGAGGCATCCATGCCTTCCCATGCCCATGATCCGTGTCACTTGCACGTCGTGCCGCGCTCGCATCGGCCGGGAAGGTTCTTCTGCTGCATGCCGACCCAGCGGGCGGCGGAGCGAGGGCGAGGTGCCCGACCGGCTGTGCACCGTGGTGAAGGCCGGGCGCAGCGCCGTCCTGATGTTGCGGAGCGAGGCCGGCATCGGCGCGTCCGCGCTTCCGGATCATCTCGCGGGGCGTGCTAGCGGCCACCACGTCGCCCGCCGGGGTGGCGGTCGAGACCGAGATGGAGCTTCCGTTCGGCGGCTTGCACGAATGGTGCGCCCCGTTCCCCGGGCGCATCGAGCGGCTTCCCGGTCCGCAGGGCGAGGCCCTGGCCACGGCGTTCGGATCGGATACCGGCCCGCCGCCGACCGATCCAGCAGTGCGAAGGCATCAAGGGGTGCTGGGCATCGGAGCCCGCGCACGGGCGCTGCTCGCCGAGGGTGACGCGGGGGTGTCGTTCTACCGCGAGGTGATCGAGCGAGTCGGTCGTACCCGCATCCGCGGGGAGCCGGCCCGGGCGCATCTGCTGTACGGGCAGTGGCTCCGCCGCGAGAACCGTCGCGACGACGTGCGCACCCAACTACGGCGAGGTCATGCGGCGTTCACCCGGTTCGCGGCCGGTGCCTTCGCCGAGCGCACCGGCCGCGAACTGCGGGCCGTCGACGAGGCGGTGACCAGACGTGTCATCACCGCTTCCGCTGAACTCACCGCTCCTGAAGCACAGATCGCGGGTCTGGTCCGGGACGGGCTCACCCATCCGCGAATACCACCGATCGTCCCTCGGCCACGCCGGCCTGGACAGGTGGGGAGCGCCGTCGGCCGTCCACCTGGGCTGTTCGCTGCCCCGCGCCACATCGACCACGAGGGCGCCACCAGGTCAGCGGCAGCCGTCCAGGCTTATGCGCCCCAGGACGTCCAGCAGGATCCTGCGCACCTCGATGTGCTCGGCTTCCACCGGCACACCGCCTCGCGCGCGCCGCTCCTGAGGGCTGTTGGCGCGTTCCATGGCGACGTGCACGGCGTCGGCGACGTCCAGGTCCTCGTCGACCAGGTAGTACATCCGGATCACACGGGTTCCGCCGGCCCGGAACGGCACGCCGATCAGCCATTTGACGGGCTGCGTGAGCACAGAGTCCGGGGAGGTCCGGGGGCCGCGCGCGGACTGGTCAGCCTCGCGGAGAGCGGAGCCCGCGTCCGGGGCGCCGTCCCCTGCGGCGAGACCCGCACAGTCGGCCTCCGGGATGCTGGGGTGGTCCCTTTCGAGCAGCATGTGACCTCCTCTCCGCGTCCGATGTCACGCCGGTCGGTCCTCAGCCGGAACATCGGCGCGGATGCCCGAAGATGTGGCCTTCTCCTATGTGACTGAAGAGGGCCGGCTTGTGTGACAAGCCGCGGACAGCGGGCGGCGGCCGGTCAACGTCGCGATGGGCTCGCCCACGGAGCGTCCGAGCGTGATCCGTCGCTGATCCGCCAAGGGGCACCACGGACCACTACGAACCCGCCCACGGCCTCCGCGGGGTGCGATGGGTCACACCCAGGTGTGACCTTGGGTCTGCCGCCCTTCGGGGCGCCATCCCGTCGAGCGAAGGAGCCGGTCGTGAAGCCCTACCCGACCAGAGCGAGGCCGGTCCGGGACGTCCCGGGCATGGTGGTCCGCCCAGCCGCGGACGAACTCGGTGAGGCCGTGTCGGTGTTCGTGCGGGCCCGGCCCGGGCTGCTCAGAATCGCCCACCGCATCACCGGCGACGCGGTCGAGGCCGAGGACGTCCTACAGGAGACATGGGTTCGGTGGCAGGGAACCGATCGGACGGTCGTGCTCAACCCACCGGCGCTGCTCAGGACGACGACGATCCGGCTCGCCGTCAATGTCGTCCAGTCCGCCCGCAGACGCCGGGAAACCTGCGCCGGCACCTGGCTGCCGGATTCGACGGACCACCAGTCCGGTCCGGACACGGTGGCCGAGTTGCAGGACGCCGTCGAACGAGCCGTCCTGCTGCTGATGGAGACGCTGACCCCGAGCCAACGCGCGGTGTACGTCCTTCGGGAAGGGTTCGGCTACCCCTACTCCCGTATCTCCCAGATCCTGCACGTCAGCGTCCCCAGTGCCAGACAGCAGGTCTTCCGTGCACAAGAGCGTCTCACCGGCAGCCGGCGGCCGCGGCCGGTGGACCCGGACGCGCACCGACGGCTCGTGGGGGCCTTCCGCACGGCGGCCCGGTCGGGTGATCTCGTGCCCCTGGAGAGAGCGCTCGCCGCCGACGGCGCCTCCACTGCCGTGCGCGGCGAGCGTGTGGAGACGCGCCCTTGAGAAGCGGGGAAGACGGCCCGCTTCTCGCCCCGGCCACGGCCGGGTGAGCCGCTCGTGGCGTTGTTATGCTCCCCCGCGTGCAGGGGTCAGGATGAATAGGGACGATCCGGCGCGGCTGCGTGGTCGGCGCCGCGAGTGTGACGCGCTCGAAGAGCTGATCTCACAGGTGGCGGGCGGACGCAGCGCCGTGCTGGTCCTGCGCGGTGACGCCGGAATCGGGAAGTCGGCTCTGCTGGATCACCTGGCGGCACGCGTCGTCGGACACCGCATCGCCCGTGTGGCGGCCGCGGAGTCGGAGATGGAACTGCCGTTCGCGGGGCTGCACCAGTTGTGCGCCCCGTTCCTCGGCCGCGTCGGCTCCCTTCCGCCCCCGCAACGAGAAGCGCTGGCCACAGCGTTCGGGCTCAGCACGGGACCGCCTCCGGACCGGTTCCTGGTCGGTCTGGCCGTACTCGGACTGCTGACGGACGTGGCCGCCGAGCAGCCGCTGTTCTGCCTCGTGGACAACGCCCAGTGGCTGGACCCGGTGTCCGCCCACACGCTGGCGTTCGTAGCGCGGCGAATCTACGCCGAACCGCTGGCACTGATCTTCGCCTCCCGTGAACAACGAGGACGCGACGAGTGGGCCGGTCTGCCCGAGCTGAGACTCGACGGCCTGGACGACGCCGACGCGCGCGCACTCCTGGACGCGGCGGCCGACGGTCCCATGGACGAGCGCATCCGTGACCGCGTCCTCGCCGAAGCGCGCGGCAACCCCCTCGCCCTGCTGGAACTCCCCCGCGGCCGCATCGGGACGGGGCCGGCCGACGGACTCGACCTGCCCGATCCCGGACCGGTGACCAGCCGTATCGAGCGAAGCTACCTCACGCGGGTCCGCTCGCTGCCGGCCGCGACGCAGCGCCTGCTGCTTCTCGCCGCCGCCGAGCCCGTCGGTGACGCGGCGCTGCTCAGGCGCGCCGCCGAGCGACTGGACATCGACTCCGGCGCCGCCCGCCCGGCGGTGGCGGCGGGACTGCTCGACATCGGGGCTCTGGTGCGTTTCAGGCATCCGCTCCTGCGCTCCGCGATCTACCGGTCGGCCGGGCTGACGGAGTTGCGGGAGACCCACCGCGTCCTGGCGGAGGCGACCGATCCCGGCCTGGACCCGCACCGCCGCGCGTGGCACCTGGCGCGGGCGACGGTGCGGCCGGACGAGGCGGTCGCCGCCGAGCTGGAGTCGTCGGCCGGGCAGGCGCTGACCCGAGGCGGCACCGCCGCCGCAGCGGCGTTCCTCGCACACGCGGCCGTACTGTCGCCTGACCCGCGGCGCAAGGCGACGCGCGCCCTCGCCGCGGCTCGGGCGAAACTCCGCGCCGGTGCGCCCGCCGCGGCGCGCGAACTGCTGGCGCTGGCCGGGAGCGGCGTCCTGGACGCACTGGACCGCGCCCGCGTGGATCTCCTCCAGGCCCGGATCGCCTTCGCCTCCAGCCGGGACAAGGAGGCGCTCCACCTCCTGCTGGCCACCGCGCGGCGACTCGTGCCACTCGATGCGGATCTGGCTCGCGAAACGTTTCTGGAAGCGCTGTCGGCCGCCATCTTCGCCGGGCGCCTGGCCACCGGCACGCACGTACGTGAAGTGGCGGCGACCGCGCGGAAGACGTTGCCGCCCGTCACGAGACCGCCACGCACCGCAGATCTGCTTCTGGACGCCTTGGCCCTCCGCTTCACCGCCGGGTACCGCGAGGCGGTCGCCGCTTCGCGCGAAGCGGTACGGGCGCTGCGCCGTGAGACCGATCCGGAGGAGGTCCTGCGCTTGTCGTGGCCGGCTTCGGCGCTGGCGGCCGAGATGTGGGACGACGAGGGCTGGACGGAGCTGGTGACACGTCAGGTCCGGACCGCACGGGCCGTCGGTGCGCTGGCGGAGCTGCCCCTCGCGCTCAACTCGCGGGTCGTCCTTCACACGTACGCCGGTGAACTGGACGCGGCGGGACTGCTCATCGCGGAGATCGCCCGGGTGCAGGAGGCGACCGGGACCAGCTTCGCGCCGTACGGCACGATGACGCTCGCCGCGTGGCAGGGCCGCGAACGCGAGGCCGCTCCGCTGATCGAGGCGGGCACGGAGGAGGCCGTACACCGCGGTGAGGGCCTCGGCGTGGCCATCGGACTACGGGCGGCGGCCGTGCTCGACAACGGCTTGGGCAGGTACGAGGGAGCCTTCGACGCGGCCCGTCTGGCGACCGCGCACCGGCAGGAGCTGATCGCGGCCAACTGGGGACTGGTCGAACTGGTGGAAGCCGCAGCGCGCAGCGGTCGGCACGACGCGGCCGAGGCCGCACTGGACCGGCTGGTCCGGGCCACGGACGCCGCCGGCACGAACTGGGCACTGGGTGTCCAGGCACGTTCCCGGGCGCTGCTCGGTCGGGGCCACGCGGCCGAGGAGCTGTACCGCGAGGCGATCGAACGACTCGGAGGTACCCGGACCGCGATGGAGTCGGCGCGGGCTCATCTGCTCTACGGGGAGTGGCTGCGACGGGAGGGCCGTCGCGTGGACGCACGCGAACAGCTGCGCGAGGCGCACGCCCTCTTCAGCCGCTTCGGTGCGGGCGCGTTCGCCGAACGCGCCGTCCGCGAGTTGCGGGCCACCGGTGAGACGGTGATCCGGCGTGACGGTGCCGCCGCGCAGACGCTGACCGCTCAGGAGACCCAGATCGCACTGCTGGCCCGGGACGGTCTGACCAACTCGGAGATCGGCGCGCAGCTGTTCCTCAGTCCGCACACCGTGGAATGGCACCTGCGGAAGGTGTACGCCAAGCTCGGCGTCACCTCCCGGCGGCACCTGCGCACGGCGCTGTGACCCGGCGTCCCGACGCTGAGAGCGCCGGCATGGCGGCCCCACGGAACGACAGGCCGGGGGCCTGCTCGCCACCGGCGGGCGACGGGGCCTGCCGCCGCTCACGAGGGCGGCCCCGTGGGGTCCACATCCGTCGCCGGTCACCGACCGGCGAGCGTGACTTGCCTCAAGGAGGCGAGGTGTTCGTCGAACGTCCGGCGGCACTGGACGTACTCCCCATGGGGCAGCAGGCCGCCTCCTGTCATGGCCTTGCCCACCTTGCCGGGAAGTGTCACGGGCACGACGAGCCGCCGCCGGCCCCGGGTGCGCAGGATACGGCGCGTCATCTCGACCGTGTCGAGCCGGGCGGGCCCCGCGATCTCCCGTGCCGTACCGGAAGGGCCCTGCACCGCGTGCTCCACGAGTTTCTCCGCGACGTCCTGGGCGGCGACGGGCTGGGTGAGCATCCTCGGCATCATGACCACCGGTGACCGGGTGTCCAGCAGCGGCTCGGGGAACTCGAAGAACTGGGTGGCACGGAGCACCGTCCACGGCACGCCTCCGTCGCGGACCAGTGCCTCCTGGACGCGCTTGCCGAAGTAGTACCCGAAATCCACCTCGTCGCTGCCGACGATCGACAAGGTGACCAGATGCCCGATCCCGTTCGACCGGGCGGCGGCAAGCAGGTTGCCGGTGGCCCGGGAGAAGAAGTCGACCGCGGTCTTTCTCCTCGTCGTGACGATGTTCGTCACATCGATCACCACATCACTGCCGGACAGTCCCTCTTCCAGGCCCACGCCGGTGGCCAGGTCCACGCCGTGCGAACGTGCGAGGATCACAGGTCGGTGTCCCGCGGCCCGCAGCTCCGCGACGACGAACTTCCCCACCATGCCGGTTCCTCCGGCAACGGCCACCCGCATCTGATTGCCTCCTCGTAACGAAGACGGTTCCCGGCCCCGCCCTACAGACAAGGCGGGTCTTCCCGCTGTGACACGACGAGGTGGGGACGGGCGATCTCAGGCCGTCGGGGCGGGGCGCGCGTCTCGTCGATCACGGCCGAGGCCTCGGCGAACGCACCGGCCCGCAGGTGCACGCCCCGCTGCCCCCGGCACGGGACGTCCGGCAGTCGGGCACGCCGGCCGCCAGACGGTCCGGGAGAGCGGGCTCGCCGATGCCGGTACTCCTGTCGATCCGGGTCGACTCGCTCTCGACGACTGGGTACGGGACCCTTTCCACGGCCACGCCCGGCGTGCGGAGCGGGCCGGCTGCGAAGTGCGGCGGACTTCCGGGCGCGGGGATGGGCCCAACGACTGCCCTAATCGTTCGCGGGCCCGCCGAGCGGGGCGCTCACGGGTTCTCCGGCGTCGCTCAGGAGGACGTGTTCGAGACGGGCCAGGTCACCCACCTGTGCAGCCGCGAGCAACGCCCGCACCAGCCGGCGTTGCGCGGCGACGTCCACGCGCTGCCTTCGCCACGGCGCGGCGAGACGCCGCTGTGCGCGGGTGACCTGCTGCCTTGCGTTGGCGACGGAGAGGTGCAACAGGCCGGCGATCCGGTCGTACGGGTAACCGAACCCCTTCCGAAGGACGAACACGGCGCGCTGCTGCGGTGTCAGCGTCTCCATCAGCAGGGCGACCGCTCGCTCCACGTCGTCCTGCCGTTCGGCCACCACGTCAGGGGTGGCGTCGGGGTCCGGCGGATCCGGAAGCCACGGGGTGGCGCACCACTCCCGCCGTCTGCGAGCCGACTGGAGCACGTTGATCGCCACCCGGACGGTGATCGTCCGCAGCAGCGCCGGAGGGCTGTGCACGGCTGTGCGGTCGGTACGCTGCAACCGCAGCCATACCTCCTGCATCACGTCTTCCGCCTCGCTCACGTTGCCGAGGATCCGATAGGCGATGTTGATCAGCGAGGGTCGGGCCTGCAGGAACACGGACACAGCGCCGTCCGGATCGTCGATCGTCGAGGCCACCGCGCAACTGTCCCGCACCGGCGAGCGCCTGCGTTCCCTCGGATACGTGTCCACGGTCGGCTCCTCCGTCGAGTGGGTGGGCGACGTCGGAACGCCGCGCGACCAACCCTCGCGTCGCAGCGTGGCGACCGCGCCATTGAGAACCCGTGGGAGGGTGCGTGGTGGTGCCCTGGTGATGCCGTGGTGGGGTCGCGGCGTGTCACACGCGCGTACGCCGCTCGGTCTCTGCGGAAGAGGGATGAGCTACCCGGTCCCCGCACCTCGGTCGAGAGGAAGACCCATGACCACGCGCATCGTGTCCATTGCCGAAGGCAGCCGGCTCACCCGTTCCATCGCGGTCGGCCCCCACACCCTGACGGCCGACGAACCCGAGCCGGTCAGCGCGGACGCGGGCCCCACCCCGGGTGAGCTGCTCCTGGCAGCACTGGGGTCCTGCACTTCCATGGCCGTGCGGGCGATGGCCGACCGGCACGGCTGGGCACTCGACCGCGTCGACGTGGCCGTACGCTTCGGTGATCAAGGGCGCATCGTCAAGAACGTCGGGCTGACCGGCGACCTGGAGCCGGCGCAGCGGGAGCAGTTGCTGGCGACAGCCGGGCGCTGTCCCATTCACCGCCTGTTGACCAGGGACGTCGAGATCGTCACCGTGCCCACGTTGCTGGCGGAACCGGACGCGTCCCCCGCCTAGGGTCTTTCGTCCGGATCAGGCCGGATCAGGCACCAGACCCCGCGAGCCCGGCATGATCCGAACGAGAGGCCCTGGTCACGACCCCGGTGACCGGGCCCGCCCGGTAACCGGGCGGGTCAGGAGGTCGCCGGCATCCCTTCGAGGGGCACGGAGCCGATCTCCTTGCGGGAGGAGATGCCAAGCTTCGCGAAGATCTTCCGCAAATGCCATTCGACCGTGTGCGGGCTGAGAAACAGCCGGGCGCCGATCTCCGGGTTCGTGAAGCCGCCCTGGGCGAGTCGCGCGATCTCGGCTTCCTTCGCTGTGAGGACCACCGGCGTCGCCGAGGCGCGTTTGCGCACTTTCACGCCCACGGCCTGCAACTCGCGTCGCGCACGCTCCGCGAATGCCTCGGCCCCGGCTTCGCCGAGCATCGTGTACGCCTCGCTCAGCTGGGAACGGGCCTCGGCCTTTCGCTGTTCCAGGCGCAGCCACTCACCGTAGCGAAGTCGTGCCCGCGCGCCGTCCATCCGGGCCTGAGCCGTGTCGAGCCGTTCGATCGCTTCCCGGTGCAGGACGTCGGCATCGCGCCCCTCGCTCACCAGGGCACGAGTGGCGGCCGAGATGCCGAGCACCCAGTCGGTTCCGCTGACCTGGGCCATCTCCTCGATCGTCCGCACAGCCTCGGCCACCTGCGCGGCCCGCCCCAGTCGTGCGGCCGCTTCGACGAGTTCGACCCGGGACTGGAGGGACAGTCCGAGTTCCTGCGGGTTCTCGCACCCCCGCTCGGCGGAGGCGAAGGCCTCCTCGTACCGGCCCAGACCGTTGTAGAGGACCGCCGCCGCCCACTGGGTCGCCGTCGTCACCTTGCCCTCGTCCTGCAGGAGACGGTCGTGCGTGAGTGTCTCGATCGCCTGCCGGGTCGTGGACTCCCGTCCCTTGAAGGGCTCCACGACGAGTGCCCCGTAGTGCGCGAAGAAGCCGCTGCCCGTGGCTTCACCGATCGCGTTCGCTTCCACCGCCAGGGAGTCTGCGCCACGGAGGTCACCGGCGAACACCCGGTTCGACAGACGCAGCAGGAGGGCCGAGGGCAGGACGGCGAGCGCCCCGTTGCCACGGGCGGAGTCGACCAGCCGTGCCGAGAGCTCGGACCAGGCGGCGAAGTCCCAGGTGCTGTGTGCCATGCGGCACACGAGCGGAAGCCATCCCAGAGCTTGCTCCCGGGAAAGTCCTCCCGTGCGGAACGCGTCGACGGCCTCCTGGAGGATCGGCGCGCCCGCGGAGTATCCCTCGGTGATCACCCGTGCGAGACCGGTCAAGAGAAGACCTTCACGGCTCCCGGCGTCGACGCGGCCCGGCGCGCTCAGCACCGCCTCGGCGACGTCGCGGACCCCACCCGTGGCCAGCCGGCCCGCGGTCAGGGCCGCGTAGATCGCGTCCCGGTACGTCTCACCGGCGAGTACGGCGTCGTACGGCTGGAGCCGCTTGGCCGCTTCGAGCAACAGCGGCAGGCCGGCGCTGGCGCTTTTGGCCGCGGACATGATCTGTCCCCGGAGCAAGGTCGCCTGTGCGGCTCCGACCTCGTCGAGATGGCTCAGTTCCGCAGCATCGACCAGTTCCCGTGCCACGTCGAAGGCGCCCGCCTGGTACTCGGCCTGCGCCGCCGCCAATGCCCTGGCTCCGCGGCGTACGGGATCCGGAGTCAGTTCGGTGGCCCGATGCAGGAATGCCGCCGCCGCCGCGACCCCGCCGCGCGCGTACGCCCGCCCGGCGGAGCCCTCCAGCTCGGCGGCCACGGCCTCGTCCGGTCCCGTCGACGCGCTCGCCAGGTGCCATACGCGGCGTTCGGGATAGGCGCTCGCGTCGATCGAGTCGGCCAGAGCCGCATGCACGCGGCGGCGTTCCTCGAAGCCGACGGCACGGTACGCCGCGGAGCGAACCAGCGGGTGGCGAAAACGCACCCATGTGCCGAGCGTCATCAGTCCCGACGCCTCGGCGTGGGTCACGGCGGTGTCCACGGAGATTCCCAGGCGCTCGGCGGCATCCCGCAGCAGGGTCACGTCACCGACCGGCTCGGTGGCGGCGATGAGCAGCAGTTGTCGCGCCTCCGCGGGAAGCGACTGGATTCTGCGGAGGAAGCCCGCCTCGATCTGGCTGGACAGGGGCCGGGCACCGGGCCCTGGGATACCTCCGGCCAACTCGACGGCGGTCAGCCCTCGCGGCAGCTCCAGCAGGGCCAGCGGATTGCCGCGCGCCTCGGCGATGACGCGGTCGCGCACACGCTGGTCGAGCGGCCCGGTGACGACGGAGTCGAGGAGTCTGCGGGACTCGCGCTCGCTCAGTCCACGCACAGCAAGCTCCGGCAGGTCGGCGAGAATGTCGGGGGAGCCGGATTCCCGGACGGCCAGCACGAGCAGAACCGATTCAGCAAGCAGCCGGCGCGCGACGAAGCCCAGAATCTGGGCCGACACACGGTCCAGCCACTGCGCGTCGTCGACCAGGCAGAGCAACGGCTCGTCGCCGACGGCCCCGGCGAGCAGACTCAACGTGGCCAGACCGACGAGGAAGCGGTCGGGCGCGTCACCGACCCGCATCCCGAACGCGGTGCGCAGCGCGTCGCGTTGCGGCTCGGGAAGACCATCGAGATGGGACAGCAGCGGGGCGCAGAGCTGGTGCAGCGCGGCGTAGGAAAGCTCCATCTCGGACTGCACTCCGGCCGCCCTGACGACGCGGCATCCGGTGGCACGGTCGCACAGATGGTTCAGCAGCTCGGTCTTCCCGATGCCCGCCTCACCGCGCAGCACCAGGACCCCGCTTCGCCCGGCCCTGGCCTGTGCGAGGAGGTCATCGAGAACCTTGCACTCGTCCCGCCGCCCGAAGAGTCCGGTCCGTGCTCCGTCCCTCGCCATGACAGCCTCCCGGCCGCCACGATACCTTGGCGCTCAAGGACGTCGAGCCCGTCCCGAACATGCCGCTCTCCCTTTTCACGGCGCGGGGATCAGGCCACCGACCCCACGACGACGGCCGTGCACACGAACGTCAACATGATGATCACGGCCATGGCGATCAGTGTTCCGCGCAGCCATCGCCCGAACCGGATGTCGTTCGCCGTCTCGGCCGCGCCGACATTCTCGGCGATGTACTTCGTGACCATGTGGGCCACGTGCTTCTGCTCCTCGAGATACCACAACTCGATATCCCTCTTCTGTCCGTGGCTCAGCCCGTCCATCCTCGCGGTGAAGGCCGTCACACGCCGGCGAGCAGCACTGAGATGAGCCTCGCGGTACAAATACGCCTCTATGTCGACCAGTCCACGAGCTGCCTGTTTGTTCATGTTCATGATGCCTTCCAGAGTCGGTGGCCCGGCGGTCGGCACCTGGACCGGGCTGCCGGCGGCCGACCGCTCACTCGATCGGCCGCCCGGTGTGATCCGGTGGGCTGGGAGCCGGCGGTTCAGCCGGTCGCCTGCGCCGCCTCGTCGATCAGGCGCGCGACGTCACCGGGACGCGAGACGCCGACCGCGTGGGAGGCGGTAACGCTCACCATGGTCGCCTTCGCGCGCTCGGCCATGAAGATCTGCGCCTGGGCCGGGATGTTCCGGTCCTCGGTGGCCACGAGAACCCACGACGGAATGTCCGTCCACGCCGGCGCGGAGGCACCCTCCGCCAGCGCGACGTCGGTCACGGGCCGCTGGGTCGCGGCCATGACCGCCGTGATCTCCTCCGGAACGTCGGCGGCGAACTGCTGGTGGAACTTGCTCTTCTCGATGTAGAGATCCGTGACCTGACTACCGTCCGGCAGGGTGACCGGTACCGGACGGAGCGCCTCCCCCAGGGTGCTGCCCGGGAACTTGCCGGAGAGGGTGACCGCGCTCTCCCCCTCGTCCGGCAGGAAGGCGGCGACGTAGACGAGTGCCTTGACGTTGTCGAGGCTGCCGGCGGCGTTGCTGATCACCGAGCCGCCGTAGGAGTGGCCGGCGAGGACCACCGGGCCGTCGACGGAGGCCACGAGTTGTCCGACGTACTCGCTGTCTCCGGCCAGTCCGCGTAGCGGGTTGCTCGCGGCCACCACCGGATAGCCGTGCGACTGGAGCTTTTCGATGACACCGTTCCAACTGGAGGAGTCTGCGAATGCGCCGTGGACGAGGACGATGGTCGGCTTCTGTGCACTCATGAGAGTGGCCTTTCGTTCTGCCAGTGACTGTGTCCGGAATTCGTCCGCGGAATACCGCGGGACGATCAGTCGGTGCCCAGGGCCTTGCGCAGAACGTGGACGGCCTGCTCGATCGCCGCGGTCGAGGCCCGAGTTCCGCGGACCGGGTTCAGCATCATGAAGTCGTGCAGGGTGGCGTTGTAGCGGACGCTGGTCGTCGGCACGCCGGCCTGGATCAGCTTGCGGGCGTACGCTTCACCTTCGTCGCGCAGTACGTCGTTCTCGTCGACCACGACATATGCCGGCGGCAGCCCCTGAAGGTCCTCCAGGGTCGCGCGCAGGGGCGAGGCCGTGATCTGGTCACGCTCGGCCGGGTCGGTGGTGTAGGCGTTCCAGAACCACTCCATGGCCTTCGCCGTCAGGTGCGGACCGTGGGCGAAGAGGCGGTAGCTCTCGGTGTCCTGCCCGGCGTCGGTGACGGGGTAGTACAACGACTGGTGCAGGAAGGTGACGTCGCCGCGCCGCTTGGCCAGGTGAGTCAGGGCGGCGCTCATGTTGCCGCCGACGGAGTCACCGGCGACGACCATGCGGGAGCCGTCCAGACCCTCTTCGGCGCCCTGGGCGGTGACCCACTGGGCGGTGGCGTACGCCTGCTCGACGGCGACGGGGTACTTCGCCTCCGGCGAGCGGTCGTACTCGACGAAGACCAGGGCCGCCTCCGCGCCCACGGCCAGTTCACGCACCAGGCGGTCGTGGGTGCCGGCGTTGCCGAGGATCCAGCCGCCGCCGTGCACGTAGAGGATCACAGGCAGGACACCGGTGCTGCCGACAGGCTTGATGATGCGCACCCGCACATCGCCGACCTCGGCCGGTACAGTGATCCACTTCTCGTCCACGTCGAGCTTGTCGACCGGCCCGGACTGGACATCGTCGAGCAGCTTGCGGGCACCCTCGACACCGAGTTCGTAAAGCAGCGGCGGCTTGGCGGCCGCGTCGGCGAATTCCTGGGCGGCGGGCTCGAGAATGATGTCGCTCACGGCATACTCCCTGTGAGGTGGTGGTTTTCGAAAGACTTTCCACCCCATGAGACCGGGACGGGAGTCGATGTGTGACGCATCGGCGAAAGCGGCACGTAAATCGCTCACCGACCACGGCCTTTCTCAAGGGTTCCCGTGCAGGCCCGAACCGACTGGTCCGGCCTCGTCAGTCAGAAGCCGGCCGCGTGGGGTCGGTGGGCTTCGGCAGCAGGAAACCGTCGACGTACAGGTCGACATGCTCGTTGTAGAACGCGGTCAGTCCGGCGATGCGGTTGGCGTGGATGGTCGGGAAGTCGTACGTCCAGGCGATGTCCTCGTGGGAGGCGGCATCGCTGTCGAACGACCAGTAACTGCTCGTCGTCCCCTTGTAAGGGCATCGGGTCACCGTGCCGGAGCGCCGCAACCTGGTCCAGTCGACGGTCGCACGGTCGAGGTAGTAGCGAGTCGGCAGACCGGTCTCGAACAACTTGACGCAGTTGGGGGCTTCCGCCAGCACCACGCCGTCCACCTCGACCCTGACGCTGCTGCCGGAGCGCAGGGCGTCGACGCGGGAGTACGGACTCCGGGGATGCACGAAGACCGGCTCGTCCTCCTCGAACCAGGAGTCCAGCGCCTCCCACTCGAAACGCACGGTGTCGTGCAAGGGCCCCGGGGCACCCTCCCCCCACACCCACGCCACACCCGGCCGCACCTCCGAGCCGACCCGCAGGGTGTGACGGTGCGCCGGGCCGGCACCGAGGTGCTCCATGTGCCTGTCGTCGTCGAGGACACCGTCCACCAGATCCTCGACCGGGATGCTGAACTGGGGGTAGGCCTGCCACTCCCAGACGTAGAGCGCGCGGCGGGTGTCGAAGACGACACGTCCGCCGATCATTCCCCGGATGCGGCGGGGTACCGGCTCGACGTGCCCGACCGGGACGATGAGGCTCGGGTGCAGGACACTCTCCGTTGCCATGGTGATCACCTTTGGTTCGCTGAGTGGTGCGCTCGCCGTGCCCGGTGTCTGCGGTCCCAGGATGACCGCCCTCGGGCCGACGAGCCCCACCTGTTTGTCGTCACACGGTGTTGCGGATCGTGTTGCACCGATCCGGACCGGGTCCTGGTCCGACGCGAGTGACTCGATGACCGACGATGTCACAGATCGAAGGTGCTCCCGGTCAGTGAGCTGTAACTGTCCCACACCTCAGGAGATCCGTCATGGACGCGCGAATCAACTACTTCGGCAACGCCCTGGCCGGCAAGGTCATGAAGCACCTGAACTCGGCCGGCGCGGCGGTGCACTCGGCTCTCCCCGTCGCCACCCAGGAGCTGGTGAAGATTCGTGCCAGCCAGATCAACGGCTGCGGCTTCTGCACCGACATGCACACCAAGGACGCCGCCGCCGCGGGTGAGGAGCAGCAGCGTCTGAACCTGGTGGCCGTGTGGCGCGAGGCCACCGTCTTCACGGACGCCGAGCGCGCCGCGCTTGAGCTGGCCGAGCAGGGCACGCGCATCGCGGACGGCGCGGACGGCGTGTCGGACGAGGCATGGGCGAACGCCACGAAGCACTACGACGAGGACCAGCTCGTCGCGCTGATGTCGCTGATCGCCGTGATCAACGCCTACAACCGCATCAACGTCATCAACCGGCAGCCCGCCGGCGACTACAAGCCCGGCATGTTCGGCTGAGTCAGCCGCTCCGGCCCGCCCGGCCGCAGGACCGTCCGTCGCCTGGTCGCCCCGACTTTCGACCAGGCGCCGGACGGCGCCCCGCGCGGCCGGTCGAAGTCCGCCCGGCGCTCGGAGCCCGGAGCGGCCGCCGCGGGCCTTGGAACCCTAAGGACCCTCATGTCTGAACGCCACACACTCGCCCCTGTCCGGCGAGTCAGGACCGACGTACTGGAAGTCGCCTACTACGAGGCGGGTTCGGGGGACGACACCGTGCTGCTCCTGCACGGCTTCCCCTACGACATCCACAGCTACGCGGACGTCGCCCCGCTGCTCGCCGAGGGCGGGTTCAGGGTCCTCGTCCCTTATCTGCGGGGCCATGGGCCCACCAGGTTCCTGTTCGAGTCGACTCCGCGCTCGGGTCAGCAGGCCGCTCTGGGAGCCGACGTCGTCGCCTTCCTGGACGCCCTGGGCGTGGAGCGCGCCTACCTCGCCGGATACGACTGGGGCGGGCGCGCCGCCAACGTCGCCGCGGCCCTGTGGCCCGAGCGCGTTCTGGGCCTGGTCTCGGTCAACGGCTACCTCATCCAGGACATCGGCGCCGCGATGGTACCCGTCGCACCCGAACGGGAAGCCGGTTTCTGGTACTTCTACTACTTCCTCACCGAGCGGGGCCGGGCCGGTCTGGCCGCCGACCCGCAGGGGGTCGCGCGGGTCATCTGGAAGCGGAACTCCCCCAAGTGGCCGTTCCGCGAGGAGGATCTGGAGCGGACGGCGAGGGCCTTCGCCAACCCCGACCACACCGACGTCGTGATCCATTCGTACCGGCACCGGCTCGGATTCGCGCCGGGTGCCGCGGCGTACGCGAACCTCGAGGCACGTCTCGCCGAACTTCCGGCGATCACGGTTCCCACCGTCACCCTCGACGGCCTGGCCGACGGCAACTTCCCCGCGACGGACGGTTCCTCGACCGCTCGTCACTTCACCGGCCCCCGGCTCCACCGCGAGGTGGCGGATGCCGGCCACAATCTTCCGCAGGAGAGTCCCGAGGCGTTCGCGGCTGCCGTGCGCGACGTGCGCGCCCTGCGGCGGGAGTACGCCGGCCGCGACGGCTTCGCCGGACTGAGCCAGGACACGACATGACACACTCCCCTGCTCCGGACGACTCCGCCCCGCTCCGCCTCGCCAGTGCCCAGGGACGGTGGACCCTGCTGGCCACCGTTCTGGGCTCCAGCGTGGTACTGCTCGGCTCGACCGTCACCAACGTCGCTCTGCCGCGCATCGGTGACGACTTCGACGCCGACCTCGCCGTGCTCCAGTGGACGGTGAACGCCTACATGCTGACCCTGGCGGGTCTGATCCTGCTGGGCGGCTCCCTGGGGGACCGTTTCGGGCGGCGTCGTATCTTCGTCCTGGGCCTGGTGTGGTTCGCGGTGGCCTCGCTGCTGTGCGCGCTGGCTCCGGACACCACCACGCTGATCGCCGCCCGAGCCTTGCAGGGCGTCGGTGGTGCTCTGCTCACGCCCGGTTCTCTGGCGATCATCGAAGCCTCCTTCCACCCGGACGACCGGCCGCGCGCGATCGGTCTGTGGTCGGGCTTCGGCGGTGTCGGCGCGGCCCTCGGGCCGTTCGTGGGCGGGTGGCTGGTGGACGGTCCCGGCTGGCGCTGGACCTTCCTGCTGAGCATCGTTCCGGCGCTGCTGTGCGTGCCCGTCGCACTGCGCCACGTCCCGGAGTCCGTCGGCACGCCCCGGACGGACGGGGTCCGCACGGCCGGTACGGGGGGCCGGCGGCGCATCGGTTTCGACATCCCCGGCGCCGTCCTGGGCGCTCTGGCACTCGCCCTGATCACCTACGCGCTGACCGAGGCCCGGGACGGCGGGCCGGTGGCCGTCGGCGCGTCCGTCGCCGGCATCGCGGCGGGTGCCGCGTTCCTCCGCGTGGAGCGGCGCAGCAGCGACCCGATGATGCCGTTGTCCGTCTTCTCGTCCCGGCAGTTCACCGCCGTCAATGTGATCACCCTGTGCGTCTACGCGGGCACGGGCGGGTTCTTCTTCGTGACCGCTCTGCAACTGCAGATCGTCGTCGGGTACTCGGCGCTGGCAGCCGGTGCGGCCATGCTGCCCAACACAGCGCTGATGCTGCTGTTCTCGTCCCGGTCCGGGATGCTCGCCCGGCGGCTGGGCCCGCGGATGCCGCTCACCGTCGGCCCGCTGGTGTGCGCGGCGGGTATGTTGATGATGCTGCGGGTCGGTCCGGGCGCGTCCTATCTCCACGACGTCCTGCCCGCCTTGCTGGTGATGGGAGCCGGCATGGTCGTCATGGTCGCTCCGCTGACCGTCACCCTGCTGTCCTCGGTGAACGCCGCGAACGCCGGGCTGGCCAGCGGCATCAACAACGCCGCGGCCCGGGCGGCCGGGCTGGTGTCCGTGGCGGCGTTGCCCCTGCTGGCCGGGATGGGACCGGACGCCTACCGGTCGGACGCGGCCTTCGACACGTCGTTCAGCAGGGTGATGCCACTGTGCGCGGGCCTGCTGGCCGTCGGCGCGTCGGTGGCCTTCGGCACACTGCGGCAGACCGCCACGGTCTCTCGTGCGCTGCACGGGCGGACGCACGGCTGGCTGATGGAGCCGCCGCTGGTGTCCCGCTTCATCCATCACCGGGTCGCCGAATGACACCCGGCGCGGCCCGCTGCTGTCACACCGGCGGACGCCCGCCGGTCTCGTTGTAGAGAGGACCGCTGCTCAGCGGTTCACGTCGGCGCGTCGTCACGCGCTCACCACAGGAGAGGATTCAGTCATGTCGTACCCGTACCCGGAGCAGAAGTACTGGGGAGAGGACGGTGAGGTCAGTGCCGTCTTCCGGCCGGCCGCCACACCGCCCGCCATCGGTGAGAGCGGTACCGGGAAGGACGCCACCCACTATCTGGCGACCACTGGTACCACGCGGGGTGAGTTCGGGCTGTACCGGGTGGAGATGCGGCCCAGGGCGGGCGGGCCGAAGACGCATTTCCACAAGCGGATCTCGGAGTCCTTCTACATCCTGGACGGCACGGTGCGTGTGTTCGACGGTGTGCAGTGGGTCGATGCGCGCAAGGGAGACTTCCTGCACGTGCCCCAGGGCGGGCTGCACGCCTTCCGGAACGACTCCGACGCTCCGGCCGACATGTTGCTCCTGTTCACCCCGGGCGCCCCGCGCGAGGAGTACTTCGAGCAGGTGTCGCAGCTGGCGCACGCCTCGGAGGAGGAGCGTGCCGCGTTCTTCGACAAGCACGACTCGTACTTCGTGGAGTAGGAGACACCCGGCAGGCGGTGCCCCGCACCCGTGGCTTCCCGGCGGTAACCGGTGTCACGGGTGCGGGGCACCGCCTGTCACAGGACGGCCGGCACGTCGTGTCACGGAGCGCGGTGATCCGGCATCTGGCCACTGCGCCGACATGCCGCCGTCCGCCGCCGTGGGGCAGCGGACGGCGTCCGGAACGGCAGGGCTCAGGCGGTCGGCCGCGGTGCGCGCAGGTGGGCGCGCTCCTTGAGTTCCTCCTCGTCGACCAGTTCCAGCATGGGCTTGCCGGGAGCGCACATCATGGTGACGACGAACTCGGTCCGCTCGTCGGCGAGGGCGTTGCCGTCCTGGTAGTGGATGGCGTCGCCACCCGGCTCCCAGAAGGTGCCGCCGGCCTCGATGACGCGCTCGGGCTCGCCCTCGAGTTCGAACCGGACCGCGCCCTTGATGACGTAGCCGAACGCCGGGCCGGAGTGGCGGTGCGGCGGGGTGCCGGGGTCACCGGGCTCCCACTGGACGTGGATGGTCATCGCCGAGGCGCCCTCGGGGACGGTGACGGGCGAGGCGTCCTGGAGCATCCTCGCCGCTCGGGTCCAGCTCGGGCCGTCCTCGCCGCCGGTTCCGTGACCGTGGCCGTGGTGGGCGTGCTGTGAGTTCTCCGACACTGAGTCGCACCTTCCGTGGTTCCACCGTGTCCGGGCGGCGCATCCTCCGCCGTGCACGTGGTCATGTCCGGTCGTGAAGACCGCTCGTCCTCCTGACCGGGTGCCCGGCGGATCTGTGACACGGATCGGTGGCCGGGAGGGCGGGTTCCCCGCACCGGCGCGCGGTGTCACAACAGCCGGACCCGTCCTGTCTAGGTGTGGTGAGCACGGTGGCACACCGACGTCCGCCACCGCCTTCGACGCATACCCAGCGGGGTCATCGGCCCCTCGACGGAAGAGACCCAGATGAGAGTCGTCGTTGCAGGTGCCACCGGTCTGATCGGTTCAAGGACCGTCGCCAGGCTTCGGGACCACGGGGTGGAGGCCGTGGCGGTGTCCCGCGCAGCGGGCGTGGACGTCAGCACCGGACAGGGCCTCGACCAGGCGCTGCGCGCCGCCGAGGTGGTGGTCGACGTCACCGACGCACCCTCGCGGAGGCAGGAGACCAGCACGGCGTTCTTCACCACCGCGACGGGCAACCTCCTCAAGGCCGCCGCCACTGCGGGCGTCGAGCACTACGTGGCGCTGTCGGTGGTCGGCGCCGACCGGGTGGACTCGGGCTACTTCCGGGCCAAGGCGGCGCAGGAGGACCTGGTGCGGCACACCACCGTTCCGTACTCCGTGGTGCGCGCCACCCCGTTCCACGAGTCCGTGGCGGCCGCGGTGATCGCCGGTACCCGGCCCGACGGAGTGCACGTGCCGCCGTTGCTGCTGCGTCCGGTCTCCACGGACGATGTCGCCGCGGCGGTCGCCCATGTCGCGGTGGGTCTGCCGCGGTTCGGGGTGCTCGAGGTCGCCGGCCCGGAAGAGCTCCGGTTCGAGGACGCCACCGCCGATCTGCTCACCTCCCTGGGCCGGCCCGACCCGGTGATCGCCGACGCGCGGGCCCCGTTCTTCGGCGCGGTGCTCGGGGAGCGGGCACTCCTTCCCGGGCCCGACGCCCATGCGGGCCACCAGGCCTTCACCCAGTGGCTCAAGAACCGCTGAGTGCGCCGGGCGGCGACGTCTCGTCGCCCGTGATACCCACCGACCGCCCTGCGGCGCCCACCGTGTCCGCGGCCGGCGTCGCCGGCGCCCACGCAGTGACAGGAAGGCTGCCATGAGTGATCCGTCCCGGCCCCCCGCGACCTCTGTGACCAGTGAGCTCGACCAGCTACCCGACCGTGACCGGGAGGAGACCGCCCAATGGCAGGCCTCCCTCGACGCCGTCGTGCGGAACGCCGGACCGGAGCGGGCGGCTTACCTGATGCGGCGGGTGCACGAGTTCGCCGCGGCGTCGGGGACGCCCCTGCCCGGACTGCTGTCCACGGACTACATCAACACCATCCCGGCCGCCGCGCAGCCGGAGTTCGACGGCGACCTGGACATGGAGTCCAGGATCACCGCGCTCAACCGGTGGAACGCCGCGGCCGTGGTCACCCGGGGTTCCCGGTTCGGACTGGGCGGCCACATCTCCACCTACGCATCGGCGGCCTGGCTCTACGAGATCGGGTTCAACCACTTCTTCCGGGGCAAGGACGGTGACGGCTCCGGCGACCAACTGTTCCTCCAGGGGCACGCCTCCCCTGGCATCTACGCCCGGCTGTTCCTCGAAGGACGGCTGAGCGGGGAGCAACTGGACGCCTTCCGGCGGGAGGCGGGCGGTCACGGCCTGCCGTCGTACCCGCACCCGCGGCGGCTGCCGTGGTTGTGGGAGTTTCCGACGGTGTCCATGGGCCTGGGCCCCCTCGGCGCCATCTACCAGGCCCGCTTCAACCGCTATCTGCAGGCTCGCGGCATCAAGGACACCTCCGCCTCGCGGGTGTGGGCGTTCCTGGGCGACGGGGAGATGGACGAGCCGGAGTCGATGGCCGCCCTGGCCCTGGCCTCCCGCGAGGGCCTGGACAACCTGACGTTCGTCATCAACTGCAACCTCCAGCGCCTGGACGGGCCGGTGCGGTCCAACTCGAAGATCGTCCAGGAGCTGGAGGCACGGTTTCGCGGGGCGGGCTGGAACGTGGTCAAGACCCTGTGGGGCGCGGCCTGGGACGCGCTGCTGGCACAGGACACCACCGGCGACCTCGTGCGGCGCCTGGGCGACGTGCCCGACGCGCAGCTGCAGACGCTGGCCGCACGGGACGCCGCCTACATACGCAGGAAATTCTTCACCGGTGACGCCCTGTCCGCCATGTCCGCCGCCCTGAGCGACGCGCAGGTGGTCGACCTGTTCGAGAACTCCCGCGGCGGACACGAGCCGTTGAAGGTGTACGCCGCCTACCGGGCCGCGGTGGAGCACCGGGGCACGCCGACGGTGGTCCTCGCCCAGACGGTGAAGGGTCACACACTGGGTTCCGCGTTCGAGTCCCGCAACGCCAACCACCAGATGAAGAAGCTCACGCTGGAGCAGTTCCGCGAGATGCGGGACCTGTTGGGGCTTCCCATTCCCGACAGCGCGCTCGCCGGTGACCAGGTCCCGTACTGGCACCCGGGGGAGAACTCGCCGGAGGTGCGGTACCTGCGCGAGCGCCGCGCCGCGCTGGGCGGTCCCGCCCCTCTGCGGCGGGTGATCGCCAAGCCGCTGCCGGAGCCGCCCGCCAAGCCCTTCGAGGCGTTGGAGAAAGGTTTCGGCCACCAGGAGGTCGCCACCACGATGGCGTTGGTGCGGCTGGTCAGGGATCTGATGCGCGACGAGCGCGGCGGAGCGCGCTGGGTGCCGATCATCCCCGACGAGGCCCGTACGTTCGGCATGGAATCGATGTTCCCCACGGCCGGCATCTACTCGCCGCTGGGCCAGAACTACGACCCGGTCGACGCGGACCAGTTGCTCCACTACAAGGAGAGCACGACCGGACAGCTGCTGCTCGAGGGCATCACGGAGGCCGGTTCGGTGGCCGAGTTCGCCGCAGCGGCGACCTCCTACGCCACGCATGGCGAGCCGATGATCCCGTTCTACATCTTCTACGCCATGTTCGGCTTCCAGCGCACCGGCGACCAGTTCTGGGCGCTCGGCGACCAGATGGGCCGCGGCTTCGTCGTCGGCGGCACCGCGGGGCGCACGACCATGACCGGCGAGGGACTGCAGCACGGGGACGGGCACTCACACCTGCTGGCCGCCACCAATCCGGCGGCGATCAGCTACGACCCGGCCTTCGCGTACGAGATCGCGGTGATCGTCCGGGACGGTCTGCGCCGGATGTACGGCGAGCAGCCGGAGGACGTCTTCTACTACCTGACCGTGTACAACGAGCCGAAGCACCAGCCGGCCATGCCCGCGCTGCCGGGTGTCGAGGAGGGCATCGTCCGGGGCATCTACCGGTACCGGCCCGCGGAAGCCGCCGCGGCGGGACCCCGGCTCCAGTTGCTGTCGTCCGGTACGGCCATCCACTGGGCTCTGCGAGCGCAGGAACTCCTCGCCTCCGACTGGAACGTACACGCCGACGTGTGGTCGGTGACGTCGTGGACGGAGCTGCGCCGCGACGCGATGCGCGCCGACGACGCCCGGATGCGCGGTGAGGATCGCATTCCGTTCGTCACCCGGGCACTGGCCGGTGCGCCGGGGCCGGTGCTGGCCGTCAGCGACTGGATGCGGCAGGTGCCCGATCAGATCAGCCAGTGGATCGAGCAGGACTACTACTCGCTGGGCACCGACGGTTTCGGTCTGTCCGACACCCGCGAGGACGTGCGCCGCTACTTCGGTGTGGACGCCGAGTCGATCGTGGTGACCGCGCTGGACCGGCTGGCCCGGGCCGGGCGGCTCCCGCCGGCGACGGTCGCGCAGGCCCGCGCCCGCTACGGCCTGGGCCGGTGACCGGCGGGGAAGCGCGACCGACCCCCCATGACGCAGGTCGTGGACGACAGGACCGGAGGGCCGTTGCGCCCGGCCGGTCCGTGAGGAGCTGAACGACATCATGACGGTTACCGTGACCCTGCCGGCCCTCGGCGAGTCCGTCACCGAGGGCACCGTGACCCGCTGGCTGAAACAGATCGGCGAACACGTCGAGGCCGACGAACCCTTGCTGGAGGTCTCCACCGACAAGGTCGACACCGAGATCCCCTCCCCCGCGGCCGGCGTTCTGCTGAGCATTGCCGTCGCCGAGGACGAGACCGCCGAGGTCGGCGCCGAGCTCGCCTTCATCGGTACGGCGGACGCCGTCCCGGAGGCCCCACCCGCGCCCCCGGCCGCGGCTCCACAAGCCGCCCCGGCGCCGTCTGCCAGCCCCGCGCCGGCACCGGTCACGCCGCCTCCTGCCGTACCGGTCGCCCCGACCCCGCCCCCCGCACCCGCACCCACGGCGGCACCACCGGTGCCGGCGCCGGTCGCGCGGGTGTCACCCGCACCCGCTGTGCCGGCCGCCCCGGCGGCGCAGGAGTCCGTGCTGCGCGGGCGCACGGTCCCGATGACCCGTATCCGCCGGGCCATCGGGGACAACCTGAAGAAGGCCCTGCTGGAGCAGGCGCAGCTGACCAGCACGGTCGAGGCCGACGTCACCCGGCTCATGCGGCTGCGAAACCGGGCGAAGGACGGTTTCCTCGCCCGCGAGGGCCTCAAGCTGTCCCCGATGCCGTTCTTCGTCAAGGCGGCGGCCCAGGCGTTGAAGGCGCATCCGGTCGTCAACGCCAGGATCGACGAGGGCGAGGGGACGATCACCTACTTCGACACCGAGAACGTCGGCATCGCGGTCGACACCGAGAACGGTCTGATGACCCCGGTGATCAAGGCCGCCGGCGACCTGACCGTCGCAGGGATCGCCCGGGCCGTCCACGACCTGGCCGACCGGGCCCGTAGTGGCCACCTCACCCCCGACGACGTGTCGGGCGCGACCTTCACGATCTCCAACACCGGTTCGCGCGGTGCCCTGTTCGACACCGTCATCGTGCCGCCGCGCCAGGCCGCCATCCTGGGCGTGGGCGCCACGGTCAGGAGGCCTGGGGTCGTGCGCAGCGCCGGCGAGGAGGTCATCGGCATCCGGGACCTGGTACACCTGTCGTTGTCGTACGACCACAGGCTGGTGGACGGAGCGGATGCGGCGCGCTACCTGACCACGGTCAAGGAGATTCTGGAGTCCGCGGCCTTCGAGGGCGACCTGTACCCCGACGCCGGGACCTGAGGCGTGCCGGCGCCCTCTCGAAGGTGCTGAGGAACAGCCGATGCGGAACACTAAGTTCCGCATCGGCTGTTCTCATCGGGTCGGCACCCGGTCCGCTGACCCGGAAGGCAGCCGGTGATCACCGGTGCCCGGCGTGGAGCAAGCGACTCCGCCGGTGGCCGGGCAAGCCGGCCGCCAGGTCACGTACCCGGACCCAAGCGGTGACGGTGCCGCCCTCCTCGCTGCGGTGCACGGCGACGGGCACGTGGCGCAGGAGGGCGTTCATCCGCTCGTCGCCGGACAGGACGAGGCCGTAGAGCCTCACCCAACCGCCTCCGAGCGCGTGCCGGCCCAGGTGACGCAGCAGACGGGTACCCAGCCCCTGTCCCTGCCAGGAGTCCTCGACCAGAAGCGCGGCCTCGACGGCCGAGTGGTCCGGCATCAGATGACCCACGGCGACGATGCGGCCGGTGGCGTCCCGTGCGGCCAGGTGGGCCGAGCCGGGGCGGGCCAGCAGAGCGGGCAGGTAGGCCTCAGGCTCGGCCATGGCCCGGTGGTAGCGGCTCCACAGGGTGTGCGAGGAGCAGCGGTGATGCATCGCCACGATGGAAGCGAGGTCGTCGGGGCCTGTAGGAGTGATCCGCGGTTCGCGGCGCATGGGCTTGTCCTTGCGCGGCCGTCCCGGTGCGGAATGCGCACGGGCGGACCGGCGGTCGGGGGAACAGGGTTCGCGCACGTGGAAGCGTGGAACGCCCACGGGACCGACGTGGACCGATCGGTCCGGGCCGGTCCCGTGGGCGTTACGCGGAAGGGTCAGCGCACCGAGCGCGCGGCGTCCTCGATGACGTCGGTGACCTTGCCCGGCTGCGACACGCTCACGGCGTGGGACGCTCGGACCTCCGTGGTGTGGGCACCGGCCCGCTCGGCCATGAACTCCTGAGCCTTCGGAGGGATGTTGAGGTCCTGCGTGGCGACCAGGACCCAGGACGGGATGGTCTTCCAGGCGGGCTCCGCCGCGCCCTCGGCCAGGGCGGCGTTGGTGATCGGCCGCTGGGTGACGGCCATCAGGTCGGTCTCGTTACGGGGCACGTCCGCCGCGAACTGGTGCCGGAACTTGGCGTTCTGAATGTAGAGGTCGGTGCCTTGGGAACCGTCGGCGTTCGTGAACGGCACCGGGCGCAGCGCGTCGCCGAGGGTGCTGCCGGGGAACTTCCCCGACAGGTCGACCGCGCTCTCGCCCTTCTCCGGGAGGAAGGCGGCGAGGTAGACCAGCGCCTTGACGTTCTTGTTGCCGGTGGCGGCATTGCTGATGACCGAGCCGCCGTAGGAGTGACCGGCCAGGACGATGGGACCGTCGATGCCGGCCAGGACGTCCTTGAGGTAGGCGGAGTCCCCGCTGAGGGAACGCAGCGGGTTGGCGACCGCGACCACGGGATAACCGTCGTGCCGCAGTCTCTTGATGACGCCGTTCCAGCTCGTGGAGTCGGCGAAGGCCCCGTGGACCAGGACGACGGTGGGCTTGGGCTTGCGCCAGGGGGCGCCCTTGTCGGCGGAGGCCGGGGCGATCGTGGTGGCGAGCAGGCCCGCGGCGATGGTGGCGCCGGCCAGAACGGTGAGGGAGGTACGGGCCCGGCGTGTGCGGGAGGTACGGGTCATGTCGAATGCCTTCCGGTCGGGATGGGGGCGCCGGCTCCCGGAGGAGGAGCGGGCTGGTACTGGGGTGGATGCCCCTGCGCGGCCCGCTGCCGCGGTACGGGTGTGGGTCCGCTGTGGCTGCGAGGGCAGCTCCGGGGCTGCCGCTCGGGCTTCGGCGGGTCGGGCCGGCGAGGCGGAGGCGCCGCGGCGAACGGACGCGTGCGGCGGGGCCGTTTGGCCCGGCACTTCCTCGTGCCGCCCTCCACTCATATGACCGGAAACAGGCCGAAGGCGTGACACGTCGTGACGGCAGGTCGTGGAGTGTCCGCCGGTGATCAGGAGTGGCGGTGGCCGCTGATCTCCTTGTACTCGGCCGCCGTGGCCTTGGGAACCTGCGTACCCGAGCCGTAGAGGACACGGCTGAGCCTGACGCGCAGACGCTGGGCAGGGTGGGGCACGGTGCCGTCCGCGTCCCGCACGGGTGCGGCTTCAAGGGGCCGGTACTGCGTGTGGGCGGTCAGGACGTGCAGTTGCGCCTGGGTGAGCGGCTCGTGCACCTCGACGTACTCGCCGTGCGGAAGCCGTTTGATGATGCCGCTCTCCCGCCCGTGCAGCACCTTGTCGCGGTCCTGCCGTTGGAGACCCAGTGCCACACGTTTGGTGACGAAGAAGGCCAGGACCGGGACGACGAACAGACCGATGCGCACGGTCCAGGTGACCGATTCCACGGAGACACGCCAATGAGTCGCTATCAGGTCGTTGGCGGCGCCGACGAGAGCCACCAGGTAGACGCTGAGCCAGGCCACGCCGAGAGCGGTCCGCACCGGGCGGTTGCGGGGGCGGTCCAGCAGGTGCTGTTCGCGGTCGTCGTCCGTGACCCAGGACTCGATGAAGGGATACGCACCCATGGCGAGGAAGAGCAGCAGGCCGATCAGCAGGGGAAGGAAGTTGTCCAGGGCCAGGGTGTGGCCCCAGAACGAGACCTCCCAGCCGGGCATGACGCGCAGGAAGCCGTCGGCGACGCCCATGTACCAGTCGGGCTGGGAACCGGCGGAGACCTGGTCGGGGCGGAAGGGCCCGTAGTTCCACACCGGATTGATCTGCGCGACGGCGGCCATGAAGAAGAGAACGCCGGACACGAGGAAGAAGTAACCGCCGGCCTTCACGGCGTACACCCGGAACGGGATGCCGACGACATTGGTGTTGGTACGGCCGGGCCCGGGGTACTGAGCGTGCCGGTGGCGCACGGCCAGGGCCAGGTGGCCGACGAGCAGGGCGACCATCAGTCCGGGGATGACCAGGATGTGGAGGGTGTTGAAACGGGCGATCAGGTCCTCGCCGGGGAACTCGCCGCCGAAGAGGAAGAACGACAGGTACGTCCCGACGACCGGAATCGAGAGGATCGTGCCGTTCACGACCTGCAGGCCCGTTCCGGACAGCAGGTCGTCGGGCAGGTCGTAGCCCGTCAGGCCCCCGAACATGGCCAGGATGAGCAGCAGGAACCCGAGGACCCAGTTCAGCTCGCGTGGCTTGCGGAACGCGCCGGTGAAGAAGATGCGCAGCATGTGCACGAACACGGCGGCGACGAAGACCAGTGCCGCCCAGTGGTGGGCCTGGCGGACGAGGAGGCCGCCGCGGACGTCGAAGGATATGTGCAGGGTCGAGTCGAAGGCCTCCGACACCAGCTGGCCCCGTAGGGGGGCGTAGCTGCCCTGGTAGACCACGGGATCGGAGGACGGGTGGAAGTAGAAGCTCAGGTAGGCGCCGGTGAGCAGCAGGATGACGAAACTGTAGAGTGCGATCTCGCCGAGCATGAACGACCAGTGGTCGGGGAAGACCAGGCGCCGGGCGGAGCGGACCGGACGGCGGTGGCCGAGCCGGCCGTCCGCCCACTGGGCGAGCCTCTCCCCCGTGCGCTCCTGCCCCGGCGCGGCCGGCCGGCTGTCGTTGCCCATCTCTTCACCATTCATTTCTGCATCACCCGAAGCTCGCTGCGTCTGAGGGCGCCGCGGTCCCGGGCTCTGCCGTAGGTCCGCGGCACTGGCGTGTTGCGAGTGCTCCCCGTCGCCGTGCGGCCGTGGCTGACCCTGCCGTGGGCGTTCCCTCGGCCCCGTCACGGGCGGGGAACGCACACGCGGCGCCGCGGAGCCGACTCGTCCACGGCTGTGCTGTTCGGGCACGGTTCGTGAACTGCTGTCCCCGTCATGACCGGCGAGACGGCCCAGGTGTGACACGAGGAGCCGGGCGCCGCCGTGCTCCTCGACGTCCGTGGCAGAGCCCGCACGGGCCGGCCCACCACTCCCCGCCCTCGTTGTCACACCCACGGCCCAGGTGCTGTCTTGCTGGATATGCACCCTGTCATAGCGAGAGCACCGACTTTCCGGCCGCAAACGGATTCCTATGCCGTCACCGCGGAGTTCTACGACATCCTCCAGGCCGAAGCGGACGAGAGACGGGTCCGTCATCTCTACGGTCGCGAAGTCGCGAAGGCCCGTGTCGGCGTCCTGGACATCGGCGCCGGTACCGGACGGGTCACGTTGATGAGCCTGGCCGAGTCCCGAGCCGACGTGTATGCGGTCGAGCCCGCGCGGGCCATGCGGACGTCCCTGATGACCCGCCTCGCCGCTCTGCCCGCACGGGAGAGGGCGCGGGTGACGGTGCACCCGCACGCCTTGGACGAGGCGGCTCTGTACGCGGTGGCGGACGTGGCCGTCTGCCACAACACGGTCGCGTGCCTCTCGCCGAGCGCGCGGCACGCGCTCTGGCATGCCATCGGTGCCGCCCTCGTCCCCGGTGGTTCGCTGTTCCTGCAGCTCCCGCCTGCCCGGCTGCCGGCCCGGAGCATTCGGCGCGTCCTGCCCGAACAGCGGGTCGGTGAGCACACGTACGGCGGACGCATGGTGATGTCGACCGCCGGGAACCGCATCCACACACGCGCCGACTACTGGGTGCGGAGTACGGAAGGTGTGCTCCGGGAGCACACCGAGACGTTCTGGATGTGGCCCGCCTCGCGCGCCCAGGTGATCGACGACCTGAAACAGCACGGATTCGTCCCGTTGCCGGGACACGACGACCCGGCCGTGCTGGCGGTGACGCTCCGATCTCACTGGTGAGACGTCCGATCTCACTGGTGAGACGACGGATCACACATCCTGGTGCGCGCGGGGACGGCCGGGGCCGCCGACGGCGGCCGCCGAGGCACGCTGACGCGGCGATGTCACAACGCGTGTCGTCGCCCGGTCTCATGGATGACCGCACCACACGACTCACCGTGTGCGCCGCACAACCTGAGACGGAAGTCATCATGTCGCCTGGTAACACGTTCGTGATCGTCGGTGGCGGCCTGGCCGCCGGCAAGGCCGCGGAAGAGCTGCGCGCGCACGGTCACGACGGCCCGCTCCTCCTCATCGGCGACGAGCGGGAGCGGCCGTACATACGACCGCCACTGTCCAAGGGGTATCTGCTGGGCAAGGAGGATCGCGAGTCGATTCACGTCCACCCCGAGAACTGGTACCGGGAACACGGGGTCGACCTGCTTCTGGGTACGAGCGTGACGTCGGTCGACGGGCAGGCCAAGGAGGTGACGCTGGACGACGGTCGTCGCGTGCCCTACACCAGGCTGCTCCTGGCGACCGGTTCCTCGCCGCGCCGCCTGTCGGTGCCGGGTGCGGACCTGGAGAACGTGCTGTATCTGCGGCGCGTGGGCGACAGCGAGCGTCTCAAGTCCGCCTTCACCGCGGGTGCGCGGATCGTGGTGGTCGGCGGCGGTTGGATCGGTCTGGAGACAGCGGCCGCGGCCCGGACGGCCGGGGCGGAGGTGACCGTGCTCGAGCACGCCGAGCTGCCCCTGCTCAAGGTTCTGGGGCGGGAGGCGGCCGAGGTCTTCGCCGGCCTGCACCGAGACCACGGCGTCGACCTGCGTCCCCGCGCCGAGATCGAACGCGTCACCGGAACCGGCGGCCGCGTGGACGGGGTCGTGCTCGCCGACGGCAGTCATCTGCCCGCGGACGCCGTGGTGGTGGGGGTGGGTATCACGCCCAACGTCCGCCTCGCCGAGGAGGCGGGCCTGGATGTGCGCAACGGCATCGTCACGGACGAACACCTGCGGACCTCGGTGGCCGACATCTACGCCGCCGGCGACGTCGCCAACGCCTACCACCCGCGGCTCGGCCGGCACGTGCGCGTGGAGCACTGGGCCAACGCGCTGCATCAGCCGCGCACCGTCGCGCTGAGCATGCTGGGCAAGGACGCGGTCTACGACCGGCTGCCGTACTTCTACACCGACCAGTACGACCTCGGGATGGAGTACACCGGCTACGCCGAGCCGGGCGGCTACGACCGTGTCGTCTTCCGCGGAGCCCCGCACGAGCGGCGGTTCATCGCCTTCTGGATGTCCGGGAACCGGATCGTGGCGGGAATGAGCGTCAACGTGTGGGACGTCATCGACACGATCCGTTCCCTGATCGAATCCGGCGTGGAGACGGACGACGCCGTCCTCGCCGATCCCGCCGTCCCCCTGGAAAGCCTCCTTCCGCGCGTCTGAACCACTTCGGCGACACGGTCGGCTCCGAGGCGCCCGGCCACATCGGCCCGAGGGCCCCGCGCCGGCCTGCCCGCCCCACCACGCGACATCGACGAGAGCAGACACATGACCGACAGCCCCCCTGCGCCACTCCGCCCGATGCCGGACGACTGGCGACGGGCACTCGCCGTGGTGGCCCATCCCGACGATCTCGAGTACGGATGCTCGGCCGCCGTGGCCTCCTGGGTGGCCGGCGGCCGGGAGGTCACCTATGTCCTCGCCACCCGTGGTGAGGCCGGTATCGACAGCCGGGCCCCCGACCGCGCCCGGTCGCTGCGCGAGGCGGAGCAGCGGGCCGCCGCCGCGGCCGTGGGTGTTTCCACGGTGGAGTTCCTCGACCACCAGGACGGTGTGATCGAGTACGGCGTGCCCCTGCGGCGCGATATCGCTGCGGCCGTCCGCCGCCACCGGCCCGAGCTGGTGATCACGCTGAACCACCGGGACACCTGGGCCCATGGTGCCTGGAACACACCGGACCACGTGGCCGTGGGGCGCGCGGTGCTGGACGCGTCGGCGGACGCGGGCAACCGCTGGATCTTCCCGGAGCTCACCGAACAAGGCCTGCGGCCCTGGAACGGCGTCCGGTGGGTGGCCGTCGCCAACTCGCCCGCGCCGACTCACGCGGTGTCCGCCGAGCCGGGCTTCGAACAGGCGGTGCTGTCGTTGCTGCGGCACCGCACCTACATCGAGGGATTGACCGAGGAGGACCCCGAGACGTACGCGCGCCGCTTCCTGGCCGAGAGCACCAGCGCCCACGGCTCGCGGTTCGACGTCCGGCGCGCCGTCGCCTTCGAGTTGTTCGGCCGGTGACCGAACGCGCCCGGATCCCACACGCCCCGCGGAAATTCGCTCATACGCACGAGACCGTGCCGAGGAAGGACCATCCATGACGTACGAGTCCCCCACCGTTCTGGACGCCGGACCGTCCGACGACGTCGACCCGGACGAGTTCGTCCGAGCGGCCATGCGCTGGCACTTCGACCCGGCGACAGGCTCCCGCTACTGGCTCGACCGGGCCGACCGGCTCGCCTTCGATCCGCGGCACGACGTCGAGGGCGTGGACGACCTGATGCTCTTCCCCGACCTGACCGACGAACTGCGGGACGTCCCGGTGGCCGACCTGATCCCCCGGGGCTACGCAAACGACGCCCGGCTGCTCAACGTCTTCGACAGCGGCGGAACGACCGGGGCGCCCAAGCGGGTCGTCCAGCTCGACGACTGGGTGCGGCACAGCACGGAGCAGGTCGACAAGCGCCTCCGGGACCACGGCCTGCCCGTCGGAGGCCACTGGCTGACGGTGGCGCCGACGGGTCCCCACCTGGTGGGTGACGTGTTGCAGCGGGCCGCCGGGTCCCTCGGCGGCACGGGGCTGAGCATCGACATGGACCCCCGCTGGGTGAGGAAGCTGGCCGCCGCCGGCCGGAGCGACGAGGTCGAGTCCTACACCGACCATCTCGTCGACCAGTGCCGGCGGATCCTGCTGACCCAGGACATCCGGGTGCTCGCCGCCACCACCCCACTGCTGGAGCGCTTCGCACACGAGGACGACCTTCTGGAGCGCATCAACGGCTCCGTCCAGGCGATCATCTGGGGCGGCACGCACATGGACCCCGACACCCGCCACCTGCTGGGCACGGAGGTCTTTCCCGACGTACCCCTCATCGGCATGTACGGCAACACCATGATGCTCACCGCGCTGCTCGAACGGACAGGTCTCACCGCTTCGGACCCCTGTGTGTTCGACCCCGTGTCGCCGTACGTGTTCCTGTCGGTCGTGGATCCCGACACCGGGGACACGGTGGACGTCGGTGAACGGGGCCAGGTGATCGTCAGCCACGTCAGCAAGTCCATGCTCATCCCCAACAACGCGGAACGGGACACGGCCGTGCGCGTACGGCCGGCCAACGGCCAGGCAGGTGACGCCGTCGCGGACGTCGCGCCGGTGCCCACGGTGAAGGGCGAGACCGTGATCGAGGGCGTGTACTGATGACGGACGCCGTGGTCACCGGGCCGGTGTACCTGGACGCGCTGGGTCCCCGGGGTCCGTACCGGACGCGGGTGCCGAGCGCGGTGACGGATGTGTCCGGTACCGAGGTGGCGCGGCTGAGCCTGGTGCCGCCGGTGTTCGTCGGCCGGGCACTGGCCACGCTGCGCAAGGCCGACCCGGTGCCGGCGGCCGGCCTCGACGCACTGCTGGCGGCGGCCGGCGAGGAGTTCGCCACCGGCACCGTCGGCGGACTGGATGTACGCGAGTACGAACACCTCGTCAGCCGCACCTCCGGTACTCCGCTGACGGTGGTGCGCGCCGCCACACGGGGCACGGCTCGATACGTCGGCCGGGCCCGTTCCTCCGCCGAGCGGGGAAGACCACGCGGGGCGGTGTCCGACCGCCGCGACCCGTCCCTGCCGGCCGGCCACGCCGTCTGGGCCCGCCGGGGACACGTGTTCGCCGTCAACGCCTCCGGCAACCATCCCGGTGTCCACCGGCTGTGGCTCGAGGCACTCGCCCTGGGCTACCGGGTCGCGGTGCGTCCGTCACGGCGGGAACCTTTCACCCCGTACCGGCTGGTCGGGGCGCTGCACCGGGCGGGTGTCCGGCAGGACCAGCTGGTGTTGCTGCCCACGGACCACCGGATCGCCGACACGCTGATCCGCGGTGCCGACCGGGCGGTCGTGTACGGCGGCGACGAGGTGGTCGCCCGGTACGCCCACGATCCGCGCGTGCTGCCGCAGGGCCCGGGCAGGACGAAGATCCTCATCACCGCGGACACCGACTGGCGCGAGCACCTCGACACGATCGTCGGCTCTGTCGCCGACGAGGGGGGCACCGCGTGCGTCAACGCCACCGCCGTCTTCGTCGAGGGTGATCCCGCGCCGCTCGCCGAAGCCATCGCGGCCCGCCTGTCCCGGCTGCCCGTTCTGCCGCCGCAGGACGTGCGAGCGGTGCTCCCGGTGTGTCCGCTGGACCGGGCACGGGCACTCGACTCCTACCTGCGGTCGGTGGCGGCGGGAACCCGTGCGTGGCTCGGTGGTGAGGGCATCGTCGGCGACCTCGACGACGGAAGCGCCGTCCTGCGTCCCGCCGTCCATCAGGTCGCCGGCTGCAGCGCCGCGCAACTGCGGACCGAACTCCCCTTCCCCTGCGTATGGGTGGCCCCCTGGAACCGCGCGGACGGAATCGCCCCGCTGCGGGACACACTCGTGCTCTCGGCGCTCACCCGCGACGGCGCGTTGCTCGACACTCTGCTGGCGGAACCCACCATCGCCAATGTGTACGTCGGTGACCGCCCGACCTACTGGATGGCCCCTGGCGTGCCGCACGACAGCTACCTGTCGGACTTCCTGATGCGCAGCAAAGCCCTGGTCGGCGCCCTGTGACAGGCGGTCAGTGGGGCATGAGCAGCATCAGGGCCGTCCCCAGCGCCATCGTTCCGTCGCGGACGTGACCGTACGGTTCCGTCGCGGCGGCACGGTGCGCGGCGTCCGGGGCGGACCGCAGGGAGGGCATGGGACGGGTCAACGACCACATGGCGCAGGCCAGGAGATACACCGTCAGCGACCCGGTGATCCAGGCATCCGGCACTGGTGCGCCGGTGACATGGCCGTGAGCCGCGGTGTCCTGCGCGGCCGGGACGCCTCCGGCCAGGATCTCGTGGGACGGCACCGCCCCGCCGTGGTGTGCGCGCAGCATCCAGGCCATCGCGGCCATGCCGGCCGCGGACGGCAGCCGGCCGGCGATCTCCGTCACCTTGTTCGCCGTGTGGCGGCGCAGAGCGGCCAGCGGGAACCACAGTGCGGCGAGCGTGCAGAGAACCGTCGTGGCCCGGCCGGACAGCGTTCGTCCGAGACTCCACGGCATGGCCGCCATGACCACGGACATGGCGGCGTGCAGGAGGTGGTCCACCCGGTAACGGCATCCTGTCCCCGGCGACCGGACGTGCCACAGTGCGTGCATTGCCGCGAGGGCGAAGAACACCGTCAGCATGATGTGCACGGCGTCGGCGGGAGTGTCCATGGGACGCGTGCACCTTTCCTGGTCAGTGACCTTTCACAGTCTTGACCGGACGTGCAGTTGTTTCGTGACAGAGATCGCCCGCTGTCGAGTGTCACGGTGTGCGAGCTGGACGGCGTCCGGGGCGATGGTGCCAACGCCCCCGACGCGCCCCCTCATAGCCGCTTGTAGCATGGAACGCACGAAGCCAGAAGGGAAGATCCATGCACGCTGGCGCCCACCCCGACACCCTCGATCAAGCGACGAAGGAGTTCCTTTCGGCGCGCCCGCGACTCTTCGGCATCGCCTACCGCGTCCTGGGCAGTACGGCGGAGGCCGAAGACGTCGTGCAGGAAACCTGGCTGCGGTGGCAGAACACGGACCGCGAGAAGGTCCTCGAACCGGCCGCCTTCCTCACCACGGTGGCCACCCGGCTGGCGATCAACCTGGCCCAGTCCGCCCGGGTGCGCCGGGAGTCCTATGTCGGCCCCTGGCTTCCCGAGCCCGTCGACACCACGAAGGATCCGCAGCTGGGCGCGGAGCGGGCCGAGGCCCTGGAGATGGCGGTTCTGCTGCTCCTGGAGAAACTGAATCCCGTGGAGCGCACCGCCTATGTGCTGCGGGAGGCGTTCGACTATCCCTACGGGCGGGTCTCCGAGATTCTCGAGACGAGCGAGGCCAACGCCCGTCAGCTGGTGAGCAGGGCACGCAGGCACCTGGCCGCCGAGCGCAGGGAGCGCGTCACGCCGGCAGCCCATCGGCGGCTGCTTGAGGTGTTCCTCTCCGCGGCGCGGACGGGTGATCTGTCGGTGCTGGAGGACGTTCTCACCGCCGACGTCGTCAGCTACTCGGATGGTGGCGGAATCCGCGGCGCGTCCAGGATCCCGGTCGTCGGACGGCCGCATGTCTCCCGGTACCTCGTGGCGTTCGCACCGCGTTTCTGGCCACAGGCGGACATCCGGTGGGTCGAGGCGAACGGCCTGCCGGCCGTGCTGGTCTCGTCCGGCGGACAGGCCGTCGCCCTGCTGTCCGTCGACGTCTCGACGGAGGGCATCGACCGGCTCATGTGGGTGATGAACCCGGCCAAGCTGGCGCCCTACGTGGCCTCCCTCCGCGACTGACCCGTCGGCGGGCAGGCGTCACAGGAACGGTTACTCGTCGGTCAACTGGTAGTCCGGACCCCGGACGCCCCGACCCGAGGACGGACGACGTGACGTGTGGTGTGTGCGGTGCGGTGTCGCCCGCGAGAGAGGACGCGCCGGCCTGCCCGGCGCGTCCCTCGCATCCGACTGTCACCGCCTTCCCTGCCTCCGGGCCCCTGAGTACGCGCTCCCGGACATCGGCCGGAGCGCCGTACCACGACCACATCGGAGTCATGCCGTGACCGAGCGCACCCAGGTGCCCAGCCTGTCGACCGAGAAGGACTACGACGGGAACGAGTTCTCGCCCATCTACACGACCACGGTGACCGTGCACGGTGGCGTGGCCTCGCACGGGCGGGCCTCCGGCCGGGCACGCTCGTCAGACGGCGCCTTGGACCTCGACCTGCGCATGCCCGCCGAGCTGGGCGGCGACGGCCAGGGAACCAACCCCGAGCAGCTCTTCGCGGCCGGTTTCGCCGCCTGCTTCCACGGCGCGCTGAGCCTCCTGGCACGGCAGGAGGCGCTCGACCCCGCGGCCATCTCGGTCGTGGCGACCGTCGCCTTCGGACGCGATCCGGAGGACGGTGGCTATCTGCTGCGCGTCGATCTGGTGGTGCGGTGGCCCGGTGTCGCTCACGAGACGGCGACGGGTCTGATGGAGAAGGCCGACGCGCTGTGTCCTTACGCGCGCATGGCCTGGAGGGGCACGCCGACCACCATCACGCTCGCCTCCTGACCGGCACGTCCGGCCTGCGTGGACCGTCGCCCCGGGCGGCGGTCGCTCGCCGCCGGCACACGCGGTCAGGACGGGAACCACAGGTCCGCGTCGGCGGCTTCCTCCTTGCGGACGGCGAAGACGGAGATCTCCTTCTTGTGGAGACCCTGCCGGGGAAGGGCCGAGACCAGCGGGTGGTCCGCGTCCACGCCGCCACGGTGGTCCCGCTCCGGCGTCGCGGCTACGAAGAACTCCGCGTTGACGGACCGGTAGTGCGCCCAGTGCCGCGGCAGGTCGTCCTCGTAGAAGATGGCCTCCACGGGACAGACAGGTTCACAGGCGTGGCAGTCGACGCACTCCGCGGGGTTGATGTAGAGGGTGCGTGAACCCTCGTAGATGCAGTCGACGGGGCATTCCGTGACACACGCCCGGTCCTTGATGTCGACGCAGGGCTGCGCGATGACGTACGTCATCCCTCTCCTCCTCCTCGCCGCCGGACACGCCACAGGGGCCGACTCGGGCCGCCGTCGGACTCGTCGATACGACCGGGGACTCCGTCTCGTTGTGACACGTGCGCTCTCCCCGGTGTCACTCGCCCCGGCGCCACAGGCGCCCGTGTCACAAAGCCCCGCCTGGCCTGGTCGTAGTCGGTGACACCCTCAGCGACGGGAGCAATCGTGGCCATCACCGAACAACGACTGTCGACCATGGTCCTCGTGATCGGTAACGGCGGAGCCGGCCTGCGGGCGGCGATCGAACTGGCCGAGGCCGGCGTCGATGTCGTTGCCGTCGGCAAACGCCCCAAGGAGGACACCCACACCTCCCTGGCCGCCGGCGGGATCAACGCGGCCCTGGCCACGATGGACCCCGAGGACAGCTGGCAGCAGCACGCCGCGGACACCCTCAAGGAGAGTTACCTGCTCGGCGACCCCCGCACCGCGGAGATCGTCACCCAGGGCGCGGCCCTTGGCATCGACGACCTGGAGCGCTACGGCATGGCTTTCGCCCGCGAGGGAGACGGCCGCATCTCGCAGCGCTTCTTCGGAGCGCACAAGTATCGCCGCACCGCCTTCGCCGGCGACTACACCGGCCTGGAGATCCAGCGCACGCTCATCCGGCGCGCGAGCCAGCTGGACATACCCGTGCTCGACACCGTCTACATCACCCGTCTCCTGGTCCACGACGGTGCCGTCTTCGGGGCCTATGGCTTCGACCTCACCAACGGCACCCGTTACCTCATCCACGCGGACGCCGTCATCCTCGCGGCCGGCGGGCACACTCGCATCTGGCGGCGCACCTCGTCGCGACGGGACGAGAACACCGGCGACTCCTTCCGTCTGGCGGTCGAGGCCGGGGCCCGCCTGCGCGACCCCGAACTGGTCCAGTTCCACCCCTCCGGCATCATCGAACCGGAGAACGCCGCCGGCACCCTCGTCAGTGAGGCGGCCCGCGGTGAGGGCGGCATTCTGCGCAACGCCCTCGGCGAGCGGTACATGAGCAGGTACGACCCTCAGCGGATGGAACTGTCCACCCGTGACCGCGTGGCCCTCGCCTCCTACACCGAGATCAAGGAAGGCCGCGGCACCCCCAACGGCGGGGTCTGGCTCGACGTCTCCCACCTCCCCCGACAGACGATCATGAACCGGCTGCCCAGGGTCTACCAGACGCTCCTCGATCTGCAGATGCTCGACATCACCCGCGAACCCATCGAGGTCGCCCCCACCGCGCACTACTCGATGGGCGGCGTGTGGGTCCGCCCGGAGGATCACAGCACCGACGTGCGCGGCCTGTACGCCATCGGCGAGGCCTCCAGCGGCCTCCACGGCGCCAACCGCCTCGGCGGCAACAGTCTCATCGAACTGCTCGTCTACGGCCGCATCACCGGACAGGCCGCGGCCGCCTACTCGGAGTCACTCGCCGCGCAGCCCCGCTCCGCGGCCGCGGTGGCCCGGGCGCGCGCCGAAGTCGACGAGCTCCTCGCCGCCGACGGACCTGAGAACGTCCGCGCCCTCCAGCGCGCCATCCGCAACACCATGACCGAGCACGCCGGTGTCGTCCGCGACGAACAGGGTCTGCGCACGGGCCTGGCGGAGCTGGACACGATCGAGAAGCGCATGGAGAACATCGGGGTCCACCCCGACATCGCCGGCTTCCAGGACCTCGCCCACGCCTTCGACCTCAAGTCGGCCGCCCTGGCGGCCCGGGCCACCCTCGAAGCGGCGCTGGAACGCAGGGAGACCCGCGGTTGTCACAATCGCAGCGACTTCCCTGCCATGGATCCCGCCTTCCGGGTCAATCTCGTCTGGTCCCCGACGACCGGAATCACCCATGAGAGCATTCCGCCCATTCCGGGCGAGATCGCATCCCTCATGGAGGACGTCTCCACCGATGGAAAGCTCGTCGAATAGTTGTCCGTCACCCCCGCATTCCTGCTCCACGTTCTTCGCCTCGTCACAGAAATCGTGCGCAGCCGGTCTTTTCTGATGCAGACCGACGTCACACATCACTGAAAGGATTTCACTATGAAGGTCGTAGTGATCGGCGGTACCGGACTGATCGGCTCGAAGCTGGTCGCCAGGCTCGAGGAGCACGGTCACGAGGCCGTACCGGCGGCACCCAACACCGGCGTCAACACGCTCACGGGCGAGGGCCTGGCCGAGGTCCTCGACGGTGCCTCGGTCGTGGTGGACGTCTCCAACTCGCCTTCCTTCGCGGACGACGCCGTCATGGAGTTCTTCCGTACCTCGACCACCAACCTCCTCAAGGCGGAGGCGGACGCCGGGGTGACCCACCACGTGGCCCTCTCCGTGGTGGGTACGGAACGGCTCGAGGAAAGCGGCTACTTCCGTGCCAAGCAGGCTCAGGAGGGGCTGATCAAGGACTCGGGAATCCCGTACTCCATCGTGCACGCCACGCAGTTCTTCGAGTTCATGAAGGGCATCGCCGATTCGGCGACCGACGGTGACACCGTCCGCCTGGCCCCGGTCAAGATCCGGCCCATCCACTCCGACGACGTGGCCGCCGCCGTCGGCCGCACCGCTGTCGATACTCCGGTCAACGGAGTGGTGGAGGTCGCCGGGCCCGAGGTGTTCCAGCTGGACGAGCTGATCCGAAAGGGCCTGGCCGCCAAGGGCGACCCGCGCACGGTGGTGTCCGATGTGCACGCCCCCTACTTCGGTGCGGAGCTGCAGGAGACCACCCTGCTTCCCGGTCCGGACGCGCACATCGCGGACACCCGTTTCGCCGACTGGCTCGCGCAGCGACGGTGAGCCGCGGGTGGCGGTCACTGGGGCAGGGCCCGCCACCCCGAGGGGGGCCTGTCGTCCGCACCGCGGCACGGCAGGCCCCCTCTTCCTGTCCGGCGCGGCGGCGGCCAGGACTCCGACACGCCTTGCAACCGACAGACAACACCGCAGAGAAAGCCAGCCACCATGCTGATGCGACGCGATCAAGCCGTTCCTCCCAGCTCGACCTCGTACCTGGGGGTGACCGGTACATACACCATCGACCCGGTCCACAGTTCGATCGGCTTCTCCGTCCGGCACGCCATGATCTCCAACGTCCGCGGCAGGTTCGACCGTTTCGAAGGCCTTCTCAAACTCGACGGCGCCGACCCGTCGCGTTCCGAGGCGTACGTGAGTGTCCAGACCGACAGCCTGAACACGGGCATCCAGGAGCGCGACGCTCACCTCGGAGGGCCCGACTTCTTCGACTCCGCGACGTTTCCCCTGATGGCGTTCCGCTCCACCGGCATCGTCCCGCTCGGCGACGACGAGTTCCGTCTCACAGGCGGTCTGCGCATCAAGGACATCGAGCTGCCCTTGGACATCGACGTCGTCTTCGGCGGAGCCGGCGAGGACGCCTACGGGCTGCACCGGGTCGGCTTCGAGGGCGCGGCCACGCTGCGGCGTTCGGACTGGGGGCTGGCCTGGAACACACCGTTGGCGACGGGGGGAGTCCTCGTCAGCGACAAGGTGACCCTGACACTGGACGTCTCAGCGGTACGACTCGACCGGGACACGGCGTCCTGACCGGAAGCCGGTGCGGGCGGGGTGGCGCCCGTTCGGGAACCACCCCGCCCACAGCCTCCCCTGCCTGTGTCTGCGTTTCGGCTCCTTCTGCTGCGGCCACAGGCCGGGTCCATCACTCGGCCCCTGCTCACGCGGCGGTTTCCGTCACCCCGGGCGTACGCGCCGTGCGCCGTCGCATGGCGCGGCGCTCCCCTTCCGTCGTACCGCCCCAGATACCCTCCACCGGATCCGCGGCGACGGCCCACGCCAAACACCGCTCCCGCACGGGGCAGCGCCGGCAGACGGCCTTCGCCTCATCCGTCTGTATCGCCACCAGGCCGCTGTTGACGTTGCCTATCGGGAAGAAGAGATCAGGGTCCTGGCCTCGGCAAAGCGCCCGTTCGCGCCAGTCCATGGAACACCTCCTGGGTGAGGGACGGATACGGTCTCGGGGGGCGGCTCGTCGTCAGGGCGTTCGACGACGCGGATGGCGGTCCACCACCGCTCGTCACCTGATAGGACCGAGCGGTCGATGTGTGTGTGACACCGCGACGGCGCGGAGCTGGCGTTCCCGAAGACCTGAGAGAGATCCACCGATTATCGAAGACGCCCCCGCGCGTGGGCGACTCGTCAGGAACGAGGGCGGTTCCAGGGGCGCGGTTCGTCAGGGTATCGCGTCGGCTCTCCAGACGGCGGGAACTGTACTGCTCCGTCTCGCGTCTGCCTCTTCGTGTCGCCGGAACACACTGTTGTGGCACCCCGGCCATCGGTGTCATTTCCCACGGCAATACAGTGAGTCCTGTCGAACAGGCCGCTCATGAGGTGCACTGACCCGAGCGGCCCCTCACATACCCGCCTCCCGAAGGGGATCAGCATGCGCAACGTGTTGCGTACCGCGGCCATCGGTGCCATGTCCGCAGGGCTCACGCTCGCCCCGGGGGTCGCCCAGGCGACACCCGGCGGTCCCGGTGTCACAGCCAAGACGCTGGCACAGTGGACCACCCATCGTTGGGACTACACAATCCGTGAGATCACCATTCCTCCCGGTCAGGGGACGGGATGGCATTACCACGACGGCTACCTGTACGCCTATGTCAAGCAGGGAACACTGAGCCACTTCGATGCCAGGTGCGCGTCGGACGGCGTGTACAAGGAGGGCGACTACATAAAGGAGCCGCCTGGCGCGGAGCACGTGCACATCGGGCAGAACCGCGGCGCGGTGAACGTCGTCCTGAAGGTCCTCTATGTCCTGCCGCACGGCAGCCCCTTCGCTGAGGACGCCCCTGATCCCGGCTGCGAGCCGAACTGACCGGGCTCGCCGCTCCACGGCTGTCACAGCTCCCGCCACTACCTGGTCAATGCGGTGTCCACGGCTACGACGGCAACCGCTCAAGGCCGTGCGGCGAAGAAGAAGGAGCATGGCAGGGACACACGTCAGCCGATGCGTTCGAATGATCGCTGTTCGAGAGACGTCCGTGCCCAGGCTTCCGGCACAAGCCGAGGAAGGACGAGAGGATGCCCCGAAGCACTGACCGGCAGGCCGATCCCGCCGCCGCCACCGCGTCGCTGGCGGCGGAGGCGGCGCTGCTCGAGGGCAGGCTGCGCCTGCTCCGAGAGGCGATCGACACGGTGGACGCCCGCATCGACGCGGTCTCCGAGGCCCTCCGGCAACTGCAGCATTCGGTGGCCCAGCCCGCCGACGGCCGGAAGCACCCGGGCGGCGAGACAGACGGCACCAGGCTCGATCACTCGAGGTCCGGCCGCCCCTGACAGATCGAGCGGGCGGACCCGGTGATGTCCCTCGCCAGTCGATGCGTGCGCTCCGGTGTCAGCCCGCTTCGTTCCCGGCCGGCGGGGGCCGCTGCATATGATGTGCGGGTAGCATCCAACGGTGTTGGGCCGGGTTGACGTCGCCGACACATCGGCGGCCCCGCCGGAACAAGGGTTGAGGACGAGAGGAACACATGGGCTCCGTGACCCCCAAGGCTCGCAACATCGAGATCACCGCCGAGAGCCTCCGGGAGGATCTTGCCCGGCTGGAGGTTCAGAAGCAGGCGCTGGAGCGTGAACTGTCCGCTGTCACCGCGCACCTCGACTCCGTGCAACGAGCCCTCAGCGCCCTTCAGGCCCTGCTGCCCATGGCCGCCGCGTCGTCCGCGGCACCCGGGTCCGTGGACGTCGGGCCGACGACGCAGCCGGCGCCCGCGGACACCACCGAGGACGCGGACGCGAGCCGGGCGAGGACCGACCACGCCGATGTCGAGGCCGACACCGACAGCGCACCGAAGTACGGCAAGCTGACCGAACAGATCCTGACGTACTTCGCCGAAGTCCCGGACGCCGACGTCCGAGCCCGCGATGTCGCCGCCGCTCTGGGCCGGGACACCGACAGTGGCAGCATCAACGCCGTGCGGAGCACGCTCGACCGTCTGGTCGGCACCTCCCGCATCCGCCGTGTCGGGCGCGGCCTGTACCGCGCCGCCAAGCCCTGACCGGGGACAGTGCTTCGCCGCGCCAGGTGATGGGTGCCGCTGTCACCGCCGGGCAACGGGTGCTCCCAGCGAGACACCCGTCACCCGGCATGTCACCGCCGGCTCATCCGGCGACGACATCCTTGGGCTCCTCGCTGCGCCGTGGGGTGCCGCTGGAGACGAAGGCGTCTCGCGGGTGCTGGACCGAGACGAGGGAGACGATGTCCCGGCCGTAGAAGGCGGCGGTGGCCCACACCGCGAAAACACGGATCTTGCGTTCCCAGCTGGGTACGGCCAGGACGTGGTATCCCCGGTGCATCAGCCAGGCCGGGAAACCCTTGATGACCAGACGCCGGTACTGGAAGATGCCGCGGCCCAGCCCGAGTGTGGCCACCACGCCCAGACTGTGGTGCACGTAGTCCTTGGCCGGCCGGCCCCGAAGTGACGCCAGGATGTTCTTGGCCAGGAGCTTGCCCTGGCGGACGGCGTGCTGCGCGTTGGGCACCGTCCGGGCCCCCGGCCGCCCTGCGGCGAGGTCGGGCACGGAGGCGTCGTCACCGGCCGCCCAGACGTCCGCCACCACCTCGGTGTCCGTACCGACCCGGAGATCCGCCCGCACCGTCAGCAGGCCCCGTTCGTCGACGGGAAGGTCCGTGTGGTTGTGCACGATCGGGTTGGACGCGTTGCCCGCCGCCCACACGATCAGGCCGGAGTCGTACTCCTCCCCGTCGGACAGCACGACGTGCCCGTCTTCCGCGGAGACGAGCTGGGTGTTCAGATGCACCCGGCCGCCCCGCTTCTCCAGCGAGCGCACCACCCACTCACCCGGCCGGTCGGTCACCTCGGGAAGGATCCGGCCCCGAGCCTCGACCAGGTGGAAGCCCAGTTCTGCCGCATCGATCTCCGGGTAGTGCTTCAGCAGGGCGGTCGCCAGGGCCAGCAGTTCGCCGAAGCCCTCCACTCCGGAGAACCCGCCTCCGACCACGGTGACGGTGAGCAGCTTGCGTCGCTCGGGACCGCGCGGAAGGGTCGCCGCGCGATCGAACGAGGTGAGCAGCCGGTCGCGGATCGCCACGGCCTCCTCGACGTGCTTCAGTCCGTACGCCTGGTCGCTCAGCCCCGGGATCGGGAACGTGCGCGTAACGGCCCCTGCCGTCACCACCAGCACGTCGTAGTGGAGGTCGAAGTCCGGCCCGGTCTCCGGCCGGACCGTGACCGTGCGCGCGCTGTTGCGGATCTCCGTCACCGCGCCCGCGATCACACGGGTCCGGCGCAGGTGCCGCCGCAGCGAGACCGCGGCATGCCGGGCCTCGACCGACCCGGCGACCACCTCGGGGAGGAACGGCTGGTATGTCATGTACGGGCGAGGGTCGACCACGGTGACGCGTGCCTCACCTCGACGCAACTTCTTCTCCAGGCCCCACGCGGTGTAGAAACCCGCGTAACCACCACCCACGATCAAGATCTCACGCACGGTGTCCTCTGTTCCTCTCGGTTCCACCTATCAAGACCGGCCAGCACCACTTGGTGTGACGTGACCGGGAGCGGAACCGGGAAGCCCGTGTGCGACCGGCGGCACCGTTTCTGGTCCACCCCTCGGACTGGATACCGTCCCTCGCTGCAGAGACACGGGGCGTTCGCGGTGCCGACCGCCGGATGGCCACACCCGCGCTGCGCCGCGGCTCGGCCCGGTCGGCTGGGGAACGTGTCAGCCACGACGTCGGTCCGTGCCCTCAAGTGCGTACCGCCGACCGCACCGTGGCGCCCTGGAACCGCCGTGGGCGAGTCCTTGGCCGCCCCATGGCGCGACTCGTGGCCAACGCCAAGGGGCGGCGTCCGGCAGCCGGTACGGAGTTGCGTCCGCGCGGGGAGCGCGGAGCCACCCTGCTGCCGGCGAAGCAGATCGCGGCCCGGTCGCCCTTGCTCCCCGGGCCGCTGCCCGGCGTGGGCCATGCCGCCCCGGTCGTCGGTGCGGCCGGCGCGTTCGTCACGCGCTCGCGTGCCGCCTCCAGTGCGCCTCCAGGATTTCGGCCACCTCTGCGGGCCGCTGGAGCAGGGGCCAGTGATTGCAGTCCATCTCGATCACCGCGGAGGCGTGCAGGGAGGCGCCGAGCTTGCGCCCGAACTCGATCTGGCAGGCGGGGTCGAGCGCTCCCCAGAAGACCAGGCACGGCGCCGACACCGCGGACAGCCCCGGCTCCCACTCCGCCCCCATCGTCACAGCCGACCGGTACAGCCTGAGAATGGCGTCCTTCATCGGACCGTCCACATGGCTCACCGTCTCCCGTGCCAGGTCGACGGGCACGTCGAAGCCGGTCGCCAAGTCGTCGGCGAACTGTTCCGGTTGCAGCTCCTCCATGAAGCGGTCACCTTCGACCTGGTCCTGCCAGATCTTGGCCAACGGGTGCCAGACATATTCGGAGTTGATCGGTCCGTTGCCCCCGGCCCAGGTACGGACCAGATCGGGGCGCAGATAGGCGACGCGGGCGGTGAATATGCACCCCCAGTCATGGCCGACCAGGTCGACCGGCTCACCGACCCGCTCCAGCCGTTCGATGAGCCAGTCCACGTACTCCTCCTTCGTGGATCCGAAGCCGGCCGGACGCGCCGCGCCGAAGCCGGGCAGATCCCAGGCTTCCACGTCCGTGCGGGTCAGGTGCCGCCGCACGCCGTCCCATACCCGGTGGGTATCGGGGACGCCGTGAATCAGGATGGCAGGCATGGACAGGTCCCTTCGTCAGCGGGCGACGCCTCGCGATCGGTGGCGGGAGAACATCCTGTCACACTGTTATGTCCGTGCATTGCGGGGCTTCGCTCATCGTCACACGTCGGCGCGACGGGGTGGTATTCCTTCGGACCGCGTGACGGAGGCCGACCTGGTGTCACATGATCCGTGCCTGCCCGGTCTGCACTGCTGAGGGCACCGAAGACCAGGCCGTCGACCGAGGGCATCCGGGACCGGGTGCTCCGTCCGCCGACCGTCACGGACGTCGATCCAGCCGATCTCGGCGGTGGTGACACGGTGCCGTGTGAGAAGGAGGATGCCGTATGGACCAGGCCGGTGACGCGGTGCCGATCGCGGATCTGCTCGACGAACGACGGCATCTGCTCAACGTCGCCTACTGGATGCTGGGCACAGGTCCCGAGGCCGAGGACGCCGTCACCGAGGCCTACCGGCAGTGGTACGACCTGTCGGACCTCCAGAAGGCGCGCATCACCGACCCGGGTGCCTGGCTGACCGAAACCACGGGCTCCATCTGCCTGGCACGCCTCGTCCTGCCCGAGCGAGGACCCACAGGGCCGGGCGGGGAGGACGGCGACGCGGTGGCGGGACTCCACCAGGCCTGGGAGGAGGAGATCAGCGGCGCCCTGCTCGACGCCCTGGAGGCTCTGTCCCCCACCGAGCGGGCGGCGTTCGTCCTCAACGACGTCTTCGCCATGCCACCACGAGCGGTCGCCGGCATCGTGGGGCGGACGCCACACGAATGCGCCGAACTCGCCGACCGCGCCCGCCGCAGTGTGCGTCGCACCCGCTCACACCCCACCACACCACAGCAGCACGACAGGATCGTCCGCGCGGTCCGGCGCGCCTGTGCCACGGCCGACGCCACTCATCTGGCATCCCTGCTGGCACCCGACGCCACTGCGTTCTTCGACGGTGGCGGCAAGGTGCGTGCCCTCACCCGGCCGGTGCACGGCAACCAGCACGTCGCCCGCACTCTCCTCACCCTCCTGACCCCCCGACCGCGCACGACTCTGCACCTCAGCCCGGCCAACGGCCGTACCGCCATCGTCGTACGCCACAACGCCCAGGTAGCCGCCGTCATCAGTTTCGACATCGCCGACCACCACGTCTTCCAGGTCTGGGCCGTCCTCAACCCCGACAAGCTGCGCACCTGGAACCGCCCCCACACCCCTGGCGCCCCCACTTCCACAGCCCTCGGAGACTGAGGCGCTCCCACACCGTGTGCCCGGTCAGGCCGAGAACACAGCACTTTTTCCGCTGCTCACAACAACCGGTCACGAACGACCTGTAACGGATCCGGGATGGCCCTGGTCTAAGGGGCAGACACAGTTGGAATCAATGTGACTTGTTGTGGCGTGTCCTGGAGTCGGCCGATGGGCGGACCGTCACGCCGCAGCCGTACGAGCGCGCCCGCCGGCAGCACCGGTTCGCGGGGAACGGAGCCAGAAGGATCATGCATCGTGAGACGCCCTCCATGGGAGGCGACCTGGACGAGGCCGTGTCTGTCTTCGTGGAGCTCCGCCCACGTCTGTTCGCCATCGCGTACCGCGTTCTGGGCAGTGCGACGGAGGCCGAGGACGTGGTCCAGGACGTATGGATGCGCTGGCAGAGAACGGACCGCTCGGTGGTGGTGAACCCTGCGGCGTTCCTGTCGAGTGCGACGACACGGCTGGCCATCAACGTGGCCCAGTCGGCCCGGGTTCGCCGCGAAACCTACATCGGCCCCTGGTTGCCCGAGCCCGTCGACACGAGCAGCGACCCGGAGACCGGCGCGCAGCGCGCCGAGGCGCTCGAGCTGGCCCTGCTGCTCCTCCTGGAGAAGCTGAACCCGAGCGAGCGGGCCGCCTACGTACTGCGGGAGGCGTTCGACTACGGCTACGCCGAGATCGCCGAGATACTGGGCCTGACCTCTGTCAATGCCCGCAAGATCGTGAGCCGGGCCCGCAAGCACCTGTCGGCCGGGCATCGGCAGTCTGTGGACACGGCCGAGCACCGACGGCTCCTCGATGCCTTCGTCTCGGCGGCGCGGACCGGAGACGTCGCGTCGCTGGAGGCTGTTCTGGCCCGAAGAGACGTCCGTCAGCCCGGTGGCAGGTTCTCCGGTCCCGCTCACGGTCGACAGGACAAGACGCCGGGCGCCACGCTGTCCGTCCCGGTGTTCGGTGCGTTGCTCGAAGCCGGTTGACCTGAGGTGACGCCTGCCCTCGGGCGTCCGGCCGCGTAAGCGGCAGTGCTGGTCGCAGCCACTCGTTGTGGCTGCGACCAGCACTGTCACAACACGCTTCAGACCTGTCGTCGCCGCGCCGGCTGCTCGGCCACGGCGGGTGGCGGACCCGGTGACACGGGCCGCCGAAGTCGCCGCACTCCATTCCTGCCTGCTGATTGGCACGAGTCCGCCGCTGTGCAGGTGTGCGTCACCGCTGAGGGGCTGCGCGAGGATCTGGCCCGTCTGCGGCTCCAGAAGCAGGCGCTGGAGAGGGAACTGGCCGCCGTCATGGCCCATCTGGACACCCTCCGGCAGGCCCTGGGCGCACTCCGGGTCCTGATGGCGGACCCAGCGGGTGGCGCGCCGGATCCCTTGGACACCGTTGGCGCGGCCCGAAGCCGTGCGCCGGCGCCCAGACGGGCGCACACTCCACCGGCCGTTCGTCCCGCAGTCGCGGAAGTCACCCGGGTCTCGGGGCCGCCCGAGACCCGGCAGCGACCGGGCGTGCGGGCTCCCCGTCCCGAGGCGGCGGGGAAACGGACGTACGGCAATCTCACCGAGCAGATCCTGGAATATCTCTCACAGGCTGGCAACGGCGACGTACGCGCCCGGGACGTAGCGGCGGCACTCGGCCGTGACACCGACAACGGAAGCATCAACGCGGTGCGCAGCGCACTCGACCGTCTCGTCGGTGCGTCCCGAGTCCGGCGGACCGGCCGGGGTCTCTACCGGGCCCGGCATTCCTGACCGCATCCGCGGGGACGACGGTGAAACGGCCCCGGACGCCGTCTGCGGGGGATCGACGACGTCCGGGGCACTGCACCCGCTCGGCTCCTGCAGCGGGTGTGAAAGCGCTCCTGACGCTTGTCCGGGTCACCGTCCAACGTCAGGAACACTGTGATCAGTGTATCGCACTCACACAGTGCTGCGGGCCAATAGTGCAACTCGTCGGCCCCTCCGGCGATGTGTGACCGAGCGGCCCGGTAACAGTGTGATGACATGTTGCTTTTCTTGTTGGAGGGTGCCGCCCCGCAATGGATCATCGGAAGGCGTGAAGCACTCTTCAGCGCCGCTGTCCCCCGGCACCCACACGGTCACCGTCCCTCACGACGCCGCTTACGTCGAACAGCGATACCACGTCGCCGGTTCGGGCCCGGTGTGCATCGCCCACTCGGGCGGACCCGGCATCAGTTGGGAATACCTGCGCATGCCCGCGCTCGAACACAGCCTCACCATGGTGTACGTCGAGCCGGTCGGCACGGGCGCTTCCGGACGACTCCCCGATCCGCAGGACTATTCCGTGACCACATACGCGCGTCTGCTGCACCATGTGGTCGACCACCTGGAACTGCCCGAGGTCACTCTGCTCGGTCACTCCCACGGTGGTTTCGTCGCCCAGCAGTACGCCCTCGACCACCCGGCGCGGCTCGCCGCCCTTGTCCTGTACGACACGTCGCCCGTGGCAGACGACCAGTTCTGGTCGGCGGCGGTCGCCGCCATGCAGCGCTTCGTGGACCGTCACATCGACGGCCATCCGGAGGTGGCCGGTTACGTCGCTGCCCTCACGGCCCGCCTGGACCTGCTCGACGACGACGGCACCACCGCCGTCCTGCGCAAGATCATGCCCGCCTATCTCTTCGACTACTGGGGCAGGGAGGGGGAGTTCGCACCCGCCCGCCAGTCGCTCCGGATGTACGCGGCTCCCACCCGCGGCCAGGGCACTCCGTTCGATGTCCGGGATGCCCTGCCCCGTATCACCACACCGGCGCTCGTCCTGGCCGGCAGGCAGGACTTCATCTGCGGACCCCGATGGGCCCGGCTCCTGCACGAGGCCATGCCTCAAGCGGAGTTGTCGATCCTCGAGGACACGGGACACCTCGCGCACATCGAACGGCCCGCACAGTTCAGCGATGCGGTCCTCGCCTTCCTCCGCGGTCAGGGTGTGCTGGGGGGCCGGCAGACCCCGTAGCCGTGGCGCCTGACAACGGTGTGCGGACGGCCACAGGGTGGCTGCTCCGCGGGCGTCGCGCGGCGCCGCCGATGGCGCGGCGCGACGCGCCGAAGGGGTGACGAAGGCGTCAGGCAGCACGGCGCGGCGATCCGATGCGCCGGTACCGAGAACTGGGCGGACCCATGACGCGAGCGACGACGGTGCCGGGTCCGCCGGCCGCGCGACCGAGCCGACCAGTTCCGGCGCAGCCCCTTCGGAAGGCGGACATCACTCGTGGCGAATGGCCTCCACTCGGGTCACCTGCCGCAAGGTCGGCAGCGTCGACAGGGTCACCAGCAGGACCGATCCCGCGCCGATACCGGTCATGGCCAGCATGCTGCCCCAGTCGAACACCACCGTACGGCCGACGAGGTGGAGGAGGGTGCCGCCGAGCGCCGTTCCGACCACGCTCGCCACCAGCATTCCGATCGCCACGGGCAGCGCTGTCTGCCACAACACCGAGCCGCTGAGGGTGCGCCGTCGAGCGCCCACGGCGACGAGCATGGCCATGACGCGTTTCTGGTCCCGCAGTTGTTCGACGGCACCGATCAGCATGCTGGTGGCGATCAGGAGCAGGACGACGGCCACTCCGGCGAGCAAGGCGCGCCTGATGCTGCTCAGGGCCGTGTCCTCCTTGTGGTCGTCCGGGAAGTCGACCTGGAAGCGGGGGTTCAACCGGACCGCGGCGGTGCGGATGCGGTCTTGGACGTCTTCTCGGGAAGTCCGGTACGCGACGCTCACGGCAGGCGTCGCGTGTGCGGTCGCGGTCGTGCCGGCGGCGCCGGGAGTGGCGAGCAGCATCGTTTCGGGAAAGGCGCCTTGCGGGTTTCCCGGCCTTGCCCGGACCGTGGCGGTGATCCGGGGCACCCGCCAGACCGGGCCGCTCTCGCCCATGCGCATCCTCGTGCCGGTCTCCCACTCGGTCATGTCGTGCGTGCCCCCGTTGCGGGGCGTGACCAGGAAGGCGTCGCCACCCGAGCACGTGGACACGGAGGCCAGGAGACGAAGTTCCGCGCAGCCGGCGATGCGTACGGTCTGCGGGATGCCTTGGGGTCTTTCACTCACCTGCATCTCACTGAAGGCGACGGCCCGTGTTACTCCGGGAGTCCGGGCGAGGAGAGGAGCGTACGGCTTCTCACCCTGGGCTCCGACCAGACGGACCACGCTGACCCGCGTGTCCGGCGCCGACCGTGCCTGTGGGGTGGACGGGTGGTTACCCGTAGGGCTGTGGGCGATACCGGTGAAAAGGGTCTGCAACGCTATGGCCCCGGCGACGGCAACGACGATGCCGTTGACCGATCGGGTGGACGCTTCGCCGTGCGACCGCAGCCTGCGCATCGCGAGCTGCCAGGAAAGGGGGCCCGACCCGCCGACCCGTTCGGTGAACCGCTCGAGGAGCCACGGAATGACAGCGGTCACGCCCACGAGCAGCGCGAGCATTCCGGCGACCACGGTGACGACGCCTGCCGTGCTCCGAACCTGCGTCGCGTCCCGGACGGACGTCCGCAGGAGCAACAGGCCGAACAGGGGCAGGGCGACGCGCCACCACAGTCGCCGCTTGGCGGTGACGGACCTGCGCACCACTCCCAGCGGTTCGGCGACCACCTTGTTCATCGCCAGATGAGCGCTGATCAGGGACAGACAGGGCACGGCGACGACCACCACGGCGGCCAGGGACGGCTCGGGGGTGAGGTCCCGCGGGAAGACACTGAGTCCCTGGACATCGACCAGTTCGACGAACCGGCGTCCCACCGCGAACAGCGCCGCGCCCACGACGATGCCGATGAGGGAGCTGACCAGCGCCTCACCGGCGGCGATGCGGGCCGTCATGCCGCGGTCCGCGCCGATCAGCCGCAGAGCCGCCAGCCGCCTGTCGCGGTGTTCACCGCCGAACCTCATGGCCGCGGCGATGAACACGGCGACCGGGGTGAGCAGTACCACGATGCCGACGACGGTGAGCAGGACGAGATCGGGGGCCAGGGGTTTGTCCGCATAGACCTTGCCGAAGTGGTCGAGCCGCCGTGCGCCCGCCACGCCGCTCTCCATGTGCTCGCCGCCCAGGAAGAAGACGTACTCGCCGGGGCCGAGCAGACCCGAGTCGTTCACCTCTCCTGCGACCGGGTGGTCGAGGCGGGCACGCAACAGTCCGTTCGCGGGCTGCGCGAGCAGTCGGCCGAGGGCCGGTGACACGACCATTTCGCCTGGCTGTGGATACCTGTCGAGTCCGGGTGGCAAGGGGGCGTCGGGCCCCTCGGGTTCCACGAGCCGGCCGCGGATCACAACACCGCGGAAGACGGTGTCGATGTCGCTCACCAGTACGGTGCGCTGGGAAGCCGCTACGACCCGGTCGTCCAGGTTGACGTCGATGCGTCCGTGGATGCGCGCGTCGCGATGATGCCGGGCCGTGGGCACCGATGCCGCGAGCAGCACCACGGCGACACCGATTCCGATCCCCGCGGCCATCAGGACTGTGCGTACCGCGCTGCCCCGGCCGCCGGTCAGGGCGAGCCTTGCTCCCAGGGCGAGTGCGCGAAGCCCGCCGAGGCGCTTTCGGCGTCGCCGCGCCGGAGCCGGGACCGGACCGAGTCGGTCTTGCCGACGTGGGCTCACTGACTTCCTCTCATGCTGCCGCGGAGCCGTGTAGCTCTTGATCTTGGTGAGGTTCACGCCGCTGCTGGCGAACCCGCCGAATGCCTTGTACAGCGCACTGGGGATGTTGGGCACGCGGAAGAACAGACTCGTCGTCGTCGGTTTCCCGGTCTGCGGGGCCGGAGTGGCCTGGCTCGACTGAAGCCGGTGCAGGGCAGTTCGCCACCTGGCGGGTACAGGGCGTTCGCGGCGGGCGCCGAGTTGGAGCCCGGTCCGCCCCGGTGTGCGACAGTGGTCACGTTCTTCAGCCCTTCCTGAGGGGCGCTCTGCCGACAGGCGGCAGGATCTCCGCGGCGAATCGCGCCTGCTGGAGTATCGGTGAGCTGGTCTCGATGATGCTCACAAGGTCGTGCCGGTCGCCCCTCGTGTCCACGGACAGCACCTGCTGGTAGACCTCGGTGAGGACGTGCTGGACGACGACGGCCGCCTGCCCAACCTGCCGCGCGAGCCGCGCCTTCAGCACCTGCGGCAATACGTGTCGGGCGGCGGGGAGACCGTACACGGTGGCGGCCAGACTCAGCCGCTCGTCGTGCAGCACGGCCGCCAGTTCGGCGGCCTGCCCGGCGGGTGCCGCCTGAGGGTGTGGCGGTGTCGTGCCCGACACGCTGCCCGCCAGCGCGTCTGTCATCCGACGGGCCGCTCCCAGCGCCAGGGCGGCGACCGCGGTCCAGTGGAAGGCGGCATCGCTCGCGCACAGCGGCTCGCCCGAAGTGTACGTGGCGAAGCCGGCCGGCACATACACCTCGACCGCCGCGTACACGTCCGCCGGCCCGGACGCCGGGCTGCTGTCCCCGCTGCCGCTGGGGAGTCGGCCGGTCGCGAGGAGGTGCTTGGCGGGCACCACGAACAGATCGGGTCCGTTCTGCCCGCCGTCCGCACCGCCGCAGGGCCGATGGCCGTCGTCGGCGAGCGGTAGTGCCACCCAGGGCATGGCGTCCGCGGCGGAGGGCAGCCGCCAGTGCCCCGAGAGGGTGTAGCCCCCGGAGGCCGGCCGAGCGGCTGGTGTACCGGTCCCGTCGGTGCCGGGGACCCCGGTGGGCAGCGGTGCGGCCCAGTTCCACGTACTGGTCAAGGCCCGCCAGGCTCCGGCGGGGTCGTCATGGCCGTACTCCTCGAGGGCGGAAAGCACCCTCAGAAGTGCGGAATCGGGTCCCAGGGCCTTCACCCGGTCGTCGTGCGTCGGCATCGGCATACGTTCAGGCCGCCTGTTCGTCGACTTGGGCTCCGGTTGTCGTCAGGACGATGTTGTGCAACGCCTGGCCCCGCTGGTAACGGCCCAACTGGCGCCGCAGGAAGTCCTTGCTCATGGCCTCGAAAGCGTCCGTGAACGCGGCCACGTGGGGGGTGATCAGCACGCCGGGTAGGTGCCACAAGGGGTGGTCGGCCGGCAGGGGTTCGGGATCCGTGACGTCGAGCGCGGCCCGCAGCCGTCCGGCCCGCACCCCGCGGACCAGGGCGTCGGTGTCGACCAGTTCGCCACGAGCGATGTTCACGAGCATCGCATTGTCCGGCAACAATGCCAGTGCGTCCGCGCCGAACATGCCGCGCGTCCGCTCGGTCAGGGGGGCGCACAGCACCACCGCCTCCACCGTGGGCAGCAGCGCGGGCAGCTCCGCCGCCCCGTGCACGTGCCCCGCCCGGGTCGTACGCGCCGTGCGCGCCACGAGGACCACCTCGCACCGGAACGTGCTCAGCCGGGCTGCGACCGCCGCGCCGACAGCCCCGTGGCCGACGACCAGGACACGTTTGCCGACCAGCGTGGTCCGGAACTCGGGCCGCCATCTTCCCTCGGCCTGTCGCGTCCGGAAGTCGTCGAGTCCCCGGCACAGCGAGAGCAACAGGGTCACGCCCAGCTCGGCTGTGGCCTCGCGGTGCACACCGCGACCGGTCGCAAGCCGCATGCCGGAAGACGCGCCGTCCAGCAACGGCATGACGTACTCGTAGCCGGAGCTGAGGAGTTGAAGCACCTCAAGGTTGTGCATGCGCGGTAACACCTCGCGCAGTACGTGCTCGGCGCCCGGCGACGGTGGAGCGACCAGGAAACGCACGTCGTCCGGATGACCGGGGAGTGCGGTGGAACCGTCCCAGAAGACGTATCGCAACCCGGCCGTGAGGTCGGGGAACCGGTGCGGGGGGTACGGGATCCAGACGGTCCTGGCGTCGCCGTCCTTCATGGTAGATCAACTTCTTCCGGCTTCGGTGCCGCGTGGACCGGCACGGATCCACCTAGTGGTCCACGCGGATTTCGGTTGGCTTCATGAAGCTTCGTGCGTTCGTGGGAATGGACGTGTCAGTCGATGTGAAGGTTTGATGTGGAGCTCGCCACTCGAACGGCTGCGCCGTCGACGAGTGGGGACGACCAGGGCAACGCACCGGAGCCTACTCGGCACGTAGCACGCCGCGTTCGACGCAGGTGGCGACTGGGATTCGCGTATTTGGACGCGGTTCACACGGCGTCGACCTAGCCGATCAGCCCGCATCACAACATTGTGATGCGCTCATCATAACGTCTGCTACGTTCGGAGTGCATCGAACTCGGCCAACGTGGATTTCCAGTCGGCTGACAGTCGATGCGACCTTCACCTCTGCCCCGATTTGGGAAGTAGATGACAAAAGACACGAACCCCCGCCGGAAGCATGCCCTCCGGCGGCGTCCCGTTGCGCTTGGTGCCGCGGCCGTGGCCGTGGCCGGAGCCATTGCCGTTCCGGTGGTGGCGCAGGCGACTCAGGGCGACCCCGCGAGCGACCCCACCCTGCAGAAGGCGTTCGCGACTGCTGCGGCCGAGTTCCACGTCCCCCCGCAGGTGTTGCTCGCGGTGGCCTACGAGCAGTCGGCCTGGGACACCCACAAGGGGCAGCACAGTGCCTCGGGTGGTTACGGCCCGATGCACCTGACCGACGTCACCCCCGAGATGATCGCCGGCGGCTCCGCCGGCATGGCCGGCCGTGCCGAGGCCGCCAAGCTCGCGAAGGGCGAGGACAAGCACACCGCGCGGACCGCCGCGAAGCTCTCCGGGCTGTCCGTCGACGAAGTGCGTACCGACCCCTCGGCGAACATCCGCGCCGGCGCCGCGCTGCTCGCGTCGTACCAGAAGGAGTTGAACGGCAAGACCTCTGACAACCCCGACGACTGGTACGGGGCGGTCGCCCGGTACAGCCAGGCCACGGAACGCCAGGGCGCGTCGGCGTTCGCGAACCGGGTCTTCGACACGATGAAGAAGGGTGTCGCCCGCACGACGGACGGCGGCGAGACCGTGCGGCTCACCGCCGACGCAGAGGTCAACCCAGCCACCTGGCAGGTAAAAGCGCTCAAGTTGCCGAGCGCCAAGGCGACGACGGACCCCGAGTGCCCGCCGACCCTGGACTGCACCTTCGTCCCGGCTGCCCCGGGCAACGGGCAGGTTTCGGACCGGCCCGCGAACGGGATCAGGATCGACCAGATCGTCATCCACGACACCGAGTCGCCCTACGAGTCGGCCATCGCCACGTTCCAGGACCCGTCGAGCTTCACCTCGGCGCACTACGTGGTGCGCTCCTCCGACGGCGCGGTGACCCAGATGGTGCCCACCAAGAACCTGGGCTTCCACGCGGGCAACTACTCCACCAACCTGCACTCGATCGGCATCGAGCACGAGGGCTACGCGGCGCACGGTGCCACCTGGTACACCCAGTCGGAGTACCGCGCGACGGCGGAGCTGGTGAAGTACCTGGCCGAGCGCTTCGACATCCCGCTGGACCGTCAGCACATCATCGGTCACGACAATGTCCTGGCGCCGGCCGATCGGTTCACCAAGGACCAGCACTGGGATCCTGGGCCCTCCTGGGACTGGGAGCGCTTCATGGGCCTGGTCGGTGCTCCGCTGAGCGGACGGCGCGGCATCGGCCCCGTGGGCTCCGCCGTGACGATGGCACCGGACTTCACCCGGAACGAGCAGGCCATGGAGCTGTGTCCGCAGGATGACGGCAGTGGCGCCACCAAGGAGTGCACGACCGTGCGCCAGGCGTCGAACTTCATCGCCCTGCGCACGGAACCGCGTGCCGACGCACCACTCTTCGCCGAGCAGTCCATCCACCCGAACGAGCCCGGCACCAACCGGATCAGCGACTGGGGCTCCGCCGCCCAGGCCGGGCAGCAGTTCGTCGTCGCCGGAGTGAAGGGCGACTGGACGGCCATTTGGTACAGCGGCAGCAAGGTGTGGTTCCACAACCCACATGGTCGTTTCACGATCCCCACCCGTGACGCGACCATCGTCCGGCCCGCTGGCACCGAGTCCCTGAAGGTCTTCGGCACCAGCTACCCGGACGCCGACGAGTACCCAGAGGGTCTTTCGCCGTCGACGCAGGCCCCCCTGAGCATGTACAGCGTTCCCGCCGGGCAGGCGTACGTGGCCACGGCCGAGCCGACACCGACGGACGACTTCTTCCCGTCCAGCGGCAAGGTCGTCATCGGTACCGGGAAGATGTACACGATCCAGTACAGCCACAAGACCGCTCTGATCCATGCGGACGAGGTCGACGCCACGCGCCGTTGAGCGGTTCGGCAGGGATCGGGGACCTGACTGGTTGGCCGTCCGGCGCATGGGCGAGCACCGGCCGGCCACCATGTCGGCCCGCCCCTGCTGATCTGGCTCACGCGCGTCCACGCCGACAGCCGACTCCACCGTTTCGACGCTTGAGCTGTCACTGAGGCCGGAACCCGGACGAGGAGCCGCTCAGCAGGGGTGCTCGGCGCCGGGTCTCCTCGTCACCGCAGGCGGCCTCGTAGACCTGGCCGATGTGCAGCAGGTCGGGTTCGGCCAGGTGGTTGCCGATGAGTTGCATGCCGATGGGCAGGCCGTGGTGGTCCTCGCCGACCGGCAGGGACAGGGCGGGGAGGCCGGTGATGTTGGCCGGTGAGGTGAGCCGGAGGAGGCCGTCGGTGATGTCTTCCGTGTAGCCGTCGTCCCATCGCATCTCGGTCTGCGAACGCAGAGGGGCCGTGGCGGCGACGGTGGGTGTGGCGAGGACGTCGATGGTGGTGAAGAGCTCGCGCCATGCCTCCCTGATCAGGCTGCGGCCTCGCTGCGCTCTCAGGTAGGTGTCGGCGGTGATCATCCGTCCGGCCTCCAGGAGGGTCCGCAGGCCGTCGCCGAAGAGCTCCGGGTGGTGGCGAAGGTGCTCGTCGTGCGCCGCTGCCGCCTCGGGGGCCACGTGGCCCCACAGTGTGGGGATCACATACGTGGTGAGTGGCACGGTCACGTCGACCGGGGTCGCTCCGAGTTCGACGAGCCGGGCTGTCGCCCGGTGCACCGCGTCCGCCACGGGTGTTTCCACGTGCTCGAAGAAGTAGTTCGCGGGGACACCGACTCTCACGCCCCTCAGGTCCCCGGAGCCCGTGCCGAGCCGGGGCGGATGCGGTGAGACGACGCTCGCCGGATCCCGCGGGTCCTGACCGGAGATGGCGTGGAGGACCAGGGCCGCGTCCTGGACGCTCCGGGTGAGGGGGCCGACGTGGTCCATGGACCAGGACAGGGGGGCCACGCCGAAGCGGGAGACCACGCCGTAGGTGGGCTTGAGGCCCACGAGCCCGTTGAACGACGCGGGGACGCGGACGGAGCCGGCGGTGTCGGTGCCCAGGGCGAAGGTGGCGGAGCCGACCGCCACGGCGGCGGCCGACCCGCCGCTGGAGCCGCCGGCGATCCTGTCGCGGGCCCAGGGATTGGCGGTCTGGGGGGTGATGAGGCCGTAGGCGAACTCGTGCATCTCGGTCTTCCCGACCAGGATCGCGCCGGCCGCGGTCAGACGGTCCATGACCGCGCTGTCCTCGGCGGGGACCCGCTCGGCCCACAGTGCGGAACTGGCCGTGGTGAGGACGCCGGAGGCGTCGATGTTGTCTTTCAGCGCGAAGGGGACGCCGTGCAGCGGGCCCAGGGGGCGCCCCGCCATCACATCCCGCTCCGCCTGGGCCGCCCTTGCCCGGGCGGCCTCGGCTGTGCGGGTCACGAAGGCGTTGAGGGTGTCTTCGGTGTCCGCGGCCCGCTGGAGGACGGACTCGGTCAGTTCGACCGGGGAGAGCTCCTTGGCGGCGATGGCCTCGGCCGCGGCGGCGGCGGTGAGTTCGCAGGGCTGCGTCACCGGAGTCTCCCGGTGGCACCGCGGCCGGTGACGGTGAAGACGGGTGCCGGTGCGGTTCCGGTGAGGTCCAGTGCGTCCAGGGTCCTGATGATCGACGTGATGCGGGCTGCCAGCTCCGCGGCCCGGTACTGCAGGAGGTCTGCCTCGGGCCGGTCGCCAAAGGACGTTCCTGGGGCGCTGCGCGAGGGCGACGGCATGGGTGTGTCCTCTCGGAACTTCGCGCGACGGGCGTCGCTGCCGGGCGGCTGGGAATGCCCGGCGCCCCTGCTGACGGGGGATGGACTCACAGGGACGCCGGGCGGTCTCGGAGGCGCCGGCCGGCGGGGGTGCCGCCGGCCGGCCGGTTGGTGCTACACGTCGAGGGTGACGTCGTACGACTCGAGCCAGGCGTTGAGCGACAGGGGCACCTCGAGGTCGATCCGGGTGATCTGCGTGCTCTCGGCACTGACAGGCCGGGTCAGCCGGTCCTTGACCCGGCCCAGGTCCAGCAGCGGCAGGATGGGCGCGTCGCCGCTGGAGAGGACTTCGGCGAACCGGTCGCGCAGCTTCTTCTCGTAACCGGAGTCCTGAGTGCTGGGGTAGGGCGCCTTGACACGTTCGGCGATGGACTGCGGGAGCACGTCGCGCGTGGCGGCGCGCAGCAGGCTCTTCTCTCGCCCGTCGAATTTCTTCATCGACCAGGGGGCGTTGAAGACGTATTCCACCAGCCGGTGGTCGCAGAAGGGGACCCGGACCTCGAGGCCCACCGCCATGCTCATGCGGTCCTTGCGGTCCAGGAGCGTGTTCACGAAGCGTGTGAGGTTGAGGTAGGACAGCTCCCTCATCCGCTTCTCCAGTCCGCTCTCCCCGGGCAGTACGGGGGTTTCGGCGATGGCGGTGTGGTAGCTGTCGCTGCGGCGGCCCGGTATGTCCAGGCGGGTGAGGAGGGAGGTGTCGAAGAGGGGGGTGCCGTCGTAGAACGGTCCGGGTGTGCTGGTGAGCCAGGGGAAGGTCTCGGCGGTGAGGACCTCGGGGTCGTGGAACCAGCTGTAGCCGCCGAAGAGTTCGTCCGCCGATTCCCCGGACAGGGCGACCGTGGAGCGCTGGCGCACGGCCTGGAAGAGCAGGTAGAGGGAGGGCCACAGGTCGCCGTACCAGACGGGCGGCAGGTCGGTGGCGGCCAGGACGGCGGCCCGCACGGCGGGGTCGCTGAGGTCGTCGCTGTCGAGGAGGATCTCCTTGTGGTCGGCCTTGACCAGTTCGGCCAGGTCGCGCACGAAGGGGGCGTCCGGGGTGCTGCGCAGCGGGTCGGGTACGAAGTTCTCGGCGGCGCCGACGAAGTCGACGGAGAAGGACCGTACGGGTCCGGCGCCCTGGTCCTTGAGTGCCTTGGCGGCCAGGGCGGTGACCGCCGAGGAGTCCAGGCCTCCGGAGAGCAGGCTGCACAGCGGAACGTCGGAGATGAGCTGCCGGGAGACGATGTCCTCGAGCAGTTCGCGCACCGTGCGGATGGTCTGGTCCAGGGAGTCCGTGTGCTCCCTGGCCTCCAGCGCCCAGTAGCGGTGCTTGCTCAGTCCCTGTCGGCCCACGCGGACGAGGTGACCGGGACGGACCTCGAACATGCCGGTGAAGATGGCGTGTTCGGGGGTCTTGACCATGTCGAGTATCTCGCTGAGGCCGTCGGCGTTGACGCGGCGGGGTACGTCGGGGTTGGCCAGGATCGCCTTGGGCTCGGAGCCGAAGAGGACGCCGTGGGGGGTGGGGAAGTAGTAGAGCGGCTTGACGCCCATGCGGTCGCGGACCAGGAGCAGTTCCTCGCGGCGGGTGTCCCAGATGGCGAAGGCGAACATGCCGTTGAGCTTGGTCACGAAGTCCACGCCCCACTGCAGGTAGGCGCGCAGGACCACTTCGGTGTCGCTCTGGGTCAGGAAGCGGTGACCGCGGGAGACGAGGTCGGAGCGCAGTTCCCGGTAGTTGTAGATCTCGCCGCTGAAGGTCAGCACGGCCAGGACACGGCCGTCGTCCTCGGCGAGCATGGGCTGCTTGCCGCCTTCGAGGTCGATCACGGACAGCCGGCGGTGGCCGATGGCGGCGTGACGGTCCGTCCACAGGCCGCTGGCGTCCGGGCCGCGGCAGGCCATGGTCTGGGTCATCGCGTCCGCCGTCGCGCGCTCGCGGGTCAGATCGCGTTCGAAGTCCACCCATCCGGCGATTCCGCACATGTGTGGTGTCCTCTCGTTGGTGTGTTGGGACCGGAGGTCTGCGACCGGCCGCCCGGACCGTTCGCGCTGCGGCAGGGTCCGGGCGTGCCGGGTCCTCGGAAGGGCCGGGGCGGGTCAGGCGTTGTCCGGCCAGGTCAGGCGTCGGGCGTAGTGGGCCCATACGGCGATGACCATGAGGACGGCTGTCATGCCGCCCAGGGTCATGACCGTCGAGGGCGAGCTGGCGTCGACGACGATTCCGCCGGTCAGGGCGCCGAGGGAGATCGTGGCCTGGAACGACGCGGTGAACATGACGGAAGCGGCTTCGGGGGTGTCGGGACTCGCCTTGGTGAACCACGTCTGGGAGGAGACGGGCACCGCCCCGTATGCCACGCCCCAGACGATCAGGAGGGCGACCGCTCCGGCTTTCCACTGGCCCAGAACGGGCAGGAGCAGGGTGGCGGCGGCGATCATGCCGGCGGCGATGCCGAAGGTGGCCCGCGGGTGGCGTGCGACCAGGGAGCCGCCCAGGAAGTTGCCGAGGATGCCCGCCGCGCCGTAGATCAGCAGGAAGACGGTGATGAGCCCGGAGCCCGCGTCGGTGACCTGCTCGAGGAACGGTGTGACGTAGGTGTACGTGCCGAAGTGCGCCAGCACCACCAGAACGGTCAGGAGCAGGGCGAAGCGGGTGGCGACGCTGTTGAGCATGCCTCGCAGGACGCCCAGGCGGGTGGTCTGGTGCGGTGGCAGTGGCGGCGTGACGATGAGCAGCATGATCAGTACGCCGACGGTGAGGCCGCCCATGGCGATGAACGCGGTACGCCATCCGGCCAGGTCGCCGATGAAGGTGCCGGCCGGTACGCCGAGCACGGAACCGAGGGGCACCGCGGAGAAGATCACCGCTGTGGCTCGGCCGACGGATTCGGCGGGGACCAGGCGTTCGGCCAGTGAGGCGCCGATGGACCAGAAGCCGCCGATGACGATGCCGACGATGACGCGGGAGACCAGGACCAGCCAGTAGTCGGGGGCCGCCGCCGCCAGGAAGTTCGCCGCGGCGAGCAGGACCATGAAGGCGCACAGCATCAGGCGGCGGTCGATCCGCGCGGTGGCGACGGTGACGACGGGTGCGGCGATCGCCGCGAGGAAGCCGGGCATGGTCATCATCAGTCCGGCCATGCCGTCGGAGATGGTGAAGCTCGCACCGATCTTGGTCAGAAGTCCGATGGGGAGGATTTCCGTGGTGACGATGGAGAAGATGCCCAGCATCACCGCGACGACGGCCAGCCATCCGATCACCGGGGAGCGGTGCGGTGAATCGGCCCCGCCAGGATCGCGCGTGGTGGCGGTGGTGGATGCAGCCATGAATTCCGTCCTGTGATGTGTGTGCTGTTGCCAGATCAGTTCAGCAGGCGGAGCGGGGCGAGGGCTGGCAGATCTGCGACATGAGCGCCGTCCCGGAGGGTGGCGTCGCAAATCCGCTGATGGGTGTTTCCACGGTCGCCGCAGGTCACCCGTTTGACGCGGGGGCTGTGCGACGGAGATCCGACGCCGTGCGGTTCATGCGCGACTTGGGCAAGTCCCTTCCGCGACGCGCCCGCATTGCCGTACGTATGTGCGCCGTGGGCGTACTCGTGTGCGACTTCGGCAAGATTGCGTTGACCCGGTGCGGAGAGCCGGATGAGGGTGGGCCGCATGCCGATATCCGTGGCTCTACTTTTCCCTTCAATTGTTGCTGGATTGGACATCTCAGCAGCCCGTGAGGTTTTCGGCGTCGACCGTTCCGACCTTGTCGACCCGTGGTACGAATTCGCCGGCTGGGCCCCGGACGACGCCCGGAATTGCGATGCCTGCCGTGTGGAGCGGCTGTGGAGCACAGATCAGCTGCCGGCGGCGCACACGATCGTGGTGCCGGCCTGGCCGGACGTGCACGAGGAACCGCCGGCCGCCCTCGTCCGGGCGCTGCGGACCGCACACGGCGCGGGGTCGCGTGTCGTCGCCGCGTCGACGGGGGTGTTCGTGCTCGCGGCCGCCGGACTGCTGGACGGCCGGCGGGCGAGTGTGCACTGGGCGCACGCCGACGCCCTGACCGCCCGCTATCCGCAGGTCAGGCCCGACCCGGCCGCGCGGTACCTGGACGACGGCGACCTGCTCACGTCCGTGGGCGGCGCCGCCAGTCTCGAGCTCTTCCTGCACGTGGTCAGCCTTGATCACGGCAGTGCCGTCGCGAAGGCGCTGGCCCGCCGCCTGTTCGCCCCCTTCGCCGACCCGGGCACCGACGCCCCCGCGGTCGTCGAGCACGACACGGACGAGGTGCTCGCGCAGATCCTGCCGTGGGTCTCGGAGCGTCTGGAGCACGAGCTGACCGTGGACGACATGGCCGAGCAGGCCCGTGTCAGCCGTCGCACGCTGACTCGCCACTTCCGCTCGCACACCGGTATGGCGCCTCTGCAGTGGGTCCTGTCGCAGCGCGTGCACCGGGCCCAGCGCCTGCTGGAGACGACGGCCATGAGCGTCGAGCAGATCGCGACGCAGTGCGGGATGGGAACCGGAGCGACCCTGCGCCGGCACTTCAACCGGACCACGGGCCTGTCGCCGGACGCCTATCGTCGTTGGTTCCGTGCCAAGGGGGCGGGAAGCCCGCCCAGCCGGGCCTGAGCGCGGGGGGCGGCCCCGAGGTGCCGCGTGATGCGTGCCGTGCGCCGTCTGCGGGTGGCGCCGTCCCGCCCGCCGTTCACCGAGGAAAGGGAAGCGTGTGACGAACCATCCGGCTCCGGCGCTACCGGACGCCTTCTACCACGACCTGGGACGCGGCCGTTTCGAGAGCAGTACGGCCACGGCCGGGCCGTGGAGCCCCAAGTGGCAGCACGGCGGTCCGCCGTCGGCGCTGCTGGGCCGCGCCATGGAGGAGCATGAACCGCGTGAGGGCTTCCACATCGCCCGCGTGACCGTGGAACTGCCGCGCCCCGTCCCCGTGGCCGACCTGCGGGTCTCGGTGCGGACCGTCCACGCGGGCCGGCGCGTCGAGCTGCTCGAAGGACAGATCAGCTCGGACGCCGGTCCGGTGATGCTGGCCAGGGCCTGGCGGGTGGCTGCCAGTCCGGCCGACACGCCCGCACTGCGACCCCATCCGCCCGCGCCGGCGCTGCCCGGCGCCCAGGCCCCGCACACCATGGCGGGGGCGCATCTCGACGGCTACATCGCGGCCATGGAGTGGCGCTTCGAGGCGGGCGGGGGTTTCGACGTGCCAGGACCGGGGGTGGCGTGGGCGCGTCAGCGGATCCCCCTGGTGGCGGGGGCAGCGGACACCGCGCTCACCCGCGCGCTGACACTGGCGGACAGCAGCTGGGCCGTCGCGTTCGAACTGGACCACCACCGCCGGCTCGTCATCAACACGGACGTGACGCTGGCGTTGCACCGGCCGCCGGCCGGGGCGTGGCTGTGCGTGCGCTCGGCCACGGCCGCCAGCCCTCGCGGGTCGGGGCTGGCGGTCGGGCAGTTGTACGACCAGAGCGGCGAGTGCGGCCAGGTCACGCAGACACTGCTGGTCAATGAACGGTGAACGGGGGGCGGCCCGTGCCGTGCGCACGGGCCGCCCCACCCACCGCGGGCGGCTCTCGCCCCGCGTCCTAGCCGGGCCAGGAGACCAGCAGCTTGCGCGGGCCGCGGAAGGAGACGTTCGCGGGGAAGTCGAAGTCCTGGTCCTCGACGACCCGCATGCCGGGGGCGCGCCGCGCCAGGAGGTCGAGTGCGATGCGGGCCTCCATGCGGGCCAGGGCGGCGCCGATGCAGTAGTGGATGCCCTGGCCGAAGGCGAGGTGCTTGCGGGAGTCCTCGCGGTGGATGTCGAAGGCCTCGGGCTCGGCGAAGTGGGCGGGGTCGCGGTTGGCCGCGCCCAGCAGCAGCAGGATCTTCGCCTGCGCGGGGATCTCGACACCGCCGACCGTCACGGCCTCGGTGGTGATGCGCCGCCAGGCCGGGATGCTGCTGTCGTAGCGGAGCACTTCCTCGACCGCCTTGGGGATGAGGGAGCGGTCGGCGCACAGCTCGTCCCACTGCGTGCGGTTGGCCAGCAGCCGGCGCACGGCGTTCCCGGTGAAGCTGGTGGTCGTCTCGTGCCCGGCGAAGCTGAGGCCGTAGGCGACGTTGGTGATGTCCGCGATCGAGAGGCTCTCCGGATCCTCCCGGTGGATCCGGACGAGGTCGCTCGTGAAGTCGTCGACGGGGTCGGCCGCGCGCTTGGCGACGAACTCCTCGCAGTAACGCCAGTAGTTGACCATGTTGTTGGCGATGTCGCGCTGTTCGGCGGGGGTCGGCTTGCCCCAGCTGAAGGCGATCCGGTTACCGCACCAGGACTTGAGCATGTCCATGTCCTCATCGGGGAATCCGATGAAGGTGAAGATCATGTAGGCGGGCAGGGGGTAGGTCAGCGCGGGGACGAGGTCCACGATCCCGGGCCGGATCTCGTCGACCAGTTCGGTCGCCTTGGCCCACACCTTGGGCTCGAGGACCGAGATCCGCCGGGCGGAGAACGCCTTCTGGTTGTGCCGGCGAATGCGGGTGTGGCGAGGAGGGTCGCAGTCCGACATGACCGGATAGGCATGGAATCCGGCCTTGACGATGCTCTGGGCCTCCTGCGTCAGGGGAAACACCGGGCGCTGCCCGACGGCGGCGGAGAAGACGCGCGGGTTCATCAACGCGCTTTGGATGTCCTCGTACCCGGTTATCACCCACATGTCTATCGCCGGCGCATAGAAGGCGGGTCCTTCTTCGCGCACGGCGGACAATATCGGGTAGGGGTCCTCGACGTAGGCGTCACCCAGCGGGTTGAAGCTGTGGTTTACCGGGCATGCCGTCATGTCCGTCATAACGAAACTCCCAGGGCTCGGCGGCCTTCAGTCTCACCCGCCGCCGACCCTTTTGAAAACCGGAAAATTCTGGGCATCAAGCGGGGTTTTTTATGTCTGAGCGAATAAGCCTGCGCCAGCTCGACTATTTCGTCGCGGCAGCCGAAGCCGGAACGCTGACGGGCGCGGCGGAGCTGCTGTACGTGTCGCCCTCGGCGGTGTCGGCCGGCATCGGCGAGCTCGAGCACCGAGTAGGGGCGCAGCTGCTGCTGCGGGCCCGGGCCAAGGGGCTCACCCTGACCGCCGCCGGACGCCTCTTCCTGCCCCAGGCCAAGGCGCTGCTGGCGAGCAGCGAGCAACTGCGCGCCAGCGTGCAGGAGATGGGGCGTCGTCCGACCGGGCCTCTGGTGATCGGTTGCTTCACGACGCTGGCCCCGTTCCTGGTGCCGTGGCTGCTGGCGGAGTTCCCCTTCGCCCACCCTGGCGTGACCCTGGACTTCGTCGAGGGCTCCGCGACCACGTTGCAGCGCCTGCTCCGGGACGGGCGCTGCGAGGTGGCACTGCTGTACGGAGTGGACGTGGACGACGGCATCGCGTTCGACAGGCTCCACTCCGTCGAGCCGCACGTTCTCCTGCCGCAGCACCATCCGCTGGCGGACCGGGACAGCGTGCGTCTGTCCGATCTCGCCGGGCTCGACATGGTGATGCTCGACGTGCCGCCCAGCCGCCGCTACTTCAGCGACCTGCTCACGCGGGCGGGGATCGCTCCGGTGGTACGCCACAGCACGTCCAGCTTCGAGGTCGTCCGCGGCCTCGTGGCGCGGGGCGCGGGGTACTCCCTGCTCATCCAGCGCCCCGCCCTGAACGTCAGCTACGAGGGCCGGGCGGTGCAGGTGCGCCGGATCGCCGACGAGGTAGCGCCCCTCGATGTCGGACTGGCCCGTCTGGAGGGCGCGCACGTGACCCGACGGGCGGCGGCGTTCGCGTCGTTCTGCCGTGCCGGCGTCCCGCGGGGGCCCTGGGCAGGGGCCTCGGCGGCGCACGAGGTGCCTCGAGGTTGACGTCGTGAACGTGCCAGCCCTAGCGGGGGCGGAGACTCAGGATGGGCCCATGCACGAAAACGCGGAACACTGCGTCCGGGCAGTGCAGTCCAAGGACGCGCGGTTCGACGGCTGGTTCTTCACGGCGGTGCTGACGACGAAGATCTACTGCCGGCCCAGCTGTCCGGTGGTCCCGCCCAAGCCCGAGAACATGTCCTTCTATCCCAGCGCGGCGGCCGCCCAGCAGGCGGGGTTCCGGGCCTGCAAGCGCTGCCGTCCCGACGCTACGCCGGGCTCGCCCGAATGGAACGTGCGGGCCGGTCTCGCCGCGCGCGCGATGCGGCTGATCAAGGACGGCGTCGTGGACCGGGAGGGCGTGCGCGGGCTGGCGGCACGCCTTGGGTATTCGACGCGCCAGGTCGAGCGGCAGTTGCAGGCGGAGGTCGGAGCCGGGCCCGCGGCCCTGGCGCGGGCCCAGCGCGCCCAGGCCGCTCGTCTGCTGATCGAGACCAGCACGCTGCCGATGGCGGAGGTGGCGTTCGCGTCGGGATTCGCCTCCATCCGCACGTTCAACGACACGGTGCACAGCGTGTTCGGCATGACGCCCTCCGAACTGCGCCGTCGCGGCCGTCCCTCGGCCACCGCGGGGGCGGTGGCCCTGCGTCTGCCGTTCCGTTCCCCGCTGTGCCCCGACAGCCTGTTCGGACATCTGGCCGTCACGGGTGTGCCGGGGGTGGAGGAATGGCGGGCCGGCGCGTACCGTCGCACGCTGCGGCTGCCTCATGGGCACGGCATCGCCGAACTCAGGCCGACGGGGGCGTCGTACATCCAGTGCACGCTCCACCTGTCCGACCTGCGCGACCTGACCATCGCCATCAACAGGTGCCGGCGCCTGCTGGACCTCGACGCCGATCCGGTGGCCTACGGCGAAGCGCTGCACGACGACGACGTGCTCGCCCCGCTGGTCCGCAAAAGCCCGGGCCGGCGCATCCCGCAGACGGTCGACGGCGCGGAGTTCGCGGTCCGCGCCATGCTGGGGCAGCAGGTGTCCACGGCCGCCGCCCGCACGCACGCGGCGCGTCTGGTGCGGGCCCACGGCGATCCCGTGGTGGACGCGACGGGAGGCCTGACGCACCTGTTCCCCTCCCCCGCGGCCCTGTCGGCCCTCGACCCGGCCGTCCTGGCCCTGCCGCGCAGACGCAGCGAGGCCGTGCTCGCCCTGGTCGACGCGCTGGCGTCAGGGCGTCTCGACCTCGGCGCGGGCAGCGACTGGCAGGAGGCACGCGCCAGGCTCGGCGCGCTGCCCGGTGCGGGGCCGTGGACGGTGGAGACGATCGCCCTGCGCGCCCTGGGGGATCCCGACGCCTTCCCCGCCACGGACCTCGGCGTCAAGGCGGCCGCCGCCGGCCTGGGGCTGCCGGGCACACCGGCCGCGCTGCTGCGCCGCGCCCGGGTGTGGCAGCCGTGGCGCGGTTACGCCGTGCAGTACCTGTGGGCCACGGGAGATCACCCCGTCAACGAGATGCCCACCGGCGACATCACCTCGCCGCCCCCGTCGACGCTCCGCGCGCACGACGCGTGACGGCCGGCGCGGGGCCGCGCCGGCCGTCACCTCCGTCGTGCCCGCGACGCGGCAGCACTCAGGTGGTCAGGTCCACGAAGTGTGCCCAGGAAGGACGGACCACCTCGCTGATCCTGTGCAGCACACCGGGGGAGACGACGCTGTCGACCGTCAGCGCGACAGCGGCCTCGCCTCCTTCGGTGTCCCGCGCCACCTGCATCACGGCGATGTTGACCCCTGCCTCGCCCAGGATCCGTCCGATGGTGCCGATCATGCCGGGCACGTCCTTGTACTGGAGGAACAGCATCCGGTCGGTGATCTCCAGCTCGATGTCGTAGCCGGCGATCCCGGTGAGTCTGCGGATGTTCCTGGGCCCGGACAGGGCTCCGCAGACCGTGAGCGCACGGCCGTCGGGCAGGGTGCCGCGCAGGGTGATCTGGTCGGTGTGGGACGCGCTTTCGGAGCTGGTGAGGAAGCGGACCGCGGCGATGCGCTCCCGTGCGACAAGGGGGGCGTTCACCAGGGTGACCCGCCGGCCGTCGGCGAACATGCCCGCGAGCACGCCGCGTTCCAGCACGGAGACGTCGTGCTGGGTGATCGGGCCGTGCACCTCGACGTCGAGATCCACGGGAGGCTGCCCGTCGGCCAGGGCCGTGAAGATGCGGCCGAGATCGCCGGCGAGCGGGAGGAAGCGCGTCACCTCGGTGAGGGGAGCGGTGACGTGGAGGTTGACGGCGTCGGGAACCAGCTCCCCGGCGAGGGTCCGCCGGACGGCGTGGGCGACCGTGGTGCCGGCCCTGTCCTGGGCCTCGACGGTGGAGGCGCCCAGGTGCGGCGTGCACACGACGTTGTCGAGGGCCGGCAGGGGTGAGTCGGTGCAGGGCTCGGTGGCGAAGACGTCCACGCCGGCCCCGGCGACGCGGCCCTCCGTCAGCGCGGCGGCCAGGGCCTGTTCGTCCACGATGCCGCCCCGGGCCGCGTTGACGATGCGCACGCCCGGCTTGACCCGTCGTAGCTCCTGATGGCCGATGAGGCCGGTCGTCTCGGCCGTTCGGGGCAGGTGCACCGTGATGAAGTCGGACACGGCGAGGAGTTCGTCCAGCGTCACCGGCTTCGCGCCCGCCTCGGCCGCCTGGGACGGGGACAGGTAGGGGTCGTAGGCGATGACCCGCATGCCGAAGGCGCGCATGCGGTAGGCCACCAGTCGCCCGATGCGTCCGAGTCCCACGACGCCCAGGGTCTTGTCCGCCAGTTCCACACCGGTGTAGCGGCCGCGCTGCCACTGTCCCCGTTTCAGCGACGCGTCGGCCTGGGGGATGTGGCGGGCCACCGAGATGATGAGCCCGCAGGCGAGCTCGGCCGCGGTGACGCTGTTGGACGCGGGGGCGTTGACGACGGTGACGCCGGCTCGTGTCGCGGCGTCGAGGTCCACGTTGTCGAGGCCGGTCCCTGCCCTTCCGACGACCCTGAGGCGAGGGGCGGCGGCGAGCACTTCGGCGTCCACCCGGGTCGCCGAGCGCACGAGGAGGGCGTCCGCGTCACGCACGGCCGCCAGCAGCCGTGCGCGGTCGCCGCCGTCGCAGTGGCGGATCTCCACCTGGGGGCCGAGCGCGTCGATGGTGGCCGGTGCGAGGGCTTCGGCCAGGAGCACGATGGGGGGTGTCATGGGGCTCGATTCCGGTAGGGGGAACGGCGGTGGGGCCTCAGGAGGAGGCGGTGCGCTGGGGCTCGCCGGCCACGGCAGGGTGGTCCGTTTCGAGCGGGGGCTGGGAGCTGGCTCCGCCGGGGGCGCCGACGGTCGCGAAGAAGTCCCGCTCGACGCCCAGGTAGTCCGCCCAGTCGGCGGGCAGGTCGTCCTGGTAGAACACGGCTTCCACGGGGCAGACCGGTTCGCACGCCCCGCAGTCCACGCATTCGTCGGGCTGGATGTACATCTTCCGGGGGCCTTCGTAGATGCAGTCGACGGGGCACTCCTCGATGCACGCCTTGTCTTTGACGTCGATGCAGGGCTGGGCGATGACGTAGGTCATGGAGCTACTCCTTGACGGTCCAGGTGTCGGTGCCGGCGAGCAGCGCCGCGAGGTCGCCCTTGCCGTCACGTTCGACGGCGGCGTCGAGCTGGCCGGCCATCTGCGTGTCGTAGTCGGGCCGTTCGACCTGGCGCAGCACGCCGATCGGTGTGTGGTGCAGGGTGTGCGGGTCGGCGAGGCGGGACAGCGCGAAGGCGGTGCCGGGGTCGGTCTCGTGCGCGTCGTGCACGAGGACGTCGGCCTCGTTGCCGGCGGTGACGGGGACCACGCGCAGCCGGCCGGTGGCCGTGTCACGGATGACGCCCTTGCCGCCCGCGTGGCCGAACCGGATCGGTTTGCCGTGCTCCAGCCGGATCACCGCTTCCTGTGCGCTCCGCTTGTCCTTGAGGACGGCGAAGGCGCCGTCGTTGAAGATGTTGCAGTTCTGGTAGATCTCCACGAGCGCGGTGCCCTGGTGGACGGCCGCCTGGCGCAGCACGTCGACCAGGTGGTGGCGGTCGGAGTCGAGGGTGCGGGCGATGAAGGTGGCCTCCGCGCCGATGGCCAGGGAAGCCGGGTTGAACGGGGTTTCGAGGGATCCCATCGGCGTGGACCTGGTGATCTTCCCGGTTTCCGAGGTCGGCGAGTACTGCCCCTTGGTCAGGCCGTAGATCCGGTTGTTGAACAGCAGGATCTTGAGGTTGACGTTGCGGCGCAGGGCGTGGATGAGGTGGTTGCCGCCGATGGACAGGGCGTCGCCGTCGCCGGTGACGACCCATACGCTCAGGTCGGTGCGGGAGGTGGCGAGGCCGGTGGCGATGGCGGGGGCACGACCGTGGATGGAGTGCATGCCGTAGGTGTTCATGTAGTAGGGGAAGCGGCTGGAGCAGCCGATCCCCGACACGAAGACGATGTTCTCCCGCGCCAGGCCGAGTTCGGGCAGGAAGCCCTGCACGGCGGCGAGGACGGCGTAGTCACCGCAGCCGGGGCACCAGCGCACCTCCTGGTCGGACTTGAACTCCGTCGCGGACTGCCTGGTCCCGGCCCAGGGCACCAGGGGCAGCGGGTCACCGGGCATGGAGGGCCTCCCGCAGGGTCGTGGCGAGTCGTTCCGCGCTGAAGGGCATTCCGGTCACCTGGGTGTGCGCGGTGACGTCCTTCAGATACGTGGCGCGCAGCAGTGCCGACAGCTGTCCGAGGTTCATCTCGGGGACCAGGACACGGCGGTAGCGGGCGAGGACGGTGCCGAGGTTGCGGGGCCGGGGATTGAGGTGACGCAGATGTGCCTGCGCGACGCGCTCGCCCTCGCCGCGCAGCCGGCGTACGGCGGCGGTGATGGGTCCGTAGCTGGAGCCCCAGCCCAGGACGAGGAGGTCGGCGTCGTCGGTGGGGTCGTCGACGAGGAGGTCGGGTACGCCGATGCCGTCGATCTTCGCCTGGCGGACGCGGACCATGTGGTCGTGGTTGCCGGGGTCGTAGGAGATGTGGCCTGTGCCGTCCTGTTTCTCGATGCCGCCGATGCGGTGTTCCAGGCCGGGTGTGCCGGGGACGGCCCAGGGGCGGGCGAGCGTGTCGGGGTGGCGTTTGTAGGGCCAGAAGACCTCGGTTCCGTCGTCGGTGGTGTGGTTCGGCCTGACCGCGAACTGCTGGCGCAGGTCGGGCAGTTCGTCCGGGTCGGGGATCTTCCAGGGTTCGCTGCCGTGGGCGAGGTAGCCGTCGGACAGCAGGAAGACCGGTGTGCGGTAGGTGAGGGCGATGCGGGCGGCTTCGATCACCGTGTCGAAGCAGTCGGCCGGGGTGCGGGGGGCGACGACGGGCACGGGTGCCTCTCCGTTGCGGCCGTACATCGCTTGCAGGAGGTCGGCCTGTTCCGTTTTGGTGGGCAGCCCGGTGGAGGGTCCGCCGCGCTGGATGTCGATGATCAGCAGGGGCAGTTCGAGGGAGACGGCGAGACCGACCGTCTCCGATTTCAGCGCCATTCCCGGACCCGAGGTGGTGGTGACGGCGAGGGATCCGCCGAAGGCGGCGCCCAGCGCGGCGCCGATGGCCGCGATCTCGTCCTCCGCCTGGAAGGCGCGCACGCCGAAGTTCTTGTGGCGGCTCAGCTCGTGCAGGATGTCGGAGGCCGGGGTGATGGGGTAGGAGCCCAGGTAGACAGGGAGGTCTGCGCGTCTGCCTGCGGCGATCAGGCCGTAGGACAGGGCGAGGTTTCCGGAGATGTTGCGGTAGGTGCCCGGCGGGAAGGCGCTGGTCGCGGGCGGGACGTCGTAGGAGGCCGCGAAGGTCTCGGTCGTCTCGCCGAAGTTCCATCCCGCGCGCAGCGCGGCGATGTTCGCGTCGGCGAGGTGGGGGCGCGCCGCGAACTTGCGCTTCAGGAACGTCTCGGTGCCGGTCGTGGGGCGGTGGTACATCCACGACAGCAGGCCGAGGGCGAACATGTTCTTGCACCGGTCCGCTTCCTTGCGCGACAGCGCGAAGTCCTTCAGCGCTTCGGTGGTCAGCGCGGTCAGCGGTACGGCGTGCGCGTTGAAGCGGTCCAGGGCGCCGCTGTCGAGCGGTGAGGTGGCGTAGCCGACCTTCTGCAGCGCGCGGGGGGTGAACTCGTCGCTGTCGACGATGATGTCCGCGCCGGCCGGCACGTCGGGCAGGTTGGCCTTGAGCGCCGCGGGGTTCATGGCGACCAGCACGTCGGGGGCGTCGCCGGGGGTGAGGATGTCGTGGTCGGCGAAGTGCAGTTGGAAACTCGAGACGCCGGGAAGGGTCCCGGCGGGAGCCCGGATCTCCGCGGGGAAGTTCGGCAGGGTCGACAGGTCGTTGCCGAAGGCCGCCGTCTGCGAGGTGAACCGGTCGCCGGTGAGCTGCATGCCGTCGCCGGAGTCACCGGCGAAACGGATGACCACCTGGTGCAGCCGGCGCGTGGGCTTGGTGTGACGCGCCGCGCCCGCGGGCTCAGGCATGACGCGCTCCGGGCCGCACCCGCGGGGCGGGCCGGGAGGCGGCCGGGGCGTTCTCGGTCCAGACGTCCGCTCCCAGCTGACCGGCGAGGAGGACCGAACCGGCGGTGGGGTCGGGGGCGGACGCGGGCACGATCAGCGCTGCCCGCGGCTGTGCGGCGTCGGTGACCGCGGCGCCCGGCAGGCCGACGACGAGGAGGTCTCCCACGGTGGCGGCGTGTGCGTCCGCGGGTCCTGTCAGGTGGCCGGCGGGACGGGCGGGGGCCTGGAGGAGCCGTTCGTACAGCCGCACGGTGGCGGGGAACTCGCTCTCGGTGACGGCGTGCCGGGGCAGCAGTCGCAGGCCGGTCTCCCGCGGTCGCGGGCGTGCGGTGCCCGGCATGGCCGTCCGTGGCTGCTCGCCGGACCAGGGCCGGTGTTCGACGAGTTCGGCCAGCGTTCCGTCGGGGTAGCGGACCCGTGCCCGCGCGCCGGGAAGGATCGGCTCGGGCGGTTCCACCACGGTGGTACGGGTGGCTTGGAGCAGGTCGAGCTGTCGCCCCAGGTGCGGCACGATGAGGGAGTAGCGCGTCTGCCGCTGGATCGGGGTGAAGGGACGGCTGCTGGCGATGAGCAGGACACTGCCGACGGCGGCCAGTTCCAGGCCCCCGAAGTCGGGGATGGGCATGCGCAGGTCGGCCGGGACACCGAGGAGGCGCTCGTAGTAGCCGATGTGCTCGTCCAGGTCCGGCAACGGGATCAGTGAACGGGCCAGCAGGCGCGGCCGGGTCAGGACGGAGGAGTCGGGGCGGGTGCGGAACCAGCGCTCGGGGTCGGCAGGCTGCGTGGGGCCGGGCATCGGTCAGCCTTTCTGCACGGGGTTGGGGGTTGAGGTCCACCAGGGCCGCACGGGTATGTCCCAGGCCGCGAACTCCTCGCTCACGAGGTGGTGCAGGTGGGCGGCGTCCCCGAAGTGCTCGGGCATGCCGGTCACGGTCACCGTCATCTGCCGGCCGCTGCGCACCAGGCACAGCGAGGCCCTCAGGCGGGCGCGGTCCGGCAGGAGACCGGGCACGTTCATGGTGCGCAGCGCCAGGGAGTCGGCGGTACGGCCGGCGAAGTCCAGCACGTCGTGGTCGACGTCGCCGAAGTTGGAGGCGACGACGTCGGTCTGTTGCGCGCCGGGGGCCTTGAGTGCCGCGGCGGCGCGGGACGGCAGCAGGTGCCAGAGGGCTTCGGGGACGAGGGTGGCGCTGTGCAGTCCGGAGTGCCGCAGCAGCTCTTTGGTGGCGTGCCGGGTGGGCTTGAGGTCCTGGTGGTTCGCGGCGCCGCCGGGAAGGCTCAACGGGACGACCACGAGTGCGTTGGCCTGTTCGTCGTCGGCGGAGCGGCGCAGGCTCATGGGGATGCCGACGTGCACGTCCTCGCGGTGTGCGCGTGGGACGTGGGTGCGCGTCAGGTTGGCGGCGATCTCCACGAGGAGGGTGTTGCCGGTGCCGTGGTGGCGGCGTGCGGCGGCCTCCCACGCCTCGGCCTGTGCCGTGACGATGGCCGTGGTGAAGTAGCGGGGCGTCGAGGCCGGCCGGGGGCCCTGGCGTGGCGCGGACAGGGTGGCGAGGGCCCGTAGCACGGCCAGCCGTTGGTGCCGTGGCCGGCGCAGCAGCCAGGACGCCGTCCGTGTCAGTGCCCGGGTGGTCTGTCCCAGCGCGTCGGTGAGGTCGCTGTCGGGGGGCTGCTGTGCCGGTGTGCGTGCGGCGATCGCGCGGAGCAGGCCCAGGCCGTCGCTCCGGAAGTGCGGGACGGTCAGCGACACGAGGGAGCCGTCGCCGTAGGGGGCGGCCGCCAGACGCCACAGCCGGCTCGAGTCCGCCGGCAGGGGGGTGAGGGTCTGCGCGTCGGCCCATGCGAGTGCGGTGTCCGGTGTCAGGGGCGTGCGGTCGATCGCCAGGTGGTGCGTGTTGGACGCCATGACCCACTTGCGCCGGGCGGCGGGGACCGAGCTCCTTACCGCGGTACGGCTGAGCAGGCCACGGTCGAGGCGCTGCCATTCGGCGTTCAGTTCGCTTTCGGGCAGCGGACCGGGGAGGCGCCACAGGACCTGGACGATGCGGGAGGAGCCCAGTGCCGTGGCGGCCTGGTGCAGCATTTCGTCGGTGGAGTTCAGACGCCACCGTGTCGCGCGCGTCATCGTTGCAGCGCCTCCAGGAGGTGGTCGGCGGCCTGGCGGCCCACGGCGGGGGCGATTTTGAACCCGCCCCCGTTCCAGCCGGCCGCGGTCACCAGTCCGCGCGGGCTGGGCCAGCTGGTCACCGATCCGGGACCGGCCTCCGGCACCATCGCGTCGTAGGCCGTGACACCGCCGACGGCGGCGGCGCCGGCGAGCTGCGGAAAGCGCCGCGCGACGACGGCGCGGACGCGTTCCGCCTCGGCCGTGTCGACGCCGTCGCGGGTGCGGGCGGGTACGCCGGTGCGGGTCGAGGGGACGCCGGCCAGGACGGTGCGGTCCGTGTCCCATCGGCGCAGCCAGGCGCCTGTGGTGTGGTCGACCATGGTGGGCAGGCCGGTGGTGTCCTCGACGCGGAACAGGCAGTAGCTCACCGCTCTCGTGCGCAGCGGAAGGTGGACGCCGGCGGACGCCGCGAGGGGCGTGCTGCCCACGCCGGCGGCGAGGAGCACCGCGTCGGCGTGGACGTCCGCGCCGGAGGTCCGCACGCCCCGCACGCGCGAGGAGGAGTGCGTGAGGCTGAGGGCCCGGGCGCGGAGCAGGCGCAGTGCGGGGCCCGCGTCGCGGTGCAGGGCCCGGAGGGTGTCGGCGGCCGGCAGCCATCCGGCCCGCGGCTCCATCACGCCGAGGACGTGGCGGGGGACGGTGAGCTGCGGGTGGCGCTTGACGATGTCGCCGGCGTCGAGGACCTCGACGGGGAGTCCGGCGCTGCGCACCGCCTCGATGCGGGGCGCGGCCCGGCCGAGGTCGCCCTCGTCGATCAGGGTGAGGCTGCCGTGCCGGCGGACGGCGGGCCAGGAGCCGTGCCGGCCGCGGGCCAGGTAGCGGGCGCAGCTTTCGACCAGCCAGGCGGCGTAGGCGCCGGCCGGGTCGAAGGCGCGTATGAGGCCGCCGGAGACGGGCGTGGCCGCGTCGGTGGCGGAGTCGTCGATGACGACGACGCTGGCGCCGTGGGCGGTGAGATGTTCGGCGCCGGCGAGGCCGATGATTCCGGCGCCGACGATGGCGACGTCCGCCCTCAGCGCTGCCGTCATCGCAGCGCCTCGTGCGCGGGGCGGGGGAGGGTGGGGGCGGGTGGCGTCAGGAGGGAGTCGGCGATGTCCGAGGCGCGGGCGGAGAGCATGGCCAAGGCGCCGGCGTCACCCATGCCGTGACTGGCTTCGCACAGGCCGTTCAGGTAGATCCTCAGCGGCCGGGAGGCGGTCTCGGGGGCCTTGAGTTCGATGGCGTAGTCGCGTCCCACCTCGGGGATGCCCTCCTCGTCGAGAGGGAGCCGGTGGGCCACGCCTTCGAGCAGGGGGTGGTAGCGCTCGTCGTCGGCGCTGATGCCGAAGTCCTTGAATCCGGTGGCGAGGATGACGACGTCCGCGTCGAGGCTGTCGTGGGTGTGGTGGTTGATCTCGCGCATGGTCAGGCGGTGGGGCCCGGTGCCGGAGGGGGCGTCGATCCGGGTGACCTCGGTGAAGGGGCGCAGACGGAGGCGGTCGGAGCCGATCAGGTCGTACTCACGCTGCACGGTGACGAGACGGTCGATGACGTCCTGGTCGCAGGCGGCGTAGTTGATGGAGCGCAGGTCGGTGCGCAGGCGGCGTTTGACCGCCGCGGGCAGCGGGTGGAAGTAGTCGACGAACTCGGGCAGGAACACCTGGCGGCTGTAGGGGCTGGTGTCCTTGAGGCGGAAGCCGATGCTGCGGTGGATGGAGGTCACCTGGCGGACGTTGGGCCGCTCCAGCAGGTCGAGCACGATCTCGATGGCGCTCTGGCTGGCTCCGATGACGGCGACGCGGATGTCCTGGTCGTTGAAGGCGTTGACGGAGGACAGGTAGCGGGTGGAGTGGAACACGGTGTCGCCGAGGCTGGCGGGGAAGGGGTGGGGGATGCGGGGGGAGCGCCCGGTTCCCAGGACGAGTGTCTGGCCGAAGTACTGCCGGCCGTCCTGGGTCTTGACGCAGAACACCTCGTTGCCGTCCTGGTCGTCCCGGAGCGTGAGCTGGGCGGCGCTCCGGCCGTAGTCGACCCGGTCGGCGAACGCGCCGGCGACCCAGGCGAGGTAGGCGCCGTATTCGCGGCGCAGCGGGAACTTGGCGTTGAGGTGGAGGTAGTCGGTCAGCGCTCCGCGGGAGGCCAGGTACTTGATGAACGTGTGGGGGCTGTCCTGGTTGCGCTGCATCGCGAGGTCGCGGAAGGGGTTGTTCTGGATGTCCGCGCCGGACAGGAGCTGTTCGTCCTGCCACTGGAAGCCGGGTGAGCGTTCGATGAAATGGGCGTCGCTCAGGCGTCCGACCTCTTCGAGGATCACGGCCAGGGAGAGGTTCGCCGGTCCGAATCCGATGCCCAGAACGGGGTGGACTTTCTGTTTCATCGTGTGATGTCCCTCGGCTTGTCGTGCGTGCAAAGGCGGCGGGCACCTGCGGCTGGGGTCCTTCGAGACGCCCTGGCTGCCGCAGGTGCCGTGAGCGGCCCTGCGGCGCCGGCAGGTTCTGCGCGTGGGGGGCTGCGCGATGCAGCGGGGCCGGTCTGCGGTCAGGAACTCAGCAGCGCCGTGTCGGTGATCGCGTTGGCGTCGTCGACGTGGACGACCCGGGACTTGAACCCGATCCGCTCCTCTTCGTCGAGCTGGGCGTAGCTGATGATGATGACCTTGTCGCCGGGCTGGACGAGCCGGGCCGCGGCGCCGTTGATGACGACGTGTCCCTTGGGCGCCTGCGGAGACTCGTCGAGGATGGTGTAGGTCTCGAAGCGCGCGCCGTTGTTGATGTTGACGACGTGCACCAGTTCGTGGACGCCGATGCCGGCGGCTTCGAGCAGTTCCGGCGAGATGGTGATGGATCCGACGTAGTTGAGGTTGCTGTCGGTGACGGTCGCGCGGTGGATCTTCGAGTGCATGAACGTGCGCAGCATGGTGCGGCTCCTTGTCCAGGTGGGTGATGCCGGTCGGTTGAGGCGGGTGGTGCGGGGGCGCCGTGTTCCGCGGCCGGGGCCGGGATCTCGGGCGGGCCTGTTACGGGAGGGAGTCCGTCAGGCCGGCGAAGGCGCCGGGGGGCCGGTCGTGGAGAGCGGCGAGCAGCGGCGGGGCGGTGTCGGCGGCGGCGCCGAAGGCCGCGGTGATGTGCCGGCACAGGTCGGGGGTGAGCGGCCAGGCGAGCGTGCGCAGGCTCCACAGGAACTGGAGGGCGCCGCTGACGTCGGCCGGATCGTCGGCGTCGAGGTTCTCGCAGCGCAGGGCGAGGACTTCCAGGTGCAGTGCGAGCGCCTCTGCGGCCTTGCGGATGGAGAACGACTCCAGTCGGTAGGCGTCCTCGAAGCGCTGCCGGGAGGCGTTCAGTGCGGTCACCCACCACGCGGAGGGCTCGGTGTCGACGCGCCGGCCGGTCGCGGTTTCCGCCAGAGCGCTGCGGATCTTCGACAGCGGGGTGTCGAACCGTGTGGTGATCGTGGCGGCGGCCACGGGCTCGCTGAACTCCGACTGCTGGAGCTCGGGGCTGGTCAGGGACAGTACGAACCGGGTGCGGTCGCGGCCGACGCTCTCCAGGTACTCCCCCGCCCAGCGGACGTCGCCCTTGCTCGTGGAGAACTTGCGGCCCTCCAGCAGGTAGTACTGGTTGGTGAGGGTGCGTGTCCTGGTCGGTTCGACGGGCAGTCCGTGGCGGGCGGCGAGCAGGGACAGCGCCACGTAGACGAAGGCGTTGTAGAAGCCGTTGTCGATGCCGATGAACTGGACCAGTTCGTCGACGCTCTCCCGGCCGCCGCGGGTCCGCTGGAGCCAGTAGACGTGGCCGACGTAGATCTCGGGCCAGGCGTTGACGGTCTGCCCGCCCTGGCCGCCGCCGTCCCAGTCGACGGTGATGCCCCAGGTCAGCGGGTAGGTGATCGGAATGTACGGCAGGGGGCCCGCGAGCGTCTGCTCGACCACGCGGGCCAGGTCGGGGCGCAGCTGTACGTCGGAGTCCGCGTACCAGTCGGTGAGCATGGAGCGGTAGCGCTCCAGGTCCAGGACCCAGATGGAGACAGGCCGGCGCGGCAGATCGCCGCCCGTTCCGCCGGCGGGCAGCAGGGCACCGGGCAGGTTGTACAGCCCGCAGGCCTCGCAGACGCCGGCCCTGGCGTGTGCCAGGCAGGTGGGGCAGCGCCCGGTGACGAACGCCTCGGCCTTGTAGGTGCCGGTGGCGGCGTCGTAGGGCAGTTCCACTTCGCGCCGGTCGAAGGCGCCGTTCTCCCACAGGCGGGTGAAGAAGTCCCGCACGAAGGCGGTGTAGTCGTCGTCGGGGCGTTCGAAGAGGTCGACGTCGACGGCTGCGAGGCTCAGCGTGCGGCTGATGCTGTCGTAGGCGTGCCGGATGAGCGACTCGGGGTCGGTTCCGATGCGCTCGGCCGTGGTGACGACGTAGGTCTGGTTGTCGTCGGTGCTGGTGCCGAAGGCGACGTCGTGTCCGAGGATCTTCTGGGAGCGGGCGCACACGTCGCTGGCGAGCACCGGGCCGGCGAGGTGGCCGAGGTGGAGGTCCCCGTTGGGGGTGGGGGGAGAGAAGGTGACGTTGATGCGTCGCCGGCCTGAAGGGGCGTCGGTCATGAGGGAGGATCCCCCTTAGTCGGTGGGCTGGAGCCAGTAGATGGACACGAACGTCAGCGGCTCGCTCGAACTCGTGTTCGTGACGATGTGGTTGGTTCCGTGCGGGATGTAGATCACGTCCCCGGGTACGACCTGTCGCTCCTCGTCCCCCACCCGGGCGCGCCCCTGGCCGCTGACGAAGATGAACGTCTCGTCGGTGGCGTGGCCGTGCGGGGTGCTGGACTCCTCGGGCCGGATGGAGCACAGCGTGCTGTTCCACGGCGGGGTGACGACGCCCTCCCAGGGGTAGAGCTGGCGGATGTCACAGCCGTTCTTGCGGATCAGCTCGTCGCCGGCGCTGGTCTTGACGTGCATGCGGTTCCTCTCGTCCGGCGTCTGCCGCGCGGGGTGCTTGCCTCACCCCAGGGCGAACAGGCGCTCGATGGTGTCGGGTGCGAACGATTCGGCGGGCACGTGGAAGGGCCCCTGGAAGGTGGCCAGCCGGGAGCCCGCCAGGACGGGGTCGGTGGGCCACACCTCGGCGTAGGCCGAGCGACGGGCCCTGCCCTGCGCCGTGAAGGTCATGTTCATCGTGGTGCGTACCGAGCCGGAGATCTCCAGGCGGCGCATGCGCTCCTTGCGTTCCTCGGCGTAGGACTCGAAAATCTTCGCGTCCCAGGTGCCGGCGACGCGCAGGCAGTCGCGGACCATGCGCGCGTCGCGCAGGGCGATGGACAGCCCCTGTCCGATCACCGGGTCGGACCAGCCCGCGGCGTCCCCGAGCAGCACGGCCCCGGGCACGGCGGGGGTGTCGGCCCATGCGTCGTTCATCGGGTAGAACGCGCACACGGCGGTGGGGGTCGCCGCCGCGAACATCTCGCTGCCGGGGATGCAGTCGAGCTGGAAGGCCTGGAGGAAGTCGGCATGACGGTTCGGGCCGGCGAAGCGGCCCTTCTGGCCGACGTCGTGCAGGAGGTAGAGGCGGGCGCGGCCCCCCTCCCGCGGGAAGACGAAGTAGAGCAGGTCGTTCTCGGTGCCGATGGAGGTGACGTTGACCGGCCAGTCGTGCAGGTCCTCCACCAGCATCCCGCCGCCCAGCGAGTTGGGCGGTGTCTGTGTCAGCCCGATGCCCAGCTGTCGGCGCACCGTGGACATCCTGCCGTCCGCGCCCGCGATGAGCCGGCACGACACCTGGTGTTCCATGTCGTTGAGCTCGTAGCGGACCGTGGGGTCGTCTCCCCCGCTCACCAGGACGTCGCCGATTCCGCGTACGACGGTGGCACCCGCCTCCTCGGCGGCGGTGGACAGCGCTTCACAGGCGGCCGGGTGCCCCACATCGAGAACTCCTCGAATTCCGGGCAACATCCGGTCGAGGTGCAGTGCCTTGGACTTCGCGGTTTCGGGATCGACGATCTCGTCGAAACCGATGAACCGGTCGACGTAGGTTCCACCGGCTTTCAGAATGCATTCTTCGAGGCCCAGGTCGATGAGTTCCTGCACGCCCCAGCAGTTGATGACTTCGCCTCGTACTTTGTCGCGGTAGGAGGTCTGCCGCTCGAGGAGCATCACCTCGTATCCGTCGCCGGCCAGGGCTGCTGCCAGAGCGGATCCGGCTATACCACCGCCGACGACGACCACGTCGAAGCGCTCGGTTTCCGCCATCCAATCCTCCTGTACGCCGTTATGAGGGCATGCCTGACATGGCTGACCGGAATCTCAGCCGAGTTCTGCCGGGTGGTGACGGGTTAATCCTTGCTATCTCTACGGGCCCGCACGAGAGGTGTATGTGACATTCGTCGTCCAGTTTGGGTCAGCGGGACCGTCCTCCGACGTCATCGATGCCTGAACATTTACCGACGCGCCGAATACGGGAGTTTTCTGCGCTGCCCGTCGGACGCGTCATCGTGCCGGCTGTGACGTGGGCCAGCCTGCCCCGTGGAACACGCGGCCGCCAACGGCGACTTGCTCAAGTGGGGCGGGCGCTGCTGCGGCGGCGGGTTCGGGTGCGGGCGCCGCGGGCGCGGGTGCCGGACGGTGGACGCGGTTGGGCCCGGCACCGGCGCGGTCCTCGGGCGCCGGCCCCGGCACGTGCCGTGGGCCGTGGTGCGCGGGCTGTGGGGCGTGCGCCGTGGGGCGTGTGCCGTGGGGCGTGTGCCGTGTGCCGGGCGCCGGGAGCTGGGCGCCGGCGGACGACACCGTCCGTGCCGGGAAGCGTTCGGCGTCCGCAGCGTGGGCGAGTCACGCCTCACGCCTCACGCCTCACGGCATGATGCCCCCCAGCGCCATGCTCCACATCTGTTCCAGCTGCTTCACCGCGTCCGGTTCGCGGGCGGCCTGTAGCGAGGCCCGTACGCGCATCTCGGTTCCGGCCAGGAGGTAGGCCGCAAGGCGGGCCACCGCCGCCGGCTGGGTGCCGGCGCGCAGCTGACCCGTGCGCTGGGCGCGGTACGCCAGTTCCCCCACGGCCGGCAGCCAGCAGGACGCCCAGCCCAGGTCGTTGGCGGGCCGCTCCCGGGTCAGGCGCGCCGCGGACCGTACAGCCGTGTCGTCCTCCAGGAGCCGGGCCAGCGAGAGGGTGAGCTCGACCAGTCGCTCCAGGGCGGGGCCGTGCCCCCTGGCGAAGTGCTCGACGACTCCCCGGATGGCCGTGCACCCTTCCGCCTGGACGGCGTCGGCCAGTTCGCTCTTGCTGCGGAAGTGGAAGGTGAGAGCACCGGTAGTGATGCCGGCCGTCTTGCACACTTGCACCAGGGACGTGCCAGCGTAACCGTAGCGGTCGAACTCCGACGCGGCCGCCTGCACCAACGCCCGCCGTGTACGCGCTGCTCTTTCCTGCATCTGTGCTCCGGGAGGCTATCTGGTTGTCTGGCGGCCACGGTCGCGTGCGCGGGCCTCCCCCAGGGCTGCGCGAGGGCTGCCGACCGGACTCACCACTACGGCGACGCGGTCAGCGGCTGGCATCCCGCATCCCCGTGAACGATCTTGCAACGGAACACCAAGCCTCGCGGTCACCTGGCCGTTGCCACAAGTCCAACTTCCCCACACGCACGGCTGAGATGGCCTGTTTCGGCTCGCGCGCGCCGCCGTGGCCTTCCACTCTCGCGGTTCGCCCCGCAGCGCAATGTCCGATTCCCGACTCGCCAGAAACATAGTTGACTCAATTATTCTATGCGGGTCCCGAGAGAAGGGGTTGTGTCATGTCCTTGCTCTACCCGCCCCCGGTCGGCCGGTACGGCTCCGTCGACCACCTGTCCGCCTTCACGGACACCGTGTTCGCCCACCTGCAGCGCGCGGACCAGAGGCGCTGGGGCCACGCCTACCTCCAGGGTCTCCTGACGGTCCCGGGCAAGAAGACCGTGCGGCGCCTGGCCGCGGCCTCCACGGCGTCCCCGACGGCGTTCCAGTCGCTTCAGCAGTTCGTCAACTCCAGCCCGTGGGAGTGGGAGCCGGTGAGGGGCGAGCTGGCGCGCTGGAGCGACGCACGCCTGTCCCCTCGTGCGTGGACCGTCTCCACGACGGTCGCCGCGAAGCGGGGCGATCACTCCTGCGGTGTGCACCGGCGCTTCGTGCCCCATCTCGGCCAGCACGTCAACGGCCAGATGTCGGTCGGGCTCTTCATGTCGGACGGCACGGCGGCGGTACCCGTGGACTGGCGTCTGCACCTCCCCGAACGCTGGACGCACCCTCACCTGCGCCGGCGTGCGCGGATTCCCGGCGACGCCCGGTCATTACCCCCGTGGGCCGACGCCCTGGAGATGGCGGACAGGCTCAGGCGGTGCCACGGTCTGACACCGGCCCCGCTCGTGGCCGACATGAGCGGCACCAGGCCGACGGCCGACCTGGCGTGCGCGCTGCTGCGCCAGCGCAACGAGTTCGTGATCGCCGTGCCGCCCGCCCTGCCCGTCATGGCCGTCGACGCGTCCGCCACGGCACTGGCACAGCTGCCCTCCTCGGACGGCCGGCGCACGCTGATGCTGTCCCCTTCCGCCAGTGCCGTTCTCCACGCCCGCGGCGCGCTGCGGCACGGACAGCGCGCGGGACGCGGACTGACCTGCCTGGCCCGCCTGCCCGTCCCCACAGGGGGCGCGTGGCGGCAGGGCGTCCTGCGTCTGTTCACCGACCCGCGTCAGCCCGAGCGGATCTGGCTGACCAACATGGTCCGCCACCGCCTGAGCGATCTGCGCCTCCTCACCGAGCACCTCGTCCCCACGGCCGAATGCGTCCGTGAACTGGAGGAGGACTTCGGGCTGCTGGACTTCGAGGGCCGCTCCTACCCGGGCTGGCACCACTTCATGACGCTGATGTCGGCAGCTCACGCCTACCGCCGGCTGGCAGGCACCCCCCTGCGTCCGAGCCGGGCGCTGCGCGGCGTACCGGCCTGAGCGGAGGCCTCCGCTTCGCGTGCGGGAACGCGCAGCCCAGGCGCCGGCGGTACCGCGTCGGAGGGCGCGCGTCACCGAGGGCGACCGGTCGGGTCAGACCGCGCCGACCCCGCCGTCCACGGCCATCGCGGCGCCCGTCACGAACGAGGCCTGATCGCTGCACAGCCACGCGGCGGCCTCGGCCACCTCCTCCGGGAGGGCGAGTCGCCGCTGGATCGCCCGCGTGTAGGCGGTCTCCTCCGACGGCATGACGCGCATCGCGGCCTCCATCAGCGGTGTCCTGGTGCTCCCGACGACCAGCGCGTTGACGCGGATCCCCTGGCCCCCGTAGTCCGCCGCCGCCGCCTTCGTCAGACCGATCACCGCGTGCTTGGCCGCGACGTAGGGCGCCACCGCGCCGGTGGCCAGCTGTCCCGCCGTCGAGGAGGTGTTGACGATCGCCCCGCCCTCCCCCTGCCGGAGCATGACCGGTATCTGCTCGCGCAGACAGTTGAAGACCCCACGGACGTTGACGTCCATGATCTGGTCGTACATGGCGTCGGGAACCTCGTGCAGGGTAGGGCCCGCCGTGCCCCAACCGGCGTTGTTGAACGCGGCGTCGAGACGGCCGAAGTGGCGGACGGCCTCGTCGACGGCGCGCCTGACGTCCTCCACCGACGTCACGTCCCCGGCGACGGCACGGGCCCGGGCCCCCTCGGCGGCGAGTTCCCCGGCGAGCTTCCGCAGCGACTCCGCCCGGCGCGCCATCAGCACGAGCTGGGCTCCCTTGCGCGCGAAGAGGCGAGCAGCCGCCGCCCCGATACCGCTGGAAGCACCCGAAATCATGATCGTCTTTCCCGCGAGCACGCGACCCCCCGTGAAGTGAGCGTGGAAGAACCGACAGCGACATCCACTGCGCACACAGTGGCACGAGACCACCGCCGTCCGCTTCGAACTGCGCCAATCGGTGGTTGAGTTGGCCGGGTTCCAGACGTTCGAAGCGACCACTGCCTCCGGGCTCGCTCCCGGATCGCGCGCCACGGCGGCTAACGGGACAGGTAACGCTCCTCGCCCATCGCGACCTTGCCCGCGGCGGACGGTGTGGCGATGGCGGGAAGCAGGCACCGCCACATGTCGCGCACGCGCAGGGGCAGGTCCTGGCGTTCCGTCTCCAGATGCGCGTGCATCTGCGCGCCCGTGCAGGCGTTGACGATCAAACGCGCCAGCGCCTCGACTTCCGCGGCCGCCCGCACCTCACGCCGGCGTTGGGCCTCCCGGAGGCTGTCCACCAGCACCCCCGTCCACTGCTGGTGCGAATTCTGTTCGCCGTTCATGAAGAACTCCTGGTCCATCACCAGGCGCGCGCCCGCCAGCAGAAAGACGTCGTCCACCATCTGGTGAGCCCAGCTGAGCGTGACGTCGACGGAGAACTGGAGTCCCTCCGACTCCAGATCCTCAAGAACCGGTCGTAGCCGTTCCGGTTGTAGCTGGACGATTTCCCGCGCGAGTTCCTCCTTGTTCCTGAAATGGAAGTACATCGCGCCCAGCGTCACTCCGGCACGATCCGTGATCTTCGTCAGGGTCGTCGCGAAGAAGCCCTGCTCGGCGAAGACCTCGGCCGCTGCCCGCAGGAGTTCGGCGCGCGTCCGCTGCGCCCTCGCCTGCTGCGGCGCCGACCTTCTACCCGTCATCTGTCCCACGTCTCCAGTCACCCTCTCGACAAGAAACATAACCGTATCTATTTTTATCTTCGAATGTTTCCCGGCGGAGACGCGGCTCGAACGATGATGTTCCGGAAAGGATCACATGTCTCACAGCAGCATGGCTTCCCTACCGCCTGACCTGCACCGTTACGTCGGCAAGACAGACGTGAGCGAGGTGCTCGTCCGGGCACTGGCCGCGAAGACCGACGACACGCACGTCGTCACCGCCCAATGGCCCCGAACCCACCGGTACTACACCTCCGACCTGAGCGGCTACGCCCCTCACATCCTCACCGAGAGCATCAGGCAGGCCCTGGCGCTCATCTCCAGGACGGCCTTCGGAGTCCCCCTGTCCAGCCGCATGGGCTGGCAGACCTTCAACTTAGCGGTGTCGGCGAGCAGGTTGTACACCGAGGAGGGCGACCCGGACATACGCCTGACGGTCACTCATTCCCACGTCACACCACGCAAACGGGGATCCGTCCGCCTCACCGCGTCCGTCGAGGCGACCCGCGACGGTCACCACCTCGGATCAGCCCACGTGACCTACAGCGCGCACCCCCCGGCGATCTACGACCGACTGCGCGGCCCCTACGCCGACCCTTGTACGGCCACCTCGCGCGCGCTCCCGCTGTCCGCACCGGCACCCATCCTGACGGGAAGCCGCCGAGCCGACGACGTCGTCCTCACCGCCACCCGGGTTCCGCGTTCCTGGCTGCTGCGGGTCGACACGGCCCACCCGGTGCTGTTCGACCATCCGCACGACCACGTGCCCGGCATGGTACTGCTCGAGGCGTGCGGCCAGGCCGCCATCGCCACCGTGCATCCGCTGCGTGCCGTGCCCGTCCGCTTCGACACCACGTTCCTGCGCTACGTCGAACTCGACAAGCCCTGCCTCATCACCACGACACGCCGCGGTACCGCCGAAGGCAGCCCCGACACCGTCGACGTCACCGGCAGGCAGGACGGCCACGAGGCGTTCACGTCCAGCGTCACCGTCCAGCTCCGGCCCGCCCTGCTCCGCCCGGACCTCGCCCTGGCGTGACGCCGGATCACCGGCAACGCCGTGGGGATCCGTGTCGGGAGAGGCTGGACGTCCGACGGCACGACGAGGCGAGCCGATCAGGGGGTGGATGGTGGCGCACCGGCTCGGCCGTGAGGTCGCCGGGCCTCCTTGCCCGTACGGGGCGCCCACAAGGCGCCGGGCGTGCGGTCGACCACCTCCCAGGGGCAGGCCTCAGGCTCCCGGTCGTCGCGCTCGGGGCGGCGGCCGGGGGTCGGGGCCGAGTAGGTGTGCGCGCGGCGCTGCCTTCTGGTCCGCGATGACGTCGTACGTCCGGCCCGCGTGACGACGGGGGGCCGGCGACCGTGGCAGCACCGACGGACGCTGGATGCGGTGCGCCCGCCGGTCGACGGGCGCAGCACGGCCGGCCCGGGTCACCGCGTCGATCAACTCCTGCGGGTCGCCGCCCAGCAGAGCGGCGCCGAGGATCCGGCCGGCGTCGCCGTCGATCACGGACTTCATCGGGCAACGGGTCGAGGGGCACAGGTCATCACATTCTCCCACTCGATCACCTGGCGCTCCCCTGGGAAGTTCCGCTTCCGTCCGTCTCGGCGGCCTGTGCACCAGAGGCGAGGGGAACTCCCCTGAAGCCCGTGCCCACCGTTTGGTCTCGCCTGTGGTGGAGGGGGATCCGCCCAGCTTCCATCCGGTGGGCTGGCGGGCCCGGAATGTCTGCCCGTCCTCGATCCGGGCCTTGTTGCGGGCGAACTCGCGTACGGCAGTTGCGGCGTCCCACCGCTGGGGTGCGGGCTCCTTCCGCTGGCCGGTGCCGGCGGGCGGGGCAGTGTCACAGGGGGCGAGCCAGGCGGCACCCTCTGCATCCACCCCAGCCCGACCGAGGCGTCCAACGAGGTGCTCGGGGCCTTGGTCGCCGGCGGCCGAGCGAGGGCTCCGCCCGTCACCAGTGTGGCCGCGCATATGCTGGACGACCGCCATCGGGCCGGTCCGGGGTGAGGCAGGCGCTGTCCCCACCGCCGCGGGCACCACCACTCAGGGGCTCCCCGCCGTCCCGCCCGTCGGGGACGCGGGGGCCGCTCTCACGCCGGAGGCAGACGTATGGACACCCCGCGCATCTCGCGCCGCGCGCGAGCCGTCGCGCCCTTCTACGCCATGGAGTTCGGCAAGCATGCCGCCGCGCTGGAAGCCCAAGGGCACCACGTCGTCAAGCTCAGCCTGGGCGAACCCGATTTCGGTGCGCCCCCGGCCGTCCTGGAGGCCATGCGGGAGGCCATGGACGGAAGGCCCCTGCCGTACACGCCCGCCCTGGGTCTGCCCGCGTTGCGGCAGGCCATCGCCCGCTTCTATCGGGACGTGCACGGCGTGCCGGTCGATCCCCGCCGGATCGTGGTGACCGCCGGTGCCTCCGCCGCCCTGGTCCTCGCCGCCGCCGCCCTCGTCGACCCCGGGGACGAGGTCCTCATCGCGGACCCCTCGTACCCCTGCAACCGCCAGATCATGGAGAGCTTCGGCGCCCGCGCCGTCCTCGTGCCCACCACCGCCGCCGGCCGCTTCCAGTTGGACGCCGCGTCCGTGCGGTCGCACTGGACGGACCGGACCCGCGGGGTCATGGTCGCCACACCGTCCAACCCGACCGGTACGTCCGTGCCGCCCGCCGAGCTGGCGGCGATCTGCGCCATGGCCCGCGAGCGCGGTGCGTGGCGCCTGGTCGACGAGATCTACCTCGACCTCGGCGACCACGACGAGCACGGTCGCCCGCCGGCGAGCGTGCTGGCGTCCGACCCCGACGCCGTGGTCGTCAACAGTTTCTCGAAGTACTTCGGCATGACCGGCTGGCGGCTCGGCTGGTGCGTCGTCCCCGAGACGTACGTACCCGTGATGGAGCGCCTCGCCCAGAACTACTTCCTGTGCGCGTCGGCGCCCGCCCAGCAGGCCGCGCTGGCCTGTTTCACCCACGAGTCGCTCGCGGTCTGCGAGGAGCGCCGCGAGGAGTTCGTCCGGCGCCGCGCCCTCGCCATCGAGGGTCTGGAAGGCATCGGCCTGCCGGTGCCCGTGCGCCCCGACGGCGCGTTCTACGTGTACTTCGACGTCAGCGGCACCGGGCTCACCTCCTGGGAGTTCTGCGAACGGGCCCTGCGCGAGGCACACGTCGCCCTCACCCCCGGCAGGGACTTCGGCATCCGCACGGCGGACACCCATGTCCGGCTCTCCTGCGCGGCGGCGGCGGACGAACTGCGTGAGGGCATCGCCCGCCTCGGCACGCTGCTGGCCACGCTCGGATGACGTGTCGGGGCCCGCGGGCAGCTTGGCGCCGTTCGAAGGGTGACGCACCCGCTCCGCCGGACCGGGCCTGCGGCGGCAGCGGCGAGCGGGCCGAGCGTGACGGCCGGGACTAGACTGTCGGGGGTGTTTCCTCGCGGGGGAGCAGGAGACCGCCCAGAACACCTCGCTGGTCGGCCGTACGGTGACGCTTCGTCCTCACCGCATGCGCACGACAACCGGAAGCGGTGCCATCGGACATGATGCTGGCGATCGTCTTTGCCGTGCTTGCCGCGGGCAGCAACGCATGGGGAACCGTCCTGCAGCGGCGTGCCGCCGGCAGTGTCCCCGCCTCGCGGTCACCCCTCCGGCTCCTCGCCGGTCTGCTGCACAGACCGGCGTGGCTCGGCGGCATCCTCGGAGTGACGCTCTCGGCCCTCTTCCAGGCCTTGGCCCTGAACGCCGGATCACTGGCGACGGTACAGCCCGTCTTCATCCTGGAGCTGCCGATGGCCCTGCTGTTCGGCAGCTTCGTCTTCCGGGTGCAGGTGTCCGGCAAGGCGTGGTGGAGCGTGCTGTGCATCTTCGCGGGGCTGGCGGTCTTCCTGTTCTCGGCCGCCCCCACGGGGGGACGCGACCAGGTGCCCGGCCTGTGGTGGCCACCGACGATCGCCGTCGTCGGCGCGGTGGAGGCGGCACTGGCCGTCATCGGTCTGCGCCGGCCACCCGGTCTGGCCAGGGCCGCCTGTCTGGCAGCCGCTGCGGCCATCGGCAACGCGCTCACGGCGGCCCTGGTGAAGTCCGCCATGGACGTCCTGTCCCGGGACGGAGCGGCCGGTTTCCTCCTCGCCTGGCAGACGTACGGCTTCGCCGTCGCGGGATCGCTCTCCATCGTGTTGCTCGGATACGCCATGCAAGGCGGCCCACTGATCGCCTCCCAGCCGGCCCTGACGCTGGGCGACGCCGCGGTCAGCTTCGCTCTGGGGGTGACGTTGTACGCGGAGTCGCCCCGGCAGGGGTTGTGGCTCGTACCGGCCCTCGCCGGTCTGGCGCTCCTTGCTTACGGCGTCTTCGCGCTCTCCCGCACCCGGTGCCTGGCCAAGTGCGTCAACCATGACGAGCGGGACGAGGACAGGGACGTGGGTCAGCGCGCCGCGGCGATCATGTGACGTCCCGGCGTTCCGGCCGAAGGGACGGGCAGGGACGCGTCCGGCGCGGCTTCCGTCGGACCGTCGGTCAGTCGGCGCCGAGCTGGGACAGCAGGGTCTGGTTGTCCTCGATGTGCCAGTCCTCGACGATCCGCCGCTCGCCGACGTGCTGGATGTCGATGGCGTTGAAGTCCACCTCCTGGCCCTTGCCCCGGACTCCGTCGAAGGTGCCGGTGAAGTGGCCCCTGAAGACGAGCCGAGCGGTGATCTTGTCACCGGTGATCAGCAGGTCGGCCAGTTCGCACGTCAGATCGGGCACGGCGGCGCGGAAGTTCCGGGAGGCGGACAGGGGGCCTTCGGGGCCCTGCGGCCGGCCGGGCGGCAGGGTGTTGTCCACGAAGTCCGGGCTGACCGACGCGTCGAGGTACTTCTTCTCGCCCGTGTTCCAGAAGGTGTACAGCTGCTGCGCGAGACGTACCTCCAGCGCCGCCCGGTGCTCGCCGATCGAGCGGTCCACCGTCAGTGCCGTCGGCCTCACCAGGCCGGGTGAGCCGTCGACCAGCTTCCAGGGCCAGGCGTGGGAGCCGGCCGGCTGCCGGTCCTCGGCGACGGACGGCCCTGCGGCCAGCGCGGTGCCGGCCGCGACGGAGGCGGCGACGGCGGCCGCCACCGCGGCGCGAGTGAGCTTGCGGGACATGCGGGAATCTGCCTTTCGGTCGACGGGTTGCGGGAGGGGGTGGCCCGGGCCGGTCCGGGTCAGCGGCGTGCCGGTCCGCTGCCGATGGGCAGGCGGTAGAGCACGTACGGCTTGCGCCGCAGGTCGGTGCCGCCGTTGTAGGCGGCCTGGCGGTTGAGCTGATTGGCGATGACGTAGAGCTTGTGGTCGTAGCCGATGGAGAACGTGTCGGGCCAGCTGAGCCGCTCGTCCCGCACCAGCGTGTGGTAGGTGCCGTCGGTGTCGCGGCGGACGATCGCCTTGCGCTCGATGTCACCCGCGTACACGCGTCCCGCGCGGTCGGTCTCCAGGCCGTCGGACATCCCCTTCACACCCAGGTCGTGCACCGCGATGGCGGTCTTCCGGGGACGGGTGAGGTCGCGGGTGCGGACCGCGTACAGCCGCCGGCTGGACAGCGGGCAGTAGTACAGCCACTCGCCGTCGGGGCTCAGCGCGATACCGTCCACGCCGATGCCGATGGGCGTCCCCGCGGACGTGCGGTCCGGACGGCTGAGCATCGGCCGGCCGTCGACCGTCGGCACGAAACCCGGTTCCGGCAGCGTCGACGGGGCGTCGTCCAGGTGCCGCCACGACTCGCCCGTGGCCAGGTTCACGACGATCAGCCCGTTGGGGCCGTCCGGTGTGGCATCGGTGAGGTAGGCGAAGCCGTGGACCAGATCGAAGCGCACGTCGTTGACGAAGCTGCGCGGACCGGCGACCGAGGCGGGCAGGACGATCGTGCGCACCACCTTGTCGGTGGCCAGGTCGACGGCCACCAGCTTGGGCCCGCCGTACGGCGCGTCGGCCCACTCCACTCGGCCGGTGTCGACCACCCACAGCCGGTCGGCGGCGTCCACGACGACGCTCTGCACCCCCAGGAAGTGGCGCTCCGGGGCGGCCGTGTCAGGGGTGTTGGTCTCCCGGTCCGGGTAGGCGACGGGCTTGCCGTGCCGGATCTCCGCCACGGTGAAGGGCACGTCGTCCCCCCACCGGGGGAAGTTCACGAAGACGCGGCCGCCGCGTGAGACCGTGACACCGGTCGGCATCGCACCGTCGAACGTGGCCACCGTCTCCAACCGCGGCGCGTGCGGGCGCGCTTGCGGGGCGGCGCCGCCCGGCCGCGGGGCGGCCTCCGCCTGCCCGGCGCCGACCGCCAGGGCCGCGCCCAGGGCGAGGGGCACGGCGAGCACGGTACGCCGGTCCGGGCCCGTCGTCGAAGCGGGATCGGGGGTACGCATGGGGACTGGCTCCCAACTGTGCTGGGGCCTTCGCGAAGAAGGTCACCTCGGGTTGCTTTCCGCATCACCCTGGTACGGGACGCCCGATGATTCAAATGATTCGATGTGCTCGATTCCATAGATTTCACGCATGGCGGCGGTCGCCCTCGAGATCTCATGCGTTGCACCTATGGAAACGATGAGAATCATTCCTTGGACTCATGAGGTGATGGGGCGCAAGATCGGAGCGTCCTCGGAAACAGGACGTCAACCGCCCGAATCACTGGAGTCCCGATGTCCGTATCCACCCTCCGTCCGGGCCGGTCCGCCGGCGCCGCGCGACGCGCCCGGGCCAGGCTTCCGCTCAACGCCTTCGGCATCTCCTTCGGCCTGTCCGGGCTGGCGGGGACCTGGACCGCCGCAGCCGGCCTCGGGGCGCCGCGGATGATCGGGACCGTCCTCTGGCTGGTGGCCGCGACCGCGTGGCTGGTGACCGTGGTGCGCTACGCCGCGGCCGGGCTCGGACCGCACGAGGTCGCCGACGATCTGCGCCATCCCGTTCTCGGCCCGTTCGCCGCCCTCGTGCCCGCCGCCGCCTCGCTGCTGTCGGCCCGGCTCGCCATGTCGTTCCCGCTGGTGGGGAGGGGGCTGGTGTGGGTCATGCTGACCCTCGGCGCCGGCTTCGGCGCGTGGTTCGTCGCCAGGCTGCTGACCGTGCCGCGCGATCCGGCGACGCTGCACGGCGGCCATCTGCTGCCCACGGTCGCGGCGTCCCTGATCTCGGCCCAATCGGTCGCGACGATCGGTCACCCCGGTGCGGCGAAGGTGCTGTTCGCCGCGGGCATCCTGTTCTGGCTGCTGATCGGGAGCCTGCTGCTGACCCGCTTCGTGACCGGTCCCGAACTCCCGCGGCCGCTGCTGCCCACCCTGGCGATCTTCTCGGCGCCGCCCGCCGTCGCGGGCAACGCCTGGTGGGTGATCACCGGGGGCCGGCCCGGAACGGTCCACGAGATCCTGCTCGGCACGATGGCCGCCCTGCTCCTGCCCCACCTCGCCCTGGTGAGGCAGTACCTGCGGCTCCCCTTCGGCCTCGGTTTCTGGGCCCTCACCTTCACCACCGCGGCGAGTGCGACCTACGGGATCCGGCTGCTGTCCCTCACCGGGGCGCCGTGGAGCACCCCGCTGGGCTGGGCCGTGGTCGCCGTCGCCACCGGTGTCATCGGAGCCGTCGCCGTCCGCTCCCTGGCCCTGGTCCCCTTCCACCGGACGCGCCGTCACCACACCGGCCGCAGCGCGCACCCGGCGACGGCAGCCTGCTGAAGCGCGGCACACTGTCTCTTTCCCCGGGTCTGCGCACCACTTCAGTACGGCCGGCACGTCGCCAGGTGGTCCGGATGGCCGTGTCGGCCCAGGTAGCCCTCCCCGACCGTGGTGACGGCGCCCGGGGGGAGCGTGGCGCAGGGGCCGGCCGCCCCGTCCTGGTAGGCCACCGAGACGCTGACGGTGTCGTCACAGTTGTTGGCGGCGGTGGTGTAGCGCCAGCTCTCGTACATCGCCACGCAAGCCGGGGCGGGGGGCGCGGGTGCCTCGCCCTGCGCGAGGGCGGGTGCGGCCGGGCCGAGCGGAAAGGTCAATACGGTGAAGCCTGCCGCGGACGTCGTGATCCGTTTCGTCCAGGATCGCACTGTCTGACTCCTCGCCTTGTTGTGCACCTGTGGAGAGGGATGCGCCCGATGAGCGCTCGTCCCGTTCAAGTCGTGAAGCTTTCAGGAGGGCGGGCGAGGCGTAAACCGAAGCCGCCCGCTTTCGGTCAGGGCGTCGCTTCCAGCCCGAGCGGCCGTCGCCGGTGCACAACGGCCGGAGGGTTGTGCGACCCGGTGGACGGGGCTTCAACCTTTTCAGTGGCCTCCGTCCGGTGCGTACGGTCCGGCCAGGTCGTCGGGCCGGACGGCCGGGCGGGGTCCTCGCCTCTGCAAGGCGTCCCGGCGTGGCTCGGCGGCAATGTGGCCGGTTGGTGACGGTGACACCGGGCCCGCGGGGCCGAGTGCCGTCTCACGTGCGGCGGTACGGCGTTCGATGCACGCTGGGAGAGAGAAGCGGGTCCCCCGCCCGGGGCCGGCTGTGATCGGCGGGCGGCAGCGGGAAGGAAGTGCGATGGAGATCGAAGGTTCGGTCGCCCTGGTGACCGGGGCGAACCGCGGCATCGGCCACGCGTTCGCCCGCGCGCTGATCGCACGGGGAGCGGCGAAGGTCTACGCCGGTGTCCGCGATCCGGCGAGCGTGAGCGACGAAGACCTGATCGCGCTCCGTCTGGACGTCACCGTGCCGGAGGAGGTCGCCGCGGCGGCCGAGGCCGCCGACGACGTCACCATCGTGATCAACAACGCGGGCGTCGGGGGCTTCGACACCAAGCTGCTGACGGGCTCCTTCGACGGCGCGCGCGAGGCGATGGAGATCAACTACTTCGGTACCTGGGCCGTCTCCCGTGCCTTCGCCCCGGTCCTGGCCCGCAACGGCGGCGGCGCACTGATCAACATGCTGTCGACGGCCTCGTGGGCGTCCCGGCCGGACTATCCCGGGTACGCGGCCTCCAAAGCGGCCCAGTGGTCCTTGACGGGCGCGCTGCGGGAGGGCCTGCGCGAGCAGGGGACCCTCGTGATCGGGGTCCACGCCGGTTTCGTGGAGACGGATCTCAGCTCCTTCACGGACGCGGCGAAGATCGGCGTGGAGGATGTCGCCGAGCAGACCATGGACGCTCTGGCGCACGACCGGGCCGAGGTCCTCACCGACGAGCGGACCCGGCAGGTCAAGCGCGCCCTGTCGCGACCGGTCGAACGGTGAAGGGTCCCGTGCGGCGGCGTCCGGGAAGGAGCACCGCGGTCAGAACCGGCCCGCCCCCCGGTACAGCTCCAGTTCGCCGTCCAGTTCGACGGCGAGGACGGTGGCGTGCGGGTCGAGGTCGGACGCGGCCGGCGGGTCGATCCACAGCACCCCGACCGCCTCGTGGAGTCCGCCGGTCACCCGGTGGCCCAGTTCGGTCCCGGTGCCGAGGACGGTGACCCTGTCGACCTTGGTGGCCAGGCCCCGGACGCCGATCTCGGCGCGCGGGGCGTCGAACACGGTGAGGTAGAGGGTGCGCCGGTCGGGAGAGAGGGTGCTGGGACCGTAGTGGTGCCCGGCCGGCAGGCCGCGCACGGTGCCGTACACCGCCTCCGCGTGTCTGCGGATCCACTCCCCCAGCCCTTCCAGGCGCTCGGCCTGCGGACGCGGGATGGTGCCGTCCTCCATGGGGCCGACGTCGAGCAGCAGGTTGCCGCCGCCGCCGATGGTCTCGGTGAAGTAGCGGATCAGCTGGGCGAGCGACTTGTGGTTGTGGTCGTGGTGCTGGTAGCCCCACGAGTCGTTGATCGTCAGGCACAGTTCCCAGGGGCCGTCCGGGGGTACGACGGGGGCGCCTTGTTCGGGGGTGGCGTAGTCGCCCTCGCCGAGCATGCGTGCGTTGAACACGACGTGCGGGACGTAGGAACGGACGAGCGCGGCCAGTTCGGGGATGCGCCACTGCTCCTCGCTGCGCTCCCATTCGCCGTCGAACCACATCAGGTCCGGCCGGTAGCGGGAGGCCAGCTCCCGTACCTGGCCGTTGCGGTAGGCGATGAACCGCTCCCAGGCGTCCGGGTCCTCGTCCCCCGGGGCCGCTTCCGAGTAGCGGTTGTCCTCCAGCTCCGGCGGGCGGCCCGGCTTGCGGGTGCTGGCGTAGTCGGGGTGGTTCCAGTCGGAGTGCGAGTAGTACAGGCCCACCTTCAGGCCCCTTTCACGCAGGGCGTCGGCGTAGGGGCCGACGTAGTCCCTGCCGAGGCCGAGGTCGCCGTACGCCGTGTCCCACAGGGCGACGCCGTCGTGGTGACGGCTGGTCAGGACGGCGTACCCGGCGCCCGCGCGGGCGAACAGGTCCGCCCATGCCCGGGGGTCGTAGTGGGCGCCGGTGAAGCGCTCCAGCTGGGACATGTACCGGTCGTGCGGCACGACGTCGTCGTAGAAGGACCAGGACTCCTGGACCCCGTCGACGGCGTAGATGCCCCAGTGCACGAAGATCCCCAGCTTGGCGTCGGTGAACCAGGGTTGCATCGCCATCGGTCAGCTCCTGCGCAGGCGGAGGGTGAGGATCTGGAAGGGGCGCAGCTCGACGGGCACGGTGTCGCCGTCGGTGACCGCGTCCTGGAGGGGGCGCTCGAGCAGGTCGGTGACCTGGGCGGCGGCGAGGGGGAAGCCGGTGCGCAGGAGGCCCCGGGCCCGGCCGCCGCGGGACTCGTAGAGGCGGACCACGACATCGCCGGAGGAGTCGTCGGCGAGCTTGACCGCCTCGACGGTCACCGACTCGCCGTCCACCGAGACGACGGGCCGCGGCTCGCCCGCGGCCTCGGCGACCCGCAGGGGCAGGTTGAGGGCGTAGCCCTCGGCGACCGCGTCCGCGATGCTCGCGCCGGGCAGGAGGGAGTAGGTCAGGCGGTGCCGGCCCTGGTCGGCCCCGGGGTCCGGGATGCGCGGGGCGCGGACCAGGGAGAGGCGGACGGTGGTGGTCGTACCGCCGTCCTCACGGACCGTGCGCGAGACGTCGTGGCCGTACGTGGAGTCGTTGATGACGGCGACGCCGTAGCCGGGCTCCCCGATGTGCAGCCAGCGGTGGCCGGAGACCTCGAAACGGGCCGCCTCCCAGCTGGTGTTGGTGTGGGTGGGCCGCTGGACGTGGCCGAACTGGATCTCGGCGGAGGAGTGCGGGGCGCGGACGTCCACCGGGAAGCCGGCCTTGAGGAACTTCTCGGCCTCGTGCCAGTCGATGTCCGTCTCGAAGTCGATCCGGGGGCTGCCGGCCCGCAGCGTGATCGTCTGCGTGATCTTCGAGCCGTTGCCGAAGGAGCGGCTGACCCGGATCGCGCCGAGGAGCGGGTCCTGCTCGACGACCGTGATCTCCGAGGGGTCCAGCAGGTCCGTGTAGCGGTTCCTGTAGTGCTGGTCGACGTCCCAGGCGTCCCAGTAGTTCGGCAGGTCGGTGTGCAGGCGCAGGAGGTTGCCCTGGCCGGCGAGGACCTCGCGATTGGCCCGCAGGTCGTACACGGAGGACAGGGTGCCGTCGTCCGCGATCCGCACGCGCACCAGGCCGTTGTCGATGACCCGGCCGTCGACCGTCACCGGCGGCGGAGCCTCGGCCCCGCCCGCCAGGGGCGCGCTGCCGTTCGCCGGGACCTCCACGTACACCGGGGCACCGGCGCTGTCGCGGACGACCTCGGCGCGGGCGTAGGGGCTGGTGTTGAAGACCCGGGCGGTACCGGTGCCCAGCGCGGCGATCGCCTCGGCGGTCAGCTCCTCCAGTTCCCCGGCGACGCGCGCGTATTCGGCCTCGGCCTCGCGGTGCACCCAGGCGATCGAGGAGCCCGGCAGGATGTCGTGGAACTGGTGGAGCAGGACGGTCTTCCAGAGCCGGTCGAGCCTGTCGTGCGGGTACCGGTAGCCGGGCGCGTGCAGGGCGGCCGTCGTGGCCCACAACTCGGCCTCGCGCAGCTTGTGTTCGCTGCGCCGGTTGCCCTGCTTGGTGCGGGCCTGGGAGGTGTAGGTGGCGCGGTGCAGCTCCAGGTACAGTTCGCCGACCCAGACCGGCGCGTCCTCGTACTCGGCGCGGGCCTTGGCGAAGAAGGCGTCCGGGTGCTCGATCTCCAGGCGCGGGGAGCCCTCCAGGTTCCGCAGGCGCCGGGCGCGCTCCATGATCTCGCGGGTGGGGCCGCCCCCGCCGTCGCCCCAGCCGAACGGGGCCAGCGACCGGGTCGCGGCACCCTTCTCGGCGTAGTTGCGGACGGCGCGGGACATCTCCTCGCCGCTGAAGCAGGCGTTGTAGGTGTCGACCGGCGGGAAGTGGGTGAAGATGCGGGTGCCGTCGATGCCCTCCCACCAGAAGGTGTGGTGGGGGAACTTGTTGGTCTGGTTCCAGGAGATCTTCTGGGTGAGGAACCACTCGTTGCCGGCCAGCTTGGCGAGCTGCGGGTAGGCCGCGTTGTAGCCGAAGGAGTCGGGCAGCCAGACGCCCTTGGTCTCGATGCCGAAGTGCTCGATGAAGAACCGTTTGCCGTGGACGAACTGGCGGGCGACGGCCTCGCCGCCGGGCAGGTTGCCGTCGGCCTCCACCCACATGCCGCCGACCGGCGCCCACTGGCCCTTCTTGACCGACTCCTTGATGCGGGCCCACACGCGCGGGTAGTTGTCGCGCACCCACTCGTACTGCTGGGCCTGTGAGCAGGCGAAGACGAACTCCTCGTACTCGTCCGCCAGCGAGGTGACGTTGGAGAAGGTCCGGGAGGTCTTGCGCTTGGTCTCGCGGATCGGCCACAGCCAGGCCGAGTCGATGTGCGCGTGGCCCACGCCGGAGATGCGGTGGGCGCTCGCGTGTGCCGGTTTCGACAGCACCGGCTTCAGGGCCTCGCGGACGGCGGGTGCCGAGCCGGAGACGTCGTCCAGGTCGAGCAGGTCCATCGCGTGGTCGAGGGCGTGCGCGATCTCGTGCCGGCGCGGGTCGTGCTCGCCCAGCTCCTGCATCAGCTCGCGGAGCACCTGGAGGTCCAGGTCGAGGTGCCAGACCTCTTCGTCGAGGACGGCGATGTCGGCGCGCCGGAAGGTGTACAGCGGCTTGTCGCCGGCCGTCAGGACGTCGCCGAGCGGGGTGGGGGCCGCGAAGTCGCCCGCGAGGATGTCGGGGTTGGAGGCGGCTTCGAGCAGGTAGTCGACGACCTCGCCGCCGGTCGCCGGGTTGGCGATCGGCACGTACTGGTTGAGCGGGTTGACCGCCTTCAGCGGGGTCCCGTCGGTGAGGTGGACCAGGGCCTCGGCCTGGTTGCCGGGCCAGTCGCCCACGAAGCCGAGGTCGATGACGGCCTCGACGCGGCGGCCCGCGAACTCAGCGGGCACCCGGCCGTGCAGCCGGAACCAGGTGGTGCCCCAGGGCGGGCCCCACGGGGTGCCCGTGGCGAACGGCTCGTACGGGGCGGCCGCGGCTTCCTCGAAGGGCACCGGCTCCCCGGGGGCCTGCCAGGCCGCCACCTCGAAGGGGACGGTGGCCGCGTGGACCGCGGGCTTGATGCGCTGGTTGTGGAGGCGCTCCGCGCGCTCCTCGATCCGGCGGCGTTCGTCGTGCATGGGAGTCTCCAGAAGAGGGCGGGAAGCGCGGGCTGATCGGCCGGCCAGGTGAGGCGTCACAGGCCGGCGGGGTCCGGACGGGGACTGGAGGGCGCTTGCCGAGCGGCTGGGGGCCAGGGGCTTTCGTTGGGGTCGGGCCGGATCAGGGGGCGGGGTCCGGTGCCGTGCGTCGCACGGCCCAGGAGGGCGCGCCATGGCGGAGCCATGGCAACCGACGGCCACGCGGCGGGGCGCGGCACCAGGGCCCGCGAGCCCGGCGTGATCCGAACGGAAGGCCCTAGGTGAGGTAGGCCAGGCCGGGATGGACCGCGGTGTAGCCCTCGACGAGCCGGCGGGCGACGTTGACCGAGTCGACCAGCGGGTGCAGCGCGAACGCCTTCACGGCCGTCGCGCGGGAGCCGGACTCGGCGGCCGCGAGCACCTCGCGCTCGACGGCCTTCACCGCGCAGACCAGGCCGGTGGCGTGGCCGGGCAGCGGGTCGACGGCGACCGGGTGGGCACCGTTGGCGTCGACGAAGCAGGGCACCTCGATGACGGCCTCGCCGTCGAGCACCGACAGGGTGCCGCGGTTGCGGACGTTGAGGATCAGGGTGGTGCGCTCGTCGCGGGCGATGGCGCGCATCAGGGCGAGGGCGACCTTCTCGTAGCCGCCGGAGAGGTCGTCGGCGTCGCGTTCGCCGGCGCCCGCGGTCTCGCGGTTCTCGGCCATGTAGGTCGCCTCGCGCTCGGCGCGGGTGCGGTTCCAGACGTCGAGGGCCTTCCTGTCCGGGTCCCTGACCTGCTGGTAGAAGCGGGCCTGCTGGTCGCGCAGGAAGGCGCCGCGGGTCTTCTCGGCCTGCTGGTAGGCGCGGACGGCCTCACGGTTGAAGTAGTAGTAGTGCAGGTACTCGTTGGGGATCGCGCCGAGGGAGCGCAGCCAGTCGGAGCCGAAGAGCTTGCCCTCCTCGAAGGAGCCGAGCAGGGCGGGGTCGGCGAGCAGGCGCGGGAGTTCGTCGCGGCCCGCGACGCGCAGGCCGCGTACCCAGCCGAGGTGGTTGAGGCCGACGTAGTCGATCCAGGCCTCCCGCAGGTCGGCGCCGAGGACCCGGGCGATGCGGCGGCCGAGGCCGACCGGGGAGTCGCAGATGCCGATGACGCGGTCGCCGAGGTGGCGGGACATGGCCTCGGTGACCAGGCCGGCGGGGTTGGTGAAGTTGATGACCCAGGCGTCGGGGGCGAGGCGGGCCACCCGCCGGGCGATGTCGACGGCGACGGGGACCGTCCGCAGACCGTAGGCGATGCCGCCCGCGCCGACCGTCTCCTGGCCGAGGACGCCCTCGGCCAGCGCGACCCGTTCGTCGTCGGCGCGGCCCTCCAGGCCGCCGACGCGGATCGCGGAGAAGACGAAGTCGGCACCGCGCAGGGCCTCGTCCAGGGAGGTGCTGATGGTCACGGCCGGGGCGTCGGCCACGGTCGAGGCCTGTTCGGCCAGCACACGGGCGACCGCCTTCAGCCGGCCGTCGTCCAGGTCGTGCAGGACGACCTCGGTCACCCGCCCTTCGCCGCGGTCCGTCAGCAGTGCCCCGTACACCAGGGGCACCCGGAATCCGCCGCCGCCCAGGATCGTCAGTTTCACGTCCGTACCTCTCCTGCTGCTGTCATGACCACCTCGACGCCGGCCTCCTCGAGGGAGGACCGGGTCGCCGGGTCGATGGGGGCGTTGGTCACCACCTTGTCCAGGTGCTCGGGACCGCACACCTTCGCCATGCCCGTACCGGGGAACTTGGCCGCGTCGGCGAGCAGCACGACCTTGTCGCTCGCGGCGATCATGGCGCGCTTGACCGGCACTTCCACGACCGTCGTGTCCATCACCTGTCCGCCCGGCCGGACCCCGCTGGTGCCGAGGAACAGCCAGTCGGCGTGCAGCTGGCGCAGGTTGTCCTCGGTGAGGAAGCCGACCAGGGACCGGTACTCGCGCCGGACCATGCCGCCGAGCAGCACCAGTTCGATGCCCTCGTCGTCGGCGAGCTCCTCGTAGACCACCAGGTTGCTGGTGATGACCGTGAGGCGGCGGCCGTGCAGTTGGCGGGCCAGCCGGTAGGCGGTGGTGCCGATGTCGAGCAGCACGGACTGGCCGTCGGCGACCATGGCCGCGGCGCGCTCCGCTATGGCGTCCTTCTCGGCCACGCGCACCTCGGCGACCTCGGCGAAGGGCTGGTCGCCCTCCTCCACGACCGCGCCGCCGTGCACCCGTGTGAGCAGCCCGTCGTCCTCCAGCTTGACCAGGTCGCGCCGGATCGTGGCGGGGCTCACGCCCAGCTGCTCGGAGAGATCGGTCACCGCGGCGGGACCACCCGAGCGCAGGGCCCGCAGGATGAGTTGGTGTCGTCGTTCTGCCAGCACGGCGCGAACACTACTCTTCATCTTCAATCAAATCCATGCTCACTTCTGCTCGACTATTGACCAATCTCGGCGAGCGGCGCACGATTCCGGTCATCGAAATTGACGGGTTCTGACGAGAGGGTGGCGTGTGGACGACGACAGGCCCGATGTGCTGCTGACCGGGCTGCTCTTCTACGACCTCGTCCTCACGGGGCTCGCGAAGCCGCCGACACCGGGCGAGGAGATCTGGACGGCCGGCATGGGATGCGGCCCCGGCGGGATCGCGAACCTCGCGGTGGCCGCGTCCCGGTTCGGTCTGCGCACCTCGCTGGCCACGGTCTTCGGCGACGACTTCTACGGCGCGCACTGCCGGGAGGTGCTGGGCGACCAGGAGGGCGTCGGCCTCTCGCTCTCCCGCACCGCGGACGGCTGGCCCACCCCGGTCACCGTCGCCCTCGCACACGGCGGCGACCGCGCCCTCGTCACCCACGGTCAGGAGCCGCCGTACTCGCAGGACGCGCTCATGGGCGACCCGCCCGAGGCGCGCACCGCCCTGGTGCACCTGGAGGCCGAGCCCCGCGAGTGGATCGCCAAGGCGGCCGCGAACGGCACCCGCGTCTACGCGGACGTCGGCTGGGACCCCACCCGGCAGTGGTCCCGCGACCTCCTCGACCAGCTCGCGCTGTGCCACGCCTTCCTCCCCAACGAGCACGAGGCCATGGCCTACACCCGCACCGACACCGCGGCCGCCGCGCTGCGCGCCCTCGCGGAGCTGGTCCCGGTGGCGGTGGTGACGCGCGGCGGTCACGGCGCGGTGGCCGTCGACCAGACCACCGGCGAGTACGCGGAGGTCCCGGCCCTCGACGTGGACGTCCTCGACGCGACGGGCGCCGGGGACGTGTTCGGGGCGAGCTTCGTCGCCGCCTCGCTGGGCGGCTGGCCGCTGGCGGAACGGCTGCGGTTCGCCGTCCTCGCCGCCGGGCTGTCCGTCCAGCACCACGGCGGCGCGCTCGCCGCCCCCGGCTGGTACGGCGTCGACCGCTGGTGGCGCCGCGCGCTCACCGACCCCGGCCTCGAAAGCGCCTACGGCTTCCTCGCCGACCGGCTGCCGGCCGACCCCGGACCACCGGTGCGGTACGCGCCCGTCACTCCCCCCGATCGGCACGGCTGACCCCACCCGACGCTCATGCGAAGTCACGAAAAGATCCGAAAGGCGGTGGGAGCAGTGCGGCTCTCACGTAGAGGCCTGCTGCGCGCGGGCCTGGCCGGCACGGCCGCCACGGCGCTCGGCGGCCTGGCGTCCGGCTGTGCCGTCCCGACCGGTTCCACCGGCCGGAACATGGTCCTGTGGTACTGGGACGGCGGGCTCGGCGACACGGTCGTGCGGAAGGCGAAGGCCCGCTACGGCGCCGACGTCGACCTGCAGGCCATCAAGATCGGCGGCTACTACCGGTCGAAACTGCTCACCACCATGACCGGCCGTGCCCACATCCCCGACATCGCGGGCCTCAAGGGCGAGGACATGGCGTCCTACCTGCCCGACGCCGACCAGTTCGTCGACCTCAGGACCCTGGGCGCCGATGCGTACAAGAGCCGGTACCTGCCGTGGAAGTGGGAGCAGGGTCTCGCCGACGACGGCACGATGGTCGGGTTCCCGATCGACTGCGGGCCGGTGGCGCACTTCTACCAGTACACCGTCTTCCGCGAGGCGGGGCTGCCCTACGAACCCGAGGACGTCTCCCGGGAGCTGAACACCTGGGAGAAGTTCTTCGCGGCCGGCGAGCAGCTGAGGAAGCGGATCCCGGGGACCTGCCTGCTCACCGACATCACGTCCGTCTTCACCAACGTGGTGCAGCAAGGCGGCAAGCGGTACGTCGATGAGGACCGGCACTTCATCGGCGACCAGGCACATGTGCGCGACGCCTGGGCGCTGGCCGTGGAGGCCAAGCGGCGCAGGATCGTGTCCGACCTGGTCACCGGCACACCGGACCAGCTCTCGGCCGTGCAGGACGGCAAGCTGCCCAGCCAGCTCGGCGCCTCCTGGGCGACGTACGACCTCAAGAGCGGGGTGCCGAGGACCAAGGGCAGGTGGCGCGTGGCGCAGATGCCGGTCCGGCCCTCCAACAACGGCGGATCGTTCCTGTCGATCACCAGGGCGTGCCGGGAGCCCGAGCAGGCGTTCCGGATCATCACCTGGATCCTGGACGCCGCCAACCAGGCCCAGGGGTACGTCGACGCGGGTCTGTTCCCCTCCACCCCCGCCACGTACGAGATGAGGCAACTGCGGGAGCCGGACCCCTTCTTCGGCGGCCAGGTCACCACCGACGTCTTCGGGCCCGCCGCGCAGAAGATCGCGGTCGCCTACAACAGCCCGTACGACGTGGCGCTCTCGCAGCCCATCCTCGACGAGATCAAGAACGTCGGCGTCCTCGGCAAGGACCCGGACAAGGCCTGGAGCGACGCCATGAGCAAGTGCCGCCGGATCGCCGATCACCTGGGGGTGAGCCACTGATGGCCACCGCACTCGAGAAGCCCGCACCGACCGTGGCAGGCCTCCCGGCCGGCCGCCCCCGCACGGGCCTGCGCAGGTACTGGCACCTCTACGCCGCGATCTCCCCGTTCTACCTCCTCTTCCTCTGCTTCGGCCTGATACCGGTCGGCTTCTCGCTCTACGTCTCCCTGCACCGCTGGGACGGCCTCGGCCCGATGGAGTGGGCGGGCCTGTCGCAGTACCAGTACCTGCTGAGCGACGGTGACTTCTGGCAGTCGGTCGGGAACACCCTCGTGATCTGGGTGCTGGCCACCTTGCCCATGGTCTTCCTGGCGATGGTGACGGCCGTGATGCTGAACTCGGCGGTCCGCTTCAAGAACGTCTACCGCTTCGCCTACTTCCTGCCGAACGTCACCTCGGTGGTGGCCGTCGCGATCGTCTTCGGCTCGGTCTTCTCCACCAACTTCGGCCTGGTCAACGCCCTCTTGCAGGCGGTCGGCCTCGACCAGGTGGCGTGGCTGAACACGCCGTGGGGCATCAAGGCCGCCATCGCCACGCTGATGACCTGGCAGTGGACCGGGTACAACGCCATCATCTTCCTGGCCGGGCTGCAGACCATCCCGAGCGAGCTGTACGAGGCGGCCCGCATGGACGGCGCCGGCCCCGTGCAGACCTTCTTCCGGATCACGCTGCCCATGCTGCGCCCGGTGCTGCTGTTCGTGCTCGTCGTGTCCACGGTCACCGGTCTGCAGAGCTTCTCCGAACCGCAGGTGCTGTTGCAGAACACCGCCAACGAGTCCACGTTCTCCGGCGGCCCCGGCCACGCGGGCCGGACGATGGTCCTCTACTTCTTCCAGCAGACCTTCGACAACAACGACTTCGGCTACGGAGCCGCCGTGGCGTGGGGCGTCTTCCTCGTCGTCATCCTCTTCTCGATCATCAACTGGCGCCTGGTGCAGCGCCGGGGCGAAGACTAGGAAGGCCCATCACCATGGCATCCATCCAAGGAACCCGCGGGCCCGGGCGCATCCGGGGAACCCGCACCCGGGGCATCGCCCTGCACGCCGTACTCGTCGTCGGTCTGCTGCTGTCGGCCTTCCCGTTCTACTGGGCCGTCGTCATGTCGACGCACACGTCGTCGGAGATCTTCGCCTATCCGCCGAAGCTGCTGCCGGGCTCGCACTTCCCGGAGAACGTCCGCAACCTCTTCCACAGCGTCGCCTTCTTCGGCTCGATGTGGAACTCGCTGCTGGTGGCGGGCTCGGTGACCTTCCTCGTCCTGTTCTTCGACTCACTGGCGGCCTTCGTGTTCGCCAAGTTCGACTTCCCCGGCAAGAACGTGCTGTTCGCGCTGCTCATGCTCATCTTCATGGTGCCGGCGCAGCTGTCCGCCATCCCGCAGTTCGTGATCATGGCGAAGCTGGGCTGGATCGGCACGATGACCTCGCTGATCGTGCCCGCCGCGGCCAACGCGTTCGGCATCTTCTGGATGCGCCAGTACATGCGGGGCGCCATCCACGACGAACTCCTCGACGCCTCCCGCATCGACGGCGCGAACTTCCTGCGCCAGTACTGGCACGTGGCCCTGCCGGTGGTCCGGCCCGGCCTGGCCTTCCTCGGCATCTTCACCTTCATGGGCCAGTGGAACGACTACGCCTGGCCCCTGATCGCCCTCACCAACCCGGACAACGTCACCCTCCAGGTGGCCCTGTCCCAGCTCAACGGCACGCACGGCACCACCGACTACGGCATAGTCGTGACCGGCGCGCTCCTCGCCCTCGTCCCGCTGCTGGTCGTCTTCGCGATCGGCGCCAAGCAGATCATCGGCGACCTCGGCAAGGGGGCCATCCGTTGACGGACGCACTCCTGGCACTGCGCCCCTGGCAGGCACCCGAGGTGACCTCCTGGGGGCGGCTGCCCATGAACGCCGTCGACCGGCGCTCCGGCGCCCTGTCCCTGGACGGCGACTGGCGCTTCCAGCTGCTGCCGACGCCGGAGGCGACCGTCCACGACACCTGGTCGACGGCACACGTCCCGGGCGCGTGGACCATGCAGGACACCGACGACCTGCCGCAGTACACGAACGTCCGCATGCCGTACCCGCAGTTCCCTCCGCAGGCGCCGGACGCCAATCCCACCGGTGTGTACGAACGGCACGTGGACGTCCCCGCCGACTGGGCCGGCCGCCGGATCGTCCTCCAGGTCGGGGCCGCCGAGAGCGTGCTGCTGGTGCACGTCGACGGACGGCCCGTAGGCATCTCCAAGGACTCCCACCTGGCCGCCGAGTTCGACCTGACCGGCGTCGTGCGCCCCGGTGAGCCCTCGGTCGTACGGCTGACGGTGGTCAAGTGGTCCGACGCCTCGCACATCGAGGACCAGGACCAGTGGTGGCACGGCGGGATCACCCGGTCCGTGCTGCTGTACACGACCGATCCCCTGCACCTCGCGGACGTGAGCGTACGGGCACGCCAGGACGGCGACCTGCGCGTGGACTGCCTGGTGCGCAACGCGGCGGGCGACCGGGCGCTGCCCGAGGGCTGGTACGTCACCGGTGACCTGGACGGCGATCCCCTCGCCCAGGACGCCGGGTTCGACCGGCTCAACGCCGAGGACGAGCGGGTGTCCGACTTCCTGGGCGAGGCCCGTATCCACGCCGTCGTGCCCGGGGTGCGCACCTGGAACGCGGAGCAGCCCGAGCTGTACGGGCTGACCGTCCGGCTGCACCGCCCGGACGGCACGGTCGCCGACTGCTCGCACCACCGCGTCGGCTTCCGGGACGTCGGCATCGTCGGCCGGGACCTGCTGGTCAACGGGGAGCGGGTCTTCATCCGCGGCGTCAACCGGCACGACTTCCACCCGCTGACCGGGCGCACGGTGTCGTACGACGACATGCGCGCGGACCTGGTACTGCTCAAGCGCTTCGGCTTCAACGCGATCCGCACCTCCCACTACCCGAACGACCCGTGGCTGTACGACCTCGCCGACGAACTCGGCTTCTACGTCGTGGACGAGGCCGACATCGAGTCCCACGACCACGCCCACGAGATCGCCGACGACCCGCGCTACCTGAACGCGTTCGTGGACCGCGTCGCGCGCATGGTGCTGCGCGACAGGAACCACCCCTCGGTCATCGTCTGGTCGCTGGGCAACGAGTCCGACTACGGCGCCAACCACGACGCGGCGGCCGGCTGGGTGCGCCGGCACGATCCCACCCGGCCGATCCAGTACGAGGGCGCGGCCAAGCGCGGCTGGGCGGACCCGGACGTGGCGTCCGACATCGCCTGCCCCATGTACGCGCCGCTTCAGGACTGCCTGACCCACGCGCTGTCCGGTCGGCAGACCAAGCCCCTCATCCAGTGCGAGTACTCGCACGCGATGGGCAACAGCAACGGCACGCTGGCCGACCACTGGGCCGCCATCGAGGCCACCGCGGGCCTTCAGGGCGGGTTCATCTGGGAGTTCCGGGACCACGGAATCCTCCAGCGCGTGAGCGACGGCAGGCCGGTCGGGCGCGCGGGCGCCGGACTGTACGGCAACGGTGTCACCGCGCCCGGCCACCGCTGGGCGTACGGCGGCGACTTCGGCGAGGCCCCGCACGACGGGGCGTTCGTCGCGGACGGGATCGTCTTCCCCGACCGCACCCCCAAGCCCGCGATGTACGAACACCGGGAGATCGCGGCACCGGTGCGCATCCGGTCCTTCCGGCACGAGGGCGTCGTCCTCGCCAACCACCAGCACTTCCGCGGCCTGGACTGGCTGACCGGCACCTGGGAGCTGGCGCTGGCCGACGGCCGTACGCTGACCGGCCCTGCCGAACTGCCCGGTCTGCGGCCGGGCGAGACCGCGGCCGTACCGCTGCCGTTCGCGGTGCCGGCCGACGGCGGCGAGGCCTGGCTGACGCTGCGGGTGACGACGGCCGAGGACCAGGCGTGGGCACCGGCCGGTACGGAGGTGTGCGCGCCGCGGATCCGGTTGCGGGCGGCGGACGCGCCGGCACAGCCGGTCGTGGCCGGGCCGGCCGTCGACGTGGACCCCGAGGGGCTGCTGCGCCACCCGCTGCTGACCGCCGCCCCGACGCTGTCGCTGTGGCGGGCGCCCACCGACAACGACGAGCTGGGCGGGATGGCGGCGCGCTGGCGCGCCTGGGGCCTGGACCGGCTGGTGCGCACGGTGGTCTCCGTCGACCGGGACGGCGAGCGGGTGACCGTGGAGGCCGCGTACGCCTGCGCCCTCGGAGTGGTACGGCACCGGCAGACGTTCACACCCGTCGAGGGCGGCGTCCGGGTCGACGAGTCGGCCGACCTGCCCGAGGAGTTCCACGACGTCGCCCGGGTCGGCTCGGTGTTCGAGACGGTGGCCGGGCTCGACCGGATGGAGTGGTTCGGACAGGGTCCCTGGGAGTCGTACCCGGACCGGGCCGCCGGGGCACCGGTCGGCCACCACGCGCTGCCCGTCGACGACCTGTTCACCCCGTACCTGCGCCCCCAGGAAAGCGGCGGCCGGCACGGCGTACGGCGGTTCACGCTGTCGTCCCCCGGGGCGACCGGACTCGCGGTCGAGCTGGACGAGCCCCGCCAGGTCTGTGTCACCCGCTACCGCGCCGAGGACCTCGCCGCCGCCGCGCACCACGACGAACTCACACCGCGGGCCGGCTGTGTGGTCCACGTCGACGCCGCACACCGGGGCCTCGGTACGGCCTCCTGCGGCCCCGACACCTTCCCCGCCTACCTCGTCGCACCGGGGGTGCACCGCTGGAGCTGGACCCTGCGCACGGCATGACGGGCGTGCCGGCGCAGGTCGACGGGTACCGGCGTGTCGTGCTCTCGACGCATACGAGGAGGACCCATGACCAACCACCCCGAATCCCTGTCCGCCGGGGGAACAGCCGTCGTGACCGGTGCCTCCTCGGGCATCGGTGCGGCCTACGCCCGCCGGCTCGCCGCGGAGGGTCACGATCTGGTGCTGGTGGCGCGTCGCGCGGAGCGTCTGCGCGCCCTCGCCGCGGAGCTGACCGGGCGGCACGACGTACGGGTGGAAACCGTCGCCGCGGATCTCAGCGAGGCGGGCGACCTGGACCGGGTCGCCCGGCGAGCCGCCGGGGACGACGTCGGGCTGCTGGTGAACAACGCGGGCATCAACGGCTACGGCCCCTTCGCCGAGACCGACGCGGCGCTGCTGGAGAAGGTGATGGCCGTGAACGTGGTGGCGCTCACCCGGCTCGCCCGTGCGGCCGTGCCGGGCATGCTGGCACGCGGCCGCGGCGCCGTGGTGAACGTGGCTTCCACCCTCGCCTTCGCCGGTTCCCTCCCGCCGGGCCCGCTGCCGGTGCGGGCGGTGTACGCCGGGACCAAGGGCTACGTCGTCACCTTCAGCCGAACCCTCGCCGCGGAGCTGGAGGGTGCGCCGGTCCGCGTCCAGGTGCTGTGCCCCGGGCTGACGGCGACCGAGTTCCACCTCACCCAGGGCCGGGATCCGGTGCCCGGTGACGCGGCACGCGTACACGACGACGGCGGCATGCCCGCCGAGGACGTGGTGACCGCTTCACTGAGGGCCCTGGAAACCGGCGAGGTCGTGTGCGTGCCCGGCCTGGTCGACGGCGAGGCGGTGGACCGCATCGCCGCGGCGGAATCGTCGCTCCGCGCCTCGGCCACCGGCACGCTCGCCCCGCGGTACCTGTGACGACGGGCGGCACGCGCGGTCCGGGAGCGCTCAGGCGGCGGTCTTCTTGCGGCGGCGGCCGCCGGAGGCGAGCGCGTCGACGAGTTCCTCGCGGCTCATCCTCGACCGGCCGGGCACGTCCTGTTCGGTCGCCCGCCGGTACAGCTCCGCCTTGCTCAGCTTCTGCAGCTCCCGCCTGCCGTCGGCACCGCGGCCGCGGGCCCGCGCCGCCCCGGCCTCCTTCGGCGGAGCCTTCCGCGCCGGCGCCTTCGCCGGTCCGCCCGCCGACGACCGGGCGGCCGCCTTGCGCGGTGCCGGCTTCTCCTCGCGCCCGCCGGCCGGCTCCTCGCCACCGCGGCCGGACCGGGCGGCCTTCAGGCTGCCTTCGAGGACCTTCATCAGGTCGATCACGTTGGTCGCCTCCGGCGGCTCCTCGGCCGCCGCGATCTCCTGACCCCCGGCCTTGGCCTTCACCAGCTCGCGCACCTTCTCCTGGTAGGTGTCGCGGTAGCGGGAGGGGTCCCAGTCGGAGCTGAGCGCGTCGACCAGTTGCAGCGCCATGTCCAGCTGCTTGCCCCGTCCCGCCCGGCCGGAGGGAAGCTCGGGCAGTTCCCGGCCCGGGTCACGGACCTCGTCCGCCCAGTGCAGCGTCTGCAACACCAGCACGCCGTCCTCCGCGCGCAGCGCGGTCAGGTACTGCTTGTTGCGCATGACGAAGGTGGCGATCCCCGCCTTGTCCGTCCCCGCCAGCGCGGCGCGCAGCAGCTCGTAGACCTTGGCGTACTCCTTGCCGCGCGGGGCGACGTAGTAGGTGCGGTCGAAGTAGACCGGCTCGATCCGGTCGAGGTCGACGAAGTCGGTGATGTCGATGGTCTGCGAGCGGCCCGGCGCGATCTCGTCGAGTTCGCCGGGCTCGACCACGACGTACCGGCCCTCGTCGAGCTCGTAGCCCTTGACGATGTCGCCGGGGCCGACCTCGTCGCCGGTGCGCTCGTTCACCCGCTTGTTGCGGATCCGGTCCGAGGTGCCCCGCTGCAACTGGTGGAAGTGGACGGTGTGGTCCTCGGTCGCCGTGTAGAGGCCGACGGGGACGGTGACGAGCCCGAAGGTGATCACCCCTGACCAGATCGCCCGAGCCATGACCGTGCTCCGTCCCGTGTCGTCCAGCGCCCGTACTCGGCCCTCCGCTTCCACGCTCGCACCGCCGCCGCGCCCGCGCTCGCCCAGGCCGCGCGTCAGGCGCCCGAATGGTCCTCGCGCGGTTCCCGTCGCACGTCCCAGCGGTGGTGAGCCGCTCCCGGGGGGTTCACGATGGAGGAAGCGGCGCACCGAATCCACAAACGATCACAGCGCTCGACTGGTCGCTGCGGACACGCTCCTGCCCCTCCCGCACGGTTCGCCGCGAGTGCGAGAGCGGCCCCGAAGGGTGCCAGGGCAGCGCCTGCCGGCCAGTGCGCGGCCCCAACCCCCCGGTCCGGCCGCGACGGGACCTCCCTGGCCACGTGCCCACGCACACAGCTCGCCCGTCTCCGGTCGCGGACCGTGCCCGCGGGTGCCGCGCGGGGCGCCGGCGACGGTCAGGAGGAAGATCGCGATGCCTACCGAGACCGAGTTGCTCCGGAGCGACGACAAGCAGATCGAGGAGTTGTTCCGCAAGAGTCCGGCGGGCGAGGTCCCCCGGGGCCCGATGGAGGGCGTGGCCATCATCCCGGGGGCGGGGCGCACGGGGGCACGGGTGCTCGCCGGCGTGGTGAACCGGTTCTGGTGGCGGGGCAAGGTCTTCAGCCCGGAGGGATACCTCAGCAACCGGCTCACCGCGCTGGACATCCTGTCCATCGTCGCCATGGTCGGGCCCGGACCCAGCCGCCTGGACGACCGCGAGTGCATCGTCATCGACTACTCGCACACCTCCACGGTGTTCGGGGGCGTACGGGACGAACTCCGCCAGGTCGACCCGGACCTGTACCTGGGACTGATCTGGCTGGCCGGCCACAGGATCGGCTGGTTCACACTGCGCGACCCCGACAGCGTGCGGGGCTGACCGCCCGTCCCCCCTCTCGGCCGTCCGGCACCGGATCCGTCGGCAGGCCGGGCCCGTGCGCTGTGCGAGGTTCGCACCGTGCCGCCCTGACGAAAGGCCCCACCTTGTTCCCCGTCACACGTATCCGCGGAGCGACGCCCCGGACCCCGGGCACCGCCCGGAGGTCCACGTCCCGTCCCGCCCTCGCCGGTCCCGTCCTGGCCGCGTCCGCCACGCTGGCCCTCACCCTCACGGCGCTTCCCGCGACGACACCGCCCGGCACCGGGGGGGTCCTGCGCGGGACGGTCACCAGCGCGGGGAAGCCGTTGTCCCACGCCACCGTCACGCTCTTCGCGGGAGACCGGCACGGCGTCCGGCAACTGGGGCGCGCCACCACCGACGCACACGGCTCCTTCCGGCTCCGCCACGTGCAGCGCGGGGGCTCCGTGCAGTACGTCGAAGCGGTCCCTTCCGGGGACGAGGCCCTGCGGCTGCGTTCCGTCGTGGGCGTCGGCCCGGGCGGCGGTGTGCCGCAGCGCACGGAATCCGCCGTCACCGTCAACGAGTTCACCACCGTCGCCACCGGCTACGCCCTGGCCCAGTTCACCGGCCGGCACGGCATCTCCGGCCCCAGCCCCGGCCTGGAGAACGCCGCGGCCACGTCGTACAACCTGGCCGACCCGGCCACGGGCAAGCCCGGGAAGGTCGTCACGGACCACAACAACGGCGACAAGAACGACACCCTCGCCACCCTGGGCACCCTGGCCAACCTGGTCTCCCTGTGCGCTCCGGGAGCGGACACCGGACACTGCCGGGACATGCTGCGCCGGACGGCACTTCCGCGGGCCGCCGCCCCGTCGGACACCGCTCAGGCCGTGTCCAACCTGGCCCACGACCCGAAACGGTCCACCGGCGCGCTGTACGCGCTGGCCGGTCGGGCGCACACCTACAGCCCCGCCCTGACCTCCGCGCCCACCGCCTGGATCCTGGCCCTGCACTACACCCCTCCCGAGGTGTACGCGCCCGGACGCATGGCCGTCGACGCCAAGGGGAACGTCTGGTCCACCGTCAACTGGCTGCCCGGCACACGGAACCCCAGTACCTTCGTCACCGTTCAGGACCCCCTGGGCAACCCGGTCCTGAACAGCCCGATCAGCGGCGGCGGCATGAAGGCCGGGGCCTGGGGCATCGCCATCGACCACCAGGGTTCCGTCTGGGTGCCGAGCTACGGCGGTGACGCCATGTCGAAGTACTCGTCGGCCGGGAAGCCGCTCTCACCCGCGACGGGGTTCAAGGACGGCGGCCTGAACCACCCGCAGGGCACCGCCGTCGACCAGCGGGGCAACGTCTGGATAGCGAACTTCTACGGCCTGAAGGGCAACCGCGGCAAGGGGAACGTGATCGTGTACCCGCACGGTGACCCCTCCAAGGCGATCACCATCACCGGCGGTGGCCTCGACCACCCGTTCGCCCTCCAGATCGACGGCTACGGACGGGCCTGGGTGACCAACGCCCGCCTCAACGGCGCCAGGCTGATGGACAAGCGCCCCCTCGACGCTCACGCGGGCGGCAGCGTCACGGTGATCGGGCCCGACTTCAAGCCGACCTCGTTCTCGCCCGTCAAGGACGCCTCGCTCGACTGGCCCCTCGGCCTCGCCGTCGACTCCGTGAACAACGTCTGGGTGCCCAACTTCCTCAGCGACTCGGTCACCGAGATCGGGCCGGACGGAAAGGTCGCCGGCGTGCACAAGCTGGCCCGGCGCATCGCCCCCTGGTCCGTGGCCGTCGACGGTTCCGACCGGGTGTGGGTGGCCGGCTTCGGCACTCCGTCCGTCACCGTCCTGTGCGGCGCGAACACCGGCGCCTGCCCGCCCGGCTCCACCACGGGCTCCGTACTGTCACCGCCCGGCGGCTTCCGCAGCCAGTCCATCCAGCACCTCACCGCCGTCCAGCTCGACCAGTCCGGCAACGTCTGGCTGGCCAACAACTGGTCCCGGCTGGTCCCGCCCACCGGTGGTGACGGCCTCGTCGAACTCGTCGGCGCCGCCACACCCGTCTGCACACCCCTTCAGCCGCTGCCGTCCCGCCCGGCGTCCACCGGCCCCACCCCGTGCGCCCTCCAGCACGGCACCGGGCACCCGTGACCCGTCCGCACCCCCACGCCCCGGCCAGCCCTCCGGAGGAACGCCGTGTGCCGTCTCTTCGGCCTCAGCAGCGCCCCGCGCCGTACCCGCGCCACGTTCTGGCTCCTGGACGCCCCCGACAGCCTCAGCCGGCAGAGCCACCATGACCCCGACGGCACCGGTCTCGGCCACTTCGCCGCCGACGGCACCCCGCGCGTCGACAAGGCCCCCATCGCCGCCTACCGCGACCTCGCCTTCGCCGAGGAGGCCCGCGAGGTCGAGTCGGCGACCTTCATCGCCCACGTGCGCTTCGCCTCCACCGGCAGCCTCGATGTCCGCAACACCCATCCCTTCGAGCAGGACGGGCGCCTCTTCGCCCACAACGGGGTCATCGAGGGCCTGGACGAGCTCGACGACCACCTGGGCGAGGACCGGTCACTCGTGGCGGGCGACACCGACTCCGAGCGGTTCTTCGCCCTGATCACCCGGGAGACCCGGCGGCACGGCGGGGACGTCACCGAGGGCATCCGGCACGCCGCCCACTGGATCGCCGCCCACCTGCCCGTCTACGCCATCAACCTGGTCCTCGTCACCGCGGAGGAACTGTGGGCGCTGCGCTACCCGGACACCCACGACCTCTACGTCCTCGAGCGCCGGCCGGGCGGCCAGCACGGCAGCCGGCACCTCGATCACACCGGCACCCACGGCCGTATGCGCATCCGCTCGTCACACCTCGCCGAGCTGCCCGCCGTCGTCGTCGCCAGCGAACGCATGGACGACAACCCGCACTGGCGCGAGATGGAGCCCGGCGAACTGCTGCACGTCGGCCCCGGCCTCCGCCTCGCCCACCAGGTCGCCCTCCCCGATCCCCCGGCACACCGGCTCACCCTGGACGACCTGCGCCCGGACGCGGCCGCCTCCCAGAAGGCTGCCTGAGGCTGCCCGCACGGCCTGCTCCGGCCGGCACCAGGCAGTACCGCGCCACCGAGGTCGACGAGGAAGGCGAGCGTGTGCCGGGCCGGCCCCGGCCGCGTCCGGCCCCTGGCGTATCCGAGATCCCGGCCCCTTCGGTCCCTCCTCGCCTGCCGCGGGCCCCTCGCGGGTCGCGCGGAGCCTCGTCGCACTGGTGACGCTCGTTCCGGAACTGTTAGCGTCTGGCCGGCCGCGCCCTCGGCACGTGGCCGGCGGGTTCCGGAAGAGGGTGGGGGATGGACGAGGCGACGTTCGGCGGGCTGCTGCGTGCGGCACGGCAGCGGGCCCTGCTGACCCTGGAGAGTCTCGCCGAGGCTTCCGGGGTGAGCGTCCGGGCCATCAGCGACATGGAACGAGGCAAGAGCCTGCCCCGGCAGGCCACGCTGAACGAGTTGCTGGACGCCCTGGAACTGAGCGAGGAGGAACGGCGCCCCCTCGTACAGGCGTCCGCACGGCGTGCCGGACGGGTGCCACGGCAGTTGCCGCCGGATCTGTCGGCGTTCCGCGGACGCGCCGGTACCCGGGGCAACATCGGCTACGTCCGGCAGCGCCTGGGCGACCTCGACGGCGCGATCGCCGACTACCGCGCGTCGCTGCGGCTCTACGAGGAGGTCCTCGACGAGTACAAGCAGGCGGAAGTGCTCGACGACCTGGCCTCCGCCCAGTTGGAGCGCGGAGAGACACAGGAGGCACGGGCCAACCTGGTCCGTTCGGCCGAACTCTTCGCCGGGTTGCGGGTCGCGCGCGCCGCGGAGATGCGCGCCAAGGCGGAGGCACTCGCCAAAGCACCGACGGCGACGCCGGGCCTCTAGGGTCTTTCGTTTGGATCAGGCCGGATCAGGGAGCGGGGTCTGGTGCCGTGCGTCGCAAGGCGGAGGAGGGCGCCATGGCGGAGCCATGGCAACCGACGACAACGCGGCGAGGCGCGGCACCAGGGCCCGCGGAGCCCGGCGTGATCCGAACGAGCGGCCCCGGGGGCCCGGCGTGGACCGCGGAACCGTCATCGGGCCAGGGAAGCCGCGTCGCCCATGACCACGACGGGATGGTCGGCGGGGTCGAGCGTGCGCAGCAGCTGCTTCATGTGGGCCTTGGAGACGCTGATGCACGCGTGGGTGGGGCCGCCGTGGTCGACGTGGATCCATATGCCCCCGCCGCGGTTCGCCCCCATCGGGTGAGTGCCGTCCATCGGCGACGTACCGGGCCGCCGGTTGTAGTCGATGGCGATGACGTAGTCGAAGGAGCCACCGAGCGGTTCGCCCTCGAAGCCGGTGCCGCCGGCCCAGAAGGCGCCGGAGTGGTGGTAGGGCAACTTGGCACCGGGGTCGGGCAGGCGGCCGCCGGCGTCGCTGAGGCCGAACACTCCTGTCGGGCTGTGCAGGTCGCCCTCGTAGTGCTCGTCGGTCCATCCCCTGTAGCCGTTGTGCGCGTCCCACACCGCCCCGGGACGCCAGCCGTCGTCGCTCCGCTGCCAGAGTACGACTTTCGAGGTGGCCGACTTCCGGCCGGCTCCGGTGACGAGGACGACCTGCCGGGTGTCGGCCGGGATCTTCGCCAGCGTCTCGGGGCCGAGCCCCGGCAGTTGCGCGGGGAGCTCGGGCCGCGCCCGGGTGGTCGCCTTCGACGCGGCCGGGGCGGACGCCGACTGTCCGCTCTCCGGCCCGGCGGCGGCCTGGTCGTCGGAGATGCTCCTGGCTGCCGGAGCGGAGGCGCCGGCGGGCAGGTGCTGGCAGGCGGTTACGCCCAGCGCGGAGATGACGAGCGCCGCGGTCGCCGACAGGCAGGTCTTGTGGAGACGCATGGGTGCAGGCTTTCTCGATCGGGAGGGGTGGAGGAAATCGCGTGGGGGCCGCCGTGCCGCGACGCGCGAGTGGTGCCACCCCAAGTCGCGGCGTGCTCGACCTCGTCGGGCGGACCACGCGAGGAGCCCCGGGTCGCGAGGGCGTTCCATGGCCTTCGGCCGATCACCAGGGCGGTCCGCGACACGGGGAGGTCGGATGCCGCAGCCCGGCCGCGGCGCCGAGGCCGCGTACGGCGCGGCGGCCGCGGGCGGGAGCCGGGTCTCCCCAGCCGCCTGCCGCCCGCGTCGGCGGCAGGCCTCCGGGTGCGTCACACGGTTGCGCGAGGATCACACGTGTGCCGGGGGGCGGCCTGCCGCGTGTGCTTCCGTGTCGCCGGCCGGGCCGCGGTTCAGCTGTGGGCGTTCCTGGGCACGGTGATCTGGTGCTCGCCCCAGTTCATCCGGGTGATCGCCCGGCAGTCGACCCTCGTGCCCGCTTCCAGGCCCGCCCTGCCGGCCCTGGCCGAGGGTTCCACCAGCAGGTACTCGTCGCTGAGCATGGAGCCGGTGGCGGGGTCGAAGACCAGCCGCTGCCTGGTGGTCCCCAGAGGGGTCCGATACGTGTCGGGGGGTTCGACCCCCACGCCTTCGCGCCCCAGCGCGTCGGTGACGTGTCCGAGCACGCGGACCCCGGGCAGACCGGCCATCAGCCGGTACGCCGCGGCACGGACGGCGGGCTTCACGGGCATGGTGACGAGGTTGCCCGCCTGTCGCAGCATCCAGGTACTCCGACCCGGCGCGCTGTGGTCCGCGCTGTCGTCCTGGGCGTAGAGCTTCTCCAGGTAGTGGCGGAGTGCTCCGTCGGTGGCGGGCAGTGCCCGCAGCTCCTTGTACGAGACGTTGTCCGGGCCGAGGGCGTAGATCTTGTCGTCGATGTTCGTCCGCATGACCGTCGGCCGCCCGGTTCCCATCACGAAGCGGTGCCTGGCGGTCCCGGACGCCGCACTCGTCTCGGTCTCGACCTCGCGGGGCGAGCCCGCAGCCCGCCAGCGCGTCCGGTCCGCCGCGGTTCGGGGTTCGGTCACGGAGTCCAGCCCCGAGACCGCCAGGCTCCCGGTACCGGGCCGCACGCCCACCGACCATTCCTCCGTCGACGTGACGCGCAGCGCGAAGAGCTGCCCGTTCGCTTCGGCGACGTCCGTGTACCGCGACTGCGTGGTGGTCTGCCAGTAGGCCGCTTCGGCGGAGACCTCTGCCTTCTTCGCCGCGCTGAGGAGTTCGATACGACCGTCCACGTCCGCGGCACCGCTCGGTGCCCGCGTCGCGGCGGAGGACCGCGGCCGGGCCGTGGAACCGTCGTCCGGCGCATGTGTGCCGAGCGTGTTCACGGTCACCACGACGGACGCCGCCACCGCTGCGAGGGCCACCGCTCCGAGGGGGCGGTACCGGCTCCTCAGCCGCCTGACGTGGCCGTCCGCGGGGTCGGAGACGATGTGCGCGTAGAGCCGGCGCTGCCGCATCGGGTCCACCAGCCGGGAGGGGTTCAGCTCGTCGGGCCGTGCGTCCGCGAGCACCTTCATGGCGTCGGGCCGTCCGGACCGCTTGGCGGAGTTCTTCATGCGGGCGCTCCTTGCTGCTGGGTGTGGATCGTGGCCTCCAACGGGGTGTGTACGGACGCCGCCTCTGTCGCCTGTGCCGTCTCCAGGACCTTCTCCAGACGGCGGCGGGCCCGGAACAGCCGGACCGTGAGCGTGGCGCCGGTGCAGTTCAGGACCTGGGCCGCCTCCTTGGCGCTCAGGCCGTGCCAGGCGATCAGCGTCAGCAGTTCCCGGTCGGTGTCCGACAGGCTCGCGAGGGCCTTCAACGCGATGTGCCGGTCGGTGACCTCCGCCGCGACGTCACCGGCGTGTATCTGGGTGCCGCGGCTGATGCGCTCTGCTTCCTCCGCGGCGATGGCGTACCGGAGGGCGTCGCGGCGGCGCAGTTCTCGCACCAGGTTGCGGGCCACTCCCAGAAGCCACGGCAGCGCCGGTTCGGGGAGGTCGTGCCTTCGCCGCCAGGCGACCGTGAACGTCTCGCTGGTGATGTCCTCTCCTGCTTGCCGTCCGACGAGGCTCGTCGCATAGCCAAGGACGCGCGGGTAGCACTCCTCGTAAACGTCTCGGAAGCGCTCGGCAGTTGTCACGGACGCGCTCCCTTCATCCTGGCTCTCACACCGAGCAATGCGCGCTGACGCCCGTTCCTTACACGCGAGGGAGGAAAATCTGCCGAAGTGATCGACGTCATATCGCCGCCCCACATCCCGGCAGGTCAGCCGGCGCGTGATGCCCTTTCAGCACCAGCGGCCCGCGGGGGACCCTGAAGATGCGCACCGCCTCCTGCGCCGGTCTGCTCGCCTGCCCTCGCCGCGGCTCTCACGGCTTGAGGCAGCGGCGACGACACCGGGGCCGAAGAGGTCAGGTGGAGGTGGGTGGCGCGGTGAGGTGGGCGAGGATGTCGGTGACGTGCAGCATGCGTTCGAGGTGGGGCGGCCGGTTGTCCAGGTGGAGGGTGGCTCCGAGGGCGCTGGTGCGACGGTGGATCATGAGCAGGGCCGCCAGCCCGGAGGAGTCGATGTACGCCAGCTCGCGGAAGTCGAGCCGGACGTCGGCCGGCGGTGGCCCGCCCGCCGTGAGCCGCCGACCGACCTCGTCGAGGAGGTCGTCGCTGGTGTCGTAGTCGAGTTCGCCGCCGACCAGGACGGTCAGCGTGGTGGGCTCGCGGCGGACGGTCAGGGTGAATTCGCCGGGCGGCATGTGCGTCATGCGTGTGTGCCGGGGGCGGGACGGGTGGTGTGCTCGGTCAGGGCGGTCCTGCCGTGGCCGAGGGTCTTCAGGGCGCGGGGGAAGTCGTGGAGTTGGCCGGTCAGGGCGTCGAGGCCGGCCGACAGCGAGTGGGCGGGGACACCCCTGGCTGTGAGGATGCCGGCGGTCCAGGTGAGGAAGGTCGTGAACAGGTCGGGGTCGTCGACGTAGAGCGCGGCGGCCAGGAAGTCGACGATGTGGGCGATGTCCTCGGCGGTGCGTTCGTGCTGGGCACCGCTGTAGGCGCGCATGGCGGGGAAGCGGTCCTCCAGGTCGGCCAGGGTCTGCTTGACGATCTGGGGCCGGGACCGGGCGACCAGGGTGTATTCCTGGTCGGCCAGGTGCGGCAGGTCGTCGACCGTGTGCCGGATCGCCGACGCGTCCGGCCGCGGTATGCCCGCCGCCAGGACGGCGACCGCGGCCCGTGCGTCGGCCGCCCACCGGTCGGCGCCCAGAGCGGTGGCGTAGCGGCCTCGGGGGCCGAAGGCGCGGCCTCCGGCCAGGACGGGGACACCGATGGCCTGGCACGCGGTGATGGCGGCGTGCGCGGTCGGCAGGTGGGTGGGGATCGATCCGGACAGCAGGACCGCGTCGGGGTCGGTCAGGTGCAGGTGGGCGACCAGGTGCGGGGTGGGTGTCTGGGCGCCGAGGTAGTCCACCTGCCAGCCGTGCAGGGTGAGGATCTCGGCGACCAGGCGGGCGGGCAGTGCGTGCCATTCCCCGTCCACGCAGGCCACCGTCACCCGGCCGCGGTCCGGTGCGGGCCGGCCGGCGCCGGGATGGTGGGCGAGGGAGGCGATGACCCGCTCGTTGATGGCGGTGGCGGCGTGCTCCTGGGCGACGCTGATACGGTCCGCCGCCCATTCGATGCCGACTTTCTCCTGCACGGGTGCGATGACCTGGAGCAGGAGCGTTTCCCGGCTCACCCCCTGGGCGAGGGCGTCGTGGACGGTCGCGACGGCTCGCTGCTCGTCACCGTCGATCACGGCCTGCCACAGCCGTCGCACCGCACCGGTCGTCGCGGTGGGCTCACTCACTGCCTGCTCCTCCTGGTCGGTCCCCGTCGGTCGTACGGCGGTCGACGATGCTCAGCGCGCCGGTGTCGGGGTGGTGATGGCCATGACGGCCATGTCGTCGTGGCGGCCGGTGCCCAGCCACCGCGCGGCCGGCATCCGTACCCGCTCCACCACCGCCTCCGCCGGCATGCCCACGCACCCGGCGAGCGTCCGCCTCAGCCGGTCCTCCCCGAAGAGCTCATCACCCAGCGGGCCGCCGCGGGCCTCAGTCCACGCCGGGCCGGTCTGCCGGCCGGCTCCGGGTCGACGGGCGGAACAGCTGTGGGATGCAGTCACGAACAGAGGCACGCACGGTGCGCACCTCACCACCTTCCTGCCATACGGGAACAGATTTCCTTCGGCAACCGTCCCGCACGAGCCCCGGCCATTGCAAGCCTCCCGCGAAAGGCGTCCGCAAACACCACGAATCAGCCTGGCGCGGGGCTTGCCGTCAAAGTCCGCGACACGGGCATAACCGGATGGCTCACGGCTGAGGCCGGGCAGGGCGTCGCCGTGAGGTCACCGTGCGCACCGTGCGCTCTGACAGAGGCTGTCGTACGTGCCGAGGCCGGGGCCGGACCGTGGCCGGGGCACGGGCCAGCCATGGGCCGGGCCGCGCTCTTGCCGGCCGGGCAGCCGAACTCCGACAGCGGGCTGTCCCACGCGCCGGCCGCCGCCCGTGAGCGCGGGGCAGCACATGTGGCCATGAGCCGGGCCAGCCCCGGGGCGCACGTGTCACACATGCTGCGACCCGGCGGCGCACATGTCGGACAGCCCTTCGTCCAGGCCTGCCTCGCCGAGGTGGACGGGGTGCCCGCCGGAGCGGGCCTGGCGGGGCCGACCGGACGACATGTCGGGCACGCCGACATCGCTACCCTGCACGACCACCGGCGCCAGGGCGTCGGCCCCGCGGTGCCCCAGGCGATCCTGCGGGACGGCCGGACCACCGGGGCGTACACGGCGCATCCGCACTCCAGTCAGGAGGCGCTACCGCTCTTCGAGCAGGCCGGCTTGCGCACCCGGTGGGCGGGCCGCTAGGCCGGGCCGGAGCGGATCACGCGCGCGCCGGGTGGGGCCGGAGCGGCGGAGGGGCGGCTCACACGCTTGGCGGCGAGCCGTCCGACAGCCGGGCGAGCTGCGCGTGCCACAGTTCGTCCAGGCGCTCCACCCACGTGGGCGACAACGTGTCGAACGCCTTCGGGAGGGAGGCGCGGACGGCGCTCTCGACGACGATCTCCGTGCCGTCCCCGACCTCGGTGAGCAGGTACCCCTGGTACAGCCGGACACTGGTGCCCAGGCACATCCAGCCGAGCCGGCGGGGCGGTTCGTTCTCTCCCACGTAGACCTCGAACCGGTGGCCGCACCAGAGCACCTCGAAGGTCTGGGTGAAGGTCCGGGTGCTGACCTCCTCGCACCCCGGCACCCAGCTGGTCCAGCCCGCGGCGTCGGTGAGCACGCGGAAGACCCGCTCGGGCGGGCCGGGCACGACGGCCCGGACGTGGTGGAAGCCGTGGGCCTCGGCAGGTGAGAAGCCGGACGGCCAGTGGATGTCCGGGTGGCTGTCTGCGGGGTCGTGCATCCCACTCTCTCTCACGTCGCTTCTGGCTCCGGTCGCCCTCCGGCGGCGCTCGTGACGCGTACCGCAGGACATGCCCCCGCCCAGGATGCGGTATCGCCCGTGCTGGTCCATACGTCATCTGACTGGCCGCGCACCGGCCCGCGCGTCAGCTGTCGCCGCTCCCGGTCTGCTCGGCCACCAGGTACGCGGCGTACCACTCGGCCCAGCAGACTCGGCGAGCCAGGCGTCCAGGGCTTCACGGTCGCGGGGCGCGGTCGGGGCGCCCTTCGGGTTCGTCCTCGCCGGGGGCTCGGCGCCCGGACCCGCCGCGACGATGGCGGCCTGACGGCGGCGGCCGTCGCCGAGGTGCTGCGCCAGGTCGCGCAGCGTCCAGTCCGGGCAGGTCGGGACCTGGACGTTTAGGTCGGCGGCGGACGCGATCGCGGCGCGGAACGCGGCCGAGCGGACTTCGATCAGCCGCAGGACCTCGGGAATCCAAGATGTCCGGCACGTCGGTTGTGTACCACGGCGCCCCGGCCACCGGATAGCGCATTTGTTTCGGACCAACACCTCGGCGGCCGGGCGGAGCACCGGTGTTGTAGCCTCCTGGAACTCCGCGCACCGCTCGCCACCGGCGACTTCCCGAGCAGTGCGTGAACGCCGGCCTGATCAGTCACCGACCGTGGACCGCCGCAGGGACCGAAGGGACCGGCATCGCAACCATGGTCCGCGCTCCGTGCCCTCAGAGGGTGCGGGCGAACAGGGCGAGGAGCTCGGTCCAGTGCCGCTCGGCCGCGACGGGGTCGTAGGCGGCGGTGTCGGACTGGGTGTAGCCGTGGTGCGCGCCCTCGTAGACCTCGCACCGGTGCGTGACGCCCGCCTCGGTGAGTGCCTGCTCCAGGCGGCTGACCTCGTCTTCGGGCATCGACGGGTCGTCGTCGGCGTGCGCGAAGTACAGCTCGGCGGTGATCCGGCCGGCGAGCAGGTGGGGGCTGTCGGGCGCCTCGCTCGCCAGCCGGCCGCCGTGGAAGCCGGCCGCCGCGGCGACCCGGCCGGGATGGGTGCCGGCCGTGTACAGAGCGAGCCGGGCACCCATGCAGTAGCCGGTGACGCCCACCGGTCCCTCCGCCACCGAGGGCGCGTCCGCGAGCCAGTCCAGGTAGGCTCCGGCGTCGCGCTCGGTCAGGTCCGGCGTGAGCGACTCCATGACCGGGACGATCCGCTCCACGACGTCCGGCCGGGCCTCCGTGTCGATGAACTCGGGCAGCTCCACGACCGGGGCGGGGCCGTGCCGGTAGAAGACGTTCGGCACGAGCACCGTGTAGCCGGACGCCGCCAGCCGGTCGGCCATCGCCTTCAGATGCGGGCGCAGCCCGAACGCGTCCTGGTACCCCAGCACACCTGGGTGTGCCGTCCTGTCGTCCGGACGGACGAGGTAGGCGTCGGCGGTACCGTCGGCGGTGGCGATGTCCACGGAGGTTCGGCTCAGGGCGCTCATGGCGGGCCGCCTTTCGGTGCGGTCGGGACGGGCGGCGGCACGACGCACACCGCCTCGCTCACACATGTCGAACACACCTGCTCGTCCCGTGATTCCCGTTCGCCGTGACACATCGCCATATGTTTCTCTGCGGCCGGCCCGCGCAGAGCGGGAGGCGGCCGTTCCGCCGGGGGAGATGGAACGGCCGCCGGTCCCGCCGCACCTCGATCGTGCGGCGGAGCCTCCCTTTTTGACAACGGATCAGGCATCCCGGAAGGTTCACATCCGCCGGCTCGGCTCCGGAACGGTCCGCCCACCTTCCCCGCCTCCGGACTCCGCTGCGAACTCATCGTACGCGCAACCGGGTTGGGAACCGGAGCACCTGATGTTCCCCCGCACGGACACATATGATCGTTCGGCGACATGCCACGACCACATGTCACGGAGCCGGTCGTCCGGCTCTGCCCTCACACCGCGAGGACGAGACTGACGTGAACGACTTCCACCCCGGCCGCCGACGCCTGCTGAAGATGTTCGGGCTGGGTGCCACCGCGACCACCGCGACCCTCCTCAAGGCCGACCCGGTGCTCGCCGCGACGCTCGGGTACGACGAGAAGACCGGTGTCTCCCCGGCCACGTACGAGGCCCCCAAGGGGCTGGCGCGGGACTCCGCCGCCAAGCGGACCGCGCTCGACTGGATCTCGGCCAACGAGGGCGCGGTCAAGAAGCTGAGCGACGAGGTGTGGCAGCACGCGGAACTGTCGCTGCGCGAGTGGAAGTCCTCCCTCGCCCACGCCAGACTGCTCAAGGACAACGGCTTCACCGTCGAGTGGGGCGCGGGGGGCTTCCCGACCGCCTTCGTCGCCACGTACGGCACGGAGGGGCCCGTCCTCGGCTTCAACGCCGAGTACGACGCGCTGCCCGGCCTCTCCCAGAAGAAGGGTGTGGGCAGCCACGACCCCCTCGTCTACAACTACGACGCCTACGGCCCGACGTACGGCGCCGGCCACGGCGACGCCCACAACGCCCTGGGCGCGGGCGGCACCGCCGCCGCGATCGCCGTCGCCCAGGCGATCCGGGCGGGCGGCCTCAAGGCCCGGGTCAAGCTGTTCGGCAGCGCGGGCGAGGAACAGCTCGTCGGCAAGGCGTACGCCGTCAAGGCGGGCGTGTACGACGGTCTCGACGCGTTCCTGGACTGGCACCCGTTCAACATCACGGTGCCGTTCTGGAACACCACCAGCGCGCTGATATCGGCCACGTTCACCTTCCTCGGCGCCTCCGGTCACGGCGGCACCCCGCTCGGCAACAAGAGCGGCCTGGACGGCGCGCTGCTGATGGCGACGATGTCGGAGTACCTGCGGGAGAAGAACGTCGCCCCGTCCGGGCGGTTCCACTACGCGATCGTCAACGGCGGCGGCGCGCCCAACGTGACCCCGGACATGTGCTCCATCTGGTTCTTCGTCCGCGAGGGCAGCCCGGCCCGCGCCCGGGTGCTCTACGACAAGATCGTGGAGTGCGGGAAGGCCGCCGCCCAGGCCAGCCAGACCCGCCTGGTGCACAAGTTCCACTCCGCGACGTGGAACCTGCTGGCCAACAAGGCCGGCGCGGAACTGCTCAACGACAACATGCGGCAGATCGGCGCCCCCGACTTCACCGACGCCGACCACGCCCTGGCCAAGAGCATCCAGAAGTCGCTGGGCAAGCCCGAGGTGGGCATGCCGACCGAGCTGACCCCGCTCGCTCCCCCGGCGGCCGCGTACACCGGCGGGCTGGCCACCGACACCGCCGACATCAGCTGGCAGGCACCCACCGCCGTGCTGCTGTCCGCGGCCTACCCGCCCGGCATCCCGAACCACAACTGGGGTGTCACGGCGACCGCCGCCACCAACATCGGCCACCAGGCCCTGCTGTCGGCCGCCCGCTACCTGGCCGCGGCCGCGATCGACCTGATCGAGCAGCCGGAGCAGCTGGACGCGATGAAGCAGGAGTTCAAGGACCGTACCGAGGGCGTCGCATGGGCGTCGATGATCCCGGACGGCAACCAGCCGCCGCTGTACGAGCCGCCGGCCGGCTTCCTGAAGGCGACCGGGCAGAGCTGGCCGCCGAAGGGCGTGACCTGGCCGGTGCCCCCGGTGGTGTCCACCGAGCAGCTCGGCACCACCGGTCCCGGCCTCCCGCCCGTCACCTGAGGTCCGTCGCCTCCGCACACCCCCGCCCGTGGCCTGTTGCTCTTCCTCCCGGCCACGGGCGGGTCCGTCTCCCGCGGCGGGCGCTGCGGTCAGCGTGCCGGCGAGGCGGCGTCCCGGCCGCCGTCCGGGGGGAACACGTGTTCATGATGGTTGGTGTTCAACTGCCGCTCGTCGGGGATCAGTTCGGCACGCAGGGCCGCGGGGATCAGTTCGGCACGCAGGGCCGCCCGTCGCGCGCAGGTTGCCAGTGTGCCCGCGCGCGGTCTGCGGCAACCAGCGCCGGTACCTGCCCGCCGACGGATCGGGTGGCAGGCGTCCACACATGTGCGGATGACCGAATCCGCACTGTCACCCACATGTTTGAACGTGCAAGGGTTTGCCGGTCGGCCGCGTTCGACGGAACCGGTCGGCTGCGTTCGACCGAATGGGAGCGCCGGTGCCGCCACCGGCTCCGGCGCACGAGGAAAGGGAGGATCGCATGTCCACCACGAGGGTGCGGGTGAAGCTGCACGGCACCGCCGTTGCCGTAGGCGCTGCGGCGGCTCTGATAGGCCTCGGTGCCGGGGCGGCGAACGCCGCCGGCTGGCCTCCGCTTCAGGAAGGCGCCTACCTCTACTCGGGCACCACCGGGTCGGGATCGGTGACGAGGGTCGATCTCGGCGACCTCGGAACCTGCCACACGCTGTCCCAGGCGGCGCGCTCGATCCAGATCGCCAACGGCTCGGCGTCCGTGGAGCTGTACACCTCGGCCGACTGTGGCGGCGCCACGGCATGGCGCAGCGGCTCGCTGACCCAGACCGACCTTCCCCGCCCGATGCTGAGTTACCGGGTGGTCCCCGCGTAACGCAACCCGTGAAGTGCCCGGGTCGCGCCGTCGACGGCGCGACCCGGGCATTCTCGACGACGCGCTGCCCGACACGTGTCCTGATCATCTTCCACACGTCTGCGAGGGAGCCGCAGGTTCGCCCGGCCGGGCCGGCACCGGCGGCCGGTCGGGCAGGACGCCCGGTGGAGAGCGCCCGCGGCACCGCCGGGATCAGGCGGGCAGGACGTTGTGGTTGAAGCGGAAGACGTTGTCCGGGTCGTACTGCTTCTTCACCGCGGTGAGCCGCTCGAACCGCTCCGGCCCGTACACCTCGCGCACCCCCTCGGCGTCGGTCGCCTCGTCCGGGGAGAGGAAGTTCACCATGTTCCGCTCCGCCGCCCACGGCCGCAGCCCGTCGATCAGCTCGGCGAGGCCGGCCCGCAGGGCGTCCTCATGGCCCGGCGCTCCCACCGCGAAGGCGAAGAGGACGTAGGGCAGGCCACGGCTCGACACCGCGTTGGGAACGGCCGGCTCCCGGTCGAAGGCACCGCCGAGCGCCCGGATCTCCACGTTGGCCAGCGTGCACCCCGACTCCGCGCCGACCAGTTCCAGCAGTGCCCGTTCCGTCTCCTCGGTGAACTCCTGGAGGCAGACGCTGCGGTCGCAGTACGGCATCGGGTCCACCGGGTCCATGTGGATCTGCCCGATGGCGGAGTAGGGCTTCTCCCCCACCAGGTCGATCAGCGCCGGCGCGGCCGCGCGCAGCGGCGCGATCAGGTCGGCGCCGTCGGCGGCCGAGCCCAGGTAGCCGATTCGCAGGCTGACGACGAAGGCGCCGCGCAGCGGCTCGGGCAGCACCGGGAGGTCGGGCAGTCGCTGGACGGCCACGGAGGACGTCGTGTCCTCCCCCACCGTGGGCAGCCAGGCGCGCCAGGCGGTGAGCACCTGGGCCAGGTGCTCACCCGGGAAGTAGATGCAGCCGCCGTAGAAGCGGGAGACCGGGAACACCTCGAACTCGATCTCGGTCACGACACCGAAGTTGCCCTTGCCGCCGCGCACGGCCCAGAACAGGTCGGGTTCGCTCACTGGGGTCACCTCGCGCAGCTCCCCGTCCGCGGTGACCATGGTCAGCCGGCGGACGTGGTCGGCCGCGTAGCCGAGGCTCCGCCCCAGCAGTGGGCTCTGGCCGCCGCCCAGGGTGTAGCCGACGACGCCGACGCCGGGCGCCGAGCCGACGAGGGGGGCCAGGCCGTGCTCGGCGGTGCGCGGCAGCACGTCGTCCCACCGGACACCCGCCTCGACCCGTACGAGGCGTTCCCGCTCGTCGACGACGACGCCCCGCATCCGCCGCGTCGTGATCAGCAGGCCGCCCTCGGCCGACGAGACCACCTGGTGGGCCGCGGACTGCACCGCGACAGGCAGGCCGTGCCGCCCGGCGAACCGGACCGCTGCCCGGACGTCCAGGGCGTCGGCCGCCCCGACCACCACGGCCGGACGGAGGGCGCAGGTCAGGTTGAACGTGGCGCACTCCTCCTCGTACCCCTCGGCCCCCGGCTCCAGGACGGGGCCGCGCACGGACCCACGCAGGTCCGCCAGGTCCTCCGGCCGGAAATCGACACGCGCCACGCTGATCACTGCCTCACTGCACACATGTGGAGCATCCCGCCGGGACCATCCGTGTCCCAGCACGCGGAACGCACAGGGACACACCCTGACGTCACCGGAACGAGTCGGGCACACCTGATCGTTCACTCCACCGGAGGCCGTCTCACATGTTGACGGAATCGGTCCTCACGTGTCCTTGCCGGGACTCACCACACGCACATGCGGATGCACACGTGAACCGGTGCACCGGCCGCCGGCGAGGACGCGGCCGGGATGCTCGCCGGGCGGCGGGCGTGGCTGGGACCCGGTACGAGGAGACGGCCTCGTCGGCGGCCGTGCGGCGGTGCCGGACGACCCGGCCTGGCCGAATGTGCCGCGGGGCGCGCTGGGCGGCGCGCCCGACCGACACCGCCGGTGCGGAACGCCGGGCCGTCGTCGAGTTCGTCTCGCCGCCGCCCGGGTCCGCCGGGCTCGCGCGGTCTCCGGTCCGGGAACACGTGTCACTCCGCGAACGGAGTGAGGGAGCACAAGAAACATTTCGGCCATCCCGCGTGACGGAAACCTCATGGGCCTCTAGGCTGCTGTCCCAAGTGGGGTGAAAAGGTGGCGGCCGGTGCCGTACCGGCCGGTTGGCCGTCGCCGCGACGGAGCGGAGGCGGCGGCGTAACCTCGCACTGCGCCCGGAGCACCCGTGCGCACAGGTGGACCGATCCGCACCGGGTGTGAGGTCAGCGCCGGAGGGAGTGGGGGACAGTGGAAGCGGGCATCGCAGCGATGGTCGGCCGCGAACAGGAGCAGGAGGTGCTCTCCGCGTTCGTGGCCGCCCCCGAGGGGCGGGCCCTCGTCCTGCGGGGCGACACGGGTGTCGGCAAGAGCGCCCTGCTGGACCACGTCGCCGGCCTCGCAGCGGACGAGAAACACCGCGTGATCCGGGCCGCCGGGGTCGAGGCCGAGTCGGAGCTGCCGTTCGCCGGCCTGCACCAGTTCCTGTACCCGCTGCTGTCCTACGTCGACCGGCTCGACGTCGGCCACCGAGGAGTGTTCGACGTCGTCTTCGGCCGGAACGGGGGCCCGCCCCCGTCGGTCATGACCCTCGGCATCGCCGTCCTCGACCTGCTCTCTCTCGCGGCGTCGCAGAAGCCGCTCCTGCTGGTACTGGACGACGGCCAGTGGCTGGACGCCTCCAGCATCGAGGTGTGCGGATTCGTGGGCCGCCGGCTCACCGGCAGCTCGGTGAAGCTCGCGGTCGGCCTGCGCTCCGACCTCGCCTCCGGCTTCGACACCGCGGCGCTGCCCACGGTGCCGGTGACCACGCTGTCGGAGGAGGCCTCCGAGCAGTTGCTGGACATGCGCCACCCGGGCCTGGACCCCCGGCTGCGCCGGCTGGTCCTCGACGAGGCACAGGGCAACCCGCTCGCCCTGCTGGAACTGCCGCCCTATGTGCGCGGCAATCTGTCGGCCCACGGCTCCGGGGAATCGTTCGGCTACACCGGCGTCCCGCTGCCCCTGCGGCTCCAGCACGTCTACGGCGCGCGTATCGAGGGTCTCGGCGACGCCGTACGCGCGGAGCTGCTGCGCGGCGCCCTGGACGGTGTCGCGGCGGGTACGACGGTCGGCCGTGCCCGTGGCGCGCGCTACCGCATGAGGGACGCCGACGAGGCCGCGGCCTGCGGTCTGCTGGACATCGACCCGCTCAACGGCGACTTCGTGTTCCGGCACCCCCTGGTCCGGTCGACCGCCGTGCAGATCGCCACCCCGAACGAGCGGCGCGCGGCGCACGCGTCCCTCGCGCAGGTGCACCGCACCGACGTGGAACGGCGCGCGTACCACCTCGGGGCCTCCGCGGTCGACCCGGACGAGGAGATCGCCGCCGCGCTGGAGGCGGCCGCGGAGTCGGCCACCCGACGGGGCGGCGCGCGGGCCGCCGTCGCCTGGCTGACCCGGGCGGCGGAGCTGAGCGAGAGCCACGAGGAGCGCACTCGCAGGCTCGGGGACGCCGCGTTCATCGCCGGACACGCCGGCCGGCTCGACCAGGCGCAGCAGCTCGTCGGCTCCGACTCGACCGCTGGAAGAATCGATTCTCCTGCCTCGGTGGTGGCATCGGCCTACGTCGCACTCTACGAGGACGGAGACGTCCGCTCCTCCCAGCACCAGGTGCTGGCGGCGATCGAGGGCGTCCGGGACGGCGGTGCGACCGAGCCGACCGAGGTCCTGACCCGGCTGGTGAACCTGCTGCTGGCCATCAACCAGTACGCGAGCGACGCGGCGTCCTGGGAGCGGGCGCACCGGCTCATCGACTCGCTGGGCGACCTGGTGTCCCCGCATTCGCGCGTCTACCAGGACGCCTGGGGCGATGTGGTGCGCCGGGGAGCGGGCGTGCACGAGCGGGTGGAGCGGGCCTTCGCGGACCTCGGCGCGCTGGATCCCTGGGACATCAGCAGGCTGTCGGTCGCCGCCTACCACGTGGACACGCTCAGTCAGTACCGGCCGCACCTCCAGCGCGTCGTGGACCGCGAACTGGAGACCGGGGCCCAGGTCTCCGGCATGACGATGCTGCACCTGATCATGCTGGACCAGATCGCCGTCGGCGAGTGGGACGAGGCGGAGCGCACCGGGCAGCGCGGGCTGGAGCTGATGACCTCGCGCCGGCACACGTTGTTCGCCCATCACAGCAAGGCGTACCTGGGACTGCTGGCGGCGATGCGCGGGGAGGTGGAGCGGGCGCGGGAGATGCAGGCCGCCGTCGACGCCTGGGCCCGCCCCCGCGGCATCGGCTTCCTCACCCAGATCGCCGACGCCATCGGCACCACCGCCGCCCTCAGCGAGGGCGACTACGAAGCCGCCTACCTCCACGCGATCGGCATCACACCGCCGGGCGCCTTCGAGCCCTACTCCCACCAGGCCTCCCGTACCCTGCTCGACCTCGTCGAGGCGGCCCTGCACACCGGCCGCTCCGAACAGGCCCGCGGTCACGCCCTGGCCGCCCAGCGGGCGCGACTGCCCGAGATCTCCCCCCGCCTGGCCCTCGTCACCCACGGCGCCCTCGCCATGACCGCCGCCGACCCCACCGAGGCCGAACAGTTCTACGACCGGGCCGAGAACCAGCCCGCAGCGACCCGCTTCCCCTTCGAGCTGGCCCGCATCCGCCTCGCCCGCGGCATCCGGCTGCGCCACACCCAGGGACGCAAGGCCGCGCGTCCGCCCCTGACCCTGGCGGCGGAGGCGTTCGAACGCCTCGGCGCCACCACGTGGACCGAACGGGCCCGTGCCGAACTGAGGACCACCGGCACCCCCGCCCACCCGTCCGCCGCCCACCTCGCCGCGCTGACCTGGCAGGAACGCCGGATCGCCGACCTCGCCGCCGGCGGCCTGACCAACAAGGAGATCGGCCAGCGGATGCACCTGTCACCGCGCACGGTCAGCTCCCACCTCTACCGGGTCTTCCCCAAGCTGGGCATCAGCTCCCGGGCGGCCCTCCGCGACGCCCTGGGCAAACTCCGCGACGAGCAGAGCGTGTGAGGGGGAAGGCCGGGAAAGTGGATGAACCTCCATCCGGTCGACGGCCGCCACGGCGGGTGACTCGGCAGTAGGTGCCCTGGAAATCCGGGGGTGCCCGGCAGAGCCGGTACCGGCCCGGCGCGAGCCGGCCGGTGCCGGGCCGGTACCGCGCCGGCGCGGATCTGTTGCAGGGCCGCGGGTCACGCTGACGCCCACGTCACGTCGTCACGCTGACGCCCACGACACGGCCGTCACCGCGGTGGCCTCGGTGACGGCGGCGAGCCGGCCGTAGTCGAGCGTCTCCGGCACGTCCGTGGACCGGTGGTAGTGGGGGTTCCGGAAGTTCGCGGTGTCCGTGAGCATGAGCGCGGGAACGCCCCGGTTCCAGAACGGCGCGTGGTCGCTGCGCCCCAGGTGGTTGGCCGGAGGCACGGCGAGTCCGATCAGCAGCCCGAGCAGCCCGTCGGGACGCGGGTCGCGCAGCAGCAGGCCGGTGACGGACGGCGAGGCCGCCGCGGCGGCCCGCCTCCACACCTCGGCCGCGGCGGCCGAGGAACGGCGGTGCACCACCAGGGTGAAGTCGCCCCGGTAGCCCTCGTCACGGGTCGCGGCGGACGCTTCGGGGAAGATGCGCCCGAAGCCGGCGGGCAGACGCTGCGTCCCCGGGTCGTCGGCGAAGTAGCCGACCGACTCCAGGCAGATCATGCCGCGCACACCGCCGTCGCCGACCAGCTCCCGGGCGGCCTGGCGGGAGCCGATGAGGCCGAGCTCCTCCATGTCGAACACGGCCAGGACGACGCGTGGGGCGACGGGCGAGGAGGCCAGCAGACGTGCCGTCTCCAGGACCACCGCGACCCCCGAGGCGTTGTCGTCGGCGCCGGGACTGCCGCTGACGCTGTCCAGGTGCGCGCCGATCACCACGGCCGGCCCGGCACCGCGACCGGGCAGCTCGGCGACGAGGTTGGCGCCGCGCAGCCGCCGGTGGAGCCGGGGCTTGAGGGCGAGGGCCCGGTGTCCGTGCCGGTCGGTGGCGCCGACCTGCCAGCGCACGTCGAACGGCTGCCGGCGCACCAGCCAGCCCGCCGCGGTCAGTTCGCCGTGCACGTACGCCTCGGCACGTTCCATCATCTCCGGCGCCCGGAGCCGGCTGCGCGGGCCCGTGGCGAGGAACTCCACGTGCCGCCGCAGCCTGCCGGCGTCCGGGCGGGGGCTCCGGCCGGGCGCCGCCGTCGGGTCGTTCGTCATCCGGTACTCCGCTCGCCACGGGGGTCAGGGACAGCGCGCCGGCCGGCGGCCGGGCACCCGGCAACGGGGAAGAGCGACGGGAGGGGAGCACTCGGGGCGAATTTCAGTCGGCCGATCCGTGAACCCGCGCCGGTTTCCGACCCGTTGATCCAGAGGAAGACTCCTGCGGCCGGTGTGTTCATCGGCTGGCCCGGCCGCAGGAAGGGAGCGGCCGTCCGCACGTTCTTCCCTGATGTGGAGGGCGGCCGCTCCACCTCCCGTCCGTCCCCGGAAACCGTCGTCAGTCCCCTGGACATGTCACAGGACCAGCCTCTCCGTCTGCCACACGCTCGCCGGGCGATGTCCGACCCTATCGTCACACGTGTCGCCGCGGGCAGTGGTGCGCACGAGCCAGGTGAGTGCCGCGGGGCGCGAACCCGCTGAAACACCTGTCCTTCGGGGCGATACAGTCGAGAGAAGGGTCGGTGTCTCGGGGTGGAGGACAAGGCATGCGCGGTCCGCAGGAGAACGCCGGGACGTGGGAGGACGCCGCCCTGACCCGGGCCGCGCAGGCGGGCGACGTGTCGGCCCTGGCGCTGCTGCTGGAGCGGCACCGGCCGAGGATGCGCGCGGTGGCGCTCAGCCTGCTGGGGCCGGGCCCGGACGTGGACGACGTCCTTCAGGAGGCGGCGCTGGTGGCGCTGCGGCGGATCGTGGACGTACGCGATCCCGAAGCGGTGGGACCGTGGCTGCGCATGGTCGTACGCAACCACTGCCGCGGCCTGCTGCGTGTCTCCCGGCGGACGGAACCCCTGGACGAGGTGCCGCTGCCGCAGGACGGCGGGACCCCCGAACAGGTGCTGGAGAGCCACGCGCTGCGGGACTGGATCTGGGAGGCGGTCGAGTCGCTGTCCCCGACTCTGCGGCTGCCGGTGGTGCTGCGCTACTTCTCCACCGGGATCACCTCCTACCAGCAGATCGCCGAGGCCTGTGCGGTGCCGGTGCGTACCGTGCGCAGCCGCCTGCACCAGGCCCGCGCCGCACTGGCCCGGACCCTGGCGGACACGGCGGACTCCGGGCACGAGGACGTGCTGCGCCGTACGGCGGAGAGCTGGCGGGAGGCGCACGACACGCTGGCGGCCGCCGAGCGCGGCGAGTTCGGCAAGGTGGTCAGGGACCGCTACTCCCCCGGGGTCGCGCTGCTGGTCGGCGGGGAACGCCTCGGTGGTGCCGACCTGCTGCTGTCGGGCATGGACCGCGACCTGTCGGCGGGGGTGCGCCAGCGGCCCCGCCACGTCGTGGCCGGCCGGTCCCTGGTCGTGTGGGAGATGGACCTGGTCAGCCCGGCGGACGACCCGGACCACTGCCCGCCGGGAGTCGCCTGGATCATGACGCTGGACGCGGGCCGCGTCGACCGGGTGTCCCTGTACCACAGCCCCCGCCCGGACGCGCTCCCCGAGCCGGTGGCGGCCTGAGCCCACCCTCTGCCGGACGTGTGACACAGGTCACCTCATCGGGATCCAACTTTCCGCTTCCGGCGGTGTCGTGTCGGTGCAACCCCCGTCCACGGCTCATGGAGGCCCCGATGACCGCGTCCCACTCGCACCACGACGGCCCGACCCCCGACACCGACCCGCTCTCCCCCGGCACCCACACCTACCGGCTGGCCGGCCTGGTGCAGCGCTACCACGTCCACGGCGACGGCCCGGTGTGCGTGGCCCACTCCGGCGGGCCCGGCATCCACTGGGAGTACCTGCGCGTGCCCGCCCTCGAGGAGCACCTGACCATGGTGTACGTCGAGCCGGTCGGCACCGCCGAGGACAGCCGTCTGCCCTCGCACCCGCACGGATACACCCGGGAGCGTTACAGCGGCTTCCTCGAGACACTGATCAACCGGCTGGGGGCGTCCCGGGTGCACCTGCTGGGGCACTCGCACGGCGCCTTCGTGGCCGCCTACCACGCCCTGCACCGGTCCGGGCAGCTGGCGGGCGTCGTGCTCTACGAGGGCGCTCCCGTCACGGGGCCCGAGCACGGCGCGGAGGCGGCGCGCATGGTGGAGGCGTTCGTGGCGAAGCACGCCGGCCACCCGGGGCTGCCGGGTGTGCTGGCCGCGTTCGAGGCGATGTCCGGCATGTCCAGTGACGAGGACACCGTGGCGGTCGCCCGGGGTGTGCTGCCGTCGTACTTCGCCGACTACTGGGGGAACGAGGAGAAGTACGCGCCCTTCCGGGACGCGGTCCGGGCCACGTACGTCTCCGGCCTGGACGAGGATCTCACCCCGGAGGTCATCGACGACCGTGCCGCGCTCAAGGAGCTGACGGTGCCGGCCCTGGTGATCGTGGGCCGTCACGACGTGATCTGCGGAGTGCGCTGGGGTCTGGAACTGGACGAACTGATCCCCGACTCACGGCTGGTGGTGCTGGAGCAGAGCGGTCACATGGGGCACGTCGAGGAACCCGGGAGGTTCGCGGACGCGGTCCTCGGCTTCGTTCGGGAGACGGCGCCGCGGGGCGGGGCCGCGTAACGCACGACGTGCCGTGCCGGCACACCGACGCGTCGGACCAGGCGGGCGCGCCGAACCGGTCACGGGGCGGATCCGTGACCGGACCGGCCTGCGCGCCAGGCCGATGGTGACCGCTTCACGCGGGGCCCCTCGGGGACAGGCAGGACCACGTGATCCGGCTCGTGCCCCCGGACCGGGCGGTCCGGCGCGACGCCTGCCCCGTGTGCCCGGTGCGTGGCGTCCGGCGAGGCGGGGACGAAGTCCCGGCGGACGCCGCGCCGGAAGCCGTTCGCGCGCCGCCGACACGCGGGTCAGGTGCTCTCGGCGGGTCCGACGCTGTTCGGCAGACCGGCGACGGGCCCCGTACGGGAGTGACCGGCGTCGACACGAGGGACGCCGTCGACGCCGTCCCGGGCGGCGGGCCCGCCTCGCGCGGTCCCGGCAGTACGCGGGCGAGGCCGCGACGGCGGTCAGGGCGGCCGCGAGCGCCGCCGCGTAGCGCCCGACGTGCCGTACCGCGGTTCCGGCCGGCACACGGGGCCCCGACGCGCCGGCGCCGGCGCCGCACCTTCGGCGGATGCCGGCCATCCGCCCGGACGAGGGGCCGGGCGCCGGAACCGCAGTCTCCAGGAGGCCGCGGACCGCGCGCTCCGCCTCCTCCCCCTGCTCCTCATCCGGCTCGGCGGCCATGACCGGCCCCCTTCCCTACCCCGGGCAGGGTCTCCAGTTCGGCCCGCAGTGTTCTCAGCGCCTTGGCCGCCTGGCTCTTGACGGTGCCGGGGTGACAGCCCAGTACCCGTGCGGTCTCCTGCACGCTCAGTTCCTCGAAGTACCGCAGGACCACCACCGCCCGCTGCCGGGCGGGCAGCCGCCGGACGACCAGGGCGAGTGACTGTTCCAGGTCCACGGCGTCGAACGGGTCGCCGGTGCCCGTGCCCTCGGGCATCCGCTCGTGTGCGTGCGGGATCTCGCCCCGCCAGCGCCGCTGCCACCAGGACAGGTGGGTGTTGACCAGGGCCTTGCGTACGTATGCCTCCGGGTTCTCCACCCCGATCCTGCGCCACTTGGACCACACCTTCGCCAGCACCGTCTGCAGGAGGTCCTCCGCGAGGTGCGCGTCACCCGTCAGGAGCCGGGCGACCCGGAGAAGTCCGGGTCCACGCGCCGTCACGAACTCCTCGAAGGTCGCGTCGGCCTCCCCCGCCGTCCTCATCTCGCTCCCGTCCCCCGAGGTACTTGCGCCGGTCCCGGCACACCTGGCGGATACACATGGCTCGCGGACCCTCCGGGAGGGACGGAAGCCGCGCTCACCTTCAGAAGTACAGGGCGCGGTGGTTGCGGTAGGCGAACGCGTCGCCCGAGCTGAGTGTGACGACGATGTCCTCGCAGAAGCGCCGGTAGTCCGTCTCCTGCTCGGCGGACAGCGTCACCGAGACGACCGGTTCGGGGCCCGTCGCCTGCCGCAGGGTGTCCAGCAGGCCGTCCGACGGCGTCAGCAGCAGTACGTCCAGGACGCGCCGGAGACCGTCGGGGAGGACTCGCTCCCGCCCCGGTGGCGGCGCGGGTGTGTCGGTGGACGCGAACAGTTCCAGACAGGCGAGCAGGTTGCCGAGGTCGGTCGCCGTGACCTCCACCGGGTACAGGCTCGTCAGCTGGTCGCCGCCCGGCCCGTACAGCGCGTACCTGACCTGGACCCGGTCGCCCGGTGCGGAGCCGGCGGACCGGCTCGCGGCGTACCACTCGAACCACAGCGGCAGTTGCACCAGTACGTGGACCCAGCTGTCGTAGGCGTCCGAGACGACGTCCGCGTCATCGGTCCGCAGTCCCTCGCTGTGCAGTCGGTGGAGGTGCCGGAGGAGGGGTTCCTCGAGGCTCTCGAACTTCGCGAAGAACACGGGATCGTCGGGGATGAGGATGTGCAAGGGGCTGCTCCTCTCACCAGCTCGTCGCCTCGTGAGGGCGAGCGGTCGCCCGGCGGCCGGACACCTGTCATGAGGATGAACGGAGCAGCCCTGCGCGGAGTTCACCCGTCTGCCACCCGGTCACATGCATCCTGGCACACATATCGCCCGACGGCGACGGGCGGACCGCCCTCCGGGCCCTGTCCCAACGGCCCTGAACCGCTGCACGATCGACGTTACATGTGTTACCTCGCACGGTTCGCCGGCACAGCACTTATCGTGAACAGTGAGCATGCCCGGCGAACCGTCCGGCGTCGGCACTTTCCGGCACGGGACCCCCGCGTGGGTACCATGCACACGTCATCCATATCGAGGAGTGAATGGTCGTGACCACACAGTCAGCCGCCACACTCCGATCGCGGTACGTGGAACAAGCCGCATCGGACCTGGAGGAGAACCGCCGACGGCAGCAGGAGCTGGCGTCGAGGATCGAGGTGTTGAAGCAGGAGGAGGCACTCCTGGCCGACATCCTGAACCTCGCCGAGCGGTACGAGGGCTTCGCGGACGCGTCGCGTCTGCCGGAGCAGTTGCAGGACGAGCCGGCCGTCGGGAAGGCGAAGCGCGCTCCGGGCGCGGGCGGCTCACGACGGACGGCACCGGCCGGGGCCGCCACCGCGGGCGGCGCCGCGCAGGCGGGCGCGAAGGGGAAGTCGCGTCAGCCTCTGCTCGGTGACCTGCTCACGGATCTGCTCGGCCACCACGACGAGCCGCAGCCGGCGAAGGAACTGCGGGACGAGCTGATGGCGAAGTACCCGGACCGCGCCCCCACCCCGCAGGTGGTGCGCAACACCCTTGAGTCGCTGGTCGCCAAGGGCCGCATCCGGCGTCACAAGGAGCAGCGTTCGGTCATGTACACCCTGCTGAGGCCCGGCGCCTGACATTCGCGCCCGTCCCGCGGGCAGGCTGTCCACCAGCCGGACACGTGTGTTCGCGGGACGGGTCGGACCCCTCGTACAGGCCGGCCGTGCCTGTGTCCGCCCGGCCGCGCTGCCCTGCCCGCGCCCGGATCCTCTCCGCCCGGTCTGCCCTCTCCCCCTTCCGTCGCCGCGCCCGTCCAGCCGGTCATCGCCGGGCGGCTCACGAGCCGTGCCGGGGCGTCGTCCGTGCTCGCCGACGACGCCCCGCTTCCCGCTGCCGTCAGCGCGGGACCGCATTGCCCAATTCGTTACCGAAGCACACGGCACCTGGGCACCTTCGGATACGTGTGAAGGGTGGGTGCTCGCCCGTGGACCGCCCCGGGCAGAGCCCCTCGACCGATCACGGAAGGACAGATCTTGAGGAAACTGTTTCCCGCCACCCGCGCGGGACGCGCACTCACGGTGGGTGCGGTACTGCTCTGCGCCGGGGCCGCTCTCGCCCCCGCCGGAACGGCCGCGGCGAGCACGGTGACGGCGGGCCGGGGCGTGGTGGACTACGCCGCTCTCGGCGACTCGTACGCCTCCGCGCCGGTCGTGCCCACCCAGGTCGACGCCACCTGCCTGCGCTCCAGCCAGAACTACCCCTCGCTGGTCGCGCAGTCCAGGAGCGCCACGCTGACCGACGTCAGCTGTTCGGGTGCCACCACCGCCGACATGACGGCACCCCGGGCCGACGGCGTGCCGGCCCAGCTCGACGCCGTCCACCGCGGAACCGACCTGGTCACCGTGACGGTCGGGGGCAACGACATCGGCTTCTCGACCGTACTGGGCACCTGCGCCCAGCTGACGGCCGCCGATCCGGCCGGCACCCCCTGCCGGACCCACTTCGCGGGCACCGGGGCGGACCGGATCTCGGACGCGATCGCCCGCACCGGGCCCAAGGTCGCCCAGGTGCTGCGTGGCATCCACAAGCGTGCCCCGCACGCCAGGGTCCTGGTGGTCGGCTACCCCGACCTCTTCCCCGACGACGGCGTGGGCTGCACCAGCAAGACCGTGCCGCTCGCCATGGGTGACTTCGCCTGGCTCCGCGACAAGGAGAAGGAACTCAACGCGATGCTGGCCCGTCAGGCCCGCACGAGCGGGGCGCGGTACGTGAACACGTACGCGCCCACCGTCGGCCATGACCTGTGCAAGCCGGCCGGCGAGCGGTGGATCGAGACCTTCGCCCCGCAGACGCCGGCGGCGCCGGTGCACCCGAACGCCACGGGTGAGCAGGTGATGGCCTCGGCCGTCGAGGCCGCGCTCCCGCGCCACTCCTCGCACCGCTGACCGTCACGGCGTAGCACGGCGGCCGGACCGGCCGGGGCCAGGTGACGATCCGTCCGCTCCACCCGGCCGCCCCGTCTGTGCCGCGGGCCGGTCCGGTACCTCGCGTACCGGACCGGCCTTCGCTGTTCCCTGGGGCGGGCGCCGCGCGCCGTCAGAGAAGGCGGGAGGGCCCGGGGCCGTATCCCATGAGCAGCACGCTCTCCGCCCAGCTCCACACCTGTGCCCCGGTCGGCCCGGCGGCCGGCTCGGTGGAGCCCGGTGCCGCCGGAGCCGGCCGCTCGTCGGGAGCGGCGGCGACACGGCTGAGGAGGGCACGACGGTGGCCGGTGTGCCGTAGGTCGGTGTGTGCCATGGCCGTCATGTGCTGCCCTCGCTGTCCGGTCGGCGGTGCGGGTGGGATGCGGGTCCCGTGCCGGGGGAAGGGGCACGGGACCCGCGGTCTGGTGGGTGTGGGTGAGAGTGATCTGGCGGTGATGGTGGTGCTGGTCAGGCGGATCTTGCCGCTGTTGCTCCCGGTCTGGAACGAGTGGTGTGCGGGCACCTTCCGGCCGGACACCCGTCGCGTCACCGGTCGAGATGGTGACGCAATCATGGCAGGGCCACACGTCACCAGTCAAGGTGGTGATGACGTCAGACCGTCCGCGGTGTCGGCAGGAGTGCCGGGGCGGGGACCGGCGTCCAGTCGGTGCCGCTCAGGCGTCCGAACGCCTGGTCGCCGAAGTGGAACGCGAAGCCGAGTGTTCCGGGCCGCCCGAGCTCCGCCGCGAGGCGCCTTCGTGCGGCCACCACCCCGCCCTGGTCCACGTCCGGCCGCGAGGTCCACTCGGGGTGGGCCAGCTGCGCCGGCGTGTGGAACACGTCCCCGAGTACGATCAGCCGCTCGCCCCCGGCGGATATGACGTACGAGGTGTGGCCCGGGGAATGGCCCGCGGTGACCAGCGCGCGCACCCCGGGAAAGATCTCCTCGCCGTCCGCGACGGGAGTGCGGGCCGCGCCCATGCGCGCGAGGACGTCCGCCGCCGGGGCTCCCGGGACGGTCGTTCCACAGCCGTGCGGGGCCCATTCCTCGGCGGCGACCAGGTAGCGGGCCCGCGGGAACGTCTTGTCCGGTGCGAACGCCCAGCCGGTGTGATCGACGTGCAGATGGGTGAAGGCCACCGTCTCGATGTCCTCGGGCGTGTGCCCCAGCGCGGCGAGGACCTGGGGCAGCGCGCCGCAGTCGCTGTGTCCCACCAGTTCTCCGGAGACGTGGACCGGCCCGCGCACGGGCCCCATTCCGGCGTCGACCAGCAGGCGGCGGCCGTCGCGTTCGACCAGCAGGCCGCCCGCCGACATGGGCACCCGGCCCTCCTCGTCGAGCAGCTCCGGATGGGCGTCCCAGTACTCCGCGGCGAAACCCGGGAAGAAACCCGAGGGCAGCATGGCCATCGCACCGTCCACGACATACGTCAGGCGTACGTCACCCAGCACCAGCGACCGGACGGCGGACTGCCGGTTCAGCGTTCCGATGTGCATGTCGGTCCCCCTCCTTTCGCGGATCGCCGCGCTCAGCGGACGGCTGCGTCCGCCGGGGCCTGCCGCCGCTCGCCGGTGGCGAGTCGAGCGAGGGCGTCGAGCACCGCGCACAGCAGCTGCTGGGCCGGGGAGCCGTCCGGCAGGCGGCCCTCGTCGCCGAGCTGCTGGTGCGCCTGGAACAGGAGGAACTCGGGTTGCTGCACGACGTGCGCGTTCATCTTGTGCAGCACCTGGCGCAGGGCCAGCTGGGCCCGGACGGTGCCGAAAGGACCGGGAGAGGCCCCGATGACGGCGACCGGCTTCAGCGCGAGCGCCGGTGCGTCCCCACCGGCCGGGCGGGACAGCCAGTCGAGGGCGTTCTTCAGCGCTCCGGGCATCGAGGCGTTGTACTCGGGCGTGGCGATCAGCACCGCGTCCGCCTCCCGAACGCGCCGGCGCAGCTCGACGACCTCGGAGGGCGCCGGGTGTTCCCGGTCCTCGTCGAAGTGGGGCAGACGGCCGAGCCCGTCGTAGTGGTCGAAGCGGTGCTGCGGGCACAGACGTTCCGCCTCCCGCAGCAGGGTGGTGTTCAGGGAGCCGCGGCGCAGGCTCCCCGACAGGGCGAGGACGTTGAGGGCTGTCACGGGGTTTCCTCCGCGGTTCGGGCCGTCCCGGGGGTGCCGCCGTGGACGGGTGGTGGGTGGTGTGCGGGCCCATCGGCCTCCGCGTGATCCATCCTCGACGGCCCGGCGATACCGCGCCAGAAATGACTGCCGAAAGCCCCGCTGTGCGCCAGGGGGACGGCCTAGAGTGCCGATTGTGCGCCAAAACCTCGATGAGACGGACCAGCGGATCGCCGCCGCGCTGATCGCCTCGCCACGCGCCTCCTGGCGGGCCGTCGCCGCGTGCCTGGGGCTGTCCGAACGCACCGTGGTCCGCCGGGTCGGTCCGCTGTACGCCGACGGCACGCTACGGGCCACCGTGGAGCGCAATCCGATCCGCTTCCCCCAGCTGGTGCCCATGGCCCTGCGCATCCGCTGCCGTCCCGAGCGCATCCGGACGGTCGCCGCGACCCTGGCGCGCCGCACCGACACCCTGTGGGTCGACGTCCTCGGCGGCGGCGACGAGATCAGCACCATCCTGTTCCTGGACGGGCCCGAGGCGCGCAACCGCCTCCTGCTGCGCGACCTGCCGGCCACCGACGCCGTCCACGGCTGGACCTCGCACACCCTGCTGCGGGTCTTCCCCGCCTCCCTCAACTGGGGTGCCCGGCTGCTGGACGACGAGGAGGCCGCGCGCCTCGGAGTACGGCCGTTCCCGCTGAGCTCCCCGCCTGCGGCCCCGCTGCCCGCCGCGGACCTGGCACTGATCCAGACCCTGACCGAGAACGCCCGCGCCGACTACGCCACGCTCGCCGAGCGGACCGGCACCACACCGCGCACCGTCCGGCGCCGCCTGGAAGCACTGCTGCACGACGGCACGGTACGGCTGGCCACCGAGACCGACCTCGCCCTGCTCGGACTGCGCACCAAGGCCCAACTGTGGCTGTCCGTCGAGCCGAGCGCCCTCCAGGCCGCCGGCGAACGGCTCAGCCGCGAACCCGCCGTGCGCTTCACCGCCGCGACCACCGGACCCGCCAACCTCCTGGTGATGGTCACCACCACCGACCTGGACGCGCTCTACCGCTTCCTCACCGACACCATAGGAGCCATGGGGCAGATCACCTCGGTCGACACCACACCGGTCCTGGCCACCGTCAAACGCACCGGCCTGACCCGACCGGGTTTCTGAACGACCCGTACGGACGGCCGGGTGTGACGCAGTGGTGGCTGTTCGCCGGTTTCTCCGGGGCGTGCACGGGGATCTGGTGGTGTAGGTGTCCCGGACGTCAGCGCGGTGTTCACCGCTCCCCGGCCTGCCGGCCGTCGGCCGTGACGAAGCGGAAGGTGCTCGTGATGGCGTCGAAGAGGTCGTACACCTCCTCCTTCAGCGGCAGGTTGGGGCCGGCGAGGGTGACCACCAGGAAGTCGTCCGCGCTGCCGGGCACGGGCACCATGGTGTGCATCGTCAGCAGGCTGACGTCGATGTCACCGGTCAGCCTGGTGATCTCGGTGCCGGTGACCCGGGCCACCTTCCCCACGTGCGGGAGGTCGACCGCGGTGATGACCCGGTCCCTGGGGGCGCACCCGTCGCCGCCCGCACGCCGAGCCGCGCGGAGAGCACCGGCAGCGTCAGTTCCTGGCCCGCCGGGGTGGTGACGGCGAACACCATGCCGTACGCCATGAAGAGGCCGTCGGCGTAGAGGGTGGCGGTGCCCGCGGCCAGCAGCGCTCCGTGCCTGCGGGCCGCCCGGGTCACCTCGCGGCCCTGGCGGAACATGTCGTTGATCCGGGCCCGCCGGCCCGGGTCGTCGGTCGTCGCCAGGGCCCTCGCCCGGGTCCGGGCGAGTTCCTCGCCGCTGAGGTCGGTCTGGTCCCACAGGTCGGGGATGTCCAGCAGGAAGTCGGGAAGACGTTCCGCTCCGGATTGGCCTCCTTGGCCGCCCGGTCCAGTACGTCGGCACACGCCCGCTGCGCGCTCTGGCGCATCGCCTTCGCCTGCTCGGCCGTCCCCCTTGGCCGCGTTCAGCTCGGTCTTGCCCGCGTCGATGGCGTCCTGGGTCCTGCGGGCCTCGGCCTTCTCCTCGTCCGTCGGGTCCTCGCCGAGCTGTCGCGGCGCCTGGTCGGCCTGGGGCGCGGCGGCGCGGGCCCGGTCCACGGCCCGGTCGAAGGTGTCCTGCGCCTCGCGCAGCCGGAGCGCGTAGTCGCTGTGGGCCTGGGCGGCGTCGTGGTACGAGGTCGCCGTCTTCGTCAGTTGGCACACCGACGCGGACGGGGACGTGGACCTCCCCGTACTGGGCCTGCGCCTCACGGTCCCGGCGTGAGCCGCCGCGTCCCGGTGTGCCGTGCGTCAGCCGGCGTCGTTCAGGTCGAGGGCGGCCAGAGCGTCGCGCAGCGCGGCCCGGGAGCCTATGCCGAGCTTGGGGTAGATCTGGTACAGGTGCGTGCCTATGGTGCGGTGCGACAGGAACAGCCGTTCGGCGATCTGCTTGTTGGTCAGTCCGGTGGCCGCCAGTGTGGCGATCTCCCACTCCTGAGCGGTCAGCGCGCCCTTCCCCGGCTGGGCGGCGGCCGACGCTCCATGGCCGCCGGGACGCAGTTCGGCCATGGCGCGGGACACCCAGGGAGCCGCGCCCAGCTCCTCGAACGTCCGCAGTGCCTGCGTCAGTTGCTCACGGGCTTCCTTCGTGAGGCGCCGGCGGCGGAGTCGTTCGCCGTGGAACAGGCGTATCCGTGCGACGTCGAACGGCCAGGCGCCGGGCTCGGCCCGGCCGAGCGCCTCGTCGAACAGGGCGAAGGCGCCGTCGCCGGGCGTGGTCAGGGCCTCGCAGGCGAGCACGAGCACGCCGAGGCGCGGCGCCAGTTCGGGCATCGCGGACTCCCGCATGGCCGCCGCGTGGGCGGCGGCCTCGGCGGGGCGTCCCGTTCTGACGGCCGCCTCCACCAGGTCCATGGTGACGGCCAGGGCCTGCGGTAGGTAGGGGGCGAGGGTTCCGGGCGGGCCGAGGGCGGTGGCCTGCCGGTAGGCGGCCTCGAAGTCTCCGGCGCCGAGGGCGGCCAGCGCCCTGGCGTGGAAGGCGAGGGCCTGCACACCGTGGGCGCCGCGCGGGACGGCCCAGCCGGCGATCTCCTCGGACAGGGCCGTGCTCGCCTCCGCGTCGCCGCGTGCCGCGGCCACCAGTGCCTGCACGTACTGGAGCTTGCAGGCGAAGGAGCGGTAGCCGTGCTGCTCGCACAGGACGAGACCTTCACCGGCCAGGCGTACGGCCTCGTCCCAGCGGCCCGTCTGGTAGTGGTCCAGGCACAGGTGCAGCAGTGCGGCCAGGTGCCGGCGGACGGGTGCGGTGCCGGCCCGGCCCTGGTCGACGAGGCGCTGGGACGCCTCCCGGACGTCCGCCAGCCGTTCGGGGTAGACGGCGCAGGTGCCGACGCGGATGACGCGCGTCGGGTCCTCGCCGACGTCCGCCAGCAGTGCGTCGAGCGCCTCCCGTGCCCGGTGCCCGGTGCGAGCGGGGTCCGCGAAGGTCTGGGCGCACACCCGCAGCAGCTCGGGGGGTGCGGGAGTGAGCCGGTCGAGCGCCCGGAACAGGGGCCGCCACTTGTGCGGATCGCCGCTGTACCAGCACAGGGTGGTCAGGGTGAACAGGGCCTCGACGAGGGCGTCGTCGGACGCGTCCCAGCCGTGTCCTGCCGACTCGATCGCGCCGACCAGCAGCCGGTGCGCGGTGTCGATGTCTCCCTCCTTGTTGATCAGCAGGAGGGCTGAGGTCGCCGCCGCGTACAGCGATTCCCCGGCGCCGGGATCGGCCCGCCGGGCTCCGGCCAGCAGGCGTGAGGCGTCCGCCAGCTCACCGCAGGCGTCGGCGCCGATGTAGGCGGCCTGGGCCAGCCTGCGGCCTTCGTCGGCCGGCGCCGGGCTGAGCCCCGCGGCGCGGGTGAGTGCCGCGACCGCGCCCAGTGCGTCCCCGCGCGCCAGGCGGAGCAGGGCGGCCTGTTCCAGGAGGCCGGCGACGGTCTCGTCCGGGCTGGTCGCCGCTTCCCCGAGGTGGCAGGCGCGGCGTTCGGGCTGGTCGGTGAGGACGGCGGCGAGTGCCCGGTGTGCCCGGCGGCGGTCCGCTGCCGTCGCCTGCGCCACCACCGCCGAACCGATCAGCGGGTGCCGGAAGGACAGCCGCCGGGAGGGGGCGGAGAGGGTGATCAGCCGGTCGCGTTCCGCGGGTTCGAGGTCGTCGAGCACGGCGCGGCCGGCCCCGGCGGCCTCGATCACGGCCAGGTCGCCCGTGCCGTCGAGCGCCGCGATCAGCAGCAGCTCCCGGGTGGGCCGCGGCAGATGGGCCACGCGCGCGGCGAACAGTGTCTGCAGGCGCTCGCTCAGGGGCAGCACGGAGGGCACCGTCGTCGGTGCTGTGCGTTGCTCGGCCTCCAGGGCCGCGGACAGCTCCAGCAGCGCGAGGGGGTTGCCGTGTGCCGCCGCCACGACCCGGCGCCGCACCGCGAGGGACATCCCCGGGTGTGTGCGGGTGAGCAACTCGGCCGACGCCGCCTCGTCGAGCGGCCCGAGCCGGTGTTCGGTGAGGCCGCTCGACTCGAAGAAGCTGTCGGAGGTGACGCGGGAGGCCGCCAGGAAGCTGATGCGGCTGCCGATGAGCCGCCGTGCCACGAAGCCCAGGACCGAGGAGGTGGCCCGGTCCAGCCACGGCAGGTCGTCGACGACGACCAGCAACGGCGTGTCCTCGGCGATCAGACGCAGCAGCATCAGGGCCGCGGTGGACGTCAGCAGACGGTTGGGGGGCGGGCCGCTGCCGATGCCGACCGCGACCCGGAGGGCGTCGCGGTGGCCGCTGTCCAGCCGGTCGAAGGAGTCGAAGAGCGGCACGAGCAGCTGGTTGAGACCGGCGTAGCCGATGTCCGCCTCGAACTGCACGCCGCTCGCCCGCAGCACGCGGGTGCCCTGCCCCCTGGCTTCCGCCGCCACCGTGTCGAGGACCGCGGTCTTGCCCATGCCGGGCTCGCCCGTCAGCAGCAGGGACGCGCCGTGGACCGGGGAGCCGTTGAGGTGGGACCGGATGAACTCCAGGTCCCGGTCCCGCCCGATCAGCCGTCCTGCGGCGGAACCGGCCTGGTGGTCCGGGGCGCTCATCGGGCTGCTGTCTCCAAGTGCTGCGAAGGGGACCTCCCCCGTGCTGTACATCGGTCCGCGCCGTGCCGACACACGACCCGACAGCGTATCGGATCATCCGGTACCGTGTGTCCGCTTGGCGACCCGGACGTCTCGGTATGTCACCTGTCACACGGGCCGGGTGTGCGGAACCGGGGGTGTCGCGGTGGTCGGGTGTGTGGCGCCCGGAGGGGCGCGGTAGGCGGGTGTGCGACGCCGGGGGCGTCGGGGTGGCCGCCGTACTCGCCGACGCGGCGGGCGACGCGGTGACGCGCCGGCCGTCGCTCCGGTGGGGGCGCCGCCTTCCGGGAAGCGGCGGGCTCCGGTCTACAGCCCCAGGTCCAGCGCGAGGCACGAGAAGTACTGCCACGAGCCCTCGGGGTTGTACGAGGCGTTCGCCCCGCCGCCGTCCTCGGCCTTCACTCCTTGGGTCATGTCCTCGAAGCGGATGCGCTCGGGAAGGTGCCCGAAACGGGCGTGCCGCAGTGCCGCGGCGGCGGCGTCGCTGGTGGATTCCTTGTTCATGACCGTGCTCCACTTCGTCGACCGTGGATGGTGTCCTCGCTCTGCCGGGGACACTGCTCAGCGTGCCCCACCTCACGTCACCAGTCAAGCCGGTGACGCATGTGTTGCCGGTCACTGGTGCGCCCGGTGGCCCGTGGCCGCCGCCGTCACGGCCTGGGCCGGTCTCCGCCCGCTGATCATGGCGCTTCCCCGCGTCCGGCCCGGAGCGCGCCGTCAAGGAGACCGACGGCACCGCGGTGCCGTCGGGTTGCCGGGAACACGTGTGGCCGAGGTGCCCGCGGCGGGGGCTACCGCCCGGCGGGGCGCCGGTAGGCGCCGTACCACCAGATCCGGGCGAGTTCGCGGGCGAAGGAGACGTCACCGCTGCCGTCGTCGACACGGATGTGGTGCGCGATCGCCTGGGCGCCTCCCCAGACGATGATCCGGCTCGCGGCGGCGGCGTCGAGGTCGGCCGGCGTGGACCCTGCGGCCTGTTCGGACAGCAGCGTCCGCAGCACCGCCTCGTCGAAACCCTCGAGGTCGGCGGTGTAGAAGTCGCCGATCGCGGGGTCGTAGGCCGCCGCCTCGCGGACCGCGGTGAGCACACCCTGGTGGGCGCGGTGGATCGTGATGACCTCCTCGAAGAACCGGGCGAACCGGTCGGGCCCGTCCCCGGCACCCGGGTCCCACTGCTGTGCCAGGGCCAGCAGTGACTCGCGCAGCGCGTCGGTGAGCCGCACGAGGACGTCCGACTTGCCCTGGAAGTGCGCGTAGAACGTGGCCCGGGACACGCCCGCCTCCTCGAGGATCCGCTGGACGCTGATCTCGGAGAACGCCTCACCGGAATCGAGCAGCCGCTCCAGGGCGGACATCACCTGCGCCCGGGTCGCGGCCGACCGCGCGGCATGGTGGTCGGCCTGGCGTCGGGTCACGGGTCTCATCGGGCACCTTCCGGTCAACGTGCGGTTCCGCGGCTCGCGGGCCGCTCCGGCACCCTATGCCGGAACACCGTGCGCGATCCGTTCGAGGAGATCGGCCGGCCGGGCAGCGAGAGCAGCGGAGCCTCCTCCGGCTCCGATCACCCAGGCGACCGGCGGGAGCTGCCAACGCGTGCCACATCGTGTACGTGTCCGCCTTCGCGCCGGGCGAAGGGGCACCCCCGTAGGAGTGCCCGACCGTGTGGCCGGTCCGGCCCCGGTCGGCGAGGGCGTCCCGGGGCTCGCGCCGGCACCAGGCCCCGTGCCACGCCCCGTCACCAGGAGGAACCGGGGGCTTCGCGTACGGCCGTTCATCTCGTTCCCCGCATCGACGTGTGGCCGTGCGGGCCGGCCCCGCAGCGTGGACGGGGCGGTGGTCAGCGCACCACGGGAAGGGCGTACTCCCACAGCCGGTCCGCGGCGGCGGGGTCGACCGACCACCTGGCGACGCCCGCCATGACCTCGGGGCCCCCGTCGACGACCTCCGACTCCTGATTGTCCTCGAAGTAGCTCCCGCTCACACCTTCGACGAGCGGTGACGCGGCCAGCAGCACCGTGGTGGCGGCGCCCTGGGCCGGCGTCTTGTAGTAGTCGGGGGTGACGAGGTTGCCCTCCGCGTCCATGGCACCGAAGGCCCGCATGGTCGCCTCGTCGAGGTGGCGCTGCAGGTTGGTGTGGATGAACCCCGGCGCGCAGGCGTTGGCGGCGATGCCGTGTCCGGCCCACCGACGACTGATGCCGACGGCGAGCAGCACGTCGGCGGTCTTCGACTGCGCGTAGGCGACGAACGGGTCGTAGGGGCGCCGCTCGAACTGCGGGTCCTCGAAGTCGAAGCCCGCACGCAGCTGGGCGCCGGAGCTGACCACGACCACGCGCGCGTTCCCGGCCGCCTCGAGAGCGGGGCGCAGGCCGGCGGCGAGGGCGAAGTGGCCGAGGTAGTTGACGGCGAGCTGCATCTCCCAGCCCTGCGCGTTGACCTGCCGGGACGGGAGCATCATGATGCCGGCGTTGGCGACGAGGGCGTCGACCGGCCCGCTCCAGTCGGCGCAGAAGGCACGCACGGAGGCCAGGTCGGCGAGGTCGAGTGCGACGGCCCGCGTGTCCGGGAACTCCTCGACCAGCGGCTCGGCCGCAGCGGGGTTCCGGGTGGCGACGGTCACCTGCGCTCCCGCACCGGCGAGCGCGCGCACCGTCTCGGCACCGAGGCCGGAGGCCCCTCCGGTGACGATCATCCGGCGCCCGGTCAGATCGACTCCGTCGAGCACCTCCGCGGCGGTGGCGCGCATGCCGAACGGAGTGGTGGTCAGTGTCATAGCAGTGCCCTGCCTTCAGAGGTGTGGTAGCGCCTGACGGGACGTCGCACACGTGTCGCTTCCGCCAGGACATCCCGCGGAAAACCATACAGCGTGTATGGACAGACTGTCGTCCGGCGTGGCGCGCGTCACGGGCATATGTGTCAGAGGGGGGCTGCTTCCGGCGTTCGAGACGTCCGTGTCCGACCCGCGCGCTGCCGGGCGCGGGGCGGGTGTGCTTCCGCTGAACAGGAGGTCCGGGGGTGTTTTGCGGCCCGGCCCGGCAGTTGCTAGCCTCCTGGGCGTGCTGATCGAAGTCGACAGAGCCTAGCCTGAGCCCGCCGCCCCTCGTGCCGGCCCAGGCCCCTGTCAGGACCCGGCGTGGCGGACACGTGCTCACGTTGCCCACGTCCAGCGGGCCCACCGCGCCCGCGCCCAGCGGCTCCGACCTTCATCGGCCCCTTGCTCCGACGACCCTTCGCGCTGCCCCCGGAAAGACCTGTGCCACCAGGACACCTGAGGGCGATGTGTGCGCGGCCTCGCCGGACTCGTGTGTGCCCTGCCCGGTCGGAGCGATGACACACGGAATCGGATCACCTCTCATGATGCACAAGAAGTCCCGCGCGCGCACACGTCACCGCCGAGCCCACTGGAAGGCGGCTCGGCCGCTGCTCGTGAAGTGCGCCAACCCCGCGTGCGGTCTGCCGACGCCGCCGCACGCCGCCTGCCGGCACTGCGGAACGTACCGGGGCCGGCAGGTGCTGCCCCCGGCCTGATCCGCGGGCAGGGCCCCGGCGCTTGGCTCTCGGCGGCCTGCGCGCTGTGGCCCACTGCCTTCGGGCCCCGCGTGAACAGCCCGGGAACGCCGCGCCGGCGGCAGGTGGTCGGGACCACCTGCCGCCGTCGGCGGTGCTGTGCGTGGTTCTTCCGTGGTCAGGGGTTCGTCCGTCGGCGGTGCTCGCCGGCGACGGGGCCGTACGACCGGGGTCAGACGGTGATGGTCTTGTACTCGGTGTAGGTGCCGAGGCCGACCGCGCCGTACTCGCGGCCGATGCCGCTGGCCTTGAAGCCGCCGAAGGGGCCGTCGAAGGCGACGGAGGCGCCGTTGACCGTGACGGTGCCGGTGCGGACACGGCGGGCGACCGCCAGGGCGTGCTCCTCGTCGGAGGACCAGACGCCGCCGGAGAGGCCGTACTCGGAGTCGTTGGCGATGCGGACGGCGTCGTCCTCGTCGTCGTAGGCGATGACCACGAGGACCGGGCCGAAGATCTCCTCCTGCGCGATCCGCATGGAGTTGTCGACGTCGGCGAAGACGGTGGGCGTGACGTAGTTGCCCTTCTCCAGACCCTCGGGGATCTGCGGGCCGCCGGTGACCAGGCGGGCGCCCTCCTCGATGCCGAGCCGGATGTAGTCGCGCACCCGCTGCTGCTGGTCGGGGCGGATCATCGGGCCGATGAAGGTGTCGGGGTCGTTCGGGTCGCCGACCTTCAGCGACTCCACCAGTTCCTTCAGCGCGGTCACGACCTCCTCGTACCGGCTGCGGGGGGCCAGGATGCGGGTCTGGGCGATGCACGACTCGCCGTTGTTGAGCAGGGAGCCGAACCTCAGGCCCGCGACCGCCTTCTCGATGTCGGCGTCCGGCAGGATGATGGCGGCGGACTTGCCGCCCAGTTCCAGGCTGACCCGCTTGAGCTGCTCACCCGCGATCGCGGCGATGCGACGGCCGGCCCGCGTCGAGCCGGTGAAGGCGATCTTGTCGACGTCCTGGTGCGAGACCAGGTACTCGCTGGTCTCCCGGTCCGCGGGCAGGACACTGATCACGCCCTCGGGCAGGCCCACCCGCTCCAGCAGTTCGGCCAGGAATCCCATGCTCAGGGAGTTCTCCGGGGAGACCTTGAGGATCACCGAGTTGCCCGCCACCAGAGCCGGGATGATCTTCGAGGTGGCCGAGGAGAACGGCGAGTTCCAGGGGATCACCGCCGCCACGACGCCGACCGCCTCGCGGCGCACCACGCTGCGCACCGGTGACGCCGGGTCGGAGGGGACGAGCGTCTCCTCCCAGCCGAACTCCTCCGCGGCCTTCAGGTAGGCGTTCGCCTGCCTGGTCAGACCGGGCTGCCCGGCGCGGGTGAACCAGCCGGCCGATCCGTTCTCCAGCGAGATCAGGTGTGCGATCTTCTCCGCGTTCTCCTCGCGCAGCGCGTTGAAGCGCCGCAGGACCTCGATCCGCTCGGCCGGCGGGGTCAGCCGCCACTCGCCGTCGTCGAAGGACTTCCGTGCCGCGGCGACCGCGCGGTCGATGTCCGCCGGCCGCGCCTGGGCGGCGCGGGCGACCACCGACTGGTCGTGCGGCGAGAGGACGTCGAGCAACTCGGGGTCGCTCGGCTCGGTCCAGGACCCTCCGATGAAAAGCCGGTCGTAGGTGATCATGCGCTTTCTCTCCTCCGCGCTTCGGTCGTTCGGACCTCTCGTCCAACTGCCACTTCAATGTAGCACTTCCATGAGTTACATGCACATAAGAATGGCGACACAGTCGAGATGAGCCTCAGCGGGGATACTCTTAGGGGATGAGAGCTGACGCTGCACGCAACCTGGAAACCGTTCTGACCACCGGAGCCCGCATGCTCGCCGCCGACCCCGGCGCGAGCATCGCGAGCATCGCCGCCGAGGCGGGAGTGGACCGGCGCACCGTCTACCGGCGCTTCACCTGCCGCGAGGAACTCCTCGCGGCCATCTACGAGTCGCGCGTCACCGCCATCGAGCGGGCCATCGAGGACGCCCGGCTCCGCGAGGCACCCGTCGCCGTCGCCCTGCACCGCTACGTCGAGAACATCATCGCCGTCAACCGCACCTGGCCCGTCGATCTCGCCCGCATGCTCACCGACGACGCCATCCGCCGGCGCCGGGACGCCTGTGTCGCCGCGGTCGACGCCTTTCTGCGCCGGGCCACCGAGGAAGGTCTCCTGCGCCGGGACCAGCCGGAGGGCTGGGCGGGGCCGCTGCTGCCCGAGCTGGTGAACCTGGTGGCGCACCGGCAGAGACACCTGGCGCCGGGGAAGGCCGCCGACGTGGTGGTCGACACGTTTCTGCACGGCGTCGGAGCGTCCTGAGGCAGGGAGCGCGACGGCGACACCGCGTCCTCCCACCGCTCCGGCATCGCCCCGCACAGTCGCTCACATGATTCCGTCACACTCGCTCACACGACCTCCGGTCACGTGCTTCCTTCCTCCCACCGCGAGAGCACGACCCCGCACACATAGGCTCGGAAGGTGAACGCACGAGGCGGGTCCGGTGGGAGAGGGAGTGGGGCGCCGTGGAGTCGCTCGTAACGATGATCGGCCGGGACGACGAGCTGCGGCAGCTGTCCGCTTTCGTGACGACCGCGGAGCGGCAGGCCCTCGTTCTGCGAGGGGAGACCGGGGTGGGCAAGAGCGCCCTGCTCGACCATGTCGCCCGGCCGGCCTCGGGCGCGGGACACCGGGTGATCCGGGCCGCGGGGGTGGAGGCGGAGTCCGAACTGCCGTTCGCGGGCCTGCACCAGCTGGTCCACCCCCTGCTTCCCGCCGTCGACCGCCTCGACCAGGTGCACCGCGACGTGTTCGCCACCGTCTTCGGGCGCAGTTACGGAAAGCCGCCGTCGGTGATGTCGCTCGGCATCGCCGTCCTCGACCTGCTGTCCCTGGCCTCCTCGGCGAGGCCGCTGCTGCTCCTGGACGACGGCCAGTGGCTGGACGCCTCCAGTGCGGCGGTGATCGGGTTCGTGGGGCGCCGGCTCACCGGCAGTCCGGTGAAGTTCGTCGTCGGCCTGCGCTCGGACGTGGCGTCGGGTTTCGACACCGCCGCCCTGCCCGAACTTCCGGTCCGTTCCCTCCCCGACGAGGCCGCGCGGCGACTGCTCGACCTGCGCCGCCCCGGCCTGGACCCCCACGCCCGCCGGCTGGTGCCGGACCAGGCCCGGGGCAACCCCCTCGCTCTCCTCGAACTCTCCGCCCCCTTCGACGGCGACCGCACCGGAGGCGACCGCACCGCAGGCGACCGCACCGCAGGCGGGGCCGCGCGGCTCCCCGGGCCGGCCGATGCCCCGGTGCCGTTGCCGGTGCCCCGGCGCCTGGAGCACGTGTACGGCACCCGGATCAAGGGCCTGCGCGACGACGTGCGTCAGGAGGTGCTGCGCGGCGCTCTCGACGGTGTCGGCGCCGCACCGGGGTCCGTGCCCGCGCCCGGGGCGAGGCGTTACCGCATGCGCGACGCCGAGGAGGCGCTGGCAGTGGGCCTGCTGGGCATCGACCCGGTCACCGGCGACTTCCTGTTCCGGCATCCGCTGGTACGCACCACCGTGGTCCGGACGGCGACGCCCGATGAGCGCCGGCTCACGCACGACGTCCTCGCGCCATTGCACCGCGACGACGTCGAGAGGAGCGCCACGCACCTGGCGGCCTCGGCCGTCGACCCGGACGAGGAGGTGGCCGCAGCGCTGGGGAAGGCGGCCGACTCCGCCACCCGGCGCGGCGGCGCCGTCGCCGCCGTGGCCTGGCTGACCCGGGCCGCGGAGCTGAGCGAGAACCGCGAGGACCGGTCCCGCAGGCTGGGTGACGCGGCCTTCGCCGCCGGACACGCGGGCCCCTTCGAACAGGCGCGGCGCCTCATCCGCTCCGGTTCCCTGGTGGGCACGGACGAGTCCCCCGCTTCCGTGGTCACCTCGGCCTATCTGGCGGGCTCCAGGAACGCCCGCCCGGTCCTCGTCCAGGCCGCGGAGACCGTTCGAGCGGCTCGGCGCTGCCGCCTGGGCCGAACGGGCGCGGGCGGAGCTCAGGGCGCCGGGGCTGGCCACCCGCGTGACTCCCGCACAGCTCGCCGAGCTGACCTGGCGGGAACGCCGGATCGCCGACCTCGCCGCCGGCGGCCTGACCAACAAGGAGATCGGCCGGCGGCGTGTGCACCTGTCACCGCGCACGGTCAGCTCCCACCTCTACCGGGTCTTCCCCAAACTCGGCATCACCTTCCGCGCCGCCCTGCGCGACGTCCTGGCCAAGCTGGAGGAGGAAACCTGAAATGCACAAACGTGTGACCCGGCGACGGCCCCGGGAGTCCTCTCAGTCGAATGACTTAGGCCCCCGGATTCCGGGCCGCGGACGAGGTGAGCGGCCTACGGGGCGGCCGGCGCCCGCCACCTGCGCCGCCACCTGCGCCGTCGTCTCGGGGCGCCGGGGCGTCGCGGGAGACGCGCCGGACACCCGGCCCCGTCACCGCATCGCACCGTCATGTGACTGATGTGTCCTGATTCGCTACAGACCAGAGTATGTGCCGCCGGTCCGGCACGGAAAGGAGACGGTCCCCCTCTTCCACCCACCGGGAACGCCTCATCGTCACCAGTTTGACAGGTGACGGGTCGTGTGCGAGGGTCATCGCGCCAGCAGTCGCAGTGATCCCGTACCGCCGATGTGAGCGAAGGTTCCCCGGGCCCGGACGGGTCATCGAACACGCACGACGGAGAGTCTCCAGATGATCAACAGGCGTACTTTCAACAAGGCCGTCGGCCTGGGCACCGGCGCGGCCGCCGTCTCCCTGTCCGGCCTGCAGAACCAGGCGTCCGCCGCCACCGCGCACGGGTCGAGCGGCCGGCCCGTGCCCACCGTGCCCACCATCGCCCCCGGCACGCACACCACGTTCCCCACGCTGAAGCAGGTCAAGGCGGGCGTCCTCGACATCGGCTACGCCGAGGCCGGCCCCGCGCACGGCCCGGTGGTCATCCTCCTGCACGGCTGGCCCTACGACATCCACAGCTACGTCGACGTCGCCCCGCTCCTCGCCGACCTGGGCTACCGCGTCATCGTCCCCTACCTGCGGGGCCACGGCAGCACCCGCTTCCTGTCCAGCCGCACCCCGCGCAACGCCGAGCAGTCCGCGATCGCCCTGGACATCATCGCCCTGATGGACGCGCTCAAGATCCACCGGGCGGTCTTCGCCGGCTTCGACTGGGGTTCGCGCACCGCCGACATCATCGCCGCCCTGTGGCCCGAGCGCGTCAAGGCCCTGGTCTCCACGAGCGGCTACGTCATCACCAACGTCAAGGCCCAGCTGGCGCCCGCCGCACCGGCCGTCGAGCACAACTGGTGGTACCAGTGGTACTTCGCCACCGACCGCGGCAAGAAGGCCATGGAGAACGTCGACGACCGCATCGCGCTGTGCCGCTACGTGTGGACCCTCGTCTCCCCCAACTGGAACTTCTCCGACGCCACCTTCGACCGCACCGCCCAGGCGTTCCACAACCCCGACTACGCCGCCATCGTGCTCTACAACTACCGCTGGCGCATCGGGCTCATCGAGGGCGAGCCCCGCTACGCCCGCTACGAGAAGCTGCTCGCCGCCCAGCCCCCCATCCACGTCCCCACCATCACGCTGGACCCGGCCCTCGACCCCTTCACCCCGCCCGGTGACGGCACCGCCTACCGCAGCCACTTCACGGGCAAGTACGAGCACCGCACCATCGCGAACATCGGCCACAACCTGCCGCAGGAAGCACCCACCACCTTCGCCCAGGCAGTCGTCGACGCCGACCACCTCTGAGTCCTCGCCCGGCACCGGCCCCGTTACCGCCCCCCACCGGTCACTCCCAGGAGGACTCACAGATGAGCGAAGTCCAGTGGAACCGTCTGACCGCCGCACAGCTGCGCGCCCTCGCGGCCCAGGACGCGGTCGTGCTGCTGCCCGTAGGGGCCACGGAGCAACACGGCCCTCATCTTCCCACCGGCGTGGACGACTTCCTGGCCGCCGAGGTGTGCCGGAGGGCGGCACTGCTGGCGTCCGAACACACCGGTGTGGTGGTGACACCCTCGATCCCGACGGGGCTGTCGGAGCACCACATGGCGTTCGGCGGCACCCTCACACTCTCCCTGCCGACCCTGCACGCGCTGCTGCGTGACGTCTGCCGCTCCGTGATCCGGGCGGGTTTCTCACGCATCCTGATCGTCAACGGGCACGGCGGGAACATGACCGCCCTCAACGCCCTCACGACCGAACTGACCGCGGAGCTGGCGACGCCGATCGCGTTCGCCAGCTACTTCGGCGCCGGACGGGAGGTGGTGCGGGACACGCTGGAGACCCAGGACGGGCTCATGCACGCCTGTGAGGGGGAGACGTCCATGATGATGGCCGCCTACCCCGAGCTGATCCACCACGAGCACCTGGCCGAGGCGCACGGACCGCGGATCACCCTGCCCGCGGAGTCGCCCGAGCCGGTGTACATGGCCGTGTCCTTCGACCGGATCACGAAGTCCGGGGTCGCGGGCGACGCCCGGGTGGCGAGCCCGCAGAAGGGGGAGACGATGCTCTCCGGCTGCGCGAGGGCCCTGGCCGACATCATCCTGCGCGATCCGTGGGCGCGCTAGCGCACGCCTGCCGCAGAGCGCAGCCAGGGCCGGTGACATCCGCCGATGTCACGCGAGCCCATGACACGCGGGCCACGGACACGCGTACCGGGGACACAGGACACGTGTGCGTCCGGCCCCGGAACATGCGGCCGGGTGGGGCGACGCCCTGCCCGGCCGCTCCCGTGTCCGGACGCGCCGCGCCCGGGGAGCCGCCGGTCCGGCAGGCCCCCGAACATGCGTCACCTGCTTGACAGGTGACGGTAGGCATGGAAGATTCATAACCAGTCAGGGCGGTGACGCAACCGGCGAAGCCGGGCCGCCCGTCAACGGAACACCTGAAAGGGGTCAGTTCGTGGTGAGCATCAAGGGTGGGCGCAAGCGAGTGGTGACGGGTGTGGTCTCGACGCTCACGGCGGGGCTCGCGCTCGGCGCGTTCGCCCTCAGCGGCACCGCCAACGGAGCGACGAAGACCGCCGAGGACGCCGGAGCCGGCAGACACGTCAAGCCGACCATCGTCCTGGAACACGGCGCCTTCGCCGACGGCTCCAGCTGGAACGGCGTCATCGCGGACCTGCGCGCCGACGGCTACCCCGTCGTGGCCGCCGCCAACCCGCTGCGCGGCCCCGCCTCCGACGCCGCGGCCCTGCGCACCCTCCTGGACCACGTCAAGGGTCCCAAGATCCTCGTCGGCCACTCCTACGGCGGCAGCGTCATCAGCGAGGCCGCCACCAACGACCCCCAGGTCAAGGCGCTCGTCTACGTGGCCGCCTTCCTGCCGGCGCCCGGCGAGACCGCCCTGGGGCTGACCAACAAGTACCCGGGCTCCACCCTCCCCGACGCCCTCGACCCCGTCACCTACCAGCAGGCCGACGGCACCACCGCCACCGACCTGTACATCCGGCAGGACAAGTTCCACCACCAGTTCGCCGCCGACGTCCCCGCCGGCCAGGCCGCCCTCATGGCCGCCGAACAGCGCCCCATCGCGCAGGCCGCCCTGGAGGAGAAGGCCACCAGCGCCGCCTGGAAGACCAAGCCCAGCTGGGACATCGTCACCACCCGGGACCTCAACATCCCCGCCGCCGTCCAGCGCTTCATGGCCAAGCGCGCCCACGCCCACACCACCGAGGTGGCGGCCTCCCACTCCGTCGCCGTCTCCCACCCGCACCTCGTCGCCGAGGTCATCGAGCGGGCCGCCCGCACCACCGTCCGCTGACCCCCGCGGCGCCGGACCGCCCGACAGGTTCTCCCTGCCCGGTGCCGCCCGACACGGCGGTACCGGGCACGGCCGTACGGCCCTCGCGTCCGGCCCGCTCCGAGACAACGGCCCACTCCGGGAGAATGGACGACATGAACCCACATACCGACTCCCGTCGGCTGGGGAACTTTCTCC
>NZ_JAINRC010000019.1 GCF_020400655.1 Streptomyces spinosus
GGCAACGGCCACAAGAAGTAAGGGAGCACAAGGACCGCCGCCCGCCCGCTCCCACAGGACGAGGCAGGCCGACGAACGGCGTCCCACCCGGTAGGCCGGACGGCGGCCCCGCCTGACAGGTGCGTACCCGGCAGGCCGGATCCGCGCCCGCTTCTCAGGTCAAGCAACGGATCCGCTGGTGACGACCCACGTCAAGCCCATGACACGCGTGACGTCCACGCCGCGGCCTGGCGGCAGCCTCACCAGCCCCTCACCGAAGGGATGAGCACGATGGCACACGAACTCCGCGGTCGGAAGATCGCGATCCTCGCGGCCGACGGCGTCGAACGCGTCGAGCTCGAGCAGCCGCGTGGCGCCCTGCACGGCGCCGGGGCGCAGACAGAGGTCCTTTCCATCCATCCCGGCGAGATCCAGGCCCGCCAGTGGGACCTGAACTCCGCAGGGACCTTTCCCGTCGACCGGCTCGTCTCGGACGCCTCCGCCGACGACTACGACGCCCTGCTGCTGCCCGGCGGCACCATGAACCCCGACCAGCTCCGTGTCAACAAGGACGCCGTCGGCTTCGTCAAGGCCTTCGTGAACTCGGGCAAGCCCGTGGCCACGCTCTGCCACGGCCCGTGGACCCTGGTGGAGGCCGACGTCGTGCGCGGACGCCGCCTCACCTCGTGGCCGAGCATCCGCACGGACCTGCGCAATGCAGGAGCCGAGGTCGTCGACGAGGAGGTCGTCGTCGACGGCCAGTTCACCTCGAGCCGGTCGCCCGCGGACCTGCCGGCCTTCTGCGCCGCCATCGTCGAGCAGTTCGCCCATGCCGGCCGTCCGGTCTCCGGCGCCTAGCCGGGCAACGGGAGCTGCGCCCCGAGCGCCGCAGGACGTTCCGCGGGCCCATGCGGCCGCGGGCGGCCTGGGACATCACCGTTCAGAAAGGAACGAAGCCGTGAAGAAGCCCACAGCAGGCGGCGCGGTCTCCACCGTGGTCAGCTTGGGAACCGAGGCCCTGGGCGCCGCGGTCTCAGCGGCCCGCCGCGCCGGCGAAGCCATCCGGTCGGGAGCCTCCCATGCCGGGGAGACCGAGCCGCGGTGGCACGTGATGACAGTGTGCGCGTCCGCCGAGGAGGTGGCGCCCGGCGGAAAGCTGCCGGAGCCGCTCGCCCGGCTCGGCGACGCCATCGACACCCGGCTGCGCCCCGCGTCCGGGGAACGCGGGACGGAACTGGCCTGCCGGCTGCACGACAAGGAGGATGCCGGGCCGCCCGGCACCGCCGAACCGGTGACCGCAGACGCCACCGTCCAGGAACTGCGGACCGCGCTGCGGCAGGCCAAGGCGCTGGTCGAGACGGGAGAGATCCTCCTCCCCGACCGGCCGTCGACCAACCGGCCCACGGTCACCGGGCGCCCGCTGGACAAGTTGATCGAAAAGGCACAGGGGGAGGGACGGCTGTGAAGGCACTGACCTGGCAGGGCACCAACGACCTGTCCGTCGAGCAGACACCCGACCCCGCGATCCGCAACGAGCAGGACGCGATCGTCAAGGTATCGCAGACCGTGACCTGCGGCTCGGACCTGCACCTGCTGGGCGGGTACATCCCGTTCATGCGGGCCGGCGACGTCCTCGGCCACGAATTCGTCGGCGAGGTCGTCGAGACCGGACCGCGGGTGGAGCGGCACAAGGCGGGCGATCGCGTGGTGGTCTGCTCCTTCATCTCCTGCGGCCGCTGCTGGTACTGCAAGCAGGGTCTCTTCTCCCTCTGCGACAACGGCAACACCAATCCCGGCATCACCGAGCACCTCTGGGGTTCCGCCCCGGGCGGCTGCTACGGCTACTCCCATGCCCTGGGCGGCTTCGCCGGCAGCCATGCCGAGTACATTCGCGTCCCGTTCGCTGACCAGGGAGCCTTCCCGGTGCCGGACGCCCTGGACGACACCACCGCGCTGTTCGCATCCGACTCGGCACCCACCGGGTGGATGGGCGCCGACCTCGGCGGGGTGAAGCCGGGCGACGTGGTCGCCGTGTGGGGGTGCGGAGCGGTCGGTCAGATGGCCGCGCGGGCGGCGCTACTGCTGGGCGCCGACCGGGTCATCGCCATCGACCCATTTCGACGCCCAACCGGTCGGCCCACTCGTCCCAGACGGCGCGGCCCTGCCGGGTGAATTCGACCAGGCGGGCGTCGTCGTGCGCATGGCGGAAGATGCGGGACTGGCCACCGGACTGCCCGTGGCCCGGAACGCCGCTTTCGTACACCCGCGCCGTCGTTCCGCGTTCGGCCAGTGCGTAGGCGGTGCAGAGGCCGACGATGCCGGCTCCTACCACGGCCACCTCGGGAACCCGGTCCATTCGATCGCCTCACTTCGCGTCCCGGAGCTGTCCTCCTGCGGAGCAGGAGTCACGTTCATCTGTCGCCGCCGCGAACTGGTGGGTGACCGGACCCGGTGGGCGGCATTGTCAGGCTCTACGTGACGCGACGGCGGAACCGTGTCCCCTTCAGCCTCACACCGGCCCGGAATATGTCAACCGGCCACCCCGGACGACGACCGTGACCGACCGGCGGAGAGCCGCGGGACCGGACGTCCGGCCAAGGCGTGGGAGGAGGATTCCGGGGAGCACGGCCGGCCGGCCGGCGATTCCGGCAAGGTGATGTGGGCGGTGATGCCTTTGCCGACCGGCTCCTGCCGGACCTCGAAGCACCGAGCGACGGCCACCGTGATCTCCAGCCAGTGCCGCCGCACCCGTCCGGCATCCGCGGCCGGCGCGCCGGCGGCACCGTCTCGGAGCCCCACACCACCACCCGACCACGTCGCCGACGATCCGCAGATCCACCAGCACCGGCTGGGCGCGACTTGTGGGTGTTGGTGACCAACTCGCTGTCCCCCAGCAGCCCCCGCGACCCGGGCATATCCGCCTTGGCCCCCCTCTACGACGCGTCCCGCGCGCGTGCCTTCGACGACGCGGCCCCAAAGGCGAAGCCTCGCGAAGCGCCTCGCCGCGTGACCCCCGCCCGGGCCGTGGACACCGTGTGACACCCCGCCCCGGGAGGTCGCGCCGCGCCTCGTCGCCTGAGACTCCGGTCGGCCGGGCACACGGCGCGGCAGCCGTGCGGCCTCGGCTTTGCGAGCGTCCGCGTACCGGCGTGACGGATGCCCTAGTGGCAGCGACGAGGGCGTGAGCCGGCGCGGCTGAGGCTGCGGAACGGCGGGGGCGTGTGAGGCGCACGCAGGCCACGTCAGCCGGACGGCCCTGAGCGGCGAGCCGTACGACCTCGGCCATGTCACCCGGACGCGACACGACAGCCGCCGCGGCCCGACTTCGAGCGCGCTCCAATCCCTAGAGTTCCGGTCACGGACTTCCGCCCACGGGTACGCCCTGCCACCGACGACCACGGTCGCGGACGGCGTCCGTGAACGCGGCGGTGAGTGCGATCGTTGAACCGGTCAGGCCGGTTCTCAGGACAGAGGTGATCCGATGAAGGTACTGGTGACCGGCGGGACGAGCGGACTCGGACTCGCCATGGCCGCCGCCCTGGCCGCGACGGGAGCCTCCGTCGTGCTGACCGGGCGGTCCGGCGAGCGTGCGGAGTCCGTCGCGGCGGGGCTGCCGGGGGCGACCGGCGTCGAAATGGACGTGCGCGACGAGTCGTCGGTGGTCCGGGCCGTCGACCGAGCGTGGTCGCGGCTCGGCGGCATCGACATGCTGGTGAACAACGCCGGCATCGGCATGCGCACGGTCAACCCGCGCTTCATGACACAGCCGCAGGGCTTCTGGGAGGTACCGTCCGACGCCTTCCGCGCGGTGATCGACACCAACCTGACCGGCTACTTCCTGGTCGCCCGCGAGATCACGCCACGGATGCTGGCATCCGGCGGTGGCCGCATCGTCAACATCTCGGTCAATCACTCAACCATGCGACGCGCCGGCTTCGTTCCGTACGGGCCGTCGCGTGCCGGCAGCGAGGCGCTGTCCCGCATCATGGCGGCCGACCTGCGGGGCACGGGCGTCACCGTCAACCTGCTGCTGCCCGGAGGCGCGACGGTCACGGGGATGATGCCCGAGGACGTCGTCGCCGAGGGCCACGGGTTCCTGAGTCCCACGGTGATGGGCCCGCCCATCGTCTGGCTGGCCTCCGACGACGCAGCCGGCGTGCATGACGAGCGCATCGTCGCCACCGAGTTCGAACAATGGCTGCGGGACCGGGAGAGCCGGCGGTGAGGGCGTGAGCGTGCATGCGGGCCTCAACTGAGCTGAGCTTGTTACTGACGACCTGTGGGAGGGGGTGGCTCCGCTGCTGCCACCCCCTCCCGAACGACGGCCCCGCCATCCCGGGCGGCTGCGCGTTCCCGGCCGGTTGGCACTTGCCGGCGTCATGTGCGTGCTGCGGACCGGTGTCGCGAGGCGCGATGTCCACGGGAAGACGGTGCGCTGCTCCGGCGTGACGGCCTGGCGCCGGCTGCGGGACTGGACCGAGGCGGGCGTCTGGCCTCGCCTGCGCGCCGCCCTGCCAGCCGCGCTTCGCCGCGCCGGCCTGCCCGACTTGAACGGCAGCTCCGCGGGCGCGCCGCACGTCAGGGCTCTCAACGGGGGGGCATGTCAACTCTTCGCCCGTCGGCCGTGCCTGTTCCGGCTCCAAGCGCCATTTGAACGGCGACCGGCACGGAACCCCGCTCGCTGTCGGGCTCACCGGTGGCAACCGGCACGACGTTACCCAGCTCCTGCCACTGCCCTACACCATCCCCTCGATCCGGGGACTATGGGGACGCCCCCCTCGCCCCAAACCCCGGCGTCTGAACGGATTCATGGCTCATTCTCGAAGATCCCGCGGGGGAGGCCCCTGACGACTTCAGCAACTGCTGTAAGGGCCTGCTGGGCTTCGGCCGTGGTGGCAGCTGGCTGGCCAGTCATGTCTTCCAGCTTTCGATTGTCATTTACCACCTGTGTCAGGAACCCGACCACTGCATGCCGTTGGCGCATAGTCCGGCAGTCGTCGAGGAGAGCGGCCATTCCATCAAGGGATGGGCCGACCGAGACGAATGTTGCCCAGGACTCGGGGACCACGAAACCGGCACGATGGTCCAGCAGTTGCCGTGCTACTCGCTCCACCGCAACAAAGTGCAGGTCCGGAGTCTGCTTCTGACGCTCGAACAGTTGCTCTGCCGCTGTCAGGAGGCGGGCAACTTCCTTCGCCGAGTGTCCATCCGCGCTGATCGAGCCCCCGTCGGGCAGTTCGAGCAGGAAGCCTTTATGCCGGTGTCGTTCGGCGATTCCCCGGATCGCGGCGCGAAGGGCGAGCCATATTCCTGGTCCGGCAGTTAAAGCGATGATCCCATAGTCTGGGAGGTCCCAGGCTCTATGGTAGATGTCCTGCGGCAAGGGCACTGCACCGGCTCTACGCAACTCCTCTTCGAAGGCTTCGCGGCCAGTGCCCCTCCAGAGCTGGATGTAGATCCTTTGCGGCTCACCATTTCGAGTTGGACGAAAGTAGAAACCATCAGCCTCCATGGTGATCTCTGCGTATATAAGCCTCGACTCTTCTCGCATGGTCACGGAAAGAAGTTAGCGGAGTCACATCGCCAGCGGCTACGTCACGGGCTGAACGTCCACGCTTGATCGCGATGGGCGCGGGGTGGATGGCCGGGGAACGGTACCCCCTGCGTGACGTGAGCGACCGGCTCATCGACTCGTTCAGCCGGACGACCCACCAGTCTGGCACTCCATACCGGCACCGGTTGCAACGACGCCCCGGATCATGTCTTCGACTCGTCGGTGCGTGCTGGTGTGCAGTACCGCCTGCCCAAGCGTTGTCCCGTAGCTGCTGGTCGCAGTGCGCCGGTAACGCCCGCTGGGGTCAGCCGAAGAGGAGGTCGACGTCCGTCTCGGTGCAGAGTTGCAGGACGACCACCAACTGGCGGGCGTCGTCAATGTGCCGTTGCAGAAGTGGGCCGGTGGTTCTGCCTTGAGGCTGGTCGGCGATCTCCTGGGTGCCGACCCGGTCCGCAAAGGCCGGCCCTGGAGTACGCCGCTGGAGGACCGAGTGCTGCTGGTCGCCGCGTACTGGCGCACGAACCTCACCCTGCGCCGACTGGCGCCGCCGTTCGGGGTGTCGAAGTCGGCGGCCGACCGCATCATCGACGCCCTCGGCCCGTCGCTCGCGTTCCGGCCCCGCAGACGGTTCCGCAAAGGACACCGTGCTGCTCGTGGACGACACCCTGACCCCACCCGCGACCACACCATCGCCGGGCAGTCGTAGAACTACCGGTACTCCACCAACCACCAGGTCGTCATCGACGCCGACACCCGGCTCATCGTCGCCGTCGGTCGGCCGGTGTCCGGCCATCGCAACGACTGCAAGGCGTGGAAACTGTCCGTGGCGAAGGACGCCATCGGCCACACCACGGTGATAGCGGACGGCGGCTACCGCGGCACCGGGCTGGTCATCCCGCACCGCCGCGAACGCGGCCGACGCGCACGCCCGGACTGGAAAGAAGGGCACAACCGTTCGCACCTGGGATGTCGATGACGAGCTGTGGGCGGTGATCGAGCCGTTGTTGCCCAAGGTGGAGCGTCGGGTTCGGCATCCAGGGCGCAAGCGGCATCCGGACCGGCTGGTGTTCCAGGGGATCCTGTTCGTGCTGCACACCGGGATCGCCTGGGAACACCTTCCGCAGGAACTCGGCTTCGGCTCCGGCATGACCTGCTGGCGGCGCCTGGCCGAATGGACCGAGGCGGGGGTGTGGCCACGGCTGCTCGAGGTCCTCCTCGCCGAGCTCCGCGGCGCGAATGCCCTGGACTTCTCCCGTGCGGCTGTCGACTGCTCCCACATCCGCGCGTTGAAGGGGGCCCCAAGACGGGACGAAGCCCTGACGACCGGGGCAGGGCGGGCAGCAAACACCACCTGATCACCGACGCGACCGGCATCCCACTCGCCGCTACTCTGACCGGCGGCAATCGCAACGACGTCACTCAGTTGATCCCGTTGCTCCAGGCCGTACCACCGGTGCGGGGCAAGCGCGGCCGGCCCCGGCGCCGCCCTGATGTGGTGCTGGCCGACCGGGGCTACGACCACGACAAGTACCGCCGCCTGCTCTGGGACCTCGTCGTCAAGCCGCAGATCGCCCGCCGCGGCACCGAGCACGGCTCCGGCCTGGGCACCCAACGCCGGGTTGTCGAGCGAGCGTTCGCCACCTGCACTGGTTCCGCCGCCTGCGCATCCGCTGGGAGATACGCGATGACATCCACGAAGCCTTCCTCGGCATCGCTTGCAGCATCCTCTGCCGGCGACGGCTGAAGAAGCCGGTCACGGTGACCGTTCCCCGGACGCAACTGCTGTGGTTGGTATGGCGCGAGCGGCAGGGGCTACGCGTCGGTGGCCTGAACAGGCGCTCGGCTTCGATAGCGCAAGCACGTCAGTTACATGGCACCCCGGAGTACGGCCCAATAGGCACTCTATGTAGCGAATTGGCCCATAAACTGCCGACTTTAACTCACTCTATGCTTGCGATTCAATGCACTCAGTAGTCATCTGTCGGTGGAAGAAAGGACTGAACATGGGCTCTGCTCGTACTCGCCGTGCTGGACGACGTCTGGGGGCCTGCGTGGCCGCTGTCGTTGCCGCAGCCGTGTTCCCCACGGTGACCGCGAGTCCCGCCGCTGCGCAGGACTCCTTCAAGATCAAGGCCCTCGGCCGTTGCGTCGAGGTCAAGGACGGCAGTCGGCAGGACGGTGCCCCGATCCAGCTGTATCGCTGCCTCGACTGGGACAGTCAGCGCTTCACGTTCGAGGATGTCGGCAACGGCACCGTCAGGATCAAGACCTTCGCCGGCAAGTGTCTGGAGGTCCAGGACGGGTCTTTGCTGGACGGCGTTCCGATCGTGCAGGGCCCCTGCCACGACTGGCGCGTCGACCAGGAGTTCGCGATCGTGGACCTCGGTAACGGCGAGGTCAGCATTGAGAACGCAGGGACGCTCCTGTGGTGGACGGTTGGGGGTCGGGGCATCCCCGCCCCGATTGTGCAGGACCCACTCGATTTCCACCCGGGACGGTTCACGCTGGAGTACTGACCGGGCCCAGCACGCGCCCGGCTCCAAGCTCCTGTGGACTCCGATGCGGATTCCGCAGGAGTTGGTGCCCGCCCCGTGCTGACCGCTGCCGTCAGGCAGCGGCCGACGACCGGATGTAGATCAGCCTGCCGGGGATGCCGTACGCGTCGGCAATCAACCGATGGCTCTTGACTTGCCGATTCGAGGTTCGGGAACAGGCTTTTCGTTGTCCTGGGCAGCACTGAAGCCTCGATCTTGGATCACCGGGAAGACTTGCTGTGTGGTGGTGATCCAGGCGTCGATGTCGGCATGGGACGACCTGATGGCGCTGATCAGTGCCTCGATCACGTCCAGCTTCGGCGTGCCGACGTTCCGGCTGAGCTCGTCCATCGACACCTCTTGGTACGACATGACCAGCTGCCACCAGAACCGCATGAGGATGCGGCATTCCTGCGGGTCACGGTCGTCTGCGAGGCGATCATGAATGACCCTCTGGACGTGCCGCCGCTGCTCATCGTCACGAAAGCCGTTGTTGAGGTCAGTCAGAGTCACGTCCGGACCGTAGCAGCCGTTCGTTCACGTCCCCTGAGTTAGCTCTCAAGTCCGCGTAGAGCATTCCGTTAGGGGTTCTAAGTCGCGCCCAGGTATGAGTGTCCAGGCTGTCATGGGGGCCAATGCGGGAGAGCTCGGCGCCGTCGCGTCCCAGAGCCACGATCACGGGACGGACTTCGCGGCTGATCTGGGGAGACGTCCAAACAGCGATGAGGCTGCGCTGCTCGGGAACCTCGATCCGGCGGACACCGATGAGAACGTGACTCACATCCCGCCCGAGGCGGACTTTGACGCAACTGATCCATGGGGCCGCGGTGATGGATCGCGGAGGGTCCAGGCTGCGGGTGAGACTGAGTACGCCCCCTCCGGAGCTGACGTCGAGCACATCGACGTCGACAGGATCGTCTCCGGATCCCCTGCTGCCCCCCACATACCGCCACTGCCCGCCGAACCGCTCCAGAAGCGCGATGTGCTCACGTATCCGCGATGACTTCGGACGCCACAGGGTCCAGATCGCCCCGACACCGGCAGTGTCGTCGACATCGGCCGACTCCACGGTCAGCACGCGCCTCGGCATCCACCAAGGTTGCGTCTCATCTCCCGCCAGCGCCCGCTTCACCACGCTCCGCAGGAAAGTCTCCCACCGGAGCCACGCCCACACGGCCTCTCCCCATGCCTGCATGCGCCTGCGATACCCGGCGCGCGAGGGCATCAAGCCCGATGTCGCTGAGGCAACACCTCACTACCTCCGGCCCGAAGATCATTACAGGGCAGCCCTTAGGAGCTCCACCGTGCCGAAGAAGAACCGCACCACCTCGACCACCCGCACCAGGACCACGCGGCGCCCAACCCGGTCTCGTGGCGGCGCCCCGTCTCCGCGGCACTCGTTACCGGAGCGGCCCGCCACATCGGCGCCCTTCTGGCCGGCATCGCAGTGACCTGGTGGCACCACGACTGCACATCAGCGCGCCACCCGCGCGCCGTCGAGCCGCCGGTGCACCATCGGCAGCGTGGGCAGCGGCTCCGGCAACTCCTCGTCGGTGACCGTGCGGTGAGCCCGCGGCTCGTGCGCGGTGCGCCGGTCACCGACCGCCGATCGCCGATCGCCGACCGCCACGGAGCGGACCGGACCGGACTGCCCCCCTGGCCGGAAGGCGCCCCCTCGTCCCCGGGTGAACACAGGGTCCAGGGGTCATCCGGCCCGCGCCCGTGTCCCGCAGGGAGGGTAGAACGGGCTCAGGCCCGCGTGGGGAAGCGGGGACGGGGGGTCGTAGCCCGTGGCGGGGACGTCCGTCGTGTACGCGCGGGTGTCGGGCGAGAGGCCCGTGTGCGGGTCGCCGAGGCGGGCCTGGATCTCGTAGGTGCCGTCTCCGGCGTACGTGTACGCCGTCAGGTCGGGATACCGGTCGTGGTCGTAGTCGGCCACTGCGATGTCCTTCGTGGCCCCCAGGTCGAGGGGGACCGTGCGCCGGCTGCGGCCGGTGTCGGAGAAGGGCCCCAGCCTCAGTTCGGCCACGCGGGGCAGGACCGGGTCGTCGCCGCCCTGCTCCTGCCCCGCCACGACGACCAGGTCGTTCCAGCCGTCCCGGTCGAAGTCCGCGACGGCGGCGCTCACGTACTCCTGCCGGCCGGCGGTGCGATCGGCCAACCCCCGTGCCGGGACCGTCGTTTCACGGGGCGTGCCGACGGCGAAGGTGACCGCCAGCAGACCGCCCCGGTGGGACGGGTCGGTGATCCGGTCCGGCAGACCGTCGTTGTCCACGTCGGCGATCAGGTCCCCCGATCGCGTCCGGCACGCGGTGACGGCGGGCGGTCCCACCGGGCGCGGAGGGGGCCCGCCCAGCCGGTCCTCGCCGCCGGACAGGAGCAACAGGCCGCCCGCCAGCAGGAACGCCGTGCGGGTGAGCCGTCTCGGCCGGGAGGTACCGCCGGGTGCGCGTACGGACATGGGCAGGGATCGTAGCCACCGGGCCGGGAGTGCCAGGGAGCGGGGCCCGGGCGGGTGTCGTCTCCTGTGCCGTCGACATCGGGCAAGTCCTGCACCGTGGACCCCTCGCACAGCATGTCGCGCAGCTTTTGAGGTGCCGAAGACGCCTTCGCCGCGTGGGGATCGGCATCCGCGCCCCCTGCCATCCGCATGCGGAGGACTTCGTGACGCTGCCCCTCGGCAGACGGGTCCTTCCTCACCGCGGCCGGTGCCACGGCGGCGGCCCTGTCGGGCGCGGACGGCGGCACTGCCCACGCCGCCCGGCGCACCGCGCGGACAGCACACCGGCGAGCCGCCGCCGTACGGCCGTTCCCCTCACCACGGTGACCCTGCCGGCCGGGCCGTTCCAGGACCACCAGCGCCGCAACACGGCCTGCTTGCGCTCCGTCGCCGGATCCGGGCGAGGTGCCGGGCGGCTGGTGTCGCGTACCAGCGGGTGCAACCGCCCGATCGGCAGCGGGTGCAACCGCCCGATCGGCAGCGCGTCCAGCCCGGCCGCGGAGTGCGAAGTCAGCTCGACACTCCCTCTCGTCGCCGGTCGTCGTCGGCTGTGGCGGGGATGGCGTTGTCGATGAGGACGGCGGCGCTGGCGGCGGCGGTGGGGAAGGCGTCGGCGTCGAGGACCCGGGTACGGGCCGCGGCGCCGTCGAGGAGCAGCGCGAGCTGTTCGCCGAGTTGTTCAGGGTCGGCGGAGCCGGCTTCGCGGGCGGTGTCGGCGAGTCGAGCGGCCACGGCTTTCTTGTAGTCGCGTGCGTACTGGGACGCGGGGTGCTGGGGGTCGTGGAGTTCGACGGCGGCGGCGATGTAGGGGCACAGGGGGGCGGTGGGGGGGATGTCGAAGGCGGCGAGGAGCCGTTCGCGGGGAGTGAGGTCGGTGCGGTCGAACACGTCGGACAGCACGGTGGGGTCGAACCGGCGCAGGTACTCGGCGACGAGTTCGTCCTTGCTGGTGAAGTGCTGATAGGCCGTGCGCTTGGACACCTCGGCCGCCGCGCAGAGCTGGTCCATGCCAACCACGGGGTGAGGCATCGGGACTTCGCCCTCGGCATCACCGGACTTCCCGTCTGAGCAAACGATCGACCGGGCCTTTTCGGAGCGGCTGCGGGGGAGGGGGCGTAAGGGCGGGGTGCGCAACGCACAGGGCAGCTCCCGTGCTGTTGAGGTGGGCGTGCGAAGTCTTAACTCAGCAGCACGGGAGCCCTGTTGGCTCCCCACCCGGCCGGCCTCGTTCGCGATTCCGGACAGCAGATGTTCGGCGGTTCGAGCGGCGGCGGCTCCGGGCGTCGTTCGATGCAGCGCTGGTGGTCGCTGGGTGCAGCGTCATGGGGATGCGGTGTGGCGGGCGTAGGTGCGGACGGCGCGCGCGGTCGCCGCAGCGGGTGGAACACCGGTGCCGGCGGCCGTAGCTGAGCAGGCGGCGGTTGCAGGGGGCAGAGCCGCAGACGGTGAGGCGGTCCGCGTCGGTCGGGGCCGGTGAGCAGGTCGGCCGCGTCAGCGGCGAGGGCGGCCAGGGCGTGGTCCACGTCGTCGGAGCTCTGGAGCCACCTCACCTCCTTACCTGCTGGCACCGGCGGCGCGGGGTCGGCGCCGGGCAGGGAGCGGGCCGGGAGGAGCGGGAAGCGGGACCTGGCGAAGCAGGGCGAGCTCAGCTCCTTCGGGAGCAGTTCGCCGTTGCCCCAGGGCCGGTGGTCGGGGTCCTCGTGGTCCAGCGCGACGGCGGCTGGCCCCGGTACGCCGGACGACTCGCTTCGGTCTGCTACGGACCTGTCGCAAGTCCGGGCCTGTCCGGCTGCTCGGGGACGCTGCGGAACGTCGTAGGAGGCGTCAGAAGTCCGGACGGCTCAAGATCGTCTCGTGGTATGTCCCGCCGCGACTCATCCCGAGCAACGCGGCCACGGGTCGCTTCGTCAACGCGGTGGCGATCGCGTCGCCGACGCGGGGCGAGAGCGCCTCTCCGAGCAGCAGCATGTTCGCGGTCCGGGGCAGAACGACCCGTCGTTTGCCGCGTCGGACCGCAGCCACCACGGCTCGCGCGACGGCCTCCGGCGGCAGTGGCGTCATGTGCCTGAACGGGGGCGGCATCTCGGTCTCGTCCGCCTCCCTCAGAAGGTCGGTCGCGGTGAGCGCCGGATGGATGGCCGAGACGCCGATGCCGTGGCCGGTCACCTCCTGACGGAGGCTGTCGGAGAACGCGGAGACGGCGTGCATCACGATCGCGTACGAGCCGAAGCGGGCGAACGCCTTGCGCCCCATGACGGACGACATGTTGACGATCGTGCCCGTCCCCTGCCGTCGGAGGATCGGGAGCACGCGCCGCGTCACGTTGATCATGCCGAAGAGGCTCGCACGCAGCGTCAGGCGGACGTCTTCCTCGAACCCCGCCGCTTCGACGGTGCCCACCTTGCCGATGCCGGCGTTGTTCACCAGCACGTCGATGCGCCCGAACCGGCTCACCGCGGCGTCGACCAGAGCTTCCACGGCATCGTGCGACGTCACGTCGGTGGGTACCGGCAGTGCTTCCGAGCCCAGCGCGCGGACCTCGTCCGCCACTTGGGCGAGACGGTCGGCCGAGCGGGCGGCGAGGGCCAGTCGTGCACCTTCCCTGGCGAAGGCGAGCGCGACGGCTCGGCCGATGCCACGCGAGGCCCCCGTGACCAGGACCACCTTGTTCGCGAAGGACGCAGTCATCTCTCTCCTCTTTGATGTATATACAACATTTGGGGCGGCCTGCAGCCCCGGCAGCCCCGGCCGGCCCCGGTTCGGCTAAGCGCCCGGTGCGTACCCCAGGCCGCTCGCGATCGCCTGGACCGCGTCCACGCCCGTCGTCCCGAGCAGTTCCGCGGCGTCACGCTGGGCCTTCCGCCACTCGGGCAGCACGGACTCGACCTTGGCCTTGCCGGCGGGGGTGAGCGCCACCTCCCGTATCCCTTTGGCATCGGACGACAGGGCCTCGATCCAGCCGTGCTTCAGCAGGAGGGTCAGATTCCGGCTGACCGTCGACCTCTCCAGTTGCAGCACCTCGCCGAGCCTCGACGGCCGGCAAGGACCGGCCTTACCCAGGGCGGCCAGCAGGTTGACCTGGGCAATGGTCAATCCGTGTCCGGCGAGGGCGCCGTCGTAGAGGCCCGTGAGAGCCCGGCCGATCAGCCGGATCCGCACCGCCAGACAGCCGTCCACGATCTCGTCGATGGAAGAGGTGCTCACTTCTTCAGTGTTGTATATGCACCGACGAGACGCAAGGCGATCGGGACGACGGCCACCCTCGGGGCAGCGCGTCCAGGCGTGCGCTCGGTTCGGCGTGACCGGACGGAGGCGATGGTGCAGATCGACACGGCCGGTGACGGTCGGACCGATTTCGAACCTCCGGGTTGCCCGCTCCGTCCTGCGCCGGACCTGGTACGCGGCCTGCCGACTGCGGCGACGGCCTGTAGGTGACCTTTCGGATCGATGGTTGGCCTCGCCGGGCAATTGGCCCGCCGTCCTCCTGGGACTTGGCCCGCCGTCTTCCGGTGAAGGGCCGAGATCGTGGCCGGCGTCGCCCTCACTTCCCGCTTGAGGGCGACGCGCAGCCGGCTTCAGACGACCAGAACCCGGCGCCCGCGCGTGTGGCCGGCCTGGCTGTCGATGTGTGCCGCCGGAGCCTCGGCGAGCGTGTACGACTTCTCGACCGGGATGTGGAGCCTTCCTCGCGAGATGAGGTCGACGGCCTCGGCGAGCGCTTCCGGCACGCTCCCGGCCACGCCGGAGAACCGGACGCCGAACTCCGGCGCCTTGAGATCGGCGATGGAGATCACCTTCTGCGCGTCCCCGGTCAGTTCGACGAGTTCGCGGAGCACGCCCGAGCCGGCCAGGTCGAGAGCCGCGTCGACATGGCCGAGTTCCCGCACCCGCTCGACCCAGCCCTCGCCGTAGGTCGTGGCGACGGCACCCAGGCTCCGCAGGTAGTCCTGGTTCGCGGCCCCAGCCGTTCCGATCACCTTGATGCCGCGGTCACGGGCGATCTGCAGCACCGCCGATCCGACTCCCCCGGACGCGCCGCTGACCAGCAATGTCTGCCCGGACCGCACACCGACCTCGCGGATGACGCGCAGCGCGGTCTCCACCACGGAGGGGTACCCGGCCGCCTCCTCGAACGTCAGCCCCTCGGGCATGCGGGCCCAGGCCGACAGCACGGCGAACTCGGCATACGTGCTCGAACCTTCGCCGAACACGCGGTCGCCGGCCTTGACCCCTTCGACGCCCTCACCGACCTCGTCCACCACCCCGGAGGCGTCCAGCCCGACTCCGGAGGGCAACTCGACCGGATGGGCCCCGAGGACCTGGCCTTCCCGGATCCTCCAGTCGACGGGGTTCACGCCCGCCGCCCGCACGGCGATGCGTATCTGGCCGGGGCCCGCGTGGGGCTCCTCGGCATCCAGGAGTTGCAGGACGTCCGGACCGCCGAACTCGGCGAAGCTCACCTTTTTCATGAGGCGACCGTAACACTAACGGTTAGTGTTTTGTAACCGTTACAGATTCACACCTGATAGTGTCAGACGCATGACCGTGCCGACCGGACGACGTGAGCGCAAGAAGGCCGTCACCCGCCAGAAGATCGCCGACGCGGCCTTGCGACTCTTCCTGGAACGCGGGTACGACGCGGTGGGCATCCGTGACGTGGCTGCCGAGGCCGACGTGGCCGTCACCACGCTCTTCTCTCACTTCGCCTCGAAAGAGGCCCTGGTCTTCGAGCAGGGCGAAGACTTCGAGCAACGCCTCACGCGGGCGGTCACCGACCGGGCGCCGCACGAACCGCTGATCCCCGCGCTGCGCCGCGAGATCCAGGCACTGGTGCGCCACTGCGCGGCGGACAGCGCCGCCCCCGTCTGGCGCATGATCGACGCATCACCTGCCCTGCGGGACTACGAGGAGTCGATGAGACGGCGCCACGCGGAGTCGCTGGCAACGGCCATCGCCGCCGATCCCGGCCTGTCACGGACCCCAACGGCCTGCCGGGCGATCGCGAGGTTCGTGATCGACGCCTATTCGCTGGCCCGGGCGGCGGCGGATCCGAAAGCCACGGTGGACGAGATCTTCCAGATGATCGAGGCGGCCTGGGAGGTCACCTGCCCGTCCGCACACTCCACCGGCAGGGCCGGATCGTAGTCGGGACCCGGCCCGCCCGGCCCGGCTCCGCCCGACCCCGGCGGCAGAGCGGACCATGAAGCACGGCGGGCTCGTCGACCGGCTCGAACGGCAAGTGCGTACCCCGTCGACCTCGCGCCCACGCTGGTCTGACAGAGGCGCGCAGCGTCTGAGGATCTCCTGGTCACATGCGTGCCCTTCCGCTGTGACTGCTGTGGCCGTGCAGGGGCTCGGTGTCAGGCCGGTGGCGGAGCCCGAGGCTGATCAGCGCGGTGATCGTGAAGGCGGCGGCTTGGTAGAGCATGGCGTGCCGGAACGCGGTGTCCGCGTCGGCGGCGGGAGCGTAGTAGGCGAGACCGGCCGCGGTCACTCCGACGGATCCGACGAGCTGCTGTGCTGTGGGCAGTAGTCCGGAGACCGAACCGGCGGCGGGGCCACGCACGTCGGCCGGCACCAGGGTGAACACCGACGCGGTGAAGGCGCCGAACGCGGTCCCGCCGACGGCCAGCACGGGCAGTGCCGCCTGGCGTCCCGCCGCCGAGCCGATGAGCGGGGCCAGCGCTAGGCACATCCCGGCCAGCGCCAGGGATGCGACGGAGAGAACCGTCGGCCCGTGCCGGCGGGTGAGAGCGGGCGCGGCTCGGCTGCCGAGGACGGCGGCGGCGGCGAACGGTGCCGACGTCAACGCGGCCGACAGGGCCGAGTACCCGACGGCGGACTGAAGGTGGAGGAAGAGCAGGTAGGTGAAGGAAGGCACGCCCGTGTTGAACACGAACACCAGCAACGTGCCCCGGCGCGCCGACCGGTCACGCAGCACCGCGGGATGAATCAGCGGGTCAGGCCGGTGCGGCAGGCCCCGGACGAAGTGGGCGAGGGCGGCCACGGCCACGGCGAAACCGGCCCACGTCCACCAGGGCCAGCCTGCTTCCCGCCCCAGGGCCAGGGGCAGGACCAGCGCGCCGGCTCCCACGGTCACCAGCAGCGCCCCCAGCTTGTCGACGCGGAGTCCGTCCGCCCCGCCGGTGCGGGGCAGCGCGGTCGCTCCGGCCAGCGAGGCGAGCGTCACCGGCACGGTGAGGAGCATCACCGGTCGCCAGCCGAGGCCGAAGAGATCGGCACGGAGGACGAGGCCGCCGGTCAGGGGCCCGGCCAGTGACGCGAGGGCCATGGTGGCACCGTACGAGCCGAGGGCGCGCGGTCGGCGCGCCGCGGGGGTCGCGGCCTGGATGAGGGAGAGGACCTGGGGGCGACCAGGCCGCTGCCTGAGCCCTGCACCAGCCGGGCCGCGATCAGCGACGCGGCGTCGGAGGCGCACGCGCCGGCCATCGAGCCCGCGGTGAAGACCACGATGCCCGCCACGAACAGCCGGCGGTAGCCGTACCGGTCGCCCAGCCGTGCGGCGGGGATGAGCAGGCACGCGTACGTCAGGGTGTATCCGGCGAGGACGAGTTGCACGGCGCCCGGACCGGCGCCCGGACCGGCCTGGATCGCCGGCGCGGCGACCTGGGCGACAGTGACGTTGAGCAGCTGCACGAAAGTGGCGCTGAGCACCACCGGCAGCACGAGGCGTCCGTCGCTCACGGCAGCAGGGCCGCGGCGAGCTCACGGGGCCGGGCGGCGAACGGGCTGTGGCTGCCCGGGAGGGTGCGCACGGTGAACGGGTTCCCGGGCATGGCCCGGTCGGCTTCCGCGATCATCAGATCCTGCACGGCCGCCGGCAGCGCCCGGTCGTCCGCGCAGCGCAGGAAGGTCCGTGGGACGCGCCCCCACCGGCCCGGGGTCACGATGACCGGGGTGGTGGGGATCGCAAGCGGCAGATCGGGGCTCAGCGCCGAGCGCCAGCGGTCGAAGCGGTCCGAGGGAACGTCGTGGTAGTAGGCCTGCCGTAGCTCCTCGACGTAGGAGGGATCCTGCGAGAGCGGGTTGATCCGCACGGCGCCAAGCTCCCCGGGATCGCCCAGGATGAGGCTCCGGCCTCGTGCGGTGGCGTTCTCGGGGGAGCCGAGGTAGTCGAAGAACCGGGGGCGCCCGGCGGGCACGAAGGCCGAGAGGTAGACGATCTCGTCGACGAGTTCGGGTGCGCGTTCGACGGCCAGCGATGCGGGTCCGCCGCCCGCGCTGTGCGCGACGAGCACGACACGACGGTGGTGGCGGCCCTGGCGCAGCGTGTCCAGCACCGCCTCGGCGCTGTCGTCCATCGTCACGGTGGCGAGCGCGGACCTCTCGGTCAAGAGGCCCGGCTGGCCGGGCCGGAGGTATCCGCCGGGCAGTGGCGCGTCGAAGCCGTGTCCCGGCAGGTCGACGGCGATGCTCGCGGCACCGAGTGCGGCGAGTGAGCGCTGCGTCGCCGCCCACTGCCCGGAGCCGTGCCAGGCCCCGTGCACGAAGACGAAGACGGTGTCTGTGGAGGAGCGGTCAGTCATGGCTGCATTCCACGCAACCCGGTCCCGATCATCCGGTGAAAGATCTGGCAAGCTGGCCGACGATACTTCTGAGGTATGACCGGAAGGCTGGCATGGAGGCGCGGCACCTGCGGTACGCACTGACCCTCGCCGAGCACGCACACTTCGGCCGGGCAGCCGGCGCGCTGGGCATCGCGCAGCCTCCGCTGTCCAAGCAGATCGCCGACCTCGAACGGGAAGTGGGCACCCGCTTGTTCGATCGCACCCGCCAGGGGGTGTTCCCGACGGCTGCGGGCGCGGCCTTCCTCTCCCGTGCACGCAGGGCGCTCGACGAGATCACGGCAGCCTCGGTCGACGCGGCCAGGGCGGCACGCGGCGAGACGGGCCGGCTGCGCCTGGGGTTCATCGCCTCGGCGCTGCTCGAACCACTGCCGGACGTCCTGGGCCGGTTCGGTCGTGAACGGCCCGAGGTACGGCTGGAACTGCACGAGATGGCGACCAAGCGCAGCACGGCCGCGCTGGTCGCCGGCGAACTGGACGTGGCGATCGGCCTCGGCCGGCCACGGGGCGTCGGAGCCGAGCAACTGGTATCGGTCCCGATCGGACATGACCACCTGGTCGCGGTCGTGAGCAGCACGCACCCGTACGCGGGCCAGTCCTCGGTGGACGTGGAGCAGCTGCGGCGACAGCCGCTGATCGTGGCGCCGGGCGAGGACGAGCCCGCCGTCGTCGCTGGGCTGCGGACCCTGCTGGGCAAGGACTCCCCGGTGCTCTCCAGTGCGACCGTCGCGAGGGACATCCACACCATCATCGGTCTCGCCGCCTGCGGGGTGGGAGTCGGTCTGGGACCCTCCCGCATGCTGACCGCTCCGCGACGGGGCACGTGGTTCTGCGAGGTGACCCCGCGCACGCCTCTGCCCGATCTGATCCTGTCCTTCCGTGCGCGGGACCGTTCCCCGGCACTGAACGCCTTCCTCGACATCATCCGCAAGAACTGCCCCGAGGTCGGTGCCGCGCTCGACCACCGGCTCGGCCCACTCGGCACTGTCGCGCACGGTCTGCCGGCTCGCCGTTCCCCTGGGTGAACTCGGACAGGTAGTGGAGAAGGTCAGTGACAGTGGCGTGGTCGGGGCTTGTCGCGAGGAAAGCTTCGGCTGCCGCTGCCTTGCTGCGGCCGGGTTCCGCTGCGGGCCTGAGGCGTCCGCGCAACCCTCGGCCACGAACTGCTGCCGAAGAACGGTCAAGGCGCCCGCGCCACATCGGAACGCCTGCTCAAGCTTCAGACCGTCACCGAAGCCGACACCGGCAGCTTCACCAGGAAACACCAGCCGGCCGAGCCCCGTGACCAGCAGACCCGTCCCAGCCTCACTCGGATACGGACGTCACGAACCGCTCTCTCAGAAATCGATCACCGACACCGACCCGCAGCAGCTCTGTGTGATCCAGGCGTGGCGGCCGTCCGGCGTCAGCGCGATACGGGTCGGCCCGCCGACGCGGACGGTGTCGGTCACCTTGTTCGTGCTCGTGTCGATCACGGACAGGCTGTCCGAGTATTCGTTGGTCACGTACGCGCGGTGGCCGTCGGGGCTCACCACGACGTCCTTCGGGTGCGAGCCGACGGGGACGGGGCCGCCGGTCGTCTTGCCGGTCGTCGTGTCGACGACGGAAACGGTGCCCATCAGGTCCGTGACGTAGAGCCGGCGTCCGTCGGGTGTCACCGCGAGGCCGTACGTGAAGTTGCCGAGGCGGCCGGGCCGGCCGACGACCTTGTCCGTGGTCGTGTCGATCACGGACACGGAGGTGGGGGTCCCGTAGCCGGAGTTGGCGACGTACACCCGGCGGCCGTCGGGGGACACCACCACGTCGACCGGGTCGCTGCCGACCTTGATCTCGTCGACGACCTTGCCGCTGGCCGTGTCGATCACGGACAGGGAGTCGGAGTAGGCGTTGGCGACGTAGACGCGGCGGCCGTCGGGGGCGACGGCCAGGCCGAACGGACCGTGGCCGACGGGAACATGGCCGACCTCCCTGTTCGTGGCCGTGTCGATCACACTCACCATGGGAAAGACCGTCGAGGGACTGGTGACGTAGGCCCGGCGCCCGTCGGGGCTGACCGCGACGTCCTGCGACTCACCGGTTTGGACGTGGGAAGTTCGCTGCTTCGTGTGCGTATCGAACACCAACAGCCTGCCGAGCCAGCCGCTGGTGACATACGCGTGGCCGCCGTCCGGCGATATCGCGACGCCGTACGGCCTGCCGGTAACGCTGACGGAAGAACGGGGCGAAGGGGGCGGCTCGGTCGACGCCGCGGCGGACGGTTGCATCAACATGCCCACCAGAGCAGGCAGAGCTGCGGCAAGGCCGCACCGGATCCTTGAGCGGGAACTCATGGGCGCCTCCTGCCCCTCTTCCAGGATGCCGCGCCCAGCAGCGCCCGCAAGCGGAGTTCAGCTACGGCCCTACGCCGCCGACGGGTGGGCCGACATCGGGATCACCCCCGTCACCGACCACCAGACCGGCGGCAGCGGGAACCAGGTTCTGTCTCTCTGGTCGGCGGCGTGCCCAGACGAGGATGGCGGCGAGGTGAAGCGATCGCACCACCGCAGCCAACCGCGCCCTCGCCGATCATGACGACCCGATCACCACTGTCCGGCGCGGCCTACGGCAGCTCCAGTACCGACACGACGTCCTCGACGGCTGTCATACCGGCACCGGCCGGCCCGAACCACCATGACGCCGCCACGCTGTGAAGGTCAGTGGGAACCCCTGACCGTGGTGTCTCGGGACCTTGGTCACACGAAGTCCTCGAAGATGGGCTGTTGCGGGATGTCCGCGAGCGGTTCGGGCGGCTGGTCGAAGACGATCCGGTAGTCGCTGACGGCGGTCCGGCTGATGGGCGGCCGGCCGCCGAGCGCGGCGTGCGGCCGCTCGTGGTTGTGGTGATTCACGAACTCCTCGAGTACTACGCGGCGTTCACGCTCGGTCGTGTAGTCGCGCACGCACGCCCACTCGCGGGAGAGCGTCCCGTGGTACCACTCCACCTACCCGTGCGTGCGCGGCGTGTACGGCCTGGTCCGCTTGTGCTTCGTACCGGTCGCGGCGAGCACGTCAGCCCGGGTCGTGGACCGGTGGCACGCGCCGTTGTCGGTGAGGCAGCAGCGGATCGGTGCGATGCCGTGGGCGGCGAAGAAGGCAACCGCCCGGCGCCCCCGAATGCAGGTACGTGTACCCGACCTTGCCGGTGCCGGGACCGGTATGTTCGGAGGCGCGGGCGGACTCGGTGCCGACGCCGCGCAGCCGCTGTAGGCCGGCGGCGAGCCGGCCCGGCCCGTCCTTGGTTCGCCGCCGCAGCGCCACTACCGGGTCAGCGATGTCCTCGGGCGTGCGGGCGGGGCTGATGGTGGGGGCGGGAGGAGTGGTCGAGTGGTCCGTTCTCGACGTGCGCGCGCGAGCGGGCGTAACACTTGGCCAGGCGGCGGCGATCCGGCTTTCCGGATGTCCCCGGCTGGTGGTTCCTGGACTAGGCCGCCGCGTTCACCGGGAGCCCTGGGATCTCAGGGCTCCCACGTGAGCGGCTGTGCTCGGCGTCAGCGTGCGAACTTCTCGATGGCCGCTGGGGTGACGGGGGTGAACAGGTTGACGAGGTTGCCGTCGGGGTCGCGGAACAGCAGCGAACGGTTGCCCCAGGGCATCGTGGTGGGCTTGGTGACGAAGTCGGTGACGAAGCCGGTCAGGTTGTCGTAAACGCTGTCCACGTCGTCGACGAGGAACTCGATGATCACGCTGTGGTTCTCCGCCGGGCGGGCAGAGCCCGGGGCGAACAGCGGGACGGTGCGGGTGCTGCCGATCGCGAGGGTGGCGCCCGCGGTCCTGAGTTCGGCGAAGTCCTCGTTGGCCCACGTCGCCCGCGCCCCTGTGGCGCGCTCGTAGAACTCGACCAGGCGCGCTACGTCGCCGGTGATGATGCGGATCGAGACGAAGTCCATGGGGATCCCCTTGGCTGTGCTGGAGGCGTACGCGTCGCAGGCTAGGAGAAATAGAGGACAGAATCGGTCCTGTATTGGCGTTATGCTGCGAACATGCCTCGACCCACCGGCCGCGTGCTGACACTCCTGGAGCTGCTGCAGTCGGGCGGCACCCGGACTGTGGCCGAGCTCGCCGACCGTCTCGGTGTCGAAGGACGCACCGTGCGGCGGTACGTGGACCAGCTGATCGACCTGGACGTGCCCGTGGAGTCCGTGCGCGGCCGTTACGGCGGGTACCGCCTGGCTCCCGGGTACCGTTTGCCTCCGCTCATGCTCAGCGACGACGAGGCGCTGGCCGTGCTGCTCGGTCTGGTCGCCGGCCGCCGGGCCGGGCTGACGACGACGGAGCGCACGGCGAACGAGACGGCGTCGGCGAAGATCCGGCGTGTGCTGCCCAGACACGTCGCCCGTCGGCTCGACACACTTCTGGAAGCTCTCGCCTTCACGGATCAGCCCGGCGAGTTCGACACCCCGGACGCCGGAATCCTGCTGACCGTCGCCGATGCGGTGCGCCACCGCCGACCGGTCTCGATCCGCTACACCGACCGTGACGGACGGCCCAGCGAACGCACGCTGCACGCGTACGGGATCGTCGCCCATGCGGGCCGGTGGTATGTCACGGGGAAGGACGCCCAGATCGGCGAGGACCGGACCTTCCGGCTCGATCGCATCGCGGACGCGCGGACCCTGCCCGGCTCATTCGAAGCGCCCGTGGGTCCCGCTCCTGCACAGCGCGTGTTGTCCGGATTCGCCACGGCCGGCTACCGGCATGAGGTCACCTTGCGGATCCACGGGACGGTCGAGCAGATCCGCGCCCACCTTCCCGTCAGCGTCGCGAGCCTGGAGGAGCACGAGCCCGTGGCCGGCGAGGGCCGGGCGACCGAGCGCTGGCTGCGCGTCGAGCTGCGGGCGGAGCGGCTCGACTGGTTGCCTCCGGTCCTCGCCTCACTGGACCGGCCGTTCGTCATCGAGCGTCCCGACGAACTCCGCGACCTCGTCATCGCGCTCGCCGATCGCCTCACGTCCTGTGCCCGCCGAGCCTGACGGCGAGGCTTCCTCAGCCTGAACGTCGGCAAGCCGAAGCTGTAGGTGGTCGAGGCGCTGATCAGCGCCATCAGGTCGTCCCTCGCCGACACCGATGCCTGGATCGCCATCACACAGCGAGCCTTCGCGGTGATCCAGGACGCGGTTTCAGGGCCGCCCGAGACAACGACCGTCACGTCAGCCAACCCCGGCAGGGAAGTCGCTGTGTGCCGCTTCGTGGCCCGATGCGGTGGGGGTGCTCAGTGAAGGACGGTGAGCAGGCCCTCGACGCCGCGGCGGAACGCGGCGCCGACGCTGTCGACGCCGTCGAGGTGTGCGCCGCTCATGGCGCCGTCGCGCATCATGACGAAGTGCCGTGCGGCGTGTTCAGGTTTGCCGCGACGCGGTGAGTTCCCGAAGACCTGCGCGAAGAGTTCGGTGAGCGTGGTCGTGTACCAGGCTCGGTGATCGAGGATCACCTGGCGCACCCGGTCTTCGGGGTCGGGGTACTCGGCGGCGGCCTTGAGGAACGCGCAGCCGCGAAACTCCGGCGAGGCCAGGCTGTCCGCGACGCCCGTCCCGATCGCGCGGAGCGCGTCGGCCGGGGACGGTGCGGCCTCGATGGTGGCCTGCACGCCGGCCCGTATGCCGGTGTCGACGCCGCGCAGGTAGGCGATCACGAGGTCCTCTTTCGAGGGGAAGTGCCGGTAGAACGTCGCCCGCGTGGCCGGGGCCTCGGCGAGGATCCGCTCGACCCCGACCGCCCGGATGCCTTCGCGGTAGAACAGCCCGCTGGCCGTGGACAGTAGCCGCTCTCGCGCCTCGGACCGGACAGGCTCTCCCGATGAGCTGCCGTTCGGGTTGTCGGGGGCGGGACGCGTCCGTGTTGCCATGACCCCACCGTAGCAGAAAGAACGATCGGTCTTGCGATCGCCGAAGAGTCGTGTCAAGCTCCGGACGGCAGAGAGAACAGTCTTTCTCCCAGGAGTGCGGCGACCGTCCCGTTGCCCGCTCCACGTCAGCGGACACCACTCCAACGGCTTCCTGCGGAAGGAACAGTCATGGCCACGACCACGATCGCTGCCCCCGTCACCGTCGCGTCGGCGCTTCGCCGGCTCTACTTTGTTCGTTTCGGGTTCGCTCTCATCTGGGCTGTCGTCGTCTTCTTGACCGCGTCGAGCATCGGGCCGGTGAGCGCGACCCTGCTCGTGATCTACCCGCTCTTCGACGTGGGCGCCGCCGTCGTCGATGCCCGCTCCTCCCGAACGAGCCGGTCCGCTCTTGGTCTCTACGCCAACATGGCGATCAGTGTGATCGCCGCCGTCGGTCTGGCCTTCGCGGTCACCTCCGGCATTCCGGCGGTCCTGCGTGTGTGGGGAGCCTGGGCCGTCACAGCCGGCCTCGTCCAGCTCATCGTTGCTCTGCGGCGACGCGACCTCGGAGGCCAGTGGGCGATGATCGCCAGCGGCGGCATCTCCACGCTCGCCGGGATCTCGTTCCTCCGGCAGGCCACCGCCTCCCACTCCTCGCTGAGCAACCTGGCCGGCTACGCCCTGCTCGGCGGCATCTTCTTCCTCGTCTCCGCCCTGCGCCTCGGACACAACGCCCACCGGAACACCGGTGGGAGCAACTGACACCACCGACCACGACACCTGTGCCGACAGCGTGTTGGCCGTCATCTTCACTGGTCGGGAAGAACGTCGTCGACGTCAGACAGGTGTCCTGGACCGGGCCATCTCCTTCCTCGCTACCGGATCACGCAGCCCGCGGCCGCGCAGTCTGGACGAGGGCCGGCAGGAGATGCTCCGCACCGCGTACGAGGTGGTGCGGAGCAGGGCCAGGGGAGCCTGAGGACTACGCGGCTGTTCCCGGCCCGGCTTCCCGCGGGTCCCCGGCCGGCCGGGTCGGCCCGTCATCCGTCACCAGCCGACGCTCCGGCGCAGTGGCGTCCAGCTCCCAGTAGTACAAGCACTCCTCGCAGCGGACCCCGTCGACCAGAACCTCGTCCTCCCCGTTCGGGCAGTCCGTGCCGTCCCCGCGCCCTGGACACGTTTCCCTTGTAGCCCCCATGCGTTCGACCGTGCGCCGCCCGGTGCGTGTCCGTGGAGAGGGCATGCCCAGCGCACAGGCGCTCACCGGCGGCAACACGTCCCAGCACCCGCCAGAAACCCCATCAGCGCCCCGACGCCTCCACCCCCGACGCCCAGCTCGGCAAACCGTGCACGCCGACCCCTGGCATCTCGTCAGGCTGCCGCGATCCGGGCCGGTTCCCCAGTCCACCGCCCTGCGTAACGAACCCCCGACGCGTCGACGACGGCAGTCCGCCGCTCAGCGCGAGCCGGACTTCGACAACCGCAGGAGGGCTCGGCCTCCGCGCTCAGGACACGGCTCTCACGTCTAGGGACTCCGGTACCGGCCACCTTGGGACTCCGGTACCGGCGCGCCTACAGGCCAACGTCTCGAACGCGCATGTCCTCCATCGACTCGCGGCGGACCAGGAGACGTGCGAGGCCGTCGCGTACGGCGACCACGGGCGGGCGGCCGACCAGGTTGTAGCCGGAGGCCATGGAGAGGTGGTAGGCGCCGGCCACGGGTACGGCGAGCAGGTCGCCGGGGCGTACGTCGGCGGGGAGTTCGGCGTCGGCGGCCAGGATGTCGCCTGCCTCGCAGTGCCGGCCCACCACGGTGACCCGCGCCGAGGCCGCGGTGCCGTGCCGGCCGATCAGGCGGGGTGCGTAGCGGACGCCGTACAGGGCCGGGCGGGGGTTGTCGCTCATGCCGCCGTCCACTGCCACGAATACGTTCTCGCCCGAGTGCTTCACGGACAGAACGCGGTACAGGGCGATCCCGGCGGGGCCCACGATCGCGCGTCCCGGCTCGATGACCAGCCGGGGCGCGGGGAGTCCGGCCGAGGCGCAGGCGTCGGCGAGTTCGGTGCGGACCTTGCGGGCCAGTGACGTCAGGTCGAGAGCGTCCTCGCCGGGCCGGTAGGCGATGCCGTGCCCGCCGCCGAGGTCGAGTTCGGGCAGGACCAGGCCGTGCTGTTCGTGCAGGCGGGCCATGAGGCCCACCATGCGGCGCACGGCCGCGAGGTACGGCTTGACGCTGGTGATCTGCGAGCCCAAATGGCAGTGCAGACCGGTGAGTTCGAGCTGCCGCTGGTCGAGGATACGGGCGATGGCGTGCTGGGCGTAGCCGTCCGCGATGGAGAGGCCGAACTTCTGGTCGTCCGTGCCGGTCCGGATCTTCTCGTGACCGCCCGCGCTGATGCCGGGCACCACGCGCACCATGACCTTCTGACTGCCTCTGGGTCCCACGGCGGCGGCCAGCCGGGCGATCTCCGAGGGGCTGTCGATGACGACACGGCCCACGCCCAGGCGGAGAGCCGTCTCGAGATCCCGCGGAGACTTGGCGTTGCCGTGCAGCACCATCCGCTCCGGTGAGAAACCGGCGGTGACCGCGAGCTCCAGCTCGCCGGCCGAGCACACGTCGAGTCCGAGGCCCTCTTCGTCCATCCAGCGGACCATGGCCCGGCACAGGAACGCCTTGGCCGCGTAGAGGACTTCGGCGTCCGGGAAGGCATCCCGGTAGGTGCGGCAGCGGTGGCGCACCTCGGTCTCGTCGAGGACGTAGACCGGGGTGCCGAAGCGGTCGGCGACCTCCGCGAGCGGTACTCCGCCCACGGCCAGGTGGCCGGGACCGGACTCGGTCGTCGAGGCGGGCCACACCGACAGGTCGGCGAGGGCCGCGGGGACGGCGGGTTCATGAACGGTGGTCATCGCGGTGCTCTCCTCTCAGCCGATCCGCTGGGCCGGGGCGACCAGTGCCGCCTTAAGGACGGCCGGCCCGACCGGGGCCGGTGCCGGGGCCGTGAACAGCGGGTCGATCGTGACGCCGGCGACGCCCAGCGGTGCGGTCAGTGCGCGCAGTGCGGGCTCGGCGAGGCGGATCCACGCCTGACCGGCGCCGAGCGTCACGACGAGCCGGCGCTCGGAGGTGAAGCCGACGGCCGTGCGGTCGCCGAGCGGTGTACGGAAGAGGCGGGCCGCACATCCGAACGGGCCCGGCCGGACCGGGACGTACAGGGGTCCGGCCGGGAACCGATTGGAGGGCTCGGGGTCTTCGCCGTACAGGAGTTCTTCCATGGAATACCTCCGGAAGGAGAGCTGAGGTGCCCCGGACGCGGGGAGGCGGACCGGGGCTCGCCATCGACGCTATGCCCGCCGGTGTCCCGCCCCGGCCCCTCCTGACGGAATGCTGACGGTGACCGGGACGACTTTGACGGAGTGCTGACATGCCCGTCCGGCGGCCCCGGCAAGGCCCGTCAGAGGAGCGCCAAGAACTGGCCCGCGGCCTTTTCGAACGCCGTTTCCGCAAGTGGGATGGAAGCCGCTTCGACGAGATCGCCGGCGGGAACGGAACCACCGGCGTGGGGAGAACGGTGAAGAGATGTCCCAGTCCGCCGACGCGCCCTCAGCCGCTCGAATCGCGGTAGGGGTGAGCGGATCTTCGGGCAGCCGTGTCGCCTTGCGCCGGGCCGCCGAGGAGGCCCGGCGTCGCCGAGCCGAGCTCTGGCCGGTGCTGGCCTGGCAGCCGCCCGGAGGGGAACTCGCCGCGCGCCGGTCTCCGGCCCCGGCGATCACGATCGACGAGTGGGAGCGGCTGGCCGGGGAGAGACTGCTCCAAGCCCTGCGCGACGTGTTCGGCAGCACCGGCCTCGGGCTGCCCGGGCAGGCGATCGTCGCCCGGGGCACTCCCGGACGCGCGCTGCTGCGGATCGCCCGCCGGGAGGACGACCTCCTCGTGATCGGCGCCGGACGACGTGGCCGTCTGTACCGCGCGCTCAGGCCGTCGGTCAGCCGCCACTGCATCGCCCGGGCCACCTGCCCCGTCCTCGCGGTACCGCCGTCTCCGCTGGAGTCCGAACTGACGGCCGTGCGTCGCCGTAACGCCTGGCGGCTGCGGCCGGGCACCGAGCACACCCTGGGGGAGCTCGATGTGCCGTTCGAAGCCTGAGCTCTTCAAGAAGGGGGCGTGGCGAGCTGGCGCATCGTCAAGTCCGTGCGTCGATAGGCCGCGACCTCGTCCGTGTTTGATCCACAAGTACTGTGGCATGCGGGAGCGTGTCGCGTGCCGGACGCTCAGTTCTCGCTCGTTTCTCACTATCAGGCGCCAGAGCTGCCGACGACTTCCGCCAACTCGCCGGCGGCCTCGGGGGTCAGACGGTAGAACCCCTGGAGGCTGACCGATCTCTCGAGACGGCCATCCACCACGTGCTTCAGACCGCGGGTCTGACCTCGCCGGTTGCGCCAGGTGAGCCTCGCGAGCAGTTCACCGGGGATGGCCACGTCGAAGCGTACGGGCGTCGAGTCCACATGCACCGCCACGGCGCCGCAGCCGCCGGCGCCGAGCATCGACCAGTCGCCGTGCCCCGGATACGCGGGGTCCTCCCAGGTCGCGGGGGCAGCGCCGCAGCACTCGCGTCGTTCCATGTCGAGCACCCGCAGCTGACTCACCACGAAAACCTCGCGCCGGTTGACATGCAGCGCGTACACCTCGTCCCCAGGACGAGCACCCGTCCACGCGGGCAGGGAGGAGTGAACGCCGCTGAAGGCGACCGGCGGTCGCTCTCCCACGCGACCCGCCTTGCGCAGTGCACGGCACGTGTCATGGGTCCACAAGACGGTGAAGGCATCAGACATGCCGTGATCCTATGAACGGGGACTGACAGCCTCCCGCAGAGGACAGCACTCACGAAGTCGGGGCGGCAAGCCGACCGCCACCTCCGGGCGGCCGGAGACCCGAGGGCGGTTGGAGCAACCCGGCCCGCCCACCGTGCCCTCGGCAACGAGTACGCCGGAAGCCTCGGCGGACTCGTCCAGAGGGATCGGGCGGTCCTCCGTACGGGCCCCCGTACGGATCGATCCGATCGGTGCCCGGCCGGGGGAGTGGTCGTCAGTAGCGGGCGCTGCTGGCCTGCAACAGCGGGGACACCACTGACGGGGTCCCGTCCACGGTGGCTCCGGCGAACTGGAGCATGGGCGCCAGCATCCTGTTGTTCGCGGCCGGGAAGTTCAGTGTGGGAGCGGACACGTCATCCAGCGTGGCGCGCTGGGCCTCGGTGAGGGTCACGTCCAGGGCGTGCAGGTTCGCCTCGAACTGGTCCATGCGGCGCGCGCCGACCAGGGTGGAGGTGATCCCGGGACGGCCCTGCACCCAGGCCAGGGCCACTGCGGCGGGGCTGGCGCCCACGTCGCCGGCAACGGCGTTGAGCGCGTCGATCACGACATAGTCGGCCTCGCTCGGGGCGCCGACCAACTGCGCACGAGCGGTGTCGACCGGGCCTGTGGCTGCGCTGGAGTACTTGCCGGACAGGAACCCGCTCTTCAGCGGCCCCCACGGCATCACGCCCATGCCCAGCGCCTGGGCCATCGGGATCAGCTCTCCTTCGGAGGTGCGTTCGAGCAGGGAGTACTCCAGCTGGAGCGCGACGATCGGGGCCCATCCGCGCAGGCGCGCGATGGTGGCTGCCTCGGCCGTCGCCCACGCCGGCACGTCCGAGAATCCGACGTAGCGGACCTTGCCGTCGCTGATCAGGTCATCCAGTGCGCGGAGGGTCTCCTCGACCGGCGTGGCCGGGTCGAAGTTGTGCAGCCAGTAGATGTCGACGTAGTCGGTCTGCAGACGCCGCAGCGAGTTCTCCAGCTGTTGCACGATCGCCTTACGGCCGGCTCCGCCGCCGTTGGGGTCGTTCTCGTACAGGTTGCCGAAGAACTTGGTGCCGATCACCACCCGGTCACGCACTGCTCGACGGCCGGCGAAGTAGTCGCCGATGATCTTCTCGGAGTGGCCGTTGGTGTAGATGTTGGCGGTGTCGATCGAGTTGCCGCCCCGGTCCAGGTATGCCGCGAGGATGTTCTTGGACTCCTCCGGGCTGCAACCCCAGCCGTGATCCTCGCCGAAGGTCATCGTGCCCAGCGTGAACGGGCTGAGGCGCAGTCCCGAGCGGCCGAGCGTGACGTAGGAATCGAGTGACATGCCCAAGCTCCGAGCTGATAGAGGTGTGAGACGGCACGGAGGCCGCCTCCCTGTGCTCCTCTATTCGAGCCCAAAGCGTTGTGATCGCCTAGAACGATGCGTGCGGACTGTTGCACGATCCGCTCAACCTTGCCCGGATCATGTTGGCCGCGCACACCCTTCCGTGCTCCACTGGCGTGGTGCATCACCTGGACGAACTTCGTGACCGGATCGGACGGCTCGCCGCGGGCAGCCCACGCCCGTTGTGGATCGAGGGGATGACGGTGTTCTCCACCGAGCACGTGACCGAACCGCTGGGCTCGGTCACCGAACCCATGATCGCTCTGGTCGCGCAGGGAGCGAAGCGTGCTGTCCTCAATGACCGCATCTACGACTACCGCACGGGCCAGTACCTCGTCGTGACCGTCGACCTTCCCCTGACCTCACAGATCACCCGCGCCACGCCCGCCGAGCCGTTCGTCGGGTTCGGGCTTCCGTTGCAACCCGCGATCATTGCGCAACTGCTGCTGGAAGCCGGCCCCGTCGCCGTCCGCCCTCACGAAGGTCCAGGCATCGCAACCAGCGACGCCGACGACAAGCTGCTCGACGCTGTCGTCCGGCTGCTGCGCCTGCTGGACGAGCCACGTGACATCCCGGTACTGGCGCCCGGCGTGCGACGCGAGATCCATTGGCGACTGCTGAACGGACCCCAGGCGGCCCTGGTCAGACAGATCGGCCTGGCCGACAGCCGCACGACCCTCGTCACCCGTGCGATCGAGTGGATCAAGGCCCACTACGACGAGGTGATCCGCATCGACGACCTCGCCCACGAAGTCGGCATGAGCGTCTCCTCGCTCAACCGGCACTTCCGTGCGGTGACCGCCATGAGTCCGCTGCAGTACCAGAAACAACTCCGGCTTCAAAAGGCCCGCATCCAGCTCATCGCAGCGCCGCACGACGTGGCCGCGATCGGTCACGCCGTCGGATACGACAGCCCGTCGCAGTTCAGCCGCGAGTACCGGCGCATGTTCGGAGCACCGCCGGGCCAGGACGCAGCACGCCTCCAGAACGCGGTGATAGTCGAGGAGTAGACGCCCGGAGACGCCGCCTCCCGTCGTCGGTGCGGCGCCTTGCCCACCCTCACCGGTCCACGCCCGGCCCCGCGCCGGGTGGGTTGTCGCGGGTGTGCTGCGCTCCCGACACGACGGTCTCGAGTATCCGGGTGAGCTGCTCGCGAAAGCGCAGCGCGTCGTGGGCCCATCGCGGCTCCTGCTCGTAGAGCTGCCGCAGGGTGGGGCTGGGGCGGCTGAGCTGGTAGAGGTAGGCGGCGGCGCTCATGGCGACCGTGAGCACGGTGCGTGCCCCGTCGGGATCGAGCCCCGCTTCGGTCGCCACCAGAGCGTCGGTCATCTCGTCGTACGCCTCGGTGGCCGCCGTCTTGTAGCTGCGCGCCCGGTCGAGGCGTACCGCGCCTTCGAGGCTGAGCACGACGTGGGTGAGCAGATCGCAGAACAGCGGCAGCCGCTCCAGCGAGGCCGCGACCGCCTGGGCGACCTCGCGGGCGCTCCGCGGCGAGGTCTCGGCCAGGGCGTCGAGGAGACCGGCGCACCACTGGCCCCAGCCGTGCTCGGCGAGTTCGAGCAGCAGTTCCTCGCGCGACTCGAAGTAGCGGCGCAGCGCGGAGGGGTGCAGCCCGATGTGGGTGGTGACCGCGGTGAGTGTCACCTCTCGCACGCCGTGCGCCAGGCCGAGTTCGGTGGCGGCGGTGAGGAGCGCGTGCCGTCGTTCCTGCTTCGCCTCGGCGGACCGTGCTCGTCGTCGGATCTCTTCCACGGGACCAGGTTAACGCAAGCCCTTTGACATATCGCCGTCCTCCTGTTCAACTGATAACGCATGCTTATTGCGTTACAGGAGGACATCATGAGTTCGGTCTTTTTCGTCACCGGGGCCTCGCGCGGTCTGGGACGGGCGATCGTCGAGGAGGCCCTGGGTGCCGGGCACCGTGTCGTCGCGACCGCCCGCCGCGTCGGCGCGCTCGACGACCTGGTCGCCAGGTACGGCGAGAGCGTCCACGTCGAGCCTCTCGACGTCACCGACGCCGCCGCGGCGCAGGCCGCCGTGGAGAACGGACACGCCGCCTTCGGCCGCCTCGACGTCGTCGTCAACAACGCCGGCCAAGGCGACCGGGTCGCGCTGGAGGACACCACCTTGGAGGTGTTCCGGCGGCAGGTGGAGACCAACTTCTTCGGCACGGTCCACGTGACCAAGGCCGCCGTCCCCCTGCTGCGCCGGCAGGGCGGCGGACGGATCATCCAGATCTCCTCACTGGGCGGCCGGATCGGCAGCCCGGGGATGACGGCGTACCAGTCCGCGAAGTGGGCCGTCGGCGGCTTCAGCGAGGCCCTGGCCGCCGAGGTCGCACCGCTGGGCATCAAGGTCACCGTTCTGGAACCCGGAGGAATGCGGACGGAGTGGGCCGGCGCCTCCATGCAGACCCCGCCGGTCAGCGAGCCCTACGCACAGTCGGTCGGAGCTTCGGCCCGCGCGATGGAGGGCTTCGAGAAGATCGCCAACGGCGACCCGGTCAAGGTGGCGCGCCTCGTCCTGGAGGTCGCCGAACTGGAGGAGCCGCCGCTGCGGCTGCTCGCCGGCAGTGACGCCTTCGAGTTCGGGCGCGCGGCGTGGCGCCGACGCCTGGAAACCGACGAGCGCTGGGAGGCGCTCAGCCGCAGCACCGACGTCGACGGGTCGGACACCACGTGGCGCGACCAGCGGGGCACGAGCGTGCCCGACCTGAACGCCTGAACGCCTGACCGCCTGACCGCCGAGGCCTGGGCCGCTGCCGCCCGGGGGCCGACCCGGGACTCACCGCGCCTGATGCGACCGCGCACGGCCGTGCCCGCCCTGCCTTTCGACTCCATGGGCCACGACCCGCTCCCCGTTTGACCACCGCGGTCACCGTCCGAGTGGATCTCGTGGCTTGTCGGGCAGCACGTCCGCAGTGCAAGCCAAGTCTGCCGACGGGAGGGGGCGGTGACCATCGACTCGACCTCCTGCCGGGCGCATCAGCACGCGGCCGGGGCGCCGTGCAAGCCTCCGGCCGGCTGGCCGTAAACAGGGGCGGGACGTGTGAGGAGGACGGCGGGTGCGAGGCTGTGGGGCGCTCGCGGGGCGGGGTGACCAGCAAGGCCCGTCTGCTGTCCGACGACCGGGCCCGCCCGCTGACCTGGCAGACCTCGCCCGGCCAACGGGGTGACAGTCCCATGTTCGGACCCGTGCTGTCCGGCTCACGCATCCGGCGGCGTGGTCCGGGTCGGCCGCGCAGCCGACCGGACCGGAGGCGCGGCGACAAGGCGTACTCAGCCCGCGACAACCGCGCCTGTCCACGGCGGCGCGGGATCTAGGCCACGATCGCGCAGCCCGATGACCAGCGGGCCCACCGCAAGCGGCGGGGAGGGGCTAACGGCACCCCCAGCGCGACGCGGGCACCGCACTCAAGCTCGTACCCTCCCGGTCGGCCATGGGCACGGTCGGCGGCCTCGACACGCCCGCAGTTGCGGACCCTGACGTGGCACCGAGGGTCCGCGTCCGATGGGTCCAAACACGACCCCCACCGTCCGGTCCTCCGGCAGACCCGGCGGCCACGGACCGGCCGGCCCGGTGGAGCGGGAGTCGTTGGGGCTCCGCGGAGCACCGGTCGAACCGGGTCTTGTGATGACAACGCGGTGGCCGCGCGCCCGCCTCATCCGCAGAGGCTGGATCCCGCCTCATCCGCAGAGGCTGGAGTCCGCCTCATCCGCAGAGTCTGGATCAGCGGCGGTTGCTCCGGCGCGTGCCACGGATGAGCCGCTGTGCCACCAGGTGTCCCGAGCCACCGCCGAGCCCGGGGCCGGGGTGGGTGGAGGCGCCGATGTGCCACAGGCCGGGCACGGGGGTGGCGTGCCGGGAGGCGCCGGGCACCGGGCGCCACAGCAGGTTCTGGTCGAGTTCGGCCGAGCCGCCGTATGGGTCGCCGGCCACAGCGTTCGGGTTGTACGCGGCCAGGTCCGGCGGTGTGATGGCGTCCCACGCGAGCACCTTGTCCGGCAGATCCGGCGCATGGCGGGCGATCCGCGCGAGGACCCGGCGGACGTACCCCTCGGTCAGCTCCCAGGTCCAGCGGCCTGCCGCGTCCAGCTCGCCGGCCGCGTCGCCGATCGGCTCGTACGGCAGTTCCTGGAGCTGGATCCACAGGGCGGCCGCGCCTTCCGGCACGCGCGGCGGGTCGAGGACGTACTGCTGACCGACGACCACCGTGGGCCTGCGCGGCAGCAGACCCGCCTCGGCCTCCGCGCACGCGATCGCGGTGCTCGCCGACCCGTCGCTCAGGTGGAGCAGGGGCACGTCGGCCAGGCGTTCGTCGTGCCAGCTGAGCGGGGCGGAGAGGGCGACGTGGAGCTGCATCGCGGAGCGTCCGTAGCGGAAGTACCGGGCCCGTTCGCGTACAGCGTGCGGGACCGGGGCGTCCGGCGGCAGCAGCCGGCCGTACAGCGCCGTCGGGGTCACGGAGGCCAGGACGGCGTGGCGGGCCCGGATGGTCCCGCCGTCGGCGACCACGCCCGTGACCCTGCCGTCCGTGAGGATCAGTCGCTCCACCGGCTGCCCGGTGCGGATGTCCACACCGAGTTCGCCGAGCAGCCTCTCGAAGGCGCGGACGAAGAGGTGGGCGCCGCCCGCCACGACAGGCACCCCGAAACCGTGCAGCGCGGCGGCGATGGCGGGCAGCATCAGGCCGCCCGAGGCGTGGTCCGGGGACAGTCCGGCATGCAGCAGCCACGGCGCCCACAGCGCGTCCGGCTCGTCGCCGCGGAAGGCGCTGCGGCAATACGAGCGGCCGCTGGTGACGGTGGCCCGCAGCCATGCCTCGGTACCGTCGAAACGCTCGCGGCGCAGCAGTCTCACGACGTGTCGGAGCACGCGCGGTGAGCGCAGCTCGTCGCCCAGCATGCCGCCCACGGCGTCGATGTTGTCGAGGAACCGCTGCAGCATGGCGAGGTAGGCGGCCCGGTCCTCCGCGTGGCCGAATGTCTCCGCCGTGGCCGCGGGGTCGCGGTGGGCGAGGACCACGCGGCCGTCGTCGGTGACGGTGCCCGTCACGAGGCCGTCGGTGTTGCGGTACTCCAGACCGTGGCGGCGCAGGTCCTCGCCGAGCGCGGCATAGGCCCGGCCGGACACGAAGAGCGGGTGCCACGAGGAGTAGGTGTCGTGCAGGTAGCCGGGCAGGGTCCGCTCCTCGGTGGCGATGAAGCCGCCCAGCCGGCGGCTCCCTTCGAGGAGCGCCACCGACCAGCCGCCCTTGGCCAGCTCGGCGGCGGCGACCAGGCCGTTCACACCGGAACCGACGACGACGGCGTCGACCGTACCTGTCATCTCATCAGCCTCCTCGATCCCTGGACCGTGGCCGCGGGAGGTCCCGCGGGAGCCGGTCACTCGGCCGCCGGGTGGGGCGCGGCCCTGCCTCCCACCCACCTTCCTCCCGGGAACCGGGCACTTCCAAAGGGAGCAGCCACCCGTAGGCGCGTGTCGGGGTCCCGGGTACGGCGTCGCCGGGCCGGCGCCGCTCAGTCGACGGCCCGGCCCGCGAGGTGCCGAAGCGGACTTCAACCGGCTGCGAGGAGCGGATCCATCCGAGCCGCACCATGTGGTCGAAGTCGGCACGGCGCGATTCCAGCGGCTTCCCGGATTCCGGCGCGCACGCGGTCGTGGACCGGTCACGCCGTCGATGACATAGGGCGGATTCGCGAGGGGTTCCCACCTCGACCGCATCGACGTACGGGACCGTCGTCCCGCGAGACGGCCGGGATGCCGTTGTCCCGGAGGATGTCGCGGGCGGCGGCCGGATCGCGGAGCCGGTCGCGGACGTCCTCGATCCGGTCGGCGGCGGGTGGGACCGGGGAGCCGTCCCGGCCGGTGGGGGGTGCAGGCAGCCACACGTCGTTTGGTTGCGGTGATCGCCAAGGCTGTCATCGCCGCCTGTCGCGACCGGCGGCGGGTGCAGTGACCCATTACAAGGGGCGCGTACTTTTATAGGTGACACCGCTGGTCAAGCGGCACGCCCGGCCGCCGTATCCGCCGGCATGCGGTCAGCGCTTGATTTCGCCGCCGTGGAAGCGGACATGCGCGTCAGCCACCTACAACACCGCACGCGGCCTGAGAGGGGTTCCGCCCCTGTTCACGGCGCGCAGGCTCAGCGCCCCACGTCCATCTTCGACCCGTCCTCGCCGTGCGGTTGGAGCTCGACCTGAATGCGGTGCGTGTTGTCGCGGGAGAGCGTGCCGCCGGCCTCCGCGGTGACGACCCCGATCCGCAGGCCCGCCCGGCCCCGGCCCTCGCGGCGCACCTGCACGGTGAACTCGAGGCTGACCTTCTCGACGCCGAACCTGATCGGGCTGCCGGCGCCCCGACGCTGGGCGTCCTCCAACTCCTCCCGTATCCGGCTGATCACGTCGGCCAGGCCGGCCGTGTACGGGTCGTCCGCCCCATGCTCCATCGTTTACGGTCCGCCCATCCGTCAGAGGGGTCAATATCGGGCTTCGCTTCTATACTACGTATGCATGGGGGACGGGGGCGTTGTCTTACAGAGAACCGACGGATCGTCAGGCGAGGCGATTTGGAGGGTGCGTTTACGCACCGGCACGATGTCGGGCAGCGGGCGGATCCTGGGCGCCGGGGTGCTGCTGGGCGCGGACCGGGTGATCACCTGCGCGCATGTGATCCTCGACGCGGACACCCGGCAGTGGCCGGAGCGGGTACGGGTCGAATTCCCGCTGCTCCAAGGCCTGTCACGGAACGAGTCGCGCACCGCCACGGTGCTGGACGGCCACCGGCTCCGGGCCTTCGGCAAGGACCAGGGCGACCTGGCGGTGCTCCTTCTGGACAGGGCCGCGCCGGTGCCTTCCCCGGCGAAGTTCCACCGCGTGCTGGACTACCACGGCGCGCCGGTCCGCATCAGCGGCTTTCCCGAGCGGCATTCGGGCGGCTGGTGGGTCAGCGGCTCCTGCTTGGGACCCGGCGGCCACGGCGACGAGCGGGTCGTGATCGTGCCGGACCCGGGCCAGCGCATCACGGGCGGCTTCAGCGGTGCCGGCGTGGTCGAATCCGGCACGGGTCGGCTGCTGGGCATCGTGGTGCAGGCCGAGAAGCAGGACCGCGAAGCGTACATGATCCCCGCGGCCACCATCGCCAAGTACCTGCCGGACATCGGCAGTTCGTACGTGACGGGGCCCCAGGTGATCCCACCCGACTACGTGGTCTCGCCGCACACCACTCACACCGCCCGCCCGCACGGCCTTCAGCGCCAGGTGACGCGGTGGCTGCACGGAGGCTCCCACGGGTGGGACGTGGAGCTGCTCCACATCCCGCAGAGCGACCACACGGCCCGGCAGGCCCTGGCCGTCGTGCTGAACATGGCGGACCGCGAGCAGTCGCCACCGTTGTCCACCGAGTCCGCGGCCCTCTCGGGCGCTCCGGACCTGTCGGCAGCCGGGGTCGAGCCCAAAGTGGGCAGCATCTCCCTGGTGATCGACGTGGCCGGCACCTCCCTGAAAGACCCGGAGCAGCCGGCGACGCGGGAGGCGCTGGCCGCGCTGCGTGATCGGCTCGACGCGTTGAGCGGCCGCGGCGCCCGCCCGGCTGTGGCCGTCTTGGGCGCCGACCGGTCCACGACATCACCCGCGGCCGGCGTGCGCATACTGCGTGACCTGCGCGACAGCGGCGCCCGCCTCCTCCTCGAACTCCGCGGCGGCAATCACGAGTTCGTGCGCGAGGTGGCGCGCGAACTGCTGCCCGACGACCGTCCGCGGCGCTGGCTGGACCGGCTGTGCGCCCGCGTGGACGAGCTGGCCGCGGCGGAACGCCGCGCCCGGGACGCGTACGCACAACTGGAACCCCGGGTCGTACAACCGCCGAGGCCCGGCGACCATGCGCCACTCGCCCAGATCTGGGTCCTGGAACTCGACCGGGAGCTACGGGAACGGGAAGAGGAGCTCTCCGCGGCCGCCGTCCCCCAGGAGACGGCGGGATGGCCACTCCTGGAGAGACTCTCCGTGGCGGAACAAGCCGTGGAGACCCACCTGCTGCGGGCGGAGAGAGTCGAGCGCACCCTGAAGGACATGCTCGGCCGGCACAGGGAGCTGTGCGGTCGGCTCAACGCGGCGCAGAGCGCGCTCGTGCGGCGCGGACTGGGCGAGGATCGCGCCGCCGTCGGCCCGTTCACCGAGGCCCAGCGGTTGCTGATGGTCGACCCGTGCCCGCTGCCCGACGCCGAGCGGGCGGTCGAGAAGTTCGAAAGGGAGGTACGGCGGCTGCGCCGCCAGGACGAGGAGAGGCGAGGGGAGGAGGGCTTCCAGTGACCCGGTGCCCCGAGCCCGGGTGCCCCGGGACACTCACCCCGGCCGGCTTCTGCCGGGTCTCCGGCGAGCGGGTCGACTCCACCGTCGGACGGCACGCGTCCATGTCCGCGTCGGCGACCGTGCCGAGCGACCCCTGGGACGTCCTGCTGCCGCAGGAGAGCACCGACCCGACCCTCCTCCCCGAGATCAGGAGGAGAGCCGGCACACCGGTCGGCGACGCCCCGGACGTGCTGAGCGGCACGGTCCTCGGAGACCAGTACGAGCTGGTCGGACCGCTCGGCCACGGAGGGGTCGGCCAGATCTATCTGGCACGGGACCGACGGGTCGAGCGCGACGTGGTCGTCAAGTACCTGCGCCCCGAGCAGGTGGGAAACCTGCGCAACGCCATGGACGAGGAGCGGCGCACCCTCCGGGACCTCCACCACGACGGCATCCTCGACGTGATCAACTTCGGCAAGCACGAGGGCGTCGGTGACTACCTCGTGCTGCCCTACCTGACCGGACCCAATCTGGAAGAGGTACGGGCACTGGCCCAGCGCCGCCCCGCGGCCTTCGGTGACGCCCGCTTCCAGGAGTTCGTGCTCGCGTACGGCATCCGCGCGCTGTCCGCCCTGGCGTATCTGCACGCCCCCGAGCACAACAAGGTCTACGGCGACCTGAAGCCCCAGAACCTGATGCACGAACACGCCACGCTCATGGTGATCGACGTGGGGAGCATCAGGGCCGAGGGAGCGCCCGGGGTGACCACGGACCGTTTCCGCGCCCCGGACGTGCCCCAGGAGACCGGTGAGACCACCAGCCGTGACGACCTGTACAGCCTGGGGGAGACCCTGCGCAGCATCTGCGGTCTCGGGGACAAGACGCAGGACCTCCAGGAGATCGGCGCCCTGGACCCGCTTCCGCCGGAAGGAGCCGGCGGCGGTACGACGGCCGGCCCGGCGAGCGCGTTACGCGCCGACGTCGCCATGCGGATGACCGCGCCCGCGCCCAAGGACCTCGGCCTGGTCTCGCTCGCCCGTGTGCTGCACCGCGCCACCCGCGCAAGGCGGGCCGACCGGTTCGCCACCGCGCAGGAGATGGACTACCAACTGCGCGGCGTCTTCCGCGAGTTGCGGTCCCTCAGGACCGGCCTGGAGACGTTCGAACCCTCACCGCTGTTCTGGCAGTCGCCACACGCCCTGGCCGGGGCGCTCGGTACGGCGTCGGCGCTGCCGCGGGCGGCGGAGCAGCCGGCAGGGGGCACACCGCCCGCACACCTGTGCGCGCCGCCGAGCAGCGCCGAGGTGGCCCAGCACCTGCCCGTGCCGCGCCCCGATCCACAGGACGCCAACTACAGCGCGTTGAGCCGCCTCTCCGACGACGACCCGGCCTCGCTCCTCCAGCGCACCGACGACTGGGACGACTCGCCGGAGATCTTCCTGCTGCGCTGCCGACTGCGCGTGCGCGTGGCCCTGCGCGCACGGCAGCAGGCAGCCGACGACGCGACCGGCGGGCCGGCCGCCGCCCCCGGGCCGGGCATCCTCGACCTGGCCGAGGCGGAAGGGGAACTCGCCCAGGCAGAAGCCGCCATCGGTCCAGAACATGCCCCTCACGACTGGCGACTGGACTGGCACCGCGGCCTGCTCGCCGTCGCCCGCGACGACGTCCGCGCCGCCTGGGGCCACTTCGACGACGTCTACGCCGCGATCCCCGGCGAGTACGCGCCCAAGCTCGCCCTGGGCTGTTGCGCGGAACTGCTGGGGGCGTGGTCCGAGGCGCAAAGGTTCCACGAGGCGGTACGGGTGCGCAACCCGTCCCTGGGGGGCGCGGCCTTCGGTGTGGCGCGGGCTTGGCTGGCCCGCGAAGACCGCACCGGGCTTCCGAGCGCCATCGACGCCCTCGACGGCGAGCGCGCCCCGCACGAGAAGGCCATCGACGCCCTCGACGCCGTACCCCAGCACTCACCCCATCGCACCGCCGCCCGTGTGGCGGCGGTGCGGATCGCCGCGGGCATGGCCCGCGACGCACGCGGGCTGGACGCGGTACTCGGCCGTTTGTCCCAGCTCTTCTACGGCCAGGGCCTGCTGGACGAGGACGTCGGCGTCCGGGTCAAGGCCGAGGTCTGGGAGGTCGCCCAGCGCCTCGTTGACGAGGGCGGGATTTCCCCCGCCGAGCTGAGGACCCTGGCAGCCGGTGCCGGCGCCGCACGCATCGACTTTCCCGCCGACGAGCGGCATCTGCGCACGGACCTCTCCGCGTTCTACGTGCGCCTCGCCCACCAGGCCGCCCGAGCCGGCGGGCCGAACGGCACCGAAAACGCGGAGGAACTGCTGGACCGGGCCTACCGCGTCCGCCCCCTCGTCCTACGACACAACGGGAACGGCCCATGGCTGGGGAGAAGGATCATCTCATGGCTGCGCTCGATCACCCCGGCCCGGCCGGGAAGCCGGAGGCCACGGTCACCGTCGAGGTGAACCAGGTCGCCGAGCTCACCAAGCCGCGCGACGGAGTGACCGACCCGGTCCGCATGTACGCGGTGCTCACCGTGTCCGTCCGCAAGCACGGCGATGCCGTGCCGCGCCGGTCCGCGGTCGACCACGCCGAGGTGCTGCTCATCGACCACTCGTCGTCGATGGTCAGCCCGCCGAGCCGGCTCGCGGCCGCCCGTAGGGCGGCGGTGGACGCCCTCGGCCGAATCCCCGACGGGGCGCGCTTCGCCCTCGTCGCCGGCAGCGACCAGGCCACCATGATCTACCCGCATGACTTCCGTCTCGCGATCGCGGACCGGAAGTCGAGGGACGCCGCGGAGGCCGCGCTGCGGGCGTGCGCACCGGGGGGCGGCACGGCGATGGGCACCTGGCTGAAGGCCGCGCTGGAGATCCTCGACCGGCCGGACGCCCCCGCGTCCCGCCACGCTCTGCTGCTCACCGACGGCAGGAACGAGGAGGCGTACGAGAGACTCGACGTCCTGCGCGACCGTGTCGAGCGGTGCGCCGGGGGCTTCGTCTGCGACGTCTTCGGCATCGGAGCGGGCTGGCGGACCGAAGAACTGCTGCTCATCGCCGGCGAACTGGGCGGGCAGGCCCGCGCGGTACGCGACCTCACCCGGCTGCCCGGTGAGATGGCCGCGCTCGCCGAACAGGCCGCGGAGCGCGACATCACCGGACTCCGGCTGCGGCTGCACTACCGCAAAGGGGTCACCCGGTACTCCTTCGAGCAGGTGCACCCCACACGGGTGGCCCTGCACCCCGCGCGCACCGACCGGTCCGCCGCCGACTCCTCCGCCGGCGGGCCCATCGAGGAGTACACCACCGCGCCGTGGCGGACCGAGACCCGCGACTACCTGCTCTGCGTCGGCACCCCCTACCACCCGGACGAGGACGGCAAGGAGCTGTTCCTCACCGAGATAGAGGTGGCCGTGGCCCCCGGGCACGGCAAGCGGATCCGGCTGCCCGAGCCCGAAGCGGTCATGATGCGCTGGTCGGACGACGCCGACCTGTACAGCAGGGTGCACCCCCGAGTCGCCCACTACCGGCAGACGGAGAAGTTGCGCCGCACCTTCGAGCAGGGGTGCGCCGCGCTGCGCGGGGGTGACCAGGCGTCGGCCGAGAAGCACTTCGGCACCTGCTGGCACCTGGCCGTGACGGCCGGCGACGAAGTGATGAAGGACCACCTGCGCCGACTCGTCGAGGTTCACGAACACCCGTCCGGCCACCCTGAGGTCCGGCTCCTGACGAGGATCGAGCGGTTCGACGTGGAGTCCGCACGGATCGAGCTGAGCCGGGTTCCGCTGCCGGACGGGGGCCGGCGGTGACGCGCCGGGCAGCGCGGTCCGCGACCGTCCCGCGAAGGCTCCTCCGTGGCGCGCACCACGGCCTGGTGGCGGGCGCGGACGCGGCACGACGGATATGGCGGTACGCCTGGCCCGCGGTGGGACTGCAGGGCAACCGGACCTATCTGCGCGACCGGTTGATCGCCCTGCCGCTGCTCGCGGTCATCACCTTCTGCGGCTTCTGCTGGGCGTTCGCCCAGGTCCACGGTGATTCCACGTACATCAGGGACAGCCTGGCCCCCGCACTCGAGGAACTCGCCGACGCCCGGGCCTCCGTCCAGATCGCCCAGACCGAGGCCCGGGCCAGCCTCACACTGGGGCACGACGCCACCCTCAGCGGGCTGAGCGAACGCTACAAGGCACGCAGCGCACAGGCCACGCAGGACCTTACCCAGGTCGCCCAGCACGGCGTGCTGGACAGATCCGAGCAGCTGAACCTCAACGTGGTGATCGGACTGCTCAGCGACTACGCCGGTGCCGTCAACCGCGCACAGGGCGACGCGCAGATCTCCCTGCGCACGGCGGAACTCTCCTACGCGCAGGCCATGATGTGCAGCCACGGCCGGGACGAGGCCGCCGAGCGCCACAGGGCGGCGTCCGGCAAGGCGGCGCCCGTGCCCTCGTCATGCCGGAACCCCGGCGTGGCCGGCCCGCAGGCGACCACGATCGTGGACCGGATCTCCACCCTGGAGTCGGACTTGCACGGACAGCTCGCCGGCCGGGCCGCCCTGAGCCGCCGTGTGCTCGCCGTGGGGGCGTTGTCCTGTGTCACCTTCGTCCTGCTCGCGGTCGGCCTGACCTGGACCATGGTCTTCCTCAACAGCCGGTTCAGGATCATGGTGAGCCTGCCGCTGCTCGCGGTGGCGATCCCGTTGGCGGTCCTGCCCTTCATGGCCTACGACGCCGCGCTGGCGCATCGTGCCCAGCACCGTGCCCTCGTCCTCGCACAGGACCTGAGATCCGGGACGTCACCCGTGTTCGAGACCGATGCCGAGCAGAACCCGTTCAGCACCCCGTCCCGTTACACGATCGCGTCGCTGAGGGACGAGACCGGCGCCGCACTGTCCGAGGACCGACTGCTGTTCCCGGGCGGTACGGGGCCGGCCGTGCTGCTCGCCGGCCTGGCCGGTGCCGCGGTGGCCGCCGGGGCACTGCACGACTACGGGCGCGAGTACCGTCTCGTCGCCGCCCTGGGGGCTGTCTCATGAACCGTACCCTGCGCCGCTCTGAGAGCCGCCGGGCCATGTTCCGCCGCATCGTGCCGGCCTGTTGCCTGCTCCTGCTGGTCGCACTCTGCGGCGGATGCACGAAGCCGGAGCAGCGCACACTGGTCGTGCTCGGGCCTTGGACCAACCGCGAGGGCGAGGCTTTCGAGGCGACGCTGAAGGACCTTGCCCGCGGCACCGGCTACACGTACACCTACCAGGGCACCACATCGATCAGCGAGACCCTCGTCGCCGAACTCCACGCCGGCTCACCCCCGGATGTGGCGATCCTCAACAGCATCGGCGAACTCGCCGCATACGCACGCGAGAACAGACTGCGGCCGATCCACCGCACCAAGATGCAGGACGTCGTCCCGCCCTGGGCGCCCGAGATAACGGTCCACGGGACGTCGCGCGCCTACTGGGTGCCCCTCAAGGTGGATCTGAAAAGCCTGGTCCTCAGCAAGAAGACGGCGTCGTCCGGGCAGGGGAACTGGTGCATCGGGCTGGCCTCGGAAGCGACGTCCGGCTGGCCCGGTACCGACTGGATCGAGGACATCCTGCTCCACCAGGCAGGTCCTCGGGAGTACGCGAAGTGGGCGACCGGGAGGCTGGCCTGGACGGACGCCAAGGTGAAGCGCGCCTGGAAAACCTGGAGATCCATTCTCGGTCTCGACAGGCTGTCCAGGAAAACCCGTGAGAGCGACCTCATGACGTCCTACCGGGGCCCGAGCGGACCCCACGGCCCTCAGGGTCTGCTCAACTCGTCCAATTGCCGCCACGAACACCAGATCGGCTACATGCGCTCGTTCTACAGCGGCGACGACACGGTCGACGTCGCGCCTTCGTCGAGTTACCTGCGAGGTGACCACAAGTACCAGAACGACTTCGAGGTCTCCGGCGACATGGCGGCCGTCTTCAGTGACCATCACGCGGCACAGGACCTGATCCGCCGCCTGTCCGGCCAGAACGGCCGAGAGACCTGGCAGGACCAAGCGGCACGAGTGTCCGAGCCGGGCCTGGAGCCGCTCTTCCCCGGCCCCGAGGCCCCGCAACCCAGCGACCGGATCGGCAGTGAGATCGCCCCGTACCTCACCAATGCGCACACGCTCTGCTTCGACGCCTCGGACGTGATGCCCCCCGCACTGCGCGACACCTTCTACCGCGCGGTACTGGAGTTCTACGCGGAGCCCTCCGACGCCCAACTGACACGGTTACTGGAGCAGTTGCAGGCCCTGACGAAGCACGAGGAACCACCCGGGCAGTCGTTCCTCTCCCTGAGTGACATCTGCGCCTCCCCTTAGACGGTGTCCTACGTGGTGAGGCGGATGAGTCGCTTGTAGCAGCAGAGGGCGGCGGTGAGTCCGAGAAAGGCCAGGTAGTTGCGGGGATTGCGTTCGTAGCGGGGGCTGAGTCGGCGGTAGCCGGACAGCCAGGACATCGTCCGCTCGATGACCCGTCTGCGGCGCCCTAATCGCTCGCTGGACTCGATGCCTTTGCGGGCGATGCGCACGCCGATGCGCTTGCCGCGGAGCCATCTGCGCAGGTCGGCGCGGTCGTAGGCTTTGTCGGCGTGCAGGCGCTGGGGCTTGAAGTGGCGGCCGCGGTGGGGGTCGTGTCTCGTTTGGTGACCCTTCACCATCGGCTTGAGTCCTTCGCTGTCGTGGACGTTGCCGGCGGAGACGCCGACGAGGAGGGGCAGGCCGTTCGCGTCCGACAGGACGTGCATCTTGGAACCCGGCTTGCCCCGCTCCACGGGGCTCGGACCTGTGTGTTCGCCCCCTTCTTAGCGCGGACGTGGGCGGTGTCCAGGACGACGCGGGTGACGTCGACCAGACCGGCGTCGTCGAGCCGGTGCAGCACGAACTATGCGCGCGGAGCGAGTGCGTGAAAGGCGAACTACGTAAGGAGCGCATCACGCATGTGAGTCTTCCGCTGCCTCACGACGTGGACCCCGACTCCGGTCCGGTCCGTTTCCGGGTCACTCGCCAGGATGAGGACAGGCCCCTGATCGACACGTCCGCCGACGTGCGGCTCGTCCGCCAGACCGACGGCTGCACCAGCAGCGCCTACAACCGCGGCCTGGCCTTCACCAAAGAGAAAGGCCTGATGACGAAGGTTCCGAAAGCGGTGTCGGACGCCTGGGGCCGACAGATCAGATCGCAGGCAACCGCAGACCCCGATCCAGCTTCGGCCCCCTGAGCCCTCCCCGCACCTGCCGGCGGCCATGCGCCCGGCTCCACCCTCGATGACGGAGCCGGGCTACACCGTCATACCCGGCGACCTCCTCTTCTCCAGGCCCCCGAACCGTCGAATCCGGACACCCCGACCGCCGACATCCGGATCGGCTACGCACGCTGCTCAACCCACGGCCAGGAACTCGACTCCCAGCTCGACGCTCTCGCCGCCGAGAACATCCCCCGGGACAAGATCTTCGCCGAGAAGATCAGCACCCAGGTGCGGGTCCGTCCGCAGGTCGAGGCCGCGCCGGCCGCCGCCCTTGAGATCAAGGCCCACGCCGCGCACTGCCGGGTGATCCTCACGGGGTTTCCAATGAGACGGACCCCAGCCAGCGGTTCGCCACGCCGTTCTCATACGAGAACGGGAGCAAGGGGTGCGCCATCCTCGACAACAATCTCGTGGGATCGCGGTACATGTACCTGCACGTGTGCAAGGTGGACGGCACCGGTCGTGACACGGACTCAGGGAACTTCACCGGGTACGCCGGTCCCGTCTACGTCGCCAGTTCCGTCCGCGCGCCCGTGACAGCGAAGATGGGGACGAGCTGGAGCAGCTTGGACTTCACCTTCAAAACCGAGTACATGTTCACCTGTGACTGACAACCTGCCCGGCAAAGCCCGGGTTTCCGCGCGCTTCCTGTTAGTAGCCATGACAGCAGGGACGCTAGCTCTGACCGCCTGCGGCACCCAGGGAGGCCAAAAGGCCGACGCCTCCTCCCCGCCAAGGTCCTCGGTAGCTGCCGAGGCAGCGTCCAAGCCGCCCAAGCCGTCGAAGGCGGCCGACGGCCTCAGCAAGGCAGCACAGGAAGCGGCTGCCCAGCGTGCGGCCGCCGCCCCCGCTGGTGACCCCGTCAGCCCGACGAACACCGCTGTCCCGGATCCCGGAGATTATGGGTTCGGCAAGACCGCGGCCACGGCGGCGGGGGGTGAGGTCATCGCGTATACCCCCCGGCTGGAGTCGGGACAGGAGGTCGTACCGCTGACCATTCACAACAACGGGGACGAGCGGATGACGTACACCGTCACCGTGACGGTCGTGGGCGGCACGAAGAAGTCTCCGTTCTCGGTGACCGAGAAGGCCGAAGGTGTCTGGCCGGGCACGACATGGCCGACCAAGACGGACGTCACGGCCTCCGGCCTCAAGGGGGCGGCGGGCGGCTCGAAGATCAGCCTGAAGGTCGTCAAGGCCGACACGTTCGCCGGCGCCCACTGACTGGGCAGCCACTCCTTCCGCTTTGTGCGGATCGCTACCAGTGCTCCGCCACTTCGGCCAGCTGTGCCCCGACCGTCACGGCTGGTGAGGGCAGCAACATGATCACACCCGCGGCGCCCTAGCAAGCACACCGTCCCGGACACGCACAACTGCCTTCGACACAAGCCGGAATGCTGGCCGACCATCTCGAACTACCGCCCGCTCTTCATGCCCCATCCGGCCTCGGGGCGGGCGGGCTCGGTCGTGCCCGAATCAGCGCACGGAAACCCCAAACCAGGTCGTGCGCCCCGCCGAACACCCCACACGGTTGCGAAATCCTCCTGTCGTCGTTCGTGATGAGGACCGTCCTGCCGCCACGCGAGGGCGACATCTTCCAGGCAGGCAGGCAGGCAGGCAGGCAGGCAGGCAGCAGCGCCGCCGCGGCTGCGTTGCCCACAGCGACAGGGCAGTGACGAACCGGCCGGCCCCGGGCGAGGAACTGCCCCGCGCCCCAGCCCGCGGCACCGCACCCGACACCGCCACCGGGCAGGCGCCGCGTGATCGGGTCGATGAGCGACTGCGGGCGCGAGAGGCAGCCGGCCCAGGAAATCACTTCACTACGACGTTGTCCCCGGCCGAAGTCGACGGCCCAGTGGTGGTGTTGCCGTAGTACGCCCAGCGCCAGGTGCCCGTCTTGGACGCCTTCACGGTCGTCTTGAGATCACCCGAGCTGTTCGCGTACACCTTCTTCACCGTGGTGTAGGAGGTGGCCCCGGTGGGCTTGAACTGCAGGCTCACCAGGCGGCCTCCGTAGGAGGCGTACTTCCTGGTCTCCCAGTTGGCTCGCGTGACCTTTCCGGTCACAGTGATGGTCCTGCCCTTGGTCACCGGCTCGGGTGAGGCGTTCACGGTCAGGCGGGAGTTGCGCTTGACGTACACCGTGAGGCCCTCGTCATCAGTGTCACCGCCGCCGCCCTGGAAGTACACCTCGGCCGCGACCTTCCAGGCTCCGGCCTCACTGTTGTGCATGTCCCACACGCTCGGGTCGAAGTACATCGTCTCGTTGAAGTCGCAGACGCCCGCACTCACCTTGATGCAGTCGCTTGTCTCGATGGCGTGCCACAGTCGGTCACCCGTGTCGCCGCGGTACAGAAACACCGCCGGCCACTTCCACTTGTGGGTGGTCGCCATCCGGAAGGAGGCGGGTGCCGCGACCTCATTCGACACGCCGATCACGATCGGCTTGCCGCCGTTCACCTGGACGCGGGTGAACGAAACCCCGCCTTCGGCCGCGCCGGCCGGAACCGCGGCCATGCCGGTGAACACAGCGACCGCGCCACCGGCCACGACAGCTCTCCAGAGCTTCTTCCCCACTTGATCCCCGCTCTCTGCACCCGAAAGACGCCGGAGACTCATCCCCCGGCACGCTCTAGACAGCCGTGATCCACACAGGGTTGTACACCCGTGGATCACGATCGGGCATCAGAGACCTTCGCCTCGCGCGAGGCGAAGCACCGGACATCGGAGGGGCTCGACCTCGTCTCCAAGTCCAGCTACCCACACGTCCCACAGAGTGTGATCATCAATGCGCGGGATCCACTTTCGCAACAGGTCCTAAAAGGTGTTGCACAAGGCTCGGTGGCGGCCATTTCCCCTGTCTGGGTGGGGTGTAGAGGGCCGAGCGGGTGTGGGTGGAGAGGTGCACCGGATTGCGGATGGTGTGGTTCGAGAAGCTGCTTAGGGTGGTGCGGGAGCGGGGCGGCAACGGCCCAGGTGGTGGTCGGCCGTGGTGCCTTCCGTCGGCTGAGCGGGTGCTGTTGGTGGCCGTGTATCACCGTACGAACCAGCTCGGACGGGGGAACGAGTCCGGACCGATGTGGAAGACCACAGACCGCCGTGTGTCGGGACCGCGGGGTCGGGGAGCGAACGGCGGCAGTCCGGCGGCAGTCCGGTGTGGCCGGTCGTCTGACAGCGTCAGCAGCGGGACATCACGGTGAGCCGACGGCGCCGGTGAGCGTGGGTTCGGCGCGCACCACCGCGGCATAGGAGCCGAGGCCCATCAGGCGCGCACCGGCGATCTCCCCGAGGGCGGTGTAGAGCGTGAGGATGCGACCGGAGACGGGGTCGAAGGCGATGTCCCTGATCATTCCGTGCTCGACGCCGTGCTCGGTCAGGACCCGGCTCCCGACTGCCCGGTGATGGGCGGGCACGCTGTCCTGCCCCCGCTCGGCCACGACCCGTGAGTGGACGATCACCGCGTCCGTGCCCACTGCCTCCACAGCGCTCCACGGCAGCGCTTCGGCGCTGCCGGCCGCTCCGGACAACCGCACCGCGGCCACCGTGGCGTCCCGTGCGTCGACGGTCAGGTCCGCCACCTTGCCCAGGGTGGTCGCGTCGTCGGCCGTGATCACGGGTAGGCCGAAGGCCTGGGAGAAGAGCATCGCGGGTCCTCCTTCGTCGGGCGGGGGAGCGGCGCCTGGTCAGCGGTGCCGCATGTGAGTGAGGAAGGCTTCGACCTGGGCGGCGAAGCTGGGCAGGTCGTCCGTGACGAAATGCTGTGCCTGCGCGGGAACGACGAGGGCCTGACCGGAGACGGCCAGGGACTGCCCACGCGGCACGAACACTCTGCGGTGCTGCGGGTCGAGATTGTCGTTGGCGGCGACCTCGAAGCCGACCACCCGGCCGCTCGTCCCCGTCTCGACGACCAGGTCGGCCACGGTCCCGATGTCCGTGCCCTCCTCGGTGAGGACCGGAGCCCCCAGGACTCGGCCGCGATCGGCTTCGCCGCGTCCGACGACCGCGTCCCGGTCCTCGAAGAGAGACTGGCTGACGATCATCACCGCGGCTGGTCCGACCGCGTGCACACGGGAGAAGGGAAGACTTTGCTTCAACGGCCCGGCCAGCAGGCCTCGCCCGCTCAGGGTGAAACCGGTGATCCGTCCCGCCGGCCCGTCGAAGACGACATCCTTGATCTGTGCCACCGCCTCCCCGCCGAGTGTCACCACCACTCGTCCGGACAGTTCGGAGGCGAGTACGAGGGTGTTCACCGTCCGCCTCCCTGGCCGGCGCGCCCGCGGTTGACCGCGATCACCGTTCCGGACCGGCGTCGTGCCTGAACGAGGACCACCGCCCCGGCGAGCAATGCCACCACCGCGACGAGGACGACCAGCCAGAACCACCACATCGTCTTCCACCTCCTGCCGTCGGTCATCCGTCGTGAACCGAGATGCGCTCAGCGACCTCTCCGTGGTCTCCTGTTGCCCTCTGTACTGGCAGACACGCCTGCGTTTCGGAGTGGGAAACCGGCCATTCACGTCGCAACGTCGTCCGCGTACCGGGCACTTGTTCGGACACTTGACCGCAACCGACAGGAACCGCCCTTTCGCTTTCGAAGGCCGGGCGGAGCGTCGTCGCCGAAGACGCCTCGCTCCCCATGCTGTTGTGCTGACCGACGCCGTTCAGCGACCGTTCCGCGGGCCCGTGTCACCGCCGAGTTCGCACTTCCTGCGGCGCCGTTCGACGTCACTCGCAGCCGACTCGTCGACCCCCTCGGCGAAGACCGCGACGCGACCGTCCCCTCCACCGCCTCCAGCGCGGTGGTGAGCGTTGCACCGGTGGGTCGGCGGGCTAGCCTCGCCGGGGCCCTGGGCGCCAGCCCGTTCGGGCGGCCGCCAGGAGGACGCCCAGACAGGCGGCGGCTGGCCCGCGAGCGTGACACGCGCACCCCGCAGGCGGCGATGGCCCTCGGCGTCACGCCCCTTGACGTCACGCCCCTTGACGCGCGGTCTCTTGCGGACGAACAATCTCAGGCATCCGCGTGACAACGTTGTCTTACCGAGAGGCGCCCAGCGTGTCCGATGCTCCCGTGTCTGTCGACCGCCGCCGTTTCGTCCAGCTTCTCGGCGCGACCGCGCTCGCGGCGACCGTCCCGATCACCCTCGGCAGCGGCGCTGCGAGCGCTTACGGACGCCCGGGTGCGGCGCCCGACACGGTTGCGGACATCTACTACCGAGTTCTGCTGAACCACACGCGGTGGTCCGAGACGCAGTGGGACGAGGCCCGCGGTTACTACACGGCCAAGGACTTCGGGTTCGCCGTGGTGCTGGGCAACGCCGTCCTGCTCACCCGCGGGAGCTACGACAGCGACCGCGCCGGCATCGATGAGAAGACGCTCAGGGCCCGGACCATAGCCACGATCCAGCACTTCGCCGCGTCGAACCGGCTCACCGGCGGCACCCAGTGGGGCCGGACGCTCTTCTTCGACACCACCTTCCAGCTCTACTTCGTCCTGGCGGCCCGGCTGTTGTGGGACGAGCTCGACGCGGTCACCCGTACCAACGTCGACACCATCGCCCGCGAACAGGCCGCTTACACCACGAGCTTGGGCACGGGGAACGACCCTAACTCGGGAAACTGGACGCCGAACGGCCTGCTAGGTGGCCATCAGGGCGACACCAAGCTGGAGGAGATGGGCGTCTACGCGCAGTCCCTGGCCCCCGGACTGGCCTGGGCCACGGACGACGCCCGGCACGCCGACTGGGACAAGGCCTTCGGTACCTGGTCACGCAACGAGACCGGCCTGCCCCAGGCGGACCTGGCCAACCCGGCCCGTATCGACGGTGTCCCCGTCTCCGACAACACCGCCCGCAACCTGTACGACACCTTCATCGTCGAGAATCACGGCTCCTTCGGCCCGCACTACCAGCAAGAGCTGTTCCGCACGTCCGGCCGCAACGCCGCCCATTTCATCGCCGCCGGACGCCCGTTGCCCCAGGTGCTCACCAACCAGCCGAACGCGGACGAGCTGTGGCGCACCCTCCTCGGGGTGATGAGCGACGCCGGCGAGCCGCTGATGCCGATGGTCAACGACCGTGAACACCTCTACGGCCGGGACGTCATCCCGCTCGCCTTCCTCGCCCAGGTGGCCGGGGACCGCGCCGCGGCCCGGGCGGAACTGGCCCTCGCCGAACGACTGGAGTCGTACCAGAAGTACCCGCCGGAGTACCGGCTGGCGAAGTTCTCCGGGGAGCCGAAGTACGAGCCGGAGGCCCGCGCGGAGGTGGCCATCAGCTACCTCCTGCACCTGTGGGCCGCGGGCCAGGGCCGTACGGTCCGGCCCCTGTCCGCAGCGGAACTGTTCGAACACGCCTCGGGAGTCACCGACTTCGGTACCGGCCCCGGTCTCGTGTCCCACCAGTCGGCCGGAGCCTGGGCCGGCGCTGTGACCAAGCCGGGCTTCGTGAAGTTCGCCTGGCAACCGGCCCACGACAACTGGCTGTTCAAGATCAGCGGCGCCAACCCCATGTTCCTGCCCAGCACCGCCGCACAGGTCACCGGCCGCCAGGTGAGGACGTACACCAAGCTCCGCGACGGGTTCGACGGCAGTGCAACGGCGCTGCGTCTCGGTACCGGCCAGGCGGGGCTGACCACCTTGCCCTCGGGTGCGGTCGTCTACGCGACGACCGGCGTGGCGGCGGGGGAGGGGCACCTTGAGGTCCACAACCTCACCATGCCGGGCATGGCGGGTCTGACGGGCTCCCGCACCTATCGCTTCGCGGAGGGCTCCGCCACCGTGAAGGCGCAGGATGCCCGGGGCGCCGCCGCCTCCTCGCGCGTGGACGAGGTCACCTTCACGCAGACCGCGGTGAGGTACCTGCGCATGACCGGCGTCCTGCCCGATCCGACGTACGGCTACTCGCTCTACGCCTTCGAGGCTCGCGACGGTGCGGACGGCACCGATCTGGCCCGGAGCGGGACCGCGACCGCGTCCTCGTACGACCCCGGCAAGGAGCCGCGGTTCGCGGTGGACGGCAACCCCACGACCCGCTGGGCGGTGTCGAAGGCCGAACGGCCGCGGGCCGACAGCTGGATCGCCGTCGATCTCGGCGCGACCCAGGCGGTGGACCGCGTCACGCTCCGCTGGGAGGCGGCCGCCGGACGCGCCTACACCGTGCAGGGCTCGCCGGACGGCCAGAAGTGGACCGACCTCGTCTCCTGGCCCGAACCCGATGTCTCCAGCAAGGGCGGCTGGATCGATGTCGACGGTCGCGCCGGTCTCATCGTGCGGGATGCGCAGCAGCCGCTGGCGGTGTACGGCGACACGGTCGTCCTGGCCGACGGCGCGGCCTCACCCCTGCTGGTCGAGGGCTATCCCGGCATCTCCACGGACGAGCTCCGTGACCTCGCCCGCCGTAACGCACCACAGGCCCAGGACGGCGGCGTCCGCGCGGCTCTCACCGAGGACCACCTGAGCCTGTTCAACCTGACCGACAGGAGGATCACGACCCGCGTCGACATCCCACAACCCGGCTCGCGCACAGTCCTGTTCGAGGGGCACCAGACCCTCACCGCCGACGGCAGCGCCTACGAGGCGCAGCTCGACGGCGCCACGGCCGAGCTGCTGCCCCCGCGTGTGGTGGTGAGCCCTGTCCTCGGACGGAAGCTGCCCGTGGGACTGCGGGCGGAGGTCGTGGACGCCGCGACCGTGCGGCTCAGCGGGCCGTCCTGCACCCTGCGGGTCACCGGGCAGAGCCGTACCGAGGTGGCCGTGGTCCGCGCGGGCCGCACCACCACCATCACCCTGCGGGGCGCCGAGGCCTACCCGCTGAACGACCTCGCCTTGGGCCGCACGGTCTTCCCGACCACCCCCCTCCCGCCCGGCATGTCGGCCCCCGCCGCCGCCGTCGACGGTGACCCGCACACCGGGTGGACGCCCGGCCCCGACGGCCGCATCGTCGTCGACCTGGGCGTCGAGCACACCGTCCGGGAGATCCGCACCGTGTGGACCGCAGGCCGCGTCCCCGGCCTCAAGGCGGAACTCAGCAGCGACGGTCTCACCTACACGCAGGCCGGCACCCTCACCGGGCACGGCGGGAGCCGCGAACTCACCGTCGACGGCACCGCTCGCTACGTGGCTCTGGCGACGGACGCGGGGCAACGGGGGGACGCCCGGCTGACCAGCCTCTCCGTACGCTGAGGCGAGTTGGCTGTCCCAGCAGACCGCGGACGTCGTCGCGCTCCCGGAACACCCCGGGTTCGGGCCGTACCGGGGGGACATCCGAGACATCCCGGCTACCCCATCCGGCGGAGAAGGTCCGGCCCGTCCACGGGTGTGCGCCTCTGGAGGGAGCCAGGAGGGCGGCGACACCGGGGGCGGCGGCCAGGCGCCGCCAGCAGGTCATCCCCGAGCCGAAGCCAGTTCCTGGGGCAGGTACTCCCACTGGATCCCGGTGTGCAGCACGAACAGGATCCCGCACAATGCCTGCCGGTCCGGCACGCGCGGCCGGCCCACGACCCGCTTCGGCCCCGGCTCGGGCAGCAACGGCTCGATGAGCGAACACAGTTCGTCCGACACGGATTCACGGCCGCGACTGACGCTTCCCCACGACCCGACCAACGAACACGCTGGCCAATGGTTCCTTGATCAACAACCTCTGTTGGGACCTCTTGAGCAAGACGTTGTGCCGCTGTCGGCACCGACGGCGTGGGAGTTCGAGAGCGTGGGCGATGTGCGGCGGGCAGGGAGCGCACTCGAAGGCACGCTCGTGGTCAGGAGCCCGTCGGCCTCAGGTCCTGCAAACCCACCACCCGCAGCAACTTCAAGCGCTCGTACGACTCCGTGCCCGGGCGGGCCGTGTGGATGACGAGTTGCTGGTTGTGGTCGGAGTTGACGAGGACCTCGCAGTCGAGTTCGAGGATGCCGATCGCGGGATGCCGGAAGCGTTTCGTGGAGGTCCGGCGTACGGCGACCTCGTGTTCGTCCCAGAGCTGGGCGAACTCCTCGCTCGCCGCGCGTAGTTCGGCGACGAGGGCGGCCGGTTCGGGGTCCGTGGGGCGGGCTGAGGCCACCGCTCGCAGGGCGGCCACCTGCTCGCGGGCGCGCTCCGGGCGGTCCTCGGACGGGAACAGCTCCTGGGCCGCCGGGTCCAGGAAGAATCGGCGGATCATGTTGCGTCCTCGGGGCGGTCGGGCGAGGACGTCCCCGCTCAGCGCCCGCGACAGCGCGTTCTGGGCCAGGACCTCGCCGCAGTCGGTCACCACGACTGCCGGGGTGTCGTGCAGCCGGTCCAGCACCAGGAGCAGGCCCGGGCGCACGTTCGTGCCGGTCTCCTCCCGGCGCGGCGGTTCCTCGCCGGTGAGGTGGAAGAGATGGTCGCGTTCGTCCTCCGTCAGGCGCAGAGCGCGGGCCAGCGCGGTGAGCATCTGGCGGGACGGGCGCGGGCCCCGGGACTGTTCCAGCCGCGTGTAGTAGTCCACGGACATGCCGGCCAGCTGGGCCACCTCCTCGCGGCGCAGCCCCGGCGTACGGCGGCGGGCGCCGGCCGTGAGGCCCACGTCGGAGAGGGCCAGGCGGGCGCGAGCGCGGCGCAGGAAGTCGGCGAGTTCGGCTCGGTTCACCTCTCCAGGGTGCGGGAGGCCGGCCGGCTTATCCAGGGACTCCCGATCCCCTGATGCAGAAGTCTCTCCCCCTCGTTCCCGCATTCGCCGAGGCTGTTCGTCAAGACAGGCGACACAGTGCGTGAGGAGCACATCATGCTGACTTTGGTGACCGGTACGACGGGACAGGTCGGACGCCGCTTCGTGCCGCGGCTGCTGGTCCAGCGGCAGCCGGGCGAGCAGGTGCGGGTCCTGGTGCGGGACGCGGCCCGCGGCGAGCACTTCGCGAAGCTGGGTGCCCAGGTCGCCGTCGGAGACATGCGCGACGAGGAGACACTCGGCAAGGCGCTCGCCGGCGTGGACGCCGTCGTGAACGTCGCCGCCTCCTTCCGCGGGGTGCCGGACGAGGAGGCGTGGGCCGTCAACCGGGACGCCGCGGTGGCCCTGGGCCGCGCCGCGCAGGCCTTGGGTGTGGAGCGCTTCGTGCAGGTCAGCACGAACAACGTGTACGGCGTCGGACGTGGCCGCCCGCTGACCGAGGAGGACGAGAGCCGACCGGGCGGCGCGATGTGGGGCGCCTACCCCGAGTCCAAGGCCGAGGCCGAGCGCGAACTGCTCGCGCTCAAGGGCCTGGACGTACGCATCGGACGGCTCCCTTTCGTCTACGGCGAGGGCGACCCGCACCTCGCCAACGTCCTGCACTGGGCTGACCGATGGGCGCCGCACCAGCGCCTGCAGATGGCCCACCACGCGGACGTCGCCCAGGGCCTGATGCGTCTGCTGTACGCGCCGGGCATCGCCGGCCGGATCTACAACATCGCCGACGACGCCCCCGTCACGACGGTCGAGCTGTACCAGCTCAACGGCGTAGAGGTGCCCGCCGGACTCCACGAACTCACAGACCCCGACCCGTGGTACGGGATCACGTCCAACCACCGGATCCGTCGGGAACTCGGCTTCCGGCCGATCTACCCGAGTGTCTGGACGGCCCGGGACGCCGGAGCCCTGTGACGGTGGCTGCGCCCGGCCAATCCGCCCCTCTGATCCGCCCCACCAGCACCGGCCCCGCCACCGTGATCACGCCACCACCAGGTACAGCGCCCGGTAGCACCAGGTACGTCACACTCGGCGCGGCAAGGGCGGGCGCAGCGACCTGCGGCAGCGCGTTCGCCATGTTGAGGCGAGGGTGCGTGGCTCCGCAGTGTCGCCGAAACTGCGGTACTCGTCCTCGTTCGGATCGCCCAGGCCGGCAGCGAAGATCACCCTGCCGCCGCTGAGGTGGTCCAGGGTGGCCACCTGGCGGGCGAGTTGCTGCGGACGGTAACGGGGGACCGGCGTCAGCAGGGTGCCCAGTCGGATCCGGGAGGTCGCCAGCGCGGCCGCTGTCAGTAGGATCCAGGGGTCTCCGAAGGGACGCCCTTGATGTTGTCGGTGCAGTACGTGGTCCCGGACGAAGAGCCCGTCCCAGCCGGCCTGTTCGGCGGCGGCCGCCACGGTTGCGACGTTACGGGGGTCGGCGAAGTCACCGAAGTCGGGAACGTTGACGGAGAAGCGCATCTCAGCAGGATGCGCAGCTGGCCGCGAAGGGGCGATCACATTCCCCATCGGGCCGGCCGCCTACCAGCAGCAGGCCGACATCCACCGCGCGCCGCCCACGCCCGGCGTACGCCCGCCTTGACGGCGGGCGTAGAGGCCATGTCTACCGGGCGCCTTCAGCCGGCGCGGGCGCCGTGGCTCACTCCCCGGCGGCCGTTCCCGCTTCCCGCCTCCCCTCCCGACACACGGCCCGCGAGCTGTGGGTCCGGACCTGAGGCCAGGCCCGGACCCCGGTGGGCTACTTGGCGACCTGGGCTTCGGCTTGGTGCTTGAGGTTGTTGACCCAGTTGTGGAGTGAGTTGTCGAGGGCGGCCTGCAGCGCGGCCTGGTCGGCGACGACAGGCGCTCCGGTCCACGACTCCTCGGTGTGGACGAGGATGCCGTCGCGGGTCGGGGTGAACGTCCACACGTGGATGGCGGTGATGCCCTGGGCGGGGCCGCCCCAGGCCAGGCGCCTGCCGTAGTCGGCTTGCCTGACGGTGGAGGTGATGCTCAGCCCCTCGGTGGCCCACCGGAAGACGGAGCCGGGGCGCAGGCGCCCGGGGGTGTCCTTGACGGCCGTCGCGACGTCGGGCTGCCAGGTGGGCCACTTCTCCACGTCGGTCTGGATCTTCCAGACGGTGTGGAGAGGGGCGTGGATGAGGACGTTCTCGCGGGTGATGACGGGCGCGCTCTCGTCGATCTGGACGTCGCCGGTGTGCGCGGCGAGTACGGCACGGGCGCCGAGGGGCTGGTCGTCGGTGAGGGCGTAGGCGGTGCCGGAGGCGGCGAGGAGGAACGCGGTGGTGGTGGCGGCGAACTTCGCCACGGTCGGCGTACGCATGATGTCTGGGCCTTTCGAAGTCGGTATTTCAGGGGGCAAGTGGGTTCGGTGCGCACCGGGTCCGGGGAGCGGGGTCCCCCCGGACCCGGGCGACTGGTTCAGCTGTCCGAGGCGTCCGCGTCACCGCTGCTGTCGGGGATCCAGGAGCCGTGGATGCCGCCGGTGACCCGGCGCGGGAGGTGGACGGTGGCGATCCGGTCGAGGCCGGAGGCGTCCAGGACCAGGAGCTGGGAGGCGTCCTGCTTGAGGTCGGAGATGACGGTGAGCAGGTAGCCGTCGTCCTCGCGGGTGGCGCCGGCGGCGGGGACGAAGACGGCCTCGCTGGGCAGGCGGGCGTCGCCGGCCTGGTGGATACGGCGGGCGCCGGTCGTGCGGTCGTACTTGACGATGCCGTAGCCGCCGTAGCCCTCCTGGTCGGGGAAGGAGACGGCGTACTGGTAGCGGTTCTCGGAGCCCAGGAAGTCCTCGTTGAGCGTGGGGAATTCGACGGCGAGGTCGTCGATGACCTGCTCGTCGACGCTGCCGACGGTCAGGTCGATCACCCAACGGCGATTGTAGGACCGGGTGTTGGGCTCGGTGCCGCGGCCGGGGGCGCCGACCCACCAGTTCCAGGAGAGCTGGAATCCCTCCTTGTCCACGGTCGGGCCCTCCAGCACGATGCGCCCCTGGGCGTCCTCGTAGGCGTTGCCGGCGTGCAGCATGTTGCCCGGCTCGATGGCGAACCAGCGGATCTGTCCGGGGCCCTGCGGGCCGCGGGGCATCACGCCGATCCGCGCCGGCTGCGCGTCGTTCCAGCCGTAGGGGATGCCGGAGTGCTCCTGCGGGTCGAAGGTGACCGTGCCCTCGACGAAGACCACGTAGTGGCGGGTGAGGGCGAAGTCGTGCTTGAGGGAGGCGGTGGCCCCGGGCACCTCGAAGCTGTGGGTGACCTGGCCCTTGGCGTCGGCCACGTAGTACATGAGGTACGGCGGGAACGGCGACGAGCCGAAGAAGTGCAGTTCCCCGGTGACCGGGTCGGTCTTGGGGTGCGCGGTCATCGCGCTGCGCAGCTTGCCGTCGAAGTCGTAGGGGCCGACGGTCTCCAGGTCCCGGGTGAGCTCGAAGGGGAAGTTGGCCTCGCACAGGGCGAGCAGGCGTCCGGCGTGCTCGATGACATGGGTGCCGGCGGTGCTGGCGGTCAGGTCAGGGCCGTGCTCGGTCATGTAAGGGGCGCCGTCCAGGGCGGGGGTGCGCACCCAGCGGTTGCGGTACCACTCGGCGCGGCCGTCGCGCAGCCGGATGCCGTGGACCATGCCGCTGCCCTTGAACCAGTGGGTGGGGGTGACACCGGGCTTGGGGTTGTGGCTGTTGCGGATCAGCCGGCCGGTCAGCTCCGGGGGCAGGGTGCCCTCGACGGTCAGCCCGGTGGCGGTGATCTCGTCGACGGCCGGGGTGTAGTGGCCGATCAGGTAGGGCTTGTCGGTGCTGGTCATGGCAGAACCTCGTTTCCGTGAAGGGTGCGTGGGGAGGGCAGTCAGGCGGTCTGCTCGGCGCGGGACTTCAGGGCGGCGAGCCAGGTGGTCAGGGAGGCGTACAGAGCTTGACCGAGTTCGGCGGCCGCGGCCTCGACGGGGGCGCCGGCCCAGGACTCCTCGGTGCGGACGGTGACCTGGTCGCCGGTCTGCTCGAAGGTCCACACGTGGACGCCCTCGATGCCGTTCGCAGGCCCACCCCAGACCAGGCGCTCACCGGGGACGATCTCGCGGATGGTGGAGGTGATGTCCAGCCCGTGGGTCTTCCAGTGGAAGGAGGTGCCGGGCAGCAGCGGACCGTCGAGCCTGGCCTGGTCGACGTCCGCGTTCCAGCCGGCCCAGGCGTCGATGTCGGTGTGCAGGGACCAGACCCGCTCCAGCGGGGCGTCGATCACGGTGGACAGACGGACGATGACGGGGGCGGTCTCGTCGATGGTGAACACGGCTGGGTTTCCTCTCGGTTGATGTGCTGACTGACGTGCTGGTTGATGTGCTGTCGGGTGTTTTTCGGCCGGCGGTCAGTGGTGATCGCGGGCCGCGGGCTGCGGGACCGGTTGCGGGCTCGCGCCGGCGGAGCCGGCCGCGCTGCGGCGGGTGAGGAGCAGGGCGAGGGCAGCGGCGGCCCCGAGGACGGCAGCGGAGATGCCGAAGGCGGTGCGGTAGCCGGCCGTGAGCGCCTCCAGGTGCGAGTGGTGGGTGGCCGCGTGGGCGGTGGTGGTGCCGGCGAGGGTGGCCAGCACCGCCAGTCCGATCGCGCCGCCGACCTGCCGCGTGGTGTTGACCAGGCCGCCGGCCAGCCCGGCGTCCTGCGGGGGGACGCCCTCGACGGAGAGGCCGGTCAGCTGGACGAAGGCGACGCTCAGGCCCAGGCCGATCAGGATGCTGGGGCCGAGGACGTCGGCGAGGTAGCTGCCGTGGGCGCTGATGCCGGCCAGCCACAGCAGTCCGGCGGCCTCGGTCAGCAGCGCGCCGGCGACGGCCGCGGCGGGGCCGGTACGACGGGCGATCCGCGGTGCCAGCGTGGAGCCGAGCATGTTGGCGAAGGCCAGCGGGAGTTGGCCCAGGCCGGTGACCAGCGGGCTCAGGCCGAGGACCTGTTGCTGGTAGAGGGGCAGGAAGAAGAACAGGGCGATCCACACCGAGCCCAGCAGCGCCATCAGCACATTGCCGGCGGTGACCCGTCCGGTGCGGAACAGGCGGGGCGGCAGCAGCGGGTTCGGGTGGCGGTGTTCGACCAGGACGAACATGGTCAGCAGTACGGCGGTGACGGCCAAGGCTCCGAGGACCCTGGTGTCCGTCCAGCCCGAGCTGCGAGCCGACGTCAGAGCCCACACGAGGGCGGTGAGCGCCAGAGTCACGGTGGCGGTACCGAGCGCGTCGAACCGTCCTGGCTCGGCGGTCCGCGCCGTCGGCACGGTCGCGGCAGCAGCGGCAAGGACCGCGAACGCGCCGGTCGCGACCACGTAGAAGATCCAAGGACCAGCCCCAGGCCTGGGTCAGGACGCCACCGAGGAGGACCCCGGCCGCGCCTCCGGCGCCGGACACCGCTCCCCACACCCCCAGGGCGCGGCCCCGGCCGGGGCCGGGCGGGAACAGGCCCATCACCAGGGCCAGCGCGGCGGGGGCGATCGCCGCAGCGCCCAGCCCTTGTACCGCCCGGGCCGCGATCAGCGCCGCGGACGAGGTGGCCAGGCCCGCGACCAGCGAGGAGACCCCGAACACCGCGAGTCCCGCCAGCAACGTACGGCGGCGGCCCAGCAGGTCCGCGGCCCGGCCGCCCGCCAGAAGCAGTGCCCCGAAGGCGAGGCCGTAGGCGTTGACCACCCATGTGGTGCCGCCGTCCGAGAGGCCCACTCCGGCGCGGATCTGGGGGAGGGCCACGTTCACGATCGAGGTGGCCAGCATGACGGTGAACTGCGCCCCGGCCAGGGCCGCCAGCGCCGCTCCGGGACTGCGGTCGGCGTCGGTATCGGTGTCGGCGATGGGCTTCACGGTATCCCCCATGTGTGGTTAACCACTCACTTTGCGAGTCAAAGGATGGCGGGGCTGTGCGCCCCGCCTGCGTGTCCAGTCGCGCGGTCGCGACGGGCGTCAGTAGTGCCTGATGCCCGCCGCCAGCGTCCGGGTCCAGGGGGCGTCCACCTCGTCGGCCCCCATCGAGACGATGAGGTGGCACAGCATGCCGAGCGCGAAGAACTCCTGGACCTGCTCCTCCGTACCGCCGGAGGCACCGCGCACGTACTCCACCAGCCGGGCATAGCCCTGGCGGACCGCCTCGCGCACGGCCGGCTCGGACACCGCCGCCGCCTGGGCGTGGAGCTGGATCAGCATCAGGTCGTTGTCGCTGATCAGCCGGGCATAGGCGTCCCCCATGGCGCTCAGGACGACCTCTGGTGAGCTGCCCTTCGCCTCGGCCGCGGCACGTTCCAGGGCGGCCCGCACCTGCACGAAGCAGTGCTCGACCACCCCGGTGAACAGCAGTTCCTTGTTCGGGAAGAGGCGGTAGACGTACGCCTGCGAGATGCCGGCCGCCTTGGCCACCTCGGTCGTGGTGGTGCCCCAGTAGCCCCGGGCGGCGAAGGCGCCGATCGCGGTGCGGAGCACCGTCTCACGACGCTCCTCGGCCGTGGATAGCTGACGGGGACGTTCGTTCTTCATGTGAGTACTCAACCACTCACACTCTTGGGTGTCAACCAGTCCGAGTCAGGGGCGCACGAGCCAGGGCGCGCGCTGCGGTTCGGCGGGGCGCGGAGGCGCGGGGGCGCGCGGGGGCCGAGCCCGCGCGGGTGTCGCGGCCACCAGCAGGGCGCGGGCTCGGCCGCCGCGCGGGCGTCGCGGCCACCAGCGGATCTCACGTCCTCCACCGCGGCGCGATCGTCCGGTGAGTCGGCCGGTGAGTCGGCCGGTGCGGTCGCCCCCGTCGGCGCCGAGGCATGACAGTGGATGGACATGTCCGGGGACTGGATCGCTGGATCGCGCCCCAGAACGGCACGCCCGGCATGCTGCTGGTGATGGTCGAGTCGGGCGAGATCGCCCGTGCGCGGACCCCGGACCGAGCTACTGGCGGCCCTCACCACGGTCCTCGACGCCGGCCGCGCGGCAGGTGACCTGCGTCGCGACCTCGGTGCCGAAGACAGCGCCGCCTGCCTCATCGGCCTCCCCGGCCCGAACATGATGCCGACGCCAGTCGCCTGCCGAACCTCTCGACGGACGCCCTGTACCCCACCGCCCGGCCCGCCTGGGCGCCTGTGAGGGGTTCCGGTGTCAGCGTGCGACCAGCAGGCTGAAGGACGCCTCGCTCCGCTCGTCCGCCGGACGGCAGATCATCAGTCGCTGGTCCGGGTTCTGCATCGGCGTCAGCACCTCGAAGTGCACGGCGAGCGGACCGACCTCGGGATGCCGGATCTCCTTGCTGCCGCGGCCGTTGCCGGTCACGTCGTGCTCGGCCCACCAGTGGGCGAAACCGTCGACATGCGTGGTGAACTGCGCGATGAGACCGGCCAGGACCCGGTCGTCGGGGTGCGCGGCCCACGCGGCCCGTAGATGAGCGACACCCTCCCGCAGGACCCGCTCGCGGTCCACGTAGAGGCCACGGGTCTGCGGGTGCATCAGGCAGAGCCACATCGCGTTGCGGTGCTCCGGTGGCAGAGTGCCGAAGTCCAGCAGGAGCCGCGCCATCCCCTCGTTCCAGGCGAGGATGTCGGTGCGGTGGTTCATCAGCATGGCGGGCATCGGTGAGAGGTCGGCGACCAGCCGGGCCAGCGGCGGTGCCGCGGTGGTGGCCGGGCCGTCGACGTCGCGAGCCCGTTGCCGGGCCAGGTCGAAGAGGTAAGCGCGTTCGTCGGAGCCCAGCCTCAACGCCCGCGCCAACGCCTCCAGGACCTCCGCCGAGGGCCGCAGCCCGCGGGCCTGCTCCAGCCGTACGACGTAGTCGACGCTGACCCCGGCCAGCTCGGCGACCTCTTCACGGCGCAGTCCCGGGGTCCGCCGGGTCCGGCGGCGCGACGGCAGGCCGACGTCACGCGGATCCAGCCGCTCTCGCCGGGTCCGCAGGAACGCGGCCAGCTCCTGCGTCGGGTCCACGGTCGTGGCGGCGGTGTGCTTCGTCATGACCGTTGCAACAACGAGGGTAGGACCGGCCTTCCCAGGATGATCCCTCCCTTACCGCGGGCCCCGCCTCCGTCACAGCCTTGTCCTCGGCACCGATCACGATCACGTACACAGGAGGACGCGATGCCGCTCACCCTCGACACCTACCGGCTGCTGGGCCGCTCAGGGCTCCGGATCTCACCGCTGGCACTGGGCGCGGCGACCTTCGGCACCGAATCGGGCTGGGGCGCCGGACAGGAGGAGGCACGGGCACTGTTCGACCTGTACGTCGAGCGCGGCGGAAACTTCATCGACACTGCCGACACCTACAGCGGCGGCACCTCGGAACGCCTGCTGGGCGAGTTCGCCCGGGACCGGCGCGAGAGCCTGGTCCTGGCTACGAAGTACACGACGCTGCGCCGCCCCGGCGACCCGAACTCCTCGGGCAGTCACCGCAAGAACCTGTTCGCCTCGGTGGAGGCGAGTCTGCGACGGCTGGGCACGGACTACATCGACCTCCTCTACCTGCACGTGTGGGACTTCACGACACCGGTCGAGGAAATCCTGCGCGGCATGGACGACCTCGTCCGGCAGGGCAAGGTCCTCTATGTGGCGATCTCCAACGCCCCCGCCTGGCAGGTCTCGCGCATGCAGACCACAGCCGACCTGCGCGGCTGGTCACCGCTGGTCGCCCTGCAGATCGAGTACAACCTGATCGAGCGCACCGGGGAGCGCGACCTCATTCCCATGGCCCGTGAGATGGGGCTGGGCGTCGTCCCGTACTCGCCCCTCGGCGGCGGCGTCCTCACCGGCAAGTACAGCCGTGCCGACCTGACCGGGGCGGACGTCGGCGCCGGCGACGGCACCCGCAGGTCCTTCAACGTCGCACTCGGCACGGTCACCGAGCGCAACCTCGCCATCGCCGACGTCGTCGGTGAGGTCGCCGAGGAGACCGGCCGTTCCCCCGCCCAGATCGCACTGGCCTGGACTTTGCGGAACCCCGGCGTGACGGCCCCGATCATCGGCGCCCGCACACGGGCCCAACTGAAGGACAACCTGGGGGCCTTGGAGGTCGACTTCACCGCCGCCCAACTGGCCCGCCTCGACCAGATCAGCGCGGTCAGCCTCGGATACCCGCACGATCTGCTCGCCGGCGACCACATCCGCGCGGTGACCCGGGGCGAGCTGAAGATACCGACCCGCCGCTGAGTCCCAGGCCGACGTCGAGGACGGCCCCACCACCGTCCTCGACCGTGCCCTGCCCGGCACGGCGGGCCACCTGGCCGTGCCGCCGGGCACCACCGTGCTCGACCTCGATCTGCCGGCCGCGTTGGCCGTGGCCCGGCAGGACACCTGGACGCCGGCCCACTGCCGGTACCCGGCCCAGCCGACTCCCGACCGCCCCGACGGAGCGAGCATCGCCACCACGGCTCCGGAGCGGTGGACCGGTCACCACTACGCCTGCAGGAGCCCGGACCGCACCGCGGCCGGGATGCCGGCCACTGAGCCTTTTCCAGCCTCAGGCTGCTGTGGCCAGGTGGAGGACGAAGGCATGGCGAGGCCGGCGTCAACCGTCGGGATCTAGGACAGGAACGGACCTATTCCACCCTTACTGTCGCGGCTGGCACCCGACATCAGTGAGAGGACGGCTATGTCCGAGCAGACCAGCACCGCGCCGGAGGGCTACACCACCGTTGCCCCTTGGGTGGTAACCGACGACACGGGGGCTTTCCTCCACTTCGTCACCCAGGCGTTCGACGGCGAGGAACTCGGGCGGGTGTCGACCGACGACGGCTTGATCGGTCACGCTGAGATCCGGGTCGGCGACACCATCCTGTTGGCCTTCGACCGGCACGCGGACTGGCCCACCATGCCGAGCCTGCTGCGCGTGTTCGTGGCCGATGCGGACAAGGCGTTCTCCCGCGCCGTCGCTGCCGGCGGTCATGTCGTGACTGCGCTGGCGGACGACGCCTTCGGGCGGCGCGGAGGGCGTGTCAAGGACCCCTTCGGCAATATCTGGTGGGTGGTCAGCTGCGTCGAGGACGTCTCCGAGAACGAGATGTGGAAGCGGTTGCAGGAGCCCGTGTACGCGGACGCCATGCGCGTGGCCCAGGAGACACTCGACGCTGAACTCAGCGGTCGACAGCACGGGCGCAGCAGTGCACCGGTCAGGGCAACCAGCTGACGGATCCTGAATGCTCCCGGCAGTCCGGAGGGCGGGCGAAGGCCGCGTAAGCCTGCGCGACGGCTTCCGGGTACGCCGCCCGCCCCTCGTCGACGCGATCGACTTCCCCGGCGATCTGGTGCAGACGCAAGCCGCATAAAATGGTCACCGAACGCCTCCTCGACAGCAGCCTCAACCGCCCGCTTCTGGCCGGCACTTGCACCGGCGAGGCTGCTGCCATCGACGTTCGGGAAGTCGAGCACTGGACGCGCCACTCCCAGGCTCAGGAGGAGCAGCGCCGCGGAAGTGATCAGGGCGCCCTTGGTGCCCGCCTCTCAGGCGAGCGAGTGCCGGACAGTGAGCGCAGACGCGACAACGGTGAGCCCTCCAGGCGGGTCCGCACTCGCGGAGCTCCGTGAAGCCGCGGTTCACGGTCGGATTGGAGCCTGCGCAGATGGGCGTGCGTGGAAAGCCTCGGTATCAAGGTGGGTACCGGCTCCCATGAATATGGAGTTGCGACGGTCTGTGACCGCGGGCGAGACCTGTGCGCATCCTTCGTTTCAGGTCGCCTGCGTGGCCAGCCTGCGCAGGGCCCGCACGGACGGTGTTCCGGGGTCGGCCGTCATCAGGACAACCTCCTGGTCATCCTCGGGCACGAGCAGGACGTCGCAGTTCAACCGCAGCGCACCGGCATCCGGATGGTCCAGGGTCTTGGTGCGGTGCCCGGGAGCGTGGACTGGACGCGCCTCCCAGATCTGGCGGAACTCCCCACTGCCGGCGTGCAGTTCGGCCAGCAGCGCGGCCAGCTGCGGGTCATGCGGGTAGCGGTCCGCGGCACGGCGCAACCGCGCCACCACGATGTGCCCGAATTCCTCCGTGCTGGAGCTTTCGTACATCCGCCCCCGGCTCAGGAAGCGGCGTCGGGCCAGGTTCGTCGTCCCGCCTCCAAGGTCGGCGCCGAGCAGTGCCCGGGCCAGGGGGTTCCAGGCGACGACGTCGTACGCCGCGTCCGTGACGATGGCACCGGTATCCGGCAGCCGCTCCAGCATCCGGGCCACGTGCGGGCGCACCCGCCGCACGGCGCTGATGCCGGGCGGCGCACTCGAACCCGCCAGGCGGAACAGGTGGCTGCGCTCGGCCGGCGTGAGCCGCAGCGCGCGGGCCAGCGCGTCCAGGATCCGGGTCGATGGCCGCGGCCCCCGGGCCTGCTCCAGCCGCGTGTAGTAGTCGACCGACATGTGGGCGAGCTCCGCCACCTCTTCGCGGCGCAGCCCCGGTGTGCGGCGGTCGGTACCCGTAGCCGCCAGGCCGACCTCGTGCGGACGCAGGGCCGCCCGGCGGTCCCGCAGGTAGTGGGCCAGCTCCTGCCGCGCCATGTCGTCTCCTCCCCTGCCTGGTACAGGCTGTCCCTGGCAGGGCACCCACGACCAGGGAAGTGTGGTTGCCATGAACGAACGCACAGCTCTGGTCACCGGTGCCAACAAGGGCATCGGCAAGCATATCGCCCGGCTGCTCGCCGCCGAGGGCCTCACCGTGTACGTGGGCTCCCGTGATCCCGGGCGCGGGCAGCGGGCCGTCGAGGAGATCGGGGCCGAGGCCCGTCTGCTGGTCCTCGATGTGACGGATCCCGACGGCATCGCACAGGCCGCCGCTCAGGTGGACCGCTTGGACGTGCTGGTCAACAACGCCGGCATCTCGCCGTCACTCGCCCCGCCGACCGACACCGGCGTCGAGGAGTACCGGCGCACATACGAGACCAACGTGTTCGGGGTAGTGGCGGTGACCAACGCCTTCCTGCCCGCCCTGCGCCGGTCCCCGCGCCCGCGCATCGTCAACGTCTCCAGTGGCACCGCGTCGCTGACCTGGAGCACCACCCCCAACCCCCAGTTCACCCCGGCAAGCGGCGCCGCCGCCTACCGGTCGTCCAAGGCCGCCCTCAACGCCCTCACTGTCCTCTACGCCCAGACGCTGGCCGAGGACGGCTTCAAGGTCAACGCGCTCGCCCCCGGCCTGCGGGCCACCGATCTCAACCCCCGGGCCGCCGCTGCCGGCGGCGACCCGGCCGAGGCCGCGCAGGGTGCCCTCCGCCTGGCCATGCTGCCGGATGACGGCCCCACCGGCGGCTTCTTCTCCTGGGACGGAACGCCCGTGCCCTGGTGATCAGTCATCGGAACGCCCGTGCCCCGGATCGATCCGCCGACCGCGTGGGAGCGCTTGGCGCCGGTGGCGTTCGTGTCCGTGGACATCAACGGTTTATCGGTGTTCATCGGGTTGAACTGCGCGTCGGCATGGCGCCTTGAGCGAGCCCCGCGTCGACGCCGGGCTGCTGCCCTTGCATTCAGGTCGTTCCTCACGCCGGGTCCCGAGGAAGCGGGAATGGAGCTGGACAGGCTGAAGTACCGATGGCTCATTAGCACCGTTGTTACGCCTTGTGCACTGTGCAACCGTGCTCACGACCAAGTCGCCCATCAGGCCCATGGGGGAGATCATGCACAAGCGTCGCGTCATCGCGTCCTTCGGTGTGGCCGTAGGAATCGTGCTCGGCACTCTGACCGGAGCGGCCACTGAAGCCTCTGCTGAATCGGCCCCCCAGAGCACCGCACACCCGGCGGCCTGCAGCCGCATCACTTCGCGGGCCGGGGGCACCTTCTCCCAGTATGCGGCGAGGTTCGGAATCAACGTCTACAAGCTGCTCTATGACAACAGTAGCTGGTTCCACGGCGGCCCGGACGACCTCGTTCCGCCGGGCAATCTTGTGTACATCTGCCCCTGAGCAGATGTTGTGCTGGCCACCTGGCCCGGCAACCGGTAGGGGATCGGGTCGGTTATGGGCCGGCGGGTCGGGTCCCTTCGCCACGACCGTGCCGTCCGCGATCCCGGCCGCGAACTCTGCGAGCCCCGCCGCCCGTGGCCCGGCTTGTGCCAGCCGCACAGCCAGTCGGCCCAGATCGTCTTGGTGTACAGCTGGCGGTCGACGGCGTGTAGTCGCGGCGACGTCGGGCAGGCCGGCGGCGAATGCCTCGGCTTCTTGACGTCCCCGGAGCTCGGCTCAGGGGCCGCACCGTCCAACGACGCTGCGGCCCCTGCCTCATGCGATGGCCTGCGATGGCCGGCTGTGCCATTTCCAGCACTTCGGCGATTCTCCGTGCGAGCGCCGCTAGGCGCGGTGGCAGGTAGATGTCCAGTGCGCTGGCGTCGTCACACAGTCGGGGCGATGAGCATCGTGCCCAACTCGATCAGGGTGTGTGTGGGAGGTCGAGTGTGGCAGAAACAGCGCGGGAGCCTTGTGCGTTGCGCTATCGCCTTCACGCCGGCTCCGTCTCCCGGTCGGCAGCCGCTCCGAGGAGGCTCGGTCGATCGTTTGCTCAAACGGGCAGTCGGTGATGCCGAGGGCGAAGTTCAAGTTCCCCACCCCGTGGTTGGCGAGGCCCAGCGTGACCACTTCCGCTCCTTCCGACCAGTGCGCCTTTCTCAGGTCGCCGACGTCCAGCGGGCGCAGCCCGAGGCTCTCGATGGCCACCCGCTACGACGAACGCGCCCGCCACCACCAAGCCCGATCACCCTCACCTGCCTACAACTCTGGCTGCCATGACTCTGCGGACACGACCTGGGACGGCGTCGCCGCGTCGGCGTGCCGAGGCGGCTCGGCACCGCCGGCGCCTCTTCCCCCGCGGCCCCGCCCGTTCCCCGGGACGTCCCGGTGTCCCACGGGACGTGGGAACGGCATCCTGACGGCTCGTCATGGAAACGCTGGCTGTCGTGATCACGATGCGTGGTCACGAGAACGACAGCCCGGAGGTTTTCATGATCCGACGGACCCTGCAGAGCGGCCTGCTGGCCGCGGTCGCGGTGCTCGCCATCCTGCCCACGGCGGCCGGTGCCGCCCCGGCGGGCGGCACCACCCCGTACTCCCCGCCCGCCGCCGGCGTCCAGCACACCCTCCCCTCGCTGCTGCCCGCTCCGACCCGGCCCCGGTCGGCGCAGCACCGCACCGCTCGCCACCACCGCAGCGTCCACCGCGTGCACCGCCAGTACCACGCCGGGCGTCGCCTCCAGTCGGCGCACCGCACCCACCGGCTCCGCCGCGTCATCGTGCAGACCGCGTCGTACCGGCGTGGCATCCCCGCCGTGGGCCGCGTGGTCACGCACCGCCTCACGCTGAACGTCCGCTCCGGCCCGGGCACCGGTTACCGGGTGGTCGGCCACCGGCACCACCACCGGCTCGTGGCCCTCACCTGCAGGCGCTACGGCACCGGGGTGTTCGGCAACCACACGTGGTACCGGCTGTCCCACCACAGGGGCTACGTCTCCGCCCGTTACGTCAGGGTCGGCGCCACGCTCCCGTGGTGCTGACGGCCTCCCACCGCCGTACGCCCTGAACCACCGCCCGCCCGGCCGTCGAGGCCTGTTCGAGGACCACGCATCCCCGAACAGGCCTTCGACGCGCTCATGTGCCTCACCCTCCTCACCCCTCACTGAGTGTTGCAACCGCCTTCCCCTCGGGAAGCCATTCCGGCATCAAGGGCGAAGCGCCCATAGTGGAAGAGGAGCCGAGGGACGCACCATGCCCCACCCCGAAAAACCGACCGCGTCCGACGAACCGTTGCTGGTCAGACTGCGCGAACTGAAGGACGGTACGGGGCTGAGCCTGGCGGCGCTTGCAGCGCGCACCCCGTACAGCAAGTCCGCCTGGCACCGCTACCTGACCGGTGCTCAGCGGCCACCGCGGGCGGCCGTGGAGGCGCTCACCCGGCTGGCCCGCGTCGATCCCGACGCGGTACTGGCCCTGTGGGAGGCCACCGAGCACACCGACGACCGGCCGTCGCCCGCGAGCACCCCGGACGGGATCGGACCCCGGCGCTCGGGCGGGCGGCGGTGGCTGCCACTGTGTGTGCTCGCGCTGGCGGGGGCGACGGCCGTGGTGGGCGCCGTCGCCGCGCACGACCGGAGCGGTTCGCCCGGTGCGCCGGTCGTGATGGCGGTCCCGCACTGCCACAGCCCTTCCTGCCGGGGCGAGTTGCCCGACGCGACGGCCTGCGCACGCGACGCGCGGACCACCAGCACCGTCACCGACCCCGCCTACACCGTTCGGCTGCGCTACTCCCCGGCCTGTGGTGCCGCCTGGTCGGAGGTGCGGGTGCGCTCCCCGCACGCCCGCGAGGTCTCGGTACGCGCGGGCCGGGACGTCCTCTCCACGACCTACCCGGCCGACGACACCACCGGCTACACGAGCCCGATGCTCACCGTAGGCTCCCCCCGAGGCGTTGAGGCCTGCGCGGAGGTGGCCGAACAACTCGCCTGCACCGGCATGGACGTACAGGATCCGGACGAGGGCTGATCCCCAGCCCGGGGGCGGACGACGGTCCGCCCGCCGAGCTCCCACGATGCCCTCGGGCCGGCAGTTCCTCCTTCAAGAGCCGTCAGCCTGGACCGGCATCGTCCGTCCGCACGACCGTCGGTCATGCGACTGCGCCCCTGACACGCACGTGACCACCGTGCATCCGCATCGCCAGCCCCCGGGACCGCATAAGCCACGAAGCCGCGGTTCGAGTCCGCGCGCCTCGGTCGGCCTCTTCACCGACAGGCGCCGTGACCGCGGTGACCACCCTCTTCATGTCCGCCCAAGGCGGCCCGAGCGCCCCGGAAGGTGCCGCGGTGCTCGCCATATGACACGACACTCTGCTTTCCGGAGGAATGATGCCCCGCGAGCGCCGGACCCCCACCGATGTGCCCGACCAGCGCGGTCGTACCGCCGTCATCACCGGCGCGAGCTCCGGCATAGGCCTCGACACGGCCCGTGTCCTCGCCGCGCGCGGGGCGACCGTGGTGCTGGCGGTACGAGACATGGACAAAGGCGCCCGAGCCCGGGCCGGCATCCTCGACGCCGTACCGCCCGCGTGGTTGGTGGTGCAGCGCATGGATCTCGCGTCACTGGACTCGGTGCGGGCGGCAGCCGAGGAACTACGTGCCACTCACCCCCGCCTCGACCTCCGCATCAACAACGCGGGGGTGATGCACGCGAAAGGCGGACAACCGCCGACGGCTTCGAGTTGCGCTTCACCAACCACCTGGGCCACTTCGCCCTGACCGGACTGCTGCTCGACCGGATGCTCGACGTCCTGGGCTCGCGCGTGGTCACCGTCAGCAGCGCGGATCACCGCCGAAGCGGCCCCCTCGCCCTGAACGACCTCAACTGGCCGGCACGGGAGTACGACAGAACCCTCGCGTACGGCCACTCCAAGCTGGCGAACCTCATGTTCACCTATGAACTCCAGCGCCGCCTGCCGGCCCGCCACGGCACGATCGCGGTCGCCGCACATCCCGGCGGCGCGGACACCCAGGGCTCCCATGGTGCCGTGGAGACCTTCAAACCCTGCGCCCGGATCGCGTTCACTGCCATCGTCCGGCCCCTGCTGATCCAGTCCTCGGGCGAGGGATCGCTTCTCGCTGTTTCATGAGTGTCGGTGATAAGCCTTGTTGGCGATGCGCCAACTCTCGCCGACGCGGACCAGCAGGAAGATGTCGGTGAAGGTGTCCGCGCCATGCTGGAGCGTCATGGTCGCGGTCGCGATGGTGCCGTGGACGTCGACGGTGTCGATCCGGCGAGAGCGGCTCGGTTCGTCCGGGGCCGGGCGGCCGTGAAAGAGAGAGCAGTATTCATCCAGAGGCCACGAGACGAAAGTGCCGCCACGGATGCCCTCGATGTGGGCGGTGGGCAGGAACGCGCCGCGGAAGTGGGTGGGCTCGCCAGTGGCATGTCCGCGAATGTAGGCGCGGAGCGGTTCGAGAACGGCGTCCGACGCAGCGGGGACCGTGGCGGCAATGGCGATGTCGGCCTCGGGGGCGGCAGGGGTGTCAGCCAGACCGACGGCGCTGCGCAGAGGCGTGTTCGACGCGTCGGCCAGCAGAGTCATGTCCTTGACCAGCGCACCGATCGTGAAGTCGGCGGCGCCGACGGGCGACTCACTGTCGAGGAAGGAGCGTTTGCGGGCCACGAGCCCACCGAGCTGCCCGAGTTCGAGGACGTCCAGCGCCTGGGCGCGTTGCAGGCCGAGGGCGTCGGCTTGCCGCAGTGAGTCGCGTAGTGCGAGGACGGCGCCGGCGAGGCTGTTGTTGGTGATCAGCTTGAGCGCGGCGGCGGTGGCAGCGTCGTCGACGCGCCGCACGGTGCCGAGTGTTTCCAGAACGGGTCGAGCTCGATCGAGCGCGTCCTGGTCGGCGGCGGCGAGGATCTGCAGAGCGCCCGCGGCGGCAGTCGGCACGGAACCGAGCACGGGCGCGTGGACGTAGGACGGGCCGAGCTGCCGGGCCAGATCCGACGCTTCGGCAGGGGCGATGGTGCTGGTGTTCAGCACCATCGTGTCCGGTCGCAGCGCATCACGGACGTCGTCGAGGACCTGCCGGCAGGCCGGGCCGTCGAACAACGCCAGAAGCACCAGGTCGGCCTTTGCCACTGCCTCGTTCGGATCGCCGATCGTCTTGACGGCGCCTGATGTGCGCCCTGAGCGTGTCCAGCCCACGACGTCCCAGCCCTGGGCAGTGAGTCGAGTCGCGATCGCGGCACCCATGCGCCCCAAGCCGAGGACGGCGATCGTGTGCGGTGTGGTCATGCACGCCAGAGTTCCGCACCGGGAGGACTGCGACAAGCGCAGATTACGCAGGCCGGCCATGCGGGAGACGCATGCCGGCCGCGCATACTGATGCCATGGAACTGACGGTGTGGCGGACCTTCGTGACCGTGTGCCGACTCGGGTCACTGTCGGCGGCGGCCGCCGAGCTCAATCACACGCAGTCGGCCGTCTCACGGCAGATCGCCGGGCTGGAGCGGCAACTCGGCGTGCCTCTGGTGGAACGCCATGCGCGCGGTGTGCGTCCGACGCCTGCCGGCGAGGTGTTCCGGCACCACGCCGTGGCCACACTCAACGAGGCGGATCGCGCTGTTCGTGCCGTACGAGACGCCCGTGACGGGACGTTCGATCGACCGCTTGCTGTTGGCGCGACACCATCGCTGGCCGCAGGGATCGTTCCCGAGGCCATCCGGGGGCTGCTCGAGCGAGCCGGATCCATCCGGTGGAGCCTGCTGCCGGACCTGAGCGCGCAACTACACAACCGCGTGATCGCCGGCGATCTCGACATCGCTGTTGTCACCGATGCACCACCAGGGCTGCCCCATGACCCCCGGGTCGGACGCCGGTTCCTCGGGCTGGACGACATGGTCGTCGCACTGCCCGTCGGCCATCCGCAGGCCGGGCGAGGCCCAGTGCACATGCAGACGCTGGCCGACCAGACCTGGGTCGAGGACAACGACGGTTCGGCGGTACTTCTGCGCCAGCACGCCGCCCGCGCCGGGGTAAGCGCCCGCATCGACCTCACCGCAGCCGATCTGGTCGGCAAGCTGGCGCTAGTCGCAACCGGTCACGCCATCGCGCTGATACCAGGCGTGCTGACGGGCGCCCTGCGGACCGGCGTCACCACCGTGCCCCTCGTCGATCCTCCGACCCGGGGCATCTACGCGATCACACCACGCCGTAACCCCCACCCCTCCGCAGCGCCCCTGCTCGACCAGCTCGCCACGGCCTTCGCCTCGGTCCGTCCTACCCACACCCTTCATTAGCGGACCGAGAAGGGTGACCATGCCGCTTGAACTGGTCCTGGTCGACGATGACCACGGCCGTGTCGTCGCCGTGCCGGGCCGGGAGCACCTCGGCGCCGCCCACTCGTAACCGCGCTCAGAGCGCGGGCGATGTGCTGGACGGCGGCGGCACCGGGTCCATGAGGCGGCTTCGGGCCAGGTTTCAGGGTGGCGGGCGAGGTCGCGCTGTGGCCTTCGGCGGTTCACGCCTCCAACCGTGCGGCGGAAGCGACGGAGACCCCGGCGATCACCATGATGGCCGAGATCTCCTCAACCGAACCTTGAGCTGACTCAGGGACAGTCGGGCTCTGTGCCAGGCAGACAACATCAGAACCAATTCCGTGAGGAGGGACCCGTCACGGACATGTCCACCACGGAGACACCGGGTCGGACTCCATGAACCACTGCTGAGCTGTCCACAAACCAAGGCCGCGGGCGGTTCTCGATGCCCTTGGCGCCGGTCAGGATGCAGGTGGCGTGTGGCTGCTGGACGCTGATGCCGCGGATCCGGCCGCCCTGCGGGAGAGTCGCGGTGCTCATGCTGCCCTTCCCCCGACCAGCCGTTCCCGGGCGCCCGACGCGGCGGCCGTTGGTGGACGGCACCTTGGTGCGCGCGGACGAGGCGACAGCGGCGCACCCGAGTGCTTGCCGTCGTGCAGCGCCGCGTCGGCGGCCTGCTGCAACAAGCTCAGGCCGCGGGAGCCGACCGTGTGCGGGGTCGCTGCACCGACCGAGGCGGCCATGTCGGCAATGCGCCCGTCCTCGAGGACGACAGGGGTGTGCAGCATGCGGACCAGCTGCGCCAGGCGCTGCGCCAGACGGCCGACGGACACCGTCAGAACGACGGTTAACTCATCGCCTCCGAGGCGGCCGACGGAGGCGCGCGGGACCGCCCACGCGGTGAGCCACGCGGCGGTCGCGGCCAGGACGGCGTCCCCGGCCGTGTGCCCGAAGTCGTCGTTGACGGCTTTGAACTGGTTTTCCCGGACTAACTCAGGTGGCGTATGGGGCGTCATGATGAAGACCTCCATGTGAGTGGAGGCGGGGTGCGACGTTGCTGTGGTAGGTAGGTCGCACCCCGCGTTCTGGACAGGGGTTTCTGAGAGTTGTGACGACAGGGAGAGCGCGTGGACATAACTGAGCGTGAGCTGGCCGATCCTTGGGAAGGCGTTCTGACCGCTCCAGCTCGCGGCAGTGACGTCGGCGTTCTGGTCCTGGCAGGATCCAGCGGGCGCATCGAACGTGAGCGAGCGCGCATCCTCGCTCAGCAAGGCTTCACAGCCTTGGCGATCCGCTGGTTCGGCGGGCCCGGGCAGCCCCCTGGAATCTGCGAGGTTCCCCTGGAGACCTTCACCGCCGCCGTCGACTTCCTCCGACTGGGCGGAGCGCAACGCATCGGAATCCTCGGCACCTCCAAGGGCGCTGAAGCCGCCTTGCTCACGGCGGTGCACGACCCGCGCGTGGACGTGGCCATCGCGCTGTCGCCCACCTCGCGGGTCTGGTGCAACGTCGGCCCGGGACGCGACGGAGCGCACCATCCGTATCGCTCGTCTTGGACCTGGCGGGAGCAGCCCCTGCCTTTTGTCCCGATGGATGATTCCTGGACTCCTACGGAGCCGGACAGCGGCCCCGTCGCGATCCGCGGATGGTACGAACTGAGCGAGCGGACCTTCGCTCACTCGCTTTCGTCGGCGGAGATTCCCGTGGAAGCGGCCAGAGCCGATCTGGTCTTGGTCGCGGGCGGCGACGACGCGATGTGGCCGTCGCTTCCCTTCGCCGAGCAGCTAGCTCAGCGTCGACGCTCGGCCGGGGCGACCGTGCGTCTGATCGCCCGCGACGACGCCGGCCACCGACCGCGCCTTCCTGGCGAGAGCCCGGCATCGGCGTCCTCCCCGCACTTCAAGTACGGGGGCACACCTGAAGCTGACGTGCTCCTGGGCAAGGCTGCGTGGCCCCACATCCTCGACGTGCTCGGCGGCGAAAGCTCACTGGTTCCTGCCGGTTGATCGCGAAGCAGACTGAAGCACAGATTCGTATCGGTGATCAAGAGGTCCCCTCTCGGTTCTTGATCTGCGGAATCCCGAGATCAGCGATCCGGGTGGTGCTCTGGTTCCGGATGCGATCCATGGCGGTGAGCTTGTTGTGAGCGGCTTCAAGGCTGACCCGGAGGCCTTCTTCTTCGCCCAGCCAGCCGTTGAGCTTGGCTTCCGCGATCCTCTCGCTCAGGCTGCGGATGATCTCGATCAGCCGGGCCCGTTGAGCGGGGGCGACTCGCAGCATGGGACAGCGGATGCAAGCGTGTTCGTGTTTGCAGGGAGTCCCGTAGGGCCGCCCGCAGGTGCCCAGTTCGAGCTTGCGCAATGCGAAGTGCTGCTGGAACTCGCGCCACTCGTCATCTGTCGGGTCACGGTATTCCGCGGTCGGCCGTAGGGATCGTCGCTGATCGAGGAAGGAGCGGTAGGAACGGATCAGGTCTTCTTGGAAGACCGCCAGGTAGGCCTGGGTGGTGATGAGGTCCTCGTGTCCCAGCAGCCGGGCGGCGATATGGACAGGCAGGCCGCCGGTGACCGCTTCGGTGGCGAACATCCTGCGGAAGTCGTGCGGGGTGAACTTCAGCGGTTTGCCCGTGGCGTCCCGCAGACCGGTGCGCGCCAGGGTGCTGTCCAGCAGGTTCTGGACTGTCGTGTGGGACATGACCTCGTTGCGGTGACCCCGCGTCCGGCGCTGGAACAGGTGCGGCAGCATCGGACCGAAGGTCCGTTCGTGAGGGTCGTATTGGCTGGTCAATGGGATGTTCCCGCCGTTGGCCCGACGAAGGCGGGTGATGACGGTGGCCAGGACGCTCGCCAACTCCGGACTGATCAGCAGCAGCCGTTCCTTGTTGCTCTTCGACGGCACGATCTGCAGCAGGGGAACGAGTTCGCCGGTGTCGGCCGGCCGGTAGGACACCAGCGCCAGGTGGGTGATCTCCAGCAGTTCCTCGCGGCGGATCCCAGTGTGCCGGAGCGTCGCGATGATCGCCCAGGACCAGAACACATCGTCTTCAGTCTGGAATAGATCGGTCTTCTCACCGGTGGCCAGGTTCTCGACCATGACCGCCTCCGGGCGGGAGCGGTGCGTGTTCCTCGCCCACGTTTTGCAGATGAACCGCAGGTAGGGGATGCCGTCGTGCTCGAACCGCTCGCCGACGGGGACGGCTCGTGCTGCGGCCAGCAGTGCTTCCTGACTGGCGCGGTGCCGTTCGGCTGCAGCAACCAGCACGGGCAGGTGCGGGAGCCGTTCTCGGACCCGCTGGTGCATGTTGGCCCGGGTGCGACGCCGGTGCTTCTGCATTCCGTCGGTGTCGCCGCGGCGCACAGGGCTGGGAACAGCGTGTGGCGCCCAGCTCGGATCCTCCAGGGCCCATTCCTGAATGTCGAGGTAGAAGCTGCGGACTTGGACCAGGATGTGGAGGTAGTTCTTGCGCGGGCGGGGCTTGTCCGTCCGTTTGGTGACGTACTTCATCCGCTCCTTCCAGGCCATGGCCACCTCCTCCGGCAGCTGAAGGCTGTCGACCTCGGGATGGTGGGCTTCGATGTCGGCCCAGAAGCAGGAGACGAGATGAATGATCAAATGCTGGAACGACACGTAGTCCAGGCCTATCCGGCGCTCTTCGAGATAGCGGACCAGCGCGTCGCGGACCGGCCTGCACCGCAGCCGATATCGGTCGACCAGCTCAGCAGTGGGCCGTTGGCCCTGGTGCTGGAAGGCCTTGTAGGACACGGCTCTGGGCAGGATGCCGACGCCTCGCAGCAGGTCCCACGCCGGGTAGATGCCATGCGGAAGTAGTCCGTTCTTCGCCAGGCCCCAGTGCCGGAACTCCTCGAAGTCCTCCGGCGTGAGCTGATCGGGACCGCGGCCGGTGTGCAGCACCAGCTTCGACAGCACGTTCATGTCCTCGTTCAGGCGCCGCTCGGCCATGCCGTCGTCCTTGGCCTGCTGAAGGATGCGGTCGAAGACGTCAGATTGGATCGATCGCCACACGTCCCGGAACAAGGTGAGCGAGCTGTAGGCGGCGAGGAAGCCATGGCTGGGCAGGATCACCTGGTTCAGCAGCAGGCTCGCGACGCCGGCAACGTTGGTGGCCCGCCGCAGCACCACCCCGGCGGTGGAGCCGACTGGAACCCTGCTGAGCCGGCCCAGGTCGGCGTCCGCGCCGGCGGCCAGCCAACGCTCCTGCCATCCGCCTCCCGGATGGGACGCCAGCCAGTCGAGGATGAGGGGAACCCCGCGCCGCAGATCACGCCGACGCTTGTCGCTGTAGCCCATCCGCTCCGCGTGCTGGACAGTCGCGGCCAGGACCTCCGCAGACGGACTCTGATCGAGCGGCCCCACCCGCAGCGCGGGTGCCCGAAGGGGTTTTCCTCCGACAACGCCCGCGGTGGCGGGACAGCAACGACAGTGGTGACATCGGAGTTCACGGCGCAACGCCTCCCAGCAGGACGGCCAGATCGTCCGCGTCATAGCCGACGGCCACCGGTTCCGGGCCCGCGGCGGCCTCCTTGCGGTCGGCCAGGTAGCGATGGACCCGTCGCAGGACCTCGTCGTCGTCCTCAACGAGGTAGACCTGCGTGGTCGTCAGGTGGGCATGCCCGAGAATGACCTGCACGTCCCTGAGAGATAGCTTCTGCGACCGGACCATGCGCAGGGCACTGGTGTGCCGCAAGTCGTGCATGGTCCAGTTCGTGCCGAGCGCATCGTTGGCCCGCCGCAGTACCGCCCGCCAGGCGTCGTAGTTCAGCGGGCGTCGCGTCAGGCCCTCACCCGGCTTCGTCCGGCGCCGCAGGGTCCACCAGACCAGATCGTTAGGGCCGAGGTCCTTGAGTTCGTCCAGGTAGAGACGCAGCCAGACGAACGACTCCGCACTGGCTGGCAGCCACCGCCGGGCACCCGTGCCCTTGCGGCGGACCTGCACCAACTGGTCGCCCCAGTCGACGTCCACGGCTCGGATGCCCAGCAGTTCGCTGGCCCGGGCTGCAATGGTCATGGCGAGCGCCAGGATCGCCCGGTCCCGACTGGACTGCATCGCCGAGAACAAGTCGACCCAGCGTTCATCCGGCATGGCCCGCGGCCGTTGCCTGGACACTTTGGGGTTGTACCGCAGCCGACCCTCCGGCCGGAACGGCTCCAGCGGGTTGTGATGGACGTTCGCCCGGCCACGTCGGCCCCGGTCCCGGCGCACCGGATTGACCAGCGGCCCGTCCCCGGCCTCGATGACGAACTCGTAGAAGCAGCGCAGCACCGCGTTGCTGTGCCGAATCGTCCGGGCGCCATAGCCGTCACCGGGATACGGCTTACGTGTGATCGGGTTGACCTGCCCAGCGGTGGCGGCCGACTTCGTCCGCGGTGCCCGTTGCTGCTTCTTCGCCTGCCCCATCCAGAGCACGAAGTCCCGCACTTCCGCGGACGTGGCCCTGTCCCACGACACGTCGATAGCGTGCAGGAACCGCCACCAGCGATGCAGGTCAAAGGCGTAGCTGCGGACGCTGCCCGCCGAGTGGCCGCGGGCCACGATGTCGCGCAGGAACCGCCGGATCGGCTCGACCGCGCTCCCTTCCGGGTCCACGACCATGTACGGGATCACGCCCTCGGCAGGCACGACCCGCCCCCAGCGAGCCAGACGGATCGACTGAAGATCCCTGGGGACCTCGTCGGATAAAGACATGCGGCTCCTCCCTCGAACTAGCTGCATGTCTCGTACCGGACCACTGATCAGCGCAAAGCGCGACACACGGAGCTGTCCATCCTTAGTCCGGTCAACATGGTCCTGGTCGACGATGACCACGGCCGTGTCGTCGCCGTGCCGGGCCAGGAGCCGGCGGGCGCGGGCGGTGTAGGAGTCGCGGCGCAGGAGGCCCGGGTGTGCCTGGGCTGCGCCGTCGACGGATCAGTCAGCAACTGGGAGGACGTACGCTGCAGCCACCGCAGCGCGGCCTGGCCGTGAAGCCGGTTCCACTCACCGGGCAGTTCGCCGGCCGCAGCCGCCGGGGAGCGCCGGGTGATCTTGGTGGAGGCACTCGGCCACGGCGCGTGCCGCTCGGGCGGGATGGCGCAGCCGGCCAGGAAAGCCCGCGGCTGCTGCTCATCGGCCGGGATGGCGTCGCGCCGTGGGACGGCTGCTCAGCCCAGCAGAGCGAGCAGTCGTCCCACGGCCTCGGCGACGGGCTGGCCCACCGCGCCGACGGCCGACGCGATCTGGGCGACGGAGGCCAGGACGAGACCCCGACTGCGCAACGCTTCGCGGTCCGGGGTGAGTTCGGGCAGGGCCTCCTCGACGGTGCGATCCTGTTCCCGGGTGAGGTGTGGACGCAACTCGCCCAGGAGGCACCTGAGTTCGTCCACGGCGGCACGGACCTCGACGTCCTGGGCACCGCCGACGGTGCCGTAGTTGATGCCGACGTTCTCGCGGCCGCCGTTCATGTTGACCACCGGCCCGTAGTAGTTCGACGCATCGCTCATAGTCTGAACCCCGTGTTTCCGCGGCCGCCGTTCATATGGACGACGGGGCCGTAGTTGTTCGTGTTGTTGCTGTTGAGCTGCTGCACGAGCGTCTTGAACTCGGCTTCCGGGTTGTCGATGGCCTGTGCTATCCGTTCGGCGATCTGTTGCAACTCGTCCATGCTCGGCAGGGTCAGGGTCACCCTGGAACCGCTGGCCGTCTCGATGGTCAGCACCGGCCTCGGCCTGAACACGTCCTTGAAGGCGAACCCGGCCGCGGCGATCACGACGACGATGAGCAGGGCCCCGAGGTGATCCCCGCCGTCCCCCGCGCGGTTCAGCCATGCGAAGAGAAGAAGAGCACCGAACAGCCCCGTGAGGAAACGCATGCACGCTTTGCCCCAGTCAGTCCTCGCCTTGAAGGCGTCGACACTGGTGATGTTGTGCAGCGGGAGTGCCGCTGTCCCCACCCACAGCATGCGGCGGCTGACCTTGAGAACCAGGGTTCGCTTGTCCTCGGAGCGTGCGGGTGTCGTGAGTAGTACCGGCGGTTCCTGCGGTCGCGGCGGTGCGGGCGTTCTCGGAGGGTCGGGCGGTGATGCGCCGACGTTCCCCGTGCCGTTCATGCGCCCCCCGTGTCCATGGCAGCTCACTGTGCGTACCGGGTGCACCATTAAGCACCTCCGGATGCCTCCATGGAAGACAGGAAGCTGCCATTCGGAGCGCCGTCGCGCCGGTCCTCGGCCCCGTGCCGGTACACGGCGTGCCGGGGACTCAGCCCGCGCGCAGTACTCGTACACGATCTCGGTGACCCGCCCCAGCGCCGCCAGGTCCGCGTCCGTGCGGCCCTCTGTCCGGACCAGGCAGCCGGTTACGAGGGCTTTCACGTCGGCGTATCGATGTCGTCCCGTCGGCGGCGCTGAAGCCGTCTTCAAAGTCCGCGGCCGTCTGCCGACGCCTACTTCACCTATCACACCGCCCGCGAACACGAACGCCTCTGCCCCAACCCTGACCAGGCCACATTCAGACTGACCGCCTGAAGAGGGCGATGTATGGCCGGGCTTCATTCGAACTCCTCCGGACCCGCATCCCCACCCAGCCCTGAGATTCACGGATCAGGGGCGGGAGCAGGGACCGCTTCGGCAGGGGACTTGCCCGAACGTCCCGGTCGCCGGTCAGGGCTGGATGTTCTCCAGGTCCTCCAGAAGGCTGGGGTGTTTGGGCTCCCAGCTGAGCGCCTGCCGGGTGTACGCGCTGGAAGAGGGCTGGTCGCTTGCGAAGATCTGGCCGAGGGGGCCGAAGGTCTCCGCCGGTACCGACTCGACCGGCAGGCCCAGCCGTCGGCCGATGACCGTGGCGATATCGCGAACCTTGTCCCCCTCGTCGGCCACGGCGTGCCAGGAGGTACCCGCTTCCGCCTGTTCCAGGGCGAGCCGGAAGAGGACTGCCGCGTCGAGCGCGTGCACGGCCGGCCAGCGCTGTGCGCCGTCGCCCGGGTAACCGGACACTCCGGTCCGGCGTGCGATGCCGGCCAACAGGCCGGCGAATCCGCCGGAGCCCTGGTTGTGCACCGTGCGCGGCAGGCGTACGGCGCTGCTGCGGACCCCGCGCGAGGACAGGCCCAGGACCGACGTGACCGCACGGCCGCGACCGCCGACCGGCCCGTCGGTGGGCAGCGGGTCGCTTTCGAGGGATGCGCGGCCCGGCACGGCGGGCGTACCCGAGACAGTGACGAAGGGACGGTCGCTGCCGACGAGTTCCTCGCCGAGGGCCGCGAGGGCGGCACCTTCCTCCGCGACCGACTTCGCGAGGGTGTCGGGGCTGCTGAAGGCGTGGTCGAACGCGAGGTGGATCACCCCGTCGGCCCGGGCGGCGCCGGCGCGAAGGGTGTTCAGGTCGGCGAGGGCTCCCCGCAGGGGCTCGGCGCCGGCCGCCTCTACGGCCTGCGCGGCTGCCTCGGAGCGAGCGAGTGCGAGGACGGTGTGGCCGTTGTCGAGCAGTTCCGCGACGACAGCGGAACCGATCAGGCCGGTGCCGCCGGTGACGAAAACGCGCATGGGAAACCCCCAGGAGTGATGGGACTCTTGTCCCATCACTCTACCGCAGTGATGGGACAAGAGTCCCATCACTTAGGATGGTGACCATGGGCAGATGGGAACCAGGCGCACGCGAACGCCTCGTCGTGGCTGCCGTCGACCTGTTCACCGAGCAGGGCTACGACGCCACGACGGTCGCGCAGATCGCCGAGCGCGCAGGAGTCACCAAGAGCACCTTCTTCCGGCACTTCCCCGACAAGCGCGAATTGCTGGTCGCCGGACAGGAGACGCTGAGCCGACTGCTGGCCGAGGGGATCGCCGACGCGCCCGCTGGCGCCAGCCCGCTCGAGGCGGTCGCTGCCGGTCTGGAGCGCGCATCGAGCGCGATGGGCCCCGTGAGCCGCGAACTCGCGCCTCGTCTGAAGGCGGCCGTCGCCGCCAGCGCCGAACTTCAAGAGCGTGACGCCCTCAAGAGCGTCAGCCTCGCGGCCGCGATGACGACCGCTCTGGTCGCCCGCGGCGTACCCGATCCAACCGCGGCTCTGGCGGGCGAGCTGGGCCTCCTCGCCTTCAAACGGGGATACGCCCAATGGTCCGAGGGCGACCGTGACGGCAAGGACGAGCTCGCCGGGTACACCCTGGCGGCCCTCGACGAACTGCGTGCAGCGAGCGCCTCGCTGGGCTGACCGGCAACGTCACCCGCCGTTCACGGAGCCAATTTCGGGCATCCCCATCACAGCAGCCCGAGCTGGATCTCAGGCAGGCTGCCATCGGCGTCGACCAGGTCCGCGAGGACGCGGCAGTGCCGCTGCCAGTCCAGCGGCCACGGGCCGCTGCAGCCAGTCCTGCAGCCGCTCGCAGGCGAGCCAGCCCACCTCCCCTGCGACCAGCCCGCCATGCACCGCGGTGGCGTTCGGCATGTGCGCGCTCGTGGCGGTGGTTGAGAGGTCGGTAGTCGGTCAGCCACGACATCGTGCGCTCGATGACCCAGCGGGGGCGGCCCAGCCGTTCGCTGGACTCGATGCCCTTGCGTGCGATGCGGAGGCCGATGTGCTTGCCCCATAACCATCGCCGCAGGTGAAGGGTGTCGTACGTCTTGTCGGCGTGAAGACGCCCGGGCCTGGAATCGTTCGCATGGGATTCGTGTCCCATGTGGACATGGGACAGCATCGGCTTCAGGGCGAGGCTGTCGTAGGTGTTGGCTGCGGGGAGTCCGACGCGTAGAGGCAGTCCGTTCGCATCCGACAGGACGTGCATCCGGGATCGGGCTTGCCCCGGTCCACGGGGCTCGGACCTGCAAGTTCGCCCGGGCCATCACGGCCCGGGGGTCTCGTGTTGTTCGACTACGAACTCGTCTCCATTGGCGCGCTGTCGCTGCATGGACATCCAGTGCGATCGCTGCCCGGATGGCTCTGTCCGTGCGGGTGGGTGCCGGTCAGAGGGTCGGCGTTTCGCCGGGTTGTTCGAGAGGTGGGCGGTCGAGGTCGTGCAGTCCGGTGTTGATGAGGCGTGCTGCGCGGTGGACGTCGGCGGTGACGGCGGCGTGGAGGTCTGCTGCGGTGCGGGCCGGTTCCAGGTGTTTGTGGAGTGACTGGAACTGGATGGGCCACAGGGCGAGCAGGGCTGCTGCGGCGATCTGGGGTTCGGGGTCGCCAGGATGCAGGCCGGCTCGTGCGGCCAGGATCGCGGCGACGGCGGCGGCCTGGCGGTCCGTGGTGTCGCGGTGGTGGGCCCTCAGGGAGGGGGTGGAGCGGATGAGGCCGGCGAAGCGCCTGAGCGTGTCCTTGGCCTGGGTGAGGTCGGGCTGGCCGAAGATCCATGCGGTCAGCGCCGAGAGCTGCTCGGCCAGGATCAACTGTGCCGCTTCGACGGCGGGCAGGCGCGGGTCGGCGAGCACTTTCTCCAGGGAGGCGAGAGTGGATTCGCCCAGGTCCAGGACCAGTGATTCCTTGGTCGGATAGTAGTTGAACACCGTCTTCTCCGAGACGCCGCACGCCTCGGCGACCTCGGCCACCCGCACGGCGTCGAAGCCGCGCTCGATGAACATCTCGGTGGCGGTGTCCGAGAGCCGACGGCGCAGCAGGCGCTTCTTGCGTTCGCGCAGGCCCTCGGCGGCGGGCGGCTCCTCCTGGGGGCGCAGGGCCGTCCAGTCCACCGTCTTCATGGTCATGGTCGAGAGCATAGCCATCCTGGGGAATTTTTACTGCGACTGCAAAATTACTGCTACGGTAATTTTAGTCGTTAGCCCTGGAGGACCCCATGAGTGCCATCCGCATCGTCCGCGACTACCCCCACCCGCTACAGACGGTCTGGCGCGCGGTCACCGACCCCGAGCTCGTGCCCCTGTGGACGGCCACCGGCGCGGGCGCCCGCATGGAGGGCTTCACCCCCGTCGAGGGCGCCGACTTCCGGTACGTCGCCAAGCCCAAGCCGGGCTGGAGCGGCGTCGTCCTGTGCACGGTCCTGGAGGTGCGCGAACCCACCGTGCTGCGCTACTCCTGGCAGGACGAGGGCGGCGGTGAGACCACCGAGGTCGCCTACCGCCTCGAACCGCACGCTGGCGGCACCCGCTTCACGTACGACCACACCGGCTTCACCGGCATCGGCGGCTACTTCATGGCCAAGATCCTCGGCACCGTCCGCACCAAGATGCTCACCCAGGGCCTGCCCGTCGTCCTCGACGACCTCGACGAAACCGGCACCCTGCGCCCCGACAGCACCCTGCGCCCCAAGGCGCTGTGACACCTACGGCACCCCGCCCACAGCATCCGACCTCCTGGTCGGTGCTGCGGCGGTAGCAGATGAGGGCGCTAGCGGCGCCGGCGAAAGCGAGGAAGTGTTCGGCTTTGCGTTCGTAGCGTCGATGGCACGGGCCTGCGCCCGCGCCGGCGGCCTCGACCTCCTCGTCGTGGACTACCTCCAGCTGGTCGAGGTCGAGCAGTCCCGCACCATCACCCAGGAACAGGCCGGAGCGTCGGTCTCCCGCGGCCTGAAGAACCTCTCCGTGCAGCTCGACTGCCACGTCATCGTCCTGTCGCAGCTCAACGACGACAGCCGGAAGCGCGAGTCCCGGGCGATCAGGATCGACGCCTCCGTCGTGATCAAGGTCGAGCGGCCGGACGCGGAGAGCCGGAGTCGCCGCGGGCCGGCGGGGTCGACCTCGTGATCGACAAGAACCGGTTCGGGCCGACGGCCTGCGTGAATGCCCGCGGCATCAAGGCCGTGAGGCCGCCGCCCGGCAGCTCGACGCGCTCGCCGGTTTCATCGCCACGCCCGTCACGGTCCGGCGCGGCTTGCCGGCCCACCTGCGCTACCTCATCCGCACCGACCGGGCCCGCGCCGCCGCCCGCGAGGCGGGCCTGACGGTCACCGACCGCACCCTGAGGGCTCGGCTCGATGGGCGACGGGCTCCGTCCCCGCGGTGCGGCCCTGGAGCGCGGCGACAGGGCCGTCGCCCGCACCACCGACTCCCTCGCGGACCTGCCGGCCGCCCACGGCGAGGCGATGTGCCTCGTCGACCCCGGCGGCTCCGGCACCGTCGGTCTGGGTGTGCCCGACCTCGATGCTCGCGTGGCCGCCGCCGGAACCGCGGACCGTCCTGCCGGGCCGCGGCTCGGGCGTCGATGATGACGGGGCTGGTGAGCGGCCGGCGGCGGTGGGTGGAGAACAGTCGGCGGCGGGGAGAGGCCATGCCTCGCCGCAGCCTCGTGCGGAAGGGCGCGAAGCTGCTTGATCACCATCGGCCGAGCCTCACGGGCGATCCAGCCCTTCGTTCCGGGCCGGATGATGGCGCGTTGTCGCTAGCGGCTTCCGTCATGCCGTTATAGCGTTGTGATCAGCAGTCGTGGTTCCGAAGTTCCGTTCGCCCGTGATCGCCTCACGGGCGTTCTCGCTGTTCAGCATCTCTCCGGACCAGGGCGATCACCTCCCGGTCGCGCAGCGTGCGTGCCCGGTTTCCCTCGAAGGAGACAGTCATGGCAAAGGGCACAGTGAAGTGGTTCAACAGCGAGAAGGGCTTCGGCTTCATCGAGCAGGAGGGCGGCGGCCCCGATGTCTTCGCCCACTACTCCAACATCGCCGCCCAGGGCTACCGCGAGCTGCAGGAGGGCCAGAAGGTCGAGTTCGACGTCACGCAGGGCCAGAAGGGCCCGCAGGCCGAGAACATCCGTCCCGCGTGATCGCGCCCCGGTAAGGGGGGCCCGGCATCCCGGCTTCGGGACGCCGGGCCCTTACCGTCGCACGCCGGTTCATCTGACTACGGGGCGGCGGGGCGCCGGCCTGGGACGGGCGAAACGGACACCCGTTGTTTGACAGTCGGGTTGTCCGACGCACACAACCGTGAGCAGTTGGTTGCCCGCCGCACAAGCCCCCTCCACCACGCAGGCCGGCCCACGTTCTCGCGAAGTTGGCTCCGCGTATGCGTTCGACCCCTGCGACGGCTGGTGGGGGCACGGCTGGGCCGGCACGTGAACTACTGGAGTCCACGGACCACTCGATCGGCCCGGCGGCTCGTGACTCCGGCCTGGGCTCGGCCGCCGACCTGGGGCTGCGCTTCCGGCACGCACTCGACACCAGCCGACCGCCTACCGGCGGGCCTTCAGCCGCCACGTCTCTCACGCCCAGACGTGGCGTCCGCACCGGGGACGCCTCTCTGTCTTTCGTCAAGCGAGGCGTGGGGTCTTTGACGAGCAGAAGGACGGGGCGCGCACGCCGAGCCCTGACCCCTGCGCCGCGCCGCCCTGCCCCTTCTCGCCTAAGCCCGCCGTCCGGCCTGGTCGCCGCCCCCCGACCGGGCGGTGACCAGGCCGGACTCGTACGCCGCGATGACCGCCTGGGCGCGGTCGCGCACGTCGAGCTTGCCGAAGAGGTTGGTGATGTGGTTCTTCACCGTGGAGTGGCTGATGTCCATGGTCCGGGCGATCGCGGTGTTGTCCAGGCCGGTGGCTATCAGCCGCCACACCTCCACCTCCCGGGGCGTGAGCTCCCCCGCCACGACGACGGGCGGTGGCGGGGTGCCGAGCGGCGCCCGGACGTAGGCGGAGATCAGCCGGGTCAGCAGGCGCGGGGCGACCACCGCCTCCCCGGTGTGGACGGTGCGGATCGCCGCGGCGAGGTCCTCCGGTGAGACGTCCTTGGGCAGGAACCCGTACGCGCCGGCGCGCAGCGCGGCCACCACGTACTCGTCCATGTCGAAGGTGCTCAGCGCCAGGACCCGGCATCCGGGCAGCGTGCGGGCCAGCTCCTCGGTCGCGCCGACCCCGTCCAGGACGGGCATCCGGATGTCCATCACCACGACGTGGGGGCTCAGCCGCTGGGCGAGCGCGACGGCCTGCGCGCCGTCCTCCGCCTCGCCCACCACCTCGAAGGCGGGGTCCGGCGAGAGGATCAGCGACAGACCGCGCCGGACCAGCGGCTGGTCGTCCGCGATGAGGACCCGGATCCCGGGCGTCACGGCCGTCACCGGTACATCGCCTCCCCGCGCAGCCCGCCGCCGACGCGCTCGGTGGGCTCCCCGCTCTGGACGGCCGCCTCGGCCGTCTCCTCAGCGGCCAGCGGCAGCTCGGCCACCACGGCGAAGCCGCCCTCCGGCCGCGGCCCCGCCTCCAGGGTGCCGCCGTGCAGGGCGACCCGCTCGCGCATGCCGATCAGGCCGTACCCGCTGCGCACCGGTTCGTGCCTCGCGTCCTGGGCCGGCACGCCCCGGCCGTCGTCGCGCACCTCGACGGTGATCCCGTCCGCGCGGTAGGTCAGCACGACGGACGCGCTGGCCGGCCCCGCGTACTTGCGCGCGTTGGTCAGGCCCTCCTGGACGATCCGGAACACCGTCAGGCCGACGGTCGGCGGCAGCGGCCGTCGCGGCCCGTGCACGCTGAACGCGGTCGGCAGTCCGGCCTGGCGGGACTCGTCCACCAACCGGCCGAGGTCGTCGGCCCCGGGCTGTGGCGAGGCCGGGGCGGCGTCCGGTTCGTCACCAGCCCGCAGGACGTCCAGCAGCTGGCGCATCTCGCGCAGGGCCAGCCGCCCGGACGACTCCAGGGTGACCAGGGCCTCCCGCACCACCTCCGGACGGGCGAGGTTGGCACGGGCGCCACCGGCCATCAGCTGCATGGTGGTGATGTGGTGGGCCACGATGTCGTGCAACTCCCGGGCGATGCGGCGGCGCTCCTCGGCCACCGCGCGGTCGGCCAGCAGCCTGCGGTTGGCGTCCACCTGGCGCTGCCAGCGGGCGGCCGTGAGACCGCTGCCGGCCACGAGCGCGGTGGAGGCGACGGCCGCGATGCCCGCCTCCGCGGAAGGCACCGGGAAGTCACTCTGGCTCAGCATCGTCACCAGCGCCGTAGCCGCGGCGGCGCCTGCGGTGACCGGCCAGGCGCGGTTCCGGGCGACCGAGTACACCGCCACCATCAGGACGACCCCGAAGTGGGTGCCCATCGGGGTCGACAGGTCGATCGCGGACTGGAGCACCAAGACGGCGGCGAGCGCCTGCACCGGGCGGCGGCGCCGGGCGAGCAGCGGCAGGCCCGACAGCACGAGCAGGACGAGGCCCGGCACGCCGACGCCACGGGTGCCCTCCACCTCGCTGACGACCAGGTGGGCGAGCAGGTCCAGCGAGCCGGTTCCGACGGCCACCAGCGCGTCCGCCTGGGTCCACGGCAGGCCATCGGTGCGGTTCTGCGGAGCCTCGTCCACGGCCGCGCCGGGGTGTTGACGCCCGTCCATCCTCGTCCTCTCGGCCGACCAGCGTTGATGCCTCATTCTGGCACCGGCCCGCCCGGCGCCGGATGGTCCCTCCGGCCGAGGTAGGGCGGGCGGACTAGGAGCACGGTCCCGGTTCCGGCCCGCCGGGGGACCGGGGGCCCCGGTCCGGATCGTCCGCTGTCCGGACGCCCGGCACCCTCTTCGCCTGATGGTCTGTAAGCCTGCCGGGAACCCCCGGCGACAAGGCCGACGTTCGCGTCCATCAGCCGGAGGGCACCGTGATCCGCGCACTGACCGGATTCTCCACCAGACACGCCTGGAAGGTCATCGCCCTCTGGGCGGTGCTGGGACTGGCGCTGGGCGCGCTGAGCCCGATGCTGCTCGGCCGGGTCACCCAGTCCCAGACCGGTGATTTCCTGCCGAAGAGCTACGACTCGGCCGCCGCCCTGCGGATCGCCGAGGAGGAGTTCGGGGTGAAGCCCGACGCCACCACGGTCACGGTGCTGGTCGCCCGGAGCGACGGCAAGGCGCTCACCGACGGCGACCGGCGGCGGATCGAGGTCGAGGCGGCGGAGCTCGGCAAGCGCCGGGTCACCATGCCGAGGGAGGAGAACGAGCCGGCGTTCCTCAAGCCCGACCGCTCGCAGACCCCCCGGATCGCCCCGGCGATGACGGCGCCCGACCGGAGCTTCGAGCTGCTCTCCGTCGAACTGGCCGGCAGCGCCGTGGACGAGGGCGTCCAGGAGGTCTACCGGACCTTCCGGGACTCCGCGCGCGCGAAGTTCGCCGCCGTCGGGATGCGCACCGGGTTCACCGGCGGACTGGCCGAGGCCGCCGACAGCGCGGACGACAACCGGGTCGCCGCGCTGATCGGCAGCAGTCTGGTCGCCGTGCTGATCGTCCTGCTCAACGTGCTGGTGTTCCGCAGCGTGCTCGCGGCCGTGCTGCCGCTGCTCGCCGTCACCTTGATCGGCGCCGTGGCCGCCGGAGCCGTGGCCGGCGCCGCGACGCTCACCGGCCTGCGGCTGGACGTCTCCACCCCGAGCCTGATCTCCGTGGTGCTGCTCGGCATCGGCGTCGACTACCTGCTGTTCCTGCTCTTCCGGTTCCGCGAGCACCTGCGCGCCCGGCCCGGCCGGCCCGCCCGCGAGGCGGCCGCCGAGGTGTCCGGACGGGTCGGCACCGCGATCACCTCGGCCGCGCTGACCATCGTGGCCGCTTTCGCCACCCTGGGCGTGGCGAGCTTCGGGCAGTTCCGCTCGCTCGGCCCGGCGATCGCCGTCGCCGTCCTGATCATGCTGCTGGGCAGCCTCACCCTGATGCCGGCCCTGCTCGCCGCCTGCGGCCGCAAGATGTTCTGGCCCTCCCGCAGTCTGCACCGGGAGCCGCGGGCGGGCGCGGCCGCCCGCTACGGCGCCTTCGTCGCCCGTCGTCCGACGGTCCTGCTGCTCGGCTCCGTCGCGCTGCTCGGCGCCCTCGCCGCCGGGATGACCGGGATACGGATGGACTACGGCCAGGGCGGCGACTCCGGGACGGCGGCCGCGGCCACCGCCAAGGAGATCGCACGCGCCCTGCCGGCCGGCGTGTCCGACCCGACCACCGTCTACGTCACCACCACGGACGGCGGGACCCTCGACCCCGCCCGGCTCGACGGCCTCTCCCGCGCCCTCGCCGAGACCGAAGGCGTAGGCCAGGTCGGCGGCACCGTCCTGAACAAGAACCACCACGCCGCCCGGATCGACCTCTTCCTCACCGCCGACCCGCAGAGCGCACGGGCCCGCGACCTTGCCTCCGGTCCCGTCCGCGCCGCCGTCGCCGCCCACACGCCCGCCGGGACGAGCGCCCATGTCGGCGGCACGGCGGCGATCTTCGCCGACATCTCCGTAGCCGTGGACCGCGACCTGACGATCGTCTTCCCGGTCGCCGCCGCCCTGATCGCCCTGATTCTGCTGCTGCTCCTGCGCAGCCTTCTCGCCCCGGCGGTCCTGATGCTCTCCGTCGGGCTCGGTTTCGCCGCCACCCTCGGCGCCTCCACCCTGCTGTTCCAGCACGTGCTGGACGAGCCCGGCGTCAGCTTCACCCTTCCGCTGGTGCTGTTCCTGTTCGTCGTCGCGCTGGGCACCGACTACAACATCCTCATCACCGACCGGATCCGCGAGGAGATGCACCACCCAGGCACGGCCCGCGCCGCCGTGGCCCGCGCCGTCCGCCACACCACACCCGCCGTCGCCACCGCCGGCCTGGTCCTGGCCGGCTCCTTCGCCACCCTCGCCACCACCCCCGGCAGCGCACAGATCGCCTTCGCGCTGACGCTCGGCATCCTCCTCTCCGCCGTCGTCCTCTCGCTCGCCGTGGTCCCGGCCCTGGCCACCCTCCTGGGCCGCGCCCTCTGGTGGCCCTTGCGCCCCACCAGTCACCAGCGCCCCACCGCCCCCACCCCGCCCCCGACTCGCGTCCGCATCCCCTGACCGCCTCACTTACGGCCGGCGCTCCGCCTGCCCCCGGACGTCCGCCGCCCGAGACGCTGTCGGCCTATTCGGTCTGGTGGCACTTCCCGCGGCGCATGGCGATGGTGCTGGAAGCGTGCCCTCAGCAGGCCGCGGTAGCGCGGTCGCCGCAGGCCGCACGCCTGGACCGCTCGCCCGTCCGGCCTGGTCCCGGCGGTGGCGGCCGTCTCCTCGAGCCCGCACCGGGCTCCGGGAGACGGCCGGGTACGGTCGGGGACTCGCCGTCGCCCTGGTGGATCCTGGCCGTTGTCGGCGCGCTCGCGGTGTGGGCCGGCGGCGGCTGGTCTTACCACCGGCAGCAGCAGGCGCGGTGGGAAGCGGTCCGTGCGCAGGGCCCGCCCCACGGCCTGGCCCGGCTGGACGCCCTGCACCACACCAGGTACGGCTCGGCGGAAGGGGGCAGAGGAAGCCTCGGTCCCTACGCGGTCGGACTCGTCTACGAGCCGGGTCGTGGACGCTCGTCACGCTGCCCCGCGCTGCCGGGGCCAGTGCTCGCCGACGGGACCGCTACCTGACGCGCCTCGGAAGAAGGTTGGGGGCCGCTGTCGATCCGGCCACGTCCCGTTCGACGTCATGGTGTGCGGCGCCTCGCCCCACGATGACGCGACAGGACCGAGAGGACAGACGTGGATCAGCTGCTGAGAGTGATGAACTTCAGCATCTCGAGTGACGGGATCGGTGCCGGTGAGCACCAGAGTCTTGAGCGGCCGTTCGGCCACGATCATCCCGAGAGACTGTTGGCCTGGGCCGGCGCCACGGCGAGCTGGCCCATGCGCACGGATCCCGGGGGCAGCCGGGGCCTGGACGACTACTTCACCCGGGACTTCGCACGCAACATCGGTGCCGAGATCATGGGCCGCAACAAGTTCGGGCCCCAGCGCGGGCCCTGGCACGATCATGAGTGGCGCGGCTGGTGGGGGGAGGAACCCCCGTTCCGCACTCCGGTGTTCGTCATGACCCACCACACGCGTCCGTCCTTCACCCTCTCCGATACCACGTTCCACTTCGTCGACGGCGACCCGGCCACGGTCCTCGAACGGGCACTGGAAGCGGCGCAGGGCAAGGACGTCCGGCTCGGCGGCGGGGTCACCACCATCCGGCAGTTCCTCGACGCCGGCCTCGTCGACACCATGCATGTAGTGGTGTCGCCGGTAACGCTCGGGTCCGGACTACGACTCTGGGAGTCCCCCGATGAACTGCTCGACCGGTTCCACCTGGAGGTCGTGCCCAGCCCGAGCGGCGTGACGCACCACCTGTTCTGGCGGAGGTGACGCGAGGGCCCACTGGAGTTCGGGCCGCGGTGGCGAGGGGGCGCCCGTCCCGTCGGATTCCCATCTCGCTGCGGATGCGGGCCCGTTCCCCGCGCTGGGCAGCGAGTACGCCGAGGCGGCGGGCGTTGGCGTTGCGCCGGCTCACCGCCGACCCGCAGAGCGGGGCAACCGGGTCGTCGGGGCCGGCATGACGGGTGGCCCGCAACCGCCGCGGGGTCAGGCGGTGCAGGCGCCGTTCACGTCGAGTGCGGCCAGTGCCTCGGCGGCCTCGACCTGCCGCGGGTCGCGCAGCGCGGCCAGGGCGTCGCGGGCGGCGAGGAGCGTCGCGCGGGCCTCGGGATGCCCTGTGGCGCCGAGTACCCGCCCCAGATCGAGCCGGGCCTGCTCCGACCAGGCCGGCATCTGCGCGGCGTCGAAGGCGGCGAGGGCCTGCCGCAGCGGCGCTTCGGCCTCGTGCCAGCGTTCCAGGGCCGCCAGGTCGTTGCCGATCTGCTGCCGGGCGACCGCGTGATACAGCTCGACCACCTCGACCGTGCGGCCCGGTATCCCCGCCCGGCAGATCCGCTCGCTGCGGCGGTGGATCTCCAGGGCCTCGGCCGCCCGGCCGGCCTGGCGCAGCAGGGTGCCGAGGCTGTTCAGGATCGTCAGCTCGGCCAGCCGGCCGTGCGGGGATTCCTCCGAGGCGAGGCAGCGGGCACTGTCCCGCAAGCGCTCCTGGGCTTCCTCCGTGCGGCCCAGCCGGTGCAGGGCGCCCGCGCCGTAACCGAGTGCCCAGCCCTGCTGGAGCCCGTCCCCGCACTCGCGGGCTGCCGCCAGCGCACTGTCGGCCGCTGTCAGCGCGGCACGCGGGTCGTGCACACAGAGGTTGTAGGCCCAGGCGAGGTAGTTGAGGTGGACGGCCTCCTCCTGCCTGCTGCCCAGGGCTCGGGCGGAGTCGGCGGACTGCCGGAAGACCTCCACCCACTGCTCCCAGTGCTGGTTGAGATCGGAGAACCAGTGCATCGCCTGCGCCGTGTCCAGGACTTGCCGGTGCCGGCCGGTGCCGTGGGCCCGGCGCAGCGCCGCGAGCCACTCGGCCCGCTCGGCCTCCAGCCAGGCCCGTGCCCTTTCCCGGCCGACGGGCGCTGTGGCGGGGTCCGGGTCGCCTTGCGACGCGGTCTGCTCGTGGTCGACGTCGAAGTGCAGCGCGGCGGCGGTGGCCCGGCGCAGCATCCAGTGCGCGGTCCGGTCCAGGGCGGCATCCCGGACGTCGGGGCCGTCCTCGGCGTCGATCCGCTCGGCGGCGTAGAGCCTGAGCAGATCGTGGAAGCGGTACCGCTCCCCGGCGGGATCGCTCTGGAGAAGCCCCGCGTCAGTGAGTTCGTCCGCGCACACGGCCGCCTCGTCGCAGGTCAGGCCGGCCAGGAGGGCGCCTGTCTCGGGACTGAAGTCAGCTCCGGCGGCCAGCGCGGCGCGACGTAGCAGGGTCTGCGAGCGGGGCGGCAGTTGGCGGTAGGACAGCGCGAAGGCCGCGCGCACCCCCAGGCTTCCGGCCTGGAGGCCGTCCAGCCTGCGGGCCTCGGTGGCGAGCCGGGCGACGAGCTTGCCGAGGCGTTCGTGCGGCCGGCTCAGCAGCCGTTGGCCGGCGATCCGCACGGCCAACGGCAGGTGCCCGCACAGGCCGGCGAGGTCACGTGCGGCCTGTGCTTCGGCGCCGACCCGGTCCGGGCCGATGATGCGGCTCAGCAGTTCCACCGTCTCCTCGCGCCGCAGCAGGGCCAGGTCGGTACGGTGGACGGACTCCAGACCCGCCAGCGCCTGACGGCTGGTGATGATCGTCAAGGACGCACCGGTACCCGGCAGCAGCGGCTCGACCTGGAACTCGCAGGCCGCGTTGTCCAGCAGCAGGAGCAGGCGCCGCTCGCCGGCCAGGGACCGCCACAGGCCGGCCCGGTCGTCGGTGCCCGAGGGGATCGCCGCGTCGGCGACCCCGATCGCGCCGAGCAGCCGGGCCAGCGCGTCCCGCGGGCTGGTCGGCTCGGCATCCATGCCGTGCAGGTCCAGGGCGAACTGCCCGTCCGGGAAGTGCGGGGCCAGGCGGTGCGCGGCGTGCACCGCGAACGCGGTCTTGCCCAGGCCCGGTTGCCCGGCGACCACGGTGACCGCCGGAAGGCCGGCGCCTGCGTCGGGTACCAGCTCCGCCAGCCGGGCCAGGGCGTCACCGCGCGCGGTGAAGTCCTGTATGTCGCGTGGCAGGGCCAGGGTGCCGGAGCCCGTCGGACCGGTGGCCGCGCGGGGACGCGGACGGCCGGCGGCGGCGGACTGCTCCAGGCGCGCCGCCCCGGCCTCGTCCACACCCAGCGCCTGAGCCAGCGCCTGCACGGTACGGCGCTGGGGGCCCCGGGTACGCCCGCGTTCCATGTCGGCCAGCGCTCTGACACTTACCCCGGCCGCATGCGACAGCGCCTCCTGGCTCATCCCCGAGCGGAGCCGAAGATCCCGCAACTGCTGCCCGAATTCCTCCGCGCAAGGCGTGCCGTCCCGCACCGTCGAAGTCCCCGATCATCCGGCCCGTCCGGATGCGAGCCCCCCGGCAGAAGTATGGACGACGTTACTTCTGCCGGGAGAACCGCCTGGGCGAGGGTGACCGGAAATGATCAACTGAAGTCAGACGCGGGACGCGCCGGCGGCACCGATGAAGTCAGACGCGGGACGCGCCAGCGGCACCGACCATCCGCCGCATGTACCGACCCGCCCTGCGGCCGGCCGCCGGGCACGGGCGACCGACCGCCCGAGAAGCCAAGCAAGCAGACCGATACCGGCCGACGGCACCGAGCCGCGGCCCCGCACCACACGGGGGATCCCTCCATGACCACCTTCCGCCACTCCTCCCTGCTGCTCGCCGTCGCGGGCACGGCCCTGACGCTGTCCCTCACCGCCTGCCAGAGCGACGCGGACACCCCGTCCTCGTCCGCGACGGCCCCTGCGGCCACGGTGGCGACGTCCCCGGACGCCGCCGGCACCTCCGACGCGAAGGAGTCGGCCGGCTCGGCGGGATCGGCCGGCTCGGCGGGGTCGAAGGGACCGGATGCGTCGGCCGGTTCCGCCGATGCCTCCACGGGTTCGACCGGCGCGTCCGGCCGACAGGTGACCGCTGCGTCACCGGTGTGCACCGCGGGGGACGTACGCGTCACCGCCGCCAGGCAGGACGGGCCGCCCTACACCCACATCGTCCTGACCGCGAAGAACACCTCCCGGCGCTCCTGCCGGCTGACGGGCTTCCCGCACATCCAGTTCCTGGAGAGCCACAAGCAGGACGTCCCGGCCGTGGCCAAGAGCAAACCGGCCACCCCCGTGGTGCTGGCGGCCGGTGCCCCGGCCTACGCCCTGGTGAAGCTGTCGGACGGCGGGGTCGACGAGGCGAACGAACCGGTGTCCGCGTTCTCCGTCATGCTGGAGGGCGACTCCACGGTCATCGCCGTCACCGCGCCCGGCAGCGACGGCGTCGCCGTCGACCCGGCGAAGGCCCTCACCGGCTACTGGACCCCCGAACTCCGCAACGGCGCCGACGACTTCTGAGCCCCGCCACACCGAACGGCGTCCCCGCGCCCCTCTCGGCGGACACGGTCGCACCGGCACCGGACCCACGCCGGTGCGACCGTCCGGGCCTCGGCCTCCGGCTGCGAACCAGCGCTCGGCTTCTCCACGGGCCGGCTCGATCCCCGTTCACGAGGCTCCCCTTGCCAATGCCGCTTGCGCGGTGTCCGGCTCCGCGCGAGGGCTGGGGACCGGCGAGACGAGGCTCGTCGGCGTCCCGGGGGTACGCCAGTACGGCCGCCGTCTGCCCGCCGCGCCGGCAAGGTGGCGCGGACTCACCGCCCATGCGGCGCGTCCGGCGTCACCGCGGACGCACTCGCGCCCCGACCGTCCGGACAAACGGATGGTCAGGGGCGCGCGTGACGCGGCAGGATGCTCCGCATGGCATTGCCCACCCCCGAGCTGCACACTGCCCGCCTGCGACTGCGGCCGTTCACCGACGCTGACACGGCGCCGCTCTACGCGCTGCACAGCAGCACCCACGTGCTGCGTTACTGGGACTCCCCGCCGTGGACCGAACCGGCCCGAGCCCAGCGCTTCATCGCGACCTGCCGGACGATCGAGGAGGAAGGCACGGGAGCGCGGATGGCCGTCGACCGCGTCGCCGACGGCGCGTTCATCGGCTGGTGCGGCCTGACCAACTGGAACCCGGACTTCCGCAGCGCGTCCCTGGGCTACGTCTTCGAGGCCGCCGCGTGGGGCCACGGCTACGCCACCGAGACCGCGCACGCCGTCCTGCGGTGGGCGTTCGACACCCTGGACCTGAACCGCGTACAGGCCGAGACCGACACCCGCAACGTGGCCTCCGCCCGAGTCCTGGAGAAGCTCGGCTTCGTCCGCGAAGGCACCCTCCGGGAGGACTGCGTCGTCAACGGCGACGTCTCCGACTCCTGGGTCTTCGGCCTCCTCCGCCGCGAGTGGCACCCGACGGGCACGCCGACCCAGGGGAGATCGTAAGTCGGTGCGCCTCCCGTGGTCCGTCGTCGTCACCCCCACAAGAAGACCGCGGTCATCTGACTGACCGGCTCCACATCGCCGGCATCTTCCTCGGTCCACCCGGTGCCTCAGACGAAACCGGCCGGCCACGGCCGCGGTTGCCGTCGGTTCCTGGCGCTCCCGGCCAAGTGCCTGGCGCTTCCCGCTAAGGCGGGCCACCGGCGCTGGTGTTCCCGGCACATACGACGAAAACACTCCTCCTCAGTTGGTCGTGCACGTACGGTGCAGCGAGGGCCCCGGGCTTTACAGCAGCGCGCCCGCCTACGCCGACTGGATCCACAAGGTGATGATCCGCAACAAGCAGGACGGCGCTGCCGGTGTGGGCGAGAGCGATCGTCTCGGCCACCCGTCGGCGCCTGGGCGGGCGTAGGTAGTCTCTCCTCTTCCTGGCACGATCGGCGCCGTCCCGACTACGCCGTGGAAGTCCGTGCCGTCGACCCATGAGGAGAGTGGATGTTCGCGCGCGTTCTGCTGTGCGTGGCAGGACTGGGCCTGAGCCTGGTCGCGGTGCTGCTGGTGACGTCCACGGAGACCGACGCGACGAGCCGCGAGGGTGTGGTGAGTGTGGCCCACAGGGCCGGCACCCACGCGGCCCCGGAGAACACCCTGGCCGCGATGGACACGGCGCGGGCACAGGGAATCGACTGGCTGGAGAACGACGTCCAGCGCACCAAGGACGGCACGCTGGTGGTCATTCACGACAAGACCCTGGCCCGCACCACCGATGTCGAGGAGAAGTTCCCGCAGCGTGCGCCGTGGAAGGTAGGGGACTTCACCTGGGCGGAGATATCCACGCTGGACGCCGGCGGCTGGAAGGGCAAGCGGTGGGCGGGGGAGAGGATACCGACCCTTCAGCAGTACATGCGCCGCCTGGACAGCAACGGCCAGAAGCTGGTCCTCGAGATCAAGTGGCCGGAGATCTATCCGCGGCTCGCCGAGGACACGGTGCAGGAACTCGGCCGGCTGGGCTGGCTCGAGGGCGACCGGGCGACCGACCGGCTGGTCATCCAGGCCTTCGACACCGGCACCCTGCGAACCGTGCGCGCTCGCGCTCCCGAGGCGCGCACTGCCCTGCTGTCGCGTGAACCGAGGGTGAAGGACCTGGCGGGATACGCGAAGGTGGCCGACCAGATCAACATGAAGTACCTGAAGGTGACTCCTGCCTACTTCAAGGCGGCCCATGCCCTGACGGGCCCGCACGGGCAGCCGCTGAAGGTCTTCATCTGGACGGTGGACGACCCCAAGAGCGCGGTGGAGTTCGCCCGCGGTGGCGCCGACGGGTTCATCAGCAACCGCCCCGATCTTGTGCAGCAGGGTCTTGTCGACGCGGGCTTCACCGACGGCGCCGCGAACTGAGACCCTGACCGTCACGCCCACGGCGGTCTTCAGGGCCCGTTCCGCCGCCCGCGTCCGGGCGCTCGATAGCCAAGGGGGCTGGAGCCGGCGTCAGCTGTTCGGCCCGCTGCCGGAAAGAGGGCCGGGACACGAAGCACCGGTTGACGGCCGGGGAAGGCGAGCGGCATCCGGGATACAGCCGGATGCTCGGGCCCCCGCGATCTCGGGCCGCCGGTTCCCAAGCGCGCCTCACCGCTCCAGTACCGGCCGCCGGGGGGCCGGTGAGGACCGGGTGCCCGTCCCCCGTTTCACGTGTGTACAGACCTTCGGCCTGTCGCCGCGAAACACACCTGGCGGCGCCCGCCCTGGTCAACGGCAGGGGGTTCCCGGCCCCTTACGGGTCGACGGGGACCGCCGTCCGACGTCCACCAAGCTCGCCACCGCCGTTGAAGCACGGCGAGGATCAGGCGTCGAAACCGGTCAGCCGGGTCCGCTCCTCCCACGCGGCGACGTCCTCGCGGACCTGGTCGAGGTGGGCGAGGACCGCGCTCACCTCATCCTCGCCGAGCGGCAGCCTCATGAGCACTCCCCGCACCGTCGTCGTCTCCGTGCCGCCGCCTCTACCGCCCACCGCATCCCGGTCCGGCACGGCCTGCACGCCCTGGCCGCCTGCGACCGGGCCACCGGCGAGCCCATGCGCCGCTACGAACGCTCCCGGCCCGGCGAACTGGTCCACATCGACGTCAAGAAACTCGGCCGCATCCCCGGCGGCGGCCACAAAGTCCTCGGCCGGGCGGCCGGCAGCCCGAACAAGGACCGCCGCGACGGCACCGGTTACGCCTACCTCCACACCGCACTGGACGACCACACCCGCCTCGCCTACACCAGCCAGCCGCGTCACCAACCTCTCCGAACAGCACACCTAGGCCGCCGGGACACACGAGCCGGGGAGAAGGGGACGGGTCACCGCTCAACGAGGATGCTCGATGAGCTGAGCCGCAGCACCCACTCCCACCGTCCGGGGATGTGCCGGACCCGCGGCGCGGACGCTGGCAGCACCTACGCGACTGCGTGGCGAAGGGTCCGCCGCGGCGCCTTGCCCGCACCGCACCTTCCGGTCGCGGCCTTCCGGTCCGCGTCGTACACAGGCCACTGAGCCGGGACAACGACCGGGTTTTCCACCCCCGGCCGGATCCGCCGACCTCGGGCATCTACGCGTGTGACCGTTCCACCGATAGTTCGGTGGGTGCCGAACCGTCCGGCCTGTAGCGTGCGGAGGCCTGTGCGGGAGATGCCCGCGCTGATGACGCCGGAGGCCCCCTATGCCGGAAACGACCCTGAAGCAGCAGCTCGTCGAGCGGTTCCAGGAGGTCAACGGCGACCATCCGATGACCGACGCGGATGACGAATATGTCAGCGCGCAGTTCGTTGCCCTGGAGGAACTGTGCGCAGTCCACGGCCGCGAAGCCGATGCGGTCCGCCGGCTGATGCTGAGGCAGCGTCTGCCGCTTCCGGGATATCTGCGCTCCGACGGTGCTGAGATGGTGCCGGCCGACCTGTTCGCTCTCGCCCACGAGGCCGGCGGCGTAGACCTCCTCGAGGCGTGGTTCACCGCTCACTGGGCCGAGCCGATCACCGGGAAGGCGGAGTGGAACGCGTATCTCAGCGGACAGTACGTGTGTCTGCACTCGGTGACCCCGGCCACCATTCAGCGTAAGGATTACCTGACGACCGCGATCGGTGCCGCAGTGAACGAGCCGGATGCCGGTTCAGCGCAATGGTCTGAGCGGCTGCACGCTCTGGTCGACGAACTCGACACCCTTGAGCCGGCGTTCACGGCCTATGACCGCCTTCGGTTCGGCGGACCCACGTCCCGGGACACCTGCATCGACGCCATGCGCGCCCGCTTCCCGCGCCCGTGACCCAGAGCCGTAGGTGGCGTTCTACGGATCGGACTGGTCGCTGTGCGCGATCGACTCCGTCAGCGTCCGGGCAGCAAAGGGGGGCCACTGACCGGACCGAATCCGACCGACCGCGGCAAGCCGGGATCGAAAATCCATCACGACCACCTGCGGGAGTCGCTTCGTGAGCGTCGCATCCTCCACCGCATCGCCCGCAAGGGCATCGAGTCCTCCACGCGACTCGGACGACACCGCTGGGTCGTCGAGAGAACGCTCTCCTGGCCGGCCGGATGCCGACGCCTGCACCGCCGCTACGAGCGCAAGGCCGAGCACTTCCTGGCCTGCGTCGGCACAGCCGCAGCCCTCATCGGCTACCGCCGACTCTCCAACCGAAACGACGTCTTAGCGCAGCCGTGGGTCCATCTCCAGTAACTGCTGGCCGGTGCGGTAGATGCCGCCGGCGAAGTGTTCGATCGCCGAGCGCAGGCGCACGGGGTCGGCGCCGTAGGTACCCAGCATTCCCGCGATGACGTAGTGCCGGTCCGGGAGACGTTGGTTGAGCTTCTTGTGGAACCCTGGCGGGTACGGCGCGTCGGCCTTCAGCCGCACGATGAGGACGTTGGGGCCCAGTACGGTCCCCGGCCTGCGCAGGACGCCCACGCACTCGACGTCCTTCCACGGCACGTGAGCCGAACGCGTCCCGTGCTGGGTGCTCAACCCGTCCCCGTCCACGACAAGGTCGTGGTGGACATTTCTTCGGTGGAGATTCACAACGATGACCGGACCGAGAAGGAGGGCTGCAACGCCGCCCCAGATCAAGGTCACGCGCCATTCACCAAACAGCGTCATGACCGCAATGCCGGCGGTCAGCAGCAGGCCGGCCTTGATGGTGTCGCGCCTGGTCGGCGGGGCGGGCGGCGGCTGACGGAAACGGATCTCTTCCTGGTTGCCGGTCGGCGGTGCTGCGTGCGGCTGGACCGGGCCACGGACGAGGGCGACGTACCCGGCGGCGTTGACGGAGCGTCGCTGAGGCCGCGGCAGCCCCATCCCGTGCAGCACAGTGTCGATGTGCTGGTGGATGTCGTCCAGGGTGAGCGGCTGTGGCTGGTTCAGTGCATCCAACAGGGCTGCGGTGAAGGCGGTGTGCCGTTGCCCGGGCGGTGCGTGGGAGGGGGCGGTGGCCGTGGTGGAGGTGAGGGTGTAGGTGCCGCTCATGTCGAGTTGAGCCGACAGCAGGCTGCCTGATTCGGTCATGGCGGCCACCGCGCGGCCGGAGAAGCAGCAGTCCAGCACCAGGACCCGCAGACGTGCCCGGGCCCGGCCGAGGTAGCGCTTGACCAGATCGGCCGGGACACCGGTGAAGCCGACGTGATCGGGGTCCGTGGAGGACAGGGCGAGGTGGAGCAGCCCGTCCTCGTCCAGCAGTCCGTGTCCGGTGTAGTAGACGAGCAGCAGGTCCTCCGCCTCGCGTGCGGCTTGGGCTAGTGCCATGCCGACGCTGCGGTGATCGGCCGGATCGGCCAGCACCCGGCAGTGTTCCGGCGGCAGGGTTCCGTGTGTCTGATCCGTGAGCGTGGAGCGCAGGTCCGCGAGGTTGGCCTTGACGGCGGGAATCGCGGGCAGATCGATGTCGTCGAAGTCGCTGCACCCGATGAGGACCACCCGGGAAGCGGCACCGTCGGGGAAGCGCGGCGCGCTCCGCCTCACTCCTCCCCGCCCTCCAGCAGCTCCCCGACCGCCCCGATCACCGCCTGCGGATCGCTTGTCCGGCGGACCTCCACGGTGACCTTCCGCCCGTCGCCGCGGCTCACGTGCACGGTGACGTCCGCACGGCGCTGCACCAGCCAGGTCGACAGAGAACGGGCCAGCACAGCTCCCGCTCCGCCGGAGCCCAGCGCCACCGCCAGTACGTCCAGCGCGGCCCCCATTTGCCCCGGCTGCGGCGTCCGGGTCAGCAGCTCCACCCGGCCGCGCAACGCCTCTTCCGCAGCCAACCAGTCCCGCAGCGACACCAGATGCGTCTCCACCGCCTCACCTGGCCCGGCGGATACCCGCACCCTCAAAGTGCAGTGTTGGGACGGCGTTTCGCTGTCCTCGCATTTCTCCATGAGGCCATGGTGCCAACAACAGCGACTCAACGCCCCGGAGACCTCACATCCGTTGGCGCCGGGGATGCGGTGCGGCCCGCGCGTCAGCGTGCCCGGCCGCCGGCCGGTGGGCATCCACAGCCGGCGGCCGCCGCCGAAGCGGAGTCGGGGTCGCGGCGCTGCAACTCCTGACGAAGCCGGGCCGGCGCACGGTGAAGAGTGCTCTGGACCGTTCCAGGCGCCATGCCGAGGGCGGCGGCCGTCCCCTGTGTGGTCATCTGCTCCCAGTGCCGCAGCACCACGACGCTGCGTTGTCGGGGCGCCGGCACTCACATGATGTCCAGCAGAAGCGCGCGGTCGGCCTACTGCTCGGCGCAGTCCCCGACGCGCTTCTGGAAACTGCTCGATGGGGAGGTCCTGCAGCTTCTGGCCCGCCCGCCACCCTTCCGTGCCGCGTACGCATGTACTCGTCGAAGTCCAGCACCGGGTCAGGGCGGGTACGCGCATGCACGGTGAATGCCTTTCGTGGATGGCTACGAAGGGCAGGAGAGCCGCGCCGCGGCCGATGCGTGCCCCCGTAAGACATCGGGCCGCGCGTCGTACGGTCTGGCTGAGAAAAACTCGTCGCGGGCTCGCGATGTCCTCTGCATCGGCGAGCCAGGCACACAGCGGCACGTACCGGCCTGTCACCCCTTTGTGCAACCGCGAGGCCGCACGAGAGAGGCGCGCGGGGCTCAGTTGCAGGTCCGGTAGTTGTAGCCGGCGATCCGTCCGTTGCCGTAACTAAGGGCTGTCCCGCAACTGGAGAAAGTACGGCCAAGTCAAAGGCCCGGCACGCTCAGCCGGCTACTTCGTCAGTAGGCCCCCGGCTGCACGGATTGCCCACCGGGCGGCGGGGACCGTCAGCACTCCTTGACCCAGATCATGCCGCGGCCAGACTCGGCCGGCGCCGTGATGCCGTCCTCCTCGATACGGTCGAGGCGGTAACCCAGGCGTCGCGCGACCGCGGCACTGCGGACGTTGGCTTCGTCGCAGTGGATCTCGACTCGGGCAAGCTGGTCCAGGCGGAGCAGAACTTGGGTCAGCGCGCGAGCCGACCTGGTGATGACCCCGCGGCCCACGTGATCGACGTGGCACCAGTAGCCGATCTCAACGGCTTTGCCGCCGAGGTTGTCGTGGATGGCGGCCATGCCGAGGATCGTCTGCTCCTGCTCGTCGAAGATGGCGAAGTTGTAGCTACGGTCGCTCGGCCAGTTCAACGCTTCTTCGAAGCGTTCCGCGTGCTGGTGTTCGGTCGGCGGGTTGTCAGCCCAATCCATCCAGGCGTGCAGGTGGTCGAAGGAAGCCACGATCGCGCGGTATCTTGCTTCGCGATCCCCGGCCTGCCAACGCCGCAGCAACAGGCCCTCGATCACGATGCGCTCGGGTACGTCGCCAGGGCGCAGGACGGGCTGCGGACTCGGTGCTTGTGCCATTCGTGGACTATTCCTGCCTCGAAGGTAACGCGCAACGTCATCACTGCGTGTACGGGCTGACGTCTGCCTGAGGAGCCGGGCTACGGATTGCTCAGCGTGAGGTTGTGAAGGCGCGCGATGCCGAGGAGCGCGTAGTGAGCTCGGCCAGCTGCTCGAGGACGAGGCGGTACGGCTGCTCCGGCAGACGGTCCGGACAGCGCACTCGCATCACGGTGGAGCCGCCCTGCTGTTGATGCCTGGTCGATCGTCATGCCCCACCGCCTCCTTCCTCACCGTCAGGGTGTCGAACGCACAATCGAATGGCAGAAGCGCGAGCCTTCCTCACCGCAGCGCTTTCCAGCCCTGCACCCAGACCTCTCGCACAGCCCAGAAGGAAGCCCGCCGCTCGCGGGCCCGCCGGACCGGCCGCTGACGACAGCAGCCGCCCCGCGCCCCGCCGGCCACACGTTCGTCGGCGTGGAACCGTCCCACCACTCCGTCGACATCGCCACCCGCGTGCCCTGGCAGTACACCGGCGTCGCGGGCGAGGTCACCAACCGCCGGGTCGGGGTGTCGCTGCACCTGGCGTCCGCTAACGTGTCGGCCGCGGTGAACCGGCGTCCGTTCCTGCCCAAAAGCAGGGATCCCACCTCGTCGAAGGCCGACGCCCGCCCGCGCTCACAGCAGTCCGGGCCGCTGCCACTCGTGACCAAGGACGTGGTGGTCGAGGAAGTTCAGGAACGCCTCGTACCAGACCTGGATGTGGCCCGGGGAGAGGATCCAGTGGTTCTCGTCCGGGAAGTACAGGTACTTCGCAGGCACCTCGAACCGCTGCAGATCCTGGAAGAGCGCGGCGCCCTGGCCGACCGGCACGCGGTAGTCCTTCGCGCCGTGGATGACCAGCATCGGCGTACGGATCTTCGCGGCGTCCAGGTACGGGGAGTGCGCCTCGTACCGCTCGGGCCGGGTCACCGGGTCCCCGAAGATGCACTGAAAGTACCAGGGCGCGTCGGTGTCGCCCTGAAAGGACCGCAGGTCCCACAGGCCCGCGTGGCTCACGATCGCCTTGAACCGATCGGTGCTCGTGGCGACCCGGTTGGCCATGTAGCCGCCGTAGGAGCCGCCCCCGAGCGCGGTGCGCGCGGCATCGATGTCGTCACGGGCCTCGGTTGCGTCGGTCAGCGCCATCACGTCCGTGTACGGGACCCCGCCCCACTGCCCCCAGCCGCGCCGGTGGCCCTGCTGACCGTACCCGGTCGACAGAGCCGGGTCGGGCAGCAGCACCGCGTAGCCGCGGGCCGCGAACGGCCACGGGTTCCACCGCCAGGTCCAGCCGTTCCAGCTGCCCTGCGGCCCGCCGTGCACGGCGACGAGCAGCGGCGCGGGGTTCTCGGCCGACGCGCCCTCAGGCAGCACGAGCCAGCCGCGCAGCCGGTACCCGTCCGCCGCGTTGGCGTGCACCTCGGTGAGGGTGCCCGGCAGCGCGTCGAACGCACCGGGGGCGGGCAGCTCGACCGGCGTCTGGTCGGCAACGCCGGCCTCGAACCTGACCGGCCGCGGCGGCGAGTCGATCGCGTTGCGCAGCGCGTACAGCGTCAGCCCGTCGGGGGCCACGCAGAGCGAGCCGTACGCGCCCGAGGCGGTGAGCCGGGTCACGGTGCCGTCCGCGTCCCGCCGGAAGACGGGCGCGTGTCCCTCGACATCGGCCACGAAGAAGAGGGCGTCGTCGACCGGCGAACAGACGGCGCCGACAGGCCAGTTGTCGAACCCGGGCAGCAGATCGACGGCCGCGCCGCCGTCCACGCCGACCCGGACGAGCGTCATGTCCATCGACTCGTCGTAAGTCGGCCACGTCATCCGCGAGCACACGACCGCCGAGCCGTCGTGCGTGAACACCGGCGCCTCGTAGAGGTGCTCCACATCGCCCAGGACGAAGACCTCCTCGCCGGTGGTCGCGTCTGCCACTACCACGGCGGTGCGGTTCTCGGCGGGCACCCGGCCGGGTACGAACCGGGTATAGGCCACTCGCGTCCCGTCGGGCGACAGCGCCACGTCCCCGGGGTGCTCGAGGCCGACGCCCTGCCCGCCGGCGTCAACCACGGCGCCATCGGTCCCCGCGCGCACGAAGGTGTGCTGTTCCTCGGGGCCGAGATCGCGGTCCCAGGCGCGGGTCGGCCCGGCCTCGTACAGGATCGCGGTGACCTTCGCGTCCTTGCGCGCCGTGCGCAGCTTGCCGTGTGCGTCGGCGTCGGAGGCCCCGGGCAGCAGCCCGGCGGTGTGGGCCAGCGCGCCGGAGTCCCGGGCGACGGTGAACGCGGTGATCCCGCCCGGGTGCCGGGCCACGACGGCGGCCTCACCACGCCCGGGCAGCGCCCACAGCGCGGCACCCTCGTGCTTGTCCTCCTCACTGTCGTCCTCGCGTTCCGACAGGAAGTACAGCACCCCGTCCGGGCCGAACGCGGGCCCGGACTCGCCCTTGCCCGACCGGGTCAGGCGCAGCGCCTCGCGCTCCCCGGCCGGATCGATCTCCCACAGCCCGGACACGAACCTGGTCCGGTCCTCCGACAGCGTCTGCACGGTGGCGACGAGACGGCCACCGTCGGCGGACAGCGCAAGGGAGTTGACGCGAGGCTGGGCGAGAAACGCGGGCAGGTCGTGGAAGGCGGTCGTGCCACCGGGGATCGCAGACATGCGGACGATTCTTGCTCGCGAAGGAGGCGGTGAACAGCGGATTACGGGCGCCGCCCGCCAAGGGGTGCCTGCCGCCCGTCCGGCGAAACGCAGAGAAGCGTCAGCCAGCCGTAGATCCGCTCGACCGCCCAGCGTTTCGGGATCGGCGTGAATCCCCTGGTCCCAGGGGTGCGGGCGATGATTTCCATGTCGATGCCGAGGGTGGCCGCGTGCTCGACGAGGTGCTGGCGGTAACCGCCGTCGACCCACACCTTGCGGATGCCGGGGTGTTCGGCGGCGACCTGGTCCAGGAGACGGGTGCCGGCGACGGAGTCCTGCACGCTCGCCGCGGTAACCAGCACGGCAAGCAGGAGACCGAGGGTGTCGGTGACGATGCTCCGTCTCCTGCCGACGATCTTCTTCCCGGCGTCCACGCCCTGGCTGGAAGCATGAACGCTGCTGGAGGTCTTGACGCTCTGGGCATCGATCACACAGGCCGATGGCTCGGCATCCCGCCCCTCCTTCTCCCTCAGCAGCCGCCTGAGCAGGCCGTTGAGCTTACTCCACGCCGTCGACTGCACCGACGACGTCAGGCGCCCCTTCGGCGCTGCTGCCGGATCGGCTCACCGACCTGATGCAGATGTGTGAGGGCCTCGCGGTACGACTGGATCAGGCCGGTCTCGTGGTAGGGCACTCCGATCTCCGCGCAGTAGGCTCGGACGACGGTCTGCGCACGGCGCAGATGGGGCGTGGGCATGCTCGGGAACAGGTGGTGCTCGATCTGGTAGTTGAGCCCGCCGAGCAGAACGTCGGTCAGCCGTCCGCCGCGCACGTTGCGTGAGGTGAGCACCTGGCGGCGCAGGAAATCGGGCCGTTCGTCGCCGCGGAACGTGGGCATGCCCTTGTGGTTCGGCGCGAAGGTGCACCCGAGGTAGACGCCGAAGAGACACTGGTGCACGGCGAGGAACGCCACCGCCTTGCCCGGGGAGAGCACCAGGAACAGGGCGGACTGATAGGCCGCGAGGTGAAGCAGGAGCAGCGCCGCCTCCAGCGTCCGGTGCTTCATGCCCGGTGAGCGCAGCGCCCGCAGGCTCGCCACATGCAGGTTGAAGCCCTCCAGCGTCAGCAGCGGGAAGAACAGCCCCGCCTGGTGACCGCCGATGAGACGGGCCAGGCCCCGGGCGTCGCGGGCCTGTTCCGTGGACCACACCAGGATGTCCGGGGCGACGTCCGGGTCGAGTTCCTCGTGGTTGGGGTTGGCGTGGTGACGGGTGTGCTTGTTCATCCACCAGCCGTAGCTCATGCCGATCCCGAGATTGCCGAAGAGCCGGCCCCACAATTCGCTCGGCCGGCGTCGCCGGAACACCTGACGGTGCGCGAGATCGTGGGCAACGAGAGCGATCTGGCCGAACATCAGCGCCAGGAAGGCGGCCGTCGCCATCTGCCACCAGGTGTCCCCGAGCGCGGCAAAGGCTCCCCATCCGCCCGCCGTCAGCGCGATCACCAGACCGAGGCGCGTCGTGTAGTAGCCCGGACGGCGTCTCATCAGCCCCGCCTCGGTGATACGACGGGACAGCCGCGCGAAGTCACTGCCGGCTCCGGCACCGGAGGGACGGGGTCGGGCGCCGGGCACGGTGGCCGCGACGGCCTGCGGGGAAATCGTCATGCCACCGAGTCTCCGCGCCTGCGACCAGCCGAAACAGCCTGCCAGTCACCCTCTCGCACAGGGGGTTTACCCCAGGAGGGCGTGGGTGCTGCCCCGAGGCCCACCGGCCCTGGGGGCAATGCCCGGGGCCGGTGACGGGGACTGGGTCCTGGTCGCCGAGGAGTTGCTGAAGGACGCCGTCGACCTGGGGCACGCCGGTTCCCGGGCCTACCGGGATGAGCGTCGGCGCGCGCACGCCGAGCAGCGGCCGCTGCCCGAGCTGACCGAGGTCCTCTGGCGGGAGTGGGCGGCCCGGCTGCCCGAGCACGACATCACGGGCCTGCTGCGCGAGCCGGTGGTGACCGTCCACGCCGACGCCGGCGGCCCGTTCCGCTGGGACCGCGCTGTCCGCGGCGCGCTGGCGGACCTGCTGCGCCGCGACATCGAGACGTCCGACAGGCGGCCCTGGCCGGTGTACGTCGACCTGGACGAGGTCCGTGTCCTTGACGCCACGGTCTTCCTGGGCCCGGCCCTGGACATGGGCCCGCTGCCGGCCCGCGCGGTCCTCGACCTCGCCGCGGCGGACGCCGCGGCCGGCCTGCCGCTGGCCGACCGGCTGCGGGCGTGGCCGAGGATCGCGGCTGCGGACGCAGGTGTGCCCGACCGGGTGCTCGCCGCCTCACCTGGCCGCGCACCCGCCGCCCCCCAACGCCGGGGATGAAGGGGCACAGCAGTGGTGGGACCTGGCGGTCGAGGCCACCGTCCGGCTGCTGGCGGGCCGCCCGACGCCGGAAGGCGCCCGGCCGGCCGCTCTGGTGCTGGACACCTGCCCGCCCGGCCGGGCCGCCGGACTGCCCAGCGGGCCCGCGCGGCACTCGGCCCGGCCCCCGCCGTCGAAGGGATCGACCGAGTCCTGCCCGGCGCCGGCCTGGGCGAGCAGTGCGGCCGGGCCGGTGAGGCCGTGGAGCCGCCGGCGTCCTGGCTGCGGGCGTGGGCCTGGTCACCGGTCCTGCCCGTGCCGCTGCTGGCCGGCTTCGCTCCGCTGCTGGCCGCGCTGCGCCGGGCCCGGCCGGAGGGCCCGCCCGACCCGCGCAGTGCCGTCCGCCCGCGGTCGCGCCATCAGTCTCCGTCGTGCTCGCCGCCTTCGCCCTGCCGGAGTTCGGCGCGTTCCACCTCGCCGCCGCCGCAGCCGCCGCGCGCCGTTCCGAGGACTTCCCCGCCGGCCCGGCCGAGGCCGTGCTCGCCGCCCTCGCGCTCAGCCGCGCCCTGCCCGCGCCCGCCGACCCGACGTCCCTAACGCGGGCGAGTACGCCGGCCGGGCGAGGTCCGGCCTGCTGACCTTCGTGTGGCGCACCGGTGACGGCCTCGGCGATCTCGGCGGTGACCTGCCGGCCGTCCTGGACCAGTTGCACGACCTCACAGAGCCGCTCACCCACCCCGCCGCCCCGCCGCCGACTGCGGCGGCGGCCGCTCCGGCAACGCCCGCCACCGGCCCGGCCGCCCGGCCGCCCGGCCGCCCGGCCGCCCGCCGCCGGCCGCGCGGCCGGGGAGGAACAGGAGCTGCCCGCAGGCTGCTGGACGCTCACCCGGCGGTGCGCGCGCTGGACTGCCTCCTGGAGTGATGGGAGTCCCGATGCCCGCAAGCCACCCACCACCCCTGCCAAAGGCCCGTCTGGCGTCGGCCACCGCCAGCAGCAGGACCTTCATCGGCGAGATCGGCCGATTCCAGAAAGGCGAGAAGGCACGACTCACGGCCGAGGCCGAGCGGGCCGACCACGTCGTCGCCGCCATCGATGCGGCCCTGACCACCGTCACTGGAGGAGTGCATGGGCAGGATCAGTGGCACCGACCGGTCCGAAAGGAGGAAGCGATCCGGGCCGCCATGGACCGGCTCCTTCGTGGCGAACTCCCGCCCGGTGGCCGCTGCAACCTCAAGACCCTGGCGGCAGAGGCGGGAGTGACCCGCACCGGCTTCTATCCGAAGAAAGGACCGCGACGGCACCGTCCGAGAAGGGCCCTACCGGCACCTCGGTGACGAGTTCGTACGCCGTCTGGCGGCCCTCCAGGAGGCCGGGGAGGTGCCAGACCCCAGAGACGCCGAGATCGAGCGCCTGAAGGCCAAGAACACCGAACTGGAGGACCGCGTTGCCGAGAGAGATAAGAACCTCGAGGAACTGGCCGCGTTCAAGAAGCTTGCGTTGTCCCGCCTTGCCGCCCAGCACGACGACATCATGCACTTGCGCAGCCCACAGCAGATCACCCAACTGCCTCCGCCCGTCGCACTGGCCGCCGTTCCTCCTGCGAGAGCAATTCACGTCAACTGGCCCTCGCCGTGGGCGATTTTGGCCAGCCGGACGCCCTCCTGCATTACCTTGGCCCTGGTGCAACGGAAGTGACGACGGGGGATGTGATGAACGGAGGACCGGAAACGCCTGCGGGCACACCGGTGCGAAACGTCGTCCGGGACATCGTCGCCGAGCTGGCGCCGCATGAGCTGATCGTGCTCGACGCTCTGCTTCTGGTGGACGACGACACCGCGTTGCGGCGACTCGCCCGCGGTCGGCACCGGGACCCTCTGGGATTCGGGCTGGGCGAGGCCGCGACCCTGCTGACTCCCGTGGTGTGGATGGCGCTGGACGAAGCGGCACGGCAAGTCGTGTCGACCACCGTCGCCTCCGCCGGCCGGCGGGCAGGTCCGTGGCTGCGCCGGATCAGGCGCCGGCCGGCAGAGCCGGCACAGTCCCGTCCACTCCCGCCGTTGACGCCCGAACAACTGGAAGCCGTACGGTCCCGGGTGGCCCGGCTCGCCGTGGAGAGCGGGCTGGAGCGGGAGGCGGCCGGGGCACTCGCCGAACGGGTGGTGGCCCGGCTCGTACTACCCGCCGAACCGGAACCCGGTGACGGCGCCGAGCCGGAACCACAGGACGGCGCCGAACCGGAACCACAGGACGGCGCCGAACCGGAACCACAGGACGGCGCCGAGCCTGAACCCGACGGCAGCGCGGAACCGGAACCGGACCATCGCGCCCCGCACCGGGACTCCCCCTCGAACGCCGGTCCCTCGGCGGGCCGCGAATCGGACCGGGATGAGCGGAGCGGCCGCGCATGAGGCCCGACCCCGACCCCGGACCCGACCCCCGCCTCGACCTCGGCACGGAAAGAGACGCGGACACGGCATCGTCGCCTGTTCCCGGGCGCATGGACGCACGCCTCCTCGGCGCCGGTACCGGGCCGCGGTTCCTCCTGCTCATCCTCCTCTTCGTGACGAGCAGCGCCACCGTGGTGTCGGCCGTCTTCCACTCGCTGACCGATCCCCGCAATATCGCCGCCGGCTGCGCCCTGGCCTCCGGATCGGACCCGCGGGCCGATTTCCTGGGCGCGAGCCTGGCCACGCTGCGGTCCGACAAGGCGTTCCGCGCATGTGTGGACCGCTTCGTACCGCACGCCTCCGCCTGGCCGGTGCCGGCCGCCGTCGTGGCACTCGTTCTGGCCGCCGGCGCCTTGTACTGGATGCTGCCCAGGTGGAAGCAGCGCGGCCGCAGGCTCGTCCCGGTCGAAGCAATCGACCCGCACGGCGAGTTGAGCGCCGTTCTCGACGAACTCGTCGGAGTCGCCGGCCTCTCCCGGCGGCCGCGCTTCGTCGTGTCGCCCGCGTCACGCACGGCGAGCGCCGTGGTCTTCGGACGGTGGCGGCACCACGTCGTCTGCCTGCACGGCGGCCTCGTCGCCATCCGCGACAGCGACGCGCGCAGGTTCCGTGCCGTGGTCCTGCACGAGCTGGCGCACCTCCACAACCGGGACGTCGACATCACCTACGCGACGGTGGCCCTGTGGCGTGTCTTCTTGCTCGCCGTCCTCCCGGGCTACCTGGTCTGGGCGGTGCTGGCCCTGCGCGACGCCTTGTCCTCGACGGTCTTCGGTCCTCCGTCGCTGGTCGCCACCTCGCGCGACGTGGCGTCGACGGCGGTGCTCGTCGCGCTCGTCTTCCTGACGCGCGCCGACATCCTGCGCACCCGCGAGCTGTACGCCGATGCCGACGCCATCAGGTGGGGGGCCGACCCGGCGGGCTGGGGCGGGGCGACCGGGTCCGTGGCCCCGGACCGTGGCAGGCTCGGCCGTGCCGCGAGGGCTCTGGCCGCCGCGTGGCGGAGTCATCCCGGCTGGGACCGGCGCAGACGGGCGCTCGTCGGCTCGGAGGAACTGTTCCACTCCTCCGCGCTCACCCTGTTCCTCACGGGCGCGACCGCTTCGATCTGCGCCGGACAGCTCCACGGCCTCGGGGCCGGGTGGGTGGTGCGCCTGGCGGCCGCCACGGTCGCCGGTCTGATCGCGACGACGGTCGCCGTGAACCTGTGGCGTGCCGCGGCCCGGGCCGTGCTGACGGGCGTCCGCGCGCCCTCCGGACTGCGCGCCGGGTGGTGGCTGGGGGCGGGACTCGTCCTCGGGGAGGTGCTGACCGGCGGTGTCTCCGGGTGGCGGGTGCTGCCCAGACACCCGGAGGTGTTCGCACTGCTCGTCGTGATCAGCGTCGTCGTCACCTGCTGGACGGCGCAGTTCGCCGACCTCGCACTGCGCTGCTGGCGGGGAAGCCGCCTGCGGCCGGCGTTCGCCGCGGGTCTCACGGCCACCCTCGTCGCCTTCGCCCTGACTTACGACTGGTGGCAGAGCAGCGGCAGGATCTTCGCGGCCGGCTGGCCGTTCTCGGAGTCCGCGATCCGCGCGGCACTCCAGCACGACCTGCCCGGTCCCCCGCTGGGCGCGACAACGCTCACGGTGATCGCGGTGGTGCTGTCGGTGGTCCTGCCGTGGGAGCAGGACCCCTTGCTGTGGGCGGTGACGGCCCTGTGGGTGCTGCCCCTGCTGGCGTGGGGGATGGGTGCGGCGAACAGAGCACCGGCGTGGGCGCTCCGTGCGCTGCCCCCGGGGGAGGGCCCCGTCTGGCGGGCCGGGCGGCTGCCGTCGTTCCGGCGGCTCGCCGTGGCCGCGGGGCTCGGGGCCGGCGGCGCCTGCCTGGGGGTCGTGGTGGTGCTGGCCCGCATCCACGCCGTGCGGCCGCCGGTCGGGCAGCCGCTGGGGCAGCAGGCCCTGCTGGTGCTGGCCTGGCTGTTCGTGGTGCTCGCCGCGGTGGTCGTGGTCACGGCGTCGGTGACCGGCTCGGTGACACCCCGGCTCCCGGTGCCGGCCGCGGCCGTGACCGCCGGGACGGCGGGACTCGCCGGCGTCACTGCCGCCTTCCTGCTGCTGTCGGCCGACGGCTGCGTGAGCCCTCTGGCCGCGCTGGACACCACCTGCGCCTGGTTGCCGGGCGGCGCCTGGCCGTTGACCGAGCTGCTGCTGCCGCTCGTCCTGGGACTGGCATTGTTCGTCTCCGTGTTCACGGCGGTGATCGCCACGGCGGTACGGCGGTTGCGGCGCCGGCCGCGCCCGGACACCGCTGATCACGACCGGCGCACGCGCCTCCGGCCGGCACGGGACGGAGGCCGCATCCGCGCCCCGGCCCGCAAGGCGGCTGTGGCGGCCGTCTGCCTGACCGCGCTCACCCTGATCACCGCGACGAGCCTCCCCGTGGGCACCAGCGGACACTCCGGCGCGCGTACTACGTCGCTGACCCGCCAGGACCTGGTCCCGGCACAGGCCAGCAGGCCCTCCGAGGAGGTGCTCGCCCTCCAGACGGACGCCTGGCTGCGTCTCGGCGGGAGGGAACTGCTGGTCGAGATGACCGGCGAAGTCCTGCACATCATGACGGCCCTCCAGGACGACAGGGCCTTCACCGACCGCGGTTATGCGGCCCGCGCCATACGCCCGCACTGCCTGGGCCTGCGCACGGCCGCGCAGCGGCTCGGCGCGTACTTCCCCGTGCCCGATCCCGACGTGGCCCGGCAGCGGCCGACGCTGCCGACGCAGGGCCGGCGGATCGGCACGAACTGCCGGCAGGCCATCGACGAGGGCAAGCGCGACCTTTACCTCACCAGCATGAACGATGTCCTCACTCTTTCCGAGCGGCTGAGCGGCGTCCTGCGCGAAGTGACCGCGGAGGCCGATCAGCACCCGAGCCGGTGACCGGCCCCGGCGGCCGTCCCACGGGCGCCGGCGGCACCGGACGCCGTCCTCCTCGGCGTGCGCAGCACCCGAGCCTGGTTCGCGGGAACCGCCTCGTAGGTGCACCTGCTGGACCGACCGTCTACGAGCAGATGGGCGAGCGCCGGGCGCGGACGGCCGTGCCGCCGTGGTGACGAGCTGCGCGGGGGACGGGGACGGGGACGGGGACGGGGACGGGGACGGGGGCGGCGGGAAGTGGCCGACGACGGTCGGTGCGACGCCGGGTCGGGAATGATCGGAGCACGACTGATGACTCCCCCGCCGGCCCGGCCTCCGAGGCGGCACCGCGTGGCCAGGACGAACTGCGCGCACTGGCGGCGCCGCGCTGGCTCAGCGTGGACGACCACATGTTCACCGCACCGGGGTTGCCGGGGACGTTCCGGCTGCAGTTGTTCACCGCGGAGGGCACGCGCCCGGCCGCGGTGGCGACCCAGGTCTCCGGCGCGCAGGGGGTGAGCCTGGTGAACGGGGTCGAGAGGTTCGCGGGCGCGGTGTGGGAGCGGCACTGCCCGGACCAGGACCAGCCGCCGATATGGGTGGAGGGCCGGCTCCGGCCGCAGGGGTCCTTCGAGGAAACCCATTTCCAGCGGGTGGAGTTCGCCGGCGCTGACCGATACCTGCCGCGGGATCCGAAGTGGTCGGTGATCACCCTCGAGCAGGTGCGGCATCTGGTCGGCGCGCCGGTCGCCATGGACCGCGGCGCCGGTTACGTGCCGCGTGCCGCCGAGCCCGGACCGCGGTGGGTGTTCGAGGAGTTCGCGGTCGCCCGCCTCGCGCGACCCCTCCCGTTCCGCGAGCCGGCGTGCATGCCGGCCGGGGTGCCCTGGTGGCGGCGCCGGCTACGGCAGATCCGGCCGCGCCGTGACGCCAGGTCGTGTTGCTGGCACCACGCCGGCGACTGGCACCGGGTCAACGTGATGGCCACCGAGGTTCTCCGGCGGGCACGCACCCAGGGCGTGGACCCCGACCGCATGGAGGGGCTCGCCACCGCACAAGCGGTCGCGGCCGGCGCCACCCGTTGGGAGACCGAGGCGCTGGCCAGCCTGTTCAGCCTCGCGAATGCGATCCAGCCCTCCAGCGGCACCGACTACATCAACGGCCAGCACCGGGCGCAGGCCATGCTGGAGGCCGGCGTACGCCGCACCGTCGTCCTCCGCCTCGTCGACGAGCCTTAGCTGGGTGTGCTGTCCAGGGACGCCGGTGACACGGACGCTGGGTGCTTGAACAGGTGAGGGCCTTCCGGGTTCGGTGTGCGTTGCGACTGCGCCCTCGCCACCCTTGTGAGGGATATGGCAGTCGACGCACGGCCTCTACCGTCGCAAGGGCACCTCAGCTACAGCTCAGGAGGACTGATGCGTAAGCGCCTTGTCGCCGGGTTCGTCGGTGGGTTGATCGCATTGCTCACCCCTGGGGTCGTACCGGCCCAGACCGCAGCCGCTTCGACGCCTGTCACGATCAGGGGCGTGATCAACCACTCGTGCGGCCCCAACCAGGACCCGAACAGGCTGGCCCACAAGACCAGCGACGACATCGCGCACGTCACCATCGGGCACGCCCGCATCGCACTGCGGGGCGGTGCCACGGCCGGGTACCGCACGTTCTACTACTGGGCCCGCATCACCGGCGGCAACGTCGGCAACACGGTCTGGCTCGACTGGGGGGACTCCCCCTCCGCGCCTCCGCGGTCGTGGCACGAGTGCGGCCCCTACCGCATCCGCAGCGGGCACGACACCCACACCCGCGCCGTCAACTACGTCCGAGACAACCGCAACGCACGCCACTTCCGCGCCTGCGGCCATCACGCCGGCGAGACCAAGTGCACCAAGTGGGTCTTCTGAGCCGTCCGTCGCCGGCGCGGACCGGCGCGAGACCAGGGGCGGCGGACCTGATGTGACGAAGCCCGGCCGGACCAGCTCGGTGGCGCTGGTGACCGGAGCGACCACGGCACCGAGATGGTGTGCGGCATCCCAGAGCGGGGTGCCGCACACCGGCCTTGCCCACCTCGTTCGCCCACCTCGCGGCCAACCGGACCGTCCCTCGGTGGTGCAGTAGGCCGGGCCCATGGGTGGCTGCTGCCGCCAGGAGTCGGCGAGCGTCCCGGCGTCGCCTACGCCGGCAGATCCGGCAGCGCAAAAGAGCCCAGGGCAGCCGACGCGAGGAAAGCCCCCGGTTTGCAGCTGATCGCGAACCAGTCTGGCGGCCGTCACTTCCTGGCCGCGCCGGGTTCCCTGCTGGTGGATTTCTGGTAGGCATCCGCGTAGGTGGGGCAGTCCTTGATCAGGCCGTCGCAGAACGCGGCGACGTCGGTGCCGATGTATTCCAGGACTCCCTTCCCCTCGGCGACGCCCTCCTCGAAGAAGTCGACGATTCAGGGAGGAGGGGCCCGTCGAACAGGCTGACCGGTCCGACCCTGAACAGGTACTTCTGCATCTCCTCGTACAGGATCCGGTAGTCCGGTGGGAGCGCCTTGACCCGGGCCACGTGCGCCCGCCACTGTTTCTTGCCTTCGATGGTTCCACGGCACCTACGAGCACAGCCCGGTCGGCTTCCACAAGGACCGTTTCGCCACCTTCCTGTTCGGCCTGCGTGGCCGCAAACGGATGCGGTTCTGGCCGCGCAGGCCGTGGGACGAACCCGTCTCGACCAAGACCGACTACGCCCGCCACATCGCGGCGTCCGTGCCTGCCGAGGTAGGCCCCGGCGAACTGCTGTACTGGCCCGCCGACTACTACCACGTCGGCGGGAGCGCCACCGCCGCCGCGGCGACCAGCGTCAACGTCGGCATCCCCCGCGACGAGCACCACACCGGCTACGAACTCGAAGACCTGCTCGCCGACCTCGACCCGGCCCGCGTCGCCGGCCGCGGCGGCCTGGACACCCTGCTGGGCACCACGGACGGCCCCCCTGACCGCGCCAGGCCCCGTGACCGGAGGCGTCCTCGCTCCCACGCTGCCCGAGGCGCTCACTACCGCCGCACGGGCCCTGCACGACTTCGCCGACCCCGTCGCGATGCGCCGCCGCGTCGCCGTGCTCTCCCTGCGCCGCTGGACCGCTGGAGGCTTCGAGCCGGTTCCGCCCGCCACGGCGCCCCGCGCCCTCAGTGACGCGGACCGGCTGCGCGGCGACCCGCAGGCGCCTGTGCTGTGGGCGCCGGACCCGGACTCCTGCACCCTCTGCGCGGCGAACGGCCACGAGACCCGCACCCGGCTGGCCCCTGACGAGGTGCGCCGGCTCACCCGGGCGCTGTCCGGGCCGGACCCGGTCGCCGTCGGCGCCCTGTTGAATGCCGTCGCCCCGGGCGCCCGGCGCGATGTGGGCCGTGCGCTGCTGGAGCGCCTGGAAAGCTTCCGGGCGTTCCACCGCACGCCATGACGCGACCGGCGGAAACCGCTACGTGCTGACGGCGAAACCGCACCACGGTGTGCTGGTCCTGCTTGATCTTCGAGTAACTGGCGGGCCTCCTCAGGTGACTGGGGCGCGGCGACTGGGTCCAGTCCTGGCCGGACTGGCCGGTGACCGCCTGCCGCAGCGCCTTCGCGGCAGCGCCGACTCGTCGATGCCCTCGGGCATCTGATTACTGTGCGTATTCACTCGGATGGATGACATGAAGGGGCGGTGGTGTGCGAGCGCAGGTGGCATGGGGAGGGGCGTTCGCACCCGTCAGGGTGCGCCCCGGAAGGAGGACATCGTGTTCCGCCATTCGACACGTACGTGCCTGGTGGGTCTGTGCGCGCTGGTCGCGGCTGTGCAGGCGGCGCCTGCCCTGGCTGGGGGCGATCCGGGCGGGGCGTCCCCGGCACCGCACACCGCCGCCCGGGCTCTTCACGCGCAGACGCTCGCCGACCTGACCACCACGATGAAGGGCGAGGCGTACGCCTACGCCGTCTACAGCCTGTTCGCCGCCGAGGCCGACCGCCAAGGCCTGCCGGCCGTCGGCAGGCTCTTCCGCAGCACGGCACAGACCGAGCTGAACGAGCACCTGCGCGAGGCGGCCACCCTGGCCGGAACCGTCGGATCGAACGCCGCGAACCTGCGCCAGGCCATCAGCGGCGAGACCTACGAGCACCAGGTCATGTACCGCCGCTTCGCCGAGCAGGCCCGCATGGACGGGGACCTCAAAGCCGCGAAACTCTTCAGTGAGATCGCCACGGACGAGGGCCGTCACCGCGACGCCTTCCGCACGGCCCTCACAGTCGTGACCACCGGCCGCGGCACCATCCCGGCGCCGCCGAAGGCCGACGTGGTCCAGGTCCCCGCCGGCCTGCCAAAGGTCAAGGCCGCCCGCACCAGGGCCAACCTGGACACCGCCCTGCACGGCGAGGCGCTCGCCCACGCCAAGTACATGCTCTTCGCCGCCCACGCCCGGCAGACCGGCAACGCCGCGCTGGCCCGCCTGTGGGAGGGCACGGCCGAAGTCGAGCGGCAGGAGCACTTCGCCGGCGAGGCAGTGCTGGCCGGCCTGGTCCGCACGACGAGGGAGAACCTGCGCACGGCCATCGCCGGGGAGCACAACGAGGCGACCACGGTGTACCCGAGGTTCGCCAAGCGGGCCACCGCCGTCGGCGACACCGCCGCCGCCCGCTACTGGCGCAACACCGCCGCCGACGAGGCCCGGCACGCCGCCGCCTTCCAGCAGGGCCTCGACCGGCTGCACTGACCGACCCACCACGCGAGGCAGTCCTGCCGACGCCTCACCCAGGCCGGCAGGGCTGCCTCTGGGGCGGCTGCTGTCGCGTCACGCCCGCACCGGACCGGCTCGTTGAGAACCGGCCCTGCCAGACCACCTTCGCACCCGAGTTGCCTATCCAGTACACCAGGATGACCGCGCCGACGGCCACGACCAGGGCGATCACCAGCGCCACGCACGCGCACAACAAGAGAAGAAGCCAGCCAGGCCACCGCGGCAGCCCTGCTGGCGTCGGGGCGTACCCGCGGGTGCGCATGATGCACGTGGTGACCGTGTCCCTGCTGGCCCGGGACGTGGAGCTCACCGCCCCGGCCGCCCGGCGCATCGTCTTCCACGAGGACCTGGACCACGTCCCCGTTACCGCCCCGGCCGCCTTCGCCGGGCCCCGCCTGGCGGGCGCCGTCTTCGACCTCGCCGCGGCGGACGCCGACGCCGGCGAGATGGCGGCCGAGCGCACCGCGCAGTGGAAGAAGATCGCCACTGTGGACGGATGGCCGCATCGCCGGCTTCTGGCCGCTCACCTCACCGCCCGCACCCCCGGCCAGCCGGCCGGCGCGCAGCAGGCGGACCAGTGGCAGGCGCACGCGTACGCGCTCGTGCCGCGCCTGTTGGCCGGCCACCCCGACCCGGAGACGGCCCGCCTCGTCGAGAAGGCGTGGCGCGCCTGCCCGCCCGAGGCCGGGCCCGGGCTGGAGCACCGCCGTCCCCCGCGACGTCGACGAGGTCCTGCCCCGGCAGGCCACCGACGCGATCGTGCGCGTCGACGCCACCACGGTGTGCGGCACCGGTCTCCACATCCGGCGGGGAGACTTCCTCGAGGTGAAACCGGGGACGGTACTCGGCCACGAGGCCGTCGGCGAGGTCGTGGAGATCGGTGGCCAGGTCCATCGCCTGGGTTCCGGCGATCGAGTGATCGTGTCGTCCGTCTCGGCCCGTGATGACTGCCCGGAGTGCCGCGACGCCAGGTACGGGCAGTGCCGCGGCGGAGGCGGATGGATCCTGGGGACCAGGTCAACGGCACCCAGGCCGAATGGGTACGTGTGCCCTTCGCCGATTTCACCACCCGGCGGCCCGACGACCTCGCACTGGACGACGCGGTCCTGCTCGCCGAACTCCTTCCGACCGCCTGCGAGGCCGGAGTGCGTAAAGGGACACGTCGGCCCGGGAGACACGGTCGTCGTGGTGGGCGCGGGCCCGGTCGGGCTCGCCGCTGTGATGCCGGCGCGGCTGTACTCGCCGAGAAGGGTCATCGTCGTGGATCTGGCCGGCGCTCTACTGGAGACCGCGGCCCGTGTAGGGGCGGATGCCGCCGAATCGCCGGGGAGGATGATCGCCGACCTGTCCGAGGGGCCGGGCGCGGACGTGGTCATCGAGGCGTCGGGCGATCCGGACGGGTTCGTGCTGTGCACGCGCGTCGTCCGCGCGGGAGGGCCCATCGCCAACATCGGTACGCACGGCAAGCCGGCGACGCTCCACCTCGAGTCCCTGTGGCGCATGAACGTCACGATCAGCACCGGCCAGGTGGACACCTCTTCGCGCGCGGCCCCGTCACAGGAGCCCTCGAAGTCGTCCTGCACCGCGAGTGGGCCGCCTGATGCGGTCTGTCCTGCCGGGTTCCGCCACACCATGCGCACCGCCCTGTCGCCGTCGTGCGACGCCGGACGCGGTCATGACCGGACGGTGGTCCTGTCGACCAGGAACCGTGCCGCGTCGGACAGCGTGGTCAGCTCCGGGTAGTCCTCTTCGTCGATACGGACTCCGGTGCGCTCGGACAGCAGCTCGATCAGGCTGAGGAAATCGAGCGAGTCCAGTTCGAGCACGTCGCGGAACTTGTCGTCCGGTTCGACCAGGGTGAAGTCGGCATCGGGGATGATCTGTGTGATCGAGTCCTTGATCACCGCCAGGGCGTCCGCGTTGTTCAGGGGCTTCATCGGAATCACAGCTCCTCGGGTTTCTGCAGCAGGCGGTCGACCGCCGTGAGATAGCGCGCTCCTACGGCTCCGTCCGTGGCCCGGTGGTCGGCGGCCAGGGTCGCGGTCACCACCGGACGCACGCCGAGCATGCCGTTGGCGGCCCAGGGCCGCTCGACGACCGCTCCGAAGCCGACCAGGGCCACCTGGGGCGGGTGTATGACCCCGAACACCGCCTCCACGCCCTGGTCGCCCAGGTTGGTGACGGTCAGGGTGGCGCCGGTCGTCTCGCTGCCCCGCAGCCGTCCGCGGCGTGCTCGTTGGACGAGGTCCTTGAGGTGGCCCATGAGGGCGTCGGGCGGGAGCGTGTCGACGCGGTGGATCACCGGCGCGAGCAGTCCGCCCTGCCGGAGGGACACCGCGACGCCCAGGTTGATCTCGGAAGCCGGGACGAACGCGTCGTTTTGCCAGTAGCCGTTGAGAGTCGGCACCTCGAGAGCCGCCAGGGCGGCGGCCTTGAGGAGCAGAGCCGCGGGCACGAGGCGGTCGGCCGGCGCACGACCGCGGTTGACCCGGCGCAGCCAGTCCTCGGCCGCCGCGAGATCGATGGTGGTGGACAGGTAGTAGTGCGGGATCTCCCGTTTGGCGTGGCTCATGAGGGCGGCAATGGCACGGCGCATGGCGTCCGTACGTTCCTCCGCGCGGTTGTCGATCGCGGCGGCCGCGTGCCGGCGCTGCTCGCCCTCAGCCGGGCCCCGATCCGGCCGCTCGGCCCCGGTGCCCGTGCGCATGGCCGCGTGCACGTCCGCCGCCCGCACGGCTCCGCCGTCCCCGGTGCCCCGCACCGCCCTGACATCGATGCCGAGGTCGTGGGCCAGGCGCCGTGCGTACGGGGTGGCGCGGACCCTGGCCGTGCGGGGAGGCGCGGCACGCTCCACGTCGGCACGGGTGATCCGCCCGCCCGGCCCGGTGCCGTGCAGAGTCGTGAGGTTCACACCCCGGTGCTCCGCCAGGTGCCGTACGAGGGGCCCGGCGCCGATCGCCGAGGAGGCCGCGGCGGACGGCTCGGGCAGCGCTTGCACGTGCTGCCTGGCCGACTGCTTCCGCGCCTCGGCTTGTGCGGGCTGGGGGGTCTGCTCGGGCCTGCGGGCCGCCTGCCGCCGAGGTCGCGGGCGCTCGTGCCGCGCGGCCGGTTCCTGGTCACCGCGCGCGCGTGCGTGCGTCGGGGGCGGCTGAGCCTCACCGACGGGCTCGCCCGGTCCGGCTGCCATCAGTGTCCCGGCGGCGCCTGTCGGCACAGCGGAGACGGCTTCGCCCTCGATCACCGCGAGCGGCGTCCCCACGGGAACCCGGGCGCCGGGTGCGACGAGCAGCCGTCCCACGGTCCCGGACTCGAAACACTCGACTTCGATGGCCGCCTTGTCCGTCTCCACGACCGCCACGACGTCGCCCTTGTGTACCCGGTCACCGGGACGCACGAGCCACTCCTGCAGGAGCCCCTCTTCCATGTCCGCGCCCAGTGAGGGCATGGTGAACGCGGTCATCTCAGCCTTCCCTACCGGTGACCGGCGGTCGTTCCGGTGTGCCGGTCTCCGTCGGCGCCGGTTCGCCAACGGCGCGACGGGCGGCGGCCACGATTCCGCCGACCTGCGGCAGGGCGGCCTCCTCCAGTCCGCGCGCGTACGGCACGGGCACCTCGGCGCTGCACACCCGCTCGACGGGGGCGTCGAGGTCGTAGAAGTGCTGTTCCGTGAGACGCGCCGCGATCTCCGCGGCGAGGCTGCCGGTGCGCCAGCCCTCGTCGACGACGACGGCACGGTGGGTGCGCGTCACCGACTCGCCGATGGTGGCGTCGTCCAGCGGGCGCAGGGTACGCAGGTCGACGACCTCCGCGCTGATGCCGCCGCTCGCGAGGTCGTCGGCGGCGGCCAGGGCCTTCGGCAGTGAGCCGCCGTACGTGATCAGGGAGACGTCCGCGCCGGCTCGGCGGACGGCCGCCCGGTCGATGCCGACCGGCCCCGCGTCGGCGGGCAGCTCGCCCGAGGCGTTGTAGAGGGTGCCGTGCTCGAAGACCAGCACCGGGTCCGGGTCGGCGAGCGCAGGGGCCAGCATGTACCGGGCGTCGGTGAGGGTGGCCGGGGCGAGCACCCGCAGGCCGGGGATGTGCGCGTACCAGCCCTCCAGACTGTGCGAGTGCTGGGCCGCGAGCTGGCGTCCCGCGCCCGTGGTCATCCGGATCACGATCGGCACGGGCAGCTGGCCGCCCGACATGTGCAGCAGGGTCGCCGCGTTGTTGAGGATCTGGTCGAGGGCCAGCAGGCTGAAGTTGACCGTCATGATCTCGACGATCGGCCGCATGCCCGCGAGGGCCGCCCCTATGCCGGCGCCGACGAACGCGGACTCGGACAGCGGGGCGTCGCGGATCCGGTCGGGACCGAACTCCTCCAGCAGGCCGAGACTGACGCCGAAGCAGCCGCCGTACCGGCCCACGTCCTCACCCATCAGGAACACGCGCTCGTCCGTGCGCAGCGCTTCGCGCAGGGCCTCGCGCATCGCCTCCCGATAGGTCGTCTTCCGGTCACCGGGCGCGGTGGGTCCGGCGGTGCGCGTGCGGGTCGCGGTCATGGCCGGCTCGCCTCCGCGCTGGTGACGTACTTCAGCAGATCCCCGACCGGTTCCTCGGGAGCCTGATCGGCGGCCTCGACGGCGCGGTCGATCTCGGCGGCCAGCCGGTCCTCCAGGGCGGTGCGGCCTTTGTCGGTCAGTTCCTTCGCCTCCCGCAGCCGCCGGGCGAGCCCTTCGACCGGATCGCGTTCCTTCCAGTGCTCGATCTCGCCCTTGTCGCGGTAGCGGTCGGGGTCATACATGGAGTGGGCGCGGAAGCGGTACGTGCGCATCTCCAGGAAGTGCGGGCCGGTGCCGGCGCGTATCCCTTCGGCAGCCTTCCGGGCGGCGTCCTCCACCGCGAAGACGTCCATGCCGTCGACGGCCCAGGACACCATGCCGTATCCGGCGGCACGCAGCGCGAGGTCGGTCTGGGCCTGGTGCCGGGCCAGGGCGGTGCCCATCGCGTACAGATTGTTCTCGCACACCAGCAGCAGGGGCAGCCCCCACAGCGCGGCGAGGTTGGCGGTCTCGTGGAACTCGCCCTCGGCAAAGGCGCCGTCGCCGAAGAAGCAGCAGGTGACACGGTCGCGGCCGGTCATGCGGTCGGCGAGTGCGAGGCCGGCCGCGAGCGGGAGCCCGCCGCCGACGATCGCGTTGCCGCCGTAGAAACGGCGGCCCGCGTCGAAGAGGTGCATCGAGCCGCCACGGCCGCGGCTGCAGCCGGTGACCTTGCCGAACATCTCCGCCATGATCGCCTCGGCCGGCACTCCGCGGGCGAGTGCGTGCCCGTGTTCGCGGTACGTCGACACGACCGCGTCGTCGTCCGTGAGCGCTTCGTTGACGCCGACGGCCACGGCTTCCTCGCCGATGTAGAGGTGCATGAAACCGCGAATGCGCGCGGCGCTGTACAGCTCGACGCAGCGTTCCTCGAACCGGCGGACGCGCAGCATCGACTCCAGCAGGGCCAGCCGGTGCCCGGCAGCTTGACGGTTCGGACGGGAGGCGGTGCGCGGTGAGCGGGGGGTGTGGGTAGCACTCATGCGGGCTGCTCCGTCCTCGGCGTGGAGGAGGACACCTCCAGGGTGGGGTCCTCTAGGGTGGAGACGTCGCCCTCGGGGAGGCCGAGTTCATGGGCCCGCAGCAGGCGGCGCATGACCTTGCCGCTGCGGGTGTGCGGCAGGTGCTGGGCGAAGGCGATCTCGCGGGGCGCCACGGCCGGGCCCAGCCGGCGTCGGGCGAAGGCCAGCAGTTCCTGACGCATCGGGGTGGTCGCATCGAAGCCCGGCCGCAGTGTGACGAACGCCTTGACGATGTTCCCGGCCACGGGATCGGGGCGGCCGATGACGCCGGACTCGGCGACCGCCGGGTGCTCCATCAAGATGCTTTCGACTTCGAAAGGCCCGATGAGGTGGCCCGCCGACTTGATGACGTCGTCCGCGCGCCCGACGAACCAGTACCAGCCGTCGGCGTCGCGTCGTACGAGGTCGCCGGTGAGGTACCAGCCGTCCGCGAAGGCCGCGGCGGTACGCGGCTCGTCGTGCAAGTAACCGCGGAACATGGACGGCCAGCCGGGACGGAGCGCCAGTTCCCCCTCCACTCCGGGCTCTTCGAGTACGGTGACGTGCCCGTCCGCGACCTCGGCCCGGCCATCCTCGCCGCGCCGCAGTACCGCCGCCTCCACACCGGGCAGCGGGCGTCCCATCGAGCCGGGACGGATGTCGCAGGCGGCGAAGTTGGCGATCATGATGGCGCCGGTCTCGGTCTGCCACCAGTTGTCGTGCACCGGCAGTCCGAGCACGTCCCGCCCCCACACCACGGCCTCCGGGTTGAGCGGCTCGCCGACCGACGCGACGAACCGCAGCGGGCTCAGATCGAAGGAGCGGGGCAGGTCGTACGGCCCGGTCCTCGGCGTCGTGCGCATCAGCATGCGCAGGGCCGTCGGCGCCGTGTACCAGACGTTCACCCGCTGCTCGGCGAGGATCCGGTACCAGCGGCGGGCGTCGTACTCGCCCTCGTCCACCACGACCGTCACGCCGTGCATGAGCGGGGCGACGATCCCGTAGGACATGCCGGTGACCCAGCCCGGGTCGGCGGTGCACCAGAAGACGTCGTCCTCGTGGAGGTCGAGGGCGTACAGCGCGGTCATGTAGTGGGCGACGGCCGCCTCGTGCACGTGCACCGCGCCCTTGGGAATGCCCGTCGTGCCGCTCGTGAAGTGCAGCAGGGCCATGTCGTGCGGGGAGGTCGGCGGGATCGTGAAGGTGTCGGCCGCGTCGGCCATCACGGCGGCGAAGGACAGCGTGTCGGGCAGGTCGTCGGCACCGTCGCCGACGATCAGCACATGCCGCAGGGCGGCGAGAGCCCGGCGTCGTCCGGCTACCTTCCTGCGGTACAGGTCCGCCGTGGTGACCAGCACCTGTGCGTCGCCCAGGGTCATCCGCTGGAAGACCGGGTCCGGCCCGAAGGCGGAGAACAGCGGGCACAGGACACTGGTGTTCTTCAGCGTGCCGAGGACCACGGTGTACAGCTCCGGGCAGCGCCCCAGCAGCGTCACCACCCGGTCGCCGTGACCGATCCCGAGGCCGCGCAGTACGTTGGCGAACCGCGCCGTCGACCGGGCCAGATCCCCGTAGGTCACGGAGGTGACCGAATCGTCCCGCCCGACACAGCGCAGCGCTACCGCAGTCGCACGGCCCGATGTCACGTGCCGGTCCACGGCCTCGTGCGCGATGTTCAGTCCCCGTCCGCCGGGCAGCCCCCGCAGCCTGCTCCGCGCCGCCTGCCACGAGAAGTCCGCGCACTCCTTGTCGTAGTCGCGCAGATTGGGGACGACGCGCGGTGGGGTGTCCTTCCGGATGGTCTCCCAGGGCATGGCGGCCCCTCCTTCCCTCGGGCCTTCTTCGACCATCGGTCCGGTCCGTTCCGTCCGCACTGGGTCGAACGGCCCCCGTTCACGGCCGGACGGCTCGGGTGCTGGTCGCCGCTTCCGTTCGGCAGGCACACGGACCGATCCATGAGCAGTAGGGGGCCGATGGTCCTGCGGCACGGGCCGAAGCGCCCTCGCGCGTACCGGCACGGAGTGCGACGGTGAGGTTCACACCCCAGTGCCGCACGCTTTCGGCAGCTCCGGGAAAGGCGGTGGGGACAATGACGTTTCCTCTGGTGGTGGGCGTCGACGGATCGACTTCGTGCCTGCTGGCGGTCGACTGGTCCGTGGACGAGGCAGCCCGTCACGGGGTTCCGCTCAGGCTGGTGTACGCCTCCTTGTGGGCGCGCTATGAGGCGGGCCTTCCCTCGGTGGACCCGAGGCGGCCCTCCGAGCAGGTGCTGGCCGAGCACATCGTGGCCTCGGCGGCCGATCGCGCCGAACGGCGCAACCCAGACGTGAAGGTCACCACCGACATCGTTCCGGACGACGCGGCGGCCGCTCTCGTGCATGCGGGCGACGAGGCCTTCGCGCTGGTGACGGGTTCACGCGGCCGTGGTGAACTCAAGGGGGCGCTGCTCGGGTCGGTCGGCTTGGCCGTGTCCGCCCGGGCGCACTGCCCGGTGGTCGTGGTCCGGGGCGACCGCGTGGGCCTGGAAGGCGCGCACGAGCGGATCCTGCTCGGTCTGGGCGAAACCGGCACCAGCGCGGAAGCCGTCCGCTTCGCCTTCCGTGAGGCCGAGGTGCGCGGGTGTGTCCTCGACGTCGTGCGGGCCTGGCGCAGGCCTGCCTACGACAGGAACGGCGACCGGTTGCAGCCCGGCGGACCGGCGGACACGTACGAGGAGCGCGCCTCCGCTGTGATCGATGCTCTTCTCAAGGCGGTGAGCGCCGAACATCCGCATGTCCGGACGCGCCCGGCGACCCTTGAGGGACCGGCCGGCAAGATCCTCGTGGACCGGTCCGCCGCCGCGGATCTCGTGATCGTCGGCGCACGGCGCAGAACCAGGCACCTCGGGCTTCAGCTCGGCTGCGTGAGCCATACCCTCCTCCACCAGGCCCAGTGCCCTGTCGCGGTCGTGCCCGAACGGCGGTGAGTGCGCGCTCCGCGGCACGCCTGAGGTTCCCTCCTCAGGGCCTGACGCCGTCCGCCCGCCCGACGCTCCCAGCCGAACAGACTCCGCACCTCGACGGTCTCGACGCGCCGCCCGTGCCGTCGGGCAGCGGCCTCCGATCTCCGTCTGCGCCGCGAGCACTCAGGCGGACGCAGCCGCCGGTCGGACGCGTGGCGCGCCGCGGGAAGGTGGAGCCGCGGGCAACGAGGCGCCTGGCTGCCGTGGCACACATCGGGGCGCGGGACGTGCATCGTCCGTCATGCCGCTTGGACGCCCATCTGTGGCGGTACGGCGATGGGTCCCGCAGCGTGGAGTGCAGGGGCGGATCGGCCCGGTGGGCACAGGCACCGGAGGAGAGGTGGGACGCATGGGCACGGATGCCTCGGAGCCACGAGCGGTGGTCGGCGTCGACGGGTCGCGGTCCTCGTACGAGGCCTTGCGCTGGGCCGTGCGCTACGCCGGCCGGGTCGGCGGCGCCGTGGAGGCCGTCGCGGAGTGGGAACTGCCGGGGCTGTACGGCTGGTCGGGACCCGCCGTCGACAGAGCGTCGACGAGGACGAGACCCGGTAGGAGCTGACCGAGGTGCTCGGCGCGGGGGCCGCCGGCTCGGTGCGGACCCAGGTGGTGCGCGGTGATGCCGCCGACGTCCTGTCGCGGGCCGCCGAGGGAGCCGAGGTGCTGTGGTGGGCAGCAGGGGCAGGGGTGGGTTCGCGGGTGCCCTGCTCGGCTCCGTCAGCCGGCATGTGTCGCAGCATGCGCGCTGCCCGGTCGTGATCGTACGGCCCCCGGAGCAGTGACCCCACGCCCCGGACCGCGGGCCCGGCTCACTGGAATGCCGCGTGGATCTCCCGCTCGGTTGCCTCGTGCGACACGAGCAAGAGCTCATCACCGGGAAGCAGCTGCACCTCGGGGCCCGGGACCGTGGGCCGGCCGTCGCGTACGACCGTGGCGACCACGGTGCCGGCAGGCAGTTCGATCTCGCCGAGCTTGTGTCCCGCTGCCCGGGATTCCCCGGTGATCGCGGTCTCGATGACCGCGACGCCCGCCTTGCTCAGCCGCAGCAGCGCCACCGTGTCCGTGGCACCGGTGGCCTCCTCGATGAGGGAGATCAGCGGGGTGGCCGCCGGCACGGCCACGTCCACGCCCCACCGTTGGTCGAAGAGCCAGGCGTTCTCCTCCTCGTTGACGCGCGCGGCCACCCGCCCCACTCCGAACTGCCGCTTCGCGAGCAGGCTGATGACGAGGTTGTCCTCGTCGCGGCCGGTGGCGGCGATGACCAGGTCGCAGGCGAGAGCTCCCGCGTGTTCGAGGAGCGCCGGCTCGCAGGCGTCCCCGGCTACGACGCGCACGTGGGGCAGGTCGCCGAGTTCGGCCACACGGTCGTCGTCGTACTCGACGAGGGTGACCTCGCTGCGAGCGACGGACAACACCTGGGCGATCTGGGTGCCGAGTCGGCCCGCGCCCGCGATCAGAACCTTCACGTTCCCAGCTCCTTGTCGAGAAAGCCGCTCAGCCGGCCCAGGGCCGTGGCGGCAACGCTGAAGGTGACCAGGTCACCGGGCTCGGCCAGGACGCCGTGGGCGGGGAGCAGTGAGCGACCGGCACGGGTGATCTCCACGACGCGGATCTCGCCGTCGACATCGAACTCGGTGGTCTGCCGCCCGGTGAGGTAGGACGGCAGCTGGGAACGGACGAGAAGCGTCTCGCCGTTGCCGAAGGTGAGTTCGGGGGTGAGATGGCGGTGCAGCAGCATCTGGTGGATACGGCTGACGGCCCAGCGGACGCTGGAGATCGTCGGGATGCCCAGTTCCCGGTAGATCTCGGCGCGGCGCGGATCGTGGATGCGGGCGAGGACGATCGGGACCCGGTACGTCTCCTTGGCGGTCCGCGCGCTGACGATGTTGCTGTTGTCCCCGGACGTGACCGCGACGAAGGCGTCCGTGTGAGCGATTCCGGCCGTCTCCAGCACGGAGCGGCTGAAGCCGTTGCCCACGTGGAAAGCGCCAGGGAAGCCCGGTGACAACTTCTTCTGCGCCTTGGGCTGCCGGTCGACGAGCCGTACGTCATGACCCTCGGCGACGAGCTGCGTGGCCAGGGTGGCCCCGACCCGGCCGCAGCCCGCGATGATCACTCTCATCACCATCCTCTCCCTTCGGGGATGTCCTCCGGTGCCGCAGCACCCATTTCCTGAGTTCCTCGGCGGCCAGCAGCAGCGCTCCGAACGCCGCCAGGACCGCCCAGTCGGCGGGGGCCAGCGGCGCGGTGTGGAAGACCGCCTGAAGCGGTGGCGCGTAGCTGATGGCGGCCATCAGCCCGATGCCGAAGCAGCCCGCGGCCAGCAGCCAGGGGTTGGTCAGCAGACCGGCCCGGAACACGCTCTGCCGGTCCGTGCGCACGGCCAGCGCGTTGAAGAACTGGCTGACGACGATGCCCGCCTGGACCATGGTGATCGCCTCACGGTAGACGGGATCGTCCTTGGTGAAGTCCGCGTAGGGGATGCCGGAGGCGTGGATGTGCCAGAAGAAGACGGCGCACACGCCGAGGGCCTGGATGCCGCCGAGGAAGAGGATGCGGCCCATGACAGACGTCGAGAAGAGCCGCTCCCGGCGGGGCCTCGGCGGGCTGTTCATGACGTCGGACTCCATCGGTTCCGCACCGAGCGCCAGGGCGGGCAGCACGTCCGAGCCGAGGTCGATCGCGAGGATCTGTACGGCCGTGATCGGCACCAGCGGGAACCCGGCGAAGGTCGCGGCGAGGATCGGCACGAGTTCGGCGATGTTGTGGCTGAAGAGGTAGATCAGGAACTTGCGGATGTTGCGGTAGACCGAGCGGCCGAGTCCCACCGCCGTGGTGATGGAGGCGAAGGAGTCGTCGAGCAGCACCATCACCGCGGCCTCGCGGGCGACGTCCGTGCCGGAGGCGCCCATGGCGACGCCGATGTCGGCGTGCTTGAGGGCCGGGGCGTCATTGGCTCCGTCGCCCGTGACGGCGACGACCTCGCCGCGTCGCTGGAACGCGGTGACCACCCGCATCTTGTGCTCGGGGCTGACCCGGCACAGCAGCAGTTCGCTGGAGCTCGCCAGCAGGGCGTCCAGGCCGCTGTCGTCGAGTGCGTCCAACTGCGTGCCCGTCGCCACGGCCGGGGCCGGACGGCGGACGATGCCGACGCGGCGGGCGACCGCCTCCGCGGTGAGGGGATGGTCTCCGGTGACCATGACGATGCGGATCCCGGCCCGCCGGCAGGCGTCCACCGCCTCGCGCACCTCCGGCCGGGGCGGGTCGTACATGCCGGCGAGCCCCAGCAGCGTCAGCTGCGTCTCGACCTCTCCGAGTGGCAGTCGAGGATCGGCGAGCTGCCGCCGGGCGACCGCCAGTACGCGCAGGCCCTGTCCGGCCATGCCGTCCGCGGTCGCAGCCACTTGGGCGCGGGCCGCATCGGACAGCAGTGTCCTCGCGCCGCTCCGGTCGATGGCATCGCAGCGGGCGAGCAGTTCGAGCGGTGCCCCTTTGACGTACGCGAAGAACCTGCCCTCGCCGTCGCGGTGCACGGTGCTCATGAGCTTGCGCGCGGAGTCGAAGGGATGCTCCGCCACCCGGGGCGTACCGGCTTCTTCCTGCGCTGGATCCAGGCCGGCTTTCCGGGCGGCCACCAGCAGGGCCCCCTCGGTGGTGTCTCCGAGCACGCGCCACGGGTCCCGCCCGGTCGGCGGCACCAGCCGGGCGTTGCTGCACAGAGCCGCCGCCCGCAGCAGCTCCCGTACGGGCCCCGCGTCGGTGATCTCGCCGGTTGGCGCGTACCCCACTCCGGACACGGCGTGCGAAACCCCGTCCGCCCACAGCTGTACGACGGTCATCTCGGCCTGGGTGAGGGTACCGGTCTTGTCGGTGCAGATCACGCTGGTCGAACCCAGCGCCTCCACCGCCAGCAGCTGCTTGACCAGCGCGTGCCGACGCGCCATGCGGCGCACACCGATCGCCAGTGAGACGGAGAGCGTGGCCGGCAGCCCCTCCGGGACCAGGGCGACCATCACACCGAGCGAGAAGACGAACGTAGCGACGAACGGCTGCCCGCTGGGCACCCGCACCGCGAACAGAACGGCGCCGGTCGCGAGCGCCACGCCCGCGACCCTGCGGGCCATGAGGGCGACCTGTTGTTGCAGCGGGGTCTTCTGTCTCGGCGCGGAAGCAGCGAGCCGGAAGATCCGCCCGAACTCGGTGGCCGTTCCCGTGGCGAACACGACGGCCTTGCCCGTGCCCGCGACCAGGTCGGTGCCCATGAACACGCAGTTGCGCGCCTGCAACGGCGGCCCCGCCGGTACGGGTTCGGCAACCCGGGCGACGGGATCGCTCTCGCCGGTGAGCGCCGCATTGTTGACGGCGGCTTCGTGCGCCTCGATCAACCGGCAGTCGGCAGGCACCGCGTCCCCGGCCTCCAGGATCACCACGTCGCCCGGCACCAGATCCCGCGCGGACAGCTCGCGCCGCCGGCCGTCGCGCAGTACGCGACAGGTGTGCGGCACCATCGCCTGCAGGGACTCGGCCGTGCGTTCGGCGGAGTATTCCTGCGCGAAACCGATGCCGGCGTTGAGCAGCACCACGCCGAGGATCGCCAGGGCCAGTTGGAGGGTGGCCGGATCCCGCGGCTTCCCCAGCCAGTATGCGAGAAACGTGATCGCCGCGGAGACGAGCAGGACCACCGCGAAGAGGTCGGTGAACTGTGCGACCAGCCGACGCCACACTTGGCCTCGGCCCACGCCGGGCAGCTCGTTGGGGCCGTAGCGGTCCCGCCGTGCGGCTGTCTCGGCCGGTGCGAGACCGCGGGGGGAGCTTCCCAGGGCGGCGAGGACGTCCGGCACCGGCAGGGCGGGGAGCGACGAACCGGAGGCGTCTCGCTGGTCCGGGGGCGGCGCCGTCGTCGTGACGCCCGTCGGCGGTCCGCTCTGGCGGAGAACGGCCGTCCCCTGCCGAGCCGATTCAGGGCTCATGCGGGACCCCGGTCTTTGAAGGCGGGCCGGGCGGCTCCTTCAGGATGCTCCAGGCGACCGGTCCCAGCAGGTCGGCCAGCCGCCGGAACACGTCGAGGAACAGGTCGTCGATCGTCAGCACGCCCACCGCCCGGCCCGCATCGAGAACCGGAAGCCGGCGGATCCCCGCGCGGCGGAACGTCCGGTAGGCCACCCCCACGTCGGCGGTGGCTTCGACCGTGACGACACGGGATGACATGACCGCGTCCACCCGGGCCTTCGGATCCAGGCCGCCGCCCATGCCGCGTACGGCGAGGTCGCGGTCGGTGACGATGCCGCGCAGCGTTCCGTCCCCCACCACGAGGACGGACCCGACGGCGCACTCGGCCATCCGCCGGGTCACCTCGGCCAGGGAGACCTGGGGTTCGACGCACACCGGGGGAGCGGTCATCACCTCGGAGACTTTCATGCCACCTCTCCTCGTGTCCGATGTGTCCAATGCTGTCCGGTGGGGCCGTTCAGAGGACGTCGAGCACATCGGCCACCGGCCGGCGCGGGCTCGCGGGGCCTTCGGGGCCGTAGCCCAGCCGGATCACCATCTGGACGTGCGCCATCGCCGAGACGGGGTCGCGGACGACCCACCGGGTCTCCGGCCACTCCAGGGGCTGGGAGGTGACCGAGGCGACGAGCCCGTCCGCGGTGGCCCGGAGCAGCACCCGCTCCAGTGCCTGACCGGCCACGAGCCAGTCCACGGGCTCGTCGCGGTCCGTGCCCAGCAGGGCGATGGTCGGGCTCTGCTCGAAACGCGCCCAGGCACGTCCGGGCATCGCACGGCCGGCGGCGAAGTCACGCACAGCAGCCGAGGCGCCGCGCCGCCGGGGACCGAACGCCTCGCCCGGGATGCCGTCGGCCACCCCGGCGGCATGGGGCAGCTCCGCGTGCGTCCAGCGCGCCGTTTCCTCACGCACGTCCGGGGCGCGCGCCTCGCTCTCCTCCGCGTCCCGCACCAGCTCCAGGATCGACTGCACGTGCCAGGCTCCGGGGAACAACAGCTGGGCCCCCTCGTCGCGGGCCGCTTCGGACAGTCCCTCCCGCACCGCGCCGGGAATCTCCTCGTCGCGGAAGGGCAGCCGGCTGGAGTGGCGGCGCCGGATCGCAGGGCGCAGCTGGGCGAGCGCCCCGTCGGGTGGTCCGGTGCCGCACAAGTGCAGTTCGGCGAGGAACTCCGGGTAGGCCGGATCGGGCAGCAAGCGGACGAGCGGTGCCCGGCCCGCAGCAGCGGCGGCCACGCGCAGATTGAGCAGCGCGGCACCGCAACCGATGTGGAGGCCCCGATTCTCCGGGTCGGTTCGCGGCAGGGCGCGCGCCCGGTCGGCGTACAGGCGCAGGACGCCGATGTCCCGCAGGTAGCGGAAGGTCCAGGGCTGCGCGTTGTGCAGGGAGGGCGCTGCGGTGGCGTCCGCCACGAAGGCGGTGACGGTGTTCACGTCAGGAGGTTCTGCGGTCACGGCGGTTCCCTTCGTGGCGGACCTGGATTCACGCTGGTGCCGGGACGGCGATGACGGGGCAGCCGGCGTGGTGCAGCACGCCTTGGCTGACCGAGCCCAGCAACATGCCGGTGAAGCCCCCACGGCCCCGGGTTCCCACCACGAGACCCAGCGCGTGCGCCGAGGCATCGGTGAGAACTTTGACGGGATGCCCGAGGACCACTTCATGACGCAGGTCGACCTCGGGGAAGCGGGCGTGGCGGCCCGCCACGACCTCGGAGAGCAGGCGGCGGCACTCCTGCTGCGGCTCGTGCTCGTCGAAGATCCGCAGCGGTCCGGGCTCCCAGACGAGCAGGGCCCGCAGCTGGGCGCCGTGCAGCGCCGCCTCCTCGAACGCCACGTCGACCGCGGCACCTGAGTGTTCGCTGCCGTCGACGCCGACGACGAAATACGAGGGCGTCTGGGTGATGTGCTCCGGCTCGGGGACGACCACCACGGGACAGTGCGTATGGGCCATGACCGGCAGGGCCACCGAGTGGGAGCCGAACACCTCCTGCCTGCGGCTCAGGTGCCGCGATCCCAGCACCACGGCGGTGGCGCCGCGACTCTGCTCGCGCAGCACCCACACCGGTTCGCCCTCCGCGAGGAGAACCTCCACCTCGAGCCGGGGGTGCCGGGCCGCGACGAAGGCCGCGGCCTCCTCCAGCACCTGTTGGCCGGCTTTGTGCAGCGCCTCGTTCCACTCCTCCCAGGACGGTGGGACTTCCCGCCCGCGATAGCCCCTGGTGGGCACGCCCTCTGCGTGGACGAGGCGCAACGGCAACCGGCGACGGGCGGCCTCGTCGGCCGCCCAGGCCGTCGCCATCCGGTGGCCGGGATCAGGATCGAGACCCACCACGATCGGCCGGCGGTCAACGGGCCGGGACATGGCCGTCTCCGGTCACCAGATGGCGGACGTAGGCGTCAGGACCAGGGAAGTACAGGGTCACCCGTCCGCTGTCGGCCCGGCGCACGTCGTACGGAGGGCTGCCGTCCGGGTGGGGAGGGCCGACGACGACGCGTGCGCGCATCGAGGAGCCTGTCGCCTCGGGGCCGGTGATCGATATCGCCGGGTCGTTCGTCCTCAGCGGTGCGGGAGCGGACATGGTCCTCGCCTCCTCCCTGCGGCGGCGCGGAGCTGATGCCTCCGCGATTCCATGGGAGCCTCGGGCGCTGTCGGCCTGCCAGGGGCCATTGGTCCTCACGGCGGCCCTGTCGACCCTCCGCTCGCGCGGGACCGGTCAGCGCGTGTGCGCCGGGAGCGGGCCGGAGCGGGAGACCGCTGTACCCGGGGGCGCGACGCGACCCTCCGGGCGCAGTCGGGCTTCGATGCCGGCGCGCACCGACGCGGTGAGCCGGACAAGAGCCTCGGACCACACCGGCGGCACCGGCTCGGGTTCTTCGATCCGCAGGGCCGGGCCGGGCAGAGCGGCGAGGTCCTCCCGGAACCGCTTGCGCGCGTCCTGCCAGTGGTCCGGCGACCATGTCCGCCGCCCACCGCGCATGACCGTGCGCAACAGTGGCTGAGCGGACTCCGGCGGCTCTTCCTCGGCCAGGGCGATCACGTCGGGCCGCCCGGCGCGGCGGAAGACCTGCTTGCGGCCCGGGGCCGTGGCCTTCGCCGAGGACAGTTTCATCACGGGGTGGCCGTCGTACTCGACGAGCTTGTACGCGGCGTCCAGGTAGGGGGCGTCCGCGGCCACACCCACCTTCGTGCCCACCGCGTACACATCGATCGGGGCGCCGGCGCGTACCAGCCGGTCCACGCCGTACTCGTCGAGCCCGCCGCTGGCCACGATCCGTACGTCAGCCAGTCCGGCGGCGTCCAGGATGGCGCGTGACCGGCGCGAGAGCGCGTCGAGGTCGCCGCTGTCCAGGCGGATCGCGCAACCAGGTCCGCGTCGGAGCCCCGCGAGGACCCGGGCGGCGATGCGTACGCCCTGCTCGGTGTCGTAGGTGTCGACGAGGAAGGTGACGGGGCCGGGGTGGGCGCGCGCGAACGCCCGGAACGCCTCCTCCTCGCCGGGAAAAGCCTCGACATAGGAATGCGCCATGGTGCCCGAGGCCGGGATGTCGAGGGTCGTCGCCGCGGCCACGTTGCTCGTACCCGCGAACCCCACCAGGGCACCCAGACGGGCGGCCTGCAGACCGGCCCACGGGCCGTGCGTGCGGCGCAGGGAGAAGTCCACGACCGGCCGTCCGGCCGCGGCCAGTACACAGCGCGCCGCCTTCGACGCGACCACCGTCTGGTGGCACAGCTGGTTCAGCAGGTACGACTCGACGAGCTGGGCCTGCGGGAACGGGGCGGTCACCTCCAGCAGCGGCTCACCGGCGAACACCACACGGCCCTCCGGAACGGCCCGCACTTCGCCCTCGAAGGAGAGGCCCAGGAGTGGTTCGAGATCCCGGGCGGGACGGTGCAGGGCGTCCGCGAACTCCTCGATGTCGTCCCGCTCCACGCGGTACCGGGCCAGGAAGTCCAGAGCGGACTCCAGGCCCGCGGCAACCAGGAAGCCCCGGCCGGATGGAAGGTCGCGGACGAAGAGGCTGAAGGTGGCCGGGGCCCGCATGCCCTCCCGGAGGTAGGACATGGCCATGGTCACCTCATAGAGGTCCGTGGTGGTGACATCGGACATGGTGATCGCCGCCGAGTGTCTTGGCTCCCTTGGTTACCAGTCTGTCCACGACAGCTCGGCACGAAAAGGACCTCAGGTCCCGCGGCATGGGCTGTTCGGCCTCAGCGGTGCGGGGCCGTGCGCGCTGGACTGGAGGTGTCGGCAGGCCGCACGACAGCCGAGGAGGTACGGCGATGACGCTGGCACGCAGGCAGAGACTCGCGTTCCCTGAGATGTCGGACTGGTTCGAGAACCTTCCGGCCCGGTTCGCGATGCCCACGGTGGGTGACCTGTACACGGTTCCGGTGGAGGACTACACGGAGGACGGTCGCTATGTGATGCGAGCGGAGCTGCCTGGTGTGTCGCCCGAGGACATCGACGTCTTCATCAGCGACGGCATCCTCACGGTGGAGGCCGAACGCACCGAGAAGGACGTCACGAAGAACCACAGCGAGATCCGGTACGGCGCGATGAGCCGCAGCCTCACGCTGCCGCCGGGCGCCGACGAGGACGACGTCAAGGCCGACTACACCGACGGCATGCTGACGGTCAGCGTGGGCCTGGGCGCGGAGAAGACGGAGGCGAAACACGTGGAGGTCCGGCACGGGAACTGAACACTCAAGGGCCGCCGTGGCCGCCGGCCCAGCGGCGTCGTACCGCTTCTTCGTGCTCCGTCTCCTCCAGCGCCAGATCCGCTGCTGCCAGTTCGTCCTGTAGCCGAGGGATCCAGTGCCGGCGCAGGGCGCGGACCCGCTGCCGCGTCCGTACGGCCTCGGCGGCCAGAAGCTCGGCGGCCGCCCGGTGGACGGCGAGTTCCGCCGCGGCACGGGCCGCGGCACGATAGGCCGTCTCGGCGTGCGCGAGGGCGGTGTTGGACGGTGTCGGTTCCCCCGCGGAGCGGACGGGATCCGTCCAGCTGACCGCTGCGGGATGGCGCACGCCCATCAGCGCTCCCCACTGGACGTCGACGCGCGCCCGCTGCGCCGGTGCTGCCTGGGCAAGGGCGCGTTCGCCGCCCAGCAGCACGCCTCGTACCAGCCAGGTTTCCGCTTCGGCCAGCCTCTGTCGCCACACCCGGCCCGCCTCCTCAGCCGCTTGCCGTGCCCTGTGCTCCTGGTCCAGCAGGAGCCGGAGCTTGCGTTCCAGGAGGTCCGCTCCGCGAACCGCCATGGCGAGGCTGCGACGCAGCCGCAGGCGCCCGGCCCGCCCGGCCGGAACCCGGCGCGCCCGCGGACTCATCGTGCCTCCTGGTCCTGCGGCAGCGCGTGGGCGTCGAGCAGGTCGGCGGGAAGCATGCCGAGCTGGCTGCGCGGCAGGGTGAGCAGCACCTCCCAGGCCCGGCCCAGGGAATCGTCCAGCGACCGGTCCTCGTCGGCACGCTGCGCGAGGAACCGGTGCCGGAAGGCGTCCTCCAGGTCCAGATGGCGCAGATCGGTCGGGCTGAGCGCCGACCGCCCGATCAGGTCGGCGAGCTCTCGCACCTGCCGCGACCGGGCCAGCGCGGCGATCAACTGCGCCGCGACGGCGGGATGGTCCGCGCGGGTGCGTCCCGCTCCGGTTCCCTTGCGCATCAGTCGCGACAGCGAGGCCAGCGGATCCACGGGCGGATACGTGCCTCCCGCCTGCACTTCGCCGGACAGCACGATCTGGCCTTCGGTGATGTAGCCGGTGAGGTCCGGGACGGGGTGGGTGATGTCGCCCGCGGGCATGGTGAGAACGGGGAGGATGGTCACCGACCCTGGCCGGCCCCTGATGCGGCCACAGCGTTCGTAGAGAGACGCCAGGTCGCTGTAGAGATAGCCGGGGTAGGCCCGGCGGGCCGGAATCTCGCCACGCGCGGCGGACACCTCGCGCAGCGCCTCCGCGTAGGCCGTCATGTCCGTCATGACCACCAGAACGTGACGGCCCTCGCCGAACGCCAGGTGCTCGGCGACGGTCAGGGCGAGTCGCGGGGTGAGCAGCCGTTCGATCACCGGGTCGTCGGCGGTGTTGAGGAACAGGACCAGTTCCCTCGCGGCCGAGCGGGCCGCCAGCCCGTGGCGGACGAACGCCGTGTCTGCGTGGGTGAGTCCCATGCCGGCGAACACGACGGCGAACGGGTCGCCTCCGCAGGTCGCCTGAGCGGCGATCTGCACGGCCAGTTCCAGGTGTGGCAGCCCGGCCGCCGAGAACAGCGGCAGCTTCTGGCCCCGCACCAGCGTGGTGAGCACGTCCACGGCGGCCACACCGGTGAGCACCGCCTCGTTCGGCGGTTCCCGGCGTACCGGGTTGATCGGCGCGCCGCCGACCTCCGCGTACGATCCGCCCAGCACGGGTGGGCCGCCGTCGGCCGGCTCGCCCCGGCCGTTGCACACCCGTCCCAGCCACCCGGCACCGACCGGTATCCGCAGCGGCGTCCCCGAGAAGGCGACACGGGTGCCGGTGCGGCTCATGCCGGCCGTGTCCTCCAGGACCTGAACCACCGCGATGTCGCGGTCCACTTCCAGGACCAGACCGTGTCGTCGTTCACCGGAGTCGAGGACGATCGTGGCGAACTCGTCCCAGCCGACCCCGCTCACTCCCTCGACGAACAGGAGCGGGCCGCGCAGATCCCGTACCCTCGTGTACTCGATGCCCACGGCGCCGGTCATGCCGCCTCCCTGAGCCGGGCCAGCACGGTGTCGCGGGCCGCGCTCACCGGAGCGGTCTCGTCGGGGCCCGCCGTCTCACGTGCCCGCAGCAGCGGGGTCAGGTCGACCGCTTCGACGGCATCCGCGGGGATTCCGGAGTCCACCAGTTCCAGGCAGCGATCGATGACCGTCAGTACGGCCTCCACCAGGGCCGCCGTCTTCGCGGGCGAGCTGTAGGCGTCCGCCGGGGACAGCGCGTTCTGCTGGATCGCCGCCTCACGCAGCAGCCGTCCGGCGAGCACACTGATCCGTTCCCGGGGCGGCAGCGCCGTGATGCCGACCAGTTCGACCAGGTCGGCCAGCCGGTCCGACTCCGCCAGCTGCCGCGCCACACGGCCACGCCGCTCGGCCCACTCGGCGTCACCGGCCTGGGCATGGGCGGCGGCCAGTGTGCTCGCGTCCCGGGAGAAGGACTCCGACCAGGACACGGCCGGATAGTGGCGCGCGTAGGCGAGATCGCGGTCCAGGCTCCACAGGCAGCGCACGAAGCGCTCGGTGTGCGCGGTGACGGGCTCGGTGCGGTCACCGCCCGGGGGAGACACCGCGCCGATCACCGTGACCGAGCCGGTCGCGCCGCCGAGGGTGCGCACGGCGGCGGCCCGCTCGTAGAATGCGGCCAGTTGCGAGGCGAGCCCCGCCGGATAGCCTTCCTCGGCGGGGAGTTCGCCCATCCGGGAGGCGAACTCGCGCAGCGCCTCCGCCCATCGGGAGGTCGAGTCGGCGATCAGAACGACGTCGAGGCCCATGTCGCGGAAGTACTCGGCGACCGTCGCGCCCGTGTGCACACTCGCCTCGCGGGCCATCATCGGCATGTTGGAGGTGTTGGCGATCGTCACGGTCCGTTCGGCCAGACGGCCCCCGGTCCGCGGATCGGTCAGCTCCGCCAGCTCCTCGATGACGTCCGCCATCTCGTTGCCACGCTCGCCGCAGCCGACGTAGACGATGACGTCGGCGTCGCACCACTTGGCGATCTGCTGCAGCAGCATGGTCTTGCCGGTGCCGAAGCCGCCGGGCACGGCGACGGTGCTGCCACGTGCCACCGGGAAGAGCAGGTCGACGGCCCGCTGCCCGGTGTTCAGGGGCACGTCCGCCGGCAACCGCCGCGCGACCGGTCGCGGGCTTCGCACCGGCCAGGACTGCTCCAACCGCACGTCCTGGCCGTCCACCACGGCGAGCACGGCGTTCGAGGGGTGATCGCCGGCCCCCGCGACCCAGGTCACCTCACCCGACAGGTCCGCAGGCACCAGGAGTCGCAGTGGCACGCCCGCGCCGATCTCCCCGAGGACGTCACCGGCCGCGACCGGCGCTCCCTCGGCCACTCGCGGCGTGAACGACCAGGCGCGACGGTCCGGTTGGCCCGTCGTCGGTCCGCCTGCCGTGAGAAGGTCGCCGACGCCGGCCAGAGGACGCAGCAGCCCGTCGAACACCCCGCCGAGCAGATCCGGTGCCAGCCGCACCGACAGGGGGCGCCCCTGGGGCTCCGCAAGGTGCCCGGGGGCCAGCCCGCCGGTGTACTCGTACGCCTCGACGGTGGCCGTGTCGCCGTGGATGGCGACCACCTCGCCCGGCAGGCGGGCGCCACCCAGCATGACCAGGTCGTGCATGGCCACCGTGGGCGGACAGGTGATCTCCACGAGGGGGCCGGCGACACGGAGGATCCGTGGCCGGTCCGCACCGTCCGGCGGAGTGCCGGGTGGGATCTGTGGCAGCGTGCGCCTGCCCGACGAGTCCGACGAAGGGTTGCCGGAGGTGGTCATGCCGGCTCCCACAACCTTTCGGCTTGGACACCCAGCCGGTCCAGGGCACGATCGGCGAGGGCGTCCGCCGACAGGTCGACCCGGCGGCCGGGCACCTCGGCCGTCACCCCGCCCTCCGAGGCTGTCGTGACCCTCGCCCGCGGACCCAGCAGTCTTCGTGCCGTCTCCGCGCAGCGCGGCCCGATCGATGCATCCGCTGTGAATTCCCTTCGCACACCTGCGTGGACCGCAGCCCTGAGAGCCGCGTAGACCTCGGCCCTGGCCGCCAGTTCCGCTGCCCAGGCGTCCTGGACCGCCCGCACCCGCTCCCGGGCCGCCTCGGCGGCACCGTCGGCTCTGCCCAGCTCTCGGGCCCGCTCGAGCACCGCCTCGGCCGTGGCGCGGGCTGAGCGCAGGGTTTCCTCCGCATCGGTCTGGGCGCGGTCCCGAACGGCGTCGGCCGAGGCCCGCGCCGCGCGCAGCAACTCGGCGCGGACGGGGCTCAGCGCGTCCGCCGGCGCGGTCATCCGGGCATCACCACCGTCAGCGGCCGGGACGCGTCCGGCGCCGTCGCCGCGCCGCCCAGCGCTTCGGCGGCGTCGGCCGTGAGGATCACGAGGCCGACCGTGCGGGGCAGCGTCCGCCAGGCCCGTCGGACGGCGTCCGGATCCTCCGCGACGAGCACGTCGACTCCCGCCAGCGCCAGACCGGACACGCTGGTCCGTGTGCCGATGGCGGCCACGGTAGCCATCGTCATGCCTTTCCGATCAGCAGGATCGCGACCACCAGCCCGTACACCGCGATGCCCTCCGCCAGACCGACGATCACCATCGCCCGGCCGAACATCTCCGGTCGCTCGCTCAGCGCGGCCAGCGCCGCGGCACCCGTGTAGGCGACGGCGATCGCGGCTCCTATGGACGCGCCGGCCACCGCGATGGCCGCCCCGATCAGGGCGGATCCGTTGACTCCACCGGCCGCTGCGGCCTGCGCCGAAGCCTGCGCCGGTCCTGCCGACGCCGTGGCGAGGACGACGAGGGCGCCGCCCAGGAGGGCGAGGTTCGTGGCCAGGAGCCAGCGGAAGGCGTGTCTGGTCCGCCGTCGCCGCAACAGCCGGACGGCGCCGAGCACCGCGGCCAGGACCGGCAGGACGATCAGCCAGGTGAGCATGGGATCACCTTCGTAGCGGGATCGGCAGGCTCCGCCGGGGGAACGTGCCAGGGACGGAACGGGCGGCCCTCCGTCTCGAAGAGCCGGGAGAAGAGTTCGTAGAACTCCAGCCGCAGCGCCTGCACACCGGCCACCAGGGCCTCCAGGCCGAAGGAGACGGCCGTGCCCACGACGAACAGCAGGACGGCGCCCACGACCCCGGCGGCGCCATGCCCGGCCAGTCCGGTGGTACCGCGCCACACCAGGTCGGCGAGTGCGGCATGGGTCAGGCCGAAGGCGGCCAGCCGGGCGAACGACAGGGTGTTGGTGCCGGTCCGCACGACGACGTCGAACAGCCGCACCACCGTCTCGGCGAGTCCCGCGCCACCGCCCGCAGTGGCCCGGAACAGGCCGAACGCCACCAGCGCCAGCCCGGTCACGGCGAGAGCGGCTCCGGCGACGGCCGGAGCCTGCCGGTGCAGGACCAGGCCCGCCGAGGCCAGAGCGAGGCCCAGGTAGAACAGCAGCCCGGCGCAGCCGGATGCCGCGTACAGCGCCGAGCCCCAGCCGCCCTCACGCACCCGGTTCACCGCCCCGGCGGCGTGTGCGAGGGCCAGCAGGCCGGCACCGAGCACGACGGCGGCGGCCAGCAGACGCGCGGGATTCTCCAGCGGGCTCAGCCACAGCACCGGCAGCAGCCCCGTCGGACCGAAGAACTCACCGTAGGCGGCGCCCGCCACCATGGAGGCGACACCCGCGCCCGCGAGTAACGGCCACAACCGGCCGAGCCCGGCCAACCGGCGGGGCAACCCGAGGCGCAACGCGACCGCGCCGAGCACCAGCAGCGCCCCGTGCCCCACGTCGCCGAACATGATCCCGAACATCGCGACGTAGGTGAGGCCCGCCGGCCACGAGGGATCCAAGTCCGCGTATGCGGGTGTCCCGTACGTCGTCACCAGCGGGGTGAAAGAGGCGGCCCGACCCGGCCGCAGCAGCGTCGGCGGATCGGTTCCGCGCGGGGACGGCAGAGTCAGCAGCGCGCCTCCCGCAGCGGCCAGGCGTCCGGCGACGCGGGGTACCTCGGCGGCAGGGCACCATCCGGCCAGCGCGGCCACCTCTCCCTGCCGCATCGCGCCCCCCGCGCGCTCCTCCAACTGGGCCTCACCCGCCAGCAGTGCGACGTTCCCACGGCGTTCGAGCAGGTCGAGGTCGGGCGCGGCGGAGGACAGCACTGCTGTCGCGGCGCTTTCGGGGCCGACTGCCCCGCCCTGCCCGCGCAACCGCTGCAGTCGCGAGGCCGCCGCCCCCGGAGCCGCTTCCTCGGCGCGGTCCAGTTCCACGCAGCCCTCCTCGGCGATCCGCACCAGAGCGTCCCGCAGGGCCGCCTGCGGTACGACCACCGCCACACGGCGCATCCGCACCGGCGTCACCGCCTCAGACCAGGGCATCGAACACCTCCCCGGGCCGGCCCTCGCGCGCCGCCGACTCCAGCGCCGCCCGGACCCGCCAGGCGTCCACGGACAGCAGCGCCACCGCACCGACGACCACCCGGGGCCCGTACCGGTCCTCACGCAGCAGCGCCGCGCCGTCCGCCCGCACCGTCCGCCACCAGCGGGCCTCCGCCCGCCACAGCTCACCCGGCTCGTCGATGTCCTTCAGGGCCCAACCCGCGGGCGAGGGCAGACGCTCGCGGAACTCCTGGTACGTGGCAGCAGCCGTCGGCCGTGTCCCGAGCAGCCGCGCCGCATCGCGTAGCACGGGCTCCAAAAGAGAGCGGTGATGTACGAACAGCTCCCGAGCTGCCAGCAGGGCGGCGCGTCCCTGGGCCCAGCGGCGCGCGGGCTGTACGGCGGCGGCGGTGCGGCGCGCGGCGGCCATTCGCATGCCGGTGACCAGGGCCCACGGCGTATCGCCGCCCGGGTCGCCCCAGGGCGAGGCCGTGAGCGCCGCCCGGGTTTCGGCGGGTGTGCGGGCGCGTTCCAGACTTCGCCACGCGGTTTCCAGCGCGCCGAGCCGATAGGGTTCCGGGGCCTCCGCGCGGCGCCCGTCCGGTGTGGGCAGCCGGGAGACCACATTGGCGATCTCGAACCCGGCGGTGAGCGGAACCAGCAGGCGGGCACCGCCCCGGGGCAGCCAGCCGGCCAGCACCCGCAGGTGCCACAGCAGGGTGGCGGACACCGCCCGCTGGGCCTGGCGCAAGTCCGCCGCCGCCCGCGTGTATCTCGCGTAGGGTGTGGTAGCCAGGCGTTGCAGGGCATCGCCGAGCGTCGGACCACGTGCGACATCCCGTGCTCCGTCGTCGCCTGGATACCTGCTGACGAGGGCTTCCGCGCGCACCGCTCCGGCGACCCACCCGGCACTCATGGTTCTGCCCGCTCCCCGCCTGTCAGGCGCAGGGCGTCGGCCACAGCGAGGTCCACCAGGCGGGGCACCCGCTCCAGTGCCCGCTCGCGGATGGCCGAGGCGGTGCGGTCCCCGGCTGCGCGGAGGGCGTCCGTCTCTGTCCGTGCCTCCCGCAGGAAGGGGGCTGCGGCCTGCCGGCGAACCTCGGGAGCGTGCTCCCGCGCGGCATCCACCATGCGTGCCGCCTCTCGTGCGGCGTTCCGCCGCAGGGCGTCGGCCTCCTGCTCGGCGGCGGCCCGGATCCGCGCCGCCTCCTGCTGAACGTCTGCCAGCCGGGCGAGGGCGGGTTCCAGTTCCGCGGCGCGTTCCGCCGTGCGGTCGGCGGGTACGCCGGTGGCGGAGGCTCCCGGCGTACCCGCCGGTCGGAACCGCTCCAGGAAGTCCCGCAAGCTCATCGGCGGCCTCCTGCCGGTCGGCTGCTCCTCCAGTCTCACCGTTGCCGTCCCGGCCCGCACCGGATAGGGCCGTGACGCCGTTCCACCGGGGCCGTTCGGCTCTTGGCACGGGCAGCGAGGGCGAAAGACTGGGACGGTAGGCAACTCGACGGGGTCAGGAGGCCGCCGTGAACGCGCACGAGAACTTCTCCGCGGAGGCCGAGGCCCGCCAGGATGTGCCCTCCCGCCCCTGGAGTCCCGGCGAAACGGCACGGCAGGAGACGCTGCTCCGCTACCTGGGTGCCGTGGCCACCGCCGTGGCCAAGCACGCAGGCACGGAGGCGCTGGCCCCGGCGACTCTGCCGAGCGCTCCGGCCCGCTCCGCACCTCCGTCCGCACCCCTCACGGCCCGGTCCGCAGCCGCGCCCGAGCCGGGACCGCCCCTGGTGCGGGACGTGATGGACGTGCCCGCTGCCTCGCTGCGCGAAGACATGCCGTACCGCGACATCGCCCGCGCGCTGGCGCGCGAGCACGCCGGCGCGCTGCCGGTAGTGGATGCCGAGGACCATGTGGTCGGCATCGTCTCGGAGTCCGATCTGCTGGCCAAGGTCGCCTTCGAGGCATCCGGTCACCGGCCCGGACGTGTCGGCAGGCTGCGTGAGCGCCGGGTCCATGGCAAGGTCCGCGGCGACCTGGCCGCCGACCTGATGACGAGTCCCGCGATCACCGTGCTCCCGGGCGCGACCGTCGCCGAGGCGGCCTGGCTCGCCGCGCTGTCCCGGCTGAAGCGGATGCCTGTCACCGACCGCGACGGCCGCCTTGTGGGCGTGGTGCGCCGCGAAGCGCTGCTGCAGTCGCTCATCCGGGACGACGCCGGTATCCGGACGGAGGTCGAGGCAACGGTCGCAGCGTGCTGCCCACCGGATGACCGGGAAGACGTGGAGGTGGCCGTGCACGACGGCATCGTGGAGCTGACCGGGCGGATGCCCTCGGCGGCGCTGGCCCGGCTGGTGGCGGAGGTCGAGGAGATCACCGACGTCGTGGAGGTGAAGAATCTGCTGACCGCCGTCTGATCCAGGCCGTTCTCAGCGGCGGAACGACGCGCTGTCAGCGGGAAGAACGATCCTTCACCTCGTGGGAGCCGGGCGGGGTCCCATGCTCGTCCAAGTGCGAGCCCAGGACCACCGCCTGGACGCGGCGTTGCACGCCCAGCTTGGCCGGCGGCCGGGAGATGTAATTCTTGACGGTCTTCTCCGACAGGTACAGCTTCCTGCCGATCTCGCGGTTGGTCAGACCGTCGCCGATCAGCGCGAGGATGTCGCCTTCCCGGGGCGAGAGGCCGGCCAGTTCCGGAGGCAGCGGCGGCACCTCTGCCGGGCCGGCCCGCAGGGAGCGCATGAGCCGGGTGGTCGTCGCCGGGTCCGGCATCGACTGCCCCGAGGCGACGGTACGCACCGCCGACACGAGGTCGGAGCCCTTGATCTGCTTCAGCACGTACCCGGACGCCCCGGCCATGATGGCGTCCGGCAGGGCCTCCTCGTCGTCGAAGGAGGTCAGCATCAGGCACGCCAGTTCCGGCATCCGCTCGCGCAGCTCGCGGCAGACCCTGATGCCGTCGCCGTCGGGCAGGCGGACGTCGGGCAGCCTCTTGACCCCCTCCCGCGCCGTGATGCGCGCGGCCTCGGCGAGCGTGGCGGCGGCCCGGACCATGACGGCCGGGGAGGACATCAAGTCCCCTGCGGTGAGGGCGACGGCCTTGGCCACGTCGACGGGCCGACGCATCTGGAGATAACCCGCGTCGGGGCCGTCGGGGCCCGTCGCCCTATGGCGGCGACTGTCTGGGTCATGACATCGCTGACGATGTGCGGGGTGCCGTACATGGTGACTCCACAAGGACCTCGATGGGGTGTCCTGCTTCCTCCAGGGTGTGCCGGGAGGCCGGAGGCGGACCAGGGGCCGTGCGACCTCTGGACGACCCTTCCGCCCACCGCGTGGCAGAGGGTCGGTCGGTCCCCGCACGGGCCGTGTGGCCCCTGATGCGGCCGGCGCCGCGGCGCCACGCTGAGGACGGAAGCCTTGCACCGGGAGGTGGAAACCATGTCCCGCACCGTCACCGTCGGCCTCGACGACTCGCCCGAGAGCCGGGCCGCGGCCGAGTGGGCGGCTCGCGAAGCGCTGCTGCGTGGCCTGCCCCTGAAGATCGTGCACGTCCAGGAGCCGACGCCCCAGTACGTTGCCCGCACCCCGTTGCTGGACTTCGACGGTTACCAGCGCTGGGCCGAGCAGCTGGCACGCGAGGCCGCGGAAGGGATCCGGCTGCGCCACCCGGGCATCGAGGTGATAACCGAGCGGCTCACGGGGACCGTGGCCGACGTCCTGTGCGAGGCGGCGGGCTTCGCCGAACTCCTGGTGCTTGGCTCGCGGGCGCTCGGTGGACTGCACGGGTTCATGGTCGGCTCGGTGAGTCTGGGCGTCGTGGCCCGTGCCGAGCGGCCGGTGGTGCTGGTGCGCGCGGAGGAGCAGGCCGCCGACGAGCACAGGACGGACCCGGCGGGCGTACCGTCCGCTGCGGCGCCGTACCGTCCCGTCGTGCTGGCCCTCGACATCGATCAACCGGATGACACGTTGCTGGAGTTCGCCTTCGACGCAGCCGCTCGCCGGAAGACCGCGCTGCGGGCCGTCCATGCCTGGCCTGCCCCGCCCACGTCCTCCCACCGCTTCCCCGGTGAGGCCGAGCTCTACGACACGCTCGAGCGTGGACAGGCCTCCCTGCTGGGCAAGGTGCTGCGTCCCTGGCGGCAGAAGTTCCCGGACGTCGAGGTGATCGAGAAGAGCCGGTGCGGAAGCGCACCGCAGGTCCTCGTCGACGATTCCCGTGACGCCTCCCTGGTGGTCGTCGGCCGGCGTATCCGCACCGGCTTCTTCGGCGCTCACATCGGCCATGTCACGCACTCGGCCCTGCACCACATCACCGCCCCCGTCGCGGTCGTCGCGCACGGCTGAGCCGCCGCACCGAGGAGGAGAACCCATGGAGACATCAGCCGCACGGGCCTTCGGCGAGCCCGTGGACCTCCCGATCGTCGTCGGTGTCGACGGCTCGGAGCCGAGCCTGAGGGCCGTGGAGTGGGCTGCGGACGAGGCAGCCCTGCGCGGGGCGTCGCTCCGACTGGTGTACGCCTCGCTCTGGGAGCGCTACGAGGGCGCGTCGGTGGCCCACGACCTGCGTAAGCCGTCGGAGGAAGTGATGACCCAGGACATCGTCGAGTCCGCCGAGTGGCGCGCCCGCCGCCGGCAGCCGGGCGTGAAGACGACCACCGATGTCCTGCCCGAGGAACCGGAGTACGGCCTGGTGCGGGAGAGCCACGGCGCCGTCGCGATGGTTCTGGGCTGCCGGGGCCGCAGCGGTGTGACCGAGGCTCTCCTCGGCTCCGTCGGTGTCGCGGTGGCCGGGCGCGCGCACTGTCCGGTGATCGTGCTGCGCGGACGTCACGACAATCAGGCCCGCTCGGGGGCACGCGGTCGCATCGTCCTGGGGGTGAGCGAAAAGGCGACGCACTCGGCCGCCGTACGGTTCGCGGTCGAGGAGGCCCTGCTGCACGGGGTACCGCTGGAGGCCGTGCGGGCCTGGCGCCGACCGCTGCACGAGCCCCGCGCGCATCCGCTGATCACCGGGCGACCGGGCCACCTCCAGGAGCGGCAGGCCGCGGAAACGGTGGAGGAGGCGCTGCGGGACGCCCCGGCCGACTTGGAGGTCTGCCGCCGTACGATCGAGGGCTTCGCCCGCGACGCCCTGCTGGCGGTGTCCCGCGAAGCCGACCTGCTGGTCGTCGGCGCCCGGCGCCGTCAGGGTCACTTCGGGCTCCAGCTCGGCCGCGTGACCCACGGGGTGCTGCACCGTGCGGCATGCCCGGTGGCCGTGGTACCTGAGCCCGTCCGCTGGGCCGCTCCGCCGTCGGGCGCTTGGCCGCCACCGCCTGGGTAACCGTGCCGCGACGGGACACATGAGGTTCGGCCGGGACTCCTCCTGGACGAAGCCGGCTGCACGCTCGCCCGCTCGGTCCTACTGCCGGGCCATGTGCATGCGCAGCTCGCTGTGGATGTCGGTGATCGGCTCTCCGGAGAGGTCGATCGTCACGGTGTACAGGGTTCCGGTGAACGGGAACGGTGCGGCGTAGGCGGGATCCACGGCGGAGCCGGGGTTGCTGCCGCAGGTCAGGTCACCGGGGTTGAACATGACCGGGGTGGTGACGGGGAAGTCCGTCTCGGCAGCGGGCTGACGGTCGACACGGAGCCGGGCCGTGCCAGGGGTGCCCTTGCCGTGCTGGATGTCGGGCTCGCCGGTGGGCTCGAACTCGAACCGCAGCTCGTGACGGCCCTCGGGCACGGTACCCGCGCTGACCAGGCGGTACAGCGCGCGGCGGACGTAGTTGTGGGTGTAGTGCAGCCGGCCGTCCGCGATGAACAGCGTCCAGCCGCCGGCGTCGGTGCCCTGGCAGATCAGGACGCCTTCGGCGCCGGCCGGGAGATCGACGTCGACGGTGATGCTGTGCGGGCGGTTGAGCACGCGCGGGGTGACCGCGGCGGGCAGGCTCTGGGTGCCGGGGCGCAGGGTGTAGCTGGTGCGGGCCTCGGTGATCTGCGGACGCCGGGTCATCATGCGTTGCACCGCGCTGCCGTCGATGGGGAGCACGTTGTACTTGCCGGCCTCGACGTACCACAGGGCGATCATCTCCAGCAGCTTGTCGCGGTGCTCGGCGGCCAGGTCGCGGGTCTCGGCGAAGTCCTCGTCGACGTGGTACAGCTCCCAGTGGCGGGCGTCCAGGTCGGCGAGGTCCTGCACGGTGATCGGGGTGCCGAAGGGGCGACCGGCCTCGGCGAACGAGGGCCCGGGCCAGGGGCAGACCGCTCGCCAGCCGTCGTGATCGATGGCACGGTGGCCGATCATCTCGAAGTACTGGGTGTGGTGGTCACTCGGCGCGCCGGCGTCGGCGAAGGTGTGGGCGAAGCTCACGCCGTGCAGCGGAGACTGGGTCACGCCGCGGATGGTGGCCGGTGGCTCGATGCCCAGGGCGTCGAGGGCCGTGGGGACCATGTCGATCAGGTGCGCGTACTGGGTGCGGATCTCCCCGCGTGCCCTGATGCCGCTGGGCCAGTGGACCAGGAACGGGTCGCTGGCGCCGCCGCGGTAGGTCTCCCGCTTCCACCTCCGGAAGGGGGTGTCACCGGCCCAGGTCCAACCCCACGGGTAGTGGTTGAAGGTGGTGGGACCGCCGAGTTCTTCGATGGAGCGCAGGCTGTCCTCGAGCGGCTCGGGGGCGTTGTTGAAGAACTGGGCTTCGTTGGCGGTGCCGGTGACACCGCCCTCCGGGCTGGCACCGTTGTCGGAGACCACCATGATCAGGGTGTTGTCGAACTCGCCGATCTCCTTCAGGAAGGCGAGCAGCCGCCCGATGTGGTGGTCGGTGTGGGAGAGGAACCCGGCGTAGACCTCCATCATCCGTGTCGCCAGGCGCCGGGCGTCCGGGCTCAGCGCGTCCCACTCGGGCACGTCCGGGTCATGGCGGGAGAGCCGGGCGTCCGCGGGCGCGACGCCGAGCTGTTTCTGCATGGCGAAGGCGGCCTCGCGGTAGGCGTCCCAGCCCTCGTCGAACCGGCCCCGGTAGCGGTCCGCCCACTGCCGGGGCACATGGTGCGGAGCATGCGTCGCGCCGGTGCAGAAGTTCAGGAAGAACGGCTTGTCCGGGGCGACCTGCTTGGCGTCGGCGATGAATGCCATCGCCTTGTCCACCAGGTCGGGAGTCAGGTGATAACCCTGCTCCGGCGTGGCCGGCGGCTCGACCTGGTGGTTGTCGTAGACCAGTTCCGGATACCACTGGCTGGTGTCACCGCCCAGAAAACCGTAGAACCGCTCGAAGCCGCGCCCGAGCGGCCAGCGGTCGTACGGACCGGCCGCCGACTCCTGCTCGGAGGGCATCAGATGCCACTTGCCGACCATGTACGTGTTGTAGCCGTGCTCCAGCAGCATCTCGGACAAGAAGCCGTTCTCGAACGGTATCCACCCGTTGTAGCCCGGGAAACCCGTGGCCATCTCGGTCACCCCGGCCATCCCGTTCGCATGGTGATTACGGCCGGTCATGATGCATGAACGCGACGGTGAGCACAGGGCGGTGGTGTGCATGTTGTTGTACAACAGCCCGTCAGCGGCCAGGGAGTCCAGGCTGGGGGTGGCGATCGGACTGCCGTAGCAGCCCAGCTGCCCGTACCCGGTGTCGTCCAGCACGATGAACATCACGTTCGGTGCGCCCGGTGCGGCCCGCAGCGGCTGCGGCCATGCGGGCTGCGACTCCTCGGTGGTCCGTCCGATCACCCCCGGGAACGCCGCCCCGGGGCGGTATTCCTTCCATGACGGCTGCGACATGGCTCTCCGTCCCGTCGGCCTGCGCCCGGCACCACAGGTCGGCACTCGTTCTTCGGGGCATGGCTGAAACGCGCCGCCGTACAGGCCGATGGGTCGGGCCGACTCGAATGGTCACGCGCGCCCGGCTGGGGTGCGGTGGCACATCACCCACCCTAGGAACACAAAGCCACGCCTGCCACAGCGGGACGGGGAGCCGGTGGCGTCCTGACGGTGGCACAGCGCCCGCGGGCAGTGGGCGCCGGGCGAGGCAAGCGGCACGGCGAGAACCTCGACGGCGGCGGGAGCGCGGTCGTCGCCGGTTGCCCCGCCCGGCCGGTGTCGCAGCGAGGACGTGTCCCCGGGCCGTCTCCGTCACGACGTCTGCCTCGTCACTGCGGGCCGGTGCCCCGCGGCGAGGTCTGCGCAGCCCCGGCCGGCCACGACAGGGCCCGGGTGACGTCGGCGACGGTGAGGATGCCGACAAGGCGATCTTCGTCCTGCACCACGGCACGGCGTACGGGGCCGACCCCCAGCCGGGGCAGGAGGTCGATCCTCCAGCTTGCGTCCCGAGGACCGCCGTGCCGGCTTCCCGGGTGCGAGGGGTCCCGCGGGTCCCGGAGTACGGTTCAGCCCGTCTTCGGGCCCCACTGCGGCCCCACCGCATCCCACTCCTGGTCCCAGTGGGTCATGCGACGCCGGTCGAGCCGTGCTCGTGCGAAAGCGCCCGCGCCGAAGACCGGGGCCGCGACGACCAGGGTGGCAGCGGCACCGAAGAGAGCGGCCTCGACGTGCCCTTCGGTACGGCCCGTCGGTGGCGAGAGCATGAGCCTGCCCCGGTCGTCCTGCCAGACGGTCACCGAATCTCCCGTCTTCAGGCCACCGTCCACCAGCGCCTGCCCGCTACGAGGGGTGCCGTCGGGAGCCGTCCAGCGCACGGACCCCCGGATACGGCCGTCGGCCGGCGGGTCCGCGGCGAGGCCGTGCGGCGCGTCGGCGAGGAGGACCGCTCGAACGGCGTGCCGGTGAGCACGCTGCACCGCGAACTGGTGCTCGGCGCTGTGTACCGTCACCAGGGCGGCGAGGGCACCGGCAACGACGACTATCACCCACACGGCCAGGACGACCCAGGCCTCGACGACGTCCTCGCGCCGCCGTAGCGGATTGCTCCGCCACCGCCACAGCCGCTTCGTGGTGCTCATGACGGAACACCTCCTCGTCGTGGTGCCTCCTTCGACGGTGACTCTGGCGGGGCCGTGGCCACAGGGGCCGAAGGGGCTCAGCGAAAGGCCGCTCGGACCCCGATCACGCGCCGGCAGGGCCCATTGGTCCCTATCGGGCTGCTGAGGGCGACGTCAGAGGTCCGGTGCAAGCGTGGAAGTGATGATGCGGGTCCGTGATGCCCCTCCGCACCACCGAGGCCGCCCTGCCACGGGCCGGTGAGCCCTTGAGCACCGTCCGGCTGTGCGCAAGGGCCGGAAGGCCCGAGCGCGAACGCCCGCGCACCGCCAGCCTGAACATGCGGGGCGCTTCCGCGGCACCGTGCCGGAGCCCGGCCCGCCCGTGCCCTCCGCTTCACCGAACTGAGCGCCGCCAGGCGTTGCTGGGGTCACAACGAGACGGCACACAGTGCGACCGCACGACAGTCGTCAGCCGCTTGTCCTCGCCGCGCCATCCGTCCCGATGAGGAGTACCCCGGTGACCAGCTCGGGGTGAATGCGCACCGTCTGGTCCGCAGGCTCCATCGGCACCCAGGGCTGCAGCAGCCCCCGGACACGCTCCAGTTCGACCGGATCGGTCACCAGCCGGGCGTACCCCGTGACGACCACGCTCCAGCCGAGGTGGGTGTCCGGGTCGATGGCATCGGCCTCGTACGCGACGACGACGCCCGTGCCGGCGGCTTCCTGTGCGTGAGACGTGAGCGCGGCACCCTCATGGGTGCGGATGACGATGTCCCCGTCGTCCAGGATGTGGTGGACCGGGCGGACGGTGGGCAGAGCCTGGCGGGTGAAGACGATCCTTCCCAGCGACACGCTGCCCAGCAGCCGCAGCGCCTCCGCGTGGTCGAGGTCGATGCGCCGGTGTGCTCGCGTCTCGCCGGCTGCCATGACGTGCCTCCCTTCCGCTGCCGGTCGGGCCATGCCGCTGAAGAGACCATGCGTCGCCGTCACCTGCTGTCACTCGTGTCCATGTCCGCCAGCGCGACCCGGTCGGCCTCAAGACGGCGGTACCGGCAACCCCAGCCGCGTCATCTCCGCCAGGTTCGCGCCCTTACCGCCGAGCTGACCGGCCAGGTCACGGCCACCGTCCTGGAAGTCGTGCACGTAGCGGACCATGACGCCACTCCTCGGCTCTTGGCTCTCGGTACCTCCCAGCCTGGAAGGGAGCGGCGCGCCGGGGCAGGTGTCCTCCGTCCCACGAGGTGGGCCGACCGGCCCTGATGCCGGCAGCGCTGTCCGTTCCGACGCCGGGAGACGGTCTCCAGCCGCTGGCACAGCCCTGCTGCACTCACCGACAGGGACTGGTTAACTGAGACGGAGGAGCGTCATGGCAAGTGCGGAAGAGCCCCGTGTACGACTGCCCCAGCTCAAGCTGGACGAGCTGCTGGAGGAGCTGCAGGCCCGGATCGACGCGGCCCGCGGTACCCGGGACCGGGTGCGCAGCCTGCTGGAGGCGGTGCTCTCCGTCGGTCGCGAGCTGAATCTCGAAGAGGCACTGCACGCCATCGTCGATGCGGCTGCCGTACTCGTCGACGCCGAGTACGCCGCCCTGGGTGTCATCGGGCCCGGCGGCGGATACCTCTCGGCCTTCCTTACCGTCGGAGTGACCGACGAGCAGATCGCCGAGATCGGCCCCTTCCCACAGGGCCACGGCATCCTCGGAGAAGTGATCCGGCACCCTGAGCCGCTCCGGCTGGAGAAGATCTCCCAGCACCCGGCGTCGCACGGCTTCCCGGCCCACCACCCGCCGATGAACAGCTTCCTGGGCGTTCCCATCCGGGTCCGCGACCAGGTCTTCGGCAACCTGTACCTGACCGAGAAGCGCGGCGGTACGCAGTTCGACGAGGAGGACGAGGCGGTACTGTCGACGCTGGCCGTGGCGGCCGGCGTGGCCATCGACAACGCCCGGCTGTACGAGGAGTCCCGGCTGCGTGAGCGGTGGCTGCGGGCGAACGCCGAGATCACCTACAGCCTGATGGCCGGCAGCGCCCGTGCCGAGGCTCTCAAACTGATCGCCGAACGGGCGCGCGAGATCATGGGGTCGGCCCTGGCGGCGGTGGCGCTGCCCATGGAGGACACCGAGTCCCTCGCCGTGGAGATCGCCGTGGGCGTGGACGCCGAGGCACACCGAGGGATGGTGCTCCCCCTGTCCAGGACTCTCATGGGCCTCGCCTTCTCCGCTGCCGCGCCGGTCACCAGCGGCGACGTGCACCGGGACGAGCGGATCTCCCCGGAGCCGCCGCGCTTCCATGGGCTCGGCCCCGCCGTGGCCGTCCCGATCGGCACCGGGGAAGGCGGCGTGCGCGGCGTGGTGCTGGTGGCCCGGGAGACCGGCGCGCCGGTGTTCTCGGCCGAGGAGACCGAGAAGCTGCAGGGCTTCGCCGCGCAGGCCGCGATCGCGATGGAACTGGCCCAGCGCCGCAAGGACGCGGAACAGATCGCGGTGCTTCAGGACCGCGACCGCATCGCCCGGGACCTGCACGACCTGGCCATCCAGCGGCTCTTCGCGACCGGCATGACGCTGCAGAGCGCGGGCCGTTTCATAGAGCACCCCGAGGCCGCCGAGCGGGTGCTGCGGGCCGTGGACGACCTCGACGAGACCATCAAGATCATTCGTTCGACCATCTTCGGGCTGCGGACCCGTGCGCGCGCCGTCGACGCCGGGCTGCGGGCCCGGGTCGTAGACGTCGTCGGCGAGAAGACCCCGGTGCTGGGTTTCACGCCCAGCGTGCGCATCGAGGGCCTGCTCGACACCGATGTCCCGCCTCAGATCGCCGACCACGTCGTGGCCGTCGTCTCCGAGGCCCTCACCAACACTGCCCGTCATGCCCATGCGAAACGGGCGCAGGTCGCCCTCACGACCGACGGGCGAGAGGTCTCTCTCACGGTCGCGGACAACGGTGTGGGCATCTCGCCTGACGGTCGGCGCAGCGGGCTGCGCAACATCGCCGAGCGCGCGGAGCAGTTGGGCGGGCACCTCGACGTGTCCAGCACCGACGGGGGAGGTGCCACACTGCGCTGGCGGGTGCCCCTGCCCGGCACATAGGTAAGCGGACATTCCCCGGCACGGGGGCGAAGTCCGAGCGTTGAGGGACCACACGGTCAAGGGGCCCGGGCACGGGGCCACTCGGCCCATGTCCCGCGACCGCTCGTCGGCGCAGCCTGAAGGTGTCGTGGAACCGCACCCAGGCCCCTGGAGGACGCCATGAACGGCACTCCCACCGTCGTGAACGACGTGATGACCCGCAGGGTCGTCGCCCTGCGTACGGGGGCGGCCTTCAAGGACATCGTGCGGACGATGCAGGAGAGGCGGGTCAGCGCCCTCGCCGTGCTGGACGAGGGCGGACGCGTCGTCGGCGTCGTCTCCGAGGCCGGCCTGCTGCCCCGCCGGACACCCTCCTCGCCTGCGCCGCGTGCGTCATGGCTCGCACAAGCGTCAAACGGCTGCCGGTGGTCGGTCCCGACGGCACTCTGCGGGGCGTCGTCAGCCGGTCCGACCTGTTGAAGGCCTTCCTGCGGGACGACGCGGGCACCGCCGAGGACGTCCGGTGCGAGGTCGTCGCGCGGCTGTTCGGCGCGCACGCCGAAGCGATCCGGATCGAGGTGCGCGACGGTGTCGTCACCCTCACCGGCCGGGTTCGCGGAACCGCTCTGATTCCGCTCGCCGGCCGCCTCACGCGGGCCGTCGCGGGCGTGGTGGACGTGCACTGTGCGCTCAGCGGTCCGTCCCGCCGTCCGGACCTCGTCCCGGACCTGCAGGACCCGCAACGGTCGTCCCCTGCCTGACGGAGGCCGACCGCATGCCGAGGAAGGGACGGACCGATGGCACGGACACCTCCCGCGAGCGTGACACGGGTGATGCTGTGGCGCTGGCGGCACAACCCGCTCAAGCGGCACAGCGATGTCGTCGAGGCCTGGATCGTGCTTGTCATGTGGGCCCTGGCCCTGCTCGGAGGAGTGGTCGCGGGCGTGGTGGCGGCGCAGGCGATGGACTCGGCGTTCGCCGCCCGGCGCGCTCAGGTGCACGCCGTGTCCGCCGTACTCACCGACGACGGGGCGAAGACCCCGCCTGGCGGCAGCGGGTACGACGACGGCCGGGTGTGGGCCGCTGTGCGCTGGACGGACGCGTTCGGCAAGGTGCACACCGGCCAGGCGAAGATCTTCCCGGGTTCGCCTGCGGGTAGCACGCTCACGGTGTGGACGGACCGAACCGGCCGGATCGTCTCCCCGCCTCCCAGCGGGACGGGGGCGACACTGCAGGTGGCTCTGACCGGCGCCCTCGTGGCTCCGCTGGCCGGTGCGACGGTCTGGGCCGGCGGCCGGCTGATCCGTACGCGGCTCCTGCGGCGGCGCCTGGACGAGTGGGACGAGGAGTGGGAGCAGGTCGAACCCGAGTGGCGGAGACGGAGCGGGGGCAGAGGTTGATCGGCAACGCCGGCCGCGACAGGCACGGCAGCAGCAGGCACAGGGCAACAGCCAACGTCTCAGTCTCACGACGACGCAGTCTCAGGGCGACGGTTCCAGTGCGCACGATCCAGAAGCGGTCGGCATGCCGGCCTTCCTCGAACATGCGGGTCCCGGCCGCGAGGGAGACCTCGCGGGCGAGGCGCATCAGCCGTTCACGGTGCACGGGCCCAAGCGCCGTGCTCATGGTGGTCGCGGAACTCACCGCACCGGCTGCCTTCCCGGGCTGTCGATCCCAGCGTGCGCTCCCTCGGGGAGCCGGCACCACGGGCCGCCGGACCCCGGCCGTGGGCCTTTCGGCTCATACCGCGCGGGGTGCCGCCGGGCGGGTGCCCATCCACCCGAACCGAGCCCGAGCCGCACGCCCGAAAGGGCCGCCCCGGCCCTTTGTCGGACCTCTTCGGCCCATGCGCCCCACCCGCCGGTCAGCGCACGCTGGGCGCACCCGGAGCGGAGGGAGAACGATCATGAGCCTCTCCACGCGCATCGTCGTCATCGCGGTCGGTGACCCGTCCCGGCATGACGAGGGGGTCGGCCGGGCGGTGCTGTCCCGCCTGCGCGAGCGGGCGCTGGAGAGGCCTTTCCCGCCGGGCACCGTACTCGCCGAGTGCGACCTCGACCCGGGGCGGCTGATCCGGCTGTGGGACCACACGGACCTGACCATCGTCCTGGAGGCCGCGCGCACCCGCCCGGGGAACCCCGGCCACATCCACCGCCTGGAGCTGGACGCCCGCCGACTGGACCGGCCGAACGCCATGGTTGCTCGCGGACTCGGCGAGGCCGTCGAGGTGGCCTGGGAGGTGAACCGGCTGCCCGGTCACCTGGTGGCGTACGCCGTCGAAGCCGCCGACACCTCGCTCGGGCCGGGGCTGTCCCCACCCGTGAACGCCGTGGTGGACGTCCTCGTGGAACGAGTCGAGGACGAGATCGTCCGGCACAGGGTCGCCGCGGCGCGGGGGCGGACGGCGTGAGCATGGCATGACTGGCCGGGAAGGGCTCGTCACCTGGGTCCCGAGTTCTCCAAGGCCCCCGCCTGTGCGACAGCCCCGTCCGGGCCCCACGCCCACACCATGAGGCGACCGCCTCCGGCGGAGAGCCACCGCGTCCAAGGCCGGGGACTGACCGGCCCCATGGCCCCATGAGGCAGACGGAGCAGCCACCGCACCGTCCACTTCTCACGGCCGGCGCAGCCAGTCGTCGCCCACACCGTGCGCGGTCGGTCCGGCGGACATTCCGTGCCTGTCGTCGAAGCGGTAGGTGAGGTCGTCGACCACGTCCACGACACCGTCGATGCGCCGAGTCGTGGCGACGGCGACGGTGGCGTCGCTGTGGCGTTCCAGTTGCCCGGAGAGAGTGACCACACCTTCGCAGACCGCCACGTCCACGGTGTGCGGGTCGAGCCAGAGCGCGTCGACGAGCACCTCGCGCTGCACAGCCCGCCGGATCTCGTCGTCGCTCCGCAGGAAGACGTGGAGCAGATCACGGCGGGTGACAATGCCGACGAGCCGGTCCTCCTCGTCGACCACCGGCAGACGTTCGATGCCGTGGCGAGCCATCAGCCGGGCGGCCTCCGGCAGACCGGCTTCCGCACGCACTGTCACCGCGGGTGCCGACATGATTCCGCCAGCCGTACGAGCCCGGCTCCGGGCGAAACTCTCGCGTGTTCGGCGGCGGAGCCTGCACACCCAGGCGTTGAGACGGCCACCGGATTCACTCGCTCGCGCCTGGCGCTGCATCAGGTCGGTCTCGGAAACGACCCCGATGACCTTGTCGTCCTCGTCTATCACAGGCAGCCCGCTGATGCCGTGGTCACGCAAGAGGCGGACGATGTCCTTGAACGGGGTGCCGTACTGGGCGGTGACGACGTCGCCGCTCATGACGGCACCGATCTTCGTCGGCTTCATGGCTGTCCTCCTTTGCAACGTTCGTGGTCCGGTCAGCGCAGTCGGCGCAGGTACGGGTCGTGGGGCCGGCGCGGAACCAGCCGTACGCGAGTGTCGAGGGCGGTGACGCCGTGCGGACCGGCCAACACAGGGTTGAGGTCGGCCTCCGCCAGCTGGGGAAGATCCGCGGCCATCCGGGAGAGGCGGTGCAGGAGTTGCTCCAGGGCGCCGAGGTCGACGGCGGGGCTGCCGGCATAGCCGAACAGCAGGGGAGAGCAGCGTGGGGAGGTGAGCAGGTCGTGCACATCCAGGTCGGTCAGCGGCGCGAGCCGGGCGGCGTGGTCGGCGAGCAGTTCGGTCGCCGTACCGCCGAGGCCGAACACCACGAGGGGACCGAAGACCTCGTCCTGGACGACCCCGGCGAACAGTTCGGTGCCGCGCTCGGCGAGCGGCTGGACGACCACTCCGGTCATCCGGTCGCCGAACCGGGTGACCAGATCCCGGTGGGCGGCTCTGACCTGGGAAGGGTTCTGCAGGTCGAGGTGGAGTGCGTGCTGCTCGCTCTTGTGCACCAGACCCGGCCAGTAGGCCTTCATGACCATGCGTCCGTCCGGTCCGGCGAGCCTTTCCGCCGCTGCCACCGCCTCGTCCTCGTCCCGGGCCCATGCCCAAGGGATCTGCCGGATGCCGTAGCAGCCCAGGAGCGCGGCCGTGGTCTGAGGGTCGAGCCAGCCGCCCTCCGGATGGGACGTCAGGTAGGCGGTAGCCAGGTCCTTCGCGCGTACGGTCTCCACGTCCGGCAATGCCGGTACGGCGCCCGGCTGTCGGGCGAGCCAGCCGGCGCGGGTCGCGGCGTGGGCCAGGGCCCGGGCGGCGTCCTCGGCGTCGGAGTACGCGGGCACGGTGCCCCTGCCGGCGGTGGGCAGCAGCTCGACGCGGGCCGCCTGCGCGGGGAGCACCGCGACGACGGGGCGGGCGAGCGGGCCAGGGGCCGAGGTCAGGGCGCGTACCAGGTCCTCTCCCGTGGCCGTGGCGACCGCCGTGGGGACCAGGCTCACGAGGACGGAGTCGACGGTGCCGTGCCGGGCCAAAAGGCTGATGCACGACCGTAGTCGCTCCTCGCCGACGGCCGCGGTGACGTCCACGGGGTTGGTCGTGGTGGCGCCGTCGGGCAGCAGGGTGCGAAGTTCGTCCACCACGTCGGCGGCGAGTGCCGGGATCACCAGTCCGGCGTCCACGCAGGCATCGGCGGCCAGGACGCCGGCCCCGCCCGCGTTGCTGACGACGGCGACCTTCGAGCCGTGGGGCAGTGGCTGGGCGTGCAAGAGGGCGGCGGTGTCGAGGAGTTCGCCGATGGTGCGGGTGGCGGTGATGCCGGCCTGGGTGAACAGGGCCTGCCGGGTCATCGTCGGGGTGGCCGCCGCCGCGGTGTGCGAGGCCGCGGCCCGCCGTCCGGCCTCGGACCGGCCCGCGTCCACGGTCAGCACCGGTATCGCTCGTGCCACCCGGCGGGCGGTGCGCGAGAAGGCGCGGGGATTGCCGAAGGACTCCAGGTGCAGCAGCGCCAGGTCGGTGTGCCGGTCGCTCTCCCACCACTGGAGCATGTCGTTGCCGCTGACGTCGTACTTGTCGCCGAGCGAGACGAAGGTCGACACCCCGATGCCGAGGCGGGCCAGGCCGTCCAGCAGCGCGATGCCGACACCGCCGGACTGCACGGCGACCCCGGCGGTGCCTGGTCCGGGGTGCCGGGCGGCGAAGGTGGCGTCCAGGTGGACGTCGTCCTCGGTGTTGGCCAGGCCCAGGCAGTTCGGGCCGGCGAGCCGCATGCCGTGGCGTCGGCACGCCTCCATCAGTGCGCTGCTCTCCTGTGGGTTCAGGCCCGCGGACACCACGAGCAGGGCGCGCACACCGGCCCTTCCGCACTCCTCGGCCACATCGGGGACGGCTGCGGCCGGTACGGCGATCACGGCGAGGTCCGGCACCTGCGGCAGGTCGGCGACGGACCGGCAGGCGTGCACCCCGGCGATCGCGACGGCCTCCGGATGCACGGCGAACAGCCGCCCGGCGTAGGAACCGTTGTCGATGTTCCGCAGGATCGCGCGCCCGACCGACCCAGGCCTGCGGCCCGCGCCGATCACCGTGACCGTACGGGGCCGCAGCAGCGGCTGCAGACTGATGACGTCGGCGACCCGGCCCCGGGTCTCGACCGCGCTCAAGTAGGCTTCGTCTTCGGTGAGTTCGACCGTGCAGTGCACCTCCGGTCCGTCGAAGTGGCGGGTGACGCGCAAGCCCAGGTCGTGGAAGACCTTCAGTACGTCGTGGTTCTCGGCCAGGGCATCGGCGCTGAACGCGGTGATGCCTGCCGTACGCGCGGCGTCCGCGAGGTGTTCCAGCAGGAGAGTGGCCACACCGCGGTGGTGCCAGCCATCGGCTACGGCCACCGAGATCTCCGCCGTGCCGCCGCCCGGCAGAACCTCGTAGTCGGCCAGCCCCACGAACCGCCCACCGCACTCGGCGGCCAGCGCGCGGTATCCGGAGCGTGCGCCCCCGGCCACCCGCTCAGCGGCCTGCCGGGCGGAGGACGGGCTGACGGAGAAGAACCGCAAGCGCAGGTTCTGCGGGGACATCTCCTCGTACAGCCTCCGCACCTCCTCACGATCCGACGGACCCGCCTGCCGTATGCGGACAGTGGTTCCGTCGGCCAGCAGGGCATGCACCGGGGCTTCCTGGATGCCGGTCATCACGAACTCTCCCTCCGGAGGATCCCGCGTCCAGCGTCCGGCGGCGGGGCCCGGTGGCACAGGGGCTTACCGGGCACCGGGCGGGCCGAATGGCCCTCCGGGCGGAGGGCTCCCACAAAGCCCCGCGGGATCTCACTGGACCAGCGAGAAGTAGCTCTCCTCCTCCTGCGTGAAGTGCAGGCGGAGGACGGTGTGCAACCCGTACAGGCAGGCACGCAGGTCGTCGAGCTGGCCGGGGGACAGACCGCCCCCGGCGCGGGCCAGCTGCAGGTGGGTGGCGATACGGTGGGAGAGGCGTTCGATCTCGGTGTGGGCCCGGCTCATCGTTGCCGTGGCCTCCGGGCCGCCGAGGGCGGGGGCGAGGGCGGGGTAGAGCTCGTGCTCCTCGGCGTACTCGTGCGGCAGCAGCCGATCGGCGAGCAGCCGGTGCGCCTCCTCGACGGCCGCCAGAGCCGGCGGGCCGGGGCCGTCGGCGAGGCGGTCAGCCGCACCGCGCACCGCTTCGAGGACGTCCTGGAGGTCGTCGTGTTCCGAGGCGAAGCGTTGGACGAGCGCCTCGGCGGCGGGGGCCAGCGCCGGCCGTGTGGCCTGGCCCGTGCGCAGCGCGCGCAGGGCGTTCAGGATGACCGCCACGTCGATGGCCTCCTGGAGGAGGGCGCCGCCGGCGGGTGGTAGCAGGCCGAAGGCGGCTGCGGCCATCGCGGCCAAGGACATCGCCATCCCGCCCAGGGCACTCTGCACGGCGATCCGCCGGGCCCGTACGGCGATGAACACGGCGTCGGCAAGCCGGTCCACGCGATCGGTGGTCAACACGATGTCGGCGGCCTCCGAAGAGGCGGTGGAACCACGGGCACCCATCGCCACACCGATGTCCGCGGCGGCCAGCGCGGGGGCGTCGTTCACGCCGTCGCCCACCATGACGCTGACCGCGCGTTCCCGTTCGGCCCGTACGACGGCGACCTTGCCGGCGGGGTCGAGCCCGGAGCGGACGTCGTCCAGACCGAGGACCGCGCCCACCTCGGCTGCCGGCTCCGCGCGGTCGCCCGTCAGCATCAGCAGCCGCTCGATGCCCGCGGCCCGTAGGTGGCGCAGCGCGCGCGGGGCGTCGAGGCGGAGGGGATCCCGGAGCAGCACCGCACCCACCGGACATCCGTCGACGGTCAGCCAGGCGATTGCCGCGCCGTCGAGAAGGGCCCGGTTGTCCACCGCCGGCGTCCAGGCCGGGCGGGCGTCGGACGCGTCGAGGCGGCCGACGGACACCCGGCGCCCGTCCACGATGCCCGCAGCACCCCGGCCGGGCTCCTCCGTGACATCCGACGGCACCGACAGGACCAGCTTCCGCTCCCGCGCGGTGCCGACGATCGCCTCGGCCAGGACATGCGGGGAGTACTGGTCCAGCGACGCGGCCAGCCTCAGCACCTCCGCAGGCTGCCACCCCGGTGCCGCGACCACGTCCAGGACACGAGGGCGGCCGCGGGTGAGGGTACCGGTCTTGTCGAGCAGCAGGGTGCGGGCCCGGCCCAGGTTCTCCAGCGCGCCACCGTCCCGCATGACGACTCCCAGGCGTGAGGCACGGGAGATCCCGGAGACGATGGCAACCGGTGCGGCCAGCAACAGCGGACAGGGGGTGGCGACCACCAGCACCGCCACCGCTCGGACCGCCGAGCCACTGAGCAGCCAGGCCAGTCCCGCCACCGCGAGGGTGAGGGGAAGGAACCAGGCCGCGTACCGGTCGGCCAGCCGTACCACAGGCGCGGACTCGGCCCCGGCCTGCCCGGCCAGACGCACGATTCCGGCGTAGGTACTGTCCTGCTCGGTCGCCGTGGCCCGCAGCTCGAACGCGCCGCCGGCGTTGACCACCCCGCTACGGACCGTCTCACCCGCCGCCCGTTCGACGTTCAGGGACTCGCCGGTGAGCACGGACTCGTCGAGGCTGGCGATGGTGTCTTCCACCCGCCCGTCGACCGGGACGACCTCGCCCGGACCCACGACGAGGAGGTCACCTACGGCGACGTCGGCCAGCGGAACCGTGGCGACGCCGGCCGCTGTCCGGCGGCGCGCCGAGCGGGGCGCGTGCTCCAGCAGCGCACGCAGATCGTGCGAGGCCCGCCGCCGGGCTGCCGCCTCCAGGGTGCGACCGGTGGCCAGCATCAGGGCGATCAGCGCACCGGCCAGGTATTCATGGACGGCGAGGGCGCCACCGAGAGCGAGAACCGCGATCAGGTCCACGCCCGCACGGCCGTGGCGAAGTGCGGCGACCACCCAGCCCGTCGCCGGTAGGACCGCGACCAGGGTGCCCAGAGCCCACAGGAGGTCGGCGAGACCCTCACGCCCGGCGAACCAGGCAGCACCTCCCGAGGCCAAGGCCGCCGCCGTGCATACCAGAAGGGCGGGCTCCAGTCGCGCCGACGTAACTGCCCCGGTCAGAGAGCGCTGCCGTGTGATCAAGGCGGAGCGGTTCATGGCCACCTCTGTCAGTCCGGCATCGTTGCTCCGGTTCGGTCCATCACACCCCGGTGGACTGGGCACGCGACAGGGGGCGAATGGCTCTGCCGTCAGGGCCGAACGGGATCCTGTTCCGCTGCCTCGGGCGATGAGGGCCCATCGATCCTCGGCGTCCGGGGGGCGTTCCCGTGCCGGATGGGCGAACCTGACCGTGGTGGAACGGCTGAGGCTTCTACCGTAACGGCAGCCGGTGCATGCCCGGCCCACCTCGACAGGCACGACTGGCGCAGGGTACGGGCAGTGATCACGCATAAGGAGTCCGGTCCCGGCGGTTTACCCACGCCGAGGTGAGGTAAACGTCCAGGCATTGCGTGGTTGTACTCGGCAGAGCGAAACAAAGGGCCGAGCAGGACGTGACATTTTGATCGAAGGCGCTCCTCGGAGGCTTCGACGGCCAGCATGACCCTTGTGTCTGGCAGCTCGGGTAGGGCGTTTGCCGCCCTATGGCAGTCAGACGCGAGAGAAGGCGCGATGGCCGGGGTGACCGGCTGCAGCACGATGATCCGGGGCATTCTTGCCGCCAGCCATATCAGCAGTCTCAAGAAACTGCCCCTCTACGTGGCCCAGCACGCTGAACACGCCGGTCTGCGCGATGTTCTCATCTACGTCGCCGACCTCCAGCAGGATTGGCTCCTGCTGCTGACCGGGCGTGGCCTGGACGCCGGCCGGGCATCCGACGGCCGGCCGGCCCAACTGCGAATCGAGGGCAGCGCGGCCGGCTGTGCCTACCAGCACGGGATACCCCAGAAAGTAGGGCTGCAGGCAGTCCAGCGATGGTGGTTGCCGCTGCGCCATGGGGCGGAGCGGCTCGGAGTGATGGGCGTGATCAGCCCGGACGGCGACCAGCGGACACTGGCGGACCTGCAAGTCCTGGCGGACCTGGTGGCCCTGATCCTGGTGAGCAAGCGGGCGCACAGCGACTCCTACGCCCGCCTGGTGCGCACCCAGGCGATGAACGTGGCCGCGGAGATGCAGTGGAACCTGATGCCTCCGCTGACCTTCGCCTGCGAACGGGCCGTCCTCGGCGCCGCGCTGGAACCCGCCTACCAGGTCAGCGGGGACGCCTTCGACTACGCCCTCGCCGACCATGTCATCCACCTGGGCATCTTCGACGCCATGGGTCATGACACCGCGGCCGGGATCACCGCCAACCTGGCAGTGGCCGCCTGCCGCAACAGCCGCAGGCAGGGCGCCGGTCTCGTCGACACCGCCGACGCGATCGAGGAGATCCTGATCGACCAGTTCGACGGCCGCCGCTACACCACCGCCATCCTCGCAGACCTCGACACTCGCACCGGGGTGCTGTCCTGGGTCAACCGCGGCCACCACCCGCTAGTGATCTTCCACCCCGATCACCGCTACACCCAGCTGACGGGCGACCACGGCATCCCGCTCGGCACCGACCTCGGGATTGACACCCCTCTGTGCCGTACCCAGCTCACCCCTGGCGACCGGCTCATTGCCTACACCGACGGCATCACGGAAGCCCGCCGCCCTGGAGGCGAGGAATTCGGCCTCGCCCGTTTTGTGGACTTCATCACCACCCACCTGGCCCAGGGCGCCTCCATCCCGGAAACCCTGCGCCGCCTGGTCCACAGCATTCTCGACTACCACCACGGCCACCTAGGCGACGACGCAACCGTCGTCCTCCTGCACTGGCACGGGCCCACCCCCTTCGACCCCGGCGAAGCCGAAACCCTCGTCGGCCTGTCCCAACCACCACCCCCACCGCCCGGGCCCCATCCCGCACGGCCGGAAGGCGCGTAGAAACCGCCGACCGACGCCCATGTCAGCCATTCGCGCACGGTGTCCGGGTCGGTGGTCGACGGGCACAGCGCCCAGGGGTCGGACAGCCGCCGGCCGGTGAACATGCACTCGAGCATGGCCCTGCGCCGCCCGTACGGCCATCCGGCCGTGTCGGTCCCGGTCAGCCGCAGCGGATCGGACGCGACGAAGTGGGCGGGCCACTCGGCAGCCGCCCGCGCCGCTCTGACGCCGCGCTGCTGCAGCCGGTTCCGCAGCCGGTTCTGCAGCTGTTCGAAGGCGAGCCGTCCCATACGACGACCAGCATGCCGGAGACCAGCGGCCTGAGGCCGTCCCACTCCGGCTCGCCTGCGAAGCCCGGCCGCAGCTCAGGGCTGGAGCCGGGGAAGGTGGGCGAGGGGAGCTGGATAGTTGCTATCCGGCAAATACCAGAAAAGCAGTTCATGTTTGCACGTGCTGGTGTTTCCCGGGTACAGGTGGCCGCAACAGAAGTCGACGCTTCGCAAGCGGGGCGTACGGCGTGAGGTCGACGCGCTTCGGAAGTGAGGCGGACGGCATGAGCTTGCCTGTCCACGATGGCGGCCGGGAGCCCCCCGCCGGTCGCCCGATTACCGTGTCCGTTGCCTTCGAGGGCAGCGAGGACATCGCTGAGGCGCGCCACGTGGCCCGCGCGTTCCTGGCCGATGCGCGGGCGGTGCATGGTGTGCCCGTGTCCGACCGCGCCATGGACGCGGTACAGCTGGTGGTGAGCGAGCTGGTGACCAACGCCGGCAAATACGCCCCGGGCCGGTGTCTTGTGACCCTGGAGGTCGTCGAGGACGCGGTCCAGGTGACGGTGTGGGACAGTGAGCCGTGCCTGCCCGTGCCCCGGGCCGCCGACCCGGGCCGGGTCGGCGGCCACGGTCTGGAGATCGTGATGGCGCTCTGCCGCAGTTTCGAGATGCACCGAGAACCGGTGGGCAAGCGCATCGTGGCGGCCGTGGTCCTGGTCGACGACCCGGTCGGGGACGAGGCCGGCGGCCAGTTGCGCTGAGAACGAGCGGCCCGTTGACCGGAGGGAGGGGCAACGGGCCGCTGCCCGGCGCGATTATGCACTTACGGGGCGGTGCCGAGCTCGGGTGCCTTCTCCCGCCGGGGTGTGTGCGGGCCTTTGACTTCAGCCCGGCTTCGGTCCGGGCCGGTGCCGCGCCCGATATCCCGACCAGCCGGGCGCGGGATCGGGACTGTCCTCGGTGAAGGTCTCCTGCGCGAGGTGGACGGCGCGCAGGGCGTCACGAGGTCGGCCGAGGAGAGCGGCGAAGCGGGCGTCGAGGGCGTGGAGTCCTGCGCGTAGGACGGGGCTGACGGTGTTTCGGGCGCCGTAGAGGGCGAGCGCGATGCAGCCGCGGGCTGGCTGGGTGTGGCCGACGTAGCCCCAGACGCGGGCCAGGCACTGCAGGAGGTGGGCGGTGAGGTTGGTATCGCCGCTCTCCCGTGCGGCGTGCACGGCCAGGGTGAGGTATTCGACGGCCTGGGGGTACTGGGCGGCGTCGTGTGCGGCCCAGCCGACGACGCCGGCGAGATCGCCGAGTTCGCGGACACGACCTCGGCCAGGCCGTCGCCCACATGACTGTGCAGGCCCAGGCCGTGGGACTGGCCGCGCACCAGTTTCCGGGCCTTCGACCTGGAAGGGCTCACCGAGGAGCTGAACCCGAACCCGGGCCGGGCGATCGTCTCCATGGTCGCGGTGGGCAAGGCGGCGGGCGGTCCCCCGGGAGGGCCGGGAGCGGCGCAGCGTCGCGGACCTGCGTTCCGCTCCCTGGTCACCGGCGGAGTGACGGCCGAACCGTGATCAGCCGAACAGCCGGGAGCCGAGCGGGTGTCGCCGGTCGAAGCCGGGGAGGATCAGGAACGTCGCGCTCGCGGTCGTGGTGGTGAAGGGCAGCAGCGCGTCGGAGGCGTCCATGTGAGTGAGGGTGGCGGTGAAGGTCCGCAGGTCGTTCTGGAAGCTGATGAAGAGCAGGCCGGGGGCGGGCTGGTCGGTGCTGTAGGAGCGGCGGAGCATCAGGCCGACCCCGACCGCGGTGGCGTGCGCTCTGCGCACGTGGGCGTCCGCAGGGACGAGATAGCGCCCGTCCGGTGTCTTGGCCCCGAGTTCCGGGCCAGAGGCGGCGGTGCCGCCGGAGAGAGGGACGCCGCTGGCCCGGCGCCGCCCGAAGACCGCCTCCTGTTCGGCTATGGACAAGGCGGCGAACCGCGGCAGGTCGAGTTCCATGGGCCGCAGTACGGCAAGGGTGCCGCCGGCGACCGCGGGCGGCCCGGCCAGCCACAGGTCGCGTTCTTGTTCGGCGGTCGTGCGCGGGCCCACGATGCCGTCGAGGAAGCCGAGCGGATTGCGTGACGCGGTGAGGCAACACCGCGTCGCTGGACACGTGGACCAGGCGGCTTCCGTACTTCGCCGCCGCCATCGCCAGCCGGACGGGCCCCTGCGCCGTCACCGCCCAGTCGGCGTTGCCGCTGGATGCGTTGAGGACGAGATCCGCGCCGACTTCGGCCATGACGGTGTGCACGCGTCCTGGATCGCGCAGGTCAAGTTGGTACCACGCGGCGTGGGAAGCGGTGCCCGGCCTGGTCGCGTAGGTCGCGGCCGTTGCGTGCCCGGCCGTTGCCGCCTGCCGGATCAACTCGGTGCCCAGGAAGCCACTGCCACCGATGACCCATACCGTCACGCCGCGACACGGTAGACCATCCCGGCCGGTATCGGACACGGCACCTCGGCCTCACTGCCTACCTGTAGCCGCGCACGTCCGACCGTGGGCGCCCTTCCATACATGTATGCAATATATGTGCCGTATATGCGTTGCAAGCGCAGACGAGCAAAGCTGCCGCCCGGTCTGGTCGACGAGCCGATCCGCTATCCCGGCGCCCATGACGCCGAGCGCACCGAGGGTGGCAAGCCGGCAGTCGGCTTGCTGCTACTCGACCGCCGCGCCGCCCGCGACCAGGAGGACACCCGCATGACGACCGACGACCGACGACCGCGCACGCTGGAGCCCGGGCCCGGACCGCAGGAAGTTGCTCACTCAGCCGGATGTCTTCCATCTGGTGGTGAACAACGCGCATTCGAGCAGGTCGGGGGTGCGCTCCAGCCGGCGGCGTGTGCTCCGCCGTGGTGGAGGAGGTCGTCGGGGAGCTGGAGGTAGCGGCCGTAGCGTCCCGGTGTGGGGGTGAGGGGGAGGCGGAGGGTGTCGAGGGCGTGTTGGACGCGGCGGTCGTAGACGGCCATCCGATGGGGTGCTGCTGCGGTCAGGACGGCTGAGGCGAGGGCGTCGCCGGTGTGCAGGCCCGGGCGGTTCGGCGATGATGCCGCGTCCGGTGCGGGCGGCTTCGCTGCGCGCACGGGGGGGGGCGCCGGGGCGGCTGACATACGGGCGTCACCGGTTTCCGGACCCGCGACGGGCCCGGAAACCGTCCGTGCGCCGACCGTCCTATCGCCGGCGCCGTCTCACCAGGAGGATGCCACCGACCGCGAGGGCCGTGAAGACGAACGCGGCGACGGTGTACACCGCGACCGGGGGGATGCGCTGCTCGGTTATGGCCATGACAAGAGGTTGGGTCTGCACAGTGTGCCTCTTCGTGTAGTCGTCCGTCACCGCTCGGAATCCCCGGTCTGCCGGCGGCAATCCGCGCGGTGGTCTCGATAAATACCTGTTCACCAGGGAAACCGGGTTCCCATGACGGTGATCACACCGCTCGCTCGATCGGACCGGCGGGAGGCGCGGCCGCCCGTGCAGACCACCGCGGCGGCGGCAACAGCCTCGGCGGCAACAGCCGTTCGGTACCCCTGGTCGGCGGCTCGCCGAGCACGTGCCCGTGCAACGCGTGGCGCCCGCGGCCGGACGGCGTTCACCGTCCAGTCGCGGGCGCGCGCGGACTCTGCGGGGCAGCGGGCCACTGCGGTCACAGAGCTCCGGGTGTCACGCCTTGCCGTCGGACGGCACCTCGCCGATCTTGTCGGCCACGCCCCGGCCGAGGACCGCGGAGATTCCGGTCAGCTGGCCCGCCTTGCCCGCCTTGCTGTCCTTGACCAGGTAACTGCGCTCACCGAGGTAGGTGTGCGTGGTCTTGTCGAAGATGTATTCCGTGCGTTCGTTGAGGGACTCGAACGCCAGGGCGTCGCCGTGCCGGCCCGCGGCGTCGACGGCGTTGTGCACCACCTCCACGCCGGGGATCTTCCCGGCGGCCAGCCAGATGGCCGCCTCCACCTTCGGCGGGACGATCGCCTCGCCGATCGTCTCGCCGACCCAGTCGAATGCCGCGGCGTCACGGCCGGGAGCGCGGCCCTCGGTGATGGCGTAGATCTTCTTCAGCAGGACGTCGGGGTCGGTGGGCAGCGCGGCCAGCTGCGCGTACGTCGTGTTGTCGGCACCCGGGGTCGTCGGTGCGCCGCCGTCGATGCTGACCTGAGCGGTGCCACCGCCGAGCTTCTCATCCTGGCCGCCTTCGCGGATCAGTCCGGGGCGGGTGGGGTCCTCCGGGAGCCAGACCTGGCGCTCGTGCACGGCGTCCAGCTTGATCGGGCCGTCCATCGTGCGCTCATGGATCTGACGGCTGAAGCCGACCTCGCTCTTGACGTAGATGTACTGGTCGGCCCGGACCGTCAGACGCTTGCCGTTGCCGGTGGCGGCGGCGACCTGCTGCATCAGCTCGGAGGTCCCCTGGGCCGAGGCGGGCAGCACCTTCACCACGGGAGAGAGGGCGACGGAGGACGGCGCGGCAGGGGTGGTGGAGCCGGTGACGTTCAGCACCATGGTGGTCGCCACGGCGGCGAGGGCCACCGGTACGGCCACCATGGCCCAGCGGGGGCGGCGGGGGGCCCCGGTAACGGGAGCCGCGTCGGTACGAGTGATCTCACGCATCAGGTGTTCCTCGAGAAGTGCCGTACGGGCGGAGGAGAGGCCGTGCGTCGCGGTGGCCGGAAACTGATCCGCCATGGCCTGGCGTTCGGTCTCTTCGCCCCGCTGCGGGAAGGCGTTCATCGGACTGTCTCCTGTGTCGACCGGACCGCGGTAGGGCGGTCACCCCGTATCTGTTCGCGAACGACGGGCGGTTCCGCAGTTCCCCTCTGCTTCTTCAGTTCCTCCTCAGTGAGCTGGTGCAGCCGCTTGCGGGCGCGGGCCAGCCTGGAACGGACCGTGCCCACGGCGATGCCGAGCGCGTCGGCCGCCTCGGAGTAGCTGAGATCGGACCACACACAGAGCAGGAAGACGTCCCGTTGGTTCTTGCGCAGCCGGGCGACGGCGGCCTTGACGGCGGCGAGTCTGTGGTCCGCGTCCAGGCGCTCGGCGACCTCGTCGGAGAAATCGGGGACGGTGTCGAGCGCGGGCACCCGTTCCATGGCGTCCTTGTGGCGGCGCATGGCACGGCCACGGTTGCGCAGCAGGTTCGTCGCGATGCCGTACACCCACGGGCGCACACTGTCGTCGTTGGGATCCAGCTTCTCCCGCAGTCGCCACACCTCGAGGAACGTCAGTGACACGATTTCCTCGGCGGTCGACCAGTCATTGGTGGCGCGCATGGCATGGCGGTGCACCGCCTGGGCGAGTTCCTGGAACAGTTCCCGGAACGCCTCCGGGTCGCCTGCCCGGAGCCGGGATCGTAGAGATACGTTCACACAATGACCTGTTCGAAGGAGGCACCACAGTTCCCGTGACCCGTGTCACAACCGAGAGCGGCAGGGCGGGCACCACCGCGCGGCTACTGACCCGTCACGCTCCTCAATGCGTCCAAGGGCGCCAACTTCTGTGGACTGGTGACGCACAGTAGCGACGGAGTGTCGGTAGGGCGGTTGATAATGCCGGTCATGGCAGATCGCAGTCTGGCTCTCCGGATCAACACCTCGGCGGCGCGGGAGTCCCTGAAGCCGCTCGGCCTGGCTCAGCGTGGGCGGTCGCGGCTGTAGATTGATGATCACGGGTGGTGGCTGGGAGTTGTTGAGTTCACCCCGCCACGGACCGCCGGCAGCGGTCTGCACGTCGGTGCGATGTGGCTGTGGCACGACGTGGACCACCTAGCCTTCCTCGTGGACGCAGTCCGGGTCGGCTCCGAGGTGTTCCGCACGGAGGACCAGTTCACGCCGCTGGCACTCGAACTTAGCCGACAGGCGGCTGCGAACGTGACCGCGCTGAGGGAGAAGTTCCCAGCACTGCCGAGCGTCGCCCGATACCTGACGGCCAGGCCGGTGCGCCGGGGATTCCTCTAAGACGGTTTCGACGCCGGGATCGCGGCCGCTCTGGTCGGCGATCCAGTCGCGGCCCGTGATCACTTCGAGCGGGTCCTTCGCCCGGCCACGCGGGGCTCCGGGACGGCCGCGGTGCGCGGCGTGCTCGGTAACCCGGTCGGTGCGCCGGGCCCGGGAGGTGCGCCGGCCTGCGCCTCCCCACCGTTCGCCAGCCGGGTCGGCGGCCGTTACCTCGGCCGCTGTCCCCGCGCGCCGGGCTGCCTCTCCCGGCCCGCGCCGTCCGGCCGGCGTCCGTTCCGCCGTCTGTCCGCCGTGCCCCGGCCGCCCGCTGCTTCTCGCCCGCGCCCGCCGCTTTGACCGCGCCTTCATGTCAGGCCGGCTCCTGGCCGTCGTCCTGCGGCTGCCCGCCCGCGTGTCCGCGGCCTGCCGGGTCGCGTCCCGGCTGCCGGCCGGACCGCTGTCCCGCCCGCGTGCCCGCGGCCTGCCGGGTCGCGTCCCGGCTGCCGGCCGGACCGCCGTGCTGTCCGTGCCGTGCGTCGTTGGGCGCGCACCGCGATGCCCGGCGGCTTACGCCCGCCCTCGCTCCCCGGCCCGAGGTTCGATGGGTTCTTTCTCGCCTCAGTCGCAACCGTCGCGCGCGGCCCCAGGCAGCACGACGGGTCGGATCATGCGGTAGGGATCCTGCGAGCCGGGCTCGGGGTGAAAGCCGTGTCGTGTGTACCAAGTGCGCAGGTCGTCGTGCAGCAGTCTCGGCTGGCGCCAGGAGGGAAAGGGTGCTGCCGTCAGACCAACGGGTGTGGCTGGAGCGTGCGCCAGCACGGCGTGCAGCAGCCGGGTGGCGCCCCCAAGGCGCCGGTAGCGCAGATCGACTCCGATGTGGCTCACCCACAGCAGGTCGCCGTCCCGGGCGTCGAGGTAAGCGACCCGCTCGGTCTGCGTGTGCAACTCCCAGACCAGACGCGGGGCGCTTGCGCTGACCCGGACCAGACGTACCCGGTCAACCACCTGTTACCCCCTTTTCGATTCCATGTCCGGTCCGGTTACCAGCGCATGCTGATCTGGTCCAGCGCATCGCGTCGTTCGGGGGTGAGTTCGTCGGCCCGCCGCCGGGTGTTGTCGAGGAACGTCCCGAGCCGGATATCGACCGCTTTCCCGTCGGCGTCCAGACGTTCGATGTGCTTGCGGGCGGGTCGCAGGTGTCCTTCGCGGTCGTGGAACTGCCTCGCGGCACGGAGGTTGAGCGCCCACTTGTCGTCCGCGGTGAGCTTCCCGGGCCGGGCCCCGGGCGCGGCAGGCTCCAGTCCGAGCGTGATGCCCAGGAGCCACTGCTGCGCGGGGCACAGCTTGTCCCATCCCTGCCGCTGCGCCACCGTCCATGCCCCGAGGTCTTCGCCCTGGGCCACGTGTTCACCGGCTGTCTCGGCGAGCGCGCCCCCGGCCGCTCGGCACCAACCCACCGGAGGACTTACGCGCGGAGGGGACCGCTCGCGACCGTACGGCAGGATGTGGTCATGGCGATTGAAGGCGTGCGCTGGCTGGCGGAGTCTGAGTGGTATTACAGCGTCACCTTTGCTCGTGGCATCACGCCGCAGGAGCTGGCCGTACGCCTGGGGGCCCGTTCCGGCGCCGCGCGTGCGACGGTCACTGCGCAGGAGGCAGTCGCTCTCCTCAATGATCCCGACGTCGGTGTCGCCCGGATGGGGCAGGCGGGGGAATGGGCGTTCGCCGCCGAGTACGGGGAAAGCCGCGGCGTCCGGCACGACATCCTCACGGGTGTCTCGCGCGACGGCGTGGAGGCTGTGAATCTCGACCCGCAAGCGTTTCACCCGCCTCCGCTCTTCTCCTACGCCGCCGGCGGTGAACTGCTGTGCTCGTTTGGGCTCGGTGAGGAGCGGCGACGGTGGGGGACCCGGCCGGATCTGTTGCAGGAGGAGCTGACGGCGGCGGGCATCATCCTGCCGACCGGGGATTACTTGCGCGTGAGTGCCGAGCGGCACCAGCACCGGATCGCGATGTCCCTGGGCGTGATCGAGAGGCATTTCGGGCTCACCCTGCCCCGCGATCTGCTCGAGTGCGACCGGCTCCCCCTCGCTGTGGTGAGCGGCAGCCCCGCTCTTGACTCGATGGGCAGCGACGCCTGATACGAGGGTCTGGTGCGGACGTCACTGCGAGCGCCTCCGCGCCGTGCTTCAGGTCAGCCACCCTGTACCACTGCCGCTTGCGCCCTGGCGACCAGAGCATCCCGAGCCGGTCCCGCTCCGCCCACCGTAGAGGGTGAGCTCCTCGGCCCTGCGGCAAATCCCGGCTCGGCTGCCGACCCGGTCCCGCCGTCCGCTCAACCGGCCGTCACGCTCTGCGGGCCCCGTGCCGCGCGCCGTGTGCCGTCTCGCCCCGGCCCGCGCCCGCGCTCCGGCTCCGCGCGGTTGCCGTACATCCCGCGTTCCCCGGCCCTCCGGCCGGTCGGCCTCCCTGCGTTCGTTCCGCACCACCCGCGGGTCTGTCGCCGCCCCCCGCCGCGCTTGGTGTCCGAAGGCTCCGGCCGCCCGGCCCGCCCGAGCTGCTCGTGCCCTCCGTACCGCAAGTGGTGCCGTGCTTCTGGCCCCACGTCGGGCCGCTGCGCCGTCCGGGCGCCCGCCCTGCCGCCTTCACTGCCCAGCTACCCGCACCGCGAGGCGCGCTGGCGGGTCTGCGGTCCCGGGAATGCGTCGGGCTGGCCGACGGCGGGCTGGCCGAGGAGATAGAGCAGACCTACGTCGGCGGCGTCCCGGCCACTTCACGGCCTTGGTGTCAGACGAGGGCGTTGCGGAGGTAGGCGGGCAGTGCCTGGCAGAGGGCCGGGTCCGCTTTCCTGCTGGAGTTGGTGAGTTGGTCGGCCGTGATGACGAGGTGGTGGCCGTGGTCGGTGCGGACGAGAACGCGGAACGTTTCGCCCCGGCTGTCCCTGCCGGCGAGGTAGGCGGCCAGGACGGCGCGGCCCAGCTCAGCGGGATCCGCGCCGGTCGTGGCTCGGCCGAGGTCTTTGCAGATCCACACGTCGCTGAAGCGCTCGTGCATCAGGATCTCCCACCGCACGCACGCGGGCATGTCGTCGCGTAACACAACCGCGATCATGCCCCCACCATCCGGCCTCTCATACCGCTACCTGCGGGTAGTGGCCATAAAGCATGCCTTTCCAACCGAGGCGAGGAGGCCTGGCACCGGCCAGACTCACCCTCACCCTCACCGGCGCGGGTGCAGGTGGTGCGAGCCCTCCTGGTCTCGCAGTTACAAGTGCGGCCCGGCTGCCGGGGTATGGCGGTAGCGGAGGCAGTAGAGGGCGGCGAAGGCGAGGCCGGCCGCTGTTCCACGATCGAGTAGGCCCGTGGTGAGCACGTCGTACCGGCAGCAGCCCGCACCCGCCCCGGTCAACAGCCTGGCGACCGACGACGCGCCGCTGGGCCCGTATGCCGGCGCGCACGTGATCCGCAGCTCCTCCGCTATCGGCTTTTTCCCGCGCCGCTGTGCTGCCCGGTGTCAGTATCGAAGAGTCGACCTTCCGTGCATAGGCTTCCGCGTATGGCCAGCCGATCTTTTCCTTACGACCGGTTCCTTGGTGAGTTCCAGGAGCTGGCGCACGGTCGCCCCGACTGCCCTGCACTGCGCGACTCGGTCCGCGACCACGCTGCCCCGGACGAGGAGAAGTTGGTGCGTTACCTGCGAGCAGGATCAGCTCTTGCCGTGACCGGATCACCGGCCCACGACGCACTGAGTGGCGAGTTCATCGGTGCGTTGGAGCTGCACACCGACGGCGAGTGGTTCTGGTACTCAGACCTCGCTCACTATGTCGAGCGCTACCACGTCCCGCTGGACGAGGACTTCACCGATCACGCACGCGCACACCACTGGACGCCACCCGCACTCTCGACTGAAGACCTTATCGAGATCGCAGACACGTTGGAGGCGCTCGAAACCGAAGACTCCGAGGGTGCACGAGGCAACGCGGCCGCGGTTCAGGCATTGAGGGAAACCGCGCCCGGGGCGGCACCGGCCCGGATATGAGGGCGGGTGTGGTCAGCCGCTGGGTGGCTCCTCGATCGGGCCAGGCGGGGAAAGCCTCCGTGCCGTTTCCGGACACGATCCATCACCGAGTTCCGTGCGCCCGCCCACCAGCTCCTGAAAATGCTGTGGACACTGTCGGGATACTGCCGTCATGGCCGTTACCCAGCAACTCGCCCGGATCCTTCGTCGGCCCGGCGCAGGCACAGCAGCGCCAGGACGAGGCAGAGGTCGCGCGGTATCGAGAGCATCCGGACCTGCTGTACCTGGGCACTGCGCGGCCCTGCCGTGCGCCCTCTCGGTCCTCGGCCGCGCCGAGCCGCTGCCCGCCCTGGGTTCCGGCCAGCGAGCTGCCGGCAAGCCGACCGCGCTGCTGCGGCCGCCCGCCGGCCTTGATGACTCCTGCGGCGTCGACGACGTGGTTTCAGAAGGGCGGATCGTCGGTGACTCCCTCAGCATGGGTGCGGGTGTCGGTGGTGGTGTTCGCTTCCTGCTGGAAGGGTGTGGTGTCCTCGCCCCACGAGGTGAGTGTGCGGACCGCCTGGTGACGGTAGGGCGTCTCCTCGGTGGCAAGAGCTCGGACAGCCTCACGCAGTTCTTCACCGTGGTGGGCCAGTTCTGGCGCGGCGAGAAGCGGAAGGAGAGCGGCCAGGGCAGCCTCGCGGATTTCGCGTTCGTTGTCTGTGAGGAATGGCCGTATGGCGTCGTGAAGGGCGGGGCGAAGAGCGCGGAACGCCTCGATGTCGGCCTGGAGGCCGCCAGGCGGTTCCTCGTTGGCGTCCGCGGCTGTGCTGCCCAGCCAGTCCAGGAGACCTACGCGAAGTAGGAACCGGGGCTTCTCACCGAAGTGGGCGGCTTCCCATGGATGTTGGTCGGTGACTTTGGCGAGAGTCCGGGGGTGCCCAAGAATCGCCGCGACAAATGAGGCCGCTGGGGCTGTGGCGCTGTAGAAGGTGTTCTGATGCGTCACAGCCTGAAACAGGTCCCGCAGGGCGGCGCCCTGCTTGCGGACGTCGTCGTCGAGAAGGTGCCGCAGGATCATCGGGGTGGCTGGCGCCGCGCCCGGGCAGCAGTGCTCCACTGAGTCCCAGTCTGTCCGCAGCAACAGCTCCTGTGGATGGACGAAACGTCCGTGGCTGTTCTTCATGCTCATCGGGTGAGTGTGCCAGCTCTCGGGGACACCGAATTCCTGTCAGCGGGAAAGATCGACCTGGCTGGCACGGTAGCCGACGTCGCCGGTGTTCGCAGACGGCTGCACCGCTGACCAGGGCCTGAGCCCTGACCGGCTGATCGGCGCTGGGGCCGATCCGGGATCACGCTTCCCAGTCCGCATAGTCTCCGATCGCCACGTCGTCGCAGAAGGTCTCCCAGAACCCGTCGTCCGCGAGGGCGGTGACGTCGATGCCGGAGATGAGTTCGCGCAGTTCTTCCGCCACCTCCTCGAACCCCTCCTCGTCGTCCTCCACGTAGAACGGGAAGCATGCGATCACAGCCGCAACGCATCGGTTGAAGGAGTCGAGGTCACTGTTGACGTGATTCATCCTCGATGAATCGATATGGGGTATATGCACTATGTGACCACTGGCTACATCGATGGCGATGCGTCCGAACAGGCCACTCGTCGCGATAGCGACCACCCCCCGCTCACCGATCCCCCCGAAGTACGCCGGCTCGCTCAGCGGCCGGTACTCGTATCCGATCAACCCGCTGGGAATGCCGGTTGTCCTGAGGTCGACAACGGTCTCGGTGGGTACCTCGGGTGGCAGTTCGATGGTGATCAAGGCGAACTCGGGCTTCGGCAACTGCGGCAGGGGATGGCTCACGGGAGGATCCTCTCTCGATGAACTGCCTCGGAGTACCAAACCGTGCAGCTGCCGCCCACGAGGGTGTGCCAAAGCACGGTAGTTGTCACCATGGGCATCCGCTGACCTGCGGCTTCAGTGGGACAGAGCATGGTGGTTGTCACCGATGCGGTGCGCTGCCTGTCACCAGCGGCAAGCGAAGCAGGGGCGATGTCACCGCGTTCGGCTTCTGGTGGGCAGGGTGCCGGGCGGCGGCCCTCGGCGATCACCGGCCCTATTGCGCGCCCTACGCGAACCCCGCCCCTACGATCACCTGGTACGACTGCTTTGGGGGCGGGAATGCTTGAGGACATCGAGGACGGGAAAGCGGCAGCGACGCGGCTCGCGGGAGGCGCGCCGCTTCACAGCACGCTTGATGTCGCCGACCCCGCTGACTGGCTCGCGCTGGACGCAGCAGTGCGTGAGGTGGCCTGGCCCCGCCCGCAGTTCCTGCCGGGGTGGGAGCACTCCGCCCCACTGCCCGCCGACCTGACTCAGCTCGGCGAGTCCCGGCTCGCACTTGCCCTGTGCCACCGCGACGGGCGGATCCGTCAGGAGGCGCTGCGCCAGTCGGTCCAACACCCCGGTCTGCTGCCGTTGGTCGTGATCCGCTGTGCCGACTGGGTCGGCCCGGTACGCGAGCACGCCCGGCAGTTGCTGCGCGAGGCCCTGAATGCGGACTTGGCTCTCGGCCTCGCGCCGCTCATCCTCCGCGTCGGCCGCCGCGACAGAGGTGCCTTCGGCGTCGATGTGCTCGGGCAGATCCTGCGCCAGGCATCGCGCGGGCAGCTCGCTGTTCTCTTCGCTGACCCCGACCGCATCGTCCGGCGGTTCGCGTACCGGCTGGCCATCGAGGGCCGACTACTCCGTCCCTCTGAGCTGGCCCACGCGGCCGCCTGGGACCAGGACACCGTGGTCCAGGACCTGTGTGCCACAGCGGCGCTCCCGGCTCTGGGGGACGAGGATGCCTACGAGGGCGTGCTGCCTTTACTGCTGTCCGCACGCAACCCGCGTATCCGTTCGGCCGGCGTCACCGCGCTGAGACGGGCGGGGCGGTCAGAGCAGGCGGAACCGTTTCTCAGCGACCGTTCCGCGCTCGTGCGCGCTTGTGCCCGGTATGTCATACGACAACAGGGTGGTGACCCGGCGGCCTGGTACCGGGAGCGGTGCACGGCACCGGACGACCCCGAGTTGCCGCCCGGTGCGGTCATCGGGCTGGCCGAGTGCGGGAACCGCGAGGACGCCGAGCTGCTGCGGCCGCTGCTGGTGCACCCGGCGGCCGGAGTGCGGGCGCGAGCGGTGGCAGGGTTGCGGGCGCTGGACTGCGCGGATGCGAATCAGTTGCGGCCGCTCCTCGACGACCCTGCCCCCGGAGTCGTCCGCGAGACCGCCACCGCCCTGCTGCCCTCGGTCAAGGAACTGCCCGCCGACTGGCTATTGGAGCGCACCAGCTCCGAGCGGCCGCGGCACGTCCGCGTCGGCGCGTTCCGGCTGCTCGACGCGCGCGGCGGCATCGTGGCCCTACGGGCGGCAGTCGCTCTGTTCGAGGACCCCGATGCGAAGCTGCGCACCTGGGCCGCGCAATCCGTGCAGCGCTGGCATCCGTCACCGGACGGCCGGCGCGGCGACGCGGAGGTGGGTGAACTGCTCGACCGGAGCCGACACCTCTTCAGCGACCACATGCTGCGACGGCGCAAGTGGGAAGCCGGGGTGGACAGCTGAGAGCTCGTTCGCTTTCCGAATGCCGTGTGTGGATTCCGCTGGTCAGGCATGAGATTGCGGCTGTGGCGGGAGTCTCGACTCGTTGCTGATCGAGTCGGCGTGGGGGTGGCGGATGCCGTCGATGCGGGCGGTCCTGGAAACACGGCGGAAGGCTGCTGCCGTGCGGGTGGAGGAGCTCGAAGCCGAACTGAAGCGGTTGCGGGCGGACTTGGTGGATGCCGAGGAGGTTCTCAGGCTTCGGACGATCGGCCTCGAGCAGTATCTGGAAGCGCTCGCCGAGGAGGAAAAGCCGGCCGAGACGGTTGCCGGCCCGTCGCCGAGGAAGCCGGTGGGCCCGCGCCGTGCGGTGCCGCATCGCCAGAACGCGGCCGGGGTCGAGGACCTGTCGGTGGACTACCAGGCGGTGATGGCAGCCGCGGCCGAGGCCGGGGGTGACGGGCTGGGTGCCCGGCGGGCGGCCGTGGTGCTCGGCTGGGACAGTGCCTCGGCCTCACGTGTCGAGGGCGCTTGAAGAGGCTGGTCGAACGGGGCTGGCTGGTGGAGACGAAGCCCGGGAGGTTCACCCTGCCGGCGGAACAGCGCACTGATGAGGCTGTGCGGCCAGGCGGCGGTTCATGAGGGCGATCATCGACCAGCGGATGACGGCTTCGCTCGTGTCGGTGCGTCGTTCGTAGTCCCGAACCAGGCGGCGGCTGCGCAGAAACCAGGCGAAGGACCGTTCGACGACCCAGCGGCGGGGCAATGGCTGGAAGCCGCGGACGTCCTCGCTGCGGCGGACGATGTCGAGGACGAGCCCGAGTTGCTGGCTTGTCCAGTCGGTGAGGTGGCCGGTGTAGCCGCCGTCGGCCCAGACCCGCGCCAGCCGCCGGAAGCGGCCGGCCGCCGCTGGCAGAAGGGACCGGGCGCCGTCCCGGTCAGTCACGGATGCCGGTGTGACCAGCACGGCCAGGAGAAGTCCGAGCGTGTCGGTGAGCAGGTGCCGCTTGCGACCGTTGATCTTCTTGCCCGCGTCGAAGCCCCGTGAGCCGAAGGTGACGGTGGCGTCCGCCTTCACCGACTGCGAGTCCACGACCCCCGCGCTCGGCTCGGCGCTGCGGCCTTCACCGGCGCGGACGGCTTCCCGCAGCCGGTCGTGCAGCTCGGTTACCAGCCCCGTGTCCCGCCAGCGGGCGAAGAAGGCATAGACACGCGGCCAGGGCGGAAAGTCGGACGGCATCGCCCGCCACTTGATGCCGTTGTCGACGAGATAGCGCACCGCGTCGATCATCTGCCGGTGGCAGTAACCCTCCGGACGCCCGCCGCGGCCCGAAAGCCAGCCCGGAACCGGCAGCAGGTCCCTCACCACGGCCCACTCGGCATCGCTCATGTCCGAGCCGTATCGGGGCCGGCGCTGCGGCCGGTCGACCGCGTTCCCGAACCTGTGGGCGAGGCAGTCACACCCAGGAGTGGACGAACTGGACTCGGCGACCACGACCACGCGACACTTCGACAACAGGGCCTCTTGCTTCTCGCTGGACTCGACATCCGCGAGCTACCAAGAGGCCCTTCCTTCATGCACTCACCCCGGACAACTCACCCGAACCAGGCTCCCGTTCGAACCTGTCCGACCGCGCGAGCGGATAGAGAACAGGCAGTTAGGCGTCCGGTCCGGCTACCAGCGCATCCCGAGCTGGTCCAGCTCGGCGCGTCGCTCGGGGGTGCGCTTGTCGGCCCGGCGCCAGCTGCTGCCCAGGAACCTCCCCAGCTTGATATCGACCGCCTTGCCGTCGACGTCCAGGCGCACGGTGCGCTTCCTGGCGGGTTGTAGGTGTCCCTCGCGGTCGTGGTACTGCTGGGCCGCGCGGAGGTTGAGTGCCCACTTGTCGCCTGCGGCGAGCTTCGCGGGCCGGGCCTCGGGGCCAGCGGGCTCCAGACCGAGCGTGCTGCCCAGGAGCCACTGCTGCGCGGGGGAGGGGGCAGCTTGTCCCACGCCTGCCGCTGCGCGACGGCCCATGCCCGAGATCCTCGCCCTGCACGACGAGTTCACCGGCTGTCTCGGGGAGGGCGCCCCGGCCCGGACCTGGATGCGGGCGAGTGTGAGCAGCGCTGCCAGGCGACGTCCCAGCCGAGCGGGCACCATCCCTGGCCGATGGCCTCCAACGCGGCCAGGCGGCTCTCTGGCAGCTGCCTGGCGCGACCTGCCGCTGACCGACGGCGCCGACGGCGTCTTTTACCTGCTCATGCCGCTCCGCCTTCGCCTTGTGGGGGCGTCCTCGCGCGGGTGATGCCGCGGGAGACCCGGCGGTCCGTGCTCCCGAGGACGTCGCACGCGCGTGGTGGCGGGCGGCGCTGGAGGTCGGCCTGCCGTCCCGTGCGCTCGCCGCCGCCGACTACTTCATCCTCTCGCTCTCCCCGACGAGAGTGGCTGCCCTTGGCCCGGCGCAGTGCCGAACACATAGGCGCCTGCTTGGCGTACTTGGCCCGGGGCAGGGTGCCCTACGCGAGGTCCTTCACCAGGGGGCCGGATGGTCGCGCCGCCGAATGCGCCTGATCCGCGCCTGATGCCGGACTTGTGCAGAGCTTGTTGGGGGTGCGCCCGGGAATCTGCGGACGATTTTCAGACATCCCGCGAGGGCCCATTTCGGGGTGCGTCGACGTGATACGCGCATTTCAGTTGAGACCCGCAGCTGCCTCCCCGCGAAGGCGGCTAGATGCTAATAATCTGCGCACTCGTATCAGCGCTTTCATCACGTCTGTGGCTGATCTGCTGCGCCTATCACCAGGGCGGTGGCAGGTCAACGTGACGCGCGACACCGTTGACCTAGTTGATCAGTCACCACATGATCCTCACAACTTCTTTTAAATGAAAAGTTAAGGGGACGGGTGGGGCGTGTTCACGCGGAAAAAGCGGCACGGCTGGCGCCAAGCGGTGCGGAATGGGGCGATAGCCGTCACGCTCCTGGGGGGTGCGTATCCGGCGGTTGCCGCCGGTACGACACCGGCAATGACCGAAGCCGGGGCGGTCTCGAGAGCGGCTGGCGGAACTTCTGAGTCGCAGGCGAGCGCTCTCGCGGCCGAGACTGGTGAACGGGTGGCCGTTGATGCGGCGACGACTGAGTCGTCGCAAGTCTTCGCCAATCCGGACGGCACCTTCACGCGGGAGATGAACGCGGCTCCGGTCCGTGCCCGCAAGGACGACGGCACCTGGGCCCCGATCGACACCACCCTCGTACACGAGGCCGACGGGTCTGTGCGGGCCGGTAACACGACGGCCAATGTCACCTTTTCGGGCGGCGGGCGTGGCGACGATCTGGTCACGCTGAAGGACAAGGGGCACCAGCTGCAGCTCGGCTGGCCCACCCCGCTCCCGGAGCCCCGACTCGATGGTGACACCGCCACCTACCCGGGCGTCTTCCCGGACGTCGACCTGCAACTGACCGCGCTGAGCTCCGGCTACACCTCGGTGCTCGTGGTGAAGACTGCCGAGGCGGCGCAGAACCCGGCGCTCGAGACGATCAGGATGACCATTTCCGGCGATGGCCTCGACATCGCCGCCACGGCCGACGGTGGCTTCGTCGCGCGCGACGGGGACGGCACTCCGGTCTTCGAGGGCCCGGCGGGGCGGATGTGGGACTCAGCCGGTGATGCCCCGGCCGCGGACACTGCCACCTCTGCTACCGGCGTCAGCACGCAACTCGCGCGCACCGCAGCCTCATCGGATGTCGATGGTGGGTCGGAGGCGGCTCCGCTGCCTGCTGCCGGGGGAGAGCCGGCTCCTATGGAGGGCCCCGGCAGCGGTGACGTGACAGCCGAGATCCCGCTCAAGGTCACCGGCACCACCCTGGAGATCACGCCCGATCCAGCCCTGCTCCACGGCGAGGACACCGTCTTCCCGCTGTACATCGACCCGCCGACCAAAAGCATCGCACTGGGCGACTGGACGGCTTTGGCCTCCAACGGCAGCAAGTACTGGGAGTTCGACGGCGACAAGGGCGTAGGACGCTGCTCCAACTACGCCGGCTACCTCTGCTCCAACAGCCCGTACACCCAGCGCATGTACTTCGAGTACCCGCTGTCGTCGATCCACGGAAAGAAGATCCTGGACGCGACGATGGAGGTGTACCAGGTGTGGACGTTCACCTGCGATCCGCACTGGTACGACTTGAACCGCGTGAACGCCGGCATCTCCTCCAGTACCACCTGGTCCAACCGCCCCACCGCGGTCGATCTGATGGGTGACCGGTATGTGGCCTATGGGCGAGGCAGTCTGTGCGACCCGTCGCAGCCAGCGAACTGGGTGCGCTTCAGTGACAACGTTTCCGGCGGGGAGACGAATGAGAACCTGACGACCACCCTCGCTTCCTACGCCGCGAACAAGACGTCCCAGATCACCTTCTCGCTGACCGCGCACGACGAGTCCGACGCGGCCGCCTGGGCCCGATTCCGCAACGACGCGAAGCTGTCGGTGACCTACGTCTCCTACCCGGACAAGCCGACCTCGTACGGCGTCCAGCAAGGCACCACCGGGCGGGCCTGCAACGCCTCCACGCTGCCCTTCTCAACCAGTGACACCACGCCGAAGATGCTGGCCACGGTGCAGTCGGCGGACGGCGCCAACGCCCAGCTGCGCGCGATGTTCGAGGTGTGGAAGGCCGACGGATCCAGCCGCGCCTGGTACGCCGCCTCACCGGACGCAGCCTGGGTCGCCGACAACGCCAGCCGAGATGCCTCCACCAGCGCCCTGCCAGCACAGACCAACTACCGGATGCGAGTCAAGACACAGGCGTACTACAAGACGGACCGGGGCGATACAGGTGTCCTGGACTCCGCCTGGTCGTCCTGGTGCTACTTCCGCATCGACACCGACTCCCCACCGCCCCCGGTGATCACCAGCGCGGACGGCCTCTACAAGCCGGCGGAGACCGATCCTGCCGCGGGCGGGGTCGGCACGCCGGGCAAGTTCACCTTCACCCCCGGAGATTCCAACCCCAGCACGCCCGGCATCCAGTCGGACGTCGTCACCTACAAGTGGAAGCTGAACAGCGGCCCGCTTTCCCCGCCGATAACCGTTCCCCAGGGGACGGCCACCACGCAGTCGATCCCGCCGAACCAGGCCGGGGAAAACACCATCCAGGTTTGGGGATTCGACGCGGCCAACCACAGCTCGCTCACCGGCTACTACAGCTTCCTGGTGAAGGGCGCCGAGATGCCCTCGGGGATCTGGCACCTGGACAACACCCTCACCGACTCCACCACCGCCACCCAGCACCCGCTGACCAACTCTGGTACCACCTGGGACACCCTCGCTCGCAGCGGCTCCGGCGCGGCGAAGCTGAACGGCACGAGCGCCTACCTGTCCACCGCAGGTGCGGTACTGGACACCACCAAGTCCTTTACCGTCTCTGCCTGGGCCCGTCTGACGAAGAAGGACGTCAACTACACCGTCCTGTCCCAGGCGGGAACGAACGCATCCGGCTTCCAGCTGTACTACTCCAGCTCCTACAACGCCTGGATCTTCAACCGCCACCAGACGGATGTCGTCGATCCCGTGATCGTGCGCTCGATCGGCACCAAGCCGCCGGCCCTGAATGCCTGGACCCACCTGGCGGGTGTCTACGACGCGGCGGGGCACACTCTCCAGCTCTACGTCAACGGCGTCCCGCAGGGCACTCCGACCCCGTTCACGGCCACCCCGTGGAAGGCGTCCGGCGGACTGCAGGTCGGGCGGCTTTGGTACAACGGTGCCGGCCAGGAGAACTTCTCCGGAACCATCGACGAGGTGAAGGTCTGGTCCCGCGCGCTCGCGGACACCGAGATCGCTCACGAGGCATGGCTGGAGGACGAGGACCTCAGCGACGGCACCGCCGGCGACCCGGTCCCGGCACTGGTCGCCAAGTGGGACGCCACCGACATGGCCAACGCGACGGGCACCACGGTCAAGGACACCAGCGGTTTCAGCCGGAACCTCACCCTCAACGGGGCCGCGCTCACCCAGTACACCGTCGGCGACCCGGATATCGGCGAAGAGGTCACCACCAAGCAGACGATGACCCTGAACGGCACCAGCGCGTATGCCACCGCCACTGGTCCGGTCGTCGACGACTCCGGTTCGTTCACCGCGACCGCCTGGGTCACGCTGGACCCGGCCAAGCTCGCCGACACCAGCAAATCCTACGCAGTGCAGGTATTCGGCCAGTCCGGAACGAGCCAGTCTTCCTGGGGCGTCTGGTACGAGCAGCCAGCCGGCAGCACGCAGGGCCGATGGACCTTCGGCCGTCCGGACAAGGACGGCACCGGGGCAGCCTGGACCGAGAGTGACTCCACCGCGTTCACCACGGCCCAGCTGGGCGTCCCGACCATGCTGACGGTCGTCTATGACGCCCAGGCGGCAGCCGACCCGGACGACACCTCCAAGCTCGGGGCGCTCAAGCTGCACGTCGACAGCGCGCTGATGGGGGACGAGGACGGCGTTGCCTACTCGTCCCCCTGGCAGGGCGGCGGCGCGTTCGAAATCGGTCGGGCGAAAATCAACGGCGCTGCGTCGCGCTACTTCCCCGGAAGGATCGACAGCGTCCGCGTCTGGGCCGGTGCCACCTCCACGGACACGATCGCCAACCGGTACAACACCGAGCAGCAGTAGGAGGAGTGGGCCTGGGCGGGGCGACAACGCTCCGCCCAGGCCCACCCCCTCTCGATTCGGCCCACCACTCTGTGCTGCGCCAGGCCCGTTTCGGACGTCCTCTATTCCCCTCTCAGTGCGCCTATTTCGGTAGGCGCGCTTCCAGAACAGCGCTCCGCGGCGCCGACACGGCCGCAACGAGCGTCTACCACCCGTTTTCCGAACACGGAGAGTAACTGTGTCTTCACCACCCTTCCGCACGCGCTGGCCGGGAGCAACCCTGCGCCACTGGCTCGGCCGCGGCGCGCTCGTGGCCTCCTTGTCCCTCCTGCCGCAAGTCGTGGTCCCTTCCGGCTACGACTTCGCCGCTCAGGCCCAGCCTCAGGCAGCCCGCAAGCACCTGGAGAACCGGCCTGACGCGAAGATCGACAAAGTGGGCGTACTCAAGCCAGGCACGTCCAAGGCACCCAAGGACAAGGCCGCCCCGGCATCGCGCAAGACCCGGGAACGGCTGAAGAATGCCGCCTGGCCCAAGGCCGGTCAGGCCACGGCCGAGGTGACGGCGACAGCCGAGGCCGCTGTCACTGTCGGCGGCCTCGGCGTGAAGCTGGCCCAGGAGCCCGCCACCACGGCTGCCAAGTCGGCAAAGGCCACGACCAAGACCCAGGCGAAAGCCACCGGTCCCGCCGAGAAGGTCACGCTCAAGGTCCACTCCCAGGCCGTCGCGAAGAAGGCAGGAGTCAACGGCGTCCTGCTCACCCTCGACCCGGCGAAAGCCGCCGCCGGGGACACCGACAGGCTCCGAGTCTCTCTCGACTACTCCACGTTCAACGACGTCTACGGCGGCAACTACGGTCCGCGCCTGCACCTGGTGACGCTCCCGGCGTGTGCACTGACCACCCCGCAGAAGAAGTCCTGCCGCACCCAGATCCCCGTGGCAGGCGCGGACAACGACGCGAAGTCCCAGACCCTGACAGGCACCATCTCCGCGCGCGCCCTGGACGTCGGCACCCCTATGCTGCTGGCGGCGTCGGCCGACAGCTCGGGCGGCGGAGGCGACTACAGCGCCACCTCCCTGTCCCCGACCGCGACCTGGGAGGCCGGCGGCAGCACGGGCGACTTCACCTGGAACTACCCGCTGCGGGTTCCCCCGGCCACGGCCGGCCCGTCCCCCGAGTTGTCCATCTCCTACGACTCCGCTTCCGTGGACGGCCGCACGGCCGGAGAGAACAACCAGACCTCCGTGATCGGCGAAGGATTCTCGTTCACGGAGTCCTACATCGAGCGTAAGTACGCCTCCTGCAAGGACGACGGCCAGTCCGGCAAGGGAGACCTGTGCTGGAAGTACGCCAACGCCACCTTGGTCCTCAACGGCAAGGCCGTCGAACTGGTCAACACCTGCGCCGACAAGGCGGCGTGCGACACCGCGGCCCTGTCCGAAGCGTCCGGCGGCTCGTGGAAGGTGAAGAACGAGGACGGCACCCGCGTTGAGCACCTGACCGGCGCCACCGGCAACGGCGACAACAACACCGAGTACTGGAAGGTCACGGACGCCTCCGGCATTCAGTACTTCTTCGGCAAGCAGCGGATGCCCGGCTGGAGCGACAAGGGCACCACCGACACAACCGACGACGATCCGGTCACGAACTCCGTGTGGACAGTCCCGGTCTTCGGCGACGACTCCGGCGAGCCCTGCTACAAGTCCACCGGCTTCGCCGACTCCTCCTGTTCCCAGGCCTGGCGCTGGAACCTCGACTACGTCGTGGACACCCACAACAACGCCGCCACGTACTGGTACACCAAGGAGACGAACTACTACTCCAAGAACGCCGACACCACCGTCAACGGCACCAGCTACACCCGCGGCGGCTACCTCAACCGCATCGACTATGGCCTGCGCAGCGACCTCATCTACACAAAGCCCGCCGCCCAGCAGGTGAGCTTCACGTACGCCGAGCGCTGCATCGTCTCGGGCGGATGCTCCAGCCTGACCGCAGCTACCAAAGCCAACTGGCCCGACGTTCCGTTCGACATGATCTGCGCGGCCAGCACCAAGTGCACCACCCAGATCGGCCCGGCATTCTTCACCCGCAAGCGCCTTACCGACATCACCACCTCGGTGTGGACCGGCACCGGAACCACCCGCCGGGACGTCGACACCTGGCACATGGTTCAGGACTTCCCCGATACCGGTGACGCCTCCTCGGCCAGCCTGTGGCTGAAGTCCATCCAGAACACCGGCAAGGCCAACACCACCGCGGCCGCCATGCCGCCAGTCGTCTTCGGCGGCATCCAGATGCCCAACCACGTCGAGGGCAGCGGCCCGGACACACTGCGCTACATCAAGTGGCGCGTGCGGACCATCCAGACCGAGACCGGCTCGACCATCACCGTCAACTACTCGGACCCCGACTGCATCTGGGGTTCGAGCATGCCGGCGAACATCGACAAGAACACCCGCCGCTGCTTCCCCGTCAAGTGGTCCCAGTCCGGCGCGGCCCCGGTCACCGACTGGTTCCACAAGTACGTCGTCACCTCGGTCCTCCAGGACGACCCCTACGGCCACGGCGACACGGCCGAGAAGTACTACGACTACCAGGGCGGCGCCGGCTGGGGCTACGCCGACGACGAGGGCATCACTAAGGCCTCCAACCGCACCTGGTCCCAGTGGCGCGGCTACGGCAAGGTCGTGGAGACCTCCGGCGACAACGAGGGTCCGCGCTCGAAGAAGTCCACGCTGTACATGCGCGGCCTGGACGGCGAGAAGGAACTCGACGGTACCCCCCGTGTGGAGAAGGTCACCGACTCCACTGGCACCGCCATCGACGACTCCCGCCAGTACGCCGGCTTCGTCCGCGAGACCATCATCTACAACGGCGCCGACGAGGACAGCGGCACCATCAACACGCCCTGGTCCTACAAGACCGGCAGCCACACCTACAGCTGGGGCACCACCGATTCCTGGATCGTCCAGGCAGGCCAAACCAGCACCCGCACCAAGACCTCCACCGGCACCCGCACGGTCAACCAGAAGACCACGTACGACACCACGTACGGCATGCCGATCACCGTCGAGGACAGCGGCGACACCGCCAAGACCGGCGACGAATCCTGCATCCGCACCAGCTACGCCCGCAACACCTCGGCCTGGCTCGTCAATCTCGTCTCGCGCACCGAGACGTACTCGGTGCCCTGCGCGACCATCCCGACGATCCCCGACGACGTCGTCTCCGACGTCACCACGGCCTACGACGGCCAGGCGGTCGGGGTGGCACCCACCAAGGGCGAGATTACCGCTTCTTATCGGGTGGCCAGCTATAACCCGGTCGACAAGGCCCCTGTCTACCAGCAGGTCTCCGCCTCCACCTACGACAAGCTCGGCCGTCCGCTCACCGCGACCAACGCCCTGAACCGCACAATCCGAACGGCGTACGTCCCTGACGACACCGGCTACGGCCCGATGACGTCAAAGACCACCACCTCTCCGTCTCCCCAACAGTTCACCTCCACCACGGAGGTCGATCCGGCCTGGGGCACGGCCACCAAGACCACCGATGCCAACGGCAACGTCACCGAGTGGGCCTTCGACGCACTCGGCCGCCTGCAGTCGGTGTGGAAACCGGACCGCTCCCGCGCGCTCAAGGACGCGGCCAGCATCGTCTACGCCTACAGCATCAACAACGACAAGCAGACCTGGGTCCGCACCGACGCCCTCAAGGCGGACGGACAGACCTACAACAGCGCCTACGAAATCTTCGACGGGCTGCTGCGTTCCCGCCAGAGGCAGATGCCCGCGCCGGACGGTGGCCGGGTGATCTCCGAAACCCTGTACGACGACCGCGGCCTGGCGTACATCACCAACAGCCAGGTCCACGACAACCTCGCACCCTCTGGCACCCTGGCCAACACCTTCCCCGGCTCCGTGCCCGCCTCCACCGAGACGGTCTTCGACGCCGCCGGCCGCCCCACCGAGTCGATCTTCCGGGTTTACAACCAGGAGAAGTGGCGCACCAAGACCGACAAGCTGGCGGACCGTACTGCCGTCACCGCCGCCGAGGGCGGCATGGGCACGATGACCTTCACCGACGCCCGCGGCCGGGTCACCGAGCGCCGTGAGTACGCCGGTCCCGTTCCGACCGGCACTGACTACACCCGCACCCTGTACGAGTACACGCCCGGCGGTCAGATCAAGAAGATGACCGGTCCGGACGACTCGGTCTGGACGTACGGTTACGACCTACGCGGGCGCATGACCACCTCGACGGATGCGGACAAGGGCCAGATCGACACCACGTACAACGACGTCGACCAGCCGCTGACCGCCACGTCGACGCTGAACGGCGCCTCCCGAACCCTGATCACCGACTACGACGAGCTCGGCCGCAAGACCGGCACCTGGGACGGCGTACAGGACGACGCCCACCGGCTGACCAAGTTCACCTACGACACCCTCGCCAAGGGACAGCCGACCGCGTCGATCCGCTATGTCGGCGGCACCTCCGGCAAGATCTACTCGCAGGTCGTTACCGGTTACGACGCTCTCGGCCGCCCCAAGGGCAACAAGACCGTCATCGCCGCCACCGACCCCCTGGTCACCCCTGCTGGCGCGCCGCAGACGTTCACGACGTCGACGGTGTACAACATCGACGGCACCGTGCAGTCCACGTCGTTGCCGGCGGTGGCCGGCCTGCCCGCCGAAACCATACACAGCACATACAACAGCCTCGGGATGCTCACCGGCACCGACGGCATGACCGACTACGTCCAGAACATCGGCTACTCCCCATACGGAGAGATCGAGGAGACCCGGCTCGGCACCTCCACGGCCGCCAAGCAGCTCCAGATACTCAACCGCTACGAGGACGGCACCCGCCGCCTGACCAACACCCACACCGTGGACCAGACCAACACCGGCTACACCAGCGACGTCGACTACGTCTACGACACCACTGGCAACGTCAAGTCGATCACCGACAACGCCAACGGCAAGGACACGCAGTGCTTCGCCTACGACGGCTACCGCCGTCTGACCGAAGCCTGGACGCCGTCCTCCAACGACTGCGCCACCGCCCGCTCGGCGAACGCCCTCGGCGGGCCGGCCCCGTACTGGACCAGCTGGACCTACAAGCCCGGCGGCCTGCGCGACTCTCAGACCGAGCACAATGCAACCGGTGAGACCACTACAACGGCCTACGGCTACCCCGCCGTCAACGCCAACGGCACCGGCCAGCCTCACACTCTGACCTCCGTCACGGTCAACGGCGGTACAGCCAAGACCTACGCCTACGACGAGCAGGGCAACACCACCAAGCGGTACAGCCCCACTGGCGCCGCACAGAGCCTCGTCTGGGACATCGAAGGAGAACTCACGCACCTCACCGAAGGCGCCAAGACCACCGACTATCTCTACGACGCCAACGGTGAACTTCTCATCCGCCGCGGCCCGGACAAAACGGTCCTCTACCTAGCCGGCCAGGAACTCCACTACGACACCGCCGCGAACAAGTTCACCGCCCAGCGCTACTACCCAGCTGGCGACGCCACTGCCGTCCGCACCGAGACCGGCCTGTCCTGGATGGTCGACGACCACCACGGCACCGCCTCGATGACGGTCGACGCCACCACCCAGGCCATCACCCGTCGCTACACCAAGCCATTCGGCGAGTCTCGCGGCACAGCACCCTCTGCCTGGCCTGACGACAAGGGTTTCCTAGGTAAACCAGCTGACACCGACACCGGACTCACCCACATCGGTGCCCGCGAGTACGACCCGGCCACCGGACGCTTCCTTTCCGTCGACCCTGTCCTCACCCCGGACGACCACGAGTCCCTCAACGGCTACGCCTACGCCAACAACACCCCCGTCACCAAGTCCGACCCCACTGGCCTGCGGCCAAGAACGCAGTGTGAGTACGGGTGCAGCGAAGGAGGCGGCACTTACTACGACAACCTGGAAGCAAACGGCAAGGGTGGCTGGACCTATGTCTCCACCCAGACCTACACCAAGACGTTCCAGTACCAGAAGGCGGGCGGCGGTACCGGAAGCGGCACCATGACCGTCACCGTCCACACGGACGGGGGCGTCAAGTCAGCGCGTGTCGTGTTCAAGAAGGGCCCCGACCCGAAACCTGTGAAGAAGGAACAGCCCCGCTGGACCTTGCTTGCGGGTAGCTATCCTCAACCGGCGAACCAGGCTGCTGAGGACCTCCTCGCCGACCGGCCCAAGCTCGCAACCTGGCAGAAGGTTGTTTTGGGGGTAGTTGGTGGCCTAGCTGCTGCGGTGGTGGCTGCGCCGGTAGCCGTCGCCCTAGGCGAAGGATGCCTGGCCGCGGCTCCGGTCTGCGCCGCGGAAATCGCGGAGGTAGCGACAGGAGGCGCATCCGGCGGAAGCGCGATAGTGGGGACTGGGGCGGTTTCAGCAGCTGCGGGGGCACGCCTCAAGCAGGATCTCGCGACCGCAGAGTTGGCCAATGACGCTGTGGAAAGCCTCAGAACAACAGGGAAGCTGCCCAGCAACTACGTGACGAAAGACGAGGCGGCTGCGCAAGGCTGGAAGCCAGGGAAGGCGCTGGGCAATAAGATACCGGGGGCACAACTTGGCGGTGATCCCTATCGGAACGATGGAAAGGTAAGGCTTCCGTCGACGACCGGACGGACGTGGTATGAAGCGGACATCGGCATCGACTCCAGCATGACACGGGCGAAACAGCCAGGCACGCGGCTACTCTACTCAAACGATGGACTCGCCTATGTTACAAGCGATCATTACGAGTCCTTCTATCAACTGCCAAATTGGAAGTGATCGTCATCATCGTCGAAATCAGTGGCGCGGAGATTAATTCTCCTGAAGAGTTCCACAAGGTACTGGCGGAAAAGTTCGACTTTGGCCCCTATTACCGCCCGAATGCGGCAGCCCTTTGGGATCGTCTCTCGACAGATGTCGAGAGACCCATCGAACTCATCTGGCGGAACTCGGAAGCCAGTAGAGAAGCTATGGGAGTAGTGGCGTTTGACGATCTCCGGGCTCTCTTGCTCAGAGTTCAAGAGCAGGACGAAGAGTACGGATGGGATGATCGCTTTACTGTGCGATTCGAATAGGAGGTAGCACTCGCGGTGTAGCGCTATGGTTGGGATGTCGTAAGAACTGTGTCCCCACTGCGGCACCGTCTATCGCCCAGATCTGTGCAATCCATGCATCGGATCTGGGCGGCAGTAGTCCTGGCTGCATAGTGGCGAGAAACCGGGGTGAAGAACCCCTGCGTGATACAGACCCGTCGCAGCTGGAAAATGTCGCTGGTCATGGCGCTTGACCCAAGGCCGCATAGTTGAGGGCGCCTTTCGCTTGACGTTCAACCTCGTCCGCTCGAATCCCTATTCGGGTCATCGGGCGGTGGTCGGGGCACAGCAGCGGGGCCTCTTGATAGCGCGAAGAGATGGAAGCCGTTGGAGGAGATCGTGCCGCTCGGCTACAGGCGCACTACCAGCGCGTTCGTGCCTATCGCTCTTTGCTACGAACTGTGACCGTCCGGCCGCCGTTTTGCCACTGCTTGGGCCTCGTGGACGCTCTCCACGCCTGGTCGCCGGGCCTGAGGGCGGCTGCGGGCCGGAGCTCTATGCCTCCACCGTGACCTCGTCACGTTCGGACGCGGTCGCGGTGAACTGCGTGGGGGAGGGGCTGACGCCGATCATGTGCCCCATAACAGGGAACATGCCCCATACGTCGATCCGTTGTCGCAGCGCGGCCAGGGCCGCGGTGTCCGGGATCAGCAGTCGGTGCAGGACGCAGAGCGCATAGATCCAGCGCAGGCCGGCCAACACGGTTCATGCCCGCACCAGCTCCTCATCGCTGGCCCGCTTCACCGGTCCCACCATGTCCTAGAGCTCCTGCAGCAACCCCCAATCCACCGGCGGCCCCTCACCGCACGCCGCCGCGCCGAGTAAGGAGCGACGGGCTCGCGTTCCGCGCTGGGTCGGGCCGGGCACGTTGTCCGAGGCCTGCTGGCGGGTCTGCGTCCCGGGAACGCGTCACGCCGGCCGAAGGCGGGATGGCCGAGAAGACGGAGCAGACCTACGCCGACGGCGTCACGGCCACCTCACGGCCTCGGCGTCAGGCGAGGGCGTTGCGAAGGTAGGCGGGCAGCAGCTGGCAGACGGCCGGGTCCGCTTCCCAGCCGGGGTCGGTGAGTTGGTCGGCCGTGATGACGACGTGGTGGCCGTGGTCGGTGCGTACGAGAACGCGGAATGTTTCGCCTCGGCTGTCCCGGCCGGCGAGGTAGGCGGCCAGAACGGCCCGCCCCAGCTCAGCAGGATCCGCGCCGGTCGTTGCTCGGCCCAGGTCTTTACAGATCCACACGTCGCTGAACCGCTCGTGCATCAGGATCTCCCACCGCACGCAAGCGGGCATGTCGTCACGTAACACAACCGCGATCATGCCCCCACCAGCCAGCCTCCCGTACCGCTACCTGCGAGTACTGGCCGGAAAGCACGCCTCTCCCACCAAGGCGAGGGCGGCTGGCGCCGCGCCAGCTCGCCCCCTCACCGGCGCGGCCCGGCCGGGGACCTCAGATCGGCTTCTCAACTTGAACTCGTGATGTCGGGTCAGGTTGAGGCGTGTCAGGTGTGGGCCCTGATTTGCTGCACTGGATGTCCGAGTGCGTCCCCGATGGCGGTCAGTTCCTCGTCGCTGAACCAGGCGCGCTCCGGGTTCCAGACAACCAACGAGATGAGCAGGGAATGAGTTACGATCTAGCTGTCTGGCAGGGTGATAGGCCCTCAAGCGATCGTGAGGCGGCTAAGGAGCATGATCGCCTCTACGAGAAACACCTCGAAGTCGACGAGCTGTCGCCAGTGACGGATGTCATCGCTGACTTCTTGAAGGCTCTGACCGAACGATGGCCAGATAGGGGTGTAGGAGAAGAAACTCCTTGGGCTGCGATTCCCCTTTCTGAAGGAGCGAGTGGCCCTTATGCTTACATTTCACTCGCCTGGGGCAGTGCGGATGAGGCGTCAGTCTATGTCGCGCAAATAGCTAGCCATCTGGGATTGGTCTACTTCGACCCTCAAATGAGGAGTATGCGGTCCAGCTGAGGGCAGATCTGTACACCTCAATCATTCGTGATGGGCCGCCGACGGAGTCGGGGGCCCATTTCGTTGTCGGTGGCTGGGGGCGGGCAGGTCCGGGGGCCCGGGCGGGAGTAATTGTCAAGACCTGTGGATCGGTGGCTATGAGTGGGGTCCGACTTTGGTGGTGTTGTGACCGCGTAGGGGTTTCAGGTGAGGCCGTCGAGGAAGTCCGCGAGCGCGGTGTGCAGGATCTCGGGCTGCTCCAGGTGCAGGTCGTGGCCGGTGCCGGGGATGCTCATGGCCATGGTGGCGGGTCGCTGCCGGAGCATTTGGTCGGCTTCCTGCGCGGGGATGAAGCTGGATTGGGCCAGGACGACCAGGGTGGGGCACGCGACCTGCTCCCACTCGTGCCGGAAGGAACGCCGGGCGTTCTCCGCCAGTGAGCGGACCATCACGTCTCGGTCGAAGCGGGGCCACCATCCGCCCTCGCGTTCCTCCAGTCCGGCTGCCCAGCCTGCGCCGACCGGTCCGCCGCCGAGGAATGCGGCTGCCGCTTCGCGTGAGGGGAATGGTGTCGGCCATGAGTCGAGCCATCCGCCGATGTCTGCGGGGCCGTTCGGGTTTGGGCCGCCGGGTCCGGCCTCGACGAGCACGAGTGCGCGGACACGCTCGGGATGTGCGGCGGCGGTGAGCATGGCGGTGTGTCCGCCCAGCGACTGGCCGACCAGGGCGGGCCGCTGTAGCGCCAGCTGATCGACAATGGCGATGACGTCGGCGACGTAGGCGGCGCGGGAGACGTCTTGCGGGTGGCGCTCGCTGGCGCCGTGCCCGCGCTGGTCGACCGCGACGACGCGGTATCTGGAGCTCAGGCGCCCGGCCAGCATGTCCCATTCACCCGCGTGACCGGCCAGGCCGTGCAGCAGCACGATGGGCTGTCCCGTCCCGCCCCAGTCCCGGCAGGAAAGCCGGACGCCGTCTCGCGCCACCACGTGTTCGGACCATGCCACGTCGGCCCCCAGGTAATCGGCTGGCCTCGATCATGCCGCAACCGCCTCGGGTCGCTCGACGAGCCGGCCGCCCTCGAAGCGGGCTCCGGCCCGGACGAGGGCGACGAGGTGGGGCGCGTTCACTGCCCGTCACCCCCTTCGGTGTCTGGTCCGCCCTACCAGCGCATGCCGAGCTGGTCCAGCTCGGCGCATCGTTCGGGGGTGAGCTTGTCGGCCCGGCGCCGGGTGTTGTCCAGGAACATGCCGAGCTTGATATCGACCTCCACGCCGTCGACGTCCAGGCGCTCGACATGCTTCCGGCTCGGTCGCAGGTGCCCTTCACGGGCGTGGAACTGCCGGGCGGCGCGGAGGTTGAGCGCCCACTTGTCGCCTGCGGTGAGCTTCCCGGGCCGGGCTGCGGGGCCGGCGGGTTCCAGCCCGAGCGTGCTGTCCAGGAGCCACTGCCGCGCGGGGGAGAGCTTGTCCCACCCGTGGCGCTGAGCGACGGCCCATGCCCCGAGGTCTTCGCCCTGGACCACGAGTTCACCGGCCGTCTCGGGGAGCGCGCCCCCGGCCTGTACGTGGATGCGGGCGAGGGTGAAGCAGCGTTGCCAGGCCACGCTCCACCCCAGCGGGCACCATCCCGGGTCGATGGCCTCCAACGCCGCCAGACGGCTCTCCGGCAGCTCTCCAGCGCCCACGGGCACGGTTTGACCGGCGGCGCGCCGTTCGGCGTTCTCCATGGCCCTGCGGGCCTCCGCCCGCCTGTTTTTGGCCCATACCCCGATGGGGTAGCCGCCGTCTCCGACCGCCTGGACCGGGGGCAGGAAGTGCCCGTGTGCGGCGGCCCACGATCGCGCGACCGTGAGACCTTCTTCCCAGGCGACGTCGTAGTGGGACCACACCATGCCCAGCTTCTCGAGCTGCTTGACGCGGGAGGCTTCCAGGGTCCCGGCGTTGTAGTAGCGGCGTTGATCGGCCACCCACCGCCCCAGCGGAAATCCTGCGGCTGCGCCGGCCGACTCGTCCTCGGGCATCACGTAGTCGTACGGCACCCGCAGTTGCCCGCCGCCGTTCTCGCTCCGCCACCGGGTGGCCGCCGCGATCCCACGCCGCCAGTACGCCTTCTCCGGATCGATCACCCGCAGGCGCACGAACTGCGCCACCAACGCGGGATCGCGCGGACTGCTGAAGCGGAGCAGGCCCGCCGCGGCCTGGCTCACCCACACGTCATCCCCGCCGCCCTCGTCCGCCTCGCGATCGTCCCCGGCGCCCTGGTCCCCGTCCTCGTCCGCCTGGTCCTCGCCCTCGGCGCCAGCAGCCCCCAAATCCAACTCCGACAGGGGCACTTGGGTGTCCTCGTCACCGGTCCGGCGTCCACTGCGCTGCCGTGGATCGGCCAGCGCCTCGATCGTGTCCGCGTCGTGCGCCCGCAGCGCCCCGAGCACCTTCGCCAGGGTCCCGTAGGCATCCGACGTCAAAAGGTCATCGACATCCTCATCCTCACCGAGGA
>NZ_JAINRC010000001.1 GCF_020400655.1 Streptomyces spinosus
CACGAGGCCGATCATGCGGTTTCTCCTTCGTCGTGTACGGCGGGCGCCCCGGCGGACACCCAGAAGCGGATGCTCTCGACGAGCACCACCAGGGCGACGGCCACGGCGAGGACGGTGAGCGCGACCTTGAACTGCGCACCGGTGAGTACCGCGGCCAGAACGGTGACGAGCAGCGTCCGCCCGTCGTGCCCCCCGATGGAGCGCACCAGCCAGGCCGGGGGCGCTCCGGCGTTGCCGCGGATGCGGTACACCGTGTCGTAGTGATGGTAGGCGACGGCCGCCACCAGGCCGAAAGCCGCGGGAAGGGCCCCGTTCACGTCCGCTTCACCGGCCAGGGCGAGGACGGTTCCGTACTCGGCGGCCCGGAAGAAGGGCGGGACGAGCCAGTCGAGGGCGCCCTTGAGGGGGCGGGCGACGGCGAGGGCCGAGGTGAGGACGTACACGACGGCGCCGGCGACGGGCAGCGGCCCGCCGAAGTCCGTGAGGGCCGAGCAGGCCACGACCACGGCACCGCCGAGCAGGGCGACGGCGGGAACGGCGAACCCGGGCAGCCCCTTGCCGGTCACGCGCCGCAGCACCCCGGCGAGCGGGCCCGGGTCGGCGAGGTCGGCGAGGGCCTGCGCCGCCCGGTCGGTGCGCCGCGCCGTGCGGGTCACCGAGCGCAGCACCCGGCCCGCCGTGGTGTACGCCGCCGCGAAGGCGCAGCCGGCGAGCAGGACGTAGAAGGTGATCCGGGGGGTGGTGACCGCGGTGAGGACCGCGATCATCGCCCAGCGCTCGCCGATCGGCAGCACGATCATCCGCCGCAGCCACACGGTCCAGCCGACGCTGTCGAGCTTGTCGGAGAGGGCGGCGGTGGGGCTGGTGTTGGCGGTGGCGTCGTGATTGGCCTCGTTGAAGGAGAAGTCGACCACGTGCCGGCAGGTCTGGAGGATCATCGCGCCGAGGGCGAGGGCCCACACGTCGTCGCCGCCCCGGGCCGCCCCGAGGGCGAGGCCGGCGTAGTAGGCGTACTCCTTGGCCCGGTCGAAGGTGGCGTCCAGCCAGGCGCCGAGGGTGGAGTACTTCAGGGCGTAGCGGGCGAGCTGGCCGTCGGTGCAGTCCAGCACGAAGGAGGCGATCAGCAGCACCCCGGCCGCCACGAAGCCGCCCCGGGTGCCGGTCGCCGCGCAGCCGGCCGCTATCAGGGCGGTGAGCAGCGAGGCCGTGGTGACCTGGTTCGGGGTCAGGCCACGACGGGCGCACCAGCGGGCGAGGTAGCGCGAGTAGGGGCTGATGAAGAACGTGGTGAAGAAGCCGTCCCGGGACTTCACGGCCGACTTCAGGCGGACGGCCTCGTCGTCGACGGCGGAGACGGCCTGACGGGCCTCGTTGCGGGCCTGCGGGTCGGCGGGCACGGCGGCGACCAGGCTGCCCAGCTCGGGCCGGTGCAGCGCGTCGCCGTCGGCGTCGAGGGTGTCGGCGACGCGGTCGGCGAGGCTGTCCAGGGCGAGCGCGGGGGCGCCGCCGCCGGCCGCGTGCGCGGTGGCCGTACCGCCGGGCGCGGCGGTCTCGCGGGCCACGGCCCCGGCGAGGGCCTGCCGGGCGGCCGGCTGGGCGGTGACGGCACCGGGTACGGCGGCGAGCGGGAAGCGCGGGTCGGTCAGGCCGAGGCGCAGCGCGTGGAGGTGGCCGACGAAACGGGCGTCGACCAGGGCCACCCGCCGGTCGGCCGGCACGTTCGCGAGCACGGACTCCGTCTCGGCGGCGTCGGCGGCCACGCGCACGTCGAAGCCGAGGGACCGCAGATCGTTCTCCAGTGACGATCCGGGGACCGGCTGACCGGTGACGATGGCGGTCGGCAACCGAACTCACTCCCTGGGTGCCGGCGCGCGGGCGCCGGACTCTCGCATGGTGGGGCGCCCTGCCTGCGGCACCCGGGCGGCATGTCGGCAGAGGGTATCGGATGGTCCGGAGCCGGTGTTCACCGGCCGTTCACGGTCCGGCCCACGGGGGCTGCCCCGGCCTTCGCCGCGATCATCATCGGGGATGCGGGGGCCGGCCCACAAACCCGTGGGGCAGACCCGGGCAACCGGGACACCGGGGCGTTCGGCATAGGGTGGACGACCATGACGTGGCTGATCACCGGCGGAGCCGGATACATCGGAGCGCATGTGGCCCGGGCCCTGGCGGGCGCCGGGGAGAGCGTCGTGGCGCTGGACGACCTGTCGGCGGCCGTGCCCGCGCGACTCCCGGCCGAGGTGCCGCTGGTCCAGGGGTCGACCCTGGACGGGGCGCTGCTGAAGCGGGTCTTCGCGGAGTACGGCGTGACGGGTGTCGTCCATCTCGCGGCGCGCAAGCAGGTCGCGGAGTCGGTGGCCCAGCCGGCCCGCTACTACCGGGAGAACGTGGGCGGTCTGGCCACGCTGCTGGACGCGGTGGCCGAGGCGGGCATCGGCCGTCTGCTGTTCTCGTCGTCGGCGGCGGTGTACGGCAACCCGGACGTGGACCTGATCACCGAGGACACCCCGTGCGTCCCGGTGAACCCGTACGGCGAGACCAAGCTGGCCGGTGAGTGGCTGGTACGGGCGGCGGGGCGGGCGCACGGGATCTCCACCGTGTGCCTGCGCTATTTCAACGTGGCCGGCGCCGCGGCGCCCGAGCTGGCGGACACGGGCGTCTTCAACATCGTGCCGATGGTCTTCGACCGGCTCACCCGGGGCGAGGCCCCGCGCATCTTCGGCGACGACTACCCGACGCCGGACGGCACCTGCGTCAGGGACTACATCCACGTCGCCGACCTGGCGGACGCCCACCTCGCGGCGGCCCGCAGGCTGGCCGCCGGGGACCTCACCGGTGATCTGACGCTGAACATCGGCCGGGGCGAGGGGGTCTCGGTGCGTGAGCTGATCACGGTCGTCGGGGAGGTCAGCGGCGACCGCCGGGCGCCCGTGGTGGAGGAGCGCCGCCCCGGTGACGCCCCGCGCGCGGTGGCCTCGGCGGAGCGGGCCGCCCAGGCGCTGGGCTGGCGGGCCCGGCGCGGGGTGCGGGAGATGATCGAGTCGGCGTGGGCGGGCTGGCGGCTGCACCACGGGGGCTGACCCAGCCTCCGGTGCCGTGACCTGCGGAACGTTTCCGCAGGTCACGGCACATGACAACGGTGTTCAGTGCCGCGTTGCCCCATACCCCCTCCCCGTAGTTGACTGGGCTCTCCGGGCAGCCCTACGGAAGGTGGTAGTCATGGGGGCAGGGCACGACCACGGGCACGCGCACTCCCACGTGCCGGCCACGGGTACGGCCACGGCGGCATACCGGGGCCGGCTGCGGATCGCGCTGGGCATCACGCTCATGGTGATGGTCGTCGAGATCGTCGGCGGCCTGGTCGCGGACTCGCTCGCGCTGATCGCGGACGCGGCGCACATGGCGACCGACGCGGTGGGCCTCGGCATGGCCCTGCTCGCCGTGCACTTCGCGAACCGTCCGGCGAGCACCAACCGCACCTACGGCTACGCCCGTGCCGAGATCCTCGCGGCCCTGGCCAACTGTCTGCTGCTGCTCGGGGTGGGCGGATACGTCCTGTACGAGGCGGTCCAGCGGTTCGTGGAGCCCGCGCCGACCCGGGGCGGCCTGATGGTCGTGTTCGGTCTGATCGGCCTGGTGGCGAACTCCGTGTCGCTGGTGCTGCTGATGCGCGGGCAGAAGGAGAGCCTGAACGTGCGCGGCGCCTTCCTGGAGGTGGCCGCGGACGCGCTGGGCTCGGTCGCGGTGCTGATCTCGGCCGCGGTGATCCTGACCACCGGCTGGCAGGCGGCGGACCCGGTCGCCTCGCTGGTCATCGGGCTGATGATCGTGCCGCGGACGCTGAAGCTGCTGCGCGAGACGCTGGACGTGCTGCTGGAGGCGGCTCCCAAGGGCGTCGACATGGCGGACGTCCGGGCGCACATCCTGGCCCTCGACGGCGTGGAGGACGTCCACGACCTGCACGCCTGGACGATCACCTCGGGCATGCCGGTGCTGTCGGCGCACGTGGTGGTCAGCTCCGAGGTGCTGAACGCCATCGGGCACGAGAAGATCCTGCACGAACTCCAGGGGTGCCTGGGCGATCACTTCGACGTGGAGCACTGCACCTTCCAGCTGGAGCCGGGCGGGCACGCGGAGCACGAAGCGCGGCTGTGCCACTGACCGTACGCACTGCCGTTCGCGCACCCTCGGACGGTTCCCCGCGGCCGGCTCCGGGCACGATGATCACCGGGTCCGGCTCCCGGTGCCGCGCCGCGCGCGGACGTGCGGACGTGCCGGGAGTGCCGGATTCGTACGGCAGACTTGGGGTGCGAAGACCGAGGCGAAGGATGGGTATGCCGATCACACCTGCCACCGCGACGCACAGCTCGTCGGAGGGCACCGCAGAGGCGATTTTGCTGGAACTGGTCGACGAGAAGGGTGTGACGGTCGGCACGGCGGAGAAGCTCGCCGCCCACCAGCCGCCGGGACAGCTGCACCGGGCGTTCTCGGTGTTCCTCTTCGACGAGCAGGGCCGGCTGCTGCTCCAGCAGCGGGCCCTCGGCAAGTACCACTCCCCCGGTGTGTGGTCCAACACCTGCTGCGGTCACCCCTACCCGGGTGAGGCGCCGTTCGCGGCGGCGGCCCGGCGCACGTACGAGGAGCTGGGCGTGTCGCCGTCGCTGCTCGGGGAGGCCGGCACGGTCCGTTACAACCACCCGGACCCGGCCTCCGGTCTGGTGGAGCAGGAGTTCAACCACCTGTTCGTCGGCCTGGTGCAGGCGCCGCTCGGACCGGACCCGGAGGAGGTCGCCGAGGTCGCCTTCGTGACGGCGGCCGAGCTGGCCGAGCGGCACGCCCGGGACCCGTTCTCGGCCTGGTTCATGACCGTCCTGGACGCCGCCCGCCCGGCGATCAGGGAGCTGACGGGTCCGTCCGCCGGCTGGTGACCGCCACGGCGGGTGCGGCGGTCCCGTGGCCGGCAGGGGGCGGCCGGCGGGCGTTACGGCAGTGAGGGGGGCTTGAGCGGGAGCGCGGCCCAGATCACCTTGCCGCCGCTCGCGGTGTGCTCCACGTCGACCACCCCGCCGGCCTCCCGTGCCACCTCGCGGACCAGGAGGAGTCCCCGGCCGCCGGTCTGGCCGTGGTCGGCCTCCAGGGCCGTCGGCCGGTAGGGGTGGTTGTCCTCCACGGACACCCGCACCCACTCGGCTCCCACGGCCACCTCCACGGCCAGCACCGGCGACAGCAGCGCCGCGTGCCGGACCGCGTTGGTGACCAGCTCGGAGACGATCAGCAGCAGCCCGTGCACCAGGTCGTCGGAGACCGGCACCCCCTGGCGCAGCAGCAGGTCCCGCACCGCGTGCCGGGCCTGCGGGACCGAGGCGTCCACCGCGGCCGCGGTGAAGCGCCAGACGCCTTCGTACGGCAGTGGGCCCGGCGGCCTGTCCCCGCCGCCCCCCGCTGGGCGCGGACCGTCCTCGCGCCCGTGGTTGTCCATCGTCCGGTCGCCACCCTCGCGCTCGATTGTCACCACACGTCGAGTGTTGGTAACGATCCGCTCCGGTCCGGATGCCTGAACAGAAGTCGGCAGGTATCGAACGGTTTTTGACCGACTCCGCATGACCTGGTCGTGGTCGGGACTGTTCCTGCTCCCCGGCCGCCGGTTCCCGAACTAGTCGGGTTGTAAGAGGCCGACGCTACGATCCCCGCATGGTTCCCCAGCTGTCCCACCAGGTCACCGACTCCGTCGCCACCGTGGTGATCCGCCATCCCGCCAAGCGCAACGCCATGACCACCGCGATGTGGCGGGCCCTGCCCCCGCTGCTGGACGCGCTGGCCCGTGACCCCGGGGTGCGGGCGCTGGTGCTGACCGGTGAGGGCGGGACCTTCTGCGCGGGGGCCGACATCTCCACGCTCCGGGACGCACCGGAGGAGGCACCGGCCCTCGCGGTGGCCGCCGAGGACGCCCTGGCCGCGTTCCCCAAGCCGACCGTCGCCGCGGTGCGCGGCCACTGCGTGGGCGGCGGGGTACAGCTCGCGGCGGCCTGTGACCTGCGGCTGGCGGAGGAGGGAGCGCTGTTCGGGGTGACGCCGGCGCGGCTCGGTGTCGTCTATCCGGCCTCCTCGACCCGCCGGCTGGTCTCTCTGGTCGGCCCGGCCACGGCCAAGTACCTGCTGTTCACGGCCGAGTTGATCGACACCGCTCGGGCGCTGCGCACCGGCCTGGTGGACGAGGTGCTGCCCGAGGGGGTCCTGGACAAGCGGGTCGCGGAACTGACCCGGGTCCTGGTGTCCCGTTCGCAGCTCACCCAGGCCGCCGCCAAGGAGTTCGCCGCCGGCCGCACCGACCGTGACGCCCACTGGGCCGCCGAGGCGCGCGGCAGCGGCGACGTCGCGGAGGGGGCCGCCGCGTTCCTGGAACGCCGGCCGCCGCGCTTCACCTGGAGCGTGTCCGCGTCGGGGTGAAGCGGCTCGCGGCCCGCCACTTCTCGACGAGGTGCGCGGGCGCCTTCTGCGGCGAACCGGCGTCGTAGGGCGGCTGGGGATCGTACTCGGTCAGCAGCTGGACGGACTGGGCGTGTTCGTCACCGGCGATGGTGCCGAGGAGGGCCAGGCCCATGTCGATGCCGGAGGACACACCGGCCGCGGTGACGTACTTGCCGTCCACGACCACCCGCTCCCCCGTCGGCTCGGCCCCGAAGCCGCGCAGCAGGTCCAGCGCCAGCCAGTGCGAGGTGGCGCGGCGGCCGCGCAGCAGCCCGGCGGCGGCCAGCAGCAGCGAGCCCGTGCACACCGAGGTGGTCCAGGTGCTGGTGGCGTCCGCCGCGCGCAGCCAGTCCAGCAGGGCGGTGTTCTCCATCTGCTCGCTCTGCCCGGGACCGCCCGGCACGATCACGAGGTCCGGGGACGGCACCTCGGCGAGGGTCCGGTCGGCGGTGAGCGCCAGGTTCCCGGTGTCGGTGCGCACGGGGCCGGTGCGCTCGGCGATGAACACGGTCTCGGAGCCGGGCAGCCGGCCGAGGGTCTCGTAGGGGCCGACGGCGTCGAGGGCGGTGAAACGGTCGTAGAGCACGATGGCGATCTGCATGGGGTTCCCTTGTCTCGTGGGGCGGGTGACGGGCCGTCAGACGACGGGGGCGGGGCGGAAGCGGCGGCGGTACTCGGCCGGGGACGCCCCGAGGGTGCGCAGGAAGGCGCGGCGCATCGCCTCCGGTGTGCCGTAGCCGCTGGCGCGGGAGATCCGTTCGATGCCGTCGGTGGTGTCCTCCAGCAGGCGGCGCGCGTGTTCGAGGCGGACCCGGTCGACGTACCGCCCCGGTGTCATGCCGGTCTCCGCCTGGAAGGCGCGGGCGAAGTGGCGCGGGGAGAGGGCCGCGCGGGCGGCCAGCGCCTCGACGCCCAGGTCGCCGTCCGGGTGTTCGGTGATCCACTGCTGCACGTCCCGCAGGGGCTCGCGGCGGGCCGTCTGCACGGCCAGCTGGGCGCTGAACTGGGCCTGGTTGCCCGGCCTGCGCAGGAACACGACGAGATGGCGGGCGACGGTCAGCGCCACCTGCCGGCCGAGGTCCTCCTCCACCAGCGCCAGAGCGAGGTCGATGCCCGCGGTGACCCCGGCGGAGGTGGCCACGTGCCCGTCCCGGACGAAGACCGGGTCGGGGTCGACCCGGACGGCGGGGTGGTCCCGGGCGAGCTTGTCGCAGTACGCCCAGTGCGTCGTGACGCGCCGGCCGTCCAGGAGTCCGGCCCGCGCCAGCGGGATCGCGCCGGTGCACACGGAGACCAGGCGCGGGGCCCGCGGGCCGTGTGCGCGCAGCCACTCCACCAGCCGGGGATCGGGGTCGCGGGTGCCCTCCCCGCCGGGGACCAGCAGGGTGTGCGGACCGGCCGCGTCCGCCAGGGACCCGTCCGGTACGACGGTCAGCCCGCTGGAGGTGCGCACCGGTCCGCCGTCCACGGAGGCCGTGCGGATCCGGTACGAGCCCGGGGTGTGCTTCTCCGCGCCGGTGAAGACCTCCACGGGGCCGGTCACGTCGAGGCTCTGCACGCCGTCGAAGACGGTGACGAGGACGGTTCGCTGCGTCATGGCCTCGATTCTGGGTGGCCCCGCGCGCGGCAGCAACGACGGATTTCCCACCTTTTCTGCCACGCCGTCGCGGGCTTCCGGCCACCGGCCCGGGGTTCCCGCGCCGTCCGGAGGTGCCCGGAGGAGGAGAGCCCGCGACGAAAGCAGATCGTCCCGTGTTCCGTGCCATCGCGGACGTACCGCGGCAGATCGGCGGCGCCCTCGCCGCGGTGGTCACGCTGCCGTTCCGGGCGCTCGCCCGGCTGTCCGGCGGGGCTCGTCCTCCACGCGGGGGCGCCGGGCCCGACGCCGGGCCCGGCGCCTCGCCGGGAGCCGCCCTGATCCCCGGTCGCCGGTGTCACCTGCCACAATTGCCGCGCAACCTCAGTGGAGAAGGCGGTACGGGATCGTGACGACACCCGGGTCCCTCGGAGCAGGGTCCATCGAAGGCAGGATCGCCGAGGAGCTCGGCGTACGGGAGCGGCAGGTGAGGGCCGCGGTGGAACTGCTCGACGGCGGTTCGACCGTGCCCTTCATCGCTCGCTACCGTAAGGAAGCGACCGAGATGCTCGACGACGCGCAGCTGCGCACCATCGAGGAGCGGCTGCGCTACCTGCGGGAGCTGGAGGAGCGGCGGACCGCGATCCTCGACTCGGTGCGGGAGCAGGGCAAGCTCACCGAGGAGCTCGAGGCGCGCATCCGGGGCGCCGAGACGAAGGCGCGGCTGGAGGACGTCTACCTCCCCTACAAGCCCAAGCGGCGCACCAAGGCGCAGATCGCGCGCGAGGCGGGCCTGGAGCCGCTCGCGGAGGGGCTGCTGGGCGACCCGACCGTGGAACCACTGGCGGCCGCCGCCGCGTTCGTGGACGCCGGCAAGGGCGTCGCCGACCCGCAGGCCGCCCTGGAGGGGGCGCGGGCCATCCTCACGGAGCGGTTCTCCGAGGACGCCGACCTGATCGGCGAGCTGCGCGAGCGCATGTGGGTACGCGGGCGGCTGGCCGCGAAGGTGCGGGAGGGCAAGGAGGAGGCCGGTGCCAAGTTCGCCGACTACTTCGACTTCGCCGAGCCGTTCACCGAGCTGCCCTCGCACCGGATCCTGGCGATGCTGCGCGGGGAGAAGGAGGAGGTGCTGGACCTCGTCCTGGAGCCGGAGGAGGCCACGGAGGGCCCGTCCTCGTACGAGGGCATCATCGCCTCGAGGTTCGGCATCGCCGACCGCGGCCGCCCGGCCGACAAGTGGCTGACGGACACGGTCCGCTGGGCCTGGCGCACCCGCGTCCTGGTCCACCTGGGGATCGACCTGCGCCTGAGGCTGCGGACGGCAGCCGAGGACGAGGCGGTCAACGTGTTCGCGGCGAACCTGCGGGACCTGCTGCTGGCCGCCCCGGCGGGCACCCGCGCGACGCTCGGCCTGGACCCCGGTTTCCGCACGGGCGTGAAGGTCGCCGTGGTCGACGCGACCGGCAAGGCCGTCGCCACGGACGTGATCTACCCGCACGTCCCGGCCAACAAGTGGGACGAGGCGCTCGCCAAGCTGGCGCGGCTGGCCAAGGAGCACGCGGTCGAGCTGGTCGCGATCGGCAACGGCACGGCGTCCCGCGAGACCGACAAGCTCGCCGGTGAACTCATCGCCCGGCACCCGGAGCTGAAGCTCACCAAGGTGATGGTGTCCGAGGCGGGCGCGTCGGTGTACTCCGCGTCGAGCTACGCCTCGCAGGAGCTGCCGGACATGGACGTGTCGCTGCGCGGCGCGGTCTCCATCGCCCGCCGGCTGCAGGACCCGCTGGCCGAGCTGGTGAAGATCGACCCGAAGTCGATCGGTGTCGGCCAGTACCAGCACGACCTGTCCGAGGTGAAGCTGTCCCGGTCGCTGGACGCGGTCGTGGAGGACTGTGTGAACGGCGTCGGCGTGGACGTCAACACGGCGTCCGTGCCGCTCCTCGCACGAGTGTCGGGCATCTCCGCCGGGCTCGCCGAGAACATCGTCGCGCACCGCGACCAGAACGGCCCCTTCACGTCCCGTTCCGAGCTGAAGAAGGTGGCGCGGCTCGGCCCCAAGGCGTACGAGCAGTGCGCGGGCTTCCTGCGCATCCGCGGCGGCGCCGACCCGTTGGACGCCTCCAGCGTGCACCCCGAGGCGTACCCGGTGGTGCGCCGCATGGTGAAGACCACGGGCCAGGAGGTGGCGTCCCTCATCGGCAACACGGGTGTGCTGCGCTCGCTGCGGCCCGCCGACTTCGTGGACGACACCTTCGGCCTGCCCACGGTCACGGACATCCTCAAGGAGCTGGAGAAGCCGGGCCGCGACCCGCGTCCCGCGTTCCGGACGGCCACCTTCAAGGAGGGCGTGGAGAAGATCGCCGACCTGTCCGCCGGGATGGTCCTGGAGGGCGTGGTCACCAACGTGGCCGCCTTCGGCGCGTTCGTGGACGTCGGTGTCCACCAGGACGGCCTGGTGCACGTGTCGGCGATGTCGAAGTCGTTCGTCAAGGACCCGCGCGATGTCGTGAAGCCCGGCGACATCGTCAAGGTGAAGGTCCTGGACGTCGACATCCCGCGCAAGCGGATCGCGCTGACGCTGCGCCTGGACGACGAGGCCGCCCCGCAGGGGCAGGGCGGTGGCCGGCAGCAGCGCGGCGGCGCCCGTCCGCCGCAGCAGCGTCAGGGCGGCGGCGGCCAGCGGCAGGGCCGGGGCGGCGGTGACCGCGGCGGCCGGCAGGCGCCGGCACCGGCCAACAGCGCGATGGTGGACGCGCTGCGCCGCGCGGGCCTGCTGGACCCGAAGAAGCGCTGACGGCCGGGGGCCGGGCCGGGCGCAGCCAGTCGCCCGGCCCCGGCCCGGACGTCGGGAGGGGAGGAACGGCGGACCGGCCCGGGGGCGTCCGTTCGGATCAGGCCGGACCGGGCGCCAGGGTCCGCGAGCCCGGCGTGATCCGAACGAGAGGCCCTAGCGTTCCGTGACCTTGCCGTCGGCGACCTCCAGGCGGCGGGTCACCCGGACCGCGTCCAGCATGCGGCGGTCGTGCGTCACCAGCAGGAGGGTGCCCGGGTAGCCGTCGAGGGCCGACTCCAGCTGCTCGATCGCCGGCAGGTCGAGGTGGTTCGTCGGCTCGTCGAGGACGAGGAGGTTGACGCCCCGGCCCTGGAGCAGGGCGAGCGCGGCGCGGGTGCGTTCGCCCGGGGAGAGGGTCGCGGCCGGGCGCAGCACGTGCGCGGACTTCAGACCGAACTTGGCCAGGAGGGTGCGGACCTCCGCCGGTTCGGTGTCGGGTACGGCGGCGCAGAACGCCTCGAGCAGGGTCTCGGGGCCGTGGAACAGCCCCCGGGCCTGGTCGACCTCGCCGACCAGGACCCCGGAGCCGAGGGCCGCGTGCCCGGAGTCGAGCGGGACCCGGCCCAGCAGCGCGCCGAGCAGCGTGGACTTCCCGGATCCGTTGGCCCCCGTCACGGCGATCCGGTCCGCCCAGTCGATCTGCAACGAGACCGGGCCGAAGGTGAAGTCGCCGCGCCGGACCTCGGCGTCCCGCAGCGTCGCCACGACCGCGCCCGAGCGGGGCGCGGACGCGATCTCCATCCGCAGCTCCCACTCCTTGCGCGGCTCCTCCACCACGTCCAGGCGCTCGATCATGCGCTGGGTCTGCCGGGCCTTGGCCGCCTGCTTCTCGCTGGCCTCGCTGCGGAACTTGCGGCCGATCTTGTCGTTGTCGCCGCCGGCCTTGCGGCGGGCGTTCTTCACGCCCTTGTCCATCCAGGCGCGCTGCATCTGGGCGCGGTCCTGCAGCGCCGCCTTCTTGTCGGCGTACTCCTCGTACTCCTCGCGGGCGTGCCGGCGGGCCACCTCGCGCTCCTCCAGGTAGCCGGCGTAACCGCCGCCGTAGAGGTTGATCCGCCCCTGGGCGAGGTCGAGTTCGAGCACCTTGGTGACCGTGCGGGTGAGGAACTCGCGGTCGTGGCTGACGACGACCGTGCCCGCGCGCAGTCCGGTGACGAACCGCTCCAGACGTTCCAGGCCGTCGAGGTCCAGGTCGTTGGTGGGCTCGTCCAGGAGGAAGACGTCGTAGCGGGACAGCAGCAGGGAGGCGAGACCGGCGCGGGCCGCCTGGCCGCCGGAGAGGGCGGTCATCGGCTGGTCCAGGTCCACCGCCAGACCGAGGGAGTCGACGACCTCCTCCGCGCGCTCCTCCAGGTCGGCGCCGCCGAGGCCGAGCCAGCGCTCCAGGGCGGCGGCGTAGGCGTCGTCGGCGCCGGGAGCGCCGTCGACCAGCGCCTGGGTGGCCTCGTCCATCACCCGCTGGGCCTCGGCGACCCCGGTGCGGCGCGCCAGGAACTCCCGGACGGTCTCCCCCGGCCGGCGTTCCGGCTCCTGCGGCAGGTGGCCGACGGTCGCGGCCGGCGGGGACAGCCGCAGTTCGCCCTGCTCGGGCGGGGTGAGTCCGACGAGCATCCGCAGCAGGGTCGACTTCCCCGCGCCGTTGGCACCGACGAGCCCGATCACGTCGCCTGGCGCGACGACCAGGTCGAGCCCGGCGAACAGGGAGCGGTCGCCATGTCCGGCGGCGAGGTTCTTGGCAACGAGGGTGGCAGTCATCAGGACGCCGATCCTAGTGGCGGCACGCGCGCGGCTCCGCCACGTTCCGCGCCGGGCACCGGCGGCTCGCGTCCCAGGCTGACGGAGCCGGCCGCCCAGGACCTATCGTCCTGGCGTGGACAGTGAGCCGAGTGACGAAGTGATCGTGGTCGGGAGCGGGATCGCCGGACTGACGACGGCCGTGCTGCTGGCCGAGTCCGGCCGGCGGGTGCGGGTGTGGGCGCGGGAGCCGGCCGAGCGGACGACGTCGGCGGTCGCCGGCGGTCTGTGGTGGCCGTACCGCATCGAACCGGAGCCGCAGGTGGGCGCGTGGGCGCTGGAGTCCCTGACGGTCTACGAGGAGCTGGCGGACCGGCCGGAGGAGACGGGGGTGCGTCTGGTCGACGGGGTGCACCACGGGGCCCGGCTGGACGAGCTGGGCACGTGGGCGGGCCGGGTGCCGGGGCTGCGGGCGGTGGCCGGAGGGCTGGCGGCTCGGCTGCCGGTGATCGACATGCCGGTGCATCTGGCCTGGCTGCGGCGGCGCCTTGAGAAGGCGGGCGGCACGGTGGAGGTCCGCGAGGTGACCGGACTGGCCGCCGTGCCCGCCCCGGTGGTGATCAACTGCACGGGACTCGGGGCCCGTTCTCTGACGCCGGACCCGGCGGTGCGGCCGGTGCGCGGTCAGCTGGTCGTGGTGGAGAACCCGGGCGTCACCGGCTGGTTCACCTCCGTCGACCACGTCTCGGCCGCGTCCACCTACTTCATCCCGCAGCCGGGCCGGCTGCTCCTGGGCGGCACGGCGGAGGAGGACGACTGGTCCCTGGAGCCGGACCCGGTGACGGCCGAGGCGATCGTCGCCCGCTGCGCGGCCGTCCGGCCGGAGATCGCCGGCGCGCGCGTCCTCGCGCACCGGGTGGGACTGCGGCCGGCCCGGGAGGCGGTGCGGCTGGAGCGCCGGCTCCTCCCGGACGGCCGCGTCCTGGTGCACGACTACGGCCACGGCGGCGCCGGTGTCACGGTGGCGTGGGGCTGCGCGAGAAAGGCGGCCGCCCTGGCGTTCCCGACGCCCTGAGCCGCCGGCCGGCGGGGGCCGGGATGGCGTCCCCGGCCCCCGCTCGCGCGAAGGCGCGGCACCGCACCCCAAGGGGCGCGGGGAACCGCGCGACCGGCCCACGGCGACCCGCAGCCGGACTCGCCGGCCGGCCGCCTTGGACCGGCGCCGCGGTGGGCCGCGACGGCGGGAACGTCAGCCCACCGGAACGTGCCGCACCGTACGGGGTGCCCCGACACCGTCCAGGACCCTCGGCGCGGGCGCCCCGGCGCTGCCCGACGTGGCCCGGGCCAACGCTTCCGCGCCACCCACCACCGGCACCCTCGCCGTCGTACGGGACAGGTCCACGGTGAGCGTCGGCCGGCTGGACGGGGGGTCGATGAGGTGCTTGTCCGTGCCGGCGATGATCAGCGCGAGCCGGTGCCCCGCGGGGACGACGTGGTCGGTGGCCGCGAGGTCCAGGGTGATGGTGTAGGCCCTGCCCGGCGTGAGCGGGACGCCCGGGGCCGGCCAGGCGTGGTGGCCGAGGTCGGCCCAGCCCCGGCTGACCACGGTGTGGTCGACGGCGGCCGTCTTCGCCGCCGTCTCCCTGAAGCAGGCGCTGTCCCCGGCCGTGCTCCCGCCCCAGCAGCTGCGCTCGGTGCGGGTGGTGATGCCCTCGCCGGGGTCGGCGTAGTCGCGGATGGTGTCCGGGCCGACGTCGACCAGCACGGCGGACAGATGGGCGGAGCCGGTCGTCGGGGTCGCGGTGACCGTGACCGTGGAGGAGCCGGACACGCGCAGGTCCCGGGTGAGCGGTGCCGTGAGGAAGCCGGCCTTCTCGGGGGTGGCCGTGGTCAGGTGCGCGGCCCAGTCGGCCTCGCTCAGCGCCGGGTCGTCCGTGAAGCTCTCGGTGCCGGTGCCCCGGTGCCGGCCGAGGGTGCCGACGCCGGCCCGGCTGCCGGCGGCCGGGTGCAGGACGGCGGCGCGGGTGCCGCGCGGGGGCCAGGCGGCGGAGGTGACCCACTGGTCGGGGTGGCGTTCGATGTCGGCCGTCGGCTCGCGGTCGATGCCGTTGTCGTAGCCGAGGAGTTCGTGGTCGAACCAGCGGTGCAGGGTGTCGACCCAGGCGCCGCGCCGGTAGTCGAAGGGGTCGACGTGTCCGGTCTGGGAGAGCCAGATCTTGCGCTGCACGCCGTGCCGGGCGAGGGCGTCCCACCACTGGCCGAAGTGCTTGGTGCGGACGTTGAGGTCCTGCATGCCGTGCACCAGGAACACGCTGGCGCGCACCTTCGCCGCGTCCCTCACGTAGTCCCGCTCGGTCCACAGCGGGGTCCAGTCGCCGCTGCGCGGGCTGCCGTCGGCGAGCTTCTTGAGCACGGCCGCGCAGTGGGCCCGCGCGTCGCCGCTCTGGACGTAGCCGGCCAGCTCGTCGGGGCCCCCTTCGTAGAGCGGGGCGCCTTGCGCGAAGTAATAGTCGTACCAGGAGGAGATCGCGCTGATCGGGACGATCGTCCTCAGGCCCTTGACGCCGGTGGCGGCGACGCCGTTGGCGATGGTGCCGTCCCAGCTCTTGCCGATCATGCCGGTTGTGCCGTTGGTCCAGCCGGCCGTCACCGGGGTGCCGCCGGTGCGGCTGGTGTAGGCCCGGGCGCGGCCGTTCAGCCAGTCGACCACGGCCTTCGCGGAGAGGATGTCGGACCGGCCGCCGACGTCGACGCAGCCGTCGGAGCGGTTGGTGCCGGCGAGGTCGACGCCGACGAAGGCGTAGCCGCGGGGCACGAAGTAGTTGTCGTAGAACAGCGGCATCTGGACGACGTGGCCCTGGGCGTCGTACGTCTTGCGCTGGCTCTCGTTGCCGCGTCCGCAGCAGGAGTAGTAGGGGCTGGCGTCCATGATGACGGGCACCTTGCGGCCCTGGCGGGCGGGTTCGGCGGGCCGGACGATGTCGGCGGCGACGCGGTCGGTCCGTCCGTCGCCGTCCTCGTCGAGGCCGGTGTCCACCCACACCGACTCGCGCACGGCGTCGGCGTAGGAGTAGACGGGTCTGCTCTCCCGGGGCGCGGCGGGCCCGGCGGCGGCGGCCGGGGTGAGGAAGGCGGCCGTCAGCGCGGCGACGGCGACGGTGACGAGCGTTCTCCGGATCGTGGAGCGCGTGCGTTTCGGCATGCGCGGACGGTACTGCGGTCAACGCCCGTACAGAAGAAGGCTTTCCGGTGCGCGTGACGGCCGAATGGCGATCGTGTGACAGTCGGGGCCATGGACAGGCCGGTGGCCACAGGGACTGAATAGGCTCCGGACAGATCTTCGAACGGACGCACCGTCCCTACGACTTGGAGCTGACGTGCACCGCAGAATCATCGCACCGGGCGCGCTCGCGGCGGCCTCCCTCCTGCTGGCGATCCCGGCATCGGCCGCGAGCTACTCCCCCGGCGCACCGGGCATCGGCGACCCCTACTACCCGTACTACGGCAACGGCGGCTACGACGTCTCGCACTACGACCTGAGGCTGCAGTACCAGCCGAAGACGGACGAGTTGCAGGGCACGGCGACGATCCTGGCGAAGACCACCCAGGACCTGTCCAGTTTCGACCTGGACTTCCTGCTGGACGTGAGCGAGGTGCGGGTCAACGGCGCCAAGGCGTCCTTCGCGACGTCCGGCCAGCACGAACTGGTCGTCACCCCGAGGACGCCGCTGGCCAAGGGCAGCGCCCTCACGGTGGTGGTCCGCTACAGCGGGGTGCCGTCGACGAAGAGCGCCTACGGCTTCACCACCTGGCACCGCACCCCGGACGGCGCCGTCGCCGCCGACGAGCCCGAGTCCGCCTGGTGGTGGTTCCCGAGCAACGACCACCCGAGCGACAAGGCCACCTACGACGTGTCGGTGGCGGTGCCGGACGGCACCCAGGCCATCTCCAACGGCACGCTCCAGTCGACCACTTCGAAGCTGGGCTGGACCCGCTACAACTGGCGGCAGAACAAGCCGCAGGCGACCTATCTGGCCACGCTCGCGCTCGGCAGGTTCGACATCACCACCGGCACCTCCGACGGCGGGGTGCCCGTCGTCAACGCCTACAGCAAGGACCTCGGCGACAACGACGGGGCCGCCCGGGCCAGCGTCGAGCGCACCGGTGAGATCGTGGACTGGCTGAGCGGCTACTTCGGGCCGTACCCGTTCGCCTCGGCGGGCGGCTACGTGCCGAACACCACCACCGGCTACGCGCTGGAGACGCAGACCCGCGTCTACTACAGCCCGCGTCAGTTCGCGAACGGCTCCAACACCTCGGTGGTCGTGCACGAGCTGGCCCACCAGTGGTACGGCGACGACGTGTCGGTCAAGGGCTGGAAGGACATCTGGATCAACGAGGGCTTCGCCCGGTACGCGCAGTGGCTGTGGTCCGAGCACGAGGGCGAGGGCACCACGCAGGAACTCGCCGACTACGTGTACGCCTCGCACCCGGCCGACGACGCCTTCTGGACGGTCAAGCCCGGCGACCCGGGCCCGGACGAGCAGTTCGGTGCCGCCGTGTACGACCGGGGCGCCCTCGCCATCCAGGCGCTGCGCAACGAGATCGGTGACGACGCGTTCTTCGCGGTCCTGAAGGGCTGGCCGCAGGAGCACGCCTACGGCAACGCCTCGGTCGCCGACTTCCAGAAGTACGCAGAGCGGGTGTCCGGCAAGCCGCTGGCGGCGCTGTTCGACACCTGGCTGTTCCAGCCGGAGAAGCCGGCGTCGCCGGCGGTCCGGGGTCTGGCGAAGTCGGGTACGGCGGTGGAGCGGCCGAAGTCCTGGAAGAGGATCGAGGCGACGAACGCCGTCCACGGGCACTGATCCGGGCCCGGGGGCCCGGCACCCCGGCGCCTCAGCGGCCCGGTTCCGACGCCCGGCGCAGCAGCGCGTCCCGGCCTATCGCCTCCGCGCGGGTGGCCGGGACGGTGCACGCGTGGGCGCCGGCGACCGCGCCGTACCGGGCGCACCGCTCGGGCGGCTCGCCGCTCAGCCGGCCGTAGAGGAACGCGGCGGCGAAGGCGTCGCCCGCGCCGTTGGAGTCCACGACAGGCGCGGGCGGGATCGCCGCCGGCACCCGGGTCAGCTCGCCGTCGGCCAGCAGGAGGGCGCCCTCCGCTCCGGCGGTGGCGACGACGGTCCGGGCCCGCCCGCGCTCGGCGATGCGCCGTACGGTCCGTTCGGGGTCGGTCAGCGCGGCGGCCGACAGGAAGACGACGTCGGCCGTGAACGCGAACGGCTCGTGGTACGGGTTCTCGCCGTCCCAGTCGTGCAGGTCGGTGGAGAGCGGCACACCCGTCCCGCGCAGGACCGGCAGGGCGTGGGCGCAGGGCTGGGTGATGGTCACGTGCACATGCCGGCTCGCGGCGGCCAGCTCGCGCAGACGGGCCTCGGGGAAGCGGTCGTCCGGGTGGGCGCGGCTGGTGTCGTACAAGGACAGCCGGCGGCCGTCCGGGCCGACGAGATTGACCGCGCGCTTGGTGCCGGCCGGCTGGGGCAGGGCGGTGAGGGCGATGCCGTGCTCGCGGTGCAGGGCGCGCACGAGGTCGCCCTCGGGGTCGTCGCCGAGCAGGTCGAGGTGGTGGGTGCGCAGTCCCAGCGCGGCCAGTCCGAGGGCGACGAAGTCACCGGTCTGGCCGGCGCGGGTGCGGATCCCCGAGTCGATCATGTAGCTGTCGGCGTACGGCAGGGGGAGCTCGGGGACCGGGATGACCGTGTCCACCCCGGCCCCGCCCAGCACCAGTACGTCGGTCGTGTCCGTTCGCCCCGTCATCCCGCGTCCTCCCCCCTCCGCGCCTGCCGACGGCGCGGGTGGCGTCCTGCCGGAGCCAGGTGATCTCCGGTGTGACGCCACCGTACGCGACGGCACCGGCAGGGGCGCCGGACCGCTACCGCGCCGGCTCGGCCGGCTCCTGGCCGGTGGTGTGCGCCACCCGCCGGCGGACGCCGAACCAGCCGGCGACCAGCATCACGGCGATCACCGGGATGAGCAGCAGGGTCTTGCGCCCGACCTCGGCGTCGTTCCACATCATGCCGAGGCAGACCAGCAGGAACACCACGGTGGCGATCTCCGTGACCGGGCTGAACCTCAGCTGGAAGTGCGGCCGGGTCACCAGGCCCGCGCGGGCCCGGCGGACGAAGACCAGGTGGCAGACCATGATGATCACCCAGGTGCTGATGATGCCGAGCGAGGCGACGTTCAGCACGATCTCGAAGGCCTGGCTGGGGACCAGGTAGTTCAGGCCGACGCCGAGGACACAGACCGCGCAGGTCAGCAGGATGCCGCCGTAGGGCACCTGGCTGCGGTTCATGCGGGCGGTGAACTTCGGCGCCGAGCCGGCCGTGGCCATGGAGCGCAGGATGCGCCCGGTGGAGTACAGGCCGGAGTTCAGCGAGGACATGGCGGCGGTCAGCACGACCAGGTTCATCACGTCACCGGCCGCCGGCACGCCGATCCTGGACAGCACGGTCACGAACGGGCTCTGGTCGGCGGAGTACACCGAGCCGGGCAGCAGCAGGGCGAGGAGCACGACCGAGCCGACGTAGAACAGGGCCACGCGCCACATGATCGAGTTCACCGCGCGCGGGACGACCTTCTCCGGCGCGGCGGTCTCGCCGGCGGCCACGCCGACCAGCTCCAGGGCGGCGTACGCGAAGATCACGCCCTGCATGACCAGGACGACCGGCATCAGGCCGTGCGGGAAGACACCGCCGTTGCCGGTGATGACATCGAGGCCCGGCTTGCTGCCGCCCACGTCGTGCCGGGTCGCCAGCAGGAAGATGCCGATCAGCATGAAGCCCACGAGCGTGGCGACCTTGATGATCGCGAACCAGAACTCCATCTCGCCGAAGATCTTCACCGAGATCAGGTTCACGGCGAGGACGACCGCGAGGGCGATCAGCGCCAGCACCCACTGCGGAATCGACGTGAACATGCTCCAGTAGTGCGTGTAGAGCGCGATCGCGGTGATGTCGGCGATGCCGGTGGTCGACCAGTTCAGGAAGTACATCCAGCCGGCGACATAGGCGCCCTTCTCGCCGAGGAACTCGCGCGCGTACGACACGAAGGAGCCGGAGGACGGCCGGTACAGGACGAGCTCGCCCAGGGCCCGGACGACGAAGAACGCGAAGACGCCGCAGACCAGGTAGGCCAGGGCGAGCGCCGGGCCCGCGTTGTGCAGGCGTCCGCCGGCGCCCAGGAAGAGGCCGGTGCCGATGGCGCCGCCGATGGCGATCATGTTGACGTGGCGGGCCTTGAGGTCCTTGCTGTAACCGGCGTCGCCCGCGTCCTCGGGCGTCCGGGCCACCCGGGGGTGGGGGGTGGCCTGTGCCGGTTCCACGGCTTCCTTGCTCACGGGTGGTTCCACTTCCTGGTGCGCCCGGACCTCATGGGCCCGGGGTTCGTGCAGGTTCTGGCCCGCACCACCCTCGTGTCGCGGTACAGACCAAGGCAGCAGCTTCCCAGGGAGAGGGTCCGGGATGCGATGGTCCAGGTCACAGAGCGGTTCTTCTCACACGGTCCACACGCCACCGCCCCGGGTTTCACACCATCGGTGAGACAGCGATACTGCTGCACATGACGACCGACGCCGGCGAGCCCACCCTGACGATCGACGAGCTGGCCGCGCGGGCGGGCGTCACGGTGCGCACGGTCCGCTTCTACGGCACCAGGGGACTGCTGCCGCCGCCGGTCATCGGCCCCCGCCGGGTGGGCCACTACGGCCGGGAGCACCTGGCCCGGCTGGAGCTGATCGAGGAGATGCAGCACCAGGGCATGACCCTCGCGGCGATCGAACGCCATCTGCGGCAGTTGCCGGCCGACCTCGGCCCGCACGACCTGGCGATCCACCGGGCGGTGGTCGCCTCCTGGGCGCCGGACACCGTCGAGACGGTCTCCCGCGCGGAGCTGGAGCGGCGGGCGGGGCGCAGACTGACCGAGGAGGACGTGGACCGGCTGACCGCGATGAACGTGGTGACGCGGGAGGGGGACTCCTTCCGCGTGGACTGCGGCCTGCTGCGGCTCGCGGCCCGGCTCCTCGACGTACCGCTGTCGCAGGAGACCATCCTGGCCGCCCGTACCGTCCTGACCGGCCACGCCCGCGCGGCGGCCCACGAGCTGTCGGACCTGCTGCGGGACGCCGTCGCCGAGCGCGACACACGGGACGTGAAGTCGTTGTCGGCCCATATGCACCCGCTCGTGGTGCAGGCGCTGCTCACCACCTTCCAGCGGTCGCTGAAGGAGGAGCTGCGCCAGTGGCTGGACGGCGCGGCGGCCCCGAAGACCCCGCCGGGGGGCACGGCGGCCCCGGGAGCGGGGTCCCGGGGCACGCCGTCCGGCTGAGAGGCGTCAGCGGGCGTCGGTGAACGTCTCCCCGCTCCCGGCCTTGGCCACGAGCAGCGCGGGCGGGGTGAACCGCTCGCCGTACCGCTCGGCCAGCTCGCGCGCGCGGGCCACGAATCCGGGCAGGCCCCCTTCGTAACCGTTGATGTACTGGAGCACACCGCCGGTCCAGCCGGGGAAGCCGATGCCGAGGATCGAGCCGATGTTGGCGTCGGCGACGGAGGTCAGGACGCCCTCTTCGAGGAGGCGTACGGTGTCGAGCGCCTCGGCGAAGAGCATGCGCTCCTGCATGTCCCGGAACGGGATCTCGTACCCGGGCTTGGTGAAGTGCTCGCGCAGACCCGGCCAGAGCCCCGCCCGCTTGCCGTCCTCGGTGTAGTCGTAGAAGCCGGCGCCACCGCTGCGCCCGGTGCGGCCGAACTCGTCGACCATGCGGTCGACGACCTCCTCCGCCGGGTGCGCCGTCCAGGTGCCGCCGGCCTCCTCCACGGCACGCTTCGTCTCGCCCCGGATCTTGCGCGGGAGGGTGAGGGTCAGCTCGTCCATGAGGGACAGCACCTTGGCCGGGTAGCCGGCCTGGGCGGCGGCCTGCTCCACGGAGGCGGGCTCGACGCCCTCGCCGACCATGGCGACGCCCTCGTTGATGAAGTGGCCGATCACCCGGGAGGTGAAGAAGCCCCGGGAGTCGTTCACGACGATCGGCGTCTTGTTGATCTGCCGGACCAGGTCGAAGGCGCGCGCGAGGGCCTCCTCGCCGGTGCGCTCGCCCTTGATGATCTCGACCAGCGGCATCTTGTCGACCGGCGAGAAGAAGTGCAGTCCGATGAAGTCGGCCTGGCGCTGCACGCCCTCGGCGAGGGTGGTGATGGGCAGCGTGGAGGTGTTGGAGCACAGCAGAGCGTCGGGGGCGACGACGGCCTCGATCTCCTGGAACACCTTGTGCTTGAGGGCGGTGTCCTCGAACACGGCCTCGATGACCGCGTCACAGCCGGCGAGGTCGGCCGCCTCGGCGGTGGGGGTGATGCGGGCGAGCAGCGCGTCCGCCTTCTCCTGGCTGGTACGGCCCCTGGCGACGGCCTTGGCGCACAGCTTCTCGGAGTAGCCCTTGCCCTTGACGGCCGCTTCCAGGGAGACGTCCTTGAGGACGACGTCGATGCCCGCGCGGGCGCACGCGTAGGCGATGCCGGCGCCCATCATGCCGGCGCCGAGGACGGCCACCTTGCGGACCTGGCGGGGCTCGACGCCCTGGGGGCGGTTGACGCCGGAGTTGACCGCCTGGAGGTCGAAGAAGAAGGCCTGGATCATGTTCTTCGAGGTCTGCCCGGCGGCCAGTTCCACGAAGTAGCGGGCCTCGATGACCTGAGCGGTCTCGAAGTCGACCTGGGAGCCCTCGACGGCGGCGGCGAGGATGTTGCGCGGCGCCGGGTAGGGGGCGCCGCCCGTCTGCTTGCGCAGGTTGGCCGGGAAGGCGGGCAGGTTGGCGGCGAACTTCGGGCTGGCCGGGGTGCCGCCGGGGATCCGGTACCCCGGCTTGTCCCAGGGCTGCTGGGACTCGGGGTTGGCGTCGATGAAGGCCCGGGCCTTGGCGAGCAGTTCCTCGGGGGTGGCGGCGACCTCGTGGACGAGGCCGTTCTCCTGGGCGCGCCGCGCGTTGTACTGCTGTCCCTGGAGGAGCACCTTCAGCAGGGCGTCCGTGATGCCGAGCAGCCGCACGGTGCGCACGACCCCGCCGCCGCCGGGGAGCAGGCCGAGGGTGACCTCCGGGCAGCCGATCCTGGTGCCGGGGGTGTCGAGGGCGACGCGGTGGTGGCAGGCGAGGGCCAGTTCGTACCCGCCGCCGAGCGCCGCGCCGTTGATGGCGGCGACGACCGGCTTGCCGAGGGTCTCGATGCGGCGCAGGTTCCGCTTGATGGCGAGGCCGCCGTCGAACAGGTCCTGCGCGGTCTCGGGCGTGACCCGGATCAGGTCGCGCAGGTCGCCGCCCGCGAAGAAGGTCTTCTTCGCGGAGGTGAGGATGATGCCGCGGATGTTCTCCCGCTCCGCCTCCAGGCGGTCGGCGATCACGGCGAGGGAGTCGCGGAACGCCTGGTTCATGGTGTTCGCGGACTGGTTGGGGTCGTCCAGGACGAGCGTGACGACACCGGTGTCGTCCTGCTCCCAGCGGATGGTGGTGCTCTCGGTCATGGCAGTCGTCTCCGTAGAAGTCTTCAGGGCGCTTGGTTCCGCGGGGAGTTCACAAGCGCTCGACGATGGTGGCGATGCCCATGCCGCCGCCGACGCAGAGGGTGGCGAGGCCGTAGCGCTTGTCCTGGCGCTCCAGTTCGTCGATGAGCGAGCCCAGGATCATGGCACCCGTGGCGCCGAGCGGGTGGCCGAGGGCGATGGCTCCGCCGTTGACGTTGACCTTGTCCAGCGACAGTCCCATGTCCTTCACGAAGCGCAGCACGACGGCGGCGAACGCCTCGTTGATCTCGACCAGGTCGATGTCGTCGATGGTGAGGCCGGCCTTCGCCAGGGCCTTGCGGGTGGCGGGGGCGGGGCCGGTGAGCATGATGGTCGGCTCGGAGCCGGAGACGGCCGCGGCGACGATCCGCGCGCGGGGGGTGAGGCCGTGGCGCTCGCCGACCTCACGGGACCCGATCGCGACGAGCGAGGCGCCGTCCACGATGCCGGAGGAGTTGCCGGCGTGGTGGACGTGGTCGATCCTCTCCACCCAGTGGTACTTCTGCAGGGCCACGGCGTCGAAGCCGCCCAGGTCGCCGATATCCGCGAAGGACGGCTTCAGCTTGGCCAGGGAGTCGGCGGTGGTGCCGGGGCGCATGTGCTCGTCGTGGTCGAGGACGACCAGGCCGTTGCGGTCCCTGACGGGGACCACCGACTTGTCGAAGCGGCCCTCCTTCCAGGCGGTGGCGGCGCGCTCCTGGGACAGGGCCGCGTACTCGTCGACGTCCCGGCGGGAGAAGCCCTCGATGGTGGCGATGAGGTCGGCGCCGATGCCCTGCGGCACGAAGTTGACGGCGAGGTTGGTCATCGGGTCGTTGAACCAGGCGCCGCCGTCCGAGGCCATCGGGACCCGGGACATGGACTCGACACCGCCCGCGAGGACCAGGTCCTCCCAGCCGGCTCGGACCTTCGCGGCGGCCAGGTTGACGGCCTCGAGACCGGAGGCACAGAAGCGGTTCTCCTGCACGCCCGCGACCGTGTCGGGCAGTCCGGCGGCGAGGGCGGCGATCCGGGCGATGTCCGAGCCCTGGTCGCCGACGGGGCCGACCACGCCGAGCACGATGTCGTCGATCGCGGCCGGGTCCAGGCCGGGGAAGCGGGCGCGGATCTCGTGGATGAGGCCGACGACCAGGTCGATGGGCTTCGTGCCGTGCAGGGCGCCGTTCGCCTTGCCGCGGCCGCGCGGGGTGCGGATCGCGTCGTACACGTACGCTTCGGTGCTCACTGGTGTGCCTTTCGGGAGGGTGGGCCGAGCGGGGTGGGCGGGGTCGGCCGGCGTCGGTGACCGGGTCGTCGGGGCCGGCCGTGGGGGCCGGTCGTCAGACCCGGCCGTCGGGACCGTCGGGGCCGTCGGTCGGGGGTGCCGGTATGCCCCAGTCCCGGGCGACCGCGGCGGTGTCCGCGCCCGGGCGGGCGGGGCCGGTGCGGACGGCGGTGGGGGTCGCGGAGAAGCGGGGGGCGGGGGCGGGCTGGGTGATGCCGCCGTGGTCCGTGAAGGTGCCGCGCGCGGCCAGGTGCGGGTGGGCGGGGGCCTCCCGCAGGCTCAGCACGGGCGCCACACAGGCGTCGGAGTCCGCGAAGACGGCCGTCCACTGCGCCCGGGTGCGGGACTTGAAGGCGGCGGCGATCCGTTCGCGCAGCTCGCCCCAGCGGGTCCAGTCCTCGCGGGCCGACGCCGGGTCCTCCACGCCGAGCAGGCGCAGGAACTCGTCGTAGAACCTGTTCTCCAGGGCGCCTACCGCCATGTACCCGCCGTCGGCGGTCTCGTAGGTGCCGTAGTAGGGACAGCCGCCGTCCAGGAGGTTGGCGGCGCGGCGGTCCTGCCAGCCGCCGGCGGCGAGCATGCCGTGGATCATCGCGGACAGGTGGGCCGTGCCGTCCACGATGGCCGCGTCGACCACCTGGCCGGTGCCGGTCGCGCGCGCGTGGTGCAGGGCGGCGAGGACGCCGACGACCAGGTAGAGGGAGCCGCCCGCGTAGTCCCCGAGGAGGTTGGCGGGCACCGCCGGGGGTTCGTCCGGACGGCCGATCATGCCGAGGGTGCCGGTGAGCGCGATGTAGGCGATGTCGTGGCCGGCGCGCTGGGCGAGCGGGCCGTCCTGGCCCCAGCCGGTCATGCGGCCGTACACCAGGCGGGGGTTGCGGGCGTGGCAGTGCCCGGGGCCGATGCCGAGGCGTTCGGCGACGCCGGGGCGGTACCCCTCGACGAGGATGTCGGCCCGCTCGGCGAGGTCCAGGACGCGCGCGGGGCCGTCCGGTGCCTTCAGGTCGACCACGATCGAGCGCTTGTTGCGGTTGGTGACGTCGAACGCCGGGTCGATGGCGAGGCCCGGACCGCCGGGACGGTCCACCCGGACCACGTCGGCACCCAGGTCGGCCAGCAGCATGGCGGCGAACGGGCCCGGCCCGATGCCGGCCAGTTCGACGACGCGCACGCCGGAGAGCGGGCCGTCGCCCGGCCTCGGCGTCCCTGCCGTTGTCATCCGTCCAGCCCCCAGGCGTGTGTGACACAACTGATGTAACACCGGTGATGCTAGGAACGCGTTCCACCGGACACAAGACCTGAACGAGCAAGCGCTTAGCCAAAGTGCCCGTCCGGCCGACGATCACCCGGGAGAGTGACCGACGCTCCGCCGGGACCCTTCGGCGAGGGGCGCCCGGTACCGTCACGTGGTCCGCGCACCCGGTCCCCGGACCCGGGGACGGGGCGGTTTCACCCGCTTCTTCACCGCGTTCCTGGCTACGGCCACCGCTGCCTCCGGGCTGGTCGTCGGGCTCCGCACTCCTCACGCTAGCCTCGGCCACCGACAGCGGCGCGGGCTGCGCGACGGGCCACACGGACCAAGGGGTGTCATGAGCAGGATAAGCAGGGCGGACCGGCCGTACGACCTCGTGCTCTTCGGGGCCACGGGCTTCGTCGGCACGCTCACGGCCCACTACCTCGCGGCGCACGCGCCGGAGGACCTGCGCTGGGCGGTCGCCGGGCGCGACGAGGGGCGGCTGGAGCGGCTGCGCGAGGAGCTGCCCGGGGGCGCGGACGTCGGTGTGCTGCGGGCCGACGTGTCCGAACCGGCCACCCTGCGCGCCCTCGCCGAGCACGCGCGCGTGGTCGCCACGACCGTCGGGCCGTACGTCCTGTACGGCGAGGATCTCGTCGCCGCCTGCGCCGACACCGGCGCCGACTACCTGGACCTCACCGGCGAACCCGAGTTCGTGGACCTGATGTACGTCCGGCACGACGCACGCGCGCGGGAGACGGGCGCGCGCCTGGTGCACGCCTGCGGTTTCGACTCGGTGCCGCACGACCTGGGCGCGTACTTCACGGTCCGGCGGCTCCCCGAGGGCGTGCCGCTGACCGTGGACGGCTATGTGACCGTCGACGCGGCCTTCTCCGGCGGCACCCTCGCCTCCGCGCTGAACCAGATGGCCCGCGGCCGGCGGATGTGGGCCGCCGCGCGGGAACGCGCCCGGCACGAGCCACGGCTGCCGGGCCGCCGGGTGACGGCGCCGTCGGGTACGCCGGGGTACGCGGCGGAGGTCGGCGCGTGGGCGCTGCCGCTGCCCACCATCGACCCGCAGATCGTGCGCCGTTCGGCACGGGCGCTGGAGCGGTACGGCCCGGACTTCCGCTACCGGCACTACGCGGCGGTGCGGCGCCTGCCGGTCGCCCTCGGCGGAATCGCGGCCGTCGGCGCGGTGGCGGCCGCCGCCCAGCTGCCGCCCGCCCGGCGCTGGCTGTCGGACCGGCTCAAGCCGGGTGACGGACCGAGCGCCGAGAAGCGGGCGAGGAGCCGGTTCTCGGTGCGGTTCGTCGGCGAGGGCGGCGGCCGGCGCGTGTTCACCGAGGTCGCGGGCGGCGACCCCGGGTACGACGAGACGGCGAAGATGTTCGCCGAGGCGGCCCTGTGCCTGGCGTTCGACGACCTGCCGCCGACGGCGGGCCAGGTCACCACGGCCCAGGCGATGGGCGACGCCCTGACCGGGCGGCTGCGCGCGGCGGGGATCACCTTCCGGGTGGCGGCGGAGCGCTAGGGCCTCGTCCGGATCATGCCGGGCGGGGCCAAGGAGACGGGACCGTCGTGGAGTTGGCGCGCGGCGGGCACGCGCGGTCAGGCGGCCGGTGCCCGGCACGTCGCCGAGCCCCGGGCCCGCCGCCGGTCAGCCCCGCGCCGCCTCGCGCAGCGCGCGCCGGCACAAGGCGTCCGCCCGGCGGGTGGTCTCCGGCAGCCGGTACCGCGGGGTCAGGGCCAGGGTGTGCGCCACGGCGTTGTCGAGGGTGACCCGGTGGCCGGCCGAGACGAACACCGGCTTGACGCCGTCGCGGGTGCGCAGGGCGCGCCCGACCTCCTCGGTCCCGGCGAGCAGCGGTGCCCAGCTCCCCCGGGCCGGCTCCGGGTCGTCGTACGCGAAGGTGAACGGGTTCTTGGCGACGCCGACGGTCGGCAGGTCCGTGAGCACGCCCAGGTGGCTCGCCAGGCCGAAGCGGCGCGGGTGGGCCAGGCCGTAGCCGTCGCACACGACCAGCCCCGGCGGGCACGGCAGCCGGTCCAGGGCGGCGCGGACGGTGGGGATCTCACGGAAGGCGAGGAGGCCGGGCACGTAGGGGAAGGAGACCCGGCCGACGGCCGTCGCCTGTGCCACGACGTCCAGGGTCGCGGCGTCCAGCACCACGGCCGCCGCCGCGACCAGGTCCAGGCGGTCGTCGTAGGCGACGTCGACCCCCGTGACGCGGCCCGTCCCGGGCGGCGGTCCCGGCTCGTCCGACACCACCCGCCCGCGCAGCTCGTCCTGTACGGCGCGGGCCTCGTCCTCGGTCGCGGGCCAGTCCGCGGGTACGTCAACGATCGTCATGCCGGGTGACTGTACGGTCCCGCCGCGGGCCGCCGGGCGGGCGGGGTAGGCTCATGATCATGTTCGTCCTGGAGCTGACCTACACCGCGCCGCTCGAAGCCGTGGACGCCGTTCTGCCGGACCATGTGGCCTGGCTGGAGGAGCAGTACGCCAAGGGCCTCTTCCTGGCCTCGGGACGCAAGAACCCCCGCGACGGCGGGGTGATCCTGGCCGTCGCGGGGGATCGTGCCCTTGTCGACGAGATCGTCGCGGGCGACCCGTTCACCGTCGCCGGTGTGTGCGCCTACCGTGTCACGGAGTTCATCGCCACGAAGACGGCACCGGAACTGGCGCGCCACCGGCAGACTCCCGGCTGACGCCGGCCCGCCGCGCTCTTCGGGCGCCGGGCCGGGCGGGCCGTCAGCCCTTCTTCGCGTTCAGCGCGCGCTGCAGTTCTTCCTTGTTCATGTGTGAACGGCCCTCGATGCCGCGCTGCTTCGCCTCGTTGTAGAGCTGGTCGCGGGTCGGGCCGTGCGAGCCGACCCGGTTGCCCGACCGCTGACCGCCGCGCTTGCCGGACGACATGTCCTGCGTCGAACTGCGGCTGGCGGTCTTGGACTCGCCGGAGCGGGCGCGTTCCTTGTTCACCGTCCGCGCGGCGATCTCCTTGGCGCGCCCGGTGCTCTCGCCCCGGTCCTGCGCGCTCTTCTTGATGTGCTCGTACTGACGCTCACGCTTGGGGCTGGAACCGGCTGGCATGATCGCTCCCTTCCTTTGCGACGGGGAACGAGTACCCGCGTTCGGACGCGCTTACCTCACCGGTCCGGCCGCGCCTCATCGTTCGAGCCGTGCCACCCGCCCCTGTTCGCCCGCCGCCCAGCAGCTCAGGTCGGGGGTGCAGGCGACGGTGTCGTACGAGCCGGGGTCGATCGTGCGCCAGCTGCGGCCGCCGTCGGTGGTCAGGTCGGTGCCGGTCGGCCCCACTGCCAGCGCGGCGGTGCGGCTGTGCGGGAGCCAGGCGGCGCCGGAGCGGTAGGCGGGGGGCGGGGTGGTGGCGGGCCGCCAGGTGCGGCCGCCGTCGGCGGTGACCGCGGCGGCCTGCGGGGAGGGCTGACCGGGGCGGTAGTCACCGCCGACCGCGATGCCGTGGGTGCGGTCGCGGAAGGCCAGCGCGAAGACGCCCTTGGCCGGATCGCCCGCGGGAACCGGCGTGTCGGCGGCCGTCCAGGTGAGCCCGCGGTCGGCGGAGTGCAGCACGCGCGCGCGGGCACCGCCGCCGGTGGCCAGCCAGACGTCCTTCGGGCCGGCGGTGACGAGGCACTGGCCGCTCGCGGCGAAGCCCGCCTCGCCGTCCAGCGCGGGCGGCATGCCGTCCGCGGGCAGCACGCGCCAGGAGCGCCCGCCGTCGGCGGTGGACAGGATCCGGAACCTGCCGTCCACGGGGTCGCCCAGGGCGAGGCCGTGGCGGCGGTCGAAGAAGGAGAGGCAGTCGTAGAAGGCCCTGGGGTCGGTGTTGCGGAAGGACTCCGTCCAGGTCGTACCGCCGTCGTCGGTGCGGTAGACGCGGGAGGCCTCGCCCTCGCCGATGGCGAGCACCACCGCGCGCCGGGCGTCGAACGCCGTCACGTCCCGGAACTGCAGCCCGGACGCCCCCGGCGGGGAGACGTTCCGCCAGCTCGCGCCGCCGTCCGTGGTGCGCAGCACCGTGCCTTCGGTGCCGGCCAGCCAGGCGGTGCGCCGGCCGACGGGCGCGAGACCCCGGAAACGGACGCCCGGCGTGCCGGGGTCCTTCGCCGCCCAGTGCACGCCTGCGGTGCGGGAGCCCCCGGCCACCGGGGCCGCCTCGCGCCTACGGGGGCTCGCCGCCGGGTTCGCTTTCTGGGGACGGGAGTTCTCGGCGGCCCGGCTCCCCGCTTCCGCACCCGGACCCGGCTGCCCCGAGCTCGCCCCGCCGGTGGTGTCGTGGGCGAGCGGACGGGCCTCGGCCGCCGGGACCGTCAGGGCGGCGAGCGCCGCCCCGCACACCACTCCCGCCGCCACCAGCCGGCTCGTCCGTCCCCTGCGTCGCGTGCTCCCCAAGCGCCTCATGGCGGGCGAAGCTAGCCCCACTCCCCCGGCTTCGTCCAGAGGGCCGGCCGCGCTCCGCGCCGCCGACGAGCGGAAACGGCCGTGCGTTCCCCGTGCATGAACGCGGTGACCGAGGTCACTCGTTCCCCGTGTGCACGCATCGGCCGTTTCCGTCGTCTCTTCCAGTGCCGGGTGCCGCACACCCGGGCGCAGTCCATCCGTCACGAGGGAGCAAGGCGTTGTCCACCGTCATCGAGCAGCCCGTAGAGGCCCGTCTCGTCGCCGCCGCACCGCGCATGCCGAGCATTCCCGCCACGCTGTGCTACGACCGGCGCGACCCGTTCGCCGTCCGCATGACGTTCCCGGCCCCGGCCACGCTGGAGGGCGTCGACGTGTGCTGGACCTTCTCCCGCGAGCTGCTCACGGCCGGACTGCAGGACGCCGAGGGCCACGGTGACGTCCGCGTGCGGCCGTACGGGTACGACCGCACGGTGCTGGAGTTCCACGCCCCGGAGGGCACCGCGATCGTGCACGTGCGCTCGGGTGAGATCCGGCGGTTCCTGGAGGCGGCCAACGACCTGGTCCCCGTCGGCCTGGAGCACCTCCAGCTGGACCTGGACCACGACCTGGCCGAGCTGATGCGGGACGCCTGCTGAGTGCCGGGCGGTGAACGCCACGCGCGCGGGGCCGCGCGGCGTTTAATCACGTTGACAGCCCCTCCCGTCCTTCCTACGGTGTACAGCGGTTCTGTTGCCGTCGATTGGAGAAGGACGTTGCTCGTCTGAGGTCCTGAGACACCGCGTCGCACCGGTCAGGTGTGCGTGGCGTACGACCTCGGTGTCCGAGCCGTCCTCCGGCACAGGCCCTTTTCCCCGGGCCCTCTGCGTGCCCAGACCTTTCGGTTTCCGCCTCGCGGTGTCTCGACACGCGTCCACCCGAACGCACCCGTCCCTCGCGAGGCGCCCATGTCTGCTTCCCTCACCTGCACGTCCCTGACCTTCACCTGGCCCGACGGCACCGCCGTCTTCGACGGCCTGGACATCGCCTTCGGCCCCGGCAGGACCGGGCTCGTCGGCGTCAACGGATCGGGCAAGTCCACCCTGCTCAAGCTGATGGCCGGAGAGCTCGCGCCGGCCGACGGCACCCTCAAGTCGGCCGGCGAGATCGGCTACCTCCCGCAGAACGTCACCCTCGACACCGCGCTCCGCGTCGACCAGGCCCTCGGCATCGACGCCCGGCGGGCCGCCCTGCACGCCATCGAGGCGGGCGACGTCGCCGAGGAGCACTTCGAGACCGTCGGCGACGACTGGGACGTCGAGGAACGGGCCCTGGCCACCCTCGGCGAACTCGGTCTCGGCCACATCGGCCTGGACCGCACCGTCGGCGAGGTGTCCGGGGGCGAGTCGGTGCTGCTGCGGCTCGCCGCGCTGCTGCTGCGCCGCCCCGACATCCTGCTGCTGGACGAGCCCACCAACAACCTGGACCTGTACGCGCGCCGGCGGCTGTACCAGACGGTGGCGTCCTGGCCGGGCGTGCTGGTGGTGGTCAGCCACGACCGGGAACTGCTCGACCTGGTCGACCAGATCGCCGAGCTGCGCTCCGGGGAGGTGGCCTGGTTCGGCGGCAACTTCTCGGCCTACGAGGAGGCGCTGGCCGTCGAGCAGGAGGCGGCCGAGCGGATGCTGCGCGTGGCCGAGGCCGATGTGCGCAAGCAGAAGCGGGAACTGGCCGACGCCCAGGTCAAACTGGCCCGCCGCAAGCGGTACGGGCAGAAGATGTACGAACAGAAGCGCGAGCCGAAGATCGTCATGGGGGCGCGCAAGCGGGCCGCGCAGGAGTCGGCGGGCAAGCACCGCATCATGCACGAGGAGCGGCTCGCCGAGGCCAGGGAACGGCTGGACGAGGCGGTGGAGGCCGTACGGGACGACGACGAGATCCGGATCGACCTGCCGTACACGGCCGTGCCGCCGGGCCGGCAGGTGCTCACCCTGGAGAAGCTCCGGACGGCCTGCCACGCGCGCGTGCCGGGCATCCTCGATCTGCGGGGCCCGGAGCGGATCGCGCTCGTCGGCCGCAACGGCTCCGGCAAGACGACGCTGCTGCGGACCGTCGCCGGGGAACTGGCGCCGGTGTCGGGCACGGCGACGGCCCATGTGCCGCTGCGGTTCCTGCCCCAGCGGCTGGACGTGCTGGACGACGACCGGTCGGTGGCCGAGAACGTCGCCCGGTTCGCGCCGGGCGCCACCAACAACCGGATCCGGGCCCGGCTCGCCCGCTTCCTGTTCCGGGGCGCGCGGGCCGACCAGAAGGCGGCCACCCTGTCGGGTGGTGAACGCTTCCGGGCGGCCCTGGCCGCGCTGATGCTCGCCGAGCCCGCGCCGCAACTGCTGCTGCTGGACGAGCCCACCAACAACCTCGACATGGCCAGCGTCCGGCAGCTGACCACGGCCCTGGAGTCGTACGAGGGCGCGCTGATCGTCGCCAGCCACGACCTGCCGTTCCTGGAGTCGATCGGGATCACCCGGTGGCTGCTGATGGAGGGAGGGGAGCTGACCGAGACGACACCCGAGGCGCTCGAGGACCCGGCCTGACCGGCGGCGGGGGCGCGTCCCGGCCGGACGGCCCGGTCCCGGCGGGGACGCGCCGGGCACCCGGGGGGTTTGGCCCTGACGGGAGCGCGCTGCATGATGACGGACCGGCGCCGTGTGAGCGGCGCCGGACCGCACCACCGCACCGACCGATTCGAAAGGCCCCTCGTGCCCAGCAAGAAGGCCCTCGTCCGCCGCCCCAGCCCCCTCCTCGCCGACGGCCTGGTGACGCACATCCAGCGGGAGAAGGTCGACGCGGGACTCGCCGGCGAGCAGTGGGAGGCGTACGTCGAGGCCCTGCGCGCGCACGGCTGGGAGATCATCGAGGTCGAACCGGCCGACGACTGCCCGGACTCGGTGTTCGTCGAGGACACCGTCGTCATGTACCGGAACGTGGCGTTGATCACCCGGCCGGGCGCCGAGTCGCGGCGGGCGGAGACCGCCGGCGTCGAGGAGGCGGTGGCCCGGCTCGGCTGCTCGGTGAACTGGATATGGGAACCGGGCACGCTGGACGGCGGTGACGTCCTCAAGGTCGGCGACACCGTGTACGTCGGCCGCGGCGGGCGGACCAACGCGGCCGGTGTCCAGCAACTGCGGGCGGCCTTCGAACCGCTGGGCGCCCGCGTGGTCGCCGTTCCCGTCAGCAAGGTGCTGCACCTGAAGTCGGCGGTGACCGCGCTGCCCGACGGCACGGTGATCGGTCACATCCCGAAGATCGACCGGCCGTCGCTGTTCCCGGGCTTCCTGTCGGTGCCGGAGGAGTCCGGCGCGCACGTGGTGCTGCTCGGCGGCGGCAAGCTGCTGATGGCGGCGAGCGCCCCGAAGACCGCGGAGCTGCTGACCGATCTGGGCCACGACGTGGTGACGGTCGACATCAGCGAGTTCGAGAAGCTGGAGGGCTGTGTGACCTGCCTCTCGGTGCGCCTGCGGGAACTGTACGCCTGACCGGGTGATCCCCTCGCCCCGGCGGCTGCGGGACCTGCGGGTCCCGGAGCCGCCGGGCGTGTCCGGGCGCGGCCCTCGGGCGGGCTGATCAGCGGGTTGTTTACAGCCCCCTTAACCTACGGCTTCGTAACCTACGGGTTCGTAGCCTACGATCACGTAGGTTTCCGGCACCGCTCGCCGGGCCGTCCCCCTTTCTCCCCCCGTTGTTCGCCGTCCCCCTGGAGTTCCTGTGACGATCACCTCCCCCCACCTCGGCAGCCCGTCCGTCTGGACCGACGCGCGACTGCTGTTCGCACTGGAGGAAGTGGTCGAGAAGGAGCTGAACCGGCACCTGAGCGTCGCCAAGGACTGGATGCCGCACGAGTACGTGCCGTGGAGCGACGGCCGCAACTTCCCGGGCCTGTTCGAGGACGGGGAGGCCTGGGACAAGGAGCAGTCCCGGGTGACGGAGATCGGCCGGATCGCCCTCGTGGTGAACCTGCTGACCGAGGACAACCTGCCGAGCTACCACCACGAGATCGCCTCGCTCTTCGGCCGCGACGGCGCCTGGGGCACCTGGGTGCACCGCTGGACGGCCGAGGAGGGCCGGCACGGCATCGTGATGCGGGACTACCTGCTGACCTCGCGGGCGGTGGACCCGGACAAGCTGGAACGTTTCCGTATGGCGCACATGAGCGAGGGCTTCGAGTCCGACAACCGGCACTCGATGCTGCACTCGGTGGCCTACGTCGCCTTCCAGGAGCTGGCCACGCGGATCTCGCACCGCAACACCGGCCACCAGTCGGGGGACCCGGTCTGCGACCGCATGCTGGCCCGCATCGCGACCGACGAGAACCTGCACATGGTGTTCTACCGCAACCTGCTGAAGGCCGCGTTCGAGCTGGCGCCCGACCTGACCATGCAGGCGGTCCGGGACGTCGTCGTGAACTTCCGGATGCCCGGTCACGGCATCCCCGGCTTCGAGCGGGCCGCCGCGCAGATGGCGATCGGCGAGGTGTACAACCTGCGCATCCACCACGACGACGTGCTGCAGCCGGTGCTGCGCTTCCTGAAGGTCCTGGAGATCGACGGCCTCGGCCCCGAGGGACGCCAGGCGCAGGAGGAACTCGCCCTGTTCATGGGCGGGCTGAACGCCGAGGCCACGAAGTTCGACGAGAAGCTGGCCGCGCGCAAGGCCCGTATGACGTCGCGCGCCGGAGGCTGACGCCCCGCGCGGGCCCGGCCCGGCGCCCGGGCCGGCGGGCGGCCCACGGTTTCACGACGTGTCAGCGGGCGGCGCGGCGCAGGGCGAGGCGCTCCTTCTCCGACAGGCCGCCCCAGACACCGAACCGCTCGTCGTTGGCCAGCGCGTAGTCCAGACAGGCCGGGCGCAGCTCGCACAGGGCGCAGATGCGCTTCGCCTCGCGCACCGAGCTGCCCGGCTCGGGGAAGAAGAAGTCCGGCCCGGTCTGCGCGCACAGCGCCTGCGCCTGCCAGGCGTCGTCGGCCGGCGTGATGGTTTCGTAGTGCATGGCCAGGAGCCTGCCCCACGGCGAAAAACGTTCGATCAACGGCGGCGAAACGGCGCGCCCGGTCCCTCCGGCCGCCCCGATGATGCTCCCCGCGGCCCGGCGCGCGCACGGCGGCGCGCCCGGCGGCGGGAAAACCGGGAGAACGCGTGCCGTCACGCGTGGTGAGGGTGGACCGTGCCGGCGTCTCCCGGCGCGTCCCGGGGCTCCGGCAGCGATTGCCGGTGGGCGGTGCCAGACTCGGCAGTGCACAGGACGGAGCCCCTTGCGAGGAGGGCGAGATGCTCACCACCCGTTTCGTCGACGGCGCGCCCAACTGGATCGACGTCGGCAGTCCCGACATCGACGGCGCCGCCGCTTTCTACGGCGGTCTGTTCGGCTGGCGGTTCAGGTCGGCGGGGCCGGACGCCGGCGGTTACGGCTTCTTCCAGCTGGACGGCAGGACCGTCGCCGGCGGCATGCAGACCGGGCCCGGCCAGGGGCCTGCGGCCTGGACGGTGTACTTCCAGAGCGAGGACGCGCAGGCCACCGCCGAGGCGGCCGAACAGGCCCACGGCAGAGTGCTGTTCCAGCCCGTCGACGTGATGGGCCAGGGCCGCATGGCGGTCCTCGCCGACCGGGCGGGCGTACGGTTCGGGATCTGGCAGCCGGGCCGGACCAAGGGCGTGGAAGTCGCGGGCGAGCCGGGCTCCCTGCGCTGGGTGGAGCTGTACACCCCGGACATCGCGGCGGCCGCCGCCTTCTACCGCCGCGTGCTGGGCCTGGAGACCTCCGCGCCGTTCCCGGGCGGGACGTACACCTGTTTCAACCCGGACGGCGCCGGGGAGGACGCGATGTTCGGCGGGATGGTGCCGCTGGCCGACGATCCCATCGAGGCCGAGGCGGGTCCGTACTGGCTGCCGTACTTCGAGGTGGAGGACACCGACGCCGTGGTGGAACAGGCGCAGCGCCTGGGCGGGACGGTGCGGGTGCCCGCGACGACCCTGGAGGGCGTGGGCCGCACGGCCCGGCTCGCCGACCCGTACGGGGTCCGCTTCGCGGTGATCACGAGTGAGCGGCCCCAGGACTGACCCCGGGGTCTTCCGTTCGGACCAGGCCGGACCAGGCAGCGGGAGCGGGGTCCGGTGCCGTGCGTCGCGAGGCGGAGGAGGGCGCCATGGCGGAGCCACGGCAGCCGACCAACGCGGCGAGGCGCGGCACCAGGGCCCGCGAGCCCGGCATGATCCGAACGAGCGGCCTAGGCCGAGGCGCGGCGTATCAGGGTGGTCGGCAGGATCACTTCCGACGGCGGTGCCCGGTGGGCGCCCGCCTTGCTGTCCGTCCCCTCGCGGGCGCCGGACAGCCCGCGCAGCAGCAGGCGAGCCATCAGCCGGCCCATCTCCTCGATGTCCTGACGGACCGTCGTCAGCGGGGGGTCGGCCTGTTCGGTGACCGGCACCATGTCGTCGAAGCCGACCACGGCCACGTCCTCGGGCACGCGCCGGCCGCTCGCGCGCAGCACCCTGAGGGCACCGAGCGCGGTGAGGTCGTTGGCGGCGAACACGGCGTCGACGTCCGGGCAGCGGTCGAGGAGTTCGCGCATGGCGCGTTCGCCGCCGGACGGGGTGAAGTCGCTCTCCTCGACCAGCCGGGGATCGTGTCCGCCCAGGGCGTCGCTCATGACGTCCCGGTAGCCGTCGAGCCGGTCCACCGCCGAGGTCTGGTCCAGCGCCCCGGTGATGTGGGCGACGCGCCGGCGGCCGAGGTCGAGCAGGTGCCGGACGGCCGCGCGGGCACCGCCCCGGTTGTCGCAGTCGACGTAGACCACGCCAGGGCCGGACGCGCGGGTGTCCGCGCCCCAGCCGGGGCGCCCGCCGAACACGGTGGGCACGCCGGCGTCGTGGATGAGGCCGGGCAGCGGGTCGTCCAGGTGCAGCGAGAAGACGAGCGCGCCGTCGACATGGCCGCCGGCGAGGTAACGGGCCACGCGCGCGTGGTCGGCTCGGCCCTCGGTGAGCAGCAGCACGAGCTGGTTGTCGTGGGCGGTCAGTTCCTTGCTGATGCCGCGCAGCTGGAGGGCGAAGAAGGGGTCGGCGAAGACGCGGGTCTCGGGTTCTGCGATGACGACCGCGACGGCGTCGTGCCGCCGGGTGACGAGGCTGCGCGCCGCCTGGTTGGGGACGTAGCCCAGCTCCTCCACGGCCCGGCGGACCCGCTCGGCCAGCGGCTCACGGACCCCGTCGCCGCCGTTGACCACGCGGGACACGGTGGCCCGGGACACCCCGGCCCGCGCGGCCACGGCCTCCAGCGTGGGGCGCGACACTGCCTCGGTCACTTCGGGACTCCTCATCGGCGGCTGCCGATCAGGATAGCCGCGGGACACGGGACCGGCCTGGTCTCAGGGCGAGGGCTCCCGGCGGGCGCGGCTCGGCTGCACCCGTTTCGGTTCGCCGGGCATCTTCGGGTACTCCGGCGGGTACGGCAGGTCGCCCAGGCCGTGGTCGTGCTCGTCCTGGCGGGCCAGTTCCAGCAGCGCGTCCAGGGAGTGGGCGTGGTCGTCCATGCCGGCGTGCACGTCACCGAGTTCGGCGAACCGGGCCGGCATGGTGGCGAGGTCGAAGTCGCGGGGCTCGGCGACCCCCACCTCCTCCCAGCGCAGCGGTGCGGAGACGGGGGCGTGCGGGCGGGGACGTACCGAATAGGCGGAGGCGATGGTGCGGTCCCTGGCCGTCTGGTTGTAGTCGAGGAAGATGCGGCTCCCGCGTTCCTCCTTCCACCACTTGATGGTCACCCGGTCCGGCATCCGGCGCTCCATCTCCCGGCCGACGGCGATCGCCGCGCGGCGCACCTGGGTGAAGGTCCAGCGCGGTTCGATGGGGACGAAGACGTGCAGGCCCCGGCCGCCGGAGGTCTTCGGCCAGCCGCGCAGCCCGCCGAACTCGTCCAGCACGGCCCGTAGTTCCTGGGCGGCGCGGGCCGCGTCGGCGTAGTCGGTGCCGGGCTGCGGGTCGAGGTCGATGCGGAGTTCGTCGGGATGGTCGACGTCGGTGGCGCGTACCGGCCAGGGGTGGAAGGTGAGGGTGCCGTACTGGGCGGCCCACACCACGGCGGCCTCCTCGGTGGGGCACATCTCGTCGGCGCTGCGCCCGCTGGGGAAGGTGATGTGGGCGGTCGGGATCCAGCCCGGCATGCCCTTCGGCGCCCGCTTCTGGTAGAACCACTCGCCGCCTACGCCGTCCGGGTAGCGCTCCAGGGTCGTGGGGCGGTTGCGCAGGGCGCGCAGGATGCCGGGGCCGACGGCGGCGTAGTACCGGGCGAGGTCCAGCTTGGTGAAGCCCCGCTCCGGGAAGAACACCTTGTCCGGGCTGGACAGCCGTACGGTCCGGCCCGCCACCTCCAGTTCCACCGCATCGCCCATGCGGCCACGGTAGGCGCACCTCACGCCACTCGCATACCGGGGCAAAGGGGTACGCATCCGAGCGGAAACGGATGTACACGAGCAGAATCGGAGTCATGGATCTGCCCGTCATGCCGCCCGTGAAGCCGATGCTCGCCAAGTCCGTGGCGAAGATCCCGCCGGGGATGCACTACGAGGCCAAGTGGGACGGCTTCCGGTCGATCGTGTTCCGGGACGGGGCCGAGGTCGAGCTGGGCAGCCGGACCGGAAAGCCGCTGACCAGGTACTTCCCCGAGCTGGTCGCGGCGCTGCGGGAGCGGCTGCCCGAGCGGTGCGTGCTGGACGGGGAGATCGTCGTCGCGCGGGGCGGGCGGCTGGACTTCGACGCGCTGACCGAGCGCATCCACCCGGCGGCCTCCCGGGTGCGGATGCTGGCGGAGAAGACCCCGGCCTCCTTCGTCGCCTTCGACCTGCTCGCCCTGGACGACCACGCCCTGCTCGACGTGCCGCTCACCGACCGCCGCGCCCTGCTGGACCGGGCCCTGGCCGGCGCGGGCCCGCCGGTGCACGTGGCGCCGTCGACGACCGACATCGAGGTGGCCCGGCAGTGGTTCGAGCAGTTCGAGGGCGCCGGTCTCGACGGGATCGTCGCCAAGCCGCTCACCCTGCACTACCTCCAGGACGAGCGGGCCATGTTCAAGATCAAGCACGAGCGCACGGCGGACGTCGTCGTCGCCGGGTACCGGTTCCACAAGAGCGGCCCGGTGGTGGGCTCGCTGCTGCTGGGGCTGTACGACGAGCAGGGCCGGCTCCAGCACGTGGGCGTGTCGGCCGCGTTCTCCATGAAGAGGCGCGCCGAGCTGGTCGAGGAGCTCCAGCCGCTGCGCATGGAGGACGTCTCCGGGCACCCGTGGGCCGCCTGGACGGACGAGACCGCGCACGAGACGGCACGGCTGCCGGGCGCACCGAGCCGCTGGTCGGGCAAGAAGGACCTGTCCTGGGTGCCGCTGCGGCCGGAACGGGTGGCCGAGGTGGCGTACGACCACATGGAGAACGGCCGGCGGTTCCGGCACACGGCCCGCTTCCGCCGCTGGCGCCCGGACCGCACCCCGCGGAGCTGCACGTACGACCAGCTGGAGGAACCGGTCCGGTACGACCTCGCGGAGATCCTCGGGGAGAAGGGCGGCGGCTGAGCGGGCCGGCCCGCTCAGCCGCCGAGCCACAGCCGCAGCCACCGCCACGGCCACGGCCACGGCCATATGAGGATCTTCACCGCGCCGTCCCGCTCGCGCCGGAACATCTCGTACGCGTGCGGCGCCTTCGTCAGCGGCAGCCGGTGCGTGGCTGGTGTACGTACCGGCACCGTGAGGCGGCCGGTGCCGTGCGCACCGGCAGGGCCGTCGTCAGCTTCGGGCGGCCGGCGGCCCGGCCGGGTGGCGCAGTTCCTCGGCCGCGTCCGCGACCCGGCGGAGCAGGTCGAAGAACACGGTCTGTTCCCCGGCGGACAGCGGGGCGAGGAAGACCTGGTTCATCCGGGCCGTCCGCACGGTCAGTCTGCGGTGGGTGCGCAGGCCGTCGTCGGTGAGGCGGAGCAGGAAGCGCCGGCCGTCCTGGGGGTCGCGCGTCTTGTGCAGCAGTCCCCGGCGGTCGAGCCGGCTGATGACCTCGGCGATGGTGGAGCGGTCGAGGCCCACCCGCTCCCCCACGGTCCGCTGGTCCAGCCCGGGTTCGGCGACGAGGGCGTTCATGACCGCGAACTGCGGCGAGGTGATCTCCTCGGACACCATCGTGTTCCACAGCAGGTGGTGCGCCTGCTGGAGCCGCCGGGCCAGATGCCCGGGATGGGTGGCGAGGTCCACCGCGGCCATGCGCGCTCCCCTGGTCGATTCGTTGGTGCACTGAACGATACCCGGCGCCGGCCTCCTGCGTCTCGCCCTGCCGGCCGGTCCGATTCCCACCCTTGACGGTCACCTTCTCCGGTGGCAGCGTGAGCGGCACCTCGCCGAAACAGTCAGTGCCCTGACTGTTTGGGGACTCCCCCCTGAGGAACCGGAGAGACTTCCTCCTCGAACGTCAAGGAAGCGTCAGGTGCCCATGCCTCTCACCCAAGCCGACGTCGACCGGGAGATCGCCGCGGCGCACGCCGCCTACGAGAAGCGTGTCGCCGACGGCGCCCCCGTCGAACACCACCCGCGCCGCGACTACGCGCCGTACCGCTCCTCCGTGCTGCGCCACCCGAAACGGCCCCTGGTGGCGATCGACACCAGCCGGGACCCCGATCTGGTGGAACTGCACTCCCCCGCCTTCGGCGAGCGCGACCTCGCCGAAGCCGACAACGACCTCACCCGGCAGCACACCGGGGAGCCCATCGGCGAGCGGATCACCGTCTCCGGACGGCTGCTGGACCGGCACGGGCGCCCGGTCCGCGGCCAGCTGATCGAGATCTGGCAGGCCAACTCGGCCGGCCGCTACGCCCACCGGCGCGAGCAGCACGACGCCCCGCTCGACCCGAACTTCACCGGTGCCGGCCGCGCCCTCACCGACGCCGAGGGCCGCTACCACTTCACCACCGTCCAGCCCGGCCCCTACCCGTGGCGCAACCACGTGGGTGCCTGGCGCCCGGCGCACATCCACTTCTCGGTGTTCGGCTCGGCGTTCACGCAGCGGCTGGTGACGCAGATGTACTTCCCGAACGACCCGCTCTTCCCGTACGACCCGATCCTTCAGTCCGTGACGGACGACGCGGCCCGCCAGCGGCTGGTCGCCACCTACGACCACAGCCTGTCGGTGCCGGAGTTCTCCCTCGGCTACCACTGGGACATCGTGCTGGACGGCCCGGCCGCCACCTGGACGGAAGAAGGACGCTGACCGCCATGACGATCACCGACCCGAGCGCCCCGGACCGGGTGCCCCCCACCCCGTCCCACACCGTCGGCCCGTTCTACGGCTACGCGCTGCCGTTCCGCGGCGGCGAGGAGATCGCGCCGCTCGGCCACCCGGACACGATCACCGTGCACGGGTACGTCCTCGACGGCGAGGGCGCCCCGCTGCCCGACGCGCTGATCGAGCTGTGGGGTCCGCGTCCCGACGGCACCGTCCCGCACGTGGACGGCTCCCGGCGGCGCGACCCGGCCACCGGCGGTCACCTGGGCCGCAACGGCGTGGAGTTCACCGGCTGGGGCCGCGTACAGACCGACGCGGACGGCCACTGGTATGCCCGCACCCTCCGGCCCGGCGCACGCGGCCGCAACGCGCCCTACCTCAGCGTCTGCGTCTTCGCGCGCGGCCTGCTCGTGCACCTGTTCACCCGGATCTACCTGCCGGGGGACGAGGCCGCACTGGCCGCCGACCCACTGCTGACCCGGGTGGGCGACCGGCGCGACACGCTGATCGCGGCCGAGGAGGCGGACGGCGCCTACCGTTTCGACATCCGCCTTCAGGGCGAAGGCGAGACGGTCTTCCTGGAGTTCGAGTGACATCCCCCTCCCCTCCCTGCGCCGACACCGGCCTGCTCGCCCCGGAGTGGGCGCTGACGGGCGCCGCGTCCGAGACGAGCGACCACGCGTACCTGCGGGCCCTGCTCGACGCGGAGGCCGCGCTGACCCGGGCGCAGGCCGCGCTGGGCCTCGCCCCGGCCGGCGCCGCGACGGCGGTGACCGAGGCAGCCGTCCCGGAACGGTTCGGCATCCGCTCCCTGGCGGCGCGGACCGCGGACGGCGGCAACCCGGTGATCCCGCTGGTCGCCGATCTGACCGCGGCGGTCGGCGCGGAGTACGGCCCCTACGTCCACCGCGGCGCCACCAGCCAGGACATCATGGACACCGCGACGATGCTGGTCGCCGCGCGCACCCTCGCCCCGGTCCTGGCCGACCTCGGCCGCACCGAACGCGCGCTGGCCCGGCTCGCCGCCGAGCACCGGGACACGGTGCTGCCGGGGCGGACGCTCACCCAGCACGCCGTACCGACGACGTTCGGGCTGAAGGCGGCCGGCTGGCGCTCGCTGGTCCTGGACGCGCGCGACCGCGTCACCCGGGTCCGGGACGCGCTCCCCGCCCAACTCGGCGGCGCCGCCGGGACCCTGGCGGCCTTCCGGGCGTACGGCACCGGGGACGTGACCGCTCTGACGCGGGCGTACGCCCGCGAAGCCGGGCTGGCCGCCCCGGCGTTGCCCTGGCACACCCTGCGCACCCCGGTGGCCGACCTCGCGGGGTGCCTGGCGTTCACGGCGGGCGCGCTGGGCAAGCTCGCCGTGGACGTCCTGACGCTGTCGCGCACCGAGACCGGTGAGGTGAGCGAGGGCAGCGGCGGCGGCTCGTCGGCCATGCCGCACAAGGCGAACCCGGTGCGCGCCACGCTCCTCGCAGCCGCCGCCCGGCGGGCCCCGCAGCTCGCGGCCACGCTGTACGGCTGCCTCGCCGCCGAGGACGAGCGGCCGGCCGGTGCCTGGCACGCCGAGTGGGAGCCGCTGCGCGACCTGCTCCGGCTGGTGGGCGGCGCGGCCTCCCACGCGGCGGAGCTGGCCGAGGGGCTGCGGGTGCACCCGGCCGCGATGCGCCGCAACCTCGGCGTCACCCGGGGCCTGATCGTCTCCGAGCGGCTGTCGGCCGCCCTCGCGCCCGTCCTCGGCCGGGCGCGTGCCAAGGAACTGCTGACCGAACTGGCCCGCCGCGCCCACACCGAGGACCGTCCGCTGTCCGAACTGCTGGCGGAGACCCGCGGGCTGGAGGGCGTCGATCTCGACGAGCTGCTCGACCCCGCCCACTACACCGGCTTCGCCGGTCCCCTCACCGACCGCGCCCTGGAGCGACCTTGACCGTGCACCTTCTCAACCACCGCGCGGAAGGCCCGGCTTCCGCTCCCGCGCTGCTGCTCGGTCCCTCGCTCGGCACCTCCCTCGCCCTGTGGGACCGGGTCGCGCCCGAACTGTCCGCCGCCCACCGGGTCGTCCGCTGGGACCTGCCCGGGCACGGGCGTTCGGCGGCGGACCTGATCGGGCCGGGCGCGACCGTCGACGACCTCGCCGCGCTGGTGCTGGATCTGGCCGACGCCCTCGGCGTCGACCGGTTCGCGTACGCGGGCGTGTCCCTGGGCGGCGCCGTCGGCCTGCACCTGGCCGTCCACCACCCCGAGCGGCTGACCTCGCTGGCGGTGCTGTGCTCCTCCGCCCACTTCGGCGGGGAGGCGCCCTGGCGGGAGCGGGCGGAGCGGGTGCGCCGCGAGGGCCTGGACGGGCTGGCGGACAGCGCCGGGGCACGCTGGTTCACGCCCGGGTTCAGCGTGCCGGGACTGGTCCGCGACCACCGGGAGGCCGATCCGGAGGCGTACGCCGCCTGCTGCGACGCGCTCGCCGCGTTCGACCTGCGCGACCGGCTCGGCGACATCACCGCGCCGACGCTGCTGGTGGCGGGCCGGCAGGATCCCGCGACCCCGCCCGCCCATCTGCGGGAGATCGCCGACGCGGTGCCGGCGGCGACGCTGGTGGAGCTGCCCGGGGCCTCCCACCTGGCGCCGGCGCAGTGCCCGCGGGCCGTGGTGGGCGCGCTGCGCACCCACCTCGGCGGGCCGCCGGCCGACGGCATGGCGGTGCGCCGGGACGTACTGGGCGACGCCCAGGTGGATCGCGCGCAGGCCCGGCAGACCCCGTTCACGGCCCGCTTCCAGGACTTCATCTCCCGCTACGCCTGGGGGGAGGTGTGGACCGACCCGACGCTCTCCCGCCGCGAGCGCAGCATGATCACGCTGACGGCGCTGGTCGCGCACGGCCACCTCGACGAGCTGGCGCTGCACGTCCGGGCGGCGCGGCGCAACGGGCTGAGCCCGCAGGAGATCGGCGCGGTGCTGCTCCAGACCGCCGTGTACTGCGGGGTGCCGGCCGCCAACGCGGCGTTCACGACGGCCCAGCGGGTCCTCGCCGAGGAGGAGGCGGGCTGAACGGCGAGGGTGACCCCGCCGGACGTACGCCCGGCAACGGCTCGTCGACGGCGCCCGGGCCTGCGTAGGCTGACGGCATGTCCACTGTTCTGATCACCGGTGCCACCTCCGGGCTCGGCCGGTACGTCGCCTTCGAGCTGGTCCGCTCCGGTCATCTGGTCCTGGCGCACGGCCGTGACCGGGCGCGTACCGGGCAACTGGTCGCGGAGCTGCGCACGGAGGGCGCGGCCGAGGGGTTCGTCGCCGATCTGGCCCGGCTGGCCGAGGTGCGGGAGCTGGGCGCGCGGGTGGCCGAGGCGCATCCCGGCCTCGACGTGCTGATCAACAACGCGGGCGTGGGTGCCGGGACACCCGGCTCCGGGCGCGAGCTGAGCGCCGACGGGCACGAGCTGCGACTCGCCGTGAACTACCTCGCGCCCGTGGTGCTGACCCGCGCCCTGCTGCCGGTGCTGCGGACGAACGCGCCGGCCCGGATCGTCAACGTCGGTTCGGGCGGCCAGGAGCCCGTCGACTGCGCCGACCCCGGGTTCACCCGCGGCTACAGCGGCATGTCGGCCTACCGCCGCAGCAAGTTCGCGCTCGCCGCGTACACGTTCACCCTGGCCGAGGAGCTGGCGGGCAGCGGGGTGTGCGTGAACGTGCTGCACCCCGCGACCTACATGGACACGGCGATGGTCCGCGAGGGCGGCATCACCCCGTGGAACTCCGTCGCCGACGGGGCCCCGGGCGTGCTGGCGCTGGCCACCCGGGAGACGGGCAGCGGTAGGTACTTCGACGGGACACGGCCGGCGCGGGCCCACGAGGCGACGTACGACGGGGACGTCCGCGAGCGGCTGACGGCGGTGACGGAGCAGCTGCTGGGCAGCTGACACCGGGAACGCCGGGCCGGCGCGGGCGCCCCGCCTCCGGCTCGGCTCAGTGCAGCCCCCGCCCCGTCTCCAGCACCTCCCGTGCCTGGGCCACCAGGTGCTCCGCGCCGCACGCCCGGGCCAGGTCCAGGCCCCGGCCCAGTTCCGCGACCGAGCGGGCGGCGATGCCGTACTCGACGCGGGCCGCCGCGTGCTCGTACTGGCAGGGCGAGGCCTCCAGGTAGGTGACGGCCCGCGCGGCGAGCTGGACCGCCCGCTGTCCCGTCGCCAGGGCGGCGGCGCAGCGCAGGGCCTCGCCGATGGCGGTGTCCGTGCCGAACCGCTCGGCCTGCCGGCGGGCGTCGGCCGCGAGCTGCGCGGCGCGGTCGGGGTCCTGCCCGGCGAGCGCCTTGGCGAGGTCGATGGACCAGGGCGCGAGGACCGGGTTGTGGCCGCCGCGGGAGGCGGCGGTCTTCTCGGCGGCCTCCAGTTCGTTGATGCCGTCCTCGGTGCGGCCGACGGCGAGCAGCAGCCGGCCGCGCACGGAGCGGATGTCGGGCAGCACGATGGTGGACGGGTACGGCGGCGCGAAACCGTACCGTTCGGCGGCCGACCAGGCCTCCTCGATGCGGCCCCGGGCCAGCAGGGTGTCGACCAGACCGCAGGTGGCCGACCAGTACAGCGGCAGTCGCCGGCCGACGCGCTCGGCGAGGACCAGGGCCTCGCGCAGGGTGGCCTCGGCGTCGCGCAGCCGGCCCTGCCTGCGGTAGGCGAGCCCGAGGAAGGCGTTGGCCAGGGAGAGGTGGCCGCCGTGCCAGCCGGCCGTGGTGTAGACGCGCCGGGCCTCGGCGAACAGGCTCTCGGCGCGGTCGAGCCGGTCGGCGTAGGTGTAGGCGCTGCCGAGCATCATCAGCAGTTCCATGCCCCACTCGGTGTCGGTCCAGCCGAGGCCGGGCGCGAGGCGGCCGTTGACGAGGGCGCGGTCGCACAGGTCGATGACCTCGTCGGCGCTCTCGCCGTGGGTCATCGCGTCGAAGCCGCGCAGGATCAGCAGGGCGCGTTCGGCGTTGTCGCGGCCCGTGCAGGTGCTCGCCAGCTCGGCCAGGCGCCGGGAGCGGGCCGGGGAGACGGTCTCGCCGTGGATGCCCTCCCACATGAACTGGAAGGCCTGCAGCCGCATCCGGACGGGGCCCGCCTCGTGCCGGGCGGCCTCGGCCTCGACCGTGCGGACGGCCTCCTCCAGCTGGTCGTTGTGGAGCAGCGCCTGGGAGAGGCGGACGACGGCGTCGACCCGGTCGTCGCCTCCGAGGCCGGGCATGCCGAGGGCGCTCTGCAGATGGTCGATCGTGACCCCGGGGTTGGTCAGCAGGGTGGCGCAGCCGAGTTCGTACAGGACGTGCGCGCGCACCTCGGGGAGGGGCGGCTCGGCCAGGGCGCGCTCCAGGCAGCGGCGGGCCGCATCGGGCGCGCCGACGGCGAGGTGCTCGCGGGCGGCCGCGCGCAGCTGCTCGACCAGTTCCTCGTCGTCGTCCGGATGCACCTTCAGCAGGTGCCGGGCGGCCTCGGCGGCGCCGCGGCCGCGTTCGGTGATCATCTGCGCGGCGACGCCGTGCATGGCGGTGCACACCCCGGGCGGGATGGAGTGGTAGACGGCGGTGGCGATGAGGGGGTGGACGAACTCCAGCTCGCCGTCGCCGCGTCCGGTGCCGGCGGGCGGCCGGGGTTCGGTGAGGATACGGGCGCTGCACAGGAGGTCGGCGCACGTCCGGGCCAGTTCGCCGTCCATGGTGGCGAGTTCGGCGACCATGTCGACGGTGATGCCGGTGCCGAGGATGGCGGCGGCCCAGGCGAACCGGGTGGCCTCCAGGCCGAGGCCCTTGAGCCGGTCGACCAGTCCGCCGCCGCGGGCGGCGCGGTTGAGGGCGCGCAGCTCGCCCGCCCGCGCCTCGACGGGCTGGAGTTCGCTGTCCTGGACCTTGGCGAGGAGTTCGACGGTGTCGTACGGGTTGCCGCCGGTGACGGCCCAGACCTCGCGGCAGAACGCGTCGTCGGCGTGCCGGCCGACGGTGGCGCGGGTGAGCCCGGCGGTGGCGTCCGGGGTGAGGGCGCTGAGGTTGTGGGCGGGGCGGCCCGCGGCGGCCACCGCGTCGAGCAGGCGGGCGCTGTCCCCGCCGGCCTCGCCGGGCCGGCGCGCGACCACGACGAGGACGGACAGGTCGTCGAGGCGCTCGGCGAAGGCCGCGAGCCAGCGCAGGGTCTCCTGGTCGGCCCAGTGCGCGTCGTCGAGGAGCAGGACCAGCGGCCACTGGCGGCGGGAGAGCCGGCGCACGGCGGCGACGAGTCCGTCGCAGACGTACTGCGGGTCGGCGTTGTCGGCCTGCGGCTCCGCTATGCCGAGGGCGGGACCGGCGATGTCGTACCAGTCGCCGAGGTACTCGCGGGCCTCCTCGGGCAGCAGGGACAGCAGCGCGGGCTGGAGCAGCTGCCGTACGACGTGGAACGGCACGGACCGCAGCGTCTCCGCGCCGCGCGCGGACCAGACGGCGCAGCCGCGGCGTTCGGCGACGCGCCGGATCTCGGCCAGCAGCGCGGTCTTGCCGAGTCCCGCCTCGCCCCGGATGACCAGCAGGCTGCCGGCGGACGACTGGTCCGCGCACAGGACGTCGAGCGCCTGTGCGACGGTGGCGAGCTCGGCGTCCCGCTCCCACAGGGGAGCCGAGCCGGCCGCCGCCGGCCGTCCCTCCGTCATCCCGTTACCTCCCCAGGTCGCCCGAATGACGTACGGAACCCGAGCGTAGCCGTCGGACGGAGCCTCTGGTGGCGCCTCGCGGCAGCTGTTGCCCGGCCGGGTGAAGTGAGGGGCCGGCGGACGACGCCGCCGCCCGCGCCACCAGCGGACGGGGTGTCAACGGCGCCCGCCCGAGGCGGCCACCGAGAAATCCGGGGAGAAATATTGCGCTTCGCCCCCTTGGCGGCGGATGCTCTCATCCCGCTTTCACGCTCGCCTCATACGGTGGGGGCATGACGCAGGTGACTCCTCCCGGGTGGTACCCCGACCCCGGGCAGACGAACGACGGTCCGCCCACCGAGCGCTGGTGGGACGGCAAGGCCTGGACGGACCAGACCCGCCCCGCCGGCACGGCCGCCGCGTGGGGTCCCCCGGGGGGCCCGGCGGCGGACGGCGGACCGCAGCCGGCCGGCCCGCCCCACCCGGCCGGCCCGCCCCACCCGGCGGGCCCGGCGCCCTCGGCTCCCGCCGGGTTCGGCGCCTACCCGGGGTATCCGGCGCAGCGGGGGTATCCGGGCCGGCCCGGTTACCCGGTCTATCCCGCCCAGGCGCCCGCCCCCTCCCGGCGGCGGCTGCGCACGGGCATAGCCGTCGCGGTGACGGCCGCGGTACTGGCGAGCATCGGGGTCGGCGTGTACGCCCTCACCGACGACGGCGGTGGCGGCGGCGACCGCGCCGGGTCGCGGCAGGCACCGAGCGGCGGGCAGGACGGCGGCCAGGGCGGCACGTTCGGCGGGCCCGGCGGCGGCTCGGGCGGCAGCGGCGGCCCGGGCGGGTCCGGCGGCTCCGGTGGGGCCTCGCCGTCCCCGGGCCGGTCGGACGCGCCGAAGGTCAAGGGCGGCGGCACCGTGACGGACCCGGTCAACGGCATCAGCCTGCCGGTGCCGAAGGGCTGGACCGGGCAGACGATCAGCGTCGGGGCGCAGGTGACCTCCGACGACGCCTACAAGTGCCCGGGCAACTCGGCCCAGACGTGCACCGCGGGCGGCGCCTACACGGCCCCGGCGGTGGCGCTGGGCATCGAGGCCGACACGGCGGAGGCGGTCGCGAAGGCGGACATCGCCGCCAACGCCAAGCAGTCGTACGGCGGCACCACCTACGGCAGCATCACCTCGCACGAGGTGCTGGCCTCCCGGGCGGTGACGGTGGCCGGGCAGAAGGGCTACCTGGTGCGCTGGAAGGCCGTCACCAGCAAGGGGTCCGACGGCTATGTCGAGTCGGTCGCCTTCCCCTCCCCCGACAACGCCCGGCAGATCGTGGTGGTCCGCTTCGGCGTGGACGTCGGGCAGAAGCTGTCCGTGATCGACGAGATACTCGAGGGGATCAAGGTCTCGTCCGGCGGCGGAAGCGGCCAGGACGTCTGAGAGACGGATCGGCCGGGTGGGATTCCCCTCCGCTCAAGGGGAACCCCACCCGGCCGGGGGGTGCGCGCCGCCCCCGTCCCCACGGTGCGGCGCGGGCAGGTCACCGTCCAGTCATCCCGTGAACGGCGGCCTGGTTCTCATGTCAGTCCGAGCGAGGGCAGCACGGCGGCCTCCACGAAGCGGACGAGGTAGTCGGAGTCGGCGTACTGGCCGTCGAGCATCGGGCGCACGCGCAGGACGCCGAACATCATGGCCGGGATGTACTCCAGCGCGGGGTGGCCCGCCCGGACCTCGCCCCGGGCCACGCCCCGGGCCAGGATCTCCTGGAGCGCGGCGATCTCCGGGTCCACCAGCGCCTCGCGCAGCGCCTGGGCCAGCTCCTGGTCCGTCGTCACCGCGTGCCCCAGCGCCTGGAGCAGTCGGGTGTCCTTGCCGGACCAGTCGCCCGCGGCCCGCGCGGCCCGGCGCAGGTCCCCGGCGAGCGATCCGGTGTCGATGCCGGCGAACTTCACCTGGCGGCTGGCGCGCAGCGCCGCAGCGACGAACTGCGGCTTGGTCTTCCACTGCCGGTAGAGCGTGGACTTGCTGCACCGGGTGCTGGCGGCGATGCCCTCCATGGTGACGGAGTCATAGCCGCACTGGCGGATCTGTTCCAGCACGGCGTCGAAGAACTCCCGCTCACGCTCCGGCGTGATCTTGGAGCGGCGCGAGGCGACGACCGTGTCCGGTGCGTCCGCGGCCTGCGACGTCATGCGGTGCTTCCCTTCACTCGTGTCTGTCTGCCGTGCTCGTGCGGTGCCTGGTGCCCGCGTGTGTCCCGTGCTGTTTCCAGTGTGGCGCACATCAATCGATACGCCAGTGTACCGGTACCCGACCGTATCGGTACACTGGCGTATCGGTACGGCGACGTATCGATGAGTTCCGGTGCGGACCGGGGCTCGCACCACCACACGCACCACCGTCAGCGAGGGGGCCGGGGGATGAATTCCCGAACCGAGCCTGCGGAGGCGGACGGAGAACCGGAGACTCCGGCCCGTCCGTCTCTGATACGTGAGTTCCTGCTGGTCGCCGGGCTCTTCCTGGTCTACAAACTGGGCCGCCAACTGGCCACCGGGCACACCGCGGAGGCCTTCCGCAACGCCCGGCACGTCTGGCACCTGGAGCGCGGCGTCCACCTCCCCCACGAGACCGCCGTGCAGTCCGCCCTGCTGCACGACGGCACCTTCGTCCACCTGGCGAACACGTACTACGCGACCGTCCACTTCCCGGCCACGCTCGCCTTCCTGGTCTGGCTGTACCTGAGGCAGCCCGCGCACTATGTCTGGGCCCGCCGGGTCCTCGCGGTCCTCACCACGGCCGCCCTCGTGCTGCCGTTCACGTTCCCGCTGGCCCCGCCGCGCATGCTGAGCGGGACGGGCCTGGTCGACACCGCCCGGGTCTACGGCCCGTCCGTGTACGGCCCGCCGACCAGCGACCACCTCTCCAACCAGTTCGCGGCGATGCCCTCGCTGCACTTCGGCTGGGCGCTGATGGTGGCGATCGGCCTGATGGCCGCCACCCGGTCCCGATGGCGCGGGCTGTGGCTGCTGCACCCGCTGGTCACCCTGCTGGTGATCGTGGGCACGGCGAACCACTACTGGCTCGACGCGATCGTCGCCACGGCCATGCTCGGCCTCGCCCTCGCCGTCGTCCCCGCGCCGCATCGCACGGCCCGTACGGCGGGTCGCGGCAGCGGCCTGCCGAAGCCGCGCGAGGCCGTCCTGGCGGGAGCGGGCCGATGAGCGCCGCCGCCCTGGCCGCCCTCGGCCTGTCGCTGGTGTCGGCCGTCGCCTACGCGCTCGCCGCCGTCGCCCAGGAACGGCTCGCCGCGCGCAGCGCCGGCACCGGCCTGCTGCGGCTGCTGGGCACCGGGGCCTGGTGGTCGGCGGTCGGGCTGAACGCCGCCGCCGCGCTGCTGCACGTCGTCGCCCTGAAGTACGGCCCGCTGACCGTCGTACAGCCGCTGGGCGCGCTCACCCTGGTCGCCGCCGTACCCCTGGGCGCGCGGGCGGCGGGACGGCGGGTCAGCGCGGCGGAGTGGCGCGGTACGGCGCTCACGCTGCTCGGGCTCGCCGCGCTGCTGGTCACCGCCTCCGGCCCGGCGCCCGCCCGGGTGCTGTCGCTGACCGAGGCCCTCGTGGTCGCCGGTACGACCGCCTCCGCGATCGGTGTGCTGTCCCGGCCCGGCGCCCGGCCGGGCCTGCGGCACGCCACCGCGTCCGGCTTCGCCTCCGGGGTCGCCTCCGCGCTCACCCAGACGGTGACGGTGGCGGCGACGGACCGCTCGGGCCCGGCGCTGAGCACCGAGGTGATCGTGGTCGCGGTGCTCGTCGCCGCGTTCGCCGTCGGCGGGCTGCTGCTGTCCCAGACGGCCTATCGCGGCGGCCTCGGCGCCCCGCTGGCCGTGGTCACCCTGACCAACCCGGTGGCCGCGGCGGTGATCGGGCTGACCCTGCTGGGGCAGGGCCTGCGGGGCGGCGCCGCCGGGGTGCTGCTGGCCCTCGCCGGGGCGGGACTGGCCTCCTGGGGCGTGGTGCTGCTGACCCGGGTGGCACCCGCGCCCGCCGGCGAGGACGAGGCCGGCGACGAGCACCCGGTGGCGGCCGTGCTGGCGCTGGAGCCGGGTACGGCGACCGCGGAACCGGTGCTGCTGCCCCGGCAGCCGGAGCAGCCGGGGCACCTCACGGCACTGTGACCGGGGCGTACGGCGGCGGCCGGTGCGCGGAACCTTCCGCGGGCACCGGCCGCCGTCGCCGTGCTGTTCGCGCCCCGTCCGCTCGCGCCGGTCAGCCCCAGCCGCGCGCGTCCTGCTTGAGCGCGGTGTCCACCGTCAGCGCCGTGGCCACCACGAGGCTCAGCAGCGGTTCGGGCAGCTGGTAGTGGATCTGCAGGACGTAGTTGTCCGCCGTGGTGAACAGCGTCTTGGCGAGGCCCTCCCAGGTCTTGGTGATCCGGGCGACCTCGTTGTCGGCGTGGTCGACGATCGCGAAGTTCCAGGCCCGCCAGTTCTCCGCCTTGATGGCGCCGACCTGCCGGCCGTCCGCCGTCATCGCGAAGTTGATCTTCCCGATCATGTTCTTCTGGACGATCTCACCGACCGGCGAGCCGTCCGGGCGGGTCACGACCACCCGCGACTTGAAGATCTTCGCGGGCCGGGTCAGCAGCAGCTGCGGCCGGCCGTGGGCGTCGCGGATCTCCAGCTTGTGGGTGAGGAACTGGTCCAGGCTGGAGACGAAGCGCAGGATCTTGCGCAGTACGCCCTGACCGACCTGGGTGACCGAGCCGATCTCCCGGCCGTTCTGATCCATGACCTTGTACTCGTTGGTCAGCTCGATCAGCTTGGCCTTCTGGTTCACGACCAGGACGGGCTCGGTGAAGAGGGTGCCCCCACCGGGCCCGCCGCCCGCGACGCCGGCCTGCTGCTGCACCTGGCGCTGCACCCTGGCGTCACCGGCCTGCTGCTGCGGGAAGGCCGCCTGCGGCGGCGGAACCTGCCCGGCCTGCTGCTGGGCCGGGTTGGTGTGCTCGGTCCATTGCGTGCCGTCCCAGTAACGGAGCGTCTGCGCCGCTCCGTGCGGATCCGGGTACCAGCCAGCAGGAGTGTTCGATTGCGTGGTCACCGGGGCACACTACCCTGATATGACCGGTACCTGACCAGTCCGCACGGAGCGGTGCTCATCGCCCGCTCACCCCGTGACGATGGCCGGGTCGCTGACGCCGGGCCGCCCGTTCTCCACGTGCCCGGTGAAGCGGCGCACGAAGGCCGGGTCGGCCTCGGAGGTCACGGTCAGGTCGTACCAGCGCTTGCTGCCCGCGAGCGCCACGGTGTGCCGCACGGTCGCTCCGGGCCGGACCGACACCGTCACCGGCTTGCCGCCGTAGCCGTTGGCCAGCTTCAGCTTCGCCGTGCCGGAGCCCTGGTTGGTGAAGGTGAGCTCGACGTCGTCGCCCTTGTGCCGCGCGGTGACCTCGGGGCCGGCGACCTTGTTGCGGCCCTTGAAGACGCGCAGGAAGCCGTTGGGGCCGTGCACGGAGAGGTCGTAGTCGCCGCCGGAGTACGCCGAGTTCCAGGTGTCCGAGAGCGTCTTGCCGGCCTCCGTGGTGTACGTCCAGGGGCCGTCGGTACGGCTGTTGGACGTGACGAGGAAGACCGCACCCGCGTGCGCGCCCGAGGCGAAGGTGAGCGTGAACTTGCCGGCCGCGGTGTCCGCCGAACCGTCGACCACCGGGGCGTACCTTAGCGGGCGGGTGGGCCGGCTGCCCCGCTCCTGCCGGGGAAGGGTGCCGTTCGCGGGAGGCTTGGGCACGTAGTCGGGGTGGCGGTCGTGATCCTTGGGCAGGTAGCCGGCCGTGGAAGGCAGCACGACCCGCGCGGTGTCCTTGCGGGAGAAGTCGAAGGCGCTCGTCAGGTCGCCGCACACGGCCCGCCGCCAGGGCGAGATGTTCGGCTCCTGGACACCGAAACGACGCTCGATGAACCGGATGATCGAGGTGTGGTCGAGGGTCTCCGAGCAGACGTACCCGCCCTTGCTCCAGGGGGAGACCACCAGCATCGGCACCCGCTGGCCGAGCCCGTAGGGGCCGGCCGGGTGGCCGGCGTCGCCCTTGAACAGGTCCGGCGCGGGGTCGACCGTCGACTTGCCCTGGGCGGCCGAGGCCGGCGGGAAGGGCGGGACGACGTGGTCGAAGAAGCCGTCGTTCTCGTCGTAGGTGATGAACAGCGCGGTCTTCCCCCACACGTCGGGGTCGGAGGTGAGCGCGTCCAGGACCTGGGAGACGTACCAGGCGCCGTAGTTGGCGGGCCAGTTCGGGTGCTCGGTGAAGGCCTCGGGGGCGACGATCCAGGAGACCTGGGGCAGCTTGCCGGCCCGGACGTCCGCCTTCAGCTGGTCGAAGAAGCCCTCGCCCTTGCGGGCGTCGGTGCCGGTGCGGGCCTTGTCGTACAGCGGGTCGCCGGGCTTGGCGTCACGGTACTGGTTGAAGTACAGCAGCGAGTTGTCGCCGTAGTTGCCGCGGTAGGCGTCGTCGATCCAGCCCCAGCCGCCGTTCGCGTCGAGGCCGTCGCCGACGTCCTGGTAGATCTTCCAGGAGACCCCGGCCCGCTCCAGGCGCTCGGGGTACGTGGTCCAGCCGTAGCCCGCCTCGTCGTTGCCGAGGACCGGGCCGCCGCCCTTGCCGTCGTTGCCGGTGTACCCGGTCCACATGTAATAGCGGTTCGGGTCCGTGGAGCCGATGAAGGAGCAGTGGTAGGCGTCGCAGATGGTGAAGGAGTCGGCGAGCGCGTAGTGGAAGGGGATGTCGTCGCGGGTGAGGTACGCCATCGTCGTGGCGGACTTGGCGGGTACCCACTTGTCGTACTTTCCGCCGTTGAAGGCGGCGTGTCCGTCGTTCCAGCCGTGCGGGAGGTCCTGGATGAAGGCCAGGCCGAGGTCGTCGGCGTCCGGGTGGAAGGGCAGGACGTCCTTCGTGCCGTCGGACTGCTTCCAGACGGACCTGCCGTTCTGGGTGACCGGACGGGGGTCGCCGAAGCCGCGGACTCCTCGGAGCGAACCGAAGTAGTGGTCGAAAGAACGGTTCTCCTGCATCAGGACGACGATGTGCTCGACGTCCTCCACCGATCCGGTGCGGTGGTGGGCGGGCAGGGCGGCCGCGCGCTGGATGCTGCTGGACAGCGCCGTGAACGCCGTGGTGGCGCCCGCGATCTGGAGGAAGCGCCGCCGGTTGACTTCGGGCATGGGTGAGGGTCCTCTCGTCCTGACGTACGCGATACCCGCCAGATGACGGAATCCGCGCGGAGCGAGTGTTCCAAGAGCAGCGAACGTCAGGGAAGGGTGCGGTGGCGCGCACATGAAGTCGTGGGTACGGGAGGAAACCGGGTGCCGTCCGCACCCTCACCAGCCCCGTGGGGCGCGCGGGCGCCCCGGCCCGTCGTGGTGCCGGGGCGCCCGGTCCTGGGTGCGGGACGGGTCGGTCAGGGGGTCTGGTAGGCCTCCACCTCGCTGAACTGGCCGGCCGGCCAGCCCGTGTTGGCGGTGACGGTCAGGCGCAGGTAGCGCAGGTTCGTGCCGCTCGGCAGGGTCACGGTCGCGGTGTTGCCGGTGGCCGGGTCGAAGCGGTAGCCCTGCGCTCCCAGTACGGTCGAGTAGCCGGAGCCGTCGGTGCTGCCGAGCACCGTGACGGTCTGGGTGCGGGCGCCCCAGGCCGAGGACGGCGGCAGCTTCAGCACCAGGCGGCGCACGGCGTAGGAGGAGCCGAGGTCGACCGTGAGGGACTGCGGGAAGGCGTTGTTGGTGGACTCCCAGTACGAGTTCGCGTCGCCGTCGACCGCCTTGCCGGGGGTGTAGACGTCCTGGGAGCCGGTCGCGGTGGCCGGGCGGCCCTTGGCGAGGTTGCGGTTCGGGTCGGGATCCGGGTTGCCCTGGCCGGGCTGCGGCCAGGTGGAGCAGTCCGACCAGGTGCTCGACCAGCCGGAGTTGCCGCCGCCGTCGGTGAGGCTGAAGGAACCGGAGTTCGCCGGGTAGGGGCAGTTGTAGACGCCGGCCGCGCCGACCTGGGTGGCGGTGACGTTCTTGAAGGTCGCCGCGCCCTGCGCCTCGGCCTGGACCACGACCGTGCCGGTGTTCCGCACGGTCGCGCCGGTGACGTTGACGTTCCGCACCGGGTAGCCCTGCCCGCCGCCGGAGACGAACTCGAAGGCGCTGTAGGGGCTGTCGGTGATCGTCGTGTTGGTGATGTTGACGGTCGCGTTGATCGTGCTGTCGTAGGAGTCGACGCGCAACGCGCCCATGGGGTGGTTCCAGTTGGGGTTCATCGCACCGGTGCGCACCAGGGTGTTGCCGTCGACCGTGATGGTGCCGGCGAGGGGGTTGAACGGATCGAGGAACTTCTGGTTGGAGATGGCGATACCGCTGCCGAGGGCGTTGGTGTCGGAGATGAGGTTGTTGCGTACGGCGATGTCGGTGCCGCCGTAGATGGCGATGCCGTTGGCGAGGTTGGGCTGCGAGATCGTGTTGTTCTCGAAGCTGGAGTCGGTGTCCGGGGAGTACAGCGACCACATGGCGAGGGAGTCGTCGCCCTGGTTGCGCAGGAAGTTGTTGCGGACGCGGACGCCCTTCGCCGTGCCGTTGAGGTTGAGTCCGTCGGCGGTGGTGTCGAGGATGCGGTTGTTCTCCACCACCAGGTTGTCGTTGTTGCCCGTGAGCCACAGGCCGACCTTCAGGTGCTGGATCCACATCCCGGACACGGAGCTGTTCGGCCCCAGCGAGCCGTTGACGAAGTTGTCCGGGCTGGAGTCGACCCGTTCGGTCACCTCGCCGATGACCGCGAAGTCCTTGACGCGGACGTTGCCCGCCGAGCCGGACTGGTCGATGAAGCGGGAGGTGTGCACGACCGAGTACCAGCTGCCCGCGCCCTGGAGGGTCACGTTCTGCACGCCGCTGAGCGAGGAGGTGAGGCGGTAGTCGCCCGGCGGTATCCACACGGTGCCGCCCTGGGCGGCGGCGATGGCGTCCCGGAAGGCCTGGGTGGAGTCGCCGTTGCCGCTGGGGTCGGCGCCCTTGGAGACGACGGACACCGAACCGGCGGGCTGGCCCGCGGCCGGGGCGACCTGTTCGAAGTCGGCGACGTCGACGGTGACCTGGACGCCCGCCGCCTCCACGGCGACCTTGTCGCCGGCCTGGACGTTCTGCCCGAGCAGCATCCGGGTGTTGTCGAAGAAGTGGTGCGTCTTGGCGCCGGGGATCCAGCCGGTGTCGATGTACGAGTACTTGGAGGTCACCGGGAGGGTCTTGGCGAGCCTGGTGCCGTTGACGTACACGTTCAGGGCGCCGGACTGGCCGTCCGGCACGCTGTAGGCGATGTTCACCGCGTTGGCGGCGCGCGGCACGGTGAACTCCACCCGCTGCCCGGCGGACAGCCGGACGGCCTGCCGGCCGGAGGCCTCCGAGGCGAGGCTGCCCTGCGTGTAGTCCGGACCGATCTTGGTGCCGTTGCCGGCCGCCGACTCGGCCTCCACGGAGGTGAAGGGGAGGGTGGCGCCCGCGGCCGCGTGGGCGGCCGGGGCGATGCTGACGAGCATGCCCGCGGCGAGGGCGACGACCGCCCCGATGGCCGGCATGCGCCGGAGGTGTCCTGCGGTGCTGCTGTGCATGTGCTGATCCCTTCGTGGTGGGGGTGCGTGGGATAGCAAGGTGCGTACGGGCGCGGCTCGGACGCGCGGCCGGCCGCCGTGCTGCTGGGCCGCGCCGCCGGGCCGCCGTGCGGCTCAGGCGCGCAGCCAGGCCGCCGTGTCCCGCGGCAGCCGTCCCGCGTCGTCCAGCGGGCCGCTGCTGAGCAGGAGCTGCGAGTGCGCGGGCAGTACGGCGGGCGTGGCCGCGAGGTTGGCCACGCACAGCGCGTCCGCGCGGGAGAAGGCCAGCACGCCGTCGGGGGCGGGCAGCCAGGTCAGGGGGCCGTCGCCGAACTGTGGGCGCAGTGCGATGGCCTCGCGGTAGAGGGAGAGCATCGAGTGGGGCTCGCGCTCCTGGCGGTCGACCGCGTACGAGGGCCAGTCGGCCGGCTGCGGCAGCCAGGGCTCCTCGCGGGAACCGAATCCGGCGTACGGCAGACCGGCGGCCCACGGCAGCGGCACCCGGCAGCCGTCACGGCCGGGGTCGGCGCCCCCGGAGCGGAAGTACATCGGGTCCTGGACGCGGTCGGCCGGGATGTCGGCCTCCGGCAGGCCCAGTTCCTCGCCCTGGTACAGGTACACCGACCCGGGCAGCGCCAGGGACAGCAGGGCGGCGGCCCGCGCCCGCCGGGTGCCGAGCGCCAGGTCCGTGGGGGTGCCGAAGGCCTTGGTGGCGAAGTCGAAGGCGGTGTCCTCGCGGCCGTACCGGGTGACCGTGCGGGTGACGTCGTGGTTGCACAGCACCCAGGTCGCCGGGGCGCCGACGGGGGCGTGCTCGGCGAGGGTGGTGTCGATGGAGGCGCGCAGCCGGCCGGCGTCCCACGGGCAGGACAGGAAGGAGAAGTTGAAGGCGGTGTGGAGTTCGTCGGGGCGCAGGTAGCGGGCGAAGCGTTCGGGATCGGGGAGCCAGACCTCGCCGACGAACACACCGCCGTACTCGTCGGCGACCCGGCGCCAGGAGCGGTAGATGTCGTGGAGCTCGTCGCGGTCGACGAACGGGTGCGGCCGCGGGTGCGCGGCGAGGTCCGGGAGGTCCGGGTCCTTGGCGAGGAGGGCGGCGGAGTCGATGCGGACGCCGGCGACACCCCGCTCGAACCAGAAGCGCAGGATGTCCTCGTGCTCCTGGCGGACCACCGGGTGCGCCCAGTTGAGGTCGGGCTGTTCGGGGGTGAACAGGTGCAGGTACCAGTCGCCGTCGGGCAGCCGGGTCCACACCGGGTCGGTGGAGCCGACGAACTGGGACGGCCAGTCGTTCGGCGGGAGTTCGCCGTGCGCGCCGCGTCCGGGCCGGAAGTGGAACAGCTCGCGCTCGGGGCTGCCCGGTCCGGCGGCGACCGCGGCCCGGAACCAGGGGTGCTGGTCGGAGACGTGGTTGGGCACGATGTCGACGATGGTACGGATGCCCAGCTCACGGGCTTCGGCGATGAGTTTCTCGGCCTCGGCGAGGGTGCCGAAGGCGGGGTCGATGGCCCGGTAGTCGGCGACGTCGTAGCCGCCGTCCTTCAGCGGGGACACGTACCACGGCGTGAACCACAGGGCGTCCACGCCGAGTCCGGCGAGGTACGGCAGCCGGGCGCGGACGCCCGCGAGGTCGCCGGTGCCGTCGCCGTCGCCGTCCGCGAAGCTGCGGACGTACACCTGGTAGATGACGGCCGAGCGCCACCAGTCAGGGTCCTTCCGGGCATGGCTGGGCTGTCCCACTGGGCTTGCCTTTCTGTAGACGGGTCGGCGGCGTCAGCCCTTGGTGCTGCCCGCGCTGATCCCGGCGATGATGTGCCGCTGGAAGACGAGGAACAGCGCCACCATCGGGATGCTGGCGATCACCATCGCGGCGATGAGCACGGTGAGCTGGATGTTCTGCGACAGCTGGACCAGGGCGACGCTGATCGGCTGCTTGCCGGTGTCGGAGAAGACCATCAGCGGCCACAGGAAGTCCTGCCACACGGCGACCAGCGCGAAGATCGACACCACGCCGAGCACCGGCCGGGACATGGGCAGGACGACGGACCACAGGATGCGGAGCTTGCCGGCGCCGTCGATCTCGGCGGCCTCCAGGACATCGCGCGGCAGCTGATCGAAGAAGCGTTTGAGCAGGTAGAGGTTGAAGGCGTTGGCGACGGCCGGCAGCCAGACGGCGAGGGGGTCGTTGAGCAGGCTGGTGTGGATCAGCGGCAGGTCGGCGACGGTCAGGTACTTCGGGACGACCAGCGCCTGCGCCGGGACCATGAGGGTGGCGAGGATGCCGCCGAGGACCACCTTGCCGAAGGCGGGCCTCAGCTTGGACAGGGAGTAGGCGGCGGCCGTGCAGAACACCAGCTGGAAGGCCCAGGCGCCGGCCGCCTGGACGAGCGTGTTCCCCAGGTGCCGCGGGAGCTCCATGAGGTCCCAGGCGTCGGTGTAGCCGCTGAGGTGCCAGTGCTCGGGGAGGAGCGTCGGCGGGGTGCGGGCCACCTCGTCCGGGGACTTCAGGGCGCCGGTCACCATCCAGTACACCGGGAAGAGGAAGGCGAGGGTGAACAGGACCACGACGGCCGTGAACACCGTCCAGTACAGGGCCTTGCCGCGGGGGCGGGCGAGGGTGGCCGGGGAGATCAGGGTGCGGGTGCCGGTGGTCATGCGTCCCCCTCGGAGCGGGTGAGCCGCAGGTAGACCGCGGAGAAGGCGCCGAGCAGCAGCAGGAGCATCACGCTGAGGGCGCAGGCGCCGCCGAAGTCGTTGTAGAGGAAGGCGTACTTGTAGATGAGGTAGAGGACGGTGACGGTGGCGTTCTCGGGGCCGCCGCCGGTGATGACGAACGGTTCCGTGAACACCTGCATGGTGGCGATGATCTGGAGCAGCATCAGCATCAGAATCACGAAGCGGGTCTGCGGGACCGTGACGTGCCGGACGCGCTGGAGGAGGCTGGCGCCGTCCAGTTCGGCCGCCTCGTACAGCTCGCCGGGGATGGACTGCAGGGCCGCCAGGTAGATGAGGACGGTGCCGCCCATGTTGGCCCACGTGGCGACGATGACCAGGGAGACCAGCGCGGTGTCGGTGCCGTTGGACCAGTTCGAGGTGGGCAGGTGCAGCAGGCGCAGCGTCTCGTTGGCGAGGCCGGCCCCGGGATCGTAGAACCACTTCCACAGCAGGGCGCTGACCACCGGCGGGATCATCACCGGCAGGTAGACCACGACCCGGAAGAAGGCCTTGGCGTGCCGCAGTTCGTTGAGCACGAGGGCGAGGACGAAGGGGATCGCGAAGCCGATCAGGAGGGCCAGCAGGGTGAACGTGAGGGTGTTGCGCCAGGCGGCCGTGAACTCGGGGTCGTGCAGGACCCGGGTGAAGTTGGCGGTGCCGACCCACTCGGGCGGGGAGCCCGGGGTGTACTTCTGGAAGGCGATGACGACCGCGCGGATCGCCGGGTACCAGGAGAACAGGGCGAAGCAGAGCAGGCCGCCGAGGAGGAAGCCGTAGGCGCGGACCTGGTCGGCCAGGCGGCGCCGCCTCCGGTCCCCTGCCGGGGGCGGCGCCGGGACCGGGGGGACGGCGGCGTGTGCCGCCGGCCGTCGCTCGGCCGTCTTCGTCATGGCGGTCAGCTCCGGGCCAGAATGCTGTCGATCTTGCCGGACGCCTCCTTGAGGAGCTGGTCGATGTCGGCGTCCTTCTTGGTCAGCACGGCGGAGACGGTGCCGTCGAGGACGGAGTAGATCTGCTGGGCGTGCGGCGGCTCGATCTTCAGCTGGAGCTGGTGGTTGCCGTCGAGGAACGCCTGGTAGTTCTCCACCGGGACGTTGGCGTTGGCCTTCTTCACCCGCTGGTCGGTGGCGTCGGCGGCACCGGTGAACAGGCGCGGCTCGGGCAGGCCGACGGGTGCGTCGTGCTTCTTGGCGCGCGCGTAGTCGCCGAGGAAGCCCTTGCCGGGGGTGAGGAACATGTGGTCGAGCCACTTCAGGCCGGCCCGGATCTGGGCGGGCGTGGCCTTCTTGTTGAACATGTAGCCGTCGCCGCCGATGAGGGTGCCCTTGCCGCCCGGCATGGGAGCCAGGGCGAGGTCCTTGTAGTTGCCGCCCTTCTCCTTGACGAGGATCGGGATGTTGTCGGGGGCGGCGAGGTACATGCCGAGCTTGCCCGAACCCATCATCTGCTGCACGTCGTTGATGACGAGGAGCTGCTTGCTGCCCATCGAGTCGTCGGTCCACCGCATGTCGTGCAGGTTCTCCAGGACGGCGCGGCCCTCGGGGGTGTCGACGGTGGCCTTCTTGCCGTCCGCGCTGACGACGTCGCCGCCCTGGGAGTACAGCTCGGAGGTGAAGTGCCAGCCGCCCTGGTTCTGCGCGCTGTAGTCGGCGTAGCCGACGGTGCCGTCGCCGAGGGCGGCGATCCTCTTGGCGGCGGCGCGGACCTCGTCCCAGGTCACCGGGGGCTTGTCGGGGTCCAGGCCGGCCTTCCGGAAGAGCGCGCGGTTGTAGATCAGCCCCATGGAGTATCCGGTGCGCGGGATGCCGTAGACCTTTCCGTCGACGGTGTAGATGTCCCGCAGCTGCTTCTGGATGCTGTCGTAGCTCTTGAGTTCCTTCAGGTACGGGGTGAGGTCGGCGGCCTGGCGGACGTCGACGACGTGCCGCGCGTCCGTGAAGTACGTGTAGAACACGTCCTCCATCTGGCCGCCGGCGAGCTTGGCGTCGAAGGTCTTGGGGTCCTGGCAGGGGAAGGCGTCGTGCGCGACGACGTCGATGTCCGGGTTGGCCTCCTCGAAGGCCGCGGTGTCCGCCTCGAAGAAGGAGCGGTCGAGCTTGGCGCTCCTCGGCGGTTCGCAGTTGACGGTGATGCGGGTCTTGCCGCTCGCCGAATCGTCGTCACCGGACCCGCAGGCGGTGGCGGCGAGGGCGAGGGAGGAACAGACGCCGATCGCGAGGACGGTACGGCGGAACCCGGTGTGTCTCATCGGTGGACCCCTCATGGCACTCATGGCAGGAGCGGTGGGCGTCGCACACTCAAGCACCGTGGACATCGGCGCGCAAGATGTCGCGCGGAATCTGCAATTGTTCGACAGGAGGCTGGATCTTCCGGAGTTCAGTCGCGCGGAGCTTGCGCGGTGGAGCCGCGCACCACCAGTTCCGGCTCGAACAGCAGCTCCTCGGCGGGTACGGCGGTGCCCCCGATCCGCGCGTTCAGCAGCTCCACGGCCGCGCGTCCCATGGCCTCGATGGGCTGGCGGACGGTGGTCAGCGGGGGCTCGGTGCAGTTCATGAACGCCGAGTCGTCGTAGCCGACGACCGAGATCCGGCCCGGGACGTCGTGGCCCTTGCGGCGCGCCGCCCGGACGGCGCCGAGCGCCAGCGGGTCGGAGGCGCAGATGATGCCGGTGACGCCCCGGTCGATCAGGCGTGCGGCGGCGGCGTGGCCGCCCTCGAGGGAGAAGATGGCCCGCGCGACGAACTCGTCCGGCAGCTCGCCGGCGATCGCCCGGGCGGCCGCCAGCTTGCGCGCCGACGGCACGTGGTCGCCGGGGCCGAGCACCAGTCCGATGCGCTCGTGGCCGAGGGAGGCCAGGTGCCGCCAGGCCTGCTCGACGGCCACGGCGTCGTCGCAGGACACACCGGGGAAACCGAGGTCTTCGATGGCCGCGTTGACCAGCACGACCGGGATGTTGCGCTCGGCGAGCAGCCGGTAGTGGTCGTGCGGCGCGTCGGCCTGGGCGTACAGGCCGCCGGCGAAGACGACACCGGAGACCTGCTGCTGGAGCAGCAGCTCAACGTAGTCCGCCTCCGACACCCCGCCCTTGGTCTGGGTGCACAGCACCGGGGTGAGCCCCAGCTGGGCCAGTGCGCCGCCGATGACCTCGGCGAACGCCGGGAAGATGGGATTCTGCAGCTCGGGCAGCACGAGACCGACGAGCCGGGCGCGCTCGCCGCGCAGCTGGGTCGGGCGCTCGTAGCCGAGGACGTCGAGAGCGGTCAGCACCGCCTGCCGGGTGGCCTCGGAGACTCCGGGCTTGCCGTTGAGGACCCGGCTGACCGTGGCCTCGCTGACCCCGACCTTCTTCGCCACTTCCGCAAGTCGTCGCGTCATGGACGCAAGCGTATCGCAAACCATGCAAGCGGCTTGCGTAGCGGTCCCAGTGGGACCGGCGGACTCGGTGGCGTGCCGGAGCAGTGGGGGTGCGCGAGCAGTCGGAGAAGTGGGGGTGCGCGAGCAGCCGGTGGCGTGCCGGACGCGTCGAGGGATGCGCAAGCAGTCGGTGGCTGCCGGACGCGGCGGGGTGCGCGCAGGGGCTCCGTGGTGCGTCCGGGGTAGACACCGCCCGGCCCCGCGGGGAACGCCGTGCCGGCCCGGCGCCGTCGGCGACCTGAACGCCGGCGGTGCCGGGTCAGTCCTGCGTGGGCGGGACGACCGTCAGGTGCGAGGCGGCGTCCCGCGGGCGGCGCGGACGGCGCACCGGTACGGCGGGCCGGCGGGGATCGCGCAGGATCATCGTCAGCCGCCGGTAGCCCAGCTCCCGCAGCGGCTGCGGGATCTCCTCGACGATGCGGCACTCGGTGCGCCCGCGCCGCGGGTCCGGGTGGTGCAGGAGGCGTACGGCGCCGTCGAGGCGGGTCGCGGCCTCGCCGACGGCCCGTATCCAGTGCGGCAGGCCCTGCCGGTAGGCGGCCTCCATGATCGGGTCCTGGGCGATCTCCCGGCGCACGGACTGCAGTTCGTGGTCGTGCCCGTGGGTCTCCAGGGCGGTGCGGAGCTGGGCCAGCATCGGCAGGCACCAGCCGGGCTCGTGTTCGCCGAGGACCTCGCCGGCGTCGGGGTGGAAGAGCACGAACCGGAGGAAGTTCTCCCCCGGCATGGCCGTGGGGTGGGGGCGCACACCGTGGAAAAGTGTCTCGAACGCGCTGTTGGCCATGACCACGTTCCAGTGGTGGTCGACGACCAGGGACGGGCAGGACTGTGACTCCAGCAGCGCTCCGTAGTCCTGGAGGTACGCCTGGATCTCGCAGGTGTCGGGGACGGGCCGCGGTGCCGGCCGCTGCCCTCCTGCCTGATGTGCCATCGGGAGGTCACCCCTCTTGCCTCTGCGGCCTTTCTCGCGGCGATGCGATCCTGGTGCCCAGGCAAGAGCCATGTCAACTATCGTGGCATTTCGTGCCGGTCGACGGCTGAAATTCGCCACAGTTGTGGCGACACCTGGATGTGAGTTCGAGACACCGGCTACTCTCCGGGAAGTTCACGGCGACCGCTCGTGAGAAGCACGGACGCATCTGAAGCCCTCTAGAGACGTAGGAGTTCTGTCGGTGACGGATGGCTACGAGGATCCGGGCGCCTCGGCGACCGCCCAGCTGCCGGCCGTCGTCGCCCGCGTCACCGCGCTCGCCGACCGCCTCGGTGTCCCGCACGCCGAGGTCTTCGACGTGGGCCGGCTCTCGATCGCCTGCGGGGTGCCGGAGCCGGTGGTCAAGGCCCTGCTCAGCGGTCGGCCCGCGGGCGAGCCGGACGTACAGGCCCGCTTCCTGCAGCGCCTGGACCTGCTGCGCCGCACCCGGCTGAAGCCGGGCGGACGCCGGTACACCCAGCAGGAGATCGCCGACGGCGCGGGCATGTCCCGGCAGCAGGCCGGCGCCCTCATCAACGGCGACCGGCGGCCCACCATGGAGCACTGCGACGCCCTCCAGCGCTTCTTCCGCGTGCACGCGGGCTTCCTCACCGCGGAGGACCCCGAGGCACTGGCGGGCGCGCTGCAACGCACGGAGCAGGAGCTGCTGCAGAAGCTCGCGGACCGGGAGCGGGCCGCCGCCGAGGACCCGGAGGACCCGCTGGAGCGGCTGCTGCAGGACCACGGCGTGCGCGGGATCGCGTGGCGTGCCGCGCAGTTGCCCACCGACCAGCACCGGGACAAGGTCGCCGAGTGGCTCGACATGCTCCTGGAGAGCGTCAAGCGGCCCGAGTCGTGAGCCGGGGGAGAACTGTGGGCATCGGCAGGGACATGCGCCGGCTGTGCAACGAACTGGTGGGCGGGCTCACGCTGCCCGTGCCCGCACCCCCGGACGAGCTGTACCGCGCGCTGTGCCAGGCGATGGGCCGCCGGCGGGGGCGTCCGGTGCACTTCCGTACGGCCGCCTTCCCGCCCGGCACGGCCAGCGGACTGTGGCTGGACCTGACCGACCGGGACGTCGTCGTGGTGGAGGAACGCACCGCGCCCGACCACCAGTTGGTGATCCTCGGGCACGAGCTGTGGCACATGCAGGCCGACCACTGCGGGCTCCACATGGACGGCGTCGGCGCCGCCACCCGGCTGCTGAGCGACCACACCGACCGGGAGGCGCTCCAGGCGGCGGTGCAACGCGTCGCGGCCCGCAGCCGCTTCGACGTCGCCGAGGAGCGGGACGCCGAGACGTTCGGGCTGCTCCTGGCCAGCAAGTGCCGGACCTGGCTGGCCGGTTCGGCTCTGCGCGGGCCGGTGCAGCGGGACGGGGTGGCCGGCCGCATCGAGGCGTCGCTGGGGTATCCGGGCCCGCAGGGCTGAACCGGACCGGGCTCGCCGGACGGGCGGTCCGTGCCACCGGGGCGCGCTCGACGCCCGCGCACGCCGGGAGGCCGTACCGGCGGCGCCGGAACGGGGTACGGGGCAGGGAAGTTGAGAAACGTTTCACCCGAGGTCAGGCGACATGTCGGGTGCGGTGGTCGGGGCGGTTCCGCCTCGGCTAAGCGGGCTAACCGGCGCGGAGCCGGGCGGCGTTGTCAGTGGTGGGCGGCAAGCTGGGAGTGTGCGCCGTACGACGCGGTGCACGGCGCCGCAGGGCGCGTGACCGTGACGCCTACTCGGGGAGAGCCGACCGATGCCCACCGCCGTACTGACCGACCGCGAGCGCACCGCCGTACAGGCCTACCTGCGTCTGCTGCACACGGTGCGCGCCGCCTTCGACGGACCGCCGGGCGAGGACCGGCCCGCCGTCGTCCCGCCCGTCGTGCTCGCGGAGGCGGAACAGGCACTGGCCCTGGCGGGGCTCGCGGGCAACGAGGCGGAGTTCTTCCGGCTCCTGCGCGACTGGTGCCGGCCCGGCTGAGCGCCGTGCCGGCGCGGTGCCGCCGCCGTCACCCGGACGACGGGCGGCGGCGGTGGGGGCCGGCGGGATCGCCGTCAGGGGTGCGGGGCGGGGCGGGGTATGACCACCGCGGTGGCCACGACGCCGTGGCGCACGGCCCACCGGCCCTCGAAGGTCTGGAGCCGGGTGCCGCCGACCAGGGGGCCGGGGACGAGCAGCTCGGCGTGCAGGGTGCCGGAGGTTCCACTCTCGGCGTCCGGCCGTACGGTGATGTCGGCCTCGGAGAAGTCCAGCCACTGGCGGGTGAGCGGGAACCACGCCTTGTAGACGGACTCCTTCGCGCTGAACAGCAGCCGGTCCCAGTGCACGGCGGGCCACCGCGCGGCCAGCCGGTCGAGCCGCTCGGTCTCGGCGGGCAGGAAGACGGAGGGGCCCACCCCTTCCGGCAGCGGGCCGTGCGGTTCGGCGTCGATGCCCAGGGAGGCGAGGTCGGTGGCGCGGACCAGCGCGGCGGCGCAGTAGCCGTCGCAGTGGGTCATGCTGCCGAGCAGCCCGTCCGGCCAGCTCGGAGCACCCCGCTCGCCGGTGAGCACCGGCTGCGGCGGCACGCCGAGCTTCTCCATGGCGCGCCGGGCACAGCCCCGGACGGCCGCGAACTCACGGCGCCGCTTGGCCACCGCGCGCACGACGAGCGCCTCCTCCGCCGGGTGGAGCGGGGAGTCCCACAGGGGGTCGTCAGCGCGCGCCTCCACGGCCACGACCGACTCCGGGAGCAGCTCCTCGATCACCTGCTTCGACCTCCATCGGCAGGACGCGGCGCAGCCTTCCCGGCGGATCCGGACGCTTGCGCCACTCACGGGGGTATCCCACGGAGACCTCCATGAAGCGGACTCCGTCGTGCCAGGTGGTGCGGGGGATGTGCAGATGGCCGTAGACCATGGTGGCGACCCGGAACCGGCGGTGCCAGTCGGCGGTCAGCGTGGTGCCGCACCACATGGCGAACTCGGGGTGCCACAGGACCTCGGTGGGGTGCCGGTCCAGCGGCCAGTGCCCGGCCAGCACGGTCGGCAGGTCCTCGGGCAGCTCGGCCAGCCTGCGCTCGGTCTCGGCGACCCGGGCCCGGCACCAGGCCTCACGGGTCGGGTAGGGGTCGGGGTGCAGCAGGAACTCGTCGTTGCAGACGATGCCCGTGCTCTCCGCGTAGGCCAGGCCCTCCGCCTTGGTGGCGGAGCCGGCCGGCAGGTACGAGTAGTCGTAGAGCAGGAAGAGGGGGGCCACGGCGACCGGGCCGCCGGCGCCGCGCCACACGGGGTAGGGGTCCTCGGGGGTGACGACGCCCAGCTCGCGGCACACCTCGACCAGGTGCTCGTAGCGGGCGACGCCACGCAGCGTGACCGGGTCGCTCGGATGTGTCCACAGCTCGTGGTTGCCGGGTGCCCACAGCACCTTGCTGAAGCGGCCCGCGAGCGTGCCGAGGGCCCAGCGGATGTCGGCGACGGTCTCCGCGACGTCGCCGGCCACGATCAGCCAGTCGTCGTCGCTCCCGGGGCGCATGCCGTCGATCAGGGCGCGGTTGTCCGGATAACCGATGTGGAGGTCGCTGATGGCCAGCAGCTGTCCGGCCCCGGCCGTCGACTCCACCCCGCACACCCCTTCCGATCATCCGATGGCACAACGAGACCACATGCCGCGGGCACCGGACAAGAGGTTCCCCCCGCCGCGTGTCGCGATCAGGACCCGGTCCGCCTCGCGCGTCCGTGACCGGTCCGCCTCGCGCGCGTCCGCGACCGGGCGGCCCGTGGATCCGCGACCGGACGGGCCGCGAATCCGTAACACCCGCGTTGCACGAGGGACCCTGGGAAAGCCGTATGATCGCCCCGACACCAGCGCCCTCAACCCCCCTTTTTCCGGGGCTGTTTGGTGACCCTTCCTCCCTCCTGCCCGGGCACGGGCCGCTCCGCCCTGCCCGCACACCCGAAAGGCGGCCTGCATGCCCTCTCGCGTACGCGTCTGGCTCAACCGCACGTACGCGGAGAACGTGTTCTTCATGGATCAGCTGCGGAGGAATCCCAGCGACCGCGCGGTGGAGATCCACGCCACGCACGGCGACCCGGACTCCCCCGTGCTGGCCGCCGCCGACACCGCCGAGCTGGAGCCGGAGGGCCTGTCCCCGGCGGCGTACGTCGAGTACGCCCTCGACCAGTGCGCCCGGCGCGGCATCGACGTGTTCGTGCCCCGGCTGCACCAGGCCGCGATCGTGGCGCACCGGGCCGAGTTCGCGGCGGCCGGCACGGCGCTGCTGGCGCCGACGCCCGAGGCGGTCGCCGTGTTCGAGGACAAGGCGGTCGCGTACGAGGCGGTCCGCTCGGTGGGTGTCCCGGTGCCGCCGTGGCACCGGGTCCACACGGCGGACGAACTCCTCGCCGCGGTCGAGGAGTTGGAGGCGGCCGGGCACCGCCCGTGCTTCAAGCCGGCCGCCGGCGCCGGCGGGGTCGGCTTCCGGATGATCACTCGCGCCCCGTTCTCGCTCGCGGACCTGACCGGCTTCCCGGGCCCGTACGTCCAGCTGGACCTGGTCGTGGAGGCGCTGCGGCGGGCCGAGGAGCCGGTGGACTGGCTGGTGATGCCGCGTCTGGAGCAGCCCGAGGTGTCCGTCGACTGCCTGACCGGGCCGGACAACCGGGTCCGGCTCGCGGTGGGCCGCACCAAGAACGGCCGCCGCCGGGGCTTCACCCTGGACGAGCGGTGGCTGGCCCCGGCCCGGCTGATCGCGGAGGGCTTCGGACTGCACCACCTGTCCAACATCCAGTTCCGGATGCTCGGCGACCGGCCGGTGCTGCTGGACGTCAACACCAGGCCCGCCGGGGGCCTGCACCAGCTGTCGCTCTGCGGGGTCAACGCGCCGTGGGCCGCCGTGCAGGTGGCGCTGGGCGAGGACCCGGGGGTGATCGAGCCGCCGTTCCTGGGACAGGACTACACGGTGGTGTCGGGGCCGCGTCCGCTGGCGCCCGCGACCCTGCCGCGGCAGCGGGTGGACTCCGAGGTCCTGCTGCCCGCCGTGCCGGCGCCCGTGCGGGCCGCCCCGGCGGGTGAGGTGCTCCCCCTCTGAGGCGCGCACGGCCACCGGTATGGACCAATTCCGCTCTTCTCCTTGACAGGGCGATTGGTCCATACCAAATTCGTTGACGCAACGCTTCCGCACTCCCCAGCACTCCCGAACACCCCACCCCTGACAGGGAGATCGCGTGCGCGACACACTCGGGCGTCCCAGACGCCGGCTCCTCGCCCTGCTCGGCACCGCCGCCCTGGCGGTCGGCGGGGCCATCGCCCTCCCCGGCACGGCCCAGGCGGCCAACATCCTCACCAACCCCGGCTTCGAGTCCGGCGGCCTCTCCCCCTGGTCCTGCACCGGCAACCTCGGCTCGGTCGTCTCCTCCCCCGTGCACGGCGGCGCCAAGGCGCTCCAGGGCGCGGTGACGTCCAGCGACAACGCGCAGTGCAGCCAGACGGTCGCCGTGCAGCCGAACACGACGTACAGCCTGAGCGGCTGGGTGCGCGGCAGTTACGTGTACCTGGGCGTCAACGGCGGTGCCTCCACCTGGACGTCGTCCCCGTCGGCGTACAGCCAGCTCAGCGTCTCCTTCACCACCGGCGCCTCGCAGACCAGCGCCACCATCTACGTGCACGGCTGGTACGGCCAGGGCACCTACTACGCCGACGACATCAGCCTGGACGGCCCGGGCGGCGGAGGCGGCGGGGACACCCAGGCGCCGACCGCGCCCAGCGGGCTCACCTCCACCGGCAAGACGTCCTCCAGCGTGTCGCTGAAGTGGAACGCGGCCACGGACAACACGGGCGTGACGGCGTACGACATCTACAGCGGGGCCAACCAGCTCCTGAGCGTCTCCGGGACGTCGGCCACGGTCAGCGGGCTGTCGCCGAGCACGAGCTACACCTTCACCGTGAAGGCGCGGGACGCGGCCGGGAACACCTCGCCCGCCTCCAACTCCGTCACCGTGACGACCGACGCGGGCACCGGCGGCGGCACCGGCTTCAAGCAGGCGGCGCCCTACCTGTACGAGGGCTGGGGCGATCCGCCGAACCCGGCCACGGTGATGAACGCGACCGGCGCCAAGTGGTTCACGATGGCGTTCGTGCTGGACTCGGGCGGCTGCACCCCGGCGTGGGACGGCAGCCGGCCGCTGACCGGCGGCGTGGACCAGTCGGCGATCAACCAGATCCGGTCCGCCGGTGGCGACATCGTGCCGTCGTTCGGCGGCTGGTCGGGCAGCAAGCTGGGCGCCAACTGCTCCTCCGCGAGCGCGCTCGCCGGGGCGATCCAGAAGGTCGTCGACGCCTACGGCCTGAAGGCAATCGACTTCGACATCGAGAACACCGACGAGTTCGAGAACGAGGCCGTCCAGGCGAAGATCCTCACCGCGCTGAAGACGGTCAAGGCCAACAACCCCGGCCTGAAGACCATCGTCACCTTCGGCACGTCCACCACCGGGCCGACGTACTACGGCAACCGGCTCATCGAGCAGGCGCAGGCGCTGGGCGCGAACATCGATGTGTTCACCATCATGCCGTTCGACTTCGGCGGCGGCTCGGACATGTACGGCAACACGGTGAACGCGGCGGAGGGGCTGAAGAACAAGCTGAAGTCCACCTTCGGCTGGGACGACGCCACCGCCTACGCGCACATCGGCATCTCCGGCATGAACGGCCTGTCCGACCAGCAGGAGACCACGACCACGGCGATCTGGACGCAGATCCGGGACTGGGCGAACGCGCACCACATCGCGCGCCTTGCGTTCTGGTCGGTCAACCGCGACCGGCCCTGCCCGGGCGGCGGTGTCGCCGAGAACTGCTCCGGGATCAGCCAGAACAACTGGCAGTTCACCTCGATCACGGCCGGCTTCACCGGCTGACGCGCCGGTGAGCGACACGGAGGGCCGCTCGGCGGAGCGACCCTCCGTTGTCGTGTGCGGTACGCCGGGCCGCAGGGCCTCGGCGCAGCGCCGACCGGTCCACGGGCGACGGTGACCTGAGTCGCGTGCGGCACGTAGTCCGCCACGGCGACCGCCCGGGGGACCCGGCCCGCCGGCGAACGGACGGCCCCCGGCATCACCCGGCGCGTGGTTCGCCTCGACGGGCAGCGGTGCGCCGGCCGTGGAGGGTCACGCCCGCTGCGACGCCCGGTACGGCACCCCGCGTGGCCGGCGGCCACCCGGGAGCCGGCCCCGGCGAACGGCTGTCGGCCCGCCGCCGGGCTTGCGCATCCGCGCCCGGACGGGATCACGGCCGTCCCCCTGCCGTGGGACCGCAGCGGGGCAGCGGTCCGGCCCGGCTGACACCGCGCGCGGTGACGGCGAGGACCGGCCGGGAGCATCGTTCGGTACGGAGAGGTGTGCGCCGCGCGCCCCTGCGGGCGGCGGTACGCGAACCGCGGCGGGCGGTGCGCGAGCCGAGCCGGAGACCGATGCCGGTCGCCTTCCGGTGGCGGCCCGCTCCGCCGGCCCGGCGGCAGCGGGGCCCGGCCGTGCGGCGGACCTCGCACGAGCCGGCCCGGGAAGGGGCCCGGCGCCGAGTGGCGGGCGGCGCGGTCTGCGCCGGTACGGGTGGCTTCACCCCGTGAACTGCCGTGCGCGGCAAGGACTTTCCTTGCTTCAACTCTTGACGGTCCTCGGGCCGGGGAGCACATTGGCGGCACCGTGAGAGCGCTCTCAAGCAGCGCAGGGAAGTCTGCGTGAGAGCGCTCTCACGAAATCCCCGCACACTCCCCGTACCGAGAGGCTCCCCATGAGCGCATCCTCCGGCATCCCCAGACCCCGCCCGCTGCGGCGCGCGTTCACCGCCGCCGTCGCCACGCTCGGCCTGGCCGCGGCCCTCGCCACGGCCGCCACCGCACCCGCCGACGCCTCCGCGCCCACCCCGCCCTCGGGCTGGACGCAGGTCTTCGTGGACGACTTCAACGGCGCGGCCGGCTCGGGCGTCAACACGGCCGACTGGCAGTACGACACCGGAACCTCCTACCCCGGCGGGGCCGCCAACTGGGGCACAGGCGAGGTCGAGACGATGACGTCGAGCACGAGCAACGTCGCGCTCGACGGGAACGGCAACCTGCTCATCACCCCGCGCCGTGACGCCTCCGGCCACTGGACCTCCGGCCGGATCGAGACCACCCGCAGCGACTTCCAGCCCCCGGCCGGCGGGAAGCTGCGCGTCCAGGCGCGCATCCAGATGCCGAACGTCACCGGAGCCGCCGCGAAGGGCTACTGGCCGGCGTTCTGGATGCTCGGCGCCCCGTTCCGCGGCAACTACTGGAACTGGCCGGGCATCGGCGAGCTGGACATCATGGAGAACGTCCAGGGCCTGAACACCGACTGGGCCACGATGCACTGTGGCACGAACCCGGGCGGCCCCTGCAACGAGACCTCCGGCATCGGCAACTCCACCTCCTGCGCCGGCACCACCTGTCAGGCCGGCTTCCACACCTACGCGATGGAGTGGGACCGCTCCACCAGCCCCGAGGAGATCCGCTTCTACCTCGACGGCGTCAACTTCCACACGGTGCGGGCGAACCAGGTCGACGCGACGACGTGGGCGAACGCCACGAACCACGGCTACTTCCTCATCCTCAACGTCGCGATGGGAGGCGGCTTCCCGGCCGCGTTCGGCGGCGGCCCGGACGGCGGCACCGAGCCCGGCCACCCGATGGCCGTCGACTACGTCCAGGTCCTGCGGTCCTCGGGCGGCGGCACCACTCCCCCGCCGACCGGCAACCGGGACGCCTACAGCCCCGTGCAGGCCGAGTCCTACGACAGTCAGTCCGGCGTCGTCACGGAGACCACCACGGACACCGGCGGAGGCCAGGACATCGGGAGCCTGGCGAACGGCGACTGGGCGCTGTACAAGGGCGTGAACTTCGGTTCCACGGCGGCCAGGCAGTTCTACGCCCGGGTCGCGAGCGGTGCGGCCGGCGGGGTCAGCGGCCTGGTCGAGGTGCGCCTGGACAGCCGCGGCAACGCGCCCGTCGGCAGTTTCGCCGTGGGCGACACGGGCGGCTGGCAGTCCTGGCGTACGGTCCCGGCCAACATCGGCGCGGTGACCGGCACCCACGACGTCTACCTCACCTTCACCAGCGGCCAGCCGGCCGACTTCGTGAACGTGAACTGGTTCGACTTCGGTCACTGACCGGGCGGGCCCGCGGCGCCGGGGGCCGACGTGCACGTGGACGTCGGCCCCCGGCGCCGCCGTCATGAGGGCCCCGCCGGCCGTGCCCGCACAAGACGGCACCTGGTCCGGCACCAGCCGGGGCCGCCGCCCACGCGGGCGCTCAGCGCAGCTCCGCCCGGAACGCCACCGGCGTCTGGCCGGTGTGCAGGTGGAAGAACTTGGAGAAGTTCGCCGCGTCGGGGAAGCCCACGGCCACCCCGACGCGGCCGATCGGCAGGTCCGTGTGGGCGAGGAGGCGCTTGGCCTCCAGGACGACGCGCTTGTCGATGAAGCCCTTGGGTGTCTCGCCGGTGGCCGCGCGGACGGCGCGGACGAGGGTGCGGCGGGAGTAACCGAGGGAGTCGGCGTAGGCGCTGACGCTGTGGTTGGTGGGAAAGCCCCGCTCGACGGCGTCTCGGAAGCGGGTGAAGGTGCTGTCGGCGTGCTGCCGGGAGGTCTCGGCCGCGCTGGCGGCGAGATGGGACAGGCGCAGCAGGCAGGCGGTGAGGCTGTGTCTCAGGACGGCCGTGTGCAGGCCGGACGGGAGCGTCTCGGTGTCCTCGTACTCGCGGCGCAGCTGGTCGAGGGCCGCGTGGAGCGCGGCCAGCTGCGCGGGATCGGGGTGCAGCAGCGGCGGCAGGTCGTAGCGGTACAGACCGGCGGCCTCGACGGTGGCGCGGGGCAGGAAGCCCGGCTGCATGGTCAGGACGGTTCCGCGGTACACGGATTCCCGGGAGAAGCGGTGGACCTGTCCGGGGCGGATCCACAGGAGGTCGCCGGCCGTGGCCTCGTACTCGGCGAAGTCGATCATGTGCCGTACCGGGCCGCCGGTGAAGAGCATGACGACGTGGAAGTCGATACGGTGGACGCGGTGCAGGGGGGCGTCGACGTGCCAGCGGTGGTCGGTGCCCATCGGGCCGATCTGCATGCCGACGCCGCCGACGGCCAGATCGGCCGGGAAGGGGAACGTTCTGATCACGTCACCCTCAGCTTGGTGTCCTATGCCCGTCATGCCCGGTTCGTCCTATCTCTGTCGCGTGATCACTGTCCCAGATTCACCACAGGCTGACACACCCCGACCTTTCCCAGAAAAAGTCAGACTTTTAAGTTTGAACGCGTCCGGCCAGCCATCCCGCACTGAACGAGGACTTCTTGAAGATGACTACGCAGACTTCCGAGAGCTTCGAGTGGACCGACCTCGACCGGCGTGCCGTGGACACCGCCCGACTTCTGGCGGCCGACGCGGTGCAGAAGGTGGGCAACGGACACCCGGGCACCGCGATGAGCCTGGCGCCTGCCGCGTACACGATCTTTCAGAAGGTGATGCGACACGACCCGGCCGACCCGGAGTGGACCGGCCGTGACCGGTTCGTCCTCTCCCCCGGCCACACCTCGCTGACCCTCTACACGCAGCTGTTCCTCGCCGGCTACGAGCTGGAGCTGGACGACCTGAAGGCCTTCCGCACGCACGGCTCGAAGACCCCGGGCCACCCCGAGTACGGGCACACCGCGGGCGTGGAGACCACCACCGGCCCGCTCGGCCAGGGCGTCGCCAACGCCGTCGGCATGGCGATGGCCGCCCGCTACGAGCGCGGCCTGTTCGACCCGGAGGCCCCCGCCGGCACCTCCCCCTTCGACCACACCGTCTGGGCCATCGTCTCCGACGGCGACCTGGAGGAGGGCGTCTCCGCCGAGGCCTCCTCGCTCGCCGGCCACCAGAAGCTCGGCAACCTGGTCTTCCTCTACGACGACAACCACATCTCCATCGAGGGCGACACCGCGACCGCCTTCTCCGAGGACGTGCTGGGCCGGTACGAGGCCTACGGCTGGCACACCCAGCGCGTCGCGCCCACCGCCGAGGGCGACATCGACGTCCCCGCCCTCCACGCCGCGCTGAAGGCCGCCCAGGCCGAGACCGAGCGGCCCTCGATCATCGCGATGCGCACGATCATCGCCTGGCCGGCCCCGAACGCCCGGAACACCGAGGCCTCCCACGGTTCCGCGCTCGGCGAGGACGAGATCGCCGCCACCAAGCGCCTCCTCGGGTTCGACCCGGAGCAGACCTTCGAGGTGGCCGACGACGTCCTGAAGCACACCCGGCGGGCCCTGGACCGGGGTGCCGAGGCGCACGCGGCCTGGGACAAGCGGCTCGCCGAGTGGCGTGCCGCGAGCCCCGAGCGGGCCGCGCTGTTCGACCGCGTCAGCAAGGGCGAGCTGCCCGAGGGCTGGGAGGAGAGCATCCCGGTCTTCGAGGAGGGCAAGTCCGTCGCCACCCGCGCCGCCTCCGGCAAGGTGCTCCAGGCGCTCGGCCCGGTCCTCCCCGAGCTGTGGGGCGGTTCCGCCGACCTCGCCGGGTCGAACAACACCACCATCGACAAGACCAGCTCCTTCCTGCCGGAGGGCAACCCGCTGCCCGGTGCCGACCCGTACGGCCGTACCGTGCACTTCGGCATCCGCGAGTTCTCCATGGCCGCGGAGATGAACGGCATCGCCCTGCACGGCAACACCCGGATCTACGGCGGCACCTTCCTGGTGTTCTCCGACTACATGCGCAACGCCGTCAGGATGTCGGCGCTGATGCAGCTGCCGGTGACGTACGTGTGGACGCACGATTCCATCGGCCTCGGCGAGGACGGCCCCACCCACCAGCCGGTCGAGCACCTGGCCGCACTGCGCGCCATCCCGGGCCTGAACGTCGTCCGCCCGGCGGACGCCAACGAGACCGCGGTCGCCTGGGCCGAGATCCTGAAGAGGCACGCCACGCACCCCGCCCCGCACGGGCTCGCGCTCACCCGCCAGGGCGTGCCGGTGTACGCGCCGAACGCGGACGCGGCCAAGGGCGGCTACGTGCTGCGCGAGTCCTCGACGGAGGTCCCGGAGGTGATCATCATCGCGACGGGCTCCGAGGTGCAGCTGGCCGTGGCCGCGCGGGAGCGGCTGGAGGCCGAGGGAACCGGCACGCGCGTGGTGTCCATGCCGTCCGTGGAGTGGTTCGAGGAGCAGCCGCGCGAGTACCGCGAGCGGGTGCTGCCGCCGGCCGTGAAGGCCCGGGTCGCCGTCGAGGCCGGCATCGGCCTGACCTGGTACCGGTTCGTCGGTGACGCCGGACGCATCGTCTCGCTCGAGCACTTCGGCGCCTCCGCCGACGCCAAGACCCTGTTCGCCGAGTTCGGCTTCACCCCCGAGAACGTCGCCGCCGCGGCCCGCGAGTCGCTCGCCGCCACGCGCGCCTGACACCGACGCACCACCAAGCACACCAAGCACACCGACGCACCGCAGACGCACAAAAAGAGAGATGAGCACAGTGACCGAAGCAATCCCGACCCCGGGAGCCCTCAAGCGCCTCGCCGACGAGGGCGTGTCGATCTGGCTGGACGACCTGTCCCGCAAGCGGATCACCTCGGGCAGCCTCGCCGAGCTGGTGGCGAGCGGAAGCGCCGTCGGTGTCACCACCAACCCGTCCATCTTCCAGGCCGCCATCGGCTCCGGTGAGGGCTACGAGGAGCAGCTGACCGACCTCGCCGTACGCGGGGTGACGGTCGACGAGGCCGTACGGATGATGACGACCGCCGACGTGCGGGACGCCGCCGACATCCTGCGTCCGGTGTACGACGCCTCCGCCGGCCGTGACGGCCGGGTCTCCATCGAGGTCGATCCCCGTCTCGCCCACGAGACCGAGGCCACCGTCGCCGAGGCCAAGCAGCTGGCCTGGCTGGTCGACCGGCCCAATGTGATGATCAAGATACCGGCGACCAAGGCGGGCCTGCCGGCGATCACCGAGGTCATCGGGCTCGGCATCAGCGTCAACGTGACCCTGATCTTCTCCCTGGAGCGCTACCGCGAGGTCATGGCCGCCTACCTGGCCGGCCTGGAGAAGGCCCGCGAGCGGGGCGTTGACCTCGCCACGATCCACTCCGTGGCGTCCTTCTTCGTCTCCCGCGTGGACAGCGAGATCGACAAGCGGCTGACCGCCCTCGGCACCGACGAGGCCCTCGCCCTCAAGGGCCGCGCGGCCCTCGCCAACGCCCGCCTCGCCTACGAGGCGTACGAGGAGGTCTTCACGTCCGGCCGCTGGACGGCACTCGCCGCGGACGGGGCGAACAAGCAGCGCCCGCTGTGGGCGTCCACCGGTGTGAAGGACCCCGCGTACAAGGACACCCTGTACGTGGACGAGCTGGTCGCGCCGGGCACCGTCAACACCATGCCGGAGGCCACGCTCAAGGCGGTCGCCGACCACGGCGAGATCACCGGTGACACCGTGACCGGCGGCTACGCGCAGGCCCGCGCCGACCTGGCCGCCGTCGAGCGGCTCGGCATCTCCTACGACGAGGTCGTCGGGCAGCTGGAGAACGAGGGTGTCGCCAAGTTCGAGGTGGCCTGGCAGGACCTCCTGGACGCCGTAGCGAAGTCCCTGAAGAGCAAGGGAGTTGACGCCCGATGACCGAGAACGCACCCGCCCAGGCGCCCGCACCCGAGGAGGTGCGCGTGCCGGTGGCCCCGGCCGCCGACTGGGAGAACCCGCTGCGGGACGCCCGGGACCGCCGGCTCCCCCGCATCGCCGGGCCGTCGGGCCTGGTCATCTTCGGAGTGACCGGCGACCTGTCCCGCAAGAAGCTGATGCCGGCCGTGTACGACCTGGCCAACCGCGGTCTGCTGCCGCCGGGCTTCTCGCTCGTCGGGTTCGCCCGCCGGGACTGGGCCGACCAGGACTTCGCGCAGGTCGTGCACGACGCCGTGAAGGAGCACGCCCGCACCCCGTTCCGCGAGGAGGTGTGGCAGCAGCTCGCCGAGGGCATGCGGTTCATCCCCGGTGACTTCGACGACGACACCGCGTTCAAGCAGCTGAAGGACGCCGTCGACGAGCTGGACTCCTCCCGGGGCACCGGCGGCAACTTCGCCTTCTACCTCTCGGTGCCGCCGAAGTTCTTCCCGAAGGTCGTGCAGCAGCTGAAGAAGCACGGCCTGGCCAGCCCGCCGGAGGGTTCCTGGCGCCGCGCGGTCATCGAGAAGCCGTTCGGGCACGACCTGGACAGCGCGCGTGAGCTGAACACGATCGTGCACGAGGTGTTCGAGCCGGACCAGGTGTTCCGCATCGACCACTACCTCGGCAAGGAGACCGTCCAGAACATCCTGGCGCTGCGCTTCGCCAACCAGATGTACGAGCCGATCTGGAACCGGTCGTACGTCGACCACGTGCAGATCACGATGGCCGAGGACATCGGCATCGGCGGCCGGGCCGGCTACTACGACGGCATCGGCGCCGCCCGCGACGTCATCCAGAACCACCTGCTCCAGCTCATGGCGCTGACCGCCATGGAGGAGCCGATCGCGTTCGACGCCGAGGCGCTGCTCACCGAGAAGCTGAAGGTGCTGAAGTCGGTGCGGCTGCCGGAGGACCTGGGCCGGCACACCGTGCGCGGCCAGTACGCGGCCGGCTGGCAGGGCGGCGAGAAGGTCGTCGGCTACCTCCAGGAGGACGGCATCGACCCCAAGTCGAAGACCGACACCTTCGCCGCGATCAAGCTGGGCATCGACAACCGCCGCTGGGCGGGCGTCCCCTTCTACCTGCGCACCGGCAAGCGCCTGGGCCGCCGGGTCACCGAGATCGCGGTGGTCTTCAAGCGGGCCCCGCACTCGCCGTTCGACTCCACCGCCACCGAGGAGCTGGGGCAGAACGCGATCGTCATCCGCGTCCAGCCGGACGAGGGCATGACCGTGCGGTTCGGCTCGAAGGTGCCGGGCACGTCGATGGAGATCCGGGACGTGTCGATGGACTTCGCCTACGGCGAGTCGTTCACCGAGTCGAGCCCGGAGGCGTACGAGCGGCTCATCCTGGACGTACTGCTCGGCGACGCCAACCTGTTCCCCCGCCACCAGGAGGTGGAGGAGTCCTGGAAGATCCTCGACCCGATCGAGGAGTACTGGGCGTCGCACGGCAGGCCGGCGCAGTACGCGTCGGGCAGCTGGGGACCGAGGGAAGCCGACGAGATGCTCGCACGAGACGGACGGAGCTGGCGCAGGCCATGAAGATCGACCTGACCGACACCACGGCAAGCAAGATCAACAAGGCGTTGGTGCAGGGCCGCCGCGCCATCGGGACGCCCGCCGTGGGCATGGTCCTGACGATGGTCATCGTCACGGACGAGGAGAACGCCTACGACTCGATCAAGGCGGCCGAGGAGGCCTCGCACGAGCACCCCTCGCGCACCCTGGTCGTCATCCGCAGGCAGGCCCGCACCCTGCGCGACCGCACCCACTCCCGGCTGGACGCCGAGGTCCGGGTCGGCTCCGAGGCCGGCACCGGCGAGACGGTGGTGCTGCGCACCTACGGCGAGGTGTCCGACCACGCCGACTCGGTGGTGCTGCCGCTGCTGCTGCCGGACGCCCCGGTGGTCGTGTGGTGGCCGGTGGACGCGCCCGAGGCCCCGTCCAAGGACCCGCTGGGCGCGCTCGCCCAGCGCCGGATCACCGACCTGTACGCCGTCGAGCGGCCGCTGGAGGTCCTGGACGCCCGGGCCCGCACCTACGCCCCCGGCGACACCGACCTCGCCTGGACCCGGCTGACCCTGTGGCGGTCGATGCTGGCCGCCGCCCTGGACCAGGCCCGTGTGAAGGTGACCTCGGCCGCCGTCGAGGCCGAGGCCGACAACCCCAGCGCCGAGCTGCTCGCCCGCTGGCTCCAGGTCCGCCTGGGCGTCCCGGTGGACCGGGTGCACAGCGCCGGCCCGTTCGTGACGGCCGTACGCCTCGGCACCGCGAACGGCGAGATCGTCGTCGACCGCCCCGAGGGCCCGCTGGCCACGCTGACCCTGCCGGGCCAGCCGCCGCGCACCCTCGCCCTGAAGGTCCGCCCCACCTCCGAACTGATCGCCGAGGAACTGCGCCGCCTCGACGCGGACGAGATGTACGCCATCGCCCTGCAGGGCGAGGGCACCAAGGAGAACGCCTGAGATGGCCGAGTACCCGAAGCTCACCCACCGGCCCGAGTGGACGGCCCTCGCCGACCACCGCGCCCAGGGCCAGCCGCACCTGCGCGAGCTGTTCGCGGCGGACCCCGGCCGCGCCGAGCGGTACGTCGTGCGGGTCGGCGACCTGCACATCGACTACAGCAAGCAGCTGATCACCGACGAGACCCTGGCCCTGCTCCAGGAACTCGCCACCGCCACCGGCGTGTTCGCGCTGCGGGACGCCATGTTCCGCGGCGAGAGGATCAACCTCACCGAGAACCGGGCGGTGCTGCACACCGCGCTGCGGGCCTCCCGGGACGCGGTGGTCGAGGTCGACGGCGAGAACGTCGTGCCGAAGGTGCACGCCGTGCTCGACAAGATGGCCGGCTTCGCCGACCGCGTCCGCTCCGGCGAGTGGACCGGCCACACCGGCAAGCGCATCAGGAACGTGGTCAACATCGGCATCGGCGGCTCCGACCTCGGACCCGCGATGGCCTACGAGGCGCTGCGCCCGTACACCGCACGGGAGTTGACGTTCCGGTTCGTGTCGAACGTGGACGGCTCCGACCTGCACGAGGCCACCCGCGACCTGGACCCGGCCGAGACGCTGTTCATCGTGGCGTCCAAGACGTTCACCACGATCGAGACGATCACCAACGCCACCTCCGCCCGCTCCTGGCTGCTGAGGGCCTTCGACGGCGACGAGAAGGCCGTGGCCAAGCACTTCGTGGCGCTGTCCACGAACGCGGAGAAGGTCACCGAGTTCGGCATCGACCCGGACAACATGTTCGAGTTCTGGGACTGGGTCGGCGGCCGGTACTCCTACGACTCCGCCATCGGCCTCTCCCTGATGATCGCCATCGGCCCGGACCGGTTCCGCGAGATGCTGGACGGCTTCCGGACCGTCGACGACCACTTCCGCACCGCGCCCGCCGAGGCCAACGCGCCGCTGCTGCTGGGCCTGCTGGGCATCTGGTACGACAACTTCTTCGACGCCCAGACCCACGCGGTGCTGCCGTACTCGCACTACCTGTCGAAGTTCACCGCGTACCTCCAGCAGCTGGACATGGAGTCCAACGGCAAGTCGGTGCAGCGCGACGGCAACCCGGTGGAGTGGCAGACCGGCCCGGTCGTCTGGGGCACCCCGGGCACCAACGGCCAGCACGCCTACTACCAGTTGATCCACCAGGGCACCAAGCTCATCCCGGCCGACTTCATCGGCTTCGCCCGCCCCATCGGCGAGCTGAGTGACGAACTCAAGGCCCAGCACGACCTGTTGATGGCCAACTTCTTCGCCCAGACCCAGGCGCTCGCCTTCGGCAAGACCGCCGAGGAGGTCCGCGCGGAGGGCGTGGCCGAGGAGCAGGTCGCGCACCGCACCTTCCGCGGCGACCACCCCACCACCACCATCCTCGCCACCGAGCTGACCCCGTCGGTGCTCGGCCAGCTGATCGCCCTCTACGAGCACAAGGTGTTCGTCCAGGGCGCGGTGTGGAACATCGACTCCTTCGACCAGTGGGGCGTGGAGCTGGGCAAGGTCCTCGCCAAGCGCGTCGAACCGGCCCTCACCGAGGGCGCGGACGTGCCGGGTCTCGACCCGTCCACCACGGCCCTCGTCGCCGCCTACCGCACTCTCAAGAACGCATCGGAGAAGTGATCATGCAGCTCGGTCTCATCGGTCTCGGCAAGATGGGCGGCAACATGCGCGAGCGGATCCGCCGCGCCGGCCACACCGTCATCGGCTACGACCGCAACCCTGAGGTCTCCGACGTCAAGAGCCTCGCCGAACTGGTCGAGAAGCTCGACGCGCCCCGCCACGTGTGGGTGATGGTCCCGGCCGGCACGGCCACCCAGACCGTCATCGACGAACTCGGCGACCTGCTGTCCCCCGGCGACACCGTGATCGACGGCGGCAACTCCCGCTGGACGGACGACGAGAAGCACGCCGCCGCGCTCGGCATCAAGGGCATCGGCTTCGTCGACGCCGGCGTCTCCGGCGGTGTGTGGGGCCTGGAGAACGGCTACGCGCTCATGGTCGGCGGCGACAAGGAGAACGTGGACCGGCTCCAGCCGATCTTCGACGCGCTCAAGCCGGAGGGCCCCTACGGCTACGTCCACGCGGGCCGGGTCGGCGCCGGGCACTTCTCCAAGATGGTCCACAACGGCATCGAGTACGCGATGATGCAGGCCTACGCCGAGGGCTGGGAGCTGCTGGAGAAGGTGCACTCGGTGGAGAACGTCCGCGAGGTGTTCCGCTCCTGGCAGGAGGGCACGGTCATCCGCTCCTGGCTGCTGGACCTCGCGGTCAACGCCCTGGACGAGGACGAGCACCTCCAGAAGCTGCGCGGCTACGCGGAGGACTCCGGCGAGGGCCGCTGGACCGTCGAGGCGGCCATCGACAACGCCGTGCCGCTGCCCGCGATCACCGCGTCCCTGTTCGCCCGGTTCGCCTCGCGGCAGGACGACTCCCCGCAGATGAAGATGATCGCCGCGCTGCGCAACCAGTTCGGCGGCCACGCGGTCGAGAAGAAGGACTGACCTGCCGTGGGGGACCTCCTGCTGGTCCGCCACGGTGAGACGGAGTGGAGCCTGTCGGGACAGCACACCAGCTGGACCGACCTGCCCCTCACGGAGCACGGCGAGGAACAGGCCAAGTCCCTCGCCCCGCTCCTCACCGGCCGGACCTACGCCCTGGCGCTCGCCAGCCCGCTGAGCCGCGCCCTGCGCACCGCCGAACTGGCGGGCATACCCGGGGTCGTGCCCGACCCCGACCTGCACGAGTGGGACTACGGCGGCTACGAGGGCATCACCACCGCCGAGATCCACCGTTCCCGCCCCGACTGGGACCTGTGGACCGACGGCGTGCCGCCCGGCCCCGAGGGGCACCCCGGCGAGTCGCCGGAGGCGATCGGCGCCCGCGCCGACCGGGTCCTGGCCCGCCTGGCCCCGGCCCTGGCCGGGGGCGACGTGGTCCTCGTCGCCCACGCCCACTTCCTGCGCGTCCTCACCGCGCGCCGGCTGGGCCTGCCGCCCGCCGACGGCCGGCTGTTCCAGCTGGCCACCGGCACGGTCAGCCGTCTGTCGACGGAACACGACCGCCCGGTGATCACGGAGTGGAACGTCCGGCCGTAGCCGGCACCGCACGGCCGAGCGCCCCCGGTCCGCCGACGGCGGAACCGGGGGCGCTCGCGTTCAACCCGCCGCCCGTCCGGGCGGATTGACAGCCGCCCGCCCCCCGGGTGAGAGTCCCGCCGGTGGACATCAGCGATCTGACGGCGGCCGAGGAACGGCTGTGGCGGGCCTTCCCGCGCGGGGAGGCCGTGGACTTCCGGGAGTCACCCGACGAGGACCCCGCCGACGGGGCGGACTGGGGCGCCGCGCGGACCGTACGGGCCCGGGTGGTGCGGGCCCTGCTCCTCGGCGGGCCGCGGCAGGACGGCGAGACGGCCGCGCTCAGTCTGGCGGGCGCCCGGATCACGGGCCGGCTGGACCTGCAGTACGCGACCGTCGACCACCCGGTGCGGCTGCGGCACTGCCACTTCGAGGAGGCCCCGCGGTACCACGCCGCCCGGCTGCGCGAACTCAACCTCAGCGAGTCCGTCCTGCCCGGACTGGTCGCGCACGCCATGCAGGTCGACGGTGCCGTGCGGCTGACCCGGGCCCGCTGCACGGGGATCGTGCGGCTGGGCGGTGCCCGGATCGCCGGCAGCCTGTACCTGGAGGGCGCCGAGGTGGCCGCGCCGGACGCGCAAGAGCCGGTGCTCCAGCTCAACCAGGCCGTGATCGGCGCCGACCTGTGGGCGCCGGGGCTGCGCACCCGCGGGCAGGCGCGGCTGAGCGGCGCGACCGTCGCCGGATCGGTCAACCTCGGCGAGGCGCGGCTCGACAACCCCGGCAACGCCGCGCTGGAGGCGGAGACGTTCGCCGTGGGCGGCGACATGCTGGTGCGGTACGCGCGGGTGCGCGGCTCGATGGGCCTGCGCGGCGCCCGTATAGCCGGGCGGCTCGACCTGTCGTACACCGCCCTGTCCCATCCGGGCGGTTCGGCGCTGCGGGCCAGCAGCACGGCCATCGGCGAGCTGTGGCTGCGCAAGGGGCCGCCCATGGACGGCGCCCTCAACCTGCGCCGCGCACAGATCGACGTGCTGTTCCTGGAGCCGGAGTGCGCGCCCGGCGAGGTGCTCCTCAACCACCTGTCGTACACCTCCCTGGTCCCGCACGAGGGCGCCGAGCGCCGCCTGCCCGTGCTGGAGCGGGACCGCGACGGCTACATCCCGCACGCCTACGAGCAGTTGACGGCCGCCTACCGCCGCGTCGGCGACGACCACGCGGCCCGCCTGGTGCAGCTCGCCAAGCAGCGCCGGCACCGCCGCACGCTCCCCTGGTACGGCCGGCTGTGGGGCCTGGTCCAGGACGTCACCGTCGGCTACGGCTTCCGGCCGCTGCGCGCCGCCGGCTGGCTGCTGTCGCTGCTCGCGATCGGTTCCGTCGCCTTCGCGCTGCACCACCCCCTGCCGCTGAAGGCGGACGAGGCACCGCCGTTCCAGCCGGTGTTCTACACGCTCGACCTGCTGCTGCCGGTGATCTCCTTCGGGCAGGACTCCGCGTTCGCGCCGCGCGGCGGCTACCAGGTGCTCGCCTACGTCCTCGTCCTCACCGGCTGGATCCTGGCGACGACGGTGATCGCCGGCGTCACCCGCGCGGTCAGCCGCCAGTGAGGTCGCGCACCGGGGCGGACCCCGTCGCGCGCCGGGACCCTGCTCCTACAATCACCGGCACGCGAACGAGCGCGCCGCTGCGGCGCCTCACGGCCCGAAGGACAGCGATGACCAGCGTCGACGAACCGGTACGACCCGGCGGGCGGGCGCGCGACGCCGCCCGCACCAGGACCGAGATCCTCGACGTGGCCACGCAGGAGTTCGCGCGGGCCGGCTACGACGGCGCCCGCGTGGACGAGATCGCCGCCCGCACCCGTACCACGAAGCGGATGATCTACTACTACTTCGGCGGCAAGGAGCAGCTGTTCACGGCCGTGCTGGAGCGGGCGTACGGGGTGGTCCGGGACGCCGAGCGGGAGCTGGACGTGGACCACCTGGACCCGGTGGCCGCGATCCGGCGGCTGGCCGAGCTGACCTTCGACCACCACGAGCGGCACCCGGACTTCATCCGGCTGGTCGGCATCGAGAACATCCACGGCGCCGAGCACATCACGGCCTCCGGGAAGCTGGGCGGGAGCGGCTCCCCGGCGCTGGACGTGATCCGCCGCGTCCTCGCCGCCGGGCAGGAGTCCGGGCTGTTCACGGCCGACGTGGACGCGGTCGACCTGCACGCGATGATCAGCTCGTTCTGTTTCTTCCGGGTCGCCAACCGGCACACGTTCGGCGCCCTGTTCGGCCGGGACCTGGTGGACCCGGCGCGGCGTGAGCACTACCGGACCATGCTCGGGGACATGGTGATCGCCTATCTGACGGCGGAGCGGGCGACCGGCTGACGGCCCGGCGGATCAGTCGGCCGCCGCGATTGCTTCTCCCGCTCGTCCCTCTCCCGTGGCGGCGTCCAGCAGGGGGCCCAGTTCCTCCACGACCGTCGTGAGGGGGCGTACGTCCCGTTCGGCGCGTGCCATCAGAATCGCCCCCTCCAGCGTGCTGATCATGAGGGTGGCCAGGGAGTCCGCGCGGACCGGGGGGACGCCCATGCCGGTCAACGCCTCGGCGACCGGGCCCCGCCAGGTCGCGAACGCGGTGGCCGCCGCCTCGCGGGTCGAGTCGCCGGACGTGGCGCAGTCGACGGTGGCGGCGGCGACCGGGCACCCCGCCGTGAAGCCGTCGGCCGCGTACTCGTCGGTCCACTGCGCGGCCATGGCCGCGAAGAGGCCGCTCGGCGTCGGCCGGTCGAGCCCCGCGAGGAAGCGGGCGACCCGCCTGGCCGCGTACCGGCCGGCCCACGCGACCGCCTCGTTGACCAACTGCTCCTTGCCGCCCGGGAAGTAGTGCTGGAGGGAGCCGCGCGGTGCGTCCGCGTGCGCGGCGACCTCGCGCATGCCGGTCGCGGTGACCCCCTGCCGCCGGATGAGCTGAGCCGCGCTGAACACCATCCGCTCCCGCGGTCCGCGCCGGGCCTGCGTCATCGTCGACCTCCGTTCCTCCGCCGCCACTCTATGACCGGCGTCATAGCAACGGCTACTATGACCGCTGTCATAGTCGACCCCTGGCGCGGAGGGCGGCCAGCCATGCACGTCGGATTCATCGGTCTCGGAGTGATGGGGCGGCCCATGGCCCTGCGCCTGGCGTCGGCCGGCACACCCCTGCTGGTCTGGAACCGGACCCCCGAGCGGGCGGAGCCGCTGCGCGCGGCCGGCGCCGAGGTCGCCGCGGACGCCGGGGAGGTGTTCGCGCGGGCCGAGGTGGTGCTGCTGATGCTCGCCGACGAGGCGGCGACGGACGGGGTGCTCGGCCGGGGCACGCCCGAACTGGCCGCGCGGGTGGCGGACCGGACCGTCGTCCACATGGGCACGACCTCGTCGGAGTACTCCCACGCCCTGGAGACCGAGATCCGCGCCGCCGGCGGGCGGTACGTCGAGGCACCCGTCTCCGGGTCCCGGGTGCCGGCGGAGCAGGGGCAACTGGTGGCCATGCTCGCCGGGGAGGAGGCCGCCGTGGCGGCCGTACGGCCACTGCTGGCACCGGTGTACCGGGAGGCGTTCGCGTGCGGTGCGGTGCCGGGTGCGCTGCTGATGAAGCTGGCGGTGAACATCTTCCTGATCACCCAGGTGACCGGGCTGACCGAGGCGTTCCACTTCGCCGAGCGGCAGGGCCTGGACCGCCGGCTGTTCCTGGACGTCCTGGACGCGGGCCCGATGGCCAGCGCGGTGTCCCGGATGAAGGCGCCCAAGCTGCGTGAGCGGGACTTCGCGGTGCAGGCGGCGGCGCTGGACGTGCTCAAGAACAACCGGCTGATCGCCGAGGCCGCCCGCAAGGCCCGTATCGCCTCGCCGCTCCTCGACGTCTGCCACACCCTGTTCGAGGAGACGGTGGCACAGGGGCACGGCGGCGAGGACATGGTCGCCGTCCTGCGGGCGATCGAGACACGGACCGCCGAGGAGCCGTGAGCGGGCGGGCGGCCTCGGGACCGCCGCGGGGTCAGCCCTTCGGGATGCCGTACGCCCGCTCGACGCGCAGCCGTACCACCAGCCGGCGGTCGCGGACCATCGCGGCCCGGTAGTCGTCCCAGTCCGGGTGCTCGCCGAGGACGTCCCGGTAGAGCCGGATCAGTTCCTCGACGGTCTCGTCGTGCGGGTCGGCGGCGACCGGCGTCAGCTCGGCCGTGCCCTCGGCGACGGTGTACGCCCAGCGGTCGTCGCTGGTGACGTGGTACGAGGCGCGCGGGTCCCGGCGGAGGTTGCGGGTCTTGGCGCGGCCGTCGGTGACCGAGATCCGGATGATCCGCTCGTCGGGGTAGTAGGCGTGGCTGACGTTGGACAGCTGGGGGCGGCCGTCGCGCCTGAGGGTGACCAGTACGCCGGCGTGTCCCGCGGAGAGGAGGCCGAGCAGCGCGTCCTGCGAGGAGTCCTGGGTCATGCCCGGGTCAACCCACGGCGGTTCCCCGTGCATTCCCTCCCCGCCACCGACGGCGTAGTAGACAGTGTCTACGCGCCCCTGGTAGACACTGCCCATGACCGATGCCGACGCGGGCCTGCGGGCCCGGCTGGTGGACGTGGGCGTGGAACTGCTGGCCGCCGAGGGCCCGCAGGCGCTGACCCTGCGGGAGATCGCCCGGCGCGCGGGCGTGTCCCACGGGGCGCCGCGCCGCCACTTCCCCACCCACCTGGAACTGCTCTCCGCCATCGCCCGGCGGGGCTTCACCGAGCTGGGCGCACGGGCGCACGGGGCGCTGGAACAGGAGCCCGCGGGGCCACGCGCCCGAGTGGCGGCGCTGGCGCGGACGTACCTGGAGTTCGCGCTGGAGCGCCCCGGCATGTACGAGCTGATGTTCCGTCACGACCTGCTGGAGAGCGGCCATCTGGGCCTGCGGGACACGAGCCTTCCGCTGTTCACCCTGCTGGCGCGGCTGATCGGTGAGGCGGACCCGGATGCCGACGCCCGTCGGGTGGCGGGCGCCCTGTGGGCGAACCTGCACGGAACGGCCCAGCTGTGGCGCTGGCGCAGCCTGCAACTCGCGCTGGGCGAGGAGGACATCGGCCCGCTGCTCGACACCGTCCTCGCCGCGCACCTGGGTGCTGCCGGGAACGGCCGGTGAACCGGCACTGGACACTGGCGAGCAGTGTGGCGGGTGCGGTGGTCGTGGCGCTGGACGGCACGGTCCTCACCGTCGCCCAGCCCAGTCTGCAACGGGAACTGGACGCGTCGTTCACCGAGGTGCAGTGGACCAGCACCGCGTATCTCGTCGCGGTGGCGAGCCTGCTGGTGTTCGCGGGGCGGCTCGGTGACCGCTACGGGCAGCGGCGGGTGTTCGGGCTCGGCGTGCTGGGCTTCGGCGCCGCCTCGGCCGGCATCGGCCTCGCGCCCGGGGTGGGGTGGGTGATCGGACTGCGGGCGGTGCAAGGCGTGTTCGGGGCCCTGCTCCAACCGGCCACGCTGGGCATGCTGCGGGCCGCCTGGCCACCGGACCGGCTCGCGTCGCCGCTGGCCGTGCGGACCGCCGCGATCGGGCTGGCGGCGGCAGCGGGACCGCTGGTGGGCGGGGCGCTCGTGACCGGCCTGGGCTGGCGGGCGGTGTTCTTCGTCAACGTGCCGCCCGCGCTCGCCTTCGGGCTGCCCGCCCTGCTCCGCCCGGAGCGGCGCCCGGCACCCGCCCGCACCCCGCTGGACCTGCCAGGGGCCGCCCTGCTCGCCGTGACCCTGGCCGGCCTGGTGTACGCGGTCACCGCCCGACCGGTCTCCGGCGTGGGCCTCGCCCTGTCCGCGGTGACCGCCGCCGCCCTCGTCCGGCACGAGCGGCGTACGGCGAGCCCGCTGCTGCCGCCCGAGGTGATCGGCTCCCGTGCGGTCGGGGCGGCGCTCGGCATCCTGACCGCCGTCTCCGCGTCCCTGTTCGGCACGCTGTTCGTCGCCACGTACGTCCTCCAGCGCCGTCTCGGCCTCGCACCGTTCGACAGCGCCCTGCGCAGCCTGCCGCTGGCCGTGCTCATGGTGGCCTCGGCCTCGCTGTGCCCGGCCCTGCTGCGCCGGTGCGGGGCGCGGGCGACGACGGCGGGGGCGACGGCGGTGCTCACGCTCGGCGTCCTCGTGCTGTCCGGGGCCGGCGGCACGCCCGCGCTCGGGTGCGGGTTCGCGCTGCTGGGCGCCGGGTTCGGCACGGTCATGGTGGCGGCCACGCAGGTGATCGTGCGGCGGGCGGAGGTGACGGTGGCCGGGGTCGCGGGCGGGTTGCAGCAGACCGTGCTGAACGTGGGCCCCGCCGTGGGCGTGGCCGGTGCGACCGCCCTGCTGGGCACGGGCACCGGCCCGGCCCTGCTCGCCCTGGCGGCCCTGGCCGCCCTCGCCGTCCCGGCGGCCCTCGCGCTGCCCGCCCGCGCCCGCCCCACCCCGCCGGCAGCGAACACGCCCCCGCGCACACCGGCCCCGGCCGGCGCTCCCCCGCCCCCCTGACAAGGACCGCCGCGAGAGGCGGGCCCGGCACCCCGTCCGCAGCGCCGACCGGCCCACGGGCAGCGCCCCGGCCGGCGCTCCCCGCCCCGGGTCCGGCGTCGAATCGATCACACAGACCCCGGACGGGCCCGTCCCGACCAGCGGTCCTGCGCGACGATGAGAGGTGGGTGCGGGCCCGCGCGGGAGTCGGGACGCACCGGGGACGACGCGACCGGAGGAGAGCGATGGGACTGCTGCGACAGGACGTGGAGCCGGCCGAGGCGGGGCTGGACGCCGAGGCGCTGGACCGCCTGGACCGGCACTTCGCCGAACACGTCGACGCCGGACGCCTGCCCGGCTGTCTGGTGGCCGTGGCCCGCGGCGGCCGGGTCGCGCATCTGACCACGTACGGTCTGCGGGACGTGGCCGCCGGGCTGCCGGTCGAGCCGGACACGCTGTGGCGGATCTACTCGATGACCAAGCCGGTCACCGCGGTCGCGGTGCTGCTGCTGGTGCAGGACGGCCGGCTGTCCCTGGACGACCCGCTGGAACGCCATCTGCCCGCCTTCGCCGACCCCCGTGTGTACGTCGAGGGTTCGGGCGCCGGCGTGCGCACCCGCCCGGCCGCCGGTCCGATCCTGATCCGGCATCTGCTCACCCACACCGCGGGTCTCACCTTCGGCTTCTACCACCGCCACCCGGTGGACGCGCTCTACCGCGAGGCGGGCCTGGAGTACTCGGTGCCGCCGGGCAAGGACCTCGCGGAGACCGTCGAGGTCTACGCGCGCATGCCGTTGCAGGCCGACCCGGGCACCCAGTGGAACTACTCGGTCGCCTCCAACGTGCTGGGCCGGGTCGTCGAGGTGGTCTCGGGGCAGCCGCTGGACGCGTTCTTCGCCGAGCGGATCCTCGGCCCGCTCGGCATGACCGACACCGGCTTCCACATCACGCCCGGACAGGCGGACCGGCTGGCCGAGCTGTACGGCGAGACGGACGAGGGCGGGATCGAACCGGTGCCGGGCCTGCCGGTGCGCGGCCGGCCGCGGTTCCTGTCCGGCAGCGGCGGCCTGGTCTCCTCCGCGTACGACTTCCACCGGTTCATGGAGATGCTGCGCCGCGGCGGCGAGCTGGACGGCGTACGGCTGCTGGCCCCGGAGACGCTCGCCCCGATGACCCGCAACCAGTTGCCGGCCGGGGCCACCATCCGCTCCTTCGGCGCTCCGGTCCACCGGGAACCGGCCATGGACGGCCTCGGCTTCGGCTTCAACGTCTCCGTCGTCACCGACCCGGCCCGCACGCTGGCCCCGTCCCACCCGGGCACGTACGGCTGGACCGGCGTGGCCACCACCGCGTTCTGGGTCGACCCGGCCCACGACCTCACCGTGCAGTTCATGAGCCAGGTGCGCCCGAAGAGGCTGAAGGTCTTCCCCGAGCTGCGGCGGCTGGTGCACGAGGCGGTGAGGAACTGACCCGGCGGCCGGCTACTGGCCCAGGGTCAAGGTGAACTCCAGTCCGTCGTCGGCGAGTTCGGCCAGCCACCGGTCCGCGCGCTGGGCGGACCCCGCAGCCCGGTGCAGTCCGGCCCGCAGGCTGCCGTCCAGGATGTGCCAGACGCCGAGGGCGAGCGGGCGGGAGACGCAGCGGGCCATCGCCGACTCCTCGGCGTCACCGGTCAGGTCGAGCAGGTAGGCGCCGGTCCAGGGCCGGCCCCCGCCCGTTTCGACCGTCAGGGCGACGGAGAGCACCACCCGGTCGCGGTCGGCGTCCGTGGTCGGGTGGGCGGCCGCCAGCCGCCGTGCCAGCGCGGCGATCCGCTCGTCGTCGCCCGCCGTCAGCTCCGCGAAGACCGGCTCCCACGCCTTCAGCCAGCCGTCCAGCCGGAGGGTGCCCCGGACGAAGGTGCGCGGGGTCCAGGCGGCGGGCAGCCCGTACTGGGCGACGAAGGGGATGCTGTCGCGGTTGGGGTAGGCCTCGAAGGTCTCGCCGTCCAGGACGAGCGGCCGGGTCGCCTCCCAGGGCCGGTTGGCCGTGGTCTCGGCGCCGTCCTCCAGGTACCGGGCGGGCGAGCGCAGCGCGCCCAGCACGCCGAGCGGCGCCCAGCTGAAGCGGTAGCGGAAGTCGTTCGGCACGGCCGGGACGCCGCCGCAGTACGAGGTGAGCCGGTAGGCGGCCGGGGTGTGCTCGCCGACGCGCGCCCGGGCCCGGCCGATGAGGCTGTGCGCGAAGAGGTGGTCGATGCCCGGGTCGAGGCCGGTCTCGGTGAGCACGACCAGGCCCGCCGTCCGCGCCGCCTGCGCGTGCGCCAGCAGCTCCGGTGAGACGTAGCTGGAGCAGGCGAAGTGCGCCCCGGCCCGCACACAGACGGCCAGCAGCCCGGCGTGCTCCGGCGCCGGCAGCATCGACACCACGACGTCGCCGGGCTCCAGCGCGGCGCCGAGGGCGGCCGGGGCGGTGAGGGCGCGGGGCTCGGCCCGTCCCCTCAGGCCGAGGCCGGCCAGCGCCTCGGCCGCGCGGTCCTCGGTGCGGTGCCACAGCAGCACCCGGCCGGCCGTACGGCACAGGGCGGCGAGCCCGCTGCCGGTGGACAGCCCTGCGCCGATCCAGTGGACGGTTCCGCTCGCCGGGACACGGTCGGTCATGGGTGCGACTCCCCTTGGTGGACGCCGAGTTCGCGGCAGGCCTGGTGGAACCGTTCGAGACTGCGGCCCCAGGCACCGCCGGGGCCGAAGGCGAGCAGGTGCGGCAGCAGGGCCGCCGAGAAGTCGACGCTGGACTCCCGGGGCAGCAGCGACGGCAGGTTGTCGATGGCGATCAGGTCCAGCGGCGGCTCCGCGCGCAGGCGGCGCACGGGCTCGGCCCAGTCGGTCGTACGGTCGTAGATCGGCAGGACGTTGAACGGGCCGCCGACGTCACAGGTGACGTCGCACAGGGTGCGCAGCCGGCGGGCCGGGGAGTCCAGGTCCTCCTCGCGCAGGAACGGCGGGACCGGGCCGGTGGCGAGGACCGCGTTCACCATCACGTCGTGCCCGAGCAGGGCCCGCCGGTCCAGGTCGCGGGTCTCCGCGAGGTCCCAGCGGGTCGCCTCGACACCCGCCGTGCCGAAGGCCGCCGACGCGCCGCGCCCGCTGCGCCCGAGGGCGCCGATCACCAGCGCCGTGAACTCCGTGTCCCCTGCCGCCGGGCGCAGTACGGCGTCCAGCTCGTCCTTCGTCGTGGGGGTGAGCGGTGCCGCCAGCCGGCCGCGGTGCCGCAGCACGGCGAGCGCGGCGCCCAGATATCCCGCCCAGTAGCCGAAGGCGGCGAGCCGGCGGCCCTCGTCGTCCACCAGGTACTCCAGGTCGAGCAGCGCCCCGCCGCCGGCCGCGAACCGGCGCAGCAGCCCGGCCGCGCCCGGCTGCTGTTTGTAGGCGTGCCCGAAGAAGATGTGCCGGTGGACCAACTCGGCCGGTTCGTCGGGGAGTTCCTTGAGGCCGAGGATCACGGCGTCGCGGGGTGCCGTCACCCAGGAGCCCGCCGGGGCACGGCGGCAGCCGGCCGCCTCGTACTCCTCGATCGGGAAGATCCGCTGCGGGGACTCCTCGACGGTCAGTGCGATCCCGCTGTCGACCAGGCGGCGGGCGTCGGCGGGGACGACAGGCGTGCGCCGTTCGGTCGTACGGGGCTCGTGGCGCAGCCACAAATGCAGCTCGGTCATACCAGGTTGGCCTCCGGGCGCGGGGCGTCGGCCGCGAACCGGCCGGCGCTCAGCGGGCTGATGTCCAGGAAGGGTACGCGGCCGAGGTACAGGTCCCGGATCACCTCGCCGACGGCCGGGCCCTGGAGGAAGCCGTGCCCGGAGAAGCCGGTCGCGTACAGGAACCGGGACACGTGCGGCGCCTCGCCGATCAGGGCGTTGTGGTCGGGGGTGTTCTCGTACAGGCCCGCCCAGCCGCCCGTGCGGGGCAGATCGAGGAGGGCGGGGGCACGCCGCCGCATCGCCTCGGCGAGTCGCGGGATCCACCGGTCGTGGGTGTCGGTGGCGAATCCGGGCCGCTCGTCGGGGTCGGACATCCCGAGCAGCAGGCCGGGGCCCTCGCGGTGGAAGTACAGGCTGGTGGTGAAGTCGATGGTCATGGGCAGCGTGGGCGGCAGGCCCGGCACCGGTCCGGTGACGGCGATCTGCCGGCGCAGCGGCCGTACCGGCAGTTCCACGCCCACCATGGCGCCGACCGCGCGAGACCAGGCACCGGCCGCGCAGATCACCGTGCCGGCCGCGATCCGGCCGAGGGTCGTGGCGACCGCGGTGATGGTGTCGCCGCGCACCTCGATGCCGGTGACCTCGGTGTGGCGCAGGATGCGGGCGCCGTGGGCGCGGGCGGCGGCCGCGTAGCCGTGGACGACCGCCTCGGGGGTGCAGTGGCCGTCGTCCGGGGAGTACGCCGCGGCCAGCAGGCCGTCGGTGCGGATCAGCGGGGAGAGGCGGCGGGCCTCCTCGGGGGTGAGCAGGCGGCTGGGCACCCCGAGGGAGTTCTGCAGCCGCACCCCCGCCTCGAAGGAGGCCACCTGCCCGGGCGTCGTGAGCAGGAACAGGTAGCCGGTCCGGTGCAGCCCGATGTCCTGTCCGACCTCCTGCTCGAACCGGCCGAACGCCTCCAGGCTGCGCGCCCCCAGCCGGATGTTCAGCTCGTCGGAGAACTGCGCCCGCACTCCGCCCGCGGCCTTCGAGGTGGAGCCGGCGGCGAGCTCGTCCCGTTCGACGAGGACGACGTCGCGGACTCCGGCGCGCGCCAGGTGCCAGGCGATGCTCGTGCCCATCACCCCGCCGCCGACGATGACCACCTCGGCCCGAAGGTCCACGCCGCCGCCTCCTCCACCGCGCCGCACGCCCGTCGTCTGATCCTTTCCGGAACGCGGCCCGCCGAACCGGCGACCGGGCGCTCAGGAGCCGTGGGCGACGGCGTCCAGGTGGGGCAGGTGGTGGTCCATCCGCTCCCGCTTGGTCCGCAGGTACGTGATGTTGCTCTCGCACGGCTCGATCAGCAGCGGCACCTGCTCGGCGACCTGGACGCCGTGCCGGACCAGCGCCTCCCGCTTGCGCGGGTTGTTGGACATCAGCCGTACCGAGCGGACCCCGAGGTCGCGCAGGATCTCGGCGGCCACGCCGTAGTCGCGGGCGTCGACCGGCAGGCCCAGCGCGAGATTCGCCTCCACCGTGTCCAGGCCCTCCGCCTGGAGCGCCATCGCGCGCAGCTTGGCGAGCAGACCGATGCCGCGGCCCTCGTGCCCCCTCAAGTAGACGACGATGCCGCTGCCTTCGGCGGCCACCGCGCGCAGGGCGGCCTCCAGCTGGTCCCCGCACTCGCAGTGCCGGGAGCCGAACGCGTCCCCGGTCAGGCATTCCGAGTGCAGCCGGGTCAGCACGTTCTCGGTGCCGATCTCGCCGTACACCAGGGCCACCTGTTCGTCACCGCGGTCGTGGTCCAGGTAACCGACCGCCTGGAAATTCCCGTACACGGTGGGCAGCGGTGCATTCACGACACGTTCCGCGCCGGAACGCCGCGGGGACTTCTTGCCCAGTACGCCGATGTTGACGCCGGTGTTTTCTGTCATGATCTGATTCCTCAACAGAGACGAAAGGCCGTGAAAAGATGAGTGGTTCGGGCGCGCGGACGGCGTACGGGGCGGTGGGCGGCGTGCTGCCGGCGGACACCACCGAGGACGTACGGACCCGGGGGGCGGGCGTGTCAGCACAGGTCGCCGTCCTTCCCGTCGGGAGCTTCGAACAGCACGGTCCGTTCCTTCCGCTGGCGACCGACACGCTGGTCGCCTGCGCCGTGGCACGGGAGATCGCCGCCGCGTACCCGGTGCACCTCCTCCCTCCGGTGACGGTCTCCTGCTCGCACGAGCACGCGGCCTGGCCGGGGACCGTCAGCATCTCCGCCGTGACCCTCCACGCGGTGGTCTCGGACATCGCGGCGTCGCTGCGCCGTTCGGGCGTCGACGCACTGGTCGTCGTCAACGGGCACGGCGGCAACTACGTGCTGGGCAACGTCGTCCAGGAGGCCTCCGCGCGCGGTGAGCGGATGGCGCTGTTCCCGGCCGCCGAGGACTGGGAGACGGCGCGGGAACGGGCCGGGGTGGTCACCTCGCTGCTCACCGACATGCACGCGGGAGAAATCGAGACCTCGATTCTGCTGCACGCTCACCCCGAATTCGTCCGACCTGGTCACGAGTCCGCCGATTTCGTCGCCGACGATCGTCGTCATCTGCTCACCGTGGGAATGTCCGCCTATACCGAATCGGGTGTCATCGGCCGTCCTTCCCTGGGTTCGGCGGAAAAGGGGAAGGAACTGCTGGCGAGCCTGGCGGAATCCTTCGACTCGTATGTCAGGCTGCTCAGCCCGGCGCCGGACCGGGACTGACCCCGGCCGGCGGCCGCCTGCCGACCGGGACCCGTGGGGGCGGCCCCGGTCGGCGGGCGGTCGTCGGGGGCGGCGGTGGCGGACGGTGCGGGGGCCGGCGCGGCCGGCCCGGTGCGCAGGGTCTCGTACCAGCGCAGGAGGAGGACCACGGCGCCGGGCAGGCTCGCCACGAAGCTCAGTACGCCGTAGACGACGGCGACGGCGACACCGGTGTCCGCGCCCAGCGCCGCCGCGCCGAACGCCCACGCGGTGACGCCCTCGCGGGGGCCGAAGCCGCCGACGTTCAGCGGCAGCCCCATGGCCAGCAGCGCCAGCACCGCGAGCGGCAGCAGCACCGCGACCGGAGCGGCCGAGCCGGCCACCCGGGCCGCCACGACGAACATGACCAGGTGCCCGGCCAGGACCACGGCGGAGGACAGCGCCACACCCGGCCCGCTGCGCCGGGACGCCAGTCCCCGGCGGGCCTCGCCGAGGGCCCGGCGCAGCGCGCCGTGCCGGCGGGCCGGCGGGCGGTTCATCCGTACGGCGAGGACGACGGCCAGCGCGCCGGCCGCGGCCGCCACCGCGAGCGGGGCGAAGGCACGGACCTCGGCGCGCACCGGCGACGGCAGGGTCAGCAGCACCGCCGCGCCCGCCACGGCCAGCGCGATCTGTCCGGCGACCCGCTCCAGTACGACCGCCTTCACCCCGCGCCGTACGTCGCCCGCGCTCTGCCCGTGCCGCACCGCCCGGTGCACATCGCCCAGGATCCCGCCGGGCAGTGCCGCGTTCAGGAAGAGCGCCCGGTAGTAGTCGGCCACGGCCGGTCCCAGCGGCAGCCGCAGCCGCAGGCCCCGGGCCACCAGTTGCCAACGCCACGCGCTGCACACGGTGGTGACCCCGCCGATGACCAGGGCAGCCAGCACCGACACGGTGTCGATCCGCCGCAGCCCGTCCAGCAGGGCACCGGTGCCGAGCCGCCACAGGAGCGCGCCGAGGATGCCGGCCCCGACGAGGGTGCCGACGTGGGTACGGAGGGCTCGGGGGTCACGGCGCCGGGGGGTGGGGGGTGCTTGCGGGGGCGTCGCGTCCGCGCGGAGCGCCTGCGCCACGCGCGTGTGCGCGGGAGCCGGGCCGGGTACCGCGCACGCCGGTTCCGCCGGTGCCGTACGCGCGCGCGTACCGGTGTCCTCGCGTGCCGTCGCCGTACGCGCGTCCGCGGCGGTGACCTCGCCCGCCGGCACCCTGGTGCCCGCGGCCGTCGTCCGCCCGTTCACGTCGCCGCGCCCCTCGGCCGGGGCAGGGCCAGCAGGTCGGTGTGGTGGACGGTGACCCGCAGCGTGCCGGCCGCGCAGGCGGCGAGCCGGGCGTTCAGGTACGCCTCGGCCCGGTCGCCCAGTTCCGGCCGCTGTTCGACGGCGGCGCCCACCCAGCCGCGCAGCCACTGCTCGGTCAGCGCGGCCTCCGCGGCACCGAGCCGCCACGGGCTCGCGTGCACGCGGACCGTCGCCCCGCGCTCGGCGAACGCCTCGCAGGCGAAGGTGACCGCGTCCGGGCCGAGCAGCCCGGCGCGCCGCTGATGGGCGTTGAACGCCTCGGTGATCTCGGCGTCCAGGGGGTCCTGGGGGGTCAGTTCGACGCGTCCCGCGACGGAGAGGGTGAGCAGCGCCGGGCAGCCTGCGCCCGTGCCGGCGTCCGCCAGGGCCTCGATCTCCTCCCGGGTGAGCACGTCCAGCAACGCGGACGCGGTCACCAGCGAGGCCCCGGCCAGCGCGTCCGGGGTGAGCCGGGCGACGTCACCGCGCCGGGTCTCGACCGTGACGCGGCTGCCGTCGGCGGCGGCGCGCGGGGAGGCGACGGCGGCGAAGTGCAGCAGGTAGGGGTCGCGGTCGTGCAGGATCCAGTGCTGGGCGCCGTCGAGCCGGGGTGCGAGCCAGCGGCCCATCGAGCCGGTGCCGCAGCCCAGGTCGTGCACGACCAGTCCGCCGGAGCGGCCCGGCAGGTTGGCCAGCCGGATCCGCAGCGGGTCGAGCAGTTCCTGCGCGCGGGCCGCCGCGTCGGCGCCTTCGCGCAGCCTGAGCCACTCGGGCGCGTACCGCGCCGGCTCCTCCGGGTCGCCGTCCCGCAGCCGTACGGTGGCCTGCTCGCCCGGGCCGGCCACGGGTCCGGCTCCGGCGATGACCGGACCGGCGGCGCCGGGCGCCCCCTGACCGGCAGGGTCCCCGGCGCGCTCCCGCGCGTCCCCCCGCGTGCCCACGGTCTCCACGCCCGGTACCTCCTCGCTCCGCGCACGCGCGGCTCCCCGTACGAACTGCCCGGCCCGGGGCCCGGGCTGAGCCGGGATCAGGCCGTCCGCACCCGGTCGGACGGCCACTTCTCCGTCACCCGGCCCACTGGTCTCCGCCCGGACCTGCACCCGCTCCTCGCCCGCGTCCCGGTGCCCGCTCACGCCGTCCTCCGCGGTGCTTCCGGGAGACGGCCGAGGACCGCCGCCAGGCTGCGGGCGGTGGCGGCCCAGCCGTCGAGGGCGGCACGGCGGCCGCGGGCCGCGGCCTTGAGGCGGCGGCGCACGTCGGGTTCGCCGAACCAGCCGCGCAGTTCGGCGGCGAGCGCGGCGGGGTCCTCCGGCGGGACGAGGATGCCGGGCACCCCGCCGTCCGGTGCGCGGCCGACCGCCTCGGGCAGTCCGCCGACGTCGGTGGCGAGGACGGGGATGCCCCGGGCGAGGGCCTCGGTGACCGCCATGCCGTAGGTCTCGGCGTAGGAGGTGAGGACCATCAGGTCGGCGGCGGCGTAGGAGGCGTCCAGGTCGGCGCCGGAGCGGGGGCCGGTGAGGCGCAGGCGGTCGGTGAGACCGTACCCGTCGATCAGCTCCCGCAGGCGGGCCACGTACGCGGGGTCGTGGCCGAGGCCGCCGACGCACTCGCAGGTCCACGGCAGGTCCCGCACCGCCGCGAGCGCCTCCACCAGGCGGTGCTGGCCCTTGCGCGGGGTCACGGCGGCCACGCACAGCAGCCGGGAGACGCCGTCGGTGCCGGGGGCGAGGGGCGCGATGTCGGCGCCGGGCGCGGCCACGTGCGCCCGGTCGGGGGCGAGTCCGTGGTGGGAGACGAGCCGGCGGACCGCCCAGTCGCTGGTGGCGATGACCGCGGGGACCGCCCGCAGCACCGTCCGCTCGCGCGCGTCCAGGCCGGCGGCGACGTCCGGGTCCAGGCCGGTCTCGTCACCGAGGGGGAGGTGGACGAGGACCGCGAGGCGCAGGCGCCGCGCCTCGGGGACGACGGTCTCCGGGACCCCGCAGGCGACCAGGCCGTCCAGGAGGACGACGGAGTCGTCCGGGAGGCTCCGGAGCGTACGGGCGAGCGCTTCGCGGGCGGCGGTGTCCGGGCGCGGCCAGGTGCCGGGCACGGCGTGCCGGGTGACCTGCCAGCCGAAGCCGGGCAGGTCCAGGCAGACCCGGCGGTCGTAGGCGTTGCCGCCGCTGGGCGCGGCCGGGTCGTCGACGCCGCCCGGCATCACGAAGTGCACACTGCGCAGGGACATGGGGATGATTCCGGCGTTCGGGGCGGCGGTGGGCTGCGCGGGCACGTACGTGAGGCGGGCCCGCTCCACGGTCAGGTCGGTCACAGGCCACGCTCGTAACTCGCCCAGGCGATGTGCGACTCGTGGAGCGTGACGGTGATCCCGGCGAGGCCCTTGGCGCCCTGGCCGAGCGCGCCCTTCGCGATCCGCTCGGCGAGCCGGTCGGCGATGACCCTGGCCAGGAACTCGGTGGAGGTGTTGACGCCGGCGAACTCGGGTTCGTCGTCCAGGTTGCGGTAGTTCAGCTCCGCGGTGATGGCGCGCAGTTCCCGCGTGGCCAGGCCGATGTCGACCACGATGTCGTCCTCGTCCAGCTGCTCGCGGCGGAACGTCGCGTCCACGAGGAACGTGGCGCCGTGCAGGCGCTGCGCGGGTCCGAAGACCTCGCCGTGGAAGCTGTGGGCGATCATGATGTGATCGCGGACGGTGATGCTGAACAACGGACGACCCTCCAGGTGCGGCGCGTCTGGTCCCCCGCCTTGCCCGCCGGGGGATGCCGTGTAGTACGGCTCCCCGCCGTCCCCTGTTCAGCCGTCGCTCACTCTTTTCTCAGGTCAGGCCGTCCCCGTGTACGTGACCCGGTGGCACAGGGCGGGGATCTCACCGGACACCAGCTTGGGCATCACGTCCGGGAGTTCCTCGAAGGCGCTCTCCCCGGTGATGAGCGCGTCCAGCGCCGGGTCGGCGAGCAGGTCGAGGGCGAGCGCCATCCGGTCGGCGTAGGTGCGGCCGGAGCGGGCGGCCGGGGAGACGGTGCCGACCTGGCTGCCGCGCACGGTGAGCCGGCGGGAGTGGAAGGCCTCGCCGAGCGGCAGGCTCACGCGCCGGTCGCCGTACCAGCTCAGTTCCACGACCGTGCCCTCGGGGGCGAGGAGCTGCAGGGCCCGGGTGAGGCCGGCCTCGGTGGCGCTGGCGTGGACGACGAGGTCGCAGTCGCCGAGGGCGTCGGCCGGTGCGGCGAAGTCGACACCGAGTGCCTCGGCGGTCTTGGCGCGGGCCGGGTCGGCGTCGACCAGTTGGAGGCGGACGCCCGGGAAGCGGGCGAGCAGCGCGGCGACCGAGCAGCCGACCATGCCGCCGCCGACGACCGCGATCCGGTCGCCGAGCAGCGGGGTGGCGTCCCACACGGCGTTGACGGCGGTCTCGACGGTCCCGGCGAGCACGGCCCGTCCGGCGGGCACCCGCTCGGGCACCACGGTGACGGCGCTCACCGGAACGACGTAACGGCTCTGGTGCGGGTAGAGGCAGAAGACGGTACGGCCGGTCAGCGCGGCCGGTCCCTCCTCGACCACGCCGACGCTGAGGTAGCCGTACTTCACCGGTGCCGGGAAGTCGCCCTCCTGGAACGGCGCCCGCATCACGGTGTGCTGGCTCTCCGGCACGCCGCCCCGGAAGACGAGGGTCTCCGTGCCCCGGCTGACCCCGGAGTACAGCGCCCGTACCAGGACCTCGTCCTCGCCGGGCTCCGCGAGGGTGACGTCGCGCAGCTCTCCGTGGCCGGGCGAGCGGAGCCAGAACGCGCGGGCCGAACGGTTCATCGGCATCCTCCTGAACGATCGGGAAGTTGTTCACGTACCGAGTTGTGCACAGGCCGCGCACAGTACGCGGCGTTGATCGACTCTGTCACTCGGCCGGAGGATGTGCGGTGGCCCTGAACAACACGTACGACGCGAGGCTCCAGCAGGAGACCGCTCTGGGAGCCGGGGCGCAGATCCTGCTGCTGGCCCTGCTCGGCCCGGCGATCGGCATGGGGCCGGTGGGCTGGCTGACGGGGCTCGCCTTCGCGATCGCCACCTGGGCGGTCCTCTCCCGCGCCGTGCACCGCTCCCGGCTGCGCTCCTTCGGCCCCGCGAACCGGGTCACGCTGGGCCGGGCCACCCTGGTAGGCGGGGTGACCGCGCTCGTCGCGGACTCCTTCGAGAGCGCGCCGCCGGTGACGCTGCTGGTCGCGCTGACCGCCGTGGCCCTGCTGCTGGACGGCGTGGACGGCAAGGTCGCCCGCCGCACCGGCACCTGCTCCGCGCTCGGGGCGCGCTTCGACATGGAGGTGGACGCGTTCCTCATCCTGGTGCTGAGCGTGTACGTGTCGACGCAGCTCGGCCCGTGGGTGCTGCTGATCGGCGGCATGCGGTACGCGTTCGTCGCCGCGGCCCGGCTCGCGCCCTGGCTGACGGCCCCGCTGCCGCCGTCGTTCGCCCGCAAGACCGTGGCCGCGATCCAGGGCGTCTGCCTGCTGGTCGCGGGCGCGCAGCTGCTGCCGGCCGCGGCCAGCCTCGCCGTCGTCCTGCTCGCCCTCGGTTCGCTGGTGTGGTCCTTCGGACGGGACGTGCTGTGGCTGTGGCGCACCTCGCGGACCCCGCGTCCGGCACCGACGCGGCCGGCACGGGAACTCGTCCCGTCCGGCCGCTGACCGGCGGTACCGCCGAGGGCCTCTCCCCTCGTCGAGGAGGTACGGCCCCCGGTCTTCCGTCAGGAGCGGTCTTCACTCGCCGGGTACCGACCCAGCCGGGCCGCTGACGGCGCCCGGCACCCGCGCAGGCCGACGACACCGGCCGGGGCCAACGGTCTCCCCCGATCCCACGGCTCCCCCGGACAGGCGCCCGCACCAGCGTCCATGGGGCAGCGGCTCCTGACCCCCGTAAGAAAGCGCACCCCTCCCCGGCGGAAGAGGCCCCCGGGCTTGCGCCAGGAACGGTCGTCACCTGCCCGGAACCGCCCCCACCGGGCCCCCGACGGCGCCCGACACCCCCGCAGGCCCACATCGGCCGGAACCACCGCTCTCCCCGGATCCCCCCGACCCCCGACCGCTCACCCCGATGTGCTCCGGGCACGCCCCCGCTCAGGCATGCGCCCGGCACCAGCGTCCATGGGGCAGCGGCTTCCGACCCCCCGCAAGAAGAGCGCACCCCTCCCCCGCTGAAGAGGCACAGCCCCCCGCCACCGCCCGCGCAGCATTCCGCCGGGAACGAATTGTCACTGCCGGGCGATATCCTCAAGAGCGCTTGTGACACATGTGTCTTCAGACCACGGGGGGTGTCCATGCAAGGCCGTGATCACGGCTTCCCACAGGACTGCCCGGGTGATCACCCGGGCATGTCGACCGAGGCCGGAATCGACGTCCAGCGACAGCTGGAGTCCCTGATCCAGGACTTCCGCACCGGCGACCGGCCGATGCCGGTCATCGTGCTGCACGCCGAGGACCCCGCGGACGACGACCGCGTGACCGAACTCGTCGACGAGCTGCGCGAGGGACAGCAGCGCCACGGGACGCGCCTGGCCGTCGCCCCGACCGAGCCGCAGCCGGGGGACGTCGACCCCCTGGCCAGGGCCACGCGGCTGCTGTGGGACCTCGGCGACTGGCGGAAGTGGGGCGGCCGGTCCGCCGCCTACCGGCCGTACTCCTTTCCGCGCCTCAACCTCGTCCGCGCCCTCCAGGAGGCCACCGACGCCGCGGAGATGCGCGAGCACTGGCCGGCCGCGCCCGCCGGCACACCGGACGGCAACGCGCAGCGGGAACAGGCCCAGACCCACCTGCTGCGCATCCTGGCCCGGCAGCGCTGGCGGCCCCGCAGGCCCTCGCGCTGGCACCGGCAGTTGCTCCTCAACGACGTGCAGCAGTTCCTGCCCATGGGCATCCTGGGCGCGTTCACCGCGCTGCTCACCCGCCCCGAGTGGTACGTCGCCGCTCTGGCGGGCATCGGGCTGATGATCCTGCTCGCCGGCCTCAACCACGTACCCGGACGCGCACCCCTCTTCCTGTGGCTGCGCAGGGAGAGCCGGTGGTTCCTGACCACGACGTTCCTCCAGTCCGCCGCCCGCCGCCGGTCGACCAGCGTGCGGCTGCTGCGGCCCGTCAACTCCTGGAGGGCGATAGCCGCCCGCGCCTACGACGTGGCCGAGGCGATGCGGGAGGGCGGCCCGTTCCCGCTCCAGCTGTACGTGCTGGCGCTCTTCGAGGACCTGCGGGACAACCACCGGCGCGGCAGCTGGGACCTTCGGGGGCTCAAGCGGACGCGTCCGCCCGTGCTGTTCCTGCGCCGGATCAGCCGGGAGAACGGCGGCGTCGAACTGATCAGGGCGGTCAGCGACGTCCGCAGCCGGCGCAGCGAGCTGGACCCGCTGCTGATCGTGGCGGGCGTGGCGACGGGCGACGCGGCGCTGCTCGACCGCGGTACGGACGCGGAGCCACCGGCCGGCCCGCCGCAGCCCCCGCCCTGGCGCCTGGAGCAGCGGTTGCGGCACTGGTACGACGAGTGGGCGGGGAACCTCCGTGCCGACCAGTCGCCGAGCCGGACCAACGCCCTGCCCTGGGTGCTCAGGGTGCCGCTGCCCCGCGACGAGCTGGTGCAGCTGCGGCAGGCGGACTGGCGGTGCGTGCGGGCCAGACACCGTCCGCCGCTCGCCCGCGTGGTGTGGTCGGCGTACAGCCTCGCTCTCGTCCTCGTCCTCGTCGGCACCGCGGGGATCGTCCACTCCCTCGAACTGCACCGTGCGTACTGCTCGGCGGGCCTGGTGAGCGCCGACCGCGACACCGTACGGCGTCCCGCGCCCGGCGGCGGTACGGAGTGCGTCGGCATAGCCACCGGGGACGTCCGGTTCGGCGCGTACCTCACGGGCGGGGCCGACGGGGACGGCAAGCGGATGCGTGAGCTGGAGGACCTGGTGCGCGCCGAGAACGCCGACGTGCTGCAGCACCACCCCGGCACGTACGTCACCGTCGTGTACGCGGGACCGCTGAGCTCCTCCGCGACGGACTCCTCCCTCGTCAAGGGCGCCGAGGAGCTGGCCGGCGTGTACCTCGCCCAGCGCGTGGTCAACGAGAACTACACGGTGAAACTCCGGGTGCTGCTCGCCAACGCGGGTGTGGACATGGGACAGCAGCGGGTGGCGGCGGACGCGATCGCCCGGTACGCCGACCGGGACCCGACCGTCGTCGGGGTGGTCGGCTTCGGACGCGACCTGCAGAGCAGCACCTACGTCACGCGCCGGCTGCACACGGTGGGACTGCCCATCGTCTCCGGCACCAACTCGGCGACCTACCTGCCGAAGCAGTTCTCCAACTGGTTCAGCCTCGCGGCTCCCGACGAGCACCAGGCGGAGGCGCTCGGCTACGTCGCCCGGCAGCTGCGCACCCGGCAGAAGGACCCGTACGCGCTGGTCCTGGCCCGCGACACCAAGGACTCGCAGGACCGCTACACCGGCGAACAGGCCGCCTACGGCGGGAAGATGCTGCTCAAGGAAGGCTTCCGGATGCTGCCCGAGCAGCGCTACCGGGTGGCGAACGGCAAGCCCGAACTGCGCCAGCGCGCGGAGAGCATCTGCCGGGCGGGGAACGTCCCCTCGGTGATCTACTTCGCCGGACGGGTCGAGGACATCGGTCCGCTGATGACCCAGCTGGGCACCGAACCGGGCTGCGCGGACCGGGAGATCTCCATCCTCACCGGCGACGACCTGAGCAAGGCCAGGTTCTCCGGCACGGGCGGCCGCGACGGCGTGGCCCCGAGGATCACGCTCTACCACGCCGCCCTGGCCGAGCTGAAGGAGGCGGCGTCCGCCACCGCCTTCTACCAGGAAGCCGCCAAGTACCTGCCCTGGCTGGAGGGCAAGACGGTCACGTACGACTCCACCGACTTCGCCAGCGGCCAGACGGCCCTCGCCCACGACGCCACCCGTGCCCTCTACTGGGCGGCCAGCCTCGGCGACGTGCGCCAGAGCCGCGCGGCGACCTGGGTGAACCTCAGGGGCGTGAAGCTCGACGGGATGGCCACCGGGACGATCGACTTCACCGACGCGCCGCTGTACGGCGAACGGCGCGGCCACAGCATCGTCATCAAGCGGGTCCGCAGGACCCCTCAGGGCACCTCGGAGACGAAGGTGCTGTGCAGCAGACCGGCGGGCAGCACCAAGCCGCTGAGCGCGAAGGAGTGCTCGATCGGATGAGCGGAGCCGGCCCGGGCCGGACGGGCCGGGCCCGGGCCGGCCCAGGGTGGTTGTTACGCTCGCCGGATGAGCATTCCGGGACCCGACGAGATCCGTGCGCTGCACGAGAAGTACGCGCCCACCGCCGAGGCGTTCGCCCTCGTCCACGCGCACTGCGAGATCGTCTGGAGCATCGCCGAACAGCTCCTGTCCGCCCCGCGCCTGAGCCACCTCGACGCCGGCCTGGTCCGCGCCGGCTGCCTCCTCCACGACATCGGCGTCTACCGCCTCTACGACGCCGACGGCCGGCTGGACCACAAGCAGTACATCCGGCACGGACTGCTCGGCCACGCGATCCTGGAGCGGGAGGGCTACCCCGAGCCCCTGCGCCGGTTCTGCTCCCACCACACCGGCGTCGGCCTCACCCGGCACGACATCCTCAGCCAGGGCCTCCCGCTGCCCCCCGCCGACTACCTGGCGGAGACGGAGGAGGAACGCCTGGTGATGTACGCGGACAAGTTCCACACCAAGTCCCGCCCGTCGGCGTTCCTCACCGCCACCGAGTACGCCACCCACGTCCGCCGCTTCGGCGAGGACAAGGTCACGGCGTTCCAGGCGCTGCGTGCGGAGTTCGGCGACCCGGACCTCTCGGGGCCGGTGCCGTGCGGCGGTACGTCCGTCGGCGCCTGACCGGGTAGGGCCGTGCCACCGCGCGGTGCCGCTGGAGACCCGGCCGGTACTCGCCAGGAACCGCGACTGCCGGGCCGCTTCTACTTGCCACGCATCAGCTCCGCGTTGACGGCGTCGACACGTGCGTACAGGGCGCCTCCGGTGATGATGCCCTCCCCCATACCCCGGCGATACGGATCGACGTCGATCACGGTGACGAGCGCGTTGCCCAGTCCGATCACCACCCACCAGTACCGCTCGTCCGCCCGCACCCGCCAGGTCGACTTCACCCACTTCCCGGTGTCCGTGCGCACCTCTGCCGAGACCAACTCCCAGCTGCCTGGATCGAAGCGCGTGAGGCTCCGCAGGGGCGCGTCTCGTTGCTGGAGCCGTTCGGTCACGTGCGCGCCGTGCGCCCTCAGCTGTGCCGGTTCGCTCAGGATGTGCCGGACTCGTGTGAAGAGGGAGTCGGGGCCTGAGTCGACGTGGAAGCGGGCGGTCTCGAAGCGGGGCGGCATGACGAACTCCTCGGAGCGGGAAGGCCTGACGGCATGAACGGGATCAGCGGTGACGCCAGAGCCGGTGGAGCCGGAACAGATCCATGCGGTGAGAAGTCGGCACCGGCGAGCAGCGTGGACAGCGGTGGCTCGTTCTCACTGTCTGCCCCGGTCATCGGCTCCGGGCGGCGACGGCAGGCCGACTTCCGCGCCCGGGACGTCCGGGAACCGGACGGGCGCCCACACCCTGAACGGACGGAACCCCGATCAGGACCGTCGGACCAGTCCTGGGACCTGTAGGGCAGTCGAAGGTTCACACGCGGTGGAACACGTCGAGCGGGCCATAAGCGGTCGGCTCGCTGTCGTCCAGCTCGGGATGGCTGCCCACGCGGTCCCGGAGGATGCCGACGGTGTCGGGCCACACGGTGAAGTGCCCACCGTTGCCGACGAGGATGCGGTCCCAGTCCTGGGAAGCTGAAACGCCGGCTCGGTCGATGACGAACCCGCGGCAGTCGGCCGCATCCTGATCGAGCGTGCGCACCAGTGCCGCGACCACCTCCTCGCGGTCGGACACGGGGACGTCGGTGAGACGCAGCGTGATGCTCTGCGTCGTCTCGTCCGTGCGTCGCACGATACCGGTCAGGGGCTGGTCGTAGCCCTTCCAGCAGGTGAACTCAACCTTCGCGTATCGATCGGCGGCCAAGGTGGCGGCCAGGGCTGCGCCATCCCCCATCAGCGGCTCACGGTTTCCGACCGGCGTCTCACGGAACCCGAAGAGAGCATTGGTCAGCGGGTGCACGGCGGAGAGCCCGGCGTCCTCCATATGCGTGAGGAGCTGGTGGGCACGCGCGCTGTCCAGTTTCGGCATGTACCAGGTGAAGAAGCCCTCAGCCTTGGACGGGGCCGCAGCGGGAGCGTGGTCCGGGAACTCCTCCTGGAAAATATTCCTGGCCCGTTCGTCGGGCACCACAGGGACCGTGTAGTTGTTGGCCCGGATGTGGTCCAGGAACTCCTGTGGCACAGCAGCGTGGTGACGGCGTACGTAGTGCGTGAGATCGACGGGCCAGAGCCAGGTGCCATCCGTCATCAAAGATCCGGAGCCGACGATCCACTCTTCGCCGGTGAGGACGTCACGCTCGGCGCCCATCGTGGTGTAGATCTCCAGGGCCGATTCCAGGTAGGCGAGGATACGGTCCTCGTCCCAGGGCCCATTCTCCTGTACGGCATCGCGCAGCGACGGCGCATCGTCCGCCGTGGCGGCCTGACCGCCGATCTCCCGGTAGAAGCCCGCCCGCTTGATCATTTCTACTCCTGTGAGCTTGCCGCTAGTGGGCCATGGGCAGGTAGGTGCGCCAGTAGCCATTGTTGCCGATGGTGGGGGTCTGGTTGAGGCCGAGCTGGGGGGACGTTCCCACCTTGCTCGTCGGCGCCGTCACGGGCACACCGAGCTCGTTGGCGACGGACTGCGCGAGAGGCAGCTCGGGCGGTCTCGCGTCCGCGCCCGAGTAGCAGGAGATGAGGCGCACCGGCTCGCCGTGGTAGTTGGGATTGCTGCGGATGGCGTCAGCGATGTGATTGGGGTGCACTTCGAAGTCCGTGAGGGTCTTTCCCGCGGCGTTGACGCGGCCGGGCACGAACACCCCCTCGTCCGCGAGATGGGACGGTTGCACAAGACCGTACTTGCTCAGGAGTTCGACATGCGAGGCAGTAGCTCCACGTACACCTACGACCTGAACAGCGATGCGAAACCGACAGTGAACCCGCCGGACCAAGGACGAGAAGGAACCCGCGGCGACGTCTCGCGCGGCGACGAGGAGAACCGGTGACGACCAAACGAAGTGCCCTCCTCATCGCGGCAGTGGCAGCCACTCTTCTGCTTTCCGCCTGCTCCAGCCCGGATACGGACGATCGCCGTGTGACCGACGGGCGCACCTCGCGGTGGGACGAGAACGCCGGCGCGCCCGAGGCGTCGGCGTTCATGCACGTGATGGCGCCCAAGGGTGCAACCGAGGTCAAGGGAGCTGTGCAGATCAACCCGCAGGAGGACATCTACCTCCTCTCGTTCGTCACCAGCGAGAAGAACGCCGAGGGCATCGCGGCGGACCTTCGGCCCGAAGAACCGCTGAAGCTGAAGAAGGCCGACTTCGCCCCGGATGGCGAGCTGTTCCGGCACCTTGGGCTGGCCGAGCCGCAGACGCTGAAGGGAGCCCGCTCGGCTGGTGTCTGCCCTCCGTGCGTGAAGGACGATCGCCGCAAGAAGGTGCAGTGGATCGACATCTACGTCCAGGCGCTCAAGGACGATCAGGCCAGGGTCTATCTGAAGGCGTTCTGACCTCAGTCTCAGCCGAGCACGGCACCGGGCCCGAGGCGGACGTTGACCGCCGCACCGGCCGGCGCCGGCCCGGGCATCCGGCGAGCAGGGCGCCTGGGCTACTGAAGGTGTTGCGCGAGCGGACGTGCGCGGGGCCCTCGGCAAGCGGTGCGCTTGCCGAGGGCCCCGCGTCTGTTCAGAGTGCCGCGAAGGCGACGAACTCCGTCCAGGCCGTGGGGTCCACGGCGAGTGCGGCGCGAGTTGTGTCCTTCGAGTCACGGATGTGGACCCTGTCGGGGGTGGCGGCTACTTCCACGCACTGGCCGCCATCACCGGCGCTGTGACTGCTCTTGAACCATGCCAGGCCATCGGAGCCCGACCCAACCCATTCCCCGCGCCCCAACCTCGTACTCCGGCTGCCGAACCTCGTCGTCCACGCCGCAGCTCCTTTCGTGCAACCGACCAGTCAGCCAACATGGGGCGCGGGAACCGGCCACGCCCAAGACCACGTACAAGCGCACCGACCGCGTCTACAGCCCGTACCCGTCAGCGCATCACTCCTGGTCAACGCTACGCAGAGTACGACACCGTTGACTCTATGAAGTCACCAACTCCGAGCAGGCCGGGGGAGCGGGGCGTTGACCGGATCGGCCTCCAGCCAGCGCGCCGCGCTGGAGAATGCCGTGCGCCTGTACGGCGGCTACTGGGACACCGTGCGCGGCCTACACACACTGCGCGACGCCGGGCACGAGCCGCAACAGAAGCACACCCGCCGGATCCTGCGCGGCCTCGCGAACGACGGGCTGCTGGTGAAGGTGGAGGATCGACCGGTCCGCTACCGCGCCGTGCGGACGGACTGAAGCGACCCCCAGCCGCCAGTCTTCCACCCCTCGCACCGGTTGGTCTTGCACTCCTTCCCCTGTTGAGCGTTACCCACCCCGGCCTGTCGTGCACTGCCCTTCCCGAAGGCGATCACGCCGCCCGAGCTGGACGCCAAGCAGCACGAGACGGACCTGATGTCCAAACCCTGCCTGCTCTTCCTCGCCTGGACCCGGGCCCGCGACAGCCCGTACGTCTCCCGGTCCGGCAAGCCCAGCCGGTTCCTCGCGGAGGCGGGCGTGCGAGGTCAACGGCGCTCTGGGCAGCGGTGGCCGTAGTAGTCCTCCCCGCCCACCAGCACGGAGGTGACGTACCTCGGGAGACCGTCGGCGTCCCGGTCGACCTCCTGTGAGGTCTGGCGGGTGAAGCCGAGCGACACACCGGCGATCACCGGGTACTCCGGCCGCGACGTGTCGACCGTCCAGCCCCGGCCGGCGGCACGGCGGAAGAGGTCAACGGCGGGGGTGGTGAAGACCTCGTCCCCGTGGAGCAGAACGCGCGTGCTGGACGTCCGGCCCTCGCCGGGCCACCAAAGCTCGATCGCGGTGACGAGGGTGCCACCCTCGACCAGGGCCTGTACGCCGACGTGGTCGAGGGTCCAGGACGCCTTGGCCGAGTTCCGGCTCGGGCGTCGCAGCACACGGGGCTCGCCCCAGTCGGGGACCGCGGCGAGCGCCTCGTCGAGCGTCATGCCCAGTAGGACCGGCGCGACTCCGCGTGGCGGGTCGAGTACCAGATCCATCGCCGGCCCTTCACTCCTACACGGCTCGTCGTACCAGGATGCCTCAGTTCGCCGTCACCCCTTCTGCTCCACCCGCACCCAGTCCACCTCCGCCTGCACTCCCCCGCCCGCGATCCGGTCGACGCTGGACTGCGGCAGGCCCCAGTAGGGGGTGGTGACCTTGTTCCAGCCGGCCGGGTAGGCGCCGCCGAGGGCGAGGTTCAGGATGACGTACTGGTTGTGGTCGTAGACCCACTGGCCCCGGGTGGACTCCACCTGGTTGCGGGTCGTCTCCTGGACCAGGCGGTCGTCGACGAGGAACCGCATCGCCGTCGGGGTCCACTCCACCGCGTAGGTGTGCCACTGGTCGGCCGTGCCGCCGCCCGGGTACGTCTGGCGGGCGCCGATGTTGCCGTCGGCCGAGTAGCCGGGGCCGTGCAGGGCGGTGCTGGTCCAGTCGGGGTAGCCGATGTTCTCCATGATGTCGGTCTCGCCGGAGGCCGGCCAGGAGACGGACGGGTCGTCCACGTTGCTGCCGAGCAGCCAGAACGCCGGCCAGAACCCGTCGCCGACGGGCAGTTTCATCCGGGCGCTGACCCTGCCGTAGGTGAAGTCGAAGTGGGTGTTGGTGTCGATGCGGCCGGAGGTGAAGTCGTAGGTGCCGCCGCCCGCCCGGGTGCAGCCCTTGCAGTACTTCGCCCGGAGGATCAGCTCGCCGTTCTCGGTGCGGATGTTGTCCGGGGAGTCGACGTACGCCTGGGACTCGCCGTTGACCGGGCCCATCTCGGTGCCGGTGCGCACGACACGCCACTTCGAGCGGTCGAGCGAGGCGCTCGTGAAGTCGTCGAAGAAGGTGGTGCGGTAGGTGCCCGTCTGGTCGGCGGGCAGGGCCGGGTAGGCGGCGGAGGCGCTGCCGCCGGTGCCCCAGACCTGGAACTCGTAGAGCGAGTAGCCGAACTGGGCCGTGGCGGGGGCGGGGTTGTAGAAGGAGCGGCGCTCCTTGCCGAGCATGCGGACGTAGCGGCCGGTGACCGGTGCGGGCAGGGTGACGGTGTCGTGCAGGCCCACGGCATCGGCCGGGGACTTCACGTTGGCGCGGCGGGCGGCCACGTCGGCGGCCGAGGGCTGGTAGACCGTGCGCCAGGTGCGGTTGTCGTCGGAGACCTGGAGCTGGTAGTCGACGGCGTAGGCCGCCTCCCAGTAGAGGTCGACGGAGGAGATGACCGAGGGGGCGCCGAGGTCGACCGAGACCCAGCGGTCCGCGTTCCAGTCGCTGGACCAGCGGGTCGCGTCGTCCTTGAGGTTGGCGGGCCAGCCGCCGTCGGTGACGAACGCGGGTGAGTTCCCGGCGTGCTGGTAGAAGTTGGAGTACGCGGGGTGGTTCAGGGCGAGGTTGGTGCGGGTGGTCGACGCGGGCGCGGGTTCGCCGCCGTAGACCTTGAAGTCCCACAGCGAGTAGCCGTACGGCGTGGCGCGTTCGAGGCCGCGCAGGCGGACGTAGCGGCCGGTGACCTCCTGGGGGTAGGTGTGCGCGGTGACCGAGCCGCCGGTGCCCGCGGTCTCGGTGTAGAAGGGCGTCCAGTCGGTGCCGTTGCGGGACGCCTCCAGTACGTAGCGCTTGCCGTAGGCGGCTTCCCAGTCGAGGACGACGCGGTCGACCCGGATCACCGAGCCGAGGTCGACGCGGATCCAGGCGTCGTCGGCGAAGTTGCTGGACCAGCGAGTGGCGCCGTTGCCGTCGAAGGCGAGGCCGGGCGCGGTGCCGGCGTTCTCGCTGCCGGAGGCGGTGACGGCCGCGGGGTTCACCGCGTAGGCGGCGGCCGCGCGGTCGGTGTCCCAGCCGGCGGCGGCGGGGGCCGCGGCGGCGGGCTCGGCCAGGAGCGGGCCGGAGCAGAGCAGGGCCGTGGCGGCCAGGGCGGCGAGCAGGGTGCGGGGGATGCGGCTGGGCATGCGGCTCTCCTTGTGGGGTGGAGGTGCGCTTCCTGACGTAAGCTGTCAGGTACATGACATTCGCGGGGAGGGCCGGCCGGTGGACACGAACTCCCCAGTCGTGTCCACCGGCCGTCCGGGCCGGGGCTCAGGCGGCCCGGCGTGTCTGGCCGCGGTGTACGCGGACGATGTCCGCGTACCGGCGGCCGCTGCCCTTGATGGTGCGGACCTGGGTGCGGTAGTCGACGTGGACCAGGCCGAACCGCTTGTCGTAGCCGTACGCCCACTCGAAGTTGTCCAGCAGCGACCAGGCGAAGTAGCCCGCCAGCGGGGCGCCCTTGCGGGCGGCGGAGGCGCAGGCGGCGAGGTGGCGCTCCAGGTAGTCCTGGCGCTCCGGGTCGTCGACGCTGCCGTCGGGGCGGACCACGTCCGGGAAGGCGGAGCCGTTCTCGGTGACGTAGATCTTCCGGGCGCCGTACTCCTCGGTGAGCCGCAGCAGCAGCGTCTCGATGCCGGAGGCGTCGATCTCCCAGTCCATGCCGGTGCGCGGGACACCCTCGCGGCGGACGGAAAGGACGTACGGAGCGGGCCCCTCGGGGTCGTCGGCGACGTACGCGGGGAAGTAGTAGTTCAGGCCGAGCCAGTCGAGCGGGGCCGCGATGGTGGCCAGGTCGGCCTCGTCGACGGGGAGTTCGACGCCGTAGGTCTCCACCATGTCGGCGGGGAAGCCGCGGCCGTGCACCGGGTCGAGCCACCAGCGGTTGACGTGGCCGTCGTGCCGGCGGGCCGCCGCCAGGTCCTCGGGGCGGTCGCCGGCCGGGTGCACGGTGGAGAGGTTGTTGACGATGCCGACCTGTGCGCCGGGGGCGGCGGCGCGGATCGCCTGGGTGGCGAGGCCATGGCCGAGGAGCAGGTGGCAGGAGGCGCGGACGGCGGCGGTGAGGTCGGTCCAGCCCGGCGCCATCGTGCCCTCGAGGTGGCCGATCCAGGCCGAGCAGGACGGCTCGTTGAGGGTGGCCCAGAGCTTGACGCGGTCGCCGAGGCGTTCGGCGACCACGGAGGCGTACTCCGCGAAGGCCAGGGCGGTGTCCCGCTCCGGCCAGCCGCCACGGTCCTGGAGCGCCTGCGGCAGGTCCCAGTGGTAGAGCGTGACGGACGGGGTGATGCCCGCCTCCAGCAGCGCGTCCACCAGTTCGTCGTAGAAGGCGAGTCCCTTGGGGTTCACCGCGCCGGTGCCGCCGGGGACAACCCGGGGCCAGGCCACGGACAACCGGTAGGCGTTGACGCCGAGTTGCCGCATCAGGCCGATGTCCTCGCGCCAGCGGTGGTAGTGGTCGCAGGCGACGTCGCCGTTGTCACCGTTCGCGATCTTCCCCGGGGTGTGGGAGAAGGTGTCCCAGATCGAGGGCGAACGGCCGTCCTCGGCGACGGCCCCCTCGATCTGGTACGCCGCTGTGGCCGTTCCCCACAGGAAGTCGTGCGGGAGGGCTGCGAGGTCGATGGCTTTGGACACGGAAGTCCCTTCGGGATCAGGGGTGGGGGTCACTTGACGGCGCCCGCCGTCAGACCCGCGACGAGATAGCGCTGCAGCAGCAGGAAGCCGGCCACCACGGGCACGCTGACGACCAGTGAGGCGGCCATGATCTGGTTCCAGTAGACGTCGTACAGGGTGGAGTAGCCCTGGAGGCCGACGGCGAGGGTGCGGGTGTTGTCGTTGGTCATGACCGAGGCGAAGAGCACCTCTCCCCAGGCGGTCATGAAGGCGTAGACGGCGACCGCGACGATGCCCGGGATCGCGGCCGGTACGACGATCCGGAACAGCGCGCCGAACGGGCCGCAGCCGTCCACGAGCGCCGCCTCGTCCAGGTCGCGCGGCACCGAGTCGAAGTAGCCGATCAGCATCCAGATGGAGAACGGCAGCGAGAAGGTGAGGTAGGTCAGGATCAGCCCGCCGCGGGAGCCGAACAGGGCGATGCCGGTGGCGTTGCCGATGTTGACGTAGATGAGGAAGAGCGGGAGCAGGAAGAGGATGCCCGGGAGCATCTGCGTGGACAGCACGGTGACCGTGAAGACGCGCTTGCCGCGGAAGTCGTAGCGGCTGACGGCGTAGGCCGCGAACACGGCGATGACCACCGAGCAGACCGTGGCCGCGCCCGCCACGATCAGCGAGTTCATGAAGTACTTCGCGAGCGGCACGGTCGACCAGATGTCGATGTACGGCCGGATGGTCAGCTCGCTGGGCAGCCAGCGGAACTTGCCGGTGACGTCGGCGAGCGGCTTCAGCGAGCTGGAGATCATCACGTACACCGGGAGCAGCACGAACCCGGCGAGCAGGGTGAGGAACACCCGGCGCGACCACACGAAGGAGCGCGGGGGCGCCATCGGCGAGGTGCGCGGGGGCGCGAGCGACAGGTCACGCATGGGAGGCCTTCCGTCCGCGCGAGGTCAGCAGCAGGTATCCGCCCGTCACGACGAGCAGGAACAGCAGCAGCAGGACGGACATGGCCGAGCCGGTGCCGAAGTTCCAGGCGACGAAGGAGGACTGGTAGATGTGCACCGAGATGAGGTCGGCGGCCTCGGGAGCGGCCTTGCCGAACAGCACGTAGGGCGTGTTGAAGTCGTTGAACGTCCACAGGAACAGCACCAGGATCAGCACCTGGTTGACCGGGCGCAGCGACGGCAGGGTGATGCGGCGGATCTGCTGCCACATCCCCGCGCCGTCCAGCGCGGCGGCCTCGTACAGCTCCCGGGGGATGTTCTGCAGCCCGGCCGTCACGATGAGGAACGCGAACGGCCAGCCCTTCCACACGGACACGGTGAGCAGGGCGTAGAAGCTGTTGTCGCCGATGAGCCAGAAGGACGGCTTGTCGGTGAGGTGCAGCTGGTCGTGCAGCACGTGGTTCACCAGGCCGTTGTCGTGCTGGAACATGAACACCCAGGTGATGACGGCCGCGTAGACGGGCAGCGCGTACGGCACCAGGAACAGGGCGCGCAGCAGGCCGCGGCCCCGGAAGGTGCCCTGCATGTAGACGGCGGCGGCCGTGCCGATCAGCCAGCACAGGCCGACCGACAGCAGGGTGAAGCCGACCGTGATGCCGAAGGACTGGAGCAGCGCCTTTCCGACGGGGGCGTCGAAGTCGACCGACACCTTGTAGTTGTCGAAGCCGTTCCAGGGGGCGGTGCCCCAGTCGCGGATGTAGAACTGGGTGAGCTGCTTGAAGCTCATCACGATGCCGATCGCCATCGGCACCAGGTGGACGAGGAGTTCGAGGAGCAGGGCGGGCAGCAGGAGCAGGTACGGCAGGGAGACGCGTCTGATCCGCCCGGTGCGGCGGCGGGGTTCGCGCGCCGCACCGGGGGAGGTCTCGCGCACCGGTTCCTTCAGTGCGGTGGAGGTCATCGTGGTCACGCCGCCGGCATCTGCTGCTGGGCCTTCTCCAGCTTCGCCTTGACCGAGTCGGTGGTCACGGCGCGTCCGGCGGCGGCGTCGGCGAACAGCTCCTTGACGGCCGTACCGACCGCCGTCTCGAACTGCGACTCGGACGGCACCTGCGGCAGCGCGGCGGCGCTCTTGGCGAGGGTGTCCTTCAGCACGGCGGTGCCCGGCGCGTTGAACGCCGCGTCGCCCTGGGCGGCCTTGACCGGCGGGATGGAGCTGTACGCCGTGTTGAGGATCTTCTGCTCGGCGTCGGAGGTCATGAACTTCACGAACTTCGTGGCGCCGTCGAGGTTGTGCGTGTTCTTGAAGACGGCGATGTTGATGCCCATGACCGCCGAGTTGACCTGGGCTCCGGCGCCGGGCGTCCCGGAGATCACCGGGACCGGCGCGACACCGTAGGTGTCCTCGCTCATGCCCTGGGACTTGAGGTTGGCGGTGGCGGACTGCCACAGCAGCATCGCCTGCTTGCCCTTGGCGAAGTCGCTGACGGACTGGTTCTGCGCGTACTCGGCGTCACCGGCCGGGATGACCTTGTCCTTGGCCATCAGGTCGACGTAGCTCTTCACCGCCTCGACGACCTTGGGGTTGGTGAAGTCGGGCTTGCCGTCGGCGGTGAAGAAGTCGGCGCCGTGCTGCTTGGCGAAGACGAAGACGTGGTGGATGTTCTCCGACAGGTTGGCGCCCTCGGCGCCGAGCACGGACTTGCCCTTGGCGGTGATCTTCTTGCCGTCGGCGATCAGCTCGTCCCAGGTGGCCGGGGGCTTGCTGATGCCGGCGTCGGCGAAGATCTTCTTGTTGTAGTAGAGGGCGTACGCCATCGAGTACAGGGGAACGGCGGCCGGGTCCTTGCCCTGGGCGCCGGTCGAGCCGAGAGCCGTGTCGGAGAACCGGTCCCTGCCGCCAATCTTGGCGAAGTTCTTCTCGTCCCACGACAGCAGCCCGCCGGTCGCCTGGAGCGAGGCGCTCCAGGTGTTGCCGATGTTCAGCACGTCCGGGCCCTGGCCGGAGGTGGTCGCGGTCAGGATGCGGTTGAGCAGATCCGACCAGGGCACGACCTCCAGCTTCACCTTGATGCCGGTCTGCTTCTCGAACTTGTCGAGTTCCGGCTGGAGGACCTTCTTGTCCACGGCGACGCTGGCGCCCTGGTTGGAGGCCCAGTACGTCAGCGTCTTGGGTGAGTCGTTCGACCCGCCGTTGGTGGACGATCCGCCTCCGCAGGCCGTGGCCGCGAGGGCGAGAGACAGGGTGACGGCGCCTACGGCCGCGGCTCGGATGCTGCGCATGGCTCCCGGGTCCCTTCGGGGATTGCACTCATGACTTAATTTAGGACGTGAGTTAACCGGCCGGAGAGGCGATCGTCAAGGGATTGGACAGAACAGCCGGGCCGCGCGCAAGGCCGCGCGGACAGTCCTTCTACCGCGGCGGACGCACCGGGCGCGCGGTGCACGGGGCGGGGCGCGGTCCACGTACGGACTGTTGCCACGGACAGCGGTCAACGGGCAGTCTGTCGACGGCTCCTGACATACGCTCAGTCCCGGCCCGTCACCCGAAGGGATCGTTGTGCGTCGACCGACGAAGATGTGGAGGGCGGTCCTGACGGCCGCCCTGCTCCCCGCGACCGTCCTGATTGCCTCAAGCCCGGCCCACGCCGCCGTCACGGTGACCACCTCGGCCGTCTTCAACGACCCGTCGGGCACCACGGCCGACCAGAACCGGATCCGCGACTACATCGTCAGCCTGATCGACGCCACCCCCGCCGGGGAGTCGATCACGGCCGCGGCCTACACGTTCACCGACGACACGGCCGCCCGGGCGCTGGTCGACGCGAAGGCGCGAGGCGTCAAGGTCCGCATCATCGTGGACGACACCACCACCACCATGAGCGGGGGCGAGTACGCCACCCTGAGGGACGGCCTGGGCACCGACCGCACCCAGTCGTCGTGGGTGATGGCCTGCCCCAAGGCGCGCGGCTGCATCGGGACCCGGGAGCTCACCTCCGGCGATCCGGCGATCAACCACAACAAGTTCTGGCTGTTCTCCAACGTGGGCGGCGCCAGCAACGTGGTGGTGCAGACCTCGCACAACATGACCACCTCGCAGCGCACCACCTACTTCAACAACGCCGTGACGATCCCGGACTCCGGCCTGTACGGCATCTACCAGTCGTACTTCTCGGACCTGCTGTCCTACGGCTCCTCCTCGTCGGGCGACACCGACTACTACAAGACGCCGACCAGCTCCACCGGCCCGTACAAGGCGTACTTCTTCCCCCGCCACGAGGCGTCCGGCACGTCGTGGAACAACGACGCGAGCACCGACACCGTCAAACTGATCCTGGACAACGTCAGTTGCTCCGGAGGCACCCAGATCCGCGTGGGCATGAACCTCTTCAGCCGCGACGAGGTCGCCAAGAAGCTGGTCAGCCTGGTGAACTCGGGGTGCTCGGTCTACCTGGCGGCCGACGGCGCGCCGGGTTCCATGAGCCAGACCGTGACGGACACCCTCTACGGCAAGCTGACCAAGCGGGTCGAGTGCTACGAGAACAGCCCCGACGGCACCTACAAGATCGGGGTGCACTCCAAGTACCTGCTGATCCAGGGAACGTACGACGGGGTCGCCAACCGCAAGCTGGTGTGGACCGGAAGCCACAACTACACCTACTCGGCGCTGCGGGCCAACGACGAGACGCTGCTGAAGATCGACAACGCGGCGATCTACGACCAGTTCAAGGCCAACCATGACACGCTGATGAACTACTGCGCGGGGAGCTGAGCCAGCATGGACCAGTTATCGTCGGCCGGCCCACGCGGGGGTCCGGCCGACGGTGGCGGGCATCGCTACGTCGACTATGTGAGAAACAGCCGTTGATTCGGCCCACACCGCTGGGCGGGTGACCGGCGTGGCCCTGCGACACATGCCCGGCAGGCCGGCGTACCAGTCCGTGGTGTCTCCTTCGGCCAGGTCCGGTAATCCTGGCCGCGCCGATGGCGGTTCCCTCCGCGCCAGGGCAGGCGGGGGCAACGATCCATGGGACCCTCACCGACGTCGTCGGGCTGGCCTCACACCGCTTTCCACCGCGAGACGCCGGACGGCACCGATCCAGCGTTGACCCGCTCACCGCTGAGTCGCTGATCCGAACGCGCAACGACGCGGCATCCAGCCCGGCCGGGCACTGGTGGACCAGCCACGGACGGACAACGTGTGACTGGCACCCAGGTGTCGGCGGCCATGGACGAGACCCATCGGTTGCCGACGCCTACCGCAGCGGTGGAACGAGTTACCGGCGCACCCGCAAATTGGCCGTCGGAGCTCGGAGGCTGGTCAAAGTCCCCCCGTCACCACGCCCTGCGGCTCGCCGTTGACCGTTACGGCCGGATCGGCCTCCACCCTCCGCACAGACATGTCGATCGGTGCCGGGCGGGCGTTGGCCGACTCGGCTGCCGAGAGGTGTCGGACGTTGGAGGAGCCGTCGGCGAACGGGCGGACGGTGTGGGCCAAGAGGCGCGTCAGTTCCTCCTCCAGGCCGTGCTGCAGAGGGGTGCCGTCGGGACCGAAGGAATCGATCTCACGCTCGACGAGTTGCTTGCCGGTGGCTGCGTGGGTGGCGGTGAACCGCAGGATGCCGCTCTCGTTGTAGCGGAACTTGATCTCGATCTTGTTCCGGCGGATGTCCTGTTCGCGGGTCGGGAGATCCACCTCGATGTTGGCCAGCGGAAAGGCACGATCGCTGTCGGCCGGGTAGCCGACCTCCCCCTCGATCACCGGCACGCGCACGAAGGAGGCGCCCGGCGTGTCCGGGTAGAAGTTGGCCGAACCCTCCGCGGGCAGCGTCGCGTTGCGCCGGATGATGGCGCGGAAGCCCTTCTGTTCCCCCGCGCTCACAGCCGTGCCCAGGTCGTAGCTGGTCACCAGGGAGAAATCGCTGTCGTCGCCGAGTTCACCGTCGAGCGAGGCCGCGTAGATGGCTGCACCTCGGGCGACAGCGGTCATGGGCCGGCACAGGCCGCTGTCGACGATGCGGTCATGACCGAGGAGCTCCCCCAAGGCGTGCCGCACCTGGGGGATCTGCGAGGTGCCGCCGATCATCAGGACGGAGTCGATGTCCTCCGGTGTGATGGCAAGGTCTGCCAGGGCCTGCTGGACCGGCTCCAAGGCGCGGGTGACGAGCGGGGTGATCGCCTCGGTGTACTCGGCCGCGGTGATCCTGACCTCACGCCTCGAGATCGAGGGTGCGAGGCCGACCGGGAGGTCGAAGAAGAGCGCGCCGTCCATCGGCACGGACGACAGGGCGATCTTCGTCAGCTCGACCGACCGGCGCCACCGGCGTCGTTCGGCCTTGGTGAGCCGGTCCGCGGTCAGGCCGATCTTCTGCTGGATCAGCTGGGCCAGCGCGTTGTCGAACTCCAGACCTCCGAGAGCGGTGATGCCGCGGGAGGTCTGCTCCTCGAAGAGGCCGTCGTCGTATTCGAGCACGGTGACGTCGATGGTGCCACCGCCCCAGTCGAAGACGAGGAAACGGCCCGGGATCGGGACGTCGTGGGCGTACGAGATGGCAGCCGCGGTGGGCTCGTTGAGCAGAGCCCGGACCTTCACTCCGCCGAGCGCCGCTGCGGCGCGGGTGCGGTAGCGGGCGCCGCCCGTGGCGTTGGCGGGGACGGTGACGACCGCGTCGGAGAGGTCGAGCAGCTGGGCGGAGACACCTTCCTTCATACGGCTAAAGAGGGAGGCGGCCGCGACCGTACTGTGGAACTTCTCCGAGCCCACCCAGACGTGGTGTTCCTCCAGCTGGGCTGCCACCTCGAGGCCGTCGACGTCGCCATCCTTCTCGGCACCGGAGCGGGTGCCGAGCATGCGCTTCACGGCGTCGAGCGGTTCACTGGTGCCGGTCTTCGCCTCCCAGCCGAAGCAGAGGGTGCGCTGGAGGTCGCGGACGGACAGCACGGAGGGGAAGAGCTGCTCGAACTCCGACATCTGCCACTGGGCGGGCACGTTGTCGCCGTCGACCGGCAGCACTTCGGTGGTGTGCCCGTTCCAATGGGCCACCACGGAGTTGCTGGTGCCGAAGTCGATACCGAAAGTCATCGCGTTCCCCTTTGCTTCGTTCGGCGGTCCCCGTTTCCCCCAGTGCGGGGACGTGACCCGTCGTTCCGCCGCCCGTTGCCCTTCTGCTGCTGCTTCTGGGGTTCCTGACCCCGGTGGTGCTTCTTCCTCTCCTGCGGTGCAGGAGCCTCCTTCTCCGGCTGCTTCTTCTCAGCTTCGCCATGGGTTGCTCTGCGCCTCTGCCGACGCGTCATTTCCTCGGGTGAGACCTTGGCAACGGCCCGCAGCCAGCCACGTTCGACAAGCTTCCCGGACTCCTTGTCGATGTAGGCCGGCGCGACGAGTTCAAAGGTGACCGGGCCTTTCTGCGTCACACCTGGCTGGTCCTCCACGACGTTGAACAGCGACTGATCGCCGGTATCGCCGACGATCTGCAGGCCGGCCTTCGCCGCCTCGTGGTCGAGGCGGGTCAGCATCGCCCTCAAGGTCTTCGCGTCCAGCGCCTGCCGGTGCAGGACGGCCAGCTGGGCCAGGTGCATCTGACGCGTGCGGATGCTCTCCAGCACGCCCTTGCGTACCGCCTCGGTGAACTGAGGAAGCACTCGCCGCATCAGCTCGGCCCGGAACGCGGAGACCTGTTCGGCCTGAGTCTCCTTGTCAGCCAACGCCGCGCCCAGTTTTTCCGTCGCTTCCTCCAGCTCCTTTTCCACCACGGGCAGGAGCGTGTCGTTGACCGACTTCAGGATCGCGGCGGCGTCGAGGGCCCCCGGGGTGAACTCGGGCAAGTGACTCTCGGTGAATCGCCAGGGAGCAGTCTCGGCCGCCCTGCGCTCACCACGACTCCGCACGCTTCCGCTGTTCGGCCCACGCCCCCGGTTCTGCCGGGATCCGTCGCGGGGGCCGGAACCAGTGTCGCCTTTACCGGCGCTGTTGCTCACGATGTGCTGCTCTCTGGGTTTTCAAGGGCTGCGGTGTCTTCGGCAGCCGACGAAAGGCGCTCTGCCGCCTTGGTGATTATTTCTCGGGCCGCCTCGCTGCGAGACCACGCACGGTCACTGTACGAAGCCGGCTCGGTGAGCCTCCGCAGAGGCTCGGGCGGGAGTTCCAGCCGGTGGCTCGTGCCGGTGGGATCCTTCCAGCGGTGCGGGGCGAGCGGGACGGCGAACGAGGGTACTTCCTGCTGCTCCCGCTCAGCCTTCTCGATCACGTCCTTGGCTCGGTTGATCCGGACGCGGCCGGTGTCGTCGAGTTCCTTCCTCAGGGCTCGCCAGGCCTTCTTCCAGTCGGCCGCCTCGTCGGGCACACCAAGCACCAGATAGGGGTTGAGCGGCTGGTCGCGTTCTCCGAGAGCCCGGGCTTCCAGGAAGTCCCGATTCTTCCGCAGCGTGGCCATGGCACCTCCGCCGAGCTGGTCCCGCACCGGGGGACGGCCTTCGGCGTCCTGCTCCAGGAGTTTGAGGGACTCCGCCATTTCCCGGCCGGCGCGCAGGTAGGCCTGAACGTTCTGAGCCTCCCAGCGCACCGGCTGCGAGTGGTACCGGAGTTTCGCGGCCATGGTGAGCGCCGCCTTCCTCCGCTGCTCCGCTGTCTCGTCGTCCCCATGGAGGAGGGCACGGTGCATCTGCCGCACGGCCCTGATCAGGGTGCGCACGCCGATCCAGCCGTTGAACCTCTTGTTGCTCGCGCTGTGCACGCGAGGCTGAAGCCGCTCCAGGAGAACCCACAGCCGCTCATCGGCGACGAGGTCGTCCGGGGCCTCTGAGGTCCGCCGCACCTCACGCAGCGCGTCCAGGAGCTTCTGCGTCGGCGGCAGGAGATCGGTCCACTCCTCGGTGGTGGCCTTGGCATCGTCGGCCTGCAGCCTCACCAGAAGGCGCCAGTCCTGCGGCCAGTCACGGCCGGGTTCGGTCCCCGGGCCGGCCTCCCGGCGCTCCCGCTCCAGGGGCCAGGCCAACAGGTCCATCTCCTCGTCGGTGAGGGACGCCGGGTCCAGGCGGGCGCGGAAGTAGGCGGCACGGGAGGTGCCGTCGCGTTCGGGTACCGCGCCGATCCACTCCTCGTCGATGTAGTCGTCGAGAAGCGGCCGGGGAAGCTTCGCCAGGAGCGCCCTCTGCCTTTGGGCCGGCAGGTTGGTCTCCATCAGGCGACGGTCGTCCTGGTAGATCTCCCACATGCTGCCCGGCTCCCCCAGGAGCGGCAGCGGCTTGTCCTGCAGCAGAGCGCGGGCGCGGTCATGGAGCCGACCGTCGAAGACGTCCAGCCCGTGGTCCTGTGCCATGACGAGCAGGGAGACACCCTTGACCGGGTCGTCTTGCCGGGACGCCGCATCGGCCGCGGCCCGCGCCAGCTTCCGCGCGGAGAGCGTCCCGGTCTCCTCCTTCAGCGCGTCGGGCAGCGTGAGTTCGGCGAAGGTGCGGGCGCGCTCCCAGGCATGCCGGTCGGTGAAGCCCTCTGGGAACGGCTGTGGCATGGCCGGTTCCGGCTCCGGCTGCTCCTGCGCCGGAACGAACGGTGCGGGGCCGCCGGCGGCTTCCGCGCCCTGCGGGGCCTTCCCGCCGATCCGGCCCTGGGCGCGGGCCTGGCGGAGCGCGAGGCGGCGGGCGATCTCGCGCTGCCGCAGCTCCTCCAGGCGCCCTTGCTCGTCCTGGCCCGCGCCCAGCGGGATTCCTGCCGTCACTGGAGTTCCTCCGCGAAGATGTGCACCTGCTCGATCACCGCGGCAGGGGTCCGGTCCAAACTGTAGGAGTCGGCGAAGGCGATCCTGGGGGCGAGCCCACCGGCACGGACCTCGTCACGCAGGGCTAGGAGCCGTTCGTTCGCGCACGCGTCGATGGCGGACTCCAGCGGATGCTTGACGGCGACCGCGACGGGCTCGCCGGTGAAGTCCGAGGTGAAGAGCGCCACCGGTCCGGCAGCGGTCTCCTTGAGGCTGACGGTGGGTTCCTCATCCGCCCAACCCCTGAGCAGGACGGCGTGCTCGTCCGGATCGATCCGTAGTTTCCGGCCGCGCAGGGCCTCGACCAGGTCACGGGCGAGCCGCCAGTCGTACAGGGGGTGGAGGCGCATGTTGGAGTAGTCCCGCAGGCAGGCGTAGCAGGAGCTACGGCAGTTGTGCGCATGCTGGTCGGCCTCCAGGTCGCGCACGTACCGGTCGACCGCCTGGAGGAATTCGTCGATGTGTTGCTCCGAACCGAGGTGGGTGCTGAAGCCTGCGCCGTTGTCGAGGCTGTCGGCAAGGTAGGCCATGACGGGAGCGGCCACCGGCGCGTCCGAGCCGTGGATGCCGCTGAGGAGTTCCTCGGGTTGCACGTCCAAGTGCGGGGCGGCGGCGCGGCGCAGCAGTGCCGCCAGTGAGTACCAGGCGGCGCGCCGGCCGTGGTAGGCCTCGGGAAAGCCGTCGATCTGCTGGGACTTCGAGATGTCGAAGCGGAGGCCCCGGTGCGTGTCGAGGGCGCCCTTGGCCCCGATGAAGAGCATGTCGGTGTGCTGGGTGGCGCCCAGGGCGATCTCCAGGTCGGCTTCCGCCTTGGGATGGTCCAGAGCGACGTATCCGCCCCACGGGCCGGTGTTCTTGACGAAGCGGAAGAGCTTTCCGGCATTGGTGTTGACGATGTAGCGGTCGCCGCTGCCGGTGTGGACGACCATCCAGTCGTCGGCGGCGCGGTGGATGCGCGGGGCGGTCTTTTCCAGGTCGGTGGCGGTCCGTGCGCTGGTGGCGTTGGAGCCGAGCTCCCGGTAGCCGTCGTAGTCCCGTGCCTCGCGGGCAGCCCGAAAACCTGCCGGCTCCCGGAAGGGGACGGCCCTGTAGTACTTACTCTCCGCGCCGCAGGCGGGGCAGGTGCCGGCGCTCCCGGTTTCCGGGTCGACAACGGCCTGCGGGTCCACGTGGGAGCAGATCCGGCACATGGCGACCAGCTGTTCCGGTCCGAACGGGTCCTCGGCGGTCTGTACTCCGCGACCACTCGGGACGAGGGAGACCACTCCCATGGAGCGGAGCAGACGGCCGTCCTGCGGGGTTTCGCTGCCCGGTGCGAACTTGCTGAGGGAGACGGCCAGGTCGCGGTTGACGGAGTCGGCCGGCGGCCAGGGAAAGGTCTTCTGCGGGATGCTTCGGTAGAGCAGGCGGGAACGCGTCGGAAAGCCGAACATGGGCAGGAGACCCGCCTCTGCCAGACGCTGGCTGAGATCGGAGTGGCCGACCGTCCGGGCTGCCACCTCGTCGACCTGGCCCAGGAGTTCGTCGATGGCGGCCACCGGATCGATGGCGGCGATGCTCTGCGGAGTTCCGGCCCGGAGGGCGGCGGCAGCGGCTCTGATGCGGTCCGGGTGCTCGGCGGTCCAGCGGCGGACGGCATCGCGGTGCGTCGGCCAGTCGGCGGCGAGGCCGAACTGTCCGTGCACGTTGGTCGTCATGTCCGGCCCCTTCCGGCGGTCCTCCGGCTGCAAGGGCTCGAAGGCCTGGCGCAGGACCTCTCCGAGCAGGACCCGCCGGAAGACGGAGGCCATGCCGAGGACCAGGTAGGGCGGCGGAGTGGGATCGTTGGTGATGGCTTCCGGGCGGGCGAAGTAGTGCTCGTCGTGGCTGCGGCCGCGGCAGACGGTGAGGGCCACGGCGACCGGGCTGTTGCGTCGGCCCGCACGCCCCACCCGCTGCTGGTAGTTGAAGCGGGTGGGCGGCATGTTGGCCATGATCACGGTGTTGAGGGGGCCGATGTCGACACCGGCCTCCATGGTCGTGGTGACGGAGAGCAGCTCCAGGCCGTCCGCCTGCGGGATGTCGTTGTCGCCGAGGAAGACGTCCTGGAAGAGGCTCTGCCGACGCTGGGCCTCCAGCCGGTCCGTCTGGCCGGTCAGCTCGGCGGTGCGCAGGGGGAAGTCACCGGTGCGGTGGGCGGCCTTCCACGCGTAGTAGTCGTCTTCGAGGACTCCGCTGTACTGCTGGGGCACGGCGGGTAGCGGGGTCAGGCATTTGGTGCACATCCCCGCGCCCGGGTGAAGGTGGGGCCGATGGCAGGAGCGGCACGTCCAGGTCTTGTTCACGCCGGGGCGGAGCGCCACCTTCTCCGGCTTGATGACGTAATCGACCACGGCGTCCTTCCAGACGCCGAGCATCCGGTCCTCGATCGCCTGCACATCGGTGCCCTGACGTTCGGCGACCTGCTTCCAGAAACGCTTCAGAGGCGCAGGCGGCCTCTGCAGGGAGGCGCGTATCCGGGTGAAGCGCCGCATCAAGCCGAGAATGCGCAGGCTGGCACGGGCCACGGCCTGGTCGCTGTCCGGGCCGATCTCCAGCGGCGAACGGTCGTCGCGCAGGCAGAGCCAGCCGAGTCCGAGCGATTCGAAGTCACGGCCGCCGCCGGAAAAGAGGCTTCCGATGGTCTCGAGACGGAGACGGGAACGGATGCGGTTGAGGAGTTCCTCCTGTGCCTGGGTCTCCACTACCGCTTCCCGGTCACGCTCCCAGTTGTAGAGGGCGGTCCAGGGCTGTCCGGCCGATGTCTGCTGGAGCGAGGCCGCGGGACCGGCGGGGTTGGTGCCGTACGTCAGCAGCATGCCCTCCAGGTCGGAGGCGAGGTCGTCCAGGGAGGGCAGTTCGGAGAACTTCCGCTCCAGGTCGGGCAGGAGTTGCGGTTCCGCGTCGAGGTCGTCGGCGAGGATCGCCTTCAGGCGCCCCCAGTCCGCCGGGTTGCGGTCCCGCAGCCGTTCCATAGCGGAACGGACACCGGCACGGTCGACGGCTTCCCCGGCGTAGTGGGCCTTCACCAGCTGAAGATCTGCGAACGGATCCCCCTGGTTCTCGACTGCCCGGGCGCTGAGCAGGCGCAGAAGGTCCTGGTAGTGGCGCAGGGCAAGACCGCTGGCGAGCTCGGAGGCGTCGTCACGGCTGTCGGAGAAGGCGATCGCCTTGCGCCTGCCGTCGTGGAGGTGGCCGAGGGCTTCGGTCACCAGCACCTGGTTGATCTTGTAGAAACCGGTGCGCATCCGCCGGACCGGCGCGTTGCGCAGCCGGTCGGGAGATTCCAGCGGGATGAAACGGCCGTCCCGGTCGTACTTGATCTCCCAGTCGTCACCGCAGGCGGGGCAGCGGGTGGGGAAGGCCTGCAGCCGGGCCGGGTCGTAGGCCGGCTTCCTGCCCTCCTTGTCCAGGGGCACGGAGATGTGGAACGACCATCCGGTGTGCTGGACGTCCCGGTTCTCCAGTCGGCCGGTGGCGGGCTGGTAGGCGCTGCGGCGGAACTCGAACTCGACCTGCGGGCCGCCGTCGGACAGACCCGCGTGCCAGCCGGGGTCGTCGAGGCCGAGGCTTTTCGTGCGCGGCCAGTACACGACGTAGTTCGCCGCCGTCGGGGCGCCACTGGCCTCGTCGGGGAGCAGGTCCAGGTCCGGGAAGTCGGTGTGGAGGGCACCGGTGAACTTGCGCCGCCGGGTGTCCTTGGGGCTCGCGTACCCGCCGAGCATGAGGTCACCACAGGCCTGGCAGGACAGAAGCTCCAGTACGCGGGCGCCGCAGGTGCAGCGGGAGGTGGGCTCGGCGAAGAGCCGGCCGACGCGCCGTTCAAGACCGTGCTCCACGGGAATGTCGGGACAGTTCGGGTCGGAGCAGGCCCAGATGCCCTCGATGTTGCGGAAGAAGAAGTGGGCGCGCAGCTGGGGAAGTTCGGGGTCCTGTGCAGAGCCGAGTATGCGCAGAGCGCCGTGGAGCGCGTCCTTGCGCTGTTCCTCGGGGACGTCCGGGAAGAGGTTCTTCACCAATGCGGGGACGGGCAGGGCGCGGGGCTCGCCGCCCGGAGTGAGTGCGCGCTGGAGTGCCGGGCCGAGGCCGATCTCCCGGGCCAGGGCGACGGCTTCGTCCTGGGTGACGGGGCCCTCGGCGGCCTGCGCGAGGCGTTCGGCGTGTGCGGCCAGGTCGCCCTCGCCGTGGATCTCCTTGGCCTTTCCGGGAATGATCACGCGCCGGGAGCCGGGCAGGGCGAAGAACCCGTCGAGGAACTCGTCGTCCCGGCCGGCCTCCAGGGAGGCGGAGGCGGCGAGCACACGCAGCTTCTCGGGGCTCTTGTCGAGGCCGAGGCGGTGGCGGAGGTTGCGCAACAGGTAGGCCACCTCGGTGCCGGCCGTACCGCGGTACATGTGGAGCTCGTCGAGGATCAGGGTGAAGCGGGCGTCCGGGGTCTCCTCCAGCCACTTCCTCGTGGCGCGGAAGATGTGCTCCTCCTGCTTGCGGAGCAGCATGATGTTCAGCATCGAGTAGTTGGTGACCATGATGTCCGGCGGCGCGGCCTGCATGTCCCAGCGGACATGCATCTCCGCTCCGCCAAGGCGCGGGATGAAGGGCCGCAGCTCCTCGTTGAGCTTCTCGTCGGCCTTGCGCTGCCGTTCCTGGACCTCCCGCAGGTACCGCCGGAGACGGAAGTTGGCCGGCTCGGAATCGGGACTGCCGGAGACGGGGGTGGCTCCGGTGTAGCGGCCGAAGTAGAAGCGGTGTCCGTTGCGCTTGCGGTCCAGCCATGCGTGGGCCTCGCGACTGTCCAGCGACTTGCGGAGCCGGACCAGTTGGTCGTCGGCGAGGGCGTTGGTGGGATACAGAATCAGCACCCGCATGGCGGCGGGATGCCCGTGCTCGTTCTGTCGGCTGGGCACGTATGCCCCGTCTCCCTGCCACCATTCCCGCTGCACCGCACGGGTGCCCGGCCAGTGGGCGGACTCGGCGACCAGGTCGGCGAGGACGGGCAGCAGGAAGGACTCGGTCTTGCCGGAACCGGTGCCCGCGGTGACCACGAAGTCCTTGCCCTCGCAGGCGGCGACCAGGGCGTCGTGCTGATGCTGGTAGAGGCTGGTCACGCCGTCGGGGAGCGTGAACCGGGCGAACTCGGCCGCGTCGGGGTGCGCCCCTGCTTCGGCGAAGGAGTCCGCGACGCCGACGTCCCGGGAGGCGTACTGCGGGCGCAGCTCGATCAGCGGGTCACGCCAGGCCCCGTTGTCACGGTCCAGGAGGTTCCGCCGTTCCTCCATGACGGAACGATCATCGACGCCGAACGGGGTGTCGTAGTACCGGAAGAGGGCACTGCGCAGGTCGTCGAACGTACCGATGACGTCCTGGACGTCAGCGTTGGTCATCGCCGCTGTCTGCTGTTCGACGCTCACTTGGTCCTCCCGCCGGTGGCCGCCACCGGTCGCGGCGCGATCTCCAGGTTCTGCTGCAGCGAGGCTGCGAGCGCCTCGGCGAACGCCCTGGGCACGTTGTCGTACGCACGGGTCCGCGTCTGCTTGCCCACCCAGGGCGGGAAGCCGCTGCACAGGACGGCCGCGCGCTCGTGCAGGGCGGGCAGGGGTGCGTAGCGGTCGACGAAGAGCCGGCCGATGCGGGTACGGCCCTTGCCGGATTCCGGCAGCCATCGCATCACGCCGACACGGTGGCGGGCGAGTTCGAGGTAGATGCTCGTCTCGCGTTCCACCGCATAAAAGACGCCGTTGCGGCGGACGCGGGTCAGGCGTGCGTAGTCGGCTCCGCGCCACCGGTACAGGCCGTCCTCGTCATCCCTCTCCACGGGGACGAACCGCTGGAGGCGCAGGTCGTACTTCTCCAGCGTGTTGGTGGTACTCCCACCGGGCGGTGCGGCCTCGGGGCCCAGCTCCGCCCGCGGAATCAGCTCCGTCAACTGCTGGGCGGCACACGGCACATAACGCGCCCCGAGGAACTGCGCGGTCACCTGGAGGGTTCGCAGGTCCTCGTACTGAACGAGAAGGGTGTCGGGCAGCGGTGCCTCACCGGCCTGCGGCCGGTGAGGGACGGTGATCAGCTCCAGCCACTCCTGCGCCGCTTCCTCGACGCGCGCGCTGATCTGAGCGGTGCGCGCACCGGTCAGCAACGCGAGGCCGTCGGCGTGCGGCAGCCGGGTCAGCACCGGCGGAGCCACCGACCAGCGGTCGGCGCGCAGGTCCACGTCGATGAGGCCGAGGGCGGCAGCCTTGCGCATCCAGTCCCAGTCGGCGTATTCCTTCAGCTCCAGGCCCCACGCCTGGGCCTGGCTGCGGACCCCGTCACGCAGTGCGGACGCCTTGCCACTGCGGCTCTCGCTCAGCCAGCGCAGGAGAATCCCACCGAACTCGGTGCTGCTCGTCGGTCCCGTCATCGGTCCAGCTCCTTCGCGGCCTGCACGTACTCGGCCCACGAGGGCTCGACGGACGCCTGGTGGGCCTTGAGGACGGCGCGGGCCCACGCCCGCGGGTTGCCGGCACTCCTCGGCTTCGGTGTTCCGGGGTTCACCGGGCGGCCCTTCCAGCGTCCGCTACGGCGCTCCAGGAGCCAGCCGCCGATGCCCTGGAACTCGGCCTCGAAACGGAGCGGGGCGGGGGTGTCGGGGAGACGCTCCGTCCACCAGTCCGGCTGCTCCGGCACCTCCACCGTCCACAGCCGTCCGTCGGCCGCCGCGAACAGCACCTCGTCCGCGTCCCGACGGCACAGCTCCATGACGGCTGCCGCGCGCCGGGGCGTGGCGCTCGTGCAGTCGGCGCCGGTGATGCCGGTCGGCAGGGCCTGCTCGCCGAGGAGGGAGAGCGATTCCGACGCCTTGCCATCCAGGACGGTGAAGCCGCAGACCTTGGTCATCTTCGGCTCGACGACGGCTTGGTCCGCTGTGGCGAAGTCGATCTGCGTGTCCGCATAGCTCACCGTGTGGCGGCCGGGCTCCAGCCGGAGCGCCGCCAGGGGGACGGGGCGGCCCGCGGCGATCGCCTTCCCGAGCTCGGGGCGCTCCTTTCCGTCGACCCGCAGTGTTCCCGTGCGCTCCATGGCATCCGGGAGGATCACATGAGGCTCGCCTCCTCGCAGATACAAGTGGGGATCGAGCGAGGGTGCGAGCTTCAGCCCACCCTCAAGGCGGAGCTTGAACTGGGCCGGGGGCTGAAGGAGGCCGACCGCGCCCTGGACCTCCTGGAGCGCCCGACGCAGGGTGACCACGTCGTCGAAGGTGACGGGCTTGTGCATCGACCAGCCCTGCGGCACCCAGGCCAACTTGCTCGTGTCGGCGCTCCGGCCCGTGGTCGCGGCCTTGTCCAGCAGCCGCTGCACATCCCGCTGCGCGGTCGGGGCGGCGAGCACCACGTGTGCCTCTGCGGGGCGGAAGGCGTCGGTGGCGGTCCACACACCGAGCACGTCGTCCCGTGCGAGCACCAGGACGGAGCAGGAGGGCCGGCTGAGCACCAGTTTGTCCCCGTCCCGGCGAATGCCTCTGGCGAGGGTGTCGGCGCTCGGGGCGGGCAGGCCCGTCACCTCGTAGTAGGCGGTGTCGCCGAGCTGTTCGAGGACGACGCCACCCTTGAGTTCGATGCGCTTGTCCTGCTCCACGGACCGCAGGCGCGCCACCCAGCTGAGCCGCCCCGCGTCGAGCCGCACCAGGAGTTCGGCCCGGGTGACACCGGTGGGCACCAGTTCGTCCGAACCGTCCCAGGACGCGGCGTAGTTTCCGATCAGCCTGGCGAGGAAGGGGCGGAACTCCTCCTCCCGCAGAGCGTTGCGGAAGCCCTTGGAGAAGTGCTGCTCCATGCCCCGGATCTCGATCTGGGCCAACAGCGTCTCCCCCGGCAGCGGCCAGGTCGTGCCGTACTCCCGCAACGACCGGAAGAGCTTCGGCATGAACGAGCGGTCCGCGCCGCTGAGGAGCGCCTGGGACAGCGCATACCCGATCATGCTGCGGTTGGAGGGCAGGTCGGCGGGGGCGGGAAGGGTGCACAGGCCACGCGCGCCCTTCTGGCTGTGCTGCCAGGAGGCCAGTACCTGCCACATACGGGAGATGGGCTCGTAGTGGTGGCTGCCGAGTTGTCTCTCGTCGCCGGTCAGCAGCTCGGAGAAACGGGCGTGGTAGGCGGTGGCCCGGTGGTTCCGGTCGTTCACCATCCGGGACGCGGCCATCACCGAGCAGGCCAGCAGCGGCAGGAAGGCGGGCACGCCGTCCTTGTCCTGTTGCCGCCTGCGCCAGCGGTAGTCCTCCATAGCGCCGTACGGTTCCGCGGTCCCCAGCCGCAGGAACCTGCCCACGCACCGGGCGAGGGGCTCCTCCAGGCCGTATCCGTGCCTGAGCTCCTGCTCCACGTCGTCGACGACGTAGAACAGCGTGGGGTGGCCGGCGTGCTGCCGTCCGAAGAACTCCTCGGCCAGCACGTCCTGCCACTGTTGGTAAGAATGATCCACCCTGTCCCCAAAAGAGATGTTCCAATGCCCTCTTCGTGAAATCCCCGGCATGGAACGGTCTTCCGCGTCACGTTGGACCCGCCACTCAGCGGGTCGCTACGGAACGCCCCCTCGGGCTCCGCCTGCCATGTACGCCGCCCGTGGTAACCCGACGGCGCGCACTTCACGGCGATGCCCCACTCAACCCCCCATTCGATGCCACAAGACCCCCCGCGACAATTGCGCGACCACTGCATTGCGTCCGTACCAGTCACGACCCCCATCGCGACAGCTCGGCACATCAGTCAATGCAACCTACAGCCAAATATTATCGGCGCCTGTGACAGCAACGGCAGGGGACGGCCGTCCATTGGACTGCTGTTCGGGTGGCGCTCTTGGGTTGATCATTCCATGTCGAACTCCGAATCTGCTTGTCCGGTAAGGACGTTGCCCGTCAGGTCTTTGCATGGGGGGCGGTGAAATCCCGAAGGTATCGCCACGGGAGGGGCCATGTAGGTCGTCGGTCCCCTCCTGTCCGGGAGCCGGAGGAGCGGTTCCCACGGTGTGACTACCACAAGTCGGCACGGGCTCAGGCAGCGGCCGGGAGGCGGCCGGCCCCGGAGCCGAGCGAGCGCACGATCCGCGTCTCCTCCCTCCGGGCGGCGGACGGAGGAATGCGGCCGGTGGCGCGACGCAGGGCGAGACGGGCGAGGGCGTCGGCGGTCTCGTTGAGGTCGTGTCCGATATGACCCTTCAGCCAGCGGACCTGGACGCGGTGGCGGTGCCGGTGGCGCACCAGGCTGTCCATCAGCTGCCGGCTCTCCGGGAAAAGAAGGGTGCGGTGACCGGCCGCCGGATCGCCGGAACGCAGGACCGCCTCGACCACGCCCACCGCCTCGGTGCTGTCGCACAGGACGACCACGGGTGCGTGTTCGTGGCGCTCCAGAAGGCTCAGGGCGGCCGCACAGACGCCGATGACTTCGGCTTCGCCACTGCTGGAGGCGAAAGAGTCGCCGTGTCCGGTGGTTCCGTACTCGGCGGCCCAGCCGTAGCCACTCAGTGCGGACTCGTCGCCTGCGGCGGCGTCGGCCACGGCCACGACGGCGGTGTCGGGGAGGTCGGTGAGCAGGGCGTAGCGGTCCGCGTCGGCCGGAACCGCCGCCGAGTGTTCGCCGTCGTCGTCCGTGTCGGCGGGAGGGGCGTCGGCGAGGACGGCGGCGAGCGCGTGGTGGCAGTGCGGGCAGCCGTCGGTCTGTTCGGGACAGTCCACCCGGTGCCTCGCCACCAGCTCGCACACGCCGCGCCACGCCGCGGGCTCGGCGGCGGCGAAGCGTGCCAGGGCTGCGGCACGGCACTGCCCGAGGAGCTCCGCGAAGGGTCCCGTGGTGACGTCGGCCCGCATCCGGTCGTGGAGGTCCGTGACCCGGAGCAGGGCTTCGCGGGAGCGGGCGGCGAGGATCGCGGTGTCCTGGTAGGCGTCGTCCAGGGCGTCGAGCCGGGTGCGCCGCGCGGAGATGGGGCAGGCGAGCACGTCCCGTTCGGCCCGGCCGATCGCGTAGCGGCCCCAGGCCTGCGCGGCGCGGGCGTGGCGGTTCCACCGTTCGACCACCGCGTCATGCGGGAGGTACGGGTTCTCCTCTTCCCGGGCGTCGCGCAGGAGGGCCTCCACGAAGGCGTCGTCGTCGCAGTCCCGCAGTGCGCGCACCGGGGCCGGCAGTTCGCCGCCGGCCGTCCTCCGGTCCCAGGCCCACTGGGCGAGGTCGCTCTCCGGCGCCTGCGGCGTGCCGTCCGGCAGCCCCCTGTCGCGCAGTTCCTGCCGCAGGGTCTCGTGGAAGGCCGACGTGAAGGCCGTCCGCGCCACTCTCCACTCCAGCGGGTCGACCGGTCGCGAGCGGCGCCCGAGCCGTCGGGCACGCTCTTCCTTGTACCGGGTCTCCGCCTGAGACCGGGCGCGCCGCACCCTGCGCGCGTGCGCGCGCAGCTGTCGCAGCCGCTCGGGGGGCTGCACCGACAGTTCCGCACGCCGTACGGCTCCGCGGGCGAGGACGTCGGCGTGGGCGAGAACGACGGTGACGGGACCGACGAGCGAGGCCTGCTCCAGGGCCGCGGCGGTCTCCGGAGCGCAGACCCCGTTCATCTGGGAGAGCACGGCCTCCTGGAGGGCGGTGAAGTCGTCGGCGAAGCGACGGATCAGCTCGGTGTGCTCTGTGGTCTTCACGGTGTCCTCCCAGGCAGGAAGCGGGTGGGGTGAGCGGTGGGCGCACAGAGTGTGCGAACGGGCGTGAGCGAGCCCGTGGGCCCGGCATCGGGCCGCGTCCGGGGCCGGCGGTGCTTGAGGCGCCTCCGTGCGCGGACGGCGCCGGCACCCGGCGGGGACTCGGCCGAGGCCCGGGCTACTGCACCTGGCCGGTGAAGATCGCCGTGCGGTACCAGCCGCTGCCGGAGGTGTCGGTCGGCGTGATCTCGATCTGGACGCTTCTGGCCTTCTTGGGAAACTCGCAAGCCGCCTTCCAGGTCTGCGACTTGCCCGGCAACAGGTGCGTGTCCGGTGTGCCCCCGAAGCCTGCGTCCGTGTCGAAGATCTGCTCGGCGCCGTCCGGGCAGGAGAGGCTGATCATGCTCAGGTCGATCGCGGACTTGGAGCCGTTCTGCACGGTGACGGAGAAGGCCAGATAGGCCTTGCCGGACGGGCTGGCGTACTCGCCGGAGGTGCCCCGGCTGAAGCCGCCCAGGTGCGCCTTGACGCCGTTGTTCCACGTGGCGGTCTTGTCCAGCGCAACGGTGAAGGTGTCACCGGCGGAGTCGTCCTGGGTGTCCTGCGCGTCCCCGGCGCTCCGGGTGTCCTGCGAGGCGCTGACGGTGGCGTCCGGCGGCGCGGTGTCGGTCTGGCTGCCGCCGATGCCGGAGCAGGCGGACAGGGAGCAGCCGGCGAGGGTCGCGGCCACGGCGAGGACGATCCTGCGCGGGCGGGTCAGGGGCGCTGCGATCAGCGCGGCGAATCCGGAGATGGTCGGGTAGCCCATGAGGTCATTCCTTGTGTCGATGCGGAGGGAAGCAAAGGAAAGGAGAGGGAAGCGGAGGGAAGGGGACTGACGGGTGCAGGAAGGAGAGGACGCGGCTGCCGGCGAAGCGGAGCCGCCCCGCCGCGCCCGGACCCGGACCGGGCCCAGGCGCGGAGCCGCAGACTGGATGCCGGGGATACGCGAGCCGTGGGCCGTCGCCGCAGGTGGAACGTCACCCGGGCAGGGGCGTTCGACTGAGAGGGTCTCGGTGTCGAAGAACCAGCGCGGCGGACCTGTTCAGATCCGCGCCCCACGGATCTTCCGGCCCGGCTCACTGTGCGGGTCGAGGAGCGCGCCCGCGACGCGGCCGGCGGAGTCCTTCACGCCGCCGCTGAAGTTGAGCCGGCCGGTGGAGCCGACGCTGGCGCAGACGCCGTTCCAGTAGGCGGGTTCGCGCTCCCATCGGACGTCGGCGAGCAGGCGCTCCACCGTCTCGTAGCTCATGGCGTCGACGGGGGCGCACCAGGGGGTGGCGCGGTGCAGCAGGATGCCGAGCCCGGCCAACACGGCCGGGGCGGTGATCGCGCTGCGCCGGGCGAAGTCCGGGAAGCGGTCCCCGATCAGCCGGGACACCAGACGGACGACGACCGTCTCGACCTCGTCGGCGTCGGTCTGGGACGGCAGATCGCCCTCATGGACGTTGGCCGCCGAGTACTCCACACCCTTGCTCCCGAAGACGGTGGTGAGGATCAGCGCCCGCAACGCGGACAGCGTCACGACCTCCTTGTCGGTCCTGGTGAGCTGACGCTTGCCGGCGTTGACCAGTCTGGCGAACGGCATCCGCTGCCCGCCCGACTCGACCTCGAGTTTCTCGCCGACGATATGGGAGAGGCGGGTGGCGAGGTCGCGCTGGTCCATGGACATGGCCAGGTTCTTGGCCACGTCGACGCCCTTGACGTTCCGGTCGTAGAAGATCTGCCGCGCGTCCGCCGGGGAGATTCCCAGGTAGAGCTCGAAGGGGATGCGGACCCGTCGGCCGAGCTCGGTGTAGGTCAGGCCGAAGGACTCCGGGTCCTGGTAGATGTCGTGCCAGGCGGTGGTCTGGGTCTCGCCGTCGATGGCGATCACCATGGCGTCCGGGGCGACGGTAAGCGTTCGCAGGCCCGAGCCGGGGATCAGCTCGTCGCTCATCGCGGCGATCTCGCTCGCGTGCCAGAGCGTGATGGGGGGCGTGGACCAGGCGGAGCCGTGCTTGCCGAGGATGCCTGCGGCGATGTACTCGGCGTAGTCCGGGATGTTCCTGCCCTTCTGGGACTTGAGGGTTCGCTGCACGGTCGCGCGCAGTTCGGCGTGGCGCCGGTCGTGCCCGGACGCGGTCTTGAGCGCTCGCGGGTCCTCCTCCTGACGCGGTGACGGCACGAGGCGTACCAGCGTCGCGAGGGACATGGTGCCGATGACCGCGTCCTCGCGGAACGGCATGACGGTGAGCGGGATTCCTTCCGGGACGCCGCTCGGCATGGTCAGGCGCATGGATCCCCCCTGGGAAGTGGTCGATCAGCCGCCACCCGCGCAAGGACATGGCTGTGGCAAGGCAAGTGACGCTTCTCGCCGCGGAGCTACGCTCATCGGCGGAAGCAATGACATGTAAACACGGACGTGAAAGCATTGTCCAACAGCTTGCAGGAGTTGACGCGTGCTGTAGGGTGTGACCACGCCGACCATCGGAACCAGGAACCCACTCATGCCGCAGCCACCCGCACCATCCGCCCAGGTGACAGCCGCCGAGATCTCCCGCATCGCGGGGGTCACGCGCGCCACCGTCAGCAACTGGCGACGCCGGCACGACGACTTCCCGGCACCCTCGGGCGGCACGGACAGCAGCCCGCTGTACGACCTGGAGGAGGTCCGCGCCTGGCTCGCCTCCCGTGGACAGCACACGGCGGCCACGCCCAGCGGCGAGCTGCGCACCACCCTGCGCCTGCGCGAGCGGGCCGACACCGGCACGTCCGACCTGCTCCTGCTGGTCCTCGCGGCGGCCCGCCGCCCCGCCGACGACCTCACCGGTCTGCTCGCGCTGCCCGACGACGACCTGGTGAAGCAGGCGAACGACACGGCGGTCGAGGTCGCGGACGTGGTGCCGGACACCGAACCAGTCCGCTTCACCGCCGCCGACACCACGGTGCTGCGCGCCCTGCTGCTCTGCGTCCGCGACGAGGGCGCGCAGACGGCGCTGGGCGTCCTGGCGGAGCGGGAACTGGAGGACAGCGCCGCCAGCGGCGCCTACCGGACCCCTGCCCCGCTCGCCGACCTACTGGCCCGCCTGATCCCGGGCTCCCCCGCCCGCGTCCTCGATCCCGCCTGCGGCAGCGGCACCCTGCTGACGGCCGCCGCCGCGCGTGGCGCGCGCGAGCTGTACGGACAGGACAGCCTTCCCGTCCAGGCACGGCGCACCGCGGTCGGCCTGACGCTGACGGCCGGGGAGGGCGCGGACGTCACCGTGCGCACGGGCGACAGCCTGCGCGCCGACGCCTTCCCGGACCTCACCGTCGACGCCGTGCTGTGCAACCCGCCCTACGGCGACCGGGACTGGGGGCACGACGAACTGGCCTACGACTCACGCTGGGCGTACGGCTTCCCGCCCCGCGCCGAGTCCGAACTGGCCTGGATCCAGCATGCGCTGGCCCACCTCGAACCAGGCGGCCACGCCGTGCTCCTCCTTCCGCCGGCCACGGCGTCCCGTTCCTCCGGCCGCCGCATCCGCGCCGAGCTGATCCGCAGCGGCGCGCTGCGGGCGGTGGCGGCCCTGCCACCGGGAGCGGCGATCCCCCTCCACATCGGCTTGCAGGTGTGGGTGCTGCAGCGCCCGGAGCCGACGCGGCAGGCCTACCAGACGGTTCTCTTCGTCGACACAGTGAGTGAGCCGTCAGCGCCAGGACGCGGCGCAACCCGTTCGGGTTCGGTGGACTGGGCGCGGGTGACGGAGCAGATCCTCTCCGCGTGGACGGCGTACGCCGCGGACCCGGACGGGTTCGAGACGCAGGCCGGTGTGGCGCGGGCGGTGAGCGTGGTCGACCTGCTGGACGAGGTGGTCGATGTGACCCCGGCCCGACAGGTGCGTGCCTCGCAGGCGGAGGTCGACCCGCGGGAACTGGCCCACGAGGCCGCGGCGGCCCGCGAGGGATTGGCGACGGCGGTGCGGACAGTGGCCGAGCTCGCCGGCAGGTCGGCGTGGGACGCCGCGGGGGCTTCGGCCCGCGACTGGCGCACGGCCACGGTGTCGGACCTGGCCCGGGGCGGGGCGTTGAAGGCGCTGCGTGCGGTTCCGATATCGCCGCGGGCGGCGGCCGCCGAGGCGGAGGACGCGGAGGCGGGAGCCGACGGCGGCGAGCGTCGCCCTGTTCTGACGGGCGGTGACATCGCGGGCGGCACCGGACCGACAGGGCAGGCCTCGGACATGCAGGCCGAGCAGATGCCGGAGATCGTCGAGGGGGACGTCCTGGTCCGTAACCTCGTCGGCGGCACCGGTCCCGTGGCCCGGGTCGCGGGCGAGGCGGAAGCCGGTGCCCTGCTGGGGGCCGGCGTCCACCTGTTCCGCCCGGACCCGGCGCGACTGGACCCCTGGTTCCTCCTCGGTTTCCTCAGCTCCGAGGCCAACCTGGCCGGCGCCTCGACCGGCAGCTCCACACTCCACCTCACGCCGGGACGACTGCGCGTACCACTGCTGCCGCTGGCGGAGCAGCGCAGGTACGGCGAGGCCTTCCGGCACGTGGAGGCGTTGCGTGAACAGGCGCGACGTGCACGGGACTTGGCCGAGGAGACGGCGCGGCTCGTGAGCGGGGGGCTCACGGGCGGGCAGCTGGTGCCGGAGCGCACCTAGGCTCTGGCACTACCCCCACTGCACATGCGGATGGATGAGGACCCACCGTCCCCGTCCCGCCGCACTCACAGTCATCCGTATCAGCCCCGGAAGGGAAGCGGAAGAAGTCTTGAACAGCAGCAAGCACACGGAGTTGGCGAACCACGCGTGGTCCGTCGCCGACCTCCTGCGGGGGGACTACAAGCAGTCCGACTACGGCAAGGTCATCCTGCCGTTCACGGTGCTGCGGCGACTGGAGTGCGTGCTTGAGCCGACCCGCGAGAAGGTCGCCGAAATCGCGGAGCAGTACAAGGACAGCGACATCGATCCGGACCGCTTCCTGCGCCGGGCCTCGGGTCACTCCTTCTACAACCGGTCGAACCTGACCCTGAAGAGTATTGCGGCGGACCCGCAGAACGCGGCGAAGAACCTCGCGGTGTACGTGGGCGCGTTCTCCGACAACGCCCGCGGCGTCCTGGACCGCTTCGAGTTCGCCCAGCAGATCAAGCGGCTGGACAGCGCGGGGCTGCTCTACCAGGTCATCGGCAAGTTCACCGACCTGGACCTGCGTCCCAAGGTCGTGCCCAACCACAACATGGGCTACATCTTCGAGGAACTGATCCGTCGCTTCGCGGAGCAGTCCAACGAGACGGCCGGTGAGCACTTCACGCCGCGTGAGGTCATCCAGCTCATGGTGCGGCTGCTCGTCGCCCCCGACGGCGACGCGCTTCAGCTTCCGGGCGCGGTCCGCACGGTCCTCGACCCGGCCTGCGGCACGGGCGGCATGCTCTCCGCGATGGACGACCTGATCACGGAGCTGAACCCGGACGCCACGGTGGAGGTGTACGGGCAGGAGCTCAACCCAGAGTCCTGGGCGATCTGCCGGTCCGACCTCATGATCAAGGGCCAGAACCCGGAGAACATCGCCTTCGGCAACTCCTTCTCCGACGACGGCCACGCGCGCAAGACCTTCGACTACATGCTGGCCAACCCGCCGTTCGGCGTGGAGTGGAAGAAGGTCAAGGACGAGGTTGAGGCCGAGCACAAGCAGCTCGGTGACGCCGGCCGCTTCGGTGCGGGCCTACCGCGCATCAACGACGGCTCGCTGCTGTTCCTCCAGCACATGATCTCCAAGATGAAGCCGGTCGACGTGGACGGCGGGGGTGGCTCGCGCCTGGCGATCGTCTTCAACGGCTCCCCGCTGTTCACGGGCGCGGCCGGCTCGGGCGAATCGGAGATCCGCCGCTGGATCCTGGAGAACGACTGGCTGGAGGGCATCGTCGCCCTGCCGGACCAGCTCTTCTACAACACCGGCATCTCCACCTACTTCTGGATCCTGACTAACCGCAAGAGCCCGGACCACAAGGGCAAGGTCGTCCTGCTGGACGCCCGCGACCAGTGGCAGAAGATGCGCAAGTCGCTGGGCGACAAGCGCAAGCAGCTGGGCAAGGAGCACATCGCCACGGTGGTCAAGCTGTACGGCGAGGCCCTGGCGGTGGCGGGCGACGCGGAGCACCCGCTGCACGGGAAGGTGAAGGTATTCCGGAACGAGGACTTCGGCTATCAGCGGATCACGGTGGAGCGTCCGCTCAAGCTTCGGTTTCAGGTGACGGAGGAGACGCTGGTGGCGCTGGAGGCGTCCAAGGCGATCCAGAAGCTGCCGCAGGCCTCGGTCCTCGCGGACGCCTTCAAATCCTTGATGGGCACGAGCTGGGCGACGAAGCAGGAGGCCTGGCTTGCCCTGAAGGACGCGGTCGTCCAGGCCGGCGGGACGTGGCCCACGGGTGCGCCGTTCAACAAGGCGCTACGCGAGGTGATCGGCGTCCGGGACCCGGAAGGCGAGGTCCAGCTCATCAAGGGCCAGCCCGAGCCGGATCCAGAACTTCGGGATTTTGAGAACGTTCCACTGGAGGAGGACACCGAGGAGTACCTGGCACGGGAGGTTCACCCCCACGTGCCGGATGCGTGGGTCGATCACAGCAAGACGAAGATCGGGTACGAGATTCCGGTCACTCGGCACTTTTATGTATACGAGCCGCCGCGGCCACTGGCAGAAATCGACGCGGAACTGAAGTCACTGGAGGCAGAGATCCAGGAGCTACTTGGAAAGGTCACAGAATGACGGACTTCCTGGGCTCCCTTCCTGAGGGATGGGCAGAGACGCGCCTTGATCGCATCGCGACTGTCAACGCCAGGATCGGCTGGAAGGCTCTGACTGCTTCGGAGTACCAACCAGATGGCTACGCCTTCTTGGCCACACCGAACATCAAGAATCCCGAAATTGATTTCACGAACGTAAATTATATCTCGGAGTTCCGATACAACGAGTCTCCCGAGTTGAAGCTGCAGGTTGGTGACGTTCTCCTAGCTAAGGACGGCAACACTCTAGGCATCGTGAACATCGTTCGCCACCTTCCGCGTGCCGCCACCGTGAACGGGTCAATCGCTGTACTCCGAAGCCACGGCATGGAGCCGCGCTTCCTTCGTTACGCCATCCAGAGCAGCTTCATCCAAGGTCACATTAATTCCGTCAAGGATGGAATGGGCGTACCCCATCTTTTCCAGCGGGACATCAAGCGTTTTCCGCTTCCCGCTCCCCCTGTCGAGGAGCAGCGTCGCATCGCCGACTTCCTCGACGCAGAGGTCGGCAGGATTGACCACCTAGTCACCAAGAAGCGCCGACTGATCGAACTACTAAATGAACGTATTGACAGTCGAGTGTTGGGGCACGTGGGTGCCAGCACACTGGTCGATATGAATGGGACGCCTACCACACCAATCCACAGAATCCTCGACAAGGTGGTGAGACCACCGAAAGCAGGGGAGGATACGATTACCGCTTATCGTGATGGCCAGGTAACCGCGCGAAGCACTAGGAGAGCTGAGGGCTACACACTCTCCGCTTCTGCCGAACCACAAGGCCAGCACGTTGAGGTCGGTGACGTGGTGGTACACGGCCTGGACGGGTTCGCTGGCGCCATCGGCACTTCGGAAGCCAGTGGCAACTGCAGTCCTGTTTACCACGTATGCGTACCACGAGGTAACGGCGACGCCCGATTCCTGGGCAGACTCCTCCGACTTCTTGCCCTACAGGGGTACCTGGGAAATTTTGCAACCAGCACCCGCGAACGGGCCGTCGACTTTCGCAACTGGGACCTCTTTGGGCGAATTCCAATCCCCATTACACCTTCGGCTGAACAGCGGGAAATTGGCGACTGGATCAGCAAAATTTCACCTCTCCGGAGGGTGATTGAGCGGTCTGCTGTCCTAGCTGCGGAACGCCGTCAAGCCCTCATCACCGCAGCCGTAACCGGTCAGTTCGACGTGTCCGCCGCTAGTGGCCGCAACCTAACTGAAGGGGTATCCACATGAGTCCTGTACACGACGAGTCCTCCTTCGGTTCCGCCATCGTCGCCGCCCTCTGCGAGCACGGCTGGCGTGAGGCAAACCCCGACGACTATCAGGCCGACCTCGGGCTGGACACCAACGAGCTGTTTACCTTCATCGGGGCTACCCAGCCCGACGAGTGGGACGAACTCCTCACCGTCTACGGCGGCAACCCCAACGAAGCCCAGCGCGGGTTCGCGCAGCGGCTCGACCGTGCCATCGCCGATGACGGGCTGCTCCACGTCCTCCGCAACGGCGTGAAGGACCGTGGAGTTCGCCTCCGCGTCGCCTACTTCAAGCCCAACCTCATCTCCGCGGACTCGGTCCTCGACGGTTACCGGGCCAACCGCCTCACCGTCGTCCGCGAGCTCCCCTACGCCACCAAGCAGGCCGACTGGGGCCACCGTCTCGACCTGACCCTGTTCCTCAACGGCATCCCGGTCGCCACGGCCGAGTTGAAGAACCCGCTCACGGGTCAGGGCGTCGAGCAGGCCAAGGAGCAGTACCGGACCGACCGCGACCCGACCGAGCTGATCTTCACGCGCCGCGTCATCGCGAACTTCGCGGTCGACCCGGACCTGGTCTTCGTCACCACGCAGCTCCGCGGCAACAGCACCCGCTTCCTTCCCTTCAACACCGGCTCGAACGGTCCCGGTCAGCCCGGCGGCGGCGGCAATCCGGCCCCGACCACCCCCGGCAAGTACGCCACGTCGTACCTGTGGGAAGAGGTCTGGCAGCGCGACAACTGGCTCGACCTCCTCCAGCGGTTCGTGCACCAGCAGAAGGAGAAGACGCCCGGCGGCGGCACCACCAAGACGACGATCTTCCCCCGCTTCCACCAGTGGGATGTGGTCCGCAAGCTCACCGCGCACGCGTCGGTCCACGGCGCCGGCCAGAACTACCTGATCATGGCCTCCGCCGGGTCCGGCAAGTCGAACACCATCGGCTGGCTGGCCCACCGCCTCAGCGACCTGCACGCCCGCCGGGATCCCGCCATTCTGCGACCCGACGCACTCGCCGACGGCCGTATCAAGCCTGGCGAGCCCGTCTTCGACAAGGTCATCGTCATCACCGACCGCCGCGCCCTGGACGCCCAGCTCTCGGCGACCGTCGGCAGCTTCTCGCAGACCGACGGTCTGGTCGTGAAGATCGACGAGAAGCACGGGGCGAAGAGCGAGCAGCTCGCCCGTGCCCTCTCCCGGGACACCGGCAAGATCGTCACGGTCACCCTGCACTCGTTCCCCGCGCTGCTGGACTACATCAAGCGCAGCCCCACCGAGATCAAGGGCACCCGTTTCGCGATCATCGTCGACGAGGCGCACTCCTCCCAGTCCGGGGACGCGGCCACCGCCGTGAAGTCGGCCCTGCGCGACCTCGGTCTGGACGCCGACTCGGACGACGAGGGTGCGACCACGGTCACCGTGGAGGACAAGCTGATGGCGAAGGCGGTCGAGCGCTCGCACGCCTCCAACCTCTCCTACTTCGCCTTCACCGCCACCCCCAAGGCCAAGACGCTCAAACTCTTCGGCACGGAGGCGGTGGAGAACGGCAAGACCGTCTACCGCCCCTTCCACACGTACTCCATGCGCCAGGCCATCGAGGAGGGCTTCATCCTCGACCCCCTGCGCAACTACGTCACCTACAACACCTACTGGAAGCTCGCGAACCTCAACCGCGACGAGAAAGAGGTCGACCCCTCCAAGGCGAACAGCCTGCTCGCCCGGTTCGCGCTCATGCACGAGCACACGGTCTCCCAGCACGCCCAGGTGATCGTGGAGCACTTCGTGGCCCACACCCGCGGCCGACTCGGCGGCCGGGCCAAGGCCATGGTGGTCACGGCCTCCCGCCAGTCCGCGGTGCAGATGGCCCGCGCCATCAAGAGCTACATCGCCGACCGCGAGTACGACACGAAGTACCCGGACCTCGGCGTCCTGGTCGCCTTCTCCGGCTCCCTCACCATCGACGGCGAGGAGACCACCGAGAGCAAGGAGAACGGCGGTCTGCCGGAGAGCGCGCTGCCCAAGGCGTTCGCCTACACCCGCGCCGATGACAAGGCCGCGAAGGCCGGCGGCCGGGGCCAGCAGGAGTACCGGATCCTCGTCGTCGCCGAGAAGTACCAGACCGGCTTCGACCAGCCGCTCCTCACGACGATGTACGTCAACAAGACTCTGACCGGCATCGCCGCCGTGCAGACACTCTCGCGCCTCAACCGCACCGCCGACCGCAAGTCGCAGGCCGACCTGGCCGTCCTGGACTTCGTCAACGAGGCCGAGGACATTCAGGACGCGTTCCGCCCGTACTTCGAGGAGGCGCACACCCTGCCCTCCGACCCGAACCTGCTCTACACGGCCCAGAGCCGCGTCATGTCCGCGCCGATCGTCTCGGAGCAGGACATGGACGAGTTCGTCGCCGCGTACTTCGAGGCGCAGGAGAAGGCCGGCGGCTCCCAGGCCAAGTGGGAGAAGCTGCACGCCGAGCTGTACCGGCTCCTCTCCCCTGCCGTCACCCGCTTCAGCGCCCTCCTGGAAAGCGAGGAGGAGGACGAAGTCGAGACGGCCGAGGAGTTCCGGGCCCACCTCAACGACTACGTGCGCAAGTACGGCTTCCTCGCGCAGATCGTCCCCTACCAGGACGCCGACCTGGAGCGGCTGTACCTGTACGGGCGCTACCTGCTCAACCGGCTGCCCCGCCTCGCGGACGGCGGCGTCGACATAGGCGAGGTCGACCTCAGCCACCTGCGCGTCGAGAAGACCGGCGAGTACGACAAGTCCCTCGTGTCCGATGGCCCGGCCGAACTCAAGGGGTTTGGTGACGGGATCGGCGGCGGCAAGGACGCCGAGAAGTCGCTGCTGTCGGAGCTGATCGAGAGGTTCAACGCCAAATTCGGCACGGAGTTCACCGAGGAGGACGTCCTCCCGGCCTTCAACGCCACGAAGAAGGACCCGAAGGTCCGGGCCGCCGCCCTCGTCAACGACGAGGAGAACTTCGGCGTCGTCTTCGACAAGAAGTTCGAGGAGAACATGATGGACCATGTCTCCACGATCGACACGCTCGGCAAGCGGTACTTCGGAACGGACCGGGACTTCAAGTCCAACCTCGACCGCAGCGCCCGCCGCGCGGCCTGGCGGATGATCCGCCGGGAGGAAGGACTGGACGACTTCTGACGGCGCCTGGGGCACTGGCACCCGCTCGGTGCCGGTGCACCAGGACGCGCCTGTCGAGCATGAACGGGCTTGCTGGCTGCGCCAGGGTCCATGCTCAGCGGAGTCGCCGCCCCTGCGACGGCACTCAACGCCTTGACCAGTGGGATCCGTCGCATCCACGAGGCACCGCTCACGCCGCGGAGCTGCCCACGCCCGACCGACAGCACATGAAGCATCCGCCTACTCCGTCGGCCGATAGTCGCGAAAGATTAACGCTACACTGCGTCAGGGAGACGCAGCTGGTGGTATTGGGGGCAAAGTTAAGTTGGACGAGACAGAACGCAAGGCCGCGACGGCACCTATCCATATCCACCAGATCCGCACTGCGCTTCTGCAGCAGTACAAGGGACTCATCTACGACGAGGACCTCAAGGGATACGACCAGAACGGCTATGAACAGCGGTTCCTCTCCCGCGCATTAACGGCGGCCGCAGTACGCGAAGTGACCGGCTGTGACCACAAGACCGCCGGCGCTTCTGTCATCGACGGCGAAGATGATCAAGGCATCGACGGCGTGGCAGTCACTGAGGGCACACAGGAGGTTTGGCTCGTTCAGGCCAAGTGGAGTGACGAGGGCAAGGGCAAGCTCGACACCAATGCGGCGCATAAGCTCATCGCTGGTCTCCGTCTCATCGAGCAGCGAAGTTTCGACCGCTTCAACGACCGCCTGGAGCCAATCGCCGCTCGTGTCAACGCAGCGATGCACGATGCCCGACTGAAGGTAACTCTGGTCATCGCTGTCATGGGTGTGGGAACACTCAGCAAGGAAACCACCAACATCCTGGAAGACGCCCGGAGCGAGTTCAACGGCCTTGGACCGGTCCTTGAGTATCGCGTAGTCCACGCTGCGGACATCCTCCGACAGATCCGTGAGGATCTCGCACCCGAGCCGGTACAGGTAACCGTTCGGATGACAAACTGGCTCCGGCGGAACACTCCGCTCACCGCTTACCAGGGCACGGTTCCGGCCAGCAACCTTGCCGAGTGGTACCTGGCGCATGGAAGCCGACTCTATGAGCAGAACTTGCGCCAGTCACTCGGCACTACCCGAGTTAATTCCGGCATGCTCAGCACTCTGGCGAATGAGCCGGAGAACTTTTGGCTTTTCAACAATGGCGTGACCGTGCTGTGCGATGAGCTTGAAGAGGAGTGGCCAGGGCGCCGCCGACCAGACGAGCCTGTGCATTTGCATATCTCAGGAGTCAGCGTCGTAAACGGCGCACAAACCGTCGCGGCGGCACATCGCGCCATGGAGGCGTCTCCCGAAACGGTGGAAGACGCTGAGGTAACGGTCAAGGTGATCGTCGTTGACAAGAGCATGCCGGATCTCGCGCAGCGCATTACCGAGACAACCAATACACAAAACCACGTGGAGCAGCGCGACTTCATTGCCTTGGACGAGGTACAGGCGATGATCCGTGAAGACTTCATGCTGTCCCTTCAGAAGTCCTACGTATTCAAACGTGGGGAGCCCGACCCGGCACCGGACGAAGGTTGCTCTGTTGTGCACGCCGCCATCGCCCTGGCTTGTGCGCACCGCAATACCGAACTCGCCGTACGGGCAAAGCGGGACACAGACCTCCTCTGGGAGCGTGGCAGCAAGGGCGCCTACCCTCGCCTCTTCGAAGAGCGTCCCACCGCCTTCCAGATCTGGCGTTCGGTGCTTGTGCACCGCGCTGTGGGCACCGCTCTCAATGAAGAACGCAAGCGGTTCCAGAAGCGCGCCGCCGACGTGAGCCAGCGAGGTGACCTACTCATCACCCACCTGGTCTTTCAGCTTCTCGACCAGGATCGCATCGATGATCCGGAGTATGACTGGGACGCGGTACTGCAAGAAGTGCCTGCGCTCACCAATAGGGTCCTGTCCTGGTTGATCCACCACATCGACACGGAGTACGGGCCCACCTCCTTCCTCAGTGGAACGCTCACTGACGCCGGGCGTTGCAAGCAGCTCGCGGAGTTGGTTTTGCGTGACGCCCAACGCGAAGGCGTCATCCCCGACCTGCCGGCGATCTACAAGGCCACTAAGGGTAGTAAACGCAGGCCACGCCGCCCCAACGCTGTGCCCACTCTTGTAGACAGCGGAAGGATCAAGAACGGCACCCCAGTCCGGCTACGCCTGTGGAACAAGCCCGAGATCGAAGCGCTCACCCCTTGGCTTGCAGAGGATCCCCGACGCGGTGAAGCCACCTGGGTGAACGACCGGACGCGGTGCCTCGTGTGGGCGGTCGATGGGAAGGCCTACTCGCCGACTCGCTTGGTCCTGAACCTCTACGAACTCGCCGGCTGGCAGGAGGCACCCGTGGCAGTACAAGGGCCGGCACGGTGGACGTTGGACGGTAACGCCACCCTCTCCGATCTCGCACGAGCACTGCACGATGAGCAGGCCGAACAAGAATAGGCACGGGGGTGCCGTAGCGTGCGCCTTGTCCGTCAGGCGTGCGCGGAACGCCTTGACGTCTGAGACGTGCCACGGCAACGAGCCATGCGTGGTATGGCGGAAGATCCGCCTTCAAGAAGGGCTGGATGACTTCTGACAGCGCCTGGGGCCCGGCGCCGCGTGGACGCCGGTGCCTCCAGGACGCGCCTGCCCGCCTCAGCCGCGCGCGGCCCGCTTCACGAACTCGACCCAGGCCTTCGGCCCGAGCGACAGGACGGGCCCGGCGGAGTCTTTCGAGTCCCGGACCAACACAGCATTGGGAGCGGCAGCGACCTCGACGCACTGGCCACCCTCGGCTCCGCTGTAGCTGCTCTTGCACCAGGCGAGTCCGGCCCCTGAAGTAGCGTTCTCTGCCGTCTTCATAGCTCCCTCAGCAACTCCTCGATGAGTTCCAGGCTCTGCTGCGGAGTAAGAGCCTGGCTCCTGATGATCCCATAGCGGGCAGCGGCCAGAGCCGTCTCGTCGTTCTCCGTCACCAGGGTGCTGCGTCCCTGCACCTCCGCATAGACGACCTGCTCTCCGCCTTTGCGTCTGACCACTGTGAAGGGTCCATCGATTCCTGCGTTGTCCTCGCGGTCCAGTGGCATCACTTGGATCTCTACGTTTCGTCGGCGGCCGACGAGCAGGAGATGCTCAAGCTGTCCTCGCAGCACCGCCTTGCCGCCCAAGGGCTTGCGCAGTACGGACTCCTCCATCACGAGGCTGAGCAACGGAGCCGGCCAGCGGTTGAAGATTTCCTGTCGGTCCAGCCGAGCGGATACACGCAGTTCGATGGTTGCCTCGTCCAGCAATGGCCGACGCATGGCCAGTACTGCCCGCATGTACTCCTCGGTCTGCAAGAGACCGTTGATCACCACCGTGTCATAGGCACACAGCTCCACTGCCTCGGCCTCAAGCTGGGCCATATCCCGGAAGAAGGCCGGATACCGCGCTCGACCGACCTCCCCCTTCATGGCCACCAACAGTCCACCCGCGCCCAGCACCTCGTCCGCCCGCTCGATGAAGCGGGGCTGCGGAACCCTCCGTCCCTGTTCGTACGAGGCGATGGTGTCCGCCGAGTACCCGACCAGTCGGCCGAGTTCGGCCCGCTCCATGCCCGCCCGCGTCCGCAGCAGCTTCAACTGCCGCCCGAACGCCCCGATCAGGCCCTTGGCGGACTCCTCCTCGGAGCGCCGCTGCCCCGGCACCTCGGCGTCGACGCCGCTCTCCCTGTTGTCCAGCACCCCACACCCACTTCCCGCTCACACGGCCGTACCACCCCGTACTCGATGTGCGCCCGCGGGTACTCCCCACCGCGTCGGCGCGTCACCCCTGGTCACCGTATGCCACAGCCGGAAACGCTGCGTGCATGAACCGAACGGAACAATCCGCACCGGCGACCCCCGTCCACTCCTGCTTCACCCTCCGCTTCAGCTCCGCCCGTACCGGCGGGCGCGGCTTGCTCCGTGTCGAGACCCTCGCCGACCGCTGGGGCTGCGCGCCGCGCCCGGACGGACCCGGGAAGACGGTCGGGGCCGAGTACACAGTGGCCACAGTGGTCCGATACGTGCCGTCCGCCGCACCCTCGTAGGACGCGGCTGGACGCACAGATCGTTTTCCGGGGAAACTGACCGCGAATCGATGGGCTCGGGGGAACGAACGAGCGCGAGTGCAGGACGCGGGGCGGGGACAGGTGCCGGACAGACCGATCGCAGGCCGCTACGAGCTGCTGGAGCGGCTCGGCAACGGCGGTATGGGCGACGTGTGGCGGGGCTACGACGCGGTGCTCGACCGGCCCGTCGCCGTGAAGCGGATCCGGCCGCAGGCCGTCGCCGCCACGCCGCAGATGGCCGAGGAGTTCGAGCGGCGCTTCCGCCGCGAGGCGCGGATCACCGCGCGCATCCAGCACCCGGGCGTGCCGCAGGTGTACGACGCCGTCCTAGACAGCACCCACGAGCACCTGTTCCTCGTCATGGAGTTGGTGGAGGGCGTCCCCCTCACCCGGTACGTGCACGAGGAGCGGCCCCTTCCGGTCAGCTGGGCGGTGGCGGTGGCCGCGCAGGTCGCCACGGTGCTGTCGTACGCGCACGACGTGCCCGTGGTGCACCGCGACCTCAAGCCGTCCAACATCCTGGTCGCGCGGGACGGCACGGTGAAGGTCCTCGACTTCGGTGTCGCGGCGATCTTGCAGACCGACGTCACCCGGCTGACGGCTTCCGGCCGGCCCATCGGCACGCACCAGTACATGTCGCCCGAGCAGGTGCGCGGCACCCGGGTCACCCCGCGCACCGACCTCTACGCCCTCGGCTGCGTGCTCCACGAACTCCTCTGTGGCAGACCGCTGTTCCGTGCGCAGAGCGACTTCGAGCTGATGGACCAGCACGTCCGGGCCGCGCCCACCCCCCTGCGACGGCTGCGCGCCGACGTTCCGGAGGAGCTGGAAGCGCTGGTCCTGCACCTGCTCCGCAAGACGCCGGAGAGCCGGCCGGTGGACGTGCAGGAGGTGTACGAGCGACTGATGCCCTTCTTGCCGGCGCCCGGGGAGTCCTCCGCCCTCGGGGAGGCCGGGCCGCCCGGCGCGCCCGATCCGACCGGACTCTTCCGCCGTCCCTACGCGCCTCGCGCCCGAGCCGAGAGCCGTCCCCGGGTCGCCCCGGACGCGGCGGCACCTGGCCAGGTCGCCGAGCATGTCGTCTCGCCGCCCGAACGGGAGTTGCTTCGAGCGCAGTTGCGGGAGGTCGACGAGCACTACATCGCCCTCATGGAGGAGGAGCGCTACACGCAGGCCGCCGAGGTGGCGGGCGAGATGATCGAGCCGCTGGCGCGGGCCCTGGGCGCCGAGAACAAGGCCGTCCTGCGGCTGCGGCGGCGCCGTGCATACAGCCGGCAGCTGGCAGGCGACCACCGGGCGGCCCTGCCCGAGTTCGAAGCACTGGCCGAGGCGTACGGCCGCATCAACGGGCCGACCGACGAGGCCGCCCGCGACTGCCGCGCCCAGGCCGCCCGCTGCCGCGGGGAACTCGGCCAGGTGACCGAGGCGCTGGCGGAGCTGCAGGCGGTCCTGGAGGTGGAACGGGCCGTGGAGAGCGACGTCAGCGACGCGGCCGTGGAGCTGCGCCGTGACATCGGCATGCTGCTGCTCAGCCAGGGCAACCCGCACGAGGCCCGGGCCATTCTGGAGGCGCTGTACGAGGACGTCGTGCTCGTACACGGCCCGCGCCACGACGTGGCCGTCGAGGCCGCGGAGGTCCTGGCCATGCTCCGCCGGGAACTCGGCGGCGGGTGACCGACGCGGTCCGCCGGCCCCCCGCCGCTTCGCCGGTGGACTGACAACCGAACGGCCCGTGGCACGCCATGTAAGCCTAAAATCCCAACATGCCGCACCTCGCCCTCGACAAGGCCTTTTGCCAGCAGCTGGAGAAGCTCGAGAAGCACGTCAGGAACGGCGTGTTCGACGCCTGGGAGAAGTTCGAGCGGCTCACCCTCGACCAGCTATTCAAGGACCCGGGCCTGAAGCTGGAATCACTCAAGGGCGCCAGGGACCGGCAGATCCGGACCATCCGGATCACCCAGGGGTATCGGGGGGTGGTCCTGGCGCCCGAGACGGGCGACACCTTCGTGCTGCTGCGGGTCGGCCCGCACGACGAGGCCACCGAGTGGGCCGTGCGGCAGAAGGCGACCATCAACGCCGTCACCGGCGCCGTGGAATTGCGCGAGATCGCCACCCTGGAGGAACTGGCCCCCGCCTACGAGCGGATCGCGCCCGCCGACGAGCAGCGGCTCTTCGCGAAGGTCTCCGACGGGGAGATGGCCGCGCTCGGCATCGACGCGACCACCCTCGCGCAGGCACGCGTGCTGACCAGTCTGGAACAGCTCGACGTCTTCGGGCGGTTCTTCCCGCCGGACCAGTACAAGGTGCTGGAACACCTGGCCCTCGGTGCGAGTGTCGAGCAGACCTGGCAGGAGGTCGTGGTGCCGGCGCTGGCCGACGCGGCCTCCCAGGAGCCCGTGGACACCACCGACTACGCGACCGCCATCGCGCACACTCGCACCCGTATCGCCGTCGTCACCGACGCCGACGAACTGCGCGACATCCTCGACAAGCCGTTCGCCGCCTGGCGGGTTTTCCTGCACCCTGCTCAGCACAAGGTCGCCTACCGCCCGTCGTACTCCGGCCCGGCGCAGGTCACCGGCGGGCCCGGCACCGGAAAGTCCGTCGTCGCCCTCCACCGGGTGCGGCATCTGTTGCGGCACCTGCGCGACGGCGACCGTATCCTCCTCACCACGTTCACCAACGCCCTCGTGGACTCCCTCGCCGAAGGGCTCTCGCTGCTCGTCGACGATCCCGACCTGCGCGACCGGGTCGACGTCATGACCGTCGACGCCTTCGCCGGGCGCGTGGTCAACACCTCGCGCCGACCGATCGCCGGGTACGAGGAGACCGCCCGGTGGGAGCAGGCCGCGGATGCCACCGGCTTGACGGGCACCGCGCAGTTCCTCGCCCAGGAGTACAAGCACGTCGTCCTCGCCCAGGACATACGCAGCCGGGAGGAGTACGAGGTCTGCGAGCGCCGGGGACGCGGCAGCGCGCTGTCGGCCTCCGCCCGACCCCTGGTGTGGCGGACGATGGAGGAGTTCACCCGGCAGCTGGCCGAGGACGGGCTGCGCACCTATCTCGGCACCTGTGTGGAGGCCACCGACCTGCTGACCGAGCAGGGGCCCGCATACAGACACGTCGTCGTCGACGAGGCCCAGGACCTCCACCCGGCCCAGTGGCGGATGCTGCGGGCGGCCGCGCCGCGGCGTCCCGACGACCTGTTCATCGCGGGCGATCCGCACCAGCGGATCTACGACAACCGGGTGTCGCTGAAGTCCCTCGGCATCAATGTCGCCGGCCGTTCCACCAAACTGCGCAAGAACTACCGCTCCACCCAGGAGATCCTCAGCTGGGCGACGGGGCTCCTGCTCGGCCGTCCCTACGCCGAACTGGCCGACAGCGGACGACATGACACCCTCATCGGCTACAGCTCTGCCCTGCACGGCTCCGGGCCGCGCGTCCACGCCGCGGAGACGGAGGAGGCCGAACTCGACGCCCTGGTCGAGCAGGTGGGTGAGTGGGTGAACGGCGGCGCCGCGTACGGAGAGATCGGGGTCTGCGCACGGTTCAACAAGACCTGCGAAAAGGTCAAGCACCGCCTGAACAAGGCCGGGATCCCGGCCAGCCGGGTCCGCGCGGGAGCCGCACGCACCGACGACGCGGTGAACGTCGGCACCATGCACGCCTTCAAGGGCCTCGAGTACCGCTTTACCGCAGTCGTCGGCGTCAACGATCGCGCCCTGCCGAATCCCTCGGCCGTCACGCCGGAGGAGATCGACCGGCTCCAGCACGAGGCCGACCTCGCGGCCGAACGTTGTTTGTTGTTCGTCGCCTGCACGCGGGCGAGGGACGGGTTGTACGTCTCGTGGGCCGGGCAGCCCAGCCGCTTCCTGATCGAGGCCGGATGCGGGGCAGGGTAGCGGCTGCCAGTCACCACCAGATGATTTGACAACGCTTTCACTCACGTGGAACGCTACACCCGCGTGAAATCGTGAAAGGCAGCGCGGCGAGGGGTGCCGCGCGGCGCAGGGGTGGAGGGGTGGTGTCTGGGGGGACGCGGTTTCGACCGCCTGCAATCACGCCGGCGATGTCCGGGACCCGAACCTCTGCTGCCGCCGACAGCAGGCGAGAGACCCCGGGTGGGGCGCTCGCGGGAGGGGTATGCGATGGCCGACGACAAGACACCTGATGAGGGAGCGGTCGAGAAGGCCGGGCGGTGGGTCGCCGAGCTCGCGGAGAAGGTCATGGTGCACGGGGTGGGGCCGGTCACGGGGTCGGCGGCCTGGGCCGAGGACCGTCTTTCGCGTCGGCAGGGTGCCGACTACAGGGCACCCGATGACAATGAGCGTCGTCCTCCTGAGGACATGAAGGACGACGTCGACGCTGTCATCGCCCGCCTCATCAAGGAGTCCGTGGCCGCGGCCGGGACCCAGGGGTTCGTCACCGGACTCGGAGGTCTGATCACTGCAGGCGTGACGATCCCTGCGAACGTGGCCGCGTCCCTCGCCATCAACTTGCGGATGGCCGGCGCCATAGCGCACCTGCGGGGCTGGGACATCCGTGACCCCCAGGTGCGGACCGTGGTGATGATGCTCGCGATCGGGATGAGCGCGCAGAACGTCCTGGCGGCTTTCGGCGTGAAGGTCGGCCAGAAGCTCGGCGAGCAGATGATCAAGAAGATCCCGATGGCGGTGCTCCACGCGATCAACAAGAAGGCCGGGTTCCACCTCGTCGCGAAGTACGGAACCAAACGCGCGGCGATCACTCTCGCCAAGGGCGTGCCGATCTTGGGGGGCATTGTCGGAGGGGCTGTGGACGCAAGTGCCACTGCCGTCATCGGACGGGCCACGGACAAGGCCTTGCGCGGCGACACCATGAGAGCCGAGGAGCCGAAGTAACGAGGAAGCGAACCCGATGGACGTGCGCCGGCCCGTTCCTCGCTGCGCGTGCGGGACCAGCTGGAGGGCTTCCGGCACCTCCCGGACTCGTCGCCACCCGACCTCGGAAGTCGCTCGGTGGGTTCGGTCGGCTGCCCTCGCCAGGGGCCCTGCTCCGGTGGCCGTATCAAGTCCTCGGCCTCGGCAGGGTGGGCACGCGCGATCATGCTCTTGCACTTCTGTCATGCGCGGGGCGGCCGGCACAGCGCGGTAGCCACCGCCGGTCCGAAACGTCGGCGAAGGGAAAAGCCAGGCCGAAGACACCGAAACGCCGAACACCCGCCCCGGCCGAGAGCCGGAAGCGGGTGCCGATTTCCCCTATTTTGTGTCCGAGGGGGGACTTGAACCCCCACGCCCGATAAAGGGCACTAGCACCTCAAGCTAGCGCGTCTGCCATTCCGCCACCCGGACCAGGTGTCCGCCGCCTTGCGGGGTGTGTTCCGCGCGGCGACATGGACAACAATACCAAGGTTTCGGAGTGCGTTTCACCTGCGTATCCGCCCGCGGGGACGAGGCAGGGCGCCGGATTGCCGACGGTATACAGTCCGCGAGATCCCGTGTGCCGAGCGTGAGAATCAGGGCATGAGCTGGTACTCCGGGAAGTTCCCGGGCAGCCGCTCCCCTGCCGGGCCCCGCGTCACCGCCCGTACCAGGAGCTCGCCGCCGACGAAGGCGCCGCGCCAGGACGCTCCGAAGCCGCCGAACAGCTCGTCCCGGTCGCCGCGGGAGCGCGGGATGCCGTGCCCGGTCTTGAAGGCGCGGATCTGCGGGGCGAGCCGGTCGTAGGCGACGCGGTCGTCCGTGGCGAGCGTGGCCACCAGCGCGCCGTTGGACGCGTTCATCGCGGCCAGCAGCTCGGCCTCGGTGTCGACGAGGACGATCGTGTCGACCGGCCCGAAGGGCTCCGCGTGGTGCAGCGGGGAGGACGGCGGCGGACCGAGCAGGGTGACCGGGTGGACGTAGGCGGAGGTGTCCTGGCCCGGCAGGAAACGCGCCTCGTCCGGCCGGCCCCGGTACAGCGGTACGGCACCCCGGTCGACGGCCTCGGCCACCTGGTCGGTCAGCTCCTCGGCCTTGGCCGCGCTGATCAGCGGACCGAAGTCCGGCTCGGGCAGCGGATCGGCCGGGTCCGCCACGGCGAGCGGGTGGCCGACGCGGACGGATCGGACCGCCGGCAGGTAGGCGGCGAGGAACGCGTCGAAGAGGGAGCGCTGGACGACGAAGCGCGGATAGGCGGTGCAGCGCTGTTTGCCGTAGTCGAAGAGACGGGGGACGACGGCGGTGAGCGCCGCCCAGTCGGAGAACTCCCAGATGCCCCAGGTGTTCAGTCCCTCCTGCTCCAGGATGTGCCGTTTGCCCAGGTCGGCGACGGCGGTGGCGACGGCCGCGCCGGTGTCGCGGCCCCCGACGAAGGACACGCAGCCGATCTCCGGCGCCCGCACCAGCGCCTGGTTCAGCTCGCGCCCGCTGCCGCCGAGCAGGGTCAGGGGCACCCCCTCGCGGGCGGCCAGCGCCGCGGCCAGGGTGAGGCACGCCACGCCGCCGTCGGTCGGTGTCTTGGCGATGACCGCGTTGCCGGCGAGCGCCTGCACGAGGGCGGCGTGCACGAGCACGCTCATCGGGTAGTTCCAGCTGGCGATGTTCGACACGGGCCCGTCCAGCGGGGCCCGGCCCGCGAGCATCGGTTCGATCCGGTCGGCGTACCAGCGCACGCCGTCGATCGCCCGGTCCACGTCCGCGAGGGCGAGCCGCCAGGGCTTGCCGATCTCCCAGACGAGGAGCAGGGCGAGCAGTTCGCGGTGCCCGGCGAGCGCGTCCAGGGTGGCGGCGACGCGGGCCCGCCGTTCGGGCAGCGGGATGTGCCGCCAGGCGCGGTGCTGGTCGAGGGCGGCCCGTACGGCCTGGTGGGCGGTGTCGCCGTCCAGGCGGGGCGCACCGGCGATGGGGGTGCCGTCGACCGGGGTGGTCGCGGGCAGGGTCCGGCCGTCGGGGTGCCAGGCACCGGCCCAGAGATTGCCGGCGGTCTGCTCCCGGAAGGCCTCCGGGGCGGCCGTGAGGCAGCGCTGCCAGGCGTCGGCGTAGGAGGTGCCGGGTTTGAGGAGCGTGACGGGAGGAGGGGTCGGAGGCTGCGGGGTGAGGGTGGGGCACATGCGTGGTCTCCGCTCTCGCTGGGCGGGGATGGGGGGTGCGGGTGTGCGGGGATGCGGGTGTGCGGGGAGGTGGCCGGGCTTGCGGGGAGGTGGCCGCCTTCTGTCGCGGGCCGGCGCCGGGGGTGGCGCGCATCGGCCCGGAAGGGGCGGCGAGGTCTCCGGTTCAGCCCTGCCGCAGCGTCTCCAGCACGGCCCGGGCCGTCTCCGTGGGGGTGCGGCCCACCCGTACCCCGGCCGCCTCCAGGGCCTCCCGCTTGGCGCGGGCGGTGCCGGTGGAGCCGGAGACGATGGCGCCGGCGTGGCCCATGGTCCGGCCCTCGGGGGCGGTGAACCCGGCGATGTAGCCGACGACGGGCTTGGTGACGTGGTCGCGGATGTAGGCGGCGGCCCGTTCCTCCGCGTCGCCGCCGATCTCGCCGATCAGCACGATGAGGTCGGTGTCCGGGTCGTCCTGGAAGGCGGCCAGGCAGTCGATGTGGCTGGTGCCGACGACGGGGTCGCCGCCGATGCCGACACAGGTGGAGAAGCCGGTGTCGCGCAGCTCGTGCATGAGCTGGTAGGTGAGGGTGCCCGATTTGGAGACCAGGCCGATGCGGCCGGGCTTGGCGATGTCGGCGGGGATGATGCCCGCGTTCGACTGTCCCGGGGAGATCAGGCCGGGGCAGTTGGGTCCGATGATCCGCGTGCCCCGCTGCCGCGCGTACGCGGTGAAGGCGACGGTGTCGTGGACCGGGACGCCCTCGGTGATGACGACGGCCAGCGGTATCCGGGCGTCGGCGGCCTCGGTGACGGCCGCCTTGGCGAAGGCGGGCGGCACGAACACGACGCTGACGTCGGCGCCGGTCGCGCGCACGCCGTCGGCGACCGAGCCGAAGACGGGCAGCGGGTGCCCGTCGACGTCGACGGTACGGCCGGCCTTGCGCGGGTTGACCCCGCCGACGACGTTCGTGCCGGCCGCGAGCATCCGCCGGGTGTGCTTCATGCCCTCCGCGCCGGTCATGCCCTGGACGAGGATCCTGCTCCGCGTGGTGAGGTGGATGGCCATGTCCGGGCTCCTCAGACGGTGTGGGCGAGTTCGGCGGCGCGGCGGGCGGCGCCGTCCATGGTGGCGACCTGTTCGACCAGCGGATGCGCACGCGCGTCGAGGATCGCCCGGCCACGGGCCGCGTTGTTGCCGTCGAGGCGCACGACGAGCGGCTTGGCGGGCCGGATCCGGTCGACCGCCGCCAGGACGCTCTCCGCGCCGGTCATGCCCTGGACGAGGATCCTGCTCCGCGTGGTGAGGTGGATGGCCATGTCCGGGCTCCTCAGACGGTGTGGGCGAGTTCGGCGGCGCGGCGGGCGGCGCCGTCCATGGTGGCGACCTGTTCGACCAGCGGATGCGCACGCGCGTCGAGGATCGCCCGGCCGCGGGCCGCGTTGTTGCCGTCGAGGCGCACGACGAGCGGCTTGGCGGGCCGGATCCGGTCGACCGCCGCGAGGATGCCGTCGGCGACGGTGTCGCACGCGGTGATCCCGCCGAAGACGTTGACGAGGACGCTGCGCACGGCGGGGTCGGCGAGGACCACCGAGAGCGCGTCGGCCATGACCTCCGCCGAGGCGCCGCCGCCGATGTCGAGGAAGTCGGCGGGGCGGGCGCCGCAGCCGGCGACCACGTCCAGGGTCGACATGACGAGGCCGGCGCCGTTGCCGATGATCCCGACCTCGCCGTCGAGCTTGACGTAGTTGATTCCGCGGGAGGCTGCCTCGCTCTCCAGCGGGTCCCGGTGCTCCGCGTCGTCGGCGCCCCAACGCGTCTGCCTGAACCGGGCGTTGTCGTCCAGGGTGACCTTGCCGTCGAGGGCGAGAAGGTGGCCCTGTGCGGTGCGCACCAGAGGGTTGACCTCGACCAGCAGGGCGTCCTCGGCGACCAGCACCTGCCACAGCCGGACGAGGACGTCGGCGGTCCGCGGTGGCAGCCCGGCGGCGCTCGCGATCTCGCCGGCCTTGGCGGAGGTGACGCCCACGGCCCGGTCGACCGGGACGCGCGCCACGGCCTCCGGGTGGTGGGCGGCCACCTCCTCGATGTCGACGCCGCCGCGTGCCGAGGCGATGGCGAGGAAGCCGCCGGCCGCGCGGTCCAGGACGTAGGAGACGTAGAACTCCTCGGCGATGTCGACCGGTTCGGCCAGCATCAGGGTGCGGACCCGGTGGCCGTTGACGTCCGTGCCGAGCATCTGTCGGGCCGTCAGTTCGGCGGCCGTGGGGTCGGCGACGAGTCGGACTCCGCCCGCCTTGCCGCGTCCGCCCGTCTTCACCTGTGCCTTGACCACGGCCCGGCCGCCGAGCCGCCGGGCGATCTCCCGTGCCTCCTTGGGTGACCGGGTGACCTCGGCCCGTGGCACCGGGATGCCGTGGTCCTGGAAGAGCTGTCGTGCCTGGTGTTCGTACAGGTCCATGCCGGCTCCTGTCTGCGGGGATCATCGCGTGCGCTCCGGTGACTCGAACCGACCGGACCCCGATGACCGAAAACTGTGTACGCCCCCTGGACACCGCCCACTGGATGCGGGATAACAAGCTTCATACAGTATTCGTCGACTGTATGCAATCTACTGCATACAGTCGCTGACTCCACGTATCGCCGCACGTATCGCCGCACGCATCGCCGTACGCACCCCCGCGCACCCCCTGCACCGCGAGCCGCCCAACTCCTACGAAAAGGACGGGACTTCGCCATGCCCGACGACACCCAGGACGTGATCTCCGGTGGCCATCTCGTGGCCAAGGCGCTGAAGGCCGAAGGCGTCGACCGCATCTACACCCTGTGCGGCGGCCACATCATCGACATCTACGACGGCTGCGTGGACGAGGGCATAGAAGTCGTCGACGTCCGCCACGAGCAGGTCGCCGCGCACGCCGCCGACGGCTACGCCCGGATCACCGGCAAGCCGGGCTGCGCGGTGGTCACCGCGGGGCCCGGGACGACCGACGCCGTCACCGGGGTCGCCAACGCCTTCCGCGCCGAGTCCCCGATGCTGCTGATCGGCGGCCAGGGCGCGCTCACCCAGCACAAGATGGGGTCCCTCCAGGACCTGCCGCACGTCGACATGATGACGCCGATCACCAAGTTCGCGGCCGCCGTGCCGGACACGGCCCGCGCGGCGGACATGGTCTCGATGGCCTTCCGCGAGTGCTACCACGGCGCGCCCGGCCCCTCCTTCCTGGAGATCCCCCGGGACGTCCTCGACGCGAAGGTGCCGGTCACCAGGGCCCGTGTCCCGCAGCCGGGTGCCTACCGGGCCTCGACCCGCTCGGCCGGCGACCCGGAGGCCGTCGAGAGGCTCGCCGACCTGCTCGTCCACGCCGAGAAGCCGGCGATCCTGCTGGGCAGCCAGGTGTGGACGACCCGGGGCACCGAGGCCGCCGTCGAGCTGGTGCGCACCCTGAACGTCCCGGCGTACATGAACGGCGCCGGACGCGGCACCCTCCCGCCGGGCGACCCCCACCACTTCCAGCTGTCCCGCCGGTACGCCTTCGCCAACGCCGACGTCATCGTCATCGTCGGCACCCCGTTCGACTTCCGCATGGGGTACGGCAGACGCCTGGCCCCCACCGCCACGGTGGTGCAGATCGACCTCGACTACCGCACCGTCGGCAAGAACCGCGACATCGGCCTCGGCATCGTCGGCGACGCCGGCCTGGTCCTGAGGTCGGTGACGGAGGCCGCCGCCGGCCGGCTGAACGGCGGTGCGGCCCGGCGCAAGGAGTGGCTGGACGAACTGCGCGCGGCCGAGCGGACGGCGATCGACAAGCGGCTGCCGCAGCTGCGGTCCGACGCCTCCCCGATCCACCCGTACCGGCTGGTCAGCGAGATCAACGACTTCCTGACCGAGGACTCGGTCTACATCGGCGACGGCGGCGACATCGTCACCTTCTCCGGACAGGTCGTCCAGCCCAAGTCGCCCGGCCACTGGATGGACCCGGGCCCCCTCGGCACCCTCGGCGTCGGCATCCCCTTCGTGCTCGCCGCCAAACAGGCCCGCCCCGACAAGGAGGTGGTCGCCCTGTTCGGGGACGGCGCCTTCTCCCTCACCGGCTGGGACTTCGAGACCCTGGTCCGCTACGACCTGCCGTTCGTCGGGATCGTCGGCAACAACTCCTCGATGAACCAGATCCGTTACGGCCAGGCCGCCAAGTACGGCAAGGACCGCGAACGGGTCGGCAACACGCTCGGCGACGTCCCGTACGACAAGTTCGCGCAGATCCTCGGCGGCTACGGCGAGGAGGTCCGCGACCCCGCCGACATCGGCCCCGCCCTGCGCCGGGCCCGCGAGTCCGGCAAGCCGTCGCTGATCAACGTCTGGGTCGACCCGGACGCGTACGCCCCCGGAACCATGAACCAGACCATGTACAAGTGAGGTGGCCCGCATGACTGGAACGCCCACCAAGGCCCTGGCCGGCATCCGCGTCCTGGACATGACCCACGTCCAGTCCGGGCCGTCCGCCACCCAGCTGCTCGCCTGGCTCGGCGCCGACGTCGTCAAGCTGGAGGCGCCGGCCGGCGACATCACCCGCAAGCAGCTGCGGGACCTGCCGGACGTGGACTCCCTGTACTTCACGATGCTCAACTGCAACAAGCGGAGCATCACGCTGAACACCAAGACGGAGCGCGGCAAGGAGATCCTCACCGAGCTGATCCGGCGCTCGGACGTCATGGTGGAGAACTTCGGGCCGGGCGCGGTCGACCGGATGGGGTTCACCTGGGACCGCATCAAGGAGATCAACCCCCGGATCGTCTACGCCTCCATCAAGGGGTTCGGGGACGGCCCGTACACGAACTTCAAGGCGTACGAGGTCGTCGCGCAGGCCATGGGCGGGTCGATGTCGACCACCGGCTTCGAGGACGGGCCGCCGCTGGCGACGGGGGCGCAGATCGGGGACTCCGGGACGGGTGTGCACGCCGTGGCGGGCATTCTCGCGGCGCTCTTCCAGCGCGAGCGGACCGGGCGCGGGCAGCGGGTCAACGTGGCCATGCAGCACGCCGTGCTCAACCTGTGCCGGGTGAAGCTGCGCGACCAGCAGCGCCTGGCCCACGGGCCGCTCGCCGAGTACCCCAACGAGGACTTCGGCGAGGAGGTCCCCCGCTCGGGGAACGCGTCCGGCGGCGGACAGCCGGGCTGGGCGGTGCGGTGCGCGCCGGGCGGCCCGAACGACTACGTGTACGTCATCGTCCAGCCCGTCGGCTGGAAGCCGATCACCGAACTCATCGGCCGGCCCGAACTCGCCGAGGACCCCGAGTGGGCGACGCCGGAGGCCCGGCTGCCGAAGCTGAACAAGATGTTCCAGCTGATCGAGGAGTGGTCGGCGACGCTGCCCAAGTGGGAGGTGCTGGAACGGCTGAACGCGCACAACATCCCGTGCGGCCCGATCCTGTCCACCAAGGAGATCATCGAGGACGCCTCGCTCGCCGCCAACGAGATGGTGGTCCGCGTCCAGCACCCCGAGCGCGGCGAGTTCGTGACCGTCGGCAGCCCGCTCAAGCTCTCCGACTCCCCCGTGGAGGTCACCGGCTCTCCCCTGCTCGGCGAGCACAACGAAGAGGTCTACGTCGGCGAACTGGGCCTCGGCGACGAGGAACTGCGCCTGCTGAAGTCGAACGGGGTGATCTGAGGTGATGGCCGAGGACCGGGTGCTGCGGGTGCGGTCCCTGCTGGAGTCGGTGCGGGCCGGGGGCCGTACGGCGCTGACCGCGCCCGAGGGCCGGCTGGTCGCCGACGCGTACGGGATCGCCGTACCGGGCGAGGAACTGGCGACGGACGTGGACGAGGCGGTGGCCGCGGCGGCGCGGCTCGGCGGTCCGGTGGTGATGAAGATCGTCTCGCCGGACATCCTGCACAAGACCGAGGCCGGCGGGGTCGTCGTCGGGGTGGAGGGCGCGGCCGGGGTACGCGCCGCGTTCCACCGGATCGTGGAGAACGCGCGTGCCTACGACGCCGGGGCGCGGATCGAGGGCGTGCTGGTGCAGGAGTTGCTGCCGGCGGGCCAGGAGGTCATCGTCGGCGCGGTCACCGATCCGACCTTCGGGAAGGTGGTGGCGTTCGGGCTCGGCGGGGTGCTGGTCGAGGTGCTCAGGGACGTCACGTTCCGCCTCGCGCCGGTCTCCGCCGACGAGGCGCTGTCGATGCTGGACTCCATCCGGTCGGCGGAGATCCTGCGCGGGGTCCGCGGACAGGCCGGTGTGGACCGGTGGGCGGTGGCCGAGCAGATCCGCCGGGTGTCGCAACTCGTCGCGGACTTCCCCGAGATCGCCGAGGTGGACCTCAATCCGGTGATCGCGACGGCGACGGGAGCGGTCGCCGCGGACATCCGGATCCTCCTCGCCGAGCGGCAGCCGGCGCCGAGGAGGAAGTACACCCGCGAGGAGATCCTCGCGTCCGTGCGGCGGCTGATGCAGCCCTCCTCCGTCGCCGTGATCGGCGCCTCCAACGAGCCCGGGAAGATCGGGAACTCGGTGATGCGCAACCTGGTCGACGGCGGTTTCGCCGGGGACATCCACCCGGTGAACCCGAAGGCCGACGACATCCTGGGCCGCAAGGCGTACAAGAGCGTCACGGACGTGCCCGGCGAGGTGGACGTGGCCGTCTTCGCGATCCCCGCCCGCTTCGTCGCCGCGGCGCTGGAGGAGGTGGGGCGCAAGGGCGTCCCGAACGCCGTCCTGATCCCCTCCGGTTTCGCGGAGACCGGCGAACACGCGCTCCAGGCGGAGCTCCTGGAGATCGCCGAACGGCACGGCGTCCGCCTGCTCGGACCGAACATCTACGGCTACTACTCCACTTGGCAGGACCTGTGCGCCACGTTCTGCACGCCGTACGACGTCAAGGGCGGGGTGGCGCTGACCTCGCAGTCCGGTGGCATCGGCATGGCCATCCTCGGTTTCGCCCGCACCACCAGGACGGGTGTGTCGGCGATCGTCGGCCTCGGCAACAAGTCGGACCTGGACGAGGACGACCTGCTGACCTGGTTCGGTGAGGACCCGCACACCGAGTGCATCGCGATGCACCTGGAGGACCTCAAGGACGGGCGGGCGTTCGTGGAGGCGGCCCGCGCGACCGTGCCGAAGAAGCCGGTCGTGGTGCTGAAGGCGGGCCGTACGGCGGCGGGCGCGAGGGCGGCCGGTTCGCACACCGGCGCGCTCGCGGGCGACGACGCGGTGTACGACGACATCCTCCGGCAGGCCGGGGTGATCCGGGCGCCGGGCCTGAACGACATGCTGGAGTACGCGCGCGCGTTGCCGGTGCTGCCCACCCCGCGGGGCGACAACGTCGTGATCATCACCGGTGCGGGCGGCAGCGGTGTGCTGCTGTCGGACGCGGTGACGGACAACGGGCTGTCCCTGATGGAGATCCCGCCCGACCTGGACGAGGCGTTCCGCCGGTTCATCCCGCCGTTCGGCGCGGCCGGCAACCCGGTCGACATCACCGGGGGCGAGCCGCCGTCGACGTACGAGGCGACGATCCGGCTGGGCCTTGCGGACCCGCGCGTCCACGCCCTGGTGCTCGGCTACTGGCACACGATCGTCACCCCGCCGATGGTGTTCGCCGAACTCACCGCGCGCGTGGTCGCCGAGTTCCGCGAGCGGGGCGTCGAGAAGCCGGTCGTGGCGTCGCTGGCCGGTGACGTCGAGGTCGAGGAGGCCTGCCGGTACCTGTTCGAGCGGGGGGTCGTGGCGTACCCGTACACGACCGAGAAGCCGGTGGCGGTGCTCGGCGCGAAGTACCGGTGGGCGCGGGCGGCCGGACTCCTGGGGGGCGGTTCATGAGCTGAGCGGAACGGGGCGGCCGGCGGTGCGCGCCGGCCCGCCCCGGGACCCGTCTGCGCACGAAAGGCATGGGACAGGGGGCGCCGGCCAGGACTTTCGACGCAAGGGGTGAGCGATGAGAACGACCGACTACTCGACGTCCGTGCCGTACCGGGAAGTGACGGACCGCAACGGACGCGTGTACCGGGTCGGCGAGTCCGACATCGACATCATGGGCCGCGGGCGCACCTGGATGGCCGTCCTGCCGTGGGTGGGCATGATGGGCATCAGCTCCGCCGAGTACGCGTTCACGTCGGCGGAGGACACGCTCCACGAGGCGCATCTGTGGAGCAGCGGGCACGTCTTCTGGCTGATGGGCGTCTGGGTGTTCTTCCAGGCGGCCGTGGCCTTCCCGGCGGGGCGGTTGCGGGAGAGCGGACGGCTGCCCGCCCGTACGGCGATGCTGCTCGGCGCGGCCGGCACACTGCTGGGCTACCTGTCCCTGGCGTACGCGCCGCATGTCGCCGTCGCCTACCTCGGCTTCGGCATGTGCAGCGGCATCGGCGCCGGACTGGTCTACGCGACCTGCCTGAACACGGTCGGCACGTGGTATCCGGAGCGCAAGGGCGGCAAGACCGGCTTCGTCGACGGCGGCTTCGCCTACGGCTCGGTGCCGTTCGTGTTCCTGTTCACGTCCTGCCTGGACCCGGGCAACTACCGCGCCGTGCTGGTCACGGCCGGTATCGGGCTGTGCCTGGTGGTGGCGTCCGCCGGCTGGTTCTTCCAGGACGCGCCGAAGAACTGGTGGCCCGCGCACGTCGACCCGCTCATGGTGACCCACGGCCCGAAGATCCGGCGGGCGCTGGAGAAGAACCCGCCGGCGGTGAGGCAGTACACCCCCAAGGAGGCCGCTCGTACCCCTGTTCTGTGGATGATGTGGTTCTGTCTGCTGTGCACGGCCGCGATCGACATCTTCGGCATCGCCTTCCAGGTGCCGTTCGGCAAGGACATGGGCTTCGCGGGCGGGATCGTGGCGACCGCGATGTCCCTGAAGGTCATCGTCGACGGCACCGGGCACGGGGTCATCGGCTGGATGTCCGGCCTCCTCCGCTCCCGGACACGCTCGCGCGGGGGCACTCCCGTCGGGCGCCGCAACACGCTGATCATCGTGTGCGTCGTGCTCGGTGCGGCGCAGTTCGGTGTGCTGGTGTCCGGCCAGTGGGGCAGCATGCCGTTCTTCCTGCTGTGCTCCATGGTCTCCGGTTTCGGCGGCGGGGCGATCTTCCCGCTGTTCGCGGCCATGACGGCGGACTACTTCGGCGAGAACAACAACGCCTCCAACTACGGGATGGTCTACAGCTCCAAGCTCGTCTCCGGGCTCGTCGGTTCGGGCCTGGGCGCGGTCGTCGTCGACGCGTGGGACTACCACGGCGCGTTCGTCCTCGCGGGCTGTGTCGGGCTGGTCTCCGCGGTGCTGGCGCTCTTCCTGAAGGCCCCGGGCAGGCCGAAGGCCCGGCGCATCGTCCCCAACCCGCACCCCCTCGGTGAGGAGATGGCATAAGCATGACGGCAGATCCACTCTCGGCCGACCTGCACGCCGCACCACGTCCCTATCGCGAGGTGACCGACTCGCACGGCCGCGTCTACCGCGTGGGCGAGACCGACCGGGACATCCTCGGCCACTCCCGCAAGCTCATGGTCTACCTGCCGTGGATCGCCATGATGGCGATCAGCGTCTTCGAGTACGCGTACGGCTCCGCGGAGGACACCCTCTCGCACGCGCACGGCTGGACCCAGTCCAACACCTTCTGGATCCTCAGCGTCTGGGTGTTCTTCCAGGCCGGCATCGCCTTCCCGGCGGGCTGGCTGCGCGAGAAGGGCATCCTGACCGCCCGCCGTGCGATGTACACGGGGTCCGGACTGTGCCTGGCCGGGTTCCTGGCCCTGTCGCACCTGGACGACGTGTGGCTGGCGATCCTCGGCTTCGGCGTGGTCGGCGGCATCGGCGCCGGACTGGTGTACGCGACGTGCATCAACATGGTCGGCAAATGGTTCCCCGAACGGCGCGGCGCCCGCACGGGCTTCGTCAACGGCGGCTTCGCGTACGGCTCGCTGCCGTTCATCTTCATCTTCAACTACGCCTTCGACACGGGAAACTACCACCGGGTCCTGGACCTCATCGGCGTCTACGTGATGATCGTCGTGTTCGCCTCGGCGTTCTTCTTCAAGGACCCGCCGAAGAACTGGTGGCCGGCGGACATCGACCCGCTCACCTTCGCCGGCGACAGCAAGAACGCCCGGTCGCTGGCGAAGAACCCGCCCGCGGTACGGCAGTTCACGCCCAAGGAGGCCGTCCGCACCGGGATGCTGCCCCTGATGTGGATCTCCATCGTGATGACCGCCGGCGTGTCGATCTTCGGGATCTCCTTCCAGGTCGACTTCGCCAAGGACGTGGGTTTCGGCCCGCTGGTGGCGGCGTCCTCGATGGGTGTGATGGCGGTCATCAACGGCATCGGCCGCGGTGTGGTGGGCTGGCTGTCGGACCGCTGGGGGCGCAAGACGACCCTCGTCTTCGTCATCGTCGTCCTCGGACTCGCCCAGTTCGGAGTCATCTGGGCCGGTGACGTCCGCAGCGAGTGGCTGTTCCTGTTCTTCGCCTTCCTCTCCGGCTTCGGCGGCGGGGCCTTCTACCCGATGTTCGCCGCGCTGACCCCGGACTACTTCGGCGAGAACTACAACGCCACCAACTACGGCCTGGTGTACAGCGGCAAGCTGGTCAGCGGCCTGTTCGGCGGCGGCCTCGGCTCGATGGTGGTCGGCGCCTGGGGCTACGACGGCGCCTACGCGCTGGCCGGGGGCGTGTCGATGGTGGCGGCGGCCCTCGCGCTCCTGCTGCGCCAGCCGGGCCGCACCGGCGGCGAGCCGGTTCCGGCCGCGAAGCCGCGCCCGGCCGCCTGACCGCGCGGCTCCCCTCCTGTACGGCGCCACCGGTGTTCCCCCTCCCCGGCCCGCTCGTCGGCCGCCGGAGGGGGGACCTGCGCGTGCGGCTGCCCGCCGGGCCGGCGGGCCCTGTGCAGCCGCCCGTCACCCAGGGCGTCCCGCCCGCGGCACGCGCGGCCGACTTCCGGCGAGGACGCCACCCAGCGCACACGCTGCCCGCGCCGCAAGCGCGGCCACCCGGCGCGAGGACGCCACCCAGCTCGCGAGCCGCGTCCGCCAAGGTCCGCCGCGGAGACGCCCGGTCAGGTCCCCGTCGCGCTCGTGGTACAAGCGCGCCCACACCCCACGGCGAGGACGCCACCCAGCCCACGCCCCGCCCCGCACCACCCCGGCCGCCCTCGGCGAAGACGTCGCCCAACCGGCGTTCCGCTTCCGCCACCGCCGCGGGCGGACCGCCGCGAAGACGCCCGGTCAGGTCGCGTTGCGCTCGTGGTACGAACGCCGGGTGTGCTCGGTGTGCTCGCGCATCAGCCGGGTGGCACGCTGCTCGTCACGGGCGGCGATCGCGGTGATCAGTTCGCGGTGCTCGCGCCACGACTGCCGGCCGCGCTGCCGGGCCACCGGCGTGTAGTACCAGCGGACCCGCCGGTCCACCTGGGCGGCGAGCCCGGCGAGGACGGTGTTGCCCGCCAGTTCCATCACCTTGGCGTGGAAGGCCGCGTTGAGGGCGACCGCGCGGTCCACGTCCTCGGCCGCCACCGCCGTCTCGCCCTCGGCGCACAGCTCCTCCAGTACGGTGATGCCGGCGCTGTCCGCGTGCGCGGCGGCCAGCCGGGCAGCCTCCGCCTCCAGCAGGGTGCGGACCGTGAGGAGCTGGTCGGCCTCCTCCTCGGTGGGCTCGTGCACGAACGCGCCCTGGGCGGGCCGCAGATCGACCCACCCCTCGGTGTTCAGCCGCTGCAGGGCCTCGCGCACGGGCTGCCGCGAGACGCCGAGGTGTCCGGCGAGTTCGCTCTCCACGAGGTGCTGGCCGGGCTGGAGGGCGCGGGTGGTGATGAGTTCCAGCAGCGCCTCGTAGACGCGCTCGCGCAGCGGGCCGGGCCGTTCCAGCTTGGGCACCGCCCCCTGCGGCAGTCCGGTCGACAACATCGCGGTCCCCTCCTGGGCAGGTCTGACGCGTGGGCCCTGAACGCTCGCTTCGGCTCAGTATCGATTGTCTTTCGTCTACAGTCTACGGTGCACAGTATTCGGCACCGGGCGTACGGAAGCACGGAACGATCCGGCCCGGTGCCGCGTCCGAGCCCTCCGCGGCTCGGGTTGGCAGCGCCGTCAGGGGCACCGCACGACCTGGCCGGCGTACGACAGGTTGCCGCCGAAGCCGAACAGCAGCACAGGATCTCCCGTGCTGAGCGCTCCCCGTTCGGCCAGCTTGGAGAAGGCGAGCGGGATGCTGGCGGCCGAGGTGTTGCCGGACTCGGTGACGTCGCGGGCGACCACCGCGTTGACCGCGCCGAGCTTCTCGGCCAGGGGCTCGATGATGCGCAGGTTGGCCTGGTGCAGCACGACCCCGGCGAGCTCCTCGGGGGCCACCCCGGCCTTCTCGCAGGCCTGGCGGGCGATGGCCGGCAACTGCGTGGTGGCCCAGCGGTAGACGCTCTGCCCCTCCTGCGCGAAGCGGGGCGGCGTGCCCTCGATCCGCACGGCGTGCCCCATCTCGGGCACCGACCCCCACAGCACCGGCCCGATCCCGGGCTCGCGGTCCGGCCCGCACGCCTCCACCACGGCCGCCCCGGCGCCGTCGCCGACGAGGACGCAGGTGCTGCGGTCGGTCCAGTCGGTGACGTCGGACATCTTGTCGGCGCCGATGACGAGCGCCCGGGTCGCGGCGCCCGCCCGGACGGTGTGGTCGGCGGTGGCGAGGGCGTGGGTGAAGCCGGCGCAGACGACGTTGACGTCCATCGCGGCCGGCCGCGGGATGCCGAGGCGGGCGGCCACCCGGGCGGCGGTGTTCGGGGAGCGGTCGATCGCGGTGGACGTGGCCACCAGCACCAGGTCGATGTCGGCGGGCGCGAGTCCGGCCGCGGCGAGGGCCTTGGCGGCGGCGTGCGCGGCCAGTTCGTCGACCGGTTCGTCGGGACCGGCGATGTGCCGGGTCCGGATGCCGACCCGGCTGCGGATCCACGCGTCACTGGTGTCGACCATGCCCGCCAGGTCGTCGTTGGTGAGCACCTTGGCGGGCTGGTAGTGACCGATGGCGGCGATGCGCGAGCCGTTCATGCCGGGTATCCCCTCGTGCCGTGGGTAGCGGGATCCACAGTCTGATCAGTGACTCGCGAGTACGACGGCAGGTGAAGCCACAGGAATCGGGCGCCCGGGTTGTCGGCTTCGCCCAGGCACCCGGACGCCCGGCGTCTCACCCGGTGAACAGCTGTGTCGCCTTGCGCACCAGCTCGTACAGGCCGTAGGCGAGGGGTGTGCCCACCCACAGCCAGGCGAGGGCGATCAGGCCCCCGCGGCTAGGCGGGCTGCTGTCGCTGGGCATCTGCGGCCTCCCTCGGGGCGGGGACGTGGTGGCGGGGGTGCACGGGGCGGACGAGTTCGCCGGCGACGAAGCCGACGACGAGCAGGCCGATCATGATGCCGAACGACAGTCCGTACAGCGACGGCCCGTGCTTGCCGGCCGCCTCCTGCCGGTCGGCGATCCAGTTGACGATCAGCGGCCCGAGCACGCCGGCCGTGGACCAGGCGGTGAGCAGCCTGCCGTGGATGGCACCGACCTGGTAGGTGCCGAAGAGGTCCTTCAGGTAGGCGGGGATCGTCGCGAAGCCGCCGCCGTAGAAGGAGAGGATCACCAGCGCGCACAGCACGAACAGCGGTTTCGAGGTGTCCCCGAACAACGCGATCAGCAGGTACATCAGCGCGCCGACGCCGAGGTAGACACGGTAGATGTTCTTGCGGCCGACCCTGTCGGAGGTGGAGGACCAGCCGATGCGGCCGGCCATGTTGGCGGCCGACAGCAGCGCGACGAAGCCGGCCGCGGCCGAGGCGGACACGGGGGTGGAGCTGTCCGCGAAGAAGTCCGTGATCATCGGCGCGGCCTTCTCCAGGATGCCGATGCCGGCGGTCACGTTCATGCACAGCACGACCCACAGGCACCAGAACTGCGGGGTGCGCACGGCCTCACGGGCGGAGACCTGCACGCCGTCGACGGCGCTCGGCCCGCTCTCGACGGGCTTCTCGGTGCGCGGCACCCGGACCAGCAGGACGCCGAGGCTCATGAAGGCGGCGTACGACAGCCCGTGCACCAGGAAGGCGAGGGCGATGCCGTCGTTGTCGGAGCCGAAGGAGTCGAGCATCTGGGCCGACCAGGGCGAGGCGATCAGGGCGCCGCCGCCGAAGCCCATGATGGCGATGCCGGTGGCCATGCCCGGCCGGTCCGGGAACCACTTGATCAGGGTGGAGACGGGTGAGATGTAGCCGATGCCGAGGCCGATCCCGCCGACGAAGCCGTAGCCGAGGACGATCAGCCAGTACTGCTCCGTCCGGGCGCCGAGGGCGGAGATCAGGAAGCCGGCGGAGAAGCAGACGAGGGCCACGGTCATCGCCCAGCGCGGTCCGTTGCGCTCGACGAGGGTGCCGCCGAACGCGGCCGACAGGCCGAGCATCACGATCGCCACCTGGAAGGGCAGCGCGCTCTGGGTGCCGTCGAGACCGAGCGCGGATTCGAGCGGCGGTTTGAAGACGCTCCAGGCGTAGGCCTGGCCGATGGAGAGGTGGACGGAGAGGGCGGCGGGCGGGACGAGCCAGCGGCTCCAGCCCGGGGGTGCGACAGGGGGGCTGCTCATGACGCCGGACGGTAGGGCGGGGCACGGGAGTTGAGAAGGCGGCCGTCGACCGTATGCGGTGAACGGTATGCAGGCTGCGCTCAACGGTCGGCCCGCAGTCCTCCGCAACGGCCGCCGCGGGAACCCTTGCTGACGCCGACTCCATACTGTAGACAATATTTCGTCGACAGGATTCAGTGCGTGTGCCCGCCGGCTCCCGTCGTCACCTCCGCGGTATCCCTCGAACCGAACGGAGCGTCCCTGTGAAAGTCGCAGTCCTCGGCGCCGGTGCCATCGGCGCCTACGTCGGCGCCGCGCTCCACCGTGCCGGAGCCGACGTGCACCTCATCGCCCGTGGACCGCACCTCGCGGCCATGAGGCGGCACGGCGTCCAGGTGATCAGCCCGCGCGGCGACTTCGCCGCCCGCCCCCACGCCACCGACGACCCGGCCGAGGTCGGCCCCGTCGACCACGTCTTCCTGGGCCTGAAGGCCACCGCCTACGCGGCGTGCGGGCCGCTGATCGCACCGCTGCTGCACGAGCGCACCACGGTGGTGGCCGCGCAGAACGGCATCCCCTGGTGGTACTTCCACCGGCACGGCGGCCCCTACGACGGCCGCCGCCTGGAGAGCGTCGACCCGGACGGCGCCGTCAGCGCCGTCCTCGCCCCCGAACGGGCCGTCGGCTGTGTCGTCTACGCGGCGACGGAACTCGAGGCCCCCGGCGTGGTGCGGCACGTGGAGGGCACCCGGTTCTCCCTCGGCGAGCCCGACCGCGGTGTCTCGGCGCGCTGCCTGGAGCTGAGCGAGGCGATGCGGGCCGGCGGGCTGAAGTGCCCCGTGGAGCCGGACCTGCGCAACGACATCTGGCTGAAGCTGCTCGGGAACATCTCCTTCAACCCCATCAGCGCCCTGGCCCGGGCCACCATGCGGCAGATGTGCCGGCACGGCGGCACCCGCCGGGTCATCGAGACGATGATGCGCGAGACGCTCTGCGTCGCCGAGGCCCTCGGCTGCGAGGTCGGCGTCTCCATCGAACGCCGGCTCGCCGGTGCGGAACGCGTCGGCGACCACCGCACCTCCACCCTCCAGGACCTGGAGCGCGGCAAGCCGCTGGAACTGGACGCGCTGCTCGCCGCCGTGGTCGAACTCGCGGAGATCACCGGCGTGGAGGTGCCCACCCTGCGCACCGTGCACGCCATCTCGGACCTGCTCGCCCTGAGGAGCGCCGCATGAGGAACCGGCAACCGAAGACCTACACCCGGCTGACGCGCCCCCTGGTGCGCGACGGCCGTGACGAACCGTTCAGGGAGGCGACCTGGCAGGAGGCGCTGGACCGCGCCGCCCGGGGCCTGGAGCGCAACCGGGGCGCGTTCGGGATGTTCTCCTGCGCCCGCGCCACCAACGAGATGAACTACGTGGCGCAGAAGTTCGCGCGGGTGGTGATGGGCACCCACAACGTCGACTCCTGCAACCGGACGTGTCACGCGCCCAGCGTCGCGGGGCTGTCGGCCGCGTTCGGCTCCGGCGGCGGCACGTCGTCGTACGAGGAGATCGAGCACACCGACGTCATCGTGATGTGGGGCTCCAACGCCCGCTTCGCGCACCCCATCTTCTTCCAGCACGTCCTCAAGGGCATCCGGAACGGCGCCCGGATGTACGCCGTCGACCCGCGCCGGACCTCCACCGCCGAGTGGGCGGAGAGCTGGCTCGGGCTGAACGTCGGCACCGACATCCCGATGGCGCACGCGATCGGCCGGGAGATCATCCACGCCGGGCTGGTGAACGAGGCGTTCGTCGCGCGGGCGACCACCGGCTTCGAGGAGTACCGCGAGCTGGTGGAGCCCTGGACCCCGTCCCTGGCCGAGAAGGTGACCGGCGTACCGGCCGGCGCCATCCGGGAGCTGGCCCACGCCTACGCCCGCGCCGAGCGGGCCCAGCTGTGCTGGACCCTCGGCATCACCGAGCACCACAACGGCACCGACAACGTCCGCGCGCTGATCAACCTCTCCCTGCTCACCGGCCACGTCGGCCGCTACGGCTCCGGGCTCCAGCCGCTGCGCGGGCAGAACAACGTGCAGGGCGGCGGCGACATGGGCGCCATCCCCAACCGGCTGCCCGGCTTCCAGGACATCCTCGACCCGGACGTCCGGCTGAGGTTCGAGTCGGCCTGGGACACCGTCATCCCGCCGCACTACGGGCTGAACCTGACGGAGATGTTCGAGGCGATGGAGGACGGCAGGCTGCGCGCCGTGTACTGCGTCGGGGAGAACCCGGCCCAGTCGGAGGCCGACGGCGAACAGGCCGTACGCCGCCTGAGGGCCCTGGACTTCCTCGTCGTGCAGGACATCTTCCTGACGAAGACCGCCGAACTGGCGGACGTGGTCCTGCCCGCGACCGCCGGCTGGGCGGAGACCGAGGGCACCACCACCAACAGCGAGCGGCGCGTGCAGCGGGTGCGGCGGGCCGTCACCCCGCCCGGTGAGGCCCGCGAGGACATCGACATCATCTGCGAACTGGCCGCCCGGCTGGGCCACGACTGGAAGTACGACGGCGCGGAGGCCGTGTGGAACGAGCTGCGGTCGGTGTCCCCGGACCACTACGGGATGACGTACCGCCGGCTGGAGGAGCACCAGGGCATCCAGTGGCCCTGCCCGAGCACCGAGGAACTCGAACCGCCCTTCCTGCACGGGCGGTTGTGGGAGCCGGACCCCGGACGGCGGGGCAGGCCGGCGCCGTTCGGGCTGGTGCGGCACGATCCGCCGGTGGACCTCACCGACGAGGAGTACCCGCTCCGGCTCACGACCGGCCGCCGGCTGGACTCCTACAACACCGGAGTGCAGAGCGGCGGTTTCGCGTCCCCGCTGCGGCGCGGCGAGTACGTCGAGCTGTGCCCGGAGGACGCCGAGCGGTACGGGGTCGTCGTCGGCGAGGAGGTGCGCGTGTCCTCACGGCGGGGCTCGGTCGTGGCCCCCGTGTGGATCGACACGGCCCTGCGTCCCGGCCTCGCCTTCATGACCATGCACTTTCCCGACGAGGTCGACACCAACCGGCTGACCATCGAGGCCAACTGCCCGATCGCGGGGACGGCGGAGTTCAAGGCGTCGGCGATCCGGATCGAGAAGCTGCCCGCAGTGACCTATGTGAGGTGACCTTCGTGGACCTGCACTTCGGCGACGGCAAACCGACGGACGAGGAACGCGCGGCCGTGGACGCGCTGCTGGGCCCCCCGGAATCCGCCTGGGAGGGCGCCGACCGCACCGACGCCGACCTGCGGTGGGCGCGCGGCGGACGGGCGGCCCGCGACCGGCGCGATCTGCTGCTGCCGGGGCTGCACGCCCTCAACGACCGCGTCGGCTGGATCAGCCAGGGCGGCCTCGGCTACCTGTGCCGCAGGCTGACCGTGCCGCCGGCCGAGGCGTACGGGGTGGCCACCTTCTACGCCCTGTTCTCCGTCCGGCCGCGCCCCGCGACGGTCCTGCACGTCTGCACCGACCTGGCCTGCGTGACCGCCGGCGCCGAGGAGGTGTGCGCCGGGATCGAGGCGAGGCTCGGCCCCGGCAGTGGGGTGGGCGTCGAGCGCGGCCCCTGCCTGGGCCTGTGCGAACGCGCCCCGGCCGCGCTCGCGGTCCGGGCGGGCGACCCGGTGCGCACGGCGGTGTCGGCGCCCGCGTCCGTGGCGGAGGCCGTCGACACGTCGGGCGCGCCGGACGCGGCGCCCGAGGAGCCGCCGGCCGTGGCGGCGGTGCCGCAGGCGGGAGACCCCTCGCTGACGCTGCTGCGCCGGATCGGTGTGGTGGACCCGTCCTCGCTGGACGACTACCGGGCGCACGGCGGCTACACGGCGCTGCGCCGCGCCTTCGCGCTCGGCCCGGCCGGGGTGATCCGGGAGGTGACGGACGCGGGCCTGGTCGGGCGCGGCGGCGCTGCCTTCCCCACCGGCCGCAAGTGGCAGGCCACGGCGTCCCAGCCGGACCACCCGCACTACCTGGTGTGCAACGCCGACGAGTCCGAGCCCGGCACCTTCAAGGACCGGGTGCTGATGGAGGGCGATCCGTTCGCGCTCGTCGAGGCGATCACCATCGCCTCCTACGCGGTCTGCGCGCACCGGGCCTTCGTCTACATCCGCGGTGAGTACCCCCGCGCGGTCCGCCGGGTCCAGCACGCGATCGACCAGGCCCGGGCCCGCGGGCTGCTCGGCGACGACATCCTCGGCCAGGGCTACCACCTGGACATCGAGATCCGGCGCGGTGCCGGCGCCTACATCTGCGGCGAGGAGACCGCCCTGTTCAACTCCATCGAGGGCTACCGCGGCGAGCCCCGCAGCAAACCGCCCTTCCCCGTGGAGAAGGGCCTGTTCGGCAAGCCGACCGCCGAGAACAACGTGGAGACGCTGGTCAACGTCCTGCCGGTCCTGGCCATGGGCGCCCCGGCGTACGCGGCGATCGGCACGGCGCGGTCCACCGGACCGAAGCTGTTCTGCGTCTCCGGCAGCGTCGACCGGCCCGGGGTGTACGAGCTGCCGTTCGGTGCCACGCTCGGCGAGCTGCTGGACCTGGCCGGGGTGCGCGCGGGGCTGCGGGCGGTACTGCTCGGCGGGGCGGCCGGCGGGTTCGTGCGGCCCGACGAGCTGGACCTCCCGCTCACCTTCGAGGGCACCCGGGAGGCGGGCACCACGCTGGGCTCCGGGGTGGTGATGGCCTTCGACGACACCGTGCCGCTGCCCAGGCTGCTGCTGCGCATCGCCGAGTTCTTCCGGGAGGAGTCCTGCGGGCAGTGCGTGCCCTGCCGGGTCGGCACCGTGCGCCAGGAGGAGGCGCTGCGCCGGATCGCGGACCGCACCGGCGCCGGCGCCGCGGACGACATCGCCCTGCTGCGGGAGGTCGGCCAGGCGATGCGGGACGCCTCGATCTGCGGCCTGGGACAGACCGCGTGGAACGCCGTGGAATCCGCCATCGACCGTCTGGGGGCATGGACATGACCGCGATACCGCTCGGGGTGCCGCGCCGGCTGGTCGAGTTCACGCTCGACGGGCGGGAGGCCCGGGTCCCCGAGGGCGCCACCGTCCTCGACGCCTGCCGGGCCGCGGGCAAGGACGTCCCGACGCTGTGCCAGGGCGACACCCTGCGCCCCAAGAACGCCTGCCGGGTGTGCGTCGTGGAGGTCGAGGGGTCGCGGACGCTGGTGCCGGCCTGCTCGCGCCGGGCCGAGCCCGGCATGGAGGTGCGCACGGACACCGAGCGCGTCCGGCACAGCCGCAAGATCGTCCTGGAGCTGCTGGCCTCCTCGGCCGACCTGTCGACGACACCCCGGGCCGCCGAGTGGATCAAGGAGTACGAGGCGAAGCCGGACCGTTTCGGCCCCGGCGCGGCCCGCCTGAACGACGAACCGAGGATCGACAACGAGCTGTACGTACGCGACTACGCCAAGTGCATCCTGTGCTACAAGTGCGTCGACGCCTGCGGCGACCAGTGGCAGAACTCCTTCGCCATCTCGGTCGCCGGGCGCGGTTTCGACGCGCGGATCGCCGTGGAGCACGACGCGCCGCTGACCGACTCGGCCTGCGTGTTCTGCGGCAACTGCGTCGAGGTGTGCCCGACCGGGGCGCTGTCCGCCAAACGCGAGTTCGACCTGCGGGCGGCCGGCGACTGGGACGAGTCACGGCAGACGGAGACGACCACCGTCTGCGCGTACTGCGGGGTCGGCTGCACACTCACCCTCCATGTGCAGGACAATGAGATCGTGAAGGTCACCTCGCCGCACGACAACCCGGTGACCCACGGCAACCTCTGCATCAAGGGCCGTTTCGGCTACCAGCACGTACAGAACCGGGGCTGATCAGACCATGGGACGAGTCACGGAACGACGCAAGGTCCTCCGCATCCGCGACGGGGCGGTCTCCACCCGGCCGGACACGCTCGTCGCCGAGGAACCCCTGGAGATACGGCTGAACGGCAAGCCGCTCGCGATCACCATGCGCACCCCCGGCGACGACTTCCCGCTGGCGGCCGGCTTCCTGGTGAGCGAAGGGGTCCTCGCCACGGCGTCCGACCTGCAGAACATCGTCTACTGCGCCGGTGCGACGGCGGACGGTTCGAACACCTACAACGTGGTCGACGTGAAGACCGCGCCGGGCGTCACGCTCCCGGACTTCACGCTGGAGCGGAACGTCTACACCTCCTCCTCGTGCGGGCTGTGCGGCAAGGCCAGCCTGGACGCCGTCCGTACGACCGCGCGCTGGCCCATCGCCGACACTCCCCCGCTGCGGATCACGCCCGAGCTGCTGGCGAGCCTGCCCGACCGGCTGCGGGCGGCCCAGCGGGTGTTCGACCGGACCGGGGGCCTGCACGCGGCGGCCCTGTTCGGCGAGGACGGGGAGCTGCTGGACACCCGGGAGGACGTGGGCCGGCACAACGCGGTCGACAAGCTGGTCGGCCGGGCCCTGCAGAACGACGCCCTGCCGCTGTCCCGGACGATCCTCATGGTCTCCGGCCGGGCCTCCTTCGAACTGGCGCAGAAGGCCGTGATGGCGGGCATCCCGGTGCTCGCGGCCGTGTCGGCGCCGTCGTCGCTGGCGGTCGACCTGGCAGCGGAGACGGGGCTGACCCTGGTGGGCTTCCTCCGGGGCAGCTCGATGAACGTGTACGCGGGCCAGGACCGGATCGCCCTGCGGGAGGCGGCCGCCCAGGGCTGACCGGCCCCCCGCGGCACGGCGGCGGGGCCCCGCCCGGCGGGGAGCGCCCCCTGCGCCCGCGGGGCTCCGTCACTACTTGCTTCGTTCGCCTCCGGGGGCGCCTCAGCGGCTCTCTTCGCGGCCGACGCCTGGGGACAGTGGACGTTGGTGGGCCCTTGCCGTTCGTCCGGGGCTGTTCAGCCGAAGGTGATGTCCGTCGACCTCGTCACCGTGCCCAGTCTCGGGAAGTCGAGGCGTACCGATGCCTCGTGTTCGGCCGCGGTCAACGCCGCCATGGTGTCCTCGGCGAAGACCAGGTCGTAGCCGAGGTCGGCGGCGGCGCGGGCGGTGGACTCGACACCCAGGTTGGTGGCGATGCCGCCGAGCACCAGGGTGGTCACGCCGCGTTCGCGCAGCCGCTCGTCCAGGCCGGTGCCCTGGAAGGCGCCGAGGGTCCGCTTGACGACCTCCAGGTCGCCGTCCCGGCGCAGGCCGGGCACCAGCCCGCTGCCGGGCGGCTGTTCGGCGACCGCGGGACGCTCGACCCGCACGAGGACGACGAGGGCGCCGGCGCGACGGAAGGTGGTCGCCAACTCCTTCGCGGCGGCGAGCGCTTCGGTGCCTTCGCGGGGTTCCAGGGGCAGCGCGACGATGCGGTCCATCAGGTCGACGAGAAGGAGGGCGGTGCGCTGCGGTTCCAGCACGGGAGCTGCGGTCATGACGGAACGTTAGCCGTCGTCAGCCGTCCGTGCCGGAAATCCGGATCAACAGGCCCATGAACTGATCCCGTTCGGCGGCCGACAGCGGGGCGAGCAGTTCGTCGTTGGCCTCGCGGGCGGCCTTCTCGCAGCGCACGAGGAGGCGGGCGCCCTCCTCGGTGAGGGACACGGCGTTCTTGCGCCGGTCGCGGGGGTCGGGGGCGCGCTCGACCAGACCGGCGGACTGCAGGTCGTTCAGGATGCCGACCACGTCCTTCGGGTCGAGGCGCACGCCGCGGCCGAGGTCCGCCTGGGCGACCGGGGCGAGGTCGCGGACGGCGGAGAGCACGACGTGGTGCCACATCTTCAGCCCTTCCGACGCGAGCGCCTCGGCGACCAGGGCGCGGCCGCGCGCCGCGGCCCGGCCGAGGAGCCAGCTGGGCAGGGAGCGGATCGCGGGCAGGGGTGCTTCGGCCATGGCGGCAGCCTAACCGAAGAATCATTGGACTTCCCCATGAATTGTCCTCTACCGTTGGACCTCCCAACGATTTCATGGGTGTCCCCAACGATCGCCGGCGCCGGCTACGCCCGGCCTGGGAGGTTGCGATGCGTCGCGTCCGGTACGAGTCCACCGGCGGTCCCCTGTTCGTCGAGGAGGCGCCCGTCCCCGCGCCCGGCCCCGGAGAGCTGCTCGTGCGCTGCGCGGCCGTCGGCGTCACGCTGCCGATGGTCCGCAAGGTCACCGAGGCCGCGGAGCCCGTGCCGCTGGGCGGTGAGATCGCGGGCGAGGTGGTGGCGGCCGGCGAGGGCGTGACCCGCTTCCACCCCGGCGACCGCGTGACCGGACTGTGCTTCGGGCACGGGTACGCCGAGTACGCCCTGCTGCACGAGGCCATGACCTCACCGGTGCCGGACGGCGCCGACGCCGTGACCGCGGTGGCGCTGGTGCGCAGCGGCCTGGTGGCACGAGGGGCGCTGGAGGCGGCCCGCCTCGCACCGGGAGAGTCGGCCCTCGTCACGGCCGCGGCGAGCGGCGTGGGGCATCTCGCGGTGCAGCTGGCGCGGGCGCTGGGCGCGGGGCGGGTGGTGGGGGCCGTGTCCGGGCCGGGGAACACGGAGGGCGTGGCCGGCCGGACCAAGGCGGACTTCGTGCGCTCGCTCGGCGCGGACGGCTGTGTGCGGTACGGCGACGCCGGTTGGGGCGATCCCGTCGACTGCGTCCTGGACGCCGTCGGCGGCGACCTGCTCACCCCGGCCCTCGCCGCGCTCGCCCCGCACGGCCGCCTGGTCGCCTACAGCTCCGGTGGCGGCACCGTGCGGGCGTACGACCTGCTGGTGGGGGCCAAGTCGGTGATCGGCTTCCAGATGGCGCTGATCGCCCGCGGCCGGCCGGAGCTGTACGAGCGGTGGCGGCGGGAGCTGTGGCGGCTGTTCGCGGAGGGCGCCCTGAAGCCCGCCGTGCACGGGGAGTTCGCCCTGGAGGACGCGGCGGCGGCGCACCGGGTGGTCACGGGCCGGGCCAACCTCGGCAAGGTGGTCCTGCGCCCCTGACCGCCGCACGCTTCTTGTGACCCGCGCCACTGCCCACTACCGTTCAGGGGACACTCGTTGGACATGGGATGTCCGGATGTCCGTATGTCCGGCGGAGGAAGGGCAGGTCGTCCGTGCTGTCAGGTCTTCGCGCCCGTCTCGGAGCCGCACTCGTCACCGCCGCCGGCCTGGTCCTGCCGTTCCTCCCCGCCCATCCGGCGCACGCCCAGCCGGCGGCCGGCTCCCCGGTGTTCGAGCAGCAGGTGCTGTTCAAGGCCGCCCAGGACCCCGGGTACGCGTGCTTCCGCATCCCGGCGGTCGTCAGGACGGCCGGCGGCACCCTGCTGGCGTTCGCCGAGGGCCGGGTCCTCAACTGCGGGGACGCGGCCGACATCGACATCGTGCTCAAGCGCTCCACCGACGGCGGGCGCACCTGGGGTCCGTTGCAGGTGGTCAACGAGGGCGACGGCGACACCCACGGCAACCCGGCGCCCGTCGTGGACCGCGCCACCGGGCGGGTCTGGCTGGCGGAGACGTACAACACCGGCCGTACGGACAGCGCCAGTTGCACGGTCCCCTGCGACCGCACCCCGCACCTGCAGTACAGCGACGACGACGGCCGTACCTGGTCACCGCCGCGCGACCTGAGCCCCGAGATCCTCCCCGCCGACTGGAACTCCTGGTACGCCACCGGCCCGGTGCACGGCATCCAGCTCACCCGCGGCCGGTACGCCGGGCGCCTCCTGTTCGGGGTGAACACCGAGACCTGGGACGGCAGCCGGATCACCGCCAACCACGCGGCCCTGATCGTCAGCGACGACCACGGCGGCCACTGGCGGACCGGCGCCACCGACACCTGGCCCGTCGCCTCCGACGGCACCTTCCGGCAGAAGCCCTCCGAGCTCACGCTCGCCGAGCGCGGCGACGGCTCGGTCCTGGTCAGCGGCCGGGAGCAGGACGGCACCGATCTCGGCCACCGCACCCAGGCCGTCAGCCGCGACGGCGGGAGCAGCTTCACCGCCCCCTTCCGCGACCTGCCGGACCTGTACGCCCCGCAGGTGCAGGGATCGCTGCTGCGGCTGGGCGACCGCCTCCTGCTCGCCTGCCCCGGCGATCCCGACCGGCGGCGCACGATGATGATCCGCTCCTCCTACGACGGCGGCCGGACCTGGGACGGCGTCGACCGCGGCACGGTGGTCACCACGGACTGGTCCGGCTACTCCGACCTGGTGCGCGCCGGCTCCGGCACGGTCGGCCTGCTGTACGAGGGCGGCGCGGTGGACGCCCGCGACGAGATCCGCTTCGCCCGCTTCACCGAGGACTGGCTGACCCCGCGCCGCGGCCCCGACCCGGTCACCGCCGACCTCGCCCCGCACGCCCGGCCGGCGGCGGTGCTCGGCGGGCCGCGGGAGACGGACGGGGCGTTCGGGGGCGCGCTGGAGTTCGACGGCACCGACGACGCCGTACGACTGCCGTACCGCGCCGGGCTGCCGCTGGGCACGAAGGACTTCACGGTGTCGCTGTGGTTCCGGTACGCGGCGACGGCCGGGGAGCAGCCGCTGCTGTGGATGGGCGGGATCGGCACCAGCCAGCCGCAGGTGTGGCTGCGCGGGGAGCCGGCGGACCACCGGGTGCGGGGGCTGATCACCGTGCGGAACGGGGCCGCCCCGCCGCAGACCGCGGCCGTGCGCACCGACACCGCGTACAACGACGGCCGGTGGCACCACGCGGTGCTCCGCCGCGGCGGAGGCCTGCTGTCGCTCTCCGTCGACGGTGCGCTGTCGTCCGCCGCCGACGTGCCGGGCTCGGTCAGCCGCAACTCGCCCTTCGGCGTGCACCTCGGTCAGCGCATGGACAGCCGGGCCTTCCTCACCGGCGCGCTGGACGAGGTACGCGTCTGGGACCGGGCACTCACCGACGCCGAACTCGCCGACCCGAAGGTGCAGCGCTCACCGCAGGACACCGTCCTGTGGCTGCCCCTGGACCACGTGCGCGGCTGACGCCCCGGCCGCGTCCACGGCCTCCGGGTCACGGGCACGCCGCTTGGCGATGACCGCGCACACCATCAGCTGCATCTGGTGGAACAGCATCAGCGGCAGCACGGCCAGCGAGGCGTGGGCGCCGAACAGGACGCTCGCCATCGGCAGCCCGGAGGCGAGGGACTTCTTCGACCCGGCGAACTGGATGGCGATCCGGTCCCCCCGGCCGAAGCCGAGCGCCTTGGCGCCGTACCAGGTCAGTGCCAGCATCACCGCCAGCAGGACGGCCTCGACGCCGAGCAGCCCGGCCAGCCGCGCGGGGCCGGCCTGGTGCCAGATGCCCTGGTTCACGCCCTCGCTGAACGCGGTGTAGACGACCAGCAGGATCGAGCCGCGGTCGACCAGCCCGAGGACCTTCTTGTGCCGGGTGACGAACCCGCCGATCCAGCGCCGCAGCAGTTGCCCGGCGAGGAACGGCACCAGCAACTGGAGCACGATCTTCACCACCGAGTCGGCGGAGAACCCGACCGCCTCACCGCCGAGCAGCCCCGCCGCGAGCAGCGGTGTGAGGACGATGCCGGCGAGGGAGGAGAAGGAGCCGGCGCAGATCGCGGCGGGCACGTTGCCCCGGGCGATCGAGGTGAACGCGATGGACGACTGGATGGTGGACGGCACCAGCGTCAGGAACAGCAGGCCCTGGTAGAGGGGCTGGGTCAGCAGGACCGGCACCAGCCCGCGCGCGGCCAGCCCGAACACCGGGAACACGACGAAGGTGCAGGTCAGCACGGTGACGTGCAGACGCCAGTGCTTGAGCCCGTCCAGCGCCTCGCGGGTGGACAGCCGGGCACCGTAGAGGAAGAAGAGGAACCCGATCGCGGCCGTGGAGGCACCCGAGGTCACGTCGGCCGCGGTGCCCCGGGCCGGCAGGAGCGCGGCGAGACCGACCGTGCCGAGCAGCAGCACGATGTACGGGTCGATCGGCATCCAGGTCGGCCGGCGCAGGCGTTTCACGGTGCTCCGATTGCAGTGGGTGACGTGCGGTCGCGGGCCCGCAGGGCCCCCCTCGATTGTCCTCCTGCGCCCGTTGATCGGGAATCCCGGATACCGCTCTGACTGTCATCACGTCCGGCGATGACCGCGCCGAGACCCTTCGTCCGGACCGGGCCGGATCCGGGACCCCGCGAGCCCGGCCCTATCCCGACGAAAGACCCTAGGCTCGGCGTCGTGTACGAACCGACCCACCTGCGCACCTTCCTGGCGGTCGCCCAGACGCTGAGCTTCACGCAGGCCGCCCGGCGGCTGGGGCTGCGCCAGTCCACGGTCAGCCAGCACGTGCGGCGGCTGGAGGACGCGGCCGGCCGGCAGCTGTTCTCCCGGGACACCCACTCGGTGGAGCTGACCGAGGACGGCGAGGCGATGCTGGGGTTCGCCCGCCGCATCCTGGAGGTGCACGAGCAGGCGACGGCGTTCTTCACGGGCACGCGCGTGCGTGGCCGGCTGCGCTTCGGCGCCTCGGAGGACTTCGTCCTGACCCGGCTGCCGGAGATCCTGGAGGCGTTCCGCCACGACCATCCGGAGGTCGACCTGGAGCTCACGGTCGAGCTGTCCGGCACCCTGCACGAGCGGCTGGCCGCCGGGAAGCTCGACCTGGTGCTCGCCAAGCGCCTCCCCCAGGATCCGCGCGGCGAGCTGGTCTGGCGGGACGACCTCGTGTGGATCGGCGCCGAGCGGCTGCGGCTGGAACCCGACCGGCCCGTTCCGCTGATCGTGTACCCGCCACCGGGCATCACCCGCGCCCGCGCGCTGGAGGTGCTGGAGCGGCAGGGCCGTGACTGGCGGATCGTGTGCACGAGCGGCAGTCTCAGCGGGCTGATCGCGGCGGCCCGCGCCGGTCTCGGCGTGATGGCCCACTCCCGGCGGCTGATCCCGCCGGGGCTGTTCCGGCTGCCCGACCGGGCCGGCCTGCCCGACCTGGGCAAGGTCGACTTCGTCCTCGTCCACGGTCACCGCCGGGGCCCGGCCGGGGCCGCCGCGCACGCCCTGGCGGCGGCGGTCCTGGCGGGCGGCGAGCGACTGCGCCGCAGGAGCGACTGACCCACGGCCCGGCCCCGGCCGGTGCGCCGGTCACGCGGCGCGGCGTCGGCCCGGCGCGCTCACGGCGGACGCGGTGCGCGGCCGGTGTCACGCCGGGGACACCGGCCGGGCCCGCGCGGACGCGGGAGTCCACGTCACGGCGGCCCTCGGCCGAGGCGTGGCCCCCCGCGTCCACACGCGCGCGGGGCCGTAACCGGCGCGTACAGATTCGGTGGAGATTACGGCACCGAAACTTACTGACTGGTCAGTAGTTGTGTCCGGCCCTTCCCCATGTGCGGGCATTTCGAGGCCGCCTTCCAGGCGGAACGTGAGGTTTGCTCGGTTTCCGCACCCCTCCCGCACGCCGACCGGGTGGGGTAGCTTTCACGGCGCTGTGCGGTGCGTGGACCAACGTCACTGAGGCGCGAACACGGGGAGCGAGGTTGCGCGAGTTCACCAACCCTCCGTTGGCGTCGCCGTCGCCGGTGGGCGGTCTGGCAGACGTCGTCTTCGACCATGCCCGGACGGACCCGCTGCACATCGCACTCGGCCGCAAGGACGCCTCGGGGCAGTGGCGGGACGTCACCGCCGCCGAGTTCCGCGACGAGGTCATGGCCCTCGCCAAGGGCCTGCTGGCCTCCGGCATCCGCTTCGGCGACCGGGTCGCGATCATGTCCCGCACCCGCTACGAGTGGACCCTGTTCGACTTCGCCCTGTGGACCATCGGCGCCCAGGTGGTGCCCGTCTACCCCACGTCCTCGGCCGAGCAGTGCTTCTGGATGCTGTACGACGCCGAGGTGGCCGCGGCGATCGTCGAGCACGAGGACCACGCGATGACCATCGCCACCGTCATCGACCGGCTGCCGCGGCTGCGCCGGCTGTGGCAGCTGGACGCGGGCTGTGTGCAGGAGCTGTACGACGCGGGGGCGCACCTGGACGACGACGTGGTGCACCGGCACCGGGAGGCGGTGACCCCGGAGTCGGTGGCCACCGTCATCTACACCTCCGGCACCACCGGCCGCCCCAAGGGCTGCGTGATCTCCCACGGCAACTTCATGTTCGAGGCGGACACGGTGATCCAGCGCTGGGAGCCGGTGTTCCACTCGAAGAAGGGCGACGAGGCGTCGACGCTGCTGTTCCTGCCGCTGGCGCACGTCTTCGGCCGGATGGTGGAGGTCGCCGCGATCCGCGGCCGGGTCCGCTTCGGGCACCAGCCGCAGCTGCACGCCGCCGCCCTCCTGCCCGACCTGGCCGCCTTCCAGCCGACGTTCGTCCTCGCGGTGCCGTACATCTTCGAGAAGGTGTTCAACGCGGCCCGCCGCAAGGCCGAGAAGGAGGGCAAGGCGGGGCCGTTCGAGAAGGCCGTCGACATCGCTGTCAGGTACGCGGAGGCGGTCGAGGCGAAGGCATGGGGCACCGGGCCCGGCCCGTCGGCGGGACTGCGGATGCAGCACCAGCTCTTCGACAAGCTGGTGTACGCCAAGGTCCGGGCCGCGATGGGCGGCCGGATCCGGAACGCGATGTCGGGCGGATCGGCGATGGACCGCCGGCTGGGCCTGTTCTTCGCGGGCGCGGGCGTGCAGATCTACGAGGGGTACGGCCTGACCGAGTCGACGGCCGCGGCGACCGCCAACCCGCCCGAGCGCACCCGCTACGGCACCGTGGGCCAGGCCATCCCGGGCATGACCGTGCACATCGCCGACGACGGGGAGATCTGGCTGCGCGGCGCGAACGTCTTCCAGGGGTACCTGAACAACCCCAAGGCCACCGACCAGACCCTGCACGACGGCTGGCTCGCCACCGGCGACCTCGGCTCCCTGGACGAGGACGGTTATCTGACCATCACCGGCCGCAAGAAGGAGATCCTGGTGACCTCCGGCGGCAAGAGCGTCTCCCCGGGCGTGCTGGAGGAGCGGGTGCGCGAACACCCGCTGGTCAACCAGTGCATCGTCGTCGGCAACGACCGCCCGTACATCGCGGCCCTGGTCACCCTCGACCAGGAGGCGGTCGAGCACTGGCTCCAGATGCGCGGCAAGCCGAGGATGACCCCGGCCGAGCTGGTGCACGACCCGGACCTGGAGACGGAGGTGCGGCGGGCGGTGGTCGCCGCCAACACCCTCGTCTCCCAGGCCGAGTCGATCCGCACCTTCCGCATCCTGGCCCAGCCGTTCACCGAGGAGCACGGCCTGCTGACCCCGTCGCTGAAACTGAAGCGGAAGGCCATCGAGAAGGCGTACGCGAACGAGGTCGAGGCCCTCTACCGGAGCTGAGCGGGTCGGTGCCCCGGTCGGTCGCGGCGGATTCCGCGGTCAGGAATGCGAAGCGGCCCGTGATCGTTGACCATGGAGGTACCACCTTGTCGACAACCGAAGGATCAAGAGGCTCGTGAGCAGCAAGGTCCCCCCGATCATCCTCAACAACGGCGTCGAGATGCCCCAGCTGGGCTTCGGCGTCTGGCAGGTGCCGGACGACGAGGCCGAGCGGGCCGTCGCCACGGCGCTGGAGGCCGGGTACCGCAGCATCGACACCGCTGCGATCTACGGCAACGAAGAGGGCACCGGCAAGGCCATCGCCGCCTCCGGCCTGCCCCGCGAGGACGTCTTCGTCACCACCAAGCTCTGGAACGGCGACCACGGTTACGACTCCACCCTGCGCGCGTTCGACACGTCGCTGGAGAAGCTCGGGCTCGACTACGTCGACCTCTACCTGATCCACTGGCCGCTGCCGTCCCGGGGTACGTACATCGACACCTACAAGGCGTTCGAGAAGCTGCACGCCGACGGCCGCGTCCGCGCCATCGGCGTCTCCAACTTCCTTCCCGAGCACCTGCGGCGGCTCGTCGAGGAGACCTCGGTCATCCCCGCCGTGAACCAGATCGAGCTGCACCCGCACCTCCAGCAGCGCGAGGCGCGCGAGTTCCACGCGGAGCAGGGCATCGCCACCGAGGCCTGGTCGCCGCTCGGCCAGGGCAAGGGCCTGCTGGAGGTCCCGGCGATCGTCGCCATCGCGCAGAAGCACGACCGCACCCCGGCCCAGGTCGTGCTGCGCTGGCACATCCAGCTCGGCAACATCGTGATCCCGAAGTCCGTGACGCCGTCCCGGATCAAGGAGAACATCGAGGTGTTCGACTTCAGCCTGGACGACGAGGACCTCGCCGCGATCAGCGCGCTCAACGAGGACCGGCGCCTGGGTCCCGACCCGGCCACCTTCGACGTGGGCTGATCGACGTGGGCTGACTCCCGGGTCCGAACGGACGTCCCGCACCACCGGCACGGCCGTGCGCCCCGCACCGCGGCGGGGCGCACGGCCGTGGACCGCCCGGCGCCCGGCGACGACCCGCCGCTCAGCCGAAGCGCACGTCCGCGTGCACGACCTCGAACTCCTCCAGGCCGACCACGACCGCGTGCGCCTTGGCCGCCGCCGCGTGCCGCAGGCCCGCGACGGCCGCGCGCGAGGCGGCCAGGCAGGCGCGGTCGACGAACAGGGAACCGGTCATGCCCCGTCCCCGTTCCCGGTCGATCAGCAGGGCCGTCTCGGCGAGTCCGGGCAGTGACTCGGACCTCGGCACCACCGTGGCCCGGAAGGTGTCGACGACCAGATCGGCGTCCCGCGGGTCGAACTCCATGCTGGTGACGCGCAGTCCGCCGCCGTGCCGCGGGTGCCTGATCTCGTGGAGCACGGCGGCCTCGTAGTTGGCGACCGCCATCGTGCCGGCGAAGGGCTCCAGCAGCCCCTTGCGCCGCTCGCGCATGACCTCGTCGCTGTTCCGCCGCGCCTCCTCGGTCTCCCACCAGCTCATCGTGAGGAGCTTGCCGAGCTCCCTGTCCGCGAACACGCCCGCGCCCCGGTACCCGGGGCGCTCCTCCAGCAGGTCCCGCCCCTCGCTGTTCACCGACCGGATGGCCGCGTCCAGCAGTGCCGGATCACCGGTCGCGTACACCGCACGGACGAACATGAGCCTCACCTCCGGGGGAAGGGGACCTCCGACAGCGCCGGACAGAGCAGGACATATCCGTCTCGTCCAGTCTCGCCTTCGAGGGAACTGACCGCAATACGCACAGGATTCGGCCGTTCGCAACACCAGGGTTGACGGGAGCATGGCGAACAGGTCACCGTGTACGGCACCCGGTAAGGAAACTTTCCTAACAGAAGGGTCCCCCACATGCGTTCCCGTACCCTCGGCCTCGCCGTGGCCTCCGGCACCGCCCTGCTCGCCGCCGGCCTCCTGCCCGCGCACGCCTCCGCCGCCTCCCCCAAGTCCGCGCAGGAGGGCACGGTCAGCGCCGCCGACCTGCTCGCCAAGGTGACGTCCTGTTCGCAGATCTCCAACGGCAAGTACCGGACGGACGAGGAGACCTCGGCCACGGTCCCGGTGTGCGGCAAGAACGGCGCGGTGTTCTGGAAGGCCGACATGGACATCGACTGCGACGGCCAGCGCACCACCAACTGCAACGAGGACCGCGACCCCTGGTACCAGGACGACACCGCCTTCCACCAGTCCGACGGCAAGCCGCTGAAGGCGGAGACGCTGCCGTACGTCGTCGTGCCCAGCACCAGCAGCATCTGGAACTACTCGAACGCCGGCATCAAGGGCGGCGGTGTGGTCGCCGTCATCTACAACAACAAGGTCGAGTACGCCGTCGTCGGCGACACCGGTCCCACGCAGATCATCGGCGAGGCGTCGTACGCCACCGCCAAGGCGCTCGGCATCGACCCGGACCCGGCCACCGGCGGCGCCGAATCGGGCGTGACCTACATCCTGTTCAAGAACTCCAAGGTCTCGCCCATCGAGAGCCACAGCGCGGCGGTCTCCCTCGGCGACCAGCTGGCCAAGCAGTTCATCGCCGGCAACTGAGCCGGCACGTCCGTCAGTTGGGCTGGCCCAGCGGACGGATGACGACGGTGTTGACGTCGACCCCGGCCGGCTGCCGGATCGCCCACACCACCGAGTCGGCGATCTGGCCGGCGGTCAGGAGGTGCCCCGGGGGCAGGCTGCCGTAGCCGTCCCAGAAGGGGGTCTCCACCCGGCCGGGGGCGACCAGCGTGACACCGATCCCGAACTCCGTGACCTGGCGCCGGGTGTTCTCGGCGAGACCGGTCACCGCCCACTTGGTGGCGCCGTAGAGGTTGCCCGGGGTGTTCACGAACCCGGCGACGCTGCCGACGAGGACGATCCGGCCGCGGCTCTCCTTCAGCGCGTCGACGGAGGCGCGGACGAGGAGCGCGGGACCGAGGACGTTGGTGAGGACCATCTCGGTCCAGCCGGCCGGGTCGCCCTCCGCCACGGAGTCGTGGGTGGCGACGCCGGCGTTGGCGACGACGGTGTCCAGCCGCCCGAACGCCTTGACCGTGCGGTCGACCGCGTGCCGCACGTCGTCGTACGCCGACGCGTCACCGGCGACCGTCAGCAGTCCTTCGGGATCGCCCAGGCTCCCGGCGAATTCCCGCAGCCGCCGCTCTGTGCGCCCGGTGACGGTGACCCGGTGTCCGGCGTCCAGCAACTGCCGCGCCACGGCGGCGCCGATACCACTGCCGCCGCCCGTGATGAGCGCGACCGGAGCGTCGTTCATGAGGTCCCCCTGCGTCGTGTGTGTGTCCCGCGGTGTCGAAGACGCCCGGAGTCCATCACTTGGAGACCACTCGAAGTCAAGCCCCCCCGCAAGGACCTATCCGCGGCGGACCGCCGTGTGCACGGTGTGCGCGGCCAGGACGAACACGTCCGGCCGTACGTGCACGCTCGCCGGGTCGGACGGGTCGAGCAGCCGGTCCAGGGTGGCGCGGTCCTCGGCGTCCAGCGCGTCGCCGACGCCCTCGCGCAGCCGGGACAGGTGCGCGACGACGTAGGCGCGGCCCCGGTCGGTGACGGGGGCCGGCAGGTCGAGCAGGAAGGTGCGGCTCCGGGGGTGCTCGAGGCCGGCGGCGGTCAGCAGGCCGGGCCAGTCCTCGGTCTCGGCGACGGAGCCCGGCAGGCCGGCGCGCATCCGGCCGAACCACTCCTCCTCCAGGGCGTCCAGCCGTGCCTGCAGTCCGGGGCGGCCGATGCCGATGTCCCGGGGCAGGAAGCGGGAGGGCAGACCGCCCTCCTGCAGGGCCAGGGTGCCGCCGGGGGCGAGCCGCTCGGCGAACGTGGCGAGCGCCGCCCGCTGGTCACCGAGGTGGTGCAGACTGCGGCTGGCCCACAGCAGGTCGGCCGGGTACTCCAGCTTGTCGAGCACATCGGGGAGCTCGCCGGCGAGGGTGTCGAAACGGTCGGCGACGCCCTGCCGGACGGCCCGGGCGCGGGCACGCTCCAGCAGGGGCGCGGTGGCGTCGACGGCGACGACCCGGGCACCGGGGAACGCCTCGGCGAACAGGCAGGAGAGCACTCCGGGCCCGCTGCCCGCGTCCACGATCAGCCCCGGCCCGGTCACCTCCCGCGCGAGCCACGCCATGGCCCGCTCGTACACCGGGGCGAACAGCTCCGCCTGCGCCTCCAGCAGGGGACCCATCTCGTTCCAGTCGATGTCCGTGCCGTGGTGCCCGTGGCCGTGCCGGTGCCCGGTGTCGTGGTGGTGGTCGTGCGCCATGGTGGTCAGCCTCTCTTCCGGATGCGGTCAGGGTGCGACGGCACGCGGGACGGAGGCCAGCGGTGTTGCCGGTGCGGCAAAAACCGGGTGCGTCCCGGCAAGGTCACCGGCGACCATGGCCCCATGGACGACAACCTCATAGCGCGCTTCGTCGAGGACGGGTTCGTGAAGATCGAAGGAGCCGTCGCGCCCCGGGTCGCCGCGGACTGCGCGCGGTTGCTGTGGCGGGAGACGGGCTACGACCCGGAGGACCGCGCCACCTGGAAGGAACCGGTGGTGTGGGTGGGCGGCATGGCCCAGGGTCCGTTCGCGGCGGCGGCCAATTCCCCGGTGCTGCACGACGCGTTCGACGCGCTGGTGGGCGCCGGGCGCTGGGAGCCGCGCTACTCGCTGGGCACCTTCCCGCTGCGCTTCCCGCACCCCGCGGAACCGGACGACGCCGGATGGCACATCGAGGGCAGCTACCTCCCCGAGGGCCGGGAGCACTACCACACGAACCTGCGCTCCCGGGACCGCGCGCTGCTGATGCTGTTCCTGTTCAGCGAGGTCACGCTGGACGACGCCCCGACCCGGATCCGGGTGGGGTCGCATCTGGACGTGCCCGCGGTGCTGCGGCCTTACGGCGAGGCGGGGGCGTCCTTCCTCGAGCTGGGCCCCCGGGTGGCGGCGGCCTCGGCCCACCGCCCCCTCGCCCACGCCACGGGCCGCCCCGGTGACGTCTACCTCTGTCACCCGTTCCTGGTGCACGCGGCCCAGCCGCACCACGGCACCCGGCCCCGCTTCCTGGCGCAGCCGCCGCTGCTGCCGGCCGCGCCCTGCGAGCTGGAGCGGCCGGACGGGGCGTACTCACCGGTGGAGCGCGCGATCCGCCGGGGCCTGGCCGGTGCGGTCTGAACCGCGGTGGTCCGGCCCCGGCGGGCGCTCACGCCGCTACGGCAGCGGCGGGTAGGCGTTCTGCATCAGCTGCTGGAACTGGGCGGAGAACCAGTGCCCGGCCAGCGGCGAGTTCGGCAGCGCGCCGGTGGGGTTGTTGCCGTTGCGGGCGTTGCCGCCGTAGGTCGGGTCGCACATCCGGTCGAAGCCCTTGCCCTCGTCGTTGGAGATGGCGGAGCTGGCTCCGTCCGACTCCCCCGGGGGCTTGACCCAGACGTAGGCGTCGATCCCGGCCGCCGGAGCGGCGGTCGGCCGTTCGCCGAGGCCGGCACCGCTCTGGTTGCACCAGTTGCCGGCGTGGAGGCGCCGGTCGACACGGCTGCCGTTGACGTAGTCGTCGACGGAGGTCAGCGGGCCGGACTTGGTGGGCCGGGCGGAGCCGCCCCAGCCGTTGCGGGAGGTGTCGATCAGCATGCCGAGGTTGCTGTTGAACCCGGAGGCGACGAGCTTGTCGCGCAGTGCCTGGGCGAAGGACTGCTCGTCCACGTACTGGTTCCAGTCGACCCACTTCGACTGGCGCACGGTCTGCCCGTTGACGCTGTCGGTGACCTTGAAGTACGGCTCCTTGGTGGCGCTGTAGTTGGCGGTGTTGACGATGAAGCCCGTCACGTCGTTCACGCTCGCGCCGTTGGTGGTGGCGACCTTGTAGAACTCCTGGACGGTGGGACCGAAGTTGGAGTCCCAGCCGAGCCAGGCGTGGTGGCCGGCGTCGATGTAGTTGTAGACGTTCGGGATGGCGCCCAGCTTGTCGAGGGCGTAGCTGACGCCCTTCTCGTAGTTGCCGTTGGCCTTCATGGTCGCGCAGGCGTCGGTGCTGCCGGCGGTGCCGCCCGCGTTGGTGACCAGGTTGGGCAGGGAGTCGGGTTCGATGACGGTGGCGATGCGCAGGCCCGCGTACTTGGCGTCGGCCAGAATCGACGCGATCGGGTCGATGTACTGGCTCTTGTACTTGTCGATGTCGTTGGGGCCCAGCTCGCCGTTGGAGGCGAGGGCGGAGCAGTCGCGGCCGGGGAGGTCGTAGATGACCAGCTGGACGACGAGTTCGCCCGAGCCCTTCTGCTTCAGTGCCTCGTCCAGGTGGGCGCGCAGGCCCATCCCGCCGTTCACGCCGTTGATGGCGGCGATCCGGTCGAGCCACACGGCGGTGGGCTGGTTGGCGACGCGGCTGCCGCCCGGTTCGGCGGCGGCGTGCGCCGACCACTCCGGGTTCACGTAGCCCTTCGCCCCGGCGTAGGGGTTGTCGACGCGGTTGCCGGTGCCTCCGTCACCGCCCCCGCCGCCCGTGCTCCCGCCGGTGTCTCCGCCCGTGCCGCCGCCGGTGTCTCCGCCGGTTCCGCCGCCGGTGTCCCCACCGGTGCCGCCGCCAGTGCCGCCGCTGCCGCCGTCCACGTTGCAGGTGACGCCGTCGAGCGTGAAGGTGGCGGGGACGGAGTTGGTGCCGCTGAACGTGCCGTTGAAGCCGAAGCTGACCGTGCCACCGGTCGCGAGCGCGCCGTTGTAGCTCTCGTTGGCCGCGGTGACCGCGGTGCCGCTCTGGCTGATCTTCGCGTTCCAGCCGTTCGTGACCTTCTGGGTGCCGCCGTACGACCACTTCAGCGACCAGGCCGTCTTGGCGGCGCCGTTGTTGGTGAGGGTCACGGCGGCGGTGAAGCCGGTGTCCCACTGGCTCTGGATCTTGTAGTCGACGGCGCAGGGCGCGGCGGCCGCGGCGGCGCCCGGGCCGCCGGGCAGGGCCGCGAACGCCGTTCCGGAGGCTCCGGCGAGGAGGCCCAGGGCCACCAGCAGTGTTGTCTTGGTACGACTCATGAGTGCGGGTTCCTTCGGGGTTCCGTGGGATCTACGGGTGGGATCTACGGGTTGAGGGCGCGCAGGTGGTCACGCAGCCCGGCGCCGTACGCGGTGGGAGTGCCGTCGTAGGCGGAGATCAGGGACGGCCCGGAGGAGCAGTCCCAGGTGTTCCAGGTCCAGCCGAGGTAGGACAGGTCGTGGTCGTCGAACCACTTCACGACCCGGTCGGTGAACCCGTGCGCGCAGGTGTTCTCGCCGATCTCCCCGGCCACCAGGGGCACCTGGGCGGCCACCGGGGCGAGGGTGGAGTTCCAGCAGCTCTCGCTCGCGCAGGAGTTGAAGTTGTAGACGTGGTACGCGGCGGCGAGATTGCCCGCCGGGTCGGTCGGTTTGTACGCGTTCCACTGGCTGAGGTCGTTCGAGTACGCCAGGCCGCCGGCCATGATGACGTTCCTGGCGCCGGTGGCCCGGACGCTGTCCACCAGGTCCTGCATGCCGGCGACCTCGTAGGAGATCCCGGGGCACGTGCCCCCGTCCCGCCAGCACGTCCAGGCGTCCGTGGCGCTGGAGGCCGCCCGGTCCGGGTAGGGCTCGTTGAACAGGTCGAACACGGCCGCCTGGTCGTCCTTGAAGGTGCTCGCCACCGACGACCAGAACGACGGGGAGTAGCGCATGTCGGGCATCGGCTTCTGGCAGGTGGCGTGCGGGTCGGTGCAGCCGGCCGAGTTCCCGGTGTACTGGCCGTAGGACCAGTGCAGTTCGAGGACCGGGGTCATGCCGTGCGCCTCGACGCGGGCCACCAGCTCCTTGACGGCGGCGATGTAGTCGGCGCCGCCGTACTCGGGCTTGACGTTGGACAGGCCGAGCCAGCACTCCTCGTTGAGCGGGATGCGGACCGCGTTGGCCTTCCAGTCGGCGATCGCCTCGACCGCCGCGTCGTCCACCGGTCCGTCCCAGATGCCGTAGCCCTGCACGCACATGAACTCGCCGCCGGAGCGGTTGACGCCGAGCAGACGGCGGGTGGTGCCGCCGGCGTCCACGAGCTTGTTGCCGGAGACCCGCAGCGCGGGCGGGGTGCCGCCGGACGGTGGCGGGGTCGTCGGCGGCGGGGTGGTCGGCTCCGAGTCGACGTTGCAGGTCGTGCCGTTGAGCGTGAACACGGCCGGTGCGGGGTCGCTCCCGGACCGGGAGGCGAGGAAGCCGGCACTGACGCTCTCACCGGTGCCGAGCGTGCCGTTCCAGTCCTCGCCGGCCGCGGTGACGGTGCTGCCGGACTGGGACCACTTGGCGTTCCAGCCCTGAGTGACCTTCTGTCCGCCGGCGAAGTCGAAGGTGAGCTTCCAGCCGCTCAGCGCTGTCCGGTTGTTGGTGACTTTCACCGAGCCCTGGAAGCCGCTGTCCCACTGGCTGGTGACGGTGTACTCCACCGTGCAGGCGGGCGTGGCTCCCTGGGCCGCCACCACCGGTACGACCACGCTCCCGACGAGCGCGACCGCACCGGTGACGGCTAAAAGTACTGAACGCGGGGGGTGTCGCATGAGCGACTCCTTGCAGCTTGGCGCGCCGTGACGGACGCGTCGACTGAACGGAACCGCTCCCACTGGTGCGAGTGAAGGTAGCGCCAAGCGGCCGGTCTGCCCAGAGGAGCCGTACGACTTTTCCTCGACCGGATCCGTCGAATCTTTTCGACTCTTCAAGCACCTTGACCGCTCCGGGCCCCGTCCCCACTATGGGAGCGCTCCCACTGGTTCAAGCCTTGACCTCCCCCGAGCCGCATGCCCGCAAGGAGGAACCAGCACATGGATCCCGGACGTAAGAGAAGAGCCGTGCGCCGGCTGTGGACCGCGGTGGCCGCCGCGTTCGCCCTGCCCCTGACGATGCTCGCCACCGGCACCCCGGCCGCGCACGCGGCGTCCGTGCAGTGCAGCGTCGACTACAAGACCAACGACTGGGGTTCCGGCTTCACCGCCGACCTCACGATCACCAACCGCGGCACCGACGCCATCGACGGCTGGACGCTGACGTACGCCTACACCGGCAACCAGAAGCTCTCCAACGGCTGGAACGGCACCTGGTCGCAGTCGGGCCAGACGGTCACCGTGAAGAACGCCTCGTACAACGGCACGATCGCGACGGGGGCCGCCGTCTCCACCGGCGCCCAGTTCACCTACAGCGGCTCCAACGCCGCCCCCACGTCCTTCGCCGTCAACGGCACCACCTGCGCCGGCGCGCACCAGCCCCCGGTGACCGTGCTGACCAGCCCGAGCGCGGGCGCGGTGTACTCGCAGGGCGAGGCGGTGCCGCTGGCCGCGACCGCGGCGGCGGCCGACAACGCGACCATCGGCAAGGTGGAGTTCTACGACGACACCACGCTGCTGGGCACCGACACCAGCGCGCCCTACTCGCTCTCGGTCTCCAGCTTGACCGTGGGCAGTCATTCACTGGTGGCGAAGGCGTACGACAGCCTGGGCGCGTCCGCCGCCTCCACCCCGGTCGGCATCACGGTCGCCTCCGGACCCGCCGTGGTCGCCTCGCCATCCCAACTCGGCGTCCAGCAGGGGAAGTCGGGCACGTTCTCGGTGAAGCTGTCGACGCAGCCGAGCGCGAACGTGACGGTGAGCACGAGCCGCACGAGCGGCAACACCGGCCTGTCCGTGACGGGCGGTTCCTCGCTGACCTTCACCCCGTCGAACTGGAACACCGCGCAGACGGTGACCGTGACGGCGGACTCCTCCGGCACCGGCAGCGCGACCTTCACCGCGTCGGCCACCGGCCACACCAAGGCGACGGTCACGGTCACGGAGCTGCCCGCGTCGAAGGCGTACGACGCCCGCTTCCTCGACCTCTACGGCAAGATCACCAACCCGGCGAACGGCTACTTCTCCCCCGAGGGCATCCCGTACCACTCGGTGGAGACGCTGATCGTCGAGGCCCCGGACCAGGGGCACGAGACCACCTCGGAGGCGTACAGCTATCTGCTGTGGCTCCAGGCGATGTACGGCAAGGTGACCGGCGACTGGTCGAAGTTCAACGGCGCGTGGGACATCATGGAGAAGTACATGATCCCCACCCACGCCGACCAGCCGACGAACTCCTCCTACAACGCCTCCAAGCCGGCCACGTACGCGCCCGAGCTGGACACCCCGAACGAGTACCCGGCGAAGCTCGACTCGTCGGTGTCCGTCGGCCCGGACCCGATCGCCGGTGAGCTGAAGTCGGCGTACGGCACGGACGACGTCTACGGCATGCACTGGATCCAGGACGTGGACAACGTCTACGGCTACGGCAACGAGCCCGGCAAGTGCGAGGCCGGTCCGACGGCCACCGGACCGTCGTACATCAACACCTTCCAGCGCGGCTCCCAGGAGTCCGTCTGGGAGACGGTCCCGCAGCCGACCTGCGACGCCTTCAAGTACGGCGGCAAGAACGGCTACCTGGACCTGTTCACCGGCGACTCCTCCTACGCCAAGCAGTGGAAGTACACCGACGCCCCGGACGCGGACTCCCGCGCCGTGCAGGCCGCGTACTGGGCGGACGTGTGGGCGAAGGCACAGGGCAAGAGCGCCGACGTGTCCGCGACGGTCGCCAAGGCCGCCAAGATGGGCGACTACCTGCGGTACGCGATGTACGACAAGTACTTCAAGAAGATCGGCAACTGCACGAGCCCGTCCTGCCCGGCCGGCACCGGCAAGGACGCCTCGCACTACCTGCTGTCCTGGTACTACGCCTGGGGCGGCGCCACCGACACCTCCGCCGGCTGGGCCTGGCGGATCGGCTCCAGCCATGTCCACGGCGGCTACCAGAACCCGCTCGCCGCGTACGCGCTCAGCTCGGTCGCCGACCTGAAGCCCAAGTCGGCGACGGGCGCGACGGACTGGGGCAAGTCGCTCCAGCGGCAGCTGGAGTTCTACCAGTGGCTCCAGTCGTCCGAGGGCGCCATCGCGGGCGGTGCGACCAACAGCTGGCTGGGCCGGTACGCCACCCCGCCGGCCGGCGCGTCCACCTTCTACGGCATGTACTACGACTGGCAGCCCGTCTACCACGACCCGCCGTCCAACCAGTGGTTCGGGTTCCAGACGTGGTCGATGGAGCGGGTCGCCGAGTACTACCAGCAGACCGGGAACGCCGCGGCGAAGGCCATCCTCGACAAGTGGGTCAAGTGGGCGCTGTCCAAGACCACGGTCAACCCGGACGGCACCTACCGCATCCCCTCCACCCTCCAGTGGTCGGGCCAGCCCGACACCTGGAACGCGTCGAACCCCGGTTCCAACAGCGGACTGCACGTCACCGTCGCCGACTACACCGACGACGTCGGCGTGGCCGCCTCCTACGCCAAGACACTGACGTACTACGCCGCCAAGTCCGGTGACGCCGCCGCCAAGTCCACGGCGAAGGCGCTGCTGGACGGCATGTGGGACAACTACCAGGACAGCCTCGGCATCGCCGTCCCGGAGACCCGCACCGACTACAGCCGGTTCGGCGACAGCGTCTACGTGCCGAACGGCTGGACCGGCACGATGCCGAACGGCGACGCGATCAACGCGTCGTCCACGTTCGCCTCACTGCGGTCCTTCTACAAGAGCGACCCGAACTGGTCGAAGGTCGAGGCCTACCTCAAGGGCGGCGCCGCTCCCGTCTTCACGTACCACCGCTTCTGGGCCCAGGCGGACATCGCCCTGGCCATGGGCTCGTACGCCGAGCTCCTGGAATAGGACCGGCACCTCTTCACGGGCGGCCCCCTTTCCCCTGGGGGGCCGCCCCCGCCATGGGAGGACCCCCGCCATGCGGAGAACCCGCATCCTCACCGCCGTGCTGGCCCTCGCCGCCGGCCTGCTGTCCGGCACCCCGCCCGCACTCGCCGGCCCCGCCCCGCGCACGGCCCTCGCCGCGGACACCTACACCTGGAAGAACGCCCGGATCGACGGCGGCGGCTTCGTCCCCGGGATCGTCTTCAACCGCTCCGAGAAGGACCTGGTCTACGCCCGCACCGACATCGGCGGCGCCTACCGCTGGCAGGAGCGGACGAAGACGTGGACGCCGCTGCTGGACTCGGTCGGCTGGGACGAATGGGGCCACACCGGCGTGGTGAGCCTGGCCTCCGACCCGGTCGACCCCGACAAGGTCTACGCGGCCGTCGGGACGTACACCAACAGCTGGGACCCGACGAACGGCGCGGTGCTGCGCTCCGCCGACCGGGGCGCCAGCTGGCGCAAGGCCGACCTGCCCTTCAAGCTCGGCGGCAACATGCCCGGCCGGGGCATGGGCGAGCGGCTGGCGGTCGACCCGAACCGCGACAGCGTGCTGTACCTGGGCGCGCCCAGCGGCAGGGGCCTGTGGCGGTCGACGGACTCGGGGGTGACCTGGTCGCAGGTGACGAGCTTCCCCAACCCGGGCACCTACCGGCAGGACCCGGACGACACGAGCGGGTACGCGAGCGACAACCAGGGCATCGTCTGGGTCACCTTCGACGAGTCCACGGGGACCTCCGGGAGCGCGACGAAGACCGTCTACGTCGGGGTCGCCGACCAGGACAACGCGGTCTACCGCTCGACCGACGCGGGCGCCACCTGGACCCGGCTGGCCGGCCAGCCGACCGGATACCTGGCGCACAAGGGCGTGCTGGACGCGGAGAACGGGTTCCTGTACCTCGCCTACAGCGACAAGGGCGGCCCCTACGACGGCGGCAAGGGCCGGCTGTGGCGGTACGCGACGGCGACCGGCACCTGGACCGACATCAGCCCGGTCGCGGAGGCGGACACCTCCTACGGCTTCAGCGGGCTGACGGTCGACCGCCGGCACCCGTCCACCGTGATGGCGACCGCGTACAGCTCCTGGTGGCCGGACACCCAGCTCTTCCGCTCCACCGACAGCGGCGCCACCTGGACGAAGGCCTGGGACTACACGTCGTACCCCGACCGCTCGAACCGGTACACCATCGACGTGTCCTCCTCCCCCTGGCTGACCTTCGGCGCGCACCCCTCCCCGCCCGAACAGACGCCGAAACTGGGGTGGCTGACGGAGGCCCTGGAGATCGACCCGTTCGACTCCTCCCGGATGATGTACGGGACGGGCGCCACGCTCTACGGCACCGAGGACCTCACCGAGTGGGACAGCGGCGGCCGGTTCACCGTGAAGCCGATGGTGCGGGGCCTGGAGGAGACGGCGGTCAACGACCTCGCGGCGCCGCCCTCCGGTGACGCGCGGCTGTTCAGCGCGCTCGGCGACATCGGCGGCTTCCGGCACACGGACCTCACCGAGGTGCCGTCGATGATGTACACCTCCCCCACCTTCACCACGACCACGAGCCTGGACTTCGCGGAGGCGGACCCCGCCATGGTGGTCCGGGCCGGTGACCTGGACTCCGGCCCGCACATCGCGTTCTCCACGGACAACGGCGCCCACTGGTTCGCGGGCACCGATCCCCCGGGCGTCTCGGGCGGCGGCACGGTGGCCGCGGCGGCGGACGGCAGCCGGTTCGTGTGGAGCCCGGCCGGCACGGGCGTGCGGTACGCGACGGGCTTCGGCACGTCCTGGTCGGCGTCGAGCGGCATCCCGGCCGGCGCGCTCGTCGAGTCGGACCGCGTCGACCCCAGGACCTTCTACGGCTTCGGGTCCGGGAGGTTCTACGTCAGCAGGGACGGCGGCGCGACCTTCACGGCGTCCTCGGCGACGGGGCTGCCGGCCGGGGACAGCGTGCGCTTCAAGGCGCTGCCCGGCACGGAGGGCGACATCTGGCTGGCCGGCGGGGCGGCCGACGGCGCGTACGGCCTGTGGCACTCCACGGACGGCGGCGCGAGCTTCGCCCGGCTGCCGAACGTCGAGCAGGCCGACACGATCGGCTTCGGCAAGGCCGCGCCGGGAGCGACGTACCAGACCCTCTACACCAGCGCGAGGATCGGCGGAGTGCGCGGCGTCTTCCGCTCCACGGACACGGGGGCGAGCTGGACCCGCGTCAACGACGACGCCCACCAGTGGGGCCGGACGGGCACGGCGATCACCGGCGACCCGCGGGTGTACGGCCGGGTGTACGTCGCGACCAACGGCCGGGGCGTCGTCTACGGCGACACCTCCGGCCCCGGCGGCGGCGGTACGCATCCGCCTCCGTCCGGCGCCTGCACGGTCACCTACGAGATCACCAACCAGTGGGCCGACGGCTTCCAGGCGGACGTACATCTGACCAACACCGGCACGACGGCCTGGAGTAGCTGGTCCCTGGGCTGGACGTTCCCGGACGGCCAGAGGATCACGCACCTGTGGAACGCCGGCCACACGCAGTCGGGTCCGGCGGTGACGACGAAGAACGTGAGCTGGAACGCCATCGTGACGGCGGGCTCCTCGGTCGGCTTCGGCTTCACGGGCAGCTGGTCGGGCGCGAACACCAGGCCGGCGGCGTTCACCCTGGACGGCCGGACCTGCGCGAGCGGCTGACCCCGCGGCACTGGTGCGACGGTGGTTCCCGTGGTGTGCTGGAGGTGACGGGAAGGACGCGTTGCAGACGCGGGGAAGCGGCCGGCAGCCGCGCACCGCGCAATCCTGATCCGCGAGAAGCGGGTGACGCCCTTCCCGTCCTGCCTGCCCGCGGCTCGCGGGCCGTCACCGGGCGGGCAGCGGGACCCGCCAGCTGAGCGTGGTGCCGCCGCCGTCGGGGCGGGCCAGGTCCAGGCTGCCGCCGAGCTGCGCCGCGCGCTCGGCCATGTTGCGCAGCCCGCTGCGGCGGCCGTCGGGTGCGATGCCCACGCCGTTGTCCGAGACGGTCAGGCACACCTCGCGGCCGTCGGTCGTCAGGACCACCCGGGCGCGGTCGGCGCGCGCGTGCCGGGCGATGTTGGTGAGGGCCTCGGACAGCACCGCCATGACGTGGTCGGCGATCTCGGGCGGCACGTCCGTGTCCACCAGGCCCTCCATGCGCAGGCTGGGCGTGAGGCCCAGGACGGGGGCCGCCTCGCCGACCGTGCGCACGACCCGGGCCCGCAGCCCACCGCCGCTCGCGGCGCCCGCGCGGGTCCGCAGCCCGAAGATCGTCGACCTGATGATCTTGATGGTCTCGTCGAGGTCGTCCACGGCCCGCAGGACCCGCTCGGCGGCCTCGGGGTGCTCGATGAAGCGGCCCGCGCTCTGCAGGGTCATCCCGGTCGCGAACAGCCGCTGGATGGCGAGGTCGTGCAGGTCCCGGGCGATCCGGTCGCGCTCCTCCAGCACCGCGATCTGCTGGGCGTCCCGCCGGCGCTCGGCCAGTTCCATGGCGATCGCGGCTTGGGCGGCGAACCCCTGGAGCATCTCGGTCTCCTTCGCCAGGAAGACCGGCCTTCCCGCCTCGCGGGCCACCAGGACCACCCCGCGCACCCCGCCCTCCCCGGTGCCGATGGGCACGGCCACGGCGGGACCCAGACCGCCTGAGCGCGGGGGTTCGGACGCGATCCGGGAGTCGTGGCCGACGTGGTCGCCGGTGACCGGGGCCGCGGCGGAGAAGGCCTGGCCCATCAGGCCGTCCTGCGGGGACAGCACCAGCCCGCGGTGTGCCTCCGCCTCCGCGCCCACGGCGATCTCCACGGAGAGCGACCCGGTGCCCGCCATGGGCAGCGCCACCGCCGCCAGGGCCGACCCCGTGATCTCCCGGGCGCGCTCCGCGATCAGTTCCAGCGCCTCCGCGCGCTCGCTGCCGGACATCAGACGGTGGCCGATCTCCGCCTGCGCCAGCAGCCAGCGCTCGCGCAGCCGGGACTCCTCGTACAGACGGGCGTTGTCGATCGCCACGCCGGCGGCGACGGCGAGCGTCGACAGCACCGACTCGTCCTCCTCGTCGAAGTCCGCGCCCCCGCGCTTCTCGGTCAGGTAGAGATTGCCGAAGACCTGGTCACGGACCCGGATCGGGACGCCGAGGAAGCTGTTCATCGGCGGATGGCCGGGCGGGAAGCCGTACGAGGCGGGGTGCTCGGAGAGCTTGGGCAGGCGCAGCGGTTCGGGGTGGCGGATCAGCTCGCCGAGGATGCCGTGGCCCTGTGGGTACGGGCCGATCACGGCGATCTCCTCCTCGGACACGCCGACGGTGTGGAACGCCGACAGGGTCCTGCCGTCGGGTCCGATGACGCCGAGGGCGGCGTACTCGGCGTCGACGAGCACGGCGGCGGCCTCCACGATGGAGCGGAGCGCCTGTTCCAGTTCCAGCTCGCGGCCGACGGAGAGGACCGCCTCCAGGAGGCTGTGCACCCGGTCGCGGGTACCCCGCGCCGCGTCGATCCGGGCCTGAAGTTCCTCCAGCAGCTCGTCCAGCCTCAGCTGCGGCAGGCGTACGCGGGGCTCCTCCGGGCGGTCCACCACATGCCTCCAGGTCCCCCTCGCCGCGCCGGCCCGGCGCCGACGGGTCGTCTCCACGGTATCCGGTCCGGCACGGGGGGGCGGCGCGCGGTACCGGCCCCCGCCACCGGCCGCGACCGGGACCGACGGCCGCCGGTCTTGGCCCGTACGGCCCTGGCGGCACGGACGGCCCTCGCCGAGAGTGGCCCCAGGAGCGGCACCGGTCCCCCGCGGTGCCGCTCCCCCGCATCACCCGGCCGCCGAGGGGCCCCGACGACCGCCGGGCGGCGGCCCGGAATGAAAGCCGTCCCGCTCCTCCGGGTGCCGGGACCGGGCGGGGGGCGGGATCGGGGCCGTCCGGCCCTACCGGGGGGCGGGCGGGACCGGTTCGCTGGGTCTCATGCCCGAGAACCACGAGCCGCCCGGGTCGGCACTCCTCGCCGGGCCCGCCGCGGCACCGGCGCACGAGGACGGCCCCGGCCCCACGGTGCTGGCCCTGCGCGGGGAGATCGACCTGCTGACCGCGCCCGCCCTGTCGGCACGGCTCGACGCGCTCACCGCCCGTCCGCGCCCCGACCTGGTCCTGGACCTGCGGCCGACCGAGTTCATCGACTGCGCCGGGCTGGGCGTCCTGTGCCGGGCGCGCAACCGCGTCCTGGCCCGGGGCGGGCGGCTGCGACTGGTCACGGACAGCGCCCGCTTCCTGGGCATGCTGCGCTTGACGGGCCTCGGGGACGTCTTCGAGGTGCATCCCCGGCTCCCGGGCCCGCACGGCGCGCCGGGGTGAGTGGGGCCGGTCGGCCCTGGTGTGTGCGCCACCGGCGGGTCATGATCGGGCTCAGGGACGGTCCGCAGCCCGCCCGCCCCGGGAAGAAGAGGTCACCATGCCCGAGACACGCACCTTCACGGAGCAGGCCCCGATCCGGGTCTTCCTGGTGGACGACCACGAGGTGGTCCGGCGCGGCCTGGCCGACCTGCTCGGCACCGAGCCGGACATCCGTGTGGTCGGTGACGCGGACACCGCCGCGCACGCGCTCGCCCGCGGTCCCGCCCTTCGCCCGGACGTCGCCGTGCTCGACGTACGCCTGCCCGACGGCGACGGCATCACGGTCTGCCGGGAGCTGCGCGACCGGATGCCGGGACTGGCCTGCCTGATGCTCACCTCGTTCGACGACGAGGACGCCCTGCTGGACGCCATCATGGCCGGGGCCTCCGGTTACGTCCTCAAACAGATCAAGGGCTCCGACCTGGTGTCGGCGGTCCGCACCGTGGCCTCCGGCCAGTCGATGCTGGACCCGGCGACCACGGCCCGGCTGATGCGCTCCCTGCGGGCCGATCCGGGCGGGGACCCGTCCCTGCCGCCCGAGTTGGCGGGCCTGTCACCGCGCGAACGGGACATCCTGGCGCTGATCGGGGACGGACTGACCAACCGTGAGATCGGCAAGCGGCTCTACCTGTCCGAGAAGACCGTCAAGAACCACATCTCACGCCTGCTGGCCAAACTGGGCGTGCAGCGCCGGGTCCAGGCCGCGGTCCTCGCCTCGCATCTCGGCCGGCCGGGCTTCGAGGGGCGTTCGTCGCGCTGAGGCGGGCACTACGCGCGCTCGGTTCACGGTGTCCCGGCGGGAGGCGGCGCCGGCTTGCGGAAGGCCCTCAGAGCGAAGCGCGGGTCGGGGCGCGGGCGGTCCTGGTCGGGGAGCGCGGCCAGACGGGCGGCCAGCTCCTCGGTGCTCCCTTCCCCGGGCGGCAGCAGGGTGAACCAGCCGCGGCGCAGGTCGGCGATGGTGGTGCGGGGGCTGCGGCCCTGCCCGGTGCCGGTGAAGGAGCCGTGTCCGGCGGGCGCGAGTCCGTGCCGGGCGGCGTGGGCGGTGACGGCTCGCGGGGCGTCGGCGGCCGGACGGCGCGGCCGGGCGGCGAGGACCGTGTCGATGTCGCTGCCGACGTCGTGCGCGGCGGCCTTGTCGACCGTGGTGACGTACACCCCGCCGGGCCGCAGCACACGGGCGCACTCGCCGACGACCGCGCCCACGTCCTCGGGATCGTGCAGCAGGTGCAGCAGCCAGATGGTGGTGACCGCGTCGAACGCGCCGCTGGGGAACGGCAGTCGGCGGCTGTCGGCCCGTACGACCGCGCCGGGCAGCCGGGCCGACGCCCTGCGGACCATGGCGGGGCTGAGGTCCGCGCCGGTCACCCGCAGCCCCGGGCGTGCGGCGGCGAGCCGCCGGGTGACGATCCCGGTGCCGCAGGCGACGTCGAGGAGACGGCCCGGACTTGCGGGTATCAGGCCGAGGACGGCCCGTGCGGCCTCGTGGGCGCGGGCTTCGCCGCCGCGCGAGGCGTCGTAGGTGCCGGCTTCCTTGTCGTAGTCGAGCACATCGCTCAGTGTGCTCCGTGGCCCGGGGCGATGTCCTCCACCTTGCGGGCGAGGGCGAAGTCCTTCGCGGTGACGGCGCCGCCCGCGCTGTGGGTGTGCACGCTGAGGGAGACGGTGTGGTAACCCAGGGTCAGGTCGGAGTGGTGGTCCAGCTCGTCCTGAATGGCGGCGACGTGCACGACGAGGGCCGCCGCCGCGAAGTGGGAGCCCAGCCGGTAGGAGCGGGTGAGGCGGTCGCCGTCCACCGACCAGCCGGGCAGTTCGGCCAGCCGGTCCTCGATCTCCTTCTGCGACAGCGGTTCGACGGCCATGGCCCGGGCTCCCTTCGCGGCGTGCCCCCTCCGGGGCGTGGCGGGTACGGGTTCAGCCTGCCACGCCGGCGAGGGGCCCGGCACACCGGCGCGGTCCGGGGGCGCGATCGGCTCGTTGCCCCGCCCCGGGCTCGACTAGGGTCGGCCGTATGCCTCTCCCCGCGTCCGCTCCCACCGCTCCCACCGCTCCCACCGCTTCCGGCGGCGTCACGGGCAAGGGCGTCGGCCCGCTGTTGCGCGCCTGGCGGGAGCGGCGGCGGATCTCGCAGCTGGACCTGGCGCTGCGCGCCGACTCCTCGGCACGGCACATCAGCTTCGTCGAGACCGGCCGGTCCCGGCCCAGCGAGGAGATGGTGCTGCGGCTCGCCGAGCAGCTCGACGTGCCGGTACGGGAGCGCAACGCCCTGCTGCTGGCGGCCGGTTACGCGCCGCGCTATCCGGAGACCCCGCTGGACGACCCGGCGCTGGACGCGCTGCGCGACGGCATGGAGCGGCTCATCCGGGGCTACGAGCCGTATCCGGCGCTGGTGGTCGACGCCGGGTACACGGTGGTCGCCGCGAACCGGGGCATCGCCCTGCTGCTGGACGGCGTGCCGGAGGAGCTGATGGTCCCGGCGCCGAACGCGATGCGGCTGACCCTGCACCCGCGGGGGCTGGCACCGCGCATCCGGAACCTGCGGGAGTGGCGCGGGCATCTGCTGGCCCAGATGGAGCGGGAGATCGCCCTGCACCGCTCGGAACGGCTCCGCGCCCTGTACGAGGAGGTGGCGGCCTATCCGGTGCCCGAGGAGCCGGCCGGCGGCGAACCGGCCGAGCCCGTGCCCTACTTCGCGCTGCCGCTGCGCATCGAGCACGCCGGGCGGACCCTGTCGTTCGTGTCCTCGATCTCCACGTTCAACACGCCGATGGACGTCACGGTCGCCGAGCTCGCCATCGAGACGTTCCTGCCGGCGGACCCGGCGACCGCCAAGTACCTGCACACCCAGGCGGGTTGAAGGCTCCTTGCCTCGGGCACGTGTGCGAGACGGCAACACGTGACAGACTGCTCCCCGCGTGAATCGGTGCGCAGGGGAGGGCGTGGCGGTGAGTGAGCGGCGGGCTGCGCCCACCGTGGGCCAGGTGGTGCTGGGCAAACGGCTGCAGGAACTGCGGGAGGCCGCGGGCCTCAGCCGTGAGGAGGCCGCCCGGGTCCTGCGGGTGGCGTCGGCGACCGTACGGCGGATGGAGATGGCCGAGGTCGCGTTGAAGATCCCCTACGTGCAGGTGCTGGTGACCACCTACGGGGTGCCCGAGGAGGAGGCCGACGCGTTCGTGCGGCTGGCCGAGGAGGCCAACCAGCCGGGCTGGTGGCAGCGGTTCCACGACGTGCTGCCGGACTGGTTCAGCCTGTACGTCAGCCTGGAGGGGGCCGCCCGGGTCATCCGCTCCTACGAACCGCACTTCGTGCCCGGTCTGCTGCAGACCGAGGAGTACGCGCGCGCGGTGCTGGAGGCGGGGACGATCGGGCAGAGTTCGCCGGAGACGGTCGAACGGCACGTGTCGCTGCGCATGGAGCGGCAGCGGCTGCTGGAGCGGGAGGACCCGCCCCACCTGTGGGTCATCATGGACGAGACGGTGCTCAGGCGCCCGGTGAGCATGCGGCCCGCGGTGCTGCGGGACCAGCTGGACCGGCTGCTGGAGTACGCCGGGCGGGACCGCGTCACCCTGCAGATCGCCGAGTTCGCGGCGGGCCCGCACCCGGGGACGTACGCGCCGTTCACGCTGTTCCGGTTCGCCGAGCCGGAGCTGCCGGACATGGTGTTCACCGAGTACCTGACGGGCGCCCTCTATCTGGACTCGCGCCAGGAGGTGGGCGCGCACCTGGAGGTGCTGGACCACATGACGGCCCGGGCCGCGTCCGCCCAGCGCACGCTGAAGCTGCTGCGGGAGCACCGCGAGAGCCTCTGAGTCCCGGCCGGCCCGCGTAGGCAGGGGCCCGCTGGTGCCGCCCTCCCCCGGCCGGCGTGACCCGTACGGGTCTGCGGACGGGTGCGTTCCCGGGGCCGCCCCTAGGTTCTGAGTAGTGCCCCGGGGGGCGCGGCCCGACGGGGCCGGCGGGTCCGTGCCGACGACGCGAAGGAGGCCCGATGCCCTCGGACGCGGTGCTCTACCAGGCGGCGGCGCTGTGCCTGACCTACCCGGACGACGACCTGATCGCCCGGCTGCCGCTGCTGCGCGAGGCCGCCCCGCAGCTGCGTGCGTTCACCGACCACGCGGCCGTCACCCCGCGACGGGAGCTGGCCGCGCACTACGTACGGGTCTTCGACCTGGGGGACCGGCACAGCCTGTACCTGAGCCGGTGGCACGACGGCGGCACCGGGCGGCGCGGGACGTCCCCGGTCCGCTTCCGGGACCTCTACCGCCTGCACGGCCTGGAGTGCAGCGGCGAGGAGCTGCCGGACTTCCTGCCGGCGGTGCTGGAGTTCACCGCGCGGACCGGCGACACCGGCCTGCTGACCGAGTACCGCGACGGCCTGGAGCGGCTGCGTGCGCGGCTGACCGACTACGGCACGCCGTACGCCGGCGTGCTGGGCGCGGTCTGCGCCACCCTGCCGGCCGCGTCCACCGGTACGCCCCCGTGACCGTGTGCCGCGCCCCTGGGGGGCGCGGCAGCCGGGCCGGGCGGGCGTCAGGCCAGTTCGGCCGTCAGGGTGATCGTCGTACCGGTCAGGGCCTGGCTGACCGGGCAGTTCTTCTTGGCGTCCTCGGCGGCGGACCGGAAGCCGTCCGCGTCCAGGCCGGGCACCTCGCCGCGCACGGTGAGGTGGATGCCGGTGATGCCCTCGCCCGGCTGGAAGGTGACGTCGGCGTTGGTCTCCAGCCGGGTGGGCGGGGTGCCGGCGCCGGCCAGGGCGTGCGAGAGGGCCATGGAGAAGCAGCTGGAGTGGGCGGCGGCGATCAGCTCCTCGGGGCTGGTCTTGCCGTTCGCGTCCTGGGCGCGCGAGGCCCACGTGACCGGCTGCTGGCCGATGCCGGAGGAGTCGAAGGTGACGATGCCGTTGCCTTCGAGCAGGTTGCCTTCCCAGACGGTGTGCGCGGTGCGCGTGGTTGCCACGATGCTTCCTTTCGCGAGTGTCGCGGTTCCGGGGTTCCCGGATGCCCCTATCCGATCACATCCGGGCCCGTCGCACTCCGCAGACCGGTCCACGGGGCGTGAACGGCAGGTGACGTCCCCGCGGGCGCGGCCGGATGTCAGGCGGCCCGCTCCTCCTCCACCGCCTCGGTGAGCGGCACCTGGGGCCCGTCCAGCTCGCTCAGCCAGCGGCGCAGCACATGGTGGACGTGCTCGGCGCCGGTCAGTTCCTCCCCGCCCCCGGCCGGTGCGGACAGTTCGTGCGGGGAGAGCAGGAACGGGTGGGACTGGGCGCCGCCGAGCCCGCCGTGCGAGCCGATCTGTTCCTCGAAGGCGAGGACTTCGCCGTCGGCGGGGTCGTAGGCGGAGTTCACCATGATGTCGGCGGTGTGCGGGAAGGAGTGGGTGCGGCGGACGGCGTCGGCGGCGCCGGGGCCGAAGCGGGCCAGCGGGCCGGGGTCGTCGTCCAGTTCGGCCAGGGGGATCTCGGCACCGTAGGCGCCGAGGACGACGCCGTCGTGCTCCTCGCTGCGCACGAGGAGGAAGCCGATGCCGGGGTGGTTGGCGAGGGTGGTGAGCAGGGCGGGGTGGCGGGCGTCGATCTCCTCCTTGGTCATGCGGTGCGGGACGTCCGGGAAGGAGATGAGGCCGAGGTTGCCGGAGGCCAGCACGATCGGCTCGGAGCGGCGGGAGGGGCGGTGGTGCTCGCCCTTCTCCTCGACCGGCCGGCGCAGGGCGGCGCGGACCGCGGCGCGGGCCTCGGCGCCGCTGCGGGTGCGCTCGGCCCGGCGCGGGACGGGCAGTCCGCAGCCGGCCCGGACCAGGTCGCCGAGGGTGAGGCCGTAGCGGGCGCGGAACGTTTCGCCGGGGCTCTGTCCGTGGTCGGAGAGGACGACGATCCGGTAGGGGCGCGGGGCGTGTTCGGCGACCCGTTCGAGGAGGGCGAGGGAGCGGTCGAGGCGTTGCAGGACCTTCTCGGCGTCTCGGCTGCGCGGGCCGGAGTGGTGGGCGACCTCGTCGTAGGCGACGAGGTCGGCGTAGACGGCGGTGCGGCCGGCGAGCATGTCGCCCATGACCGCGGCGACGACGACGTCCCGTTCGACGACGGTGGCGAAGGCGCGGACGAAGGGGTAGAGGCCGCCCCGGCCGACGCGCGGGCGCTCTCCGCGCAGCCGGGCGCGGGTGGACTGGCCGATCTCGCGGCCCACCTCGGCGACGAACGACAGCGCGGTGCGGACGGCGCCCGCCGGGTCGCGGAAGTAGGCGAAGTACCCGGCGCGGGAACGGTTCGCCGGGCCGCGGCGGCGGGTGGCGATCGACAGGACGAGGGCCTGCTCGCCGGCGCCGCCGCTGAACAGGTTGCCCCGGCTGGCGCCGTCGACGGTGAGCAGTCCGCCGTCGCCGGTGTGCCGGACGGCCCGGCGTTGCAGTTCGGCGGCGCTCGTCGGCCGGTTGCAGACCATCACCTCGCCCCGGTCCTTCTCGTACCAGCGGAACGCGGGCACGTCGAAGGTGCTGCCGTGCAGGATGCCGAGCTGGCTGGCGCCGGTCTGGCTGGACCAGTCGGTGCGCCAGGGCGTGAGGCGGTGGGTGGGCCGGACCCGGCCGGCCGCCGGCCGCGGGGTGCCGTCCGCCGGCTGTGTGCGCTCGCCCCCGCTCGCCGGCCGTACGCCGTCGCCGCCGGACAGCCAGCGGCCCACCGTCGGCATCAGCCCCTTGCGGACCGCGTCGAGAAGGACGTCGTGGCCGACGCCGTCGAGCTGCACGCACAGCAGTCCGGGCGCGGTGGGGCAGGGCGGGTGGGCCCGTCTGCTGCGGGTGGCGAGGCGGTGCAGGCGGCGCCGGTAGGTCTCGTCGTCGCGGACGGCGAGGGCCGCGCCGGTGGCGGAGGCGACGGCGGACATCACGGCGGCCACGATGACGGCGGTCTCGGGCGCGGCCTCGCCGCGCCCGGAGGGATTGATGCGCAGGGCGAGCAGCAGCAGGGAGCCGTTGAGGAAGAAGACCAGCAGGCCGAGGACGAGGGCGGGGACGAGCAGCAGCAGGCGGACCAGGAGCGGCCAGACCACGGCCGAGAGGATGCCGAAGGCGCCGGCACCGCAGGCGGCGGCCACGGCGATGCGGGTGGCGCTGTCACCGTCGGCGGACTGCAGCTGGAAGTCGGGCAGGATCGCGGCGAGGACCAGCATGGTGACCGTGGAGACCGCCCACACGGCGACACTGCGCCCGATCTGACTGGCGATCCGTCGCCACCGCACCCCGCCCACGCCCCGCACACCTCACGTCCCGGCCCTCCCCCACCCTGTGGCCGGGGGCCTCCTCCCGCTTCACCGGCCCGGTCGGGCCCGGCTCCACCTTGTCACACGCGCGGCCGTCCGCCCCGGCGGGTCAGCGGCAGCGGGGGCCGGGGCGGGGTCACCGTCCGTCGTAGCCGGCCGTCGGCATGGACAGCCGGCGGTGCACCCGTGCCTTCATCTGCGCGTCGTACGCCGGCTCGGCGCGCCCCACCGTCTCCACGCGCACGCCCCGGCGCGCGCACTCGGCGGTGAACTCCTCCACCGACGACAAGGCCCTGCGCAGCACCCGGAGGCTGGGCGCGACGAACACGTCCACTCCGGGCCGCACCCCGTCCCAGAGCGCGCAGTGGTCGAAACGCAGTCCGCCGACGAGGAGTTCCCGGGCGACCACCAGGCCGCGCTCGGCGGCCCAGCGGGCGCACATCGCGTGCTGGCTGCGCGAGTCCACCAGGAAGGGGTCGGCCTCCAGCTCCTCCAGGGGTGTGAGGCTGGCGATCGCGGTGACCCGCACGGTCGTGAGCGCCCCGAAGGCACCCCGCGGCTGTCCCATGGCGTCCCCCTCACCTCCGGGTTTCGCCGCCGACCCTACTCCTGCCCGTAGGCTTCGGGGAGTCGCGTGAAGGAGGCGAAGAAGGTGCCGGTGGAGATCACGTGGTGGGGTCACGCCACCTGTGCGCTGGAGGATGCGAACGTACGCCTGCTGACCGACCCCCTGTTCGCCCGGCGGCTGGCGCACCTGCGGCGCCGCCGGGGTGCGGTGCCGCCCCCCGGGGCCCGCCGCGCCGACGCCGCGCTCGTCTCCCACCTGCACGCCGACCATCTGCACCTGCCGTCGCTGGCCTGTCTCGGACCGGGCACGCGCCTGCTCGTGCCCCGGGGCGCACCCCGGGCGGTACCCGGTCTGCGCCGGCTGCGGCAGCTGCGGATCACCGAGGTCGTTCCCGGGGACGAGGTGCGGATCGGCGAGCTGCTGGTGCGTGTGGTGCCGGCGCTGCACGACGGGCGGCGGCTGCCGGTGGGTCCGCACCGCTCGCCCGCGCTGGGCTACGTCGTCGAGGGTGAGGCGCGGACGTACTTCGCCGGGGACACCGGGCTGTTCGACGGCATGGCCGAGCGGGTGGGGCCGGTGGACGTGGCGCTGCTGCCGGTGGGCGGCTGGGGGCCGTACCTCGGGGAGGGCCATCTCGACGCGGGCCGCGCGGCTCGTGCGCTGGCCCGGCTGGGTCCGCGGATGGCGGTGCCGGTGCACTACGGGACGTACTGGCCGATCGGCATGGACGCGGTGCGCCCGCACGAGTTCCACGCGCCGGGTGACGAGTTCGTGCGGCTGGCGGCGGTGGCCGCGCCGGGGGTGGCGGTGCACAAGCTGGGGCACGGGGAGAGCGTGCGGCTGGAGGTCGCGCGGTGACGTGGCTCGCCGACGCGTCGCGGGCGGTGACGCCCGGGCCTGCGCAGCAGGTGATGGGCTATCCGTCGTTGTTCCTGCTGGTGCTGATCGGGGCGCTGGTGCCGATCGTGCCGACGGGCGCGCTGGTGAGTTCCGCGGCTGTGGTGGCGTTCCATCAGACGGCCCCGCTCTCACTGGCGTTGGTCTTCCTGACGGCGTCGCTGGCCGCGTTCCTGGGGGACGCGGCGCTGTACTGGCTGGGGCGGCGCGGGATGCGGTCGAAGAACGGCTCGCGGTGGCTGGAGGCGATACGGTCGCGGGCGCCGGAGGAACGGCTCGCGCAGGCGCGGGGGAAGCTGGCCGAGCACGGGATCGCGGTGCTGGTGCTGTCCCGGCTGGTGCCGGCCGGGCGGATACCGGTGATGCTGGCCTGCCTGATGGCGGAGTGGCCGCTGAGGCGGTTCGCGCGCGGCAATCTGCCCGCCTGTCTCGCCTGGGCGGCCACCTACCAGGTGGTCGGGATACTGGGGGGTTCGCTGTTCGCCGAGCCGTGGGAGGGGGTGGTGGTCGCGGTGGTGCTGACGGTTGTGATCAGCGCGGCGCCCGGTCTGTGGCGGCGGGTCCGGGCCGCCGGGTGAGGGCGCGCGGGGGCGCGGCGTCAGTCCAGCACTCTTGAGGCGCCGATGGGCAGGTCCCACAGGTCCTCGCGTTCCAGCCCCGCCTTCTCCCAGGCCGTCCGCACCCGGGTGAGCGGCTCCAGGACCGGTTCCGCGGCGAGGATGAACGTGCCCCAGTGCATGGGGGCCATACGGCGGGCGCCGAGGTCGAGGATGGCCTGGACCGCTTCCTCGGGGTCGCAGTGGACGTCGCTGAGCCACCAGCGGGGGTCGTAGGCGCCGATGGGCATCAGGGCGAGGTCGATGCCGGGGTAGCGGCGGCCGATGCGGGAGAACCAGTGCCCGTAGCCGGTGTCGCCGGCGAAGTAGAGGCGCTGCCCGTCGGGGTCGGTGAGGACCCAGCCGCCCCACAGGCTGTGGCAGGTGTCGGTGAGGGTGCGCTTGGACCAGTGGTGGGCGGGGACGAAGTCGAAGCGTACGCCGGAGAGTTCGGCGCCCTCCCACCAGTCGAGTTCGGTGACGCGGGTGAACCGGCGGCGGCGGAACCAGCGGCCGAGGCCGGCGGGCGCGAACACCGGGGTGTCGCGCGGGAGTCGGCGCAGCGTGGGGGCGTCCAGGTGGTCGTAGTGGTTGTGGCTGATGACGACGGCGTCGACGCGGGGCAGGCTCTCCCAGGGCACGCCGACGGGGGTGACGCGGGCCGGGGTGCCGAGGATGCGGCGGGACCAGACGGGGTCGGTGAGGACGGTCAGGCCGCCGACGCGGACGATCCAGCTGGCGTGTCCCGCCCAGGTGACGGCGAGGGTGCGGGTGTCGACGCGGGGCAGCGGGGCCGGGGCGTAGGGCAGACGCGGGATGTCGGCGAGGCCTTCGGGCCCGGGGCGCACGGCGCCTTCGCGGGCGAAGCGGGCAAGGGCCTTCAGGCCGGGCAGCGGGGCGGTGAGCCGGTCGTGGAACGTGCGGGGCCAGACCCGGTGTTCGCCGAGCGGGCGGGGCTCGGCCAGAGGCGGGCGAGGGGGCGCGAGGGGGGCGGGCGCTGCGGGTTCGCCGGCTGCCACGGCCGTCGTCGTGGCCGCGCCGGGCTCATGCGTCTGCTGCGTCTGCTGCGTCATCGAGGGGGCTCCCATCGCTGAGCGTCGTCGCGGAGATCGGCGAAGGCCGACCTCAAGGAGATCAACGCACGGTGCACGTGTGGCAGTTCCAACGGCTCGGGTGAGGTGAGGCATTCCGCGCGTTCCTCGTCCGTGGCGCCCAGCAGCGGCCCGGTGGCGAGCCGGACGCGCAGCGCCGCGAGGTCGTCGCCGAAGCGGTGCCCGCCGGGTGCGGGCATCCCGAGCCGTGCGCCGAGGAGGTCCTCCAGTTCCTGTGCGTCGGTGACGCCCTGGGCGGCGAGCGGTTCGCGCAGCGGGCCGAGGTCGACGTACAGGTGCCGGCCGGCCTGCGGGGGCCGGGCGAGCGCGCCGCCGGCCACGACGGCGGCGTGCGCGGCGGCGGCCACGCGCGCGTGCAGCCGCACGGTGGCCTCGCGGCGTCCGACGACGGGCGGGGGCTCGTCCAGGGCGTAGCCGGCGGCGGCCGCGACCGGTGCGGGCAGGCGGGCTCCGAGGGCGGTGAGGATGTCGAGCACGCGCGCGTGGAGGCGCCGTCCGGCGTCGGTGGCCGGGAAGCGGGCGACGGCGGCGGGCCAGCCGGGCGGCAGCAGGGAGCCGGCCAGGTCGGTGACGACGGTGACCTGCTCCGGCCACATCTCGGCGGGGCTGAGCAGGACGGTGTCGCGCGGGGCGTGCAGGGTGTCCCGCCAGGTCTCGTCGCTGACCAGGTGCAGGCCCTCGGCGGTGGCGGCCTCGACGGTCTCGTGCAGCAGTTCGGGCGGGGTCACGGTGGCGGTGGGGTCGTCGGCCACGGACAGCACCAGCAGCCGGGGGGAGCCTCCTTCGGCGCGGACCCGGCGGACGGTCTCCAGCAGGGCGTACGGGTCGGGGACGCCGCCGCCCTCGGCCGGGGTCGGCACGTGGTAGGCGGGCCGGCCGAGGACGCGGGCGTACGGGGCCCACCAGGCGGGGCAGGGCCGGGGTACGAGGACGTCGGCGCCGTCGCCGGCGAGCGCGGCGGTCAGGGCGACCAGCAGGGCGGGGGCGCCGGGTCCGGCGGCCACCTGGTCGGGGGCACAGGGCAGGCCACGGCGGGTCCAGTAACCGCAGGCCGCCTCCAGCAGGGCGGGGGCGCCGCCGACGGGATGGGCGTCGGAGCGGCTCGCGGCGGTACAGAGCACGGCGGAGAGTTCGGGAAGCACGGGCAGGCCGTCGCCGGGGAGCGGCGGGCCGTACCGGACGGGACCGTGGCCTTCCTCCGGGTCCGTCCGCCGCATGTCCGCCTCCGCGCAGTCCGTGGTGCCGTCGTGCCGCCCGCTTCGGGCCGCGCGGTCGTCGGGGCCGCTGTGCCGTCCGCGTGTGCCGTGTGGATCTCTGACCTGCCCGGGCGGGTGTCCGCCTCGTCGTCCGTGCCGTGCCGCGTGGTGGGGTGTCCGGGACCGGCTCGTGCGGCGGGCGGTTCCGGTGGGGTCCCCCCGTCGGGGTCCTCGGGAGGTGTGTACCCGCCGGACGGGCCTCCATGGGCGGCGCCGGAAGTTGCCCGGATCACATCGCCTCGTGTGCGCCGGCCCGCAACCGCCGCCGGCCGGACAGCCGGTAGACGGCACCCGCGCAGGCGGCGGCGATCAGGGCGGCGCCGGCGGCCAGGGCGGGAACCGAGTCGCCGAAGGTGCCGCCCCGTCCCGCGTCCACGCCGTGCTGGAGGCCGGCGGGCGCGCAGGAGTCGGAGCCGTCGGACTCGCGGCAGGCGCGGCCGTCCGAGCAGCCCCCGCCCCCCGACTCCGCGCACCAGTGGCCGTCATGACCGCAGGAGTCCTCCCCCGCGCCGGCTCCCGCCCCCGCGCACTCCCGCCCGGAACCGTCCTGCCCGGCGGGGTCCTTGCCGCCGCTCTCCCGCCCGGCGGAGTCCCGGCCGGCGTCCTGCCGCTCACCGCTGCCCTGCCCGACACCGTCCCGCCCGGTTCCGGCCCCGCCCCCGTCCTGACCCCCGCCGTCCGGTCCGGTCACCTGTCCGGGCCCCACCTCACCCGCGCCGGCCCGGCCGGCACCGTCCTGGCCGAGGCCCTCTTCACCACGGCCCTCCTGGCCGAGTCCTTCCGGCCCGATGCCGTCCCACCCTTGGCGCGGACCACTCTCCGGGCCGGGGTCCGCGGCTCCGTCCCGGGGTCCGGGTACCGTCTGCGCGCCCTGCCGTCCGGCGGTCAGCGGGCTCTCCGGGCCGCACGGTGTGCCGTCCACGCAGGCCGTGGCCGGGGCCGTGGGGGCCTCGCCGCCGCGGGTGACGGGCTGGGGGCCGCCGGCCGAAGACCTGCCCGGTGTCCGGGGCGGGGCGGGGCAGGGGCCGCCGGCCGTCCGGGCGGCGGCGGGACCGGTGGCGGCGGACAGCGCGACCGGCACCGGCCGGCCGGCGGGATCGCAGGACGCGGGAGCCGTGCGGGTGCCGGGGGCGGGGCCGGCGACGGCGGCCGGGCCGGTGAGGGCGAGCACGGCACCGGCGGCGAGGGCGGCGGACAGGGCGCGGGCGGTGCGGCGCATGGGCGGGGCTCCTCGGCGGACGGCGAACGGCGGGCGGCGGACAACGGGCAGCGCGGGACGGCCGGGCGCCGGTACGCGGTACGGCGTCCGCAGGCGTACCGCTCGCGCGCGAAGGCCGCCGTACACCGGCGTCGGCGGCACCGCGCGGTGCCCGGGTGACGGGGGGACACGGGGCCGTGCCCCCGCTGCCATGACAGCCCGCGCGCCGCCGTACCGCGCGCGGCCGGAGCCCATTCGCGGGACAGGCGGGGCCGGCCGGGTGACGGTGCGGCCGACGGCACGTGCCGGGCGTCCGGAACCCGCCCCGGTACCCGCCCCCGAGGTTTTCCGCCCCCCGCCCAGGTCACTCGGTAGTCGCTGACCGGATCGTCCGCTTCGCACTGCACCGGGAGGTCTCTCCATGAGCACCAAGGTCTCGGACCACATCCTCGAACGCCTGCGCGCCTGGGGGGTGGAACAGGTTTTCGGCTACCCGGGTGACGGCATCAACGGGCTGCTCGCCGCCTGGGGCCGTGCCGAGGACCAGCCGCGGTTCATCCAGTCCCGGCACGAGGAGATGTCCGCGTTCGAGGCGGTCGGGTACGCGAAGTTCAGCGGCCGGATCGGGGTGTGCGCGGCGACGTCCGGACCGGGGGCCATCCACCTGCTCAACGGCCTGTACGACGCGAAGCTGGACCATGTGCCGGTGCTGGCGATCGTCGGGCAGACCAACCGGACGGCGATGGGCGGTTCGTACCAGCAGGAGGTGGACCTGCACACCCTGTACAAGGACGTCGCCTCGGAGTTCGTCGAGACGGTGACCGTGCCTGAGCAGCTGCCGAACGTGCTGGACCGGGCGATCCGGACGGCGTACGCCCGGCGCTGCCCGACCGCGCTGATCATCCCCGGCGACGTGCAGGAGCTGGACTACTCGCCCCCCACGCACGAGTTCAAGATGGTGCCCTCCAGCCTGGGGATGAGCGACTACACGGCGACCCCGACGGACGAGGCGCTGCGCCGGGCCGCGGACGTGCTGAACGCGGGCGACAAGGTGGCCATCCTGATCGGGCAGGGCGCCGCGGGCGCGGTCGCCGAGGTCCGCGAGATCGCCGAGATGCTCGGCGCGGGGGTGGCGAAGGCGCTGCTCGGCAAGGACGTGCTGAGCGACGAACTGCCGTACGTCACCGGGCCGATCGGGCTGCTGGGCAGCCGGCCGTCGTACGAGATGATGCGGGACTGCGACACGCTGCTGACGATCGGCTCGTCGTTCCCGTACACGCAGTTCATGCCGGACTTCGGCAAGGCGCGGGGGGTGCAGATCGACATCGACCCGCACATGATCGGCATGCGTTATCCGTACGAGGTGAACCTGGTCGGCGACGCCCAGGCCACGCTGCGGCGGCTGATCCCGCTGCTGAAGGCGGAGGGGCGCGGGCGCGAGTGGTACGACACGGTCTGCGCGAACGTGAAGCGCTGGCACGAGACGATGGAGCGGCGGGCCGGGCTGTCGGCCGACCCGATCAACCCCGAGTACGTGGCCCGGGCACTCGACCCGCTGCTGCCGGACAACGCGATCCTCACCTCCGACTCCGGTTCGGTCGCCAACTGGTACGCGCGGCACATCACGATGCGGCCGGGCATGCGCGGTTCGCTGTCCGGGACGCTGGCGACGATGGGCCCCGGCGTGCCGTACGCGATCGGGGCGAAGTTCGCGCACCCGGACCGGCCGGTGGTCGCCCTGGTCGGGGACGGGGCGATGCAGATGAACGGCCTGGCGGAGATGATCACGGCGGCGAAGTACCAGGACCGCTGGTCGGATCCGCGGCTCGTGGTGGCCGTGTGGAACAACCAGGACCTGAACCAGGTGACCTGGGAGATGCGGGCCATGGAGGGCGCCCCGTCGTTCCTGCCGTCGCAGTCGATCCCGGACGTGCAGTACGCGGCGTTCGCCCGGTCGCTCGGTCTGACCGGTATCCGGGTGGAGAAGCCGGAAGACGTGGAGGCGGGCTGGCGGGCCGCCCTGGACGCGGACGGACCGGCGGTGATCGAGTTCCTCACCGACCCCGCCGTACCGCCGATCCCGCCGCACGCCGGCTGGGAGCAGATGGAGGCCACGGCCGCGTCGATCCTCAAGGGCGACGCCGACCGTGGCTCGATGGTCAAGCAGGGGCTGAAGGCGAAGGTGCAGGAGTTCCTGCCGGGCCGGCAGAAGCACTAGGCCGAGTGGTGGCCGGGCGGCACCGACCCCGTGTCGGACGTCCGGTACCGGGTACGCGGTGCGGACCTTCGACCCTCTGGAGGGAGACATGCAGCGAGGCAGTGACCGGCTGAGCGTCCACCGGGACGACGAGATGAAGCATGAACTGAAGGGGCTGCTCCGCTCCGGCCATCCCACGCGCGTCGAGGAGTGGCACGACCCGGAGCCGGCCGCGGACGACGATCCGGAGGTGTGGAGCGGACCGGTGGGCGGTCTGGGATCTCCGGCGTCGCTGGAGCGGACCCGGCTGGAGCTGGCCCGGCACCTGAGCCGGCACGCCTTCCCCGCGAAGCCGGGCGAGCTGGCCCGGGCGCTGCGCCGGAGCAACGCGCCCGGCGGGCTGATCGACGCGGTGGCCGCGCTGCCGCACGGCGGCCGGTACGAGAACGTGCAGCAGCTGGCCGAGGCGGTGGTGGGCGGCGCATGAGCCAGGACCAGGCGGCCGACATCGCGCACGGTGCCACGGTCGACGTGGGGGACGCGACCACGCGGTTCCTGCTGTACGGGCTGCTGCCCGGCTGGTTCGTGCCGGGGCTCGCCGACTGGGCGATGCACCGGCGGACCCGGATCGAGGACACGGCGGGGACCAAGGAGTCCCTGATCCATTCGCTGATGATGGCCGAGGTGGGCCTGCCCATCGCGCTCACCCTGCGCTACGAGGTCAATCCGCTGCTGCTGTCCGTGCAGCTGGGCGCGGCGGCGGTGCACGAGGCGACGGCGCTGTGGGACGTGCGGACCGCCGTCCACAGCGACCGTGAGGTCAAGCCCCTCGAGCAGCACATCCACAGCTTTCTGGAGTCGCTGCCGTTCGGCGGGCTGGCCTCGCTGATGTGCCTGCACGCCGACCAGGTGCGGTCGCTGCTGCGCGGCGGGCGCGGGGACCCGGACGCGTGGCGTCTGGTGCCGCGCCGGCGCCCGCTGTCGGCCGGCTACCTGGCGGGCATCGGCCTCGCGATCGGCGCGTGCGTGCTGCTGCCGTACGGGGAGGAACTGATGCGCTGCCGGCGGGCGGCCCGGGCGGAAAAGCGCCGGGCCCGCGCCCACCGGCGCGTACTACAAAGAGTGAAAGGAAGCTGAGGACATGCGTATCGCGTTTCTGGTGGCACCCGAGGGCGTCGAGCAGGTCGAGCTGACCGAGCCGTGGGAGGCGGCCTCCGGCGCCGGGCACGAGCCGGTGCTGGTGTCGACCCAGTCCGGGAAGATCCAGGCGTTCAACCATCTGGACAAGGCGGACACGTTCCCCGTGGACGAGGTGGTGGGTGAGACGTCGGCCGGGTCGTTCGGCGGTCTCGTCCTGCCGGGCGGGGTGGCCAACCCGGACTTCCTGCGGATGGACGAGAAAGCCGTCGCGTTCGTGAAGGACTTCTTCGAGCGGGGCCGTCCGGTCGCCGCGATCTGCCACGCGCCGTGGACGCTGGTGGAGGCGGACGTCGTGCGCGGCCGGGTGCTGACCTCCTGGCCGAGTCTGCGCACGGACATCGAGAACGCCGGCGGCACCTGGGTGGACGAGCAGGTCAAGATCTGCGACCACGGCTCCAACCAGCTGGTGACCAGCCGCAAGCCGGACGACCTGAAGGCGTTCTGCGACGCGTTCCTGCACGTGTTCGCCGGCGAGGCCGGCTGAGCGGCCGCGGGACGAGAGGGGGCCGGTCCGCAAGGGCCGGCCCTTTCGTGTGGGTGCCGCTTCCCCCGCGGGCGTCAGGTGCCGGTGGTGCCCGGAGTCGCCGCCTCGCCGCAGCCGCGCTCACGGGCGCCCTCGCGGGTGCGGGCGGCGCTCACCAGGCGGCGGGGGTTGCGGCGCAGGTACTCGCCCTCCAGCTGCGCCATGCGCTCGTTGTGGGCCCGCAGTGCGTCGTTGGAGCCGTACAGGAGAGTGTCGTGGCGCGTGCGGTGGATCGTCTCCAGCTCCTTCATGAGCTGCTGGTCGTCCAGCCGGCTGGGGTCGACTCCGGTCATGGTGGTGCCCCGCTCGTCGTGTTCGTTCATGGGCTACGGGTACCCGCCCGGCACGCACTGCCCCCGAGCGATTTCCGGGAGGAATCCATGGAGCTCGCGTTCCTGAGTCCACTGTACGAACATCCGGGGTCCTGGGCCTCCGCATACGTCGACCTGTCGCGGCACGACGAGGACATGGCACACCGGCGGCACCTGACGGCGGAGGCGGTGGCCCGGCAGCTGCGCGAGCAGGGCGCCGACGAGGCCACCTGCCGGGCTGTGTACGACACCGTGGACGCGCTGCGGCACAGCACCGAGCCGTACGGGCGGGCCGTCTTCGCCCGCGACGGCGAGGTCGTGCTCCAGGTGCCGCTGACCCAGGCCCCACCGCAGGACCTGGTGCACTGGGGCACGCTGCCGCACGTCACGCCGCTGCTCGACCTGGCCGGGGAGGACCCGGTGTCGCTGGTGGCGTACGTCGACCGCACCGGTGCCGACTTCGAGCTGCGCAGCGCGGTGCTCCAGGAGGAGGCCGGGCACGTGTTCGGCAGCCGGCAGTGGCCGATGCACCGGGCGAAGGCCTCCGACTGGTCCGAGCGGCACTTCCAGCTGAAGGTGGAGAACACCTGGGAGCACAACGCCCGGGAGATCGCCGAGGCCCTCGCGGCGTGCCAGGCCGAGACCGGGGCCGACCTGCTGATCCTGTGCGGGGAGGAGCGCGAGTGCCGGTCGGTGCACGAGCAGCTGCCCCAGCCGCTGCGGGAGCGGGCCGTCGAGGCCGCGCACGGCATCGGCAGCAGGCTGCTGCCGCGGGAGGTGGAGGACATCCGGGCCCGGCACGTCCGCGAGCGGGTGCTGGCCGACGTGGACCGGTACCGGGCCGCCCGGGCACCGGACGAGGAGCGGCGGGCCGCGGCGGTCGAGGGTGTGCCGCAGCTGATCGAGGCGGCGCGCGAGCACCGGCTGGCCGAGCTGCTGATCCGTCCGGACGCGCCGGACACGCACCGCGAGGTCTGGATCGGCGAGGACCCGGACCAGCTGGCGGCCCGCCGTACGGAGCTGAAGAGCATCGGCGAGCAGCACGCCTGGCCGGCCCGCGCCGATGACGCGCTGGTGCGGGCGGCCGTGGTGACGGACGCGCCGGTCGTCTCGCTGACGCCGGTGCTGGAGGAGGCCGGCGACGAGGTCGTGGCGGGCGGCATGGGCGCGCTGCTGCGCTGGAGGTGACGGCCCCGGGGACCGGCCGGGCGGCGCGGCGGGCCGGCCCGGGTCAGCGGGCCCGCTCGACCCGGCGGGCCGGCCCGGGTCAGCGGGCCCGCTCGACCCGCCGTTCGTCCCAGACCGGTTCCGGAGTCTCGCGGACCCGGCCGTCGGAGCCGAAGACCAGGAAGCGGTCGAAGGAGCGGGCGAACCAGCGGTCGTGGGTGACCGCGAGGACCGTGCCCTGGAACGCCTCCAGCCCCTCCTGGAGGGCCTCGGCGGACTCCAGGTCGAGGTTGTCGGTGGGCTCGTCCAGGAGCAGCGCGGTGGCGCCCGCCAGCTCCAGCAGCAGGATCTGGAAGCGGGCCTGCTGTCCGCCGGAGAGCCGGTCGAAGCTCTGTTCGGCCTGCTGGGTGAGTTCGTAGCGGCGCAGCCGGGACATGGCGGCGCCCCGGTCCTGGGCGTGCTCCTTCCAGAGGATGTCGAGGAGGGTGCGGCCCTGGAGCTCGGGGTGGGCGTGGGTCTGGGCGAAGTGGCCGGGCACGACCCGGGCGCCCAGCTTCCACTGCCCTGTGTGGGCGACGTCCTCGCCGGCGAGGAGCCGCAGGAAATGCGACTTGCCGGAGCCGTTGGAGCCGAGGACGGCGACCCGTTCGCCGTAGAAGACCTCCAGGTCGAACGGCTTCATCAGCCCGGTCAGTTCGAGTCCCTGGCAGGTGACGGCCCGTACGCCGGTACGGCCGCCCTTCAGCCGCATGGTGATGTCCTGCTCGCGGGGCGGCTCCGGCGGCGGGCCGGCCTCCTCGAACTTGCGCAGGCGGGTCTGGGCGGCCTGGTAGCGGGAGGCCATCTCGTGGCTGACAGCCGCGGCCTGACGGAGCGTCAGGACGAGCTTCTTCAGCTGGGCGTGCTTCTCGTCCCAGCGGCGGCGCAGCTCCTCGAAGCGGGCGAAGCGTTCGCGGCGGGCCTCGTGGTAGGTGGCGAAGCCGCCGCCGTGCACCCAGGCGTCGGCGCCGGCCGGGCCCGGTTCGACGGAGACGATCTTCTCGGCGGCGCGGGCGAGGAGTTCGCGGTCGTGGGAGACGAACAGGACCGTCTTGCGGGTCTCCTTGAGCTGCTCCTCCAGCCACCGCTTGCCGGGCACGTCGAGGTAGTTGTCCGGCTCGTCCAGCAGCAGCACCTCGTCGGTGCCGCGCAGCAGCGCCTCCAGCACGAGCCGCTTCTGCTCACCGCCGGAGAGGGTGCGCACCTGCCGCCACTGGGCGCGCTCGTACGGCACGCCGAGCGCGGCGGTGGTGCACATGTCCCACAGGGTCTCGGCCTCGTAGCCGCGCACCTCGGCCCAGTCGGCGAGGGCCTGCGCGTACCGGAGCTGGGCCGCCTCGTCGTCGACGGTCATGATGGCGTGCTCGGCCACGTCGACCGCCTTCGCCGCCTCGCGGATGCGGGGCGGGGCGACGGAGACGAGCAGGTCGCGCACGGTCGTCTCGTCCCGCACGGAGCCGACGAACTGGCGCATGACGCCCAGGCCGCCGCTGACGGTCACACTGCCGCCGTGCGGTTTCAGCTCGCCGGAGATCAGCCGCAGCAAGGTGGTCTTGCCCGCGCCGTTCGGGCCGACCAGGGCGACGGCGGCCCCTTCGCCCACCCGGAAGGAGACGTCGCCGAGCAGCGCCCTCCCGTCGGGGAGGTAGTACTCCAGGTGCGCGGCTTCCAGATGTCCCATGGCCAGGCATTCTCCGAGCCGTCCCCCGTCCGGGGCAAACCGTTATCCGCGACCCCGGCCCGCGGCCCGACGCGCCGGGAGCGGACCGCTGCGGGGACCGGGGCCCGGCGCCCCCAGAGGAGGTGCGGGGCGCACGGCGGCGGCGGGCCCGTGCCGCGGTTGTTCACGGCGGCGGTCGCGGGCCCGCCGGTCCGGTCCGCCCGGCCACGCGGCGCCCCGGGACGCCGGCCGGCACGGGGGCGCCACGGCCGGCCTGTGAGATCGGGCCGGTGGCGGGCGGCCGGGCCGGCGGCGGGCGGTCGGGCCGGTGGCGGGCGGGGCCGATGGCGGGCGGGGCCGATGGCGGGCGGCCGGTCCGGCGGCAGGCGGGGCCGGTGGCGGGCGGCCGGTCCGGCGGCAGGCGGGGCCGGTGGCGGGCGGCCGGTCCGGCGGCAGGCGGGGCCGGTGGCGGGCGGTCGGGCCGGTGGCGGGCGGATGCGACGGGCAGGCCCGCCGGAGCACGGGCAGGGGCGGCCGGGACCTCCTCTCTCACCCGGTCGGCGGACCGGGGCGAGGACAAGAACCGGGCGCTTGCGGGTAAGCGGACCCCATGAGCCCAGACGTGGACCTGACTGCCCCCACGGCCGCCGCCCGCACCTCGCTGCGCACGCTGCTCGACCTCGACGGCCGCCTGTTCAACGCCGCCGCCGCCCGGCACTGGCCCGGCGCCGAACGCGTCCTGCCCCGCCTGAGCCGCAGCGCGAACCACGGGGTGCTGTGGTTCGCGACGGCCGCCGCGATGGCCGCGAGCCGCACACCCCGGGCCCGCCGGGCGGCGGCCCGCGGACTGGTCTCGCTCGGCCTGGCCTCGTTGACGATCAACACGCTCGGCAAGCGCTCGGTGCGCCGGGCCCGGCCGGTGCTGGACCCGGTCCCGCTGGTGCGGCAGCTGAAGCGGCAGCCCATCACGACCTCCTTCCCGTCCGGCCACGCGGCGTCCGCCGCCGCCTTCGCCACCGGCGTCGCCCTGGAGTCCCCGGCGTGGGGCGCGGCGGTGGCACCGGTGGCGTTCTCGGTGGCGATGTCCCGGGTGTACACGGGGGTGCACTTCCCGAGCGACGTACTGGCCGGGGCGGCACTCGGCGCGGGCGCCGCCTTCCTGGTACGGCGCCTGGTACCGACCCGCTCCCAGATCCGGCGCCCCGACCGGCCGCGAGCCGCGGCCCCCGCGCTGCCCGAGGGCGACGGTCTGGTGATGGTCGCCAACCGGGCGTCGGGGACGGCGGACCGGGTGCGGGCACTGCACGACGCGCTGCCGGCGGCCGAGATCGTCGAGTGCGCGCCCGAGGAGGTCGGCGACGAACTGGAGAAGGCGGCGGCCCGCGCCCGGGTGCTCGGGGTGTGCGGCGGCGACGGCACGGTGAACGCGGCGGCCGGGGTCGCGCTGCGGCACGGTCTGCCGCTCGCGGTACTGCCGGGCGGCACCCTCAACCACTTCGCGTACGACCTGGGTGTGGAGGACGAACGCCAGCTGGCCCAGGCCGTCCGGCACGGCGAGGCGGTCCGGGTGGACGCGGTCCGGTTCACCGGCCCGAAGACCCGTGGGCTTTTCCTCAACACGCTGAGCCTGGGCGTGTACCCGGAGCTGGTGCGTGCGCGGGACAGCTGGGAGAGCCGGATCGGCGGCTGGTGGGCCGGGGTACTCGGCGCGCTGCGCGTGCTGCGCGCCGGCCGGCACCCGCTGGAGGTGGAGCTGGGCGGTGAGCGGCGGCCCCTGTGGCTGCTGTTCGTCGGCAACGGCGTCTACCACCGGATGGGCCTCACACCGGGCCGCCGCACCGATCTGGCGGACGGCCTGCTGGACGTGCGGGTCGTGCACGGCAACGGCAGGCCCGCGCTGCGGCTGCTCACCGCCGCCGTCTCGGGCCCGCTGACCCGCTCGCCCGGCCACGCGGCGGTCCAGGTGCACCGGCTGCGGCTGACCGGCATCGCGCCGGACACCCCGCTGGCGTACGACGGCGAGGTGACGACGGTGTCGGGCGAGTTGACCCTGGAGAAGCTCCCGGAGGCTCTGACGGTCTACCGCCCCCCGGCGGCCGCCCGCTGAGGGCGCGCGCGGCACCCCTTGTCCACATCATGAAATGCGGGTCTCATCATTCGGCATGCCCGCGTACGGTTGGCCGTACCGGCGGACGGGGTCCGGCCGGTGTCGCCGCCGAGGGTGAAGGGGTTCAGCCATGCCGAGAGCGCAGGAGACCGCCGTCTACACGCACGGGCACCACGAGTCGGTGCTGCGGTCGCACACCTGGCGGACCGCCGCCAACTCCGCGGCCTACCTGCTCGGCGTGCTGAAGCCCCACATGAGGATCCTGGACATCGGCTGCGGGCCCGGGACCATCACCGCCGACCTGGCGGAACTGGTCCCCGACGGCCGGGTCACCGGCGTCGACCGGGCACCCGGCGTCCTGGAACAGGCCCGGGCCACCGCGGTCGGCCGCGGTCTGACGAACGTCGACTTCGCGGTGGCCGACGTCCACGCCCTGGACTACCCGGACGACACCTTCTGCGTGGTCCACGCCCACCAGGTGCTCCAGCACGTAGGCGACCCCGTGCGGGCGCTGCGCGAGATGCGCCGGGTGACGAAGCCGGGCGGGTTCATCGCCGTACGGGACGCGGACTACGCGGCCATGACCTGGTATCCGGCCGTGCCCGGCCTGGACGACTGGCTGGAGCTGTACGAGCGGGTCGCCCGGGCCAACGGGGGCGAACCCGACGCCGGGCGCCGGCTGGCGGCGTGGGCGCGGGCCGCGGGCCTGCGAGACGTCACGGCCGGCTCGAGCACCTGGACGTTCGCCACGCCCGAGGAGCGGGCCTGGTGGAGCGGCCTGTGGGCGGACCGCACCCTCGCCTCCGACTACGCCGACCGGGCCACGCGGGGCGGTCACGCGACGGCGGAACGGCTGCGGGCCGTGTCGGAGGCCTGGCGGGACTGGGGGCGGCGGGAGGACGGCTGGTTCGCGGTCCTGCACGGGGAGGTCCTGTGCCGCAAAGAGTCCTGATGCGCGGGGTTCCGCAGGCCCGCACCACAGGAGGTTCCTTCTCGGTGCGCGCAATCCGGGAGACCCGCCCCGCAGAAGGTGCCTTCCTGGTGCGCGCAATCCGGTAGGCCCGGACCGCCGGAGGCGTCTTCCTCGGTGCGCGGCCCGGCCGCGGGCGGCGGCGGGGGCCGCTGGAACCTCTGGTGAGCGGCCGGCCGCGCTAGTGCCCGGCGGGGTCCGCGCCCTCAGTGCCCATCGCGCGGGAGCAGCGGTCCGAGCGGCCCGAGGTCCAGGTTCAGGTCCTCGGGCCGCAGCCCGTAGCGGTCCCGCAGCTCGGCCATCCGCTCCTCCAGGAGCATCAGGGTGAGCCCGATCCGCTCCTCCTGCTCCTCGGTCAGCTCACCGGTGTCGAAGCGGCGCACGGCCTGCCGCTCCATCAGCTGGCGCAGCAACTCGACCACGGTGAGCACGAGTTTCACCAGGTCGCGCTCGACCGTGTCGGGTTCCAGGTCGAGCCGCTTGCGGCGCTGCCGCGCGGTCATAGGAGCTCCTCGAAGGGCGACGGGACCTGCGCGTTCACGGAACTGATGAGCGCGTTGAGGTCGATGCGGACGAGATCGACGTCCGCGATACGCAGGGTGATGTCGCCGGTGATGACGACACCGCCGGCCAGCAGCCGGTCCAGGAGGTCGACCAGCGCGATCTCGCGGCGTTCGACTACGGTCACCGCCCCTCCCCCGATCCCACGGCCGGTTCCGCTCCCGAAGCCTCACCGGAGAAGGAGTAGGCGGCCCACGGACCGGTGAGTTCCACCCGTATCCCGGGCGCCTCGTCCTTGGTCCGGTCGACCAGTTCCACGAATTCCTCGGAATGCGCCCGGGACACCAGATAGGCGGCGTTGAGCACGTTCTGTCCGGGCGTTCCGGAGAGCGCGGAATTCTGCGGGGGATGCATCCGGACGTCCTCGGCGCGCTCGGCGAGGCGCTCGTGCAGGGAGTGGGCGAACCGCTCGGCCCGCTGCCACTTCTCCTCCTGCGCGTGGCTTTGCAGACGGCGCCGGCGCAGGTAGTCCCGCCCGCTGGCCGGCCGCGCCGCCTCGGCGGGCTCGGGTTCGGCGGGCTCGGGTTCCAGGTACACCTTCACGCCCCACTCCACACGGCCGTGCAGGCGGTCGAGAAGGCCCCGGAAGTCCTCCTCACGGGCCTCGATCATCATGCGCACGGCGCTGTCGTCACGGAAGACGGTCGCGAGCCGCAGCGGCAGCGGAGTGGTGACCGTGGTGAGGGCGTCGACCACGCCCTGGTGGGCGCGGGCGGTCGTGGCGAGCCAGTCCAGGTCCTCCAGGTGGGCCTTCAGGGCCGACTCGCAGAAGTCGGCCTCCGGGACCGTGCTGACCACCGCGACCAGGCCGTGGTGGTGCAGCAGCGCCGGCGGGGCGCCGCCGACGCCCCGCAGTTGTGCTTGCAGAGGTGTGCCGAAGGGGCGGCAGACGGCGTACACGTACCGCAGTCCGGTCGTCATGGTGCCTCCTTCGGGGCGCGGCCCGGCTCCAGTTCTTCCAGCCGGGCGAGCCGTTCTCGCAGCTCGGCGTTCTCCCGGGTCAGCTCGTCACGGCGGGCCCGGGAGGAGAGGGCCGGGTCGCTCTCCCACCAGTCGATGCCCATCTCCTTGGCCTTGTCGACCGAGGCGACGATGAGGCGCAGTTTGACGGTGAGCAGTTCGATGTCGAGCAGGTTGATCCTGATGTCCCCCGCGATGACGACACCCTTGTCGAGTACACGTTCAAGGATGTCGGCGAGGTTCGCCCCCGAGCCCTGGCCATAGGGCTCGGGAAAGCGGCTGGGTGTCGTCATCGACGGCTCCCGCGCTCGGCGTGCTCAGGCTCCTCTTCCTCGTACTCCTCCTCGCCTTCCTCGCCCTCTTCCTCCTCGGCGCCTTCCTCGTCCTCGGCGGGCTCCTCGGCCTCGTCCTCGTACGAGCCCTCGTCGCCCTCCTCGTCGCCCTCCTCGGCTTCTTCCTCGTTCTCGCCCTCGTACTCGTCCTCGTAGGGCTCCTCTTCCTCCTCTTCCTCCTCTTCGCCTTCCTCCGCTTCCTCCGGGCGCTCCCGGCCCTCGGGCTCCTCTTCGCCCTCTTCCTGCTCCTCGCCCTCTTCGCCCTGCTCTTCCTGCTCCTCGCCCTCTTCGCCCTGCTCTTCCTCCGCCCGGGCCTCCTCTTCCTCCGCGAGTGCGTCCTCGTGGCTGCGGACGACCTCGCCGTCACGGATCTCACCGCGCCAGCTGTCCTCCGCCTCCCCCTTGATGGTGATGAAGCGGGCGAAGTTCTTCAGGTCCAGCCTGGCCCGGCGGCCCTGGGCGCGCCAGATGTTGCCGGTCTTCTCGAAGAGGCCGGTCGGGTAGTACTCCATGACCAGCAGCACCCGGGTGAGGTTCTCCTCCAGCCGGTGGAAGGAGACCACGCCCCTGGTGGTGCCCTTGGCGCCCTCCGAGGTCCACTGGATGCGGTAGTCGGGTATCTGCTCGGTCGTCTTCGCCTTCCAGCTGCGGGTGGACCAGAAGACCTTGGCCCGCCAGTCGGAGTGGGTGTCGTCGGAGCGGCTCGCGCTCTTGACGCCCTTGGCGAAGGTGGAGAAGGACTGGTACTGGGTCCACTGGTCGTAGGCCGTGCGCTGCGGCACGCCCACGTCGACGGACTCGATGATGACGGTCGGCTTCTTGCCGGCGCCGCCCTTCTTGCCCTTGCTGCCGCCGAGGCTGCGCACGGTGTCGAGCACCTTGTCCTTGGCGTGGGAGGCGCCCAGCTCCACCGCGGAACGCAGCGGTCCCTTGCCCTCGGCGAGCTTGCGCCCGCCCTCCAGCGCCAGCTTGGCGAAGCCCGGGCTCTTGCCCTCGGCGATGTCGTTCAGCTTGCCGGTCGTCTCGCCGAGCTTGCGGCCGATCCCGGTCAGCAGCCGCTGGGCCTGGGCGTTCAGGTACTCCTGGGCCTCTTCCTTCAGCCGGTCGGCGGCCTCGCTGTGGGCCAGACCTCCCAGCGAGGCCGTCAGGCCGCCGGCGGCCCCGCCGGCCTTGGAGGTCGCTCTTCCGAGGGTCTCGGTCATCGGTCATCGCCGCCCTTCGACTGCCGGGAGACGGCGCTCCGGGCGGCACCGCCGACCGCCGCCGTCTTCTTCGCGGCCGTCTTGCGGGCCGCGTCCGTCTTCTTGGCCGCCGCCTTCTTGGCCGGGGCCTTCCTGACCGGGGCCTGGCCGGCCGCCGTCCCGCCGGAAGCCTTCTTGGCCGGGGCCTGCTTCGCCGGCTTCTTGCCCGTCTTCTTCCGGGGCGCCTCGCGCTCGCCGCCCCGGGTCTCGCCCCTGGGCTGTTTTCGCTCACCCCGCTTCCCCTCGTGCTCCTCCTGCTCCTCGTCCTCGCCCTCTTCCTCGTCGCGCTCCTCGTCGGAGCCGGCCGGCGAGGCGCCGGACAGCTGGTCGCGCACCTGCGCCGTACGGCCGTGCAGCCGGTCGGCGAGCGAGTTCATCTGCCGTTCCACCATCGCGCCGGTGGCGGCCTTGCCGACACCCCGCAGGTCCTGGCGGAGCTGGTCGCCGATCTCCTTGAACTGCGGGTTGTCCAGCAGCTGCCGGTTCAGCTGTTCCGCGAGCGCACGCGGGCTGAGGTTCATCTTCTTCCCGGCGGCCAGCGAGCCGACCGCGAGGGCCATCTTCAGCTTCTTGGTGCGTCCCAGCAGATATCCGGCCCCTACGGCGAGGCCCAGTGCGGTTCGGTTCATGGTCACGTCCCATTGCCTGTCGTGTCGCCGTGATGCAGGGCGATCTCCAGCCGGTCCAGCAGTTCGTCCTCGCGCCGGTCGAACTCCTCCTCGGTGATCTCACCCGCCTGAAGCTGCTCCTCGAGGCGGGCCAGCTCGGCCCGGACGGTGGCCGGGTCGTAGTAGATCCGCTCCGCCTCCCGGAGCACATGCCGAATCGCCCACGCGCTGCCGCGCACCGGTGCGAAGGGCAGCAGCAGCACCTCCGAGATCAGTCCCACGGATCTCCTCCTTCCGTCCGGGCCCGGCCGCTACGACGCTCCGGTGTCGGCGCCGGCCGTGACGCCCGCGGGCGCCGTCGGGCCGGGTTCGACGAAGCTGTACGGCGGCAGCGGACCGTTGACCCGCAGTTCGAGATGGGCGTGGCTCTTGCGCACCCGCTCGGCCGCGGCCAGGAAGTCCTCGGCCGTCTCCCGGGCGACCAGGAACGAGACGTTGAGCAGCCATCCGGTGGACTCGGGGCCCACGCTGACCGCCGCGGCGCACGGCTGGAGCAGGCGCTGCACCTCGGCGGCGTCCTCGCCCTCCTTGGCCTTGACGGCGGCGGCGACCATCTCGCCCAGGCGGATCCGGTCGTCGTAGCTGCCGCCGCCCGTCTGCCGGTTGGCCTCGGCGAGGGCGCGGACCTCCGCGTTCTCGGCCATCACACGGTGCAGGACGGCCTCCTCGATGTGAGTGGCCTTGACGTTGTACTCGACCTTGCCGTCCAGCTCGCCCAGCCGCTCCAGGTAGTGCTCCGCCCGCTCGGTCAGCACCGACATGACGGTGTCGTCGTCCGGGGAGACGCTGCCGAAGCGCATGGGCAGCACACAGCCGGCCGCGCCCGCCTCGGCGAGCACGTTCTGGTGCGCGAGGAGGTCCCTGCGCTTGGGGCGCAGGCCCTCCGGGGCGTCACTGACGACGGCGGCGAGCTCTCCCGCCGTGAGGATCCGGACGGGCCGGGGCGGCTCGCCGACCCCGGTCATCCCCTCGGGGAGCGCCGGGTGCGAGCGCGCGGTGATGCCGTAGACGTAGGTGCTCACTCGTCTCCCTCCTTCCGGCGGGCCGCGGTCTTACGGGGGCGGCGGGACTCGGTCTCGCCTTCCTCGCGGGCCTGCTTGAACGCGTCGGATATGGTCTGCGCGGCGCCGGACAGGGCGCCCTTGGACTTGCCACGGGCTCCGCTCTCGGTGATCTCGCCGACGAGATCGGGCAGCCCGGGGGACTTGCGGGGCCCTGCCTCCAGGTCGAGGCGGTTGCACGCCTCGGCGAAGCGCAGATAGGTGTCGACGCTGGCTACGACGACCCGGACGTCGATCTTCAGGATCTCGATGCCGACCAGGGAGACCCGTACGAACGCGTCGATGACGAGCCCCCGGTCGAGAACCAGCTCCAGGACGTCGTAGAGGCCGCTGCTTCCGCCTCCGCCGCCGGACTGCTGTGCCGGGACAACGGTCATGCCCTCCGCTCCTCCTCATGACTGTGGTGGGTGATCGGGGCCACGCCGGGGGGCGTGGCCCGTCGGACGCGGGTGGGGTCTAGCCGCCGCGGCGTGCGTCGGCCCGCCCGCGCTCGTACCGGCGGACGCGCCGGTAGCCGGTGAGCTGCCCCTGGGGGTCCAGTTCGACCTGGTAGCTCGCCATCAGGCTCATGGTGTCCGGGACCCGTGCGAGTTCCATCACCTCGACCTCCAGCGACCAGCCGTCCTCGGTCTGCTCGAAGGAGGACACGGTCTCCGGGACGAGTCCCGTCAGTTCGGCGAGCTGGCTGCGCGCTTCGCGCAGCACCTCCATCAGGGGCGGACGCCGGGCTGCCGGCTCGTTCTGTTCGGTGTCGTGCGTCTGCTCGGTGTTGTCCGACTTCTGGGATTTCTGTGAATCCCGTGACTGTGATGTGTTGTGTGTGTTCGACATGGCCACCTCTTCCTGCGGGTGGCCCCTCATTCCTTGGCCAAACCTTCAGGAGCGCATGTCTGCGAGACGGCGACGGGCGGGGCCCAGGGAGCGCCCGCGGGCCGGCAGGCCGGCCCACGGGTCGGTGCGGGCCTGGTCGACGGCGTCGGCGATGGTCCAGCGGCGGGCGTCGAGCCCGGGGTCGTCGAGCTGCTCCCAGGTGAGGGGGACGGCGACGGGGGCGCCGGGGCGGGCGCGGACGGTGAAGGGCGCGACGACGGTCTGGGCGTATCCGTTGCGCTGCACGTCGAGGTACAGCCGGTCACCGCGCTCGTGTTTGCGGGCGGCGGTGGTGAGCCGGTCCGGGTGCCGTGCCGCGGCGAGTTCGGCGACGTCGTGGGCGAACTGCCGTACGGCGTCGAAGTCCTGGCGGCCGTCGAGCGGGACGACGAGGTGCAGTCCGCGCGAGCCGGTGGTCATCGGGGCGGCGACGAGGCCGAGTTCGTCCAGCAGCTCGCGCAGCCGGCCTGCGGCCTCGCGGACGGCGCCGAAGTCGTCCCCGGGCGGATCGAGGTCGAAGACCAGCCGGTCGGGGTGGTCGAGGCCGCCGGCCCGGTCGGTGCGCGAGAGCCAGCGGTGCAGGGTGAGGCAGGCCTGGTCGGCGAGGTACAGCAGGGTCGCGGTGTCGTCGCAGACGACGTGGGTGACCGTGCCGCCCTCCTTGGCGACCTCGGTCCGCTCGATCCACTCCGGGTAGTGCTCCGGGGTGTTCTTCTGCATGAACCGCTGGCCGTCCAGGCCGTCCGGATACCGTTCCAGCATCAGCGGACGGCCCCGCAGGTGCGGCAGCATGTACGGCGCGACGGACCGGTAGTAGTCGGCGAGGTCGCCCTTGGTGTACTCCTTCGCGCCCCCGCCGCCGGGGAAGAGCACCTTCCCCGGCCGCTTGATCTCCACCGTGCGACGGCCCGCGCGGAGGGTCCGCGCGTCGTCGCCGCTCATCGCACGACCGCCTCCTCGACCAGCATCCTGGCCGCCGCCGCGATGCCCAGGGCGTCGATGCCGGCCGCGTACAGCTGCTCGTCGGGCGCGGCCGAGCCCGGCATGGTGCGCACCGCGAGCCGGACCAGGCGGGGCACCGGCCTGCCGTCGCCGAACGCCTCGGCGACGGCGTCGCCGATGCCGCCCTCCGGGTGGTGGTCCTCCACCGTGAGCAGGCAGCCGGTCTCCTCGGCGGCCCGGTGCAGGGTCTCGGCGTCGACGGGCTTGACCGAGTACAGGTCGATCACCCGGACCCGGATGCCGTCGGCGGCCAGCCGGTCGGCGGCGGCCAGCGCCTCGGGCACGGTCACCCCGGCGGCCACGACGGTCAGCCGGTCGTCCTCGCTGGAGCGCAGCGTCTTGCTGCCGCCGACCGGGAACTCCTCGTCGGGGCCGTAGATCACCGGTGTCTTGCCCCGGGAGGTGCGCAAGTAGCGGATGCCGTCCAGGCCGGCCATGGTCGCGACGAGCCGGGCGGTCTGGTTGGCGTCGCACGGGTACAGCACCGTGGAGCCGTGGACGGACCGGAACATCGCCAGGTCCTCCAGGCCCATCTGGGACGGCCCGTCCTGCCCGATCGCGACGCCCGCGTGCGAGCCGACCAGGTTGATCCCGGAGCCGCTGATGGACGCCATGCGCACGAAGTCGTGGGCGCGGGTCAGGAACGCGGCGAACGTGGAGGCGTACGGCACCCAGCCGCGCGTGGCCATGCCGACGGCCGTGGCGACGAGCTGCTGCTCGGCGATGTAGCACTCGAAGAACCGGTCGGGGTGCGCCTTGCCGAACTCCTCGGTGCGGGTGGAGTCGCCGACCTCCCCGTCCAGGGCGACGATGTCGCCGCGGGCGGTGCCGAGCGCGGCGAGCGCCTTGCCGAAGGCGTCCCGCGTCGCGGCCTCCTCACCCTGCTCGAAACGCGGCAGCTGGACGGGCTCGGTGGTCAGCGAGCGCAGCGCGGCGGCGGCCTGCGGCTCGGCCACGCGGACGTGCAGCGAGCGCGGCCCGCCGAGTTCGGCGACGGCGTCCTCCGCCTCGGGCAGCGGCTTGCCGTGCAGGCCCTCGCGGTCCTGGACGGCGGCCACGCCCTTGCCCTTCAGGGTGCGGGCGAGGATCACGGTGGGCTGACCTGAGGTGGACAGCGCCTCGCCGTAGGCCCGGTCGATCGCGTCGACGTCATGGCCGTCGATCTCGATGGTGTGCCAGTCGAAGGCCTTGAAGCGGCGGGCGTAGGCGTCCAGGTCGTGGCCGTGCCGGGTGGGGCCGCGCTGGCCGAGCCGGTTGACGTCCACGACGGCGACGAGGTTGTCCAGGTTCTCGTAGCCGGCGTGCTCGGCGGCCTCCCACACCGAGCCCTCCGCCAGTTCGCTGTCGCCGCACAGCACCCACACCCGGTAGTCGGTGCGGTCCAGGCGCTTCCCGGCGAGCGCGATGCCGACCCCGACCGGCAGGCCCTGGCCGAGCGAGCCGGTGGCCGTCTCCACCCAGGGCAGCCGCCGGGGCGTCGGATGGCCCTCCAGCCGGCTGCCGAGCTTGCGGAAGGTGACCAGCTCTCCGTCCTCGATGGCGCCGGCCGCCTTGTACGCGGCGTACAGCAGCGGTGAGGCGTGCCCCTTGGACAGCACGAAGCGGTCGTTCGCCGGGTGCTCGGGGCGCTCGAAGTCGTAGCGCAGGTGGTTGGCGAGCAGGACGGCCAGCAGGTCGGCGGCGGACATGGAGGACGTGGGGTGCCCGGATCCCGCGGCGGCGGACGCCCGCACGCTGTCCACGCGCAACTGCTGTCCCAGTTCGACGAGTTCGTCGGTGTTCATGAGTCTCTCGGTCTCCTTGCGCTCGGTCGCGGCGGTGGGCGCTCGGTGGCGCTCCGTCGCGGTCAGTCGGTTTCGCGCGTGCGGTCCGCGGGACCGGCGGGGTCCGCGCGCTCGACGGGTCCGGGTGCCGTATGGCCCGGCCCGCCGCCGGCGGGCTCGCCGCCGGGCTGGTTCTTCGCGGGCTCTCCGCCCGGCTGGTTCCTGGCCGGCTCGCCGCCGGGCCGACTCCTCGCGGGCCCGCCGCCCGGCTCCGGCTTCACCGGCTCCTCCGGTCTCGGCTTGTGCGTCATGAGTTCCTCCCCTGTCTGTGCGGCCGGCCGCTCCGGGCCGCCCGGTAGCCGCGCCACTTCCGGCGAGGCCGTGTCCAGCGGGACCGACCACGCTCGTACCAGGCCCAACTGGACGCCCTGGCGCGGGAGTACGGCGTCCAGCAGCCAGTCGGCGGCGACCCGGACCCGGTTGCCGGGCAGCGCCGCCAGGTGGTAGCCGCGGGTGACCGCACCGGCCGCCGCACCGGACAGCGGGACGCCGAACGGGTTGGCGGCGGCGCGGACCCCGCCGAGGTCGACGGCGAAGCCCAGGTCCCGGTGGCGGTACGGGCGCCGGCGGCGGCCGAGGCCGAGTGAGCCGGCCACGTTCTCCCCGGCCACCCGGCCCTGCCGCCAGGCGTGCTGGGCCGTCATGGGGGTGAACTCCCCCGGACGTTCCAGGTCGGGCACGGCCGCCGCGTCCCCGCAGGCGAACACGTCGGCACGGCCGGGCAGCCGCAGATACGGGTCGACGATCAGCCGGCCGCGCTCCAGTGGCTGCCCGACGGCCTCCACCAGGGGATCCGGCCGCACGCCCACGCACCACACCAGCGTCCGGGACGCGACGGACTCCCCGTCGGTGAGCACCACCCCGTCCCGGGTGGCCTCCCGCACCGACGTGCCCATCCGCACGTCGACGCCCCGCGCCCGCAGCACCCGCTCGGCCGTGCGGGACAGCCGCTCGTCCATCTCGGGCAGCACGCGCGGCGCCACGTCCAGCAGGATCCAGCGGGGGCGCGGCCCGCCGGGCAGCGGATGCCGGCGGACCAGGCGGTCGGTGAGCATCTGCAGGTGGGCGGCCACCTCGGTGCCCGTGTAACCGGCGCCGACCACCACGAAGGTGCACCGGGCGGCGCGGCTGCCCGGGTCCTCCTCGGTGGCGGCGAGTTCCACCTGCCGGGTCACGTGGTCGCGCAGGTACAGCGCCTCGGGCAGCCCTCGGAAGCCGTGCGCGTGCTCGGCGACCCCCGGGATCGGCAGCAGCTTGTTGACGCTGCCGACGGCCAGCACCAGCCGGTCGTAGCCGAGGGTGCCGGCACGGCCCTCGGGGTCCGTGTAGCGCACGGTCCGCGTGTCCAGGTCGACACGATCCGCCTCGCCGAGTACCAGGCGCACCCCGCGCAGCGTGCCGGGCAGCGACACGGTGACCCGGCGGGCCTCCAGGACCCCGGCGGCCACCTGCGGCAGCAGCGGCAGGTACAGGAAGTAGTCGGTCGGGTTCAGAACGGTGACGTCGGCGCGGTCCCGGGTCAGCCGGGCCAGGGTGCGCGCGGCCCGGTACCCGGCGAAACCGGCGCCGACGATCACGACGCGAGGTCGGCTCACGGTGCGCCTCCGGGGATGTGGCTCGTCCGAGGTCTTCCGCGTAACCGGGGCCGGGGCACCCAAACGCCGGACGGGTCACCCGGACGCCGGTCGGAGCACCCCGGACGCCGCGCGCCGGCGGGCAGCGGCGTTTCGCACACCCGGCCCCGGTTACCCGGACCGGGTCCGGATCACCCCACCCACAGCGCCCGCGCGGAGGTTCCCCCATGCCCGAGTACGGCTATTTCCTGTCGAGCGAGGAACACGACCCCGCAGCCCTCGTCGAACAGGCCCGGATGGCCGAGCAGGCCGGTTTCCAGGCCCTGTGGATCTCCGACCACTACCACCCGTGGAACGACGCGCAGGGACAGAGCCCGTTCGTGTGGTCGGTGATCGGAGCGCTGTCGGAGGCGGTGTCGCTGCCCATCGAGACCGCGGTGACCTGTCCGACCGTGCGGATGCACCCCGCGGTCGTGGCGCAGGCCGCGGCGACCAGCGCCGTGATGACGCAGGGCCGCTTCCGGCTCGGCCTCGGCACCGGTGAGGCGCTCAACGAGCACATCCTCGGCGATCCGTGGCCGCCGCTGCACGTGCGCCTGGAGATGCTGGAGGAGGCGATCCAGGTGATGCGCCGGCTGTTCACCGGCGAGGAGGTCAACCACCACGGCACGCACTACACCGTGGAGAACGCCCGTCTCTACACCGTCCCGGAGGAGCCCGTCCCGATCGACATCTCCGGCTTCGGCCCGAAGGCGACCTCGCTGGCCGCCCGCGTGGGCGACGGCTACATCACGATGATGCCGGAGGAGGAGATGGTCACCCAGTTCCGCAAGGGCGGCGGCGGGGCCAAGCTCGTCAGCGGCGGCACGAAGGTCTGCTACGGCACCGACCGCGACGAGTGCGTCCGTACGGTGCACCGGCTCTGGTACAACGAGCTGCTGCCCGGCGAGATGGGGCAGGTGCTGCCCTCACCGCGGCACTTCGAGCAGCTGCACGAGCTGGTCACCGAGGACATGGTGCGGGAGAAGTCGGTGTGCGGGGACGACGTGGACGAGCACGTCTCGGCGCTGAAGGCGTTCGCCGACGCCGGCTTCGACCGGGTGTACGTGAACCAGATCGGGCCGGACCAGCGGGGGTTCTTCGACTTCTACCGCACGAAGGTGCTGCCGCAGCTCGCCTGACGCGGGGGGCTCGGCCGACGCGGGGGCGTCGACGGAGGGGCGCTGTCGATGGGAGGGGGTCGATCGGTGAGGGGCGGGGCCGGCGGCCCCGCCCCTCGTCCTCAGGCCCCGCGGCGCGGGGTGTCGGGCGGAGTCTGCGGCATCGGAGGGGCCCCCGGCACCGGCGGGTACGGCAGGCCCGCGCCGCTCGGCGGGGCGCCGTCCGCCACGCGGTGCGGGGCGTGGGGCCCGTGCCCGGAGCGGGCGGCGCCGCGCAGCAGGCAGGCCACCGCACCGAGGAGCGCGGCGCTGATGAGTGCCGCGGCCCAGCCGGGCAGGACGATCGCCAGGGCCAGGCCCACGGCGAGGGCCACCGCGCCGCCCGCGTACAGAGCCGCGGCACCCGACGCGGCGTACAGCGCGGCGGTGCGGCGCCGCTTGCGGGACTGCTCGCGCAGCTCCTCGCGTACCGTCTCGCGTGCCACCTGTGCCAGCTCTTCGACGAGGTGCCTGTCCAGATGTTCCAGGTGATCCAAACGGTCCATACCCCGCGGGTACCCGCCGCGCACAGTGGGTAACGCCGGGGGCCTGCGCGTGCCCGGCGCCCCAACTAGGCTCGGGCGCATGGAGATTCTGGGCGCCTCGCTGCGCATCTGCGTCGACGACCTCGAAGCCGCGGTCCCCTTCTACGAGAGCCTGTCGGGCGGCTCGGCCCTGCGCTTCCAGCGCGGCGGCGTCCAGGTCGCCGCGGTCGGTTCCTTCCTGCTCATGAGCGGTCCCGAGTCGGAGCTGGAGATCCTGCGCAAGGTGACGGCGACGATCGCGGTGAAGGACGTCGACGAGGCCCACCGGCTGCTGAGCGGGCTGGGCGCCACGATCGTCGCGGGGCCGGTGCCGACGCCGGTGGGCCGCAACCTGCTGGCGGTGCACCCGGACGGCTCCGTCTTCGAGTACGTGGACCAGCGGGGCTGAACCCCTCAGCCGCGCATCTCGGTGGTGAGCGCCCAGCGTTCGTGATCGCGCCAGGCCCCGTCGACGTAGATCATGTCGGGTGAGAAGCCCTCGCGGCGGAACCCGGCTCCCCGGGCGAGGGCGAGGGAGGCCGCGTTGCCCGGCTGGGCGTTGATCTCCAGCCGGTGCAGGCCGAGCGGCCCGAACGCGTACCCGATCACCAGCTCCAGCCCTTCGCGCATCAGGCCCCGCCCGGCCGCGTGCGCGAAGGCGCCGTAGCCGAGGGCGCCGGACTGGAAGCCGCCGCGCACGATGTTGTTGATGTTGATGAAGCCGGCGATGGCCCCGCTGTCCTTCTCGCACACCAGGAAGCCGGCCCGCGCCGGGTCCTCGATGAGCCGGCCGGCGTAGTCGGCGTACGCCTCGTCGGTGTCTGGCGGGAACAGCCAGGGCCGGTGCAGGTCCTTGCTCTCCCGGGCCCGTGCGGTGAACTCGGGGCCGTCGGCGAGGGTGAAGGGACGGATGGCGACGCGCTGGCCCTCGGCGAGGGGGCGGGACGGCGGGTGCGGCATCCGCCCAGCCTACGGCGTCCTCCCGGCCCCGACGCACCCGGCCGCCCCCACGTCAGCACGGGTACGTCCGGCCCCGGCCCCCCGGTCCTGCGTGAGCACAGCACCGGCACGTCCGGCGTCAGCCCGCCGCTCCTCCGTCACCACAGCACCGCCGCGTCGGGCGTCAGCCCACCGCTCCTACGTCACCACAGCACCGGCGCGTCCGCGTCAGCCCACCGGTCCTACGTCACCACAGCACCGCCGCGTCCGGCGTCAGCCCACCGCTCCTACGTCACCACAGCACCGGTACGCCCGGCGTCAGCCCGCCGCTCCTCCGTCACCACAGCACCGCCGCGTCCGGCGTCAGCCCACCGGTCCTACGTCACCACAGCACCGCCGCGTCCGGCGTCAGCCCGCCGCTCCTACGTCACCACAGCTCCGGTACGCCCGGCGTCAGCCCGCCGCTCCTCCGTCACCACAGCACCGCCGCGTCCGGCGTCAGCCCGCCGCTCCTCCGTCACCACAGCACCGCCGCGTCGGGCGTCAGCCCACCGGTCCTACGTCGCACAGCACCGCCGCGTCGGGCGGCAGCCCGCCCGCCCACCTCAGCACAGCCCCGGCGCGCTCAGCACCAGCCCGCCCGCCCCTCAGCGCAGGGCCGGCTCGTCCAGTGTCAGCGTGCCCGTCTCCGCGTCCAGCGTGGCCGCGACCCCGAGCGGGATCGTCAACGCCCCTTCCCCGTGGCCGAATCCGACGTTCTCCGCGACCGGGACCCCGAGTCCGCCGAGCCGGTCGGCCAGCAGGGGCCGCAGCCCGGCGTAGTCCGCGCAGCCCTCCCAGGAGCCGAGCAGCACCCCGTGCACCCCCTCCAGCCAGCCGGAGCGCAGCAGCTGGGTGAGGTAGCGGTCCAGCCGGTACGTCTCCTCGCGCACGTCCTCCAGGCAGAGCAGTCCGCCGCGCGCGGAGGGCCGCGCGTGCGGGGTGCCGAGTTCGGCGGCGAGCAGGGACAGGCAGCCGCCGAGGGTGACGCCCCGGGCCCGGCCGGGGACGAGGGCCGTGCCGCCGGAGGCGATCGTGCGGACGGTCTCGGGGGCGAACAGCGTGGCCCGCAGGTGCTCCTGGGCCCGCGCGTTCTTGATGAAGTCGATACCGGCCGCCACCGGCCCGTGCAGTGTGGCCAGGCCCAGGCGGGTCGCGAAGGCCTCGTGCAGGACGGTGATGTCGCTGAACCCGACGAAGACCTTGGGTCCGGCCGCCCGCAGCGCGTCCCAGTCGAGCAGGTCGACCATGCGCTGCGCGCCGTAGCCGCCGCGGGCGCACAGCACGGCGTCGACGGCAGGGTCGCACCAGGCGTTCTGGAGGTCGGCGGCGCGGTCGGCGTCCGTGCCGGCCAGGTAGCCGAACTCCGGGTGCCGGTCCAGGACGTGAGGTCCGAGCACCGGTTCGAGGTCCCAGCCGCGCAGCACGTCGAGGCCCGCCTGGATCCGCTCCTCGGGCACCGGTCCGCTGGTGGCGACGACGGCGACCCGGGCGCCCGGCGCCAGCCGGCGCGGCCGCAGAAGTTCCTTCACTGGTTCAGCTCCACCTTCGGTACCGGCGGTGTCGGGTCCAGCCCGAACACTTGCGCGTAGAGGGACAGTTCGGCCTCCAGGGCGCGGACCATGGTGTCGGCCCGGCGGAACCCGTGCCCCTCGCCCTCGAACGTGAGGTAGGCGTGCGGCACGCCCCGGCCGGCGATCCGGGCGAGGAGGCGTTCGCACTGGGCGGGCGGGCAGATGACGTCGTCCAGGCCCTGGAGCAGCAGGAACGGTGCGGTGAGCCGGTCGGCGTGCGCGGTCGGGGAGCGCTCGGCGTACCGGGCGGGCACCTCGTCGCGCGGGCCGATCAGCGACTCCAGGTAGCGGGACTCGAAGTCGTGGGTCTCGCCGGGGCCCCAGGTGGCGAGGTCGAGCACCGGGTAGATGACGGTGCCGCAGGCGTAGACGTCGGTCGTGGTCAGGGAGGCCGCGGCGGTCCAGCCGCCCGCGCTGCCGCCCCGGATCGCCAGCCGGGCGGGGTCGGCGGTGCCCTCGTCGGCGAGGGCCCGGGCTACAGCCGCGCAGTCCTCGACGTCGACCACGCCCCACTGTTCGCGCAGCCGCTCCCGGTAGGCCCGGCCGTACCCGGTGGAGCCGCCGTAGTTCACCTCGGCGACCCCGATGCCCCGCGAGGTGAAGTAGGCGATCTCCAGGTCCAGTACGAGCGGCACCCGGCTGGTGGGGCCGCCGTGCGCCCAGATGACGTACGGCGGCAGCTCGCCGTCGGGCCCGGTGCGGGCGGGGTGGTGCGGCGGGTAGAGGTGGGCGTGCACCTCGCGGCCGCCGGGGCCGGTGAAGGTGCGGGCCCGCGGCTCGGGGTAGTAGGCGGGGTCCACGGGGTCCCGGTGCGGGGAGCCGATGACCCGGGCGCGGCCGGTGGCGGTGTCCAGTTCGACCACTTCGTAGGAGGTGCGGGGGCCGGCGGCGACCGCGACGACGCGTGGGCCGTGGGTGGCGAGCCCCGCGGCGCACTCCGTCCACGGTCCGACGGCGTCCACGATCTCGCCGGACTCCGGGTCGAGTATCCCGAGCGCGGACGCGCCCCGGCCGTGGACGACCGCCAGCAGACCGCTGTCCAGGGGCGCGAACCAGCGCAGTCCGAGCTGCCACAGCGGCCCGCCGAACTCCTCCTCGCGCGGGCACAGGGGGGTGCCGTCGCGGTAGAGGTTCCACCAGCCGCTGCGGTCGCTCGCGTAGAGCAGGCGGCCGTCCGCCGACCACTCGACCTGGGCGACGGCCTCGTCCGGGCCGCCGGCGGCGGCCCGCGCGTGCGTCAGCCGGCCGTCCTCCGCCACGTCGGCGACCAGCAGCTCCGTCCCGTCCCACGGCATCCGCGGGTGGTCCCAGGCCAGCCAGGCGGCCCGCCGGCCGTCCGGGGAGAGCCGGGCGCCGGTGACGAACCGGTGCCGGGGCTCGGTCAGCTCGCGGACGGCGGCGCGGTCACCGGCGGCCGAACCGTCCAGCGGTACGGCGGCCTGGACCCGCCGTATGTCGTCGGGGCCGTCCCCGGTGGACTCCTCCAGTACGCACCACACCTCACCGCGGGCGAGGTCGATCCGGGGCTCGGCCCAGCGCAGGCCGCCGCCCACCGGGGAGAGGGGGGTGAGCGGGGCGGGCTCGCCGCCGGGCTCGTACCGGTACAGCCGCTGGTCGGCGAAGTGCACGAAGACGATCAGCGGCCGGCCGTCGTGGACCACCCCGGTCCAGGGCCGGCCGCCGTACTCGATGACCCGGCTGCGCACGTTCCACGGCGCGGGCAGCACGGATTCCTCACCCCCCTCGGCCCGCCGCCGCACCAGGGCCCGCCGGCCGCCCTCGGCCGGCCGGGGCTCGGTCCACCAGACCTCGTCCCCGACGAACGCCACCCAGTCCGGCCGCCCGTCGTGCGCGGCGGCGAGGTCCGCGCCGATCGGCGAGGGCCACGATCCGTACGGCGCGCTCCGCATCCGCTCCCCCATCGTCTAGGCCGTCCGCAGGAACCGGTCGAGGACGCGGACCCCGAAGTGCAGTGCCTCCACGGGCACCCGCTCGTCCACGCCGTGGAACAGCGCCTGGTAGTCGAGGTCCGCCGGCAGCTTCAGCGGGGCGAAGCCGTAGCCGGTGATGCCGAGCCGGGAGAACTGCTTGGCGTCCGTTCCGCCCGACATGCAGTACGGCACCACGTGCGCGCCCGGCGCGAACGCCTCCACCGCGGCCCGCATCCTCGCGAACACGGGCGCGTCCACCGGTGCCTGGAGGGCCACTTCGCGATGCGCGAACTCCCAGTCGACGTCCGGTCCCGTCAGCTCGTCCAGCGTGGCGGTGAACTCCTGTTCCCCGCCCGGAAGATAGCGTCCATCCACGTGGGCGACCGCCTCGCCCGGGATGACGTTGAGCTTGTAACCGGCGTCCAGCATGGTCGGGTTGGCGCTGTTGCGGACGGTCGACTCGACCAGCCTGGCGGCCGGGCCGAGCTTCTCCAGCAGCTGGTCCACGTCGGTGAAGTCGGGGTCGATGCCGTACAGCGCGGCGAGTTCGGTGAGGGCGGCCCGTACGGTGGGCGTGAGCCGCAGCGGCCACTCGTGCTCGCCGATGCGGGTGACGGCGGCGGCCAGCCGGGTCACCGCGTTCTCCCTGTTCACCTTGGAGCCGTGCCCGGCGCGGCCCCGCGCGGTGAGCTTCAGCCAGGCGGTGCCCCGCTCCCCCGCGGCGACCGGGTAGATCTCCCGCCCGGTGCCGTCGTGGAAGGTGAAGGCGCCCGACTCGCTGACGCCCTGCGTGCAGCCCTCGAAGAGTTCGGGGTGCCGTTCGGCGAGGAACCCGGAGCCGTCCTCGGCGCTGGCCTCCTCGTCGGCGGTGAACGCGAGGACGATGTCGCGGCGGGGCCGTACGCCTTGCCGGGCCCAGCAGCGGACGACGGCGAGGATCATCGCGTCCATGTTCTTCATGTCGACGGCGCCCCGCCCCCACACCACGCCGTCACGGACCTCGCCGGAGAACGGGTGCACGCTCCAGTCGGCGGCCTCGGCCGGCACCACGTCGAGGTGCCCGTGCACCAGCAGCGCGTCGGCGGACGGGTCGGTGCCCTCGATCCGGGCCACCACGTTGGTGCGGCCCGGGGTGCGCTCCAGCAGCAGGGGGTCCAGGCCCGCGCCGGCCAGCCGCTCGGCCGCGTACTCGGCGGCGGGCCGCTCCCGGCAGTCCCCGCCGCCCCGGTTGCTGGTGTCGATCCGGATCAGTCCGGAGGTGAACTCCACGACCTCGGCCAGGGCCAGTTCGTCGGCCTGCTGGTCAGCCATACTGCTCCTCCACGGCGGCAGAGACGATCGTGGTGACCGCCTTGAACGTCCTGATCCCCTCGTACATCGTGGCGCTGGTGTACGCCACCTTCCGCTCCCCGGTCCGCGCCACGCCGGGCACGACGGTCGCGGCCATCGCGAGGTGCTCGGCGTCGAACTCGACGGCGACCGTGAACGGACCGGCTTCGGCCGGTCCGTGACGGACCGCCAGCCGGGCGGCCTCCTTGGCCGCCGCGCGGATGTCGGCCGCGGTCCGGGCCGGGGTCCGGCACACGGCCGCGTACCGCGACACATGGTCCTTGACGGCGACCTTCAGCGCCTCGGGCGCGTAGCCGAGGGCGTCCTCGCAGGCCACGTCGTCGCCGGTGACGAGGACGACGGGGACGCCGTACTCGGCGACGACGCGCGCGTTGAGCAGGCCCTCGCTGGCGCGGACGTCGTTCAGCCACACCCCGGTGATCTGGTTGGCCAGGTAGGTGTGGGCGAGGACGCCCTCCATGCCGGCGCCCGCGTGGTAGCCGACGAACGCGATGCCGTCGACGTCACCGTGCTGGACGCCCTCCACCATGGACAGCGCCTTGTGCCGGCCGGTGAGCATCTCGACGCGTTCGTCGAGATGCTCCAGGAGGAGGTTGCGCATGCTCCAGTGGGCCTCGTTGACGAGCACCTGGTCGGCGCCGCCGTCGAAGAAGCCCTCCGCGGCGGCGTTCACGTCCGAGGTGAACATCGACCGGCACCGCTCCCACTGCGGCGTCCCCGGCAGCACGTCGGCAGGCCAGGTGACGCCCGTGGCACCCTCCATGTCGGCACTGATGAGGATCTTCATGGACCGTCACGTTACGCGTCGAGCGGCGGACAGGCTACGACCTCGCCGACGAAGCGGTTCCGGGTCCGGTCAGGCCCTGGCGAGGACGAACCAGCGGGCCGGCAGGTCGATGCGGGTGCCGTCCCGGAGGTGCTCGGTCTGCGGCAGCGTCGTCTCGCCCTCGTCCAGGACGGCGAGGCCGGCCTTGGCGAGCAGCTGGGGGATCTCCTCGTCGGAGGCGTCGGCGGGCTTGAGGCCGTGGTGGAAGACGCGCTGGAGCTTGGGTCCCGGGCCGCCCGGCTCGGACGCCGCCCGCCGCAGCACCTCGCGGGAGCCGGAGGTCAGCTCGACCACGAAGGCGCGGCCCTCGGTGCCGATGAGTTCGGCGACGGCGGCGGCCACCGCGGGGCGCGCTGCCGGTTCGCTCTGGTGGATGACGGCCCGCATGTAGACGTGGCTGTCGCCGAGCCGCTGGTGCAGGGCGCGGACCGCGTCGGTGTCGGTGAGGTCGAGCTGCCGGAACTCGACGGTCTCGCCGTTCGCGGCGCGCCGGGCGTGCTCGACGGCGGCGTGCGAGAGGTCCACGCCGACGGCGCGGGCGAAGCGGGTGGCCAGGTAGCGGGTCTGGGTGCCGTTGCCGCAGCCGAGGTCGACGATCGTCCGGCCGGTGTCGGCGTGGGGCAGGAGCAGTTCGCTGTGCGGTGCGGCGCTCAGGGAGGGGTCGGCGTCCCATATCGCCTCGCCCCGGCCGTCGGCGGTCTGACTCCAGTAACTTTCCCACGCGTTGCGGTAGTTCTCCGAGACGTTCATGCGATCTCCCCACGGGTCGGTTCCGTGATCGGGATATCGCGGGGACCGGGAGCGGGGCAAGGGTCTGGTGGCCACCTTCACGAGATGTACGGTCCCCGGTCGCCCCGGGCGGCGCGCGGTCCGCGCGTCGCGCCTGGAGTCAGCGGCCGGTGGTGACGGTCTGCTCGAACCAGACGGTCTTTCGGTGTCCGCTGGCGCTGGCGCCCCACTCCCGGGCCAGCCGGCTGACCACGCGCAGGCCCCGGCCCGACTCGTCGTGGGGGCCGGCGCTCAGCATGGCGGGCAGGGCGGGTTCGTCGTCGGTGACCTCGAACAGCAGGGCGTCCGTGCGGACCACACGCAGCCCGATCCGGTCGCTCTCCGCGTGCCGGACGGCGTTGGTGACGACCTCGCTGACCAGGAGCTCGGCGGTCTCAACGGCATGCGAGAGGCCCCACTGAAGGAGGCGTTCACGGACCAGGCGGCGGGCCCGGGCCACCTCGCGCGGCTCGGCGTCGAGCCGCCACTCGGCGACGTGCTCGTCGGGGATGCCGTTGAGGCGGGCCATGAGCAGGGCGACGTCGTCCTTGCGTCCGCCGCGGGTGTTCAGGGCGCGGATGATGGTGTCGCAGGCGTCGTCCATGGAGGCCGCGGGGTGGGCGGCGGACTCGCAGAGCGCGGCGAGGCCCTCGCCGATGTCGGATCCGCGCACCTCGACCAGGCCGTCGGTGCACAGCACCAGCCGGTCGCCGGGCGCGACCTTGACCCGCCTGACCTCGAAGGGGACGCCGCCGACGCCGATCGGGGCTCCGGTGGGCAGTTCGAGGAGTTCGCTGCTGCCGTCCTCGGCGCGGACCAGCACGGGCGGGATGTGGCCGGCGTTGGCGAGGGTCAGCTCGCCGCGGATCGGGTCGTACACGGCGTACAGGCAGGTCGCGAGGTAGGTGTCGCCGAGCCTGCGGGCCAGGTCGTCCAGGTTGCGCAGCAGCTGGGCGGGCGGGGTCTCCATCGCGGCCATGGTCTGCACGGCGGTGCGCAACTGGCCCATCATCGCGGCGGAGTTGAGGCCGTGGCCCATGACATCGCCGACCACGAGGGCGGTGCGGGAGCCGGGCAGTTTGATGGTGTCGAACCAGTCGCCGCCGATCCGGCCGAGCCGGGTGCCGGGCAGGTAGCGGGTGGCGATGTCGCAGCCGGGCATCCGCGGGGTGACCTGCGGCAGCATGCTGTCCTGAAGGGTGTCGGCGACGTTCTCCTGGTAGGTGTACATGCGGGCGTTGTCCAGCACCAGGCCCGCGCGGGCGGCGAGTTCGGCGCCGGTGGTGCGGTCCATGTCGTCGAACTGCGGCCGGTCGGGGCGGCGCATCAGCACCATGAAGCCGAGAACGACGTTGCGCGCCTTGAGCGGGACGATGAGCAGCGACCGGCCGCGGATGAGGGGCCGCAGGTCGCGCTTCTCGAACTCGCCGGAGATCCGCTCGGACAGCTCCTCGGTGACCCTCGGGACGAGCACCGGCTCGCCGGTGACCATGCACTTGTAGAAGGGGGTGTGCTCGGGGAAGGCGAAGGCCTCGCCGACGGGCACGGTGTCGTCCCAGCGGCCCGGTTCGTCGTTGTGCTCCACCCAGACGCGGAACATCACGGTGCTGGCGTCCGGCGGGCCGTCCGGGAAGCCTTCGCCCGCCAGCACCGCGGCGCGCAGATGGGTGCCGGCGAAGTCCGCGAACCGGGGCACGGCGGCGCTGGTGACCTCGCGGATGGTCTCGCCGAGGTCCAGGGAGGAGCCGATGCCGGAGCTGACCTCGTTGAGGAACTCCAGCCGCTCACGGACGGCGGCGTACTCCAGGTCCTGCTCGGCGCCGGCCGGGACCACGGCCACGGCCCGCTGGCGCGGTACCGCGGTCTTCTCGGCGCGGGTGCGGCCCGGGCGGCGGGGCACGCCCCAGTACGGGGTCACGGGCACCCGGTCGTACTGGCTGAACTCCAGCACCGGATAACCGAGTTCGAGGACCTGGGCGACGATGCGGGTGCTGAGTCCCGGCCCCATGTTGGGCAGGATCTCGGGCAGCCGTCGTTCGAGTTCCTCCGGGGCGGGCAGTTCGGTGTGGCGGGCCAGGCCGGGCGAGATGCGTTCGGCGGTCTCGTCGTCGTAGCCGCGTTCGTCGCGCAGCCGGGTGGCGTCGGCGGCGAGCACGAGCAGCCGGGCGGGCCCCGGGCCGACCAGCGGGTAGGCCCACCACAGCACGTCCAGCCGCTCGCCGTCGGGCGTCTGCGGGGGCGGACGCAGGCGGGCGCGGCCGGTCGTGGCGTAGCCGGTGTGTCCGCCGAGCGACGTCTCCAGGTCGCGGGCGGGTCCCGCGTCCCACGCGTCGAACGCGTCGGGCGCCGGACCGTCCTGGGGGTCCTCCGGCAGGGTGCCGGAGACGGGCAGCAGGTCGGCCGCGGGCTGTCCGACGGCGTCCTCGCGGCTCACGCCGAACAGGCGCCGTGCGCCGGTGCTCCAGTGGGACACCAGTCCGGCTCGGTCGACGACGACCACGGCCAGCGGAATCCGGCCCGCGGCGGTGTCGCCGACGCCGCGCCCGGGAGGTGTGTCCCGCTCGCTGCCACGGTCCATGGCCCAGGCCCTCTCTCCCCACGGCTGTCCGCAAACGATCTGTGCCGCCCGCCACTACGGTAAGACGACCGCCGGTCGCGATGTGGGGCAATCCTGTAATTGGTCGCGGCGGATCGCTCCGGCGCGGCGGCGGGCGCCCCGCTCAGTCCTCGTGGCCCAGCTGGAGGTCCCGTTCCGTCCGGCCACCCCCCGCGACCTGCAACACCGTGGCGACCGGCGGGTAACCTGCGGCGATGACGGTGTACTCGCCGGAGGAGAGATCGACGAACCGGAACGTTCCGTCGGCTCCGGTGGTGAGGGTGTCGACGACGTTGCCGGCGGCGTCGAGCAGGGTCACGCGCGCGTCCTCGACGGGCCGTCCGCCGCTCGCCCGGACGGTGCCCCTCAGTACGGCGCCGCCCGCGAGCTCGACGTCCTGCCGGGTCTCCCGGGAGGCCTGCACGGTGACCGGGAGCGCGGCGGGCCGGAAGGCGGGCGCGCTGGCGGCGAGGGTGTACTCGCCCGCGACCAGTTCCGTGATCACGTAGCCGCCCTCGCGCCCGCTGCGGGTGCTCGCGACGACCTCGCCGTGCACGTTGGTGAGGGTGACGGTGGCGTCGCGGACGGGGCTGCCGTCGGCGGTGAGCACGCTGCCGGCGAGGCGGCCGGCGCCGCCGAGGACGACGTCGAGTTCGACGGGGCGTTCGCCGACGGTGACGGAGACGGCCTGCGGCTGGTGCCCGCCGGCGGCGGCGATGAGCACGTACGACCCGGAGCCGGGCGTGCTGAGCGCGTACCGCCCGTCGTCGCCGCTGGCGCCCCGCCCGATCTGCTGTCCGGCGACGTCGATGAGGGTGAGGGCCGCGCGGGGCACCACGGTGCCGTCGGGGTGCTGCACGGTGCCGCAGACCGGGACCCCGGCGGCGTAGGGCGCCCGGGCACCGGGGATCGAGGCGGTCACGGTCTGCGGCTCCGTTTCGGCGGTGTTGTGGGACACCAGTGGTTTCTCCTTGAGGAAGAAGGCGATGAGCAGGCCGAGGGCGAGCACCGGGACCAGGTAGAGGAAGATCCGGGGCATCGCGTCGGCGTAGGCGCGGATGTAGGCGTCGCGCAGGGCCGGGGGCAGCGCGTGGACGAGCTGCGGGGTGATCGAGTCGGCGGCGGGCAGTCCGCTGCCCGCGCGCGGGGGCAGTTCCTCGCGCAGCGAGGAGGTGAGCCGGTCGGCGAAGAGGGTGCCGAAGACGGCGGCGCCGACGCTGCCGCCGATCTGCCGGAAGTAGTTGTTGGCGCTGGTGGCGGTGCCGAGGTCGGCGGGGCGGACGGAGTTCTGCACGGCGAGCACGAGGACGGGCATGACCAGGCCGATCCCGGTGCCGAGGACGGCCATCCAGACGCTGTAGTGCAGCCGGGGCGTGTCGGTCTGAAGCCGGGACAGCAGCCACATGCCGACGGTGGCGACGGCGCAGCCGAGCACGGGGTAGATCTTGTAGCGGCCGGTGCGGCTGATGAGCTGTCCGCCGATGATGGAGGCGCCGACGATCCCGGCCATCATCGGCAGCATCAGCAGCCCGGACTCGGTGGCGCTGGCGCCGTCGACCATCTGCAGGAAGGTCGGCAGATAGCTGGCGGCGCCGAACAGGGCGACGCCGATCACCAGGCCGACCAGGCTGCTGAGGGTGAACACGGGGTCGCGGTAGAGCCTGAGCGGGATCAGGGGTTCGGCGGCGAAGCGCTCGGCGACCAGGAAGAGGACGGTGGCGAGGAGGGCGCCGGCACCGAGGCCGAGGATCTGCCGGGAGCCCCAGGCGTACTCGGTGCCGCCCCAGCTGGTGAGCAGGACCAGGCAGGTCGAGGCGGCGGCGAGCAGCAGGGTGCCGAGGACGTCGAGCCGGGCGCGCGTGCGCGGCCTCGGGAGTTTGAGGACGACGGCGATGACGGCCAGGGTGACCAGGCCGAAGGGGACGTTGACGTAGAAGCACCAGCGCCAGGAGAGGTGGTCGGTGAAGTAGCCGCCGAGCAGTGGTCCGGCGACGGAGGCGAGACCGAAGACGGCGCCGATCAGGCCCATGTACCGGCCGCGTTCCCGGGGCGGCACGATGTCGGCGATGATCGCCTGCACCCCGATCATGAGGCCGCCGGCGCCGACGCCCTGGACCGCGCGGAAGGCGATCAGCTGGTCCATGGTCCCGGCCCGGCCGGCGAGGGCGGAGCCGAGGACGAAGACGGCGATGGCGAACTGGAAGACGCCCTTGCGGCCGATCAGGTCGCCGAGTTTGCCGTAGACCGGCAGGCCGATGGTGGAGGTGAGCAGGTAGGAGGTGATCGCCCAGGACATCTTGTCCAGGCCGTGCAGCTCACCGACGATCTTCGGCAGGGCGGTGGCCACGATCATCTGGTCGAGGGCGGCCAGCAGCAGGGCCAGCATCAGCCCGAGGAACACCAGCCGCACCCGGCGGGGCCCGATGCCCGCGGGCGGCGCGGGAGGCGGCGGTGCGGCCGCGGTCTCCTCGCCGGCGGCCGGTGCCGCGACCGGCTCGGGCTTCACCAGTGTCGTCCCGCCCACGTACCGCTCCCCTCGTCACACTCGTTCACATTTCCCGCGTAAGGCGACAACTGCGAACAACTGCGGCGAGTTACGGCACGATCCGTTACGGACCGGAGATGCACTCGAACCGGTGAAGGGGCCGACCGGCGGTCAACCCCCCTTCACCGACGGGCGCTTGGGCTACTTCTCGACCTCGGCGGCGAGCCTGGCGAGCAGGGCGTCGTAGATCCGGCCGAGGCCCTTGGGCGCGAACGTCTTCTCGAAGAAGCCGCCGATGCCGCCGGCGCCCTGCCAGGTGGTGGTGACGACCACGCGCGAGGAGCCCTCGCCGGCGGGGGTGACGCGCCAGGTGGTGACCATGGAGGAGTTGCGGTCCTTCTCGACGAGCTCGCCGTCGGTGGGCTCGCTGACCTCGAGCAGGCAGTCGCGCACCCGCTTGCTGGTGGCCTGGAGCTTCCAGTGGACGAGGGTGCCCTCGCCGTCGCCGCCCTCACGCACCTCGTACTCGCTGAACTGCTCGGGCAGCAGCCTCTGCCGCGTGCCGCGGTAGTCGGCGAGGGCGTCGAACACCTTCTCCGCGTCCGCCGCGACGACCCGCTCCGTAGTGGCCTCGACCTGCGCCATTGCGTTCCTCCACGACCTGGTTCCTCGGGGTTGGGGCAAGCCAACCACCCCGGCGCCCGGCCGCCCAAATCGGGGTTCGCACGATCATGGGAACGTTTGTTCTATTGTGTGGGCAGCGCGAGCGAGGAGGCGTCATGCGCTGGGAGAACCTCACAGACGAGAGCGAACACGGCCGGGCCGCCGACACCGCGCTGTTCGGCGCGGACGCCGTCACCACCCGGACCTTCGACACGCCCGAGTTCCAGGGCATCACCTTCCACGAGGTCCGGGCGCGCTCGGTGCTGAACCGGGTGCCGGGTGCCTCGCGCATGCCGTTCGAGTGGACGGTCAACCCCTACCGGGGCTGCACGCACGCGTGCGTCTACTGTTTCGCCCGCAAGACGCACAGCTACCTGGACCTGGACACGGGCATCGGCTTCGACTCCCAGATCGTGGTCAAGATCAACGCGCCCGAGGTGCTGCGCCGCCAGCTCGGCTCCCGCCGCTGGCAGGGCGACCACGTGGCGATGGGCACCAACGTCGACTGCTACCAGCGCGCCGAGGGCCGCTACCGGCTGATGCCGGGCATCATCTCGGCGCTCACCGACCACGCCAACCCGTTCTCGATCCTCACCAAGGGCACCCTGATCCTGCGCGACCTGGACCTGCTGGTCCGGGCCGCGGAGGTGACGGACGTGGGCGTCTCGGTGTCCGTGGGCTTCCTGGACGCCGAGCTGTGGCGCACGGTGGAGCCGGGCACGCCCGCGCCCGAGCGCCGGCTGGACGTCGTCCGCGCCTTCGGGGAGCACGGGATCGGCTGCGGGGTGCTGATGGCGCCGGTGATCCCGTTCCTGAGCGACCACCCGGCCCAGCTGCGGGCCACGGTACGGGCCATCGCGGCGGCCGGGGCCACCTCCGTCACACCGCTGGTGCTGCACCTGCGCCCCGGCGCCCGCGAGTGGTTCATGCACTGGCTCGGGCAGCACCATCCGCACCTGGTGCGGCGCTACGAGCGGCTGTACGCGGAGGGCGCCTACGCGCCCAAGTGGTACCAGCGCCGGATCACCCGCCAGGTGCACGAGCTGGCGCAGGAGTACGGCATCGGGCCCGCGCGCGCGGGGCTGGCCCGGCGGATCCGCCCGGCCGAGCCGGCACCGGCCCCCACCGGGGAGGAGCCGGTCCAGCTCAGTCTCCTGTGAGGACGCCCGGGCCGTGCCCGGCCCTGCCACCACGATGCGGGCCTCCGCCACCAGGGCCGCGCGAACGCTTCGGCAACGGGGCCGTCCGCTCGGGGCGTTGTCAGTGGGAGGGGCCATCATGGGGGTCATGGACGAGACGACTCGCGGCGGGGATGGACCGCTCCGCGCCCCCGCCCCGGGCGGTGGTGGCCCCCCGGCAGGTGCCCTGACGGTCCGGGAGATGACCCTGGCCGACTGCGACCGTGTCTCCGGGATACGGGTCCGCGGCTGGCAGCACGCCTACCGGGGGCTCATGCCGCAGCCGTACCTGGACCGGCTCAGCGTCGGCGCGGACGCCGAGCGGCGCCGGGCCCGGTTCGCCGAGGGCAACGGCTCCGTGGTGAACCTGGTCGCCGAGCGGGACGGCGCGGTGGTCGGGTGGGCGGCGTACGGGCCGTACCGGGACGGCGGGAGACGCACCGGCGACGCCGAGCTGTACGCGCTCTACGTGGATCCCGCCCGGCTCGGCGGCGGGATCGGGCGGGCGCTGCTGACCGAGTCGGCCGAGCGGTGCCGGGCGTATCCCCGCATGTTCCTGTGGGTCCTCAAGGAGAACGCCTCCGCCCGCCGCTTCTACGAGCGCGCGGGGTTCCGGCCCGACGGGGCCGAGGAGCCCTTCGAGGTGGACGGCGTGGCGGTGCCCGAGGTGCGGTACGTGCGGACGCTGGGCGGCTGACCGGACGTCAGCTCGGCTGCTGCTCCGGTATCCGCGCCAGCGCGTGCACCGCGGCCTCGGCGAGCGCGGGGTGCGCGAGGGCCTCGGCGAGGACCCGCCGGGCGCGGGCGTCACCGAGCGCGCCCAGGCCCTCCACGCAGGCGAGGGCCACCCGGCGGTAGGGGTCGTGCGGGCGCAGCCGCCGCTCCAGCGTGGTGATCAGCGCGGGCACGGACTCCGGGGCGCGCAGGGCGACCAGGAGCCGTACCGGGTGCAGGGCGTAGGCGACGCGGAGTTCGTTGGTGGCGAGGGCCGCGGCGGCCCGGGCCGTGCGGGGGTCGCCGAGCCGGGCGAGGGCGTGCGCGGCGGAGGCGCAGCGCGGCGGGTCGCGGTGGTTGAGCAGCAGCACCAGGGACTCGAAGGCGCGCCGGTCGCCGCCCCGGCCGAGGCGGAACGCGGCCAGCTCCCTGGCCCACAGGGGCTGTCCGGGCGCGGTGAGCACCTCCGCCAGTTCGCCGTGGTCCCCGGTGGCCAGCAGGTGCTCGAACGCGGCCGAGCCGCCCGACTCCTGCCGTAAGCGCTCCGTGAGCGATCGCAACTCTTCGTCCACGAGGTCCAGCGTAGGCGGGTGACGGCGGACGAGGGGAGCCACCTCACAAAGTCGGTTCCCGCGCGGGACTAGCGCGCTCGTTACCCGCCGGTTAAGCTCATACGAGCGAGTAACCCTCTCGCATCTCCGCTGGCGACGGTTTGGTGACGCGGCCGTCGCGAGCGAGCAGGTCGGTTCGGTACGCCGTGTGTACCGCAGTACGACCCGGCTTCGGGACAGAGCCGGTCGGAAGTTCCGCCGCTCCCGGGCGTGTGCACGCCCGTGGCGCCGGCGCCCCCGGGCGTGTGCGCTCGCAGCCCGGCAACACCCGCACTCTCCCGCTCCGCGGTGCGCCCTCCGGCGCACCCGGCGCGCTCCTCGTCGTCACCTCATTCCTGGAGTCCCGCGATGGCCACTCCCCTGTCCGACTCAGCTCTGTCCCCGCTCAAGACGATCGCCGTGGTCGGCCTCGGCACCATGGGCACCGGCATCACCGAGGTCCTCGCGAAGGCCGGCCGCGAGGTGATCGGCATCGACATCAGCGAGGCGCGGACCGCGCAGGCCCTCGCCGCGCTGGAGGCCGCCACCGCCCGCGCCGTGGCCCGCGGCCGGCTCACCGAGGAGGAGCGTGCCCGCGCGCTGGCCCGGGTCCGCACCGCGACCGACCTCACCGCGGCGGCCGACGCCGACCTCGTCATCGAGGTGGCCCCGGAGTCGTACGAGATCAAGCACCAGATCTTCCGCGAGCTGGACGGCATCGTCCGCCCGGAGACGATCCTCGCGACCGGCACCAACGCGCTGTCGGTGACCCGGCTGGCGGCCGACTCCGCCCGTCCCGAGCGCGTCCTCGGACTGCACTTCTTCAACCCGGCGCCCGCGATGCGGCTGGTGGAGGTCGTCTCCTCGGTGCTGACCGCGCCGCAGGCCGTGGCCGCCGTCACCGACCTCGCGATCGAGCTGGGCAAGGAGCCGGTCGCGGTCGGCGACCGGCCCGGCTTCGTCGCGGACGGGCTGCTGTTCGGCTACCTCAACCAGGCCGCCGCCATGTACGAGGCCAGGTACGCCTCCCGCGAGGACATCGACGCCGCCATGCGGCTCGGCTGCGGCCTGCCCATGGGCCCGCTCGCCCTGCTGGACCTGATCGGCGTCGACACCGCGCGGACGGTCCTGGAGGCCATGTACGCCGAGTCCCGGGACCGGCTGCACGCCCCCGCGCCGATCCTCAAGCAGCTCAGCGAGGCGGGCCTGACCGGCCGGAAGGCCGGGCGCGGCTTCTACACCTACGAGGCGCCGGGCAGCGGGACGGTCGTGCCGGACGCGCTGACCCCGGCGGCGGGCGCCTCGCCGGTCGCGGGCCGCGAGGTGCGCTCGGTGGGCGTCGCCGGCTCCGGCACCATGGCCTCCGGCATCGCCGAGGTGTTCGCCAAGGCCGGTTACGACGTCGTCCTGGCCGCCCGCAGCGAGGAGAAGGCGCAGGCCGCCAAGGCCCGTATCGGCAAGTCGCTCTCCCGTTCCGTCGACAAGGGCCGGCTGACCGCCGAGGCCGCCGCCGGGATCCTGGACCGGATCACGCCGGCCGGCTCCTACGACGCCTTCGCCGAGGTCGACCTCGCGGTCGAGGCGATCGCCGAGGACCTGGAGGTCAAGCGGCAGCTGTTCGCCGCGCTGGACAAGGTGTGCAAGCCGGGCGCGGTCCTGGCCACCACCACCTCGTCGCTGCCCGTGGTCGCCTGCGCCCGCGCCACCTCGCGCCCGCAGGACGTGATCGGCATGCACTTCTTCAACCCGGCACCGGCGATGAAGCTGGTCGAGGTCGTGCGGACGGTGCTGACGGCGGACGACGCGCACGCGACCGTGCGCGAGGTCTGCGCGAGGATCGGGAAGCACGCGGTGGACTGCGGCGACCGCGCCGGTTTCATCGTGAACGCGCTGCTGTTCCCGTACCTCAACAACGCGATCAAGATGGTGCAGGAGCACTACGCGTCCCTCGACGACATCGACGCGGCGATGAAGCTGGGCGGCGGCTACCCGATGGGCCCGTTCGAGCTGCTGGACGTGGTCGGGCTGGACGTCTCGCTGGCCATCGAGAAGGTGCTGCACCGGGAGTTCCGCGACCCCGGTCTCGCCCCGGCACCGCTGCTGGAGCACCTGGTGGCCGCGGGCTGCCTCGGGCGCAAGACCGGCCGCGGCTTCCGCGAGTATGCCCGCCGCTGACGGCGTCGGCGACTGGTCCCGGACGGAGCCGGAGTGGGGCGGGCTGCTCGACCCGGGCGGCCCTGCCCCGCCCGCCCGGCGCGGCGGCCCCCCGTCCCCCGGGGGCGGGGGACACCCCGGACCTGCGCATCGGGCCGCGCGCATGCAGTACGTTCGGGTCATGTCCCAGCCCGCCAAGTCCTCACGTACACCAGCTACGCCCGACGCGCCGGAGAGTGCCGCAGGCAGCCGCGCGGCCGCCCAGCGGCTCAAGATGCGCCGGGAACTGGCGGCAGCAGCCATGGAGCTGTTCGCGACCAAGGGGTACGAGGCCACCACCGTCGACGAGATCGCCGCCGCCGCCGGAGTCGCCCGGCGGACCTTCTTCCGCCACTTCCGCTCCAAGGAAGAGGCGATCTTCCCGGACCACGACGACACGCTGATCCGCGCGGAGGCGGTCCTCAACGCCGCGCCCGCACACGAGCACCCGCTCGACACCGTGTGCCGGGGCATCAAAGAGGTCATGAAGATGTACGCGGCGCGGCCGGAGATCTCGGTCGCCCGCTACAAGCTCACCCGCGAGGTGCCCACCCTGCGCGAGGCCGAGATCGCCTCCGTGGCCCGCTACGAGCGCCTGTTCACGCGGTATCTGCTCGGCCACTTCGACGAGCACGCGCACGCCGACGACGCCAACGACGATCCGCTGCTGGCCGAGGTCGCCGCCTCCGCGGTCGTCACCGCGCACAACCACGTCCTCCGGCGCTGGCTGCGGGCGGGCGGGCAGGGCGACGTGGAGGCCCAGCTGGACCACGCCTTCGCCATCGTGCGCAAGACCTTCGGTACGGGGATCGGGGCGGGCCGCGGCACGGCTCCCCGGCCGGCCGCCCCCGCGCCCGCGGCGGCCTCCGTCGAGGGCGAGGTGCTGGTGACCGTCGCCCGCACCGACGCGCCCCTGGAAGAGGTCATGCGCACCATCGAACAAGCTCTCAAGGAACGCTGACCCGCCCTTCCCCGCTGTGACAACGGCCACCCTCCGGGTGGCCGTTTTTGCATGTCAGCGCCCTTTTTGAGGCGCCACGGGAGGCCCGTTCGATCGATCATCGCTCATCTGTCAAGTAAAGATTTCATCTGAGAGCACGTTCTGGCACTCAGTGCCTTGCGGGGTGACACGCGGTGTCATACGTTGGAGGAGTCCGGGCGGCCGGCGAGCAGAGACCATTCGCTCGCCGGCTGTCCCAGCAAGCCCACGGCCTGCGCGCCCGGACGCCTGCGTCACAGGCAACCTCCCGCGCCACAAAGCGCTGCCGAAGCACCACCGAGCCGAACCGACGGCACACCCTCACCACCCTCAGCAGCACTGACAGCACCGACGAATCCTTTAGGCGCCCTTCCCTCAGGGCGCTCACCCGCCGGAGGCAACACCGTGACCGTGAAGGACATCCTGGACGCGATCCAGTCGAAGGACGCCACGTCCGCCGACTTCGCCGCCCTGCCGCTCCCCGACTCCTACCGGGCGATCACCGTCCACAAGGACGAGACGGAGATGTTCGCGGGCCTGGAGACCCGCGACAAGGACCCGCGCAAGTCGATCCACCTGGACGAGGTCCCCGTCCCCGAGCTGGGCCCGGGCGAGGCCCTGGTGGCCGTCATGGCCTCCTCGGTGAACTACAACTCGGTGTGGACCTCGATCTTCGAGCCGGTGTCGACGTTCGCCTTCCTGGAGCGCTACGGCAGGCTGTCGCCGCTGACCAAGCGCCACGACCTGCCGTACCACATCATCGGCTCCGACCTCGCGGGCGTCGTCCTGCGCACCGGCCCCGGCGTCAACGCCTGGCAGCCCGGTGACGAGGTCGTCGCGCACTGCCTGAGCGTCGAGCTGGAGTCGCCCGACGGCCATGACGACACCATGCTCGACCCCGAGCAGCGCATCTGGGGCTTCGAGACCAACTTCGGCGGTCTCGCCGAGATCGCCCTGGTGAAGACGAACCAGCTGATGCCCAAGCCGAAGCACCTCAGCTGGGAGGAGGCCGCGGCCCCGGGCCTGGTGAACTCCACCGCCTACCGCCAGCTGGTCTCCCGCAACGGCGCCGCCATGAAGCAGGGCGACAACGTCCTGATCTGGGGCGCGAGCGGCGGCCTCGGCTCGTACGCCACGCAGTTCGCGCTCGCCGGCGGCGCCAACCCGATCTGTGTCGTCTCCTCGCCCCAGAAGGCGGAGATCTGCCGCGCGATGGGCGCCGAGGCGATCATCGACCGCAACGCCGAGGGCTATAAGTTCTGGAAGGACGAGCACACCCAGGACCCCAAGGAGTGGAAGCGCTTCGGCAAGCGCATCCGCGAACTCACCGGCGGCGAGGACATCGACATCGTCTTCGAGCACCCCGGCCGCGAGACCTTCGGCGCCTCCGTCTACGTCACCCGCAAGGGCGGCACCATCACCACCTGCGCGTCCACCTCGGGCTACATGCACGAGTACGACAACCGCTACCTGTGGATGTCCCTGAAGCGGATCATCGGCTCGCACTTCGCCAACTACCGCGAGGCGTACGAGGCCAACCGCCTGATCGCCAAGGGCAGGATCCACCCGACGCTGTCGAAGACGTACTCCCTGGAGGAGACCGGCCAGGCGGCCTACGACGTGCACCGCAACCTGCACCAGGGCAAGGTCGGCGTGCTGTGCCTCGCCCCCGAGGAGGGCCTGGGCGTGCGCGACGAGGAGATGCGCGCCAAGCACATCGACGCCATCAACCGCTTCCGGAACGTCTGAGAACCGGGAGGTCACAGATGACAGAGCGTCAGAAGGACCGGCCGTGGCTGATGCGGACGTACGCCGGTCACTCCACGGCGGAGGCGTCCAACGAGCTGTACCGGCGCAACCTCGCCAAGGGCCAGACCGGTCTGTCGGTGGCGTTCGACCTGCCGACGCAGACCGGCTACGACCCCGACCACATCCTCGCGCGCGGCGAGGTCGGCCGGGTGGGCGTGCCCGTCGCGCACCTCGGTGACATGCGCCGGCTGTTCCAGGACATCCCCCTGGAGCAGATGAACACCTCGATGACCATCAACGCCACCGCCATGTGGCTGCTGGCGCTCTACCAGGTCGTCGCGGAGGAGCAGGGCGCGGACATCACCAGGCTCCAGGGCACGACCCAGAACGACATCGTCAAGGAGTACCTGTCCCGGGGCACCCATGTGTTCCCGCCGGAACCCTCGCTCCGCCTGACGACGGACATGATCGCGTACACGGTCTCCCACATCCCGAAGTGGAACCCGATCAACATCTGCAGCTACCACCTGCAGGAGGCCGGGGCCACGCCGGTGCAGGAGATCGCGTACGCGATGTCCACCGCCGTCGCCGTCCTCGACGCCGTGCGCGACTCCGGTCAGGTGCCGCCGGAGCGCATGGGGGACGTCGTCGCCCGCATCTCCTTCTTCGTGAACGCGGGGGTCCGCTTCATCGAGGAGATGTGCAAGATGCGCGCCTTCGGCCGCATCTGGGACAAGATCACCCGGGAGCGGTACGGCATCGAGGACCCCAAGCAGCGCCGGTTCCGCTACGGCGTCCAGGTCAACTCGCTCGGCCTGACCGAGGCGCAGCCCGAGAACAACGTCCAGCGGATCGTGCTGGAGATGCTGGCGGTCACCCTCTCCAAGGACGCACGCGCGCGTGCCGTGCAGCTTCCCGCCTGGAACGAGGCGCTGGGCCTGCCCCGGCCCTGGGACCAGCAGTGGAGCCTGCGCATCCAGCAGGTCCTCGCCTACGAGAGCGACCTGCTGGAGTACGACGACATCTTCGAGGGCTCGAAGGTGATCGAGGCCAAGGTGGACCAGCTGGTCGAGGACACCCTGGCGGAGATCGGCCGCATCCAGGAGATGGGCGGCGCGCTGGCCGCCGTGGAGTCCGGCTACCTCAAGTCGCAGCTGGTCGCCTCGCACGCCGAGCGCCGGGCACGGATCGAGTCCGGCGACGAGAAGATCGTCGGCGTCAACGTCTTCGAGGGCACCGAGCCCAACCCCCTCACCGCCGACCTGGACACGGCCATCATGACGGTCGATCCGGCGGTGGAGGCCCGCGTCATCGAGTCGCTCCAGCACTGGCGGGACACCCGCTACCAGCCGCCCTTCAACCACCCGCGTCCGTGCAAGGCGCTGGAGCGGCTGAAGGAGGCCGCCAAGGGCACCGACAACCTGATGGAGGCGACCCTGGAGTGCGCCCGCGCCGGGGTCACCACCGGCGAGTGGGCGGGCGCCCTGCGCGAGGTGTTCGGCGAGTACCGGGCGCCCACCGGGGTCTCCTCCGCGCCGGTGGCCGTCGCCGCCGAGGCCGGCTCGGCGCTCGCCGAGGTCCGCGCCAGGGTGGACGCCACCGCCCGAGAGCTGGGCGTCGGCAAACTGCGTTTCCTGGTCGGCAAGCCGGGCCTGGACGGGCACTCCAACGGCGCCGAGCAGATCGCCGTCCGCGCGCGGGACGCCGGCTTCGAGGTGGTGTACCAGGGCATCCGGCTGACGCCCGAGCAGATAGTGGACGCGGCCCTGGCCGAGGACGTGCACGCCGTGGGCCTGTCGATCCTGTCCGGTTCACACGCCCGGCTGGTCCCCGATGTGCTCCAGAGGCTGCGTGTGGCCGGTGCCACAGATATACCGGTGATCGCCGGTGGCATCATCCCAGGCGGTGACGCCGAGCAGCTGAGGGAAGCGGGAGTGGCCGCCGTCTTCACTCCGAAGGACTTCGACATCACCGGGATCATCGGCCGCATCGTCGACGAGATCCGCACAGCGAACAAGCTCGACCCCCTGGAGGTCCCCGCATGACGTCCCCTGTCAACCGCCTTCGCCCGCGGCGCTCCTGCCTGGCCGTACCGGGCAGCAACCCGCGCTTCCTGGAGAAGGCGCAGGGCCTCCCCGCGGACCAGGTCTTCCTGGACCTGGAGGACGCGTGCGCGCCGCTCGCCAAGCCCGAGGCGCGGCACACCATCGTCAAGTTCCTCAACGAGGGCGACTGGACGGGCAAGACGCGGGTGGTCCGGGTCAACGACTGGACGACCGAATGGACGTACCGGGACGTCGTCACGGTGGTGGAGGGCGCGGGTCCGAACCTGGACTGCATCATGCTGCCGAAGGTGCAGAACGCCCAGCAGGTCGTCGCCCTGGACCTGCTGCTGACGCAGATCGAGAAGACGATGGGCTTCGAGGTCGGCCGGATCGGCATCGAGGCGCAGATCGAGAACGCGCAGGGCCTGAACAACGTCAACGAGATCGCGCAGGCCTCCCCGCGCGTGGAGACCATCATCTTCGGCCCGGCCGACTTCATGGCCTCCATCAACATGAAGTCCCTGGTCGTGGGCGAGCAGCCGCCCGGCTACCCGGCGGACGCCTACCACTACATCCTGATGAAGATCCTGATGGCCGCCCGCGCCAACGACCTCCAGGCGATCGACGGCCCCTACCTGCAGATCCGCAACGTCGACGGCTTCCGCGAGGTCGCCGGCCGCGCCGCCGCGCTGGGCTTCGACGGCAAGTGGGTGCTGCACCCCGGCCAGGTCGACGCCGCCAACGAGGTCTTCTCGCCGTCGCAGGAGGACTACGACCACGCCGAGCTGATCCTGGACGCGTACGACTACTACACGTCCGAGGCGGGCGGCAAGAAGGGCTCCGCGATGCTCGGCGACGAGATGATCGACGAGGCCAGCCGCAAGATGGCCCTGGTCATCGCCGGCAAGGGCCGGGCCGCCGGCATGCGGCGCACCAGCACGTTCGAGATCCCGGAGGCGTGACGGCGATGCAGTTCGGACGCACGTACGAGGAGTTCGAGGTCGGGGCGACGTACAAGCACTGGCCGGGCAAGACGGTCACGGAGTACGACGACCACCTGTTCTGTCTCCTCACCATGAACCACCACCCGCTCCACATGGACACCAACTACGCCGAGAAGACGACCGACTTCGGCAAGAACGTGGTGGTCGGGAACTACATCTACTCCCTGCTGCTCGGCATGTCCGTCCCGGACGTCTCCGGCAAGGCGATCGCCAACCTGGAGATCGAGTCGCTCAGGCACGTGGCGCCGACCTTCCACGGCGACACGGTCTACGGCGAGACGACCGTGCTGGACAAGTGGCCGTCGAAGTCGAAGGGCGACCGCGGGATCGTCTACGTCGAGACCAAGGGCTACAAGCAGGACGGCACCCTGGTGTGCGTCTTCCGCCGCAAGGTGATGGTGCCCACCGAGACGTACATCAAGGAGCGCGGCGGCGAGCAGCCGGGCCGCCCCGAGCTCGAGGAGCAGGAGAAGTAGCCATGGCCCGTCTCGCCCAGACCGCCGGTCTGACCGACGTCCAGCAGGAGATCCTCTCCACCGTCCGGGACTTTGTCGACAAAGAGATCATTCCGGTCGCGACCGAGCTGGAGCACCGCGACGAGTACCCCCAGCAGATCGTGGACGGCCTGAAGGAGCTCGGCCTCTTCGGCCTGATGATCCCCGAGGAGTACGGCGGCCTGGGCGAGTCGCTGCTCACCTACGCGCTGTGCGTGGAGGAGATCGCCCGCGGCTGGATGTCGGTGTCCGGCATCATCAACACCCACTTCATCGTCGCGTACATGCTCAAGCAGCACGGCACGCAGGAGCAGAAGGACCACTTCCTGCCGAGGATGGCGGCCGGCGACATCCGTGGCGCCTTCTCGATGTCGGAGCCCGGGCTGGGCTCGGACGTGTCGGCGATCACGTCGAAGGCGGTCAGGGACGGCGACGAGTACGTCCTGAACGGCCAGAAGATGTGGCTGACGAACGGCGGCACGTCCTCGCTCGTGGCCGTTCTGGTCCGCAGTGACGAAGGACACCCCGAGGGCACGGCGCCGCACAAGTCGATGACGACCTTCCTGGTCGAGAAGGAGCCGGGCTTCGGCGAGGTCCGCCCGGGCCTCACCATCCCCGGCAAGATCGACAAGATGGGCTACAAGGGCGTCGACACGACCGAGCTGATCATGGACGGACTGCGCGTTCCGGCCGATCGGGTGCTCGGCGGGGTCACCGGCCGAGGTTTTTACCAAATGATGGACGGCGTCGAGGTGGGTCGCGTCAACGTGGCGGCGCGCGGCTGCGGCGTCGCCCAGCGCGCCTTCGAGCTGGGGGTCCGCTACGCCCAGCAGCGGCACACGTTCGGCAAGCCGATCGCCCAGCACCAGGCCATCCAGTTCAAGCTGGCGGAGATGGCGACCAAGGTCGAGGCCGCGCATGCGATGATGGTCAACGCGGCACGCAAAAAGGATTCCGGGGAGCGAAACGACCTGGAAGCGGGGATGGCGAAGTACCTCGCCTCCGAGTACTGCAAGGAGGTCGTGGAGGATGCCTTCCGGATCCACGGCGGCTACGGCTTCTCCAAGGAGTACGAGATCGAGCGCCTCTACCGCGAGGCCCCGATGCTGCTCATCGGTGAAGGCACCGCCGAGATCCAGAAAATGATCATCGGGCGCAGGCTGCTCGAAGAGTATCGATTCCAGGGCTGATTGTCCGGGTACGGGGTGTTTTCTTCGAGAAGAAGATCACACCCCGTAGACACTCTTCGGCCGCCGACTCGGCTTCCTGGCTTGCCCAGTTGTGGCCCGCGACCGGTACGATCCCGGGAAAGCCGCCGTCCCCCGTCAGAGCGCGGCATCATCCGCTACGAAGGTCATCCATGCCCCACAGCCAAACCTCTGCACCTCGCGACAGCCGAGCCGGCGTACGCCTCGCGCGCGGAGCATCGCCGTGGCTTCTCCCGACCGTCGCCACCGCAGCCCTCAGCCTGGCCCGCGCTCGCCGCTCGGGCGTCGCCAAGGCCGTCGCCGTGCCCGCCACCGCGCTCGCGGCGGGCATGCTGTGGTTCTTCCGCGACCCCGAGCGCGAGATCGCCCCGGGCCGGGTCATCTCGCCCGCCGACGGTGTGGTGCAGAGCATCATGCCGTGGAAGGACGGGCGTACCCGCGTCGCCATCTTCATGAGCCCGCTCAACGTGCACGTCAACCGCGCGCCCCTCGCGGGCACCGTAACGTCCGTCGAGCACATCCCCGGCGGCTTTGTTCCGGCTTTCAACAAGGAGAGCGAGAACAACGAGCGCGTAGTCTGGCATTTCGACACCGAACTCGGCGACATCGAGATGATCCAGATCGCCGGCGCGGTGGCCCGCCGCATCGTGCCCTACCTCCCCCAGGGCACGAAGGTCGAGCAGGGCGACCGTATCGGTCTGATCCGGTTCGGCTCGCGTGTCGACCTCTACCTGCCCGAGGGCGTGGAGGTCGCGGTCGAGGTCGGCCAGAAGACCGTGGCTGGGGTGACTCGCATTGACCGTGATTGATCCGGAGACCCAGGCGGGCTGGGTGCCCGAGGCGGACGAGGTGGACGACGAGGAGGAGATGCCTCTTTCTCTCCGCCTGTCGATAGCGGACACCCTGACGCTGGGCAACGCCACGTGCGGCTTCATGGCGGTGTACTTCACCACCACCGGCATCCTGATCCCGCACCTCACCGGCAGCCAGGAGTCCGGCATGGCCCGCCACAGCGCGGCCACGGCGGTCATCCTGATGCTCTGCGCGGCGGTCTTCGACCTGTTCGACGGGCTGGTGGCCCGCAAGCTGCGCTCGTCCCCGATGGGCGCGGAGCTGGACAACCTGTCCGACCTGATCAGCTTCGGCCTCGCGCCCGCGTACTTCGTGCTCGTCTACGGCATGGTCGCCGACGACGCGCACCAGCGGGTCGCGGCGGTGGGCGCGATCGTGGTGCTGCTCGCCGTGGTGCTCAGACTGGCCCGCTTCAGCTGCGTGACCATGAAGGACGGCATGTTCCAGGGCATGCCCTCGCCGTTCGGCGCGCTGACGGTCGTCTCGATCGTGCTGCTGGAGCTGCCGTTCGTGGCGACGCTGCTGGCGATCCTCGGGACCGCCTGGCTGATGGTGAGCCGGGTGGAGTACCCGAAGCCGCGGGGCCGTCTCGCGGGCGCGATGCTCTCCTGGATCGTGCTGTCGATGGGGCTGCTGGCGGCGTGGGCCTTCGACGCGCCCAGCGGACAGCTGCTCCTCCAGACGGGCTGCGCGCTGCAGCTGGTGATGGGCGCGGTGATTCCGCTGTTCGCCACCGCGCGGCGGGTGAACAACTTCCGCGACAACCGTCGTGAGGCCCGTGCGGCACAGTTGCCGTAGCGGTACGTGGACGAGGGGCCCCCTACCCGGGTCGGGTAGGGGGCCCCTCGTTCGTGCCGCCGATCAGTGGCCTCGGGCCAAGTGGTCCTCGGCCAGCCGCGCCGCGACCCGTTCCAGGATCGGCCCCGCGTCCGCGATGCACCTGGCGACGTCGGGCTCGACGGATGTCAGGGGGTAGGCCCGGGCGATGCCGGCCCGCAGCAGCGCCTCCGCCGGCAGCGCCAGCCGCCCGCACACCGCCACGACCTCCTTGCCCGCCGCACGCGCCGCCGCGGCGACCCCCGCCGGCGCCTTGCCGTGCAGCGTCTGCTCGTCGAGCGACCCCTCCCCGGTGATCACCAGCGAGGCCCGCTCCAGGGCGGGCGCGAAGCCCAGCACGTCCAGCATCACCTCGATGCCGGGGCGGAACCGCGCACCGAGCAGCAGGGCGCCGTAGCCGATGCCCCCGGCCGCACCCGCACCCGGCGCCGCAGCGTACTCGGCGGCCCGCGGCCCGGTCTGCGCCTCCAGCACCTTCGCGAAGTGGGCCAGCGCCGCGTCCAGCGTCTCCACGTCGTCCGGCGAGGCCCCCTTCTGCGGGCCGTACACCGCCGGCGCGCCCTTCGGACCGGTCAGCGGGTTGTCGACGTCGCTGGCCAGTACCAGCTCGACCGAGGACAGCCGCGGGTCGAGGCCGGACAGGTCCGCCCGCGCCAGGCCGGCGAGTCCGCCGCCGCCCGGCGGCACCGGCTCGCCCCCCTCGGTGAGGAACCGCGCGCCCAGCGCGGACAGCATGCCCGCGCCGCCGTCCGTCGTCGCGCTGCCGCCGACGCCGAACACGATCGTCCGCGCGCCCGCGTCCAGCGCGGCGCGCAGCAGCTCCCCGGAGCCGTACGTCGAGGCGGTCAGCGGCGCGAAGACCCCGGCCGGCAGCCGTTGCAGGCCGCTCGCCTCGGCCATCTCCACCACCGCCGTGCCGCCGCGCAGCGCGAAAGCGGCCGTGACCTCCTCGCCGAGCGGCCCGGCGACCCGCACCTCCCGGCGCTCGAACCCGGCCGCGACCGCAGCGTCCACGGTCCCGTCGCCGCCGTCGGCCACGGGCAGCGCCTCCACCCGGAGATCCGGCACGACCCGGCGCAGCCCGGCCGTCACCCGCTCGGCGACCTGCACGGCCGTCAGCGAGCCCTTGAACTTGTCCGCGGCGATGAGCACCCGACGGGTCTCGTTCCCTGCAGCGTCCGCCACCTTGTCTTCCCCTTGCTCTCCGGGCCCCGGGCACGCCAGGGCCAGTCGCGCCGCTGTGACCATAACCGCAGGACACCCCCGCCGTCATGCCCCGCCCGGACCGTGGTCGAGCCGCTGGGAGACGGCCGGGCGAAGTGGGTACACCCCTGCCATGAGCACGCAGCGCAGCGGTCCGGACCTGGCCGACCGCGTCCACGGCGGCTGGCTCGGCCGGATCGCGGGCAACATGCTCGGCAAGCCGGTCGAGCAGGGCGAGGTGTGGACGCGCGACCGCATCGACCGCTACCTGCGCCGGGCCGCGGCCCTGCCGCTGACCGACTACCTGCCCGAGCCTGCCGACGCGGAGGAGGCCGCCGTCCTGCGCCCGGAGTGGCGCGCCTGCGTACGCGGCCGGATCCACGGCAGCTGCCGGGACGACGACGTCGACTACGCGATCCTCGGTCTGCACCTGCTGGAGACCCACGGCTTCGGCTTCAGCACCGAGCAGGTCGGCGACCTGTGGCTGCTCAGACTGCCGTACCTGCAGACCTTCACGGCGGAACGGGCCGCGTACCGCAACCTCGCCAACGGGCTGAAACCGCCGCTGACGGCGACGTACGACAACCCCTACCAGGAGTGGATCGGCGCGCTGATCCGCGCCGACGTCTACGGCTGGACCTGTCCCGGCGATCCCGTCCGGGCCGCCGGTCTGGCCCGCCGGGACGCGGTGCTCTCGCACACCGGCAACGGCGTGTACGGCGCGATGTGGGCCGCCGCGCTGATCTCGGCCGCGTTCACCGCCCCGGGTGTCCGGGACGCCCTGGACACCGCGCTCTCGGTCGTCCCGGCGAGCAGCCGGCTGGCCCGGACCGTGCGGCGGGTGGCGAGCCTGCACGAGGCGCGGCTGCCCTGGGAGGAGACCCTGGCCACGGTGTCCGCCGAGACCGCGGGGCTCGGCTGGATCCACACGGTCCCGAACGCCGCCGTCCTCACCGCCGGACTGCTGTACGGCGACGGGGACTTCACCCGGACCATCGCCCTGACCGTGCGCGGCGGCCTGGACACCGACTCCAACGGGGCGACGGCCGGGTCGGTGGCCGGGGTCCTCACCGGGGCGCGGGCCATTCCGGCGCGCTGGCGGGACCCGCTGGAGGACACGGTGCGCAGCGCGGTGTTCGGCTTCGACGGCGTACGGATCAGCGCGCTGGCCGAACGCACCCTGCGCCTGGTGACGAGCGGGACGTAGCCGGCAGCCGGCTGGTTACCCTTCCCCAATGACCACGACCCAGGATTTCGCCGCGTACATCGCGAGCCTGCCCCGTGTCCTCGCCGGGGCCGCCGCCCTCTTCCGGGACGCCGAGGGGCGGGTGCTGCTCGTCGAACCCAACTACCGTGACGGCTGGGCCCTTCCGGGCGGGACCATCGAGTCCGACGCCGGGGAGACGCCGCGCCAGGGCGCCCGCCGGGAGACGCTGGAGGAGATCGGGCTCGACCGGGAACTCGGCAGGCTGCTGGCCGTGGACTGGGTGCACGGCGCGGGCCGGCCGCCGCTGGTGGCGTACCTGTACGACGGCGGTGTCCTGACCGCGGACGAGCTGAAGGCCATCCGGCTCCAGGAGGAGGAGCTGCTCTCCTGGCGCCTGGTGGCCCGCGAGGACCTCACCGCCCATCTGCCCGGGGCGCTGGGCCGTCGCGTGCTGGCCGCGCTGGACGTCCTCGCGGACGGCTCCGGCACGGCGGAGCTGGAGAACGGCCACCGCGTGGCCTGACCGCCCGGCCCGCCGTGCGGCCGGTGGTTATCCGCTCGCGGCGGCCACGCCGCCCGCCCTACCCTCGGTGCCATGGCCAAGCCCCTCGTCGCCCTGCTCAGCGGGGCCGGTATCTCCACCGACTCCGGCATCCCGGACTACCGCGGGCCGAACGGACTGTGGCGGCGCGATCCGGAGGCCGAGAAGCTCGTGACGTACGAGTACTACATGACGGACCCGGAGATCCGGCGGCGGTCCTGGCGGATGCGCCGCGAGAACGGGACGCTCCAGGCCCGGCCGAACGCGGCGCACCGGGCCGTCGCCGAACTGGAGAGGTCCGGCGTCCCGGTCCGGGTCATCACGCAGAACGTGGACGGCCTGCACCAGCTCGCCGGTATGCCCGCCCGCAAGGTGCTCGAACTCCACGGCAGCGCCCGCGCCGTGGTGTGCACCGGGTGCGGGGCCCGGGGGCCGATGGAGGACGCCCTGGCCCGGGTGGAGGCCGGCGAGGCGGACCCGCCGTGCCTGGAGTGCGGCGGCATCCTGAAGCCGGCGACGGTGATGTTCGGCGAGCGGCTGGATCCGGTGGTCCTCGGGCAGGCCGTGGCGGTCACCAAGGCCTGCCAGGTGTTCATCGCCGTGGGCAGCAGCCTCCAGGTGCAGCCCGCCGCCGGTCTCGCCGCCGTGGCCGCCGACCACGGCGCACGCCTCGTCATCGTGAACGCCGAGCCGACTCCCTACGACGACCGGGCCGACGAGGTCGTCCGGGAACCGATCGGCACCGCGCTGCCCGCGCTCCTGGGCACGCTGAGCGGCTGAGGACGCCCGGCCGGCGCCGTCGGCGCGGGGGTCAGAACAGCACGGCCCCCCGTTCGAAGTCCAGCAGGCGGCGCTTGCGGTCGAGGCCGCCGCCGTAGCCGGTGAGGCTGCCGTCGGAGCCGATCACACGGTGGCAAGGGACGATGATGCCCACGGGATTGCGGCCGTTGGCGAGGCCCACGGCGCGGGAGGCCCGGGGGTTGCCGAGGGCGTCGGCCAGTTCGCCGTAGGTGCGGGTCTCGCCGTACGGGATGGCGCTCAGCTGCTGCCAGACGCAGCGCTGGAACGGTGTGCCGTGCAGGCCGAGCCGGACGGTGAACTCCTTGGTCTCGCCCGCGAAGTACGCCGTCAGCTGCTCGGCCGTCTCGGCGAAGACGGGCAGGCTGTCGTCGCGCGGGCCGAACCGCTCCTCGCCGGGGCGGTGCCGCTGGTCCACCATGTACAGGCCGCACAGGGCGCCGTCGGCGTCGGCGACGAGGGTGAGCGGCCCGTAGGGGCTGTCGATCACGGTGTGGTGGTTCATCGGAGCCCTTCAGGCCGGGAGGAAGTTGATCGGGTGGCTGTCCGTCGCCCACAGGTACTGCACCGCGTACGACCGCCAGGGCCGCCACGTCTCCGCGCGGGCGGTGAGCGCGGCCGGGGTGGCCGGCAGGCCCAGCTCCTTCGCGGCGCGCCGGATGCCGAGGTCGGTGGGGAGGAAGGCGTCGGGGTCACCGAGGGCGCGCATGGCGATGACGTCCACCGTCCAGGGCCCGAAGCCGGGCAGCGCGAGCAGCCGGGCCCTCGCCTCGGCCCAGTCGGCCTCCACGCCCAGGTGCAGTCGGCCGTCGGCGAGTTCACGGACGAGGGTGGTGAAGGTGGTGCGCCGGGTCCGGGGCATCGCCAGGGTCTCGGGGTCGACGGCGGCCAGCGCCTCGGGTGAGGGGAAGAGGTGGGTGAGGCCGCCCTCGGGGTCGTCCAGTGGCTTGCCGTGCGCGGTGACCAGGCGCGCCGCGTGGGTGCGGGCGGCGGCCGTGGACACCTGCTGTCCGAGTACGGCCCGGACGGCGAACTCGGCCTCGTCGACCGTGCGCGGCACGCGGCGGCCCGGGCCCTGGTCGACCAGGGGCGCGAGGGACGGGTCGGTGCGCAGATGGCCGTCGACCGCCAGCGGGTCGGCGTCCAGGTCGAGCAGGCGGCGGCAGCGGCTGATGGCCACGGTCAGATCGCGCAGGTCGCTCAGGGTGAGACGGCAGGCGATGTGGTCGGGGCGGGGCGCGAGCGCGGCGATGCCGTGGCCGTACGGCAGTCGCAGGGTGCGGCGGTAGGCGCCGTCGCGCCACTCCTCGACGCCGGGTACGGCGGTGGCGGCGAGGTGGCCGAAAAGGTTGGACGGGTTCAGCGGGGCACGGAACGGCAGCCGCAGGGAGAGCACGCCGGGGGTGCCCGCGCCGCCCTTCGGGGCCCGGGCGCGCAGCTCGCTCGGGGACAGGGCGAAGACCTCGCGCACGGTGTCGTTGAAGGCGCGGACGGAGGCGAATCCGGCCGCGAACGCGATCTCCGCCATCGGCAGGGCCGTGGTCTCGATGAGCAGCCGCGCGGTCTGGGCCCGCTGCGCGCGGGCGAGCGCGAGCGGGCCGGCGCCCAGCTCGGCGAGGAGCTGCCGCTCCACCTGCCGGGTGCTGTAGCCGAGCCGGGCGGCGAGTCCGGGCACGCCCTCGCGGTCCACGACCCCGTCGGCGATCAGCCGCATGGCCCGGGCCACGAGGTCGGCGCGCGCGTTCCACTCGGGGGAGCCGGGGCTGGTGTCGGGGCGGCAGCGCTTGCAGGCACGGAACCCGGCGTTCTGGCAGGCGGCGGCGCTCGGGTAGAACGTCATGTTCTCCGGCTTGGGCGGCACGACCGGGCAGCTCGGCCGGCAGTAGATCCGGGTGGTCAGGACGGCTGTGAAGAACCATCCGTCGAAGCGCGCGTCCTTGGACCGCACGGCGCGTACGCAGTGCTCCCGGTCGAGGGGCATCCCTGTCTGCATACGACCAGCATGGCCCACCGCGCGGCCCGGCCGCTGGCGGGAATCCGACATCAATGTGGGCCTGGCCAGGGCCCCCGGGTCGCTCATCTCATGATCGAGCGGTCTGTCGCGCCTCACTGAGGTGTTCGGTTGCACGGCGGAAGCGGGTGATCCAGTCGGCGGTGGTCCGCAGGCCGCCGAACGTGTAGAAGTGCACCTTCACCGTGCCGTGCCGTGCCGGGTCGTAGCGGTCGGCCAGTGCGTGCAGGAAGCGGTCCGGGCCGGCCGTGCCCATGAGGTTGGTCAGCGACAAGCCGTACTTGCGGGCCACGGAGGCGCTGGTGCCGACGCCGAACCGGCCCGCGTAGCGCAGCAGCCGGCGCACCCCCGCCGGTCCGGGGACGCCGACGCGGACGGGCAGGGTGACGCCCCGCGCGCGCAGGGCCTCCAGCCAGGCGAGCACCGGGTCGACGTCGAAGCCGAACTGGGTGATGACGTCGCCGGTGAACCCGTCGGCCCCGAGGGCCGCCGCCTTGTCCGTGAGCGCCGGCCACAGCAGCCGGTCGGCTATGCCGGGGTGGCCCTCCGGGTAGCCTGCGACACCCACGTGCCGGACGCCGTGGGGCCGCAGCAGCCCGGTGCGCAGGACGGCGAGGGCGTCCTCGTAGGGACCCTCGGGCCGGGCCGGGTCGCCGCCGACGACGAACACGTTCCCCGCGGTGCCGTCGGCCGCCAGCCCGGCGAGGAACTCCTCCAGGGCGGACCGGGAGGGCAGGCGGCGGGCGGCGATGTGCGGTACGGGGACGAAGCCGAGCCGTCTGACCGCGCGGGCGGCGGCCAGCCGGGTCCCGGTGTCCTCGCCGGCCAGGAACGTGATGTTGATCCGGGTGCCGGGCGGGATGCCGTCCCGCGCCTCCTCCAGCCCGGGCACGTCCTTGCCGGTCATCTCCAGTGAGAAGTCGTCCAGCAGCGCGGGGTCCATCGTGTTCCTCGTACTCCTCGTGCTCCTCGTACCGCGACACGGCGCACCGCAGTAGCCACGGGCGGGGTGCGGGCCCGGCCGATGATGTCACGTGGGGGCGGTGTCTCAGGGGGCAGGGGGCGGGGACGGCCGGTGGGCTGGGGCGCGGGACGAGGCCGGGGGGGCCGGGAACGGCGGAACGCGGCATTCCGCCCTGGGGGCCCGTGCCCCGGCCCGCGCGGGGTTCCTGCGTACGGAACGCGCGCCCGGGCGGGCCGGCCTCTCGGCCCGCCGGGTTATGGACCGGTGAAGCGGGCCTTGTTTGGTTCTGGTCGTCGGGCCAAGGGGTGGGCAGGGTGGGGGTTCCGATCGTCGAGGAGGTCCCGTTGAGCGTTTCGTCGAACCCGGCTGCCCGGGCGGTGGTGGCGTGACCGTGCGATTCCGGCATGCCGAACCGGTCCGGGCCGCCTTCCCCGACCTGTCCGCCGGTGCGCTGTACGCCGCCGGCGTCGGCGCCCCCGTGGACACCGGGCCCCGCGCCGCCGCGTACATCTCCCGGGCCGCCGCACGGCTGACCGGAGCCACCGAGGGCGAGTTCCCCGAGGTGCTGGCCTGGCGGCGGGCCTTCGCCCGGATGGGGCTGAAGCCGACGCAGTACCGGTCCGCCTCCGAGTCACTGCTGCGGCGGCTGCGGAAGGAGGGCGCGCTGCCGCGCATCCATCCGCTGGTGGACCTGTGCAACGCGATCTCGGTGGCGTACGCCGTTCCGGTGGCCGTCCTCGACGTCGACCGGATCACCGGGCCGCTGCTGGAGGTGCGCCCCGCCCTCGGGAACGAGACGTACACGGCGTTCGGCGGCGCCGTCGAGCACCCGGCACCCGGCGAGGTGACCTTCGTCGACTCCGCGGGCCGGGCCCACGCCCGCCGCTGGACGCACCGGCAGAGCGGCCACTCGGCGGTCGGCACGCACACCGGGCGGGTGCTGGTGGTGACGGAGGCGATGCACGAGGGCGGCGCGGAGAGCGTGGCCGAGGTGCTGAAGACGGTCGAGGAGGAGGTGGCGGCGCACTGGGCGGCCACCACGGCGGCGGCCGTCCTCACCCCGGCCGCCGCGGAGTTCGTCTTCGGCGACTGACCGGCCGGGGCAGTATGGGCGGGGTGGACGAGGGGCGGGACACGGTGGAGATGCCGGCGCGCGGCTCGGACTTCCTGCAACTGGCGGTCGCCGACGTGCCCGCCGGGGGGAAGGCGGAGTGGCTGGCCGGACGGCTGCGGCAGGCCATAGCCGACGGCCGGCTGACGGTGGGCAGCAGACTGCCGCCGACCCGGGTGCTCGCCGCGGAACTGCGCGTGTCGCGGGGCGTGGTGACCGAGGCGTACCGGCGCCTCGCCGAGGACGGCCAGGTGGCGGGCCGCCGCCGCGGCGGCACGGTGGTGGTGGCGGCGCCGTTCACCACCGTGCCCCCGCCGGCCGCCGGTGCCCGGCCCGGGGCCGCGGGCTCGCCGGGGACGGTGGACGCTGCGGGTGCGAGCGGGTCGCCGGCTGCGCGTGGGGTGGGCGGCGGGATCGCACGCGGCGGCGGGGACAGTGCCGGCGCCGGAGTCGCCGGTGGGCCGTCCGCGCGTGGGCGCGCCGGCGGGCCGGGAGGGCGGTACGCCGGTCAGGGCGCGGACGGGCCCGCCCGGCCGTGCGCCGGTCACCGCGCCGGCGGGTCCGCCGGGCCGTACCCCGTTCCGGCCACCGCCGGCTCCCCCGGTCCGGGCGCCGGTGGGCGCGGCCGGCCGTACGCCCCTGAGGCCGGTGGTCCGGAGGACGGCGGACCCGGCGGGCTGTTCGGCGGGGACCCCGGCGCGGACGTGTTCGACGCGTTGCGGGCCGCCCCGGCCGCCGTCGACTTCACTCCCGGCCGGCCCGACCTCACCACCTTTCCCCGCGCCGCCTGGCTGCGGGCCGAGCGGGCCGTGCTGGCCGGACTCTCCGCCGAGCAGCTCGGCTACGGCGACCCGCGCGGCGCGCCCCGGCTGCGGCGGGCCGTCGCCGACTGGCTCGCACGGGTGCGGGGGGTGCGCGTGGAGCCGGACGCGGTGCTGATCGTCGCGGGCACCGCCCAGGCGCTCACCCTGCTGCACCCGGTGCTGCGGGCGGACGGCGTCCACGCGGTCGCGGTGGAGGAGCCCGGCTCGCTGGGCGCCCGCCAGCACCTGCGCAACGGTGGCCTCGCCACCCCGCCGGTACCGGTCGACGAGGAGGGCGTACACGTCGACGCGCTGCGGGCGACCGGCGCCCGGGCCGTCCTCCTCACGCCCGCCCATCAGTTCCCCACCGGCGTGGTGACCAGCGGCGAGCGCCGGCGGGAGCTGCTGGAGTGGGCGCGGGACGGGGGGCTGATCCTGGAGGACGACTACGACGCGGAACACCGCTACGACCGGCCCCCGATCCCCGCGCTGCGCGCCCTGCTGGCCGACCGGGTCTGCTACCTGGGCAGTGTGTCGAAACTGCTCGCGCCGGCGCTGCGGATCGGCTGGCTGGTGGCACCGGCCCGGTACCGCATGGCGCTGACCGACGCCAAACGCTTCAACGACCTCGGCAACGCGGTGCTGCCGCAGCTGGTGCTCGCCCGGCTGATGGAGTCCGGGGAACTGGAGCGGCATCTGCGACTGCTGCGCGGGCGCCACCGCAGGCGCAGGGACGCGATGATCGCCGCGCTCGCCGAGCATCTGCCGGGGGCGCGGGTGCACGGGGCCGCGGCGGGCCTGCACCTGACGGTGACGTACGCCCCGGACGTGCCCGACACGGAGTTCGCGGCGGCCGCGCTCGCCCGTGGTGTGAAGTGCCAGCCGCTGTCCTGGCACCGGCAGACGCCCGGCCCGCCCGGTCTGGTCCTCGGTTACGCGGCCACCGCGCCGGGTGTCGTGGCGCAGGGCGTGGCACTGCTCGGCAGGACCCTGCGTGAGCTGGGGTGAGGGGGACGGGCCGGATGCCGGCGGGGTCTCAGCCCACCGCTTCCTGACGGGATTCGTGACCGGATGCCAGCGCCCAGAGCACGAAGACGTCGATGGCCAGCAGGACCAGTGACCAGACGGGCGCGTACGGCAGGAACAGGAACTGGGTGATGAGGCTGAACGCGACGAGGACCATGCCGACGACGCGGGCCCAGGGCACGTGCATGAGCAGGCCCACGCCCGTCGCCAGGACCAGGGCGCCGATGACGATGTGGATCGTGCCCCAGCCGGTGAGGTTCATCTTGTAGATGTAGCTGCCGATGCGGTAGTAGACGGCGTCCGCGGTGACGGCGGCGATCCCCTGGAAGAGGGCGAGGAGGCCGCTGCACACCATCAGGACGCCGGCGAACGTGACGCCGCCGGTCGCCCAGGCGCCGCCGCGGGCGCCGGGTTGCCGCGGCGGCCACTCGCCGCCCGGGCTGGTCGGTCCGGTGGGCTGCGCTGCCTGGCTCATGAGCGTGTCCTTTCTGCCTCCCCGTTCGCCGGATGCCCGCGCGCTCCCGGGGAGCGGGCGGGCACTCCGAGCGTTGGCCAGGCAGCCGCCGGGCGCACCGAGGGGTACGCCGTTCGGGTGACTCACGGTCGATCGGCCGGGGCCGGCCGGCGGCGGCGCGCGTCAGCCGGCCTGCCGGGCGAACGCCGCGTACGCCTGTTCGTCGAAGAGCACGAACCGTGCCTCCTCCACCGCCGTCGGCGTGTTCCGTACGGTCTCCACCGCGATGCGGGCCGCGTCCCGCATCGGCCACCGGTAGACGCCGGTGGAGACGGCCGGGAAGGCGACGGTCCGGGCGCCGAGCTCGTCGGCGACGCGCAGGGACTCGCGGTAGCAGGAGGCGAGCAGGTCGGAGCGGTCCTCGGTGGCGGACCAGACGGGTCCCACGGTGTGGATCACCCAGCGGGCGTCCAGTTCGCCCGCCGTGGTGGCGACCGCCCGGCCCGTGGGCAGGCCCTTTCCGTACCGGGAGGCGCGCAGGGCGCGGCACTCCTCGAGGATGGCGGGGCCGCCCCGGCGGTGGATCGCGCCGTCCACGCCTCCGCCGCCGAGCAGGGAGGAGTTCGCCGCGTTGACGATGGCGTCGGCGTGCTGCCGGGTGATGTCGCCCTGGACGAGGGTGATGACGGTCATGTCTGCCTCGGCTGGTGGTCGTCAGGTCTGTCTCAGTCTCCGCCAGACGGCCTTGGCCGCGTTGTGTCCGGACATGCCGTGGACACCGGGGCCGGGCGGGGTGGCCGAGGAGCAGATGAAGACGGCCGGGTGGGGGGTGTGGTACGGGAACAGGGTCGGCTTGGGGCGCAGCAGCAACTGGAGTCCGGAGGCCGCGCCGCAGGCGATGTCACCGCCGACGTAGTTGGCGTTGCGGGCGGCCATCTCGGCGGGTCCGGCGGTGGCGCGGGCGAGCACGCGGTCGCGGAAGCCGGGGGCGTAGCGCTCGAGCTGGCGTTCCATGGCGTCGGTGAGGTCGCCGGACCAGCCGTTCGGCACATGGCCGTAGGCCCAGAAGACGTGCTTGCCCTCGGGGGCGCGGGTGGGGTCCACCAGGCTGGGCTGCACGGTGATCATGAAGGGCCGGTCGGGGGCGCGGCCCTCGCGGGAGACGGCGCGCAGGGCGGTGCCGATCTCGGTGTGGCTCGCGCCGATCTGGACGGTGCCGGCGGTGCGGGCCTCGGGCGCGGTCCAGGGCACCGGGCCGTCCAGCGCGTAGTCGATCTTGAAGACGCCGGGGCCGTAGCGGTAGCCCGCGTAGTGGTCGCCGAAGCCGGCGATCCGGGCGAGCGCGGAGGGCGAGGTGTCGAAGACGTACGCGCGCGCGGGCGGCAGGTCGTCGAGGCGCTTGACCTCGTAGTCGGTGTGCACGGCGCCGCCCAGGTCGGTCAGGTAGGCGGCGAGGGCGTCGGAGATGGCCTGGGAGCCGCCGCGGGGCACCGGCCAGCCGCGGGCGTGGGCGGAGAGGGCGAAGACGAGCCCGATGGCGCTGGTGGCCACGCCGCCCAGCGGTGCCATCACATGGCCGACCAGACCGGCGAACAGGGTCTTGAACCGTTCGTCCTTGAAGCGGCGCATCAGCCAGGTGGACGGCGGGAGCCCGGCCAGGCCGAAGCGGGCCAGGGTGACGGGGTCGCGGGGCAGCGCGGTCAGCGGCAGGGACATGAAGTCCCGGACGAGGGTGTCCCAGTGGGCGAGGAGCGGCTCGACCAGTCTGCGGTACGTCCCGGCGTCGCGCGGTCCGAAGGAGGCGGCGGTCTGGGCGACCGAGCGGGAGAGCACGGCCGCGGTGCCGTCCGGGAACGGGTGGGCCATGGGCAGGGGGGCGTCCAGCCACTCCAGGCCGTACCGGTCGAGCGGAAGGGCGCGGAACGCCGGGGAGTTGATGCCGAGGGGGTGCGCGGCCGAGCACGGGTCGTGCCGGAAGCCGGGCAGCGTCAGCTCCTCGGTGCGGGCGCCGCCGCCGACGGTGGGCTTCGCCTCGAACAGGGCCACGGAGAAGCCGCGGCGGGCCAGCTCCACGGCTGCGGTCAGTCCGTTCGGTCCCGCACCCACCACGACCGCATCGAGCATCGACGGCACCTTCGGACCCCTTCGTCAGCCGACGGCCATTCGGGATCAGGATATGCCGGGGGTCTGACACTCCCCCGGCCCGGGTGGTCCCGGCAGGTCAGGACCCGGTGCGCAGCAGGTCCGCCACCCGGCGGGCGGTGGCGGCGTCCCGGGCGGCCGTGAACGGCAGGGCGTTGCCCCCGGTGACGCGGAACGGCTCGCCGGTCAGGGTGAGGTGCGTACCGCCCGCCTCCTCGACCAGGAGCAGACCGGCCGCGTGGTCCCAGGCGGCCTCCCAGGAGAACGCCACGGCGTCCAGCTCGCCCCGGGCCACGGCGAGGTACTCCAGGCCCGCCGAGCCGCACGCGCGCGGGGCGATGCCCTCGGTCCACAGGGGGCGCAGCGCGCGCTTCTGCTCGTCGGTGGTGTAGTCAGGGTGGGAGGTGGCGACGACGAGGTCCCGGCCGGGCGTGGGCGGCCCGGCGAACAGCCGCTCGCCGTCGAGGCGGGCGCCCTGGCCGCGGACGGCGGTGGCGAACTGGTCGCGTGCCGCCGCGTAGGTCCAGGAGGCGAGCACGGTGCCCCGCCGGACGAGCGCGACCAGGGTGCAGAAGCCGTCGTCACCGTGGACGAACTGGCGGGTGCCGTCGACCGGGTCGACGATCCACACCGGTCCGTCGTCCTGGAGCGCCCGGTACACCGCCGGGTCGGCGTGCACCGCCTCCTCGCCGACGACGACCGAGCCGGGCAGCAGGGCGCCGAGGTCCTCGGTGAGCCGCACCTCGGCGAGGCGGTCGGCGTCCGTCACCAGGTCGTGCGGGCCGCTCTTCTGGTCGACCTCGTGCGCGGCCAGGCGGCGGAATCGGGGCAGGATCTCGGCCGCGGCGGCCTTGCGGACCGCCTCCTCCACGTCGGCCGAGCAGCGGGCGAGAAACTCCTCGATGGTTTCCGTCTCTTCGATCATGCCTCCCATGAGAGCACGGCCCGCTGACAATCCCGGCCCCCGTCCGGTGTACCCGGGGTGGATTCGGGATGAAGAGCGAGGGCCGGCACCGCGGGGCCGGGCAGGGCCGTCAGCGGCCGACGGCGTACCCCTGCATGCCGCGCGGATTGGCCGCCGCCGACAGGACGCCGGTCTCCGGGTCCCGGGCCACCGCGCACAGCCGCCCCTCGGACCAGGCGGGGCCGACGGTGACGTCGTGGCCGCGTCGCCGCAGCTCCTCGATCACCCCGGCGTCCATGCGGGACTCCACGGTGACGCCCCCGGCATGCCGGCCGCGCGGGTGGAAGGAGCTGGGGTGGTTGTCGTTGTGCCAGTTGGGGGCGTCGATGGCGCCCTGGAGGTCGAGGCCGCCGCGGACGGGGGCGCGCAGGGCGGCGGCCAGGAAGAAGTGCATCTGCCACTGGTCCTGCTGGTCGCCGCCGGGCGTGCCGAACGCCATGACCGGCACGCCGTCGCGCAGCGCGAGGGACGGGGTGAGGGTGGTGCGGGGGCGGCGGCCGGGGGTGAGGGTGCCCGGCAGGCCCTCCTCCAGCCAGGTCATCTGCAGGCGGGTGCCGAGCGGGAAGCCCAGCTCGGGGACGACGGGGTTGGACTGGAGCCAGCCGCCGCTGGGGGTGGCCGCGATCATGTTGCCCCAGCGGTCGACGACGTCCAGGTGGCAGGTGTCGCCGCGGGTCGTGCCGTCGGCGGCGACCTCGAGATCGCCGGGCAGCCCCGCCACGGTGGGTTCGCCGGCGCCCATCGGGTCGAAGCCGTGTTCCGCGCCGTCCCGCACGCGCGCGCGTGCCTGTGCGGGCAGCCGCGGGGTACGGCCGCCGGGGCTGCCGGGGCGCAGCCCGTGGTCCGCCTTCTCCCCGACGAGGGCGCGCCGGGCCGCGTTGTACCCGTCCGACAGCAGGTCCGCGAGGGGCACCTCGGCGGCGTCCCCGTACCAGGCTTCGCGGTCGGCCATGGCGAGCTTGCAGCCCTCGATCAGCAGGTGGACGTAGTCGGCGGAACCGTAGGCGGGCAGCTCCGGCGGGAGCAGGGCGAGTTGCTGGAGCAGCACCGGGCCCTGGCTCCAGGGGCCGGCCTTGCACACCGTCCAGCCGTTCCAGTCGTACGTCACCGGCGTCTCGTAGGCCGCCGACCAGCCGGCGAGGTCGGCCTCGGTGAGGGTGCCGGTGTGCCGCTCGCCGCTGGTGTCCAGGGTGGGCCGGCGGGACTGCCGTACCAGGGCCTCGGCGATGAAGCCGGAGCGCCACACCTCGCGCGCGGCGTCGATCCGGGCCTCCCGGCCGCCCGCGCGGGCGGTCTCGGCCAGCAGCCGCTTCCAGGTGGCGGCCAGGGCGGGGTTGCGCAGCAGGGCGCCCGGACGGGGTGCCCGGCCGCCCGGCAGGTACAGCTCCGCCGAGGAGGTCCACTCGGTCTCGAACAGCCTCCGTACGCTCTCGACGGTCAGGCCGACGTTCTCCACGGGCGCGTGCCCGTGTTCGGCGTAGCCGATGGCGTACTTCAGGACGTCGTCCAGCGACTTGGTGCCGTGGTCGCGCAGGAGCAGCAGCCAGGCGTCGAAGGCACCGGGCACGGCGGCGGCGAGCGGTCCGGTGCCCGGTACGAGGTCCAGCCCGAGTCCCCGGTAGTGGGCCGCCGTCGCGCCCGCCGGGGCCACGCCCTGCCCGCACAGCACGCGCACCGCGCCGCCCGCCGGGGCGAGCAGGATCGGCACCTCGCCGGCCGGCCCGTTGAGGTGCGGCTCCACGACGTGCAGCACGAACGCCCCGGCCACGGCGGCGTCGAACGCGTTGCCCCCGTCCTCCAGCACCGCCATCGCCGACTGGGAGGCGAGCCAGTGGGTGGAGGACACCATGCCGAAGGTGCCCTGGAGTGTGGGACGGGTCGTGGACTGCATCTCTCACCTCGTTGTTCGGCGGTTCGGTGGCGATGTCCGACATCAAAACCGGCCGTGCGCAGATCCGGGAAGGGCCGGCACGTCCCGCGATCACCGTTCCGGTCCGCACGCCGTCCGAATCCTGTTCCGGACGGCGTGCCTCACGGTCTCACCGCGTGCATGATCGCGGCGGACGCGGCGATCCGGTCGAGGAAGTACAGCGCCGTGACGCACAGGGCGATCCAGGCGGACAGCACCAGGATGCCGCTGGTCAGTCCGTCGTGGTGGAAGTAGGCGATCCCGTCCAGTGCGCGGACGCCGACGCCCGCGGGCATCACCGAGGCGAGGGGCCTCAGCCAGCCCGGCAGGAACTCGGGCGGCAGCACCCCACCGCTCGTGGCGTTCCCCATGACCAGCATGAAGATCGACGCCAGCGGAACCCCGGCGGGGCCGAAGACGCGGATCAGCAGCACGGTGGCCGCCGCCACGGCCCCCGCCATCAGCACCACGAGTCCGGCGATGCCCAGGAAGGGGCCGGGTATGGCACCGAAGGCCGTGCTCGCGATCAGCGTGGCCGCCAGTCCCCCGACGACCGCGAACAGCGTCAGACTGCACAGGCGCTGGCCGAAGGACAGCCGCGGTGCCACTTGGTAGGTCATCTGGCCGAAGAGGAAGCCTGCCAGCACCAGGCCGAAAGACGCGTAGAAGACCGACAGACCCCGGCTGTCCCCCCGCGACAGGGGAAGGATGTCGGTGACGGGCAGCTTCTGCTCCGCGGTGTGGCAGGCGGGGGCGCACAGACTGCCGAGGGGTGCCACGAGCGCGGACACGGCGGGGCCGTTGGCACCCGCGTACACGATGCCGGGCTTGCCGCCGTCGGCCAGCAGCGCGGCGTACGCGCGGCGGTGTTCGACCGCCCGGCGGGCCGAGGCGTCGTCCGGGTACCGGTCGACCTGGAAAGCGTCCGGCGAGACGCGCTGGAGCCGGACGTCGAAGAGTGCCGCGGTCTTGTCGGACGCGGCGACGGCGATCGGCAGGCGGTGCGCCTGGGGGGTGTGGAAGGCGGCGAGGAAGACGCTGACGAAGACCAGACCGATGGTCAGCACGGTGATCACGGGCTTGAGCACCGCCTTCGGACCGGTCAGTCCCCGGCGCTCGGGGGGAGCGTCCGTCTGGGGACCCGGGTGGTGACGGTGCCGGCCCGGCCCCGGGTCGGTGTCGGCGGGATGACTTCGGCTGGTGGACGCGGTAGCGGACATGGTCCCTCGTCGCTCGTTATGTAAGGTAACTTATATAAGTTAACAGAGACGTCGGAGGCGTGGATGACGATGAAGGACCCCGGCGAGCGCGTCGGCTATCTGATCTGGCAGCTCTCGCAGGCGTACGTCCAGCGCCTGGACCAGGCACTGCGCCCGCTCAAGCTGACCCAGGCGCAGTTCAGCGCCCTCGTCCGGCTGAGCCGGGACGGGGCCCTGTGCAGCGCCGAACTCGCCCGCCGCTGCGGCATCACCGCACAGTCCATGGGCACGGCGCTGCGGGACCTGGTGGAGCGCGGCCTTGTCGAACGGCAGGCCCGTCCGACGCACGGGAAGATGGTCGAGATGTCCGTCACGGCCGCCGGCGTGGAACTCGCACTGCGGGCCGAAACCGCCGTCCAGCCGTGCGAACAGGAGGTCCTGGAGCCCTTCCCGCCCCACGAACAGGAACAGGTCCGCGCCCACCTCCGGCGCATGCTCGGCGCCCTCAATCCCCAGGCGCTCTGACCGGTCGGCGAGCAGACGCAGGACGGGCACGAGTAGCCGACCGCAGCCAGGGAGGCCGCACACCGGTCGCCGAACCGGCGCCGCGGCGTTTCGGCGAGGGCCGCGCCCGGGCGGCGGTCGCTCCCGTACCGAAGAGGGGGTGACCGGCGCGCCCGGCCGGTGCCGGCGATGCCGAGGGGGGAACAGCAGGGCCGGCCTCCGCGTTGATCCCCTTCGGAGGAACGGAGGCCCAGGCAGTGCACGGTGAGTACAAGGTGCCCGGCGGCAAGCTCGTCGTCGTGGACGTGGACGTGGAGGACGGCGTGCTGCGGCACGTGCGTGTCGCGGGCGACTTCTTCCTGGAGCCGGACGAGGCGCTGGAGGCGGTGGACCGCGCGCTGGAGGGCGCCCCGGCGGACACCGACGCGGCGGGACTGGCTGCGCGGATCGAGGCGGCGCTGCCGGCGGGGACGGTGATGTACGGGCTGACGCCGGAGGGCGTCGGCACCGCGGTGCGCCGCGCGCTCGCGCACGCCACCGACTGGACGGACTACGACTGGCAGCTGATCCACGAGGCCCCGCAGCCGCCCGCCCTGCACATGGCGCTGGACGAGGTGCTGACCGCCGAGGTGGCCGCGGGCCGGCGGCCGCCGACGCTGCGGGTGTGGGAGTGGGGCGCCCCGGCGGTGATCATCGGCAGCTTCCAGTCGCTGCGCAACGAGGTGGACCCGCGGGGCGCCGCCCGGCACGGCATCGAGGTGGTGCGGCGGATCTCCGGCGGCGGCGCGATGTTCGTGGAGCCTGGCAACACGATCACCTACTCCCTGTCGGTGCCCGAGTCCCTGGTGCAGGGCCTGTCCTTCCAGGACAGCTACGCCTATCTGGACGACTGGGTGCTGGGCGCCCTCGGCGACATGGGCATCCGGGCCTGGTACCAGCCGCTGAACGACATCGCGACGGACCAGGGCAAGATCGCGGGCGCCGCGCAGAAGCGGATCGTCGGCCCCGGCGGCGGCCCGGGTGCCGTACTGCACCACGTGACCATGTCGTACGACATCGACGCGGACAAGATGGTCGAGGTGCTGCGGATCGGGCGGGAGAAGCTGTCCGACAAGGGGACCCGGAGCGCGAAGAAGCGGGTCGACCCGCTGCGGCGGCAGACGGGACTGCCGCGCGAGGCCGTCATCGACCGGATGATCGCCTCCTTCCGCGCGCGGTACGGCCTGGAGCGGGGCAAGGTCACCGACGAGGAGCTGGCCCTGGCCGAGGAGCTGGCCCGCACCAAGTTCTCGTCGCCGGAGTGGACGGCGAGGGTGCCGTAGCCGTACCCGCGTCGCGCCGGCCGCCGCCGGCGGATCGTGGTGCCCGGGGTCGGGCGGCGGGGCATAAAGGGCAGAGCAGTACGTCGTGAACGTGCGGCCGTGACCGGCCGGGTACGCAGCGAGTTGGCCCTTCCGCCGCACAGGGAGTCGTGTGACACTGTCGTCCCCGTCCACCATGCGGACCCCTTCCGCACCCCTCCCCCACGAGAAGTGCGCCGTGCGTTCCCTTCCTCTGCCGCTCGCTCTCACCGCGCGTCTGACGCCGGTCGCGGTACTCGCCTGTGCCGGCTGGGCGCTGACGTCCGGTCCGGCCGCGCCGCCGGCCTCCGCCGGACACCCGACGGCCCAGAAGACGCCCGCCGGGTCCTCCACCGCCGCCCCGTCGTCCACCACGGCGGCGAAGACGTACGGCACCGCGCCCGCCCCCTGCTCCGCCGTGCCCGCCGGCACCGTCAAGTCCCTGGTGCCCGGGGCGAAGACGGCCGGCAAGGAGATCCCGTCCACGGACACCGCGCTGCGCCGCACCTGCTCCTGGAACGCGCTCCAGGGCTACGACTACCGCTGGCTCGACGTGTCCTTCGAGATCGGCGAGTCCGACCAGCAGACGAAGAAGGAGTACGAGCAGCGGGTCGCCGAGAAGAGCGGCGGCGGGGCCGTCCCCGGGCTCGGGGACAGCGCCTACTCCGTCGTCAACCTCACCACGGAGGACGGACAGCAGACCCGGGAGGGCGTGGTGCTGGTCCGCGCCGCCAACGCCCTCGTCGTCGTCACCTACAACGGCAGCGACTTCGAGAACAAGAAGGCCCCCGGTACGGACGAGATCAACAAGGGCGCCATCAAGGCGGCGAAGTCCGCGGTGGCCGCGCTGGACGGCGGCGGGGGCTGAGCCGGCCGCCGGCGACCCCGGTGGCCTGATCCGACGCGGGTCGCCGTGGCGCACGCGGCCGGCCCGGGCCGAGGCCGTTGACCGCGGTCGACGACTGCCCGGGCGCCGCGCCCCCCTCAGGGTGCCGGTCCGCTCAGCCGCCGGCGCGCCGCCCGGAGGCCAGGGTGAGGGCCAGGTACAGCACCAGGGAGGTGCCGAGGCCCACTGCCCAGCCGTAGTCCGCGAGGGGTGCCAGGGCCGGGATCGGGCGGCCGTCGGTCAGGGGTTCGAGGCTCGCGCCGCCGATCGCGAGGACACCGCCCGCCAGGAAGGCGACGACCGCCCGCCAGTTCCAGCCGCCCGCGTACCAGTACCGGCCGCCCGGGCGGTAGAGGTCGCCGAGGTCCAGGCGGGTACGGCGCAGCAGCCAGTAGTCGGCGACGAGGATGCCGGCGACCGTGCCGAGCAGGCCGCCGACCAGGCCGAGCCAGGTGAAGATGTAGCCCTGCGGGTCGGAGTAGAGCTTCCACGGGCAGATCAGTACGGCGAGGACGGCGGTGATCAGGGCGCCGGTGCGGAAACTGACCTTCCGTGGCGCGACGTTGGCGAAGTCGAAGGCCGGGGAGACCAGGTTGGCGGCGATGTTCACCGACAGGGTGGCCACCAGGACGGTCACCAGCGCGTAGAGCAGACCGGCCGCGTTGTCCGTCTTCGCCGCCAGCTGCACCGGGTCCCAGACCGGTTCGCCGTACACGGCCTGCGAGCCGGAGGTGACCAGTACGGACAGGAACGCGAACAGGGTCATGGTGGTCGGCAGGCCGAGGGCCTGGCCCCAGGTCTGCGCGCGCTGGCTCCTGCCGTAGCGGGTGAAGTCGGGGATGTTGAGCGACAGCGTCGACCAGAAGCCGATCATGCCCATGAGGGAGGGCCAGAACAGCTTCCAGAAGCCGCCGCCCCAGCCGAGCTTGGACGGCTGGTCGAAGAGCGGTCCGACACCGCCTGCCTTGCTACTCATCCACCACAGCATCACGAGGGCGCCGACCAGGACGAACGGCGCGGCCCAGTTCTCGAAGCGGCGGATGGTCTCCATGCCCCGGTGGATGATGGCCACCTGGATCGCCCAGAAGACCGCGAAGGACAGCCACATCGTCCAGGCGTGGCCGCCGATGTGCCCCGCGTTCCTCCAGCCGTCGCCGATCAGCTTCCCGGCGAGGAAGTAGATCGCCTCACCGCCGATCCAGGTCTGGATGCCGAACCAGCCGCACGCCACCAGCGCCCGGACGACGGCGGGCAGGTTGGCGCCGCGCACGCCGAAGGAGGCGCGGGCGAAGACCGGGAAGGGGATGCCGTACTTGGGGCCCGCGTGCCCGGTCAGCAGCATCGGCACCAGCACGATCAGGTTGGCGAGGGCGATGGTGAACACCGCCTGCTTCCAGTCCATGCCCACCGCGATCAGCCCGGAGGCGAGGGTCCAGGAGGCGGTGTTGTGGGCCATGCCGACCCACAGGGCGGAGAAGTTGTACGTCGTCCAGGTGCGCCCGGCCACGGGGACCGGGAGCAGGTCCTGGTTGGCGTAGGGGCCGCTGGGCTGCGGTGTGCCGGGGGCGAGTTCCACGCGCCCGTCGGGGAGGGTGACCTGGCCGGATATCGGTCTGGCCGGAGGAGCGGTGTCGGTCATGGGCTGGCCAATCGGGGAGAGGCGGATCGGGATGGCCGTGCGGGCACCAGCCCCCTCCCCGATGACGGCGGGGAGGGGAGACCAAGCGGGGCGTGGGGGGAATCGGAAGGCGTGGGCGGCGGTCGGGAGTTGACGGAGGATCAGGAGTTGACGGCGGGGATGACGTGGTGGCCGTAGGCCTCGATGGTGGCCTCCTGCGCGTCGTGCATGTCGTACACCGCGAACTGGTCGACGCCCAGGGCGCGCAGCGCGGTCAGTTTCTCGACGTGCTTTTCGACCGGGCCGATGACGCAGAACCGGTCCACGATCTCGTCGGGCACGAACGCGGTGTCCGGGTTGCCGCTGCGTCCGTGGTGGGCGTAGTCGTAGCCCTGCCGGGCCTTGATGTAGTCGGTGAGTTCCCCTGGGACCCGCGAGGAGTGCTCGCCGTACCGGGCGACGAGGTCGGCGACGTGGTTGCCGACCATGCCGCCGAACCAGCGGCACTGGTCGCGGGCGTGCGCCAGGGCCTCGGGCGAGTCGTCCTCGGTGACGTACGCCGGGGCGGCGACGCAGATCGTCACCTCGGACGGGTCTCGGCCGGCCGCGGCCGCCGCGTCCTTGACGGCCTTCACCATGTACTCGGTCAGGTACAGGTCGGCGAGCTGGAGGATGAACCCGTCGGCCTCCTCTCCGGTCATCTTCAGCGCCTTCGGCCCGTACGCGGCCATCCAGACCGGGAGTTCGGCGCCCTCCTTGATCCACGGGAACCGGATCCTGGTGCCGCCGAGGTCGGCCTCCTCGCCCCGGCCGAGGGCGCGGATGACCTTCATGGCCTCGCTGATCCGGGCGAGGGTGTTGGGTTTGCGGCCCGCGACGCGCATCGCGGAGTCGCCGCGGCCGATGCCGCAGACGGTGCGGTTGCCGAACATGTCGTTGAGGGTGGCGAAGGTGGAGGCGGTGACCTCCCAGGTGCGGGTGCCGGGGTTGGTGACCATCGGCCCGACCTTCAGTTTCTGCGTGTTCGCCAGGATCTGACTGTAGATCACGAACGGTTCCTGCCAGAGCACGGCGGAGTCGAAGGTCCAGCCGTAGCGGAAGCCGTTGCGCTCGGCCCGTTTCATCAGGCTGACGACCCGGGAGGCGGGCGGGTCGGTCTGGAGGACGAGTCCGAAGTCCATGGGCGCCACTCCTAGGCGAGGTACTGACAGGTGGAGCGCGGGGTGAAGACGCCGTGTCCGGCGCGTCCGGTGTACTCCCGCTGGTCGATGACGGGTTCGCCGCGGGACAGGACCGTCTCGACGCGGCCGGTGACCCGCTTGCCCTCGTACGCCGAGTAGTCGACGTTCATGTGGTGGGTCTCGGCGGACATCACCTGCTGCGCGTGCGGGTCGTAGATGACGATGTCCGCGTCGGCGCCCGGGGCGATGGTTCCCTTCTTCGGGTACAGGCCGAACATCCGGGCCGGGGCGGCGCAGGCGATCTCGATCCAGCGGCGGCGGGAGATGTGCCCGTCCACGACCGCCTGGTGGAGCAGGTCCATGCGGTTCTCCACGCCCGGCAGCCCGTTGGGGATCTTGGAGAAGTCGCCGCGGCCGAGGTCCTTCTGGCCGGTGAAGCAGAAGGGGCAGTGGTCGGTGGAGACGACCTGGAGGTCGTTGGTCCTCAGGCCCTGCCACAGCCTGGCCTGGTGCTCCTTCGGCCTCAGGGGCGTGCTGCACACGTACTTGGCGCCCTCGAAGCCGGGCTCGGCCAGGTTGTCGGTGGACAGGAACAGGTACTGCGGGCAGGTCTCGCCGAAGACGTTCAGCCCCTCGTCGCGCGCCCGCGCCAGCTCCGCGACGGCCTCCATCGCGGAGACGTGGACGACGTACAGGGGCGCGCCGGCCACCTGGGCGAGCTTGATGGCCCGGTGGGTGGCCTCCGCCTCCAGCAGGGCCTTGCGCACCTCGCCGTGGTGGCGCGGGTCGGTCTCGCCCCGGGCGAGCGCCTGCTCGACCAGGACGTCGATGGCGATGCCGTTCTCGGCGTGCATCATGATCAGCCCGCCGTTCTCGGCGGAGCGCTGCATGGCGCGCAGGATCTGCCCGTCGTCGCTGTAGAAGACCCCGGGGTAGGCCATGAACTGCTTGAAGCTGGTCACCCCCTCCTCGATCAGCAGGTCCATCTCCTTGAGCGTCTCCTGGTTCACATCGGAGACGATCATGTGGAAGGCGTAGTCGATCGCGCAGGTGCCCTCGGCCTTGGCGTGCCAGGTGTCCAGGCCCTCGCGCAGGGTGTGGCCGACGCTCTGCACCGCGAAGTCCACGATGGTCGTCGTACCGCCCCAGGCGGCGGCGCGGGTGCCGGTCTCGAAGGTGTCGGAGGCGAAGGTGCCGCCGAACGGCAGCTCCATGTGGGTGTGGGCGTCGACGCCGCCCGGGATGACGTACTTCCCGGTGGCGTCGATCGTGCGGTCCGCGGTCCAGTCCTGTGAACCGGGCGCGGCGAGGGCGACGACGCGGGAGTCCTCGATGAGGACGTCGGCGTGGATCTCGTCGGACGCGGTGATGACTAGGCCACCGCGGATGACGGTGCGCGTGGTCATGGGCTGCCTCTCTCTCGTGGCCGTCTGCGGGTCGTCTGTGGCTGGTGGCGCCCACGCGGCGGAACCGCACCCGGATACGGCCCCGCGCCCCGGGCGTGCCTTACGGCGCCGTCAGCGGGTCGTACGCCCCCGGCGCCCGGTCCCGGTAGAACTGCCAGCGGTCGCGGACCTCGCGGAGCTTGGCCAGGTCCAGGTCGCGCACGACGAGTTCGGTCTCCTTGTCGCTCGCGACCTCGCCGACGAACCGGGCCTCCGGGTCCACGAAGTAGGTGGTGCCGTAGAAGTCGTTGTCGCCCAGGTCCTCCACGCCGACCCGGTTGATCGCGCCGACGAAGTACTCGTTGGCGACGGCCGCCGCCGGCTGCTCCAGCTGCCAGAGGTAGCGGGACAGGCCGCGCGAGGTGGCCGACGGGTTGAAGACGATCTCGGCGCCGGCGAGGCCCAGCGCCCGCCAGCCCTCCGGGAAGTGGCGGTCGTAGCAGATGTAGACGCCGATCCGGCCGGCGGCGGTGTCGAAGACGGGCCAGCCGCTGTTGCCGGGGCGGAAGTAGAACTTCTCCCAGAAGCCCTGGACCTGCGGGATGTGGGTCTTGCGGTACTTGCCGAGGTAGGAGCCGTCCGCGTCGATCACGGCGGCCGTGTTGTACAGGACGCCCGGCTGCTCCTCCTCGTACATGGGCAGGACCAGGACCATGCCCAGCTCGCGGGCGAGGGACTGGAAGCGCCGGACGGTCGGGCCCTCGGGGATCCGTTCGGCGTACTCGTAGAACGCCTTGTCCTGCACCTGGCAGAAGTAGGGGCCGTAGAACAGCTCCTGGAAGCAGAGGACTTGGGCGCCCTGGGCGGCGGCGTCGCGGGCCGCCTGCTCGTGCACCCGGATCATGGACTCCTTGTCGCCGGTCCAGGCGGTCTGGAAGAGGGCGGCACGGATCACTCGGCTCATCGGGACCTCCGGTAGCTCGGTGTGCGGTGAGCGTAGGAAGCCCGGACGGCCGGTTCGACGGGCAGCGTGTCACGTCCGCGGGTGGTCGGCGTGCCACCGTGTCACGCGTCCCCGGTCCCATGTTTCACCGCCGTTGTCGCAGGTCGTCGCATGTTTCACCCCTGTTGCGCGTCGTGCGCGAGGAGCGCGATGTGCACCGAGGCCGCCTGTTCGAAGTCGTCCAGGTCGATTCCGAGGCGCGCCTGTATGGCCTCCAGGCGGCGGTAGAGGGCCGGCCGGGAGACGTGGTGGAGCTGGGCGGTGCGGGACTTGTTGCGGCCCGTCGCCAGATAGGTCCGCAGGACGTTCAGCAGTTCCGGTTCGGCGTCGCACAGCAGCCCGTCCAGCTCGCGCTCGGCGAAGGACTGCACCTGCGGATCGTCGCGCAGCAGACGGATCAGGCCGCGCAGGTGGACGTCCTTGAGACGGACGACGGCCGGCAGGCCGAGGGCGGCGGCGGAGCCGGCGACGGCGTCGGCGACGTGCCGGGCCTCGCGCAGCCCGGCGGGCACGTCGTCCCACGCGGTGCGGGCACCGGCGGCGGCGACCACGGCCGGGGACGCGGCACGCAGCCGGTTCGCGAAGTGCGCGGTGAGGGCCTCGGCGTCCTGGTCGCGGGCGAGGCTGAGCAGCACGGTGGCGGCGCCGTCGGCGAGCTCGGCGACGAGGCCGGGCAGCCCCAGCAGGCGCAGCACGCGGTCGAGCTGCCCGGCCGTGCGGCCCTGGACGACGAGCGGCACGAAGGTGCGGCGGTTGACCGGCAGCCCCGCCGCCCGTGCCCGCGGCAGCAGCTGCCGGGCCGGTACGACCCCGGAGACCAGGTCGGTCAGCAGGCCCTGCGCGGACTGCTCCTCCCAGCTGTGCGCGGGGGCGCCGCCGAGCATCCGGTGCAGCACCAGGGCCTCGGCGGCCCGGTCCGCGAGCAGCCGCCCGGTGGCCGCGTCGCCCCGGTAACCGCACAGCAGCAGCCGGCCCCACCGCTCCCCGCGCCCGCCCAGCTCGGCGCGGACCCAGCCGTCGCCGGCGGCGCCGCCGGCCTGCCGGGCGATCCGTTCCCAGTCGCGCAGCACGTCGTCCACCGCGGACCGCTCCCCCGCCGTGCCGAGGACGCGGTGGGCGAGGTTGGTGACGACGACCGGGCAGCCGGCGTGCCGGGCGACCTCGTCGAGCAGCCGTTGCAGCGGCGCCCCGGCCGTGATCAGCCCGGTCAGGGCGGTGCGCACGCTCTCCGACAGGCTGATCGCGGCGAACTTGCGCCGCACGAGCCGGGACTGGACCTCCTCGGTGAGCTCGGCGAAGGGGAACGGCCGGTGCAGTACGACCATGGGCAGCCCGCACCGCTCGGCGGCCCGGCGCATCACCTCGGGCGGCGCGGGGAAGGCCCGGCCGAGACCGAGGACGACGGCCGCCGCCTCCGCCCGGTGCAGCGACTGGACGTACTCGGCCTGCCGGGCCTCGTCCCCGGCGAGCAGCACACCGGTGGTGAGGACCATCTCCCCGCCGCTGAGCATGACGCCGACGTCGGCGGCCTCGGCGACGTGCACCCAGCGCACCGGCCGGTCGAGCTGCGCGGCGCCGGCCACCACCTCGGGCTCCCCGGCGAGCACGCGCTCCAGGGTCAGCACCTGGCGCACGGAGAGGGCGGGTTCCTGCACGTGCCGGGATTCCGAGGTGATGCTCATGGCCGTACACCTGTTCTCTAGTACGTGCTCCTCAGCGCCTGTTCCAGGATCGCCGCGCCCTCCTCGGCCTCGGCGACCGTCAGCGACAGCGGCGGGCTGATCCGCAGGGCGCTGGTGTCGTGCCCGCCGCCCTTGCCGAGGAGCAGTCCGCCCTCCCGGGCCGCCTCCAGCACCGCCGCGACGGCCTGCGGGTCGGCCTCGTCCGTGCCCGGTCTGACCAGCTCGACGCCGATCATCAGCCCCCGGCCGCGTACCTCCCGCACCCCGGGCAGTTGCGCGCCGACCGCGCGCAGCCGCTCGAGGAGCAGGCCGCCGACGCGCCGGGCGTTGCCCTGGAGGTCGTGTTCGAGCAGGTAGGTGAGGTTGGCGAGGCCGGCGGCCATGGTGATCTGGGTGCCGCCGAAGGTGGAGATGCTGTTGGCGTCCAGGCAATTCATGATCTCGGAGCGGGCGATGACCCCGCCGATGGACATGCCGTTGCCGATGCCCTTGGCGAAGGTGACGATGTCCGGCGGGCCGCTGCGGGCGTGCGCCTGCCAGCCCCAGAAGTGGTCGCCGGTGCGGCCCCAGCCGGTCTGCACCTCGTCAAAGATCCACAGCACGCCGTGCTCCTTCAGCACCTCCCGGAAGGAGGCGTAGAGGGTGTCCGGCGGGGAGGTGAACCCGCCGACGCCCTGGACGGGTTCGGCGATCAGCGCGGCCGGCGGCCGGGTGTGGCCGAGGACGTCCTTCAGGTCGGCGACACAGGCGTCGATGAAGGCGCGGTCGTCGAGGTGGGCGAACGGCCCCCGGGTGCGCACGCCGCCGTGGACGTACAGGGTCTGGAGCGGGGAGAGGGAGGTCGGGGACCAGCCGCGGTTGCCGGTGACGCCGATCGCGCTGAAGGACCGGCCGTGGTAGCTGTTCCGCATGGCGAGGACGGTGTTGCTGCGCCGGTAGGTGGTGGCGAGCAGCAGGGCGGTGTCGTTGGCCTCGGTTCCGGAGGTCGTGAAGAACACCCGCGCGTCCGGGATGCCGCTGACCTGGGCGATCCGCTCGGCGAGTTCGACCATCGGCCGGTTGAGGTAGAGGGTCGAGGAGTGGATGATCCGGCCGGCCTGCTCGCTGACCGCCTTGGTCACCTCGGGCAGGGCGTGCGCGGTCAGCGTGGTCAGGATGCCGCCGAAGAAGTCCAGGTACCGCCGGCCGGCGGTGTCCCAGACGTGGCGTCCCTCGCCGTGGCTGATCTCGATCGGGTCGTCGTAGTAGAGGGCGAGCCAGTCGGGCAGGACCCTGCGGTGGCGGGAGTAGAGGTCGTTCACGGCTGCACCAGCCCTTCGTAGGCGTCGGGGCGGCGGTCGCGGTAGAAGGCCCACTGCCGCCGCACTTCCTCGATGAGGTCGAAGTCCAGGTCCCGGACGAGGAGTTCCTCGCTCTTGTCGCTCGCGACCTCACCCACGAACCGTCCGCGCGGATCGACGAAGTACGACGTGCCGTAGAAGTCGTTGTCGCCGTACCCCTCCTGCCCGACCCGGTTGATGGCGGCGATGTAGTACTCGTTGGCGACGGCCGCGGCGGGCTGCTCCAGCTGCCACAGGTAGGCGGACAGGCCCCGGTGGGTGGCGGACGGGTTGTAGACCAACTGGGCGCCGTTGAGTCCGAGTTGCCGCCAGCCCTCCGGGAAGTGGCGGTCGTAGCAGATGTAGACGCCGACCTTGCCGACGGCGGTGTCGAAGACGGGCCAGCCGAGGTTGCCGGGTTTGAAGTAGTACTTCTCCCAGAAGCCCCTGACCTGCGGGATGTGGTGCTTGCGGTACTTGCCGAGGTAGCTGCCGTCGGCGTCGATCACGGCGGCGGTGTTGTAGTAGAAGCCGGACTGCTCGACCTCGAACACCGGCACGACGATCACCATGCCGGTCTCGCGCGCCAGTTCCCGCATCCGGCGTACGGTCGGCCCGTCGGGCACGGGCTCGGCCCAGCGGTAGTGCTCCGGCTCCTGGACCTGGCAGAAGTAGGGGGCGTTGAAGACCTCCTGGAACCCGATGATCCGCGCGCCCCGGCGGGCCGCCTCGCGGGCGTGCTCCTCGTGCTTCGCGACCATGGACTCGGTGTCGCCGGTCCAGGTGGCCTGGACCAGAGCGGCGCGGACGACGTTGGTCATGAGCTGCTCCTTCGACACGACGTCAGAGCCTCTACGCCCGTAGAGCAGGCCGTAGAGGGACGAAAGTAAGCCTCCGGGCGGCCCTTGCCAAGACCATCGCCGTCAACCCGCTGAGTCGATCTCGATTGGCACCCCTGTGGGTGAGCCGCCGGCCCGCCCCGGGGCGTGGATCGTGACACACCGGGACACTGCCCACCCCGGGCCGTCACGCGACGCACCCGGCGGCACGCGGCGCGTGCACGGGGCCCCGGTGCCGCCGGGCGGCCTCGCCGGGCGCATGGACGCGGACGTGGGCGGCTGCCGGGCGCGCCCCAGCCAACACCAGTGGTGTTACGAGCCCGCTACCGCGAGTTTTCCGGCAGCGCGCCGGCGCTCACGCGGAACCTCGGCCGTGGCGGGCCCGGCGCCGTCGTACGGGTCCCTTCAGGCGGCCACCAGGGCACACCGGGCGACCAGCTCGTCCATCGACAGACCCAGCACGCGCGCCAGCGCGGCCACGGTGAAGAACGCCGGCGTCGGCGCCCGCCCCGTCTCGATCTTGCGCAGGGTCTCGGCCGAGACGCCCGCCTCGGCGGCGACGTCGACCATGCTGCGTTCGCCACGCGCCGCCCGCAGCAACTGCCCGAGCCGCTCGCCGCGTTCACGCTCTTCGGGGGTGAGGGGGGTGCGCACCATGCGGCCCATTCTAATACCACCCCACCCTCAACCCCATTCAAATACCGGTATAGTAATTGGCATGGTGGAACTGAAGACGGACACGTCGATCGACGCGATGCACGCGACGGGCCGGGTCGTCGGCCGCGCCCTGACGGCCGTACGCGAGGCAGCGCACGTCGGCGTCCGCCTGCTGGAGCTGGACGAGGTGGCCCGGGAGGTGCTGCGCGAGGCGGGCGCGACCTCGCCGTTCCTCGGCTACCGCCCCTTCTTCGCCCCGACCCCGTTCCCCGCGGTGATCTGCGCCTCGGTGAACGACGCGATCGTCCACGGCATCCCCACCAGGTACCGGCTCCGCGACGGCGACCTGCTCTCCGTCGACTGCGGCGCGCTGCTGGACGGCTGGGCCGGCGACTCGGCGATCAGCTTCACGGTGGGCCGCCCGCGCCCCGCGGACCTCCGGCTGATCGAGACCGCCGAGCGGGCGCCGGCCGCGGGCATCGAGGCGGCGGTGGCCGGCAACCGCGTCGGCGACATCGCGCACGCCGTCGGCCGGGTCTGCCGTGGGGCCGGTTACGGCATCCCGGACGGCTTCGGGGGGTACGGCGTGGGCCGCCGTATGCACGAGGAGCCCGACGTCCCCAACGAGGGCCGCCCGGGCCGCGGCCTGCCGCTGCGCCCGGGCATGGTCCTCGCCGTCGAACCCATGGTGATCGCGAGCGGCAGCGCCGCCTACTACCCGGCGGCCGACGGCTGGACCCTGCGCACCTCCGACGGCTCCCGCGCGGCCCACTGCGAGCACACGGTCGCGGTCACGGAAGACGGTCCCCGGGTCCTGACGGCCCGCGAGCTTCCCTGAGCGACGCGGGGCCTGCCGCTCGGACGGCCGCGCCCCCGGGCGCGAGCGGCCACGACGCGCTTCGGCGCACGTGCCGGACCGGTCCCGCACCCCACTGGGCGAACATGCCCACCCCCACGGATCGTGTCATCGTGGGCATGAGCAACCCGCCCCCGGGTTACCCGGCCGCTCCGCATGTCGTCAGCGAAGGAACCCACGCGATGACCAACGGCTACCCTCCTGACCCCTTCGGTGAATTCCTGGCCCGCTTCTTCGGCGGCTCCGGCGGAGCCCCCGGGCCCCGCCACATCGACATCGGCCGCCTGCTCAGCCAGCCGGCCCGGGAGCTGGTCAGAGGGGCCGCCCAGTACGCGGCCGAACACGGCAGCCGGGACCTGGACACCCAGCACCTGCTGCGCGCGGCCGTGTCGACGGAGCCCACCCGGAGCCTGCTGAGCCGGGCGGGCGCGGACCCGGACTCGCTCGCGACGGAGATCGACGACCGGGCCGGCCCCGTCCAGCACCCGCCCGGCGAGGCACCGCCGCCGACCTCGCTGTCGCTGACCCCGGCGGTCAAACGCGCCCTGCTGGACGCGCACGACATGGCGCGGGCCAGCGGCGCCGGGTACATCGGCCCGGAGCACGTGCTGAGCGCGCTGGCGGCGAACCCGGACTCGGCCGCCGGGCACATCCTGCACGCGGCCCGGTTCTCGGCGGGCGGTCTGCCGCCCGAGACCCAGGAGAGCGCGCCGTCCCGCCCGGAGCGGCAGCGCCAGCGGCCCACCGGCACGCCGACCCTGGACAAGTACGGCCGTGATCTGACCGACATGGCCCGGCAGGGCCGGATCGACCCGGTGATCGGCCGGGAGACGGAGATCGAGCAGACCATCGAGGTGCTGTCGCGGCGCGGCAAGAACAACCCGGTGCTCATCGGCGACGCGGGCGTCGGCAAGACGGCCATCGTGGAGGGCCTGGCCCAGCGGATCGCGGACGGCGAGGTCCCCGACGTCCTGGCGGGGCGCCGGGTGGTGGCCCTGGACCTCACCGGGGTGGTGGCCGGCACCCGCTACCGGGGCGACTTCGAGGAGCGCCTCAACAACATCGTGGAGGAGATCCGCGCCCATTCCGACCGGCTGATCGTGTTCATCGACGAGCTGCACACCGTCGTGGGCGCGGGCTCCGGCGGCGAGGGCGGCACGCTGGACGCCGGGAACATCCTCAAGCCCGCGCTGGCCCGGGGCGAGCTGCACATCGTGGGCGCGACCACGCTGGAGGAGTTCCGCCGGATCGAGAAGGACGCGGCGCTGGCCCGCCGGTTCCAGCCGGTCCTGGTGCCCGAGCCGACGGCCGCGGACACGATCGAGATCCTGCGCGGGCTGCGGGACCGGTACGAGGCCCACCACCAGGTCCGCTACTCCGACGAGGCGCTGGTCGCCGCCGTGGAGCTGTCGGACCGGTACCTCACCGACCGGCGGCTGCCGGACAAGGCGATCGACCTGATCGACCAGGCGGGCGCGCGGGTCCGGCTCGGCGCCCGGACGAAGGGCACGGACGTGCGCGCGCTGGAGCGCGAGATCGAGCAGCTGGTGCGGGACAAGGACCAGGCGGTCGCGGACGAGGACTACGAGCAGGCGAAGCAGCTGCGCGACCGGATCGGCGAGCTGAAGCAGCGGATCGCCCAGGTGACCGGCGGCGACAAGGCCGACGAGGGCCAGGACCTGGAGGTGACGGCGGAGGCCATCGCCGAGGTGGTGTCCCGGCAGACCGGCATCCCCGTCAGCCGGCTGACCCAGGAGGAGAAGGAACGGCTGCTCGGCCTGGAGCGGCACCTGCACCAGCGGGTGGTGGGCCAGGAGGAGGCGGTCGCCGTGGTGTCCGAGGCGGTGCTGCGCTCCCGCGCCGGCCTGGCGAGCCCGAACCGGCCCATCGGCAGCTTCCTCTTCCTCGGCCCGACCGGCGTCGGCAAGACCGAGCTGGCGCGGGCGCTGGCGGAGGCGCTGTTCGGCAGCGAGGACCGGATGGTCCGGCTGGACATGAGCGAGTACCAGGAGCGGCACACCGTCTCCCGGCTGGTGGGCGCCCCGCCCGGGTACGTCGGCCACGAGGAGGCCGGCCAGCTCACCGAGGTGGTGCGCCGGCACCCGTACTCGCTGCTGCTGCTGGACGAGGTGGAGAAGGCGCACCCGGACGTCTTCAACATCCTGCTCCAGGTGCTCGACGACGGCCGGCTCACCGACTCGCAGGGCCGGACCGTGGACTTCACCAACACGGTCATCGTGATGACCAGCAACCTGGGCTCGGAGGCCATCACCCGGCGCGGTGCCGGGATCGGGTTCGGGCCGGGCGGCGCGGAGGCCGCCGAGGAGGCGCGGCGCGAGCAGATCCTGCGGCCGCTGCGCGAGCACTTCCGGCCGGAGTTCCTGAACCGGATCGACGAGATCGTGGTGTTCCGGCAGCTGACGAGCGAGCAGCTGCGGCAGATCACCGGTCTGCTGCTGGAGACGACCCGGCGGCTGCTGGACGGGCAGGGCGTCTCGGTGGAGTTCACGGACGCGGCCGTCGACTGGCTCGCCGAGCGCGGCTACCAGCCCGAGTACGGCGCCCGGCCGCTGCGCCGCACCATCCAGCGGGAGGTGGACAACCAGCTGTCGCGGCTGCTGCTCGACGGCACGATCTCCGAGGGCAGCCGGGTGATCGTGGACGCGCGGGACGGGCGGCTGGACTTCCGCGCGGAAGCCGCCCAGCCGCCCGCACCCGAACTCTGATCCGGCGGCCGGGGACCACCCCGGCCGCCGACGGGTGCCACCGGCGCGTCGCGGCCCCGGCCGGCTGGTGTCGCGCCGGGGCCGGGCTGTCGGTCGGGGCGCCGGCCCCGAGCCCCGTCCGTCGGCCCGCCCGCGACGCGATGCGGCGCACCGCGGCCGGCTCGGCCTCAGCGCGCCGGGCGGACCACCATCGCCGAGCCGCCGCCGCGCCGTACCTTCTCGGCTGCGGCCAGCCACTTGCCGTCCGGCAGCCGCTGCACGCCCGTGGCCGCCCCGATCTCCGGGTTGAGGCTGAAGGAGTGCCCGATGGCCTCCAGCCGCTTGCGCAGGTCGCTGTCGTACAGCCCGGGTTCCAGCTCCGTCCGGGCCGCGTTGCGCTGGCTGGCGCGCGGTGCGGCGATCGCGTCCACCAGGGGCAGCTTCCGGTCCAGGAACCCGGTGAGCGTCTGCAGCACGGTGGTGATGATGGTCGCGCCGCCGGGTGAACCGAGCGCCACGACCGGCCTGTTGTGCCGGTCCAGGACGATCGTCGGGGAGATGGAGGAGCGCGGCCGCTTGCCGGGGCCCGGCAGGTTCGGGTCGTGCACGGCGGGGTTGGCCGGGGCGAAGGAGAAGTCGGTCAGCTCGTTGTTGAGCAGGAAGCCCCGGCCCGGGACGGTGATGCCGCTGCCGCCGGTCTGCTCGATGGTGAGCGTGTAGGCGACGACGTTGCCCCACTTGTCGGCCACGGTGAGGTGAGTGGTGTTCTCGCCCTCGTAGGTGGTCGGGGCCGCCGTACCGCCCTGGCCGCAGGACGCCGGGTGCCGGGGGTCGCCGGGGGCGAGCGGGCTGCCGAGGACCGCGTCGTCCTTGATCAGGCAGGCGCGGGAGTCGGCGTACCGCTGGGACAGCAGCTCCTTCGTCGGCACGTCCTCGAAGGCGGGGTCGCCGACCCAGCGCCCGCGGTCGGCGAAGGCGATGCGGCTGGCCTCGATGAAGTGGTGCAGGTACTGCACCTCGCTCGCCTTCGACAGATCCGTGTTCTCCAGGATGTTCAGTGCCTCGCCGACGGTGGTGCCGCCGGAGGAGGAGGGCGCGATGGAGTACACGTTCAGGCCGCGGTACGACGTCCTGGTGGGCGCCTGGAGTTTCGCGCGGTAGACGGCGAAGTCCTTCTCGGCCAGCTTGCCGGGGCGGGCGTTCCAGCCGGAGGCGGGGTCCACGGGCGGGTGTTCGACCGTCTTGACGATGTCGTCGCCGATGTCACCGCGGTAGACGGCGCCGACGCCCTGCCGGCCCAGCTGCTCGTAGGTCCGGGCGAGTTCGGGGTTCTTGAACGTGGAACCGACGACGGGCAGCCGTCCGTTCGGCAGGAACAGCTTGGCGGTGTCCGGGAAGTAGCGGAACCGGGTCTCGTTGGACGCCGTCTGCGCGCGGAAGGTGTCGTCCACCGTGAAGCCGTCGCGGGCGATGCGCTCGGCGGGCTTCAGCAGGGTGCCGAGCCGCTTGCTGCCCCACGCCTCCAGCGCCTGCTGCCAGGTGGCGGGCGTGCCCGGGGTGCCGACGCTCAGGCCGCTGCTGACGGCGTCGGCGAAGGCGAGCGGCTTGCCGTTCTCCGTGAACAGGTCGGCGTCGGCGCTCAGCGGCGCGGTCTCGCGCCCGTCGATGGTGTGCACCGTGCGGGACTTGGCGTCGTAGTAGACGAAGTAGCCGCCTCCTCCGATGCCGGCCGAGTAGGGCTCGGTGACGCCGAGCGCGGCGGCGGTGGCGACGGCCGCGTCGACCGCGTTGCCGCCGTGCTTGAGCACTTCGATGCCGGCGGCGGAGGCGTCGGCGTCGACGCTGGCGACGGCGCCGCCGTAGCCGACCGCCACGGGGACCTTCGCCGGCGTTCTGTCCGCCGTGGCGGCGGGCGGCGCCACGGCCCCCACCGACACCACGGCGGCCGAGACCGCCAGAACCGACAGTTTCCGCGTGCCTGGACGACCCATCCGTACCTCCCGTCGGGACAAGTCCGCGCAGCGTAACCGGATGACCGGTACTACCGACAGTACGCCTGCGCACCGTGGCCGTCGCCCGGGCCCGCTACCATGCGCGGCCATGAACGACGACGTGCGCAACATCGCCCTCGGAGTCATAGCCGCGGGCGTCTCGGCCGCGCTGGGCTGGGTCGCCCGTACGTACCTGTGGAGGCGCCGGCTGCGCCGCAAGCAGGCCTTCTTCGGGCTGCCGGACCACGCCGAGTCGCTGCTGGTGGTCAACCGCAACGCGGGCGGGCCGGAGCTGTCGGTGATGCGGCACGACGTGTTCGCCCTGCTGGAACTGTCCGCCCTCATCAAGGACTGCAACGCCCACGCGCGGGTGGTCGCGCACGACGCGGCCCAGCAGGGGTTCGGCGAGCGCACGGAGTTCTGCCTCGGCGGTCCCGCCTCGAACCGCCGGATGGAGGCCCACCTCTCCTCGCTGCTGCCGGGCGTGCGGATGAACGCGGAGGCCGCGACGGGCCCGGAGGTCGGCGCCATCCGGATCGGCGGTGAGGAGTACCGCATGGACGGCGGCCGCAGCGAGTACGTGCTGCTCGCCCGGCTCACCGCGGACGGCGGCCCGGACACCCGCCCCGTGTTCCTCTTCTGCGGCCAGCGGGCGATCACCAACCAGGCGGCGACCCGCTACCTCGCCCGCCACCACGAGCGGCTGGCCCGCAAGTACGGCGGCGGTTCCTTCGTGTTGCTGCTGAAGGTGGTCAACTCCCAGGCGTACGGCCCGGATGTGGTGGAGCTGGTGGCGGACGTGACGCGGGCGGCGCGGACACCGCTGCCGGAGCCCGCTCCCAGTACCGCCGAGTGACACTTCAACAACCTTTACCGGCACGTAACTTACCGACGGGTTACTTGCGGTAAGAGAGCGCGGTTACCGTCGGGTCACTTTGCACGGACACGAGTGAAGGAGTGACCCATGGGACACGGACGCACCGCGCTGCGCGCCTCCGCCGCCGGAGCCGTCTCGGCGGCCCTGCTCGCCGGCTCGGTCGTCGGTCTGGCACCGGCCGCCGAGGCCGCCCCCGGCGTCCGGTTCGTCGACATCGCCGGCGACGGCGGCACCGTACTGAAGGCCCACGTCCTCACCCCCGAGGGCGCCGACGGCTCACGCCGCTACCCGCTCGTCGTGCTGCCCACCAGCTGGGGCCTGCCGCAGGTGGAATACCTGGCCCAGGCCCGGAGACTGGCCGACTCCGGCTATGTGGTGCTCACCTACAACGTGCGCGGGTTCTGGCAGTCCGGCGGCCGGATAGAAGTGGCCGGCCCGCCCGACACGGCGGACGCCTCCAGGGTCATCGACTGGGCCCTCGCCCACACCCCGGCCGACCCGGAGCACATCGGCATGGCCGGGGTGTCGTACGGCGCCGGGATCAGCCTGCTCACCGCCGCGCACGACAAGCGCGTCAGGGCCGTGGCCGCGCTCAGCGGGTGGGCCGACCTGATCGACTCCGTCTACTCGGGCCGCACCCAGCACCTCCAGGCGGCGGCCGTGCTGGACGGCGCGGCCGGCCTCACCGGCCGCGAGAGCGCCGAACTGCGCGCCATCTTCGACAACCTGTACGCCTCGGACCTGTCGAAGGAACAGGACATGATCGACTGGGGGCGGAAGCGTTCCGCCATGACCTATGTGGACCAGCTCAACAGGAACGGCGCCGCCGTCATGCTGGCCAACGCCTGGGGCGACACGGTGTTCCCGGCGAACCAGTACGCCTCCTTCTACGAGAAGCTGACCGTCCCGAAACGGCTGGAACTGCGCCCCGGAGACCACGCGACACCCGAGCTCACCGGTCTGTTCGGACTGCCCAACGACGTGTGGACGGACACCCGGCGCTGGTTCGACCACTACCTCGCGGGCGCCGACAACGGCGTCGACCGCGAGCAGCCGGTCCGGCTCAAGTCCCGTACCGCGGGGGCGTACGAGGGGTACCCGGACTGGAAGTCGGTCACCGCGACCCGGCGCGAGCTCGCGCTCACCGGCTCGCCCACCATCCACGCGAACGTCGACTCCGGCGCGGACGGCGGGATCGTCTTCCTCTCCAGCATCCTGGACCAGGTCGCCCAACTGCCGCCCACCGCCTCGCTGCCGCCGCTGCCGCGCCGCTGGGCGGCCGTGTGGCAGTCGGAGCGGTACGGCACCGCCCAGCGGGTGCGCGGCACGGCCACCGTGCACACCACGCTCACCCCGACCGCGGAGAGCGGCACGTTCATCGCCTACCTGTACGACGTGGGCCCGCTCGGCATCGGCAAGCTCGTCACGCACGCGCCCTGGACGTGGCACGGGCGGACGCCCGGCGAGCCGTTCGCCGTCGACGTGGACCTGTACTCCACGGCCTACGACGTCCCCGCCGGGCACCGCCTCGCGCTGGTGGTCGACACGGTCGACCCGCTCTACGCCGAGCACAACCCGTCCGGCGCGCAGCTGACCTTCTCCTCGCCCCCGGACGACCCGTCGTACGTGTCCGTCCCGCTCGGCGAGCAGTGATCTCCGGCTGCCGCCGGACGAGCCTGGCCCGTTGAACCGCCGCCCCCCTGGCGGCAGCGCCCCGGACCCGGGAGCGGCGAGCGCCGTCCCCTCGGTCCTGGGGCCGCGCCGCTCCCGCCGGGACACCCGGTCGGCGAACCGGGAGAGCAGCACGCACATCCGATGCGGATCGGCGACATCACCATCACCACAGGGATGAACCGCAAATCGTAGTCGAGGTTGGAGGCGATGAGTTCCCCGCGTGGCGGAACTCCTCGTCGGCGGCTCGCGGATGGCGGGTGCGAACGGGGCCCCGCTCCGGCCGCGTTCGGGGGGCGTCGGTGCCGCGGGGCCCGGGCGGTGGCGGTGCGCCGACGGCGAACGGGACGACAGGGGAACGGTGTCGATGCCCCAGGGCGGCGCCCCGTCGGGCGGCACGGTGGCCCACGCGGTGCCCGGGAACCGGCACGGGGCGACCGGCGCCGGCACCGGCGTCAGGTCTCGGCGATCTCCGCGTACAGCTGGGACAGCTCGGGAACCCCGCTCACCGCCCACTCCTCCCCGGCCGGCACCACCTCCACCGCACGGCCGGAGGCGAGGCGTACGACGGGCTCGCCGTCGGGCCGGATCCGCCAGCCGGCGCCGGGTACGGTGCGCACGACGACCGTGCCCAGGTACAGCCCGGCGTCGTGACCCAGCCAGGGCAGGATCTCCGGGTCGTCCCGCCAGCGCGGGACCATCTGGTCCAGGGCCTCCAGGGAGGCCGGGGTGTCGTCGAGGAGGACGCCCGCCCGAGCCGCCTGCGAGCGCAGCAGCTCGCACTCGGACAGCAGCGCGGCGACCGCCTCGGGGTCTGCGCGGCGCGCCGCTCCGGCCTTCTTCGCGTGCCGGGGGCCCAGGAACGGAAGGTTCATGGACCCAGCGTGGCATCACACGTCGAGGTCGACCACCACCGGCGCGTGGTCGGAGGCGCCCTTGCCCTTGCGCTCCTCGCGGTCGACGTAGGCGTCCTTGACGGCGTCGGCGAACGGCCGGTTGCCGTACACCAGGTCGATGCGCATGCCGCGGTTCTTCGGGAAGCAGAGCTGGCGGTAGTCCCAGTAGGTGAAGGGGCGGTCGTACTTCAGCGGGCGCGGCACGACGTCGTCCAGGCCCGCCTCGCGCAGGGCGGCCAGCGCGGCGCGCTCGGCCGGGGTGACATGGGTGGAGCCCTCGAAGGCGGCCGGGTCGTAGACGTCGTCGTCCGTCGGCGCGACGTTGTAGTCGCCCAGCACCGCGAACGGGCGGCTGCCCTGCGCGTCGCCGTGCACGGCCGCTCTCAGCGCCTCGAACCACTGGAGCTTGTACGCGTAGTGCGGGTGGCCGACCTCGCGGCCGTTCGGCACGTACACCGACCAGACGCGGACCGGGCCGCAGGTCGCCGCGAGGGCCCGCGGCTCGGTCACGCCGTCATAGCCCGGGTCGCCGGGCAGGCCCTTGACCACGTCCTCGATGCCGACGCGGGAGAGCACCGCCACGCCGTTCCACCGGCCGGTCGCGTGGACCGCGGCCTCGTAGCCCAGCTCACGGAGCCGGTCGAACGGGAACTGCTCCTCGGCGACCTTGGCCTCCTGGAGGCAGAGCACGTCGGTGCCGCTGCTCTCCAGCCAGGCCAGCAGCCGGGGAAGGCGTGCGGTGATCGAGTTCACGTTCCAGGTAGCGATGCGCATGCCTCACAACCTACCCGGCGGGTCCGACAACGCCGGTCCGCGCGTCAGACCTCGGTCCACGCCCCGGGGTGCAGCCGCTGGTGCTCCGTGCCGCCCAGGCGGCCGAGGTGGCCCTCGTAGAGCGGCAGGGCGAGGTCGGTGAGCAGGGCGTCGTGGACGTCGTAGGCGCGCCGCGGGCGCACCTCGCGGAGGTAGTCGATCACTTCCGAGATCTTGTTCCAGGGGGCCATCACCGGCACCAGCAGCGTCTCGACCGCCTCGCCGGGCACGGTGAGGGCGTCGCCGGGGTGGAAGACCTTCCCGCCGTCGATCAGATAGCCGACGTTGGTGACGCGCGGGATGTCCGGGTGGATCACCGCGTGCAGCTCGCCGTGGACCTGGACGTCGAAGCCGGCGGCGGTGAAGGCGTCGCCGTGGCCGACGGTGTGCACCCGGCCCGGGAAGGCCGCCTCGACCTGGCCGGCGACCGACTTCAGCGTCCAGATGTGGGCGGCCGGGTTGTTCTCCATGGCGGCCCGCAGCCGGAACTCGTCGAAGTGGTCCGGGTGCTCGTGCGTGACCAGGATCGCGTCCGCGCCGAGGGCGGCGTCCTCCTCGGAGAACCCGCCCGGGTCGATGACGAGCGTCTGCCCCTCTTTCTCCAGGCGGACGCAGGCGTGGGACTTCTTCGTGAGCTTCATGTCTCCCCATCCTGCCGTCTGCGGCCGCCCGGGGCCCTACTCGTCGGGCGTGGTCTCCTCCCGGATCACCTGCTGGGCGACCCGGAACGCGCTGTTCGCGGCCGGCACCCCGCAGTAGACGGCCGTCTGGAGCAGCACTTCCTTGATCTCGTCCGGGGTGAGCCCGTTGCGCAGCGCCGCCCTGGTGTGGAAGGCCAGCTCCTCCAGGTGGCCGCCCGCCACCAGCGCGGTGAGCGTGACGCAGCTGCGGGTACGGCGGTCCAGGCCCGGCCGGTCCCAGATCTCGCCCCAGGCGTAGCGGGTCACGAACTCCTGGAAGTCCCCGGAGAACTCGCCGGCCTGCGCCAGTGCCCGGTCCACGTGGGCGTCGCCCAGCACCTCGCGGCGGACCTTCAGCCCGGTCCGGTACCGGTCCGGCTGCCCGTCGGACCGCTCCGGTACGGCCGCCGGGGCGATTTCGGCGACCGGTGCGGGCTGCGGCGCGGCGGCCGGGACCGGGACGGCCGGCATGCCCGGCAGGACGGTCTGGCCGGTCTCGTAGGGCTGCTGCCAGGCGGTGGCGAAGTGGTGGACGAGCAGGTCGGTGACGGCGGCCGGCTGCTCGACCGGCACCAGGTGGGAGGCGCCGGGGACGACCGCGAGCCGGGCGTCCGGGATACCGGCGACCAGGGTGCGGGCCTCGGCCGGGCCGGTGACCTGGTCGTCCGAGCCGACCAGCACCAGCGTCGGCACCCCGACCCGGCCCAGCTCGGGCCGTACGTCGAAGGCGGCCAGGGCCTCGCAGGCGGCGATGTAGCAGCCGGGGTCGGTGGTGCGGACCATCTGCACGGCCCACTCGGTGATCGCGGGCTGCGCGGCGGCGAACCCTGCGGTGAACCAGCGGTCGGGCGCGCTCCGCGCGATCGGGTCGAGCCCGTTGGTGCGCACGACCACCCCGCGCTGGCGGAACTCGTCGGCGGTGCCGAACCGGGGCGAGGCCGCGACCACGGCGAGGGAGGCGAGCCGCGCGGGGTGGCGCAGGGCCAGCTCGATGCCGATCGCGCCGCCCAGCGCGCAGCCCGCGTAGCCGAACCGCTGCACGCCGAGCGCGTCCAGCGTCGCCAGCAGCCGGGCGCTCAGCTCGGCGACCGATCCGGCCGGGTACGCCGGGGCGCCGCCGTGACCGGGCAGATCGAACCGGAAGACGCGCCACTGCTTGGCCAGCTCCGGCACCTGGCGGTCCCACATGTGCCATGTGGTACCCAGTGAGGGACCCAAGATCAGGACCGGAGCGTCTTCTGGCCCGTCAAAGCGGTATTGCAGGGTGTTCGGTGGTGTCTCACTCACGCACCAGACCCTCTCACGTCTCACGGACGCCCCTATAACGGGGGAACGCCGGATACCGTTCTGACCAGGTTGAAGACCTCGCGGGCGGCTTACCGTTCGAGGCATCGGATGATCTCGCGCCGGGTCTTGCCCTCCTGGGTGCGGCGTTCGTAGTACGCCGGTCGCCGCCGTAGTTGAGCCGGTGCGTGCTCCGCCGGCCGGAGGAGTACACGATGGGGCTGACTCCGCAAAGGGCAGCAAGGACGCCTCGGTGTTCAGCCGGTCGGGGTTGTCTCCCATGGTGATCAGCAAGGTGACGGCGCTGTCCGGGCCGATGCCCACCGGTTCGGTGGGCCGGCAGGTAGCGGGACAGGCCCGCGCCGAAGGTGCCGGTGCCCTCCACACCGGTCCGGCGCACCGTACCCCGCTTGCGGGCCCACACGGGCAACTGCCGGTAGCCGGCCGCCGTCGCGGGAAAGGACTCCGTTCCCAGGATCTTCCCGAGCGGGGAGATCACGGCGGTGACATGCACCTCGCCGTGCGTATCCACGCCCAGGACGACCTCGCGCCGAACGGGCGGATCCGTGCTGGTGGAGGAGGTACTGCGCGGTCGGGTCGCCATGATGGTCGGCCTCCCACGTAATGACGTACTGGCTGGGGTGGACGGCACCGGCCTGCTGGGGCGGTCTGAACCGTGATGGCGCCTGGAACTCGGCAAGGCCCCTGTTCCCGGTGCATCGGCACGTCCCGACCACAGCCGGATGGCTTCGCTCGGACCAGTGCCCAACCCGGCTGGAGCAGGCTGAGAATGTGTTCAATTCCCGCCCCCCGTGACCGGCAATGACGGACAGCCGTCCGGTCTGCCTTGCGGTCGCCCCTCATCGATCATCTCCTGGAGCGTCGAAGGAGCGTTACGGATCCGGCCCTTGCCTGCACTTCCACGGACCGCGCTGGAAGGACGGCTCCACTGGACCGGCGATGCGTTCGGTCGCTGTCACGCGGGCCACCCCATGCCAACGGCATGGGCGAGCGTCGCGTCGAGAAGCTGATGGAGTCCGGCGAGGGTCGGCGCTACGGCCGTGGCGAGGAGCGCAGCGTCATCGGCGAGGGGTGACAGGATGCGGTGGTCCCGTAGTGGGTCGCCGAGGAGCAGGGGAGCCGGTGGCGGGTCGGCGTCGGGCCCATGCACGGTGGCCGCCCAGTACGGCGGGCCCGTCCCACGCGGGTGCCTTGGGGCCGTAGACCGTCTCCTGTCGGCATCACGGAGGTCATCCTCCCGTCACCCGACCCTGAGGCCGGTGCCTGAAGCGTTGTCCCACCGTTCAACGAGGGGAGCAGGCGCGGGGCGCCGCTGCGGGAGCCCGGTTGACGACGGCATTGGCGTTCGGGCGTGTGGGCGATTTAGGCTGCGTCGGTTCGTGCCGTTCACGGCGGCAGCCCATCGACGGAGAGGCAAGCCGACAATGCAGCAGGCATCGGCCACCGACCCGGCTCCCGGGCGCCGCCCCGAGCTGGTCCCCGACCCGGATGCGGAGACGGCCCGGATGGCGGCGGTGCGCCGCTACGACATCCTCGACACTCCGCCCGACGGGGCGTTCGACCGGGTGGCGGCGATGGCCGCCCGGCTCTTCGATGTGCCGGTGGCGACCGTCACCATTGTGGACACCGACCGCATCTGGTTCAAGGCCGCCCACGGCCTGGAGGGTGTCGCGGAGATCGGTCGTGATCCGGGCCTGTGCGGTTCGGCGATCCTGCGCGATGACGCGATGGTCATCCCCGACACTCTCCTCGATCCCATAGCCGTGGACAATCCGCTGGTCGCTGGGGAGATGGGGGTGCGCTTCTACGCCGCCGCACCGATCATCACCCCCGACGGGCACAAGCTGGGCACGGTCAACGTCCTCGACACCCGGCCGCGCTCGATCACCGAGGAGGACACGGCCACTCTTGCCGATCTCGCCGCGATCGTGCTGGACGAGATGGAGCTGCGGCTGTCGGCGCTGCGCGCCCTGCGCGACGAGCAGGCTCGCCGGGAGGCGGAGAGGCAGCACGCCGAGGCGGAACGGGCGCGGGCGGAGGCGGAACGGGCGGCGCGGGAGAAGGCGGAGCAGGACAAGGCCGTCATCGCCGCGTTCGCCTCCACTCTCCAGCGCACCCTGCTGCCCCCGGCCCTTCCCGTGGTGCCGGGCCTGGAACTCGCCTGCCACTACCGCACCGCCTCCGCCCACGACGTGGGCGGCGACTTCTACGACGTCTTCCCACTGGACGGCGACCGGTGGGCGTTCGTCCTCGGTGACGTGTGCGGCAAAGGCCCCGAGGCGGCGACCGTCACCGCCCTGGCCCGCCACACCCTGCGTACCGCGGCTCAGATCGACGCCGCCCCCGTCACCGTGCTGAGCGCGCTCAACACCATGCTGCTCACCGACGTCACCGCCGGCCGCCGCTTCTGCACCGTGGTCTTCGGCCTCCTGGAGCCCCGGGAGGCCGGCGGCTTCACCGTCACCGTCGCCACCGGTGGCCACCCGCCGGCCTACCACGTGCGCCCCGACGACAGCGGCGCCGTCTGGGTGCGGGCCGTACGCCCCAAGGGCGGGATGCTCGTCGGCGCCTTTCCGCAGGCGCCCTTCGCCCGGACCACGTTCTCCCTGACGGCCGGGGAAAGCCTGTTCCTCTACACCGACGGGCTGATCGAAGCCCGCACCACCGAGGGCGCCATGCTCGGTGACGACGGCCTGACCGGCTTCCTCCACCAGCGCACCGGGCCCGTCACCGCCACCTCCCTGGTCGAGGACAGCATCACCCTGCTGGCCTCGCTGCCCGACGGAGCCGGCGACGACGTGGCCCTGCTGGCCCTGTCCGTCCCCTACCCTCACACCATGCCCGACGGCAGTGTCGCTGCCACCGCCCACACCGCCGCCGCGCCCGAACACTTCGGCCAGGAGTGATGACCGACGTGACCGACACGCTGTACCTGACCGTCCAGCACCCCCGTCCCGGCCTCGCGATCGCCACGGTCGCCGGGGACGTGGACACGCGCACCGCGGAAACCCTGCGCCGCGACGCCTCGATGATCATCGAGCGAGGGCGCCCGCACCTGGTTCTGGACCTGTCACAGGTCGGCTTCTGCGACTCCGCCGGTCTGAGCGCGCTCATCGGTCTCTGGCACGCCGCCCAGGCGGTGGGCGGTGCGATCAGACTTGCCGCCGTCCCCGACCGCCTGATGCGGATGCTCGTCCTCACCGGTGTCGACGCGATCCTGCCGGTTCATGCCACCACGAGCGAAGCAGTCACCACCATGATCGCCGACGAGCCCACCAGCGCAGGGCCGCAGGGCTCCGTCGACCGTATGAGCACCGCCGGCGGGGCGGGTGCGCCGGCCGAAGGGGAACACACGGCCTGCGACAGCGCTCGTACCCCTCCGCGAACCTGAGCTGATCGCGCGGACGCGCCACGACGGGGCATCTGCACCAGCGATCGAGCCCGGCGCTCCTACCGCAGTACTCCCTCGCCGGCTGTCCGGTCCCCCGTGTGCCGCGGCGGCCCAAGAGCGATAGGCAGCATCGGCGCCTTGGACACGCAGCCGGCGTTCTTCTTCCTTACCAATCATTTCGGAATGAGATCGGCTCACAGGCTGGGCAGTGGGACTGGTGGACGGCAAAGTTCTGCGAGTGTCGGATGATGCCTGTGCTGTGGACGAAATCGGCCCTGATGCCCTCGGGCGGGGTTGCCGGCCGGCCACCGACGCGTAGCAGGATCGGGGGGCTTGCGAATGCGCCCCGTGGGAGGGGGCGCGTTCAGGAGTCGAGGCTGAGTTCCGCCCAGACCGTTTTGCCGGGGTGGCGTGGGATGACGCCCCAGCGTACGGCGAGTCGTTCGAGGAGCTGCATGCCGAAGCCGCCGGGCTCGGTGTTCGCAGTGGCGCGGATGCGGGGCTGGCGGTCGATGTCATCGCTGACCGCGAGGCGCAGCAGTCGCCCGTTCCAGGTGAGCCGGATGACGGGAGGGCCGACGCCGTGACGGATGGCGTTGGTGATCAGCTCCGAGACAAGCAGCTCGGCGGTCTGGATCACCGGGTGCCGACGCAGCGACTCGCCGAAACCTTCCACACAGTCGCGGACCCAGTGCCGAGCGACCGCGATGCTCGCCGTGACGGCGGGAAAACGCGACTCGCAGGATGGGGTGATCACTTCGCCTCTCATGAGCTTCCTCCAGCGTGCGTGGCGCCGCCGCCGGCAGGTGCGGTGCGCAGCCGGTGGCAGCCATCTGTCGGGTTGCCTGCGCCTGCCCTGGTGAACCATCTGTGTCGGCAGGGGGACCGTCGGATTCTGTGAAGGGTCATCCGCCGAGAGACGGCCGGGTACAGGGACGGCGACGCGGATCGGGACGATCGGGAATCGGCCAGGGGCTACCCTTGATGCCCGTGGTCCCGGTACTCGTCCCTGGCCCCCACTTGAGGTATCGAGGTGTGCTCAGCGTGCAGGACGTCCGGATCGACCTGTCGGCCTTCGGTCTCAGTGAGGTAGCCCGGTGTACTGCCCACTTGCGGACGTCCGTCGCGCGTGTGCCCTCCCAGGACACGGCGGCACAAGCGATCGCCGACTTCTTCTACGACAGTCTGGTCGACGGGCGGGCCGGACGCGCCTGTGCTGCGGTAGGCGTCTTCCTTGACGGGCCCCGGGAGGCCGCCACCGCGGCTGAGCGTCCACGACGGCATATGTTTCTGGCTGGATTCCGCGGACCGTGCGCCCGCTCGCCCGGCGCGGAGGGTGCCGGCCCGACGGACGTGCCCGCGCTGTCGCCCGACACCTTCGAGAAGGCGCCGTCGGTGTACCGGCTGGTCGAACGCCTGAGAGTCACGGCCGAGGACGTGAACGGCGCAGTACCTCCCGTGAGGGACGTCGACGTCGTGCACCTGCCCGGCAGCCAGGTGGACCGGCTGGAGGAACTTCTCCCGGGGCAGGATGTCCGTTCCACACTCGTCTTCGGGGGAACCCTGGCGCCGGGCGAGCGGTTCGCGGTGGTGCTGTTCTCCCGGGTTGCGTTGTCCGCCGAGGTCGCCACGCTGTTCCGCACTGTCACCGGCAGCACGCGCCTGGCACTGCTGTCCGCCGGGCATCCGTCGCCCACCGTGGAGGCGGACGCGGCCCGTTCCGTCCTGGAGAGCATGGAGCAATTGGTCGACCAGAGGGCCGGGCACCTGCAGACGGTGGTGGCGCAGCTGCGCTCGGCCACGACGGAGCTGCGACGATCTCAGAAGGAGCTGGAGCGGCGGGAACACGAACTCCGCGAGGAGGCGGCGATCGTCGAGCTGCTGCAGGAGGTCGGCAGCCTCCTGGCGGCGGAACTCGACCTCGACGCGCTGGTCCAGCACGCGGTCGACGCCGCCACCCGCCTGGCCGGGGCGGCGTTCGGCGCCTTCTTCTACAACGTCCTGGGCGAGACAGGAGAGTCGTACCTGCTCTACGTGATCTCCGGCGTCAACCGGTCGGCCTTCGACAAGTTCCCCATGCCGCGCAACACACGGGTGTTCGAGCAGACCTTCCGGGGCCTCAGCGTGGTGCGGTCCGACGACATCACGCAGGACCCGCGGTACGGGCACAACGCACCGCACCACGGGATGCCGGAAGGGCACCTGCCGGTGCGGAGCTACCTGGCCGTTCCGGTGATGTCCCGTGGGACCGTGCTCGGCGGGTTCTTCTTCGGCCATCCCGAGCGGGGGATCTTCAAGGAGCGACACGAGCGCCTGATCACCGGTGTCGCCGCGCAGACCGCCGTGGCGCTGCAGAACGCGCAGACGTACCGCCAGGAACGGGAGGCGGCCACAGAACTGCAACGCCATTTGCTGCCGACGCTGCCACGCGTCGACGGGGTGGCCAGTACGTGGCGATACCTGCCCGCCGCGCGGGATCGCGGTGCCGGCGGTGACTGGGTGGACCTCATACCGCTCCCGGACGGCGAAGTGGCGCTGGTCGTCGGTGACGTGATGGGCAAGGGCGTCAGGGCAGCGGCGGTCATGGGCCAGATCCGCACCGCCTGCCGTGCCTACGCGCAGCTCGGTCTCGCCCCCGCCGACGTGCTGGAGCAGCTGAGCGTCCTGGTGGACGACATCGCCCCCGGCTCCATCGCCACCTGCGTCTACGCGGTGCTCGACACACACCGGGACCGGCTGCGCGCCGCCGTCGCGGGGCACCTGCCACCGGCCCGGCGCGACCAGGAAGGCACCGTCACGTTCATGGACGAGCAGGTCGGACCGCCCCTGGGCGTGGGCAGGCACCGCTACACGGAGCAGGAGGTCCCGCTGCCGCCCGGAGCACGGTTGCTGCTGTACACGGACGGCCTGGTCGAACGCCGCGGGCGCCCCATCGACGACGGCCTGCGGCAGTTGCGGGAGCTGTTGGCCGGGCCTGTGGGCGAGATCGAGGCGGACTGCGACTCGTGGCTGGACGCCCTGGCCGGCGGGCAGCACGACGACGACATCGCCCTGCTGTACCTGCACCGGCCGGAGGACGTGTCGCACCAGGTGGTGACGGTCGTACGGGACTACGCCCCGGTCTCCAGCGCCGTCCCCGACGCCCGCGACCTGGTGGCCGACGTCATGCGCCAGTGGGGCCTGCGGCATCTGGCGAACGACATGATGCTCATCGCGGATGAAATGGTCGCCAACGCCGTCCGCCACGCCAGGACACCGCTGCGCGTCGAGCTGCGGCGAGCCGGTGAACGCATCGTCCTGGAGGTCACTGACAGCAGCCCTGAGGAGCCACGTCTCATCGTGTCCCAACCCGGCGAGTTCGGGCACCGGGGCATATTCCTGATCGACGCCATCGCCACACGATGGGGCACCCGCTGGATCGACGGAGGGAAAGTGGTGTGGGCGGAGATCAAGACCTCGTGACGACTCACCCCGGCCGATTCCTGGGCCGGCACAGGAACAACCAGCCGACCCGCCCGCCCCGGACACGGAAGAGACGCCCTCGATGACCTCCGCCCCCGGCCCCGGGGCTGGCAAGCCCTCCGACAGCTCGCCACCGGTCGGCTCCCGGAGTCTGGTCCCGCCCGGCCCGACGCTGAGCCTCGCTTCGCACCGCGGTCCACAACACACGGTCGTCGCCGTCGACGGCCCCATCGACTACCACAGCGCGCCCCAGCTGCTGGGACATCTCACCACCACCGAGATCCAGAATGTGCCCCTGCTGATCCTCGACCTGACCCGCGTGGACTTCTGCGACTCCAGCGCTCTGGGAGCCTTCGTCGACATCCACCGCCGCCGTGCGGCCGCAGGGCACCGGTTCGCGTTGATCGGTATACAAGCCGAGGTCAGACGCATCCTCGAGCTCACCCGTCTCGCGTCCGTGCTGCCGCTGCACGATACGGCCGAGGACGTCCTCTCCGAAGACTGACTCCCCATCCGCCGGCGAGGAATGAAGGTTGCCGCCCAGCCGAGGGGCACGGCCGACAAAGGGGGTTGCCGCAGGTCGTCAGCATGCCGTGCGCCCGGCGCCTGACCTCCTCAGTGGGCAGCGGTGGCCGGCAGGTCCGACTCCTCCGGACGCCGCGCCGGAGCCGTCGGCACGGCGAGCACCATGGTGAGTCCACCGCCGGGCGTGTCCTCGGCGCGCAAGGCGCCGCCGGTGGCCTCGGTAAAGCCGCGGACGACCGCGAGGCCGAGTCCGACCTCGTTGGCGCGCGGGCCGCCGAACCGGAAAGAGGCCCCCGCAGGGGGCCTCTTTCCGGTTCGGGGAGGTCAGTGCTTGAAAGCGTCCTTGGCCTTTTCCTTGGCTTCGCGGGCGTCTCCGGTGCTCTTCTCCGCCTGACCCTCGGCGGCCATACGGTCGTTTCCGACGGCGCCTCCCAGAGCCTCCTTGGCCTTACCCTTGGCCTGCTCGGTCTTCGCCTTAGCCTTCTCGTTGGCAGTCACAGAACAACGCCTCCTCGCAGCTTGGGGACCGCAGTCGCGGTAACCGGCTCGTGCCCCTGCTTCCCCTTGATAAACAAGGTGCTGATCTCGAAAAAAGGGAAATCCTGGCCAAGCACTTTGCCGATGTCTTGCTATGCCGAATGGCCGCCGGCCGAGGACCGCGCACCACCACGTTCCAGGAGAACCCAAGGGGTACGGTGCCGCGGCTGGAGCTGCGGCGCACCCACTCCGGATCCCCCGCCGGTCGCTTTTGCAGGGGCTTGAAATCGAACGGACGCCCCTATAACGGGGGGACGCCGGGCGCGGTCCTGACCAGGTTGAAGACCTCGCGGGCGGCACATCGCCTGGGGCCTCGGCTGATCTCGCGGCTCGCCAAGCGCTTGGCCGGCTTGTGGAGCCGGGCGACCTCCACCGGCCCATCGCCCGGCTTGGCCCGGACACGCGCCCGCCCGCTCGGCACCGCCCGGACCGCGTTCCCGGCATCGAGCGGGTCCGGCTCGCCGCACCGGCGGCACGGCTCGAACGCGAGCGACCGCAGCCGGCCTGTCAGCCGCCCCGTGCTGAAGCGGCGGCGCTGCCCGGACCGCTGCCTCGCATGCACTGCCCGGCGGGCGCGCGGCGTCTTCGGCTGCTTCGATGGGGAAGGACGAAGGGAAGACACTCACCGTCGGCTTGGGCTGGCTGCCGGCCGTGCTGCCGGGCACGATCACAGTGGTCGGCGGCGGGGCCATCCGGGGCCTGCTTCCGGCTCGCACGCCTTCCATCCTCGGTGGCACCCCGTTGTACGCGACCGTCGCGGTGCCGGTGAGCGTGGTGAGGATTGTCTGCAGCCGGCTCGGCGCACCCACCGTAGGTGTCCTGGCCGGAATCGCGGTCGGCATCGCGTTGCGGCTGGCCGCGCTCCACTGGGGCTGGATGCTGCCGGGCAGCCGCGACTGGCGGCCGGGGCCGGCCAAGGGCCGGGGGCCCTGACATGAACCGGCGCCGGGACCACCGGCCGAGAGTGAGGAGTGCACGGCCATGACGGTCAAGGACTCCGCGGATGCCGTGCTGGCCGGGCTCGGTGCCGTCCGGTCCGAGCTCGAAGAGGTCTACAAGGACTTGCACGTCCACCCCGAGTTGGGACATCACGAGCACCGCACCGCGGCCGGTGTGGCGGACCGCCTGCGGAACTGCGGCTACCGGGTGCACGAGGGGATCGGCGGCACCGGTGTGGTCGGTGTGCTGGCCAACGGCGGGGGGCCGACCGTTCTGCTGCGGGCCGACATGGACGCCCTGCCGGTCCGTGAGGAGACCGGTCTGCCCTACGCCGGCACGGCCGAAACCACGGACGCCTCCGGCCGGCGGGTGCCCGTGGCGCATGCCTGCGGTCACGATATGCACGTCACCTGCCTGCTGGGAGCGGCACAGCTCATGGCCGCCGCGCCGGAGGCTTGGCAGGGCACCCTGGTGGCCTTGTTCCAGCCGGCTGAAGAGCTCGGGGACGGCGCCGAGCGGATGCTCACCGACGGGCTGACCGACCGTGTTCCGCGCCCGGACGCAGCCTTCGCCCAGCATGTGCTTCCCCATCCTGCCGGGCAGGTCGGCACACGCGCCGGTGCCTTCCTCTCCGCGGCGGACAACCTGGAGATCACTGTCTATGGCCGGGGCGCCCACGGCTCGGCACCGCAGGCCGCCATCGACCCCGTGGTGATCGCCTCGATGATCGTCGTCCGCCTCCAGACGATCGTCGCGCGCGAGCTGGCCGCCACCCAGCCGGCCGTGGTCACGGTGGGCTCCGTCCAGGCGGGCACGAGCGGCAACGTGATTCCGGAGTCGGCCGAACTGCTGGTGAACGTGCGCACGTACGACGACGAGACCCGGCAGACCGTCCTGGCCGCCCTGCGGCGCATCGTCCATGCCGAGTGCGACGCATCCGGGGCGACCCGCGCCCCGCGGATCGAGGAGGGCACCCGCTTTCCGCCGACCGTCAACGACGACGTGGTGACCCGCGAGGTCTCCGACGCTTTCACCGCGGTGTTCGGGGAGCGCGCGGTCACCGTCGAGGTGCAGAGCGCCAGCGAGGACTTCAGCCGGATCCCGGACGCCTTCGGCACCCCGTACACCTACTGGGCCCTGGGCTGCGTCGATCCGGACGCCTACCAGGCAGCCCGGCAACGCGGCACCGTGGCCCAGGAGATCGCGGTCAACCACAGCCCCCGCTTCGCACCGGTCCTGCAGCCCACCCTGGACACCGGCGTCCAGGCCCTGGTCACGGCCGCACTCACCCAACTCGGGAAACCGGACCGCACGAGCCGATGAGCCTTCCGGCGCCGGTGCGCGACGTCCACATGCTGCTGGACGGCACCCGCGGCGGAGGCCCAACCCGCCGCAGCAGCAGGCGCGCCGGCTGCGTCCAGCGGGTCGGTGCGCTGACGCTTGGCGGTCCGACGCCGGATGCCGGTGCGTCGGGTCATGGTGAGGCCGGTCCTCCCTTCAGGTCACGGGGTTGAGCAAGCCGTCGAAGGCGTGCGGGAGTTGCCTCCAGTGGTCCCTGCCCGCCGCGTACTCGTCGTCGGTGAGCAGGCACGAGTCGAGCAGGCCCGAGAGGCCGTCGCGGTCCAGGCCGGGCGAGGTGAAGGTGGACGGCACCATACATGGGTTTGGTTTTCATTTTCATCTGACGCTAGTGTGCTGCCGCATCCACCCCGAGGAGGAACAGCCATGTCCGCCCACTGCCAACTCACCGGCCGGCAGCCCGGCTTCGGGCACCACATCTCCCGCTCGCACCGGCGGAGCAAGCGCCGTTTCGACCCCAACGTCCAGAGCAAGCGCTACTGGCTGCCGAGCGAAGGCCGCCACGTCCGGCTCACGCTCTCGGCCAAGGGCATCAAGACGGTCGACACGATCGGCATCGAGGCCGCGGTGGCCCGCATCCGCGCCCGTGGAGGGAAGGTCTGATGGCGAAGAAGAGCAAGATCGCGAAGAATGAGCAGCGGCGGCTCGTCGTGGCCCGGTACGCCGCGCGCCGCGCCGCGTTGAAGGCGATCACCGCGTTCCCCGGAAGCTCCGACGAGGACCGCGCCGCCGCCCGGCGGGAACTGCCCCGGCAGCCTCGCGACGCCAGCGCCACCCGCCTGCGCAATCGCGACTCCGTGGACGGACGGCCCCGCGGCTGCCTGCGTACCTTCGGCCTGTCCCGCATCCGCGTACGCGAGATGGCCCACGCGGGCGAGCTCCCTGGCGTGACCAAAAGCAGTTGGTAACCCGGCACGCCAGGGGCGCCCAGCGGGCGCGCCGGCGACGCGGCCCGCGTCCGTACCCAGTTCCGAACGCGCCTACCGCCGCTTCGAAGACCAGGCTCGCAGCGGCGTGCAGGCTGGAGATGCTGGCCAGGTCCGACCGGGGCCGGCGGCCCGGGATGGCTCCCGGGCCGCCGGCCCCTGTGGGCCGTGCGAACCCGTCACCGCCTCGCTACCAGGCCCTTGAGCGCGATGTTGAGCTCCAGGACGTTGACCCGGGGCTCGCCCATGAAGCCGAGGGTGCGGCCCTGGGTGTGGTCCTCGACCAGCTTCTCCACCTGGGCGGTGGGCAGTCCGTTCCTCTCGGCGACCCGGTGCACCTGGAGTTCGGCGTAGGCCGGGGAGATCGCAGGGTCCAGGCCGGAGCCGGAGGAGGTCACCGCGTCCGCCGGAACGTCCGACGGCTTGACCGTGTATCCGGGCACGGAGTTGTCCTTGACCACGGCGGCCTTGGCGTCCTGTACCTGCTTGAGGAGCACCTTGCTGTCGGCGGCGAGGTTGGTGGCGCCGGACAGGATCAGCTTGTACCGCGTGTTGACGCTGTTGCCGCCGAGTCCGTTGGCGGGGCGGCCCTGGAACCACTTCAGGTCCGGCTCCGGGGTCTGCTGCCCCTTCTTCAGCGGCAGGTTGTACGACTGCCCGATCAGGGACGAGCCGACGACCTTGCCGTCCGCCTTGATCTCGGAGCCGTTCGCCTTGTCGCTGAACAGCCCCTGGGCGATGCCGGTCACGACCAGCGGGTAGATGACGCCCGTCACCAGGGTCAGCGCGAGGAGGGCGCGCAGGCCCGCTCCGAGCAACCGGACGGTGTTGGTCACTGAGTTGTTCATGGCGATCAGCCGATTCCGGGGATGAGGGAGATGAGCAGGTCGATGAGCTTGATGCCGACGAACGGGGCGATCAGGCCGCCGAGGCCGTAGATCCCGAGGTTGCGGCGCAGCATCTTGTCCGCGCTCATCGGCCGGTACCGCACGCCCTTCAGGGACAGGGGCACCAGCGCGATGATGATCAGCGCGTTGAAGACGACGGCCGAGAGGATCGCGGAGTCGGGCGAGGACAGCCGCATGATGTTCAGCTTGTCCAGGCCGGGGTAGACCGCCGCGAACAGCGCGGGGATGATCGCGAAGTACTTCGCGACGTCGTTGGCGATGGAGAACGTCGTCAGCGCGCCGCGGGTGATGAGGAGTTGTTTGCCGATCTCGACGATCTCGATGAGCTTGGTCGGGTTGGAGTCGAGGTCGACCATGTTGCCGGCCTCCTTGGCGGCCGACGTACCGGTGTTCATGGCCACGCCGACGTCCGCCTGCGCCAGCGCGGGCGCGTCGTTGGTGCCGTCGCCGGTCATCGCGACCAGCTTGCCGCCGGCCTGCTCCCGCTTGATGAGGGCCATCTTGTCCTCGGGAGTGGCCTCGGCGAGGAAGTCGTCGACGCCCGCCTCCTCGGCGATCGCCTTGGCGGTCAGCGGGTTGTCACCCGTGATCATGACGGTCTTGATGCCCATGCGGCGCAGTTCCTCGAACCGCTCGCGCATGCCGTCCTTGACGACGTCCTTCAGGTGGATGACGCCGAGGACGCGGGCGCCCCGCTCGTCGTCGACCGCGACGAGCAGCGGGGTGCCTCCCGCCTCGGAGATGCGGTCGGCGATCACGTCGGCGTCCGCAGCTACCGTGCCGCCGTGCCCCTTCACCCAGGCGATGACCGAGGCGGTGGCGCCCTTGCGGATCCTGCGACCGTCCACATCCACACCCGACATGCGCGTCTGGGCGGTGAAGGCGATCCATTCGGCGTGCGCCAGCTCGCCCTGGTGGCGTTCGCGCAGTCCGTACCTCTCCTTCGCCAGCACGACGATGGAGCGGCCCTCGGGCGTCTCGTCCGCCAGCGACGACAGCTGGGCCGCGTCGGCCACCTCCGCCTCCGTGGTGCCGGTCACCGGAACGAACCCGGCGGCCTGACGGTTGCCGAGCGTGATGGTGCCGGTCTTGTCCAGCAGCAGGGTGGAGACGTCACCGGCGGCCTCGACCGCACGCCCGGACATGGCCAGTACGTTGCGCTGGACGAGGCGGTCCATGCCCGCGATGCCGATCGCGGAGAGCAGCGCGCCGATGGTGGTCGGGATCAGACAGACCAGCAGGGCGACCAGCACGACCAACGTCAGGTGGGTGCCCGCGTAGTCGGCGAACGGCGGCAGTGTGGCGCACGCGAGCAGGAAGACGATCGTCAGTGACGCCAGGAGGATGTTGAGGGCGATCTCGTTGGGCGTCTTCTGCCGGGCGGCGCCCTCGACCAGATTGATCATCCGGTCGATGAAGGTCTCGCCGGGCTTCGTCGTGATCTTGATGACGATGCGGTCGGAGAGGACCTTCGTGCCGCCGGTCACCGCGCTGCGGTCGCCGCCGGACTCGCGGATGACCGGAGCGGACTCACCGGTGATCGCCGACTCGTCCACCGAGGCGACGCCCTCGATCACGTCACCGTCACCGGGAATGATGTCGCCGGCCTCGCAGACCACCAGATCGCCGATCGTCAGCGCGGTGCCCGGGACCTGCTCCTCGAAGCCGTTCACCAGGCGGCGGGCGACGGTGTCGGTCTTCGCCTTGCGCAGGGTGTCGGCCTGCGCCTTGCCGCGGCCCTCGGCGACCGCCTCCGCCAGATTGGCGAAGACCACGGTCAGCCAGAGCCAGGCGCTGATCGTCCAGCCGAACCAGTCGCCCGCGTGCTGGAAGGAGAAGACGGTGGTCAGCACGGAACCGATCCACACCACGAACATCACCGGGGACTTGGCCATCACCCGGGGGTCGAGCTTACGGAGGGCCTCCGGCAGTGACCTGAGAAGCTGCTTGGGGTCGAAGAGGCCCGCTCCGACACGGCTTTCGGCGGGCTTGTGCCCGGTCGGCGCGTCCCGGTGGGGCGCAAGGGTGGGAGTGGACATGGAGTCCTCGTGCTTGTGGGTGTCGGTGCTCATGACGCCAGCCCCTCGGCCAGCGGGCCCAGCGCGAGGGCCGGGAAGTACGTGAGACCGGTGATGATCAGGATCGCGCCGACCAGCAGGCTGGTGAACAGCGGTTTCTCGGTGCGCAGGGTGCCCGCGGTGACCGGCACCGGCTTCTGTCCGGCGAGGGAGCCGGCCAGCGCCAGGACGAAGACCATGGGCAGGAAGCGGCCGAACAGCATGGCGAGCCCGGTCATGGTGTTGTACCAGTCGGTGTTCGCGTTCAGGCCGGCGAAGGCCGAGCCGTTGTTGTTGGCCGCGGAGGTGAACGCGTACAACACCTCGGAGAAGCCGTGCGCGCCGGTGTTGAGCATGGAGTGCGGCGGGGTCGGCAGTGCCATCGACGCGGCCGTGAACACCAGCACCAGGGCGGGGGTGATCAGGATGTAGCAGGCGGCGAGCTTCATCTCCCGGCCGCCGATCTTCTTGCCCAGATACTCGGGGGTGCGTCCCACCATCAGGCCGGCGATGAACACCGCGATCACGGCCATGATCAGGATGCCGTAGAGGCCGGAACCGGTACCACCGGGCGCGATCTCGCCCAGCATCATGCTCAGCATCGTGATGCCGCCGCCGAGCCCGGTGAAGGAGGAGTGGAAGGAGTCCACCGCACCGGTCGACGTCAGCGTCGTGGAGACGGCGAAGATCGAGGAGCCGCCGATACCGAAGCGGACCTCCTTGCCCTCCATCGCCCCGCCCGCGGCCTGCAGCGCCGCTCCGTGGTGGGCGAACTCCGTCCACATCATCAGGGCGACGAAGCCCAGCCAGATGGTGAACATCGTCGCGAGGATCGCGTAGCCCTGCTTCACACTGCCGACCATCACACCGAACGTGCGGGTCAGCGAGAACGGGATGACGAGGATCAGGAAGATCTCGAGGAGGTTGGTGAAAGGCGTCGGGTTCTCGAACGGGTAAGCGGAGTTGGCGTTGAAGTAGCCGCCGCCGTTCGTGCCCAGCTCCTTGATGGCCTCCTGGGAGGCGACCGCGCCGCCGTTCCACTGCTGCGAGCCGCCCATGAACTGGCCGACCTCGTGGATGCCGGAGAAGTTCTGGATCGCACCACACGCCACCAGGATCACGGCGGCGACCGCGGCGCCCGGCACCAGGATCCGCAGCGTGCCGCGCACCAGGTCGGCCCAGAAGTTGCCCAGCTCACCGGTGCGCATGGAGGTCCCCCCGTGCGAGCGAAGCCGAGCGTGGGGGCGGGCGAAGCCACGCACCAGCGCCACGGCGACGGCCATGCCCACGGCCGCCGAGACGAAGTTCTGCACGGCCAGCCCGGCGGTCTGCACGACGTGACCCATGGTCTGCTCGCCGTAGTACGACTGCCAGTTGGTGTTCGTCACGAACGACACGGCTGTGTTGAACGACTGCGCGGGGTTGACCGACGAGAAGTGCATCGAGCCGGGCAGCAGGCCCTGCAGCCGCTGCAGCAGGTAGAGGAAGAGGACACTGACGGCCGAGAAGGCCAGCACACCGCGCAGGTACGCGGGCCAGGTCATCTCGGTGTCAGGGTCGGCACCGATGGCCTTGTAGATCCACTTCTCGACGCGCAGGTGCTTGCGCGAGTCGTAGACCTTGGCCATGTAGGTGCCGACGGGAACGTAGGCGAGTGCCAACGCGCCGATCAGGGCGAGCAACTGGAGCACGCCGGCGAGTGCGGGACTCATGTCTGTTCTCAGAACCTCTCCGGAAAGATCAGGGCGAGGACGAGATAGCCCAGCAGGGCGACGGCCACGATCAGGCCGACGATGTTTTCGACGCTCACAGCTTCGTCACCCCCTTGGCGACGAGGGCCACCAGCACGAAACCGGCGAGCACGGTGACCACGAAGGCCAGATCGGCCATCGCTGACTCCTGGAGTGAGGTTCGGTTCAACGGACGTTTAGAGGAAAGCGCCTCTCCGGCCTGATCCGGTCGCTCGTTGACGGCCCTCATACGGCCGTCGCGGTGCCTTTGACGCGACTCTTACGGCCACCCGCCCCGTACCGGTCGACAGGCAGGTGTGACAGCCGGTGACCTGGGTCACAGCCGGAAGCGAAGCCGGCCGATCACCGCGTCCGTCTCCCGCCGCACGGCGTGCGCCACGACCGCGCCCCGCTGGTTTTGCAGCAGCCGCTGCCACAGCCGCTCCGGCTCCGCCTCCGGAATCGGCACGGTGACCCGGGTGCCGGGTTCGGCCGCGGCCACCTCACGGACGTACGCGGCGATGAGGCGGCCCAGTCTGCGCCGCTCGCACGCCGGCCGCACCAGCTCCACCCCCGGGTCCCACTGCGCCCAGGCGCGCTCCAGGGCGTGCAGCTGGGCCCGGTCCCCGGGTTCCGGGTAGCACACGGTCACCGCGCGGACGTCCGCCCCGCGGGCGGCACGGCGCCGCCCCCCGTCGAGCATCCGGTAGGTCTTGCCGACCCCCGGGGCTGCCCCGACGTAGACCTTCAGCCGTCCGGGCCGTACGCCACTCATCGCTGCCGACGCGCTCGCTCAGTGGATCAACTTCCCCCTTCGCGAGGGGGCTGCTTCAAGGAAGCTCTTCCGGGGGCTGTCCGGGGCGCGTCTCAGCGCTTCCTTGGCGTCGATCCCGGTGACCTTGACACTGTCTTGGCGTGACCTGGCCCGATAGGGTGAAGGCGGTGTGCCGGGAAGTCTGGTCGGCAGGGGAGCCGGGGTGGCTCCCTTCTCAGCCCAGGGAGACGGCATGCGGAGCGTCGGCACGGTACTCGCGTTGGTCGTCCTGGCCACCGTGGTGGCGACCTTCGCCCGCCGCTGGCGCATCCCCGCCCCCTCCCTGCTGGTCGTCGCCGGCCTCGCGGTGGCGCTGCTGCCGGGCACCCCCCAGATCGAGATCAACCCCCAGATCATCGGCCTCGTCGTGCTCCCGCCGCTGCTGTACGCGAGCGCCGAGGACATGCCCTGGCGGGAGCTGCGCGCGGTGTGGAAACCGGTCGGGATCCTCGCGATAGGGCTGGTCCTCGCGTCGGCCGCGGCCGTCGCCGCGGTGGCCGCCCTGGTCACCCCGCTGTCCTGGCAGATGGCGTTCGTGCTGGGCGCGGTACTGGCCAGCACCGACCCGGTGGCCGTGACCGCGCTCGGCCGCAGGCTCGCCCTGCCGCCGAAGGTGCAGGTCCTCGTACAGGCGGAGAGCCTTTTCAACGACGCCACCTCGCTGGTGCTGGTCCGGGTCGCGGCAGGCATCGCGGTCGCCTCGACGGCGGCGAACTGGGGAGCGGCGGGCGGCCGGTTCCTGGTGCTGGCCGGCGGCGGCACGGTGATCGGGGCGGCGGTGGCCGGAGTGATCATGCTGATCCGGCGCCGCACCGAGGACCCGGTTCTGGAGACGGTGATCGCGCTGGTCACCCCCTACGCCTCCTACCTCCTCGCGGAGGCCGCGCACACCTCCGGGGTGACGTCCTGCGTGGTGGCCGGGGTGATCCTCGGCGGCCGGGGCGACCGGCTCACCAACGCCCGCATCAGGCTCCAGCTGCACGCCGTCTACGGCACGGTGGTGTTCCTGCTGGAGAGCGTGGTCTTCTCGCTGATCGGGCTGGCGCTGCCCGGCGAGGTGCGGGCCCTGGCCGGCGACCGGGCCTGGCCGCTGTACGCACTCGCCGTCGCCGCGACCCTCATCACCGTTCGCCTTCTGTGGATCGCGCCGCTGTCGGCGGTCGTCCAGCGCAGGGGCGGCTTCCACCGCATGAACTGGCGGGTGCCGATGGTGCTGACCTGGGCCGGGACGCGCGGGGTGATGCCGCTGGCAGCCGCCCTGTCGATCCCCGAGCTCGCCAGGAATGGCACCCCTCTCACCGACCGACCGCTGGTCCTGGTCCTGACCACCTCGGTCGTGGTCGTCACCCTCGTCGGACAGGGCTTCACCCTCGCTCCGGTCGTCCGCGCCTCAGGCATCGCCCTCGAGCCCGCCCACACCGAACGCGAGGAGACAGAGGCCCGCTCCCACCTGGCCCACGCCGGCCTGGCGCGCCTGGAGGAACTCGCCGAACTGGAGGCCGTACCGGACATCGTCCTCGACCGGCTGCGACGCGGACTGAACGCCCGGCTGGAGGACGCCCGCGACCGCCTCGCCGAGAGCGACGGCACCGCCGCAGCCACCGACTCGGCCGACCTCGTCTACCGCCGGCTGCGCCGCGACCTGATCGCCGTGGAGACGTCGGAGCTGCAGAACCTGTACGACACCCACCGCATCAGCGACACCACCCGCCGCCGCCTCCAGCGGTCCCTGGACCTGGAAGAGACACGACTGGCGGACGGCTGAGGGGAACTGGCCGGTCCGTTCCGAGCGGATCCGGCCGGCGCCGGTGCTCGCCCTGCTCGCGATCACGTGCGGACGTCGGGGACGTCGCGCGGCTGATGGAGGCGTGCAGCGAGCCGCCCGACGGGCTGCCCGGCCTGGCCCTGGGGCTTCCGGACGCTCGCCGGGATCCCGGCGGTCGCGGCCGTCCGGACCTCCCGGACCCAGCCGACCGGGGACTGCCCGCTCAGCGGAACCCGGCCGGCCGCAGTCGCCACCCCGGCGCGGTGAGCGCCGTGGCCGCGAGGAGCGGGCAGCCCGTCCAGGCCAGCAGGTCGCTCACCGCCGAGCGGCCCTCCCGCACCGAGGATGTGAAGTGGGCGCGGTGGATGGCCTCGGCAACGGGTACGAGGACCGCGGCGGCGCCTCCGGTACCCGTCCGGACGGCACCCGCACCGACGGCAGCCTCAGCGGGCATCCGGCCCCGCACCGGGACGCGAGCAGCCTGCGGCTGCACATCACCTGGCTGCGAGGTGGCGAGGAGACGTCGTACGACACGACACTGGTTGTCCGGGACTGACTCCCCGCGCGTGCGCCGCCATGCCAACGGGCCTTAACGCCGTCTTGACGCGTTCAGAGCATTCGCCCGTGCGCCTGTGGAGCACCTCCTGCTTACGCTGGTGCCCCCGTCCGTGTGATGGCCGGAACCCCACGCTGAGCCGCACATCAGGAGAGCACGACGATGGCTGCCACCACCGAACACCCGCCGCCGAGCCGACTGCGGACGTGGATGCTGGAGGGCCTGTCCGACATGGCGGGGCACCAGCAGGGGCCTTACGCCCACGCGGAGGCACCCCACAAGGGCCAGCGCTGGTACCGGGTGATGTGCCTGACCGGTGTCGACTACTTCTCCACCCTCGGCTACCAGCCCGGCATCGCCGCCCTCGCGGCCGGCCTGCTCTCCCCTGTCGCCACCCTCGTCCTCGTCCTCGTCACACTGGCGGGCGCCCTCCCGGTGTACCGCAGGGTGGCCGAGGAAAGCCCCCACGGCGAGGGTTCGATCGCCATGCTGGAGCGGCTGCTGTCCTTCTGGAAGGGCAAGCTGTTCGTCCTGACCCTGCTGGGCTTCGCCGCCACCGACTTCCTGATCACCATCACCCTGTCGGCGGCGGACGCCTCCACCCACCTCATCGAGAACCCGCACCTGACCCACGCGCTGCACGGGCAGCAGATGATCATCACCCTGTTGCTGGTGGCCCTCCTGGGCGCGGTGTTCCTCAAGGGCTTCCTGGAGGCGATCGGTGTCGCGTTCGCCCTGGTGGCGGTCTATCTCGCCCTGAACGCCGTGGTCGTGGTGGCCGGACTGCGGCACGTGTTCACCGCCGAGCACGTGATCACCGACTGGGCCGGCGCCCTGACCACCCAGCACGGCAACGTCTTCGCCATGATCGGCGTCTCCCTGCTGGTCTTCCCCAAGCTCGCCCTCGGCCTCTCCGGCTTCGAGACCGGCGTCGCCGTCATGCCGCACGTCCAGGGCGACCCCGGCGACACCGAGGAGAGGCCGACGGGCCGGATCCGGGACACCAAGAAGCTGCTCACCACGGCCGCCCTCGTCATGAGCGCCTTCCTGATCACGACGAGCTTCATCACGACGGTGCTCATCCCGGCGAACGAGTTCAAGACCGGCGGACAGGCCAACGGGCGTGCACTCGCCTACCTCGCCCACGAGTACCTGGGCAACACCTTCGGCACCGTCTACGACCTCTCCACCATCGCCATCCTGTGGTTCGCGGGCGCGTCCGCCATGGCCGGCCTGCTGAACCTGATGCCGCGCTACCTGCCCCGCTACGGCATGGCCCCGCACTGGGCCCGCGCCGTGCGCCCCATGGTCATCGTCTTCACGCTCATCGCCTTCCTGGTCACCTGGATCTTCGACGCCAACGTCGACAAGCAGGGCGGCGCCTACGCCACCGGCGTCCTGGTCCTGATGTCCTCCGCGGCGATCGCGGTGACCATCGCCGCGCGCAGGGCCGCGCAGCGCGGCTGGACCATCGGCTTCGCCACCGTGGCGGCGGTCCTGCTCTACGTGACCGTCGCCAACGTCATCGAACGCCCGGACGGCGTGAAGATCGGCGTCTGCTTCATCGTCGGCATCATGCTGGTCTCGTTCCTCTCCCGGCTCGCCCGCGCCTTCGAGCTGCGCGTGACCAGCGTGACCCTCGATCCGATGGCGGAACGATTCATCCGGGACATCGCCAGTCGCAAGGTACGGTTCCTCGCCAACAAACCGGGGCTGCGGGACAAGGCCGAGTACCGTGACAAGATCGAGCAGATCCGCGCCGACAACGATTTGCCCCAGCAGGAGGACTTCGTCTTCGTCGAGGTCACGGTCACCGACCCGTCCGAGTTCGAGGCGGGCCTGACCGTGCACGGCGAGGTCCTGCACGACCGCTACCGGGTCCTGACGATGGAGTCCACCTCCATCCCCAATGCCCTCGCAGCCCTTCTCCTCCACGTCCGCGACACCACCCGCTGCACCCCGCACATGTACTTCGAATGGACCGAGGGCAACCCGTTCGCCAACTTCCTGCGCTTCTTCCTCTTCGGGCAGGGCGAGGTCGCTCCCGTGACCCGGGAGGTCCTGCGCGAGGCGGAGCCCGACCGCGCCCGCCGCCCCCGCGTCCACACCGGCTGAGGGCTCGGCTCCGGCGGCCGTGTAGGAACCGCGTCACCATGGAGCCACATGTCGCCAAGACCCCGTAGGCAACGGTCGCCGGACCCGGTACGCCTGCCTGGCGTCGATGCCATTGTCTGCGAAGCCGACACCGCGCTCCGCCACCGCACGGGCCACCGGCCCTCCCCCGCCTCGATCACCCCATGCCCGCCTGCGCCGACATCGCCCGGACCGACAAGCACGCCCGCCGGCTCCGCGCCGCCAACCGGTCCGGCGGCTGTCACTTCCCGGCCGTGCCGGGTTCCCCGCTGATGGATTCCTGGTAGGCATCCGCGTAGGTGGGGCAGTCCTTGATCAGGCCGTCGCAGAACGCGGCGACGTCGGTGCCGATGAGTTCCAGCACTCCCTTGCCCGCGCCGACGCCCTCCTCGAAGAAGTCGACGATGCCGGGGAGGAGGGTTCCGTCGGACAGGCTGACCGGTCCGACCTTGAACAGGTACTTCTGCAACTCCTTGTAGACGATCTGGTAGTCCGGCGGGAGTGCCTTGACCCGGGCCAGGTGCGCCCGCCACTGTTTCTTGCCTTCGATGATGTCCTGGATGCTCACGTCAGCCTCCCAGCCGGCTCAGTTTCCTCGCGACGTTCCTGTTCAGCTGCTCGCGCCACCGGTCGCGATACGTCCGGGCCCCTGCTCCGCCGGCCAGCGCCGCGCAGAAGGCCTGGATGTCGTCACCGAGCACCTCGTGGACGCTCTGCCCGTCCGCTGCCGACACTTCGAGCAGCCCCAGGGCGGAGTCGAGGATCGGCGTCAGGTTGCGGCCGGTGAAGTCCCCGTAGGGAAAGAGGTGGGCGGTGATCTGCCCCCACGCCGCCCGGTAGTCGTCGGGAAGGGCCTCGGCCCGGGCTTCGAACGCCTTCCATTCCCTGGTGAGATCGCTGCCTGTGACCTTCTCCCAGAAGTTCATCTCCCGCCTTCCTTTAGCCTGTTGATGCGTGATGAGAGGTACTGCCACTTCGTCCAGAACTTCGCGAGTTCCTCGCGTCCGGCGTCGTTGAGCGCGTAGAACTTGCGCGGCGGGCCGACTCCGGACGGCCGTTTCGTCACCTGGACGAGCCCGTTCCTCTCCAGCCGCAGCAAAATGGTGTACACCGTGCCCTCGATGACATCGGTGAAGCCGAGCTCGTTCAGCCGGCGGGTGATGGCGTACCCGTAGGTTTCCTCACTGCCGATGATTTCGAGCACGCACCCTTCGAGCGTGCCCTTCAGCATCTCCGTCAGGTCGTCCATCGCGGGTGCTCCTCAGCCCTGCCGGTACTGCGTGATACCAAATACCGCTATACCGTATCACCAAGTAGCGGAAGGGGCCGAAGGGCGGGCCGTTGACGTCGATGCCCTGAACCTGACAACGACTGGCGTCCCGGTGCCCTCTCAGCGGGGGTCAAGCGCCTCCTCCAGGGCGCGCCCGCCGAGCAGGTCCTCAACCCCTCGGCGGTCGACGACCCCGGTCTGATCGCCTACTTCGCCGGCCTGGGAGCCGAACGCCGCCGGGCCCGCCGCCCCCGCACCCCCGAAGGCACCTCGTGATTCTCTTCCGTCTCGCCGACCCGTCTCATCGCGCCGGTCTTCGCCCTGCTGGGCGCGGCCGGGATCCTGGCCCTGGGTCCGATGCCCGCGCCGGCCGCCCACGCCGGCTGCACCACCGCGGCCCACCGGGTCATCGGCGGCCCGGAGCCGGCGGGCGCCATCGGCGTGGCCCTCGGCCCGGTCCGTACCGCTGTGCGGCGCCCTGGCCGGTACCGGGCTGCCGGCGCTGCTCGCCGGTGCCGTGACGGCGCACGTACGCAAGGGCGACGGGCTGACCAAGCTTCTCCCGGCGGTGACATGCGCGGCCCTGGTCGTCTGGTATCCCGTAGTCCTCGCCGGCCTTGGACCCGCTCCGGGAGACTGTCGGCGGCCGCCCGTCCTGTGAGCGGGCCCACGGCGGGGCTGGCGGACTGGCTCTGTGGTTCCGCTGAAGGTCGCGGCGGATCAGATCGCGTCCTCCTCGCTTACCGGCGCCAGTGTGGTGTCAGTCTGCGCGCTGTTCTTCACCGTCGCGTCGTTCTGGTGGCTCAACGCCCGACAGGGACGCCTGAAGGCGTGGGAACCTCATTCCTTCGCGGCGATCGTCCACGGTTCCACCGCACGCCTACGACTGCCGCTCGTCCTGCACAACACCGGTCCCAAGCCGATCGTCGTGCAGGACCTCATCCTGACCTTCCCCGATGAGCCCGCCTCTCATCTGCCGCTCCTGTGGGTGTCCTCCCCGTCCCGGCTCCAACCGGGGCCGGACGAGGAGGCGAAGCTGCCCGCCGGTTTCGTCGTGCCCGGCAGGGAAGCGCAACAGCTCTTCCTCGAGTTCGAGGCACCGTTTTCCGGATTCCTCCCGAAGGCCCGTGACTACAAGGCCCAGATACAGGTGCGGGTCGGCCACCGCAAGGGATGGCGGCCCTTGCCGACGTTCAGCTTGAGGGCCGCCAACATCGTCGATCCAGGTCGCTACACCGTTTACAACAACGCACCGGTCGAGCTGACGAAGGAAGACCAGAGGAGAGCGGATGCCGCTCCTCGAACTGCTGGAAGAACACGGGGACGGCTCCCCTCCGGGCGGCAGGAGACAGGGGCACCCGCCTGATGACGGCGACGCCCGCACAAGCGGCTGACGCCGCCGACACAAGCGGCTGACGCCGAGTCCCGGATCGAGGGGCACGACGGGCGATCAGCGAGGCAGGCATCGCCTGCGGAGCCGGAGCGCACCCGCTCGGACTCCCCCGCCGGCCGCGTCCGCAGGGGCCTGCCGTCGTGTCGGGCGCTCGGATCCCGTAGGCGGTGGATCACCCCGCCCGGCTTTCCGGGTACCGTCAGAGCATGAGTCATCCGCACCCCGAACTGAAAGCCGCCCCGCCCCTTGCCGAAGGGGGGCTGCGGGTCATCGCCCTGGGCGGCCTGGGTGAGATCGGCCGCAACATGACCGTCTTCGAGCACGCGGGCAAGCTGCTCATCGTCGACTGCGGCGTGCTGTTCCCCGAGGAGACCCAGCCCGGTGTGGACGTGATCCTGCCGGACTTCACCTCGATCCGTGACCGGCTCGACGACGTCGTGGGCATCGTCCTCACCCATGGCCACGAGGACCACATCGGCGGCGTGCCGTACCTCCTGCGCGAACGGCGCGACATCCCCGTCGTCGGTTCCAAGCTGACGCTGGCGTTCCTGGAGGCCAAGCTCAAGGAACACGGCATCCGGCCGCGCACGGTGCGGGTGCGGGAGGGCGACCGGCGTGGTTTCGGGCCCTTCGACTGCGAGTTCGTGGCGGTCAACCACTCCATCCCCGACAGCCTCGCGGTCGCGATCCGCACCCGGGCCGGGATGGTGCTGCACACCGGCGACTTCAAGATGGACCAGTTCCCTCTCGACGACCGCATCACCGATCTGCGCGCCTTCGCGCGCCTCGGCGAGGAGGGCGTGGACCTTTTCCTCACCGACTCCACCAACGCCGAAGTGCCCGGCTTCACCACCTCCGAGCGAGAGCTGAACCCGGCGATCGAGCAGGTGATGCGCACCGCGCCGCGCCGGGTCATCGTCTCCAGCTTCGCCAGCCATGTGCACCGTATCCAGCAGGTCCTGGACGCCGCCCACCAGCACGGCCGCAAGGTCGCCTTCGTCGGCCGGTCCATGGTCCGCAACATGGGCATCGCCCGTGACCTCGGCTACCTGAAGGTCCCCTCCGGTCTGGTCGTGAGCACGAAGGAGTTGGAGAAGCTCCCGGACCACAAGATCACTCTGGTGTGCACCGGCTCCCAGGGCGAACCGATGGCCGCGCTGTCACGGATGGCCAACCGCGACCACGTGATCCGCATCGGCAAGGGCGACACCGTCCTGCTCGCCAGCTCCCTCATCCCCGGCAACGAGAACGCCATCTACCGGGTGATCAACGGACTCACCCGGTGGGGCGCCCACGTGGTCCACAAGGGCAACGCCAAGGTACACGTCTCCGGGCACGCCAGCGCCGGCGAACTCGTCTACTGCTACAACATCGTCAAGCCCCGCAACGTCATGCCCGTGCACGGCGAATGGCGCCACCTGCGGGCCAACGCCGACCTCGCCATCCGCACCGGTGTCGACCCCGACCGGGTCGTCATCGCCGAGGACGGCGTCGTCGTCGACCTCGTCGACGGGCGCGCGTCCATCACCGGCAAGGTCCCCGCCGGCAATGTCTACGTGGACGGCATGGAAGTCGGCGGCGCCACCGAAGCGTCCCTCAAGGACCGCCTCACCCTCGCCGCCGAAGGCGTGGTCACGGTGGTGGCGATCGTCGACGCGGACACCGGCGCCCTCGCGGAGGCCCCCGACTTCCTGGCCCGCGGCTTCGTGCACGACGACACCACCTTCGAGCCGGTCGTCCCCGTCATCGAGAAGACTCTGGCCACCGCGGCCGAGGAAGGCGTCGGGGACGCGCGCCAACTCGAACAGCTCCTCGCCCGCGCCGTGGCGAACTGGGCGTTCCGCACCCACCGCCGCAAGCCCCTCATCATCCCCGTCATCATCGACGCCTGAGCCACGGCCCGGCTGCGACGTCCCTGTCAGGCTGACCTCGTCGCCTCGGGCCGGCCGCCTTCGGCGCGCAGTTGTTCGTTGATGCGCTGGGCCTCCGCGAGCTGGTCTTCGAGGATGACGATGCGGCAGGCGGCCTCTATGGCAGTGCCCTGGTCGACGAGTTCGCGGGCGCGGGCGGCGATGCGCAGCTGGTAGCGGGAGTAGCGGCGATGTCCGCCCTCGGAGCGCAGCGGGGCGATCAGGCGGTGTTCGCCGAGGGCCCGGAGGAAGGCGGGTGTGGTGCCGAGCATCTCGGCGGCCCGGCCCATGGTGTAGGCGGGGTAGTCGTCATCGTCGAGAGGGGCGACGGGACGGGAACCGGCAGGCGGCATAGACCTCTTCTTTCGGGGACGCGTCGGGGGGCCCGGGTGCAGTACCGGCACCCGGGCCCCGAGCTTTCAACACCATCTACCGGCGCACAGCGCCGGCCTTCTTGTTCCGCAGGGACCGCCTCGGAGGGCGGGGCTGCGGGGATCGCGACTGCGTGACCGGGGACCACCTTCCAATCCGGGGCCTTGCGGTACCCGGGCGGACTGCTTCCTCGCCCGGGCGATCCTGATGGCGCTCTGCTCCTTACCTCTCGATTGCGCGGATACCACAGGTGCTGCTCACAGCCCCGCTGGGGCCGTTTCCTTCTCGTCTGCCTGCACAGCAGTTCGTGTCTGCTGTGCCCACTTCGACTTCTGGGTACGCAGTAACGCTAACCCTGCGGTGCCGGAATGTCTACTGCCGCCACGACAGTTTTTCTCCATGGAGTACACGTGACCTGCTAGCGCAGGCACTCCCGGAAGAGCACCACTCGGATGGCGGTCCGGCGCTGTGCCCGCTCACGCGGACATCCGGAGACAGGTGCGGCTTCCGCCGCAGCGAGCCGAGTGCTCCCAGAGGCGGGGCCACGGGGAGGGGGTGCGGCAGGTGAGGCGAGGAAGTCGGCCGGAGGAGCCGCCGGCGCCGTGCGAACCGGCACGGCGCGTCATTCCGAAGGGATGCGGAACTCGAATTCGGGACGGTCCCACGGAACGGCGGGCGGGTTCGCGAGTGCGGTCCCGGTCCGCACCGCACCGGCGCGGTGGTAGAAGTCCTCGGCGGGAACGTGCGACACGACCTTGACACGGTCGAGCCCGGCGGCACGGGCCTCGGACTTCATGTGCGCGACGAGCAGCCGTCCGATACCCCGTCCTTGCACTTCGTCCGCGACGAACAGCAGGTCGAGCTCCGGTGGGGCGAGGACGAGCGAGTAGAACCCGAGGACCCGGCCTCCCTGCTCGTCGGCGCCGACGGCCACGAAGGCGCGGTGGGCCTCGATGTAGTCAGGCCCGACCCGGTAGCCCGCGACTGCGGCCGCGTACTTGCCCTGGTAGGCGCCCGAGCCACGCACGAGCCGCGTGAGCCGTCTGGCATCCCGCGCACGTGCCCTCCGTATCGTGACCGACTGGCTGATCGGGGATGTGCGTGGGCTCATCGGGGGAGTATGCCGCACATGGCCGTGCCGACGTGCGGCGGGTCGGCTGCCGGGGAAGCCCCGCGCTGCTCCCGGGAACCGTCTGCCCAGGCCCCGGTCGACCGAGTCGCTGCCGCCGCACCGGCCGCGCTCCGACAGCACATGGGGCCCGGACCTCTGCGGAGCCGTGGAAGGGGGTGTTCAAGGAGCGCGCTGGGGCCCGACCGTGGAGCGCCGGCAGGATCGCGCGGCACGCGCGGTCGCCGTCCGGCCCCGGAGAAGGGAACGGTCGGGTGCCGTCACTGCGGCTGCTGCGCTGACCGGTGCGCATGGTCGCCCGCACGGCACGCGCCTGTGCCGCCCGGCAGTTGGTGGCGCCGGGCGGCGACCAGCCTGTAGACGCCGTGGGTGAGCCACCGGATGGGGACCGTGAGCAAACTGACATGACGGGTGATGGGCCGTACCGAGGCGGTGCAGAAGCCGCAATCGCCGTCGTAGACAAGCAGCGGAAGCCGTCGGGCCGGCCCTCGGCACGGTGAGAGGGGTTCTTCGGATGCTCACGCCCCTTGCAGGCACCCGTCCACCGATCGTCCGTGGCGCTCGCGGATTCCCCGCACCAGTGTGGTGATCCGGCCACCGGTCCAGAGCAGAAGGGCTGTCGGCAGGAAGACGGAGTCGCTGACGATCATGGCGAGCGACAGGAAGGGGATCCCCAGGATGACCGCGATCCCGACGTGCTCGAGGATCATGACGGCAAGCAGCACGTTCTTGACCTTGCGGTACATGAGGGTGAAGGGAAAGGAGATCTGCATGATCACCGTGCCGTAGCACAGCAGGAAGACCAGCAGCATGTTCGCCGAGGCGAGAGCGGTCAGCCACGGCCAGGGACGGAAGAGATCCAGCTGCATCGCGTAGTAGACGGCGCTTCCGTCCTGCCACTTCGTCCCTTGGCTCTTGTACAGGCCCGCCGAGGCGTAGATCAGACAGACCTGAGCCGCGATGACCAGCATCGCGCAGTTGTGCAGCATGGCGGCGCCGGAATCAAGCAGGGCGCGCGTCTCGTGACGGGGGGCCCATCGGTCCAGGGCGAACCACAGCCCCTGGAGGCTCCACATGACCCAGAAGATTCCGAGCCAGCCGTCCCAGTGAACACACGAAGCCCACAGCAGCGCGGGGCCGAGCACGGACCACAGTGCCACCCCGCCCCGGTCTGGCCGTGTGCCGTCGGCACGATGTCCACGGCGGCGCGCGTCCAGCGACCAGACCTGACCACAGCGGGTGAAGGCCAGGTACACCGCCATGATCCGGATGATGTCGTCGCCTGCGTCGCCCGCGAAAGGACTCCGGTTCTCGATCGCGAGTACCCCCACGAGGAAGAACACCGCTGTGGCGCGGGTGCGCCAGCCCAGCATGAGCAGCACCGCGGCCGCGATCGCCCCGTGGTAGACGAGTTCGAACCACCACCGGCCACCCGACCAGGTGAGCACGGTGAACGCGTGGGTGTCAGCGGTAAGCATCCTGTTCATGGTCAGCGACCACGGGTTGTGGTCACCGAACAGCACGCGGCGGTTCGGCCACTCCCGGAGCAGGTAACAGGCGAAGAAGAAGCCGTAGCCGATGCGGATGACAGCGGCCTGGTACGGGGAGTGGGTGCGGCCGGCGAAGGCCATGAGGCGCGAAAGCCGCGCGATGACGCGTTCGCGCACGGCGATCCGAACGGCAGGATGCCCGGTTGTCGACGGCTGGGGATTCGCGGCCGATGAGGGCGGGGGTGCGGTGACGGCGTCTACGGGAGGTTGCGGCGCCGGAACGGCGACCGCCGCCGCGTTGCGGTTCTCGTACACGTCACAGCTCCTTGTAGAACTTCTCCTCGACCGGCCACCACGGCAGGATCCTGTAGGCCGTCGTGTCCGGCGCCTTCTTCCCCGTCCACTTCGGAGGGGCGACGTCAGTGGTACGGCTCGCGAGCTGGACACGGATGATGCGCTCCCCGTGCCACTGGCGGCCGAACCGCTGCAGTGCGATCCGCTCCAGGTATTCAGTGGAAAGGGCGCTGCGCATGCCGTTCGTAGGCTTTTCCTTCAAGTCATGCGTTTCCGTGTAGAAGTCCCAGGAACGGCGCAGTACGTTCTGATCCAAATGACTGGGAACCGGATTGTGTTTCATCGCTTCGAGATGCGAGAACGAGAGGTTTTCCCAGTCCCACGTGTGCCGGGCACCATGGCGTCCCAGTGTCTGGACCCGCGCACCGACCGACACGTTCTGGGCCAACGGATTGGGCGCGAACATCTGCCAGTTCTGACCGAATTCAGGATAGATATAACCGTTGATCTTCTGCTGGTATCTGTTGGTCACGGAACTGGCCGGTGAGAGGGTCAGGAAAACCATGCAAAGGTGCCACAACGCCGCGCCGAGCAGAACGACGGCGGCGACCGTAAGAAGTGCCAGAGATGCCGTGGACCGGACACGCGTGGCGGCGTCTCCCCCTATTCCGTCGGCGAGGGATGCCTGGCCGGGGGCCTCCGCGCCGAGAAGCGCGGAGGGTCCGCTTTCCGGGCGCCGTGTCGCCGGACCGGCCGCCCCGGGGAAAAGCGTCGGCGTGTCGGGGCTTCGGGGCGGCGCGATGTCGCCCGTTTCTGTCATGAACTTCTCCATGATGGTCCTTGTGGTCCGCTTTCCCGCTGGCTGCGCACCGGCGGAGATTCACCGCGTCCGGCGCCTCACACACCATGAGCACCCCGGCGTCACCCGTCGGGGCGACGCCGGGATTCCCGTTCTCTGCCCGGCATGCCCACCTGATCGAGGGAGCGGTGTCACACCAGCGGGGACGCCCTGATGCAGGGGGCTCGTGTTGCTTCAGGCGGCCCGGTCAGCCATTGCCGTTGGCGTTGTTGCCGTTGTTCCCCTTGTTGCCGTTGTTCCCGTTGTTGGGGTTGTTGGCGTTGTTGGGGTTGTTGCCGTTGTTGCCGTTGTTCCCGTTGTTGCCGTTGTTCCCGTTGTTGCCGTTGTTCCCGTTGTTCCCGTTGTTGCCGTTGTTGGCGTTGTTGGGGTTGTTCGCGCCGTTGGATCCCCCGATGAGGCCGATGGGAATCACGGTCAGCGTCAGCGTCGGGCTGAACGTCGCGTTCTGAGTGCAGTACCCGAAGGTGCCGCCCTTGCAGTTGTGGTCCAGGTTCAGGGACGAGGAGCCACTCCCCTGGTCCGCACCGATTCCGCCGTAGCCGAGGGTGTGGCCGACGGACGAGATCACTCGGTGCGCGGGAAGGACGGACGGGTTCGCGAGCGCCACTCCTCCCAAAGACAGGGCGCTGGTCATGACCCCTACAACGAGGCCTCGAAAAGCTCTCACCGGAGAACTGCCTTGCTCTTTGCGTGCAAGAGGACTGTGCAGATCTTGCAGCCTTTAGGTACGGCACGACTGGATAAACACGCGGGGAAAGTTAACCCACATGCCTTAATATTCTCTGCAGATTCACCCGCCCGACCTAACCGCACCTCCATGAAAATGTTGGGCCGTTGGTCGGGTGATGTAATGTGAGCCGTTCAGGTCACGGTGGGGGGCGGGACGACCCTCGCCGATCCGCAGGAGGCGAGCGGCGCCGGGGTGGCGCCCGCCGGCCGCGTCACCCTGACGGTCAACGGCACCCGCCGGACCGGGAGCGGGTGACGCGCTCCGTCGGCCGCGCCCTGTTCCACGAGGTCGCGTAGCCGAGCGACGGCCTGGTTGCCGGTGGGCCGTGTCGGCGACCGCGTCCACCCCGTCGGGCAGCAGGGTGCGGATCTCTTCGGCGGCGTGCTCGCCGCGGGGCACGACGCTCAGCTCCGCTCACGTGCAGACCAACCGTCCCCCCCTCGCGCCTGCCTGCCAGGCGCTGTCGGAGCCCCCGCACTGGGAACAGACGGCCTGGCCCGCCCGGCCGGCCCGTGCTCCTCGTTGTGCGCGGGGTGGTAAGAGTGCGTGCGCACGCACGCAAGAGGGGACGCGGAAGCGGCCATAGCGTGGGTCGCCCCGCCCCACACCCCGTGGAGAGACAGTGACGACATCCAACGGCATCGACCCCGACGTCCCGCCCAGCGGCACCGGCTGCGTGGAGTGCGAAGCCACCGGCGCCTGGTGGTTCCACCTGCGGCGCTGCGCCGGCTGCGGTCACATCGGCTGCTGCGACGACTCCCCCTCCAAGCACGCCACCGCCCACGCCCGGACGAGCGGTCACCCGTTCATCCAGAGCTTCGAACCCGGCGAGGACTGGTTCTGGGACTACGGCACGTCGACCTTGTACGAGACGGGGCCGCGGCTCGCTCCGCCGCACAGCCACCCGGCCGACCAGCCCGTTCCCGGACCCGCGGGACGCGTGCCGGCCGACTGGCAGGACCGGCTGGGCTGACCCTGGCCGCCGCCGTCCTCGCGCCAGGCCCCTGACCCACGCCGTGCCGGGCTGCATCGCTTCGGTCGTGGGACGACGAGTACGCGGCGAGCCCTGCCGGGGAACGTGCACGCACGACCTTCACGGGTCCGCGTTCACCGTCAACAGGCGGGCGAACGGCGGCGTTTCTGCCTCTGCGTGCATCGATGTGTGCTGACACCGCACACCGGGACGGCCGGGCCTGGAAAACGCCGCGAACGGACCTTTACTGGTACGCACAGCCACGAACGGAAAGGTTCATCGATGGCCACGCTGACGGTCTGGAAATTCGACACGCCGGAAAGTGCGGAGCAGGTGGAGCAGACATTGCTCGGGTTGCAGAAGCAGGAACTGATCACCGTGGTGGACGCCGCCACCGTCAGTTGGCCCGAGAACGCGAGGAAGCCCAGGACCAGGCAACTGACCGATCTGGTCGGGGCGGGTGCGCTGTCCGGTTCCTTCTGGGGGCTGCTCTTCGGCCTCATCTTCCTCATGCCGCTGCTCGGCGCCGCCATGGGCGCCGCCGCCGGCGCCCTGGGCGGCAAGCTGACCGACGTGGGCATCGACGACGACTTCATCGAGTCGGTGAAGGCGCAAGTGACCCGCGGTACGTCCGCGTTGTTCCTGCTGACCCAGGACGAGGTGCTCGACCGGGTCAAGGAGGCGTTCCCCACGGAGCACGCCGAACTCATCCGCTCGAACCTCGACCGGGATCAGGAAGCCCGGCTGCGCGAGGTCTTCGAGGGCTGAACGCCACCGAGGGGCGGGCCGGTCCTCCGCAGGCGGGAACTGTGGCAGCGCCAAGCAAGAGAGGAAGGAATCTCGTGAAATCCACCACCAAGCCACTGCTGCGTCTCTGGGAGTGGCAGGCCCGAGCCGCTTGCCGCGGCATGAAGAGTTCGATGTTCTTTTCTCCGGCGGGCGAACGCGGAGGTGCCCGCAGACGCAGGGAGGCGCGCGCCGTCGCCGTCTGCCGCGGCTGCCCGGTGCAGTCCGACTGCCGGTCCTTCGCCGAGAACTCCCGGCAGGCGTACGGCGTCTGGGGCGGCGCCACCGAACGGCAGCGCCGCGCCCTCGGCCCCGGCAGCTGAACCGGGCGGCTGCCGGTCGGGAAGGGGGCGGGGCCGGCCGCGGCGCGGCCTCCCCGGCCTCGGTCCGTTCGTGTGGTCCGCCCCGTCCTCCGCAGCAGGGTCATGACGTCGGGTCGTCGACCTTGAGCTTGGCTCCGGTGTCGGCGACGAAGACGACCAGGAGCCGGGCGCGCCGGGTCTGGCTGGTGTTCTCGGTGAGGACGTGGTGGGCGCCCGGCTCCTCGACCCAGTTCTCGCCCTGGTGATAGGTGTGGGCGGGCTTGTCCCCCAGTCTGCTGCGCACGGTGCCGTCGAGGACGTACGCGTAGACGAACGCCTGGCCGTGCCGGTGCGGCTTCGCGAGCGCGCCCGGCGGGAAGTCGACGATCGCCGAGGTGAACGTCTTGCCCTTCACGTTCGGAAGCGCCTGCTGGAGCAGCGGTTTCAGGGTTTCGGTGGGGCGTGTCGACGCCAGGGCCGCAGGGGATGCCGCGGCCGGGGTCGGCCTGACGGCGTGGGCGGGCCGGCCGGTCGTCGAGCAGGCCGTGGCCGCGGCCAGCGTGGCGGCGGCCAGCAGACCGCCGGCGATCCGCATGCCGATCATGATCGGTCTCCTGTTCGGTCGTCCGTGACGCGGATGATCGTCCTGCCCGGGGCGTGGGCGCCGGGGGCGAACGCGGAGGGTGCCTCGGCGAGCGGCCGCACGGCACCGACGACCGGCTTGAGCCGGCCGTCCCCGAGCCGCGCGGCGAGGTCGCCGAGCCGGGCGCGGTCGGGTTCGACGACGAAGAAGACCGCCCGCCCGTCTTTGGGCCGGGTCGTGGGCGGCGCGGCGATGGATACGAGCGTGCCACCGGGGCGGACCAGGGCGGCCGAGCGGCCGAGGATGTCGCCGCCGATCACGTCGAACACGACGTCGGCCTCGCCGGCCTCCTCCAGCTTGTCGGTCTCCAGGTCGATGAAGGTGTCGACGCCGAGCGCGAGCGCTCTTTCCCGGGCGGAGGACCGGCCGGTGCCGATGACGCGGGCGCCGGCCTCGCGGGCGAGCTGTACCGCGATCGAGCCGACTCCGCCCGCGGCGCCGTGGATCAGGACGGTCTGGCCCGTGGTGAGCCGGCCGTGGTCGAACAGGCCCTGCCAGGCGGTGAGCCCGGAGATCGGCAGCGCCGCGGCCAGGGTGTGGTCGATGCCGGCGGGCAGCGGGGCGAGGTTGCGGGCTTCCACGGCGGTGTACTCGGCGAGGGTGCCGTCGCGGGCCCAGTCGGCCAGGCCGAACACCCGCTGTCCGACGCTCAGGCCGGTGGTGCCGTACCCCAGCTCCACGACGACGCCCGAGAGCTCGTGCCCGGGCACGCTCGGCGTCCGGTCGCGGCCGGCGCGATCGGTCCACGTGGCGGGCCAGTCCAGCTCTCCGGGGGTGAAGCCGGCGGCGTGCACCCGCACGATGACGTCGTTCTCGGCCGCGTGCGGGTAGGGCAGGTCCGTCAGGGTCATCCCGCCGACACCGGCGTCACGGTCCCGAACTGTGATGGCTTGCATAAAGGTCCTTACGGAGAGGGGCGACGACCCGCGCGCGGCCCGTTCGGCTCGCGCGTTCCTCCGTCGCCCGTCTTGCGTTTCTCATCAGGGAGACGAGGCAGCCTCTTCGGGTGTGACAGCCCGAAGGCGCTGGAGTTTGTCCGGGTTGATGACCCTGCGGTACGCGGTGATCAGGCCGTCCGCGATCTGGACCGTGTCGACGGAGTAGACCCGGCCCTCCCGGTGGAGCACGAGGGCGGGTTCGCCGCCGACCTCGGCGACGTCGATGCGGTCCGGGTGCCACCGGCGCCCGGTACGCACCATGACCCGGGCGACGCGCTCGCCGCCGTGTATGGGTTTGCGTGCCGCGGAGACCTTGCCGCCGCCGTCGGTGACGTAGACGGCGTCCGGATGGAGGAGCCTGACCAGGCCGGCCAGGTCCCCGGCTTCGTAGGCGGCGCGGAAGGCCGTGAGGAGGCGTTCGCGTTCGGTCTTCGACGCCCGCGGCGTGGACTGCCTCGCCCCGGCCACCCGCCGTCGTGCCCGTGAGGCGAGCTGCCGGGCAGCCGGCACGGAGACGTCCAGTACGTCGGCGATCCGGGCGAACTCCAGGCCGAAGACGTCGTGCAGGACGAAGGCCACCCGCTCCGGCGGGCGCAGCTCTTCCATGATCAGGAGCATCGCCGCGCCGACGGACTCGTCGACGAGTACCGGCTGCGAGGCGTCCGCCCCGGTCAGCAGCGGCTCCGGCAGCCACGGTCCGACATAGGTCTCCCGGCGGAAGCGGGCGCTCCTGAGGAGGTCGTACGACCGTCGCGCGGCCACGGTCACCAGCCAGGCCCGCAGATCACCGATGTCCCGCAGATCCGCCCCGGCCGCCCGCAGCCACACGTCCTGGGTCACGTCTTCGGCGTCGGCCACACTCCCGAGCAGCCGGTAGGCCACACCGAAGACGGCGGGCCGGTGCCGCTCCCACTCGGCCGCGAGCCGGTCCTCCCGCGCGGGGCGCTGCTCGCTGTCGCAGAGCGGCGTCATGACGCGGGTTGTTCCGGCGACCGCCGCCGCTCCGGGGATCCCGTCCCCGCGATGATCTCGCTCATGGCCTGTGAACCTTTCGATGTCGCCGCGCTGCGCACGGACGCCGCGTCCCCCTTCCACGGTGCCTGCCACCGCGCGCCCGGCGCCGCCTCGGTCCGGCCGTGAGTCACCCGCATCCGGACAGGCGGGCCGGTCAGCCCCGGACGAATTCCAGCAGGTCGGCGTTGAACCGCTCCGCGAACTCGGGGACCATCGACAGGCCGTGCGGAGCACCCGAGTACACCTTGAAGGTCGCGTCCTCGACGATCCGCGACGACTTCTCCGCCGACGCCACGATGGGGACGATCTGGTCGTCGTCACCGTGGATGATCAGCGTGGGCACGTCGAACTTCTTCAGGTCCTCGGTGAGGTCGGTCTCGGAGAACGCCTTGACGCAGTCGTGGGCGCCCTTGATGCCCACGGACATGCTCCAGAGCCAGAACTCGTCGCGGATCCCCTGCGAGACGGTCGATCCCTCGCGGTTGGCGCCGTAGAAGGCGGCGCTGAGGTCCTCGTAGTACTGAGAGCGGTCCGTCAGCACGCCGTCGCGGATCTCGTCGAAGACCTCGACCGGCAGCCCCTCGGGGTTCGCTTCCGTCTTGAGCATCAGCGGGGGGATCGCCCCGAGCAGGACCGCCTTGGCGACACGGTCCGTTCCGTGCCGGCCGATGTAGCGCGTGACCTCGCCCCCTCCGGTCGAGTGACCGACCAGGACGATGTCGCGCAGGTCGAGGGTCTCGATGACCGCGGCCAGGTCGTCGGCGTACGTGTCGAGGTCGTTGCCCCGCCAGGGCTGGTCGGAGCGTCCGCCCCCGCGCCGGTCGTGGGCCACGGCCCGGAAGCCGTTGTCCGCCATCAGCTTCAGCTGCGGGTCCCACGCGTCCGCGATCAGCGGCCAGCCGTGGGAGAAGACCACCGGTGGGCCCGACCCCCAGTCCTTGAAATAGATCCGTGTGCCGTCCTTGGCGGTGGCGAAGGCCATGATCGCCCCTCCAGCCTTGTCCGGGGTTCGCGTCTGCTGAGGGTCCGGTGCCCGGGCCGCAGGGGCCGTGTCACGCCGCGGGACGACGGACGGCTCCGCGCGGAAGGCGGCCGATGAGCACGTCGTGGCTCCCACGCTACCCGGCAGCCCCCGCTTCAGCGCGCCGGACCGTCCGCGACGGCCCGGAGCGCGGGGCGGACCGCCGCTCCCGCTGCCGTGGCAGTCAACGGCGCGGGCGCGGCATAGTTGCAGTATGTCCTCGGATCGCGCCGCGAGTTCCCCGGCCGGGGGGCGGGCTGTGGAACCGGGTGACGTCCTGGCGGTGCTCGGTGCCGGCATGACGGTGTCCGTGTGGACCGGGGCCGCCGAACGCCTCTGGGGCTACGCGGCCGGCCAAGTGCTGCACCGCCCCGCCGAGAGGCTGTTGGTGGCGAGCGCCCCGGGAAGTCCCCGTGTCTTCGCCGGCGGTCCCTGGTCGGGGCGGGCGCGGATCCGCCGCCGCGACGGCCGTGAGGCGACCGCGTACCTGCGGATCACTCCTCTCGACGCCGACGGCCGCGCGGGCTGGCTCGTGTGGGGGCCGAGTGCGTACGACCGGCCGGGGCTGGATCCGGCCGCGCTGGACGCGCTCGTCCACCACTCGCCGGTCAGTCTGGCCCTCTGGGACCGGGAATCGCGTTGCGTGTGGTTCAACGACAGCGTGCACCATCAGGATCTCTACGGCAGCGAACCGGAACTGGGCGGTCACGTCACCGACGTGGTCCGCGCTCGTCACCCGGAGTTCCTGGAGCGAGCCATGGCGCGCGTCCTGCGCACCGGCGAACCGCTCCTCGGGCACGAACTGTGGGCGGCCGGAACCCCGTCCCCAGGCCGTCGCTACCGTGTCGACCTGGTCCGTCTCGACGGGTCCGACGAACGGCCCCTGGGCGTCTGTTCCGTGGCGGTCCGGGCCGGCACCGGGCAGGGCGGCGGGCCACTGTGCCTGCTCAACGCGGCGAAGAGCCGCATCGGCACGGATCTGGACCCGTTGGTCACCAGTCAGAGTCTGGCGGAGACAGCGGTACCCGACCTCGCCGACTACGTCACCATCGACCTGGTCCAGCCCGTGCCGCTGGACAAGGAGCCCTTGAGGCGCCTCAAGCCCACCGGTTCGGGCATCCCCGGCTTCTACCGCGCGGCCGCCGCCTCCATCCACGACGATCTCCGCGAGTCCCTCTGGGCACGCGGAACACCGGTCTACGTCCCGCCGTCGTCCCCGTTCACCACCGTGCTCGAGCACCGCAGGTCCTACTTCGAGCCCGTCCTCGACACCTCCCCCGGCACATGGCTCGACGAGGACCCGGACCGGGCCCGGGTCATCCACCGGACCGGGATGCACTCCCTCATGATCGTCCCCTTGCAGGCCCGGGGCACGGTGCTCGGCATCGCCGTCTTCGTGCGCAGCGTGAACCCGGTTCCGTTCAGCGCGGCGGACCTCGCCCTCGCGGAGGAACTCGCGGCCCGCGCCGCACTGGTCATCGACAACGCCCTGCGCTTCACACGGGGGCGAACGGCGGCGCTCGCCATACAACGCGACCTGATGCCGCACCACTTGTCGGGGGGCGGCACGGTCGAGGTGGCCACCCGCTACCTGCCCGCGGACACCCACGGCGGCGTCGGCGGCGACTGGTTCGACGTCATCCGGCTGTCCGACGCCCGCGTGGCCCTGGTCGTGGGGGACGTCGTCGGCCACGGCATCCACGCGGCGGTGACCATGGGACGGCTGCGCGCCACGACCCGTGCGCTGAGCAAGCTGGCACTGCCGCCGGACGAGTTGCTCCGTCTCATGGACGAACTCGCCGTCGAGGCCGCCCGGGACCGCTGTGACGACGGCCGCTCGATACCGGCGGCCTTCGGAGCCACCTGCTTCTACGGCGTGTACGACCCGGCGACCCGGCGGTGCACCATGTCCAGTGCCGGCCATCCGCCGCCCGCGATCATCTCCCCCGACGGATCGGTGGACTTCGCCGACGTACCCCCGGGCGCGCCCATCGGGGTGGGGCTGGGTTCGTACGAGGCGATCGAGGTGGACCTGCCGGAGAGGAGCGTGGTCGGGCTGTACAGCGACGGCCTGATCGAGACGGACCGCGACGTCGACCGTGGACTGGAGCGGTTGCGCACGGCACTCGCCGGGCCCGTTTCCAGTCTTGACGAGCTGTGCGGGTCGGTCATCGACGCCCTGGTCCCCGACGGACCGGTGGACGACGACATCACCCTCCTGCTGGCCCGCACTCACCCCGCCGCCGGCCGGCAAGGGCCGGCGGGAGCCTGAGGAACGCCGCCCGCCCGGCGCGCCTCACGCCGGTGCGGCGGCGACCGCGGGGGCCCGGAACCGAGGGGTCCGTTCCCGTCGGGCGCCACTTCCCGGTACCGGCCGTGACGGCCCACGGTCCGCTCGCCGTGTACCCGGCGCCCGGGCCTGTCCGAGCCGGCGCGCGTCGTCGAGCACTTCGCCTGGCGCCCGAGGGGCGTCGGTGTGACCTGACGGCAGCCGCTTCCCGACCAGGGTGCACATCGTCCCGTTCGTCATAGATTGCACGCTTCGATCGGGGTACTCGCGGAATGTCCGGACGTACCACACCCTCCGAAGGTGGAGACCATGACCACTTCCCCCAGGCCGTCCATGGAGACGCACCCCGACATCGTCGACATGCGCCTTCGGCACGAGATGGCCGAGCGCGCCACGAGCACGCCGCAAGGCCAGGCCATCGAGACCCTGGCGCTGCTCACCGGTCTGTACCTCGCGGCGTCACCCTGGATCACGGGCTTCAACGCCCTGTCCACCCTGACGGTGACCAACCTGCTCACCGGTATCGCCTACGCGGTCCTCATGAGCGGCGGATTCGGCCGGGCCTTCGAACGCACCCACAGCATGGCGTGGGCGTCCTGCGCCCTCGGCGTGTGGGCGATCATCGCGCCGTGGGTGGTGGCCGGCAATGTCAGCACGACGAAGACCATCGTGAACAACGTCATCGTCGGCGCGCTGGCCCTGCTGCTGGCCCTCGCCGCCAGCGCGGCCGCCCGGACGGCGGAGTCGTCCCGGGCCCGGAGCGGCGTGTCGACGTCGTACGCCCCCGGTCGCGGCTGACGCCGCTTCCGCGGTCGGACGTACGGCGCGCGGGACCACCGGGCAGGACCCGGTGGTCCCGCGCGCCCTTGCCGAGGCCGAGGTCCCGCGAGTCCCAGCCGAGGCCGAGGGTGCCGAGGACCGGGGATCTCGGACCGGGGATCTCTCAGGTGTCCCGCTGTTCCTCGCCGGGGCGGCGCAGGACCGTGAGCAGGTCGTCGTGGTCCGCCACGGCTTCCAGGGAGAGCGTGTGGTAGCCGGCCCGGTCGAACAGCACGGTGATGCGGTCCCCCTCCTCGCTGAGCACCGTGCCCTCACCCCACTTCTCGTGCCGGACCTCGGTCCCGGTCGGGAAGGACGCGGCGGTGGGGTGCGCGGGCCGCTGGTCGCCGCCCGCGCCGTGCTCGGCCTGGTCGGCCGCGCCTTCCTCGCAGGTGTCGCAGTTCCCGCAGGGGGCCTCGTACGCCTCGCCGAAGTAGCCCAGGAGGAAGTGCCGTCGGCAGCCGGTCGTCTCGGCGAAGGACCGGGCCATGTCCACCCGCGACCGGTCGGTACGGCGGTGGGCCTCGGCCGCCTGTTCCGCCCGCTCCACCGCCAGGGCGGATGACACGCCCTCGGCCGGGCGCACCGCGCCCCCTTCGGCGGTGGTGACGGCTCCCGCCTCCTCCAGGAGGTTGACCGCGGCGGTGACCCGGTTGCGGGACAGCCCCGTCTCCTTGCGCAGTTCGTCCAGGCCGGAGGGGTCCCCACCGCGCCGGTGGACGGCTTCGGCCACCCGGGACAGGGTCGCGCGGCCGGGCGCCCGGTGCGCGAAGTACGTCTGCATCCCGGTGTCCCGGGCCCGGTAGTGCAGCACCGCGAGCGCGGGGTCCCCGTCCCGGCCGCAGCGGCCGATCTCCTGGTAGTAGGCGTCCAGGGAGCCGGGCAGCGAGGCGTGCAGGACGAACCGTACGTCCTCCTTGTCGATCCCCATGCCGAACGCCGAGGTCGCCACGACGACGTCGGTGTCACCGGCCAGGAAGGCCCGGTGGACGCGGGCGCGCTCTGCGGAGCGCAGCCCGGCGTGGTAGGCCTCGGCGGCCAGTCCGAGTGAGGCGAGTTCGGCCGCGTACCGCTCGGTGTCCTTCCTGGTCGCCGCGTAGACGATGCCGGGCTTGGGCTCGGCGGCGGCCCGCTCGACCACGGCCTGCCGGCGCTCGTCCTCGTCGAGGAAGCGGCGGACCTCCAGCCGGATGTTCGGCCGGTCGAATCCGGTGACCATCAGCCGGGGCCGGCGCATGCCCAGACGCTCGGTGATCTCCCGGCGCACGGGCGGGGCGGCGGTCGCGGTCAGGGCCAGTACGGGCGGTCTGCCCACACGGTGCGCTGCCTGCTCCAGTCGCAGGTAGTCGGGGCGGAAGTCGTGGCCCCACGAGGAGACGCACTGGGCCTCGTCCACCACGAACAGGGCGGGACCCACCGCGGCCAGCGTGTCCACGACATCGTCCCGGGCGAGCTGCTCCGGGGCGAGGTAGACGAGGCGGGCCCGGCCGGACCGTACGTCCTCCCAGGCCGCCTCGGTCTGCGCCGCGCCCAGGTCCGAGTTGACCGCGACGGCGCCCGGGGCGTCGTCGCCCTCGGGAAGACCCGCGATCTGGTCCCGCTGAAGCGCGAGCAGCGGTGACACCACGACGACCGGACCGGGCAGCAGCAGCGCCGGCACCTGGTAGACGGCCGACTTGCCGGAGCCCGTCGGCATGACGACCAGGGTGTCGTGGCCCTGCAGCACCCACTCCATGGCCGTGAGCTGCTCCGGCAGGAGGTGCTCCCAGCCGAAGACGTCCGCCGCCGTACGGCGCAGACGCTCGGCCCGGACCCCGCCTTCCGTCGCCGGCCCCGCGTTCCTCGCCATGCGCATCGCTCCCTGGTTGCCTCGGCCCGCCGGGTACCCGGCCGGCCTGGGTGAACCACCTCGTCAGGGGTGAGCGGGGCCGTGCGCGTGGGGGACGGTGAGGGCGCACGGGGCGCCGGCTCGGGCGGCCGGGTCCGCCGGCCCGGCCAGGGCCGTGCGTGCCTGCCGCACCGCCTCGTCGGGGGCCAGCAGCTCACCGCGCCCGAACGCCTCGGTGAAGGCACGCGGGCCCAGGACCGCCCGCGCCGCGGCGGTGACGCGGTCGACGTCGCCGCGCTCGGCGGGCGGCAGGGGTGCGCCCACGCCGCGGCGCGCGGCGTCCGCGGCACCGAGGAGCAGGGCCGCGCAGGTGGCGCCGGACCGGTGTCCGCACCGGGCGGCCGTCCCGGCGAGCCCTTCCAGGGAGAGAGCGAGGGCGCGGGGCTCGTCCAGGCGGCGGGCGATCCGCAGTCCGCGCAGGTGGTGGGCGGCGGACCGGGCGACGTCGCCGCGGAGTTCGGCGAGGAAGCCGAGTTCGGCGTGCAGGAGGTGGTCACCGGCCGGGGAGGAGACGTCGGCGTGGGCGGCGCGGATGCGCAGCAGGTGGGCCTCGGCCGCCTCGACGTCGCCGGAGCGCCGCGCGCCGAGGGCCAGGCCCATGTCGGCGTGGATCTCGCCGTACTTGTAGCCCTGTTCGACGGCGATCCGGCGGGCCTGCTCGTGCAGTTCGCGGGCGCGGTCGAAGTCGTGGGCGAGCAGCGCCAGGCGGCCGAGCCCGGACAGCCGCGCCGCCACCTCGGCCTCCAGACGCAACTCCCTGGCGATCTGGAGCCCCTCGTTCTGACGATCGGCCGCTCGCGCGTACTCCCCTGTGATCTCGGCGAGCACGGCGAGGGGCGAAACGGTCTGCAACTCCCCCCAGCGGTCACCCAGTTCACGGAAGAGGGCACGGCTGCGCCGTCCATCGCGGGCGACCGCGTCCAGGTCACCGCGGACCAGGGCGAGCGCCGCTCGCAGCCCGAGCGCGGCGGCGATGCCCCACTGCTCGTCCACCGCCTCGAAGCCGGCCAGGGCACGGGTGTTCAGGGCGCGGCTGCCGTCCAGATCGCCCACGCTGAACCTGCCGTAGGCGTTCAGCCACAGCGCCCTGGCGCGGCGCGCGGGGTCGGGTACCGCGTCGGCGGCGGGGGTCGCCGTGCGCTCCCCGGTGAGCAGCACGAACGCGCTGTGCAGCAGGGCGAGTTCGGGATCGGGATCGTCGGCGGTGGCGGCGAGGACGGCGGCCAGACCGCGGCGGGCCTCGGTGAGCCGGCCGCGCAGCAGCCACCACCAGGCCAGGGAGGTGACCAGCCGAACGGCCTCCGCACGCCGTCCGGCGGCGGCCCGGCGCACCGCCTCGTCCAGGGCGGCGCGCAGATTGCCCGCCTCGGCGTCCAGGCGGGCGAGCCTGTCCCGTTGCCGTGGTCCGCGCAGCCGCGGCTCCGCGCGTTCGGCGAGCGCCAGGTAGTGCCGCAGGTGCCGCTCGCGTACGGCGGTCTCGTCGGCCGTCTCGCGCAGCCGTTCGAGAGCGTAGGCGGCGACCGTCTCCAGGAGGCGGTAGCGGGGGCCGGACGGGCCGGCCGTGACGACGACGAGTGACTTCTCCACGAGCCGGGTGACGAGGTCGAGCACCGCGCCGCCGGGCACGCCCTCCCCCGCGCACACCGCCTCCGCGGCGTCGAGGGCGCAGCCGTCGCCGTGCACGGCGAGACGGCTCAGTACGAGGCGTTCGGGCACGCTGAGCAGTTCCCAGCTCCAGTCGATCATCGCGCGCAGGGTCTGCTGCCGGGCGGGCGCGTCCCGCTGCCCGCGGGTCAGCACCCGGAACCGGTCGTCGAGACGCACGGCCAGCTCCCGTACGCCGAGCGCTCGTACGCGGGACGCGGCGAGTTCCAGGGCGAGCGGGATGCCGTCCAGACGCCGGCAGATCTCGGACACGACGGCGCGGTCGGCTCCCTGGTCCTCGCCGGTGCCGTCGTCCTCGCCGGTGCCGAGCCGGAACCCGGGCGCGCAGGCGGCGGCCCGCTCGGTGAACAGGCGTACGGCGTCCGGGGTGGGCAGCGGCTCGACCAGGAACACCGTCTCGCCGGCCAGGGCGAGCGGCTCCTGGCTGGTGGTGAGGACGCGCAGCCCGGGGGCGCTGTGCAGGAGCGGCGCGACCAGTTCGGCGGCGGACGCGACGACGTGCTCGCAGTTGTCCAGCACGAGCAGGGTACGGCGCTCGCGCAGGGCGGCGGCCAGCCGGTGCACGGGGGACGCGGTCGCGGTGCCGGTGGCGGGCGGGGCGGAGGGAGCGCCGTCATGGAGGCCGAGGGCGGCGGCGACGATCCCGGCGAGGTCGTCGGCGGTGGCGCCTCGGACACCCCCGAACTCCACGAACCAGACTCCGTCGGGTACGCCTCCGGACGCGAACCCCTGCGCGACGGCCACCGCGAGACGCGTCTTCCCGACGCCACCGGGCCCGGTGAGGGTGACCAGCCGCTGCCGCGCGAGGAGCGCGGCGAGGTCGGCGAGTGCTCGGTCGCGGCCCACGAGGGGGGTGAGGGGGTGCAGGAGGTTGGTGGGGGTGGCGGGGGTGAGGGAGCCCTGCGGACCCGGCACGGTGGCCGGGGAACTCGGCGCGGTGTCCGCCGGAGGCGTCGGCGGCACGGGGTTCCCGGACGTAGCCATGGCGTTCCCGGACGAAGCCACAGGGTCGACGGCCGGAGCCACGGCGCCCCCGGCCGGAGCCACGGGGTCTCCGGACGGAGCCATAGGGTCGGCGGACGGAGCCGCACGGTCGACGGCCGGGGCAACGGGGTCGGCGGACGGAGCCCCACGGCCGGCGGACGGAGCCGCGGGGTCGGCGGACGGAGCCGCACGGTCGACGGCCGGGGCAACGGGGTCGGTGGACGGAGCCGCGGGGTCGGCGGACGGAGCCACGGCGTTCCCGGACGTAGCCAGGGGTTCGGCGACCGGAGCCACGGGGTCGGCGGACGGAGCCGCAGCGTTCCCGGACATAGCCAGGGGGTCGGCGACCAGGGCCACGGGGTCGGCGGCCAGGGACGGGTCCTGGCGGAGCACCGCCCGGTGCAGGGCGCTCAGGGCGGGGCCGGGGCAGGCGCCCAGTTCGCCGGCGAGGCGGGTGCGCAGATCCTCGTACGACGCGAGTGCCTCGCCCTGGCGGCCCGCGCGGTACAGCGCCCGCATCTGCACCGCGCGCAGGCGCTCCCGCAGCGGATGCTCGGCCACGAGCGCGGCCAGTTCACCGGCGAGGAGCAGGTGGTCCCCCGCCGCCAGCCGGGCCTCGGCCCGCTCCTCCAGCACGGCCAGCCGCTGCTCCGCCAGGCACTCCCGGGCCGCGCGGACGAACTCCTCGTCGGCGAAGTCGGCGTACGCCGGACCCCGCCACAGTCCCACGGCCTCGGTGAGCAGCGCTGCCCGCGCCCGCGGGTCCATGGCGCGGCGCGCCTCGGTGACGAGCCGGCCGAACCGCTCGGTGTCCACGTCGTCGGACGGGCCGAGGATCAGCCGGTAGCCGGGCGGCTGCCGTGCCAGCCGCTCCCGGCCCACCACCCGGCGCAGTTGGGAGACCTTGGCCTGGAGCGCGCCCGCCGGATTGCCGGGAGGGCGGTCGCCCCACAGGTCGTGGACGAGCCGGTCGGCGGAGACGGGACCGCCGTCGTGCGCGAGCAGATCCGCCAGCAGCGCCCGCACCTTGGTCTCGGGGACCCGGAGCGGTTCCCCCTGGTCGTCCCACACCGCGAGTGGTCCGAGCACCCCAAACCGCATGCGCACCACCGTACCCGCCCATGTGCGCGACCCGGCTGTGCCGTCCGGGTCCGCAACGTTCCCGAAGGATTTCCGAAGCACTCCCGAAGGGCCCGCCCGCACAGTTCCCCCAGACACCGATCCACGAGTCCCCCAGACACCGATCCACGAGATACGGAGTGCCTCACCATGACCGCCTCCCCCGACACGGCCGCCCCGTCCGGCAGGGACCGCGCTGCCGCGCCGCCCGCGCGGCAGCGCGGCGGACGGTTGCCACTGCCGGCGCTGCTCGCCCTCGCCACCGCCGTGTTCCTCACCAGCCTCACCGAGACGCTCCCGGCGGGCCTGCTCCCCGGGATGAGCCATGACCTGCGGGTGAGCGAGTCCGCGACCGGACAGACGGTCACGGTCTACGCGCTCGGCACGGCGCTCACCGCGCTCCCGCTGACGGCGGCCACCGCCACCTGGCGGCGCAAGCGGCTGCTGCTCACCGCCGTGGCGGGCTTCGCCGTGGCCAACACGGTCACGGCCGTGTCGTCCGTCTACGGCCTGACGATGGCGGCCCGCTTCCTCGCCGGTGTCGCCGCGGGCCTGGCGTGGTCCCTGCTCGCGGGCTATGCGCGGCGCATGGTGGACGTCGCCCTCCAGGGCCGGGCGGTCGCCGTGGCCATGACGGGGATTCCGCTGGCGCTCTCCCTCGGTGTGCCCGCCGGGACCTTCCTCGGCCAGGCCCTCGGCTGGCGCGTGGCGTTCCTGGCGATGTCGGCGCTCACGGTGGTGCTGCTGCTGTGGATCACCGCCGTGGTGCCCGACCATCCGGGCCTTCCGCGCGGCGAACGCCCGCGGACGCTGCGGGCGCTGGGCGTCCCGGGCGTGCGCCCGGTGCTCTTCGTGACGCTCGTCTTCGTGCTGGCCCACACCGTCCTGTACGCCTACATCGCCACGTTCCTGGACGGTCTCGGGATGGGCGACGACACCGACCTGGTGCTGCTCGCGTTCGGCGTCGCCTCGCTGCTGGGCGTCTGGGTCGTGGGGGCCCGGATCCAGTACCGGCTGCGCTCGTTGACCATCGCGAGCACCGTGCTGGTGGCGGTGGCCGCGGCCTGGCTCGGAGTGCTCGGCGACGGTGGCGCACCGGTGTACGTCGCCGCCGCGCTGTGGGGGCTGGGCTGGGGCGGGCTGCCCACCCTGTTGCAGACCGCCGTCGGGGACGCGGGCGGCGACCGGGCGGACGCGGCGCAGGCGATGCTGGTCACGCTCTGGAACGTGGCCATGGCCGGCGGCGGCGTGCTGGGCGGCGTCCTGCTGGACGCGGCCGGCAGCGGCTCCCTCCCCCGGACCGTGCTGGTGCTCCTGCTGCCCGTGCTCGCCGTGGTCCTCGCCGCCCGCGCCCACGGCTTCCCCTCCCGGCGTCGCACCAGTTGACACGCGTACGCCGGTGACGGCCGGCGGTGTTCCGTGCGGGGCCGGCGTCCCGGAGCGGGAGAGTGCCCGGGTGGCGGTGGCCACCCGGGCACTCGAGCGCGTCGGCCTCCGTGCGCGTCCGCGGGGGACGGCCGGACCCGAGGTGACCGGTGGCCCTCGGCGGACCGTGAGGACGGGATCCGCGACGGCGGCGGAAGCGGTCCGCGCCTTCCTGCCGCCGGTGCCGGCGTCGGCGCGGGCGGTGAGGGGCCAGGCCGATGGCGTTGCCGGTGGCGAGGGCCGAGAACGCCGTGAAGGCCCCGTGAAGGCCGTGAAGCCGTGGAGGCCGTGCCGTTGGCGGTGCCCTGCTCGTCGGCGGCGACTCCGGTGGAGGCGGCGATCCGCGTGGCGGTCCGGGCGGTGCCCTGGCCCGCGCCGGAGACGATCGGGGCGGGTGCGGCGGTCGCTCAGGTCACGTCGTCGGGTACGCCCAGACCGGTCAGGGCGCCGACCGGGTCGAGGTCCGGGGTGCCGCGGGGCCACCAGTCGTCCCGGCCGGGTTCCGACTCGTAGGCGTACCAGAGGCCGTCACGCCCGAGGCGGAGCTGGACGTGGCCGCGTGGGTGGGTGAGGCGGTTGCGCCACGGCCGGAACGCCGGCAGGTCGGCGGCGAGCAGCAACGGGCGGGCCCGGTCGAAGCGTCCGGCCGGCGGATCCCACGGCTCCTCCAGCGCGGCCAGCCCCGCGGCGCCGCCCTGCCGCCAGGCCGCGACGGCACGCGCGAGGTCCGCCGGGGTGCGGTGGGCGGCGTCGGCGAGCGTGGCGTACAGCGTGCGGGTGGCCGCGGTCAGCCCGGAGCCGGGACGGGCCGCGGCGAGGCGTACCGCGTCCTGCCACAGGGTCAGCTCACCGACCGGATCGCGTCCCGTGGCGAGCAGGGCGTGGGCGCGGGCGGCGGCGTCGGTCGCCAACTGGTCCAGCGCGAAGGGGTCCGGGCCGCCGGGCGCCGACGGGTACACCGGGGGCTGCTCGGGGTGCGGGGGCAACGGCAACGGCGGTGGCGGCGGCGGAAGTTCACGCGGAGCGAGGGCGTCGGCGGCACGGACGCCCGGCAGCGTACGCGGCTGCCGTTCCCGGGCGGCGTGAGCGGCCCGGGCGGCACTGCGCCGGGACAGCGCGTCGAGCAGTTCCCTCTCCCCCCGGCCGCGCAGCAGGAGCAGTACGAACGGATCGGCGTCGAGCAGACGGGCCGTCTGGTAGCAGAGGGCCGCAGCGTGCTTGCAGGGGTGACCGGAGTCGGGGCAACTGCACCGGGGGCCGAGGTCACCGGGGCCGGGCAGCAGGGGCACCCCGCAGTCGGCGAGCGACTGGGGCAACTCCTTGTCGAGCAGCGCCGCGATGTGTCCCGGCCGGTCGGCCGCGGCGTCCAGGAACCTCTCCCAGTCCTCGTCCTCCAGCGTCCGCACCCGTACCTGCACGCGGTACGGCCGGGGCCGGCTTCCGCGCACGTACGCCAGCACGAGCCCGGGGGTGACGGTGATCGCGTCCACGTGCCCCTGGTCCGCGTACCCCCGCCCCCGCGCCAGCCGCTTCGCGTCCAGCGCGCCCTGCTCCAACGCCCCGACCCAGGCGTTGCCCCACCAGGTCCCGGCGAACGCCTCGTCCCCGCCGGCGCTCCCACGCGGGGCGAACGCCGGGAAGGTACGGCGGAGTTCGGTGTCACGGTGGGGAGCCGCCATGGTCGTCGGCGTCTGCGGGGCGGCCGGGCTGTGCGGGGTGCCGGGGCCGGGGCCGGGGTGCGCGGAAGCCTCGGACGGTCCGGCCGGCGCCGAGGCACCCCCAGCCGCGGCCCCCTGAGCGGCGGGCGTCCAACGGGCGAACGGCCCGGCCGGGTCGGGGTGAGCGGCAGCGCGCTCCGAAGGGCCGGGGCCGGATGCCGGGGGTATGGACGTGGACGCTGAAGGGCCGGACGTGTGCCCCGTGGAGGCGGGTGTGGACGCTGAAGATGCCGGCGTGGACGACGAAGACGCGGGCGTGGGCTCGGAAGGCGCGGGCGCCGACGCCGAAGACGCGCACGTGTGCCCTGAAGGCGCGGGCGTGTGCCCTGAAGGCGGGGGCGAGTATCCCGAAGACGCGGGCGCCAACGCCGAAGACGCGTACGTGTGTTCCGAAGGCGTAGGCGTGGGCGTCGGCGTGGACCGGGTCGAGGGGGTGGTTCGGGGCACCTCCGTGGAAGGGCCGGGCGCGGACGGGGCGGAGGCCGAGGGCTCCGTCGGGAAAGCGGGGGTCCGCACGGCGGGGGCCTGGTCGGACGGACCGGACGCCGGGGACGGCGGTGCTGACGCCGAGGCCGACGGGGTCTGTCCGGCCGTCGTCGGCGAGGCGTGCTCCTCCAGCTCCTCGGGGGTTTCCGACCACGTCGGCATGCGGAAGGCGGTCGCCAGGTAGTGCCGCATGTCCTGGGCGGCCTTGGCCCTGGCGGCCGAGGGCCGCTGACCCGGTGCGGGCGAGGTGCGCGGTGTCGCGGCAGCGGAACGCGCCGCCGTCCGCCGCTCGCTCGGGGGTTCCGCCGCCCGCGCACGCGACGCCTCCCGCCGGGCCGCCCGCAGCGCCTCCCGGGCGACATCCCCGGGACGCCCGCCCGCGGCACCGCCGCCCCCGGCACCGGCAGCTCCACCGGCACCGGCGGCACCCACCGCATCGAGGTCACCGGAGCCGGCACCTGCACCGTCCGTTCCCCGCCCGTCCCCCACTCCCGGCTTCGCGTCCTCCTGCTCCCCCCGCGCCACCGGGCCGGCGGCCGTTCGCGGCACGCCCCGGCCCCGCCGCGTGGCGGCGGCGGCCCGCAGAGCCGCGCGCGCCGCATCGCCGGGCCTGGCCCCCGGGGTGCCGGCAAGCCCGGCCGCCCCGTCGTCGCCCGGCCCGTCACCGCCCGGTTCGCCCTCACCGCCGGACGGCACCGCCTCACCCACACCCCGCTCGGCCCCCGCACCCCGCTCGGCCTCGCCGTCCGCGACGGGCGCCGCGTGCGGCACGTCCCCCGGTGCGCTGTCGCCGTCCGCGACGGGCGCCGCGTGCGGCACGTCCCCCGGTGCGCTGTCGCCGTCGGTCGGCAGCCCGCGGCCGGGCCCCGCCCCACCGCCGGACGGCACCGCCTCACCCGCACCCCGCTCGGCCCCCGCACCCCGCTCGGCCTCGCCGTCCGCGACGGGCGCCGCGTGCGGCACGCCCCCCGGTGCGCTGTCGCCGTCGGTCGGCAGCCCGCCGCCGGGCCCCGCCCCACCGCCGGAGAGCCCCGCTCGCCCCTCGTCCGCCGGCCCGGGCTCGCTCCCGTCCCCACTCTCCGCGGGAGCCGTCGCCTCCTCGCGGGCCCGTGGTGCCTCGGCCGGCTCGGCGGCCGTTTCCTCCAAGCTGTCCCGCGCCGGTCCCGCTGTCCGCTCCCGCTCGCTCTCCGCTCGTTCCCGGGCCGCGCGGAGGGCCCGGCGGGCGGCGTCGCCGGGACGGGGCGGGGGCGTCATGGGGTCCTCCGCAGGGAGACGAGGTCGGACAGCTCGCGGTCCGTCAGCTCCGTGAGGGCCGCCTCGCCGGAACCGAGGATCGCGTCGGCCAGGGCGCGCTTGGACGCGAGCATCTCGGCGATGCGGTCCTCCACCGTGCCTTCGGTGACCAGGCGGTGGACCTGCACCGGCTGGGTCTGGCCGATGCGGTACGCGCGGTCGGTGGCCTGTTCCTCCACGGCCGGGTTCCACCAGCGGTCGAAGTGGATGACGTGGCCCGCGCGGGTGAGGTTCAGGCCGGTGCCGGCCGCCTTCAGGGACAGCACCAGCACCGGTGTGCCGCCGTCCTGGAAGCGGTCGACCATGCGCTCGCGCTCCGGCACCGGCGTGCCGCCGTGCAGCAGGTCGACGGGGATCGCGCGGGCGGACAGGTGGGCGGTGAGGAGGCGGGCCATGCCGACGTACTGGGTGAAGACGAGCGCCGAGCCGTCCTCGGCGAGCAGGGTGTCCAGCAGTTCGTCCAGGAGGGCGAGCTTGCCGGAGCGTGCGGCCAGGCGGTCCGGGCGGGGGTCCTCCTTCAGGTAGAGCGCCGGGTGGTCGCAGATCTGCTTCAGGGCGCCGAGGAGCTTCAGTACCAGGCCCCGGCGGGCCATGCCCCGCGCCGTCTCGATGGCCAGCATCGACTCGCGCACCACCGCCTCGTACAGCGCGGCCTGTTCCCGGGTGAGCGGCACCGGGTGGTCCGTCTCCGTCTTGGGCGGCAGCTCGGGCACGATGCCGGGGTCGGACTTCTTGCGGCGCAGCAGGAAGGGGCGGACCAGCCGGGCCAGGCGCCGCACCGCTTCCTCGTCCTCGCCGTTCTCCACCGCCCGCGCGTGCCGGGCGCGGAAGGACTTCAGCGGGCCGAGGAGCCCGGGGGTGGTCCAGTCGAGCAGGGCCCACAGTTCGGAGAGGTTGTTCTCCACGGGGGTGCCGGTCAGCGCCACGCGCGCGGGGGACGGGATCGTGCGCAGGGCCTTGGCGGTGGCGGAGTAGGGGTTCTTCACGTGCTGGGCCTCGTCGGCGACGACCATGCCCCAGGGCTGTTCCGCGAGGTGGGCCGCGGTGGAGCGCATGGTGCCGTAGGTGGTGAGGACGAAGCCGCCGTCCACGCCGTCCAGGGTGCGTTCGGGGCCGTGGAAGCGGCGGACGGGGACGCCGGGCGCGAAGCGGGTGATCTCCCGCTGCCAGTTGCCGAGGAGGCTGGCCGGGCAGACGACGAGGGTCGGCTCGGTGCGGGCCCGCTTCAGGTGCAGGGCGATGAGGGTGACCGTCTTGCCGAGGCCCATGTCGTCGGCGAGGCAGCCGCCGAGGCCGAGGGAGGTCATCAGGTCGAGCCAGGCCAGGCCGCGCAGCTGGTAGTCGCGGAGGGTGGCACGCAGGCCGGGGGGCGGGTCGGCGGGGCGCAGGCCGGCGGTGAGGCGGTCGCGGAGGGTGGCCAGCGCGCCGGCGGGGACGGCCTCGACCGTCTCGCCGTCGACCTCGGCGGTGCCGGTGAGGGCGACGGCGAGCGCGTCGACCGGGTCCAGCAGGCCCAGTTCGCGTGTGCGGGCCTTGCGGACCAGCGCGGGGTCGACCAGTACCCAGCGGTCCCGGAGCCGTACGACGGGGCGGTGGGCCTCGGCCAGGGCGTCCATCTCGGCCTCGCCGAGCGGGTCGCCGCCGAGGGCCAGCTGCCAGCGGAACCGGAGCAGGTCCTCGCTCTCGAAGAAGCCGGTGCCGTCGGTGGCCGAGCCGGGCGCCGGGCGGACCACGGCGGTGGCGGTCAGGTCGCGGGCGAGGTCCCGGGGCCAGTGCACGGCGACGCCCGCGGCGGCGAGGCGGGAGGCGGCCACCCCGAGCAGTTCGCCCAGCTCCTCCTCGGACAGTGCGAGGACGTCGGGGACGTCCTGCTCGGCGAGGCGGTCCAGGGGCGGCCACACGCGTGCGGCGCGCCGCACGGCGAGGGCGGCGTCGACGCGCGCGCGGGGCCCGAACGCCTCGTCGGCCTCGCCCGCCCACAGGGCCGCGGCGTCGGCCACCAGGGTGGGGTCGGCGAGGCTGTGCACCTGGACGACAGCCGCTCCGGCGGCGCGGGCGCCCTCGTCGGCGGCGGCGTCGAAGACGTCGTACGCGGACAGGTCCAGGCGGAGCGAGATGCGGACGCCCGCGTCCATCCCGGCGGCGACCTCGGCCGCCCACTCGTGCGCCTCGGGCAGGGTCTGGGGCTCGCGGGCGGCGAACGGCCGGCCGGCCGTGTACGCAGCCGCCGGCGTGCGCGGCAGGGTGTCGGCGACCGCGTCCAGGAAGGAGCGGACCAGGGCCTCGGGTTCGGGCAGCCGCAGCGCGCCCGGGCCGGGGAGGGGGACGGCGTGGCCCTCGGGGGGCAGGGCCGCGGCGATGGCCCGCAGGTGGGCGATGTCGCCGGGCTCCAGCGGGCCGGCCCGCCAGGCGTCGTGGCCGGCCGGGGTCAGGCCCGGCAGCAGCCGGCCGCGGGCGACCAGCCGCAGCGCGTGCAGGGCGGCGGCGCTCCAGCAGGCGGTGGCCGGGTGGGCGGCCGGGTCGCGCCGGGCGCCGGCCAGCAGCGGCAGGGCCTCGGCGAGGGGCAGGATCAGCGCGGGCACCTGCCGGCGGCGCACGCCGGCGCCGTGCCGCCGTACGACCGTCAGCTCCTCCAGGTCGCCGCCGCTCGTGGTGGGCAGCGGGTCGCCGGCGGGGTCCCAGAAGGCCAGGCGGCCCTGGCGGGGCAGGGGCGCGGGCAGGTAGACGGAGGCGAGGCGCACCGGGACCGGGTGCCCGGTCCCCGTCTCCCGGGGACTGCCCGTGCGCTCGGCCACCACAGCCGTGCCGCTCATACGTCCTGCCACCTCCCGCCCGTGTGTCGGATCAGACGTCTCCGACTCTACGGGCGGGGTCTGACAGTCGGCTCCCAAGGCGGGTGCCGGCGCTCGTCACGGGACCGTGCGGGAGACCACGAACACCATCGGATACCGCGGGTCGGACAGGTTGACGACCACGTCCTGGGTCGGCGCCGGGTTCTTCTGCTCGTGGGTCAGCCCCCACCAGGGGCCGGTGCCGCCGAAGGTCCAGCCGCTGACCTTCCGGTCGCGTTCGCCGACGGCGATGTCGCCCTTCCTGAGCTCCTCCCGGCGCACGCCCATGGCCTGGAGGAAGCTGTCGAGGCCGGCGGGATTGGTGCGGAACTGCACGTAGAGGCGGCTGGTCTTCCAGTTGTTCGTCTCGTAGTAGGCGATGTCGTCGGCGGGGTGCGGGACGCTCACCTGGTAGAGACGGCGCTGCACCTTCGACGGCCAGCCCGGGGTGAGCCCGGTCGCCGAGTACTTCGCCTCCTTGTCCTTGCCGCTGTCGCGGCTCTGGTTCGCGGAGATCACCAGGTAGCCGGCCGGGACGCCGATCAGCAGCACGATGATCAGCAGGGTGAGCGCCCGCCGTCTGGCCTTGTGCCGCGGGTCCTCGGCGGACGGCCGCGGCTGGTCCGGCGGGCCGCCCTGGTGGGGCAGCGACGGCGTCATGCGGTGTCCTGGTCGCGGCGGGTCTGGGCGTACCGCTCGTAGCGCTCGTAGCGCTCCACCCGGCGCCGCTTGGCCCTGCGGAACCGGCGGGCGACCAGCCGGGCCAGGTCGGCGGCGCCCACCATGCCCGCCTCGGGGCCGAGCTGGGCACGGGTGATGCGGGCCTCGGGGCGGTAGCCGCGTCCCGTGAGGTGCCGCTTGAAGGCGTCCCGGGCCGGGCCGATGAGCAGGTCGTCGGCGGCCGAGACGCCACCGCCGATCACGAAGCAGGAGGGGTCGAGGGCGGCGGCGAGGTTGGCGATGCCGACGCCGAGCCACTGGCCGATGTCCTGGAGCAGCTCCACGCACATCGCGTCGCCCTCGCGGGCCAGCTCGGTGATCATCGGGCCGGTGATGTCGCCGATGTTGCCCTTGACGTGCTCGATGATGCCGTAGGCGACCGGTGAGTCGGCGGCGGCCAGCTCGCGGGCCTCGCGGACCAGCGCGTTGCCGGAGCTGTACTGCTCCCAGCAGCCGCGGTTGCCGCACGGGCAGCGGTGTCCGCCGGGAACGACCTGCATGTGGCCGAACTCGCCGGCGACGCCGAACTTGCCGCGCTTGACCTGGCCGTCCTCCAGGATGGCGCCGCCGATGCCGGTGCCGAGCGTGATCATCACCAGGTGGTCCTCGCCGCGGCCGGCGCCGAAGCGCCACTCCGCCCAGGCGGCGGTGTTGGCGTCGTTGTCGACGAGGACCGGGACGGACAGGCGGCTGGCGAGGCGGTCGCGCAGCGGTTCGTTGCGCCAGGACAGGTGGGGGGCGAACAGGACGCGGTTGCGGTCGGCGTCGACCCAGCCGGCGGCGCCGATGCCAACCGCGTGGACGTCGTGCCGGTCGGACAGGTCCAGCACCAGTTCGACGATGGTGTCCTCGACGACCTTGGGGCTCTTGGACTTGTCCGGGGTCTCCGTGCGGAGCTTCTCCAGGATGTTGCCGTCGGCGTCCACGACGCCCGCCATGACCTTGGTGCCGCCGATGTCGATGCCGACGGTGGGGACACGGGGTGCGGTCAGATGTGACCGGCGCTCTCGTGTTCCCACGGTGCGCAGGACCGGGGCTCGGCGGGAACCGATGGGGGCGGTGAGGTCGCGGTAGGTGCTCATCGGGCTCGATTGTGCCGCACGCTCACGCCGGGTGCCGCGCGGGGCGGGGGAGGTGTGCGGGCCGGACGCGGGGCGCGGGCGCGTCTCGCTGTCCCGCGCCGACGCGCGGGGCCGCACGGCGGCACGGCCCCGCGCCCCTCACCCGCGCCGCAGTTCGTGGCGCAGCGCCTCCAGGTCGGACCCGCCCGCCATCTGCCGGGTCAGCTCGTCGAGCGTGATGTCGTCCCGTGTGTAATGGCCCACCATCGTGCCCCTGCGCAGGAGCACGAATCTGTCCCCCACCAGGTACGCGTGGTGCGGGTTGTGGGTGATCAAGACGACGCCCAGGCCCTCGTCCCGTGCCGCCGCCACATATTTCAGGACCACACCGGACTGCTTGACCCCCAGTGCCGCCGTCGGCTCGTCCAGCACCAGGACCTTCGCACCGAAGTGGACCGCCCTCGCGATGGCGACGCACTGGCGCTCGCCGCCCGACAGCGTGCCGATGGGCTGGTCGACGTCCCGGAGGTCGATGCCCATGCGGAGCAGCGCCTCGCGGGTGGTGCGGCGCATGAAGTCGGTGTCCAGGCGCTTGAAGGGGCCGGCGCCCTTGCGGGGCTCGGAGCCGAGGAAGAAGTTGCGCCAGACCGGCATGAGGGGGACGACGGCCAGGTCCTGGTAGACCGTGGCGATGCCCCGGTCCAGGGCCTCGCGCGGGGAGGAGAGGGTCGTCTCCTCGCCCTCGACGCGCAGGGTGCCGCCGTCGTGCCGGTGCAGGCCCGCGACGATCTTGATCAGGGTGGACTTGCCCGCGCCGTTGTCGCCGAGGACGCAGGTGATCTCACCCGCGTGGACCTCCAGCGAGACGCCTTCCAGGGCGCGGACTGTGCCGTAGTGCTTGCTGACGCCGGTCAGCTCGACGAGTGTCACTTGGTGGCCTCCGCGCGCTTGCGGACCCAGGCGTTGAGCAGGGTCGCGAGGAGCAGCATCGCTCCGAGGAAGAACTTGAACCAGTCGGGGTTCCACTCGGCGAAGACGATGCCCTTGCTGGTCATGCCGAACAGCAGCGCGCCGACGGCCGAGCCGACCGCGCTGCCGTGGCCGCCGGTGATCAGGCAGCCGCCGATGACGGCCGCGATGATGTAGATCAGCTCGTTGCCGACGCCTTCGCCGGACTGGACGGCGTCGAAGGAGAAGAGCAGGTGCTGGCCGGAGATCCAGGCGCCGAACGCGACGCCCATGTAGAGGCCGATCTTGGTCCGGGCGACCGGGACGCCGACCGCGCGGGCCGCGTCCTCGTTGCCGCCGACGGCGAAGATCCAGTTGCCGGTGCGGGTGCGCAGCAGGATCCAGGAGGCGAGGGCGACCAGCCCGAGCCACCACAGGATGGTGACCTTGATGTCGACCCCGCCGACGCCGATGGTCGAGGCGAACACGGCGTGGGCGCTGGGGAAGCCCTCCATGTCGGCGATGGTCTTGGTGGAGACGGTGCCGTCGATCAGTTTGGTGAAGCCGAGGTTCATGCCGGTCAGCATCAGGAAGGTGCCCAGCGTGATGATGAAGCTGGGCAGCCTGGTGCGGGTGAGCATGAAGCCGTTGAAGGCGCCGATGCCCAGCGTGACCAGCAGGGACACGCCCACGCCGACCCAGGTGTTCGCCGTCATCTGGTAGCTGAACATCGAGGAGACCAGCGCCGACGACGTCACCAGGACGCCCGCCGAGAGGTCGAACTCGCCGCCGATCATCAGCAGGGCCACGGGTACGGCCATGATCCCGATGGTCGAGGAGGCGTACAGGACGGTGCTGAGGCTGGTGGCGCGCAGGAAGCCGTCGGCGGCGAACGAGAAGAAGACGAAGACGGCGAGGGCGCCGACGACCGAGCCCAGTTCCGGGCGGGTCAGCAGGGTCCGCAGCGGGGAGCCGCGCAGCAGTCTCTCGTCGAGCGCCTTGTCGTCCGTGACCGCGCTCATCGGGTGCCCCGCTCGGTGTACTCCGCGAGGGCGGACGCCTGGTCCTTGGTGATGATCTGCGGGCCGGTCAGCACCGGCCGGCCGCCGCCGAGGACGTCGCCGTTGTACTTGTACAGCCACAGCAGGTCGACGGCCTGGTAGCCCTGGAGGTACGGCTGCTGGTCCACGGCGAAGCCGAGGGTGCCGTTCTTCAGGGAGGCCGCCACCTTGGCGTTGAGGTCGAAGGTGTCGATCTCGGCCTTGCTGCCCGCGTCCGTGCGCGCCTTCACGGCGGTGTCGGCGTAGGGCGCGCCGAGGGTGACGACGGAGTCGATGGACTTGTCGGCCTGCAGCTTGGCCTCGACGGCGGACTGCACGTCGGGCATGTTGGTGCCGTTGACGTAGAGCTTGCGCAGCGTGCCGCGGAAGGTCTTGGCGACGCCGTCGCAGCGCTGCTCGTGGCCGACGTTGCCCTGCTCGTGCAGTACGCACAGGGCCTTCTTCTTGCCGCGCTTGTTCAGTTCCTCGCCGACGGCCTCGCCGGCGACGGTCTCGTCCTGGCCGATGTGGGTGAGGGCGCCGAAGGCCTTGGACTCCTGCGAGCCGGAGTTGACGGTGATCACCGGGATGCCGGCCTTCTCGGCACGGGCCACGGCCGCCTTCATGGCGTCCGGCTTGGCGAGGGTGACGATGATGCCGTCGACCTTCTTGTCCACGGCCGCGTCGACCAGCTGGGCCTGCTGCTGGGCCTCGTCGTCGTGCGAGTACAGGAAGTTGATGTTGTCCTTGACGGCGGCCTGCTTGGCGCCGCTCTGCACGATGTCCCAGAAGGTGTCGCCATCGCCCGAGTGGGTGATCATCGCGAACGTCCAGCGCGGAGTGTCCACCGCTGCCCTGCCCTGGGCGGCGGCGGCCTTGCGGGCGTCCTCCGCCCGTTTGCCGCCGGTGCTGCTGCATGCCGCCAGGGACACGGAGAGTGCCCCCGCCAGCGCTATGCCTACCCAGGTCCGAAACCGTGCCACGAGGCCGTGCCCTTCTTGCCGTGTTCGTACAGACGCAAGGGGCCGTCGATCGCGTCAGCGGCCCCAAACGCTCCAGTATCGAACACGGGGAACACCCGTGACATGACCGGGGAGCCCCCACGGGTCGCATTGTCCGGACATTGCGACGAAGGCGGCCGGCCGGTCAGGGGCGTACGAGGAGCTGGAACTCGAAGGAGTAGCGGCTCGGGCGGTAGGTGTGGTCGCCGAACTCCACCGCGCGGCCGGTGTCGTCGAAGGTGGTGCGCTGCATGGTGAGCAGCGGGGCCCCCTCGGCCTCGCCGAGCCGCTCGGCCTCGGTGGCCGTCGCGCCCCGGGCGCCGATGGACTGGCGGGCGCTGTGCAGGGTGATCCCGGCGGCGCGCATCAGCCGGTACAGGCCGGTGGCCTCCAGCTGGTCCGTGTCCAGGTCGAGCAGGCCGGGCGGCAGGTGGTTGATCAGGTACGCCATCGGCTCGCCGTGTGCGAGGCGCAGCCGCTCGATGCGGTGCACGTCACCGCCCTCCGCGACGCCGAGCGCGGCGGCGACCGCGGCGGAGGCGGGGACGACCGTGTTGACCAGGACCTTCGTCGCGGGGCGCTGACCGGCCGCCTCCAGGTCGTCGTAGAGGCTGCTCAGTTCCAGCGGGCGCTTGACCTGGCTGTGCACGACCTGGGTGCCCACCCCCCGGCGCCGCACGAGCAGGCCCTTGTCGACGAGGGACTGGATGGCCTGGCGGACGGTCGGCCGGGACAGCCCGAGCCGCGCGGCCAGCTCGATCTCGTTGCCCAGGAGGCTGCCCGGGGTGAGGCTGCCGTGCTCGATGGCGGCCTCCAGCTGCTGGGAGAGCTGGAAGTACAGCGGCACCGGGGAGCTACGGTCCACGCGGAGGTCGAGCGACACGGTCGGGTCCACATCTGGTTTCGGCACGGGCCCGAGCGTAGCCCTGTGCCCGGTTGACGGGAAGTCGTGTAGTCCGGTTGTCCGGACATACGCATTGACAGGGTACGGTGTCGGCCCTCACTTTGTTTCCATGCGCATCGGGGTCATCGGTACGGGCCGCATCGGCACCCTTCACGCGAGGACGCTCAGCCGCCACCGCGAGGTCGGGTCCCTGATCCTGACGGACACGGACCCGGCGCGGGCGCAGACGCTGGCGCACCGGCTGGGCGAGACGGCGGCGCCGGGCGTCGACGAGATCTTCCGGTGGGGCGTGGACGCCGTGGTGATCACCACGGCGACGGCGGCGCACGCCGAGCTGATCGGCCGGGCGGCCCGCTCGGGCCTGCCGGTCTTCTGCGAGAAGCCCATCGCGCTGGACCTGCCGGGCACGCTGCACGCGCTCGCCGAGGTGGAGACGGCCGGGACGGTGCTGCAGATGGGTTTCCAGCGGCGGTTCGACGCGGGCTACGCCGGCGCCCGGGAGGCCGTCCGCGCGGGCCGGCTCGGCCGGCTGCACACCGTACGGGCCCTGACCTGCGACCAGGCCCCGCCACCGGTGGAGTGGCTGCCGCTGTCCGGCGGGCTGTTCCGGGACACGCTGATCCACGACTTCGACGTGCTGCGCTGGGTGACGGGCCGTGAGGTGACCGACGTGTACGCCACCGGCTCGGACCGCGGTCCGGCGATGTTCCGGGAGGCCGGGGACGTCGACACGGGCGCGGCGCTGCTCACGCTGGACGACGGCACCCTGGCCACGGCGACGGCGACCCGGCTGAACGGCGCCGGCTACGACGTCCGCATGGAACTGGCCGGGGAGCGCGACACGGTGGTGGTGGGCCTGGACGACCGCACGCCCCTCGCGTCCACCGAGCCGACCGGTCCCCCGCCCGCGGACAAGCCGTGGACGGGGTTCCTGGAGCGGTTCGGCCCCGCCTACGAGGCCGAGCTGAACGCCTTCGTGGAGGTGGTCCGCGGCGAACGGCCCAACCCCTGCGACGGCCGCGAGGCTCTTCAGGCCCTGCGCGTCGCCGAGGCCTGCGAGCGGTCCCGCCGCGAGCGGCGCCCGGTGGCACTGGCCGAGGTGCCGGGCGGTACGGGGGCGCCGTGAGGCTCCTCGTCCGCGACCGGCGCGCGCCGCGGCCCTGCCGGAGGGCCGCCGCGGTGCCCCGTCACCAGCGGACCGGCAGGCTTCGCACGCCCCGGATGAGCATGCCCGGCAGCCACTCCCCCGGCTCCGCGTCCAGGGTGAGACCGGGAGCGCGGTCCAGGAGCGTGCCGATGGCGATGCCGGCTTCCAGCCGGGCCAGGGGTGCGCCCAGGCAGTAGTGGATGCCGTGGCCGAAGGCGAGGTGGCCCCGGGTGTCGCGGCGGATGTCGAAGCGGTCGGGATCGGCGAACCGGCCGCCGTCGCGCTGGGCGGCGGCGAGGCCGATCAGCACGTCGTCGCCGCGCCCGATGCTGCTGCCCGCGATCCGGAGCGGCTCGGCGGCGTACCGGTACGTCGCGTTCTCCACCGGCCCTTCCCAGCGCAGCGTCTCCTCCACCGCTCCCTCCAGGAGGGTGCTGTCGGCGCGCAGGGCCGCCAGTTGCGCGGGGTGGGTGAGCAGGGCGAGGACGGCGTTGCCGATGAGGTTGACCGTGGTCTCGTGACCGGCGATGAGCAGCAGGTAGGCCATGCCCCGCAGCTCGTCCATCGAGAGCCGGTCGCCGTCCTCGGTGGTGGTGCGGATCAGGTCGCCGAGCAGGTCGCCCGTGGGGCCCGCGCACCGCTTGTCCTCGATCAGCCCGGTGAGGTACTCGGCGAAGCGGACGGTCGCCGCGCGTTCGGAGTCCGCGTCGGTCGGCGCGACCACCTCCGTGGAGATCTTCCGGAACTCCGCGCGGTCGGTCTCAGGCACCCCGAGCAGCTCGCAGATGACGGTGATCGGCAGCGGGTAGGCGAGGGAGTCGATGAGGTCGGCGCGGCCGTGCGGCAGCATGGCGTCCAGCAGGTCGTCGGTGATCCGCTGGATCCGCGGGCGCAGCCGCTCGACCCGGCGCATGGTGAAGGCGCGCGCGACCAGGCCCCGCAGCCGGGTGTGCTGCGGCGGGTCGGCGACGAGCAGGTACTTGCCGATCAGCTGCTCGTCCAGGGGCACGTAGCCCGTCTTGGCGCTGTCCTTGGCCAGCCGGGGGTCGGCGAGGGCGGCCCGCGCCTCGTCGTACCCCACCACCAGCCAGGTCTCCCAGACTCCGCCCGGCATGGCGAGCCGGACCCGGTGGACGGGACCCCGCTCGCGCAGCCGCGCGTACACCGGGTGCGGGTCCCGGCGGAGCGCCTCGCCGCACCCCGTCAGATCGATCACTCGTTCCATGTCTCCCCCTGTGAAGTGCCCCGAGGTCCCGGACGGCGGCCGGTACGGGGACAACGCGCACGGCGCCCGGATCGTGCCCGTCGCCCCGTACGGCCCCCCGGTACCCGCCGCCTAGGCTTCGTCCCCGCTGTCGTCCAGCAGTCCCGCGTCATGGGCGAGCAGGGCGATCTGGACCCGGTTGTCCAGGCCGAGCTTGGTGAGGACGCGTGAGACGTGGGCCTTGACGGTGGCCACGCTGAGGAAGAGTTCGGCGGCGATCCGGGCGTTGGCGAGGCCGCGGCCGACGGCGACGGCGACCTCGCGTTCGCGGTCGTTGAGCACGGCGAGCCGTTCACGCGCGCGGGTCCGCCGGGCGTCGGCGGCGGTACCGGCCGCGTGCCGCATCAGCTGCCGGGTGACGGCGGGCGACAGGACCGGGTCGCCGGCCGCGACCCGGCGCACGGCGTCGACGATCTCGGCGGGCGGGGTGTCCTTCAGCACGAAACCGGCGGCCCCGGCGCGCAGCGCGTGCAGGACCTGTTCGTCGGCGTGGAAGGTGGTGAGCACGACGACCTGCGGCGCGTCCGGCCGCGCGCGCAGCCGCCGGGTCGCGGTGATGCCGTCCACCGCGGGCATCCGCAGGTCCATCAGGACGACGTCCGGCCGGGTCCGCGCCACCGCTTCCTCCGCTTCCGCGCCGTCGGCCGCCTCGCCGACGATCTCGATGTCCCCGGCCCCGCCGATCATCAGCGCCAGACCGGCGCGTACCAGGGGGTCGTCGTCCACGAGGAGGAGTCTGATGGGCGTCGCAGTCATGGGCTCACGTAATCACGGGTGCGGGGGCCGGGCGGGGGGCACGGCCGGAAGCCGGGTGCGCGCGTGCGCGTGCGTGCGCCGGTGTACGGCGCCGGGCCCCTCAGGCCCGCGGCCACGGGAGCCACCCCCGGACCGTGAATCCCCCGTCCGGACGCGTGCCGTGTTCCAGGCGCCCGCCGGCCAGCGTGGCCCGTTCCGTCAGGCCGATCAGGCCCTGTCCGGAGCCGGGCACGGGCGGGACCTCGGCGGGCGGGGCGGGGTTGGCGACCGTGATCGTCAGGCCGTCGCCGGGCGTACCCGTGAGGCGGAGCGTGACCTCGGTGCCGGGGGCGTGCTTGCGGGCGTTGGTCAGGGCCTCCTGGGCGATGCGGTAGGCGGTGCGGCCGGCGGAGGCGGGGACGGCGGCCGGGTCGGCGACGCGGTGGTCGAGGGTGACGTGCATGCCGGCCTCGCGGCATTCGGCGACGAGGGCGTCCAGCCCGGCCAGCGTCGGCTGGGGACGCCCGCCGGGCGGCTCCTCCGCCTCCCCGGCCCGCAGGACACCGATGATCTCCCGCAGGTCCTGGAGGGCCTCGTGGGCGCTCTCCCGGATCACCCCGGCGGCCCGCGCGATGTCCTCGCGGGGCGCGTCCGGCCGGAACTCCAAGGCGCCCGCGTGCACGCTGAGCAGGGTGAGCCGGTGGGCGAGCACGTCGTGCATCTCGCGGGCGATGGCCTCGCGGGCCAGCCGCTGCGCCTGCTCGGCGCGGAGCCGGGCCTCGGTCTCCGCCCGGTGCGCCCGGTCCCTGAGGCTCAGCATCAGCATCCGTTTGGAGCGGACGAACATGCCCCAGCCGGTGACGGACACGGTGAGCAGGGCGGTGAACGCGACGACACCGGCGTAGGGCAGGTCGGGGTCGGGCCGCATCCAGGAGAACAGCGGGACGAGCGCGAGGTCCACGCCGGCGGTCCAGGCGACGTACCGGAAGGGCCGGTGGACGGCGAGTGTGAACAGGGCGACCATGGCGGCGCCGCCCGAGCTGTTGGAGAGCAGGCCGACCGGGATCATCGCGACGGCGAGCCCGACGGGCCACCGGCGGCGCAGCCAGACGGCGCCGCAGGACAGGCCGCCCAGCACCTGGTCGAGGACGGCGAGGGAGTGCGGCAGGCCGGGTTCCTCGTCGAGGCCCTGGGCGGCGGCCAGGCCGATGAGGACGGCCAGGAGGAAGCAGGAGACGTCGACGACCCAGTCGCGTGCCGTGCGCCGCGGCCGTCGGCCGGGGACCCCGGCGTCCGGGTCCAGTTCGTGGACGAGGGCGGAGGGGAACAGCCACCGGCGGCCGGTGAACTCCCTCGGCGCCCGCGCTTGTTCGTGTTCGGTCACGGTCGGCAAATCTACGCACGGATCGGGCCCCGCGGCCGTCCTGGTCCCCGGATCACCGACCGGGCGACCGGGACCGTCGACCTAAGTCGCACCGCCGTGGACCTTCGGCCACCGCCCGCCGGGGTCGCGGTGACGGTGCCGCCGAGGAGGAGGGCGGACAGGACGGCGGCCGCGGCGCCGGCGCGTGCGATCCGTGGGGGGAATCTACCGGCGTACGACACGCTCGGCCTGATCGAGCGGGGCGGACCGTTCCCGTACGCGCAGGACGGCACCGTCTTCCAGAACCGGGAACGCGTCCTGCCCGGCCGGCCGTCCGGTTACTACCACGAGTACACGGTGATCACCCCCGGCTCGCCCACGCGCGGCGCCCGCCGGATCGTCACCGGCGACGAGGACCGGGAGGACTACTGCACCTCCGACCACTACGCCACGTCCGACCTGGTCGACTTCGGCTGCTGAGGTGCGGGCCGGGCTCCTCGCCCCGTGTGCTCCCCCCACGGAGGACCCGGAAGCGGGGAGCCCGGCCCGGTGCGCGCCGACGCGCGCGGCTACGCCTCCTTGTGGCTGAGCAGGATGTCGACCTCGGCCTGGCCGCCGTCCACGGTGACCTGCGTGGCCACCGGCGCGTACCCGGCGGCGATCACGGTGTACTGCTCGCCGGCGAGGTCGGTGAAGGAGTAGCTGCCGTCGACGCTCGTGGTGCGTGTGCCGACGACGTTGCCCGCGGCGTCGATCAGGGTCACCCGGGCGTCCTCCAGTGCCCGTCCGTCCTGGGTGTGCACCGTCCCCCACAGGGTCGCCGCCGTGGACAGCCGGAGGTCACAGCGGGTGGTCTCGCCGGAGACGGTGACCGGCACGGCGGCCGGGCGGTGGCCGGGCGCGCTGGCGCTGAGCGTGTAGTCACCGGGCGGCAGGTCGCCGAGCCGGTAGCCGCCGCCCGTACCCGTGGTCGCGGAGGCGGTCACGTCACCGTGCCGGTCCGTGGCCACCACCAGGGCGCCGGGAAGCACCTCCCCGTCCCCGCCGCGCACCGTGCCCGCCACGCCGCCGGGGCTCGGCAGGAGCACCAGGTCGTGGACGACGGGCGTGCCGTCCAGGCTCAGCGTGGCGACCTGCGGACGGTACCCGGACGCCGAGCCGATGAGGACCAGGCTGCCGCGCGCGGGAGTGTCCACGGCGTACCAGCCGTCGTCGCCGGAGGTGGTGCGGGCCAGTTGGTGACCCGCCGTGTCCAGCACGGTGATCGCGGTACGCGGCACGGGTACCCCGGCACCGTCCCGTACCTGCCCACGGACGGCCGCCGCACCGTCCGCGCCGAGGGACGCAAGGGGTACGTCGGCGGTCCCCTCGTCGGCCCCGGGCACGTTCCCGGTGGCCGCCGCGGCTCCCGCGGCGGGTTCGGCCCCGGCGGCGGGGGCCGCCTCGGCCCCGACCGGCCCCTCGGCGTCCTCGGCGGACACGTCCGCCTTCCTCCTGGCGCGGAACAGCAGCACGGTGACGAGCACGGCGAAGGCGAAGAAGCCGGCCGACCACCAGTAGGCGACGGTGTAGCTGTGCAGCGCCGCGTTCGCCTTGACCAGGGGGTCGGTCAGGTGGTGCTTCGCGTAGTCGGTGGCCGCGCTGGCGGCCAGGGTGTTCAGCAGGGCCGTACTGATCGAACCGCCCACCTGCTGGGTGGTGTTGACGGCCGCCGAGGCCACGCCCTGGTCGCTCGCCCGGACCCCGAGGGTGGCGTAGCTCATGGCCGCGGGCATCGACATTCCGAGACCCGCGCCCAGCAGCAGCAGCGGCGGCAGCACATGCGGCGCGTAGCTGCTGTGCAGGTCGAGGCGGGTCAGCCAGACCATGCCGCCGGCGGCCAGCAGCATGCCGACGGGCACGACGGTCTTGGGCCCGATCCTCGGCACCAGCCAGTTGGTGGACAGCTGCGCCATCACCATCAGCGCGCCCACCATCGGCAGGAAGGCCACGCCGTTCTTCACCGGCGAGTAGCCCAGCGTCGCCTGGAGGTAGTAGGTGAGGAAGAGGAAGACGCCGAACATCCCGGCGGAGGAGATCAGCACGGTCGACAGGGCGGCGGCGCGGTCGCGGTCCGCCAGGACGCGCAGGGGCAGGACGGGGTGCTTCGCACGGGACTGCCAGAGGAAGAACGCCACCAGAAGGAGCCCGCCCGCGGCGAGGAAGCCCCAGGTCATCCAGTTGTCCCAGTCGTGCGTCTCGGCGTTGGCGAAGCCGTAGACGACACCGAACAGGCCGCCGGAGACCAGGACGGCGCCGAGGATGTCGAGTGTGGGCCGCTCGGCCGGGACGGAACGGCCGATGAGGACGACCGCGCCGATCAGCGCGGGGATCGCGATGGCGTCGTTGACGTAGAGCGTCCAGCGCCAGTTGAGGTACTCGGTCAGCAGACCGCCGAGGACCAGGCCGACGGCGGCGCCGGAGCCGGCGATGGCGCCGAATATGCCGAACGCCTTCGCGCGTTCCTTGGCCTCGGTGAACGTCGTGGTCAGCAGGGAGAGCGCCGCGGGGGCGAGCAGGGCGCCGAACAGTCCCTGCACGGCACGGGCGACGACCAGCATGGTGAAGCCGTTCGCCGCGCCGCCGACCGCGGAGGCGGCGGCGAAGCCGACGATGCCGATGATGAAGGTCGTCTTGCGGCCGAAGAGGTCGGCGAGCCGGCCGCCGAGCAGCAGCAGACTGCCGAAGGCCAGGGAGTAGGCGGTGACGATCCACTGCCGTCCGTTGTTGTCGAAGCCCAGGTCCTGCTGGGCGGACGGCAGCGCGATGTTCACGATCGTGGCGTCGAGCACGACCATGAGCTGGGCGAGGCCGATCACGGCCAGCGCCCACCACCGGTGCTTCGGCGGGGCGTGGGTCTGGCCGGACGGCCCGGCCTGGACGGTGGCGACCGGGATGGCTTCCACGATGGAACTCCCTCAGGGGGCTCGGATTGCTCGGTTGTGCGTCAGCGCCGGCGGGACGACCGTGTCCCCGCCGCCATCGGTCCGAAACAGTTTCGTACTGCAAAGGTAGGCAATCTCGCGGCGAGACTCAAACGTTTCGATGGACCTCCGGGCGATGTGCGGCAGGTCACGGACCAGGGAGCGTGGGCCCCGGGTCAGGCCGCCGCCCGGCGCCCCCAGGCCGTCCCGGCCAGCACCAGCGCGCCGCCCGCCAGACCGAGCGCGCCGAGCCGGTCGCCGCCCAGCGCGATACCGGCGCCGGCGGCCCACAGCGGCTCGGTGCCGAGCAGCAGGCTGACCCGGGAGGCGGAGGTGCGGCGGACGGCCCACATCTGCACGAAGAACGCGAACACCGTGCACAGGGCCGACAGGAACAGCAGCCCCGCCCACTCCCGCGCGCCGAAGCCGGTCGCGGCCGTCCACGGCGCAGGCCCGCCGCCCGCGGCCGACAGCAGGGCGAAGACGGCGACGGCGGAGCCGAGCTGGACCGTCGTCAGCGGCAGCGCTCCGGCGCCCTGTACGGCCTTGATCCGCGACATGGCCAGGACGTGCACGGTGCGGGCGCACGCGGCGAGCAGCATCAGCAGATCGCCGGGGGAGGGCCGGGTGAAGCCGGCGCCCTGGGTGAGCAGGACGACGCCCAGCACCGACAGGGCCGCCGCGCCGAGGAAGGACGGCGTGGGCCGGGTGCGGGTGACGGCGGCCTCGGCGAGCGGGGTGAAGATCATGGTGAGGCTGATGATCAGACCGGCGTTGGTCGCCGAGGTGTGCACCACCCCGTACGTCTCCAGCAGGAAGATCCCGGCGAGGATCAGCCCGAGCAGGGCCGCGCCGCGCCACTGGGCGCCGGAGAGCGCGCGCAGGGAGCGACGGCCGGCGACGGCGAGGGCGGGCAGGGCGAGGGCGAACCGCAGCACCAGGACGGCGAGCACCGTCCGGGCGGTGGTGATCTCCTTCGCCGCCAGGTAGCTGGCGCCCCAGCAGACCGCGACGAGCAGCACGGGCAGGTCGGTGTGCCAGGTCCGGCGGGGCGCGAGCACGGCGGGTACGGCGAGCGAGGACACGGGGTGCGGCTCTCCTGGTCTCCGGGAAGGGGTGCGGAGACGTCGGCGGCTCGCGCGGGGGCGCGCTCACGCTACCGGCCGCGACGGCCCCCGGCCAGGAAGAGGACGCCCCCACCGACAGCGGGCCGGGCGTCCACGCGCTCCGGCGCCGCCCGGCTCGCCGCCCCCGCCGCGCGGTTCCCCGCGGGCGGGGGTCCGCTGCCGGTAGGTGCCGGACGACCGGGAACGTCAGCAGGCGCGGGGCGTCGACGAGCCGGACCGGGTGGTCCCCGGGGGAATCCGGTTCAGCCCGCGTGCGTGGAGAACAGTCCGCCGGTCGGGCCCTGCTTGTCGCCGCCCTGGGCCTTCTTCAGGGCGTTGGCGAGACTCTCGATGGTGAGGGACTGGAGGATCACCCGGCCGTTGCCCTCCAGCGTGGCCAGGGACAGGCCCTCGCCGCCGAACACGGCGTTCATCAGACCCTGGCGGTTGAGGCCGCCGACGCGCTGGACGCCGTACTGGATGCCCTCCTCGAAGGCGACGACACAGCCGGTGTCGACCTCGATCCGGCCGCCGAAGTCCGCCGGGTTGAGGTCGATGAAGTTGCCCGCGCCCGCGATGATCACCGTGCCGTGTCCGGTGAACTTCTCCAGGACGAAGCCCTCGCCGCCGCTCATGCCGGTGCGGCCGCCGGCGAAGGCGATGCCGAAGTCGACGGTGGACTCGGCGGCCACGAAGGCGTCCTTCTCGGCGAACCACGCGCGCGTGCCGTCCAGCTCCAGGGCGCGCATCTCGCCGGGGAGCACGCCCGCGAAGCCGACCGTGCCCTCGCCGCCCTGGGCGGTGAAGTACTGGAAGGCCAGCGACTCACCGGCGAGCATGCGCTGGCCGACCTGCATGGCGGTGCCCATGGCCTGCCGGAGCAGACCGCCCATGCCGCCGCCGCCCGAACCGCCCTGCTGCCCGCCGCTGCCGGACGGGCCGGACAGCCGCGTCTCCATGGTCACGTTGGTGGTCTTGAACAGGAACTTCCCGGCCTCGCAGTACACGGTCTGGCCGGGGTGCAGGTTGACGACCGCCATCTGCATGGCGTTGCCGACGATCTCTTGCTTAAGGGTCACGTGGAAGGAACGCGAAAGGAGGAGGAAAGAGTTCCGGCAGCCCGGAACAGGGCTCCGTGCGGGTGACGCGCGGAGCGCCCGGTGCCGTCCGGCCGGGGCGCTCCCGCGCGCGTGGGCGTGCGCCGGCGCCGGGTCAGCCGCCCAGTTCCTGGTGGCGGGCGGCGAGGCCGCTCGCGCCCTGCTCGGTCAGGGAGCCGTACAGGCGCAGGCGGGAGATGCCGCCGTCGGGGAAGATGTCGATCCGCGCGTGGGTGCCGACCGCCGGCTCGGGCAGGACGAAGCGGTGGTCGGTGTCGGGCTGGAGGCGGGTGCGGGGCAGGATCTCCCGCCACGCGCCGTCCTCCCCGTCCTTGACGGACACCGAGGCCCAGCCGGCGCTGTTGCCCTTCAGGTATGCCGTGTCGATCTCGATGGCGCGGATCCGGGACTGGGCGACGAGCCGGTAGCGGATCCAGTCGTTGCCCTGGTCGCGGCGGCGGCGGGTCTCCCAGCCGTCGTCCATCTTGCGGGAGCGGCCGGGCCGGATGGTGTTGGTGGCCGGGGAGTAGAAGAGGTCGGAGGCGTCCTCGACCCGGCCGCCGTTCTCCAGGGCGACCACGTCGAAGGTGCCGAGGACCGCCAGCCACCCGGGGTCCGGGACGACCTCGCCGTACACGCGCAGGCGGGCGATGCCGCCGTCGGGGTGCTGGTTGATCCGCAGGTGGGTGAAGCGCTGCTCGGCGGTGACCTCGAAGCCGTTGGCCGCGTGGCCGCCGACGGCGGTGCGCGGGACGATCGTCGTCCACTTCACGTCGCCGCCGAGGAGTTCCTCCGGGGACGGGGAGCCGGGCACGGACGTGGCCTCGACCGAGACGGCCTGCGGGTAGTTGCCGCGGAAGTGGGCGGTGTCGACGACGATCCCGCGGATCACCCCGGGGGCGCCGAGGCGGACCAGCGCCCAGTCGTGGTCCCCGGTGGTGGGCCACGGGTGCCCGGCGGAGGCACCGCGGCGGCGGCGGGTCTCCCAGCCGTCCATGATCTTGCCCTTGTGCCCGAAGTGCTCGGGGTCGAACTCGGCCCGCCCGGGCACCAGCAGGTTCTCGCGCTCGGCGAAGAACTCGTCGTTGGCGGCGATGACCCCGGCGCCGAGCCGCCGGTCGGCGAGGTCGGCGTACCGGGTGAAGGGGAAGTCGGCGGTGCGGTAGTCCGCGTACGGGTCGCCGCCTCCGTAGGGGTTCGCGTCGCCGGTGAAGCTCTCAATCGCCGTCACGGTGATCAGTGGGTCCTCTCTGGGAGTCGGCCGGGTGCGGTTGCGGTGGTGGGTCACTGGGGGCGGGCGAGCAGCCTGCCCTTCGGGGCGGTGAACGCGCCGTCGGCGACGATGCGTTCGCCGCGCAGCCAGGTGGACTTGACGACGCCGTGCAGGGTCCTGCCGGCGTAGGCGGTGACCCGGTTGCGGTGCTGGAGGCCGGCCGGGTCGACGGTGAAGGTCTCGTCGGGGGCGAGGACGGCGAAGTCGGCGTCGTGGCCCGGGGCGATGGCGCCCTTCGAGGCGCCGAGGCCGACGAGGCCGGCGGTCCGCGCGGACATCCAGCGCACGACGTCCTCCAGGCCGTGGCCGCGCTCGCGAGCCGCGGTCCAGACCGCGGACAGGCTGAGCTGGAGGCCGGAGATGCCGCCCCACGCGGTGGCGAAGTCGTCCGTCTTCAGGTCGGCGGTGGAGGGCGAGTGGTCGGTGACGACGCAGTCGATGGTGCCGTCGGCGAGCGCCTCCCAGAGCAGGTCCTGGTTGGCGGCCTCGCGGATGGGCGGGCAGCACTTGAACTCGCTGGCCCCGTCCGGGACCTCCTCGGCGGTCAGGGTGAGGTAGTGCGGGCAGGTCTCCACGGTGACGCGGACACCCTCGGCGCGGGCGGCGCGGATGAGCGGCAGGGCGTCAGCGGAGGACAGGTGCAGTACGTGCACGCGTGCGTTCAGGCGCCGGGCCTGTGCGAGGAGGTTCGCGATGGCGGTGTCCTCGGCGTCGCGCGGCCGGGAGGCGAGGAAGTCGGCGTACTTCCGGCCGCCCCGCTGCGGGGCCGCGGCCAGGTGGTGCGGGTCCTCGGCGTGCACGATGAGCAGCCCGTCGAATCCGGCGACCTCGGCCAGGGACCGGGCGAGCTGTTCCTGTCCGAGGTGCGGGAACTCGTCCACGCCGGACGGCGACAGGAAGGCCTTGAAGCCGAAGACGCCGGCCTCGTGCAGCGGGCGCAGGTCCTTGACGTTGTCGGGCAGGGCGCCGCCCCAGAAACCGACGTCGATGTGCGCCTTGTCCCGGGCGACGTCCTGTTTGATCCGCAGGTGCCCGACCGTGGTGGTCGGGGGCAGGGAGTTGAGCGGCATGTCGATCAGGGTGGTGATGCCGCCGGCCGCCGCCGCGCGGGTCGCGGTCCAAAAGCCCTCCCACTCGGTGCGGCCCGGGTCGTTGACGTGCACGTGGGTGTCGACCAGGCCGGGCAGCAGGACGTGGTCGCCGACGTCCTCCAGCCGGGCGCCGGCCGGGACCTCGGCGTCGTACGGCAGGACGGCCGTGATCGTCCCGGCGGACACGGTGACGGTGGCGGCCCGTGTCCCCTCCGGAGTGATCACGCGTGTGGAGCGCAGCACCAGTTCAGCGTCGGACACCCGAACCCCTCTCTCTCCCGCCGTTTTACGTCCAGGAAACGGGATTTACACCCACGTAACGGACTTCAACGTTCTGTTGAAGGAGTCTTCACTCCCGCTCCCCCGCCGTCAAGAGGCACACTTCTGGGCAGCGTCGAGGCGTCGCCGGGTCTGGACGTTTCCACAAAGCGGAATTAGAATTCCGACAAGCAGAACGTAGCTACGTACAAGCAGGGAGTCAACCGACTGCCGGGTAGGCTTCTGCTCTCCCCGCCAGTCCCGAAAGGAACGCGCCGTGCCGACGTCCAGCGCCAGCACCACCGACTCCGCCAAGCCCTCCGCCACCGGCGGTGTGCAGTCCCTGGAGCGCGCCTTCGACCTGCTCGAGCGGATGGCGGACGCGGGCGGCGAGGTGGGGCTGAGCGAGCTGTCCGCGGCGAGCGGGCTGCCGCTGCCGACCATCCACCGGCTGATGCGCACGCTGGTCGCCTGCGGCTACGTCCGCCAGCAGGCCAACCGGCGCTACGCCCTCGGCCCCCGGCTGATCCGCCTCGGCGAGTCCGCCTCCCGGCTGCTCGGCACCTGGGCGCGGCCGTACCTGGCCCGTCTGGTGGAGGAGACCGGCGAGACGGCGAACATGGCACTGCTCGACGGGGACGAGATCGTGTACGTGGCCCAGGTGCCGTCGAAGCACTCGATGCGGATGTTCACCGAGGTCGGCCGGCGGGTGCTGCCGCACTCGACCGGTGTGGGCAAGGCGCTGCTGGCCGGGGTGCCGGACGACGAGGTGCGGGCGCTGCTGGCCCGGACGGGCATGCCGGCCGCCACGGAGAAGACCATCACCACGCCGGAGGGGTTCCTGGCGGCGCTGGAGGAGGTGCGGGATCTGGGCTACGCCGTGGACGACAACGAGCAGGAGGTCGGGGTGCGGTGCCTCGCGGTGTCCGTGCCGGACTCCCCCACGGCGGCCGCCATCTCCATCTCCGGACCGGCGGGACGGGTCACGGAAGCGGCCACGGAGAAGATCGTGCCGGTGCTCCAGCAGATCGCCGGTGAGCTGTCGGCGGCACTGGCCAGCCAGAACCAGGGCTGACCCGCACGGGCACCGCCCGCCAGGGGCGTGCCGGCTGAGTACCCGTACTCATGCGCCCTCCCGCCCGCCCGGGAAGGGTGGACGGCATGGATCTCCCCGTCGCCCCGCCCGCCTTCGACGCCACCACCGGCCCCGGGCCGCGCCGCCGTGCCGACCGCGGTGCCGACGTCGGGGCCGGATGCGGGCTGGTGTTCCTGGAACTGGTCGCCCTGGTGGTGATCTTCGGGCTCTGGGCGCTGTCGGGGTGGACCTTCGACACGGCCGAGACCGTCACGACCGATCCGCTGTGGAACTACCTGGCCGCCGCCGGCGGAGTCGGCGTCCTCGCCCTCGTGGCGGGACTGGTCGCCGCGCGGGCCGGCGCCGTCGTCACGGTCGCCGGCCAGGCCGTCATGGCCGTCCTGGTCTGCCTCCTCGTCCTCGGCGGGGCCGCCGCCCAGTCCCACGAGGACCAGGTCTGCCGCGACCTGCCGACGGCATCGGGTTGCCCCCACGGCCACGGGCGGCCGTGACGGACGGCTAGAGCCTGTCGTTCGGATCGTGCCGGCGCCCCGGGGCCCGGTCGCGGGGCGGTTCGCCGAACAGGTCCACGGCGCAGCGCACCTCGGACAGTCCCCGGGCCAGCGCGCTCACCGAGCCGATCGCGCCGGCGATGAGCAACAGGGAGCTGCGCAGGCGAGGGATCTCCGGCCGGCCGCCGGCGGCCATCGCGGCCAGCGCCGCGAGTTCGTCCTCGGCTATCCCCCGGTCGGGGAAGTCCGCGGGCAGCGCGGCCAGTTCGCGGCGCAGACGGGACACCGCGGCCCGCAGTTCCGCCACCCTCGGGTCCTCGTCGCTGCCGGTCACCGGCCTTTGCCCCAAGCTCCGCAACGCAGCCCTCCCCCCTGACGCGCCGTCGTGCGCGGGTCAGTAAACGCCACGGCGTCCGGGAGCGCCACAGCGCGGACCGAAATTCAGCCCATCGGAAGCGGCACCGGAAAACCGGCCGAATACACGGCCGTCGGGTATGCAGGACCCATGACGGACAACCAGGATCTCCAGGGGGACGTCGCGGGGCTGCTGCTCGCCGCCGGCGGCGGCAGACGGCTCGGCGGACGCCCCAAGGCACTGCTCCCGCACCGGGGCCGGCCCCTCGTCGAGCACGCGGTCGGGGTGCTGCGCGCGGCCGGGTGCGAGCGGATCCACGTGGTCCTGGGCGCCGCGGCGGACGAGGTGCGCGACCGTGCCCGGCTCGACGGCTGTGTGCTGGTGGACAACCCGGACTGGGCGGCGGGCATGGGCTCCTCGCTGCGCGCGGGACTCGCCTCCCTCGCCGGGACGGGCGCCCGCGCGGCCCTGGTGAGCCTGGTCGACCAGCCCGGCATCGGCCCGGCGGCGGCGGCCCGGGTGCTCGGCGCCTGGCAGGACGAGACGTCCCTGGTCTCGGCCGCCTACGCGGGGGTGCGCGGGCACCCGGTGCTGTTCGGTGCGGCGCACTGGGCGGGCATCGCGGAGACGGCCACCGGGGACCGCGGGGCGCGGGCGTACCTGAAGGCGCACGAGCGGGAGATCCGGCTCGTGGAGTGCGCGGACGTCGCCGAACCGTACGACATCGACACGGAGGCCGACCTCGGCCACCTGCGGTGACCGGGGTGACACCGGGGGCCGCCTTGCCTCGAGCCGAAGAATCTCGACGTCAACAAACCATTGAACTTCCACGATGAGGAAACTAGTATCCACTGATCAGAAGCGCCTGTCCGCACATCCGGCGCTCACCGTCCTGCCCGTGCCCCTTGGCACCAGGTGCCACCGCTGAAGGAAGTGACAGCTCATGTCCGCACCAGCGCCGTCCCCGCTGGCCATCGTCGACGCCGAGCCCCTGCCCCGGCAGGAGGAGGTCCTCACGGACGCGGTGCTCGCCTTCGTGGCGGAGCTGCACCGGCGGTTCACCCCGCGCCGTGACGAACTCCTGGCCCGCCGGGCCGGGCGCCGCGCCGAGATCGCCCGCACCTCCACGCTCGACTTCCTGCCGGAGACGGCCCCGATCCGCGCGGACGACTCCTGGAAGGTCGCCCCGGCCCCGGCCGCGCTGAACGACCGGCGCGTCGAGATCACCGGCCCCACCGACCGCAAGATGACCATCAACGCGCTCAACTCGGGCGCGCGGGTCTGGCTCGCCGACTTCGAGGACGCCTCCGCCCCCACCTGGGAGAACGTGGTCCTCGGCCAGCTCAACCTGATCGACGCCTACACCCGGAACATCGACTTCACCGACGAGCGCACCGGCAAGTCGTACGCCCTGCGGCCGGACGAGGAGCTGGCGACCGTCGTCATGCGCCCGCGCGGCTGGCACCTGGACGAGCGGCACCTGGCCGACGCCGGCGGCCGTGCCGTCCCCGGCGCCCTCGTCGATTTCGGGCTGTACTTCTTCCACAACGCGCGGCGGCTGCTCGACCTCGGCAAGGGCCCCTACTTCTACCTGCCGAAGACCGAGTCGCACCTCGAAGCCCGCCTCTGGAACGACGTGTTCGTCTTCGCGCAGGACTACGTGGGCGTCCCGCAGGGCACCGTCCGCGCGACCGTGCTGATCGAGACCATCACGGCGGCGTACGAGATGGAGGAGATCCTCTACGAACTACGCGACCACGCCTCCGGGCTGAACGCGGGCCGCTGGGACTACCTGTTCTCCATCGTCAAGAACTTCCGTGACGGCGGCGCGAAGTTCGTCCTGCCGGACCGCAACGCGGTCACCATGACGGCCCCGTTCATGCGGGCGTACACCGAACTGCTCGTCCGCACCTGCCACAAGCGCGGCGCGCACGCCATCGGCGGCATGGCCGCCTTCATCCCGTCCCGCAAGGACGCCGAGGTCAACAAGGTGGCCTTCGAGAAGGTCCGGGCCGACAAGGACCGCGAGGCGAACGACGGCTTCGACGGCTCCTGGGTCGCCCACCCCGACCTCGTCCCGATCGCCATGGAGTCCTTCGACAAGGTCCTCGGCGACAAGCCGCACCAGAAGGACCGCCTCCGCGAGGACGTCCACGTCGAGGCGGCCGACCTGATCGCGATCGACTCGCTCGACGCGAAGCCGACGTACGCCGGGCTGGTCAACGCCGTGCAGGTCGGCATCCGGTACATCGAGGCCTGGCTGCGCGGGCTCGGCGCGGTCGCCATCTTCAACCTGATGGAGGACGCGGCCACGGCCGAGATCTCCCGCTCGCAGATCTGGCAGTGGATCAACGCGGGCGTCGAGTTCGAGAACGGCGAGCGGGCCACGCCGGAGCTGGCCCGCAAGGTCGCCGCCGAGGAACTGGCCGCCATCCGCGAGGAGACCGGCGAGGAGGCGTTCGCCGCCGGTCACTGGCAGGAGGCGCACGACCTGCTGCTGAAGGTGGCCCTGGACGAGGACTACGCCGACTTCCTCACCCTCCCGGCGTACGAGCAGCTGCGCGGCTGACGCCGTGCCCGTCCGGGCGGACCGGGGACGTTCCCGGTGCCGCCCGGCGGGTCATCCGAGGTGCACCGACCAGTCCTGTTCCGCCGCCGGCTTGCCGTGCAGGTCGGGGACCCGCTTGAGCCACTCGGGGCGGCCCGCCTGCGTCTTCGCCGCGCGGGCGGCCTCCTCGGCCGCCAGCTCCTCACGGCTCGGGAAGTCGGTGGGCAGCCACTCGTGGGAGAGCCGGACCCGGTCCAGGAGGTAGCCGACGTAGGCGTCCCGGACGTCGTCGGGCGTGGCGAACCCGGCGTCCTCGGCGAGCCAGGCGTCCGGCACCTCGGCGACGATCCCGCGCAGCAGCTCCTCCGTCACCCGGGGCGCCAGTTCGGCGTCGGCGGCGCGCACGTCGGGGCCGTAACCGCCGAGGGCGTGGTGCCGGAAGTCGTACCGCCGGCCCGGGGCCGTGGTGTCCCAGCGGTGGTGGAAGACGAGGGCGGCGCCGTGGTCGATCAGCCACAGGCGCGCGGGAACGGTGCCGAGCGTGGGCCAGACCATCAGGTTGGAGCTGTGGACCGTGCGGTCGACGTTCACGGTGAGCGCGTCCAGCCAGACGATCCGGCCGGCCTCCAGCGGGTCCACCGGGAACGTCCGGGCGATCTCCGGGGTGAGGTCCCGGGCGCCCGGCAGGTAGTCCATGCCGAGGTTGACGCCCGCGCTGGCGTTGAGCAGCTCGCGCACCTCCTGGTGCGGCTCGGCGGCGGCGACGGCCGGGTCGAAGTGCACGAGGACCAGTTCGGGGAAGCGCAGACCGAGCGCGCGGGCGAGTTCCCCGACGATGATCTCGGCGACCAGCGCCTTGTGCCCCTGCGCCGAGCCCGTGAACTTCACGACGTAGGTGCCGTCGTCGTCGGCCTCCACGACTCCGGGCACGGAGCCGCCGGAGTGGAGCGGGGTCACGTATCGAACAGCAGTCACGTCGCGCAGCACACCGGCCAGACTACGGCAGGTCAGGCGCCGGCCAGCGGGTTCGGCAGCGGCAGGTAGCGGGCGTCCGCGCCGTCCGCGCCGGTCCAGCGCAGGAGCAGGTTGGTCTTGCCCGGCAGGGTGGGGGCGCCGAGCAGGGCGGGGATCTCGGGGAGGTCGTGGCGGGCGAGTTCCCGGCGGGCGGCGGGCCAGGGGTCGAGGCCGGGGTGGTGCTCGGCGAGGGCGCCGGCGATCTCGACGAGGTGGTTGACGACCAGGCAGTACACCAGCCGCTCCCAGCCGGCGGCCCGGGTCACGTCCGGCAGCAGCTTGGCGCCCTCCGCGTCCCGGAACAGGGCCTGCACGGGCGTGCCGGCCGCGTCCACGGCGACCAGGGTGTTCTGCAGGTGGGCTTCCAGGACCACCCCGTGGTCGCCGAACGCGGTCAGGGCGGGCGGCACGACCTGCCGCAGGTACGCCTCCCACCAGGCGTCCGGGTCGGTGGCGGCGGCGAGCGGGCTGCCGTCGAAGCCCTCGGCGAGACCCGCCGCGAGCAGGGGGGTGGCGCCCGGCAGCAGATGGCCGCGCAGCCCGTCGCGGACCAGGACGGCCAGTTCCTCGAAGGCGAACGCGGCGGTGCGGTAGCCGCGGTCGCTCAGCCAGGCCGCGGGCGGGCCCATCGCCGCGAACGCGTGCCCGGCCGCGGTGTCGGTGCGGCGCAGTTTCCGCAGGTCATGGCGCCACAGCCGGCGGATGTCGTTGGTGATGCGGACGTCCAGGCTGAACTTCACGAACAGGTCGCGGCGCGGCTCGTACACCGTGCGGACGGCGGCCGTGGGCCAGGTGTCGAACGGGGTCGTGCCCAGCCGCAGCAGCCGGCCGTCGGCGAAGGCGGGCGCGAGCTCGCGGGCGACGAGTTCGAGCTGCCAGGGGTGGGCGGGCAGCAGCCGGTAGCCGGGCGGGGCGGTGCCGAGGGCGTCCAGGGCCCGGGTGTCGCCCTCCTCGGCCACCTGGTCCTCGCGGACGCCGAGCAGCGCCAGCGGGAACCGGGCGTGCGCCTCGGGGGCGTACGGCAGCCAGGACGCGACGGGCCCGCCGCCGCGCGCCTTGGGGGCCGGGTGGTGGGGGTGTCCGGTCAGCAGGGACTGCTCGGAGCGCAGGTACGGATCCTCGGGCGCCGTGGCCCGGGCGCGGGCCGTGAGCAGGGCGGCGATCGCGTCCCGGCTGTCGATCATCTCGGCGGGCAGGTCGCCGCCGGACAGCCCGGTGTGCCGGCGCAGCTCCTCGGCGACCAGTTTGACCAGCTCCGAGTGGCCGATGCGGCGCCAGGCCCCGGCCGTGTACAGCTCGGGGTCGGCGGGGCGACGGCCGGGGCGCACCCGCAGCAGCCTGCCGTCCGGCAGCCGGTGGACCCGGCCGTCCCCGCCGTCCGCGAGCGGTTCGGCGACCTCCCGCAGCAGGCAGTTGAGCAGCGGTGCGGTCGCGTACGCGTCGGCACGGCGGCCGACCGGGCCGTTGGGGGGTGTGAGGTCCACGCGATCCATTCGTTCTTCGTCCAGGAGGCCCGCGGTCGTCCCCGGGGCGGACCGGGTGCGCCGTGCGGGAGCCGGTGACGATCAGTATGGCTGCCGTCCCGGACAATCGTGCCGTGGCCCGTGTACCCGAGGAGCCGACCGTGCACCGTCCCCCGACCGCCGACGCCGAGATCGCCGAGGAGCTGGCCGCCGTCCGGCCCGCGCTGCTGTCCCGGTACGCGGCGGAGCTGCCCGGTGCCCGCGCCGCCGTGCTGACCCGGCTGTGGCGGGCACTGGCCCACGAACCGCTGCCGTGGCTGTCCGGCCGGGTGTCCGGGGCGGACGGCCTCGCCCTGCGCCTGGCCGACGGGCGGACGCTGCGCGGGCCGCACGCGGATCCGTACGCCACGAGCGCCTACGTCACCGCCGTACGCCTGGACCGGGAGCGGTACGACGATCCGGCGCGGCTGATGACCGCGCTCGGGGTGCCGCACGGGTCCGCGTTCGCCGCGGAGCTGGCACACAGCGTGGCCTCGCTGGCGCTGTCCCGGGCCGGCGCCGGTCACCCGAAGGAGTGGCCGGTGGACGGCGGGGGGAGGGACTGGGAGTGGGAGCAGCGGGTGGTCGACGGGCACCCGTACCACCCCAGCTGCCGTTCCCGGCCGGGGTTCTCGGTGGCGGACCAGCTGGCGTACGCCCCCGAGCACGGGCCGGTGGTGGAGCTGGGGACGGTACCGGTGCCGGCGGAGGGGTGCCTGGTGTCCGGCGACTGGCCGGCCGAGCTCCGCGACGGCGACCGGATCCTGGTGCCGGTCCACCCCTGGCAGGCCGCGCACGTGCTGGGGCGGTCGTACAGGCTCTGGCGCCCCGCCCACCCGCTGATGTCCCTGCGCACGCTGGCGGTGCCCGGCGGACCGCAGGTGAAGACCGCGCTGAGCGCCCGGCTGACGTCGTCGGTGCGGGACATCTCGGTGTACTCGGTGCGGGCGGCGGCGCCGCTGTCCGCGTTCGCCGAGGACCTGGCGGCGCGCACGGACGGCCTGCTGCACATCACCCGCACGCTGGGGGCGGTCACGGCCCACTCCCCCGACCTGGCCGCTCTGCTGCGGGAGCCGCCGGAGGTGTACGCCGGTCCTGGCGAGCGCGTCCTGCCGGTGGCCGCCCTCGCCACCACGCCGCTGCCCGGCTCCCCCGCCTGGCTGGCCGCGTTCACCCGGCTGGCGCTCACGGTGGGCCTGCGGCTGCTGGACCTCGGCGTGGCCCTGGAGGCCCACGGCCAGAACCTGCTGGTCGTCCTGGCGCCCGACGGCACCCCGCTGCGCCTGGTCTACCGCGACCTGGCCGACATCCGGATCAGCCCGGCCCGCCTGGCCCGGCACGGCATCGCCCCGCCCGCGCTCACCGGCCGTCTGATCACGGACGACGACACCGCCCTGCGCCGCAAGCTGTTCGCCTCCCTGGTGGCGGGGGCGCTGGCGGGCACGGCGGGCTCGGCCCCCGCGCTGGACACCGCGCTGCGGGCGGCACTGCCCGATCTGCCGCCCGGCCCGGACCTGGTGTCCCTGCGCGAGGACCCGCTTCCGGCGAAGGCACTGACGCTGATGCGCCTGTCGCCCGACCATGCGGGGGACATCTGGACGACCCTGCCTCGTCCCCGCGCGGTACCGTCCCCGGTGCGGGGCTGATTTCGCGTCATCTTCCGTGACCGAAAAGGTCTTTGTTCTCCGGGGCGCCGCCCGGCGGTGTACCCCTGATGAGCCAGCCAGGACACGAGAGTTTCGAGAGCAGCAGATGACTGACGACGACCGCAGTGACAGCCTGATGTCGCCGATCCGGCCCGAACAGCTGGACCCGGGGGCCGTGATCGCCCAGTCGCTCGACAACCAGTGGGTCCCCGCGCAGCTCACCCGGGAGATGATCGAGCGCGGTGAGTCCCTGGACCAGGTCGACCGCCGACGCGTGCGGGAGGTGCGGGCCGAGTACTTCCGCAGCCTCATCAACGCCAGCCAGGTCGTGATCAACCGTGCCTACTTCTACAACAACGACGCGATCAGCCGGGACCTCGCCGAGGAGGGGGAGGCCCGCGCGGCGCACCGCAAACTGCTCGCCTCGGGCGCGATCGTCCCCTTCCTGCTGCGGGAACGCCACCCGGCCGAGGAGCCGCCCGGTTACCTCCACCTGCGGCGCGACGGCTTCGCCGCCTGGCAGGAGACGCTGGCGGGCATGCCGGCGGGCGACCGGGTGCGCTGTGTGCGCATGTCCTGGGACGACTCCGCCGGCGACCAGGAGAACCTGAACCGCACCCGGATGCGGCTCTACCAGCCGTTCACCGAGAAGGTGCAGGGACTCACGGCCAAGGACATCGACATCCTCGCCGCGCAGGTCGGTGTGGCCCGCGAGGACACGGACCGGTTCGGCGAACGGCTCGGCGAGGTGGTCGCGTTCAGCAACGGCCTGAGCGTGCGCCGGCAGCCGGTCGTGCGCAACACCCTGTACGAGGAGTTCGTGACCGTGCCGGGCACGAACGTGGCGGAGGGCAGGTACGACCGCGCCAAGCCCTTCGCGGCGGAGATAAAGCAGCTCCTGGACCTCATCTACAACGTCAACCTCGCCGACGCGCTGGGGCGTTACCCCCTCACACCGGTCGGCAGCCTGCGGCGCGTGGTCCTCCAGGAGGCCCGCGAGGCGACGTCCTCCACCGTGGGTGTGGTCCAGGACCCGGAGCGGCTGCTGACGTTCCTGCGCCGGCAGACCTTCGCCGTCGTACAGGACCACCTGACGCCCCACGCGGTGAACGACCTGACCCTGCACGACATCTGGCGGCTGCGGCAGACCCCCGCCTGGAACCTCTACATCAAGGCGTTCGGCGCGCTGACCGCGGCGCCGGAGGCCTTCCACGACGGCGTCGGGCAGGTCTTCGACTCCTACGTCCGGCTCAACGCGGAGATCCTCCGGCTCGCGCGGGAACGCCGGCAGGCCCGGCCGGCCACCTGGCGCCCGGTGGTCGAGGTCGTCGTCACGGTGGGCGCGGCCGTGTTCACCGCCGTCAGCGGCAACGACATCTGGGAGGTGGCCGGCACCGTCCTGCCGCTCACGGTGAGCGGCTCGCTGACCGGCTCGGTGCAGCTGGTGCTGCGCAACCTGGTCGCCGGACGGCAGGAACAGAGGTTCGCCCGGGAGATCGCCTCCGTACGACTGGCGAGTGAACGAGAATGGGCGCAGTTCCACGACCTGGTGCGGCGCCTGCCCGGCTACCGGGACACGTCGGGGCCGGTTCCCACGGGCACCGCCCTGACGACCACCCAGGACAACGAAGACCTGCCCGACTACTGACGCACCCGATGAGCCGGAGTACCCCTGTGCCCAGCCTGCCGAGGCCCCGATGAACCGCTACGAGGCGCTGCGCCGGGACGTTCCGGAGTGGTTCCGCGACGATCCCGAGGGGGTGCGGATCCTCACGGACCCGGCGCGGATCCGCGAGGCCCGCCGCCAGGCGACCACCGCCGGACGCGGCGGGCGCGGCGGCGCGCCCCGGGCGCTGTGGGCGCGGCTGCGGGCCGTGCTGCGGCCGGTACCCGCGGGTGTGGTCTCGGCCGGCCGCTACCTGTGGTACCTGCGCGACCCGGTGCGCTTCCCCGACGGCCGCCTCGGCCTGTACGACCGCATCCTGCCGCCCCCGGGCTCCACTCCCGGCGTGGTGGTCCTGCCGCTGCTCGGTCCCGAGAGCGAGGTCGTGCTGATCGAGCACCACCGGCACGCGACGCGCAGCCGGCACTGGGAGGTGGTGCGCGGCTTCGGGGACCCGGGCGCGACGCCCGCGGAGAACGTCACCCGGGAACTGCGGGAGGAGATCGCGGCCACGCCGACGGAGGTGGTCCCGCTGGGCGAACTGCACCCCGACACCGGGCTGCTGGGCCACAAGGTCTCCCTCTACGCGGCCCGCGTGGACGGCATCGGCGCGGTCGAGCGGGGGGAGGCGATCCACCGGGCCGTCACGGTGACCCCGGCCGAGGCGGAGGAGATGGTGGCCGACGGGCGGATCACGGACGGCTTCACCGTCGCCGCGCTCTACCGGGCCCGCCTGGCGGGCCTGTTCGGGACCGCGGCGCCGGGCGACGGGACCTGAAGGCGGCCCGGGACCGGCGGGCGGCGGCCGTTTTGGAGGACGGCCGGTCCGATCAATAAGATCCGGCGATGATCAGAAGACAACGGCTGGCGGCGGGCGTCTGTGCTCTGCTCGCCGCCCTGACGGCCGGGATCGCCTTCCCCGCCGGTGCGGTCGCCGACGAGACGGACCAGGCCGCTCCGAAGGTCGAACTGGTGCTGGACGTCAGCGGTTCCATGCGCACCCGTGACATCGACGGCGGCACCCGGATGGCCGCGGCGAAGCAGGCGTTCAACGAGGTGCTGGACGCGACCCCCGAAGAGGTCCGGCTCGGCATCCGCACCCTCGGCGCCAACTACCGCGGCAACGACCGCAAGGAGGGCTGCAAGGACACCGAACAGCTCTACCCGGTCGGCCCGCTGAACCGGACCGACGCGAAGACGGCCGTGGCCACGCTGGCGCCGACCGGCTGGACGCCGATCGGGCCCGCGCTGCTGAAGGCGGCGGACGACCTGAACGGCGGTGACGGCACCCGCCGTATCGTCCTGATCAGCGACGGTGAGGACACCTGCCAGCCGCTCGACCCGTGCGAGGTGGCCCGGGAGATAGCCGCCAAGGGCATCGGGCTGACCATCGACACCCTCGGCCTGGTGCCGGACGCCAAGACCCGCGACCAGCTCAGCTGCATCGCCGACGCCACCGGCGGCACCTACACCGACGTGCGGCACAAGGAGGAACTGAGCGACCGCGTCGGTGAGTTGGTGGACCGGGCGGCCGACCCCGTGGTCACACCGGTGGCCACCGAGGGCGCGGACCGGTGCGAGCAGGCGCCGGCGCTCAAGTCCGGCCTGTACACCGACCGCGCCGGGTTCGGTCGGCAGCGCTGGTACAAGGTGGACGTGGAGCCCGGACAGGAGCTGCGCGCCTCGGTGAGCGTGGCGGACGACCGGGCCGTCCAGCCGGACTACGGTGTGCTGCTGCGGGCGGTGACCGTGCACGGCCGGGAGATCGTCCGCGGCGAGGCCGCAGGCACCGGCCGCACGGACGTCGTCTCCACCGGCCTGCGCTACCCGCGGCCGGACAGTGACGACGACGCGGCGCCCGCGGAGACGGTGTGCCTCCAGGTCACCACCTCCTTCTCGCCCGCGTCGGGCGTGAAGACGACCCCCGGTCTGCCGCTGGAGCTGACCGTCGACGTCGTGGACGGGCCGTCCGGTCACCACGACGTGGCCGCGTTCGGTCTCGGCCGTGGCTGGTGGCTGCTGGGCACGCTGGTGCTGGTCGGCTTCCTCGCCGGTCTGCTGTGGGGCTGGCTGTCGCGCTGGCGGGTCGCCGTCTGGAGGACGAACTGATGCGGATCACACGAGTGCTGGGCGCCGCGCTGCTGGCGCTGGGGGTGGCCGCCGGACCGGCCGCCGCCGACTCCTCGCCCTCCCCGAGCGCCTCCGCCGACGGCGACACGCCCACCCGGGCGGGCACCTCCTTCCGTACGGCGACGGAGATCGACCAGGGGCAGCAGGCCACCGCCTCCGGCTCCACCGGCGACTACCTGTACTGGTCCTTCCCCGCGGACACCGGGCAGCGCCCCACCGTCAAGGCGACGGTGAAACTCCCCGACGCGCACGGCTCCGAGACCTGGCAGCTCGACGTGTACGACGGACTGCGGCGCCGCCAGTCCTGCCAGTACGGCGCCCAGAGCCGGACCGCCGCGCAGGGCGCCGGCTCGGTCGAACTGGCCTGTGTGCTGCGCACGGTGCGGGGCTGGGCGGAGCCGTGGGCCAACGACCCGCTGCCGGGCACGTACTACGTCCGGCTGACGGTGGTGGACCTCGCCGCCGCCGACCTCGGCAAGCCGGTGGGGGCCGAGGTGCGCGTCGACTCCAGGCACATCGGCGGCGCGGCGGCCGTGGACGGCTCGCTGGGCAAGCCGCTCGTCCCCGGCATCGCCGTCACGTCGCAGAAGGACGCGGACGGTGCCAAGGGTGCCGTGCTCTCCAGCTTCGGGTCGGACGACGGCTGGTCGTCCGGCTGGTGGTCCGACCGGTGGGTGTGGACCGGGATCGGCGCGGTGCTGGCCGCGCTCGCCGGGATCGGCGGGTACGTGCTGACCCGGGGTTCCGGGCGGCCGTCCCGGGTGCCGCCGAACGTGTGACCCGCCGCAGTGCGAAGGCCCGCCCGACCGGCGGGCCTTCGCGTTCGCCGGGCCTCACGCCTCCCGCAGCGCCTTGGCGAGCGGTGCGTCCCCGGTCACCGTGACCCGGCCGTCGCGCACCGCGTCCGGCAGCCGGGTCTCCCCGCGGGCGACGGCCTCGCTGGTCGCCGCGTCCATCTCCAGCCGCGCGTCCGCCTCGCCCGGAGCGGGCCCGTCGCCGTACACCGGGCCCTCCTGCGCGCCGACGCGGAGGTGGAAGACCCCCTCCTCCAGGCGGACTTCCACCACGCCCTCCCCGTCCAGCGCCCGCAGCAGCGGCAGGGCGAACCAGTACGCGCGGACGGCGTCGGTGGGCCTGCGCTCCCCCAGTTCCCCCTCGCCCCACGCACCGAGCGCCTGGAGCACGGGCAGCAACCGGCTCCCCCGGGCGGTGAGTTCGTACACGTACGCCGCGCCCGGCGGGGGCAGCCGCCGTCTGGTGGTGAGCCCGTCCCGTTCCATGTCCTTCAGCCGCGAGGCCAGTACGTCCGTGCTGACGCCGGGCAGGTCCGCGTGCAGGTCCGTGTAGCGGCGCGGGCCGGCGAGCAGTTCGCGGACGATCAGCAGGGTCCAGCGGTCGCCGACGAGGTCGAGGGCGCGGGCTGCGGAGCAGTACTGGTCGTAGCTTCGGCGAGGTGACATGCGACGCAGTGTAGACGCGTTGTTGGACTTTCCAAGCTCCTGCTTGGTAAAACCAAGCACCACGAGTTTCCGGAGGGGCGCATGGAGTTCCGGCAGTCCAACAAGCTCAGCGAGGTGTGCTACGAGATCCGCGGCCCGGTGATCGAGCACGCCAACGCGCTGGAGGAGGCGGGGCACAGCGTGCTGCGCCTGAACACCGGCAATCCCGCGGCCTTCGGCTTCGAGGCGCCGGAGGAGATCCTCCAGGACATGATCCGGATGCTGCCGCGGGCCCACGGCTACACGGACTCCCGCGGTGTCCTCTCCGCCCGCCGCGCGGTCGCCCAGCGCTACCAGACCCTGGGCCTCGACGTCGACGTCGACGACGTCTACCTGGGCAACGGCGTCTCGGAACTGGTCTCCATGGCCGTACAGGCACTGATCGAGGACGGCGACGAAGTCCTCGTCCCCGCGCCTGACTTCCCCCTCTGGACGGCCGTCACCACCCTGGCCGGCGGCAAGGCCGTGCACTACCTGTGCGACGAACAGGCCGACTGGAACCCGGACCTGGCCGACCTGGCGTCGAAGATCACCGACCGCACCAAGGCCGTGGTCGTCATCAACCCGAACAACCCGACCGGCGCGGTCTATCCGAAGGAGGTCGTCGAGGGCATCCTCGACCTGGCCCGCCGGCACGGCCTGATGGTGTTCGCCGACGAGATCTACGACCAGATCCTCTACGACGACGCCGTCCACCACTCGGCCGCGGCACTCGCCCCCGACCTCGTCGTCCTCACCTTCTGCGGCCTGTCCAAGACCTACCGGGTGGCGGGCTTCCGCTCCGGCTGGCTGGTCGTCACCGGGCCGAAGCAGCACGCCAGGGACTACCTGGAGGGCCTGACCATGCTGGCCTCCATGCGCCTGTGCGCCAACGCGCCCGCCCAGTACGCCATCCAGGCCGCGCTCGGCGGACGCCAGTCCATCGGCGAACTCACCGCTCCCGGCGGGCGGTTGTACGAACAGCGGAACGTGGCCTGGGAGAGGCTCAACGAGATCCCGGGCGTGTCCTGCGTCAAACCCAAGGGCGCGCTGTACGCGTTCCCGCGCATCGACCCGAAGGTGCACCCGATCCACGACGACGAGAGGTTCGTCCTGGACCTGCTGCTGCGCGAGAAGATCCAGGTGGTCCAGGGCACCGGCTTCAACTGGCCCTCCCCCGACCACTTCCGCATCCTGACCCTGCCGCACGCGGACGACCTGGAGGCGGCCATCGGCCGGATCGGCAGGTTCCTCAGCGGGTACCGGCAGTAGCCGCCTGGCCCGCACCGCGCGTTGCGTGCGAAGATCACCCCCGTCGACGACCGGGGGTCCGACGCGGGGCGGGCCGCCCATCGGCCGCCGGTGCGCGCCTGACCAGCGCAGCACCCCCCTGGTCCGGTACCGGCGGACCGGCCGGGGATGTCAGACCAGGGGGGATCAGCGGTGTTCTCGTACGCAAGACGCCGTACGCGCGGAAGGCGCCGTACGGCCGTCGCCGTGCTGTGCGCGGTGGTACTCGGCCTCACGGCGCCCGGCGCCCGGGCCGGAGAGGAGCCGCGGCCCCCCGCGCCCGCCGCGGGGCGGGAGGCACGGCAGGCCGCGACGTTCTGGACCGCGCAGCGCATGGCCGACGCCCCGCCGCTGGACGCGGCACGGCACCTGCCGTCGGAGCCGGGGGCGGCGAGCACGGCGGCGGCCCGGCCGAAGGGCACCCTGTTCCGGGGAACCCGCCTGGTGGGGACGTTCTTCGGCGCCGACGGACCGCGTGGCACCACCTGGCACTGCACCGGCAGCGTGATCGACACCGAGGCGCGGAACATCGTCCTCACCGCGGCCCACTGCGCGCTGAACATGAACGGCGACTACGTCTTCGTCCCGAAGTTCGTGAAGGGCGCGGCCCCCGACCGGCAGCCGTACGGCATCTTCCACATCCAGCGGATCTTCATCGACCCCCGGTACGTGCCCGACCGCGGTACGGCCACCACCAAGAAGACCGCGTCCGACCTGGACACCGCGTTCGCCCGGGTCTCGGCCAACCAGCGGGGCGCGTCCCTGCAGGACGCGGTGGGCGGCGGCCTGACCTTCACCCGGCCGGCCGGCTACACCCACCGGAACGTCACCGTCGTCGGCTACCCCTCGCACCGGCACAACAGCGCCGGACGCGCCGTCAAGTGCACGGTCCCCACCAAGCAGCTGCGCGGCTACCGCCAGCTGTCGATGACCTGCGGCGGCTACTACGGCGGCGTCTCCGGCAGCCCGTGGATCACCGACTACCGGGACGACGCCCGCACCGGGCACGTCATCGGCGACCTCGGCGGCTACAACGGCGGCGGCAACGACGCGAACGCCGACTACGTCAGCTACGCCACCGCGTTCGGCGCGGACGCCGCCAACCTCCTCGCCGACGCCGTCGCCGACCAGGCCCCGCCCGCCGACCTGCCACCGTACCGGGGGATCAAGGGCGCGCTGCCGGGCGGCGCCGCACGCTGGCGCGGGGCCGCGCTCATGGCGTCCGGCGACTACACCGGCGACCGGCGCGGCGATCTGCTCGTGGTCTGGTCCGACGGCGGGATCACCCTGCACCCGGGCGACGGCAAGGGCGGTTTCCTGGCCGAGAAGCGGCTGCGGCGGGCCAACTCCACCTGGACCCACGCCCGCGCCGTGACCGGCGGCACCTTCACCGGCGGCGCCCGGTCCGGCCTGCTGGTGCGCTGGTCCGACGGCGAGGTCACCCTCTACCCGGGGCCCGGCCCCGCCGGCCTCGGCCGGGAGATCCGGATGGCACCACCCGGCTCCGCATGGAGGAAGGCCGTCCAGTTCACCTCCGGGGCGTTCCGGGCGGACGGGGGCACCGGGCTGCTGGTCCGCTGGGCCGACGGCGCGCTCACGCTGTACCCGCGGATCGGGACCGGTGGCCTCGGCGCCGGCACGCGGCTCGTCGCGGCGAACGGCACCTGGACCAAGGCAGCCGCGCTGGCCGGCGGCGACTTCGACGGTACGGCCGGCGGGGACCTGCTGGTGCGCTGGACGGACGGCACGCTCGACACGTACACCGGCACCTCGGCGGCGGGGCTCGGCACCAGGACACGGGTGCGCGGCCCGAACGGCCTGTGGCGGCACGCGCGGGCGCTGACGGTCGGCGGCCTCCGCCACGGCGGCACCGGGAACGACCTCGTCGTGCGCTGGTCCGACGGGGAGACGACGCTGTACGCCGACACCGGCACTAAGGCGGTCGGCACCGAGCACACGCTGGTCGATCCCGGCACCTGACCACACCACCGCGTACCGCCAAGGGGAACCATGCGCCTGACCACCCGCCTCGCCGGCGGCCTCACCCTGCTCACGGCCGGCCTGGCGCTGACGGCCTGCGGCCACGGCACGAAGGCCGCGCCGGACGCCGCCGCGCCGGACGCCACCGCACCGCCCTGCCGGACCGCCTCCCTGACGTGGACGCTGTCCCTGCTCGACGGGGAAGGCACACGGCAGGGGACCGGCCGGCCCGACGCGCGGCTCACCGCCGTCAACAAGGGCCCCGGCCCGTGCGTGTTCGCGGGCTACCCGGTCCTGGAGATCCACAACGGCAAGGCGGAGGGCGTCGAGGGCACCGGGCGGGGCCGCCCGGCCTCGCTCGCCCTGCCCGGCGGTGCCTCCGTGACCGTGGACCTCGACTACACGCGCCGTGGCACGAAGGGCGCGGACGACGGCTGGTGCGTGCGGCAGACCGAGGCCTCGGTCCGCGCACCGCACGACACCCGTGGCACGGTCGTCCCCGTCACGGACGCGCACGGGAGGGCCGCCACGATCGACGCCTGCGGGGAGACCCTCGCCATGGCGGTGCCGCGCCGCACCCCGGCCGGGTCCTGAGGCGAGGCCGCCACCCCGGCCGACCGGCCGTCTGGCGCAGTCCGTCCTGCGGGCGGCGGACGCCCTGTGCCACCGTGCCGTCATGGGTGACCTCTTTCTCGTGCGGCACGGTGAGACCGAGTGGTCGCGGTCCGGGCGGCACACGGGCCGGACCGACGTACCCCTCACCGAGCACGGGCGGGAGGAGGCGCGCCGGCTGGTCCCGCTGATCCGCTCGCAGCGGATCGGGGCGGCGTTCGTCAGTCCCCTCCAGCGCGCCCGGGAGACCGCCCGGCTCATCGGTGTCCCGGACGCGCGGGTCGACGCCGACCTCCGCGAGTGGGACTACGGCGGCTACGAGGGTGTGACCACCGTGGACATCCAGCGCAGCCGGCCCGGCTGGTTCCTGTTCACGGACGGCGTCGCCCCGGGGCCGCCGGACCACCCGGGCGAGAGCGCGGAGCAGGTCGGGGAGCGCGCCGACCGGGTGCTGGCCAAGGCCGACGCGGCGCTCGCCGACACCGAGGGGGCCGTCGTCCTGATCGCCCACGGCCACTTCCTCCGCGTCCTCACCGCCCGCCGCCTGGGCCTGCCGCCCCAGCACGGGGCCCTCTTCCGGCTCGCGACGGGGGCACTGTGCCGGCTCGGCACGGAGCACGGCCGTCCGGTCGTCGCGGGGTGGAACATCCGGCCCCGGGCGGAGTGAGGAACCGAGGGGGCGGTGAGGGCAGGGCGTTGTCGGACCCGGGCCGTACTCTGCGAACGAGTGACCCGTCCGGCGGTTCCCCGGCAGCGGCCCGCCGGCGCGTTCCTCAGCCGTCCCCCGGCAACGCCCCTGGAAGGAGCCCCCCGTGACCCGACCGCCCACCCCCGCCCAGCGGCGGGTGATCGAGGACGCCGATCCGGTCACCGGCCGGCTACGCGGTACCGGGACCCAGCTCGCGGCGCTGGTGAAGCGGGGTCTCGCCTTCCGGCACCCCCGGCCGCCGCACGACCACTTCCTCACCCCGGCGGGCCACCGGATACGGGACGCGGTGCCCGGGCCGCCGGCGGAGCCGGCCCGGGACACCGGCGCGTTCACGGCCCGTGCCGGGGGCGAGGAGGACCCGCCCGTGTCCGGCCCGGCGCGGCAGCGTGAGGTGCACAGTGCCTGGCAGGGGCTGCTGGAGCTGCGCCGGATGACGAATGCGGACGGCGCGACGGACCGGCCGTGCGGCTGGGAGCGGACGCACCTGGTGCGGGCCGCGGCGCTCGCGCTGGAGGCGGCCGGGCACCGGCCGGCGGGCGGGGACACGGACGGCTACCGGGTCCGGGCGACCCCGCAGCCGGAGGCGGTGGCGGTGTACGCGCCGGACGCGCGGACGCTCACCGCCTGTGCGCTCACCCTGGAGCGCGCCGGCTGGCAGGCGGGCGAGTACACCGAGCCCCGGACGAGAGCGCGCTATCTGCTGGCCTCCCCGCGCCGGGTGTGACGGGCGTGCCAGGATCGGTCGACCGAAGATGCGCACAGCAGAAGGGCACGCAGTGGCCGAACCGTTTTCCGTCCGTGTGACCGTCCGCGGCTACGAGACCGATGTACAGGGACACCTCAACCAGGCGGTGTACCTCAACTACGCGGAGCACGCCCGCTGGTCGCTGCTCCAGGCCGCCGGGATCAGCCAGGCCCGGCTGGCGGGCCGGGGCGTGGGCCCGGTGGCGCTGGAGACCACCATCCGCTACCACCGTGAGCTGCTCGCCGGCGACGAGGTCGATGTGACCTGCGCGTTCGAGTGGGGGGAGGGAAAGACCTTCCGGATCCGGCAGGAGATCGTGAAGACCGACGGCACCCTGGCGGCCGAGGTCGTCGCGGTGGGCGGCCTGATGGACCTCACCGCGCGCAGACTGCTGGCCGACCCCCGCGCGTTGTTCGGGGAACTGGCGGCGGACCCCGCCCTGTTCGGCCTGTAGTCCCGCCGGCTGCCTGGGTCCTGTCGTCGAACTCCCGTCGCCCGGAGGGCGGGCCGCGCGGCGTCAGGTGCGTGCTCTGGGGGTCCCCCCGGCCGAAGGCTGGGGGAGTGCCGGGCCCTGGCCCTCGTACTGGGTGTACTCGCGCCGGGGCCGGCGCGGCGAGAGTGCGTGCATGGCGTCGCGCGGCAGACGGGAGTTTGACGACAGGGCCTGAGCGTCGAACGGGTCCGGCCGGTGCTCGGCGTCGCAGGCCGCCCGCGCCTCGGCGACGTCACCCGGTTGCGCCCGGCCCGGTCGGTCAGCCGTTGCAGGGTGTCGTGCGACTCGTGCGCGACGGGGCTGAGTGCGTACTCCGCCTTGGGCGGCACCGTCGGACGGACGGTGCGCGTCTCCGGGCCGTCCCGTTCCAGGTTGCGCAGGGTGCGGGTCAGCATGCGGCGGCTGATGCCCTCGATGCCGCGCCGGCTCACCTCCGGGCTGTTCAACACCACGCAGGTGGTGGGCGGTTCGCCGGGCCTGGCCGTTCTGACGACGCTCGCGGCGAGCCGCACCGGGCGCCTGCTCGCCGACGGCACGCCCCCGCTGTCCGCGACCGCGGGGGGCTACCGGCCGGCGTTCACCGTGGTCACGGGCATCGCGGCGACGGCCCTGGCCCTGGCGGCGCTGGTCCTGCGCGAGCGCCGCGGCTGAGGCCGGGCGCGGACACGGGCCGGTGGCGCCCCGCAGCCCCGTGGGACCGAAAGGGGATGCGGGGCGCGCGGGGAGGATGGGACGCTCCGGTGCATGTCCGCACGCCGTGTCAAGCCCAGTCTGTACATCTCCGTCGACATCGAGGCCGACGGACCGATCCCCGGGCCGTACTCCATGCTCAGTCTCGGGGCGGCGGTCGCCGGGGTGCAAAGCGGAGCCGGCTTCACCGCAGCCGACCCCGAGGAGCGGACCTTCTACCGGGAACTGCGGCCGATCAGCGCGGAGTTCGTGCCCGAGGCGCTGGCGGTGAGCGGGCTCGACCGGGCCCGGCTGACCACCGAGGGCGCCGAACCCGCCGTGGCGCTGGCGGAGTTCACCGCGTGGGTGCGGGAGGTGAGTGCGGGCGCGCAGCCGGTGATGTGCGGTTACCCGGCTTCGTACGACTGGACGTTCCTGTACTGGTACCTGATCCGCTTCACCGGGAGCAGCCCCTTCGGGCACTCCGGCTGCCTGGACATGAAGACGCTGTACGCGGTGAAGGCCCGGCTGCCGCTGCGGGCGGTGGCGAAGGGGACCATGCCGCGGGAGCTGCTGTCGCGGCGCCGGCACACGCACCACGCGCTGGACGACGCGGTCGAGCAGGCGGAGTTGCTGGCCAGCCTCATGAAGTGGCCGGGGGTCACGGCGTCGCCGCCGTCTCCCCCGGCCGGTTGAGTGCCGGTCGCCGGCCTCAGTGCGCGGCGGCGATCTCCTGGCCCGACTCCATGGGGTGGGTGACGTCCTGGGCCTCGCGGCCCTTGCCGAGGTGGTTGAAGAGGAGGTTGAGCACCACGGCGGTGACGCAGCCGGTGGAGATGCCGGAGTCCAGGACGATCTTCGCGGTCTCGGGGAACGCGTGGTAGAACTCCGGCGCGGTGATGGGGATGATGCCGACCGCGAGGGACACGGCCACGATCAGGACGTTGTTGTCCCGGTCCAGCCCGGCCCGGACCAGGGTCTGGATGCCGCTCGCGGCGACCGAGCCGAACAGGACGACACCGGCGCCGCCGAGGACCGGCCGGGGTACGACCGCGATGAGCGAGGCGGCCATCGGGCACAGTCCCATCAGCACCAGGAAGCCGCCGCCGGTCGCGACGACGTACCGGCTGCGGATCCTCGTCATGGCGACCAGGCCGATGTTCTGGGCGAAGGCGCTGCACATGAAGCCGTTGAACAGCGGGCTGATCGCGGAGCCGAGGGTGTCGGCGCGCAGGCCGGCCGCGATGGTCCTCTCGTCCGCGGGACGCTCCACGATCTCGCCGAGCGCCAGCATGTCGGCGGTCGACTCGGTCATCGAGACCACCATCACCACGCACAGCGAGAGGATCGCGGCGAGCTGGAACCGCGGGGCGCCGAAGTGGAACGGGGTCGGGAAGCCGACCACGTCCGCGTGGGCGACCGGGCCGAAGTCCGTGACGCCGAACGGTATCGCGACGAGCGTGCCCACGATCAGGCCGAGCAGCACGGCGATCTGCTTGACGAAGCCGCGGGTGAAGCGGCGCAGCAGCAGGACGATGAGCAGGGTGACGCCGGCGAGGGTGAGGTAGGTGGTGGAACCGTAGTCGTCCGCCCGGGGGTCGGGGCCCTGGGCCCAGCCGAACGCGACCGGCAGCAGGGACACGCCGATCAGGGTGATGACGGATCCGGTGACGACCGGTGGGAAGAAGCGGACCGCCTTGCAGAAGACGGGTGCGGCGAGGAAGCCGAGGAGACCGGCGACGATGACCGCGCCGAAGATGACCGGCAGGGCGTCGGACTTGTCCTCGGTGGAGGCGACGATCGCGGTCATGGGGGCGACACCGGCGAAGGTGACGCCGTTGACGAAGGGCAGCCGGGCGCCGATCTTCCAGAAGCCGAGCGTCTGGAGGAAGGTGGCGAGGCCCGCGGTGAACAGGCAGGCACCGGTGAGGAAGGTCAGGTCGGTCGCGCTCAGGCCGATGGCCGCGCCGACGATGAGCGGTGGGGCGACGACCCCGGCGTACATGGCGGCCACGTGCTGCAGGCCACTGGTCGCCATTTTCAGGGCGGGGAGTTTCTCGTCTACGGGATGGGCGGCCACGGCGGTCCTCCGGGCGGGTAACACGTCGTCGTCGACGTGGGTGTCATGGAGGTGGTGCGGGTGGGCAGGGGGCACCTCCCCGCTCGGACGAAGCCGCGAGCCGGGGAAGGGACCTGACGGGGGTGGCGCGGTGAGCGGGGGCGAGCGGTGCGGGGGTGGCCGTCCCCGGGGGGCGTGCACGCACGCGCCCCGGGGACGGCTGCCGTGGATCCCGCTCGGATCCACGGGTCCCGGCCGGGAGCCGTCCCTCCCGGCCGGAGTCTGTAGGGGCCCGAGCCGGGTCAGGCCCGCGCGGTGATACGGGCCAGGCGCTGGGCCTCCGCGCGCGTGGAGAGGGCGATGGCGTCCTCGTCCACGGTGAGCAGGCGGCCGTTCTCCACGATCTGCCGGCCGTTCACGAAGGACGCGGTGACCGGGGCCGCGGCGCCGAGGACGAGCGCGGCCACCGGGTCGGCGATGGAGGCGTGGGCGAGCGTGTCCATCTTCCACAGCACCAGGTCGGCGAGCTTGCCCGGCTCCAGCGAGCCGATCTGCTCCGCGCGGCCGAGCACCTGGGCGCCGCCGTGGGTGCCGAGCCGCAGCGCCTGACGGGCGTTCAGGGCGGCCTCGCGGTGGGCGCCCAGGCGGTTGATCAGGAGGGCGTTGCGCAGTTCGGTGTGGAGTTCGCCGGACTCGTTGGAGGCGGTGCCGTCGACGCCGAGTCCGACCGGGACGCCCGCCTCGAGCATGTCGGGGACGCGGGCGATGCCGGCCGCGAGGCGGGCGTTGGAGGACGGGCAGTGGGCGACGCCGGTCCTGGTGCGGGCGAACGCGGCGATGTCGGAGTCGGTCATGTGGACGCAGTGCGCCATCCACACGTCCTCACCGAGCCAGCCGGTGGACTCGAAGTACTCGGTGGGGCCCATGCCGAACAGCTCGTGGCAGAACTTCTCCTCCTCCACCGTCTCCGAGCCGTGGGTGTGCAGCCGTACGCCGAGACGGCGGGCCAGTTCGGCGCCCTCGCGCATGAGGTCGGTGGAGACGGAGAACGGCGAGCACGGCGCGACCGCCACCTGGGTCATGGCGTCGAAGGAGGCGTCGTGGTGCCGCTTGACGGTTTCCTCGGTGGCGGCGAGGGCGCCCTCCAGCGTCTCGACGGCGAAGTCCGGGGGCAGCCCGCCGTCCTTCTCACCGCGGTCCATCGAGCCGCGGGCCAGTGTGAAGCGGACGCCCGTCTCGGTGGCGGCCCGGATGATCGAGCCGGACAGGTCGCCGGAGCCGTGCGGGTAGACGTAGTGGTGGTCCATGGCGGTGGTCACGCCACCCCGCGCCATCATGGCGAGCGATCCTTGGGCGGCGGCGTACGTCATCCGCTCGTCGATGCGCGCCCAGGTGGGGTAGAGCGCGACCAGCCAGTCGAACAGGTTGTGGTCGGTGGCCAGGCCCCGGGTGATCCACTGGTAGAAGTGGTGATGGGTGTTGACCAGGCCGGGCGTGGCCAGGTGGCCGGTCGCGTCGATCCGGCGCACCACGTTCTCCAGGCCCTCGGGGGCCTTGCCCGCGCCGACCGACTCGATGCGGTTGCCCGCGAGGACGAGGTGTCCCGAGGCGTGTTCCGTGTCGCCCGCGTCCACGGTCGCGATGGCGCAGTTCTCGATGACGATGCGCTCGGCTGCCGGTGGTGCCATCGTGCTTCCTTGTCTTTCGGTGGCGGCCCGTGGACGGGAGAGGCCCACGGGGAGGGCACGGCAGGACCCTAGGAGGATTTGAGTGCCGGAGCCGGTTGCCCGTTCCGGGTGCCGAGGTGGTGGAAGAACAGGTTGAGCAGGACCGCGACGAGCGCGCCGGCGCTGATGCCGGAGCCGAGCACGGTCTGCGCCCAGGCCGGGAAGCCGGCGTAGAAGGCCGGCGCGGCCAGCGGGATGATGCCGGCCCCGAGGGCCACGGCCACCAGGATGATGTTGGAGCTGTCGTCCAGGCCCGCCTCGGCCAGCGTACGGATGCCGCTGACGGCGATCGAGCCGAACAGGACGATGCCCGCGCCGCCGAGGACCGGCATGGGGACGAGGGAGACGACGGCGCCGAGGACCGGGAAGGCGCCGAGGACCAGCAGGGCGGCACCGGCGACGGCGACGACGTAGCGGCTGCGCACCCGGGTGAGGGAGACGACGCCGACGTTCTGGGCGAAGGCGGAGGTGGGGAAGCCGCCGAAGACGGGGCCGAGCAGGGTGGCGATGCCGTCGGTGCGCAGTCCGCGGGTGATGGTCCGCGCGTCGGCGCGGCGGTCGCAGATCTCGCCGAGGGCGAGCATGCCGGCGCTGGACTCGGTCATCAGGACCAGCATCACGATGCACAGGGAGAGGATGGCCGCGGGCTGGAACTCGGGGGCGCCGAAGGCGAACGGCGTGGGCAGCGCGGCGACGGGCGCGGACGTCAGGCCGCTGAAGTCGGCCATGCCGAAGGGGATCGCGGCGAGGGTGCCGATGAGCAGCCCGAACAGCAGCGCGACCTGTTTGACGAAGCCCTTGCCGAAGCGCTGGACGAGCAGGATGACGGCGAGGGTGAACCCGGCGAGCGCCAGGTGCCGCATGGCGCCGAAGTCGGCGGCGGTCTCGTCGCCGCCCTGCGCCCAGCCGACGGGTACGGGCATCAGCGTGACGCCGATCAGGGTGATGACGACGCCGGTGACGAGGGGCGGGAAGAAGCGGAGCAGCCGGCCGAAGAACGGGCCGAGGGCCAGGCAGAAGGCGCCGGCGACCATCACCGCGCCGTAGATCGCGGGCAGTTGGTGGCCCTTGGTGGTGGTCTCGGCGATCGCGAGGATCGGGGCGATGCCGGCGGAGGAGGCGGCGTTGACGAAGGGCAGCCGGTTGCCGACGAGGCCTTTGACGCCGAGGGTCTGCAGGACGGTCGCGACGCCCGCGATGAGCAGGCTCGCGGCGATCAGCCGGGTGCGGGCCGCGATGTCCAGTCCGCAGGCCTGGCCGATGATGAGCGGAGGAGTGACAACGCCCGCGTACATCGCGGCGATGTGCTGGAGCGCGGCGGGGACGAGCCGCGAGAGGTGGAGCTTCTCGTCCACCGGGTGCACGGACGTGACGGCGTCCTCGGTGTGCTCCGGCGGGGTGGAACAGGGGGCTGTGGCGGGCCCCTTCGCAGGCTGTGCCATTTCGTTCCCTCCGGTGTGGCGGGCCCCCGGCCCGGGTGGCGGGGCCGGGGGCGCGCGTCCCGCGTCAGAGGTTGGTCATGTCGACCGGGATACGGGCCTCACAGCCGTCCCGCAGGATGGTGGCCTCGATGAGGCCGTAGGGGCGGTCGGCGGCGAGGTAGACCTCGTTGTCGTTCTTGAGTCCGAACGGCTCCAGGTCCACCAGGAAGTGGTGCTTGTTCGGCAGCGAGAAGCGGACCTCGTCGATCTCGCTGCGGTTGTTGATGATGCGCGCGCCCATCTGGTACAGCGTCTGCTGGAGGGAGAGGGAGTACGTCTCGGCGAAGGCCTGGAGCATGTGCTTCTTCGTCTGCTCGTAGGACTTCTCCCAGTGGGGCATCTTCTGCTCGTCGTCGGTCCAGTTGAACCGCCAGCGGCCGGAGACCTGGGTGGCCAGGATGCGGTCGTAGGCCTCCGGGAGGGTGGTGTACTTGTCCTTGACGTAGCCCCAGAACTCGGAGTTGGTCGAGTTCATCACGACCAGGTCCTTCAGGCCGGAGACGACCTCCCACCGCTCGCCGTCGTAGGTGATCTGGGTGAGGCGAATCTCCTGGCCCTTGCGGACGAAGGAGTGCTTGACCTCGTCGGCGCCGATGAACCTGCTGTTGGCGTCGGAGGTCTCGATCCGCTCCCAGGCGTACTCCTCGATGCGGATGCGGGCCTGGCGGATCGGCTCCTGGCTGGTGACGAAGTGCCGGGCGAGGTGGATGCCGAACTGCTCGGCGGACTCGATGCCGTACTCCTTGGCGAACGCGAACACCGTGTTCTTGGTGGTGTCGGTCGGCAGGACGTTGGCGTTGGAGCCGGAGTAGTGGACCTCCTCCATGTCGCCGCTCAGCGCGACCGAGACGTTGAGGTCCTTGATGTGGTGGGTGGCGCCGTCCCGCGTGATCTTGACGACTCGGTTCTCGGCCTTGCCGTACTGGTTCTGTCCCAGGATGGTCGGCATGTGAGCTAGCTCCCTCGGTAAACGGAGTAGCCGAACGGGTTGAGCAGCAGCGGTACGTGGTAGTGCTCGCCCGGTACGACGGCGAACGTGATCGCCACCTCCGGGAAGAACACCGCCGGTCCGCTGTCCCGATTCGCGGGGGCGTCCTGCTGCGCATCGGCTTGCTTCTTCGCGAAGTACGGCTCCACCTCGAAGTCGAGCCGTACGTGGGTGGTCCCCTCCGGCAGCGCCGGCAGGTCCTTGCACCGGCCGTCGGTGTCGGTCGCGGAGCCGCCGAGCGCCTGCCAGTCCGCTCCCTGGCCGCCGCGGGCGGAGAGGTGGACGGCGACGCCCCCGGCGGGGCGGCCGATCGAGGTGTCCAGGATGTGCGTGGACACGGAGGCGGTGGTGCTGGTGCTCATGGTGTCAGGCGTCCTCTTCGACGAGTCGGGCCAGTCGGATGCGGTTGATCTTGCCCAGCTCGGTGCGGACGATCTCCCGCTCCCGCTCCGGCGCGTTCCCGATCCGCTCCTTGACCGCGTCCCGCATCTGCTCGCCGGTCCGGCCGGTGGCACAGATGAGGAAGACGTGGCCGAACTTCTCCTGGTAGGCCAGGTTCAGTTCGAGCATCTCCGCCTTGAGCCCGTCGGAGGCGCCGGCCATGCCGCGCTGCTCGCGGGCGGAGGCCGGGTCGCCGGGCTTGGGGCGGCCGATCGGCGGGTGCCCGGCCATCGCCTCCTCGAGGTCCGCCGTGGTCAGCTCTGCCGTGGCGGCGTCGCTGGCGGCATAGAGGTCCTCCGGGGTGGCGTAGGGGCGGGCGGCGAGCAGTCGCCGGGCCCACTCGGTGGAAGCGCACGCCTCGTGGAGGGCGGCGAGGGCCGCGCGCTCCTCCAGATCGTTGAACCGGGCCAGGCCCGGGGGCGTGGAAGTCGACGTCACGGGAGCCTCCGTGGCCACGAGGGGCCGTCGTGCTGATCGGGCTGCCGATAGCTAACGCCCTCGGAAACATCACGTCAACACTTTGTTGAAAATTCCGCGTAACAAGCGGGGGCGGGCCCGGACGGCGCGTCGGCACCCGCTCCCGGACCGGTCAGGAACCCTTCTCCCGGTTGAGGTAGTTGTAGACCGTGAACCGGCTGACGCCGAGCGCGCCGGCCACGGTCTCCACGCCGTGCCGTACGGCGAACGCGCCGCGCGCCTCGAGGCTGCGCACCAGTTCCTGCTTGGCCTTGCGGTCCAGGTCGGCCAGCGGCCGGCCCTGCCTGCGCTCCATCGCGGCGAGGATGTGGTCCAGGGAGTCGGCGAGCTGGGGCAGGCGTACGGCGACGACGTCGACGCCCTCCCAGGCGAGCACGACGTCCTCGGGGCCGGCCTCGTCGGGCGGGAGCATCTCGCCGCCCATGGCGTCGACCAGTGGTTTCACGGCCGCGATGAACGGCTCGTCCCCGGTCATCTGCCGCCCTCCGCGGTCGCGTCGCCGTTCGCGCCGTCGATCACGTTGACCTGGAGCGAGACACGGGTGGCGCCGGCCTCCAGGGCCTTGCGCAGCAGCGCGTCCACCGCGGTGAGCACGCGATCGGCGCCGCCCTCGGCCGTGTTGCCGAACGGGCCGACGTCGACGGCGTCCAGCCCGGCCGTCTCGATGACCTCCCGCGCCACCAGGGCGTGCGCGGGGGCCTCGTCCAGGTCGAAGGGTTCGGTCGTGAACTCCACTCTCAATCGCACGCGCTCAACCTAACGCCCGGCGCGGCTTTTCGGGCGCCCGGCGGCCGGCCCCCCTTGACAAGCTCCGACACCCGACGGCAATCTTCCATTACGCAGAAACAAACTTCCGTAATACGGAAACTCGACCACGGAAGGGAGCGCGGACCAGATGCCGGGTCTCGAGTGGAGCACCGCCGCGGACCACCGCTTCAACGTCAACCTGTCGATCCTCTTCACGGAACTCCCGCTCCTGGAGCGTCCCGCGGCCGCCGCCGCCGCGGGCTTCTCCGCGGTCGAGCTGTGGTGGCCCTGGACCGACTCCCCCACCCCCGCCCGGTCCGAACTGGACGCCCTGAGGAAGGCGGTCGAGGACGCGGGAGTCCGGCTCACGGGCCTGAACTTCTACGCCGGCCGGCTGCCGGGCCCGGACCGCGGCGCCCTGTCGGTCCCCGGCGAGGAGTCCGAGAGGTTCCGCGCCAACATCGGCGTCGCCGCCGACTTCGCGGCCTCCCTCGGCTGCACGGCGCTCAACGCCCTGTACGGCAACCGCGTCGAGGGCGTGGCCCCGGCCGAGCAGGACGCTCTCGCCCTGGAGAACCTGGCCCTGGCGGCCCGCGCGGCCGACCGGATCGGCGCGGTTTTGCTGGTCGAGGCCCTCAACAGGCCCGAGTCACCGCTGTACCCGCTGGTGAGCGCGCCCGCCGCCATCGAGGTCGTGGACAGGGTCAACGAGGCGACGGGCCTTGGGAACGCGAAGTTCCTGATGGACCTGTACCACCTGTCCATGAACGGCGAGGACCTGCCGTCGGTCATCGAACGGTACGCCCCGAAGACCGGGCACGTGCAGATCGCCGACAACCCGGGCCGCGGCGCCCCCGGCACGGGCTCGCTGCCCCTGGAGGACCTCCTCGGCCGGCTGAGGAAGGCCGGTTACGACGGCTGGGTCGGCCTGGAGTACAAGCCGGGCGACCGCCCGAGCGCCGAGGCCTTCGACTGGCTGCCCCGCGCCGCCCGCTGACCACCCCGCACTGAGAAAGGCACCCCCGATGAGTCTTCCCAAGATCGCCTGGATCGGCCTCGGCATCATGGGCTCCCCCATGTCCGAGAACCTGATCAAGGCGGGTTACGACGTCACCGGCTACACCCTGGAGCGGGAGAAGCTGGACCGGCTGGCCGCCGCCGGCGGTACGGCCGCCGCCTCCATCGCCGAGGCCGTGCGGGACGCCGACGTGGTGATCACGATGGTGCCCGCCTCCCCGCAGGTCGAGGCCATCGCCTACGGCCCGGACGGCATCCTGGAGAACGCCCGGCAGGGCGCCCTGCTGATCGACATGTCCTCGATCACCCCGCAGACCTCCGTCGACCTCGCGAAGAGCGCGAAGGAGAAGGGCATCCGCGTTCTGGACGCGCCCGTCTCCGGCGGCGAGGCCGGCGCCGTCGAGGCCGTACTGTCGATCATGGTCGGCGGCGAGCAGGCCGACTTCGACGAGGCCAGGCCGGTCTTCGAGGCGCTCGGCAAGACCATCGTGCTGTGCGGTCCGCACGGCTCCGGCCAGACCGTGAAGGCGGCCAACCAGCTGATCGTCGCCGTCAACATCCAGGCGTGCGCCGAGGCCGTGGTCTTCCTGGAGAAGTCGGGCGTGGACCTGAAGGCCGCGCTGGACGTGCTGGGCGGCGGCCTCGCCGGCTCGACCGTGCTGACGCGCAAGAAGGACAACTTCCTGAACCGCGACTTCCAGCCGGGCTTCCGCATCGACCTGCACCACAAGGACATGGGCATCGTCACCGACGCCGCCCGCGCCGTCGGCGCGGCCCTGCCGGTCGGCGCCGTGGTCGCCCAGCTGGTCGCGTCGCTGCGCGCCCAGGGCGACGGCGGCCTGGACCACTCGGCCCTGCTGCGGGCCGTGGAGCGCCTGTCCGGCGCCCAGGTCTGACGGGCCCTCACCGACTTCCGGGCCGCGGCGGCGCCGACACCTGTCCTGTCGCGCCCAGGCGGCGCCGCGGCCCGGAACCGCCTTCACCCCGGCTCCACCCCGACATGCGATTCAACAAAGTGTTGACGCCCCGATCGTCCCACTCCTAGGCTCCACGAAGCGGAAACAGGTTTCCGCTGACTCCCGCACGGAAGGTCCACGATGTCGCAGCGCGTGCTCACCACCGAGTCCGGCGCCCCGGTCGCCGACAACCAGAACTCCGCCTCCGCCGGCGTCGGCGGCCCGCTCCTGATCCAGGACCAGCACCTCCTGGAGAAGCTCGCGCGCTTCAACCGCGAGCGGATCCCGGAGCGCGTGGTGCACGCCCGCGGCTCCGGCGCGTACGGCCACTTCGAGGTGACGGACGACGTCACCGGCTACACCCGCGCCGCCTTCCTCGGCGAGATCGGCAAGCGCACCGAGGTGTTCGTGCGCTTCTCGACCGTGGCCGACTCCCTCGGCGGCGCCGACGCCGTCCGCGACCCGCGCGGTTTCGCGGTGAAGTTCTACACCGAGGAGGGCAACTACGACCTCGTCGGCAACAACACCCCGGTGTTCTTCGTCAAGGACCCGGTCAAGTTCCCCGACTTCATCCACTCGCAGAAGCGGGACCCGTTCACGGGCCGCCAGGAGCCGGACAACGTCTGGGACTTCTGGGGGCACTCCCCCGAGGCCACGCACCAGGTGACGTGGCTGATGGGCGACCGCGGCATCCCGGCGTCGTACCGGCACATGAACGGCTACGGCTCGCACACCTACCAGTGGACGAGCGCCGAGGGCGAGGCCTTCTTCGTCAAGTACCACTTCAAGACGAACCAGGGCATCCGCTGCCTGTCCGCCGAGCAGGCGCGGGAGCTGGCCGGCCAGGACCCCGCCTCCCACCAGACCGACCTGCTCCAGGCGATCGAGCGGGGCGTGCACCCGTCCTGGACGCTGTACGTGCAGATCATGCCGGCGGCCGAGGCGGCGGACTACCGCTTCAACCCGTTCGACGTGACCAAGGTGTGGCCGCACGGGGACTACCCGCTCCAGCGGGTGGGCCGCCTGGTCCTCGACCGCAACCCGGACAACGTGTTCGCCGAGGTGGAGCAGGCCGCGTTCGCTCCCGGCAACTTCGTGCCCGGCATCGGCCCCTCCCCGGACAAGATGCTCCAGGGCCGCCTGTTCGCCTACGCCGACGCCCACCGCTACCGCCTCGGCGTCAACCACACCCTGCTCCCCGTCAACGCCCCGAAGGCGGTTCCCGGCGGTGCGCGGAACTACGGCCGGGACGGCTTCATGGCGCTCAACGCGCAGGGCCGCCACGCCAAGAACTACGAGCCGAACTCCTACGGCGGCCCGGTCGAGACCGGCCGCCCCCTCTCGGCCCCGCTGCCGGTCTCGGGCCACACGGGCACCCACGAGGCGCCCCTGCACACCAAGGACGACGACTTCTTCCAGGCCGGCGAGCTGTACCGCCTGATGTCGCCGGAGGAGAAGTCCCGGCTGGTCGCGAACATCGCCGGCGGCCTCTCGCAGGTCTCCCGCGACGACGTGATCGAGAGGAACCTGGCCCACTTCCACGCCGCCGACCCCGAGTACGGCAAGCGCGTGGAGGAGGCGGTCCGCGCCCTTCGCGAGGACTGAGCAGCGAGAAACCACAAGCTGCGTGCGGGATCTGACGGGAGGTCATGATCCGCGCACGCGGCCCGCGCGCCACGCCGGACGGCCCGGATGAGGGACGGCCCGGCGGAGCGCGCGGGCAGGGTGAGGACCGCGGTGGCCCGCGAGCCAGTGCGGTGGTGAAGGACCCGCGTCCCCTTCTCGACCAGAGGGAAGGGCACCCGGTTCCGTCGCGTCCACCGCGGTCCCGCCCGGCCCCTCCCGAGGGGCCCGCCCACCCCGTCCGGCGGCGCGAACGACCTGTCGCGCCCAGCCTCGCGCCGTCGGACGGCCACAGGACGGCACCCGGAGCGCCCCCTGCCCAGGGGGCGCTCCGGCGTGTTCCCGGCCCGGGGTGCGCCCGCACCGCTTCGGCAGCAGGCTGAAGGCATGGCCAATCCGACCCACTACCCGCACATCGTGGTCCACCCCCCGGCGCTGGACGGTTCCCGGCGGGTGACCGAGGGGGACGTGACGCTGGGGATCGCCTCGCATCTCGATGACGTCGTGGAGATCCTGCGGCTGGCCGATCTGGACCGGATCGAGGTGGAGCAGAGCGACCTGATCGAATGGCAGGGCGGCGGCCCGGACGACTGGCCGGGACTGTCGGAGCACGAGTGGTGACGGCGGCGCGTACGGCAGCGGTCGTAGAGCGGGTGCGCAACCCTCAAATCAACCTCTGAAGACCGCGGCGGAGGCTTCAACCACCCCGGTGACAGGGCAGATTGACGTCACACGGGGCCCGTCGGCACGGGGGCGACGGGCCCCGTACGGGGGTGTCTCATGAGCAGTACGGCGTCGCATCCGACGGACCCGTGCGCGGTCGCGCTGTTGCGCGGGGGTGACCGTGCCGCCCTGACCGTCGCCGTACTCGGGATGCATCTGCGCGGCGCGGTCGAGGCGGGCCGGCCGGGCACGCTGCGCAAGACCGCGACCGGCGACGCCGGGCCCCTGCGGCATCCGCTGGAGAAGGCCGTCCGCACCGCCCTCTACCGGCCCGCCGGCCCCCGGGAGCTGCCCGCCCGCGCGGTGGTGCGGCGGGCCCTCGCCCGGATGCGGGCCGAGCTGGCGGCGCAGGGGCTGCTGCGGGTGCTGCCGCCCGGCCGCACCCGCGCGGCCCGCCGGCTGCTGGCGGACCTCCGCGCGCGCCGTCCGCTGCCCGAGGGACCGGACGGACTGCCGCAGGACGAGGTGCTGCTGGCCGTCGCCCTGTACGGCGGGCGGGCCCTGAGCGTGCTCGCCCCGCGGTTCGCCCGCGAAGCGGGGCTCACCGGCCGGGGCGCGCTGGCGGACGAGGGCCGCTTCCCGTTCGGCCGGGGCACCGCCTTCCGGTACGTCGTGGGGGACGAGGGCGCGTACGGCGGCTGGGACGGCGGTGGCGGCGGGTACGGCGGACACGACCACGGGGGGCACGACTACGGGGGCGGCTGCGGCGGGGGCGGCGGGTCCGACTGAGGGCCTGGCGTGCGCGTGGACGACGTGGGGGCGGCCCGTCCGGATGACGGGCCGCCCCCACGGTGCGCGGTGCGTGCGGCGGATCAGACCTTCAGCGGCCTGATGGAGGTCGGCGCGTGGCCCGGCTCGGTGGCCAGGTCCTCGAACTCGCTGATGTCGCTGATGTCCATGGTGCGGCTCATCGCGATGTTGGTGACCCGCTCCAGGATCGCCTCGACGACGACCGGCACCCGGTACTCGGCGGCCAGCTTCTTCGCCTGCTCGAAGGCGGCGCCCAGCTCGTCCGGCTCGGTGACCCGGATCGCCTTGCAGCCCAGCCCCTCGGCGACCTTGACGTGGTCGACGCCGTAGACACCGATCTCGGGCGTGTTGACGTTCTCGAACTCCAGGTTCACCTGGAAGTCGATGTCCAGGCCGAGCTGCGCCTGCCGGATCAGGCCCAGGTAGGCGTTGTTCACCAGCACGTGGACGTAGGGGATCCTGTGCTGCGCGGCGACCGCCAGCTCCTCGATCAGGAACTGGAAGTCGTAGTCGCCGGAGAGCGCGACGACCGGGGAGTCCGGGTCGGCCTTGGCGACGCCGATCGCGGCCGGGATGGTCCAGCCGAGCGGGCCGGCCTGGCCGCAGTTGATCCAGTGGCGCGGCTTGTACACGTGCAGCATCTGCGCGCCGGCGATCTGGGAGAGGCCGATCGTGGTGACGTACCGGGTGTCCGGGCCGAAGGCCCTGTTCATCTCCTCGTACACGCGCTGCGGCTTCATCGGCACGTTGTCGAAGTGGGTACGGCGCAGCAGCGTGGCCTTGCGCTCCTGGGCGGCGGCGATCCAGCCGGAGCGGTCGGGGAGCCTGCCCCCGGCCTTCAGCTCCTTCGCCGCCTCGACGAACAGCTCCAGCGCGGCCCTGGCGTCGGAGACGACCCCGTAGTCCGGCGGGAAGATCCTGCCGATCTGGGTGGGCTCGATGTCGACGTGGACGAACTTCCGCTCTCCGCGGTAGACGTCGAGCTTGTAGCCGGTGTGGCGGTTGGCCCAGCGGTTGCCGATGCCGAGTACGAAGTCCGATTCCAGGAAGGTGGCGTTGCCGTAGCGGTGCGAGGTCTGCACGCCGACCATGCCGGCGTTCAGCTCGTGGTCGTCGGGCAGCACGCCCCAGCCCATCAGGGTGGGGATGACGGGCGTGCCGGTCAGCTCGGCGAACTCCACCAGCAGGTCGGCCGCGTCGGCTCCGATGACGCCGCCGCCGGCGACGATGACGGGGCGCTGCGACTCCAGGAGGAACGTGAGGGCCTTCTCGATCTGGGCGCGGGTCGCGGCCGGCTTGTAGACGGGCAGCGGCTCGTACGTGTCCGGGTCGAACTCGATCTCGGCGAGCTGGACGTCGATGGGCAGGTCGATCAGGACCGGGCCGGGGCGGCCGGAGCGCATCAGGTGGAACGCCTGCTGGAAGACACCGGGGACCTGCGCGGCCTCCAGGACGGTGACGGCCATCTTGGTGACCGGCCGCGCGATCGAGGCGATGTCGACGGCCTGGAAGTCCTCCTTGTGGATCACGTGGGTGGGCGCCTGGCCCGTGATGCACAGGATCGGGACGGAGTCGCCGATGGCCGAGTACAGACCGGTGATCATGTCGGTGCCCGCCGGGCCGGAGGTGCCGATGCAGACACCGATGTTGCCCGGCGCGGCCCGGGTGTAGCCCTCGGCCATGTGCGAGGCGCCCTCGACGTGGCGGGCGAGGGTGTGGGTGATGCCGCCGCCCTCCTTGAGGGCCTTGTAGAACGGGTTGATCGCCGCGCCCGGCACACCGAAGGCGTCCGTGACGCCCTCGCGCTTGAGGATCTCAACTGCCGCGCGGGCAGCGGTCATACGAGCCATCGAGTACTCCTGCTTCGGCTGTCGGATGCGTACTCCCGTCGCGCCCCGCGGTGAGCACCCATGTTTTCCGCATAACGGAAAGTTACTTCTACTATCTGGAAGCAATGTAAGGGGGTGCGACAAGGCCGTCAAGAGTGGTCCGGACACCGGCAAGCGCCGGACAGGGGCGGCCGGGGAGGAGCACCATGGGAGCGCCGTCCCGACGCGACGCCCTGGAGTGGGACATGCCCGAGAGCGTTCCGGTGCGCTGCCCGGCCTGCCGGCGCACGCACGTCTACACCGCGCCGGCGTATCCCTGCGCGTGCGGGGCACCGACAGCGCCCCGGCTGGACCCGGCGGCCGAACCGGCCGTGGCGGCGCACCGCGCCTGGGACGACGAGTGGCTCACGCTGCCGTGCGCCGGCTGCGGACGCCTGGGCCACTGGCCCCGCCCGGAACTGGGCTGCCCGTGCGGCACGGTCCTGCGCATCCCGGTGACGGGTGCGTGGGCGGCGGAGCCGGCGGCGGGGACGTGGGGGCCGCCCGGCGCGGGGGCATCACCGGGGCCGCGAGACCCGGGCGGGACGCGGATTCCGGCCGATCCACAGCGCCCCGCCGGTGCGCACCCGGCGGAGGGCACCCAGGAACCGGCCGACCCGGCGAACACGGCCGGCCCAGGGGGTCCCGCCGGCCCAGGGGGTCCCGCCGGCCCAGGGGGTCCCGCCAGCACGAAGGGACCCGCCGGCACGAAGGGACCCGCCGGCGCGCAGGGACCCGTCGGCGCGCAGGGACCGGCCGGCCCGGACGGGCCCGACCACGCAGGGAAACCCGCCCGTCCGGGCGAGCCCGACCACGCACGGGGACCCGCAGGTTCGGACGGGCCGGCCCGCGCACCCGGTGCGGACGGCGCCGGCCCCGCCCCCGGTCACCGTCCCCCCTTCCGGCCCCGCACCATCCGTACCGCCCGGGACGCCGTCACCGCCGCCGCGCTCTACCTGCGCTGGCTCGGATACCGGGACGTCCGCCGGGCCGACCAGCGGCCCGTGCACGGCATCGGGCTCGCCGCGCGCGGGCTGCTCGCCCAGGTGGACCCGACCGTGCGGGCGGCCGGCGCGAGGGACGTGGAGTGCCTGTGGCTGACGGCGATGACCGAGTCCGCCGAGTGCGCGCACTTCTCCCTCGCCGGCCACACCGACGCCGCCCGGGCCGGCGCGGACGCCCTCGGCGTCCCGCTGTTCGTGCTCGACCTCGCGGGCGTCCCGCAGCCCGTGAACGACCCCGCCGAGGCCCTGCACACCAGGGGCGCACCGGAACGGGGAACGACGGCACGGGACGGGCGGACCTGACCACCCCACCGGCCGTCCTCCGTCCTGCCCCGGGTACGCCCGGCGCTCCCCGGGCCGAGCGCGCCGCCGACCGTGCGCCCGCCCCGAGGACCGCCGTGGGACACGCACCGCATGCTCGTTCCCGGCCGCTTCACCCCCCGGATCACACCCCGTACCTGTCCCGCAGCTCCACCTTGCGGACCTTCCCCGACACCGTCATCGGGAAGGCGTCGAGGAGCTGGAGCCTGCTGGGGATCTTGTAGTGCGCGAGCCGCCCCGCGCAGAAGTCCCGCAGCTCCTGAAGCGTGAGCGGGTCGGCGGGGTCGCTCGGGATGACACAGGCGAGGACCTCCTCGCCGTACCGCTCGTGGGGCACCCCGACGACCTGGACGTCCCGGATCTTGGGGTGGGCGTACAGGAACTCCTCGATCTCGCGCGGGTAGACGTTCTCGCCGCCCCGGATGATCATGTCCTTGATCCGGCCGACGATCTCGACGTACCCGTCCTCGCGCATCACCGCCAGGTCCCCGGTGTGCATCCAGCGGCCCGCGTCGACGGCCTCGGCCGTCTTGTCCGGCTCGTTCCAGTACCCGAGCATCACGCTGTAGCCGCGCGTGCACAACTCGCCCGCCACACCGCGTGGCCGGGTGACGCCGGTGGCCGGGTCGACCACCTTGACCTCCAGGTGGGGCAGGACCCGGCCGACGGTCGCGGTGCGGTGCTCCAGGTCGTCCTCGATCCGCGTCTGCAACGACACCGGGGACGTCTCCGTCATGCCGTAGCAGATGGAGACCTGCTCCATGTGCATCTCGCTCACCACCCGCTTCATCACCTCCACCGGGCACGGTGAGCCCGCCATGATGCCGGTGCGCAGGGTGGACAGGTCGTAGGAGGCGAAGTCGGGCAGGTTCAGCTCCGCGATGAACATGGTCGGGACGCCGTACAGCGATGTGCACCGCTCCCGCTGCACCGCCTCCAGCGTGGCCGCCGGGTCGAAGGACGGCGCCGGTATGACCATGCAGGCGCCGTGCGAGGTGGCCGCCAGATTGCCCATGACCATGCCGAAGCAGTGGTAGAAGGGCACCGGGATGCAGATGCGGTCCTGCTCGCTGTAGGCGATCGACTCCCCCACGAAGTAGCCGTTGTTGAGGATGTTGTGGTGGGAGAGGGTGGCGCCCTTCGGGAAGCCGGTCGTGCCCGAGGTGTACTGGATGTTGATGGGGTCGTCGCAGGACAGCTCCTCGTACGCCACCCCGGGCGTCGCCCGCCGCAGCAGTTCCTCCCAGCTCGGGTCGCCGATGTACACGATCTCGCGCAACTCGGGGCAGTGGCCCCGCACGTGTTCGGCCATCGCCCGGTAGTCGCTCGTCTTGTGGCCGAGGGAGGCCACCAGCAGCGAGACGCCCGACTGCCTGAGGACGTACTCGACCTCGTGGGTGCGGTAGGCCGGGTTGATGTTGACCATGACGGCGCCGACGCGGGCGGTGGCGTACTGCACCAGCACCCACTCCGGGCAGTTGACCGCCCAGATGCCGACCCGGTCGCCCTTGGTGACGCCGCCGGCCACCAGGGCCTGTGCCAACTCCTCGACGGCCGCGCCGAATTCCGCGTACGTCCAGCGCCGCCCGGAGGGCACGTCGACCAGGGCCTCACGGTCCGGCCAGGCGGCCACGGCCCGGTCCAGGTTGGCGCCGATGGTGTCGCCGAGCAGGGCGGTGGGGCTCGTCCCGTGCGCGTACGACGGCTGCGGGGTCACCGGAAGTCCTCCTCGCGGTACTCGTTCTCCGAGCCGGCCGCCGTGGCCTCGCGCAGCTCGATCCGGCGGATCTTGCCCGACACGGTCTTGGGCAGCGCGGCGAACTCCAGCCGGCGGATGCGCTTGTACGGCGCGAGCACGTCACGGGAGTGCTCGAAGATGACCTTCGCGGTGTCCGGGCCGGGCTCCCAGCCCTCGGCGAGGACGACGTACGCCTTGGGCACCGCGAGCCGCAGCTCGTCCGGGGCGGGGACGACGGCGGCCTCGGCCACCGCCTCGTGCTCCAGCAGGGCGCTCTCCAGCTCGAACGGACTCACCTTGTAGTCGGAGGCCTTGAAGACGTCGTCGCTGCGCCCGATGTAGGTGAGGTAGCCCTCCTCGTCCCTGGCGGCGATGTCCCCGGTGCGGTAGTATCCGCCCGCCATGGCCTGTGCCGTGCGGTCCGGGTCGCCGTGGTAACCGGTCATCAGGCCGACCGGGCGCTCGGCGAGGTCGAGCGCGATCTCGCCCTCGGTGGCGCCGGGCGCACCGGAGACCGGGTCCAGGAGCTCCACCCGGAAACCGGGACTGGGACGGCCCATGGAGCCGGTCTTCAGCGGCTGGCCGGGGCTGTTGGAGACCTGCACGGCCGTCTCGGTCTGCCCGAAGCCGTCCCGTACGGTCACCCCCCAGGCGCGCCGGACCTGCTCGATGACCTCGGGGTTGAGCGGCTCGCCCGCGGCCGCGATCTCGCGGGGCGGGGTGCGCAGCTGGCCGAGGTCGGCCTGGATGAGCATGCGCCACACGGTCGGCGGCGCGCAGAACGTGGTCACGCCGGCCCGGTCCATCTCGGCCATCAGCCGGGCCGCGTCGAAGCGGGTGTAGTTGAAGACGAAGACGGTCGCCTCCGCGTTCCACGGCGCGAAGAAGTTGGACCAGGCGTGCTTGGCCCAGCCGGGCGAGGAGATGTTCAGGTGGACGTCGCCGGGCTTGAGGCCGATCCAGTACATGGTGGCCAGGTGCCCGACCGGGTACGAGGTGTGGGTGTGCTCGACCAGCTTGGGGCGGGCGGTCGTCCCGGAGGTGAAGTACAGCATCAGCGGGTCGTCGGCCAGCGTCGGGCCGTCCGGGAGGAAGTCGGCCGGGCCCGCGTAGGCGTCCTCGTACGGCTCCCAGCCCTCCTGCGGCAGGCCGCCGACCGAGACGCGGGTGTAGGCGCCGGGCACGTCGTCGAACTTGGCGGTGTCCTCCGCCCGGACGACGACGTGTTTCACCCTCCCCCGCTCCACCCGGTCGGCGAGGTCGGCCGGGCCGAGCAGCGGGGTGGCCGGGATGACGACCGCGCGCAGCTTCATCGCGGCCAGCGCGGTCTCCCACAGCTCGGCCTGGTTGCCGAGCATGACGAGGACGCGGTCCTCGGCGGCGACCCCGCGCTCACGCAGCCACCGGGCCACCCGGTTCGACCGCTCGGACAGTTCGGCGAAGGAGAGCCGGGTCTCGGTGCCGTCCTCCTCCACGATGTGCAGCGCGGTGCGGTCGTTGCCGTCGGCGATCTCGTCGAACCAGTCCAGCGCCCAGTTGAAGTGCTCGGGCCGGGGCCAGCGGAAGCCCTCGTAGGCGGTGGCGTAGTCCTCTCGGTGTTCCAGCAGGAAGTCCCGGGCCCCGCGGAACATCTCCGTCGCCGTCGTCATCGGTTCTCCTCCTATGCTCCGGACCATTGCCGGGCGGCTCTCTGGCATCGTCTAATCCGTGATGCGGGTCTCACTACCCCCGAACGGGGGTGTGGGCGGCCGAAAGGGCGAACGGGTGACGGCAGACGCGGTGGGGACGGTGGAGATCGGCGGCGCGCTGGCCCGGCTGCGGCGGGTGACGGGACTGCCCGTGGCCTTCGGCGGCCTGGTGGAGTCCGGCCGGCCGCGGATCCGGATCAGCGAGCTGAGCGGCACTACCACGGCCGCGCTGCGCTCGCTCGCGGTGACCTCCGGCAACGGGCTCGGCGGCAAGGCGGTGGCGCTGGCCCGGCCGTGCGCGGTGACCGACTACTCCAGCTCACGCCAGATCAGCCACGAGTACGACGTGCCGGTGGCCGCCGAGGGCATCCGGGCGGTGCTCGCCGTGCCGGTGGTGGTGCGGCGCAGGGTGCGCGGGGTGCTGTACGGCGCGCTGCGCTCGGCCCGGCCGCTCGGTGACCGCACGCTGGACGCGGCGGTGGCGGTGGCGCGGGACGTGGAGCAGGCGCTGGTGGTGCGGGACGGGGCGCGGGAGCTGCTGGCGGCGGCCCGGCCCGAGCGGACCGTCCCCGAGGGCGGTGCCGTGTGGGAGCAGGTGCGCGAGGCGCACGCGGCACTGCGGGCGCTGGCCCCGCGGATCGCCGATCCGCGGCTGCGGGCCGAACTGCTGTCGGCGTGCGGGCTGCTGACCGCGCCGCCCCGAGCCGGGGGCGTGACCCTGGCGCCACGCGAGGTGGACGTGCTGTCCTGGGTGGCGGCGGGGGCCACCAACGCGGCGGTGGCCGAGCGGCTGGGCATCGGTCCGGAGACGGTCAAGGGCTATCTGCGTTCGGCGATGCGGAAGCTGGGCGCGCACACCCGAGGGGAGGCGGTCACCGCGGCGCGCAGGGCGGGGCTGCTGCCGTAGCCCGGAGCCGGCCGGGAAACCTGACGGTCACGCAACCCTCCGACCGGGAAACCTGACGGTCATGCAACCCCCCGTCCGGGAAACCCGTTGGTCAGGAAACCTGACCATTCATCCGGCGGCACTTTGAATTTCCCTCTGCTTGACCGTTTGTTATTTCCCTCACCAGGGCTTCCGTCCGGATTTCAGGGATCGTTGCCTAGAATTTGCTCCGGACACGACACACGAGGGGAGCGGTGACCGTGCGACGGGACTTCAAGGAGCCTGCCAGGTGCCGCCCCGACCTGGTCATAGGCCGCGAGGAGCTGTTCGCCGACGCCCGTGAGCGACTCGCCTCCGGGGGCAGTGTGCTGCTCCACGGCCCCGCCGGAATAGGGAAATCCACCGTCCTGCGGGCATTGGCCGAGGAATACGGCGCCACCGCCCGCACGGTCTTGCGCTGCTCGGCGACCGAGTCCGAATCCCACCTGCCCTTCCTCGCCCTCGCCGACCTGCTCGGCCTGGTGCTCGACGAGGTCTCCCCGCGGCTGCCCGCCGCCCAGCGCACCGCCCTGGAGTCCGCGCTCACCGGCCGGGGCGAGTCCAGCCTCCAGCGCGACGGACTCGCCCTGCGCCTCGCCGTGCTGTCAGCGCTGCGCGCCCTCGCCGCCCACGGCCCCGTCCTGGTCGTCGCCGACGACCTCCAGTGGCTGGACCCGGCCAGCGCCGAACTCCTCGGCTTCGCCGCCCGGCGCCTGGACGGCACCCCGGTGCAACTGCTGTGCGCGGTCCGCACGGAGGGCCGGCAGAGCCAGGAGTACGACCGCCACCTGCGCGCCTGCCCGCCGGGCACCCTCGCGGTCCGGCTGGGCCCGCTCTCCCGCACCCAGGTCGCCGAGCTGCTCGACCACCGCGGCCACGGCTGCCTGTCCCGCTCCACGGTCCGCGAGATCCACCGCACCAGCGGCGGCAACCCGCTCTTCGCCCTGGAACTGGGCCGCGCCCTCGCCGACAGCCCCACCCCGCCCCGGCCGGGCGAGCCGCTGCCCGTGCCGACCTCGCTGCGCGCCCTGGTGCTCAGCCGGCTGGACATGCTCTCCGTGGAGGCCCGCCGCACCCTGCTGGTGGCCAGCGCCGGCGCCCGCCCCACCCCGGCCCTGCTGCACGCGGCCGGCCGGGAGAACGCCGAGGCCGAGTGCGCCCAGGCCGCCGAACTCGGGCTGCTGGCCACCGAGCCGGACGCCCCGGCCGTACGGTTCGCGCACCCGCTGATATCCGCCGCGCTGTACGCGGAGGCGCCCGCCCACGAACGGCGGGCCGCGCACGCGGCGCTGTCCACCGCGGCCTCCGACCCGATCGAACGGGCCCGGCACCTGGCCCTGGCCACCACCGGCACCGACCCGGAGGTCGCCGCCCGGCTCGCCGAGGCCGCCGCCCTCGCCCGGGACCGCGGAGCGCCCTCGGTCGCCGCCCAGCTGGGGCTGCTCGCCGCCCGGCACACCCCCGCCGACGGCTCCCCGAGCCCGCAGGAACGCCGGCTGACGGCCGCCGAGGACGCCATCACCGCCGGCGAGGTCGACCTGGCCCGGGACATCGCCCGGGAGGTACTGGCCCGGGCGACCGTGCCCGCCGACCGCGTGCGGGCCTGGATGATCGTCATCGACACCGCCGGCCACACCATGGCCGAGGTCGACGCCGTCTTCCCGCAGGCCCTCGCCGACGCCGGCGACGACCCCCGGTTGCTCGCCCTGGTCCACTACCAGCTGGCCTGGCGGGCACTCATCGTGGAGGGCGACTTCACCGAGGCCCGGGAGGCCGCCGCGCACGCCGCCGAGCTGGCCGCCCGCGGCGGGGACCGGCGCACCGAGCTGCTCTCCCTCGCCTTCCAGGCGCAGACCGAGACCCTGATGGGTCACCCGGAGGCGCCCCGCACCATCAAGCGGGCCCTGAAGGAGCCCCAGGACCCCCGGGTGGCGTGGCATCACAACGGCGCGGGCAGCGCCCGGTTCCGCTGGCTGGTCATGGGGGACCAGCTGGCCGAGGCCCGGGCCGCGGTCACCGGGCTGCTGCGCGAGGTGCGCCGGCGCGGCTCGGTGGAGAGCGAGGTGCACTTCTTGCGCGCTCTCGCCGAGACCGAGCTGCGCGCCGGACACTGCGGCCGGGCCCTGGAACTGGCCCGCGACAGTCTGCGGCTCGCCCGGGACTCCGGGATCGGCGAGACCGCCTCGGCGATGCTCACCTCGCTCGCCGAGGCCTCCGGCGGCGATGTGGACCGCGCCCTGGCCCTGGCCCTGGAGGCGGTGCACCACGCCGAGGAGGACGGCGACCAGATGTACCTGTCCCGGGCGCTGGGCGCCCTCGGGTACGCCCGGCTGGTGGCCGGGGACCCGGCGGGCACCGTGCGCTCGCTGCGCCGGGTGCGCACCCTGGAACTGGGCCTCGGCATCACCGACCCGGCCCGGGGCCGCTGGCACGGCGACCTCGCCGAGGCGCTCGTCCTGACCGGTGAGGCGGCCGAGGCGCAGGACGTCATCGACGTCAGCCGGGAACACGCGCTGCGGCTCGGCCGGGAGAGCGTCCTCGCCGTGCTCGACCGGTCCGAGGCGCTGGTGCGCGCCGCCCGCGGCGACCGGGAGGCCGCGCTCGCCCAGCTGACGTCCGCTCAGGACCGGCTCGGCAAGCTCGGCTACGGCCTGGAGGAGGCACGGGCCGCGTTCGCGCTGGCCCGGCTGCGCGGCGGCCCGGAGGCCGGACCGGCCGTGTTCGAGGAGGCCACCCGGCTGTTCCGGCGCTGCCGGGCGCTGCCCTGGCTGCGCCAAGTGGACGAATCCCCGGCCACCGCCGGACCGGAACCCGCGCCGGCCGTGCCGGAGGCCCTGGACGCGCTGCACGCGCTGGCCGCGATGGAGCGTCAGGTCGCCGCGCTCGTCATGGAGGGAGCCACGAACCGGGAGATCGCGGCCCGGCTGTTCATCAGCGTGAAGACGGTGGAGGCGACCCTGACACGGGTCTACCGCAAGCTGGGGATCCGCTCGCGGGTGGACATCGTCCGATTGGCGGCAGGTCACCGCGCGCCCTGAGCGGTGCTCTTGTTAACTGAACCGGACCGAGGGTTTTCCCTCACCCAACCCCCTAGGGGGTTCCCTCATTGGGAGCCGAGGGTGCCGGGTCCTAGCGTAATGGGCGTGCCGCTCGCCCGGGCACATGGGGGTCGGTCCCGCGACCCCCATGCAAACCCCCCACACCGACCCGCGCGAACCCCCCACCGGTGCAACCCCACTGAGGAGACTCATGTTCGGGCTCACACGTGCTAGAAAGACCGCCGCGACCGTGGTGGCCACCGCCGCCGCGGCGGCCTCCGCGCTGCTCGCCTCCCCCACGGCGAGCGCAGCCCCCCAGCCCATCGTCGGCGGCACGACCACCACGACGACCGCGTACCCGTTCATGATGCAGATCACGGACGCGTCGCAGAACCAGTTCTGCGGCGGCACCCTGGTGGCACCCACGAAGGTGGTCACGGCCGCGCACTGCATGGTCGGAGAGACCACGGGCAGCGTCCGCGTGATCGGCGGCCGGACCTACCTCAACGGCACCAACGGCACGGTGAGCCGGGTCAGCAAGATCTGGATCAACCCGGACTACACGGACGCCACCAACGGCGACGACGTGGCCGTACTGACCCTCTCGACGTCGATGCCGTACACCACGGCCAAGTACGTCACCTCCTCCCAGACGAGCGTGTACGCGGCCGGCACCACCGCCCGCATCCTCGGCTGGGGGACCACCGCGGAGAACGGCGGCTCCTCCAACCAGCTGCGGACCGCGACCGTCCCGGTCGTGTCCGACTCCGGCTGCCGCTCCTCCTACGGTTCGGACTTCGTCCAGTCCGACATGGTCTGCGCCGGATACACGTCCGGCGGCGTTGACACCTGCCAGGGCGACAGCGGCGGTCCCCTGCTCATCGGGGGCGTCCTGGCAGGGATCACTTCCTGGGGCGAGGGGTGCGCGGAGGCCGGTTACCCGGGTGTCTACACCCGGCTGACCACCTTCTCGGACCTGGTGACCGCGCAGGTCGGCTCGTGACCCGGAAGACTTCCCGAGCCCCGCTCGGGTGACGGCCGGGGGGGGGGGGGGGGGGGGGGGGGCCCCCCCCCCCCCCCCCCCCCCCCCCCCCCCCTCTCCACCGCTCGGTCGTGTCGTACGATGCCCTCAGCGCCGTACGACGTCCCCGAACCGGATGTCGTACGCGGTGCCCGGGTGCATGACCGCGAGCATCCGCTCCGCCTCCGCGGTCACCTCCTCCCGCCGTGCCCTGCCGGGCTCGGCGAAGGTCTCGATGACGAGGGTGCGGCCCTCGAGCTTCCACAGACCGGCCAGGAAACCGTCGACCAGCAGCGTGCGGTGGGCCTGGTTGCCCTGCCAGTGCCGGCCGCGGTACTCGGGCGGTACGACCCGGGTGCGGTCGGCGTGGGAGAGCAGGAGGTTGTCGAACTCGGGCAGGAAGCGGGGCGGTGCGGGGGTGGCCGGGTCGGGGCGCGGGGCTGCGGGGAGGTCGAAGAGCTCGGCACCGCGCGGGTCACGGAAGGTCAGCAGCCGGGGGCGCAGGCGTGCGAAGACGGGCGCGAGGCGGGTGAGTCCGGCCCAGGTCTGCATGTCCCGCACGGAGGCGGGGCCGAAGGCCGCGAGGTAGCGCAGGACCATGGCGTCCGGCTCGGGGGCGGGTCCGGTGGGGCGGCCCAGCCAGTGCCCGGCCGTGGTGAGCGCGACCTGGCCGCTCTCGTCCCACAGGCCGCGCGGGGTCACCTGGACGAGCGGGAGCGTGCAGCGGGCCGCGACGACGAGGGCCTGCGGGTCGGCGTCCGGCCACTCGGCGCCGAGCGCCGCGCGCAACTGGGCCATGGTCCGCGGCTCGGTCTCCACCAGTTCCCGGGCGACGGCCGCGAGCCGGTCCGGATCGACGCCGGTCAGCCCCGCGCGGAAGTTCACCAGTCCGCGGTCGCGGGCCGGCTGGACGAAGGACGGCAGGGTGAGGCAGTCGTCGGCGGTGTGGGTGTGGATCGTGGAGCGCAGCGTGACGATCCGGGCCACGTCCCGGCCGGCCATGAGCGCGGACAACCGCTCCGGCGTGAATCCGTCCAGCCGGGCGGCGAGGGCGTAGTACGGGGGCCTGGTGTTCTGCGCCTGGAGTCCGAGGAGATGACTCACCGCGTCCCCGGCCGGCCGCGTGGACCGGCTCAGCAGGAGCTGCCGGGCGAGGGTGGCGCGGTTCAGCGCCCGGACGTCCATGACGGGCGCGCCTCCCGGCCCGCTCCGCTTCCCTGTGCTCTGGGTCATGACCGTACCCTGACACCCGTCGCGGACAGTGCGTGTCCGCGATGCCCGGCGGTTGTCCCTCCGCCGCCGGCTGTGGTGTCGTACGCGGGACCAGGGACACCGCGGAAGGGGCGGACATGAGCGAGGCGTTGGTGCTGGGCGGCGGCGGCGTGGGCGGGATCGCCTGGATCACCGGGGTGCTGGCGGGGCTCGCCGAGGCCGGACGGGACGTGACCGGCGCCGGTCTGCTCGTGGGGACCTCGGCCGGGTCCACCGTGGCGGCGCAGGTGGGCAGCGGGCTGGGTCTGGAGGAGCTGTACGCCCGGCAGGTGGACCCCGCCCTCCAGGCCGCCGAGATCATGGCCGAGATGGACCTGGAGAAGTTCGCGGCGGAGATCGGCGCGGCCATGGGATCGGCCGCCTCCCTGGCCGAGTTGCGGCGCGCGGTCGGGCGGGCGGCCCTGGACGCGCGGACGGTCTCCGAGGCGGAGCGGCGCGCGGTGATCGAGTCCCGGCTGCCGTCCCACGGGTGGCCGGAGCGGGCGTTGCGGATCGTCGCGGTGGACGCGGTGAGCGGTGAGCCGCGGGTCTTCGACCGGACCTCGGGCGTGCCGCTGGTGGACGCCGTCGCCGCGAGCTGCGCCGTGCCGGGCGTGTGGCCGCCGGTGACGATCGGCGGACGCCGCTACGTGGACGGCGGGGTGCGGTCCATCGCCAACGCCGACCTCGCCGCCGGCGCCGACCGGGTGCTGGTGCTGGTGCCGCTGGGCGCGACCGAGCCCTTCCCCAGCGAGCGGCCGCTGGAGCGGTCCGTGGCGGAGCTGCGCGCGGAAGGCGCCGAGGTCGTGGTCGTCGCTCCCGACGAGGCGTCGGCCGCGGCGATCGGCGACAACGCCCTCGACCCGGCCACCCGACGCCCGGCCGCCGAGGCGGGCCGGGCCCAGGGACGCGCGCTCACGCTGCCCTGGGCGATGGACTGAGCGGACCCGTACACCGCCGGCTCCACGGGGCGCGGCCGGGGCCGGGGCCGCGCGCGCACGCCGTCGGGGCGTGACGCGCGGTCACGCCCGGACGCTCCCCCGGGCCCGCGCGTACCCCGTCAGGACGCGACGCGCGGTCACGCGTGGACGCTCCCCCGGGCCCGCGCGTACGCCGTCAGGACGCGACGCGGGGTCACGCGTGGACGCTCCCCCGCCCACGCGGGCGCGCCCTTGTGCCGCCCCCGAGGCCCGCCCGCCGGCCGTTGGGCCGGGAGTTCGATCGCCGCCTCGGCGAACGCGTCCCGCACCGCGGGCGGCATCGCGTCGGAGGCGAAGCAGCGCACGGCCCCGGGTCGCGGAAGGTGCGCGCCAGGGAGCGGCGCCGGTCCGGGCCGGTGCCGCCGGCGGGCGGGACGCCGGCGTGGACGGAGAAGCCGGACTGCTGGGCGCCCCAGGCGCGTTGGGCGTCGGCGGAGGCCAGGTACCGGATCAGTTTCCTGACCGCCGGGGTGGCGTGCAGATGGGCGACCAGGTCCGCGGAGACCTCCCACGCGTGGTTGGCGGGGGCGCCGAGGAGCAGCCCGGCGGAGGGTTCGTAGCGGCCGTCGACGTCCTTCCGGGCGTGCCGGCGGCCCCGGACGAACGACGCCTGGCGCTCCGGCGTGCAGCCGCGCGGGCTCGTGGTGACCGGCCGCGACACCGCCTCGTACCGAAGCGGTACGGGGACCCGAACACGTGGACTATACACGCGGTGTATAGTCCCGGCATGCCTCTGACGACCGAAGCGACCCCGACGCCCGCACACGCGATCACCGACGCGCCAAGGAAGATGCGCGCAACGGGCCGGAGGTTGCGTGGCTGGGCGCTCGCGTCCGCCGCCGCCTGCCTGGCGTTGACCCTGTCCGGGTGCGCCGAGGTCGACACGACCGCCCCGAGCACCGCCCGCGCCGAGGCGGCGCACGGGGCACCGGCCCGGTTCGGGACCGTCGACTGCCGTGAGGCCAAGTGCATCGCGCTCACCTTCGACGCGGGCCCCAGCGAGAACTCGGCGCGGCTGCTCGACATCCTGAAGCAGAAGAAGGTCCCGGCCACCTTCTTCCTGCTCGGCAAGCGGCACATCGAGAAGTATCCCGAGCTGGTCAAGCGGATGGCGGCGGAGGGCCACGAGGTCGCGAGCCACACGTGGGACCACAAGATCCTCACCCGGATATCGGACAAGGAGATACGTGAGGAGCTGAACCGGCCCGACGAGGCGATCGAGCGGCTCACCGGGCGCAAGCCGACGCTGATGCGCCCGCCGCAGGGCCGCACCGACGCCAACGTGCACAAGATCTGCAAGGAGCTGGGCCTGGCGGAGGTGCTGTGGAGCGTGACCGCCAAGGACTACACGACCGACGACTCGGCGCTCATCACCAAGCGGGTCCTCGACCAGTCGTCCCGGGACGGGATCATCCTGCTGCACGACATCTATCCCGGAACCGTGCCGGCCGTGCCCGGCATCATCGACGCGCTGAAGGCGCGGGGCTACGTCTTCGTGACGGTCCCCCAGCTGCTGGCACCCGGCAGGGCCGAGCCGGGCAAGGTGTACCGCCCGTAGCGCCTCCCCGGCTCAGAACACCACCGACCAGCCCTCGCGGGACGCCTGTCCGGCGGTGTAGGAGACGCCGTGGACCTTCAGGCCGGCCGCGTCGAGGAGGGTGATCTCGCCGCCCTGGTTGCCGAGCGGGGTCTCCCCGGTGAGCGGCACGGCGAGACAGTCACCGGGCGCGAGCGGGGCCGTGGCCGGGACCGGGGAACCGTGGCCGAGGCGGCTGACGATCCGCCAGCCCGTCAGGTCCACGGGGTCAGGCGAGGCGTTGAAGAGGGTCACGGTCTCCGCCTCGGGAGCGGGGCCCCTCGGGTTGACCGCCGCCGCGATGATCACCACGGGCTGCGCTCCGGCCGCGGGCCGGGTGCCGTCGACGTCCTCCAGGGTGTGCCCGGTGGTGTCGTCGGTGTGCCAGGACTGGCTCTGGAAGGCCAGGAAGATGGCGACCCAGCGGGACTGCGCGGGGAAGCGCAGCAGAAGCCCGCCGTCCTGCCACACCCCGTCGTCGCCCCTGAAGCGGGAGCTGTTGCCCTGGTTCATGTGGACGTCGTGCACGCCGTTGCCGGGTAGGAAGCCGAACACCTTGTCCTTGACGGTGGGTTCGGGGCCGAAGCGGGAGCCGAAGACGTACGCCCGCGCCTCCGGGGCCGCGACCGCGCGCTGCACGTAGTGGTCGAGGAGGTCGGCGAGGTCGTTGTCCGGTCCCTCGACGTCCGGCGGGAGCGTGCGCATCCCGGCCGGGTCGAACAGGTTGCCGCGCACGAAGTCGAGGGTCGGGCCGCCGGGGCCGGCCGGCAGGGTGTTCCAGCCGCCGGGCAGGCCCTCCAGGGCGGTGGTCAGCGGGTGCCGGAAGTCGTCGGCGACCAGGTAGAGCAGTTCGGAGGGGTGCTCCTGGGAGAGCACGTTGACCGCGGCGCGGTAGTGCGTGCCGTGGTCGTCCGTCAGGTGGATCTGGTAGTGCGGTGTCCCCCGCGCGCCCTCGCGCCGTGTCTCGACGACGCGGGCCACCAGCACGCCGTAGTTCTTCACCGGCATGGCGATCAACTCCCCCGTACGACAGGCCGCTTGACCGGCCCGTGGCAGGAAGCGCAGAAGCAGTTTCCCCCTGGCGCCGCCCCCGCACCCACGGTTCCACCATACGACTCCTGGCGGACACCTGCTACGCGAGCGGGACGGCGCGGCGGGTGAACCCGCCGGTGACCGGGGTCCCTTGCCTAGGATCGTGCCGTGCCCACCATCTCCTTCGAACGCACGGTCCCGCTGCCGCCCGGCGAGGCGTGGCGCCGGCTCACCGACTGGCCGCGCCACGCCGACGCGGTCCCGCTGACCCGGATCAGGGTGCTCACGCCCCCGCCGACCCGTGAGGGCACGCGCTTCGTGGCCCGGTCGGGGCTCGGCCCGCTCGCCTTCGACGACGTGATGGAGGTGACGGTGTGGCGACCGCCCGCCGGCGACGCGCCCGCGCTGTGCCGCCTGGACAAACGCGGCCGGCTGATCCTCGGCTGGGCGGAGATCGAGGTCCACCCGGAGCCCGGGGGCCGCAGCCGCGTGGTGTGGCGGGAGGACCTGAGCGTCCGCTTCCTCCCGCGGGCCTTCGACGGCCCCCTGGAGTCGGCCTCCCGGCTGTTGTTCGGCCGGGCGGCGGACCAGCTGCTGGCGCGGGGGTGAGCCGGGGGCGGGTGCCTGCGCGCGGCCCTCAGTCCTTGCGGCCCGTCAGGGCCACCGTCACGCCCAGGCCGATCATCGTCAGGCCACCCGTGCCGCCGACCGCGGACAGCCGGCGGGGGGACCGCGCGAACCAGTCGCGGGCGGCCGAGGCGGCCAGGCCCCAGACGGCGTCGGAGATCACCGCGATGGCGTTGAAGACGAGCCCGAGCAACAGCATCTGCGCGGGCACGTGACCCTGCTCGCGGTCCACGAACTGGGGCAGTACGGCGGCGAAGAAGACCATCGTCTTGGGGTTGGCCACGCCGACCGCGAACCCCTCCCCCAGGGTGCGCAGGCCACCGCGCGCCGGGCCGGACTCCGCGACCGCCGCCATCAGCGAGCCGCGCTGCCGCCACGCCTTGACGCCGAGGTGCACGAGGTACGCGGCGCCCGCGAGCTTCAGGGCCGTGAAGACCAGGACCGAGCGCTCGACGACCGATCCGATGCCGAACGCCACCGCGACGACGAGCAGGTACGCGCCGAGCGTGTTGCCGGCGACGGTGGTCAGCGCGGCCCGGCGGCCGTGGGCCAGCGCCCGTCCGATCACGAACAGCACACTGGGGCCGGGGACGACGATGAGCAGGAAGGACAGGACGGCGAAGGCCGCCAGCCGGTCGGGGGACACCATGCCGTCATGCAACACAGGGACCGCGGCGGCCGGCAAACGCTTTTCAGGCGACCGACCCGATCCGCCCCGCCGTTTCCGCCGCCGTGTCGTGGTGGATGGGGGTGTGCGCACCGGTCAGCGGCACCCCGCTGCCGCCGCGCCGGCCCGCGACGATCTCCGCCGCGATGGACAGCGCCGTCTCCTCCGGTGTGCGGGCGCCTAGGTCCAGGCCGATCGGGGAGCGCAGCCGGGCCAGCTCCAGCTCGCCGACGCCGACCGCGCGCAGCCGCTCGGCGCGGTCCAGGTGGGTGCGGCGCGAACCCATCGCGCCGACGTAGGCGACCGGCAGTCGCAGCGCCAGCTTCAGCAGCGGGACGTCGAACTTGGCGTCGTGGGTGAGGACGCACAGGACGCTGCGGCCGTCGACCTCGGTGCGCTCCAGGTACCGGTGGGGCCAGTCGACGACGATCTCGTCGGCCTCGGGGAAGCGGGCGCGGGTGGCGAAGACCGGGCGGGCGTCGCACACGGTGACGTGGTAGCCGAGGAACGCGCCGATCCGAACCAGGGCCGACGCGAAGTCGATCGCGCCGAAGACGATCATCCGGGGTGCGGGGACGGAGGATTCCACGAGCACCGTGAGCGGGGCGCCGCAGCGCGAGCCCTGTGCGCCGATCTCCAGGGTGCCGGTACGGCCGGCGTCCAGGAAGGCTCCGGCCTCGGCGGCGACCGTGCGGTCCAGCTCGGGGTGGGCGCCGAAGCCGCCGTCGTACGACCCGTCGGGCCGGACCAGCAGGGCCCGGCCGCGCAGTTCCCCGGGGCCCTCGGCGATCCGCGCGAGGGCCGCCGCCTCTCCCCGGGCGGCGGCGGCCAGCGCGGCCGCGTACACCGGCCGGCCGGGGCCCTCCGCCCGGACCGGCGTGACGAGGACGTCGATGACGCCCCCACAGGTCAGGCCGACGGCGAAGGCGTCCTCGTCGCTGTACCCGAAGCGCTGGAGGACGGGGTGGCCGTCCTCCAGCGCCTGCCGGCACAGCTCGTACACGGCGCCCTCCACGCACCCGCCGGAGACCGACCCGATCGCCGTGCCGTCGGCGTCCACCGCCAGGGCGGCGCCGGGCCGGCGCGGGGCGCTGCCGCCGACGGCCACCACCGTGGCGACGGCGAAGTCACGGCCCTGCTCGGCCCACCGGTCCAGCTCGTCGGCGATGTCCAGCATCTGTCGGTCTCCTTGAAGACGGGTGCAGGGGTCAGGGTGGTCAGGGCCTCTCGTTCGGACCATGCCGGGCTCGCGGGCCCTGGCACCGCGCCCTGATCCGGCTGGTCCGAACGAGAGGCCCTAGTGCACGCCCAGCCAGGCCTCGATGGGATGGAGGGCGAAGTAGACGAGGAAGACGGCCGTCAGGCCCCACATGAAGGCGCCGACCTCGCGGGCCTTGCCCTGTGCCGCCTTGATGGCGGTGTAGGAGATGACGCCCGCGGCGACACCGGTGGTGATGGTGTACGTGAACGGCATCAGGACGACGGTGAGGAAGACCGGGACCGCGGTCGCGCGGTCGGCCCAGTCCACGTGCCGGGCGTTCATCAGCATCATGGCGCCGATGACGACCAGCGCGGCGGAGGCGACCTCCTGCGGCACGATCGCGGTGACCGGGGTGAAGAACAGGCAGGCCGCGAAGAACAGGCCGGTGACGACGGAGGCGAGACCCGTGCGGGCCCCCTCGCCGACGCCCGTCGCCGACTCGATGAACACGGTCTGGCCGGAGCCGCCCGCCACACCGCCGATCGCGCCGCCGGCGCCGTCGATGAACAGCGCCTTGGACAGGCCCGGCATCCGGCCCCTGTCGTCGGCCAGTCCGGCCTCGGTGCCGACGCCGATGATGGTGGCCATCGCGTCGAAGAAGCCGGCGAGCACCAGGGTGAAGACGATCATGCCGATCGTCATCGCGCCGACCTCGCCCCAGCCGCCGAACCCGACGTTGCCGAAGAGCGAGAAGTCGGGCATCGAGACGGCGCTGCCGTGCAGTTCGGGGGCGCCACCGGCCCACTGCGCCGGGGCGATGACGCCGAGGCCGTTGAGGACGGCGGCGACGGCCGTGCCGGAGACGATGCCGATGAGGATGGCACCGGGGACGTTCCGGGCCTGCAGCATGAAGATCAGCAGCAGGGTGCCGGCGAAGAGCAGCACCGGCCAGCCGGTGAGTTCCCCGGCGGGACCGAGGGCGAGCGGGGTGGCCTTGCCCTGGTGCACGAAGCCGGACTTGTAGAAACCGATGAGGGCGATGAACAGGCCGATGCCCATGGTGATGCCGTGCTTGAGCGCGAGCGGGATCGCGTTCATGATCATCTCGCGCAGGCCGGTGACGACCAGCAGCATGATGACCACCCCGTACAGCACGCACATGCCCATGGCCTGCGGCCAGGTCATGGCGGGGGCGACCTGCGAGGACAGGACGCCGGAGACGGAGAGGCTGGCGGCGAGGGCGAGCGGCACCTTGCCGACGAACCCCATCAGCAGCGTGGTGAAGGCCGCCGCGAACGCGGTCGCGGTGATCAGCGCCTTCTGGCCGAGCGTGTCCCCGGCCGCGTCCTTGCCGGACAGGATGAGGGGGTTGAGCAGGAGGATGTAGGCCATCGCCATGAAGGTGGTGATGCCGCCGCGCACCTCACGCGCGACCGTCGATCCTCTTCCGGATATGTGGAAGTACCGGTCGAGCCAGGACCGCCCGGCCGGGACGCGGCTGCCTTCGCCCGCGTCCTCGGCGGCGGTCCTGGGCTCCACTGACTGCTGGGCCATGGGCCAACTCCCAAGGTTCATAGGTGCACCCGTGTGCGGCGCCTTGACCGGGCACGGGATTTGGGATTGGACGACCCGGGGGACGGCCCGAGACGAACAGTGGGGGCCCGGGGGGAGATGGTCCCCCCGGGGAATCACCGGTTGGATCCCCGAAGGGTCACGTTCCCGTCAGGTGTTCGGGCCGCACCGGCGTGCGGTTGAGCTCCAGCCCGGTCGCGTTCCGGATCGCCGCGAGGACGGCCGGGGTGGACGACAGGGTCGGGGCCTCGCCGATGCCGCGCAGCCCGTACGGGGCGTGCTCGTCGGCGAGTTCGAGCACGTCGACCGGGATGGTCGGCGTGTCGAGGATGGTGGGGATCAGGTAGTCCGTGAAGGAGGGATTGCGGACCTTCGCGGTCTTCGGGTCCACGACGATCTCCTCCATCACGGCCACGCCCAGGCCCTGGGTCGTACCGCCCTGGATCTGGCCGATGACGGAGAGCGGGTTGAGCGCCTTGCCGACGTCCTGGGCGCAGGCCAGTTCGACGACCTTGACCAGGCCGAGCTCGGTGTCCACCTCGACGACCGCGCGGTGGGCGGCGAAGGAGTACTGGACGTGCCCGTTGCCCTGGCCGGTGCGCAGGTCGAAGGGCTCGGTCGGCCGGTGCCGCCACTCCTCCTCGACCTCCACGACCCGGTCCTCCAGGACGTCGGCCAGGTCGGCGAGGACCTCACCGCCGTCGGTGACGACCTTGCCGCCCTCCAGCAGCAGCTCCGCCGTGGCCCAGGCGGGGTGGTAGGAGCCGAACCTGCGCCGGCCGATCTCCAGGACCCGCTCGCGGACCAGCTCGCAGGCGTATCTGACGGCGCCGCCGGTGACGTACGTCTGCCGGGAGGCCGAGGTCGAACCGGCCGAGCCCACCTGGGTGTCCGCCGGGTGGATCGTCACCTGTGCGACGCCCAGCTCGGTGCGGGCGATCTGCGCGTGGACGGTGACTCCGCCCTGGCCGACCTCGGCCATCGCGGTGTGCACGGTGGCGACGGGCTCACCGCCCACGACCTCCATGCGCACCTTGGCGGTGGAGTAGTCGTCGAAGCCCTCGGAGAAGCCGACGTTCTTGATGCCGACCGCGTAGCCGACCCCGCGTACGACGCCCTCGCCGTGCGTGGTGTTGGACAGTCCGCCGGGCAGCTGGCGCACGTCGGCGCCCTCGCTGGACTCCCACTGGCGCTCGGGCGGCATGGGCATCGCCTTGACGCGGCGCAGGAGTTCGGCGACCGGCGCCGGGGAGTCGACCGGCTGTCCGGTCGGCATGACGGTGCCCTGTTCCATGGCGTTGAGCTGCCGGAACTCCACCGGGTCCATGCCCAGTTCCTTCGCCAGCCTGTCCATCTGCGCCTCGTAGGCGAAGCACGCCTGGACCGCGCCGAAGCCGCGCATCGCGCCGCAGGGCGGGTTGTTGGTGTAGAGGGCGACGGCCTCGATGTCGACGTCGTCGATGACGTACGGGCCGGCGCTCAGCGAGGCGGCGTTGCCGACGACCGCCGGGGAGGCGGAGGCGTAGGCGCCGCCGTCCAGGACGATCCGGCACTTCATGTGGGTCAGCTTGCCGTCGCGGGTGGCCCCGTGCTCGTAGCGGAGCTTGGCCGGGTGGCGGTGGACGTGCCCGAAGAAGGACTCGAACCGGTTGTAGACGATCTTCACCGGCTTGCCGGTGCGCAGTGCCAGCAGGCAGGCGTGGATCTGCATCGACAGGTCCTCGCGTCCGCCGAAGGCGCCGCCGACGCCGGCCAGGGTCATGCGCACCTTGTCCTCGGGCAGGCCGAGGACGGGCGCCATCTGGCGCAGGTCGGAGTGGAGCCACTGGGTGGCGATGTAGAGGTGGACGCCACCGTCCTCCTCGGGCACGGCGAGGCCGGACTCCGGGCCGAGGAAGGCCTGGTCCTGCATGCCGAAGGTGTACTCGCCCTCCACGATGACGTCCGCGCGCCGGCGCGCCTCCGCCACGTCGCCGCGGATGATCGGCTGGCGGTGCACGATGTTCGGGTGCGGCACGTGCCCGGCGTGGTGGTCGTCGCGGTGCTCGTGGACGAGGATCGCGTCCGGTGCGGTGGCGGAGGCCTCGTCGGTGACGACGGGCAGCTCCCTGTAGTCCACCTTGATCTTGGCGGCGGCGCGGCGGGCCGTCTCCGGGTGGTCGGCGGCGACGATCGCGACCGGCTCGCCGTGGTGGCGCACCTTGCCGTGCGCGAGGACCGGGGTGTCCTGGATCTCCAGGCCGTAGTTCTTCACCTCGGTGGGCAGGTCGTCGTACGTCATGACGGCGTACACGCCGGGCAGGGCGAGGGCCTCGGAGGTGTCGATGGAGACGATCTCGGCGTGCGCGACGGTGGAGCGCAGGATCTGGCCCCACAGCATGTCCTCGTGCCACATGTCGGACGAGTACGCGAACTCGCCTGTCACCTTGAGGGTGCCGTCCGGGCGGAGCGTGGACTCCCCGATGCCGCCCCTGGTCTGCGAGCCCTGGGTGATCTTGGTGGGTGCGCCGTTGGCCGGCATGCTCAGACCCCCTCGGACTGGCGGGCGGCCGCCAGGCGGACCGCGTCCATGATCTTCTCGTAGCCCGTGCAGCGGCACAGGTTGCCCGACAGCGCCTCGCGGATGTCGGCGTCGCTCGGGTTCGGGTTGCGCTCCAGCATCTCGTCGGCGGCGACGAGCAGGCCGGGGGTGCAGAAGCCGCACTGGACGGCGCCGGCGTCGATGAACGCCTGCTGCACGGGGCTCAGTCCGGTGCCCTCGCCGGTCTGCGAGTCGGCGCGCCCGGCCTGCCATCCCCTCGCCTCGTCCAGGCTCGTGCCACCGCGGGCGCCCGTCCCGCAGGAGCGCTGCCTGGCGTAGTCGGCCAGCCCCTCGACGGTCACGACGTCCCGGCCCTCGGCCTGGCCGGCCGCGACCAGGCAGGAACAGACGGGCACGCCGTCGAGGCGGACCGTGCAGGAACCGCACTCGCCCTGCTCGCAGGCGTTCTTGGAGCCCGGCAGGCCGAGCCGCTCGCGCAGCACGTACAGCAGGGACTCGCCCTCCCAGACGTCGTCGGCCTCCTGCGGGCGTCCGTTGACGGTGAAGTTGACGCGCATCACGCAGCTCCCTCGGTGGCGCGGCGGGCGCCGCGGTACGACTCCCAGGTCCAGGTCAGCGTCCGGCGGGCCATCACGCCGACCGCGTGCCGGCGGTAGCTCGCGGTGCCCCGGACGTCGTCGATCGGGTTGCAGGCGGCGGAGCACAGGTCCGCGAACCGCTTGGCGGCCGACGGGGTGATGATCTTCCCGTTGTCCCAGAAGCCGCCCTCCTCCAGGGCCGCGTTCAGGAACTCCTCGGCGGCCGTGGCGCGCACCGGGGTGGGCGCGGCCGAGCCGATGCCGGTGCGCACGGTCCGGGTCCGCGGGTGCAGGGCCAGCCCGAAGGCGCACACGGCGATGACCATGGCGTTGCGGGTGCCGACCTTCGAGTACTGCTGCGGGCCGTCGGCCTTGTCGATGTGCACGGCGCGGATCAGCTCGTCGGACTGGAGCGCGTTGCGCTTGACGCCCGTGTAGAACGCGTCGACCGGGATGCGCCGGGTGCCGCGGGCCGCCGACTCCACCTCGACCTCGGCGCCGGCCGCGAGCAGGGCGGGGTGGGCGTCACCGGCGGGCGAGGCCGTGCCGAGGTTGCCGCCGACGCCGCCGCGGTTGCGGATCTGCGGGGAGGCGACCGTGTGCGAGGCGAGCGCGAGGCCCGGCAGCTCGGCACGGAGGTTCTCCATGATCGCGGTGTACGGGACGGAGGCACCCAGCCGCACGGTGTCCTCGCCGACCTCCCACTCGTAGAGGTCGCCGACGCGGCCCAGGTCGAGGAGGTACTCGGGCCTGCGGTGATCGAAGTTGATCTCGACCATCACGTCGGTGCCACCCGCAATCGGCACAGCGGTGGGGTGCTCGGCCTTCGCGGCGAGCGCCTCCTCCCAGCTGGCGGGGCGAAGGAAGTCCATGACCGGCTCTCTTCTTCGTCTCAGTGCTCTTGAGGTCGTGCAGATTGAGCCAATCCGTGTGCGGCGGGCCCGGCTCGTTCATGTGCTGTTCACGCGGAGTGGACTCAGTACACCGTCCTGTGCTCCGACGGGGTCAGTCACCGAAACCATGAAGGAGTTCGCTGGCCAGCAGGAGCATCTTGTAGATTCGTATGAACGGAGGTCATCGCTCACCTCTCCGTTTTCCCGGGGAAACACGGGTGACGGCACGGCGGCCCCCACTCCGGCCGGTGCGGCCCCTGACCGGGCCGCTTCACGGTGCTCCTCCAAGATCCATCGTAGGTTTCGAGACAGAAGAACGGCGGCGACGAGATGCGGCTGCGCGCACTGCTGGACACCGACGCGCTGGGCCTGCGGCTGCTCGGCGGCGAGGGCGAACTGGACCGCGCGGTGCGCGGGGTCATGACCACCGACCTGCGCGACCCGAGCCGCTACCTCTCCGGCGGTGAGCTGGTGCTCACCGGGCTCGCCTGGCGCCGGGACGCCGCCGACTCCGAGCCCTTCGTACGGATCCTGGTGCAGGCCGGGGTGGCCGCCCTCGCGGCCGGCGAGGCCGAGCTGGGCGATGTGCCGGACGACCTGGTGCTGGCCTGCGCGAAGCACCGGCTGCCGCTGTTCGCCGTGCACGAGTCGGTGGCGTTCGCGACGATCACCGAGCACGTGGTGCGGCAGGTCTCCGGCGAGCGCGCCGGGGACCTGGCGGCCGTCGTGGACCGGCACCGCCGGATGATGACCTCGGGTCCGGCCGGCGGCGGCCCGGACGTCGTCCTCGACCTGCTCGGCTCCGACCTCGACCTGCGCGCCTGGGTGCTCTCCCCCACCGGCCGGATGATCGCCGGTTCCAAGGCGGCGGGCCCGGCGCTGCCCGCCGAGACCTGCGCCCGGCTCGCCGCCGAGCACCTGGCGGCCACCCGCACCGGCCGCCGCGGCCCGTACCGCGTCCAGGTGCACGGCACCACCTTCTCCCTCTTCCCGGTCCGCTCCTCCGGCCGCTCCCCGCAGGCCGCCCGCGATGTCCGCGAGACGGTCCTGTCGGACTGGCTGCTGGCCGTCGAGGCGGACGCGGGCGACTGGCCCGGCGAGCGCCTGGACCTGCTGCAGGGCGTGACCCAGCTGATCGCCGTGGAGCGGGACCGCCGGGACGCGGGCCGCACGGTCCGCCGCCGGCTCGCCCAGGAGGTGCTGGAGCTGGTGCAGACGGGCGCCGCGCCCGCCGAGATCGCCGCCCGCCTCCGGGTGGCGGCCCCGGTGCTGCTCCCCGGGCTCGGGGCGGCCCCGCACTGGCAGATCGTGGTGGCCCGGGTCGAGTGGGAGGACGGCGAGGTCGAGGGCGGCCCGGTCGCCCAGTCCCTGCTGGAGGAGGTGCTGGTCGACCCGCTGGCCACCGGCCCCGAGCCCTCCGACCGCATAGCCGTCGCGCACACCGGCGACGAGGCCGTCGCCCTGGTGCCGCTGCCCGCGGTCGCCGCCGAGCACGACGGCTCGGAGACCGGTCTGCTCGCCGACGCCCTGCTGCGGTCGGTGCGCGAGCCGCTGTCGGCCGGCCTGGACGAGGACGGCCGGCTCACCCTCGGGGTCAGCGCGGCCGTGCACTCCGCGGAGGGCCTGCGCGGTGCCCTGGAGGAGGCCCGGCACGCCCGCCGGGTCGCCGCCGCCCGTTCCGGCCGCGTCTGCGCGGCCGGCCACCAGGAGCTGGCGTCGCACGTCCTGCTGCTGCCGTTCGTCCCGGACGACGTCCGGCGCGCCTTCACCGCCCGCCTGCTGGACCCGCTGAAGGAGTACGACCGCCGGCACCGGGCCGAGCTGATCCCGACCCTGGAGGCGTTCCTGGACTCCGACGGCTCCTGGACGCGCTGCGCCACCCGCCTGCACCTGCACGTCAACACGCTGCGCTACCGGGTCGGCCGCATCGAGCAGTTGACGGGACGGGACCTGTCCCGGCTGGAGGACAAGCTGGACTTCTTCCTGGCCCTGCGCATGAGCTGAGGTCAGCGGGGCGTGCGGCGGCCGGACGAGGTCACGCCCGCGCCCCACTACTTTGTGAAATCTTTCACCCACCCTCTTGGCCGGGCCCCGCGAATGGTGCTGGAATGCCGCCACCACTCAACAGCTCGATGGCGTGCTCGGGGAGGGCAACGTGGCGCATACCGCCATGTCTGGTAACGGAACCACCGGTGACGATCCGCTCCAGACCGCGGTATGGCGGTTGCGCAGCCGGGCCTGCTGGGCCGACGCGGCGGCTCTGCTGCCCGCCGACCGCCCCGCCCCGGCGTTGCAGCGGGCCGCCCTGCTGGCCGAACGGTGCCTGTACACCGAGCGGGGCTGGGAGGAGGCGGAGGACGCGCTGCGGACGGCGGAGGCGGTGGCGCACAGCGACGAGGAGCGGGGTGCCGCCGCCTGCGAGCGGGGCTACCTGGCGTACGCCGCGACCCTGCTGGGGGTGCGCGACCGGGCCGACGAGGCGCGGGCCGCGCTGGGCCGGGCGGCGGCGCTGATCCCGCCGGGGGCCGGGGGGCGGGCCCTGCTGGACTTCCGGCGGGGGCTGGTGGCCCAGAACCTGGCCGGCGCCCCGCAGGCGGCGCGCGCCGCGTTCCGCCGGGCGCACGCCGCCGCCACGGCGAACGCCGACCCGTTGCTGCTGTCCTTCACCTGGCGCCACCTGGCGGGGCTCGCGCTGCGGGAGGGCGAGTTGGCGGAGGCGCGGCACGGCTTCGCCGAATCCCTGCGGATCAGGGAGGAGCTGGGCTACCTGGTGGGCACGGCGCCGGCGCTGGTCTCCCTGGCCGACACGGAGGAGGAACCGGAGGCGTCCCGGCTGCGCGAGGAGGCCCGCCGCCTGTTCCGGCTGCTGGGCGGGGTGCCGACGTGGCTGGCGCAACAGCTGGCACCGCCCGCGCCCGGGGCGGCGACGGCGTAGGGGGCCGGGGGAATCGGCGCCGGGCGCGGGCGCGTGGTGCTCGACCACGCCGTTCCCGGCGCACCACGGGAACCCGCCGGCCGCCCCGCCCGCGGAGCGCGGGGAACCGCGCGCCCGGCCCCGGCGGACCCCCGCCCGGTACCCACGCCCCCGTCGGTGCTCAGCCCGCGCCCGGGGTGGCGACGGCGTAGGGGGCCGGGGGAATCGGCGCCGGGCGCGGGCGCGTGGTGCTCGACCGCGCCGTTCCCGGGGCACCACGGGAGCCCGCCGGCCGCCCCGCCCGCGGAGCGCGGGGAACCGCGCGGACGGGCCCGGCGGACCCCCGCCCGGTACCCACGCCCCCGTCGGTGCTCAGCCCGCGCCCGCGAAATGCCCGGCCACGAGCCCCCGCACCCGCTCGACGTCGCCGGAGGCCAGCGCGTCCAGCAGGGCGCGGTGCTCCGCCGCGTCGGCGAGCAGCTCCGTCCGTCCCAGCCGCACCGGGGGCCACTGGGCGCGCCGGTGCAGGTCCTCGGCGACGCGGACCAGCTGCTCGTTGCCCGACAGGGCGAGCAGGGCCCGGTGGAAGGACCGGTCGCACTCCGCGTACGCCGCCGGGCAGCCGGCGGCGGCCACCCGTACCGTCTCCTCCGCGAGCGGCCGCAGCTCGGCCCACCGCTCGGCGGGCACCGTACGCGCGAGCCGCGCCATCACCGGCACCTCGATGAGCGCGCGCACCTCCGCCAGCTCGGCCAGCTCCCGCGCGCCCCGCTCGACCACCCGGAAGCCGCGGTTGGGCACGACCTCGACGGCGCCCTCCAGCGCGAGCTGCTGCATGGCCTCCCGCACGGGCGTGGCCGAGACGCCGAAGCGTTCCCCGAGCGCCGGCCCCGAGTAGACCTCGCCCGGCTTCAGGTCACCGGTGACCAGCGCCGTGCGCAGCGCGTCCAGGATCTGCCCGCGCACCGAGGAGCGCTGCACCGCGGCCCGGGGCTCCGGGACCGGCCGCTCCGCGTGGGTGTGCTCGCCGCGTGCCGCGCCCGGCACCGCGGCGTCCCGCTCCCGGTCCGGGCCGGCGGCGGCCGGCCGCTGCCGCTGCCGCTGCCGCTGCTGCGCGGGCACGCGCGCGGCGGCCGGCGCGCCCGGGGAGCCCTGCACGCCCTGCTTCACGGCTCCTCCTGGCGGCTTGTCGGCACTTGGGGTCATTAACGACGGGTTGTCGCTTGTCCGTCAAGCACCTTAGGCGCACCGGGCGGCAGTTCAAACTCCGGCGACTCCGGATAAGGTGAGGCTTACCTGTGCAGCCTAGTCCGTGCTCGCGGACGCGTCCAAGGACCGGTGGTCCCGCCATGCCCGCTGCGGCCTCTCCGCTCACCGCCGCGTACGACCGCCTCGCCACGGCCTTCCCGGGCCTGACCGTGACCGAACTGGGACCGGACGACCCGGCCCCGGAGGGCGCGGGCTGGACCGGCGCCGCCGGGCTCGCCGCGGGCGGCGCGGAGCTGGACGCCTTCCTCGCCCGGGACGCGGACCAGGTGGTGCGGGACTACGGCCGGCCGGCCCGCCCGGACGTCGTCGCGAGTTTCGGCCTGCACCGCTACGCCTGGCCGGCCTGTCTGCTGATCACCGTCCCGTGGTTCCTGCACCGCCGGGTGCCCCGGCTGCCCGTGACACACGTCTGGTACGACCGCACGGCCGGCCGGATGGCCGTACGGCCTCCCGTCTCCCTCGCCTGTCTGCCGGGTGACCCCGCCGCCGCACTGCCCGGCGCCGTCGTCGTCCCGGACGAGGAGGCGCTGCGGGCCGAGGTGCGGGCGGCCGTGGCCGCCCACCTGGAGCCGCTGCTCGGCGCCTTCGGGCCCCGGATGCGGCGGCGGGGGCGCGCCCTGTGGGGCATGGCGACCGACGAGCTCGTGGAGGGCCTCTGGTACGTCGCGGGGCTGTTCGGCGAGCGGGAGGCGGCGCGGGCCGTGCGCGAGCTGGAGCTGCTGCTGCCGGGGGCGACCCTGCCGTACGCCGGCGGCGCCGGGTTCCGGACGCTGACCGCGCCGGACGGCGCACGGCTGCCCACCCGGGACCGGGTGAGCTGCTGCATGTTCTACACCGTCCGCCCGAAGGACACCTGCGCCACCTGCCCGCGCACCGGCGACAGCGAACGGATCGCCAAACTCACGGCGTGCGCGGCGGCCTGAGGGGTGGTCAGGGCGGGAGCACGCCCCTGCGTCCACTAGGATCACCCGCACAGGACCGCCCGCCCTCGGCGCGGTTCCCGGACAGGTGATTCACAACTTCCTCACCCGTCGCGGGAACTTTCCGAGGAACCATCCGTACGGGTAGTCTTATTCGAACTCAACTCCCGCCCCTCAAGCGGCAGTTCGAGCAGAACGCCGTCCTGGGCATCCCCTTGCACCTTATTGGCGGCCTCTTGCCCCGAAACCCCCTGAGGGCCCTCGGGAGTGGGCCACTATGGCGGGCGTTACGCCCTATCCCAATGCAAGGGACCCTGATGAGACTGACCGACATATCGCTGAACTGGCTGCTTCCGGGCGCCGTACTGCTCCTGGGCGTGCTGGCGGCGGTGGCGGTGCTCGCGCGCGGCAAGCGCTCGGCCGGGGAGAACGCGAGCGCGGACGACTCGTGGGAGCGCAGCGAGGAGCGCCGCAGGCGCAAGGAGGCCATCTACGGCACGGCCTCCTACGTGCTGCTGTTCTGCTGTGCGGCGGTGGCGGCGGCCCTGTCCTTCCACGGCCTCGTCGGCTTCGGTGAGCAGAACCTCGGGCTGACCGACGGCTGGCAGTACCTGGTGCCGTTCGGCCTGGACGGCGCGGCGATGTTCTGCTCCGTCCTCGCGGTCCGCGAGGCCAGCCACGGTGACGCGGCGCTCGGTTCCCGGATACTCGTCTGGCTGTTCGCCGCCGCGGCGGCCTGGTTCAACTGGGTGCACGCGCCCCGGGGCGCGGGGCACGCCGGCGCGCCGCAGTTCTTCTCCGGCATGTCGCTGTCGGCGGCCGTGCTGTTCGACCGGGCGCTGAAGCAGACCCGCCGGGCCGCGCTGCGCGAGCAGGGCCTGGTGCCGCGTCCGCTGCCGCAGATCCGGATCGTGCGCTGGGTGCGGGCGCCCCGCGAGACCTACAAGGCCTGGTCGCTGATGCTCCTGGAGGGCGTGCGCAGCCTCGACGAGGCCGTCGAGGAGGTCCGCGAGGACAAGCGGCAGAAGGAGGAGACCCGGCAGCGGCGGCGCGACCAGCAGCGGGTGGAGCGCGCCCAGCTCAAGGCGATCAGCCGGGGCCACCGCGGCTTCGCGGGCCGGGGTTCCGGCCGGCAGGTCGAGGTGCAGGCCGTGGAGCGCGGCCCGGCTCCCGCGACCGCGGAGCCTGCCATATCGACCGCGGAGCAGCTGCCCGTCCGCGCACGGCCCTCCCTGCAGCGGGTCCCCAGCGGGAGTGAGCCGGTGACCGTCGACCTCACCGCCGAGGACGACACCATGGCCCTGCCGCGCCTGGACTCCCTGGAGCGCAAGCTGAAGGACCTGGAGCAGCAGTTCGGCTGACGGCCGGACCCGCGGTGCGACCGCGGTACGGGACGGGGGCGTGACCGCGCGGGTCACGCCCCCGTCCCGTCGCGCTGTGCCTCACGCCGCCTCGGCGCCGAGTTCGAACCACACCGACTTGCCCACCTCGTGCGGCCGTACACCCCAGGCGTCGGCGAGGGACCGCACCAGCAGCAGGCCCCGGCCGTGGGTGTCGTCGTCCGTCGCCGGCGCGTGCGGCTCGGGTCTGCGGGCCACGAAGTCCCGTACCTCCACGCGCAGTCCGCCGGGGTCCACGACGGCCGTGAGGACGGCGTCGTCGTCGGTGTGGACGAGCGCGTTGGTGACGAGTTCGCTGGTGAGCAGTTCGGCGATCTCCGAGCGGCCCGGCTTGCCCCAGTGCCGCAGCAGTTCGCGCAGCTCCCGGCGGGCCTCCGGCACCGCCCTGAGGTCCGCCCGTTCCAGCTCGCGCCGCAGCCGCCGCGCGTGTTCGGTGGTGGTGTCGGTCGCTTCCCCCGTTGTCGCCGAGAAGGCCCCTATCGTCACGGGACCGCCCCCTCGCGCCTGCCTCTTCATGACCCCCGCCCGCACGCCGCCGGTCCCTGCCCCTCCTGGTCGAACACGTTCACGGGGGGATGCTTGCCCAGCAGGCACCCGGGCAGTCCTGGCGCATGCCCGATGACCGGTGGTTCGGCCATATCCGTACCGCGGGAGGTCCGGCCACCGGACGGCGCGGCGGCCGGACGTCGCGCCCACCGGACGCCGCCGGACGCCACGGACGCCCCGGGACACCGGTCCGGCCGCGTCCGGCACCGGCCGGCGTCACGTGGTCACGCCACGTGAAACTGGCCGAAATCACTCCCCTTAGAGCCGCGGCACGTTGCGCAGGTTCGAGCGGGCCATCTGGAGCATCCGGCCGACCCCGCCGTCCAGCACGATCTTGGAGGCGGACAGCGCGAACCCGGTGACCATCTCGGCGCTGATCTTCGGCGGGATGGACAGCGCGTTGGGGTCGGTGACGACGTCCACCAGGGCCGGTCCCTTGTGCCGGAAGGCGTCCTTGAGGGCCCCGGCGAGCTGCTTGGGCTTCTCCACGCGCACTCCGTAGGCGCCGCAGGCCCGGGCGACGGCGGCGAAGTCGGGGTTGGTGTTGGTGGTGCCGTACGAGGGCAGCCCGGCGACCAGCATCTCCAGCTCCACCATGCCGAGGGAGGAGTTGTTGAACAGCACCACCTTGACCGGCAGGTCGTACTGCACCAGGGTCAGGAAGTCCCCCATCAGCATGGAGAATCCGCCGTCCCCGGCCATCGCGATCACCTGCCGGCGCCGGTCGGTGAACTGGGCGCCGATCGCCATCGGCAGCGCGTTGGCCATCGACCCGTGCGAGAAGGAACCGATGATCCGGCGGTGGCCGTTGGGCGAGACGTACCGGGCGGCCCAGACGTTGCACATGCCGGTGTCCACGGTGAACACGCTGTCCGCGTCGGCGACTTCGTCCAGTACGGCGGCCACGTACTCGGGGTGGATCGGGACGTGCTTGTCGACCTTCCGGGTGTACGCCTTGACCACGCCCTCCAGCGCGTCGGCGTGCCGCTTCAGCATCCGGTCCAGGAAGCGCCGGTCCTTCTTCTCCCTGACGCGCGGGATCAGGCACCGCAACGTCTCGCGGACGTCGCCCCACACGGCCAGGTCGAGCCGGGAGCGGCGGCCGAGCACCTCGGGCCGTACGTCGATCTGCGCGATGCGCACGTCGTCCGGCAGGAAGGCGTTGTACGGGAAGTCGGTGCCGACCAGGATCAGCAGGTCGCACTCGTGGGTGGCCTCGTAGGCGGCGCCGTAACCGAGCAGTCCGCTCATGCCGACGTCGTACGGGTTGTCGTACTGGATGAACTCCTTGCCGCGCAGCGCGTGCCCGACCGGCGCCTTGATCTTCCCGGCGAACTCCATGACCTCGGCGTGGGCGCCGGCGGTGCCGCTGCCGCAGAACAGGGTGACCCGGCCGGCCGCGTCGATCATCTCCACGAGCGCGTCGATCTCGGCGTCGCCCGGCCGCACGGTGGGCCGGGAGGCGACGAGTGCGCTCTGCGCGGCCTTCTCCGGGGCCGGTTCGCCGGCGATGTCGCCGGGCAGGGCCACCACGCTCACCCCGCTGCGGCCCACCGCGTGCTGGATGGCGGTCTGCAGCAGCCGGGGCATCTGCTTCGGGCTGGAGATCAGCTCGCAGTAGTGGCTGCACTCCTGGAACAGCCGTTCCGGATGGGTCTCCTGGAAGTAGCCGAGGCCGATCTCGCTCGACGGGATGTGCGAGGCGAGGGCCAGCACCGGGGCCATCGAGCGGTGGGCGTCGTACAGGCCGTTGATCAGGTGCAGGTTGCCCGGGCCGCAGGAGCCGGCGCAGGCGGCCAGCTTCCCGGTGATCTGGGCCTCGGCGCCGGCGGCGAAGGCGGCGGACTCCTCGTGGCGCACGTGGATCCAGTCGATGGCGGCGTTGCGGCGGACGGCGTCCACGACCGGGTTGAGGCTGTCGCCGACGACGCCGTACAGGCGCCGCACCCCGGCGCGGACGAGGATGTCGACGAACTGCTCGGCGACGTTCTGTTTGGCCATGGCGCGCGTCAGCCCCTTCGCTGTCCCGGGATACGGCCCTCCCGTTCCATCAATCCACAGGGGCGACGGTTACGCCTCCCACACGGCCGCCGCCGTACGGTCGTCGGCGTAGCCCTTCACCCGTACCTGGGCGTCGGCGAGGAAGGCGGCGAGGCCCGGCGGGGTACCGCCCGACCAGCGACGGGCCAGGTAGGCGCAGAGGGCGGGCTCGTCGCGCAGCGGGCCGGCAAGGCCCGCCGTGCACATCACCAGCGCATCACCCGGGCGGGCTACCGAGGCCCGGAACCGGAACGGTTCGCGGGGCGGCTCCGGGTCCGGCGGCGCGGGCTCGAAGGGGCTCGGCGGGGCCGGGAGGCCGAGGTCCATCGTCAGCCGGTCGCCCTCGGGCGTCCGCTCCGGCGGCGAGCCGGGGCCGGCGACGGCTGCGCCGGCGGCGCCCTCGGGCGCGACCCGCGGCTCGATGTCCTGCCAGGCGTCGTCCCGCAGCCGGAACAGCCCGCCGTCCCCGACGCCGAAGAAGACGCGGGTACGGCAGTCCGGGTCGGCGGGCAGCAGCAGACAGCGCAGGCTCGCCGTGTACTGCCCGGGGTCCAGGCCCTGTTCGGCGGCGCTCTCGCGGAGCCTGCCGAGACTGCGGTCGGTCAGCCGGTGCAGGCCCGACTTCAGGTCGCCGCGCCGGGCCGCGCGGATGTCCGCCACGAGCCGCTGGTGGCTGCGGCCCACGGCCCGCCCGATCGAGCGGCACGCCTCGGCCGCCGCCAGGTGCGCGCCCGGCGCGGACCGGGCCCCGGTGGCCATCGCGACCAGGAGCAGCGCCTGTTCCCCGGTCCCGAACCGCGCGGTGAGCAGCGCGTCCCGGCGCGGCTCGCCGCGGTAGCGGGACGAGTCCCCGCGCAGCGACACCGCCCGCAGGGTGCAGGCCCCGTACCGGGCGCCGTCCAGCACGGTGTCCGCGACCAGTTGCCCGAGTTCGTCCGGTTCGGCGAGCGGAAGCGCGGTGGGCTCGGGGTCGTAGGTGGGGGGTCCGGAGCCGACGTAGTCGACGGAGGGGGGCGGGGTGCTCCGCGGTGAGGGAGTGCTTCCGGGTGGCGCGGCGCCCTCCACGGGCGGGGCGGGTGCGGACGGTGGCGGCGGCGCGGTCCGCTGCGTCGGTACCGGCGCCTTCGCGGGTACCGGTGCCGGATCCACCGGGTCCGGTTCGGCCGGTCCGGGATCGACCGGTACCGCGTCGGCCGGTTCCCGGTCCACCGGGCCGGGGTCCACCGTGTCCGCGGGCCGTCTCCCCACCGCGTTCCGCGCCGAGGCGAAACGGTCGTCCAGGGAATCGGGCGCCGCGGTGGGGCCCGTGTCCTCGGTGCGGTCGTCGTACAGCTGCCCCCACCAGTCGTCGTCGTGACGGGCGGAGGTTCCCCCCTGCTGGCTCATGCCCCTGATTGTCCACCGCGCGGGCGGCCGGAAAACGGGACATGAGGAAAATCCGGCGCATCGCCCCCGTCGAACAGCGTGTCGAGGAACGTCTGAACCGCCGTACGAGCGGGGGCTGATGGCCGCCGGGCGGCCCCACCCCCCACGGGAGGACCGCCCGGCGACGTCCGTTCCCACCTTGGCAGAGTCACCACCGGTACGGCGATGATGTCCGGCGGCGGGTTTGCGCCGTGGCCGGTTTCCGCCAGGCCGTTCCGCTTTCCGTCGGTTGGTGTGCGCAGAGAGGGACGCGGGGCGATGCTGGCAGCGATAGGACTGGACGAGACGCACGAGGCGGCGTACCGGGCGCTGGTGTCCGTGGGCGCGGCCGACGTCACCGATCTGGCGCGGCGTCTGGCGCTGGCGGAGCACGACACCGAGCGGGCGCTGCGCCGGCTGGAGCGGCAGGGTCTCGCGGCCCAGTCCTCGGCGTGGCCGGGCCGCTGGGTCGCGGCTCCGCCCGGGGTGGCGCTGGGCGCGCTGCTCACCCGGCAGCGGCACGAGCTGGAGAAGGCGGAGCTGGCGGCGGCGCTGCTCGCGCAGGAGTACCGGGCGGCGGCGGCGGAGCCGGCGGTGCACGACCTGGTGGAGGTGGTGACCGGCGCGTCGGCGGTCGCCCAGCGCTTCCTCCAGCTCCAGCTGGGCGCGGCCGAGGAGGTGTGCGCGCTGGTGACCGGCAACCCGGTGGTCGTGTCCGGCATGGAGAACGACGCGGAGGAGCAGGCGGCCGGGCGCGGGGTGCGCTACCGGGTGGTGGTGGAGCGCGCGGTGCTGGACCTGCCGCACGGGCTGTCCGAGCTGACGGCGGCGCTCGGCCGGGACGAGCGGGTGCGGGTGGTGGACCGGGTGCCGACGAAGCTGGTGGTGGCCGACCGGTCGCTCGCGATGGTGCCGCTGACGTCGAGGACGGCGGAGCCGGCCGCGCTGGTGGTGCACGCCAGCGGGCTGCTGGAGCTGCTCGCCGGGCTGTTCGAGTCGGTGTGGCGGGAGGCGCTGCCGCTGCGGCTGGGGCCCGCGGGGGTGAGCGAGGAGGAGCCGGACGGCCCGGACGCCGTCGATCTGGAGGTGCTGTCGCTGCTGCTGGCCGGGCTGACCGACGCGAGCGTCGCCAAACAGCTGGACCTGGGCCTGCGGACGGTGCAGCGCCGGGTGCGGCGCCTGATGGAACTGGCCGGGGCGAGGACCCGGCTCCAGCTGGGCTGGCACGCCTGCGAACGCGGCTGGGTGTCCCGCGAAGCCGCCGGCTGACCTCCGGTGCCGGCCCCGCCGGTCACCTGCCCGCGGGGCGCGGGCGCGGTGCGGCGCGGGTGACCGGCACCGTGGTGTGGGCGCGGCCCGTGAGGCCGGGGCCGAGCGGTCCCCGGGTCAGCACGCGGTGGACGGTGTCGGCGACGGCGGCCATGCCGGCGTCGTTGAAGTGCAGGTGGTCGCCGGGGTCGTAGGCGGGCAGGATGCGGCCGGGGTCGTCCGGGTCACGTACGGTCGCGTCCGCGTCGGCGACCGCGTCGAAGGTGCCGCCGTCCCGGATGAAGGCGTTCACCCGCTGCCGTACCGCCTCGCCGGCGGCGGTCCAGGCGGGGTACCCGCCGTACGGGGTGAGGGTGACGCCGACGACCCGGACACCACGGGCGTGGGCGCGGGTCACCATGGCCCGGTAGGCGTCCGCGAACGCGGTGGCGTCGGTCGCCTCCGGGGTGCCCTTGATGTCGTTGATGCCCTCGAAGACGACGAGGACCCGTACCCCGGCCCGGTCCAGCGCGTCCGTGTCCAGGCGGGCGAGGGCGCTCGGTCCGGCGCCGTCGAGGAGCAGCCGGTTGCCGGCGATGCCCGCGTTGAGGACGCCGAGCCGTCGCTCGCGCAGCCGCAGGGCGAGCCGGTCGGGCCAGCGGTGGTTGGTGTCGGGGGTGGAGCCGTTGCCGTCGGTGAGCGAGTCCCCGAAGGCCACGACGGCGCCGGCGGCGGGCCCGCGGACGTCGACGCCGGTGACGTAGTACCAGCGGCTGGTGGTCGCCGTGTACGCGGAGCCGTCCTCGTCGGCGGCCCGGCCGGCGCCGGCCGGGGCCACGTAGCTGGTCTGGAGCGCGGTGCGGTGGTAGGTGGCGGGCCCGGAGTTCCGCGGGGTGTACACGGTGACGAGCAGGTCGGCGCCGGGCGGCACGCGCAGCGGCACCGGGTCGGTGACGGCGTCCGCGCCCGCCGGGACGGTCAGCTCCGTGGCACTGCGGAAGGTGGCGGTGCGCAGGGTGCCGGGTACGGCCTCGGGGCCGGCCGCCCGGCTCAGCGCGACGGTGACCGCGCCGAGGCGCAGGGGCGCGGTGCCGAGCCGGTTGCTGAGCCGGACGCGGACCGCGGTGCCGCCGACGCTGAGGTGGAGGACGTTGCGGACGGCGGCGCCGGGCAGCGCGGCGGCGGTGCCGGAGGGCGCGCTCTCCCAGCTGCCGGTCCAGGGCGGCGGGGCCGGCTCGGCGGCGGCCGGTGCCGTCAGGCCCGGCAGCAGTGCCGGGAGGAGGCCCGTGAGGACCCGTACGACCCTGGTCATGTGTGTCCGCCCTTCCCCGTCGGCCGTCGGAGGCGACCGTGCCACACGGGCGGGCCGCGCCGCCGGAGCATCGACGGCGGTCCACCCGCTCGGCGCAACGGGGGAACCGGGGAGCGACGGGGCGGCGCGGGCACCGGGCGCAGGCGGCGGGGGCCGACGGCGCGGCGGGCGGCGTCGGGGGCGGCGCGTCAGGGGAGCACGCCCTCCAGGGTGAGCAGCCGGACCTTGCGCTCAAGTCCCCCCGCGTACCCGGTCATCGATCCGTTCGCGCCGATCACCCGGTGGCAAGGGCGCACGATGAGCAGCGGGTTGGCGCCGATCGCCCCGCCGACGGCGCGAACGGCCGCGCGGGGCGCGCCGATCCGGGCGGCGATCTCGCCGTAGGTGGCGGTGGCGCCGTACGGCAGCTCGTCCAGCGCGGCCCAGACCCGCTGCCGGAACTCGGTGCCGGCCGCCCGCAACGGCAGCCGGAACTCCTTCAGTTCCCCGGCGAAGTAGGCGGCGAGCTGTCCGGCGGCGTCGCGGAACGGGCCGGGGTCGTGCCGCCAGGCGTCCTGGACGGTCCGGCCGCCCTTCTGCCCGGGCACGGACAGGGAGGTGAGCGCGCCGTCCGCGTCGGCGGTGAGCAGCAGCCGCCCGACGGGGGTGTCCAGGTGGGTGCAGTAGACGGTGGTCATCGCGGCGGTCCTCGGATCGGGGGTGGTCGGGGTGCGGGCGGACAGGGCGGTTCCCGGGCCGGCGGTCACGGAAGTGGCTCCCCCGCCACCAGCAGGTGCCGCACGGCGTACGACCGCCAGGGCCGCCAGGTGCCCGGGACACCGGCGCCGGGCGGGGCGACGTCGGGATCGCCGAGCGCGCGGACGCGCAGGGTGGCGACGGTGGCCGGGTCCATGCCGGGCAGCGCGAGCAGGGCCTCCTCGGCGTCGTGCCGGTCGGCGCCCGGGTCCAGTCGTACGGTGCCGTCGGCGAGGGCGGCGGCGAGCGCGCCGAGCGGTCCGCCGGGCTCGGCCTCGGCGAGGACGGCGGGCTCCGGGAAGAGGTGGGTCAGGCTCCCGTGGGGCGCGTCGAGCACCTTGCCGTACCGGCGCACCAGTTCCGCGGCGCCGTTCAGGCCGGCCAGGGCGCGTACGGCGGGCTCCAGCGGGTCCACGGCACCGGGCGAGCGCAGTCCGGGCCGGGCGGCGACCAGCGGGGCGAGCCGGGGGTCGGCGCCGAGCCGCTCGTCGACGGCGTACGGGTCGGCGTCCAGGTCGAGCAGCCGGCGCAGCCGCTGCACGGCGGTGGTGAGGTCCCGGGGGTCGGTGAGGTGCAGCCGGGCGTCGAGCCAGCCGCCCGGACGGGTGCCGGTGCCGGTCCGCGGGGTGCGGACGCGTTCGTGGACGGCGGCGAGACCGGTGCCGTACGGCAGGCGCAGGGTGCGCCGGTAGGTGCGGGCGCCTCGGGCGCCGGTCACCTCCTCGACGCCCGGTACGGCCTCCCGCGTGAGCTGGTCGAAGACGGCGGCGGACTGGTAGGGGCCGCGGTGGGCGAGCCGGAGGGGGATGCCGGCTCCGGGTGCGGCCCGGCGGGCGGCCCGGTCGCGGGGTGCGGCGGCCCGCACCCCGGTGGGGGTCGCCGCGTACACCTCGCGGATGGTGTCGTTGAACTGCCGCACGCTGGCGAACCCGGACGCGAAGGCGATCTCGGTGACCGGCAGGTCGGTGGTCTGGAGCAGCACCCGCGCGGTGTGCGCCCGCTGGGCCCGGGCGAGCGCCACGGGCCCGGCGCCCAGCTCGGCGGTGAGCTGCCGCTGGACCTGCCGGGCGCTGTAGCCGAGCCGCGCGGCGAGACCTGCGACGCCCTCGCGGTCCACGACGCCGTCGGCGATCAGCCGCATGGCCCGGCCGACGACGTCCGCGCGGACGTTCCACTCGGCCGAGCCCGGCACGGCGTCCGGCCGGCACCGCCGGCAGGCCCGGAACCCGGAGCCCTGCGCGGCGGCGGCCGTCGCGAAGAACCGCACGTTGTGCCGTTTCGGCGTCACGGCCGGGCAGCTGGGCCGGCAGTAGATGCCGGTGGTCTCGACGGCGAAGAAGAACACGCCGTCGAACCGCCCGTCCCGGCTCCGTACCGCCTCGTACCTGCTGTCTTCGTCCTTCACGCGGTCCAGTGTGGAACGCGCGAAGGGCGGGGGCCAGCGGAAATCGGACGTGGAGCTGACGGGCGCGGCCGGGGTGTGCCTACGCCCACCGTCCCCGCTTCGCCTCCATCGCCGCCTTGCCCTCGGCTCCCTTCCGCCGCCATTCCCGGCGCAGTTCCGCGCGGACCCTGGCGTCCGTCTTGGCCACGATCCACTGGTTCTCCCGCAGCAGCTTGCGGTAGCTCTCCAGCCGCCGCTGGGGCAGTTCGCCGTCCTCCACGGCGGACCGCACCGCGCAGCCCGGCTCGGACTCGTGGGCGCAGTCGTGGAACCGGCACCGCTCGGCCAGTTCCTCGATCTCGGTGAACACCTGTCCGACGCCGGTCCCGGCGTCGAAGAGGCCGACGCCCCGCAGCCCGGGTGTGTCGATGAGCACCCCGCCGGAGGGCAGGGCGAGCAGGTTGCGGGTGGTCGTGGTGTGCCGTCCCTTGCCGTCGACGTCGCGGGCCGCCCGCACGTCCATGACCTCGGCGCCGACGAGCGCGTTGGCGAGGGTGGACTTGCCCGCGCCCGACTGGCCGAGCAGCACGCTCGTACCGGAGCCGACGAGTGCGACGAGCACGTCGAGTCCTTCGCCGTGCAGGGCGCTGACGGTGAGGACCGGCACGCCGGGCGCACTGGTCTCCACGTCCTGCACGAGGTGGGCGAGGGTGACCGGGTCCGGCACGAGGTCGGCCTTGGTGAGGACGACGACGGGCTGGGCGCCGGACTCCCAGGCGAGGGCGAGGAAGCGTTCGACACGGCCGAGGTCGAGTTCGACGGCGAGGGACACGGCGACGACGGCGTGGTCGACGTTGGCGGCGAGGATCTGCCCCTCGGACCGCTTGGAGGAGGTGGAGCGGACGAAGGCGGTGCGGCGCGGCAGGCAGGCGCGCACGTACCGGGGGTCGCCGCCGGGGTCGACGGCGACCCAGTCCCCCGTGCACACGACCTTCATCGGGTCGCGGGGCACGACGAACTCGGTGTCGGCGCGGACGGTGCCGTCCGCGGTGACGACGTCGCACTGTCCGCGGTCGACCCGGACGACCCGTCCGGGCAGCAGCCCGTCGGCCTCGAACGGGGCGAACGCCTCGGCCCAGGACTCGTCCCAGCCGTAGGGAGCCAGTGCGGAGAAAGCAGCGGAGGTGGAAGTCAAGGGAGACCCTTCACAAGGGTGGCCCCGGGCAGGCGCGTACGGTGCGCGGTCGGTTCAGCCGGCGGCCACGGAGGTGGACTTGATGAGTTCCTGGATGAGGGCAGCGCCCGGCACAGTGACAGCCATCGGTCGACACCTCCTCGTCTCCGCTCGCGCGTGCGCACACCACCTCGGCGTGCCCGGAGACTGTATCCCGTCCACGGGCCGGTGGGTCAAAGCATTTTCCGCCCGGCCGCGGATGTCCGGGCCGTGGCACGGGCCGGCCCCCGCGCCCGCGGTCAGCCGAGCGCGCAGGGCGAGCCGTTGAGCGTGAAGCGGTGCGGCGTGCGGTTGCCGTCGCTCCAGGACCCCAGGAAGCCGAAGGACAGGGTGCCGTGCGCGGCGACCGCCTTGTTGTAGTCGGCGGCGGTGGCGGTGACGCGGGGGCCGTCCTGGTGCACGGTGGCGTCCCACATCTGGCCGACCTGCTGGCCGTCGCGGAAGGTCCAGGACACCTCCCAGCCGGTGAGGGCCTGGTCGGTGGTGACGCTCACGGTGGCCTGGAAGCCGTCGGGCCACTGGCTGTCCAGCTCGTAGGCGACCCGGCAGCCGGCCGGGCGGGTGGTGGCGGGGGCGCTCGTCGGGGCCGCGCGGTGGGTGGCGGAGGAGGTGCCCTGGGGTTCGGGGTCCGGCTTCTGCCGGGCGGGCGGGCGCTCGGCGCGGGTCGCGGAGGCCGGGGCGGAAGGGGAGTCCGTGGCGGTGGGGCGGGCCGTGGTGCGGGAGACGCCCGGGTCGGCGGCCGGCCGCCGGTCGTCCTGGGCGGCGGCGGTGCCGTCGCCGGAGCCGCCGAACGGCATCATCGACACACCGAGCGCCAGCGCCGACAGCAGCACCGCGGCGGCGAGGAGCCCGCCGCGCAGCACACGGCTGCGGCCCGTGCCCTCCTCGCGGGCGTCGGTGTCGGCGCCGCCCGGGCGGCCCGCGCCGAGGCGGACCTCGGTGGCACGGCGGCGCCGCTCCAGGTAGGCGAGGCCGCCCCAGCCGATCACCCCGCCGGCCAGCGCGCCGGGCAGCCCGCCGCCGTGCAGGCGCAGACAGGCGGCGGCCTCGGCGCAGCGCACACAGGTGGCGAGGTGCCGGGAGAGGTCGCCGGGTGTCTCGGCGGTGGGCGAGCGGGTCACCGCGTCCAGCAGGCGGGCGTAGCTGCGGCACTGCGCGTCCATCGGGGAGTCGAGGTGGGCGCGGTGGCAGCGGTCCCGGAACAGGCCGCGGACCTGGTCGAGTTCGTCGGCGACGGTGGCCGGGTCGAGGCCGAGCCGGCGGGCCACGGTGGGCAGCGGGAGCGCCTCCACCTCGGCCAGCCAGAGCAGTGCGGCGTCCGCCTCCTGCATGTCCCGCAGTCCCCGCAGCGCGACCGGCCGCCCGAGCGGCGGCCCGGAGAAGCGGGCGGCGTTCCCGGAGTTGAGCCACAGCCGCAGCTCGGGGTCGAGCTTGTGCCCCTGGCCGCCGGCCTCCCAGGCGGCGGCGGTGGCGCGGACGGCGGTCAGCAGCGCCGGGATCGTCGGCAGCCGTGCGGTGCGGCTGCCGGCGCCGCGCACGTGGGTGCTCGCGGCGGCGCGGACCTCGCGCATGCCGAGCGTGAACGCCTCGGTGGCCAGCTGGTGGGCCGTCAGGGACCCGGAGGTGCACAGGTCCGCGTAGGAGAGCACCGCGTCCCAGCACTCCGAGAACAACGCGGCCTCGGTGTCGTCCTGGGGGGTCGGCAGGTCGGGCATGGGACTCCTGCATCCACGAGCGAGGGCAACTCACCAAAGGGAAAAGGGAGTTGCGGGGAACCTCGCGGCAGGGCACAGAGCCTTTCACGCTCCCGCCACAACTGACAAGCGGCCTGTTCACATCCGGCTACCGACAGTGGCGGCGGGCGCGCGTGCCGCGCTCAGCCCGCGACTCCGGCCTCTGGTACGGACGCGGACGCGGTTGTGCTCACCGGACGCGGACGGTGAGCTCATCGGACGCGGTTGTGCTCACCGGACGCGGGCCCCGCCGGACCACCGACAGGGCCCGCCGGGTCACACCCGGACCGGCTCCTCCCCCGTCTCCGTACCCTCCGCGCCCTGCGCCGGCGTGTCGTCAGCGGGGAGGCTGTCCATGAAGGAGCTGACGGAGAAGACCGCGCGGCCGGGGCCGGGCGGGCCGTAGCCGGGCGGGGAGGACAGGCCGAAGTCGTCCATGGTCTGCCGGTAGGCCTGGAGCAGCCGGATGTGGTACTCCAGCGGCGCGCCCTGCGGGTTGGCCTTGCCGAGCGGGGTGGTGGGCTCCGGGCACCAGGTGGTGAAGCGCGGGGTGATGCCGTGCGACATGAAGAAGCGCAGGCCCTCCGTGGTGGAGGCGATGGCCTCGTCGACGGTGGTGAAGCCGAACGGCTCGGCCATCTCCACGCCCGCCACGAAGTTGGGGATCACGTTGCGCGCGCCGAACACCTCGGCGGAGTCCAGGATGCGGCGGTGCCACTCGTCCCGGCCGACGTAGCGCTCCTTGCCGGGGCAGTACAGCTCGAACAGCCGGCGGTCCCACACCTCGAAGTTGGGGTGGTAGATCTGCACGCCGTAGTCCTTGAACCGCTGCACGTCCGCCTTGGGCAGCGCCTGCGCGACGACCTTGCCGATCCAGCGGCCCGGGAAGCGCTCCTCGATGGCCTTGGCGTAGTGGCCGTAGAAGTCGGCCTCGTCCCGGCCCGCCACCTTCGACGTGATCGCGCCGCCGGTGAGGGTGTAGGCCGTCGACGCCTTCTGGGTGTCGTACCGGTCGATGATCTCCAGCGCCTCCAGGACCTCCTCGACGTCCTTGACGCCGGTGTAGGGCCGGCCGGCGGCCTTGTGCTGGCGCCAGTTGTGGTTGATGTCGCAGTACTGGCACTCCTCCTTGGCGCCGAAGTACTGGCAGACCCGGAAGACGGTCAGGTAGATCAGGTAGCCCCACTGGATGGTGGGCGCGACCTCCATCACGGACTTCCCGTTGGACAGGGTGTGCCGGTAGTACTCGGGCATCGGCGGCACCCCGACGTCGGCGATGCGCCTGCCGTCGAGGTACAGCCCGAGCAGCCCTTCCTCGTCGGCGGCGACCCGGTACGGCGAGGAGGGGTTCACCCGGACGGAGACGACCGTGCGCCTCAGGTCGTACGGGCCGCCCGTCAGGATGATCTCCTCCGGGGGCCGGCGCAGCGCGGCCTCGCCCAGCTCGGGCAGGGTGCCGTGGTCGAAGGAGAAGATGAAGTACGACTTCGGTTTGACGTCGCCTGCCGCCTCGTTGGCGGTGTCGCTGAGTGCGGACTTGTCGAAGGCGACACCGCCCCGGAGCAGGTCCTCCTTGAAGACGGCCTCCCGCGGCACCTGCGGGAACCGCTCCATCAGATCCTCGACCAGCTCGGTTCGACTGCCCATCCGTCTGTCTCCTCCCGGCTCAGGCGTACGCCTCTCACCGTATGCCCCCGCCATCGGCGCACCGGTGCCGGGGCCCCGGCGATCCTACCGGTACGCCGCTTATGGCCATTTTTGGCGGGATTTTCGGCAGAGGGCCGCCGCCCGGCCCGGCCGGCACGCTCAGGCCGTCGGCGCGCTCAGGCCGTCCGGTCCAGTTCCGCCGGGTCGACCGCGTGCAGCAGGCCGTCGCCCGCCGCGAGGCGCTCGGCCTCCTCCACGACCACCCTCCCGAGCCGGGCGACCTCGTTGCCCTGCGAGCCGGCCAGGTGCGGGGTGACGAAGGCGTTCGGCAGGTCGTACAGCGGGGAGCCGGCGGGCAGCGGTTCGGGGTCGGTCACGTCCAGCACGGCGCTGAGGCGACCGGAGCGCAGTTCCGCGATCAGTGCCCCGTGGTCGACCAGGGAGCCGCGCGCGGTGTTGACGAGAACGGACCCGGTGGGCATCAGGGCGAGTTCCCGGGCGCCGATCAGATGGCGGGTCTCGGCGGTCTGCGGGGCGTGCAGCGTCACGATGTCGCAGGTGCGCAGCAGCTCGTCCAGCTCCAGCAGCGGCACGCCGAGCCGGGCGGCCTCCGCCGCGTCCACGTACGGGTCGGCGAGCGTGACCGCGAGGTCGTGCGGGCGGAGCAGTGCGAGCAGGCGGCGGCCGGTCCGGGAGGCGCCGACGACGCCGACGCGGCGGCCGTGGTTGCCGATGCCGGGCAGGATGCCGCCGTCGGGGAAGGCGCGGCGGTCGCGCAGCCGGTCACGGTGGGCGAAGACGTCCTTTCCGGCGAGCAGGATCACGGCCAGGGTGTACTCGGCGACGGGCACGGCGTTGGCGGCGGCGGCCGAGGAGACGGCGATGCCCCGCCGCCACACCTCGGGCGTGGTGAACCCCTTGACCGAGCCGGCCGCGTGCAGCACGGCGCGCAGCCTCGGCGCGGCGTCCAGGGCGGCCGCGTCCAGGCGGGGACAGCCCCAGCCGGTGATCAGGATCTCGACGCGGGCGAGGACCTCCCGCACCCGGGCCCCGGTGAAGTCGTGCGCCACCAGGGCGGGGTCGACGTCCACGCACGCGCGCAGCCGGGCCAGCAGCCGCGGCGGGAAGACGAGCGGCACGTTCCGGGCTGTCATGGCGAACAGCGCCTGGGGACGCTCGCGCAAGGAAGGGGCCTTCCGGCTCGGTGACGCTCGGGCAGCAACCGGTCTCTACCGTAGGTGGCGGCGGATGAGAGGGTCAACGCAGACGCGACGCTCCAAGGAGAGGACACAGGGATGACCGAGACCGCAGGGACGAGGGGGACTACGGAGTCGACGGGGACGACGGAGACCGGGGCGTCCGGCGCGGACGCGGTGACCAACTGGGCACGCACCGTCACGTACACAGCGCGTGGGTTCCATCGTCCGCGTACGCCGGAGGAGCTGGCGGCGCTGGTGGCGGGGAGCACACGGGTGCGGGTACTGGGCAGCGGGCACTCCTTCAACCGGATCGCCGACCCCGGACCGGACGGCGTCCTGGTGTCCACCGCGGATCTGCCGCGCACGATCGACGTCGACACGGCCGCGCGCACGGTCCGGGTGGCGGGCGGGGTCCGCTACGCCGAACTGGCCCGCACGGTCCACGCGCACGGTCTCGCCCTGTCCAACATGGCCTCCCTGCCGCACATCTCGGTGGCCGGTTCGGTGGCGACGGGCACGCACGGTTCGGGTGTGGCCAACGGCCCGCTGGCGTCGGCGGTCCGCGAGGTGGAGATGGTCACCGCGGACGGTGCGACCGTGCGGATCGGCCGGGACGACGCGCGGTTCGGCGGCGCCGTCACCTCCCTCGGCGCGCTGGGCGTCGTCACCGCGCTCACCCTGGAGCTGGAGCCCGCGTACGCGGTGGAGCAGCGGGTCTACACCGAACTTCCCCTGGACGGGCTGGACTTCGAGGCCGTCGCCGCCGCCGGGTACAGCGTGAGCCTGTTCACCGACTGGCGGCGGCCGGGCTTCCGGCAGGTGTGGGTCAAGCGGCGCACGGACCGGCCGGCGGTGGACTTCCCGTGGGCGGCGCCCGCGACGGAACCGCTGCACCCGGTACCGGGGATGCCCGCGGTGAACTGCACGCGGCAGCTGGGGGTGCCCGGGCCGTGGCACGAGCGGCTGCCGCACTTCCGGGCCGAGTTCACGCCGAGCAGCGGGGAGGAGATCCAGTCGGAGTACCTGCTGCCGCGGCCGGCGGCCCTCGACGCGCTGCACGCGGTCGACGGCATCCGGGACACGGTCGCCGGTGTGCTGCAGACCTGCGAGGTGCGGACGATCGCCGCCGACCCGCAGTGGCTGAGCCCGGCCCACGGGCGGGACTCGGTCGCGCTGCACTTCACCTGGGTGAAGGACGAGGCGGCGGTGCTGCCGGTGGTACGCCGGCTGGAGGAGGCGCTGGAGCCGTTCGGCCCGCGCCCGCACTGGGGGAAGGTCTTCCGCACCCCGTCGGCCGTGCTGCGCGAGCGGTACGCGCGGTTCGCGGACTTCCGGGACCTGGTCCGCGCCCTGGACCCTTCCGGCACCTTCGCCAACGCCTTCGTGCGGGATCTCCTCGGCCGCTGAGGGCCGTTCGCCCGGGCACTTTCTCCAGCCCCTTTCCGAACCCCTTGTCGAAAGTCCCTCCCCGCCCTAGCCTGACGACCGCGCCGGTGCCGAACCCGCCCCGGCCCGCACCGGTCCGCACGGGAGGGGAGGGGCAGCCGCGTGAAACGCACCTCACGCGACATCCGCACCGCGAACCGCTACGAGGTGCTGCGCCAGATCATCGCCGAGTCCCCCGCCTCCCGTCAGGAGCTGGCCGCGGCCACCGGGCTGAGCCTCGCCACGGTGGCCACGCTCGTCGGTGAGCTGCTGGACCTCCGCATGATCACCGAGGTCGGGTTCGAGGACTCGGCCGGGGGCCGCCCCCGGGGCCTGGTCGCCGTCGACGCGTCGGGGGGCGCGCTGGTCGGCGTGGACATCGCCGAGACGTACGTCCACGTCGAGCTGTTCGACCTGGCGTTGAACGTGCTGGCCCGCGCCGACGAGGACATGCGGCCCGGCGAGAGCCGGCCCGAGCAGGTCGTCGGACACGTCGCCGCCGCCGTCGGCTCGGTCGTCGCCGAGGCCGGCGTCGAGGCGGCCCGGGTGCTGGGCGTCGGGGTGAGCGTGCCCGGCCAGGTCGACCGGGACACCGGGGCCGCCGAGTACGCGCCCAACCTGGACTGGCACGACGTGCCGTTGCTCGCTCTGCTCGCCGAGCACATCGCCCACCCGCTGTACCTCGACAACCCGCTGCGCGCCTGCGCGGTGGCCGAGCTGTGGTTCGGGGCGGCGCGCGGGCGCGGGGACGCCGTCGTGGTGAACCTCGGCACCGGCGTCGGTGCCGGTCTGGCCCTCGGCGGTGGTCTGCACCGCGGGGTCAGCAACAGCGCCGGCGAGTGGGGGCACACCACGCTCGTACTGGACGGCCGGCTGTGCCACTGCGGCAACCACGGCTGCGTGGAGACGTACGTCGGCGCGCCGGGCATCATGCAGAACCTGCGCAAACTCGACCCGCGCTCACCGCTGTTGCACCCCGGCGACCAGACGGCCACCGTCGACGCGCTGGCCCGCGCGGTCGCCGAGGACGACCCGGTCGCGCTCAAGGTCGTCCGGGACACGGCCCGTTACCTCGGCGCCGGCATCTCCGACCTGATCAATCTCCTCAACCCCGAAGTGGTCGTCCTGAGCAGCTGGGTGGCCTCCCGGCTGGGCGAACCGCTGCTCGACGAGGTCCGCCGGGCGGTCGCCCGGCACGCCCTGGGCCGGCCGCTGGCCGCCACCGAGATCGTCCTCTCCCCGATCCCGACCGACCCGGTGTGCCTCGGCGCGGCCACGTTCGCGCTGGAGGGCGCTCTGCAGTCCGTCGGGCAGCGGGCCGGCACCAAGCGCACCACCGCACCCGCGAGGAGCCGTGCCGCTCCGCCTTCGTGACGACGGAAGGGACGCACGTGTCTCAGCCCCGCACCTCCCGGCCCCCTACTGGCGAGGCCCGGACCAGGCAGCGGCGCGACCGCCTCCCCGACCGGGGGCCGCCGGTCACTCCCCTGACCCGGCGGCCCCCATCCCAGCCCCGCCCGGTCCTCACGGCGACCGCCATCCCGATCCCGCCCCTGCTGTCCGCGGTCAGGGGCCCGTGCTAGGAGACCGATGTCTGCCCACACCCGCACCGACTACGTCGAGGACGTCTCCCCGGGGTCCGGGGCGCTGCCGCCGCGCGCCTGGTACGCGTCCTCCGACGCCGTGTCCCTCCCGCTCGGCGGAAGCTGGCGTTTCCGGCTGTCGGACACGGCCGACGCCCAGGACGACTCCTTCGCGGCGCCGGGGTACGACGCCGGTGACTGGGCGGAGATCCAGGTCCCCGGCCACTGGGTGCTCCAGGGTCACGGCTCCCCCGCCTACACCAACCACCGCTACCCGTTCCCGGTCGACCCGCCCCGGGTGCCGACCGAGAACCCGACCGGCGACCACCTGCGCGTCTTCGGCCTGCCCGCCGGCTGGCCGGCCGGCGGCGACGCCGTGCTGCGCTTCGACGGCGTCGAGTCCTGCGCCCGGGTCTGGCTGAACGGCACCGAGCTGGGCGAGTTCAAGGGCTCCCGGCTTCCGCACGAGTTCGCGGTCGGCGCGCTCCTGAGGCCCTCGGGCAACGTGCTGGCGGTGCGCGTCCACCAGTGGTCGGCGGGCTCGTACCTGGAGGACCAGGACCAGTGGTGGCTGCCGGGCGTCTTCCGGGACGTCACCCTGCTGCATCGTCCGGCGGGCGGTGTCCGGGACTTCTTCGTGCACGCCTCCTACGACCACGTGTCCGGCACCGGCACCCTGCGCGTCGACTCCGAGGTGGCGGGCCGGGTGACCGTCCCGGACCTCGGTGTCGACGTCCCCACCGGTGAGCCGGTGACCGTCCCGGTCGAGCCGTGGACGGCGGAGACGCCGAGGCTGTACGACGGCGTGCTGGCCACCGAGGGCGAGCGGGTGCCGCTGCGCATCGGCTTCCGCACCGTGGAGCTGTCGGACGGCCTGATCAAGGTGAACGGCCGCCCGGTGCTCTTCAAGGGCGTCAACCGGCACGAGTGGCATCCGGAGAAGGGCCGGGCCCTCGACCTCGCGACCATGCGCGAGGACGTGCTGTTGATGAAGCGGCACAACGTCAACGCCGTCCGCACCTCCCACTACCCGCCGCACCCGGCCTTCCTCGACCTGTGCGACGAGTACGGCCTGTGGGTGATCGACGAGTGCGACCTGGAGACGCACGGCTTCACCGAGCAGGGCTGGCGGGACAACCCCGTCGACGACGACCGCTGGACCCCGGCCCTGCTGGACCGGGCGGCCCGCATGGTCGAGCGGGACAAGAACCACCCGTCGGTCGTCATCTGGTCGCTCGGCAACGAGGCCGGCACCGGCCGGGGCCTGACCGCGACGGCCGAGTGGATCCGCGCCCGTGACACCTCCCGGCTCGTGCACTACGAGGGCGACCACACCTGCCGTGACACGGACGTCTATTCGCGGATGTACGCGAGCCACGCCGAGGTGGAGCGGATCGGCCGGCGCCTGGACGGCGGTCCGCTCAAGCGCCGCACACTGCCCTTCATCCTCTGCGAGTACGCGCACGCCATGGGCAACGGCCCCGGCGGACTCGCCGACTACCAGCGGCTGTTCGAGGCCCACGAGCGGCTCCAGGGCGGCTTCGTGTGGGAGTGGATCGACCACGGCATCGCCCATCCCGAGCTGGGCTACGCCTACGGCGGCGACTTCGGCGAGGAGCTGCACGACGGCAACTTCGTCTGCGACGGCCTGCTGTTCCCGGACCGGCGGCCCTCCCCCGGCCTGGTCGAGTACAAGAAGGTGATCGAACCGGTCGCCGTCACGGGCGACGGCACGGCCGGCACGGTCCGTGTCACCAACAAGTACGACTTCGCGGACCTGTCGGCGCTGGCCTTCTCGTGGACGTACGAGGTCGAGGGCGAGCCGGTGGACTCGGGCAGCCTGCCGGTGCCCGCGCTGGCGCCCGGCGAGTCCGCCGAGGTGAAGCTGCCCGCCGTACCGGCCGGTGCCCCGGCGGGCGAGGCGTACTGGACGGTCCGGGCGGTGCTCGCCTGTGAAACCGCGTGGGCGCCGCGGGACCATGTCGTCGCCTGGGGACAGTTGCCCGTGTCCGCGCGCCGGACGCCGTACGTCGCCGCGACCGCGCGCCCGGCCCCCGGTGACGGGGTGATCAGCCTCGGCCCGGCCGTGTTCGACGCGCGCACCGGGGCGCTGCGGGCGATCGGCGCGGTGCCGGTCACGGATCTGCGCCTGGACGTGTGGCGGGCCCCCACCGACAACGACGACGGTGCCGCCTGGCAGGGCGACCCGCGCTACGGCCCGCTGTGGCGGAGGCTCGGCCTGCACCGGATGCGGCACCGCCTGGACGCGGTGAAGGCCGGCGAGGACGCGCTGACGGTCCGCACCCGGGTGGCACCGGCCGCGCGGGAACTGGGCCTGTCGACGGTGTACCGCTGGACGTCGGACGGGGACAGGCTGCGGCTGACCGTGTCCACCGTCCCGGAGGGCGACTGGACCGTCCCGCTGCCCCGCCTCGGCATCCGCTTCGGGCTGGCCACGGCCGACCTGGTGCGCTGGTACGGCGGCGGGCCCGGCGAGGCGTACCCGGACACGCGCACGGCGGCCCGTATCGCCCGCTGGCAGTCGACCGTGGACGAGCTGCAGACGCCGTACGTCCGTCCCCAGGAGAACGGCGCCCGGATCGACGTCCGCTGGGCGGAGCTGGGCGGTCTGCGCGTCGAGGGCGACCCGGCGTACTGGTTCACCGCCCGCCGCTGGACCACCGAGCAGCTGGACGCGGCGGCCCACCGCACCGACCTCGTGCCCGGCAGCGGCTGTGCCGCGGGGGTGTGGGTCAACCTCGACCACGGCCAGCACGGCATCGGTTCCCAGTCCTGCGGTCCGGGCCCGCTGCCCCGGTACCACCTGCGGGCCGAACCGGCGGAGTTCTCGTTCGTCTTCTCCCCGGTCTCCGCTCCGCGGACCGGGTGACCGACACGCGGCTGCGCGGCGAACCGGTCGGCGCCGAACCGCTCGACACCGAGGTGCAGGGCGTCGACGACCCGGTCCCCGTCCGGCACCCGGTGTTGTCCTCCCAGGTGAGCGGGGACACCGCCCGGCAGCCGCTGTTGACACCGCATTTCCTAGGGAATCTAGGCTAAGACCTAGGAACCCTAGGGAGGTGGGCGGTGGCCCGGGTGGGAGTGACCGTCGAGCGGCTGGTGGCGGCGGCGGCGGAGCTGGCGGACGAGGCCGGCTTCGACCACGTCAGCATCTCGGCGCTGGCGCGCCGCTTCGGCGTCAAGGACGCGAGCCTGTACTCGCACGTCCGCGGACTGAAGGACCTGCGCACCCGGCTCGCCCTGTACGCGGGCGGGGAGCTGATCGACCGGATCGCCGCCGCGGTGGCCGGCCGGTCGGGCAAGGAGGCGCTGCGGGCCTTCGCCGGCGCCTACCGGGACTACGCCCTGGAGCACCCGGGCCGGTACGCGGCCACGCAGATCCGCATGGACCAGGCCCTCGTCGCCGACTCCCCCGCGCTGCGACGCACCGCGCAGATCACCTACGGCATGCTGCGCGCCTACGGCCTGGAGGAACCGGACCTGACGGACGCGGTGCGCCTGCTGCGCAGCACCTTCCACGGCTACTGCCTCCTGGAGGGCGCGGGCGGCTTCGGCGCCGACCGGGACGTCCAGGCGTCCTGGGACAAGGCCGTCGACGCCCTGCACCTCACCCTCGCCCACTGGCCCCGGGAGCGGGGGAACGACGACTGACACGCCGTCCTGCGACCTCACGGGCCGGTGGAGCGCAGGCGCGCCGGCTACGGCGGCACGACCTGCCCGCGCGGCAGCCCGGACGGCCGCCCCGTCCCCGGGCCCGCTCACCCCGGGGCATCCCGTGACGCTGGATCACCCCGTGGAGTTCGCCGGCTCGCTCGCCGGGACGCTGCTCTCCAGCTCGCGGACATCGGCGTAGGAGGGGGTCGTACCGGCCGGGATACGCCCGGCGGCGACGTCCGTCACCGCGTCCAGGGCCGCGCCCAGCGCCCGCCGGTACAGCAGCGAGCCGAGGCTGACCCGGCGCACGCCCAGTGCGGCGAGCCGGCCGAGCGGGGGTCCGGCCGGCGCGTGGAGGACGTTGAGGGGGACGACGGTGTGCCGGACGAGGGCGGCGATGCGTTCCGGGTCGGTGACGCCGGGCACGAACACCCCGTCGGCGCCCGCTTCCTGGTAGGCGTCGAGCCGGCGCAGGGTCTCCCGCTCGTCGCCGTCGCCCGACCAGTGGGTGTCGGTGCGGGCGTTGACGAACAGGCCCGGTACGGCCGCCTTGACGGCGGCGATCTTCGCCGCGTGCCGGTCCGCCGGGCCCAGGCCGTCCTCCAGGTTGACGCCGACGGCACCGGCGGCCCACAACTCGCGGGCGAGCCCGGCGACCTCGTCCGGGTCGTCGCTGAAGCCGTCCTCGGCGTCGACCGACAGCAGGTACGGCCCGGAGCCGAGGGTCAGGGCGAGACGCACGGTGTGTTCGCGGGTCGCGCCCTCCCCGTCGGGCAGCCCCACGGCCGCCGCGACCGCCAGGCTGGTCGTGCCGATCGCCGGGAATCCGCGGGCGGCGAGGGCGGCGGCCGAGGCGTGGTCCCAGGCGTTGGGCAGCAGCAGCGGCTCGCCCGGGCGGTGGTGGAGTGCGGCGAAGGAAGGGGCGGGAGCGGGCGTGGCGGTCATACGGCCATGCTGGACCCCGGTCGTTTCGGCGCCCGCCGAAACGTGCGGCACCGCCCCGCCGCCTCACCGGGGCGTCACCGACCAGGACGGCCCCGCGGACACCTCCTCCACCAGCGTGAACCGGAAGGCGACGGCCGGTCCCCCGGACCAGTTCACCCGCACCTCGTGGCCGCGCCCGTCGCCGTGCGTCTCCACGCTCACCAGCTCCTCGGCCGGCGGCGGGGACGGCTCCCCGGTGAGCCGGGCGAGCGCCACGAACAGCGTGGCCGGGCCCTCCCCGGTCACCCCGGTCAGCTCCGGCGACAGGCCGGCGACCGGGGTGAGTTCGGCGCGCAGGCCCGTCCCGTCCGGCCAGCCCGTCACCCGTACCGGCGTGCCGGGCGCCGCGCCCGCCACCAGATGGGCCCGCACCTCCATCGCTCCCCGGACCGCCACCAGGCTGGTGACGTCGATCCCGGCGCGCACGGTGTGCCGGGAGGCGATCCACCCCTCGCCGGTGCCGAGCGGCTCGATCCCCGTGCGGCTCGCATCGCCGTCGACGATCACGCTGTTGTCGTACGACGGCACGGGGGCGGTGGCGGTCGAGTAGGCGAGCCGGGTGTAGTAGGGGTCGTAGCGGACGTCCTCGCTGCCGTGGTTGTGCAGCCGGACCACGCCGTCCGAACGGGTCGTCTGGAGGAGCCAGTTGGGGGCCGGCACGGGGTGCGCCGCGTCGGCGCGGTCGGCCGGTCCGGGTTCCTCCCGTGCCGTCCACACCTCGTGTCCGGGCGGCAGCAGCAGGCCGAGGAAGCCCTTGCTCGCCCAGTACGGCGAGGCGGGGCCCGAGTAGGTCTGCGCGACGGACGCGTCGGGGCCGAGCCAGCCGAGCGGCAGCAGGCCCCGCTCGTCGACCGCGCCGCCGTCGAGGAAGTACCGCAGCGCTCCGGAGGCCAGCCGCCGTGTCTCGCCCGGGGGCAGCGGGGTGTGTCCGGTCAGGGCGCCGAGCCAGAGCGGGGCCGTCGTCGCGAAGCGGTAGGTGAGGGAGCGGCCCTGGTGCACGGGGGCTCCGTCGGCGCCGAACAGACGGGCGTGGTCGGCGAGGTGGCGGGACAGCCGCCGGCCGTAGCGGGCGAGCAGGTCGCCGTCGTCCGCCAGCCAGGCGTGCAGGACCGTGTACAGGTGCAGGGCCCAGCCGTTGTAGTAGTCGAACTTCCTGCCGTCGCCGTCCGTGTACCATCCGTCGCCGACGTACCAGCCCTCGACCCGTTCCAGCCCCCGGTCGATCGCCTTGCGCGCCGCCTCCTCCCGGTGGCCGGTCTCCGCGAGGAAGCCGCCGACGGTGACCGGGAACAACTCCCAGTTGCACGGCCAGGGTTCGGCGGTGAGCGCGTCCGCCAGCCAGTCGGCGGTCCGCTCGCGGACGGCGTCGTCCAGGCGGTCCCACAGCAGGGGCCGGGTGAGCCGCAGGGCGAGCGCGACCGAGGCGGCCTCGACCAGCGGCTGGCCGCGGTCGGTGATCCGTGGCCAGACCCCGCCGGGCCCGGCCGCGAGACCGTCGGCGTACCGGCCGAGCGCGGTCTCGTCACGGCGGAACGCGGCCAGCAGCAGTGTGCGCGCGTACCCCTCCAGGCCGTCGGAGAGGCGGCCGGCGTGGCCCGTGTGGTCGCCGGGCAGGTGGTAGAGGGCGCGGTCGGGGGTGGCGTACGGCTCGACGGCGGCGAGCAGGGCGTCGGCGGCGGCTTCCCAGTGGGCGCGGGTGTAGCCGGTGTACGGGCTGGACTCACGGTCGTCGGCGGGCAGTTCGATCACGGCGGTGACTGTCCTTCCTCACGGGGCCCGGGGCGCCCGGTTCCGGTCGGGGCGCCCCGGGCCTCATCCCACCCTCACCTCGCCCGGGGCACCAGACACAGGGGGAAAGCTCTTTCCCCGTTTCTTCGACTAGCGTCGTGACCATGACCAGCCACACCTCCCCCCGCCGCACCTCGACCCGCCTGGCCGACGCCCTCGCCGCCGGGGCCGTCGTGCTCGACGGCGGCATGTCCAACCAGCTGGAGTCGGCCGGGCACGACCTGAGCGACGAGCTGTGGTCGGCACGGCTGCTCGCCGAGCGGCCGGAAGCGGTCACCGAGGCGCACCTCGCCTACTACCTCGCGGGCGCGAGCGTGGCGATCACCTCCAGCTACCAGGCCACCTTCGAGGGCTTCGGCAAGCGCGGCATCGGCCGTAACGAGGCCGCGCGGCTGCTCGGGCTGAGCGTGGAACTGGCCCGGGAGGCGGCCCGGAAGGCGCACGGGGCGGGTGTCGCGCGCCCGCTGTGGGTGGCCGCCTCGGTCGGGCCGTACGGGGCGATGCTCGCGGACGGCTCCGAGTACCGGGGCCGGTACGGGCTGGGCGTGGACGAGCTGGAGCGGTTCCACCGGCCCCGGATGGAGGTGCTGGCCGCCGCCGCGCCGGACGTGCTGGCGCTGGAGACCGTGCCGGACGCCGACGAGGCCGCCGCGCTGCTGCGGGCGGTGCGCGGGCTCGGGGTGCCGGCCTGGCTGTCGTACACCGTCGAGGGGCTGCGGACGCGGGCCGGGCAGCCCCTGGAGGAGGCGTTCGGGCTCGCCGCCGACGCCGACGAGGTGATCGCGGTCGGCGTCAACTGCTGTGCGCCGCAGGACGTGCGGGGCGCGGTGGAGATCGCGGCGCGCGTCACCGGCAAGCCGGTCGTGGTGTACCCCAACAGCGGGGAGGCCTGGGACGCGCGGGCCCGGGCCTGGCGCGGGCGCACCACGTTTGGCGCCGAACAGGTAGAGGCGTGGCGGGATGCGGGCGCACGGCTGATCGGCGGATGCTGCCGGGTCGGGCCAAAGGCCATCGCGGGAATCGCCGGGGCGCTCACCGCATAGCACGGCCTGCCCCCGGCTCCGGTGCCGGACGGGGCGTGTCCGCGGGGGCGGGCGCACACCTGATCGGCGGATGCTGCCGGGTCGGACAGGAGGCCATCGCGGGAATCGCCGGGGCGCTCACCGCATAGCACGGCCTGCCCCCGGCTCCGGTGCCGGACGGGGCGTGTCCGCGGGGCGGGCCTCCCGGGGCCGGGGGCCGCGCGCCGTGCGCGAGCCGGACCACGATCTGGCCGACGCCCGTGCGGAGGCGAACCCCCCGGCCCGTCCGCCGGCGCCGGGTCTGAGGACCGCGCATCCGGCGGGCCGTCATGGGCCGGTCCTCAGCGGTGGCGGACCGCCACCGAGCGCCGCAGACGCCGTACCGCTGCCGCCAGCTCCGCCCCCGGCGCCCGCGCGCCGGACGCGGGGACGGGCTCCGGGACGGCGCGGGCGGCCGGCCAGAGGTCGATCTCGGCATCCCGCGGACCGTGCGCGGTGTACGGTTCCCCCTCGCCGAAGACCCGCACCGGATGGGTCGCGTCCCACGCCGCCCAGCCGGGGTCCCCGCTCGTCGCGAACCGCACCCAGGCGGAGTGCATCGCGTCGGCCAGCTCCTGCGGGGCGCCCTCGCCGGCCAGCTTCCGCGACTCGGGCACGTCCCCGCTGTCGAAGACGAACCCCAGCTCCAGGGCGTGGCAGGCACCGAGGCCGGGCAGCAGGGAGGGCCACGCGAACTCGTAGAGGTGACTGGTGCCCGGGCGGGCGTCGGCGAGCCGGTACAGCGGCACCCGCAGCAGGTGGTCGGTGACCATCTGGCCGACGATCTCGGCGGTCCCGGCGTCCGGGTGCAGCGCCCGGTAGCCGCGCGGCACGTCGTGCCCCGCGTGGCAGCGGGCCATCGCACCGGCCAGGGCGACCGCGCCGAGCCGGTCGACGTGGTCCACCAGTCCGCCGGGGACCAGCCACAGCCGGTACTCGTCCCGGGTCCACCCCATGAGGAGGTCGACGTCCCCGGCGGCGGAGCCCTCGGTCAGCGCCTTCAACGGGTCGCGGGGGACGAGGTCGCCGTCCACGACCATGCCGAACGCGGGCCCGCCGAGCACCGGGCTGCTGAGCCGGCCGACCTCGGCCTGCGTACGCAGCAGCACGGCGCGGTCGACCGCGGCGAACGCCTCGGCAGTGGCGGGGATCTTCAGCCGGCCGGCCATCCGGCGCACCATCCGCCGCACCTTGTCGCGCTCCACGGCCTCGGGCGCGCCGCTCTGCAGCACCGCCCGCCGGACCAGGCCCCGCGCCTGGGGCGCGGCGAGGAGGACGCCGGCGCTGATGGCACCGGCCGACTGCCCGCACAGGGTGATCCGGTCCGGATCGCCGCCGAAGGCCTCGATCGACGCGTGCACCCAGCGCAGCGCGGCGAGCTGGTCGCGCAGGCCGGGGTTCGGGGGTGCGTCGGGGAACAGGCCGTAGCCCTCCACACCCAGTCGGTAGTTGACCGAGACGCAGACGACCCCGTCGCGCGCGAAGGTGCTGCCGTCGTACACCGGCACCGCGGATGAGCCCCTGGTCAGCGCGCCGCCGTGCAGCCAGAGCAGGACCGGGAGCCGGGCGCCGGGCCCCGGCTCGGGGGTCCAGACGTTCAGGTTCAGGCAGTCGTCGCCGGGGATCACGGGGTCGGACAGGTACTGGGCGAACGCCTCCGAGTACGCCGGCTTCGGCGCGGTCGGCCCGAACGCGCCGGCGTCCCGGACCCCGTCCCAGGGCTCGGGCGGCCGGGGCGGGCGGAACCGCAGGGCGCCGAAGGGCGGGGCGGCGTACGGGATGCCCCGGAAGACCGCGATCCCCCGCTCGTACCGGCCGCGTACGGCCCCGTGAGGCGTTCCGACCACGGGGCCCGTCTGGTCTGCTGTCATCGCCCACCAGCCCTTCGCCACGCGCACGTGCCTGTCCCACCAAGAGCACCACAGCGGCGAGACGTATTCCGGTGCACGGATCCCCGGCGCGGGCCGTCCGGCGTAGGGCGGGGTCGCGAAGGTCTCCGCGAGAAGGGCCGCCCCGGCCTCGGGGAGGGGTGAGCACGACGGCCGCCCGGCACGGTGACGGCCGGGCACGTCCCGCAGGGGGTGCCCGGCCGTCACGCTGTCCGGTGGTCGCTCAGTCCTCCTCGCCCCGGCCGGCGCCGACGAGGGCCTCGACCACGTCCACGGCGCTGCCGTCGTGGTCGCTGCCGGCGGTACCGCTGCCGGTCTGGACGTTGGCCGCGCGGTCGACCTCCAGCCAGGAGTCGGCGTGGGAGTTGTCGATCACGGTGATCAGGCCCCCGGACGCGACCGCGGGCACGGTCCCGGCCCCGAGGAGCGCGGCGGCCACCGCCGTGGCCGTGCCGAGCCGCGCTACGGCACCGCTCACACGCCCACGCCCTCGGGGGTGAGCCGCTCACGGGCGATGTTGCGTTCCAGTAGGCTGGTGGAGGCCTGCACGCCGACGCCGCTCGCGGGATCGACCTCCGGCAGCCGGCCGTCGGCAGCCTTCAGGCCAGCGAGCGCGGAGTCCATCGCCTCGTGCGCGGCGAACAGGCACGGGGTGCTGTAGATGGCGACGTCCACGCCCAGGTCGGACAGCTCGCCGAGGGACAGCCGGGGCGACTTGCCGCCCGCGATCTGGTTGAACAGCAGCGGCTTGCCCCCGACGACCTCACGGATCCGCTTGATCCACTCGACGCTGCGCACCCCGTCGACCAGCACGACGTCGGCGTCGGTGGCCGCCAGCCGTTCGGCGCGGTGCAGGATGTCGTGCTCGTCGGTGGCGTCCGTGCGGGCGACGACGACCAGGTCCTTGCGGGTCTCCAGGACCTTGTGCAGTTTCTCCAGGTACTCCTCCAGGGGCAGGACCTGCTTGCCGTCGGCGTGGCCGCAGCGGCGGGGCCGCTTCTGGTCCTCCAGGATCACTCCGGAGGCACCGATGCGCTCCAGCCCCTCGACGACGTGGCAGGCGACCTCGGGGTCGACGTACCCGTCGTCGATGTCGACCAGCAGGTGGTGGTGGGGGAAGGCGCCCCGCAGCCGCTGGACGAAGGCCACCATGTCGGGCCAGGCGATGAATCCGATGTCCGGCAGTCCGTAGTACGAGGCCGCGAAGCCGAAGCCCGATACGAACATCCCGTCGTAGTGCTTGGCCGCGATCGACGCCGAGTACATGTCGTACACGCCGATCAGCGGTGTGGTTCCGGGACCGGCGATGCGCTCGCGCAGCTTGTTTCCGTAGGTCAAGGTCCGGCTCCTCCTGTGGGTGGGTGACGCGGGGCGAAGAGGGGCCGCCGCGTCTCGACGCCCTTTGCCAAGACAAGAGCATCTCTAGATATTCACGTGACCTTCCGTCTACGCCAGCTTTACTCACTCCAACGGCGCAACCGGTTCACCGCAGAAACGTCCCTGGACAGCCGTTGCCACCCAGGTGAGGCCGCCGTTCAGGTGGGCCAGGAAGAGCGGGTCGCGGTACGCGTCCGCGGCGTGGCCGAGGGCCGTGTAGAACACGCGTCCGCCTTCCGGGCCCCGCTCGCGGTACCAGGCCAGCGGGTGGTCCGCGCCCATCCCGCCGCCGTCGTACGAGGTCTCGTCGGCGCGCAGGAGCACGCGTGCCCCGCCGCCCGGGACGCGGTCGAAGTCGTACCACTCGTCGGTGAACTCCCAGACGGGCGGCAGCCGCCGGGTCGCGGGGTGGGCGGGGCCGGCGACGAGGACCCGGCCCGGCTGGTGAGCGGGGTGCCGGGTGAAGCGGGCGCCGAGGAGTTCGCCGTAGTACGGCCAGCCGTACTCGGTGCAGGCCGCCGCGTGCACCCCGGCGAAGCCGCCGCCCGACCGGACGTACCGCTCCAGCCGCTCGCGCCCGGCCCCGGTCAGCACGTCACCGCTGGTGGAGAGGAAGACCACGGCCGCGAACGACTCCAGCGGCCGTTCGAGGTCAGCGGGGTCCTCGGTGTGCTCGCAGGCGAAGCCGCCCAGCGCCCGGACGGCGGCGACCGCGTCCGGAAGGGAGTCGTGGCGGTAGTCGGTGGTGCGGGTGTAGAGGAGGAGACGAGGAGGCATGCCACGGGACTCTAGGCGCGGGCACGACGGCCCGGCAGACTGCCGCTCCCCACCCGATCCGCGACCCCGGGCCGGCCGCCGCCGTCCACCTCGGCTTCTTCACCCACCACTGGCTGCCGGACCTGCGCCGGCCGCTCGCGGTGGCGATGACCGCCGCGACCGCCGGGACCCGGGTGGGCTTCGGCGTGGGCGCCCACCGCTACCGCATGCCGCTCGCCGTCTCCTCCGTGCTGATCGGCTTCTTCCCGTGGGTCGCCGAGAACGCCGCGGCCTACGCGGGGGCCTGGAGCCACCCGCAGCAGCTCGGCGGCCGGCGGCCGGTGCCGCCGGCCAGGTTCCGCGCCTGGTCCCCGCTGATCAGCGTGACGTTCGTACTCGTCGAACACCTCGGCACGGCCGGCCGGGACCGCCGCGCGGGCCTGCCACCGGTGTCCGATTCCTTCAAGACCGGCTGACCGGCCGCCGCCTACGGTGACCGCATGACCGTACGATTCGCCGTGATCGGCCTGGCCGTCTCCGACCTGGCCGCCTCCCTCGCCTTCTACCGCCGCCTCGGTCTGGTCTTCCCCGACGGAGCCGAGGACCAGCCCCACGTCGAGGCCGCACTGCCCGGCGGGCTGGTGCTCGCCCTGGACACCGAGGAGACCATCCGCTCCTTCCACCCCGGCTGGCGGCCACCCGCCGGCGGAGGGCGGGTCGCGCTCGCCTTCCGCTGCGACTCCCCTGCCGAGGTCGACGCCCGCTACGAGGACCTGGTGGCCGCCGGGCACCACGGGGAGCTCAAGCCGTGGGACGCCTTCTGGGGACAGCGGTACGCCACGGTCCACGACCCCGACGGCAACGCGGTCGACCTCTTCGCTCCGCTATCCGCGCCCGGCGAGTAGGTCCCCGAGCGGCATCCCCGCCAGCCGCCGCACCTCCCGCGCCAGATGGGGCTGGTCCGCATAGCCCGCGCGGACCGCCGTCTGCGCGTACGGCGTCCCGGAGCGGGCCAGGGCCAGCGCCCGCTGGAGGCGCAGGACGCGGGCCAGGGTCTTCGGGCCGTACCCGAAGGCGGTCAGGCAGAGGCGGTGCAACCGGCGTTCGCCGAGGCCCAGTGCGGCGGCCGTCGCGGCCACCGTGCGGCCCGCCTCGAGGCACTCCACCACCCGGCGCGGCAGTGGGTCCGGGGCACCGGTCCCCGCCGCCCGGTGCAGGGCGATGTCCTCCAGCGCGCGGGCCGGGTCGGGGGACGCCGCGAGTCTGCCGCACAGCCGGCGGACGCTCGCGGCGGGCCAGAGGTCGGCCAGCTCCACGCGGAGGTCGCGCAGTTCGTGCGCCGGGACGCCGAGCAGCGCGGGCGCGGTGCCGGGGAAGAAGCGGACGCCCGTCCAGGAACGGGCCGGGCCCTCGGGGAGGTAGGGGCGGGTGTCGGGTCCGGCTACCAGCAGCCGGCCCTCGCTCCACAGCAGATCCATGCACCCGTCGGGCAACACGGGCCGGACACCACCGCCGGCCGGAGCGTTCGTCCACACGACCGCGCCGGCCAGCCTGGACACCCGCTCCGCGTACACGACGGCCAGCGTACGCCGCCGGTGAGGGCCGTGCGGGGCCTTCGCGGAGGGCGGGACCCCGCTGTGCCGCCCGCACCACACCGCCGGACGGCCGGACGGTCAGCGCAGCGGGTGCGCCGTGTCCCCGTTGCCGTCCTCGCCCCCGGCGCGCCCGCTGCCCCCGGCCCGCCCGTTCCCCTTGTGCGCGTGGTGCGGGTTCTTCGCGTGGGTGCGCAGGCGGGCCGTCACGTCCTCCGGGGGCAGGAAGCGGGACCAGCGCTCGGGGAACTCGGAGGGCATGTCGGGGTCGTCGGGGTCGGGGTCCCGGACCGCAGCGGCGCGGGCGACGTACTCGGCGACCTGCGCGTGCCGCACCCGCTCGTTGGCCTCGCGCGCGGCGGCCGTGGCCGCGGCCGGCCACACCCGGTCGATGGCCGCGTTGACGGCCGCGCCGACGAGCACGGCGAACGCGGACACACCGATCCACAGCAGGACGGCGACGGCGGCGGCGAGCGAGCCGTAGATGGTGGCGCCCTCGATGGTGCTGGTGAGGTAGATGCGCAGCAGGAAACTGCCGAGGACCCACATGGCGAGGGCGACCAGCGCGCCGGGCACGTCCTCGATCCAGGGGGAGCGGACCGGCACGGACACGTGGTAGAGCGTCGTCAGGAAGACGATGGACAGGACGATCACGACCGGCCAGTACAGGACCTGGACGACCGTCTCCGACCAGGGCAGGATCCGCACCACCGCGTCCGGCCCGGCCACCATCAGCGGCAGCGCCACCGAGCCGATCAGCAGCGCCACGATGAACAGCAGGAACGCCATGATCCGGGTCTTGACGATGCCCCGGACACCGTCGAGGCCGTACATGACGGTGATGGTGTCGATGAAGACGTTCACCGCGCGGGAACCCGACCACAGCGCGAACAGGAAGCCGATGGAGATGACGTCGGGCCGGCCGCCCTTCATCACGTCGTGCAGGATCGGCTCGGCGATGTCCTTGACGCCCTTGTCGGACAGCACCGTGCGGGAGGCCTCCAGGAGGTTGGTCTCCAGGCTGTGGATGGTGTCGGCGCCGGTCCAGTCGTCGACGTAGCCGAGCAGTCCGATCAGGCTCAGCAGCAGCGGCGGCACGGACAGCAGCGTGAAGAACGCCGCCTCGGCCGCCAGCCCCAGGATGCGGTACTCCATGCAGGAGTTGACGGTGTCCTTGAGCAACAGCCAGGCGGTCCGGCGCTTGGAGACGTTCCGGTAGAGGGCTCTGGCGCGGTGGAGCCGGCCGGCCGGCCGCTCGGGGGTTTCACTTGCTGGCTGCACGTCCTAAAGGTAGCCGCCGCACCGGCCCGTCCTCACCTTCCGGGGGCGATCACCGGGGGACGCATCGGCGGACGCGTCGATTTCCGGCACTGTGGCACTCCGGGAGCCATCACCGCCGCCGTCCCGGGTAGGTTCGCAACCATGGCAGGCACCTCCACCCACACCGTGACGAACCAGCCGCCGCCGCTGGCCGGCTACGACGTCTTCACCGCCGACCGGGCCCTCGTCGAGGCCGTCGACCGGTACACCGGAGCCGATGTACTGGAGGAGGTGCGCGCCGAGCTGTCCGCGCTCGGCCGGGCCGCCGGTTCGGCGCAACTGCACGAGTGGGCGGCGCAGGCGAACGAGCATCCGCCCCGACTGCGCAGCCACGACCGGTACGGCCACCGGATCGACGAGGTCGACTTCCACCCGGCCTGGCACCGGCTGCTCGGCAAGGGCGTCTCGGCCGGGCTGACCGGCGCCTGGGCGCGCCCGTCGGGGCACGTGCGCCGGGCGGCCGGGTTCCTGGTCTGGACGCAGGTCGAGGCGGGCACCTGCTGCCCGCTGTCGATGACGCACGCGGCCGTGCCCGCCCTGCGCGCCGACGCGGAGCTGGCCGCCGAGTGGGAGCCCCGGCTGGTGTCCACGATCTACGACCGGGAGCTGCGGCCGGCCGGCCGGAAGCCCGGCGCCCTGTTCGGCATGGGCATGACCGAGAAGCAGGGCGGCAGCGACGTCCGCGCGAACACCACCGCGGCACGGCCCCTCGCGGAGGACGGCACGTACGTGCTGACCGGGCACAAGTGGTTCTGCTCGGCGCCGATGTCGGACGCGTTCCTGGTGCTCGCGCAGGCCCCCGGCGGGCTCACCTGCTTCCTGGTCCCGCGGGTCCTGCCCGACGGCACCCGCAACGTCTTCCGGATCCAGCGGCTGAAGGACAAGCTGGGCAACCGTGCGAACGCCTCCGCGGAGGTCGAGTTCGACGGCACCTGGGCGCGCCGGGTCGGCGACGAGGGACGCGGGGTGCACACGATCATCGGAATGGTCGCCGCGACCCGGCTGGACTGCGCGCTCGGCTCGGCGGGACTGATGCGGCAGGCGGTGGCGCAGGCCGTGCACCACTGCGCGCACCGGGAGGCGTTCGGCGGGAAACTGGTCGACAAGCCGCTGATGCGCAACGTCCTCGCCGATCTGGCGCTGGAGTCGGAGGCGGCGACCGCGCTCGCGCTGCGGCTTGCCGCGGCCTGGGACGACGGTGGCGAGCAGGAGCGGGCCTTCCTGCGGCTCGCGGTGCCGGCGGCGAAGTACTGGATCACCAAGCGCTGCGCCCCGGTGGCCGTGGAGGCCGCCGAGTGCCTGGGCGGCAACGGGTACGTGGAGGAGTCCGGTCTGCCCCGGCTGGTGCGGGAGTCACCGCTGAACTCCATCTGGGAGGGCGCGGGGAACGTGCAGGCGCTGGACGTGGTGCGGGCGCTGCGGCGGGAACCGGCCGCGCTGGACGCCTGCCTCACCGAGATCGGCCGGGCGCACGGCGCGGACCACCGGCTGGACCGGGCGGTGAAGGACCTGTTCACCGAACTCGCCGACCTGGACGGTGTCGAGGCACGTGCCCGGCGCCTGGCGGAACGGCTCGCGCTGGTCCTCCAGGGTTCCCTGCTGGTGCGGTACGCCCCGCCGGAGGTGGCCGACGCCTTCTGCGCCTCCCGCCTGGGCGGCGACCACGGCGCGTCCTTCGGCACGCTGCCGGCGGGCCTGGACCTGGAGTCGGTGGTGGACCGGGCGCGGCCCGCCTGACCTGGCGTACCCGGCCGGGGTCCCGGAGGGAGGGGGTGGTGCTGCGCCGACACGGCACCACCCCCCACCACCTGGGTCAAGTCTCGGCCAGGCAGCGGAGGTTCACCAGGGTTGCAGAGGGTTGCAACTTATGGGGGCACATGCGCGGAGTCTGTGCCTCCGCCATGTCCGGAACGGCAGTATGAGAGGCACGGCCGGACCGGAAACCGCCGCCCGGACGGCTGGGCACGTGTCTTTCGACGCCCCTTTCCGGGAGGACCGCAGTGGTGAACCCGCCGATGAACGTGGCGCGCCTGGCCGCCGTGGACGCGGCGCAGGCGGCGCGGGTGCTGAGCGAGGTGCGCGAGGCCACGCTGGCCGGTCAGCGCACGCGGCTGGCGCCCCGTCCCGTGATCGAGCAGTCGTGGGGACGGATGCTGCGCAGTGGCGTCGACCCCGAACGCGATTTCAGGTCCGGGCTGTTGCCCTCGGACGAGGTGCGGCGCCGGCGGGAGGAGTCACCGCTGCGGCACGTCCTGCCGGTGCTGCGGGAGGGGCTGCTTTCGGTCGCGGACGTCGCCCGGCACATCATGGTCGTCGCGGACGCCGACGGGCGCGTGCTGTGGCGGGAGGGTGCGCCGTCGGTCCTGCGGAAGGCCGACGGGCTCGGCTTCGAACTCGGCGCGGACTGGCGGGAAGACGTCGTCGGCACCAACGGGGTGGGCACCCCGGCGGTGGTACGGCGGCCGGTCCAGGTGTTCGCCGGCGAGCACTTCGTACGGTCGCACGTGTCGTGGACGTGCTCGGGCGCGCCGATCACCGATCCGCGGGACGGGCGGCTGCTCGGCGTGGTGGACGTCAGCGGCCCGCTGGAGACCATGCATCCGGCGACCCTCGCCTGGGTGGACTCGGTCGCCAAGCTGGCCGAGGCCCGGCTGCGGGAGCTTCATCTCGCCTCCCTGGAGGGGCTGCGGGCGGTGGCGGCGCCGGTGCTGGCCCGGCTGCCCGGGCGGGCGCTGGTGGTGGACCGCGACGGCTGGGCGGCGGCCGTGACCGGGATGCCGTACGTGCGGCGGGTGACGCTGCCCAGGGCGCTGGCGCCGGGCCGCCGGTGGCTGCCCTCGCTCGGTTCCTGCGCGGTGGAGCCGCTGGCCGGGGGCTGGCTGCTGCGGGCGGAGGAGGAGCCGCGCGCCGGTGCCGCCCGGATCGTGCTGGACCTCGGCCGGCCGGGCCGCCGCATGGTGACGGTCACGGCCTCGGCGGGTTCCTGGTCGCGGGAACTGAGCCCGCGCCATGCCGAGTTGCTGTTCCTGCTCGCCGAGCACCGTGCCGGGCGGGGGGCGGCAGAGCTGGCCGGGGATCTGTTCGGCGATCCGTCCCGGACGGTGACCGTACGGGCCGAGATGTCCAGGATCCGCAGGTATCTTGGGGAACTCCTGCAGCACCGGCCGTATCGTTTCCGTGACGATGTGGAAGTGGACGTGATCCTTCCGGAGGATTCGTCCCACCTGCTTCCCGAGTCGACAGCACCAGCGGTGACCCGTAAGCGGAATGCTGTGCACGACGCCCCGAGCGGGCGGCCCGGACGAGCGTGACCGGCCGTCCCGCACGTGCGTCTTCCGCCCATCTGCGCGGTCTTGGCCCTGCGCGGCTCCTTCCTGCCGTAGCATCCCGTACGGGCCTCCCCACCTGCTCCTCGCGTCAACCCACGGATCGTGAGACGCAGTTGGCCCGCCCTCTGGAGGAGAGATGAAGCATCGCGGCCGACACCGCCGACGCAGACGGGGCGCGGCGCTGCGCGCGGTCCTGACCGGCACCGCGCTCGCGCTCACCGCCGCGGCCACCCTGATCAGCGCCTCCCAGGCCGACGTCACCGACGACCCGGGCGCGCTGAAGCAACTGACCTCCCCGGCGGACACCAGCCGGCTCCGCCTCCAGGAGCACCGGGTCCCCGCGCGCTCCCTGGACCGGCTCGCCGCCGCGATGGGCCACCCGGTCGGCGTGGACGCGGTGCTCCGGAGCACCGACCGGACCATGCGCGAGGGCGACGGCTGCTCCGCCGGCGACCGCGCCTCCCTGCCCGTCGCCCCGGCCGCCTCCCGCGCCTACTGCTGGGACCCGGCCGACACCGCCACCGGCGACTGGCGGCCCGCCTCGGTGACCACCTCCGGGGACGCCGACGAGGACGGCGTCTGGGGCACCCACCGGGTCGTCCTCGCCGGCTGGACCCACCGCGCCACCACCGGCCGCCCCGCCGAGCACGGTCTCGCCCGGGTCGCCTTCGTCGACGCGGACGACCCCGCCCACCTCTCCTACCGCTGGGTGCTCCTGGTGGTGCCGGTCGACGGCGGCCGAAACTACCGGGGCCTGGCCTCCGGCCTCTCCGGCATGGTCTGGCACCGGAACAAGCTGCTGGTCACCACCACGGCCGGCGGGGCCGACGCGCTCTACGTCTACGACCTGGACCGCATCCAGCGCACCACGGTCGACGGGCCGGCGATCGGCCGCGTGGCCGGCGGCTGGTCCGCCGACGGCCACGACTTCGTGCTGCCCGCGGTCGCTTCGTACCGTTTCACCTCCGGCCGCTGCGCCCCCTCGGGGCCGCCCTGTCCCGGCGCGCTCGCCCTCGGCCGCGGTACGACGTCCGACAGCCTGGTCGCCGCGGAGTGGACCACGCCCGGCGGCGACCGGCGCGCCCGGCTGTGGCGGTACGCCTTCAGCGACGATCCGGCGCGCCCCGGGCCGCTCGCCACGGACGCCTGGGGGCGCGTGGACGCGGTCGAGGCGTACCGGACCCGGGCGGACGGGATCCGGGGCCTGCTGTCGTACAGCAAGCCCGGGGCGGACCGGCCGTCCTGGTATGTGGGACGGCTGCCCGAGTCGCAGGACGGGCATGGCGGGCTGTGGCGGCAGGACACCCGGGGTGCCCGGGCGGCCCGCTGCGGCGCCGACGCCTCGGACCGCTGCTGGGCCCAGGACGCGGGCTCCCTCTCCTACTGGCAGGAGACCGGCGAGGTGTGGTCGCTGTCCGACCGCATGCTGTTCGCGCTGCCGCTCGCCGAGCTCGACCGCTCCCTGGACTGACGGCCGGCCCCGCCGCCGGGCTCCGGACACGTCGTCCCGCCCGGCCCCCGGGGACCGCCCCACCCCTCGCCACCGGAGGCAGGCGCGCACCGCTCCACCGGGGCCGGCCGCACCCGCCGGCTCCGGGAGCGACCGCGCCCCTCGACTGGGAGGACGGCCCGGCCCGTCGGCCCGGACGGGCCGACACGCGCGTCCCCCGGCTCGGACGGGCAGTCGTGCCTCCGGCACCAGGGGTGGGGTGGTGCCTTGTCCCCCGGGGCCGGGTCCTCGTGCCGCTCGGCTCCGGACCGTGTTGCCGGATCCGATCGACAGACCGGGCCGCGGGATGGTTCCCTGGCCCGCATGAGCAGCGCCCCTGTCACCACCTGGTCCCTCGAGCAGACATCCCCGGCCGACCTCCTGCCCGCCGCCGCCCCCGACGGCGACGTCCGGATCGTCCGCGCCGAGGTGCCCTCCCCCGAGTTCAGCCGGTTCCTGTACGCCTCGGTGGGCGGCGACATCCGCTGGACGGACCGGCTGGGCTGGACCTACGCGCGGTGGCGGGAGTACCTGGAGCGGCCCGGCGTGGAGACCTGGGTGGCCTACGACCACGGCACCCCGGCCGGCTACGTCGAGTTGGAGGCGCAGGACGAGGGCGCGGTCGAGATCGTCTACTTCGGGCTGATCCCCGCCTTCCGCGGCCGGCGCATCGGCGGCCACCTGCTGGCGTACGGGACGGCCCGCGCGTGGGACCTGGCCGAGCGGTGGCCCGCGCGGACGCCGACGAAGCGGGTATGGCTGCACACGTGCAGCAAGGACGGCGAGTTCGCGATGGCCAACTACCAGCGGCGTGGCTTCAAGCTGTTCGACACCAGGGTGGAGCTGGAACCGGACGTGGCGACGCCGGGGCCCTGGCCCGGTGCCTACCCCGCCTGACCTGCCGGGACAAGCCCTCCGGCGACGCATGTGAGCGACGACACCCTTGTTCCACATTCCGGGACAAGGGTGTCCGCATGATGGATGAAGCTGGACTGTGTCCAGATCGCCGTGACACGCTTCCGTCATGTCCGGAACTGGAATTGCCTTGGTGAGTCGGCGGCACGTCGACCTCGGCCGCATGTCCAGCGCCATCTGTCCGGCGAGCTGACGCCTCCCAGCACCGCCGTTCCCCTTTGCCCCTGATCACGTGTGCGCAATGACGCGCGTCCCTGCCGCATGCGCACACACGCGCAGGTCAGCCGCTCACCCGCCTGTCCCGAAGGACGTACCTCCATGGCCGCCACCCCACAGAACCCCGCCGCCTCCGCGCCCCGCCGCAAGGTGAGCCGTCACCGCGGTGAGGGCCAGTGGGCCGTTGGCCATTTCACCCCGCTCAACGGCAACGAGCAGTTCAAGAAGGACGACGACGGTCTCAATGTGCGGACACGCATTGAGACGGTCTACTCCAAGCGCGGTTTCGACTCGATCGACCCGAACGACCTGCGCGGCCGGATGCGCTGGTGGGGGCTGTACACGCAGCGCAAGCCCGGCATCGACGGCGGCAAGACCGCGATCCTGGAGCCGGAGGAACTGGACGACGAGTACTTCATGCTGCGGGTCCGCATCGACGGCGGGGCGCTGACCACGCGGCAGCTGCGGGTGATCGGTGAGGTCTCGCAGGAGTTCGCGCGCGGCACGGCGGACATCACCGACCGGCAGAACATCCAGTACCACTGGATCAGGATCGAGGACGTGCCCGAGATCTGGGAACGGCTGGAGGGCGTCGGCCTGTCCACCGTCACCGCCTGCGGCGACACCCCGCGTGTGATGATCGGCTCCCCGGTGGCGGGCATCGCCGAGGACGAGATCATCGACGCCACGCCGGCGCTGGAGGAGATGAAGCGCCGCGTCCTGAACAACAAGGCGTACTCCAACCTCCCGCGCAAGTTCAAGACGGCGATCTCGGGTTCGCCGCTGCTGGACGTCGTGCACGAGATCAACGACGTCGCGTTCGTCGGCGTCCGCCACCCCGAGCACGGCCCGGGCTTCGACGTCTGGGTCGGCGGCGGTCTGTCCACCAACCCCAAGCTGGGCGTGCGGCTCGGCGCCTGGGTGCCGATCGACGAGGTGCCGGACGTCTACGAGGGCGTCATCTCGATCTTCCGTGACTACGGCTACCGGCGGCTGCGCAACCGGGCCCGGCTGAAGTTCCTCGTCGCCGACTGGGGGGCGGAGAAGTTCCGCCGGGTGCTGGAGGACGAGTACCTCAAGCGCGAGCTGGTCGACGGGCCCGCCCCGGACCAGCCGGTGCAGCAGTGGCGCGACCACATCGGTGTGCACCGGCAGAAGGACGGCCGGTTCTACGTCGGTTTCGCGCCGCGCGTCGGCCGGGTCGACGGCGCCACGCTGACGAAGGTCGCCGACCTCGCGGAGGCGCACGGCTCGGGCCGGGTCCGCACCACCGTCGAGCAGAAGATGATCATCCTCGACGTCGAGCAGGACAAGGTCGACTCGCTGGTGGAGGGCCTGGAGGCGCTGGACCTCACCGCCCGGCCGTCCTCCTTCCGGCGCGGCACCATGGCCTGCACCGGCATCGAGTTCTGCAAGCTCGCGATCGTGGAGACCAAGCAGCGCGGCTCGCAGCTGATCGACGAACTGGAGCGCCGGCTGCCGGACTTCGACGAGCCGATCACCATCAACCTCAACGGCTGCCCGAACGCCTGCGCCCGTATCCAGGTCGCGGACATCGGTCTCAAGGGCCAGCTGGTCCTCGACGACCGGGGCGAGCAGGTCGAGGGCTACCAGGTGCACCTGGGCGGCGCGCTCGGGCTCGAGCCGGGCTTCGGCCGCAAGGTGCGCGGCCTGAAGGTCACCGCGGAGGAGCTGCCCGACTACATCGAGCGGGTGCTGGGGCGGTTCCAGGCCGAGCGTGAGGACGGCGAGCGGTTCGCGGCCTGGGCGGCGCGGGCGAGCGAGGAGGCGCTGTCGTGAGCGAGCGGGCCGCGCCCTTCTACTGCCCCTACTGCGGCGACGAGGACCTGCGTCCGAACGAGGAGGGTCACGGCGCCTGGGAGTGCGGGGCCTGCAACCGCGCATTCCGGCTGAAGTTCCTCGGGCTGCTCTCCCGGGGGCTCCAGCGAGCCGACAACGGAGGGGACGAGCTGATATGACGACGGCTCAGGAAGAGCGGACGAGCGAGGAGTTGAAGGCGCTCGCCGAGCAGGCGGGCCGTGACCTGGAGGACGCCAGCGCCCTGGAGATCCTCCAGTGGGCGGTGGACACCTTCGGCACGAGGTTCTGCGTCACCTCCTCCATGGAGGACGCCGTGGTCGCCCATCTCGCCTCGCGCGTGCTCAAGGGCGTGGACGTCGTCTTCCTCGACACCGGCTACCACTTCCCGGAGACCATCGGGACCCGGGACGCCGTGGAGGCCGTGATGGACGTCAACGTCATCACCCTCACGCCGAAGCAGACGGTCGCCGAACAGGACGCCGAGTACGGCCCGAGGCTGCACGACCGCGACCCCGACCTGTGCTGCGCGCTGCGCAAGGTCCGGCCGCTGGAAGAGGGCCTGGAGAACTACCAGGCGTGGGCGACGGGCCTGCGCCGCGACGAGTCCCCGACCCGGGCGAACACCCCGGTCGTCGGCTGGGACGAGAAGCGGCGGAAGGTCAAGATCTCGCCCATCGCCCGCTGGACGCAGGACGACGTGGACGCGTACATCACCGAACACGGCGTGCTCACCAACCCGTTGCTGACGGACGGCTACGCCTCCGTCGGCTGCGCCCCGTGCACCCGCAGGGTCCTGGAGGGCGAGGACGCGCGGGCCGGCCGCTGGGCGGGCCGCGCCAAGACCGAGTGCGGGCTGCACGGATGACCAACGAGCGGATGCAGGAGAACCACGTGACGAGCGGAGCCACCGTCTGGCTCACGGGTCTGCCGAGCGCCGGCAAGACCACCATCGCGTACGCGCTGGCGGACCGGCTGCGTGCCGGGGGCCACCGTGTCGAGGTGCTCGACGGCGACGAGATCCGCGAGTTCGTCTCGGCGGGCCTCGGCTTCTCCCGGGAGGACCGGCACACCAACGTGCAGCGCATCGGCTTCGTCGCCGAGCTGCTGGCCCGCAACGGCGTCAAGGCGCTGGTGCCGGTGATCGCGCCGTACACGGACAGCCGGGACGCGGTGCGGGGGCGGCACGAGGAGAACGGGACGCCGTACCTGGAGGTCCACGTGGCGACCCCCGTCGAGGTGTGCAGCGTGCGCGATGTGAAGGGGCTGTACGCCAAGCAGGCCGCGGGCGAGCTGACCGGGCTCACCGGCGTCGACGACCCTTACGAGGAGCCGAAGACGCCGGATCTGCGGATCGAGTCGCAGCACCAGACGGTCCAGGAGTCGGCCGCATCCGTGTACGCGCTGCTGAGCGAGAGGGGACTGGCATGACCACGTTCGCCACGGTGGACGAGGGCACGGACAGCCCGTACGCGCTGTCGCACCTGGACGCACTGGAGTCCGAGGCGGTCCACATCTTCCGCGAGGTCGCGGGCGAGTTCGAGAACCCGGTGATCCTGTTCTCCGGTGGCAAGGACTCCATCGTCATGCTGCACCTCGCGCTGAAGGCCTTCACCCCCGCGCCGGTGCCGTTCGCGCTGCTCCATGTGGACACCGGACACAACTTCCCGGAGGTCCTCGAATACCGGGACCGTGTGGTGGCCGCACATGGTCTGCGGCTCCATGTGGCCTCCGTCCAGGACTACATCGACCGCGGTGTGCTCAAGGAACGTCCCGACGGCACCCGCAACCCGCTCCAGACCCTTCCCCTGACGGAGAAGATCCAGAGCGAGAGGTTCGACGCCGTCTTCGGCGGTGGCCGCCGTGACGAGGAGAAGGCCCGCGCCAAGGAGCGGGTGTTCTCCCTGCGCGACGAGTTCTCCCAGTGGGACCCGCGCCGCCAGCGCCCCGAGCTGTGGAACCTGTACAACGGCCGGCACGCCCCCGGTGAGCACGTCCGCGTCTTCCCGCTGTCCAACTGGACCGAGCTGGACGTCTGGCAGTACATCGCCCGTGAGGGCATCGAGCTGCCGGAGATCTACTTCGCCCACGAGCGCGAGGTGTTCCAGCGCGGCGGGATGTGGCTGACCGCCGGGGAGTGGGGCGGGCCCAAGGACGGCGAGACGGTCGAGAAGCGGCAGGTGCGCTACCGGACCGTCGGCGACATGTCCTGCACCGGCGCGGTCGACTCCGACGCCGACACGATCGAGAAGGTCATCGCCGAGATCGCCGCGTCCCGGCTGACCGAGCGGGGCGCGACCCGCGCCGACGACAAGCTGTCCGAGGCCGCGATGGAAGACCGCAAGCGCGAGGGGTACTTCTAAGCATGAGCACGACCACGACCGAGGCGCTCCCGGCCACCACCCTGCTGCGGTTCGCCACCGCCGGCTCCGTCGACGACGGCAAGTCCACACTCGTCGGGCGGCTGCTGCACGACTCCAAGTCGGTCCTCGCCGACCAGCTGGAGGCCGTCGAGCGCGCCTCCGCGAGCCGGGGCCAGGACGCCCCCGACCTCGCGCTGCTCACCGACGGCCTGCGCGCCGAACGCGAGCAGGGCATCACCATCGACGTCGCCTACCGCTACTTCGCGACCCCGCGCCGCCGGTTCATCCTCGCCGACACCCCGGGCCACGTGCAGTACACCCGCAACATGGTCACCGGTGCCTCCACGGCCGAACTGACGGTGATCCTGGTCGACGCCCGCAACGGCGTGGTCGAGCAGACCCGCCGGCACGCGGCCATCGCGGCCCTCCTGCGCGTCCCGCACGTCGTCCTCGCCGTCAACAAGATGGACCTCGTCGGGTACGAGGAGAAGGTCTTCGCCGCGATCGCCGAGGAGTTCACGGCGTACGCGACCGAGCTGGGCGTCCCGGAGGTCACCGCGATCCCGATCTCGGCGCTGGCCGGCGACAACGTGGTGGAGCCGTCCGCGACCATGGACTGGTACGGCGGTCCCACCGTGCTGGAGCACCTGGAGACCGTGCCGGTCAGCCACGACCTGGCGCACTGCCACGCGCGGCTGCCGGTGCAGTACGTGATCCGGCCGCAGACCGCCGAGCACCCGGACTACCGGGGCTACGCGGGCCAGATCGCGGCCGGCACGTTCCGCGTGGGCGAGCGGGTCACCGTCCTGCCGTCGGGCCGCACCTCGACGATCTCCGGCATCGACCTGCTCGGCGAGCCGGTCGACGTGGCCTGGACGACCCAGTCGGTGACGGTGCGGCTCGCGGACGACATCGACGTCTCGCGCGGCGACCTGATCGTGCCGACGAAGGACGCCCCGGCCACCACGCAGGACGTGGAGGCGACCGTCTGCCACGTCGCCGACGCGCCGCTGACCGTCGGTCACCGGGTGCTGCTCAAGCACGGCACCCGCACGGTCAAGGCGATCGTGAAGGACATCCCGTCCCGGCTGACGCTCGACGACCTGTCCCTGCACCCGCATCCGGGACAGCTCGTCGCCAACGACATCGGCCGGGTGAAGATCCGCACCGCCGAGCCGCTGCCGGTCGACTCCTACGCCGACTCGCGCCGCACCGGCTCCTTCATCCTGATCGACCCCGCCGACGGCACCACGCTCACCGCGGGCATGGTCGGCGAGTCGTTCGCCTCGCCCGAGCCGGTCAAGGACTCGGCCGACGACGACGGCTGGGACTTCTGACATGAACCCCACCGACTTCTACTCGACGTTCGCCAAGGAGGGCGGCCGTGTCGGCAGCGGCGCCCTCGGCAGCGGGCAGGGCGGGGTCGCGCGATGTGCGCTGTGACGTACGCGCACTGCCTGCGCGCCCCGTCCCCCCACCCTCCCCCGCATGCTCGGCTTCGCTCGCGAGCGGGAGGACCCCCACCCCGGAAGCGACGAAGACCCTTTGCCGACTCCCGGCCACGCCCTGAGAGACCGTGACCGCCGGGCCAACGAGAGGAACGCCTCCCGTGCCTGCCAACCGCTCCACCCTGCTTCGCCGCGGGATCGCCGCGATCGCCGCACTGCCCCTGTTGTCCCTCGCGGCCTGCGGCTACGGGTCCGACTCCAAGGACGACGACGCGGGCGCCAAGATCGCCACCGGCGCCAAGAAGATCGACGGACTCGGCTCCGTCAAGATCGGCTACTTCGGCAACCTCACCCACGCCACCGCCCTGGTCGGCAACCAGAAGGGCTTCTTCCAGAAGGAGCTGGGCGCCACCGAGGCCAAGTACCAGATCTTCAACGCCGGTCCGTCCGAGATCGAGGCCCTGAACTCGGGTTCCATCGACATCGGCTGGATCGGCCCCTCCCCGGCGATCAACGGCTACACCAAGTCCGACGGCAAGAGCCTGCGCATCATCGGCGGTTCGGCCTCCGGCGGGGTGAAGCTGGTCGTCAACCCCGAGAAGATCAAGTCCCTGAAGGACGTCAAGGGCAAGAAGATCGCCACCCCGCAGCTGGGCAACACGCAGGACGTGGCGTTCCTCAACTGGGTGGCCGAGCAGGGCTGGAAGGTCGACGCGCAGAGCGGCAAGGGTGACGTGTCCGTCGTCCGCACGGACAACAAGGTGACCCCGGACGCCTACAAGTCCGGCTCCATCGACGGCGCCTGGGTGCCGGAGCCGACCGCGTCCAAGCTGGTCGCCGAGGGCGGCAAGGTGCTGCTGGACGAGTCGACGCTGTGGCCGGACAAGAAGTTCGTGATCACGAACATCATCGTGTCGCAGAAGTTCCTCAAGGAGCACCCGAAGGCCGTCGAGGCGGTCCTGAAGGCGTCGGTCGAGACCAACAAGTGGATCAACGCCAACCCGGACGAGGCGAAGGCCGCGGCCAACAAGCAGCTGGGCATCGACTCCGGCAAGGAGCTGCCCGCGAAGGTCCTGGACCCGGCGTGGAAGTCCGTCCAGTTCACCGACGACCCGCTGGCCGCGACCCTCGACACCGAGGCGAAGCACGCCGTCAAGGCCGGCCTGCTGGAGAACCCCAAGCTGGACGGCATCTATGACCTCACCCTCCTGAACAAGGTCCTCCGGGCCGAGGGCGAGCAGACCGTCAGCGACGCCGGACTCGGCGCCCGGTAAGTCCCGTAGCCGATGAGTTCCCAGGAGGTGACGACCATGGCAACGACCTTCGCCGAGGCCGCCGAGACGGTCGAGCACGCGGCGCGCATCGAGCACGTCTCGAAGTCCTTCGCGACACCGGGCGGGCAGCAGCTCGTCCTGGACGACATCAGCCTGGATGTCGCACCGGGTGAGTTCGTCACCCTCCTGGGGGCCTCGGGCTGCGGCAAGTCGACGCTGCTGAACCTGGTGGCGGGGCTGGACCGGCCCTCCGCCGGCAGCATCGCGACCGACGGGCGTCCGGCCCTGATGTTCCAGGAGCACGCCCTGTTCCCGTGGCTGACCGCGGGCAAGAACATCGAACTCGCCCTCAGGCTCAGGGGCGTCGCGAAGAACGAGCGCCGCGAGCGGGCCGAGCGGCTGCTCGAACTGGTGCGGCTGCAGGGCTCGTACGGCAAGCGGGTGCACGAGCTGTCCGGTGGTATGCGCCAGCGCGTGGCCATGGCCCGCGCGCTCGCGCAGGACAGCCAGCTGCTGCTGATGGACGAGCCGTTCGCCGCGCTGGACGCGATCACCCGGGACCTGCTGCACGACGAGCTGACCCGGATCTGGGCGGAGACCGGCGTGTCCGTCCTGTTCGTCACGCACAACGTGCGCGAGGCGGTACGGCTCGCGCAGCGGGTGGTGCTGCTGTCGTCCCGGCCCGGCCGGGTGGCCCGTGAGTGGCGGGTGGACATACCGCAGCCGCGGCGCATCGAGGACGCGCCGGTCGCCGAACTGTCCTTGGAGATCACCGAAGTCCTGCGTGGGGAGATCCGGCGTCATGGCCAGCACTGAGACCAAGACGGTCACGGACGCGGGGAGCGTCGAGGCGGGCCTGGACGCCCTGGAGGTCGCCGCCGCCGGCCGTACGCCGTTCCGGCAGACGTTCACGGCGAAGATCCTGCCGCCGGTCATCGCCACCGTGGTGGTGCTGATCGTGTGGCAGGCGCTGATCTCCTTCAAGATCGTCGACGATCCGACGAAGCTGCCCTCGCCCGCCGACGTCGGCGGCGAGTTCAAGCGTGCCTGGGTGGAGGGCACGCTGCTGGGCTACATCTGGACCAGCGTCTCGCGCGGTCTGCTGGGCTTCCTGTTCGCGCTGGCCATCGGCACCCCGCTCGGCCTGCTGGTGGCGCGGGTGAAGTTCGTGCGGGCGGCCATCGGGCCGGTGCTGTCCGGTCTGCAGTCGCTGCCGTCGGTGGCGTGGGTGCCGCCCGCGGTGATCTGGCTGGGCCTGGACAACTCGATGATGTACGCGGTGATCCTGCTCGGCGCGGTCCCGTCGATCGCCAACGGCCTGGTCTCCGGCATCGACCAGGTGCCGCCGCTGTTCCTGCGGGCGGGGCGCACGATGGGCGCGACCGGGGTGCGGGGTGCCTGGCACATCGTCCTGCCGGCCGCGCTGCCGGGCTATCTCGCGGGTCTGAAGCAGGGCTGGGCCTTCTCCTGGCGCTCGCTGATGGCCGCGGAGATCATCGCCTCCTCCCCCGACCTCGGCATCGGCCTGGGCGCGCTGCTGGAGAACGGCCGCAACGCCAGCTCCATGTCCATGGTGTTCGAGGCCATCTTCCTGATCCTGTTCGTCGGCATCGCCATCGACCTGCTGATCTTCAGCCCGCTGGAGCGGTGGGTGCTGCGCAGCCGCGGCCTGCTGGTGAAGAGCTGACCATGCGCCGTCCCGTCCTCCTCGTCATCGCCCACGGCAGCCGCGACCCGCGGCACGCCGCGACCGTGCACGCCCTGGTGGCGCGGGTGCGGTCGCTGCGGCCGGGCCTGCGCGTGGAGACCGGGTTCCTGGACTTCAACGTCCCCTCGGTGCACGGGGTGCTCCGGTCGCTGGCGGCGGAGGGCGTGCGGGACGTCGTGGCCCTGCCGCTGCTGCTGACCCGCGCGTTCCACGCCAAGGCCGACATCCCCGCCGTGCTGCGGGACGCGCCGGGGCGGCTGCGGATCCGGCAGGCGGACGTGCTCGGCCCGTCCCCGCTGCTGCTGTCCGCGCTGGAACGGCGGCTGTACGAGGCGGGCCTGTCGCCCGCCGGCAAGTCCTCGACCGGGGTCGTGCTGGCCTCGGCGGGGTCCTCCGACCCGGAGGCGATCGCGGTGATCGCCGACATCGCGCGGGAGTGGTGGCACACCGGTTGGTGCGCCGTGCGGCCCGCGTTCGCCTCCGCGTCCCTCCCCCGCACCGAGGACGCGGTACGCGAGCTGCGCGCCCTCGGCTGCGAGCGGGTCGCCGTCGCGCCGTACGTGCTGGCCCCCGGCTTCCTGCCGGACCGGATCGCGCGCGGCGCGGCCGGGGCGGACGTGCTCGCCGAAGTACTCGGCCCCGCGCCCGAGGTGGCACGCGTGGTACTGGAACGCTACGACAGCGCACGCCGACCGGCCCTGACAGCACTCGGCGCGTAACCACCGCATGGCTGGGGCGGGCCGCCGTCGCCCTGTACGTACCCGGCCCTCGGTCACCTGGGCGACAGCACTCGGCGCCTGGCCGCCGCACGGCCTCGTCGCGCCGCCGGCGTACGGATTCGCCGGGCCCGCCGTTCGCCGTGCCGCCGGCGTGCGGATTCGCCGGGCCCGCCGTTCGCCGTGCCGCCGGCCGGCACCGCGGTGCCCCCGTTCGTCACGGCAGGCTCCCACCTGCCCGGTTTCCTCGAAAATCCCTCCCGGGCTCTGCCGGATCTGCTGGGATGGTCCCCTGAGCACTATCGGGGGAGAACGGTTCGCGTGGCCGGTCGGGAGTTCGGGTGTCACCTGGGGCTGCCCAGGGCCCTGTCGGGGCTGCCGCTCAGCCCGCTCGTGCCCGGGTACGGCGCCCTCGCCGCGGCCCAGCACGCGGCGGGCCTGCGCCACCTCGGGGAGGCGCTGGGGGCGGGCACCGGCGGGTTACGGGTCCTGGACGGGCTGTTCGTGCCCGCAGGGACGCACGGCCGGCGCCGGGTGGACGCGCCGCTGCTGGAGGGACTGGCCCGGTCCGCGGGTCCCGCCGTCGCCCCGCTCGCCGCGCGGCTGGCCGAACTGCACCGCGCCGACCCGCAGGCGCCCCGCCGGATCGTCCTCTACCAGCTGATCAACCTGCTCCAGGAGCGCCCCGAGGGCGACCGCGGCTCCGCCGTGCGCGAGGCGGGCGTCCACCCCGACGAGGCGGCCGGGCTGCTCGCGGCGGCCCGGCTGCGCCCCCGGCTCGACCGGCGACAGCGGGACGCCGCCGAGTCCCTGGCCGACGCTCTGGCGCAGGCCCGGCTGCACCGGCTGCGCACCCTGCTGGACCGGCTGCCCACGGACGGTGCCGACCCGGCGCTCACGGCCGTACGGGAGGCGACCGCCGAGCGGCTGCGCGCCGTGCAGGACGACCTGCGGGACGGGCGGCGGGCCGAGGAGCGGGGCGACCGGGAGACAGCGGGCGCCGCCTATCTGCGGGCGCTGCGGACGGCCTGCGACGACCGGCGGGCCCTGGGCGCACTGGTCCGCCTGCACGGCCGCCGGCCCGCGCTCGGCGCCGAACTCCGCATCGGTCACATCGAGTTGAGCTGGGAGGACGGCCGGGAGACGCCCGGCGAGTGGCGGCTGCTGCGGCTGTTCCGGGACGGCCGGGGCAAGCCCGCCGTACGCGCTGTCCCCGGCTCCGCCGCCGCCGGCCCGGTGCGGGACACCGGTGCCGAGCCGGGCGGCACGGTCCGGTACGCCGCCCTGCCGCTGCGCGACGGCCTGGTGGACGGGCCGCCGCTGGTGTCCCGGCGGCTCCTCGTCGCCCCCGAGGTGGAGCACCCGGTGCTGACGGACGGCCCCGCACGGATCGACTGCTCCTGGCGCCGGCCCGACGCCGCCGCCGAGGTCACGGTCGAACACACCGGGCCGGACGGGAGCACCGCGCCGCTCACCGCCCGCGCCGACGGGTTCACCGCGACCGGCCTGCCGCCCGGCGACCACGTCTTCCGCGTCGTGTGCCACTACCGGACGCCCGACGGCCGTACGGTCCCCTCCCCCGGCCTGCGCACGACCGCCACCGTGCACCCCTGGCCCGAGCCCGTGCGCGTCCTGACCGCACGGCCCGTGGAGGGAGGCGCCGTACGGTTCGCCTGGACGGGGGCGGAGGGCGCCGAGGTCCGGCTGGTGACCTGGCCCGGCGGGGCGCCGGAGCCGGGCACCGAGCTGCGCACCGACGCGCTGCCGCCCGCGCTGGACTGGCCCGGACGGGCGGACGCCCTGTGTCCGCCGCCCGGCACGTACACCGAGGTCGCCGCCGTCGCCGTACGCGGGGCGCGGGCGCTCGCGGGGCCGGTGGTCGGTGTGGAGGCCGTACGGCCGGTGCCCGGGCTCAGCGCCCACCGGCTCCCGGACGGGCGGGCGCGGATCGTCCTGGACTGGCCCGAGGACGTCGCGCACCTGGTGGTCGGCTGGACGCCGTTGGGCTCCACGGGCGGCGGGGAGCGCACGGTCACCGCGCACGCCTACCGCCGCGGCGGACTGCACCTGCCGGTCGGCCCGGGGGCCGTCCGGGTGCGGGCCGCCCCGGTGCCGCGGGTGCCCGGCGCGGTGATCGTGGTGCCCGACGCGGCCGAGGCACTGGTCCCGGCGGACGCCGCCGTCTCCTACCAACTGGTGCGGTCCCCGCGGCGGTTGCTCGGCCGGAACCGTCGCACACTGCTGCGGGTCACGCTCAGCGCGCCCGGCGGCCTCGCGGAGGTCCCGGAGTTCGTGTGCGTCGCCCGCGGCGGCACCCTCCGCCCGCGCGACGCCGCCGACGGCACCACCGTCCTGCGGATCCCCGGGCCCGAACTGGCCCGGCACGGCAGCCTCGAACGGGAACTGCCGGCCGCACCCTGCCCGCCCCCCTACACCCTGCGCGGCTTCCTGCTCGGGGAGCACGCCGCCTCGGTCCGACTCGAGGAACCCCCTCTCACCAGCCTGGTGGTGCGCTGAGCCATGACGACCGTGATCTGCCCCTACTGCTTCACCCGCGCCTCGGCGGCCCGACTGCCGTACCGCTGTCTCATGACGCCGAACGGCGTGCGCGGCGGCGCGCCGTGCGGGCCGCGGCCGGACGAGACGTGGGCCGCGTTCATGGGGCCGGGCGTGCCCCCGGCGGCCCGGATGCGCGGCCCGGTGTTCGTTCCGGCGCGCAGGCTCGCCGGACTCGCCGGGCCCGGCGGCACCGGCAGCAGCGTGCCCTGCCCCGACTGCGGGGTGCCGACGCCGGTGCGGGTGTGCGGGTCCTGCCACAGCGACCTGCCCAGCGACTACTGCGACCAGGACAGCCGGATCATCGCCCTGGTCGGCGCCAAGGCGTCCGGCAAGAGCACCTACGTCGCCGTCCTGCGCAACGAGCTGGACCACCGGGTGGGCCAGGCCTACCACGCGTCGCTCGCGGCGATGGGGCAGCACACGCAGGCCCGGGACAGGGAGATGGCGGAGGACCTGTACGAGCGGCTGCGGCTGCCCGACGCCACCCGGCCGGCCGCGCTCGGCTTCAACGACCCGCTGCTGTACCGGCTCAGCCTGCCCCGGCGCGGGCTGCTGGGCGGCTCCGGCACCCGCCACACCACGCTGGTCTTCTTCGACGCGGCCGGTGAGGACCTCGCGGACGCCGAGGCGATGGACCGCTACACCCGCTACCTGAGCGCCGCCGACGGCATCATCCTGCTGGTCGACCCGCTGCAACTCGGCTCCGTGCGCGACCGGCTGCCGGTGCACGACGGTCCGCCGCTGCCCGTGGTGGAGACCTCGCCCCGGCAGATCGCCGCCGACCTCGCCGCCCAGCTGCGCACCCACGGCAAGGGCAGGTCGGGCGGCCGGGTGACCACCCCGATCGCCGTGGCCGTCACGAAGACGGACATGCTCAGGCCCCTGCTCGAGCCGCACTCCCCGCTGCTGCACAACGCCCCGCACCCGGGCGGCGCCTACGACGCGGAGGACCGGCTCGCCGTCCACGAGGAACTCCGCGCCCTGCTCACCGACTGGGACTCGGGCGCGCTGCTGCGCCAACTGGAGCACGACTTCGACCGGTTGTCGCTGTTCGGCCTGTCGGCGCTGGGCGCGCCCCCGCCCGCGAACGCCCCGGCGGACGTGCCGAAGTCGGGGCCGCAGCCGGTGCGGGTGGAGGACCCGCTGCTGTGGCTGCTGTCCCTGCGCGGGCTGCTGCCCGTCCGCACCGCCGGCAAGGAGAAGGCCACGGCCGGGAAGGAGCGTGTGCGGTGAACCTGGCCCAGCTGCACTACACCTCGGCACCGCCCGGCCCGGACGGGTCCGGGTTCCGCTTCACCGCCGTCAGTCCCGGCGTACCGGCCACGCTGCTGCGGGAGGCCGAACAGCTCATCGGGTACGAGCCGCCGCGCGACCTGCCGGACCGGCCGGACGGCGAGCAGCTGAAGTCCTTCCCGCGCTCCCTCAGCTGCACCGAACTGTCCGACGGCGGGCGGCTGTTGTGCCGGTCGGTGTACACCGGTGCGGACTACAGCGGCCGGTGGGGCAACTTCCACGCGCACGCCGTGCACCTGCCCGCCGGTGTCCGGCTGCCGGACGGGGCGCTGCCGATCACCGCGTGGGAGTCGCCGCGCTGGGCGGACGCCACCCCGCCGGGCGGGCGGCCGGAGCCGATCGACCGGTTCGCGCCGTCGGGGCTGCTGCGCCGGGACGGGCTGGTGGCGTTCGCCCGGTCCCGCGCGGACCGGCTCGCCGCGTTCTTCGCCGACCTGCGCACGCTGGCCGACGGCAGCGACGCCCGGCAGATCGTGCTGGTGGAGCGGGACAGCGCGGACGTGGCCCAGTGGATCGCGCTGGCCTGTACGGTCCTGCCGCGCGAGCTGGCGCACCGGCTGACGTTCACCACGTACACGCGGCGCCCGCTCCAGGCCCGCCAGCAGATCGTCGGGGCGTTGCCCTCGTCGGAGCCGGTCGGGCACGACCACCGGTTCCGGGTGCACGACGGCACCGGCCGGACAGCCGCGGAGCCCGTCGCCGACGTCTGGGCCGAAGTCTGCGCGCGGATCTGGACGGCCGGGCGGCCGGAGCTGTTCCGCGACGCGGTCCGCGACGCCGGGGACACCGCAGGCGAGGTCGGTCCCCTCGCCGTCACCGCGCTCGCCGAGCGCATCGCCCTGCCCGCCGTCGCCCGGGCGGCGGCGGCCCGCTGGGCCACGGACCACGCCGCCGCACTGCCCGAGCCGACGCTGACGGCCCTGATCGGGGAGCTGGCACGGGAGACCGGGCCCGGCGACGTCGGGGACGGCGACGTCGGGGACGGCGAGGACGCCACAGGCTCCAGGGACTCCAGGGACTCCGGGGACTCCAGGGACTTCGGAGGCGGCGAACCGGCCGCCCTGGCCGCGCTGTTGGCCCGGCTGGACGGGCAGGTTCCCACGGCCGTCTCGGCTCCGCTCGCCGCCCGGGTGCTGACCCTGACGGTCCGCGGCCGGGGTCCGGTACCCGCGCTCGGGGCGGGCTCGCTGACTCCCCAGGTGCGGGCCGCGCTGTCCCGGGACCTCGCGCCGGCCCTGCGGCACGGCATCGCGGACACCCGCGGACCGGCGATCGGCCGGCCCCTGGAGCTGCTGCGCGTCGCCGACCTGCTCGACGTCGACTGCGCCGACCTGCTCCCGGAGTACGCGGGCCGGGCCGCCCGGGAGCTGGTGAGCGGGGAGCCGGCGGGCGACCGGACGGCGGCGACCGGGGAGCCGGCGGGCGACCGGACGCGGGTGAGCGCGGAGCCGACCCGCGACCGGGCGCCGGCGGACGCGAAGGCAGCGGGCGCCAGGACGGGGGGCGCCCGGTCCGACGCCGCCCTCCTCGACGCCGTACACGCTCACCCCGCCCTGCGCACCGCCCTGTTCGGGGCGCTGAACGCGCTCGCGGCGGCTCATCCGGTCGCGGTCGCCGGGCGGCTCGCGGGGTCCGGGCTGCCGGTCGCCCCGGACCCGCGCTTCCCGCATCTGCGGATGTGCGTCCTCGGGGACGCGGCCGGTCCGGCCGGCGGTGACCGGCGCGGCCGGTTCCGTGCGGTGCTGCAGACCGCCGGGGTCTCGCCGCACGCCGATCCCGCCGTCCTGCACACGGCGTTCCGGCTGGTGTGGCCCGACGAACTGCCCACCGGCGAGGAGGCGAGCCTGCTGCTGAACGAGCTGGGCTCGGACGCGCACCGGCTGGCGGGCACCCGGGACCCGCTGGTCGCCGCCGCGCTGGCCGCCCCGGCCGAGGACGCCGCCGTCCCGCTGCTCGCCGCCGACCTGCTGCGCTGCTTCACCGCGGAACTGGCCCCCGCGCACCGGGTGCCGCTGCTCCTGCTGGAGTTCACCGCGCTGCTCGGCACCGACGGCGAGGGCGAGAACTGGGTGGAGCGGGTCCGGGCGCTGCGGGACGGCGCGGTCGAGCCCGTGCCGGATCAGGTGACCCGGCGGGTGCACGACGCCCTCGCCCGGCGGCTGCTGACCGTGCCGGTGCCGGAGAGCGAGCTGTACGCGCTGGCCCGCTCGGGCGACCCGGCGCTGCTGGCGGCCTACGAGCGGGCGGCGCGCGGTGCCGCGGTGGCCGAGCGGCTGCGGACCGTGCCGTCGTACGCGGCCGCCCGCTTCTGCGACTGGACCGCGTACCCGGACACCCATCCGGGCTGGGAGGCGACCCGTACGGCGCTGTTGGCCAAGGTGCTGCGGCCGGTGGTGCGGGCGATGCCCGCCGAGGACCAGGCGGCGGTCGAGGAGGCGCTGCGGCGCACCGGCCGGGGACGGCTGGACGCGTACCGGGCGTGGAACCGGCCGGGTGCCCTGGGCCGGCTCGCGGGCCGGCTGACCGGGCGCGGGCGCCGTGAGGACGCCGGGGCGACCTGGCACGGGGACGTCCAGCCGCCCGCCGGCGGAGGTGCCCGGTGAACGCCGCGGGTGGTGACTCGGACCTGCACCTCGCGTCGCAGGTGCTGCTGGCCCTGCTGGTCTGGTCGGGGCTGGTCGCCGTCGCGGTGTGCCTGTTCCGGACGCTGTGGGAGTTCCTCGGGCGGGGGGTGCGCGCGGTGTGGCGGGGGCTCGGGCCGTGGCAGGCGGGCCGCCTCGACCCGCGCCTGCCGGGCGTCGGCGCCGCCGAGCCCGCCGAACCCGCCTACTGGTGGCGGCAGTCGTGGACGGACGCAGCGAGTGCCGCCCGGGACGGCATGCGGACGCTGTGGCGGTCCTTCGCCGATCCCTGGATGGACCGGACCGTGGGGAACCTGTTCCGCGGCCGGCGTCCCCGGGGGCGCCGGGTCCGGGTGCCGCTCGGCCGGTTCCTGCTGGTCACCCTGATCGCCCCCGGTACGGCGGCGGGCGCGCTGATCGGCGCGGTGCTCGCGACCGCGCTGCTCGGCTGGGCCCTGCTGGTCCTCGCGCTGCTGCTCGGCGTGGTCTGGCTCGGCTGGGCGGCGGCGGTACCCCTGCTGCGCGGGCTGGAGCGCGGCTGGGCGCTGCTGCGGGGCCTGCGCATGGCCTGCCCCCACCCCGGCTGTTACGCGCCGGTGCCGCTGGCCGTGCACCGCTGCCCCGGCTGCCCGGCCCGCCACGCCGCGCTGCGGCCGGGCCGGTACGGCGCCCTGTGGCACGTGTGCGGCTGCGGGCGCAGGCTGCCCGCCACCCGGCTGACCGGGCGGGGCAGGCTGTCGGCGCTGTGCCCGCGCTGCGAGCAGGTCCTGCCGCAGGCGGTGGCCACCACCCGGGTGGTGCACACACCGCTGGTCGGGGGCACCTCCTCCGGCAAGACGATGCTCATGGCGGCCATGGTGGAGGGGCTGCACTCCTTTGCCCGGGAGGGCCGGCTGCGCGTCGAGTGGGCGACCTCCGCCGACCGCGGCGCCCACGCGGGCGTCAACCAGCAGCTGAACCGGTCCGGCTGGGCGCACGCCACGACCGGTGGGCCGCCACGCGCCCTCATGCTCACCGTGGCCCGGGGTCGCCGGCGCCGGCTGCTGTACCTGTACGACCCGATGGGCGAGTCCGTGAGCGACGCCGAACGGGTGCGTGCGCAGGGATACTTGGCGCACGCGGACGGGGTCGTCCTGGTCGCCGACGTCCTCGCCGACCCCACGGTGCGCGGCCGGCTCGGTCCGGCGGACGCCGAACGGGCACAGCGGGCGCGGCCGTCGGCGCAGGGCCCGCGGACGACGTACGAGCGGCTGACCGGCGAGCTGGCCGCGCTGACCGGACGGCGGCGCCGGCTGCCGGTGGCCGCGGTCGTCACCAAGCGGGACGTGCTGGACCGGCTGACCTCGCTGCCGGTGCCCGGCGACGGCCGGATCGACCACTGGCTCGGCGACATCGGCCTGGGCGCGCTGGTGCGGGCCCTCGGCCACGACTTCGGGTCGGCCCGCTACTGGGCGGTCAGCTCCCACGCGGCCACCGGCACCGGCCCGTTGGAGAGCGAGCAGCGGCGCGCCGCGGAACCGGTGCTGTGGCTGCTCGCGGCCTCCGGGTTGCGCACCGGCCCGCTGACCGGGCGGGCGGGCGGCGGGGCGGGCCGGGTGCCGTGGCCCCGGCGGCGGCGGGAGGGCGCCGGGCAGGGCGGCGGGAACGGCGACAGGGAAGGCGGTTACACCCCGGTATGAACCACGTGACTCCGTCCGTCGGCCGGGCCCGGAGAGTGATGGCGGGCCTGTTCGTCGCCGCCCTGTTCCTGGCGGCCGCCGCGCTCGTCCTCGGGGTCTGGCTGGTGCTGCCCCGGCCCTGACACCTCCCCTGACGACCTGCTCCCACATGATTCCCTCTCACCTGAAAGGAACTGCGGCGTGAGTGACATTCCCGGCGGGCCGATGGCCAACCGGCCGGTCCACTTCATCTGGCTGCTCGACTGCTCGTACTCGATGCAGGGCGAGAAGATCGCCAAGCTCAACTACGCGATCAGGGAGGCCGTTCCGGAGATGCGGTCGGTGGCCCACGACAATCCCGCGGCCCAACTGCTGCTGCGCACGGTCACCTTCTCCACCACCGCGCAGTGGCACCACCAGACCCCGGTCCCGGTCGACGACTTCACCTGGCAGGACGTGCAGGTCGACGGCATGACCAACCTCGGTGAGGCGCTGCACCTGGTGGCGCGCGAGCTCCAGACGCCGCCGATGCCGCAGCGGGCGCTGAAGCCGGTGCTGGCGCTGGTGTCGGACGGGGTGCCCACCGACGACTGGAAGGCGGGCCTGAAGGCCGTGGACGCCACCCCGTGGGGCCGCAAGGCGGTCCGGGTGGCCATCGCGATCGGCGCGGACGCGGACCGTGGGGTGCTCCAGGAGTTCCTCGGCAACCCGGAGCTGCAGCCGCTGGACGCCAACAGCCCCAAGCAGCTGGCGGCGGCGATCCGCTGGGCGTCGACGGCGGCCGTGAAGGCGGCTTCCCAGCCGGTCGCCGGTGACGGCTCCGGGGTGAGCACCGCGAAACAGCCGTACGCGCCGCCGGTGCTGGACGACGACGATGACGACGACGTGTGGTGACGCTCGGGGTGCGGCGGTGGGAGACGCTGGCCGACAGCGTCCAGGGCGTCGGCAAGCGGCGCAACCAGGACTGGTACGCCTGCCAGGGCACCGGGTCCGGTCCGGACCCGCTGGTGCTGGCGGTGGCCGACGGGCACGGCTCTGCGGTGCACGCGCGCAGCGCGCTGGGCGCGCGGTTCGCCGTGGACCGGTTCGTGGTGCTGGCCGGCGCCTTCGGGCGGGCGGCGCACGACTGCCATGAACCGGGGCGGCTCGCCCGGCTGATGACGTACGCGCGGGACGACTTCCCGCGGGCGCTGGTGCACGAGTGGCGGCAGGAGGCCCTCGGCCACTGGGACCGCAACCGCCCGGTGGTCGAGGAGGCCTCCCGGGAGCCGGGGACCGAGGAGAAGCTGGTGCTGTACGGCACCACGCTGATCGGCGCGGTGCTCACGCCGTGGCTGTTCGTGGCCTGGCAGATCGGCGACGGTGACCTCGCGGTGGTGGAGCACGACGGCACGCTGGTCCGGCCGCTCGCACCCGCCGAGGAGGACCTGGGCGACGAGACCGAGTCGTTGTGCGGGCGGGAGGCGTGGCGGGCGATGCGGATGCACTGGGCGCCGCTGTTCGAGGAGGCGCGGTCGCCCCGGCTGGTCGTGCTCTCCACGGACGGCCTGTCGAAGAGCTTCGCGTCGGCCGACGGGTACCGCGAGTTCGTCAGCGGGCTGGCCGGGCGGCTCGCCCAGGAGGGCGGCGCGGGTGTCCGCGAGGCCCTGCCGGACTGGCTCGCCCAGGCGTCCCGGTACTCCGGGGACGACACGACCCTGGCGGCGGCGGTGCGCCCGGCACCGGTCCCGGCGGGCACTCCTGCGGCCCCCGGCGGCCCGGAGGGGCCCGTCGAGCCCGGTGCGGCGGAGGCGCGGACACCACCCGGCCCGGACGGCGGCGAGGTGGACACGGAACGGACAACGGAGACGTAGATGAGCGGCATGCTCGATGACGGGACGCGCCTCGCGGCGGAGAACGGTGACGACGTCGAGATCCTCGGCTTCCTCGGCGCGGGCGGCCAGGGCGAGGTGTACCGGGTCCGGACACCGGACGGGGAACGGGCCCTGAAGTGGTACTACCCGACCTGCGCGACCGCCGACCAGGAGGCGATCGTACGGGAGCTGGTGACCCGGGACTTCGCCGACGACCGCTTCCTGTGGCCGGAGGCCTTCGTGCCGGAGCACCGCGGCTCGTTCGGCTATCTGATGGGGCTGCGCCCGGACCGCTACAAGGGACTCCCGGCGCTGTTCCGGCGGCAGTTGCGCACCAGCCCGCGCGCGCTGCTGACGGCCTGCCTCTACACGGTGGAGGCCTATCAGGCGCTGCACTCGCGGGGCATCGCCTACCGGGACATCTCCTGGGGGAACATCTTCTTCGACCCGGACACCGGTGACGTGCTGGTCTGCGACAACGACAACGCGGTGGTGGAGGGCGACGCCAGCGGCATCTCGGGGACCATGGAGTTCATGGCGCCGGAGCTGGTGCGCGCGGACCCGGGCGCGCGTCCGGGCACCCAGTCCGACCTGCACTCGCTCGCGGTGCTGCTGTTCATGCTGCTGATGAACCACCACCCGCTCAAGGGCCGGCGCGAGCTGGGCATCCACTGCCTGGACGAGGCCGCGGAGCGCAAGCTGTACGGCAGGAGCCCGCTGTTCGTGTTCGACCCGGCGGACGACGCCAACCGGCCGGACCCGCTGGAGCACGCGACCGTGCTGGCCACCTGGGACGCGGCGGCGGAGCGGCTGCGGGAGCTGTTCCGGCGGTCGTTCACGACGGGACTGCGTGATCCCGCGGCCCGGGTGCGGGAGTCGGAGTGGCGGGACGCGCTGCGGGCGGTGCTGGACGCGGTGGTCGAGTGCGCCGCGTGCGGGCGGCAGAACATGACGGAGCCGGGCGAGAACCCGCCGCCGCGGGACTGCTGGGGGTGCGGGGCCCGGCTGGTGCTGCCGCCGCGGCTGACGGTGACCACTCCCCCGCCCCGCACCGAGCACCACATCCGGCTGCGCCGCGCCGCCCGGGTACAGGCCCACCATCTGCTGCCCGAGCCGGCGCGGCACGACTGTTCGGACGCGGCACTCGTCGCGGAGCTGGTCGAACACCCCAGGAAACCGGGGCGGTTCGGGCTCGCCAACCGCTCGCGGGAGACCTGGACGGGCACCCGCTCGGACGGCACCGTGCAGAAGATCGAGCCCGGCCAGACGGTGCCGCTGCGGTCGGGGCTCGACCTCGACCTCGGCGGCGGGGTCCGGGCGGTGGTGCGAGCCCGGTGACGTGGCAGGGCCGGAGCCCCGTGGTGGCGGGGCTCCGGCCGGTCACAGCCCCAGGGCGTTGATGAGCTGCTGGGTGAAGGCGAGGCTGCCGGTGCCGGCCGAGGCCGCGATGGCGATGGTCTCCAGCGCGGAGCGGATCCGGCCGCGGTTCGGCGGCAGGCCGTCCTCGGCGGACTCCTGGAACTGGGCCTGGATGATCTCGCCCTGGGGCACCAGTTCCGGGTACTCGGCGCGCAGCGTGTCGGTGAGCCGCTGCGCGAGGTCCATCATGGTGGGCAGGTCGGGGTGGGCGTGGTTGATCTGGATCTGCCCGTGGTCGCCGAAGTTGGCGGGGCCGTTGACGTTGCCGAAGTTGTAGGTGCTCATGTCCTGTCCTCGCTCGCGGTCCGGCGGCGCGCCCCGGACCGGAGGAGCCGTCGGATGGGTGGGGTTTGCGGTCACGGCTTCGGCGCGGGCGGGCCTGATCCCGCGGGATTGGGGCCGCCCTGGGCTCCCGGGCCGCCCTGGGGTCCGGGCCCTTGCTGCCCGCCCAGGAGGATCGTCCCGTGGGCGCCGAAGTTGCTGGGACCGCTGACGTTACCGATGTTGTAGGTCTGCGTGGTGATGACCTGTACGGCCTTGTCGAAGGAACCGGTGTCGATGTTGTGGTCCCGCAGGAACCGTTCCGTGGCGGTCAGCACGCCCTGCTGGAGCCGGAACAGGAAGTCCTGCGCGTCGGTGCGTTCGGCGTAGCCGGCCTCGTCCCAGGCGCCGAGGTCCTCGCGCAGGCTGCCCGTGGCGCCGTAGTCGTGGCGGACGTGCTGCCGGGTGATGGCGCGGCGGGCCCTGGCCAGCGCCCGGTCGTGGTCGCCGCGCCAGCGGTGGCGCCGCAGGATGCGGCCGAGGGCGCCGCGCAGTTCGGGGCCGGTGCGGCGGGTGGCGTACCGGAACAGGTCCCACCACCGCTCCCAGGGGGCGACCGGGAGGCGGTCCACGCGGTAGAAGCGGCCGTCCAGCGGCGGTATCGCGTAGGCGGCCACCTCCCAGGTCAGGCTGGGGTGCTGGAGGATCGCCCGCAGGTACATGGAGACGATCAGCCGGCCGCCCTCGCCGACGCGTTCCAGGCACAGGTGGGTGCGCATGCCGGCGCCGGGCGTCTGCAGGCCGGCCTGCACGAGTCGCTTGGGGATCTGGGCGCGGGGCCGCCGGGTGGGGTCGGGCACCAGCTCCGGTATGAGGTGGGCGTTGCTGCCGAGGACGTAGAGCCGGTTCCTGGCCCGCAGTCCCTGGAGCCCGGAGATGTTCTCCATGTGCCGTGCCACGTAGGTGTGCAGGTCGATGACGTCGAACGGGCGCATCGGCAGTTTTCCGCCGCCCGGGGCGTCGGCGGGCCTGCTGACGTCGATGGGCTGCCAGACGGTTTCCTTGATCTTGTCGCCGCTGCCGACGAACGGCTTGGTGTAGGCGGCCTCGTCTGCGTAGGGCAGGACGTTGGCGCGTTTCAGGTCGTGCAGCGCGGCCTCGGCCTCGGGTTCCACCGGGGGGGCAGTCTGCTCGGGTCTGTCGGTGGAGAGGAACACGTCCCGTGCCGTGTCGCGGCTGCGCGCCTGGGCGTGGCGGACCAGTGTCCAGGCGACCGCGTAGGCGCCGAGAGGGCCAAAAATCGCCACCCATCCGAGTGACCGGTGTCCGTTGACCAGCCCCCAGAGCCCGACGAGGAGCGTGAGGGCCACGACCGCCTGGAGGCAGGCGAGCCGGCGGTCGAGGGCGGCGCGGCGGCGGGTGGCCACGCGCGCGTGCCGGGCGAGGGCGACGAAGTTGATGTTGAGGCTGAGCCCGATGGCGTTGAGCCGGTCCCCGGTGAGCATCCGGTCGGCGTACAGGGCGAAGTCGTCGTCGAGGTGCACCGAGGCGCTCAGGCGCCGGGTCACCCCGTCCTTGCGGTACTGCGGCAACGGCGGCAACGCCCTGCCCGTCCCACTCATCCGTCCGTCCCCCTCCGGCCTTCCGCGCGGTTCACCCTAGGGACAACTCCGCGGGTTTGTCGCCTGGTTCGGCGAGGGGCGGTGCCAGAGGACGGTCGTGTGGTATCGGCCTCCGCGGTCCGGCGCTCCCCTGTGACGTCGGACCGCGGTGGCTCTTGGTTCTGCGCCGGACGGCCCCGCCGTGTCACACGTCCGGTGCGGCCGGGGCGCCGGAGGGGCGTTTATCGGCCAACCTGATCCGGGTCAGTCGAACCGGAGCGCGCCGGTGCGGGTGCGCTTCAGCTCGAAGAAGTCGGGGTGCCGGGCCAACACCCGGAAGCTGTCGAAGAGTTCGGCCGCCTCGGCGCCGCGCGGGACGGCGCGCAGCACGGGGCCGAACCACACGGTGCCGTCGACGTGGAGGGTGGGCGTGCCGACGTAACCGCCGGTCTCCGGCTCGGTGCCGGCCTCGTGGCTGCGGCGGACCGCGTCGTCGTAGGAGGGGTCGTGGGCGGCGGCCGACAAGTCGGCGGGGAGCTGGAGCGCGGCCAGTGACTCGGTGACCACCGTGTCGAAGTCCTCCGCGCCCTGTTCGTGGATGCGGGTGCCGAACGCGGTGTACAGGTCGCGCAGGACCTTGTCGCCGTACCGTTCGGCGGCGGCCACGGCGACCCGCACGGGCCCGATCGAGCGGTCCACCAGGTCGCGGTACCAGTCGGGCAGTTCGTTGCCGGTGTTGTGCAGGTACAGGCTCATCGCCCGGAACCGGAGGTCGAGCGGGCGCAGCCGCTCCACCTCCAGCAGCCAGCGGGAGGTGATCCAGGCGAAGGGGCAGGCGGGGTCGAAGAAGAAGTCGACCCGGGCCGGGGCGGTGACGGCGGCCGTGGTGGCGGTGGCTGTGGCTGTGGCTGTGGCGGCGGTGAACGTGTGGGTGCTGCGGTGCGTCATGGCACCGACGCTAGTGCGCCGGTGGCTCAGAATCCCGGCCCAATCCACCACATCTTCTTTGGTCCATTTCAGCCGGCGGTCACGCGCCGCTCCGCCTCGTCGGCCAGTCGGACCAGATCGGCGACGGGCAGCGACCCTGCCGCCCGGTGCTCCCGGGCGAACCGGTTGGCGAGGACTTGCAGCAGTTCGTTGAGCGGGGTGGGGACGCCGTGCAGCCGGCCGAGCAGGACGATCTCGCCGTTGAGGTAGTCCGCCTCGATGGTGCCGGTGCCCCGGACGAGGGACTGCCAGGAGGAGCCGCCGCCGCGCGGGGCGCCGTCCAGCGGGACCAGGGTGACCTTGTCGCCGCGGGCCGCGCGCTGCTCCTCCGCGCCGGCGTACGGGATGCCGGCGGCGTCCAGCACGGCCTCCCCCTCGGCCCGCACGCGCGCGAACAGGGCCCGCGCCTCCTCACCTGCCACCGGCCCGCTGACCGCTTCGAGCGCGTTGCCGAGGTTCCCGAGGAGCTTGGCGTACTGCCAGCGCGCCACGTCGGGCACCACCGGCGCCTCGAAGTGGGCGTCCGCGAGGTCGGCGGCGATCCGGCGCGCGGTGTCGTCGGTGCCGTGCGGGACGCGGCCGAGGTGCAGGATGCCGGTGAGCGGGCTGCCCGCGGCGCGGACGACGCCGGGCTCCACGAAGGTCGACGGCAGCCAGACGCAGACGCCGTACACGTGCCGGAAGCGGCGCAGCGCCAGCCGGCCGCTCTCCACGCCGTTCTGCAGGCAGACCAGCGGCAGCAGTTCGGCCGCGGTGCCGCCGCCGGCGACGGGCACGTCACCCCAGGCGTCCAGGGCGGCCACGGTGTCCTGGGTCTTCACGGCGAGGACGAGGACGTCGTCGGCGCGCAGTTCGCCGAGCGGTCCCGGCCCGTCGACGGCGGGCAGCCGGTACGTCGACTCGCCCTGCGGAACCCGCAGTCGCAGTCCGTGCTCGCGCAGGGCTGCCAGGTGCGGGCCCCGGGCGACCAGGACGACCTCCCGGCCGGCCTGGGCGAGCCGCCCGCCGACGGTACCGCCGACGGCGCCGGCCCCGATGATGACGTAGCGCATGGGCGAAGCCTCGCACACGCCTCGGGCCCGGCGGCGCCCGGCTGGGCGTGGGCCGGGCCGGGCGAAGCTCCGGCGGACCGGGCACCGCGTCCCTGAGAGCCGCCCCCGAGAACCGGCGATAGATGTAAGGGGCCGCCGTCCTCCCCAGCGGTGATCCGGGCCCCGCGCGGTTCACCGGGCAGTACGACGAGATGGCTTTATCCCGCCCCTACCGTCGGACAGGAGCAAGGAGACGTGGCGGCAGGGGGCCGTCACCGCACACGAGGGGGCAGACCCGTCATGGGGAACACAGAGGTGCGGGTGCGGGGGCTGGCCGCCCGCGCCGGCGGCTGGAGCGCCCGGCACCGCTGGGCGGCCGTCGGCATATGGGTGTTGTTCGTCGTCCTGGCGATGGGCCTCGGCTCGGCCGCCGGCCGGGTCGACGTGAACGAGAGCGACCAGCTCAAGGGCGAGACGCACACCGCCGCGACGATCATCGACGACGCCGGGATCAAGGAGCCGGCCGGGGAGACGGTCCTCGTCCAGTCGAAGGACGCCGGCGTCAGGGCCACCAGCCCGCAGTTCCGCGCGGCCGTCGCCGACGTGGTCCGGGCCGTCCGGGGCACCGGCGAGGTGACGGACGTGACCTCGCCGTACGACACGCACACCGTCTCCCGGGACGGCCGCAGCGCGCTGGTCCGGTTCGACGTGCGCGGTGACGCGGAGACGGCCGCCGACCGGATCGAGCCGGTGCTCGAGGCCGTCGCCGGGGTGCAGAAGGACCACGGCACGCTGCGGATCGAGGAGATCGGCGGCGCCAGCATGCAGAAGCAGTACAAGGACGCCTTCGGGGACGACTTCCAGCAGGCCGAGTACTCGGCGGTGCCGGTGGCCCTCGGCATCCTGCTGATCGCGTTCGGCGCGCTGGTGGCCGCGCTGCTGCCGGTGGCCCTCGCGATCACCGCGATCATGGCGACGATGGGCCTGATGGGCCTGGTCAGCCACCTCCAGCCGATGAGCGACACCGCCAACTCCGTGATGCTGCTGGTCGGTATGGCCGTCGGTGTCGACTACTGCCTGTTCTACCTGCGCCGCGAGCGCGAGGAGCGGACGGCCGGCCGGGACGCCGGCACCGCCCTGCGGATCGCCGCCGCGACCAGCGGCCGGGCGATCATCGTCTCCGGTGTCACGGTGTGCGTGGCGATGGCGGGCATGCTGTTCACCGGGCTCGCCGAGTTCGAGGCGATGGGCCTGGCCTCGCTGATGGTGGTGGCGGTCGCCATGGTCGGCTCGGTGACGGTGCTGCCCGCGCTGCTGTCGCTGCTCGGCGAGCGGGTCGAGAAGGGACGGCTTCCGTTCCTGGGCCGCCGCAAGCGCGCGGGGAACGGCGACAGCCGGTTCTGGACGGCCGTGCTGCGGGGTGTGCTCGCCAAGCCGCTGGTCTCGGTCGTCGTCGCGGCCGGCGCGCTGCTGGCGGTCGCCGCGCCCGCGCTCGGCATGAAGACCCAGCAGCTCACCCTGGACCAGGAGTTCGGCGACTCGCTGCCGATCGTGCAGACGTACAACCGCGTCAACGACGCCTTCCCGGGCGGCAGCGAACCGGCCCAGGTCGTCGTCAAGGCCAAGGACGTCAACGCCCCCGAAGTCCGCCGGGCCCTGGCCGGCTTCAAGCGGCAGGCGGTCGCCTCGGGTGCCTCGCGCGGCCCGGTCGACGTCAAGCTGTACGACGCCCGGAACGTGGCCCTGGTGTCCGTGCCGCTGGTCGGCGGCTCCGACATGGACCGGGCGACACGGAGCCTGGAGAAGCTGCGCGACGAGGTGCGGCCCGCCACGCTCGGCAAGGTCGACGGCGTGCAGGCACCGGTGACCGGGCAGGTCGCGGGCAACCACGACTTCAACGACCAGCTCATGGGCTCCGTCGTCCCGGTCTTCGTGTTCGTGGTCGTCTTCGCCTTCCTGCTGATGCTGCTGTCGTTCCGCTCGCTGACCGTCGCGGTCACGTCGATCGTGCTCAACCTGCTGTCGGTGGCCGCCGCCTACGGCATCCTCGTCGCCGTCTTCCAGCACGGCTGGGGCGCCTCGCTGGTGGGCGCGGAGGGCGTCGGCGCGATCGTCACCTGGCTGCCGCTGTTCCTCTTCGTGATCCTGTTCGGGCTGTCGATGGACTACCACGTGTTCGTGGTCTCCCGGATCCGCGAGGCCCGGATGCGCGGCCGTACGACGAAGGACGCGATCCGGCACGGCGTGGTCACCACGGCCGGGGTCGTGACCAGCGCCGCGGTCATCATGGTCGCCGTGTTCGCGATCTTCGGCACGCTCTCCATGCAGTCCATGAAGCAGATGGGCGTGGGCCTGGCCGCGGCGGTCCTGATCGACGCCACGGTCATCCGCGGAGTGCTGCTGCCGGCGGTGATGGCGCTGCTCGGCGAGCGCAACTGGTACCTGCCCAAGTGGCTGCACCGCCTGCCGGACCTCACCCACGACGAGACCCCGGAGCCGGTGGCGGCGCCGGTGCCCGACCGGGGCGAGCGGCTGACCGTCTGATTCCGGCCGGTGCCGCAGGGCCCGCCGGCTCCCGCTGGGAGCCGGCGGGCCCTGTCCGTGCTCCTGTTCCCACGGATGAGCAACCGCATGGACAGGCGGGGTCTGCTCAGGGGCGCCGGCCGTGCCCGCGGCGGTGGTGCCGGCCGCCGCACCCGCCCGCGCTGCGAGGCGCGGTGCCAGGGCCCGCGAGCCCGGCGTCATCCGAAGGGAAGGTCCCGACTCCGGCGGTGGCCCGGCAGTTCCGCCTCGATGAGGTCGGCCGCCCGCCGGGTGCCGCCCTCCTGGGCCATCTCCGCCTGCACCTCCTTGAGCCGGCGCGCGACCTCCGGGTCGTCCACCAGGGCGAGCGCGGCCTCGCGGAGGCGGTCGGCGGTGGCCTCCTCGGCGGGCAGGTGCCGGGCGACCCCGAGCTTCTGGAGCATGTCGGCGTTGCCGAACTGGTCGACGGCCTGCGGTACGGCGACCATCGGCGTCCCGGTCGCCAGCCCCTCCTGGCTGCCGCCGGCGCCCGCGTGCGTGACGAACAGGTCGGCCTGCCGCAGGATCGCCAGCTGCGGCACCCAGTCGCGCACCTCGACCCGGGCCGGTACGTCGCCCAGTTCGGCGCGGGTCACGTGCCGGCCGACCTGGAGGACGACATGCCAGCCGGGCAGGTCGCCGAAGGCGCGCGCGCACTCCCGGTAGAAGGCGGGCTGCTTGGTGAAGGCCGAGCCGAGCGAGACCAGGACGACCTTCTCCGCACCGGCGGGCCGCTGCCAGTCGCCCTGGTCGGCGCGGTCGCCCTGGCAGGCGCCGACGAAGGTGTACACGCGCTCGTCCACCCGGTCGGCGTGGGGCTGGAGCGCCTTCGGGATGAGCACGAGGGAGCGCGCGGGGTGGCCGGCGAAGGAGTCCGGGTCCTGGCTGATCCCGTTCTCCGCCAGCCAGGCCGTGAACCGGGCGTAGTAAGCCCGTCCGCGCTCGGTCTTCCTCGGCTCGGCCCACATCGGCTCGGCGACCTCCTCCTCGTAGCCCTCCCAGGCGACGAGGTTCGGCGAGAGCGAGATCGCCGGGACGCCCCAGCGGTGGGCCAGGACCCGGGCCGCGTAGGAGGTGATGTCGTACAGGACGAGGTCCGGGACGTCGTCGGCGTAGGCCTCGACGAGCTGGGGGAGCGCCTGGACGGCGTTGTCCAGGAACGGTTCCACGTTGTCGAGCAGGGTGGTCCCCCAGGCCTCCGGGTCGGCGTCCGGGCCCGGCAGGGTGGAGGTGTAGGGCACGGGCCGGGCCCCGGTGGCGGCGACCTTCCCGGCGAAGACGGGCGGGATGGCGTAGGTGACGCGGTGTCCCCGGGCGACGAGTTCACGGATCACCTCCAGGCTGGGGTTCACGTGGCCGTGGGCGGCGACGGAGAACATGGCGATGTGGGCGGGTGCGGTCATGCCGGGCAGGCTAGACGAGACGAGACGTCTCGTTCAATCGGTTTCCCGTCCGGTACGACGGTGTGCGGGAGGCCGGACCGGGCCGCTTCCGGGCCCGTGGCCGCGCTCAGCGCTGGTAGCGGGCCAGCACCAGGTTGCCGTCTCTCTCCAGGCGGCGGCGCAGTTCGGCGAGGCCGATGGCTCCGCTGTAGTACTCCTGGTAGGCCGGGGTGGCGACCTTGTCCTTCCACTCGGGGTAGCCGCGCACGGACTGGGCGGGCGCCGGGCGCAGCCGGGACGCGAGGGCGGTGCCGGTGGCCCAGCCGTTCTCCGTGGTGTGCAGGGCCGGGTCCTTCAGGGCCTCGGTGCCGGTGGGCAGCATCCAGTCGCCGAGGGCGAGGCGGACCATGTTCCGGGGCCGCAACAGGAAGTCGATGAACGCGACCGCCTCCTTCTTGTGCGGGCAGTCGGCCGAGACGGACAGCGTCTGCGGGCTGACCCCCTGGGTGAGCCCGTCGGCGCCCGCCGGTGCGGGCAGCACCTCCCAGCGGAAGCCCTCGGGAGCCTGCTGCGCGATCTGCTGGCGGTAGGAGAAGCCCAGCGGGACCATCGCGTACCGGCCGCCGAAGAAACCCGGCAGCGTGTCCGAGCCGCCGCTGCCCAGCGTGGAGGCGGGCGCGCTGTGGTCGACGGCGACCTGGTCGTGCACGGTGCGCGGTACGACCGCGTCCCCGGCCGTGAACCGCACGGTGACCTTCCCGTCCGCGCCCCGGTGGAACAGCCGCCCGCCCGCCGACAGGGACAGGTTGAGCGTGGCGGAGACGGGCTCCTTCAGCGGCCAGGCCACGCCGTACCGACCGGGCCCGCTGAGCCGCTTGGCCACCTGCCGGAACTCCGCCCAGCTCCAGGGGTGTTCCGGTGTCGGTATGCGCACCCGGGCCGCGCGCAGCCGGTCCGCGTTCGCGATCAGGACACGGGGCTCCTGGAGGAACGGCACGCCGTAGACGCCGTTCCCGAAGGCGGCCGCATCCCAGCTGCTCTCGGGTATGCCGGACCTGAGCCGGGCGGGCAGCAGGCCGGTCAGGTCGGCGAGGTAGCCGCCGTGGGCGAAGTCGGCGAGGTCGTCGGAGGCGTCGTGGACGATGTCGGGGGCCTCACCGCCCTCGAAGGAGGTGAGCAGCTGGTCGTGCACGCTGTCCCAGCTGCCCTGGACGTACTCGACCCTGACGTCCGGGTGGGACGCGTTCCACTCCTTCACCAGCTCCTTGTTGGCGGTGACGGACTCCTGCTGCCAGGCCAGGGACTGGAAGCGCAGGGTGATCGGACCGCCGTCCGTCCGGCCGCCCGGGGAGCAGCCCGCGAGGAGCAGCAGGAGCACGACCAGTGCCACGGCGCCCCTGGTCCGCACCGGCTCTTCCGCGCCCATCAGCTCTTCACCGCCCCGGCGAGCAGGCCGCCCGTGATCCGCCGCTGGACGAGCGCGAAGACGGCCACGGAGGGCAGGGTCGCGAGGAAGGCGGCGGCGGCGAGCGGGCCGAGATCGGCCACGCCCTCGGCGCCGATGAAGTGGGTCAGGATCACCGGCAGGGTCTGCCTCTCCGGGCTCTTGAGCAGCACCAGCGCGAAGAAGAACTCGTTCCACGCGGTGACGAACGCGAACAGGGCCGTAGCCGCGATGCCGGGTGCCAGCAGCGGCGCCGTCACCGACACGAGCGTTCTCAGCCGCCCGGCGCCGTCCACGGCCGCCGCCTCCTCCAGTTCGGCGGGCACCGCCCGGACGTGCCCGGTGAGCATCCACAGCGCGAACGGCAGCGCCCACACCACGTACACCAGCACCAGCCCGGTCAGGGAGTCGACCAGCCGCAGGTTCTTCAGCACCAGGAACAGCGGGATGATCACCAGCACGAAGGGGAACGCCTGGCTGACCACCACCCACCCCGTGGCGGCCCGGGTGAGCCGGGAGCGGTGCCGGGCCATGACGTAGGCCGTCGGGGTCGCGAGCAGCACCGCGACGACGGCCGTGCAGAGCGCCACCAGCAGGGAGTTCAGCGCGGCGTGCGCCAGCGGCTGCTCCGCGAACGCCTGCCGGACATTGGCCAGGGTGGGGTGGCGCGGGATCCAGGTGGGGTGCGGGCCGCCCAGCTCGCGGGGGGACTTGAGCGCGGTGGACAGCAGCCACAGCAAGGGGAAGGCCAGGAAGAGCAGGTAGCCGAGGAGGGCGGCGTACTGTCCGGCGCGGGCGGCGCGGCGGGGCCTCACGCCTCCTCACCGCCCCGCAGCCGGCCTGCCAGGAATACCGCGAGCAGCACCGCGACCACCGCGACGAGCACGCAGCCCATCGCCGCCGCGTAGCCGAACTGGCCGTAACGGAAGGCCTCTTCGTAGGCGAAGAGCATCGGCAGCCGGGTCTTCCCGCCGGGTCCGCCGTTCGTGAGCACGTAGACCAGGGCGAAGGAGTTGAGGTTCCAGATGAGGTTGAGCGCGGTGATGGCGAGGGCCACCGGTCTGAGCGCGGGCCAGGTGACGGTGCGGAAGCGGCGCCAGGCGCCCGCCCCGTCGACCGCCGCGGCCTCGTGGAGTTCACGCGGGACGTTCTGCAGTCCGGCGAGCAGGGCGACCGTGGTCTGCGGCAGGCCCGCCCAGACGCCGACGACGATCACCGCGGGCAGCGCGGTGGCCAGGCCGCTCAGCCAGTCCCGGCCGGTGCCGAGGCCGAGGTCGCGCAGGGTTTCGTTGAGGACGCCGGCGTCCGGGTTGTAGACGAGGCGCCACATGATGCCGACGACGACCTCGGGCATCGCCCAGGGCACGATCGCGAGGGCGCGGGCCAGGCCGCGCAGGCGTAAGTCCGCGTTCAGCAGGAGGGCCAGGCCGAGCGCCAGCAGGAACTGCGGCACGGTCACGCCGGCCGCCCAGACCAGGCCGATGCGGAACGACTCCCAGAACAGGGTGTCGTGCAGCAGGTCCCGGAAGTTCAGGGCGCCGATCCACCGGGTGGCGGACGTGCGGCCGGACTGGGCGTCGGTGAAGGCCAGCCCGATGCCGTAGAGCAGCGGGCCGACGCTGAGCAGGAGGACCGGCACGAGGGCGGGCAGGACCAGGAACCAGGCGCCGTGATCGGCGACGCGGCGACCGGCCGGCCGCCGTGCTCCGGCCGGTGGTGTCCGCGCTTCGACCGCTGCTGTCACGGAATCAGCCCCTTTGCCCGCTCCGGTTGGCGTGTTCATGTTCGTGAAGGCCCGGTACCCCGTCAAGGGACCGCGCACGACGGCCGGGGCCGCGCCCGGTGCCCGGCCCGGGTCAGTGCGAGACTGACCGGGGACCGGACAGACACGGCACGGGAAGACGGCACGGAGGCAGGACGATGGACGAGGCACGCGCGCGGGACGTACTGGCCGCGGCGGGAGTGCTGCCGGACCCGGCCCGGGACGCGCGGCTCCTGGCCCTCGGCGAGAACGCGGTGTTCGCGGCCGGCGGCCTGGTGGTGAAGGTGGGCCGGGACGCGGAGCTGCTGGGGCGGGCCGAGCGCGAACTGGCCGTCGCCGGCTGGCTGGCCGAGGCGGGCGTGCCGGCGGTCCGGGCGGCCGAGCCGAAGCCGCTGCTGGTGGACGGCCACCCGGTGACCGTGTGGCACCGGCTGCCGGATCCCGTACGGTCGGCCGAGCCCCGGGACCTGGCCGTCCTGCTGCGCGGGGTGCACGCACTGCCCTCTCCCCCCTTCGGACTGCCGCCCCGCGATCTGCTGGACGGTGTGGAACGCTGGCTGCGGCTCGCGGGCGACGCGATCGACCCCGAGGACGCGGCCTTCCTGCGTGCGCGCCGCGACGGTTTCGCCGCCCAGGCGGCGGCGCTGACGCCGCGTCTGACACCAGGGCCGATCCACGGGGACGCGCTGCCGCGCAATGTGCACATTGGGCCGGACGGGCCGGTCCTGGTCGACCTGGAGACCTTCGCCGCCGATCTGCGCGAGCACGACCTGGTCGTCATGGCCCTCTCCCGCGACCGCTACGGGCTGCCCGCCGAGGCGTACGACTCCTTCACCGAGGCGTACGGATGGGATGTGCGGGAGTGGGAGGGCTGCGCGGTCCTGCGCGGCGCCCGGGAGACGGCGAGCTGCGCGTGGGTGGCCCAGCACGCGCCGTCCAACCCCAAGGCGCTGGCCGAGTTCCGGCGCCGGGTCGCGTCGCTGCGGGACGGGGACGCGACGGTGCGGTGGTATCCCTTCTGAGGGTGCCCCGGGACTCCGAGGGCGCCCCCGGAGGCGGCTGCTGTCCGCCACGACGGGGCCCGCGGGCCCGGCATGATCCGAACGAGAGGCCTCAGGCCGGCTGGTCCTCGGTCAGTTCCCGGAGGGGCCAGCTGCCGTCGACCACCGCCTCCGCCTCGCCCTTGCGCCGCAGGAACGCCTGGAAGTCCGCCGCCCACTGCGCGTACCACTCGATCTGGCTGCGGTGCAGCTCCGCCGGGCCGAGGGACGCTATCTTCGGGTGGCGGTCGGCTATCGCGGACGCGAGCCGTGCCGCGGCGAGGGCGTCGGCGGTGGCGTTGTGGGCCGCGCCGAGGACGATGCCGTACTCGGCGCAGACCGCCTCCAGATTCCGTTTGCCGCGGCGGTAGCGGTCGACCCAGCGGTCGATGGTGTACGGATCGATGACCGGGGCGGGGTGGGTGCCGCCCAGCCGGTCGGTCAGGGACGGCAGACCGTACCGCCGCAGTTCCGCCGCCAGCAGCGTGAGGTCGAAGGCCGCGTTGTAGGCGACGACCGGAACGCCCGACTTCCAGTACGACACCAGGACGCCGGCGATGGCGTCGGCCACCTGGTCGGCCGGGCGGCCCTCGGCCGTCGCGCGTTCGTTGCTGATGCCGTGCACGGCGACCGCGTCGGCCGGGATCTCCACGCCCGGATCGGCCAGCCATTCCCGGCGCCCCATGGGCTCACCGGCCTTGACCTCGATCACGGTGCCCGTGACGATGCGCGCCTCGCGCGGATCGGTCCCGGTCGTCTCCAGGTCGAAGCCGATCAGCAGCTCCTGGTGCCAGCCCATGGGCGGCCCCCCTTCTTGGTGGTGCTTTCCCCCAGTGGCCTCCACCATCGCACGCGGCACTGACAATCAGACGCCCGCGTTCCGCTTCCCGGCCCGGAACCGGCCCGCGCCGGGCCCCGCATCCGGTTCCGGCCGTTCAGGACACGGGACGCGAATCCGCCCACGTCAGCTCGAATTCCTCGCGGTACGTCGGGAAGAGACCGACTTCGCCCACATCGTCCGACTTGACCAGCCGGCTGCCGTTGCGCAGCACCAGCACCGGCGACTCCATCCCCCGCGCCCCGCGCAGATAGGACTGCACCACGGCCATGCCGTCCGCGCCGTCGCCGTCCACCAGGTAGGCGGTGAAGCGGGGCGTCTCGTCGTACACCTGGATCTCGAACGCGCCCGGGTCGCGCAGCCGGGAGCGCACCCGGCGCATGTGCAGGATGTTCATCTCGACCGAGCGGCTCAGTTCGCCCCGTTTCATCCCGAGTTCGCGCTCGCGGCGCTTGACCGAGCTGGAGGCCGGGTTGAGGAAGAGCAGCCGCACCCGGCAGCCGCCCTCGGCGAGCCGGACCAGGCGCCGCCCGGAGAAGTTCTGCACCAGCAGGTTGAGGCCGATGCCGATGGCGTCGAGCCTGCGGGCGCCGCCGAAGATGTCCTCGGCCGGGAACTGTCGCAGCAGCCGCACCCGGTCGGCGTGGACGGCGACGACGTCGGCGTACCGGTCGCCGACCAGGTCCTCGACCGCGTCGACGGGCAGCCGGCGCGCCGAGGGCACGTCACCGCCCGCGCCGAGCATCTCCAGCAGCCGCGCGGAGGCCCGCTCGGCCTGGCTGAGGACCGCTTCGGACAGGGCCCGGTTGCGGGAGACGACGTTGCGGGTGACCTCCAGCTCGTCCAGGGCGAGTTCGAGGTCCCGCCGCTCGTCGAAGTACGGCTCGAAGCACGGCCAGTGCTGGACCACCAGCTCGCGCAGCTGGGGCAGGGTGAGGAAGCTGAGCACGTTGTCGTCGGCCGGGTCGAGCAAGTAGCCCTTGCGGCGGCTGACTTCGCGGACGGCGACCGCGCGCTGCACCCACTCCTGCCCGGCCGGGCCGGCCGCGGCCACCACCCACTCGTCGCCGTGGACCGGTTCGTAGATCGGCCGCAGCACGGCCGCCACGACCGCGCGCAGCCGCTGTTCGACGAGGTTCAGCCAGATGTAGGCCCGGCCGGCCCGCTGGGCGCGGGTGCGCACCTCGCGCCAGGCGTCGGCGTCCCAGTCCAGCTCCGGACCGATGGAACCCGCGTCCATCGGCCGGGCCAGGGACACCGCGCCGGGCGGGACGTCTGTGGAGTTTCCCTCGTGACCCTCGTCACCAGGAGGCAGCTCCAGCCCTCCCGAGCCCACCCGTGCACCGCCTTCCGCTCCCCCGGGCCTTTCCCGTCTCAACGATCAAGGAAGGGTACTCCGCGAGCGGTCGGCGGTGCAGCCGGATGGACAGGTCGGTTTCCCGTCCGCTGTACTCAACTACGCCATTCCCAGTGTCCGTTCTGCCATGCCAGCTCCTTGGGGGTGAGCGGATTCATAGCCGTGACGTCCCGCGGGGCGATGGAGAAGCCCTGCCAGTGCACCGGCATGGGCTGCTGGTCCTCGTCCCGGGCGATGTGGTGGAAACCGACGTTCACCCAGACCACGGGGTGCGTGAGGGTCTGGCCGCCCACCCACTTGTCCACGGACTTCGGGTGGCCGGTCGCGCACGTCGGGTTGTCGCTGGCGAACAGCTCGCACTTGTCGTACTCGGTGACGTACATGTCGTGCTTGGTGAAGCTGCGGCCCGGGTATCTGGTGGTCGGTCCGGGCACCAGTTCGTACGAGCGGGCGTGGCCGTCCTTGTTCTTGCCGGTGGCACTGACCACCCGCCACCAGCGGTAGGTCTTGTAGTCGCCCGCGAGTTCCCTGCCGACCTTGGTGCGGGTGGTCCTGGTGGTCGGGCCCTCCCGCCCGGCGGGGGCGGTGACGGCGGAGTCGTACTGCTCGACCTTCGTCTTCGACGAGCCGTCGAGGCCGAAGTCGAGCCGCCAGAAGACGTTGTGGCTGTGGCTGGTGGCGTAGTCCCGGGCGCCCTTGCCGATGGGCCAGCCGCGTCCGTCCTGGGCGTTGTAGTCCTCGAAGGAGAGGCTGCCGGTCGCGCCGGCGTTCATGCTGATCGTGCCGTCGTCCTGGAAGCGCCACTCGGTGATGTACTCGTACCAGCCGACCTGGTTGACCGTGTAGACCAGCAGGTCCTTGCCCTGCTGCTGGTAGGTCTTGCCCGACTGGAAGAGGTCGTGCATCCGGTAGGCGTGGCCACGCGAACGGGTGGTCGTGCACAGGCCCTTGACGTTCGGGTGGCGCGGGTCGCCGTCCGGGACCTTGACCGTCTTGATGGTGCCGCCGGGGCACTCGCCGGGCGACAGCTCCATCAGCTCCTGGGCGAAGTCCTGGCCCGTGAGGTCGTAGTACTCGTGCTTGCCGTCGTCGTAGGGGACGTGGATCTGGGCGAGTCTGGCGCTGTTGAGGACCTTGATCGGCTTGGCTTCGCCCTTGGGCTGGTAGGAGATGTTCTCCAGGACGAGGCCGGCCTTGCTGTCGTAGCGCCAGCACATCCGCCAGGTCGTGCCGGTGGTCAGCTTCTGTTCGATGGTGTAGGCGGCGCTGCAGCCGGGGACCGCCGCGGCGGGCGCGGTCTGCGGCCGGGCCGCGGCGGGGCCGGCGAGCGTCGCGGCGGCGGCCAGAGCGGCCAGGGACACGCCGACGGCGGCGGTCGTGCGGGCGGCGCGGCCGGTGACTCGCGGCCGGACCGCGCCGGACGGGTGCTTCTCGGGCATGAAGGGGTGACTCCCTTACCTCAAGGTACGGGTGTGAAGGTCGGGTGGCGGCCGGTCAGCCGCGGTCGAGGGCGGCGGTCTTGCGGGCGCTCAGGTCGATGACCAGGTCCCTGGTGTCGATCCACGGCCCGTTGCGGACCTTGGAGAACAGCCGCACGCACCGGTGGACGCCGCACTGGTCGAGCACCGCGGGCTGGGCGCCCGGCGAGGCCTCGTAGATCCCGCCGCTGAGCTCCAGCTGGTCGGGGGAGGTGAGGTCCTTGCCGGTGGCGTCCTTGTAGTCGGCCTTGAGGCCCGCGCCCAGCGGGCCGGCGATCAGGATCCGGGCCGCCTCGGCATTCTCGGCGCGGCTCGGCGGCGGCTGGACGCCCTGCTGGGTGCCGGTCCGCACGACCTTCCCGGTGCTCAGGTCGACGGTCCTGGTGACGAGGGTGTCGTTCCGGTAGTCGTAGAAGGTCACGTCGGCGCGCCGTGGCGCGTCCGGGTCGTCCGCCTCGGCGGCCTCCGGCTCGGCGAGGTCGACGCTCAGCCGCTGCGGTCCGCGGTCGCCGTCGACGTCCCGGGCCGTGGCCGAGAGCCGTCCCGCCGCGGCGATCCTCTCGACCCGCCGCAGCTCGTCGTCGGTGAGCGGGTCACGGCCCGTGCCCTGCTTCCCCTCGGCCGGTGCCGGCTCCACGACACCGGGCGGTGCGGCGTCCGGGTCCTGCCCGGCCTGCCGTGCGGCCCGCGTGCCGCCGCCGGCCCCTCCGGAGTCGTCCGCTCCCGCCGTGCCCGGCAGGGTGACCGCCACCATGGCGGCGGTCCCCGCCGCCGCCAGGGCCGCACCGGTCAGTACTTTGCCCAGATGGCGGTGGACTGTCTCACGCACATTATCCCCCTACTCCCCCCTGGTCCCCGGGAGTACGTATCTGCCCCGCTGGTTCGGCTCTCGGCGGGTACCAGAACCGCCGAGTGCACTGGTCACTTGATAAGAGGGCACGCGAGCCACGGGAGGTTGCCTCACTTTCGGACGAGACTCGGGGCCGACGCGGCCCCCGGCGGACGGCACACCTGGGAGAGTCGTATCCATGCAGGTCTGGCCTGGCGAGGCGTATCCGCTCGGCGCCACCTATGACGGCGCCGGAACCAACTTCGCGGTCTTCACGGAGGCCGCTGACCGAGTAGAGCTGTGTCTGCTGCACGACGACGGCTCGGAGACGGCGGTGGAACTGCGCGAAAGCGACGCGTTCGTGCGGCACGCGTACGTGCCGGGCGTGATGCCCGGACAGCGGTACGGGTTCCGGGTGCACGGGCCGTACGACCCCGGACGGGGGCTGCGCTGCAACTCCGCGAAACTGCTGCTCGACCCGTACGCGAAGGCGATCAGCGGGTCGGTCCGGTGGGGCGAGGAGGTGTACGGCTACCACTTCGGCGCGCCCGAGAGGCGCAACGACCTGGACTCGGCGCCGCACACCATGACCTCGGTGGTGATCAACCCCTACTTCGACTGGGGTGACGACCGCCCGCCGCGCACCGAGTACCACCACACGGTGATCTACGAGGCCCACGTCAAGGGCCTGACCATGCGTCACCCCGGGCTGCCGGAGGAGCTGCGCGGCACCTACGCGGGCCTGGCCCACCCGGCGATCATCGAGCACCTGACCAAGCTCGGGGTGACGGCGATCGAGCTGATGCCCGTGCACCAGTTCGTGAACGACCACCGGCTGGTCGACATGGGCCTGAACAACTACTGGGGTTACAACACCATCGGCTTCTTCGCCCCGCACAACGCGTACGCCTCCTGGGGCGACCGCGGCCAGCAGGTGCTGGAGTTCAAGTCGGCGGTCCGGGCGCTGCACGAGGCCGGGATCGAGGTCATCCTGGACGTGGTCTACAACCACACCGCCGAGGGCAACCACCTGGGTCCGACGCTGTCCTTCAAGGGCATCGACAATCCGTCGTACTACCGGCTGACGGAGGACCCGCGCTACTACATGGACACCACGGGCACCGGGAACTCGCTGCTCATGCGGTCCCCGCACGTGCTCCAGCTGATCATGGACTCGCTGCGGTACTGGGTCACCGACATGCACGTCGACGGCTTCCGCTTCGACCTCGCGGCGACCCTGGCCCGGCAGTTCCACGAGGTGGACCGGCTGTCGTCGTTCTTCGACCTGGTGCAGCAGGACCCCGTGGTCTCCCAGGTGAAGCTGATCGCCGAGCCGTGGGACGTCGGCGAGGGCGGCTACCAGGTGGGCAACTTCCCGCCGCTGTGGACCGAGTGGAACGGCAAGTACCGGGACACGGTCCGGGACCTGTGGCGGGGCGAACCGCGCACGCTCGCCGAGTTCGCCTCCCGGCTGACCGGTTCCTCCGACCTCTACCAGGACGACGGGCGCCGTCCGCTGGCCTCGATCAACTTCGTCACCTGCCACGACGGCTTCACGCTGCACGACCTGGTCTCGTACAACGAGAAGCACAACGACGCCAACGGCGAGGACAACCGGGACGGCGAGAGCCACAACCGGTCGTGGAACTGCGGGGCGGAGGGCGACACCGACGACCCGGAGGTGCTGCGGCTGCGCGCACGGCAGATGCGGAACTTCATCGCCACGCTGATGCTGTCCCAGGGCGTGCCGATGATCAGCCACGGCGACGAGTTCGCGCGCACCCAGCGCGGCAACAACAACGCCTACTGCCAGGACAACGAGCTGTCCTGGCTGGACTGGCCGGAGTCCCTGGAGAGCGACCTGCTGGAGTTCACGCGGGCGATGGTGTGGCTGCGCCGCGACCATCCCGTCCTGCGCCGGCGCCGCTTCTTCCACGGACGCCCGGTGGAGGGCACCCACGACGAGCTGTCCGACATCGCCTGGTTCACCCCCGAGGGCGGCGAGATGACCCAGCAGGACTGGGACTCGGCGCAGGCGTCGGCGCTGACCGTGTTCCTGAACGGCAACGCCATCTCCGAGCCCGGCCCCCGCGGGGAGCGCATCACCGACGACTCCTTCCTGCTGATGTTCAATGCCTCCTCCGAGCCGCTGGACTTCCTGGTGCCGGTCGACCACGGACGCCAGTGGCAGGTGGTCGTCGACACGGCCCGCCCGGAAGGGGTGCCGCCGGGAGCGGGCGCGAAGGTGGCGGCCGGCGACCGCATCACCCTGCCGGACCGCAGCCTGACGGTGCTGCAACGGCCGGCCTAGCGGCCGCCGGGGTCGCGCACCGCGGGAGGCCGTCCGACGCGCGCGCAGGGGGTGTCGCCGTCGCCTACGCGCGCGTGCGGGCCGTTCGGTGGCCTGCGCGCGCGGTGGCGGACGGCGCGCGCACCCCTCGGCCCGCACCCGTCGGTCCGCGAGTCGCCGGTCCGGCAGTCGCCGGTCCGGCACTCGTCGGCCTGGCAGTCGTCCGTCCGCCAGTCGTCGGCCTGGCACTCGTCGGCCTGGCACTCGCCGGTCTGGCGGGGATGCTCGGCCATCCGGCGTAGCTCGACGAGCCACGGTGGTGCCCGCGGCGGCCCTCAGGAGGGCCGGGAAGGGTGCCGGACGCCCGGTGGGCGGGCCGGTGGCGAGCGGGCCACGGCGGACACGCCGGCGGACGGGAGACGGGGAAGCGGGGACACCGCCCCCCGCCGCCCCCGCTTCCCCGGCCTCCCGGCGCTCGGAACCGGACACGCGGGCGTGATCCGGTCCGAGGTCGATGACACGAAAGACGGCGAGCGGGGTACGTAGGTTCCCATGACTTCTGCGCGACCCGGACCGGGGGTGCCCACGGCCACCTACCGGCTGCAGCTCCAGCCCGCGTTCCCGTTCGCCGCCGCCGAAGCGGCCGTACCCTACCTGGCGTCGCTCGGCGTCTCGCACCTGCACCTGTCCCCCGTCCTGGAGGCCGTCCCGGGCTCCGTGCACGGTTACGACGTCGTCGACCACACGCGCGTGCGCGCCGAGCTGGGCGGCGAGGAGGGGCTGCGCGCGCTGGCGCGCACGGCGCACGAGCACGGCCTCGGCCTGGTGGTGGACATCGTGCCCAACCACATGGCGATGTCCCCCCGGCACAACCCCGCCCTCTGGGAGGTGCTGCGCGAGGGGCCCGGATCGCCGTACGCGCGCTTTTTCGACATCGACTGGGAGGCGCAGGGCGGCCGGGTGCTGCTGCCGGTGCTCGGCGGCCCGATCGGCACGGAACTGGCGCACCTGGTGGCCGACGGTGGCGTCCTGCGCTACCACGACCACGTCTTCCCGCTCCGCCCCGGCACCGAGCACCTGCCGCTGCCCCAGCTGCTGGACGCCCAGTGGTACCGCCCGGTGTGGTGGCGGCTGGCCCGCACGGAGCTGAACTACCGGCGCTTCTTCAGCATCTCGGAGCTGATCGGGGTGCGGGTGGAGGATCCGGAGGTGTTCGACGCCACCCACGCCACGGTCCTGCGGCTGCTGTCGGAGGGCGTGTTCGACGGGCTGCGCATCGACCATCCCGACGGTCTCGCCGACCCCGACGGCTACCTCGCGCGGCTGCACGAGGCGACCGGCGGGCGCTGGACGGTCGTGGAGAAGATCCTGGCCGACGATGAGCACCTGCCGGGCTCCTGGCCCGTCGCGGGCACCACGGGCTACGACGCCCTGCGGCACGTCGACGGCCTGTTCACGGACCGCACCGGCGCGTACGAACTGCTCGGCCGGTACCGGGCCTTCGCCGCACCGCAGACGGACCGGGGCGGCAACTGGGAGGCCACGGTGCGGCGGGCCGCCTACAAGGTGCTCACGCACGAGCTGGCCACCGAGACGGACCGGCTGACCCGGGTGGCGGCCCGGCTGTGCGCCGCCTCGCCTGACCTCTCGCTGCGCGACCGCGCGCCCTGGGCGCTGCGGACGGCCGTGGAGGAGCTGCTGGTCCGGATGCGCGTCTACCGGCCGTACGCCTCCGGTGACGCGTCCACCGTGATCACCGAGGGGGCCGCCGAGGAGGCCCGGCTGGCCTTCGTGGTGCCCGAGGAGGCCGAGGCCGTCGGCGTCGTGCGCCGGCTGCTGGTCGAGCCGCCCGGTGACCCGTCGGCGCCGGACCACGCCGACCGGGTGGAGTTCCGCACCCGGTTCGCGCAGACCGCGTCGGCGCTGCGCGCCAAGTCGGTGGAGGACACGGCGTTCTACCGCTACATGCCGCTGCTGTCGGCGACCGAGGTGGGCGGCGATCCGGGCGGTCCGGGGGTGGCGCCGGAGGACTTCCACGCCTACTGCGCGCGCGTGCAGCGCGATTGGCCGCTCACCGGCACGGTCGTCTCCACGCACGACACCAAACGCAGCGCGGACGTGCGCGCCGCGCTCGCCGTGCTCACCGAGTGCCCGGACCGCTGGGCGGAGCTGCTCGCCGAGGTGTCCCTGCCCGAGGAGGGCGCGCCGGACGGGCAGCTGGCCTGGGCGGCCTGGCAGACGGTCTTCGGGCTGGGGCCGGCCGAGGAGGAGCGGGTCCAGCAGGCGCTGCTGAAGCACGTGCGCGAGGCGGGCATGTACACCAGCTGGACGGAACAGGAACCGCCGTACGAGGAGGCGGTGGCGTCCTTCGTCGCCGCCGGGCCGTGCGGGCCGCCCGGCGAGCGCGTGGCGGCGTTCCGGAAGGGGTTGGAGCCGTACGTGCGGGCCAACGTGCTCGGCACCGCGCTCGTCCACCTGACGATGCCGGGGGTGCCGGACGTGTACCAGGGCACGGAGGGCGAGTACCGGGCGCTGGTGGACCCGGACAACCGGCGGCCGGTGGCGTTCCCGCCGGAGGCGCCCGGCGAGAAGGACACGCTGACGGCGGCGGCGCTGCGGCTACGCGCCCGCCGCCCGGAGGTGTTCGGCGCGGACGCGTCGTACGAGCCGCTGACGGCCGGGGGCCCGGCTGCCGACCACTGCCTGGCGTTCGCCCGCTCCGGATCGGTGGTCACGGTGGTGACCCGGCTGTCCCTGCGGCTCGCGGAGGCGGGCGGCTGGCGGGACACCCGTCTCCCGCTCCCGCCGGGCCGCTGGGCGGATGTCCTCGCCCCGGGCCGCGAGTTCACCGGCGAGGTGTCCGTGGCTCAGCTCCTGGACCGGCTGCCGGTGGCCCTGCTGGAACGGGTGGCGGAGGACTGAGACGCCGGGGCGGCACCGGCGGGCGGCGGGGGCGCGCCGCCGTACGACCGCCTGCCGCGCGGCAGGCGGTCGTACGGTGGACGCGCGGTCGTCGAGCCGAGGGCCGCGCGGCCTTCCGTACCCCGGCCGCCCGGGCCGGTCACCCGGCACAACGCCGCGCGGCGCTCGGCTTCCCGCACGCCGTCAGGCCTCGGGCGGCTCGCACGCCTCGTCCGGGCCGTGGGGGCCCAGGGGTGGCCAGGCCGCGCGCAGGAGGTCGACGAAGGCCGCGGCGGCGCCCGTGGGCGGCACGCGCGCGTAGACGGTCAGCGGGCGTCTCCAGGGCGGAACGGGCGTGAGGACCACGCAGTCCTCGCCGACGGCCCCCCGCACGATGTGGGCGGGCGCGGCGCACACCCCGACGCCGGCGGCGGCCATGCGGACGGCCGTCGAGGTGTGCTCGGTCCACACCGCTGTCCGGGGCCGGAACCCGGCGTCCGCGCAGGCCCGGTCGAGGAAGCGTTCGCCGTGCACGACGGGTTCCATGGCGCAGCGGATCCAGGCGTGGTCGGCGAGTTCCGGGAGAGTGACCGTCGTGCGCCCCGCGAGCCGGTCGTCGAAGGGCACGACGAGAACGACCTCCTCCTCGCCCACGGGCACGACGGTGCCGGGCCGCCCGGACGGCTCGGGGCCGACGGCGAGGTCGGCGGTACCGCGCTGCACCGCCTCCTCCAGGGCCTCGGCGGTGGCGTACTCGTGCAGGCGCAGCAGGACTTGGGGGTGGGCCGCGCGCCAGCGGGCGAAGACGTCGGGCAGGAGGCCGACCGCGATGGAGTGCAGGGCCGCGACGTGCAACTCGCCGCCCTCGGCGCCGACGGTGGCGCGGGCCGCGCGGCGGGCCTGGGCCGCGCTGCGGACGGCGAGTTCGGCGTGCGGCAGGAAGGCGCGGCCCATCGGGGTGAGGCGCACGCCCCGGGGCAGGCGCTCCAGCAGGGCACCGCCGACCGACTTCTCCAGCGCCTTGATCTGGTGCGAGAGCGCGGGCTGGGTGACGTGCAGGGCGTCCGCCGCGCGGGTGAACGACGCCTCCTGGACGACCGTCACGAAGTACTCCATCTGGCGCAGGCTCACGTTCCCGGATCCCTCTCCGTCCTGCCATGAAGATCATGCATGGAGTCCACAAGAACATTGCCTTGGACTCATGGCAAGGGGTGGACGGAGGGTGGATGCCATGACCATCGACACAGGCGTCCCTACATCCGATGTGATCGTCGTCGGCGGCGGCACCGGCGGTTACAGCACCGCCCTGCGCGCCGCCGGCCTGGGCCTCGACGTCATCCTCGTCGAACGCGACAAGGTCGGCGGAACGTGCCTGCACCGGGGGTGCGTCCCCAGCAAGGCGATGCTGCACGCCGCCGAACTGGTCGACGGGATCGCCGAGGCCCGCGAGCGCTGGGGCGTGAAGGCGACCGTGGACTCCGTCGACTGGGGCGCGCTGGTGGCCACACGGGACGGCATCGTGGCGCGCAACCACAAAGGGGTCGAGGCACACCTCGCGCAGGCGGGCGTGCGAGTCGTGCGGGGCAGCGCACGGCTGACCGGACCCCGCACGGTACGGGTGGAGAGCACGGGCACGGACGGTACGCCGGGCGTGCGCCAGGAGGGTGCGCCGGGCGTGCGGGATCTCACCGCGCGCCGTGCGCTCGTCCTCGCGACCGGCTCCCGCCCGCGCACGCTCCCGGGGCTCGATCCGGACGGGCGGCGCGTGGTGACGAGCGACGACGCCCTGTTCGCGCCGGGGCTCCCGGCCTCGGTCCTGGTGCTCGGCGGGGGCGCGATCGGGGTGGAATACGCATCCTTCCACCGGTCCATGGGCGCGGACGTCACCTTGGTGGAGGCCGCCGACCGGATCGTGCCGCTGGAGGACGCCGACGTCAGCCGCCACCTCACGCGCGGTCTGAAGAGGCGCGGCATCGACGTGCAGACGGGCGCGCGGCTGCTGGACGCGGAGCTGCTGGACAACGGCGTACGCGCGCGCGTGCGGACCGCGCGGGGAGAGACCCGGACGCTGACGGCGGAACGGCTGCTGGTGGCCGTCGGCCGGGCCCCCGTCACCGAGGGCCTGGGCCTGGACGCGGCAGGGCTGACGACGGACGAGCGGGGATTCGTCGTACCGCAGGACTGGGGCCGGCTGGAGACGGCCGTGCCGGGCGTCCACGTCGTCGGCGACCTGCTGCCGCCGCCCTCGCTCGGCCTCGCCCACGCCTCGTTCGCGGAAGGTCTGCTGGTGGCCGAGACCGTGGCCGGGCTTCAGTCGCCGCCGGTCGACTACGCGACCGTGCCCCGGGTGACGTACTCCTCGCCGCAGACCGCCTCGGTGGGGCTCGGCGAGGCCGAGGCACGCGCGCGTGGGCACGAGGTCGACGTCAACACGATGCCGCTGACCGCCGTCGCCAAGGGGATGGTGCACGGCCAGGGGGGCATGGTGAAGGTCGTGGCGGAGGCCGGCGGCGGGCCGGTGCTCGGCGTCCACCTGGTCGGCCCGAACGTGTCGGAGATGATCGCCGAGAGCCAGCTGATCGTCGGCTGGGACGCCGAACCCTCCGACGTGGCCCGGCACGTGCACGCGCACCCCACCCTGTCGGAGGCGGTGGGCGAGGTGTTCCTGACGCTCGCGGGGCGCGGCCTGCACCAGCAGTGAGCCCGCGCACCGCGGGGGCGCGGGCGGGGGCGGGCTTCCGCGTCCGGGCGCTGCCGGGAGCCTCCCCCGCCCGATGCTTGACAGTTCACCCTTCGCGTGCGGGACTGGGAGGTGCGAAGCCGGGCGGACAAGTCGGGGGTGAGTCCTCTGCCGGAGCTGCGCTATCCCAGCGTTCCCGAACTGGTCGCCGCCGCTCAGGCGCTGGCGGCGCAGGAACCCGGGCTGTGCGCGCTGCGCCAGGTGGGCGTCTCACGCGCGGGCAGACCCCTGCACCTGCTGTCGGTGGGGCACGCCCGCCGTGCGGTGCTCGTGGTGGCGGGCGCGCACGCCAACGAGCCGACGGGCGGCTCCACCCTGCGGGTGCTGGCCGAAAGGGTGCTGGCGGAACGCGAGTTGCGGACGGACACCTCCTGGCACTTCCTGCTGTGCGCGGACCCGGACGGCGCGAGCCTGCACGTCACCCCGGCGCCGCGCAGCCTGCTCGACTACCACCTCGGTTTCTACCGGCCCACGGGGGCGGAGCAGCCGGAGTGGTCCCCGTCGGTGCTGCCTCCGGACCGGCTGCCGCCCGAGACACGGACGCTGACCGGGGTCATAGACGAACTGCGCCCGTATCTCCAGGTGACCTTGCACGGTACCGATCTGGGCGGCAGCTGGGTGCAGTTGACCAAGGACGTGCCGGGCCTCGCCGAGCCGTTCGCCAAGTCCGCGGCGGAGCTGCACATCCCGGTGGAGACGGGGGCCTCGGACGCGGCGGGCTGGCCGGCCTCCGGTCCCGGGGTGCATGTGATGCCCGGCCCGGAGACGGGCGTGGCCTACCCGAGCCTGCCGGACGACGCCCGGCACAGCACCTGGTACCACGCGCACCGGTACGGCGGTCTGACAGCCGTGGTGGAGGTGCCGATGTGGGCGAGCGACCTGGTGGACGACCCGGCGCCGCACCCGGCACCGGCCGCGGCCATGCGGCGCCTGGCCACGCGGCTGCTGCGGGACTCCCGGCAGGTCGAACGGATCCTCGCCGAGGCGCTGCCCCGCCTTGAGGGCGTGGACGGGCCGCTGCTGCGGGCCTCGCGGTGGGCACTGGAGCTGATCCCCGGCCTCGCGGAGGACTGGACCCACACGTCCCCGGCGGGCACGACGATGGCGTACGTCGGCAGTGTCGACGCGTTCGGACGGCGGCTGCCGCTGCGGGCCGCGGCGATGCTGCTGCGGGTGCTGCGGGAGGCGGACGACCGGGCGGCGCCACGCCTGGAACAGCTCGTGGCGACCTGGTGCGACGCCTTCGCCGAGCGGTTCCGGGCCCGCTGGGTGCCGTTGGAGCACCAGGTGGAGCACCAGTCCCGGACGGTACTGGTGGCGGCACAGCAGGCCCGCGACCGGGCGGCGTGAGCCGGGGGCGGCGCGGGTGCGCCCAGCGGGCCCACGGGGAAGGTGCGCCCAGCCGGCGCGCCGAACGCACCAGCGCCACCCACGCGCCGGTTCACTCCCCCCGGCGCGCGTCCCCGCTCATCGCCCCGCCCCTCAGCCGTCCAGGGCGAACACCGACCCCGTCCGCGCCCGCATCACACACGCGCTGGTGTACGTGTCCTGGAAGTCGACAGGCCGCCCGTCCCACCGCCCGCGCGCGTGGACCGTCACCGGGGCGAAGATCATCGGGCAGAAGACGTGCCTGGCCGGGATGCGGTCGACGGCACCGCCGGCGGCGGCCAGTTCCGCGCAGGCCTCGGACGCGCGCGCGTGTCCCTGGGGCGGCTCGCACAGCAGCAGCGTGCCGCGGCTGTCGCCGGACCGGTCGCCGCCCTTGGAGACCGTGAGGTAGAGCCAGTTGCCCGGCAGGGCGTCACGGGAGGCCGCCTGGGCCGGGCCCGCGGTGAGGAGGCCGGCCGCGGTCAGCAGGGCGCCGGCCGCCGCTGCCGCTCTGGTGATGTACGTCATGCCCGTTGCATCGGCACGGCGGCTCCCCTTCCGCAGTGCGGCTCACCCGATCGGCACCGCGCACACGCGTGACCGCGCGTCCGTTCGAACTGGACCGGCCGGGCGGGGGCTCAGCTCGCCGCGAGCCGGAACACCATCCTGCCGAAGGCGACCTGGTCGCCCTCGCGGACGGCGACCGCCCCGATCACCCGGCGGCCGTTGACGGTGGTGCCGTTGGTCGAACCCAGGTCCCTGAGGACCCACAGGCCGCCCTGGTGGCGGAGTTCCGCGTGTACACGGGAGACGGTCTCGTGGTTCAGGCGCAGCCCGTTCGCCGGGTCGCGGCCGATGCGCAGCGGATGGGTGTGCGCCGGGTGCGGCAGCTGCAGCTTGGGCAGCCGCTCGGCCTGCCAGGCCCGCCGCAGCCGTACCGTGAACCCGGAGACGGCCTCCACGGTGCCGAGGAGGGCGCGGGAGAAGCGGTTCTCCCGGGGCAGGTCGGCGACGAGGGCGGCGAGTTCGTCGGAGTGGCGAGCGGCGAGCGCGAGTTCCATGCGGCGCACGAACGTGTCGTGCGAGAGCCGGCCCATGGCGACGCCGTCGCGCAGCACCCGCAGCGCCTGGTCGCGCTCCGCGTCGGACAGGCGCGCGGGATAGGTGGAGAACTCGAAGGACGACGTCACGCTGGTGATTGTCGGGCAGTGAACCCCGGGTGTCCAGAATTCGGGGAATCGGTGCCGCTCCGTGGGTACTTCCGCGACACCTCGCGGCAAAGGGCCGATTCGAGAGCGGATTGATCGTCCGGGGCGGCACGATGGAGACGCGGGACATCACGGTGAGCAGACGAAGGGGAACCGTCCGTGCAGTTCGAGGTGTGGGCACCGCAGGCAGACCGAGTGACGCTCCATTGCGAGGGCGCCACGCGCGCGTTGACGCGCGATCCCGCGCGCGAGGGGTGGTGGACGGGTGATGCGGAAGCCGGGGACGGCGCGCGGTACGGGTTCGCGCTGGACGACGGCCCCGTGCTGCCCGACCCGCGCTCGCGCCGCCAGCCGGACGGCCCGGACGGGTTGAGCGCGGTCGTGGACCACGAGCGGTACGCGTGGCAGTCGCGGTGGGCGGGGCGCGGACTGCCGGGCGCGGTGCTGTACGAGCTGCACGTGGGCACGTACACCCGGGAGGGCACCCTGGACGCCGCCGCCGCCCGCCTGGACCACCTGGTGGAACTGGGCGTGACACACGTGGAGTTGATGCCGCTGTGCCCGTTCCCGGGGCGGCACGGCTGGGGCTACGAGGGCGTGTCGCTGTGGGCGGTGCACGAACCGTACGGCGGTCCCGAGGCACTGAAACGCTTCGTGGACCGGGCGCACGAGCTGGGTCTCGGCGTCGTCCTGGACGTCGTGCACAACCACTTGGGGCCCTCGGGGAACCATCTGCCGCGGTTCGGGCCGTACTTCACGGACACGCACACCACGCCGTGGGGTTCGGCGGTGAACCTGGACGCGCCCGGCTCGGACGAGGTGCGCGCCTTCCTGCTGGGCAGCGCGCTGGCCTGGCTGCGGGACTACCGGATCGACGGGCTGCGGCTGGACGCGGTGCACGCGCTGTACGACACGCGCGCGTGCCACTTCCTGGAGGAGCTGTCGGCGGCGGTCGACGGCCTCGCCGAGGAGGTGGGCAGGCCGCTGTTCCTGATCGCCGAGTCGGACATGAACAACCCGCGCTTCATCACCCCGCGCGCGCAGAACGGCCTCGGACTGCACGCGCAGTGGAACGACGACTTCCACCACGCCCTGCACACCGCGCTGACCGGCGAGTCGCAGGGCTACTACGCCGACTTCGCGCGCGATCCGTTCGCCGCGCTCGCCAAGACGCTCACGGGCGGCTGGTTCCACGACGGCACCTACTCCAGCTTCCGGGGCCGCGGTCACGGCCGGCCGCTGGACCGCGCGCGCGTGGCCGGGCACCGGCTGCTCGGCTACAGCCAGACCCACGACCAGGTCGGCAACCGCGCCCAGGGCGACCGGCTCTCCGCGCACCTCTCCCCCGGTCTGCTGGCCTGTGCGGCCGCGCTGACCCTGACCGCCCCGTTCACGCCGATGCTGTTCATGGGCGAGGAGTGGGCGGCCGGCACGCCCTGGCAGTTCTTCACCGACCACACCGACCCCGAGCTGGCGGAGGCGGTACGGCGGGGCAGGCGGCGGGAGTTCGCCGCGCACGGGTGGGCCGAGGAGGACGTGCCCGACCCGCAGGACCCGGCGACGCGCGAGCGGTCCTGCCTGGACTGGTCCGAGCCGGAAGGCGAGCCGCACGCGCGCGTGCTGGCCTGGTACCGGCAGCTGATCGCGCTGCGCCACGCCCAGCCCGACCTCACCGACCCGGACCTCGCCGACACGAAGGTCGCGTACGACGAGGACGCCCGCTGGCTGGCCTTCCGGCGCGGCGACCTGCGGGTGGCGGTGAACCTGGGCAAGGAGCCGGTGGCGATCCCGCTGGGCACCGGCCGGGTGGAGGTCCTCGCGGCCTGGGACCCGGTCGGGACGCCGGGCCCGGACGGGCTGCTGCAGGTGCCCGGGGAGTCGTGCGTGGTGCTCACCCAGCCCTGAGAGCCGGTGCCGGCACGGCCCTGAGGGTCCCTCGCGGTCCCGTCAGGGCTCCGGCTCGTCCTCCTGGAGGTCGGTCACCCGCTCCAGCAGGATCGGCTCCCAGGCGCGCCGCAGCTGGGTCCGCAGCAGGGGCAGGGAACCGGTCGTACGGCCTTGCAGACGGTCGGTGAGGCGGATGACGGTGTCGCAGCGGGCCAGCCACAGGCCGCGCAGACAGGGGCGGGCGCCGTAACCGGCGAGGGTGGCGGCGCGCACGGCCGGCGGGGAGCCGACGGCGAGGGCGAGCCCGGCGATGTCCTCGGCGGGGTCGCCGAGGGACGCGGCGGTCCAGTCCAGGATGCCGCGCACCCGGCCGTCGGCGCTGACCAGCACGTGCGCGCCGGTCAGCCCGTGGTGGGTGAGGACGGCGGAACCGGGCTGCGCGGCGAGCTGGGCCGCGCCGGGCGGGGTCAGCTGGTGCAGCCGGGCCGCGTCGAACTCGTCGGCGGCGGCGAGCCGTTCGGCCGCGTGGACGGCCATCCGGCGCAGCGCCTCCAGCGAGCGCGGCGCGGGGCGCGGCACGCCGAGCGCCTCGGCCTGGCGGGCCGGCACCGTGCGCAGTCCGCCGAGCAGCCCGGCGAGGTCGGCCTCCCCGACGGCGGAGACGTCGTGCTCGTCGGCCGTGCCGCCGGGCAGCCGGATGTCGAGGGTGTAGGCGAGGCCGGGCGCCCATTCGCCGTGCGCGACGCTGGCCGGGACGGCGACGGGCAGCTGCGGGCGGACCAGCTCGCGCAGGCGCAGTTCCCGGCGGCGGCGGACGGAGGACTCGCGGTCGGGCGCGAGGCGCAGCACATGACGGCCGCCGACCCACCAGGTGTGCTCGCGGTCCTCCGTCACGGGCCGCACGGCGGGTCCCCCCGTGCCGTCGCCGCCCTCCTTGAGCAGCGAGCGGACCAGCCTGCGGACGGTGTCCGCGGTGGGTGTCGGTGCCTGGATCATGGGTCGCGCGTCGCCGTTCCGGGTGTCGTCGGAAGTTCTCTCCTCGGGTCTCTCAGTCCACTATGACCATCTCACGGGTGGTGTTGTTGAGGCGGCGCGCGCCGTCACCGGTGACCGCGACGATGTCCTCGATGCGCACCCCGAAGCGGCCGGGCAGGTAGACGCCGGGCTCCACGGAGAAGCACATGCCGGGCACGAGGGGCTGTTCCTCGCCCTCGATCATGTACGGCGGTTCGTGCGTGGTGACGCCGATGCCGTGGCCGGTGCGGTGGATGAAGTACTCGCCGTACCCGGCGTCCGTGATCACGGCGCGGGCGGCGCGGTCGACCTCCTGGCAGGCCGCGCCCGGGCGTACGGCCTGGAAGCCGGCCTCCTGGGCGGCGCGCACGACGTCGTGGACCCGGCGCTCCTCCTCGGTCGGCTCGCCGACGTGGACGGTACGGGTGGTGTCGGAGCCGTAGCCGTCCATCAGACCGCCGAAGTCGAGGACGACCATGTCGCCGCGCCGGATGACACGGTCGCCGACCTCGTGGTGGGGGTTGGCGCCGTTCGGGCCGGAGCCGACGATCGTGAAGTCGACCTGGGAGTGGCCGAAGCGGCGCAGCAGGCCGGCGAGGTCCTGGCCGATGTCGGACTCGCGGCGGCCGGCGAAGGGGACCTTGCGGATCTCCTCGAACGCCAGGTCGGCGGCGGCGCCCGCGGCCGCCAGCAGTTCCAGTTCGGCCGCGTCCTTCACGGCGCGCAGCATGGGCAGGGCGTCGGTGAGGGAGGCGTAGGACGTGCCGGGCAGGGCCCGCTGGAGGCCCAGCAGGTGCATCGCCCAGGTGTTGTCGCTGATGCCGAACCGGCCGCGGTCGTCGAGGAGACCGGCGGTGACGGCGTAGGGGTCCTTGCCGTCGGTCCAGTCGCGCAGGGTCAGCGCGGTGGCACCGGCGGCCCGCTCGGCGTCCGGGGCCTCCAGGGTGGGCACGACGAGCACGGGGTCCCGGCCGGGTGCGAGGACCAGCAGGGTCAGCCGCTCCGTGACCGCCGTGGGCGTGTAGCCGGTGAGCCACACCATGTCCGGTCCCGGCGCCACGAGCAGCCCCGCGAGGCCGGCGTCCGCGGCGGAGCGCACGGCACGCTCCATACGGGCCCTGTGGTCGGCGGCGGTGAAGGGCGCGGGCGTACTACCGGTCATCCGGGCCTCCGGCGCGGGTGGGGAAACGGGGCGTTGGCGTCTGGTGCAGCATCCTGCCCGCCCGCACGGAGCCGCGCGAGCCGGTCCCGTGGACCGGGGTCCCGCGGTACGTCGAGAGGGCGCTGGGCATGGGTCCATGATGACGTGGGGGACGCATGGTGACCAAGGGGTTTCCCGGAGTGACCGGAGTCCGCGGCGGCGGTGGGTCCGGGCCGGGTCAGATCACCACCCCCGGGGTCACCGTCAACTGCTGGTAGCCGCCGCTCGCGTGGCGCACGGTGAGGAGCACCGCCTTGCCGGGGCGGGCCCGTCGGACGGCACGGGCCAGATCGGCGGCGGTGTCCACCCGGGCCTCGCCCCACTGGAGCACGACGTCCCCGCGGACCAGGCCCGCCGCGTAGCCGGGGCCGGGCACGTGCACGCCCACGACCAGGGCGCCCGCCTCCCGCGCGTCGACGGCCTCCACGCCCAGGGCGGCCCCGGGCGGGGCGGCGACGGGCGTGGGCGCGGCCCGGGCCGGGGCCGGTGCGGGCGGCGGGGCCTGGTGCCGCGGCCCGGCGAGTCCGCTCACACCGATCACCGTGGCGCCGACCGCGCCCATGCCCACGCCGGAGAGCACCAGCACGGTGCCGGCGCACAGGCCGCACAGCAGGGTCCGCAGCCGCCGGCCGCGCCGGGGCGCGGCGTGCGGGTGACGGCCGGGATCCGGGGTGTCGTGCTCCCGCCGGTCCTGACCGGGCACGGGCTTGGGACGCAACGCAGTCTGTTCCATGGTTCGCTCGCCTCCGGGTGATGCTCTACCCGGGGCGGTGGGCTGTGACGAGACACGAAAGAGTGAGACTGCCCGGAGGGTGACTCAGGGTAGTACCAGCCGTCACGCCTGCGCGGTCGGCACACCCTTCCGGTCCGTCCGCTCAGCCCGTGTGACCCTCGCCGTGGCCGCCGTGCGCCCCGCCGTGGTCGAACTTCAGGGCCTCGGGCGGCATGACGACGAAGGGCCGCATCATGCCCATGTCCTCGTGCTCCAGCAGGTGGCAGTGGTACATGAACCGGCCGTACGCGCCGTCGAAACGGCCCATGACCCGCAGCATCTGGTCGCCCGGCACCCGGAAGACGTCCTTGAGGCCCCGCTCGTTGGGCGCGAGCGGTATCTCCCGGCCGGCGTCGTACCGGATCGGCGTGCGGGTGCCGCCCACCGCCGGGTCGAAGCCGGAGACGTCGTACGCGTCGCGGCCCAGCAGCTGGAAGTCGGCCAGGTGGATGTGCATGGGATGCACGATGGGCGCGAGGTTGAGGAAGCTCCACTGTTCGTGGCTGCCCTCGCCGATCGTGAAGCCGAGCCCGTCGTTGAAGGTCCGCGCGGTGCGCCGGTACGTCTTCGTGGTGCCGTCGGCTCCGGTGACCTGGACGATGCCCTCGGCCGGGAACGTCAGGCCGCTCGGGTCCTCGACCTCGGTCATCTCCCAGATCTCGGGGTGCCCGCCGGCCCCTTTGGTGGCGGGCGGGGTCAGCAGCACGAGCCGGTGGCCGTGCGGGGTGTCGTGGGTGAGGCGGCGGAAGGAACCGGAGAGCACCTCGGGCAGTTCGAAGGTGTCCTCGGCGCAGCTCTCCCGGACCCGGAACTCCAGCACGGCAGGACAGGGCACGTCTCCGGCCGGGTCGGGCACCCCGGCCGGCTGGTTGGGGCCCTTGTTCACCAGGCGCAGGGTGCGGCCCTCGAGTCCGCGGAAGTCCACCAGCAGGTCGAACCGCTCGGCCGGCGCGGCGGTCAGGGCCGGCAGCTCCGCGTCGAAGTCGACCGGCACCGGGCGCGGCAGCAGTCCGCCGTCGCTGCCGATCTGGTGGACGATCCCCGGCACCGGCTGGTCGTCCTCGTCGATGAGGACCAGTTCGAAGATGCGCGCGTTCGAGGCGTTGACCAGCCGGAACCGGTGCCACGCCGGGTCCACGTCGGCGTACGGCCAGATGCGGCCGTTGACCGTGGTGTACGGACCGGTGAAGGGCAGGGAGACCGGCTTGCCCGTCTCCGGGTTGCGCTGCTGGACGATCACCGTCTTGTGCAGGAGCCGGCCGTTGAGGCGGCCGTCCTCGTCGGTGTCGAGGTTGCGGTCGGCGACGACGAGCGGGATCTCCCGCTCGCCGGACGGCAGGTGGAGGGCGTCCTCCTCGTCGTCCCGGACGAGGTAGGTGCCGTACAGGCCCGCCATCACGTTCCACCGGGTGATGTTCATGGCGTGGTCGTGGTACCACCACTGCACCGCCTGGTGGTCGTTCGGGTACTCCGACAGCTGGGCGTCGCCGTGGCCGACGGCGTTGTCCGCCCAGCCGTCGTTGCCGCCGCCGGTCTGCGCGCCGTGCAGATGGGTCACCGACCAGGCCGGCAGGGCGGCGACGTCCTTGTCCGGCTCGGCGCCCTCGCGGCCGGGCTCGGTGGTGGCCTGCGGGCGGCCGTCCGTGCGCAGCGGCACCTCCACCGAGGTGACCGGGTACTCGCTGTCCTTCGGGATGCGGTTGGTCCAGGCGATGCGGACGCGCTGTCCCCGGCGCACCTCGATGGTGGGGCCCGGCACGTGTCCGTCGTAGCCCCACATCAGGGTCGGCGGCAGTTGCGGGTGCAGGCGCACCCAGGCCGGGCGCAGAGCGATCTCGGTCTCGCGCAGGACGTCGTCCGCGGCGGGCCGCAGGACCGGCGGAACGGTCAACGGCGCCATGTACGGCGTCAGTTCGCGTCCCGCCTGCGCCTGCTCGCCCGTGATCCGTTCGGCGGGCCTGTCGATGGTCTCGGTCAAGGTCGAACACCCCCGTGTGTTCTGGCGCTGTTGTTCCCCTTACTCCCCAAGACTCCCGAGGACGCACCGAAGTTCCCTGAATGCCCGGTTCCGTACGCGGAGATTCGGCGACCGTCAGCCGAGCGACAGGGCCGGAGCGCGGCCGGGCAGGAAGCCGTGGGCGCGGCGGCCGAGCCATGCGGCCTTGTACCGGTCGACCTCCCGGTGCCAGTTGAGGATGCCGGCCAGCCAGTTCCGCAGGTCCTGCACATAGGCGTCCATGCGCGCCCGGGCCTCGGCCGACAGCTCGAAGTCGTTGTACAGCACCGGAAGTTCGGCCGCGATGACGTGCTCGAACTGCCGCATGCGCTGGGTCATCAGATCGTGGACGACGCCGAGCGCGGCCGGATAGTCCACGCCGAAGAAGTTCTGCACGACCAGGACCGAGTTGTGGATCTCGCCCTCGTACTCGATCTCCTTCTGGTACGAGAAGACGTCGTTGAGGAGACAGGCGTAGTCGATGGCGGCGTTCTCCAGGGAGCGCACCGGACCGCTGGCGTAGACGTCGGCGGGGACCGCCGGACCGTTGCCCATCCGGCACAGGCTCAGAGTGAGGTCCGAGCCGAAGGTGCAGCGCCGCATCTCCAGGTAGTCGACCGGGTCGGGGATGCGGTTCTGCATCTGGTTGGAGAGTTCCCAGACCCAGCTCTCGGTCATCTTGTCCACGGCCGACTTGAGGGTGCGCCGCTGGTCGGCGGTCATCCCGGCCGTGGTGCGCGTCCACAGGTCGATCAGCGCGCGTTCCATGGCGTCGGCGGGAACGACCGTCGGCGCGCCCTCCACCGGCATGCACCGCGACAGGCGGGCCGTGGTCAGCCGGGCGGCGGCGAGGTCCCGGCGGTGGCCGTACACCAGGGGGTAGTAGTCGTCGCCGTAGGTGCCCCAGGCGAGCCACTGTGCGCTGAGGTCGAGGGCCTCCGGGGTGGCGTCCGGGTCCAGGCCGGCGGAGCACAGCGCGAGGTCGTAGGCGGCGAGCTTGTCCTCGTCCCAGACGCCCTCCTGGAGGATGCCCGTCCCGTGACACCAGTCGACGAGGTTGCCGCGGGCCCGGTCCAGGTGGGGGCTGAGCTGGAGCTCGAAGGGCATGTAGAGGTCGGGGATGCGGGACGGGCCGACCTTCTGGTAGGGGACGTGGGAGTAGGCGCGCAGCCGTTCCTGCGCGGCCGAGGCGAGCAGCGCGCCCACGTCGGCGGCCGAGGTGCCGGGGCCGTTCGGCGCCTGCCAGGGCGAGCTGGGGCGCGCGCCCTTGTTCATGTAGCGGCTGGAGCGCATGTGCCACTCGTGGCCGCCGGACTGCCAGTCCTGGAGTCCCTTGGTGTAGGCGCCGACGGCGGCGACCTCGGCGGGCGTGAGGCCCTTCTCCAGGGCGACGGCGGGGACCTCGGTGAACGCGGTGTGCTCGAACTGGTGCAGCCGTGAGGTGAGGACGTCGTTGACGGTGTCGGCGGCTTCCTGGGTGGTGCAGCCGAAGAACTTCTCCAGGACCAGCACGCCGTTGCTGTTCTCGCCCTCGTCCTCGACCTCGCGCTGGTAGGAGAACAGGTCGTTGCGCAGGTGGACGGCGTCGGCGAAGGTCTCCATGAGGACCCGCAGCGGCCGGGTGCCGGCGACGGCGGCGGGCACCTCCGCGGTCGCGTACTCGACGAGCCCCGCCGACCAGGGGGCGCCGCCGACCTTGCGGCGCATCTCGATGTACTCGACGGGGTTGGCGACGCGCCCCTCGTTGATGTTGGACAGCTCCCACATCGACTCGTTGAGCAGGTGCTCGGTGGCGACGGAGAAGCGGCGGCGCCAGTCCACGGACATCGCCGGCACCGTCCGCGCCCACAGGTCCTTCAGCCCGGCCTCCACCGGGTTCTCCGGCTCCGGCACGGGGGTGGCGGGGTCGAGCGGCATGAACAGCGGCAGGCGGTCCAGGTGGGCCTTCCCGGCGGCACGGTCCTGGGTGCGCTTGTACATGTCCAGGAAGTGGTCGTCGAAGAAGAACACCCACACGTACCAGTCGGTGATCAGCGAGAGGGCGGGTCCGTCGCAGTCGGGATGGGTGTAGGCGCACAGCAGGCCGTAGTCGTGCGCCTCCAGGTCGGCCTGCTCCCAGATCCCGGAGCCTTCCAGCATGCCCATGTCGCGTGCCCAGCGGGTGGAGTGGGCCCGGGCCTCGTCCAGGTGCGGGTTGAGCCGCGCGGGATACGGCATGTAGAAGTGCGGGAGTTCGAACGGCTGCGTCATGGCCGGGCCCTACCCGTGGCCCCGGACGGCCATCCACCCGGCGGCACATGATCACACCATCGCGTGAACCACTCGGGAAACGAGGAACTCCGGTGGGCGGTTGTGGCGTTGGCTCCCTTGCCGTGTCCGCGCGCGCGGGCCACGGTAGGCGCATGACCTCCTTCGTGCTGCCCCATGAGGTGCACGGCGACGGCGCCCACAAGGTGTTCGCCGTGCACGGCTGGTTCGCCGACCGGTCCGCGTACGCGGCCGTCCTGCCCGACCTGGACCGCACGTCCTTCAGCTACGCGCTGGTGGACCTGCGCGGTTACGGCGAGGCCCGGGACGCGACGGGCTCGTACACGACGGCCGAGGCGGCCGTGGACCTGGTGGAGCTGGCGGACCGGCTCGGCTGGGAGCGGTTCTCGGTGGTCGGCCACTCGATGGGCGGCGCGGTGGCGCAGCGGCTGCTCGCCGTCGCCCCGCACCGGCTGCGCCGGATCGCCGGGGTCTCCCCCGTGCCCGCGTCCGGCATGCCGCTGGCCGGGGAGCAGGCGGCGCTGTTCGGGGACGCGGCGCACCGGCCGGAGAACCGGCGCGCGATCATCGACTTCACCACCGGTGGCCGGCGGCCCGCCGCCTGGCTGGACCGGATGGTCGCCCGCTCGCTGGAGCGCAGCGACCCGAAGGCGTTCCGTGCCTGGCTGGACTCGTGGGCGGGCGAGGACTTCACCACCGACGTCGTGGGCAGCGAGGTACCGGCGCTGGCCGTGGCCGGCGCGCTGGACCCGGCGCTGTCCCCGGAGGTCATGCGGCGGACCTGGCTGGCCTGGTACCCGCGCGCGGAGCTGGCCGTGCTGCCGGGCGCCGGTCACTACGCGATGGACGAGACCCCGCTGGACCTGGTCCGTGCCGTGGAGGACTTCCTGCGGGCCGACGGCCCGGACGGCACCGGGGCGGGCGAGGGGGCGTGAGCGTGCGGGACGCGCCGCCGGTCCCGGACGTCTTCGATCCGCGCCGGTACGCCGCCGGGGTGCCCTACGACGACTACCGCGTGCTGCGCGACCACCATCCGGTGGCCTGGCAGGAGGAACCGGAGGTGCTGGGCTGGCCGGCCGGGCCCGGGTTCTGGGCGGTGACCCGGCACGCGGACGTCGTGCGCGTGCTGAAGGACGCGGGGACGTACTCGTCGTACGCCGGCGCGACCCAGATCCGTGACCCGGACCCGGAGGACCTGCCGTTCGTCCGGCGGATGATGCTCAACCAGGATCCGCCGGGGCACGGGCGGCTGCGGCGGCTGGTGAGCCGCGCCTTCACGCCGGGGCGCGTGGACCGGTTCGCGGCGGTCGCGCGGGAGCGGGCGCGCACGCTGCTCGGGGGCGCCGTGGAGGCGGCGCGGGCGGGGGACGGCACGGTGGACCTGGTGTCCGCCGTCACCGACGAGTTCGCGCTGCTGAACCTGGCGGACCTGCTGGGCGTCCCGGAGAGCGACCGGCGGCTGCTGCTGCGCTGGACGCGGCGGGTCATCGGCTACCAGGACCCGGACGAGGCCGGTGCGCCGGTGCTGGACGGGGACGGCAGACCGGTGAACCCGCGGTCACCGGCGATGCTGGCGGACATGTTCGCCTACGCCGGACAGCTGGCCGCGTACAAGAGGCGGTATCCCGCGGACGACATCATGACGACGCTCGCCCACGACGCCGAACTCGCCGGAGCCGAACTGGAGATGTTCTTCTTCCTGCTCACCGTGGCGGGCAACGACACCGTGCGCGCCGCGGCCCCGGGCGGGCTGCTGGCGCTGGCGGACCACCCGGAGGCGTACGGGCCGCTGCGCGCGGGGAAGGTGGCGGTGGCGTCCGCCGTCGACGAGCTGCTGCGCTGGCATCCGCCCGTGCTGACCTTCCGCCGGACGGCCGTGCGGGACACCGAGCTGGCGGGGCGCGTGATCCGGGCGGGTGACAAGGTCGTGGTGTTCCACGCCTCGGCCAACCGCGACGAGCGCGTCTTCACCGCTCCCGACCGGCTCGATCTCACCCGCTCCCCCAATCCCCACGTCTCCTTCGGGGACGGTCCGCACGTGTGCCTGGGCGCTCACTTCGCCCGGCTGCAACTGCGGCTGCTGCACGAGGAGGTGTTGCGCGTCCTGCCCGGGCCGCCGCGTCTCGCCGGGCCGCCCGGGCGGCTGGTGTCGAACTTCATCAACGGCATCAAGTCACTGCCGCTGCGCTTGACCTGAGGTGTTCTTCCCGCCGCCCTTCGGGTCGGCCTGGATCAGCGCGTGCGTGCCACTGGTGCGCCAGCTCTGCCCCTCGGCCGCCACCAGTTCGGCCTCGGTCGTCGCGGACAGGCCGGTGATCACGTCGGACTTGAGGGTGCGCAGGGCGGCGACCGGGCCGGGGAAGTACGCGGTCGTCTCCCGGAAGGGCGTGGTGGGCGGCCAGAGCCGGTCGCCCACCAGACGGCGGTAGTTGAGGTCGCCCTTGACGACGGTCAGCGTGGCCGCGGCGAACTCGGCGCGCAGGTCGTCCGGCATCGCCGCGTACGGCAGCGGGGCGCAGGAGAAGGAGTGGGCGCGCACGGTGAGCCGGCCGTCGGCCATGGCCGACCAGAGCAGGCGCCCGTACTCGGCGGCCGTCCCGTGGGCCGCGCGCAGCCGGTGCAGCGCGTCGACGACGTCGGCGGTGGTGGCGTCGGAGACGTAGTACGGGTACGGCTTGACGTGCAGCACCGCCCGCGCGGTCCGGCCCTCGGCGAGGAGGTGCGCGATCAGCAGGAGATCGGGGACCAGTTCGCGGCCCGCGTTGTCCGCGACGAGCACGAGCGTGCCGGTTCCGGCGGGCGGCACCAGCGACCACAGGGTCTCGCTGTCGTCGGCGACCAGCGCGGGGGCGGGTTCCCCGGCCTGTGCGGCCGCGGCGGAGAGCCGGAAGCCGAGGTCGGCGCGGTTGCCCCACAGCGAGCCGTGCAGCAGGGCGCGGGCCCGCTCGTCCTGCGGCAGGTCCCGCAGGCCGTCCAGGGCGGCCAGTTCCTCGTCGGTCTCCGGGGCGTCGAGTTCGGCGCGTTTGAAGGGGCGGAAGGGGTCGATCCCCTGCCAGGGGCCCGGCCCGAACCAGCCGACGGCGTCCAGCAGCCGGCGGTAGAAGTAGCTCTCGGCCCACAGCCACGGCACGTCGTACCAGGACCGCCCGGCGTACTCGGCGAGGCCCCAGTCCTGCCACCGGTCCCGGTCCGGGGCGTCGGCGGGAAGCGGTTCGACGGTCCCCTCGGTGCAGCTCTTCAGCAGCTCGTCCAGGGCCCTGTGCTGCCCGGGGCCGTACGGGAAGGCGTCCCGTACCTGCCGGATGATCGCGGGGTGCCGTTCGGCCAGCACGCTGTGCGGGAACGAACCGGGTTCGTCGCCGAGGATCACGGGTGCGAAGGGGATGTCGGGCATGTCCGTCACCGTATCGCGGGTCTCAGGCGGTGCGGATCTCCCGCTCCAGCTGTGTGGCGAGGGTGACGTAGCGGGGGCGGCGGTGCACCGGGACGAGTCCGCGGATCATGAGGTGCCACATCTCGGCGACCCTGCGCGGCAGCCGTCCGACCGGTTCCAGCGAGCGGCCCGCGACCCTGGTGCCGATGAAGAAGCAGACGAGGGAGTGGGCGACGACGCCGACGTCGAGATCTGCGTGCACGTCGGTTTCCCGGACGGCCGCGGTGACCTTGCGGGTCGCGAAGTCGAGCCACTCGGTGAACGGGTGCCGCAGCGGCGGCCGTACGGCGATGTCCGCGGTGGCCAGGCGCAGTCCGGCGCGCGGCACGGGGTCCTCCACGGCGAGCCGGGCGATCCCGAACGTGGTGCGCATCAGGGCCTCGAGCGAGGAGCAGCCGCGGTTCTCGACGTCGGCCACGAGCTGCCGCGCGGCCTTGGCCTGGAGTTCCAGGATGGCGTGGGCGAGATCCTCCTTGGCGGCGAAGTGGAAGTACAGGGCGCCCTTGGTGACCTTCGCGTGTGCCACGATGTCGCTCAGGCTGGTGGACTCGTACCCGTGCCGGTCGATCAGATCGGCGGCGGCCGTGATGATCGTCGCCCGGGTCTGTTCGGCACGTAACTGCCTCGGCATCCTGGATCCCCTCCTCGCACCGAAAAGAACAGGACATGCGGTTTGTTTCTGACGCGTTGCATACGATAACTCACCCAGCGGCAACGGGAGTCCGGCGGACCACGCGCGCGGTGCGCCACGCGTCATCGCTCCGCTCGACACTGAACGGCTGCTCCGCACCTCTTCGACGGGCGAGCCCTCATGGTCCCCCTTCTCGCCGGCCGGTGTCCGGCAGCCCCGGGGCGACGGGCGCCGCCCCATGATCGCCACGATACGAGGCGGACGGCCGACTCCTCAATGGGGTGTGGAAGCAGGCGCAAAACAGCCGAACCGGTCGGTGCTTTCGCGCCCCCCGCGCGCGGGCGCGCCGGACCGGCTGAACGCGGCGGCCGGCGGGGCCGTACGGGACGGGGCAGACCCGTTCCCCCGCCCGCCGAGGAGACCCCCGGATGACTCGGACGACCCGGACGACCGCCCGCCTGAGCGTCAGGGCCGCCGCCGCGACGGCACCGCTCCTGCTCCTGCCGTGGCTGGCGGGGCCCGCCCGGGCGCACGGAGCCCCCACGGACCCGGTCAGCCGGGTCTACGCCTGTTCCCCCGAGGGCGACGCCGCCCGGACTCCGGCCTGCCGGGCGGCGATCGCGGCGAACGGCGGTCCGTTCACCGCCTGGGACAACCTGCGGGTGGCGGGGGTGGCGGGCCGTGACCGGCTGGTGATCCCGGACGGCAGACTGTGCAGCGCGAACCTGCCGGCGTACCGGGGGCTGGACCTTCCCCGGCGGGACTGGCCGGCGACGCGGCTGGCGCCCGGCGGCCGCCTGACGCTGACCTACGCGTCGACCATCGCGCACACGGGCACGTTCAGGCTGTACCTGACCAAGCCGGGGTACGACCCCTCGCGGCCGCTGACCTGGTCCGACCTGCCCGCGCGCCCCTTCGCCGAGGTCACGGACCCACCGCTGCGGGACGGGGCGTACCGCGTGCACGCGACGCTCCCGGCGGACCGGACGGGGCGCCAGGTCCTCTACACGGTCTGGCAGAACAGCAGCACGCCGGACACCTACTACGCGTGCTCCGACGTGGTCTTCCCGCGGCGCGGGAAAGCCGCCGGGGCGGCGGGGTCCACCCGGCCCGCACCGACGGCGGATCCACCGGCCGCACCGGCGTCCCCGGCCGCGGCGGCTCCCTCGGGACCGGGTTCACCGGCGGCCGGTTCGACTGCGCGGTCCGGCCACGGCGAGGAGAAGGCCGGGGCCTCCGTCGGCGACGGGGCACCGGTCGCGCGGACCACGACCGGCGGTTCCGGCCCCTCCGCGCCACTGCTGGCGGGCGGCGCCGCCGCGGTGCTGGTGCTCACCGGGGGCGCCGCCCTCACTCTGCGGCTGCGCCGTCCACGACGACGCTGAGGCGGTGATCCGGTCGGTCAGTTGACGTAGACCCGGGCTCCCGCGTCGGTGACGGGTGCGTACTTCGCCGTGAAGTAGCCGTTGGCGAAGCACAGCGACGAGCCGGACGTCTTGGTGAACTGCTGGTTGGTGAAGGTGATGCTGCTGTCGGCGTTGTCGGCCTTGCCGGTCAGGCCGGGCGCCTGGTACACGCAGGTCACGCTGCCCAGCAGGGTGCGCAGCTGGACGGTGGCCTGGATGACGGAGCCGCTGGCGGGCGAGACGGTGAGGGTGCCGCTCGAGGTGATCGTCGCGGAGTAGGGCAGGTTGTTGATGGTGATGCCGTTGACGCCGAGGACACCGGTGACGTTGCTGGTGCAGGTGCTGCTGTCGAAGGTGTGCGCGGTGACGGACTCGGTGGCCGTGCCGGGTGCGGTCGGGTTGCCGGTGACCTTGGCGGTGAACTGCGAGCCGGTGCACTTGACCCCGCTGGTGCCGGTCGCACTGGAGTAGAAGGTGGCGGAGGTGCCGGAGGCCAGCGGCGCGGTGAGGGTGTCGCCGACGGCGACCGCGGTGCCGCCGGTGCTGCCGGTGGTGAGGACCGTGCCGGCCGCGGAGGCCGGGGTGGCCCATGTGAGGGCGAGCGCCGTGGCGGTGCCGGCGAGGGCGAGGAGGGAGCGCGTACGCATGCGGGTGCCTCTCTTCCTGGGGTGGGGGGACAGATGAGGTGAGGTGGGGGGTGGAGATCGGTGCGGATGCCGCCGGCGCGGGGCCGTCACGCCTTCTCCGTACGCGGCGGACCCGCGACGGCGGCACGCCGGGCACCGGTCGGAGGCTTCCGGGGAAGACCTCCGGCCGGGCCGGGCACAGGGGCGGCCCGGCACGGAGAGAAGGAGGCGAGAGACCGTGCCGGAGCCGCGCTGCGAGGTGGAGCGGTTGCCGTGACAGGGCCGGGAACGCGGCCGGTGCCGCATGAGGGACGCGGTGGGTGCCACGCCTTGACGCGACGGGTGCCGCTTGCTGGATCCGGCGCCACGGATCCGCGGAAACAGGGGCAGTTGTAGACCTGAGCAACCGTCAGGGTCAAGTGGTTGAAAGGCAGTTGACCCAGGCCGGTTCCGGTCCGCGCACATCCGACACCCTTTTTTCACATCTCCCTTGACCCCTGAATGTAACCGGCGGTAACTTCCTCGGAGGCTACTGCCGCGTAACGAGAAAGCCCTTGCGCCCGCCGGGAGTTGCGAGGAGGCGTGCGCGGCATCCGCTGTCCGCGCCAGGACACCGCGCCACTGAAGCCCAGCCCGCACTGACCCGCGCCCATGGGAGCAGACATGGCCTCGTCCCCGGACGTCCCGTCCGCCGGCAACACCCCCGACATCCCGGGAAGCGACACACCGGGAAGCGACACACCGCCCGAAGCCCGGAACGCCGCCGGGGCCACCGCCGGCGACAGACGCGGCCGTGTCCGCGCCCGCCGGGCCGCCGTGATGGCGGTGCCCGCCACCCTGGTCGCCGCCGGCCTCGCGGTCCTCACCGCGCAGGGAGCCCTGGGTGTGCAGTTCGCCATCTCCGGCATGCCGTTCACGGTCACCGCCACGGAACTCAACGGCACCGGATTCGAGCAGTTCGGCTCGCTCGACAACATGGCGGACGGCAGCCCCAACGCCGGTGACACCGGCGGTCAGGTGCTCGTCGTCACCTCCGCGATCAAGCACGCCACCCTCACCAAGCTGTGCCAGAGCGTCGACCTGGGCGGCACCAACCTGCTGATCACCGCGGGCGGCGGGGCTGAGAAGGTCAGCGCCACCGACCTGACCACCGACTCCACCGAGCTGTCGGGTGACGCGGCGTTCGACAACATCGAGATCGGCAACGACGCCAGCACGCTGACCAAGGCGGGCGTGAAGGGCCCGATCGGCGTCTTCAGCCAGCAGGCCGACACCGTGCGGATCGCCCATCTGCGGCAGACCAACTACGCGACGACCGCCGGCGTGTTCAAGCTGCCGGGTCTCAAGCTGCGCTTCAGCGACTCGGGTTGCTGATCGCCGTGCCGGACCGTCCACGTCTGGGAGCGAGGCTCGCCTTCCGCGGATGGCGGGCCCGCCGGCCGTTCTGGGGCGGACTGCTGCTCGCCCTCGGCGGCGGCGAGATCCTGCTCACCGAGAAGGCCTCCCTGAAGGTCGTGCTGCACATCGGCATGCAGGGCCTGGCGGGCTATCTGCTGCCGACCCTCATGGTGCTGCTGGGCCTGCTGATCCTCTTCAACCCCTCCCAGCGGCTCTTCTACTCCATCACCGGCATCCTGCTCTCCCTGGGCAGCTGGCTCACCTCCAACCTGGGCGGTTTCTTCGTCGGCCTGCTCCTCGGCGCGGTCGGCAGCTGCCTCGCCTTCGGCTGGCTCCCGGACCAGGAGCCGCGCGTCAGCCGCCGCGAACGGCGCAAGCGGGAACGGGCCGAGGCCCACGCCCTGACGTCGGAGGGAGCGGGCACGGCCTGAGCCGGGGCCTGGGCGTGCCCACGTCCTGTCGTCGCCGGCGCCTCCGTACCGCAGGCGCCTGGGCGCGCCGGACCCTCGCCGGCGCGGGGGCCCGGGCGCGCCGGGAGTCGGCGGCTCGGGGCGGAGGCGGAGGCGGGCCGGCCCTCGGCGGCGTGGACCGGACCGCCCGCTCGGGTGGTCCCCGGAGCGGACGCGGCCGGACCAGGCCGGATCATCCGCCGGGGTCACCCGAACAGGTGACTTGGGAACTTCTTTGCCCATGCCCGGAGTTCATCGGGCAGTCGGACGGCGGTGGAGCGCCGTCCGTGACGCGATGAACGAAGGAGTTACGGCATGGTGTTCAAGAGGCTGCTGGGCGCGATCGGGGTCGGCGGCCCCTCCGTGGACACGGTGCTGGACGGCGGCGCGGCGCTGCCCGGCGGCACCCTGACCGGCCGGGTGCTGCTGCGGGGCGGCGCGACGACCGTGGAGGTCGAACACATCGGCCTGGAGCTGATCGCCCGTGTGGAGGCGGAGCACGCCGAGGGCGAGAGCGAGGGCACCGTCGCCTTCGAGCGGTTCACCGTCGGCGGTGGCTTCCGACTCGGTGAGCAGGAGGAGCGTGAGCTGCCGTTCAGTGTCCCGCTCCCCTGGGAGACCCCGGTGACCGAACTGCACGGGCAGCCGCTCGGCATCGTGCTGGGCGTGCGCACCGAGGTCGCGGTGGCCGGCGCCCGGGACAAGGGCGACCTGGATCCGCTCGCCGTCCGTCCCCTGCCCGTGCAGGAAGCCGTCCTGGAGGCCCTCGGCGCACTGGGCTTCGGCTTCCGCTCGGCCGACCTGGAGTACGGCCGCATCGGTGGTACGGGGCAGCAGTTGCCGTTCTACCAGGAGATCGAGCTGACGCCTGCCCCGCAGTACGCGCACGCGGTGAACGAGGTCGAGCTGACCTTCCTCGCCTCCCCCCTCGGCGTGGAGGTGGTCCTGGAGGCGGACAAGCGCGGCGGACTGTGGTCGTCGGGGCACGACGCCCTGACCCGTTTCACCGTGCGCCACGAGGACGCGGCGACCCTCGACTGGCACAGAGAGGTGGACGGGTGGATCCGCCAGGTGACCGAGCACCGTGACGCCTACGACAGCCACGCGTCGTACGGACACGGCGTCGCGCACCTGCCCGGTCACCACTCCCCCGACGCCCACCACTCCGGCCCGGGCCTGGGCACGGCCGTGGCCGCAGGCGCGGCGGGCCTCGCCGTGGGTGTCGTGGGCGGCATGGTGGCAGCGGAGGCCGTGGACGAGATCGGGGACTTCTTCGAGGGAGAAGAGGAAGAAGGCGACGAAGGCTAGGCCGGTCTTTCGTCGGGACCGGGCCGGATCAGGGCCCGCGAGCCCGGCGTGATCCAAGCGAGAGGCCCCAGGGGCAGGAGGAGGGGGAGGAGCGGGGACGGTGCTGGGCGGTGGGAGGGGCCGGGCCGTGCCGCTCGGCGGACCGGCCGCCGGGCGAGGGCAAGGGCGGCGGGCTCGGCGGCGGGCCCGCGTGGGCCGGTGCCCGGGCGTCGCGGCTACGGCGGGAGGACGGCGCCGTCCCTGGGTCAGAGCCGGCGGGCCGGGACGGCGGCAGGCGCCTGCCGCTCGGCGAGCCGGCCGACGACACGGTGGACGACGTCGACCACGGCGGCCTGTCCGGCGGTGTCGACGAAGTACACCTGGCGGCGGCCCTCTCGGCGGGAGCGGACGAGGCCGGCGAGTTTGAGCTTGGTCAGATGCTGGCTGACGGCGGGCAGGGCACCGCCGACCCGCTCGGCGAGGCCGGTCACGTCACTCTCGCCCTGGGTCAACGCCCACACGATGTGCAGCCGGGCGGGCGAGGCGAGCAGTCCGAAGGCGGCGGCCGCCTCCGCGAGCACCTCGGCGGAGGGGTCCTGGTGGCCGGTGCCGCGCGCTGTCGCCACTGTCGCCTTCCTCCGCTGGGATCGTCATCGGTTCGTCACGGGCTCGTCGTCGGTGCGTCGCTGTGGTCCGGCTGTGTCGGCCGTGTTCGGGGACACAGTGTAGATCTGCGGAACTTCCCGGCCGCGCCATTAGTTTCTACGTTGCTGTAGAAGAGACCGTCGGGATGCCGGAAGCACCCGGCGGACGATACGAGGAGTACGCATGGCCCTGTGGGACCGCATCAAGGAGTCGGCGTCGCAGATGCAGACGCAGTTGGTGGCGAAGAAGAACGACCTGAAGAGCGGCGCGTTCCGCGATGCGAGCATGGCGATGTGCGCGTTGGTGGCCGCCGCCGACGGCACCGTGGACCCGTCGGAGCGGCAGCGGGTCGCTCAGCTCATCGCCACCAACGAGGTGTTGCAGAACTTCCCGGCGGACGACCTGCGCCGGCGCTTCGAGGAGAACCTGAACAAGCTGACGGCGGACTTCGCCTTCGGCAAGGTGAGCGTGCTGCAGGAGATCGCCAAGGCGAAGAAGAAGCCCGCCGAGGCGCGGGCCGTCATCCAGATCGGCATCGTCATCGGTGGCGCGGACGGCGACTTCGACAAGGACGAGCAGGCCGTGGTGCGTGAGGCGTGCTACGCGCTGGACCTGCCGCCGCACGAGTTCGACCTCTGAGCCCTGGGCAGGGCGCGTGGACGGGGGCACGTGCGACGACCTCGGACGTGCCGTGCCCTCGTCCACGCCCGTGCCGAACGCAGCCCACCGCTCCCGCACCCGGGCACTGCGGTGACGGCGACCGCGGTAACGGCAACCGCGGCGCCCGCCGCTCCCGCACCGGGCCGGCGCTCACAACTCCGCGAGGCGGGGCAGCAGTTCGGTGGCCGTCTCGATGTCCCCGGTCAGCGGGCGGTCCTCCAGGCCGGTGGGGAGCACCGCGGCGGCGAGCGTGAGGGCGGAAAGGGCCGGCGGTTCCGGGTGGAGACGCAGGGCCCTGACGGCGGACACCAGTTCGCAGGCGAGGACGGTGGCGTAGGCGGCGCGGGCCCGTTCCGTCTGGCGGGCCGCCTGCCCGGCGAAGCCGGCGGCCTCCTCCAGGCCGTGGGAGAGGACGGCGTGCCCGGCCGAGGCGGGCGCGGCGGCGCCGGCACGCAGCTCGGCGAGCGCCGAGTTGGCGGTGTACTCCAGGATCATCGTGCCGGAGCTGCCGGCCGGGCCTGTGGCGAGGAAGGCGGGCAGGCCGGTGAGGTCGGGGCGGCTCAGCGCGGAGAGCCGGGCGGCGGAGAGCTGCGCGGTCTTCAACAGCGCGAGGTTCAGGCCGTCCAGCGCCAGCGCGAGGGGAGCGGCGAAGAAGCCGCCGTGGTGGTAGAGGTGGCCCTCGGGGCTGAGGACGGGGTTCTCCGAGGGACAGTTGATCTCGGTCTCGACGATCCGGCGCAGCGCGGCCGAGGCGTCGAGTGCGGCCCCGTGCACCTGCGGGAACGCACGGAATCCGTACGGGTCCTGGATCCGCCGGTCCGTCGCGCGAGGCCCGTTCGCCGCATCCGTCGCCGGGTCGTCGGGCAGGCCGAGCAGACGCCGTACCTCGGCGGCGGCACGGGCCGGGCCGGGGTAGGGCCGCAGGGCGTGCACCGGCGCCGCGTACGCCTCCGGCGAGCCCGACACGGCGGCGAGGGACAGCGCCGCGACCACGTGCGTGGCCCGCAGCAGCAGCTCGGTGCCGTGCCCGGCCAGGGCGGCCTGCGCGAGGGCGAGCGCGTTGCTGCTGAGCAGCGCCAGGGCGTCCCCGGCCCGCAGCGTGACCGGAGCGGGCAGTCCCCCGGCAGTCCGGTCCCCGTCGCCGGCGCCCGCTCTAACGCCAAGGGGGCGCGCCTCGCCGACGTGCACACCGTCGACCGTCCCGGTCAGGTCCGCCGCCAGGGTCACTTGCTCCGCACCGGCGCCGACGGCACCCACACCGACGGCGCCGAGGGCCCCGGCACCGGCGGGCGGCCGTTCCTCACCGAGCGCACCCCCGGCCGGCAGCTCGGCCGGTGAGCTCGGCGCGTCCTCGGGTGTCAGCCACGGGCGTTCGCCGAGGAGGGTCAGGCCCGTCTGGGCCAGGGCCGTCAGGTCGCCGGTGCCCACGCCGCCGTACTCGTTGACCGCCGGGTGCACGCCGAGGCGCAGGGCGTCGGCGAGGGCGGTGACGAAGGACGGGTGGATGCCGGAGCCGCCGGCCAGGAGCTGGTTGGCGCGGATCGCCAGCATCGCCCGAACCGTGCGGGCCGGCAGCAGCGGACCGGCCCCGCCCGCGTGGCTGCGCAGCAGGCGCAGGCCGTGCGCGGTCTCCTCGGCCGGGTCGACGGCGACCGAGCGGTGCGCGCCGACACCGGTGCCACGGCCGTACCAGCGGCCCGTGGCGGCGAGCCGGTCGGCCGTCTCGTGGGCACAGCCGACCCGCTCCAGGGCACCGGGGTCGACGGCGGGTACGGCCGTGCCGTCCGCGAGCCGGATCAGGGCGGGGAGGGTGAGGCCGCCGCCGTCGAGCGGGACGCGGGTGTCCCCTGGCTGCGGGGGCACCCGCGTGGGCACGTCCACGGTGGTTCCTGACAGTTCCTGGTCGTTCTGGTTCTTCTGGTCGTTCTAGTTGTTCTGGTTGTTCTGGTTGTTCTGGTTGTTCTACTTCTTCTGGTCGTTCCGGTCGGCCGAGCCCGCCGGGCTCAGCCCAGCCCCGCCGACTTCAGCCACGCCTCGGCCACGTCCAGCGGGTCCTTGTTCTGGGCCTGCACCTGGGTGTCCAGGTCCAGCAGGGTCGCGGTGTCGAGCTTGGCGGAGACGGCGTTGAGCGCGGCGACGCCCTCCTTGGACAGCGCGCCCTTGTAGGTGAGCGGCTGGACGTTCTCGAAGCCGAACAGGTTCTTCGGGTCCTGGAGGACGACGAACTTCTCCTTGGAGATGTTCGGGTCCGTGGTGAAGATGTCCGCCGCCTGCACGGCGTCCTTCTTCAGCGCCGCCAGCGTCAGGGGGCCGCCCGCGTCCAGCGCCTTGAAGGACTTGAACTCCAGGCCGTAGACGGACTTCAGGCCCACCAGGCCCTGCTGCCGGGTCTGGAACTCCGGCGAGGCGCCGATGACCAGGTCCTTGGCGACGTCCTTCAGGTCGGCGATGGAGGACTTCTCGGTGAGCTGGTACTTCTTCGCGGTGGCCGCGTTGACCGTGATCGAGTCCTTGTCCTGCGCCGGCGCCGGGTCGAGCAGCGTGAGCTTGGAGTCCAGCTTGGCCTCGATGGCGTGCGTGGTCTCGGCGAGGGTCTTCGGGGCTGCCTTCGGGTCGAGGTAGGCCAGCAGGGCGCCGTTGTACTCGGGCAGGACGGAAATGGAGCCGTTCTTGATCAGCCCGTAGGTCGTCTCGCGGCTGCCGATGTTCGGCTTGTACGTGACCTTGATCCCCTTGGCCTTGAGTGCTTCGCCGTAGATGTCGGCGAGCAGGGTGCTCTCGGGGAAGTTGTTGGATCCGACGACAACGGTGTCGCCGCTGGCCTTGCTGTTGTCCGACAGAGGGTTGTCGGACTTGCCGTCGTCGGAGGAACAGCCCGCCAGCAGAGCCGTAGCCGCCGTGAGGGCGACCGCCGCCGCGCCTCGGTTCCTCCGGATGGACCTGCTGATGTGGGTCGTGGAAGTCACCCACTGATCCAATCCAGCCAGTTCTCGGTCAGTCAAGGGCATCAGATCACCGATTGGCCTCGATCTGCGGTCACTCGTGCACACAGAGCATTCTCTTTGTAACGGATTCTTGATGAAAGGTGAGCTGATCGACACCTCAAGAGGCCTGTAGTCTCACCCGAGTTGGTATCGACCACAGCGGTGCGCGGGGCCCGCTTCGGTGTCGTGACGCAGGCGTTCCGGGGGCGACAGCCCTCAGGTCCGGGAGTGACGGCTCCCCCGGACAAGACACCCATGAAGGAGGCCCGGTGTCCACGAACCAGGTGGACGCGCCCGCCCGGCACGCCCCCACGCGGGGCGGAGTACGGGGATTCGCCGACCGCTGGCCCTTCCGGCGCAAACTCAATCTGCTCGTCGGCATACCCCTCGCGGTCATCGCGGTCCTGCTCGCGTACCTCTTCACCGATCTGGTGCGGCAGTCGTCGAGCGCCGCCTCGGCGGCCCGGCTGGTGCGCGACAGCGCCCAGCTGGCGCGGCTGGTGGACCGGGTCGAGGCCGAGCACCAGCAGGCCATCCTGCTCTCCACGCGCTACGAGTCCGGGGACGCGAAACCGTCGACGTCCGCCTACCGTGCGGCGCAGCACGCGGTCGACTCCCAGGTGACGAAGGTACGCGAGGCGTTCGGGGACCGGCTGCCGGAGGGCGAGGCGCAGGCACTGCGCGGGGTCGAGGGCCTCACCAGCCTGCGCACCTCGGTGGAGCAGTCGTACCTGCCCGCCGACAACATCGACCCGGCCTACGCGGGCGCCGCCCAGAGCCTGATCGACGGCCTCGGCCTCGACCGCGACGCCGACCTCGCCGATACGTTCACCGGCAGCCTGCTGGACTCCCTGCTGCGCGCGGACGCCGCCCACGGCGCCTTCGAGACCAACGTGTTCGCCGCCACCACGGGCGACACCAACGCGCAGATCGAGTTCACCAGCGCGGTCGGCGCCTACGCGCTGTACACCCACCAGGCCGAGCGCTTCGCCCGGTTCGCCACCGAGGCGCAGGCCGAGCGGTTCGCCGGCATCGAGCACACGCGGGCGGAACGCGAGATCACCGAGGCGTACGCCGAACTCCAGGTCGGTGTCGGCCGGCTGGAGACGAACGACAAGGTGCTGCTGCGGCGGGCGGTGCGGGACGCACTGACCGACTACCCCGCCTACCCCGAACAGGCCGCCGCCCGGCTGAAGATCACCACCGCGCTGATCGGGCAGATCGCCGACCGGGCCGACGGCGCCGCCGACGGCGCCCGGTGGCGGGCCGGCCTGCTGCTGAGCGGCGCGCTGATCGCCTTCGCGCTGTGGATCGCCTTCGCGGTCCTGGTGCGCCGCTCGGTGGTCCGGCCCGTGCAGGCCCTCACCGGGGCCGCGCGGGAGGTCGCCGAGGTCGCCGGGCGGGAGCTGGCCCGGGTGGCCGACGACGACGCCGAGGACGACGGACCGCCCCGGCTGCGGGGCATGCCGGTCACGGCCCGCGACGAGATCGGTGACCTGGCGGAGGCGTTCAACCGCGTGCAGACCACCGCCGCCGCGCTGCTGGAGCGCCAGGTGCTCAGCCGGCGCAACACCGCGGAGATGTTCGGCAACGTGGGCCGCCGGGTCAGCAACCTCACCACCCGGCAACTGGCCCTGATCGACGCCGTGGAACGGGGGGAGACCGACCCGGCGCTGCTGGAACGGCTGTACTCGATCGACCACATCGCCGTACGGCTGCGCCGCAACGCCGACAGCCTGATGCTGCTGGCCGGCATCCGCGAGACGGTGCTGGACGCGGGTCCCACCGCGCTGTCCACCGTCGTACGGGCCGCGCTCGGGCAGATCGAGGGCTACCAGCGGGTACGGCTGTACGCGGCGTCGGACGCCCTGGTCGAGCCGGACGTCATCGGTGACCTCACGCTGATGGTGGCCGAACTCCTGGAGAACGCGGTGTCGTTCTCGCCCGAGGGCAGCCCCGTCGAGGTCACCGTCCGCTCCGGTGCCGAGGGCACGCACGTCGTGATCACCGACCACGGCCTCGGCATGAGCGCCGAGCGGCTCGCCGAGGAGAACGCCCGGCTGATCCGCCGCGAACGGCTGGACCTGGTGCCGACCAAGGTGCTGGGCCTGTTCGTGGTGGGCGCGCTGGCCCGCCGCTGGGAGATCGCGGTCGAACTGACCCGCACGCCGGGCGGCGGTGTGACGGCCGAGGTGACGCTGCCGGCCTCGCTGCTGCTCGCCCCGGGCGCGGGGGCGCAGGCCGTTGCGGCCGCGGCGCCCGCACCGGTGGCCGCGGTGTCCGGCCCGGTACCCGCGCGGGGCACGCTGCCGCCGGACACCGCCCACGAGAAGGCACCGGCCGCCGGCACCGCCCCGGACGAGCCCGCCCGCGCCGAACACGGCGGCCCGCTCCCCCGCCGGATCCCCCGCCAGGCACCGCGCGGCACCGACGCGCCGGCCCCTTCGGAGCAGGAAGGGCCCGGCACGGCCGGACACGGCGCGCGCCCGCTGCGCCGCCGGGTGCGCGGAGCCACGCTGCACACCACCGCCGGCACCGCGCCGACCGTGCCGGAGACCGTACGACCGCTGGACGCCGAGGCCGTACGCGACGCGCTGGAGGAGTTCGAGGACGCCGTGGAACGCGCCCGACGGGACAGCGACACGGTCGGCCCCGCCCGCCCGGTGACCAGCGCCAGGGCCCCGGCGACGCACCAGGACGGCGCGACGACGGCACCGCGCCGGCCCCGCCCGGACGGCGCCGCCGAAGCCACACCCCCGTCCCACCCGGACGCCACCCCGGCCGCCGCACAGGCCCCGCGCCCGGACGGCACCCTCGCCACCGACCCCCCACCGCATCCCGCCCCCACACCACCGACCACCCCGCCGCACGACCCGAACCACCTTCCGGAAGGAGCCGAGCAGTGAGCACGTCGACAGGTGACAGCCCGACGGGCGGCACCACGCCGACCGACCTGCAGGCAGCCGCGGCCGACTTCACCTGGCTGCTGAGCCGCTTCGCGACCGAGACCGCCGGCGTCGTGGACGCCATCGCCGTGTCCTCCGACGGCCTGCTGATCGCGGTGTCACAGCTGCGTGAGCACGCCGACTCCGAGCGGCTCGCGGCGATCGTGTCCGGCATCACCAGCCTGGCCGCGGGCGCCTCCGGCAACTACGGCCTCGGCGGTCTGAACAAGGTCATCATCGATCTGGAGGGCGGTCACGTCATCGTCTCCGCGATCGGCAGCGGCGCCGTGCTCGGCGTCGTCACCGACAAGGAGGCGAAACTCGGCAACATCGCCTACGAGATGACGCTGTTCGCCAACCGCGCCGGTGCCGCGCTGAGTCCGCAGCTCGTGCTGGAGCTGAAGAACAGCGTGGGCGCGGCGGCGGCCCGCTGAGGAGGAGAAGGTTTCCATGGCGGACGGCATGGCGGACGGCATGGCGCCCCCGGGCCCGGACCCGGTCGGCCCCGTCCCCGCCGTACGGCCGTACCTGGTCACCGCCGGCCGGGTCGCGGACGCCGCCTCCGGCCGGGCGCTGCCCGTGGAGACCCAGGTGGTGTCCACCGCCGACGGTCTCGACGCGCTCGGCCGGCTCTCCTTCGAGCAGCACGACATCGTCGCCGCCTGCCGGCTGCCGCAGTCCCTCGCGGAACTCGCGGCCCGGCTGCGGCTGCACCTCAACGTGGTGCGCGTCCTGGCCGAGGACCTGCGCGAGGCGGGCCAGTTGGCGGTGTACGTGCCGGACGCCGAGGCCACCCACGACGCGTCCGTCCTGCGCAGGGTTATCGATGGCCTGCGGGCCATCCCCGACTCCCGAGGGGTACCGAGTGACACCGACTGAACCGCTCCTGGCCCGGGGCCCGGCCGCGCCTGCCGCGGTACGGCCGCCGCTGCCGGTGAAGATGGTGATCGCGGGCGGTTTCGGCGTGGGCAAGACCACGGCCGTCGGCGCGATCTCGGAGATCGAGCCGCTGACCACGGAGGCGTCGATCACCGAGGTCGCGGCCGGCGTGGACGACCTGACGCACACCCCGCGCAAGACCACGACGACCGTCGCGATGGACTTCGGCTGCATCACCATCGACCCGACGCTGAAGCTGTACCTGTTCGGCACGCCCGGGCAGGAGCGGTTCGGGTTCATGTGGGACGACATCGTGGAGGGCGCGGTCGGCGGGCTCGTCATCGTCGACACCCGCCGGCTGGACGACTGCTACGCGGCGGTGGACTACTTCGAGCACAAGGGCATCCCGTTCGCCGTCGCGGTGAACGCCTTCGACGGCCGGGTGGAGCACGCGCTGGAGGACGTCCGCTGGGCGCTGGACGTCTCCCAGGGCGTGCCGGTCGTGGTGTTCGACGCCCGAGAGCGGGGCTCGGTGCGGGACGCGCTGCTCGTCGTACTCGAACTCGCGCTGGCCCGCACCGAGCGGTGACCGTCAGACGCCGCGGCGTACCCCCGGCGACACCGTGAGCCGGGACGCCGCCCAGAACACGGCGAGGGTCGCGAGGGCGAGGCCGGCGACGAGCGTGGCACCGCCGACGACCTTCTCGTAGTTCTTCTGGTAGAGGCCGTCGATGATGTAGCGGCCGAGGCCGCCGAGGCTGACGTAGGCGGCGATGGTGGCGGTGGAGACGATCTGGATGGCCGCCGTGCGCAGGCCGCTGAGGATCAGCGGCAGCGCGACCGGCACCTCCACCTGGAACAGCACGCGGGCCTCGGGCATGCCCATGCCCCGGGCCGCGTCCACCGGGGAGGGGTCGACGGAGCGGACCGCCTCGTAGGTGGTCACCAGGATGGGCGGTACGGCGAGCACGACCAGCGGGATCATCACCGGCAGCAGCCCGAAGCCGATCCAGATGAACATCAGCACCAGCAGGCCGAAGCTGGGCAGCGCGCGGCCGGCGGTGGCGATCAGCGCGAGGGCGTTGCCGCCGCGCCCGGTGTGGCCGGTGAGCAGGCCGACGGGCAGCCCGATCGCGGTGGCGATCAGCAGGGCTTCCAGGGAGTACTTGATGTGCTCGGCGAACCGGGTGGGGATGCCGTCGTAGCCGTGCCAGTGGGCGCTGTCGCCGAAGAAGGCGTGCGCGAAGTTCAGGATGTTCACCGGGTGGCACCCTTCCGCGGCATCCAGGGGGTGAGCAGGAGGCGGACGAGGACCAGGACGGCGTCGGCGAGGATGCCCAGCACCGCGATGGTCAGGACGGAGTTCACGGCCAGTGCGGGCCGGTGGTAGGTCTGGGCGTCGTAGAGCATGTTGCCGAGGGCGCCCTGGTTGCCGATGAGCATGCCGACGCTGACCAGGGAGATGCTGGAGACGGTGGCCACCCGCAGCCCGGCGATGATCGCGGGTACGGCGATGGGCAACTGGACCTGGAAGTACCGGCGTACGGGGCCGAGGCCCATGGCCTGGGCGGCGGCCAGTGTCTCCGGCGGCACCGAGCGGACGCCGTCCACGATCGCCGGGACGAGCACCACCAGGCTGTAGAGCGCGAGCGGGATCATCACCGTCGTCTCGCTCTGCCCGAAGTAGTCGATGAGGACGACGAAGAAGGCGAGCGAGGGGATGGCGTACAGGACGGTGGTGATGCCGAGGACGGGCGGGTAGATCCAGCGGAACCGCACGCACAGCTGGGCGATCGGCAGCGAGACGAGCAGTCCGGCGAGCACCGGCAGGAGGGCCTCGCGCAGATGCAGCCCGATGAGGCCGAGGTAGCTGTGCTGGAGGTCGCTCGGGAGGTCGAAGAAGCCGCTCATCGCCCGGCCTTCGCGTCGGCGTGCTCCGCGACCCGGCTGTGGGCGGCGCGGATCGCCTCGCCGATGACCTGCTGGGAGACGACACCGACCGCGCGTCCCTCGCCGTCCACCGCGACGGCCCAGCCGGTCGGCGAGAGCACGGCCCCGTCGAGCGCGGTGCGCAGCGAGTCGGTGCCGGGCACGAACGGCCGCCCGTGGTCGAGGAGTCGCTCCCGGTCGATGGCGCCGGCGGTGAGCCGGTCCGGTTCGCTCCAGCCGAGCGGCCTGCCGTCGAGGTCGGTGACGAGGAGGTACGGTGCCGTGGCCGCCCGGGCGGCGAGCTTGCCGGCGTCGGCGTCGATGGGGACGACGGGCGCGGTCTGCAACTCCAGCCCGGTGGAGGGGAAGAAGGAGAGCCGGCGGATGCCGCGGTCGGCGCCGAGGAAGTCCTCCACGAAGGGGTCGGCGGGCGCGCTGAGCAGTTCGGCGGGCGGGGCGAACTGGGCGAGCCGGCCACCGGTGCGCAGCACGGCGACCTTCGTGCCCAGTTTGATCGCCTCGTCGATGTCGTGCGTGACGAAGACGATGGTCTTGCCCAGCTCGTCCTGGATGCGCAGGAGTTCGTCCTGGAGCCCCTTGCGCACGACGGGGTCGACGGCGGAGAACGGCTCGTCCATCAGCAGCACCGGCGGGTCGGCGGCGAGGGCGCGGGCCACGCCGACGCGCTGCTGCTGGCCGCCGGAGAGCTGGTACGGGTACCGCTTGGCCAGCGCGGAGTCGAGCCCCACCCGCTCCATCAGCTCGGCGGCCCGGGCCCGGGCCCGCTGCTTGGTCCAGCCGAGCAGCCGGGGCACGGTGGCGATGTTGTCGAGGATGGTGCGGTGCTGGAAGAGCCCGGCGTTCTGGATGACGTAACCCATCGACCGGCGCAGGGTGTTGACCGGCTGCTGCCGGATGTCCCGGCCATCGAGGAGGATGCTGCCCTCGCTGGGCTCCACCATCCGGTTGATCATGCGCAGGGTCGTCGTCTTGCCGCAGCCGGAGGGCCCGACGAGGACGGTGATGGCGCGGTCCGGTATGTCCAGCGACAACCGGTCGACTGCGACCGTGCCGTCGGGATACCGCTTCGTGACTGAATCTATCCGTATCAAAACGCCGCGTACCCTTCGGGCGACCGGTCCTGGGCTGATGCGGGGAGAGTCTAGACCGCCGGTGTTTCGGAACTTTGGCGGGAGAGCGTTCACAGGGGCCACCGGGGACGGTGGCCCCGGTGACGCGAACGGATCGCGAACGGATCCACCGCGCCGCGCCCGGCACCCGCACGGGATACCGCGCCGGGGCGGCCGGGGCGCCGGCCCCGGCGGTCCCGCTCGGGGGCCTCAGCCCTCCTGGGGCTCCAGCCGCAGCGAGATGGAGTTGATGCAGTACCGCTGGTCGGTGGGGGTCGGGTACCCCTCGCCCTCGAAGACGTGTCCGAGGTGGGAGCCGCAGCGGGCACACCGCACCTCGGTGCGGACCATGCCGTGCGAGCGGTCCTCGATCAGCTCCACGGCGTCGGTGTCCTTCGGGTCGTAGAAGGACGGCCAGCCGCAGTGCGACTCGAACTTGGTGCCGGAGGTGAACAGCTCGGCGCCACAGGCCCGACAGGAGTAGACGCCCTTGGTCTTGGTGTCCGTGTACTCACCGGTGAAGGCCGGCTCGGTGGCGGCCTGGCGCAGTACGGCGTATTCGGCGGGAGTCAGCTCCGCGCGCCACTGCTCGTCCGGCTTCTCGACGTCGTACGACATCAGTTCTCAGCCCCTTTACTGCGACAGGCGGTCCAGGATCAGCGGGCCCAGGTCTGTCACGTCTCCCGCGCCCATGGTGAGAACGAGATCACCGGGCTTCGCCATTCCCGCGACCACCTCGGGGATCTCCGCCTTGCCGGACACGGCGGTGACGTCGGCGCCGGCCGCGCGGGCGGCCTCGATGATCAGCTCGCTGGTGACGCCGGGGATCGGGTCCTCGCGGGCCGGGTAGATGTCGAGGACCAGCGAGGCGTCGGCGAGGGCCAGCGCCTGCCCCATCTCCTTGCCCAGCTCCTGGGTGCGGGAGAAGAGGTGCGGCTGGAAGACGACGAGGATGCGGGCGTCACCGGCGGCGGCGCGCATGGCCTCCAGGTCGGCGGTCATCTCGGTCGGGTGGTGGGCGTAGGAGTCGATCACCTGGACGCCGGCCGCCTCGCCCTTGAGCTGGAGGCGCCGCTTGACGCCGGTGTAGGCGGCGAGCGCGGGCGCGAGCCGGGCGGCCGGGATGCCGAGGGCGGCGCCGGCGGCGAGCGCGGCGACCGCGTTCAGGGCGTAGTGCCGGCCCGGCACGGACACGCCGAAGGTCAGCTCCTGCCCGTCCAGCACCACGGTGACCTGGCTCTTCAGCCCCTGCGGGACGATCGACAGCACGCGTACGTCCGCGTCGGCGGCCTCGCCGTAGGTCACGATCCGCACGTCACGGTCCCGCACGCGCCGGGTCAGCTCGCGGGCGCCGTCGTGGTCGGCGGAGACGACCAGGGTGCCGCCCGCGGTGATCCGGTCCACGAACGCCTCGAAGGACTCGTGGATCTCGTCGATCGAGGCGTAGTTGGCGTGGTGGTCCAGCTCGACGTTGAGGACGATGGCGACCTCGGGCGCGTACTTGTGGAAGCTGCGGTCCGACTCGTCGGCCTCGGCGACGAAGATGTCGCCGTCGCCGTGCAGCGCGTTGGAGCCCGGCGCGTCCAGGTCGCCGCCGATGGCGTACGACGGCTCCAGGCCCAGCTCGGTGAGCGAGACCGCGAGCATGGAGGTGGTGGTGGTCTTGCCGTGGGTACCGGCCACGGCGATCGGCCGCAGCCCCTCCATCAGGGCGGCCAGCGCGTCGGAGCGGTGCACCACCGGAATGCCCAGCTCGGCGGCGCGGGCCAGCTCGGGGTTGTCCTGCCGGATCGCCGACGACACGACGACGCAGCTGGCGTCGTCGGCCAGGTGCTCGGCGGCGTGCCCGATGTGCACGGTCGCGCCCAGCGCCCGCAGCGCCTCGGCGGTCGCCGACTCCTTGGCGTCGCTGCCGGCGACCTCGGCCCCGCGCTGGGCGAGGATCTTGGCGATCCCCGACATCCCGGCGCCGCCGATGCCGATGAAGTGCGGTCGGTCCATGGCGTCAGGAAGGCCGGGTGCCATGCGTTTCTCCCCTGAGACGGTACGAGCTGGAGCGGGCCTAGCCTATGCGCTCGGGCACCGGGCGCCTCGCACGCACCCGCCCCGCCGCCGCGCCGCGGCCCGGACGGCGACCGGGGACGGCACACCCAAGGTCTTTTGTTCGGATCCTGCCGGGCTGATCCGAACGCAAGACCCTAGGCCTTGCTGTGCGAGAACAGCTTCAGCACCGGCACCCCCACCTTGTGCCGGGCCCGGGAGGCCCAGTCCCGGTGGAAGAACTCCTCCACGTAGTGCGGGTCCGTCAGCACGATCACCTCGTCGGCGCCGACCTCGGCGACCAGCGACTTCAGCGCGTCCAACGGGTGCTCCTCGACCAGCCGCCCCTCCGCCCGGCTCCCCGCGGCGCGCAGCGCCTGGAGCGACACGCCGAGGGCCTGCTGCCCCACGCTCCGGGCCTCCTGCCCCTCCGGGGTCTCGCCTTCCCGCACCGCCTCGTCGAGTTCGCCGAGCGCGATGTCGTCGATGGCCCGCAGCAGCCGGTCCGCCTGCTCACCGCGCGGCTGGAGCAGCACGTGGAACGAGACGGGCTCGTCCCCGTGCAGGGTGGTGACGAACTCCACGTCGGCGGCCGTCAGGGCCTTCTCGATCATCAGAACGCTTGTGAACACCAGGCGCCTCTCTCCTCGGAGGGCCCGGCAGGGCCCGTGCGGAAACCATCCTTCCCCGTGATCGCACGGGTACTGCCGGACCAGGCTGCTCGCCGGAAGCGGACCGTGACGGCCGATTCCGCCGGCATCGGGACCGACAGTGACGTCAGCACCAACGGTGACGTCAGGTCCGACAGTAACGACCGAACAGAAATCCGTCCTGCTCCAGCAGGGACGCGAGTTCGAACCGGTGCGGTACGGCCACCGACGGTCCCCCGGCGATCCGCTGCGCGTTCCCCGCGGTGAGCGTCGGCGAGACGGTCAGGCACAGCTCGTCCAGTACGTCCGCGGCGATCAGCTGGCCGAGCAGCCGGGGTCCGCCCTCGGTGAGCAGCCGGGTGTGGCCGAGGCCGGCCAGGACCTGGACCGCGCGGGCGGGCTCCACCCCCATGCCCTCGCCGGCGATCACCACCTGGGCGCCGGCCCGCTCGGCGGCGGCGATCCGGTCGGGGGCGGCCGCGGCGCCGGTGAGGACCAGCGTGGGCACCAGGGGCGAGGTGAACAGCGGCAGCGTGAAGTCCAGCTCCACGCTCGCGGTGACGATCGCGATCGCCGGGACCGGGGTCTGCCCGGCGGCCGCGCGGGCCGCGGCGAACTCGTCCCGGACACGGGTGGGCCGGTACCCCTCCTGCCGCACCGTCTCCGCACCGACCACGACGACGTCCGCGAGCGCCCGCAGCGTGCCGAAGATCCGCATGTCGGTGGCGCTGGAGATGGGCTGCGAGCGGCCCTCGTGCTGGGCGGCGCCGTCGAGCGAGGAGACCATGTTGGCCCGCAGCCACGGCCGCGGGGCACCCGGCGAGGGCTCCGGGTAGGCGTACGCGGCGGCCAGCTCGGCGAGGCTCCACTCCCGGTCCACGGCCGAACCGTCCCGGCCCGCCGGGCTCACCTCCCCCTCCGGACCGCGCCCGGAGGTGCGGGCACCCCCTGCGGGGGCCTGGGCTGCTGTTTCTTCGGTCACAGGGAACAGGCGTCGCATGCCGTGCAGTGTGACACGGCGCTTAGCATGGACAACTGTGTCGTCCTCCACCGCCGCCCCCGGTTCCAGCCCGCTGCCGGAAGCCGGCCCCCTGTCCCTGTGCGCCCGCGAGCCGCACGTGCCCGCGGAGCGGCTGGTCGCCGAGATGGTGCCGCCGCCGCGCTTCGACTCGGTCCGCTTCGCCACGTACATCCCGGACCCGAACCAGCCCAGCCAGAGCGAGGCCGTCCGGGTCCTGGAGGACTTCGCGGCCGGACTCGGCGGGGCGCACGCCTCCGGCGCCGGCCGGCGCGGCCTCTTCGGCTTCGGCCGGGCCAAGGCGCCCAAGGCCCCGGCCGGCCCGCGCGGGGTGTACCTGGACGGCGGATACGGCGTCGGCAAGACCCACCTGCTCGCCTCCCTGTGGCACGCCACCCCGGCCGAGCCGTCCCGCAAGGCGTTCGGCACCTTCGTGGAGCTGACCAACCTGGTCGGCGCGCTCGGCTTCCAGCAGACGGTGCGGACGCTCTCCGAGCACCGGCTGCTGTGCATCGACGAGTTCGAGCTGGACGACCCCGGCGACACGGTCCTGGTCTCGACGCTGCTCGGCAAGCTGGTCGAGGCGGGTGTGGCGCTCGCCGCCACCTCCAACACGCTGCCCGGCAAGCTGGGCGAGGGCCGGTTCGCCGCCGCCGACTTCCTGCGGGAGATCCAGGGCCTGTCGGCACACTTCCGTACCCTGCGCATCGACGGCGAGGACTACCGGCACCGCGGCCTGCCCGAGGCCCCGGCTCCCTTCTCGGACGAGGAGGTCATGAAGACGGCGTTCGCCACCGAGGGTGCCTCCCTGGACGACTTCGGGCATCTGCTGGAGCACCTGGCGAAGGTGCACCCGAGCCGGTACGGCGCCCTGACCGACGGGCTCCGGGCGGTGTGCCTGACCGGTGTGAAGCCGGTGCCGGACCAGTCGACGGCGCTGCGCCTGGTGGTGCTCGCGGACCGGCTCTACGACCGCGAGGTCCCGGTGCTGGCCTCGGGGCTGCCGTTCGACCGGCTGTTCAGCGAGGAGATGCTGAACGGCGGCTACCGCAAGAAGTACTTCCGCGCGATATCCCGGCTCACCGCGCTGGCACGGGACGCGAAGGGCCTGGTCGGCGCCTAGGGCCGCTCCGGTCGTCCAATAGTCGATCAAGCTCTGCGGGTCAAGGGCGGGTTCACGCCACCCGACCCGCACTTTTCACGCTCTCTTGCGCGCTTAACGCGTAGTTAACCCTGCAAAGGACTTCGCAGGGCTACCGTGTTTCTTGACCATCCATTGACCAACCCTTGGTCTGGACACGAAACGCGAACGCGGCGGAGGGGGGCTCATGTTCCGAGGTACGACCGTCCGGACGCTGCTCACCCTCCTCGGCGTGACGCTCCTCGCCTTCCAGCTCTTCACTCCCGCGGGATCCTTCGCACCCGCGCACACATTCGGTCAGGCGCTGGCCAAGGCCGAGACCGGAACCACCCCCTCCGCACTGCCGGCGCGCGAAGGGGCCACGGACAAGGTCCGCGCCCCCGGCTGCCCAGGTGACCCCGTGGGCATCCCGCATGTCCGCGACCGGCAGCGCGGCCCGGCCTCCGGCTGCGCGCAGGAGCGCGCCCTCATATCCGGCCGACTGGCCGAAACGGGCCCGTCGGAGTCCTCCGGCGGACCGCACCACCCCACCCCGAGAGCCTCCAGAGCCCACACCCCGGCGGCGCTCCAGGTCTTCCGCTGCTGACGGACGGGCAGCTCTCTCCCCCCCACAACCGTCGTGCACATCCGACGCGCCGGGCAGGCGCGCCAGGAGGAACCCACACACATGCAGCCCCTCATCGACAACGCCCGCACCTTCGGACAGCGCCCTGAGGAGTTCGCCAAACTCGCCGAAGGCCAGTCCCCGCAGGTGCTGTTCATCACCTGCTCCGACTCCCGGGTCGTCCCGGCCCTGATCACGGGCGCCCGCCCCGGCGAGCTGTTCGAGCTGCGCACCGCGGGCAACATCGTCCCGCCCCACGCCTCCGAGCACCCCACCAGCGAGGCGGCCACCATCGAGTACGCCGTGGAGGTGCTCGGCGTCCGCGACATCGTGGTCTGCGGCCACTCGCACTGCGGCGCCGTCGGCGCGCTGGTGCGCGGTGACGACCTGACCGCCGTACCGGCCGTGCGCGACTGGCTGGCCTCCGCCACCCCGCGCCCGGCCGGCGCGGCCGAGGACCCGGAGGTCGCCGAGGGCGTGCAGAGCCACGTCCTGACGCAGCTCCTGCGACTGCGCTCGTACCCCTGCGTCGAGCGCAGGCTGAAGGAGGGTCAGCTGGCCCTGCACGCCTGGTACTACGAGGTGCACACCGGCGCCGTACGGACGCACCGCCCGCAGACCGACACCTTCGAGGCCCTGTGAGCGCGCCGATGACCGACAACCGCACCCTCATATCCCGCTTCCCCCACCTCAGGCAGGACTTCGCCGCCTCGCTGGTGGTCTTCCTGGTCGCGCTGCCGCTGTGCGTGGGCGTGGCCGTCGCCTCCGGGGTGCCGGCCGAACTCGGCCTGGTCACCGGCATCGTGGGCGGCATCCTCACCGGGCTGATGCGCGGCAGCAGCCTCCAGGTGTCGGGACCGGCGGCCGGCATGACCGTGCTCGTCTTCGAGGCGGTCAAGGAGTTCGGGCTGCCGGTGCTCGGCGTGATCGTGCTCGTGGCCGGCGCCCTCCAGGTGGCCATGGGCCTGCTGCGGCTGGGCCGCTACTTCCGCGCCATCTCCGTCTCCGTCGTCGAGGGGATGCTGGCCGGAATCGGCCTGGTGATCATCGCCGGGCAGCTGTACCCGGCGCTGGCGGCGAAGGCCCCCGACTCCGGCCTGGGCAAGATCGCCGGGGTGCCCGGCGCGTTCCTGGACGCCCTCGGCGACACCGGCGCCCTGGCCTCTCTCGCGGTGGCCGCGGGCACGATCGCGGTGCTGCTGCTGTGGAAGCACACCCCGGCCAGGGTGCGGGCGGTGCCCGGCCCGCTCGCCGCGGTCGGGCTCGCCACACTGGCCGCGTTCGCGCTGGACCTGCCGGTGGCCACCGTGGAGGTGCGGGGACTGCTCGGCTCGGTCCAGCCCCCGCCGCTGAGCGCCTTCGGCGAGCTGGCCGGCGTCGGGCTGCTGGGCACGGTCGTCGCCTTCACCCTGATCGCCTCCGCCGAGTCGCTGTTCAGCGCGGCGGCCGTGGACCGGCTGCACTCCGGTCCGCGCACCCAGTACAACAAGGAGCTCGTCGCCCAGGGCGCGGGCAACATGGTGTGCGGGGTGCTCGGCGCGCTGCCGATGACCGCGGTGATCGTGCGCAGCGCGGCCAACGTGCAGGCCGGTGCCCGCACGAAGGCCTCCCGGGTCATGCACGGCGTCTGGCTGCTGCTGTTCGCGGCGCTGCTGCCCGGCGTGCTGGCGTACATCCCGGTCCCGGCCCTCGCGGGCATCCTGATCCACGCGGGCGCCAAGCTGGTCCCGCTGCGGTCCCTGACCGTGCTGTGGCGCGAGCACCGCGGGGAGGCGCTGGTCCTCGCCGTCACGGCCGTCTCCATCGTGGCGGTCAGCATGTTCGAGGGCGTGCTCATCGGCCTGGCGCTGGCGGTGGTGAAGACCGCCTGGGAGGCCTCGCACGTCAGGCTGGAGATCGTGGACAAGGGCGCGGGACCGGTCGAGGCGCACCTGTCCGGGAACGCGACCTTCCTGCGGCTGCCGAAGATCCTCGACAGCCTGGAGTCGCTCCCCCAGGACCGCCCGGTCCGGCTCGACCTGTCCGGGCTGCACCACCTGGACCACGCCTGCCGTACGGCCCTGGAGAACTGGGCCGCGCGGCACAGCGCGGCGGGCACGGAGCCGGTGCAGCTGCTCACGGCCGCCTGACGGCCCGCCCGTGGGGCCGGGGAGCCGGGGCCACTCGGCATCCCGGCCCCACGGGCCTATCGTGGCAACAGCAGACAAACCGGCCTCTGGATGAGGAGGTCACCATGGTCGAGGACCTTCTGGTGACCCTGGCGGCGGTGGGCTCCGCCGGTGTGGTGTACCTGGCGACCGCGGCGCGGGTGGTCAAGCAGTACGAGCGCGGTGTGCTGTTCCGGCTCGGCCGGGTGGCGGGGGACGTACGGCCGCCGGGCCTGACCCTGATCATCCCCTTCGTGGACCGGCTGCAGAAGGTCAACATGCAGATCGTGACCCTGCCGATCCCGGCCCAGGAGGGCATCACACGCGACAACGTCACCGTCCGGGTGGACGCGGTGGTCTACTTCCGGGTGGTCGACGCGACGAGCGCCCTGATCAAGGTCGAGGACTACAAGTTCGCGGTGTCGCAGATGGCGCAGACGTCCCTGCGGTCGATCATCGGCAAGAGCGACCTGGACGACCTGCTGTCCAACCGCGAGAAGCTCAACCAGGGCCTGGAGCTGATGATCGACAGTCCGGCGGTGGGCTGGGGCATCCAGGTCGACCGGGTCGAGATCAAGGACGTGTCCCTGCCGGACACGATGAAGCGGTCGATGGCCCGCCAGGCCGAGGCGGACCGCGAGCGCCGGGCCCGGATCATCAACGCCGACGCCGAACTCCAGGCCTCCAGGAAGCTCGCCGAGGCCGCCCAGCAGATGGCGGGGACACCGGCCGCGCTCCAGCTGCGGCTGCTGCAGACGGTGATGGCGGTGTCGGCCGAGAAGAACTCGACGCTGGTGCTGCCCATCCCGGTGGAGCTGCTGCACTTCCTGGAGCGGGGTGCCCAGTCCTCCCTGCCGGGGCAGGAGGGCCAGGACCGGGAGCCCGCGGCGCACACCGACGGCGGACCGCCTCCCGGCTGACGGGCGCCTGCGACACGCGAACCGGACGGAAGGAGCACGTGTGCGGAACACGCCGGCCAGGAAGCTCCCGGAACTGCTGCGGCTGCCACCGGGCGAGCGAGTGGATTTGTCCCGGTACGACGCCCGGGCCACCCCCGGCGCCCCGGACGGCAGGCGGGCGGCGGAGGCGGAAGCGGACCGCATGGGCAGACAGCTGGCCCGGCTCCAGGAGCGGCTGTGGGCGGCGGCCACCGCGGGCGACCACCGCCGGGTGCTGCTGGTCCTCCAGGGCATGGACACCAGTGGCAAGGGCGGCACGGTCAAGCACGTGATCGGCCAGCTGAACCCGTCGGGGTGCCGGATCACGGCGTTCAAGGCGCCGAGCGAGGAGGAGCGGGGGCACGACTTCCTGTGGCGGGTGCGGCGGGCGCTGCCGGAGCCGGGCGAGATCGGCATCTTCGACCGCTCGCACTACGAGGACGTGCTCATCGCCCGGGTCCGGCACCTCGCCCGGCCGGCCGAGATCGGCAGCCGCTACGGCCTGATCAACGACTTCGAGCGCTCCCTCGCCGAGGACGGCGTCACCCTCGTCAAGTGCTTCCTGCACCTCTCCTACGACGAGCAGCGGCGCCGTCTGCTGCGCCGGCTGGACCGCCCCGACAAGCGGTGGAAGTTCACCCCCGGCGACATCGACGAACGCGCCCTGTGGCCCGACTACCAGAAGGCGTACGAGCTGGCCCTGGAGCGCTGCGCGGCGCCGTACGCGCCGTGGTACCTGGTCCCGGCCGACCGCAGGTGGTACCGCAACTGGGCCATCAGCCGGCTCCTGCTGGAACGGCTGCGGGAGCTGGACCCGCGCTACCCGGAGGCGGACTTCGACGTGGCGGACTGCCGGGAACGACTGCTGAAGGAGACGTGAGCGAAGGCGGTACCGACGCGAACGGATGCCCGGCGGGGCGGGACCGCGATGCGGACGCATGCCCGGCGGGGCGAGATCACGGCGCGAACGGATGCCCGGCCGGGGAGGGTTGCGGCGTGGACGGACCACCAGGCGGGGCGGGCTCCAGCGTGGGCCGGTGTCAGTCGGGCCGGATCTTTACGCAGGCGGTGGGGCCGCCTGGCGGTGGCGGGGGCGCCTGGGCGGTCGCGGCGGCGGGGGCGGACGAGCACCGAGGCCCGGTTCAAGCGGGGCTGATGTCAGCCGGGCCGGAGCCCGGGCGGAGGGCGCACGGCGGCGCGAGGCGGGGGCGACGGCGGAGGCGAAGGCGGACGTGAGCCGGGGCGTGGTTCCGGCCCTGGACGATGTCAGCCGGGCCCGGTGCAGGCATGCGCCGAAGTCAGCCGGGCCCGACTCGGGCGCACGGCAGGGCGAGCCGGGCGGCGTCGACATGAACCGACTGCGGCGTGGGCCCAGGTCGGCCGGGTTCAAGACCGGCGCGGGCGCACGGCAGCGCGAGCCGGGCCGGGCCGGGCTGCGTCGACGTGAACCGACTCCGGCGTGGGCGCACGGCGGCGCCAGGCGGACGTGGATGTCCGCCGGGTGAGGTTCCGACCCCGGCAGGTCGGCCGGGCCTGGTTCCGGCGTCGGCCCAAGCCGTCCGGGTTCAAGACCGGCGCGGGCGCACGGCAGGGCGAGCCGGGCCGGGCCGGGCCGGGCCGGGCTGCGGAAGCCGACGTGAGCGGTGACGGGCTGCCCAGCCGGTGGCGGCCGCCTCAGGACCCCCGGCCGCTCGCCCACGACCGTCGGTGACGGACTCGGCCGTCCGGCACGACGCGGGCCGGTACCGGCGGGTGTCAGCCGGGCCGACGGCCGGTGCCGGGGGCGCCCGGGCGGGTGACGCGGACGTGTGTCGGGGCGGGCGGGGTACCCGGCGGGCATGCACGAGCAGCGGAAGGTCACCGATTCGTACTGGCTGCGGACCGCCCCGGGGCCGTCCCACCCCGCCCTGGACGGGGATCTCGACGTGGACGTGGCCGTCGTCGGCGCGGGCATCGCCGGGCTGAGCACCGCCTACGAGCTGGTCCGGGCCGGGCGGCGGGTGGCGGTGCTGGAGGCCGGGCGGGTCGCGGCCGGCGTCACCGGCTTCACCACCGCCAAGCTGACCGCCCAGCACACCCTGGTCTACGACCGGCTCCGGCGCACCCGGGGGGTGGAAGGGGCGCGGCTGTACGCCCGGTCGCAGTCGGAGGCGATCGAGCACGCGGCGGCGCTGGCGGCGGAGCTGGGCATCGACTGCGAGTGGGAGACCCGGGACGCCTACACCTACGTCCGGGACCGGTCCCGGGTGGCCGAGGTGCGCGCGGAGGCGGACGCCGCCCGGGAGGCGGGTCTGCCGGCGGTGTTCACCACGGAGACCGGGCTGCCCTTCCCGGTGGCGGGCGCGGTCCGGGTGACCGGGCAGGCGCAGTTCCACCCGGTCAAGTACCTGCGGGCGCTCACCGCCGATCTGCTCGCGCGCGGTGGCGAGGTGTACGAGCAAACGCGGGTCACCGGGCTGACGGAGGGCGAGCCGTGCCGGCTGACGACTCAGGCGGGCGCCACGGTGACGGCACGGGACGTCGTGGTCGCCACGCACTACCCGGTGTTCGACCGCGCCCTGCTGTTCACCCGGCTCTCCCCGCGCCGGGAACTGGTCGTCGCCGGGCCGCTGGGCGACGGGCCGGACCCCCACGGCATGTACATCACGCCGGACGAGAACACCCGCTCGGTGCGCACGGCGCCGTACGGCCCGGACGGGCAGCGGCTGCTGGTCGTCACCGGTGAGCACTTCACGCCCGGCACCGGTGATCCGCGGGCGGGCTTCGAACGGCTCGCCGGCTGGGCCGAGGTGCACTTCCCCGGGGTGAGGCTGGACCACGCCTGGGCCACGCAGGACAACGAGTCCACCGACACCGTCCCGCTGGTCGGCCCCCTGCATCCCGGCGCCCGGCACACCTACGTCGCCACCGGCTTCGGCGGCTGGGGCCTGAGCGGCGGCATCATGGCCGGGCTGCTGCTGAGCGCGCTGGTCACCGGCCGGGACAGCGCCTGGCAGGAGCTGTACGACCCGCGCCGGCTGAAGTCGGTGGTGCGTCAGGCCCCGTCGCTGCTGAAGACCCAGGCCGAGGTGGCCCGGCACTTCGTCGGCGACCGGCTCAAACCGACGGTCGCGGTGGACGACCTGGAGCCCGGGGACGGCGCGCTGGTCCGGTCCGGCGCCGAACGGCTGGCGGTCCACCGCGACGAGGAGGGCGCCCTGCACGCCGTGTCGGCGCGCTGCACCCACCTCGGCTGCCTGGTCGCGTTCAACCGCGCCGAGCGCACCTGGGAGTGCCCCTGCCACGGCTCGCGCTTCGCCGTCGACGGCACGGTACTGCAGGGACCGGCGGTCGAACCGCTGGAACGACGGGAGCTGGACCGGTCCCCGACCGGGCGTGGCGGCGAGCAGTCACCGCCGCGCGGGTGACGGTTCCGCCGCGCCGCGGAACATATCACCATACAAACGCACCATCAGTCCTACGTTCGTACGGTGATCCCACGAGCACGTCATCTCCTCGCCGTCTGCCTCCTGGGCGCGGCGCTCACCGCCTGCGGCGCCGCGGGCGGTGAGCGGCCCGCCCCGGCCGCCTCCCGTGTCTCCGCGCCCCCCTCCCCCGCCCGTCCGCCCGTGCTCGCGCCCGGCCCCGGCGGGCTGACCCCGGTCTTCGAACACGGCCCGCGCACCCGGGGCAAGACCGTCGCGCTCACCTTCGACGCCGACATGACCGCCGACGAGGGACCCCGCGCGGCCTCCGGCGAACACTTCGACAACCCGGGCCTGATCGCCGCCCTGCGCACGCTGAAGGTGCCGGCGACCGTCTTCATGACCGGCCGCTGGGCCGACGAGTACCCGGCCGAGGCCAGCGCCCTGGGCCACGACCCGCAGTTCGAGGTGGCCAACCACTCCTGGAGCCACTACGCCTTCACCGCCGACTGCTACGGACTGCCGACCGTCGACGCCGACGGAATGCGGGCGGACGTGCAGCGCGCGTACGAATCCCTGCGCGCGGCCGGCGTGCCCCACGCGATGCCGTACTTCCGCTTCCCCGGCGGCTGCTACGACCAGCGGGCGCTGCGCGCGCTGAGCGGGCTCGGGGTGACCGCGGTGCAGTGGGACGTGGTCAGCGGCGACGCGTTCGCCACGGACGCCGACGCGGTGGTCAAGCAGGTGCTCGACGGGGTGAAGCCGGGCTCCGTGGTCGTCATGCACTGCACCCGCAGCGCGGCGCCGACGACCGAGCGGGTCGTCCGCACGGTCGTGCCGGAGCTGCGCGAGCGCGGCTACCGGTTCGTGAAGGTCTCCGAGCTGATCGGTCAGGCGGGCAACGGCCGCTGACGTCCTACGCTGAAGGCATGAGCGACGAGGACTACTGCACGATCGCCGAGACGGTGAAGCCGGCGAAGGCCGACGGACCGCCGTACGCGGAGTGCGTGCTGTGCCGGGAGCCGACGGAGTACCCGGAGTCGTACAAGGGCCTCACGCTGTGCCCCGTCTGCGAGTGGCAGGAGGCGCAGCGCACCGCCTGCTCAGGGTGAGCGGCGCGCGACGAGCCGGCCGGCCGCGGCGAAGGCGGCCGCCGTGAGCAGGACCGCCCCCGCCGGCGGCAGCAGCGGCACCGGTGCCCGGCCGGTCCGCGATCCGGTGACCAGAGCGCTGACCGCGGCCTGCGCCGGGGAACCGGCCGACACCACCGCCAGCAGCGCGCCGAGCAGCAGCGCCGGGACCGCACGCCCCCTGGACCGCAGCACCGGCCGGCTGGTGAGCGCGCCGACGGCCGTGCCGAGCAGGGCGCAGACGAGGGCGGCCGGCAGTCCCGCGGCGGCGGCGCGGAGCCGGGGCACCGGGACCCGGTGGCCGTCGCTCATCGGGTCGCTGATCAGCGTCACCACCACGGTGGCCACCAGCCCGAGCAGCACGGCCACGAGCAGCGCGGTGAGCAGGCAGGCGAGGTGTGCCCGGGCGGGGCCGCGGGCGGCGGCGACGCAGGCCCGGGCCGCGGGCGGCTCCGCGGTGACACAGATCCGCACCAGCCAGGCGGCCACCGGCAGCAGACCGGCGGCCGTGTAGCCGAGCGAGCCCAGCACCGGCTGGCCGCTCTGCACGCCGACGCCCAGGAACGCGGCGTACAGGATCACCGGGGGCAGCCAGCGCTGGGAGCGCAGCAGCAGGTCGGCCTGGTAGCGAAGGGGCGCGGTCATGGGCGGCTTCCGGGGTCGGGGTGCTGGGGGTCGTGGGACGGTGGCTCGACGCTGACCACGTGCCAGGGCGGACGGGCCGTGAGCAGGGCGCGCAGCACGGTGTCGGAGTGGGAGGCGGGTACGGCGAGCCGGCGCCGGCCGGGGGCGGTCTCCTCGGCGGACACCGCGATCCGCACCGCGTCCGGCGGCAGCCGGCCGCCCGGCGCGGCCCGTACGGTCACGACCGTGACCGGTCCGGACGGCGCACCCGGCGGGTCGGTACGGCGTCGCAGGCCCCCGTCGGTCACCGTGTAGACCGCGTCCGGCGTACCGGCGAGGCGGCACGGGTCGTGGTCCACGAAGACCACCGCACCCCCGGCGGCCGTCCGCTCGGCCACCGCCCGCTCCAGTTCGGTCCGCGCCGCCGCGTCGAGGCCGGTCCAGGCCTCGTCCAGCACCAGCAGCTCCGGGTCGGCCAGCAGGGCCTGCGCGACGGTGACCTTCTGGCTGCTGCCCTTGGACAGCCGCGCCATCGGCGTACCGGCGTACGCGCCCGCCCCGAGGCGCTCCAGCCAGGTGTCCGCGGCGCGTGCGGCGGCCTCCCGGCCGAGGCCGTGGACGGTGCCGAGGTGGGTCAGACAGCCGGCGGCCGTGAAGGGCAGGGCCGACGGGAACCGCTCCGGCACGTACGCCGTGCGCGGCCGGCCGCTGATCCGGCCCTCGCTGGGCGCGTCGAGCCGGGCGAGCAGCCGGAGCAGGGTGGACTTCCCGCTGCCGTTCGTCCCTTCGATCCGGGTGAGGGTGCCGGGCGCGACGACGAGGTCGACGCCACGCAGCACCCAGGGGCCGCGGATGCCGTAGCGACGGCCCACGGCGGTCAGGCGCAGGTCACGGTCCATGGAAGGCCCCTCTGTTGCGGGGGAACCCGTGCGGGAGGCCGTACCGGTACGGCGCTCACCGCGCAGGACGTGTGCTCAGCGGGCCGTGGCCCGCGGACGTGCTCGGCGGGCCGTGGCCCGGCTCGGCCCGGCCGCTCCCGCCCGCACCGCCGCGGCCCGGGCTCCCCTCGAAGGCCTCCACCTGCCGCAGGAGGCGCCGGGCGGCCCCGTGGGACGGATTCCACGGCGTCTCGTCCCCGATGCCGAAGTACGGACTCATGGCACTCCCCCTCCAGTCCCTCCGATCGATCAAGAGGGGTGAGGGCGGCCGGCCGGTTCACCGGTGTCCCCGGAAATCTCCCGCGGGCGCACCGCGCGTTGATCGGTCCGCCCGGGGCTTCGTAGGCTGGGCTCCCGTGAGCCACGTTCCCGCCCCCACCGCCGACAGCCCCGCCCGGCCCGCGCCCGATCCGCGCGACGAGGCGCCCCAGTTCGTCCTGCCGCTCGTGGTACGGATCGAACGGGGCACACCACCGGCCCGTACCGACGCCCTGGAGACCGCCGCCCGGGCCGTGCTGACCCTGCTCGGCGACGAGCGGGCGCACGGTGACGGCGAGTGGGCTGAGGCGGTGCGCGGCTGGGAGGACGCCCGGATCCGGAAGGTGGTCCGGCGGGCCCGGGGCGCGGAGTGGCGGCGCGCCGAGGCGCTGCCCGGGATCACGGTGACGGGCGCCTCCGCGGAGGTCCGGGTCTTCCCGCCGGTCCCGCTGGACGGCTGGCCGAAGGACCTGGCGAGGCTCCAGGTGTCGGGCACCGAGCTGGACGACCCGGAACCGCCGGCCCCCGCCGACCCGGCCGGCCGGGTCGTGCTCTGGCTGAACCCGGACCTGGAGATGTCGGCCGGCAAGGCGATGGCCCAGGCCGGCCACGGCGCCCAGCTCGCCTGGTGGGCCCTGCCGGACACCGCCCGCGCCGCCTGGCGCGACGCCGGATTCCCCCTCGCCGTCCGCACCGCCGCCCCGGCCGACTGGCCCCGCCTGACCACCAGCGGCCTGCCCGTGGTCCGCGACGCCGGCTTCACGGAGATCGCCCCCGGCTCCTGCACGGTGGTGGCGGACCACCCGGGCCTGCGCTGACCGGGGAGCGCCCCGCCGTCCCGCAACCTCAAATGTTGCTCTGAAGGCGTCACCCGGAAGGTTCGGGGGCGGTCGCCGGGGCCATATCCCCGTCACTCGACGCAGCAGCACGGGCCGAGGAGGGGGAAGCACCATGCGGCGACTGGGGACCGGGATCGGGTGGCGGCCGGAGATCGCGGACGCCGTGGAGCGCATGCCCGGCATCGACTGGGTGGAGGTCGTGGCGGAGAACGTCTGCCCCGGCCACCTGCCCCCGTCGCTGCTGCGGCTGCGCGAGCGCGGGGTGACGGTGGTCCCGCACGGCGTCTCCCTCGGTCTCGGGGGCGCGGACCGGCCCGACGAGGGGCGGCTGACGGCGCTCGCCGAGCGGGCGGAGGCGCTCGGCTCACCGCTGGTCACCGAGCACATCGCCTTCGTCCGGGCGGGCGGCGCGCTCACCGCCTCCCCGCGCCTGGAGGCCGGTCATCTGCTGCCGGTGCCGCGCACCCGGGACGCGCTGGACGTGCTGTGCGAGAACGTCCGCATCGCGCAGGACGCGCTGCCGGTGCCGCTGGCCCTGGAGAACATCGCCGCGCTGTTCTCCTGGCCGGGCGAGGAGCTGACCGAGGGGGAGTTCCTGTCCGAGCTGGTCGAGCGGACCGGCGTACGGCTGCTGATCGACGTGGCCAACCTGCACACCAACCACGTCAACCGGGGCGAGGACCCCGCGGGGGCGCTGGCCGCGCTGCCCCTCGAGGCGATCGCCTACGTCCATGTCGCGGGCGGCTTCGAGCGGGACGGCGTCTGGCACGACAGCCATGCGCACCCCGTGCCGCGTCCGGTCCTCGACATCCTGACCTCCCTCGCCGCCCGGGCCGAGCCGCCGGGGGTGCTGCTGGAGCGGGACGAGAACTTCCCGGCACCGGCGGAGCTGGAGCGGGAGCTGGACACGATCCGGGAAGCGGTGACGGTCGGGCGCGCGGCGGGAAGCACGGCAGGGGGCACGACCGGGGCGCCGGCCGTCGGGGGTGCGCGGACCGGGGGTGTCGGTGTCCTGGCGAGGCCGGTGGCGGCGCCCCCGGCGGACGTGCGTGAGCGGGTCGGGGTCGCGCAGACCGCCGTGCTGTCGTCGCTGGTGGCGGGCACGCCGGTGCCGGAGGGGTTCGACCGGGTGCGGATGGGGGTGCAGGCGCGGGCGCTCGCGGCGAAGCGGGCGGGGGTCGTGGCGAAGGTGGCGCCCGAGCTGCCGGTGATCCTGGGGGCGGGGTACCGGGAGGCGTTCCTGGAGTACGCCCGGCAGCGGCCGATGCGCGGGGGCTACCGGCTGGACGCGCTGGACTTCGCCGGCCACCTGCTGAAGCTGGGGCGGCCGGACGGCGCGGGGGCGCGGCGCGAACTGCGGGACTGGTGGCTGGACCGCTCGGGCCCGGCACCGCGCAAGCGGGGGCCCGTGGAGCGGGTTCTGCGGCGCCGGGTCTGACGCGTGGCCCCGCGCCGCCCGGACCGGGCCGCGCCGGCCGGCACCGGCCAGGTGCCGCCGCGCCGGGTCGCCGTGCGGGCCTCATCCCCCCGGCGGCAGCGCGGAGCGCCGCCCCGGCCCCCAAGTAGTATGCCAACCCCGCACCCATCCCCAGCACACCCCGGCGTGCGGCGCAGGAGGCATCATGCGACCGCGACCGCGACCCCCGGTCAACGGCCGAGGCATATTCAGCGGCACCGGGCTCATCGTCACCGGCCTGGCGGCGACGGTTGTCGCGCTGCTCGTCCCGCTGTGGTCGTACGCCGAGCGGCAGGACGACCCGGCGAGCGCGAGCGTGCTCAGCGCGCAGACGGTGACGACCCCGTACGGCCCGCTGTCCGCGCAGGACCGGGACTTCGTCACCAAGGTGCGGCTGGCCGGGCTGTGGGAGCTGCCCGCCGGACAGCTGGCGCAGAGCAAGGGGACCACGCCCGCCGTCCGCACGGCCGGCCGGCACCTCGTCGACGGCCACACCTCCCTCGACGCGCACGTCCGGACGGTCGCCACCCAGCTCGGCATCGCGCTGCCCAACGAGCCGAACGAGCAGCAGAAGCAGTGGCTCGCCACCCTGGACAGGGCCCAGGGCCAGGACTTCGACCGCCAGTTCGCCGGCATCCTGCGGCTCGCGCACGGCCGGGTGTTCTCGCTGGTCGCGCAGATCCGGGCCGGGACCCAGAACTCCCTGGTCCGCGATCTCGCCGACGACGCCAACGCGACCGTCCTGGACCACATCAGGGTCCTGGAGGCGACCGGGTACGTCGACTTCGGCGCACTGGCCAGGGATCTGGCGGCCTCCGCCTCCCCGGTGCCGACCCCGTCGGAGGTGGACCCCGGCGCGGCCGTACCGGTCGAGCCGTCAGCGGCCGATCCGTCAGCGGCCGATCCGTCAGCGGCCGATCCGTCAGCGGGCCAGGCGTCACAAACCCAGACGTCGCCCGGCGAGACCGTGCCGCTGCCGCCGGCCACCAGCGGCCCGCCGCCGGCCACGAGCAGCCCCTGACCAGCCCGGAAAGCGGAACGTCACAGACCGGCAACACTGCGTCCGGATCGTGGAAAGGGCATGGCGTCCGCCCAGTCCCCTGGCATAGAAACACGTCATGTTCTGGGTCCTTCTCCTGCTCCTGGCCTGGTCTTTCGCCGGTACGGCCTGCGCCCGGCTGTGCCTTGCTGCCGTCCGTTCGGCAGCCGCGGACGCGCGTGACGCACCGGCGGACGGGGAGCGTGATCTGACGCTGTACGAGGCGGCCTTCCTCTCCGGCGGCCCCGCGCGGGTCGCCGACGTGACCCTGGTCTCCATGGCCCGCCAGCGCCGGCTGCTGCTCGCGCACACGGGCTGGGCGACGGTCGTGGACCCGCGGGGGCGGGACGAGATGGAGCAGTCCGTCATAGGGGCCATAGGGCCGGAGGGCCAGTCGCGGATCGCTCCGGTACGGGCCCGGGCGGCCGGCGCCGAGGCGGTGCGCCGGCTGGCAGACGGGCTGGTCCGCGCGGGTCTCGCGGTGCCCGAGGGCACGGGGACCACCGTGGGGGCCGCCGTCCGCCAGGTGCGGGCCTCGGTGTTCGTCGTGGCCGCGCTGGGCGTGACCGCGCTGCTGCTGCCCGTCCGGACCGGGACGCCCCGGCTGCTGGTGGGCCTGTGGTTCGCCCTGCCCCTCGCCCTGGCGCTGAGCTGCCTGGCCATCGCCCGGTTCGAGGTGCATCCGTACTCGCGCTGGGCGTCCCCGGCCGGACAGCGGCTGCTGAGCGCGCTGGCCGGCAGGCCGGCCGGGGACGAGCGCTCGTTCCTCACCTCGGTGGCCGTACGCGGCGTCCGGGCGATAGGCGAACCGGAGTTGCGCGCGGCCTTCACCCACCGCGACCAGCCCTGGCGGGAGTGACGACGCGCAGGACGGCCCGGCGGGGCCGGGGGCGGCTTCCGGGGGCGCACAGGGGGCATTGCGGCCGACACCGGCCCGGCGGTGCTTGCCTTCCCTCACGGACGACCGAAATATCCCTTCTGTCGTCGTGGGCCGTGGCAGCCGTGCCATCGCCGCCGCGCACCGAAGGGATACGCGATGAAAGCTGCCGCCCTCTACTCGGCCGCCGGTTCCTTGCTCCTGACCACCCTGGCCGCGGCCCCGGCGGGCGGCACACCCGGTAGCCCCGGCACGGCGGGCGCCCCCGGCGCGGCCGAGCTGCGCGGCACGGCGGTGGCCGTGGCCCGCGCCCGGGCGGCCGGGATCGACTTCGGTCCGTGCTCCGCCGCCGACGTGCCGGAGGCACCGGCCGGCGTGCGCTGCGGCACGGTGAGCGTCCCGCTGGACTACGCCCACCCGAACGGCAAGCGGATCCGGCTGACCGTCAGCCGCGCCGAGGCCACCCACAAGGACCCGCGCAACAGCAAGCGGAGGGTCCCCCGGCAGGGCGCCCTGGTCTTCAACCCGGGCGGCCCCGGCGCCTCCGGCATGTACTTCCCGCTCATCGGCGCGATCCCGGCGTGGCAGCGGGTCGCCGCCGCCTACGACCTCGTCGGCTACGCCCCGCGCGGCGTCGGCCGGTCGGCGCCGCTGTCCTGCGAGGACCCGAAGCACTTCTTCAAGGCGCCCACCGCGGCACCGTCGCACCCCTCGGAGGCGTACAAGCGGCAGCGCGTCGCGCAGGCGAAGGCGTACGCGCGCGGCTGTGCCCGGCGGTCGGGGAGCGGGCTGCGGTTCTACAACTCGCTCAACAACGCCCGCGACCTCGACGTCCTGCGGGCCGCGCTGGGCGAGGACCGGCTGACCTTCATGGGGGCGTCGTACGGCACCTACTTCGGGGCGCTGTACGCGACGATGTTCCCCTCCCACGTGCGGCGCATGGTGCTGGACTCGGCGGTGAACCCGGACCCGCAGAAGATCTGGTACCGCAGCAACCTGGACCAGTCGGCGGCGTTCGAGGAGCGCTGGGCGGACTTCCGTGAGTGGATCGCCCGGCACGACGACGTGTACCGGCTCGGCGCCACGCCCGCGCGGGTGCAGCGCAGCTACGACACCGCGCGCGAACGGCTGGCCGTCAAGGCGGCGGGCGGGACGGTCGGTCCGGGCCAGTTGCAGAACGTCCTGCTGACGGCCGGGTACTACGACGACTTCTGGCCGAGCCGCGCGGCGGCGCTCTCGGCGTATCTGCACGGCGACCCGAAGCCGCTCGTCCGGCTGGCCACGCCGAGCCCGGAGTCCGCCACCGAGGCGGAGAACGGCAACGCGGTGTACACGGCCGTGGAGTGCAACGACGCGCCCTGGCCGACGGACTGGGCGGTGTGGGACCGGGACAACACGCGGCTCGCCCGGGTGGCACCCTTCGAGACCTGGGACAACGCCTGGATGAACCTGCCGTGCGCCTACTGGCCGGCGCCCCGGCAACGGCCGCTGGACGTGCGCACCGGGGTCGGCGAGCTGCCGCCGGTGCTGGTCCTGGCGGCCGAGCGGGACGCCGCCGCGCCGTACACGGGCGCGCTGGAGATGAACCGGCGGCTGGCGGGCTCGGTGCTGGTGACCGAGCGGGACGCGGGCACGCACGGCGTCGGCGGCGGACCCAACAGGTGCGTCAACGGGTACCTGGAGGCGTACCTGCTGGAGGGCCGCGTCCCGGCACGGCACGCGTCGTGCGCGCCGCGCCCCGAACCGGTCGCCTCCGGCGGTCCGGCCGACAAGGGGGTTCGGCGGGATGCCCTCAAGGGCAAGGGCATCCGGCGTTAGGCGCGACTACCAGGGTTCCCGATCGGGGCGCCGGCCGGCCGCGGGTTCCCCGTGCCCGGTCGCGCCGTTCCCCCGCGCCCCTTCGGGGGCGCTTCAGGCGAGGCCCGCCACCAGTTCGCCGATGTCCTTGCGGCGGCCCGTGAAGAACGGGACCTCCTCGCGGACGTGCATGCGGGCCTCGGAGGCGCGCAGGTGACGCATGAGGTCGACGATGCGGTAGAGCTCGTCGGCCTCGAAGGCCAGGATCCACTCGTAGTCGCCGAGGGAGAACGAGGCGACCGTGTTGGCGCGCACGTCCGGGTAGCCACGGGCCATCTTGCCGTGGTCGGCGAGCATCCGGCGCCGGTCCTCGTCGGGCAGCAGGTACCAGTCGTAGGAGCGGACGAAGGGGTAGACGCTCACGTAGTTGCGGGGCGTCTCGTCGGCGAGGAACGCCGGGATGTGCGAGCGGTTGAACTCGGCGGGGCGGTGCAGCGCCATGTTCGACCACACCGGCTCCAGCGCGCGGCCGAGCCTCGTGCGGCGGAAGAGGTTGTACGCCTCCTGGAGCTGGTCGCTGGTCTCGGCGTGCCACCAGATCATGAGGTCGGCGTCGGCGCGCAGGCCGGAGACGTCGTAGGTGCCGCGGATCGTCACGTCCTTCGCGGCGAGCTGGTCGAACAGCTCCTGGACCTCGTCGGCGTAGCCCGCGCGGTCCTCCGGCAGGACGTCCTTCAGCCTGAAGACGGACCAGAGGGTGTAGCGGATGACCTCGTTGAGGTCCTTGGCCAGCTTGCCCTTGTTCGGGATCCTGCCGGACTCGGTGGTGGGGGCGTCGTCACTCATGGTCCCTATTCTCCCGCTCCGCCGTGCAGGCTCTGCACCGGGTTGGCCGTCAGCTCCCGGACCCCGGCGAGGTCGCCGCCGAGCTGGTCCACCGCCGCGTACGCGCTCGCGATGCAGGCCGGGACGCCGACGCCGTCGTACTGGGCGCCGCACACCGCGAGCCCCGGCAGCCTGGCGATCCGCTCGCGGACGCGGGCCACGCGCGCGTGGTGCCCGACGGGGTACTGCGGCAGGCCGTCGGTCCAGCGGGTGACCCGGGTCCGCAGCGGTACCGCGTCCAGGCCCGTGGCCTCCCGCAGGTCGTGCCGGGAGACCGCCACCAGGCCGGCGTCGTCCCGGCCGAGGATCTCGCTCTCGCCGTAGCGGCCCACGGACGTGCGCAGGACGACCACGTCCGGGTCCTCCTCGGCGATCCAGCCCCACTTCCGGGAGGCGAAGGTGGCGGCCTTGATGGTCCGGCCGTCGACGGGCGGCACCAGGAAGCCGCTGCCCTCGGGCAGGCGCAGGTCGGCACGCCGGTAGGCGAGGGTGACGAGGGCCATCGAGGCGTACTCGACGGCGGCCAGCTCGGCGGCGGCGGCCGGGGACTCGGCGCGCAGCAGGGCGGCGGCGGCCGGGGCGGGTACGGCGACGATCACGGCGTCGGCGTGCAGCACGCGTTCCCCGGCGGTGATCCGCCAGCCGCCGGACGCGTCCCGGCGCAGTTCCCGCGCGGGCGTGCCGGTCAGGATCTCGCCGCCCCGCGCCCGCACCGAGTCGGCGACCGCCGACGGCAGCCGCCCGACCCCGCCGGCGATGCCCATGAAGACCGGCCCGGTCTGCTGCTGGGCGGCGGCCTTCGCCTGGATCTCGCGGACGCCCCGCGTGAGGGAGACGTGGGTGCGGGCGGCCTGGAAGAGCTGCGGGACGGCGGAACGCATGGAGATGCGGTAGGCGTCGCCCGCGTACACCCCGCCGAGCAGGGGTTCGACGAGCCGGTCGACGACCTCGCGGCCGAGCCGGGCCGCCACGTACTCCCCCACGGCCACGTCGTCGCCGGTCTCGGTGCGGGGCAGGTCGGCGTCGCGCTCGACGCGGGCCAGGCCCTCGTCCGAGAGGACGCCGGTCAGGGCGGCGGCGGTGCCGGGCACGCCCATCACATGGCCCTTGGGCATGGGCCGCAGGGCACCGCGGGTCCAGATCGAGGCGGTCGCGGTGGCGGGCGGCTGGAGCTGCTCGCCCAGTCCGGCCTCGCGCGCGAGGGCCACCGCCTCGGGGCGGCGGGCGAGCAGGGACTCGGCGCCCAGGTCGACCCGCACGCCGGCGATCTCGCCGGGCAGCAGCTTGCCGCCGACCCGGTCTGCGGCCTCCAGCACCGTCACCCGCGCTCCGCGCCCCAGCAGCCGGTGCGCGGCGGCCAGTCCGGCGATGCCGGCCCCGATGACGACGACGTGCCCCGGGCTCCCACCCGGCGCGCTGCTACCCCTTGCGCTCATGCCCCCACTCTCTCAGACCCCGCCGGCGCTCCCGCCGTGAGGCGGTGTCCGGGACGAGTCCGGACCGTGACCGCATCGGAACCGGCGCCGCCGATCGTTCCCGCGCGCCGCGCCGTCGAAGGACCGTCCCAGCCCACAAGCCCCGGGGGGTACGCCCATGCGCACACCACACACCGCACGCCGCCGCCGGATTCCGGCCGGGGTCCTGCTCGCCGCCTGTCTCGCGCTCGCCGGGTGCGGCGGCGCCGGCGACCTGGGCGGCTCCTCCAAGGCCGCCTCGGACGGCAGGGCCGAGGCGGCCGGCGCCCGCGGCGGCACGGGCGGCGACGGCACGGCGGGGGGCGGCAGGGCCGTGCGCGGGACGCCGAGGCCCGCCCCGGACGCGATCATCCGCACCGCGTCCCTCACCGTCGAGGTCCACGACGTGTCCAGGGCCCTGGAGGCGGCCCGGACGGCCGCCGAGGACGCGGGCGGTTACGTCGGCAACGAGACGACGAGCCGCGACGAGGACGGGCACGAGCAGACCCGGGCCGTCCTGCGCGTGCCGACCGAGCGGTACGACGAGGTCCTCGCCGGCCTCCAGGGGGCGGGCCGGGTGGTCGAACGTACGGCCAAGGCGGTCGACGTCACCGACCAGGTCGTGGACGTGGACAGCCGGGTGGCGTCGCAGCGGGCCAGCGTGGCCCGGATCCGGGCGCTGATGGAGAAGGCCGCCAAGCTGAGCGACGTGGTCGCCCTGGAGGGGGAACTGAGCAGCCGCCAGGCCGATCTGGAGGCGCTGCTGGCCCGGCAGGCGTCCCTGAAGGACCGCACCGGCCTGGCCACCATCACCCTGTCGCTGTCCGAGCCCCCGGTGCGGCGGGCGGACGGCTCGCCGGGCTTCTCGGACGCGCTGTCGGGCGGCTGGCACGCGTTCGCCGGGGGGCTGCGCTGGGTCGCGCTGGCGCTCGGCGCGGCCCTGCCGTTCGTGGCCCTCGCCGCGCTGCTGGTGGTGCTGTGGCTGCGGGTCGTACGGCCCCGGCTGCCGCGCAGCGCCGGGCCCGCGAAGGCGACGGCCGCGCCCGGCCCGCTGCCGTCGGCCCGCCCGGCACCCGAGTCCGCCGAGCCGGCCGGGCGGGGCGCGGCGGACTGAGCCGGCCGGAGCCCGGGAGGGCGGCCGGGACGGAAGGAACCGCGCCCCGTAGCGTGTTCCCATGAGGATGAGCGGTGGGCGGGGCAGCGACGGCAGGGAACGGCTGGTCGTGATCGGCGGCGACGCCGCGGGCATGTCCGCGGCGTCGCAGGCGCGGCGGCTGAAGGGCCCCGGGGAGCTGGAGATCGTGGCCTTCGAGCGCGGCCACTTCACCTCCTTCTCGGCGTGCGGCATCCCGTACTGGGTGGGCGGCGAGGTCCCCGAGCGGGACCGTCTCATCGCCCGGACGCCCGAGGAGCACCAGGCGCGCGGGATCGATCTGCGGCTGCGCACCGAGGTCACGGAGATCGACGTGCCGGGACGGCGGGTGCGCGCGCGGGACGTCGATTCCGGCGCGGAGTCCTGGACGCCGTACGACCGGCTCGTCATCGCCACCGGCGCCCGCCCGGTCCGTCCGGACCTGCCCGGCGTGGACGCCCCCGGCGTGCACGGCGTGCAGACCCTGGACGACGGGCAGGCCCTGCTGGACACGCTGGCCGGCACGCCCGGCCGCAGGGCGGTGGTCGTCGGGGCCGGCTACATCGGCGTCGAGATGGCCGAGGCGCTGATCAACCGGGGCTTCGAGGTGACGGTCGTCAACCGCGGCAAGGAGCCCATGTCGACGCTCGACCCGGACATGGGCCGGATGGTGCACCGGGCCATGCAGGGCCTCGGCATCACCATGGTGAACGACGCGGAGGTCACCAAGGTCCTCACCGGGGACGACGGCCGGGTGCGCGCGGTGGCCACGGAGCACGCCGAGTACCCGGCGGATCTGGTGGTCCTGGGCATCGGCGTCCGCCCGGAGACCTCCCTGGCCCGCGCGGCCGGCCTCCCGCTCGGCGCCCACGGCGGGCTGCTCACCGACCTCGCGATGCGGGTGCGCGGGCACGAGGACATCTGGGCGGGCGGGGACTGCGTGGAGGTGCTGAACCTGGTCTCCGGACAGGAGCAGTACGTCCCGCTCGGCACCCACGCCAACAAGCACGGCCAGGTCATCGGCACCAACGCCGGCGGCGGCTACGCCACCTTCCCCGGTGTCGTCGGCACGGCGGTCAGCAAGGTCTGCGACCTGGAGATCGCCCGCACCGGGCTGCGGGAGAAGGACGCCCGCCGGGTGGGCCTGCGCTTCGAGACGGTCACCATCGAGTCGACCAGCCGCGCCGGCTACTACCCCGGCGCCGCCCCCATGACGGTCAAGATGCTCGCCGAGTCCCGCACGGGCCGGCTGCTGGGCGTGCAGATCGTCGGCAGGGAGGGGGCGGCGAAGCGGGTCGACATCGCGGCGGTGGCGCTGACCGCGCGGATGACGGTGGAGCAGATGACGGCCCTGGACCTGGGCTACGCCCCGCCGTTCTCGCCGGTGTGGGACCCGATCCTGGTGGCGGCGAGGAAGGCCGCCGCGAAGGTGCGGGCGAGCTGACCGGCGCAAGGGGCGCGGGCATCGACCGGCCCCGGCGGCGCCGTACCCCGCGGCGCGTCTATGCCGTACCGGTGATCCGCGGCAGGGCCGAGACCGCCGCCGGCTGCTCCCCGGAGGGCTTCGCGTGGGACGCCGGCGGCCGGCTGGACCGCAGCCGGTAGCTGACCGCCTCGTCCAGGGTCACGGGCCGCTGCATCTGCGTGGCGAGCCGGCCCGCCTCCTGGCCGAGCCGCGCGACGTCCTCCCAGGGGAGCCGTACGACCAGAGAGATCTCCGCCTCACCGTCGGGCAGAGCGTGCATCGCCGAAACCTGCGGAGCGTTCGTCATCGCCTGTTCCTCACGTCGGTTGTGAAGGGATACGCACACGCGCCCGGTGGCGTTCACCGGTTCGTACGCCGGATCGCGGGCACTACTCCTGTGTGGTCATCCCCGTTCATGACGTGAACCCGGTGCGCCGCACCCCCTGGGTGACGTACGCCCTCATCGCCGCCAACGTGCTCGTGTTCATCACCACGCCCGGCATAGCCGGTTCCGTGGCGGGCAGCAGCGAGCTGGCGCAGCTGTGCCATCTGCAGGCCTTCATGGACCACTACGCGGCGGTCCCCCGGGAACTGATCCACCATCAGATGCCCCGGATCGTGCCGACCGGGGACGTCGGCCTGGGCCCCGGCGGCCCCGGCTGCGTCGTCGGGCCGCCCCGCTACGACAAGTCCCCGGCGCTGTCCGTCTTCACGGCGATGTTCCTGCACGGCGGCTGGCTGCACCTGCTGGGCAACATGCTCTTCCTGCTGATCTTCGGCAACAACGTCGAGGACCGGATGGGGCACATCCGCTACTTCCTCTTCTACGTCGTCTGCGGCTACGCGGCCGGCTACGGCTTCGCGCTGCTCAACGACACCTCCTCGGACCCCCTGATCGGCGCGTCCGGCGCGATCGCCGGCGTCCTCGGCGCCTATCTGGTCCTCTACCCGAAGGCCAGGGTGTGGGTCCTGGTGCCGTTCCTGGTCTTCCTGCCGCTGAGGCTGCCCGCCTGGCTGGTGCTGGGCTTCTGGTTCGGGCTCCAGGCGGTGTACTCGTCCGGGCACGGAGTGTCCGGCGCCGGCACGGTGGCGTACGCGGCGCACGTGGTCGGCTTCGTGGCCGGGATGCTGCTGGCCTGGCCGCTCAAGCCCGGCACACCGCCCCCGCCGGAGCCGCCCGGCCTGCTGTTCGGCAGGCGCGCGCGGCCCCACTACTCCTGGTGAGCCGGCGGCGGCTCAGCGCGCGGTGGCGGTGTGGACGTACTCCACGAGCCGGGTCAGCGCGTCCGGGTCGGTGTTCGGCATGACGCCGTGGCCGAGGTTGAAGACGTGGCCCTCCAGGCCGGCGGCGGCGTCGAGCACCTCACGGGCCTTGGCGGCGACGGTGTCCTTGTCGGTGAACAGGACGGTCGGGTCCAGGTTGCCCTGGAGCGCCTTGCCGGGGCCGACACGGCGGGCGGCCTCGTCGAGCGGGACGCGCCAGTCGGCGCCGACGACGTCCGCGCCGGCCTCGCCCATGAGCCCCAGCAGCTCACCGGTGCCGACGCCGAAGTGGATGCGCGGGACGCCGTACCCGGCGACCGCGTCGAAGACCTTCGCGGAGGCCGGCATGACCGACGTGCGGTAGTCGGCGGGGGCCAGGGCACCGGCCCAGGAGTCGAAGAGCTGGACGGCGCTCGCGCCGGCCTCGATCTGGACCTTCAGGAAGGCGGCCGTGATGTCGGCGAGCCGGTCCAGCAGGTCGGCCCACAGCTCGGGGTCGCCGTACATCATCGCCTTGGCGTTCTCGTACGTGCGCGAGGGGCCGCCCTCGACCAGGTAGCTCGCGAGGGTGAAAGGCGCGCCCGCGAAGCCGATCAGCGGGGTGGCGCCCAGCTCACGGGTGAGCATGCCGATGGCCTCGGTGACGTAGGGGACGTCCTCGGGGGTGAGGTCGCGCAGCCGCGCCAGGTCGGCGCGGGTGCGGACCGGCTGCTCGACGACCGGGCCGACGCCGGGCTTGATGTCGAGGTCGAGGCCGATGGCCTTCAGCGGGACGACGATGTCGCTGAAGAAGATCGCCGCGTCCACGTCGTGCCGGCGCACCGGCTGGAGCGTGATCTCGGTGACCAGCTCGGGCCGCATGCAGGACTCCAGCATGGGGACGCCTTCGCGCACCTTGCGGTACTCCGGCAGGGAGCGGCCGGCCTGGCGCATGAACCACACAGGCGTGTGCGGCACGGGTTCGCGCCTGCACGCCTTGAGGAAGGCGCTGTCGTACGTCGCTGTCGGCTGCGGGGTGTCAATGGCGGTCACGAGGCAAGTTTCGCACGGCCGCCGGGCGGGGACCGGGCGGGTGTCCCCGCCGGCCGGGCGCAGGCGCGTAGGTCACAGGGGGTGTCTTGCCCTGCACGGCGCCCCGGTTCCCCTTACTCTTCCCCGCATGGCTGCGGCTCACGGACGAATGTCGGACAGCGCTGACGGAACGGACGACGTGAAGGACACCGAGGAGGCGGACGGGCACCCGGGTGCCTCGGGTCCGCCGGCTTTCCGCACCGCGGTCGAGGCCCTGCGCGCCGGCCGGCTGCGGCCGCAGGTGGAGGTGGAGCCGACGCCGGCCCCGCAGCGGCTCGCCCCCTACGCGTACGCGGTGGAGGCGGTGGTGGTGGACGGTGAGCAGGAGCTGGCCGACGGCCGGCTGGTGCTGCTGCACGACCCGGCCGGGCACGACGCCTGGCGGGGCACGTTCCGGCTGGTGACGCTGGTGCGCGCGGAGCTGGAGCCGGAGATGGCGGCCGATCCGCTGCTGCCGGAGGTGTGCTGGTCCTGGCTGACCGGGGCGCTGGCGGCGCGCGGGCTGGGCTACGGCGAGCCGAGCGGCACGATCACGCGTGCCAGCTCGCACTACTTCGGCGGGCTGGCCGAGCGGCCGGCCGCCTCGCAGATCGAGATCCGGGCCTCCTGGACGCCCCGCGAGGGCCTGGGCGGAGTGCCGGACACGGCCGCCCACCTGGCCTCCTGGTGCGATCTGCTGGCCCAGGTCGCGGGCCTGCCGCCGGCCGGGCCCGGGGACGCGTCGGTGGTGACCCTGCCGCAGCGCAGGGGTCCGCAGTCCCGGTGACCGGTCGGCACCCGACCCTTCATTGACCGTCTCTTTGTCGATACGGCCATTTTCCGTACTCGAATCGCACCCGCTCGAACCGACTTGATCTTCGCATGATCGATCGCGTGTCCGAATTGCACAGATTGTTACTCACTAGATCGTGATCATTCTCTAAAGGCGGACGAGTTTGCTGCCGAAGACGACTGTGACCTTGAAAGCACGGTTCGTCCCGGCTTCATCCCCACAAGCCGGCCCCGTCCCCCCACCCAGGAGGCCTGGTGTCCGTTCTCCTCGAGCAACCCGCAAGCCTGGTCGCCTACCGCCCGAACAAGCCGACCGCCATGGTGGTCGTGGCCGACCCCCGCGTCCGCTCCACCGTCACCCGCCACCTGTGGGCGCTCGGCGTGCGCGACGTCATCGAGGCCTCGTCCATCGCGGAGGCTCGTCCCCGCATCGGCAACCCGCGCGACATCTGCGTCGCCGACGTCCACCTGCCCGACGGCTCCGGCCTCACCCTGCTGTCCGAGACCCGCGCCGCGGGCTGGCCCAACGGACTCGCCCTGTCCGCCGCCGACGACATCGGCGCCGTCCGCAACGCGCTGGCCGGCGGTGTCAAGGGCTACGTCGTCACCGGCACCCGCACCAACATCGGGCTCCCCGCCCGGCCCGGCGCCGCTCCCCTCGGCGGCGCCGCCCGCATGCACCGCCGTCCCCCGGGTGCCCCGAGCCACCCGGGCGGCTACCGGGAACTGTCGGGACGCGAGGTCGAGGTGCTGCGGCTGGTCGCGGAGGGCCAGTCGAACAAGGCGATCGGCGTCTCCATGGGCCTGTCCGCCCTGACCGTCAAGAGCCACCTCGCCCGTATCGCCCGCAAGCTGGGGACCGGGGACCGCGCCGGCATGGTGGCCGTGGCCCTGCGCACCGGGATCATCCACTGAGCCGGCCGGACGCCCCCCTTCGGCGGACCCGGCCTTCACTCGTGTGAACCAGCCCTTTCCCCGAGCTGACTGGTTTACGCCCCTCTCGCGCCCGTCGACGGAACGTTCCGTCGACGGGCGCGGTCCACACACGGATACCCTTGACAGGTGACCGACGCCCAAGACACCGCAGCAGACAGTTCCCTGCGCATCACCGGGGGCACCCCTCCGGACGACGCAGGTTCTTCTGTGACGGGGGCGCCGACTCCTTTGCTGGAACCGCGCGAGGGCATCCCGCCCGTGATCGCCGACGAGGCGGCCCTCGACCGGGTGGTCGCCGCCTTCGCCGCCGGCACCGGCCCGGTCGCCGTGGACGCCGAGCGTGCCTCCGGCTACCGCTACGGGCAGCGCGCCTACCTGGTGCAGCTGCGCCGTGAGGGCGCCGGGACCGCGCTGATCGACCCCGTCGCCTGCCCCGACCTGTCCGCCCTCGGCGAGGCCCTGTCCGGCGTGGAGTGGGTGCTGCACGCGGCCACCCAGGACCTGCCCTGTCTGCGCGAGATAGGCATGGTCCCGAGCCGCCTGTTCGACACCGAGCTGGCCGGCCGGCTCGCGGGCTTCCCCCGGGTCGGTCTCGGCGCCATGGTGGAGGGCGTCCTCGGCTTCGTCCTGGAGAAGGGCCACTCGGCCGTCGACTGGTCGACCCGTCCGCTGCCCGAGCCCTGGCTGCGCTACGCCGCGCTCGACGTCGAGCTCCTCGTCGACCTGCGGGACGCCCTGGAGAAGGAGCTGGACCGGCAGGGCAAGCTGGAGTGGGCCCTGCAGGAGTTCGACGCGATCGCGTCCGCGCCCCCGGCCGAGCCGCGCAAGGATCCCTGGCGCCGCACGTCCGGGATGCACAAGGTGCGCCGGCGCCGGCAGCTCGCGGTCGTGCGCGAGCTGTGGCAGACGCGGGACCGGATCGCGCAGCGGCGGGACGTGTCGCCGGGGAAGGTGCTGAGCGACACGGCCATCGTGGAGGCGGCGCTGGCCCTGCCGGGCAATGTGCACGTCCTCGCCGGGCTGACCGGGTTCGGGCACCGGATGGGCCGGCGGCAGCTGGAGCAGTGGCAGGCCGCCGTGGACCGCGCCAAGGCCCTTCCCGACAGCGCGCTGCCGCAGCCGGGGCAGCCGGTGACGGGTCCCCCGCCGCCGCGTGCCTGGGCCGACAAGGACCCGGCCGCGGCCGCTCGGCTGTCCGCCGCCCGGGCGGGGGTGACCGCCCTGGCCGAACGGCTCGCCATGCCCCAGGAGAACGTGATCTCCCCGGACACGGTGCGGCGGATCTGCTGGGAGCCGCCGGCGTCCGTCGACGAGGCCTCCGTGAGTGCCGCGCTGGCCGGGTACGGCGCGCGGCCCTGGCAGACCGAGCTGGTCACGCCGGTACTGGTCGACGCCCTGTCGGCCCGGGACTGAGAAGCGCGGCGCCGGTGGCCGCTCCCCTGCTCCCGCTTCTCGCACGCGGGGCGCCTCAGGGGGCCGCCGAAGCGGTGAAGGGACGTCGAGATCACGCCAAGATCCCGGGGCGGCGGGCACACGAAGAAGACGCGGAAGCCGCCGTGGAGTGTCGTCCCCCGGTCCCAAAGGCGGCCGGCGGGAACAGGGCCGCCGCGGATGTGACCTTCACCGCTCCGGCCTCCCGGACTGTGCAGCTACGTTACTGATAAGTAGCATGGGTTCTGAGCGCGCGCTCAGCGCAACGCAGCAGTGCCATCCCGCACAGGAGGAGAGCCATCGTGCCTCGTACCGTCAGGGACGTCGTCTTCGTCGACGGCGTCCGTACCCCGTTCGGCAAGGCGGGCCCGAAGGGCATCTACCACGAGACCCGCGCCGACGACCTCGTCGTGAAGGCGATCCGGGAGCTGCTGCGCCGCAACCCCGGTCTGGACCCGAAGAAGATCGACGAGGTCGCCATCGCGGCGACCACGCAGATCGGTGACCAGGGTCTGACCCTCGGCCGTACCGCCGGCATCCTCGCGGGTCTGCCGCAGTCCGTGCCCGGTTACTCCATCGACCGGATGTGCGCCGGCGCGCTGACCGCCGTGACGACCACCGCCGGTTCCATCGCCTTCGGCGCCTACGACGCCGTCATCGCCGGTGGCGTCGAGCACATGGGCCGCCACCCGATGGGCGAGGGCGTCGACCCGAACCCGCGCTTCGTGAGCGAGAAGCTGGTGGACGAGTCGGCCCTGTTCATGGGCATGACCGCGGAGAACCTGCACGACCGCTACCCGCACATCACCAAGCTGCGGGCCGACGAGTACGCGGTGCGCTCGCAGGAGAAGGCCGCCAAGGCCTACGCCAACGGCAAGATCCAGGCCGACCTGGTGCCCATCTCGGTGCGCCGGACCAGCCCGGAGGGCGGGGAGACCGGCTGGGGCCTGGTCACCGCCGACGAACCGATGCGCCCGGGGACCACCCTGGAGAACCTGGCGAACCTCAAGACGCCGTTCCGTGTGCACGGCCGGGTCACCGCCGGCAACGCGGCCGGCCTGAACGACGGCGCCACCGCGTCGATCATCGCGAGCGAGGACTTCGCCCGCGAGAACGGCCTGCCGGTCAAGATGCGCCTGGTGTCGTACGCCTTCGCGGGCGTGGAGCCAGAGGTCATGGGCTACGGCCCGATCCCGGCCACGGAGAAGGCCCTCGCCAAGGCGGGCCTGTCCATCTCCGACATCGGCCTGTTCGAGATCAACGAGGCCTTCGCCGTGCAGGTGCTGGCCTTCCTCGACCACTACGGCATCGCCGACGACGACGAGCGCGTCAACCAGTACGGCGGCGCCATCGCCTTCGGTCACCCGCTGGCCTCCTCCGGCGTCCGCCTGATGACGCAGCTGGCCCGCCAGTTCGAGGAGCAGCCGCACGTCCGCTACGGCCTGACCACCATGTGCGTCGGCTTCGGCATGGGCGCGACGGTCGTCTGGGAGAACCCGCACTTCGAGGGGGACAAGTGAGCACCACCGCCGAGCTTCTGAAGCAGGCCTCGGACCTGTTCCCCGACGAGGTCGTCACCAGCGCGCACGTGCGCCACTTCGACCTTCCCTCCGGCGCCGGCCGCTTCGCGCTGATCACGCTGGACAACGGCCTGGACCACACCAAGCCGACCACCTTCGGCCCCGCCTCGCTCGCGAACCTGAACACCGCGATCGACCAGGTCGAGAAGGAGGCCGCGGACGGCGAGATCGTCGGCGTCGGCATCACCGGCAAGCCGTTCATCTTCGCGGTCGGCGCCGACCTCAAGGGCGTCGAGCTGCTCAAGGAGCACGAGCACGCGCTCGCCATCGGCAAGGGCGGCCACGAGGTCTTCAAGCGCCTGGCGAAGCTGGCCGTCCCGACCTTCGCCTACTACAACGGCGCGGCGATGGGCGGCGGCGTCGAGGTCGGCCTGCACTGCACCTACCGCACCGTCTCCAAGGCGATCCCGGCGTTCTCGCTGCCCGAGGTCTTCCTCGGCCTGGTGCCCGGCTGGGGCGGCTGCACGCTGCTGCCGAACCTCATCGGCCCCGAGAAGGCCGTCTCGGTCGTCATAGAGAACTCGCTCAACCAGAACAAGCAGCTCAAGGGCCAGCAGGTCTTCGACCTCGGGATCGCGGACGCGCTCTTCGAGGGCGCCGACTTCCTGGAGCAGTCGCTGATCTGGACCGCCCAGGTGCTCAAGGGCGACATCAAGGTCGAGCGCCCGGTGATCGACCGCGGCGAGGCCTGGGACCAGGCCGTCGCCAAGGGCCGCTTCATCGCGGACTCCAAGGTGCACGGCGCGGCCCCGGCCGCCTACCGCGCCCTCGACATCATCGCCGCCGCGAAGAACGAGGACCTCCAGCAGGGCTTCGACGCGGAGGACCAGGCCCTCGCCGACCTGATCATGGGCGGTGAACTGCGCGCCGGCATCTACGCGTTCAACCTGGTGCAGAAGCGCGGCAAGCGTCCCGCCGGCGCCCCGGACAAGAACCTGGCGCGCCCGGTCACCAAGGTGGGCGTGGTCGGCGCGGGCCTCATGGCCTCCCAGCTGGCGCTCCTCTTCCTGCGCCGCCTGGAGGTGCCGGTCGTGCTGACCGACATCGACCAGGAGCGGGTCGACAAGGGTGTGGGCTACGTCCACGCCGAGATCGACAAGCTGCTCGGCAAGGGCCGGATCAACCAGGACAAGGCCAACCGCCTCAAGGCGCTGGTGACCGGTGTCCTGGACAAGGCGGAGGGCTTCTCCGACGCGGACTTCGTCATCGAGGCCGTGTTCGAGGAGATCGGTGTCAAGCAGCAGGTGTTCGCGGAGGTCGAGGCGGTCGCCCCGGCGCACGCGATCCTCGCCACCAACACCTCGTCCCTGTCGGTGACGGAGATGGCGTCGAAGCTCAAGCACCCGGAGCGGGTCGTGGGCTTCCACTTCTTCAACCCGGTGGCCGTCCTGCCGCTGCTGGAGATCGTCCGCGGCGAGAAGACGGACGACGCGTCCCTCGCGACCGCGTTCGCCGTCGCCAAGAAGCTGAAGAAGACCGCGGTGCTGGTCAAGGACGCCCCGGCGTTCGTCGTGAACCGCATCCTGACCCGCTTCATGGGCGAGATCCAGAACGTCATCGACGAGGGCACCCCGGTCGAGGTCGCCGAGAAGGCCGTCGAGCCGCTCGGTCTGCCGATGTCCCCGCTGGTGCTGCTGGAGCTGGTCGGCCCCGCGATCGGTCTGCACGTCTCCGAGACGCTGCACGGCGCGTTCCCGGACCGCTTCACGGTCTCCCCGAACCTCAAGGCGGTCGTGGAGGCGGGCAAGCGCGGCTTCTACGTCTACGACAGCGGCAAGCCGGAGCTGGACCCGGAGGTCGCCGCGCTGCTCAAGCAGGGCGACGTCGTGCTGACCGAGGAGCAGGTCCGGGCGCGGGTGCTGGACGCGGTGGCGCAGGAGATCGGGCTCATGCTCGACGAGGGCGTCGTCGCCGAGGCCCAGGACATCGACCTGTGCCTGATCACGGGCGCCGGCTGGCCCTTCCACCTGGGCGGCATCACGCCGTACCTGGACCGTGAGGGCGTCAGCGAGCGCGTCAACGGCAAGCGGTTCCTGGCGCCGGGCGTGGCGAGCGTCCCGGCGTGACGCTCCACCGGTGAACGCCGGGTGCCCGCACTCCGCCCGGGGTGCGGGCAGCCGACGTTTCCGGGTCCGGCCGGGGCTCAGACCCCGGCGGAACGGCCGTCGTCGACGTGGACGACGTGGAGCTCCCTGCCGTCCCGGTCGCGGCGGGAACGCCCGAGGATGCCCACGGCCAGGTGGGAGGGGTCCTCCGACTCCTCCAGGGCGACGAAGGTGACGACGTCCGGGTGGTGGCCCGTCACCAGCCAGCCCTCGCCGTTGTCCAGTTCGAGCACCCGGAAGTCGCCCGCCGGACCGCCCACGCTCACGGGGCCGTACTCGCGCAGGATCGCGGTGGCCCGGTCGGCGGGCACTCCCCCCGGCTCCTCCAGCACCACGCACGTGCCGTGCTCGAACAGCACCCACGGTTTCCCGGATCCGGCGAGGAGACGCCGCCAGGCGTCGATCAGTGTCTCGGTGTCCACGACGCCCATCCCATCACGGCGCGCTCAGACCTCCCGCCACGCCTCCAGCGCCAGCCCCGGCTCGTCCTTGCGCCGGGTCAGCAGCAGCCGTCCGGCCGACGGGGACAACGTTGCCGCCACCACCCGGTCCTCCTCGTCCGTCGTGAGGGACACCAGCGCGTCCAGCGGGAGTTCGGGACCCGACTCGGTCCACCAGGCGCCCGCCGACTCCTGTTCGGTCGGGTACGCGGCGAAGGCGACGCGGCGGCTCTCGGTCCGCTGGACCAGCAGGGTGCAGTCGTGGCCGTCCAGGTCGCAGCGGACCGCCGACACCGGCCCCGGGCCGGCCGCGGGCAGCAGGGTGACCGGCTCGCCGCCCGGCCGCCAGGCGCACAGGTCGCCGGAGGTGCCGGTGTAGAAGACGGTCGTGCGCCCGGGGGAGGTGGCCAGGGCGCGCAGGGTGCCCGGGCGGACCGGTGCCTTCAGCGCCTCCTGGAGCACGGGCTGGGCGCCCGGCTCGTCCTGACGCCAGTACAGCAGCCCCTGCGGTACGGCCGCGTACAGCTCGACGCGGCCGGACTCCCCCGTGACCGCCGCGAGTCCGTCGTGGACCTCCTTGCCCTTCAGGTCCCGCCAGGGGTCCCAGCCGCCCTTCTCCTTCTGGGCGAGCATGCTGACTGAGCCGCTCTTGTTGCGGACGAAGACGTGGGCGCGGCCCTGGGCGTCCACCGCGACGGCGGGCGTGCCGGTGCGGTCGCCCTTCTTGTCCGGGTGGCCGATCGGGTGCCAGTCCAGGGCCGCCAGGTGCGGGCGGAAGTGCGTGGAGTGCACGAGCCCGGACTCGCCCTTGGCGGTGGGCCGCCAGGAGACGAGGTGAGCGTAGCTGTCGGAGCCCTGACCGACCGCCAGGACGGTGTGCAGTCTCTGCTCGCCACCGACCTTGCGCGGGGCGGACCAGGGGCCGTGGGGGCCGCGCTCCGCCCGGCACAGGACGGCGTCGCCCGACAGCTGGTAGACACTGAGCCGGCCGTCTCGGCCGCGGAGGAGCCAGTCGCCGTTCACCGGTTCACTTTAAGCCGCCCGGTACCGGCCCCGGGGCCCGGCCCCGGCCGTGAGCCGTGGGCCGTGGCACCCTGGGATCCATGACCGGCCCGCTGGACCCCGCCGCCCCTCCCCCCGCCCCTCTGCTCGTCGTGGTGGACGGCGCGAACGTCGTCGGGTCGCGGCCGGACGGCTGGTGGCGGGACCGCAAGGGGGCGGCCGAGCGGCTGCGGGACCGGCTGGCGGGCGAGGGCCTGCCCGGGCACCCGGGTCCCGTGGAGATCGTGCTCGTGGTCGAGGGCGCGGCCCGGGGCGTGGCGTCCGTACCGGGCGTGCGGGTGGAGTCGGCGCCGGGCAGCGGGGACGACCGGATCGTGGAGCTGACCGCCGAGCACGCCGGCCGGCCCCGCCTGGTGGTGAGCGCCGACCGCGAACTGCGCCGCCGCGTGACGGCCCTGGGCGCCGAGGTGACGGGCCCCCGCACGGTCCTGCCCTGAGCGGCACTACCCGTTCACGGGACCGGGGAGCCCTGCCGGCACCCGCCCTCGGCACCCGCGAGGCCCCCGTCGTCAGCCCTGCGGCACCCGCGAGGCCCCCGTCGTCAGCCCTGCGGCACCCGGGCGTACAGGACCGCGCCGTCCACCCTGGCCACCTCCGTGTAACCCGCCGTCAGCAGGCGGTGCAGGGTGGGGAGGCGGGCGGGGGCGTACGGCTTGCCGCGGGAGTCGTCGACGACCAGGGCGGGGGCGTGCGCGGTCATCTCGCGCCGGAAGACCGGCCAGGCACCGGCGACGGCGTACTTCTCGCCGACCTGGGGGCCGTCCCGGCCGCCGCTGTAGTTGGTGAGCAGGCCCGCGGTGAGGTAGCGGGTGGCGGGGGTGCGGCCGGCCAGCCAGTACGTCTCCGGGTGTATCCCCCAGACGAGGACCCGGTCGGCGGGTGCCGTGCGGTGCGCCAGGGCCGCCGCCAGCCGTTCGGCGTGCGCGAGTTCCGGGCGGGGGGCGAGCAGGCCCCAGGCGACGAAGAGGGCGCAGCAGCAGGCCGAGGTGAGCAGGGCGGCCGGGTGCCCGTCCCGGGGCAGGACGCGCAGCGCGGCGGTGGCCAGCAGGGCGAGCGGCGGGATGAGTTGCAGGTAGTAGTGGCCGAAGAAGTGGCAGCCGAGGGCCACGGCGACCGCCGAGGAGGCCAGCCACAGCCACAGCCACGCCTCGGCGGCTTCGGCGCGGGCGCCCCGCAGGGCCCGTACGACCGGTGGGAGCAGCCCCGCCGACGCCACCGCCAGGATCGCGGTGTTGGACAGCGCGCGGGCCAGGACGTGGAGTTCGGAGCCGGTGACGGAGGCGTAGGCGGTGGAGCCGGTCACCGTCCAGAACAGGAAGCCGGCCGGGTCCGTCGCCAGGGCCGCGCCGAGCACGGGTGCGGCGCAGCCGGCCACCAGCCGCGGCAGGCCCGCGCGGGTGCCGCCCCGCTGGTGCAGCAGCCAGGCCACCGGCAGCAGCACCGCGCCGCCGGTCTGCTTGGTGAGGAACGCGGCGGCGACGGCGGCCCCGGCGGTGCCCCAGCGCCCCCGGTCGGCGCACCACAGGGCGGCGGCCGTCCAGGGCAGTATGAACAGCTCGAAGGTGGCGGCCTGCGCGTCCTCGGGGTTGAGCCCGACGGAGACCAGCAGGTACAGCACCCCGGCGGTGCGGCCGGAGCGCTCGCCCCAGCGGCGGCGGGCCAGGGAGGCCAGCAGGGCGGCGGTGAGCAGCTGGGCGAGGACGGCGAGCACCCGCAGCGGGGTCAGGGAGCCGGAGCCGCAGAGCGCGAACGCGGCCTGGTAGAGCCAGGGCAGCAGCGGCGGTTTGCGGTCCACGACGGTGTCGTACAGCTCCCCGCCCTGGGCGAGCAGCCGCGCCTGTACGGCGAGGAAGCCCTCGTCCGGGTTCCACAGCGGCCGGCGGAAGGAGGGGAGCCGGGTGACGCAGGCCAGGGTCGCCAGGAGGGGCAGCAGCCGCGCCCAGTACGCCGTCCGGGGGAGCGTGGTCCGTGCGGGGGCGAGCGGGGCGGCGAGCATGAGCGCACGCTATCCGGCCCCGCCGTCCCGGTCGAAGCGGGACATACGGGGCCGGCCCTCGAGTGTGCGGGTCAGCCGGTCGTCTCCGGCGGGCGCGCGGCCTCGCCGGCCGGGGCCTGCTCGCGCCGGGCGAGACGGCTGTGCGTACGGCCGTAGAAGAAGTAGACGAAGAAGCCGATGACCATCCAGATGGCGAACCGGATCCAGGTCTCGGCGGGCAGGTTGAGCATCAGCCACAGCGAGGCGCACACGGACAGGACCGGCACGAGGGGGACCCACGGGGTGCGGAAGGCGCGGTGCAGGTCCGGACGGGACCTGCGCAGGATGATGACGCTCACGGCGACGACGATGAACGCGAACAGCGTGCCGATGTTCACCAGTTCGGCGAGTTCGCTGAGGCTGGTGAAGCCCGCGACGATCGCGATGACGCCGCCGAGCAGGATGGTGGACCGGTACGGGGTGCGGAACCGCGGGTGGGTGTGCGAGAAGAAGCGGGGCAGCAGCCCGTCGCGGCTCATGGCGAAGAAGACCCGGGACTGGCCGAGCAGCAGGATCATGCACACCGTGGTCAGGCCGACGGCGGCGCCGAAGCTGATCAGGCCCGAGTACCAGGGGTGCCCGGTGGCCTTGAACGCGTCGGCGAGGGGCGCCTTCACGGACAGCGCGCTGTACTTCTGCATGCCGGTGACGACGATCGACACGGCGACGTACAGGGTGGTGCAGATGATCAGGGAGCCCAGGATGCCGCGCGGGACGTCGCGCTGCGGATTGCGGGTCTCCTCGGCGGCGGTGGCGACGACGTCGAAGCCGATGAACGCGAAGAAGACCACGGAGGCCGCGGTGAAGATGCCCATGACGCCGAAGTGCGAGGGCACCCAGCCGAACATGAGCTGGATGAGGGGGGCCTTGAGGTTCCCGGCCGCCTCGGCGGACTGCGCCTTCGGGATGAAGGGGTCGTAGTTGCCGCCCTTCACGAAGAAGGCACCCGCGATGATCACGACGAGGACGACGGCCACCTTGACGGCGACGACCACGGAGGTGACCCGCGCGGACAGCTTCATCCCGATGACGAGGATGGCGGTGAGCACCAGGACCAGGGCCGCGGCGAGGATGTCGAAGCCGAAGCCGGTGGCACCGTCCCGGCCGGAGAGGGCCTCGGGCAGGTGCCAGCCCGCGTTGTCGAGCAGCGAGGCTATGTACCCGGACCAGCCGACCGCGACCACGGCCGTGCCGAGCGCCAGTTCGAGGACGAGGTCCCAGCCGATGATCCAGGCGGGGAGTTCGCCGAGCGAGGCGTAGGAGAAGGTGTAGGCGGAGCCCGCCACGGGGACGGTGGAGGCGAACTCCGCGTAGCACAGGGCGGCGAGCGCGCAGACGACACCGGCCACGACGAAGGACAGCGACACGGCGGGGCCGGCGGTGTTCCTCGCCGCCGTGCCGGTGAGGACGAAGATTCCGGTGCCGATGATGACACCGACGCCGAACACGGTCAGGTCGAGGGCGGTCAGCGACTTCCTGAGCGAGTGTTCGGGTTCCTCGGTGTCCTGGATGGACTGCTCGACGTTCTTCGTCCGGAACAGCGCGTTGCTCACGTACCTACCTCCCACGCTTGTGAGACCTCGATATGGCTCAACATGATCGAGAGGGCCTGGGAGCGTATTCCCCGGCACAGGCAGGTTCACGCAAACGGGCCGGTTCCGCCACCGGGGAAAGGAGCGGAACCGGCCCGTGGGGGCGTGTCCTGGGGCCTGCCGTTCGGATCGTGCCGGGCTCGCGGGGTCCGGCCTGATCCAGACGGAAGACCCTAGTCGCGCGCGGGCTCCACGGAGTCCACGGCACCCGCCGTACGGTCGAACCGCCCGTCCAGCTTGGAGACGAGCCCGGTGACCTGGCGGGCGATGTCGGGCGCGGTCAGCCCGATCTCGGCCATGACCTCGGCGCGGGAGGCGTGGTCGAGGAAGCGCGGCGGGATGCCGAAGTCGCGCAGCGGCACGTCCACGCCCGCGTCCCTGAGGGCCTGGGCGACGGCGGAGCCGACACCGCCGACGCGGCTGTTGTCCTCGACGGTGACGACGACCCGGTGCCGTTCGGCCAGCGGGGCCATGGCCTCGTCGACGGGCTTGACCCAGCGGGGGTCGACCACGGTGGTGGAGATGCCCTGCTTGTTCAGCAGCTCCGCGATCTCCAGGCACATCGGGGCGAGCGCGCCGACGGAGACCAGCAGCACGTCCGGCCGGTCGGTGCCCGGCTCCCGGAGCACGTCCATGCCCCCGATCCGGCCCACGGCGGGTACGGCGGGGCCGACGGCGCCCTTGGAGAAGCGCACCACGGTCGGCGCGTCCTCGACGGCGACGGCCTCGCGCAGCTGGGCCCGCACCTGGTCGGCGTCGCGCGGCGCGGCGAGCCGCAGCCCCGGCACCACCTGGAGGATCGACATGTCCCACATGCCGTTGTGCGAGGCGCCGTCGGTGCCGGTGACCCCGGCCCGGTCGAGCACGAAGGTGACGCCGCACTTGTGCAGGGCCACGTCCATGAGGACCTGGTCGAAGGCGCGGTTGAGGAAGGTGGCGTACACGGCGAAGACCGGGTGGAGCCCGGCGTAGGCGAGGCCGGCGGCGGAGACGGCGCCGTGCTGCTCGGCGATTCCGACGTCGTAGACCCGCTCGGGGAAGCGCTTGGCGAACTTGTCGAGACCCACGGGCTGGAGCATGGCCGCCGTGATGGCGACGACGTCCTCGCGCTCCTCGCCGAGCCTGACCATCTCCTCGCCGAAGACGGAGGTCCAGTCGGCGCCGGAGGAGGCGATCGGCAGCCCGGTGTCGGGGTGGATCTTGCCGACGGCGTGGAACCGGTCGGCCTCGTCCTGGAGGGCGGGCTGGTAGCCGCGGCCCTTCTCGGTCAGGCAGTGCACGATCACCGGCCCGCCGAACCGCTTGGCGCGGGCCAGCGCCGACTCCAGCGCCTCGATGTCGTGGCCGTCGATCGGGCCGACGTACTTCAGGCCGAGGTCCTCGAACATGCCCTGCGGGGCGATGAAGTCCTTCAGCCCCTTCTTGGCGCCGTGCAGGGTCTCGTACAGCGGTTTGCCGACGACCGGGGTGCGGTCGAGGATGTCCTTCGTCCGTGCCAGGAAGCGCTCGTAGCCGTCGGTGGTGCGCAGCGTCGCCAGGTGGTTGGCGAGCCCGCCAATGGTGGGGGCGTACGACCGCTCGTTGTCGTTGACGACGATGACCAGCGGCCGGTCCTTGGCCTCGGCGATGTTGTTGAGCGCCTCCCAGGCCATGCCGCCTGTCAGGGCCCCGTCACCGATGACGGCGACGACGTGGCTGTCGCGCCGGCGCAGCTGGTTGGCCTTGGCGATGCCGTCGGCCCAGCCGAGCACGGTGGAGGCGTGGCTGTTCTCGATGACGTCGTGCTCGGACTCGGCCTGCGAGGGGTAGCCCGAGAGGCCGCCCTTCATCTTCAGCCTGGAGAAGTCCTGCCGGCCGGTGAGCAGCTTGTGCACGTAGGACTGGTGGCCGGTGTCCCACAGCACCTTGTCCTTCGGGGACTCGAACACCCGGTGCAGGGCGATGGTCAGCTCCACGACACCGAGGTTGGGGCCCAGGTGCCCGCCGGTCTTGGAGACCTCCTGGACGAGGAAGGTCCGGATCTCCTCCGCCAGCTGGTCCAGCTCCTCCAGGCTGAGCCGGTCCAGATCGCGCGGTCCCCTGATGCGGGTCAGCAGCGGCACCCGTGCCTCCTTGCAGTAGAGCTGATCGAGCTGTTGCCGGGCTTGGACGAGTCTAATGTTCCGATCTCGCGCCCGACGGCCGGGCGGGGGGTCATGACTCACGCGAACGGCTGTACCCGTGCGGCCGGTCCCGACACGCCGTTGCCCGGCACCGTGGGACGGTGCCGGGCAACGGCGTGGTGCGTCGGGCAGGCTCAGGCGCGGCCGGCCGACTTCTGGGTCTTGCGGGTGATCGAGTCGATGACGACCGTGGCGAGGAGCACGCCACCGGTGATCATGTACTGGATCGGGGTGGCGATGCCCTGCAGGGCGAGGCCGTACTGGATCGACGTGATCACGAGCACACCGAGCAGCGCGTTCCAGGTGCGGCCCCGGCCGCCGAAGAGGCTGGTGCCGCCGATGACGGCCGCGGCGATGACGTTCATCAGCAGGTCGCCGGAGCCGGCGCTCTGGTTGGCGGCGGCGATCTTGGAGGCCCAGAACAGACCGCCGACCGAGGCGAAGAAGCCCGCGATGGCGAAGACCGAGACGCGCACCAGGGTGACGTTGATACCGGCGCGGCGGGACGCCTCGACGCTGCCGCCGAGCGCGAAGACCTTGCGGCCGTACGCGGTGCGGCGCAGCACGAAGTCGCTGCCGACCAGGACGACCACGAAGAGCAGCACCGCGAGCGGCAGGCCCTTGTACTGGTTGAACATGACCGCGACGCCGAACGCGGCGACCGCGAGCAGCGCGGTGCGCAGCACGATGTCGCTGAGCGGGCGGGACGGGATGCCCGCGAGCGCGCGGCGGCGGTTGCCGAGGAAGGCCGAGAGGAAGTACCCGGCGACCGCGACGAAGGCCAGCAGGTAGGCGGCGGCCACGTCCGAGAAGTAGTACGTGGTGAGCTTGCCGACCACGCCGTCGCCGTCGATGTTGATCGTGCCGTTCGAGCCCAGGATCTGGAGCATGAAGCCGTTCCAGAACAGCAGGCCGGCCAGGGTGACGGCGAACGCGGGCGCGCCGATCCGGGCGAAGAAGAAGCCGTGCAGGGCACCGATGACGGCGCCGGCCGCGAGGGCGGCGAGGACGGCGAGCCACTCGTTGACGCCGTGCGTGACGCTCATCACGGCGGTGATCGCCGAGGAGACACCGGAGACGGAGCCGACGGAGAGGTCGATCTCGCCGAGCAGCAGCACGAAGATGATGCCGACCGACATCATGCCGGTGGCCACCATGGCGACGAAGATGTTGTTGAGGTTCTCCGCCCCGAGGAAGGCGGAGTTCAGGCTCTGGAAGATCGCGCAGATGGCGATGAGGCCGACCACGACCGGCAGGGCGCCGAGGTCGCCGGCGCGCATCTTCCGCTTGAACTCGGTGACGTAGCCGGCGAAGCCCTGTTCGCGCACGAGCAGGCGGGGGTCGACGGCGGGGGCGGCGTCGGCCGCGACGGCGGGCGCGTCGACGGGCTCGGCCTGGGTCTTGTCGATGCTCACTTCTGAGCCTCCGCGGTGGTGCGCGCCGCACGACGGGTCACGGCGTTGTCCGTGGCGCCGGTGATGGCGGAGATGATCTCTTCCTGCGAGGTGGTCTTGACCTCGAACACGCCGTTGTTGCGACCGAGCCGCAGGACGGCGACCTTGTCGGCGACGGCCTTCACGTCGGCCATGTTGTGGCTGATCAGGATGACCGCGAGGCCGCGCTCGCGCAGCCGCTCGACGAGGTCGAGGACCTGGGCGGTCTGCTCGACGCCGAGGGCGGCGGTCGGCTCGTCGAGGATGACCAGCTTGGGCTCGCCGAGCATGGAGCGGGCGATGGCGACGACCTGGCGCTGACCGCCGGAGAGCGACGCGATCGGGATGCGCACGCTGGGGATGCGGATGGACAGCGTCTGGAGCAGCTCGCGCGAGCGGCGCTCCATCTCGACCTCGTCCAGGACACCGCGGCGCTTGATCTCACGGCCGAGGAACAGGTTGCCGACGACGTCGATGTTGTCGCACAGGGCGAGGTCCTGGTAGACCGTCGCGATGCCCAGGTTCTGGGCGTCGTGCGGCCGGTTGACCGTGACGGGGCGGCCCTCCCACTCGATGACACCGTCATCGATGGGGTGCACACCCGCGATCGTCTTGACAAGGGTGGACTTGCCGGCGCCGTTGTCGCCGACGAGGGCAACCACCTCTCCGGCGTGGACCTCAAGCTCTACGTCGGTGAGCGCCTGAACGGCACCGAATCGCTTGGAGACCCCGCGCAACGCCAGCACAGGCGTAGCGGACACGTGAACCATCTCCTTCGCCGCCCGAGCCTGACCCCGGCGGGAGGTTGAACATGAAGAGTGAGGGGCGTTCCGTCCGGCGCCCCGCCGTTGTGCTGCGGGGCTGTCGGCGGCGGGGCGCCGGACGTGCCGGCACGGGGCGCGCGGACAGTGGGCGCGCGCCTTTCGTGCAGGCCGGCGGGACCGCCGCCTGGGCGGCCCCGGGGGGTGTTACTTCAGGCCGATCTTGTCGCAGGCGGCCTTGTACTTGGCCGTGCAGATCTCGTTGGCCGTGTAGTAACCCTGCTTGATGACCGTGTCCTTGATGTTGTCCTTCGTCAGCGAGACGACCGGGACGATGACGGACGGGATGCCCTTCTCGGTGCCGCTGTCGACGGTGCTGGCACCGAGCGAGCTGTCGACCTTGCCGGTCTTGGCGATCGAGACGGCCATCTTGGCGACGGTCTCGGCCTCCTGCGGGTAGGACTTGAAGACGCTCATGTACTGCTCGTTCGCCACGATGCGCTGCACGCCCGCCAGCTCGGCGTCCTGGCCGGTGACCGGGGGAAGCGTCTTGAGGCCCGCGCCCTTGAGCGCGGTGATGATGCCGCCCGCCATGCCGTCGTTCGCGGAGTAGACGCCGACGATCTTGTCCTTGCCGAGGGCGGTGATGGCGCCCTCCATGTTGGCGTTGGCGTTCTCCGGCTTCCACTCCTTGGTGTCGTACTCCTTGCCGATGTTCACCTTGCCGTCGAGCACCTCGTGGGCGCCCTTCTTGAACTGCGCGGCGTTCGGGTCGGTCACGGAGCCGTTCATCATGACGATCTTGCCGGACTTGGCCTTGCCGCCCAGCGCCTTCAGCAGCGCCTCGCCCTGCGTCTTGCCGACCTCGACGTTGTCGAACGAGGTGTACGCGGAGATGGGGCCCTCGGCGAGGCGGTCGTAGGCGACGACCGGGATGCCCGCGTCCTTGGCCTTCTTCACGCCCTGGGCGACCGCCTTGTAGTCGACCGCGTCGAGGATCAGCACGTCGACCTTCTTGGTGATCATCGTGTCGATCTGCTGCGACTGCAGGGTCGCGTCCTGCTTGGCGTTGAGGTACTCGACCTTGCCCTTGCCGTTCGTCAGATCCTTGATCTGCTTCTCGATGATGGGCTTGTCGAACTTCTCGTAGCGGGCGGTCTGGTTCTCCGGCAGGAGCAGACCGACGGTGATGTCATCACCCTTGTGGGTGGTCGTCTTCCCGCTGTCGCCGTTGCCGCCGGACTCCTTCGCGCTGCCGCAGGCGGCCAGCGAGACGGTCATTGCGGTGGCACAGAAAGCAAAGGCAGCACGACGCATGCGCTTGTTCACTCTTCAAACCTCCCTGACGAGGCCGCGTCGTTGCGGCCGAGGTGGCTGGAAGTCAACTCGGCCACACGTGCGACGTCAAGAAGTAAATCCTTAACGAGATGGCAACGGTGCCATCCGTTCTCTAAGTGAAGGCAGGAGCCGCCACCGGCAGTGCACCCTCCAAAAGGGTCGAATCGCCCATCTCGCTGAGCGCGAGGGCGAGCGCTCCGAGCACCTCCGCACGGCCGCCAAGTGCCCCGGGGAGAACGGACAGTTGGCGCGCCGCGCTGGGAATGGCGTAGCGGCCGACGGACTCCCTGATCGGCCCGAGCACCAGCTCACCGGCCTCGGCGAGATCACCGCCGAGGACCACCCGGCTCGGGTTCAGCAGGTTGCAGAGATTGGCCACCCCGCTTCCGATGTGGCGGCCGACGTCGGCGATCACCCGACGGCAGCCCGGGTCACCGTCCCTGGCCAGCCGCACGACGCCTTCCAGCGTCAGGCTGGAGCCGTGACTGGGCTGGAGCAGCGGGAGCACATAGCGGGCCGCCGCGAACGTCTCCAGGCAGCCGCGGTTTCCGCAGCGGCAGACCGGGCCGGATTCGTCGAGTGTAATATGCCCGATTTCTCCAGCTGTGCCGCCCGGGCCGCGATAGATCTTCCCGTCGATCACCAGACCGGCGCCGACACCGCTCGCGACCTTGATGTACGCCAGGTCCCGGACGCCCTTGCCGCTGCCCCAGACCAGCTCGCCCAGGGCGCCGAGGTTGGCGTCGTTGTCCACGTGCACCGGCACGCCGAGCCGTTCGCGCAGTTCCTCGGCGGGCTTGGTGCCGCCCCAGCCGGGCAGGATCGCGGTCGAGCCGAGCGTGCCCGACTCGACGTCGATCGGGCCCGGCACCCCGAGCCCCACGCCGGCCACCTTGGCCCGGTCCACGCCCGTCGCCGCGATCAGCCGGTTGACCAGCTGTTCCGCCCGGTCGAACCCCTGGTCGGCGGAGGCGTCGACGTCCAGCGGCTCGGCCTCCTCGGCCAGCACCTGATGGGCGAGGTTCCCGACCGCGACCCGGAGGTGGGTGTGCCCGAAGTCGACCCCGATCACGATGCCGGCGTCCCCGCTCAGGCTGACGCTGCGGGCCCGCCGCCCGCCTGCCGACGTGGGCGTGACCTCGACGGTTCCGCCGTCCTTCAGCTCCCGCACGATGTTCGAGACGGTCGCGGCGGACAGCCCGGTCGTCCGCGCGATCTCCGCCTGCGTGAGGGATCCGGCCAGGCGTACGGCCCGGACCACCCGCTCCAGGTTGGCTCGGTGCAGTGACGACTGCGACCCTGGAGTCTCCACGACGACCTCCTGAGCGCGGGGCCGCTTCGGCGAGGCCCCGTGTATGTCCAACTAGTGAACTCTAAGCTGAGCCGTTCGGGGCGACTCCCGTCAAGAGGTTGAACCATTTCCGGGTACATGGACACGCCGACGCACACCTCCCCCGGGGAGGGGACGGTGTGCGTCCTGGAATGATCCCGGGGCCTGCCCGCGCCGGGTCGAGCCCCTATTTGAGCGCCCCCGCGGTCAGCCCCTGCACCACCTGGCGCTGGAAGACGATGTACGCCGCGAGCACCGGCAGCATCGCCATGACCAGGCCCGCGAAGAGCCCCGACCAGTCGCCCTTGTAGCCCTGGCTGGCCGCCAGCTGGACCAGTCCCTGGGTGAGGACCTTCTTGTCGGGGTCGGTGTTGAGCACCGTGGGCAGCATGTACTGGTTCCACTGGCCCAGGAAGTTGAAGATGCCGACGCTGATCAGACCCGGCTTCGCCATGGGCAGCATGATCTGGAAGAACGTACGCGAGTGCGAGGCACCGTCGACGAAGGCCGCCTCCGCCACCGAGGTGGGCAGCGTGCGGAAGAACGCCGTGAGGAAGAAGACCGTGAACGGCAGCGAATAGGCGATGTAGACCAGGATCAGGCCGTGGATCGTGTTCAGCAGCCCCATGTTGTTGACCACGTAGAACAGCGGGACCAGCGCGAGCATGATCGGGAAGCTCATGCCGCCGACGAACAGGTAGTAGACGAAGCGGTTGCCCGGGAAGTCGAAGCGGGCCAGCACGTACGCCGCCATGGAGCCGAGCACCAGGGTGCCGACCAGTGAGCCGCCGACCACCAGGACGGTGTTCAGGAAGTAGTCGCTCATGTTGGCGTCGGTCCACGCCCGCGCCCAGTTGTCGAAGTGCAGCGTGTCGGGCAGGGACCAGGGCGAACCGAAGATGGAGCTGTCGTCCTTGAAGGACGTCATCACGGCCCACACCAGCGGCAGGACCACCATGACGGCCCAGATGACCAGGATGCCGTGGGAGAAGACGTTGAGGACGCCGCCCTCCCTCTTCCGCCCGGGGGACGGCACGGCCGGCGGCACGTCCACCTTGGTCACGCCGGCGCCGGACTCGGCCGGCAGCGGTGCGGGGGTCTCGGTCGTCTTCATCGCTTCAGTACTCCAGCCGCTCGCGGCGGCCCAGCCTCATCACGATCGCCGCGAACGCGAGCGTGACGACGAGCAGGGCGACGCCGATGGTGGTGGCGTAGGCGGCCTGACCGTCCCGGAACGCCTTCTGGTACACGTACAGGACCATCACCGTGGTCGAGTAGTCGGGACCGCCCGGTCCGGTCGTCATGATCTGTACGACCGCGAACGACTCGGCGCCGAGGGCGAGGATGCCCATGTACACCCAGCCGGACTGCACGGTGTCCCACAGCAGCGGCAGGGTGACGCGGAAGAAGGTGGTGAAGCGGCTGGCGCCGTCCAGCAGCGCCGCCTCGTACAGCTCGGCCGGGATCGAGGCCATGCCCGCGGAGAACAGCACCACGAAGAAGCCGACCGTGGACCACACGAGCACCGCCATCACGCACCACAGGGCGAGGCTCGGATCGCCCAGCCACAGCGGCTGCACGCCGTCGAGGCCGATGCCGCGCAGCAGCGAGTTGATCGCACCGCTGTCCGGGTTGTAGGCGAAAGCGAACAGCAGCGCGACGATCGCGATCGACAGCACCTGCGGGAAGAAGTAGACGATCTTGTAGAAGGACGAGCCCCGGACCCCGGAGATCACGGGGCCGCCCCTTCTGCGCCGTCCGCCCACGTTGATCATGAAAGCGAGGAACAGCGCGAGACCGATCGTCACCACCGGCAGCACCAGAGCGAACAGCAGACTGTGCTGTAGCGACTTCCAGAAGATGTCGTCGTCGAGCATCCTCTTGTAGTTGTCGAAGCCGACCATTTTGAATTCGGGGCTGAGGCCCGTCCAGTCCGTGAACGAGTAGTAGATGGACTGGATGAACGGCCACACCACGAAGAGCGCGTACAGTCCGAGGGGCAGTGCCAGAAACCCCACGATGAACCGGTACTTGCCGTGCTGCATCGCCACTCCGGTGCTGTCAGGGTGCTGGATTACTGGTGCTTGTAGTGCTTGATCGAGGTGTCCTTGGCCGCTTCGTCGGCAAAGCCCTGGATCTTCTTGACGGCCTCGGCCGGGGTGAGCCGTCCGGCCATCATCTCGCCGAGACCGGCCACGCCGATCTTCTCCTTCTGCAACTGCACGTACCAGTCCTGCAGCCGCGGATTCACCACGTTGGACCCGGCCTTGTCCAGCGCCGCCACGCCCGACTTCAGACCCGGTGTGAGGCTGATGCCGCTGGTGCCCCCGTTGTACGCGGTCAGCGACTTCACCTTGGCGGTGAAGTTCTTCGAGGACGCCTCGGAGAGCATGATGCGCAGCTGTTCCATGCCGCCCTCGGCGTTCTTCGCCTTGGCCGGCACGATGAAGGGCTCACCGCCGGAGGCCCAGATGGTGCCGAACGGCAGCTTGTCGGAGGAGTCGATGCCGGTGGGCGCGGACACCGCGAGGTCGAAGTCGGCCGGGATGACGTTGGCCGACTCGTTCTCCACCCAGGAGCCGTTCGGGATGAACAGCGCCTCGCCCTTGGCCCAGGCGGTCTGGGACTGGATGTGGTCCAGGCCCGGGGTGCCCTTGAGCACGTAGCCCTTCTTGTACAGCTCGTAGTAGGCCTCGAAGCAGGCCTTGACCGCGGGGTGCTTCCAGGCGTTCGGCTCCAGGTTGTCGATGGCGTCGAGGACCTCGCGGCCGCCCACCTTGCCGATCATCGGGTAGAGCGAGAAGGGGATGTAGTACGGGTACTTGCCCGCGTACGTCCAGCCCGCCATGCCCTTCTTCTTGGCCTTCTCGCAGACGGCCAGCATCTGGTCCCAGGTCTGCGGGTACTCCGCGTCCAGCGAGTCGAGGGCCTTCTGCGAGTACCAGACGCCGTAGACCGTGTAGGCGTAGTACAGGATCCAGACCGGCTTGCCGTCGAACTGGCCCATCTCCACGATGCCGGGGCGCAGTGTGTCGCGGACCTTCTTGGCCGGGTCGTCGTACGACGGCGCGTCCAGCAGCGGGGTGAGGTCCGCGAGCTGGTTCTTGCCGACGAGCACCCCCATGTCCATCTGCTCGGCCCCGGAGTTGTCGATGAGGTCCGGCGGGTTGCCCTGGTTGAAGCGGGGCTGCAGGGTGGACTGGATCTTCTGGGTGGCGGCGAACTTCACCTTGGCCTTGGGGAAGTCCTTCTCGTAGACCTTCACGGCGTCCTCGGCGTATTCCTTGCCGAAGCCGCCGTCGAAGAGGACGAACTCCATGCCCGCGGTGTCGTTGACGCCGAGGGGGTTCTTCGCGGTCTTCTTGCCCGCCTTCGCCTTGTCCTGTCCGTCACCGCCGCCGCTGGCGCAGGCGGACAACAGGCCCATTCCCGGTGCCGCGACCAGGCCGAGCGCCGCGGACCGCTTGATCAGATCACGACGGCCTACACCTTCGACGCCGTGGTGCACAGTGGATCCCATGCTCAAGTCCTCGCCTTCTCCAGGACTCAGGCGGTGAACCGGATCCTCCCCGGCACCGCTGTCGGGTAGTGCTGGGTCGTGCTGGAAACGCCGACAGGTATAGTCCACTTCCCGCCAACTGAGCAAGATCGAATGCAGGGTTCGCGTTGGGTCTTTTCCGAGTTGAGACCTCGCGGAAATATGAAGGCCCACGGAAGGGCCTGCCGGAAAAAGTCGCGACATAAGTCCCTGAATGCCACAGCCAACACCCTTGACATCACGGGCCACTTGACCACCTACTGGTTCCTGCGCCCTGTAGTTGACAACGTTGTCCGGAGGGGGCGCAGGAGGGGAAATCGGTAGATGCAGCGCAGAACGCGGCACAGATGGGGCCCGGCGGTCGTCCTCACGGCCGCCTTTGTCATGGCCGTCGGCGCGCAGGGCGCGGCGGTCGCCCTGCCCGCCAAGGCCCAGGCGCCCGACCGGGAGTTCGCATCCTCGTTCGAGGCGGGCGACCCGGCGCCGGACTGGCTGAACACCGTCGACACCGGGCGGGACGGGACCAAGCGCGCCTCGGGCGTCGACGGCGGCTACAGCACGGGCATCCCGGGCAATGTCACCGACCATGTCACCGAGGTCCGCGCCAGCGGCGAGAACGCGGGTGCCGGCGAGGTCAAGGAGAACCTCGTCGACGGCGAGCCCGGCACCAAGTGGCTGACCTTCGAACCCACCGGCTGGGTGGAGTTCGACCTGGACAAGCCCGTGAAGATAACGACGTACGCGCTCACCTCGGCCAATGACTTCGACGAGCGCGACCCCGCGGACTGGACCCTGAAGGGCTCCTCCGACGGCAAGGACTGGAAGACGGTCGACACCCGCTCGGGGGAGGACTTCGCCGAGCGCTTCCAGACGAAGTCGTACGACCTCGCCGAGCCGGCCGAGTACCAGCACTTCCGGCTGGAGGTGACGAAGAACGCCGGCGCCGCGGACATCCTCCAGCTCGCCGATGTGCAGTTCTCCACCGGCAGCGGCGGCGGCAGCCCGGTGCCGCAGGACATGCTGACCCTGGTCGACAAGGGCCCGAGCGGCTCCCCGACCGCCAAGGCGCGGGCCGGGTTCACCGGGAAGCGTGCCCTGCGCTACGCCGGCCGGCACACGGCGGCCGGCCGGGCCTACTCGTACAACAAGATCTTCGACGTGAACGTGAAGGTGGGCGGTAACACCCAGCTGTCGTACCGCGTCTTCCCGTCGATGGCCGACGGTGACCGCGACTACGACGCCACCAACGTCTCCGTCGACCTGGCCTTCACCGACGGCACCTATCTGAGCGGCCTGGGCGCCCTGGACCAGCACGGGTTCCCGCTCACCCCGCGCGGGCAGGGCGCGTCGAAGGCCCTGTACGTCAACCAGTGGAACAACGTGTCCGCGCGGATCGGCTCGGTCGCGGCCGGCAAGACCGTCGACCGGATCCTGGTGGCGTACGACTCCCCCGACGGCCCGGCGAAGTTCCGCGGCTGGCTGGACGACGTGGCCCTGAAGCCGGTGGCGCCCGAGAAGCCGAAGGCGCACCTGTCGGACTACGCGCTGACCACCCGCGGCACCAACTCCAGCGGCAGCTTCTCGCGCGGCAACAACTTCCCGGCGACGGCCCTGCCGCACGGCTTCAACTTCTGGACCCCGGTGACCAACGCGTCCTCGCTGAGCTGGCTGTACGAGTACGCGCGGGCGAACAACGCGGACAACCTGCCGACGATCCAGGCGTTCAGCGCGAGCCATGAGCCGAGCCCCTGGATGGGCGACCGGCAGACCTTCCAGCTGATGCCCTCGGCCGCGTCCGGCACCCCGGACACCGGCCGCGAGGCGCGGGAACTGCCCTTCCGGCACGAGAACGAGACGGCTCGGCCGTACTACTACGGCGTCCGGTTCGAGAACGGCCTGAAGGCCGAGATGGCCCCGACCGACCACGCGGCCGCCCTCCGCTTCACCTATCCCGGTGACGACGCGAGCGTGCTGTTCGACAACGTCACCGAGCAGGCCGGGCTCACACTGGACAAGGAGCACGGCACCGTCACCGGCTACTCCGACGTGAAGTCGGGCCTGTCGACGGGCGCGACCCGGCTGTTCGTGTACGGCGAGTTCGACAAGCCGGTCACCGACGGCGGCTCCAGCGGGGTGAAGGGCTTCCTGCGCTTCGACGCGGGCGCCGACCGCACCGTCACCCTGCGCCTGGCGACCTCGCTCATCAGCGTCGACCAGGCGAAGGACAACCTGCGCCAGGAGATCCCGGACGGCACCTCCTTCGACACGGTCAAGGACCACGCCCAGCGGGTCTGGGACAAGCTGCTCGGCAAGGTCGAGGTGGAGGGCGCGACCCCGGACCAGCTCACCACGCTGTACTCCGGCATGTACCGGCTGTACCTGTACCCCAACTCGGGCTTCGAGCGGGTCGACGGCAAGGACCGGTACGCCTCGCCGTTCTCCGCGATGCCGGGCCCGGACACCCCGACGCACACCGGCGCGAAGATCGTCGACGGCAAGGTGTACGTCAACAACGGCTTCTGGGACACCTACCGGACCACCTGGCCGGCGTACTCGTTCCTGACGCCGTCCCAGGCGGGCGAGATGGTCGACGGGTTCGTGCAGCAGTACAAGGACGGCGGCTGGACCTCCCGGTGGTCCTCCCCCGGCTACGCCGACCTGATGACCGGCACGTCCTCGGACGTGGCCTTCGCCGACGCCTACGTCAAGGGCGTGAAGTTCGACGCGAAGGCGGCGTACGACGCGGCCGTGAAGAACGCGACCGTCGTCCCGCCGATGTCGGGCGTGGGCCGCAAGGGCATGGCGACCTCGCCCTTCCTCGGCTACACCCCGACCGACACCCACGAGGGCCTGTCGTGGGCGATGGAGGGCTACGTCAACGACTACGGCATCGCGAAGATGGGCGAGGCGCTCTACGAGAAGACCGGCGAGAAGCGCTACCGGGAGGAGTCGGAGTACTTCCTGAACCGGGCCCGCGACTACGTGAACCTGTTCGACGCCAAGGCCGGCTTCTTCCAGGGCCGCGACGCCAAGGGCGACTGGCGCGTGGACTCCGCGAAGTACGACCCGCGCGTGTGGGGCTACGACTACACCGAGACCAACGGCTGGGGCTACGCCTTCACCGCCCCGCAGGACAGCCGCGGCCTGGCCAACCTGTACGGCGGCCGGCAGGGCCTGGCCGACAAGCTGGACGAGTACTTCGCCACCCCGGAGACGGCCTCCCCCGACCTCGTCGGCTCCTACGGCGGTGTCATCCACGAGATGACCGAGGCGCGGGACGTCCGGATGGGCATGTACGGCCACTCCAACCAGGTCGCGCACCACGTCATCTACATGTACGACGCGGCCGGCCAGCCGTGGAAGGCGCAGGCGTACGTGCGCGAGGCGCTGTCCCGGCTGTACACCGGCAGTGAGATCGGGCAGGGCTACCACGGCGACGAGGACAACGGCGAGCAGTCGGCCTGGTACCTCTTCTCCGCGCTCGGCTTCTACCCGCTGGTGATGGGCAGCGGCGAGTACTCCATCGGCTCCCCGCTGTTCAAGAAGGTCACCGTGCACCTGGAGAACGGCCGGGACCTGGTGGTGCGGGCGCCGGGCAACAGCGCGAAGAACGTCTACGTCCAGGGCGTCATGGTCAACGGCCGCCCCTGGAAGTCGACGTCGCTCCCGCACTCGCTGCTGTCCAAGGGCGGGGTGCTGGACTTCTTCATGGGCTCCAAGCCGTCGGCGTGGGGCTCCGGGAAGGACGCGGCGCCGGTCTCGGTCACCCGGGACGACAAGGTGCCGACGCCCCGCGCGGACGTGCTGAAGGGTGACGGCCCGCTCTTCGACGACACCTCGGCGACGAGCGCGACGCTCACCTCGGCGGACCTCCCGGCCAAGGCCGGTGCACGGCCGGTCCAGTACACGCTGACCTCGGGAGCCGACCACACGAAGGCACCGACCGGCTGGACCCTGGAGGGCTCCACCGACGGCACGACCTGGCGGACCCTGGACCACCGCTCCGGCGAGTCGTTCACCTGGGACCGCCAGACCCGCGCCTTCACCATCGCCGCACCGGGCACCTACACGAAGTACCGCCTGGTCCTGGACGGCGAGTCGACCCTGGCGGAGGTGGAACTGCTGGGCTGACCAGCGGCTCGTCCGCGTTGACATGAGGCCCCGGGGGCCCGCCGAACCCAAGGCGTCCCCCGGGGCCTCGTCAGGTTCGGTGGCCGGCTGCCGGCGTACCCGGGACGTGCCCGCACGCCAGGGTGATCCGGTCGGCTCCGCCCCCCTCTGTCGGTGCCCCGAGGCAGAATCGACTCCTGTCACGCACCGCGTACGACGAGGGGGGTCCACCGATGCACGCTCCCGTGGACATCGGTGAGCTGGTGCGCTTCGCGCTGCACACGATGGGCGAGCGCAACGCGCACCACGAATTCGAGCGGCTCTGCCTGGAGGTCGCCCGCCGGCGTCTGGTCAGCAACCTGCTGATGGCCACCGGACCGGTGAGCAGCGGGGGCGACCAGGGGCGGGACGGCGAAAGCTTCTGGACGGCCCTGGTCCACCCGCCGCACCCCCCGGCCTCGCAGTTCGCCGCTCTCGCGTCGCCACAGCGGGTCGTCCTGGCCTGCACCATCCAGAGGACCAACGTCGCGGCCAAGGTCAGGAAGGATCTGGCGGCGATCAGCGGACAGGGCGGCGCCGTGGACCGTGTCCTGTACTTCACCGTCGCCCCCGTGCCGGTGGCCACACGGCACGCACTGCAACGTGAGGCACGGGAGGTCCACGACGTCGAGCTGGACGTCTTCGACGCGGTCGCCCTCACCGACTTCCTCACCACGCCGGACCTGATCCACCTGGCCCAGCGGCACCTGGGGCTGCCCTCGCTGCCGGGCATGGGCGGTGAGCGCGCGGGAGACCTGTCGGTCGCAGTGCCCGAGGACGCGATCGAACACCACATCCGTGGCCGGGACGCGCTGCTGGCCGAGCTGGCGGAGCAGATGACGCGTGGCGGCGACCGTGTGGTGCTGTGCGGGGCCGGCGGCTGCGGCAAGAGCACGGTGGCACTGGCGCTCGCCCGCCGGGGCCGCGCCGCCGGGTTGCGGGTGTGGTGGGTCGACGCCGCGACCCGCAGCACCTTCGAGGAGGGGTTGCGCGAGGTCGCCGTGCAGGCGGGTGTGTCCCGCGAGGAGGCCCGCGAGGTGTGGACGCGGCGGGAGGCGGCCCGGGACGTGCTGTGGCGCGCGCTGGACGACCCGCGTACGGGGCGGTGGCTGCTGGTCGTCGACAACGCCGACGACCCGTCGGCGGTACGCGGCTGGATCAGGGCACCCCGGCCGGGGAGCACGGTGCTGGTCACCAGCCGGGAGCAGCGGCCCGCCGCCTGGTGGAGGCAGGCGGCCCTGCACGCCGTCGACCCGATCGGCGAGACGCACGGCGCCGAGATGCTCCGGGAACTCGCTCCGCGGGCCGGGACGGAGGAAGAGGCGCGGAGCCTGTCCCGGCGGCTCGGCGGACTACCGCTCGCCCTGTTGCTGGTGGGCAGGTACCTCGCCATGACCAGCGACGACCCGGTGCTTCCGGAGTCAAGTACGCCGCGCTCGTTCGCCGCGTACCGGGCGGCGCTCGACCGGGAGTTCCCCGAAACCGTCTCGGCCCTGTCGCACGACCCGTCCGGCCCGCTCACGCGGACCTGGGAGATGTCCCTGGATCTGCTGGAGGCGAAAGGGGCAGCCGTCGCACGGCCGCTGTTCCGGCTCATCTCCTTCTTCGCACCCGACCCCCTGCCGGTCGTGCTGCTCATCGGCAGTGTGCTGGCGCGGGCGAGCGTGTTCGCCGGGCTGTCGGCGACCGGCCTGGAGGAGGCCGTGCGCGGTCTCCTCGGCTGCGGGCTGCTGAACCGCCGCCGGATCGAGGCGGACGGTTCGACGGTGGACACCCTGGTCGTCCACCCGCTCGTCCGTGAGATCACGCGCATGCAGCCGGACGCCGTCGCGGGCGCGCCCGAGTACACGACCCTGTCCGTCGCGCTGCTGGCGAAGGTGGCCGGAGGGCTGCCGAGCGACGACACGTCGACGTGGCTGCTGTGGCGTCTGCTCGCACCGCACTGCACGTGGGTCGCGTCCGACACCTCCCACGCGGCCGGGGAGGAGTGGATGCTCCGCGGTGATCTCGCCGCGCTGACCGCCTCGTACGCGCACTCGGCCGGTGTGTGGGCGCTGGCGGAGGAGCAGCTCCGCCACGCGTTGGATGCCCTCGGGCACTGCCTTCCCGCGGACGCGCCGCGCATCGTGGCGACTCGGCACAACCTGGCCTACCTCCGGCACGATCAGGGGCGTTACGACGAGGCCGAGGCGGAGCTCGCCCGCGTCCTGGCATCGGCGCTGAAGAGTCTCGGCCCGGATCACCGGACCACCCTGGCGGCACGCCATGAACTGGCCAGGCTCCGTCTGGAGCGCGGGGACGTCGCCTACGCCCATGCCGAGCTGTCCGTCGTCGTCTCCCGCACGGCGGAGACACTGGGGCCCGACCACCCGGTCACCTTGGCGGCCCGGCACGAGCTCGGCCGCACCCTGCGCGCCCGAGGTGACCTCGCCGGGGCCCGGTCCCTGTTCGAGCAGGTGGTCGGCGCCAAGACGGACTCCCTGGGCGAGGCGGCACTGCCGACGCTCGTGACCCGTCATGAACTCGCTGACCTGCTCCTCGAACTCGGCGAGGTGGAACAGGCCCATGCCGCCTTCACGGAGATCCTGGCCCTGGAAGACCGGGCTCAGGGGCGCGACCACCCCAGCACCCTGGTGACCAGGAACAACCTCAGCCGCGCCCTCGTGGAACTCGGACGGCTCGACGAGGCCGAGGGGGAGCTGCGCGAGACGCTCGCCGCGTGGGACCGGATCGGTGAAGGGGCCCATCCCATGGCACTCGTCACGCGCGGAGCCCTCGGTGGTCTGCTCGCCACGACCGGCCGGGCGGCCGAGGGGGAGAAAATGCTGCGGACAGCGGCCCACGCGCTGGAGCGGATCTTCGGCGCCGGCCATCGCGAGACCGTCGACGCCCAACTCAACCATGCGGAGTCCCTGCACCGGTTGAACCGGCACGCGGACGCGGAAGTCCTGCTCCGTGCCGTCGTGGGAGCCTTGGTGGATACGGCCGGCGGCGAGGGGCCCCGCGTCCTCGCGGCTCGCCGGAAACTGGCCGACATCTGCTTCGAGCTGGGCCGGGACGCCGAGGCGGAGGACGAACTACGCCGGATCGTCGCCGCGAAGAGCCGGGACCTGGGGGCGGACCACGCGGAGACGCTCCGGGATCGCCAGGCTCTGGCGGCAGTCGTGCTGCGCCAGGGACACACGGCCATCGCCGCCAGACAACTCGTCTCGCTCGTCGATCCGTTGGACGCCGCCCTGGGCCGCGACCACCGGGACTCCCTGATCGCGCGGTCGAATCTGGCCTTCGCCCAGTCACAGCTCGGCGCCGACGCGGCGGCCAGACGACAGCTTCGACGCGTCGTGGCGGTGTACGAGGAGGACGGACTCGTGCCGGACGAGTTGCTCGCCACCGTGCGGGAACTGCTCCACCAACTTGGGTGAGGCGATCCGCCGGCCAGGGCCGGGACGAAGGCGCACCGGCACGGTGCGGAGCGCGGAGTCCGTGTGGACGCGCCCCGCACCGCCGGTGTCAGCGCACCGCGAGGGCGAAGACGTGCAGGTCCGTGTTGCGTGGGAGCGTGACGCTCTTGATCTGTTTGCCGGCCGGGGCCTGGTACGGCTCGGTGGCGAAGACGTACGTCGCCACCGGGTCCTTGTCCGCGCCGGCGACGTTGCGGTACGCGGTCTTCGCGACGACCTCGTTGCCGTACTGGACGGAGCCGCCACCACCGCCCACGGTCCAGTCGGTGAAGGACAGGTCGACGGTGCCGGTGGTGCCGTCGGTGTAGGTGACGGTCGCCTTGGTCTGCTGGTTGCCGTTGACGGCGCTGCCGACGAAGGACAGGGCGCCCGCCGGGCTGTTCAGCACGATGGTCTGGCCGGACGCCGAGGCGTTGTCGGGGCGGCCGGCGGGTGAGGCGGGCCAGGTGAACGCGAGACCGCCGACCGTGGCCTGCTTGCCCGGGGTGAGGCCGGCCGCCGCGAGGGCCTGCCGGGAGTAGCTCCAGCCGCCGCCGTCGAAGTCGGCCTCGTCGTGGTCGCCGTCGTCGTCGGAGACGCCGGTGCTGTTGTAGGCCGCGAGCAGGGTGCCCGGGGCCGCCACGGTGAGCGCCACCGGCTGCTCGTAGGAGGAGTCGCCCGAGGTCACGGTGGTCAGGACGTCGGCGAAGCCCTGCTCGGCGTCCCGGGCCGCCGTGAGCGTGATCTCCTGGGCGCCGTCGGTGACCCTGCCCTCGGCGGGCGTGGCCGTCACCCCGGCCGGGGTCCGCACCCGGAAGCGGACCTCGGGACCGGTGCCGCCGGTCAGCGACAGCGCACGGATGCCGATCTTCGTGCTGTCACCGGGGGCGAGGGTGGCCGTGGTGGGCCCGACGCCGATCTGGTACGGCTGCTCGCCCTGCCGGAAGGACGGCGGCGGGCTGCCGGCGCCCCAGTCGCGGTCCGGGGTGGCGCCCAGCGTGTAGTCGAGCCGGCCGCCGTCGCGGACGAAGGACGCGGGCAGCCACGGCCGGTCGCTGCTGCGGCCGTTCACTTTCAGGGACCGGACGTACGGCGCGTCGGCCGCCGCTCCCGTGGCGCGGACGGAGATGTCGTTGCCGTGCGGCCGGTCGATCTCGATCCGCTCGAACAGCGGTGAGGCGAGGACCAGTTCGGCGCGGGAGGGCACCTGCGGGTACATGCCGAGGGCCGAGAAGACGTACCAGGCGGACATCGCGCCGAGGTCGTCGTTGCCCGGGATGCCGCCGGGCTCGGTGGACCACAGCTGCCGCATCGCCGCGCGGACGGTCTGCTGCGTCTTGTAAGGGGCGCCGGCGTAGTCGTACAGGTAGGGGACGTTGATCGACGGCTCGTTGTCCAGTTCGGACTTGGTGCCGCCGTTGCCGGTGAAGGCCCAGCCGCCGTCGGCGTCGTGGAAGAAGTCGTCCAGCCGGGCGAGCGCCGCCTCCCGGCCGCCCAGCGCGGCGAAGAGGCCCGCCGGGTCGTGCGGGACCATCCAGGTGTACTGGGCGGCCGTGCCCTCGACGAAGCCGTTGCCGGTGTCCGGGGTGAAGCCGGTGACCCAGCTGCCGTCGGCCTTGCGGTTGGCGATGTACCCGCCGTCCGGCGCGGCGGCGACGTTGAAGTTGTTCTGCCACCACTGGGCGCGGCGGGCGAAGGTGTCGGCCGTGCCCTTCTCCCCCGCGGCGCGGGCGAGTTGGGAGATCGCGAAGTCCGCGGTGGACATCTCCAGGGTCTCGGCGGCCCCGCCCCAGGCGTTGGACACGCTCGGCATGTAGTGCAGCTTCAGGTACTTGTCCAGGGAGGGGCGCTGGCCCGCCGACAGCACGGGCTTGCCGGCCGGGGACAGGTCCTGCGGGGTCGGGACGGTGGCCGCCCGGACGAGGGACTTCAGGGCTCCGTCGAGGTCGAAGTCGGTGCCGCCGAAGGCGCGGATGCCGGCCAGCGCGGTCGGCGCGGGGTCGCCGTTCATGACGTGGGTGCCGCTCGCGCCGTGCAGCCAGCGGTCCCAGACGCCGCCGTTCTGCCGGGCCAGCTCGTACAGGGACTGCGCGATGTCCGACCCCGTCCGCGGGTCGAGCAGTGTCAGCAACTGGACCTGGTCGCGGTAGACGTCCCAGCCGGAGAAGGTGCCGTACTGGGCGTGCCGGCGACGGTCGACCCTGTGCACGCGGCCGTCTGCGCCCCGGTACCTGCCGTCGGCGTCGCTGATGACGTTCGGGTGCAGCAGCGCGTGGTAGAGCGCGGTGTAGAAGGTGGTGCGGTCGGCGTCCGTGCCGCCGCCGACCCGGATGGCTCCGAGCCGCTCCCGCCAGGCCCGCCGGGCCGCCTGGCGGACCGCGTCGAAGGACCGGCCGGGCGGGTTCTCGGCTGCGAGGTTGGCGGCGGCGGCCTCCCGGCTGACGTAGGAGATGCCGACCTTGACGTTGACCGGGCCGTCGCCGGGCGCGAACTCCACGTAGCCGCCCGCGCCCTTCCCGGCGACCGGCCGCCCGCCGTGCGAGAAGCCGCCGGTGCCGCCGGAGGCCTCGCGGGACCCGGGGTCGAGCCGGTCGTCGTGCCAGGTGCCGGTGGCCTTGAAGGAGCGGTCGAAGCGGGCCGTGAAGTAGAGGGTGTAGTAGGAGCGTTGGCCCTCGGGGTCGAGGTAGCCGCAGAAGTTGCCGGAGGTGACCGAGCCGGAGATGGTCCGGGTGTCCGGGTCGATCGTGACCGTCGAGTCCTGCGAGCCGACCTCGGAGTTGGCGGTGCGCACGAGCAGGGAGGCGGGCTTGCCCGCCGGGTAGGTGAAGCGGGCCGAGCCGGTGCGCGCGGTGGCGGTGAGGTCGGCGGTGACGCCGGAGGCCAGGCCGACCTCGTAGTGGCCGGGCTCGGCGGTCTCGTCGGTGTGGCGGAAGTCGGAGGCGTAGACGGCGTCCTTGGTGTCGCTCGCCGGGGAGGAGGTGACCTCGCCGGCGTACGGGAAGAACGGGATGTCCCCGCTGCCGCCGGCGCAGCCGGTGCCGGACATGTGGGTGAGGCTGAAGCCCCGGATGCGGGTGGCGTCGTACTGGTAGCCGCCCGGCGCGGCGGTTCTCGTGGCGTCGCCGCGCGTGTTCTCCGGGCTCCAGGAGAGCATGCCGAACGGCACGACGGCGCCCGGGAAGACGTCGCCGCCGTTCCTGGTGCCGATCAGCGGATCGACGTACGGGGTCGGGTCCTTGACGAGGCCGGGGGGCGCGGTGGTCGCCGCCAGGGCGTGGGTCGCCGTGCCGGCGGTCGCGAGGAGCGCGGACAGCAGCAGGGAAGCAGGTCTGAAACGCATGACGCGGCCCTTCCTCCTAACGGACGGGTCGCGCACCACAGGTCGCACAAGCCGCAGGGACAGTAACGTGCGCCACCGGTACCACGGAAGACCGCGTGCGCGCCGGGAGGCGTACGCCCTCTTCACCCGGCCGGACCAGCCAAGTGGGTTGACATCGTTGTCGGTTGAGGCGGTAGAGTCATGTGCACGACGACTGACAACGATGTCGCACGCCATCTCGCCGCACAAGCCACGCGGTTGCTGGTCATTTCCCTCCGGACAGGCAGCCCACCCCCCTCGCCTGCCCGGCTCGCGGACCCGGTGCGTACGTCACCGGGTCCGCCCAGAGCGCGCAGCGGTGTTCCCGGGGCCGGTGCAGCCCCGGTCCCCCTGGCGGCCGGGCTCGCGTGAGTCCTTCGCCGCCCGGCTCCGCTTCCCGGATCTCGTCGGTGACGCCCGGCGCACCCTCCCGCGACCGGACGGCCGCCTCGGCCGGAGCCGCGTGAACCGCGTCGGCGCGGAACGGCGCCTCACGACGGGCCGCGACCCGCGCCAGGACCTTCTCCGTGTCACGACCTCCTCCGTGTCACGCCCCCTCCGTGTCACCGGCCCGGCGTGCGCCTCACAGGGCTGGCGGAGCGGCCGGCGGCGGCCCGCCCGCCCTCCGGGCGAGTGGCGGCATCCGCGCGGAGGGGACTTCACAGCGCCGCGAAGTGGGTACCCGGCTGTTCTCGTCGGCCGCCGCCCGAGGAGGCCGGCGAGCCGCTCGGCCCCCCTGCGGCGGCCGAGGATGCCGGAGCGGCCGGCCCCGGCTCCGGCGGCAGGCCACCCTTGACATGGGTCCACTCAAGTTTTATCCCGATTGATAGGCAATTCGGTTCGGAACGCGCGGCTCGCGGTGGGTGAGGAGGTGACCCGCACGGTGGAGCCGGACCTGTACGCGGTGCTCGGTGTGGCGCCCTCCGCCACGGCCGAGGTGATCACCTCCGCCTTCCGCCGCAGGGCGTGGGAACTACGGCCGGACACCCGGGTGGACGCGGTCACCGCGGCCCGGTTCGCCGAGGTGCGTACGGCGTACGAGACGCTCCGGGACCCGGTACGGCGCGCGGCCTACGACCAGTACGGGCGGTCGTCCCGGCGGCGGCACCGCGCCCCGTCAGGCGCCGCCGCGACGAGCCCGCTGTCCCGCCTGCGGCACCTCCTGGTGCCGGGCGCCACGGCTCCCGAGCCGCCGCTGCGCGCCGGGCCGGTGCACTGGGAACCCGGTGAGCGGCCGTAGGGCACACGGGCCGACGAGGAAGAGGGAGCACGCAGATGGCGCGTCCGGTCGGAATCGATCTCGGTACGACGAACTCGGTGGTCTCCGTCCTGGAGGGCGGCGAGCCCACCGTCATCACCAACACGGAGGGTGCGCGGACCACGCCGTCGGTCGTCGCGTTCGCCAAGAACGGCGAGGTGCTGGTCGGCGAGGTCGCCAAGCGGCAGGCCGTGACGAACGTGGAGCGCACCGCGCGCTCGGTCAAGCGGCACATGGGGGACCATGCGTGGCGGTTCCCCGACCAGGGGGACGTCGACGGCAAGCGGTACACCGCGCAGGAGATCTCCGCGCGCGTGCTGCAGAAGCTGAAGCGGGATGCGGAGGCGTACCTCGGCGAGGACGTCACCGACGCGGTGATCACCGTGCCCGCGTACTTCGACGACGCCCAGCGTCAGGCGACCAAGGAGGCCGGCGAGATCGCGGGCCTGAACGTCCTGCGGATCATCAACGAACCGACGGCGGCGGCGCTGGCGTACGGGCTGGACAAGGAGAACGACCAGACGGTCCTCGTCTTCGACCTGGGCGGCGGCACCTTCGACGTGTCGCTGCTGGAGATGGGCGAGGGCGTGATCGAGGTGAAGGCCACCAACGGCGACACGCGTCTCGGCGGCGACGACTGGGACCAGCGGGTCGTGGACCACCTGGTCGCGCAGTTCAGGAACAACTACGGCGTGGACCTGGCCAAGGACAAGATGGCCGTGCAGCGGCTGCGGGAGGCGGCGGAGCGGGCGAAGATCGAGCTGTCGTCGTCCAGCGAGACCTCGATCAACCTGCCGTACATCACCGCGTCCGCGGAGGGTCCGCTGCACCTGGACGAGAAGCTCACCCGGGCCCAGTTCCAGCAGTTGACCGCGGATCTGCTGGAGCGCTGCAAGGCACCGTTCCACAACGCGATCAAGGACGCCGGGATCAAGGTGTCCGACATCGACCACGTGGTCCTGGTGGGCGGTTCGACGCGGATGCCGGCCGTGACCGAGCTGGTGAAGGAGCTGACCGGCAAGGAGCCGCACAAGGGCGTCAACCCGGACGAGGTGGTGGCCGTCGGCGCCAGCCTCCAGGCCGGTGTGCTCAAGGGCGAGGTCAAGGACGTCCTGCTGCTCGACGTCACCCCGCTGTCCCTCGGCATCGAGACCAAGGGCGGCATCATGACCAAGCTCATCGAGCGCAACACCACGATCCCGACCAAGCGCTCCGAGATCTTCACCACGGCCGAGGACAACCAGCCCTCGGTGACCGTGCAGGTCTACCAGGGCGAACGGGAGATCGCCGCGTACAACAAGAAGCTCGGCATGTTCGAGCTGAGCGGCATCGCGCCCGCCCCGCGCGGGGTGCCGCAGGTCGAGGTGGCCTTCGACATCGACGCCAACGGCATCATGCACGTCTCGGCGAAGGACCTCGGCACCGGCAAGGAGCAGAAGATGACGGTGACCGGCGGTTCGGCGCTGCCCCGCGACGACATCGACCGGATGGTCCGGGAGGCGGAGCAGCACGCGGAGGAGGACCGCGAGCGGCGGGAGGCGGCGGAGACGCGGAACCAGGCCGAGCAGCTCGTCTACTCCACCGAGAAGCTGATCAGGGAGAACGGCGACAAGATCCCGGCGGACGCGAAGTCCGAGACGGAGACGGCGCTGGCCGAACTGAAGGAGACGCTGAAGTCGCAGGACACGGCGGCGGTCCGGCAGGCCCTGGACCGTGCCGCGCAGGCCGCCCAGAAGATCGGTACGGCGCTGTACGAGCGGTCGCGCGGCGAGCAGGCCGGGCAGGCGGGCCAGGGCGGACAGGCCGGTGCCGGTGCCGGTGCCGGTGGTACGGCGGGCTCCGGCGGGGACGACGAGGTGGTGGACGCCGAGATCGTCGACGACGACAAGCCGGAGGCGGGCTGACGATGGACGGGGCGCGGACGCGGAGCGCGGACGAGGCGGAGCGCCTGCTGCGGGAGCGCACCGCCGATCTCCAGCGGGTGAAGGCGGAGTACGACAACTACCGCAAGCGGGTGCGGCGGGACCGCATGGCCGTGCGGGAGATCGCCGTCGCCAACGTGCTGACGGCTCTCCTGCCGGTGGTGGACGCCGTGGACCGGGCGTGCGCGCACGAGCCGCTGACCCCCGGCCTGAAGGACATCGCCGACACGCTGCGGACCCGGCTGGGCTCCCTGGGGCTGCAGACGTTCGGGGAGGAGGGCGAGCCGTTCGACCCGGCGTGCCACGAGGCGGTCGCACACCACGCGGCGCCGGGCGCGCGGCGACTGGTCTGCGCGGAGATCCTGCACCCCGGCTACCGCATCGGCGACCGCCTCCTGCGCCCCGCCCGTGTGACGGTGACGGGACCGCCGTGAGACCGGGGGCGGGCACCTCCGGCGAGCAACGGTGACCGCGGTGACCCCGGGGTGGGCGAGGGCGCCCCGGGAAGCGAAGTCCGCCTGGAGACCGGGGGTGGGGCGGGCGGTCGGGAGGCCGGTGTGTCCGGGGGCGCGGCGGGCGACCCGGCCGGTGGGCGGCCGGGGGCGGATCCGCCGTGACCGGGCGGCAGCCCACGGACCGGCACGGGCGCGCGGACCGGGCGGACCAGGCGGACCGGGCGGAGAGAGCGGAGAGAGCGGACTGGCCCGACCGGCCGGACAGGGCGAACGGGGCGGACGGAGCGGACAGGGCGGACGGAGCGGACCGGCGGCGCTGTGGCCGACGGCGCCGGTCCGAAAGACCGCACGGGCCACGCCGGCCAGGCTTGCCCGCGCCCCACGGACCCGGTCCGAAAGACCCCCCGGACCGCCGAGCCGGGTGTGGACGCACCCGGCCTGGTCAGTGTCGAACACACGCAGGTGAGGTGCCGTGTCCGTCGTCCGCGGAGCCGAGTCCGGTCGGCAGGCCGGAGATTCGGCCTGTCCATCTCATGGACGGACCATAGCCATCCGGCGGAACGCGGTGCTACAAATACCGCATGTCGGACGCACCCGTCCGATTCGGGCGCCTCTCATGGCGCACTGTGATCGGCAAGAGCCCCCGCAGCGTCGCCGGACAGGTCTTCCTGCTCCAGGTGGCGCTGGTGGTGCTGCTCGTGCTCTGCGCCGTCGTCGCTCTTGTACTGCAGTCGAAGCGGGACACCACCACGGAGGCCAGGCGGCGGTCCATAGCCGTCGCGCAGACCTTCGCCCACGCGCCGGGCCTGCTGCGCGCCCTGCAGAGCCCCGACCCGTCCCGTGTCCTCCAGCCGCTGACCGAGGCGGCACGCGGAACGGCGGGCGTGGACTTCATCGTGGTCATGAACACCCACGGCATCCGCTACACCCACCCCATACCCGACCGGATCGGCGAGCGGTTCGTGGGCAGGATAGGGCCCTCGCTGGCCGGGAAGGTCTACACCGAGAGCGTCCAGGGCCCACTGGGCCACGAGGTCCAGGCCACCGTGCCCGTGGACGACGCCCACGGCAAGGTCGTCGCCCTCGTCTCCGCCGGGCTGAAGGTCAAGCACGTCACCAGCGAGCTGGACCGGCAGCTGCCGATCATCCTCGCCGCGGGGGGCGGCGCCCTCGTGGTGTCGACCGGCGGCACGGCCCTGGTCGGCCGCAGGCTGCGGCGGCAGACCCACGGCCTCGGCCCGGACGAGATGACCCGCATGTACGAGCACCACGACGCGGTCCTGCACTCGGTGCGGGAGGGCGTCCTCATCATCGGCCCCGACGGCCGGCTGCTGCTCGCCAACGACGAGGCCCGGCGCCTGCTGGAGCTGCCCCCCGACGCCGAGGGGCGCACGGTGCGGGAGCTGTCGGAGCTCGACCCGGCGACGGCGGAGCTGCTCGCCTCCGGGCGCGAGGCCAGCGACGAGGTGCACTTCGCCAAGGGACGCCTGCTGGCGGTCAACCAGCGGCCCACGGACTACGCCGGCGGCCCCCGGGGCACCGTCGTGACGCTCCGCGACTCCACCGAGCTCCAGGCGGTGTCCGGCCGGGCCGAGGCCGCCCGCGAGCGGCTGGAGCTGCTGTACGACGCGGGGCTGTGCATCGGCAGCACCCTGGACGTGGTCCGCACCGCCGACGAACTCGCGCGGGTCGCCGTCCCCCGGTTCGCCGACTTCGTCACCGTCGACCTGGCCGACGCCGTCCTCCAGGGCGAGGAACCGGCGCCGACGGCGCACGACATCCGCCGGGTGGTCGTGAGCGGCATCCAGGACGACCATCCCCTCTACGAGCTGGGCCGGCTGATCGACTTCCTGCCCTCCACCCCCCAGGCGCGCGGCTACGGCGCCGGACGCGCGGAGCTGGTGACCGACCTGTCGCAGGCCGCGGGCTGGCATGCGCAGGACCCGGAGCGGACCCGGCGGATCCTCGACTACGGCATCCACTCGCTCATCGCCGCTCCCATCCGGGCGCGCGGTGTCGTGCTGGGCATGGCCAACTTCTGGCGGTCCAAGCGGGAGCCCTTCGACGCGGAGGAGCTGGCCCTGGCGGAGGAGCTGGTGACCCGGGCCGCGGTCAGCATCGACAACGCCCGCCGGTACACCCGCGAGCACGCCCTCGCGGTCACCCTGCAGCGCAGTCTGCTGCCCCGGGCCCTGCCCGAGCAGAGCGCCCTCGACGTCGGCTACCGCTATCTGCCGGCGCAGTCCGGGGTGAGCGGTGACTGGTTCGACGTGATCCCGCTGTCGGGCAGCCGGGTGGCGCTGGCCGTCGGTGACGTGGTCGGACACGGTCTGCACGCCGCCGCGACGATGGGCCGGCTGCGGACCGCGGTGCACAACTTCTCCACGCTCGACCTGCCGCCCGACGAGCTGCTCCAGCACGTGGACGACCTGGTCGGCCGCCTCGACCAGGACGAGCCCTGCCCGGAGAAGTCGGGCGAGATCGTCGGTGCCACCTGCCTGTACGCGATCTACGACCCGGTGACGCGCCGCTGTGTGATGGCCCGGGCCGGGCACCTCGCGCCCGCGCTGGTCCATCCCGACGGCAGCGTCACCTACCCCGACGTGCCGGCCGGGCCCCCGCTGGGCCTGGGCGGCCTGCCGTTCCAGACGGCCGAGCTGGAGCTGGCCGAGGGCAGCCAGCTGGTCCTGTACACCGACGGTCTGATCGAGGACCGCAGGCGTGACCTGGACGAGGGCATGGAGCTGCTGCGCCGGGCCCTGGCGGGTCACCCCGGCCGGTCGCCGGAGGAGAGCTGCCAGGCGGTGCTGGAGCAACTGCTGCCCGAGCGTCCCGGCGACGACGTCGCCCTGCTCGTCGCGCGCACCCGGGCCCTGCCGGCCGACCGGGTCGCCGACTGGGACGTGCCGCGCGACCCGGCCGCCGTGTCGGGGATGCGCGGGGTGGTCTCGGCGAAGCTGGCCGAGTGGGGACTGTCCGAGCTGGAGTTCGGCACGGAGCTGGTGCTGAGCGAGCTGATCACCAACGCGATCCGGTACGGCTCCGACCCGATCCATGTGCGGCTCATCCACGACCGCACGCTGATCTGCGAAGTGGCCGACGGCAGCAGCACCTCGCCGCATCTGCGGTACGCGGCGACGACCGACGAGGGCGGCCGGGGCCTGTTCCTGGTCTCGCAGCTCGCCGAGCGCTGGGGCACCCGCTACACACCCCAGGGCAAGGTGATCTGGGCGGAGCTGGCGGCACCGGATCTCACCCAGCTGCTCGGCGACTTCGCACACCTCGGGGACCTCGAAGACCTCGGGGACCTAGGGGACCTCGAGGACTGACGGTTCGGCCCGAGCGCGGCCGGCGCCCCGCAGAGCGCGCGACGACCCGCCCGGTGCCGGCCCAGCGGCGCGTACGCGCCGACACGCACACCGGCGGCCGTCGCCGCGCCCGCCCCGCCGCGCCCCCGGACGAGGCCCATGAGGAGGCGTAAGGGCCCGTGCCGGGGACACGGCGAAGGGCCGTACCCCCGCTGCCGGGGATACGGCCCTGGACGGCTGTGCCGTGCCCTTGCGCCTACTTGCGGATCAGGCTGCGCAGCACGTACTGCATGATGCCGCCGTTGCGGTAGTAGTCGGCCTCACCGGGGGTGTCGATGCGGACGACCGCGTCGAACTCGACACCGGTGTCGGTGGTGACCTTGACCGTGCGCGGCGTGCGGCCCTCGTTCAGCTCCGTGACGCCGGAGATGGAGAAGGTCTCCTCACCGGTCAGGCCGAGGGACTGGGCCGAGGCGCCCTCGGGGAACTGCAGCGGGAGCACGCCCATGCCGATGAGGTTGGAGCGGTGGATGCGCTCGTAGGACTCGGCGATGACGGCCTTGACGCCGAGCAGCGCGGTGCCCTTGGCCGCCCAGTCGCGGGACGAGCCGGAACCGTACTCCTTGCCGGCCAGGACGACCAGCGGGATGCCGGCGGCCTGGTAGTTCTGCGAGGCGTCGTAGATGAAGGAGACCGGGCCGCCGTCCTGCGTGAAGTCACGCGTGTAGCCGCCCTCGGTGCCCGGCGCGATCTGGTTGCGCAGGCGGATGTTGGCGAACGTACCGCGGATCATGACCTCGTGATTGCCGCGGCGGGAGCCGTAGCTGTTGAAGTCGCGGCGCTCGACGCCGTGCTCCGTGAGGTACTTGCCGGCCGGGGTGTCGGCCTTGATGGCGCCGGCCGGGGAGATGTGGTCGGTGGTGACCGAGTCGCCCAGCTTGGCCAGGACGCGGGCGCCGGAGATGTCCTCGACCGCGGCCGGCTCCATGCCCATGCCCTCGAAGTACGGGGGCTTGCGGACGTAGGTGGACTCCGGGTCCCACTCGAAGGTGTTGCCCGTCGGGACCGGCAGCGACTGCCACTGGGCGTCGCCTGCGAAGACGTCCTCGTAGGACTTGGCGAACATGTCCTCGCCGATGGCGTTGGCGACGACGTCGTTGACCTCGGCCTCGGTGGGCCAGATGTCCTTCAGGTAGACCGGGTTGCCGTCCTGGTCGGTGCCGAGGGCGTCACGGGTGATGTCCACCTTCATGGAGCCCGCGATGGCGTAGGCGACGACCAGCGGCGGGGACGCCAGGTAGTTCATCTTGACGTCGGGGTTGATGCGGCCCTCGAAGTTCCGGTTGCCGGAGAGGACCGAGGTGACCGCGAGGTCGTGGTCGTTGACGGCCTTGGAGACCTCCTCCGGCAGCGGACCGGAGTTGCCGATGCAGGTGGTGCAGCCGTAGCCGACGAGGTTGAAGCCCAGCTTGTCCAGGTACGGGGTGAGGCCGGCCTTCTCGAAGTAGTCGGTGACGACCTTCGAACCCGGGGCGAGGGTGGACTTCACCCACGGCTTGCGGGTGAGGCCCTTCTCGACCGCCTTCTTGGCGACCAGGGCGGCGCCGATCATGACGTACGGGTTGGAGGTGTTGGTGCAGGAGGTGATGGCCGCGACCGTCACCGCACCGTGGTCCAGCTCGTAGGTGGTGCCGTCGGGGGCGGTCACCGGGACCGGGTTGCTCGGGAAGCCGTTCGGGGCGACGGCCGGGGCGTCGGAGGCCGGGAAGGACTCCTTGCCCGCCTCGTCGATGTCGTCGACGTAGTTGCGGACGTCGAGCTTGAACTGCTCGGCGGCGTTCGCGAGGACGATGCGGTCCTGCGGGCGCTTCGGGCCGGCGATGGACGGGACGACGGTGGAGAGGTCCAGCTCCAGCTTCTCGGAGAAGTCGGGCTCGGCGGCCGGGTCCAGCCAGAGGCCCTGCTCCTTGGCGTAGGCCTCCACCAGGGCGACCTGCTGCGCGGAGCGGCCGGTCAGGCGCAGGTAGTTCAGGGTCTCGTCGTCGATCGGGAAGATCGCGGCGGTGGAGCCGAACTCCGGCGACATGTTGCCGATGGTGGCGCGGTTGGCGAGCGAGGTGGCGGCCACGCCCTCGCCGTAGAACTCGACGAACTTGCCGACGACGCCGTGCTTGCGCAGCATCTCGGTGATGGTGAGCACGAGGTCGGTGGCGGTGGTGCCGGGCTGGAGCTCACCGGTGAGCTTGAAGCCGACGACGCGCGGGATCAGCATGGAGACCGGCTGGCCGAGCATGGCGGCCTCGGCCTCGATGCCGCCGACGCCCCAGCCGAGGACGCCGAGGCCGTTGACCATGGTGGTGTGCGAGTCGGTGCCGACCAGGGTGTCCGGGTAGGCCTTGCCGTCGCGGACCATCACGACACGGGCCAGGTGCTCGATGTTCACCTGATGGACGATGCCGGTGCCCGGCGGGACGACCTTGAACTCGTCGAAGGCGGTCTGGCCCCAGCGCAGGAACTGGTAGCGCTCCTTGTTGCGGCCGTACTCCAGCTCGACGTTCTGCTTGAAGGCGTCGTTCGTGCCGAACTTGTCGGCGATGACGGAGTGGTCGATGACCAGCTCGGCCGGCGCCAGCGGGTTGATCTTGGCCGGGTCGCCGCCCAGCTCCTTCACGGCCTCACGCATCGTGGCGAGGTCCACGACGCAGGGCACGCCGGTGAAGTCCTGCATGATCACGCGGGCCGGCGTGAACTGGATCTCCTGGGAGGGCTGGGCCTGGGAGTCCCAGGTGCCGAGGGCGCGGATGTGGTCGGCGGTGATGTTCGCGCCGTCCTCCGTGCGGAGCAGGTTCTCCAGCAGGACCTTGAGGCTGTACGGCAGGCGGGCCGAGCCCTCCACCTTGTCCAGCCGGAAGATCTCGTACGACTCGTCGCCCACCTGCAGCGTGCTGCGGGCGTCGAAGCTGTTCGCCGACACGACAGTCTCCTTCATTGATGTGCGCGTACCACCGTCAATCGTGCCGCCACGCCGGCTTGGCCGAACCAGTAAGGTCAGGCTAAGTTAGGCATGCCTTACTGGAGTGGCGGCTACGGTGCGCCTCGGCAGATATCTCGATGTCGAGATAACTCTAGTACATGGGCGCCGTCCGGTCATGCCCGACCCGGGTCCCGGGGCCCCGTACACCGCGCGCCGCACCACGCCGGCGGACCCGCGCCGCCGGCCGGGCCCCCGGACGGCCGGGGCGGCCCTCGGGCGGCCGGGGCGCACACCGCGGCCTGCCCCGCCTCCCCGGTCACCCGGCGTGCTCAGGAGCGACCAGCCCTGACAGTCCGTCACCGACATCACCCGAATGGACCCCCTGACGGGCGTCATCTCATATGTGAGATAGCCTCAGCCTCATGTCAGACGACTACCTCGTACGCATCGGCAAGCTCATCCGTGACGCCCGGCAGCACCGGGGCTGGACACAGGCGCAGCTCGCGGAGGCGCTCGGAACCAGCCAGAGCGCCGTCAATCGCATCGAGCGCGGCAACCAGAACATCAGCCTTGAGATGATCGCCCGAATCGGTGAAGCCCTGGACAGCGAGATCGTGTCGCTGGGCTACGCGGGTCCGATGCATCTGCGTGTGGTCGGCGGCCGCCGTCTGTCCGGCGCCATCGACGTCAAGACCAGCAAGAACGCCTGCGTGGCGCTGCTGTGCGCCTCGCTGCTGAACAAGGGGCGCACGGTGCTGCGCCGTGTGGCGCGGATCGAGGAGGTCTACCGCCTGCTGGAGGTGCTCAACTCCATCGGTGTGCGCACCCGCTGGATCAACGACGGGGTCGACCTCGAAATCGTCCCGCCCGCCGAGCTGGAGATGGACGCGATCGACGCGGAGGCCGCCGTCCGCACCCGCTCGATCATCATGTTCCTCGGCCCGCTGCTGCACCGCATGGACGCGTTCAAGCTGCCGTACGCCGGCGGCTGCGACCTGGGTACGCGGACCATCGAGCCGCACATGATCGCGCTGCGCCGGTTCGGCCTGGACGTCGCGGCCACCGAGGGCCACTACCACGCCCGGGTCGACCGCTCCGTCCGCCCCGACCGGCCGATCGTGCTGACCGAGCGCGGCGACACGGTGACCGAGAACGCGCTGCTGGCCGCCGCCCGGCACGACGGCGTGACGGTCATCCGCAACGCCTCCTCCAACTACATGGTCCAGGACCTGTGTTTCTTCCTGGAGGCGCTGGGCGTCAGGGTGGAGGGCATCGGCACCACCACGCTCACCGTGCACGGCGTGCCGGACATCGACGTGGACGTCGACTACTCCCCCTCCGAGGACCCGGTCGAGGCGATGAGCCTGCTGGCCGCCGCCGTGGTCACCGAGTCGGAGCTGACGGTGCGCCGGGTGCCCATCGAGTTCCTGGAGATCGAGCTGGCGGTCCTGGAGGAGATGGGCCTCGACCACGACCGCTCGCCGGAGTACTGCGCGGACAACGGCCGCACCCGCCTGGTCGACCTCACGGTCCGCCCCTCCAAGCTGGAGGCGCCGATCGACAAGATCCACCCGATGCCGTTCCCCGGCCTGAACATCGACAACGTCCCGTTCTTCGCGGCCATCGCCGCGTCGGCGCAGGGCAAGACCCTCATCCACGACTGGGTCTACGACAACCGGGCCATCTACCTGACCGACCTCAACCGCCTCGGCGGACGGCTCCAGCTCCTGGACCCGCACCGGGTGCTGGTCGAGGGCCCGACCCGCTGGCGCGCCGCCGAGATGATGTGCCCGCCGGCCCTGCGCCCCGCGGTGGTCGTTCTGCTGGCGATGATGGCGGCAGAGGGCACGTCGGTGCTGCGCAACGTCTACGTCATCAACCGCGGCTACGAGGACCTGGCAGAGCGCCTGAACTCGATCGGAGCGCAGATCGAGATCTTCCGGGACATCTGAGGGTCCCGGGAGAGGGCGCCGCCAACCCCCTCCTGACCCGCGTATACGTCAGCCAGGAGGGGCACGGGGGACGCCGTCCGCGAGGCCGTGGGGCGGGGCTGACGCGGTCAGCCGGAGCCGCCGTCCGCCGCCGGCGCGGAACTCGCCGGCGGCGGACGGTGGTTTGGCGGGGAGCGGGTGCGGTCACTCGGGGAGCGCGAGCGGCCCGTTGCGACGGGTCCTCGCCTGTGCGATGCACCGGCCAGGCGCATCGGGAGCCAGTCCGGTGTCGCAGCCGGGCGGAACAGAAGGCGATCGATGACGACGATCGGTGTCGAAGAGGAGTACCTGCTGCTCGACCCGGTCACGGGTCTACCGGTACCCGCGGCGGACAAGGTGCGGGCCGCGGCCGGCCTGGGGCATCTCGTGGCCGACCAGGAGGTGCACTGCGAGCTGCTTCAGGCGCAGGTGGAGGTGGCCACCCCGGTGTGCAGCACGCTGGAGGAGGTCGGCGGACACCTGCTCCGGCTGCGGCACGCCGTCGGGGCGGCCGCCGAGGCGCACGGCTGCCGGGTCGCGGCGTGCGCCACTCCCCCGCTGCGCCACGGCCGCCCCGTGGCCGTCACCGACCAGGCCCGGTACCGGGCCATGCTCACCCAGGCGCCCCAGCTCGTGGCGGAGCAGCTGGTCAACGGCATGCACGTGCACGTCGGCGTACCCAGCCGGGACACCGGTGTGCAGATCCTGAACCGGATCCGGGTGTGGCTGCCGGCCCTGACCGCCCTGTCCGCGAACTCCCCGCTGTGGGACGGCCACGACACCGGCTTCGCCAGCTGGCGCACCGTGATCTTCAGTCGCTGGCCGGTCAGCGGCATGCCCCCGCACTTCGCCGACATCGCCGATCACGACCGGCGCGTGCGGCAGCTGCTGGACAGCGGTCTGATCTCGGACACCGGTCAGCTGTACTGGCAGGCCCGGCTCTCGGCCCGGTACCCCACCGTCGAGGTGCGCTGCCTCGACGTGCAGTTGCGCGCGGACGACGCCGTGATGCTCGCGGGTCTCGTCCGGGCCCTAGTGGAGACGGTGCTCGCGGAGGCCGCCGCCGGCGCTCCGGCCCTCGACTGCGACCAGGAGCTGCTGCAGGCGAGCATGTGGCACGCGGCCCGCCACGGACTGAGCAGCACCCTGGTCGATCCGGGCGGCCGGCAGCGCCGGGCCGGCGAGATGCTGTACGAACTGCTGCGCTACGTCGCTCCCGCACTCGACGCGTCCGGCGACAACCGGCAGGTGACGGCACTCGTGCACCGGCTTCTGCAGGACGGCACCGGCGCGGACCGGCAGCGCGCCGCCCTGGCCGAAGGCGGCCTGCCCGCGGTCACCGACCTGATCCTCGCCCAGAGCACCGTGCCCTGAGAGCCCTGAGCACCGCGCCCTGAGAGGTGCCGGCGGCGCACTCACCGTCGCCCGATCGCTCCGAAGGCGTGTCCGCGGGCAGGGAGCCGCAGTGGACGTGGTGCGCGCTCGAGCATGCCCCGGCGGGTACCCGCGACGACCGCCCTCACCCGCGTGGCCGGTCTCCTTCGACCCCTCGCCCGCGGGTCATTCACCCGTCACCTTCTCGACCAGTGCGCCGTAGGCCAGTTGCAGGGCGTCCGCCCCGGCAAGGGCCGCGAGCGTGCCCATGGCGGTGCGGGTCGCGCGTGGCCAGAGGAGCTGGCCGGCGGTGAGGGTGGAGGCCACCCAGACACTCATGCAGAAGGGGCAGGTGGCCAGCTCCCCGAGGGTGTGCCTGCCGTTCTCGGGCTGTGCCTCCTCGTGCAGTTCGGCCGGGCCCTGCGGGGCGACGTACCGGGTGAAGGGAGCGCGCAGCGGGCTGGTGACCGATGCCTTGGTCAGCAGCCGGCTGAGCCGGAACGTGGCGACCGAGGCCAGGACGACGTCCCACGGCTCGGGCCGGTCGGGCAGCGGCCGGCCGCGCAGCCGTACGGCGGTGGCCCAGGCCGCCGTGTACGTGGCGAAGCCCGCCATGGCCGCGAGGTAGCCGCCCAGCGGGCGGTCGTGCCCTGCCGCGTACCGCCTTCCGGTCCGCCGCAGCAGCCCGTTCAGACGTCCCGCGAGGCGGCCGTCAGCCATCGTGTCCATGGGCTCCCGTTCCCGTGCGCCGGCGTCCCGTTTCGGCCGCGTCGCCGGCCTGCCCGTCCCCGTCCTGCCGGCGCAGGCGTATCTCGACGTGGCCGTCGGTGATCCGGGTGTCGAAGGCCGGCTGGGGCGCGGTGGCCGGGCCGCGGACGTTCCAGCCGTCCGAGAGCCGGAAGACGCTTCCGTGCCAGGGGCACCGGACGCATCCGTCGCTGACCGTGCCCTCGGAGAGCGGCCCGGCGAGGTGGCTGCACCGCTCGGCCAGGGCGTGGACGGCCCCGCCGGGTTCCCGGACGACCAGGACCGGGACGTCGTCCACGCTGCGCCGCACGGGCCGGTCGGCCGGGAACTCGGCCACGGCTCCGATCCGGTGCCAGCCCCCGGTGACGACGTGCGGTACCTCTTCGGCGTGGTTGGCGCCGGACGCCTGGCGGTAGGCCAGGTGGCCGCCCAGCATGCCGCCGGCCGCGACCGCCGCCAGCCCGAGGAAGCCGTAGGTCCGGCCCGCGGCGCCGCGCCCCCTGACGCGGCAGCCGAGCGAGGCGGCGTACAGACCGACGGCGGCCGAGTTCGCGAGGGCGTGCACCAGTCCGACACGCTGCTGCTGGCGGTGCAGCTCCGCCCAGTCGACCCAGCCCGCGAGGGCCGCGGGCGCGGCGGAGGCCAGGCCGACGCCGACCAGGAGGCCCGCCTCGCGGGAGCGGCCGGGGTACAGGTCCAGTACCGCCGCCGACAGCCAGCTGCCGATCGGCACCTGCACCATCAGCGGATGCACCGGGTGTCCCAGCCACCTGCCGTGCAGGAGGTCGCGTCCTTCGCCGAGCGGCAGGGCCTGCACCCCCTTGCGGATCGCGTCGATCACCGCGTCGGCCCTGGGCTCCCGCTCCAGGCGGTCCAGCAGCCGCAGAAGGCGGTTGCGCCCTGTTCGGGGGTGGCGTGACGTAGAGCTCATGGTCGGCCGGGTCCCCACCCCCGCCGGCCGCAAACGGAGCGGGACGGGGACTCGTACGGCTTGGGCACGCACCGCGGAGGGCGGTGGGCGCGGGCCCGCTTCGCCTTCGGAGCGGGAGACGGACGAGCGGGACGTCCCGGCGCAGGAGGAAGGGGGTCGCGGTCCGGCACGTCCGGCGGGTACACCGACGTGGCCCTGGAGGAATGAGCGGAGTCCGAGGGGCGCCCCGGCTGGCACTCGCCGGCCCGGCTTCGATCAGGGCCGCGCCGTGACGCAGGGCCGGGCGGCCGGGGCCAACGGGTTCCGGTGGCTCCGCTCACCGTGTGCCGAGGACCGCCCCGGCGAGTCGGAGTGGCGCCGCCGCCCGGCCGCGCGGCTGCCGGGGGCGTTCGTACGTGATGTCGCGCGCCGGCCGCGGCCGGGTACCGGCCGGCACGTCGCACACCGTCCGCCTCGGCGTCCACGGCCGGTGATCCCGGTGTCGGCGGGGAACGCCGGCACACCAGGCTCCCGTATGCGGCCACGGCCACGTCCGGCGCCGGGCAATGCCGCAGGCGGTGCTCCTTGGGATGGGTGGGTGGTCCGGGGCGCAGCCGTTCGGGTGAGGCGTGGCCGGGGGGCCCGTCGGGCGGAAACCAAGGAATACGGAGCCATCGGCGCCTCGGGGCGCGGTGAATGCGGGTGATGCGAAGTGGCAGCCTGCTGTGCCCCTCGCCAGACTGAAACCGATGGTTCCTGATCAGGATCCGTCCGGCCGGCCATTGGCGATCCAGACGCCTTCAGGAGATGTGATGGTGGAGCAGTCCTCCGAGGTCCCCATATCCCGGCCCGACGAACTTGCCGTCTCCCTGGGCGACATAGGGTCGGACACGGTGGGGACCGAGCGGAAACTCGCGGAAACCCTGGCCGAGGTCACCGGCTGCGACCACGTTCCGGCCGAAAGCAACTTCTTCACCGACCTCGGGGCGAATTCCCTGGTGATGGCCCAGTTCTGTGCCCGGCTGAGGAAAAACCCGGATCTTCCCTCACCGTCCATGCGGGACATCTATCGGCATCCCACGATTCGGAGCCTGACGGCGGCCCTCGTCCAGGAGGCTCCCGCCGAGACGGCCGCGCCGGTGCCCGAGCCCGCGGCCTCCCCCGCTCCGGTGACGCGCGTGAACCCCGTCCACCATCTGCTGTGCGGGACGGCCCAGCTGCTGATCTTCCTGGTGTACTCCCTCGTCTGGGGATTCGTCACCGCCCGGGGGTACGAGTGGATCGCCGCCGGTTCCGGGTTCGTCGGCATTTACGTGCGGTCGCTGCTGTTCGGCGGTATCGGTTTCCTCGCCTTGTGCGCCTTCCCGGTCGTCGCGAAATGGCTGCTCGTCGGCCGTTGGAAACCGGGTGAGTTCCCCCTCTGGGGAGCGGCGTACCTGCGTTTCTGGCTGGTGAAGGTGCTGCTGCACGCGAATCCGATGGTGTTCTTCGTCGGAACGCCGCTGTACGTGCTGTATCTGCGGGCGCTGGGCGCGCGGATCGGCAAGGGCGTCACGATCCTGTCCCGCTCGGTCCCGGTCTGCACCGACCTGCTGACGGTCGGCGCCGGCACGGTGATCCGCAAGGACACGTTCTTCCTCTGCTACCGGGCCCACGCGGGCCGGATCCAGACCGGCCGGGTCACGCTGGGCCGGGACGTGTACATCGGTGAGAAGACCATCCTGGACATCGACACCTCGCTGGGCGACGCCGCCCAGCTGGGTCATTCCTCCGCTCTGCACAGCGGCCAGGCGGTGCCGGCCGGCGAGCGCCGGCACGGTTCCCCGGCGGAGCCGGCCCAGGTCGACTACGTGCGGGTCCCGCCGGTCAGGTGCGGCACCGTGCGCCGGACCTGGTACGGCGTCGTCATGCTGCTGCAGACGGTCTTCCTGTACCTGCCGCTCACCCTCGGCGGCGTGTACATGTTCTTCACCGAGGTCCCGGCGATCGGCGAGCGGCTCGATCCGCGGACGGCGGTGCTGACCCGGCCGGAGCTGATCCCGGACGCGCTCGGCATCTCGCTGGCCCTGTTCTGCGGCTACCTCGTCCTGGGCCTCGTGGCCCTGTGCACCGTTCCGCGTCTGCTGGGTCTGTTCGTCAAACCCGACCGGGTGTATCCCCTCTACGGATTCCACTACACCCTGCACCGCGCGGCGGCGCGCATGACGAACATCAAGTTCTTCGCCTGGCTCTTCGGTGACAGCTCGTACATCGTGCATTATCTGCGCGGACTGGGCTACAACCTGTCACGGGTGGAACAGACCGGATCGAATTTCGGCACCGAGATGCAGCACGAGACGCCTTTCATGGTCACGGTCGGCAGCGGGACGATGATCGCCGACGGACTCTCCGTCATCAACGCCGACTACTCCAGCACGTCCTTCCGGGTGTCCCGGGTGGAGATCGGTCCGCGCAATTTCCTGGGCAACAACATCGCGTATCCCGTGGGCGGCAGGACGGGCGAGAACTGCCTTCTCGCGACCAAGGTGATGATCCCCCTCGACGGCGAGGTACGCGAAGGCGTGGGACTGCTCGGTTCGCCGTGTTTCGAGATTCCCCGCTCGGTGGACCGGGACGCCCGGTTCGATCATCTTCGGGAAGGCGACGAACTGCGCCGCCACCTCAGCGCGAAGAACCGCTACAACCTGCGCTCGATGGCCCTGATGCTGTGCATGCGCTGGTTCCTCGTCTTCGCGCTCACCCTGTTCGGACTCGTCTCCGTGGACCTGTACGGCGTGGTCGGGCACGTGGTGATCGCCCTGTACCTGGCGATGACGCTCGCGTTCTCCACCGGCTATTACATCCTCGTGGAGCGCTGCCTGACGAGATTCCGCGCACTCACTCCGCAGTTGTGCTCCATTTACCACCCGATTTTCTGGTGGCACGAGCGCGTGTGGAAAATGCCGAGCCATTACCTCAACATCTTCAACGGGACTCCTTTCAAGGCCCTGGTCTGGCGGCTGCTGGGCGTGCGCATCGGCCGCCGGGTGTTCGACGACGGCTGCTACATGACCGAACGGACCCTGGCCACCGTCGGCGACGAGTGCACCCTCAACGCCGGCAGCAAGATCCAGTGCCACTCCCAGGAGGACGGCACGTTCAAGTCCGACGGCACCACGCTCGGCGCGGGCTGCACGCTCGGCGTCGGCGCCCATGTGCACTACGGCGTGACCATGGGCGACGGCGCGGTCCTGGCACCCGATTCCTTCCTCATGAAAGGCGAGGAAGTCCCCCCGAACGCTCAGTGGGGCGGCAACCCGGCCGTGGACATGCCCGGGGCCGGCCATCGGCCCGGCGGCACGGCCCGGGCCCTGGAAGCGACCGACGCCCCCGCGTCCGTCACGAGATGAGGAAGGCCCTGTCGATGGGAACGCGCGTGGATGCGGTGGATGCGGTGGAGGCCGTGGAGGCGGGCCGGGAGTTCTGGAGCCGTGTGCTGACCGCGGGCGGCAGCACCGCCGTGCCGCGGTGGGTCCGGGAGCCGGCCCCGGGAGTGTCGGAGCAGGAGACGCCGGTCCCGGACGACGTGGTGACCTCGGTGCGCGCACTGGTGCGGCGGTCGGGACTGCCGCTGAGCGCGCTGCTGCTGGCGGCGCACGCCAAGGTGCTGGCCGCGCTGTCCGGCGAGCGCGAGGTGGTCACGGGGTACGCCGCCGGAGTGCGCGGCGAGCCGCTGCCGCTGCGGCTGACCGTGCCGCCGGGGTCCTGGCGGGCCCTGGTGTCGGCCGCCGGGCGCGCCGAGGCGGAGGTGCTGGCGCACCGGGAGTTCCCGGTGCCGCGACTGCGCCGGGAACTGGGGGTGACCGAGCCGCCGTACGAGGTGGTGTTCGGCCCCATGGACGCCGAGGAGTACCACCACGACGACGGTGTGCTCCAGGTGCGCTGGTGCGACCTGGGCGGCCGGCTGAAGCTGCGCCTGCGCCACCGCACGGACGTGCTGGACGCGGAGGGCGCGGACCGTATCGGCGGCTACCACCTGAAGGCGCTGCGGCTGCTGGCGGCCGATCCGGACGCCGACCACACCCAGCAGAGCCTGCTGTCGGCCGTGGAGGTGCGGGAGCAGCTGGAAGGGCTGGCGGGGCCGGACCGGGCGCTGCCGGACGCCCGCGCGCACGAGCTGTTCGAGCAGCAGGTGCGGACGCGTCCGCGGGCGGTGGCCGCGGTGCACGGCGAGCGGGAGTGGACGTACGGGGAACTGAACGCGCGGGCCAACCGGCTGGCGCGGGCACTTCTGGCGCGCGGGGTGGGCCGGGAGGACGTGGTCGCCGTCGTCACCGAGCGCAACCTCGACTGGCTGGCGGCGACGCTGGCGGTGTTCAAGGCGGGCGGGGCGTACCTGCCGATCGAGCCGCACTTCCCGGCCGGCCGCATCGCGGCGACGCTGTCGCGGGCGGGGTGCCGGCTGGTCCTCACCGAGTCCGGCAGCACCGGGACCCTGGACGAGGCGCTGGCCACCGTAGCGGACACCGAGAAGCTGCTGGTGGAGACGGCGTACGCGGAACCGCACGCCGACGACGACCTCGGGGTGCGGGTCGACCCCGATCAGCTCGCCTACCTCTTCTTCACTTCCGGCTCCACCGGTGAGCCGAAGGGCGCGATGTGCGAGCACGCCGGTCTGCTCAACCACCTGTACGCCAAGATCGACGATCTGGGGATCGGGGAGGGCTCCGTGGTGGCGCAGACCGCCCCGCAGTGCTTCGACATCTCCCTGTGGCAGCTGGTGTCCGCGCTGCTGGTCGGCGGGCGGACCCTGCTGATCGGCCAGGACGTGGTCGTGGACGTGGAGCGCTTCGTCGACACGCTGGTGCGGGGCCGGGTCGCCGTGACCCAGCTCGTGCCCTCCTACCTGGAGGTCGTGGTCTCGTACCTGGAGCAGCACCCGCGGGAGCTGCCGGACCTGCGGTGGGTGTCGGTGACCGGTGAGGCGCTCAAACGGGAGCTGGTGCAGCGCTGGTTCGCGCTCCAGCCGGGCATCAGGCTGCTCAACGCCTACGGCCTGACGGAGACCTCGGACGACACCAACCACGAGGTCCTGGACGGCGTCCCCGACCGCGTGCTGCTGGGACGCGCGGTCAACAACGTGCGCGTGTACGTCGTGGACGAGCAGCTGGCTCTGGTGCCGCTCGGCGCTCCCGGGCTGATCGCCTTCTCCGGAGTCTGTGTGGGCCGGGGGTACGTCAACGATCCGGAGCGGACCCGGGAGGCCTACCGGACGGACCCGTACCGGCCCGGGGAGCGGCTGTACCTGGGCGGTGACTGGGGCCGCTGGCACCCCGGCGGCAAGCTGGAGTTCCTCGGCCGCCGGGACAGCCAGGTCAAGATCCGCGGCTTCCGGATCGAGATCGGCGAGATAGAGAACACCCTGCTGCGGGTGGACGGGGTGCGCGACGGTGCGGTGGTCGTCGTCGAGCGGGGCGGCGGGAACACGCAGCTGATCGCCTTCCACTCCGGCCGGCGTCACGAGCCGGACGTGCTGCGCGAGGCGCTCGCGGCGGCCCTGCCCGCCTACATGGTCCCGGCGGCCTTCCACTGGCGGGAGAGCCTGCCGCTGACCGCCAACGGCAAGATCGACCGCAAGGCCCTGACCGCCGAGGCCGCGCGGACCGGCACCGAGGCCGCGGCCGGCGCGGACCGGGAGGCGCTCAGCCCGAGCGAGCGGCGGCTGGCGGCGGCCTGGGCCGAACTGCTGGGCGTGCCCGAGCACCGGATCGGCCGGACGGACCACTTCTTCGACTCGGGCGGCACCTCCCTGTCGGCCGTCAAGCTCAGCATCGCGCTCGACCGCGCGGTGTCCCTGCGGGACATCACCCGGCACCCGGTGCTCGCCGATCTGGCCGCCCTCCTCGACGGTGCCGCCCGGCAGCGCCCGGAGCTGCTCCAGCCGCTGTCGGAAGCGGACGGCTCCCCCGGGTGCGCGCTGGTCTGCTTCCCCTACGCGGGCGGCAACGCGGTGAACTACCGGCCGATGGCGGCGGCGCTGGCGGGCAGCGGCACGGCGGTCCTCGCGGTGGACCTGCCCGGCCACGACCTGGCCGCGCACCGGGAGCCGTTCGCGTCGGTCGCGGACGTCGCCGCGCAGGTGGCCGACGAGATCACGGCGCGCGGCCTGACCCGGGTCATGCTGTGGGGCCACTCCTCGGGCGCCGCGCCGGCCCTGGAGACGGCGAGGACGCTCCAGGAGCGCGGGGTGCGGGTCGCCCGGGTGTTCCTCGGGGCGCAGCTGCTCGGCACGGCCGAGGAGCGCGGTGCCGCCGTCACCGGGCTGACGAGCCTGAGCGACGCGGAGATCGCGGCGCGGCTGACCGCGGACAGCGGCTACACCGTGCTCGCCGAACTGAACGCGCGGCACGCCGAGCACATCGGTGCCGCCTACCGGCACGACTGCGTGTCCGCCCACCGCTACTTCCAGGCGGTCCTGAAGGCCCCGCCGCCGGTGAAGCTGGCCGCGCCGGTCTCGGTGGTGGTCGCCGCCGACGACCCGCACACCGCCGGCCACGCCGAGCACCACCGCGACTGGCTGCTGCTGGCCGAGCACGTGGACCTGCACGAACTGGCCGACGGAGGCCACTACTTCCTCCGCACCCGGCCGGCCGAGGCCGCGCACGCGGTGCTGAGCGCGGCCGTCCCCCTGGCCTCCACCTGACCCGTACGTCCACACGACGGGCGACCGAAAGGAAACCGAAGATGCCGTCCTCATCCCTGGCAGCACCGCTCGACGTGGAGCTGCGGCCGGACCGGCCACCGTTGCTGCGCGTGGACCGGCCCGCCGACGCCGCGAGCTGGGCGGCCGAACACCGCGAGGCGCTGCGGGCACAGGTCACCGAGCACGGGGCGCTGCTCGTGCGCGGGCTCGGTCTGCGGGACGCGGACCAGGTCGGTGCCGTCTTCGCACGGCTGGCCGGGACGCTCATGCCGGAGCGGGAGGCCTTCGCCCCCCGGCAGGACCACGGCCACGGCCTGTACTCCTCCACGCCGTGGCCGGCCAACCAGCCGATGTGCATGCACCACGAGCTGAGTTACCCGCTGGAGGTGCCCGGCCTGCTGCTGTTCGCGTGCCTGACCGCGCCCGGACAGGGCGGGGCGACCGGCGTCGCCGACGCCGAGCGGGTCCTTCAGGCCCTGCCCGCCGAGCTGACCGAGCGGTTCGAGCGGGAGGGCTGGCTGCTGACCCGCAGCTACAACGAGGAGATCGGGGCGTCCCTGGCGGAGTCCTTCGGCACCGACGACCGTGCCGCGATCGAACGCTACTGCCAGGCCAACGCCATCGACTTCCACTGGCAGCCGGACGGGTCCCTGCGCACCGAGCAGCGCCGCCGCGCGGTCGTACGGCACCCGGTCACCGGCAGGCGGTGCTGGTTCAACCAGATCGCGTTCCTCAACGAGTGGACGCTGGCCCCGGAGGTGCGCGAGTACCTGGTGGAGGAGTACGGCGCCGACAGCCTGCCGTTCAACACCCGGTACGGCGACGGCAGCCCGATCGGCGAGGACGTCGTCCAGCTCCTGAACGCCACGTACGAGGAACACACCCGGCGCGAACCCTGGCAGGCCGGTGACCTGATGCTCGTGGACAACATCGGCTCGGCGCACAGCAGGGAGGCGTTCACGGGCGACCGGCAGGTGCTGGTGGGCATGGCCGAGCCGCGACGCCTGGCCGACTCCGGCCCGACGGGGGAGGCGAGCCAGCGATGACCGACATGCTGTCGACCGCCACCGAACCGGACACGCCTCACGGGGGGCGGGTGCCCTCCTTCGCGGTGATCTCCGGCAAGCAGGTGGAAGAGGCCCTCGGCGGGCGCGAGCAGGAGCTGGTGGACCTGGTGGAGGCCACCTACCGGCTGCACGGCGCCGGGGACTCGGTCAACCCGCCCTCGTACTTCCTGCGCTTCCCCGACCGCCCGACGGCGCGGATCATCGCGCTGCCCGCCTCCATTGGCGGCTCCGCGCGGGTGGACGGCCTGAAGTGGATCTCCAGCTTCCCCGACAACGTGCGCACCGGGCTGCCCCGGGCCTCCGCGGTGCTGATCCTCAACGACCACGACACCGGCTACCCGTTCGCGTGCCTGGAGAGTTCCGTCATCAGCGCCACCCGGACCGCGGCCTCCGCGGCGCTGGCGGCCGACTGGCTCAGCCGCACCCGGAGCCGCCCCCGCCGCGTCGGCTTCTTCGGCACCGGTCTGATCGCCCGGTACATCCACACGTTCCTGGCCGGCTCCGGCTGGACCTTCGACGCCGTCGGCGTGCACGACGTGTCCCCCGACAGCACCGCCGGCTTCTGCGGCTACCTGCGCCAGACGGGTGCCACCGGCCAGGTCACCGTCCACGACAGCGCCGAGGACCTGGTCCGCTCCAGCGACCTGGTGGTCTTCGCCACCGTCGCCGGCCGGCCCCACGTCACGGCCCCCGGCTGGTTCGCCCACAACCCCCTGGTGCTGCACGTGTCACTGCGCGACCTCGCGCCCGAGGTCCTGCTCGCCTCGGCCAACTTCGTCGACGACGTGGAGCACTGCCTGAAGGCCGACACCTCCCCGCACCTGGTCGAACAGCGCACCGGGAACCGCGACTTCCTCAACGGGACCCTCTACGACGTGCTGCAAGGACGGGCCGCCCCGCCCGGCGACCAGACGGTGATCTTCTCGCCCTTCGGCCTGGGCGTGCTCGACCTGGCCGTCGGCAAGTACGTCTACGAGCAAGTGGCCAGGGCGGGAGAACTCCGCCTCATCGACGACTTCTTCCACGATCTGCGCCGGTACGGCTGAGGGCCGTTGCCCTCAGCCCTGGGACCAGGAGGCCTGCCGTGCCCGTCATCTCCGCTCCCCACGCCTTCAACGAAGGAAGTCTCTTCGTCGACCTAGAGTCGATTTTCGGACACCGCCTCTACCTCAAGTGCGAGGGCTTCAACTTCGCCGGCTCCATCAAGTTGAAGGCCGCGAAGGAGATGGTGGAGAGCGCCGAGCGGGAAGGATCCCTGACGCCGGATTCCATCCTCGTGGAGTCCTCGTCCGGAAACCTGGGCGTCGCCCTCAGCATGATCGCCGCCAGCAAGGGCTACCGGTTCCTGTGCGTGACGGACCCCCGGTGCAACCTGTCGACGAAACTGCTGATGGAGGCCCTCGGCAGTCACGTGCACGTCGTGACCGACCTGGACGCGGGCGGCGGCTTCCTGGGCACGCGGCTGGAGTACGTCCGCTCGCTGTGCGCGTCCGACGACCGCTACGTGTGGCTCAGCCAGTACACCAACCCGGGCAACTGGCGGGCGCACTTCCGCACGACGGCACCGGAGATCGCCGTCCACTTCCCGCGTCTGGACGTGCTGTTCGTCGGGACGGGCACCGCCGGGACGCTGATGGGCTGCGCCCGCTACTTCCGCAAGTGGCACCGGCCGGTGCGGATCGTCGCCGTGGACAGCGTGGGCTCGGTGGCCTTCGGCGGCACCCCCGGCCGCCGGATGATCCCCGGCCTGGGCATGAGCATGCGCCCGCCGCTGCTCGACGAGAGTTACGTGGACGAGGTGGTCCGGGTGGAGGAGGCGGACACCATCCGCACCTGCCACCGCCTGGCCAGGCGCGGCTTCCTGTTCGGCGGTTCCACGGGCACCGTGGTGAGCGCCGCGACGGACTGGCTGGCCCGGCACGGCACCCGTGACCTCACGGCGGTGGCGATAGCCCCCGACCTCGGGGAGCGCTACCTCGACACCATCTACCAGGGCAACTGGCTGCGGGACCTCTACGGCGAGCACCTGCTGGACTCCGCCCGGGTGCACAGCGCCTGGGAGGGGGACTCCGCGTCCCGGGCGCCGGGACGCCGCCGCAGAGCGTAGCGGAGGGACGGTCCGGCGGGAGCCGGTCGGGTGACGCCTGAACGATCAGGCGTCAGCCGACCGGCTCCGGCGTGCGGGCCCGCCACGGGATGCGGAAGGCGGTCGCCGTGACGATCAGGGCGGAGACCGCCACCATGGCCATGCCCACGGTCAGGTTCGCCGCGCCGGCGACGAAGCCGATCAGGGCGGGCCCGGCCAGCAGGCCCGTGGTGCCCATGGCGGCGACCAGCGCCAGCGCGTCCGCGCCGTGGCCGGCCGCCGCCACGTACACGCACGGGGTGACAGCCGCCGCGCCGAGGCCGACGCAGGCGAAGCCGAGCAGCGTGGGCACCACTCCCCCGGCGAGCAGCGCGAGGGCGAGGCCCACGGCGGCCACCGCGCTGCCGGCCCGCACCACACGTCCGTCGCCCCAGCGGGTGCGCCAGCGGTCGGCCCACGCGCGGGCCAGCAGCATCATCACGGAGACGACCGCGATGCCGAGCGGGGCGACGGCCGCCGGCGCCTTCACGACGTCCTTCATGTAGAGCGTCGACCAGTCGTTCATCGCGCCCTCGGTGATCGTGCCGAAGGCCATCGCGCAGCCCAGGAGGAGGGTCGTGGCGGAGGGCAGGGCGCGGCGGCCGCGGCGCTTCGGCCCGTCCGGGGCCGCGGGTCCGGGCTCCCGGTGGGTCAGCAGGCCCGGCCGGGCGCCGCCGAGCAGGAGCAGCAGCAGCGCGCCGGCCACGGCGAAGTGCGCCGCGACGGACGCGGTCAGGGTGGTCACGCCGGAGGTGAGCAGGGCGGCGGCGAGCAGCCCGCCGCTGAAGGTGGCGTGCAGCTGGGACATGGCCGTACGCCCGTGGGCGCTCTCCAGCGCGGCGCCCTGCGCGTTCATGGCCACGTTGAGGCAGCCGACCGCGACGCCGTCGGCGCACACGGCCAGCAGCGCGAGCGGGTAGTCCGGTACGGCGGACAGGGCGGCCAGGACTGCGATCAGGGCCACGGCGGAGGCCAGGGACAGCAGGCGGGAGCCGAGCCGCCGCATCAGGACGGCGACCAGCGGGAAGGAGGCGGCCGCTCCGGCCCCGCAGGCCATCAGCAGCAGCCCCACCTCGCCGGCGCCCAGGTCCAGCCGGGTCTTCAGCGCGGGCAGCCGGGACACCCAGGTGCCGTACTGGAAGCCGAGGAAGCAGAACAGCGCGGCGATCGACCACTTGGCGCGCCGGAAGGAGGGGGCGGTGGGTGTGCTCATCAGCCCGCCTTCCGCACTGCGGCGACCTGGGCCGACATGTACACCGCGCCGCCGCCGTAGCCGGCCGGCACCCGCGCCTCGTGGTGGGGGCGGTAGCCGTTGGCCCGCCAGAAGGACTCCCTGCCGGCGACGGCGACCAGCGAGATGGTGGCGAAACCCTGGGCGCGGGCCGCGTCGGTGAGGTGCCGGACCAGCCGGGTGCCCAGGCCCCGGCGCCGCACGGGCGCGCTGACGGCCAGGTCGTGCAGGTGGAGGTTGGTGGTGTGGTGGGCGCCCCGCTCCGGGCGGGCCGGATCGGGGCAGTGGAACCGCGGGTACGGCAGGGCGAGGACGTAGCCCGCGATCCGCCCGTCGAGCTCCAGGACGAAGCTGGTGCCCGCCGGGGCCCGGGACCGCAGGACGGCCTCGCCCTCCGTGAGCGAGGTGTCCGCGTAGGCTCCGGCCTCCAGGGCGGCGACCTGCGGCCAGTCGGCCTCGGTGATGCCCCGTACGAGGCCTGTCATCTCAGTGGTGTCCTTCCTGGCCGCGGGTGCACTCGGCCCGCAGCGGGCGGATGCCGTTGAACCCCTGGGTCATGTAGCTGCTGGCGTAGGCGCCGGCGGAGAGGATCCAGACCGGGTCGCCGGAGCGCACGGACCGGGGCACGGGCACCGGGTACCGGCCGGCACCGTAGGCGTCGTCGCTGTCGCAGGTGGGTCCGGCGACGATGGCGGGAACGTGCTCCTGCGTCTCCCGCCCGGGGAAGACCAGCGGGTGGGTGACCTGGTCCATCTCGTACAGGCCGTTGTACTTGCCGACGCTCAGGTACAGCCAGCGGGCAAGCCCGCCGTCCGGCTGCGTGCGTTCGGTCAGCCGGACCACGTGGGCGCGGACCACGCCGTGATCGGCGACCAGGTGGCGCCCCGGTTCCAGCACGAAGCGGAGCGGGGCGGCGGCCAGGGCGGTCAGGCGTTCCATGCCCTCGCGGAGCACGGTGAAGATCTTGTCCAGCGGCGGGTCGAGGGGGTTGCCGCGCCGGTCGAGGTAGCCGAGCGCCGGCAGCCCGCCGCCGAGGTTCACATGGTCGGGTACGATCCCCCGTCCGGCCAGTGCCGACAGGGTCCCGGCGAGTGTGTCCAGGGCCTGCTGCCAGGCCTCGCCGGTCATCTGCTGGGAGCCGACGTGCACGGACAGGCCGGCCGGGACGAGGCCGGCTGCGCGGGCCGTGTCCAGGACGCGGACGGCGTCGTCCGCAGCGCAGCCGAACTTGCGGTTCAGGCCCCACAGGGCGCCGTCCCCGCTGGTGGCGAGGCGGCAGAACACGCGGGCGCCGGGCGCGTGCGCGGCTATGGCGGTGACGTCCTCGACGCTGTCGGTGGCGAACGTGCGGACACCCAGGCGGTGGGCCTCGGCGATGTCCTGGTCGGACTTGATGGTGTTGCCGTAGTGGACGCGGTCCGGGTGCGCGCCGGCGCGCAGGGCCTGCTCGATCTCGGCGGGGCCGGCCGCGTCGAACCCCGCTCCGCGGGCGGCCAGGCTGTGCAGGACCTCGTCGACCGGGCAGGCCTTGAGGGCGAAGCGGACGCGGGTCCCGGGCAGTTCGCGCAGCAAGGTGTCGTATTGGCGCTCTATGCCGCTGAGGTCGTAGAGGAGGCGGTCCGGGGTGCTGGTGCGGGTCCGTCGTGGCCGGACGCGCCCGCCCGGCGGCAGTCGCATCTCGGACGGGGTCCCGCGCCCCCGCGGGGCGCTCATGTGCGGGCCGCCTTGATCAGTGCCGGCCAGCATTCGGTCAAGTGAGCGAAGTCTTCGATGTCCCGTGCGGCCTGGTCGAGTAACCCTTCGCGTTCCGCCCCGAGCCGGTCCGCGAAGGCCGCGTACCGGCCGCCCAGTTTGCGGTACGCCGTGTCCACCCGGTCCAGACGCCAGATGTTCTCGGCCCGGTCCACGGCCGTGCTCTCGCGCAGGAAGGTCACGACACGGTCGGGGCGGACCCGCTGCCGCTCGTCCAGCAGGCCCGCGCCCTCGGCCGCCATCCGCTCGTACACGTCGTGGAAGTACAGCATCGACAGCAGGAACTTCACGAAGCGGCGCTGGTAGGCCGGGAAGCCGGTGTCCGTGCGGCGTTCGGGGGTGTGGAAGTTCTCGATGTGGCGGTTGTGCAGGATGCCGGGCAGGCCCGCGTCGTGGACGAGGTGGAGGAGGAAGTAGTCGCTGCCGATGGTGTCGGTGGCGGGCGGGAGGGGGACGCGCTCGTACACCGCGCGGTCGAAGGCGACGTTGCACATGTCGACGCGCATCGGGTCCACCAGGGTGAGGGTGGAGTGGTCCCCGGTGAAGGCAGCGGTGCCCGCGCCGGTGAACGACTCCTCGACCAGCGCGCGTCTGCGCTCCTCCGGCCAGTCTCCGGGCGCCCAGAGGCCGACCACGTCGTGGTAGACCGCCTCGTCCAGGCGCCGTATCTCCGCGATGTCCACGGAGAGTTCGCCGATGAAGGAGGCTCCGGCCAGCGAGACCGGGCGGTGGGCCAGTGCCGGGTCGAGGTCGGCGCGGGTGACGGCGGCCGCGGCCTCGGCGGCGGGGCGGCCGAGCCAGGGCAGCTCGTGGTGGACGGGGAACACCGGCCGGCCGGCGTGGTGTTGGTAGGTGCTGTCGGAGTCGCGGCGGTGCACCGAGTCGCAGCCGAGGGCGGCGGCCAGCAGGAAGGCGCGGTTGGTGCAGGCGCCGTAGGAGACGGCGGGCGGGAGCATGAGGCGCAGCAGGCGGTCCGGTCCGGGCAGGCCCGCCTTCCGGATGGCCTGGCGCAGGAAGTCCCGCTGGGCCTCCTCGTCGTAGTGGTGGACGGTCACGCCCTGGTGCGGGGGCAGGGCGGCGACCGTGCGCGTGTGCTCGCCGCGGGTGCGGTCGTCGGCGGAGTCCAGGATCAGCAGCTGGACGTCGGCGCCGAAGTGCCGGGCGGCGTGGACGGCTTCGGCGTGCAGGGCGGTGATGGTCGCGGAGCAGGCCCGGTTGGTGGGCAGGGCGAGGCAGACGCGGTTCACCGGGCACCTTCCGCGGCGGCCCAGGAGTCGAGGCCGAGCAGCTTGCGCCCCAGGCCGTTCAGTTCGGCGGGGCCGTAGCGGAGGGCTTCGGGCCGGCGGGCGTCACCGAGCAGGGTGGCGTTCCAGTCGGGGGTGGCGAGGGTGCGCCAGGAGTGCACGCGGGAGTCCCGCAGGGTGGTGTGCTCCTCCAGGGCGGGCATCATCGACAGGTACTGGACGGCTCGGACAGCGTTGTCGGAGAGGTTGGGCGCCACTCCGTGGGCGAGCAGCCCGTTGAAGATCAGCAGGTCGCCGGCCTGGAGGTCGGGGCGGACCACCGGGAACTCGGCGCGGTCGGTGTTGGGGCGGATTGGGTCGCGGCCGGGCGGCTGGGCGACGCGCCACTCCTCGAAGCGGCGGAAGAGTTCCGGCGCGCACTGGAAGCCGCCGAGTTCGGGGCGGGTGTCGGTGAGCGCGATGATGCCCTGCACGCGCTGCGGGAGGACGGCGAGGGTGGTGTCGACGTCCCAGTGCAGCTCGATGTCGAAGCCCTCGTCGGTGGCTTCGATGAGGGAGCGCGAACGGGTGCGTATGTTGGGCGGGTTGAGGTTGAGACGGTCCAGGGTGACCCACAGCTCCGGGCTGTCCCAGATGTCGGCGAAGGCGTCGTGGACGCGCTGGTTCTGCCGGCTGTCCCACAGGAGCTGGTGGTGGTAGGCCTCGACGAAGCCGTAGATGTAGAGGTGCCGGTCGAGTTCGGAACGGAACTCCGGCTCCTCGTACCAGGTGTCGGGGCGGCCCGGGTCGAGCCCCTGGAACTCCCAGGCGAAGTCGAGGAGTTGCTTGGCCTCGCCGGGCGTGATGGCCTCCCGTACGACGACGTAGCCGTACGTCTGCCAGAAGGCGAAGTCCTCCTCGGACAGCACGCGCAGCGGCTGGGTCTTGCGCAGGTCGCGCAGGGGGGTCGGGGCGAGGTAGGTCTCGCCGTCGGCGCTGAAGTAGGGGCGGCCGGTCGCCGCGCGGTGGAGGAAGGGGTGGGGCGTCTGCATGCGATTCCTCTGGAACTGGAACACGAAGTGCGGTGGAGATCCGGGAAAAGAGCAAGAGCGAGCGGGCCGCCCGCTGCGGCGGGCGGCCGGTGAGCGCGTGGGTCAGCCCGCGACGACCGCTTCGGCCGCCGCCACACCGCAGACCCGGGCGGCGCCGTAGGTGGCGATGTGCAGGGCGCCGCGGGGCGCCGCCTGGGGCAGGCCCATCTCGACCACGACCGTGTCGGGCCGGGCGGCGAGCAGGGTGTCGAGGGCGGAGCGCATCCAGTCGTGCCGGTGCTCGTCGCGGACCACGGCGACGATCCGGCGGCCCTCGGCCGCGGCGAGGACGGCGGCACCGGCGCCCTCGCCGGTGAAGGAGCCGGAGGCGCTGCCGGGCAGCCGCCGCTGAAGTTCGTCGGCGACGCCCCAGGGGGTCCGGTCGCCGACGGCGATGTTCGGCGTGGGGTTGAACTGGGCGACGTAGACCGGTCCGGTGACCGGTGCGGCGGCGCCGGCGCGGGTCACGGTCAGCGCGCGGCGGGCCGCGACCAGGCCGATCTCGGGGTCGGCCGGGGTCTTCGCCGCGTCGCCGCGGGCGACGACGGTCCAGGCGGCCAGGTCACGGACCCGGGCCGCCGCGTCGGCGAGCCGCTCCTCGGGGAGTTCACCGGAGCGTACGGCGGCCACGAGGGCGTCCCGGAGCCCCAGCACGGTGCCCTCGTCGCACAGCCCGCCGCCCACGCAGATGGCGTCGGCGCCGGCCGCGATGGCGAGGACCACACCGTGTTCGAGGCCGTAGGTGCCGGAGATGGCGCGCATCTCCATGCCGTCGGTGACGATCAGGCCCTGGTAGCCGAGTTCGCCGCGCAACAGCTCGGTGAGGACGCGGCGGGACAGGGTGCCGGGGCGGTCCGGGTCGAGCGCCGGCACGAGGATGTGCGCGCTCATGATCGCCCGGGTGCCGGCGGCGATGGCCGCGCGGAACGGGGGCAGTTCGCGGGCGTACAGGGTGTCGGCGTCGACGTCGATGCGGGGTACGGCGTGGTGGGAGTCGACGTTGGTGTCGCCGTGGCCGGGGAAGTGCTTGGTGCAGGCGGCGACGCCGGTGGACTGCAGGCCCTCGACCCAGGCGGCCGTGTGCCGGGCCACCAGATCGGGGCTCGCGCCGAAGGAGCGGACACCGATGACGGGGTTGTCGGGGTTGGCGTTGACGTCGGCGGAGGGCGCCCAGTCGAAGGTGACGCCGCAGGCGGCCAGGCGCCGGCCCAGCTCGCGGGAGACGGCGCGGGTGAGACCGGGGTCGTCGACGGCGCCGAGGGCGTGGTTGCCGGGGAAGGAGGAGCCGGTGCGCACGTCGAGGCGGGTGACGTCGCCGCTCTCCTCGTCGATGGCGACCAGCAGGTCGTCGCGTTCGGCGCGCAACTGCCCGGTGAGGGCGGTCACTTGTTCCTCGCTGACGACGTTGCGGCCGAACAGGGCGACGGAGGCGAGGCCCTCGCCGATGCGGCGGCGCACCCACTCCGGCGCGGTGGTGCCGTCGAACCCCGGTTGCAGCACCGCGAGGGCGTCCCGGGTCAGGGCGTCGCCGGCGGCTGAGCCGTTGCCGGACGCGGCGGTGGCGATGGTGGTCATCGGGGGCGTCATCCCTTCACGGCGCCGTCGGTCAGACCGCTGACAGCCTTGCGTTGCAGGAAGATGAAGAGGATCAGGATGGGCAGCGCGAACAGGGACGAGGCGGCCATGGTGGCGCCCCAGTCGTCGCCGAAGGCGGTCTGGAACTGGGACAGCCACAGCGGCAGGGTCTGCTTCTCGATGTCCTTGTTGAGGATCAGGACGAGCGGGAACTCGTTCCAGGCGGTGACGAAGCCGAACAGCGAGGTCGCCATCAGGCCGGGCGCGAGCAGCGGGAAGATCACCTTGACGAAGGCCTGGGTGCGGGTGCAGCCGTCGACCATCGCCGACTCCTCCAGCTCCTTGGGCACGGCGGCGACGTAGCCGCGCAGCGTCAGGAGGGTCAGCGGCAGCACCATCATCGTGTAAAAGACGGTGAGCGGGACGAGGCTGTTGAGCATGTCGTTGTCGCGGACGATCAGGTAGATGGCGATGATCATGACCTCCCAGGGGGCCATCTGCGCCAGCATGAACGTCACGATGAGGCCGCGCCGGCCCTTGAACCGCAGCCGGGCGAGGGCGAAGGCGGCGAACAGGGCGATGACGAGCGAGAAGACGACCGACAGAACCGTGACGGTGACGGAGTTGACGACCAGGGTCCAGAAGTGGTCGGCGTCGACGGCCTTCTTGAAGTGCTCGAGGGTGGCGTCGGTCGGGAACCACACCGGGGTCTCGGAGATGATGTCGCCGGTCGGCTTGAAGGCCGTGGCGAACATCCAGTACACGGGGAACACGAAGCCGACGAAGAGGACGACGGCGGTCGCGTTGGGCCAGAAGCGGCCGAAGAGCGAGCGCTTCACAGCTCGTCCTCCTCTTGCTTGAGCACCATGCGCAGGTAGTACGAGGTGATGACGAGCAGGACCAGGATGGTCAGGAAGGAGATGGCGGCGCCGACGCCGAAGTGCTGGTTGCCGACGCCCTCGACGTAGGCGTAGATCGGCAGGGTCTCGGTGAGGTGGTCGGGGCCGCCCTCGTTCATGGCGAAGATCTGCGGGAACGCCTTGAAGATCCAGATGACTTCGAGGAAGGTCGTGGCGTACAGGAAGGGCCGCAGGAAGGGCAGGGTCACCGAGGTGAAGCCCTTCCAGGCTCCGGCGCCGTCCAGGGAGGCCGCCTCGTACAGCTCGCGGGGGATGGTGGTGGTCGCGGCGTAGAGGTTGATCGCCACGAAGGGTATGGACTGCCAGACGAGGAGCAGGATGATCACGGCGAAGGTGGAGAACTGGGTCTGGAGCCAGTTGTGGTCGGCCATGGAGTGCCAGCCGAGCTTGTCCAGCGCCCAGTTGACGACGCCGAAACGCTGGGCGAACAGCCACTGGTAGACGGTGGTGGCCGCGATGACCGGCATGGCCCAGGCGAGGACGAGCCCGATCATCAGCAGCAGGCGCATCCGGGCGCCGAGGCGGGCCAGCAGCAGGCCGATCAGGGTGCCGAACACCATGATCAGTACGACGTTGACGGCGGTGAAGACGACGGAGCGCTCGACGACGCGCCAGAAGTCCCCGCCGCTGAGCACCTCCTGGTAGTTGTCGACGCCGTTCCACTCGGTGAGGTGCTGGATGAGCTGGCGCGGGTTGAGGTTCTGGAACGACAGCAGGCCGTTCTTGACCAGGGGCCAGCCGAGCAGCACCGCGGTGGCCAGCAGCGCGGGCAGCAGGAGCAGGTAGGGGGCGGCGGCTGCGCGCCGGGACGGGGCGCCGGTGGTGCGGCTGTCACCGCGCGGCGGGGCCGGCACCCGGGCCTTGCGGACAGCGGGCTCCCCGGCCGTGTCCGTGCCTTCGGTCTGCACTGACATGAGTTGCCATCTCTTCCGTGGCCGTACGGACGACACTGGTGAGCCGGGGGCGCGAGCGTGGCACCCCCGGCGCGGTCATCAGTTCTGCTGGGCCAGGCGCTTGTTGATCTCGCCCTCGACCTGCTTGGCGGCGTCCGCGGGGGACTTGCCGTTGAGCACGGCCGTCATGTACGACTTGATCGGGTTCGGGTTGTTCTCCACCGCGCCCCACTCGGGGATCAGCGGGGTGGTGCCGCCGACGGCGGCACCGGGGGCGGCGGCCTCGGCGACGGCGTTGCCCTTGAGGTTGGACTCCAGGGCCTGCTTGTTCGGGATGACGCCGTTGAGCTTGGCCAGTTCGCCCTCGTACTGGTCGGACAGGGCGATCTTCAGGAACTCCTTGGCCAGGGCCTGCTTCTTGCTGCCCTGGGCGACGGCGAGGTTGGATCCGCCGAGGAAGACGCCCTCGGGCTTGTCCGCGGTCTGTCCGGGGATGGTGAAGTAGCCGAGGTCCTTCTCGATGGCCTTGTTGGCCTTGACGGCGGTGCCGGCCTCCCAGCCCATGCCGATGAAGGCGCCGGTCTTGCCCTTGGCGAAGACCTCGGCCTGCTGCGGGGTGGCCTCGTCCTTGTCCTTGGGGGCCTTGGAGTAGGAGGCGTACTTCTTGTAGATCTCCATGGCCTTGGAGACCTTCGGGTCGCCGAGGTTGGAGACGTACTTGTCGCCGTCCTTCTTCACCAGGTCGGCACCCTGGCCGATGGTCAGGCCGTCGAAGAAGTACCAGTTCTGGCCGGGCAGGTAGATCGGCTCGGCGTCCGTCTTCTTGCCGATGGTCTCCAGGTCCTTGAAGAACTCGTCCCGGGTCTTGGGGGTGTCCTTCAGGCCGGCCTTCGCCCAGATCTTCTTGTTGTAGACGACGACGCGGTTGGCGAAGTACCAGGGGGCACCGTACTGCTTGCCGTCGTAGACGGAGGACTGCGAGACCGACGGCGTCCAGTCGGCGCCGATCTCCTTCTTCAGGTCGCTCAGGTCGGCGAGGCCGCCGGTGGCCGCGTAGGCCGGGGTCTGGGTGTTGCCGACCTCCAGCACGTCCGGCGGGTTGGACTCGGAGAGGGCGGTGGTGATCTTCTGCTGGATCCCGTCCCACTTCTGCGTCTCGAACTTCAGCTTGGCGCCGGTCTTCTTCTCGAACGCGGCCGTGACGTCCTTGACCCACTGGTCCGGCGTGGAGCCGTCCATCGCCCAGACCGTCAGGGTCTGCCCCTTGAAGCCGTCCGGTCCCGCGTTCTTGCCGCTGTCGTCGCCGTCGTCCCCGCCGCACGCCGACACGGAGACCATCATGCCCGCGATCACGATCGCGGCCGCAAGCTTGCGCTTCACGCCACCCTCCTCAGGGATGCCACTAACCCCCCACGCCCTCGGCGGTGACCTGCGTACGACGCTGTTGCACGTAGGGCTCGGGACCTGGCCACTAATGGTGTAGACCAGTACGGTGGAGCTTGGCCTAGACCTTTTGGAGTGTCAAGGGTGGTTCGGAAAGCCGGTCCGGGCCGTTACGAGAAAGTCACCGGAGCGCGTCCGTCCGCATTCCGACCCTTTCGCCCGGACTGTTCAGTTGGACTAGACCATAGGGCAGTTGGTCGCTATAACGGGAGACCGTCGACACAGCCGGGAAGGCAGGCATGACCACCGACGTCAGCAGCGCCCAGCCGTACAGGGGGGCGTCCGGCCGCACCGCGCGCGTGCCGAAGTACTACCGGATCAAGCAGCAACTGCTCTCCATGGCCGAGGCGTTGCAGCCCGGTTCGGCCATGCCGGCGGAACGTCTGCTCGCCGTCCGGTTCGACACCTCCCGGACCACCGTCCGGCAGGCGCTCCAGGAACTCGTGGGCGAGGGCCGGCTCGACCGGATCCAGGGCAAGGGCACCTTCGTCGCCCAGCCCAAGCTGTACCGCACGCTGCAACTCACCTCGCACACCGAGGACATGAGGGCCCAGGGGCTCACACCCGCCTCGCAGGTGCTCGACATCGGGGAGGTCCCGGCGGACGAGAAGCTGGCGGGTCTGCTGGGCATCGGGATCGGCGGGAAGGTGCTGCGCATCGAGCGGCTGCGGCTGGCCAGCGGCGACCCGATGGCGATCGAGACGACCCATCTGTCCGTACGCCGCTTCCCCGGCCTGCGCCGGTCCCTCGCGACGTACCCCTCGCTCTACACGGCGCTCGCCGAGGTGTACGGCGTCCATCTCGCCGAGGCCGACGAGACCATCGAGACCTCGCTGTCGACCCCGCGCGAGGCGCAGTTGCTCGGCACCGACGTGGGGTTGCCGATGCTGCTGCTGTCCCGGCACTCGCGGGACGCGGCGGGGACCCCGGTGGAGTGGGTGCGCTCGGTGTACCGGGGTTCCCGCTACAAGTTCGTGGCCGCCCTGCGCCGGCCGGGCACCCCGGTGGTCCGGCGCAGGGCGGCTGCGCCGGACCCGGACCCGGACGCGGCCGGTCGCCCCTGAGGCGAAGGGCGCGGAGGCGGTCGCGTATCAGCGAACGGGCACGGCCGACGCCTTCGCCCGCGGCTTGCCCGGTGCCTTCGCGGACGGCTTGGCCGGCACCTTGGCCTGCGGCTTGCCCGGCGCCTTCACCTGCGGCTTGGCCGACGCCTTCGCCTGGGGCTTGCCCGGCGCCTTCGCGGACGGCTTGGCCGGTGCCTTCGCGGACGACTTGGCCGGTGCCTTCGCCGGCTTGCCCGGTGCCTTCGTGGAGGCCGGGGAAGCGTCCGGCCGAGCGAGCTGGATGTCCTGGCGCGACACCGCGTGGAAGGAGGGCAGCACGATGATGCCGGAGGGACGCAGCTCCGTCAGGGTGGCCTCCACCCGCGCCGCCCCCGCCTTCAGCGCCTCCGGCGAGGTCCTGCCGGAGTGCTCCCACTGGTGCTCGGCGCCGTCGCACCGGGCGACGCTGCCGCCGATGCCGTGCTGGAGGCCGGGGTCGCCCTGGCTGACCGAGGAGCTGACGAGCACCGGTCCGGTGCCGCCGGTGCAGCGGTAGGTGCCGGAGAGCGTCACCGTGCCGTCGGACGCGATCCGGCCGACGGGGTCGACGGTGATCAGTTCGGAGGGATCGGCGGCGGCCTGGCCGACGGCGCCGCACAGCAGGACGGTGGCGCCGAGGGCCGTGGCGACGACGGGACGTAGCGGCATGGGATACCTCCGGGTTCCAGGGGGTCGAGGGCTTCCACTGGTACCCGGAGGTCGGGTCGGCGGGCGTGACCGTCACTCCTTCGGTGGCGCGTCACGGCACCGTCCGGTCCGGCCGCGGCAGGCGGGTGGCGATCGCCCCTGCCCCGCTACGGCAGGACGGCGAACCCGTCCAGCTCCACCAGCGCCCGCTCGTCCCACAGGCGTACGACCTCCACGACGGCCATCGCCGGATAGTCGCGGCCCGCCGACTCCCGCCAGATCCGGCCGAGTCGCCGCGCGTGGACGCGGTACGCGGCGACGTCCGTGGCGTAGACGGTGACCCGGGCGAGGTCGGCGGGGGTGCCGCCGGCCGCGCGCAGGGCGGTGAGGAGGTTGCCGAGGGCCGTGGCGAACTGCTCGGGCAGCGAGTCGCCGGTGATCGTGCCGTCGGCGTCCAGCGCGGTCTGCCCGGCGAGGAACACCACGCGGGAGCCGGCCGCGACGACGGCGTGCGAGAAGCCCGTGGGCGGGGACAGCTCGGGCGGGTTGACACGCTCGGTCGTCACCGTGCCTCCTTCTGTGCCGTGGTGTACAGCTCCTTGGCGATGATGCCGCGCTGGACCTCGCTGGCGCCCTCGTAGATGCGGGGGGCGCGCACCTCCCGGTAGAGGTGTTCGAGGAGGTGGCCACGGCGCAGGGCGCGGGCACCGTGCAGCTGGACGGCGGTGTCGACGACGTACTGCGCGGTCTCGGTGGCGAGCAGCTTGGCCATCGCCGCCCGCCGGGGCACGTCGCCGGCTCCGGCGTCGTGGGCCGCCGCCGCCGCGTACACCATGAGCCGGGCCGCCTCGGTGCGCAGGGCCATCTCGGCGACCTGGTGGGACACGGCCTGGAGGTCCATCAGTCTGCCGTGGAAGGCCTCGCGCCGGCTGGTGTGGGCCACGGTGACGTCCAGCGCGGCCTGGGCCATGCCGACCGCGAAGGCGCCGACGCTGGGGCGGAAGAGGTTGAGGGTGCCCATGGCGACGGCGAAGCCGCGGTCGGGCTCGCCGAGCAGATCGGCGGCGGTGACCGGCACGGCGTCGAAGTCCAGGGCGCCGATGGGGTGCGGCGAGATCATCTCCAGCGGCTCGCCGGTGAGGCCGGGCCGGTCGGCGGGGACGAGGAAGGCGGTCACCCCGCGGGCGCCGGCGCCGGGTGTGGTGCGGGCGAAGACGGTGTAGAAGTCGGCCTCGGGGGCGTTGGAGATCCAGCACTTGGCGCCGGTGAGCCGCCAGCCGTCGCCGTCGGGCTCGGCCGCGAGGGCGAGTGCCGCCGCGTCCGAGCCGGCGCCGGGCTCGCTGAGCGCGAAGGCGGCGACCGCGCTGCCGTCGGCGACCCGGGGCAGCCAGCGCTCCCGCTGGGCCGGGGTGCCGTGGGCGTGCACCGGGTGCGCGCCGAGCCCCTGGAGGGCGAGGGCGGTCTCGGCCTCGGTGCACGCCTGGGCCAGGGACTCCCGCATCAGGCACAGGTCCAGGGCACCGGAGCGGAAGAGCCGCGCGAGCAGGCCGAGCCGGCCGAGTTCGGCGAGGAGCGGCCGGTTGACGCGGCCGGGTTCGCCCCGGTCGGCGAGCGGGCGCAGCCGCTCGGCGGCCAGTTCGCGCAGCTCGGCACACCAGGCGGTCTGCTCCGGTCCGAGTGAGAATGCGGACACAGCCGGTCCTCCCTCCGGGGCGGGCCCGTGGCCGTCCCACGCCCTTCCCTGCCCCTCTCCCGACGTTATCGCGCACAGTTGACTGTCGTCACCGGCACGATACGCTGAGGGTCCCCACTCCGGGGAAGCGCGAGCCCACCAGGAAGCCCGTTCGGGCTTCCGTCCCGGATGTCCCGGACCTCTGTCACGGCAAGGGGGCGGACCGCCATGCATCGCTCGGCCCACGTCGACACCTTCGCGCGCGACCATCTGCCCCCGCCGCACGAGTGGCCCGAGCTGCGGTTCGACCTGCCGGAGCTGCGGTACCCCGACCGGCTCAACTGCGCCGCCGAGCTCCTGGACCACGCCGACCCGGCCCGGCCGGTCTTCCACACCCCGGACGGCCCCACCTGGACCTACGGGGAGCTGCGCGCGCGGGTCGACCGGATCGCGCACGTCCTCACCGGCACCCTGGGCGTGGTCCCGGGCAACCGGGTGCTGCTGCGCGGCCCGACCACGCCCTGGCTCGCCGCCTGCTGGCTGGCGGTGCTGAAGGCGGGCGGGGTCGCGGTCACCGTGCTGGCCCAGCAGCGCCCGTACGAGCTGGCGACCCTGTGCGACATCGCCCGGGTCGGGCACGCGCTGTGCGACATCCGGGTGGTCGACGACCTGGCGAAGGCCGCGATACCCGGGCTGCGGATCACGACCTACGGCGGTGACACCCCCGACGACCTCCTGCGCCGGCCGGCCCCCGACGGCCCCTACCGTGCGGTCGACACCGCCAGTGACGACGTCGCCCTGATCGCGTTCACCTCCGGCACGACAGGTCGCCCGAAAGGGTGCATGCACTTCCACCGGGACGTGCTGGCGATAGCCGACACCTTCTCCCGGCACGTGGTGCGCCCCCACGGGGACGACGTCTTCACCGGCAGTCCCCCGCTGGGTTTCACCTTCGGTCTCGGCGGACTGGTGGTCTTCCCGCTGCGGGCCGGCGCCAGCGCCCTGCTCCTCGAACAGGCGGGCCCGCGCCAACTGCTCCCCGCGATAGCCGAGCACCGCGTCTCGGTCCTGTTCACCGCGCCGACCGCCTACCGCACCATGCTGGACGAATTGGACAGGTACGACGTCTCGTCCCTGCGGCGCTGTGTGTCGGCCGGCGAGAACCTGCCGACGGCCACCTGGCGGGCCTGGCACGAGCGCACGGGCCTGCGCGTCATCAACGGCATCGGCGCCACGGAACTGCTGCACATCTTCGTATCCGCCGCCGACGAGCTGATCCGGCCCGGCACCACGGGCCTGCCGGTGCCGGGCTGGCAGGCGCGCGTCCAGGACGCCGACGGCCGGCCCGTGCCGGACGGCGAGCCCGGCCTGCTGGCCGTGCGCGGCCCGGTCGGCTGCCGCTACCTGGCCGACCCCCGGCAGCGGGACTACGTCCGGGACGGCTGGAACGTCACCGGCGACACCTACGTCCGCGAGGGCGACGGCTACTTCCGCTACGTGTCCCGCGCCGACGACATGATCATCTCCGCCGGGTACAACATCGCGGGCCCGGAGGTGGAGGAGGCGCTGCTGCGCCATCCGGACGTGACCGAGACGGCGGTCGTCGGCCGGCCCGACGAGGCCCGCGGCCAGGTGGCGATCGCCTACACGGTGCTGCGCGCCGGAGCCCCGCGCGATCCGGCGGCGCTGCGCGCGTTCCTCACCTCCGAGCTGGCGCCCTACAAGTGCCCGCGCGAGTTCGTCTTCCTCGACGCGCTGCCCCGCACGGCCACCGGCAAGTTGCAGCGGTTCCGGCTGCGCACCGGAGGTGACCCGCAGTGATGCCGACGACCTAAAATGATCAACGTGTCCGAGCAGCACGCCCCCAGGTCCCTCATCGTCACGCTCTACGGCGCGTACGGCCGCTTCATGCCCGGCCCGGTGCCCGTCGCCGAGCTGATCCGGCTCCTGGCCGCGGTCGGCGTGGACGCGCCGTCCGTGCGTTCCTCGGTGTCCCGGCTCAAACGGCGTGGTCTGCTGTCGCCTGCCCGCACGGAGTCCGGCGCGGCGGCCTACGAACTCTCGCCCGAGGCGCGGCAGCTGCTGGAGGACGGCGACCGGCGCATCTACGCCGGGGCGCCCGTCGCGGACGAGGGCTGGGTGCTCGCGGTGTTCTCGGTCCCGGAGTCGGAGCGGCAGAAACGCCACGTGCTGCGGTCCCGGCTGGCCGGACTGGGCTTCGGCACCGCCGCGCCGGGGGTGTGGATCGCGCCGGCCCGGCTGTACGAGGAGGCGGAACACACCCTGCGGCGGCTGCGCCTGGACGCGTACGTGGACTTCTTCCGCGGTGAGCACCTGGGCTTCGCCGCCACGGCCGAGGCGGTGGGCCGCTGGTGGGACCTGGCCGCGATCGCCAAGGAGCACGAGCGGTTCCTGGACGCGCACGAGCCCGTGCTGCAGGCCTGGGAGCGCCGGCCGGGCACCCCGCCCCAGGAGGCGTACCACGACTACCTCCTCGCCCTGGACTCCTGGCGCCACCTCCCCTACACCGACCCGGGCCTGCCCACCCGCCTCCTCCCGGCGAACTGGCCGGGCGTCCGCTCGGCCCAGGTCTTCCACCGCCTCCACGAACGGCTCCGCGACGCGGGAGCGGAGTTCGCGGGGCTCTGACACCCGGCGCGCCACGGGCCGCACGCCGAGGCCGGCAAGGAGGAGCGGGCCGGCCCGGTGTTTCTCAGCCGCCGAGCGAGAGGCGGGGGCGGGGGGCGTCCGTGCGGCCGGTGCGGGGACGGCGGCTGCCCGCCCGGTAGGGGGCGGGCCAGGGGGCGGCGGGGCCGTCGTAGCCCTGTTCGGCCGCCGCGTGCAGGGTCCAGTGCGGGTCGTACAGGTGCGGCCGGGCCAGCGCGCACAGGTCGGCGCGGCCCGCCAGGATCAGCGAGTTGACGTCGTCCCACGAGGAGATCGCGCCGACCGCGATCACCGGGACCCGGGCCTCGTGCCGGATCCGGTCGGCGAACGGCGTCTGGTACGACCGCCCGAACTCCGGCCGCTCCTCGGCCACCACCTGCCCGGTGGAGACGTCGATGGCGTCGGCGCCGTGGGCGGCGAAGGCGCGGGCGATCTCGACGGCGTCCTCGGCGGTCGTCCCGCCCTCGGCCCAGTCGGTCGCCGAGATCCGGACCGTCATCGGCCGCTCGGCCGGCCACACCGTGCGGACGGCGTCGAAGACCTCCAGCGGGAACCGCAGCCGCTTCTGAAGGGAGCCGCCGTAGGCGTCGGTGCGGTGATTGGTGAGCGGGGAGAGGAAACCGGAGAGCAGATAGCCGTGGGCGCAGTGCAGTTCGAGCAGGTCGAAGCCGGCCCGGGCGGCCCGCCAGGCGGCCGCCGCGAACTGCTCGCGGATGTCGGTGAGCTGGGCGCGGGAGAGCTGGCGCGGGATCTGGCTGCCCGGTTTGTACGGCAGCGGGGACGGGGCGACGACGGGCCAGTTGCCGCTGGGCAGCGGCTCGTCCATGCCCTCCCACATCAGCTTCGTGGAGCCCTTGCGTCCGGAGTGCCCGAGCTGTACGCCGATCGCGGCGCCCGGTGCCTGGCGGTGCACGAAGTCGGTGACGCGCCGCCACGCCTCGGCCTGCCGCCCGGTGTAGAGGCCGGCGCAGCCGGGGGTGATCCGGCCCTCCTCGCTGACGCACGCCATCTCGGTCATCACGAGGCCGGCCCCGCCGAGCGCCCGCGCGCCCAGGTGGACGAGGTGGAAGTCACCGGGGACCCCGTCGGTGGCGCAGTACATGTCCATCGGTGACACGACGACCCGGTTGCGCAGCGTCAGGCCGCGCAGCCGGAACGGCGTGAACATCGGGGGCGTGCCGGGCGGACAGCCGAACTCGCGTTCGACGGCCCCGGTGAAGCGGGCGTCGCGCAGCCGGAGGTTGTCGTGGGTGACCCGGCGGCTGCGGGTGAGCAGGTTGAAGGCGAACTGCCGGGGCGGCTGCCCCAGGTACAGCCGCAGGTTCTCGAACCACTCCAGGCTGGCCCGGGCGGCCCGCTGCGTGGAGGCGACGACGGGTTTGCGCTCCTCCTCGTAGGCCGCCAGCGCGCCGGGCACGTCCGGCTGTTCCGACAGGCAGGCGGCCAGCGCGAGGGCGTCCTCGACGGCGAGCTTGGTGCCGGAGCCGATGGAGAAGTGGGCGGTGTGGGCGGCGTCGCCGAGGAGGACGACGTTGCCGTGCGACCAGCGGTCGTTGACCACGGTACGGAACGTGGTCCAGGCCGACGTGCCGCAGCGCAGGGGGCGTCCGCCGAGCGCGTCGGCGAAGACCTTGGCGCAGCGTTCGACGGACTCCTGCGGGGTGAGTTCGTCGTATCCCGCCGCGCGCCAGACCTCCTCGCGCATCTCGACGATGACGGTGGAGGCGCCGGACCGGCTGTGCGGCCCGGAGGTCCTCGTTGCGGGGTGGCGGTCGGGTGAGGGGCGGGCGTAGGGGTAGCCGTGCAGTTGCATCACGCCGTGTTCCGTCTCGGCGATCTCGAAGCGGAAGGCGTCGAAGGCGAAGTCCGCGGCGAGCCAGATGTAGCGGCAGTGGTGTTCGGTCACCCGGGGGCGGAACGCGTCGGAGCGGGTCTCGCGCGTGGTGCTGTGCACTCCGTCGGCGGCGATGACGAGGTCGTGGTCCCGCGAGAGCCGGTCGAGGGGCGGCGCCTGCGTGGAGAACCGCAGCTCCACGCCCAGCGAGCGGCAGCGCGTCTGGAGGATCTCCAGCAGCCGGTGCCGGCCCAGCGCGGCGAACCCGTGGCCGCCGGAGCGGTGCCGTGTGCCGCGGCGCACTATGTCGATGTCGTCCCAGCGCACGAAGTCGCGCCGCAGGGCCTCGTAGACGACGGGGTCGGCGTGCTCGATGCCGCCGAGGGTCTCGTCGGAGAGGACCACGCCGAAGCCGAAGGTCTCGCCGGGGGCGTTGCGTTCCCAGACGGTGACGTCGCGGGTGGGGTCGAGGCGTTTGAGCAGGGCCGCGGCGTAGAGCCCGCCGGGGCCTCCGCCGATGATCGCCACGCGCACCGGACCTCACCTCCCCCGCCACTTCGGCGGGCGCTTCTCCGTGAAGGCGGCGTGGAACTCCGCGTAGTCCTCGCCGTTCATCAGCAGGGCCTGGGTCGAGGCGTCCAGTTCCACCGCCGCCGCCAGGGGCATGTCCAGCTCGGCCGTGAGCAGCGCCTTGGTCTGGGCGTGGGCGAGGGCCGGGCCGTCGGCGAGGCGGCGGGCCAGCCCGGCGGCCGTCTCGTCCGCCCGGCCCTCCTGCGCCAGCTCGCTGATCAGGCCGATGCGCTCGGCCTCGGGGGCCCGCACCGGCTCGCCCAGCATCAGCAGGCGGGTGGCGTGGCCGAGGCCGACGATCCGGGGCAGCAGGTAGGCCGCGCCCATGTCCCCGCCGGACAGGCCGACCCGGGTGAAGAGGAAGGCGAAGCGGGCCGAGGGGTCGGCGATCCGGAAGTCGGCCGCCAGGGCGAGGACCGCGCCCGCGCCGGCCGCCACGCCGTGCACCGCCGCGATCACCGGGAACGGGCACTCGCGGATCGCCCGGACGACCTGGCCGGTCATCCGGTTGAAGTCGAGCAGCTCGGCCGTGTCCATGGCCAGCGTGGCGCCGATGATCTCGTCCACGTCGCCGCCGGAGCAGAAGCCGCGGCCCTCCCCCGCCAGGACCAGGGCGCGCACCGAGCGCTCCCGGGACAGCTCGGCGAGCAGGTCGCGCAGGTCGGCGTAGGCGCCGAAGGTGAGCGCGTTGAGTTTCTCGGGGCGGGCGAGGGTGACGGTGGCCACCCCGTCGGCGATCTCGACCCGCAGGTGGGCCCAGTCGGCGGTGCGGGCGGCGGAGCCGGTGAAGGGACTCATGACGTGCGGCCTCCTAGCGCGGCGGTGCCGTACGTTGCTCTGTCCCATGAAGTTATCACCTGTTTGTGACTGTCGTCACCATGACGCGACAAGCCTGTCGGCGCGCCGGTCACCGGTTGTCGACAGCGACGTAACAGTGCGGACGCGCGGGCGAGGCGGGCCGTTCGCCTGGGTAAGCCGCCTGGTGCCGGGGCCAGGGGGTCCCGGGCGAAGCCCGGCGACGGCCCTGGATGGCCGGGCCCGTACCATTCCTACAGTCGAAAGCAGGACAGCCTGCTCCATGAACGGACTCGCCTTGCACGAACGCCCCGCCGAATCGGCCTCCTGGCGCATCGCGCTGCCGCACACCGCAGCGGCGGTGCCGGTGGCGCGTGCCCTGGTGCGCTCGGCCCTCACCGAGGTGGAGCACGTGGCCGACTGCGACACGGCGGAGCTGCTCACGGCCGAGCTGGTGGCCAACGCGGTGGAGCACACCGCCGGACGCGGCCCGATAGAGCTGGTGGTGGAGCTGGCGCCGACCGGTTGCCAGGTCGAGGTGCACGACCCGGACCCGGCGCCGCCCGGGCACCTGACCCGGCCCGTGATCGAGGAGCCCGACGTCTGGCAGGAGGGCGGGCGCGGGCTGCTGCTGATCCGCGCCCTCAGCTCGTCCTGCGGGCACCGCCCCACCCCCTCGGGCAAGGCGGTGTGGTTCAGACTGCCTGTGATTCCCGCTCAGCGCCGGCCGGCGTGACCTCGGCGGCCGGTCGCGCCAGCGTGGAGTGCCGGCGGCCGTAGACGCCGTAGACCAGCAGGCCCACCGCGAGGAACACGGCGAACTGGAGCCAGGTCCGCCAGCCCGTCTCGTACATCAGGTAGAGGCAGAAGGCGACGCCGAGCAGCGGGGCCACCGGGTAGAGCGGCACCCGGAAACTGCGGGCGAGGCCCGGCTCGCGGCGGCGCAGGGCGATCACCACGACGTTGACGACTGCCATCACGGCGAGCGTGCCGATGGTGCACAGGTTCATCACGGCGTCGAGGGAGGCGAAGGCGGCCGGGAGCGCGAAGACGACCGCGACGATCAGGGTGCCGGCGACCGGCGTGGAGGTCCTCGGGCTGACCTTCTCGAAGACGCGCGGGATCAGGCCGTCCCGGGACATCGACATCAGGATGCGGGTCTGGCCGTACATCACGGCGAGGACCACGGAGGCGATGGCGACGACCGCGCCGAAGGCGATGACACCGCCGCCGACGGTGGAGCCGGTGACCTCGTTGACGACGTAGGAGAGGGCGGCGGGGCGGCCGGCGACCTGGTCGCCGCCGATGGCGCCGATCGCCGCGAGCGCGACCGCGCAGTACAGCAGCGTCACCAGACCCATGCACACCATGATCGCGACCGGGATGTCCCGGCGGGGGTTCTTCGCCTCCTCGCCGGCGGTGGTGATCGCGTCGAAGCCGATGTAGGAGAAGAACGCGGCGGTGGTGCCCGCGCCGATGCCGCCGAGCCCGGCCGGGGAGAACGGCGTGAGGTTGCCGTGCTTGAAGGCGCTGTAGCCGACGGCGCAGAAGGCGAGGAGGATCGCGAGCTTCACGGCGGCCATGGCGGCGGTGGCGCGGGCGCTCTCGCGCACCCCGCGCACCAGCAGCACGGAGGCCATGGCGATGACGAGCACGGCGGGCAGGTTGACCAGGCCGCCGTCGCCGGGGCCGGCGGACAGGGCGGCCGGGAGCTGGAGGCCGGTGAGGCTGTGCAGCAGTTCGTTGACGTACTCGCTCCAGCCGACCGCGACGGCCGAGATGGAGATGCCGTACTCCAGCAGCAGGCACCAGCCGACCAGGAAGGCGGTGGACTCGCCGAGGCCGGCGTAGGCGAAGGAGTACGACGAGCCGGAGACCGGGATGGCGCCGCCCAGCTCCGCGAAGGAGAAGGCGGTGAAGACGCAGGTCAGCGCGGCGAGGACGAAGGAGATGACGACGGCCGGACCGGCCTGTGCGACGGAGTCGGAGAGACCGACGAAGATGCCGGTGCCGACGATGGCGCCGACGCCGAAGCAGATGAGCTGGAAGAGGCCCATGGTGCGCTTCAGACCGTGTCCCTCGCGGTCGGCTCCGGATTCGGCGACGAGCAGGTGCGGGGACTTGATGCGGGGAGCGGGCATGCGGGTGGTGCTCGTTTCTGGTGGTGCGGGCGCCCGGCGTAGGGGCGCGGCGTCGGCTCCGAGAAGGGGTGGCCCGGGGCCGCCGGTCAGGATAAGGCCTGGTGAGGCCGGTCAGGCAAGGGTTTCCCGGCCGAGTGTGGCGACCAGCACCGCCTTGATGGTGTGCAGGCGGTTCTCGGCCTCGTCGAAGACGATCGAGTGGGCGGACTCGAAGACCTCGTCCGTCACCTCCAGCGACGTCAGGCCGTGGGTCTCGTGGATCTGCTGGCCCACGGTGGTGCCGAGGTCGTGGAAGGCCGGCAGGCAGTGCAGGAACCGCACGTCCGGGTTGCCGGTGGCGTGGAGCACGTCCATCGTCACGGCGTACGGGGCGAGGGCCGCGATCCGCTCGTCCCACACGTCCTTGGGCTCGCCCATCGAGACCCAGACGTCGGTGGCGACGAAGTCCGCGCCCCGGACGCCCTCGGCGATGTCCTCCGTGAGGGTGACGCGGGCACCGCTGGTCCCGGCGAGCGCGCGGGCGCGGTCGACGATCTCCGGGGCGGGCCAGTAGGACTTCGGGGCGACGATCCGTACGTCCATGCCGAGCAGGGCGCCGGTGACCAGGTAGGAGTTGCCCATGTTGAAACGGGCGTCGCCGAGGTAGGCGAAGGCGGTCTTCCGCAGCGGCTTGGCGCTGTGCTCGGTCATGGTCAGCACGTCGGCGAGCATCTGGGTGGGGTGCCAGTCGTCGGTGAGTCCGTTGTAGACGGGCACTCCGGCGTACGCGGCCAGTTCCTCGATCTTGGCCTGGCTGTCGCCCCGGTACTGGATCCCGTCGAACATCCGGCCCAGCACGCGCGCCGTGTCCCTGACCGACTCCTTGTGCCCGATCTGCGAGCCCGAGGGGTCGAGGTAGGTCGTGTGGGCGCCCTGGTCGGCGGCGGCGACCTCGAACGCGCAGCGGGTGCGCGTCGAGGTCTTCTCGAAGATCAGCGCGATGTTCCTGCCCCGCAGGTACGGGGTCTCGGTCCCGGCCTTCTTGGCGGCCTTCAGCTCGGCGGCCAGCTCGACCAGGCCGCGGAACTCCTCCTCCGTGAAGTCCAGCTCCTTGAGGAAGTGGCGGCCGGCGAGGGCGGTCGGGACTGTCGCCATGGGGGGGCGCTCCAGATGTACGACTACAGGTGACCCTGTAAGTCTATACGACCTTTCACATTTCTATGCGCTGCGCAGCGTCCCTGCCCTCTCACACGGCGTCCCGCTCCACCGGACAGCTCATGCACCGGGGGCCGCCCCGGCCCCGGCCCAGCTCGCTGCCCGGGATCTCGATCACCTCGATGCCCTGTTTACGCAGGTGCGTGTTGGTGGTGGAGTTGCGCTCGTAGGCGACGACGACACCCGGTTCGACGGCGAGGACGTTGCAGCCGTCGTCCCACTGCTCGCGCTCGGCGGCGTGCACGTCCTGCGTGGCGGTCAGCACCCGGATCTCGCCGAGGCCGAGCGCGGCGGCGATCGCACGGTGCATGTGCTCCGGCGGATGGTCGGTGACCTTCAGTTCGCGTTCGCCGACGCCCGGCTCGATGGTGTACGACCGCAGCATGCCGAGGCCCGCGTACTGGGTGAACGTGTCGCCGTCGACCATGGTCATCACCGTGTCGAGGTGCATGAAGGCGCGCCGCTTGGGCATGTCGAGCGCGACGATCGTGCGCGCGGAGCCGGCCGCGAACAGCTTGTGCGCCAGCATCTCCACGGCCTGCGGGGTGGTGCGCTCGCTCATCCCGATCAGCACGGCGCCGTTGCCGATCACCAGGACGTCGCCGCCCTCGATGGTGGAGGGGTAGTCCGCCTGCCCCCGGGACCACACGTGGAACGTCTCGCCACGGAACAGCGGGTGGTGGCGGTAGATGGCCTCGAAGTGGACGGTCTCGCGCTGCCGGGCCGGCCAGCGCATGGCGTTGATGGAGACGCCGTCGTATATCCACGCCGAGGTGTCCCGGGTGAACAGGTGGTTGGGCAGCGGGCGCAGCAGGAAGTCGTCCAGCTCCATCACGTGGAAGCGGACCGAGGTCGGTTCCGCGTGCTCCGCCAGGAACTCCCGCTTGGTCATGCCGCCGACCAGTGCCTCGGCCAGCTCGCCCGGGGTCATCCGGTCGAAGGCGGCGCGCAGGTGGTCGGTGGCGAGGGGGCCGTACTCCTTCTCGTCGAAGACCCGGTCCAGGACGAGCGCGCGGGCCTCGGGGAACGCCAGGGTCTCGGCGAGCAGGTCCCCGAAGAGGTGCACCTCGACCCCCCGGTCACGCAGTACGTCGGCGAAGCCGTCGTGCTCGGCGCGCGCCCGGCGGACCCAGAGCACGTCGTCGAAGAGCAGGGCGTCCTTGTTGCTGGGGGTGAGCCTTTTGAGCTCCAGATCCGGCCGGTGCAGGATGACGCGGCGCAGCCGCCCGGCCTCGGAGTCGACGTGGAATCCCATGCCTCCATCCTGACCACCACAGCCCCGCTTCACCCTCCGCTCGGCGGTTTCCGCGCCCGCCGGTTTCCGCACCCGGTGCCGGCCGGCGACTGCCGGAAGCGGTCCGGAAGCGGACGGTGACTGTCGGCGGAAGCGGGGGCGGCGCTTCGCTGGGAGCGTGAACAGGTCAGACCGTTCCGGTCGGCGGGAGTACCGGGCCCCGCTCGTCCGCGCCGCGCAGGTACGCCTCGACCGCCGAGAGGTCGGTCCGCTCCAGTTCCCCGTCCCGGACGACGATCCGCAGCTCGGGGCAGACGGCCGGGTCCTGGCGCAGGCTCTCGGTGAAGGTCTCGACGATCAGCGACAGCAGCTGCGTGTGGTCGAGTTCGACGAGGCGGGACAGGCCGGCGCCGATCAGCGGTATCGCCACCGGTCTGAACAGGCCGTGCAGGGCGACCGAGGGCCACAGGCGTTCCAGGCTCAGCCGCAGGTCGGCGGGGGCGGACCGGGCGCGCAGGTCGTTGCCCAGCCGGGAGTAGGCGAGGGCGAAGACCCGGCGTCTGCCGACCGGGACCGGCACGGCCGTGCCGATCGGGTAGCGGATGCGCCGGCCGCGCGGCTTCGCCCGGACGCTCTCGGTGGCCAGCGGGGCGACCTCCCTGAGCCCCCGGCGCAGGTGGTCGGCCAGCAGCCGGTGCCGGCCCTCGAAGAGACGGTCGACCAGTTGCCCCTGCACGCTCTCCCGGCTGATGACGACGTCGTCGGTGGAGGTGTCGAAGGTGTCGGAGAACCCCACGACCAGGTTGGCGTCCTCCTGGTCGAACAGGTCGCCGCGCACCACGACGACGTCCACGCGCAACCCGCGCAGGGTGTGCCGCAGAAGCTCGTCGCCGTGCCGCTCGCGCAGCCGGGCGTTCAGCCGGGCGAGGGCGGCGGCGGCCTCCGGGTCGTCCGGGCGTTCCCGGGCGGTCTGTTCGGCCACCGGCAGGGCGAGGTCGTAGCGGCCCAGCGCGGTGTGGCCGGCGATCAGCTCCCGCAGCGCGGTCTCCCTGAGCTGGGTCAGCCGTCGGACCGGTGCGCGCGCGAACTCCTCGTCCCGCACCTCGGTCAGCGGCCGGCCGCGCCACAGCCGCAGGGCGTCGGTGAGCAGCCGGACGGCCGAGGCCGGTGCCGCCCGCAGCGCGTCGCCCACCAGGCGCGTGAACACGACACTGTCCAGCTCGTCGTCGGACAGGTCGAGCCGGTAGGTGCTCTCGGCGCCGCGCGCCGTCGGCAGCCGTCCGGTGCGCAGGATCCGGGCGCCGTGCCCCGGCCCGGCCCGGTCGAACGCGCGCCGCAGCTCCAGGATCCGTTTCTGCACCTCGTTGCGGTTGCGCAGGTCCTGGTGCGGCAGCTCCACGGTCGGCTGCCAGACGTCCAGGTACAGCCGGCGCGCGGTGACGGCCTCGCCGTCGGCGGCGACCAGCCGGAGCAGCAGCCGGGCGGTGAGCGGGGTGAGGCGTACGGCGGCGCCGTTCACGTCCAGCCGGACGGGGCCCAGAACGCTCACCCGTATGCACGGGGCACGGGTCTGCACGCGCCTCGCCCCCTCCGCCGCGTGACGTCCCGTCAACTGTGCCGTCAGCGTAGCAAGAGGACGTGGAGGGAAGCATGCGATCGACCGGTCCCCACCCGTCGCCGCGGTCCGCGTGGCCGCGTCTCCTGCGGTCGTGGCGCGACCGGCGGGTGTTCGCGGGCAGCGTGCTGGCGGCCTTCGGCGGGGTGTCGGCCGTCGTGCAGTTCGCCGGCCAGCTCTTCCCGGGCGTCGTGTCCCGGCCCGGGCTGGTACTCGCCGGCTCCGTGACCCTGTGCCTGGCCTGGGGGCTGGCCCGGGCGCGTCCGCAGGCCGCCGTGCGGCAGGAGTTCGCCCGCCCCGGGATGACGGTGGTGGTCGAGGAGGGCGACCTCTTCGAGCAGCCCGGACAGCTCGTGGTGGGGTTCACCGACACCTTCGACACCGTCGTGGACGACGGTGTCGTCATCAACGACGGCAGTGTGCAGGGGCAGTTGCTCGCCCGTCGCTACGCGGGGGACGCCCGGCGGCTGGACGCGGAGCTGGCCACCGCGCTGGAGGGGGTGACCCCGGTGGCGTGGGAGAGCGCGCGGGACAAGCCGCGCGGCAAGCGAGCCCGGTATCCGGTCGGCACGGTCGCCGTCCTCGGCACCCGGCCCGACCTCGTCTTCGCCGTCGCCTACAGCCGGATGGGCAACGACTGTGTCGCCTCCTCCAAGGTCCAGGACCTGTGGCTGGGCCTGGACCGGCTGTGGGACGCCGTCCACCGGCACGGCCAGCTCGAACGCCTCACCATGCCGTTGACCGGCGCGGGCCTGGCCCGGCTGCACGACCTGGACGAGGACAGCCTCCTGCGGCTGATCCTGCTGTCCTTCGTCGTGCACTCGTGGGAGCGGCCGGTCTGCCGCGAGCTGCACGTGGTGGTCCGCCCCGGTGAGCTGGCGCGGATCGACCTGCCGGAGACCGGCGCGTTCCTGGCCGGCCTGGCGGCGGGCGCCCGGCGCCATGTCTGACGCCGGGCGGCCTCGCGCCCCGGTGGCGGGGCGTGAGCGGTACGGGCCCGTCCCCCGACCGTGGACGAACCACCGGGCCCGTACCGCGGCTCAGCGGACCGGCGGTGCCGCCCGCCCGGTGCGGCCGTACGCCGACAGGTGGCGGTACGGCCAGGTCTGGAGCCAGTCGGAGCGGGTGTCGTCAACCGTGCAGCCCGCCAGCTTCAGCCGCTCGGCGATCTTGCGCAGGGCGGTCTCCGTGCCGTCGAACCGGATGACGTTCCGGCCGGCGACGTCGGCGATCGGACGCAGCTCCCCGACCTCGACCATCAGGGTGCGTTCCGGGTAGGCCATCAGCACCATGCCCAGCTCGATGAGCACGTTGGGCCGGGGCTGACCGGTGGGTTCGGTCTCGAATGGCGGCTCGGTCCGGCCGCGCAGGTCCGGGTGGAGCTGGACGATGTCGTCCGGGGTGAGCAGCACGACGGCCGCCTGGGCCAGCTCAGGGGCCCCGGCGACGACCTCGCCGAGGAAGGGCGCCGTCTTGCCGGTGGCCTTGACCAGGTCCTCCCACTCCAGCGGGCGCAGATCGAGCAGGCGCAGCAGGTCGAACATCCTCAGTCGCACCTCCTCGTCCCGCCCGTGGACGACGAAGACGTTGCGGCGGCGGTCGGGGGCGGGGCCGTCCTGGTCCGGTCCGGCGGCACGGGCGGCCGGAGGAGCGCCGTAGTGGTTCTGCGTACCCGAGTTGGTGGTGTTGTTGTTTCCGGTGACGAAGCTGTTGTTGTGCCCGAAGTCGTTCCGGCTCCCGTAGTCGCTGCTGTTGCCGCCCGTGGAGGTGTGCGTCATGCGGATCCCGCCCCCTGACCGCCGTTCGGGCCGCCGAAGCTCTGCGTGCCCGAGTTGGTGGTGTTGTTGTCGCCGTGCACGAAGCTGTTGTTGTGCCCGTAGTTGTTGAGGATGTTCGTCTGACGGGCCTCGTGCTCCGTCAGGTCCACGTTGTGCTCGTACAGGAAGTCACGGACGACGTGGAGGAACTGGCGCTCCACGATCTGCGTGTACTTGATGGTGTCGGTCTCCTGGAAGAAGACGTGGAAGTGGGGGCTGGTCGCCATCTCCCGGACGCTGGTGACCGCGCCGCGGTTGAGCAGGGCGTCGGCGTAGCGGCCGAGGCCGAACTCGCTGGTGTCGGCCGGCTGCGGCAACCGGATCTTCTCCTTGGCCCACGGCAGTCGCGGCAGCACCCGGGCACCCGCGGCCCTGGCGGCGGCCGACCGTACCGCGGAGTGGGGCGTGCCGCGCAGGGTGTGCCAGGCCAGCTTGACCAACAGCCGCTCGTCCAGGGCTGCGGGGAGCCGGTCCACCAGCCGGAAGCTCGCCCGGACCGGCGCCAGCACGTACGAGTAGAACTCGGTGTGCAGGGTGTTCCCCTTGAGGTCGAAGCCCACGAACGCCGTGGTGACCAGTTCCTGGTCCCAGGAGCCCACCCGGACGCACAGATAGCCGCGTCCGGTGTCGTGCACGTCCTGCCAGTCGCCGTCGAGCTGCTCGGGGGTCGGCTCCGCCACGCCCCGGAGCGTCGTGACGGCCGTGGTGAAGACGCTCCGCTCGACGGCGAGGCCCTCGATCCGCTGCGTCGGACGGGCCTGGGCTTGCAACCGGGCGGTCAGGCGGTCGGCGACGTAGGCGCTCAGCTCCTCGACGGTGAAGGGAACGACCTCCTTGCGCTTGGGCTCCTGGCCGGCCGTGCCGGGTGCCGCGGGCGGACCCGCGCCGGGACGGCCGTCGAACACCCCGAGCGGCGCGCCGATCAGCAGTTCCGCGTTGGACCAGCGGCGCACCTGGGTGCCCGCGCCGACGAACGGCTTGTAGCCGCCGTAGCGGATCACCGTGCCGTCCGAGGACTGTTCCCGCCTGATCTTGTCCACCAGCTCGGGCGTCAGCTCCGGGTGCTCGGGGTACGAACCGTCGAACCCCCGGCGTCCCCCGCCGGTCGGAGGGGCCAGCCGGCGCGTCAGGGTCTGGAGGGTGACGACCCGCCGCAGGAAGGCGGTGACCCACAGCAGCCACAGCACCGCCAGGAGCGCGGTCCACCCGCTCAGCGCGCCGGTGATCACCAGGACGGACGTGACGGCGGCGCCCGCGGCGAACACGGCCAGCCGGAGACGCTGGAGCCGGCGCGCGGCCAGCGCGTGCGCGAGCACGGGCACCGCGTCGTAGCCGTACGACGGGGCCACCACCCGGTACCGGTGGGTCAGCAACTCGCGGATGACGCCGGCGCGGTAGACCGGGTCGAGGTAGGTGCCCGCGCACAGCAGCCGGGTGGCGTTGCTCGTGGCGTCCGCGGCCGGGCGGGCCGCGGGCGGCCGGTCCGGTTCGGGCGACGGGGCGGGCACGGTGAGGAAGTCACTCGCCATTGTCTTCTCGCTCCGCTCTGCTCAGCCGGTGGGGTTCATGGAGGCGTCGGTGATGACACCGTCGACCACGGTGTACCGGCCGCTGTACGACTTCTGCGTGCCGTCGGTCTGCCGGGCGAGGAGATCCACCCAGACCGTCTCGCCCTGGGCGGACTCGATCGTGACGTCGTCCCGCTCGGTGGTGGCGAAGCCCGACACGAAGGAGGTGTAGGACGCGTCGAGGTTCTTGCCGCCCAGGTCCCAGGCGGTCTGGTAGTCGCGCTCGTTGATGGCCTCGAAGAAGCGGGTCACCGTGCCGGCGGGGCTGTCGGCCGTCTCGGTGCTCTCGGTGCCGGCCGGGCTGGAAGCGGTGTCCGTGGGGTCGGCGCCGTCGGTGGACGGCCAGGTCGGCGTCTCGTACGCCGTGGAGGTGTCCGGTGTCGGCGTGTCCGGGGACGACGGGCCGGAACCGCCGGAGTAGCCGTCCGAGTAGCCTCCGGAGTAGCCGCTGCCGTAGACGGACGGCGTCCCTGGTCCGCCGCCGTCCTGTGAGCCCAGGTGGGACGCGATGCCCATGAGGAGGATCAACAGAAAGGGCACACCACCGATGAGCAGTGCGTACGTTCGCTCCCTGCCGCCGGCGGGTAAGAGGCTCGGCGGCTCGTAGGTGTGGTTCATGGGTCCTCGCAACTCCCGGCAGACGGCCGGGATCTCGCTGTTCCGTCAGTATGACGACAGTCACTCTGCCCGACATCCGCCGGGCGGGCGCCGGATTCGCGCTTCCGATGCGCTTCCGATCCGCGACGCGCGGGCGTGCGGCGGACAGGGGTTCAGATCGCGGTGCAGGGCACCGGCCACCGCCGGACGCGCGGGGGCAGGGTCACCGCCCAGTCGCCGCCCGTCAGGACCAGCCGCTCGGCCGCGAGCAGCCCCAGCGCCTCCCGCTCGGTGGGATCCAGCCCCGCGACGGGCGTGGGCTCCAGCAGCCGGAGGAACGTGGCGTGCAGCGCGGGGTGGTCGAGGGTCAGGCGGACGGCCGTGCCCCGCTCCCTGCGGTCCAGGACCGTGATGAAGTCCGGTCCGCGCCGGTGGTAGAGGGTGCCGTGGGCGTGGCCCGCCCGCCAGGACGCCAACACCCGCGGATCGGCGTGCAGTTCGGTGGGCGGAGGCAGGTGGCGCAGCAGGCGGGGGTCGTACGACGGTGTGCCCGTCGCCCGCCAGTCCACGCCGAGGCCCAGGCCCTGGCACTCGCGCAGGAACCGTACCGCCTCCGCCGTCGCACGCCCCGTGCCGCTCATGTCCAGGGGTTGGGCGACCTCGACCCGGCGCCCGGTGCGTCGGTGCGGCACGCGCCCGGGCAGCCCCTCCACCGCGTCCTCCCCGGCCGGCCCGTTCGTCCTGCCCTCCCCGGTCAGCCCGCTCATGCGGCCCCCTCGGGCAGCCGGACCGGCTCTCCCCAGGTCGGCAGGGAGACGTACGTGGTGCCGTCGCGGAACAGCAGGGCCAGGGAGTACGCGTGGTCGACCCAGGCGCCCAGGGACCGGGCCGGCACCTCGTGGCCGCCGGCGGTGAGCAGGCGGTGCAGCGCGGGAACGGTCCGGCCGTCCTCCAGCCGGCGCAGGGCCGCGGCCCGCCAGCCGGTGAAGCGGTGGGTGGCGGGCGGGCGGCCGTAGCGGCGGTCGTGCACCAGCAGCTCCGCGCCGTCCTCCTCGAACAGCAGCCGGGAGTCCGCGTGCCCGGCCCGCCAGTCGGCCACCGCCTCCTTCAGCCGCCGCTCGACCGGGCCGCCGATGCCCGCCGGTTCGGTGTCGAACAGGTAGACCAGGTCCGCGAGTTCGTCCTCGGGCAGGTCGTAGACGTGCTGGTACATCGCGGCCGGGCGGCGCTCGCCGAAGCCGAGGCCGGGGTCGGTGAAGTGCGGGCTGAACCGTTCCAGCTGGATGCGGTGGGCGCCGCTCGGCGGCTGGAGGTGGACCAGCGCGGGCAGCTGGTCGATGACGGGCGTGTAGTCGTCCGCGGTCTCGCCGGGGAAGCCGTACAACAGGTTCCAGGAGCAGGTCAGGGCGTGATTCTCGCACTCGCGCAGGGTGCGGACGTTGCGGGCGCCGGTGACCCCCTTGTCCATGAGGTCCAGGACGCGGCTGCCCAGGCTCTCGATGCCGGGCTGGATGTGCACGGTGCCGGAGGCGCCGAGGAGCGCTAGCTGGCCGGCGGTGAGGTTCGACTTCACCTCGTAGTGCAGCCGCAGGTCCCAGCCGCTCCCGGCCACGCGGGGCAGGAAGTCGCGGAAGTAGGCCATGTCGATGATGTTGTCGACGGTGACCACGTCGAGGAGGCGGTGGCGGCGCACCAGCCGGTCGATCTCCGTCCACAGCCGCTCCCCCGGCTTGGCGCGGAAGGCCATGGCCGTGCCGTTCAGCCCGCAGAAGGTGCAGTGGTGCTTCTCGCCCCACCAGCAGCCCCGGGCGCCCTCCACGACGAGCTTCGGGTGGATGTGCTCCAGGACCGGGGAAGCGTCCAGCGCGGCCTGCCACTGGTCGTAGTCGGGAGAGGGTATGTCGGCCGGGGCCACGGTCCGCCGGGTTTCCGTGTTGGCCCGGGACACCGTGCCGTCCCACCAGCACAGCCCGGGGACATCCGCCGGGGCTGTCCGGGCCTCCAGGTGGTCGAGGAGGGCGGGGAAGGCGTACTCGGCCTCACCGCGGACCACGTGGTCGACGAAGGGGTGGTTGCGGTGCAGGGCGTGGCCCATCGGGCCGTCGCAGTTGCTGCCGCCGAGGACGACCGTCACCCCGGGGCGTCTTCGCTTGAGTTCGCGGGCTAGGGCGAGGGACGGCACGTTCTGCATGAAGGTGCTGGTGAACCCGACCACGTCCGGTCCGGCGGCCAGGATCTCGGCGGCGCAGGCGTCGATGAAGCCGGCCGCGTACGGGCGCATCGCGAGCGCGGTGCCGATGGGGACGTCCCGGCCGGCCGCGTACTCCTTCAGCCGGGCCTCGCCCCAGCCGGGGTCGTCGTACAGGACGCCGGAGAAGACCCAGTCGCCGAGCCCGTGGAAGATGGCGTCGCTGCCGACCGCGACGTAGTCGCCCGGGCGGAGCCTGCCGCCGGAGTTCTCCAGCAGGAACTCCGCCCAGCGCAGCGAGCCGTGGAACTCGCTCACCTCGTCGCCGGGTCGGGACCGCCGCACGATCCGCTGGAGCAGCCCCAGTTGCAGCGAGGGCAGGTCGAGGGGGTGCCACGGCATCGTGACCAGGTGGACACGCATGCTCAGCGGGTCGGCCGCTTCTCCAGGATCGCCGGCCGGCGGGTGGTGCTCCGCTGGTCCTCGCGGACCACGATCTTCTTGATCTCCATGCTCGCCTCTCCCCTCGGAGCATGCCAACGCCCTTGCGTCGCACGGCTGTCCACCATATGGACAGACGTGTGTGCGACACAAGGGCGTCGTGTGACCGGCGCGTCGGGAGGGCGTGTGCCGGTGCCGTGAGGAGGTGTGCCCGGCGGTGCCTACAGGCGCGGGTCCACCGGCTCCGACTCCAGCGCCAGCACCCCGAACACCGCCTCGTGCACCCGCCACAGCGGCTCCCCGCCGGCGAGCCGGTCCAGGGCCTCCAGGCCGAGGGCGTACTCGCGCAGCGCCAGGGACCGCTTGTGGTTCAGGAACCGCCGCCGCAGCCGGGCCAGGTTCTCCGGCCGGGTGTACTCGGGGCCGTAGATGATCCGCAGGTACTCACGGCCCCGGCACTTCACGCCGGGCTGCACCAGCCGCCCCTCGGGGGTGCGCACCAGCGCGCCGACCGGCTTGACGACCATGCCCTCGCCGCCCCGGCCGGTCATCTCCAGCCACCAGTCGACGCCCGCGCGGACCGACTCCGGGTCGCCGGTGTCCACGTACAGCCGCCGGGTGGTCTGGAGCAGTCCCGTGCCGTCGTGCTCCACCAGCCGGTCGATCAGGGCCAGTTGCTCGTCGTGCGGGAGCGCGGCGAGGCTGCGGCCCTGGACGGCCAGGAGCTGGAAGGGGGCCAGCCGGACGCCGTCCAGGCCCTCGGTGACCCAGCAGTAGCGGCGGTAGGCGTCGGTGAACGCCCGGGCGTCGGCGGCGCGTTCGCGCTGCCGGGTGAGCAGGGTGCCCACGCCGGCACCGCGCGCCGCCGCGGCCTCCAGGGCGGCGAGCGCACCCGGGAACACCGCGCCGGACGCGGCGCCGACGGCCGCGTACTGGCCGCGCAGCAGCCCGGTGGCCTTCAGCGACCAGGGCATCAGCTCGGCGTCCAGCAGCAGCCAGTCCGAGTCCAGTCCGTCCCACAGACCGGCGTCCCCGATCGCCGAGCGCAGCCGTCCGAGGATCTCCTCGGTCATCTCCGCGTCGTCGAGGAACGGCCGCCCGGTACGGGTGTAGAGCGACCCCGTGGGGCCGTCCACACCGAACCGCCTGCGTGCCGTCTCCGCGTCCCGGCAGACCAGGGCCACCGCGCGGGAGCCCATGTGCTTCTCCTCGCACACCACCCGCGCGACCCCGTCCCGCGCGTACCCCGCGAAGGCCTCCTCGGGGTGCTCGAGGTAGCCCTCGATCTGCGAGGTGGCCGTCGGTGCCATGGTCGGCGGCAGGTACGGCAGCAGGCGCGGGTCGGTCGCGAAGCGGCTCATGACCTCGAGGGCCGCCGCCGCGTTCTCCTCGCGGACGGCCACCCTGCCCGCGTGCCGGGTCTCCACGGCCCGGCGGCCGTGCACGTCCGCCAGGTCCAGCGGCCGGCCGTCCTGCCCGCCGGGCGCCTCGGTGCGCAGCGGCCGCGCCGGCTCGTACCAGACCCGCTCGGCCGGTACGTCGACCAGTTCCCGCTCCGGCCAGCGCAGCGCGGTCAGCTTGCCGCCGAAGACGGCCCCGGTGTCCAGGCAGATGGTGTTGTTGAGCCATGTCGCCTCGGGCACGGGGGTGTGGCCGTAGACCACCGCGGCCCGGCCCCGGTAGTCCTCCGCCCACGGGTAGCGCACCGGCAGCCCGAACTCGTCGGTCTCGCCGGTGGTCTCCCCGTACAGGGCGTGCGAGCGGACCCGGCCGGAGGTGCGGCCGTGGTACTTCTCCGGCAGGCCGGCGTGGCAGACCACGAGCCGGCCGCCGTCCAGGACGTAGTGGCTGACCAGTCCGTCGATGAACTCCCGCACCTCGGCCCGGAACCCCTCGCTCTCGGCCTCCATCTGCGCGATGGTCTCGGCGAGTCCGTGGGTGTGCTGGACCCGGCGGCCCTTGAGGTGGCGGCCGTACTTGTTCTCGTGGTTGCCGGGGACGCACAGGGCGTTGCCCGACTTCACCATGGACATCACCCGGCGCAGCACACCGGGGCTGTCCGGGCCGCGGTCGACCAGGTCGCCGACGAACACGGCGGTACGGCCGTCGGGGTGCGCCCCGTCCGCGTACCCCAGCTTGGCCAGCAGCGCCTCCAGTTCCGCGGAGCAGCCGTGGACGTCGCCGATGATGTCGAACGGGCCGGTGAGGTGGGTCAGGTCGTTGTAGCGCCTCTCGGTGACGACGGTGGCGTTCTCCACCTCCTGTGTCCCGCGCAGCACATGCACCTTGCGGAAGCCCTCGCGCTCCAGGTGGCGCAGCGAGCGGCGCAGTTCGCGGATGTGCCGCTGGATGACCCGGCGGGGCATGTCGGCGCGGTCGGTGCGGGCCGCGTTGCGCTCGGCGCACACCTCCTCCGGCACGTCCAGCACGATGGCGATGGGCAGCACGTCGTACCGCTTGGCCAGGTCGATCAGCTGACGCCGGGAGTCCTGCTGGACGCTGGTGGCGTCCACGACGGTGCGGCGGCCGGCGGCCAGCCGCTTGCCCGCGATGTAGTGCAGGACGTCGAAGGCGTCCCGGCTGGCGCTCTGGTCGTTCTCGTCGTCGGCGACCAGACCGCGGCAGAAGTCGGAGGAGATCACCTCGGTGGGCTTGAAGTGCCGCCGGGCGAACGTGGACTTGCCGGAGCCGGAGGCGCCGACGAGGACGACGAGGGACAGGTCGGTGACGGGGAGTTCCCGTCCCGGCTCGCGGGTTCCGTTCATGCGGCCTTCGCCTCCTTCTCGGTGTCGTCACGGTGGAACACGGCCATCTGGGTGGGTGGGCCGACCTCGGGGTCGTCCGGGCCGACGGGAACGAACTCGACGTCGTAGCCGTGGCGTCCGGCCACCGCCGCCGCCCAGGCGCGGAACTCCTCGCGGGTCCACTCGAAGCGGTGGTCGCCGTGCCGGGCGTGTCCGGCGGGCAGGCTGTCCCAGCGGACGTTGTACTCGACGTTCGGGGTGGTCACGACGACCGTGCGGGGGCGCGCGTGCCCGAACACGGAGTACTCCAGGGCGGGCAGCCGGGGCAGGTCGACGTGTTCGATCACCTCGCTGAGCACGGCGGCGTCGTACCCCTTGAGCCGGTTGTCGGTGTAGGCGAGGGAGCCCTGGACGAGCCGGACGCGGGCCGCCTGCCGCTCCCCCATCCGGTCGAGCCCGATCCGCCGTGCCGCGATGGTCAGGGCCCGTACGGACACGTCCACGCCGACGATCTCGGTGAACCGGGTGTCCTTGAGCAGCGCCCGCACCAACTGGCCCTGGCCGCAGCCGAGGTCGAGGACGCGTGCGGCACCGCAGGCGTGCAGCGCGGTGAGGATCGCCGCCCGGCGCCGCTCCGCGAGCGGGGCCGGCTTCTCCTCCGTCTCGGTCTCCTCCGCGACGGCGTTGTCGATGTCCTCGACCTCGCTGTCGTCGGCCTCGGCCAGCCGCACCAGCTCCAGCCGCTCGCGTGCCTGCCGGGTCAGCGACCAGCGCCGGGACAGATAGCGGCTGGTGATGAGCTGCTGCTCCGGGTGGCCGGCCAGCCAGCCCTCACCGGCGCGCAGCAGCTTGTCGACCTCGTCGGCGGAGACCCAGTAGTGCTTGGCGTCGTCCAGCACCGGCAGCAGGACGTACAGGTGGCGCAGCGCCTCGGCGAGGGTCAGTCGCTCCGACTCCAGCACCAGCCGGACGTACCGCGAGTCGCCCCATTCCGGGAACGCGGTGTCGAGCGGCACGGGGTCGGCGGTGACCGTCCAGCCGAGCGGTTCGAAGAGCCGTCGTACGAGGCCGGCTCCGCCGCGGGCGGGCAGCGCCGGGACCTCGACGCGCAGCGGCAGCGGGTCCGCCGCCCGCTCGGGGCGGGCCTGGCACACACCGCGCAGGGCGCTGGAGAAGACGGTGCTCAGCGCGACGGCGAGGAGCGAGGAGGCCGCGTAGGGGCGGTCGTTGACGTACTGCGCGAGGGCCGCGTCGGGGGCGCCGCCGCGGCCCTTGCCCTTGCCCCGGCGGAGCAGTGCGAGGGTGTCGGTCTCCAGCAGCAGGGCGGCCGTGCAGCGTTCGGTGTCCGCCTCGGGGTAGAAGACGTGCGCCGTGCCGTACGACGTGGAGAACGCCTGCGCCTTGTCGGGGTGCTTGTGCAGCAGGTACCCGAGGTCGGTGGCCGGGTTCCCCGCCGTGCCGGTGGTGGAGATCGTCAGGAACATACTGCCGAGTCTCCCCGGCCGGAACCTCTGCGACCACAGGTTTTCCGTGCGGCGGCCCGCCGGCCCGGCCGTGCGGCCCGGTCCGCCCGCTCAGGCCGCGTCGTCGACGATCTTCCGCGCCCTCGCCATGGCCCGCCGGTCGTCGGCGAGCCGTGCGTCCAGCGCCTTCTTGTTCTTGCTGATGGCGGTCTTCTGCGCGCGGCTCTCGATGGCGTGCACGGCCTGGATGAAGCCGGTGTCGAGCTTGCACCGGGCGTCCGCGGCGGCGGTCTTCTTCTCCTTCTCCGACGGCTTGTCACCGCGGAACCAGTCGGAGTCGGTGGACGCCTGGTCCGGGTCGGAGTAGCGGAAGCCCTTGTCCTTCATGCAGGTGGACCATTCGCGCTCGGCCTTCTTCCAGGCGGGGTTCTTCCGCGCTTGCTTGTGCGCCTGGTACCAGTACTGCGCGGGGAGCGAGTAGTAGCCGCTGAGCCGCACGCCGCCGATCTTCGCCGGCTTGGGTTCGGGGCCGTAGATCTTCCGGACGGCCTCGCCCATGCATCCCTTCGCCGGGATGGGGTGGCCGTGCGCCCGGTGGCTGTCGCCGGACTCGAACGTGCCGGTGAGGGCCGCGTACTGGTCGGCGGGCCACTCCATGGGCTGGTCGTCGGACTCGTCGCGCACCACGTTGTGGTAGCCGTGCTCGGCCGCCAGGCCGGGGTCGTCCACACCGTACGGGCTGTCGTCGCCGACCTTGCCGCCGCCCACGAAGGTGCCCTGCCGGACCGGGTAGGTCGACTCGACGGTCCTGATGTCGAGTGTCCTGAAACCGGTGAACCCGAGCCGGACCATGCACCGCTTCGCGAGGATCCACTGTGCCGTGCCGACGGCCTTGCCGTCGCGGGACGTCGCGTCCGCTACGTAGGCGTTCAGCGGGAACGACTTCATCGTGTTGAGGCGGTGGGCCTCGTCGCCGGGGTCGTCGTCGCCGACGAACTGGCACGCCGACACGGCGAGCAGGCCGGTGAGGGCAAGGGGGAGGATTTTACGCACGCGGTCATATGACCAGGCAGGGATCATGTGCGCTGTGACGGAAGCCACAGTTCCGGCACATGGTGTTCACAGCAGGCCCATGTGATCTCGGTTACGGCCGCCCCGCCCCGGCGTCTGATGGAGTGAGCCCTCGTCAACTGACCACTGACTGAAGGGGGAACCATGACCAACGGCCAGGGAACCCGGGTACGCCGGAGAGCCGCCGTCGCCGCGGCGGCCGGTGCCGTCCTCGGGGCGGGCGTCCTCGCGACCGCTCCCGCCCAGGCGGCCACGGCACCGGCCGCGGCCGCCGCCCAGCGCTCCGCCGCCGCGGCACCGCAGGTGTCGGCGCAGGGCGCGTACGCCATGAACCCGGCGACCGGCAAGCAGCTCTTCGGCAAGGCGCCGGACGGGCGGCTGCGGACCGGCTCCACGACGAAGATCATGACGGCGCTCGTGGTGCTGTCGCAGCGGAACGTGGACCTCGGGAAGAAGGTGAAGATCAAGAAGGAGTACACCGACTACGTCATCGACCCGGTGACGCACGTCCAGCGCTACTCGAGCGCCAACCTGATCCTCGGCGACTCGATGACGACGGGCGACCTGCTGTACGGCCTGCTGCTCCCCTCGGGCTGCGACGCGGCCTACGCGCTCGCGGACACCTACGGGACGGGCTCGACGACGGCCCTGCGGACCAGGTCGTTCATCGGCAAGATGAACGCCAAGGCGCGCGAACTCGGCCTGAAGAACACCCACTTCGACTCCTTCGACGGGGTGTCCAACGGGAAGAACTACTCCTCGCCCCGCGACCTGGCCAGGCTGGCCGGGGTCGCGCTGAAGAACAAGACGTTCAAGAAGGTCGTCGGCACCAGGGTCTACGACGACATGCGGTCGTACCGGCCCGGCGGCGGAACGCACGCCATGAAGCCGTGGGACAACTCGAACAAGCTCCTCGCCTCCTACCGCGGCGCCTTCGGCGTGAAGACCGGCTCCGGTCCGGAGGCGAAGTTCTGCCTGGTGTTCGCGGCCACCCGTGGTACGAGGACGGTCGTGGGCACGATCCTCGCGGACACGTCGGCGGACCAGCGTTTCAAGGACGCGGCGAAGATCCTGGACTACGGCTTCGCCCAGCGGGGCTGAGCCGGCCCGGGGGGATCCGCGGGTCCCCCCGGCACCCGCGTCGGGCCACTCCGCCGGGCCGCGCGGGCAACCCCTGCGGCTCGGGAACCCTCTCACCTTGCGGACAGACGAGGCGGGGACGTCGAAGGGAGGACCCACCGTGCCCCTGACCGACCGGAGGGCCAGGTGGCGGGCGTGGGCCCCGGCCGCACTGGGACTGCTCGCGCTGCTCACGGTGTCCTGCGACACCGGCGTGGGGCGGCCGCCGTCCGCCGCGCGCCCGACCTCTCCGGCCCGGTCCGCCGCCTACGACGCCGGCTGGCGGACCGGCAAGGAGATCCTCGACTCGGGCGGCAAGGGCGCGGCGGTCCGGGAAGTGGTGTGGGGCGGCTGTGTGCGCCGCTCCCTCACAGCCCGGCCGCGGGAGGTCGTGGAACGGGACCGCGGTGCCTGGGTGCTCGGCTGCCGGCACGGGGTGTCCGGGGCGCGGCACCGGCGTCCCGCGCGCCCCCTGACCCGCCGTGAGACGGACCCCGGTCTCCTGGCCGGCTTCCGCTCCTGGGCCGCGCGGCACGGCCGGAAGGCCGCGGCGGCGGGGGCGAGCCGGGTCGTCCTGGTCCACCTCGGCGACCACGACTACGACGTCGAACTCACCGCTTCCCACGACCACGACGACCGCGGGGCGGACGCGGCGGACCTGGCCGACGCGTTCGCCGAGTGGTGGGACGGCGACGACGGGGACGCCGGCGTCGCCTGGAACCTGCTCGTCCTCACACGGGACGGCGAGCGTCTTGTGACCCGGGACCTGTGACGGCCCCACCCCGCTCCGGCCGGCGCCCGGAGACCGCCCCGGCGAGTGTCCCGCGGGTCAACGGCGGCGAGGCCGAGGCCGGCGACGCCCGCGTTGATCCAGAAGCAGCCGGGGCGGGACAGGAGGGCGGTCCCGGGGCTCTTGGGGGCGGGCCCCGGGACGGGATCGGGTCGCCGCGTGGCTACGACAGCTGGGACTGGACCTGGCTGGAGATCAGCTCCAGGTGGTCCAGGTCGTCGAGGTCCAGTACCTGGAGGTAGATCCGCCGGGAGCCGATCTCGGCGTACCGGCCGATCTTGTCGACGACCTCCGCCGGGGAACCGGCCAGCCCGTTGGCCTTCAGCTCGTCCACCTCACGGCCGATCGCGGCGGCGCGGCGGGCCACCTCCTGGTCGTCCCTGCCGACGCAGACGACGAGCGCGTTGGAGTACGTCAGGTCGTCCGCGTCGCGGCCCGCCTCCACCGCCGCGGCCCGCACCCGGCCGAACTGCCGCTCGCTGTCCTCGATCGAGGCGAACGGGATGTTGAACTCGTCGGCGTACCGGGCGGCGAGCCGCGGGGTGCGGGTCGCGCCGTGGCCGCCGATCAGCACGGGGACCTTCTTCTGGGCGGGCTTGGGCAGCGCCGGCGAGTCGGTGAGGTCGTAGAACCTGCCGTGGAAGTCGAAGGTCTTGCCGGCCTCGGTCGCCCACAGCCCGGTGACGATCGCGAGCTGCTCCTCCAGCCGCGCGAACTTCTCCTTCGGGAAGGGGATGCCGTACGCCTTGTGCTCCTCCTCGAACCAGCCCGCGCCGAGGCCGAGTTCGACCCGGCCGCCGGACATCTGGTCGGCCTGGGCGACCTGGATGGCGAGGACGCCGGGCAGCCGGAAGGTGCCGGCGGTCATCAGCGTGCCGAGACGGATGCGCTTGGTCTCGCGGGCGAGGCCGGCCAGGGTGATCCAGGCGTCGGTCGGGCCGGGCAAACCGTCCGCGCCGCCCATGCGGAGGTAGTGGTCGGAACGGAAGAAGGCGTCGAAGCCCAGGTCCTCGGTGGCCTTGGCCACGGTGAGCAGAGTGTCGTAGGTGGCCCCCTGCTGGGGCTCGGTGAAGATTCGAAGGTCCATACATCTATCCTGCACGGCGCCGCCCGCGTCCACCGCGCCGGTACCACCCGGCACGGCACTCCCCGGGCGGGTGAAATTGCTCCGCCCCGCGCGCGGGCTCCGCTGCGGGCCAGTGACCGGCCCCGGCGGTGGTCGTTGGGCCGTCGGAGCCGGACCGTCCGGCGCCCGCGCCGGACCGTGGCTTCCGTCGCGCGTCACCGCGCCGGCCCCGGCGGGCCGGGAGCCGAGGAGGCCGTCGTCATGTCCGAAGAGTCCGTTCCCCGGCCGGAGGGCCCCGCCGGCCGGCCGAAGGGGTTGCTGGAGCAGATGGAGGAGCTGATGGCGGCGCTGAACGCGGATCTGTCGGCCCTGACGGACCTCCAGGCCGGGGCGCCGGCGCCGGGCGCGGCCGACGAGGCGCGATGAGGCGGACGGCTCGGCGACGCGCGCGGTGACGGCTCGGCGAAGCGCGCGGTGACGGCTCGGCGGGCCGCCGGTCAGACGCCCGACGGGCTGTCCTGGATGTCGCCCGGCAGCACCTCCTCCCGGGCTGCCAGCTTGCGCAGCATCTCCAGGACGCGGTCGCGGGACTCGTCGGCGGCGTCGATGGCCTCCATGCACTGCCAGTACGTCGTCTCGTCGGCCGCCGCGCTGGCCATGCCGACCAGGGCGATGCCGACCTCGCCGAGCAGGCCGCCGAGGCAGAGCAGGGTCTCGCGGGCGTCGTCCAGCCGGGTGAGCTGGGCGGCGCGCAGATCGCCGGGGTCGAGTTCGGGCGGGTCCAGGACTCCGCAGCCCCGGCCCGCCAGTTCCGTCAGTCCCAGTGCCTCGCCGCGCAGTTCGGGCGGGCCGGAGACCGCGAGGCGGCTCCCGATCGCCTGCGCCAGGGCCTGTGCCTGCCAGACCTCCGCCATCATCTCCGCCGTGTCGGCGCCGCCCGCCAGGGCCCGCCTGCTCGTGAGAATGAGCCGTATCGCGTCCATACGGTGCCCCCGTCCCTCCGCCGCGTCACCTCGCGCGGCCACCCGAACTCCCTTGTTCACTACCCAGCGTGAGGGAGCGTGGGGCGAAAAGCCAGAGGAAGACCGAAATCTGTGGACAACAATTCGGATTCGACCGGCGGTTTGACTTCGGAGAGTAATAGCGGAATTCACAACTCCGATTGCCGGCCGCGACCCCGGTCCCGTTCCGGGTCCAGGTCGCCGTCCCCGGGGCCGGCCCCGGCGCCGGCCCCGGGAAGCGGGAACCGGCGTTCGTTGCGGTCGATCTTCGCGGCCAGCGCGGCGAGCGGATCGACGCCGAGGACCTCGCAGAGCTGGAGCAGGTAGGCCAGGACGTCGGCGACCTCGTCCGTGACGCGGTGGGCCGTCGCGGGGTCGTCCATCACCCGGGCGGACTCCTCGGGCGTCAGCCACTGGAAGATCTCGACCAGTTCGGAGGCCTCCACCGAGAGGGCGGCGACGAGGTTCTTGGGCGTGTGGTAGGGCTGCCAGTTCCGCGCGGCGGCGAACTCGGCCAGTCGGCGCTGGAGTCGGGCCAGGCCGGGATCGGGGTGTTCGGTCACGGGTTCAGGTGTACCACCGTGACACCGGGGGTCCCGGTGGCCCATGACGCGTCGCTCACCGCGGCCACGCAGCGGATGTGCCCCCGTTCGCCCATCCGCGCGGCCGTCCGCAGCAACTCCCGGCGCTGCCCCGGATCCAGGCCGCGGTCGAAACCGTCGGCGAGGACGGTGAGGGTCCGCAGCGCGTCGGGCACCTCGCCTGGGGTGTCCACGTCGAGCACGCCGGGCCCGGTCAGCAGCACCAGCGTGAGCGCGAGGTAGCGCAGTTCGCCGTCGCCCAGCCGGGCGAGTTCGCTGCGGAAGCCGTCGCCGCGGTCGAGCAGCGCCCGTACCGTACCGTCGGCCAGCGGCTCGGCGACCAGGTCGGCCACCCGCCCGGCGCAGCCCGCGCGCAGCGCCTCGACCAGCAGGCCGTGCCGCCGGCCGCACTCCGCGCGCGTGCGCCACAGTACGTCGGCGAGGTTGCCGCAGCCGCGCAGCAGCCGGCCCGAGCCGGTGGGGACCGGGGCGCGCATCTGCTCGGGGCGCGGGTCGCAGGGGAAGACGGAGCGCAGGGCGACGACCATCTGCTCGGCCGCGGCGAGCACGTGGCGCTGGCCGTCCGTCTTGCCGGCCACGCGCAGCGGCAGCAGGGCGGTGCCCAGGCGGTCGTCGGGGAGCGGGGCACGGGTGACCGGGGCGGTGCCGGCGGTGTGCCAGGCGGCCTGGACGGTCCGGCGCCCGGGGTCGCGCAGGGCGGTCTCCAGCAGGACGACCCCACGCGCGGTCAGCCGCTCCCCCACGATCCGCGGGTACGGTTCGGCCTGCACGGCGAGGTCGAGCCGGACCGGGCCCTCGGCGCCGTCGGCGGTGCAGCCGATCCGGAATCCCCGCCGCCCCCCGGCGTCGGGGCGGGCCCGTTCCGGCACGCAGGCGACCGGGTCCGGGAACGCCTCGGCGAGCGGGGCACCGCCGCCGAGCCGGGCCAGCGCCTCGTACGCGGCGAGCGCGGTGGTCTTGCCGGTCCCGCTGGGCCCCGCGAACACGGTGACCGGCCCGAGCGGGAACCCGGCCCGCCGGTGCCCGGCGAAGGCCGACAGCCGCAGTTCGGTGATCCGGGACCGGATGTCCGGGGACGGGAGGAGGTGCGCGGGGACGGCGGCGGACGCTTCGGCCGCCGGCGGCTCAGCGGACACGGAGGGCACGGCCATATGCGGACCGTAGGGCTCCGCCCGTACGCCGAACCGTTTCACTGCCGGGACGTTCCTACGATCGGGGGACCCGACGCAGCGGACGTCCCGCGCGGACCACACCACCGGCCCGGCCCGGTTCCGTACCCGGGGGGCCCGTGCGGCGGGCGTCGGGGTGCGCGCCCCGCGGAACGAGCCGACCGCCGCGGCCCCTCGCCCGCGCCCACGGCCTTCGACACGGACGGCGGCACCGTGGACGCCATGCTCCTGCCGCACGCCGACGGCCGGGGCTCCCGCGACCCGGCCCGCGCTCCCGCAGCCCCGCCGCCCCCGGCAGGGCGTCGTGCCGGGGTGAGCCGGGGCGGTGCGGCTCAGCCGCCTGAGAGCGCCGCGCCCTCCATGAGTCCGCTGACCTCCGTCCCGGGCGGGGTGAGGAGGAAGACGTTGCGGTCCACGCGGTGCATGCCGCTGCCCAGGCCGAAGACGACGCCCGTGCTGAAGTCGAGGACGCGCTTGGCGACGTCGCCCTCCGCGCCGGACAGGTCGAGCAGCACCGGCGCCCCGGCCATCAGGGTCTCGGCGACTTCCCGGGCGTCCGCGAAGACGTTGACACGCAGGACCACGAACCGTCGCCGGGTCTCGGTCTCGGCGTCGGGCAGCGAGCGGTGGTCCACCGCGGACGGCCAGGCGTCCCGGCCCCGCAGCGGCACGACCTGGGCGAGCCCTTCCCACTGTTCATCGGTGACGTCGTAACGGCTCACCGGCTCCCCCTGACCTGACTCGCACTCATTCCCTGCACCAGCCAATTCTTACGCCAAGTCACCCGTTCGGCCCAACAACGACACGGTGCGCGACCGGGCCGGCCGTATCTCGCTCGTCACACCCTGCGTCAGATGTACGGATACGCCCGCTTCTTACCGGGCTCATACCCGACTCTTCATCGGTCCGCGCGCCTCCGCTCACCGCTCCCCGCTAGCGTCGCGTGCCGTGCACGTGGCAGAGACACAGCAGGTGACACCCGGACGGCGGACATCGTCGGCGGTGTCCGCCGATCCGGGGGCCCGCGCGGCGGCGCCGGACGGCCCCGCGCAGTGGCACCGCGTACTGACGCTCCTCGCCGACGTGAGCCTGTTCATCGGCACCCGCTCGGTGTGGACCCAGGCGGCGACGCACCGGCTGGTCCTCGCGGGCGTCATCTCGGTCTGCTACGCCTCGATCCTGGTGACCGGCGTGCTCGCCCTCACCGTCCGCCGGACGCGCTCGCTGGCCCGCCTGGACCTGGTGGTGCTGGCGACGGCGGTCACGCTCGCCCTGTGCGCCTGGGCGCTGAACCACGACGGCGGTGACGAGGCGGTCCTCACGACCCAGGCCGCGCGGGAACTCGTCGCCGGGCACCCGGTGTACGAGCAGCCCTGGCCGTGGCTGTTCCACGCCCAGGGCGTCGCGCTGACGCCGACCATGGACGGCGGATACGACTTCACCTACGGCTATCCCCCGCTGGCCCCGCTGCTCGCCGCGCCCCTGCTGTGGCTGGGGCACGGCGGCGCCCCCGCGACCGCGGCGGCGACGGTCGCGCTGGTCGTGGGCGCAGTGGTGCTGTGGCGGCTGCTCCCGGTGCCCTGGCGCTCGGCGGCGACGATGGTCTGCCTCGGCTTCGGCTTCCTGCCGAGCTACGCCCGCCAGGGCTACCCGGCGATCATCGGCCTGGTCCTGCTGCTGCCGGTGGTGGTGCGCTGGCCCCGGCTCGGCGCGCGCGGCCGGCTGGGCGCGGCCGGGATCGCGCGGGCCGCGTGTCTCGGCGCCGCGTGCGCCGCCCAGCAACTGCCGTGGTTCGTCACGCCGTTCCTGCTGGCCGGGATCTACGCCGTGCGGCGCGGCGAGCTGGGCGGCCGGGCGGCGGCGCGGGTGGTGCTGCGGATCGTGGCGACCGCGGTGCTCACCTGGCTGCTGATCAACGTGTACTTCGTCGTGAGCGAGCCCGGCCGGTGGCTGCGGGGCATCGCCCTGCCGCTGACCCAGGGCGCGGTGCTGCACGGCCAGGGACTGGTGGACGTCTCGCTGTACTTCACCCACGGCAGCGACCGCCTCGACTGGTACGGCCGGGCGAGCGTTCTGCTCGCCGCCGCCCTGCTGGCGGCGTTCGCGCTGTTCGTCCGGCGGCTCGGGCCGGCCGCGACCGTGCTGCCCTGGTGCGCGTTCTACCTGGCGACCCGGTCCCAGGACGGCTACTACCTGATGATGACCCCGTTGTGGCTGGCGGCGGCGGTGACCGCGCCCCTGCCGGAGTTCGCCCACGCCTGGCAGCCGCGGCCCCGCCCGTTCACCGGTCCGCGCCGCCGGACGGCTCTGGCCGTGGCGGTCGGCGCGCTGGTCACGCCCGCGCTGGTGAGCGCGGCCCTGGCGGTGACGGGGACGCCGCCGCTGCGGATGGACGTCACGGCGGCCCGGCGGACCCCGGCGCGGACCCTGTCCCGGCTGACCCTGCGGGTCACCAACACGGGCGGCACCGCGCTCACCCCGCACTACATGCTCAGCGCCGGCCAGGGCATGGGCCGTTACTGGTCGCTGATGCGCGGCCCGGCGACGATTCCCGCCCACCGCACGGCGACCGTGGAACTGTGGGCGCCCTCCGGCGATGTCCAGGCGCCGGCGAAGCCCGGTACCCGGTTCCGGCTGCGCGCCTTCACGGCGGACCCGCAGACGCTGTCCACCCAGGACGTGCCCCGGGCGGAGCTGGGCCTCAGTCCGCGGCGCGGGTGAAGCGGAGCGCGGCCGTGACCGTGGTCAGTCCGCGGATCATGCCGAGCTGGTTCCAGCCCATGCCGAACTGCTCGCGGTCCACGCCGAACTCCGTCTCCAGGGTCAGCGCGTCGGCGCTCACGCCGGTCAGGCGGGCGGTGAGGGACAGGGGCCTGCCGACGCCCCGGACGGTGAGCTGTCCGGTGACCCGGACCGTGTCGCCCTCGAGCCGGTCGGCGCCGCGCACGGTGAAGGTGATCTCCGGGTGACGGTCGGTGTCGAAGAAGTCGGCCGAGCGCAGGTGGACGTCCCGCTTGGCGTTCCTCGTGTCGAGGGAGGCCGCGTCCAGGGTCACGGTGCCGGTGGCCGAGCCGTCGGGCCGGACCTCGCCGGTGCCGCCGACGCCGGTGAAGGTGCCCTTCACGGTGACCAGGCCCCACAGCGTCTTGTGCCGCAGGCCCACGGTGGACGCGGTCGGGTCGAGCTGCCACAGGCCTGCTTCCACGGCGACGCTCATGTCGTACTCCAGGTGATTCAAATTTGGATGACTGGACCTCACGCTAGCCCCTCATCCAAATTTGAACAACCACCGCCCACGTGTACTCGTACAAATTCGGACAACAGATAGACTCCACGCATGTCCGCCTCCGACGCGCACACCGCCGACCTGCCCTCCTGCCCCCTCGCGCACGGCGACGGGCTGCTCCCGGGAGAGCTGCGCGCCTGGATGGTCCTGCTGGCCGCGACCGGCGCCGTGGAGCAGCGGCTGCGGTCGGCCGTGAAGGAGACCCTCGACGTCTCCCACGACGAGTTCCTGATCCTGTGCCTGCTGGCGGAGCAGCCGCGCACCGCACTGCGGATGACCCAGGTCGCCGATCTCCTCGGCCGCCCCAAGACCCGCCTCACCTACCAGATCGCCTGCCTCCAGCGGGCCGGTCTCGTCAGCCGCGCCTCCGTGTGCGGCGACAAGCGGGGCGTGCAGGTCGCCCTCACCGACAAGGCCCGCGACCTGCTGCGCGAGACCTCCGCCCTGCTCGCCGGCACCGTCCGCCAGGCCCTCGCCGACTCCATGGGTCCCGAGCAGCGGGCGGCCATGTGCGCCCTCGTCCCGGACCTGGAGACCGGGACCCACTGAGCCGCCGGGTGCGGAGAGACACGGATCACCACCGCAAGAAGAGAAACCTCACAGCCCGTCCTCCGCCCCGGCTCCGACGCCCTGCCCTAGCATCCGAGCCATGACGGTCCTGCCTGACGACGGGCTCTCACTGGCCGCCGAGTTCCCTGACGCGACACATGAGCAGTGGCAACGCCTGGTCGAGGGCGTCCTGCGCAAGTCGGGCAAGGAACTGACCGGCGCGGCAGCCGAGGACGCCCTGTCCACGACGCTGGAGGACGGGCTGCGCACCCGGCCCCTGTACACCGCGCGCGACAGCGCGCCCGACCCCGGCCTGCCGGGCTTCGCCCCCTTCGTGCGGGGCAGCCGCCCGGAGGGCACCAGCACGAGCGGCTGGGACGTACGGCAGCGGCACACGGCACTCGCCGACGGCACGGCCGACGCCGTGCTCGCCGACCTGGAGAACGGCGCCACGTCCCTGTGGCTGGTGCTGGGCGAGGGCGGCATCCCGGTCTCCGCGCTGGGCCGCGCCCTCGACGGCGTCTACCTCGATCTGGCGCCGGTCGCCCTGGACGCGGGCCGCGACACCGAGGCCGCCGCCGAGGTGCTGCTGCGGCTGTACGACGACAAGGGCGTCGCCCCGCGGGCCGCCCGCGGCACCCTGGGCGGCGACCCGCTCGGGTACGAGGCCCGCACCGGCACCGCACTGGACTTCGCCCCCTTCGCCGCCCTGGCCGTCCGCTGCGCCGAGCGGTACCCGGGCCTGCGCGCGCTGACCGTGGACGCGCTGCCCTACCACGAGGCGGGCGGCTCCGCCGCGCAGGAGCTGGGCGCCTCGCTGGCCACCGGCGTGGCCTACCTGCGGGAGCTGACCGAGGCCGGGCTCGGCGTCGACCAGGCCGCAGCCCAGCTGGAGTTCCGCTACGCGGCCACCGCCGACCAGTTCCTGACCATCGCCAAGCTGCGCGCCGCGCGCCGGCTGTGGGCGCGGGTCACCGAGGTGTGCGGGGCACCGGCCGCGGGCGCGCAGGTGCAGCACGTGGTGACGTCGCCGGTGATGATGACCCGCCGCGACCCCTGGGTGAACATGCTCCGCACGACGGTCGCGACGCTCGCCGCGGGGGTGGGCGGGGCGGACTCCGTGACCGTGCTGCCGTTCGACCACGCGCTCGGCCTCCCGGACGCCTTCGCGCGCCGGATCGCCCGCAACACCTCCTCCATCCTGATCGAGGAGTCCCACCTGGCCCGGGTCATCGACCCGGCCGGCGGCTCCTGGTACGTCGAGCGGCTGACCGACGAACTCGCAGAGGCCGCCTGGCAGTTCTTCCGGTCGCTCGAGCGCGACGGCGGCCAGGCGGCCGTGCTGCGCTCCGGCCGGCTGCGCACCGACCTCGCGACGACCTGGGCCGAGCGCTCCAAGCGGCTCGCCAAGCGGCGCGAACCCGTCACCGGGGTCAGCGAGTTCCCACTGCTGGCGGAGCAGCCGGTCAAGCGCGCGCCCGCGCCCGAGCCGCCGTCCGGCGGACTGCCGCGCGTGCGCCGCGACGAGGCGTTCGAGGAGCTGCGCGCCCGCTCCGACGCCCACCTGGCGGCGACCGGCGCCCGGCCGCGGATCTTCCTCGCCACGATCGGCTCCGCCGCCGAGTACACCGCCCGCTCCACCTTCGCCGCCAACCTCTTCCAGGCCGGCGGCGTCGAGCCGGTCGCCGAGGGCCGTTTCGAGGACAGCGGCGCCACCGAGGCCGTGCTGTGCTCCACCGACGCTCTCTACGCCGAACAGGCCGAACAGGCGGCGCGGGCGCTGCGCGCGGCCGGTGCCCGGCACGTCTTCCTGGCGGGCCGGGGCGACTACGCCGGCATCGACTCGTACGTCTTCGCGGGCTGTGACGCCGTGGACGTCCTGTCCGCGACCCTCGACCGCATGGGAGTGTCCTGATGGGAATCCCCGACTTCTCCGGCATCGAGCTGGGGACCCCGGCCGCCGACGCCACCGAGGGCGAGTGGCGTGAGGCCCTGAAGCGGGCCACCGGGGGCACGGAGCCGCTGTGGGAGACCCCGGAGGGCATCGGGGTCAAGCCGCTGTACACCGGCCGGGACCTGGAGGGCCTGGACTTCCTGGGCACCTACCCGGGCATCGCGCCGTACCTGCGCGGCCCGTACCCGACGATGTACGTCAACCAGCCCTGGACGATCCGCCAGTACGCGGGCTTCTCCACCGCCGAGGAGTCCAACGCCTTCTACCGGCGCAACCTGGCGGCCGGTCAGAAGGGCCTGTCGGTCGCCTTCGACCTGCCCACGCACCGGGGCTACGACAGTGACCACCCGCGCGTGACCGGTGACGTCGGCATGGCGGGCGTGGCCATCGACTCGATCTACGACATGCGCCGGCTGTTCGACGGCATCCCGCTGGACCGGATGACGGTGTCGATGACGATGAACGGCGCCGTGCTGCCGGTGCTGGCGCTGTACATCGTGGCGGCGGAGGAACAGGGCGTACCGCCCGAGAAGCTGGCCGGGACCATTCAGAACGACATCCTGAAGGAGTTCATGGTCCGCAACACCTACATCTACCCGCCGAAGCCGTCGATGCGGATCATCTCCGACATCTTCGCGTACACCTCGCAGCGGATGCCCCGCTACAACTCCATCTCCATCTCCGGCTACCACATCCAGGAGGCCGGCGCGACGGCCGACCTGGAGCTGGCGTACACGCTCGCGGACGGGGTCGAGTACATCCGCGCGGGCCGGGAGGCGGGCCTGGACGTCGACGCGTTCGCGCCCCGGCTGTCCTTCTTCTGGGCGATCGGCATGAACTTCTTCATGGAGATCGCCAAGCTGCGCGCGGCCCGGCTGCTGTGGGCGAAGCTGGTGCGGCAGTTCGACCCGAAGAACGCCAAGTCCCTCTCGCTGCGCACCCATTCGCAGACCTCGGGCTGGTCGCTGACCGCGCAGGACGTGTTCAACAACGCCACGCGTACGGCCGTGGAGGCGATGGCGGCGACCCAGGGGCACACCCAGTCGCTGCACACCAACGCCCTCGACGAGGCCCTGGCACTGCCGACCGACTTCTCGGCGCGCATCGCCCGCAACACCCAGCTGCTCATCCAGCAGGAGTCGGGCACCACCCGGGTCATCGACCCGTGGGGCGGCAGCGCCTACGTGGAGCGGCTGACGTACGACCTCGCCCGCAAGGCGTGGGCGCACATCCAGGAGGTCGAGCAGGCGGGCGGCATGGCGCAGGCCATCGACGCGGGCATCCCCAAGCTGCGCGTGGAGGAGGCCGCGGCCCGCACCCAGGCCCGCATCGACTCCGGCCGGCAGCCGGTGATCGGCGTCAACAAGTACCGCGTCGACAGCGACGAGCGGATCGAGGTCCTCAAGGTCGACAACTCCTCCGTGCGGGCGCAGCAGATCGAGAAGCTGCGCCGGCTGCGGGCGGAGCGCGACGAGCGGGCCTGCCAGGACGCCCTGGACGCGCTGACCCGGGCGGCCGACGGCACGGAGAACCTGCTGGAGCTGGCCGTGCGCGCCGCCCGCGCCAAGGCGACGGTCGGTGAGATCTCCGACGCCCTGGAGAAGGTGTACGGGCGGCACGCGAGCCAGATCCGTACGATCTCCGGCGTGTACCGCAACGAAGCAGGCCGGTCCCCGTCCGTGGACCGCACCCGGGCGCTGGTGGACGCGTTCGAGGAGGCCGAGGGGCGCCGGCCGCGCATCCTGGTCGCCAAGATGGGCCAGGACGGCCACGACCGCGGCCAGAAGGTGATCGCGACCGCCTTCGCCGACCTCGGCTTCGACGTCGACGTCGGCCCGCTGTTCCAGACGCCGGAGGAGGTCGCCCGGCAGGCCGTCGAGGCGGACGTGCACGTGGTCGGGGTGTCCTCGCTGGCCGCCGGTCACCTCACGCTCGTCCCGGCGCTGCGCGAGAGGCTCGCCGAGGAGGGCCGTGAGGACATCATGATCGTGGTCGGCGGGGTGATTCCGCCGCAGGACGTCCCGGCCCTGCGGGAGATGGGCGCGGCGGAGGTGTTCCTGCCGGGGACCGTGATCCCGGACGCCGCCCACGACCTGGTCAAGCGCCTGTCGGCCGACCTCGGCCACGAGCTGTAGGGCCGCGATGGCCGCGATCGATCTGGACACCTATGTGAAGGGTGTGCTCGACGGGAAACGGGCCCTGGTGGCCCGCGCCATCACGCTCGTCGAGTCCACCCGGCCCCAGCACCGGGCCCTGGCACAGCAGTTGCTCACCGAGCTGCTGCCGCACAGCGGCCGGGCGCGGCGGATCGGCGTCAGCGGGGTGCCAGGGGTGGGCAAGTCGACGTTCATCGACGCGTTCGGCACGATGCTGACCTCGCTGGGCCACCGGGTGGCGGTCCTCGCCGTCGACCCGTCCTCCACCCGCACGGGCGGCTCCATCCTGGGCGACAAGACCAGGATGGAGCGTCTCGCGGTCGATCCGGCGGCCTTCGTCCGCCCCTCCCCCAGCGCGGGCACGCTGGGCGGGGTCGCGAAGGCCACCCGGGAGTCGATGGTGGTGATGGAGGCGGCGGGCTACGACGTGGTCCTGGTCGAGACCGTCGGCGTCGGCCAGTCCGAGACGACGGTCGCCGAGATGGTCGACTCCTTCCTGCTGCTGACGCTGGCCCGCACCGGTGACCAGTTGCAGGGCATCAAGAAGGGCGTCCTGGAGCTGGCCGACGTGATCGCCGTCAACAAGGCGGACGGCCCGCACGAGCGCGACGCGCGGGCGGCGGCCCGGGAGCTGGCGGGCGCGCTGCGCCTGATGCACGGCAAGGACGCCTTCTGGACCCCGCCGGTGCTGCACTGCAGCGCCCGCGAGTCGGCCGGCCTCGACACGGTCTGGGAGCGTCTGGAGCAGCACCGCGCCCTGCTCGACTCCACCGGCCGGCTGGCCGCCAAGCGCCGGGACCAGCAGGTCGGCTGGACGTGGGCGATGGTCCGCGACGAACTCCTCGGCCGTCTGCACGCCGACCCGGTGGTCCGCGCGACGGCCCCCGACCTCGAACGGCAGGTCAGGGAGGGCCGGTTGACGGCCACTCTGGCGGCGGAGCGCATCCTGGCGGCTTTCGAGGGCCGTACGGCGCTTCCCGCCGAGGACTGAGCGACGCCCGGCTCCCGCCGCGTCCCTCCGGCGCGGCGGGACGCGGCGGTGCGGCGGACCGCCGGCGGTACGGCTCGGAAATGCCTTCCACGGAATGAACCCGGTTGTGCGATCCGGGAATCGGGAGAAGCGCACAGCGCGAACAAACGCGCGAACATATGAACGTCAGTTCCTGAAGTGACGTGCGGGATTGCCGGGAACCAGTGAAGACCGGCCATACCGCGCAGTGCTGGTTTCGATCATGCCGGTCGCCCGTCACGCGGGCCCCCGGCGGCATTCATGACGGCCGGCGCCATGATCGGCGCGACGCCCATCACCCTCAGCCATCGGCGGAAGCCGCAGGTCAAAGGCCCTCTGTCCGCACGCCCAGGTCACCTGGAAGCCGCTTGCGGGGCCGGACGAGCCGCTGGGCGCGCGGTGGCGCAAAGGCGCCCGTGGGCGGTCACCGGGCGGTGGACCGGGCCCCAAAAGCCCGAGCACAAATTCCACACATCCTCTCTTCAGATCGGCCCCGATGGTCTAGATTGACCGTGCTTCAGCTGTTCGGACACTTGGCAACCAATTAATGATCTTTAAGCCCGGCGCAACGGAAAGCCGGCAGTCACGTCCCGCGTCCCGGACGTATTGATGATCATTTCTGGGAGCCCGAGACGGGGCCTCGGGGTGCGGGGAGCACCAGGGGTTCCGGAACAGCCGGGACGGCAGGCGCGGGGGCGGGGGCCCCCGGGGGAGGAACAGTGCGGGAGGCGGGGGCCTCCCGAGGGGGACGAACAGTGTTGGGCGAACACGTCGAACCACTGGGACCTGGGGGGGTTCTGTGCGGCAAGGGGGACTTGTCAGCCCGTTTCCGTCTGCGCGCGAGCGTCTGGCGGACGGGGCGGCCAGCCGGCCCACAACCGACTGGGAGCAGCGGTACCGCCGTACCGTGATCATCAGCGACACCGTGGCCACGGCCTTCGTGGTGGCGGCGATCGGCAACTTCTTCGGGGCCCGCGACGCGGCCAACTGGCACGAGAAGTGGGGGATACTCGCCTTCGGCACCGAACTGCTGGTGCTCGGGGCGCTCGCGGTGAGCCGGGCGTGGGCTCCGGCCGTGCTCGGCCAGGGAGCCGAGGAGTTCCGGCGGCTCGGGCGCTCGCTGTTCACGGCGACCGTCGTCCTCGCCCTCGGCGGGATAGCCCTCACCTCACGCAACATCAAGCTCTGGATCTTCGTCGCGGTCCCCGCGATCGCGCTCGTCACCATGACCGCGCGGTACCTGCTGCGCCTGTGGCTGCACAAGCAGCGCAAGGAGGGACAGTGCCTGCGGCCGGTGCTCGCCGCCGGGAGCGTGGCCACCGTGCGCGACCTGATCACCCGCACCCGCAAGTTCCCGCACCTCGGCTGGCGCGTGGACGCGGTGTGCACGACGGACGGTCTCGGTCTCGACGGTGACGAACTGGAGGGGGTGCCGGTCGTCGGCCGGCTCGAGGACGTCGCCAAGCACGTCCACCACGACGGCTACCGGGTCGTCGCGGTCACACCGGACCCCCACTGGTCACCGGCCCGGCTGCAGCGGCTGGCCTGGAACCTCGAGGGCAGCGATGCCGAGATGGTCGTGGCACCGGTGCTGATGGAGGTGGCCGGTCCCCGGCTGCACGTCGACGCGGTGCTCGGCATCCCGCTGCTGCGGGTGAGCATGCCGGCCTTCACCGGGGGTCGCCGGGCGGTCAAGGGCGTCGTCGACCGGATGGGCGCGGCGCTCCTGCTGCTGCTGTTCGCACCGCTGATGGTGCTCGTCGGGCTGCTCGTGGTGGCGGACAGCCGGGGCGGGGCGTTCTACCGGCAGCGCAGGGTCGGCAAGGACGGCCGTGAGTTCACCATGTACAAGTTCCGCACCATGGTCGTCGGGGCCGACGGGGCGCGTGCCCAGCTGGCCCACCGCAACGAGGGCGCCGGCCCGCTGTTCAAGCTCCGCCGGGACCCGCGCGTGACCCGGGTCGGAACCGTGCTGCGCCGGTACTCGCTCGACGAGCTCCCGCAGCTGTTCAACGTGCTCACCGGATCGATGTCGCTCGTCGGTCCGCGGCCTCCGTTGCCGGAGGAGTGCGCCGCGTACGACCCGGACATCCGGCGTCGGCTGCTGGTCAAGCCCGGACTCACCGGTCTGTGGCAGATCAGCGGGCGCAGCGACCTGTCGTGGGAGGAAGCGGTCCGCCTGGACCTGCGGTACGTGGAGGACTGGTCGCTCGCCCTGGACACAGTGATCTTGTGGAAGACGCTGCGTGCGGTGCTCTACGGGCAGGGCGCCTACTGATGTGCGGGGGCCGTCGTCCGGCCGGACGCGCGGACCGCAGGCCACAAGGCCTGCCTGGGGGGAGGAACGGGTCATGAGAGTCAGCGTTTTCGGGCTCGGCTACGTGGGCTGCGTGTCGGCCGCGTGCCTGGCCAGCATGGGTCACGAGGTCATCGGGGTGGACGTCAACCAGGTGAAGGTCGACCTGGTCAACGACGGCAAGGCCCCGGTGGTCGAGGAGCGGATCGGCGAGCTCACCGCCGAGGTCGTGCGGACGGGGGCGTTGCGCGCCACCGGCGACGTCCGCGAGGCGGTCATGAACAGCGAGGTGTCGCTGGTCTGCGTGGGGACGCCGTCGGAGCCCAACGGCAGTCTGTGCACCACGTACCTGGAGCGGGTCACCGAGCAGATCGGCGCGGCGCTGGCCGAACGCGGCGGGCGGCACACCGTCGTCTTCCGCAGCACCATGCTCCCGGGCACCTGCCTGAACCTGCTGGTGCCGATCCTGGAGAAGTACGTCGGCGGTACGGCCGGCGTGGACGTCGGGGTCGCGGTCAACCCGGAGTTCCTGCGCGAGGGCACGAGCGTGCGGGACTTCTTCGACCCGCCCAAGACCGTCGTCGGCGAGCTGGACGCGGCGAGCGGCGACACGGTGACGGCGCTGTACGACGGCCTGCCCGGAGAGGTGTTCCGGGTGCCCATCCCGACGGCCGAGGCGATCAAGTACGCGGACAACGCGTTCCACGGCCTCAAGATCGGCTTCGCGAACGAACTGGGCGCGGTGTGCCAGGCGCTCGGCGTCGACTCGCACCAGGTGATGGACGTCTTCCTGGCCGACCGCAAGCTGAACATCAGCCCCGCCTACCTGCGGCCCGGCTTCGCCTTCGGCGGCTCCTGCCTGCCCAAGGACCTGCGCAGCCTGGTGCACGCGGCGCAGCGGGCCGACGTCTCGGTGCCCATCCTCGCGCACGTGCTGCCCTCCAACTCCGACCACCTGCAACGCGCGGTGGACCTGGTCGAGCGGACCGGCAGGAGACGCATAGGCATGTTCGGGCTCTCCTTCAAACCCGGCACCGACGACCTGCGCGAGAGCCCGCTCGTCGAGCTGGCGGAGAGGCTCTTCGGCAAGGGGTACGACCTGCGGATCTACGACGCCAACGTGAACCTCTCCCGGCTGATCGGCGCGAACCGCGAGTACATCGAGAACCGGCTGCCCCACCTCGCGCAACTGCTCGCGGACTCCGTCGGCGAGGTGCTGGAGCACGCCGAGGTGTGCCTGGTCGGCACCAGGGACCCGGCCGTGCTGTCGGCCCTGCCCCAGGGCGACGGACCGGTGCTCGTCGACCTCGTCCGCCTCCCCGACGCCGAGGCGCGCCGGGCCGAACCGGGGTACGTGGGCCTTGCCTGGTGACATGACGGGCGGCGCCGGGCCGGCCCGGCGCGCGCTGATCCTGGTGGAGAACCTGTCCGTGCCGTTCGACCGGCGCGTGTGGCAGGAGTGCACGACGCTGCGCGACGCCGGCTGGGAGGTGCACGTCATCTGCCCCAGGGGGACCAAGCGGGACACGGAGCCGGAGGCGGTGATCGACGGGGTGCGCGTCCACCGCTACCCGTTGCGCGCCGCCACCGGAGGACCGGCCGGCTACCTGCGGGAGTACGGATCGGCGCTGTGGCACACGGTCCGGCTGGCCCGGAAGGTCGGCCCGGTCGACGTGGTCCACGCCTGCAACCCGCCCGACCTGCTGTTCCTGCCGGCCCTGTGGCTGAAGCGGCGCGGGGCGCGGTTCGTGTTCGACCAGCACGACCTGGTGCCCGAGCTGTACCTCTCCCGGTTCGACCGCGGCAAGGACCTGCTCTACCGCGCCGTGTGCGCGCTGGAACGGCTGACCTACCGGGCCGCGGACGTCGTGCTCGCCACGAACGAGAGCTACCGGGACGTCGCGCTGCGCCGTGGCGGCCGGCGTCCGCAGGACGTCTTCGTGGTGCGCAGCGCGCCCGACACCGAGCGGTTCCAGCCGGTACCGCCGGAGCCGCAGCTGAAGCGCGGCAAGCCTCATCTGCTGTGCTACCTGGGCGTGATGGGCCCGCAGGACGGCGTCGACTACGCCCTGCGAGCCCTCGCGAAGCTGCGCGACGAGCTCGGGCGGACCGACTGGCACGCGGTGTTCGTCGGTGCCGGCGACACCTTCGACGCGATGGTGGAGCTGTCCTGGCGGCTCGGGCTCGCGGAGCAGGTGGAGTTCACCGGGCGCGTGCCCGACGCCGACCTGGTGCGCTACCTGTCCACCGCGGACGTGTGCCTCTCCCCCGACCCGCTCAATCCACTCAACGACGTGTCCACCATGAACAAGGTCCTGGAGTACATGGTGATGGGCCGGCCCATCGTCTCGTTCGACCTGCGCGAGGCGCGGGTCTCCGCCGGTGACGCCGCCGTCTACGCGCGCGCCAACGACGAGACCGAGTTCGCGGAGCTCATCGCGCGGCTGCTGGACGATCCGGAGCGGCGGGCCAGGATGGGCAAGCTCGGCCAGGAGCGGATCGGCGGGCCGCTGTCCTGGCGGAACTCGCAGGCGTCGCTGCTCGCCGCCTACGCCGCTGCCTGCCGTGACCGCGCTCCGGTGCCGGCGGGCGGTCCGGTCCGGGCAGGGAAGAGGCCTCGACGTTGAGCGACGACACGATACGCCTGGTCACGATCGGGCGGGTGTTCCGCCGGCGCTGGCGGCTCCTCACCGTCCTCGCCCTGGTGGGGGCGCTCGCCGGCTACGGCGCCTCCCTGCTGTTCCCGCCGCGGTACACGGCGTCGGCCTCGGTCCTGCTGCCCGGGCAGTGGGAGGAACGCGAACTGCTCACCCAGGTGGACATCGCGACGAGTTCGACGGTGGTCGACCGCGCCGCGGCCTCGCTCGGCTGGCCGGGCGTCAGCGGCACGGAGCTGCGCGACCAGGTGGCCGCCAAGGCCGCCGACGGCAACATCATCAAGATCTCGGGCACGGCCGGCACCCCGGAGCGCGCCCAGCGGCTGGCCGACCAGGTGGCCGACCAGTTCGTGAAGTTCGCGGCGCGGATCGCGGGCGGCGGCACCGACGCCAAAGCGGCCACCGGGCCCGGGGCGCTGCGGAAGAAGGTCGAGGAGACCAACCGCCGCATCAGCGAACTGGCCGCCGCGGCCGATCCGGGACAGACCGTGGAGAGCGTGCAGGCCCGCACCGAGCTGGAGAAGCTGCGCACGTCGCTGGAGGAGGCCATGACGAAGCTCGAGCAGGCCGACCCGGCGAACACCGTGGCCGGCATGGTCGTCATGGGGCCGGCGGCCCGCCCGACCGGCGAGGCGCCGCCGACCAGGGTGCAGCTCGTCGTCGCCGGGGCGCTGCTGTTCTTCCTGCTCGCGGTCGTCGGCCACCTCGTCGCCGCGCGGGCGAACCGCCGGCTGCGCACCGAGCCGGAGATCGCCGCGGCGCTGGGCTCGGCGCTCCTCGGCACCGTCGACGTGCCCGCCGAACGGCGGGGCGGGCACCGGCCGGAGGACCGCGGCCCACGGGCCGGGATCCGCCGGCTCCTCGGCATCGACACCCGGTGGGACCTGCCGGCCCCGCAGGCATCCGGCGACGAGGCCGGCCGGCGGATCCGCTACCGCCGGGTGTGCGCCCGGCTCCGTACGCGACTGCCGTCTCCGCGCCGTCTCCTGGCCGTCGTACCGGACGGCGACGAGATCGGCCGCCGGGCCGCCGAACAGCTCGCCGCCGAGGCCAAGAGCGACCCGCAGCTGCGGGTGGTGCCGGTCTCGGTGGACCGGCCGGTCGTACCGGACCGCGACACCGAGTCCGGCGCCCTGGTCGTCCTGAGCGCGGGGAACTGGACCGCGGAGGAGCTCGCCGGCATCGCCGAGGCGTGCGCGGACGGCGGGCACGAGGTCGTCGGCGTCGTCGTCGCCGGCCTGGTCCGGACCCGGCCCACCAGGACGGCCGCACGTCCTGCGGACGAGTCCACTCTGGCCCTCGCGGTACCCGGCCACGCGACGGGGGGTCCGGCGTGACGACGAGCACGACACCGGAGTCGTCGGCCACCACCCCGCTCCTCGACCTGCAGGCCCTGGTCGTCGCCGTCCGCAGGCGCCGCCGCCTCTGGTGCGCCATGGCACTCCTGGGACTGCTGGCCGGCGCGGCCGTGGCCGTCCTGATGCCACCGCCGCCGACCGCGGTCACCAAGGTGCTGGTCGCGCACAAGGAGGACCAGCCGAACGACACCGGAACGCTGATCCGCACCGACGTCGAGGTGCTGGGAACCACCCGGATCGCCGAGAACGCCCTGCGGTCGCTCAAGTCCCACGAGGATCCCGAGGACTTCATGCGGGACTACCGGGGCGCCGGCATCACCAACAACCTGCTGGAGATCACCGTGACGGGCGACAGCGACGCGGAGGCGGTGGCCCGGGCCGGGGCCCTGGCCGACGCGTTCGTCGCGGACCACGTGCGCAGGATGCGGGCGACGGCGAACGCCGAGGCCAAGGCCCTGCTCGACCAGCGTGACCGCATGAAGGACGAACTCGCCCAGGTCAACAAGGACATCGGAGACCGGTCACCGGAGACGGCGAGCGACCCGCAGGAATCGGCGAGCATCGAGTCGCTCTTCGCCCGCCGGGCCGAACTGACCACGCGGATCGCCGACTTCAACCAGCGCGCCGAGGAGGCGCGGGTCGGCACGCCCCAGGTCGTCGCCGGCACGGAGATCGTGGACGCCCCGCGCCCGGTGAAGCACTCGCTGCCCAAGGCCGCCGCCACCGACGCCGCGATCGGGCTCGTCCTCGGTCTCGTGCTCGGCCTCTCCGTCGCCGCCGTGGGCGTCGTGGTCGCCGACCGCCCCGTGCTGCGCCGGGACATCGCGGCGAACCTCGGCGCCTCGGTCATCGCCGAGCTGCCCCGCCGGCCGGGCAGGCCCTGGCGGCGCCGACGGACCCGGCTGTCCCGCGAACGGCTCACCGCGCACCTCGCCCGCACCGTGCGCGGCTCCACCGAACCGGTGTCGCTGCTGGAACTCGGCTGCGCGCGCGCCACCGGTGTGATCGCCCTCGACCTCGCCAGGGCGATGGCGGCGGAGGGGGCGGTGACCGTCGTCGACGCCCTGCCCGGCCCGCAGCTCGCGGACCGCCGCCCGAAGCCCGGCGACCCGGCCGTGGTCGGCGCCGAGCGCGCCGCGGCCCTGCCGCCCCAGGAACGCCGGCTCGGCGTCGGCTCGGTGGCGCCCGGGACGGCGTGGACCGACCTGCGGTACCTGGGCACGCAGACCGTGCTCGTCGTGCGTGCCGGCCACGGCGGCGCCGCGTGGCTGCACACCGTGGCGCGGCAGCTCGCCGACCAGCACATCGCGGTGATCGGTGTGGTGCTGATCGACCCCGATCCGCGCGACCGGACCGACGGCACGCTGTGGGACGGGCTGCACACCGCGCTCCGCGGCCGCAGCGAGCGCCCGGCCCAGCAGACGGGCCGGCGGCGCACGGAGCGGCAGCCGATGTGGGCCGCCCGGGGCGCGGACAACGACCAGGAGGCGCGGTAGGACATGTGTGGCATCGCGGGTACGTACCGCTGGCCGGACGGCAAGGTGGTGACCGACCGGCTCACCGGCATCCTGGCCCACCGCGGTCCGGACGGGTCGGGCCGGTACAGCCACCGGGCCGGTGACGGCGAGGTGCACCTCGGGCACCGCCGGCTGGCCATCATCGACCTGTCGGAGACCGGCGCCCAGCCGATGGTCTCGGGCGGCCTCGCCCTGACGTACAACGGCGAGCTGTACAACGCGCCTGAGCTGCGTGCCGAGCTGGCCGCCGCCGGTGTGCGCTTTCGCGGCACCTCCGACACCGAGGTGCTGCTGGAGGCCTGGCGGCGCTGGGGCACCGACTGCCTGCCCCGGCTGCGCGGCATGTTCGCGTTCGGGATCTTCGACGAGCGCACCGGTGACCTCGTCCTCGTCCGGGACCAGCTCGGCGTCAAACCGCTGTTCCTGCTGCGGCGCGGCGAGGGGCTGGTGTTCGCCTCCGAGCTCAAGGCGCTCGCCGCCGCGACCGGCGGGCCGCTGGAGGTGGACCACGCGGCGCTGGTGGCCTCGCTGCTGTACTACTGGGTGCCGGACTCGCGGTGCGCGTTCCGCGAGGCGGAGAAACTGCCGCCGGGGAGCTGGCTGCGGTGCCGGGCCGACGGCTCGGTGGAGCGCGGCCGGTTCTGGAACCTGCGGGACGTCGCCGCCGAGGGCCGGGAGCGGGCCCGGGCCGGCGAGCGGCCGGACCTGGCCGCCGTCGTCGAGGAGTCGGCCCGGCGCCACCTGCTCTCCGACGTGCCCGTGGCGACCTTCCTCTCCGGCGGGCTGGACTCCAGCTACCTGACCGCGCTGGCCGCCCGTCACCGGCCGGGCATCTCCGCCTACACGATCGGGTTTCGCGCCGAGGACGCCAGGTTCGAGGCGATGCCCGACGACCTGCGCTACGCCCGGCAGGTGGCCGAGCGGTTCGGCGTCGACCTGCACGAGATCGAGATCGCCCCGGACGTGCTCGACCTGCTGCCGCGGATGACGCACCACCTGGACGAGCCGATCGGCGACCCCGCCGCGATCAACACGTTCCTGATCTGCTCGGCCGCCCGGGAGGCCGGGGTCAAGGTGCTGCTGTCGGGGATGGGCGCCGACGAGCTGTTCGCCGGGTACCGCAAGCACCTGGCCAACCTGCTCGCGCTGCGCTACCAGCGCGTCCCGCGGCCCCTGCGGCGCGGGGTGTCCGCGGCCGTGGACCGGCTGCCGGTCGCCACGTCCCGCCGGGGGTACCGGTCGGTGCGGTTCGCCAAGCGGTTCCTCTCCTTCGCCGATCTGCCGGAGGAGACCGCGTTCCGGCGCAGCTACACCATGTACGACCAGGACGAGCTGCTCGCCCTCCTCGATCCGGACCTGGCGGGGACGGTCGACGACGTGCTCACCGAGCACGCGGACACCTACCGGGACAACGACCTGGACGACTTCGTCAACCGCATGTGCCTGACCGACGCCCGGATGTTCCTGCCGGGTCTGAACCTCGCGTACACGGACCGCTCCAGCATGGCCGCGTCGACCGAGGTGAGGGTGCCGTACGTCGATGTCGAGGTGGTCAGGGCCGCCTTCGCCGTGCCCGGGGACCGCAAGATCGCCGGACGGCAGGGCAAGGCCGTCCTGAAGGAGGCGGCCGTCTCCGTCCTGCCCCGGGAGATCGTGTACCGGCCCAAGGGCCTGTTCAGCGCGCCGCTGCGGGCCTGGATGAGCCGGGACCTGGCACCGCTGGTGCGTGAGGTGGTCGACGACGGGGAGCTGGTCCGCTCCGGGTTCCTGCGCCGCGACGCACTGAAGCGGATGGTCGCCGAGGACGCCGCCGGGCAGCGGGACTTCTCCAAGCATCTGTGGCACGTACTGACGCTCGAGTACTGGTATCGCGACGCGACCTCTGGGTCCGGCCAGAGCACTCGGATGACGGCTTAGGAATCAGAGGAGTTCGGGTGAAACAGGTTGTGCAGAACTACAAGAGCGGCGAGCTGGCCGTGCTCGACGTGCCGGTGCCGGGGTGCAAGCCGGGCGGAGTGCTGGTCCGCAGCGCCTACTCGCTGATCTCCACCGGGACCGAGCTCATGAAGGTCTCCGAGGCCGGCATGTCGATGCTGGGCAAGGCCCGCTCCCGTCCCGACCAGGTGGCCAAGGTCATGCAGAGCGTGGCCACCAACGGGGTGCCCGCCACCTACCGCAAGGTGATGGGCAAGCTGGACTCCTACACGCCGCTGGGCTACTCGCTGTGCGGGGTGGTCGAGCAGGTCGGCGCCGGGATCGACGATGTGAAGGCCGGCGACCTCGTGGCCTGCGCGGGCAACGAGCACGCGTTGCACGCCGAGGTGAACTGGGTGCCGAAGAACCTGTACGTCCCGGTGCCGGACGGCCTCGCGCCGCGGCACGCGGCCTTCGGCACGGTCGGCTCGATCGCCCTGCAGGGCGTCCGCCAGGGCGAGCCGCGGCTCGGCGAAGTGGCACTGGTCATCGGCCTCGGGCTGATCGGACAGCTGGTGGTGCAGCTGCTGACCGCGTCCGGGGTGCGCGTCGTCGGGGTCGACCCCGACCCGGCGCGCTGCGAGCTGGCCGGGCGTCTGGGCGCCGCGGCCTGCGGCGATCCCGCGTCCGCGGCCGTGGAGAGCGCCGTCGCCGAACTCACCGGCGGCCTGGGCGTGGACCATGTGTACCTGGCCGCCGGCGGCGGCAGCAACCAGCCCGTCGAGCTGGCCGCCCGGCTGAGCCGGGACCGCGGCCGGGTCGTCGACATCGGCAAGTGCCGCCTGGACCTGCCGTGGAACGCGTACTACGAGAAGGAGCTCGACGTCCGGTTCTCCCGCAGTTACGGCCCCGGTCGCTACGACCCGGAGTACGAGCTGGAGGGGCGCGACTACCCGATCGGCTATGTCCGCTGGACCGAGCGCCGCAACCTGGCGTGCTTCCTCGACCTCCTCGCCCGCGGCAGCGTCGACGTGGAGCCCCTGGTGTCCCACGTCGCCGACTTCGACGACGCGGTCGAGACGTACCGGCGTCTGAAGGACGGCGAACTGAAGGCCGTGGCCGTGCTGTTCCGGTACCCCGAGCAGGAGGGGAGGGCCGGGGAGGCGGTGGCACCGGCGGTGGCCGTGCCCGCGGTGAACGCGCGGCGGCGTCCGGTCCGGGCGGCCAACGCGTCGGTGCGGCTGGCGTTCGTCGGCGCGGGCAACTACGCGACGTCGATGCTGCTGCCGCACCTGGCGCAGCGCGACGGTGTCGAGCTGTCGACCGTCGTCACCACGACGGCGCTGTCCGCGGCCAACGCCCAGCGCAAGTTCGGCTTCGCCGAGGCGACCACCGACCTCGACGCCGTGCTCGGTGACGAGTCCGTCGACGCGGTGTTCGTCGTCACCCGGCACAGCTCGCACGCCGACCTGACCCGCCGGGCACTGCTGGCCGGCAAGGCCGTGTTCGTGGAGAAGCCGCTGGCCCTCACCGAGGAGGAGCTGGCCGGGGTGCTCGCGGCGGTGGAGGAGTCCGGCAACGACCGCTTGCAGGTGGGCTTCAACCGCCGGTTCTCGCCGCTGCTGCGGGAGGCCAGGGCACGGTTCGGCACCCGGACCGGTCCGGCGAACCTGCGGTACCTGGTCAACGCGGGACGCCTCGACCACAACAGCTGGTACCTCCGGCAGGGCACCGAGGGCTCGCGGTTCGCCGGCGAGGGCGGGCACTTCATCGACACGGCGAGCTGGCTGCTCGGGGCCGACCCGGTCTCGGTGTACGCGGTCGCCTCGCCCGGCAACGAGGACCTCCAGGTCGTCCTGCGCTACCCGGACGGGTCCACCGCCACCATCAGCTACGTCACCAGCGGCCCGGCGGGCTTCCCCAAGGAGACGCTGGACCTGGTCGCGGACGGCAAGGCGCTGCGGTTGGACGACTTCGTCCGCGCCTTCGTGTACGACCGCAAGCGGTGGGTCAGTTCGCGGCTGCCCAAGGCCCGGGACAAGGGCCAGAACGCCGAGCTGGCCGCGTTCGTCAAGGCCGTGCGGACCGGCGGGCCGATGCCGGTGCCGCTCGCGTCGCTGGTCGCCACCACGACGGCCACCCTCGCGGTGCGGACCGGCCTGGCCGCCGGTGCGCCGGTGACGCTGGAGCGGGCGCGATGACCATGAGCGCGGGCTGGTACCTGCGGCGGCTGTCCCGGATGGGACCGCGGGAGGTCGCGGGCCGGGCGGGCGACGCGGTGCGCAGACGGCGGTGGCGTTCGGCGCCGCCGGACTGCCCGGGCGTGAGCGGCGCCCGGTTCACCGCGGTCCTGCCCGCGGGGGCCGTCGCGGCGGTGCCGCCGGACGCCGCCAAACGACTCGTCGCCGAGGCGGACCGGCTCATGGACGGGCACGCCGAGTTCTTCGGGGTGGTCCGCGACGACCTGGCCGACCCGGACTGGCGGTACGACCCGAGGACCGGGCGCCGGGCCCCGCAGGGCTACGCCTTCGACGTGCCCTACCGGGACGAGGACGCGGTCGGGGACATCAAGCAGATCTGGGAGCCGTCCCGGCACCAGTACCTCACCGTGCTCGCCGCCGCCTACGCGATCACCGGGAACGAGCGGTACGCCGAACGCGTGGCCGGGCACCTGCGGTCGTGGTGGGCGGCCAACCCACCGCTGCGCGGGGTGCACTGGACCAGCGGCATCGAGCTGGGCATCCGGCTGCTGTCCTGGGTGTGGATCCGCCGGCTGCTCGACGGCTGGCCGGGCGCGACCGCCCTGTTCGAGGGCGACCCGGTGGCGCTCGGCCAGATCTGGCACCACCAGCGCTGGCTGGCGGCCTTCCCCAGCCGGGGGTCGTCGGCGAACAACCACGTGATCGCCGAGGCCGCCGGGCAGTTCGCCGCGGCCTGCGCGTTCGACTGGTTCCCCGACTCGGCGCGCTGGCGGGCCGACGCGCTGCGGTCGCTGGACCGGCACCTGCGCGTCAACACCTTCCCCTCCGGCCTCAACCGCGAGCTGGCCTCCGAGTACCACGGGCTCGTGCTGGAGCTCGGCCTGGCCGCGCTGGCCGAGGCGGACGCCGCGGGCGTGCCGGTTCCCGCGACGGTGCGCCTGGTGCTGCTGCGGATGACCGACGCGCTCGCGGCCGTCGTGGACGACCGGCTGCGGCCGCCGCGCCAGGGCGACGGGGACGACGGGCACGGTCTGGTCGTGGACGGTGCGGGCACCGACCGCTGGGCCTCGTTGCTGGCCACCGGTGACGCCGTGTTCGGCCGGCTCGCCTGGTGGCCGGAGGTGACCGGCACCGATGTGCGCACCCCGCTGCTGGCCGCGCTCCTCGGACCCGCCCGGCTGCCGGTGTCCCGTCCGGCGAGCCGGCCGGCCCACTTCGCCGACGCGGGTATGACGATCCTGCGCGGTCCGGCGGGGATCTGGTGCCGCTGCGACGGTGGCCCGCACGGCTTCCTGTCCATCGCCGCCCACGCCCACGCGGACGCGCTGTCCGTGGAGGTCCGCCACGACGGGGTCGACGTCCTCGCCGACCCGGGGACGTACTGCTACCACGGGCAGCCCGAGTGGCGCCGGTACTTCCGCTCGACCCTCGGCCACAACACCCTGCAACTGGACGGCGGCGACCAGTCCGTCTCCGGCGGCCCGTTCCTGTGGACCCGGCACGCCCGCAGCCGCGTCCTGGTCGCGGACACCTCCGGCGCCTCCTCGGGGGGTACGGCCCGCTGGTGTGCCGAGCACGACGGTTACCGCCCCGCCACGCACCGCCGACGGGTGGAGCTGAACGCCGCGGAGCGGGAGTTGAGGGTGGTCGACGAGGTGCGCGGCCCGCGCCGGTCCGTGCGGCTCGCCTTCCACCTCGGCCCGGCGATCGGCGCGGAGCTGGTGGGGAACCGGGCGGAGCTGACCTGGACCCGGGACGGCGAGGAGCGCTCGGCGGTGCTCGTGCTGCCGGGGGAACTGTCCTGGCGTGCGCACCGCGGCGAGACCGGGCCGCCGCTGGGCTGGTACTCCGCCGGTTTCGGGCGCAAGGAACCCGCCACCACGCTGGTCGGCACCGGCTCCGCCGACGGCGTGCGGGGGTTCACCACCGTACTGACGTTCCGCGGCTAGGGGGGAGGGGACGTGGGGATCGAGTGCCGGTGCCGGGCGTGGCGCGCGGCACCGCTGACGCTGGCCCTGCTGGCCGCGGCCGGCTGTACGGGCTCGCCGGACACGCCGGACACACCGGGCAAGCCGGCCGCCGCGCCCTCCGGGTCCGGGGCCGCGCCGGCCGTGGCCCGGGTGTGCGCCCAGCCCGGCGCCGGGCCCGCGAAGGCTCCGGCGGGCGCGGTGACGGTCGACCCCGACGTGGTCGGCGACCTGGCCGAGAAGACGAGGAACAGCCCCGCGGGCACCACGTTCTGGCTGCGGCCGGGCACGCACCGGCTCGATCCGGAGCGCTACGCCCAGGTCATGCCCAAGAAGGGGGACCGCTACCTCGGCGCGCCGGGCGCGGTCCTCGACGGCGGGAGGAAGAACGCCTACGCGTTCAGCGGCACCGCCCCCGATGTCACCATCCGCTACCTGACCGTGCAGCGCTTCGTCGCCCCGACCGACGAGGGCGTGGTCAACCACGACATGGCCGACGGGTGGGTCATCGAGCACAGCACGATCCGGGACAACGACGGCGCCGGGCTGATGGCCGGCGCCCGCCAGCAGGTCCGTGCCAACTGCCTGCGGGACAACGGCCAGTACGGCATGAACGCGTACAAGACCGGCAACACCATCCGCGACCTGGTGGTCGAGGGCAACGAGATCACCGGCAACAACACCGGCGACTGGGAGCGGCGCAAGCCCGGCTGCGGCTGCACCGGAGGCGTCAAGTTCTGGTCGGTCGACGGCGCCGAGGTGCGCGGCAACTGGGTGCACGACAACCGCGGGGCCGGGTTGTGGGCGGACACCAACAACAACGACTTCCGCTTCGAGGACAACCTGATCGAGAAGAACGACGGCGCCGCGCTGATCTACGAGATCAGCTACAACGCGGTCATCCGGAACAACACGATCCGGCGGAACAACTGGGTCGAGGGCCGCGGCTCCGCCGAGCGCGGCGACGACTTCCCCTTCGGGACCGTCTACCTGTCGGAGGCCGGCGGCGAGCCACGGGTCGCGGCCCGCACGGACAAGATCGAGATCTACCGGAACCTGCTGGAGAACAACTGGAACGGGATCACCCTGTGGGAGAACGCCGACCGGTTCTGCAACAGTCCGGCCAACACCTCCTCCGGTGACTGCACGCTGCTGGTGAAGGACAAGGCCCGCTGCGCGAAACCGGCGATCGCCAGGGCGCCGCTGTACGCCGACTGCCGCTGGAAGACCCAGCGGGTGGACATCCACGACAACCGCTTCGTCCTGGACAGGTCCGTCGTCAAGTGCACGGACAAGTGCGACCGCATGGCGGTGCTGGCCAACTACGGCACCTATCCGGACTGGTCGCCGTACAAGGGCAAGCGGGTGGCCGAGGCGATCACCCTCGAGCAGCACAACCGCTGGCACGACAACACCTACCGCGGACCGTGGCAGTTCGTCGTCCGGGACCCGGGCCAGGTGCTCGACCGGTGGCAGTGGCAGGGCCCGCCGTACCGGCAGGACACGGGCAGCACCTTCGCGACGGGACGGGCCGGTGGTTGAGATGGACCGTGCCCCCGCCACCCCGCCGAAGGCCGTCGGGATCGTCTGGCTGCTGCTGGGCCTCAACACGCTCGGCTCCGCCGGGGCGAAGACCATCGTCCAGCTGCCCCGCTCCCTCATCCAGCTGGTCACCATGGGCTCGCTGGTCGTCGCGTTCGCGCTGGCGCTCGCGCTCAATGTGCGGCTGCGGGTCAGACCCAGCGCGTTCGTGTTCCTGCTCACCCTGCTGCTGGTGCCGAGCGTGATCTCCAGCGTGCACCTGGAGTCCGGGTTCGGCGCGTTGTTCCGCTGCACCCGGCTGGCCCTCTTCATCGGCACGCTGTGGCTGGTGAGCCGCTGGTGGGACGGCAGTGTGACGTTCGTCCGCCACCACATCCGGATGTACTTCGGGGTGCTCGTGTCGGTGGCCGCGGGCCTGGCCATCTCACCGGGCGCGGCCATGCCCGACCTGTACGGCGGACGTCTCGTCGGCGCGCTGTGGCCGCTCACCCCGCCGCAGATCGGGCAGTACACGGCGGTGATCACCGGGTTGACCGTGCTGCTCCTCCTCGGCCGCCAGGTCGACCGGACCAGTGCGGCGGTGGTCATCGTTCCGTCACTCGTCCTCCTCGCGCTCACCCACACCCGGACCGCCACCGTCGGCCTGCTCGCCGGGCTGGCGCTCGCGATCGGCTCGCTCATGCTCACCAGCGCCGCGGCCCGCCGCTTCTTCACCTGGGCGGTGCTGTGCGCCACGGTGGCCGCGGTGGGGTTCGCCTCCGCGCTCCAGGCGTGGTTCCTGCGCGGCCAGAGCAAGGAGAACTTCTCCAGCCTCACCGGCCGGGCCAAGGTCTGGGACGCCCTGCTGGCGGCGCCCCGGACGACCGGGGAGCGGTTCTTCGGCGTGGGCCTTGGCGACAAGTCGTTCGGCGGGCTGCCGATCGACAACAGCTGGCTGGCCGTCTACAACGAGCAGGGCCTGGTCGGTGTCGCCCTCGTGGCGGCGGTCCTGCTCGTGCTCGGCGGTGTCGCGCTGCTGCGGCCGCCGTCGCTGTCGAGGGCCTGCGCGATCTTCCTGATCAGCTACGTCGCGATCTCGTCGTACACCGAGGCGGGCCTCGGCGACGCCTCGCCGTACCTGCTGCACCTGGCCCTGGCCGCCTCGCTGCTCGTAGCGCCCGCCGCGGCCCCGCCGCCGCCGGCACCCCCGCCGCCCCGACCAGGTGTCCCGCGCTGGGCCCGGGACCGGGAGGTGAGCTGACCATGCACGTCCTCGTGGTGCACAACCGCTACTCCTCGGCGCAGCCGAGCGGCGAGAACCGGGTCGTCGACGAGGAGGTGGCGCTGCTGCGCTCGGCCGGCCACCGGGTCGAGGTGTTCGAGCGGCGCAGCGACGACATCGCCGGCCGGTCCCTGCCGGGCAAGGTCGCGGTGCCGCTGCTTGTGCCGTGGAACCCGGCGGTGCGCCGGGAGCTCACCGCCAGGCTCCGCGCCGAGCGGCCGGACGTGGTGCACGTCCACAACGTCTTCCCGCTCCTGTCGCCCGCGGTCCTCGCCGCCTGCGCCGACGCCGGCGTGCCCGTCGTCGCCACGCTGCACAACTACACCCAGGTCTGCCCGCCCGGCACGCTGCAACGGGACGGCCGGCTGTGCACCGAGTGCGTCGGCCCGGCGGTGCCGCTGCCCGCCGTCCGGCACGGCTGCTACCGGGGCTCCCGTCTCGCGACGGTGCCGCTCGCGGTGAGCCTGTCGGTCAACCGGCGGCGGTGGTGGTCCGGTGTGGAGCGGTTCTTCTGCATCTCCGAGGCGCAGCGCGACGTCCTGGTGCGCGCGGGCCTGCCGGCCGGGTTGCTGACGGTGAAGCACAACTTCGTGCCCGATCCCGGCGCCTGCCGGGAGGGCGACGGGGAGCACCTGCTCTTCCTCGGCCGGCTGGCGGAGGCCAAGGGAGTGGGGCTGCTCATGGCCGCGTGGGACGAGATCGCGGCGGACGGCGGTGTCGGCGTGCCGCTCGTGCTCGCCGGCGCGGGACCGCTGGAGCGGGAGGTGACCGCGTGGGCGGCGGGCCGGGACGACGTGCGCTACGCCGGTCTGCTCGAACCGGCCCGGGTGCGGCAGGCCGTCGCGCGGTCGGTCGCCGTGGTGGCCCCGTCGGTGGCCATGGAGACGTTCGGCCTGGTGGTCGCGGAGGCCATGGCGGCGGGCGTGCCGGCCGTCGCCGCCGGCCACGGCGCCTTCGTCGAACTCGTCGAGGACGGGGTGACCGGGCTGCTGCACCGGCCGGGCGACCCCGCCTCGCTCGCGGACCGGATCCGCCGCGTCGCGACCCGGCCGCGGCTGGGCCGGGAGATGGGTCAGGCGGCCCGGCGCCGCTACGAGAAGGGCTTCAGCCCGGCCGTCGGGCTGGAGCGCCTGGAAGAGGAGTACCGCGCCGCGATCGCGGGGCGGGCGCAATCGAGGGGGGACGGAACCAATGGGGGGCACTAGATGACACGATGCCGACTCTGCGGCTCGGCGGCGCTGGTGAGCGTCGTCGACCTGGGGGCGACGCCGCCGTGCGAGAGCTTTCTCGCGGCGGACCGACTGGACGAGCCGGAGCCGACGTACCCGCTGCACCTGCGGGTCTGCACCGACTGCTGGCTCGCGCAGATCCCGCCGCTGATCACGCCGGAGGAGACGTTCAAGGAGTACGCGTACTTCTCCTCGTACTCGACGTCCTGGGTGGAGCACGCGCGCACGTTCGTCGCCGACGCCGTGCGGCGGGTGGGGCTCGGCCCGGACGCCTTCGTGGTCGAGGTCGCGAGCAACGACGGCTACCTGCTCAAGCACGTGGTGGACCGGGGGATCCGCTGCCTCGGCATCGAGCCGTCGGTGAACGTCGGCGCCGCGGCCCGGGACGCGGGTGTGCCCACGCTCACGGAGTTCCTGAGCCCGGACACCGGCGCGGCGGTCCGCGCCGAGCACGGCCCGGCGAACCTGGTCGTCGCCAACAACGTGTACGCGCACATCCCCGACGTCGTCGGGTTCACCCGGGGACTGCGCGCCCTGGTCGCCGACGACGGCTGGGTCTCCATCGAGGTGCAGCACCTGCTGACCCTGATCGAGGAGAACCAGTACGACACGATCTACCACGAGCACTTCCAGTACTACACGGTCGCCGCCGCGATCCGGGCGCTGGCGAGCGGCGGACTGGCGCTGGTGGACGTCGAGTTGCTGCCCACGCACGGCGGCTCCATCCGGCTGTGGGCCCGGCCGGCCGAGGTGGCAGGCGAACCGGCCCGGCGGGTGGCCGACGTGCTCGACCGGGAGAAGGCCGCCGGGCTCCAGGAGCTGTCCGGGTACACCGAGTTCTCCACGCGGGTGGCCAAGGTGCGCCGGGACCTGCTGAGGTTCCTCGTCGAGGCGGCCGAGCGCGGCGAGACGGTGGTCGGCTACGGCGCCCCGGGCAAGGGCAACACGCTGCTCAACCACTGCGGCGTCCGGCCCGACCTGCTCGCGTACACGGTCGACCGCAACCCCTACAAGCACGGCAGGTTCACCCCGGGCACCCGCATCCCGATCCTGCCGCCCGAGCGGATCGCCGCGGACAAGCCGGACTACGTGCTGGTCCTGCCGTGGAACCTGCGGGCCGAACTGGTCGAGCAGCTGTCCTACGTGCACGACTGGGGCGGCCGGCTGGTCTTCCCCATCCCGGAACTGAGCGTTGTCGAGGCCGCGTCGCGAGAGGTCACAGCATGAAGGTCGTTCTGTTCTGCGGCGGTTACGGGATGCGGATGCGCAGCGGCGCCGCGGACGACGTGCCCAAGCCGATGGCGATGGTCGGCCCCAGGCCGCTGATCTGGCACGTCATGCGCTACTACGCGCACTTCGGCCACACGGAGTTCATCCTGTGCCTCGGGTACGGGGCCCACCACATCAAGGAGTTCTTCCTCAACTACGAGGAGACGACGTCCAACGACTTCGTACTGCGGGGCGGGCGGACCGAGCTGCTGTCCACCGACATCTCGGACTGGACCATCACGTTCGCGCAGACCGGCATCGAGTCGCCGATCGGGGAACGGCTGCGCCGGGTGCGGCACCACCTGGACGGCGACGAGATGTTCCTCGCCAACTACGCCGACGTGCTCACCGACGCCCCGCTGCCGGAGATGATCGAGAACTTCGCCCGGCGCGACGCCGGTGCGTCGATGATGGTGGTGCCGCCGCAGTCGTCGTTCCACTGCGTGGAGCTGGGCGAGGACGGCCTGGTGGGGGGCATCACCGCGGTGAGCGAACTGCCGCTGTGGGAGAACGGCGGCTACTTCGTGCTCCGCCAGGAGGTCTTCGACCACATCCCCGAGGACGGGGACCTGGTCGCCGACGGATGCGCCCAGCTGGCCAAGCGCGGACGGCTGGTGGCGCACCGGCACCGCGGCTTCTGGAAGCCGACCGACACCGTCAAGGAGCGGGCCGCGCTCGACGCCGCCTACGCCCGGGGCGACCGCCCGTGGGCCGTGTGGGAGCGGGAGAGCGCGGGGGTGGGCGCGTGATCCGGCTCGGGGCGGGACGCCTGGAGCGGATCGTCGCGGTGGGCGCGCACTGCGACGACATCGCCATCGGCGCCGGCGGCACGCTGCTGACGCTGTGCCACGCGCGCCCGGGCGTCCGTGTCGACGCGCTGGTGCTCTCCGGCGGCGGCACCGGGCGCGAGCAGGAGGAGGCGGCAGCGCTCGCCGCCTTCTGCCCGGGCGCCGACCTGCGGCTGACCGTGCACAAGCTGCCGGACGGCCGGCTCCCCGCGCACTGGGAGGAGGCCAAGTCCGCCGTGGAGGAGCTGCGCGAGCGGACCGACCCGGACCTGGTCCTCGCGCCGCGCACCGACGACGCGCACCAGGACCACCGCGGCCTGGCGCGGCTGGTGCCGACCGCGTTCCGCGACCACCTGGTCCTCGGCTACGAGATCGTCAAGTGGGACGGCGATCTCGGCCGGCCGTCCGCCTACCAGCCGCTGACGCCTCAGACCGCCGAACAGAAGGTACGGCTGCTGCAGGAGCACTACCCCTCGCAGCGGCACCGGCCCTGGTACGACCGGGAGGCCTTCCTCGGCCTGGCCCGGATCCGCGGCATCGAATGCCACGAGCGCTACGCCGAGGCGTTCGCCGTCACCAAACTCACGTTCGACCTGGGGGAATGAACCTTGCGCGTACTGCTCACCGGGCACCAGGGCTACCTGGGCACCGTCATGGCGCCCGTCCTGACGGCCGCCGGGCACGAGGTCGTCGGCCTCGACTCCGGCCTGTTCGCCGACTGCGTCCTGGGCCCCGCGCCCGCCGACCCGCCGGGGCACCGGGTGGACCTGCGCGACGTCACGGCCGACCACCTGGCCGGGGTGGACGCCGTGATCCACCTGGCCGCGCTCTCCAACGACCCGCTGGGATCGCTGGCACCGGAGCTCACCTACGACATCAACCACCACGCGTCCGTGCGGCTGGCCCGGCTGGCCCGCGACGCCGGGGTGCGGCGCTTCCTGTACGCGTCGACCTGCTCCGTCTACGGCGCGGCCGGCGGCGACGACCTGGTGGCCGAGGACGCCCCGCTGCGCCCGGTGACGCCGTACGCGGAGTCCAAGGTGCGGGTGGAGGACGACCTGCACTCCCTGGCCGACGGCGACTTCAGTCCGGTGTACATGCGCAACGCCACCGCCTTCGGCTACTCGCCCCGGCTGCGCGCCGACATCGTGCTCAACAACCTGGTGGGCCACGCCCTGCTGTCCGGTGAGGTCCTCGTGCTCTCCGACGGCACCCCCTGGCGTCCGCTGGTGCACGCCGCCGATATCGCGCGGGCCTTCTCGGCCGCGCTGAGCGCGCCGCGGGAGGCGGTGCACGACCGGGCGTTCAACATCGGCAGCGAGACCAACAACGTCACCGTCGCCGAGATCGCCGGGCAGGTCGCCGAGGCGGTGTCCGGGGCGAAGGTGGTGATCACCGGGGAGACCGGTGCCGATCCGCGGTCCTACCGGGTGGACTTCTCCCGTTTCCGCGCCGCGGTGCCCGGCTTCGACTGCGCGTGGACGGTGAAGCGGGGCGCGCTCGAACTCGCCGACGCCTACCGCGAGTTCGGCCTCACCCGGGAGGACTTCGAGCAGCGCTTCACCCGTCTGGCCGTGCTGCGCGCGGCGTCCGGGTCCGGCGCCGTCGACGACACCCTGCGGTGGCGCCCGTGACCGGGACCGGCGAGGAGATGTACGCGCTGGTGGAGCGGATGTACCCGCTGTGCCGGAGCATCACCGGCGACGGTGTGCGCGCCACCTTGGACATCGTCGGGGAGTACATCCCGCTCCAGCGGCACGAGGTGCCGACCGGCACGCAGGTGCTCGACTGGACCGTGCCGCAGGAGTGGAACATCCGCGACGCGTACATCGCCGACGCCGCCGGGAACCGGGTCGTCGACTTCGCCGCGTCCAGCCTGCACGTGCTCGGCTACAGCGTGCCGGTGTCGGCGACCATGCCGCTGGCCGAACTGCGCGGACACCTGCACACCCTGCCGGAACACCCGGCCTGGGTGCCGTACCGCACCAGTTACTACAAGCCGGACTGGGGGTTCTGCCTGGCGCAGGAGACCCTGGACGCGATGGAGGACGGCGACTACGAGGTCCGCGTCGACTCCACCCTCGCCGACGGCCACCTCAGCTACGCCGAGCACGTGGTCCCCGGGCAGGTCCCCGACGAGGTGCTCGTCTCCTGCCATGTCTGCCACCCGTCGCTGGCCAACGACAACCTGGCCGGCATCGCGGTGGCGACGTTCCTGGCACGGGCGCTGGCGGAGCGTACGCCGTACCACACCTACCGGTTCGTCTTCGCGCCCGGCACGATCGGGGCGATCACCTGGCTGGCCCGCAACGCGGAGCGGGTGGACCGGGTCAGGCACGGCCTGGTCCTGGCCTGCGCCGGCGACCCCGGGCAGTTGACCTACAAGCAGAGCAGACGCGGCGACGCGGAGATCGACCGGGTGATGCGGCACGTCCTGGCCGCCTCCCAACGCCCGCACCGCGTCACCGAGTTCACGCCCTACGGCTACGACGAGCGGCAGTACTGCTCGCCCGGGTTCGACCTCGGGGTGGGCTCGCTCACCCGGACGCCGTACGCGGGCTACCCCGAGTACCACACCTCGGCGGACGACCTGGACTTCGTCTCCCCGGAGGCGATGGCCGACACGCTCGCCGTCTGCCGGGAGGCGTTCGCCGTCCTCGACCGCAACCGGCGCTACGTCAACCTCAGCCCCTACGGCGAACCGCAGCTGGGCCGGCGGGGGCTGTACGACGCGCTCGGCGGCCGCAGCGACACCAAGCAGGCCCAGATGGCCATGCTCTGGGTGCTCAACCTCTCCGACGGCGAGCACAGTCTGCTGGACGTCACCGAGCGTTCCGGGCTGCCGTTCGACACCGTCGCCGCCGCGGCCGACGCCCTGCACGGCGCCGGACTGATCAAGGCATGACGCCGATGACCACCGAGGGGGAGGATCCGCGGACGACGGCGCCACCGGCGGCCCGGGCCGCGCACGCCCGGCGCTCCGCCCGGCGGGCCGTCGCCGGCCGGCTGTCCTGGGGGCTCGCCGACCAGGCGGCCTCCAGCATCAGCAACTTCGCGGTGGGCATCTACGTGGCCCGCTCGCTGGGGGTGACCGCGTTCGGCGTGTTCAGCCTCGCCTGGGTGACCTACGGCGTGGTGCTCAACGTCTCCCGCGGCCTTGCCACCGACCCCCTCGTGGTGCGCTTCAGCGGGGTGCCGGAGGCGTCCTGGCGCGCGGCGGTGGCCCGGTCCTCGGGCACCGCGCTCGGTGTGGGCGCCGCCATCGGCGCGGCGTGCCTGGTGGCCGGGCTCGGTCTCGGCGGCCGTGTGGGGCCCGCGTTCGCCTGCCTCGGCGTCGTGCTGCCGGGGCTGCTGCTGCAGGACGCCTGGCGGTTCTCGTTCTTCGCCGCCGGCGCCGGGCGGAAGGCCTTCGTCAACGACCTCGTGTGGTGCGTGGCGCTCGTCCCGGCGATGGTCCTGGCGGCACGCGTGGACAGCGTGGCCGCGTTCGTCCTCGCCTGGGGGGCCTCCGCCGCGGTGGCCGCCGGGTACGGCTGCTTCCAGTCGGGGATCCGGCCCGCGGCGGCCGGAGCGCGCGCGTGGCTTCGCGAGCACCGCGACCTCGGCTCCCGCTACCTGGCCGAGAACGTCAGCCTCAGCGGCGCGAGCCAGCTGCGGGCGTACGGGCTCGGCGCGATCGCCGGCGTCGGCGCGGTGGGCGCGGTGCGGGGTGCCGAGCTCCTGATGGGTCCCTTCCTCGCCGTGCTGATGGGACTGTCGCTGGTGACCGTCCCGGAGGCGGCACGGGTGCTGCGGCAGGCCCCGCACCGCCTCGGCACGTTCTGCCTGCTGCTGGGCGGCGGGCAGGCCGCCGCCGCGCTGCTGTGGGGCGGGTCGCTGCTGCTGCTGCCGCAGCGGCTCGGCGACCTCGTCCTGGGCGGCGTCTGGCACTCCGCCTCGCGGCTCATCGTGCCGATCACCCTCAGCGTCGCCGGCGCGGGCCTCGGCACCGGCGCCGCGGCCGGGCTGCGCGCGCTCGGCGCGGCCCGCCGCAGCCTGCGCTCCCAGCTGTTCGCGTCCGCCTGCTACGTCGGCGGCGGGCTCGGCGGGGCGGCCGTCGCGGGCCCGGTCGGCTCGGCCTGGGGCGTCGCCGCCGCGACCGTCAGCGGCTCGGCCGTGTGGTGGCTGCAGCTGCGGTCCGCCCTGCGCGAGCGGCACCACCACTCCGTTCCCGAAGTGAGGACCACATGACCGACCGACCCAGGCTGAGCATCGGCCTGCCCGTCTACAACGGCGAGGAGTACCTGGCCGAGTCGCTCGACGCCCTGCTCGGCCAGACCTACGAGGACTTCGAGCTGGTCGTCTCCGACAACGCCTCGACCGACGGGACCGAGGACATCTGCCGCGCGTACGCCGCGAAGGACTCCCGTATCCGGTACATCCGCCTGCCCCGGAACATCGGCGCCACCCCGAACCACAACCTCGTGTTCGCCGAGTGCCGCGGCGAGCTGTTCAAGTGGGCCTCGCACGACGACCTGTACGGCCGGGACCTGCTGCGGCGCTGCGTCGAGGCGCTGGACGAGCGGCCGCACGTGATCCTCGCGCACGCCGACCAGGCGGTCATCGACGGCGACGGCCAGGTGAAGGTCCCCTACGAGTACACGCTCGCCACGGCCTCCCCGCACGCGCCGGAGCGCTTCCGCAGCATGCTGTTCGAGCCCGGCGGCGACGACTTCTACGGGGTGATCAGGGCCGACGTGCTGCGCCGGGTGAGACCCATGGACAGCTACCACCACGCGGACCGCACGTTCGTCGCCGAGATCGGCCTGCACGGGCCCTTCCACCAGGTGCCGGAGCTGCTGTACTTCCGCCGCGACCACCCCACCCGCGCCGAGCGGGCGAACCCGTCCAAGCGGGCCCGGTGCGTCAACCTGGACCCGCGCCGGGCCGGCCCACTGCACCCGACGCCCCGGCTGCTCGCCGAGTACGTCTGGGGCTTCGTCTCGGCGATCCGGCGGGCGCCGCTGTCCCCCGCCGACCGGCGCGCCTGCTACCGCCACCTGGCCGCGTGGATGACCAGCCGGGCCCGGCCGGGCGCCGGCGAGCGGGTCGAGGACCGCCCCCCGGTCGACCCGGCCGGGCTCACCGTCTCGGTCGACGCCCTCGTCGCCGGCCGTGAGGGGCGGCGGGCATGAGGCGCGCGCCACGCGTCGGGGTGTTCGGCCTGCTCGGCTCCGGCAACCTCGGCAACGACGGGTCGCTGGAGGCCCTGCTCGGCTACCTGCGCGCCGAGCACCCGCGGGCGGTCGTGGACGCGCTGTGCGGCGGACCCGAGGCCGTCACGGCCCGGTTCGGCATCCCCGCGACGCGGCTGCACTGGTACCGCGGGGAGTACCGGACCGCTTCGCGCGCGGGCGCGATCGTGTCCAAGGGGCTGGGCAAACTCGTCGACGTCTTCCGCACCGCCGCCTGGGTGCGCCGGCACGACGTGGTGATCGTGCCGGGCATGGGCGTCCTGGAGGCCACGCTGCCGCTGCGGCCGTGGGGCTTCCCGTACGCGCTGTTCCTGCTCTGCGCGAGCGGCCGGCTGCTGGGCACGCGGGTCGCGCTCGTCAGCGTCGGCGCCGCGACGATCGGCAACCGGCCGACCCGGGCCCTGGTGCGCTGGTCGGCGCGGCTGGCCGCGTACCGGTCGTACCGGGACGCCCGGTCCCGCGACGCGATGCGGGCGACGGGCGTGGACACCTCGCGCGACGAGGTCTACCCGGACCTCGCGTTCGCCCTGCCGGCACCGGAGGCGAACGTGCCCTCGGACCCGCCGGGCCCGGTCTGCGTCGGGGTCATGGACTTCCACGGCGGCAACGACGACCGGGCCCGGGCCGAGGAGATCCACCGGCGCTACCTGGACGGGACGATCCGGTTCGTCCGCGCGCTGGCCGAGGAGGGCAGGGCGGTCCGGCTGCTCACCGGTGACGCGTGCGACGCGCCGGTGGTAGCCGCGATCCTCGACGCGGTGGACTCACCGCTGGTCTCCGCCGCCGAGACGGCCTCCCTGGCCGACCTGATGAAGGAGACGGCGGCCGCCGAGACCGTGGTGGCGATCCGCTACCACAACCTGATCTGCGCGCTGAAGACCGGGACGCCGACGCTCGCCGTCACCTACGCGGCGAAGAGCGAGGCGCTGATGGAACGGATGGGCCTCGGCACGTACTGCCATCCGGCGCGCGCGCTCGACGCCGACCGGCTGCTCGCACAGTTCCGGCAGCTGGAGGAGCGAGCGGACGAGATGCGGCGCGTCCTCGCCGAACGGAACGAGGCCGCCGCCCGCGGGCTCGACCACCAGTTCACCGCCCTGACCACGGCCCTGTTCCCGGCGGCCGGCCGTGCCCGCACCCCCTCCCGGCAGGAGGCCTCATGAAGGCGACCGAAGTCCCCCAGATAGCCGGCGCGTACCTGTTCGAGCCGACGCCGTACGCCGACGAACGCGGATTCTTCTGCCGCACCTTCGACGCCGACGTGGTCCGCTCGGTGGGTCTCGACCCGGACGCCTTCGTCCAGGACAGCCTGTCCCGCTCGGTCCGGGGCGTGCTCCGCGGCCTGCACCTGCGCTCCGGCGCCGGCGAGGCCAAGCTGGTGCGGTGCTCGTACGGCAGGATCTTCGACGTCGTCGTGGACCTGCGGCCGAACTCGCCGACGTACCTCGGCCGGGTCTTCCTGGAGCTGTCCGGCGACACGCAGGCGACCCTGTACGTCCCGGCGGGGTGCGCGCACGGCTTCCAGGCGCTCACCGGCACCGCCGACACCTCGTACCGCATCGACCGCCCGCACGACCCGGCCGAGGACGTCACGATCGCCTTCGACGATCCCGACCTCGCCGTCCCGTGGCCGCTGCCGGTCACATCGATGTCCCAGCGGGACCGGGAGGCGCCGAGCCTCGCCGAGGTCCTGAAGCAGATGGAAGGGTGACGCCGGCTTGGACACCGAAGAGTTCCACCTGCCCCGCTCGCGGGCCATGAACGAACGGCTGCACGCCCTGGTCCCCGGGGGCGCGCACACCTACGCCAAGGGCGACGACCAGTACCCCGAGGACCTGGCCCCGGTCATCAGCCACGGCCGCGGTGCGCACGTGTGGGACGTCGACGGCAACCGCTACGTCGAGTACGGCTCCGGGCTGCGGTCGGTCAGCCTCGGGCACGCCCACCCGCGCGTGACGGAGGCGGTGCGGCGGGAACTCGACCGCGGCGCCAACTTCGTCCGGCCGTCCGTCGTCGAGGTCGAGGCCGCGGAACGCTTCCTGGCCACGGTGCCGACCGCGGAGATGGTGAAGTTCGCGAAGAACGGCTCCGACGTCACCACCGCCGCGGTGCGCCTCGCCCGCGCCGTCACCGGGCGCCCACGGGTGGCCCTCTGCGCCGACCATCCGTTCTTCTCCGTCGACGACTGGTTCATCGGCACCACACCGATGTCCGCCGGCATCCCGGAGTCGACCACCGAGCTGACCGTGACGTTCCCCTACGGCGACCTGGCCGCGACGGAGGAGCTGCTCAATCGGTTCAAGGGCGAGGTCGCCTGCCTGATCCTGGAACCCGCGACGCACACCGAGCCGCCGCCCGGCTACCTCGCCGGCCTGCGCGAGCTGGCCGACCGGCACGGCTGCGTCCTGGTCTTCGACGAGATGATCACCGGCCTGCGCTGGTCGGAGGCGGGCGCCCAGGGCCTGTACGGCGTCGTCCCCGACCTGTCCACGTTCGGCAAGGCGCTGGGCAACGGCTGCGCCGTCTCGGCGCTGGCCGGGCGCCGGGAGCTGATGGAACGGGGCGGGCTGCGCCACTCCGGCGACCGGGTGTTCCTGCTGTCCACCACGCACGGCGCGGAAACGCACTCCCTGGCCGCCGCGATGGCCGTGCTCGCCACCTACGTCGAGGAGGGCGTCACCGCACGGCTGCACGCGCTCGGCGACCGGCTGGCCGCCGGGGTCCGCGAGGCCGCGGCCGCCATGGGCGTCGGCGACCACGTCGTCGTCCGGGGCCGGGCCAGCAACCTGGTCTTCGCGACCCTCGACGAGAAGGGGCAGCCGTCGCAGCGGTACCGCACCCTGTTCCTGCGCCGGCTCCTCATGGGCGGGGTGCTGGCCCCGTCGTTCGTGGTGAGCAGCGCCCTCGGCGACGACGACATCGACCACACCGTCGACGTGGTGGCCCAGGCGTGCGCGGTGTACCGGAAGGCACTGGATGCCGGTGACCCCACCCCCTGGCTGGGCGGACGACCGGTGAAGCCCGTGTTCCGGCGACTGGCCTGACGGGGCGTCATCCGTCCTCGCGCCGGCCGGCGCCGGACGTCCGCCCGGCCGTCCGGTCGACCAGCCACGCGGTCGCCGGTGTCACCGCCAGCCCGGTGCACCAGCCGCCGAGGGCGTCGGTCGGGTAGTGCGCGCTCAGGGAGACCTCGGCCCAGCCCATGGCGGCGCCGGCCACCAGCGCCGTGGCGAGCACGGGTGACGCGCCGGCGGTCCTGCCGGGGCCGGGACGGCCGGCCGCGAGCAGCGCCACCGCGTAGGCGAGCGCGGTGGCGAAGGCGGTGTGCCCGCTGGGGTAGGACAGGTTGCCGTCGCCGTGGATGGTGCGTCCCACCACGTGCTTGAGCAGGGTCGCCGTCCCCACGGCCGCACCGGCGACGGCGACGACGAGCACCGCGCCCCGGGGACGCCGCAGCAGCAGGCAGCCGGTCACGGCGGCCACGACCAGCACCACCGCTCCGGCGGGCTCCCCCAGCCAGTCCAGGGCCAGGGCGGCGTACCGCCACGGTGGCCGCACGCTGTCCGCCGTCGGCGGGGTGATCCACCTGTCCACCGTGCCGGACTCGCCGTGGCCGGCGTAGAGCACCCCGAGCACGGCGACCACCAGCGCGGCGAGGACCGCGACCACTCCGAGCCGCCCGCGCAGCGACGGGGGCAGCACCTCGGGCGCCCGGCCCGGGCCGGGGTGAGCGGGACCGCGCACACCGGCCTCCGGCTCCTGCTGCTGCCAACTGCCCACCGACGAGCCCCCCGTCGTGTCCGACCCGGCTCCGCGCGGGAGCCACCAGTCACCCTAGCCAACAGCGCGGCGGGGGGCACCGGATCCCGTTCGCCGGAGGGCGACGGGAGCGGGGGCACTGCCCCGCTCCCGTCGGACTCAGGAGTTGGCGAAGGCGTCCCGCAGCCGCATCTCGTTGAAGCCGTTGCCGTCGTAGTCGTCGGAGTACGTCAGCGCGAGCCGGCCGGTCGCGGCGAGGGTCACGGCCGGGCCGCCCTGGCCGCCGCCGGTCACCACGTTCATCCGGTAGGCGGGGAGCCTGCCGGTCGTCGTGCCGTCCGCGTTGAAGCCGCGGGCCCACACGTCGTCCTTGCCCGGGAACACGGTCCCGCCGATGTTCACGTCGAAGGCCTCCTTCCACGCGACCACGAAGCTGCCGTCGTCGGCGACCGCCACGTCGGCGACGTCCTGGTCGGAGATCGGCCGCTGGCCGTCGACGTACGGGCCGCTGCCGGTGCCGTCCTCGGTGGTCCGCTGCTCGGCCGCCGCGGCACTGCCGGTCGCGGAGAAGACGCGGTCGTAGATCCGCTGGGGGCGCACCGGCGTGCCGGCGCCGGTGGTGTACTCGTCCGTCCACGCCACGACGAACCGGCCGTCGCCCGCCGACGCCACCGCGGGAACGGTCTGCTGGCCGTCGGTGAGGGAGTTGGCCGCCTTGCGGGCCACGGCGAAGCCGCCCGAGGTGTTCAGCTTGGCGAGCCCGATGTTGAGGCCGCCGTTGCCGTCCGCGTCCTCCTCCCAGACGATCACGGTGTTCCCGGCGTCGTCGATCGCCGCGTCGGGGCGGCGGTTGGACCCGGCCGCGCCCGAGTTGATCGTGCTGACCTGGACGTCCTGGTAGCGCAGCGCACCGGTGCCGGACCAGCTGCTCGCGTAGACCTGGTTGAGCGTGGAGCCGTCGGCCGTGCTCTCCCAGGCGACCGTGTAGGAGCCGTCGCCGGCCACCGCGACCGTCGGCCGCAGCTGGTCCCCGCTGCCGGAGGCGTGCGGGCGCGGCAGGGGGGTCACCGTTCCGTCGGGGGCCACCCTGACCACGGCGATGTCGGCGTACTTGTTGCCGTCGTCGTCCTTGGCCCACGCGACGATCGCGTTGCCCTGGTCGTCCACGCCGACGTCGGGCTTCTGGTGCGACCAGGTCGTGCTGCCGGAGGTGCCGCTGTTGCTCAGCAGCTTCTCGTTCCACAGCGCGACGCCGTCCTTGTACATGCGGATGTACACGTCGGTGCCCAGCTCGGTGTCCGAGGAGTCGTGCCGGTCGCCCTGCTCGTACACCACGGCGGTGTAGACGGACGAGGTGCCGCCGGAGGCGATGGCGCTGTAGTGCTGGTCGCCGTCGGTCTGCACGTTGACCCGCGAGTAGTGCTGGGACGTCGAGCCGTACTTCGAGGCGTCGATGTCGACGGCACCGGACCGCACCTTGTTGAAGTTGGCGACGTAGGCCTGGTAGACCGCCGGGTCGTCGATGCGCAGCAGCGTCTCGTCGTTCGTCTTCAGCGAGCCCGCGGTCCAGTTGTGGGAGCCCGTGTACACGTGCTGGACCTTGGTGCCGTCGGCCTTCGTCCACTCCGTCAGCAGGTACTTGGAGTGGGTGGTGCCGTGGTTGCAGGAGGCGGTCGCCGAGGGCTTGTAGCGGCACCCGCCGGGACGGTTGCCGTAGGCCGCGATGTCGAGAGCGGTCAGGTCGTTGACGCCGTCGTTGCCACCGCCGTTGCTGAGGTCGCGGACGTTCGCGTCGACGCTGCACCCCTGGGACCGCTTCGCCTTCAGGGCGTCGTAGACGGCCGGGCGGGTGGTCCGCTGGTCGAGTTCGGCCGCCGAGATCCTGATCTTTCCGTCGATCGAGCAGTCGACCTTGTCGATGAACGAGGCGAGGATGTCGGCGTTGCCGTAGTGGCCGGCGTCCGAGGCGGTGTCGCGGGGGAAGAAGAACGCCTCGACGGGCGAGTTCGGGTCGCCGGTGGTGTAGTCGTACGTGGTGTGCGAGCTGTCGCCTGCGTGCTTGATCTGGTCGTTGAAGTGCGCGCGGTACCGGGAGGCGAGGGTCGCGTTGTCGGACACGACGACCGCGTTGTTGATCTCGCCGTCCTGGCCGCCCGCGAGGTTCTGCGAGCTCTGCCAGACGACGTTCCTGCGTCCGTCGGTGAGCGCGTCGAACACGATGTACTTGTCGTGGTCGATGGCGTTCGTGTCGCCCGAGCCGTTGCCCAGGCAGCCGCGGGAGCACCAGGTGAGGCTGGAGTTGCCCGTCAGGGTCAGACCGTCCAGGTTGCTGCTGGCGCGGTTCGCCGACTCGGAGATGATGCGCAGCGTGACGCCGCGGCTCTGCGCGGCGGCGAGCTTGGCCTGGAGGTCCGAGCTGTTGAACCAGTACATGCCCATGTACAGCGTCGAGTTGGGCGCCGCGAGGTCGATGAGGCTGCCGACCGACGTGTTGATCGAGGAGTCGTACGTCGTGGGCGTGGGGTAGTTGAACACCGCGGTGTAGTTCCCGGAGACGACGGTCTCCGCTTGAGCGGTGGCCGGGGCGAGCAGTGCCGCACCGAGCGCGAGGGGGACGGCGAGTGCCGCGAGGCGCCCTGTCTGTCTGCCCATGTGTTTCCTTTGGTTCACCGTGAGTTGGAGGACGAGCCATCCTAAGGCGCGGCTGGTCACGCTCATGACAGACCACCGGCCGTGACGTGGAGCCCTTCGTCCGTACCGGACGGCGACGGCACGGTGTTCGGCGCCGGATGGCGCGATCTGTTCAGTCGAACACCCGGGCACGCGACCGCGTTTGCCTGCGCCGGACCGTGCGGGAACAATGTCGCGGCCAGGCCGACGCCTTCGGCAGCCGCCTCTCCGCGACCGAAATGGTTATGAATGACCAATCAGCTGATGGACCGCCTGCCCCGATTGTTGCATCAGGTCGCGTTCCGCAGGTTCTGGACAGCGCAGACCATTTCCTTCCTCGGGGACCAGGTGTCCACGATCGCGCTCCCGCTCACCGCGGTGCTCGCGCTGAACGCCTCCGCCGCGGGCATGGGTTTGCTCGGGGCTCTGGTCTCCCTGCCGAACCTGCTGTTCGCGCTGCACGTGGGCGGCTTCGTGGACCGCCACGGCCGGCTCAGACGCACGATGATCCTCTGCGACCTGGGACGGGCGGCGGTGCTGCTCACCGTGCCCGTCGCCTACGCGCTGGACGCGCTGACGCTCACCCACCTGTGGGTGGTGGCCTTCGTGACGGGCACGCTCGCCATGCTGTTCAACGTCTCCAGCAACAGCCTGTTCGCCGCCCTCGTGGACCGCGAGGACTACGTGCAGGGCACCTCGCTGTCCCGCGGCAGCTTCTCCTTCTCCTGGGTGGTGGGCCCGAGCGTCGGCGGTGTGCTCGTGCAGATCGTGTCGGCGCCCGGGGCGCTCCTCGCCGACGTGCTGTCCTTCCTCGGATCCGCGTCCCTGCTGCGGTCGATATCCCCGCAGGAGCCGGCACCCGAGAAGCAGAAGTCGTCCTCGCACATCCGGGACGGGCTGCGGTTCGTCTCCCGGAACCCGGTCCTGCGGGCCCGGTTCGTCGGCGGTGGCCTGCTCAACCTCTTCTACACGGTCTACTTCACGCTCTTCCTGCTGTTCATCGCGCGCGAACTCAAGCTGACGTCCGGAATGATCGGTGTGGCCCTCGGCCTCGGTGCCGTCGGCGCGCTGCTGGGTTCCTTCGTCACCGGCTGGTTCACCCGGCGCCTCGGCATCGGGCCGACGTTCCTGCTCGGTTCGGTGCTCTTCCCCGGAGCGCTGGCCCTGGTGCCGTTCGCGACGCAGGACAAGTGGGTGGCCTTCGGCCTGGTGGTCATGGCCGAGTTCGTCTCCGGCATGGGCCTGATGCTCTGCGACATCGCCGGCTCCTCGATCCAGCAGGCCCTGACACCGGACCGCATGCGGTCCCGGGTGCAGGGGGCCTATCTGGGGCTCATCAACGGGGTGCGGACCGTCGGCGCGCTGGCCGCCGGTGGTCTGGGCACGTGGCTGGGTCTGCGCACCGCGCTGTGGCTGGCCGTCATCGGCGGCGTGCTCAGCTGCCTGCCGCTGGTGTTCGCCCCGGTGCCGGGCATGCGCACACTGCCCGACCAGGCGGAGTGAGCGGCCGTACGCCGGTCGGGTCCGGCCCCGCCGGGTGCGGCGCGGGGTCCGGCAGCCGCTGGTGAAGGCGGCGGCCGGCCCCGTCACGGTGGGGCCGGCCGCCGGCGGGGTGCGCGGGCCGGTTCAGTGCTGCAGGGTCAGCACGCCCGGTCGCCACGGCAGCTGGTCGTACGGGCCGCTCGCGGTGGGGGACTTGCCCTGGTAGAGGAACTGCAGGTTGCAGGGGTCGACGGTCATCGTCTGGTCGGGGTTGTTGCGGACCAGGTCACCGTGGCTGATGTCGTTGGTCCAGCCGGCCCCGCTGTTGGCCTTGCCCGCGAAGGGGTTGCTCTCGCTGGCGGCCTGCGGTGTCCACGAGCCGCTGAGGCTGGAGGCGGTGAAGGAGCGGAAGTAGCGTCCGTTGGCGCCCATCGCCTCGACGATCATCAGGTACTGGTCCTTGCCCTGCACCTTGTAGACCTGCGGCGCCTCGAAGAGGTTGGCCTTCGTGTCGCTCATGACCGTCGTGTACGACGAGCCGAAGTTGCCCGGGAAGTTCCCGATCGGCATGCTCGCCCGGTAGATCTTGCCGTTGTCACCGGCGAAGAACAGGTACATGTTCTGGCCGTCGGCGATCAGGGTCTGGTCGATCGGGCCGGTGTCGGAGCCGGAGATGCTCCCGGTGAACAGCGGTTGCGGAGCGGACCAGCCGTTGGGGTTGGTGGGGTCGCTGGAGGTGCGGTAGATGAAGGGCCAGGCACCCCACTGGTACGCCAGCACCCAGATGTTCTTGGGCGCGAAGTAGAACAGCGTGGGCGCCACCGCGGCCTGGCTCATGCCGGTCTGGCCCGCCGACGCCATGTCCGGCCAGTTCGTGAAGGGCTGGAACATCATCGAGCCGTACGACGATCCCGAGACGTTCGACGCGTAGACCAGGTGCTTGCCGTTGTAGGTGACGGTGGTGAAGTCCTTCACCGAGGTCCACCCGTTCGCCGGCTGCGCCAGCGCGCCCGTCGACGTCCACCGGTACGTCGAGGGAAGCGCGCACGTGCCGTCCGGCGGGGTGGTCCCGGACAGGCCGGTCCACTTCTGGTTGCTGCCGCCGTTGCACGTCCAGATCTGCACCGCCGTGCCGTTGGCCGTACCGGCGCCCGCGGCCTCCAGGCACAGCCCGGACTCGACGCCGACGACCGTGCCGTCGGAGTTCACCCGCCACTGCTGGTTGGCGCCGCCGGAACAGGTCCAGATCTGCACCCGGGTACCGGCCGCGGTGGCGTGGCCCGGAACGTCGAGGCACTTGTTGCCGTACACGGTGAGCTGGTTGCCGTCCGTCAGCGTCCACTGCTGGTTGGTCCCGCCCCAGCAGTCGTACAACTGCGGGTACGTGCCGTCGGTCTGGCTGGCGCCCGGCACGTCGAGGCACCGGCCGGAACCAACACCCCGCAGGGCGCCGCTGGAAGCCGCCTGGGCCGGGGCGGCGACGAGCAGCGCCGCCAAAGCGGCCAGGGCCGCGGTCACGGCGGCGAGCACCGCGGACGGGTGCCTGCGGCTGAAACGTCCTCTGTGCATGGAGTACTTCCTCACCCTTGGGTAGCCGGAGTGTCGGTATGACAGGCGCATGACATGCATGTGCCCGGACTTCCCCCCACGCGCGATCGAGCAAATCAGTCTGTTCGCTATACCGAACGAGTGTCGAAGCTTTGAGCAACCCGAATGATAGAGAACCGGCGAACGGCGTCAACACCTCTCGCACGAATCGCCCTCACCGGCGAAACCGTTCGCATTAATCGGCTCCATGAGGTGCAAGTGTGGCGCAAAACAGGGAAGTCACCGGCCCACTGCCCAGCTCTTCCGATTCGAAAGTTTCGTACGCCGATCGTAAATTTTTCTTGTGCGGAGTATTGACGATCCCTGGCCACCGCCTCAATCATCCCTGTCTGGGACACCGGCCTGATCCGCGCACCACAGCACCCGCGCCACCGCGTTCGTTCCGGTGAGGTTCGCACCTGCGCATCTGTGTCGCAGTCCATCCGTGATTCCTACCTCGGAGGCACACCCATGGGCTCGTATGCCCTTCACCAACCCTTAGTCCGCCGCCGGAAGATCCGCGGCCTGCTGCTGGCGCTGGTCGCCGGCGTCCTCGGTGTGGTCACCGCACTGGTCACGCCACCGACCGCACACGCCGCCGAGAGCACGCTCGGCGCCGCGGCGGCGCAGAGCGGCCGCTACTTCGGCACCGCCATCGCCTCGGGCAGGCTGGGCGACTCGGCGTACACGACGATCGCGGGCCGTGAGTTCAACATGGTGACGGCCGAGAACGAGATGAAGATCGACGCCACCGAGCCGCAGCGGGGCCAGTTCAACTTCAGCGCCGCCGACCGCGTCTACAACTGGGCGGTGCAGAACGGCAAGCAGGTACGCGGTCACACCCTGGCCTGGCACTCCCAGCAGCCCGGCTGGATGCAGAGCCTCAGCGGCAGCGCGCTGCGCCAGGCGATGATCGACCACATCAACGGCGTGATGGGCCACTACAAGGGCAAGATCGCCCAGTGGGACGTCGTGAACGAGGCCTTCTCGGACGACGGTTCGGGCGGCCGGCGGGACTCCAACCTGCAGCGCACCGGCAACGACTGGATCGAGGTCGCCTTCCGCACCGCGCGCGCCGCCGACCCGTCGGCCAAGCTCTGCTACAACGACTACAACATCGAGAACTGGACCTGGGCGAAGACCCAGGGCGTGTACAACATGGTCCGCGACTTCAAGCAGCGCGGCGTGCCGATCGACTGCGTCGGCTTCCAGTCGCACTTCAACAGCGGCAGCCCGTACAACAGCAACTTCCGCACCACGCTGCAGAACTTCGCCGCCCTCGGCGTCGACGTGGCCATCACCGAGCTCGACATCCAGGGCGCGTCGTCCTCGACCTACGCCGCCGTGACCAACGACTGCCTGGCCGTCTCGCGCTGCCTGGGCATCACCGTCTGGGGCGTGCGCGACACCGACTCGTGGCGGTCGGGTGACACGCCGCTGCTGTTCAACGGCGACGGCAGCAAGAAGGCCGCCTACACCGCCGTCCTCAACGCACTCAACGGCGGCACCACCACGCCACCTCCCACCGGAGGCGGAACCCAGATCAAGGGCGTCGGCTCGGGTCGCTGCGTGGACGTGCCCAACGCCTCCACCACCGACGGCACGCAGGTCCAGCTCTACGACTGCAACGGCGCCACCAACCAGCAGTGGACGCTCAGCGACGCCGGTGAGCTGAAGGTCTACGGCAACAAGTGCCTGGACGCCGGCGGCACGGGCAACGGCACCCGGGTGCAGATCTACAGCTGCTGGGGCGGCGACAACCAGAAGTGGCGCCTCAACTCCGACGGATCCATCGTGGGCGTCCAGTCCGGACTCTGCCTCGACGCGGTCGGGGGCGGCACCGCCAACGGCACCCTGATCCAGCTCTACTCCTGCTCGAACGGCAGCAACCAGCGCTGGACCCGCACCTGACGGGGCCTGCCCGGGCCGCCGCCCTCGTGGCGGCGGCCCTCGCGCACGTCGTGCCCCTGGGGTCTTCCGTCCGGATCAGGCCGGACCCCGCGAGCCCGGCATGATCCGAACGGGGGCCCTAGGAGAGCCAGCCCGCGCGGGCCGCCAGGACCCCGGCCTCGAAGCGGCTGCGGGCTTCCAGGCGGGCCATGAGGTTGGAGACGGTGCGGCGGACCGTCCGGAGGGAGACGCCGAGTTTCTTGCTGATGGCCTCGTCGGTGTGGCCGCTCGCCAACAGGTACATCAGTTCGCGTTCACGGCGGGAGAGGCCGGTGGAGTCGGGGCCGTCCTGTTCGTACCAGGGGATGCCGGCGTCCCAGAAGCGGGTGAACAGGACGTGGAGGGCCTCGACGACGCCTCGGCTGCGGATCTCCAGGGCGCCCTTGCGGACGTTCTCGGGGTCGAGCGGGACGAGGGCGACCTCACGGTCGACGAGGACCATCAGCATGGGCAGGCTGGGGACGGTGCGGGTCTCGCCGCCCAGGGTGGAGAGCCAGTGGACGTACTCGCGCGTGCCAGGGTCGTTGCGGAAACTGTCCTGGTAGAGGGTGCGAAGGGAAACGCCGCGTTCCAGGGCCATTTGGTCGAGCGGTTTGCTCGATTCCATGACGTCGGGACGCTGGGCCCCGCCGGGGAAGAAAGAGAGGCATTCCGTACGGGCGGTCGCGGCGAGCTGTTCGAGGCGGAGACGCACCGCTTCCAGGCCGAAGAGCTGCCGAATGATCTCCGGCGCGTGCCGCTGCCGGCCGTACCGTGTGATCAGTGCGGCCACCGAGGAACGGGCCGTCTCCAACTTGCGCTGTTTCGCGCCCAGTTCCAGCTCGATGCGGTCGAGCAGGACGCTCAGTCCGACCTCGGGACTCACCGTCAGGTGCTGCTCGTCACTCTCCCCCGGGCGGAGAAGGTGCAGGTCGGCGAGGTCGTCCAGCGCGTGGCGGACGGATTTCTCCGGCAGGCCCAGGTGCGCGGAGATGTCCAGCACCCCCATATCGGGCCGTTCCAGTAGCAATCGGTACACTGCCTCGACATCTGGCTCCAAACCGAGCACTTCCAGCAACAGCCACTCCTCCCCCTGGGATGGTCAGATGCCTTTCACAGCTTCCAGGGCCGAAGCGCGACCGACGCCCGAAACTGGTCAGGTGTGAGACCATAACTGAAAGCGCATTTTATCGCTTGGCCGGAGAAACGTTCCTCCCAATCTCGCCAAAAATCGCGGCCCATCACGGGACATCAGCGTACGGAAACGGCGACCGCGGCGCGATATCCCGCGCGGATCCGCACATCCGCGAGACGCCATCCGGCCACCGCTCCCGGCACCCGGCCGCCCCCCACCCACGGCTCCTCGATGCCGTGCGTCAGGCCCGCCCCCGACCCCTTCAGGCACGCCTCCTTCCGCGTCCAGCACCGCAGGAACGCCTCCGTGCGCTCGGCCGGCGGCAGCGCGGCCAGCTCCGCCCGCTCCCGGGGGTGCAGCATCGCCGCCAGTTCGCCGGCCGTGCCGGGAGGCGGCGCCGCCTCCACGTCCACCCCGACCGGCGCGCGGGCGAACGCGTACAGCGCCAGCTCACCGCTGTGTGAGAGCGAGAAGTGCAGGTCCGTCCCGCGCAGCGCCGGCCGGCCACCGGGCCGCCCGCAGCGCGCGCACGGCAGGCGCACGAGCGCCACCTCGGCCGGATCCCGCCCCAGGTACGCGCCGAGCAGCCGGCGCAGCACCACATGGGCCACGGTGTAGCGGTGCCGGTCCGTCGCGTGCGTGAACCGCGACCGCCGCGCCGTCTGCTCCCCGGCGAGCAGACGGGCGGCGTCCGGCCCCACGGCGTAGGCGTCGGCGCGGACCAGCCACAGGTGCGGCGGGCCGCCCGGCTCCGGCGGATCGAGCCCCCCGTCCGAGAACCCCTCCCCGACGGGACGCGGGACCAGCGGCGCGGGCGCCCCCATCGGCCTAGGCCGCCCCGTGCCCGGCCGGCACCCGGTCCGCCGCGCTGCGGGACCGCAGGTCGGCGAAGGACGTGATCAGGCCCGAGACGTCCTCCATCGGACGGCGGTGGCGCGTCGCCGTGGGGTCGGGCGTCCCGATGTCCAGGGAGCCCAGCAGCCGCTCCCCCGGCTCCAGGCAGAGCAGTCCGGCCGCCGTCGCGCTGCGCGCCAGCGCGCCGGTACGCCAGATGCTCCCGTAACCGCGCGAGTGCAGCAGCAGCATCAGCGCGTGCGTCATGCACGTGGCGGCGGCCAGCTGCTCCCACTCCGGTATCCGGCCCTCGCGCGGCGAGAAGACCAGCGCGGCGACCAGCGGCGCCCGGCGCAGCTTGGCCCGCATCCGCTCCACCGTCACCTCGTCCCCGCCCGCCTCGTCCGCGAGGCAGCGCCCCAGGGCGTCGCGGTCCTCCTCCCGCAGCAGCACCCACCGCCACGGCCGCAGCCGCCCGTGGTCCGGCGCGGTGCTCGCGCCGCGGAGCAGATAGGCGAACTCCCCGTCGCTCGGGGCCGGGCCGTGCAGGGTCTGCTCGCTGCGCCGGGTCATAACCGCCGTCATCACGTCCATGGGGAATACCTTCCTGAGTCGGTACGGCTGGTACGGGTGCTCAGTGGCGGATCTCGAGGGTGCAGCACTTGACGCTGCCGCCGCCCTTGAGGAGTTCGGACAGGTCCATGCCGATGGGGTTGAAGCCGCGTTCGCGCAGCCGGCCGGCGAGGATCCGGGCCGCCTCCGGGAGGACGACGTTGAGGCCGTCGGAGACCGCGTTCAGGCCGAAGACCTCCGCGTCCGCCGCCGACACCTCCACGGCGTCCGGGAAGAGCGAACGCAGCACCTCGCGGCTGCCCGGGGCGAACGCCTCCGGGTGGTACATGATCTCGTCGCCGTCGAGCACGGCCAGCGCCGTGTCGAGGTGGTAGTAGCGCGGGTCGACGAGTTCGAGGCTGATGACCGGACGGCCGAAGAAGGACTGCGCCTCCTGGTGGCTGCGCGCGTCGCTGCGGAAGCCGTGGCCCGCCAGGACGAAGCGGCCGGTGACGAGGAAGTCGCCCTCGCCCTCGTTGACGTACGCCGGGTCGTGCAGCTCGGTGAAGCCGTTGGCCCGGAACCACTCCAGGTACGCGGGGCCCTCGGCGCGGCGCTCGGCGTTGCGGAAGCTGGCGCCGAGCACCCGGCCGTCCACGACGGTGGCGCCGTTCGCCGCGTACACCATGTCGGGCAGACCGGGCAGCGGGTCGATCAGGTCGACGGTGTGGCCGAGCTCCAGGTACAGCTCGCGCAGCCGCTCCCACTGCAGGACGGCGAGACCGGTGTCGACCGGCTTGGCCGGGTCCATCCACGGGTTGATGGCGTACACCACCTCGAAGTGGGAGGGGCGGCACATCAGGTAATGACGACGGCGCTGGACGCGGGTCTTCGCGGGGGCGGCGGCGGTCGTGTCGGAGGACATGTTCTCCCCAGGGTGTGAAGGCCATGTGGTGGTGGCCGATGTACGGGAACGGGACGTGCGCGCCCCGCTTCAGCGGGACGGGGCGGGCGGCGCGTAGTGGACCAGCTCCACCAGGAGTTCGGCGGGCTCGGGCAGGTACAGGAACGCGACGCTCATACCGGGGCGGGCGCCCCGGCACGGCTCGGCGTCCAGGGCGAGGAAGCCGCTCCGGCGCAGGCGGGCGGTCTCGCCGGCGAGGTCGTCGACGGCGAGGGCGAGGTGGTACAGGCCGGGCCCCTGCCCGGCGAGCCGGCCGTCGACCGCCGACCCGGCGCGCGTGGGCGACACCAGCTCGACGGCGGTACCCGCCCGGTCCCCGGGCAGGTTCCAGAACTCGCAGGCGACTCCGTAGGCATCGGCCCGCCCGTGGTCCGTGCGGACCATCCCGAGCGCGGCGAGCTGCTCCCCGGCCCGGGCGGGCTCGGCGGTGGCGAGGCCGACGTGGTCGACACCGAGGATCACGGCGGGCCGCCCGCGCGGGGGCCGGCCCCGCCCGCAGGCTCACCCCGCATGGGTCTCGGCCCCTCCGGAGAGGCGGGTGGAGATCTCCGACGCCAGCTCGCCGACCGTCTCCAGCTTCATGTACGCGCGCAGGTCCAGCTGCACGCCGTACGTCTGCTCGACGGCCGCCAGCAGGCGCATCGCCGCCAGGCTGCCCCAGCTGCCGAGGGCGGTGAAGCGGGTGTCGGGGGCGAGGGACTCGGCGGGGTGGTGGGAGACGCGGGCGACGAGGGGTCGCAGGGTGGTCATCGTGTCAGACATGGGCCGGGGCCTCCTTGGCGACCAGGGTGATCCAGTCGGGGGTCAGGGTGGGGAGCCGGTCGAGACGGGCCTCGTGGCGGACGGTCTCGTCGTCGCCGGCGGGTCCTTCGGCGCGGGTGAGGCCGGCGGAGGGGTAGAGGGTCGCGGCGGGCGCGTTGCGGGCGGTCGGACGGAACCGGGCCTCCAGGACGGCGGCCCCGGCGGCACGGGCGGTGTCGGCGACGTACTGCAGGACGGCCCGCTCGACGCCCCGGCCGAGGACCCGGCAGCTGAGGACCAGGTTGCGCACGGTCCACCGGTCCGGGCCCCGGTCCAGCCAGACACCGCCGACCACGCCCTCGCCGCCGAAGCGGTCGGTGACCTCGACGGCGAGCACGAGGTGCCCCGGATCGCCGGCGAGCCGCCGGGTGAGGGCCTCACCGTGGGCGCGGCCGGTCATGTTGAACTGGTTGGTGCGCTGTTCGAGCTGGACGAGCCGGGGCAGGGTGTACGCGTCGGCGGGACCGACGGTGACGTGGATGCCGAGGGCCCGCAGATACTCCTCCGCCGTCTCGTGCGTGGTGCTCAGCCGGTGGCGTTCGCGCCGGCCGCGGTACAGGGCGGTGCGTTCGGCGTCGGTGGCGGTGACGCCGAGCTGGGCGAAGCGGGCGGGTTCGAGGAGCCTGGTCGAGTGGCAGGCGGGGTCGCCGTCCAGGGCCACGACGTCCACCTGGGGCAGGGAGCCGGCGACCATGCCGCACTCGAAGGGGCTGTCGTCGGCGAAGACGAACGCGTCGAGTCCCAGGGCGAGTTCCTCGGCGAGGGCGGCGACGTGCAGGTCCTTGCGCTGCCAGTCGGCGACGACGGCGACGAAGTCGTCCGGGCGCAGCACCATGTCCGGGTGGCCGGCCAGGGTCTCCTCCACGAGGGCGCGTTCGTTCTTGCTGCACACGGCGAGGAGCACGCCCTGGCGCCGCAGCGCCAGGGCGCGGCGCTGGAGGTCGGTGTAGCAGTCGCCGGGGTAGACCGTGCCGAGTTCGATGCCGGCGGGGCCGTCGTCGCCGAGGACGCCGCCCCACAGCGTGTTGTCGAGGTCGAGGACGAGGACCTTGCGGCCGAGGCCCGAGACGGCCCGGCAGAAGGCGGCGGCCTCACGGGCGTAGGCCAGTTGCGCGGCCGGCGTCCACGCCATCCGGCCGAACCGGTACTGCCGTTCGTCGCGGACCGGGCCGGGCTCGTCGGCGAACAGCGCCTCCAGGTCGACGGTGTAGACCCCGTCGCGGGTCTCGCCGGCGGCGAGGAGCGCGATGTTCGCCTCGCGCCAGATCCGGCCGAGGGCCGCCCCGCCCCGGAAGCTGATGACGCTGCGCCGGTCCGGGCGGGGCAGTGGCACGGTGTGCAGGAGGACGGCGGAGCCGGTGCGGGCGGCGAAGCCGGCGGCGGCGGCCGTGTGGGCGTCGACGCGGTCCCGTACGGCGGTGCGGACGCCGTCCAGGGCGGACGGGTCCCAGTCGCGCGGCAGCAGGGCCCCGGCGTCCATGAGGCACAGCGTCACCTCGGGCGCGAACTCGGCGAGGGCGGAGGCCGGGTCGGTGAGCTGGACGCCGAGCTGGTCGTAGGGGCACAGGTGGAGCTCGGCGTCGACGCCGCCGGCCAGCAGCGCCGCCCGCAGCAGGGGGACGACGTCGTCGGCGGTGAAGGTGGCGGCGACGGCGACCCGCAGGGTGGTGGCGCGGGTGGCCGGCGCGCGGGTCAGCCGGGCCGCCGCGACGCCCTTGAGCAGCCGGCCCGCCTCGTGCAGCAGCAGGGGGTCCGCGACGGCGCCGAGCTCGCGCCCGAGTCCCGTGTCGGTGGCCGCGGGCGAGTCGCGCAGGGCGCGGATCCGGTTGAGGAGGTCGTCCCCGGGCAGGGACGCCGGGGCGGGCGGCGATCCGGTCATGACGCGGCGGCCTCCCACCGGGGCTGTTCCAGGATCTCGACGACGGCGCAGGCGTACGTGAAGCCCATGCCGATGCCGCAGAGCGCCACCCGGTCGCCGGGGACGACCTGGCCGGTCTCCAGCAGGTGGGTGAGTCCCGCGATCTGGTCGGCGGCGCCGATGTGCCCGACCCTGCGGCCCCACTCCCAGGTGGTCTTGGCGTCCTCGATGCCGAACATGGACCGGAAGTCGACGTCGTCCAGGGTGCGGCCGACGTTGGTGAGGACCCAGCGGTCGATGTCGCCGGCGGTGAGCCCGGCGTCGGCGAGCGCCACGGAGACACTCTCCTGCTGGCGTTCGGTGAGCGACTGGACGATCTTCAGGAGGAGTTCGCCGTTCTCCAGCAGGTACTCGTCGCGGCGGGCGCGGAGGTCGACCGGTCCGTCGCCGTCGGCCGGGGCGTCCTCGAAGGGCTTGTTGCCGAGGTAGACGGCCCCGTAGGTGCCGTCGCTGATGACGGCGGTGGACAGCAGCCGGGCCACGCCGCCCTGCCGGGAGAGCACCAGTGCGGTGCCGCCGTCACCGAAGACCACGCCCTTGTCGGAGCGGTAGCGGTCGAAGGCGGGCAGGGCGAACACGTCGCTGGTGGTGAGCAGGGCGGCCGACTTCTTCGGCCGGGCGGTCAGATAGGCCGCGGCGATCTCCAGGGCGGCCAGGCCGCCGTTGGAGTACTGCTTGACCTCCACGGCGGCGGCCCGGCCGCCGACGGTGCGGCCCTGGACGTAGGAGGCGGGGGCGAAGTGGTCGAGGCCCTGGTGATGGCAGCTGGAGTGGACGACGAGGTCGACGTCGCCGGGCTCCACGGTGGCGCGTCCCATGGTGAGGTCGGCGGCCTCGACCGCGAGTTCGACGGCGGGGCCGTCGTCGGCCACGCTGATGGAGAGGAAGCCGTCGGCCTCCGCCTCCGCCGCGTCGTACCGTCCCTCGGCCACCGCGACCGAGGTCTCCTCTCCGCGGCCCAGAACCGCACCGCAGGCGTTGAGATAGATTCCGTTCCACCGCATGGAGTGCGGTCTCCTTCCGTCGTACGGTCCCAGGGCCCGTCGTGTGCGACGCGTCGGGCTACCGGCTGACCATGCAGTACTCCTCGTGGGCGGTGACGCGGTTGAGCAGGTCGTCCCGGCCGCTGCCGGCCGCGATCTCCTTCAGCAGCGCGAAGACGTCGTCGCCGGAGATGCCGGTGGTGAAGTGCTGCTTGATCAGGAGGGTCTGGATCTCCTGGTAGTTGTGCTCGTCGACGACGTCGGCGAGGCCGAGCAGCGCCTTGCGGCCCGCGTCGTCGAGGGGCGGGCGCTCGGCGATGTTGCCCGCCGGGATGTCCGGCTCGTCCGGCACGTCGAGGGCGAGGACCTGCCGGAGGCTGTCGGCGGTGAAGTCGCAGACGATGTGGACGCGGTCGCGCTCGGAGAAGGAGCCGACGGAGTGGGTCCGGGTGGCGTCCAGGCACCACAGCTCGCCCCGGCGCATCCGGAAGACGGTGTTCTCCTCGGAGGCGTAGACGTTGTCGTCGGTCTGGAGCGGGAGGTGGACCCGCACCATGTCGGCCTTGAGCTCCAGGAAGTCGCGGTGCGGCACGTAGAGGCTGCCGCCGGCGAGCCGCATGAAGCGCGCGTACTTGAGGTACTCGGTGCGGAAGAGCCGGCCGATGAGTTCGCTGACGTAGGTCAGCGCCTCGCCGTGGGGGGTGGGCCGCGCCGAGCCCTCGTAGTCGCCGAGGGAGGCCTCCTCCAGGCTGCCGCTCCGGTTCCACAGCATGGTGCTGCGCAGCAGGCCGGTGCTGACGAAGTCGGCGTAGGAGTCGTTGTAGGCGAAGCCCTCGGAGACGGCGAGGTCGGCGGCGAGCCGCTCGTCGTCGAGGGTGAGCGCGGCGATGCGGTGTGAGCGCATGTCAGGCCGCCCGGGTCGCGGCGACGGTGGAGGGCAGGCCGAGGGAGTCGGCGAAGGCGTTCAGCGCGCCGGCCCAGCTCGCGGAGTACTCGGCGGTCATCTCGGCGAAGGTGCGGGCCTCGGCCTTGGTGGTGACGAGGAAGGTCATGCCGGTCTCGTCGTCGCTGACCTGGGCGGCGTGCATCGTCTCGGCCTTGATGTGCGAGTCGATCCAGGCGAGGTCCTCGGTCTCGGGGAAGAGGCGCTCGCCGTTCACCTCCAGCTTGCCGTAGACGCGGCGGAAGGCGACGGCGATGTCCAGCGCGATCGTCTCGACGACCCGCAGCTGGACGGCGGCGCCGAGCGGGGAGTCCGCGAAGCGCTCCATGTTCTCGATGAGGCGCACGACGCCCTCGGGCAGTTCCGCGGCGGACTTGCGGCCGGCGTCGTCGACGTGCTCCGACAGCGGCGTGATGATGGAGTCCTCCCACCACACGTAGTGGGCTCCGGCGGGCCCCTTGGGGGCGACCGCGCCGAAGACCGGGGCGAGGTTGTCCAGGTCGTCGCCGATGACGCGGAAGATGGTCTGGAAGGCGGCCAGGACGTCCCGGGACGGGGACTGCTGGGCGGTCAGGGCGCGGGCCGTCACGCCGAGGCCGGCCAGGGTGGTGAACATGAACGCCTTGGTCATCGCCCGCCACTGGTGGGCGACGGCGAGCGGGCCGCGGAAATCCTCCGTTTCGAATCCCCGGGCGAAGCTGAAGAAGCGGTTGTCGGCGCGGCCCAGTCCGGCCTCGGCGATCTCCAGATCGACTCGCTCGTCGAGTGCGCCGCGCGCGTCTGCGCTGATTTCGATATCAGTCACGACTACTCCAGATTCCTAGATTTCGCTGAACGAGAGCGTCTCGTCGACGATTTCGTGGATGACATCGGCGAGGTCCGCCGAATTCTTCTCGGAGACGAGGGTGAAGTGGTTCCCGGGGATCTCGCGGAAGGAGATTCCCGAGATCCGTTCCCGCCATCCGTGGTCCTCTCCGCGCAGGATCGCGGGGAAGGCGATCCGGGGATCGGGGTAGGGGTCGGCCGCCCGCAGCAGGCGCACCTCGCCCTTGTACGGCTCGGGCGCGTAGGCGAGGAAGGCGGCGCGGTGCCGCTCCAGGAGGGCGGGGATGTGCGCGGCCTCCTCGGAGAGCCCGGCCAGCCGGGCCGTCACGTCGCCCTCGCCCTTCAGCAGGTCCATGGCCGTGAAGGCGGCGCGTGCCTGCTCGGCGGCGGACGGGTCGGCGATCGCGGCGGGCGGCAGCCAGGAGTCGAGCAGGGCGACGCCGGCGAGCTCCACGTCGCGCTCCTGCCACCGCCGGGCCATCTCCAGGGCGACGCAGCCGCCGACGGACCAGCCGGCGAGGAAGACCGGGCGGGTGCCGCGTACGGCGTCGGCGGCGGCGACGTACCGGTCCGCCATCTCCTCGATGGTCGTGGCACCGCGCGGGTCCTCGGCGGCCTGGAGGCCGTACACGTCGTACCGGCCGGCGAGGCCCCGGGCGACCGCGTGGAAGGGCAGGACGGAGCCGCCGGCGCCGTGCACGAGGAGGACGACGGGCCGGCCCTGGGGGCGGACGAGCGGGACGAGCACGTCGTCGCCGGGACGCTCCTCGCGGGCGGTGCCGAGGCGGACGGCGAGTTCGCGGACGGAGGGCGCGGCGAAGACGTCGCCGACGGTCGGGCGGACGCCCAGCTCCCGGCCGCAGGCGGCGATGAGCTTGAAGACCAGCAGGGAGTGGCCGCCGAGGGAGAAGAAGCCGTCGGTGACGCTGAGCGTCTCGATGCCGAGCACCTCGCGGAAGACGGCCGCGAGCCGGGTCTCCGTCTCGCCCTCGGGCGCGACCAGCTCCGTGGAACCGCCGGCGGCCTCGCCGCCGAGCCGTTCGAGCAGGGCCTTGTCGTCGATCTTTCCGTTGACGTTGTACGGGATGCGGTCGACGGTGACGACGGCCGCGGGCACCATGTGCGTCGGCAGGTGGTGGCGGGCGTGCCGCTCCAGTTCGCGCGGGACGGGCTCGTGGCCCGGCTCGGGCACGACGAAGGCGGCGATGCGGCCGTCGAAGACGCCGGGGGCGAGGGCGACGCAGGCGTGGACGTCGGGGTGGTCGCGCAGGACCGACTCGATCTCGGAGAGCTCGATGCGCAGGCCCCTGACCTTGACCTGGCGGTCGATGCGGCCCAGGTGCTCGATCACCCCGTCCGCGCGGTAGCGGCACAGGTCGCCGGTGCGGTACATCCGCCGGCCGACCGGGCCGAAGGGGTCGGGCAGGAAGCGCTCGGCGGTCATGGCGGGGCGGTTGTGGTAGCCGTGCGCGAGGCCGGTCTCGCCGCCGATGTACATCTCGCCGGGTACGCCGACCGGGAGGACCTCCAGGTCGGGGCCGAGGATGTAGACGCGGAAGTTGTCGCAGGGCCGGCCGAGCGGCAGGACCGGGACGCCGGGCTCGCGGGGGATGACGCCCTCCACGACGGTGCCGGCCTCCGTGGGGCCGCAGCAGTTGACGAGGTCGGCGTCGAAGTGGGCGTGGAAGGCGTCGCGCAGCCGGGGCTTGACCTCCTCGCCGCCGATGACGACCCGGCGCAGGGAGCGGCAGCTGCCGGGCGGGGCGGCCGCCAGGAAGACCTCCATCATCGTGGGGACGAAGAAGAGGGTGGTGACCTGGTACCGCTCGGTCAGGTCGAGCAGGTGCTCGGGGTCGCGGTGGCCGCCGGGGCGGGCGACGACGAGGCGGGCGCCGTAGTACAGCGGCCAGTACAGCTCCCACGTGGAGACGTCGAAGCCGTACGAGGTCTTGAGGATGTTGGCGTCGCCGGGGCCGAAGGGGTAGTGGCGCTGGAGCCAGAAGATGTTGGCGAGGGCGCCGTCGACGGGGTAGGCCACGGCCTTGGGGCGGCCGGTCGAGCCCGAGGTGTAGAGCAGGAAGGCCGGCGCGTCGGGCCGGGTCGACACCGTGAGGTTGCCGCTCGGGCACTCCTCCCAGGGGCGCTCCTCGCCGGTGAGGCGCAGCACGGGCCAGGGCCCCTCCGGGAGCTGCCCGGCGCCGGGTTCGTCGGCGAGGACCAGCTGGGGTTCCGTGTCGGCGAGCATGAACCCCATGCGGCCGTCGGGCAGTTCGGGATCCATCGGCACGTAGGCGGCGCCGGTCTTGGCGACGGCGTACAGCGCGATCACCATGGCGAAGCCGCGGTCCATGCAGACGGCGACCTTGCCGCCGGGCCGTACGCCCCGGTCCCGCAGGTGGTGGGCGAGGCGGTTGGCGCGCGCGTTCAGCTCCGCGTAGGTGACCTCGCCCTCCTCGCCGATGAGGGCGACGGCGTCGGGGGTGCGCAGGACCTGCTCCTCGAAGGGCTCGGCCAGCGTCCGGTACGCGATGTCCGGCTTCGCGTACGGGTTGAGGCCGTGCAGGATGTGGCGGCGGCCGTCCTCGGTGAGCAGCGGGGCGTCGGCGACGGAGGTGCCGGGTGCGTCGAGGAGGGCGTCGAGCAGGTCGAGGTACATCTGCCCGAACCGCTCGACCGTCGAGCGGTGGAACAGGTCGCAGGAGTACTCCAGCAGGCCACGCAGGCGTCCGCCCTCGTCGGTGACGGACAACGACAGGTCGGTGCGGGCCGACTTGGTGTCGAGCGACACGAGGGAGCCGCCGCCGGCGTCGGCGTCGACCATGACGCCGTCCTGGAAGCCGAAGATGGTCTGGAAGACGGGGTTGACGCCGGGGGTGCGCACGACGCCCAGCTCGGCGACGACCCGCTCGAACGGCACCATCTGGTGGTCCTGGGCCTCCAGCACGGTCCGCTGCGTCTGCTGGACCAGCGTGCGGAAGGCCGGCGCCGCCGACAGGTCGCCGCGGAGCGCGACCGGCTTGACGAAGCAGCCGACGATCTTCTCGGCGGTCTCGTCGTCGCGCCCGGCGAGCGGTGAGCCGACGACGATGTCGCTCTGGCCGGTGAGCCGGGAGAGGAAGGTCTGGTAGGCCGCGAGCAGGACGACGAACATCGAGGTGTTCTCGGCGGCGGCGAAGCGGCGCACCCGGTCGGCGAGCGGCGCCTCGACGTGGAAGCCGACCAGCTCGCCGCCGCGCGTCTCGGTGGCCGGCCGGGGCCGGTCCTTGGGCAGGTCGAGCACGGGCAGCTCGCCGCCGAGCCGCTCCTTCCAGTACGCCAGTTCGCGTACCTCGCGGGCCGGGTCGAGGTTCCGGGCCTGGGCGGCGGCGTAGTCGAGGTAGCCGACGCCGTGGGCGGGCGGCAGCTCGTGGCCGGCCAGCAGGCGGGTCAGCTCGCCCATGACCTGGCCGACCGACCAGTGGTCGATGATCACGTGGTGGAAGCCGAGGGCGAGCACGGCCCGGCCGTCGGGCAGGAGCAGCGCGAGGACGCGGAACATCGGCGCCTCGTCGGTGTGCAGCGGACGCGCCGCCGCCTCCTGGACGATCGCGGCGGCCCGGGCCTCGGCGGCCTCCTGGCCGAGGTCGCGCAGGTCGTGCCAGAGCACCGGCGGCGCGGGGACGCCGCAGTCCTCCTGTACGGGCTCGCCGTCCACCTCCACGATCCGCAGCCGCAGCGCGTCGTGACGCTCGGTCAGTGTCCGGACGGCTGCGGTCAGCCGTTCCCGGTCGGGAGCCTTCGCGAGGGTGACGGCGTCGAAGAGGTTGTATTCCGTGCTCTGCGGAAAACGCCTGGTGAAGTACCAGATACGAGCCTGTGCAGGAAGCAGCGGAACTCTGGCCCCCTGCTCCACCTTCGGAATCGAGACCTCGGCCTTTTCCACTTTCCGATTGCGGAGCATTTCGAGAAGCTGCGCTTGTCCGGCACTGAGCTGACTCACCTGTCCACACCCCACACAGGAAACGGAAGCACTTCTGGAAGACGAGAAAGAAGCTATCCGATCCCCGGTCTAATTCGACTGGCCAAGCTTTTCAGTCGAACAGCGCGGACAGGGGGCGCTACGGCGTCGGCGGCGGAATCAGTGGTGTTTCACGGGGACGTCGTCGACGCGGAAGCGCAGCCGCGGCCCCTCACCGGTCCACTCGCCGTCCTCGAGCCGGCGCAGGCCGGCGAGGAGGTCGAGGGTGAGCCAGCGGCTCAGTTCCGGGTGGGCCGGGTGCTCCCAGAGTCCGGCGGGGCCGCGCAGCCCCTCCAGGAAGGCCGTCAGGCCGGCGACCCGGGGGTCTCGTGCGCAGACGCCCGTACGGGAGACCAGGTCCAGGACGAAGGCGAGGTCGAAGCGGGAGTGCAGGGAGATGAAGCCCGTGGCGCGCTCCCGGCCGTGGAGCCGGGCGATCTCGGTGCCCAGCGCCCATTCGTCGCGGGTCTCGCGGCGCAGCAGCAGGTCGGCGGCGCGGCGGGCCGGTTCGGAGCGGGCGCGCCCGGGGTGGTGGACGAGGGCGGCCAGGGCGGCCTCGGTGTTGGCGCGGCAGCCGGGCGAGCCGGGCAGCTTCCGGTAGCCGGGGACGCTGCCGGGCTGGCCGGCGACGAGGCCCGTGGGCCACGAGCCGTCCTCGGCGCGCTGGGCGAGCAGCCACTCGTAGGCGCGTTCGGCCCGGGGGTCGGTCGCGGCGCCGACGGCGCCGAGGCCCCGCAGCGGTACGGACACCTGGAGCGGGATCATCGTGTAGCGGTCGTCGGTGCGGAACTCCGCCAGCGGGAAGGAGCCGTCGGCGCGCTGCCGGGCGAAGACCCGCTCGACCAGCTCCGCCACCCGGGGGTGGCCCCGGTCGAAGCCGAGCCGGCCGAGGCGGCCGAGGAGGTGGGCCAGCGGCTGGAGTCCGTCGGGCTCCTCCGCCAGCAAGGCGCGTGCCTGCGGGTCCTCCGCGCGGCGCGGCAGCAGGTCGGCCAGCTCGGGGTCGTCGTCCGCCACGTCGAGCAGCTCGGTCAGGACGCGGCAGCGCAGCGCCGGGGAGGCGTCGCACAGCAGCGGCCACGCGCCTTTGGTCATGACAGCACCTCACGCAGGTACGGGGCGGTGGGCGTGTCCCCGGCGGCCACTTCCTCGGGGGTGCCCTCGGCGACGACCACGCCGCCGTCCGGCCCGCCGCCGGGGCCCAGTTCGAGCAGCCGGTCGCAGCAGGCGAGGAGCCGGGGGTCGTGGTCGACGACGAGGACGCCGTGGCCGCGGGCCACCAGTCCGTCGAGGGCCTCCACCAGGAGTTCCACATCGGCGTCGTGGAGTCCGGTGGTGGGCTCGTCCAGGATGTGCAGGGCGGGGCGGCCGGTCGCGCCGGTGATCTCGCGCACCAGCTTGAGCCGCTGGCGCTCGCCGCCGGAGAGGGTGCCGGGGCCCTGGCCGAGAGTCAGATAGCCGAGGCCCAGCTCCACGGCGCCGCGCAGCGGGGCGGCGACCGCCTCCGCGTCCGGCCACAGCCCGAGCACCTCCTCGATGCTCAGCCGCTCCAGTTCGGGCAGGCTGTGGCCGCGCACGGAGAGTTCGCGCGCCTCGGCACGGTAACCGGTCGCGCCGCAGGCGTCGCAGGGCCGGTGGACGGTCGGCATGAAGCCCATGTCCTCGGCCACGGTGCCCTTCCCCTTGCAGCCGTCGCAGCGGGGCTGGAGGTCGGCCGGGGCCAGGCCGCGTTCCCGGGCCGGGGCGGAGTCGGCGTACGCCTCCCGCAGCGGGCCGAGCACCTTCAGGAAGGCGCCGGGCGAGGTGATCCCGACGCTGCTCTGGTCGGTGTGCCGGACCTGCTTCGGGGCACCGTCGATGCCCTCGTGCGCACCGGGCGCGACGGGTGTGGCGGCGGCCGAGGTGGTCAGCTTCCTGGGGGCGAGCGCGCGGGCCACGATGCCGAGGGCCAGCGTCGACTTGCCGGAGCCGGAGACCCCGCAGACACCGGTGAGGACGCCGAGCGGGATGCGGACGTCCTGGCCGTCGAGGTTGTTCTCGGCGGGTTTGCGGACGGTCATCCAGCCGGTGGGCTCGCGACGCGGCCCGGCGGCGCGTGCGGGCAGCGGGCGCTCCAGGAGGGGGCGCGCCCGGGGGTCCTCGCGCACCCGGTCCGCGCTGCCGGCCGCGACGACGGTGCCGCCGTGCCGGCCGGCCCCGGGTCCCATCACGATCCGGTGGTCGGCCCGGGCGACCAGGCGCGTGTCGTGGTCGACCAGGATCACCGTGTTGCCGTGGTCGCGCAGCTCCTCCAGGACCGCGCCGAGCTCGTCGACCTCACGCGGGTGCAGACCGCGCGAGGGCTCGTCCAGCAGGACGGTCATGCCGGTGAGCTCGGCGCCGAGGAGCGCGGTCAGCCGGACCCGCTGGAGTTCTCCGGCGGAGAGCGTGTTGGCCATCCGGTCCAGGTGGAGGTGGCCGATGCCGACGCGGCCGAGGAAGCCGAGGCGGCGCAGGACGACGGCGTGCGAGCGGACCGCCCAGCCCGGCGCGCCGTCCGGGAGCCGCAGCCCGGCGAGCGCGTCGCGTACGGCGTCGACCGGCTGGTGGTGCAGGTCGTAGCGGTTCATCCCGGCCACCCGCCGGTCGAGGAACTCCGGGCGCAGCCGGCCGCCCGCGCAGGAGGAGCAGGGCACCCGCTCGGTGTAGAGGCCGCCGACGTCCCAGCCGTCCATGATGCGGAAGACGCCGCGCCAGACGACCGTGGCGGAGGGGGTGACCCGGGCCTCGGACGAGAGGGTGACCTCCTCCTCGCCGAACAGGAACGCCTCCTGGGCCTGCCGGCTCATCTCCCGCCACGGTGTGCGATCGGGGTCGAAGCCGTACCGCTCGCCGAGGGCGAGGAGCATCCAGTAGCCGCCGTTGGCGGGCTTGGAGAGGTACGAGCGGGGATAGAAGCCCGGGGAGTACATCGCGCCGTCGCACAGCGCCCGTTCGGGCCGGTGGATCAGGCGCTCGACGCGGGGCACGGCGATCGTTCCCATGCCGTGGCAGCGCAGGCAGGCCGCCTCGTAGCGCAGGGGCGAGAAGTCCGTCGGTTCGGCCGGCGGGCCGGGGTGCCCGCAGTCCGCGCAGGTCCAGGGGCTGGCCGGCCGGTGCCCCGAACGCCGTTGCTCACCGCCGCAGTCGGGACAGCGGCGGACGCCCGCGTAGGCGAGGAGCACGCCGAGGTGCGGGCTGAGGTCGGTGGTGGAGCCGACGGTGCTGCGCAGGCCCGGCGCCCGGCCGTCGGCGCCGACGGCGAGGGTGGGGCCGAGCCCGGTGAGGGAGGCGGCCCCGGCCTCCGGGCCCTCACGCACCGACTGGCGCTCGTAGAGGGAGAGCGACTCCAGCAGCCTGCGCGTGGCCTCCGCTTCGAGGACGTCGCGGACGAGGGACGACTTGCCGGAACCGGAGACGCCGACGACGGCGGTCATCGCGCCCTTGGGGATGTCCACCGAGACGTCACGGAGGTTGTTGGCGCGGGCGCCGCGGATCTCCACGGCGCTGCGGGCGGGGCGCGGGCGGCGGGCCGGGGTGGCCGGCGGGCGGACCGGCGGGGCGCCGGGCGGCTCGGGCGGTCCCGCGTGCAGCAGCCGACCGCCGTCCGGGCCGCTGCCCGGGCCGATCCGGACCGACCAGTCGGCCATCGCCGCGATGTCGCGGTTGTGCTCCACGACGACGACGGTGCAGCCGCGGTCGGTGAGACGGCGCAGCAGGGCGGCGAGCCGGGGCACGTCGGCCGGGTGGAGTCCCGTGGTCGGCTCGTCCAGGTAGACCAGCTGCGCGGGGCGGGTGGCGGCGATCTGCTTGGCCAGCTTGACGCGCTGGGCCTCGCCGCCGGAGAGGGTGGGCGAGGGCTGCCCGAGCCGCAGGTAGCCGAGGCCCACGTCGAGCAGGGCCTGGATGATGCGGCGGGCGCGGGCGTCGTGGCCGAAGAGCGGCAGGGCGTCGCGCACGCTGAGGTCGTGGATCTCGTCCACGGAGTAGGTGTTCCCGTCGGGCAGCGCGGCGCGCACGGCGAGCGCCTCGGCGCTGAAGCGGCGTCCCGCGCACGCCTCGCACAGCACCCATTCGGAGGGCAGGAAGCGCAGTTTGACCTCGACGGATCCCATACCGGCACAGGCGGGGCAGGCGCCCTCGGAGCGGTTGAACGAGAACGTGCCGGCGGCCAGCCCGGTCACGTCGGCGAGCACGGCCCGCACGCGGTCCGCGAGCCCGGTGTACGTGGCCGGGTTGGAGCGGGGGTTGACCCCGATGGGCGACTGGTCGACGGTGAGCGGGACGATCGCCTCCCCTTCCAGGGCGGCGCACCCGCGTGGCTCCCCCGCCTCAAGGGAGGCGACGAGCACGTCCCGTACGAGGGTGGTCTTCCCGGCACCGGAGGGCCCGGTGACGACGGTCAGGGAGCCGACCGGGAAGGCGCAGTCGAACCCGGCGAGATTGTGGTGGCGGGCGTCGCGGACGGTGAGCCACCGGGTGCCGGTCCCGGCCGCCTGGGGTGCCGTCAGGCGCTCGCGGCCCGAGAACCAGCGGCCCGAGACCGTGTCCGCGCGCCAGAGGTCGGCCGGTGTGCCCTCGAAGACGACGCGGCCGCCGCCGGAGCCGGCCGCGGGGCCGATCTCCACGACGTGGTCGCAGGAGGCGACGGCGGTGCGGTCGTGTTCCACCAGGACGACCGGGCCGGGGAGTTTGCCCAGTTCGTCCATCAGGCGGGCGACCTGGGCGGCGCCGAGGCCGATGGTGGGTTCGTCCAGGATGTGGAGGAGGTCCTCGACGTCGTTGGCGAGGAGGACGGCGATGCGCAGGCGCTGGGCCTCGCCGCGCGAGAGGGTGGGCGAGGAGCGGTCGAGCGCGAGGTAGCCGAGGCCGAGGGAGACGAGTGCGTCGAGGCGGCGCAGGACGTGCCGCAGGGCGGTGCCCGCGTGGGCGGGGAGGGCTGCGCCGGCCAGCGCCTGCCGGGCCCGGTCGACATCGAGCCGGAGCAGTGCGGGCAGGGTCAGGCCGGCCAGTTCGTACGCCTCGGTGTCCGGGCCGCCGGCCCGGAAGTCCTGCGGCCGGACCGAGGGCAGCGGCGCCCCGCAGGAGGCGCAGAGCCGGGCCCGGGACAGCGTCCGCGTCCCGGCCGCCGTACGGAAGGAGACCTGGACGCAGCCGAGCGCGGCGACCTCGTCCAGGAGCCGCCGGGCGGCCCGGGCGTCGTCGGCGGCGCTGAGGGAGCCGACCCGGACGGCGATGTCGTGGGGCCGGCCGGGGTCGAGCGGGTCGCCGGACCAGGGCCGGCCGTCGACGGTGACCTCCCCGGGCCCGTACCGCTCGCGCAGCCCGGCCAGCAGGCGGGTGTGGGTGCCGAGGGCGCCGCGCGTGAGCGGGGCGACCACCTCGACGGGTCCCGACGCGGCGGTGGCCCGGAGTAAGGAGAGCTGTTCCTCGGCCGTCACCGTCTCGGTGACCTCCGCGCAGCACGGGCAGCGCAGCACGGCGAACCGGGCGAACAGCACCCGCAGGAAGGGGTGGACGCCGGCGGCGGTGGCGACGGTGGAGCGGGGGTTGCGGTTGAGGACGTTCTGGCCGACGGCGACGGCCGGCCGCAGCCCGTGGACGGCGCGGACGCGGGCCGCCCGGGCCGCGGCGGCGGCCGGGGCACCCGCGAGGGTGGCCAGGAAGCGGTGTCTGGCCTCCCGGTGGAGCGTGTCGAAGACGAGGGAGGACTTGCCGGACCCGGAGGCGCCGACGACCGCGGTGACGCCCTCGGACAGGGTCACGTCGATGTCGCGGAGGTTGTTCTCCGTGGCGCCCTCGATGCGGACCCCGGGCCCGTGTGCACTCAAGACCAAGCCCTCCCGGCCGTCCTGTCCGCCGCTCCTCGTTCGCGGGCCGAGCCGCTCAGAGCGTGCCGAGCAGCATAGCGGCCTCTTCGTCGGAGAGCCCGGCGACCAGTTCGGTCAGGGCCCGTTCGACGCCTCCGGCGATGCCCTCGACCGTCGGCAGGGCGAAGAAGTCCCGCACGGAGACCTGCACGCCGAAGGTCGCGTTGACGCGGTTGAGGAGTTGCAGCGACTTCAGCGAATTGCCGCCGACGGCGAAGAAGTTGTCGGTGCGGCCGATCCGTTCGACGCCGAGCACCTCCCGCCACAACTCGGCGACCTGCTCCTCCAGGGGACTGTGCGGCGCGTCGTCCCCGGCGCGGGCCTGCCGGTCGTCGAGGGAGGGGGCGGGCAGCCGCAGCCGGTCGAGCTTGCCGGACGGGGTGTGCGGCAGCGCGTCGAGACGGACGTAGACGGCGGGGAGCATGAAGCCGGGCAGCCGCTCCTCGGCGTAGGCGGCCAGCTCCTCGACGGTTTCGTCGCCGGTGACGACGTACGCGGCGAGCTGGTTGTCGTCCGACTCGTCCCGGAAGACGGTGACGGCGCACTCGCGGACGGCGTCGTGGCCGGCGAGCACCGCCTCGACCTCGCCGGTCTCGACCCGGCAGCCACGGATCTTGACCTGGTTGTCGACGCGGCCGAGGTACTGCACGAGGCCGTCGGCGTCGACGGTCACCAGGTCGCCGGTGCGGTAGAGCCGTTCGCCGTCCGCCACCGGGTAGGGGTGCGGGACGAACCGCTCGGCGGTCAGCCCGGGCCGGCCGAGGTAGCCGCGGGCCAGGCCGCCGGTGCCGGAGACGCACAGCTCGCCGGGGACGCCGGGCGGCATCGGACGCAGCGCCTCGTCCAGGACGAACAGGCGGTAGATGCCGAGCCGGCGGCCGATGGGCAGCCCGCCGGTGCCGTCGTACGAACGGCCCTCCCAGCCGGCCACCTCGGAGGTCTCGGTCTGGCCGTAGAGGTTGTGCAGCTCCGCCTCGAACCGCTCGGCGAACCGTTCGAGGAGACGCGTGCCGGCCGCCTCGCCGGAGAGCTGCACCCAGCGCAGGTCGGGGCAGTCCACCTCGGGGGCGAGGTTGAGGTAGGCGTTGAGCATCGAGGGGACGAAGTGCGCGAAGACGGTCCGCTCGGTGGACAGCAGCCGGCTCAGGTGCACCACGTCGGACTCGGCGCCCGGGTCGGCCATGAGGACGGTCGCGCCGGCGGCGAGCGGGCCGAAGATCTCCCAGATCGCCACGTCGAAGATGAGCGGCGTCTTGTGGACGACCCGGTCGCCCGGCTGGAGGCCGTAGCGGCGGCCCAGCCACTCCAGACGGCCCGCCGCGCAGCGGTGGTCGAGGACGGCGCCCTTCGGGGTGCCGGTGGAGCCGGAGGTGTAGTAGACGTACGCCGCCTGGTCCAGGGGCACGTCCGCCTCGGGCGCGGCCGGGGCGGAGCCCTCGGCGGGGACCGGGATCAGCGGCACGCCGAGCCCGTCGAGCCGGTCGGTGCCGGAGGGGTCCACGATCACGGCGGCCACCCGCGCGTCGCCGGTGATGACGGCCACCCGCTCGGCGGGCAGCGACGGCACCAGCGGGACGAACGCGGCGCCGCGCTTGAGGACGGCGAGCAGGGCCACGACCAGGTCGGCGGAGCGCTCGACCCGCACGGCGACGAGGCTCTCGGCGCCGATCCCGGCGGCGGCCAGCGTGTGGGCGAGCAGGTTGGCGCGGCCGTCGAGCTCGGCGTAGGTCGTCGCCCGGCCGCCCGCCTCCACCGCGACGGCCTCCGGGTGACGGCGGACCGTCTCCTCGAACGCGCCGTGCAGGGTGCGCAGGTCGCGGTACTCCTCGAAGGAGGCGTTGGCCTCGGCGGCCAGCGCGGCCTGCCGCTGCGGCGACAGCAGCGCCAGTTCGTCGACGCGGGCCCCGGGGCGCCGGACGGCGTCCGCGAGCAGGGTCAGGAAGCGGGCGGTCCACTCCTCGGCGGTGCAGCCGGAGGGCAGTCGCCCGCAGACCAGGGCGCCTTCGACCTCGGGCTCGACGGCCCGGACCACGCAGTGCAGGTGGTCACCGCCCGGGACCGGTGCGGCATCCTCCTCGTACTGGAGGACCATCCGCTCGACCGCCCCGCCGGAGGCCGTGTCGTCGGCCGGCTCCGCCGTGGGCCCGTCGGTGAGGCCCTTGTCGGCCGCGCGGAGCAGCTCCGCGAAGGTCAGCTCCCCGGTGACGGTCAGCGGGACGGCCCGCCGCGCGTCGGGCGACAGCCGGACCTCGGCGTGTTCGCGGCGGGTGTGCCGGAAGCGGGTGGCGAGCAGCGCCGCGAGAAGGACGGCGTGTTCGCCCACGCCGTACCGGCGGGCCGTCTGCGACGCCTGCTCCCGAAGCTGCGGACGGAGCCGGAAGGGCACCGCCACCGGGTCCTCGCCGGGCGTCATGACCGGAGTCCCTTCGATGGACACTGCATTCCCCTTTCGGGACGGGTGGGTCACGGCGTCATGCCGTTCATGCGGGCGATGGTGCGGGCGAGTTCGCCCAGGTTCTCGGTGGTGTAGATGTCGAGCAGGCCGATCTCCACGCCCAGGCGCTGCCGGATGCGGACGCTCATCTGGGTGACGAGGAGCGAGTGGCCGCCGAGGGCGAAGAAGTTGTCGGTCAGGCCGACCCTCGGCCGGGACAGGACGTCGGCCCAGATCTCGGCGAGTTCCTTCTCCAGCGGGGTGGCCGGTGGCACGTGGTCGCCGTCCGCGCCGCCGTCGTCCTCGGGCTCCGGCAGGGCGGAGCGGTCCACCTTGCCGTTGATGTTCAGCGGGAGCGCGTCGAGGCGGACGAACGCGCCGGGGACCATGTAGCCGGGCAGTCTGGCCTCCAGGTGCTCGCGCAGCGCGTCGGCGGTGACCGCCCGGTGGCAGACGACGTGGGCGACGAGCCGCCGGTCGCCGGAGGGGAGCCGCTGCACGCCGGCGACGGCCTGGTCCACGTCGGGGTGGTCGGCCAGATGGGCCTCGATCTCGCCGAGTTCGATGCGGTGACCGCGCACCTTCACCTGGTGGTCGGCGCGGCCCAGGCAGAGGAGGTCGCCGTCCGCGGTCCAGCGGACCAGGTCGCCGGTGCGGTACATGCGGGTGCCGGGCGCGCCGTACGGGTCGGGCACGAACCGGTCGGCGGTGAGGCCGGGCCGGTGCAGGTAGCCGTGGGCGAGGCCCTCGCCGGCCAGGTACAGCTCGCCCACCACGCCCACCGGCACCGGCTGCTGCGCCGCGTCCAGGACGTACGTCCGGGTGTTGCGCAGCGGGCGGCCGATCGGGGGGAGGCCCTCGACGCGGTCGCGGGTGAACCAGGCGGTGGCGTAGACGGTGGACTCGGTGGGGCCGTAGAGGTTGCCGACGAGTCCTGCGCCGACGGCGCCGCCGATGTCGTTGGCGGCCTTCGCGGACAGCGGTTCGCCGGCCATGACGACGGTGCCGGCCTCGGCGTGCAGGCCGCCGGTGCCGTGGATCTGGGCCAGCGCGGACGGTACCCCGCTGAGCAGGGAGGCGGTGTACGGGCCGGCGGGCGGGTCGGCGAGGCTGAGCAGCGACGGCACGATCTCGACGGAGCCGCCGTTGAGCAGCGGACCGAACATCTCGAACACGGAGACGTCGAAGTTGAGCGAGGTCGCGGCCAGCACCCGTGCCAGCTGGGCGGGGGTGAAGGTGTCGCCCGCCCAGGCCGCCAGGTTGGCGACGCTGCGGTGGGCGACGAGGACGCCCTTGGGCCGGCCCGTGGAGCCGGAGGTGTAGATGGCGTACGCGGGGTGGAGCGCGCCCAGCGGGGCGGTGCGTTCCGCGTCGGTCAGGTCGTGGCCGGGATGGGCGGCGACGGCGGCGCGGGTGCCGGGCGCGTCGAGGACGAGGCGGGCGGGGCCGTGGCCGGGGACGCGGTCCTCCGCCTGCTCGGAGGTGAGGACGAGTACCGGCCGGGCGTCGTCCAGCATGAGGGCGATCCGGTCGGCGGGGTAGCCGGGGTCGATCGGCACGTAGGCGGCGCCCGCCTTCAGGACGGCGAGGACGGCGACGAGGACGCGTTCGGTGCGCGGCAGGGCGATGGCGGCGAAGTCGCCGGGGCCGATGCCGAGGGCGACCAGGTGGCGGGCGAGGCGGTTGCTCTCGGCGTTCAGCTCGCCGTAGGAGAGCGTGGTCTGTTCGAAGTGGACGGCGGGAGCGGCCGGGTCCAGCGCCGCACGCCGCTGGAACAGCTCGGGAAGGGTGGCCGCGGAGACCTCGGCGGCGGTGTCGTTCCAGTCGTCCAGGACCTGGCGCCGCTCGGCGTCGCCGAGCATCGGCAGGGCTTCGAGCGCCGTGTCGGGGGCCTCGGCGATGCTCTCCAGGAGCCGCAGGTAGTAGGCGGCGAACCGTTCGACGGTGGGCCGGTCGAAGAGGGCGGTGGAGAACTCCAGGTCGCCGAGGAGCTCGCCGTCCTCCGACTCCCTCAGGTAGAGCGTCAGGTCGAACTTGGCCGCCCAGGTGCCCGGCGAGGCCGACGACGGGGCGATCCGCAGGCCCGAGCCGGTGGTACGGGACTCCTGGGGGGCCGCCGCGTAGTAGCTGAAGGCGACCTGGAAGACGGGGTGCCGGGAGACGTCCCGGTCGGGCTGGACCTCGTCCACGAGCAGCTCGAAGGGCAGTTCGCGGTGGGCGTCGCCGAGGAGGACGGACTCGCGGACCCGCTCCAGGTGGGAGCCGAAGCTCTGGCCGGGCACGACGCGGGAGCGGACGGGGATCGTGTTCACGAAGAGCCCGATGAGGGACTCGGTCTCCACGGTGGGCCGGCTGCCGGAGAAGAAGCCGACGCACACGTCGTCCTGGCCGCTGAGCCGGTGCATCAGGGCGCTGTACGCGGCCATGGTGGTCATGAACAGGGTGGCCCTGTTCCGGCCCGCGAGGGCGCGCAGCCGCGCGGTCAGGCCGGCGTCGACGCGGAAGTCGACGGCGTCGCCGCCGAAGTCGGGCACGGCGGGCCGGGGCCGGTCGGTGGGCAGCTCGATGGCGTGCGGGGTGCCGGCGAGGTACTGCTTCCAGTAGAAGAGGTGGTCGCGCAGGGGGCCGCCCTGGAGGCGGCGGCGCTGCCATGCCGCGTAGTCGGCGTACTGCAGGACCGGCTCGGGCAGCGGCGAGGACTCTGCGCGCAGGTACGCCTCGTACAGCGTGCCCAGCTCCTCGACCAGGACGGCGACCGAGTAGCCGTCGAAGACGATGTGGTGGGCGGTGAGGACGAGGAGGTGCTCCTCGGGGGAGGTCCGCACGGCGACGGCGCGGACGACCGGGCCGGTCTGGATGTCGAAGCCGGTCTCGCCCTCGGTCCGCAGCAGCGCCCGCACCTCGGCGTCGGGGTCGTCGGCGCCGCTGACGTCGCGGAACTCGAGGGGGAAGACGGCCTGGTCGGAGACGACCGGCGCGATGTTCTCGCCGGCGAGGTCGAAGGTGGTGCGCAGCACCTCGTGGCGCCGGACGATCTCGTCGAGGGCGGCGCCGAGCACCGTCGGGTCCAGCGGCCCGCGCAGGGCCAGCGGGATCTGCACGTTGTAGAGGCCGCCGTCGGGCTGGAGGAGGTGGAGGAAGACCATGCGCTGCTGGGCGTAGGACGTCTCGGCGGGCGCGCCGGCCGGCCTGGGAACGACGTTGTCGGGGACCGCGTCGGCCTCGGCGACCAGTTCGGCGAGGCGGGCGACGGTCGCCCCGGCGTAGAAGTCGCGTACGGAGAGGTCGGCGCCGGTGCGCTTCCTGATCCGGGCGAGGACCTGGGAGACGAGCAGGGAGTGACCGCCGAGGGCGAAGAAGTCGTCGTGGGCGCCGACCTGTTCGACGCGCAGGACCTCCTGCCAGATGTCGGCGACGAGCCGTTCGCCGCCGGTGCGGGGGGCGAGGTACTCGGTGCCGGAGCCGAAGGTGGCGTCGTCCGGGGCGGGCAGGGCGTTGCGGTCCGTCTTGCCGTGGCGGTTGACGGGCAGCGCGTCGAGGACGACGTAACGCGAGGGCACGGCGTGCGACGGCAGCCGGTCGAGGAGCCAGCCGCGCAGGTCCGCCGGCGCGGGGGCCGTCCCGGCGGCAGCGGGGACGACGTAGGCGGTGAGCTGCTGGGAGCCGAGGACGTCGGCGTGGGCGAGGACGACGGCGTCGCCGATCCCCTCGTGCAGCCGCAGCGTCGCCTCGGTCTCGCCCAGCTCGACCCGCATGCCGCGGATCTTGACCTGGTGGTCGGTGCGGCCGAGGTACTCCAGCCTGCCGTCGCGACGGCGGCGGACCAGGTCCCCGGTGCGGTACATGCGCGCGCCGGGCGGCCCGTAGGGGTCGGGCAGGAAGCGGTCGGCGGTCAGGGCGGGCCGGCCGAAGTAGCCGCGGCCGACGCAGGCGCCGGAGACGTACAGCTCGCCGGGGACGTTCGGCGGGACGAGGCCGAGTCCCTCGTCGAGCACGTACGCGACGGTGTTGCGCACGGACTGGCCGAGCGGCGCGACCTCGGGCCAGCCGTCGATGCCGGGCTCCATGTCGTGCGCGGTGACGACCTGGACCTCGGTGGAACCGTAGTGGTTGTGCAGCCGGCGGCCGGGGACGGCGGCGGTGAACCGGCGCAGGGCGTCGCTGAGGACGAGGCCCTCGCCGACCTGCACGACGTGGGTGAGGGCGGGCAGCGGGCGGCCGGCGGCGAGCGCGGCGCGGGCGGTCAGCTCGAGCACGACGTTCGGCGCGAAGAGGTCGGTGACCCGCCGGTCGTCGAGCCAGGCGGTGAACTGCTCGGGGCTGCGCCGCAGTTCCTCGGGGACGATCGCGAGGGCCGCTCCGGACAGGAGGGTGAAGAGCATCTCCTGGACGGAGACGTCGAAGCTGAGGGCGGTGAACTGGGCGGTGACCCGGCCGGGCCCGGTGGGGAGGGCGGTGAAGTGCCACTCCATCATGTTCAGCATGGCACCGGTGGTCATGACGACGCCCTTGGGGCGCCCGGTCGAGCCCGAGGTGTAGAGCAGGTAGGCGGGGGTGGCGTCGGTGACGGGCGCGGTCCGCTCATTGTCATCGAGGTCGGCGGGGCTCTCCCCCGCGTACGCCGACAGCTCCTCGTCGACGAGGAGGACGGGCACGTCGTGGCCGGCCAGGAGCGCGGCGCCGGCCACGTCGGTGACGACGACCCCGGGCCGGGCGTCGGTGAGCAGCACCGAGACGCGTTCGGCCGGGAGGGCGGGGTCGACGGGCAGGTAGACGCCGCCGCTCTTGAGCACCGCGAGGAAGGCGGTGACCGCCAGGCCGGAGCGGGGCAGGAGCACCGCGCCGACCCGCTCGGGGCCGATGCCGTGCCGGACCAGTGCGCGGGCGAGCCGGTTGGCCCGGGCGTTCAGCTCCCCGTAGGTACGGGTGAGTTCGCCGTCCACGACGGCGGGGGCGGTGTACGCGGCGGCGGCCCGCTCCTCGAACCAGCCGGCGAGGGAGCCCTCGCGCAGCCGGCCGGTGACGCCGCCGGTCACCAGTTCGGGCCGCTCGGCGGGGGTGAGCAGCGGCAGGTCCAGGATGCGGGCGCCGGGGTCGGCGGCGATGCCTTCCAGGAGGCGGACGAAGAGCCGGGACAGCTCCTCGACGGTGGGGGCCTCGAAGAGCGAGGTGGCGTACTCGAAACTGCCGTACAGGCCGTCGTCGGTCTCGGAGACGAAGAGGGAGAGGTCGAACTTGGCGGTGGTGCTGGGCTGGTCGACGAAGGTGACGTCGAGCCCCTCCAGGCTGAAGTCCTGCTGCCCCTGGTAGGAGAACATCACGTCGAAGAGCGGCTGCCGCGCCTGGCTGCGGCCCGGCCGCAGCGCCGCGACCAGCCGGTCGAAGGGCAGCTGGCGGTTGTCGTAGGCGCCGATGACGCTCTGCCGCAGCCCGTCGAGCAGCCGGGTGAAGGAGGGGTTGCCGGAGAGGTCGGCGCGGACGACGACGGTGTTGGCGAAGTAGCCGATCATCTCGGCGGTCTCGGGGTGGGCGCGGCAGTCGACGGGGGTGCCCACGCACACGTCGTCCTGCCGGGACCAGCGGCCCATCAGGACGTGGAAGGCGGCCAGCACGACCATGAACGGGGTGGCGCCGGTGCGGGCGGCGACCTCGCGCAGCCGGTCGAACAGGGCGGGCGGCAGGGTGAAGCTCACGTTGGCGCCGGCGAAGTCGGACAGCTCGCCCCTGGGGTGGTCGAGCGGCAGGTCGATCCCCTCGGGGGCGCCGGCGAGCCGCTCGCGCCAGTACTCCAGCTGCCGGGCGTGCTCCTCGGCGACGGCCGGGCCGCGCTGCCACACCGCGTAGTCGGCGAAGTGGGCGGCCGGTTCGGGCAGCGGGGAGGGCCGGCCGGCACGGAACGCCTCGTACAGCTCCTTGAGTTCACCGAAGATCCGGCCGATGGACGCGCCGTCCACGACGATGTGCTGGGCGTTGACGGCGAGGACGTGCGAGGTGGCGCCGAGCGTGATCAGCTGCGCGGTGACGAGCCGGTCCGCGGCGAGGTCGAAGTGGGTGGAGAAGTGCCGGTCCAGGTGGGCCTGGGCGCGGGCCTCGCGCTCCTCGGCCGGCTCGGCGGTGAGGTCGATCCGCTCCAGCGGCATCCGCGCGTCGTCCGTCACGATCTGGGTGACCACGCCGTCGTGCTCGCGGAAGCGGGTGCGCAGCACCTCGTGCCGGCGCATGATCTCGTCGAGTGCCCGCACCAGGGCGGGCGTGTCCAGCTCGCCCTCCATCCGGAGCGTGGTGCCGACGTTGTAGCTGGCCTGGAGGCCGAGCCGGTCGAGGAACCAGAGGCTCTCCTGCCCGTACGACAGCGGCAGGTTCTCCGGGCGCGGGGCGTCGAAGAGGCCGCCGGGCGCGTCGGCCGGCCGCGTCAGCAGGCGGACGACCTCGTCCTTGTGGGTACGCAGTTCGGCGACCTGGTCGGATGTCAGGGCACCGGTGGGCCGGAAGCGCAAGCGTCCGTCCTGGACCCAGAGTTGTATGCCGTCCGCGGTCAGCCGGTCCAGCAGTTCGCGCACTGCGGTCATGTTCGGCCCAATCTCCCCATGGTTCGGTCGGTGGTCAGTGCGGACGGAAGGCGAGCGGGAGTGAGGTGAGGCCCCCGAGGATGTAGGAGGCGATCCGCTTCGGCTCGCCGCACACCTCGATCTCCGCGGGCAGGTGGGCCAGTTCCTCGAGCATCACCCGGATGGTCAGCCGCGCCAGGTTGGCGCCGACGCAGAAGTGGCCGCCGCCGCCGAAGGAGACGTGGTGGTTGGTGGTGCGGTCGAGCAGGAACCGCTCCGGCCGGTCGAAGACCTTCTCGTCGCGGTTGAGCGACGGCAGCCAGACGGTGACGGCGTCGCCCTCGCGGATCTCCACGCCCTCCAGCACCGTGTCGTGCTGGGCGGTGCGCAGGATGTGGGTGACCGGTGCGGTCCAGCGCAGGAACTCCTCGGCGGCGGTCTTCAGCTTGAGGTCCCCGGCCCGCAGCGCCCGCCACTGCTCGGGGCTCTCCAGGAGCGCCAGCATGCCGGCGCCCACCGCCTGCCGGGTGGTCTCGTTGGCCGCCACGATGACGTTGTCGCAGGTGAGGATCACCTCGTCGTCCGTGATGTCGAGCCCCTCGGCCTGTGCCGTGGTCAGCGCGGACACCAGGTCGCGGCCGGGATTCCGGCGCTTCTCGTCGATGATCTCGGAGTAGTGGCGGAGGATTTCGAAATGTGCCTGCTGCGCTTCGATCCCATCGATGTCGGTGGAATTCTCGGCCGCCTCGGTGGTGACTTTGGCCAGCATCTCCACATCGTCCATGGAAATACTGAGCAGCTCCGCCGAGACGGCCAGGGGTATGCGCGCGGCGATGTCCTTGACGAAATCACAGGTGCCGGCCTCCACCACGCCGCGCAGCGCGGACCGGACGACGTCCCGGGTCCGCTCCTCCATTTTCGCTATGGCCCGTACGGTGAAAAGGCCCATGATCGCCTTGCGCAGCTGGTCGTGGCGGGGCGGGTCGCTCAGCGCCATCATCTTGCCGGCGCCGGGGTACGGGTCCTTGAAGTTGGGGCGCAGGAAGATTCCCTTGGTGGAGGTGAACCGCTCCCACTCGGTGAGCACTTCGAGACCGGCCGCGTGCGTGGTGACGGCCCAGTAGCCTCCGTGCTCGCCGTACTCGTGCCAGGAGACCGGGCTTTCCTGCCGCAGCCTCCGCCATACCTCGTGCGGGTCGCCCTCGGAATAGAGAAGCGGATCTGTGAGTGCGGGCATATCCTGCAGCACGGCGCCTCGAATTCCTCGTCGTTGGTGTTCCATCTGCCTCCGGACCGAGAATATCCGGTGTTCGATGGCGCCAAGTGTTCAGTCGAACGCAGGGGTACCAGGGGAGTTCCGTGCCGGTAGATTGTGCGCCGAACCCGGCGCGGCCGGACCGACGACTTCGGTAGCCGCCTCTCCACGACCGAAATGGTTATCGATGGCCACTCAACTGATGGACCGCATACCTCGACTGCTGCAGCAGGTCACGTTCCGCAGGTTCTGGACCGCGCAGACCATCTCCTTCCTCGGCGACCAGGTCTCCACCGTGGCGCTGCCCCTCACGGCCGTGCTCGCGCTGGACGCCTCGGCCGCGGAGATGGGCGTCCTCGGCGCGCTGGCCTCGCTGCCCAACCTGCTCTTCGCGCTGCACGCCGGGGGCTTCGTCGACCGGTACGGCCGGCTGCGGCACATGATGATCCTCAGCGACATCGGCCGCGCCGCCGTGCTGCTCACCGTGCCGGTCGCGTACGCGCTCGACGCGCTGACCCTCGCCCACTTGTGGGTGGTGGCCTTCGTGACGGGCGTCCTGGCCATGCTCTTCAACGTCGCCAGCAACAGCCTGTTCGCCGCGCTCGTGGACCGCGACGACTACGTCAACGGCATGTCGCTGACCCGCGGCAGCTTCTCCTTCTCCTGGGTGGCGGGCCCCGGCCTCGGCGGCATGCTGGTACAGGCGCTGTCGGCGCCCGTGGCGCTCCTCGCCGACGTGGTGTCGTTCCTCGGCTCGGCGCTCCTGCTGCGGTCCGTGTCCCTGGAGGAGCCGGTGCCCGAGAAGGAGAGGTCGTCCTCGCACATCCGGGACGGTCTGCGCTTCGTCTCGCGGACCCCGGCCCTGCGGGCCAAGTTCGTCGGCGGCGGGCTGCTCAACCTCTGCTACACGGTCTACTTCACGCTCTTCCTGCTCTTCATCGCGCGCGAACTCGGGCTGACCCCCGGGATGATCGGTGTCGCGCTCGGACTCGGCGCCGTCGGCGCCCTGTTCGGCTCGTTCGTCACCGGCTGGGTCAGCCGGCGCGCCGGTATCGGGCCGACGTTCCTGATCGGCTCCGTCCTCTTCCCTGGCGCGCTGGCGCTCGTCCCGTTCGCGACGCCGGACAAGTGGGTGGCGTTCGGCCTGGTGGTGGCCGCCGAGTTCGTCTCCGGCATGGGCCTGATGCTCTGCGACATCGCGGGCTCCTCCATCCAGCAGGCACTCACCCCCGACCGCTACCGCTCCCGCGTGCAGGGCGCCTACCTCGGGCTCATCCACGGGGTGCGGACGGCCGGCGCGCTCGTCGCCGGCGCGCTGGGCACCCTGATCGGCCTGCGGCCCGCGCTCTGGCTGGCCGTCATCGGCGGCGTACTGAGCTGCCTGCCGCTGCTGTTCGCCCCCGTGGCCCGGATGCGCACGCTGCCGGAGCAGGCCGAGTGAGCCGCCGCCCGGCCACGACAACCGAACGAGAAGGAGGACCCTCATGTCATTCCTGGCCGACCAGCTGATCGGCGAGGCCCGGCGCCGTCAGGTGCGGCTCTGGGTGGACTCGGCGGGCCGGCTCCAGTTCGCGGGGGACGCCCCGGCCCTGGACGACCGGTTCGTCATGCTGCTGCGGACACAGGAGCGGCCCATCGCGGCGAAGATCGGCGCGGAGTCCGGGGACCGCTGGTTCAAGCGCCTCACCCGGGGCGACGGTGACGTCCTGCTCTATCTGATCCCCGCCGCGGGCGCCGGCCCCGGCACCTACCGGCCGTGGTCGGCGGCCGCCCCGGCCGGGCTGCGGATCGAGGCCGTCCTCACCCCCGGCCGCGAGGAGCGGTTCGGCGAGGCGCCGTTCACCGATGTCGCCGCGCTGGCCGACCGGATCGCCGAGAAGATCCTCGGCCACGCGGACCGGCCCTTCGGCGTCTTCGGGCACAGCACCGGCGCCCTCGTCGCCCGCGAGGTCACCCGCCGTCTCGGCGCCTCCACCACCTTGCAGCGGGCGCTGTTCGTGGCCGGGGCGCTGCCACCGCACCTGGTGGCGGAGCCGGGCCCGGACCCCACCGACGAGGAGCTGCTCGCGCACCTGAACGCGTGGCAGGGCACCCCCGCCGAACTGCTGGCCGACCCCGCCTTCCTGCGGACCTTCCTGCCGACGCTCCGCGCGGACATGCGGCTGTTCCACTCCTGCCGCCGGGAGGTGTCGCCGGCCGAGCGGGTGAGCGTGCCGATGGTGGCGCTCGGCGGGCTCCAGGACGAGACGGCGCCCGAGGGCCACTGCCAGGCGTGGCGGCCCTGGGCGGCCGGCCCGTTCTCCGTCCGCCGCGTGGAGGGCGGCCACTTCTTCCCCGTGACCGCCGCCGACGAGGTGCTCGCCACGGTCGCCGGGCAGCTGGGCGTCCCGACCGGCTGAACGATCGCCCCACACGCACCGAAGGCCACCACCAGGCGTGACCGCCCCGGGCGCGGGCGACCCGATCTCCGTCCACCGCGTCACGGGCGGTCACTTCATCCCCGTAACCGCCGCCGCCCAGGTACTCGCCACAGCCGCCGGGACCCAGGGCCACCCACCCGGCTGAACAGTCGCCCGCACGCACCGAAGGCCACCACCAGGCGTGACCGCCCCGGACGCGGGCGACCCGACCTCCGTCCACCGCGTAACGGCGGTCACTTCATCCCCGTAACCGCCGCCGGCCAGGTACTCGCCACAGCCGCCGGGACCCAGGGCCACCCACCCGGCTGAACAGTCGCCCGCACGCACCGAACGCCACCACCAGGCGTGACCGCCCCGGGCGCAGGCGACCCGATCTCCGTCCACCGCGTGGCAGGCGGCCACTTCATCCCCGTGACCACCGCCGACGAAGTGCTCGCCACAGCCGCCGGGAACCGGGGCGTCCCACCCGGCTGAACAGTCGCCCGCACGCACCGACGGCCACCACCAGGCGTGACCGCCCCGGACGCGGGCGACCCGACCTCCGTCCACCGCGTAACGGCGGTCACTTCATCCCCGTGACCACCGCCGCCCAGGTACTCGCCACAGCCGCCGGGACCCAGGGCCACCCGCCCGGCTGAACAGTCGCCCCCACGCACCGAGGGCCACGGCGTCGAAGCCGTGGCCCTCTCTCGTGTGCCGCCGCGGCTCAGGCGGAGCCGGCCGCGCCCGCCTCCAGGAAGCCGGCCAGGTCCGCCGCGAGGGCGGCGGCCGTCTCCGCGTCGAAGACATCGGTCGCGTACTCCAGGAGCCCCTCCACCCCGGCCGGCTCGCCGTCCGCGGTGAACCGCTCCACGACCTTGAAGCACAGGTCGAACTTGGCCACGCCCAGCTCCACCGGCTCGTGCCGGACGGTCAGCCCGGTCATCCGGGGCGGCTCCGCCTCCTCGACCTGGAAGGCCAGCATCACCTGCGCCAGCGGGTGGCAGTCGAGCGAGCGGGCCGGGTTGACCAGCTCCACGACGTGCTCGAACGGCAGGTCCTGGTGGGCGAAGGCGGCCACGTCGGTCTCCCGCACCCGGTCGAGCAGCTCCCCGAAGTCCGGCTCTCCCGACGCGTCGACGCGCAGGACGAGCGTCCTGACGAAGAAGCCCACCAGATCGTCCAGGGCCGGGTCGCCCCGGTCGGAGACGACCGCCGCCACCACGATGTCGTCGCCCGCGCCCCGCTCGGCGAGCAGCGCCGTCAGCGCGGCGTGGACCACGGTGAACGTGGTGGTGCGCCGGCTCTGTGCGAGGGCGCGGACGGCGCGGTGCAGGGCGGGCCCGACGGAGAACGGCACGGCCGCGCCTTCGCCCGAGCGCACGGCGGGCCGCGGCCGGTCCAGCGGCAGCGGGATCGCGGCCGGCAGCCCGGCGAGCTTCTCCTCCCAGTAGCGGTACTGCCGGCGCAGCGCCGCCGCCGGCCCGGTCCCGTCGGAGGCGAACAGATCGCGCTGCCAGACGGCGTAGTCGGCGTACTGCACGGGCAGCGGCGCCCAGTCGGGGGCACCACCGGCGGCGCGCGCGTCGTGGGCGGCGGCGAGGTCGCGCAGGAAGGTGGGGAGGGAGACGCCGTCGCAGGCGATGTGGTGCATGACGACGAGCAGGACGTACGTCTCCTCCCGCACGTCCGCCAGGTGGAAGAGCGTCGCCCGTACCGGCAGGTCGCGCGCCAGGTCGAACGGCACACGGGCCGCGGCGAGCAGCGCCGCGTCGAGGCCGTCCGCCGCGACGGCGGTCTCGCCGAGCGCGGGCACGGCGGCCGGGCCGTCGAGGACACGCTGGACGATCTGGCCGTCCTCCATGGTCAGGACCGTGCGCAGGACGTGGTGGCGGTCGAGTACGTCGGCCAGGGCGCCGCGCAGCGCCGGTACGTCGACCCGCCCGGTCAGCCGCAGGGCGAGCGGCTCGTTGTACCGGGGGCTCGCGCCTTCCAGCTGGTCGAGGACCCACAGGCTCTGCTGCGCGAAGGAGGCGGGCGCGGGCGCGTCGCCGGTGCGCGGCACGACCGGCGGGCGGGCCGGCTCCACGCGGGTCAGGAGCGCGCCGAGCTCGGCGACCGAGGGGTTGCCGAGGACGTCGCCGAGCGACAGCTCGACCCGGAACTCCTTGCGGACGCGGACGGTGAGTTCGGCGGCGAGCAGGGAGTGCCCGCCGACGTCGTAGAAGCTGTCGTGGACGCCGACGGCCGGCAGCCCGAGCACCTCGGTGAAGATCCTCGCGAGCCGTTCCTGTTCCGGGGTGCGGGGCCGGTCCGCCTCGTCGGGACCGCCGAACACCGGCTCGGGCAGCGCCCGCCGGTCCACCTTGCCGTTGGAGTTGAGCGGGAACCCGGGCACCACGGTGAACGAGGCCGGGACCATCGCGGGCGGCAGCGTCCGGCGCAGCTCCGCGCGGGTCGCGGCGCCCAGGGCCCGCGCGTCGGCGCCGGGGGCGGGCACGAGATAGGCGTCGATGCGCCGGGCGCCGCCCTCCCCCGCCGTGACGAGGACGGCGTCGCGCACCCCGGGCGCGGCGCGCAGGGCGGCCTCGATCTCGCCGAGTTCGACGCGCATGCCGCGGATCTTGATCTGGTGGTCGGTGCGGCCGAGGTACTCGACGGCACCGTCCGGCCGGCGGCGCACCAGGTCCCCGGTGCGGTACATGCGCGCGCCGGGCGGGCCGTACGGGTCGGGCAGGAAGCGGTCGGCGGTCAGGCCGGGGCGGTCGAAGTAGCCGCGCGCCAGGCAGACCCCGGAGGCGTACAGCTCGCCCGCGACACCGGGCGGCACCAGGCGCAGCGCCTCGTCCATCACGTACACGGAGGTGTTCCACACGGCCGTCCCGACGGGCGCCGACGCCGGCCAGGCGGCCACGTCCTCCGGCAGGACGTACGAGGTGACGGCGTGCGTCTCGGTGGGGCCGTAGTGGTTGTACAGGCGCCGCCCGGGCCGCAGCCGGAAGAACTCCCGTACGGCCTCGCTGAGGACGAGCGCCTCGCCCGCCTGTGCGACATGGGTGAGGGCGGGCAGGGTGCGGCCCTGTTCCAGCGCGGCCTGGCAGACCAGCTCGATCACGACATTGGGCGCGAACAGGTCCGTGACGCCGTGCTCCTCCAGCCAGGGCGCGAAGTCCTGCGGGCTGCGCCGGACGTCCTCGGGGACGATGGCGAGCGTCGCGCCGGACAGCAACGCCGAGAGCATCTCCTGGACGGAGATGTCGAAGCTGACGGAGGTGAACTGGACGGTGACGCGGCCCGGTTCGCTGGGGATCTCGTCCAGGTGCCAGGCCATGAGGTTGCGCACGGCCTCCTGTGTCATCAGGACCCCCTTGGGGCGGCCCGTAGAGCCGGAGGTGTAGAGCAGGTAGGCGGGGGTGGCGCCGCCGACGGGCGCGGTGAGCTCCGCCTCGGCCGGGTTGTCCGCGCTCTGCCCGGCGCAGGCGGAGAGCTCCGTGTCGAGCAGCAGCGGCGGGGCGGCCCCGGCGGGCAGCGGCCCGGCGTGCCCGGCGTCCGTGACCGTCACCACCGGCGCGGCGTCCTCCAGCATCAGCGCCACGCGCTCGGGCGGGAGTTCGGGGTCGACGGGCAGATAGGTGGCACCGGTCTTGAGCACCGCGAGGAACGCGGTCACCGACAGCTCCGAGCGGGGCAGGACCAGCGCGACGACGCGCTCGGGGCCGGCCCCGGCCGCCGTCAGCGTCCGGGCCAGCCGGTTGGCGCGCGCGTTGAGTTCCGCGTACGTCACGCGCCGGGGGCCGTCGACGACGGCGACGGCGTCGGCGCAGCGCGCCGCCCGCTCCTCGAACCACCCGGCGAGGGTGGCGTCGGGCACGGGGCCCGCGTACCCCTCGCCGATCAGGCCGGCGGCCTCGCCGGGCAGCAGGCAGTCGACGGTGTCGAGCCTGGCGCCGGGCGCGCGCACGGCGCGGGTGAGGACGCGTACGAGCCGGTCGCACAGGGCCTGGGCGCCGGCGCGGTCGAGCACGGAGACCGGGTAGGTGAGCCGGACGTGCGGCCGGGCCCCCGCGGCGCCGTCCGTGGTGTGCAGGCAGAACCACAGCTCGCCCGCGTCGCGGCCCGGCACGGGGGCGGGCGGCGCGGCGTCCACGGCCGTGCCGACCTGGAAGAGCGGCAGGCCGGGCGTGCCGCGGGCGGTGTTGACGGTCCGTACGATCTCGGCGAAGGGGACGCCGTCCTGGGCGGCGGCGGCGCGTTCGCCGGCGCGGACGGCCGCCATCAGCGTGCGGAAGTCCGTCGCCGCCGACCCGGCCACCCGCAGCAGCCGGACGCCGGTGGGCGTGGCCGCTGCGGCCGTGGCCAGCGGCAGATCGGCACCGGCGCGCAGCAGGGTGAGCAGCGCGGCGACGCCGGCCGTGAAGACGGTGGCGAGGGTCGCGCCGCCGTCCGCCTCCCCGGCGAGGCGGGTCATGGCCCCGCCGAGTCCGGGGTCGAGCCGGCACTCGACGGTGGCCGTCCCGGGCGGGCCGGTCTCGTCGGGCCGGCGCAGGCCGGGCAGGTCGGTCTTCTCCGGCAGATCGGCCAGGGCCGCCTGCCAGGGCTGGTGGGTGCTCGGCGGGGTCGCCATGCGTACTTCCCTCGTTCCGGGCCGCGGCACCGCGCCGCGGCCGTGGGTGGGCTGCGTGGGGTGGGTGCGGTCCGGCCCGGGGGCCGGCTCAGCTGACGAGGACGGCCTTCATCACGGCTCCGGCGGCGACGTCCGCCAGCGCCCTGCCGTGGTCCTCCAGGGGGTAGCTGGTCACCAGCCGCGCCAGGTCGAAGCGCCGTACCAGCGCGGGCAGCAACGCGACGTACTGCACGAGGTGGGCGCCGGTGAACGCCCAGGAGCCGACCACGTCCAGCTGGCGGTGGACGATCTGGTGCGGGTTGATCGTGGTGTCCCCGCTGTCGGTGTACTGGCCGACCACCAGGTACGAGCCGCCGCGCCGGGCCAGGCGCAGGCCCTGGTCGATCGCGGCCGGTGCTCCGGTGGCCTCGATGACCAGGTCCGCGCCCCGGCCACCGGTCAGTTCCATGACCTCGGCGAGGGCGGCGGAGGGATCGGCGGCCTCCACGATGTTGACGTGGTGGTCGCCGACGCGCGCCTCGGCGGCGGTGGCGAGCCGCTTGCCGGGGCCGCCGACGAGGATCACCCGCGCGGCGCCGGAGAGCTGGGCGAGGGCGGCGGCGGCCAGGCCGACCGGGCCGCTGCCCTGGACGACGACGGTCTCGCCGACGCGGACCGGGCGCCGCTCGTAGAGGGCGTGGACCATGGTGGGGCCCGCGCAGGCGAAGGACATCGCGGCCACCGGGTCGACGCCGTCCGGGACCTTCACCACGGTCGTGCCGGGGCGCAGGCAGATGTACTCGGCCCAGGAGCCCGACAGGCCCGGCTCCTGGTCCGTGGGCCGGTTCACGCCGTAGGTGCGGCGGTACTCGCACAGCGTGGGCTCGCGGTGGATGCGGCAGGGCACACAGCTGCCGCAGGCGATCGAGGACGCCCACATCACCGTGTCGCCGGGGCGCAGCGGCGTGCCGTGGACGTCGGTGCCGGCGCGGGCGCCCAGTTCGTGGACGGTGCCGAGGCCCTCGTGGCCGAGGACCAGCGGCGTGGGGACCTCGAGGTGGCCCTGCTGGAGGTGGAGGTCGGTGCCGCAGACCCCGCCGTACCGGCTGGCGACGATCATGCCGCCCTCCGGCGCCGGCGGGACCGGGAACTTCCTCAGTTCCAACGGGCGGCCGAACTCCGTCAGGACGACGGCGCGTCCGACGCTCATACCATCACCTCCAGGGCCGGGACGATCTCCTGGTCGGTGAGCTCCAGCGGCGCGGTGTCGCGGCCGACGACGTACTCGGGGCGGCGGGCGCCCACCGGCTGCGGCACGTTGGTGACGTCGTTGTACGTCACGATCAGCAGCCGGCGCCGGAAGGGCGCCATGTTGGGCGCGGAGCCGTGCACGATCTCGGGGTCGAACAGGACGACGGTGCCGGCGGCGCCCTTGGCGCTGACCAGGCCGTGGCGCTCCACGAGCCCGGTCATGTCCGCCGCGGTGAGGGCGATGTCCTCAGGGTCGACGTGCTGTTCGGAGGCGGCCGGGCCGGCCGCCCGGCCCTTCTTCACCAGGCCGTCGCGGTGCGAGCCCGGGCAGAAGATCACCGGCCCGTTGAACTCGTTGACCTCGTCGAGGAAGACGCCGACGTTGACGAGCCGGGGCAGGCGCAGTTCGTCGGCCATCTGCCAGGCGGCGAAGTCCTGGTGCCAGGACCACCCGGCGCCGGAGAAGGGTGCCTTCGCGTTGATCTTGAACTGATAGATGTACGCCTCGCCGCCGAGGAGCTGGCGCACCGGGCCGAGGACCCTCGGGGTGCGGATCAGGGCGGCGAACTCGGGCTGTCGGGTGTGGGAGGCGTAGACGGCGCGCACCTCGCCGCCGTCCTGCTCGGCCACACGGTGGTCACCGGGTATGAGGGAGTCGCGCTGGAAGGCGTCCTGAAGGGCCTCGGCCTCCTCCGGGCCGAACAACCGGTCGAGGATCAGGTAGCCCTGAGTCCGGAATTGCCGCACCTGCTCTTGGCTGAGTCGCATGTGATCACTCTGCTCATCGGTAGGGGTGTGTCAGGACCAGACCTGGAGCGGGCCGCGCCCGGTCACGCCCAGGAAGAAGGAGAGACTGACCCGGCGGCCCTCGCCACCGATCTCGTTGACCGCGTGGAGGTTGCGCGAGTCGAAGATCACCGCGTCGCCGGTGCGGGGCCGGACCACCGCCACCGGCTCGTCCTCGACCACCTTCTCGTCATAGCCGTAGCCGTCGCGGAAGGGCTCGTCGACCGGCCGCCAGCGGCGCCGGTAGACACGGGTCTCACCGCCCTGCTCCGGCATGGAGAGGTACCAGTTGAGGGTGAGGAAACTGGCCGGGGTCTCGTCCAGGATGCCGGGGAACTCCCGGACGATCTCGTCGAAGTGGAGCTTGGCGCCGTTCGGGATCTCCCGGATCATCCCCGCGAACATGTCGCGGCCCCTGGACCGGGCGGGCACGACCTCGTCGCCCCAGGCGCGGCCGACCCGCTCCACGGCCAGGTCCATCGGGTCCGAGCCGTGGTGCAGCTTCCCGCGCAGGCGGAGCGCCTCGTCCGCGATCTTCCAGTACTCGTCGGTCAGCGTATGCGCGCCGTAGAAGTCGTACGCGGCGGGACCGATCTTGGCGATGGGCGGGAAGATCAGGTTCTCGTCGTAGGCCCCGAACTCGCGGTGGTCCAGGCCCTCCATGATGTCGGCGCACTCCTCCTCGGAGGAGAAGCCGCGGATCCGTACCGCGCCGAGCACTCCGACGGCCAGCCGCAGGATGTGGTCCCGGGTCAGTTCGTCGACCGTCTCGGCGTCGAAGAGGGTGAAGATCGGCGAGGCGTTGGTGGAGACGTCCCGAAGCTCCGTCCCGCTCATCGTTCCGTCTCCATGAAGGTCCGGAGGCTGAGCGGCCGCATGTCGGTCCACAGCTCCTCGATCCGGCTCAGGCACTCCTCCTTGGCGGCGGCCTCGCCGACGGACTCCCAGCCCTGCGGCAGCTCGCGGTCGGCGCGCCAGACCGAGTACTGCTCCTCGTGGTTGCGGACCACGAAGTAACGCTCCTGGGTCAGTGTCGTGTCACTCATGAATGCCTCCAATGGCGATGGGGAGGAGGGGGCGGTCGGCCAAGTCCCGGGGGGCGTCCTCGGTGATGAGGCTGAGCCCCACCGCGTACTCGATGAAGTCCCGCTCGCCGCGTTCGGTCGCGCGGGCCAGGGCCACGGCGGCGTGCCGGCGGTCGGTCTCGTCGCGGTCCTGCGACAGCTTGAAGCGGCCCACGAGCTCGTCGATCTCGAACTCGAAGCCGACGATGCCGCCGATGATGCGGTCGATGCGCGGGTCGTCGCCGCGCAGCCGGTTGTCGGGCTCGGAGTGTTCCGCGATCCCGACCAGACCGCGCACCAGCGTCTCCCGGTCCTCGATGACCCGGACCCGGCCGCGCACGTGGACGGACATCGAGTTCCACGTGGGCAGTGGGTCGCTCGCGAAGAGGGCGGGCGGCATGTAGGCGTTGGGGCCGTGGAAGACGGCGAGCATGCGGCGGCCGTCGATGAGCGAGGCGTGCTCGTTCGCCCGGTCCAGGTGCCCGAACAGGACGCCCTTGGTGCCGCGGGACCGGTCGAGGATCAGCGGCAGGTGGGTGGCGAACGGCTCGTCGCCCGAGCGCGCCGAGATCAGCGTGGCGAAGCGGAACCGCTCCATCAGGGCGTAGAGCTTCTCCCGGTCGTGCTCCAGGTACCAGCTCGGCGGGTACACGGCGGTGCCGGACGCGGCGGCCGGGGCGGAGACGGCAGGGCGGCCGGTCGCGCCCGGCGACATCACCGGGCAGCCGCCGATGCCCGCCGGGGCCGGCACCCGGTCCGCGATGTCGTCCACGATCTCCTTGGAACGGAACGGCAGCAGTGACAGCAGCGTGTCACCGAGGCCGAACTGCGCCTCGCCGAAGCCCTGGAGGTACAGCCCGGCCCGCAGCTCGGAGCCGGTACGGGCCCGGTAGCTGCGCGTGAGGGAGACACCGGTGCCGGCCTCGTCCGCGACGAGGTGGGGCAGCACCTCCGCGAAGATCTCCGGGTCGAGCGAGCGGTCGTAGCCGGTGGCCAGGACCACGCCGTCGCAGGCCAGCACCTCGTCCGGGCGCTCCTCCAGCCGCCCGTGGAGGGTCGCGGCCAGGCCGTCGCCGTCCTCGCGGACCTCGCCGAGGCGGGAGAAGGAGTGGATGTGCAGCCGGCGGCGGCCCTTGACCTCGTCGAGGTAGTCGGTGTTGAAGAGCCGCTCCAGCAGGTCCTCGCGGACCACGCCGTAGTTGGCGTCGCGCAGCTGGGCGGCGACGACCGCGCGGTGCTCGGGCGCCATCCGGTAGAAGGAGTCGGCGCCGCCGGAGTAGAACTGCTCGTTGACGAAGGGGCTGTTGTCGGTCGGCTGGAGGGTGTACCCGGAGACGACGAGGTGGATCTCGGCCCGGTCGTAGTGGTGGAGGAGGTACTCGGCGATCTCGCCCGCGCTCTGGCCGCCGCCGGCGATCACGAACCGGTACGGCGCGTCGTGGTCCTTGAACCGCTCCGGGAAGCGGGTCAGGAACTCGCTGGAGTGAATGACGGCGGAGACGTCGGCGACAGCGTCCGGCCGGCCCGCCCGCCCGCCGCCCGCGTGGACGACGTTGCGGGCGTAGTGGGTGGTGCGCCGGCCGGTGGCGACCTCCTCGGTCTCGACGCGGAAGAGCGACAGGGTGCCGCCGCCGGCCGGCACCGGTGTCACGCGGTGCACCCGCGTACCGAAGCGGACCTGGTCGGCGAAGTCCTCGGCGACCCACTTCAGGTAGTCGTCGTACTCGATCCGGGTCGGCCGGAACTCGTTGAGGTTGACGAACCGCTCCAGCCGCCCCTTGGCCTTGGTGTACTGGAGGAACGAGTAGGGGCTGGCCGGGTTCCGCAGCGACACCAGGTCCTTGAGGAAGGAGATCTGCATCCGGGCGCCGTCGATGAGCATGCCGGGGTGCCAGGCGACGCCCTCGCGGCGCTCGACGAACAGGCAGGACAGAGGCAGCCGCTGCTCGCGGGCGCACACGGCGAGAGCCAGGTTGGAGGGGCCGAATCCTATGCCCAGGAGGTCGTAGGGGCGTTCCGCGGTCGTTCCCACCAGGTCCTCGCCCTCGGGGGCCGCGCCTTCGTTTCTCACAACTACTCCTCTAGAACAGTCGGCTCTTACGCAGGGCGATTTCCTGATGATGCCCGCACTGATCGGCCGGCGTGATCGACTGTGCTGCACGGTCGAACACCCCGGCCCGGTGATGTCCTCAGACGCCGAGTCGGGTCTTGACCTCGGCGAAGTAGGGAATGTGCCGGTAGTCGCGCGACTCGGTGTCGTAGTCGGTGTACCGGTTGGTGAAGTCGAGAAGGCGCTGCTTCACGACGTCGACCGGGTCCCGGTGGATACCGGATTCGATGCGCTCGATCTCCGAGAGGAAATCACGCAGCACGTCGGGGAGCTTTTCCGTGAGCCGGATACGGCCGTCGACCAGACCGATCCCGCCGTTCCCCTCGAGATAGTTGAAGAGCAGCTGGGAGGCGACCGCGTCGTAGTTCGGGCGCGGGATTCCCTCCACCGCGTAGCGCAGCAGACGCTCGGCGAGGATGAACTCGTACGCGGCCCGCGCCTCCTCGCGCGGCAGTTTCGTGTCGTGCAGGCAGACGAGCATGCCGGAGACGTCGACGCGCAGTTCCTCCAGGCCGGCCAGCGGCTTCAGCTTCTTCGCCGCGAGGTACTCCGGGATCGGCATGTCGCCGTGGCGGTGGTGGTACTCGTGCAGGCGGACCCACCAGGACGAGGCCTGCTCGACCTTCCGGTCGGAGGCGCCCTGGATCAGCGGGAAGCTCCCCGGCTCCATCACCTCGTCGATGAGGAGACGGGTGATCCTGTTGTGCCGCACCAGGAACTTGTCGATGAAGTAGAAGATGAGGTCGTCCGGCTTCTGGATGCCGTCGAGGTGGTTCTCCGGGAACAGCGCCACGACGACCCGGGAGCCGAATCCGGTGGTCTTTCCCGTGATGTTCACGGGCATGGTGTTGCTGGCGTAACGCTCGGCCAGATACGGGTCGGTCGGCAGCGTGTCGTACGTGAGGCAGTCGAGGTTCAGACGCGGGAAGTACGAGGCGTCGAAGAGCGAGAAGATGACGTTGTCGCGCCGGTTGTTGATGTGTGCCTTGGTCGCCTCCAGACGCTTTCCCGGCTCGAAGACGGCGAGGTCGTCGAGAAACGCCTCGACCGCCGGCACACCGCGCAGCGCACGGCTGGAACCGAGCTGACGGGAGAGCTCCTTGAGTTCGGTCTCGTCCCGCAGGAACTGTCGTTCGGGGAGGCTCGCCCTGATGTCCTCTATTTCGGCGAATACCTCGGTCATGTCAGCCATGGAATACCCTTCCGAGAATGCACCCCGGCGGCCTGTCGGACCGGTCACGGGATGGTGAATGGCCGCCGCGGCGTGTGCGCCTGCAGGACGGCGGTCAGCAGGCGTCGCGGTTGCGCTCTTCCAGCGCGGTGGCGAAGTCGAGCCACGCGTAGGCGTACTCGCGGGCGAGCGCCGCCACCGGGTCGATGTTGTGGGAGGGCACCCGCTCGGCGATCTCCGGGCACTCGGCCACGCCGCGCCGGCACCCGTCGAGCCAGCGGATCAGCCGCCGGCCGATGTTGTTGTAGCGCAGGGACGGGTCCTTGGTGAGCGCCGCGATGATCGCCGCGGGGTCGGCGGGTGCCTCCCGTTCCGGCTCGGGCTGCGGGCGCGGCGCGGTGGTGCGGTCCTGCTCGGTCTCGTCCTCGGCCTGCGCCCGGCGGCGCCGGGAGACCGGCTCCTCCCCCGCCAGGACGCGCTTGCGCACGTCGTGCACGGTCGACGGGGAGACGCCGACACGCTGCGCGATGTCGCGGATGGACGCGGTCGGATCGCTCATCAGCAGCTCGTAGACCTTCATCCGGCCGCTGGAGCCGTCCACGGGCCGTGCCCGCCCGTCCTTGCCGACCCGTACGACCGCGCCGCCGGACTCCGCGGTCAGCTGGCCCCGGATGCGGCCGATGGTGCCCGCCGACAGCCCCGTCAGGGAGGCGATCATGCGGTTGGACCAGTGCGGGTGGGTGGTGACCAGGCGCGCCGCCGCGGCGGTGCGATCGGTACGCGACAGGAGCAGGCCGCGGCCGTGCAGGGTGTTCAGCCGCACGGCCAGCACGAACGCCTCGTCGGCCGTCCCCTCGAACATCCGGGCCGTGATCTCCTGCCGGCCGCGCAGCACGGCGGCCCGCACCCGGTGGTTGCCGTCCACGACGCGCATGGTGCGGCTGTGCACGACGACCGGGGGCAGGGTGTCCCCGGCGGCGGCCAGCATGCGGCAGTGCGCGTCGTTCAGCCCGCCGCCGCGCGGCGAGTCCCCGAACCGCAGCGCGCGGACGGGGAGGGAGACCGTCGGCGCGTCGTCGGCGTCCGGGTCGAGGACGTCGAGAGAAAGGGATTCCGGCAGATTCAGGGAGATGCTCACTCTTCCTCCGGGCAATTCTGCTGCGGCGCCGACCCGGTCGGAGTCGACGGAATTCCGCATCCGTGTGGCCGCCTTTATCGCCAGGCGCCGCGCACGACACAGGAATCGACATACCAGCCCGTCAGGGGCGGCATGACCATCACCAGGCGCCAGCACAGGGCGAGCGCGGATGTGGCCACCTCGGCCTCGTCTCCCCCGTGCATGAAGAGCACCACCGAGAAGCCGTCGGCGCCGTCTGCGATCCGTACGTGCTCCATGCCGTCGCCCTCTTGCGCGTGCGCCCAGAACGCGTCGGTCAGCGAGGCGCTGTCGACGGAGGCTTTGGCCTGGTCGGCGCCGGGTTTGAGCACGACGACGGCGGCATACATGGACGTGCTTCGGCTCGGTGGCGGGTGCCGGTCAGCCCCAGCCGAAGCCGGGCTCCGGGCTCTCGGTGACGCTCGCGTCGGAGGCCGGGGTGTCGGTGGAGACGGTCACCGCGGCATCGGCGCGGCCCGTGCCGTCGGCGAAGCCGGCGACCGGCACGGCGACGGCGGCGACCGCGGCGGCGGCGACGACAAAACGGGCGACGGAAAGCCGGGAATTCTTCACGTTATTCCTTCGGGGAATCGGGAACCAGCGATGACGAAGGCCGTATCGGATGAACCGGCCGCCGTGGCGTTCGAGAGAAATACTGGCTCGCCGCCGTGTCACTGTCAGTACATGCCGCGTTGCACCAACAGGCCAGGCCGGATGGGGCCTCCCGTGCGCGGGAGCCACCACCCGGCCCACCTTGGACGTTGCGGCGCTGGCCACACCCGGCCAAGCACGTTCGTGCCAGCCCCCGAGGTTCCCCTAGTTACCGCCCAGTTGAGCGAGGCCCTCCGTCGCGATCCGCTCGAAGACCTCCTGCGAGGTGTCGAACATCGAGTCCGGTACGGGCGCGTGGAGGACGATCTCGGTGAAGCCGAGCGCCGCGTACTTCCCGGCGAAGTCCACGAACGCGTCGAGGGAGGCCAGCGGCCGGTCCGGGGTGAGCCCCGTGAGCAGGATCCGCTCCAGCCCGGCCGGGTCCCTGCCCTCCGCGGCGCAGGCGTCGTCGAGCCGGGCCGACTGCTCGCGGATCGCCTCCATCGACTGCTCGGCCGTCCCGGTCCGCCAGAGCTTGATGTCGCCGATCGTCACCCACGCCTGGCCGTGGCGGGCGACGACCCCGAGCGCCCGGGGGCCCGCCGCCGCGATGGCGAAGGGGAGACGGGGCCGCTGGACGCAGCCGGGGATGGTGCGGGCCTCGGAGGCGGAGTAGTAGGTGCCGTCGTGGCTGACCGCGTCCTCGGTCAGGAGCCGGTCGAGCAGCGGCACGAACTCCTCGAACCGCGCGGCCCGTTCACGCGGGCTCCAGGCCTCCTGGCCGAGCGCGGTCGCGTCGTACCCGGCGGCGCCGGCGCCGATGCCCAGGGTGATCCGGCCGCCGGAGACGTCGTCGAGCGTGATCAGCTCCTTGGCCAGCGTGACCGGATGCCGGAAGTTCGGCGAGGTCACCATGGTGCCGAGACGCAGCCGCTCGGTGACCCCGGCGGCGGCCGTCAGGGTCGGTACCGCCCCGAACCAGGCGCGGTCACGCAGGCTCCGCCAGGACAGGTGGTCGTACGTGTACGCCGCGTGGAAGCCGAGCCGCTCGGCCCGTACCCACTGCTCACGGCCCCCGTCGTGCCACCGCCGGACGGGAAGGATCACAGTACTCAGTCGCATGCGCCGACACTAAGCGCGCGCCCCTCCGGGCCGCCGGGGAATCAGCGAGCGGTGTCTCGGGCCCTCCGCGGGGCGCGGCCGGGCGTACGACCAGCAGCGCGGCGTGGGCCGAGGGATGCGGCTGACGTGGGCGTGCACCCTGCACCACCGGCAACGACGCCGACCGGGTAGACGCGCCACCTGGATCACCGACCAGACCGGCTACACCACACCACTGCGAGTGTGACCATTCCGGTCGACTGGGACAACGGTATGCCCGAGGCCGAGTGGAAGCTCGCTGCCGACGGCATACCCCGACCGGGTCCCCACCGGGGAAGGTTTCTCCTCACCGCCCGGTACGGGGGCGGACCGGGTCGAAGTCGTTGGGCGAGCGCGAGGTCGGCGCACCCTGGAGACGGGGCCCGTGCACCGCTCGTCCGCGGCACACCGCATACGGCAGGCGGCCCTTCTCCGGACAGAGGCGGCCTCCTGATCATGCTCGTTTCCGCGTTCGTCAGCGGCTACGCGGGATCCAGCACGGGCTTCGCGGGGAGCCCGCCGTTCTTCTCGCAGCGCAGTTCCCTGGCCATGGCCAGCGAGAAGGAATGGGCCACGGTCGCGTAGGCGTCCTTCAACGTCTCCCCGTCGCCCTCGGGTGGCTTGGGCATGCCCCCGCGCTCCACGCCGACGATGATGTGGGCCACTTCCGAGGAGGCGGACAGCCTGCCGCTCCGGCACGCGAAGAAGACGTACGCCTTGTCCGCCGCGGCCACGGCCCGCTCCCCCATCTTCAACTCGGTGAACTGCGGGGCCGAGGGGCCCGTCGGGGCGTTGTCGGCCAGGTCCCAGGTGATCCTGAGCTCGAAGTCCGGCGTACCGATGGGCGTGTAGACACGGCAGGCGTCCTTGGGCACGGTGGAGCCCGGAAACGTTCCGACAAGGCTCGCCGCGGCCTTCGCCACGGTGTACTTCTCCGCCGACGCCTCGAACCGCGACGACCCCGTGATGACCTTCAGTGCCTTGGACGCGTCAGCGGACATGGCATCGCCACCGCAGAGTTGTTTCCCCGCAACGACCTTGTAGTCCTGCGGAGTTTTCGGAGTCCCGTCCGCGTCTCCGCCCCCTCCACAACCCGTGGCCCCGAAAAACAACGAGCCGGCCACGGCCGCCGGGAGAAGCCCCCCGCGTACCGACCTACGACTGATCACTGTCCGCATCCTCACGTGTCCTCGGCCGTCTGCCGGCCTCAGCCCGTCTCCGGGTCGTTTCCCTGCTGGTTCTCCCGGTCGTTGCCGACCCCGTAGCCGATCAGCAACGATTCGTGCAGGTCCTGACTGAAAACGCTGTCCCTTCCCACACCGCGACGCTCCAGGAACTCCTCCATCGGGGCCTCGGCCATGCCTTCACCAGCGGAGTAAACCTTGGTCTTCTCCTCTCTTGTGAGGTCCTCCATCTTCTCCTTGTGCTCATCCACCGAGTTGTCGGAGACGTCGCCGACCATCTGGCCGATGAGCTGTTCGGCGGCACCACTGGCGGTGTCGGTCGCCAGCGGAATGAGAACCGCGGCCGTTCCCACAGCCGCGGTCGCGGGAAGGAAGGCGACGCCCGCCGCGATGCCCGCAGTGGCCCCGAACTCGACCCAGCCCGACCGCTTGGCGACCGCCTTCTCGTAGTCCTCGTGGGTCTTGAGGTTCGTCGCCTCCACCTGGTCGGCCCGGGACTGGTCGAGCATGCCCTGCACCTCGGCACCCACGCGCACGGTCGCCCTGGCAGCGCCCTCGTGAATCCTTCCGTCCGGGCCCACCGTCTCTTCCAGCGCGCTGCGGGTGTAAACCTGCTCCGCGGTCGAGACCGTCGCGTAGGCGTCCGGGTGCTGGCCCAGGGTGCTGAGGAAGCCCCGGACGACGCTCCGCCCGTTCCCGTCCGCGGTGTCCGCGAAGTCGAGGTGCCCGTCCGGATTCCTGCCCGGCGCGAACACGCTGTCCGGATCGTTTTTGTCCAGCGCCCAGTTGATGTCGTCGATGTAACCGGCGCCCATGACGCCCAGGCTGTCGGCCATCGCCTCGTGGTGCTTCTTGAGCAGACCCGGATCCGCACCGTACTTCTCCATGACCTTCTGCATGACCGCGGCGTTGTCCGCGTCGCGCACCATGCCAGCGTCCGGGTGCCCGGCCGGGTAACCGAGAGTCGCTGCCTCCAGGGCGTGGCCGAGGGCGTCGGGCATCTGGTCGAGCGACGCCTTGGACTCCTTCTGATCAAGCGAGTTGACGTCGGGGAAGGACTCCCACTTCTCGTTGCTGAAGAAATCGAGGTAATTGTCGATCGCCTTGCCGTCCTTGTCCTTGCCGAGGCCGGCCGCGGCGCCGTGGTTGACCGTGCCGTCCTCGTTGTACGCGGTCGGGGGGTCGGTGAAGAACTTCTTCGCCGCTTCGGGACTGTTGCCGAGTGCTTCCAGCATGGCGGTGGCCGGGTCGTAGCCGGCTCCGTTCACGCCGGAGGGGTTGAAGGGGTTCTTGAACGGACTGTTCACCACCTTGTTGTCGGCGAACATGTACGGGTCCTTCGCGTGCAGCTGTGCCACGTGTTCGGCGATCGGGTTGAGGAACCTCGCGTCGTAGTTCCCGTACCGCATGATCCCACCGAGCAGCTGGTACCCGAACGGCCCGCCGTAGTCGTTCTTGGCCAGCGGAATGCGCTCCGTACCCAACTTGCGAAGCTCCGGGCCCCACTTATCGGTGAATTCCTTGTCGTGGGAGGCGGTGGCCAGGTTGAGGCCGAGGTTCTTCTGGAGCTCCTGGACGTCCTTGAGGCGCTCCGGGTCGACCTTGCCGTACTCGTACGTGTCCGTGGAGAGCTGACCGAAGAACGCGAGCGACTTCTTGGGGCCGAGCTTCTCGTAGAAGTCCTTGGAGAACTCCACCGACGAACTGTTGTCCTTCAACAGCTCGTTGAGCTGCTGCAGCTCGGCGTGGGTCATGTCCCGGCCCTTGGCCGCCAGAGCGGCGGCGCGGGCGGCCTCCTCCTGGTCCAGCTTCGTGTACGTCGGAGCGCCGAAGTCCTTACGGTCGGTGACGTTGGCCTCGAGGGTGTTCTTCAGGGCAAGGTCGGTGTCGTTGCAGTTGTCGACGATGAGGTCGATCCTCTTCTGCCACGACTCGATGTTCCGCCTCTCCTGCTGCAGAAGTTCGCTGTAGTCGGGGTCGTGCCGCGCCGCGGGGATCTCGGACAACGGGTTCCGCGCCGTGACCCTGCCCTTGCCGTCCACGCGGATGCCGGCCGCGGGCCCCTCGTGGTCCCGGATGTTGACCAGGTCGTCCTTGGCCTTCTTGATGGCCGCGTGACCCTCTTCCAGGATCAGCTTCACACCCCTGGCCTCGGCCGCGGCGTCCGTGAACTCCTTGGCTGTCTTACCGATGAACGCTCTGGTGACCCCTGCGTTGACGCCCTCCCAGGCCGCCCTGTCCGCCTTCGCCTTCATCCCGTCGGCGGCGTCGGTGGCGAGCTTTTCCAGCTTCCCCGCCATCTCGGACCAGTCGTCGGCGGCGGCCTTCAGCTTCGCCACCGGGGCGTCGATGATGTCCTCGTACTTCAGCATGTGGTGCGCCCCCCGAGCCCTATTTCAGGTATTCCGTAAGCACGGAAATCCGCGTCAGGTCTCCCTCGATCTTCGCCTCGTCCTCGGCGTGCCGGACCTTGCTGTAATCGAGGTGGTTCGAAATCTGCGCGCAGGAATCCAACAGCGTCTTCAGGTGCGTCTGCCAGAAATCGTGCACCTTCAGCACGGCCGAACCGCTCACGAAGTTTCCATTGGTCAGTGCCGTCGCCGCGTCGAACGTGGAAGAACGGGCGATGTCGCCCTCCTTGCCCAGCCGGCCCAGCAGGTCGTACGCATCATTGCCGATAGCACCGAGGTCGTCCCGATTGACCACCAGCTCCCCGACGCCACCACCTCCGCCACCGTCGGCCGGAACGCTGTCGATCCGCAGGGCAGTTCGTTCGGCCGCCGCCGCGCGCAGTTCGGCCCACTCTTGCTCGAACGTCATAATTCCCCCAAGTACATCCGGGCAGGCCGTTCCACCGTACTCGCGCGGCCACCACCTGATCAGCTGTCACTTGTACCATCACCAGCCCACGGAACGGACGGTAGTCGCTCCCTCCAAGCCCGGACGCCACACCGATCGGGCCACCGAAGTACGCTGACCGAGCCGGCGTCGCGGCGGTACCCCGCCGGTCCCCGGACCAGTGGCTGAAGTCCACTTCTTGCCGTGGTGAGGGCGGATCCACCGGTCCACGGCCGACCCCACCCCTGTCGCTCTCAGCCCGTTAGACGCCCCTGCGTTCGTGCCGTGGGCCATGTCTGTGCGGCAGGTTTAGCCGTTGCGGGTGCGTGGGGGTATCACCGTGGGTCGTCGGATGAGTCGTGGGAGCGGATCGAGCCGCTGTTACCGAGGAAGAGAGTGTCGGTTCCGGTATCCGGGCCGGAAGCCGTTGCCGGCTGGCAGCAACCGCACGAGGTGCTGCTGACCGAGCTGAACGCGGAACGGAAGCTGGACTGCTCCCACTGCGTGCTCGACTCCTCGGAAAAGGGAGCTTCACCGGCCCCTCGCCGGTCGACCGGGGCACAGTCGGCTCCCAACACCACCTGATCACCGACGGACACGGCACCCCGCCCCCGATCATCTTGACCGGGGGAAGCCGCAACTGCGCTAGCAGACAAGGGCGCAACCGCCATTCGGTCCGTCGACATCGGACCGTCTCAGCGCCGCCATGCCACCTCCGAGCGCGGCGATGGACGCCCGCGCGGAATGACGTGTCCATCTCCTCGTCACCGACCGGGACCATAGGTCACGCCCGTACGTCGGGCATGCTGCCTGCCCCACGTCATGTCCCCGTGGAAACAGGTCGGCAGGACCGGCAGAGACCCGGCACTCCAGAGGAACGGGCAGGTCAGGAGCCCTTTGCTGCCGGCTCCAAAATCGCCACGCACTCCACGTGATGCGTCATCGGAAACAGATCGAACGCCCGCAGCGTCCGCACCCGGTAGCCGCCCTCCCGGAAGTACCCCAGGTCCCGGGCCAGCGCAGCGGGATCGCAGGCCACGTAGGCGATGCGGCGGGCGCCGAGGGAGGACAGGTGGGCGACCGTGTCGCGGCCGGCGCCGGCGCGGGGCGGGTCGAGGACGATCAGGTCGACCTCGGTGATGCCGGTGCGCGGCAGGACCGACTCGACCTTGCCCTGTTCGACGCGGACCCGCGGGAAGTCGGCCAGGTTGTGCCGCGCGTCCTCCACCGCCCGCTTGCCGGACTCGATGCCGAGCACCGCGCCCTTCTCGCCGAGGCGGTCGGCGAGCGCGCCGGCGAAGAGGCCGACGCCGCAGTACAGGTCCAGGGCCGTCTCGCCCTTGCGGGGCAGCAGGCCCTGCATGACGGCGGTGACAAGCGTGTCCGCCGCCTTCGGGTGGACCTGCCAGAAGCCGCCGTTGCCCACCCGGTGCGTACGGCCGTCCGCGCGTTCACGGACGAAGGGGCGGCCGTGCACGCGGTGCACTCCGCCGGACTTCTCGTCGACCCGCAGGACCGACACCGGCCGGTCCAGTTCGACCAGCGGCAGGCGGGCGCCCGGGCGCGGGGTGAGGATCACCTGACGGTCCTGGGAGCCGGTCGCCGCGACGGCCTCGACCGAGTCCATGCCGGTCCAGTCCCGCTTCTCGATGCCCAGCTCGCTCACGCCGGCCGCCGCGATCATGCAGTGGTCGATGCGCTCGACCTCGTGCGAGCGGTGCCGGCGCAGACCGGCGTGGCCCTCGGCGTCGACGGCGTACTGGACGCGGGTGCGCCACTGCGGGACCTGGCCGGCGGGCAGCTTGTCGCCCTCGGCCGGGACCACGGTGCCGTCCCAGCCCGCCTCCTCGGGGGTGAGGCCGGCGAGCCGCTGGAGCTGCTCGGCGATGACGTCGGCCTTCAGCCGGCGCTGGGCGCCCGGCTTGGCGTGCTGCCAGTCGCAGCCGCCGCAGCGGCCGGGGCCGGCGAAGGGGCAGGGGGCCTCGATGCGGTCCTTGGACGCCTCCAGGACCCGGACGGCGTCCGCGCGCAGGAAGCGGGCGCCCTCCTCCCCCTCGGTCACCCTCGCCACCACCCGCTCGCCGGGCAGCGCGTGCCGGACGAACAGCACCTGTCCCCCGGGGGTACGGGCGATGCAGTGGCCGCCGTGGGCGACGGGGCCGATCTCGACCTCGTACTCCTCGCCCACCAGAGACTTGGTCGGTTCTGCCTGCATGGTGGGGTGACTCCAGACCGGGAAATCGGGGAACGGGCCGGCGGGCCCGGCAACAGCCCACCAGTCTACGGCCTCCCCGCCGCGGCTCAGTCCTTGGCCGACGGCTCCTTCGGCCGCTCCACGGCCGGGCCCCGCCGGACCGCGCCCGGCGCGTTCCACTCCTGCCGCCTGCGGGCCCGCAGCTTGGCCGCCTCCGAGGACTGCAGCTGGTAGGGCACCGAGGTGACCATGACGCCCGGCGTGAACAGCAGACGGCCCTTGAGCCGCAGCGCGCTCTGGTTGTGCAGCAGGTGCTCGTACCAGTGGCCGACCACGTACTCGGGGATGATCACGGAGACCGCGTCGCGCGGGGACTCCTTGCGCAGGCCCTTGACGTACTCGATGATCGGCCGCGTGATCTCGCGGTACGGCGAGTCCAGGACCTTGAGCGGTACGTCGATCCCGCGCCGCTCCCACTCCTCGCGCAGCGCCTTGGTCTCGGCCGGGTCGACGTTGACGGTCAGCGCCTCCAGGGTGTCCGAGCGCATGAGCTTGGCGTAGGCCAGGGCGCGCAGCGTCGGACGGTGGATCTTCGAGATCAGCACCAGCGAGTGGACCCGCGACGGGCGGACCATGTCGTCGGCCGGGCCCTCGGGCGCGGCGATCTCCTCGGCGACCCGGTCGTAGTGCTTCCGGATCGCCGTCATCGTCGCGTAGAAGATGCACATGCCGAGCAGGGCGACCCAGGCGCCGTGGGTGAACTTGGTGACCAGCACGACGACGAGCACCAGGCCGGTGAAGAAGGCGCCGAACGCGTTGATCGCCCGCGAGCGGACCATGTGGCTGCGCTTGGCCGGGTCCTTCTCGACCCGCAGGTGGCGGTTCCAGTGCCGGACCATGCCGGTCTGGCTCAGCGTGAAGGAGACGAACACGCCGACGATGTACAGCTGGATCAGGCGGGTGGAGTCGGCGCCGTAGATGAAGACGAGCAGCATCGCCGTGCCCGCGAGCAGCACGATGCCGTTGGAGAAGGCGAGCCGGTCGCCGCGGGTGTGCAGCTGGCGCGGCAGGTAGCGGTCCTGGGCGAGGATCGAGCCGAGCAGCGGGAAGCCGTTGTACGCCGTGTTCGCGGCCAGGAACAGCACGAGCGCGGTGGCGGCGGCGAGGAGGACGAACAGGAAGCTGCCCTTGCCGAAGACCGCCTCGGCGACCTGGGAGATCACCGGGTTCTGGACGTAGCCGGGGCCGAGCGGGACGCCGTTGTGCAGCAGGTCCGTGGCCGGCCTCTCGGCCATGCGGACCTTGGTGGTCATGGCGAGCGCGATGATGCCGCAGAACATGGTGACGGCCAGCAGGCCCATCATGGCGAGGGTCGTGGCCGCGTTCTTCGACTTGGGCTTGCGGAAGGCCGGGACGCCGTTGGAGATGGCCTCGACGCCGGTGAGGGCGGCACAGCCGGAGGAGAAGGCGCGCAGCAGCAGGAAGACGAGCGCGAAGCCCGCGAGGCCCTGGTGCTCGGCCTTGATGTGGTAGGCGGCGGTCGGCGCCCGCATGGTGTCGCCGAGGACCAGACCGCGGAAGGCGCCCCACGCGATCATGATGAAGACGCCGCCGACGAACACGTAGGTCGGGATCGCGAAGAGCTTGCCCGACTCCTTCACGCCCCGCAGGTTCATGAGCGTCAGCAGCACGATCACGGCGGCCGCGCAGAAGACCTTGTGCTCGACCACGAAGGGGATCGCGGAGCCGAGGTTCTCGATGCCGGAGGAGATGGAGACGGCGACGGTCAGGACGTAGTCCACGAGCAGGGCACTGGCCACGGTGAGGCCGGCCTTGGGACCCAGGTTGGTGGTCGCGACCTCGTAGTCGCCGCCGCCGCTCGGGTAGGCGTGCACGTTCTGCCGGTAGGAGGCGACCACGGTGAACATCAGCACTACGACCGCGACCGCGATCCAGGGGCTGAAGTGGTACGCCGACACGCCCGCGATGGACAGGACCAGCAGGACCTCCCCCGGCGCGTAGGCGACGGAGGACAGCGGGTCGGAAGCGAAGACGGGGAGTGCGATGCGCTTCGGCAGGAGCGTTTCGCCCAGCCGGTCACTGCGCAGTGCGCGCCCGATCAGGATCCGTTTGGGCACGTCGGTCAGTTTGGACACGAGAGAGGATCGTAAGCCTTCGAACTGGCACCCGCCCACCCGGCGTGCTGGATCTGCCTCACGAGTGAAATCGGGGGCGCACGGAACTACGGAATCCGTGCTTCGTGTGCCCGCCGTGCCTAGATGGCAAACCCCGCCTGTCATCGCACTTCGGAGGTTCCATGCCCGCGACCGCGGAGCTGATCGGGGCGCTGCTCGCCCTCGGCGGCCTCGGAATCCTGACCCTGTGCAGCGTGCGCAGCATCACTCGCCGACGGCTCCCGCCACCGCCCGCGGCACAGGGGTGCCCGCCGCGCGGCGCCCGTGTGTAGCTTTGGGCGTCGGTCTGAGACCCTGATGCTGAGCAGTAGCTTTTGGACACCGGAAGGACGGTCGTGCACATCGTCATCATGGGCTGCGGAAGAGTGGGTTCCGCTCTTGCCCAGACCCTGGAGCAACAGGGACACACGGTCGCCGTGATCGACCAGGACCCCACCGCCTTCCGCCGGCTGGGCCCGGGATTCGGGGGCCGCCGGGTCACCGGGGTCGGCTTCGACCAGGACACCCTGCGCGAGGCGGGCATCGAGGAGGCCGGCGCCTTCGCCGCCGTCTCCAGCGGCGACAACTCCAACATCATCTCCGCGCGCGTGGCACGCGAGATGTTCGGCGTGGAGAACGTGGCCGCCCGGATCTACGACCCCCGCCGTGCCGAGGTCTACCAGCGTCTGGGCATCCCCACCGTGGCCACGGTGCGCTGGACCGCCGACCAGATGCTGCGCCGGCTGCTGCCTTCCGGGGCCGAGCCGCTGTGGCGCGATCCCACCGGCGGGGTGCAGCTGGCCGAGGTGCACGCCTCACCGAAGTGGGTCGGCCACAAGATCAGCAAGCTGCAGGAGGAGACGGGCGTCCGGGTGGCGTTCCTGACCCGCCTGGGCGAGGCGATCCTGCCCACCTCGCAGACGGTGCTGCAGGAGGGCGACCTCGTGCACGTGATGATGCGGACGGACGACGTGGACAAGGTCGAGGCGGCGTTCGCCGGTGGCCCGGAAGAGGAGGGCGGTCACTGATGAGGGTCGCCATTGCCGGGGCCGGCGCCGTCGGCCGCTCGATCGCGGGCGAGCTGCTGGAGAACGGCCACGAGGTCCTGCTGATCGACAAGGCGCCGACCGCCATCTCGGTCGAGCGCGTCCCGCAGGCGGAGTGGCTGCTCGCCGACGCCTGCGAGATCACCTCCCTGGACGAGGCGGCGCTGCAGCGCTGCAACGTCGTGATCGCCGCGACCGGCGACGACAAGGTGAACCTGGTCGTGTCGCTGCTCGCCAAGACGGAGTACGGCGTTCCGCGCGTCGTGGCCCGGGTGAACAACCCGAAGAACGAGTGGCTGTTCAACGAGGCCTGGGGCGTCGACGTCGCCGTCTCCACCCCGCGTCTGATGTCCGCCCTGGTCGAGGAGGCGGTGAGCGTCGGCGACCTCGTCCGGCTGCTCCGCTTCAGCCACGGTGACGCCAACCTCGTCGAGCTGACCCTGCCGGAGGAGTCGGCGCTGGCCGGCACCCAGGTCGGGGACGTGCAGTGGCCGGAGGACACCTCCCTGGTCACCATCATCCGCGGGACCCGTGTGCTGACGCCCTCCAAGGAGGACTCCCTGGAGCCGGGGGACGAACTGCTCTTCGTGGCCGCGCAGGCCCGGGAGGAGCAGCTGGAGGACCTGCTGTCGGTGCGGCGCGAGGACTGACCGCACGACGACGAAGGGCGCCCCCGGCGACGGGGGCGCCCTTCGTCGTCGTATGCGCGCTCAGGCGTCCCGGCGGAGCCCGCCCGGCCCCTGCGGGGCCCGCTCAGCCCTCCCGGCGGTGCCGGCCGCCGGCCGCCTCGGCGGCGGCCTTCCTCTCCTCGGCCGCCTTCTCCTCCGCCTCCATCTCCGCGAACACGTCGATCGGCGCGGGCGCCTTGGCGAGGAAGACCCAGGTCAGCCACACCGCCAGCAGGAACGGCGGGATCTTGAGGATGACCAGGACCCAGCCGAGCTGCGTGGTGTCGGCCCACCAGTACAGCGGGAAGAGGATGGCGCACTTGGCCAGCAGGATCAGGCCCCAGGCCCAACTGGCCTTGGCGTACGCCTTCTTGCGGCCGGGGTTGCGGGTGCGCCAGGAGAGGTTCTCCTTGAAGACCGGGCCGAGGATGAGGCCGATCAGGGGCACGCCGGCCAGCGTCGTGATGATGTACGCCAGCGCCAGGCCCAGCGTGTAGAGCATGCCGGGGAGGTAGAAGTCCTTGGCGTTGCCGGTGAACATCGCGAACACGACACCGAAGGCCACGCCGAAGACACCGCTGAAGGCGTGCTTGACGGTGTCCTTCATCGCCAGCCGGACGACGACCAGGATCAGGGACAGGGCCAGCGCGGCGATCGCCGCCATGTGCAGGTTCTTGTTGACCGTGAAGATCGCGACGAAGAGCAGGCCCGGCAGGACCGTCTCGACCATGCCGCGGACCCCGCCGAAGGCCTCGAACAGCGCCGCCTCGGTCACCGCGCGGGCGTCGGGCTGAGTCTGGTCGGTGTCTTGGGTCGGCTTGTCGAGGGACGTCACCGGCTACTCCCGTCCGAGGGGTCGCAGTTCGTATTTGGGGTTGAACAGCACCCGGCGGCCCCGGCTCATCGAGATCCGGCCCGATGCGATCAGCTTGCGCCCCGGTTCTATCCCCACGATGGAGCGCCTGCCGAGCCACACCACGTCCAGCGCGGCGGTGCCGTCGAACAGCTCGGCCTCCAGGGCCGGGACTCCGGCACGCGGGCGCAGGGTGACCGTGCGCAAGGTACCAGTTACGGTGACGATCTGTCGGTCGTGACAGTCACCGATCTTCGTGCACCCGGCCGTCTCGGCGTCCTCGCGCAGCTCCTCGGACTCCAGGTCCTCCTGCGACGAGGAGAGCCGGTCGAGCATGCGCCGGAACCGGCCGGCCGGCTTCTCGGAACGAGGAACAGCAGTCATACCTGAAGCGTACCGGGGTGCGCCGACAGGGCCGTAGCGCAGCTCACCTCCACAGCGCGCCTCCTGCCCGCGGGCCGGTTCACTTCTCGAACCGGTACCCCATCCCCGGCTCGGTGATGAAGTGCCTGGGGTGCGACGGGTCCGACTCCAGCTTCCGGCGCAGCTGGGCCATGTACACCCGCAGGTAGTTGCTCTCGGTCCCGTACGACGGCCCCCACACCTCCTGGAGCAGCTGTTTCTGGCTGACCAGCCGGCCGGTGTTGCGGACCAGCACCTCCAGCAGGTGCCACTCGGTCGGGGTGAGCCGGACGTCCCTGCCGCCCCGGTTGACCTTCTTGGCGGCGAGGTCGACGGTGAACCCCTCGGTCTCCACGGTCGTCAGGTCGTCCTCGCCCGGCCCGGCCGGCTCGGCCCGGCGGACGGCGGCCCGCAGCCGGGCCAGCAGCTCGTCCATGCCGAACGGCTTGGTCACGTAGTCGTCGGCGCCCGCGTCCAGCGCCTCCACCTTCTCGTCGGAGGAGTGGCGGGCGGACAGCACCAGGATCGGCACCCGGGTCCAGCCGCGCAGCCCCCTGATCACCTCGACGCCGTCCATGTCGGGCAGTCCCAGGTCGAGGACGACCACGTCGGGGTGGCGGGAGGCGGCGAGTTCGAGTGCGGTCCTGCCGTCGGCGGCCGCGTCGACCTCGTACTTGCGCGCCTTGAGGTTGATCACGAGGGCGCGCACGATCTGCGGCTCGTCGTCGACCACGAGCACCCTCACGGGGGTCTGGGGGGTCCCCCCAGCCGGGCTCACCATGTGGCCTGCCTTTCCGGTTCGGTACGGGGCTCCCCGGCGGGGAGCGGCTCGGGACGCGGTCCCGCCGCGCGCAGGCTCAGCACCATGGTGAGCCCGCCGCCCGGCGTGTCCTCGGCGGTGAGGGTGCCGCCCATGGCCTCGGCGAAGCCCCGGGCGACCGCGAGGCCGAGCCCCACGCCGGCCCCGCGCGGTGCGTCACCGTACCGCTGGAAGGGCTCGAAGATGCGCTCCTTGGCCTCGTCCGGGACGCCCGGGCCGCGGTCCACCACGCGGACCTCCACGCGGTCGGCGATGGCGCTCGCGGCCACCAGCACGGGCCGCCCGGGCGGGCTGTACTTGACGGCGTTCTCCACCAGGTTGGCCACCGACCGCTCCAGCAGCCCGGGGTCGACGGCGACCATGGGCAGCGTCTCGGGCACGTCCAGCTCCACGCTGTCCTCGGGTACGCCGCCCAGGGCCATCGGTACGACCTCGTCGACGTCGATCTCGCGGATCAGCGGGGTGACCGTGCCGGTCTGGAGGCGGGACATGTCCAGGAGGTTGCCCACGAGGTGGTCGAGCCGGTCGGCGCCCTCCTCGATGCCCTCCAGCAGCTCCGCCTGGTCCTCCTCGGACCAGGCGACGTCGTCGGAGCGCAGGGAGGACACGGCGGCCTTGATGCCGGCCAGCGGGGTGCGCAGGTCGTGGCTGACGGCGGCCAGCAGGGCGGTGCGGATGCGGTTGCCCTCGGCGAGCGTGCGGGCCCGGTCGGCCTCCTCCTTCAGGCGCCTGCGGTCGAGCACGACGGCGGCCTGGGCGGCGAACGCGGCGAGCACCCGGCGGTCCGCCGCGGGCAGCACCCGGCCGGTGAGCGCCAGTGCCATGTGGTCGCCGACGGGCACGTCGACGTCGGCGTCCTCGGGGCGTTCCAGCGGCGGCCCGAAGCCGGCGCGGCCCGCGCACGTCCAGGGCGCCACGTCGCTCGTGCGTTCCAGCAGGGCGGCCGACTCCATGGCGAAGGTCTCGCGGACCCGTTCCAGCAGCTCCTCCAGGCTCGTCTCGCCCCGCAGCACGTTCCCCGCGAGGAAGGAGAGGATCTCGGACTCGGCGCGCAGCCGGGCGGCCTGGTGGGTGCGCCGGGCGGCGAGGTCGACCACCGAGGCGACCGCCATCCCCACTCCGAAGAAGATCGCGATGGCGACGATGTTCTTGGGGTCGGCGACGGTCAGCCGGTGCAGCGGCGGGGTGTAGAAGTAGTTCAGCAGCAGTGAGCCGAAGGCCGCCGAGGCGAGGGCGGGCAGCAGGCCGCCGAGCAGGGCCGCCGCGACGGTGACGGCCAGGAACAGCAGCATGTCGTTGGCGAGGCCGAGGTCGACGGTGTTCAGCAGCACCGCGAGGATCGCGGGACCGCCCAGGCCGACGGCCCAGCCCCAGACGATCCGGGCCCGTCCGAGCCGGCCGCCGCGGGCCACGGGCAGTCCCCGGCCCTTGGCGACCTCCTCGTGGGTGACGATGTGCACGTCCAGGTCGGGGCCGGAGTCCCGGGCGACCGTGGCGCCGACGCCGGGCCCGAAGACGTACTGCCAGGCCTTGCGGCGGGAGGAGCCGAGCACGATCTGGGTGGCGTTCACCCCGCGCGCGAAGTCGAGCAGGGCGGCCGGGACGTCGTCGCCGACCACCTGGTGGAACGTTCCGCCGAGGTCCTCGACCAGGGTGCGCTGGACGGCCAGTTCCTTCGGGGAGGCCGAGGACAGCCCGTCGCTGCGGGCGATGTAGACGGCCATGACCTCGCCGCCGGCACCCTTCTCGGCGAGCCGGGTGGCCCGGCGGATCAGGGTGCGTCCCTCGGGACCGCCGGTCAGGCCCACCACGATCCGCTCCCGGGAGCCCCATATCGCGGAGACCCGGTGCTCGCTGCGGTAGGCGTTCAGGTACGCGTCGACCCGGTCGGCCACCCACAGCAGCGCCAGCTCGCGCAGGGCGGTGAGGTTGCCGGGGCGGAAGTAGTTGGACAGGGCCGCGTCGACCTTGTCCGGCTGGTAGATGTTGCCGTGGGCCATGCGGCGGCGCAGCGCCTGCGGGGACATGTCGACCAGCTCGATGTCGTCGGCCCGCCGTACGACCTCGTCCGGTACGGTCTCCCGCTGCCGCACCCCGGTGATCGACTCGACCACGTCGCCGAGTGACTCCAGGTGCTGGATGTTGACCGTGGAGATTACGTCGATGCCGGCGGCCAGCAGTTCCTCCACGTCCTGCCAGCGCTTGGCGTTGCGGGAGCCGGGGATGTTGGTGTGGGCCAGCTCGTCGACCAGGGCGACGGCGGGCGCCCGGCGCAGCACGGCGTCGACGTCCATCTCGCCGAAGACGGCGTCCCGGTACTCCAGCTGTCTGCGCGGCACCTGTTCCAGACCGTGCAGCATCACCTCGGTGCGCGGCCGGCCGTGGCTCTCCACCAGCGCGACCACGCAGTCGGTGCCCCGCTCGACCCTGCGGTGCGCCTCGGAGAGCATCGCGTAGGTCTTGCCCACGCCCGGTGCCGCGCCGAGGTAGATCCGAAGCTTGCCGCGTGCCATGGCCCCATTGTCTTCCCGTGCCTGTCGCCTACGCAGCGTCGACCTTACGGCCCACGACCACGGCGAACGGGACGGGGAGCGGAGGCGGGGCGCAACTTTGACGCAACCCTGATGAGCCCGCCGGGCGGCGCGGCTCAGTGCTCGGTGATCTCCCCGTCGCGCAGCTCCAGCACCCGGTCGGCCAGGTCCAGCAGGGTCGCGTCGTGCGTGGCGACCAGCGCCGTGACCCTCCCCCAGTGCCCCAAGGGGCCAGGGAGGTGCCCCCAGCCGCGGACGACGGCGCGCAGCAGCTCCATGACGGCGTGCCCCGTCTCGGCGTCGAGCTGGCCGGTGGGCTCGTCCGCGATGAGCAGGGCGGGCCGGTTGGCGAGGGCCCGGGCGATGGCGACCCGCTGCTGCTGGCCGCCGGACAGCTCACCGGGCCGCTGGGCCGCGTGCCCGGCGAGCCCCACGAGGGAGAGCAGCAGTCCGACCCGCTCCTCGCGCTCGCGCGGGTCGGCCCGGCGCAGCCGCAGCGGTACGCCGACGTTCTCGGCGGCGCTCAGGATCGGGATGAGCCCGAAGGACTGGAACACGAACCCGATCCGGTCCCGCCGCAGCCGCAGCAGCTCGCTCTCGCCGAGCCGGGCGAGATCCCGCCCCTCGACCTCCACCCGGCCCCGGTCAGGGGTGTCCAGCCCGCCGACGATGTTCAGCAGGGTGGTCTTGCCGGACCCCGACCGCCCCTTCAGGGCCACGAGTTCCCCGCGGGGCACCTCGAAGGACACCCCGCGCAGCGCGTGCACGGCTGCGGCCCCCGCGCCGTACGACTTGTGCACACCCTCGACCCGCACCATGGTCTCGGTGACCACCTGGCTCATGTCCCCTCCCCCAGCCGACCGCGCATCAGTATCACCGGTCGGGCAGCGCCCCGTAAGGGGCGCGGGGACCTGCGCCACCCGCCACGAGGAACCCGCACCCGGGCGACGGCGGATCCTCAACGGCGGGATCCCGCAAGAAGGCGGGCCGCGCCCTGGAGGCACGGCCCGCCGAGATGAACGGCTGAACCCTGTGGAGCGCCTAGCGGACTTCCGTGATCTCGGGACCCCGCTGCAACTGCCCCATCCCCCCGGAGAACCGCGAGCCCTCCTCCTGCTGGACCCCCTCGGGAACCATCTGCGCGTCGTTGGGCAGCTTGAGGACGATCGGGTCGCGCGGGGCCATCGGGCCCTCGCCGCGGACCACGACGGTGTCCCGGAAGATCTGCTCCAGCAGCCCGGCCGCCTGCGGCTGCACCGCGCCCTGGCCGGAGATCACCCCGCGCAGGAACCACCGCGGGCCGTCCACGCCGACGAACCGGACGACCTGGAAGCCGCCGGTGCCGTCGGGCAGCTGCACCGGAACCTGGGCGCGCAGCTCCCACCCGAGCGGGCCCTCGACCTCGTCGACGATGCCACCCTGCTGGGTGATGCCGGACGCGATCTCCTCGCGGACCTCGCCCCAGATGCCCTCGCGCTTGGGCGCGGCGAACGCCTGGAGCTGGACGGCGCTGTCGCGCAGCACGACGGTCGCGGCGACGATGGCGTCCCCGGCGACCTCGACCCGCAGCTCCATGCCGTCGACGCCCGGTACGAACAGACCGCCGAGGTCCACGCGGCCCTCGGCCGGGTCGCGCACCTCGCTGCTGTCCCACGGCCCGTCGGGCCGGGGTCCGGGCTCCAGCCGGACGCGCTCGCGCTCGGCCTCTGCTTCGTCCGCCTCGGTGTCGACGCTGTCGACGACCTGCTCGGCCTCGCCGGCCGCGTCCTCGGCGGCACCCTTCTTCTTGCGACGTCCGAACACGTCACTGTCCTTCCCGGTCGGATACGACCGAAGCGTATCGATTCCCACCCGTCGGACCGCCCTCGGCGGCCTGACCGCTTGTGCCGCCCTCGCCGCCCACCGCGGCATGGCCACCGGTGGACCCGAAGCCCCCTTCGGCCCGCGCCGAGCCGGGAAGCTCCGCGACCTCCTGGAAGCGGACCCTCTCGACCTGCTGGACGACCAGTTGGGCAATCCGGTCGAAGCGCTCGAACCGCACGCTCTCGCGCGGGTCGAGATTCACCACGATCACCTTGATCTCCCCACGGTACCCGGCATCAACCGTCCCCGGGGCATTCACGAGAGCGACACCGCAGCGGGCGGCGAGACCGGAACGCGGATGCACGAAGGCCGCGTACCCCTCGGGCAGGGCGATCGACACACCCGTGGGCAGGACGGCCCGTTCTCCGGGCGCCAGTTCGCACGCCTCGGTGGTGCGCAGATCGGCTCCGGCGTCCCCGGGGTGCTCGTACGCCGGAAGCGGTACGTCCGCGTCGATGCGCCGGATCAGGACGTTCAGCGGGTCTCGGCTCACGGGTTCACCTCGAAGGCGCGGGTGCGCCGGATCTGGTCCGGGTCGCTCATGACGGCCTGGATCTCCTCCTGGCGGCCGTGGTCGACGAAGTGGTCGACCTTGACCTCGACGAAGAGGGCGTCGGCGCGCACGGCGAGCGGTCCGCCGGGGCCGCCGAGGCGCCCGGTGGCCGTGCAGTAGATCTTCCGCCCGGCGACGGCGGTGACCTCGGCCTCCAGGTACAGCGTGGTGCCGACGGGCACGGGCCGCAGGAAGTCGGTCTCCAGCCGTCCGGTGACGGCGATGGTGCGCAGCAGCCAGTTCAGCGAGCCGAGGGTCTCGTCCAGGGCCGTGGCGAGCACTCCGCCGTGCGCGAGCCCCGGGGCGCCCTGGTGGGCGGGCTGCACGGTGAACTCGGCGGTCAGCGAGACGCCCTCGCCGGCCCGGGCCTCCAGGTGCAGTCCGTGCGGCTGTCCGGGACCGCACCCGAAACAGTGTTCGTAGTGGGCGCCGAGGAGTTCCCCGGGCGCGGGCGCGTCGGGGTGCCGTACCGGTTTCACCGCGTCGGCAGGGGGCTGAAGAGCTGCGGAACTACCACTCACAGCCGCAGACCTTACCCGCCCGCCCGTCGCCCACCACCGCCCCGTACGACAGCGCTGCGCGCCGGACGCCCCGGCTCCGGCGCCGTGCGGATCCCGTGCCAAGCTTGGCTGCATGCAGCTCTCCGCCACCCCGTACGAAGAACGCCTCACCGCCCCCCGCTCGTGGTGGCTGATCAGCTTCCTGGTGGGGGTCTCGTTCGCCCTGATACTGCTGCCCTTCGGCACGCTGCCGCTGCTCGGCGGACTGGTCGGCGGCACGGCCGCGGCAGCGGTGGTGGCCAGCGCCTACGGCTCTCCCCGCATCCGGGTCGTCGGCGACTCCCTGATCGCGGGCGAGGCGAAGATCCCGGTGGCGGCACTGGGCGAGGCGCAGATCCTGGACGCGGAGGAGGCCCGCGCCTGGCGGACGTACAAGGCCGACACCCGCGCGTTCCTGCTGCTGCGCGCCTACATCCCGACGGCGCTGCGCGTGGAGGTCACCGACCCTGAGGACCCGACGCCGTACCTGTATCTGTCGACGCGGGAGCCGGAGAAGCTGGCCGCGGCGATCGAGGCGGCACGCAAGGCACACGCCTAGGGTCTTCCGATCGGTTGAGGCCGGATCAGGAGCGGGGTCCGGCGCCGACGACGGGGCCTAGGGGCCGTCGGGCAGCTCGCGCAGTCTCAGCGGTTGCGCCGGCTCCTCCAGCGGCGGCAGTTCCGGCAGTTCGTCCCAGGGCACCTGGATCTTGCGGAGGTCGGCCCGGATGCGGGCCGCCAGTCTCTTGGTGTCCCGGCGGTTCATGACCGCCCCGACCGCGGCCCCGACCATGAACGGCATCAGGTTGGGCAGGTCGCGGACCACCCGCTTCATGATCTGCTGGCGCATGCGGCGCTTCATCTGGCCGCCCATGGCGGTGTCGTACGTCGACGGCTTCAGCACGTCGATCCCGCGCTCCCCCGACCAGGAGGACAGATACGCGGCGGAGCGGGTCCTGAGGTTCCCGGGCGGGCGTACCCCGTAGACCTCGTGCAGTTCGGCGATGAGCTTCAGCTCGATCGCCGCGACCCCGGTGATCTCCGCGGCCAGTTCGGTAGGCATGGCCGGCGGCACCGGCAGCATGGCCGCGGCCCCGATCCCGGCTCCCACCGTCGAGGTGCCGGCCGCCGCGCCCGCCACCAGTTTGTCGGCCAGTTCCTCGGGTCCGAGGCCGGGGAACTGCCCGCGCAGGGTCGCGAGGTCGCGTACGGGGATGCGCGGGGCGATCTCGATGATCCGGTCCGCGAGGTACGCCAGGCCCGCGCGAGCCCGGCTGCCGCCCTTACGGGCGCCTTCCCGGGTCAGATCCCGGGCCTTGTCGCGGACGACCGCCGCCCGCCGCCGGGCGACGGGTGCGGGGTGCTGCGCCGGCGCGGGCGAGTCCTCCCGGCCGGCTCGCGGTTCGAGCGGGGCTCCCGCCACGGGTGAGCCCCGCTCGCCGTCACGCGCGCCGTGCGGGCCGCCGATCGGCCCTTGGTCCGCTTTCCGCAGGGGGAAGCGGCGCTTCCGGGGAGGGGTCGAGCCAGACACGGCCGACCCGTCCTCAGTCGCAGTCGCGGCAGATCGGCTGGCCGTTCTTCTCCCTGGCCAGCTGGCTGCGGTGGTGCACCAGGAAGCAGCTCGAGCAGGTGAACTCGTCCTGCTGCTTCGGCAGCACCCGGACGGCCAGCTCCTCGTTCGAGAGGTCGGCGCCGGGCAGTTCGAGGCCCTCGGCGGCCTCGAACTCGTCGACGTCCACCGCCGAGGTGGACTTGTCGTTCCGCCGGGCCTTCAGCTCTTCAAGGCTGTCCGAGTCGACGTCGTCGTCGGTCTTGCGTGGAGTGTCGTAATCGGTTGCCATAGTCGCTCTCCCCCTCTGGGTGTCTGCGGTGTCTCCAGCGCACGTAACGCGTGAGAGGCCGGACTTGTGCCCGACCTGAGGCGGAGATTTTGCCTCACATCAAGGTCTGTTACTCAATCGACACCCAACCCGACCCCTCAAGAGTGATCGGCTTGGATGGCGGTGAGGACCGTACACGGTTCGAATGCCGCACCTCAAAGGCGCCTCACCGTGTACTTCCCGTGATCAAGAGCCCTGAAAACCCGGACTTTCCCGGCTTTCCACCTTCTGTTATGATCACTGTGCGTACATGGCCGGAAATCCGCCCATGTGATCGATCACACAGGAAGAACCATGTACGGCGGTCGAAAAATTCCGCGCGAAGCGAACAATGCCCGCGTGTGTCGTCCCTGATCACAACGGCAGGGTGACACGCATCACCAGACCACCGCCCTCCCGCGGCCGGGCCAGGATGTGACCGCCGTGCGCGCGGGCCACGGACCGGGCGATGGACAGGCCGAGACCCACACCCTTGTCACTGCCCGTCCGCTCGGTACGCAACCGCCGGAAGGGCTCGAAGAGATTGTCGATCTCGTACGCCGGCACGACCGGCCCGGTGTTCGTGACGGTCAGCACGGCCTGCCCGTGCTCGATCTCGGTGTCCACCTCCACCCAGCCGTCCTCCGGCACGTTGTACCGCACGGCGTTCTGGACGAGGTTCAGCGCGATCCGTTCCAGCAGCACGCCGTTGCCCTGGACCACGGCGGGCTTGCGCTCGCCGCGGATCTTCACGCCCTTGGCATCGGCCTCGGCGTGCACCTGGTCGACGGCCTGCGTGGCGACCTCGGCCAGGTCGACCGGTTTGCGCTCGACGATCTGGTTGTCACTGCGGGCGAGCAGCAGCAGCCCCTCGACCAGCTGTTCGCTGCGCTCGTTGGTGGCGAGCAGGGTCTTGCCGAGCTGCTGGAGTTCCACCGGCGCGTTCGGGTCCGACAGGTGCACCTCGAGGAGCGTGCGGTTGATCGCGAGGGGGGTGCGCAGTTCGTGCGAGGCGTTGCCGACGAAGCGCTGCTGGGCGGTGAAGGCCCGCTCCAGCCGCTCCAGCATGTCGTCGAAGGTGTCGGCCAGCTCCTTCAGCTCGTCGTCCGGGCCGTCCAGCTCGATCCGGCGGGAGAGGTCCGAGCCGGCGACCTGGCGGGCGGTACGGGTGATCCGGCCGAGCGGGGAGAGCACACGGCCCGCCATCGCGTAGCCGAACGCGAAGGCGATCACGGCGAGGCCCAGGAGCGCCAGCAGGGAGCGGCTGAGCAGGTTGTCCAGCGCCGCCTGGCGCTGCTGGTCCACGCAGTGGGCGATGGCCTCGTTGAAGTCCGACAGCGGCACCGGCCCGGAGTTGATCGCGGTGACCGCGGGGCAGTTGTCACTGGTGACCTTGATCGCCGAACCGCTGACGATCTTGAACAACGGCTGGTTGCCGGTGCTGATCGCCTGTGCGGCCAGCAGATAGATGATCGACAGCAGCAGGATGCCGGCGATCAGGAACATGCCGCCGTAGAGCAGCGTCAGCCGTATGCGGATGGTGGGGCGCAGCCACGGGAAGGGCGGCTGCGGCCTCCTGGGGTCCCAGGTGGGCTTCGGGGGCGCCTGGGGCGGTGCGGGTGTCGTGGCCACGGGGATCAGATCCGGTAGCCGGAGCCGGGGACGGTGACGATGACGGGCGGCTCGCCCAGCTTGCGGCGCAGGGTCATCACCGTCACGCGCACCACGTTGGTGAAGGGGTCGGTGTTCTCGTCCCAGGCCTTCTCCAGCAGCTGCTCCGCCGAGACGACCGCGCCCTCGCTGCGCATCAGCACCTCCAGCACCGCGAACTCCTTGGGCGCGAGCTGGACCTCCTTGCCGTCGCGGAAGACCTCACGGCGGTTGGGGTCGAGCTTGATGCCGGCGCGCTCCAGGACCGGCGGCAGCGGCACGCTGGTCCGGCGGCCGAGGGCGCGGACGCGCGCGATCAGCTCGCTGAACGCGAACGGCTTGGGCAGGTAGTCGTCGGCGCCGATCTCCAGGCCCTCGACGCGGTCGCTGACGTCGCCGGAGGCGGTGAGCATGAGCACGCGCGTGGCCATGCCCAGCTCGACGATCTTGCGGCAGACGTCGTCGCCGTGGACGAGCGGGAGGTCGCGGTCGAGGACGACCACGTCGTAGTCGTTGACGCCGATGCGCTCCAGGGCGGCCGCACCGTCGTACACGACGTCGACGGCCATGGCCTCCCGGCGCAGTCCGGTGGCCACCGCATCGGCGAGCAGCTGCTCGTCCTCGACGACGAGTACGCGCACGTCGCTTGTCCTTCCTGTGTCCACCCGCGAGGACGCGCCGCGGGCGCGTGCGGGCAGGGGTGTCCGTGGATGTGACCCCCATCCTGCCCTTTTCGGCCATAAGTCGGCTGTAAGGCGGTGTCCGGACCGCGGGAAGGGAAGGCCGGGGGCGGGAATACGAGAATTTCTCCTGCGGTTGAGGTTTCTCCAGAGGGGAGCGGGGGGAGGACGGCTTTACACCCCGCGATCACGCTCTGCATGTGCCGCAGCACCATGCGGTACTTCGGCCTCCGCTTCGCAGAGCGGGCGCGGGTGTCCGGCACCGTCGCCGCCCAGCCCGGGCAGCGCTGGGCACCCGCGAGAGACGTGATCGCCCCTTCTGAACGGCACACCCCCGTGCCACCGACCCACGACCCTGGACGAGGGGGCGCAGCATGGACGCTTTCACCGCAGGACTTCTGCAGCGCATAAGGGCGACCGAGTCCGACCTGTCTCGGGCTCGTGACGAGGGCGACGACTTCCTCGCCGAGGTGGAGCAGGCCGAGCTCGAAGACCTGCGACGCCTCGCCGCCGAACACGGTGTGGAGGTCGGCGCGTCACGCGTCTGAACGGCCCGGCAGGGCAAGCGAAAAGGACCCCGGCGAATCCAGCGCCGGGGTCCTTTTCGCTTGCCCGCCGACCCGGTTCAGTCGTGCCAGGCGCCGAGCTCCTCCAGCAGCCGCTGGAGGGGCTCGAAGACCCCCGGTGACCCGGCCACGGTCAGCTCCCGCGACGGCCGCTCACCGGGGCGTCCACCGGTCAGCGCGCCGGCCTCCCGGGCGATCAGGTCCCCCGCCGCGAAGTCCCACGCGTTGAGCCCCCGCTCGTAGTACCCGTCGAGCCGGCCGCAGGCCACGTCGCACAGGTCGATCGCCGCCGAACCGCCGCGCCGGATGTCCCGCAGGACGGGGATCAGCCGGGCGGCGATCCCGGCCTGGTGGGCGCGGACCTCGGTGACGTAGTTGAAGCCGGTGGAGACCAGGGCCTGGTCCAGTGGGGGCGCGGGCCGGCAGGCGAGCGCCCGCTCGCCCTGCCACGCGCCCGTGGCCCACGCGCCGCCGCCGCGCACCGCGTGGTACGTCTCGCCGCGCATCGGAGCGGCGACCACCCCGACGACGGTCTCGCCGTCCTGCTCGGCGGCGATGGACACCGCCCAGGTCGGCAGGCCGTACAGGTAGTTGACGGTGCCGTCCAGCGGGTCGATCACCCAGCGGATGCCGCTCGTGCCCTCGACGGAGGCTCCCTCCTCGCCGAGGAAGCCGTCGTCGGGGCGCTGCCCGGAGATCAGATCGGTGATCAGCTTCTCCGCCGCGATGTCCATCTCGGTGACGACGTCGATGGGGCTGGACTTGGTCTTCGCCACGGCCAGGTCGGCGGGGCGGCCGTCGCGCAGCAGCGCGCCGGCGCGGCGGGCGGCCTCCTGGGCCAGTTCGAGCAGGTCCCGGTGCAGGGCGTCGGTCACGGGTCTCCTCACGCGTAGGGGCTGTCGGCGCCCGCGGCGGCGGGGCGCGGGGCGCGGGCCGGGCAGCAGCCGACCGGGCAGAGGTGGTGGCTGGGGCCGAGTGCGCCCAGGGCGCAGGGGGCGGTCTCCTGGCCGCGTTCCACGGCGGCGCGCTCCACGATCAGCTCGCGGACCGCCGCGGCGAACCGCGGGTCGGCGCCCACGGTGGCCGAGCGGCGCACCGGCAGGCCCAGCTCCCCGGCCTTGGCCGTCGCCTCGGTGTCGAGGTCGTAGAGGACCTCCATGTGGTCGGAGACGAAGCCGATGGGGGCCATGACGACGGCCGGGACACCGGCGGCGTGCCGCTCCTCCAGGTGGTCGCAGATGTCCGGCTCCAGCCAGGGGATGTGCGGGGCGCCGGAGCGGGACTGGTAGACGAGCCGCCAGGGGTGGTCGATTCCGGTGCGCTCGCGGACGGCGTCGGCGATCAGCCGGGCCACGTCCAGGTGCTGCTCGACGTAGGCGCCGCCCTCGCCGTGGGCCTCGACGGGGCCGGAGCTGTCGGCGGCGGAGGTCGGGATGGAGTGGGTGGTGAAGGCGATGTGGGCACCCGCGCGGACGTCCTCGGGGAGGTCGGCGAGGGAGCGCAGCACGCCGTCGATCATGGGCTCGACGAAGCCGGGGTGGTTGAAGTAATGCCGCAGCTTGTCGATCCTCGGCAGCTGAAGGCCCTCGGCCTCCAGGGCGGCGAGCGCGTCGGCGAGGTTCTCCCGGTACTGGCGGCAGCCCGAGTAGGAGGCGTAGGCGCTGGTGGCGAGGACCAGGATGCGGCGACGGCCGTCGGCGACCATCTCGCGCAGGGTGTCCGTCAGGTACGGCGCCCAGTTGCGGTTGCCCCAGTAGACCGGCAGGTCCAGGCCGTGGCCGGCGAAGTCCTTGCGCAGGGCGTCCAGCAGGGCGCGGTTCTGGGCGTTGATGGGGCTGACCCCGCCGAACAGGAAGTAGTGCTGCCCGACCTCCTTGAGACGTTCCTTGGGGATACCGCGCCCGCGCGTGACGTTCTCCAGGAACGGGACCACGTCGTCCGGGCCTTCGGGACCACCGAAGGAGAGCAGGAGCAGGGCGTCGTAGGGGGTGGGATCGAGCGCGTCTGGCATGGGTCGATCCTCCCACCCGGCACTGACAGCGGGAAAACAGCGGGGGGAAGGGTCGGACTCCGGCCGATCCGGGGCGATTTCTCCGGTTGTCATATCAGGTGCGATTAGGTTGCCCTAACTCGTAAGCTGTATGAGCCGCGTTCGCGCCTTACCGAGCCGCTTCGGAGACCCCGTGCCCAGCCCCTACAGAGCCCTGTTCGCCGAGCCCGGCACCAAGGCCTTCTCCGCCGCGGGATTCATCGGGCGGATGCCGTTGTCGATGATGGGCATCGGCGTCGTCACGATGGTCTCCCAGCTCACCGGGCGCTACGGCCTCGCGGGCGCCCTGTCGGCCACCCTCGCGCTGTCCGCCGCGGCGATCGGCCCGCAGATCTCCCGGCTGGTGGACCGGCACGGGCAGCGCCGGGTGCTGCGCCCCGCGACCCTGGTGGCCCTGCTCGCTGCGGCCGGGCTGCTGCTCGCCGCTCACTTCCGGTGGCCGGACTGGGTGCTGTTCGTCTGCGCGGCCGGGATCGGCTCGGTGCCGAGCCTGGGCGCGATGATCCGGGCCCGCTGGGCGGCGCTGTACCGGGGCACTCCGAAGCTGCACACCGCCTACTCGTTCGAGTCGGTCGTCGACGAGGTGTGCTTCATCTTCGGGCCGATCATCTCCATCGGCCTGTCCACGGCCTGGTTCCCGGAGGCGGGCCCGCTGCTCGCCGCCTGCTTCCTGCTGGCCGGCGTCCTGTGGCTGACCTCCCAGCGCGCCACCGAGCCGGAACCGCACCCGCGCGCGCGGCGGGGCGGCGGCAGCGCCCTGCGCGCACCGGGGCTCCAGGTGCTGGTGGCGACCTTCGCGGCGACCGGCGCGATCTTCGGAGCCGTGGACGTGGTCACCGTCGCCTTCGCCGAAGAGCGCGGCCACAAGGGCGCCGCGAGCCTGGTCCTGGCGCTGTACGCGGCCGGTTCGTGCGTCGCGGGCGTGGTCTTCGGCCTGCTGCGCCTCAGCGGTGCGCCCGAGCGACGCTGGTTGCTGGGCGTGGCGGCGATGGCCGTGAGTATGATCCCCCTCCTACTGGTCGGAAACCTGCCGCTTCTGGCCGTGGCGCTGTTCGTTGCGGGGCTGTCCATCGCACCGACGATGATCACGACGATGTCCCTCATCGAAGAGCACGTACCGCGCGCGCAGCTCACCGAGGGCATGACCTGGGTGAGTACCGGCCTCGCCGTCGGCGTCGCGGCCGGCTCCTCCGTGGCCGGCTGGGTGATCGACGCGGCCGGGGCACGGGCCGGGTACGGGGTTCCGGCCGTGTCCGGGGCCGTCGCGGTCACGGTCGGTTTCCTCGGGTACCGCCGGCTGCGCAGGCCGGCCGCGGGTCGGGGAGGCACCGTTGAGCAGCACAGCGAGCGGGAAGAACGGCACCTGGCGTAACTGGGGCGGCAATGTCTCCGCCCGGCCCGCCCGGCAGGTCACGCCGGCCTCCGTGGAGGAGCTGGCCGGTGCGGTGCGCCGGGCCCGGGAGGACGGCCTGAGGGTGAAGGCGGTCGGCACCGGACACTCCTTCACCTCGATCGCCGCCACGGACGGTGTGTTGATACGCCCTCAACTGTTGACCGGTATACGCACCATCGACCGGGCGTCCATGACGGTCACGGTGGAAGCGGGTACCCCGCTCAAGAGACTCAACGCCGCCCTCGCGCGCGAGGGTCTCTCGCTCACCAACATGGGCGACATCATGGAGCAGACCGTGTCGGGGGCCACCAGCACGGGCACCCACGGCACCGGCCGCACGTCGGGCTCCATCGCCGCCCAGATCAAGGCGCTGGAACTGGTCACGGCCGACGGCTCGGTGCTCACCTGTTCCGGGAAGGAGAACCCGGAGGTCTTCGCGGCGGCCCGGATCGGCCTCGGCGCCCTGGGCGTCATCACCGCGGTCACCTTCGCCGTGGAGCCGCTCTTCCTGCTCACCGCGCGCGAGGAACCCATGTCCTTCGAGCGGGTCCTCGCCGAGTTCGACCAGCTGTGGACCGAGAACGAGCACTTCGAGTTCTACTGGTTCCCGCACACCGGCAACACCAACACCAAGCGGAACAACCGCAGCGCCGGCCCCGAGCAGCCGGTGGGCCGCCTCGCGGGCTGGTTCGAGGACGAGTTCCTCTCCAACGGCGTCTTCCAGGTGGCCCAGTGGGTCGGGCGCGCGGTCCCGGCGACCGTTCCGGCGATCGCGCAGGTCTCCAGCAGGGCCCTGTCCGCGCGGACGTACACGGACATCCCGTACAGGGTCTACACCTCACCGCGCCGGGTGCGCTTCGTGGAGATGGAGTACGCCGTCCCGCGCGCGGCCCTGGTGGAGACGCTGCGCGAACTGAAGGCCATGGTCGACCGCTCCGGGCTGCGCGTCAGCTTCCCGGTCGAGGTGCGCACCGCCCCGGCCGACGACATCACCCTGTCCACCGCCTCCGGCCGGGACAGCGCCTACATCGCCGTCCACATGTTCCGGGGCACGCCGTACCAGGCGTACTTCACGGCCGCCGAGCGGATCTTCACCGCGCACGAGGGGCGTCCGCACTGGGGCAAGGTGCACACGCGGGACGCGGAGTACTTCTCCCGGGTGTATCCGCGCTTCGGCGAGTTCACGGCGTTGCGGGACCGTCTGGACCCGGACCGGCTGTTCCAGAACGACTATCTGCGGAGGGTTCTGGGGGCGTAGGCGTCGTGGCGGACGCGCTGGGGGCGCTGGGCGTGGGGACCGGAGTCGCCGGGTCGCCGCCCGGTTCCCCGCTCCCCTCGGTGTCCGGCTGCCCGGTCGGCCGGCCGCCGGGTGAGTCGCCGGGCGCCGGGGACGTGCCGTGGCCCGTGCCGTCCCCGGTGGACGGGGTGTGCTCCGGGGAGGTGGTGCGCGAGGGGGCCGGCGTCCGGTCGGGCGCGGCACCGGAGGAGCCCCGGCCGGTGACGGCGTCGCTGACCGTCGTGCCCGTACCGCCGCTGAAGCTGTTCCCGGAGACCAGCTCGTACGTCGTGATGCCGGCCAGCGTGACCCCGAAGACCAGGGCGGCGGCGACCAGCGGCCGGCGGCGGCCCCTGGCCCGCGCGCGGTAGACGGTGCCCTCGGTGAACTCGCCCGGCGGCAGGGACGTCCGCCGCCCCCGTGCCGGCGCCCCCCGTTCCTCCAGCGGCCGGGCCGCCACGGCGGTCTTCTCCCGGAGCTGCTCCCCGGTCCGCTTGAAGAAGTGCTGGAAGACCGATCCGCCGCAGGTGGCGACGACGCTGACGACGCCGGCGCCGAGGATCGTGCCGTACACCCCGAAGTACGAAGCCAGTTTGGCCGCCACCACCGCCGCGAGAGCGCTGCCCGCGACCTGGGGGACGTTCAGGTCGATCCGCTTCCGACCCGTATCGGGCGTCTCACGCATACCCGGAACTTGCCTGCCTTTCCCACACCTCATGGAGCACTTGCCGCAGTTGCCGACATTGACCGGCCGACCACACGAGAAAGGGACGTACGAACGAAACCATTAGTTCCGTTTCTGGCGATTGCGTGAAGTTCGCCACGTTCATGATCCACAAAACCGGTTGCGGACGGCCAAGTCGCGCCCCTTGCCAGAAGTTGGGCGGCGCGCCAATCCACGCACGTGGTCCGAATGGAGTACTGTTGCGAGCCCTGGGTCCGGTCTCCCACCAGGGTGCCCGCGGCCTTGCAGGATCGCCGGGAGGGGGCTAGTTGCACAGGGTGACGGAGTTGGTCACTTAGCGTTGCGAACAGGTAACCGTGCCATAACGGCGGTTCCGGGCCCGTGCCCGACACGCCGGGCAACTCGGCAAGGTTGTGGCAGGCTGCACCCGGGCAGGCCACACTCGACTAGCGGAAGCAGCGACGCACGTGACGTCGGCAGGCACCACCCGGGAGGTCCCCATGCCCGAACTGCGTGTCGTGGCCGTCTCGAATGACGGCACACGGCTGGTGCTGAAGGCTGCCGACTCTACGGAGTACACGCTTCCGATCGACGAGCGGCTGCGCGCCGCCGTCCGCGGCGACCGGCCACGCCTCGGCCAGATCGAGATCGAGGTCGAGAGCCATCTGCGCCCGCGCGACATCCAGGCGCGGATACGGGCCGGTGCCACGGCGGAAGAGGTCGCGCAGCTCGCCGGCATCCCCGTCGACCGGGTACGGCGCTTCGAGGGTCCGGTGCTGGCCGAGCGCGCCTTCATGGCCGAGCGGGCCCGCAAGACCCCGGTCCGCCGCCCCGGCGAGAACTCCGGCCCGCTGCTCGGCGAGGCCGTACAGGAGCGGCTGTTGCTGCGCGGTGCCGAGAAGGACACCGTGCAGTGGGACTCCTGGCGCCGCGACGACGGCACCTGGGAGGTGCTCCTCGTCTACCGGGTCGCGGGTGAACCGCACTCGGCGAGCTGGACGTACGACCCGCCCCGGCGGCTCGTCCAGGCCGTGGACGACGAGGCGCGCTCACTGATCGGCGAGTCCGACGACCTCGCCGTGCCGGAGCCGAGCTTCCCGTTCGTCCCGAGGATCGCCCGGCTGCCCCGCGAGCGCACCATGGACCGTGCTCTCGAACGGAGCGACCGGGAGCGGCCCAGCCTGCCCGCGCAGGCGTCGGAGCCCGCCGAGGAGAGCACGGGCGAACGCGACTCGCTGACCAGCCTGCTGGAGGCCGTGCCGAGCTTCCGGGGGGACCTGGTCGTCCCGGAACTCCCGTCGGAGCCCTCGGAGGACACCGAGGAGGAGCCCGCCGCCGAGGAGCCGCCGGCACCCGCCGCGTCCGCCGGCTCCGCCTACGCGGACGTCCTGATGCCGCGCTCCGTCGGCAGCCACCGCGACCGGCTCATCGGCGCGACCGACCGCCAGGCCGAGGCCGACGGCGTCCGCCCCGGCCGCCGCGCCGCCGTGCCGAGCTGGGACGAGATCGTGTTTGGCACGCGCCGCAAGAAGCAGGAGTAGGACTGCCGTACCGGTGAGAGGGGGCACGCGCGCGCGTGCCCCCTCTCACCGGCTGTCCGGTTACTGCGGGTCCGCGCCCACCGCCACCGGCCGGGACGGGTCCGCGGACCACTCGGACCAGGAACCGACGTACAGGGCCGCCGGAATGCCCGCCACTGCCAGCGCGAGGACCTCATGGGCGGCGGAGACGCCCGAACCGCAGTACACGCCCACCTCGGTGTCCTCGGACACCCCCAGGGCCTTGAAGCGGTCCCTCAGCTCCGCCGCGGGCAGGAAACGGCCGTCCGGGCCCACGTTCTCCGCCGTCGGCGCCGACACCGCGCCCGGAATGTGCCCGCCGACCCGGTCGATCGGCTCCACCTCGCCGCGGTACCGCTCCCCCGCGCGGGCGTCCAGCAGCACACCCGTGCGGGCGAGGGCCGCGGCCCCGTCCGCGTCCAGCAGCCCCGGCGCGCCCGGCACCGGCTCGAAGTCGCCCTCGGCCGGGGCAGGCACCGCGGTGGACAGCTCGCCCTCCCAGGACGGCAACCCTCCGTCGAGGACCCGCACGTCCGGGTGACCCGTCCAGCGCAGCAGCCACCACGCGCGCGCGGCGGCCCAGCCCTGTCCGCCGTCGTACACCACGACCGGCCGGCGCGCCGACACGCCCGCGCGACGCATCGCGGCACCGAACTCCGCCAGATCGGGCAGCGGGTGCCGGCCGTGCGCGCCGGGCGCGGCGGCCAGCTCACGGTCCAGGTCGACGAAGACCGCGCCGGGGAGGTGACCGGCCGCGTACTCGGCCCGCCCGTCGAAGGGCGGCGCGCCCGCCTTCGCCGTGCTCAGCTGCCAGCGCACGTCCAGCAGCACCGGCGGGTCGCCGGCGGTCAGCTCGTGTGCGAGTTCGGATGCGGTGATGATGGCTGTCATGGCGTCCATCCTTACGCCAGGGGTGGCCGCGGCGTCCAGGTCCCGCTACTCTGCTCGGCCGGACAGGCTCGATCACAGCACGTAGGTGGTCGAGCACGTGCTGTACCGCCGACGGACACCCGCCGGCCATCGTCAGGAAACGGCGAAAGACGGCAGATCGGGCATCCTCCCGGACGTACGGCCGAGCGGCGCGGTACGGCCCCGCGGCACCCCGGAGGATGCGGGCACCGGCACGGGCGTACGCGCCACCAGCGCGGACACCCTTCCGGGGAGCGGAAGCGACACGGCCACCACGAGGGGCCGGGGAGAGAGTGATCGATGACCGAGGCACGGGAGCCGGCCGGTCCGCACGCGCGGCGCGTGCCCGGCACACCCTGCTGGGTGAGCCTGATGGTGCACGCGCTGGACGCCACCGAGGAGTTCTACGGTGAGCTGTTCGGCTGGGAGTTCCTGCCGGGCCCGCAACAGCTCGGGCCCTATGTGCGGGCGCTGCTGGACGGGCGCGAGGTCGCCGGCATGGGTCAGTTGCCGCCGGACCGCCGGCTGCCGGTCGCCTGGACGCCGTACTTCGCCTCGGACGACGTGGACCGCACCGCGGACACCGTACGGCTGTGCGGCGGCACGCTGGCCGTCGGGCCGCTGGACGCGGCCGAGGCCGGACGGATGGCCATCGCCTCCGACCCCTCCGGGGCGGTGTTCGGGATCTGGCAGGGCTCCGTGCACCTCGGCACGCCGGTCACCGGCGTCCCCGGCACGCCCGTCTGGAACGAACTGGTCACCCTGGAGACGGAAAGCGTCGCCAAGTTCTACAGGAGCGTGTTCGGCTACGAGGAGGAGCCGGTGCTCTCCGCCGACTACGACTACCTGACCCTGCGCCTCGACGGCCGTCCGGTGGCGGGGCTGCACGGCGTGGGTCACCTGCTGCCCCGGGACCGCGGGCCGTACTGGCAGACGTACTTCGAGGTCGCCGACCTCGCCGAAACGCTACGGCAGGTCACCGGCCTCGGCGGCCGGATCCTCCAGCCGGCCCACGACGGCCCGCACGGGCGGCTGGCGACGGTGGCGGACCCGGAGGGCGCCGAGTTCTCGGTGGTCCAGGAGCCGCGCTGAGCAGGGGGTTCCGGAGGACGGGACGGGCAGTCAGGGGGTTCCGGAGGACGGCACGGGCAGCACGTCCGGGGACAGGGCCGCCGCGCGGGCCGTCGCCGCGGTCATCCGGCGCCGGTGGTGGCGCCGGCACAGCACCTCGTAGCCGACCTGGCCCGCCGACTGGTTGACGTCCCCGACGACCACCTGGGCGCCCTCGACCACCATCTCGCCGTCTATCGTGCGGGCGTTGTGCGTGGCCCGGGCGCCGCACCAGCACAACGCCTCCACCTGGAGCACCTCGATCCGGTCGGCCAGCTCCACGAGCCGCTGGGAGCCGGGGAACAGCTTGGAGCGGAAGTCGGTGGTGATGCCGAAGGCGAACACGTCCAGGCCGAGATCGTCGACCACGCGCGCGAGCTGGTCGATCTGCTCGGGGGCGAGGAACTGCGCCTCGTCCGCGATCACGTAGTCGGCCCGGCCGCCCCGCGAGAGGTGGTCCACCAGATAGGCGTACAGGTCCTGGCGGTCCTCGACCTCCACCGCGTCGGTGACCAGGCCCAGCCGGGAGGACAGCTTGCCCTCCCCGGCCCGGTCGTCCCGGGTGAAGATCATGCCGGCCAGGCCGCGCGCGGAGCGGTTGTGCTCGATCTGCAGAGCCAGCGTCGACTTCCCGCAGTCCATCGTTCCGGAGAAGAACACCAGCTCGGGCATGAGGAGTTGAGCACCTTTCGGCGAGTCGCGGAAGACGGGGGCGGGGGACGGTTCAGGAGCGTACTTCGAGCAGCGGGACCAGCTGCTCGGCAGGGGTCATCGAGCCGTGGTTGCCGACCAGCGCCGACTCCTTGGGCTCCCGTTCGGACGCGATGATCAGGACGTCGTCGTGCGCGGCGGCGACCACATCCCCGATCCGCGGGTACACGCGCTCGTCGCACTCGCCGGGCGGCCCGAACCAGCCCGCCGCGATGGCCTCGTCCCTGGAGGCCACCCAGAACTGCTCCCCCAGCACCTCGCGCCACACCGTCAGCACGTCGTTCTCGGCGCCCGGCACCGCGTACACGTGCCGGGCCCGGCCCTCGCCGCCCAGCAGGGCGACCCCGGCACGCAGTTCCCAGTCCTCGTCGAAGTCGATGCGGTGCCGCTCGTCGAACGGGATGTCGACCATGCCGTGGTCGGCGGTGACGTAGAGGGCGCTGCGCGGCGGCAGTTGCTCCGCGAGGCGCTGGACGAGCCGGTCGACGTACATCAGCTGGCCGCGCCAGGTGTCGGAGGCGATGCCGTAGCGGTGTCCGGAGCCGTCCAGTTCGGCGTAGTACGTGTACACCAGCGCGCGGTCCGCGGCGGCCAGTTGCCCGGCCGCGAGGTCCATGCGCTCCTCGCCGGTGAGCCGTCCATGGAAGCTGCCGCCGCTGAGCGCCACCTTGGTGAGGGGGGTGTGCTGGAAGGCGGGCGAGGACACCTGGGCGGCGTGCACCCCGGCCTGGTGGGCGAGCTCGAAGACGGTGGGGTACGGCTGCCAGGGGCGCGGTTCGGTGTACGGCTGCCAGCGGAGCTGGTTCATCAGCGCGCCGGTGTCCGGGTTGCGCACGGCGTAGCCGGGCAGGCCGTGGGCGCCGGGCGGCAGGCCGGTGCCGACGGAGGCGAGGGAGGTCGCGGTGGTCGCCGGGTAGCCGGCGGTGAGCGGGCGGCCGGTGCCGCCGCGTGAGCTGCCGAGCAGGGAGGTCAGGAACGGGGCCTCGTCCGGGTGGGCCTTCAGCTGCTCCCAGCCGAGGCCGTCGACCAGGAAGACGCAGACCCGGTCGGCGGGGGTCAGTTCCCCGATCGTGGCGGTCAGCCCGGGCACGCCCATGCCGGCGGCCAGGGTGGGCAGCAGGTCGGCGAGGGAGCCGCTGCCGTACTCCGGCAGCGGCGCGGTGTCGAGGGCGAGGGGTTCCGGGTGGTCCCAGGCGGAGAGCTGGGACATCAGCGCGTGACGTCCGCGGTCGCCTCCGAGATGGCCTGCGCGAAGGCGAGCGCCTGGCGCACCGTCTCCGGGCCGTCCCCGGCCTCGCTGACGCGCAGGCTGAGGTCGTCCGCCGTGGAGCTGCCCGTGTAGCCGTGGTCGGCGTCGCAGTTGGGGTCGCCGCAGGCGGCGGGCTCCAGGTCGATGCGGCTGACCGCGCCCCAGCCGATGGTCAGCACGACCTCGCGGGGCAGGGTGCCCGGCGTGTACTGCTCGGGGTTCGCGACGACCCGGCTGACCACGACCGAGGAGATCCGGTCGAGCTTCACGGACTCGGTGGAGGTGGTGGCGTACGGCGTCGGGGACGTGCTGTCGGCGGCCTGCTCGTCGGTGTGGCTGACGATGAAGCGGTTGCCGGTCAGGACCAGCACGGTGACGTGCCGGCGCACCTCGTTCTGGTCGAACGTGGTCTCCTGGTGGACCAGGTACGACCGGATGGGCTCGCCGCCCACAGCGGCCTCCACCGCCTCGGCCACGAGGGCCGGGTAGTAGCCGCTGCGCTCGATCGCCGCGCGCAGCCCCTGGGTCGTCGTACTGGTCTTGGCCATGGCGTCCATCCTAATCCGTGGGCAAGGGGGGTCAGGGCCAGTCGCGCGGACCGGTGGCGGCCCCTGCGTCCGCGCGCGGGGGCCTCGGCACGAGCCCCGGCGCTCCGCCGGCCACCGGGCAGGACACGCCCTCCCGGCCCCTGGCGTCCGCTTCGAACACGACGGTCAGGGGCGCGTCGACCCCAGGACGGCTCGCGACACGCGCCGTCACCTCGGGCGTCGGCGGACGGAAGACGGACCCCTGGGAGCGCGACGAGCAGGGGCCGCGCGGACGGGGGGAAGGCCCCTGCGTCCGCGCGCGGGGGCCTCGGCACGAGCCCCGGCCGCCGCCCTGGGTCGCGGGCGACGACCTTCCCGTCCCGGCGGCGGCTTCCGCGCGGCGGTCTCCATGTGACCCCCGCCCGGCTCAGTAGGCCGGCAGGGTGCGCGGGCCGAGGTCGTCACGGGCGGGCGGCGGGGCGAGCCGTACGGTGGCGCCGAGCACGCTGGCCCCGTGGGGGGCGACGACGACCGGCTCCAGGGTGACAGCGACCACCTCCGGGTGGTCGTCGACCAGCCGCGACACCCGCAGCAGCAGTTCCTCCAGGGCCGGGGTGTCCACCGGGGTGGAGCCGCGCCAGCCGAACAGCAGCGGTGCCGTCCGGATCGACCGCACCAGCGAGGTCGCCTCCCGGTCGGTGACGGGGATGAGCCGGTGGGCCATGTCGCCGAGCAGCTGCGAGGCGGCCCCGGCCAGGCCGAAGGACAGCACGGCCCCGGCCGCCGGGTCGATCACGGCCCGTACGACCGTGTCGACGCCGCGCGGTGCCATGCCCTGCACCACCGGCCGCAGTTCCTCGGGCTTCCCGAACAGCTCGGTCAATTCGGCGTACGCCCGCAGCAGTTGCTCCTCGTCCGCGAGGTCGAGGCGGACGCCGCCCAGGTCGGCCCGGTGCCTGAGGTGCGGGGCGGTGGCCTTGAGGGCGACCGGGTAGCCGAGCGCGCGGGCGGCCTCGACGGCGGCGTCCGCGGTGAGCGCGGGCAGGGCCCGGCGCACGGGTATGCCGTACCTGGCGAGCAGCTCACAGGTCTCCGCGTCGGAGATGGTGAGCCCCTGCCCGCGCGCGAGCAGCTCGCCGATCAGCCGGGCGGCCCCCTTCTCGTCGATGTCGTCGTACTCCGGCACCTTCCCGGGATCGGCCGCCTCCCGCCGCCACTGCGCGTACTTCACGGCTTCGGCGAGGGCGCGGACGGCACGTTCGGCGGCGGGGTAGGCGGGGATGAGGTGGGTGCCCTCGGGCGGGGTGGTGAGCGGGGCGGTGGCCGCCGCCCCCTCGGTGCCGGGCGCCTTCTCGACGGCTCCCGGCGCGGTGCTCGCCGCCGCCGACAACGCTTCCGCCAGTCCCCCCAGCTCCACGTGCACCACGAGCACCGGCTTGCCCGGCACCGCCGCCGCGGCGGACCGCAGCGCCTCCGCCAGCTCCGCGTCCCCGGGGGAGCTCTCGCCTATCGCGGGGATCGCCGTGACGACGACGGCGTCGTTCGTGCCGTCGGCCAGCGCGGCGGCGAGCGCCCGGTGGAAGTCCTCCGCCGTCGCCCCGGTCGTCAGGTCGACCGGCCGCGCGGGTCGCAGTCCCTCGGCGAGACACCGGTCGTAGGTCAGCACGCCCAGCGACTCGGAGTTGCCGAGGATGGCCACGCGCGGTCCGGCGGGCAGCGGCTGCCGCGCGAGCAGCAGGCCCGCGTCGACCAGCTCGGTGATCGTGTCGACCCGGATCACACCGGCCTGCCTGAGGAGCGCGGAGACGGTCTCGTACGGCAGCCGGGTGGCCCGTACCGCGTGCCCCTGTGGTGCCGTGCCGGTCCCCTGCACCACCACGAGCGGTTTGGCCGCCGCCGTCCGCCGGGCGAGGCGGGTGAACTTGCGGGGGTTGCCGATCGACTCCAGGTACATGAGGACGACGTCGGTCTCGGGGTCGTCGTACCAGTACTGCAGGACGTCGTTGCCGGAGACGTCGGCGCGGTTGCCGGCGGACACGAAGGTGGAGACGCCGGTGACGCCGGTGACCCCTCCGCCGCGCCGGTGAAGCCGGGAGAGCAGGGCGATGCCGATGGCGCCGGACTGGGCGAACAGTCCGATGGGGCCGGGGCGGGGCATCTCGGGGGCGAGCGAGGCGTTCAGCCGGACGTCCGGGGCGGTGTTGATGACGCCGAAGGCGTTCGGGCCGATGATCCGCATGCCGTACGCGCGCGCGGCACGCACGAGGGCGCGTTGCCGCTCGCGCCCCTCGGGCCCGCTCTCGGCGTATCCGGCGGAGAGCACGACCAGCCCCTGGACGCCGTGTTCCCCGCACTCGGCGACCACGGCGGGCACGTGCGCGGCCGGTACGGCGACGACGGCCAGGTCGACGGGTCCGTCGATGTCCCGCACCGAGCGGTGCGCGGGCACCCCGTCGACCTCCTTGAGGTCGTCCGGGAAGGCCTTGTTCACGGCGTGCAGCCGGCCGGGGTAGCCGGCGTCGCGGAGGTTGCCGAGGACGTCGCGGCCCACCCCGCCGGGGGCGCGGCCGACGCCGACGACGGCGACGGAGCCGGGCGCGAGGAGCCGCCGTACGGAGCGGGCCTCGGCGCGCTGCTCCCGCGCGCGCTGCACGGCCAAGGAGCGGTCCGTGGGCTCGAGGTCGAACTCCAGGCGGACGACGCCGTCCTCGAAGCTGCGCTTCTGGGTGTAGCCCGCGTCCGTGAACACCTTGATCATCTTGGTGTTGGCGGGCAGCACCTCGGCGGCGAAGCGGCGGATGCCGCGCTCGCGCGCGACGGCCGCGATGTGCTCCAGCAGGGCGGAGGCGACCCCACGGCCCTGGTGGGCGTCCTGCACCAGGAAGGCGACCTCGGCCTCGTCGGCGGGCGCGGACGCGGGCATGCCGTCGGTGCCGATGCGGTCATAGCGTACGGTGGCGATGAACTCGCCGCCGATGGTGGCCGCGAGTCCCACCCGGTCCACAAAGTCGTGGTGCGTGAAGCGGTGGACGTCCTTGGCGGAGAGCCGTGGGTACGGCGCGAAGAAGCGGTAGTACTTCGACTCGTCCGAGACCTGCTCGTAGAAACTGACCAGGCGGTCGGCGTCATCAACGGTGATGGGCCTGATGCGCGCGGTGCCACCGTCGCGCAGCACCACGTCCGCCTCCCAGTGGGCGGGGTACTGGTGCCGGTCCTGCCGGCCCGCCGAGGTCTGCATGGGCCCCAGAGTACGGCTCGCGTCCGACAACGGCGCGAGGCAGTCTGTGGAGGACGGGACGCCGGACCGAGGCCGCGGTCCGGTGCCACACCGGAGGGGACGGGCGTCCGCTCCGGACACGCTTCACGATATGGGAAACTGGTCTAGACAACCTGAACACCGAAGGGCAGCAACACATGGCTGAGCGCCGCGTCAACGTCGGCTGGGCCGAGGGCCTCCACGCCCGCCCCGCTTCCATCTTCGTCCGAGCCGCCACGGCCACAGGCGTCCCGGTGACGATCGCCAAGGCGGGGGGCAACCCCGTCAACGCGGCCTCCATGCTGGCCGTCCTGGGCCTGGGTGCCCAGGGTGGCGAGGAGATCGTCCTCGCCTCCGACGCCGAGGGCGCCGACGCCGCCCTGGACCGTCTGGCCAAGCTGGTCTCCGAGGGCCTGGACGAGCTGCCCGAGACCGTCTGAGCGAGCACCGCACAGAACGCCGGAGCCGCGTTCGCCTTCCGGGGCGGCGCGGCTTCGCCGTATGCGGACGCATCCGACCCGATGCGTCTTCGATTTACCGCGTGCCGCCGGGCGACGGACTCCCGGAATTTCTCGCACGGTGAATTCGGGCAGCAGGAAATACCCCGCCCGAAAACAACATCTCTTTGTATACGGTGCCCTTGTTAAAGCCGCGGGCCCGACATGTTTACGGCATGTTGCGAAGTCCTCACGCGCTCCCCGGCGGGAGAGAACCGCAGCCGGTGCGCGCCCGTCGCGCGCTCGGCGTGCAGCGTCGTGAGCGCCCGCGCGCGCTCGGCGTCGCCGCGGGCCACCGCGTCCACGATGGCACCGTGCTCCGTCCAGGACTCGACGGGGCTGACCGGTGCCTCCACCGTGTACATCCACGCGATCTTGTGCCGCAGCTGGGTGAGCACCGAGGTCAGCGAGGTGCTGCCGGAGGCCTGGGCGAGCGTCTCGTGGAACCAGCCGCCCAAGGAGCGCAGGTCCTCGTTGCTGCCCCTGCGGGCCCGCTCCTGGCCCAGCCGGACCAGACCGCGCAGCACCTTCAGATGGGCCTCCGTGCGCCGCTGGGCGGCCCGGGCGGCGCCCAGCGGCTCCAGCAGCGTCCGCATCTCCAGCAGGTCGGCGGCCTCCTGCTCGGTCGGCTCGGCCACGCACGCGCCCGCGTGCCGGCGCGTCACCACGAAGCCCTCGGCCTCCAGGGTGCGCAGGGCCTCGCGCACGGGGACGCGCGAGACGCCGTAGCGGCGGGCCAGGACTTCCTCGGTGAGGCGGCTGCCGCGCTCGTGGACACCCGCGACGATGTCGTCCCGGATGGCCGTGCACACCGAGTGCGCCGGAATACGCATGACCGACCTCCGCCTTAATCCCCGTGAAACGTCGACGATGGACGTGTGTTCCGTGACTCTATTCCAATGAGCCGGAATTTCCGACGCCGGGCACTAATCCATGGCTATTTTTTGGTCAGCGCTCCGGCGTACACCGGGAAAAACGACGAAAGCCCCGGCTCGGTGAGCCGGGGCCTCGGACAGCCGTGCGGTCGGTGTCAGACGTTCACGCCGTGCTTGCGGAGGTAGGCGACGGGGTCGACGTCCGAGCCGTACTCGGGGGTCGTGCGCACCTCGAAGTGCAGGTGCGGGCCCGTGACGTGGCCCGTCGCCCCGGACAGGCCGATCTGCCGGCCGGGGACGACCTTCTGGCCCACCGTGACCCCGATGGACGACAGGTGGCCGTACTGGGTGTACATGCCGTCGGCCATGCGGATCACGACCTGGTTGCCGTACGCGCCGCCCCAGCCCGCGGAGACGACCGTGCCGGAGCCCACCGCGTGGACGGCCGTGCCGCTGGCCGCGTGGAAGTCGATCCCGGTGTGCGCGCCGGAGCTCCACAGGGAGCTGCTCGCCTGGTAGGCGGTGGAGACGTAGGAGTGCGCGATCGGGGCGACGAAGGTGTTCAGCAGCTTGCGCTCGGCCTCACGCGCGGCCCGGACCTTCTCGGCGCGGATCCTCTGCGCCCGCTCGGCCGCCGCCTTGGCCGCGGCCGCCTCGGCCGCCCTCTGCTCGGCGGCCTGCTGCTGCGCGGCGGCCTGCGCGTCGATCTCGTCGGCGACGCCCTCGGACACGGCGACGACCGGGGTGAGGCCGGTCTGCTCCGCGGTGTTCCCGGCGGCGAGCGCCGGGGAGGCGGCGAGGGTGCCGATGACGCCGGTGGTGGTGAGGGCCGCGACGCCGGCCGCCTGGGCGGTGGTCCGCTTGACCCGGCCGGGCTTGCGGTGCTTCCCGGTGGCGCACATGAACGCCATGAAGTGGCTGGTCCTTTCCTTCCCTCTCGCCTACCGGGTTAGCTGACGGGTTCGGAGCAGGAAGGTCTCCTACGGGCCCCCTCGCACACGCGCGGACGCCCGATTCACCCCAGGGACGGTGGGTCCCCGGCTCCCCTGGCTCGCGCCGTACGGGGACTCGGCGATGACTGTCCGGTGCCGCGGGTGCGGCGCACTGCCTGACGAACAGCCCGGACGAAGCTACGCAAGCGCACTGTCAATCCTCAAACGCATCCCGGCTTTTGTAGCGCATCCCACAGGGCAGACACGCAACCTCCGCCCCAAAACGGGCATCTGAGGAAGCGAGTGGAACAACGTGGGGCCCTGACGACCCGTAGGTCACCAGGGCCCCACGCGCGCGTGCCGTCGTCCGGCCGCCGCGGTGCCGTCTACTCGGCCGCCACCACGGTCACTTCACCGATGCCCAGCGCCTGGACCGGCTCCTTGATCTGCGACGCGTCACCGACGAGGACGGTCACCAGGCGGTCCACCGGGAAGGCGTTCACGACGGCCGCGGTGGCCTCCACCGTGCCCGTGGCCGCCAACTGCTGGTACAGCGTCGCCTGGAAGTCGTCGGGCAGGTGCTGCTCGACCTGGTCGGCCAGCGTGCTCGCGACGGCCGCCGCGGTCTCGTACTTCAGCGGCGCCACACCGACCAGGTTCTGCACGGCGACGTCCCGCTCGGCGTCGGTCAGGCCGTCCGCCGCGACCGTGCGCAGCACCTTCCACAGGTCGTCCAGCGCCGGGCCGGTGTTGGGGGTGTCCACGGAGCCGCTGATGGCGAGCATCGCCGCGCCCGTGCCGTCCGGCGCGGATCGCAGGACCTGCCCGAAGGCGCGCACGCCGTAGGTGTAGCCCTTCTCCTCGCGCAGGACGCGGTCCAGGCGGGAGGTGAGCGTGCCGCCGAGGCAGTACGTGCCGAGCACCTGGGCGGGCCACACCCGGTCGTGCCGGTCGGGCCCGATCCGGCCGATGAGCAGCTGGGTCTGGACCGCGCCGGGCCGGTCCACGATGACCACGCGCCCGGTGTCGTCGGCGGTCACCGGCGGCACCGGCCGGGGCTCGCCCGGAGTGCCGGTCCACGCCCCCAGGGTGTCGTCCAGCAACGCGTCCAGGTCGACGCCGGTCAGGTCGCCGACGACGACCGCGGTGGCCGTGCCGGGCCGCACATGACGGTCGTAGAAGGCGCGTACGGCCGCCTCGTCGATCTTCTCGACCGTCTCCTCGGTGCCCTGGCGCGGACGGGACATGCGCGAGGTCGCCGGGAACAGCTCCTTGGAGAGTTCCTTGGCGGCCCGGCGGGAGGGGTTGGCCAGCTCGTGCGGGATCTCGTCCAGGCGGTTGCGGACCAGCCGCTCGACCTCGCTCGCGGCGAAGGCGGGCGCGCGCAGGGCGTCGGCGAGCAGGCCGAGACCCTTGGCCAGGCGGGAGGCCGGGACCTCCAGGCTGAGCCGGACGCCGGGGTGGTCGGCGTGCGCGTCGAGGGTGGCGCCCGCGCGCTCCAGCTCGGCGGCGAACTCCTCGGCGGAGTGCTTGTCGGTGCCCTCGGAGAAGGCCCGCGCCATGATCGTGGCGACGCCGTCCAGGCCGGCCGGCTCGGCGTCCAGCGGCGCGTCCAGCAGTACCTCGACGGCGACGACCTGCTGGCCCGGGCGGTGGCAGCGCAGCACGGTCAGGCCGTTGTCCAGCGTGCCACGCTCGGGCGCCGGGAACGCCCACGGCTTGGCCTCGCCGGGCCGCGGCTGGGGGTGGAAGTCCATGGTGGCGAGCTCGGTCACTTGGCCGTCTCCTCGGTCTCGGTCTCGTCGCGGCCGGCCTCTACGGTCGCTTCCTGCTCGGGGTCCTCGGGGACCCCGGCGTCCGGGACGGTCTCCGGGGACTTCGGCTCGTACACGAGGACCGCGCGGTTGTCGGGACGCAGGCGGGCCTGGGCGACCTCCTGGACCTCCTGCGGGCTCACCTCCAGGACGCGCTTGACGGCGGTCAGGGCGAGCTGCGGGTCGCCGAACAAGACCGCGTACCGGCACAGTTCGTCGGCGCGGCCGGCGACCGTGCCGAGCCGGTCCAGCCACTCGCGCTCCAGCTGGGCCTGGGCGCGCTCCATCTCCTCGGGCGTGGGGCCCTCCGCGGCGAACCGCGCCAGCTCCTCGTCGATGGCGGCCTCGATGACCGGCACCTCGACGTCACCGGAGGTCTTCACGTCCAGCCACCCCATGGAGGGCGCGCCGGCCAGGCGCAGCAGGCCGAAGCCGGCCGCGACGGCCGTCCGGTCACGGCGCACCAGCCGGTTGTACAGGCGGGAGGACTCGCCGCCGCCCAGGATGGTCAGGGCGAGGTCGGCCGCGTCGCACGCGCGCGTGCCGTCGTGCGGGAGCCGGTAGGCGGCCATCAGGGCGCGCGCCGGGACCTCCTCCACGACGACCTCGCGCTTCTGCTCGCCGATGACGTCCGGCAGGGAGCCGTCGCGGGGCGCGGGCTTGCCGTCGTGGGACGGGATCGAGCCGAAGTACTTCTCGATCCAGGCGAGGGTCTGCTGGGGGTCGATGTCGCCGACCACGGAGAGCACCGCGTTGTTCGGCGCGTAGTAGGTGCGGAAGAACTGGCGGGCGTCCTCCAGGGTGGCCGCGTCCAGGTCCGCCATCGAGCCGATCGGCGTGTGGTGGTACGGGTGGCCCTCCGGGTAGGAGAGCGCGGTCAGCTTCTCGAAGGCGGTGCCGTACGGGACGTTGTCGTAGCGCTGGCGGCGCTCGTTCTTGACGACGTCCCGCTGGTTCTCCATGGACTCGTCGTCCAGGGCGGCCAGCAGCGAGCCCATGCGGTCGGCCTCCAGCCAGAGCGCCAGCTCCAGCTGGTGGGCGGGCATGGTCTCGAAGTAGTTGGTCCGCTCGAAGCTGGTGGTGCCGTTCAGCGAGCCGCCGGCGCCCTGCACCAGCTCGAAGTGGCCGTTGCCCTTCACCTGCGCCGAGCCCTGGAACATCAGGTGCTCGAAAAGGTGAGCCAGGCCGGTACGCCCCTTGACTTCGTGGCGGGAGCCGACGTCGTACCAGAGGCAGACCGCCGCCACCGGGGTCAGGTGGTCCTCGGAGAGCACCACGCGCAGACCGTTGGCCAGGCGGTGCTCGGTCGCTGTCAGGCCCCCGGAGCCTGCCTCGGCTGTGGTCGTGTGACCCATGGGCATGTACGTCCCTTCGCAAGCGGAGGCGGTTGATGGAAACCGCGGTTTTCCTGCCGTTCCTGCCACTGTATGCAAAGCGTGCGGGGCCTCGGCGAAGTTCCCGCGGGGCGTACGCCCACAGCGGATCCCGGGACCCGCCCGCGACCCGTCCGGGACGCGGTCCCGGCTCCCGGCGGTGCCTGCCGGACCGGGTCGCGGCACGGGTTGTCACTGCCTCGGTCCACAATGGTCGGCGTCAGTTCCGTCCATCCTTTCAGCAAGGAGCCGGCAGCGATGGCCCGCCGCAGCACGAAGACCCCGCCGCCCGACGATTCGTTCGAGGAGAGGATCCTCGACATCGACGTCGTGGACGAGATGCGTGGCTCCTACCTGGAGTACGCGTACTCGGTCATCTACTCGCGCGCCCTGCCGGACGCCCGTGACGGCCTGAAGCCGGTGCACCGCCGGATCGTGTACCAGATGAACGAGATGGGCCTGCGCCCCGAGCGCGGCTACGTGAAGTGCGCCCGTGTCGTCGGCGAGGTCATGGGCAAGCTGCACCCGCACGGCGACGCGTCGATCTACGACGCCCTGGTGCGCATGGCGCAGCCCTTCTCCATGCGCGTGCCGCTGGTCGACGGCCACGGCAACTTCGGCTCGCTGGGCAACGACGACCCGCCGGCCGCCATGCGGTACACCGAGTGCCGGATGGCCGAGGCGACGAGCCTGATGACGGAGTCGATCGACGAGGACACGGTCGACTTCGCGCCGAACTACGACGGCCAGGAGCAGGAGCCGGTGGCGCTGCCCGCCGCCTTCCCGAACCTGCTGGTCAACGGCTCCTCGGGCATCGCGGTCGGTATGGCGACGAACATGCCGCCGCACAATCTGCGCGAGGTCATCGCCGCCGCCCGCCACCTGATCCGGAACCCGAACGCGGACCTGGACGCGCTGATGAAGCACGTCCCGGGCCCGGACCTGCCCACCGGCGGCCGGATCGTCGGCCTGGACGGCGTCCGGGACGCGTACGCGACCGGCCGTGGCACCTTCAAGATGCGCGCGACGGTCTCGGTCGAGACGGTCACCGCCCGCCGCAAGGGCCTGGTGGTCACCGAGCTGCCGTTCACGGTCGGTCCCGAGAAGGTCATCGCGAAGATCAAGGACCTGGTCAACGCGAAGAAGGTCCAGGGCATCGCCGACGTCAAGGACCTCACCGACCGCGAGCACGGCCTGCGCCTGGTCATCGAGATCAAGAACGGCTTCGTGCCCGAGGCGATCCTGGAGCAGCTGTACAAGCTGACCCCGATGGAGGAGTCCTTCGGCATCAACAACGTCGCCCTGGTCGACGGCCAGCCGCTCACCCTGGGCCTGAAGGAGCTGCTGGAGGTCTATCTGGACCACCGCTTCGACGTGGTCCGGCGCCGCAGCGAGTTCCGCCGCGGCAAGAAGCGCGACCGGCTGCACCTGGTCGAGGGCCTGCTGACCGCGCTGGTCGACATCGACGAGGTCATCCGGATCATCCGGTCCAGCGAGAACTCCGCGCAGGCCAAGGAGCGCCTGATCGAGCGCTTCTCGCTGAGCGAGGTGCAGACGCAGTACATCCTCGACACGCCGCTGCGCCGGCTCACCAAGTACGACCGGATCGAGCTGGAGGCGGAGAAGGACAAGCTCACCGCGGAGATCGAGGAGCTGACCCGGATCCTGGAGTCGGACGCCGAGCTGCGCAAGCTGGTCTCGGCCGAACTGGCCGCCGTCGCGAAGAAGTTCGGCACCGACCGGCGCACGGTCCTGCTGGAGTCCGCCGGCGCCCCGGCGGCCACCGTCCCGCTCCAGGTGGCCGACGACCCGTGCCGGGTGCTGCTGTCCTCGACGGGGCTGCTGGCCCGTACGGCGACCGACGAGCCGTTCCCGGGGGCGGCGGGCGCCAAGCGCGTCAAGCACGACGTGATCGTCTCGGCGGTGCCGGCGACCGCGCGCGGGGTGATCGGCGCGGTGACCTCGGCGGGCCGGCTGCTGCGGATCAACGTGGTCGACCTGCCGCAACTGCCCGAGTCGGTGACCGCGCCCAACCTCTCCGGAGGTGCCCCGCTGGCGGAGTTCGTCTCCCTGGAGGACGACGAGACGGTGGTCTGCCTGACCACGCTGGACGAGTCGTCCCCGGGTCTCGCGCTCGGCACCGAGCAGGGCGTCGTCAAGCGCGTGGTGCCCGACTACCCGTCCAACAAGGACGAGTTGGAGGTCATCACGCTCAAGGAGGGCGACCGGATCGTCGGCGCGGTGGAGCTGCGCACCGGCGAGGAGGACCTGGTGTTCATCACGGACGACGCCCAGCTGCTGCGTTTCCAGGCCTCCATCGTCCGCCCGCAGGGCCGGCCGGCGGGCGGCATGGCGGGCATCAAGCTCGCCGAGGGCGCGAAGGTGATCTCCTTCACCGCGGTCGACCCGGCCGTCGACGCGGTGGTGTTCACGGTCGCGGGCTCGCGCGGCACGCTGGACGACTCGGTGCAGACGACGGCCAAGCTCACCCCGTTCGACCAGTACCCGCGCAAGGGCCGGGCGACGGGCGGCGTGCGCTGCCAGCGGTTCCTGAAGGGCGAGGACTGCCTGTCGCTGGCCTGGGCGGGTCCGGTGCCCGCGCTCGCGGCGCAGAAGAACGGCACCCCGGCGGACCTGCCGGAGCCGGACCCGCGCCGCGACGGCTCGGGCACGTCGTTGGCGAAGACGGTGTCGGTGGTGGCGGGCCCGGTGCTGTAGCCGGGCTCCGGGCGGGCCCCCCGGGGGCTCGCCCGGCCGGGCCCCCGCTGGCTCTAGGCGGGCGGGTCCTCCACGTCGGCGTCCGCTTCGTCGGGGTCCCGCACGTAGCGCAGGACCCCCCACATGCCGTGCTCGTCGGCGTGCGGGGCGTCGTCCCCGCACGCCCGCAGTTCCTTGCCGAGGGTGTCCGCGTCGATGCCGGCGCCGATCAGCACCAGCTGGGTGAGGCGCTCCTCGCCGGGCGCCCAGGGCTGCGGGTAGAAGCGCAGGAACCGGCCGACGGCGTGCACGGCGTAGCGGTTGAGCGGGTCGTACGGCCCGAAGTCGACGTACCCCTTGATCCGGTACAGCCCCTCGGGCCGGCTGTCCAGGAACCGCATGAGCCGACGGGGCTCCAGGGGCACGTCGGAGGTGAAGGACAGGCTGTCGTAGCCGGTGTGCAGATGCCCGGCGTGCTGGTCGGCGTCGTGGTCGTCGCTGTCGCCGTCGTGGCCGTGCAGGTCGTCGAAGGACAGCTGTCCGATGCGCTCCTCGCCCGGACGGCAGTCGAAGAGGAACTCGGGGTCGACCCGGCCGTAGGTGGCCGGGACGACGGCGGCGCGGCCGGCGAGCGCGCGAACGGCCCCCAGCGTCCGCTCGGCGTCGTCCGCACGGTCGAGCTTGTTGACGACGACCAGGTCGGCGAGCGCCAGGTGCCGGTCGATCTCGGGGTGCTTCGCCCGCGTGTCGTCGAACTCGGCGGCGTCGACGACCTCGACGAGACCGCCGTACACGATGCCCGGGTGCTCGCTGGCGAGCACCATGCGCACGAGTTCCCCGGGCTCGGCCAGCCCGCTGGCCTCGATGACGATCACGTCGATCCCGGTGCCGGGGGCGGCGAGCCGGTCCAGGTAGAGGTCGAGTTCGCTCGCGTCGACGGCACAGCACAGGCAGCCGTTGCCGAGCGAGACGGTCGAGTCGCCCAGGGCGCCGGCGACGGCCATCGCGTCGATCTCGATCGCCCCGAAGTCGTTGACGATAGCCCCGATCCGGCTGCCTCCGCTGCGGTGCAGCAGATGGTTGAGGAGCGTGGTCTTCCCGGACCCCAGGAATCCGGCGAGCACGACGACCGGGATCTGCCGCGGACTGCCGCCGCGAGCCTGGCTGTTCCCCAACGGACGACCTCTCTGACCTACCGGGGCGCACCGGTTCGCGGCCCGGTGCGCGGACGGGCGTGGACTGCGCGTCAAGGATACGAGCGGGTCGGCAGCCCGAGGGCCTCGGGCGCCGGCGCCGCCGCGGGGCCAGAGGGCTTCGGCGCGGGTCACAGCCGGTGGTGAGGGCGCACGGCGGGTGGGGGGGGCACGGCGGGTGGCTCGGCGCCACAGCGGGCGCCGCGGGGATACGACGGCGGCGCGGATACGGCGGGCGGCACCGGAACGCGGCGCCCCGCCCGCGAGCGCTCGGCGTCGGCGCGGGGGACCGCGCTCCGCCCGCGCTCACCCGCCCGCGCTCACCCGGCGGCGGGCACCGTGGCCTTGGGCTCGGGGCCCACGTACCGCGCCAGCGGGCGGATGATCTTCGAATCGGCGGCCTGTTCCAGGATGTTGGCGCTCCAGCCCACGACCCGTGCCGACGCGAAGGTGGGGGTGAACATCTCCCGGGGCAGGCCGCACAGTTCCATGACCACACCGGCGTAGAACTCGACGTTCGTGTGGAGTTCGCGGCCGGGCTTCAGCTCGGCGAGGATCGCTTCCACGCGCCGCTCGACCTCCACCGCGAACCGGGCCCGGGGGCCGCCGAAGCCGAGGGCGATCTCGCGCAGCATCCGGGACCGCGGGTCCTGCGTGCGGTACACGGCGTGCCCGAAGCCCATGATCCGGTCACCGGCGAGCACCCTCTCGCGGATCCAGGCGTCGATCCGGTCGGGCGTGCCGATCGCGTCCAGGGTGTCCAGGGCCCGGCTGGGCGCGCCTCCGTGCAGCGGACCGGACAGGGCGCCGACGGCGCCGGCCAGGCAGGCCGCCACGTCGGCGCCCGTGGAGGCGATGACGCGTGCGGTGAAGGTTGACGCATTGAATCCGTGATCAATGGTTGAGATCAGGTATTGCTCGACCGCCCGCGCCCGGCGCGGATCCGGTTCCGAACCCGTCACCATGTACAGGTAGTTGCCCGCGTACGAGAGGTCCTCGCGCGGCTCGACCGGGTCGAGGCCGCGGCCGAGCCGGTAGAGCGCCGTGAGCAGGGTCGGTACGGCCGCGCAGGCGGCCACGGTGTCGGCGCGGCGCCGGTCGGGGTCGGTGTCGTACACCGGCCGGAAGCCCTGTGCCGCGCCCAGCAGGGACAGCGCCGTACGCAGTCCGGCGAGCGGCCCCGAACGCCGCCCGGCCGCGGCGATGGCGGGGAGGGCCGCGCGGACGTCCTCCGGCAGGCGCCGCAGGGCGGCGGTCTCCGCGGCGAAGGCGGCACCGCTCCGGGCGTCCGGCAGGGTGCCGTGGACCAGCAGATGCCAGACGTCCTCGAAGCTCCGGGTGTGCGCGAGGTCGACGGCCGAGTACTGCCGGTAGTGGTAGAAGCCCTCACGGCCCCGGACGTCGCCGATCTCGGTCTCGGCGACGACGACACCGGCGAGACCGCGCGGGACGTCGATGAGCGGGGTCTCGCTGAGCGGTGTGGCGCTGAGCGGGGTGGCGGGCGCGTTGACGGCCATGGATCTCCTCCTCGGGTCCCCCGAAACTTGATCCGACTGTCCATGCTTGACGCTATGCTGTCAACGTTGATCCGATCAACACACCTCTATCAACATGTGTGCTGCCACTACGGTGACCCCATGCGCGATCACGACACCGCTCCTCACCGTCCCGGGCGCCGGCTGAGCACCAAGGAGACCGCCGAACTGCTCGGGGTGAAGCCCGAGACGGTCTACGCGTACGTGAGCCGCGGCCTGCTCAGCAGCAGACGCGAACCCGGCGGCCGGTCCAGCACGTTCGAGGCCGGGGAGGTGGAGGCCCTCGCGCGCCGCAACCGGCGCGAGGTAGCCGGGACTCCGGGGTCCGGCGGCGACCTGTCCGTCCGCACCCGGATCACCCTCATCGAGCAGGAGCGGTACTTCTACCGGGGCGTGGACGCCGTCGACCTGGCCACCCGCCACTCCTACGAGGAGGTCGCCGAGTGGCTGTGGACCGGCCGGCTGAGCCCCGGGGCGACGTTCTCCGCGCCCGGGCCCACCGTCGAGGTCGCCCGCCGCGCGGTGGACGCCCTGTCCGAACACGCCTCCCCGGTCGACCGGCTGCGGGTCGCCGCGATCGCCGCGGCGGCCGAGGACCCGCTGCGCTTCGACCTGTCCGAGGACGCCGTGCTGAACACGGCGCGGGTCCTGATCCCGACCCTCGTCGCCGCGCTCCCGCCGGTCCGGGCCGACCACCAGGACGGCGGGGCACTGGCGCAACGGCTGTGGGGGCGGCTGACCGGCCACCCGGCCGACGAGGACTCCCTGCGCGTCCTGGACACCGCGCTCGCGCTGCTCGCCGACCACGACCTCGCCGCGTCCACGCTGGCGGTGCGGGTCGCCGCCTCGGCCCGGGCGCACGCTTACGCGGCCGTCTCGGCCGGGCTCGGCGTCCTGGAGGGGCCGCTGCACGGCGCCGCGAGCGGCCTGGCCCACCGGATGCTCCTGGACGTGCTCGACCAGGGGACAGCGGTCCCGGTGATCGCCGACGAGCTGCGCGCGGGCCGCCGCGTGCCCGGTCTCGGCCACCGGCTGTACGCCGGTGAGGACCCCCGCGCGCGCATGCTGTTCGGCCTCCTGGAGCGGGTCCCGCGCGCGGAGTCCGCGCTGCTCGCGGCCCGAGACATCGTCGCGACGGCCGCCCGGCACACTCCGCTGCACGCCAATGTGGACCTGGCCCTCGCGGTGTTCACCGCGTCCAGCGGCATGCCGGCCACCGCCGGTGAGACGATCTTCGCCGTCGCGCGGACCGCGGGCTGGATCGCCCACGCCCTGGAGGAGTACGGCGAGCGTCCGCTGCGCATGCGGCCCAGTGGCCATTACGTCGGCCCGCGCCCGCCGCAGCCCCTGCCGGAGTAGGACACGGACGGGCCGGAAGTCGCCCCGGGGAAAGTCAGGTTAGGCTCACCTCTGTGAGTAGGTGTGCGACCGCGTCCCGGAGCCTCGAGGAACCCGTGTCCGGTACGGCGGCGACGGCGACGACCTGGCTGCTGCTGGAACAGCCCGGCCCCTGGGGTGCCAAGGCCCTCACGTCCAGTCACCTGGACCCCGCGCTGGGCCGGGAACTGGAGGCCGCCGCCGACGGAACCGGCGTGCGGATCGCCCTCATCCGGCGCCCCGGGCGCCACGCCGACCCCGGTACGCCCGAGATCCGGCAGGTGTACGCCGCGCACACCGTTCCCGGGCGTGTGTGGCTGCAGGGCGCGGCCACGCGTGATCCGCGGCGGCTGCTCGACCTCGACTTCGCCGGCCTCGGAGCGGGCGAGCACCGTTCCTTCGGCACGGTGCTCGGCGGACGGCCGCACCGGGGTGATCCGCTGGCGCTCGTGTGCACCAACGGCAAGCGCGACCGCTGCTGTGCCCTCCTGGGCCGCCCGCTCGCCACGGAGCTGGTCGCCTCCGGGGTGCGCGGGGTCTGGGAGGTCACCCATCTGGGTGGACATCGCTTCGCGCCCACGGTGCTGGTCCTGCCGTACGGCTACGCCTACGGCCGCGCCGAGGCGCACACCGTCAAGGAGGCCCTGCACGGCGTCCAGGAGGGACGTGTGGTCCTGGAGGGGTGCAGGGGGTGCTCGGCGTGGGAACGCCCGGGACAGGCGGCGGAACTGGCCGTGCGGTCCGCCGCGGGCGAGTACCGGGCGGGTGTGCTCAACGTCGTACGGACCGACGGCACCGACTCCGGCTGGGCCGTCACCGTCCGGCACGCCGACGGCCGCCGGTGGCGGGTCACCGTGGCGCGCGGGACGGCGCTGCCGCCCCGCCCCGAGAGCTGTGGCGCGGCGGTGCTCGGTACGCCCGCGCGGATGGACGTGGTCGAGGTGCGCGAGCTGAGGCCGACGGCGCTGGCGAGCTGACCGGCGCAGGTGCCGTCAGCCTTTGATCAACGCATGGATCAAGAGATCCACACCACACCCGCTGGGGTGCGCCCGGCCGCCGCACGTACCGTCATGGGCATGAGCCCCACTCCCCCCGCCCGCCGGCTGCGCCTCGGTCTGCCACGGCGGATGTTCTCCCAGGTGCTGCTGATGCAGGTGGTGATCGCCGCGGGGGTGGCGGTGCTCGCGACCGGGCTCTTCCTCGCCCCGCTGAGCAAGCAGCTGGACCAGGAGGCGATGCGCCGCGCGCTGGCCATCGCCGAGACCACGGCCCAGGACCCGCAGATCGCCGAGGGCGTGCTGACCACCCCGCCGAGCAGGAACGGCCCCGTGCAGGAGGAGGCCGAGCGGATCCGGCGGGCGACGCACGCCGAGTACATCGTGGTGCTGGATCGGAACTGGGTGCGCTGGTCGCACCCCACGGCCTCGGAGATCGGCAGGCGCGTCTCCACCGACCCCAGGAACGCCCTGGCCGGCCAGGAGGTCATGGAGATCGACAGGGGCACCCTGGGACGCTCGGCGCGCGGCAAGGTGCCGCTGTACGACACCGACCACCGCATCGTCGGCGCGGTCTCCGTCGGCATCGCCTACGACAGCGTGCGGGCGCGGCTGATCAACGCGATCCCGGGCCTGTTCGCGTACGCCGGCGGTGCGCTCGCGGTGGGCGCGCTGGCCGCCTGGCTGATCTCGCGCCGGGTGCAGCGGCAGACCCGGGACCTGGCCTTCTCCGACATCTCGGCGCTGCTCGCGGAGCGCGAGGCGATGCTGCACGGCATCCGGGAGGGTGTGGTCGCGCTCGACCGGGGCGGCCGTATCCGCCTGCTGAACGACGAGGCACGGCGGCTGCTGGGCATCGGCGACGAGGCCGTCGGGCGCACTCCGGACGAGGCGCTCGGCGCGGGCCGTACCACGGACGTGCTGGCCGGCCGGGTGACCGGCACCGATCTGCTCACCGTGCGCGGCCATCGCGTCCTGGTCGCCAACCGCATGCCCACCGACGACGGCGGCGCGGTGGCGACCCTGCGCGACCGTACCGAACTGGAACAGCTGGGACGCGAACTGGACTCCACGCGCGGGCTGATCGACGCCCTGCGCGCCCAGGACCACGAACACGCCAACCGCATGCACACCCTGCTGGGGCTGCTGGAGCTGGAGATGTACGACGACGCGGTGGAGTTCGTCGGCGAGGTGGTCGGGGACCACCGGGCCACCGCCGAGCAGGTCACGGAGAAGATCCAGGACCCGCTGCTGGCCGCGCTGCTGGTGGGCAAGGCGACCGTGGCGGCCGAGCGCGGGGTCGCCCTGTGGGTGTCGGAACGCACCCGGCTCCCCGACCGGCTGATCGACCCCCGCGGGCTGGTCACGGTCGTGGGCAACCTCGTGGACAACGCCCTCGACGCGGTCGCGGGGACACCGCACGCGCGCGTGGAGGTCGAGTTGCGCGCGGAGAACCGCACGGTCGTCCTCCGGGTGTGCGACACGGGTCCCGGGATTCCCGAGGACCAGCGGGAGCTGATCTTCACGGAGGGCTGGTCCACGAAGAAGCCGCCCGCGCACGGCAAGCGGGGCATCGGGCTCCCCCTGGTGCGCCGGCTCGCCGAACGGCAGGGCGGGAGCGCGGCCGTGGGCGGTGCGGCCGGTGGTGGCGCGGAGTTCACCGTGGTCCTGCCGGAGGCGCTGACCGAGCCGGAACTGCAACCGGCGCCGCCCGGGAGGTCCGCCGGGACCGCTGCCGTCGCCGAGGAGGAAGCCCGATGATAGAAGTCCTGGTCGTGGACGACGACACCCGCGTGGCCCGGGTCAACGCCGCCTACGTGGAGAAGGTGCCCGGCTTCCATGTCGCCGGCAAGGCGCACAACGCGGCGGAGGCGCTGCGTCAGGTCGAGGCGCTGCCCCGGCTGGACCTCGTCCTGATGGACCACTACCTGCCCGACGACACGGGTCTGTCGGTGGTCAAGGAGATGCGCCGGCGCGGCCACCAGACCGACGTGATCATGGTGACGGCCGCGCGCGACGTGTCGACCGTGCAGGCCGCCATGCGGCAGGGCGCGCTGCAGTACCTGGTGAAGCCGTTCGCCTTCGCCGGCCTGCGGGCGAAGCTGGAGGCGTACGCCGAGCTGCGGCGCACCCTGGACGGCGGGGGCGAGGCCGAGCAGGCGGAGGTGGACCGCATCTTCGGCGCCCTGTCCGCCCCCTCGGAGCCCGGGCTGCCCAAGGGGCACTCCCCCACGACGGCCGAGCTGGTGCGCCGGGCGCTGCTCAACGCCGAACACCCCCTGTCCGCCCAGGAGATCGCCGAGCGGACGGGGGTGAGCCGGCAGACCGCCCAGCGGTATCTGAAGCTCCTGGAGCGCACGGGCCGGGCGCGGTTGACCCTGAAGTACGGCGACGCGGGCCGCCCCGAACACCGTTACGTGTGGGCGACCCGCGCCTGAGCGCGATGCACGTCGACGCGGCAGCGGTCACTTGACCGCGTTGACGAACTCCGTCGTGTACGTCTTGCTCAAGTCGACCTTCGCGTTCTTGATGTTGGGATTGAACGCCTTGAGGACCTTCTCCACGGTCTCGGGACCGTCCTGGGGCATCACGCCGTCGTCGGTGAACATCGGAAGGGTGCTCTTGATGGCCTGCGCGTACAGCGCCTTGTCGCCCTGGGAGTAGTCGGCGGGCATCTTGGCGGCGATCTCGTCGGCGCTGTGCGTGGACATCCACTTGAGCGTCTTGACGAATGCGTTGGCCAACTTCTGGACGGTCTCCTTGTGTCCGTTCACCCAGTCCGTCTGCATGTACAGACTCGACGAGGGGTACGGCCCGCCCAGCGCTTCCTGCGAGCCCTCGGGGGTGCGCATGTCGATGAGGATCTTGCCGGCCTTCTTGTCCAGGAGCGTCGCGACGGTCGGGTCGGTGGTCATGCCGCCGTCGATCGCGCCCTTCTCGAGTGCCGCGATGAACGTGGGTCCGGCCCCCACCGCGACCGGCGTGAAGTCGCTGACCTTCACTCCGTTCTTGACCGCCAGGTACTTGGTGAGGAAGTCGGTCGAGGAACCGAGCCCGGTCACGCCCAGCTTGCGGCCCTTGAAGTCCTTGGGCGAGGCGAGGTCGCCGGCGGCCTTGTTCGAGACGACCTCGACCTCGCCGGGCGCGTGCGAGAACTGCACGACGGACTCCACCGACTTGCCCTTCACCTGGAGGTCCAGGGTGTGGTCGTAGAACCCGACCGCTCCTTGCACCTGGCCGGAGACGAGCGCGGTCTCGGCCTGCACCCCGGCGGGCTCGCTGAGGAGCTGGACGTTCAGCCCCTCCGCCTGGAAGTAGCCGAGGCGCTGGGTGAGCATCGCGGGCAGGTAGATGACCTTGTCCAGGCCACCGACCATGATCTTGACGCTCTCCCCCTTCCCGCCGCCCCCGCCGCTGCCGGTGTCGGCGGTGGAGCTTGCCGCGTCGTTGGCGCAGGCGGTGAGCGAGGAGAGGGCGAGCAGTCCGGCGACTGCCAAGGAGGCGTGTCGGGCGGTCTTGCGCATGCGGGTTCACGTCCTTGTGAGAGGGCGGTGCGGGAAGGAGCGGGGGGTGGCGGGGAACCGGTCAGCTGTCGGAACCGGTGGGCTTCCAGCGGAAGATGCGGCGCTCGGCGAAGGTCAGCAGCCCCTCGGCGACGAGGGCGACGACGGCGAGGATGACCATCGCGGCGTACACGCCGGCGGCGTTGAAGGTGTTCTGCGACTGCGAGACGAGCAGGCCGATGCCCTTGGTGGCGCCGATGTACTCGCCGACGATGGCGCCGATGAGAGCGAAGCCAAAGCTGACGTGCAGGCTGGTGAAGATCCAGGAGGTGGCCGACGGGATGACCACCTGGAGGGTCACCCTGCGGTCGCTCGCGCCCAGGATGCGGGCGTTGGCCACCAGGTTGCGGTCCACTTCGCGGGCGCCCTGGAAGGCGTTGAAGAACACCGGGAAGAAGACGAGCACCACGGCGGAGGCCACCTTGGAGGACGGTCCGAGGCCGAACCAGATCAGGAAGATGGGCGCCAGCACGATCCTGGGGATCGAGTTGAGCACCTTGATGTATGGACCAAGAACCTCGGCGAGCAATCTTATCCGCCCGAGCGCGATGCCGAGCAGCACACCGGCGACCACGCCGATGATCCAGCCGAGCAGGGCCTCGTACAGCGTGTACCAGATCTGCTCACCCAGGGAGCCGAGCGCCGTCCCGTGGGTCACCCAGGTCCAGATCTGGTCCCAGATCTTCGAGGGCATCGAGAAGTTGAACGGGTCGATGACCTTGGCGCGGGACAACGCCTCCCACAGTCCGAGGACGGCCACCAGGAGCACCACCCGCACGACGTTGACGAGGAGCCTGCGCCGGCGTGCGGCCTGGGCGCGGGTCCGCGCGCGATCGGGTGTCTTGACGGTGTCCACCACCGGGGTGCTGAGGACCTCAGGCGACATGGGCGGCACCCCTCTCACGCGTGATGCGGACCTCTTCGCCGAGGGACTCCCAGATCTCGCGGTAGATCTCGATGAACCGCGGCTCCAGCCGCACCGACTCCACCTTGCGCGGGCGGGGCAGGTCGATGTCGAAGACCTGCTTCACGGTCGCGGGTCCGGCGGTCATCACGACCACCTTGTCGGCCAGCGCGATGGACTCCTCCAGGTCGTGGGTGACGAAGACGACGGAGGCGCCGGTGCCTTCCCACAGCTCCAGCAGCTCGTCCGACATCAGCGCGCGGGTCTGCACGTCGAGCGCCGAGAACGGCTCGTCCATCAGCAGGATCTCGGGGTCGTTGACGAACGTGGCCGCCAGGGCGACCCGCTTGCGCTGACCGCCGGAGAGCTGGTGCGGATAACGGTCCTCGAAGGCGGCGAGCCCGACCCGGGCCAGCCAGTCGCGGGCCCTCTGCTTGGCCTCCGCCTTGGGCACGCCCCGGAAACGCGGACCGGCCATGACGTTCGACAGCACGGTCCGCCAGGGAAAGGTGGCGTCCTGCTGGAAGACGAAACCGACCTTGTCGCCGACCCCGTCGACCGGTTCCCCGGCCACCAGCACCTCGCCCTCGGTGGGCTCCTCCAGGCCGCTGACCAGGGTCAGCGTCGTGGACTTGCCGCATCCGGTCGGTCCTACGACGGCCACGAACTCGCCGCGCTCCACGGTGAGGTCCAGGCCGCGCACCGCCGTGTGCAGTCCCCCGGACGGAGTTCTGAAGGTCTTGCTCGCGCCCCGCAACTCGATGGCGGGGCTGGTGTGTGCGCTCATGGGCCGGGACGGTAGGTGTGGCCCCGGCCACAACAGGAGTCTTGTGAGCACAAGCCGTTCTTTTGCTCGCAAGCACCTGTTGTGCTCGTTTTGCTCGCGCTACAACTGCGGAGCCGAAACGGGCTGAACGCTCGCCGGCCTTGTAAGGAGAGGCCTGATGATTGACGTCCTGGTGGTCGACGACGACTTCCGTGTCGCTGAGATAAACGCCAAGTACGTGGGGAAGGTTCCCGGCTTCCGGGTGGCCGCCCGCGCGCACAGTGCCGCCCAGGCCCTGGCCGCCGTGGAACGCGGCTCCATCGACCTGGTGCTGCTCGACCACTACCTGCCGGACCAGACCGGCCTCGAGCTCGTGCACCGCATGCGCGAGCAGGGTCATGGCACCGACGTCATCATGATCACGGCGGCCAGCGATGTGACGACCGTCCAGCAGGCGATGCGCCTGGGCGCCCTGCACTATCTGGTCAAGCCCTTCACCTTCGCCGCGCTGCGCACCCGCCTGGACTCCTACGCCGCCCTGCGCCGCACGGTCGACCGGGTGGGCGGCCGGGGCCTGACGGGCCAGGAACAGGTCGACCGGATCTTCGGCGCCCTACGCGCTCCCGCCCCTTCCGCACCCGGCCTGCCGACCGGCCACTCCGAGCCCACGACCGACCTCATCTGCGGTGTCCTGCACCGCGCCGACCATCCGCTCTCGGCCCACGAGGTGGCCGCCCGCACGGGCCTGAGCCGCTCCACCGCCCAGCGCTATCTGCGCCACCTCGAACAGGCGGGCCGTCTGCGCCTCTCCCTGAAGTACGGCGACACCGGCCGCCCGGAACACCGGTACGCCTGGGTCGCGCCGTAACGCGCACGGCCCGGCTACACGGCTCCGGCCCCGGTCAGCGAACGCACCTCCGTCTCGGCGTACCCGGCCTCGTCCGGAACCTCGTCCGAGGTCACCGTGCCCAGCCAGCCGGCGAGGAAGCCGAGCGGGATGGAGACGATGCCGGGGTTCTCCAGCGGGAAGTACTGGAAGTCGACGCCGGGGAACAGGGATTCCGGGCTGCCGGACACAACCGGGGAGAGCAGCACCAGTCCGATCGCCGGGAGCAGCCCGCCGTACACCGCCCACACCGCGCCCCGCGTGGTGAAACCGCGCCAGAACAGCGAGTAGAGCAGGACCGGCAGGTTCGCCGATGCGGCGACCGCGAAGGCGAGGCCGACGAGGAAGGCGACATTGAGATCGCGGGCCAGCAGGCCGAGTCCGATCGCCACCACGCCGATGCCGGCCGCCGCCCACCGGGCCACGGCCACCTCGCTGCGGTGCTTGCCGTGCCGGCGGCGCAGTGACGCGTACAGGTCGTGGGCCACCGAGGCCGAGGAGGCGAGCGTGATGCCCGCGACCACCGCGAGGATCGTGGCGAAGGCCACGGCTGCGACCACCGCGAACAGCACGGTGCCCCCGGTCGAGCCCGCTCCGCCGCCCAGGTCGAGGGCGAGGAGGGGCACCGCCGTGTTCCCGGCCGCGTTGGATCCGCGTACGGCCCGCGGCCCGACCACCGCCGCCGCCCCGAAGCCGAGGACGATCGTCATCAGGTAGAAGCCGCCGATCAGGCCGATGGACCACACCACCGAGCGGCGAGCGGCCCGCGCCGTCGGCACGGTGTAGAAGCGCGACAGGATGTGCGGCAGCCCGGCCGTGCCCAGCACCAGGGCGAGTCCCAGGCTGACGAAGTCCAACCGGGAGTTCCAGTCCCCGCCGTACTTCAGCCCGGGTGCCAGGAAGGCCCTGCCCTGGCCGCTGCGCTCCGCCGCCGTGAGCAGCAGCCGGTCGACGTCGCCGTGGAAGCGCAGCAGGACCAGGACGGTCAGCACGACCGTCCCGCTCAGCAACAGCACCGCCTTCACGATCTGGATCCAGGTGGTGGCGCGCATCCCTCCCAACGACACGTAGATCACCATGAGCGCGCCGACACCGATGACCGTCCACGCCTGGGCCGCGCCGCTCGTGCGCCCCAGCAGCAACGCCACCAGACTGCCCGCGCCGACCATCTGCGCCACCAGGTACAGCACGGACACCGTGACCGAGGACGCTCCCGCGGCGATCCGCACCGGCCGCTCGCTCATCCGGGCGGCCACCACGTCGGCCAGCGTGAACCGCCCGCAATTGCGCACCAGTTCGGCCACCAGGTACAGCACGACCAGCCATGCCACGAGGAACCCCACCCCGTAGAGCAGCCCGTCGTACCCGTACAGCGCGATGAGCCCGCTGATGCCCAGGAAGGAGGCCGCCGACATGTAGTCCCCCGCGATGGCAAAACCATTCTCCATCGGGGAGAACAGCCGCCCGCCCGCGTAGAACTCCTCCGCCGAACCGTGCCGCCTTCGGCTCACCCACGTCGTGATCGCGAGAGTGACCGCCACGAACCCGCTGAACAGCAGCAGCGCCAGAGTCTGGTGATCACCGGTCACGGGTTCCCTCCCTGCGCTCCGCGGGCCAGTTCCTGCGTGTCCCAGCGCAGCTCCAGTGCGGCCCGGTCCCTGCGCAGCCGCGCGTGCCGGGCATACGCCCAGGTGAAAAGGAACGTGGTGACGAACTGTCCGAGCCCCGCGAGCATCCCCACGTTCACCGCTCCCACCACCGGCCGGGCCATGAGCCGCGGCGCGGTCGTCGCGGCGACCACATAGGCCACGTACCACACCAGGAAGGCCGTGACCCCCGGCACCACGAACCGCCGGTACCTCCCGCGCACCTCCTGGAACGCCTCGCTCCGCTGCACCTCGACGTACACGTCGCGGGCGCGCGCCGCCGCCGCGCCGGGCTCGGCACGCGCGGCCGGCACGGCCGGTGCCGGCATACCCGCGCCGTCCAGCTCGCCCCAGCCCGAGGCCGATGTGTCGTACCAGGGGTCCTCGTACGCCACGTCACGGCAGGACGCGCCGTCGTCTTCCTGGTTCCCGGCCGATCTCTCGGGACCGTCCCCGACTCCACGGGGACGACCATTGCTTGACTGCATGCCCAAGGATGGACAGAACGGGTGGATCCCTGACTCTTCTTCCTCCGGCTCTTCACCCCATCAGGTGATTTACCCGGTCGGTGGTCGCACCAGCCCCTTGCCGTAGGCGTACCGCACGGCCTGCGCCCGGTCCTTGAGACCCGTCTTGGCGAAGAGATTGTTGATGTGGGTCTTCACGGTCGCGGTCGACACGTGCAGCCGGCGGGCGATCTCCTGATTGGTGAGCCCTTCGCCGATCAGCACCAGGACCTCGGTCTCGCGTGCGGTCAGCCCGTCGGGCGCCTCGCCGGCCGTGGGCACCGGCACGGGCTCTGCCTGCGACAGCCTCTCCAGCAACCGCCGCTGGACACTCGGCGACAGTCCCGCGTCCCCCGAGAGCACGCTGTGCACGGCACGGACGATCTCGTCCCCGCCCGCGTCCTTGGTCAGGTAACCCCGGGCACCGGCCTTGAGCGCGGGGAACAGCGAATCGTCGTCCGCGTAGGTGGTGAGCACCACCACCTGCGTGCCCGGGTACTGCTCCCGGATGCGCCGGGTGGCCTCCACGCCGTCGCAGCGGGGCATCCTGAGGTCCATCAGCACGACATCCGGGGCCAGTTCCCCGACCAGCCGCACCGCCTCCTCCCCGTCTCCCGCCGCCCCGACGACCTCCACGCCGGGCAGCAGCCCGAGCAGCATCGCGATGCCTTCGCGGACCACGGTCTGATCGTCGGCGACCACCACCCGCGCGGGTTTCCGCTCCCCTTCCGTCCGCGTCATACGGGCACCTTCAGCGTCACCACGAACCCCTCCTCACCCGGCCCCGCGTCCAGCGAACCGCCGAGCAGTTCGGCGCGCTCACGCATGCCCAGCAGACCGTACCCGCCCCCGGAACCGTTCAGTTCGCCCGCTTCGCCGCCCGAGTCCCGCACGTCCAGCCTCACTTCGTGCTCGCTGTAGTCGAGCCACACGGTCACCTTGGCACCCTGCGCGTGCTTGCGGACGTTCGTCAGGGCTTCCTGAGCGACCCGCCGCACGGCCTGGGACGCCTCGGCCGGGAGGGGCCTGCGTTCACCTGTGACGGTGACCTGGGCACCTTCGGCCGTGCTGACGAGTTCGGCCAGGAAGTCCTCCAGCGGGGTCAGCTCGCCCCGCAGCGCGGACAGCGCCTGCCGGGTCTCGGCGAGGCCGTCACGGGCCATGCCCCGCGCGGCCACCACCCGCTCCAGGATCCGCTCGCGATCCGCGCCACCCTCGATCAGCAACCGGGCCGCCTCCAGGTGCACGAGCTGGGCCGAAAGGCTGTGCGCCAGCACGTCGTGGATCTCCCGTGCGATGCTGGCACGCTCGGCCAGTGCGGCGGACTCGGCCTCGGCCGCGCGGGCGGCGCGCTCCTGGGCGAGGAGCCGTTGTGCGCTGCCGCGTGCTTCCGCGTCCAGCCGCAGCACGTACCCGGCGAGGGCCATGCCGGCCACGGTGGCGGCCGTGGTCAGCCAGACGTCGTTGTTGAACGCGGAGTACGAGGCCAGCGCCACTGACGCGACGGGGACCGCGGCCCCCAGCGGCAGTCGTTCCAGCGCGCCGACTCCACAGCCGCACCAGATCACGAGTGCCGGCCCCGTGAATCCCGTGGCCTCCGCGGCGACCGCGATGCCCAGGAGCACGCCCATCAGCGCGAGGGAGGGCACCAGCCGGTGCGCGTAGGTGGTCCGGAAGAAGGCCCGGGAGACGAGGGCGGCGAGGAGGACCGCCGCCGCTGCCGCGAGTGCTTCCCAGAGACCGACGTGCCTCTTGCTGAAGGCACTCCACAGGAGCAGGGCCAGCACGAGCAGTCGGACGACCCACGCGAGCATGCGCCGGGGACGGGTGGTTCCCGAACGGCCGAGCGCTTCTCGTGACGGCCAGCGTGTCCAAGCGTTCTCCGTCACACGCGCTCCTTCCACGCCGACCGCTCGTCGTCACCGTACGCCGGAGCGGGACGGCTCGGGGCGGGGTGGCTCGGGGCGCCGAGGGACTGGGCCCGAAAGGCCAGGACTCCACCGCGGACCAGCAGGGTGCCCGCGAGGCCGAGCACCAGCGCGGAGCTGTCCTGGTGCACGCCGAGAGCGGAGCCGAGGGCGAAGACCCCGGCCCGCAGGGCTATGCCCGCGATCCACACGGCGCCGCTCGCCTTGCTGCTCCTGGTCCACACGACGCCGTCCGGCGCGGTCCAGATGCGGGTGGTCCAGCCCCAGCCGAGGCCGGTGACCAGGCCGATGAACAGCTCCCCCACGAGCAGTACGGCGGATTCGGCCCGGTGGTGGGCGTCGAGGATGCCGGGCTCGCGCAGCGAGACGACGGCCAGGATCACGGGGAGCAGCCACCAGCGCCGCTCCGTGCCGATCGCCCGGGCGCGGAACTGCCGCGCGATCACAATGGCGACCACGGCAACGATCACCAGCACGTTGACGAGCCCGGGCATCTGGACCTCCGTGAGCGAGAGGACGGTGCCGGAAGCGAGTGCTGCCGACGCCTTCGAAACTACGGAAGTCCGCAGGCCAGGGGATCGGAGCCAGGGTGGATCACGGGTGGAAGCCGAAACCGCCCCGCCTCCACCCGGGGGTGGAGAGACCTGGGGGCGGGACGAGGGTGGCTGGTGGCTGTAAGGGACGGGTGAGGGCGGAGCGTCGGTGATCGGGATTACCCGCACCCCACCGAACGCCCACCCCCGCCAAGCCCCTCACCCCGGGCGACAATTCCCGTCGGCCGGACCCCCAACCCCGTCCGCCGAGCCCAGCGCAGCGGCTAGGCGTCGATGCGTGACCGGTCCAGCGTCGCCGCCGAGCTGGAGATGAACTCCTTGCGGGGTGCGACGTCGTTGCCCATCAGCAGGTCGAAGACCTGTTCCGCGGCCTCCAGGTCGGAGAGGTTGATGCGGCGCAGGGTGCGGTGGCGCGGGTCCATCGTGGTCTCGGCCAGCTGGTCCGCGTCCATCTCGCCCAGACCCTTGTAGCGCTGGATGGAGTCCTTGTACCGGATGCCCTTGCTCTGGAACTCCATGAGCTTGTCGCGCAGCTCGCGGTCGGAGTACGTGTAGACGTACTTCTCCTGCCCCTTCTTCGGCTGGATCAGCTCGACGCGGTGCAGCGGCGGCACCGCGGCGAAGACCCGGCCGGCCTCGACCATGGGCCGCATGTAGCGCTGGAACAGCGTGAGCAGCAGGCAGCGGATGTGCGAACCGTCCACATCGGCGTCGGTCATCATGATGATCTTGCCGTAGCGGGCCTGGTCGATGTCGAAGGTACGGCCCGAGCCCGCTCCTATGACCTGGATGATCGCGCCACACTCGGCGTTCTTGAGCATGTCGGTGACCGACGACCGCTGCACGTTGAGGATCTTGCCGCGGATCGGCAGCAGAGCCTGGAACTCGGAGTTCCGGGCCAGCTTGGCCGTGCCGAGCGCGGAGTCTCCCTCGACGATGAACAGCTCGCTGCGGTCGACGTCGTCGCTGCGGCAGTCGGCGAGCTTGGCCGGCAGGGAGGAGGACTCCAGGGCCGTCTTCCGGCGCTGGGCGTCCTTGTGCTGGCGGGCCGCGACCCGGGTGCGGGCGGCCGCGACCACCTTCTCCATGACCACCCGTGCCTGGGCGGCCGCGTCGCGCTTGGTGGCCGTGAGGAACGCCTTCAGTTCCTTGCTGATCACGCTGTTCACGATGCGGCGGGCCGCCGAGGTGCCGAGGACCTCCTTGGTCTGCCCCTCGAACTGCGGCTCGGCCAGCCGGACGGTGACGACGGCGGTGAGGCCCTCCAGGGCGTCGTCCTTGACGATGTTGTCCTCGGCCACGCGCAGCAGCTTCTTGGCGCGCAGCACATCGTTCAGCGTCTGGGTGAGGGCCTGTTCGAACCCGGCGACGTGGGTGCCGCCCTTGGGTGTGGCGATGATGTTGACGAACGACCTGACGGTCGTGTCGTAGCCCGTGCCCCATCGCATCGCGACGTCGACGCCCAGCTCACGGGTGACCTCGGTGGGGGTCATCTGGCCGTGGTCGTCCAGAACCGGGACGGTCTCCTTGAAGGTGCCTTTGCCCGAGAAGCGGAGGACGTCGCAGATCGCCTTGTCGTTCGCCAGGTACTCGCAGAACTCGCTGATACCGCCGTCGAAGCGGAACGACTCCTCGCCCTTGCTGCCGCCCTCGCCGAGGCCGAACTCGTCACGGACGACGATGGTCAGGCCGGGCACCAGGAAGGCGGTCTGCCGGGCGCGCTGGTGCAGGTTCTCCAGGGACAGCTTGGCGTCCTTGAGGAAGATCTGCCGGTCGGCCCAGTAACGCACGCGCGTGCCGGTGCGCGTCTTGGGGATCTTCTTGGCCTTGCGCAGACCGCTCTTGGCCTCGAACTTCGCGTCGGCGCCCTCGGCGGCGAAGGCTCCGGGCACGCCACGCCGGAAGCTGATGGCGTGCGTGTGACCGCCGCGGTCCACTTCGACGTCGAGGCGGGCCGAGAGGGCGTTGACCACGGAGGCGCCGACGCCGTGCAGACCGCCGGAGGCAGCGTAGGAGCCGCCCCCGAACTTGCCGCCGGCGTGCAGCTTGGTCATGACGACCTCGACGCCGGACAGGCCGGTCTTCGGTTCCACGTCCACGGGGATGCCGCGGCCGTTGTCGCGCACCTCGACGGAGCCGTCGTCGTGGAGGATCACCTCGATGTGGTCGCAGTAGCCGCCGAGGGCCTCGTCCACCGAGTTGTCGATGATCTCCCAGAGGCAGTGCATCAGACCGCGGCTGTCGGTCGAGCCGATGTACATGCCGGGGCGCTTGCGCACGGCCTCGAGCCCCTCGAGGACGAGCAGGTGCCGCGCGGTGTAGTTGGAACCGTCCCGGTCTGCTCCTGCCAGCAGCGCTGTGGACGGCACGGACGTATCGGCGGTCACGCGGTTCGCTCCTCGCTGAATTTCAGGTGGCCCCCTTTTGGGTAAGGGGGCGGCTTCGGTCGCCGCACAGAGGGTACCGAGCCCTGGTAGAGCCGGTGTAACGCCACCCTCGTCGGCAACTCACACTAGTCCAAGCTCGCATACCTGTTCGATCCCTCGTAGGAGTGAAGCACACATCACGTTCCCTTCGAGGCATGAACCATTTAGGCTCCGGGCACGTCCTCATGAACAACCGGCAACCCGGCCGGGAGGACCGAGACAGCAAGACAGCGCGAACCCGTAGGCATACAAGAGACGCAATACGGCACATTCGCCGCCAACCGGCAGCAGACAGCCGCCCCGGAAAGATTTTTTCGAGGAAAAGCCACGAGCGGGAACGTTTTCGGGCTGGTTGGATGTTGACCCTGGTACGACAGCTCGTCGAGCTAGAGAAGAGGCGACGTGACTACTGTTCTGACCCCCGCGAGCCCGTTGACGGCCGCCGATCGCTGCGACCGCTGCGGCGCCCAGGCATACCTGCGCGTCGTCCTGCTCAGCGGCGGAGAACTGCTCTTCTGCGCCCACCACGGTCGCAAGTTCGAGCCGGAACTCAAGAAGATCGCCGCTGAGATACAGGACGAGACGGAGCGGCTGACGTCCGTTCCGAACACCGCTTCCGACGAAGAGCGCTGAATCTCGCACCACGACGAGCCAGCCCCGGCACAGGCCGGTGAACGGGCGGCCGCTCCTCACTGGAGCGGCCGCCCGTGCTCATGCCCGTCGAAGCGCGCTCAGGAGCGCCCGGAAGGCGGGGCGCCGTCGGCCGGCCGCAGCGCTCGTACGATCTCGGAGACGCGTGTGTAGACGCCGGGAAGCCCCGGCCGTCCGCAGCCGCTCCCCCACGACACGAGGCCGATCAGCCGTCCCCGGGCCACCAGAGGGCCACCACTGTCCCCCTGGCAGGCGTCGGGGCCTCCGGCGAGCTCACCGGCGCAGAGCATGGTCTCGGCCCGGTAGGAGCCGTCCGGGCCGCCCGGAAAGGCGCGGGCACACATTTCGTCGGGCAGTACGCGTACGCGTGCGGCATGGAGCCGGTACGGGTAGGACCCCGCGCCGGTCGTGTCGCCCCACCCGGACACCAGGGCCTGCGTGCCCGGCGCGTAGGCCGGATCGCCCGTGTCCGCCATGGCGACGACCGCGCCCTGCGGCAGCGGTGCGGCCAGCTCGAGGACCGCGAAGTCCCCGGAGTGGGTCGTGGCGTCGTAGGCGGGATTGAACCGGACCTTGCGTACGGCGATCTCGTCGCCCTGCCGTGACAGCAGGTCGGTACGGCCCGCGATGACCTTGAGGTCGCGCAGCCGGTTCGGCGGTGATCCGAGGGCGTCGTCGGACAGACAGTGGGCCGCGGTGACCACGGTGGTGCGCCCGACGGCCACGGCGCCGCAGAACTGGCCCGCCCGGGTACCTCCGAACCGGTCACGGCTGGCCAGCGCCATCGTCCACGGAGCCTGGGAGACGTCGATCGGGAACCCCCCGACCACTACGCTGTCGGCGCCCGCGGGAGCCGCGCTCATCAGGGGTATCGCGGTCACGGTGGCCGCCATGGCCAACGGCCGGATCAGTGCCCGGACAAGAGAACGGCGCATGCATGCTCCTCACTCTGGGTCCTGCTGGGACACCCAGAGTCATCCACGCCCTGCTCGCGCGCAGCACGAAGGCCCGGCTCCCGCGAGGGAACCGGGCCTTCGCCGTCGTACGGCCGCGACCTAGTCGAGGTAGTCGCGCAGCACCTGCGAACGCGACGGGTGGCGCAGCTTCGACATGGTCTTGGACTCGATCTGGCGGATCCGCTCACGCGTCACGCCGTACACCTTGCCGATCTCGTCGAGGGTCTTCGGCTGACCGTCGGTGAGACCGAAGCGCATGGAGACGACGCCCGCCTCGCGCTCGGACAGGGTGTCCAGGACGGAGTGCAGCTGCTCCTGCAGGAGCGTGAAGCTGACCGCGTCGGCCGGGACGACGGCCTCGGAGTCCTCGATGAGGTCACCGAACTCGCTGTCGCCGTCCTCGCCCAGCGGGGTGTGCAGCGAGATGGGCTCGCGGCCGTACTTCTGGACCTCGATGACCTTCTCCGGGGTCATGTCGAGTTCCTTGGCCAGCTCCTCCGGGGTGGGCTCGCGGCCCAGGTCCTGGAGCATCTGGCGCTGCACACGCGCGAGCTTGTTGATGACCTCGACCATGTGCACCGGGATACGGATGGTGCGGGCCTGGTCGGCCATGGCGCGGGTGATCGCCTGCCGGATCCACCAGGTGGCATACGTGGAGAACTTGTAGCCCTTGGTGTAGTCGAACTTCTCGACCGCGCGGATCAGACCGAGGTTGCCCTCCTGGATGAGGTCCAGGAAGAGCATGCCGCGGCCGGTGTAGCGCTTGGCCAGGGAGACCACCAGACGGAGGTTGGCCTCCAGGAGGTGGTTCTTGGCGCGGCGGCCGTCCTCGGCGATGATCTCCAGCTCGCGCTTGAGCTTCGGGGCGAGCTTGTCGGCGTTCGCCAGCTTGTCCTCGGCGAACAGGCCGGCCTCGATGCGCTTGGCCAGCTCGACCTCCTGCTCGGCGTTGAGCAGGGGGACCTTGCCGATCTGCTTCAGGTAGTCCTTGACCGGGTCGGCGGTGGCACCGGCCGCGGCGACCTGCTGCGCGGGCGCGTCGTCCTCGTCCTCGTCGGACAGGACGAAGCCGGCGCTCTCGGCTCCCTCGGGTTCGTCGGCGACCTTGGTGTCCTCGAGAACCTCGTCCTCGAGGAGCTCGACGTCGTCCTTCTTGGCCGTGGTCTTCTTGGCGGCCGTCTTCTTGGCGACGGCCTTCTTCGCGACCGTCTTCTTGGCGGTCACCTTCTTGGCGGCGGCCTTCTTGGCGGGTGCGGCTTCGTCGGCGGAATCGGCTGCGGCCGGGGCGGCGGGTGCCGCGGGGGCGGCCGTGGTCGCGGTGGCCTTGCGGGTGGTCACCGTCTTCGCCGCGACCGTCTTGGTGGCGGTGCGCTTGGCGGGGCTCTTCGCTGCGACGCTCTTGCGGGTGCGCTTGGGCTCTGCGGCACTGACCATCAGCGTCACACCCTCTTCCTCAAGGATCTGGTTGAGGCTGCGCAGTACGTTCTTCCACTGAGTGGCCGGAATCTGGTCAGCTTCGAAGGCCCGACGCACATCGTCGCCGGCGATCTGCCCCTCAGCCTTTCCCCGCTCAATGAGCGCCATGACAGAGACGGACTCGGCGATCTCCGGCGGGAGCGTACGGGATGTGCTGGCCGACACGAACAACCTCTCGGAACGTTGGAAAACGGCTTCCGGCACCGTCCACGGAGGACAGGAGCCGACCACCGGCCTGGGGATGGGCCGACGGCGCGGGCGGGGGCCGGGAGGACGCACAGCGCCTGGTTCGGCGTCCGTATTCCCTCCGCGGCTGTCACCTCTTAGGTCATCGCGCTGTCTCCACGAGCGTTACGCCCAATCTGCGTGGCCCGAGTCACACCCCGTAAGCGGTCAAAGGAGGTCAGACATGTACAAATGAGATCACTCTTGACCTTCGACCGGCCGCTCCCGAGACCAGGGCTTCCCGTCACCGCCGGACCCGGCCGGACCCCAGAGGTCCGGCCGGGTCCGGCGGCGGCCGGTACCCGGGCCTGGTGCCGCCACGAGTACCACGAGAGCGCCGCACACCGGCGACCGCACCGCGTTCCTCGCGAGGTCAGTGCTCGCGCGGGGCGGGAACCACGCGCTCCACTTCGGGGTGGACGGTGAGGAGCTGGCGCATGGCGCTCTCCGCCGCCGTGCCGTCGCCGGTACCGAGCGCGTCGACGATCCGCGCGTGCTGCGCGAGGGACGCCTCGTTCGGCCGGTCACAGCCGGTGACCGGGCCGCCGGAGACCTGGAGCGCCGCCGAGACGATGCCGGACAGGTGCTCCAGCATGCGGTTGCCCGCGATCTGGATCAGCAGCGTGTGGAACTCCGTGTCGGCACGCGCGTAGGTGAGCGCGTCGCCCTGGGCGAGCGCGTGGCTCATGATCTCCACCATGTCGCAGAGGCGCTGCTGCACCTCCTCGCGCCCGTGCCCGGCGGCGAGGCGGGCGGCGAGCGGCTCGATCGTCCACCGCAGCTCGCTCAGTTCCCTGCGCTGGTCGTCGCGCTGGGGCCCGAAGGCCCGCCACTCGATGATGTCCGGGTCCAGAAGATTCCAGTCACTGACGGGACGCACGCGCGTACCGACGTTGGGACGGGCGCTGACCAGGCCCTTGGCCTCCAGGACCCGCAGGGACTCGCGGACGACGGTGCGGGAGACCTCGAAGCGCTGGCCGATCTCCTCCGGCACCAGCGGGCGGTCGGCGCCCAGGTCACCGGAGACGATCATCTGTCCCAGCTGCTGGACGAGCTGGCCGTGCAGTCCGCGTCCGCGGCTGCCCGAGGCCCTTCTGCCGACACGGCCCAGATCGGGGTCCCCGCCCTCCCAGGCAGGTGTGCCGACGCGGTCGGTCACCGGCGCCTCGGCGTAGGGGTAGCGGTCGAGTTCGCCCGGGCCGGCCAGACCTGAGTCTGCGGAGCGGGCGGCGGTCATCATGGTGTGCGCAAGGGTACTCACGGATCCTTTGTCGGCGTCGCTTTCAACTCCCTTGAGGGCTTTGGTGAAAAGCACACGAAAGGGTGATCGCTCACGGCGTCGCAATTGACGCCTTATCGAAAAGAAATGGGCTCACTTCGGGGAGTTGTGTACAAAGCGAGAACGGAAGCGTACGGACAGTTGTCATCGGAACCGGGTGCGCAGCGCGGTGAACAGGTACGCGCCGAGCAGTGCGGCCAGCGACAACGCCAGCGCGCCCCCGACGGGTTGGGCGAGGAGCCGCGCGGCCGCGGCCAGGTACCGCTCTCCGCCGAAGGGCCACTGCAGCAGGAGGACCTCGCGCATCCGCACCGGGAAGCCGGCCGCCATCCGTACGGCCGGACCCCGCAGCGCTCCGTGCACGAGGGGCACGACGAGGACGGGCACGGCGAGGACGGCGGCCAGTCCGGCCGTCGTGGACCGGAACACACCGGCCGCCAGTACACCGGCCCAGGCGCAACCGACGACCAGCCCGAACCAACTCGCGGTCAGCGAGAGCCAGTCCGCGGGAACCCGTGTCATTTCCCGTCCGTAGACGACGTAGAGGGCTTCGGCGTCGCAGCCCACGGTGAGGAAGGCGAGCAGCACCGCGGTGGCTCCGGAGACGATCAGTTTCGCGGTGAGCAGCCCCAGCCGACGGGGGACGGTGCCGCGGTCCGCCGCAAGGGCGGGGTGGCGGAACTCGTCCCCGTAGGCCAGCGCACCGAGCAGTCCCGCCGCGAACGCCGCGGGCGGCAGCGGCAGCTCCCGCGGCCACGCCGCGAACAGCCGTGCCTGCGGGGTGTGACCGAGCCGGGCCAGGAGCACGGCGATGAGCGCGGACACCACCAGTACGGCACCGCAGACGAGGAAACCGGTGCCGATTCCGCCGGCGCGCCGGATCTCGTACCGCAGGGGGCGCAGGGGGGTGCGGGCGGGCCGGACGGAGATGGGGGGCGGGAGGGAGGAGAGGGCGGGGACGGGACGGGCGCCGTCGGGCCGCGCGGGGCGGCCGGTCTGCTGCCGGGCGCCCGGATTCCTGGCCCCGGGCAGGAGGGTGCGGGCGCCGGCGAGGGTCGTGGTGGAGGTGGAGGCGCTTGCGGGTTGCGGTGCGGAAGCCGTGGTGACTCCGCCGGAGCCGGAGTCCGGGGTGGCCGCCGGGTCGGCGGACCGGCCGCCGGTGGCCCTGACAGGCGCGGCACCGGCGTCGGCGCCGGCCGTCTTCTTCTCGCCGAGTGCGGTGACTTCGCCGTGGCCGTCGCCGCCGACGGCTGTACCGGCCGACGGCGCGGCGTGCGCCGCAGCGCCGGGGACGATCAGCGGACGCTGGGCGGCGCCGTCTTGATCGGGATCGTGGCCCGGCGAGGTCCGCCCACCGTCGGCGGTCCGCTCGTGTTCCCGCGCCGCGGGCCCGGGCGCCAACCGGTCTTCGCCGCCCTGGGAGAAGCCGCCCACGGACCGCTCAGGCTCAGGTGCGGTCGAATCGAGAGTGTGCTCGGGGTGCCCCGAAGGCTGCCCGGCGATGGCCGTGTCGGCCGAGGGGTGCCCCGGCGCGGCGGCGCCCGGGCCGGGCGCGGACCGGTCGGGGGTTTTCGGGCGGGATCCGGCCGCTGCCGCACTGGTAACCGGATCACGCGCCTCCCCTGACGGCGGCATGCGACGCGACTCCACAGCGTGAAGGACGGGAGGCGTGGTCTCCCCGGACACCGGCCTCGCGCGTTCCGGCGCCGTCGACGGCTCGTCCGCGGTGCCGCTCGCGTCCGGCGGGGAGTCGTCGAGCACGGCCGAGCCGGGTTCCGGTGAGGAGTGCTGGGCGGACTCCGGTGCCGGGGAGCCCGACACCGTACGTCGGCGACGCGTCCACGAAAGGCCCGCCGAGGCCTGCTCCGGTTCCTCGGACGTGGTGCCGGGTGGCGCCGGTTGCGATTCCGCCTGGCTGTGGCCCTGCCGTGTCTCCGGTTCTGCCGGCACCGGGTCCGGGACCACCGGAAGGGGCTCGGTGGACCACACCCCCGTATCGCACTCGGCACCGGCTCCCGGCCCCATGTCGCCTACCTCGTCGGCCAGTTGGTGAACGAGGATGCCGTTGCGGAACGCGATCTCGCCGATGTCGGCGGTCGTGGTGCCGTACACCGACAGGCGGTTGCCGCCCTCGCGTACGACCTCGACGGAGCGGCGAGTGGTGCGCGCGTCTTTGGTGAGCAGGGCCGCGAGGCGTACGGCGTGGGGGCTGCGGACGGCCACGCGGGGGCGCAGCCGGGTGCGGGCGAACGCCCTCGCCTCCTGGTCCGCGACGACTCTCCCGGCGTCGAGCGTGACGACCCGGTCGGCGCTCCGGGCGGCTTCTTTGGTGTCGGCCGTGGTGAAGAGCACCGTGCCGCCCTGGGCGGCGTGGGCCCGCAGCATGATGTGCAGCCACTGGGCCTCACGGGCGGAAAGACCGTCGGCGGGTTCGTCCAGGACGAGCGTGTGCGGGTCGGGCAGCAGGGCGCAGGCCAGGCCGAGCCTGCGGTCCATGCCGCGCGACAGCGTGCCGAGGCGCTCCTCGCGGAGGCTGACGAGACCGACCACTTCGAGGACCTCGTCGGCCCGCCGCGCGGGAACTCCCGCCGCCGCGCACAGCATGCGCAGATGGCCACGGACCGTGCGGGAAGGGTGCCCCGGCACGTCACCGAGGAGTACGCCGACTTCCTGTGATGGATGCGCGATCCGGTGCAGTGGCCGTCCCTTGAAGTACGTGATGCCTCGCCCGGCGCGGAGCTCGAGCATGAGTCTGAGCGCCGTCGTCTTGCCCGCGCCGGCGGCCCCGAGGAGCGCGGTGACATGCCCGGCGCGCGCTTCGAAGGAAACGTCGTCGACGGCGGGCGGATGCGCCTTGCGGGGGTTGCTGGTCAGTCCGAAGGCCTGGATCACCTGCAGCAAGATAGCGCTATGTGTCCGGTTTTCCCGGTATAAGACGACTTGCGGAAACATGCCGTGTGGTCTAGGCCCGATCTTGTCCGCCGTTCGATGGACTCGGGGCTCGGTACGGCAGCCCGCTGCACCAGTCGTCCAGCCGGGCCCGCGGCCCGTGATCTCACACCTCGGGGCGCAGCATCGGCGGGTTGAGCAGCGTGGCACCGCCGGCTCGGAAAAGCTGGGCCGGCCTGCCACCCTGGCGGGTGGTCGTACCCCCTGTAGGGACGAGGAACCCGGGTGTTCCGGTGACCTTGCGGTGGAAGTTGCGCGGGTCGAGGGCCACGCCCCAGACCGCCTCGTACACCCGGCGCAGCTCTCCGACGGTGAACTCGGGCGGGCAGAAGGCGGTGGCCAGCGACGAGTACTCGATCTTGGAGCGGGCGCGTTCCACTCCGTCGGCGAGGATCAGCGCGTGGTCGAAGGCGAGTGGTGCCACGGGTTCGCCGTCGCGGCCATAGCCACCCTGCTGGAGCAGCTCCTCGACGGGGGCCCAGCGCGCATTGCTGGCGTCGCCGCCGGCGCGCGGTGCGGGCAGGTCGGGCGCGAGCGCGAGGTGCGCGACGCTGACCACACGCATGCGGGGGTCCCGCTTGGGATCACCGTAGGTGGCGAGCTGCTCCAGGTGGGCCCCGTTGTCCTGGGCTGGGACCGAGGGATCGTGGGCGCACAGCCCGGTCTCCTCGGCCAGCTCGCGCGCCGCCGCCTGGGACAGATCCTCGTCGGCCCGTACGAAGCCGCCGGGCAGCGCCCAGCGCCCCTGGAACGGAGGCTCGCCCCTGCGTACCGCCAGCGCGCACAGGGAATGGCGGCGCACGGTCAGCACGACCAGATCCACGGTGACGGCGAAGGGCGGAAAGGCTGACGGGTCGTAGGGCATGCCGCGATCATAGTCGTCTGCCTGACGATAAACACTCCCTTCGCCAGTCGCACGGGGAGTGATTCCGCTTCTCTCCCGTCCGGGGCGCCGGACCGGCTCTCCGTCTGTCCGACCAGTGCTGTGTTACGAGGTCACGGCCTGTTCCACGGGTGTCACGCGCCCAGTTGCAGACCGTCCGCCGCCTCCTCCACCATGGCCAGTCCCAGGCGGCTGATCCGCACGGCGAAGGGGGCGCCAGCGACACGGAGGCCGTGGAGTCCGACTTCACCGAGCGGGGCGCTGCGCACGGGGCGCAGGGTCACCGTGCGGGCGGGGGCGTCGGGTCGGATGCCGGCGAGGGCGGTCAGCAGCAGGATCACGGAGGCCGCCGCGGTGGCCGCCGGACGGCAGGCGGCGGGGTGCGGGAGGGGCGCGGTGCCGGCGGAGCGCTGTTCGCCGGCGAACATCTCGGGCAGGCGGTGACCGAAGTGTTCCGCTGCGTCCAGCAGCCCGTTGAGCAGTCCGGCCGCTTCCTTCTCGTATCCGGCCGCCGCGAGCCCGGCGACCGCGAGTGCCGTCTCGTAGACGCGCACGGCACCGGTCCGGTGGCCGAACGGATTGTGCCCCGCCTCCTTGGTGCCGAGGCCGCGCAGTCCCCAGCCCGCGTCCATGGCGGGGGCGCCGAGCAGCCGGGCGAGGTGTGCGGTGTGCACCTTGTCGAGCAGGCCCGGGGCCAATATGCCGGCGCCGAGCAGCCCGGTGTCGAGGAGGTGGACGGCGGTGGCGGCCAGGTGGGGCACGGGCCGGCCATCCACTGTCAGGGCCATGGCCGGACGTCCGCCGCCACGGTCCTCCACCCAGAAGTCGGCCCGGAAGGCCGACCGCAGGGTGTGGGCCCACTGGCGCAGTTCCGTGGCGCCCGGTCTGCCATGGGCGTCGAGAAGGTCGGCACCGAGCAGGGCGGCACGGTGCGCATGGGCCTGGGTCTCGCAGCGGGCCGGACCGGTGGGATGCGGATCGCGGAGGTAGGTGCCGTCGCGGACGGTGGTCCGCAGCCAGGCCAGGCAGCGCTCGGCGGCGGGGAGCAGTTCCTGGGTCTCCTGATCGGGCAGTCCCCAGCGGCGGGCTTCGGCGAGCAGGACGGGGAAGAGCAGTGTGGCCTCCGTTCCTGTACAACTCGGCGGGAGATGCGGGCCGGCGTCGCGACGGGGGCCGGGGATCATGCCGGCCCGGGGACCCGGGCCCGGGAGCTGGGTACGGGCCAGGGTGCGCAGGGTGCCCGCGGCCAGCCGGGTGCCCAGGGGCAGCGCCATGCGGGCGGCGGCGAGCGCCTCCGCCGGGGCCATCCCGCAGCGCCAGGGGGCGCCCGCCGCGAGGTAGGTGTCGGCGGGGTGCGCGGCATCACGCAGGAGCAGTGCCCGCAGATCGGCGACGGCCGAGTGCAGCAGCGGGCCCACCCGGTGGTCGTCGCCTGCCGCCCGGGCGGGGGCCAGGGAGCCTGCGACGTGTCCCGCGGCCCGCAAGGGACCGGCACCCTCGGCCCGTACCCTCAGCTCCACGGTTGCCGTCCCGCCCGGCGCCAGTTCCACCTCCCAGCGCAGCAGTCCGGCGGACGCCAGGGCGTCGGCCGGCGGTGGGTCCGGGATGACGCAGGCGGCGGCGCCTTCCCTGGCCCAGCGCAGGCCCGAGTCATGGACGCTGGCCGGGAGTTCGGGGCCTGCCGCCCCGGCGGCGATGGCGGCGAGTTCCGCCAGGTCGGTGCCGAGGGCGACCTCGACGGGCAGGCGCAGCGGACGCGGGGCCGCGCTGCGCAATGTGATCCGTTCGGTTCCGTCGGCGTGGCGTGTCCGCTCGACGACGACGTCGGGATCGGGGCCGGTGGCCGCGGCAGTGCGCAGCGTCCCCACGAAGCGGGCGCTGTCGGCTCCGGTCATCCAGGCCCGCACGGGCAGCGGTTCACGGCCGGCCACGCGGACGTGGCACCGGGCCAGCAGCCTCCTGCCGCCCCGGTAGAACCCGTCCAGTCCCCGCCCGGCCAACTGTCCCGACTCGCCGCAGATGGCGAGGCCGGGCAGGGCCACGCACATCAGGGCGGTGTGCGTGGGCGGCAACTCCGGCACCGGGTGGCTGACCGGAGGTGTACGGGCCGGCGCAGCCGTGGCGGCTTCGCGGGACCGGGCCGTGACGGGGGGCAGAGGGCTGCCCTGGGTGGCCGGGGCGAGGGGGCGGACGTCCGCACGGGAGGTCGGTCGAAAGCCGGCTGCCTTCGGTGTGCGGGGGCCTGTGCCGTCCGTCAGGAACGGCTCGGACCTGCTCCGGGACGGACGTTCGCCGGTGGCGGAGGGCGGAGTCGGCTGCTGGTGCATGGGCTGGCTTCTTCTGCGCTCGGTGTGCCTCGGACGTGCTGGGTGGCCGGTGGGCCGCCCCGGAGGACAGGGGAGGTACGGCGGCTGGGCCCGTCCAGGCTTTCCGCCACTCAGGTGAACGGCGGCGGACTCCTCCGGGTCACGGCTCGCCCCATGAAGCCGACCGATCGTGGCCTGACGGCGCGGCGCAAGGTGGGTGGCAGGCCACTTGATGGTGGCGGGACAGGTCGGCTCGGAGTGGACGTCCGGGCACCCGGGAGCGGCATCACCAGCGAGCGGAGGGTGGGCGTCGGAGCACCCGGTGATGGTTTGACCGGTCGGCGAGAGGTGGGCACCCGGGCGCCCGGTGGTGACATGACCGGGTGGCGAGAGGCAGACGTCCGGGCACCCGGTGATGGCGTGACCCGCCGGCGAGAGGTGGGCGCCCGGGCGCCCGGCGACACCATGACCGACCGGCGAGAGGTGAGCGTACGAGCATCCGGCGACGGCATCATCAGCCGGCGAGAGGTGGGCACCCTGACACGTGGTGATGACATGACCGACCGGCGAGAGGTGAACGTCCGGGCACCCGGTGCCGATCGGACTAGGTGCCTCGCCGACAGTGCGCGCCCGGCGTGTCCGGAGGAACCCCTCACCGGGACCCGGTGGCCCGGCGGTCGTTCCCGTGCGGGTCGGCGCCTGACACTCGCCGGTGCTCATCCGTTCTCCTCGGGCTGCGGACGCCCGGTGTCCGAGCGGGCGCCACCGGTCGTGGCCTCACCTGGACCCGTCCCACGCGTGTGCGTGGTGACCGGGCCGCGGGTGCCGGGCCCGGAGGACTCGGCAGCGGACGTCCGGGGGCGGGTGTCGGCCGGCCTCCGTCGGCCTCCCTTCGCGTGTGCCGTCTGACGGCCGTCCTCGCCGTCCGCGGTGCGCGCCCGGCGCCGTCGTTGCCTGCCCGTCCGGGAGCCGGACGGGGCGCTATGGTCGTCCGCCTGGATGCCGGCTGCGGGTGCCGGCTCCGGGGCCTGCGGGGGTGCGGTGAGGGTGGTCCGCGGTGCCGGGTCCGTCAGCTCCGCGGTCCCCGTCGTTGTGCGCCGTGTGCTGTCCGTGCGCAGGCAGCGGCGGACCGCCTCCGGGTCGAGCCCCTCGTTGCACGCCTGGTGCAGCAGGCGGGCGAAGAGGTAGTCGGGATCGGCGGCCAGGGCCATGGCCAGCGCCTCCCGCGCTTCCAGTTCATCGCCCATGGACCAGGCGACCCAGCCCGCGAGGGTCAGTGGTGCGGCGGCGTGCTCGCCGTAGGGCCCGACGCAGCGGCGGGCCAGGGCACGCCAGAGCCGGAGCGCCGGCCCTGCGTCGTCCCCTTCCATCCAGGCTGCGGCCCTGTCTCGGGTCGTACGGTCCTGGAGCCCGAGGATCAGCGTGGCCGCCTCGTCGTCCGCGAGGAGGTTGTCGTCGCGCGCGTCCGCCGGATGGGTGCCGGGGACCGGGGACGCGGTGCGGTAGCGGCGAATGATCCGCTCGGCCAGGTCCAGGGTCTCCTCGGCCACCTTCTGACGGGACGTCTCGTCCAGGATGCGGGGCACCAGGCTCATGCCGGCGGCGTCCAGGGCGACCTCCTGTTCCAGCGCCGCGCCGGTCTCCCACGGCCGCAACCTGGCGCGCAGCTCCCGCAGTGTGCCGCGCACCTGGATGCCGGCGTAGGTCGCCGCCGCGGCGAGCACCGACGTGCCGGGCAGGCCCATCGGCGAACCGTCCTCGGGGCAGCAGCCCTCGACCGGGCAGCAGTACGACCAGAAACGGCCGTCGGAGATGCACAGGGCCTCGATCACCGGCACGTCGAGACTGCCGCATTCGGTCCGCATCAGGTGGGCCAGCCTCTCCAGCCGTCGTTTGACGTCCCGGCCGGACTCTCCCGGACCCGGTTCCTGGCAGACGTAGGCCACCATCCGCTCGGGCCGTGAGCCGCGCCGCTCGCTGCCGGTGACCAGACCGCGGGCCAGCTGCCGGGCGGCGGCCTCCCAGTCCTCCTCCGCCGCGGGGATGCCGAGCCGGGCCCGGCCGCCGAACCTGCCGCGGCGGCCCGTGTGGTCGTGCAGGGCGACCAGCACCATGCTGTCCTCCGGGCGGTAACCGAGGAGGTAGGGCAGGGCGTCGGCCAGCTCCGCCGGGGTGCGCAGCGTGACCTGCGTGACGTGGTCGGCCGGTCCGGCCGACGGCTGCTGTCCCGACATGTCGTCGTTTTCGAACGGTCCGGTGGCTTCGCTGTGATTCGTCATGCGCCGACAATCTCGCGGATCTCGAGGTTCCGGTTGAGCCTGTGGATAACTCGAATCAGGGACACGACAACGCTGGGCCGCGTTGTCCACAGCCTCGGACCGTGCCCGCCCGTTTGTCGGTCCCGTCCTGTTGTATGGACGCATGGAGCACACGAGCAACGCGGATCTCCGGGCCCGGGCGGACGCCGTCCTCGCCCGGCTCGTCGGGGATGCCACGGGCACGGCCCGGCTGCGCGAGGACCAGTGGCGGGCGATCGAGGCACTGGTCGCGGACCGGCGCCGGGCCCTGGTCGTGCAGCGCACGGGCTGGGGCAAGTCCGCGGTGTACTTCGTGGCGACCTCGCTGCTGCGGGCCAAAGGAAGCGGGCCCACGGTGATCGTCTCGCCGCTGCTCGCGCTCATGCGGAACCAGGTGGACGCGGCCGGCCGGGCCGGTATCCACGCCCGGACCATCAACTCCGCCAACACCGAGGAGTGGGAGGCCGTCCAGGCCGAGATCGCGGCGGGCGACGTCGACGTGTTGCTCGTCTCGCCGGAGCGGCTGAACAACCCGGACTTCCGGGACCAGGTCCTGCCCAAGCTGTCCGCGGCCACCGGTCTGCTCGTCGTGGACGAGGCCCACTGCATCTCCGACTGGGGCCACGATTTCCGCCCCGACTACCGCCGGCTGCGCACCATGCTCGCCGACCTGCCGCCCGGGGTTCCCGTACTGGCCACCACCGCCACGGCCAACGCGCGAGTGACCGCGGACGTCGCCGAGCAGCTCGGTACGGGGGGCGCGTCCGACGCGCTGGTCCTGCGCGGGCCGCTGGACCGGGAGAGTCTGAGCCTCGGCGTGCTGCGGCTCCCGGACGCCGCGCACCGGATGGCCTGGCTCGCCGATCATCTGGACGACCTGCCGGGCTCCGGCATCGTGTACACGCTGACCGTGGCCGCCGCCGAGGAGGTCACCGCCTTCCTGCGGCAGCGCGGGCACGCCGTCGCCTCGTACACGGGCAAGACGGAGAACGCCGAACGGCAGCAGGCCGAGGACGACCTGCTCGCCAACCGCGTCAAGGCCCTGGTCGCCACCTCCGCGCTCGGCATGGGCTTCGACAAAGCGGATCTCGGTTTCGTGGTCCATCTCGGCTCGCCTTCCTCCCCCATCGCCTACTACCAGCAGGTCGGCAGGGCCGGCCGCGGTGTCGACCACGCGGAGGTACTGCTGCTGCCCGGCAAGGAGGACGAGGCGATCTGGCAGTACTTCGCGTCGCTGGCCTTCCCCTCCGAGGATCTGGTCCGGCGCACCCTGGACGTCCTGGCCGGGGCCGACGGGCCCCTGTCGCTGCCCGCCCTGGAACCGCTCGTCGAGCTGCGGCGCTCACGCCTGGAAACCATGCTGAAGGTCCTCGACGTGGACGGAGCGGTGCGCCGCGTCAAGGGCGGCTGGATCGCGACCGGGCAGCCGTGGTCCTACGACTCCGACCGTTACGCGTGGGTGGCCCGGCAGCGCGCGGCCGAGCAGCAGGCGATGCGGGAGTACGCGGCCACCACCGAGTGCCGGATGGAGTTCCTCCAGCGCCAGCTGGACGACGAGGGCGCCAAACCCTGTGGCCGCTGCGACAACTGCGCCGGACCGCGCTTCACCTCCGGTCTGTCTCCGGCGGCCCTCGACGCGGCGCGGAGCGACCTGGGCCGCGCCGGAGTGGAAGTGGAGCCCCGCCGCATGTGGCCGACCGGCCTGCCGGCCATCGGCATCGACCTCAAGGGACGCATCCCGGCCGGGGAGCAGGCCTTGCCCGGGCGGGCGCTGGGACGTCTGTCGGACATCGGCTGGGGCAACCGTCTGCGTCCGCTGCTCGCGCCCCAGACGCCGGACGATGCCGTGCCCGACGACGTGGCGCGAGCCGTGGTGGACGTCCTTGCCGACTGGGCCCGAGGTCCCGGCGGCTGGGCCTCCGGTGCGTCCGACGCCCCGCCCCGGCCGGTGGGCGTCGTCACCGTGGCCTCGCGCAGCAGACCCCGGCTGATCCGGTCCCTCGGCACCCGGATCGCCGAAGTCGGCCGACTGCCCCTGCTCGGCTCGGTGGAGTACGCCGGGGACGCTCCCCGCTCGCCCCGCAGCAACAGCGCGCAGCGGCTGAAGAGCCTCGACGGCGCGTTGACGGTGCCGCCCGAGCTGGCGTCGGCGCTCGCCGGGGCGGACGGTCCCGTGCTGCTGGTCGACGACTTCACGGAGACGGGCTGGACGCTCGCCGTCGCGACACGTCTGCTGCGGAAGTCCGGGGCGCGCGGAGTGCTGCCGCTGGTTCTCGCCGTGCAGGGCTGACAGATGTGCCGTGGACCGCGCCTTGCCGTTCAAGGGTGATCCGGGGACGACCGGCGTGCGTGCCGCCGCTCGTTCTCTCCTCCCCGGGCTGAGCGGCGTTGCCGCAGGGCCGCGCAGCTCAGGGAGGACCGCGCCACTACGCACCGTGACCCGGCGGGCGGTGACGAGGCACCTCAGGCGTCGTCAGCCGAACCTTTGGGTAGGGATATAAGCCACGCACCGCCAGATAACAGTCGACGGTGCCAATTGCTCGTTGCCGCAGCCAAGTTCGACAGGAAGAATTGAGGTCCGCTCCCCGCACGGTTCGTCCGTGATCCGGTTGGGCTCCGCTGCGGTGCGCGCTCCCCCGAATCCGACCTCGCCCGCAGTATGGGCGCGTAGCCGAAGGGAGGAACGTGACCTTCGGATTCGCCTCGTCCTCGGCGGCCTCCTTGTCGACGTCCACGTCCGCCGCTTCCGCCAGTCGCCTGCTCGAGCCGGCCGAGTGGGCCGCTGCCGGAATCCCCCTGCTGCGCAACCCCCGTGAGGTCGTCAGCGGACTGCACACCCGCCACCGCCCGAAGCCGCTCACGGCGATCGTGGCGGTTCTCGACCCGGACGAGCGGCTGCGGGCCAGCGCCTCGTTCACACGCCGTCCGGCTGCCGCCGACGGCTGGATGTTCCGCAACACACTCCTGGACCAACTGCGCCGGGTGATCCCGCACGACCTCCGCCGCCGCACCCCCGTGCGCACGGCTGTCCTGCTCTACTGCCGTGAGGGTGACGCGCGTTGGACCGAGGAGGACGGCGCCTGGATGTGGGGACTGCGCGACGCCTGCACGCTGCACGGGCTGCGCTGCGGGGCGTACATCACGCTGACGCATGACGGCTGGCAGGTCCTCGGGGAGGGGCGCGGCGGACGCCGGCCCAACGCGCACTCGGCTCCCGAGCCCTTCGGCACGGCGGAGGCTCCACCTCTCGTACCGCGCACCGGTGGCCCGGTCTCCGAGGTGCTGCGCCGGGCCGCGGCTCGCTGAGTCAGCCTGGTGGCGCTCCGCCGGCGGCATGACGGTTCGTGCCGCCGGCCGGGGTCCACGAACGCGACGGCCGGTACGACGGCCTGAGTGCGATTGCCACGGCCGCCCGAGTTGCCCGAGCACCGCGGGCAGCCGGGCCGCAGGAACGGAAACGGCCAGCCGGGGGCACGCGGGGCGCATGACCAACCGGACGTGGCCAACCGGTAGTCGGTGCAAGTACGCGATGCCCGAGCCGAGCCGTGGTGCCCGAGCCGAGCAGTCGTCCGTCGCGAGGGGTGCCGAGGACACACGCCGGCTCACGCGCGGGTCCGGAGTAGGAGATCCACCCCGACCAGACCAGCCCCGAGAGCAACCCGGCGCGGTCACTTCGGCCTCGGCCCGGACGCCCAGGCACCGGGCAGCACGCCTCTTCAGACGCTGTCGCCGCCCGCACCCGGGCACGCCAAAAGCCGAACCGTGCGGATTCCGCCGGAGCGGCCCCCTCGGCACCCCGGTGACCCGGGGTGCCGGACGCGGCTCAGACGCCGGCGCCCAGCACCGAGTTGATCTGCTGCGGGTCGCCGCAGACGATCAGCAGGGCGCCGGCCCGGGAGTGCGCCAGCGGAAGGGCGGTGGCAGCGGCGGAGGCGGGTCCTCCGTTGACGGCCACGACGACCACCGGACGGGTCGCGGCACGGGAGGCGACGGCGGCATCCGCGTAGAAGACGTCGTCACCGGTGTCATGCTGCGCCCAGTAGGACGTCTCGCCGAAGGACAGCTCGTGCTCGGCCCACGGGTGCTGGGCACCAGTGGTGATCACAAGCACGTCGCCGGGGGCGCGGCCCGAGTCCAGGAGCAGGTCCACGGCCTCCTCGGCGGCGTCGAGCGCGCCCTCGGCCGAAGCCGGGATCAGCTGGATCTGCGGGCTCGCCGCGGTGGCGGTGGGAGTGGCCGGACCGGAGGGGCCGGGCTTGGCCGGAGCCACGTCACGCGGCGTGCGCTGCACCGGCGGCGTGGGCCGCAGAGGGCCGGGACGACCGGGGCGGGACGGAGCCGCGGGGCGGGGGCCGGGTACGGGGCGGGGGGTCGGCGCGGTACGGCCGCTGGCCGGTGTGGCGCGGGGACCCTGGGCACTCTCGTGAATCTGAGGCTCCTCGGGAATGAGAGGCATGAGCTGATATTTATCAAACGTTGGTGCGGCGCGGATGACCGGGTGGCACATCAGTGCGATCGGAACCGTCAGAAATCGAGAACGAGCTGACCCTCGATTTCCGGAACGTTTCCGTCCGCCCAGCTGCGGACCTTCTTGAGGTGCCGCCACTGAGGCAACGCATCAAGATACGCCCACGACAACCGGTGGTGCGGGGTGGGCCCCCACTCCTCCAGTGCCGCCTTGTGCACGGGCGACGGATACCCGGCGTTGTCCGCGAATCCGAAGTCTGCATGGTCGCCACCCAGTTCGGCCATCATTTTGTCGCGCTGGACCTTGGCGATCACCGACGCCGCCGCGACGGCCACACACGACCGATCACCCTTGATCACCGTGCGCACCTGCCAGGGGTCGCCGAGGTAGTCGTGCTTCCCGTCGAGGATCACGGCGTCGGGACGGACCGGCAGGGCGTCCAGAGCGCGGACCGCGGCGAGCCGCAGAGCGGCCGTCATCCCCAGGTCGTCGATCTCCTCCGGGGAAGCATGCCCCAGTGCGTAGGCCGTCACCCATGACCGCAGGATCAGAGCGAGCTCCGTCCGGCGCTTGACCGTCAGCAGCTTGGAGTCGGTCAGCCCCTCGGGTGGGCGGCGCAGTCCGGTGATCGCCGCGCAGACGGTGACGGGCCCGGCCCAGGCGCCGCGCCCCACCTCGTCGACACCGGCAATGACCTTCGCTCCGGTCGTGGCGCGCAGGGAGCGCTCGACGGTGTGAGTAGGTGGTTCGTACGGCATGGCGCCCTTAGCGTACGCCGCCCGGATCGCCTCGCGACACCCCGGGCATCCTGCCGGCATCAGGAGTGCGGACGCGGCGGGTCAGGTCTCGTAGGGCCGCAGCAGCGGGAGCATCAGCTGGTCGATCATCTCTTCCAGGTCCTGGTCGCTCCATTCGCTGGCGCACATCTTCGACCGGTACATCATCATGGCCGGGATGGCATCGAAGACGTAGCCGTTGGCCGCGTCCGAGCGGACCTCCCCTCGCTCTATTCCACGAGTGATGACCTCCCGGAGCAGCTTGACGGTCGGCTCCACCACGGTGCCGACGATCACGCCCTCGAAGCGTTCCACTTGCATATGATCGCACTCGTGAATTACCGAACGCAGGGCGAGCCCGGGGCGTGAGTACATGATCCGCCGTACCTGCCGGCACAGGGTGAGGAGGTCCTCGCGCACGCTTCCGAGGTCCGGGGCCTTCTCGACCCGGGGCAGTCCGGAGACCAGGGCGTCGGCGACCAGATCCTCCTTGGAGGGCCAGCGCCGGTAGACCGCGGCCTTGCCGGTCTGGGCGCCGGCCGCGACGCCCTCCATGGTCAGCCCCTTCCAGCCGACCGTGCTGAGCTGCTCCAAAGCGGCGTCCAGGATCGCGCGCTCCAGCACCGCACCGCGCCGACGAGGTGAAACCGTCCGGTCAGGGGCGGCCGTCCAGCGCGAGGTAACCATCTGAGTTCTCCAACATGCAAGGGAAGCGGGGGTTCCGGGGGGAGGGGCGCCGTGCCGCAGCAACAGGGGGACGCGGGACGCGGCACCCGATTAAGTGAACGCTTGCGTTCACTGTCGGGGACTCACTACCGTGGACGCGAAAGTGAACGCGAGCGTTCACTAGAGCCTTTATGGGGGACCCATAGTGACGACCTCTCAGCTGCTCAAAGACGATCAGAAACCGGGCGTGGCCCGCCGGGAGGGGCATCCCGGCATCGCACTCACCGTCATCGCGGCCTGCCAACTCATGGTGGTACTCGACGCGACGATTGTGAACATCGCGCTCCCGCACATTCAAGAGGCCCTCAAGTTCAGCACCACCGACCTGACCTGGGTGGTCAGCGCGTACACGCTGACATTCGGCGGTCTGCTGCTGCTCGGCGCACGGGCCGGTGACATCCTCGGCCGTCGCAGGGTGTTCATGGCCGGCATCCTGCTGTTCACCTTCGCTTCGCTGCTGGGCGGGCTGGCCCAGGAACCCTGGCAGTTGCTGGCCGCACGGGCCCTGCAGGGCGTGGGCGGCGCGATCGCCTCGCCCACGTCGCTGGCGCTGATCACCACGACGTTCCCCGAAGGCCCGGAGCGGAACCGGGCCTTCGGAGTCTTCGCCGCCGTCTCCGCGGGCGGTGGTGCCATCGGCCTGCTCGCGGGTGGCATGCTCACCGACTGGCTCGACTGGCGGTGGGTGCTGTTCGTCAACGTGCCCATCGGTGTGCTGATCGCATCGCTGGCACCGCTGTACATCAACGAGTCCGAGCGGCACCCCGGACGCTTCGACCTCACCGGTGCGCTGACCTCGACGGTCGGCATGGCCTCGCTGGTGTACGGGTTCATACGTGCCGCCGAGGACGGCTGGCGGGACGGCCTCACCCTGGGCTCCTTCGGCGCGGCCGTGGTCCTCCTGTTCGCCTTCGTCTTCACCGAGGTGCGGGCGAAGGAACCGATCACCCCGCTCAGGATGTTCGCCGACCGGAACCGCTGGGGCACCTACGTGATCATGCTGAGCCTGGCCGCGGCGATGTTCGGCATGTTCTTCTACATCGTGCTGTTCGTGCAGAACGTGCTCGGCTACAGCGCCATCAAGGCCGGCCTCGCCTTTCTTCCCGTGACCGCCGCGATCGCCGTGGGGGCGGGCCTGTCCCAGCGTCTCCTGCCGGTGCTCGGCCCCAAGCCGTTCATGATGGGCGGTTCCGCGTTGGTGGTCATCGGGCTGGTCTGGCAGACGTTCATCCGGCCCGACAGCACGTACGTGGGCGGGGTGCTGGGCCCCATGCTGGTGTTCGGCTTCGGCATGGGCCTGAACTTCGTCACGGCCACCGTCACCGCCGTGTCGGGTGTCGCCCAGCACGAGGCGGGAGCGGCTTCCGGACTCCTCAACGCCATGCAGCAGGTCGGCGGTTCGCTCGGTCTTTCCATCCTGACGACCGTCTTCGGATCGGCCAGCACCGACGAGGCGAAGAAGCAGCTGCCGAAGTTCCTCGCCGACGCCTCGCCGGAGCAGAAGGCGGAGTTCGCCAAGACGCACCAGCTGCCCGCACCCTGGGGTCACGACGTGCTCGCCCACGGCATCTCCACGGCCTTCATACCGGCCGCGGCGATGGCCGTCCTCGCCTTCCTCACCGCTTGGCTGGTACTCAGGGTCCGCAAGAGCGACCTCGAATCCCTCGCGGGGACGGCGGGACCCCACCTCGGCTGATCCGGGCCGGGCCGCGCTAGGCCGCGGCCGACCGGATCGCCGCCAGGGAACCAACGGCGGACGCGAAGATCCGGCCGGCCGCACCACGGCCACCAGCACCCTGCACCAGCCGAGAAACACGAAGGACAGGGCCCGAACCACCTTCGGCACCGGCACGGCGAACGCCATCCCCCGCCCTCCGTCCCTCGTCGTCACGGTCACGGCACCGCCCGAGGACCCGACCACGAACGAGGCGGACGACGGACGGCGGATACCGGAAGAACGGACGGCGGTCACGCACAGTTCCCGGTGCGCACGGAGAGTTTCCGATGGTGGCTGCGAAACCGGCGGGAGAGCAGCCAAGCCGACGGCACGAAGGAGTTCTCAGCCTCCGGCGGGAACCCAGTCCGGCAGTGCCTCGGTGTGCCGCACCCACTCCGCGGGCGGCGCCCCGGCCTTGCCCGCGGCCAGCACGCCTCCCACGATCGCGCAGGTCGTGTCGACGTCCCCGCCGACCTGGGCAGTCGTCCAGAACGCCGACGCGTAGTCCCCGAGGGAACGCGCGGCGGACCACAGGGCGAAGGGGACGGTGTCGTGGGCCGTCGTGCGGCGCCCGCAGCCGAGGACAGCGGCGACGGTGGCGGCGTCGGCGTAGTCGAGCATGTCGCGGGCGCGGCGCAGCCCCTGGCCGACCGCACTCTTGGGAACGAGCGCGATGACGCCGTCGAGCAGTGCCTCCGGGGCGGGCGGGCCGTCGGGCGAGCCCGCCATGGCCGCCGCCGCGGCCACCGCCATTGCTCCGACCACCGCCTCCCGGTGCTGGTGCGTGGTGTAGGACGAGATCTCCGCCTGGTGGGTCGCCTGCTCGGGGTCGTCCTCGTACCACGCACCCAGAGGGGCGATCCGCATCGCAGCGCCGTTGCCCCACGACCCCTGGCCGTTGAAGAGCCCGGCGGCCAGCCGGCGCCAGTCCTCGCCCTCCCGGACGAGACGCAGCAGCCGGTTGACCGCGGGGCCGTAGCCACGGTCGAAGTCGTGGTGCTCGGCGAAGGAGCGGGCGAGCGCGTCCTGGTCGATGCGGTGATGGGCGGCGAGAACGGCGACCACCGAACAGGCCATCTCGGTGTCGTCCGTCCACTGCCAGGGGCCTGCGGGCAGCTCGCGGCGCTTCAGCAGGGCGTAGTTCACGGGAACGAAGAACTGGGAGCCCAGCGCGTCCCCCACGGCCAGTCCGCGCAGGCTCGCCAGGGCGCGTTCCAGGCGTACGGGGAAAGAGGAGTCAGCGGTCATCGCCCTGCCACTCTATCCGTTCGCCCAGTACGGCACCGGTTTCCGCCAGCGCTCGAAGGGCCGGTCGAGTGTGTACTTGCCGTCCTCTCCCAGAACGAGCATCCGCATCTCGGCGTTCCCGGGGTTGGACAGCGACTCGAATTCCGCGACCGTCCAGTGGAACCAGCGCATGCAGAACAGCCGCATCGCCAGCCCGTGCGTCACCAGCAGGACGTTCGGTGGGTGGTCGGGGGCCTCGAAGCTGCGGAAGAGGCTTTCCAGGAAGCCGCCCACCCGGTCGTACACGTCGGCGCCGGACTCGCCCTGCGGGAACCGGAAGAAGAAGTGGCCGTACGCGTCGCGGTAGGCCTTCTGCAGGCGGACGTCGTCGCGGTCCTGCCAGTTGCCCCAGTCCTGCTCGCGCAGTCTGGGTTCCTCCCGTACGCGTATGAGATCCGGGTCGAGGTGGAAGGCGCGGAGCGTCTCGTGCGTGCGGCGGTAGGGGGAGACGTACACGCTCACCCGTTCCCGGCCGAAGACCTCGCGGAGCCGCTTGCCGGTCTCCTCTGCCTGCCTCCAGCCGCGCTCGGTCAGCGCGAGGGCGTGGTCGGGCTCGCGCTCGTACACGGAGTCGTCGGCGTTGCCCGTGGACTCGCCGTGCCGGACAAGGACGATGCGCCGTGGTCGTGCCATGCCAAAACCCTAGTTCGAACTTCGGGGAGCCGAGCACTCACACGGCCCTGTACGGCGTATGTCACACGCCTCCCCTCTCCGGAGCCGCTCCCCCATACGCTTTCCCCGGGAGCGCCCGCATTCCCCTGCCGACACGTCAGACCGTCCAGGACGGCTCCAGGTCCACGATGTCCCCGGAGAGCGCCGCGATGTCCGCCTCGGTCTGGGCACGCAGGGCGAGGCGCTCCACACGCTCCGTGCGGTACTTCCCGTGCTCGGCCGCCGACCGCCACATCGAAAGGATCAGGAACTCCTGCTCCGGAGCCTCCGCGAACATGCCGCGGATCATGCCGGGCGAACCCGCCATCGCGGGATTCCAGACCTTTTCCTGCATGAGTGTGAAGTGCTCCACGCGCTCCTCGTGGACCCGGCACAGGGCCACGCGGATCAGATCGGCGTCGGTGAACCGCGGTTCGAAGCCCGTCTTCACGTCGAAGCGGTACTCGAACAACTTCACCTGCGCGTCCTTGAACGTGCCGGACTGGGCGGCGGCCAGGCGGTCGTGGGAGCGGGCCATGAAGGAGTCGTAGAAGGCACGGCTCTCCCAGAAGGTGAAGATGTGCGCCACCCCCGCGCGCTGCCGGCTCCAGCCCCCGCCCTGTCCCCGAAATCCCGGCTCCCCCGGAAGCCCCGCCCATTTTCGCTGTCCCCGCTCGAACCCCCGGCGGTCCACCACGGTGCAGCGAATCCACTTGACCAGCACCGCGCCATCGTAAGGCCACCGGGCGTGGCGTCGGTCACGCTCCGGCGGAGATCGCCCGCGCACGCGCCCCCGCGCGCGTGGGACGATGGACGGCAAGGGACCCCGGCCGATGGGGAGTTGGGGTCGAGCGAGCCACAGGGGGAAGGGAAGGCCTGGTGACCGGCTTCAGCAAGGGAATCCGCAAGGTCGAGGTCGCGCTCAAATGGGACCCCAGTCCGGCGGGTCGGCCGCCGACGGATCTGGACATCGTCGCCGCGACGTTCCTGTCGGGTTCCCCGTACGGGGAACCCGCCTACCTGGTGCACTTCGACAGCCGCTCGCCGGACGGCACGATCCTCCTCAACCGCGACAGCACGGACGGCAAGGGCTTCGGCTGGGACGAGGTCATGACGCTGGAGCTGGACCGCCTCAGCGACCGCTACGCGCGCGTGGTGGTGGGTGTCGTCATCCAGCAGCGGACCGGGCACAAGACGTTCGCCCAGGTGCTGAATCCCGCCGTACGCATCCGTGAGGGGTACACCGTGCTCGCCGAGGACGGTTTCGCTTCGGTCCTCGGGTCGACGGCCGCCACGATCGCCGAATTCGTCCGGGACGACGCGCAGGAGTGGACGTTCCGCCCCGGTGTACGGGGCTTCGACGAGGACCCGGTCACCTTCACCCGGGTCATGGGCAGGACTCAGCCGTCCTGAGGGTTCGGACCCGTACGGGTAAGGGGCGCCGGCCTGGACCGGCGCCCCTTACCTCAGGAACGGCGTGTCATCAGCTGCAGCCGCTGGTCGAGCCGCAGCCCTCGCAGATGTAGCAGGAACCGGCCCGCTGCATCTTCGTACCGCAGGAGAAGCACAGCGGAGCGTCCGCCTGGATGCCCAGCTGCATCTCCACCAGCTCGGCGCTGGTGTGCGCCTGCCGCGGCGCGGGCTTGGCGGCCTCGGTCTCGGCCTTCGGCGTGGCGACCGCCTTCAGCTCCTGGGCGCGCGGGGCCGACTGGGCCAGGCCCTCGACGTCGACCTCGTCCTCCGCCGGCTCGTAGGAGCCGGTCTCCAGGTGCCGCTGACGCTCCTCGGCGGAGTGGATGCCGAGCGCGGAGCGGGTCTCGAAGGGGAGGAAGTCCAGCGCCAGGCGGCGGAAGATGTAGTCGACGATCGACTGCGCCATCCGCACGTCCGGGTCGTCCGTCATGCCGGCCGGCTCGAAGCGCATGTTGGTGAACTTCGAGACGTACGTCTCCAGCGGCACGCCGTACTGCAGACCGACGGAGACGGCGATGGAGAAGGCGTCCATCATGCCCGCGAGGGTGGAGCCCTGCTTCGACATCTTCAGGAAGACCTCGCCGAGACCGTCGTCCGGGTAGGAGTTGGCGGTCATGTAGCCCTCGGCGCCGCCGACGGTGAAGGACGTGGTGATGCCGGGACGTCCCTTCGGGAGGCGCTTGCGGACCGGGCGGTACTCGACGACCTTCTCGACCGCGGTCCGGATGGTCTCCTCGGCCTTCGCGGTGACCTCGGCCTTCTCCTTCTCCTTGGTCTTCGCGGAGAGCGGCTGGCCGACCTTGCAGTTGTCGCGGTAGATCGCGAGCGCCTTGACGCCCAGCTTCCAGGCCTCGAAGTAGATCTCCTCGACCTCCTCGACGGTCGCCGTCTCCGGCATGTTGACCGTCTTGGAGATGGCGCCGGAGATCCACGGCTGGATCGCCGCCATCATGCGGACGTGGCCCATCGGGGAGATGGCGCGCTCGCCCATGGCGCAGTCGAACACCTCGTAGTGCTCGTGCTTGAGGCCGGGGGCGTCGATCACGTTGCCGTGCTCGGCGATGTGGGCGACGATCGCCTCGATCTGCTCCTCCTGGTAGCCCAGGCGGCGCAGGGCCTGCGGGACGGTGCCGTTGACGATCTGCATCGAGCCGCCGCCGACCAGCTTCTTGAACTTCACCAGCGCCAGGTCGGGCTCGACACCGGTGGTGTCGCAGGACATCGCGAGGCCGATGGTGCCGGTCGGCGCGAGGACGGACGCCTGGGAGTTACGGAAACCGTTCTTCTCGCCGAGACGCAGGACGTCCTGCCAGGCCTCCGTGGCGGCGGCCCACACCGGGGTGTCCAGGTCGTCCATGCGGACGGCCGTGCCGTTGGCGTCGGCGTGCTGCTTCATGACGCGGTTGTGGGCGTCGGCGTTGCGGGCGTAGCCGTCGTAGGTGCCGACGACCGCGGCCAGCTCGGCGGAGCGGCGGTAGGCCGTTCCCGTCATCAGGGAGGTGATGGCGCCGGCCAGGGCGCGGCCGCCATCGGAGTCGTAGGCGTGGCCGGTGGCCATCAGCAGGGCGCCGAGGTTGGCATAGCCGATGCCGAGCTGGCGGAACGCGCGCGTGTTCTCACCGATCTTCTGCGTCGGGAAGTCCGCGAAGCAGATCGAGATGTCCATCGCGGTGATGACCAGCTCGACGACCTTCTGGAAGCGCTCGGTCTCGAAGGACTGGGTGCCCTTGCCGTCGTCCTTCAGGAACTTCATCAGGTTCAGCGAGGCCAGGTTGCAGGACGTGTTGTCCAGGTGCATGTACTCGCTGCACGGGTTCGACGCGGTGATCCGGCCGGACTCGGGGCAGGTGTGCCAGTTGTTGATCGTGTCGTCGTACTGGATGCCCGGGTCGGCGCAGGCCCAGGCCGCCTCGGCGATCTTGCGGAACAGGGCCTTGGCCTCGACCTCCTCGATGACCTCACCGGTCATGCGGGCGCGCAGGCCGAACTTGCCGCCGTTCTCTACCGCCTGCATGAACTCGTCGTTCACGCGGACCGAGTTGTTGGCGTTCTGGTACTGGACGGACGTGATGTCGTCGCCGCCCAGGTCCATGTCGAAGCCCGCGTCGCGCAGGACGCGGATCTTCTCCTCTTCCTTGACCTTGGTCTCGATGAAGTCCTCGATGTCGGGGTGGTCGACGTCGAGCACGACCATCTTGGCGGCGCGGCGGGTGGCGCCACCGGACTTGATGGTGCCGGCGGAGGCGTCGGCGCCGCGCATGAAGGAGACCGGGCCGGAGGCGTTGCCGCCCGAGGAGAGCAGCTCCTTGGAGGAGCGGATGCGGGAGAGGTTCAGGCCGGCACCGGAGCCGCCCTTGAAGATCATGCCCTCTTCCTTGTACCAGTCGAGGATCGACTCCATGGAGTCGTCGACGGACAGGATGAAGCAGGCCGAGACCTGCTGGGGCTGCGGAGTGCCGACGTTGAACCAGACGGGGCTGTTGAAGCTGAAGATCTGGTGCAGGAGGGCGTACGCCAGCTCGTGCTCGAAGATCTCGGCGTCAGCGGGCGAGGCGAAGTACTTGTAGTCCTCACCGGCCTTCCGGTACGTCTTCACGATGCGGTCGATCAGCTGCCTGAGGCTGGTCTCGCGCTGCGGGGTGCCGACGGCTCCCCGGAAGTACTTGCTGGTGACGATGTTGACCGCGTTCACCGACCAGAAGTCGGGAAACTCGACGCCACGCTGCTCGAAGTTGACCGAGCCGTCGCGCCAGTTGGTCATGACGACGTCACGGCGCTCCCACGACACCTCGTCGTACGGGTGCACTCCGGGGGTGGTGTGGATGCGCTCGATACGCAGTCCCTTGGTGGCCTTGGTGCCCTTGGCTCGGGAACCTCGTGCCGGACCGCTCGCCGTCTCTGTCATGCCGCCTCCCTGTACGGGCAAAAACGCCCTGAAGTGCCCATTTGTTCCGATGGGCACGTGTTTCTGTCGTGCGTTGCGGGCACCCTCAGCTGCCGCCCGCAACAGGTCTTGGTTCGCCGCCTCCCGGCCGGAACCCGGCTCTCCTCCCGGTTTCCGGCCCTCCGGTCAGTCGGCGGCGCGTGCGGGCACGGGGACCTGAGTGGTCCCGCCGGACCCGCGATCGTCTTCCTGGCTCCCCGCTCCCGCGTCTTCCCCGAGCACGGCGGGGCCTCCCGTCGCCTCCCTCAGCTCCGCGATGGCGGCCTCGAAGTCGTCGAGCGAGTCGAACGCCCGGTAGACGGAGGCGAACCGCAGATAGGCGACGAGGTCGAGCTCCTGCAACGGGCCGAGTATGGCCAGACCCACGTCGTGGGTGGTCAGCTCGGCGCTGCCGGTCGCACGCACCGCCTCCTCGACCCGCTGGCCCAGCTGGGCCAGCGCGTCCTCGGTGACAGGCCGTCCCTGGCACGCCTTGCGCACACCATTGATGATCTTGGTGCGACTGAAGGGCTCGGTGACTCCGGACCGCTTGACCACCATGAGCGAGCACGTCTCCACGGTCGTGAAACGACGGGAGCAGTCGGGGCACTGGCGGCGCCTGCGGATGGACGTGCCGTCGTCGGTCGTACGGCTGTCGACCACACGGCTGTCGGGATGCCTGCAGAAGGGACAGTGCATGTTCTCCAACCCTCCTCACAGCAGACTCGTCGGCCTCACAGGACCCACAGGTCCCGCGAAGCAGCCCTAAGCATAGGCGATCGCCGAGGCGTCTCGGACCCGGGGGACCACAACTTCTGGGCTGCGGTAGCCATCCAACCACTAGATGTAGGGATTGGCTCATACAGCGAGGCAGACTCGCGTGTCGCGCCGGAAGGACGGCCCCGAGCGCCGTCGGCGACCTGCGGAGGACACGCGGGCGCCGGGCAGTGTTCCCGCGAGGCTTGCGGGGATACGGTGGGCGCCACAGGGAGGAGGCGTGGCACTCCCGCGCAGAAAGGCCCCCGGCTCCCGGACTGCGGGATTCCGGATGGCAGACTGGGGCCCGGCCCACGAGGCCGCCAGACCCCGGCGGTGAAGAGTACAACAATGGGCGCTTTTGTCCGCCAAGTGCCGCGCCAGCAATACACCCAGGCACGTGATCACGTCAGGCAAAACGCACTTTTTCACTCGAACGTGTGTTTGGCGCAACCTTTCGAAAGCAACTACCGTTGTGCAGCAGGGAGACCATCGAGAGGGGCCGACGTGACCACCACCGCAGACAGTGCCACCATCACCGCCCAGGACCGCTCCTTGGGCCGAGTCGAGCCGGTGCACGCGATGAACGAAGCCACGAATCCCGAGGGACCCAAGCGCTCCCTGCCGGGCCGACCTCCAGGCATCCGGGCGGACAGTTCCGGCCTCACCGACCGGCAGCGCCGGGTGATCGAGGTCATCAGGGACTCCGTACAGCGGCGCGGTTACCCGCCGTCGATGCGGGAGATCGGCCAGGCCGTCGGCCTCTCCAGCACGTCCTCGGTCGCCCATCAGCTCATGGCGCTCGAACGCAAGGGCTTCCTGCGCCGCGACCCGCACCGCCCGCGCGCCTACGAGGTGCGCGGCTCCGACCAGGCCGTCACCGTGCAGCCCACGGACACCGCCGGCAAGCCCGCCGCGTCGTACGTCCCGCTGGTCGGCCGCATCGCCGCCGGTGGCCCGATCCTCGCGGAGGAGTCCGTCGAGGACGTCTTCCCCCTCCCCCGCCAGCTCGTCGGCGACGGTGAACTGTTCGTCCTGAAGGTCGTCGGCGACTCGATGATCGAAGCCGCGATCTGCGACGGCGACTGGGTCACCGTCCGCCGCCAGCCGGTCGCCGAGAACGGCGACATCGTCGCCGCCATGCTCGACGGCGAAGCCACCGTCAAGCGCTTCAAGCGCGAGGACGGCCACGTATGGCTCCTCCCGCACAACGCGGCCTACGAGCCGATCCCCGGCGACGACGCGACCATCCTCGGCAAGGTCGTCGCCGTCCTGCGCCGCGTGTGACGGCCGCGGCGGGCGGGTCGGCCCGTCCGCTCCCTGACCGGGCCCCGGAACCCCTGCGCCGGTTCCGGGGCCCTGCGTATGCCCGGGGACCCGGCGCATGCCCGTCCGAGGCCCCGGCTGTGTCCGGCGGCCCTGTGTTCATGGGCGGCCGTGGAATCCGAGCGCACCCCGGGGTAGTCCGGCCGGTGCCGGCCGGACTACCCCGCTATCACTTGGCCGCCGCCGGCTCAGCCTCCGCCTGCTTGGCCACGGCGTCGATCGCCGCCAGCGACTTGCGGACCTGATTGCGGTCCGTGGTGTACCAGAAGTCCGGCAGTGACGCCTTCAGATAGCCGCCGTAACGCGCGGTGGCCAGCCGCTGGTCCAGTACGGCGACCACACCCCGGTCGCCGGACGCCCGGACGAGACGGCCGGCGCCCTGTGCCATGAGCAGGGCCGCGTGCGTCGCGGCCACCGCCATGAAACCGTTGCCTCCCGCCTCCTCCACCGCCTTCTGGCGCGCGCTCATCAGCGGGTCGTCGGGCCGCGGGAACGGGATCTTGTCCATGACGACCAGCTGGCAGCTGGGGCCCGGGACGTCGACGCCCTGCCACAGTGACAGCGTGCCGAAGAGACACGTCCTCGGGTCGGCAGCGAAGTTCTTGATCAGTTCACCGAGCGTCTCCTCGCCCTGCAGCAGGATCGGGAACTCCGGGATCCGGGAGCGCAGCTCCTCCGCGGCGAGCTGAGCGGCCCGCATGGACGAGAACAGGCCGAGGGTGCGCCCGCCGGCCGCCTGGATCAGCTCGGTCAGCTCGTCCAGCATGTCGGAGCGCTCACCGTCGCGTGCCGGGCGGGCCAGATGCTTGGCGACGTAGAGGATGCCCTGCTTGCGGTAGTCGAAGGGCGAGCCGACGTCGACGCCCTTCCACTTCGGCAGGTCCTCGCCCTCCGCGCCTTCCGGGCCGAGCCCCAGGGAGGCGCCGACGCCGTTGAAATCGCCGCCCAGCTTGAGCGTCGCCGAGGTGAGGACCACGGTCCGGTCGGCGAACAGCTTCTCCCTGAGCAGACCGGAGACCGACATGGGCGCCACCCGGAGGGACGCGCCGAAGCGGTCGTGCCGCTCGTACCAGACGACGTCCCACTCCGAGCCGTTCACGACCCGCTCCGCCACGTCGTGCACCGTCTCCACCGAGGCCAGCGCCTGCTTGCGGACGGCGTCCTCGTCCTGGACGGACTTGTCGCGCGTCGCGCCGATCGCCGAGATCACCGTGCGGGCCGCGTCCCGCAGCGCCATCAGGGCATAGCCCAGGTCCTCCGGGATCTCCTCCAGGCGGCCCGGCAGGGCGAGTTCCATGAGCCGCTCGAAGCCCTCGGCGGCGGTCTGGAGCTGATCGGCTGCCTTCTCGTTGACCAACTTGGCGGCGCGACGCACCGCGCGGTTGACCTGCCCGGGCGTGAGTTCGCCGGTGGCGACGCCCGTGACGCGGGAGACGAGTTCATGCGCCTCGTCCACGATCAGCACCTCGTGCTGGGGCAGCACCGGGGCACCCTCGATGGCGTCGATGGCCAGCAGCGCGTGATTGGTGACCACCACCTCGGCGAGCTTGGCCCGCTCACGGGCCATCTCCGCGAAGCACTCGGCGCCGTACGCGCACTTCGACGCGCCCAGGCACTCCCGCGACGACACCGAGACCTGGGCCCAGGCACGGTCCGAGACGCCCGGGGTGAGATCGTCCCGGTCACCGCTCTCCGTCTCGTCGGCCCAGTCCCGCAGTCGAAGCAGGTCCTGGCCCAGCTTGCTGGTGGGCGCCGCGGCCTCGAACTGGTCGAAGAGCCCCTCTTCCTCGTCCTGCGGCATGCCCTCGTGCAGGCGGTGCAGACACAGGTAGTTCGACCTGCCCTTGAGCATCGCGAAGTCCGGGCGTCGGCGCAGCAGCGGGTGCAGGGCGTCGACGGTGCGCGGGAGATCCCGCTCGACGAGCTGGCGCTGGAGGGCGAGCGTGGCCGTCGCGACCACCACGCGTTCTCCGTGCGCGAGCGCGGGCACGAGATAGCCGAGCGACTTTCCGGTGCCGGTGCCGGCCTGGACCAGCAGGTGTGATCCGTCGTCGATCGCCTCGGCGACCGCTTCGGCCATGGTCACCTGGCCGGGGCGCTCCGCTCCGCCGACGGCGGCGACGGCGGCGTGCAGGAGTTCGGGGAGGGAGGGCTTCGTCATAGCCTGACCACCCTACGGCCCTGCACTGACAAACGGGGGGTCGTCACGGGGGCAGGCGGAGGGCTCACGGGCGGGGCTCCTGGGTGGGCTGGGGTTCCGGTGGTGGGTGGAAGCGGGTGCGGGGACTGGGCGTCGGAGCGGGGCGGGTGCGGGCCGGTGGCCGCGACCTGCTCGTCGGGCTGGGGCAGGGGCGGGCCGGTTCTCGCCGCCGGGTCGCCGCGGTGCCGGCCCGGGCGACTCGGCCAAGAACTTTTTTCCGTAGGCGGGAACACCACGGATCCCCCACTCGTATCTATCTGTGAGCGCCCGGTCACTAGGCGCTACAGGACATCGCGCAGGACTCGGTCCCGGATCATGAGGGCGGCCCGCTTGCCGGGCAGGTCGACCTCCGCCGCGAACCGGAAGCCCGCGCTCAGGAACGCGGCGACGGAGGGGGTGTTGCGAAGATCGGGTTCCGCGACGACACGTGCGCACGGGGGACGCCGGTCGAGGATCAGGCCGGCCACGGCTCGGAGCAGGACGGATCCCAGTCCTCGTCCCCGGTCGGCGGCGTCCCCGACGAGGAGGTGGATCCCGGTGTCGTGCGGACGGGCCGGGTAGTGACAGGCCAGCGGATCCAGGTCGGCACGGTAGATCTCCCAGTAGCTCATCGGGGTGCCGTCCAGTACGCCGAGGCACGGCACGCTGCGCCCGTCGCCGTGCAGCTGCGCCCTCAGGTGGTGCTCCGTCCGCGTCCGGGGCCCGGCCAGCTCCCAGAACTCGGCGACGGCGGGGTCGTTCATCCAGCGGTGGACGAGCGAGAGGTCCTGATCAAGGCGTACGGGCGTCAGCCGGAAGGAGCCGGCCGGGGTCACCACCGAGCCCCACGTGGCGAGTCGGCCGAGGAGACCGGTCGTCGCGCCGGCGCGGAGGGCGACGAACTTCGCGGGCAGGCACAGCTCCAGCGTGTCCTCGCTGTCCGGCTCCTCGTCCTGGACGGTGAGCCGTCCGAAGAGGGGGCTCCGGGGCCCTTCGGTGGCCGCGTGGCGGGTGGTGCTGTCCCGTTGGGCCGGGCGAGGGCCGGTTCCGGCGCCGGCGTCGGTGGGGGGCACGGTGCGCTCCTCTCAGGAGACGTGGTGGGTCATGTTCCTCGGACGGGGGACGGTGGTCGGCTCGTCGAGGTCGGTCCGCTCAGGTGGTGCGCGGCGGTACTTCGTTCACGCGTGAAGGGGGTTGGCGATGGTGACGTAGACGGACTGGGTGTCGACCGGGCCCACGAGTTCGTCGAGACCGTGCAGCCGGGTCAGCAGGTTGGCCTTGCAGCGCAGGACGGGTGAGTCGAGGAGGCGGCCGGGCAGGGAGGTGCGCAGCGGGGCGGGCCCCGAGGCGAGACCGGTGAGGAAGCGGCGGAAGGCCGAGAGCAGCAGCCGTTCGTCGGCGAGGCACTGGGAGCCGAAGGCACCGATCAGACCGAGCACGTTGTTGACGGCGAGGTAGTAGGCGAGGCGCTCGTCGGCGACCTCGTCCGGGACGAAGGTGTCACTGTGCTCGCCGATGCCGGGCAGCCGGGCCGTCAGTTCGGCGCGCCGGGACTCGCGGAAGTAGTACCCCTGGTTGTCGCGGTAACGGCCGCCGGTGGGCCACCCGTCACCGTCCAGCAGGACCAGCGTGTTCTGCTGGTGCGCTTCGAGGGCGATGCCGGCCTCGCCGTCCAGCCAGAGGACGGGCCGGACGACCTGCTCCAGGTAGCGCAGGAACCACTCGGCGGCGACCGCGCCGACGGGTCGGCCGGTACGCGTGGCGAGACCTGCGACGACTCGGGCCAGCCGGGACCGCATCGGCCGAGCGGAGTGGTGCGGCGCGGTGCCGGCGGGCGGCTCGGGGAACGGGCGGGGGGCGATCAGTCCGGCGACGCAGCCGGCGTCGTCGGCCGGGGTGAACGGGTTGTGCCGGATCACCACGTCGAGACCGGGCAGGGGCAGGCCGTCCGGGCCGTCGACGGCGAGCCAGGCCGGGTCGCGGACGATGTCGAAATCGGGGTGGGCGGTCTGCCACTGGCGGGCGAGCCCGGTGCGCAGGAGCCGGTGCACCTCGACTCCCCGGTGGAGTTCCTTGCGGAGGTTCTCCCGGCGGGAGTTGGTGATGCTCAGGGCCAGCGAGAGCTTGAGCATCGCGGGGGCGCCGGATCGGTACACGGTGCGTACGGAGGAGGTGGGACACCAGGGAGCGCCCAGGGGTCCGAGGTCCCGGAGCAGCCCCGAGTCGAGCAGCGCGGCGACGGGCGCGCGGTGCCGGACCTCGCGGGCCTGCCAGGGGTGCAGTGGCAGGGCGGTGTGACCGTCGGGCAGCGGCAGGGCGGTGCCGGCGAGGCGGCGGACGAGGTGCCCGGCGGGCACGGCACGGCCGCGCTCGGTCCAGGCGGAGTCGGTCGCGAGGAGAGAGGGGTCGACGGCCAGCCAGTGCAGGGGGAAGGAGCCACGCAGCTCCGGTGAGTACCGCTCGGCTTCCGCTTCGGTCAGGCCTTCCCTGCTCTTCGGGGTCGGATGCAGCGGGTGTCCGAGCAGGAGGGCCTGCTCGGCGCCGAGGAAGCGGTCGGGGGTGTCGGCGGGGTGTGCCCGCCGGTGCCGGATGAAGGTCGCCGTACGGCGGACGGAGTCGGCGACTCTGGCCACGAGGTCCGGGCCGTCGGCTCGGTCTCCGGCGCCGGTGTGAGGACGGGGAACGGTGACGTCTGAGCCGGTGCTGTGGGAACCGGTGCCCTGGGGACCGATGCCGTCAGTGGAGTCCGAGGAGGTGCGCGGCGGGGAGGAGGTGGTGCCGGCCGGCTCGGGGGCGGTTTCCCGCGCGAGGAGGGCCGCGAGGGTGACGGCGTCGACGGGTGGCGCCGCGTCGGACGCGTCGGCCAGACGCGGGAGGCCGAAGCGGTGCCAGCCCGTCGGGGACCAGTGACGGACCGGTGCGATCAGGGTGGCGCCGCTGGCCGGCAGTGGGATGTGGAGGCTGCCCGCCGTGGGAGCGGTCAGACCGGTCTCGCGGGCCCAGCACCGCAGGAGGTTCTCGACGGCGGCGGCCTGGGCCGCGGCGTGGGGATCGGGGTCCTCCAGCGGATCCGGGTCCTCCAGCGGATCCGGATGCTCCAGCAGATCCGGATGCTCCAGCGGACCGGGGCTCTCGACCGCACCGGCCTCGGGAGCCGGCCGCCGGACGGGATCGGGGTGCCGCTTGCTCTGCTGCGGGACCGACTCGGTGAGCGGTGCGGCGGAGGACGGGGCGCCGGTGCCTCCCCGGTCGTCGGGGGTGGGGATGGCGTTCATGACGCTCCTCTGGGGCTGGAGTGGGGGTGCGGACTCGTTCGCCGTCCGCTCGGGCGCCGTTCCTCCGGGGCCGGCGGTCGGTGGGGGCGGGATGGCCGTGTGGTTGTGGCCGGCGGTGGACGCCGGCCTGGACGCCCGAAGGGGGCTGAACGGGAATGGGAAGCGGTGTGCGCCCGCAGGCGGGCGTCGGGGGCGCCCGGCGCGGCCGGTGGTCAGCCCGCGTGCGGGGCTGGGCAGGCTGGGCGTTGCTGGTGTGGGCCATGGGATTGGTGGTGACGGGCGACCGCGGCCACCGCGTCGGTCAGCCGGTCGAGTACGGCCGTCGCCTGTTCGTCGGTGATCGTGAGGGGCGGAAGCAGCCGGACCACGGACGCGTGCCGGCCGCCGAGTTCGACGATCAGTCCGCGCTGGAGGCACTCCCGCTGCACGGCGGCGGCGAGTTCGGGGGCGGCCGGGGACGGCGTGCGGGCGGGCTCCGGCCGGACCGCCGCGCCGCTGAGACCACCCGTGCCGCCCGTGCCCCCACTGTCGAGGCCGGCGGTGTCACCGGTGTCACCGGCGAGGGGCACCGGGCGAGAAGTGCCGTGGTCGGCGTCCGGGTCGACCAGTTCGAGCCCGATCATGAGTCCGCGCCCTCGGACGTCTCCCACGCAGGGGAACGCGTGCCTGAGTTCGGCGAGTTGGCGCAGCATGCGGGAGCCGAGTGCGGCTGCGCGTTCGGCGAGGGCGTTCTCGCGGACGTGGGCGAGGGTGGCGGTGCCGGCGGCCATGGCGAGCTGGTTGCCGCGGAAGGTGCCGGCGTGGGCGCCGGGCTGCCAGACGTCGAGGTCGTCGCGGTAGACGATCACGGCCAGTGGGAGGCTGCCGCCGATGGCCTTGGACAGGACCATGACGTCGGGGGTGACGCCGCTGTGGTCGACGGCCCAGAAGGCGCCCGTGCGGCCGACTCCGGTCTGGATCTCGTCGGCGATCAGGGGGATGGACCGGTCCGCCGTGAGCCGGCGCACGCGGCGCAGCCAGGCGTCCGGCGCGGGGATCACTCCGCCCTCGCCCTGGACCGGTTCGAGGATCATCCCGGCCGGCAGCGGGACGCCCGACTTGGGGTCGTCGAGGAGGGACTCGGTCCAGCGGGCGGCGAGTTCGGCGCCGTGCGGGCCGCCGACGCCGAAGGGGCAGCGGTAGTCCTGCGGGTAGGGCAGGCGGGTCACCTGGACGTCGGGGGCTCCGCCGGAGACGGCCAGGGCGCCGGCGGTCATGCCGTGGTAGGCGCCGGTGAAGGCGAGGATGCCGGTGCGGCCGGTCGCGGTCCTGACCAGTTTGAGGGCTGCCTCGACGGCGTCCGTGCCGGCGGGTCCGCAGAACTGGACCCGAGAGCGGCCGGCGAGGCCGGGTGGGAGTGTGCGGAACAGCTCGGTGACGAAGGCGTCCTTGACGGGGGTCGCGAGGTCGAGGACGGAGAGGGGGGCGCCGGAGTCGAGGACCCGGCGGATGGCTTCCAGCACGACCGGGTGGTTGTGCCCGAGGGCGAGGGTGCCGGCGCCGGAGAGGCAGTCGAGGTAGCGGCGTCCGTCGGCGCCCTCGATGGTGAGTCCTCGCGCCCGGACCGGCACGATGGGCAGGGCGCGGGCATAGGTGCGCGCCGAGGACTCGCGCGCCGACTGGCGTCTGAGGATTCCCTCGTGCACGGCCCGCGCTTCCCCGGACGTGCCTCCAGCCATCGACTCCGTAACGGCCACGGCGCGTTGTCCTCCCCGCTGCTGAAAGGCGAGTTGATCCTCGGGGACCGGACACTGGCAGCAGGCCCCACCGGCTACAACAGCGCACCGATCGGGCGGTTACGGGCTCGCCGGGAGATCCTTGCCCGGACGGCACGGGGACGAGCCCCTCCGCGACTGCGGGAGTCGGTGACGGCCTGGAGCCGGCACGGGTCACCGCGGACGGGCGGCACGGTTCTTTGCGGACGACGAGGCGGCGCTCGGACCGGCCGGCGCTCGTGCCCTGTTCAGGCGGCCTGTGACGGAACCGTTGCCCTCCGGTCGGAACTCCCCCACGGCGACGGCATAGTGTGTGATGCCGTTCCCAGAAGGTCGTGGGACCGGCATGAACCGTCCGTGAGTTCACCGCCGGTGTCGGGGCCGAAGCGCCGAATTCCTTTCACAGCAGGGGGAGTCAAGAACATGCGATCCATACGGCCGTCGTTCACCGCTCGGCGAGGCAGGGGCGGTCGCCGGACCTCCACCTCGCTGACGGCGGTCGCTCTCGCGTCGGTGCTGGCGCTGACCGCCACGGCGTGCGGCGACGACGGCTCCGACGGCAAGCCGTCCGCGGTGAGCAGCCGCGACGGCAAGATCACGATCCCGGACGACCTGAAGCAGAGGCTCAAGGAGCACGGGATCGACATCGACAAGTGGAAGCACGGCGCCTGGAAGAACTGGAACCGGGACGACTGGCTGCGCGAGGCCAACGACTTCGTCAACCCGATCATCAAGGGCCTTTGGGACTCGGACCGGATGCGTGACGCCGACGACCCGGACCGGGGCGTCGACGACAACGACATCTCCGGTGACCAGGGCGTGACGGACCCGACGCCGCAGCCGGTGCAGGCGCGTGCGGTCACCCCGCCGTACCACACCAGTGCGGCCACCTCGGGCAAGCTGCTCTTCGACGCCCCCGGGGGCACCATGGTCTGCTCCGCGACGGTGGTGACGGACCCGGCGCACCCGGGCAAGTCCAACCTCGTCTGGACGGCGGGTCACTGTGTGCACGCCGGTAAGAAGGGCGGCTGGTACCGCAACCTCGCCTTCGTGCCGTCGTACAACGACCAGGGCAGGTCGGCGGCCGAGCTGGAGGGTGCCAGCCGCTCCGAGATCGCGCCGTACGGCGTGTGGTGGGCCGACGCGGCGAAGACCTCGCAGCAGTGGATCAGCAAGGGGGGCGAGACGGGTGGCGACGGCGCGTCGTACGACTTCGCCGTCATCCATGTGACGCCCGAGCAGGGCAGCGGCGGCAAGTCGCTGGAGGAGACCGTCGGCGGGGCGCTGCCGGTGAACTTCGACGCGCCGGCCGTGTCCCAGGTGCGGAGCATCACGGCGTCCGGCTACCCGGCGGCGGCGCCGTACGACGGTCAGCGGCTGTACCAGTGCCAGGACAAGCCGGGCCGGCTCTCCATCGAGCAGTCCGACCCGACGATGTACCGGATCGGCTGCACCATGACCGGTGGCGCCTCCGGTGGCGGCTGGGTGGAGACGGGCGCGGACGGCAAGCCCGCGCTGGTGTCGAACACGTCCATCGGCCCGGTGCGTTCCGGCTGGCTGGCCGGTCCCCGGCTGGGTGAGGTGGCCAAGAGCGTGTACGAGTCGGTGAGCAAGCAGTTCGCCGGCCGGTGACCTGGCGCCGGGCATGACGAGGGCCCGCCACCCTGGGGTGGCGGGCCCTCGTCATGGGCTGGGTCAGGCCGCGGAGACCGGTACGTACGGCGCGAGGTCCGCCGCCAGCTCCTCGTGCACCCGGACCTTGAGCAGGGTGCCCTCCGCGGTGTGCTCCTCGGAGATCACCTCGCCCTCGGTGTGGGCGCGGGCGACCAGCTTGCCGTGGGTGTAGGGCACGAGCGCCTCGATCTCGACCGAGGGGCGGGGCAGCTCGTCGTCGATCAGGCCGAGCAGTTCCTCGATGCCCTGGCCGGTGCGTGCCGAGACGGCGATCGAGCGCTTCTCGACCCGCAGCAGCCGCTGGAGGACCAGCGGGTCGGCCGCGTCCGCCTTGTTGACCACGACGATCTCGGGCACGTCGGTGGCGCCGACGTCCCGGATCACCTCGCGCACGGCGGCGAGCTGCTCCTCCGGGTTCGGGTGCGAGCCGTCCACCACGTGCAGGATCAGGTCGGAGTCGCCGACCTCCTCCACGGTGGAGCGGAACGCCTCGACCAGGTGGTGCGGCAGGTGCCGGACGAAGCCGACGGTGTCCGTCAAGGTGTAGAGCCGGCCGCTCGGGGTCTCCGCCCGGCGGACGGTCGGGTCCAGGGTCGCGAACAGGGCGTTCTCGACCAGGACGCCGGCGCCCGTGAGGCGGTTGAGCAGGGAGGACTTGCCGGCGTTGGTGTAGCCGGCGATGGCGACCGACGGCACCTTGTTCCGCCGGCGCTCCTGGCGCTTGATCTCGCGGCCGGTCTTCATCTCCGCGATCTCCCGGCGCATCTTGGCCATCTTCTCGCGGATCCGGCGCCGGTCCGTCTCGATCTTGGTCTCACCGGGGCCACGCGTGGCGAGACCACCGCGACCGCCACCCATCTGCCGGGACAGCGACTGACCCCAGCCGCGCAGCCGCGGCAGCATGTACTGCATCTGCGCGAGCGCGACCTGCGCCTTGCCCTCGCGGGACTTGGCGTGCTGGGCGAAGATGTCCAGGATCAGGGCCGTACGGTCGATGACCTTGACCTTGACGACGTCCTCCAGCTGGATCAGCTGGCCGGGGCTCAGCTCACCGTCGCAGATGACGGTGTCCGCGCCCGTTTCGATGACGATGTCACGCAGCTCGGCGGCCTTGCCGGAGCCGATGTAGGTGGCCGCGTCCGGCTTGTCGCGGCGCTGGATCACACCGTCGAGCACGAGCGCGCCCGCGGTCTCCGCGAGGGCGGCCAGCTCCGCGAGGGAGTTGTCGGCGTCCTGCGCCGTGCCGGTGGTCCACACGCCGACGAGCACGACCCGCTCCAGGCGGAGCTGGCGGTACTCGACCTCGGTGACGTCCTCCAGCTCGGTGGACAGGCCCACCACGCGGCGCAGGGCCGCGCGCTCGGAGCGGTCGAACTGGTCGCCGTCCCGATCGCCGTCGATCTCGTGGCTCCAGGCGACGTCCTCTTCCATCAGGGCATCGGCCCGAAGACCCTCGGGATAGGCGTGCGCGAGGCGCTTGGTGTCCTGGGAAGGGGAAGAAGAGGAGGTCATTGGATCCTTACGTCGATGAGATACGTCGGTGGGAGTGCCGTCTCCGCGTCGGCGCGACGGTTTCCGTACGGCGGGCGGTCACCCGCTCCGTACGTGGTCTACAACGCGCGGGTACCCCGGGAGATTCCCGTCTCCCCGCGCGCCCACCCCTAGATGGTCGCACGGTACGCCGCGTCTCGTCATCGGGTTATCGCCGGGCGTCACCGGGTCACCGCCGGGCGCGCGGCGAGGCGGGCTGAGCCGATTCCTTCTGCTTCCAGTCCGGGTGGCCGGGCATCGGCGGGGTCTTGTCGTCGTACAGCCAGGCCTTGAGGAAGCCGCTCAGGTCGCGGCCGGCGACGGCCGAGGCCAGCCGGACGAAGTCGGCGGTGGTGGCGGTGGCGTCCTGGTGCTCCCGGACCCAGATCCGCTCCAGCCGCTCGAAGGCGGGCCGGCCGATCTCCTGGCGCAGGGCGTAGAGGGCGAGGGCGGCGCCGTCGTAGATGCTGGGCCGGAAAATGCTGATCTTCTGGCCCGGGACGGGCGGCTTGGGCCGGGCGGGCGGTCCGCCGGCCTCGCGCCGGCGGTCGGAGGCGCCGTAGGCGGCCTTCATCCGCGCCTCCATCGGCCGGTTCGCCGTCTCCTCGGCGTACAGCGCCTCGTACCAGGTGGCATGGCCCTCGTTCAGCCAGACGTCGGACCAGGCCCGGGGTGTGACGCTGTCCCCGAACCACTGGTGGGACAGCTCGTGCACCATGATCGACTCGATGTACCACTTGGGGTACTCGGGCTCGGTGAACAGGCCTTTCTCGAAGAGCGAGAGGGTCTGTGTCTCCAGTTCGAAGCCCGTGGAGGCCTGGGCCATGAGCAGGCCGTAGTTCTCGAACGGGTAGCGGCCGACCTTGCTCTCCATCCAGGCGATCTGGTCGGGTGTCTTCGCGAGCCACGGTTCGAGTGCCTTGCGGTCGCTCGCGGGTACGACGTCGCGCACGGGCAGGCCGTGGGGGCCCTCGCGGCGCAGCACGGCGGAGCGGCCGATCGAGACCTGGGTGAGCTCGGTGGCCATGGGGTGCTGGGTGCGGTATGTCCAGGTGGTGGTGGTGCCGACCCGGGCGGCACCGGCGGGCAGGCCGTTGGCGACGGCGGTGTAGCCGTTCGGCGCGGTGATCCGGAAGGTGAACATCGCCTTGTCGGACGGGTGGTCGTTGCACGGGAACACCAGGTGGGCGGCGTCGGCCTGGTTCGCCATGGCGAGGCCGTCGGAGGTGCGCACCCAGCCGCCCTGCTGGTCCTTGCCGTAGACGGGGTCGCTGGTGTGGCGCACGGTGATCCGGGTCCAGCTGCCCTCGGCCAGGGGCTGCTCCGGGGTGACGACCAGGTCCTCGCCCGCGCTGGTGAAGTCGGCGGGGCGCCCGTCGACCTCGACCGACCGCACGGTGCCGTGCGCGAAGTCCAGGTTGAGTCGCTCCAGGTCGGTGGTGGTCCATGCGTCGATGGTGGTGACGGCCTGGAGCGGCTTGTCGTTGCTGCCGGGGTAGGTGAAGGACAGGTCGTACGAGGCGACGTCGTAGCCCGGGTTGCCGAGGTGGGGGAAGAGCCGGTCGCCGACGCCGAGCGGTTCGGGCGGCGCCGCGGCGGCCAGGAGGCAGACGGAGACGGCGGCGGCGAGCAGGGCCGCCTTCCGGTGCCGGGAGGGCTTGGGCGTGGTCCGGGTGACGGCGGTCCGGGGCCGGGAGCGAGGGGTGAGCAGCATGGACCACCGCTACCAGTGGCCGCCCGCCCCGCGGTGACGACGCGCGACCGGCCCACCCGAACGGGTACGCCGGGCGCCGTCGTCAGGACGTTCTCGGCTGGTGCTGGGCCCTGCGTACGTCGTACACCCCGGGTACGTCCCGCATGGCGCGCATCAGGGCCGGCAGGTGGGCCGCGTCGGGCAACTGGAGGGTGTAGGTGTGGCGCACCCGCTGCTGGGTGGGCGGTTCGACGGTGGCGGAGACGATCTCGACGCCCTGCGAGGCGATCGCCTCTGTGAGGTCGGCGAGGAGGTGGGGGCGGCCGAACGATTCAGCGACCAGGGTGACGCGGCACTCGGCGGTGTCCCCCCAGCGCACGCCGATCTCCGCGCGTCCCCTGCTCTTCATGTGTGCCACCGCCGCGCACTCCGCGCGGTGCACGGTCACCACTCCCCCGCGCACCGCGAACCCGGTGATCTCGTCCGGTGGTACGGGCGTGCAGCACCCGGCGAGCCGTGCGGCGGCACCGGGCCGGTCCACGAGGACGTCGGCGCGCCTCGATCGCGGGTCGGGGGCACCGTCGGCGGCGCGCTCCGGCGCGGCCCCCGGAGCGGCCGAGGGGCGGCGGGCGGAAGGTGTCGCGGCGCGGGTGCCGGACGGCTCGGCGCGGCGGGCCGCCGCAGAAGGGCCTGCGGAGGGGGCCGCGGTGGCGGCTGGGCGGCCGGTGGTGGCTGCCGGCTCGGTCGAAGGGGTGTTACCCGCCCGGGCGGACGCCGTGCCGGGCGCGGTGGCCCCGGCCCGGGTGCCGCCCGGCTCGCCCGGCTCCCCGGGGCCGGCCGGCTCCGCCGGGTCGGTGCCGCCGGCGGGGTGGGTCGCCAGCCAGCGCTGGATGGCGATGCGGGCGGCCGGGGTGTGCGCGTGCTCCAGCCACTCGCGGGAGGGCTCGGAGGCCGGGTCCTGGCCCATCAGGAGCTGGACCGTGTCGCCGTCGCGCAGGACCGTGCTGAGGGTGGCCAGCCGGCCGTTGACACGGGCGCCGATGCAGGCGTGCGCGTCCTCGCCGTACTGCGCGTAGGCGGCGTCCACGCAGGTAGAGCCCTCGGGCAGGCCGAGCGCGCCGCCGTCGGGCCGGAAGACGGTGATTTCGCGGTCCTGGGCGAGGTCCGCACGCAGGGTGGACCAGAAGGTGTCGGGGTCGGGGGCGGCCTGCTGCCAGTCGAGGAGGCGGGAGAGCCAGCCGGGGCGGGTGGGATCGGCGCGCTCACCGTCGGCCGGGGCACCGGAAGACGACGGGGCGCCGGCCGTGGCGTCGCCGGACGCGGGAGTGTCGGACACGGACGTGTCGGCGGCGGGTGCGTACGGGTTGCCGAGGGCCACGACACCGGCCTCGGCCACCTTGTGCATCTGGTGGGTGCGGATGAGGACTTCGACCATCTGGCCGTCGGGGCGGGCGACGGCGGTGTGCAGGGACTGGTACAGGTTGAACTTCGGTACGGCGATGAAGTCCTTGAACTCCGACACCACCGGCGTCATGCACGTGTGGAGTTCGCCGAGGACGCCGTAACAGTCCGCGTCCTCGTTGACCAGCACCAGCAGGCGGCCGAAGTCGGTGCCGCGCAGTTGTCCGCGTTTGCGGGCCACGCGGTGGACGGAGACGAAGTGCCGGGGGCGGATGAGGACCTCGGCCGGGATGCCGGACTCGCGCAGCACCCCGCGCACCTCGTCGGCGACCTCGGCGAGGGGGTCGCCGGGGCGGGCGGCGTTCTCCGCGATGAGTTCTCTGGTGTGCTCGTACTCCTCGGGGTGGAGGATGGCGAAGACCAGGTCCTCCAGCTCGGTCTTCAGGGCCTGCACGCCGAGGCGTTCGGCGAGCGGGATGAGGACGTCACGGGTGACCTTGGCGATCCGCTCCTGTTTCTCGGGACGCATCACGCCGAGGGTGCGCATGTTGTGCAGGCGGTCGGCGAGTTTGATCGACATCACGCGCACGTCGTTGCCGGTGGCGACGAGCATCTTGCGGAAGGTCTCCGGCTCGGCGGCGGCTCCGTAGTCGACCTTCTCCAGTTTCGTGACGCCGTCGACCAGATAACGGACCTCCTCGCCGAACTGTTCCCGCACCTGATCCAGCGTCACCTCGGTGTCCTCGACCGTGTCGTGCAGCAGGGACGCGGTCAACGTCGTGGTCTCGGCACCGAGTTCGGCGAGGATCAGGGTCACGGCGAGCGGGTGCGTGATGTACGGCTCACCGCTCTTGCGCATCTGGCCGCGGTGCGAGGACTCCGCCAGGACGTAGGCGCGGCGCAGGGGTTCGAGGTCGGCGTCGGGGTGGTGGGCGCGGTGCGCCTCCACGACGTGGCCGATCGCGTCGGGCAGTCTGCCGCGGGCCGCGGGGCCGAGCAGCGCGGCCCGGCCCAGTCGGCGCAGATCGATCCGGGGCCGGGACTTCCTGCGCGCCGCCGCGGGCGCCACGGACGCTGTGAGCGCTTGTGGCGCTGTGGGCGCTACCGGGCCAGCGGTCGCAGGATTCGTGGCCTCCGCACTCATGGGCACCTCCGGCTCGTGGACCGGCGGACGGGCCCCCAAGGGCGTACGCGGCTCAGGGATGGCGACGTTCCCCCGTCCGTGCCGGTGCTTGATGCTACCGAGCCCACCACGTGCGACAGACCGCCTCTCGCCGAGCGTGAAACGGATCACCCCTTCGAGCGATGGAATCGAGGTTTAGGGTCGCGGGTCAGCCGAACGCGTGAGCCAGCCACTCGGCGTCGAACTCGCCCTCGGCGACGATCACGGCGGGGCCGGTCATCTCGATCTCGCCGTCCGGCCGCTCGGTGATGACGAGGCGTCCGCCGGGCACGTCGACGGTGTAGGTCGCCGGGGTGCCGGTGGCGGCCGGGTCGGTGCCGTCCCGCCGGGCGGCGGCCACGGCGACGGCACACGCGCCCGTGCCGCACGAGCGGGTTTCGCCGGAGCCGCGCTCGTGCACGCGCATGGCGACGTGGCGGGGGCCGCGGTCGACCACGAACTCGACGTTCACACCGTCGGGGTAGGTGGCCGCCGGGCTGACCGGCGGCGCGGTGTACAGGTCGCCGGCGTGCGCCAGGTCGGCCACGAAGGCCACCGCGTGCGGGTTGCCCATGTTCACGTTGCGCGCGGGCCAGCTGTGCTCACCGACGGTGACCGTGACGTCTCCCTCGGGGAGGCGGGCGCGGCCCATGCCGACGGTGATGTCGCCGTCCTTGGCGATGTGGACGCTCTTCACGCCCGCGCGCGTGGCGATCGTGAGGTCCCCTTCGGCGACGTGTCCGGCGTGCTGCAGGTAGCGCGCGAACACACGGACGCCGTTGCCGCACATCTCGGCGACCGAGCCGTCGCCGTTGCGGTAGTCCATGAACCACTCAGCCTCGTCGGCCATGCCTCGCGCCTCCGGGTGAGCCGCGGACCGCACGACGTGCAGCACGCCGTCGCCACCGAGGCCCGCCCGGCGGTCGCACAGGGCGGCGACGGCGGCCGGGGACAGCTCGAGGGCGTTGTCGGGGTCCGGGACGATCACGAAGTCGTTCTCGGTGCCGTGCCCCTTGAGGAAGGCGATCCGTGTGCTCATCCCTCGATCGTACGGGGTAGGTGGGACCGTGCCCTTGGCGGCGGGCCTGGCTTGCCTTGCTTGGCTCTAGCGCAGGCGGGCTACGCGCCACACCGCGAGCACGACGACCACGACCACCAGGAGCGCGTACCCGAGAACGACCCGCCAGTCGGGGCGGCGGCCGGAGCCGCGCGGGGGCAGGCCGGGCCAGGTGTAGCCCACCCGGCGGGCGGCCATCATGCCCCAGCCCGCCGCGCAGGAGCAGATCAGCAGACCGAGCATGGCGATGACCGCGCCGCTGTCGCCGAAGTCGAAGGCGAGCGGGAAGGCGAACATCAGGGAGCCGACGGCGGCCAGGCCCACGATGGGGGCGAGCTGCCAGATGCGCAGCCGGCGCTGCGGGCGCAGCTCGACCTCGACCTCCGGTCCGCCCGGGTACATCTCCTCGGGCGCCGGCCCGTCGGCGGTCACCCCGCCCACGATGTCGTCGGGCCCGTCATCGGCCAGAGGGTCCTCGGGGAGGCGGTCGCCGGAGAGACCACCGGCCCCGGACAGCCGGTCGTCGGCGAGGGTGATCTCCGTCAGGCGGTCCTCACCGAGGCCGTCGTCGGAGGCGGCGGCGTCGAGCAGGCCGCCGTCGCGCGCGCTGCCGTCGGCGCGCCCGTTCACCCGTGGACGGTCTCCACCAGGGTCCGGACCGCTCCGGCCCGGCTCGTCACTCTCTGTGGTGACGTGCTCGGCACTTCGTGCGGTGTCGCGAGGGCCGGCCTCCATCGCCACGCGCCCTCCCAACTAGGCTCCACTTGGTCGATCGAAGCTCGATGATGGCACGGCGCCCGAGGCCGCGATGACCGGCGGCGCATCCCGATGCCATGACGTGATCAGGCTGTGACCGGTCGTTCGACCAACGCCAGGGCCTGCCGCGGAAGTTCCCGGCGATCCACCGCGGCCCCGCTCAACCAGTGCACCCGGGGATCGCGCCTGAACCACGAATCCTGCCGGCGCGCGAAGCGCTTGGTGGCACGGACGGTCTCGGCCCGCGCTTCCGCTTCGGTGCACTCCCCGGCGAGTGCCGCCAGCACCTGCTGGTAGCCGAGCGCGCGCGATGCCGTGCGCCCCTCGCGCAGGCCCTGCGCCTCCAGTGCGCGCACCTCCGCCACGAGCCCCGCCTCCCACATGCGGTCGACGCGCCGCGCGATGCGGTCGTCCAATTCCGGACGGGCTACGTCGACACCGATCTGGACGGTGTCGTAGACGGAGTCGTGACCGGGCAGGTTGGCCGTGAAGGGCTGCCCGGTGATCTCGATCACTTCCAGGGCGCGGACGATACGGCGGCCGTTGCTCGGCAGGATCGCGCGGGCGGCCTCGGGGTCGGCGGCGGCCAGCCGGGCGTGCAGCGCGCCCGAACCGCGCAGCGCCAGTTCCTCCTCCAGGCGGGCCCGGACCTCCGGGTCGGTGCCGGGGAACTCCAGATTGTCGACGGCGCCGCGGACGTACAGGCCGGAGCCGCCCACGAGGATGGGCCAGCGGCCCTCGGCGAGCAGTGCGTCGATCCGCGCGCGGGCCAGCCTCTGGTACTCGGCGACCGACGCGGTGACCGTCACGTCCCAGATGTCCAGCAGGTGGTGCGGGACGCCGCCGCGCTCCTCGCGCGTCAGCTTGGCGGTTCCGATGTCCATCCCTCGGTACAGCTGCATGGAGTCGGCGTTGACGATCTCGCCGCCGAGCCGCTGGGCCAGGAAGACGCCGAGATCGGACTTTCCGGCCGCGGTGGGACCGACGACGGCGATGACGCGGGGGGCGGGGGGTGCACTGCTCACCGCACCAGTCTCGCAAACCTCTCGGTGGGGTCTCGAACGAGTTACGTGACGGCGTGCGTCCCGGTTCGTTGCCCGTGCGAGGTGCCGCCCGCCGGGCTGCCGGGGCGGTGACCCGGGCGGCGCAACCTTACGCACCGGGTGACGCGGGAATTCGCCCGCACGAGTACCGTATGGAGTGGATATGGGCGTGTTTGCACGGCTTCTCGGCCGATCGAAGGCGGGTCGGGAGGCGTCGGCCACGGCGGCGCGTGCCGGTACGGAGCCGGAGGCGGCCGAGGCGGAGGCGGCCGGGGCGACGGGAACCGGGCCGGCGGAGGCGACGGACGCGTCCGGTGACGGGCACGGAGACGGGGCCGTGCGCTCGGACTCCGGCACGGACGACGCGTCCGAGGGTGCCGGGATCCCCCGGCAGCAGTCCGCGGGCGAGGCCGTCGACAGCGAGGCCGGCGACAACGCCCGCAGGTAACTGTCCCGCGAGGGAAGGTGGACCATGGGTCTGATGGACAACATGAAGGCCAAGCTGGGCCCGGCCAAGGACAAGGTGTCGGACCTCGCGCGGCAGCACGGGGACAAGGTCCAGCACGGGATCGACAAGGCCGCGAAGGCCGTCGACGAGCGGACCAAGGGCAAGTACAGCGACAAGATCCACGCGGGCACGGGCAAGGCCAAGGAGGCGATGGACCGCCTCGCGCACAAGGGCGGCCCCGACGCGGCGCCCCACGACCCGATGACCCCGACCCGTCCGGCCCCTCCGGAGGGCCCGCCACCGGCTTCCTGACGAGCCGACGGTCGTCCTGGTGACCGCGCGCCCGGGGCGCCTCGTGATCCGCGGGGCGCCCCGGGCGCGCGCTGTGCTCCAAGGGCGCCGAGAGCGCCGGCAGCCGGGTTCCTCCACCCGCTCATGCGGCGGCACAGAAAGCAGCAGAAGCGCGGATCGGCACCGCGCGGCAGCACGGCGTACATCCGACACGCCCCCACGCGCGCGTGCGGCAGCCGTACGGCCGGCCGGCCGCCGGCGGCGGGCTCAGGACCAGGTGGCGACCATGTACCCCACGCCGTACGGCGCGTCCTCGTACAGCAGTGCCCCGGTGAGGTCCGCGTTCTCGGCCGCGCCTGCCAGGATCTGCCAGGGAGCGCGGCCCGCGGCCTTCAGTTCGTGCGCCAGGGCCGGGTCCAGTGCCCGCAGGGCGGCCAGGTCCGCGGCGCCGAGCGCCCGGGCGGCCTCCGCGTCGAAGGGTGCCGCCCGCTCGTCCAGGTAACCCGGCGCCTTGAGCGAGCGGCAGGCGCTGCCGTCCCCCATCACCAGCAGGGCCACCCGCCCGGCCCGGCCGGCCAGCTCCCGTCCGGTCTCGGCGCACCGCCGCGGCTCCAGCGTGTCCGCGACGCCGAGCCCCTCGACCGGGGCAGCGGACCAGCCGGTCCGCTCCAGCAGCCAGGCGCCGACGGCAAGGGAGGTCGGCAGGCGGCGCTGCCGGGCGGGGCCGCCGGCGGGCCCCAGGCGCACCTCCAGGTCGACCCCGAATCCGCGGAAGGTGCCCGGGGTGCCCTGCGGGAACGGGCCGCGTCCGCCCTCCTCGGCGGTGCCGAGGACCACCAGCAGGTCGGGGCGGGCGGCGGCGAGCACGCCGAGCGCGTCCGTGCAGGCGGCGCGGGCGGTGTCCAGCTCTGGTGCGGCACCCGCCGCGACCTCGGGCACGAGCAGCGGTGGGCAGGGGCAGACTGCGGCGGCGACAAGCATGATCGGCAGCGTAACCCCGCGAGCGGAGCGCGTCTCACTCCTCGACCAGCACGTCCGTCAGGTCGATCACCGTCAGGACGAGCACGACGAGCTTGCCGTCGCTGATCACGTACTCGACGAAGAGGTTGCGGGAGAGCGCAACCTCAGTCGCAGCCGCAGGCGCTTCCCGTGGCCGCCGGCAGCGGTGCCGGGACGCCGATCTTGGGCAGGCCGAGCATGACACCCGCCGGCTTGGCGGCCGCCGCGGCGGTGCGCTTCTCCCAGGCGTCTCCCGCGCGCGTGCGGCGCACCCCGAGGACGGGGCCCTCGGCGAGGAGGTGGTGGGGGGCGGCGTAGGTGACCTCGACGGTGACGACGTCGCCGGGGCGCACCTCCTGGTCCGGCTTGGTGAAGTGCACGAGGCGGTTGTCGGGGGCACGGCCGGAGAGACGGTGGGTGGCGCCGTCCTTGCGGCCCTCGCCCTCCGCGACCATCAGCTCCAGCGTGCGGCCGACCTGCTTCTTGTTCTCCTCCCAGGAGATCTCCTCCTGCAGGGCGACCAGCCGCTCGTAGCGCGCCTGGACGACCTCCTTGGGGATCTGGTTCTCCATGGTCGCGGCGGGCGTGCCGGGACGCTTGGAGTACTGGAAGGTGAAGGCCTGCGCGAAGCGGGCCTCGCGGACGACGTGCAGCGTCTGCTCGAAGTCCTCCTCGGTCTCGCCGGGGAAGCCCACGATGATGTCGGTGGTGATCGCGGCGTGCGGGATGGCCACCCGCACCTTCTCGATGATCCCCAGGTAGCGGTCCTGGCGGTAGGAGCGGCGCATCGCCTTCAGGACCGTGTCCGAGCCGGACTGGAGCGGCATGTGCAGCTGCGGCATGACGTTCGGCGTCTCGGCCATGGCGGCGATGACGTCGTCGGTGAAGTCGCGCGGGTGGGGGGAGGTGAAGCGGACCCGCTCCAGGCCCTCGATGCTCCCGCAGGCGCGCAGCAGCTTGCTGAAGGCCTCGCGGTCGCCGATGTCGGAGCCGTAGGCGTTGACGTTCTGGCCGAGCAGGGTGATCTCGGAGACGCCCTCGCCGACGAGTGCCTCGATCTCGGCGAGGATGTCGCCGGGACGGCGGTCCTTCTCCTTGCCGCGCAGGGCCGGGACGATGCAGAAGGTGCACGTGTTGTTGCAGCCGACGGAGATCGACACCCAGGCCGCGTACGCACTCTCACGGCGGGTCGGCAGCGTGGAGGGGAAGGCCTCCAGGGACTCGGCGATCTCGACCTGCGCCTCCTCCTGGACGCGGGCGCGCTCCAGCAGGACCGGCAGCTTGCCGATGTTGTGCGTGCCGAAGACGACGTCCACCCAGGGCGCCTTCTTCACGATGGTGTCCCGGTCCTTCTGCGCCAGACAGCCGCCGACCGCGATCTGCATGCCGGGGCGCGAGGCCTTCCTCGGCGCGAGCCGGCCCAGGTTGCCGTAGAGCCGGTTGTCGGCGTTCTCCCGGACCGCGCAGGTGTTGAAGACGACGACGTCGGCGTCACCGTCCGAGCCCTCGGGGGCCCGCACATACCCGGCATCCTCGAGCAGCCCGGCCAATCGCTCGGAGTCGTGGACGTTCATCTGGCACCCGTAGGTGCGGATTTCGTAACTCTTGGATCCTTGAACGTCCACTGCCGGGCTCCGGTCGCTGCTGCTGGTCATGCGTCAAGGGTAGGCGGTCCCGGAGGGGGCGACGGCTGCCCTGCCGCCCGGCGGTCCCGGGCCCGGTCTCCCGGGGGTTTCGGCGGGCTGTCCGCGACGAGTCCCCGCGGCGCCGGTCCCGGCGGAGCCCGTCCGCGCGGGACCGCCGGTCCGGGAGCTGCGCCGGTTCCGGCGAGCCCGTCCGCGCGGGACCGCCGGTCCGGGAGCCCGCCGGGCGCGGCAGAAGGTTTACGCCAAAGGGCGACCGAATTTCCGGGCAGGCGTGTGCAAGAGGACGCACGACCTGCTTAGGTGTGAGCCACAGTTTGTCCGCTGGTGACGGGAAGTGCTTTCTCGCCCGAACGGGGTGACACGGCAGGTGAGGAGAACGGGCGAGTACACCGCGCTACGGCGCCGCTGCACCGCGATCCTGCGCGATCTCGGGGTGCCGCGGTCGCTGTCCCTGGAGGCGGTCCGGGAACGGGTGGAGGAACTCCGGGGCCGTCCCCTCGTGCTGAGGGAGCTGCCGGAGGAGGTGGCGGCCGCCGGAGCCTGCGGCCTCTGGATGGCCACCGACAAGGCCGACTACGTCTTCTACGAGGCCCGGACCGCACCGCTGCACCGGGAGCACATCATCCTCCATGAGATCGGCCACGTGCTGTGCGACCACCACAGGAGCCTCACGGAGGACGGCGAGCAGCCGCCCGGTGACCTCCTGGTCGGGCTGCAGCCGCAGCGCGTCACCCGGTTCAGGGCCAGGACCAGTTACACGAACACCGAGGAGCAGGAGGCCGAGATGATCGCCACCCTGATCCAGAGCGCCGGGACCGCGGGGCGGGAGGCCGGGCCCCTGGGCCGGCTCGGCGCGTTCCTCGGGGTGACGGCCGGCGCCGGTGAATGAGCTGGCGGCCCGCGCCGGACTCGCCGGCGTCCTCGCCCTGTGGTGCGCCCTCGTCTGGCGGGCCCGGCCGGCACTGCGCCACTCCCAGCAGCGGGGACTCTGGCTCACCGTGCTGGCGGCGACCATCGCGATCACCCTCTTCCAGCCCGGGATCGTCGGCCCGCTCACGTCGGCCGGCCTCGACATCCACACGGTGTCCCTCGTCCGCAATCTGATCGGCGTGCTCAGCGCGGGGCTGGTCCTGCTCTTCGTGGTCGACTCCAGCGGTCCTCCGCGGCTGCGCCGCCACGTGGCCGTGGGGATGACGGCGGCCCTCGTCTCGTTGCTCGTCCTGGATCTGCTGCACATCGGCAGGGGAACGGCGTCCGCCCAGGGGCCCGCGTCGGGTGCGTCCGCCTACTGGCTGATCCTCATCGCCGCCCATCTCGCCGGTGACGCCGTCGCCGTCGTGGTCTGCTGGCGCTACAGCCTGCGGACCGCCGAGCGCGATCTCGTGTGGTCGCTGCGTCTGTTCGCGGCGGGCAGCGTGCTCGCCCTCGCCTTCTGGTCCGGCTACCTCTGGCACCTCTACGACCGTGCCCCGCGCCTGCTCCCCTACCTGACCGTGATCATGAGTGTGCACGGCTTCCTGCGGGCGGCGTCCCTGCTGGTCCCCAGCGCGAGCGCCCTCGTACGGTCGGCCGGCGCGCTGCGGACGGTCTGGCGGCTGTGGCCGCTGTGGCGCGACCTGGTGACGGCGGTGCCCGACGTGGCCCTCGCCAGGCCGCGGCGGTCCCGGCTCCAGGAGGTGCTGTGGCCGCGCCTCCCACCAGCCTTGCAGGCACACCGGCAGACCATCGAGACGTACGACGCCCTTCTGACACTCCAGCAGTACGTGCGGCCGGACGCCTACGAGAGCGCGTACGGGTACGCCAGACGGGCGGGGGTACCGGACGACCGCCTGGCCTCCGCCGCGCTCGCCGGTGCCGTGGACCAGGCCCGGCGGGCCGTCCTCGCCGGCGTGCCGCCGGCCGATCCCCGGCCCCTGCCCGGGGTGACGCACGGCAGTACCGGGACACTGCTCGGCATCGCCCGGATGTGGCCCGCGATGACCGGCGCTCTTCCGTGCCCCGATCGCATCCCGCCGGCCCATCGGCGCTGAAGCCGGGCCGGCCGCCGGAGCCAGGCCGGCCGCCGGAGCCAGGCCGGTCGCCGGAGCGTGGCCGGCCGCCGGAGCCAGGCCGGTCGCCGGAGCGTGGCCGGACGCCGAGGCGTGGTCGACCCAGCTGAGGCCGGTCGGCCTCCCTGACGGTGGTCGGCCTCCCTGACGGTGGCCGCCCTCGCTGAACGCCGGAGCAACTTCGACGCCGGGCCGGCCTGCCGAAGGCCCGGCTCCGCCGAAGCCCGCTCAACCGCACCGAAGGCCGGCCCGGCTGCGCCAAGGCTCGCAGGCCGCGCTGAAACACCGGCCCAGCAGCGTCGACGCCTCCTCGGCCCGTTGAAAGACCGCCCGTTGAAAGACCGCCCGGCAGCGTCGAAGAGCCCGCTCAGCGGGCGGCGTCGGCGCCGTTCTCGCCGCCGCGGGGCGTGATCCGGTAGTCGAACCCGAGCGTTCCGGGATCGAGGGCGGTCGCACCGCCGTCCACGGTGAGCACCGCGCCGTTGACGTACGACGCCGCCGGGGACAGCAGCCAGCCGATCGCCTCCGCCACCTCGCGCGGCTCACCCGGGCGCCCCTGCGGCAGCAGCCTCGTGGCTTCCGCGTAGGCCGCCTCCGTCCCGTCGCCCGGCAGCTCCGCCTCCGCGGCGAAGCGCGCCATGCGCCGGTCGGCCATCTCGGTGCGCACCCAGCCGGGACACACGATGTTGGCCCGCACCCCCTGGCGGCCGTAGTCGACGGCGACGGAACGGCACAACTGGAGCAGGGCGGCCTTGGAGGTGGCGTACGGCGCGTTGCTCGTGCCGTTGCGCAGCGCGGACACCGACGCGACGGCGACCACCGCTCCCCGGGACGCCAGCAGGTGCGGGACCGCGGCGCGCAGCAGCAGGAGCGGTCCGGTCACGTTGGTGCGCATCACCTCGTCCCAGTCCCGCAGCGACATGTCGCCCACGGCGCCGCCGCGCCCGATGCCCGCGTTCAGCACCAGCCCGTCGAGCCGTCCGTACGCGGCCAGGGCGGCCTGGACGAGTCCCTCGACGGCGTCGGGATCCCCGACGTCGGACGGGTGCGCCAGCGCCCCCGTCTCCCGCGCGAGCCGCTCGAGGGGTTCGGCCCGGCGGCCGGAGACGACGACCTGGTGACCCGCCTCGGCCAGCAGCCGGGCCGTCGCCCGGCCGATGCCCGAGCCACCGCCGGTCACGATGACAACGCGCTTGTCCTCCACCGCAGTTCAGGCCCCTTCACCGAGATCGCCGAGCATCACCGAGATCGTCAAGCGCGACCGAGCTTATGACCCGTCCCAGCGACCGGGGCGACTTCCGGCCAGCGTCCGGTCCGCCGCCGGCGCCCGCGTGCGACACGACAACCGCCTTCCCTCACTTCTTACTTCATACCTTGACGGAAGTGGTCTGTACCTCTAGTTTCGCCGGGCGACCACCCCACACCTCACGAAAGGGCGCCCCCACCATGCCCAGAGCCAGGTCCTTCCCCCCGTCCGCTTCCGCCGCGCTGGCGGTCGCCGCCCTCACCCTGTCCACCGGGCTGCTGGCCGCCTCCCCCGCGCAGGCCGCCACCGGCACGATCACCGGCCTGGCCGGCAAGTGCCTCGACGTCGCCGGGGCAAGCTCCGCCGACGGCACCGCCGTACAGATCTACGACTGCAACGGCACCAGCGCCCAGCAGTGGACGGTCGGCAGCGACGGCACCATCCGCGCCCTCGGCAAGTGCCTCGACGTCACCGGCAACTCCACCGCCGACGGAGCCAAGGTGCAGCTGTGGACCTGTACCGGCGCCGCCAACCAGAAGTGGACCGTCACCGCCGCCCACGACATCGTCAACCCACAGGCCGACAAGTGCCTGGACGTGACCGACAACAACTCCGCCAACGGCTCCCGGACACAGATCTGGAGCTGCACCGGCGCCGCCAACCAGAAGTGGAACGCGCCCGCGGCCGGCGGCGGCACCCCCTCGGCGCCGATGGCGGTGGCCCCGTACCTGTACAACGGCTGGGGCAGCCCGCCCAGCCCGACCACCATCACCCAGGCCACGGGCGTCAAGTGGTTCACGCTCGCCTTCGTGCTGAGCAACGGCTACTGCAACCCCCAGTGGGACGGCAGCCGGCCCCTGACCGGCGGAGTGGACCAGCAGACGGTCAACACCGTGCGGGCGAACGGCGGTGACGTCATCCCGTCCTTCGGCGGCTACAGCGGCAACAAGCTGGAGAGTTCCTGCTCCAGCGCCGGCGAACTCGCCGGCGCCTACCAGAAGGTCATCAACACCTACGGCCTGAAGGCGATCGACATCGACCTGGAGGCCGACGCCTACAGCAACGGCACCGTCCAGCAGCGCACGGTCGACGCGCTGAAGACCGTGAAGGCCAACAACCCCGGCCTGAAGGTGTACATCACCATCGGAACCGGGCAGAGCGGCCCCGACACCAGCCTCATCAACCGGGCCGCCGCCTCCGGGCTGACCGTCGACGCCTGGGCCATCATGCCGTTCGACTTCGGCGGCGCGGGCCAGAACATGGGCAACCTGACCGTGCAGGCGGCCGAGGGCCTGAAGAACGCCCTGAAGAACGCCTACCACTACAGCGACGACCAGGCCTACCGGGACATGGGCATCTCGTCCATGAACGGCGTCACCGACCAGAACGAGACCGTCACGGTGGCCGACTTCCGCACCATCCTCGGCTACGCCCAGCAGCACCACCTGGCCCGGCTGACCTTCTGGTCCGCCAACCGGGACCGTCCCTGCACCGGCGGCCCCGCCGACAGCTGCTCCGGCGTCGGCCAGAACGCCTGGGACTACACGCGGGTCTTCGCCGGCTACACCGGCTGACCGCCCCGGCCCCGCGACCGGCCGCGGGCCCGGCCGGGGCCGGCCGCCCGGGGCTCGAGCGGTCACCTCACCGGTGGCCCCACGGGAGGCGCTCGACGCGTTCGACGCCTCCCGTCTCCACCTGTCCGGCGCCTTCCACTCAAGCGGATCCCGACCCCGTCGCCGTCATCGCCGCGCACGGACCGGGAAACCCGGTGGAGGAGTCCCCCGCGCTGCGCCTAGGGTCGCGGCATGACCACACGGACCTTCCGCATCACCGTCCGCGGCGCCTTCGACGCCCTCACCGACGACCAGCGCGCCGCCCTGCTCGCAGACGCCGCCGAACACGACGTCCTGCGCGCCGCCTTCACCCCCGAGGGCTCCCTCACCTACGACATCGCCGCCCGGCCCGCCTTCACCTTCCGCTTCTCCGCGACGGGGGAGAAGGAGGAGGACATCCTCGAGGCGACGGAACGGGCCGAGGAGGCGGCGAAGTCCTGGCTGACGGCGCGCGGCTACGGCTTCAAGCACCTGCGGTCGACCACTGAGGACCTCTCGCAGGCGCCCCTGGGCAAGCGGCAGCGCCGCGCCGCCCGTACGAACGGTCTCTGACGTTCGCCATAAACTTGAGTACTCAAAGACAAGGCAAGGAACGCGAGAGGGAGTGGGCCGTGAGTGAGGGCCTGGACGTGGCGCTGCGCCTGGTACGGGCCCAGTCGGCGCTCGTACGACGCTTCGACGCGCGGCTCGGCGGCCTGCACGGCGTCAGTCTGGCCGACTTCACCCTGCTGCTGCGGCTGGACCAGGCGCCCGGCGGCCGGATGCGCCGGGTGGACCTCGCCGAGTCCCTGGGCCTGACCGCCTCGGGCGTCACGCGTGGGCTCGCTCCGCTGGAGCGGATCGGCCTGGTCACCCGGGAGACGGACGCCCGGGACGCGCGTGTGGCCTACGCGGCGCTGACCGGGACGGGCCGGCGGCGGCTGGCGGAGATGCGGACCACGGCGGAGGAGACCGCCGCCGAGGTCTTCGCCGGCCCGGCGTGGCCCGCGGCGGACATCGCCCGCCTCGCGGACCTGCTGACCCGCCTCGGCGGCACCGGCCTGAGGGGGCGCTGAGTCAACGCCCCCTCAGGCCGCGCCGCCCGGTGTCCAGCCCTGGCGGCGCAGCACGGCCGACACGTCCGGCGCCCGGTAGTGCTCCCCCTTGAGCACCTTGCCGTCGGCCCGGCGGGCGACCGTCCCGTCCGGGCCTCTCTTGCTCATGTTGGCGCGGTGGATCTCGGCGATCACCTCGTCGAGGTCGATGCCGTGCACCAGGGCCGTGCCGTAGGCCACGTACACCACGTCGGCCAGCTCGTGCGCGAGCCGGTCCAGCGGCCCCTCCACCGCGACCTCGGCGACCTCCGCGGCCTCCTCGGCGAGCAGTTCACCGCGGTGGGCGGCCAGCTCGGGATCCACCTCCGTCGGCGTGCTGCGGGCGTCGAGACCGAAGGCGTCGTGGAACTCACGGACGAGGCGGGCCGGTGACGTGTTCGTGCGGCCGGCGGGCGAAGTGGTCATACGGCGACTGTAACGGCGGCCACTGACAACGCCCTTCGGCCCGTGCGGACCCGGCGGCATCCGCTCCGTGGGTCCCGGGCGTCCCCCGGCCCTGGTCAGTGGCGCGCGTCACCTGGCAGGATCGCCGCATGTCCAAGGTGTTCCCCCGGCTCGGCAGGCGCCGAGCGTTGCAGGGCGCGGCCGTCGGTGCCGTCGCCCTCGCGCTGCTGCTGTGGTGGCTGCTGCCCTTGGGCGAGAAGCCGCCGAGCGGGACGATCGTGTTCAGCACCGGCACCTCCCGCGGGGTCTACCAGGAGTACGGCGAGCGGCTGCGCACCGAGCTGGGCAGGGACATGCCGGGCCTGAAGGTGAAGCTGCTCACCAGCGCCGGCTCCCAGGAGAACGTCCAGCGGGTGGCGACAGGCAAGGCCGACTTCACCATCGCGGCGGCCGACGCGGTGGCGGCGTACGAGCTGGAGCACGGCAGCGGCGCCGGCCGGCTGCGCGGGGTGGCCCGGCTCTACGACGACTACGTGCACCTCATCGTGCCCCGCGACTCGGACGTCCGGAGCATCGCCGACCTGCGGCACAAGCGGGTGGCGACCGGACTGCCCGATTCCGGTGTGCGGCTGATAGCCGAGCGGGTGCTGCGGGCCGCCGGTATCGACCCGCGCAAGGACATCACGCCGGTCGCGGACGGCATCGACACCGGGCCCGCGCGGCTGCGGGACGGGAAGATCGACGCCTTCTTCTGGTCCGGCGGCCTGCCCACGAAGGGGCTGCTCGCGCTGGCACGGCAGGGCGGGTTCCGGTTCCTGCCGATCGGCGACGGCCTCGTCACCCGGCTGCACGGCCAGGGCGAGGGCGCGCGGTACTACCGGACCACCAACATCCCCGAGTCGGCGTACCCCAACGTGCAGCAGGGAGTGCAGGTTCCGACGATCGCCGTGTCCAACCTGCTGATGACCCGCACGGACGTGGACCCCCGGCTGACCGAGTGGGTGACCCGTACGGTGATCAAGAGCCGGGACGGCATCGGCGCCCATGTCCACTCCGCCCAGCTCGTCGATCTGCGCACCGCCATCTACACCGACCCGCTGCCCTTGCAGGAGGGCGCCCGGCGGTACTACCGGTCGGTCAAGCCGTAAGGGCCTCCCGGTGCGGCACTGATGGGAGAGCCGGCCTCGGAATCCCTGCACCCGCCGGCGGAGCCTAGGAGGCCGTGTCCGCCGCGTCCGTCCCGGTGTCCGCCTGCCGGGGCACCCGGACCGTCACCCGTAGCCCCCGCGGCTCGTGGTGGGCGTAGTCGATCGAACCGCCGCCCGCCGCGAGCAGCGCGCGGGTGATGGACAGTCCGAGGCCCGAGCCCTTCACGTTCTGGTGCCGGCCGCTGCGCCAGAAACGGTCGCCCACGCGCGCGAGTTCCTCGTCGGTGAGCCCGGGTCCGGTGTCCGTGACGACGACGGTGCTGGTGTCGCCGTCGGCGGCGACGGTGACCGAGACCGTGCCCTCCTCGGGGGTGAACTTCACCGCGTTGTCGATCACCGCGTCCAGGGCGCTGGACAGGGCGATCGGGTCGGCCCAGCCGGTGGTGGGCGGGCAGTCGCCGGTCAGCCGGACGCCCTTGGTCCGGGCGGCCGGTGCCCAGGCGGCCACCCGTTCCTCGGCCAGGGCGCCGATGTCGGTCAGCACGAGGTCGGCCTCGGCGTGCTCGGCCAGCGCCAGGTCGAGCAGGTCGTCCAGGACCTGCGCGAGGCGCTTGCCCTCGGTGCGGACCGAGGCGATCTCCTCGTTGCCCTCGGGCAGTTCGAGGGCGAGCAGTTCGATGCGCAGCAGCAGCGCCGCGAGCGGGTTGCGCAACTGGTGCGAGGCGTCGGCGACGAAGGCGCGCTGCTGCTCCAGCACGGCCTCGACGTTGTCCGCCATCTCGTTGAACGAGCGGGCCAGACGTCTGAGTTCCGGCGGCCCGCCGGCGACCGCGACCCGGGACTTCAGGCGCCCGGTGGCGATGTCGTGAGTGGTGGCGTCCAGGACCCGGACCGGCCTGAGCACCCAGCCGGTCAGCCTGAGCGCGGCGCCGACGGCGAGCAGCATGGCCGCGATCTCACCGGCCCCGATGAACAGCCAGCCGCGCAGGATCCGCGAACGCAGTTGTCCGGTCGGCGAGTCGGTGACCACGACCGCGACGACGTCCCCGTCCCGTATCACCGGTGAGGCGACGACGAGCCTGCCGCGCTGCCAGGGCCACACCTGCCGCGGGTCGTGGCTGCGCCGGCTGAGCAGCGCCTCGTCGAACGCCCTGCGGACCTCACCCGTCCGCGGTACGAACCAGTCGCCGGGCGCGTTGGCCATGGCGGAGCCGTTGCGGTAGAAGACACCGGCGCGGATGCCGTAGACCCCGTAGTAGCTCTCCAGTTCACTGCGCAGGGTCTCCCCGCGCTCGTCCGTGGCGGTGCGGTGGGGTCCGCTGGGCCCGTCGGTGACGAACTGGGCGAGCGCCGCGAAGCGTGCCGTGTCGTCTATCCGGTCGACGACGACCCGCTGCTGCTGTGCGGCGGCCACACTGCCGGCGAGCGGGATGCCGAGCGCGAGCAGGACGGCCGCCAGCAGGACGATGAGCAGCGGGAGGAGGCGTGTGCGCACCCGTCCCCGCTAGGCGGCCGGGGCGACGAGCCGGTAGCCGACGCCGCGTACGGTCTCGATCAGCGCGGGCATCCGCAGCTTGGAGCGCAGGGAGGCGACGTGCACCTCCAGGGTGCGGCCGGTCCCCTCCCAGCTGGTGCGCCAGACCTCGCTGATGATCTGTTCGCGCCGGAAGACCACGCCGGGCCGCTGGGCGAGCAGGGCGAGCAGGTCGAACTCCTTGCGCGTCAGCTGGACGGCCGAACCGTCCACGCTGACCTGGCGGGTGGGCAGTTCGATCCGGACCGGGCCGAGGAGCAGGGCGCTGTCGCCACCGGTCGACGGGTCCTCGTGGGCGGTGCGCCGGCTGACGGCGTGGATGCGGGCGAGCAGTTCCCCGGTGTCGTACGGCTTCACGACGTAGTCGTCGGCGCCCAGGTTGAGCCCGTGGATGCGGGAGCGGACGTCGGAGCGCGCGGTGACCATGATCACCGGGGTGCTGGTGCGCTTGCGGATCTTGCCGCAGACCTCGTAGCCGTCCTGGTCGGGCAGGCCCAGGTCGAGCAGGACGACACCGAATCCGTTGCCCTCGGGGACGAGAGCCTGGAGGGCTTCCTCGCCGCTGCGCGCGTGGGTGACCTGGAATCCGTGCTTCGCGAGAACGGCGGACAGCGCCGCGGCGACGTGGTTGTCGTCCTCGACGAGGAGCAGTCTCATCCCGGCCCCCTCCGGTTCAGCGGTCGTACGGTCTCGGTTCGCGTCGCGCGTGTAGATCACGCGCCCCCGCCCGTGCACCATGGCAGTGACGCTGATGGACAAGGACGGCGTCAAGAGGCTTCCGGTTGCCCGTCGCTTCCGTTATCCGGCCGATACGCGCACCGGCGACCAGTGCTACGACATGTGTCCGATTGCTATCGGATCGTGATGCTCAAGTCTCCCTCAGATGTGATGACGCAGGTCACAGCCCCTCACTACTGTCCTCGGAAACCCGAGGAGGACGGAGCCTGAGAGCGATGACCAATGTATCGGTGGCCAAGGAAGATGTGGTCACGTCCGACGAACTGGTCGTCCTGAGGAGCGTCAACAAGCACTTCGGCGCGTTGCACGTGCTCCAGGACATTGATCTGACGATCGACCGCGGTGAGGTCGTCGTGGTCATCGGGCCCTCCGGGTCCGGGAAGTCGACCCTGTGCCGCACCATCAACCGCCTGGAGACGATCGACTCGGGCACGATCACGATCGACGGCAAGCCCCTGCCGCACGAGGGCCGCGAGCTGGCGCGGCTGCGGGCGGACGTGGGCATGGTGTTCCAGTCGTTCAACCTCTTCGCGCACAAGACCGTGCTCGAGAACGTGATGCTGGGTCAGGTCAAGGTCCGCAAGGCCGACAAGAAGCAGGCCGAGGAGAAGGCCCGGGCGCTGCTGGACCGGGTCGGCGTGGGCACGCAGGCCGACAAGTACCCCGCCCAGCTCTCCGGCGGCCAGCAGCAGCGGGTCGCGATCGCGCGGGCGCTGGCCATGGACCCGAAGGTCATGCTGTTCGACGAGCCGACGTCCGCCCTCGACCCCGAGATGATCAACGAGGTCCTGGAGGTCATGCAGCAGCTCGCGCGCGAGGGCATGACCATGATCGTAGTCACCCACGAGATGGGCTTCGCGCGGTCGGCCGCGAACCGGGTGGTCTTCATGGCGGACGGCCGGATCGTCGAACAGGCCACGCCCGACCAGTTCTTCAGCAACCCGCGCAGCGACCGGGCCAAGGACTTCCTGTCCAAGATCCTGCACCACTGACGGCACCACCGGGCCGCCCGCACCGGCCGGCCGCACCCGCCCCACGGCCACCCGGGTCCGCGTCACCCCTGCCTCAGGGACTCGTTCCTCACCACTCAGAAGGATGTTCACCATGAAGCTCCGCAAGGTCACCGCCGCCTCGGCCGTCCTCCTCGCCCTCTCCGTGGCCGCCACCGCCTGCGGCGGCGACGACAAGAAGGACGACAACAGCTCCTCCGGTGGCGGCAAGAAGATCACCATCGGCATCAAGTTCGACCAGCCGGGCATCGGCCAGAAGACCCCGCAGGGCTACTCGGGCTTCGACGTCGACGTGGCCACCTACATCGCCAAGAAGCTCGGTTACGGCGCCGACCAGATCGAGTGGAAGGAGTCGAAGAGCGCGGACCGCGAGACCATGCTGCAGCGTGGTGACGTCCAGTTCATCGCCGCCTCCTACTCGATCACGCCTGAGCGTCAGCAGAAGGTCGACTTCGCCGGGCCGTACCTGCTGGCCCACCAGGACGTGCTGCTGCGCGCGGACGAGTCGAAGATCAAGTCGCCGGCGGACCTGAACAACAAGAACCTGTGTTCGGTGGCCGGCTCCACCTCGGCGCAGAACGTCAAGAAGACGCTGGCCCCGAAGGCGAACCTGCAGACCTACCCGACCTACTCGGCGTGTCTGTCCGGCCTGCAGAGCGGGGCCATCGACGCCCTCACCACGGACGACTCGATCCTCGCCGGTTACGCCGCCCAGTCCCAGTTCAAGGGCAAGTTCAAGCTCGGCGGCTTCAAGATGACCAACGAGAACTACGGCATCGGCGTCAAGAAGGGCAGCGACCTCAAGGCCAAGATCAACAAGGCGCTCGAGGACATGGTCTCCGACGGTTCCTGGGACGCCGCCGTGAAGAAGAACTTCGGTCCGGCCAACTACAAGAACGAGCCCGCCCCGAAGATCGGCGACATCAAGAGCTGAGGCAATGCCCGCCGGTGCGCCGCCCCTGACGGCGGCGCACCGGGGCATCCCTACACGCGGAAGCGCGGGAGATCGTGTTCGACTTTCTTGGACGTTACGACGTACTGGGCGCCTTCTGGACGACCGTGCAGCTCACCTTGCTGTCCGCCGTCGGCTCCCTGGTCTGGGGCACCCTGCTGGCCGGTATGCGGGTGGGCCCGGTGCCGCTGATGCGCGGCTTCGGCACCGCCTACGTGAACATCGTGCGGAACATCCCGCTCACGGTGATCATCCTGTTCTCCTCACTCGGCCTCAGCCAGACGCTGGGTATCACCCTCGGTGCGCACGACTTCAAGGTCCAGGGCTTCCGGCTGGCCGTGCTCGGTCTGATCCTCTACACCTCGGCCTTCGTCTGCGAGGCGATCCGCTCCGGCATCAACACCGTGCCGGTCGGCCAGGCCGAGGCCGCGCGTGCCATCGGTCTGAGCTTCACCCAGGTGCTCGGCCTGATCGTGCTGCCGCAGGCGTTCCGCGCGGCCATCGGTCCGCTGACCAACGTGCTGATCGCGCTCACGAAGAACACGACGGTGGCCGCGGCGATCGGCGTGGCGGAGGCCGCGTTCCTGATGAAGGAAATGATCGAGAACGAGGCGCAGCTGCTGGTGATCTCGGCAGTCATCGCCTTCGGGTTCGTGTGCCTGACCCTGCCGACCGGGCTGATCCTCGGCTGGGTGGGCAAGAAGATGGCGGTGAAGCGATGACCTCCGTTCTCTACGACGCTCAGGGGCCCCGCGCCAAGCGGCGCAACGTCCTGTACACGGCCGTCTTCCTGGTGGTCCTCGCGGCCGTCGTGTGGTGGGTGTACAAGGCCCTCGACGACAAGGGCCAGCTGGCCTGGGCCCTGTGGAAGCCCTTCTTCAGCGGCACCGAGGCGTACTCGACGTACATCTGGCCCGGTCTGCGGAACACCCTGAAGGCGGCGGCCCTGGCCATGGTCATCGCCCTTCCGCTGGGTGCGGTCCTCGGCATGGCCCGGCTCTCGGACCACGTGTGGGTGCGCGTCCCGGCCGCGGTCGTGGTCGAGTTCTTCCGCGCGATCCCGGTGCTGGTCCTGATGATCTTCGGGCTGGCGCTCTTCGCCCAGTACACCGACGTCAGTTCGGACGACCGTCCGTTCTACGCGGTCGTCACCGGCCTGGTGCTGTACAACGCGTCGGTGCTCGCCGAGATCGTCCGCGCGGGCATCCTCGCCCTGCCGAAGGGCCAGTCCGAGGCGGCCATGGCCATCGGTCTGCGCAAGAACCAGGTGATGCGACTCATCCTGCTGCCGCAGGCGGTCACCACCATGCTCCCGGCGATCGTCAGCCAGCTGGTGGTCATCGTGAAGGACACCGCGCTCGGCGGTGCGGTGCTCACCTACCCGGAACTGCTGGCCTCGGCCAACACGATGTCCGGCTACTACGGCAACATCATCGCCTCCCTGGCCGTCGTCGGCGTCATCTTCGTGGTCATCAACTTCTCGCTGACCTCGTTCGCGAGCTGGCTCGAGGGCCGGCTGCGGCGCGGCAGGAAGTCGACCGGGGCGGTGCTCGGCGCCCAGGCCGTCGCGGACATCGCGGGCACGGCGGCCGACGCCGACCCGGCCGGCACCGCCGCGGGCATCGGCGACATCGACGGCGTCAGGAAGTGACGGCCGGTCAGGTGGCATGACTCCGTTCGGGGGCAGTGGCATGATCGCCACTGCCTCCGTTCGCTTGACGCAAACTCTGCCAATGGGTTGCATACGTTGTGTGATCGTGCACCCCGCTTCACCTTCCTGTTCACTTGTCTCCGTCAAGGCATCGCCGCGAGCAGGGGGCGCCACACCGTGGACCCGGTGATCATCGTCGGAGCGGGGCCCGTCGGGCTCACGCTCGCCCTGGCGCTGGCGCGTCAGCAGGTGCCGTCCGTGGTGCTGGACGAGGGCGCCGGCAAGGAGGAGCCCCGTCCGGCGCGCACCGTCGTCCTGCACGAGGACACGGCCGCCCTGCTGGAGCGGCTGACCGGGACGGCGTTCGCGGAGCACGGTCTGCGCTGGGCCGGCTGGCGGTCCGTCAGGCGCAAGCAGGTGATGAACGAGATCACCTTCGACGCGGCCGAACCCGCGCCCCTGCACATCGCCCAGCACGTCCTCACGGGCCTGCTGCGCGGAGCCGTCGCGGCCGAGCCCCTGGTGAAGACGGCGGTGGACAGCCGCCTCGACGCGATCGAGCAGGAGCGTTCCGGCATCACCGCGCGCACCCGTGGCGCGCAGGGCACCTGGTGGCGCGGCAGTTACCTGGTCGGCTGCGACGGTGCCCGCTCGACCGTGCGCAAGCTCCAGGACATCCGCTTCCCGGGCCGTACCGCGGTGGAGCGGCACGCGGTCGCCGCGCTGCGCACGGAACTTCCGTGGGAGGGTCAGGCGTTGCTCCACCGGATGCCGCCGTGGCGGTCGTCCGGACCCTCGGCCGGGGAGGTGACCGCCCGCCCCCTCCCGGACGGCGTGTGGCGCCTGGACTGGCTGCTGCCACCGGGCAAGGACCTGGTCACACCCGAGATCCTGCTGGCCCGGATCCATGAGACCCTCACGGGCTGGACGGGCAGCACCACACCGGCGTACGAGCTGCTCGACACCGGCGTCCACACGGTGCACCACCGTCTCGCCCGCCGCTGGCGCGCCGGCCGGGTCTTCGTCGCCGGGGACGCGGCCCACCTGCTCGGCGCACTCGGCACCCAGGGGCTCGACGAGGGCCTCAGGGACGCCGACAACCTTGCCTGGAAGCTGGCCACGGCCTGGCACCACGGCCCGCACGAGGCCCTGCTGGACAGCTACCAGACCGAGCGGCGCGCACAGGTCTCCGCCCGGCTGCGCGCCGCCGACCAGGCCCTGCCGGTGCTGCGCGGCGGGGGCGGACTGCGTCACATCGTCCCCGGCTCGGCCCGCAACCACGACGCGCTGCTCACCGACGGTCACCTGGGCCGCGGTCCGCTGGGCGGGTCCGGCACGTACGCCGACTCCCCGCTCGCCCCCCGGCGCCTGGAAGGGGAGATCCCGGTCGGCACCCCGCCCGGCGCACCGGTCACCGACGTCCGGGTCACGGCGGAGGACGGGTCCTTCGTCCGGTTGCGCGACCGGCTCGGCCGCGGCCCGCTGCTCGTCGTGCTCATCGCGCCCGGCACGGGTGTCTGGGACCGCAAGCACTGGAGGTCCGCCGGGGTGATGCCCCGGCTCGCGGCGGCGGTGACCGCGCTGCCGCACCCCGCCGAACTCCTGGTGGCCGAGAGCTACCCGGGAGCGCCGGCGCACAGCGTGCTGCTCGTCCGTCCCGACGGCCACCTGGTCACCGCCCTGAGCGGGGTCCGCCCGGCCGACCTGTACGCGGCGGCCGAGGCCACGGTGGGGGGCACGGCGGGGGCGCGGGAGGCACAGCCACAGCAGGAGGAGGGGGAGGGGGACGCGCAGAAGGAGAAGAAGGCGGCGGAGGCCGGCTCGGGCGCACGCTGACGACAGGCCCGCCGGTACACCGGCCACGGCCGCCGGTGTACGGCTCCCGCGTACCGGCCGTGCTCCGCGGCGGGCTCCCGTACGCGCCGCCGCACCCCTCGCACCCCCGTCCACAAGGTGACACTCGGTTGACCGCGGTGCGGCGGCAATGCTGTACTCCGGATCGTGACCGACACCTGTGTGCGCCTGTGGCGGAGGGTCCATATGGACCTCGTCCGCTATGCGGGCTGCGTGTGTCGTCCGTCCTGCTGAATTCGCATCCCCCCCTTTCCGGGCGCCGTCGCGCGCCCGTTCCGCGAACGCTCATCAGGACGGTGCACGTGTCTGTCCCCTCCCCCTCGCCTTCTCTGCCCGCGTCCGTGTCCCCCGCCGCCGGACCGGCGCCCACCCAGACGGAACTGCTGGACTTCGTCCGGCGTACGGCGGCCGACACCGAGCTGATCGCCTCGCTGCCGCTCGACCCCGAGGGCCGCACCTGGGTGCGGCTCCAGGGCCCCGGCGGCAGCGAGGCCTGGCTCATCGGCTGGCCTCCCGGTACCGGCACCGGCTGGCACGACCACGCCGACTCGGTCGGCGCCTTCCTCACCGCTTCGGGCGAACTCACCGAGAACTCCCTCGCCGCCCGGCTGCCCACCGACGGCTGGAAGACCCTGGAACTCACCGAGGGGGTGGACCGCGTACGCCGGCTGCCCGCCGGACGGGGCCGCGCCTTCGGCCGCCACCATGTGCACGAGGTGCTCAACGAGTCCCGCGAGCGACACGCGATCTCCGTCCACGCCTACTACCCGCCGCTGCCCCGGATCCGCCGCTACAGTCGCACGGGCCAGGTGCTGCGCCTGGAGCAGGTCGAACGCCCGGAGGACTGGCAGTGAGCGGCACGATCGAGCAGCCGGGGACCGCCGGGGTGGCGTCGCAGCGGCCGCTCGGCATCGACGAGTGGCTGGAGCGCGTGCGCGCCGGCTACCGGCGCGTCGAGGCACGGGAGGCGTATGAGGCGGCGCGGTCCGGCGACGCGCTCCTGGTCGACATCCGGTACGCCGCCCTGCGCGACCGGGACGGGCTCATCCCGGGCGCCGTCGTGATCGAGCGCAACGAACTGGAGTGGCGACTCGACCCCCAGGGCAGCCACCGCCTCCCGGAGGCCACCGGCCACGACCTGCGGATCGTGGTGATCTGCAACGAGGGCTACGCCTCCAGCCTCGCCGCCGCCTCCCTCCACCAGCTGGGCCTGCGCCGGGCGACGGACCTGGTGGGCGGCTTCCAGGCGTGGCGCGCGGAGGGCCTGCCGGTGACCCCGGCGACGGCCTGACCGGCACGGGGTGCCGTACCGGCAGGCGACGCATGGACCGGGTCGGGGCGCCCCGCCTGGGGCTGGACGCCCCGACCGGGAGCGGGTGCCCCTGGCCGGGGCTCGGCGCCCTGACCGTGGCCGGGCGCCTCGGCGGGCCCTTGACGCCCGGTCGGGGCCGGGCGCCCCGCCCGCCACTGGCGCCTGACCGGAATAGGGCCTGACCGGAGTGGCGCCTGACCGGCACTGACCGGGAACCCTTACGCACGTGGGGCCGGTCCTACTCCTTCGCCGTGGCCACGGTCACCGCCCGCACCCGGAGCGCCGCGCGTCCCGGTACGGCGCTGGCGACGAGTGCGAGGAGGCCGGCGACGGCGACGACGCCGAGGTAGAGCAGCGGGGTGACCGCCGGCGCGGCCCGGCCCGTCATGCCGACGCTGAACGCGCTGAGCACGGCGAGGGCGATACCGCTGCCGACCGACGTGGCGAGGAGCAGGGCGGACAGCGCCTCGGTACGCAGCATGCGCAGCACCTGGCGGCGGGTCGCGCCGGCGAGGCGGAGCAGGGCGAACTCCCGGACACGCTCGGCGACCGACATGGCGAGCGTGTTCACGACGGCGATGGCGGTGAAGGCCAGGACGAGTCCCATGGCCAGGTAGTTGACCTCGGCGTTCGCCTGCTGCCGATCGGCCTGGAGGGCGTCGGCGGCGGCCGGCGAAAGAATGCGCACTCCCGGGAACTCACGGAGCGTAGTCGCGAGTTGTTGCTGTGTACGGGACGTGCGGACGAGGACGGAGGAGGCGAGCGGATTGTCCACGTGGCGGGCCACGAGGTCGTGGGCGAGGGTCAGGTCGCCGAAGCCGAGACCCCGGGCGTAGACGGCGGCGACGGTCAGCGTGGCGGGCGTGCCGTCGCCGAGCGTGAGTTTCAGGGTGCTTCCCGGCGTCAGATGCTCCTGGTCGGCGGCCAGTTCGCTGACGGCGACGGTGCCGGGGCCGAGCCGGCCCAGGGAGCCGGCGGTCACCTTCGGGTCCCAGGTGCGGGTCAGACCCGCCGGGGTGACGCCCTGTGCGGGGTATTTGTCGAGGCCGACGCGGACAGTCGTGCGGACCACCTCGGTGACGGTGTCGTGCCGCGCGCGCAGGCGCTCGGCGGCCTCGCCGGGAACGCCGGGCCCTTGGGCGGCGACGACCCAGTCGGCCCGGACGCCCTCGCGGACCTGGGTGCGGGCGGCATCGCCGAGGGTGTCCTGGACGAACAGGACGGTGCATGTCATGCCGACGAGCAGGGTGAGGGGGGTGACGACGGAGGCCATGCGGGCGGCGTTGCCGCGCAGGTTGGCGGTGGCGAGCCTGCCGCCGTGACCGGTGAGCCGGAGCGGGCCGGCCAGGAGCAGCGCGGCGGCCTTGACCAGGAGGGGACCGAGCAGGGCCACGGAGGCGGACAGGACGACGACGGCCAGGAAGGTCACGGGCGTGGAGGCGGGCTCGGTGCGCAGAGAGGTGAGGACGACGACGAGGACGACTCCGCCGGCGAGCAGCGACAGTCCGGCGGCGATGCGGCCCCAGGCCGGCCGGGTGCGCTCGGTCCTGGCTTCGGCCAGGGCCTCGGCCGGGCGGATCCGGGCGATCCTGCGGGAGGCGTTCCGGGCCGCCGCCCAGGCTCCGAGAAGGGTGGCGGCAAGAGCGGCGAGCGGCGGGAAGACGCTCACGGTGTGGTCGAGCGTGTCGGGTACGGCGCCCAGGGCGACGAACCTCGCGTGCAACCAGCCGCCGAGCGGCAGTCCGAGCAGGGCGCCGGCCGTGCCCGCCAGCGCGCCGACGATCAGCGCCTCCCTGCCGAGCAGTTTGCGGATCTGGCCGGATGTGGCGGCGATGGCCCGCAGCAGGGCGAGTTCGCGGTGGCGCTGCTGGACGGTGAGCGCGAAGGTGCCGACCACCACGAGCACCGCCACCAGCAGCGAGGTGCCGCCCATGGCCCCGCCCATGCTGACCAGCCGGGTACGGGCCGCTGCCGCGTCGAGGAACTCCACGGGCCCGCGGGCGTCCCCGGTGCCTACCTGTGCCGTGGTGCCGTCCAGCGCCCGTGCCACGCTTCCGCGCACCCGTTCGGGGTCCGCCCCCTTGGCCGGGAGCACACCGAACGCGGTGACCTGTCCGGGGTGCGCGGCCAGTCTGCGGGCCTCCCCGGTGGAGAAGAACAGGGACGTCTGGTGGCGTACGGCGGTGGCCGGGGCTGCGATACCGGTGATCCGGTAGGTGCGCGGGGCCTGGGTGGACTGCACGGTGAGCCGGTCGCCGGGGCGCAGCCGGTCGCGTGCGGCAAGGTAGCCGTCGATGACGACGTCACCGGCGGCCTGAGGGGCACCGCCCGCTGTCAGCCGGTACGGGGTCAGCGCGGCCGAGTCCCAGGCATGGCCGTAGGCGGCACGGCCACCGGTGCCGCCCTGGGTCAACGGCTGTGCGGGGAAGGTGAGTTCGGGGACGACCCGGGCCACGCCGGGAGTGTGGGCGAGGGTGCCGCGCAGGTGTTCGGGCAGCCAGGCGCGCTCGGCGATGGGTTTCGCCTTGTGCTTGACCTTGGTCTTGCCCTTCTTGTGCTTGACGGTGGTCCGGTGCACGTACTGGTCGGCGGAGACCACGACGGGAGCGGCGGCGTAGCGCTCGGTCCGGATGGTGCCGCGCAGGCCGGTGTCCAGGAGGGTGCCGCACGCGGTGATCAGAGCGGCCGCGCACAACAGGGCCAGGAAGGCGCCGAGGAAGCCCGCCTTGCGGGCGCGGACCGACTGCAGGGCGTAACGCAGCATCATGGGACGGGCTCTCTTCTGTTGTACGCATCAGTTGTGTCGTGCGCTGGGCGTGCGTACAGACTCGCCGGTGCGGAGCGGGAGAGCACTGCGGTGGCCCGGCGTCCTGGGAGGGGGGCCACCCCTACCGTCCGCGGCGGGATCGGCCCCACCCCGGGAGCCCGTCACACGCCTCCGACCGCACCGTCCGCCTCCGTCCCGGGAGGCCGTCGCACTCCTCGTCCCGGGGGAGCCCCCGCACCGCCCTTCCGCGAAGCGGCCGGAAGCCGCCGACGAGCGGCCGCAGCCCTCGTCCCGAGGCTCGTCAGAAGTTTCCGTCCTCGAGGAACTCGGTGTCCTCCCCCTCTTCCTCCAAGGCCTGGCGGACGACCCTGAGGGCCATGCCCTCCGGGTAGCCCTTGCGGGCCAGCATGCCCGCGAGCCGGCGGAGCCGCTTGTCCCGTTCGAGGCCGCGGGTGGCCCGCAGTTTGCGGGCGACGAGTTCGCGGGCGGTCTCCTCCTCCTGCTCGGAGTCGAGCTGGGCGACGGCGTCCTCGATCACTGCCGAGTCGACCCCCTTGGTGCGCAGTTCCCTGGCGAGTGCGCGGCGGGCGAGCCCTCGGCCATGGTGCCGGGACTCCACCCAGGCGTCCGCGAAGGCACCGTCGTCGATGAGCCCGACCTCCTCGAACCTCGACAGCACCTCCTCGGCCGCGTCCTCGGGGATCTCCCGCTTGCGCAGGGCGTCCGCGAGTTGCTTGCGGGTGCGCGGGGTCCCGGTGAGCAGGCGCAGGCAGATCGCCCGGGCCCGCTCGACCGGGTCCCCTGAAGACTCCCCCTGCTCGTCCCTCGCCGAGGAAGGGGCGCCTTCGTCCTCACCGGGCCCGGACGCGTCGCCGAACCCGCGCCGCCGGCCACGCCCCCGACGGCCGCTGCGCGCTCCCCCGGACCGCCCGGACCGGCGACCGCCGAGCGAATCGCCCCCGTGCGGCTCGCCGTCCTCGTCCCCCAGGCCCGCGGCACCCCTGTCACCGCCGTAGCCGCCGGTCCCCGGGTACGCGTCAGGTCCGCCGTACGCGCCGCCGAACCCGTCCTCCCGGTGTCCGGCGTCACCCTCCGGGACGGGGTCCGGGTGGCCACCGGTGCCCCTCCCCCGTGGGGCGCCGGTGACGTACTCGTACTCGGCCCAGTCGGTTCGTCGTGTCACGGGTCAGCTCTTGGCTGCGGCGGCCTTGGGCTTGGTGGCCTTGGCGGCTGCCGGTGCGGGGACCGACTTGGCGGGGTCGTCGGCCGCGGTGACCGCGTCGGCGCCCGGCTCGGCGGCGGGCTCCTCCGGCCGGACTCCCACGCCCAGCTTCTCCTTGATCTTCTTCTCGATCTCGTTGGCCAGGTCGGGGTTGTCCTTCAGGAAGTTGCGCGCGTTCTCCTTGCCCTGGCCGAGCTGGTCGCCCTCGTACGTGTACCAGGCGCCGGCCTTGCGCACGAAGCCGTGCTCCACGCCCATGTCGATCAGACCGCCCTCGCGGCTGATGCCCTGGCCGTAGAGGATGTCGAACTCGGCCTGCTTGAAGGGCGGCGCGACCTTGTTCTTGACGACCTTGCAGCGCGTGCGGTTGCCGACCGCCTCCGTGCCGTCCTTCAAGGTCTCGATGCGGCGGATGTCGATACGCACCGAGGCGTAGAACTTCAGCGCCCGGCCACCGGTCGTGGTCTCCGGTGAGCCGAACATCACGCCGATCTTCTCGCGGAGCTGGTTGATGAAGATCGCGGTGGTCTTGGACTGGTTGAGCGCGCTGGTGATCTTCCGCAGCGCCTGGCTCATCAGGCGGGCCTGCAGACCCACGTGGCTGTCGCCCATCTCGCCCTCGATCTCCGCGCGCGGGACGAGCGCGGCGACGGAGTCGATGACGATGAGGTCCAGGGCACCGGAGCGGACCAGCATGTCCACGATCTCCAGGGCCTGCTCGCCGTTGTCCGGCTGGGACAGGATGAGGTTGTCGATGTCGACGCCGAGCTTGCGCGCGTACTCGGGGTCGAGGGCGTGCTCGGCGTCCACGAAGGCGACCTGGCCGCCGGCCTTCTGTGCGTTCGCCACGGCGTGCAGGGTCAGGGTCGTCTTACCGGAGGACTCCGGTCCGTAGATCTCCACGACACGGCCGCGCGGCAGGCCACCGACGCCGAGGGCGACGTCGAGGGCGGTCGACCCGGTCGGGATGACCTCGATGGGCTCCTTCGACCGCTCGCCCATGCGCATGACCGCGCCCTTGCCGAATTGTCGTTCAATCTGCGCGAGCGCGGCGTCGAGCGCCTTCTCGCGGTCGGTTCCTGCCATGGGTTCCACCCGGTTTGCTTGAGTCGATCGCTTCACGTCAAAGACGCTAACGCCTGCCACTGACAATGCGCCCCGACGCAGGCCTGGCCTGTGGATAACCGAGGGACATCTGCCCGCGAACCGGGGCGAAATCCCCACCGAAAGCCTCGCCTGAGCCTCCATAAGAATGGATGTTCGATTTTCGTGTCAAGCGCGCCACCGGGCACCGGCCGGGGCCTCCGTAGGCTGTGCGGCGATGGAGGACGACGACGGGACGCGGGCCCTGTTCCACGCCCTTGACCGGCTGCCCGGACCGCGCCACCTGGAACACCCCGACGGCTTCGACCACGCCCGGGCGCGGCTGCGGGCGGCGGGGCTGCGGGACCGGCTCTCCCACGACTTCGGCCGGCCCTGCCGACTCGACGAGGGGTTCCAGGACGCGAGCTTCTCCTTCTCCCTGGACATCCCGGCCGAGGCGACCGGGGCCGGGGTGCCCCTCGGTGTGCGGCTGAGCGACTACGGCGATCTGGCGGTGGTCATCACGTCGGCGCCCGGCGGCCACGACGACCTGGACGACGCCGTGCGCGACGGCGCGCTCTCGGAGACGGACCGCGACCGGATCACGGTGGCCCTGGCCGACCTGGGCTACCGGCCCGTCGCCCCTCGGCTGCTCCACCGGCCGTACGACGGCTTGACCTGGCTCACCGACGGGGACCACGCGACCTGGTGGACCCGGTTCTTCGACCACCTGTGACAGGCGCGGGCGTGCTCCCGGCGGCGTACCACGGGTGTCTCCGGCAGGACGACGACCCCGCGGGCCGGGCCCGGAAGCCTTGGGCCCATGAAGAACCCGCGCGCCGCCGTCGACCGCCTCTGTCACACGACGGGGCTGCTCCTCGTCCTGTCCGGCCTCGCCCACCTGGTGGTGTTCGCGGTCGACGGCGGTCCCTGGGACGGTCCCGTCTCCTGGCGCAAGCCCGTCACCTTCGGGCTCTCGTTCGGGGTGACGCTGATCGCCGTCACGTGGGTCACGTCCTACCTGCGGACCGGTGACCGGCTGCGCCCGGTCCTGCTGCTGGTCTTCGCCGCCGACTGCGTGCTGGAGGTGGGCGGGATCACCCTCCAGGCCTGGCGCCGGGTGCCCTCGCACCTGAACAGGGAGACCCCCTTCGACACGGTGGTGTCCATGACGCTCGCGGTGGGCGGCGGCGTCCTGGTGGTCCTGCTCACCGTCTTCGCCGTCGCGTCCTTCCGGCGCCGGCCGACGGGCCCCGCCGGCATGCCCCTGGCCGTGCGTTCCGGTTTCGCGCTCCTGCTGGTCGCGCTGGCCTCCGGCGCGGCGATGATCGCGCGCGGGGTCGTCCTGACCCGGACCGGCCACCAGGAGGCGGCCTATCACTCGACGGCCCCGCTCAAGCCGCTGCACGGCGTGAGCCTGCACGCGGTCCTCGTCCTGCCCCTGCTGGCCCGACTGCTGACCCGCACCGCGTGGGGCGAGCGGACGCGCCGGCGCATCGTGGCCGTGGCGGCGGGCGGCTACACGGCGGCCGTCGCCGTGGCCGCCGTGTGGGCGGTCCTGACGTACTGAGACGCGCCGTCGCGCGCGGGCGGGCTACGGCCGCTGTGCCCCGTCGGGGCGGCGGCCGGCCCAGAGCCGACGCGCGCGCGTGAGCACCCCGGGGCCGCCCGGGCCGCTGCCGCGGCGGCCGTGCACCCGGGGGTCGTCCGTGACGGCGTACCGCTTCACGTACGCCCCCAGGAACGCCTGGAGCGTGGCCACCGCCGGGATGGCGATCAGCGCGCCGACCGCGCCCAGCAGCGCGGTGCCCGCGACGACCGAGCCGAAGGCGACCGCCGGGTGGATGTCGACCGTCTTGGCGGTCAGCTTCGGCTGGAGCATGTAGTTCTCGAACTGCTGGTAGATCACGACGAAGATCAGCACCCAGAGCGCGTACCAGGGGTTGACGGTGAACGCGATCAGCATCGGCAGCGCGCCCGCGAGGTACGTTCCGATGGTGGGGATGAACTGCGAGACCAGGCCCACCCAGACGCCGAGCACGGGCGCGTACGGCACACCGAGGGCCTCCAGCAGGATGTAGTGGGCGATGCCGGAGACGAGTGCCATGAGGCCGCGCGAGTACAGATAGCCGCCCGTCTTGTCGACGGCGATCTCCCAGGCGCGCAGCACCTCGGCCTGGCGTGCGGGCGGCAGGACGGAGCACAGGGCGCGGCGCAGCCGGGGGCCGTCGGCGGCGAAGTAGAAGGAGAACAGCGCGACCGTCAGCAGCTGGAAGAGCCCGCCCAGCACCTGGGCGGAGACGTCGAGGACTCCGGCCGCGCTGTTCTGCACGTACTTGCGCAGCCAGTCGGAGTGGAGGAGGCCCTCCTGGACATCCACCCGTCTGAGATCGGTGCGGAAGGTCTGGTTGATCCAGTGGATGAGCGAGTCCAGGTAGCCGGGGAAGCCCTCGATCATCTTGATGATCTGGCCGGCCAGCATGGACCCGAGCAGGGTGACGAACCCGGCGGCGAAGACGGTCAGGCCGAGGAAGACCAGGAAGGTCGCGAGCCCCCTGCGCATGCCACGGGCCGCCATCCGGCTCACCGCGGGCTCTATCGCGAGGGCCAGGAAGAACGCGATCAGTATGTTGATCAGGAGCCCGGTCAGCTGGTGGAAGGCCCAGCTGCCCAGCTGGAACGCGGCGACCAGCGCGAGCGCGAGCACCATGGCGCGCGGCAGCCAGCGCGGCATCCGGGCGCCCGGCGCGACGGTGCCGGGGGCGGGGGGCCGGTCGGGCGGGAGCGTATCGGCCGTCGCCGTCTGCCCGCGGGACTGCTCGCCGTCCTCGGGAGTGGGTGCCAGGGGGTGCTCGTTGGGTGCCACGCGCCCAGTCTCGCCCACCCCACCGACAACCGGCGCCTCGCTGCGATCTTCGTGACAGATCAGTGCCGTACTGTCGACTTCCTCACCGGCAAACCCGGCATTCCGGCCGGCACGTCAGCGCTTCTCTCCCGGCACGTCCGGCACGCCCGTCTCCGCACCTCAGCGCTTCTCGCCGGGTACGCCCATCACCGCGCAGACCACGCGCCACACGTCCTTGGCCTCCCAGCCGGCGTCCAGCGCCTGGTTCACCGTGCGTCCGCCCAGTTCCGACATCACGTGATCGCGCGCGAAGGTGTCGGCGTACCCCGGACCGAAGTGTTCCGCCATCCGCTGCCAGAAGACCGTCAACCGCATGACTCCAGTATCCCGCCCCTGGGGGTGGGCCCTGTCCGGGAGCGCCTGCCGAGACCGCTTTCCGTCCTACGGTCTGACGCATGGCCGATACAGGAGCTTCCCCACCCCCCTCCACGCCCCCGGCGCGCTCCCCGCTCTTCCGTGCCGAACAGTTCGTGTGGCTCACCGCGCGCGTGCTGGAGCAGCACCTCTTCGCGTACCACTTCCTGCGCGGCAGCCCGGAGGCGGTGGAAGCGGCACTGGACGCCTACCGCAACGAGGACGGGGGCTACGGGCACGCGCTGGAGCCCGATCTGCGCGGGCCGGTCAGCCAGCCCCTGCACACGGCGCACGCCCTGGGCGTGCTGGACGCCATCGGGCGGTGCGGCGGCCAGCGGGTGGAGCGCGTGTGCCGCTACCTGACCTCGGTGTCCACCCCGGACGGCGCCCTGCCGGCGATCCACCCTGGCCAGCGCGGGTACCCGACGGCGCCGTTCGTCCCGGTCGTCGACGATCCGCCCAGCGACCTGCTGGCCACCGGGCCGGTGGTCGGGCTGCTGCACCGCAACGAGGTGTGGCATGCCTGGCTGTTCCGGGCCACCGACTACTGCTGGCAGGCGGTGGAGTCCCTGGAGAAGTCCCACCCCTACGAGGTGCGGGCCGCCCTGGCCTTCCTGGACTCCGCCCCCGACCGCACGCGCGCGGAGGCCGCCGCCGACCGGCTGGGCCGCCTGGTGCGGGAGCAGCGGCTCGCGGCCCTGGACCCGGAGCGGCTCGACGCGTTCCCGGTCCCGTCCGGCTATGCCCCGGGTGAGCACCACTTCCCGCACGACTTCGCCCCGCGCCCGGACTCGCTCGCGCGCGCGTGGTTCACGGACGACGAGATGACGCGCTCGCTGGACCACCTGGCCGCCGGTCAGGAGGAGGACGGCGGCTGGCCGGTACGGTGGCGCCGGTGGGCTCCCGCGCCCGCCCTGGAGGCGCGCTCCCTGGTGACGATCGAAGCCCTGCGCACCCTGCGGGCTTACGGCCGCTTCGTGGGCTGACCGGTCCTGTCGACGGCCGGGGCCGCCCGTCAGGGGGAGGGCGGCCCGAGCCGGTCCTGTCGACGGCCGGCGCCGACCGTCAGGGGGAGGGCGGCCCGACCCGTCAGGGGAGGGCGGCCCGCTCGGCCGCCAAGGGCCGATCACCTGCCGCCCGCCTCCGCTGACCCGCCGACGGCCCGTACGCCCGCCGACGGCCCGTACGCCCGCCGTCGGCCCGCCCGCCGACGTCACCGCCCCGGCCGCGCCGCCACGACCAGCAGGAACGAGGTCCGCCCCACGAGTGCCCGGGCCGCCGCACCGGGCCCGGCGACCAGGGCGTCCGGCACCAGCGCCTGACCGGCGGCGAACGTCTGCTGGGCCACGGGCGCGGCGATCAGGGCGGCGAGCCGCCGTCGCGTCCAGGTCCCCGCGCATGTCCAGCCGCCCCGGGCCCCACCCCGCCCGCTCGGCCCGGGCGCGAACGGAGCCGCCTCGCCTCCGCGGCGCCCCCGGTCGCCCACAGCCGCTCCACGGCCCTCGCACCCGGCCCGCATCTGCCGGCACTCGACGCCAGGCACCCCGTGATCGTCCCGTTTGCCCAGGTCAGGGCGTTTGTCAGTGGGTGGGTGCAGGATAGACGCATGGTCAGCTCCGCACACCGAGCCCTCGACGGCTTCTCCCCCGCGACCCGCGGCTGGTTCACGGGGGCCTTCTCCGCGCCCACCGCGGCCCAGGCGGGCGCGTGGAAGGCCATCGGGGAGGGCTCGGACGTGCTGGTGGTCGCCCCGACCGGTTCCGGCAAGACGTTGGCCGCGTTCCTCGCCGCCCTCGACCAGCTGGCCTCGACCCCGCCCCCGGCCGATCCGAAGAAGCGCTGCCGGGTGCTGTACGTGTCCCCGCTGAAGGCCCTCGCGGTCGACGTCGAACGCAATCTGCGCAGCCCGCTGACGGGTATCCGGCAGGAGTCCGTGCGGCGGGGCCTGCCCGAGCCGGAGGTCAGGGTCGGCATCCGCTCCGGCGACACCCCGCCCGCCGAGCGCCGCGCCCTGTCCACGCGCCCGCCGGACATCCTGATCACCACCCCCGAGTCGCTGTTCCTCATGCTGACGTCGGCCACGCGCGACGCGCTCACGGGCGTGGAGACGGTGATCCTGGACGAGGTGCACGCGGTCGCGGGCACCAAGCGCGGCGCGCACCTCGCGCTCTCCCTGGAGCGGCTGGACGAGCTGCTGCCCAGGCCCGCCCGCCGGATCGGCCTGTCGGCGACCGTGCGCCCGGTGGACGAGGTGGCCCGGTATCTGTCCCCCCGCCGCAAGGTGGAGATCGTCCAGCCCGAGTCCGGCAAGGAGTTCGACCTCTCCGTGGTCGTCCCCGTCGAGGACATGGGCGAGCTGGCGGGCGCCCCGGCCGCCGACGCCTCCGCGGGCGGGGAGCGGCCGTCGATCTGGCCGCACGTGGAGGAGCGGATCGCCGACCTGGTGCAGGCCCACCGGTCCACCATCGTCTTCGCCAACTCGCGCCGTCTGGCTGAGCGGCTGTGCAACCGGCTCAACGAGATCGCGTACGAGCGTGCCACCGGCGAGCCCCTGGACGAGCACCACTCCCCCGCCCAGCTGATGGGCGGCTCCGGCGCCGCCCAGGGCGCGCCGCCGGTGATCGCCCGCGCCCACCACGGCTCGGTCTCCAAGGAGCAGCGTGCCCTCGTCGAGGAGGACCTCAAGGCCGGGCGGCTGCCCGCGGTGGTCGCCACCTCCAGCCTGGAACTCGGCATCGACATGGGCGCCGTGGACCTGGTGGTGCAGGTCGAGTCCCCGCCGTCGGTCGCCTCCGGTCTGCAGCGGGTGGGCCGCGCGGGACACCAGGTCGGTGCCGTCTCCACGGGTGTCGTCTTCCCGAAGTACCGGGGCGACCTGGTCCAGGCCGCCGTGGTCACCGAGCGGATGCGCACGGGCGCGATCGAGTCGCTGAAGGTGCCCGCGAACCCGCTGGACGTGCTCGCGCAGCAGCTGGTCGCCATGACGGCGCTGGACACCTGGCAGTTCGACGACCTGCTCGCCGTGGTCCGCCGGGCGGCCCCGTTCGCCTCGCTGCCCGAGTCGGCGTTCACGGCGACGCTGGACATGCTGGCGGGCCGCTATCCGTCGGACGCGTTCGCGGAGCTGCGCCCGCGTGTGGTGTGGGACCGCGTCACGGGCGACATCACCGGCCGTCCGGGCGCCCAGCGCCTCGCCGTCACCTCCGGCGGCACGATCCCGGACCGCGGCCTGTTCGGCGTGTTCCTCGCCGGTTCCGACCCCAAGAAGGGCGGCGGCCGGGTCGGCGAGCTGGACGAGGAGATGGTCTACGAGTCCCGGGTGGGGGACGTCTTCACGCTGGGCACGAGTTCGTGGCGGATCGAGGACATCACGCGCGACCGCGTCCTCGTCTCGCCTGCGCCGGGCGTGCCGGGCCGGCTGCCCTTCTGGAAGGGCGACCAGCTGGGCCGGCCGCTGGAGCTGGGCCGCGCGGTGGGCGCGTTCCTGCGCGAGGTCGGCTCGCTGCCCAAGGACGACGCCCGGCTGCGGCTGCTGACGGCGGGCCTGGACGCGTGGGCGGCGGACAACGTGCTGTCGTACCTGGACGAGCAGCGCGAGGCCTGCGGTCACGTCCCGGACGACCGCACGATCGTCGTGGAGCGGTTCCGCGACGAGCTGGGCGACTGGCGGGTCGTGGTCCACTCGCCGTTCGGCGCCCAGGTCCACGCACCCTGGGCCCTCGCGCTCGGCGCCCGCCTGTCCGAGCGCTACGGCATGGACGCCCAGGTCATGCACGCCGACGACGGCATCGTGCTGCGCCTGCCCGACGCCGACCTGATGGGCCTGGACCTGCTCGACCAGGAACCCGTGAAGGCCGGCACCGAGTACGACAGCGACCAGGCCCCGGTCGGCGCTGCCGACGTCGCCTTCGACAAGGGCGAGGTCGACCAGATCGTCACCGACCAGGTCGGCGGCTCCGCCCTGTTCGCCTCCCGGTTCCGGGAGTGCGCCGCCCGCGCGCTGCTGCTGCCGCGCCGCAATCCCGGCAAGCGCACCCCGCTGTGGCAGCAGCGCCAGCGGGCGGCGCAGCTGCTCCAGGTGGCGAGCGAGTTCGGCTCGTTCCCGATCGTCCTGGAGGCGATCCGCGAATGCCTCCAGGACGTCTTCGACGTGCCCGGGCTGGTCGAGCTGATGGGCGACATCGAGTCCCGCAAGGTGCGCCTGGTCGAGGTGACCACCCCGGAGCCGTCCCCGTTCGCCCGCTCCCTGCTCTTCGGGTACGTCGCCCAGTTCCTGTACGAGGGCGACTCCCCGCTGGCCGAGCGGCGCGCCGCCGCGCTGTCCCTGGACTCGCGGCTGCTGGCCGAGCTGCTGGGCCAGGCGGAGCTGCGCGAACTGCTCGACGCCGAGGTGCTGACCGAGCTGGAGCGCGAGCTGCAGTGGCTCACCGAGGACCGCCGGGTCAAGGACGTCGAGGGCGTCGCCGACGTGCTCCGGCTGCTCGGTCCGCTGACCGACGCGGAACTGCTCGCGCGCGGTGCGGACCCGCAGTGGGCGCGGGAGCTGGCCGGTGCCCGCCGGGCGATCAGGGTGCGGATCGCGGGCGCCGAGCACTGGGCGGCCGTGGAGGACGCGGGCCGGCTGCGCGACGCGCTCGGCACGGCGCTGCCGGTCGGTGTCCCCGAGGCGTTCACCGAGCCGGTCAAGGACCCGCTGGGCGACATCCTCGCGCGGTACGCCCGTACCCACGGCCCGTTCACCTCGGCCACCGTGGCGGCGCGGTTCGGCCTGGGGGTGGCCGTCACCGAGGGCGCGCTGCAGCGGCTGGCCGCGGCCGGCCGGATCGTGCAGGGCGAGTTCCACCCGGCCGGCATCGGCCAGGAGTGGTGTGACGCGGCCGTGCTGCGCCGGCTGCGCCGCCGTTCCCTTGCGGCTCTGCGGCATGAGCTGGAGCCCGTGCCGCCCGCCGCGCTCGCCCAGTTCCTGCCGCAGTGGCAGCACATCGGCAGGGGCCATGGTCTGCGGGGCGTCGACGGACTGGTGCGGGCCGTCGAGCAGTTGCAGGGCGCCTCCGTGCCGGCCTCCGCGCTGGAGAAGCTGGTGCTGCCCTCCCGCGTGGCGAACTACACGCCCTCGATGCTGGACGAGCTGACCGCCGCGGGCGAGGTGGTGTGGGCCGGAGCGGGTGCCCTGCCCGGCAAGGACGGCTGGGTCTCCCTCTATCTGGCGGACGCGGCACCGGTGCTGCTCCCGGCACCGCACCCGCTGGAGCTGACCGCGCTGCACCAGTCGGTCCTCGACGCCCTCTCCGGTGGCTACGGCCTGTTCTTCCGGCAGATCGCCGACCAGGTCCGCGCCACCACGCACCCCGACGTCACCGACCCGCACCTGGCCGACGCCCTCTGGGACCTGGCCTGGTCGGGCCGGCTCACCAACGACACCCTGGCGCCGATGCGCTCCCTGCTGGGTTCGGGCCGTACGGCGGGCTCGACCGCACACCGTGCGAAGCGTGCCGTCCCGCGCGGGCGCTACGGCTCGCTGACGGCCGCCGCGCGCACCGCATCCCGCACCGGCCCGCCGACCGTCGCCGGCCGCTGGTCACTGCTGCCCGCGGCCGAGCCGGACGCCACCGTGCGCGCGCACGCGCTGGCCCGCACGCTCCTGGACCGGCACGGTGTGGTCACCCGGGGCGCGGTCGCCGCGGAGGGCGTGGAGGGCGGCTTCTCAGCGGTGTACCGGGTGCTGTCCGTGTTCGAGGAGAGCGGTCAGGCCCGGCGCGGCTACGTGGTCGAGGGGCTGGGCGCGGCCCAGTTCGCCATGGACGGCGCGGTCGACCGCCTCCGCGCGGTGGCGAACGCCCGCGAGCGGACGGAGGGCCTGCCGGCCCCGGTACGCCCGCAGGGTTTCGGCGTCCCTGGCGGTGCGGACGGCTTCGGCGCCCCGGATGCCATGAACGGCTTCGCCGGGCGGGACTTCCCGAACCCGTTCGACGGTCCCGGCGGCGTCACCGGGACCCCGCACGGCCACACGCCCCCCGGTGCCCTCGACGGAGCCGAGGGCGGCTTCGGCCACCCCGGCCTGGACGGCGACTTCGCCTGGCCCCCGGAGGACTCCTCCGGCGGGGACGGCAACCCGGCGGCGGCCCGCGACCTCGCCGACCCGTTCGCCTCCCCCGGCTACGGCGGCCCCCGCGGTGGCCCCTCCTACGGCCCCGGCTCCGGCTCGACCGCCTACGGCGCGTCCCCGTACCGCGGTCAGGGCAACGGCCGGCCGGGCACCGCCACGCCCGACCCCCGCGCCGTGGTCCTCGCCGCGGCCGATCCCGCGAACGCCTACGGCTCCGCGCTGCCCTGGCCGGAACCGCCGGCCGGAGCCGGGCACAAGCCGGGCCGAAAGGCGGGCTCGCTCGTCGTCCTGGTGGAGGGCGATCTGACGCTGTACATGGAGCGCGGCGGCAAGACGCTGCTGGCCTGGCCGGCCGCCCCCGACGCGGCCGCGACGGACGACCCGCGCCTGCGCACGGCCGCCGAGGCGCTCGCCGCGGCAGCCCGCGCGGGCTCGCTCGGCACGGTCACGGTCGAGCGGATCAACGGCGTCCAGGCCCTGACCTCGCCCATAGGCACCCTCCTGGAGGCGGCGGGATTCGTGGCGACACCGCGCGGCCTGCGCCTGAGAGCATGAGGTCCGGTAGGCCGGGCGGCGGGAGCCGACGCCGGCACGGCGCCTGCCCTGGTCCCGTCAGCCCGCGCCCGCTGCCGCCGTCCCCCTCTCACCCGCCCGCTCCCACCCCACCGTGGCACCCTTGGACCCATGCCCGAAGGTGACACGGTCTGGCAGGCCGCGCGGCGGCTGCACGAGGCCCTCGCGGGCAAGGCGCTGACCCGCAGCGACTTCCGCGTACCGAAGTACGCGACGGTCGACCTGTCCGGCCGCAGGGTGCTGAACACCCTTCCGCGCGGCAAGCACATCCTCACCCGGTTCGAGGGCGGCCTCACCCTGCACACCCACCTGCGCATGGAGGGCGCGTGGAAGGTGTTCGGCACCGGCGAACGCTGGCGGGGCGGACCGGCGTACCAGGTCCGGGCGGTTCTCGGCACCGCCGACCGCACGGCCGTCGGCTACCGGCTCCCGGTCCTGGAGTTGCTGCGCACGACCGAGGAGGAGCGGGTCGTCGGCCATCTCGGCCCCGACCTGCTCGGCCCGGACTGGGATCCCGAGCGCGCCCTGGCCAACGTCCTGTCGGACCCGGGCCGCGAGCTCGGCGAGGCCCTGCTGGACCAGCGCAATCTGGCCGGCATCGGCAACGTCTACAAGAGCGAGCTGTGTTTCCTCCTCGGCGTCACCCCCTGGCTGCCGGCCGGGGCGCTGCCCGCGGACCTCGCCGGGCGGCTGCCCGGGCTGGCCAAGCGGCTGCTGGAGACCAACCGCGACCGCCCGGTCCGGCAGACCACGGGCCTGCCCCGGTACGACCTGTTCGTCTACGGCCGCGCCCCCCGCCCGTGCCTGCGCTGCCACACCTCCGTACGGGTGGCCGACCAGGGCGACGGTTCCCAGGAACGCCCCACCTACTGGTGCCCCACCTGCCAGACGGGCCCCGCCCCCGCACCCGGATCCCCCCAGCGCTGGCGGGACAAGTACCCGCGCCGCACCGGCTGACCGACCAGCCTCACCGACCGGCCGCCCCGGACTCGCCCGCCCCCGTAGGCGGACCGCCCGAAGCGCTCGGACCGTCCCCTCACGGTTCCACGGCGCCATGGTGCACCGTGCCGACCGCGACGCCAGCGGCCTGAACGGCACCGACCACGCCGACCCGGCCCAGCGGGGTCGTCCGGCTCATCGCGGCCTGGGTGTCCGCCTGGGCCTCAGGGTCGTGCCGGCCGGTCACGGGAGTGCGCCCCCCGGCCCGGCCGCGTCGACCCGGGTGCCGTGCGGGCCGGCCCCGGTGGCCGGCGCCGCGGTCCACTGCGCCTCACAACCGGATGACGTCGCGTACGCGGTGCCGTACCGGGCGTCGGACACGTCGGCGTTCACGAGGGGCCGGATGATTCGCCCGAACGGGGGCGCCGCACTGCCTTGGTGACGCCCTCCCCCCGCCAGGCGGCCACCCGGGGTCCCGAGTGGGCGGCGCCGGTCGCCCGGCCCTTGGGCACACAGTGCACGGGCAGCAGGCTCAGTCCCCAGCCGCCGGCGGCGACGGCCCCTTCGAGCACGCCCGAGCCCTCTCCCAGGGCGAGCCGCAGCACGGCCCACCACCACACCGCCCCCAGGGCGAGCGCCAGTCCCCAGCGCACTGTCCGTCCCGCCATGCCCGCCACCACCTCCAGCCGGACGCTAGACCGCCGCCGCGACCGCGCGGGAGGCGCACCGAGGGCGCACCGAGGGCTCACCGGTGCAGCGCCGGGAGGCGTCCAGCCCGCCCGGCGCTCACAGCGGTTCTCCCGAACGGGGTTCCGGCCCCGGCCACACCGCTTACGCGTTCTCCGCCTGGAACATCCAGTGGTGTTTCTCCAGGTCCGCGGTGATGCCTATGAACATGTCCTGGGAGACCGGGTCGGGCTCCCCGGTCGCCTCCACCCGCTCCCGCATCCGGATGATCACCGAGCCCAGGGCGTCCACCATCGCCCCGACCGCGTCCGTGTCCTTGATCCACCCGGCCGGGGTGGTCTTGATGCCGCTCCCGGCGGCCACCGTGCCGGCGCGGCCGTCGGGCGGTACGCCCAGCGCCGAGGCCCGCTCGGCCACCGAGTCCATGTGGGTGCGGGCGGAGTCGACCACCTCGTCCAGCTGGAGGTGGACGGAGCGGAAGCGGGGGCCGACGACGTTCCAGTGGATCTGCTTGGCGACCAGGGAGAGGTCCACCAGATCGACGAGGGCGCCCTGGAGCGCCCCGGACACGGTCTTCAGGTCCCCTTCGGCCAACGGGCTCTTCACGACGTACATCCGCTTCCTCCGGTGTTCAGGCGCCGTCACGTCCCTCCCACGATGACCGCACCCCACAGCACCGGCAAACGGGCGCACACCGGGCGAAGAGCGCGAAAAGCCCCGGCCGGCTCCCCAGGTCTCCCTGGAGCAGCCGGCCGGGGCTCAAGCCGTATAGGACGGTGGTGGATCGTCACTCGTCCCGGACCGTCAGACCGCGCGCACGAACCTCACGCGGCGACGACGTCCACCGCTTCCGCGGGCGCCTTGATGGTCACCCGTTCCGGTGGCACGCCGGTCACCGAGACGGAACCCAGCATCGGCCGGACCGGTGTGGGCACGGGCTCGGTGGCCCGGGCGGACTGGGCCAGTTCGGCGAGCGCCAGTTCGTCGCTCACCTCTCGCATCAGTTCCGACATCCGTACGTCCAGCGCGTCGCAGATGGCGGCGAGCAGTTCGGAGGAAGCCTCCTTCTGCCCCCGCTCCACCTCGGAGAGATAGCCGAGTGAGACTCGGGCGGACGAGGAGACTTCGCGCAGAGTACGGCCCTGGCGTTGGCGCTGCCGACGCAGCACGTCACCCAGCAGGCGACGGAGCAGAATCATCGGTGGCTCCCTCCTCGGACCGCGTAGCCGCATCCTTCTCGCCCCACCGTACCGCCTTGCGCCGCGGCCGTGCGGGGAGCGATGTCGTGTTCACTCAGGGCTGCAAACATCAAAACCCCCCGTTCCGTTCCGTATCCTGTGCCCGCTCATTCCCAGTCTGTTCGCCCGCCAGCTGCTCCAGGAGCACTGCGAGTACGCTCCGTACACTCTCCATACGAATTTCCGCACGGCTGCCGTTCAACCTCAGGCCCTCGACTTTTCCGCCACCGGCAGAACCGGACCGGCCGCCGAGAGGGCCGTCGACGGCCACGAAGACCGTCCCGACGGGCTTGCCGTCCTGCGGATCGGGGCCGGCGACCCCGGTGGTCGCGATGCCCCAGTCGGCGCCCAGTGCCTTGCGGACTCCGACCGCCATCTGGCCCGCGACCTGCGGATCCACCGCTCCGCACTCGGCCAGCAGGGTGGCGTCGACACCCAGCAGCTCATGCTTCAGTTCGGTGGCGTACGCGGTGATCGAGCCCCGGAACACCCGGGACGCGCCGGGTACCCCGGTGATCTCCGCGGCTACCAGGCCACCGGTCAGCGACTCCGCGACGGCGAGGGTCTCGCCCCTCACGGTCAGTAGTCGCACCAGTTCGGTGGCCGGGGAACTCACGCTTCCTCCTCCTCCAACGCTGCCGCGCGCTCGGCGATTCCCCGCCGGCGCAGCACAATGGCTTGTCTTACGTAGTCGAGGCCCGTGACGACGGTGAGGACGACCGCCGCGGCCATCACCCAGAAGCGCAGGCTGGCGAGCCACCCGGTGAGGGCCAGGACGTACATCCCGACGGCCACGCCCTGGGTGAGCGTCTTCAGCTTGCCGCCCCTGCTGGCGGGGATCACACCGTAGCGAATGACCAGGAAACGCAGCAGGGTGATGCCGAGTTCCCGGCCGAGGATCACGGCCGTCACCCACCACGGCAGATCGCCGAGGGCGGACAGACAGATGAGCGCCGCACCCATGATCGCCTTGTCGGCGATGGGGTCGGCGATCTTCCCGAAGTCGGTGACCAGGTTGTAGGTGCGCGCCAGGTGCCCGTCGAACAGGTCGGTGATCATGGCGATGGCGAAGGCCGCCCAGGCCAGGGAGCGCCAGGCCGGGTCGTAGCCGCCGTCGGCCAGCATCAGTGCCACGAAGCCCGGCACCAGGACGAGGCGGAGCATCGTCAGCAGATTGGCGACGTTCCAGACGCTCGCCTGGTTGACGGCCGCGGCCGCGATCTTCGCGCCGCGCGGGGACCTGCCGCTCTCGGGAGCCGTGGCCGGACCCGAAACAGAACCGGAGACCTCGGACGGGTTTCCGCCGTCGGCAGCGGCGGCAGAGCCCTGCGCGCCGGAGGAGCCGCCCGCGGCGGATGCCGGGACTCCGGTCATCTGCCCGCCTCCTCACTACACGCGAGCGAGCCGGCCAGCGGCTCGGCCACCAGGTCGACACCCTCGGTGCCCACCACCTTCGCCTCGACCATACGTCCGACGCTCAGGCCCGCGCCGCTCGTGAGGAGCACCTGGCCGTCGGTCTCCGGCGCCTGGTGCGCGCCGCGGCCGTAGACGCCCTCCTCCTCGTCCACGGACTCCACCAGGACCTGGACGGTCTCGCCGACGCGTTCCTCGGCACGCTGCGAGACGAGTTCCTCGGCGAGCCGGGAGATGTGGGCCAGGCGCTCGGCGACGACGTCCTCGTCCAGCTTGTTCTCGTACGTCGCCGCTTCCGTGCCCTCCTCGTCCGAGTAGCCGAAGACACCGATGGCGTCCAGCCGGGCGCCGTTCAGGAACCGCTCCAGTTCGGCGAGGTCGGACTCGGACTCGCCGGGGAAGCCGACGATGAAGTTGGAGCGCACACCGGCCTGGGGTGCCTTGCTCCGGATGGTGTCGAGCAGTTCCAGGAAGCGGTCGGTGTCGCCGAAGCGGCGCATGGCGCGCAGCACACCGGGCGCGGAGTGCTGGAAGGACAGGTCGAAGTACGGGGCGACCTTGGGGGTGGAGGTCAGGACGTCGACGAGTCCCGGGCGCATCTCGGCCGGCTGGAGGTAGCTCACCCGGACCCGCTCGATGCCGTCGACCTCCGCCAGCTCCGGCAGCAGGGACTCCAGCAGGCGGATGTCGCCGAGGTCCTTGCCGTAGGAGGTGTTGTTCTCGGAGACCAGCATGATCTCCTTCACGCCCTGCTCGGCCAGCCAGCGGGTCTCGTTCAGGACGTCGCTGGGGCGGCGGGAGATGAAGGAGCCGCGGAAGGAGGGGATGGCGCAGAAGGAGCAGCGCCGGTCGCAGCCCGAGGCGAGCTTGACCGAGGCGACCGGGGAGCCGTCGAGACGGCGGCGCAGCGGCGCACGGGGGCCCGAGGCGGGCGCGACGCCCTCCGGGAGGTCGGCCGGGCCGTGTCCGGGCAGCGCGACGGACGCTGCCGACTCCTGGCGCTCGGCGGGGCTGATCGGCAGCAGCTTGCGCCGGTCACGGGGGGTGTGGGCGGCGTGGATGCCGCCGGAGAGGATGGTCTGCAGGCGGTCCGAGATGTTCGTGTAGTCGTCGAAGCCGAGGACGCCGTCGGCCTCGGGCAGCGCCTCGGCCAGTTCCTTGCCGTACCGCTCGGCCATGCAGCCCACCGCCACGACGGCCTGGGTTCTGCCGTGGCCCTTGAGGTCGTTGGCCTCGAGCAGCGCGTCGACGGAGTCCTTCTTGGCGGCTTCCACGAAGCCACAGGTGTTGACCACGGCGACGTCGGCGTCCGCGGCGTCCTCGACGAGCTGCCAGCCGTCCGCCTCCAAACGGCCTGCGAGCTCCTCGGAATCCACCTCGTTACGAGCGCAGCCGAGAGTGACGAGTGCGACGGTACGGCGTTCAGGCATGGGCTCAAGACTACTTTGTCTCACTGACGGCCCACGTCGACGGGGTTGGCCGATTGTGGCCGACTCCGTCACACATCCGTCCCGCGGGCCGTTCGTCAGCCCGCGACCGGGTCGCCCTTCGTGTAGGTGAGGCGCTCCACCGCGCCCTGCCGGAAGGTGTCCTCGATCTTCTTGCCGTTGACGTACAGCTCGATCGCGCCGGCGTCGCCGAGGATCAGATTGATCTTGGTGCTGTCCTGGAAGGTCTTGGACTCGCCCTTCTTCAGCAGCCCGTCGTAGAGCATCCGGCCGTTGTGGTCCTTGGCCGAGATCCAGCTGCGTCCGTTGGGCGCGCTGACCTGGACGGTGACCTTGTCCTGCGGGGCGGCGGCGATGGCGCTGTCGGAGGGCTCGCCGGTCGGTGCGGCCGGCGTCGCCTTCTTCGGCGTGGGTGCGGCGGACTCGCGAGGCGTGGGCGTCGCGCCCTCGGCGGCCTGCGCCTTCGCGTCACCGGAGGATCCGCCGCCCTTGAACGCGGTGAACCCGACGAACCCGATCACGACGACGATCGCGGCGACCATCGCGGCGGTCCAGTTCGGGCCGCGCCGCTCGGGCCGGATCCGCTCCGCCTCGAACAGGGGTGCGGCGGGGGTGGGCGCGGGCCGGCCGCCGTGCTCGGCGTCGTACTGGGCGATCAGCGGCTCGGGGTCGAGGTGGACGGCCCTGGCCAGGGTGCGGATGTGGCCACGGGCGTACACGTCGCCGCCACAGGGGGCGAAGTCGTCCGCCTCGATGGCGCGCACGATGGCGATTCGGACACGAGTGGCACTGCTGACGTCGTCCACGGTGAGCCTGGCCTCGATCCGCGCCTGCTGCAGCGCGCGGCCCACGGAGGGTCGGGCTTCCTGGGACTCGTCTCGGAACGGACGCTCGTCTTCAGGGGAGTTGCCGATGGACACGGGGGCGCCTTTCGAGCGTGTAGCCACCTGTGCTGGAAGCTCAGTCTAGGGGGGTACGAAAGGGTGGGACAGCCGGACGGTAGGACATTTGTGCGCCATCGGGATGGCCGGACAATCCGATGGTTTGACAGGCTGGTACCCCATGATGGGGCGACTACCTGTCCTTTCGCTCAACTGGACGTACGACAAAGGGAAACGGTTGCCCGCCGTTCGCTAACGGGTGGGTCACGGCGATCGAGCCACCCGGCGTGCTCCCGTGTCCGCCGAACGGCCCGTCGCGCCTCACCCCTCCGACTCCCCGCGGAGCACGGCGAGCACGCCGTCCAGCTCGTCGGGTTTCACCAGGACGTCACGTGCCTTGGAGCCCTCGCTCGGCCCCACGATGTTGCGGGACTCCATCAGGTCCATGAGCCGTCCGGCCTTGGCGAAGCCGACGCGCAGTTTGCGCTGGAGCATGGACGTCGAGCCGAACTGGGTGGAGACGACCAGTTCGGCCGCCTGGCACAGCAGGTCGAGGTCGTCGCCGATGTCCTCGTCGATCTCCTTCTTCTGCTTGCCGCCCACGGTGACGTCGTCCCGGAAGACGGGCGCCATCTGCTCCTTGCAGTGCCGGACGACGGCCGCGACCTCCTCCTCGGTCACGAAGGCGCCCTGCATGCGCGTGGGCTTGTTCGCGCCCATCGGCAGGAACAGGCCGTCGCCCTTGCCGATCAGCTTCTCGGCGCCGGGCTGGTCGAGGATGACCCGGGAGTCGGCCAGCGAGGAGGTGGCGAAGGCGAGCCGGGAGGGCACGTTGGCCTTGATCAGGCCGGTGACCACGTCGACCGAGGGGCGCTGGGTGGCGAGCACGAGGTGGATGCCGGCCGCGCGCGCGAGCTGCGTGATGCGCACGATCGCGTCCTCCACGTCCCGCGGCGCGACCATCATGAGGTCGGCCAGCTCGTCCACGATCACCAGCAGGTACGGGTACGGCTGCAGCTCGCGCTCGCTGCCCTCGGGCGGCTTGGCCCTGCCCTCGCGCACCGCGCGGTTGAAGTCGTCGATGTGCCGGTACCCGTAGGCGGCCAGGTCGTCGTACCGGAGGTCCATCTCGCGTACCACCCACTGCAGCGCCTCGGCGGCCCGCTTGGGGTTGGTGATGATCGGCGTGATCAGGTGCGGGATGCCCTCGTAGGCGGTCAGCTCCACGCGCTTGGGGTCGACCAGGATCATCCGGACGTCCTCCGGGGTCGCCCGCATCATGACCGAGGTGATCAGGCAGTTGATGCAGGACGACTTGCCGGAGCCGGTGGCGCCGGCGACCAGCATGTGCGGCATCTTCGCCAGCGAGTGCATGACGTACCCGCCCTCGACGTCCTTGCCGAAGGCGACCAGCATCGGGTCGTCGTCCTCCGCCGACTCCGCGAGGCGCAGCACGTCACCGAGGTTGACCATCTCCCGGTCGGTGTTCGGGATCTCGATGCCGACCGCGGACTTTCCGGGGATCGGGCTGATGATCCGCACGTCCGGACTGGCCACCGCGTACGCGATGTTCTTGGTCAGCGCGGTGATCCGCTCCACCTTCACGGCGGGGCCGAGTTCGATCTCGTAGCGGGTGACCGTCGGGCCGCGGGTGAAGCCGGTGACGCGCGCGTCGACCTTGAACTCGGTGAAGACCTGGGTGAGCGAGGCGACGACGGCGTCGTTGGCCGCGCTGCGCGCCTTGCCGGGGCCGCCGCGCTGGAGCAGGTCCAGGGAGGGCAGCGCGTAGGTGATGTCGCCGGACAGCTGGAGCTGTTCCGCGCGCGCAGGCAGTTCGCGGGGTTCCTCGGGCGCCTTCTTGGTCAGGTCCGGGACGGAGCCGGTCGCCGGCCGGTGCTGCTCGGGGCGGGCCGCCGGGACCGGCCTCGGTGCGGGAGCGGGAGCCGGTTCCTCGGCAGGAGCCGGTTCCTCGGCGGGCGCCGGCGCGGGCACCGGGGTGGTGTCCTCGCGCTCGCCCGCGCTCACTCCCTGGGTGAGGTCGGCGACGAGCGGGGACGGCGGCATGCCGTGCTGGACGGCGCCGTCGAGCGCGGCGGCGGCCGCCGCAGCGACGTCCACGGCGTCCATCCTGCGCTGCGGGTCCGGCTGTGGCACCGCGGAACGCCTGGGACGCCCGCGGCGCTGCGAGAGGGCCTCTTCCTCGGCGCCCTCGGGGTCGTACGCGCGGGGGGCGGCGGAACGTCGGCGGGGGCGCGCGGGCGTCGCCTCGCGCCACTCGTCGTCGTAGTACTCCTCCCCGTACCGGTCCTCCTCCGGGTCGCGCAGCACGCCCAGGTGCACCCCGAGCGTCCGCAGCCGCTGCGGGATGGCGTTGACCGGGGTGGCGGTCACCACGAGCAGCCCGAAGACGGTCAGCAGCACCAGCAGCGGTACGGCGAGCACCTCGGTCATGGTGTACGTCAGCGGGGTGGCCGCCGCCCAGCCGATGAGGCCGCCGGCGTCCCTTATGCCCTGCATGCCGTCGCTGCGCGCGGGCGAGCCGCAGGCGATGTGGACCTGGCCGAGCACGCCGACGACGAGGGCGGACAGGCCGATCACGATCCGCCCGTTGGCCTCCGGCTGTTCCGGGTGCCGGATGAACCGTACGGCGATCACCGCGAGCAGTATCGGCACCAGCAGGTCGAGCCGGCCGAAGGCACCCGTGACCAGGATCTCGACCAGATCGCCGACGGGGCCGCGCAGGTCCGCCCAGGTGCCGGCGGCGACGATCAGGGCGATGCCGAGCAGCAGCAGCGCGATGCCGTCCTTGCGGTGGGCCGGGTCGAGGTTCTTCGCGCCCTGCCCTATGCCGCGGAAGACGGCGCCGACGGCGTGCGCCAGGCCGAGCCAGAGGGCGCGCACGATCCGGTACACGCCCCCGGTCGGGCCGGGCGCCGGCCTGGCGGGCGCGGCCTTCCTCGCCGGGACCTTCCTGGCGGGAGCCTTCTTGGCCGGGGGTTTCCTCGGGGCGGCCTTCTTCGCCGGAGCCTTCGCGGGAGCCGCCGCCTTCTTGGCGGGCTGCTTCTTGGCTGCGGAGGGACGTGAGGCCATGGTGTGAGGTTACCGGGGGAGACGACAGCGGACACGTGTGCCCACAGCTTCACCCGTTCGTGTCGTGCCTGCCGGGGCCTGGAACTGACGCACACTCATCCGGCATCCCGGCCCCGGTGTACGCCGGTTCCGCCCGTGCGCCGGTCCCGCCTGGCCGTCAGTTCTGCGAGGGCACCGAGGCGCCGGCGCCGCCCGCGCCCGGCTCCAGGGCGTCGAGCGCACGGCGCAACCCGGTGAGCTTGCGCTCCAGATGGGCCGCCGTGGCCACCGCGGCCGCGTCCGCGGAGTCGTCGTCCAGTTGCTTGGACAGCGCCTCCGCCTGCTCCTCCACGGCCGCGAGCCGCGCGGACAGCTCGGCGAGGAGCCCGGCCGGCTCCTTGCCGGCGGCTCCGCCCTTGCCACCGCCCTCCAACTGGAGCCGCAGCAGCGCCGCCTGCTCGCGCAGCTGACAGTTCTTCATGTACAGCTCGACGAAGACCGAGACCTTCGCGCGCAGCACCCACGGGTCGAACGGCTTGCTGATGTAGTCCACCGCGCCCGCCGCGTAGCCCCGGAAGGTGTGGTGCGGGCCGTGGTTGATCGCCGTGAGGAAGATGATCGGGATGTCCCGGGTCCGCTCGCGCCGCTTGATGTGCGCGGCGGTCTCGAACCCGTCCATGCCCGGCATCTGGACGTCCAGCAGAATGACCGCGAAGTCGTCCGTGAGCAGTGCTTTGAGCGCTTCCTCCCCGCTCGATGCCCGCACCAGCGTCTGATCGAGCGCAGAGAGGATGGCCTCCAGCGCCAGCAGATTCTCCGGCCGGTCATCGACCAGGAGGATCTTGGCCTTCTGCACCATGGCCCGCCCTCCTCGCCCCGGCGGTACACCGGGCGCCGCCCCAGGGGACGACTCCCTTTCGCCGCCCGTCCTTGTGCCGGTCATCGTAGCCGCACCCCGCCTGTCGACACACCCTGTCACCGCGATGTCACTGTGCACACAGCGGAAACGCGGCGCGACCCCGGATGGTTCCCGGAATCCTGGACTCCGCCGCGTACCCGCTCTTCATCATGCAGCACCGCACCGCCTCCGCCGGAGCTTCCCCCGGCGTTCACCGCACACCCGTCCGATCCGTTCACCATGGTCACCCCGCGGTCACTCCGCGGTCATCCACTGACGCATCACGGACAGCAGGTGATCGGGATCGACCGGCTTGGTGACATAGTCGGACGCGCCCGACTCGATCGCCTTCTCCCGGTCGCCCTTCATCGCCTTCGCGGTCAGCGCGATGATCGGCAGCCCCGCGAACTGCGGCATCCTGCGGATCGCCGTGGTCGTCGCGTACCCGTCCATCTCCGGCATCATGATGTCCATCAGGACGACCGCCACGTCGTCGTGCTGCTCCAGCACCTCGATGCCCTCACGGCCGTTCTCCGCGTACAGCACCGACAGGCCGTGCTGCTCCAGGACGCTGGTCAGCGCGAACACGTTGCGGATGTCGTCGTCGACGATCAGCACCTTCTCGCCGCCGAACCGCACCGCGCGGCCCTGCTGCGGAGCGCGCTCCTGCTCCGGAACCGCCGTCCACTGCTCGGACCGCTGCCCGCCCTCCGGCAGGCTCCGCCGCCGGCGCCTGAACAGGGCGGCGGCGCCGTTCTGCGTCTCCTGGTACGACTTCACCTCGGCCGGCGTCTCGATCTCCACCGCGGACAGCTCCGAGGACAGGTGCGCCTCGGAGGCCACCAGATCGCCCGCCTCCAGCGCGGGCACGGACTGCTGGTAGCCCTGCGGCGGCAGTTCGCTCGGGTGCAGCGGCAGGTAGAGCGTGAACGTCGAGCCGCGGCCCGGTTCGCTCTGCGCGTGGATCTCGCCGCCGAGCAGCTGCGCGATCTCCCGCGAGATCGACAGGCCGAGGCCGGTGCCGCCGTACTTGCGGCTGGTGGTGCCGTCCGCCTGCTTGAACGCCTCGAAGATCACCCGCATCTTGCTGGCCGCGATGCCGATACCGGTGTCGGTCACCGAGAACGCGATCAGCTCGCCGCCCGGATCGCGCAGCGAACCGGCCTCCAGCAGCTGCTCCCGGATGGACTGCGGCACGTTCGCGCCGGCGGGCCGGATCACCAGCTCCACCGACCCCGAGTCGGTGAACTTCACCGCGTTGGACAGCAGGTTGCGCAGCACCTGCAGCAGCCGCTGCTCGTCGGTGTGCAAGGTGGCCGGAAGCTCCGGGGAGACCCGCACGGACAGGTCCAGGCCCTTCTCCGCGGTCAGCGGCCGGAAGGTGGCCTCCACGTAGTCCACCAGCTGGACGAGCGCGATCCGCGTCGGCGAGACGTCCATCTTGCCCGCCTCGACCTTCGACAGGTCGAGGATGTCGTTGATCAGCTGGAGCAGATCGGAGCCGGCGCCGTGGATGGTCTCGGCGAACTCGACCTGCTTGGGCGAGAGGTTGCCCTCGGCGTTGTCGGCGAGCAGCTTCGCCAGGATCAGCAGCGAGTTGAGCGGGGTGCGCAGCTCGTGGGACATGTTGGCGAGGAACTCGCTCTTGTAGCGCATCGACACCGCGAGTTGCTCGGCACGCTCCTCCAGGACCTGCCGGGCCTCCTCGATCTCGGTGTTCTTCACCTCGATGTCCCGGTTCTGACGGGCCAGCAGCTCGGCCTTCTCCTCCAGTTCGGCGTTGGACGCCTGGAGCGCCTTCTGCCGGTTCTCCAGCTCGGCCGACCGCTCCCGCAGCTGCTCGGTCAGCTCCTGCGACTGCTTGAGCAGCTGTTCGGTCTTGGTGTTGACCGAGATCGTGTTGACGCTGGTCGCGATCATCTCGGCGATCTGGTTGAGGAAGTCCTTCTGGATCTGCGTGAACGGTGTGAAGGACGCCAGCTCGATCACGCCGAGCACCTTGCCCTCGAACAGCACCGGCAACACGATGACCTGCGCGGGCGGCGCCTCGCCGAGCCCCGAGGAGATCTTCAGGTAGCCGCTCGGCGCGTCCGACACCAGGATCGTGCGCTTCTCCTGCGCGGCGGTGCCGACCAGCGCCTCACCGGGCCGGAACGACGTCGGCATGGAGCCCATCGAGTAGCCGTACGAGCCGAGCATCCGCAGCTCGTAGTCGTCCCCGCCGTTGCCGACGCCCTTGCCCTCCATGAGCGGCATCGCCACGAAGAACGCGCCGTGCTGCGCGGACACCACCGGCGTCAGCTCGCTCATGATCAGCGAGGCCACGTCCTCCAGGTCCCGGCGGCCCTGCATGAGGGCCGAGATCCGGGCCAGGTTGCCCTTGAGCCAGTCCTGCTCCTTGTTGGCGATCGTGGTGTCGCGCAGGTTGGCGATCATCTTGTTGATGTAGTCCTGGAGCTCCTGGATCTCGCCGGACGCGTCCACGTCGATCTTCAGGTTCAGGTCGCCGCGGGTCACCGCGGTCGCCACGCGCGCGATGGCGCGCACCTGCCGGGTCAGGTTCCCGGCCATCTCGTTCACCGACTCGGTGAGGTCCCGCCACGTGCCGTCGACGTCCCGCACGCGTGCCTGACCGCCGAGCTGGCCCTCCGTACCCACCTCGCGGGCCACGCGCGTGACCTCTTCGGCGAAGCTGGAGAGCTGGTCGACCATCGTGTTGATCGTCGTCTTCAGCTCGAGGATCTCACCGCGCGCGTCGATGTCGATCTTCTTCGTCAGGTCGCCCTTGGCGATGGCCGTGGTGACCATGGCGATGTTGCGCACCTGACCGGTCAGGTTGGACGCCATCTGGTTCACCGACTCGGTGAGGTCCTTCCAGGTGCCGGCCACGCCCGGCACGTGCGCCTGGCCGCCCAGGATGCCGTCCGTGCCCACCTCACGGGCCACCTTGGTGACCTGGTCGGCGAACGAACTCAGCGTCTTCACCATGGTGTTGATGGTGTCGGCGAGCTGCGCGACCTCACCGCGCGCCTCGATCGTCACCTGCCGCGTCAGGTCACCGTTGGCGACGGCCGCGGCCACCTGGGAGATGTTCCGCACCTGCATGGTCAGGTTGTTGGCCATCAGGTTGACGTTGTTGCTCAGGTCCTTCCAGATGCCCGTGACGCCCGGTACGTGCGCCTGGCCGCCCAGGATGCCCTCGGTGCCCACCTCACGGGCCACCCGGGTCACCTGCTCGGCGAAGCTGGAGAGCTGGTCGACCATCGTGTTGACCGTCGTGACCAGCTCGAGGATCTCGCCCTTCGCGTCCACCGTGATCTTCTTCGACAGGTCGCCCTTCGCGACCGCCGTCGTCACCTCGGCGATGTTGCGCACCTGGATCGTCAGGTTGTTCGCCATGAAGTTCACGGACTGCGTGAGGTCCTTCCAGGTGCCGGAGACACCCTGCACCTCGGCCTGGCCGCCGAGCATGCCCTCCGTACCCACCTCCCGGGCCACGCGCGTGACCTCCTGGGCGAACGACGACAGCTGGTCGACCATCGTGTTCAGGGTGTTCTTCAGCTCCAGGATCTCCCCGCGCGCGTCCACGGTGATCTTCTGGGACAGGTCACCGCGCGCCACGGCGGTGGCGACCTGCGCGATGTTGCGCACCTGGGCCGTGAGGTTGCCGGCCATGCCGTTCACGGAGTCGGTCAGGTCCCGCCACACACCGGCCACACCGGGCACCTGCGCCTGCCCGCCCAGGCGGCCCTCCGTCCCCACGTCCCGCGCCACCCGGGTCACCTGGTCGGCGAAGGCGGACAGCTGGTCGACCATCGTGTTGATCGTGTTCTTCAGCTCGAGGATCTCGCCGCGTGCGTCGACATCGATCTTCTGCGACAGGTCACCGCGCGCCACGGCCGTCGTCACCTGGGCGATCTGCCGCACCTGGGACGTCAGGTTCCCGGCCATGAAGTTGACGGAGTCCGTCAGCTCCTTCCAGGTACCCGAGACGCCGTCCACCCGGGCCTGACCGCCCAGCCGGCCCTCCGTACCCACGTCCCGGGCCATCCGCGTGACCTGGTCGGCGAAGCTCGACAGCTGGTCCACCATCGTGTTCACGGTGTTCTTCAGCTGGAGCATCTCACCGGAGACGTCCACGGTGACCTTCTGCGACAGGTCGCCGTTGGCAACCGCCGTGGTCACCTGGGCGATGTTGCGCACCTGCCCGGTGAGGTTGCGGAAGGCGGTGTTGACGGAGTCCGTCAGGTCCTTCCAGGTACCGGCAGCCCCCGGCACCTGCGCCTGGCCGCCCAGCTCACCCTCGACACCGATCTCCCGCGCGACCCGCGTCACCTCGGCACCGAACGCCGACAGCTGGTCCACCATGCCGTTGACGGTGTTCTTCAGCTCCAGCATCTCGCCCGCCACGTCGACGGTGACCTTCTGCGACAGGTCACCGCTGGCCACCGCGGTCGTCACCGCCGCGATGTCCCGCACCTGCGTGGTCAGGTTCCGGAACACCGTGTTGACGGAGTCCGTCAGGTCCTTCCACGTACCCGCCGCGCCCGGCACGTTCGCCTGCCCGCCGAGCCGCCCCTCCGCGCCGACCTCGTTCGCCACCCGGGTGACCTCGTCCGCGAAGATCCTCAGCGTCTCGGTCATCTGGTTGATCGTCTCGGCGAGCTGCGCCACCTCGCCGCGCGCCGGAACCGTCACCTTCTGCGACAGATCACCGTTGGCCACCGCGGTCGTCACCTGGGAGATCCCGCGCACCTGCGCGGTCAGGTTGCCCGCCATGGTGTTGACGGAGTCCGTCAGCTCCTTCCACACCCCGGCCACCTCGGGCACCTGCGCCCGGCCGCCCAGGATGCCCTCCGTGCCCACCTCCCGGGCCACCCGCGTCACCTCGGAGGAGAACGCCGAGAGCTGGTCCACCATCGTGTTGACGGTGTTCTTCAGCTCCAGCATCTCGCCGGCGACATGGACGGTGACCTTCCGGGACAGGTCACCCTTGGCCACCGCCGTGGTCACCAGGGCGATGTCCCGCACCTGGGCGGTCAGCCGGTCCGCCATGGTGTTGACGGACTCGGTCAGGTCCTTCCACGAACCGGACATACCGCGCACCCGGGCCTGGCCGCCGAGCTTGCCCTCGGTGCCGACCTCGCTGGCCACGCGCGTGACCTCGTCCGTGAACGTCGACAACTGGTCGACCAGGTTGTTGACGGTACGGCCGACCTTCAGGAACTCTCCCCGCAGCGGATGCCCCGTACCGCCGTCCGGCCCCTGCGTCCGCAGCTCCATCCGCGGCGACAGATCGCCCTCGGCGACCGCCGTGAGCACCCGGCCGACCTCCGAGACCGGCCGGACGAGGTCGTCCACCAGCGCGTTGGAGTTGTCGATGGCCGTCGCCCAGGAGCCCTCGCAGGCCCCCGTCTCCAGCCGCTCCGTGAGTTTTCCCTCACGCCCGACCATGCGCCGCACCCGCGACAGCTCACCGGTCAGGTGCAGGTTCCGGTCGGCCACCTCGTTGAAGACGGCCGCGATCTCCGACATCACGCCGTCCCCGGAGACCGTGAGCCGCTTGCGGAAGTTCCCGTCGCGCATCGACACGAGAGCCGCCAGCAGCCGGTTCAGGGCAGCCGTGTCCACCGTGGTGGTGCCGCCGCTCCTGCCCAGGGACGATTCGCCTTTCGCGCGCGTCCTCGTGCCTCGCGTCGCCGCGCCAGACTCCACTGTGTCCCTCCCGGAGGGGTAGACCGTTACTGCTGTACTCGGCCGCTTCGGCCCGGCCTGCCGGTCGTCGGCCTGCCGGTCACTCCCGCGAACCGATCACTGCTGCGTTTCCTGCCAGACGAGATCCGGCCTCACCAAGGGCTGCTGCCCGCCGTACACGGAACACACGCAGCGCGACCCGACCTCCGTCAGAAGCCTGCCCAGTGTTTCACCCCGGCTGAACCAGGCCATAACAGTTCGGCAGCTTCGCACATCGTCCGCACACCCTGGGGGCGTAAACACCGGCGACCGGCATCCGCACGGACCGCGAAGGTAAGTAACCTTGCATGCGGCTGTCCAGCCGCACCGGTCCGACCGGTCTGGGCGGTGGCACGAGTACGAGCGGGCATCGGAGGGGCGGCCGGACACCATGACCACCGGACTGATCCCCGGGGCACAGCCCCCGGAGCCACAGCCGACGGGCGAGCTGATGCCGCAGCAGCGGAGCGAGCCGGCCGGCCACGCAGCCCTGCATGTCGACAACCGGCCGAGGAGTTCTGTGATCACCGCGCGCGCGGCTGCCAGTTTCGAGCCCGTCGGACGATCGGTCGCCACCGCCCGGTCCTTCGTCCGCGACACCCTCCAGGGATGGGGGTTCGCCGACATCGTCGACGACGCGGTCGTCCTCACCAGCGAGCTGGTGACCAACGCCGTCGTCCACGCGGGCACCCACGCGGAGGTGCTGTGCCTGCGCACCGAGGACGGCGTACGCGTCGAGGTCTCCGACCGCTACCCGGAGCGCGAGGTCCCCCTCCAGAGCTCCGCCGTCGCCATGAGCAGCCCCGACCGCGAGGGCGGCCGCGGCCTCCAGCTCTGCGCGGCCCTGGCCACCCGCTGGGGCGTGGACTACACCCCCACCCACAAGAACGTCTGGTTCCAGCTCGACCTGCCCGAACGCCCCGTAGGCACCCGCACCGCCGGCCCGGCCCTGCCCGCCGACCTCCTGCCGATGGCCGACGGCCGCGTCCGCGTCGCCGTCCTCCAGGTCGACCGCAAGGGCGGCATCAGCGCCTGGAACGAGGACGCCGAGGAACTGTTCGGCTACCCGGCGTCCGACGTCGTCGGCAAACCCCTCACCGACCTTGCCGCCTGGCCGCACACCCCCGGCACCGGCACCGGCATCGCCGAGGCCCTGCGGCTCTCCCGCTGGGAGGGCACCTACGGCATCCGCGGCGCCGACGGCCGCGTGGCCCAGGTCTACGCCTCCCACCTCAGGGTCCGCGACACCGGAGGCGAACCCTCCACCGTCTGCCTCCTCGTCCGCGACCACGAGCGCGCCGTCCTGCAGACCCCCTCCCGCGTCCAGGCAGCCGACCCCGCCCCGTCCGCCGACGGGCAGAGCACCGACCCCTTCGAGATGTTCATCGGCTCCCCCGCCCCGGACGACCTCGACGGCCTCCTCCAGCGCACGGTGGAACGCGCCCGCGACATGCTCGACGGCGACTCCGCGTTCCTGCTGCTCGCCACCGACGACGAGACGGAACTGGAGGTCCGCGCCTCCACCGGCCTGCCCTCCGCCCGCCAGCGCTTCGCGCGCGTGCCCGTCGAAGCGGGCCCCGGACGCTACGGGTCCGCCCGCATGCCCGCCGTCCACGACGACCTCGTCGCCGTCCCCGGGGCCGTACCGCTGCTCGCCGGAACCGGCATGCGCTCCGTCGTCACCGTCCCGCTCAAGGTCGAGGGCCGCCTCACCGGCTCCCTCGGCGTCGCGGCGGAGGCACCCGGCCGGTACACCAACGAGGAGGCGCTGCGGCTGCAGTTCGCCGCCGACCGCATCGCCCTGGCCGTGGAGTCGGCCCGCCTCGGCGAACTGGAACGGCTGCGCCGCGGCTCCCTGAGCTTCCTCGTCGAGGCCTCCGACCTGCTGGCCGGCACCCTGGACCGCGACCAGACCCTCGCCCTGATGGCCCAGATGACCGTCCCGACGCTCGCCACCTGGTGCGCGGTCTACACGATCGCCGACCAGGCCTCCGAGCCGTACCTGTCGTACGTCCTGCACGAGGACGAGGAACTCATCGACGGCATCAAGTCACTGCTGTCGAAGGTCCCCCCGCCGGACCCGGTGCCGACCCCCGGCGCCCGTGTGTGGACGGCCCCCGGCGAGATCGCCCACAAGGCCGCCCTGCGCACCTCCATGCGCAGCCTGGGCCTGGCCGGCGGCCTCACGCACCAGGTCGCCTCCGGCATCGGCCCGACGCTGGCGACGGCCTCCGCGGTCGGCGGCGAGACGGTCGTCCTGCCGCTCGTCGCCCGCAACCGCGTCATCGGCATGCTGACCCTCGGCAAGCCCGCCGACGAGCACTTCCGCCAGGAGATCCTGGAACTCGCCGAGGACTTGAGCCGACGGGCCGCCCTCGCCCTCGACAACGCCCGTCTGTACTCCGAGCGCACGGCCATCAGCCAGTCCCTCCAGCGCAGCCTGCTCCCGCCGGGCCTGCCGCAGATCGACGGCGTCGAGGTCGAGGTGATCTACCGCGCGGCCGGCGAGGGCAACGAGGTCGGCGGTGACTTCTACGACCTCTTCCCCATCGGCGACGGCGCGTACGGCTTCGCCATCGGCGACGTCTGCGGTACGGGCCCCAACGCGGCGGCGGTGACCGGCCTGGCCCGGCACGCCCTGCGCCTGCTGGCGCGCGAGGGCCTGTCCGGCCCGGCCGTGCTGGAGCGCCTGAACTCCGCGATCCTCGACGAGGGCGACCGCAGCCGCTTCCTGACCCTCCTCTACGGCGAGTTGCGCCCGCAGGAGGACGGCAGCGCCGAGCTGAAGGTGGTCTGCGCCGGCCACCCGCTCCCGCTGCGCCTGCGCCAGGACGGCACGGTGACGGCCTCGGCCGAACCCCAGCCGCTGCTGGGCGTCATCGAGGACCTGGAGCTGTACGAGGAGACGGTCACCCTCGACCCGGGCGACGTGCTGCTCTGCGTCACGGACGGCGTCACCGAGCGCCGGGAGGGCACGCGCATGCTGGGCGACGACGGCCTGGCCGACGTCCTCACGACGTGCACGGGTCTGACGGCGGGCGCGGTCGCGGCGCGCATCATGCGCGCGGTAGAGCGTTTCGCCTCCGACGCCCCGTCCGACGACATGGCGATTCTGGCGATGCGGGTGCCGGGAATCCACAAGGAGGCGTGAGGAAACACGAAAAAGGCCCCACCCGGAAGGGTGGGGCCTTTTTGTCGGAGCCCCCAAACGGAATCGAACCGTTGACCTTCTCCTTACCATGGAGACGCTCTGCCGACTGAGCTATAGGGGCCTGTCATTTTCGAGGTTTCCCTCGCGGCGACGAAGAAACTGTACCCCGAGCAGGCCCGAGTTCCCAAATTCGTACGCTGCCCGGTCAGAAGGCGGGCTGAAGCAGACCGCCCAAGGAGTTGCAGGCGGACACCACGCGGTGCATCTCCCGCTTGGTGAGCGCGGCGTCCACGGGCAGCGCGAGCGTCACGTCGGCGGCCAGTTCGGTCTGCGGCAACGACACGCAGCGACGGAACTCCGGCAGCCGGTGCACGGGCGTCTTCACCGGCACCCGGCACTCGACTCCCTTGGCCCGCACGGCCCGTGCGAAGGCGTCCCGGTCGGGCCGGCCGTTCCCCGGCACCCGCACGACGTACTGCTGGTAGGTGTGCCCGTCCCCACCGTCCGGCGTCCGCACGCCCTTCAACTTGGCGTCGAGGTAAGCCGCCCGCTCTCTGCGCTGCGCTATCTCGTCGTACGGCGCCTCGGACTCGCCCTGCTCCAATATCAGCAGCCCGTGCCGCTGCCCGAGCGCGTGCAGTCGTCCGATGTCGGCCCGGCGCCCGAAGCGGTGCACCACAACCACCGCTGCGGTACGGGCGGTTACGGCCGCCTCGACCGCGTCGGGGTCGAGGCAGTACGTCACGGGATCTATGTCCGCGAACACCGGGAGCGCGCCCGCCAGGGTCACGGCCTCGGCGACCTCGACGTTCCCGAAGGCCGGTACGACGACCTCGTCACCGACTCCTACGCCGGCGGCCCTGAGCATTGCTGCAGTTCCCATGCCTGGGATGCTGGGCTCGCAACGTGAACGACACGTTAAGCACAACAGAAAAAGGCCGGACCCCGAACCGAAGTTCAGGATCCGACCTTTTCAAAATTTGTTCGGCGGCGTCCTACTCTCCCACAGGGTC
>NZ_JAINRC010000020.1 GCF_020400655.1 Streptomyces spinosus
TCGGGTCACTACGACGCGGTCGTCGGCCTCGGCGGAGGCAAGGTCATCGACTGCGCGAAGTACTCCGCGGCGCGCGTCGGCCTGCCCATGGTCGCCGTCGCCACCAACCTCTCCCACGACGGGATCTGCTCGCCCGTCTCCATCCTGGACAACGACGCCGGCCGTGGCTCCTACGGGGTGCCCACGCCCATCGCCCTCCTCATCGACCTGGACGTGATCCGTGAGGCGCCGATGCGGTTCGTGCGGTCCGGCATCGGTGACGCCCTGTCCAACATCTCCGCGGTCGCGGACTGGGAGCTGGCCAACCGCGTCAACGGCGAGAAGATCGACGGCCTGGCCGCCGCCATGGCACGCCAGGCGGGCGAGGCCGTGCTGCGGCACCCGGGCGGATGCGGCGAGGACGAGTTCCTGACCGTGCTGTCCGAGGGGCTGGTGCTGTCGGGCATCGCCATGTCGATCGCCGGGCACACCCGCCCGTCCTCCGGCGCCTGCCACGAGATCAGTCACGCGCTCGACCTGCTCTACCCCAAGCGGGCGGCGAGCCACGGCGAGCAGGTGGGGCTGGGTGCCGCCTTCGCCATGCACCTGCGGGGCGACACCGAGCGCGCCCTGCTGATGGCCGGCACGCTGCGCCGGCACGGGCTGCCCGTGGTGGCGGAGGAGATCGGCTTCGACGACGACGAGTTCGTCCGCGCCGTGGAGTACGCGCCGCAGACCCGGCCCGGCCGTTACACGGTCCTGGAGCACCTGGAGCTGTCCGCGGAGGGCATCAGGAAGGCGTACGCCGGTTACGTGGCCGAGGTCGCCGGCTGAGCCGGGGCCCGGTTTGACCCCTACGGTCCGGGCCCGTAACCTTGACCGTCGGCGTGTCCACTGACCACGCCACATCCCCGTAAACCTCTTCCTCCCGGGCACACGGCTGGCCGGGAGAGGTCGTCCGTGGTCTTCCCGGGTGACTGGCCTGCGGGGGTGCCGTTTCTTCGAGCGAAAGTGAGATCCGCGTGTACGCCATCGTGCGCAGCGGTGGTCGCCAGCACAAGGTTGCTGTCGGCGACATCGTTGAGGTTGACAAGATTTCCACTGCCAAGGTTGGCGACACGGTCGAGCTCTCGACCCTGCTCGTTGTCGACGGCGACTCCGTGACCAGCGACCCGTGGGTGCTGGCCGGCATCAAGGTCCAGGCCGAGGTCGTGGACCACCACAAGGGCCAGAAGATCGACATTCTGCGCTACAAGAACAAGACCGGCTACCGCCGTCGTCAGGGCCACCGCCAGCAGTACACGGCGATCAAGGTCACTGAGATCCCCGCGGCTGCGAAGTAAGGGACTGAGGAGAAATGGCACACAAGAAGGGCGCATCGTCCACCCGGAACGGTCGCGACTCCAACGCCCAGCGGCTCGGCGTGAAGCGCTTCGGCGGTCAGGTCGTGAGCGCGGGTGAGATCCTGGTCCGCCAGCGTGGCACCCACTTCCACCCGGGCGCCGGTGTCGGCCGTGGCGGCGACGACACGCTGTTCGCCCTGCAGGCCGGTTCGGTGCAGTTCGGCACCCACCGTGGCCGCAAGGTCGTGAACATCGTTCCGGTCGCCTGAGTCGGCTGATCGGAAGCTTTCGCGAGGCGGACCTCACTTCCCGGTCGGGAAGGCGGGTCCGCCTTTCGCGTGTTACCCACAAGACATACCCGGACGTTCCTTCTGGAGGCACTGAACCATGACCACCTTCGTGGACCGCGTCGAACTGCACGTCGCCGCGGGTAACGGGGGCCACGGCTGTGCCTCCGTCCACCGTGAGAAGTTCAAGCCGCTCGGTGGCCCCGACGGCGGCAACGGCGGCCGGGGCGGTGACGTCATCCTGACGGTCGACCAGTCGGTCACGACGCTGCTCGACTACCACCACTCCCCGCACCGCAAGGCCACCAACGGCAAGCCCGGCGAGGGCGGCAACCGCTCCGGCAAGGACGGCCAGGACCTGGTCCTGCCCGTGCCGGACGGCACGGTCGTCCTGGACAAGGCGGGCAACGTGCTCGCCGACCTGGTCGGCCACGGCACCTCGTACATCGCCGCGCAGGGCGGCCGGGGCGGCCTCGGCAACGCGGCGCTGGCCTCCGCCCGACGCAAGGCGCCCGGCTTCGCGCTGCTCGGCGAGCCCGGTGACGTCCAGGACGTCGTCCTGGAGCTGAAGACCGTCGCGGACGTGGCCCTCGTCGGCTATCCAAGCGCCGGCAAGTCCTCGCTGATCTCCGTGCTGAGCGCGGCCAAGCCGAAGATCGCCGACTACCCCTTCACCACGCTGGTCCCGAACCTGGGCGTGGTGACCGCCGGTTCCACCGTCTACACCATCGCCGACGTGCCGGGTCTCATCCCCGGCGCCAGCCAGGGCCGGGGCCTCGGCCTGGAGTTCCTGCGGCACGTGGAGCGGTGCAGCGTGCTGGTGCACGTGCTGGACACCGCGACCCTGGAGTCCGACCGTGACCCCGCCTCCGACCTCGACGTCATCGAGGAGGAGCTGCGGCAGTACGGAGGCCTGGGCGACCGGCCCCGCATCGTCGTCCTGAACAAGGTGGACGTGCCGGACGGCAAGGACCTCGCCGAGATGGTCCGCCCCGACCTGGAGGCCCGCGGCTACCGCGTCTTCGAGGTGTCGGCGGTGGCGCACATCGGGCTGCGCGAGCTGACCTTCGCCCTCGGTGAGCTGGTGGCGGGCGCGCGTGCCGCCAAGCCGAAGGAGGAGGCGACCCGGATCGTCATCCGGCCCAAGGCCGTGGACGACGCGGGCTTCACCGTCACCCGTGAGGAGGCCGGCGGTGAGCCGCTGTTCCGGGTGCGCGGCGAGAAGCCCGAACGCTGGGTGCGGCAGACCGACTTCAACAACGACGAGGCCGTCGGCTATCTCGCCGACCGGCTCAACCGCCTCGGTGTGGAGGAGCAGTTGATGAAGGCGGGTGCCCGCGCGGGTGACGGCGTCGCCATCGGTCCGGAGGAGAACGCGGTCGTCTTCGACTGGGAGCCGACGGCCATGGCCGGCGCGGAGATGCTCGGCCGCCGTGGCGAGGACCACCGCTTCGACGCTCCCCGGCCCGCGGCCCAGCGCCGCAGGGACCGGCAGGCCGAACGGGACGACTCCCAGCGGGAGTTCGACGACTTCGAGCCCTTCTAGGCGGGCCGCTTCGGGCGCGGAGGAGTGGCGCTTCGGCTGTTACAGCACCTTTACGCAACTTCGCGCCGATCGCCGTACGGGTGACACCGAGCCGAAGTGTGGCGGGCGCTACGGTGACATGACCGTTGCGGACGGGGAGCGTTCGACCAGCGCTCCCCGCCGCGTGCACGTCGTGTCCCGTGGGGGGAAGACATATGGGCTCCGCGCCCGCCGAGCGTCCTGTCGTGTCCGTGATCGTTCCCGTCTACAACGCCGTCGACCATCTGCCGCAGTGCCTGCGGTCCATCGTCGGCCAGTCGATCGGGTTCGAGCAGATCGAGATCATCGCGGTGGACGACGGCTCCACCGACGGCGGCGGCGAACTGCTCGACACCTGGGCCGAACGCCACCCCGGCCGGGTCCGGGTGGTGCACCAGGAGAACTCCGGCGCACCGGGGGGCCCGCGCAACCGGGCCGTCCGGATGGCCCGGGGCGAGTTCCTGTTCTTCGCCGACCCCGACGACTACCTGGGCACCGAGGCGCTGGAACGCCTGGTCGCCGCCGCCGAGCGCAACGACTCCGACGTGGTCCTCGGGAAGATCAAGGGCGTGGGGCGCAAGGCACCGGTCACCCCGTTCCGGGAGAACGTCGACGGAGGTGACATCTTCACCTCCAAGGGCGTCTGGTCCCTCACCGCGCACAAGCTGTTCCGCCGCTCGCTGGTCGAGGAGCACGGACTGCGGTTCGCGGAGGGCCTGCGGCTGGCCGAGGAACAGATCTTCGTCGTGCCCGCCTACCTGCACGCGCGGTCGATCTCCGTCGTGTCCGACTACGACTGCTACTACCTGGTCCGCCGCGACGACTTCCCGCACCTGACCCACGAGGTGCCGGACCCCGCCCCCTTCTACGCGAACGTGCGGGACGTGCTGACCGTCGTGACGACGCACGTCCCGCCCGGCGCCCGGCGCGAGAAGCTGCTGTACCGGTGGCTCACCCTGGAGATCCTCGGCCGCTTCGACGGACGCTTCGCCGATCTGCCCGAGGAGGTCCGCGCCCTGCACGTGAAACTGGCGGGGGAGCTGCTGCGCGCCTTCATGCCGCAGAGGCTCGTGGACCAGCTGCCGCCGCTCTCCCGGCTGCGCTGCCTGCTGATCTCCCAGGGGCTCGTCGAGGAGCTCACCGCCCTCACCACGCTGGTCCCCAGGCCGGAGCCGAAGCCGCAGCAGCCGCCCGCGCCCTCTGCCGGGCCGGCGTCCGCACGGAGCCGGCGGCTCGCCCGGTACACCCCCGCCCGGGTGCTGAAGGCACTCAAACGGCGTCTGCGCCGGGGGCGTTGACCGGCCGCCGTCCTCCCGGACGGCACAGGGCGGGGCCCGGAGGTCGAACCTCCGGGCCCCGCCCCTTGTCCCGTGCCCGCTCAGAGCTCCTTGGCCTGCTCCAGCATCCGGTCCACGACCCGCTTGGAGGCGTGGCCGTCGTCCAGGTCGCAGAACAGGTGGTGGAAGCGGTCGAAGCGGTCCTGGTACTCGGCGGACACCTCGTCGATGTCCAGGAGCGCGTCGACCAGCTCCTTCGAGGTGAACACCAGCGGACCGGGCGAGTCCTGCTCGAAGTCGAAGTAGAAGCCGCGCAGGGTGTCCCGGTAGTGCTCCAGGTCGTAGGTGAAGAAGAGCATCGGCCGCTTCAGGTGGGCGTAGTCGAACATGACCGACGAGTAGTCCGTGATCATGATGTCGGCCGCCAGGTACAGCTCGGCGATGTCCGGGTACTCGGACACGTCCCACACGAAGCCGTTGCCGGCGCCCGGCACCAGGTCCACCACGTTGGAGTGCCGGCGGATGAGCAGGACGTGGTCGTCACCGAGCCGCCGCTGCGCGTCCTCGATGTCGATCCGCAGGTCGAACCGGAACTGGCCCTGGCTGTGCGCCTGGTCGTCGCGCCAGGTCGGCGCGTACAGCACGACCTTCTTGCCCTTCGGCAGGCCGAGCCGCTTCTTCACCCGCTCCGCGATGGCGTCCTTCTCCGGCGAGTACAGGTAGTCGTTGCGCGGGTAGCCCGCCTCCAGGATCTCCCCGTCGTAGGAGAAGGCGCGCTTCAGGATCGGCGTGCTGAACCGGTTGGAGGACACCACCAGGCTCCACTGCTTCGCCTCCAGCGCCAGCTTCTCCTGGTAGCGGCGGTCGAAGTGCAGCGTGTCGATGTCGTGGCCGATCTTCTTCAGCATCGTGCCGTGCCAGGTCTGCACGATGACCTGGCCGGGGCGCCGCTCGATCCAGAACGGCAGGTGGCCGTTGGTGACGATGTAGCGGCTGGAGGCCAGCGCCTCGAACCACTCGCGGCCCCACATGCGGACGGGCTCCACGCCCTCCGGCAGCAGGACCTGACCGTCACGCACGGCCCACAGGTGCTTCAGCCGCGAGCCGCGGGCGACCAGCTCCTCGTACATCGCCTTCGGGCTGTCGGAGAACTGCTTGCCGTTGTAGCTGAGGTAGAAGACCTGGTCCTTCAGGGGCTGCTGCCGCAGGGGCGCGTACACCTGCTCGCGCAGCTGCCGCTGGCGGTACGGGCCGCGCTCCAGGTCGTCCAGCTCCGAACGGCAGTTCAGCTGGGGGAAGTCGGCCCAGCGGTTCTCCAGCCAGTAGCGGCGGCCGCCCAGTTCGGCACGGAGCGGGAACTGCGCCGCGGCGAGGCGGTCGGTGACGAACGGCACGTCGGGACCCTCACCGTCGGCCGGGCGCAGGAAGAGGTTCCAGCGGCCCGCGCGCAGCGGCACGTTGCCGTCGCCGCCGAGGGTGGAGGGGTCGAAGGCGACCTCGAAGCGGCCGTCCTCGAGCCAGCGCGGCTCCACGAAGCGCTCCTCGAACCGCGCCCGGGGCTTGAGCAGCAGCCGGGCACCGGTGAGCCGGGCGTCGGTGCGCGCGGTGATGACGATCCGGCCGTCCTCCAGGGCGACCCGGTCGATCACGGCCCGCCGGGTGCGGCCGGCCAGCTTCAGGTACCCGTTGTGCCCGCCGATCACGGCCAGTTCACCGTGCTCGGCGTGTTCACCCAGCGAGGCGGGCAGGTCGTACCGCCCGTCCGCCAGGCCCTCCTGGAGGACCGTGCTGAACTGGCGCTCGCCGCCCTTGGGGTCCGTGGCCACCAGCACGGTGGACCAGACGCGCTTCTCGGGCCGGGTCAGGGCGTCGACACCCTCGCTGAAGACCAGCGCCACGTCGGCCACCGGGACGTCGACCGAGAACCGGCGCGTGCCGCCCTGCTCGGTCACGTCGACCGGGTACTCGTGGACCTCGGCGCCCTTCTGGTTCTTCACCCGCAGCGCCACCCGCTCGCCGGCGTGCAGCGGGACCCGGATGTCACCGGTCACCCGCAGCCGGTCGCCCTCCATGGTCCAGCCGGTGATCAGGGCGCGGACCTTCTCGATGCGCAGCTTGAGCGCACCGCGCTCGACCGAAGGCAGCATCCGGAAGTCGGAGTCCAGCCAGCGGTACGGGGGGAAGTTGCAGGCGGCACCGCCGCTGGACTGCACGGCGCTACGGCGCACGAGGCCGGAGGCGTACAGGCCGAGGCCCACGTGCCACAGGCCCTCCTGCCACTCACCGCCCTTGCGCAGCTTCGCCGGGTCGATGGTCACTTCCCAGCCGGCCCAGTCGTAGTTGTAGCGCTCCTGGCCGGAGTCGGTGGTCGCCTCGGGCCGCTCCACGTTCCGGGCAGGCAGCACCATGCGCCGGCGGGACTTGTCCTTGCGCAGTTGCAGGACCTTGACGGACGAGCGTTTCGAGGGGAGGTCGATCTTGTCGATCCAGGCGTGCCCGATCAGCACGAGTTTGCCCTCGGACCAGCTGACGTCCTTCAGCGGGGCGCGCATGCGCAGGTCCGGGTCGATGCGCAGGGCCTTGCGAGGGACGTCCAGCTCGGCGTCGGCCAGGGCCGGGAAGGAGGCGTACTTGCGGACCAGACCGGTGACCTCGATGGGCTCCTTGCGTCGCTGCGAGGCCAGCAGGGCGATCAGCTCGTCGAGCTGGTGCTTGCGGACCAGCAGCCACTGCACCCGCAGGTGGGTCGGCAGCGACATGACGACCTTGGGGTCGATGTGGTCCAGGAAGCGGTTGGCCGAGCGCAGGAACTCTTCGCGGTACTCCTCGTCACCGTCGGGCACCACATTGAGGAACAGCCGGAGGTCGTCCGTGAGGACGCGGGCGTCGTACTCCCGCTTGAGGCGCGCGAAGGTCTCGCCGGGCTGCCTGCTCAGGAACTCGCTGATCTCCAGGACCGAGGTGGTGCGGTCGCTCACCGCGCCCGGGTCGGTGCGGCGCTGCGTGATGGAGGGGCCGGACTCGCCCTCGCGCAGCCGCCAGTAGTAGCAGGGCTCGGAGATCACGTCGACGGCCTCTGCGAGGTAGTGCGCCCGCATGGTGACGGGGATGTCCTCGTACAGGCGGGCCTCGGGGAAGGCGAAGCCGTGCTTCTCCCAGAACGTCCGGCGGAACACCTTGTTGCAGGCGATCCGGTCGGCGACGAGCTTGGCGTACTCGGAGATGTGGGTGCGCTGGCGTGCCTCGCCCGCGAGCATCCGCATCAGCGGCACCTGCCAGGTCTTCTCGCCCCGGAGGTGGAAGACGTTGCCGGTGGCGAAGGCGGAACCGGTCTCGTCGAGGCTGCCCACCATCAGGCGGTAGGCGTCCGGCGGGATGAGGTCGTCACTGTCGACGAACGTCAGGAACTCCGCCTCGGGGGACATGTGGGAGATACCGGTGTTGCGGGCGGCCCCCAGCCCTCCGTTCTCCTTGCGTATCAGCCGGAACCGCGGGTCACGCTCCGCGTAGGACTCGGCTATCGCCGCCGAGTTGTCGGGTGAGCCGTCGTCCACCATGAGGACCTCGAAGTCCTCGAACGTCTGCGCCGCCAGCGAGTCGAGACAGGCCGGCAGATAGTGCTCGACGTCGTACATGGGGACGATGACACTGAGCCGAGGGGCCATGCTTGTCGATCTCCTTCTCGGGGGTCAGGCCCGCTCGACGGCTGCGAGCGCCTGGGCGGGGGTCGGTGCGTGGGAACGCTCTGCGAACGGCACGAAGGGCAGCGGCTCCGTCTCGCCGAGGAAGACGCGGCGCACCACGCGCTCGGCGGCACGTCCGTCGTCGAACTCGCAGAACCGACGGCGGAAGGCGTCGCGGCGCGCGGCCGCGTCCTGCCCGCGGTACTCGTCCGATCCGAGCAGGTCGATCAGCTCGGCCTGCGAGGTGGCCACCGCGCCCGGCGACTCCTGGAGCAGGTTGAAGTAGGTGCCGCGCACGGCGGAGTAGATGTCCCAGTCGGGCGCGTAGATGATGATCGGCCGGTCCAGGACGGCGTAGTCGAACATCGCGGAGGAGTAGTCCGTGATCAGCGCGTCGGCCGCGAGGTACAGCTCCTCCACCCGGGGGTGCGCCGACACGTCGACGATCCGTCCGCTGCGGCGCAGTTCGGCCACGTGGGCCGACCCGCCGTAGAAGTAGTGGCCGCGCACCAGCAGGGTGACGTCCGGCCCCAGCTCGTCGGCGAGGCGGGCGAGGTCGAGGCTCGGCACGAAGCCCGGCTGGTACTCGCGGTGCGTGGGCATGTACAGGAACGCCCGGGTGCCGTCGGCGAGCCCGAGGGCCGCGCGGGCCCGGCGGACGTCCTCCGACGTGCCGTTGACGAGGACGTCGTTGCGGGGGTAGCCGGTCTCCAGCGAGACGTAGGAGCACGGGTAGACCCGCTCCCAGACGGCGGTGGAGAAGCGGTTGGAGCTGACGCTGAAGTCCCAGCGGTCGCAGCGCTCCAGGAGCTTGTCGAAGTCCATGTCCGTCGAGGCGGGGTACTTGCGCTGGTCCAGGCCCATGGTCTTCAGCGGGGTGCCGTGGTGGGTCTGCAGGTGGACCTGGCCCTCGCGCTTGACCACGCTGTCGGCGAAGTTCACGTTGTTGACCAGGTACTTGGCCCGTGCGAGCGCGGCCCAGTACTCCTTGGAGCCGACCCGGACGTACCGCACGCCCTCGGGCACCCGGTCCACCGCGTCCGGCCGGACCGCCCAGACCCGGCGGACGTGCGGGGCGAGCCGCGCCAGTTCGGCGTCGATGGCGGCCGGGTTGCAGGAGACGCTGCGGCTCCAGTAGGCGGAGAACAGCGCCAGGTTCTCGTCCAGCGGCAGCCGGAGCTGCGACTGGTAGTAGACGCCCATCGCGCTGCGCTTGGAGCGGTTGACGGCCGTACGGGTGCGGGTCCTGACCGCCTTGCGGAGCTTGACGGCGGCGGTGGCGCCGGCCATCGCGGCGTAGGCGTCCTTCTCCAGCATCGCGTACTTGTGGCCGCGGCCGCCGCCCGGGCGCTGGAAGCCCTCGGGGAGCCGGGCGCGGTAGTCGGCGGAGGCGCGGTGGAAGAACTCCGCCCGCGCGTCGGCCGGCAGCCGGTCGGGCCGGTCCAGGATGGTCAGGAAGTGGTCGACCATCTTGCGGAACAGCGGTGCGCGCCACTGCGCGAACTCGGGGTGGGCGTCCAGGTAGTCGAAGACGCGGCGGTACTGGTCGAAGACGTCGAAGTGCTTGCGGCTGACCGTCTTCAGGATGTTGCCGCCCTCGCGGCGCTGGCGGTACATCACGCAGACCCGGTTCAGCACCGCGATGCGCTCGGCACTGATCATGGAGCAGAACGTCCAGGGGGCGTCCTCGTAGTAGCCCGGCGGGAAGGTCAGCTCGTGGCGCAGGACGAAGTCCCGGCGGTAGGCCTTGTTCCAGACGATCTGCAGGAGGTCCAGCAGCTTCGGCCGCTCGGCGAGGGGGAAGGCCTCCGGCCCGTCGGGCTGGAGCAGTTCGGCGCGCTGGTTGGGGCGGACCCGGCCGTCCCAGTAGCTGCGTGCGTAGTCGTAGACGAGGATCTCGGGGTCCCCGGCCGCTTCGAGCCGGTCGGTTATCGCCCGCAGCGCGCCGTCGGTCAGAGTGTCGTCACTGTCCAGGAAAAGTACGTAATCGCCCTGAACCTTCTCCATGCCCGCATTGCGCGCGCGCCCCAGCCCCACGTTCTCCGTGAGGTGAATCACGTGAATGCGCGCGTCCCGCTCCGCGTATTCATCGAGAATGGCGCCCGAGCCGTCCGGTGAGCAGTCGTCGACCGCGATGACCTCGAAGTCCGTGTAGTCCTGCCCGAGCACCGAGTCCAGGCACTCGGTGAGGTAGCCCTGCACCTTGTAGACAGGGATGACGAGAGAGAGTCTGGGCATCCTTACAACCTGTTCCGAGACTGATCACGAGAGCGTGGGCCGAGGCCAGAGCACGCTCCGCCCGCCGGCGGCGCAGCGCGCCGTCGCATCAGAGTAAAGGATTCACTTGATGTTTCCGTGAGCAAGGTAGCGGGGCGGTCGGGGCGCGGAACAGCCGCGGAGGCCGGACCTTTACTTGCTCGGAACATTGTCCCACCCCGACCGGCGGGCCATTCCACCCCGCCTCACCACGCAGGGTTTTCGCCGAAGTTGCCCGAAATCACCCGATTCGATTTTCCGTAGCCCATGGACGAGTCTGCTCTCCTACCGACACAGACCGAGGAGGCACGGGAATGAGCTGGCTGGTCACGGGCGGCGCCGGGTACATCGGTGCGCATGTGGTGCGCGCCATGACGGAGAACGGCGAGCACGTGGTCGTCTACGACGACCTGTCGACCGGCAGTGCGGACCGGGTGCCCGGCGATGTCCCGCTGGTCGTGGGCAGCGTGCTGGACCAGGCCCTCCTGGAGCGGACGATCCGTGACCACGCCGTGACCGGTGTGGTGCACATCGCCGCCAAGAAGCAGGTGGGGGAGTCGGTGGAGCGGCCCCTCCACTACTACCGCGAGAACGTCACCGGTCTGCAGACGCTGCTGGAGGCGATGACTGCCACCGGCGTCGGCCGGATCGTCTTCTCCTCGTCCGCCGCCGTCTACGGCATGCCGGACGTCGACCTCGTCACCGAGGACACCCCCTGTGTCCCCATGAGCCCCTACGGCGAGACCAAGCTGGTCGGCGAGTGGCTGATCGCCGCCGCGGCCAGGGCCCACGGGATCCGCGCCGTGTCCCTGCGCTACTTCAACGTGGCCGGTGCCGCCGCCCCGGAACTGTCCGACGCGGGCGTCTTCAACCTCATCCCCATGGTGTTCGAGCGGCTGGAGGCCGGCGAGGCGCCGCGGATCTTCGGCGACGACTACGCCACGCCGGACGGCACCTGCGTACGTGACTACATTCACGTCCAGGACATCGCCTCCGCCCACCAGGCGGCCGCGGCGCGTCTGCGCGACGCCCCGGAGGGGACCTCGCTCGTCCTCAACATCGGCCGGGGCGAGGGCAGCTCGGTCCGGGAGATGGTGGACCGCATCCTGAAGGTGACCGGCAACGAGCGGCTGGCGCCCGAGGTCACCGGCCGCCGGCCCGGAGACCCGGCGAGGGTGGTCGCGTCGGCGGACCGCATCCGGGCGGAACTGGGCTGGACGGCCCGTCTCGGCCTGGACGACATGGTCGAGTCCGCGTGGCTGGGGTGGCGTCACCGGCACGCCTGAGCGCTCGCGGCCGGGCGGGTGGCGTCACCGGCACACCTGAGCGCTTGCGGCCCGGCTCTCGCCGGCTCTCCCGGCTCGCCCCGGGGCGCGGACCGGCCGCGCCCCGGACTCGCGCCCCTGAGCCCCCGTCAGGCCTTCAGGTCGGCCTTGTCGCCCATCACCACGACGGGGTGCAGCCGGGGATCGAGGGTGCGCAGCAGGTACCGCATCGCCGACTCGGACTGGCTCACACACGCCGACGTGCCGCTGCCGTGGTCCATGTGCAGCCAGATGCTGCCGCCCTTCGACTGGCCCTGCGGCCGCGTCGGGTCGTTGGGCGCGGTCCCTTTGACCCGGTTGTAGTCGATGGCTATGACGTAGTCGAAGTCGTGCCAGTACGCCTTCTTCCAGTAGCGGGGCGCCTGGAAGGCCGCGGACCGGGTGTACGGCATCCTGGTCCCCGGGGCGGCGAGGACGCCGCCCGCGTCGCTGAGCGTGAACACTCCCACCGGGCTGCGCAGATCGCCCTCGTGATGGTCCGTCGTCCAGCCCTTCCGCCCGTTGTGCGCCGCCCAGGAGCGTTCCTGCTTCCAGACGGCGCCGTGCTTGGTGAAGAGGGCGACGGTGGAGTCGGGGGAGTTCTTCCCCGCGCCGTACACCGCGACCACCTGGCGGGAGCCGGCCGGTACCTGCCGCCACAGCCGGTCGCCGATGCCGGGGACGCGCTTGAGCGCCGTCTTGCGCGGCTGCGTGTCGTCGGACTTGTCCCGCGGCGCGGCACTGCCGTGGTCCGAACCGCCGCACGCCGCCACGGACATCACCAGCAGCCCGCCGACGACCGCGCCCAACCCTGCCCGTGCCGAACCTCTTCTCCGCATGGGGTCCATGGTCGCAGACCGCCGCGAACGCGGCCGTACCGCCCTGCCCGGCGCCGGCCAAACCGCCGCGTGGGCAGACCGGTTGGGGGCGCGGCGGGCTGGGTGAGCCGGCGGGTTGGGCGGGGCGGTGAGTGGGCGAGGCGGTGCGTGGGGCTAGGCCGGCGGGCCGGGTGATGTCGGTGAGGCGGTGCGGGTGCCGGTGTCGACGACACCTACGAGGGCTTCGGCTACGGCGACGGCGACGGCTGCGACCCGGACGGACGTGACGTCCGGGCGGTGCGGGCGAGGGTGCCCCCGGCTCGGCGTTCGTCCCCCCGGGGGCCTCGCATCGCGGTGACCCCGGCGGGGCCGGCCCGGGACTGTCCGGCGGTTGGGCAGCGCGGGCACGCCGCACCCTGTCCGGCGGTTGGGCAGCGGGGGCACGCCGCACCCGGCTTCCCGTAGATTGAGGACGCCGGGAAGCACGGTGCCGGAACGCGCACGTGAAGGAGACGGACCGCAGGTGGCAAGGGCAAGGCAGGCCGTGGGCGAGGCCCGCAGGATCGTCGTCAAGGTGGGCTCCTCCTCGCTGACCACCGCCGCGGGCGGCCTCGACGCCGACCGCGTCGACGCGCTGGTCGACGTCCTCGCCAAGATCCGCAGCGGTGGCGAGAAGGAGATCGTGCTGGTCTCCTCCGGCGCCATCGCCGCCGGCCTCGCCCCGCTCGGTCTGCGCCGCCGCCCCAAGGACCTCGCGCGCCAGCAGGCCGCCGCCAGCGTCGGCCAGGGACTGCTCGTCGCCCGCTACACCGCCTCCTTCGCCCGCTACGGCGTCCGCGTCGGCCAAGTCCTGCTCACCAGCGACGACATGAGCCGCCGCGCCCACCACCGCAACGCCTCCCGCACCCTCGACCAGCTGCTCGCGATGGGTGCCTTCCCGGTCGTCAACGAGAACGACACCGTCGCCACCGACGAGATCCGCTTCGGCGACAACGACCGCCTCGCCGCCCTCGTCGCCCACCTCGTCCACGCCGACCTGCTGGTCCTCCTCTCCGACGTCGACGGCGTCTACGACGGCGACCCCAGCAGGCCCGGCACTTCCCGGATCGCGGAGGTGAGGGGCCCGGAGGACCTCGCCGGCGTCGAAATCGGCAGCGCGGGCAAGGCGGGCGTCGGCACCGGCGGGATGGTCACCAAGGTGGAGGCCGCCCGGATCGCCGCCGCCGCCGGCATCCCGGTGGTGCTGACCAGCGCCGTCCACGCGGCCGAGGCCCTGGCCGGCGGCGACACCGGCACCTACTTCCACGCCACCGGCAAGCGCTCCGCCGAGCGGCTGCTCTGGCTCCAGCACGCCTCCACCCCGCAGGGCGCCCTGATCCTGGACGACGGCGCGGTCGACGCGGTCGTCAGGCGGCGCACGTCGTTGCTGCCCGCCGGGATCGCCGCCGTCGAGGGTGAGTTCAGCGCGGGCGACCCCGTCGAGCTGCGGGACACCACGGGCCGCGCGGTGGCCCGGGGACTCGTCAACTTCGACGCCAAGGAGATCCCCCTGCTGATCGGGCGTTCGACCCGGGAGCTGGCACGCGAGCTGGGCCCGGAGTACGAACGCGAGGTCGTACACCGGGACGACCTGGTCCTCCTGCACACCTGAAGGCCCGCGGAACCGCTCGGGAAACGGGGCGCACGGAACGACCCCGGTGGGGGACGTTCCGTAAAACCACCACGCGGAGCCCTGCGGCCTGCTCAACTTTGTCGGGGGACATGTTGAAGGGACGGGTTCCGTCAAGGGGCCGAGCGAGCCATACGAGCATGCGAGCCGTGCGAGCCGTGCGGGAGCCGTGCGTGCCGTGCGTGAAGGAGGCCGTCGTGAGACGAGTGCGCCCGGGGGCGGCGTCCCGCGGTGCTCTGACGAGTGTCGCGGCCGGGGACACCTATGAGGAGCCCAAGGACCTGCCCAGGCTGTGGCACGTCACCCTCAGCGTCTCCGGGGAGAAGGTCCCCCTGCCCGAACTGCGGCGGGCCCTGGAACAGCTCGCCCACGACCACCCCTTCCTGCTGACCAGCAGATACGCGACCGACCACGCCGAGATCCGGTACTGGGAGGAGGCCCGCGACCTGCACGACGCCGCCGCCGTGGCACTGCGCCTGTGGGGCGAGCACCGGCAGAGCGCCGGTCTGCCGCCCTGGGAGATCGTCGGCCTGGAGGTCATCGACCGCGAGACCTACCACCACCGCATCGCCGAGGGCTACGGCCCCGCCCCGGCGACACCGGTGGGGGTGCACCCGTTCTGAACCGGGACGGGCCGGAACCGGGCCGGAACCGGGGCAGGCCGGAACCGGGGCGGCGATCCGGGCCCGGCCCGCCCGCCGATCCGGGTCCGGGTCCGGGTCCGGGTCCGGGTCCGGGTGAGCGTGCGCCGGGTGGTGCGCTGTACGGGGGTAGCGAATGCCGGGTGGGTGCGCTGTGCCGGAGGGGGCGGATGCCGGGTGGGTGTGCCGCGCCGGAGGCAGCGGGTGCCGGGTGGGTGCGCCGTGCCGGGGTGAGCTACCGGGCGTTCCCCGCCGGGGAAGGTTCACCCCATTTGGGGTGTCTCGGGGTGTGGGACGACCGCTGAACCGCCGCGCCCCGCGCACTACCCTTCCCTCATGACCACGCTTTCGCCGTACGACTCGATGTCCCCGGTCACCCAGGCCGCCTACCGGGCCAAGGCCGCCGCCGCCGACCTCGCGCCGCTCCCGCGCGCCGTGAAGGACGACGCGCTGCTCGCCATCGCCGACGCCCTGGAGGTCCGGACCGCCGAGATCGTCGAGGCCAACGCCAAGGACGTGGCCAAGGCGCGGGAGAACGGCACCAGCGAGGCCATCGTCGACCGGCTCACCCTCACCCCGGAGCGGGTCCGCGCCATCGCCTCCGACGTCCGCGACGTCGCGAAGCTGCCCGACCCGGTCGGCGAGGTCGTCCGCGGCTCCACCCTGCCCAACGGCATCGACCTGCGCCAGGTCCGCGTCCCGCTCGGCGTCGTCGGCATCATCTACGAGGCCCGCCCGAACGTCACCGTGGACGCCGCCGCCCTCTGCCTCAAGTCCGGCAACGCCGTCCTGCTGCGCGGCTCGGCCTCCGCCTACGAGTCGAACTCCGCCCTCGTCCGGGTGCTCCGCGACGCCGTCGGCGGTGCCGGGCTGCCCGCCGACGCCGTCCAGCTCGTGCCCGGGGAGAGCCGTGACTCCGTCCGCGAGCTGATGCGCGCCCGCGGCCTGGTCGACGTCCTCATCCCGCGCGGCGGCGCCTCCCTCATCCAGACCGTGGTCAACGAGTCCACGGTCCCCGTGATCGAGACCGGCACCGGCAACTGCCACGTCTACGTCGACGCCCAGGCCGACATCGACACGGCCGTCGAGATCCTGATCAACTCCAAGGCCCAGCGGGTCAGCGTCTGCAACGCCGCCGAGACCCTCCTGGTCCACCAGGACATCGCCGCCGAGTTCCTGCCGCGCGCCCTGGACGCCCTCGCCGAGGCCGGCGTCACCGTCCACGCCGACGAGCGGGTCATGGCCTACGCCAAGGACTCCAAGGCCACCGTGGTCGAGGCGACCACCGAGGACTGGGAGACGGAGTACCTGTCGTACGACATCGCCGCCGCGGTGGTGGATTCGCTGGACAGGGCCGTCGAGCACATCCGGCTGTGGACCTCCGGCCACACCGAGGCCATCGTGACCACCTCCCAACAGGCCGCCCGCCGCTTCACCCAGCTGGTCGACTCCACCACCGTCGCCGTGAACGCCTCCACCCGCTTCACCGACGGCGGCCAGTTCGGCTTCGGCGCCGAGATCGGCATCTCCACCCAGAAGCTGCACGCCCGCGGCCCCATGGGCCTGCCCGAGCTGACCAGCACCAAGTACATCGTCACCGGCGACGGACACGTCCGCCGCTGAGGTTCACCCGTCCGGCCGCGGGCCCGCCGCCCGGACCCCGTCCCGGGAACCGTCCCGCGGCCCAGGCCCCCCGAGGCGTCTCACCAGGCAGACGAATTTCCATACCGTCTGCCCAAATTGACCCCCCAGGTCTACTCTGGACCCGTGCCGGAGGACGTGGGGGGCGCGCCGTTCCCTGACGGCTGGGAGCCCGACGACGACCACGACCACGGGGTGTCGGACGAAGAGTTCGCCTCCGTGGTCTTCGACGAGGCCTTCGTGCGGGCGGCCACCTTCCACGAGCCGACCGCCGTGGAACGCCTCCTGGCTGCGGCCCAGGCCAGGGCCGAGGCCTCCGAAGCCGAGGCCCGCCGCGCCCGCGCCCGGGGCGAGCGCTTCGACGACGGCTACGGCCCCGAGGGCACCGCCTTCGGCCGGGACCACGACGATGACGAGCTGGACGACACCTATGTCCTCGGCGACCGCCACGGCCTCTTCGGCGCCTACGGCAAGCAGGTCCGCTGGCACCGGCCCGTCGCCTGGCTCCTCGCCGTCGTGATGGGCATCGGCATGGTCGCCCTGGCCTTCGCCGCCGTCTACCGGGGAGGCTCCTCGGGCACCCGCGACCGCGTTCCCGCCCCCGCCTCCACCGGCCTGGAACAGGGCGGCGCGTCCGCCCCCGGCTCTGCCACCGAGCCCGCCCGGCCGGCCGTCTCGGCCATCCCGCCCTCCCCCTGAGCGCCCCGCCCGTTCTTGGTGAGAACCTGTCAGAAGTTGTCGCGCAGCGGGGCGTTTACCCGGGGCTCACGAGACCTACTCTGAAGGTATGGGCGGGCCTGGAGACCCACCGGAGGGGACACCCGAGGGCGGCCCCGGCGGTGCGGAGGACGAATACCGATCCGTCGTCTTCGACGAGTCGTTCGTCCGCGCTGCCCGCCTCCAGGAGTTCTCCGCCGAGGAGCGGATGGCCGACCACGCCCCCGCCGTCCGCCGCCGCCCGCCCCTGCACCGGGGCCTCACCCGGCAGGCCCTCGTCCTCGTCCTGCTGATCGCCGTCGCCTTCGCCACCGCGATCTACATGGGCGTCCGCCACCCCTACGGCTCCCCGCAGACCCGGCGGCCCGTCGAGGCCCTCAGGATGACCGTCATCCCGCTCGCTCCCCAGGGCAAGGTGCCCGGCGCCACGGACCCCGAAAGGCTCTACGCGCGCAGCCCCGCGGCCCCGTACGAGGCCGGCGCCGAGGGCATCCCCCTGCCGGTCTCGCGCGGTACCGCCCACTTCTCCGACAGTCAGGTGGTGGCCGCCCTCACCACCGCCAAGGACTACATCGTCCGCTCCTCGCTCTACCCCGAGGTGCTCAGCGGCCGAGAGGTCCGCCCCGCCCGGGCCCTGATCGACTCCGACCAGCTCGAACAGTTCGACCAGAGCATCGACCACCCCGCGGCGGACGGCCGGCACGCGGCCACGGGCTGGGTGGTCCGCATCGACCCGGCCCGGGCCCAGCTGGCCGACGACAGGATCCGCGTCTTCGGCAGCCTGCACGCCGCCGAAGCGGACCCGGCCACCCTGGAGGTCACCGCCGACCACACCTTCGTCTACGCCCTGCGACCCACCGGCGCCGCAGCCAAGGCCCCCGCCTCGCTGTTCACGGTCCGCCGCGAGGTGACCTTCCGCTTCGACCGTGACGACCTGCGCACCCACCAGGTCCAGCTGGTCGTGTCCTACGTCCAGGCGGGCCCCCTCGCCTGCGCGGAGGACGCCTCGGCCTACCTCCGCCCCCTCCTGGCCGGCCAGACGGCCCGGTCGGGCGGCCCCGCGGGCACCAACCCCTACGAGACGGACAGCGCCACCGCCCTGTGCGGGACCCTGGCCCCCGGGGCCCAGCCCAAGGTGTGAGGGGCGGGGCGGGGGAACGGCCCACGGAACGGCTCCTCACGCCGTGGTTCCCCCGCGGACTCCTCGGGCCGTGGCCGCCTGCCGGCTCCTCGGGCCGTGGTCTCCTGCCGGCTCCTCAGGCCGTGGTCTCCTGCCGGCCCGGCGCCTACTCCTCGCCGCCCCCGGGAGCGTCCCCCTTGGCCGGCGGGCTCCGGAAGCCGTCGAAGCCCCGCCGGACCCGGCCGCCCAGGTCGCCCGCGCCGCCCGCGAGGTCCGTGACCAGCTTCATCAGCGGGTCCTTGGAGGACTTCACATCGCTCGCGTAGCTGGCCGCCGACTCGCGGAAGGAGTCGCTGACCGAGGCGTCCCCGTCCTCGCTGCGCCGTGCGTAGTGCCCGTCCATGATCCGCTGGTAGTCCCGGGACTCGGCCCACTTCTTCAGCTCGGCGGCCCGCACGGTGGTGAACGGGTGCGAGCGGGGCAGCACGTTCAGGATCTTCAGCACCGAGTCGCGCAGATCGCCCCCGGACTCGTACTCCTCGGCCTGCTCCAGGAACGCGTCCACGTTCATCTCGTGCAGATGGTTGCCGCCCGCGATCTTCATCAGCCCCCGCATCGAGGCCCGGACGTCCTGGCCCACCAGCAGGCCCGCCCGGTCCGCGGACAGCTCCGACTTGCGGAACCACTCCCGCAGGGCCGTGACGATCGCCGTGATCGCCAGGTTGCCCAGCGGGATCCAGGCGACCTTCAGCGCGAGGCTCGTCAGGAACAGCAGGACCGTGCGGTACACCGAGTGCCCGGACAGCGCGTGCCCCACCTCGTGCCCGACGACCGCCCGCATCTCCTCCTCGTCGAGCAGCTCCACCAGCCCCGTGCTGACCACGATGATCGGCTCGTCCAGACCGATGCACATCGCGGTCGGCTGCGGGTCCTGCGTGACGTACATCGGCGGGACCTTCCGCAGGTCCAGGATGTAACAGGCGTCCAGCAGCATGTCGTGCAGGTGCGAGAACTGCCGCTCGGAGACCCGCACCGAGTCGGACAGGAACAGCAGCCGCAGGCTCCGCTCCGGCAGCAGCCCGCTGAGCGCCTTGAAGACGGTGTCGAACCCGCTCAGCTTGCGCAGCGCGACCAGGGCCGAGCGGTCGGCCGGGTGCTCGTACGCGCGCGTGGAGATCCCGGGGAAGCGCCTGCGCTGCCTGCTCGGCACCCGCTCGTGCCCTGCGTGCTGGTGGCCGTCGTCGGACATGTCTTCCCCCATGCGTGTGAGTGCCCACCGTGCCCCCGAGGCGGAGCCCAGCCTAGGCGGAGATACCTTGGACGGGCAGTACACGCGAAGGAGTCCACGCCATGGAGCACCACCCCGCAGCCGCCTGGCTGACCGAGGCCGCCTCGAGCGCCGTCCAGCAGCACGGGTCAGGAAACCTGCTCCGCGTCGTACTGATCATGATGGTCCTCGGCTGTGTACTGACCGCGTGGTTCCTGTTGCGCGGCTACAAGCGGAAGGACGACTGACGGGCGGCGAAGGTTCCCCGCCGCCGGGTATGGCCCGCCCTCCCGGCGAGCCGTCGGCGCCCTGCGGTGCCAACGGCGGAGTCGGCGTGATCGCCGTACGGCCACCCGCTTACGATGAGCCGACATCTTTATTCCGCCCACACGCGATAGGTCCTGCCGAAGATGAGCTTCCACAGCGCAGCAGCCCAGTTGGTCACCCTTGCCGCCGAGGGCGAGCACGGCGGAAACCATGAAAGCCTGAACCCGGCCCTCACCGGCGGCGGCGCCCTGTTCATCCTGCTCCTGCTGCTGTGGATCACCACGCGCTTCAACCGCGACCGCTGAGCGGGGAACCCGTCCCCGGCCGGACGTCCGAGGCCGGGCCGGTAGGGTCTGCACGCATGGGAGAGCAGGACATGCCTACCGGTCCGGCGCACGAGACCGCCGAGGACACGGTGAAGCACCCGCAGCACGGACCGGGCAACGGCCCCGCCCACACGGGCAAACGGCGTCTCGGCGTCATGGGCGGAACGTTCGACCCGATCCACCACGGGCACCTCGTGGCGGCCAGTGAGGTCGCCGCGCAGTTCCACCTGGACGAGGTGGTGTTCGTCCCCACCGGCGAGCCGTGGCAGAAGTCCCACCGCAAGGTCTCCCCGGCCGAGGACCGCTACCTGATGACGGTCATCGCGACCGCCGAGAACCCCCAGTTCTCCGTCAGCCGCATCGACATCGACCGCGGCGGCCCCACCTACACCGTCGACACCCTGCGCGACCTGCGCGCCCTCAATCCCGACACCGACCTCTTCTTCATCACCGGCGCCGACGCCCTCGCCCAGCTGCTGACCTGGCGCGACTCGGAGGAGCTGTTCTCCCTCGCGCACTTCATCGGCGTCACCCGCCCCGGTCACAACCTCACCGACCCGGGCCTGCCGGAAGGCGGCGTCTCGCTCGTCGAGGTGCCCGCCCTCGCCATCTCGTCCACAGACTGCCGTGCGAGAGTCGCCAAGGGAGACCCCATCTGGTACATGGTGCCGGACGGAGTCGTGCGCTACATCGACAAGCGCGAGCTGTACCGCGGCGAGTGAGCCGAGAGGGGCACCGGTGAACGACCGATACGACGCGGGTGACGCAGGCTACGGCGGCGGCCCGTACGAAGTCGTCGGCTACGACGAGTACGGCCGGCCCGTGTACGGGCAGGTCCCGGCACAGCAGGCTCCGCAGTCCCAGCAGGCGACCTACGACCCGTACGGCCGGCAGCAGGGCTACGGCTACGACCCCTACGCCGCCGGCGGGCAGCCGCAGGCGCCCTCCTACGGCTCGTTCCAACAACCGCAGGCCTACGACCCCTACGGCACCCAGGCCCCGTACGACCCGTACGCCACCGGCACCCAGGAGACCACGGGCTACGACCCCTACGGGCAGTCGGCGAACAGCGGACAGCAGCCCCGGGCCGCCGGGCAGACCGCCTACATCCCGCAGCAGGCCGGCCCCGCGGAGAACACCCACGGCCAGCAGAACGCCCACGTCCCGGACGACACCCGGATCCCGGAGGCCCGGATCCCGCAGGACACCGGGACGCCGGGGGACCACGAGCCCGCCACGGGCGAACCGGACTACCACACCGAGCAGTTCGCCTTCGTCGAGGAGCCCGACGGCGACTCCGAGGACGTCATCGACTGGCTGAAGTTCACCGAGAACCGCACCGAGCGCCGCGAGGAGGCCCGCCGCCGCGCCCGCAGCCGGATCATCGCCCTTCTCGTCGTCCTCGCCCTCGTCGCGGTCGGCGGTGTCGGCTACCTCTGGTTCGCCGGGAAACTGCCCGGCCTGTCCTCGTCCGACGGCAAGACCGGCACCGCCACACCCGTCACCGCCCAGAAACGCGACGTGATCGTCGTCCACCTGCACAACACCGGCAAGAGCGGCACCTCCACCGCGCTGCTGGTCGACAACACCACCACCAAGCAGGGCACCACGGTCCTGCTGCCCAACTCCCTCGCCCTGACCGACGACGGCTCCACCACGACCCTCGCCAAGTCCGTGGACGACGACGGCGCCTCCGGCACCCGCGACCAGCTCGACACGGTCCTCGGCACCAGCATCCAGGGCACCTGGCGCCTCGACACCCCCTACCTGCAGAACCTCGTCGAACTCGTCGGCAACATCGAGATCGACACCGACACCGACGTGCCCGACCCGGGAACCAAGAAGAAGGGCACCGGCCCGCTCGTCCACAAGGGCAAGGGCCAGACCCTCAGCGGCAAGATGGCCGTCGCCTACGCCACCTACCGCGCCGCCGGCGAGTCCCAGAACGCCCAGCTCGAGCGGTTCGGCCAGGTCATGCAGGGCGTGCTGCGCAAGATGTCCTCCGACCCGGCGTCCGCCACCACCACCGTGCAGACCCTCGCGCAGATCCTCGACCCGCCGCTCACCGACAAGGACCTCGGCGGCTTCCTCGCCAAGCTCGCCGACCTCGCCAAGAGCGGCGACTACAGGACCGCCCTGCTGCCCGTGCAGTCCGACGGCACGCTCACCGCGCAGACCAGCGACAGCGTGGTGAAGGACATCCTCGGCGGCACCGCCAAGAGCCCCGACGCCGGCTCCTCGGTCCGGGTCTCCGTCCAGAACGCCACCGGTGTGAAGGACGACACGGAGAAGGCCCGCGTGGTCCTCCTCAACGGCGGCTTCACCTTCCTGGAGGGCGGCACCGCCTCCGGCACCCAGGCCACCTCGAAGGTGCTCTACGCGGACGCCGCCGACAAGGCGGACGCCGCCGAGGTCGCGAAGACCCTGGGGCTGCCCGCCGGCTCCGTGGCCAAGGGCAGCGTCTCCTCCGGCGCCGACGTCTCGGTGATCCTCGGCGGCGACTACAAGCCGTCCTCATCCTGACCCCGGGCCGCCTCCGGACAGGGGCGCGGCCGGGGGCACCCCCCGTGATGCCGTAATGACGTGGGGTGCGCCCGGCGGTCCGTGAGACCCTTGATGACAAAAGACCGCCGACGGAAAGCCATGTAGTGACCGCCACCGACCGTTCCCTTGAGCTCATCAACACCGCCGCCCAGGCGGCGGCCGACAAGCTCGCCCACGACGTCATCGCCTACGACGTGAGCGACGTGCTGTCGATCACGGACGCCTTCCTGCTGGCATCCGCGCCGAACGACCGCCAGGTCAAGGCCATCGTCGACGAGATCGAGGAGCGCCTCCTGAAGGACCTCGGGGCCAAGCCGGTCCGCCGCGAGGGCGACCGGGAGTCCCGCTGGATCCTGCTCGACTACGTCGACATCGTCGTCCACGTCCAGCACAGCGAGGAGCGCGTCTTCTACGCCCTGGAGCGGCTGTGGAAGGACTGCCCCGAGCTGGAGCTGCCCGCCGACGCCAAGGCCACCCGCGGCAAGGCGGAGGAGCACGCCCGGGCGCAGGCCGCCGAGGCCGACCAGGAACCGGACGGGGCCTGGTGATGAGCGCCACCGGCGAGGTGACCGACCGCAAGGGCCGGGGCCGCCGCATCATCCTGTGGCGGCACGGCCAGACCTCCTGGAACGTGGAGCGCCGCTTCCAGGGCACCACGGACGTCGAGCTGACCGAGACGGGCATCGGCCAGGCCCGTCGCGCCGCCCGGCTGCTCGCCTCCCTGCGACCCGCCGTGATCGTCTCCTCGGACCTGCAACGGGCCGCGCACACGGCCGCCGAGCTGGCCGCCCTCACCGGTCTCGAAGTCACCCACGACGAGGGGCTGCGCGAGACCTACGCGGGCGTCTGGCAGGGGCTGACGCACGAGGAGATCATCGCCCGCCACGGCGATGAGTACGCCGCCTGGAAGCGCGGCGAGGCGGTCCGCCGCGGCGGCGGCGAACTGGAGACCGAGGTCGCCGACCGAGCCGCCCCCGTCGTGCTGCGGCACGCCGAGAAGCTGCCCGAGGACGGCACGCTCGTCGTCGTCAGCCACGGCGGCACCATCCGGACCACGATCGGCCGGCTCCTCGGTCTGGAGGCCCGGCACTGGGAGAGCTTCGGCGGGCTCTCCAACTGCTGCTGGTCCGTGCTCGGCGAGGGCGCCCGCGGCTGGCGCCTGCTGGAGCACAACGCGGGCACCCTCCCGGAGCCCGTCCTCGGCGACGACGACTGACCGTCCCGAGCCCCCCGACCCCGGATTTCACTTTCCGGCAGGTCACAGGCTAAAGTTCTTCTTGTTCGCCCCGCCGAGCGGGAAGAACGCAAGGGGCTATAGCTCAGTTGGTAGAGCGCCTGCATGGCATGCAGGAGGTCAGGAGTTCAATTCTCCTTAGCTCCACTGATCGACACTCTGTTGAGTTGTCAAAGATCGGTTGATGAGGATCCCGTCCCCGAGGGGGCGGGATTTTCTGCGTTCCGGCTGCCATCAGTTGTTCAGGGCCGGCGGCCACAGCCGCTCTCTCCGCTCCCGCAGTGCCGCGGTCTTCGCCCGCGTCTCCTCGTCCTCCGGCGTGTAGACCACGATCCGGCACTCGGGCATCCCGTCGATGGACAGCGACTGCGAGGTCATCCGCATCTCGCCCACCGCCGAGTGGCGGAAGACCTTCACCCGGGGACCGGGAGTGACCACCTCACCGCTCGCCCACAGCTCGGCGAACCAGGGGCTCGCCGCCGACAGCCCGCGTATGTACTCCTCCCACGCGTGCTCGCCCACGTGTCTGCCGTAGGCCGACCGCAGGGTGGCCACCATCAACGGCAGCTCCTTCTCGCGGTGCACCAGCGGACTGAGCGGGTCCGGCAGCGTGAACAGCGTCCACAGCACGTTCGGCACACCGGGCGCGAGGGTCTCGGGGACGAGGAAGAGGTCCCGGTAGGCCGCGTTGGTGGCCAGGACGTCGTACCGCGCGTTGTAGACCGTCGCCGGCATCGGGTCGAGGGCGTCGACGACGCCCTGCACCTCCGGGCTGATCCGCCGGGTCAGCCCTTCGGGGTCCGGCTCGAACGGCACCTCCGCGAGCCGGTACAGGTGCTCCCGCTCCGGCGGGTCCAGCCGCAGCGTCCGCGCGACCGCGTCCAGCACCTGCGGCGAGGCGTTGATCGGCCGGCCCTGCTCCAGCCACGTGTACCAGGTCACGCCCACGCCCGAGAGCTGGGCGACCTCCTCCCGGCGCAGCCCGGGAGTGCGCCGCCGCAGGCCCGGCGGCATCCCCACGTCGGCCGGTGTGACCCGGGCCCGCCTGCTGCGCAGGAAGGCCGCCAGTTCGGGCCTGCGCCGCTGTGTCCTCGTCCCCATCGTCATCCCCCGTCGTCCCCGTCCCATCGTCGGCACCCGGCGCCGCTCCTGCCAGGTGCTGGCAGTACCAGCATCGGCAGGCACTCGGCGCCGGTACCGGCCCGTCGTCACGCTCGACGCCATGACCACGACATCCCGTACCGGCCCGGGCACCGGGCCCGTGCCGAATCCTGCAATCAGTGAAGCACCCGCCACTGACAGTGACGCTCCCGGTGTCCGCCAGGCCGCCTCATCCGTCACGGACAGTGAAGCACCCACCACTGACACTCGGCCCCGGCTGCTGCTCGGCGTGCTGCTGGCCGCCCTGTTCATGGCGGCCCTCGACGTCTTCATCGTGAACGTCGCCGCCCCCACGATCGGTTCCGAACTGCGTGCCTCCGGCGCCGACCTGCAACTGGTCATCGCCGGCTACACCATCACCTACTCCGTGCTCCTGGTCACCGGGGCCCGGCTCGGCGACCGGCTCGGCCACGGCCGGGTCCATTTCGCCGGACTGGCCCTGTTCACCGCGGCGTCGCTCGCCTGCGGACTGGCGCGGGGCTCGACCGGGCTGATCGTGTTCCGGCTGGTGCAGGGCGCCGGCTCGGCGCTGATGATCCCGCAGGTGCTCAGCCTCATCCAGCGCACCTTCACCGGGGAGGCCAGGGCCCGGGCGCTCGGCGCCTACTCGGCGGTCCTGGCCGTCGGCGCGGCGGCCGGGCAGGTCGCCGGCGGGCTGCTGGTCAGCGCCGACCTGTTCGGCATGGGCTGGCGACCGGTGTTCCTGGTCAACGTGCCGGTGGGCGCGCTGCTGCTGGTACTGGGCCGGCGGGTCCTGCCGCTGGGCCGAGTGGGCGGACACGAGCGGGCCCGGGCGCTCGACCTGCCAGGGCTGGTGCTGCTCGGCGCCGCCGTGTCGCTGCTGACGGTGCCGCTGGTGCTCGGGCAGGAGGAGGACTGGCCGCTGTGGTCCTGGCTGTCGCTGGCCACGGCCGCCGTGCTGTTCACCCTGTTCTGCGGCCACGAGTCCCGGCTGGCCCGGCGCGGCGGCGCCCCGCTCCTGACGCCCCGGGTGCTGCGGCATCCCGGCATCGGTCTCGCCGTCGTCCGCATCCTCGCCGTGATGTCGGTCAACGCCGGCTTCCTGTTCGCGCTGACCCTGCACGTCCAGGGCGGACTCGGCCACAGCGCCCTGCGGGCCGGACTGGGTTTCGCGCCGACCGCGGCCGTCTTCGGTGCCGTCAGCCTCACCTGGCGGAAGTGGCCGGCCGCCTGGCAGCGGGCTCTCGTGCCGGCCGGGTTCGCGCTCACCGCGGTGTCCGTCGCCGCCGTCGGGCTCGCCTTCCGCGGCGGCGGTGACGGGGGAGCGGTCCTGTACGCGGGGTACGTGGGTACGGGTGCCGGACTGGCGCTCGCCTTCAGCCCGACGCTCACCGGGGCCCTGGCCACCGTGCGGCCCGGGGACGCGGCGGACGCCAGCGGCCTGCTGGCGACGGTCACGCAACTCGGTCAGCTGATCGGCGTCGCGGCCTTCGGCACACTGTTCCTGAACCGGCTTGAGTCGTTCGGGGCGCTGCGCCCGTATCCCTCGGCGGAGGCGTTCTCGGTCTGCGCCTGGGCGCTGGCCGCGACGGCCGCGGCGGGAGCCGTGTCCGGACTGGTACTGAGGCGTCGCTGACCGTATCGGTCCGGTCGTGGCAGAATCAAACGGCCGGAAGGGGGCGCGGCCCGACGGGAGGGAGTAGCGATGCCTGCGAGCATCCTTGAGGAGGTCGGCCACCTCCTCGGTGCGGCGTTGATACGGGACACGACCACCCGGCTGAGCTGCCCTTCCTGCGGTTCCGCGCATGTGGCGCAGGTCCTCGGCGACAACGGCGGAATCTCCTACGTGTGCACGGCCTGCGGCCACAGCTGGAGCTGATCGATGGGTGCACACAGGCGAAAGTGCGACTGGTGCGGGAGCGGTACCCCGATCGTGCGGGACATGGAGCCGATCAATCCCGATTACCAGTACTGGTGCGAGGAATGCGCGCGGGCGCTGATCATAAAAGGCGACCCGATCGAGACGTACCGGGAACTGGAGGGCGAGCCGATCTACGGCCGCCTCCTGGAGGAGCACTGCACGCTCAAGAGGTTCTACCAGTTCGTCACGGCTTGACGCGGGCCCCGCCCGGCCCGGCCTTCGGCAACGATGTCCGGGCCAGCGCGAGGAACACCGCGCCCGCGCACGCGTAGGCGGCCGACAGCGCCAACTCCGCGGCCGACTGGTGCAGTTCCGGCCGTCCGGCCCCGTGCGGCACCCACCACGGGACGTACGAGCAGAACACCAGCACGGTGCCCAGGGCCGCCGCCCGCTGCCCGTGTGTCCACAGCAGCAGCGCCAGCGGCACGCACCACACCCAGTGGTGGGTCCAGGACACCGGACTGATCAGCAGGGCGGTGACCGCGCAGACGCACACCGCCCAGGCCCGCTGCCCCAGCAACTCCGCCCGGACGGCCACGGCGAGGCCCAGGACGGCCACCACGGCCGCACAGGCCGTCCAGAGCACTCCCGGCTCGGGCGTGTGCAGAAGGCGCGCCAGGGCGCCGCGCAGGGCCTGATTGGCGGTGTCCTCGGCACGCCCGACCCGGCTCGCGCGGAACAGCGCCTCCGTCCAGAACCGCCAGGAGTCGTACGGCAGGACGGCCGCCGCCAGCAGCGTCGCCCCGGTGAACGCGGCGGCCGCCCCGCGCGCGTGCCGCAGCCACGGCTCGCCCTGACCGCCTTTCAGACGGGCCACCACCCCCGTGGCCAGGAGGAACACCGGGAACAGCGCGGGCGTCAGCTTGACCGCCGCGGCCAGCCCGAGGCCCACTCCCGACCAGCGGTCGGACCCGCCGGCGGGGCGGCGGGTCAGGTCCCACAGCACCAGGACGGCCAGCAGCAGGTTGATCTGGCCGTAGCGCACGGTCGTCCACACCGGTTCGCACCACACGGCGGAGGCCGCGACCCACCACGCGGTCTCCACGCGCGCGTGGCCGACGAGTCTCAGCGACAGCCGGACGAAGACGACCAGCAGCGCGAGGTTCCCGGTCGTCGCCAGTTCCCGCAGCAGCGCGGTGTCCAGCAGGGGCAGCGGCGTGAACAGCAGGGCCGCGAACGGCGGGTAGGTGGTGGGCAGGCGTGCGGCCGTCGCGTGCAGCTCGTACAGGTCGCCGCCGGCGCGCACGGTGGCGCCCTCCGCGCGGTAGACCATCAGATCGATCATGGACACATGTGCGGCCCGCTGAGCGGCCCAGAACGCCGCGAAGGACAGCAGGCACACGCCCAGCGCGACCGGGGCCCTGCGATGGACTGAGGGCGACGCGATCATGGCCATGAAAACCGACATTAGCGGGCGAATCGGTGCGGAGCCGAAACCGATTTTGTGCTGCGCCCTCCTCCCTGTAATGTTTACGTCGTCGCCGGGGGAACCGGGCGAAACAACAGAACAAGGGGCTATAGCTCAGTTGGTAGAGCGCCTGCATGGCATGCAGGAGGTCAGGAGTTCAATTCTCCTTAGCTCCACAGAAATCGAAGGCGGATCATCCTGACGGATGGTCCGCCTTCGGTGTGTCGCCATTCGGTGCGGCCGGGCGAAGGGGGCGGATCACCCGTTACGGTGACCCGCCCCCTTCGCGTGTGTTCAGCGGCCGAGCGCGCGCCGGCCGCGGCCCTGGGAGAGGACCGGCAGGTTGCGCGACGGCGCCTGCCCGCGCGTGTCCTCCTCGATGCGCAGGGCCAGTGCCGGACAGCGGCGCACCGCGCGCAGCGCCTTGGCCTCCGCGTAGCGCGGCACCTGCGCCTGGGCCACCGTCGGGAAGCCGTCGGCGCCCAGCTCGAAGACCTCCGGCAGGATGTCCGCGCACAGCCCGTGACCCCGGCAGAGCGTCCAGTCGACGTAGATCTTCTGGCGGCTGGCGCCGGTCTCCGCGGGCTCTGCGCCGCCCGGCACGCCCGTGGGGGCCCTGCCCCCCTCGAAGAGCGGCAGCACGCCCTCCACGGGCCGTCCGCAGCCGTTCCCGAGGACGTGCGCGGCCAGGTCGTCGGTGAACGCCTTGATGGTCGACTCCAGGAACATCGCCGAGCCGTCCGGATGCGAACACGCCCCGCGCCGCTTCACGTTCTTGGCGACCTGCTTCAGCGCCTCCAGGGCGGCCGGTCCACCGCCGTTCAGGATGTCCTCCATCCCGCGCGCGGCGGCGGGCAGCCCCAGGTAACAGGGCCCGCACTGGCCCGCGCTCTCCTCGGCGAGCCACTGCGCGACCCGCAACGACTCGCCCAGCGGGCACGTCTCCTGGCTGATCGGCAGGATCGCGCCCGCGCCCAGCGAACCTCCCACCGCGTCCAGCGAGTTGCGGGAGACGATCGCCTCGTTGACGGTCGCCGCGTCGATCCACTTGCCGTGGTAGCCGCCGGTCAGCACGCCCTGCGGCACCGGCGGGGCCCCGGCCAGTTGCAGCACGTAGCGCAGCGGCACGCCCGTGGGGACCTCGATCACCATCGGACGGGCCACCGCGCCGGACACCGTGAGCATCACGGTGCCCGGTTCGTCGTACAGACCGGTGTTGCCGTAGCGCTCCGGGCCGATGCGGGCCGCGATGGCCAGCTGCGCGAACGTCTCCGCGTTCGACAGCAGCGTGGGCGCGCCGCCGACGCCGCTCTGCGAGGCGCTGATCTTGCGGCCGGGCGGGATCGCCGGCCCGCCGTCGACGGAGCGGATCAGCGAGGCGGCGGCGCCGGTGACCATGCGCACCGGATTGCGCTGCACCCACGCGCGCAGCGCCGATCTTCGGCTGTTGCTCAGGCCGCGTTCGGCGAGCGCGGCCTCCATGGAGCGCTGCGTGGACTCCCGGGTGACGCCGATGACGAGCGTGCGCGCGCCGAGCGCCTCGGCGCACAGCAGCGCGCCGTCGAGGATGAGGTGCGGTGCGCGGTTGATCAGCACCGTGTCCTTGCGGCAGGCCGGTTCGTCCTCGCTGCCGTTGACCACGACGACCGGCCGCACCCCGCGCTTGATCGCCGACTCGGCGACCGAGCGCAGCTTCTTGTGGAAGGGGAAGCCGGCGCCGCCGCGGCCCCTGAGGTTGATGCGTTCGGCGAGCTGGGCGAGCTGTTCGCCGCCCAGCGGGTCGAGCGGCCCGTGCACCTTCAGGTGCATGGCCAGATCGAGCCGCTCCACAAGGTCGAAGCCCGACGTGAGCTGGGGAAGCCCGACCACGCGGACTTCGGGGACGTCGGGCAGGGCCTCGTTCACTTAAAGCCTCCGGAAGGCGTGTTCCAGGGTTCGCCCGAGCCCGGTGTCTCGTAGGACGAGCCGGGCAGCGTTTCGGTGGCGGGACCGCTGTTGAACGTGTCACCCGGGTTGTACGTGCCATAGAGGCCGTTTGTCTCACCGGTGTCGTACACGTCACTTCCGCCGTATCCGGGTGTGCCCGGATTGCCGTAGACCGGGATGGTGTATCCGGTGTCCTGGAGCGGGTCGTACGCGGACGGCGGGGCCTCGCCGACGGGCGGCGGGGACGGGATCGGCCAGCTGCCCGAGGTGCTGGAGGGGCCGTCCACGCGCGGGACGGCCTCCGTGGGCCGCAGATCCACCGGCAGGTCCATGCGGGCGGTCTGGTCGGCCGCGTACGACTGCTGGGGGCGGCCGGGGGCGGAGACCGTGCGGTAGGCCGCCGCGAAGCCGGGGCCGGGCTCGCCGGCGGGGGCGGCCGGGGTCTGGTAGAGCGGGGACGTCACCGTGTCCGCGGAGGCCGTGCGCGGCTCGCGCCGGCTGTCGAAGCCGGGCAGTGCCGACTCGGCCACCCGCGAGCGGCTCGCGTCCAGCTCGTCGAGCCCGGGCCGCTCCGAGCTGCCGAACAGGGCCACCAGCCGGTCGGCGACCTTCCGCTTGACCGGGCGCGGCGCGGCGCGCAGCGCGAGGGCGCCCATCACGCCGAGCAGGGACAGGCTGTAGAGGATCACGAAGACCGGCTTGGCCGAGCGACCCGCGTAGAGGCCGTGCACGAGCGCGGCGCACCAGGCCGGGTAGGCCAGCATGTGCATGGCCCGCCAGCGGGCGGCGACCGGGGCCGGGGTGGCGAAGTTGCTGCGCAGGGCGCCGGTGATGCCCACGAAGATCATGAGCAGGCCCGCGAGCGAGCCCAGCCCGATCAGGCCGGCGATTCCGGTGACGCCGAGCGAGAACGGGATGATGGCGGCGATCAGCTTCGTGTGGCCGAGCGCGATCTTCGTGGTGATGTGCAGCAACAGGAACGCGATCGAGGCGACCGCGGTCGTCCGGTGCACCGCCTGTCCGATGATCCGCTGCCGCGTGTTGAGGAAGATCCGGTCCTGGGCGAACAGGCCCCAGATCACCGAGCAGCTCAGCGAGACGAGGGACAGCACGCCCGCGCCGAAGTTCAGGAACTCGCGGAACTGGCTGCCTCCGACCAGTACGGCCACGGGTATGAGCAGCAGGACGACAGCGGACGCCACCCCGTAGGCCGAGCGGCCCGGTTTGGGGAGCGAACTGGTACTACGACGAGGGTTCATGGGGGCAACTCCGAGCAGTTTCGGGAAAGCGGTCCCGCTGCCGCACTCTAAGTGGCGCCATACCGATCAGTACGGGGTTTGAGTTATTGCGTTGTTATCAACGGACCATGCGACTGGGGGAGGTGTCCTGTAGGGGACGTTACGCGAAGTAATCGTTGACCTTCGTTCAGTTCCGGCGGGCTTCGTGACATGTCCACCAGGGATACGGAAGCGCCTCGCCGCTTGCTCAAGGGCTGCGGTACCCTAACGCCATGCGTGCCGTACGCCTTCTGCTTAGCGGGCCGCGCTGATCAGTACCGACCCCGGTCCACCCGTGAGGTCGGCATCGGCGCGGCGTCCCCTCCTGTGCGAGGGGTTTTTTCGTTTCTTTGGATGTCACAGCCGCAGGCAGAGACGATCGATGGAGCTTTGAGGATCATGAGCGAGACGAACCCCGCTGCCACCGCCGCGTCGGCGGAGGCCGCGCCGCACCGCTACACGGCCGCCATGGCAGCCGAGATCGAGGCACGCTGGCAGGACTTCTGGGACGCGGACGGCACCTACGCGGCGGCGAACCCCACGGGCGACCTGGCGGGGGATCCGGAGCTGGTCGCCAAGCCCAAGAAGTTCATCATGGACATGTTCCCGTACCCCTCCGGTGCGGGCCTGCACGTCGGCCACCCGCTGGGCTACATCGCCACCGACGTCTACGCCCGGTTCCAGCGCATGACCGGCCACAACGTCCTGCACACCCTGGGCTTCGACGCCTTCGGCCTGCCCGCCGAGCAGCACGCCGTCACGACCGGCGAGCACCCGCGGATCACCACCGAGGCCGCCATCAACAACATGAAGTCCCAGCTGCGCCGGCTGGGTCTGGGCCACGACAAGCGCCGGTCGTTCGCCACGATCGACCCGGACTACTACAAGTGGACCCAGTGGATCTTCCTGCAGATCTTCAACTCCTGGTACGACGAGGAGGCGCGCAAGGCCCGCCCGATCTCCGAGCTGATCGCGCAGTTCGAGTCCGGTGAGCGCGCGATTCCGGGCACCACGCGCGCGTGGGACGAGCTGACCGCCACCGAGCGCGCCGACGTCCTGGGCGAGTACCGGCTGGCCTACGCCTCCGACGCGCCGGTCAACTGGTGCCCGGGCCTGGGCACCGTGCTGGCCAACGAGGAGGTCACCGCCGACGGCCGCTCCGAGCGCGGCAACTTCCCGGTCTTCAAGGCCAAGCTGCGCCAGTGGAACATGCGCATCACCGCCTACGCCGACCGGCTGCTGGAGGACCTGGAGGAGCTGGACTGGCCCGAGGCCATCAAGCTGCAGCAGCGCAACTGGATCGGCCGCAGCGAGGGCGCCCGCGTCGACTTCCCGATCGACGGCGAGCGCATCACCGTCTTCACCACCCGCCCGGACACCCTGTTCGGCGCGACCTACATGGTGCTGGCGCCCGAGCACCCGCTGGTCGAGAAGTTCACCCCGCAGGCGTGGCCCGAGGGCACGCACGAGGTGTGGACCGGCGGCCACGCCACCCCGGCCGAGGCCGTCGCCGCCTACCGCGCCCAGGCCGCCTCGAAGTCCGACGTCGAGCGGCAGGCCGAGGCCAAGGACAAGACGGGCGTCTTCACCGGCGCGTACGCGACCAACCCGGTCAACGGCGAGCAGGTCCCGGTCTTCATCGCCGACTACGTCCTGATGGGCTACGGCACCGGCGCGATCATGGCCGTGCCCGCCCACGACAGTCGCGACTTCGCCTTCGCGCGCGCCTTCGAACTGCCGATCCGCTGCGTGGTCGAGCCGACCGACGGCCGTGGCACCGACGCGTCCACCTGGGACGACGCCTTCGTCTCCTACGACGCGAAGATCGTCAACTCCGACAGCGACGACGTGCGGCTGAACGGCCTGGGCGTGGTCGAGGCCAAGGCGCGCATCACCGAGTGGCTGGAGCGCGAGGGCATCGGCGAGGGCACCGTCAACTTCCGGCTGCGCGACTGGCTGTTCAGCCGCCAGCGCTACTGGGGCGAGCCCTTCCCGATCGTCTACGACGAGGACGGCGTCGCCCACGCGCTGCCCGAGTCGATGCTGCCGCTGGAGCTGCCCGAGATCGAGGACTACAGCCCGCGCACCTTCGACCCGGACGACGCCGACACCAAGCCCGAGACGCCGCTGTCGCGCAACGAGGAATGGGTCAACGTCACCCTGGACCTGGGCGACGGCCCCAGGAAGTACCGCCGCGAGACCAACACCATGCCCAACTGGGCCGGTTCCTGCTGGTACGAGTTCCGCTACCTGGACCCGCACAACGACCGCAAGCTGGTCGACCCGGAGATCGAGCGGTACTGGATGGGCCCGCGCGAGGGCCGGCCGCACGGCGGTGTCGACCTGTACGTCGGCGGCGCCGAGCACGCCGTGCTGCACCTGCTGTACGCGCGCTTCTGGTCCAAGGTGCTGTACGACCTGGGGCACGTCTCCTCCGCGGAGCCGTTCCACAAGCTGTTCAACCAGGGCATGATCCAGGCCTACGTCTACCGTGACAGCCGTGGCATCGCGGTGCCGGCCGCCGAGGTGGAGGAGCGCGACGGCGCCTACTACTGCCAGGGCGAGAAGGTCAGCCGGCTGCTGGGCAAGATGGGCAAGTCCCTGAAGAACGCGGTGACTCCGGACGAGATCGCCGCCGAGTACGGCGCCGACACGCTGCGGCTGTACGAGATGGCCATGGGCCCGCTGGACGTCTCCCGCCCGTGGGACACGCGCGCGGTGGTCGGCCAGTTCCGGCTGCTGCAGCGGCTGTGGCGCAACGTCGTCGACGAGAACACCGGCGAGGTCACCGTCACCGACGCCGAGCCCGACGAGGAGACCCTGCGCGCCCTGCACAAGGCGATCGACGGCGTGCGCCAGGACCTGGAGGGCCTGCGCTTCAACACCGCCATCGCCAAGGTCACCGAGCTGAACAACCACCTGACCAAGGCCGGCGCCGCCGTGCCGCGGTCCGTGGCCGAGCCGCTGGTGCTGATGGTCGCCCCGCTGGCCCCGCACATCGCCGAGGAGCTGTGGCGCAAGCTGGGTCACACCGACTCGGTCGTCCACCAGGACTTCCCGGTGGCCGACCCGGCCTACGTCGTGGACGAGACCGTGACCTGTGTCGTGCAGATCAAGGGCAAGGTCAAGGCCCGGCTGGAGGTGCCGCCCACCATCTCCGCGGAGGACCTGGAGAAGGTGGCGCTGGCCGACGAGAAGGTCGTCGCGGCGCTGGACGGCGCGGGCATCCGCAAGGTGATCGTGCGGGCGCCGAAGCTGGTCAACATCGTTCCGGCGTGACGAGCGGGGGTCTTCTCACCGGCTCGGGGTAGTCCCCTACGGGCAGGTTCGGGGTTCTTCCGGAACTCCGGACCTGCCCGCTGCGTTTACCGTGGAGAGCACAGCGGCTCGTGCCGCACCGGCCGGAGGAGGAGCGCCATGGAAGTCGTGCTGACCGTGTTCGCCCTGCTCTTCCTGCTGTTCGTCGCCCTGGGCGCGTACGCCACGGTCAAGGCGGTCGGCGCCGCCAAGCGCGGCGTGGACCGGACCATCGCACAGGCCCGCCGCACCGTCGAGGACCACACCCTGCGCGCCAAGTCCTTCGCGCAGACCGGACCCGCCGGTGAGATCGCCCAGCTGCGGCTCGCGCTGCGCACGTCCATGCGCGCCACACAGGACGCGCTGCACGCGGGCGTCGCCGAGGACGAGTCGCTGAAGGAGTCCCTCGGCCTCTTCGAACGGCTCAGCGCGCACGGACACGAGCTGGACGCCGACCTCAAGCGTCTGGAGTCCGAGCCGGACCGGGCCACGCTCACCGCGCGCCTGCCCGAACTGCGCGACCGCACCGAGCGGATCACCAAGTCCGCGGACTCCCTGCGCTGGGCCGTCCGAGACCGGGCCCGCCGCTTCGCCGACGACGATCTGGGCACCCTCAGCGCGCAGATCCACGTCGAAGCGGATGCCCTGCGCCACTGGACGCGGTCCGAGCCCGGCCAGGCACCCCCGCCGTGGCCCGACGCGCCCGCCACGGCCGATCGCCAGACCACCGAACAGACCTGGCCCCAGGCGCCCGGGGCTTCCGCGGCCGAGGGCCCGGCTCCCGAGGCGATCGCTCCGCCGTCCTGGCGCCCCACCGCCCCCTGGCAGAAGAAGCGCCGCCCCGAAAGCACCACATGAGCGACCCGGACCCGGGCCGTGGGGCAGGGGCCGGGCTGCCGAGTGAGCACTACGCCAGGTAACCTCCAGCACATGTCCCGCCATGTCGCGATCGTCACCGATTCAACGGCCTACCTGCCGCCCCGGGCGATGGAGCGTCACGGCATCACCGCGGTCCCGCTGACCGTGGTCCTCGGCGACCAGGCCCTGGAAGAGGGCACCGAGATCTCGACCCGCTCCCTGGCCCAGTCACTGCAGAAGCGACGCCCCGTCACCACCTCCCGCCCCAGCCCCCAAGTGTTCGCGGAGACCTACCGCAAGGTCGCCGATTCCGGCGCGTGCGGCATCGTCTCCCTGCACCTGTCCGCGGAACTGTCCGGCACCTACGACGCGGCGGTCCTGGCCGCGCGCGAGGCACCGGTGCCCGTTCGGGTGGTGGACACCGGAATGGTCGCGATGGCGCTCGGTTTCTGCGCGCTCGCCGCGGCCCAGGCCGCGGAAGCGGGCGGCACGCTGGACGAAGCCGTGACGGCCGCCGAGAAGCGCGCCGGCGGCACGTCCGCCTTCTTCTACGTCGACACCCTCGACTACCTGCGCCGCGGCGGCCGTATCGGTGCCGCGCAGGCACTGCTGGGCTCCGCGCTCGCCGTCAAACCCCTGCTCCAGCTGGACGGAGGCCGCATCGACCTGCTGGAGAAGGTCCGTACGGCGTCCAGGGCGATCGCGCGCCTGGAGGAGCTGGCCGCCGAGCGGGCGGGCGGCGCCGAGGTCGACATCGCCGTCCACCACCTCGCCGCCCCCGACCGTGCCGCCGCGCTCGCCGACCGGCTGCGGGCGCGCATCCCGGGCCTGGCGGACCTGCACGTCAGCGAGGTCGGAGCGGTCATCGGGGCGCACACCGGACCCGGGCTGCTGGGCGCGGTCGTCTCGCCCCGCTGACAGGGGCGGCAACCTGAGTACGGCCCGTTCCGCCGAGGCGAGGGCCGACCGGCTTCACTCGTGTGAGTGACGGAGTTTTCCACAACCTGACGGCCTTCCACGGGAATTCACCAAGATCATCGCGACCGGGCGGAATGCCCCATCCTCGTCGCATGACACTTCGCTCACGCCCACGCACAGCAACCGCGACCAGCGGCCCCGGCCGTGACCCCGCCTCCGACGGCCGGGCCCGGCAGCGCCACTCCACCGGCCGCCGCCCTGCCCACCGTCGTCCGTCCGCACCGGCGGAGGAACTGCGCCGCCGAGCGGAACTCCTCTTCGGTGAACGGGCCGTGCAGTGGCGGGAGTCGGGAAACGCGCCGCCGGCCCCGGACGGCACCGGGAACACACCGACGGCGACGGTGACCGGCCTCGCACCCGGCCTGAGTGCGCGCTCGGGCTCCAGGCGGACGGTGACAGCGGCCACGTCGGCGTCCGGCTGGAGCGGAGAGCGGGCCGCGACTGTCGCCGCGCCCGAGCCGGGCGGTGCGATGCGGTCGCCGGAGCCTGCCCTCGAGCCCGAGCCCGAGCCCGCGCCCGCGCCCCCGCCGGAACAGGAGCCCGTGCCGACGGGGCCCCGGGCCCCGGGCTGGCGGGAGCGGGCCGGGCTGGCACTGCGCGAGCGGATGCCGGTGTGGCTCCAGACCCGGTATGGGATGGAGCGGCGGGGAGCCGTGGCGCTCGCCGTGGTTCTCCTGGCCGCCGCTGTCTTCGCCGTGCAGCACTTCTGGGCGGGCCGGCCCCAGCAGGTGAGCCCCCCTCAGGTGGTACGTGCCCAGGCGCCCTTCGCCAAGAAGGGAGAGGGAGCGACCGCCGGACCGGCCGCGAGCACGCCGGCGACACCGGGCGCGGAGATCGTCGTGGACATCAGCGGCAAGGTCCGCGAGCCGGGGATCCGCCGGCTGCCGGCCGGCGCCCGGGTGGCCGACGCGCTGCGGGCGGCGGGCGGGGTCCGGCCGGGCGTGAGCACGGAAGGACTGAACCGCGCCCGCTTCCTCGTCGACGGGGAACAGGTCGTCGTCGGCGCCCCCGCCGGGGCCGCCGCTCAGCCCGCCACGGCAGGAGGGTCGCTCACCGGATCCGCCGGCACGGGCCCGCCGGCACCGGTCCCCCTGAACACGGCCACGGTGGACCAGCTCGACACCCTGCCCGGAGTCGGCCCGGTACTGGCCCAGCACATCATCGACTACCGCACCCAGCACGGCGGTTTCCGCTCGGTGGACGAACTACGCGAGGTCAACGGCATCGGCGACCGCCGGTTTTCCGACCTGCGCGACCTGGTACGGCCATGAGCCGCGTACTCGACGGGACCGGACCGCGCTCCGCGCCCGAGGAGGACGGCACCGCGCGCACCGGCCGGAGCGGTCCCATGGACCTGCGCCTGGTACCGCCCGCACTCGCGGCCTGGGCCACTGCGGCCCTGACCGTGGACGCACCGGGGGCCTGGACCGCGGTGACCGCCGCCGTCTGCCTGGTCGGAGGGGTGCTCCTGCTGTCGGTGCGGCGGCCGGGAAGAGCGGGCGGGGCGAGCGGGGCCGGACGGGCAGAGTCGAACCCGCCGGCGGACGCGGTTGGTGCTCCTCGCACGGCGTCGACAGGGACGGCGTCGACAGCGGCGGCGTCGACAGGGACGGCGGTGACAGCGGCGGCGTCGACAGGGACGGCGGTGACAGGGACGGGGGTGGCAGGGACGGCGGTGGCAGGGGCGGCGGTGACGTTGCCGGCCGTTAGGGGGACCGCCCTGAGGAGGACCGCCCTGAGGGGGACGGCAGCGTCGGGAACGGCAGCGTCGGGAACGGCGGTGCCGGACACGGCGCTGACCTGGCCGGGCCGCCGGGCGGAGCGGCACCACGGGGCGGAGCGGACTCACCGGGCTCTGTGGGCAGCGCGGGCCCGCTGCGTACGCGCTCGGTTCGAATGGGCGCGTGCCGCCATCGCCGCGGTGTTGCTCTGTGCCGCCGCGGCAGCTGCCTCCGCAGGGCTGCACGGGGCCGATGTGCGGCGCGGGCCGCTGCCCGACCTGGCCCGGCGGTTCGCGACCGTGACCGCCGAGGTCGAACTGAGCGGCGATCCCCGGCTGAGCAGGCCGCACGTGCGCGGTGATCACGCGGCACCCGTGGCGGTGCTGGCCCCGGCTGAGGTGCGGAGCGTCGAGGAGGCCGACGGACGACGTGCGCGGACGCGGACCCCCGTGCTGCTGATCGTCGACCCGGACGTCCCGGCACCGCTGGAGAGCATCGCGGCGAGCCGCGGTTCCCGGCCGCCACCGGACCGCGCCGGACAGAGCGCGCCGGCTGGGCGAGCCTCCTGGCTCGGTGTGCTGCCGTCCACGCGGCTGCGGGTGACAGGGCGGCTGGCGCCCGGGCTGAGCGGCGGTGACCGGATCGCGGCCGTGCTGCGGGTGCGCGGCCGTCCGGAGCCGCGGATCGTGGCCGGGCCGAGCGGGCCGCAACGTCTGGCGGGGCGGCTCCGGGCCGGCCTGCGGGAAGCGACCGAAGACCTGCCGGGTGACGCGCGGGCACTGCTGCCAGGGCTGGTCGTCGGGGACACCTCGCGGATCACGCCCGAGCTGGACCATGCCTTCGAGGAGACGGACCTGGCGCACACGCTCGCCGTCTCCGGCAGCAACCTCACCGTCCTGCTCGCACTGCTCATCGGACCGCCCGGCCTGGCTCAACGCGCCGAACGCCGTGGCCTGGCGCCACGCCTGGGCCTCTCCCTGCGTGCGACGGCCCTGCTGGCGGGAGCGCTGACACTGGGCTTCGTGGTCGTCTGCCGACCCGACCCCAGCGTGTTGCGGGCCGCCGCCTGCGGCGCGGTCGCGCTGCTCGCCCTGGCCACCGGGCGCCGTAGATCACTGGTGCCGGCATTGGCCACGGCCGTCCTGCTGCTGGTGCTCTACGACCCGTGGCTGGCCCGCGGTTACGGCTTCCTGCTGTCCGTACTGGCCACCGGTGCGCTACTGGTGCTGGCGCCGGGCTGGAGCGAGGCGTTGCGGCGGCGCGGGGTACGCCCGCGGCTCGCCGAGGCGCTGGCGACGGCCGCCGCCGCGCAGGTCGCGTGCGCGCCCGTCGTGGCGGTGCTGTCGGCAAGGGTGAGCCTGGTGGCGGTGCCGTGCAACCTGCTGGCCGAGGTGGCGGTGGCGCCGGCGACGGTCCTCGGGTTCGCGGCGCTCGCGGCGGCGCCGGTGGCGATGCCGGTGGCCGAGGTGCTGGCGTGGTGCGCGAGTTGGCCGGCCCGGTGGATCGCCGGTGTCGCCCGGACCGGGGCGGCACTGCCCGGCGCGGGAGTGGACTGGCCCGGGAGCTGGACGGGAGCGTTGGCGCTGGCGGTGGTCACCGTGGCCGTCGTCCTGGCCGGCCGGAGACTGCTGCGGCACCCGGGGTGGTGCGGACTGCTCGGAGTGCTGCTCGTGCTGCTGGTGACGCGGCCGGCGCCGCTGACCCGGGTGATCACGGGCTGGCCACCACCGGGCTGGCGGTTCGCGATGTGCGATGTCGGCCAGGGCGACGCCACCGTGCTGGCGGCGGGCGAGGGCGCCGGCGTGGTGGTGGACGCCGGACCCGATCCGGTGCTGGTCGACGACTGCCTGCGACGGCTGGGCATCACGCGTGTCCCCCTCCTCGTCCTCACCCACTTCCACGCCGACCATGTGGCGGGCCTGCCCGGCGTGCTGCGGGGCCGCGCGGTGGCCGCGATCGAGACCACGGCGTTCGCGGAACCCCCGGAGCAGGCGGAGTTCGTCCGAAGAGAGGCGGCCGAGCGGCACATCCCGGTCACGTCCGCCGTCGTCGGAGAGGAACGGCGCACCGGACCGCTCACCTGGCGGGTGCTGTGGCCGCCACCGCCATCATCGCCACAGCCACAGCCACAGCCACAGCCACAGCCACAGCCACAGCCACAGCCACAGCCACCGCCAGAGCCACAGCCCTCGCCCCTGCCACCGTCCTCGCCACCGCAGAGACCGCGCGTACCCCAGCCATGGCAGGGCGCGGGTGCCGGGTGGGAGCCGGAGGGTCCGAACGACGCCAGTGTCGTACTGCTCGTGCGCACGGGCGGGCTGCGGCTGTTGTTGCTCGGAGACCTAGAACCCCCCGCCCAGCAGGCGCTGGTGCGGTCCCCGGCGGCGGCCGAGCTGGCCGGAGTGGACGTCCTGAAGGTGGCCCATCACGGCTCGGCCTATCAGGAGCCGGAGCTGATGCGCCTCGCGGCACCCCGGGTGGCGCTGGTGTCCGCGGGCGTGGGAAACCCCTACGGTCACCCGGCTCCGGTGACCATGGCCGCGCTGCGGGCCGGCGGCACGGTGGTCCTGCGCACCGACCGTGACGGGGCGCTCGCGGTCACCGGGACCGGAGGGAGGAACGGGCGGATAGGGGTGGCGAGAGAGGACTGACGAGGACGAGAGAGGACTGACGAGGACGAGAGAGGACTGACGAGGAAGGCGGACACAGGGGCGACGGGCACAGGGAAAGGGGGGCGGGAAGGGCCGGACCCAGCGGGAAGGGAGACGCCCCCGCTCAGTGAGGACGAGCGGAGGCTGGAGCAGACTGGGCCCATGACCTCGTTACAGATCGACGCCTACCTCCGCCGGCTCGGCCTCACACACCCGCCGCGGCCCACCAGCGAGACGCTGCGCGAGTTGCACCTGCGCCATCTGCGGACCGTTCCCTTCGAGAACCTGTCGGTCCACCTCGGGGAGGAGATCACCCTGGAGGAGAAGCGGCTGCTGGACAAGGTGACCGAGGTCCGGCGGGGCGGCTTCTGCTATGAACTGAACGGCGCGTTCGGGACGTTGCTCGCCGCCCTCGGCTACGAGGTCGAACTGCTCGCCGGACGGGTGTACGGCGACGAGGGGCGGCTCGGGATCCCTCACGACCATCTGGCGCTGCGGGTGCGGACGGCGGAGGGGGACACCTGGCTCGCCGACGTCGGGTTCGGGACGCACAGCCACTGGCCGCTCGCCTATGCGGAACGCGGGGAGCAGGACGACCCCGGTGGAAGTTTCCGGGTGGTGGACGCCGGTCCGGATCCGGCCGGGGCGCGTGGTGGTGCCGGGCCGGGCACCGGGGACCTGGACGTCGTGCGGGACGGCACGCCGCAGTACCGGCTGGAGACCCGCCCCCGAGCGCTCGGGGACTTCGCGGCCGGCGCATGGTGGCACAGCACGTCGCCGCGGTCGCACTTCACCCGGTCGCTGGTCTGTTCGCGGCTCACGCAGGACGGGGAGAGGATCACGCTCAGCGGGCGCAGGCTGAAGACGACCACCGTGGACGGCACGCAGGAGACGCGGGAGCTGGAGACGGACGAAGAGATGCTGGCGGTCTACCGGGAGTGCTTCGGCATCGAGTTGAGCCGTGTGCCGACGGTGCGCGATCCCGGCCGACCGTGACGTCGTCCCGGTGCGGCTCGGTGGCCCGGCAAGCGGCCCACGCCTCGCCCTCCATGCCGTCGCCGGGCCCGGGGTACTCGGTGCCGAGCATGACCGCGCGGGTGACGCCGTGCACCGCGCGGGTCACGCCGTGCAGCGACAGCGTTCCCGTGACCGCCCACCGGTTCCCGCCCTTGTACACGAACCGGTCATCGTGAAACTCGGCCGGGTGGCGGGGAGACCGGGACTGCGCCGAAACGCTGACGCGCACCGGGTGCCGTGCGCAACCCCCGGGGGCTGCCGCGTCGCAACTCCCGGGAGCTGACGCGCGTCGCAACTCCCTGGAGCTGACGTGTGCCGTATGCCCAGGGGCCGACGCACGGAGCGTGAGCGCGCCGGCGGGCTGCCGTGGGGAGCGCCCTGTCCGGGCAGAGCATCGGCGCCCGTCCCGCTTGCCCCGGACCGACCTGCCCCTTCTTCTCTGTCGTGGTGCCGGAGAATGGCCCCGTGAGTGATGTGAGACATGTGCTGGTGCTGCCGGATCGCGACGCCGCCGAGGAGGCGGCCGAGGCGCTCGGGGGGCGGTTCGGCATCGACGAGGAACCCCGGCTGGTCCGGGACGCGCTGGCCGGCGAGGACGACGCCGAGGACGCCCAGTGGCTGGTGGTGCTGCGGGACGAGGACGAGCGGCTCGACCCCGCCGAGCTGGACGCGTTCGCGGGGGAGTGGGACGGCTGGCGCGAGGAGCCCTGAGCCCGTGCCCGGCGCGCCGCTCGCGTCGGGGCCGGCCCCGAACCGTGCTCAGGGTCCGCTCCGGGCCCGGTCAGGGTGCCGGGAGCGCTTCGTTGTCAGTGCCGCGTGGGATGCTTTCAGTGATGGCCAGGAAGACTGCGAATGACGACCCTCTCGCCCCGGTGACCCTTGCCGTGGGCCAGGAGGACCTCCTGCTCGACCGTGCCGTGCGGGAGGTGGTGGCCGCCGCCAAGGCCGCCGACGCCGACACGGACGTACGTGACCTGACCCCGGACCAGCTGCAGCCCGGCACGCTCGCCGAGCTGACCAGCCCGTCGCTCTTCGCCGAGCGCAAGGTCGTGGTCGTACGCAACGCGCAGGACCTGTCCGCCGACACGGTCAAGGACGTGAAGGCGTACCTCGGTTCGCCCGCCGAGGAGATCACGCTGGTGCTGCTGCACGCCGGCGGCGCCAAGGGCAAGGGGCTGCTGGACGCCGCGCGCAAGGCGGGGGCGCGGGAGGTGGCCTGCCCGAAGATGACCAAGCCGGCGGACCGGCTGGCCTTCGTGCGGGGGGAGTTCCGTTCGTCCGGGCGGTCGGCCACGCCCGAGGCGTGCCAGACGCTCTGCGACGCCATCGGGAGCGATCTGCGGGAGCTGGCCTCGGCGGTCTCTCAGTTGGTCGCCGACGTGGAAGGGACGATCGACGAGGCAGTCGTCCGGCGGTACTACACCGGGCGTGCCGAGGCGTCCAGCTTCACGGTCGCCGACCGGGCCGTGGAGGGCCGGACGGCGGAGGCGCTGGAGGCGCTCAGATGGTCGCTGGCGACGGGCGTGGCACCGGTGATGATCACCAGCGCGCTGGCGCAGGGCGTGCGGGCGATCGGGAAGCTGTCCTCGGCCCGGGGCGGCCGGCCGGCCGACCTGGCGCGTGAGCTGGGCATGCCTCCGTGGAAGATCGACCGGGTCCGGCAGCAGATGCGGGGCTGGACGCCGGACGGGGTCGCGGTGGCGCTCAGGGCGGTCGCCGAGGCGGACGCCGGAGTGAAGGGGGGCGGGGACGATCCCGAGTACGCGTTGGAGAAGGCGGTCGTGACGATCGCCCGGGCCGCCCGCTCCCGCGGACGCGGGTAGCCGGCGCCGGGACCGGGCGCCGCACGGAAGGAGTGCGGAGAGGGGCGACCAGCCCTTGGGCCGCACCCCGAACACCCCGCCCGCTTCCGGGCACGCGGGCCGGTCTCAGCACACCTTGGCCTGGTCTCAGGACACCGTGGCCTGCTCTCAGGACACCCTCGCCCGGTCTCAGGACACCCTCGCCCGGTCTCAGGACCCTGACCCGATCTCAGGACCCTGACCCGGTCTCAGGACCCTGGCCCGGTCTCAGGACACCCTCGCCCGGTCTCAAGGGTGTTCTTCAGACGGCAGACAACCGAAAACCCCGGTCCCCGCCCTGGGGAAGGGCGAGGGGACCGGGGTCCTCGGTTCAAGCTGGTGAGCCCGTTCCCGCGTGGCGAACGCAGGCCGCGAACAGGCTCGGGGTGCCGGGCGGGAGCGGATGAGAGAGGGCCCGCTCTGGGTCCTTCCGGCGGTCAGATCAGAAAGGAGTTCAGCCCTTGAGGGACGCGACCTTGGAAGCAAGCGCCGACTTCTTGTTGGCGGCCTGGTTCTTGTGGATGACGCCCTTCGAGACGGCCTTGTCGAGCGCACGCGCGGCAGCGCGCTGCAGCTCGGTGGCCTTCTCGACGTCACCCGCGGCAGCGGCCTCGCGGGCCTTGCGGATCGCGGTCTTCAGGGAGGACTTGACGGCCTTGTTGCGCAGCCGGGCCTTCTCGTTGGTCTTGATCCGCTTGATCTGGGACTTGATGTTCGCCACGAAGGAGCCTTTTCAGGTTCAGGCGCGGGGCCGCGTGGGTCCCGTGCCGGTGATCCAAAATTATTTGCCGTGCCTCGCGCTGAGAGGGCATGAGGCACAGCCATCTACAGTACCAGTGGCCCTCCGGACGGCCCAAAACGGCCCCCGGTCCCTGCGCGTGGGACCATGGAGACTACGTAACGATCCGACCCGAGGCATAAGGCGCCTCAAGAGACAGGACCCTGCGTGCCCGCGACCCCTAACCATGTGCCCGAGCCGAGCCGTACCGACCCGGCTCTGATCCGCAATTTCTGCATCATCGCGCACATCGACCACGGCAAGTCCACCCTCGCCGACCGGATGCTCCAGCTGACCGGTGTGGTCGAGCAGCGGCAGATGCGTGCTCAGTACCTCGACCGGATGGACATCGAGCGCGAGCGCGGCATCACGATCAAGTCCCAGGCGGTGCGGCTGCCCTGGGCCCCGACCGAGGGCCCCGACCAGGGCACGACCCACATCCTCAACATGATCGACACCCCGGGGCACGTCGACTTCACCTACGAGGTCTCGCGGTCGCTCGCCGCCTGCGAGGGGACCATCCTCCTCGTCGACGCCGCCCAGGGCATCGAGGCGCAGACCCTCGCCAACCTCTACCTGGCGATGGAGAACGACCTCACGATCATCCCGGTGCTGAACAAGATCGACCTGCCGGCCGCCCAGCCGGAGAAGTTCGCCGAGGAGCTGGCGAACCTGGTCGGCTGTGACCCGGAGGACGTGCTCAAGGTCTCCGCGAAGACCGGGCTCGGCGTGGACGCGCTGCTGAACAAGGTCGTCAAGGAGATCCCGGCGCCGGTCGGGGTCGCCGACGCGCCCGCCCGCGCGATGATCTTCGACTCGGTCTACGACTCCTACCGCGGTGTCGTGACGTACGTCCGTGTCATCGACGGTCAGCTCAACAGGCGCGAACGCATCAGGATGATGTCGACCGGCGCCACGCACGAGCTGCTGGAGATCGGCGTCAACTCGCCCGAGATGCTGCCGGCGGACGGCCTGGGCGTGGGTGAGGTGGGTTACCTCATCACCGGCGTGAAGGACGTCCGGCAGTCGAAGGTCGGTGACACCGTCACCAGCCAGAACAAGGGCGCGACGGAGGCGCTCGGCGGTTACAAGGACCCGAAGCCGATGGTCTTCTCGGGTCTGTACCCGCTGGACGGCTCCGACTACCCGGAGCTGCGCGAGGCACTGGACAAGCTCCAGCTCAACGACGCCGCGCTGGTCTACGAGCCGGAGACCTCCGCGGCCCTCGGCTTCGGCTTCCGCGTCGGCTTCCTCGGCCTGCTGCACCTGGACGTGATCCGGGAGCGGCTGGAGCGGGAGTTCGGTCTCGACCTGATCGCCACCGCCCCCAACGTGGTCTACCGCGTGATCATGGAGGACGGCACCGAGGCCACCGTCACCAACCCGAGCGAGTTCCCCGAGGGGAAGATCGCCGAGGTGTACGAGCCGGTCGTGCGGGCGACGATCCTCGCGCCCACCGAGTTCATCGGCGCGATCATGGAGCTGTGCCAGACCCGGCGCGGCACGCTGCTCGGCATGGACTACCTCTCGGAGGACCGGGTCGAGATCCGCTACACGCTCCCGCTCGCGGAGATCGTGTTCGACTTCTTCGACCAGCTGAAGTCCAAGACGCGCGGCTACGCCTCGCTGGACTACGAGCCCACGGGCGAGCAGTCGAGCAGCCTCGTCAAGGTCGACATCCTGCTGCACGGCGACAAGGTGGACGCGTTCTCGGCGATCACCCACAAGGACCAGGCGTACGCGTACGGCGTGCGGCTCGTCGCCAAGCTCAAGGAGCTGATCCCGCGGCAGAACTTCGAGGTGCCGGTGCAGGCCGCCATCGGCTCCCGGGTGATCGCCCGCGAGACCATCCGCGCCATCCGCAAGGACGTCCTCGCCAAGTGCTACGGCGGTGACATCTCCCGTAAGCGGAAGCTGCTGGAGAAGCAGAAGGAAGGCAAGAAGCGGATGAAGATGGTGGGTTCCGTGGAGGTTCCGCAGGAAGCCTTCATCGCCGTGCTGTCCAGCGATGACAGCGCGGGGTCGGCCAAGAGCAAGAAGTAACCGGGGGTAACTGCCGGCGACGTCCGTAATCCGGGCATGTGGGGGCCCGTCGTGCGAAAGTGCGGCGGGCCCTACGCGTGCGTAACGTCGCTCTGAGTGGAAAGTGACAGGCCGAGGCCCCTTACGCAGCGGGCGGTCGCCCCTTACCCTGATCCCTGCTCGATAGTTACTCGCGAGTTAAACAACAGACCGATACCCCACCGTGAGTTAACCCAGCCGCACCGAGTCAGCCGCACCGTCGCGGGCCCCCGGAGGATGTCGTGAGCGACACACAGACCCTGATCGAGAACCGTCCGCCGTCCGTGGCGGCCCTCTTCCTGGAGCGCGTGGCGGCGACACCCGACGCCGAGGCCTACCGCTACCCCGTCCCGCCGTCCGCCGGGCAGGGCCCCGACGACTGGGAGTCGCTCAGCTGGGCGCAGGCGGCCGACCGGGTGTACGCCATCGCGGCCGGGCTCATCGACCTGGGCGTGGAGCCCGAGCAGCGGGTGGCGCTCGCCTCCTCCACCCGTGTCGAGTGGATCCTCGCCGACCTCGGCATCATGTGCGCCGGCGGTGCCACCACCACCGTCTACCCGCAGACCAACGCCGACGAGTCCGCGTTCATCCTCTCCGACTCCCAGAGCCGGGTGCTGATCGCCGAGGACGCCGCCCAGCTCGCCAAGGCCGTCGAGAAGCGCGCCGAGCTGCCGGACCTGACGAAGGTCGTCGTCATCGACCCGGCCGGCGTGGAGACGGACGACTGGGTGATCACCCTCGCCGAGCTGGAGCGGCGCGGCGCCGCCTACCTGGAGCAGCACCCGCAGCTGATCAAGGAGCGGGTCGGCGCGATCACCAAGGACCAGCTCGCCACCCTCATCTACACCTCCGGCACCACCGGCCGCCCCAAGGGCGTGCGGCTCCCGCACGACAACTGGGCCTACATGGCGAAGGCCATCGCCGCGACCGGCCTGGTGACCATGGACGACGTGCAGTACCTGTGGCTGCCGCTCGCGCACGTCTTCGGCAAGGTGCTCACCTCCGGACAGATCGAGGTCGGGCACGTCACCGCCGTGGACGGGCGGGTCGACAAGATCATCGAGAACCTGCCCGTGGTGCGGCCGACGTACATGGCGGCCGTCCCCCGGATCTTCGAGAAGGTCTACAACGGCGTCGCGGCCAAGGCCCGCGAGGGCGGCGCGGCCAAGTACAGGATCTTCCAGTGGGCCGCCGAGGTCGCCCGCGAGTACGCCAAGGCCAGCCAGGACAACTTCCGGCGCACCGGCACCGCCTCCGCGCCGTTCGGTCTCGCCGCCAAGCACAAGGTCGCCGACACCCTCGTCTACGGCAAGCTCCGCGAGGCCTTCGGCGGCCGGCTGCGGGCCTGTGTCTCCGGAGCCTCCGCGCTCTCCCCGGAGATCGGCTACTTCTTCGCCGGCGCCGGCATCCACATCCTGGAGGGCTACGGCCTCACCGAGACCTCCGCGGCCTCCTTCGTCAACCCCGGCGAGGCCTACCGCACCGGCACGGTCGGCAAGCCGCTGCCCGGCACCGAGGTCCGTATCGCCGACGACGGCGAGATCCTGCTGCGCGGCCCCGGCGTCATGGAGGGCTACCACAAGCTGCCCGAGAAGACCGCCGAGGTGCTGGAGTCCGACGGCTGGTTCCACACCGGGGACATCGGTGAGCTGTCGCCCGACGGCTACCTGCGCATCACCGACCGCAAGAAGGACCTCATCAAGACCTCCGGCGGCAAGTACGTCGCCCCGGCGGAGGTCGAGGGGCAGTTCAAGGCGGTGTGCCCGTACGTCTCCAACATCCTCGTGCACGGGGCCGACCGGAACTACTGCACCGCCCTCATCGCCCTGGACGAGATCGCGATCCAGGAGTGGGCGAAGGAGAACGGTCTGGAGGGCAGGCCGTACGCCGAGATCGTCGCCGCGCCGCAGACGGTGGAGATGGTCGACGGGTACGTGCGGGAGCTCAACTCCGGTCTCCAGCGCTGGCAGACCATCAAGAAGTTCCGGCTGCTGCCGCGGGACCTCGACGTGGAGCACGGGGAGATCACGCCGAGCCTGAAGCTGAAGCGGCCGGTGGTGGAGCGGGAGTACAAGCACCTCATCGAGGAGATGTACGCGGGGACGAAGGAGGTGTAGCGCGATCCCTGTCGACGGGTTCCGCACCCCCATTCCTGCTCACCCGCGCCCGAAACGTTCCCTCTTCTGGCCACTTCGGTGACTCACCGCTTATAGCCGCCCCCCGTCTGTCACCCTGGCCGCATGGATATGGCGGCCATACCCACGCAGCGGGAGAGCGGCACGCAGCCCGGGGAGACGCGGGGGCGGGCCACGCTGCCCGGCAGTCCCCTCGCCCCGGGCTCCGCCCGCGCGCTCGTGCGGGCCGCGCTGGACGCGATGCCCGGGGTCTGCGCGCGGCTCGCCGACGACGCCATGGCCGTCGTCAGCGAGCTGGTCACCAACGCCGTCGTGCACGCCGGCACCGAGGTGCAGGTCGAGTGGCGGCTGGAGGACACCGGCGCGCTCGTGGTCGAGGTGCACGACCAGCACCCGTCCCGCGCCCCGCGGGACGCCACGAGCGGCGAGGGGCCGTACGACACCCCCGAGTACGGGCGCGGCCTGCGGCTCGTCGCCACGCTCGCCGAGTCGTGGGGCGTCACCTACCGCACCGGCGCCAAGACCGTCTGGGCGCGGCTGCCCCCGGGCGGCAGCGAGGCCCTGGACGGACCCGGCCCCGAGCCCGCCCTGGAGGTCGCCGAAGACCTCGCCCCGCAGCCGCACCGCGCCGAGGGCGACCGGGACTGGCTCGGCCGGGGCGCCCTGTCCTTCCTCGCCGAGGCCTCCGACCTGCTCGCCGGACAGCTGGACGAGAACCTGGTCGCCGCGCTCACCGGACAGCTGATCGTGCCCCGGCTCGCCGACTGGTGCGCGGTCTGGCTGGAGGACGAGGCGACCGTCCGGGGCGGCGCCGGCGGCGGACCCGCCCGGGTCTGGCACGCCAGCGAGGCCCGGATCGAGGAGCTGCGGTGTGCCCTGGAGAAGGAACCGCCGTGCCCGCCGGGCGGGCTGCGTTCCGGCCCCGAGCCCTACCCCTGGCCCGGCCACGCGCTCGGCCCGCAGGGCGCCGACGGGACGGCGCTGTCGTACCGGCTCATCGCGGGCGGCCGGCCGCTCGGCACCCTGGTCATCGGCCGGTGCGGGCTGACGGGCTTCCCGGACGAGATCACCGGGCTCGTGGAGGACCTCGGCCGCAGGGTGGCCCTGGCCATCGGCGCGGCCCGCCAGTACGCCCGCCAGGCCACCATCAGCGCCGTCCTCCAGCGCGGCCTGCTGCCCGGGGCCGTCGCCGAGATCCCCGGCGTGCGCAGCGCGCTCGTCTACGAGCCATGCGACAAGGGCGGCCCCAGCGGCGACTTCTACGACCTGTTCCCGGCGGGCGACGGCCGCTGGTGCTTCGCCGTCGGCGACGTCCAGGGCAAGGGCCCGGAGGCCGCCGTGGTGATCGGCCTCGCCCGCCCCTGGCTGCGCCTGCTGGCCCGCGAGGGCTACCGGGTCGCCGACGTCCTCGACCGCCTCAACCAGCTCCTCCTGGACGACGCCACCGAGGCCGCCGACGCCGCCGCCCGCGCCCTGGTCGCCGTCGGCGGCCGGCCGCTGGCCACCGGGGAGGGCCCGCAGACCCGCTTCCTCTCCCTCCTGTACGGCGAGCTGACGCCGTACGACGGCGGGGTCCGGTGCACCCTCGCCTCCGCAGGCCACCCGCTGCCGCTCGTCCTCAGCCCCGACGGCACCGTGCGCACCGCCGCCCGCCCGCAGACCCTGCTCGGCGTGGTCGAGGACGAGACCTACACCAGCGAGACCCTCGACCTGCGCCCCGGCGACAGCCTGCTCTGCGTCACGGACGGCGTGACCGAGCGGCGCTCCGGCACCCGCCAGTTCGACGACGGCGACGGTCTCGCCCGCGCCCTGTCCGGCTGCGCCGGGCTCGGCGCCGAGCTGATCGCCGAAAGGATCCGCCGCCTGGTCCACGACTTCGGCGGCGGCCTGCCCGAGGACGACCTGGCCCTGCTGGTGCTCCAGGCGGAGTAAGCCCCGCGGTGCTGGACAATGGAAGGCATGCCTTCCGCACTCCCCGACGGCGAGCCCGTCCCCACCGACGGCGCCCTGCCCGCCCACGCGCTCGCCGGGGCCGCCACCCGCCCGCTCGGTTTCTACCTGCACGTCCCGTACTGCGCGACCCGCTGCGGATACTGCGACTTCAACACCTACACCGCGACCGAGCTGCGCGGCACGGGCGGGGTGCTGGCCTCCCGCGACAACTACGCGGACACGCTGACCGAGGAGATCCGGCTGGCCCGGAAGGTGCTGGGCGACGACCCGCGCGAGGTCCGCACGGTGTTCGTCGGCGGCGGTACGCCGACACTGCTGGCCGCCGACGACCTCGTACGGATGCTGGGGGCGATCCGGGACGAGTTCGGGCTGGCGCCGGACGCGGAGATCACCACGGAGGCGAACCCGGAGTCCGTCGACCCCGCGTACCTCGCCACCCTCCGGGAGGGCGGCTTCAACCGGATCTCCTTCGGCATGCAGAGCGCCAGGCAGCACGTGCTGAGGATCCTGGACCGCACCCACACCCCCGGCCGCCCCGAGCGCTGCGTCGCGGAGGCGCGGGCGGCGGGCTTCGAGCACGTCAACCTCGACCTGATCTACGGCACGCCGGGGGAGAGCGACGACGACTGGCGGGCGTCCCTGGAGGCCGCCCTGGGCGCCGGCCCCGACCACATCAGCGCCTACGCGCTCATCGTGGAGGAGGGCACCCAGCTGGCCCGCCGGATCCGCCGGGGCGAGATCCCGATGACCGACGACGACGTCCACGCCGACCGGTACCTGATCGCCGAGGAGACGCTGAGCGCGGCGGGCTTCGACTGGTACGAGGTCTCCAACTGGGCCACCTCCGAGGCGGGCCGCTGCCTGCACAACGAGCTGTACTGGCGGGGCGCCGACTGGTGGGGCGCGGGCCCCGGGGCCCACTCGCACGTGGGCGGGGTCCGCTGGTGGAACGTCAAGCACCCGGGCGCCTACGCGGCGGCGCTGGCGTCGGGGAAGTCGCCGGGCGCGGGCCGGGAGCTGCTGTCCGACGAGGACCGGCGCGTGGAGCGCGTCCTGCTGGAGCTGCGGCTGCGGGAAGGGGTCCCGCTGTCCCTGCTGCGGGAGGAGGGGCTCGCGGCCTCCCGGCGCGCGCTGGCGGACGGTCTGCTTCAGGAGGCCCCGTACGAGGAGGGGCGGGCGGTGCTCACGCTGCGCGGGCGGCTGCTGGCGGACGCGGTGGTGCGGGACCTGGTGGACTGATCAACCCGGCGGGTGAACCCCCCGCTGACGAAGCCGGCGGGTCAGGGGGAGGACGCCGACTCTCTCGGCCAGGAGATCGTCAGGTTCGATGATCCGGTCCCGTTGGACGCTCTCGGGCTCGGACTCGGTACCAGCGAGTTCGGGACGTTGCCCGACGTCAGGCCCCACCGCTACCCGTGACGAAGTCGATCAGCTCCTCCACGCGCCCCAGCAGCTCCGGCTCCAGGTCCTTGTAGGAGCCCACCCGCTTCAGGATCGCCTGCCACACCGCCCCGGTGTTCTCCGCCGGCCAGCCCAGCGCCCGGCACACGCCCGTCTTCCAGTCCTGCCCCTTCGGCACCGCCGGCCACGCCTCGATGCCCAGCGACGCCGGCTTCACCGCCTGCCAGATGTCGATGAAGGGATGGCCGACCACGAGTGCGTGCTCGCTGGTCACCGACTGCGCGATGCGCCACTCCTTCGTCCCCGGCAGCAGGTGGTCCACCAGGACGCCCAGGCGGGCGTCGGGGCCCGGGGCGAAGGACTCCACGATCGACGGAAGGTCGTCCACGCCCTCCAGGTACTCCACGACCACGCCCTCGATCCGCAGGTCGTCGCCCCACACCTTCTCGACCAGCTCGGCGTCGTGCCGGCCCTCCACGTAGATGCGTCCGGCGCGGGCCACGCGCGCGCGTGCCTGGGGGACGGCGACCGAGCCCGACGCCGTACGGGCGGGACGTACCGGGGCCCCGGAGGCGGGGCGGACCAGCGTCACCACGCGGCCCTCCAGCAGGAAGCCGCGCGGCTCCAGCGGGAACACCCGGTGCTTGCCGAAGCGGTCCTCCAGGGTCACCGTGCCCGCCTCACAGCGGATCACCGCGCCGCAGAACCCGGTGCCGGGCTCCTCCACCACCAGACCCGGCTCGGCCGGGACCTCGGGGACGGGCTTCTGCTTCTTCCAGGGCGGGGTCAGGTCGGAGGAGTACACACGAGGGCGCGGGCCCGAGGGGCCCTCGTGGGAAGGGCGGTGGCGGGAGACGGGTGGGCGCATTCGGATGACGATAGGAGAAGCCGTACGCCGAGGCGTACGACACGCCGGAGCCCGCCGGGAAGAGCCGCTCAGATCACGCCGAACCGCGTTGCCAGGGCGTCGCGTTGACGCCGGACGAACCCCGCGTCCACCACCGCTCCGTGACCGGGCACGTACAGCGCGTCCTCGCCGCCGAGCGCCAGCAGCCGGTCCAGCGCGTCCGGCCAGCGGGACGGGACCGCGTCGGGGCCCGCCTGCGGTTCGCCGGACTCCTCCACCAGGTCGCCGCAGAACACCACCTCCGGATCGCCCGGGACCAGCACGGCCAGGTCGTGCGCCGTGTGGCCGGGGCCCACGTTGGCCAGCAGCGCCTGGCGGCCGTCGCCGAGGTCCAGCGTCCACTCGCCGGAGACCGCGTGGCGGGGCGGGACCAGCGCGTCCACCGCCTCGTCGGCGTCGGTCACCGGCAGTCCGTTGCGGATCGCGTCCAGCCGCAGCTCCGCGCGCTCGTACGCGAACACCGCGTCCAGCCCCACCGCCCCGTACGCCTCCGTCCCGGCGAGGGCGGCGGCGCCGAAGACGTGGTCGAAGTGGGGATGGGTGAGCGCGAGATGGGTCACACGGCCGCCCGCCAGCGCCTCGGCCTGTCCGCGCAGCCGGACCCCCTCCGCGAGGCTCGAACCGGCGTCCACGAGCAGGGCCGTGCCCTCCCCGAGGACCAGCCCCGCCGTGCAGTCCCAGCCCGGCAGCCGGCACCGGCCCACCCCCGCGGCCAGCCGCTCCCACCCCAGCTCTTCCCAAGTCACGGTCATACCCGCGACGCTAGCGGTACGAGCCGGTACGGCGGCCCGACCTTGCCCAGGGTGTACCCGGCAGCCGTACACTGGCCGGGGACCGCTGGCACTCGCATGGGTGGAGTGCCAGGCGGACGACCCGAGCGGACGAGGGGACGACGTGCTGGAGGTGCGCGCGAATGCTGAGTGAACGCAGGCTTCAGGTACTGCGCGCCATCGTCCAGGACTACGTGGGCACCGAGGAGCCGGTCGGTTCCAAGGCGCTCACCGAGCGGCACAACCTCGGCGTGTCCCCGGCGACCGTCCGCAACGACATGGCGGCCCTGGAGGACGAGGGATACATCGCCCAGCCGCACACCAGCGCGGGGCGGATCCCCACCGACAAGGGCTACCGGCTGTTCGTGGACAAGCTCGCGGGCGTCAAGCCGATGACCGCGCCCGAGCGGCGGGCGATCCAGAACTTCCTGGAGGGCGCCGTCGACCTCGACGACGTCGTGGCGCGGACCGTGCGGCTCCTCGCGCAGCTCACCCGGCAGGTCGCCGTCGTGCAGTACCCGTCCCTGACCCGGTCCACCGTCCGGCACGTGGAGCTGCTCTCGCTGGCTCCCGCGCGCGTGATGCTGGTGCTGATCACGGACACCGGCCGGGTCGAGCAGCGGATGGTCGACTGCCCGGCGCCGTTCGGCGAGGCCTCGCTCGCCGACCTGCGGGCGCGGCTCAACAGCCGGGTCGCCGGTCGCCGGTTCACGGACGTGCCGAAGCTGGTCGAGGACCTCCCGGACGCCTTCGAGCCGGAGGACCGCGGTACGGTCTCCACGGTGCTCTCCACTCTTCTGGAGACACTCGTGGAGGAGAACGAGGAGCGGTTGATGATCGGCGGCACCGCCAATCTGACCCGCTTCGGACATGACTTTCCCCTCACGATCCGGCCCGTCCTGGAGGCCCTTGAGGAGCAGGTCGTGCTCCTCAAGCTCCTCGGCGAGGCGAAGGATCCGGGCGTGACCGTGCGTATCGGGCACGAGAACGCCCACGAGGGGCTCAACTCCACCTCCGTCGTGTCGGTCGGCTACGGTTCGGGCGGCGAGGCGGTTGCCAAGCTCGGCGTGGTCGGACCGACCCGCATGGACTACCCGGGAACGATGGGAGCGGTACGCGCAGTGGCACGGTACGTCGGACAGATCCTGGCGGAGTCGTAAGTGGCCACGGACTATTACGCCGTTCTCGGCGTGCGCCGCGACGCGTCGCAGGATGAGATCAAGAAGGCGTTCCGCCGGCTCGCGCGCGAGCTGCACCCGGACGTCAACCCGGACCCGAAGACCCAGGAGCGGTTCAAGGAGATCAACGCCGCTTACGAGGTGCTGTCGGACCCGCAGAAGAAGCAGGTCTACGACCTCGGCGGCGACCCGCTCTCCCAGTCGGGCGGCGCGGGCGCGGGCGGCTTCGGGGCCGGCGGCTTCGGCAACTTCTCCGACATCATGGACGCGTTCTTCGGTACGGCGTCGCAGCGCGGGCCGCGTTCGCGCACCCGGCGCGGCCAGGACGCGATGATCCGGATCGAGGTCGAGCTGGACGAGGCGGCCTTCGGGACCACCAAGGACATCCAGGTCGACACGGCCGTCGTCTGCAACACCTGCAACGGCGAGGGCGCGGCGCCCGGCACGTCCGCCCAGACGTGTGACATGTGCCGCGGCCGGGGCGAGGTCTCCCAGGTCACCCGTTCCTTCCTGGGCCAGGTCATGACCTCGCGGCCGTGCCCGCAGTGCCAGGGCTTCGGCACGGTCGTCCCGACGCCGTGCCCGGAGTGCGCCGGCGACGGCCGGGTGCGCTCGCGGCGGACGCTGACCGTGAAGATCCCGGCCGGCGTCGACAACGGCACGCGCATCCAGCTCGCCGGCGAGGGCGAGGTCGGCCCCGGCGGCGGCCCGGCCGGCGACCTGTACGTCGAGATCCACGAGCTGCCGCACCCGACGTTCCAGCGGCGCGGCGACGACCTGCACTGCACGGTCACGATCCCGATGACGGCGGCGGCCCTCGGCACGAAGGTGCCGCTGGAGACGCTGGACGGCCTGGAGGAGGTCGACATCCGGCCCGGCACCCAGTCCGGCCAGTCGATCCCGCTGCACGGCCGGGGCGTCACGCACCTGCGCGGCGGCGGCCGGGGCGACCTGATCGTGCACGTCGAGGTGACGACGCCGACCAAGCTGGACCCGGAGCAGGAGCGGCTGCTGCGCGAGCTGGCCAAGCTGCGCGGCGAGGAACGGCCGCAGGGCCAGTTCCAGCCGGGTCAGCAGGGGCTGTTCTCGCGGCTGAAGGACGCGTTCAACGGGCGCTGAGCGATGGCGGACGGGGTGCTCCGGCACCCCGTGTGCCACAGGCATGTGCCGGTGGATGCCCGGATTCGGACTTGTCCGGAGGACGTGACAACATGCGGTCATGTCCTCCGCGCTGACCGATCTCTTCCCCCACCCGATCGTGCAGGCCCCCATGGCGGGCGGCGTCTCCGTCCCGCAGCTCGCCGCCGCCGTCTCCGAGGCCGGTGGCCTCGGGTTCCTCGCCGCCGGGTACAAGACCGCCGACGGCATGTACCAGGAGATCAAGCAGCTGCGCGGGCTCACGAGCCGCCCCTTCGGCGTGAACCTCTTCATGCCGCAGCCCGAGCACGCGGAGTCGGGGGCCGTCGACCTCTACGCGCACCAGCTGGCCGGCGAGGCCGCCTGGTACGAGACCGAGCTGGGCGACCCGGACAGCGACCGGGACGACGGCTACGACGCCAAGCTCGCCGTTCTGCTCGACGACCCGGTACCGGTGGTCTCCTTCCACTTCGGGGTGCCGCCCCGCGAGGTGTTCGACAAGCTCCACCGCGCCGGCACCTTCACCCTGGTCACCGCCACCACCGCCGAGGAGGCCCGCGCGGTCGAGCGGGCCGGGGCCGACGCGGTGATCGCGCAGGGCGTGGAGGCCGGCGGACACCAGGGCACCCACCGTGACCTCCCCGAGAACGACGGCGCCGGCGTCGGCCTGCTGTCGCTGCTCGCGCAGGTCCGCGAGGCCGTGCGCATCCCGGTCGTCGCCGCCGGCGGCGTCATGCGCGGCGGCCAGATAGCCGCCGTCCTCGCGGCGGGCGCGAGCGCGGCCCAGCTGGGCACCGCGTTCGTCGCCGCCCACGAGTCCGGCGCGCACCCCCTGCACAAGCGGGCGCTGACCGACCCGCTGTTCCCGCGCACCGAGCTGACCCGCGCCTTCACCGGCCGCCCGGCCCGTGCGCTGGTCAACCGCTTCCTGCGCGAGCACGGCCGGTACGCCCCCGCCGCCTACCCTGAGGTCAACCACCTCACCGCGCCGCTGCGCAAGGCCGCCGCCAAGGCCCAGGACGCGCAGGGCATGGCGATGTGGGCCGGGCAGGGCCACCGGATGGCCCGGGAACTGCCCGCGGCCCGGCTGGTGGAGGTGCTGGCGGCCGAACTCGCCGAGGCCCGGACAGCGTTGTCGGCCGGGGGTGGTTCCCGATGACCGCGCCGGTGTTCGTCGTCGACTCCCTGGAGGGCGTGGGCCCCGGCTCGGTCGTCGACGTGCGGGGCCCCGAGGGACGGCACGCGGTCTCCGTACGGCGGTTGCAGCCGGGCGAGAACGTGGTGCTCACCGACGGCAGGGGCCGGGGCGCGGCCGGGGTCGTCGTGAGCGTGTCGGGTAAGGACCACCTGGTGGTCGAGCCGTTCGAGTTCCCGGTGGAGCCCGAGCCCCGCCCCCGTATCACCGTCGTCCAGGCCCTGCCCAAGGGCGACCGGGGCGAACTGGCCGTGGAGACGATGACGGAGACCGGCGTCGACGCGATCGTGCCCTGGCAGGCCGCGCGGTGCATCACCCAGTGGAAGGGTGACCGGGGGCTGAAGGCGCTCGCCAAGTGGCGTGCCACCGCGCGGGAGGCCGGCAAGCAGTCCCGCAGGCTGCGCTTCCCGGAGGTCGCGGACCTGGCGGCCACCAAGCAGGTCGCCGCGCTGCTCGCCGCGGCGGACTTCGCCGCCGTGCTCCACTCCGACTTCGACCACGTCAGCGAGCCCCTGGCGACGGCCGAACTCCCCGCCGAGGGCGAGATCGTCCTGGTCGTGGGTCCCGAGGGCGGTGTGTCCCGGGACGAGCTGGCGCTCTTCGAGGAGGCGGGTGCGAGGGCCTGTGTCCTCGGCCCCAGCGTCCTGCGCACCTCCACCGCCGGCACCGCCGCCGTGGCCCTGCTGCTGGGCCGCACCGGCCGCTGGTCCTGACCTCTGGAGAGACCGTGGAACTCGTCCAGGTACGGCTCCTGGTGACCGACTTCGCCGCCTGCTACCGCTTCTACGCCGACGTCCTCGGCCTCGCGCCGCAGTCCGGCGCGGTGGAGGGGCCGTACGAGAAGTTCAGCCCGCACGCCGGCTCGGCCGGGATCGCGCTGCAGGACCGCGCGATGATGGCCGGGCTGCCGGCCGAGCTGGGCGACACCGCCACCGGCCACCGGTCCCTGGTCGTCCTGCGCGTCGACGGCCTCGACGCCTACTGCGCGCGGATCACCGCCCGGGGCGCGACCGTGCTGCACGGACCGGCCCCCATGACCGACCGCATGCGCGTGGCCCACCTCAAGGACCCGGAGGGCAACCTGGTCGAACTCCAGGAGTGGCTGCTGCTGCGCGGCTGACGTCCGGTTCGTCCCCGGCGCCCCTGCGGGCGCTCCCCCCGAACGGGTGAGTGGCCGTATCCGGGCTTCCCCACGGTGGGGGCCGGTGGCACGCTGCCCTGTATGGGGGCTTCGAGGCGGACACGGGGGCGGGCGCGAGCGGTGGCCGTGGCGGGACTCGTCGTGGTGGGCGGCGGGGCCGTCGTGGCCTGTCAGCCCGGCGGGGGACTCGGCTCCGCGAGCGTCGCCTTCACCACCGACCAGACCGCGACCGCCGCGCTGGAGTACCGGCACGTGAACGTCGCCTGGCTCACGTGCACCGGCGGTTACCGCGATGACGACGGCGCGCGCCGCGGCTCGCCCGCCCCGAGCGAGACCACCGTCGTCTCCGTCGACTGCCAGGGCGAGACGGACGACGGGCGGAAGATCGTCGTCGCCGGGGTGGTCACCAAGGCCGTCGACGGTGCCTGTGTGCGCGGCGACCTGACCGCCAAGGTCGGCGGCAGACAGGTGTTCCGCGTCGCCGGGCTCGGCAACTGCTCGGCCCCGGCCGGGCCGACGTACCGGCCGCCCGCCGGGGGACGGCCGACCGTGACCGTCACCGTCACCCGCACCGTCTGGCCCGTGCCGGGCAAGTGATCGGAAACCGGCAGCGGAGGCACCCGGTCGCTGCGTAGAGTGACGGCGTGACTCAGGGTGCTTCGACGGGAACCACGGCAGACTCCGCCTACCTCCGATTCCCCCATCCGCACGGGGACTTGGTGACCTTCGTCGCCGAGGACGACGTCTGGCTCGCGCCGCTCGTCGGCGGCCGGGCCTGGCGGGTCAGCGCCGACAACGTGCCGGTGACCCGGCCCCGGATCTCCCCGGACGGCCGGCACCTGGCCTGGACCTCCACCCGGGACGGCGCCCCCGAGGTGCACGTCGCCCCGGTCGACGGGGGTCCCGCCGAACGGCTGACGTACTGGGGCAACAGCCGTACCGAGGTGCGCGGCTGGACCCCGGACGGGCGGGTGCTCGTGCTCGGCGCGCAGGGCCGGCACAGCCTCCGGCAGACCTGGGCGCACGCCGTCCCGCTGGACGGCGGACCCGCCGAGGCCCTGCCGTACGGCCCGGTCGGCGACGTGGCCCTCGGCCCGGCCACCGTGCTGCTGTCCGCGCCGATGGGCCGTGAGGCCGCGCACTGGAAGCGCTACCGGGGCGGCACGGCGGGCAAGTTGTGGATCGACCGTGCCGCTGGGGGCGGAGAGGGTGCCGGAGAGTTCGTCCGGCTGCACGAGGACCTCGACGGGAACATCGAGTGCCCGGTGTGGGCCGGGGACCGCATCGCCTTCCTCTCCGACCACGAGGGCACCGGCGCGCTCTACTCCTCCCTCGCCGACGGCTCCGACCTGCGCCGGCACACCCCGCTTGGGGGCACCTCCCGCGCGAGCGATGCCGAGCGCGGGGGAGGCTTCTACGCCCGGCACGCGGCCGGAGACGGCACCCGTGTCGTCTACAGCTCGGCCGGCGAACTCTGGCTGCTGGACGACCTGGAGGGCGCCGAACCGCGCCGGCTGGACGTACGGCTCGGCGGACCCCGTGTCGACCTGCGGCCGTACCCCGTCAACGCCTCCCGCTGGTTCGGCGAGGCGGCCCCCGACCACACCGCGCGCGGCAGCGCCGTCTGCGTGCGCGGCGGCATCCACTGGGTCACCCACCGCAACGGCCCCGCCCGCGCCCTGGCCGCCACCCCCGGCGTGCGCGCCCGGACGCCGCGCGTCTTCCGCGCCGACGGCGAGGAGTGGGTGGTGTGGGTGACGGACGCCGAGGGCGACGACGCCCTGGAGTTCGCGCCCGCGACCGGCACCGTGCCCGGCGCCCCGCCGCGCCGGCTCGCCGCCGGACAGCTCGGCCGGGTCCTGGAGCTGGCCATGGCACCCGACGGCAGCCGGGCCGCCGTGGCCGCGCACGACGGCAGACTGCTGATGGTGGAACGGGAGACCGGCGAGGTCCGCGAGGTCGACCGCAGCGCCGACGGCGAGGTGTCCGGCCTCGCCTTCTCCCCCGACTCCGCCTGGCTCGCCTGGTCCCACCCCGGCCCCCGCCCGCTGTCCCAGCTGCGCGTCGCCCACACCACCGACCTGTCGGTGACCGAGGCGACCCCGCTGCGCTTCCAGGACTACGCGCCCGCCTTCACCCTGGACGGCAAACACCTCGCGTTCCTCTCCAACCGCGCCTTCGACCCGGTCTACGACGAGCACGTCTTCGACCTCGCGTTCGTGGTCGGCGCCCGCCCGCACCTGATCACGCTGGCCGCCACCACCCCCTCGCCGTTCGGCCCGCAGCGCCACGGCCGCCCCTTCGAGACCTCCGACAAGGACGAGACCCCCGACGGCGAGGGCACCCCGGCCACCCGCATCGACCTGGAGGGGCTGGCCGACCGCATCGTCCCCTTCCCTGTCGAGGCCGGCCGCTACTCCACGCTCCGGGCCGCCAAGGACGGCGTCCTGTGGCTGCGCCACCCCGTGCAGGGCGTCCTCGGCGCCTCCCGCGCCCACCCCGAGGACCCCGATCCGCACACCGAGCTGGAGCGCTACGACCTCGCCCAGCGCCGGCTGGAGCACCTCGCCTCCGACGCCGACCACTTCGAGGTCAGCGGCGACGGCAAACGCGTCCTGCTGTGGGCCGACGGCCGGCTCCGGGTCGTCCCGAGCGACCGCCGTACCGGCACCGACGACGACGGCGACACCAGCGTCACCGTCGACCTCACCCGGGTCCGGCAGACCGTCGACCCGGCCGCCGAGTGGCGGCAGATGTACGACGAGACCGGCCGCCTCATGCGCGACCACTTCTGGCGCCCCGACCTCGGCGGCATCGACTGGGACGGCGTCCTCGCCCGCTACCGCCCGCTCCTGGCCCGCCTCGCCACCCACAGCGACCTGGTCGACCTGCTCTGGGAGGTGCACGGCGAACTGGGCACCTCGCACGCCTACGTCATCCCGCGCGGCGGCTCCGGCCGCCGCGCCCGGCAGGGTCTGCTGGGCGCCGACATCTCCCGCCACGAGGACGGCAGCTGGCGCATCGACCGCATCCTGCCGTCGGAGACCTCCGACCCGGAGGCCCGCTCCCCGCTCGCCGCGCCCGGCGTCGCGGTCCGTCCCGGAGACGCGATCATCGCGGTCGCCGGCCACCAGGTCGACCCGGTGACGGGCCCGGGCCCGCTGCTCGTCGGCACGGCCGGCCGCCCGGTGGAGCTGACCGTCTCCCCGGCCGGCGGCGGCGAACCCCGGCACACGGTCGTCGTCCCCGTCGCCGACGAGGAGGCCCTGCGCTACCACGCCTGGGTCGCCGATCGCCGCGCCCACGTCCACGCGGCCTCCGCGGGCCGCCTCGGCTACCTCCACGTCCCGGACATGCAGGCCCCCGGCTGGGCGCAGATCCACCGCGACCTGCGCGTCGAGGTCGCGCGCGAGGGCCTCGTGGTCGACGTCCGGGAGAACCGGGGCGGCCACACCTCCCAGCTCGTGGTCGAGAAACTGGCCCGCCGGATCATCGGCTGGGACCTGCCGCGCGGCATGCGTCCCACCAGCTATCCGCTGGACGCCCCGCGCGGCCCGGTCGTCGCCGTCGCCAACGAGTTCTCCGGCTCCGACGGCGACATCGTCAACGCGGCGATCAAGGCGCTCGGCATCGGCCCGGTCGTCGGCACCCGCACCTGGGGCGGTGTCATCGGCATCGACAGCCGCTACCACCTGCTCGACGGCACCCTGGTCACCCAGCCGAAGTACGCCATGTGGCTGGAGGGCGTGGGCTGGGACGTGGAGAACCACGGGGTGGACCCCGACGTGGAGGTCGTCCAGCGCCCGCAGGACTGGGTGGCCGGCCGGGACGCCCAGCTCGACGAGGCGATCAGGCTGGCGCTGGAGGCGCTGGAGAGCAGGCCCGCCAAAACACCGCCGGACATGCCCGTCTGAGCGGCTACGATGCCCACGGTATTGATCACAGGAGGCACACCCATGGCCGGAGAGCCGCAGAACGACTGCCTGTTCTGCAAGATCGTCGCGGGCGAGATCCCGGCGACGATCGTCCGCGAGACGGAGACGACCGTCGCCTTCCGGGACATAAACCCCCAGGCCCCCACGCACGTCCTGGTGATCCCCAAGGCCCACTACGAGAACGCGGCCGAGCTCGCCGCGGGCGCCCCGCGGATCGCGGCCGACGTGCTCGCCGAGACCAAGGCCGTCGCCGACGAGGAGAAGCTCGACAGCTACCGCCTCGTCTTCAACACCGGCAGCGGCGCCGGCCAGACCGTCTGGCACGCCCACGCCCACGTCCTCGGCGGCCGTGGCCTGCAGTGGCCGCCCGGATAGGCAGCCGTGTCCGTCCGTGAACTGGTGGTCCTCGGCACCGCCAGCCAGGTCCCGACCCGGCACCGCAACCACAACGGCTACCTGCTGCGGTGGGACGGCGAGGGCCTCCTGTTCGACCCCGGCGAGGGCACGCAGCGGCAGATGCTGCACGCCGGGGTCGCCGCCCACGACCTGAACCGGATCTGCGTCACGCACTTCCACGGTGACCACTGCCTCGGCCTCGCCGGGGTCATCCAGCGCATCAACCTCGACCAGGTGCCGCACGAGGTCACCGCGCACTACCCGCGCTCAGGCCAACGCTTCTTCGACCGGCTGCGCTACGCGACCGCCTACCGCGAGACCGTCGGCCTGACCGAGGCCCCGGTCGCCGCCGACGGCATCCTCGCGGTGACCCGGTCGTACACCCTGGAGGCCCGCCGGCTCTCGCACCCGGTCGAGTCCTACGGCTACCGGCTGATCGAACCCGACGGCCGCCGCATGCTGCCCGACCGGCTCGCCGCGCACGGCGTCAGGGGACCGGACGTGGGCCGCCTCCAGCGCGAGGGCCGGCTCGGGGACGTGACCCTGGAGGACGTCAGCGAGGCACGGCGCGGGCAGCGGTTCGCGTTCGTCATGGACACCCGGCTCTGCGACGGCGTGCACGCGCTCGCGGAGGGCTGCGACCTGCTCGTCATCGAGTCCACCTTCCTCGACGAGGACGTCGAACTCGCCATCGAGCACGGACACCTGACGGCCGGACAGGCCGCCGCCGTGGCCCGGGACGCCGGGGTGCGCCACCTCGTGCTCACCCACTTCAGCCAGCGCTACACCGACCCCGGGGAGTTCGAGCGGCAGGCGCGGGCGGCCGGGTTCACGGGGGAGCTGACCGTGGCCTACGACCTGCTGCGGGTGCCGGTTCCGAAACGCCGGTAAAACACCCGTACGATGCTTTGATGCCCCTCCCGAAAGCAGAACTGCACCTCCACATCGAAGGCACCCTGGAGCCGGAGCTCGCCTTCGAGCTCGCCGCCCGCAACGGCGTGAGCCTCCCCTACCCGGACACCGACGCCCTCCGCGAGGCCTACCGGTTCGAGGACCTCCAGTCCTTCCTGGACCTCTACTACGAGCTGATGGCCGTCCTGCGCACCGAGCAGGACTTCGCCGACCTGGCGAACGCCTACCTCGCGCGTGCCGCGGCGCAGGGCGTGCGGCACGCGGAGATCTTCTTCGACCCGCAGGCCCACCTGGCCCGGGGTGTGAGCATGGGTACGGTCGTGGAGGGGCTGTGGCGGGCGCTGGGCGACAGCGAGTCCGCCCACGGCGTCTCCACCAGGCTGATCATGTGCTTCCTGCGGGACGAGTCCGCCGAGTCGGCGCTGGCCACCCTGGACGCCGCGAAGCCGTACCTGGACCGGATCACCGGTGTCGGCCTGGACTCCGCCGAGGTCGGGCACCCGCCGGCGAAGTTCCGGGAGGTCTACGAGGCCGCCGCCGCGCTCGGGCTGCGCCGGGTCGCGCACGCCGGTGAGGAGGGGCCGCCGGAGTACGTCACCGAGGCGCTGGACGTGCTCGGCGTGGAGCGCGTCGACCACGGCCTGCGCTGCGTGGAGGACCCGGCGCTGGTCGAGCGGCTGGTGCGGGAGCGGATCCCGCTCACCCTGTGCCCGCTGTCCAACGTCCGGCTGCGGACCGTCGACACCCTCGCCGACCACCCTCTGCCGGCCATGCTCGACGCCGGTCTGCTGTGTACGGTCAACTCCGACGACCCCGCGTACTTCGGCGGGTACGCGGGCGACAACTTCGCGGCCGTGCACGAGGCCCTGGGGCTGTCGCGGGACCGGCTGCGCGACCTGGCCCGCAACTCCTTCCTCGCCTCCTTCCTGGAGGACGACGAGGAGCGCAGGACCCGTTATCTCGCCGAGGTCGACGCCTACGAGTTCGGGGACGCCGTCTCGTAGGCACGCCGGGCGGGTACGGCGGGCGTCTCCAGCGGGACCTCGACGACCGGGATGCCGGCGAAGGGGGCTTCGGGGGCGGGGACTTCGGTGACCGGTGCTTCCCCGACCGGTACTTCCGCGACCGGTGCTTGTGCGACCGGCAGGGGGCGCCCGCCCGTCCGCAGTGCCACCGCCGTCATCGGTACGGCGATCAGCAGCAGCCCGGCGCCGAGCACCCGTCCCATCGCCGGGAAGCCCGCCCCGGCCGCCAGCGCGCTGCCCGCCAGCGGTCCCGCCGCCGTCCCCAGCGAGGACGCCGAGCCGACCAGGACCGTCCAGCGGCCGCGCGGGTCCAGGGACGCGGCCAGGGCGATGACGTAGGACAGCACGACCGGGTAGAGCAGGTTCCAGGCGATCTCGCCCGCCGCGAAGGCCGGCAGGTCCGTGGCCGCCGCGCCGAGCGCGACGCACCCCGCGATGGCGGCGGTCCCGGCGCCGATGGGCAGGGCCCGGCCGAGCCGTGGGCCGAGCGCGCCCGCGCCCACCACGCCGAGGAGTCCGGCGCCGAGCGCGACCGCGAAGACCGCGCCGACGGTGACCTCGGTGAGGTGCGCCTGTTCCAGGCCGATCCGGCCGCTGACGCCCCACAGGGCGTTCTGGGCGAGGGACCAGCAGGGCATCGAAGCGGCCAGCAGCAGACCGGAGCGCGGATGGGGGAGCCGGTCGTAGCCGACGGCCGGGCGCGCGGGGGCACCGCGACCGGACAGGCGGCCGGTGAGCGGCCAGACGGCGAGCGCGGTCAGCGCGAGGGCGGCGAGCGGAAGGCCGTGTCCGGGCCCCAGGTGAGGGATGGTCAGGTACAGGGCGCCCGCGAGGGCGGAGACGCCGAGCAGGCCGAGCGTGGTGACCCGGTGCGGGTCACGCTGACCGGCGATGCCGCTCGCGGCCACCGCCGTCACCGTGCCGGACCCCAGCCCGCCGACGACGGCGCCCGCCACGACGGCCGGGACGGCGCCGGTCAGGGCGGCGCCGCCGTAGCCGAGGGCGGCGAGCGCGAGGCCGGCGCGGGCGAGGAGACGGGGGCCGGTCCGGTCGACCCGGGAGGCCAGCAGGAAGCCGGCGCTCGCCGAACTCAGCAGCAGGGCGCTGCCGACGGCCCCCGCCTGGGTCGCGCTGAGCGGGAGGCCGCTGTCGAGTCTGCCGACGGTCGTGGGCAGCAGGTAGGGGGCGAGGTACCCGGTCGCGAACAGGGCGACGAGGGACCAGGGCGGGGTGCGGGGGGCGGACACGGGCGTTCCCAGGGCAGGCGCGAGGTGCGGCTCGGAAAGAGGGGGAGGGGGCTGCGGCCGTCGACGGACAGGAACGCGCGAGCAAGTTGTATCAAGCACGTGGTTCCCGAAGAAGACCGGTGGGTGTGATCCGGATCACGGTGGCGTTTGGGGGTGGCGCGTGCGGGTAGGAGGCTTTAGCCTCCGTTCTCATATGTGGATGTCATTCATAAGGGGAGATGGTTGGAGGGAAGCTCGCCGACCCCTCGCCCGTCGGCCTCGCCGGCCCGAAGGCCCTCCTCGCCGCCGGACCCGACCTCGTAGGAGCTCCCCGTGACCCGTGACCTGACCATCGCCGAGGTGCGGCTGACCCCGATCCTGGTCGCCGACCCGCCGTTGCTCAACACCCAGGGCGTGCACCAGCCGTACACCCCCCGGCTGATCGTGGAGATCGTCACCGCCGACGGGACCACCGGGCTCGGCGAGACCTACGGCGACACCAAGTACCTGGAGCTGGCCCGGCCGCTGGCCGACCGGCTCACCGGACGGTCGGTCATGGACGTGAACGGCCTCTTCGGCATCGACCTCGACGTGGACGCCACCCGGGTGGAGGGGCAGGCGGACGCGGGCGGGCTGCGCGGGGTGCAGACCGCCGACAAGCTCCGGCTGTCCGTGCTGTCCGCCTTCGAGGTCGCCTGCCTCGACGCCCAGGGCAGGGCGCTCGGCCTGCCGGTGCACGCGCTGCTCGGCGGGAAGGTGCGGGACGCGGTCGAGTACAGCGCCTACCTCTTCTACAAGTGGGACCGGCACCCGGCGGGCGTCCGCGCCGAACCGGACGAGTGGGGCGCCGCGCTCGACCCGGCCGGCGTGGTGGAACAGGCGCGCCGGCTCCAGGAGCGGTACGGCTTCGGCTCGTTCAAGCTCAAGGGCGGCGTGTTCCCGCCCGACGAGGAGATCGCCGCCGTCCGCGCCCTCGCCGCCGCCTTCCCCGGACACCCGCTGCGGCTCGACCCCAACGGCGCCTGGTCGGTGGAGACCTCGCTGAAGGTCGCGGCCGAACTCGGCGACGTCCTGGAGTACCTGGAAGACCCGGCGCTCGGCACACCCGCCATGGCACAGGTGGCGGCCCGCACGGAGGTCCCGCTGGCCACCAACATGTGCGTCACCACCTTCGGCGAGATCAAGGAGGCGTTCACGAAGGACGCCGTCCAGGTCGTCCTGTCCGACCACCACTACTGGGGCGGGCTGCGCAACACCCAGCACCTCGCGGCGATCTGCGCCGCCTTCGGGGTCGGGGTGTCGATGCACTCCAACACCCATCTCGGCATCAGCCTCGCCGCGATGACCCAGGTGGCGGCCACGGTCCCCAACCTCCACCACGCCTGCGACTCCCACTACCCCTGGCAGTCCGAGGACGTCCTCACCGAACGGATCGCCTTCGACGGCGGCCGGGTCGCGGTGTCCGACGCTCCGGGCCTCGGCGTCGAACTGGACCGGGACGAACTGGCCCGGCTGCACCGGCGGTGGGCCGAGGACGACGGCTCGCTGCGCGACCGCGACGACGCGGCGGCCATGCGCACCGCCGAACCGGACTGGCGGACGCCGGCGATGCCGCGCTGGTGACCCGGCGCCACACGGCATCCCGGTGCGTGGCCTGGTGCACACTGGCCAGAACCGCACCACGCCAGGGAGCGCACCGTGACGTCGTCGTACACCCTCACCGGAGAGGAACCGGAACACCTCACCCAGGCAGCGCGCTGCCAGATCCAGGTCGACCCGCTCGCCGCGCTGCGCGCCCCCGGTGACCCGCCCTGGGACGTCTACCTCACCGGCACCGTCTTCCTCGACATCATCTTCACCGGCCTGGACTCGGCGCCGGTGCGCGGCACCGAGTCCTGGGCCCGGGGCATGGGCTCCAGCCCCGGCGGGGTCGCCAACATGGCCGCCGCCCTGGCCCGGCTCGGCCTGCGGACCGCGCTCGCGGCGGCCTTCGGCGACGACCACTACGGCGAGTACTGCTGGGACGCGCTGGAACAGGGCGAGGGCATCGACCTGTCCGCCTCGCGGACGGTGCCCGGCTGGCACTCGCCGGTGACCGTCTCCATGGCCTACGAGGGCGAGCGGACCATGGTCTCCCACGGGCACGAGCCGCCGGCGGAGGCCGTGCTCCTCCAGGAGGACGCCACCGTACGGCCGCCCCGCGCGCGGGCCGCCGTCGCCTCGCTCACGCCCGGCCGCGGCGCGCCCTGGATCGCGCAGGCCGCCCGCACGGGGACCCGCATCTTCGCCGACGTCGGCTGGGACGAGACGGGCGCGTGGGACCTGGCCGGGCTGGCCGACCTGGAGCACTGCGAGGCCTTCCTGCCCAACGCGGAGGAGGCCAAGCGGTACACCGGCACCGACTGTCCGCGGCTCGCCGCGCACGCCCTGACCGAGTACGTGCCGGTCGCCGTGGTCACGCTGGGCTCGGACGGCGCCTACGCGGTGGACCGGCGGACCGGGGAGACGGCGGAGGTGCCGGCCATCGAGGTGGAGGCGCTGGATCCGACCGGGGCGGGGGACGTGTTCGTCGCCGGGTTCGTGACGGGGTCCCTGGCGGGGTGGCCGCTGGCCGACCGGCTGGCCTTCGCCGGGCTCACGGCGGCGCTGTCGGTGCAGGAGTTCGGGGGGTCCCTGTCGGCGCCGGGATGGTCGGAGATCGGGGCGTGGTGGCGGCGCGTGCAGTCCCTGCCGGGGCAGTCGCCGGCGGCGCTTCGGCGGTACGAGTTCCTGGAAGGGCTGGTGCCGGAGGAACTGGACCGGCCCTGGCCGTTGCGGCGAGCCGTCCCGACGATCGGCTTCCGCCGCTCCGGCTGACCGGGGGCTCCGCGGGGTTCGCCGTTCTTGCCCACGCCCACGCCCGACTCGGCCCGGGAACCGCGCGGGTCGGGTGGCGGGGGACAGGCGTGGGTGGCTCGGTCGGCGGAGAGGTAGCCGGTGGGGTGGGCTCGCGTGGCTGGGGCGTGCGGGTGTGGCGCGGGCGGCTGGGGACGGGCGTGGCTGGTGGCCCGGTCGGCCGGGAGACAGGGGGTGGGCTGTGGTCTGGGCAGTCGGCAAGCGTGCGGAGTGCCGCTCGGGCGCTGGGGCGAGGGGCACGGGGTGGGGCTCGGGCGGCCGGGGCACTGGTGGTGCTCGGGCGGCCGGGCGCGGCCCGGGGCTGGGGCTGCTGGGAACCCTGCGGCGGGTGACTCGTATGAAAAGCCCTACGGTGTTGTCAGCCCCCCGTCGTACTCTGGACAGTGCGAGGCCGCCCTCAGCTACGCGGCCGTGACGAGGAGGAAGCGCAGGCCTTAAGAGCCGGCCCATGACACAGACACCCACAGCTCGCACCCCCGCGCAGGAGCAGGCGAGAGCGCAGTTCACCGTCCCCGCCCAGCACCCCATGGTGACCGTGCTGGGTTCCGGCGACTCCCTCCTGCGCGTGATCGAGACGGCCTTCCCGGCGGCCGACATCCACGTCCGGGGCAATGAGATCAGCGCGGTCGGCGACCCGGTCGACGTCGCCCTCATCTCGCGCGTGTTCGAAGAGATGATGCTGGTGCTCCGCACCGGGCAGCCGATGACGGAGGACGCAGTGGAACGCTCGATCGCCATGCTGAAGGCGAGCGAGGCAGGGACGAGCGACGGCCTGGAGACCCCGGCCGAGGTGCTGACGCAGAACATCCTGTCCTCGCGCGGCCGTACGATCCGCCCGAAGACCCTCAACCAGAAGCGGTACGTCGACGCGATCGACAAGCACACGATCGTCTTCGGCATCGGCCCCGCCGGTACCGGCAAGACCTACCTGGCCATGGCCAAGGCCGTACAGGCCCTGCAGTCCAAGCAGGTCAACCGGATCATCCTGACCCGTCCGGCGGTGGAGGCGGGCGAGCGGCTCGGCTTCCTGCCCGGCACGCTCTACGAGAAGATCGACCCGTACCTGCGCCCGCTGTACGACGCGCTGCACGACATGATCGACCCGGACTCGATCCCGCGGCTGATGGCCGCCGGGACGATCGAGGTCGCGCCGCTCGCCTACATGCGCGGCCGCACGCTGAACGACGCCTTCATCATCCTGGACGAGGCCCAGAACACGAGCCCCGAACAGATGAAGATGTTCCTCACCCGCCTCGGCTTCGACTCGAAGATCGTGATCACGGGTGACGTCACCCAGGTCGACCTGCCGAACGGGCAGAAGTCGGGCCTCAGGCAGGTGCAGGAGATCCTGGAGGGCGTCGAGGACGTCCACTTCTCCCGGCTGTCGTCCCACGATGTCGTACGGCACAAGCTGGTGGGCCGTATCGTCGACGCGTACGAGAAGTACGACAGCAAGAACGGCACCGAGAACGGCGCCCCCAGGGGCGTCCGTGGCAAGTCGGGCGCCGCCAAGGGCACCAAGGGGAAGTAGACCAGCACGACCATGTCGATCGACGTCAACAACGAGTCCGGCACCGAGGTAGACGAGCAGGCGATCCTCGACATCGCCCGCTACGCGCTCGCGCGGATGCGCATCCACCCGCTCTCCGAGCTCTCGGTGATCGTCGTGGACGCCGACGCCATGGAGCAACTGCACATCCAGTGGATGGACCTGCCGGGCCCCACCGATGTCATGTCGTTCCCGATGGACGAGCTGCGGCCGCCGTCCAAGGACGACGACGAGCCGCCGCAGGGCCTGCTCGGTGACATCGTGCTGTGCCCGGAGGTCGCCGCGAAGCAGGGGGCGGAGGCCCCGACGCGGCACTCCATGGACGAGGAGCTCCAGCTGCTCACCGTCCACGGGGTGCTGCACCTGCTCGGGTACGACCACGAGGAGCCCGACGAGAAGGCCGAGATGTTCGGGCTCCAGGCCGCCATCGTGGACGGATGGCGGGCCGAGCACGGTCTGACCGGGCCGTCCCCGGCGCCGACCGTCTCGTAGGGGCCGCATGTCTCCGCAGATCGTGATCGGCGCGATCGCGCTGGTCGTCGTGGCCTGGCTCGCCGCCTGCGCGGAGGCGGGCCTCGCCCGCGTCTCCAGCTTCCGCGCCGAGGAGGCCGTGAAGTCCGGCCGGCGCGGCAGCGCCCGGCTCGCCCAGGTGGCCGCCGATCCCACCCGCTACCTGAACGTGGCCCTGCTGGTCCGCGTGGCCTGCGAGATGGCCGCCGCGGCCCTGGTGACGTACGCCTGCCTCCAGGAGTTCGCCGCCACCTGGCAGGCCCTGCTGGTCGCCATCGGGGTGATGGTCCTCGTGTCGTACGTCGCCGTGGGGGTGTCCCCGCGCACGATCGGCCGCCAGCACCCGGTCAACACCGCGACGGCGGCGGCCTACGTGCTGCTGCCGCTGGCCCGGATCATGGGCCCCGTCCCCTCCCTGCTGATCCTCATCGGCAACGCGCTCACGCCCGGCAAGGGCTTCAGGCGCGGGCCCTTCGCCTCCGAGGCGGAGCTGCGCGCGCTGGTCGACCTCGCCGAGAAGGAGTCGCTGATCGAGGACGACGAGCGCCGGATGGTGCACTCGGTCTTCGAGCTGGGCGACACGCTGGTGCGCGAGGTCATGGTCCCGCGGACCGACCTGGTCACCATCGAGCGCTTCAAGACCATCCGGCAGGCCCTCACCCTCGCCCTGCGCTCCGGGTTCTCCCGCATCCCGGTCACCGGCGAGAGCGAGGACGACATCGTCGGGATCGTGTACCTGAAGGACCTGGTCCGCAAGACGCACATCAGCCGGGAGGCGGAGGGCGACCTGGTGTCCACGGCGATGCGCCCGGCGGTGTTCGTGCCCGACACCAAGAACGCCGGCGACCTGCTGCGCGAGATGCAGAAGGAACGCAACCACGTCGCCGTCGTCATCGACGAGTACGGCGGCACGGCCGGGATCGTCACCATCGAGGACATCCTGGAGGAGATCGTCGGCGAGATCACCGACGAGTACGACCGGGAGCTCCCGCCCGTGGAGGAGCTCGGCGACGACCGCTTCCGGGTCACCGCCCGCCTGGACATCACCGACCTGGGCGAGCTGTACGGCCTGGAGGAGTACGACGACGAGGACGTGGAGACGGTCGGCGGGCTGCTCGCCAAGGCACTCGGCCGCGTCCCCATCGCCGGCGCGTCCGCCGAGGTCGAGCTGCCCGACGAGCGCCGGCTGAGGCTGACGGCGGAGGCCGCGGCCGGCCGCCGCAACAAGATCGTCACGGTGCTGGTGGAGCCCGTGCCCGTGCCCGTCGCCGAGGAGGAGACGGCCGAGTGAAGCCCCGGGAGCTGCGCGCCCTGTGCCTGTCCTTCAACGCGGCCGTGGAGGACTTCCCGTTCAGCCCCGAGATCTCGGTCTTCAAGGTGCTGGGCAGGATGTTCGCCCTGACCCACCTGGACGCGCGGCCCCTGACGGTCAACCTCAAGTGCGACCCGGAGGACGCCGTCCGGCTGCGCGGCGAGCACGAGGGTCTGATCGTCCCCGGCTGGCACATGAACAAGCGGCACTGGAACACCGTGACGGTCGACGGGGGGCTGCCGGACCGGCTGGTCCGGGAGCTGGTCGAGGACTCGTACGACCTGGTGGTGGCGGGTCTGCCGCGGGCCGAGCGGCTGCGGCTCGACCGTCCGTGAGCACACCCGTGCCGGGCGGCTCCGCCGGGGCTTCGTATGCTCGGGGCATGACCGAGAGCACCGCGCTTGATCCCGAGGACCGCAAGATCGTCACCCTGGCCCGTTCCGCGCGGGCCCGCAACGGCGTGCCGGAGGGTGCGGCCGTGCGGGACGAGACCGGGCGCACCTACGTCGCCGGGTCGGTGGAGCTGGCCTCGCTGAAGCTGAGCGCGCTGCGTACCGCGGTCGCCATGGCCGTGGCCTCGGGGGCCCGGTCGCTGGAGGCGGCGGCCGTGGTGAGCGAGGCGGAGTCCCTGCCGGCGGAGGACCTGGCCGCCGTCGCCGACCTCGGTGGTCCGAAGACGCCGGTGCTGCTGGCCTCACCCGACGGCACGGTGCGGGTCACCGTCCCCGCCGGCTGAGCGGTCCGCCGGGCTTCCGCGCTGCCCCGGCCGCCGGTGGCGCCGGTGCGCGCCGCCGGGGCGCTGCCGGTCAGAGCGCGTCGGGTCCGCGCTCGCCGGTCCGCACCCGGACGACCGTCTCCACGGGAACGGCCCACACCTTCCCGTCCCCGATCTTCCCCGTCCGCGCGGCCCTGACGACGGCGTCGATCACGTCGTCGGCGGCGGCGTCCTCCACCACGACCTCGATGCGCACCTTCGGTACCAGGTCGACGCGGTACTCGGCCCCCCGGTACACCTCGGTGTGGCCGCGCTGCCGGCCGTAGCCGCTCGCCTCGGTCACGGTCAGCCCGTGCACCCCCAGCTCCTGCAGGGCGGTCTTGACCTCGTCCAGCCGGTACGGCTTGACGATCGCGGTGATGAGCTTCATGCCTGCTACTTGACCTTCTGGGCGGAGGGGGAGAGGAGGGACGAGCCGACCGGGGCGCCGTGGCCCAGGACGCCGTGATCGTATGCGGTCTCGGCGTGCACCGTAAGGTCGAGGCCGGTGTGCTCCTGCTCCTCGCTCGCCCGCAGGCCCAGCGCCCTGTCGAGCAGCTTGCCCAGGCCGTACGTCACCGAGAAGGCGTACCCCGCGACGACGGCCACGGCGAGCAGCTGCTTGCCGAGCGGGGCGAGCCCGCCGCCGTAGAACAGGCCCTCGGTCCCGCCGGTCATCGCCTTCTCGGCGAACAGGCCGATCAGCAGGGTGCCGATGACGCCGCCGACCAGGTGGACGCCGACGACGTCCAGGGAGTCGTCGTAGTTCAGCCGGAACTTCCAGCTCACCGCGTAGGAGCAGACGACACCGGCGGCGAGGCCCACGACCAGGGCGCCGAGCAGGGAGACCGTGCCGCACGAGGGGGTGATGGCGACCAGGCCGGCCACCGCGCCGGAGGCGGCGCCCAGGGTGGTGGGGTGGCCGTCGCGGCGCTGCTCGACGAAGAGCCAGCCGAGCAGGCCGGTGCAGCCGGCGGCGAGCGTGTTGAGGAACGCGGCCGCGGCCAGGCCGTTCGCGCCGAGCGCGGAGCCGGCGTTGAACCCGAACCAGCCGAACCAGAGGAGACCGGCGCCGAGGACGACCATCGGCAGGTTGTGCGGGCGCATGGCGTCCTTCTTGAAGCCGAGGCGGGGGCCGAGGACGAGGCACAGCGCCAGCCCGGAGGCGCCGGAGGTGATCTCGACGGGCAGGCCGCCCGCGAAGTCCAGGGCGCCCAGCCTGCCGAGGATCCAGCCGCCCGGGCCCCACACCCAGTGGGTGACCGGGACGTACACGAGGAGCGTCCACAGCGGTACGAAGACCAGCCACGCCGAGAACTTCGTGCGGTCGGCGACGGCGCCGCTGATCAGAGCGGCCGTGACGATCGCGAAGGTCAGCTGGAAGGTGGCGAACAGGACGGCCGGGACCGTGCCGTGCACGCTGTCCGGGCCCAGCCCGCGCATCCCGGCCTGGTGGAGGCCGCCGATCAGCCCGCCGCCGACGTCGTCGCCGAAGGCGAGGGAGTAGCCGGCCGCCAGCCACACCACCGTGACCAGGGCGATCGACACGAAGCTCATCATCAGCATGTTGAGGACGCTCTTCGTGCGGACCATGCCGCCGTAGAACAGGGCGAGGCCCGGGGTCATCAGCAGGACGAGGGCGGTCGCGGCGAGCAGCCAGGCGGTGTCGCCGGTGTTCACGTGGGCTGCGGCGTGGGTCACGGGCGTCTCCAACGGGTGGGGGCTGCGTCAGAGGGTCACCGGTGTGCGTTTCCGGTCGCGTACGGGTGTGTTTCCGTGACGTTTCGTTGCGTGCGGGTTTCCGGAAGCTCACCGCGCGGGGTGTGCGGCGGCCGTGGTGCGGCGCCGCTCTGTGGATCAGGGAGAATGGGCGGCATGAGCGTTCGTACCCAGACTTCCGAGCAGCCGGCCGAGACCGTCCACCGCGCCGGCTTCGCCTGCTTCGTGGGCCGCCCCAACGCGGGCAAGTCCACCCTCACGAACGCTCTGGTCGGGCAGAAGGTGGCGATCACCTCCAACCGCCCCCAGACCACCCGGCACACGGTGCGGGGCATCGTGCACCGGCCCGACGCCCAGCTCATCCTGGTCGACACCCCTGGGCTGCACAAGCCGCGCACGCTGCTCGGCGAACGCCTCAACGACGTGGTCCGCACGACCTGGGCCGAGGTCGACGTGATCGGCTTCTGCCTGCCGGCGGACCAGAAGATCGGCCCGGGCGACCGGTTCATCGCCAAGGAACTGGCGGGGATCAAGAAGACCCCGAAGGTCGCCATCGTGACGAAGACCGACCTCGTCGACTCCAAGGCTCTCGCCGAGCAGCTCATCGCCATCGACCAGCTGGGCAAGGAGCTGGGCATCGAGTGGGCGGAGATCGTGCCGGTGTCGGCGGTCGGGTCCAAGCAGGTGGACCTCCTGGCCGACCTCCTGGTCCCGCTGCTTCCGGAGGGACCCGCGCTCTACCCCGAGGGCGACCTGACGGACGAGCCCGAGCAGGTGATGGTGGCCGAGCTGATCCGGGAAGCCGCGCTGGAGGGCGTCCGGGACGAGCTGCCGCACTCCATCGCGGTCGTCGTCGAGGAGATGCTCCCGCGCGAGGACCGGCCCGCCGACCGGCCGCTGCTGGACATCCACGCCAACGTCTACATCGAGCGCCCCAGCCAGAAGGGCATCATCATCGGCCCCAAGGGCAAGCGCCTGAAGGAGGTCGGCATCAAGTCCCGCAAGCACATCGAGGCACTGCTCGGCACGCCCGTCTTCCTCGACCTGCACGTGAAGGTGGCCAAGGACTGGCAGCGCGACCCCAAGCAGCTGCGCAGGCTGGGTTTCTGACCCTTCGCGCCGCCTGGAGGACCGGTTTCAGGGTCTTTCGTTTGGATCATGCCGGGCTCGCGGGCCCTGGCACCGCGCCTCGCCGCGTTGTCGTCGGTTGCCATGGCTCCGCCATGGCGCCCTCCTCCGCCTTGCGATGCACGGCACCAGACCCCGCTCCCTGATCCGGCCTGATCCAAACGAAAGACCCTAGCCGACGGCTTCCGTCGGGGTCATGTCCTGCGTCCCCACCACCCGCAGCAGCTCCAGCCTCTCGTGCGACTCCGTGCCCGGGCGGGCCGTGTGGATGATCAGGTGGTGGCGGCTGTGGTGGCTCAGCAGGACCTCGCAGTCCAGTTCCAGCAGGCCCACCACCGGGTGCAGGAAGCGCTTGGTGCCCGGGCGGCGCAGGGACACCTCGTGTTCCTCCCAGAGCCGGGCGAACTCCTCGCTCTCCGCCCGCAGTTCGGCCACCAGGGCCGCCGGTTCCGGGTCGTCGGGGCGGGCCGCGGCCACCGCGCGGAGGTTGGCCACGTGGTCCCGGGCGTGGGCCGGGTAGTCCTCCGGCGGGAAGAGCGCGCGAGCCGTGGGATCCAGAAAGAACCGGCGGGTGAGGTTCCGCTCGCGCGGCGGGCGGGTGAGCACGTCCCCGACCAGCGCCTTGGCCAGCGCGTTCTGCGCCAGCACCGCCCCCAGGTCCGTGACCACCTGCGCCGGTGAGTCGTACAGCCGGTCCAGGACCAGCAGCAGCCCCGGCCGGACGTGCGCCGAGGCCGCGTCCCGGCGCGGCGGCTCCTCGCCCACCAGGTGGAACAGGTGGTCCCGTTCGTCTTCGGTCAGCCGCAGCGCCCGCGCCAGCGCCGTGAGCATCTGACGGGACGGACGCGGGCCCCGGGACTGTTCCAGGCGCGTGTAGTAGTCGACCGACATCCCGGCCAGCGCCGCCACCTCCTCCCGGCGCAGTCCGGGCGTGCGGCGGCGGGCGCCGGGCGCCAGGCCCACGTCGGACGGTTCCAGACGGGCGCGGCCACGGCGCAGGAAGTCGGCGAGTTCGGCTCGGTTCACCCCTCCAGGCTGCGGCAGACCGGCCGGCTTATCCAGGGACTGCCGGTCCCCCGATCAGGAGGTCTCTCCCGGCGGCGCCGCCCACCGCCGAGGCTGGGCGCACCGAACGAGACCCGATCGAGAAGGAGCACCACCATGCTGACCCTGGTCACCGGCGCCACCGGACAGGTGGGCCGCGGGTTCGTCCCCCGCCTGCTCTCCCAGGCCCGCCCCGGCGAGCGGGTGCGGGTGATCGTCCGCGACGAGACCCGCGCCGCCGCCCTCGCCGAGCGCGGCGCCGAGGTCGTCGTCGGCGACCTGCGCGACACCGACGTCCTCGGCAAGGCGCTCACCGGGGCGGACGCCGTCGTGAACATCGCCGCTTCCTTCCGGGGCGTGCCGGACGAGGAGATACGGGCCGTCAACCGGGACGCCGCGGTGGAGCTGGGCCGGGCGGCCGTCGCCTCCGGAGTACGGCGGTTCGTGCAGGCCAGCACCATCCTGGTGTACGGCGAGGGACGAGGCCGGCCGCACGTCGAGGACGACCCGTCCGTGCCGGGCGGGCCGATGTGGATGACGTACCCGGAGTCCAAGCTGGAGGCCGAGCACGGGCTGCTCGCGCTGGAAGGGCTGGACGTCCGGATCGGCCGCCTCGCCTTCGTGTACGGCGAGGGCGACCCGCACCTGCCGGGCATCACCCGCTGGACCGCGACCCAGCCGGCCACCAAGCGGCACCACCTGGTGCACGTCGCCGACGCCGCCCAGGGCCTGCTACGCCTGCTGTACGCCCCCGGCGCCGACGGCCGTGTCTACAACATCGCCGACGACGCCCCCGTCACCGTGCTGGAGATCCACCAGCTGCTCGGCGCCGAACCGCCGGCGGACGGACCGGACCCGGACCCCTGGTACGGCATCGCGTCCACCGACCGCGTCCGCCGCGAACTGGGGTACCGGCCGCACTTCCCGACCCTGTGGGCGGCGCGGGACGCCGGCGCCCTATGAGGGCGGGCGCTGGGCTCGCAGCAGCTCCCGGAACCAGTGGTAGGAGGCCTTGGGCGTGCGTTCCAGCGACTCGAAGTCCACGTGCACCAGGCCGAACCGGCGGGCGTAGCCCTCGGCCCACTCGAAGTTGTCCATGAGGGACCACACGAAGTAGCCGCGCACGTCGACCCCGGCCTCGATCGCCCGGTGCAGGGCCCGGACGTGGGCGTCCAGGTAGGCGATGCGGTCCTGGTCGTCGACGCCCTCGTAGGAGCAGCCGTTCTCGGTGATGACGACGGGCGGGAGCCGGTCGCCGTAGCGCTCACGGAACCCGGTGAGCACGTCCGTCAGCCCTTCCGGTACGACCGGCCAGCCGAAGTCGGTCACCGGCCGGCCCTCGATCTCCCGCACGGAGAAGGGCAGTCCGGCCGGCACCGTCAGTCCGCCGAACTCGGTGTCGGTGCCCTGCGGGGCGCCCACCCGCGTCGGGGCGTAGTAGTTGACGCCGTACCAGTCGACCGGCTCGGCGATCACCTCCAGGTCGGCCTCGACGTCCCCCGGCATCAGCTCGCCCATGCCCTCCGGGTACGCCCCCAGGATGACCGGCTCGGCGAACAGGCGGTTGAGCAGCAGGTCGTAGAAGCCGGCCGCGTCCTCGTCCGCCTGCTCCGGTGAGGCGGGCCAGACCGGGCCGTGGGAGTTGGCGATGCCGATGTCCGTGGCGCCGGCCGCGCGCAGGGCCCGGACCGCGAGGCCGTGGGCGAGGAGCTGGTGGTGGGCGACGGGGAGGGCGTCGAAGAGCAGGTGCCGGCCGGGGGCGTGGGCGCCGATCGCGTGCCCCAGGAGGGTGTGTTCGGCGGGCTCGTTGAGGGTGATCCAGGTGTGCACCCGGTCGCCGAGCCGGTCCGCCACCACCGCCACGTGGTCGGCGAACCGGGCCGCCGTGTCCCGGTCCAGCCAGTCCAGGTGCGCCGGCAGGTCCCAGTGGAAGAGGGTCGGCACCGGCCGGACGCCGGCTTCGCACAGCGCGTCCACCAGGCGGTCATAGAAGTCCGCGCCGCCGGGGGAGTTCACCCGGGGCCAGGAGACCGAGAAGCGGTAGGCGTCCACGCCGAGACCGGCGAGGAGGGACACGTCCTCCCGGTAGCGGTGGTAGTGGTCGCAGGCCACCGCGGCCGTCGAGCCGTCCTTCACCCGCCCGGGCCCGGCCGTGAACACGTCCCAGACGGACGGCTCCCGCTCCTCGGCCGCGCCCTCGATCTGGTGGGCGGAGGTCGACACGCCCCACAGGAAGCCGGGCGGGAACCGGGGGATCGCCGTGCCTGTGTCAGTCGCCATGGCCGGATCATCCGTACCGGCGGTAACGGAAGTCAACGCCCGTGCGTGGGACGGCCGTTACGCGCCCTCCTTCAGCACCCGCGAGACCAGTTCCCGCTGGGCCTCGGTCAGCAGGGGATCCGCCGCGTACACCGTGCGGCCGTCCACCGTGATCTCGTACCTGAATCCGTCCGGGACGCCCGCCGGAGGGGTGTCCCGGCCGGACGCGAGGGCGCGTTCGGCCAGGGACCGCCACTCCTCGACGTCGGGCCGGCCCGAGGTGTCCATCTCGGCCCGGCGCTCGATGCCCGCGAAACCGCCCGTGCGCCGCACTCGAATACGCATGGGTCCCTGTGTAGTACGGAACTACAGCGTCCGCACCCCGACCTGTTCCCACGCCTTCTGCACGGCCTGGAGTTCGTCTCCCGTGCCGTACCGCTCCCTGGCCGCCTTCACCGTCAGCGTGGCGAAGTCGGCGAAGAGGGCGTCCTCCTTCAGATCGCCGCCGGTCAGCACGTCGTACCAGATCCGCCCGGCCTTCTCCCAGGCGTAGCCGCCGAGGGCGGTGGCGGCCAGGTAGAAGGCGTGGTTGGGGATGCCGGAGTTGATGTGCACGCCGCCGTTGTCGCGGCCGGTGCGGACGTAGTCCTCCATCTTCGCCGGCTGCGGGTCCTTGCCGAGGACGTCGTCGTCGTACGCCGTGCCCGGGGCCTTCATCGAGCGCAGGGCGGTGCCGGTGACGCGCGGTGCGAGGAGCCCGGCGCCGATCAGCCAGTCGGCCTCGGCGGCGGTCTGGCCGAGGGTGTACTGCTTGATCAGCGAGCCGAAGACGTCCGACACCGACTCGTTCAGGGCGCCCGACTGGCCGTAGTACTCCAGGTTCGCGGTGTGCTGGGTGACGCCGTGGGTCAGTTCGTGCCCGATGACGTCGACCGGGATGGTGAAGTCCAGGAAGATCTCGTCGTCGCCGTCGCCGAACACCATCTGCTCGCCGTTCCAGAAGGCGTTGTCGTAGTTCTCGCCGAAGTGCACGGTGGCGTCGAGCGGCATCCCGCTGTCGTCGATGGAGTGCCGGCCGTAGACCTTGAGGTACAGCTCGAAGGTGGCGCCGAGGCCCGCGTAGGCGCGGTTCACCGTGGCGTCGGAGCCGGGCTCGGAGCCCTCCTCGCGGACCTTGGTGCCGGGCAGGTCCTGGGTGTGCCCGGCGTCGTAGACGGTGCGGTGCGGCTTGTCGGCGGCGGCGCCCGCGGGCGGGGCGGCGGAGGCGGCACCGATCACTGTGGTCAGGCGGCGCTTGGTGCGCTGGTAGGCGTCGTGTTCCAGGGACCGGCGGGCCGGACCGGACAGCGCGGGGTCCTCGTTGCGGGCGAGCCTGTCGAGGACGTGCGGCGGCACGATCGTGCAGAAGACGGGCTGGGAGCCCCCGTTGGTCGTCATGTTCCGCACCATTGCACTGCGTGATGTGGCTGTCACTACCTGCCACCATGATTGGTGAAATACCAGGACACCCACCGCGACGGATCGTGACTGTGTGATAGGGCGATGTGGTACGTCGCACTTTTTGTCCGCATTTGCCGCGCGGTCCCGCATACTGGGACAGGCCCGCGCACCCGGAACGGCTCGGCTAGGCTGCGGAGCATCATGCGTTCATGGCTGCTTCTTCTTAGCTGCCGCGGCGAGGGCCTGTAGTCGAGGCCGACTCCCTCCCCGCGGAGCTTGGCGTTGCGTCGTCGGCCGTCCACTCGGATATCCAAGACATCCTGAGGAGCCCACGCCATCATGGCCAACCGCCAGCAGCCCAGCCCCATGCCGATCCACAAGTACGGCCGCTACGAGCAGGTCGACATCCCGGACCGCACCTGGCCGAACAAGCGGATCACCACCGCGCCCCGCTGGCTCTCCACCGACCTGCGCGACGGCAACCAGGCCCTGATCGACCCCATGTCGCCCGAGCGCAAGCGGCGCATGTTCGACCAGCTGGTCAAGATGGGCTACAAGGAGATCGAGGTCGGCTTCCCCGCCTCCGGCCAGACCGACTTCGACTTCGTGCGCTCGATCATCGAGGAAGAGGGCGCGATCCCCGAGGACGTGACCATCTCCGTCCTCACCCAGGCCCGCGAGGACCTGATCGAGCGGACCGTGGAGTCCCTGAAGGGCGCGCGCCGCGCCACCGTCCACCTGTACAACGCCACCGCCCCGGTCTTCCGCCGGGTCGTCTTCCGCGGCTCCAGGGACGACATCAAGCAGATCGCCGTCGACGGCACCCGCCTGGTGATGGAGTACGCCGAGAAGCTGCTGGGCCCGGAGACCGAGTTCGGCTACCAGTACTCCCCGGAGATCTTCACCGACACCGAGCTGGACTTCGCGCTGGAGGTCTGCGAGGCGGTGATGGACGTCTACCAGCCGGGTCCGGGCCGCGAGATCATCCTCAACCTGCCCGCCACCGTGGAGCGTTCGACGCCGTCCACGCACGCGGACCGCTTCGAGTGGATGCACCGCAACCTGACCCGCCGCGAGTACGTCTGCCTGTCCGTCCACCCGCACAACGACCGCGGCACGGCCGTGGCCGCCGCCGAGCTGGCGCTGATGGCCGGCGCCGACCGCGTCGAGGGCTGCCTGTTCGGGCAGGGCGAGCGCACCGGCAACGTCGACCTGGTCACCCTGGGCATGAACCTGTTCTCCCAGGGCGTCGACCCGCAGATCGACTTCTCCGACATCGACGAGATCCGTCGTACGTGGGAGTACTGCAACCAGATGGAGGTCCACCCGCGCCACCCGTACGTGGGCGACCTGGTCTACACGTCCTTCTCCGGCTCCCACCAGGACGCCATCAAGAAGGGCTTCGACGCCATGGAGGCCGACGCGGCGGCCCGCGGGGTCACCGTGGACGACCTGGAGTGGGCGGTGCCGTACCTGCCGATCGACCCGAAGGACGTCGGCCGCTCCTACGAGGCCGTCATCCGCGTCAACTCGCAGTCGGGCAAGGGCGGTATCTCCTACGTCCTGAAGAACGACCACAAGCTCGACCTGCCGCGCCGGATGCAGATCGAGTTCTCCAGGATCATCCAGGCGAAGACCGACGCCGAGGGCGGCGAGATCACGCCGAAGGAGATCTGGGAGGTCTTCCAGGACGAGTACCTGCCGAACCCCGCGAACCCGTGGGGCCGCGTCCAGGTCAGGACCGGCCAGTCGACCACCGACACCGACGGTGTGGACACCCTCACCGTCGAGGCCACCGTCGACGGCGAGGACCGGGTCCTGACCGGTTCCGGCAACGGTCCGATCTCGGCCTTCTTCGACGCTCTGCAGTCCATCGGCATCGACGTACGCCTGCTGGACTACCAGGAGCACACGATGAGCGAGGGAGCCTCCGCGCAGGCCGCCTCCTACATCGAGTGCGCGATCGACGGCAAGGTCCTGTGGGGCATCGGCATCGACGCGAACACGACGCGTGCGTCGCTGAAGGCGGTCGTCTCCGCCGTGAACCGCGCGACGCGCTAGCGCTTCGCCCGCAGCGGACCAGGGGCGTCGGTCGGCGGGCGGGCGCGGCGCCGTCGTGGCTGGTCGCGCCGTTCCCCGCGCCCCTTCGGGGCGCTGCCCCGCCCGGCGTCCACAGGTCCCCGCCCACCGTGCACCGGTGGGCGGGGACCGCCTGTTTCCGGCCAACGCGCCCCCCAGGTCACAGAAAGGTCTCTTACGGGGTACTGACTCCGCCTCGGTGATGTGGCTAACATCACGCCAGCGCGGCGATGTTGCCGTGCGGTTACGGAGGTGCGACGTGCTGCCAGTACGGGGACGAGACGGCCGTGCCGCCAGGGCTGCGCGCATCCTGGGCACCCGCACCGCGTGGACGTCCGTGGGAGACGGCGAGTTCTTCTGCCCCGGTTGCGGCGGCGACCGCAACTACCAGCGGCTCACCGGACGACGCCGGCTCACCCTGCTCGGCATGCCCGTGCTGCCGCGCGGGACGGCCGGACCGGTCGTGGAGTGCGCGGCCTGCGAGCACCACTTCGGCACCGAGGTGCTGGACCACCCCACCACCCGCCGCTTCTCCGCGATGCTCCGGGACGCCGTGCACACCGTCGCCCTCGCGGTGCTCGCCGCCGGCGGCACCAGTTCCCGCGCGGCCCTGGAGACGGCCGCCGCCACGGTCCGTGCGGCCGGCTTCGCCGAGTGCACCGAGGACCAGCTGGCCGCCCTGGTCGACGCCCTCGCCGCCGACACCGGCCGGTACTTCGAGCAGCCGTGCGGGGCCGGGCTGACCATAGAGCTGCACGAGTCCCTGGACCCGCTCGCCCCGCACCTGGCGCCGGCCGGACGCGAGTCCCTGTTGCTCCAGGCCGCCCGCATCGCCCTCGCCGACGGCCCCTACACCCCCGCCGAACGCGACGCCCTCGCCACCGTCGGCGCCGCCCTCACCATCTGCTCCGACGACGTGACCCGCCTCCTGGCCGCGGCCCGCACCCCGTCCTGACCACCCGTCGGGACCGCCCGACCGCCCGCCCTGATCCTCCCCCCTGATCACCCGGACGGAGTAAGACCGCCCCGGTGATCGTGGGGAGCATCAGGGCGTGACCCCGCGCAGCCGCTCCCTCCTCACCAGCCTGGCGCTCCTCGCCCCGCTCACCACCGGGCCGCCCGCCCACGCGGCGACCGCCGGCTGCGCCTCCTCGGTGCCGTACGTGTCCGGGCGGGGCGGGTACACCGTCTACCGCATCCCGGCCGCGGTGAAGACCCGGCGCGGCACCGTCCTGGCCTTCGCCGAGGGCCGGCGCGACGGCGCGGGAGACACCGGTGACATCGACGTCGTCCTGCGCCGCTCCACCGACGGCGGCTGCACCTGGGGCCCGCTGACCGTGGTGGCCGCCGGGCAGGGCCGCACCAGGGGCAACCCGGCGCCCGTGGTCGACCCGCACACCGGCGCGGTCGTCCTGCTCACCTGCGCCAACGGCGGCACCGTGACGGAGGCGCGGATCATGCGCGGCGAGGTCACCGCGGAACAGGGCCGCCGGGTCTTCGTGCAGCGCAGCACGGACGACGGCCGCCGTTTCACCGCACCCCGGGACATCACGGCCCAGGTGACCCGGCCCGGCTGGCGCTGGTACGCCACCGGTCCCGGCCACGCCGTCGCCCTCACCCGCGGCCCGCACTCGCCCGGAGGGGGCGCCCCCAGCCGTCTGCTGGTCTCCGCCGACCACTCCGCGGCCCCGCCCGCCGGCTCCCGGGACACCGGCCAGGAGGCCAGGTACTACGGCGCGCACGTCCTCTACAGCGACGACTCCGGCCGCACCTGGCACCTGGGGGCCGTGGACGACGGATACGACGGCGTGACCAACGCCAACGAGACCAGCGCGGCGCAACTCCCGGACGGACGCGTCTACCTCAGCTCCCGCGACCAGAACGGCACCGCCCCCGGCAACCGCCTCGACACCTACTCCGGTGACGGCGGCCTGACCCTGGACCGCCCCTACACCGTCCAGCCCGCCCTGGACGCCGTCCCGGTGGTCCAGGGCAGCGTCCTCCAGCCGCGGGAACCGGGCGCGCCCCTGCTGTTCTCCGCGCCCTCCGTACCGACCGCACGGCGTGCCGCGGCCCTCTGGGCGAGCACGGACGCCGGCCGCACCTTCCGCAGGCTGCTCACCCTCTCCGACCGGCCGGCCGCCTACTCCGACCTGGTCCAGCTCGCCCCCGGCACGATCGGCGTCCTGTACGAGACCGGCGTCCGGGGCCCGTACGAGTCCCTCCGGTTCCGCAGACTCCGCCTGGGCGCTCCAGGGCCCGGCGGGGGGTGGCGCGGGACGGCCTAGCCGTCGAGGCCGAGCAGGCCGGCCGCCGCCAGCAGCTTGCCGATCTGCTCGACCTCCGCGCCGCTCAGCGGGACCTGCGGTTCGGCGGTCACCGGGCAGTCGATGATCCCGCGCAGATGCAGCGCCGCCTTGAACGCGCCCAGCGCCGCCGAACTGCCGCCCATCCGCGCGGGGTCACCGACACCGGTGATCCCGTACAGCGCGCACAACCGCTCCTGTTCGGCCCGCGCCCCCTCCGCGTCGCCCGCCCGGCACTGGCGGTACAGGCGCACGTAGCCGTGCGGGTCGACATTGGCCAGGCCCGGCACGGCCCCGTCGGCGCCCAGCGCCAGCGCCGCGTCGGTGATCAGCTCCGAGCCGGTCAGCACGCTGAACCCGGGGTGGGCGCGGGCGCCGGTGACCACCTCCCGGAAGGCCGCCAGGTCCCCGCTGGAGTCCTTGACCCCGGCCAGCACGCCGTCCCCGGCGAGCCCCAGCAGCAGGTCCGCGGGGAGTTTGGTGTGCACGGCGACGGGGATGTCGTAGGCGATCACCGGGACCGGACTGGCGGCGGCGATCCGGCGGTAGTGGTGGACGATCTCCGCCGGGTGGGTGCGGGCGTAGAACGGCGCGGTCACGACGACGGCCCGCGCCCCCGCCGAGGCGACCGCCGCGACGTGCTCCAGGACGCGCGGGGTGGTCATGTCGATGGCCCCGGCGAGCACGGGCAGCTGACCGCCCACGTGCGCGGTCACGGCCGCCACCACCCGCTCGCGCTGCGCGTCCGTCAGGAAGGCCGCCTCCGACGTCGAGCCCAGCAGGAACAGCCCGTGCACCCCGGCCTCCACCAGGAAGTCCACCAGGCGCAGCAGCGAGGGCACGTCCACCTCGCGTTCCGGTGTCAGGGGCGTGCAGACGGGCGGGACGACACCGGTGAGCGGGGTCGGAAGGGACATTCACGGCTCCTGGGGCGCTGGGTCTCGGTTCGGCTGGTCCTCCTGGACAGGATGGTGGCACCGGTAGCGGTGTCCGGGCCGTGACGCGGCCGAGAAGTCCGGCATCGACGCGGCGCAGACCTCGTCGGCCCTCCAGCAGCGGGTGCGGAACGGGCAGCCGCTCGGCGGGCGGGTCGCCGAGGGGACCGGCCCGGTCAGCGGGATCGGGTCGACGGGGTCCAGCAGGCCCGGCGTGGCCGAGAACAGGGCACGGGTGTACGGGTGCCGGGCCGCGGCGGTGACCCGGTCCGCCGGGGTCTCCTCCACGATCCGGCCGAGGTACATGGTGATCACCCGGTCGCTCATCCGCCGTACGGTCTGGATGTCGTGCGAGACGAACACCAGGGCGAGACCGAGGCGCTCCTTCAGGTCGAGCAGCAGGTTGAGGATCTGCGCGCGGACCGAGACGTCCAGGGCGCTGGTCGGCTCGTCGGCGACGACCAGCTCCGGGTCGAGGGCGAGCGCGCGGGCGATGGCGACCCGCTGCCGCTGTCCGCCGGAGAGCTGCCCGGGCAGGGCGTCGGCGAGCGCCCGGGGCAGGCCGACGAGGGCCATCAACTCCCGTACCCGTTCCTCGCGTTCGGCCCGCGTACCGCGCCGGTGGACGTCCAGCGGATCGCGCAGGATCCGGCGGACCGTCAGCCGGCGGTTCAGCGCGGTCGACGGGTCCTGGAAGATCATGCCGGTGCCCGCGCCGACCGTGGCCCTGCGCTCGGCGGCCGGCATCGCCCACAGGTCCCGCCCCCGGAACGCCACCGTCCCGGACACCGGCCGCTCGATGCCCACCAGCACCTTCGCCAGCGTCGACTTCCCGCACCCCGACTCGCCGACCACCCCGACCGTCTCACCGGGCGCGACGCGCAGAGCGGCGCCGGTCAGGGCGTACACCCGGTCCCGGCGGAACAGGCCGCCGCTGCGCGCCCGGTGGACGACGTGCGCCTCCCGCACCTCCGCGACAGCGCTCACCGCAGGGCCTCCTCGCTCTGCGCCGACGTCAGGTCGACCGCCGGGTGGTGGCAGGCGGCCGTGTGGGCGGGGGTGCCCGTGAGGACCGGGGCGGTGGTGTGGCACACCTCGGTGGCCAGCGGGCAGCGGTCGGCGAAGCGGCAGCCCGCCGGGAAGTCGGCCGGGGCCGGTACGACCCCCTTGATCTGGGTCATCCGCTCCTCGGCCGACTCCAGCGAGAGCACGCTGCCGAGCAGCCCGCGCGTGTAGTGGTGGGCCGGTGCCGCGACCAGGCCGGCGGTCACCCCGGTCTCCACGATCTGCCCGCCGTACATCACCATCACCCGGTCGGTGACGTCGGCGACCAGTGCCAGATCGTGCGAGACCAGGACCAGTGCGAAGCCCAGCTCGGCCCGCAGCCGCAGCAGCAGCTCCATGACCTGGGCCTGCACGGTGACGTCCAGGGCGGTGGTCGGCTCGTCGGCGACGATCAGCTTCGGGTCGCGGGAGAGGGCCATCGCGATGAGCACGCGCTGGCGCTGCCCGCCGGACAGCTCGTGCGGATAGCTGCGCAGGGTGCGGTCGGGGTCCAGGCCGACCAGCTCCACGAGTTCGCGCGGACCGCGCCTGCCGCCGCGCCGGACGAGCTGCTTCAGCTGGGCCCGGACGGTCATGGCCGGGTTCAGGGAGGACAGGGCGTCCTGGTACACCATGGCCATCTCGTGGCCGAGGAGCCGCCGCCGCGCCCGCGCCGGCTCGGCGAGCAGGTCCCGCTGCCGGAACCGGATGCGGCCGGCGACCCGGGCGCCCTTCGGCTGGAGCCCCATGACGGTCAGCGCGGTCAGCGACTTACCGCAGCCCGACTCGCCCACCAGCCCCAGCACCTCACCGGGGTACACCTCGAAGCCGACCCCGGCCACGACGTCCACGCCCCGGTGCCGGTCCGGGAAGCCGATGGCGAGGTCCTCCACGGCGAGCACCGGCTGTCCGCCGCGGTCCGGCAGCGGCCGGGCCCGGGAGCGCAGCCGCCGGGCGGCCTCGGTGAGACCGGGCAGCGGCAGCACCTCGCCGGTGCCGGGCTCCGGGGTCTCCAGCCGGTCCGCCGGGGGCGCGTCCACCTCGCGGGGCGCCGGCGCCGCCCACGCGTCCGAGACGCCCTCGGAGAGGATGTTCAGCGCCAGCACGGTGAGCAGGATCAGCAGCCCGGGGAAGACGGTCGCCCACCAGCCGCCGGTCAGCACCATTTTCTTGCCGTCGGCGATGACACTGCCCCAGGACGGGTCCGGGGGCCGCACGCCCGCGCCGATGAAGGACAGCGACGCCTCGAACACGATGGCCTCGGCGACCTGGACCGTGCAGAACACCAGCACCGGCGCGGCACAGTTGACGGCCACGTGCCGCAGCACGATGTGCGGGGTGCGGGCGCCGATGACCCGCTCGGCGGTGACGTAGTCCTCGCCGTACTGGTCCAGCACGTTGGCGCGCACGACCCGCGCCACGGGCGGGGTGAAGAGGAACGCGATGGCACAGATCAGCACGCCGATGCCGCCGCCGAACACGGCCACCAGCACGGCCGCGAGCGCGATGCCCGGGAACGCCATCACCACGTCCAGGCAGCGCATCAGCGTCTCGTCCACCGCCTTGCGGGAGGTGGCGGCCAGCGCGCCGACGACGGCGCCGACGGCCAGCGCGAGCGCGGTCGCGCCCAGCCCGATGGCGAGGGACCAGCGGGCGCCGTACATCAGCCGGCTCAGGACGTCCCGGCCGAGGCTGTCCTGCCCCAGCCAGTGCGCCGCCGACGGCGCCCCGGTCCCGCCGGCCGGGTCCTGCTGGTCGAGCGGGTCGTGCGGGGCGAGGACGGGGGCGAGGACGGCGACGACGATGACGACGGCCAGGAAGCAGACGGCGGCCCTGGACAGCGGCGGCAGCCGGCGCAGGCCGCGCGGCCGGACTCCGCCGGGCCGGGAGAGCCGCTTGCCGAGATGCGCGCGCGTCACCATCAGGCCGCCCTCAAACGTGGGTTGACCAGCAGATACAGGATGTCGATGACGAGGTTGACGACGACGAATCCGGTCGCGGTGGTCAGTACGACCCCCTGCACGACGGCCGGGTCGCCGTTCTGTACGGCGTCGATCATCAGCTTCCCCATGCCGGGCAGCGAGAAGATCGTCTCGATGACGACGGCACCGCCGAGGAGGTAGCCGACCCGCAGCCCGAGCACGGTGAGGGGATTGACGAGCGCGTTGCGCAGCACGTTCCGGCCGACGACGACCCGGGGCGGCAGCCCGTTCCCGATCGCCGTCCGGACGTAGTCCTTGTCCAGCTCCTCCACCACGGAGGTCCTCACGATCCGGGTGAGCTGGGCGGCGACCGGCAGGGACAGCGCGAACGCGGGCAGGGCCATGGTCCTCAGCCAGCCGGTGAGGGAGTCGGCGGGGTTGACGTAGCCGCCGGTCGGGAACCAGCCCCGGTCCACGGCCAGGTACTGGATCATCAGCAGCGCCAGCCAGAAGCCGGGCGCGGCCACCCCGACCAGTGAGACGACCCGGATGGCCTGGTCCGGCAGCCGGTCCCGGTACACCGCCGCCGTCACCCCGCCCGCCAGCGCCAGCACGACCGCGAGCGCGAGACCGAGGAAGGTCAGCTGGAGGGTGAGCGGCAGCGCGGTGGTGACCTGGTCGGCCACGGGCGCGCGGGTCAGGGCGCTGGTGCCGAGGTCGCCGTGGAGCAGGCCGCCGACGAAGTGGACGTACCGCAGGGGCAGCGGGTCCAGCAGCCCGTTGCGTTCCCGGAACTCGTGGAGCTGCCCGGGGGTCGGGTTGGCGCCCTGGAAGAACGCCGACGCCGGGTCGGTGTCCGAGAACCGCATCACCAGGAACACGAAGAGCACGATGCCGAGGAGCAGGGGCACGAGCAGGGCGATGCGGCGCAGCAGGATGCGTACGACGGCCGTCATGCCGTCAGGCCCACGTGGCCTGGAGCAGGTTGAGGCCCGGGTACGGCTGGGCCCTTATCCCGCTGAGTTGACGCGGGTCCCAGGCGGTCATCAGCTCGTTGTGGACGACCGGGTAGAGCACCGCCTGCTCGGCGACGACGTCGACGTAGTCCTGGATCATCGCCTTCTTCCTCGCGGGATCCGGCTCCCGGGTCGCCCGGTCCATGTCCCTGAAGAGCCGCCGGGCGACGGGGTGGCCTTCCCACCGCGTGTACCGCATCCACAGGTTCCCGGGCCCGTAGTTGTAGTGCATGATCAGGTCGGCGTCGCGCCCGAACTGGTTGGGGTTGGAGGCCGCCGCGACCACCTGGTAGTCCTGCTTCTGGTCCATCTTGGTGAAGACGGCCGTGGTCTCCTGCGGCGCCAGGGTGGTCCGCACTCCGATCGCGTCCCAGGAGGACTTGACGGTCGGCAGACAGTCCACGATCCAGCTGACGTTGACGGCGAGGATCTCGACGCTGAGGTCGGTGACCCCGGCGGCCTTCAGCAGGGCCCTGGCCCTGTCCGGGTCGTGGTCGTAGACGGTCTTCGCCCGGCGGTAGCCGGGATTTCCCTCGTTGAGGAACGAGGACGCGGGCCTGCCGTGGCCCTTCAGCGCGACCCGCACCATCTTCTCGGTGTCGATGGCGTAGTGCAGCGCCTGGCGGACGCGGACGTCGTCGAAGGGCTTGTGCCGGGTGTTGAACATCAGGAAGAGGTTGTTCATCCCGGCGCCGCCGGCCACCTTCAGCCCGCCCTGCTCCAGCCGGGGGATGTTGGCGTAGGGGATGTTGTCGGCGATCTGCGCGCCGGCGCCGGTCCCGGAGATCTTCGCGACGCGGGGTGCCGCGTCCACGATGGTCAGCCAGTTCATCCTGTGGAAGGCGGGCCTGCGGGGTCCGTTGTAGGCGGCGAACGCCTCGAAGGTGGTGTTCGACTTGGGGTGGTGCGCGGTCTGCCGGTACGGCCCCGAGCCCACCGCCAGCCCCTTGACCGCGTCGTCCCAGGCGCCGGGCCGGGAGAAGACGTGCCGGGGCATGACCTTGGCGAGGGTGAGGCGGGCCAGACCGTCCGGGAAGGGGAACTTGAGGACGAGCTCGATCGTCCGGGCGTCGGTCTTCCGCACGGAGTCCAGCCAGGGGGCGAAGAAACCCTTGGCGAGCGTCTGGGTGTGCGGATCGAGGATCCGGTCGAAGACGAACACGACGTCGTCGGCGGTGACGGGCGTGCCGTCGTGGAAGGTGGCGCCGGGGCGCAGCGAGAAACGCCAGGTGGTGGCGGACGGGTCGCGGGGGATCGCGGTGGCCAGCGCCGGATACGGCTCCCGGGTGATCGGGTCCGTGTCCAGCAGCCCCTCGTAGATGTGGTTGTTGGCGGCCATCGCGAACGCCGACGCGGTCTGCGTGGGGTCCCAGCTGCCGTCGTTGCCGTACCCGATCACGGCGGTCAGCGTGCGGTCCTTGCCGCCACCGCCCCCGGTGTCGTTCGTCGACTCCGGACCGGCGGAACAGGCGGCCAGCGCGGGGGTCAGGGCGGCGGCGGCGCCGAGCGCGCCGGAGTACTTCAGGAACTGCCGGCGAAGCGGTGCCGGTGCGCCGGGGTTCACGTCGTCGTCGCGCACGGGTCCTCCAGCGGGTGGGTGGGGGAGGGGTGAGAGCGGGGGTGATACGACGTCCTACGTCCTACGTCCGGCCGGTAGCGCGACCATAGGAGCGCCCCCGGGACCGGTCAAGACGGCGCACACGAATGGGGCATCCGCCAGAGGCCGCCCCCATGGGCGGGCGGCGAGACGGGATGGACACCGGACCCCGCCCGGACGAGGGCCGCGCGGCTGCTGAGCGCCGGCGGGCGTCTCGCAGGTGCCCGGGCCCTAGCCGGCGTCGCGTCCCGGACGGCCGGGGGGCGAGGGCCCCGGTCGGTCGCATGCGGCGGGGCGCCGGTGGCCTTCCCGCCGGATCGTCGTCCGTGTTCGCGCCCGTCCTGGTTACCCGGCGGGGAGCCGGCGATCCCGCGCGTCCTGCCGGCCCGCGCCGCCGGCCGAGCGACCGCGCACCGACGCACGCGGCTCGCCTCCGGCCGCCAGGGGGCAGCAGGCCGGCGCCGCCGGCGGCCCCCCGTGCCGGGCGCCGGGTCCGGCCGAGCTGTCCGGCGGAGTCCGGGCGGCCCCGTTCACCCCGGCCGTGCCGGTCCCGCGCACCGCCGGCTCGGCCGCACCCGCGCCGGTTCCGGCCTCCGCACCGACGCACGCGGCTCGTGTCCGGCGGCCAGCGGGCAGCAGGCCGGCGCCGCCGCCGGCTCGGCCGCATCCGCGCCGGTTCCGGCCTCCGCACCGACGCACGCGGCTCGCCTCCGGCCGCCAGCGGGCAGCACGCCGGCGGCCCGCCCGTGCCGGGCGCCGGGTCCGGCCGAGCTGTCCGGCGGAGTCCGGGCGGCCCCGTTCACCCCGGCCGTGCCGGTCCCGCGCACCGCCGGCCCGGCCGCACCCGCGCCGGTTCCGGCCTCCCCGCCCCGCGCGCGACAGTGCCGCCCCCGGCATGGGCGAGAATGGGTCCATGAGCCTGTTCCGCGACGACGGCATCGTGCTGCGCACCCAGAAGCTGGGTGAGGCGGACCGGATCATCACGCTGCTCACCCGCGGTCACGGCCGGGTGCGGGCCGTCGCCCGGGGCGTGCGGCGTACGAAGTCCAAGTTCGGCGCCCGGCTCGAACCCTTCTCCCACGTCGACGTGCAGTTCTTCGCGCGGGGGAGCGAACTGGTCGGACGCGGACTGCCGCTGTGCACGCAGAGCGAGACCATCGCGCCCTACGGCGGCGGCATCGTCACCGACTACGCGCGCTACACCGCCGGGACCGCCATGCTGGAGACGGCCGAGCGGTTCACGGACCACGAGGGCGAGCCGGCCGTCCAGCAGTACCTGCTGCTGGTCGGGGCCCTGCGGACGCTCGCCCGGGGCGAGCACGCGCCGCACCTCGTCCTCGACGCCTTCCTGCTGCGCTCCCTCGCCGTCAACGGCTACGCGCCCAGCTTCGGCGACTGCGCGAAGTGCGGGATGCCCGGCCCCAACCGGTTCTTCTCCGTCGCCTCCGGCGGCTCCGTCTGCGCCGACTGCCGGGTGCCCGGCAGTGTCGTACCGTCCCCGCAGACCCTCGTGCTGCTGGGGGCGCTGCTTACGGGAGACTGGGAGACGGCGGACGCGTGCGAGGCACGGTACGTCCGCGAGGGCAGCGGGCTGGTGTCCGCCTACCTGCACTGGCACCTGGAGCGCGGACTGCGCTCCCTGCGGTACGTAGAGAAGTAAGCACGGCACGTTCGAGGAGACGAGAAGCACATGGTCGTACGCGGGATCCTGGGGCGCCAGCGGCGCGAGTACAAGGCGCCGGAGCCGCATCCCTCCGGTGCCCGCGCGCCCAAGCTCCCGGGTGAGCTGGTCCCGAACCACGTGGCGATCGTCATGGACGGCAACGGGCGGTGGGCCAAGGAACGGGGGCTGCCGCGCACCGAGGGGCACAAGGTCGGCGCCGAGCGGGTGCTGGACGTGCTCCAGGGCTCCATCGAGGTCGGCGTCCGCAACATCTCCCTGTACGCCTTCTCCACCGAGAACTGGAAGCGGTCGCCCGAGGAGGTCCGCTTCCTGATGAACTTCAACCGCGACTTCATCCGCAAGACCCGCGACCAGCTCGACGAACTGGGCGTGCGGGTGCGCTGGGTGGGCCGGATGCCGAAGCTGTGGAAGTCGGTGGCGAAGGAGCTCCAGGTAGCGCAGGAACAGACCAAGGGCAACGACCTGCTCACCCTGTACTTCTGCATGAACTACGGCGGCCGTGCGGAGATCGCCGACGCGGCGCAGCGGCTCGCCGAGGACGTGAAGGCGGGCCGGCTCGACCCGTCCAAGGTCAACGAGAAGACCCTCCAGAAGTACCTGTACTACCCGGACATGCCGGACGTCGACCTGTTCCTGCGGCCGAGCGGTGAGCAGCGCACGTCCAACTACCTGCTCTGGCAGAGCGCGTACGCCGAGATGGTCTTCCAGGACGTGCTGTGGCCCGACTTCGACCGCCGTGACCTGTGGCGGGCCTGCGTCGAGTTCGCCTCCCGCGACCGCCGCTTCGGCGGCGCCGTCCCGAACGAGGAACTGCTCGCCATGGAAGCCGCCATGAAGGGTGATTCCACCTCGTAGCCATCGTCGGTTCACGCGGGCCGCCGAGGATACGGGACTCATGAGACGTCTGACCCCTGTCCTCGCCCTCGGCGCCCTGCTGCTCGCAGCCCTGCCCGCGCACGCGGCGGAAGGTCCCGCGCACCGCGAGAGTTACGGCACCAAGGCGCCCTACGCGCCGCAGCAGGACCCGCACGGTTACCAGCGGCCCCCGGTCGGCTTCGAGCCCGTCTTCACCGAGAGCGTCTCCCGGCACGGCTCCCGCGCGGCCACGGACGGCGAGGACGGGGAACTGGTCCTCGCGCTGTGGGACCAGGCCGAGGCGGAGGGACAACTCACCCGCAGGGGAGAGGAGTTCGGCCCGACGGTCCGCGCCCTGGAGGCCGCCATGGCCAGGGTCGGCTACGGCAGCCTCAGCGGGCGCGGCAAGCGGGAACTGACGGACACGGCCGTCCGCATGCAGCGGCGGCTGCCCGCCCTGTTCAAGGAGATCGCGGACGCCGGGGAGCGGATCGACGTCGTCAGCTCGGGGCAGGGACGGGCCGTGGACAGCGGCACCGCGTTCACGGACGCCCTCGCCGAGGCCGACCCGGCGCTGGAGCCGCTCATCGGGCCGGCCCGCACCGACAAGGACCTGCTGTACTTCCACAAGGCGGCGGGCGGTGCCGCCTACCGCGACTACATCGCGAACGACCAGCGCCTCAAGGACACCCTGAGCCGGATCACCGGTCAGCCCCGAACGAAGCGGGCCGCCCGCAGCGTGCTGCGGAAGATCTTCAAGGACGCCTTCGTGGAGCGGATCGCCGACCAGACGGGCGCCGCGGAGGCCGTCTACAACCTGTACGCCATCGCCCCCGCGATGACCGAGGAGAGTCCCGGCGGCGCGGGCTGGGGCATGGAGCGGTTCGTCTCCGCCGCGGACGCGGCCTGGTTCGGGTATCTCGGGGACGCGGAGGACTTCTACGAGAAGGGTCCCGGCTTCGCCGACAGCGACATCACCTACAGGATGGCGGACGTCCTGCTGGACGACCTGTTCCGGCAGGTCGAGGCCAAGCGCGCCGGCACCGGCCGGATCGGCGCCGAGCTGCGCTTCACCCACGCCGAGGAGATCATCCCGCTGGCCGCGCTGATGGGTCTGCCGGGCAGCACGAAGCCGGCGACGCCGGGGGAGCCGTACACCTACGCGGACAACGCGTGGCGGGGCGCCGCCGTCTCCCCGCTGGGCGCCAACATCCAGTGGGACGTCTACCGCGGGGGCAGCCGCTGGCTGGTACGGATGCTCTACAACGAGAAGGAGACGCCCTTCAAGGCGGGTTGCCGTCCGGTCGCGAAGGGCAGCGCCTTCTACGACCTGGACGAGCTGGAGCGCTGTTTCGGGCGGTGGTGAGCCGGAGCGGGAGCCCGGCGGTCAGCCCTGGGCGCAGTCGGCGCAGTCGGCGCACGTGCCGAAGATCTCCACCGTGTGGGCCACGTTGACGTAACCGTGCTCGGCGGCGATCGCCTCGGCCCACTTCTCCACCGCCGGGCCCTCCACCTCCACCGCCTTGCCGCAGGCGCGGCAGACCAGGTGGTGGTGGTGTTCGCCGCTGGAGCAGCGGCGGTAGACGGACTCGCCGTCGGACGTGCGCAGGACGTCGACCTCGCCGGCCTCGGCGAGGGACTGGAGGGTGCGGTAGACCGTGGTCAGGCCGACGGAGTCGCCCTTGTGCTTGAGCATGTCGTGCAGTTCCTGCGCGCTGCGGAACTCGTCGACCTCGTCCAGGGCCGCCGCCACGGCTGCACGCTGGCGGGTCGCGCGGCCCTTCACGGGCGGTCCAGCGGTCGTCACCGTTGCCTCCTCACGTCTGCTGCTGCCCGGGCCATTGTGCCAGTCCGGGCCGTCGGCGGTCAGACGCCGACCTCGTCTCCGGCGCCCCGCGCGGGCGGAATCACGCACTCCGCCGGGTCCCCGGCGGGCTGGGCCGCGGCGGCCGCGCGGGCGCGTCGCCGGGCCAGCGGACCGGCCAGCGCGGTCAGCGCGAGGAACGCGGCGATGGTCAGCAGGACGATCGTGGCGCCGGGCGGGACGTCCTGGTAGTAGGACGTGACCGTGCCGCTGACGGCCACCACCACCCCGATCGCCACCGCGATCACGAAGGTGACGGTGAAGCTGCGGCTGAGCTGCTGCGCCGCCGCCACGGGGACGACCATCAGCGCGGACACCAGCAGCAGACCGACGACCCGCATGGCGACCGTCACGGTGACGGCCGCGGTGACCGCCGTCAGCAGGTTCAGCGCGCGCACCGGCAGGCCCGTGACCCGCGCGAACTCCTCGTCCTGGCTGACCGCGAACAACTGGCGGCGCACGCCCAGGGTGACCAGCAGGACGAGCGCGGCGAGCACGCAGATGGCGGTCACGTCGGACTCGGACACCGTCGACAGGGAGCCGAACAGGTACGACGTCAGGTTGGCGGTGGAGCCGCCCGGCGCCAGGTTGATCAGCATGACGCCGCCGGCCATACCGCCGTAGAACAGCATGGCGAGGGCGATGTCGCCGCGGGTCCTGCCGTACCAGCGGATCAGTTCCATCAGGACCGCGCCCAGGACGGAGACGGCCGTCGCCATCCACACGGGGGACGTGGACAGCAGGAAGCCGAGGCCGACACCCGTCATGGCCACGTGCCCGATGCCGTCGCCCATCAGGGCCTGGCGGCGCTGGACCAGGTAGATGCCGATCGCGGGCGCGGTGATGCCGACCAGCACGGCGGCCAGCAGCGCCCGCTGCATGAAGGCGTAGTTCAGGAAGTCCATCAGCTCAGCAGTCCCGTGCGGATCGGTTCGGTGCCCGCCGGCGCGTGCGGGTGTACGTGGTCGTGGCCGGGCAGCGCGTGCTGGCCGACCGCGCGCGGGGGCGGGCCGTCGTGCAGCACGCAGCCGTCGCGCAGGACGACCGCCCGGTCGATCAGGGGCTCCAGCGGGCCCAGTTCGTGCAGCACGAGCAGGACCGTCGTACCGGCCTCGACCTGCTGCTCCAGGGTGCGCGCGAGGATCTCCTGGCTGGCCAGGTCGACGCCCGCCATCGGCTCGTCCATGATCAGCAGCTCGGGCTCGGCGACCAGCGCGCGGGCGATCAGCACCCGCTGGTGCTGGCCGCCGGAGAGGGCGCCCGCGGAGTCCTTGGCGCGGTCCGCCATGCCGACCAGCTCCAGGGCCCGGCGCACGGCCTCCCGGTCGCTCCTGCGGAAGAGGCCGAAGCGGGTGCGGGACAGGCGGCCCGAGGAGACGATCTCGGTGACCGTCGACGGGACCCCGCCCGCGGCCGTCGTCCGCTGCGGTACGTAGCCCACGCGCGCCCAGTCCCGGAAGGACCGGCGCGGGGTGCCGAACAGCTCGATCGTGCCGCCGCTCACCGGCACCTGGCCGATGATCGTGCGGATCGCCGTGGACTTGCCGGAACCGTTCGCGCCGAGCAGCGCGACGACCTCGCCGCGGCCGACGGTGAGGTCGACGCCGCGCAGCACGGGACGCGCGCCGAGTTCGGCGGTCACGCCGCGCAGGGCTATGACAGGCTCGCTGGTCATCTCGTCTCCTGTCACTTGGCGCCCAGCGCCTGCTGGAGCGCCTTGAGGTTGGCCCGCTGGACCGCGAAGTAGTCCTTGCCGCGGGACTTGCCGGTGATGCCCTCGATGGGGTCCAGGACGTCGGTCCTCAGACCCGTGTCCTTTGCGAGGGTCCTGGCGGTCTTGTCGCTGACGAGCGTCTCGTAGAAGACCGTGGAGACGCCGTCGGCCCTGGCCATCCTCTCCAGGTCCCGGACGCGGGCGGCGCTCGGCTCGGACTCGGGGTCGAGGCCGCTGACGGCCTCCTCGGTGAGGCCGTAGCGCTCGGCGAGGTAGCCGAAGGCGGCGTGCGTGGTGATGAAGACCTTGCTCCTGGGGTGGGCGAGGCCGTTCTCGAACGCGGTGTTCAGGTCGTTCAGCTGCTTCACCAGGGCCGCGGTGTTCTTCCTGTAGTCGGCCGCGTGCTTCGGGTCGCCCTTCTCGAAGGCCTTGCCGACGCCCTCGGCGACCTGGGCGTAGCGCACCGGGTCGAGCCAGATGTGCGGGTCCTTGCCGGTGGATTCCCCGTCCTCGTGGCTCTCGTGCCCGGCCGCGTGGCCGCCGACCTCGCTGCCGTGGTTCTCCAGCGTGGTCAGGGAGGCCGCGTCGATCTTCGTGCCGACCGAGGACTGGGCCACCGCGTCGTCGACGGACGGCTGGAGGTTCTTCAGGTAGAGCACCGCGTCGGACTCCTCCAGCGAGGCGATCTGCTGGGGGCTGATCTCCAGGTCGTGGGGCTCCTGGCCGGGCGAGGTGAGGGTGGTGACGTGGACGTGGTCCCCGCCGATCCGCTCGGCGAGGAAGGCCATCGGGTAGAAGGACGCGACGACGTCGAACTTGCTCGTGTTGGCCGCGACCGCCTTGTCGCCGGAGCAGGCGGACAGCGTGCCGATCCCGAGGGCGGTGACCGCGGCGACCGCGGCGGCGGGTATGAGGCGCTGCGCGCGGGACCGGGTGCGTCGTCGTACGTTCATGACAGTCATTTTCAACAAAGATGGAAACCGTTGTCAACAACGCTCGTCAGGCGGTCTGGGCAGGGGCCGATTTGGCCGTGGGGGAGCATGCGCCGGTAACCTGAATCATTCGCTGGAAGCATCTCGCTTCAACGCCCGTCGTCGTAATGAAGAGAGCACCGTGGCCGCCGACAAGATCGACACCATCGTCAGCCTGAGCAAGCGCCGTGGCTTCGTTTTCCCCTGCAGTGAGATCTACGGCGGACAGCGTGCCGCCTGGGACTACGGACCGCTCGGTGTCGAGCTGAAGGAGAACATCAAGCGTCAGTGGTGGCGCTACATGGTGACGTCGCGCGAGGACGTCGTCGGTATCGACTCGTCCGTCATCCTGGCCCCCGAGGTCTGGGTGGCCTCCGGCCACGTCGCCACCTTCACGGACCCGCTGACCGAGTGCACCGCGTGTCACAAGCGGTTCCGCGCCGACCACCTGGAAGAGGCGTACGAGGAGAAGAAGGGCCACGCCCCGGCGAACGGCCTCGCGGACATCAACTGCCCGAACTGCGGCAACAAGGGCCAGTTCACCGAGCCCAAGCAGTTCTCGGGTCTGCTCTCCACGCACCTCGGCCCGACCCAGGACTCCGGCTCGGTCGCGTACCTGCGCCCCGAGACCGCCCAGGGCATCTTCACCAACTTCGCCCAGGTGCAGACCACCTCGCGCCGCAAGCCGCCGTTCGGCATCGCCCAGATGGGCAAGTCCTTCCGCAACGAGATCACGCCGGGCAACTTCATCTTCCGCACCCGCGAGTTCGAGCAGATGGAGATGGAGTTCTTCGTCAAGCCGGGCGAGGACGAGCAGTGGCAGGAGTACTGGATGGAGCAGCGCTGGAACTGGTACACCGGCCTGGGGCTGCGCGAGGAGAACATGCGCTGGTACGAGCACCCGAAGGAGAAGCTCTCCCACTACTCCAAGCGCACCGCCGACATCGAGTACCGCTTCCAGTTCGGCGGCTCGGAGTGGGGTGAGCTGGAGGGTGTCGCCAACCGCACCGACTACGACCTCTCGGCGCACTCCAAGGCCTCCGGCCAGGACCTCTCCTACTTCGACCAGGAGGCCGGCGAGCGCTGGACGCCGTACGTCATCGAGCCGGCGGCGGGTGTCGGCCGCACCATGCTGGCCTTCCTGCTCGACGCCTACGTCGAGGACGAGGCTCCCAACGCCAAGGGCAAGATGGAGAAGCGCACGGTGCTGCGCCTCGACCACCGCCTGGCCCCGGTGAAGGTCGCCGTGCTGCCCCTGTCGCGCAACCCCGAGCTGTCCCCGAAGGCCAAGGGCCTCGCCCAGGCGCTGCGGCAGAACTGGAACATCGAGTTCGACGACGCCGGTGCCATCGGCCGCCGCTACCGCCGCCAGGACGAGATCGGCACGCCGTACTGCGTGACCGTCGACTTCGACACCCTCGAGGACAACGCGGTCACCGTCCGCGAGCGTGACTCCATGAAGCAGGAGCGCGTGTCGCTCGACCAGATCGAGGGCTACCTGGCCCAGCGTCTCGTCGGCGCCTAGTCACACCACCGGATGCCGGGCGGGCCCGCCGATGCGGGGCCGCCCGGCATCCGTGTGTCCGCCCCTGGTTCAGCGGCCCTGGAGCGCCTTGACGTTGTCGCCGAAGGTCCAGTTCTTCGCGCCGTCCCAGTTGACCGACCACGTCATCAGGCCTTTGAGCGACGTGCCGTAGTGCTTCCACGCCTGGGAGACCAGCGACGGGGACATGTAGCCGCCGCCCGCGCCGGACTGGGCGGGCAGGCCGGGCACCTGCTTGTCGTACGGCACCCGGATCGTGGTGCCCTGCACCACCAGGCCCTTGTTCAGGCAGTCGGTCTGGGCGGTGAAGCCCTGCACCGTGCCGGCTGCGTAGGAGTCGCCGGAGCAGCCGTACATGCTGCCGTTGTAGTACTGCATGTTCAGCCACCACAGACGGCCGTTGTCGGCGTACTTCTTGACGATCGGCAGGTACGCGCCCCAGATGGAGCCGTAGGTGACGCTGCCGCCGGTGACGTACGCCGTCTCCGGGGCCATCGTCAGGCCGAAGCCGGACGGCATCTGCGCGAGGATGCCGTCGATGATGCGGATCAGGTTGGCCTGGGACGTGGACAGCTGGCCGATGCTGCCGCTGCCGACCAGGCCCGTCTCGATGTCGATGTCGATGCCGTCGAAGTTGTACTTCTTCAGGATGGGCACGATCGTCGCCACGAAGCGGTCGGCGACGGCGGAGGAGCTGAGGTCGATCCCGGCCGCCGCGCCGCCGATGGACAGCAGGATCGTCTGGCCGGACGCCTTGGCCGCGCACATCTCGGCAGGCGTGGCCACCTTCACGCCGGCGTCCATGCCGTCCTCCCACAGGGCCGTGCCGTCGGAGCGGATCACCGGGAAGGCCGCGTTGATCACGTTGTAGCCGTGCGCGGCGATGCGGGAGTCGGTGATCGGCGTCCAGCCGAAGGGCGGGTGGACCCCGTTGGCAGCGCCGTCCCAGTTCTCCCAGTACCCCTGGAGCACCTTCCCCGCCGGCTTCGGCTTCACCGCGCAGGTTTCGGCGGCGGAGGCGGTGGGCGCGGTGGCGATGCCGAGGGGGACGAGGAACGCCGCGGTGAGCGCGGTGGCGAGCAGTCGTCTGATCATGCGGAGCCTCCCGGTGGGGGTGCGGTGAGGTGTCGTAGTCATGACAGTGCGGGTGGTCCAGACCTCTCGTCAATAGGTCTGGACCAATCGATCGAGAGGGGCGCCGGTGGGCGCGGGGAGCCGCTGACAAGATTGGAGTGACAGATATTGAAATCTGTCAGCTGTCATGCGAGAGTGGTGTCATGACGATGCGAACCCGAACCCTCGGCACCACCGGCCCCCAGGTCTCCGCCCTCGGCCTCGGCTGCATGGGCATGTCCGGCATGTACGGCGAGGCGGACCGCGCCGAGTCGATCGCCACCCTCCACGCCGCGCTGGACGCCGGAGTGACCCTGCTCGACACCGGCGACTTCTACGGCATGGGACACAACGAGCTGCTGATCGCCGAGGCGCTCCGCTCCGCCCCGGCAGGGCTGCGCGACAACGCGCTGCTGAGCGTGAAGTTCGGCGCCCTGCGCGATCCGGACGGCGGCTGGTCCGGCTACGACGGGCGCCCGGCCGCCGTGAAGAACTTCGCCGCGTACTCCCTCCAGCGCCTCGGCGTCGACCACATCGACGTCTACCGCCCGGCCCGGCTCGACCCGGACGTGCCGATCGAGGAGACCGTCGGCGCGATCGCCGAACTGGTCGAGAAGGGCTGGGTCCGGCACATCGGCCTCAGCGAGGTCGGCGCGGACACCATCCGCCGGGCCGCCGCCACCGCCCCGATCTGCGACCTCCAGATCGAGTACGCGCTCATCTCCCGCGGCCCCGAGCGGGAGATCCTGCCCACCCTGCGGGAACTGGGCATCGCCGTCACCGCGTACGGCGTGCTCTCGCGGGGACTGATCTCCGGCCACGTCACGGCCGGCCGGCAGTTCGCCGCGAACGACTTCCGCGCCCACTCGCCCCGCTTCCAGGGCGACAACCTCCAGCACAACCTCACCCTCGTCGAGTCCCTGCGCAAGGTCGCGGAGCAGAAGGGCGTCACGGTCGCGCAGATCGCCATCGCCTGGGTGCTCTCGCGCGGCGAGGACGTCGTGCCGCTGGTCGGCGCCCGCACCCGCGAGCGGCTCGGCGAAGCGCTGGGCGCGCTGGACGTGACGCTGGACGCGGACGACCTCGCCGCCATCGAACGCGCCGTACCGGCGGACGCGGCGGCCGGCGAGCGGTACGCCTCGGAACAGATGGCCCAGCTCGACAGCGAGCGGTGACCGGCACGCCGGGTACCGTCTAGTCATGCCACCGACCAGCGAGACCCTGACCGCCGAGCGCATCCTCGAAGCCACCGAGGAGGTGCTGCGCCGCCACGGGCCCGCCAAGGCCACCGTGGTCGACGTGGCCCGCGCGCTCGGCGTCAGCCACGGCAGCGTCTACCGGCACTTCCGCACCAAGGCGGCGCTGCGCGAAGCGGTCACCAAGCGCTGGCTGGACCGGACCGCGCAGCGGCTCGCCGGGATCGCCGGCGCCGACGACCGGTCACCGGAGCAGCGGCTGCGGGACTGGCTCGCCGCCCTGTTCGCCGCCAAGCGGCACAAGGCGGGCGACGATCCCGAGCTGTTCGCCACCTACAGCGTGCTGGTGGAGGAACTCGGCGGCGTGGTCCGGGACCACATAGCCGACCTCACCGGCCAGTTGACCCGCATCATCGCCGCGGGCGTCGAAGCGGGCGCCTTCCCGCTGTCCGACCCGGCCATCGCGGCCCGTGCCGTCTTCCACGCCACCAGCCGCTTCCACGACCCCGGTCACGCCCGGGAGTGGACCGCGCCGGGCATCGACGAGGAGTTCGAGGCGGTCGTGGACCTGCTGGTACGGGGCTTGCGCACGGCCGACGGCCAGGGCTGAGCCGGAGGCGAACCGCCTCAGCCCACGGTCCGCGGCAGCCGCAGGCTCAGCAGCCCCGTCAGCACGATCCCGGCCAGCTGCACCAGCAACGTGCCGACCAGCGCGTCCCGCATGCCCACGTGCGGTACCAGGGTCAGGAACAGCGTGCCCAGCGTCGCCACGCCCAGCGCCAGCGCCGACTGCTGCGTGGTCACCATCACCCCGCTGCCGACCCCGGCCCGCGCGGGCGGCACCTCCGACATCACCAGCCGCATGATGTTGGGCAGTTGCAGCGCCTGCCCCGCGCCGGCCACCGCCGCGCCCGGCAGCAGGGAGACGATGTCCAGCCGCGGCCAGTCCCGCCACGCGGCCAGCACGATCAGCAGCACGCCCACCCCCTGGAGCACCGACCCGGCCGTGACCACGCGGGTGCCGAAGCGGGCGATCAGCCGGGGCCCGGCGAGCGAGACGAGCAGGAACGCCACGGCCATCGGCGCCAGCGCCAGCCCGGCCGGCACCGGACCGAGCCCGGCACCCTGCTGCAACGCGAGCGCGATCATGAACATGAACCCGCTGAAGCCGATGGAGAACGGCACCATCAGCTCCAGACCGCGCCGCATCGACGGCACCCGGAACAGGCTCGGCGGCACCAGCGGCGTCCGCCCCGACCGGTCCGCCCGCCGCTCCACCATCCAGAACGCGCCCGCAGCGAAGGGGAACGCGGCCAGCGACAGCCAGGTCCACAGCGGCCAGCCGGCCGCCCGCCCCTCGGTGAGCGGCGCGAGCAGCGTCAGCAGGGAGACCGCGAGCAGCACGGTGCCCGGCCCGTCCACGGGCTCGGGGTGGTGCGACCGGGTCTCCGGCACGAACCGGGCGGCGAGCACGAGTCCCAGCACGACCACCGGCACGTTGACGAGGAAGATGGCCCGCCACCCGGTCCCGGCGATGTCGGCGGCGACCAGCACCCCGCCGAGGATCTGCCCGGCGACCATGGACAGCCCCGCCGTGGCGCCGTACAGGCTCATGGCCTTGGCCCGGCGCGTGCCGCTCGTGGCGGACTGGATGGTGGCGAGCACCTGCGGCAGCATCGCGGCGGCCGAGGCGCCCTGCGCGACCCGGGCCGCGACCAGGCTCCAGGCGCCGGGCGCGAGCCCGCAGGCCAGTGAGGTGAGCCCGAAGGCGGCCATCCCGGCGAGGAACAGCCGGCGCCGGCCGAACAGGTCCCCGAGCCGCCCGCCGAGCACGAGCAGCACGGCGTACGCGACCCCGTACCCGGCGACGACCAGCTCCAGCACGGCCTCGCCCGCGGCGAGATCGGCGCCGATGGTCGGCAGCGCGACGTTGACGATGAAGAAGTCGACCAGCGGCAGCGCCGCGGCCAGCAGGACGGTGAACAGCCCGGGCCCGGTCAGCGCGGGCGGCGCCGCCGTCGGCCGGACGGCGGGGGCGGTGACGGTTTCACTCATGCTCCCGAGCCTGGAAGACCGCCCAGGCTGGTACCAGAGTCTCCTCATCCTGGTAGCCGGACTACCCGGCACCACCCGGGGGCCGGGGCGGATTCCGGGCCGGGCTCCGGGTCATGCTGGTGGTCGGCGGTCCTTGTCCTGGTACTGGAAGCACCTGGAAACAGCTTGGCCCGACCGGCACCCTGGACCCATGACGACCTCGGTCCAGGAAACCCGGGCGCCCGCCCGGGGAGCGGAGATCCGTCGGCACGAGCTGGCCGCGTTCCTGCGCAGCAGACGCGAGCGCATCACACCGGAGCAGGTGGGCCTGCCGCGCGGGGCCCGCCGGCGCACCCCCGGGCTGCGCCGCGAGGAGGTCGCCCACCTCTCCGCGGTCGGCGTCACCTGGTACACCTGGCTCGAACAGGCACGTGACATCCAGGTCTCCGTCCAGGTCCTCGACGCCCTCGCGCGCGCCCTGCGCCTGGACGCCAGCGAACGCGCCCACCTCTTCCAGCTGGCCGGCGCGACGGACCCGACCCCGGCGGCGAACTGCCCGAGCGTCACCCCCGCGCTGCGCGCGATGCTGACCGGGCTGGAGCCGATCCCGGCCTGCATCCAGAACAGCCGGTACGACATCCTCGCCTACAACCGCACCTACGCCCGCCTCCTGGGCGACCTGGACGCGGTGCCGCCCGAGGACCGCAACTGCATGCTGCTCGTCCACACCAACAGGGAGTGGCAGGCGGCGGTGGTCCACCTGGAGAAGACCCAGCGCCTGATGGCGGCCCGGCTGCGCGCCGCCCTGGCCGGCCATCTCGGCGAGCCCGCCTGGAAGGTGCTCCTGAAACGGCTGGACGAGTCACCCGCCTTCCGCGAGAACTGGCGGCGCTACGAGGTGGTCGACACCCGCTCCAAGTCCAAGGAGTTCCTCAACCCCCACGTCGGCCTCCTCAGCCTGGAGCACACGGACCTGTGGCTCGCCCCCGAGGTGGGCGCCCGGATGGTCACGTACACACCGAGGAACGAGGAGACCCGGGAGCGGCTGGAGAGGCTGTACGAGATCGCCCGCGCCCGCTGACCCCTCGGTCTGCCACCCCGGTGGCGGTGGGGGCGCGGGCCGCGCCGGCCGGCTTCCCGGACGGCGGCCGCCGGGCCTCGCCGCTACGCCTGCTTCGCGGTTTCCACGACCTGGCGGACCTCCGGGGAGCTCAGGCTCTCTGCCGTGCGTTCCGCGGTGCGGCGGGCCCAGTGGCCGCTGGTCAGGAAGCCGAGGATCAGGACGGCCAGGCCGCAGGCGGTGAGGATCCACCAGCCGGGGCGGGCCGCCGAGACGAACACCTGCCGGTACGGGGACGAGCCGATGCCGGAGGCCAGGACGGCGCCGACGACCGCGACGCCGAGTGTCTGGCCCAGCTGCCGGCTGGTGGAGGCGACGGCGGCGGCGACACCGGCCTGGGTGCGCGGCATGCCGGAGACGGCCGTGTTGGTGATCGGCGCGTTCACGAAGCCGAAGCCGATGCCGAAGAGAACGTAGCCGAGCAGCAGGGTGATGTCGGAGGTCTCCGCCTCGAACGCGGCGAACAGCACACCGCTCGCGGTCATCGCCGTGCCCGCCACCAGCAGCGGCAGGCGTGGGCCGCGGCTGCCCACCAGGCGGCCGGACAGCGGGGCGCACAGGAACGTCGGCAGGGCCATCGGGAGCATCCACAGGCCCGCGTGCAGGGCGTCCAGGCCGCGGACGTTCTGCAGGTACAGGGTGGACAGGAACAGGAAGCCGCCGAGGGCCGCGAACGCGCTGATCGCGATCACGGTGGCGCCGCTGAACGGGGCCGAGCGGAAGAAGCGCAGGTCGATGAGGGGTTCGTCGCGGCGGGGTTCGTACCACAGGAGGGCCAGCAGCGCGGCCACGGCGACCACGGCGAACGGCGCCACCGGGCCGGCGCCCGACTCCGGCGCCTCGATGATCGCGTACGTCAGCGAGCCGAACAGGGCGATCACCAGTACCTGTCCGACCGGGTCGGGACGGCGGGCCTTGGGCGCGCGCGACTCCGGGACGAAGCGGAGGGTGAGCAGCAGGGCCGCGAGGCCGACCGGGAGGTTGACCCAGAAGATGGAGCGCCAGCTCACCGACTGCACCAGCAGCCCGCCGACCAGCGGGCCCGCCGCCATGGAGATGCCGACCACCGCGCCCCACACCCCGATCGCGCGGGCGCGTTCGCGGGCGTCGGTGAAGGTGTTGGTGATGATCGACATGGCGACCGGGTTGAGCATCGAGCCGCCCACCGCCTGGACCATGCGGAACACGATCAGCAGTTCCAGGTTCGGGGCGACGGAGCACAGCGCGGAGCCGGCCGTGAACACCACCAGGCCCGCCATGAAGACGCGTTTGCGGCCGATGCGGTCGGCCGTGGAGCCCGCCAGCATCAGCAGCGAGGCCAGGACCAGCGTGTAGGCGTCGATCGTCCACTGCAGGCCGGAGGTGGTGGCGTGCAGGTCGCGCTGCATGGAGGGGAGGGCCACGTTCAGCGCGGTGTTGTCGAGACTCACGATCAGCAGGCTCATACAGCAGATCAGGAGCACGAGCAGGCGTCGGCGAGGGCTCAGCTCTGGCATGGGTCCCATCGTACGCCGAACTCAATAGTGCGTCTAACTAATGAGTCATACATGGTCTCCGGGTGCCGGCCGGTGGCGCCGGCGGAGCCGCCCGGCGGGTGAGGGACAATGGGTGCTTGCCCAGAGTTCCCCTGTCCGTCCCGTGCCGTAGATCCTCCGGAGTCCTGACGATGACCCACCCGCTCTCCATCGGCCCGCACGCCGTGACACCGCCCGTCGTGCTCGCACCCATGGCGGGGATCACCAATGCGCCCTTCCGTACCCTGTGCAGGGAGTTCAGCGGCGGCAAGGGGCTGTTCGTCAGCGAGATGATCACCACTCGGGCGCTGGTCGAGCGCAACGAGAAGACCATGCAGCTGATCAGGTTCGACCCGAGCGAGCAGCCGCGCTCGATCCAGCTGTACGGCGTCGACCCCTCGACCGTCGGCAAGGCCGTCCGCATGATCGCGGAGGAGGGCCTGGCCGACCACATCGACCTGAACTTCGGCTGCCCGGTGCCGAAGGTGACGCGCAAGGGCGGCGGGTCCGCGCTGCCGTTCAAGCGGAACCTGCTGCGGGCGATCCTGCGGGAGGCGGTGTCCGGGGCCGGTGACCTGCCGGTGACGATGAAGATGCGCAAGGGCATCGACGACGACCACATCACCTACCTCGACGCCGGCCGCATCGCCGTGGAGGAGGGCGTGACGGCCATCGCCCTGCACGGCCGCACCGCCGCCCAGCACTACGGCGGCACCGCCGACTGGGACGCCATCGCGCGGCTGAAGGAGCACGTGCCGGAGATCCCCGTGCTCGGCAACGGTGACATCTGGTCGGCCGAGGACGCGCTGCGGATGGTGCGGGAGACCGGGTGCGACGGCGTGGTCGTGGGGCGCGGGTGCCTGGGGCGGCCCTGGCTCTTCGCGGACCTGGTCGCCGCGTTCGAGGGACGGGACGACTTCCTGCGGCCCACGCTGCGGGAGGTCGCCGACGTCATGGTGCGGCACGCGACCCTGCTCGGGGAGTGGCTCGGGGACGAGTCCAAGGGTGTGGTCGACTTCCGCAAGCACGTCGCCTGGTACCTGAAGGGGTTCGCGGTCGGGTCCGAGATGCGCAAGCGGCTCGCGATCACGTCGTCGCTCCAGGAACTGCGGGCGGGGCTGGACGAGCTGGATCTGGACCAGGCGTGGCCGGCCGGTGCGGAGGGGCCTCGGGGGCGTACGTCCGGCAACAACCGGGTGGTGCTGCCGGACGGGTGGCTGAAGGATCCGTACGACTGCTCCGGGATCACCGAGGAAGCGGAGCTCGACACGTCGGGTGGGTGAGCGCCCCCGGGGCTGCGCCCCGGCCCCCGCCGGGGCTCCGCTCCCGGACCCCGGCCGCCTCAGCCGTTCTTCGGGTGCGGAGTGGAGCCGTAGGCCGTCAGGAAGCGGTCGCGGAAGGAGCTCATCTTCCACACCGGGGCGTCGTGGGCGGGACGGAGCCCGTCCGTCCAGTTCCAGTCGGCGATCTTGTCCAGCATCCTGGGGTCCTTGGCGACGATCGACACCGGCACGTCACGGCTGGCGTGGTTGCCGCTGACCCGGGCGATGGGCTGGTGGTCGCCGAGGAAGACCAGCACGGTGTCCTCGGTGCCGTACCGCTCCAGCCACTCGGTCAGCGCGGTCACCGAGTACTGGACCGACTTGCCGTACTCCTCGCGGGACCTGGTGGTGTCGGCGATGACGTCGGCCGGCTTGTTCCCCGCCGCCTGGATGTCCTTGAAGACCGAGCCGTCGCCGAGCCGGTCCCAGTCGACCCTCTTGGGGATGGGCGCCCAGGGCTGATGGCTGGACGTCAGGATGAGCAGGGACATCCGTGCCTTGCCGGCGGCCGGCGGCTTGCTGTGCACCCGCTCCTGGTACTGCTGGAGGGCGTACTGGTCGGGCATGGTGGACCAGCTGAACTTCGGCCCCCGGTAGCCGAGTTGGAAGGCGTTGTAGACCTTGTCCAGGCCGTACCACTTCTGCTCGGGCCACCCCTTCTGCACCCCCGGCATGACCCCGACCGTGTCGAACGCGCCGGTCTTCCGGAACGCCTCCGTCAGGCTGAGGTGGTCACTGGCCATCACGGTGCGGTAGCGCTGCTGGTTGCTGATCCACAGGCCCGACATGGTGGTGGAGTGGCCGAGCCAGCTGCTGCCCCCGTACGTCGCCGAGGTCAGCCAGCCGCTCTTGGCGTGGTAGCCCGCCCTAGCCAGCGCCTTGGTGCGGACGTCGAGGGCCCGGTCCACGCCGGGCGCCATGATCGGGTCCTCGATCGCACTGCGGCCGTAGCTCTCGATGAAGGTGAAGATCACGTCCTTGCCGCGCAGGTCGGGGACCAGCTGGCTGCCCGGCGTGTTCCCGAACGCGTCGACCCGGGCCACCTTCCGGAACTCCGCCTCGTCCTTCAGCGTGTCGGACACCCGGCGGGCCTGGACCTTCAGCGCGTTCGCGGTGCGGGACGAGGCGATCGGCACGCCCGCCACCTGGAGCCCGAGCGAGGAACAGGTGATCCAGACGACCCCGGCGACCAGGGTGCCGCGGGTCGCGGTGCCGGGGTACCGGGCGAGGAGGTTGCCCAGCCGGACCATCGCGAGGGCCAGCAGCACGAAGAGCAGCAGGACGGCCACGATCAGTCCGGCCACGGCGGCGAGGGTGGCCGTCCGGCCGAGGGAGTCCTCCAGATACGACTCCGCGTCCCCGAACAGACCCCAGTCCAGTACGACGTTGAAGTCTCGGCCGAGGTACTGGCCGAACCCCATGTCCAGCGCGTTGAGCACGGTCATGGCCCCGAGCAGCACCCCGGACACCGCCGCCAGCACCACCCGGGGCCGCCGCGGCAGCGCGAGCAGCACGGCCGCCCCGATGACGGCCTCGGCGGGTATGCGGAGGAACTTCGCGGGCCCCAGCCGGACGACCGTGTTCGGCATCACCAGCGCGGCGACGACCAGCGCGGCGGCGAGCACGGTGACGGTGACGGACAGGGCCCGCGCGGCTTCCGGGTGCCCCTCCCGCCAGCGCCCGCGCCAGGCCGACCACGCGGCCCAGGGACGGCGGAACGTGCGTACGGCGGGTTCGGTGACCTCTTCGGGCACACCCTCGGCGGAGGAATCGGCAGAGGCGGCGGCAGAGGCAGGCTGGAGCGCGCTCATGCCCTCCCGTACGGCCCACGGCCGGGCACCGTTCAGGACCGCCGGGCAAACACCTGGTCAACACAGCGGGCGGTACGACCCGTCGCAGCCTGGACTCGGATGGCCCTCGCCTCATCTGTGCCGGAACAGGTGGCGCGCCACGCCGCTCGGGCTGGGGAGGGCCTCCAGGCGGAACCGGTCGAGCAGCTCATCGGGTGACTCCCGGTGACGTAGTCCGGACCCCGGCTCCACCGGCGAGACCGCCACCTGCACGGTGTCGACGAGGCCGGCGTCGAGGAACTGCCGGATGGTGGTGACGCCGGAGCACCGGGGCCTCTCGTTCGGATCGTTCCGGGCCCGCGGGCCCTGGCACCGCTCCCTGATCCGGCCTGATCCGGCCTGATCCGGACGAAAGACCCTTAGGCGCCCCCCACCGCCGTCAGCAGGGCGAGCGGTGCGGCGGCGGACCGGGCACCCCGCCCGCACGCGTGCGGATACGGCACCGGCGAACCGTGCGGAGCACGCCCGTACCCGGCCAGTACCTCCGGCAACCGGTGCCCGCCCACCGTCGCCGCGTCGATCAGGGCGTGGGCGACCGTGCGGGCCTCGTCGTGCAGCCCGTACCGCGCCAGGCCCAGCGCGATCAGCGCGTTGTCATGGGGCCAGACGGACCCCCGGTGGTGGGACAGCGGGTGGTACGCGGCCTGGCCGGAGGCCAGCGTGCGGACGCCCCAGCCCGAGAAGAAGTCCGGCTCCAGCAGCCGCCGGCCCACCACCTCGCCGTACTCCTTGTCCAGCAGCCCCGACCACAGCAGGTGCCCGGCGTCGGACGCCAGCGCGTCGATCTGCCGGCCCCGCCCGTCCAGGGCCAGCGCCGGGAAGGACCGCTCCCGCATCCAGAAGTCCCGCTGGAACCGGTCCCGGAGGTCGGCCGCCGCCTGTTCCAGCAGCGCGGCGTACGTCTCGTCCCCCCACACCGTCCGCGCCACCCCGGCCGTGCGGCGCAGCGCGTCGTAAGCGTAGCCCTGGGCGCCCGCCGCCATCACCGCGCCGGTGGGCCGGGTGCCGTCGGCACAGCAGATCGCGCCGGGCGAGTCCTTCCAGTTCTGGTTGGCGAGGCCGCCCTCGTCGGCGCGGTAGACGAGGTAGCCGCGCGAGGTCAGGCCGCCGTGGTCGAGCATCCAGCCGACGGCGGCCCGGGCGTGCGGTTCCAGGCGCCGGGCCGGCTCCGTGTCCCCCGTCCGCTCGACGTACGCGCCGAGCAGGATCAGGAAGAGCGGGGTGGCGTCGACCGAGCCGTAGTAGCGGCCGAACGGCACCTGGCCGAAGTGGGCCAGCTCGCCGTGGCGTACCTCGTGCACGATCTTGCCGGGCTGGGCGACCGGGGACCCGTCGGTGCCGGTGGCCTGGGTGGCGGCCAGGGCGAGGAGCGTGGCGGCGGCGGAGCGGGGGTGGTACGGCAGCACGAACAGGGAGGTGAGGAGCGCGTCGCGGCCGAGCAGGGTGAGGAACCAGGGGGCGCCGGCCGCCGGTACGCGCAGGTCCTCGCCGTCCGGCCCGGTGGCCGGGACCTGGAGCGCCGCCAGATCGGCGAGGCCCCGGGCGCAGGCGGCGGCCAGCTCAGGCCAGCCGGTCGGGAAGGCCACGCCCTCCGTGAAGCGGGCTTCCTCGGCGAGGAGGTGCTCCTGTACGGCGGCGGGGGCGCGGGGCACGCGCAGGGCGCGCTTCTCGCCGTGCGGGCGGGCGATCACCCGCAGCAGCAGCTCGGTCGTGCCGTGGGGCGCGAGGCCGAGGGTCCACACCAGGCGGCGGGCGCCGGTGCCGGTCTCCTCCACGGCGTCGGGGGCCGGGTCGGCCGTGATGGTCGTACAGGACCGCCACTCGGCGCGCCGGTAGGTGAACTCGATGCCGTCCGGCAGGACGTCGCGGGAGCGCAGGGCGCCGGGCTTGGCGTAGGTGCGGTGGTCGGAGCGGAGCTCGAACTGGTCGGTGAAGTCGGCGTCGACGGTGAGCGCGAGCCGCACGGTGGTGGGCACCGGGCGGTTGCTGGTGACCTTCACGGACTCCACGAAGGAGCTGTCCCCGACGGCCTGTTCACGGAAGAGGGTGTACGCCGGGGGCTCCTGCCGGCCGCCGCGCGGGACCAGCACACAGCGGGCCTCGTCCCCGTCCGTGACCGGTGTGAGCACCTCGGGCACCGCGCCGTCGAGGGTGAGCTGCCAGCGGCTGAGGTGCCGGGCGTCCCGGACGAACAACCCGTCCGGGGAACTGCCGCCCCGCACCCCGCTGATGTCGCCACGGTCGCCCACGGCGGCGAAGGTGGCGCCGTGCACGAGCAGATGATGCCGGTCCGTCATTCCCGGTCCCCTCCTCTGTCACTCCTGTCGAACGTTCCGGTGTCCGTGGGGGGTACGCCTTTTTGTCCGCTCTTGTCCAGATGTTGACGCTCGTGGTGCGCGGCCGGCCGGTGGCACAGGTCGAGCGCGAGGGCCGCCGTCCAGCTGAAGCCGCCGGCTCCGCAGGGCGCGCCGGTGTACGGGTCGACGTACTCCGCGAAGTCGGTGGCGCCGGCGAGGTCCAGCACGGCCCGGCGCAGGGCGTCGGCCGCCGCCGTCTCACCGTGGGTGCGCAGGCCCCGCTCCAGCAGCCAGCCCGTGTTGAACCAGGCCGGCCCGCGCCAGTAGCGGTGCGGGTCGAAGGCCGCGCCGAGCAGGTCGTAACTGGGCACGAGCCGGGTGCGGTCACCGACCGAGAAGTGCGGCCCGCGCAGGGTACGGACGAGGGTGGCGGCGATGCCGCGGGGGAGTCCGGGCAGGACCAGCGGCACCAATCCGGAGACGGCGCGCTCGCGGAGGAGGCGGGAACGCCCCGAGCCGCCGTGCCCGGGGGAGGGGAGGGGCGCGGGGCCGGTGCCGGAAGGATCCTGCCCCGGACCGGAGTGACCCCGCACGGGGGCGGCGTCCTCGTCCCGCAGGTCCCGGCACAGGAACATCCCCGCCTCCGCGTCCCACAGCCGCTCCACCAGCGTCGCCGTCAGCCGGTGCGCGCGGGCCCGGCGGGCGGAGCCGGACGCCCCCAGTTCCTCGGCGATCCGGGCCAGCGCGAGCTCGGAGGCGATGAGGAGGGCGTTGAACGCCGGGTCCTCCACGGCGAACTCGCCGCCGCCGTCCGCGTACCCGGCGTCCCGGTAGTCCGCGGCCAGCCGCACGTACCGCCCGTAGTCCAGGTCCGTCGGCCGGTCCCCGGCCGCGCCGTGCTCGAGGTCGGCGCGACGGAAGGAGTGGGCCGGGGCCGGGGTGATCCGGGCCAGCGGGGCGTCCCAGCAGGGGCTGTTGTCCATGCCCTGCTCCCAGGGGTGGACCACGCAGACCAGTCCGGCACCGCCCAGGTCCCGGCGGTGCAGCAGGTACCGGTGCCAGGCGGCCAGCCGCGGGTGGACGCGGGCCAGGAAGCCGCGGGCCCGGGACAGCCGGGGGTCGGCGCGGTGCACCAGCCAGGCCGCCAGCGCGTGCACTGGTGGCTGCACGATGCCGGAGGTCTGTAGCGTGCGCGAGGCGCCCGCCGTGCGCCCGGCGGTGGAGGAGCGCCAGAAGTCGGGGCTCGGGAAGTACGCGTCGAGCGGTACGGAGGGGTTGAACACGATGTGCGGGACGCGGCCGTCGGCCCACTGGGCCGCGAGCAGCGTCTCCAGTTCCGTCTGGGCCCGCCGGGGCGAGACGTGCCGCAGCCCGATGGCGATGAACGCCGAATCCCAGGACCACTGGTGCGGGTACAGGGCGCGGGAGGGCACCGTCGACGCGCCGGTCCAGTTCGCCTCCAGCACCCCGGCGGCCCTCGCGGGCAGGGACGTCGGGACCGGGGTGGCGGCCGTGGCCGGTGGATCGTATGCCGTCTCGTACGGGGTGGAACGGGCAGTGAGCTGGGCGGTGCGGTCCACTCGGGGCTCCCCGAAGACGTCCGGCCGACGCGGTTCAGCCCCGGCCACCGTAGGGTTACGCCTATTTAACACGCAAAACTCAATATGTAAGGCAAACTTGAGAAGCACAAGGGGGTGCGCATGACCGGACGTCCGGGAAGGACCGGCAAGAGCGGGAGCCAGGCGGGTGCCGGCGACCTGCTCGAACTGGTGCGCAGCGGGCGGGCCGTGACACGCGGCGCGCTCCAGCAGGCGACCGGACTGTCCCGGGCCACCGTCGGCCAGCGCCTGGACCGGCTGTTCCGGGCGGGCTGGCTGCGCGAGGGCGCCGGCGGCCCGGTCGACTCGCCGCTCGGCGGACGCCCCTCCATCACCCTGGAGTTCGACGACTCCCACGCCGTGGTCCTCGCCGCCGACCTGGACACCCGGCACGCCCGCGCGGCCGTCCTCACCCTGACCGGCGAGATCCTCGCCGAGCAGGCCGGCACGCTGGTGGTCGAGGACGGCCCCGACGCGGTCCTCGGCGAGCTGGGCCACTGGTTCGCCGAGCTGCTGGCCAAGGCGGGGCGGAGCGCCGGGGAGGTGTGCGGGATCGGGCTGGCGGTGCCGGGCCCGGTGGACAGCGAGACGGGCCGGGTGGTCCAGCCGCCGATCATGCCGGGCTGGGACGGCTACGACATACCGGGCCGGCTCTCCCGTGCCCTCACCGACCGCACCGGAGCCCCCGCGGTCCCGGTACTGGTCGACAACGACGCCAACCTCATGGCGTACGGCGAACAGCGCACCGGGCACCCCGACTGCCGGGCCTTCGTCCTGGTCAAGGTGTCGACGGGCATCGGTGCCGGGGTGGTGGTGGACGGTTCGCTCTACCGGGGCGTCGACGGCGGCGCGGGCGACATCGGGCACATCCGCGTCGGCGCCGACGCGCTGTGCCGGTGCGGCTCCTACGGCTGTCTCGCGGCGGTGGCGAGCGGCGGCGCCGTGGCCCGCCGGCTGGCCGCCGCGGGGGTGCCGGCCGCCTCCGGCTCGGACGTGCGGGACCTGCTGGCCGCCGGGCACCCGGAGGCCGCCGCGCTGGCCCGTGAGGCCGGGCGGCAGGTCGGGGACGTGCTGGCGACGGTCGTGACCCTGCTGAACCCGGGCGTGCTGATGATCGCGGGTGACCTGGCCGGAACGCCCTTCCTGACCGGCGTGCGCGAGCTGCTCTACCAGCGGGCGCTGCCCCGCTCCACGGGCCACCTGGCCGTCGTCACCTCGCGGCTCGGCGACCGGGCCGGGCTGATCGGCGCCGGCGCGCTGGTGGTGGAGCACCTGTACGCGCCGGACCGGGTGGAGCAGCGGCTGTCGGAGATGGGTGTGTGACAGGGCTGTCACCGCTCCTGGCGGGTGTCCGCGGGGCGGTCCGCATGGTGGAACCGAGCGGTCTGTGGCAGCGTGATTCTCGCCACCCTTGATAAGGGTTGCGCTCAGATGAGCGGATCAAGCACGGCTGCACTTCCTCAAGGGGTGGCACTCGGTGCCACCTCTTGATCGTTCATCGATCGAAATCAGTCGTGCCACGACGTGCTCACATGAGCATAAAATTGCACCTGTGGGCACCGCCGTCTTCAAGAAGTGAAAACATAAGCCCCGCTTCGCTTGCCAAGCCTTGACTTTCGATCCGCTGGCGGACGGGTGGTTACAGGCGCATGACGCGCAAGTGGCCGTACCCAGGCACCTTCGATCTGGGTATGTTCCTCGCCATCAGGGCAGCCACCGTGGCCTCAAGGAGTCGAGACCCGTGTCGGAAAACAAAGAACCCCAGGCAGCGAAGTTCGTTTACGACTTCACCGAGGGCAACAAGGACCTCAAGGACCTGCTCGGCGGCAAGGGTGCCAATCTGGCCGAGATGACCAACCTGGGTCTCCCGGTCCCTCCCGGCTTCACGATCACCACGGAGGCCTGCAAGGTCTACCTGGACAGCGGCGAGGAGCCCGCGGCACTCCGTGACGAGGTGAGTGCGCACCTCGAAGCCCTCGAAGCGAAGATGGGCAAGAAGCTCGGCCAGGCCGACGACCCGCTGCTCGTCTCCGTCCGCTCCGGTGCGAAGTTCTCCATGCCCGGCATGATGGACACGGTCCTGAACATCGGCCTGTCCGACAAGTCGGTGCAGGGCCTGGCGGCCCAGGCCGGCGACGAGCGGTTCGCCTGGGACTCCTACCGCCGCCTCATCCAGATGTTCGGCAAGACCGTCCTCGGCGTCGACGGCGACCTCTTCGAGGAGGCCCTCGACAAGGCGAAGGCCGCCAAGAAGGTGGCCGTCGACACCGACCTGGAGGCCGCGGACCTGAAGAAGCTGGTCACCACCTTCAAGAAGATCGTCAAGAAGGAGGCCGGCCGGGACTTCCCGCAGGACCCGCGCGAGCAGATGGACCTCGCCATCAAGGCGGTCTTCGACTCCTGGAACGGCGACCGCGCCAAGCTGTACCGGCGCCAGGAACGCATCCCGCACGACCTGGGCACGGCCGTCAACGTCTGCTCGATGGTGTTCGGCAACCTCGGCCCCGACTCCGGCACCGGTGTCGCCTTCACCCGCGACCCCGCCTCCGGCCATCAGGGCGTCTACGGCGACTACCTGCAGAACGCCCAGGGCGAGGACGTGGTCGCCGGCATCCGCAACACCGTGCCGCTCGCCGAGCTGGAGCAGATCGACAAGAAGTCGTACGACCAGCTCATGCAGATCATGGAGACCCTGGAGAACCACTACAAGGATCTCTGCGACATCGAGTTCACCATCGAGCGCGGCCAGCTCTGGATGCTCCAGACGCGCGTCGGCAAGCGCACGGCGGGCGCGGCCTTCCGCATCGCCACCCAGCTGGTGGACCAGGGCCTCATCGACGAGACGGAGGCGCTCCAGCGCGTCACCGGCGCCCAGCTCGCCCAGCTGATGTTCCCGCGCTTCGACGAGCAGGCGAAGGTCGAGCAGGTCGCCCGGGGCATCGCGGCCTCGCCGGGCGCGGCGGTCGGCAAGGCGGTCTTCGACTCGTACACCGCGGTCAAGTGGTCCCGTTCGGGCGAGAAGGTGATCCTGGTCCGCCGGGAGACCAACCCCGACGACCTGGACGGCATGATCGCGGCCGAGGGCATCCTCACCTCCCGCGGCGGCAAGACCTCCCACGCGGCCGTCGTCGCCCGCGGCATGGGCAAGACCTGCGTCTGCGGCGCGGAGGAGCTGGAGGTCGACACCAAGCGCCGCCGGATGACGGTGCCCGGCGGACACGTCGTGGAGGAGGGCGACCTGATCTCCATCGACGGCTCGACCGGCAAGGTCTACCTGGGCGAGGTCCCGGTCGTGCCCTCCCCGGTGGTGGAGTACTTCGAGGGCCGTATGCACCCGGGCGCCGACGACGCCGACGAGCTGGTCGAGGCGGTCCACCGCATGATGGCCTTCGCCGACCGCAAGCGCCGCCTGCGGGTGCGCGCCAACGCGGACAACGCCGAGGACGCGCTGCGCGCCCGCCGCTTCGGTGCCCAGGGCATCGGCCTGTGCCGCACGGAGCACATGTTCCTCGGCGACCGCCGTGAGCTGGTCGAACGCCTGATCCTCGCCGACACCCAGGACGAGCGCGAGGAGTCCCTGAAGGCCCTGCTGCCCCTGCAGAAGAAGGACTTCGTCGAACTCTTCGAGGCGATGGACGGACTCCCGGTGACGATCCGTCTCCTGGACCCGCCGCTGCACGAGTTCCTGCCGGACATCACGGAACTCTCCGTCCGCGTGGCCCTCGCCGAGTCCCGCCAGGAGCCGCACGAGAACGAGCTGCGCCTGCTCCAGGCCGTGCACCGGCTGCACGAGCAGAACCCGATGCTGGGCCTGCGCGGCGTACGCCTGGGCCTGGTCATCCCCGGCCTGTTCACCATGCAGGTCCGGGCCATCGCGGAAGCGGCGGCCGAGCGCAAGGCGGCCAAGGGCGACCCGCGCGCGGAGATCATGATCCCGCTCGTCGGTACGGTCCAGGAGCTGGAGATCGTCCGCGAGGAGGCGGACCAGGTGATCGCCGAGGTCGAGGCGGCGACCGGTACGCGGCTGAAGCTGGCGATCGGCACGATGATCGAGCTGCCGCGGGCCGCCCTGACCGCCGGCCAGATCGCCGAGGCGGCGGAGTTCTTCTCCTTCGGCACGAACGACCTGACGCAGACGGTGTGGGGCTTCAGCCGGGACGACGTGGAGGCCTCGTTCTTCACGGCGTACCTGGAGAAGGGCATCTTCGGCGTCAGCCCGTTCGAGACGATCGACAAGGACGGCGTCGGCTCCCTGGTGAAGGCGGCCGCCGAAGCGGGCCGTCGTACCCGCCCCGACCTCAAGCTCGGCGTCTGCGGCGAGCACGGCGGTGACCCGGAGTCGGTCCACTTCTTCCACGAGGCCGGCCTGGACTACGTCTCCTGCTCCCCGTTCCGCATCCCGGTCGCCCGCCTGGAGGCGGGCCGCGCGGCCACCCAGTCGGCGGGCAGCGACCACCGCTGACCCACCCGGTCCCCGGAGCCGCCGTCGGTCCCCGACCCTCACCGATCGGCGGCGGCTCCGGCGCACGAAAGAGGAGGGGCGACACCCCGGTGCGGGGGGTGTCGCCCCTCTGTGCGCTGACGTACGGCCGGACCGGCCGGCTGCGGGACCTCTCCCGGGAGCGGTGACACACGGCCGCAACTCGTCTTTCGTAATCGGGGCGCATGGTTGATCGTTGGGCCGTGCATCGATGACGGACGTCAGGGGGCACACGATGACGATCAGCCGTAGGGATCTGCTGGCCGCAGGGGCGGGCGCCGGGGTGCTCACGGCCTGCGGGTCCAACACCGGCCGGGGCGGCGGTGGTCCGGGGCCGCAGCTGACGCAGTGGTACCACCAGTACGGCGAGCCCGGAACCGAGCGGGCCGTGCGGCGGTACGCGGCCGGCTTCGGCAGGGCACGCGTCTCGGTGCAGTGGCGGCCGGGGAACTACGACCAGCAGACCGCAGCCGCACTGCTCACCGACTCCGGGCCCGACGTCTTCGAGGTCAACGGGCCCACCCTCGACCAGATCCGGGGCGGGCAGGTGCTCGACCTCACCGACCTGGTGCGGGAGGTGAAGGACGACTTCAATCCGGCCGTGCTCGCGCCGAAGACCCACGAGGGCAGGGTCTACGGCATTCCGCAGGTCATCGACATGCAGATGCTCTACTACCGCAAGAGCCTGCTGGAGGACGCCGGTGTCGAGCCGCCCGCCACCCTGGACGCCCTGGTCGACGCCGCGCACCGGCTCACCACCGGCAAGGTGAAGGGGCTCTTCCTCGGGAACGACGGCGGAGCGGGCGTGCTCGGCGGGACCCCCCTGTACGCGGCCGGATTCCGGTTCGTCGGCGACGACGGCGAGGTCGGCTTCGACGACCCCGCCGCCGCCCGCACCCTCGGCAAGCTGCACCGGCTGTACGCCGACAAGTCCCTGCTCCTCGGCGCGCCCAGCGACTGGTCGGACCCGTCCGCCTTCGTACAGGGGCTGACCGCGATGCAGTGGACCGGGCTGTGGGCGCTGCCGCGGATCCGCGAGGAACTCGGGGACGATTTCGGGGTGCTGCCCTTCCCGCGCGACGGGAGCCACGGGCGGCCCTCCGTGCCCATCGGGGCGTACGGCGCCGCCGTCAGCGCCCGCAGCCGGCACGAGGAGCCGGCCAAGGAGTACGTGAAGTGGCTCTGGGTCGAACGCACCGACCACCAGGAGGACTTCGCGCTCTCCTACGGGTTCCACATCCCCGCCCGGATCTCCCTCGCCGAGAAGGCCACCGCGCTGAAGCACGGTCCCGCCGCCGACGCCGTTCGCTTCACCACCGACCACGGCTACGCCCAGCCGCTGCTGTGGACCCCGGCGAGCCAGACCGCCTACCAGGACGCGCTCAGCCGGATCATCAGGGACGGGGCCGGCCCGGAGCCGGAACTGCGGGCCGTCGTACGGAAGGTGTCGGCCGAACTCGACCGCGTGAAGAAGACGTCGTGAGGCGGCGTGCGGCGCTCTGGTTCTGGGTGTTCGTCGGGCCCTTCGCGTTCGGGCTCGCGCTGTTCACGTACGTCCCGCTGCTGTGGAGCGTGGCGCTCGGCTTCTTCGACGCGCACAACACGGTCACGCCGACGCACTTCGTCGGGCTGGACAACTACACGGCCATGCTGCGGGACCGGGCGTTCGTGGACAGCCTGAAGACCTTCGTCGTCTTCACGGCCTTCATCGTGCCCGTCACCTACGTCTTCTCCCTCTCCCTCGCCCTGATGGTCAACCGCCTCAGGGCCGCCCGGGCCTTCTTCCGGTCCGTGTTCTTCCTGCCGGCCGCGTGCAGTTACGTCGTGGCCGCGCTCATCTGGAAGATGTCGCTGTTCAACGGGGTGCGGTTCGGGCTCGCCAACACCGTGCTGGGATGGTTCGGCGGCGAACCCGTCGCCTGGCTGGCAACCACCGATCCGCCCTGGTACTGGCTGGTCATCGTGACCGTACGGCTGTGGCTCCAGGCCGGCTTCTACATGATCCTGTTCCTCGCCGGGCTCCAGCGGATCGACCCGGCGCTGTACGAGGCGGCGGCGGTGGACGGCGCCCGGCCCGGCTGGACGGTGCTGCGGCACATCACCCTGCCCCAGCTGCGGGCCACCTCGGCCGCGGTGGTGCTGCTGCTCGGCGTGGGCGCCTTCCAGGCCTTCGACGAGTTCTACAACCTGCTGTCCGACGCCCGCGGCTATCCGCCGTACGCCCGGCCGCCGTTGGTCTACCTCTACTACACCGCCCTCGGGCAGGGGCAGAACCTCGGGCTCGGCAGCGCGGGCGCGGTGATCCTCGCGCTGGTCATCGCAGTCGTCACGGTGGGGCAGGCGCGCTGGCTGCGGCTGGGGAGGACGGACGGCGATGGATGACGCCCTGGTACGGGCCGGGCGGGCGCTGCGGCTGGTGCTGCTGATCGCGCTCGCCCTGCTCTTCCTGATCCCCTTCTACCTGCTCGTGCGCAACGGGCTGGCCGACGAGAAGGAGATCACCTCCCCCGAGTGGACCTTCCTCCCCCGCCACCTGCGGTGGGGCAACGTCGGCGAACTGTTCGGCGACCCGTCCGTGCCGTTCGCCCGGTCCCTGCTCAACTCCGCGCTGATCGCCGTCGCCACCACCCTCGGCACCCTGCTCCTCGCCTCCCTCGCCGGGTACGGCCTCGCCCGCATCCCCTACCGCCACGCGAACAAGGTCTTCTACGCCGTGCTGGGCACCCTGCTCGTCCCGGCGGCCGTCACCTTCGTGCCCAGCTTCGTGCTGGTGTCGTCGCTGGGCTGGGTCTCCACGCTGCGCGGACTGATCGTGCCGACCCTGTTCCCGGCCTTCGCCTGCTTCGTGTTCCGGCAGTACTTCCTCGGCTTCCCCCGGGAGCTGGAGGACGCGGCACAGGTGGACGGGCTCGGGTACTGGCGGACGTACTGGCTCGTCGTCGTCCCGGGCGCCCGTCCGGTGTTCGCGGCCGTCGGGACGATCGTGTTCCTCGGCGCGTGGAACTCCTTCCTGTGGCCGCTGGTGATCGGGCAGGACCAGAACGCCTGGACCGTGCAGGTGGCCCTGTCCTCGTTCACCACCGCCCAGGTCGTACGGCTGCACGAACTGTTCGTCGCGGCGGCCGTGTCGATCCTGCCGCTGCTCCTGGTGTTCCTGTGTTTCCAGCGGTGGATCGTGGCCGGGGTGGAGCGGTCCGGGATCGACTGACGCGGCCGGAGTCAGGCCGTGGCGCCGCCGTCGATCACCAGGTCGGCGCCGACCACCGAGGCCGCGTCGTCCGAGGCCAGGTACAGCACGGCGGCGGCCACCTCCGCGACGGTGGAGACCCGGCCGAGCGGCACCTCGTCGCGCATGCGCGCGGCCCGTCCGGCCTCGGTCTCCCCGTCCCGGAACGACATGTCCGTGGCGGTGGGGCCGGGGCTGACGGCGTTGACGCGCACACCGTCGGCGATGTGGTCCAGGGCGGCGGCGCGGGTGAGGACGGACACGGCCGCCTTGCTGACGGCGTAGCCGGCGGTGCCGGGCCGCCTGCTGTGCACGCCGATCCGGGAGGCGATGTTCACGATGGCGCCGCCGTCCGGCTGGGTGCGCATCTGCGCGATCTCGGCCTGGAGGGCGAGGAAGACACCGGTGACGTTGATGTCGAGCATCCGGCGCCAGTCCTCCTCGGCCAGGTCGCCCACGGACCGCCCCCGGCCCTGAAGGACCCCGGCGTTGTTCACGGCCACGTCGAGGGAGCCGAAGCGGTCCACGGTGGCGTCCACCAGGGCGCGCAGATCGTCGGCGCGGGAGACGTCGGCGGTCACGGCGAGCCCCTTGCCGCCCTCGGCCTCGATCAGGGCCACGGTCTCGTCCAGCGGTTCCCGGCGCCGGCCGGCGACGACGACCCGGGCGCCCTCCCGGGCCAGGGCGAGGGCCACCCCGCGGCCGATGCCGGAGCCGGCGCCGGTGACGAGGGCGGTCCGACCGGAGAAGCGGTGCGTCATATGAGGTTCCCTTTTCTGGAACGAGAGGTTCAGTATGAGGGTGGGAAAAAACGCGCCCTCAGGAGCGCGCCTTGCGTAATCAGCGCGTCCGGGAGGCGCGGCCGGCAAGCGCGTTCTCCGGGGCCCTGCTCAGGCGTCCAGCAGCGCCAGGGCCTGCTCCGCCGCGTCCCGGACCCTGGCCGGGTCCGTCGAGGCCTTGCCCACCACCCGCAGGCCCTGGAGCAGGACCAGCAGCATGCGCGCGAGGGTCAGCGGGTCGCGGTCCCCGGCCAGCTCGCCCCGCTCCTGGGCGCGGACGAGGGCGGAGTGCAGCAGGGTCTCGACGGTGTCCCAGCTGCGCTCCACCCGGCGGGCGGCCTCCCGGTCGTGCGGGGCCAGCTCGACCGCCGTGTTCGTGACCAGGCAGCCCTGCTCCCGCGTCGCCTCGGCGGCGGCCTCGGCGGCGAACCGCCGGACCAGCCCGCGCACGGCCGGCAGTACCGGGCCGGGCCGGGACAGCTCCCGCGTCAGCACCGGGTCCTGCGTCTGCCCGTAGCGGTCCAGTGCCCGCAGGTACAGCTCGTGCTTGCTGCCGAACGTGGCGTACAGGCTGGCCTTGCCGATGCCCAGGTGCCCGACCAGGTCGGCCATCGACGTCGCCTCGTAGCCGCGCCGCCAGAACAGCTCCAGGGCCGACTGGAGCGCCGCGTCGGGGTCGAATTCCTTGGGTCGGGCCATGGAGGCAGGCTAGGCCCATCTGAACCGATCGGTCAAGAAACTGCCATGGCGACGAAGGGCTCGCGAGGGCGCCGCGCGCGTTGTGGCCCCCGGTGGCAGCATGGAGGGCCATGCGTGCCGCGTACATCGAGCAGCCGGGTCCCCCGGACGTGATCCGGTACGGCGAGCTGCCCGCGCCCCGCCCCGGCCCGACCGACGTCCTGGTGGACGTGCTCGCCACCGCCGTGGACCCGGTGGACGCCCTCGTCCGGTCGGGAGCCTTCCGTACGGCCCTGGACTTCCCGTTCGTCATCGGCCGGGACCTGGTGGGGACGGTCGCGGAGACCGGGCCCGGTGTGACCGGCTTCCGGGCCGGTGACCGCGTGTGGTGCAACAGCCTCGGGCACGAGGGACGGCAGGGCGCGGCCGCCGAGCAGGCGGTGGTGGCGGCCGACCGGCTCTACCCCCTGCCCGCCGGCGTCGACCCGGACCTCGCCGTGGCCGCTGTGCACCCGGCCGCCACCGCCTACCTCGCCCTGTTCGTCCACGGCCGCCTCCGCCTCGGCGAGACCGTGCTGGTCGTGGGCGCCGCGGGCAACGTCGGCAGCGCCCTCGTGACGTTCGCCGCGCGGGCGGGGGCCCGGGTCCTCGCCACGGCCGGCGCCCGGGACGCCGGGTACTGCGCCCGGTCCGGCGCCGCCGAGGTGTTCGACTACCGCGACCCGGAGCTGACCGGGCGGATCCACCGGGCGGCGCCGGCCGGTGTCGACGTGTACCTGGACACGGCGGGCGTGAACGACCTGGAGACCTCGGTCGGCCTGCTCGCCCGCCGTGGCCGGGTGGTGCTGCTCGCCGGTGCGGGGACCCGGCCCGTGCTGCCCGCCGGACCGCTGTACATGAACGGCGGCTCCGTCGTGGGCTTCGTCATCTCGCACGCGACGACCGTCGAACTCGCCGCCGCCGCGAGAGCCGTCAACGACCTGCTCGGGCAGGGGCAGCTGCGCCCCCGGACCCTGGAGGTGCTCCCGCTGGGCGCCGCCGCCGAGGCGCACGCGCGGATGGAGCGGGGAGAGCTGCGGGGCCGCCGGGTCGTGCTGCGCACGGACCCGGCCTGACCCCGCCCGGTCCGCCGGTGGCGCTACAGGGCCCGCACCTCGTACGCCGTCACCCGCACCGACTCGTCGTCCAGGCACTCCCCGGTGAGCAGGTCGAAGCGCTGCTTCAGCAGCGGGGACGCCACGAACGGGCGGCCCCGGTGGGTGCCGGTCAGACCGCGGGAGAGGACGGCGGCGCCGGTGAAGGGGTCGCGGTTGCCGACGGCGTACAGCCGGTCCGCGCGGTCGCGGAAGAGGGCCACCTGGCGGCCGTCCGGCAGCAGGGCCGCCACTCCGCGGCCCGGGACCAGCAGGCTCAGGTCGCAGACCGTGAACCAGTCGTCCGCCAGCCGGAGCTGGACCTTCAGGTCGGTCGTCTCGACTGTCAGGGTCATCGCTGGGCGCTTCCTTCCAGGACGTCGTCGGCGGGCCGCAGGCCGATGGCCAGCAGCGGCAGGTCGGGCTTGATCTGGTCGCGCTCGGGGACGAAGGAGACGACCGGGTCCGGGGTGTCCGGGGCGTTCACGAAGGACACGAACCGGGCCAGCTTCTCGGGGTCGTCGACCGTCTCCGCCCACTCGTCGCGGTAGTTCGCGACGTGCGCCCGCATCAGCCTCTCCAGCTCGTCGCAGATGCCGAGCGAGTCGTGCACCACCACGTCCCGTACGTGCTCCAGGCCTCCCGGGAGCCGCTCCAGCCAGGTGCTGGTGCGCTCCAGACGGTCGGCCGTACGGATGTAGAACATCAGGAACCGGTCGATCAGCCGGACCAGCTCCGCGTCGGACAGGTCCTGGGCCAGCAGGTCGGCGTGGCGCGGGGTGGCGCCGCCGTTGCCGCCGACGTACAGGTTCCAGCCGCCCGAGGTGGCGATCACCCCGAAGTCCTTGGACTGGGCCTCCGCGCACTCCCGGGCGCACCCGGACACCGCCGACTTCAGCTTGTGCGGGGACCTCAGGCCCCGGTAGCGCAGCTCCAGGTCGATCGCCATGCGGACCGAGTCCTGCACGCCGTAGCGGCACCAGGTGGAGCCCACGCAGGACTTCACGGTGCGCAGCGACTTGCCGTAGGCGTGGCCGGACTCGAAGCCGGCGTCCACCAGCCGGGCCCAGATCAGCGGGAGCTGTTCGACACGGGCCCCGAACATGTCGATCCGCTGTCCGCCGGTGATCTTCGTGTAGAGGCCGAAGTCCCGGGCGATCTCGCCGAGCACGATCAGCTTCTCCGGTGCGATCTCCCCGCCGGGGATGCGCGGCACCACCGAGTACGAGCCGTTCTTCTGGAGGTTGGCGAGGAAGTGGTCGTTGGTGTCCTGCAGCGCTGCCTGCTCGCCGTCCAGGACGTAGCCGCTCGCGCCGATCACCGGGGCGAGGGAGGCGATGATCGAGCCGACGGCCGGCTTGCACACCTCGCAGCCGTCCCCGCCCCGGGCGCCCTCGCGGCCGTGGCGGTCCAGCAGCTCCCGGTACGACGTGAGGCGCAGGGCCAGGACGATCTCGTACAGCTCCTCGCGGGTCTGGGCGAAGCAGCCGCACAGGCCCTTGTCGACCTCGACGCCGGACGCCTCCAGCTCGGCCTCGACCAGCCGGCCCAGCACCTTCACGCAACTGCCGCACGTGGTGCCGGCCTTGGTGCACTTCTTCACCTCGGGCACCGTGGTGCACCGGTGCTGGGTGACCGCCTCGCGGATGGTGCCCTTGCGGACGTTGTTGCAGGAGCAGACGATCGCGTCGTCCGGCAGCGCGGTCACGCCCAGCTGCGCCCCCGGGTCGGCCCCGGCGGGCAGCACGAGCGACTCGGGGGAGACGGGCGGCACCGAGCCGGTGAGCGCGCGCAGGGTGCCGTAGGCCTCCGCGTCGCCGACCAGGATGCCGCCGAGCAGCGTGCCGTCGGCGCCGATGACCAGCTTCTTGTACAGGCCCGCGCGGGAGTCGGAGTAGACGACGTCCAGGCAGTTCTCGGTGGTGCCGTGCGCGTCGCCGAAGGAGGCCACGTCGACGCCGAGCAGCTTCAGCTTGGTGGACAGGTCGGCGCCGGTGAAGGAGGCCTCGTCGGCGGCGATGGTCGCGGCGGCCGTCTCGGCCTGCTCGTAGCCCGGCGCCACCAGGCCGTAGACCCGGCCGTCGGCGGCCAGCGCGCACTCGCCGATCGCGAACACGTGGGGGTCGGTGACGGTCCGGCACTGCTCGTCCACCGCGATGCCGCCGCGCTCGCCGACCGTCAGGCCCGCGGCGCGGGCCAGCTGGTCGCGGGGGCGGACGCCGGCGCTGAACACCACCATGTCGGTGGCGAGTTCGGAGCCGTCGGACAGCTTCATGCCGGTGACGGCACCGGAGCCGTCCGTCACGACCTCCTGGGTGCCCACACCGGTGTGGACGGTCAGGCCCATGTCCCGGATGGTCCGCAGCAGGGCCGCGCCGCCCCCGTCGTCCACCTGCACCGGCATCAGGCGCGGCGCGAACTCCACGATGTGCGCGTCGAGTCCGAGCCCCTTGAGCGCGCCGGCGGCCTCCAGGCCGAGCAGGCCGCCGCCGACCACGGCACCCGTCCGCGCCCGGGTCCTCGCGTACTCCTCGATCGCCAGCAGGTCCTCGATGGTCCGGTACACGAAGCAGCCCGTGGCGTCCTTGTTCGGCACCGGCGGCACGAACGGGTAGGAGCCGGTGGCCAGGACGAGGACGTCGTAGTCCACGGCCAGGCCCGAGCGGGCGGTCACCGTGCGCGCCGCGCGGTCGATCGTCTCCGCCGGGTCGCCCAGGTGCAGCTCGATGCCGTGGTCCTCGATGAACCGCATGTCGGTCATGGAGAGGTCCTCGGGCGTCCTGCCGGAGAAGTACGAGGTCAGCTGGACGCGGTCGTACGCCGGACGCGGCTCCTCGCACAGCACGACCACGCGGTGCGTGGCGGTCAGGCCGCGCTCGGCGAGCGCCTCGAGGAAGCGCTGGCCGACCATGCCGTGGCCGACGAGCACGATCGTGGGGGTGGCCCCCGGGGTGGCGGTCATTCAGGAGCCTCCATCGTTGGTGAGCAGGTGGAGCAGGGGGCCGTCGTCGGGGAGCGGCTCCGCTCCCTCCCAGGCGCGGGCGAGCGCGCCGACGGTGCCGAGTTCGCCGACGAGGACCCCGCCGACCAGGCGGTCGTCGCGGACGACGACCTTGCGGTAGGTGCCGCGGGTGGCGTCGGCGATCCGCACGACGTCGTCACCCGGGAGCGGCTCGGTCTCGCCGAACGCGGCGAGGTCGAAGGGGGAGCCGGGGCCGGTGAGGGTCAGCCGGGTCAGCGAGCGGGTGCCGGTGTAGCGGGCACGGGAGTCGCCCGCGAGCAGCTCGGCGAGCGCGTCGGCCTGTTCCAGGGCCGGGGCGGCAAGGCCGTAGACCGTGCCGTCGTGCTGGGCGCAGTCGCCGATGGCGTGCACGCGCGGGTCGGAGGTGCGCAGCTCGTCGTCGACGAGGACGCCCTTGCGGACGGCGATGCCCGCCTGTTCGGCGAGACCCGTGCGGGGCCGCACCCCGCAGGCGAGGACCACGAGGTCGGCGCCGAGCGCGTACCCGTCGGCCAGTTCCACCGAGCGGACCGTGCCGGCGACGCAGCGCACGTCCCGCACCCGGCACTCGGTGTGCACCTCGACGCCCAGGTCGGTCAGGTGCCGCAGCACCAGCCGGGAGGCGTCCGGGTCGAGCTGGCGCTCCATGAGCCGCTCGGCCTGCTGGGCGAGCACCACCTGGGCGCCGCGCACGGCGAGCGCGCGGGCCGCGGAGACGCCGAGCAGCCCGCCGCCGATGACGACCGCCCGCACGCCGGGCCGCACGGCACCGGCGAGGCCCAGGCAGTCGTCCATGGTGCGGAACGCGTGGACGCCCTCGGGCAGCCGGTGGCCGGGTGCGAACAGGCCGCGCAGTGGGGGCAGCACCGGGTTGGAGCCGGTGGCCAGCACCAGCGCGTCGTACGCGATGCGCGTGCCGTCGGCGCAGGTGACGGTGCGGGCGGCCCGGTTGATGCCGGTGACCCGGGTGCGCAGCAGGCCGGCGGGCGGCGGGAGGGCGATCACCTCCGGGGCGTACCGGCCGGCCAGCACCTCGGCCAGCAGCACCCGGTTGTACGGCGCGTGCTCCTCCTCGCCGACGAGCAGCGCGGGCGTGCCCAGTTCGCCGAGCCGCCGGGCGAGCCGTACGCCCGCGAGCCCGGCGCCGATCACCACCACACGCGTATCCGAGGTCATGTCCCGAGCGTGCGTCCCCGACGTTACCCGGCGGCATCACGTCTGTTTCCCGGGAGGAACGCTGCCCTCAGTGGACCGGGGCGGGGGGTGTGAGGGGGTTGCGCGGGGCCGGGGGGTGTGAGGCGGGGCCGGCCCGGCGGCGGCGAGGACGCGCTCAGCGGGTGCGCAGCAGGTCCACCAGGCCGGTGGTGTCCTCCGTGGCGTGGCCCGCCGCCGCCCGTTCGCGCATCAGGTCCAGGAACGGGGTGAGCAGTTCCGTGCTCACGCCCTGTTCTCCGGCCGTGCGCAGCAGCGTCCCGCTGCCGGCGACCTGCATGCCCAGGTGGGAGACGACCCCGGTGGTGTAGTCACCGGACGAAAGCCGGCCGGCCGTCTCCTCGGCCGTGCCGGCCATCGCGTTCAGCCAGGGCACGAGCAGCGCGGCGAAGTCCCCGGGCGCCACCCGCGTCCCGCGCAGCAGCGCGAACGCGTGGGTGACCCCGGCGAACATGCCGTACATCGCGCTCAGCAACGCCACGTCCTGCAGCGCGGCGAGACCGGGGTCGGCACCGACGTACTCGGTGGCGGCCGGGACGGCGAGGGCGGCCCGGTGCTCCTCGAACAGCTCCGCGTCGCCGCTGTAGAGGACGAAGGCCCCGGGCGCGCCGATCATCGGCGGTACGGCCATGATCCCGCCGTCCAGGAACCGGGCGCCCCGCTTCTCGGCCCAGGCGGCGCGTTCCCGGGCGTCGGCGGGGGTGCCGGTGGTGAGGTTCACCAGGTCCCGGCCGGCCAGCTCGGCGGAGTCCAGGGCGGCGCCCACCGAGGCGTCGTCCAGCAGACAGGCCACGACGAGCCGGCTCGCGGCGACCGCCTCGGCCGCGCTCCCGGCCGCCACCGCGCCCTCGGCGGTCAGCGCGGCCGTCCGCCCGGGCGTGCGGTTCCACACGGTCAGCGGGTGCCCGGCGGCGAGCCAGGCCCGCCCGAGCGCGGTGCCCATCGCACCGGTGCCGAGCAGGGTCAGGGGAGTGGGGGACGCGGGGGAAAGGGAGGTGTCGGTCATGGCGACTAGGCTCGCCCGTGGAGCCGCCGCGCAGAAGTACGTACTTCCGAGTGGGTGGTTACCGGCGGGAAAGCATGCGGGTCGGAAGGGGGAGGACCATGCCGGTGGGAAGGCGGCCGGGGGCGTACCTGTGCGGGACCGACGCGGCGATGGACATCATCGACGGCAAGTGGAAGGTGTCGATCCTGTGGGTGCTCGGCGAGCGCGGTACGTGCCGCTTCGGTGAGCTGCGCCGGCGGCTGCCCGGCGTGACGGAGAAGGTGCTCGCCGCGCAGCTGCGCGAACTGGAGGCCGACGGGGTCGTGCACCGCGAGGAGTACGACGAGGTGCCGCCGCGCGTCGAGTACACGCTGACCCGGAGCGGTCTCCAGCTGAACGAGGCGCTGGAGCCGCTCGGCAGCTGGGGCAGGAGACACGTCCTGGGCGGGGCACCGGCGCCGCACTGAGCGGTCCGGGGGGCCAGGGCCTCGCGTGGGACCGTGCCGGGCTCGCGGGTCCCTGATCCGGCCTGGTCCCGGCGGAAGACCCCGGGCGCTCAGCGGCTGCCCGTCAGATGGGCGAACACCACCACGTTGCCCTGGTAGCCGGTGGCCCTCGAGTAGCCGCCGCCGCAGGTGATGACGCGGAGTTCGGGGCGGCGGGCGGCGCCGTACACCTTCTCGTCGGGGAAGTCGTGCGCCGAGTACACCTCCACCGCGTCCACGGTGAACACGGCCACCGAGCCGTCCCGGCGGTCCACCTCGACGCGGGCGCCCCGCTTCAGCGCGCCCAGGTCGTAGAAGACGGCGGGGCCCTCGGTGTTGTCGACATGGCCGGCGACGATCGCGGTGCCCGTCTCGCCGGGAGTGGTGCCGGCCTCGTACCAGCCGGCCAGGTTCTTCTCCTTGGCGGGCGGCGCGTCCAGGCTGCCGGAGCGGGTCAGGGCCAGGCCCACCAGGGGCGCGTTCACCCGGATCGCGGGGATGCGGATGCGCAGGGGCGGGGACGGCGCGAGACCGGGCGCCCCGGCCCGCGTACCGCCCGGGTCGGGGCGGCCCTCGGCGGCGGACGGCTGTGGCGGGGTGTGCGGGCCGGTGCCGCCGCCCAGCAGCCACACGCCGGAGCCGAGGGCGACGAGGGTGACGGCGGCTATGGCGGTGTCGCCGAGCCGGGCGGCCCTGGCGCCGCGGGCGGTCCCGCGGTTCCCGGCGGCCTTGCGCATGCCAATCCCCTCTCCCGGGGGCGTGCCCCCGAAGGGCCCCTTCCCCCTCCGGGCCGCGAGGGGCGTCGGACCCGGAGGGGGCGGGATGTTGCGGTACCGGCGGACGGACAGCGGAGGGTGTCCGTCAGATCCCGTCGCCTCTCGCCCGGCGATGCAGGAGCCAGGTACCGCCCGCGGCGGCGACGGCCAGTGCCGCCACGCCCGCCGCGGTCTGCACGGGGTCGGGGCCCAGTCCGCCGCCGACCCCCGTCTTCACGCTTCCTCGCGGCAGCACCTGCTGGTGCACCGCGCTCAGGGCCACCACCAGGTCGCCCGCCACCTGCCGGTCGCCCTCGGCGCACCGGGCGACGATCTCGTAGGTCCCCGGCTGCGCGCCGGGCGGCACCCGGAACTGCCCGATCGCCTCGCCCTCGTGCGCGGTGGGCGCCAGCATGAACGTGCCGGCACCGACCGCTCCCGCGTCCCCGGTCGCGGGTCCCGTGTCCCCGCACGCGGCCGTGTTCACCGTGACCCGGCCGCCGGGTGCCACGGTCGTCGGGTACAGGTCCAGACGGCCGGTCCCGGCCGCGTGGGCGGGCGCCGCGGTGGCCACGGCGAGCGCGGTACCGGCCAGCAGACGGGCAGTGCGTCGCATGGTGCTCCCCAGGGCTTGTCCGACTCGTCCAGGGGTGCGCCCCTGCCCTTCCGAGGTAAGTCGCACTCGCGGGGATCCGCTTGCCGAGGCGGCGCCGGCAATGCGGTGAACGGGTGGCGCGAAAGGCCCCCCACACGGCCCAGCCGGAGCGTGTTCCGGCAGGTCAGGGCCGTGTGAGGGGCCGGGTACGAAGAGCACACGATTGGCCCACACCCGCCGGGGGAGGCCGTGGGCTCAGTTCACGTTGACCGCGCTCCAGGCGGCGGCCACCGCGTTGTACTCGGTGCTGCCCGCGCCGTAGAGGTCCTTGGCCGCGTTGAGGGTGGCCGTGCGCGCGCCCGCGTAGTTGGTCGAGGAGGTCATGTAGACCGTCAGCGCCCGGTACCAGATCTTGCCGACCTTGTCCCGGCCGATGCCGGTGACCGTGGAGCCGTTGTACGTCGGCGAGTCGTAGCCGACGCCGTTGATGGTCTTGGCACCGCTGCCCTCGGCGAGCAGGTAGGCGAAGTGGTTGGCGACGCCCGAGGAGTAGTGGACGTCCAGGTTCCCGACCGACGAGCTCCAGTAGTCGGCCGAACTGCCGTCCTTGGACGGCTTGTCCATGAAGCGCAGGGCCGCCTTGCCGAAGCCGGGCTTCACGATCTTCTCGCCGATGAGGTAGTCACCGGTGTCGGAGGAGTTGTCCGCGTACCACTCCACCATCGTGCCGAGGATGTCGGAGGTGGCCTCGTTCAGCCCGCCCGACTCGCCCGAGTAGGTCAGCGCGGCGGTCTTGGACGTCACGCCGTGGGTCATCTCGTGCCCGGCGACGTCCAGGGCGACCAGCGGCCCGAAGGTGGTGCCGTCACCGTCGCCGTAGGTCATGCAGAAGCAACTGTCGTCCCAGAAGGCGTTGTTGTAGTTGCTGCCGTAGTGGACGCGGTTGTACGAGCCCTTGCCGTCGCCGGCGATGCCGTTGCGGCCGTGGACGTATCTGTAGTAGTCCCAGGTCTCGTCGGTGCCGTACTGGGCGTCGACGGCGGCCGAGGCGCGGTCCGCGGTGGTGCCCGAGCCCCAGTGGTTGTCGGCGTCCGTGAACAGGGTCGCGGGGGCCCGGCTGAAGCAGATGCCGAAGATGCACAGGTCGGTCTTGCCCTCGGCGTCACCGGTGTAGGTGTTGCCCCGCGTCGGGTCCTTGAGCTGGTACGAGGTCCCCGACTGGGTGGTCTCCAGCGGAACCGTGCCGCTGTAGAGGCCCTTGCCGTCGCCGGTGGCCGTCTCGATGCTGTCCCAGGCGTCGATCTGCGCGCCGGTGCGCGCGTCGGTCAGCACGGTGCGGGCGACGGGGTTGCCGAGCGAGTCCAGGGCGGCCGCGTCGGTGCGCCAGGCCAGCTTCGGGCTGCCGTGCAGGGCGTCGACCACCAGCACCGGCTTGGCCTTGGCCTGCTTCAGCGTCGTGCGGGGGTGGGCAGCGCGCAGGGCGCTCACCGCGAGGCCGGCGGCCTTGGGGCCGGAGACCCGCGGGGTGACGGAGGGCACGGAGACCGCCTGCCGGGTGGCGCGGTCGGCGCCGCGGTAGGCGCCGTCGGGGGCGAGGTGGACGACGAAGTCGCCGCCCAGGACGGGAAGCTGACGGTAGGTGCGGTCGTAGCGGACGTGCTGGGTGCCGTCCTTGTCCACGATCACGTCCCGGACGCTGGTGTCCTGGGGCGCGGTGAGGCCCAGGGCCGTCGCGTGGGCCAGGAGGGCCGAGGCCGCGTTCTCGACCGCGGTGGCCCGGGTCGGCCGGGCGTCGGCGTGGGCGGCGGGGGAGAGGGCGACGGCCAGCAGGGTCGCGGTGGTCAGGGCGACACCGGCGGTGGCTGTGCGGCGGGTTCCTCGGACGTGCTGCCGTATCCGGCTCATCTGTCTCCTCGGGGAGGCGCCAGGCTGGGAGTGGGGTGGCGCTGACGTGTCACCGAGATTTAAGAGGGCATGACATGTCATGTCCATAGCGCGTTCATGGATCTTCGGGGAGATGTGTGGGGAGCCGGCGAGGGTCCAGAATCGTTTCCGTGACCGCCGAGGACCCCTGCCCCCTGCCCTTCTTCGTCTACGGCACCCTCCGCCCCGGCGAGGCCAACCACGACCTCTACCTGCGCGGCCGCACCCTCGCCGAGGAACCGGCCCGTCTCACCGGCGCCGTGCTCTACGACGGCCCCGGCTACCCCTACGCCGTCGAGGAGCCCGGCGGCACCGTGCGCGGGGAACTGGTGACCGCCCGCCCCGAGGCGTACGGGGAACTGCTGGCCGCCCTGGACCGGCTGGAGGAGTACGAGCCGGACGGCCCCCGCAACCTCTACGAACGCCTCGCCCGGGACGTCCTGCGCACCGCCGGCGGCACCGTCCGGGCCTGGGTCTACCTGGCCGCCCCGCGCGTCGCCGCCCGGCTGCGCGCCACCGGCACCCGCATCACGGACGGCGACTGGCTCTCCCGCCGCTGAGTCAGGACAGCAGGGTGACCCCCTCGGGCACCTCGATGCCGAACTCCTCCTCCACCAGGCGCCGCGCCTCGGCCTCCTCGGCCAGCGTGCGCCCGCTCACCGTGCCGTCGGCCCGCGTCTCGGTGAACCGGGCGCCGTCCAGGGCGAGATGACGGTCCGCGGTGGTCCGCTGAAGGTAGGGACGGCGGGTGAACGGGGACCGGGGGTGGGTGCCGACGAACCAGTTGAACACCTCCAGGTCGGACGCGGCGAACGGCTCCTGGGTGAACGCGTACTGACCGGCCCACGCCCCTTCCCCCGGGCCGCCGCGGGGGTCGCGGGCCTGCAACTCCCACAGCTGAAGCGGCCCGTCGTGCGGCAGGCGCACCAGCCGGTGCCGGCGGCAGGCGCCCTCGAACTCGGTCCCGGTCACCAGCGGTACCGGCAGCAGCAGCGCGCCGGGCGCGCCGAAGCCGACGTCCGCGAGGTACGGCAGCGGCTCGCCGGGCACCTCGACCCGGAGCATCGCGTGCGTCCGGGGCCGGCTCTCCGGCGTCCGCGCGCCCACCACGACCCGGCCGGCCAGCTGGGTCACCCGGAAGCCGAGCGCCTCCAGCGCCAGCCGGAGCAAGAGGTTGTGCTCGTAGCAGTAGCCGCCGCGCCGGCCGCGGACCATCTTGGCCATCAGGTCGGCGGGCGCGAGGGAGGGGGCCGTGCCCCGCACCGGGTCCAGGTTCTCGAAGGGCAGCGACAGCGCGTGCGCCAGGTGCACCCCGCGCAGGGTGGCCCGATCGGCCCGCCGCCCGCCCGTCCAGCCGATGCGGTCGAGATAGGCGTCGAGGTCGTACGGCTCGCTCTGCTCGCTCAGGTCGGTGTCGGACATACCCCGAACCTATGCGAACGCCACCCCCTCGTGCCTCGGCCGGCGGACCGGACCTCACTGGTCCGCCGGCCCCACGACCTCCACCCGCACCGCGCACGACTTGAACTCCGGCATCCGCGACGTCGGGTCCAGGGCCGGGTTGGTGAGCGTGTTGGCGCGGCCCTCACCCGGCCAGTGGAAGGGCATGAACACCGTGTCCGGCCGGATGGCACCGGTGATCCGCGCGGGCGCGACGGCCCGGCCGCGCCGGGACACCACCGCCAGCCGATCGCCGTCGGCCGCCCCCAGCCGGGCCGCGAGCCGCGGGTGCAGCTCCACGAACGGGCCGGGCGCCGCCGCGTTCAGCTCCGCCACCCGCCGGGTCTGCGCCCCCGACTGGTACTGCGACACCACCCGCCCGGTGGTCAGCAGCAGCGGGTACTCGTCGTCCGGCTCCTCGGCCGTGGCCCGGTGCACCACGGGCACGAACCGGGCCCGGCCGTCCGGGGTGGCGAAACGGTCCAGGAACAGGCGCGGGGTGCCGGGGTGCGCGACGGCCGGGCCGGAGCCCGCCACGGGAGCGCCGGGGAGCGCGCGGGCACCGGCGTCCGCCGTAGGCCGGCCGGGCAGGACGTCGCGGGCGGTCCCGGCGTCCCCGGCGGTCCCGGCCGCCGCCGTCAGGGCGCGGGCGTCCGCCGTGAGGCGGGCGGGCGGCACCCCGGCGGTGTCGCCGGGGTCCGCCGCCGGGTCGTCCGGCAGCGTGTCCGACACCGCGTCCTCGCCGTCGGCCACACCCGTACCCCCCGTCTCACCCGGACCCTCGGGGCACGGCCAGAAGACGCCGTTCTCCTCGGCCAGGCGGCGGTAGGTGATGCCGGAGTAGTCCGCGGGCCCGCCGGCGCTCGCGCGGCGGAGTTCCTCGAAGACCTCCGCCGGATCCGCCGGGAAACCCTTCTCCACCCCGAGGCGGTCGGCCAGTTCCCGCAGGACGTACAGGTCGCTGCGGACGCCGGGCGGGGGAGCGACGGCCTGGCGGCGCAGCAGCACCCGGCCCTCCAGGCTGGTCGTCGTGCCCGTCTCCTCCGCCCACTGGGTCACCGGCAGCACGACGTCCGCCAGCTCCGCCGTCTCCGACAGGACGACGTCGGCCACGGCGAGGAACTCCAGCGAGCGCAGGCGCCGCTCGACGTGGGCCGCGCGCGGGGCCGACACCACCGGGTTGGAACCCATCAGCAGCAGCGCCCGGACGTCCGTGCCGAGCGCGTCGAGGAGTTCGTACGCGCTGCGCCCGGGACCCGGCAGGCTGTCCGGGTCCACGCCCCACACCCCGGCCACGTGCCGCCGCGCCGCCGGGTCGTCCAGCCTGCGGTACCCGGGCAACTGGTCGGCCTTCTGGCCGTGTTCGCGCCCGCCCTGCCCGTTGCCCTGCCCGGTCAGACAGCCGTACCCGGAGAAGGGGCGGCCCGCGCGGCCGGTCGCCAGGCACAGGTTGATCCAGGCGCCCACCGTGTCCGTGCCCTTGGACTGCTGCTCCGGCCCGCGCGCGGTGAGCACCATCGCCGCCTCCGGCTCGCAGAACATCCGCACCGCCTCACGCAGCAGCGGCACCGGCACCCCGGTGATCCGCTCCACGTACTCCGGCCAGTGCGCCATCGCCGCGGCCCGGGCCTCCTCCCACCCGGTGGTCCGCTCCCGGATGTACTCCTCGTCCGTGCGCCCCTCGGCCACCACCAGGTGCAGCAGCCCCAGCGCGAGGGCGAGATCGGTCCCGGGCCGGGGCGCGAGGTGCAGGTCCGCCTGCTCGGCGGTCCGCGTCCGGCGCGGGTCGACGACGATCAGCGTGCCGCCGTTCTCCCGCAGTTCCGAGAAGAACCGCAGCGACGGCGGCATGGTCTCGGCCGGGTTGGACCCGACGAGGATCACGCACCCGGTCCTCGGGACGTCCTCCAGCGGGAACGGCAGCCCCCGGTCCAGGCCGAACGCCCTCGTACCGGCCGCCGCCGCCGACGACATGCAGAACCGGCCGTTGTAGTCGATCTGCGAGGTGCCCAGCACCACCCGGGCGAACTTGCCGAGCGCGTACGCCTTCTCGTTGGTGAGCCCGCCCCCGCCGAACACCCCCAGCGCGTCGGCGCCGTACCGCTCCCGCGTCGCCCCGAGCCGCTCGGCGATCCGGTCCAGCGCCTCGGGCCAGCCCGCCTCCACCAGCCGGCCGCCGTCGCGCACCAGCGGCACGGTCAGCCGTACCGCGGGCGACAGCACCTCCGCCGCCGTACGGCCCTTGCCGCACAGCGCGCCCCGGTTCACCGGGAAGTCGGCGCGCTCGGTGACCTCGACGCCCCCCCGGGGCAGGGGCGTGATGTTCATCCCGCACTGCAGGGCGCAGTACGGGCAGTGGGTGGGCGTCGAGGTGTTCTCCATGCCGCCCAGCGTGCGTCGTACGTGTTACGGCCCCCGGTCGCCTCCGGTTACACGCCCGGCACGGCGACCTCCCCGCGCCGGCCGGCGGGTCGTGAGGCCGCGCTCACCGGCCGGCGGCCAGCGCCCGCGCCACCCCCGGCTCCCTGGGCCCCAGGAACGTCGGGTCCGGCTGGAAGACGGCGTCCAGCACCGCCTTGCCCGCCGCGAACACCTCGCGCGTCCCGCCGTAGTACCAGGTCACGTCGTGCTCGGCGTCGACCCCGACCCCGTACGAGGTGACTCCCGCCGCCTCGCACAGGGCCACCGCCCGCCGGATGTGGAAGTCCTGGCTGATCAGCACCGCCCGGTCCACCCCGAAGATCTTCTTCGCCCGGACACACGAGTCCCAGGTGTCGAACCCGGCGTAGTCACCGACGATCCGCGCGTCCGGCACCCCGTGCCTCGTGAGGTAGGCGCGCATGGCGTCGGGCTCGTCGTAGTCCTTCCGGCTGTTGTCCCCGGTGACCAGCACCACCTCGATCCGTCCCGCCCGGTACAGCGCGGCCGCCGCGTCCAGCCGGTGCGCGAGGTAGGGCGAGGGCTGCCCCTGCTTCCACAGTCCCGCCCCGAACACCACCGCGACCTCGGTGCGCGGCACGTCCGCCGTCGTCCGCAGCCGGTCCGCCGTCGACACGTACAGCCAGGCCGACGGCAGCAGCGCCAGCACACAGCCGGCCATCACGGCCTGCACCAGCCGCCGCTGCCCGGTCCGCGTGCGCGGCCATCGCGGTCGGCGCATCCTCATACGGCCCCCCTGTCTCGCTCCCGACAAGGGAGGACGCCACGGGCGCCGTCCCGGTTCGCCTCACACCGTGCATCCGTACGCCGTGAACCCGGGGAAAACACCGGTGACGGCCGTGCAACGGGCACGCAACGTCTCCCGGTCAGGATCGTTCCCATGACGGCGTCCATCCCCCTTCGCACCGGCAGCCGGCTCCTCGCCCCGCCCGGCCGCCGCCCGGCCCCGCCGGCCCTCGTGCTGGTCGCCCACGGCAGCCGGGACCCCCGGGCGCTCACCACCGTGCGGGCCCTGATGGACCAGGTCCGCGCGCTGCGCCCCGGCCTGTCCGTCCACCTGGGCCACATTGAGCTGAACGAGCCCCTGCTCCCCGGCACCCTCGCCGCCCTCGGCGACGCCCCGGCCGTCCTCGTCCCGCTCCTGCTCAGCAGGGGCTACCACGTGAAGCGGGACATCCCGAAGATGGCGGCGGCGGCACCGGTACGCGCACGCGTGGCCGCCCCGCTCGGCCCCCACCCGCTCCTCGCCGAGGCCCTGCACGCCCGCCTCCTCCAGGCCGGCTGGCCCGCGGCCATGGACGGCACCGCCCGCCGCGAGGCCGCGGTCGTCCTCGCCGCGGCCGGCTCCCGCGACCCCGACTCGGCCACGGACACCCGGCACACGGCCCGGCTGCTGGCCGCCCGCCTGGGCGTCCCGGTGCTCCCCGCGTACGCGTCGGCGACGACGCCGACGGTTCCGGCGGCCCTGCGCCAACTGGCGGCACGCGGCCGGCACCGGGTGGCGGTGGCGTCGTCCTTCATGGCCCCGGGCCGCTTCGCGACCCGGTGCGCGGCCGAGGCCCCCTGGATCGCGTCGGCCCCCCTCGGCGCCCACGAGGCGATGGCGCGCCTGGTCCTGCACCGCTACGACCGGAGCCTGACGGAAAGGTCCACGGCGGCCGCCTGAACGGCCACAGCGCACCCGCGCCCGCCGGCGCGAACCCAACCCGGCGCCCGATTGGGCTTACTGTCGACCCATGGAAGGCACCGCACTCCCCACGGCATACGACCCGGCGTCAGTCGAGCGCTGGGCCCCCGAACCCGACAAACGCCCGGGCCGCACCGCCTTCCAGCGCGACCGCGCCCGCATCCTGCACTCCGCCGCCCTGCGGCGTCTCGCCGGCAAGACGCAGGTGGTGACGCCGGGAACCAGGAGCCGGGCCTGGGACGCCAGCCCCCGCACCCGCCTCACCCACTCCCTCGAATGCGCCCAGGTCGGCCGGGAACTGGGCGCCGCGCTCGGCTGCGACCCCGACCTGGTCGAGGCGGCCTGCCTCGCCCACGACCTCGGTCACCCGCCCTTCGGCCACAACGGCGAGACCGCGCTCAACGAGTTCGCCGACGACTGCGGCGGCTTCGAGGGCAACGCCCAGTCCCTCAGGCTCCTCACCCGCATCGAGCCCAAACGGTTCACCCCCGAGGGCTCCGTCGGCCTCAACCTGACCCGCGCCGCCCTCGACGCCGCCACCAAGTACCCCTGGCAGCGCGGCGCCCACCCCACCGACCCGGCGTCCCGGAAGTTCGGCGTGTACGAGGACGACCGCCCGGTGTTCGACTGGGTGAGACGGCACGCCCCCGGCACCCGCACCTGCTTCGAGGCACAGGTCATGGACTGGTCGGACGACGTCGCCTACTCGGTCCACGACGTCGAGGACGGCCTGCACGCCGGCCACATCGACCCCGACTGCCTGCACGCCGAGCCGGAACGGCGGGCGGTGTTCGAGGCCGCCCTCGGCCGGTACGTCCCCGTGGACACCGACCCCGCCGAACTCGCCGCCGCCCTCGACCGCCTCCAGGACGAGGAGTGGTGGCCGCACGGCTACGACGGCACGGCGGTCGCCCAGGCCCGGCTGAAGGACGCCACCAGTCAGCTCATCGGCCGCTTCTGCCTGGCCGCCGAGGGCGCCACCCGCGCCGCGTGGGGCGCCGGACCGCTCACCCGCTACGACGCCGAACTCGTCGTACCCCGGGGGACCCGCATGGAGTGCGCGGTGCTCAAGGCGGTCGCGGACCGGTTCGTGATGCAGCGCGCGGAGCAGGAGCGGCTCCGCGCCGACCAGCGGGTCATCGTCGCGGAGCTGGCCGGGGCGCTGACCGCCCGCGCGCCCGAGGGCCTGGACCCGCAGTTCCGGGCGCTGTTCGACGCGGCCGACGACGACGAGGCGCGCAAGCGGGTGATCGTGGACCAGATCGCCTCCCTGACCGACGCCTCCGCGCTCTCGCTGCACGCGAGACTTACGGGGCATATGTGAGAGGAACATGACCCTGCATGGCCTGATCGGGTCACACCCTCTTCCCGCAGCACGCCGCGTGCGGGAGGCTCGCATGTGGCGGCACCCTTACGAGGAGGCATCAAGTGGTCGACGCGGACCAGACATTCGTCATCGTGGGAGGCGGTCTCGCCGGCGCCAAGGCGGCCGAGACGCTCCGGGCGGAGGGCTTCACCGGCCGGGTGATACTGATCTGCGACGAACGCGACCACCCCTACGAGCGCCCGCCGCTGTCCAAGGGCTACCTGCTCGGCAAGGAGGAGCGGGACAGCGTCTTCGTGCACGAGCCCGCCTGGTACGCGCGCAACGACGTCGAGCTGCACCTGGGCCAGACCGTGGACCGGATCGACCGTGCGGCGAAGACGGTCCGCTTCGGTGACGACGGCACGCTCGTCCGCTACGACAAGCTGCTGCTGGTCACCGGCGCCGAACCGCGCCGCCTGGACATCCCCGGCACCGACCTGGCCGGCGTCCACCACCTGCGCCGCCTCGCGCACGCCGAGCGCCTCAAGGGCGTCCTGCAGCACCTCGGCCGGGACAACGGGCACCTGGTGATCGCCGGCGGCGGCTGGATCGGCCTGGAGGTCGCGGCGGCGGCCCGGGGCTACGGCGCGGAGGTCACGGTGATCGAACCGGCGCCGACCCCGCTGCACGGTGTGCTCGGCCCCGAGCTGGGCAACGTCTTCGCCGCTCTGCACCGCGAGCACGGCGTCCGCTTCCACTTCGGGGTGCGGCTCACCGAGATCGTCGGCCAGGACGGCGTGGTCCTCGCGGCCCGCACGGACGACGGCGAGGAGCACCCGGCGCACGCCGTCCTCGCGGCGATCGGCGCGGCACCCCGGGTCGCCCTCGCGGAGGCGGCCGGCCTGGAGATCGCCGAGCGGGCGCACGGCGGCGGCATCGTCGTCGACGAACGGCTGCGCACGTCCGACCCCGACATCTACGCCGCCGGCGACGTGGCGTCCTTCCCATTCGCCCTGTTCGGCACCCGGCTGCGCGTCGAGCACTGGGCGAACGCGCTGAACGGCGGCCCGGCGGCGGCACGCGCGATGCTGGGCGAGGAGGCGGTCTACGACCGGGTGCCGTACTTCTTCACCGACCAGTACGACCTGGGCATGGAGTACAGCGGATGGGCGCCGCCGGGGACGTACGACGAGGTGGTGATCCGGGGCGACGCGGGGAAGCGGGAGTTCATCGCGTTCTGGGTGAAGGAGGGACGCGTGCTGGCCGGGATGAACGTGAACGTGTGGGATGTCACAGAGCCCGTCCAGAAGCTCATCCGTTCCCGGGCCCAGGTGAACGTCGAGGCGCTCTCCGACCCGCACGTCCCCCTCGACAGCCTCGTCCCGTGACCTCCGCGGGCACCGGGACTGTCACCGCGCCCCCGTAGAATTCACGCGTGGCAGGACGGATCAACGACGAGGACGTGAAGGCGGTACGGGACGCGGTCCCGATCGACGCCGTGGTCTCCGAGTACCTCCAGCTGCGCAACGCGGGCGGCGGCAACCTCAAGGGACTGTGCCCGTTCCACGACGAGAAGTCGCCGTCCTTCCAGGTCAGCCCCAGCAAGGGACTCTTCCACTGCTTCGGCTGCCAGGAGGGCGGCGACACCATCACCTTCGTGATGAAGGTGGACCACCTCTCCTTCTCCGAGGCGGTGGAGCGGCTGGCCGCGCAGGCCGGCATCACGCTGCGGTACGAGGAGGGCGGGTACAACCCGGCCCACCAGCGCGGTGAGCGCATCCGCCTGGTCGAGGCGCACAAGATCGCCGCACAGTGGTACGCCGAGCAGCTCGCCGCCAGCCCCGAGGCAGAGACCGGCCGGGTCTTCCTCGCCGAGCGCGGATTCGACCAGGCCGCCGCCGTCCACTTCGGCGTCGGCTACAGCCCCCAGGGCTGGGACCACCTGACCCGCTACCTGCGCGGCAAGGGCTTCACCGACAAGGAGCTGGTCCTCTCCGGCCTCGCCCAGGAGGGCCGCCGGGGACCCATCGACCGGTTCCGGGGCCGGCTGATGTGGCCGATCCGGGACATCGGCGGCGACGTCGTCGGCTTCGGCGCCCGCAAGCTGTACGAGGCCGACACCGGCCCGAAGTACCTCAACACGCCGGACACGCCGATCTACCGCAAGAGCCAGGTGCTGTACGGCATCGACCTGGCGAAGAAGGAGATCGCGAAGAGCAGCCGCGCGGTGGTGGTCGAGGGCTACACCGACGTCATGGCCTGCCACCTCGCCGGCGTGACCACGGCCATCGCGACCTGCGGCACGGCCTTCGGCGGCGACCACATCAAGATCCTGCGCCGGCTGCTGATGGACAACGGCTCGGCCCGGGTGATCTTCACCTTCGACGGTGACGCGGCCGGGCAGAAGGCCGCCCTGCGCGCCTTCGAGGACGACCAGAAGTTCGCCGCCGAGACGTACATCGCCATCGCTCCCGACGGCATGGACCCCTGCGAACTGCGCCTGGCCAAGGGCGACGAGGCCGTGGCGGACCTCGTCGAACCGCGCACGCCCCTCTTCGAGTTCGCGCTCCGCCAGATCGTGAGCCGCTACGACCTGGACACCCCGGCGGGCCGCGCCGCGGCGCTGGACGAGGCCGCGCCGATCGTCGCCCGGATCAAGAACAGCGGCGCCCAGCACGAGGTCGCCGTAGAGCTGGCCGGCATGCTCGGCATCCTCGACACCCAGTTCGTGGTCCGCCGGGTGGCCCAGCTGGCCCGCTGGGCCCGCGAGGGCAAGGACCCCCGGCAGCAGGACCGGCGCCGCCCGGCCGAGCAGCAGTGGGCACAGGCGCCGCGCCCCTCCGGCTCCGGACCCGCCCTGACCCTGCGCAACCCGGTCTTCGCCGCCGAACGCGAACTGCTCAAACTCGCCCTCCAGCGCCCCGAACTGGTCTCCCCGGCCTTCGACGCCTACGGCGTGGACGAGTTCACCGCCCCGCCGTACGCCGCCGTGCGCCAGGCCGTCGCGGAGGCGGGCGGCGCCGAGTACGGCGTCCCGGACCCGCAGGAGTACCTGGTCCGCGTCCGTGAGGCGGCCCCCGACGACACCGTACGCGCGATGGTCACGGAGCTGGCCGTCGAGCCGATCCTGCGCCGCACGGTGGACGAGACGTACGCCGGCACGGTCCTCGTCCAGATCCGCCGCCGCGCCGTGGAACGCCGCATCCGCGACATCCAGTCCCAGATGACCCGCCTGTCCACCGCCGGCGACCCGGCCCGGCTGGCCGCCGTGCAGAACGAGCTCTGGATCCTCCAGCAGTACGACCAGGCACTGCGCGAACGGGGCGCGGAGGCGCTGTAGCGGGGGCTGGTCCTCTCCGCCGCGCGGTGCGCGCCCCGGACCGTCCCGGCATCCGGGGCCCGCGGTTGCCAGGCGCATAGTCCAACGAGACGGGTAACCGGCCGGTGACGGACCGGACGCAAAAAGTCACCGCACGCCCCTCGTGGCGGACTTGTGTCGTACTCCACACTGGGGGCGGTGCCCGAGCCTCGGAGCGCACGCTGCCGCACACCTTCAGCAGCGATCATCCTGGAGGTCGCCCCCGTGCAGACCCAGACCCTCACCCAGACCGACAGCAGCACCAGCGCCACCGTCATCACCGCGGACGACCCGGACGCGGAGGCGGACGTCCTCGCGGCCGTGCCCCCGCAGAGCCCTGCCGGCCTGCGTCCCGAGGCGGAGCCGCCCGCCGAGGCGCTCGCGGACGAGCCCGAGGAACCCGTCGAGGTCCCGGCCGTCGCCCGGGTCGAGTCCGGCGGGCCCTCCGCCGACCTGTTCCGCCAGTACCTGCGCGAGATCGGCCGCATCCCGCTCCTCACCGCCGCCGAGGAGGTCGAGCTGGCCCGCCGGGTGGAGGCCGGCCTGTTCGCGGAGGAGAAGCTCGGCACCACCCCCGACCTGGACAGCGAACTCGCGCTGGACCTGGACCGGCTCGTCGTCATGGGCCGCATGGCCAAGCGCCGGCTCATCGAGGCGAACCTGCGGCTCGTCGTCTCCGTGGCCAAGAGGTACGTCGGCCGCGGCCTGACCATGCTCGACCTCGTCCAGGAGGGCAACCTCGGGCTCATCCGGGCCGTGGAGAAGTTCGACTACGCGCGCGGCTACAAGTTCTCCACCTACGCCACCTGGTGGATCCGGCAGGCCATGTCCCGCGCCCTCGCCGACCAGGCCCGCACCATCCGGGTCCCGGTCCACGTCGTGGAGCTGATCAACCGGGTCGTGCGGGTCCAGCGGCGGATGCTCCAGGAGCGCGGCTACGAGCCGACGGCGGAGGAGGTCGGCGCCCATCTGGACCTGCCGCCCGAGCGGGTCGGCGAGGTGCTGCGGCTCGCCCAGGAGCCGGTGTCGCTGCACGCGCCGGTCGGCGAGGAGGACGACGTCGCGCTCGGCGACCTCATCGAGGACGGCGACGCGGCGAGCCCCGTCGAGTCCGCCGCCTTCCTGCTGCTGCGCGAGCACCTGGAAGCGGTGCTGTCCACGCTGGGGGAGCGCGAGCGGAAGGTCGTCCAGCTCCGGTACGGCCTGGTCGACGGCCGCCCGCGCACCCTGGAGGAGATAGGCCGCATCTTCGGCGTGACCCGCGAACGGATACGCCAGATCGAGTCCAAGACGCTGAACAAGCTCCGGGACCACGCGTTCGCGGACCAGCTGCGGGGCTACCTGGACTGAGGGGGGCCGCCGCCGCGCGGCGGCCCCCCTCTCGTGCCTAGTCGACCTCGGCCACCGCCTGCGCGAACTGCGCCTTGTACAACCGGGCGTAGGCCCCGTCCGCAGCCAACAGCTCCTGGTGCGCGCCCTGTTCCACGATGGAGCCGTTCTCCATCACGAGGATGGTGTCCGCGTCCCGGATGGTCGACAGCCGGTGCGCGATCACGAACGACGTGCGGCCGGACGCCAGCTTGGCCATCGCCTTCTGGATCAGCACCTCCGTCCGTGTGTCCACGGAACTCGTCGCCTCGTCCAGCACCAGGATCACCGGGTCGGACAGGAACGCCCGCGCGATGGTGATCAGCTGCTTCTCACCGGCGCTGACGCCCGTGCCCTCGTCGTCGATCACGGTGTCGTAGCCGTCGGGCAGGGTGCGGATGAAGCGGTCCGCGTGGGCCGCCCGTGCCGCCTCCTCGATCTCCCCGCGGGTGACCTCGCGGGAGGCGCCGTAGGCGATGTTCTCCGCGATGGTGCCGCCGAACAGCCAGGTGTCCTGGAGCACCATGCCGATCCCGGCCCGCAGCTCGTCCCGGGTCATGCTCCGGATGTCGACCCCGTCCAGGGTGATCCGGCCGCCGGAGACGTCGTAGAACCGCATCAGCAGGTTGACCAGCGTGGTCTTGCCCGCGCCGGTCGGGCCGACGATCGCCACCGTGTGCCCCGGCTCCACCGTGAGCGACAGGTCCTCGATCAGCGGCTTCTCGGGGTCGTACCGGAACGACACGTGCTCCAGGCGCACCCGCCCGCGCAGCTGCTCGGGCCGCTCGCCCGGCACCGGATCCGCCTCCTGCTCCTCCGCGTCCAGGAGTTCGAAGACCCGCTCGGCCGAGGCGACACCGGACTGCACCAGGTTCGCCATCGACGCGACCTGTGTCAGCGGCATCGAGAACTGCCGCGAGTACTGGATGAAGGCCTGCACATCGCCGATGGACAGGGCGCCGGAGGCGACCCGCAGACCGCCGACGACCGCCACCAGCACGTAGTTCAGGTTCGACACGAACATCATCAGCGGCTGCATCACACCGCTGTGGAACTGCGCCTTGAACGCGGCCTGGTACAGCGCCTCGTTCTGCTCGGCGAACTGACGGGCCGACTCCTCCTGCCGCCCGAACACCTTCACCAGGGTGTGCCCGGTGTACATCTCCTCGATGTGCGCGTTCAGCTGGCCGGTGGAGCGCCACTGCTGCACGAAGTGCGGCTGCGACCGCTTGCCGACCCGGGTGGCGACCACGAACGACAGCGGCACGGTGACCAGCGCGACCAGCGCCAGCAGCCAGGACACCCAGAACATCACCACGAGCACGCCGACGATGGTCAGCACCGAGTTGATCAACTGGCCCATCGACTGCTGGAGCGTCTGCCCGATGTTGTCGATGTCGTTGGTCGCCCGGGACAGCACCTCACCGCGCTGGCGCTTGTCGAAGTACGACAGCGGCAGCCGCGACAGCTTCGCCTGCACGTCCTGGCGCAGCCGGTACATCGTGCGGTTCACGGCCCGGTTGACCAGCCGCGTCGCGACCGCCATCAGCAGGCCGGCGACCAGGAACACACCGAGCGCGAGCAGCAGGACGTGCCCGACCGCGTCGAAGTCGATGCCCTTGCCGGGCGTGAAGTCGGTGCCCCCCAGCACGTCCGCGATGCGGCCCTGGCCGCGCTCGCGCAGGGAGTCGAGCACCTGCTCCTTGGTGGCGCCGGCCGGGAACCGCCGGCCCACGATGCCCGCGAACACCAGGTCGGTGGCCCGGCCGAGGATCTTCGGGCCGATCACGCTCAGGCTCACGCTGACGACCACGCACAGCAGCAGGCCGTAGATCGTGAGGCGTTCCGGTCCGAACCGGGCGACGAGCCGTTTGCCCGACCCCTTGAAGTCCATCGAGCGCTGGTCGGGGCCGCCCCCGGCCATCATGCGTCCCATGGGCCCGGCCATCAGGCGGCCTCCGCTTCCGTCAGCTGGGAGAGCACGATCTCCCGGTAGGTCTCGTTGGATGCCATCAGCTCGGCGTGCCGGCCGGAACCGACCACCCGGCCCTCGTCCAGCACGATGATCCGGTCCGCGTCCCGGATGGTCGCCACCCGCTGGGCGACGATCACGACGGTCGCCTCGGCGGTCTCCCGGGCGAGCGCGGCGCGCAGGGCCGCGTCCGTGGCGTAGTCCAGCGCGGAGAAGGAGTCGTCGAAGAGGTAGATCTCCGGGCGCTGCACCAGCGTGCGGGCGATGGCGAGCCGCTGCCGCTGGCCACCGGAGACGTTGGTGCCTCCCTGGGCGATCGGCGCGTCCAGGCCGCCCTCCAGCTTCCGCACGAAGCCGGCGGCCTGCGCCACCTCCAGCGCGTGCCACAGTTCCTCGTCGGTGGCGTCCGGGTTGCCGTACCGCAGGTTGGTCGCGACGGTGCCCGCGAACAGGTACGGCTTCTGCGGCACGAGCCCGACCGTCCGGGCGAGCAGGTGCTGCTCGACCTCGCGGACGTCCACGCCGTCCACCAGGACCTCGCCCTCGGTGGCGTCGAACAGCCGGGGGACCAGACCCAGCAGGGTCGACTTGCCGCTGCCGGTGGAGCCGATCACGGCGGTCGTCTGCCCCGGCCGGGCCACCAGGTCGATGGACTTCAGCACCGGCTCCTCGGCACCCGGGTAGCGGAAGCCCGCGCCCCGGATCTCCAGGTGCCCGTGCGCCCGCAGCTCGGTGACCGGGGCCGCCGGCGGTACGACGCTCGAATCGGTCCCGAGGACGTCCTGGATGCGCTCGGCGCACACCTCCGCGCGCGGCACCATCATGAACATGAAGGTGGCCATCATCACGGACATGACGATCTGCATCAGGTAGGCGAGGAACGCGGTGAGGTCACCGATGGCCATCCCGCCGCTGTCGATCCGGTGGGCGCCGAACCAGACCACCGCGATGGACGACAGGTTCACCACCGTCATGACGATCGGGAACATCAGGGCCAGCAGCCGGCCGGTGGCCAGCTGCATGTCGGTCAGCTCGCCGTTGGCCTTCCCGAACCGGCCCTGCTCGTACTCGTCCCGGACGAAGGCGCGGATCACCCGGTTGCCGGTGATCTGCTCGCGCAGCACCCGGTTCACCGTGTCCAGCCGGACCTGCATCGCGCGGAACAGCGGGCGCAGCCGGCGCACGATCAGCGTCACCGAGACGCCGAGCACCGGCACCACCGCGACCAGTACCCCGGACAGCGGCACGTCCAGTCCGAGGGCCAGCACGATGCCGCCCACGCACATGATGGGTGCCGACACCATCAGGGTGAACGTCAGCAGGACCAGCATCTGGACCTGCTGCACGTCGTTCGTCGTACGGGTGATGAGCGAGGGCGCCCCGAAGTGACCCACCTCACGCGCGGAGAACGACTGGACCCGGTCGAAGACGGCACCGCGCACGTCCCTGCCGAGCGCGGAGGCGGTCCGGGCGCCGTGGTACACGGCACCGATGTTGCACACCACCTGCACCAGTGAGATGCCGATCATCAGGGCACCGAAGGACAGGATGTAACCGGTGTCACCCTTCACGACACCGTTGTCGATGATGTCCGCGTTCAGGGTGGGCAGGTAGAGGGTGGCGCAGGTCTGCAGGAACTGCAGCACCACCAGCAGGGCGATGGGTTTCTTGTAGGGCCTGAGATAGGTCCGCAGAAGTCGTATGAGCACGCTACGTCTCTCGGAGTCGGCGACAGGGGCTGGTCGGTTGCCCTTGGCCCCTATCGTCGGACACTCCACCGGCGTTACCTCAACTGTTTAATCCGCCGCCGGTCCTCACGAGCGGAAGGCCCCCGGATGGGTCTGCTCCCGTACGGCCGTGTACTGCTGACGCACCGCCTGCCCCACGGCCAGCTCCTCGCCGGGCTCCAGCACCTGGGCCGCCGCGCCCTGCCAGGCCGGCGGGGTGCGGGGGTCGAGCGTGCCCTGCGACACGCCGAGCGCCCAGGCCGCCTGCCGGGCCGCGCCGATCGCCGTGTAGTCGGCGGGCTGCGGTACGACGACCTGCGCGCCGAACAGCGACGGCGCCGAGGCCTGTACGGCGGGCAGCTCGGCGGCCGGGCCGAGCAGGAAGATCCGGCGCACGTCCACGCCCCGCCCGCGCAGCACGTCCAGCGCGTCGGCCAGCCCGCACAGCATGCCCTCGAACGCGGCCCGTGCCAGGTGCTCCGGCTTCATCGACTCGCGCCGCAGTCCCGCGAGGGTCCCCGCGGTGTGCGGCAGGTTCGGCGTCCGCTCACCCTCCAGGTACGGCAGCAGCACCAGGCCGTGCGAGCCCGGCGTGGACTTCATCGCCAGCTCGGACAGGCTCTCCAGGTCCGGCAGACCGAGCAGCTCCGCGGCGCCGCGCAGGGCGCGTACGGCGTTGAGAGTGGTGACGACCGGCAGGTGCATGCCGGTGGCGTCGGCGAGGGAGGTGATCATCCCGGACTGGTCGGTGAGCGCCTCCGGGTGCACGGCCATCACGGAGCCGGACGCCCCGAGGGACACGACCGCGTCACCCAGCCCGATGCCGAGCCCGAACGCGGCGGCCATGGTCTCCCCGGTGCCGGCGGAGATCAGCAGGCCCTCCGGGGTCGTACCGGCCGCGTCGGACGGGCCGATCACCTCCGGCAGCACCGCCTGGTGACCGAGGGCCAGCTCGACCAGGTCGGGCCGGTAGGCGCCGGTGGCCGCCGACCAGTAGCCGGTGCCGGAGGCCCCGCCGCGGTCGGTGGTCCGCCGCACGGGGCGCCCGAGCAGCTGCCACACCAGCCAGTCGTGGGCCTGGAGCAGGACGGCCGTGCGCAACGCGTTCTCGGGTTCGTTCTTCGCGAGCCAGCGCAGTTTGGTGACGGGCTGGGCCGCCTGCGGGACGGATCCGACCGCCTGCGCCCACGCCTCCCGGCCGCCGAGCGCGTCCACGAGGTCGGCGGCCGCGACCTGGGCGCGCTTGTCGCCGCCGACCATCGCGGGACGCACGGTGTTGCCCTGGGCGTCGAGCGGGATCACCGCGTTCTGCTGGGCCGACACGCCGATGGCCTGCACGCCCTCCAGCAGCCCGCCGCCGGCCGCCTCACCGAGTGAGAGCAGCCAGGCCTGCGGGTCGATGTCGCTGGGCCGGCCCTCGACCGGGTGCGGGGCGTACCCCTGCCGTAGTACGGCACCGGTGTCCGTGTCGCAGACCACGATGCGTGTGAAGTCCGGTGAGCTGTCCAAGCCGGCGACTATCCCCATGCGGAGAATTTTGCCGCATTCCCGGGAGTGGCCCTTACGTGTTGCTGGTGCCCCAGTCGTCCTCGGTCCTGCCGTCGCCGTTGCGGTCACGCAGCGAGCGCACGGGGTGGGCCACCGACTCCGGGACCCGGTCGCCGACCTTGTCGCTGACCGTGTGCAGGGCCTTGCCCGCGTAGACGCGGCCCTGCTGGGCGGCCGTCTCGGCGGTGTTGCGCACCGCGGGGTTCTGCGCGATCCGGCGGGCCGACTTCTTCAGCTGCTCGTAGCGCTCGCGACCGGCCCTGGTGCCGAGTACGTAACCGAGGGCCAGTCCGGCGAGGAACGTGAGCCGGTAGCGCATGGCTGCCACCCTTCCCGTGCGTAGGTTTCTGGTACCGCGCTGGCGCCGGGGATACCGATTGGCGAAGCACCCCCCTGCTTGCGCTAATGTATGTGTCGCAGCGAGCGCCCGCCCCCTGGCGAATACCCAGGTAGGTACGTTCGATGCAACGAGGCGATCCTCCGTAGCTCAATTGGCAGAGCAGCCGGCTGTTAACCGGCAGGTTACTGGTTCGAGTCCAGTCGGGGGAGCTTCGGTCCTCCGTAGCTCAATTGGCAGAGCAGCCGGCTGTTAACCGGCAGGTTACTGGTTCGAGTCCAGTCGGGGGAGCGCTGAACGAGGACCCCTCCGGGGTCCTTTTTCATGTCCCCGGGAACCGTCGCGGCCTGCGGCGCTGTCCTCACGGTCATGAGCAGCGCGGAAGCCGACCATCCGAGGCAGGAGATCGTATGAGCGGCTATGCTGCGGCAGACGGCGCGCACACTTGTACGCGACACGCCGCTATGGGGCGGTAGCTCAGCCGGTTAGAGCAGCGGACTCATAATCCGTCGGCCGTGGGTTCGAGTCCCACCCGCCCCACCACATCTCGCCTCTCGTGCGCGAGCGTCTCCTTTCGGCAGGAGGGCCGCCCGCCACTGGGCGCGTCGCGCCCCTTGGTGAACGCGCGGGCGACCGCTGTGACAGAACGCCCCGGTCCGCCGCTCCGGCGTTACGCCGGGGGCATCACCCCGTGGATCCGCGACAGGGTGAACACCCGATCCGCATCGCGCAGATGGCACCAGGCACGCAGATACGGGGGATCGAGGTCGAGGTCACTGATGGTGCGGATCGTGCGGCTGCCCGTGGCGGCGGCGTACTCGATGACGACCGCCGCCCCGCTGTCGACGGCGTGGGCGAGTTGACGGACATCGCACGAGGGGAGGCGGGTCGCGTACCCGGCGATGATCTCTTCGGTGTCGGTGGCGAAGGTAACGCCGTCGTACGGGTCGGGCTCGGGAGGGGCGAGCGGGGTGCCCACGAGCCGGGTGGCCAGTGTGGTCAGTTCGGCTCGCTCCGGGGCGTCGGTCGTACGGGAACCGGTGCCGGGCCCGCCGGCCGCTTTGCGCGGGGGCGGTACCGGCGTGGTCGCCCGGTGGCTGCGGGGCCGTTCGACGCGCACGGTCCCGTCGGCTGCCTCCGCGACCGGCGCGTATCCCTCGGTCCGCAGTGCGGCGAGGGTTTTCTCCAGCGGGGTGCGGCTGAGGAGGACGGTCGGGGCGAGGCGCCGCAGGCCCAGTCCGGAGAGTTTGCGGTGGGCGGCGATCTCGGTGAGGAGGGCGGGTTCCTCGCCGTGGATGACGCAGGCGGCCGAGGCGACGCGGATCCGGCCGTGGCTGCGTGCCGTGTCCGTGATCAGGTAGGACAGCGGCTGGGGCAGCGGGCCCGCGGCGACGGCAGCCAAGTCGGCCTCGATGGACTCCGGGCTGCGGCCGGCGTCCAGGGCGCGGCGGACGCTCGCCGGGCTGAACCGCCACAGCGAAGCCGTGCCGCTGGTCTCCCGGTCGGCGCACGAGTCCAGCAGCGTGACCAGCCGCGCTGCGGGCGTGCCGGTGACGACGGCGGTCAGGTCGCTGCCGAGACGGGCCGTCGCGGTGGCGGCGGGAAGCAGGCGGTGGCAGGCGGCGGCCAGTTCCTCGCCGCTGTCGGCCAGCAGAGCGGCGCCGATCGGGGACAGTGCACCGCGAGCGAGGACACCGACCAGCTCCGCCTCCCGGATCACGGTGATGAAGGGTGTCGCGTCCTGTGGCAGCACCTCGGCCAGTGGCCGTGACCAGTGGGCAAGAGGACCCAGTTCGGCCGCGTTCTTCGCACCTTGCCCGGCCGGGAGACGGGAAGCGGCGGCGAGCAGCCCCTTCCGGGCCTGGAGACAGCCGGTGCACGACGGGGTCCCGGCCAGGGCGGGCAGCACCTTGTTGTCGTCGTCCCGGGCCTGTGAGGGGGTGAGCCCAAGTGTCCACCAGGCGTGCAGCAACACCGGAAGTCGCTCTGCGGGCTCCGACTCCGCCCAGGTGTCGTAGGCGTCCGTCGTCGCGACCCGGTCACCGTCACGGGCCACGAGACCGGCTGCGTGCGCCGTCTCGAGAGTGAGGCGTACGACGGGCTCCTCGCAGCGTGCCGCCTTGCCGATTCTGGCCAGTTCGCGGGACCCGACGCCGCCCGACTTCAGCCGGGCGGGCGGAGTCGTCGCGCACACCGACAGGACCGAGGCGGCGTGGACGGCGAAGGCCGAGGCCGCGGCGGACGCCTCACTGTCAATCTCCGCCGGGGAGACGGGTACCAGGGGTGTGACGGGCGGCGTGGGGTCGAACGGAGCGTGCCAGTCCGGCCCGCGCAGGGCGAGCGCCACCTCCGCGGGCATCCGTACAGGGCCATGGCCGTATCGCGGCTGGACCAGCAATCCCCGCTCCAGCGCCCAGTGAGCGCCCGGTTCGGGAGCCGACCACCCTCCGGAGGGGACGAACGCCCGCGGGCGGTGTGCGGGGTCCGCCTTGCGCCCCAGCAGTCTCCGGGTCTCACCCGGTGCCTGAGCGAGCACGGCGGCGAGGCGTGCCGGGTCGCTGTGGTGCTCCACGAGCGTCGCCAGGCGCTGCGGTTTGGTGCCGGGAGGCCGCACGCCCAGAGCCATGAGCGTGCGGCGCAACTCCTCTGAGGTCGTGTCCTTCAACAGCGTTGCCAGCGGCTGGTCGAGTCCGAGCGGCGTGTCCCAGGCCTGCCGCAAGGGCGTGGCCATGCGCAGCGTTCCCTCGCTGTCCGGCCAGACCAGCGCATACGTGGACAGTGTCCGGAGCGCCGCTTCCAGACCGCGTGCGGCCTCGTCCTCCGTAGCGTCCAACAGGCTCGCCAGGGCGTCCCGAGAGGCCGGCGCGCCCAGTGCCGCCAGCGCTTCGGTCGTCTGGAGGGCGGGCAGCGTGAGCCGGGGCAGCGCGAGCGCGACCGAGCCCGGGCGTTGCAGGCGTTCGGCCAGTTCGCTCACAGACCGGGGCTCCGGCGGGGACACGGCATCCGGCCGTGCCGTGAGCACCTGCTCCAACGCTTCGGCGTCGAGGTGGTGGAGCCATGCCGCGAGGGTCGACTTACCGGACTTCACTGATCAGTGCACCTCGTCGAGGGGGATGCCGCGCTTCGCCGACAGGCAGGGCGAGAGGCGCTGTGCCGTACGGCCTCCAAGCATGGCGCATCGGGCGGGTGCTGCGGGGTCGTCGTCACATACGCGGACAGGGCCGCGGAACGTCTCTCCCCATGAGAAGGGGGTTCCCGTGTGGCCGGAGTGCGGCCGGTTGCGAGAGTGACCAGGGTGATTAGGGTGGAAAGTGACAGAAAGTAACCTATACGTCAAAGGGGGCAGATCATGCGTGCCAGCCACTGCAAGCGATCCGCCGTCCTGGGCACCACCCTCATCGCCGCCACTCTCGCCCTGAGCCCCGTCGGCATCCAGCAGGCGTCGGCGGCGTCGCCGAGCGGAACGCACGCCGGCGCCACCACCACGCTCCAGCGCGACAACAGCTACCGGCAGGGTTACAAGGCCGGGTTCCGTGCCGGGTGGTCCGACGCCAAGGACGACTGCGAGAAGAGCGGTGGGAGCAACAACTTCGCCAGGAACAACGGCTCTTACACCCGTGGTTACACCGACGGCTACTCGGACGGGTACACGCGGGCCGAGGACAAGTACTGCTGAGCTGACGGGGCGTCAACGCACCGCGTCAGCCCGCCGGGCCCCGCCCTCGGCGCAGAGCGGAGAACCTGGGCCGGCCCCCGTCAACCACCGCGCCGGCGAGAAGACTTGAGCCGGTCCAGGCTTGAAGCGGTCGTGTCCTGGGCACGGACCTCCTACCGGCGCGCAGCCGGACGGTGTCGGCAGCAGGAGGGCCTCATGGACCGTCGGATCCGGGTACGTGTCAGCCGGCGGCCCGCCGCGCCGCGCGGGCAGGAGATCGACCGCAGGACGCCCTCGGGACGCATCCTGCCGTACTGACCGCCGGCCCGTCCCCCCGGTCTCGAAGGCCGCGCGGCGCCTCGCCCGCCCGCCCCGCGCGGACGCGCACCCCGTCCAGGGGAGCCGAGGCGCATACTGGGCACTCATGGAACCGTGCGGCTGGGAGACGGCGTGAACGCAGCTGAACCGGCGCGGCCCCGGCCGGCCGTCGTGCCGGGGCCGAAGCCCGCGGCGCCGCGGCTCGACGTGTCCCCGTTGGCCGGGCGGAGCGGATTCCGGGCGGCGGGGGAGGTGAGCCTGCGCACGCGCGGCATCTGGGAGCGCGCGCTGGAGCGGGCCGTTCGCGAGGGCGAGGACGTGTACTACTTGGAGCTTTCCGCGCTGACCTTCGTAGACGTCGCGGGCGCCGGCGCGCTGGCGGCCGCCGCCGGCGGCCTCGGCGGGCACCGGCGTCTGGTGCTGGACCGGCCCCCGCACGCCCTGCCACGGATACTGGACCTGCTGTGGCCCGGTCTGCCGGGGATCGAGGTGCGGGCGTCATGACGACCACGACCGAGCCCGTGGACCCGTTCGTGCATCCCGCCTTCTTCTACGCCGGCGCGCGCGAGTACCTCGCCGGCACCGTGCCGTTCGTCCGGGCCGCGCTGACGGCCGGCGAGCCGGTCGCGGTCGCCGTCCCCGGCGAGAACCTGCGGCTGATCAAGGACGAGCTGGGCGCCGACGGCGCCACCGTGCGCTTCCTCGACATGCGTGAGGCGGGACGCAACCCCGGCCGGATCATCCCCGGTGTGCTGCGCGCCTTCGCCGACGCCCAGCAGCCCGGCCGCCGGGTCCACATCATCGGCGAGCCGGTCTGGGCGGACCGCAGCCCCGCCGAGTACCCGGCCTGCGCCCAGCACGAGGCGCTCATCAACGCCGCGTTCCAGGGCCGCGCGGTCACCATCCTGTGCCCCTACGACACCGCCCGCCTGGACGAGCGGGCGCTCGCCGACGCGCACGCCACCCACCCGGTCGTCATCGCGGAAGGCTCCGGCACCGAACGGCCCAGCGCGGCCTACGACCCCGACACCGTGGTCTCCCGTTACAACGAGCCGCTCCCGTCCGCCCCCGGCGCCGGCCCCGGTGTGCTGCGCCTCTCCTTCGACGAGGACTCCCTGTCCGCCGTACGGCACCTGGCCACCGACCACGGCGCCCGGCTGGGCCTGACCGGCCTGGGCCTGGAGAACCTGGCGCTGATCACCGCCGAGCTGACCACGAACAGCGTCGTCCACGGCGGCGGCACCGGCACCCTCACCGTGTGGCCCGAGGACGGGTACGTGCTGTGCGAGGTCCGCGACGAGGGCCGCCTCGCCGACCCGCTGGCCGGCCGCCGCCCCGCCACCCGCGACCAGCGGGGCGGACGCGGACTGCTGCTGGTCAATCTGGTGGCGGACCTGGTCCGTACGCACACCGGCCCGCAGGGCACGACGATCCGCGCCTACCTGCCCCGCTGACGGCACGCCCCGGACGGGCTCAGGTGGCGAGCGGGTCCAGGACCAGCGGTTCGATCCGGCCCTCCAGCATGGCGCCCAGGCCCTGCGCCGCGCACACGTCGGGCCGCTCGGCGATGTGCACCGGCATCCCGGTGGCCCGCCGCAGCATCTGGTCGAAGCCGGGCAGCAGCGCCGAACCGCCGACCATCACGATCCCGCGGTCGGCGAGGTCGGCCACCAGGTCCGGCGGGCACTCGCGCAGCACCTTGCCGATGGCGTCCAGGACGGCCGTCAGCGGCGTCTGGATCGCGTTGCGCACGGCTGCGGTGTCCACCCGCACACTGCGCGCCAGCCCCGTCGCCACGTCCCGGCCGTGGATCTCGGTCGACGCCGGACCGTGCGGGGTCAGCCCGTTGCCCGACAGGGCCAGTTGCAGCGGCCGCACCGCCTGGCTGGGCAGCATCAGCGCGTGCGCGTGCCGCAGGTGCTGCACGATCGCGTGGTCCACGGCCTCGCCGCCCACCGGGATCCGCTCGGCGGTGACGATGGAGCCCAGCGAGAGCACCGCGACCTGGGTCGCCGCCGCCCCGCACACCATCACCATGGTGGCCTCGGGCCGCTCCACCGGCAGCCCGCACCCCACCGCGGCGGCGATCAGCGTGTCGACCAGCTCCACCCGCCTGGCCCCCAGCCCGACCAGCGTCTCCGTCGTGGCGCGCCGGGCCAGCGGATCGGCGTCGTAGGGGGCGCAGGCCGCCGCCCGCAGCCGGGGCCTGCGGCGCAGCGCCCGGCGCATCTTGTCGCCGAGCAGGTGCCGCAGCATCCGCTGGGCCATCTCGATGTCCACCACCGTGCCACCGGCGATGGGCCGTACGACCCTGATGTAGTCCGGGGTGCGCCCCGTCATCCTCTCCGCGAACTCGCCCACGGCTATCAGCGCGCCGGTACGGGTGTTCACGGCGGCGACCGAGGGCTGGTCCACGACCAGACCGGGGCCCTTCACATACACCCGGGTGCGGGCCGCCCCCAGGTCGACGGCGAAGTGACAGCGGCGCAGCCGCTCCAGGTCGACGGTCACGGCGGATCCTCCCGAGTGCGCGGGCCTTGAGGTTCCCGCCTGTCCGGCGGGCTCACTGGAATCCTGCGCTGGCCCGGGAGCGGGCGCCTTTCCTGGGCCGCCGGGCGGGGTGCCGCCGAACGGGCGTATTTCCCGGCCGCCACGGGGTGTCGGCGTGTCAGCGGGCGCGCAGGGCCTCCTCCAGCGGTTCGAGGGAGGAGACCGTGACCTCGCTGCCGCCCTCGCGCAGCAGGCGCCGGCCGGCGGCGGTGGGCGCGTAGCCGACGAAGCGGAGGCCCAGCTGCTGGGCGGCGGTGAGTTCGGCGACCGAGGAGCTGATCAGCACACACGAGCGGGCCGGCGTGCCGACGGCGTCCAGGGCGCGCAGCAGACAGTCGGGGTGCGGCGTGAGCAGGCTGAGGTCGGCGCGGCGGCCGTGGACGCCCGCGAGGGGCAGCCGGTGGGGCTCCAGACAGCGGTGGACGGCCTGGGTGGACACGTCCGTCACCACGCAGACCCGGCGGCCGGACCGGTGCAGGGCACGGACGAGCGCGAGGGAGCGGTGGGTCGTGGGCGCGTCCGGCACGGCCCGCAGCTCCAGCTCGTCGAGCCGCGCCCGCAGCAGCGGGCCGAGCCCGTCGTGGGCGAAGGCGCGCAGCAGGTCCAGCGGGTGCGCGAACGCCTCCCGGCCCAGGGCGCCCGCGACCGGCAGCGGCCGGCCGCTGAGCGCGTCCGGCGGATCGCGGTGGTCGGCGACGACGGACAGCAGGTCGAGGACGGCCTCCCGGGCCGTCTGCCCCGGGAACAGCCGGGCGAGGGGCCCGTCGAAGCCGACCAGCACCGTCTCGGCGCCCGACAGCAGCGCCGCCAGCCGCCGCCGGGACGGGACCGGTGGCTCCGCCGCCGGCGCGGGCGCCCACTCGGGGACCAGCTGCACGGCGTACGACACCGCCAGTCCCGGTACCGGCCAGTCGTCCACCGCGGCGTTCACCGCCCGCTGGGCCGCGCCCGCCCGGCGCGGCGGATAGCGGCCCGTGACGGGGGCCGCCGCGCCGCGCAGGTGCTCCAGCAGGACTCCGGAGACACCGGTGACCTCGGCGCGGACGAACGCCACCGGATCGTCGACCCGCCAGGACAGTTTCACCGCGGCGGTGAACGCGCCCTTGCCGGAACTCGGCAGGGACACGATCTCCCGCGTCTCGTGCGGGGTGAGGTCGACCGTGTAGTACGTCTCCGGGCGGGGCGGACGCGTGCCGTAGGGGCGGATCGGGTCGAGCAGCGCCAGCGGGCCGCCGGGGCGGGTGTGGACGACGGCCGTGCGCCCCGGTGCGGGCACGCCCAGCTCGCGCAGGTCGGCCGTGATGAACGGGCCCCGCACCAGATCCCGCTCCCCGGGCTCGGCGGACCCCGGCCCGAGCGGGCAGTACCAGGCGGCCGGCGGGCTGTCCGGGGCGCTGTCGCGGAACAGCGGCCGGAACCGCTGCGAGCGCCGGGCGACGGAGCTGGCGGCGAAGTCGTCGTAGAGGGCGGGCGGTACGACGACCACCACGTCCGCGGCTTCCTCCGGCGGCCGGACGGGCGGCCGGCCGAACGTCACCCGCAGCCGCGGCGGGTCGCTCAGCCGGGCGAGCGCCTGGGGGAGTTCGCGCAGCACGGCGACGAGGACCGGCAGGAGATAGGCGCCGGGCGCGGTGCGCACCAGGTAGCCGTCCGGGCGGACCTCCGCCTCGTAGCGCCGGGGGCCGAGGGAGCCGCGCGCGAGGATCTCGTGCACGGTGGCTTCGAGCGTGACGCGGGCCTCCGGGCGGCCGGTGAGGCCGTCGGCGGTGAAGTGGATCTCGGCCCGGCCGGCGGCCGCCGCGGCCGGCTCGCTCCGCGGCCCCCGCCCCAGCCGCAGCAGCCGCTCGGCACCGCGCCGCTGTTCCTCCGGGCCGCCGGAGAGCAGCGCGGCGACGGCCGGGGCCAGCTCCGTCCCGAGCACGTCGGAGGCGCCGGGGTACAGGGCGCGCGCGATGCCCCCGAGCGCCCGGAGCGCCTCCTCCCGGTCCCCGTGGACCAGTGGCGCGGAGTCCAGGCAGGTCAGCACCGGCCCGCCGGCGGCGAGCACGACGGAGCGCGTGGTCAGCTCGCCGCGCGGCCCGTCCTGCGCGTGCAGGGCGAGGACCGCCTCGGCCAGCGGCGGCAGCAGTGCGCGGACCTCCTCGGCGGGCAGGCCGTCCGGGGCGTCCCGCAGGCGCCGGCGCAGGGTCGGGCCGGCGACGGACTCCCGGACCAGGTACGGGGATCCGTCGGCGACGCCGTGGTCCCGCACCCGTGCGATCCCGGGGTGGCGCACCTCGCCGAGGCGCCGGCCGAGGTCCAGGAAGGCGGCGGGGGAGGGGCCCGGCGGATACCGGCGCAGCACGACGAGGGAGTCACCGTCCCGGGTGTCCCGCGCGAGCCAGCCCGTGCCGTCCGTGTCCTCGGCCCGCCGCAGCAGCCGGTACCGTCCCGCGAACAGCTCCCCGGCGCCGTCCGCGGTCAGCCGCCGGACGCTGTCCTCGCTGACCGTGGCGAACGGATCGCCCTCCGCGGCCGTCCCCGCGTCCCGCGCGGCCGGGACCGACGCCCGGAACTCGCCCGGTGCCCGGCCCGCCCTGCGGTCGATGAACTCGCCCACGCTCCGCAGGAGTCCGGTGGTGCGGTGGCGTTCGGTGCGGGGCAGGCCGAGCAGCAGCAGCTCGCGTACGCCGTCCCGGAAGGCATAGGAGCCGGGCGGGCCGTCCGGGGCGGTGGTGAGCATCCCGCTGACGATCACCTCGGCCAGGTGCCGGGGGCGCGGATCGGGTTCGACGGCGGCCTGGACCAGGCGCATCACCGGCAGGTCGGGGCGGCCCACCGCGAGATGGCCGGCCAGCCGGACCGCCTCCGGGGAGGCGGTCGCCCGGAACCGCAGGACCAGTTCCTCGGCGGACAGCAGCCCGACGTCCGTACGGTCTGCGGCGTCCGCCGGCAGGGGGCGCCCCAGCCGGGCGGCGGCGCCCGGGAACCCCCCGCCGCCCGGGGCCGCGAGCAGCCCGGCCCAGTGCGCGAGCCACCGCGGCTCCGGCTCCAGTACGGGGAGCGGGACCGTGCCGCCGGACACGGCGGACTCGGGCGGCTCGTACGGGGTGAACGCGAGCGTCGCCGTGGGGGCGGCGGGGTGCGGGGCCGACAGGGTGCCCGGGACGGTGGGCAGGGCGGTGTCCCGCCACAGGTGTTCCGGGAGCGGTTGGACGACGGCAAGGGGCATCCGTCGCGCCCAGCGGCGCAGGGTGGCGAACCAGCGGGTGCCGGCGGGGCCCTCCCGCCACTGCGGGCCCGTGCAGTCGCTGATCAGGAGGGTGACGGTACGGCCGTCGGCGGGGGCGTGCGGGCCGTGCACGGTGCCGTCGGCGGCGGCGCGGTGCAGGGCGACCGTGCGGAAGGCGCCGGACTGGGCGAGGACCGTGTGCAGTTCGCGGACCAGGGGCCGCCAGACCGGCATGGTGGGGCCGGTGTCGTGGACCAGGTTCAGGCGCAGCCAGCGTTCCCGCGCGGGCCGCAGCACCGGCAGCCACCAGGCGGGGTCGGCGCCGAGGCGGGCGATGCGGTCGGCGGTGGCCGGCTCGTCCAGTTCCAGGCCCACGGGCGCCTCCACCCGGCGTCCCAGGGGGCGCAGCGCGCGTTGCAGCGCGAGCGGGTGGCGCAGCATCGGGGGCGCGGGGGCCAGGAGCGGGGTGTGGGACCGCTTCGCGGCCGGGGCGGGACGGCGGGCGGGCAGGTACAGGGGGACGCGGGAGGGCGGCTGGGCGGCGGGCTCCGGCTCCCGCACCGGCTCGCCCGGCGGAGGGGGCGGAGCCGAGGCCGGGGCTTCCCGGTCCGGGGTCCCGGGCCCGGCGGCGGCCGGTGCGGCGGGGCCGGCGGGAGCGTCGTCGCCGGCGCCGGGCGTCATGTGCCGGGCCAGCCAGAGCAGTTCGGCCAGTTCCCGCGGGGTCGGGCGCACCCCGTGGGACGCCTCGGCCAGGATGTCGGCCAGGCGGACGAAGGGGTCCGCGGAGCCGGGGCGTTCAGCGGCCCGGGAGGATTCGGAAGCCATCAGGAGCCGTCAGGGGTCTCAGAAGACGTCGGACGGCGCGGTCTGCCCCAGGTACGGCATCAGCTGTTCGGCCAGCCGGTCGAGGGAATCGGCGTCCAGGTCGGCGGAGCGGGCCAGGTAGATCGCGTTGAGGAGCTGGTCCGTGGCCAGGTCGCCGGTGCCCGCGCGGGACAGGAACCGGTCGATCAGGGTGCGCGCGTGGGCGTCGGGTTCGCCCAGGTGGGCGCGGACGATCCCGGCGAGCTGCCGGTCGTCGGGCTGCCGCAGGTGCAGGGTGACGCAGCGGCGCAGGAAGGCGGGCGGGAACTCGCGCTCGCCGTTGCTGGTGAGGACGACGAAGGGGAAGGCCCGGCAGCGGACCCGCCCGCGGGCCACCGGGACCCGCTCGTCGGTGCCGTCGGCCAGCACCTCGGCGACGCCGTCCGGCGCGTGCCGCGCGGCACGCACCAGCTCGGGGATCTCGTACTGGCCCTCCTCCAGCACGTTCAGCAGGTCGTTGGGCAGGTCGAGGTCGCTCTTGTCGATCTCGTCGATGAGCAGCGCGCGGGGCCGGGCGTACGGCAGGAGGGCGGTACCGAGCGGGCCCAGGCGCAGATGGTGCTCGACGCCCGACCGGTCGTCCGCGTCCCCGGCCCCGCCCTGCCGGGCCGCGTACAGCCGCGAGAGCGGGTCGTACTGGTAGAGGCCGTCGTGGAGCGTGCTGCGGCTGGTGATGTTCCAGCGCAGCACCGGGCCGAGCCGCAGCTCACGGGCGACCGCGTACACGAGCGAGGACTTGCCGGTGCCGGGCGGGCCGGTGACCAGCAGCGGGCGGCGCAGGTACAGGGCCGCGTTGACCAGTTGGACCGTCTCCGCGGTGGCCTGGTACGTCTCGGCGCGGTGGGTGCGGTCGGGGGAGACGGCGGAGGCGTCGGCGGACGCGTCCGGTGCCGGGAGCGCCGGCCCGCCGTCGAAGTCCCGCCAGGGCGGCGGCGGGGGCAGCTCGGTGATGCCGTCGTGCGGCGCGTTCGTACCGGTGTAGACGGGCCACAGGGGCATGGGCTCTTCTTCTCCGTGGGGGCGGTTCGGCCGGGCGGTGGGTCAGGCGACGGGCGAGTGCAGGCTCGCGGTGGTCCCGGGGAAGCAGCGCGGGTCGTCCCAGAGCAGCTGGAGGTCTCTCGCCCAGTGCAGCTCCGGCTCGTCGGCGGCGTCCGCGGTCAGCCGCAACGACAGGACGTGGCGCGGGAGTTCGGCGGGCGGCACACCGGCGACCGAGGCGGCGAGCCGGTCGAGGAAGGCGGTGCCGGGGCAGGGCGGACCAGCGGGGGCGGTGTCCGCGCGGGGTGGATCGGCGGGGGCGGTGCCGGGACCGGGGGGAGCGGCGGGCCCGGTGCGCGGGCCGGGCGGGTCCTCGTGCGCGGCGCAGGGGGAACCGGTGCGCGGCCACAGCAGGATCGGGACGGGCACGGTGAGACCGACCTCGAAGTGCTGCCGTGCCGCGGCGGGCGGGGCCGCGTAACCCGCCACCCCGGCGTCGCCGTCCCAGAGCCGTTTGCGCAGGCTGGGCGGCCGCTCCCGGGTGCCGCACTCGACCCGGTGCACCTCGACCCCGCCGCCGGAGTCCAGCTTCTGCCACTTCTTGCGCAGCTGGTGGCGCAGCCGGCCGCTGTGGTGGCGCGCCCGGTCGGTCACCACGAGGGGGTAGGCGCAGCCGAGCGGTGTGCTGTCGTCCGTGCCGCACTCCCAGTGCGCCACCGCCTCGTTGAGCCACTCGCGCGGCAGGACGAACGTCACCAGCTCGTCCGCGTCGGGGGCGAGGTGGGCGACGGCTTCGTCGATGCGGCTCTGGACGTAGGCCCGCACCCCGGTGCGCGGCAGCCTGCGGGCGCCCACCGGCCGACGCCGCCCGTCGCGGTAGGCGGACACCTCCACCGTCACCTGGTCGGGACCGGCACCGCTGTGGTCGATCTCCACGACGACCGGGGACCAGGCGGGGGCCGCCGGCGTGCCGGCCGGGACCCGCGTGTCCGGGGCCGGGGTGTCCGGGGCCCGGGTGTCCGGGGCCGCCGGGGTCGGTAACGCCGCCTTGGCCTCCAGCAGTTCCAGCAGCCGGCCGGCGAACCTGTCCACCGCCCGCGGATCGGGGACCTCCCACTGCACGTAGGCGGCGGCGGCCCACAGCGAGGGGAAACCGCCCGGGGGCAGCGGGGGCCCGAAGGCGCCCACCGCGTCCACGTACAGCCGGTTCGGGTCGCCCACCCGGCCCGCGGCGGCCCCGGCCCGGCGCAGCAGGGCGTACAGCCGCCTGCGGGCGTCGTCCGAGCCGGGCGCGGGCACCAGTTCGCCCAGCTCGGGCCAGTACCGGGCCAGCACGTCCGGTGGCAGCATCCGGCCCTTGCGCACGTCCGGCGACGACCCCACGGCCGCGGTGACCATCCCGGCCACCCGGCCGTCCGGGAGCGTCGCCGCCGCCCCGCTGAACCCGTCCACGAGCGGCTGCCCGTGCCCCTGCCACGCCACCAGCTCCAGCCACTCCCCGGCGATCAACTGGCCGGAGACGGCCTGGCACTCGGCGAGCGTGCCCTCGTCGTAGCCCTCGGGGAAGCCGTACGCGACCAGCCGCGGGTACGGCTCGGTGTACGCGGCGTCGGGCGGGGCGAAACCGGCCGGGGCGAGCGGGACGTCACGGTCCAGTTCGAGCACGGCGACATCGCCGGGGTCGGTGACCTCGCCCGCCCAGCCGCCGTGGGCGACGACCGAGGCGGACAGCACGCCCAGCTCCCTGGCGTGCGGGAAGGTGACGGTCACCGCCGCCGCCTCGCTCCGGCCCACGACGTGGGCGCAGGTGAGCAGCCGGCGGCCGGTGACCAGGAATCCCGCCCCGACCGCGTCGCCGCAGGCGATCCGGGCCTGCCAGGCAGCGGCACGCATCACCGGTCGGCGGACTCCGGGCCGGGCACGGTCCGGTCGGGCGTGGCCTGGCCGGGCAGGGCCGGCGGTGAGGCGTGCTGCGCGGACGCGGCCCGCGCGGGCGGGTGCTGCACCACGGCGGCCTGGTCCGGCACCTGCCCGGGGGACCAGCTGAGCTTGACGACGAGATGGCCCTCCGCCGACCCCTTCGCGATGACGGCACCGGCCTCGGCGGACAGCCGCACACCGAACTCGATCTCCACCGCGTCCGGGCACAGGCTGCCGTCCCGGAAGACCCGCAGCGCGGACGCGGCGGCCGCCCGTACGCCGTCGAGCGCTCCCTCGAAGGTGCGCGCGGCCTGCGCCGGTCCGTCGCCGCGCGAGACGAGGCGGGCTCCCGACCGGGTGCCCGCGGCGCCCTCCACCACGACGAGCGCGCCGTCCTCGGTCCTGAACTCCACCAATTCGTCCACGGTGACGCTCGCTCCCCCGTCGTACCCGACCAGTGACCACCCCATGTTACGGACGGTGCGGCGGGAGTCACACATACGGCACCGAGGAGCGGGCCGTGTTCCGGGGCGGGCGAGAACCCGCCACGGCGTCTTTCCGTCAGCGCCGGCCAACTCCCGTACGACAAGCGGCACATCACACTCGTTCCAGCACGCGACGCACTCGGCGCACACGAGAAGAGGCGTGGATGAGCACAGGATCAGTCAGACGCGGGGCCGCCCTGCTCGCCGCGGGGCTGGTGAGCGCCCTGCTCCCGGCCGGCCCGGCGGTCGCGGCACCGCGTCCCCAGGGCCCCGGCGCGAGCGGCACCACCACCGTCACCCTCGTCACCGGCGACAAGGTGGCCGTCACCGACCTCGGGCACGGCAGACAGACCGTCACCGTACAACGGCCCGTGGGCGCCACCGGCGCCGTACGCACACAACGCGTCGACGGCCGCCTCACCGTCGTCCCGGACGAGGCACTGCCGTATCTGCGGGCCGGCACCCTGGACCGGCGGCTGTTCGACGTCAGCGGGCTGATCCGGCAGGGGCTCACCGACGCCCAGGCCGGCACCCTGCCGCTGATCGTCGCCTACGGCAGGAACGCGCGGGCGGCGACCCCGGCCGGTGCCGAGCGGACCCGTGCGCTGCCCAGCCTGCGCGGCGCCGCCGTGGAGGCCGGCAGAGGGCGCGCCTTCTGGCGGTCGTTCACCCGGACGCCCGGCATCGACAAGGTGTGGCTCGACGGGCGGGTGAAGGCCGAACTCGCCGAGAGCAACGCCCAGATCGGCACGGCGGCGGCCTGGGACGCGGGGCTGACCGGCAAGGGCGTCACCGTCGCCGTCCTGGACACCGGCGCCGACCTCGGCCATCCCGACCTCGTGGACCGGGTGAGCGCCGCCAAGAGCTTCGTCGAGGGCCAGGACGTCGCCGACCGCAACGGCCACGGCACCCACGTCACCTCCACCGTCGGCGGCAGCGGCGCCGCCTCCGACGGCAAGGAGAAGGGGGTGGCGCCGGGCGCGACCCTCGCCGTCGGCAAGGTGCTCGGTGACCAGGGCTCGGGCAGCGAGTCCCAGATCATCGCCGGGATGGAGTGGGCGGCACGGGACGTGCACGCCCGGATCGTCTCCATGAGCCTGGGCTCCACGGAGGCGAGCGACGGCACCGACCCCATGGCACAGGCGGTGGACACCCTCTCGCAGGAGACCGGCGCGCTGTTCGTCGTCGCCGCCGGCAACACCGGCGCCCCCTCCTCCATCGGCTCACCGGGCGCCGCCGACGCCGCCCTCACCGTCGGCGCCGTCGACTCCGCCGACCAGGCCGCCTGGTTCAGCTCCGCCGGACCCCGGTACGGCGACAACGCCCTCAAACCCGACCTCGCCGCCCCCGGCGTGGACATCCTCGCCGCCCGCTCGGGGCTCACCGGCGGCACCGGCCCCTACACCTCCATGAGCGGTACCTCCATGGCCACCCCCCAGGTCGCGGGGGCCGCGGCACTGCTCGCCGAGCGGCATCCGGACTGGACCGGCGCGCGGCTGAAGGACGCGCTGATGTCCAGCTCCGCACAGCTCGACGCCCCCGCCTACACCCTGGGCGCGGGCCGGGTGAGCGTGCCGGACGCGGTGCGCGCGACGGTGACCGCCACCGGCAGCGCCGACCTCGGCTTCCACCGCTGGCCGTACGCGGCGGACGAACCGGTCACCCGGACCGTCACCTACACCAACTCCTCCGGCTCGCCGGCCGAGTTGCGGCTGTCGGTGCGGGGCGCCCCGGACGGCGTCGCCCGCCTCGCCGACGACCGTCTCACCGTGCCCGCCCACGGCACGGCCTCCACCACCGTCACCGGCCACGCCGCCAAGGCTCCGACAGGCGCCACCAGCGGGCAGATCGTGGCCACCGACCCGGCCGGCGACCCGGTCGCGCACACCGTGTTCGGACTGGTCAAGGAGGAGGAGCGGTACACGCTCACCGTCCACGTCAAGGACCGGTCGGGCGCGCCCGCCGCCGCCGACCTCACCGTGCGGCGGCTCGCCGAGGGCGCGGACGCCGAACCCGCCCGCGTCGGCGACTCGGGCACGCTCCGGCTGCGTCTCGAACCCGGCACCTATTCCCTCGCCACCTTCCTCGACGTGCCCGGCAGCCACGGCCCCGACTCCCTCGGCCTCGGTTTCCTCACCGCCCCCGAGATCACCCTCGACCGGGACCGCGACATCACCCTGGACGGCCGCACCCTGCGCGAGGTCCGCGCGGACGTGGACCGGCGCACCGAGACCCGCCAGCTCGTCATGGAGTACGACCGGAACGCGAACGGCGCCGACCTGTTCGGCGCGGTCCAGGTGCCCCTCACCTACGACAGCGTCTTCGCCGCGCCCACTCCACGGGTCACGCAGGGCACCTTCGAGTACCGGACCGTGTGGCGGCTGGCCAAGCCGCGGCTGGAGGTCGAGGGCGTCGGCGAGGCCACCGTCCAGCCGGGCGGCACCCTCACCGCGGGCCGCACCCGGCTCCCGCTGGTGGACGTCGGCGACGGGCCCGTCACCGGGGTGTCCGGCAAGGCCGTCCTCGCCCGCCTCGCCCCCGGCGCCGACCCGGCCGCGCTCGCGCGGGCCGCGCAGGACGCGGGTGCCCGGGCCCTGTTCGTCACGGACGACGTGCCCGGCCGGCTGATGGCCTGGTGGGGTACCGACGACAACGCCGACCGGCCCCTGCTGATCGCCACCGTCGACCAGGCGGACGCGGCGCGCCTCAGGGCGGCGGGCCGGGCGGACATGACCGGCACCACCGACTCGCCGTACGTGTACGACCTCTCCGAGGGCCACCGCGGAGCCGTCCCCGACCGGGACCTCACGTACGCGCCCGGCGCCCGGCGACTGGCCGCCGTGCACGTCACCTTCCACGCCGCGGGGCCGCGGAGCGGCGACGAGTTCCGCTACTCGATCACCGGCACCTTCCCGGTCGGCCTCGGCTTCCGGGAGCGCGTCGCCCTGCCCGCCGAGCGCACCGACTACGTCTCCACCGGCCCCGGCCAGCTGTGGCACGAGTCCGTCACCGCCGGCGACGGCGCGCTGGAGGAGCGCGGCGGGCTCGTCCGCTACGACGGCGGGACCCGGCCGGAGCTGCACTGGTTCCGGCCGGTGTGGCACCCCTGGCTGGGCACCGGACTCGGCTGGGGCCAGCAGCGGGCCGGGAACCGGATCCAGGTGAACGTGCCCGGCTGGGGCGACGGCGGACCCGACCACACCGGCTTCGGCGACGTGTGGAGCGAGGACAGCGGGATGCGCCAGACCACCTCCGTCCGGCTCGACGGCACCCTGGCCGACCGGAACACCGGCTCCGCCGCCTACGTCTGGGACGCGCCCGCCGACGAGCACACCTACCAGGTCGTCACCGACACCGCCCTCGACGCCGCCCGGTGGCCGCTCGGCACCCGGGGCCACACCGAGTGGACCTTCCGCTCGGCGGCCACCCCCGAGGACCACTGGACGTACCTGCCGCTGATCAACCTCTCCTACGACCTCGACACCGGCCTCGCCGGTGCCGTGCGCGGCGGGCAGCGGGTACCGGTCGGGATCGGCGCCGCGTACGTGGCGCACGCCCCGGGCACCGGCAGGCTCGGCGGCGGCCGGCTGGAGGTGTCGTACGACGACGGCACGACCTGGCGGACGGTCCCCCTGAGCACCGGCCGGGACACCTCCTGGCGCGGGCCCCGGCGCGGGCCCCGCGGCGCGTCCTCCGTCTCGCTGCGGGCCTCGGCCCGGGACGACAAGGGGGGAGCGGTGGCG
>NZ_JAINRC010000021.1 GCF_020400655.1 Streptomyces spinosus
CTGTCAGGCACGTAACCGACGCCCTCGAAGCCCAGATTGGCGTCGTCCTTGCTGCCGGTGTCGAGCTGGGGGAACTGCGACGTCATGTCCCACTGGTGGACCGGCGTCAGGGTCGATCCGGTCGCGGCCGGGTCGAACTCCATGATCGTGTCCTTGGGAACCGTGTTGTCGGCGTTGTCACGCTCGGACGTCACGTAGATGTGACCGTTGCCGCCGACCGTCAGGCCCTCGGAGTCCATCTGGCCCGAGCCGCCCGCGAAACGGATCTGTTTGCCGGTCGCGCTCCACGACGGGTCCGGGACCCACTTGCCGCAGGAATGTGGCCTGGACGACTACCAGGTCCGCGGCTGTCCCGGGCGGCACCGGCACATGACCCCGGCCATGGCCGCCCACGCTTGCCTGACCGTCCCGCGAGCCCGCGAGCTGGAAACGGACAAAGCAGAAACGCATCCTCCCAGCTCATCCACCTCAGCCTCGCCGAGATACGACGGCTGATCACCCGCCTCACCGACCGCCGGCCCACACCCGTCGACCGGCACCCTCCGCTGGTCCGACGGTGCGCCGGCCGGTCCGCCCGTCAGGTCACGCGTACTGGAAGCCCCACAGGTCGGCGCCGCTCAACGTGCCCCTCTGTGGTTCAGCTCTCCTGGTTGGCCGCCCGCACGATCGTCCCCTGCGCCACGGCGACCAGGTGCTCCTCGCCCTGCTCCGAGACGACGTAGACCGAGCACTGGCACACGGCTTGCCGCCGGGTCGTGGCGGTCGCCTCGGCGCGGGCGACGACGAGATCGCCCACGGCCGGCCGAATGTAGTTGATCTTGTACTCGACGGTGAGCGCGTCGCCGCCGAGCGCGAGTCCTCCGGCGAAGGTCAGCGCGTTGTCCGCCAGGTAGCTGAGGACTCCGCCGTGCACGAAGCCGTGCTGCTGCTGGATCTCGGGCCGGTTGACGACGCGGATCTCGGCCGAGTCCCGTCCTACGGAGATGAGTTCGGCGCCCAGGAACATGCTGAACGGCTGGGCCTGGAAAATGCTCTGCGCGAAACGGGTGAGGTCCGTGGTCAAGAGTGCCGTCCTGTCGTTCGGGGAGGGGCGGTCGCGTCCGGGCCGGTGAGCCGCTCGTCGAAGGTCTGCCGCTTCCTGGCGACGGTACGGGACCGGTGGCATCGGCCTACGGTAGCCGTGGTGATCTGCCGGCGGCCGACGGCCCCCGTGAGCGCACAGCGTCGCCCGTAGGTCCCCGCGTTCCCGCCGTTCCGTTCCGGTGACCCGGCGCCGGGCGGCCGTCGGCCGCGTGCGCCACCCTTACGGGTTTCTTGACGAACCACAGGACTGGAAGGCCGACCGAGGGCAATGCGGCAAGGGTGACCCGCATTGCGATCGTCGTCCTGACCCTGACACTCGGCCTCCTCGCGGCCGTCGCCGCGGTGCTGGCATCGCCATGGTGGTGCTTCGGCGCCGTGCCCCTCCTCGCGCTGGGCCTGCTGGGCGCTTGGGACCTGCTCCAGCGCCGGCACTCGGTGCTGCGCAACTATCCCGTGCTGGGCCACGCCCGCTTCCTCCTGGAACGGATCCGCCCCGAGCTCCAGCAGTACTTCATCGAGCGGAACTTCGACGGGCGCCCCTTCGACCGGGACGTCCGCACCATCGTCTACGAGCGGGCCAAGGGTACGGACGCCGAACAGCCGTACGGCACCGAACGCGATGTCTACCTGGCCGGATACGAGTACCTGGTGCCCTCCATGGCCCCGCGCCAGGCGCCGAGCACGCCGCCGCGGGTCCGGATCGGCGGCCCCGACTGCCGCCACCCCTACGACATGGCGCTGCTGAACGTGTCGGCGATGAGCTTCGGCTCGCTGTCGGCCAACGCGATCCTCGCCCTCAACGGTGGCGCAGCGGCCGGCGGCTTCGCCCACGACACCGGCGAAGGCGGTCTGTCGGAGTACCACCTGCGACCGGGCGGGGACCTGGTCTGGGAAATCGGCACCGGCTACTTCGGCTGCCGTACCCGGGACGGCGACTTCGATCCCGCCGAGTTCGCCGACAAGGCCGCGCACGACAACGTCAAGTGCGTCTCCCTGAAGCTGTCGCAGGGCGCCAAGCCCGGCATCGGCGGCGTCCTGCCCGGGAGCAAGGTCAACGCGGAGATAGCGAAGGTACGCGACGTGCCCCAGGGGCAGACGGTGATCTCGCCGCCGTACCACAAGCTGTTCTCCACCCCGCGCGAACTCGTCCGCGCCGTCGCCCGGCTCCGGGAGCTGTCCGGGGGCAAGCCGACCGGGTTCAAGCTGTGTGTGGGCCCGCGGCAGCAGTTCCTCGCCGTGTGCAAGGCCATGCTGGAGGAGGGCACCGCGCCTGACTTCATCATCGTGGACGGCGGAGAGGGCGGCACCGGGGCCGCGCCCATGGAGTTCGCCGACCACGTGGGCGCCCCGCTGACCGAGGGCCTGCTCACCGTGCACAACGCCCTGGTCGGCGCGGGACTGCGCGACCGCGTCCGGATCGGGGCGAGCGGCAAGATCGCCACCGGCACCGACCTGGTCAAACGCCTCGTCCAGGGCGCCGACTACGGCAACGCCGCACGAGCGATGATGTTCGCCGTCGGCTGCATCCAGGCCCAGCGGTGCCACACCAACACCTGCCCCAGCGGCGTGGCCACCCAGGACCCCCGGCGCGCCCGCGCCCTGGACGTGCGGGACAAGGCCCCACGCGTGCGGCGCTTCCAGGAGGCGACCGTGGCCAGCGCCCTGGAGATCATGGCGTCCATGGGGGTCACCGACCCCGCCGACCTGCGCCCGCACATGCTCCGCCGGCGCATCGACCCCCGCACCGAACGCTCCTACGAGGAGCTGTACGAGTGGCTGGAGCCCGGACAGTTGCTCGCCGAGCCGCCGGAGGCCTGGGCGGCCGACTGGAAGACCGCCGACCCCGACCGTTTCACCGTCTGACCTGGAGGACCGAAGTGGCCCGTACTGTCGCCCGTGTCATCGTGGACGCCCTGAGCGAACTCGGCGTGCGCCAGGTGTTCGGCGTCGTGGGGGACGCCCTGAACCCCTTGACGGACGCCTTGCGCACCACGGACGGCGTGGAGTGGGTGGGATGCCGGCACGAGGAGGCGGCGGCGTTCGCCGCGAGCGCCCAGTCGCAGCTCAGCGGCACCCTGGGCGTGTGCATGGGCACGGTCGGACCGGGCTCCGTGCACCTGCTCAACGGGCTGTACGACGCGGCCAAGAGCCACGCGCCGGTACTGGCCATCGCCGGTCAGGTGCCGCTCGGTGAACTGGGCAGCGACTACTTCCAGGAGGTCGACAACGACGCCCTCTTCAGCGACGTGGCCGTTTTCCGCGCGACCGTCACCTCGCCCGACCAGCTGCCGCACCTGCTGGAGCTGGCCGTGCGCAACGCGTTCGGCCGCAAGGGCGTGGCCGTCCTGACGGTGCCGGGCGACCTCGGCGACCGCGAGCTGAGCACGGACCGCCCGGCCCGCTTCTCGCTGAACTCGCCGGTGACCCGGCCGGAGGAGCCCGCCGTGCGCGAGGCGGCCGAGCTCCTCGACCGCGCCGAGCGGGTCACGCTGCTCGTCGGGCGGGGCGCCCGCCAGGCCCGCGAGGACGTCCTCGCCCTGGCCGACCGGCTGGCCGCGCCGATGGTCCTCACCCTCAAGGCCAAGGAGGGCTTCGAGGGCGACGCCAACCCCTTCCAGGTCGGCCAGACCGGACTGATCGGCAACCCGGCCGCCGCCTCGGCCCTTGAAGAGGCGGACACCCTGCTGCTCCTGGGCACCGACTTCCCCTACCGGGACTGGTATCCCGAGGGGAAGACCGTCGTGCAGGTGGACACGGAGGCGACCCACATCGGGCGGCGGGTACCGGTCGAAGTCGGCCTCGTCGGCGACACGGGCGCGACCGTCCGCGATCTGCTCACCCACCTCGCCGCCCCCGCGCCCGGGACGGACGGCGCGCGGGACCGCTCGCACCTGGAGAAGGCGCGGAAGCGATTCCAGGAGTGGCGCACCGGTCAGGCGCGGCTCGCCGACCCGTCGCACGACAAGGGTCTGATCGGTCGGCTGCGGTCCACGTTCGACAACCGTTCCGATGACATCCGCCCCGAGGCGCTGGCGGCCGTGGTGGACCGGCTCGCCGCGGACGACGCGGTCTTCACATCCGACACCGGCATGGCGACGGTGTGGCTGTCGCGGTTCGTCGAGATGCGCGGCGAGCGGCAGCTGATCGGCTCCTACAACCTCGGTTCGATGGCCAACGCGATGCCGCAGGCGCTGGGCGCCCAGTGCCTGGACCGGGAGCGGCAGGTCGTGGCCTTCTGCGGGGACGGGGGGCTGAGCATGCTGCTGGGCGACCTGATGACGCTGAAGACGCACCGGCTCCCCGTCAAGCTCGTCGTCTTCGACAACCGCCGCCTGGGCATGGTCAAACTGGAGCAGGAACAGGCAGGGCTGCCGGAGTTCGGCACGGTGCTGGACAACCCGGACTTCGCCGCCGTCGCCGAGGCCATGGGCATCCCCGGCATCCGCGTCACCGAACCGGCCGAACTGGAGAAGGCCGTGCGCCGCGCCTTCGACACGCCGGGTCCGGTGCTGCTCGACGTGCTCACCAACCCGGACGAGGTCGCGGTCCCGGCCAAGCCGACCGTCGAGCAGGGCTGGGGGTTCGCGGTGGCCAAGGTCAAGGAGATCGTCCGCAGCCACGGGGACGACGGCACCGCCTGACGCGTGGGGCGGGTGCGTGGGGCGGCCCCGCCGGCCGGTTCGGTGGCCGGCGGGGCCGGATGTCCGGTCATAGCGGCCCGGTTGTACGTGTACAGCAACCAGGGCCGCGCGGACGCCGACCGCAGCCACATCTGCCCGCATCGGCTCGAGCACCCTTCACGCTAGGGCGGTGGGTAACCGCGCGTGTACCGATCTGATGCGGATTTGGCCGACCGTTCGGGGCCTCCCTGTAGGTAGCCCGGTCGTGTTGTGAAAGTGGAGGGATGGGTTCACGGCGTCCACGAAATTGTCGGGTGGCTGGTGATGTTGACCACGTCATGACTCAAGGACCAGCGCCTCGCCCACTGTCCGACGAAGCTCTCTCCAACCTGCTTGGCAAGCAGCAGTTCGGCACGCTCGCCACTGTCAAGCGCAGTGGCCATCCGCACCTGACCACCATGCTGTACAGCTGGGACTCCGAGGCCCGCATCGTGCGGTTCTCGACGACGGCCGACCGCATCAAGGTCGGGCACCTGCGGCGCGACCCGCGTGCGGCGCTGCATGTGCAGGGCGGTGACGTGTGGTCGTTCGCCGTCGCCGAAGGCGAAGCCGAGGTCTCCGAGATCACGAGGGTTCCTGGCGATGCGGTTGGTCGGGAGCTGCTCGGGATGATTCCTCAGGCCGCGAAGCCGGAGAATGAAGACGCGTTTCTGGAACAGTTGGTCGCCGAGCGCCGAGTGGTCATCCGGTTGAAGGTGGACCGGCTGTACGGAACCGCGCTCGACATCAACGGCTAGGACGTATCGGGTTCGCGCTGGTCATAGCCACTCGTTGAGGGCGGCGACCAGCACGGTGGCGTGATGGCGAACGGCGAGCTTGTCGTACCTCGTGGCGACTGCGCGATGGCGTTTCAGCCGGTTGGTCCCGCACTCGGCGGAGTGCCGGTGCTTGTAGTCGTCCTGGTCGAACTTGGGCGGGCGGCCACCGTGGGATTCAAGCTTCTTGCGGTTGCGGACCTGGTCGGCCTCCTCCGGGATGGTGCACCGCACGCCGTGTCTGCGCAGATAGGCACGGTTCGCGCGCGAGCCGTAGGCCCGGTCTGCGCGGGCGTTGTCGGGCCGGGAGCGCGGTCGGCCCGGCCCGATTCGGGGCACGTGGACGGCGCCCAGGACCGGCTGGAACTGGGGGCTGTCGTGCCGCTGGCCGGCGGTGATGAGCAGGGACACGAGGCCCGAGCCCGCGAGGCGGTGACCGGGACGCGTCCTCCTCGCGGCCGCCAGCCGTCCAGCAGACAGCGATGGTGGGCAGCCGGCCCCTGCGGGCAGGGACGTCCGCGCCCTTGGGCGGCTCCGTCCGTGATGGTGAGGATGCTGTGGAGGACGGGAAAGCGGCTTCCGGGCTCCCGGAACCCTCTTTACTCTCCCGGAACCATGGCAACAGAACACGCGCAGCGGCCTCAGCCGAACGCGGGGCATTCCCGCCGACGTTTCCTCACGGCCGCCGGTGGCGCGGCCGGCACGACCGTGTTACGGCCTGCAGCGTCGGCAGCCGCGGCCACATCCTCCCGTCGGCGCGTCGCCGTCCTCGGCGGCGGTGTCTCCGGGCTCAGCGTCGCCCATGAACTCGCCGAACGCGGCTACGCCGTCACCGTCTATGAGTACTACGACGCCCTCGGCGGCAAGGCCCGCTCGATGGACGTTCCCGGCATGGCCACCGACGGGCGCAGGCTCCTGCCCGGCGAGCACGGCTTCCGCTTCTTCCCCGGCTTCTACCGGAACCTCCCGGACACGATGCGTCGTATCCCCTTCCCCGGCAACACCCACGGCGTCCACGGCAACCTCCGCAATGCCACCGAGGAGTTGTTCGCCCGCGGCTCGGGCCGCCCCGACCTGCACTTCCCGCTGCGCCGCAGCACGACCCCGCCGGCCCCCGGTGACATCACGGTGCCCTGGCTCCGCGACCAGATCCTGTCCGTCCTGGATGTGGGCACCCGCCTGCCCGCCCACGAGGTCGCCTACTTCACCGACCGTATCCTCGTCCACCTCACCAGTTGCGACGCACGCCGTGAGGACCAGTGGGAGAGGGTCGCCTGGTGGGACTTCATCCGCGCGGGAGAGATGAGCAGGGAGTACCAGACGTTGCTCGGCATCGGGCAGACCCGCAACCTCGTCGCCACCCGCGCCGAGGTGGCGTCGACCAGGACCGTCGGCCGTGTCATCATCGAGGCGCTGATCCTGTGGGGCCTGCTAGGCCGCGGGCTGGACGGCGACGCCGACATCGACCGCGTCCTGAACGCTCCCACCAGCGAGGCGTGGATCGACCCCTGGGAGGCGCATCTGCGCTCCCTCGGTGTCGACTTCGTGACCGGCACGCAGGTATTGGAGGTCGGCTACGAAGGCGGACGGGTGACCGGCGTCCGCGTCGCGGATCGCGACGGTGGCCACGAGCGCGTGATCACCGCCGACCACTACGTCTCCGCGATGCCCGTCGAACACGCCCGCGCCACCTGGGGCAGGACCCTGCGCGCCGCCGACCCGCAGCTCGGCCGGTGCGACGCGTTGCAGACGGACTGGATGACCGGCGTGATGTTCTACCTGCGTACGCCCACCCCCGTTGTGCACGGTCACATCAACTGCCTCGACTCGCCCTGGTCGGTGACCGCCATCGGCCAGGCCCAGTTCTGGGACGTACGCGACTTCTCCCGCGACTACGGCGACGGGCGGGCCCATGACTGCCTCTCCGCGATCATCTCAGAATGGGACAAGCCAGGCATCTTGTACGGCAAGACGGCCAAGAAGTGTACGCGGGACGAGATCGTCGCCGAGCTGTGGGCGCAGCTGAAGGACGGACTGAACGACACGGGCAAGACCACGCTCAGGGACGAGGATCGTCTCGGCTGGTTCATGGACCCGGCAGTCACCGGCCTGGGCGGCCCCGACCCGCATAACCGCGAACAGCTTCTCATCCACCCGGCGGGCACGCTCTACCATCGTCCCTCCGCACGGACGAGAGTGCCGAACTTCTTCCTAGCGGGCGACTACATCCGCACCGACGTGGACCTGGCGACCATGGAAGGCGCCAACGAGTCCGCGCGGCGAGCCGTCAACGCCCTGCTGGACGCGGACCGTTCGGACGCCGAGCGGTGCCGGGTGTGGGAGCTGTACCGGCCGCCGGAGATGGAGCCCCTGAAGCGAATCGACGAGGTGCGCCACAGGCTGGGGCTGCCCAATACGTTCGACCTGGGGTGAGTCGGACACCGACATCACCGGACGTACCCAGCTCCCCCACCTCCTCCACATCGCCGCCGCCCTGGGAGACAATCCGTGGCGGCGGCACCGAACAGCTGCCGGCGCTCCACGCTATTGGAGCCGGACGGCAGTACGCCAGCACACCGGGACGGTTCGGCTCCTGCCAGTTCGGTGTGGTCGCCGCGTACGCCACCGGAACGGGTCGGGTCCTGGTCGACCAGGGACCGCACCGGAACCAAAGGCCTACGGGTCCACGGCTGAGCCACGGCCAAGCTGCCCGCCAACCTCGTCTTCGATCACTCTCCTGCCCCACCCACGAGCCGGTCTGTTCGGTTTCTCTGGCAGCAGCAGGTGCCGGAAGTTCCCGGATCCGTCCGGTACGGGGGCGGCCGCGGGCCGGCAGGGCGACCGGCGGACCGGGCACCAGCCGCCGGCCCGTCTCGGACAGTCCCGCAGGGTTGCGGGGGCGCCCGGGGGCTCGGCCCGGCAGCAGATACCGCGACCGGCCAGCCGCGTCACCCGAGTGGGACGTGCGCTGGAGTCAAGGGCCCAGCATCCAGATGGGCGGCGATGCGCGTGATCGTCCCGATGTTGTCCTCGAACAGATACGCCCGCATGCCCGCCGCCCGGGCGGCCTCAACGTTGACTGCGACGTCGTCCCACCGGGGACCGTGCGGCTCCACCTGGCCGACGGGGTACCGCTGTCGCGGCCGGAGGAACAGGTCTTCGAGGCGATGCTCGACGGTCGGCGCAACCGGCAGCTGGCGCGGAACCTGGCGTTGTCGACCAGCAACGGACGAAAGCGGAAGGTGCGGGCGTTCGCCGCGCACGCGGATGCCTTTCCGTGGAGCTGGTCCTCGATGCCGGCGGACGAGTGGTCCGGTGACTTGCGGGCGGTCCGTGGCTGCGTCCGCTCGACGCTGAGCGGCTACCAGGTGGCGGTGCGCCTGTTCTGCGATCACGCCACCGACCCGGCCTGCGGCTGGGCGGCTGGGTGTGAGCGCCGCTTCGGCACCCATCCGATCCAGGTGTGTCACGAGTGGAATACCGCCGTGCACATGCAGGAGTGCGGAAGCCATGGCACCTCGGCTTCGCCACCTCGGCTTCCCGACCCGGCCAGGACGCACAGCGGCGATCCGCCGACTCGTCCTCCAGGCCCCGGCCGGGCGGTCGCCCGGATGCTCGGCCACAACGACGACCACGCCACCCGGATGGCCGAAGAGGCTGGAGGAACTCGGCGTCACCATGCCCCCGGTGACCAGCGGCGGTGGCTACCGCCCGTCAGGCGCTGCTTGACCTTGCCGCTGGCGGCAGGGTTGCACGATGACCGGCATGAACAGCACCGCGCCGCAGAGCAGCAGGGTCGTCGCCGTCACCGGAGCCGGCACCGGGATCGGCCGGGCCACCGCCCGCGCCTTCGCCGCTGAGGGGGCTCACGTGGTCGCGATCGGGCGGCGGGCCGAGCCCCTCAAGGAGACCGGGGCCGGGCACGACCGGATCACGCCGATGGCCGCCGACATCACCGCCGAGGGCGAGCCGGAGCGGATCATCCGGGAGGTGCTGGAGACACACGGCCGGCTGGATGTGCTGGTCAACAACGCAGGCATCGTGCGCAGCGGCGCCCTCGGCACGCTGACGCCGGAGATGATCACAGCTCAGCTTGCCACCAACCTCGTCGCCCCCATCCTGCTGGCCCAGGTCGCGCTGCCACTCCTGGAGAAGTCGGGCGGGGCGATCGTCAATGTCAGTACATCGGTGGGGCAGCGGGCCTGGCCCGGCAGCTCGGTCTATGCGGCTACCAAGACCGCTCTTGAGCTGCTGACCCGCAGCTGGGCGGTCGAGCTGGCACCTCGCGGGATCCGGGTGGTGGCGGTTGCCCCCGGCGCGATCGACACCCCCATCGGCGAGCACCAGGGCCTGACGCCGGAGCGGATGGCAGCGGTGCGGGAATGGCAGCTGGCGCACACCCCACTGGCCCGGATCGGCCGCCCCGAGGAGGTGGCCTGGGCAGTCACCCAGCTTGCCGCACCGGCCGCGTCGTTCGTCACCGGAGTGGTACTCCCGGTCGACGGCGGAGCGGTCGTGGCGTGATAGGAGTGGCCCGGGAGGTGGGATGGGTGCGGATCGGTGAGCTGGCCAGGGCGACCGGGACAACCGCCCGTGCGCTGCGGCACTACGAGCGGGCTGGGCTGATCTCCTCGCAGCGGGCCCCCAACGGCTACCGCATCTACGACGAGCGGGCGGTGATGCGGGTCCGCAATATCCGCTATCTGCTGGCCGCCGGGCTTACCTTGGACGACGTGCGGGTGTTCCTGCCGTGCCTAGACGGCGATGTGGCCGCCGCACCACCCTCGGAGAAGGGCCTGCGGGTGGGGTTGGAACGGCTGGCGGTCCTCAACGAACGGATCACCGCCCAGACCGAGGCCCGCGACCGGCTGGAAACCGCGCTGCGAAAGGCAACCGGTGGCCGGATCCCCCCAGTGGCCTGAACGCCCGCAGCACCGGGTCCACCCCCGTGGCGCTGGGCAGGGGAGGAAGCAGGACCCGGGTCGTGCGTCGCATCACGGGCCAGCGTAAGAGGTGCCGCGACAGCTGACGGCGGCGGGCGCGCCTCAGGGGTCAGGACTCCGTGCCGGACTCCTGGGGGAAGAAGGTGATCAGCGTGGCGGTGCCGTCCTTGTCGACTGTCCGGACCGCCGGCTCGGGAATGTCCTGCGTGGCGACGTCGATCTCCCTGGGGTGCCACACCAGGTGCCGCAGGACGACGGGGTAGCGCGGCGACCGTCCGCCGACGGAGACGGCCACCACGTCGTCCTTCGAGTCGTACACGAGGGTGGCGAAGGGCAGCCGGTCGGCTTCGCTCTGGTGCCCGACCTCGGGGTCCAGTACCTCGATGGTGACGAACTCTCCCTGGTGTTCCTCGGTCATCTGGTTGAGGACGGTCTCCCAGGTGTTGCGGTCGAGCGTTTCGGTACCGGCCATCGTCGTTCCTCCTCCGGTGGCGATCTGCTCTCCCGACGGTAGCCGCAGCCTTCAGCGACTGCCTCGGCCTGACAGGTCGAGGCAGTCCGGCCCTGCTGGACCTGCCTGGACGAGTCCGGGCCGAAGCCCCACGGGGCGGGCTCCGGTACGGGCGCGTTGCCGAGGAGGTACGTCGGCGCGCGCGGCTGCGCTCGGTCCTTCAGGAGGCGCGCTGTCGGTCCTCTCGAGCATCTTCACCGGCCCGTATTCCGTGATCACGTTGCGGGTGACCCGGGTCAGGTCGACGGGCTCTTTGAGGTGGCCGTTCATCTCCCAGCAGGCCTGGTGTCCCAGCCAGGTCAGCGCCGGGGTCAGCGTGAGCGTGAGGCCGTCCAGGGCGTAGGTGTCGTCGCTCACATCTTCGACCAGGCGGACGCTCATGTCACTCCTCACCCGTTTGCGGGCCGGGAACGCGTCGGTCAGACGGTCGCACGTGGCGGACTGAGAGCACATCGGCGGGCACAAAGCCGCAGGTGGGATGGCTGGGGAAGGCGAGGGGTGGCCTTGCGGACACCGGATGCCGCGCGCCCGGCATCCGTAACCGGCAGGGCTGTAGGGGGCGTGACCGCCACGCACATGGGCCAAAATGGGACCCCGGCCCGATTCCGGCGGGCCGGGGCTCCACAGTGAGCGGTCGGCCGCGGTCTAGTACTCGTCGTGGTGACGCTTGATGACCCGGAAGCTGGCCACCACGCCGTCCTCGATGTCGATGCCCTCGGTGCAGTCCGGCTTCACGCCGTAGCTGGAGCTGTGCGGGCCGACGGTGGCGATGGGAGCGCCGTTGTCGCAGACGGCCCCGCGGAAGACCTCGACGGTCTTGCGGCTTTCGTTGCGGACGTTCAGGGTCTTCGCGCCCAGACCGCTGACCACGGTGATGCAGTCACCGGGGTGGGTGGAGTACGAGCGCTCGTTGACCTGGATACGGCCCTCGTCCCTGCCCTTCCCTCCCTCGTTGTCCTCGTCGTTGTCGTTGCCCCGGCCCTCGTTGTCGCGGCCTTCGTTGCGGCCCTCGTTGCCCTTGCTGTTGTTGCCCTCGTTGCCCTTGCCGTTGCCGTTGCCGTTGCCACCGGTCACGGCCGCGACGGCGGCCGGGGCTTCCTGGGGCACCGAAGCGGAGGCGGCCGAGGCGTAGGTGATGCCGGTCGCGGCCACGGCGGCGGCAGCCGACACAACGGCGGTGACCACGGTCGAACGAACCTTCATGTCACGATCTCCTGTCGCGCAGAGAGGCGCCGGCCCGTCGGCCGGCTCGTGAATGAAATTACCTACAACCGACATCACGGGCATATCGGAAGGTCATGGATTTAGCTCCGAATAGGGTATTCTCGGCTCCTTCATCAAGAGCTGACAGCAAGTCACATCAGCTATGTAAAAGGCAGATTGACATACTATTAGGCTTTCCAGGTGACATTCTGACGCCTCCTCGCTCCCGTAACGACGGCGCGTCGCTGCGGACGCGGCGAACTGAGCCGTGTTAGAGGGTGCCGCGCCGGAGCCTGTAGACGGGCCTCACAGCCCGGCAGGAGATCGCGGAGCACCCCGGCCCAGAGCACCCCTACACCGTGGCCGGCGGTGACCGGGAGCTGCAAGACCCCTGCCCGGAAGCTGCCGGGTACCCGGGCAGCAGCTATGACCTGGGGGAACTGGGGAGCATGAGCCGGTCTTCGGGTAGGGCCACTGCCTGTGGACGAGGGTCTGCGGTCAGGCTAGGGGCGCAGGCCGCGCTGTACGCGAGCGTCCTGGCCCTGTTCCGGAGGCGGGTGTCCGGTGCCGTGGGTGCGCTGACGGACCACGGTGGTGAACCCGGTCATCCGCCGCTCGTGGTCTTCCATGATCCGCTGCAGGACCGCCTCCTGCCGCGGGGGGCAGGGCCGGGATCTCCGGCAGGTACACGTCGGCGATCTGCTGGTCGAAGCCTGCCCGTGCGATCGGCTCCCCGACGGCCCCGACGGCACGCGCCTGGCGAGCGACATTGGTGCACAGGGTCTTTTCCGCCTCACCGGCGGCGCGGTGACGGCGGCGATCTGCTCCGTCTGCCGGTACAGGACGGGGTGGAACGGGCGGACGTCAGCATCATCCGTCTGCCCGTCGACCAGAGCGGTCCGCACGTACAGCCGCTGTTCACCGAGCCTCGCGTGGCCGTCCTTCCCATCGGCCATCCGCTCGCCGGAAGGTCCGCCGTCACGGTCCTCGACCTGGCGGACGACCACCTCTTGCAGGCTCCGGACGCGGTGCCCGAGTGGCGTGACGTGGCACGCGAACTGCGCACAGGTCAATGCGACGACGTCCCTGCCCTGCACAGCGTGGAAGAGAAGCTCGAGCTGGTCGCCGCCGGGGCGGGCATCCGCGTCCTCCCGCTCTCCACCGCCGCCTTCTGCGCACGTCCCGATGTCGTCGCCGTACCCGTCGACGGCATCGGCCCCAGCCGGGTGTGCCTCGTCTGGGTCGCCACGCGCCGCTCCCGGCCCATCCAGGACTTCGCCGATGCGTTCCCTTCCCTGGCACCGACTGCGTGACAGGAGTGTGTCCCTCGGAAGGGGAGACAGGGGCCGACCTGGACCAGGTGCGGACGGCGAAGGGTCGTTCCCGTGCTGCCGGTCGGTCCCGTGGGCGATCAGTGACCGTGCGGTGGTACGGCCGGTGGTGTGGTGCTGCCGGGCGGCGCGGGACATGCCGGGAGCCGCCGGCCGGCTCGGGCGGTGACGCCTTCGATGGTCCGGCGACCGTGTTGTCCGGACCCCCGTCGCAGTCCGCGGTCCGCCTGACGTGAGCCGTGATCGCCGCGTGCGACGGGGCAGGCGCAGCGGAGCGGCAACCGGAGACCATCGGTCGTGCGGACGTAACGGGACTCGGTGGCGTCGGCCCGTCCTCCGCGCCAGCCGACACGCCGCCTCCCACACCCGCGGAACACGCCCCGCCCGGCATACTCCACAGCGGGGGCCTGCTGCCCGCCGCCGGAGCTGCGTCCGGGCCGGCCCTCATCTGCCGCCGACCCCGGAGCACCATGCTCGGTCTTGAACTCGTCGTACTGCTGGGCTCGGCGACGCTGCTCGGTAACGTGCTCTCGAAGCACTTGCGCATCACGCCGCCCGTCGTGTTGCTCGTCGCCGGCGTGCTGCTCGGTTTCATCCCTGCGCTGCGCGAGGTGCATCTGCGCCCGGACGTCGTACTGCTGCTGTTTCTTCCTGCGCTGCTCTACTGGGAGAGCCTGAACACCTCACTGAATCAGGTCCGGATCCACCTGCGGGGCATCGTTCTGCTGAGCACCGTCCTGGTCGTCATCACGGCCGCGTCGGTCGCCGCCACCGCCCACGCGCTGGACCTGCCATGGGGGCCCGCCTGGGTGCTGGGCGCCGCCGTGGCCCCGACCGACGCGACGGCCCTCGGCATCGTCGGGCGGTTGCTTCCGCGGAGCCAGGTCACCGTGCTGCGCGCCGAAAGCCTGGTCAACGACGGCACCGCGCTGGTCGTGTACGGCGTGGCCGTCGGCATCGCGATCGGCCGGGAACACCTCGTCGCTTCACACGTGGGGTGGCTGTTCGTGCGGGCTTACGCCGGCGGCGCGCTGGTCGGTGCGGCCATCGCCTGGATGGCCGTCTGGGCGCGACAACGAATCCGGGCGGACCCGCTGCAAGGCCAGTCCCTGATGCTGCTGGTCCCTTTCACCACCTACCTGATCGCCGAGGAGATCGGCGCCTCCGGGGTCGTCGCCGTGGTCGTCTGCGGACTGATCATGAGCCAGGTGGTGCCGCGCGTGGTACGCGCGGACATGCGCCTGCAGGCGAACGCGTTCTGGACCGTGGCCACCCACCTGCTCAACGGTTCCCTGTTCGTACTGGTCGGACTCGAACTCCACTCCTCCGGCGAGCGGTTGTCTGCCGGCGACCTGTCGTGGACAGTGTTCACCGCCCTCGCCGCGACCGCCGTCGTGATCGGCGTGCGTCTGTGCCACCTGTACGCCAGCGCCTATCTCATCCGCTCGCTCGACCGCCGTCCGAAACAGCGGATGCTGCGCTTCAGCAACCGGTCCCGACTGGTCAGCGGGCTGTGCGGTTTCCGCGGCGCCGTCTCCCTCGCGGCGGCGCTCGCCGTGCCCTTCCACAACGACTCCGGTGCGCCTTTCCCGGACCGGGACGTGATCGTGTTCGTGACCGGCGGAGTGATCGTGCTGACTCTGCTGCAGGGACTCGTGCTGCCGGCCGCGGTGCGCTGGGCCCGGCTGCCACGCGACACCACGCCCGAACAGGAGCGTCAGCTCGCGGAGACCATCGCCACGCAGGAGGCCCTCGATGCCCTGCCCCGGCTCTCCGCTGCTCTCGGCATCAACGACGACGTGGCCGAGCGGCTGCGCACGGAGTACGAGAACCACCTCACCTTCCTGCGCGCACGCGTCGACGGCGACGAGGAACATCCCGTCCTCCGCAAGGAGCGGGAGTACCGGACCCTGCGACTGGCCCTCGTCGCGAGCAAGCGCGCGACGCTCGTACGGCTCCGGGACGAACGCCGGATCGACGACGCCGTGCTGCGCGAGTTGGTGACCCGACTGGACAACGAAGAAGTCGGACTTGCCCCCCATCAGCCGACCGACTGAACGGACCGGGACAGCGACCCCTGGTCGCCGCTGCCGACGGCGGTGTGCTGCCTGTAACCAAGGCGGAGCGACGATCGTGGACTGGGGAGGAGGGGAAGTCTGCGCGGGTCGTGCTTCTCGGCGAGCAGCACACAGGTCAGGGTGGCCCAGCGGCGCGGCCGCCGCGGCGTGGAAGCCGTGCCCGCAGCCCTGGCAGCAGGCACGGCGCTGCTCATCGCGCGGCCCGCGGCACGCAGCGGACCGCGTCAGGCGCGCCGAACACGTCGTACGGTCCCAGGTGCTGGGTCAGCCGCTCCGGCACACCGTCGGCTGTTCGTCAGTGCTGCGTCGCTCCGCTTGGTGCACACTCCGTACCGATCGTGCCAGCCGGCCAGTAGGGCGAGGCGTTCAGCAGGGGGCGAGTCCGGCTCGACGGTGGATAACTCAGGGTCTGTTCAGGGTCGTCGACGGGGATGAATGCCTCATAGCCGAGAACGAGGTCGCCGAGAACGAGGTCGCCGAGGACGGGGGGCGCAGACGCTTGGTTCCGTGGGTGCGCTGATTGTTGCGGCTGCGGGTCGGCAGGGCCTCGAAATCCGTGTAGAGGGCGCGGGCGAGGTGGTTGCCGGCAAGGATGTCCATGCGTCGGCGTAACCGCGGAACGCGTGCGCGTGCCGCTGGTCCACCACGACGGGGGTTCCCGCTCGCGGTGCCTGCGACCGGACAAGCTCTACGGACGAACACTATGAACACAACCGATCGCGGCATGGTCCTCCCGCGCGGCTCGTTCCTAGCATCACTGCGCGCGGCGCGACGAGGCGCCGTCGAAAGCTAGGAGCAGACCTTGACCAGGCGAAACCCAGCACCACGGCCCCGCAGAGGACTACGCGCTGCCCTGGCCGCGGGCGCAGCGGGAATCATCGTCACGCCGCTCACCGGGGCGGCGCCCGCCGTGGCGAGCGCGGACCGCCCTGCGGTGGTGGCCTGTCCGGCCGACGTTGCCGTGAAGACCACCTGCTACACAGGGCAAGACGCGAACGGTGCCTACTACGCGATCGCCGTCCCGAAGAACTGGAATGGCTCCCTCGTTGTACACGCGCACGGCGGCCCCGACCTGGGCGACGGTTCCGACCCCGCCCGCAGCCTGGACGACCTCAGCCGCTGGTCCGTCATGCTCGACGAGGGCTACGCCTGGGCGGGCTCGTCGTACCGCCGCGGCGGCTACGGCACCCGGATGGGTGCGATCGACACCGAGAACGTGCGGCGCCTGTTCGTCAGCGAGTTCGGCACCCCGAAGCGGACATACATCCACGGACAGTCGTGGGGTGGGGACGTCGCCGCCAAGGCCGTCGAGATGTACGGCAGGAAGAACGGGCCGTACGACGGTGCCTTGCTCACCAGCGGTGTCCTGGGCGGTGGTTCGCGCGGCTACGACTACCGGGTCGACCTGCGCGTGGTCTATCAGTACTACTGCCAGAACCATCCCCGGCCCACGGAGCCGCAGTACCCGCTATGGGAAGGGCTACGCCCCGACTCCACGATGACGACTACCGGACTGCGCGCCCGGCTCCAGGAGTGCACCGGCTATTCCTCAGCGCCCGCGGACCGCACCGCGCTCCAGCAGCGGAACCTGGACGACATTCTCGCCGTCACGAAGATCCCGGAGCGCACACTGGAGTCCCATCTGCGCTTCGCCACCTTTACGTTCCGAGACATCGTGTCCACACGACTAGGAGGCCGCAACCCGTTCTCCAACAAGGGCGTGTGGTACTCCGGTTCACATGACGACAAGGCCTTGAATGCGGGCGTCGAGCGTTTCTCCGCCGATCCGACCGCTGTGCGCGATCTGTCGTACGACAGTGATCTGACCGGCAAGGTCGACATCCCGGTATTGACCATGCACGCAATCGACGACCCGACGGCGTTCGTGGAGCATGAGGCGGCGTACCGGGCCACGCTGCAGGGTGCCCACCGCGACCGGTACCTGGTGCAGGCATTCACCGACGAGCACGAGCACAGTCAGCTCAGCGACTCGGAGTACGCCAACTCGATCTTCGCGCTTGACCGTTGGGTGCGCACAGGAAGGAAGCCGACGCCGGCGTCCCTCGCCTCGTCGTGCGCGTGCGCCGCGCACGGCGCTACACGAGCCGAGCCGGTCGGCGAGGCCGCCGGGGCGGACGGCCCGGTCGCGCGCGCCAAGAGCCGACGGTCCCGGGGCCGGGGATAGCAGGCCGAGCGACGCGAGGCGGGCGGGACGGCCGGAGCGCCCCGCATCCCGCGCATCCCGCGCAGCCTGCGCGGACGGGACCGGACCCACGGTCTGGGCGTATTCGGCTGACGAAACAGCCTCACGTGATCAGGCCACCCGTTCGGCTCCGTGAGCGTGTGCCGGCGAGGGGGAACTCCGGTGTGCGCGTTGTTCATGCCCTCCGGGCAGGGGCGTCCCGACCGGCCCCGAGTCCGGTCACAACGCCCCAACGCCGCTGCCGGGGGGGGCCGCGCGGTAAGCCTGTTGAGCAGCCGCACGGTATGGCGGCTGCCCGCCGCTCAGCCCGCCGCCATGCGCATCACGGGAGGTGGGCCGCCCCCGCACGAGACAACCCACCCCCGGCGTCATCTACCGCCGCGCGAGGTCAGTCGCGGTGTCCGTCGCGGTGGTCACCGCCGGGACGCCAGCCGTCACCCCGGTGGCCGCTGCCGCGGTGCCGGTCCTCGCCGTGGCGGTCGCGGTCGTAGCCCCAGGAGACCTCGTCGAGGAACCGGTCGCGGGGCGTTGCGCAGGGTCGCGGTGTCGGAGCGGTTGTCCCACACGTACGCCCGCGGGTCCTGCTACATGTCCGACCTGGTGTCGCGGCCGATGCCGGTGCGGACGCGGACGGTGGCGCGGCCGTTCATCCGGTAGTGGCCGAAGGTGTAGGTGTGGCCGTCCTCGACGGAGAGGGCCCAGCCGTCCAGGTTCACCGCCCGCCGCGAGTCGTCGCGGATCTGCGTGTGGGCCGGCGGGACGGTGGTGAGGGCGAGGCGCGCCACCTGTCGTTCCTGCACGCAGCCAGCCGTCCCCGGCGCAACAAGATGGGACCGACGTATCCGCTGGGCTGCGAGAGCGCTGCCCGGCGTGGTGGCAGGTTCCGTACACGGGCCGCCCCGGGCGGAGCCGGCTGTCGTGATCACGGGTCGCTTCGTCGGGACTGAGGTGATCCTCCCCGGCCGAACACTCCCCAGACGAGGGGTGATTGGCGAGAACTGTACGCTTCTGCTTCTGACGTGGCGGCGCACGGCGTGAGGAACCGGATATCAAGTGCACGCATGTCCGTCTTCGCCCCCGCTGCAGGGCAGCCTCGCGAGCGGCAACCTTCCTAACGCGAACGGGTGTTGTGGTGATTATTTTCCGACGAAGTGAAATCTTGGGGGGGTGAACGCAGCGGCCGGTCATCCGCGCTCCGCTCGGTGACTAGCATGAGCGGCGATCAACAACCGGAAGGGCGCGTCCTTCGACCGGCCGCCCTTCCACGGCATCGGTGATGCTCAATCGTCCACACAGCCCCCGTATGCACGGACCGAGGGACCGCGGAATGCCTATACCAGCTCGCTCCCGCCAGCGCCGAGGCGCCGGTGGGGCGGCGCCTGCCTCACCGTACGCGCCGCTCGTAATCCTGGCCGTCACCGCCGCCGGCGCCGCCACCGCGGCCGTTCTCGCCCCCGAGGACGGCCGACGCTGGGTGTGTGGCGCGGTGGTCGTCGCCTGGATCTGCATCGCGGGGGTGGTCGGCCGGGCCTCGGTCCTGGTTCGCCGGGCTCACCGACGCGCCGCCGAGCAGGGCAACGAACTGGAGCTCGCCAGGAACGCGTGGCGGCACCAGTCCGCCGAAACGTCCCGGCTCGTCGACGTGATCCTGCCGGACGTCCTCGCGCCAGTACGCAACGGCACCGGCGTCGAAGAGGCGTTGTCGACGGTCACCCTCCCGTCCGACCCCCACCTGCAACGGTTGCTGCGCGTTGTGGCCACCGAGCTGGCCACGTCGGTCGGACGCGCTCTCGAGGCGGAGTCCCGACTCGAACATGTGCGTGCCCAGCTGGAACGGGACACGGCCGAGCTGAGGCGTGCAGCCGAGGAAACGTTCCCCGCTGCCATCGCCCTGCTGCGGGAAGGAAGCTCCGCCGACACGGTGCTCGCCAGGTTCGACTGGCCGCAGAACGTACTGCTGCGGTCGTCGGCCGAGCGCTTCGTACGCGAACTGGCCTACAGCGAGCGGCGTTCCGCCGCCGCGCAGGCCGCGTCCGCCAAGGCCCTCAGCCGGGTCCAGGCCAAGACCGTCAGCATGCTCGCCGATCTGCGCGAGATGCAGGAGCGGCACGGCGAGGAGGTCTTCGGCGACCTGCTGCGTCTGGACCACAGCACATCCCAGCTGGGTCTGATGACCGACCGGCTCGCCCTGTTGATGGGCGGTCGCTCCAGCCGCGTATGGAACAAGCCCATCGTCATGGAGAGCATCCTGCGGGGTGCCGTCGGCAGGATCGCCGCCTACCGGCGTGTGCGTCTTCATTCCTCCAGCAGGGCCGCGATCAGCGGCTTCGCGGCAGAGGGCGTCATGCACCTGCTGGCCGAACTCATGGACAACGCCGCGAACTTCTCCCCTCCCATCGACGAGGTCCACGTCTACGTGGAGGAACGCAGCGCGGGCCTCGTGGTCACCATCGAGGACAGCGGCCTGAAGATGTCCGACGCGGCCATGCGGCGAGCGGTGGAGTCTGTTTCCGGCCGCGTCACCGACCTCGCCTCGCTGCAAGGCACCCGGCTGGGTCTGGGCGTGGTGGGGCGACTCGCCGTCAAGTACGGCATCAGCGTCAGTTACCGGCCCTCCTCGCGCGGCGGCACGGGCGTCGTCGTCCTGATTCCGCCGCAGCTGGTCGCCCAGCGGCTCGAGCCGGTCCCGACCGAGCGGCCGCGGCGGGCCGTACCGGCACCGCACGCGCCCGCGGGACCCGCCGACGAGCCGCGGCTGACACGCCGAGAACCGGCCGCACGGACCGCGCCGCTGCCGGCCTCCCCCGCCCCGGCCTCGTCCACGTCGGATGTGTCCGCCGGACATGGTGGGGCAACCGCCAACGGACTGCCCGTCCGGGCCCCGGGCCGCGCCATGGCCGAGGCCGAACGCACCCGGCGCAAGCCGGCCGCTCAGACACCCGCCGACCCGCCCGGGTCCGGTCCCGCCCTCGACGCGGGAAGCCGGTTCGGGGCCTTCCACCGCGGTCGGCGCCGCGCCGAGGGCGCCTCGGCCGACGGGAACACGCACGACGTTACGCCCGACGCTGAGGGCTGAGTCCCTTTCGTCAGCGAGCTTCCCCCGACTGATTGACCCTACTTCTCGCCGCACTTCGCTGGATTGGAGGCACAGGGGCTGCTGGTGACCTCACCGGTCAGCAGCAGCCCCCACCCATCATGGAGACCACCGACAACAGCCTCACCTGGCTCCTGAAGAACCTGCTGGAACGCACACCCGGCACGCGCCACGCCCTCGTGCTGTCCCGCGACGGTCTGAAACTGTGCTGGACGGAACACATGACCGTCGACCAGGCCGACCAACTGGCCGCCATCTGTTCCGGCATGCAGGCGCTGTCCCAGGGCGCCTCCGTCGAGTTCGGTGACGGATCGGGCGGTGTCCGGCACTCGATGACCGCGTTCCACGGTGGCCTTCTGTTCATCGTGGAGGCGGGCGAGGGCGCGCACCTCGCAGTCGTCGCCCAGGAGAGCGCGGACCCCGGTGTCGTCGGCCACCAGATGACCGAAATGGTCGAGCAGATCGGGGACCACCTGCGGGCCGAGCCCCGCACGCCCGTCGACCGGGGCGCCCCGGCGTGATGCGTAAACCCGTGGACCTCGGCGACCCCGACCGGCTGTACATGGTCACGGGTGGCCGGAGTGAAGCCGATGCGTCCCTCGACCTGGTGACACTGATCGTCAGCGAGTGCGAGCCCTCCCCCGGCATGCAGTCGGAGCACGTCCGCATCCTGGAACTGTGCCGGCATCCCACCGCGGTGGTGGAGATCGCCGCCGAGCTGAAACTCCCCATCACCGTGGTGCGCATCCTGCTCGGCGACCTGTGCGCCCTGGGCAAGGTCAGCGCCCGCCACCCGCGCGCGGCCGCGTCCGTCGCGGGCCTTCCAGAAACCGCCCTGCTCCAGGAGGTGCTCCATGGGCTCCACAACCTCTGAGCTGCCCTCCCAGCGCACACCGCTGACCGCCGCCGCCGAGACCGGTCTGAAGATCGTCGTCGTGGGCGGCTTCGGGGTCGGCAAGACCACCCTCGTGCGTTCGGTCAGCGAGATCCGGCCCCTGAACACCGAGGAGGTCATGACCCAGGCGGGAGCGGGCATCGACGAGACAGCCGGGGTGGAACGCAAGACCACCACGACCGTCGCCTTCGACTTCGGCCGCATCAGCCTCAACGACCGCATGGTGCTCTACCTGTTCGGCGCGCCCGGCCAGGAGCGCTTCTGGTTCCTCTGGGACCGCCTGTTCGCCGGCACCCTCGGCGCGGTGGTCCTGGTCGACACCCGTCGCATGGAGGACTGCTGGTACGCCATTGACCGGCTCGAGCACCACGGCACACCGTTCGTGGTGGCGGTCAACCGTTTCGACGGCGACGAGAAGCGGTTCTCCCTCGACGAGGTCCGTCAGGCACTCGCGCTGGGCGAGCACGTGCCCATGATCGAGTGCGACGCCCGCGTCAGGGCGTCGGGCAAGGAGGTCCTCATCGCTCTGGTGGACCACCTGTACACACGTGCACTGGCCAAGGAGAGCACTGCGTGAGCGACACGACCGGTTTCCCGTCCACGGACGCCCCTCCCCCGGGCTGCCCCGCGCACGGCTCCGCCGTACACCTGGCCGGGCTGGAGTACCAGCAGACGCCTTCGCAGCTGTACCGCACCCTGCGCAGGGAGCACGGGGCGGTCGCGCCGGTGCTGCTCGACGGCGGCATCCCGGCCTGGCTGGTGCTCGGTTACCCCGAGGTCTGCTATGTGACGGCCCATGACGAGCTGTTCGCGCGGGACTCCCGCCGCTGGAACCAGTGGGAGCACATTCCACCGGACTGGCCGTTGCTGCCGTACGTCGGGTACCAGCCGTCGGTGCTGTTCACCGAGGGCGCCGAGCACCAGCGCCGGGCGGGTGTGATCACCCAGGCTCTGGAGGGGGTGGACCAGTTCGAGCTGGCCCGGGAGTGTCAGCTGATCGCCGCGCGGCTGATCTCCTCCTTCTCCGGCAGTGGCCGGGCGGAACTGATGAGCATGTACGCGCATGCGCTGCCCGCCCGTGGCGTGCTGTGGATGTGCGGCATGCCGACGGAGGACACCGACACCGAGCGCCTCGTCGACGACCTGCGTATCTCCCTGGACGCAGGCGAGGGCGACGACCCGGTGGCCGCGTACACGCGCGTCGGTGAACGCATCATGCGGCTGGTGAAGGAGAAACGCGAGCGTCCCGGCCCCGACGTCACCTCGCGCATGCTGCTCCACCCCGCCGAGCTCAGCGACGAGGAGATCGTGCAGGACCTGATCTCCGTCATCGCCGCCGCGCAGCAGCCGACCGCGAACTGGATCTGCAACACGCTGCGTCTGCTGCTGACCGACGAGCGTTTCGCGGTCAACGTCGCCGGCGGCCGGGTCAGCGTCGGAGAGGCACTGAACGAGGTCCTTTGGCTGGACACACCCACCCAGAACTTCATCGGCCGCTGGGCCGTGCGCGACACGCAGCTGGGCGGGCGACACATCCGGGAAGGGGACTGCCTCGTGCTCGGCCTGGCGGCGGCCAACACCGACCCGCAGATCTGGCCGGACCCGCAGGCCGGCTCCGGGAACTCGGCGCACCTCTCCTTCAGCAACGGAGAGCACCGCTGTCCGTACCCCGCGCCGCTGCTGGCGGACGTCATGGCCCGCACAGCGGTGGAGACCCTGCTCGAACACCTCCCCGACCTCGTGCTGGCGGTGGAGCCCGAGGAACTGACCTGGCGTCCCTCGATCTGGATGCGTGGCCTGACGTCGCTGCCCGTGGAGTTCACCCCGGCCGTGAACCAGCCTCTGTGAACCAGCCCTCCGCGCACCGGGCGGGACCCGGGCGCGGAGGAAGCCACTCCGTCAGGCCGTGACCGGTGTGAAGCGCACGGGCAGCGTCTTCGGGCCCCGGGTGAAGACGCCCTGTTCAACGAGATCGTGCCCGTCCGCGAGGCGCAGGTCGGGCATGGCGTCCAGCAACTGGTTCAGGCCCACCTCGACCTCCGCCTTGGCCAGGAGCGCGCCCACGCAGAAGTGCCGGCCGAGCGCGAAGGCGAGGTGGCCGGCAGCTGCCGAGAAGGCCGAGGTCGTGGCGAGGTCGTCACGGAAGATGTCAAACCGGTCGGGGTCGCGGTAGCGCCGTTCATCCCTGTTCGCGGCGCCGATGAGACAGGTCACCGTGGCGCCCGCCGGTATGGTGCCACCGGTGACCTCCACGTCGGTCGCCGACTGCCGCATGATCATCTGGACTGGTGGTGTGTAGCGGAGGGTCTCCGCGAAGGCGGCGGGTATCAGGCTCCGGTCCGCACGGACGGCCGCGAGCTGGTCAGGATGGCTCAGGAGGTTCGCCAGGATGCCGGCGATCGCCTTGTCGGTGGTCTCACCGCCCGCCGCGAGCAGCAGGCTGCAGAAGGCCTTGATGTCCTCGTCGCTCATGCGCACCCCGTCCACCTCCGCGGCGCACAGGGTGGACAGCAGGTCGTCGCCCGGGTCGGCACGCCGTTCGCGGATGACCGGAAGCATGTACTCGGCGAACTCCACGCGGGTGCGCTCACCGGCGGCGGTGACCTCCGGGTCCCCCGAGAGGTTGCCGAGGAAGGCGATGACGGCCGTGTACCAGCCGTGGAACCGCGCGTGATCGGCCTTGTCCAGGCCCAGCATGTCCGCGATGACGTTGACCGGGAAGCGGGTCGCGTAGTCGTTGACGATGTCGGCGGAGCCGGTGTGCCGGAAGGCGTCAATGAGTTCGCGGGAGTTGCGCTCGATGACCGGCAGGAACTTCTGCTGCAGGTCGCTGCCGCGGAACGCGGGGGCGACGAGGGCCCTGCGCACGGCGTGTTCTCGGCCACTGAGCTGCAGGATCGTCTTGCCGTGGACCGGTTCGAGCTGCCAGTTGTAGTTGTCTGTGGTGAACTCCGCCGCCTTGTCCTTGAAGACACGTTCGACGTCCTCATAGCGGGAGATGATGTAGCTCTGGGTGGCCTCATGCCAGATCAGGGGTTCTTTCTCCCGCATCACCGCATAGGCCGGATAGGGGTTCGCGGCGAACTCGGGCGACAGGATGTCCGGGAGGTGGTGGGCAGCGGACACGGGGCTCCTCAAGTCAGATGTGTGACCATCACCGCAAGGTTATGGATCTTTCGGCTCGTCAAAAAGATCTGCTGGGCCGGAAGTTGCTGTCACCTGACCGCGCTAGCTCCCGGCAGTGCCACACAACGGCGAGTCCTCGCCCGCCACACAGCGCCCAGGTCGTCTCGTCCGGTTCCTCCGCCGGATTCGGATCCCAATCAGCCCGGCGCGGATCGCGGCGGTCCAGGCCTCCTCCAGTGGGTTGGCGACGGTCGTCCTCTGACTGTCACAGGTCGGCTTCTGGCCGCCGACGGTCTCGAACCCGTACAGATTCTGCGCACTGATGACCATCCGCACGAGGGCGAGGGCTTGCGGCGACTGCCGACGACCCGCTCCCCCGAACCTGCAGTGGCTGCTGCGCACGGCCACGGACGCCGGGTCCCCTGCGCCGCAGGCGCGGGCGGCTGGTTCAGGTCGCTGAGGTACCGGTCGCCGTCGCAGCCCTGGGGCGACTGCCTGGTCACCGGGCCACCGGACCCGTTGGCCTCACAGCCGTTCGGGGGTGCCTTCGGCCCCGCGCGTCGATGTCTCATCGGCCCTGCGCCCACAGAAACGTGCGGGATACACGAATGCGTCGTACGCCGTAACGGTCCATTGGCACGCTTCCCCAGTCGTTCAAGATCGGAAGGGGAGCCCTCCATGGCAGAGCCTCAAGTCGGGACGGGAACAAGCCGACGCGCGTTCCTGCGCAGTGTGGGTGTGACCGGCGGTGCCGGCGCCATGTTCGCCACGATGGGGGCGCTCGGCCTCGCCCCCACCGCCGCCTACGCAGCGGAGAAGGAAGCACCGTTCCGCGCGCCCAGGCACGGCGACTTCACTCTCCAAGGCCGTAAGGGCAGGCCCGCCAAGGTCGTCGTCATCGGCGGCGGCATCGCCGGTCTTACCTCCGCCTACGAACTCGGCAAGGCCGGCTACGACTGTACGGTCCTCGAAGCACGCGATCGCGTCGGTGGCCGCAACCTCACCGTCCGCGGCGGCGACCGGCTGACCGACATCAACGGTGTCAGCCAGACCGCGGGATTCAGCAAGGGCCAGTACATGAACGCCGGCCCCGCACGCCTCGCCCAGTGGATGGTCACCCTCGACTACTGCCGCGAGCTGGGCGTACCCATCGAGGTCTTCACCAACACCAATGCCGGCGCGCTCATCTACAACGAGACCACCGGCATGAAGGCCCCGGTCCAGTACCGCACCGCCAAGGCCGACGTCTACGGCTACGTCTCCGAGTTGCTGTCCAAGGCCACCAACTCAGGCGCTCTCGACGCCGAGTTGACTGCGGAGGACAAGGAACGGCTGCTCACCTTCCTCAAGAGCTACGGCTCGCTCGGCTCCGACTACACGTACACAGGGACCGAACACCGCGGCTTCAATGTCGACCCGGGCGCCGCCGGCGCCCCCGGTGAGAAACTCGGCGACGTACCTTCCCTCTCCGATGTGTTCGCCTCCAACGTGGGCCGCTACTTCTCCTTCGAGTTCGGCTACGACCAGGCGATGCTGATGTTCCAGCCCGTCGGCGGCATGGACCGGATACCGATGGCGTTCGCCCGCGCCATAGGTGAGGAGAAGATCCGCACCAGCGCACCCGTCACCGACATCAAGAACACCACCGACGGCGTGCAGATCACCTACACCCAAAACGGCCGTACCCGCACCATCACGGCGGACTACTGCATCGCCACCCTCGCCCCGCACATCCTGGCCAAGACCTCGCACAACCTCGGCACCGCCGTGCAGACCGCCCTGCGGGCGGTGAAACCGTCCTACGCCTCCAAGATCGGCCTCGAGTACAAGAGCCGCTGGTGGGAGAGGGATTTCAGGATCTTCGGCGGCATCACCGAGACCGACCTGGACCTCGATCACATCTGGTACCCCTCCTACGGGCACCTTGGCGAGCGCGGCCTGATCATCGGCTACTACAACACGGGCGCCCACTCCGACGTGTACTCGGCCCTGACCCCAGCCCAACGCCTGGAACGCGCCCTTGACCAGGGCGTCAAGATCCACGGCGGCAAGTACCGCAGCGAACTCGCCGCGTCCTACTCCCACCAGTGGAAGCTCATCCCCTACCTGGAAGGCGCCTGGCACTCCATGCCCGGCGGCCCCGACGCACCGGCGTACGCGCCGCTCAACACGGCCCAGGGGCACGTGTACTTCGCCGGTGACTACCTCAGCTATCTGGACGCCTGGCAGCACGGCGCGATCTCCTCTGCCCGCAAGGTCGTCACCGAGCTGCACCAGCGCGTGCTCGCCTCCTGATGCGCCCTCGCGGGCACACATGTTCACCACATGACTCCGCTCATGCTCGCTGACCCTCCATCAGGCTCGTGAAGAGGCGCGAGGGATGGGCGGGGTACCCGCCCGGGCCGGGGCGCCCGGAGCGGGTAGCGGACGGATGTGCCCGCTGCCTTGCCGTGGGCGCGGGCTGCGGGAGGGCAGCAGGGGGCCGGGGCACCGATGTCGTCACAGTACGAAGGTGAAGAGTGAGCAGGGCGTTCGTATCGCCTCTTCCGTGGGGCGGAAGCCGTGTTGCGCCCCTGTGGAGGCTCTCCCGACGATAGCGCCACCACGAGAGACGGGAGCCGACCCCCATGCCTCACATGATCGCCTTCGCCAGGAACCAGTGGTACGTCGCCGCCTACAGCCACGAGGTGGGGCGCGAGTTGCTCGGCCGGACGATCCTCGGCGAGCCGCTCGTCTTCTACCGCACCGAGGAGGACGGCACGGCGGTCGCGCTGGCCGACCGCTGTGTCCACCGCCGCTTCCCCCTCTCGGAGAGCCGGCTCGACGGGGACCGCATCGTGTGCGGATACCACGGGTTCACCTACGACACGGCGGGTGCCTGCGTGTACGTGCCGGGGCAGAAGCGGATCCCCCGCACGGCCCGGGTCGCCTCGTACCCGGTCGTCGAGCAGGACTCCCTGGTGTGGGTGTGGATCGGCGACCCGGCGCTCGCCGACGCGGGGACCATCCCGCGGGCCCGGCACCTGGACTCCCCGGACTGGGTCACGGTGCGCGGCATGGAACCGATCGACGCCGACTACGGCCTGCTGGTGGACAACCTGCTCGACCTGTCCCACGAGACGTATCTGCACGGCGGCTACATCGGCACCCCGGAGGTCGCCGAGACGCCGATCACCACCGAGGTCGACGAGGGTGCCGGCATCGTACGGGTCAGCCGGCACATGGACGACGCCGCGTGCCCGCCCTTCTACGCCCGCTCCACCGGTATCGAGGGCCGTATCACCCGCTGGCAGGACATCGAGTACCACGCGCCCTGTCTCTACCTGCTGCACAGCCGGATCGCACCGGTCGGCGTGCTGCCCGAGCCGGACGGCGGCGACCCGAACGGCTTCCACACCGAGATCACCTATGCGATCACCCCGTCCACCGACGGCAAGGTGTACGACTTCTGGGCCGTCTCCCGGGACTTCGCGAAGGACGACGAGGCGGTCACCACGTTCCTGCGCGACTTCAACCACACGGTCGTCATGCAGGACGTCGACGCGCTCAACCTGCTGCAGAAGACACTCGGCACCGAGCGGGCCGGCTACCAGGAGCTGAGCATCAACATCGACACGGGTGGTCTCGCCGCCCGACGTATCCTCGCCCGGCTGGTCGAGGAGGGCGACAAGCCGGTGGAGAAGGTCCGGTGAGCACGCCGTCCGCCGCTGCGAGGCGCGAGGTCTACCGCATCGACTGGCTCCCGGGCACCGACGTCCTGCACGGCACCTGCCACTGCGGCGCCGAGAACACCGCCGAGGACCCGGTGCGGATGTGGGAGTGGATGCTCGCGCACCCCGAAGGACACCAGCCCGGAGGTACCACTTCATGACCGTGTACGAAGCCGAACTCGTCGTCGACCGCCGCGAGCAGGCGGCCGAGGGCGTGCTCGCCCTCACCCTGCGCCATCCGCAGGGCGAGGAGCTGCCGGCCTGGGAGCCGGGCGCCCATGTCGACGTCCTGCTCGGTCCGGGCCTTGAGCGGCAGTACTCACTGTGCGGCGATCCCGCGGACCGGCACCTGTGGCGGGTCGCCGTGCTCCGCGAGGCCGACGGGCGGGGCGGCTCGGCGTATGTCCACGAGCGGGTGCGCGAGGGCGACAAGGTACGGGTGCGGGGGCCGCGCAACCACTTCCCTCTGCAGCCCTCCCCGCGCTACCGGTTCGTCGCGGGCGGCATCGGCATCACGCCCGTCCTGCCGATGCTCGCCGCTGCCGAGGCGGCGGGCGCCGAGTGGACCCTGCTGTACGGCGGCCGCACCCGCCGCTCCATGGCGTTCACCGCGGAGCTGGAACGGTACGGGGACCGGGTCACGCTCGCCCCGCAGGACGAGACCGGGCTGCTGGACCTGGCCCCGGTACTGGACGACCTGCCCGACGGCACGCTCGTCTACTGCTGCGGTCCGGACCCGCTGCTGGACGCGGTGGGGCAGCGCTGCCCGGCCGGGACGCTGCGCGTCGAACGGTTCCGGCCCAAGGAGCAACCCGCCGGAGACGGAGGCGCCTTCGAGGTCGTCCTGAAGCGGGGCGGCCGTACGCTCACCGTCCCGCCGCGGGTGTCGATCCTCGACACCGTGCGTGCCGCGGGCGTCGAGGTGCTCTTCTCCTGCACCGAGGGCACCTGCGGCACCTGCGAGACCGACGTCCTGGAGGGCACACCGGAGCACCGGGACTCGGTCCTGACGGACGAGGAGCGGGAATCCGGCGAGACCATGATGATCTGCGTGTCGCGTTGCCGGGGCGGGCGGTTGGTGCTCGATCTGTGACGGATCCCTCTGGTCACGCCAGGCGCGCCCCCGCCTCCGGGCGTCCCGGCAGCCGCCGGTCCAGCGCGAGTGGCTGGTGCTCGCGCCCGACCGGCGGCTGTCGGCGGACGGGTGCGCCTGGGTGGCGGACACGCTCCTCCCTGTCCGAGGCGAGAATCGTGACGCCGGCCGTCGGCACCGCGGCGGCGGCCAGTGCCACGCGGAACTGCCCGCTGCGCGAAGGCCGGCCGGCGGGTTGCGACGGGGTGCCGGGAGGACTCCCGTGTGCGGGGTGTCCCGTCACCGGGGAGCCCGCCCGGGGCGGTGACGTGCGCCCCGCGCACTGCCTCGGGCAGGGCATGCCAGACCCCGGGCGGAGTCCTCCCGGTCAGACGTAGAACCGCGACAGGCTCTGCAGGACGGCCGCGGGCTTTCCGCCGCCGTCGATCTCTATCGTGCCGTCCACCGCGATCTGCACCCCGCCCGGTACGTCCTCCACCGAGGCGAGCTTCGCGACCAGCCGGATGCGGGAGCCGACCTTCACCGGTGCCGGGAAGCGCACCTTGTTCAGGCCGTAGTTGACCTTCGTCGACACGCCCTCGACCTCCAGCAGCTCGGTGAAGAGCGGGATGAAGAGGGAGAGGGTCAGATAGCCATGTGCGATGGGCGCGCCGAACGGGCCGTCCTGCGCCCTCTCCGGGTCGACGTGGATCCACTGGTGGTCGTCCGTGGCGTCGGCGAAGGTGTTGATCCGCTCCTGCGTGACCTCGATCCACGCGCTGGTGCCGAGGTCGCCGCCGGCGAGCTTCCTGAGTTCGCCGAGGCCTTTGACGGTGATGCTCATCTGCGGTCCTTGTCTAGGAGGTGGTGCCGTACCGGGAGCGGACACGGGATTTCAGGAGCTTTCCGGAGGCGGTGCGCGGGAGGGCGTCCGCGATCACCACCGACTTGGGGATCTTGTATTTGGCCAGCCGGCCGGAGAGTGAGGCGATCACCTCGCCCGGGTCGAGCGTTGCGCCCTCGCGGGGGACGACGACCGCGCGCGGCACCTGGCCCCACTTGTCGTCGGGCACGCCGATGACGGCGCACTCGACGATGTCGGGGTGCGCGAGGAGCTGGTCCTCGATCTCGGCGGGATAGATGTTCTCGCCACCCGAGATGATCATGTCCTTGATGCGGTCGACGATGTAGACGTACCCGTCGTGGTCGACGCGGGCCGCGTCCCCGCTGCGGAACCAGCCGTCGGCGAGGACGGCCGCGGTCTCCTCCGGCAGCCCCCAGTAGCCGGGCATGACGTGCGGGCCGCGCACCACGATCTCGCCCGTCTCGCCGACGTCGACCGGTGTGAGGTCGGGCCGCACCACCCGTACGTCGCTGAAGAAGTGCGGCACACCGGCCGAACCCGCCTTGCCGACCGCGTGTTCCGCGTCCAGGAAGAGGGTGCCGGGCGCGGCCTCCGTCATGCCGTAGCCCTGGAGGAAGGTGAGCCCGCGCTCCTGGTACCTGGCGATCAGCGGGGTCGGGACCGGGGAGCCGCCGCAGGTGAGGATGCGGAGGCTGGACAGGTCGGCCCCCTCCCAGCGCGGGTGCCGGGCCACCTGGTCGAACATGGTCGGCACCCCGAACATGAAGGTGATGCGGTGGCGTTCGATCAGGTCGAAGACGGCGTCCGGGTCGAAGGACTCGAGCAGGACGCAGGTGCCCCCCTTGAGCAGGACGGGCAGGGTGAGCATGTTCAGTCCGGCCGTGTGGAACAAGGGGGCGGATACCAGGGCGCGTTCGTCGGCGATCAGGTCGTGGTCGACGAGGACGTTGAACGCGTTCCAGACCAGGTTGCCGTGCGTGAGCACGGCCCCCTTGGGCCGGCCCGTGGTCCCCGAGGTGTACATGATGATGCACGTGTCGTCGAGGAGGACGGGCTGGTCGATCGGCTCGTCGCTCGCGGCGGCCAGCAACTCCTCGTATGCGGTGCCCACTTCCACGACCGTCCGTACATCGGTGCTGTCCGGCAGTCCGGCCGCCAGCGGGGCGGACGAGGGCGCGTGGAGGAGGGCCTTGGCGCCCGAGTCGGCGAGCTGGTAGGCGATCTCGGGGGCGGCGAGGCGAGTGTTGAGCGGGACGAAGACCGCGCCGAGGGTGCCCGCGGCGAACAGCGTCTCCAGGTAGGCGGGGTGGTTGGGGCCGAGGTAGGCGATCCGGTCGCCGCGGCGGATTCCCCGGGCGTGCAGGGCGTGCGCGAGGCGGGTGGTGCGTTCGTGCAGCTCGGTGTAGGTGACGCTCCGGTCGCCGTGGATCAGGGCGGTGCGGTGCGGGGTCTTGCGGGCCCGGCGTGCGGGCCACGACCCCAGTCCCTCGTTGCGCATCTCACGGCCCCTTCACGCTTGCGTCAGTCCGAGCAGCCGGGCGGCGTTCTCCTTGAGGATCTTCGGGCGCACTTCCTCCTTGATCGACAGCTTCGCGAAGTCGGCGAGCCAGCGGTCGGGGGTGAGGACGGGGAAGTCCGAGCCGAAGAGCACCTTGTCCTTGAGCAAGGTGTTCGCGTACTGCACGAGTTGGGGCGGGAAGTACTTCGGCGACCACCCGGACAGGTCGATGTGCACGCCGGGTTTGTGCGTGGCGACCGCGAGGGCCTCGTCCTGCCAGGGGAACGACGGGTGCGCCAGGATGATCTTCAGGTGGGGGAAGTCGGCGGCGACGTCGTCCACGTGCAGCGGGTTGGAGTACTTCAGCCGGATGCCGCCCCCGCCGGGAACGCCGGCGCCGATGCCGGTCTGGCCCGTATGGAACAAAGCGATGGTGCCGGTCTCCTCGATGACCTCGTACAGGCCGTAGGCCACCGAACGGTCGTCGGGGAAGAAACCCTGGATGCTGGGGTGGAACTTGAAACCCTTCACCCCGTACTCCTCGACCAGGCGCCGGGCCTGCTTCACGCCGCCCCTGCCGCGGAAGGGATCGATGGAGGCGAACGGGATCAGCACGTCCGGGTTGGCGGCGGCGGCCTCGGCGACCTCCTCGTTGGGGACCGGCTCGGTGCCGGTGGCGGACTCGGCGTCGACCGTGAAGACGACGGCGGCCATCTTCCGTTCGCGGTAGTACGCGGCCGTCTCCCCCAGGGTCGGCTTCCGATTGCCCTCCACCTTGAAGTAGGCGGAGGAGGCGTCGTGCAGGTCGTCGTCCAGCGAGGTGTGTCCCTTGGAGGAGACCTCGGCGTGGGTGTGGACGTCGATCGCGACGAGTCCGTCCAGGTCCATCACGCCTCCGGGAATTTCGGCGCCGGGATGCCGACGGTCTGCGGTGCGGCGCCGAACGAGGTGGGCCACACGTCGGCGAGGGTGTCCGGGGACCAGCCGCCGTCCGCGTACGCCGCGGTGATCTCCTGCGGATGCGACCAGAGGGCCACCTTGTCACCGCCGATGCCGATGGCCTGGCCGGTCACGCCGCGCGCCGCTTCGGAGGCGAGGAAGGGTACGAGAGCGGCGCAGTCCTCGGGGGTGCCGAAGCCCTCTCCCTTGCGGAGGAAGTCGGGCAGCGGTTCGCCGTTCTTCATGGCCGCTATGTAGGGGGCGAAGGCCGGGATGGTTTCCGTCATGGCGGTGGCGGCGACCGGAACGATCGCGTTGACGGTGATGTGCGCGCGGGCCAGCTCCATCGACCAGGTGCGGGCCATGGCGGCGATGCCGGCCTTGGCGGCGGCGTAGTTCGTCTGTCCGAAGTTGCCGCGCTGTCCGGCCGGGGAGCCGACCAGGATCATCGTGCCGCCCTCGCCCTGCTCACGCATCCGGACGGCGGCCGCTCGCGCGCAGGTGAAGGTACCGCGCAGATGGGTGGTCATGACCGCGTCGAAGTCGTCGTCGGTCATCTTCCACAGCACCTTGTCGCGCAGGATGCCGGCGTTGGTGACCAGGATGTCCAGGCGGCCGAACTCCGTCACGGCGCGGGCCACCAGCCGGTCGGCGGCTTCGCTGGTACCGACCGCGACGGCCTCGGCCACGGCTTGGCCGCCCGCCTCGGTGACGGACTTCGCGGCTTGCCCGGCGACGGCCTCGTCGACGTCGTTCACGACCACGGCGGCGCCGTGGGCGGCGAGGGCGTGGGCGTAGGCCAGGCCGAGGCCACGGCCGCTTCCGGTGACGACTGCCACCTTGCCGGTGAGATCGATGCTGGGCACGGGCGGGTCCCTTCCAGGGGGGTCGGCCGCCGGGCGGCCGGCGGCAGGTGCGCCTTCGGCCCGGGCGGCGTGCGGTCCGGGATCGAAGCTAAGGACAATCATTGTTGTCGTCAATAGTTGTTGTCGGCCTGCCCGTGCGGCATGCTGGGGGGCAGCACATCCGTACGTCCCGCCTCCGGAGGGAGGCCCGGCCCAGGGAGCCCGCCATCACCGGCCAGCAGCACGCCCCAGAACACTCCGTGGGTTCCGCCCCGATCGACGCCCGGGAACCGTGGATGCGCGGGCTGCACGCGGACACCGGCTATCTGCTGTACCGGCTCGGACTGCGCTCGGGCCAGTTGTTCAACGCGTTCCTCCAGGAGTCCGGCCTGCGGCTGCGCCACTATGCGCTGCTGCGTTTCCTCGCCACCTCCGAGGGCGCCCTGCAGCGGGAGTTGAGCACCTCCCTCGGCTACGACCCGAGCGCGATCGTCGGCCTGGTCGACGACCTGGAGAGGCTGGGATTCGCCGAGCGCCGCCCTTCCCCGGACGACCGGCGCAGCCGAATCGTCGTGCTGACCGAGGCCGGCCGGGTCTTCCTGCGCGACACCGACGAGGCGGGTTCGCGGGTCACGGGCGAACTGCTCCGGCCGCTCGGCGCCGAGGAACGGGACGTCCTGCACACCCTGCTGCTGAGGGTCGCCGAGAGCGGGCTCGGGTGACGCCGTCCCGATGACCGCCGACGCGCTGCCCCCGCGGACGGTGCGCTCCGCACCGGACCGGCTGCTCGCCGTGCTCGCGGCCTTCGACCACGCGCATCCGGCGCTCTGTCTGACCGACATCAGCCGCCGGGCCGGGCTCACCCTCACCACCACGCACCGGCTGGTGGGGGCACTGACCGCGTGGGGCGCCCTGGAGCGGGACGCGGAGGGTCGCTACCACGTGGGCCTGAGGCTGTGGGAGGTCGCGGCGCTCGCCCCGCGCGGGCTGGCGCTGCGGCAGGTGGCGCTGCCGTACCTGGAGGACCTGTACGAGGCGACGCACGAGAACGTGCAGCTGGCGGTGCGCGACGGCGGGGACGTCGTGTACATCGAGTGGCTCTCCGGGCGCTCCGCGGTCGGCGTCCACATCCGGGTCGGCGCCCGCTGGCCGCTGCACGCCACCGGGGTCGGGCTCGCGCTGCTGGCCCACAGCGGGCAGCCGTTCCAGGAGGCCTACTGCGAGGGGCCGCTGGCCGCGTTCACCCCGTACACCGTCACGGACCCCGCGCGATTGCGCCGCGAGCTGGCCGAAGTGCGGCGGTCGGGCGTGGCGGTGAGCAGCCGTCAGATCACCGGGGACGCCCTGTCGGTGGCGGCCCCGGTGCACGGCCGCGACGGTGGGGTGACCGCTGCGGTGTCGATCGTGGTCCCGCACGCGACGGCCCAGGTACCCGTTCTGATCCCGGCGGTACGGCTCGCGGCGCGCGGCATATCACGGGCGCTGGGGTGGCAGCCGGAGGCACGCTGAGCCGAGGTTCACACGGTTCGGACACCGGGTGTCGCCTCGCGGGAGCCGTGTGCGCGGAAGAGTGCGGAGGTCAGCCGGCGCAGCACGAGACGGGCCGGGGTCCGAACCGACCGATGAGTCGGTGCCCGAGGCAAAGTCTGGCTGGTGGTGATCCGACGTCTCCCTGTCCGGAACATTGACCGCCGAACCTCCAGGTCCGGCGCGAACCCGGTGTTTCCCTTCTGGCTCGCCTACGTCTTGACCCGCCCGCAGGGCGCGGACATCGGCGACCGGCTCGCCTCCCCGAACCTCGCTCAGCCGGGCGAGCCGGCCGGTCTCGCGCCGGCCGGCCTGGGCCTGCTCGCCGTCGCGACCACGGGTCTGCTGGTCTGGGCCCACGGCCGGCCGCGCGTCGGCCCGGCGCCGGAAGAAGACAACACCTCCGCCGTCCAGATGGCTCCCGGCCAGGCGGTGAAGAGGTTCCCGCCCGCCAAGGTCGCCGCGCTGAAGACCCTCGCCTCCACCTCACTCAAGGACGCCCGCCCGGGCAACGCGAAGGGCGCCCACGCACGTGCCGATGCCCTGCTGAAGGTCACTTTCAAGGCCCTGCGCAGGTTCAGCCTCGACCTCGCGGGCATCACCCGGATCGCCCAAGCCTCCCTCGTCCTGCTCCGGCTCGAACGCGGCCGCACCGCCTGAACGAAGATCACAGAACGCGCGCAACTCTACGCACGAAGGTTCAATCGCTGGACGGCGAACAGTTCCAGGTGTGCGCAGTTCGGGCAGCGGAAGGCATCGATCTGCCACTGCGGCAGGCCCCGCGTCTTGGCTATGCCCATTATGCCCCGCTCAAGGAGGCTCCCGAACCATCGCGCGTACCCGCGGGAGCCCTGGCCACTGTCACTGACAAAGCCCTGCTCAAGCCCGACCTGACCACATTGAGTGCACCGCATGTTGTTCATCGAGCGAGTGTAAGTGGGGGCCGGGTCACCATGCTGCCGTCCAGCGGGTCGTCACACACTGCAACCGTGAGGTTGCCGAGAATAGTGCCCCGCCTTCTTCCCGGTCCGGCCGGGGGTGCTGGGAGCACTGGCAGAAGCGGGTGCGCCTGCGGGTGCCGGGAAGGATCCGTCTGCGCGCCTGTGATGCCGGCTCGTGCACGGCCTCCACATACAAGGGGGTCGCCACAACCAGCCGATGAATCCACCGCGGACGGTCGATGTCCATCAACACGATGGCGTGTCCTCGCAGATGTCCCCGGGTGGACGGCACCGCCCCGGCCAAGTACCCGTCGAAGACGCCGCGTTCAGGGCACACGGCTGGATCCGGAGACGGTTGCGTCATCGGATCGCCGAGGAACTCGGGGATCACGTTCAGTCCACTCCCCTCCCGACGCTCGGACCCGCACGGGTAGTCCTGCGGCGATCCAGCTCGCTTCCTCGGCGAGATGGATGAGCATCCAACGGAGGCCGGCGTTGCCGGAGCGGCAGTCGAGGTGGCGGCCGACGTCATTTCAAGAGGCCGCGGCCAGGGTCTCGTTGCTTCGGGACGAGGCACACACGCGGCCGGGAGTGCGCCCCTTCGTTTCGCGGGAACCGGATGCGCACCACCGGCCGTCGTTCAGGCCCGGGTGTAGCCGCCGTCGGCGAAGAGTTCGGCGCCGGTGACGAACGACGAGGCGTCCGAAGCCAGGAAGAAGGCGGCCTCGGCGATCTCCTCGGCCTCGGCCAGCCGCCCCAGTGGCACGGTGGTCTCGGCGAACTGATCGGCGGCCGGCCCCGCGACGCCCAGCAGGCCAGGGGTCCGCGTGGGACCCGGGCTGAGCACGTTGACTCGGAACCGGCGCTCCCGTGACTGCCGGGCCCAGTTGTGCACGAGGTTACTCACCGCCGCCTTCGAGGCGCTGTAGACCTCGAGTTGCTCGTTGGGCCGCACGCTGTTGCTCGAGCCGACGACCACGATGGAGGCGTTCTCCGCCAGCAGCGGGAGCGCCTTTTGCACGGTGAAGAGTGTGCCCTTGACGTTGACGGCGAGCGTCAGGTCGACGTTTGCCTCGGTGTGGTTGCCGAGCGCGGCGTCCGCAACGATTCCCGCATTGGCCACCAGTACGTCGATGCGTCCGGCCTCCTCGCGGACTCGCGCGTAGAGCGTGTCCAGGTCGGCCAGGTTCGAGACGTCGGATCGTACGCCCGTGGCTGCAGGGCCCATCTCCTTGACTGCCTCTTGGAGGCGGTTGATGTCCCGGCCGGCCACGAAGACCCGAGCACCCTCCCGGACGAAGCGATGGGCAATGGCCAGCCCGATCCCGCTGGTGCCTCCGGTGACCACGGCCACCTTCTCCTGCAGTACGCCTGGCATGTCGAAGCCCTTCAGTTGTGGAATGGATCGTCCATAACGTAGGCAGTAATGGACGATCGAGTCAAGAATGGTTAGGCTGGCGTCATGCCGAGACCACGCGCATTCGACGAACGCCAAGTCCTGGAGCGGGCCCGGGAACAGTTCTGGGCGACCGGCTACGCAGGGACCCGGATGGACGACATCGCCCAGGCGACCGGCCTGGGCAAGGGCAGCCTGTACGGCGCGTTCGGCGACAAGAGCAAGCTGTTCCACCGCGTGTTCGGCGACTGGTGCACCGCAGTCGTCGAGGTGGCCGAAGAGCGGCTGGCGGGTGGCCCGGACGCAGAGGCCTTGGCCCGGCTGTCGGGATACGTGCACCTCATGGCGGAGAACGCTGCCTCCGACACCGAGCGCCGCGGGTGCCTGTTGGCCAAGGGCGCGGCGGAACTGGCCCAGCGCGATCCGACGGTCGCCGGACGGTCGGCCGAGACCATGACGGCACTACTGACCCTGCTGCGGACGGAGATCAGCGCCGCCCAGCGCCACGGCGACATCGACAGCGCTGCGGATCCGGAGCGGCTGGCGGCACTGCTGCTGACGGTGGTCCGCGGTATCGAGGCGGTAGGCAAGGCCGGCCTGGACCCGGAGACGCTGCGGAACATCGCAGACACCGCACTGGCAGTCCTGCCCAAGCCCGGGGGCGGAAACGCCTCGCGCCCGGGCGCAGTCCGGCCCGCGAGAACCAACTCGGTGCCCTCGGTGCCATCACGGCCACATGATCCGCCGGACAGTGCCCAGTGACTGGGCAGGGGCGTCGCGGCCGGTCCCCGCGTCCGGTCGAAAACGCCCCTGCCGGGGCGCCCGGGCCGGTGTGCCTGTGGAGCAGCCGCGTGAAGGCCCTCACCTGTTCGAACACCCAGCACGTGTGTCACCGACGTCCCGGGACAGCACACCCAAGGGTGTCTCTTTGGTGCGCTGCCGGGCCCTTTCTTGCCACCGTACACGTGTCGCATCTGCCCCGGTGTGTCAGCTCTGCAAGTGCCAGCGCTGGTTCGTGCCGCCCGTGCAGGTCCACAGCTGGATCTTCGTCGCGTTGGCGGTGCCCTGGCCGTTGGCATCCAGGCAGAGCCCCGAGCGCAGTTCTGTGATCGTGCCGTCGGGATTGATGTTCCATTGCTGGTCTGTCTGTCCGTTGCAGTCCCAGATCGCCGCCGGGGTGCCGTTGGCCGCTGTCTGGCCGGCGCCCAGGCATTTGTTGCCGTAGACGACGAGTTGCTTTCCGGAGGTGTAGGTCCACCTTTGGTTGGCGCCACCGTTGCAGTCCCACAGTTGTGCCTGTGTGCCGTTGGCCGTGGTGGAGTTGTTGATGTCGAGGCAGCGCCCTGACTGCTCGCCGACGATCTCATGGTTGCCGGTGGAAGGCGGCGGATTCGAGTCGAACTGTGTGAAGAACTGCCACACCGCTGCCGATGTCCAGGTGCGCCAGCCGTCACCGGTGGAACCGTCTATGGGGCCGGGGTCGTGGCCCGCTCCGTCGAACGCGGCCCAGACGACGGGGTATCCCGACCGGCAGCCGGAGTAGGCGGTGACGATGTGCGTCAGGCTGCCGTAGGCGGGCTCGGGCGGGTTCTGCGGGGTGCAGCCGTTGTTCCGGACGAAGGTGTCGCGCAGTCCCCGTCCCGACGCGATGGGCAGCACGTTGTCCCTGATGCCGTGCAGGCCCATGTAGGCGATGGGTTGAGTACCGCCGTCGCATCCGCTGAGGTTCGCTCCGGAGTAGACCGCGACCGCGCGGAAGACCGTGGGCCGGGAGCAGGCGAGGGCATACGACATCGCACCGCCGTAGCTGAAGCCGGCGGAGAACAACTGCGTGGTGTCCACGCACAGGCCTGCTTCGAGCTGGCTGACCATGGCGTCGACGAAGGCCACGTCCTGGCCGCCTGGGTTGGCCCAGCCGTTGCCGTTGCCCTGGGGGGCGACGAAGATGGTGCTGTTGTTCGCGTCGGCCAGGCGCCGCAGGCCGTAGTAGGACCAGTTGTACCCGTCCGTTCCACCTGAGTCGACGTCGTTGGCCGTGCCGCCACGCCAGTGGAAACCGAAGATCAGCCGGTAGGGGTGGTTGTTGTCGTAGCCGGCGGGGACCCGCAGGAGGTAACTGCGGGTCTGGCCGCCGCTCTGGATCGTGTGGGTGCCGCTCGTCAGCGCCGGAGCCTTGCCGCAGCCGGCGGTCGCCCTGACGGTGCCGGTGGTGGCCGGCGCGGTCGCTGCGCGGGCGCTGCCGGACGAGGTGCCCGCGGCCGACAGGACGAGGAGTATCGCGGCCGCGATCGACATCAAGAGTGGTGTGCGTTTCATACACTCCTTCTTCCGTGGGTGAGGAGGTGCAGGGGACGCGGTGGCCGGCGTTTCAGGCGCCGGTAATGGTCCATTCGTTGTTGGTGCTGGAGTTCGGCGCCCACATCACCGTGGTGGAGCCGACCGTGGTGCTGCCACTGCCGTCGAGTGCGGTGCCGGTTCCGCGGTTGATGATCTGGTAGCGGTTGCCGCCGAGGCTGTTGAGCGACCACTGCTGGTTGTCGCCGCCGTTCCATGCCGCCTGGCGGGCGGGGGCGCCGTTGGTGGAGTCGCCCCAGCTGTCGGCGGCCATGCCGTTGGCGCGGTTCATGATGCGGTAGTAACCGTTGCCGAGGTCGATCAGCTGCCATTGCAGGTTGACGCTTCCGTCGTAGTTCCACTGCTTGAGGTGGGAGCCGGAGGCCACATTGCCCCCGCTGTCGAGTACCAGCCCGCTGGTCACGTTGGCGATCCGCACCCAGGTGGTCGAGCCGCCCGGCCCGCTCAGTGGGGGGATCCGGCCGGAGAAGGTGAGCTTGACCGTGTAGGCCAGGGCGCTGAACGGCGGGTTGGCCGAAGGCATGGTGAGGTGCAGGCCGGAGGCGTCCTGGACCGGTGCGGGCAGGTCGGTGTAACTGCCTGCCGCGTTGTTCAGCAGTCGGGCGCTCGTCAGGGTGCTGAGGTTGAACTGGTTGGAGTTCAGGGTCGTGATGGTCATGGTGCCGCCCTGCCAGCCCAGCGCGGTGGCGTAGAGGATCGTGTCGTCCTTGCTGCGGGTGAACCGGACGTCCTTGGCGGTGCCGGCCACAGGTCCGCTGAACGAGCCCCCGCCCATCTTGGTGGGGCCCTCGCCGTAGCTGGTCCAGGAGCGGGTGGAGTAGACCGCCTCCCCGAAGCGGCCGAGCCAGTCGCCCATGCCGAGCAGGATGGACTGCTGTCCGGAGGGGATGGCGCCGGCGGCCGTCGGTGCGATGTTCAGCAGCATGGTGCCGCCCTTGCTGACCCGGTCGATCAGCGAGTGGAGCAGTGCCTGCGTCGAGTAGTAGCCGATGCCCGTCGTGTAGCACCAGCTGGAGGAGGAGATGCTGTCGTCGGTCAACCAGTAGGGGGTGAGCAGCCCGGCCGGGCCGCCGCGTTCAAAGTCGTAGACCTCGCCCTTGGCGTCGAGGCCGTCCTTGTAGGTCGCGACCACGTCCTTGTTCCAGGAGACGGCCTGGTTGTAGTAGTGCGCGAGGAACTGGAGGCGGTAGGACTCCTGCACCAGGCCCAGGTCGAAGTCCTGCCAGATCAGGTCGGGCTGGTAGCCGTCGATGACCTCGACCAGCTTGTCGAACCAGAGTTTGTTCTCCGCTGCCGAGTCCTGCTGGCCGTAGAGCACGCGCAGCGACGCGTCCGACTGGGACGGCACGTGGTCGTAGTAGCCGTTGAAGTGGTAGGCGTGGTGCAGCGAGGCCATGAACTTCAGCCCCTGCCCGCGGATGGATTGCGCGTGCAGTCCCACGAGGTCGAGCCGGGGGCCGTGCCGGACCGAGTTCCACGGGTTGGCGCTGCTGTTCCACATGGAGAAGCCGTCGTGGTGTTCGGCGACCGGGCCGGCGAACCTGGCGCCCGCGGACCTGAAGAGCCGGGCCCAGGCGTCGGGATCGAAGTCGCCTCCGCCAGCGGCCAGTTCGGGTGCGAACCGCACGTAGTTGCCGGCCTTGTCGCGGGCACCGTCGATGAAGTTGTGGTACGGCCATACCGAGGGGTCGCCGTAGGTGGCGATGTGGTGCCTGTTCTCGTTCGAGCCCCCGATGTACATGTTGCGCGGGTACCACTCGTTCCCGAACGCGGGAACGCTGAAGACTCCCCAGTGGTAGTAGATGCCGAACTTGGCGTCCTGGAACCAGGCCGGGGCCGGGGGGTGCTGGTCCACGGACGGCCAGCTCGCGGTGTAGCTGCCGGGACCGTCGGTCGCGGCGGCGTCGGGAGCGAACCGCAGCAGGCCGAAGGCCGTGGCCGCGCCGGCCGCCGCCAGCAGTCGACGGCGGCTGACCGGCAGGGAGGAGGAAGACATGTGGAGGCCTCTCGGGGGGTGGTCGACTGGGGTGGTGCGGGAGCCGGTGGTCGTCGGCCGGTCACCGGATCAGTCACGCGTCCACTGCTGGTTCCTGTTGCCGTTGCAGGTCCACAGCTGGAGGAGGGTGCCGTTGGCCGTTCCCCCGCCGGTCGCGTCCAGGCACAGGCCGGACTGGTCGCCGGTGATCGTGCCGTCGGAGTGGAGTGTCCACTTCTGGTTGCCGCCGCCGTTGCAGTCCCAGATGTCCACCTTGGTTCCGGGGCTGGTGCCCTGGCCCGCGGCGTCCAGGCAGACGTTGCCGTAGACCCGCAGCTCACCGGCCGAGGTGTTCGTCCACTGCTGGTTGGTGCCTCCGTTGCAGTCCCACAGTTCCACCTGGGTGCCGGCCGTCTGCGACTGGTTCGGCACGTCCACGCACCGGCCGGATGCGGCCCCGACGATCGCGCCTGTCGTGCCGCCGTCGTTCCCGCCGCTGCCGGGGGTGATGGACAGGTTGTCGAACTGCGCCGTCTCGCCCTGGCTGGTCGCGTAGCCGATCTGTCCGCCGGCCCAGGTCCGGTCGTTCACGGAACCGACCGTGGCACCGTCGATGACGGCGGTGATGGTGGTGCCGGAGAAGGTGAGCGCCAGGGAGTGCCACCGGTTGGTGCCCAGCGCCGTGGTCGCGCCACGGGCCAGGGTGGTGACGGTGCCGTTGGTGTTGGAGTTCAGGACCGACCAGGCGCCGGTGTCGCTCACCCGCAGGTGGTAGGCGTTCAGCCCACCGGCACTGCTGTAGTCCTGCGCGCCGGCACGGCCGATCAACTCCGCGTATCCGGCCTGTTCGAGCATCACGTCCGACGAGACGGTGTAGTTGCTCCAGCTCACGTCACCGAGCAGGGCGTGCGGATCGGACAGCGCGTCCCAGGTGATCGGCTTCTGCGGGCTCATCTGGCGCACGCACCTGCCGCTGCGTCCGCCGCCGCAGCCCACCTCCTCGAAGGCGCCCTGCCAGTCCATGAGGTACCTGGCCTCGGTGCCGGCGGCGTAACCGTCGAAGGAGTCGCTGTACGGCAGCTTCAGCGTGCCCTGGGCGGGACCGGTGACGGTGCCCTTGCCCTGGCCGGTCGTGGTGGTGAGGGTGTACACGCGGCCCGGTTGGACGGTGAGGCCGAAGCCGCCGCCGGACGGGGTGATGTCCGCGGTGTGCACGAGGTAGTCGGCCGGGTTGCCGGAGGTGACGTCGGTCGACCAGACGTGAACGGTCTTGGTGGACAGTCCCCCGGTGACGTTGAGGTTCAGCGTCTGGGGGCTTGCGGCGTCCATCGTCTCGATGACCGTGGAGTAGTCGGAGTTGTTGGTGGACTTCAGCGAGACGTAGCTGCCGTTGTTCCGGTTGCCGCCGATGTAGCCGCTGGAGGCGTCGAGGTAGTGCCAGCCCGGGGCGGTGAACTGGCTGGTCTGCGCCATCACCCAGGCGTTCTTGCCGATCGCGTAGTGGCCGGACCAGGGCTGCGGGGCCAGGGCGAGCCCCATGGTGGGGTACGGCAGGTTGGGCGTGATCGAGGCGACGACCGGCCAGTTGAAGTACGCGGTCATCCGGCCGTCGATGTATCCGCGGTTGATGCCGCGCGCCACGGCCGGCGCTCCCCCGTTGTAGTCGTCCGAGCCGTTCTCGCTCGCCCACAGCGTCTTGCCGGACGACGTGGCGGCCGACGGTACCGAGCAGTTGGACTGGGATGACCGGTAGCCGCAGGGGTAGTGCGTGCCGATGGCGCTCACCGCGGAGGCGAACGCCGGGTTCGAGTTGATGTCGTTCGCCACGGACCAGTCGGAGTCGGCCGCGACGATCTTGACGTTGCCGTAGCCGTTGCCGTCGAGCGCGCTGCGCAGTTGTTCGTACCAGGAGATGTTGTAGCCCCGCTCGTTCCACCCACCGAGGTAGTCGATGCTCAGCCCGTGCTGCTTGGCGCAACCCAGCCACGAAAGCAGGTAGTTGACCATGTCGGCCGACCAGAAGTTCCCGCCGCCGATCCAGCCGGGCGCGCCCCAGGCGAGCCCGTACAGCTTGATGCCCGGGTTACGGGCCTTGGCCTGCTCCATCAGCCACCATTCGTAGCCCCGGTCGCAGTTGAGGTCGGACCGGGTGTGCTGGTGACTCGGCTCGGCCCCTGAGGTCGAGTTGGTGTCCCCGCCGATCTCCGCCTTGAGGATGTGCAGGGAGGCGCCGTAGCCGGGCTTGAACAGGTAGTCCAGGATCTGGCCGCGCTGGGGCTCGGGATAGTCGAACAGGAGTCTGCTGTTGCCGCCCCCGCCGCTGATGGCACCGACGCCGTCGAAGGTCCGGCCGCCGGACGCGCCGTTGATCGTGATGGAGGTGGCGGCCTGGGCCGGGGCGGCGGTCGTGGCGACGATGCCGCCGGCGGTCAGGAGGAGGCCCGTGAGCACGGCCGTCAAGACGCGCAGACGCCGGAACAACCGGCTGAATGCTGACACGGTGGATTCCTTTCCCAGGTGGGAGGTGTCGCGTGCGGAGTGGGTCCCGGTCACGGGGCCCGATGGCTGTGCGGTCGCCTGTCACCGGTCGGCTGCGGGCCGCCCCCGCTCCGGCTCAGCGCTCCGGACCGGGTCCGGGGTGACGTAGCGCGCCCGGCCGACGTGCATCGCGTGGGTGTGTCCGCTCGCCCAGACCGGCCGACGTGCATCGCCTGGGTGTGTCCGCTCGCCCAGACCGGCCGACGTGCATCGCGTGGGTGTGTGCCCTCGCGCACACGGGCCGACGGTCTGCGTGCCGGAGCCTTCTCGTCCTCATCCGGTCCTCCTGTGCGGTCCCTCGCTGCGGCGTGGGTGAAGGGCGGGACGGTCCCGCGCGTGGGCGGCGCGGTGACGCGCCGGGGCGGTGGTCGCATGCCGCCCAGGTGGGCTGCCGCGGATCCTTCAGGGCGTCAGTTCAGCGACCATTTCTGGTTGGACTGGCCGTTGCAGGTCCACAGCTGGACGGGGGTGCCGTTGGCGGTGGCGGCGCCGGTCACGTCCAGGCACAGGCCCGACTGGGCACTGGTGACGGTGCCGTCCGCGTTGACGTTCCACTGCTGGTTGGACTGGCCGTTGCAGGACCAGGTGATGACCTTGGTGCCGGGACTGGTGCCCTGACCGGAGGCGTCCAGGCACAGGCGGCTGCTGCCGGAGTACACGGTGAGCTCCCGGGCGTTGGTCTGGGACCAGGTCTGGTTCGCGGCGCCGGTGCAGTCCCGGATCTGGGTCTGCGTACCCGCCGTCGTGGACGAACCCGTCGCCTCCAGGCACCTGCCCGCACCCACGGCGCGCAGCGCGCCCGTCTTGGTGCCGCCGGCCGTCCCGTAGCCGGCCGCGGTGATGGCGGCTTGCACGGCGTTCTCGGTGGCGTCGGAGGGGTAGCCCGCCGTCATCGCGCCCTCGAAGAACTCGCCCGAGCCCGAGACACTGTTGTCGCCGCCGGTGCCGAGCAGCACCGAACTGTCGAGCTTCATCGGCGAGTATCCGTTCGGCAGCGGGCCGGAGAACGTCGTGGTCAGGCCGCCGCCGGCGCCGTTGCCGTATTTCAGGGTGAAATTGCTCGTGCCGTTGTTCTTCAGCCACGCGCTGACGAACGGGTAGTGCACACCGGTGTTGCCGGGGTCCTTGTTGGAGCCGGTGTTGGTGTGGTACATCCCGTTCTCCAGGTCGGCCTCGACCCACGGACCGCTGCCGGTGCACCCGCCGAACCAGCAGGCGTTGCCCCAGTAGATGGCGTTCATGGTGGCGTTGCCCGTGTCGGTGTGGGAGTTCTCGCCGCTGCCGTAGTCGAAGCAGCACCACTGGTTGGTGTAGTCCGACGACGTCACCATGTAGATGCCCTCGGGCTGGGAACCGGTGGCCACGCCGTTCGCGTGGTCGATCCGGTAGCCGACACCGGGCTTGACCTTGACACCGAAGACCTGGTGACCGCCCGCGGTCACCGGCAGGGCCATGGCGTCGGCCCCGACATCGGCTCCGTTGGCACCGGGCCCCTTCCAGTAGCCGCCCCAGGAGATCGGCAGGTCGTTGTGCTTGGTGGTCTGGTCGTAGATCTTCGTGATCGTGCACGATGTGCCCGAGCAGAAGGAGACCTGGGACGCCCCGTCGGCGTAGCCGCCCGCGCTGAGCACTCCGATGTCGCGGTAGCTGTGATCGGAGGACCTCTGGATCTGGTACAGCGGCCCGTTGTACGACGCGAGGAGCGCCCTGGTGGTGGAGTGCGCCGTCACGCACGGCGTACCACCCGCTGCGTAGATGTCACACGGCAGCGACGCGTCGGCCGCGTCGGCCTTCGCCGAGTGGGCGGCCGGGCGGGTGGTGGTGGCCGTGCCGGTCGGTAAGGACGCGGCGAACGCCGTTGTGCCGAACGCGGCCACGAGCATCGCCAGGGCGACGAGGAGCGCGGCTTTCCGTCGCCTCCGCCGGCGGTCGACGGCTGATCGGATCATGAGACCTCCTCTGTGAGGGTGCCGCCCCACGGCGGCGCCGTAGCTGTCTGTGGTCGGTGTGGAGGTGCCCGGTTGTCCGCGGCCGGCAGGCACGCGGCAGGCAGACCGGTCGGGGCTCGGCCGGGGCGTGAAGGGGGGACTCATGCCGGCGTCCACCGCCGGCTGCTGCCGCCGTTGCAGGTCGACCGTGGGACGAGGCTTCCGGCGGAGCCGGCCCCTCCGGTGACGTCCAGGCAGAGGCCGGACTCGACGCCGGTGATCGTGCCGTCCGCGTTCAGCATCCATTGCTGGTCGGTCTGGCCGTTGCAGGTCCAGGTCTCCACCTTCGTCCCCGGTGTGGCCCAGTGGCGCGATCCGGGACGTCCAGGCCCTCAGGCCCTCGCTTGCGTACCCGGTCAACCGGTCGCCACCCGGCTCCCCGGCGGCACCCCGCACGGGGAGGGCCTGGTGCGGGCGCGGAACGGTACTTGGTTGCGACGGGCCGGCACTTTCGAAAATTTTGACGAGGCCATGACATATTCATGGTGCGACGTGCTCCTTACGGCTCGGCCGCCGCGGCGGCGACGGAAGTGCACTGACAGGCGGAGGAGTCCCGTCCCTGTTCGATATACCGAACCACTGTCGGAGTATCGGGCAACGTGGATAATAGGGAACCGGTGAACGGCGTCAATACCTGCAACATGAATCGGCAATCACTTCGAAAGGTTCGCTGCGCCCGTGAAGGCGTAACGTCGTAGACATGCCTGACCAAACCGCCTAGCGGGCGGTGCGGATCGGCACACCCCGGCAGCGGAGCGGCGCCACTCCCGGACGGCGTGGCCGCGCCGGTCACCACTCCGGCACCAGCGCCCTACTCTGGATTTACGAAGAGTATCCGAAATTTCGAGACTTCCGCGGAAGCGGATTGAGCGCGGGCTTGGACAACCGAGGCCATCGCCCACGCTCAAGTCCTGGCGCCTCCTCCACGAACTCCGCTGCTCGACCGCTCGACCAGCGCGCAGATCTTTGCCAGGCGGTGGTGGTGCCGATCCCGGATCCGGCCGCGAGCCGGGCGCGGGGCTGCCCTTGCGCAGGCGGGCGAGGGCGAGCAGGGCCTGTCGGCCTGCGTTCAGGCGTCGCCGTCGGGTTCCGAGAGCGCGGCGGTGCTCCGACAGGCAGGCGGCGAGGAAGCGTAGGGCGGGCCGAGCGGCGGCACGGCACGGCGCCCTCGACGGAGACGGGCTGAGCGAGCCCACCCGGCACGGCGGGTGACGACCCGACGGCCGGGGACACGGGCGAGACGGCCGCACGGCGCGAGACACGGCAGCACAGGCCGGGCGCCGTGGCAGGGCCCCCGGGAGTGTGAAACGCTCGGAAGCAGTGGCATATCCGTCCTTCACCGCACGTCGACGGCGGACGAGAGAGCCGGCCCGTCCGTGACGGGGGCCCACCCGGCCCTCGGCCCTGTGTTCGCCGAGTGGGGAACACACGATGACGACGACCGAGCACCCGCACGACCACGACGGCCACCAGGATCCGACCCTGTACCGCACCCCGGCGGACGCCGCCGCCGCGCCCGGGGAGGGACTCGCCTACGTCGTCGGGTTCGACCCGGCCGGAGCGCGCCCGGACGCGCTGTTCACCGTCGGCACCGACCCCGGCTCCGCGGCGTATGGCCGGGTGATCGCCCACGCCGAGGTGCCCGGCGTGGGCAACGAACTGCACCACTTCGGCTGGAACGCCTGCTCGAGCGCGCTGGCCCATGCCGGTCACCACCACGCCGCGCGCCGCTATCTCATCGTCCCCGGACTGCGCTCCTCCAGGCTGCACGTCTTCGACACCGTCCCCGATCCAACCCGCCCCCGCCTGGTCAAGACGGTCGAGCCAGGTGAACTGGCCGCCCGGGCCGGGTACTCGCGCCCCCACACCCTGCACTGCGGTCCCGACGGCGTCTTCCTGTCGTGCCTGGGCGGCGCGGACGGCGCGGACGGGCCCGGCGGCGTGGCGCTGCTGGACCACGAGAGCTTCGAGGTGCTGCGCGGTTGGGAGAGCGAGCGCGGGCCGCAGCATCTCGCCTATGACGTCTGGTGGCACCTGGCCCAGAACATCGCCGTGACGAGCGAGTGGGGAACCCCTTCCATGATCGAGGGCGGTCTCGTCCCCGACCTGCTGCTGGGACGCCGTTACGGCCACTGCCTGCACTTCTGGGAACTCGGCACCGGCCGGCACCTGCAGCAGGTCGACCTGGGCGACGCCCACCAGATGGTGCTGGAACTGCGTCCCGCGCACGACCCCGAGGCCACCTGGGGGTTCACCAACACCGTGATCGACGTCGAAGACCTGTCGGCCTCGGTGTGGCGGTGGCACCGCGCCGGCGACGAATTCCACGTCACCAAGGTGATCACCCTCCCGGCCGAGCCCGCCCCGGCCGAGGACCTGCCCCCGGCGCTCAAGCCGTTCGGCGCCGTGCCCCCGCTGATCACCGACATCGACCTCTCGGTGGACGACCGGTGGCTGTACGTCTCCGCATGGGGCACCGGCGACCTCATCCAGTACGACGTGCGCGACCCGCGGCGACCCCGGCGGACCGCGGCCGTACGGCTCGGCGGCATCATCGCTCGCCGGCCGCACCCCGCAGTGCCCGACGTGCCGCTGTCGGGCGGGGCCCAGATGGTCGAGGTCAGCCGCGACGGGCAGCGCGTCTACCTGACGAACTCCCTGTACGCCGCTTGGGACGAGCAGTTCTATCCCGCGGGCATCGAACCGTGGATGGTCAAGCTGGACGCCGACACCTCACGCGGCGGGCTGTCGGTGGACGGCCGGTTCTTCCCCCACGGCGAGGACTTCGCCGGCCTGCGCGTGCACCAGACACGCCTGCAGGGTGGCGACGCCTCCTCCGACTCCTACTGCTACCGCCGCTGACCCCAGGGCCGTTGACTGCGTCCGGGCCGGCTCCGGTACGCCAGGCGCCGCCCGCGCGGCCCGCCGCCTGAACGGCGCCGGGCTGAGGAATCGTCTCCACGCTCGACAGGCAGTTCCCGACCGCACCCCCCAGCCCGGCAATCAGGGCGATGCTCGACATCCTCGGGGTCGGGGACAGCGGCTGGCGCAACGGCCGGCCACCGCGCGCCGGACGGCACCGTGCCCCACAAGGCCCAGGACTACACCGTCCGCACCACCGTCACGTTCTTCGCCCACGGCCTCGACAGCCGCCCATGGCCCGAACGCAACGGTGCCGAGGCCCCAGCCCATGGTCCTGGGGCCTTCACCACGGCGCGCCCGGACCGAACGGTTCGAAGCAGATGACGTCCAGCGGATGCAGGGCCCGGCCGGTCAGACCGGGGAAGCCGGATTCGGCGGGGCCGCCGCGCAACCACGTGAGCAGGGTCGTCGTGAAGTCGCCTGGCAGGGGCGGGCCTTGCTCGCAGTGGCGTGGGTTGACGGCTACGCGCCATGTCTCGGGCGGGCCGTCCGCGCACCAGCCGATCTGGTCCCCGTCGATGTGCCCTCGCCCAGATACGGCTCCAGGGGTGGTGGAACCAGCGCCGTGACGGCGTCGAGGCCCGAGCCCTCGGTGAGCGCCGCGTGCTGCCGCGCGTCCACGGCGGTGCCCTCAGGCGGTGGCGACCAGGGTGCGGCCCCGGCCGGCGGCGGCCAGATTCGTATCTGTGGGGACAGTGGGCCCAGCAGCCCGCCGGGCTCGCCCGGGTGCGGCACGCCGGTGCGCAACAGCGTGAACACCAGCTCCAGGAACGGGACTTCGTAGTCCACCCAGGGTTCGCTCACCCCGACCGCCACATTCGTGGTCATGAGCCTGACCGGCCACTCGTCGGGGTCGTCCGACGCGCCCGTGTTCCAGAAGAGGTGGTCGCCGCTCCTCGTCGTGGCGAAGGCGAGCAGGCCGCCCTCCTCGGGCAGGAAGGGGCGCCGACGCGCGGTGAACATGCCGGGCCGGATCGCCGAGTGCCGGTGTGTCTCGACGATCCACGCTGCGTACTCGAAGCGGCCGTCGGTGCTGACGCACGGGGGGTGCAGACGGATCGCCGCACCCGGGCCGCCGATCTCGGCCGCACCGTACGCCGACACGAGCGCCTTGTAGTCACCGGGCAGCGGAGTGCCGAGCCGGCCCTCGACTGCCGCCCAGTCGACGGCGGGCGCCGGTCCGGGCGGCGGTCCGACGAGACCTGTGAACGCGGTGATGCGCGCCGAGTGATCCTTGGAGCCGAGGATGACATCCCCCACCGACACTCGGCTCGGCTCGGCTGCGGTGATGGCCCGGGTGAGCCAGGCGCGGTCGAGCAGATGCCGCTCGTCCGCTTCAGCAACCAGGTCCTCGCACTGGTTGCAGACCCCGACGGCGGCCTGCACGACACAACGCCTCGCACAGCAAGGTCCGCGCCCGCGTCGAGCACGCCTTCGCCCGAACGACCGCTCGCCGGCCTCACCGCTGACCCGGCCCGGCCGGTGAAGGGTCAGTGACCGGCGCCAGCCTTGACCGCTTTCGTGGCGAAGTAGCCGGAGAGCCAGCCGGCGGTGGCCTCCGAGTGGTGCGGCGCCTCGGCGAAGCCGGTGATGGCGAAGCCCGCCGCGATCTGCCCGCCGAGCTGCTCGGTGAGCGTGTGGCTGTACTCCACGGGCGCGTCGAGGCCCCACAGCCGTTCCCTCTCGGCGGGCTCCAGGTGGGTGAGGTCGCTGTAGGGCAGACGGTGGCGCACCACCAGCTCGCCGCGCGCCTCCAAGGACTCGGCGTCGAAGAGGTAGACGTCCGGGTTGAGGAAGCCGGACAGCAGCGTCCCGCCGGGGCGCAGCACGCGGTGGCACTCGCGCCAGACCGGCGCCAGCTCCGGGATGAACAGGTTGGAGACCGGGTGGACGACAAGGTCGAACGAGGCGTCCGGGAAGGAGCTCAGGTCGCGCGCGTCGCCGAGCACGGTGCGCAGGTCGAGCCCCTCCCGCTCCGCGACCATCTCGTCCTGCGCCAGCTGGCGGGGCGAGTTGTCGAAGACGGTCACCCGCGCGCCCGCCGCGGCCAGCACCGGACCCTGCTGCCCGCCACCGGAGGCGAGGCAGAGCACGTCGCGACCGGCGATCTCCGACGGGAACCAGGTCGGGTCGACCGGCTCGTACCCGATCAGGACGATGGACCACTGACCGGCCCGCGCCTTCGCGATCACCTCGGGGCCGACCGGGCGTGACCACTCGTTGCCCTTCTCCGCCTCGCGGTCCCAGGCGAGGCGGTTGTGCGCGACGGGGTCGACGGGAGTCTGACTCATACGCCGTACCCTAGTCACGCGTGTCGCCGGCGGTGGCGGTGACCGTATCCCGCCGGGCCTTCCGCCCGTCGCGGTGACCGGGTTCGCTGTCGCGTAGCCCGGAGGCGCCAGCCGGGACGGTGAAGAGGTGCCTGTGGAATTCTCCCAGCGCATCGCGGTCTGGATCGACAGGTACGGACGTGTGAATCTGCGGTCGGCCGGGACCTGTAGCCGTCGCCGGATCGGAGGGGGGCTTTCGGCCAGGGGGACCGCGATCCGCAGCATGGAGTCAGCGGGGGGGCATGGCACTCTTCTTTCGCGGCGGCGGGCTCGCCCCCGGTCTGACGGAGTCGACCGTTGCAGATCTCCACCGGCCGCGAGCAGGACCATGTGCGCCCGGCGGACATCGCGCTGCGGCGTGGTCTGAGCCTGTACCCGTGCCTCCAGCACACGCCGACCATCAGCGACAAACGCCTGGCGTGACGTTCCCGCAGAGAGCGAGTGGGCTGCTCCGGTGTGACGGCCTGGCGCCGGCTGCGGGAGACTGGACCGAGGCCGGTGTCTGGCCCCGTCTGCACGCCACCCTGCTGGGCGAGCTGCGCCGCGCCGACCTGCTGGACCTCGACGACTGTGCCGTGGACGGCTCGCACATCCGGGCCCTCAAAGGGGGGACCACGTCGGTCCCTCACCGGTCGACCGAGCCCGTCCCGGCTCCAAGCACCACCTGATCGTCGACCGGCACGGAACCCCGCTCGCCGTCACGCTCACCGGCGGAAATCGGCACGACGTCGCCCAGCTTCTGCCCCTGCTGAACGCGGTTCCCCCGATCCGGGGCCTGCGGGGACGCCCTCGGCGCAAGCCTCGGCGGTTGTACGCCGACCGGGGCTATGACTTCGACAAGTACCGTCGCCTGCTGTGGAAACGCAGCATCAAACCCATGATCGCCCGACGCGGTGCCGCCCACGGCTCCGGACTGGGCAAGGTCCGCTGGGTAGTCGAGCACACCTTCGCCTGGCTCCACCAGTTCAAACGACTCCGCATCCGCTACGAAAGACGTGCTGACCTCCATCGGGGCCTGCTCGAACTAGCATGCAGCCTCATCTGCCTCCGCCGCCTGCGGACCTCGCTGGGAAACGATCAGTCAGTCACCCAGGACCCGTTCCCACAGCAACGCGTCCCGCCAGCTCCCGTCGAGAAAGATCGAGGAGTGAGCGACGCCGTATGGGCTGAACCCGTTGCGGCGCAGTACCCGTTGCGACGGCAGATTCTCCAGATGGGTGGACGCCTCAGCGCGGTGCAACCCCAGTTCGTCCGCCATCACCTGGAGTACAAGCCCGACGGCGCGCCCGGCGTGCCCTTGATTCTGGGCGAGGCTGGCGATCCAGTAACCGACGGAACCGCGGCGAAGGTGTGGCTGCGGCAGGATGCCTCCGACGGTGACCTGCCCGATCACCTGGTCGTCGGCAAGCACCACGCCCGGCCAGACCGTGCCGGCCCGGTATCCGGCCAGCAGCCTGCCGATCCGCTCCGCCTGGCCCTCCGGCGTGAAGAAGTCGGCCGACTGGGCGGGTTCCCATGGCCGGAAAGCCTCGAAGTCTCGCACCCTATGCGCAGCGATCGCGGCGGCGTCGCTCGGCTCTATCAGACGGATCCTGGTGCTGTTGTGCATGGGCTGATCCTCATGGTGGTGCGTCGGATGAGACCGGACAGCCTACGTAAGCCGCGAGATCCGACGCTTCTGGCCAAGCGCTTCATTCTGAAACGATCAGTTACTAGCTACTCATCGGGCGACGACCGCTCTGCGAACGCGGTACTCCAACGAGAAAGTGAGCGCACAACAGTCTCGGCGCGGATGGGGTTGGCGCTGTGTACGTAGACAGTGCCTATCCGGAACGGGTTTCCATGGAGGGGCAGCGGGACACGGCCCGGGCAGACAACCAAACCGCCAGCGGCCCGGAGGCCTGCCCGCCGGGACCCGCACAGACTGGCCGGCGACATACGGCCCGACACGGCACGGTAGACGCGGCCACCAGTGGGACAGCCGGGCGGCGGACGGCCAGCGGGCGGGGACAGGCCCCAGGGCGGAGAGCCGGCGCAGCCAGGCGCAGGTCTGTCATTTCGTGGCCGGGTATCTGGCCGGTTCGCCGCGGCGACGTCACCGGCGGACAACCGCAGGGCTGGGGCCGCCCGCCCACACCGCCGCCGGAGCCGCGGGGCCCGGCCCTCAGGGCAGCTCTCGCCACGAGCACACTGCATCGGTCGCCCCGCACCCGTCGCCTTCCGCCCGGTCGGCCCGGGCCGGCGCCGCCTCGGCGTCGAGGCCGGCCAGACCCTGCGGGCAGGGCGGACGACGAGGCTGTCGCTGGCCGCGAACACCGTCTCAGGCTCCATAACGTGCGGTACGGCGTCGAGCAGCTCGGCCCGCCTGTGGACCGTCAGGGCCTTGCCGATTAACAGGTCGGACATCAGCTGGCCTCGCCGACCTTATCCGTGCGCTTGGACCCGCGCAGACACCGATGACCGTCGAGGCGGTTGTGACCCTCGTCGAGGCCGTTATCCACTCCGCAAGCGATTCATGATCGTAGGCTCGGTCTGGCCTTGCCCGGTGATGTAGCGTTCGCCGCGTAGCGGCGCATTGCCACCTCGCCATTCATCGGGTAGCCCCGTTCGTTCAGCCACGGTCAGGCATCATTCTTCGCTGGATCGGCCAACACCCGGCGGGCGCGGGCTACCGCTGACCCCCAGTCCTTGGAAACCGAGTGCAGCAGTGACAGATCACGGGCGGTTAGCCCGGCTACTTGCTGTCTGCGGGCGCGCAAGAGGCCGGATGGAAGGTGGGTGCGGCTTGCGCACTCACCGTCGGAAACGGCCACTGCAATCTCCCGACGTTGGAAGCGTGTGCCGTTCTCGCCTCGCTCAAACTCCTGTTGGAGGCCGGTCACAGCAGCGTCCGGGCTCGCGTACGTGTAACCCACCTTCGCCATGCAAGATCGCCACCGGGCAAGCGTGGCTCGGTATCCGGTGTCTTCCAGCGCCTCGCGACTGACCTGGTCGTCGAACTGCTGGGGAATGTAGGAGATCTCAGCCCAGGTTTGGACATCTCCGGCCAGTGCCGTCCGTGCACGCGCGACACATCCCGCTGTGGGAACGGTCGCTTTTCCCTTCCCTTTCAGCGCGATACCGGCTCTCGGCATCCCGGGCCCGAACTGCGCTCTTCCCAAGCGCTGCCGGTCCCTGGCGGACAAAGAGGACGCGTATGCGTTGGGGTTCTCGGTGGTTGCGGAACGGTCGGGGGACATCGATATTCCGTAACCGTGCTGCCTGCGGCCTGCGAGGTCGATGGTGGCGGCCTCGTTCTCGGGCACTGGCAACGATGCCCTGGGGGCAGCTGGAAGGTGGAACCCTGCCTTGCTCAGGCACTCGCGGTCCAGCCGGTCGAAGGCGGCCTGAAGTTGCTCTGCACCTGTTGGAAAGCGGCCCGATCTCGTTGCCACGTCCGTCATGGCGGCGGACACCTGCGGGATGCTGGGCTGCGCGGAGGTGCAGCCCAGCATCCCCGCAGCCATGGCACATCCTGTCAGGAGAGCCGCCACTGCTCTACTGGTCACCTCGGAGTGCACCAGTGGTTGGAGCTGATCGAGTTCTCAAACGATGGGTCGTTGTAGCCGCCATCCGATACCGGAGCCGAGAAGTCCCACACCGCGTCGCCAAGAGACAGGCTGTGGACGGTTCCGGTGTAGCCGGCACCGCTCCAGAAGTAGACGGTGCACTGAGTGCCACCGTTCATGATGGAGCTGATGCAGTCGTTCCAGTTGTGGTTCGCGCATCCACTGCTGTTGTAGAGCCTGGTGTAGTCGCTGTTGTTGTCGGCGACCTCCCCCAGCGTGCCCACACCGTGCTTGTAGGGCCAGAAGCAGGCGAGGCCGATCCATGTCCCGCAGCCGCCGTCCTGGACGGCGCGCGGCGTTGACGGAGCGGCATGGGCATCCACACCGGCGCCGCAGGCCAGGGAAACAGCAGCCGTTATGGCCGCCAAGGTCCCGGCGGCTCGTGCCTTTCGCATTGCGCATCCTTTCGCCATTCGATCAACGCGAGCCGACCCAGTTATCCAACGAGCCCACGACCAGGGCCTGGAGGCGGTACGGCCTGAGCGAGCTTCCCGAAGCAGCCGTGCCAAACGCCAGATGCATGGGACGTCTCGCGATATCCCGGGACGTCCCGCACTGTGACCTGCGGCGATGCGCGAAGGGAGACGGGTACTCGGGAAGTATCGCTGCGTCCGGGTAAGTACGGACGTAGGTGGCCTGATTCATGCGGCGGGGCGTGGCTTCGAGACAGGTGGGGCCGCAGAGGTGGCCGGGCTTGCAGGAGAATCAGGGTCAGGGGGATGTCATGAGATGGAGAAAGTTGCCGGAGACCTTGGACCCCAATGGTCGACGTCTCGTGCAGGAGCTGCGGCGGCTGAAGGACCACAGCGGTCTCACGCTGCAGATGCTCCAGGCCAAGACGTCCTTCAGCGGTTCGTCGTGGGAGAGGTACCTCAACGGTAAGGCGCTGCCGCCCGCGGCGGCGGTCGAAGCGTTCGCCGGTCTGACTGACGCCGATGCGTCATCATTGCTGGCCCTGCGACACGCAGCACAGGATTCTGGCGCCGCGATGCAACGCCCGCACCGTGATCGTGCCGCGGAGAGGGCCCCCCAGCACACTCCCGCTCCCTCCGGCCCTCCCTCTGCCTCTTCCGTGAGCCTGGTCAAAGGCCAAGAGCCCGGCCAGGAGCAGGAGAGGGTACGCGGAGTGGCCCTGTCCCTCGTCGGAGGGGCCTTGTTGCTCTCCGTCGTCGTTTCCGGGTGGCTGATCGCCGACCACCCGAACGCTGCTGACCATCCCGAGGGCAGTGCCACAGAAGTGGGCAGATACAGCTGCGCCTACGTCCGGCACGGAGGCCTGATGCTCGCCGGCAACAGCACCACCAACTCCGCCCTCGTCGCATTGCGCAGCACGGGTCCCGACGTGGCGGAAGTTCAATGCCTCCTGCGCCGCCACCACCTGTCACCAGGCGACGTGGACGGCTACTTCGGCAAGCGGACCGAAGCACAGGTGAAGATCCTGCAGCAACAGGACCACGTTTCCCCGGACGGAATCGTCGGCGAGCAGACCTGGTCCTTGCTGCGCAACGTGGAATGACCGTGTGTTGCGGCGAGAAGGGAAGCCCGAGCGATGAGGCACTCACCCAGTCGGTCCCCCTGGCGGGCGTTGCCGCAGTCCTTGCCGGCCGAGTACCGGGATCTGGTCAGCGATCTGCGTCGACTCAAGGACCGCAGCCATCTGAGTCTCACGGAGCTGGGGCGGACGACCGCCATAAGCAAGTCGTCCTGGGAGCGCTACCTCAACGCCAAACAGTTCCCGCCGCGGCATGCCGTGCAGGCGTTGTGCCGGGCGGCGCAGGTGAGCGAAGAAGCCGTACTGCCTGAGTGGGAGCGTGCGGACGCCGCATGGAGTCGGCGCGGGGAGACCACGTTTCTGGCCGAGTGCGAGCCGGATCGGACCACCGCTCACCGTGGCCATGGGGCCAACGTCAGGGAGTCCAAGACCACTCGCAGCTTCATGCATCGAACGCTTCTCGCTGCTTCCGCTCTGATTGCTGCTCGGCCTTGGGCCACTACGGTGGGAGTCCTCCTGCTGTGTACGGCGATGCTCGCACCCGCCGCGGTCATCCACGCCTCCTACGGCACCGGCCCGACGGCCGCCGCGCGCCCGCCCATCTGCCGACTTCGCTCCTGTGAGGGCCGCGATCCGCTGACCACGGCATGCGAGGACCCCATAACCGTGGGTTCACGCACGGCCGCCGACGGCACCCGGTTGGAAATCCGACTCAGCCCGAGCTGTCAGGCCGGGTGGGTACGCAGCTGGCCCACACACCGCGGTTTCCGTATCGAGGTCACCAGCCCCAAGGGGCACGCCCAGGCTGCCACCGCTCCAACCGCCCGACCCACAGCCGGAGACATGGTCACAACCCCCATGATCTCTGCTGGGCACGCCATGGGGCTACGGTGCTGCTACTACCCCTCGGCGGGCCAACCCGGTCGGGAGTGCTTCGACGCGGGTTCCTGACAGCGGCGAGCTCCCGTCCCCTCCGACGGCCGGATTCTGGCCGTCAAGTACGGCGTGCACGCCTACGACCAGTGGTCGGTCGACGAACTGCCGGACCTGGCCGCAGCCGCGACTGCCCTCACCGCCGCACCCGGCCTCGACGCCGCCGCAGCCTCCGCCGCACGCCCGGCCGACCGGGTGGCCGACGCCGAGCGCTGGGAGCGGGACGCGGGGCGACGGTCGGCGCGGGGGACCGACCGGCCCGGGGACCGCCGGCCGGTGTGGCACCGGTCCGCGTGGGCCGCCGACGGGTACGGCACCGGTCCGCGCGAGGCCGGGCCGGTCGCTGTGCCGGCCGGTCGCTGTGCCAGCCCGGGGCGCGGCCCGCGGCGGGGTCAGCGTTGGTTCTGGACGTCGCCCAGCGTCGAGGCCGTGACCGGGTCGCTGTGCGGGAAGTCGCCCGGCGGGATGCCCGGGTGGTGCCCGTCGGGCGGCGTCGCGGGCGCGCTGTCGGCGCCCAGCGTCAGCCGGGAGACGATGCGGTACCGGTCGCCGCGGTAGAGCGAGTGGACGAACTCCACCGGGCGTCCGCCGGTGTCGGTGGTCAGGCGCTCGAACAGCAGGGCCGGGGACAGCTCCGGCACATCGAGCAGCTCCGCCTCGGCACGGGTCACCACCGTCGGCTCGATGGCCTGGGTGGCTTCGCTGACGTGAATGCCGTGCCGGATGCTCAAGTGCTCGTAGAGGTCCCCCTGTTCGAGTTCGCGGGCGGTGAGTCCGGGCACCAGGTCGGCCGGGATGTGCAGATGTTCGATGGCCATGGGGGCGGCGTCGACCAGACGCAGCCGGGCGACGTAGACGATCTGCGCGGCAGGAGAGAGGCGCAGTTTGCGGCCCACCCGGGCGCCCGCCGGCACGGTGGTGAACTCCAGCAGCCGGCTTGCCCAGGTGCCTGCGGCGCGCGGCACGCTGAGCGAGTGGGTGCCCTGGACCAGTTCCTGGGTGATCTTCGCCGGGGCGACGAACACCCCCCGGCCGTGTTCCCGGACGAGAACCCCGGCGGTGACCAGTTCGTCCACGGCGGCTCGCAACGTCGGCCGCGACACGCCGAGTTGAGCGCACAGCGTCCGTTCGGAGGGGATCGCGTCCCCCGGCCGGCGCTCCTCGGCCATCTCCAGCACCGCGTCCCGGACCCGCTCGCGTTTGAGAACGCCGCCCGGTCCGGCCGTGCCCGGCTCCCTGTCACCCATCCGCCTCGTCCCTTTCTTCGGTACGTACAGGCCTCGGCAGGTGACCAGTTGGCACCCTCCGTGCGCTCAATACCGTACTGGTCAGGACCAGTTCATGTCTTCAGGTCAGGACTCCGCAGGGTGCGGGAGCGCTCGGACGGTCGGAAATCCGTTGAGTAGAGGGGGGTTGACGACCTCATTGGTCCGTGCCATTTTCATCCACCACCAGCAGGTCACCTGTCCACTTCTCAACTGGTCAGGTTACTGGTTGGGCCCTTCCTGCTCCGCGCCCTCCCTGAGCTTCCCCGAGGTGACCCGTGAAGTTCCGCCTGCCCACCAGTGCGTCCGTCATCGTCCTCACTGCCGCCCTGCTCGTCAGCGGCTGTTCCAGCGGCTCCGACGACGCGGCCGGCGGCGGCGCGGGCGGCGGCACGTCCGAGCTGACCGTGTGGCTGATGCGGGACAGCGTCTCCGCCGCCTTCCAGAAGGAGTTCACCACCGCCTTCGCCGCCACCCATCCCGACATCCGCCTCAAGGTGCAGATCCAGGAGTGGGACGGCATCGGTCAGAAGGTCACCGCCGCCCTCGCCAGCAACGACGCGCCCGACGTCATCGAGATCGGCAACACCCAGGTGGCCCAGTACGCCCAGAGCGGCGGCCTGCTCGACCTCAGCGACAAGAAGACCGACCTCGGCGGCGCCACCTGGCTCAGAGGACTGGCCGAACCCGGCGCCTGGGAGGGCAAGCAGTACGGCATCCCGTACTACGCCGCCAACCGCGTCGTGATCTACCGCAAGGACCTCGTCCGGCAGGCCGGCGTCGACCCGACCGCCATCAAGACCCGGGACCAGTGGCTCGCCGCGACCGGGAAACTGAACAAGGGCGACCAGCAGGGCATCTACCTCACCGGCCAGACCTGGTACGCGCTGGCCGGGTTCATCTGGGACGAGGGCGGCGACCTGGCCGTCCAGCGGGACGGGAAGTGGCAGGGTGCGCTCGACACCCCCCAGGCCCTGGCCGGGATGGAGTTCTACCAGCGGCTCCAGGCGCTGGGCAAGGGACCCAAGGACGCCGACGAGGCCAACCCGCCCCAGGCCGAGGTGATGGCCAAGGGCAAGGTGGCGCAGATCATCGCCACCCCCGGCGGCGCCAATGTCGTCACCGAGCAGAACCCGCAACTCAAGGGAAAGCTGGGCTTCTTCCCCATTCCGGGCAAGAGCGCCGACAAGCCCGGCGCGGTCTTCACCGGCGGCTCCGACCTCGTGATCCCGGCCGCCTCGCAGCACCAGGACGCCGCCTACACCTTCGTCAAGGAACTCACCGGCGACACCTGGCAGAAGAAGCTCGCCCTCGCCATGAGCTACGTGCCGAACAAGACCTCCCTCGCCTCCGCGGTGGCCTCCGACCCCGGAGCCGCGGCGATGGCCGCCGGCGCCGCGCAGGGCCACGCCACACCCAACACCCCGGGCTGGGCGGCCGTGGAGGCGGAGAACCCGATCAAGGACTACATGACGGCCGTCCTCACCGGCGGCGACATCAAGCGGGAGGCGGCGAAGACCTCCGAGGAGGTCACCCGGGCGATGAACAGCGCGTCCTGACCACCGCGAGCGTCCCGCCGCACGGAGCCGGCCCGCGGCGGCGTTCCCGGACCGCCGCCGCGGTCCGTGCGCCCGCCGGCCCGCCGCCCGCCCCCTGCGACCGCCGTCCGCCCCGTACGAATGGAGGAGCCGTGTCGGCCATCCGCGAACGCGCCGTCCCCCGCCCCGCCGGCCGTCGGCCCGGCCGTACCTCCCCGCCACCCGGAGCCGCCGGGCGCACCTCCCGCGACCGCAGCGGCCCCTGGCCGTACCTGCTGGTGGCGCCCGCCGTCCTCGGCATGCTCTACCTGCTGGTCTACCCGCTCGCCCGTGCCGTCCTGATCTCCTTCCAGGACTTCCGGCTGCGCCAGCTCATCGCCGGGCACGCGAAGTTCGTCGGCTTCGCCAACTACCGCACACTGCTGAGCGATCCACGGTTCTGGACGGTGGTGCGCCGCACGTTCGTCTTCATGGCGGTCAACGTCGTCCTCATCATGGTGATCGCCCTGCTGGTGGCGTTGATGACCCAGCGGCTCGGCCGGATCTGGCGGACCGCCGTCCTCAGCTCCCTCGTCCTGGCCTGGGCGATGCCGGTCGTCGCGGCCACCACCGTCTTCCAGTGGCTGTTCCACTCCGAGTTCGGCGTCGTCAACTGGGCGCTGACCTCCCTCGGGTTCGACTCCTTCGAGCGCTACCCCTGGTTCGCGCACGGCACGGCCGCCTTCGCGATCCTCGTCCTGCTGGTGGTGTGGCAGTCGGTGCCCTTCGCCGCCATCACCTTGTACTCGGCGCTCACCACGGTCCCCGCCGAACTCCACGAGTCCGCCCGCATCGACGGTGCCGGCGCCTTCCGCATCCTCCGCTCGATCACCTTCCCCGTGATCCGGCCGATCGTGATGCTCGTGCTGTGCCTCGAGGTGATCTGGACCTTCAAGGCGTTCACCCAGATCTGGGTGATGACCCGCGGCGGCCCCGGCGACGCCACCACCATCCTGCCGGTCTACGCCGTGCAGACCGCGCTCGCCGGCCAGCGCTACGACCTCGGCTCGGCGGCCTCGCTGGCCACCGTGGTCCTGATGTCCGGCGTGCTGGTCCTCTACTTCCGCCAGATGTTCCGACAGGAGGACGAGCTGTGAGCGTCACCAGCCCGGACACCCCGGTGAGGCGGCGGAGTACCGTACGCCGGTTGCGCCGCCTCCCGCTGCACGCGGGCGCCGCCCTCACCGTGCTGGTCTGCCTGTTCCCCGTCTACTGGATGGCCGTCACCGCCTTCAAACCCTCCCGCGACATCCAGTCCACCACCCCGCAGTTCGTGCCGCACACCTGGACGCTGGAACACTTCCGCACCGCCGTGCACGCGGCCGGCTTCGCCCGGTTCTGGTCCAACAGCCTGCTGGTCACCGTCGGCGCGGTCCTGCTCTCCCTCGTCATCGGCTGCGGCGCGGCGTTCGCCGTGGCCCGGATGCGGTGGCGCGGACGCCGACAGTTCGTCCTCGCGGTCTTCGTCGCCCAGATGGCGCCCTGGGAGTCCCTGATCATCCCGGTCTACATCATCGCCCGCGACACCGACATGCTCGACCGGCTCCTCACCCTCACCCTGGTCTACTTCATGGTCACCCTGCCGTTCACCACCATCGTGCTGCGCGGCTTCATCGCCACCATCCCGCCGGAGCTGGAGGAGGCGGCGCGGGTCGACGGCTGCACCCGGTTCGGGGCGTTCCGGCGCATCGCCCTGCCGCTGCTCGCGCCCGGCCTGATGGCCACCTCGCTGTTCGGCTTCATCACCGCCTGGAACGAGTTCGCCTACGCCAACTTCCTCATCATCAAGAACCAGGACAACCGGACCCTGCCGGTGTGGCTCTCCTCGTTCAAGAACACCTTCGGCACCGACTGGGGCGCCACCATGGCCGCCTCCACTCTCTTCGCGCTGCCCGCCCTGGGCGTCTTCCTCCTCCTCCAGCGCCACGTCACCTCGGGCCTCGCCTCCGGCGCCGTCAAGGGGTGAACACCCGCCCCGGCCGAAACCGAGCACTCCGCGCACCCGACCCAGGCGCACCCGTGCACCGCACCCGCCCGCGCCCCCACCCGGAAGGCCGCCGCCCGTGTCCTCACCCCGCCGCGAACAGACCCTCCTGCCCCGGCCCACCCGGTACGCCCCCCGCTCGGGACACTTCACCCTGGACGCCGCCACCACCGTACGCGCCACCCCCGAGGCCCGGGGCGCCGCCGACCTGCTGCGCACCCTCCTCGGCCCCACCACCGGACTGCCCCTGGCCCCCTCGCCGGACGGCGCCGTCACCCTCGCCGTCGACGCGGGGCTCCACGGCCTCGGCGAGGAGGGCTACGGACTCACCGTCTCCCCGCACTCCGTCCTGCTGCGCGCCGCCACCCCCACCGGCCTGCTCCGCGGCGTCCAGACCCTCCGCCAGCTCCTGCCGCCCGAAGCACTCGCCCGCGCCACCCCGCGCCCCGAGCGCTGGGAGCTGCCGTGCACGGAGATCACCGACCTGCCCCGCCACGAGTGGCGCGGCCTGATGATCGACGTCGCCCGCCACTTCCACGACATCGCGACCCTGCGCCGCCAGGTCGACCTGCTCGCCCTGCACAAGCTCAACGTCCTCCACCTCCACCTCACCGACGACCAGGGCTGGCGGATGCCCGTCCCCGCGTACCCCCGTCTCACCTCGGTCGGCGGCCACCGGGCCGAGTCGATGATCGGCCCCGACGGTTCCACCCGCTTCGACGGCCGCCCCCACGGCGGCGCCTACACGCGTGCCGAACTCACCGGCCTCGTCGCCTATGCGGCCCGCCGCGGTGTGACCGTGATGCCGGAGATCGGGATGCCCGGCCACGTGCGCGCCGCCCTCGCCGCCTACCCCCACCTCGGCAACCGCCCCGACCGCGCCCTCGACGTGTGGACCCGCTGGGGCGTGTGCGACACCATCCTCGGCGTCCACGACGAGGTCCTCGACTTCTACCGCGCGGTCCTCGCCGAGGTGATGGACGTCTTCCCCTCGCCCTACGTCCACCTCGGCGGCGACGAGTGCCCCACCACCGAGTGGGAACGCAGCCCCGCCGCCCGCGCCCGGGCCGCCGCCGAAGGGCTGCCCACACCCGCCGCGCTGCACGGCTGGCTCCTCGGCCGGGCGGCCACGTACCTCCTGGAACGCGGCCGGCGCCCGGTCGGCTGGGCCGAGAACGGCACCCGGCTCCCGCCCGGCTTCACGGTGATGAGCTGGCGCGAACCCGGCCACGCCGCCGCCGCGCTGCGCCGCGGCCACGACGTCGTCCTCACCCACCACCGCACCACGTATCTCGACTACGCCCAGGACGCCGCCTCCGACGGGCCGTTCGTCCAGCCCGGCCCGGTCGTCGACCTGCGCGCCGTCCACGGCGGCGACCCCCAACCGCGCACCGGCACGAGCGGGGGGCGGGTGCTCGGCACCCAGGCGCAGATCTGGACCGAGTTCGTCCCCACCGCCGCCCACCTCGACCGCCTCGCCTACCCCCGGCTGTGCGCACTGGCCGACCGGGCCTGGAGCGGACCCACCTCGTGGCCGGACTTCACCGACCGCCTCGGAGCGCACACTCCCCGGCTGGACGCCCTCGGCGTCCGCCGTCACCCCACCCCTCTCGCGCCGCGCACCGACGCGGCGCCGGCCGGTACAGCGCCCTCCGCATGACCCCCCACCCGATCCCGTCCCGGAGAGGACCGCACTGTGACAAGCAACGAGAACCGGCCCGCGGAACGCCGCCGCCGGCTGCGCACCGCCGCCGCGGCGGCCGTCGTCACGGCCCTCGGCGCCACCGCCCTGGCCGCACTGCCCGGCAGCGCCAGCGCCGCCGACACCCTGTCGGTGCAGTACCGCACCAGTGCCACCGGCGCCACCGCCGACCAGAGCGAGCCCTGGTTCAAGGTGAAGAACACAGGCAGCGGCTCCCTGCCGCTCAGCGAGGTCAAGCTCCGCTACTACTTCAAGGCCGACTCGGCCGACTCGGCCTACCGCTTCGCCTGCTCCTGGGCGGTCAAGGGCTGCGCCAACATCACCGGGACCTTCGGCACCCTCGCCCATCCCACCGCGACCGCCGACCGCTATCTGGAGATCGGCTTCACCTCCGGCGCCGGCTCCCTCGTCCCGGGCACCGACACCGGCGACCTGCAATTGCGCTTCTACCAGGCGAACTGGCAGACCCTCCGACAGAGCGACGACTACTCCTTCAGCTCGGCCCAGACCGCTTACGGCGACTGGACCAAGGTCACCGCCACCCGCGCCGGCGCCCTGGTCTGGGGCACCGCACCCGACGGCAACGCCCCCACCGACCCACCGACCACCCCGCCCCCGACCTCGCCGCCGCCCGGCGGCTCCGGCACCCTCTTCGACGACTTCAGCTACAGCTCGTACACCGACCCGAAGATCTCCGCGAACGGCTGGTCGGTCCGCTCCAACTCCGGCGGCCCCGGTGTGCCGGGCGCCACCTGGGACCCCTCGAAGGTCACCTTCAGCAGCAGTGCCGGCAACACGGTGATGACGCTGGAGACCTCCACCGACGGCACGGGCTCCGGCACCAAGCAGACCGAAGTGCTCACCAAGGCCACCAAGTTCAAGAACGGCACCTACGCGGCACGGGTGAAGTTCAACGACGCGCCCGTCTCGGGACCTGACGGCGACCACCTGGTGCAGACGTTCTTCACCATCAACGACCTCAAGGCGCCGATGGCCGACGACTACTCCGAGTACGACTTCGAGTACCTGCCCAACGGTGGCTGGGGCGAGCCTTCCAACATCCTCTACACCACGTCCTGGGAGACGTACAACCCCGACCCGTGGCAGGCGGTCAACCAGCACACCGAGGGCCGCCAGAGCTACAACGGCTGGCACGACCTGGTGCTGACCATCGACGACAGCACCATCAAGTACTACATCGACGGCCAGCTGTTCGGCACCCACGACGCCGCCTACCTGCCCGAGCGCCCGATGTCGGTCAACTTCAACCAGTGGCTGATCGACCTGAACGGCCAGACCTCCACCACACCCCGCGCCTACCAGGAGCAGGTCGACTACTTCCTGCACGTCAAGGACCAGGTGCTGACTCCGGCGCAGGTCAGCGCCAAGATCGCGGCGTACCGGTCGGCCGGCACCGCCTTCGAGGACACGGTGCCCGCGAGCTGAACCGATGGCGCCACGCGGAAGTGCCGTACGACGAGGCCCCCGGCGGAGGGAGTGGGGCGATCCCTCCGCCGGGGGCCCGCGTGATCGGGGTGTGTGGCGGGTGCAAAGCAGCCCGACCGCTGCGCGGCGCGCTCTTCGGATGGACGTGACGCCACCGGCCGAGGACGAGTCTCAGTCCGTCACTCCGCTCAGCGCTCCCAGGGATATAGCAGCCGGCCCGTCCGGGAGGAGCCGATGCGGAACTCGGTGCTCATCAGGGGGAAGACGGTGCCGCCGGCCCGGTCGAAGAAGACGTAGATGAACCCGGAGCACACAGAACGGGGGCGGTGCCCACGACGCACGGAACCCGTCACCGGCCAGGCGACATCAGGTGCGGGAGAGCTTCGGGCCCGCTCAGCCACTCACCACACCGAGAAGGACCCGGACCGTCTCCGCCATCGTCTCCCGGCCCTGGGCGACGTAGGGGCGGGGGTCGGTCAGGTCGGGCCGGGCCGCCAGCGCTTCACGGACCGCGCCGGTGAACGCGACGTTGAGAGCGGTACCGATGTTGATTTTCACGATGCCCGCCTGGACGGCTTGTCGCAGATCGTCGTCGCCGACGCCCGACGAACCGTGCAGCACCAGAGGTACGGGCACCGCCTCCCTCAGGCGTTCGATGAGCACGTGGTCCAGGGTCGCGGAGCGTTCAGTCATCGCGTGGCTGCTGCCGACGGCCACGGCCAAGGCGTCCACGCCGGTGTCCGCGACATAGCGCGCCGCCTCCTGCGGGTCGGTGCGCACCCCGGCCGCGTGGGCGCTCGCGGGTGCGTCGGGCTTGCCGCCCACATAGCCGAGTTCGGCCTCCAGCCACAGGCCCGCGCCGTGGGCCCACTCGGCCGCGGCGCGGGTGGCGGCGAGGTTCTCGGCGTACGGCTGCGCCCCGGCGTCGAACATCGCGGAGGAGAACCCCGCGTCGGCCGCCATCCGCAGCAGCCGCATGTCCGTCACGTGGTCCATGTGCAGTGCGACGTCGACGTCACAAGCCTTGCCGACCTCGGCCGCAGCCCGCGCGATCGGCTCGACCCGCCCGCCATGGAACCGTACGGCGTTCTCGCTGATCTGCAGGATCACCCCCGGGGCGCCCGCGGCGGCTGCGCCGGCGGTGATCGCCTCGGCGTGCTCCAGCGTGATCACGTTGAACGCCGCGACGGCCCGGCCCGCGGCGGCGGCCTTCGAGACGAGTTCGCGCGTGGGAACCAGGGGCATGAGGGTGTCCCCCTCGCTTTCATGTCGGTTCGGTGAGCACGGGCCGGTGTCGGCCCGTACCCTTACGCGGTTCGGTCGGTACGGATATGTGGGTGATCAGGACTTCTGCAGGGCCGGACTCACGTCCGCGCCATCGTCCGCCGCCCCCGGGGCCACGGAACTCTCGCCGCTCTTCTCGTCGCTGTAGACCATCAGGGTCGAGCCGGCGAGGGCCAGCACGATGCCGAGGGTGCCCCATACGGTGGGAAGCGTTTGGTAGACCACCAGGGACAGCACGATGGTCAGCACCGGTGCCAGTGCGTTGGTGACGGGGGCGACCACCGTGGCCTTGCCCCGGCTGAACGCCATGACCAGGAACAGCGCGCCGACCGCGTTGAGGACCTGCGTCACCGCGGTGAGCGCGGGCGCCTGCCACGGGGCATCGGACGGGAAATCGCCCATCATCACGAACGCCACCGGCACCAGCAGCAGCCCGCTGATGGTCATCCAGCCGAAGGTCGTCGCGTCGTTGATCCCGACCACCGCGGCCTTGCGCATGCAGAACGCCTGCACGCCCCAGGCGACGCAGATCAGGATGGCCATCAGCAGCCACGGGCCGTGCGAGTTCGAGTCGTCCTTGGTGCTGGGAATGCTGAGCAGCACGATCGCCGCGAGCGCCGCGACGACACCCACGAGGGCGAGTCGGTTGATCCGCTCACGCAGCAGCGCCATCGCCATGAGGACGGTGACCACCGGGGAGAGCGAGACCAGGGGGAAGATCAGGTACGCCGGGCCGTTGGCGAGCGCGTAAAACAGCAGCAACTGTCCGCCCGCGCCGGTCAGTCCCGCGATCAGCCCGTACACGGCGGCGATCGGTCGGCGGTCGAAGGTGTTGCCGCGCATCGCGACATATGCGGGGATGAGCATCGTGAAGGCCCAGATGATGTAGATCATCTCGTTGGGGTAGCCGTACCTGCTGTTCGGTTCGCTGGAGAAGGCGCCCCACACACCCCAGAACAGGACCAGCAGCGATGCGTACACGATCCAGCTCTTTGTGCCTCTGTTCATCGGTCGTCCTCTCCTGGGGCAGGGGTCCCTGGGGCCGTGCGCAGCGCGTCGAGCGCGGGCCGGTCGAGCGGGGTTCCAGCGAGTTTTGCCGCGTACAGGGCGGCGCCTACGACAGGCTCGTAGAGAGGGTGTCGTAGCTCATAAGGGGTAAAACGGTTCTTGAGGCCGGAGGCGAACGCCTCCAGAACCGTGTGGGCGCCGAAGGTGCCGCCGGAGTAGGAGACCGGTACGGTCTCGTCCGGGCCGAACTCCAACCGCTCTCGGGTGACTTCGACGAGCAGGGCTAGTTCCCGGCCGGCGTCGGTGAGGATCTGCGTGGCGACCTCGTCGCCCAGAGCGGCTGCCTCGGCAACCGAGCGGCTGAGCGCGGCGATCCGGCTCCGGTCGCCCTGCCACTGGTTGTGGACGACGTCGATCACGTCGAGGTCGGACGCGAGATCCAGGTGGCGCCGGAACACCTCGGCCAGGGGGCCCTCGGGGAGCCGCCCGTCGGCCATCCGCGAGAAGGCGTTGAGGCCCCGGACCGCGATCCAGTGCGCCGATCCCTCGTCGCCGAACATCTCGCTCCAGCCACCGATGCGCACACCCCGGCCCAGTCGCTCGCCGTAGGTCATCGAACCGGTGCCGCTGATGACGTTGATGCCGTCGACCGCGCCCAGCGAACCCGCCCAGCCGCAGACCATGTCGTTGTCGCAGGCATAGCGGTCGTGCCCGAGCACCGCTCGCGGGGCCGCGTTCAGGACGGGCAGATCGCGGGCCGCCTCCCCATAACCGGGCAGCCCGAAAAAGGCGTACTCGATGTCGGCAGGGGTCAGCCCGGCCTTTGCGCAGACAGCTTCGGCGCCTTCCTTCAGCACACGCTCGACGAGCTCGATGCCGTGGGAGAAGTAGTACGAACTTGCCGCCTGCGCTCGCGCCACGACTTGTCCGGACCGGTCGACCATGCAGAACGCGGTTTTCGTACCGCCGCCGTCGACACCTAGGAACATCGTTGTACCTCCGTCCGGCGCCCTCGAACCGCGCCGTCGATGCCTTGGATCAGCTGTGCAAGGAGTGCAGGGTCACGCCCTGCACCACGCGGTTGACCTCACCCGAGGGGAACGGATTGTCGGGCCGCAGGCCCCGGGCCAGAGAGGCACGCAGGGCGATGAGCTGGGCGTACACCACGGCGGACAGCGCCAGGGCGACATCCTCGACGCCATCGAGGTCCGGCAGCGGCCAGGCGTCGGTGCCTGTGCCCTCCGTTCCCGCGCCGGAGTCCGCGGTGACCGTGACGACGCTGCCGGCGGGCAGATGCCCGCGCAGCTCCGCACAGATGTCCTGGTCGTACTTGCGGGTGTACGGGTCGTTCGACATGTACACCACCGCGACCGAACGGTCGTTGAGCACCGCCTTGGGACCGTGCCGGAATCCCAGCGAGGATTCCGCGACGGCCATCAGCGTCCCACCGGTGAGTTCGAGCACCTTCAGCGCCGACTCCTCGGCGAGGCCCTTCAGCGGGCCGCTGCCGAGGAAGACGATCCGCTCGGGCGCGCTCTCCAGGAGGGCGCCGACGGTGCGGTCGACAGCGCTGCTGTCGGTGATCGACTCGGCTGCCCGGGCCAGGCGTTCGGCGACGCCGTCGTAGGCACTGCCACCCAGGGCGAGCAGTGCCGCGAGTGTCATGCACGTGAAGCTCGACGTCATGGCGAAGCCGCGGTCGTTGGACCCGGGCGGCATCAACAGCACGTAGGACTTCGGCAGCTCCGCGTGTTCGCGTGCCAGGCGGCCCTGCTCGTTGCAAGTGATCACGAGGTGGTGCACCTCGGAGAGAACCTGGTCGGCCAGCGCGGTGGCGGCCACGGACTCGGGGCTGTCGCCCGACCGTGCGAAGGAGACCAGCAGTGTGGGCACGTCCTCGGCGAGACAGCCGCGGGGGTCGGCGACGAGATCCGTGCTGGCAACCGCGTCGACGCGCCGTCCCAGACGCCGGGCCAGGGCGGGCTGGAGCACCTGGCCGGCGAAGGCGGACGTGCCGGCACCGGTGAGTACCACGCGCAGATCGCCGCGGGCGACGAGCGGACGCAGGAAGGCGTCCAGTGAGTCCCGCGAGGCCGAGACGATCCGGTCGACCTCGCGCCACAGCGCGGGCTGCTGGGCGATCTCGCGGACGGTGTGGGCAGCGCCGTCGTCCAAGGACAGCGTGCCGGAGGGCGTGGTCACACGTACTCCTTCTGGTTCGGGCGGGAGGCACGGTCGTAGTCGCGCAGGACATCGCGGACGTGGTCCACGGCCAGGTCGCGCGGCCGGGCTGCGAGCTCGCCGTGGCGGACACGGGCGTACTGGAGCGGAAGATGTGCGCTGAGCAGCGGCAGGGGGATGTCCACGGCCGAGAGGTTGTCCAGGAGCCGGGCCTGGGCCTTCTCGATCTCGGGGTCGGGCCAGTAGTAGCGCATTCGGTCGCTGTAGCTGTAGCGGCGTGCGAGGCGCTGCTCGGCGGCGCCGCCCGGGTAGTAGCCCTCCCATGTGGCCGGCTCCGCGAGCATCCGCCGCTCGACGACCTCGGCAAGCCGTGACCGCTCGGCGGCCGGCACCAGTTCGTCCTCGATCGCGGCGAGGGCGAACAGCGCCTCGCGCAGGGCGAAGGTCAGCCCGGGGCCCACCTTGAGGACCGCCCAGTGGTCCTCGACCAGCGCGGTGAGCGCCTCGGCGGTCTGGTAGTCGGTCGAGTGGGCCTCGTAGACCATGGCGGGCTCGTCGTCGAGGACCTTGCGCAGCTCCTCGGTGAGCTCCCGCCGGTAGTCGACGACCTGAAGGTGGTCGAACTCGACGGCCGGCTGGACGACGAGGGCCATGACACGCGGCCAGACCTCGTCGAGTCCGTGCCGGGCGAACGCCTTGCGGTGCTCCTCCAAAGTGGTGCGCGCCGCCTCGGGCGTGGTCGGGACGAGATCGCCGAGCGTCTCGTGCGCGCCGCCGGGCGTGGGCACCTCGGTACCGATCACGTACCGGATCCGCTCGGCCCGCTCGGGGCCGGCCGCCTCCTCGGCCACCCGGATCAGCCGCGCGGCGCGTTCGGCGACCACGTCGTCGGTCAGCGGTACGGGGTCACCGGCGCACGCGAAGCTGCAGTCCAGGTGGATCTTGGTGAAGTCCGCCGCCACGTAGGCCGCGACCAGGGCATCGGCCCGCTCCATCGCCTCGTCGGGCGGCAGGGACCGCCACCGGTTCGGCCCCAGGTGGTCGCCGCCGAGAATCACGCGGTCCAGTGGCAGACCACTTCCGGCGGCGATGCGGTACACGAGGTCACGGAAGTCCGCGGGCCGCATGCCCGTGTAACCGCCGTACTGGTCGACCTGGTTCGAGGTCGCCTCCACCAGTACATGACCGCCGCTCTCCCGTGCTTGCACCACGGCTGCCTCGATGACCAGCGGATGAGCCGAACACACCGACGTGATGCCCTGCGGCTGTCCGGCCTTCTGGCGCCGGACGACCTCGCTCAATGGGCTCTGCATTGCCGACCCCTTACTCAACGTGCATTTTGAGCCCTTTCGCCAGGGTGGCCCGGAGCCCAGTGGGGACAGTACTGGTCTCAGTGGTGGCCGTCAACAGTCTTATTCTGGTATGTATCTGGTATTGGCATCGAGTCCAGCTTGCAGCTGGTACGTGGAGGAGGGCCTCCGTGACCTGCGGTGATCAATCAGTCCTGATTGGTGATGGAGGCCCGGAACCGGTAACGGTCCCCCCGGTAGACCTGGACGGTCAGTTCGATCGGGCGTGATTCCTGGTTCGACGTCAGCTGGGTCGCGACGAGCATCGGCATGGTCTCCGCGATCCCGAACAGCTCGATCTCCCGTGGCGTCGGGTGGCGGGCCTCGACCGAGTAGTCGGCGACGCGGGGCAACTGCGGCGGGTCGGCGGCGCGCAGGGTGGCGTAGAGCGAGGCCGTGTTGAAGTCGGTCCCGGCCAGGGCCGGGCAGGCCGCCAAAGGGAGCCGGTTGTGCTCGAGCACGACCAGCAGACCGTCGAGGAAGCGCAGTCGGTGGAGGTCGAAGAGGTCGGCGCCCGGAGCGATCCGGAGCTGCTCGGCCTCGGACACCGTGGCCGGCCGGACGGTGGCGGAGAGCACCTTGCTGGCCGTCGTCAAGCCGTTGGCCTGGGCATAGTCGGCGAACCCCTGGAACTGCGGGGCCGCCGAGCCGGACGTCATCGTCGCCTCGGGAAGCAGACCGAGCTCGGCGACGAACCACCCGCGCGACGACGACGGCCGCACGATGCCCCGTGACTCCAATTGCGCGAGGGCCGAGCGCAGCGTCACGCGCGACACGGCGTACCGCTCGACCAGAGCCCGCTCGGAGGGCAGCCGGTCACCGGGGCGGGCGGCAGCGGCGCGCAGGTCCTCCAGCAGCCGCGTGGCCGTGCGCTCGTACAACGGGAGGGCGTCGTCCGCGAACAGACCTCTGGGCATCGGCGTTCTCGCATTCGTCATACCAGAAACATACCAATTCGATCGACGGCATGAGCCTCGTCCGGGCGGCCCACCCGTTGACATGCCACTCGAATACCACTTACGTTCTCGCAGCAGGCCACCCGGTGATGAAGAAGGCGCCCGTGAGCGACCTTCCGTTTCGCCGTGCCCCGGGCACCTCCCGGGATTGAGGCAGCGTGGTAGCAGCTCACCGAGGATGGCCGCACTCCGCCGCCGGAGGCGACCTCGCACCGGTGTGCCCGTTCGGACGCCACGCCGTCTCCCGGCCCCACCCGACCCACTGCGAGAACCAGTAGCAGACCAGGCATCGACCAGACGCACGGACGACCGCTCCGCCGCGAGCACGCGGCTCGACTCTGAACGATCCACCACGACGGACAGAAGGCAGCTGCCCCAGTCGGGCACGCATGACCGAAAGAGAGTTCGACATGACGGACATGAACCGGCGAAGCGTACTGAAGGTCGCGCTGGGGGGTGCCGGCCTGGCCGCCCTCCCCGCCGTGGCCATGAGCACCTCACCCGCGGACGCCGCACCGAACTCGCATCCTGACCTCGTCGGAGTCGGCGACAGCTCCATCACCCTGGAGTTCGACGACCAACTGCGCAGCCGGGTCGCGCTGAAGGGCGTCGACCTCACCCGCTTCGACGCCGGCGAAGCCCTGCTGGTGGGCGACAAGGCCATCGAGGCGTTCGCCTACCGCGGACACCGGACCCGCGCCACCCGGCACCCCCGCCACGGCGCGGGCGTCAGGGTGACGATCGAGGGCACATCCGAGGAAGGCGTGCACAAGACGGTCGAGCTGACCTCCTTCGAGCGTCTGGCCGGCATGATCGTGATGAAGGTGACCTACACCAACAGGTCCTCCACCGCGCTGAAGGTCACCGGGTGGCGCAACGGAGCTCACGAACTCCTGGAAATCCCCGGCGGCTTCTACACCTTCTCCGGCACCACGCACACGGACCGCCGCGACTGGGTGATGCCGGTGAAGGACGGCTACGTCCAGGAGAACTCGCTGGGGATGGACTCCTCCGACTACGGCGGCGGCACCCCGCTGGCGACCGTCTGGCGCCGGGGCGCCGGCCTTTCCGTCGGACACGTCGAGCCCGTGGCGACGATCCTGCGCATGCCGGTCCGCAAGACGGCCGACGGCGCGAGCATCGCCATCCAGGACGACACAGCCCGCACCCTGAAGCCGGGCCGTCGGCTCAGCACCAGCACCACGTTCCTGACCGCTCTCCCGGGCGACCACTTCGTGCCGCTCCAGCGGTACCGCGACTACATGAGCGACATCGGCCAGCGCGCTCCCAAGGTTCCCGCCTCGGCCTTCGAGCCCATCTGGTGTGCCTGGGGCTACGAGCGCGACTTCACCGTCGAGCAGGTCACCGGAACGCTGCCGAAGGCCCACGAGGTCGGCCTGCGCTGGGTCGTGCTCGACGACGGCTGGCAGACCAACGAGGGCGACTGGGACATCAACACGACGAAGTTCCCGCGCGGCGAAGCGGACATGCGGGCCTTCACCAAGGAGATACGAGACGCCGGCCTGCGACCGCGCCTGTGGTGGGCCCCGCTCGCGGCGGACCCCGACAGCAACCTGATCCGGGACCGCTCCGACATGCTGTTGCTGGACCGCGACGGCAACAAGCAGGACGTCACATGGTGGGACGCCTACACGCTCTGCCCGGCCTACCAGCCGACCGTGGACTACTTCGTCGAGCAGGCGAAGAAGTTCATCGGCGACTGGGGCTACGAGGGGCTCAAGATCGACGGCCAGCACCTCAACAGCGTCGCACCCTGCTACAACCCGAAGCACCGGCACGCCCGCCCCGAGGAATCCACCGAGGGCGTGGCCCGGTTCTGGAAGGCGATCCACGAAGCCGCGCACGCGGCGAACCCCGACGCCCTCGTCGAACTCTGCCCATGCGGCACCGCCTTCGCCTTCCACAACCTGCCCTACGTCGACCAGTACCCCAGCTCGGACCCGGAGTCCTCCTACCAGGTCCGGAGCAAGGGCAAGTCGATGAAGGCGCTCATGGGCGCGGGCAGCAGCTACGCCGGCGACCACGTCGAACTGAGCGACCACGGCGACGACTTCGCGTCCTCCTACGGGGTCGGAGCCGTCCTGTCGACCAAGTTCACCCTCCCCGGCACCGGGGCCCCGGACAAGGCGACCGACCTCACCCCGGAGAAGGAGGTCCTCTGGCGCAAGTGGGTGTCCCTGTACGAGAAGAACATGCTGCCCACCGGCGAGTACCGCGGTGAGCTTTACGACATCGGCTTCGACAAGCCCGAGGCGCATGTCGTGGCCACGAAGCGGACCCTCCACTACGCCTTCTACGCCGACCAGTGGGACGGGACGGTCGAGCTGCGCGGTCTGGACCGCACGCGGTACCGCCTGACCGACCCGTTCACCGGCACGTCACTCGGAACCGCCACTGCTGAGCACAACACCGTGAAGCTGTCCTTCGCACGGTTCCAGCTCATCGTGGCCGAGCCCATCGGCTGACCGGCAGACGGCTGCGGCAACGCTCTTTGATCGTGCGAGTGCCGTGCCACAGGCTTGCCGGGCCCCCGCTTCCCTCGGCAGGTCAGGTGGCGGCTCGGACCCGGCACGGCCCGTAAGGCCGCGCCGGTCCTGGGCGTCACCGTCGCTCATCTGGCGGACCGGCACGGGGCGCGCGGCGTCCGCCCTCCCCCGGCACCGGCCGCACCAGGAAGGCGCACGACGCGGGCGCGGCGGCCGGTCAGCCGAGGCAACGCCTCGGGTACGGGCTGCCTGCCGAGTTGACGTGCTGTGGCAGCTCTGCGGTGGAGTGAAGCACCAGGAGATCGAAGGCGACGAGCAGGAGGAACTGGTGGCCGGCCGCGAGAGCGGCACGGGTGATCTCCAGACCGAAACGCCGGGACGATCCAGCGACGAACCGCATACTCATTGCCTTCTCCAGCGTTCAGATGGTGGTGGGCAGGTCGAAGGCCGTGCGGTTCCGGGCGATGAAGGTCTCGACGTCGAGGGGGGCGCTGCCGCCGATCGTCTTGACCAGGTCATTGGTGCCGGCGAAGACGCCGTCTCGGTAATCGACGGCCACGGCGAGCAGGTGCTGGATCAGGTGGTCCGACGCGCCGCGCCCGCGCAGAATGGCGGCGAACTCGTCGAGTCCGATGGGCACGTAGGTGACCTTCCGGCCCAGCGCCCGCGACATCTTCTCGGCGATCTCGTAGTGGTCGAGCTCTTCGGCTCCGTAGAGCCGGTAGATCTGGCCGGCGTGCGGTGCGGGATCTTCCAGGATGGCCGCGATCACCTTCGCCTGGTCGCTTTCCGCAATGGGGGCGTGACGTCCGTCGGCGAACGGCAGGCGCAGTTCGCCGGTGCCGTCGGCCCAGGTGTCGATCAGCCACTGGGCGAAGAAGGTCGGCCGGAGGTGGGTGACCGGGACCGGGGCGTGGTCCAGGACGCGTTCGGCGACCCAGTGCTGGCGGGCGGCGTTGCTCGCGGTGTTGCGGCGGGCGGAGACCTGGGACATGTTCACGATCCCCTTGACCTCGTTCTCCTCCGCCGCCTGGGCCACGTTCGCGGTGGCGTCCATCAGGCCGGGGCGGATCGGATAGGTGAAGTACAGGGCGTCGATGCCCTTGGTCGCCCGGGCCAGGGAGTCCAGGTCGAGGACGTCGCCTTCCACGATCTCGGCTCCGAGGGCGGCGAGCCGCTCGGCGCGTGCGTCGAGGCCGTGGACGAGTGCGCGGACGCGGTGTCCGCGCTGGAGCAGGAGCTCGGTGGTGTGCCGGCCGGTCTTGCCGGTGGCCCCGATCACGAGGAGGTGGCGTTTCATGATGGTGATCTCCGTTCTTGAGAGGGAGCTGGGGGGAACTGCAGCGTCAGTCCTGCGGGCGGGTGCAGCGCGAGATGAGCGAGGCGGGGCGAAACCCGTTCAGCAGGCGGCTGTGGCCGTCGCGACCGTGTGTGGTGCCGCCTGTGTGGACATCCGGTCCGCTTACATCCGGTTCGCTTCCCAGAAAAGTGGGCTTGTAGGCCCTTTTTCCATCACCCCAGAGAACACCTCGCAGAAGGGGCCGTCAAGCCCTTTTTGCGATAAGGTAGTGCGCATGACCACTACCCGCGAAGCGCCGGCCCGGAAGCTGACCGCCAAGGGCCTGGCCACACGCGAGCGCATCGTGAAAGCGGCCGCCGAACTGATCTACGAACAGGGCGCGCAGAACACCAACAACGAGCAGATCCGTGCGGCCGCCGGGGTTAGCGGCTCGCAGCTGACGCGCCACTTCCCTACCAAGGAGTCCCTGGTGCGCGCGGTGCTCGCCTGGCAAGCCGACACCATCGTCGCTCGTCACCAGGCGCCCGAACTCGGGGAGTTGGACAGCTTCGCCGCGCTGCGCCGGTGGGCCGACTCCTACATCGCCTCGCAGGACATGCTCCGCGGCGGGTGCACGTTCGGCTCCCTGGCCGCTGAGGTCGTCAAGACCGAGCCCGCCCACCGGGACGCGGTGGCCGACGGCTTTGAGCGTTGGCAGGAGCTGTTCAAGCGCGGCCTGAGCAAGATGCGTGAGCGCGGCGAACTGCGACCGGAGGCCGACCCGGCCGCACTCGCCCACCTGCTCGCCGCCGCGTTCCAGGGCGGAGCGCTGCTGGACCAGGCGGCCGGCGAGTCCACACCTCTGCGTGACGCGTTGTACGGAGCCCTGGCCTACGTCAAGTCGTTCGCCGCAGAACGCTGATCGCGCCGCGCGCTGCCGTCCCACGGACGCGGGCCGCCGCGGCAGCACAGGCAGCCCACCGGATGCGACGAAGACCAGTCGTGGCGGCCGCGCCATCGGCAGGTCTGAGCAGCGCGTTGCCAGCGCGAGGACGGCGGGCACTGGCAGCGGGGCGGACGGGGGCCGCCGGTCGGACAGCCGGGCGCGTGCGGACCCGGGGGGCGGAAGGCGCGGCGGGGCACGGCACGGGCAGGCCACCAACCGACGGCGGCGCGGCACGGCATGGTCCGCCGTCCGGCTGTCCGATGGGTGGCCGCGTCACGGCCGGCGGGCGGGGACAGGTCCCGGGAGGAGGCATCCTGGCGCAGGCTGCGCAACGGCTAGGTGGAGGCGGTGGCGGGATCGGCGCAGCGGGCTCGGCCCGTGCACGAGAAACCGGGTGGAGGCGCTGATCAGGATCTGCGGGGAGTCGGCGTCCAGGCCGACGGAGACGTCCGGCCTGCGGACCGAAGCCCGGTCATGGCCGCCGCCCCGAACTTCGGCCGCCGGGACGCGGACCGCATCACCCGCACGTACGGCTCACGACCTCTGAGTGCCGCCGGGTCCGAACAAGGGCCGAACGGCGCCTTCGTCCCAGTCGCCCGTTCCAGGCCGTCACCATCGCCGCTGATCAGCGGCCGTTCCACCGTTCCAGTGTCCCGAGATGTCCGCAGTCTGTGGCTCCTGGGACGGACACCGGTACAGGCTGCAGTCGTCCGAGCGACCCGCCGGATGATCACTTACGCACATGGAGATCTCGACATGCGTTCGCGCTTCGCTTCCCCGTCTGCCCACCTCGCCCTGGCCGCCGTCGCGGCCGCCGCCCTGACCGCCGGGGCCACGGCGACCGCCCACGCCGCCGCCGGCCGCGGCCCGGTCACGCGGGCCTGCGTCACCGGCGACCTGTCCTTCGACCTCACGTCCAAGACGCAGGCGGGTGGCTACCTCCTCCTCACCGCCAAGGCCAAGCCCGGCGTCACCTGCCACCTGCGGGGCGTCTTCCCCTCCGCCTCCTTCGGCTCCTCCGCCGACACCGAGGTCGGGCCGGCGGAGCACGCCGTCAGCGACGACGTAACCCTGTCCGGGTCCAAGGCCGCCTACGCGGGCATCAACCCCAAGACCACCAACGACAACCAGGGCAAGCAGTTCGACCGCCTCCACCTCTCCGTCACCGGCGACGAGTCGAACTCCGTCACCCTCAAGCTGCCGCAGACGGTCACCGTCGACCGGCCCGTGGCGACCAACTGGCACGCCGACCCGACCGACGCCGTGCCCTTCACCGCCTGACGAGCCGCGCCGGGCACCCGCGCGGTGCCCGGCGTCCCGGCACTCCCGGCGCCACGGGGGCCCTGTTGCGACGCAACACGAACAGCCCGGCCTGTACCCGATTCTCGCATTGCAGTTTCTTGATGATCCGCGAGACGTGTGCCTTCACCGTGGGCACCCCCAAGCCCGGACGTCGACCGATCTGGGCGCTGCTCAGCCCGTCCCCCACCCCCGCTAGCACCTCCCGCTCGCGCAAGGTGAGTGCGGGCAGTCGGGGCGGTACGGCAGGCGGCGGCCCGGCGACCGCCTGGGCCACCAGATGGTCGACCGCCTCCGGGGCGAGAACGGGGAAGACGTGCCGGTAACGGCGCCGGTGTTGACACGGACGGCCCCGAAGTAGGCGCCGCCCAGGCGGATGTCACTGACCATCAGACGGGCACCTTCGAGCCGTGGTCCCCTCCCCCGCCCGGCCCCTTGGCCGACGTCCACGCACAACGCCGTGCTCTGGAAGCCCGGATCAAGGCCCTGCTGGAGGACCACTCTCTTTCCCAGGTCCTGACCTCGATGCTTCGGGTCGCGGTCAGGACCGCCACAGTCCTGCTGGTCACCGTCGGTGACGGCATCAGCCTCCCCACCGCCGCGAACCTCGCCTCCTACGCCGGGCTCGCCCCCACAACCGAATCGTCGGTACTGCCCGGCCGCGAAACCGCCACTGTGGAGGCCTGGCTGCGCAGGCATCCGAGCTTCGAGGCCGGGTGCCGGGACGGATCGACAACCTACGCCGAGGCGGTCCGCCGAGCCCTGCCCGACGCGCTCCGGATCAGCGACCGCCGGCAGCTGTGGCACAACCTCGTCGAGGCCGTCCGCAAAGAAGTCGGCGCACAGCACCTGCTGGGCGAAAGCGGGTCCCATCTCCTCCAGGAGATCAGGGAACCGGGCTGCACCGGCAGCTCGAACGTGCTCGCCCACTACATCGTCCAGGGCCGCGTCAAGGCCGACCGACCCGCACTTCGCCCCGGCGCCCCGCCCCGCTACTTGCTCACCCACCCCGAGCGCCTCAAAGACCACCGGCGGGACCACATCGAGGCCGCCCGCACCACCTGCAAAGAGATGAACGCTCTGGCCGACCTCGTCCACCACTTCGCCGTGCTGCTGGATCCCGCCGACGGCAATGCCGCCCTGCTGAGCACCTGGATCACCTTGTCGCAGGCCGAGGACCTACCCCACTTGCGTGTCTTCACCCGGGGCCTCAAGGCCGGCTTCGCGCCGGCGGTGGCGCGGGAGGCATCTCATGCGTTCGGTGCAGCTCGCAGGCCGCTCAGCAGTGTGGCCAGGTAGCGGTGTGCGGTGTCGACCCGGTCGGTGGGAGGGCCGTCATGGACGTTCACGGCGTGGGCGATGCCGCACATGAGCGGGACGAGGTCGGCGGCGGCCAGGTCCGGGCGGACCGCTCCGGCGTCGCGGGCCCGGTCGAGGAGTGTGGCGCCGGCCGATCGAAGCGACCTCTTGAGTTCCGTGGTGCGCGGCAGCGCGTCTGTGGCTGCGGCGGTGACCGGGGACAGGGAGGCGTCGGTGACTTGGGCTTCGACGGTGTGGATCAGGAATTGCTCCAGTGCGCGCCAGGGGTCGGTGTCGGCCAGCGCCTGCTCGCCGTGCGCAGCCAGAGCTTCCAGGCAAGGGGTGGCGACGGTCTCCAGCAGCGCTTCGGGGGTGGCAAAGTGCCGGTAGACGGTGCCGACACCGAGTCCAGTACGGCGGGCGACGTCGTTGAGCTGCAACGGCGTGCCCTCGTCGACCAGGACACGGGCGACGGCGACGATCTGGGCCCAGTTGCGAGCCGCATCCTTGCGCAATGGCGTCGTCGTCATGAGAGCAGTGTAATCGGATAGCCCATCCAGATGGTTGCGTGGGCCGCGCCTTCGCCATATGGGCGATCATGCGGCCGAGAGGGGCGCGTACCGTTCGCTGAGTCGGCGTACGGCCGCTACCAGGCGGGGATCTGTTGCCGCGCGGAACGGCGTCACAGGGCGGGCTCGGGCTCCGAGGACGATGCCGGTGTGACTGGCCAGGGCGTTGTCGGTGGCGGCGACGACCGAGGGCCTGGCCGCCACGGACGCCGGACCCGATGTCGAGCGTTCGAATGTGCGGCGTACCAGTGGCCACAGCAGTCGCAGGGCGGGCGAGACGATCTTCGGGTCGGTCAGGGTGCCGTTGGTCATGTCGGTGGCGGCCCCTCCCGGGTCGGCGGCGAAGACTGATACGCCCGTGCCCTTGAGTCGCGCGGCCAGGTCGAGTGTGTAGGCGAGGTTGGCGAGTTTCGCGCGGCCGTACCAGTGGAAGCCGTAGTAGCCTCCGGGCGGCTCAACGGCGTCGAAAACCCGCTTGGCGACCCCGACCGCCCCTGAAGTCACGTTCACGATCCTGCTCGGCGCACTGGCCGTCAGGATGGGCAGCAGAAGTTCGGTCAACAAGTACGGCGAGAGATGGTTGACGACGAACGACGCCTCGACGCCACCGACGTCCCGGCGATCCGCGAACATCGCCCCGACGTTGTTGACCAGAACGGTCAGCGGTTCCCCCGAGGCGGCATGGTCGCAGTTGATCCGCTCGGCGAGCGTGCGCACTTCGTCGAGCGAGGCCAGGTCGGCGGATAGGAACCGGCCAGGGTGATCCGGGCTTGTCGCGTTGATTCGGGCGACCGCCCGGGCGCCCCGGTCGGCGTCGCGTCCGACCACGGTGACTGCGAACCCGGCAGCAGCCAGCCCCAGGGCCGTCTCCAGGCCTATGCCAGCCGTTCCGGCTGTGATCACAGCTGTCTTCCTCATAGGCTCCTCCACCCAGAGATCCGGATAGGTCATCCGCTTAGCTGGGACGGTAGCACATATTCGGATGATCTATCCGGTTAAGAGTCGTCAGTCACCCAGGCGACGCCGGGCCGCCACGGGACCTGCTGACGCGGCTTGGAGAACCGTCCCTGAGCCCTTCGGCGTTCGCCGACGCCAGGCAAGGCGGCCGTCGCCCGCGTGCTTGGGCTGAGCCGGGCGAGGGTGGAAGCGGACAGGTGGATCGCCTTCAGATCGCCCTACGGCATCGAGAGCTTCTACTGCCGTCGAGGCATCGGGGGCGCACACGAGAAGGGCGGCGTCGAGGGCCAGATCGGCTACTTCCGCCGCAACCACTTCGTCCCGGTCAGTACGGGCCCTGGCCGGTACAGGTGAGGCTACGCGCACCCTGCCCGGGATCGCGCCGGCTGCCCTCTCGCTCGTGGTCATGCCGGTCCTCTCGGCGGCCCAGCGCCGCGCCGGACGGGAACTCGGCTCCGCATCGGCCGTGGCCGACTCCAAGCAGACGCTGTTGTGCACCTATTTGTCGGCGGCGCTGCTGGTGGGCCTGGTCGCGGGCGCCGTGTTCGGCTGGTCGTGAGCCGGTGCTCCGGCAGCCCTGGTCATCGCCGCGGTGGCGGTGAAGGAGGGGCGCGACGCCTGGCGTGAGGAGGCGTGTTGTGCGACGCGAGCGGCCGTCGTCCAGGTCCGCGACGACGCGGTGGGCGCGGTGGAGTGGACGGTGCCGGTCGACTGCACCATCAACCGCGCCCACCAGCACACCGCCGGCGCCCGCAGAAGGGGGCACCGAGGGAGGACGGGAGCGGGCCTGGGACTGCCGCCGGCGCGACGCCTGGCCCACTCCCGCCGGCTGCGAGGTGGCGTACGACCCCGAACACGCCCGGGGGCACGGTTCCTGCCCGCCGGGTGACCGCGTCGCGCTCGACACCACCGGTGTGTCACGGCGTGATGTCGCGCTGGACGTCCTTGCGGGACAGGGCCAGATAGCCGACGAAGCCGAGGATCGCCATCGTCCAGGACAGAGTGACCGGCCCCAGGCCCAGGTCGAGTCCGCCCCTGCCGTGGCCGGCGGCCATCCAGTCGGCGACGGAGGCACCGAGGGGGCGGGTGACGACGTACGCCGCCCAGAACGCGGCCACCGCGTTCAGCCTCCCCCACCGGTGAGTGACGGCCGGAACGGCGATCGCGGCGGCGTACAGGACCGCGGAGCCCAGGTAGCCGAGACCGATCGTGGCGGTGAGATCACCAGCGGCGGTACCCAGCGCGAACGTGGCCAGCACGGCGGCCCAGTAGAAGGTCTCGCGACGCCGAGTGTGGATGCTGTGGATGGACAGGGTGCCTTCGGCTCTGTACCAGAGGGCGAAGACGGCGGCCAGCCCGGCCATGAAGAACGGGGTCGAGAGCGTGTACGGCACGCCGAGGCCCACGTGCAGGACGTCGGCGGCCATCGTGCCGAACACACTGACCATGACGATCGCCGTCCAGTAGACCCAGGCCACATACCGGCGGACGGCGAACTGCACCGCCAGAGCGCCCACCAGGGCGATACCACCGAGGCCGACAGCGGGGATCGGGCCGAGCAGGTGGGCCAGGTAGTCGGACGCTGTCTCGCCCATCCCGGTGGTCAGCACTTTGATGATCCAGAAGTAGACGGTCACCTCCGGCACCTTGCTCGCCGCGTGCCGGAGGTGGCCCACGGGCCGGTTGTGAGTGAGGTGATCAGTCGACATGGCAGGCACCATGGCACGGTGACCGGCACTCGCCCCAGACCCCTTTGCCAGAGTTTTGGCGCTTCCGGTACGGGAGTTGCCCGACGCTCGGCCGAACCTGAACGCGACCTGAACACAGAGGCCGACGCACTGGTCAGCAGCGTGCGGCCGGTGATATCGGCTGTGTCCCGGCATCGACCTGGCGACTGAAGAGCAGGACCCGGCAGTTGGCCGACCCAACGGCCGGACATCGAGTCGCCTGGTACCGGCGCGAGCAGACCCCGTCCCTCCACCACGTCGACATCGCCAGCCGCGAGTCCTTCTACCGGCCGGCGGTGCCGTTCACCTTCGCCCTCGGCACTGCGGCCGGGTGACCTGGTGTCCGAGCGCGTCGACCTTGGCTACTGGCTGTCCGCCGTCCTGTTCGCGGCAGCCATCGCCGCGGTGGCCATCGCGCACTTTCGGCTGGACCTGAACGCGGTGTGGAGCTTGGATCGCCTACATCTTGACCCGTCCGCTCGGCGCGTCCATCGGCGACTACCTCTCCCAGTCCACCGCTGACGGGGATCTCGGCCGGGGCACCGTCATGACCAGCGCCCTGTTCCTCGCGATCTGCCTCGGGCTGGTCATCCGCCTCACGTCTGCACCTCCTACAGCAGCCGAAGCCAATGAAGTGCCCCGGTGACGTGGGTGTGTCCATGGATACGTGCTGTTGATGCTGCGAGAGTGATCGGCGGGCCCGCAGTCAGGATGTGTTCAGGTTCCCGGTGGCACAGTCGTGCGGCATGACGCGTGAAACGCCTGAGAGTCCGGTCGTCCAGAGGTGGACACCCGGCAAGGAGACCGGAACCGAGTCGACTACCACGACTGCTCGTCATGTCGCGGGCAGCCGCCTGTTGAACAAGGTGCCCGAGGTCACGGTCTGGTTCTGGATCATCAAGATCCTCTGCACGACCGTCGGCGAGAGTTTCGCCGATTACATCAACGAGACGCTGGGCTTCGGCCTGACCAACACCATGCTGTTGTTCACCGCGGTCTTCGCGATCGTGCTGGCGGTCCAGTTCCGTACGAAGCGCTACGTGCCGTTCCCGTACTGGCTCACCGTGGTGGTGGTCAGCGTTACCGGCACGCTGTACACCGACATGCTCACCGACAAGCAGAACGTCCCGCTGTGGCTCAGCTCAGCGGTGTTCTCGGTCCTTCTGGCCCTCGTCTTCGGGGTGTGGTGGCTGCGTGAGCGGACCCTGTCGATCCACAGCATCACGACCTTCCCGCGTGAGGCGTTCTACTGGCTGACCGTCCTGGTGACGTTCGCGCTGGGCACCGCCCTCGGTGACTGGACGCTGGAGCTGACCAACTGGACACCCGCGCAGTCGGTGCTCCTGCCGCTGGGCCTCATCGCGTCGATCACCGCGCTGTGGAAGTTCGGCGCCAACCCGGTTCTCTCGTTCTGGCTGGCCTACATTCTCACCCGCCCGCTCGGCGCCAACATCGGTGACTGGCTCGCCTCCCCGAAGGCCGCAGCCAACCCTGGCGACCCGGTGGGACTCGGCCTCGGTACCTTCGCCACCAGCCTGATCTTCCTCGGCGCCATCCTGGCAACGGTCATCTACCTGACGATCAGCCGCCAGGACGTCGCCGAGACCTCCGAGGCGACGCACGAGCCGCCGGTTACGAACGCCCGCAAGGAGCGCATCGCGCTCGCAGGCTTCGCAGTGATCGCCGCCGGCACCGTCGCGCTGATGATCTGGGCCCACCACCAGCCTCACGTCACCTGCGACCCGACCGGTCGGAGCGAGACGATGCCGGCCTGTCCGAAGGCGGCCCTGACCGGCAAGCAGACGACTGCGGCAGTGTCGAAGTACGAGAGGTTCGCGCGGACGGCGATCGCTCAGGACCGGGCCGGGACGGCCGCGGCCTCCCATGCCACCGTGCAGAAGATGCGCGACGACTGGGACGCCGACGCCACCTCGCTGCAGGCGGTCAACAACACGACCTGGACGCTGCTCGACCACCAGATGGACGAGGTCCTCAAGGCGTACGCCATCGACCACGGCAACATCCAGCCCGTTTCGGCCGCCGAACAGGAAAAGCAACTCGAAACCCTGCTGGGCGACCTTCAGAGCCACCGCTTCTGAGCAGAGGACCGCGTTGGTGGCCGGTTCGAAGGGCCTGCCCAGGACCGGTCACCCACCGCGCAGTACCGGTGCGCCAAGGCCCGGCGCCCCGGTGTCGGCGGCACTGCGGACCACCAGCGGCGCCCACGACACCGTCACCGTGATCACCGGACTTCGGCCCGCCTTGTTCCGGCTGCCGTACGGCGTCATGCCGACCGCCGCCCACCTCGCCGCCCGGCGCCTCGGCCGCACACCGGTACTGTGGCCTTGCTGGGGAGCGGACTGGACGGCACGGGCCACAGCGGAGTCCGTGCGCGGCACCGTCGCCCGCGACCTCGACGGCGGCGCAACCATCCTGCTTCACGACTCCGACCGCACCTCCGCCCCGGGCGCCCGGCACCCTGCCCTCGACGCCCTTCCCCGCATCCTCGACACCTACGCGGAACGGGGCTTCGAGGTCGGCCCGCTGTGTGACCACGGATGGCCGCCACCCAGCGCCCGCAGCCCGGGAACACTTCGCGGTCGACGTTCGTCTACAGTTCTGTAGACAATCTACGTTCACGGAGTCATTCATCGCCGGGCATGCACTCTCGGCCCCTACAGGGAAGGCGCCTATGACCAGCCCGCCTCATCCGGCCTCGCAGCCGGCCGTCAACGTGCTCGACGCCCATTCGCTCCTGGCCGCCTTCGGCGTGCTGGGCGTCGGCGTGGTGATGTCCGCCGAGACGGGACTGCTGGTCGGGTTCTTCCTTCCCGGCGACTCCCTGCTGTTCACGGCGGGTCTGCTGTGCACGGGCACCGGGGACCGGGCGGTGCACCTGTCTCCGGTACCTCTGCCGGTCGCGGCGGCCACCGGCGCGCCGGCCGGGGCACAGTGCGGATACCTGCTCGGCCGGAAGGCGGGCGGCGCGCTGATCGCCCGCAGCCGCTCCGGGCGCCTGCACGAAGGAGTGAAGCGCGCCGAAGAACTGGTGGAGCGACGGCAGCCGGAGGCCCTGGCGCGCCGGCTCACCGCCAGACGACTCGGTGCCCTGCTGCCGGCCGCATGAGCCGTGTGAGGCACTGCTGCCCGAATCGTTCACCGCACGTACGACCCCGGCCGGAAGGCCGACGGAGCATCATGCGCCCCAAGATCCTGGTTGTCGAGGACGATCACGCCCTACGGGACGTGCTGCGCCGAGGACTGTCCGAAGAGGAATTCGAGCCGGTCCTGGCCGCCGACGGCGCCACAGCCCTGCGGCTGGCCACCGACGACATCGCCGCGGCCATCCTGGACGTCGGCCTGCCCGACGCGGACGGACGGGACGTGTGCCAGGCGATGCGTGCCAACGGCTTCGTCGCCCCCGTGATCTTCCTGACCGCCCGGCACCGGCTCACCGACCGCCTGTCGGGCTTCTCCGCCGGGGGCGACGACTACCTGCCCAAGCCCTTCCACCTGGCCGAGCTCGTCGCCAGGCTGAGAGCCGTCATCAGACGGACCGCCGCCACCGCGGTGGCCTCGGCCGGCGACCTGGTCCTGGACGCGGTGGACCACAGCGTGACCGTGCGCGGTGCCCGCATCGGCCTGTCCCCCACAGAATTCCGGCTGCTGGCCACACTCGCCGCCGCGGACGGCACTCTCGTACGCCGCCGAGACCTGGTGCGGTCCGGCTGGCCCGAGGGAGCGCAGGTCAGCGACAACACCCTGGACCAGTACCTGAGCCGACTGCGCCGCAAGCTGCGCGAGGCGGGCAGCGACCTCACCGTCAGTACGGCACGGGGAACAGGACACCGCCTGTCATGAACCGCGTGCTGCGCTTCTTCCGCCGCGTCGGCCCGCGCACCCTGCGCGGCCGGCTCTCCCTCGTGGCGCTGACCACCGCCGCCGCGCTGATGACGATCCTGACCGTGACGTTCAACACCGTCATGGACCGGCACCTACAGCACCAGGCGGACGACGAACTACGCAACCGGGCGGCAGCGGTGGCCACGACCATCGACACCAGCGGCCCTCGGGTCCGCGTCCTGGAAACCGTCAACGACCGTCTCCTCGACGCCAACGTATGGATCTACGCAGGAACCCGTCTGCTGGAGAAGCCCCCGTCGGCTCCGGACGGCACCTCCCTGACGCAGGCCGCCGACCGGCTGGCCGCACAGCGGAAGCACGCCTGCGCGACCGTCCAGGCCCAGGGCCGCTCATCCGTCAGGGTGTGCTCCCAGCACTTCCCGGGCCGCCAGGCCTCCGCCACCGTCGTCACCGCCCTGAGCCTCGCCCCGTACCGCAGCTCGGCCGACACTCTGCTGCTGGGGTCGCTGATCCTGGACACCGTGATGCTCGGCTGTACGTACGTACTCACCCGGCTCTCGGTCGGCCGGGCGCTGCGCCCGGTGCGGACGATGACCGACCAAGCCACCCAGTGGAGCGCCGTGGGCTCCGACGAGCGCTTCGGCACGGAAGACCACCCGACCGAACTCGCACGGCTCGGAGCCTCACTGGACGCACTCCTCGACCGCATCCGCACCGTTCTGCGCCACGAACAGCAGCTGACCGGAGAGCTGTCCCACGAACTGCGCACCCCCCTCACCCGGATCATCATGGAACTCGACTGGTGGCGAACCCGCCCCCGCACGGACGCCGAGACCCGCGCCGTGCACGAGGTGATCGGCGACGCCGCCCAGTCCATGCGCACGATCTGCGACACCCTCCTGAACGAGGCCCGCGGAGACGCGCTGAACCCGACGACGGCCCCCGGCACGACCGATGTCGTGCCCGTCCTGGACCGCCTCTTCCGGCAACTCGGTACACCGGACCGGATGATGACCGCCGTGGAGACCGAAACGCCGGTGCTCGAGGCAGGAGTCGCAGCCCCTCTCCTGGAACGCATCCTCAGCCCCCTGCTGACCAACGCCGTACGCTACGCCCGCGCCCGCGTGACCGTGTCCGTACGGCGCGGCCCCGGCACCGTACGGATTGACGTCGTCGATGACGGCCCCGGCGTGGCGGAGGAGTTCGTGGACGAACTCTTCCTGCCCGGCCGCCGCGCCGACTCCGACGACGGACACGACGGTGCGGGCCTGGGGCTCCCGCTGGCACGGCGTCTGGCCCGCGCCGTAGGCGGTGAGGTGTCCTATGACCGCGGACACGTGCCTGGAGCCAGGTTCACGGTCAGCCTGCCCGCTGGGTGACCGGAGCCTGCTGCGTCACCGGCCGGTCGCGGGCCGGCCTTCCGGCACCTACCCGCTACGACGACGCCGGTGACCGCCGGCGCTGGGCGCGGGGGGTGCCCGGGCTGCCTGCGGGTGACGGTGTGGGGCACGGCCAGGCGGTGTCTTCAGACATGCCCGGCCCTACAGCAAGCGTCGATCGCCGGGGCGCGGCAGGGCGGCAGCCCGCTCGTGGCCGTCCTCCCCCGTGGGGCGCGCTCAACGCCTCGCCGCCCGCTGGGAGTGCCGAGCCTGACTCCACGCAGCCTTCGTCTCCCTGGCCGGCAGCCTCACCTGCATGTGACGTCTGAAGAGACGCAAATTCCTGATCGTCTTCGAGCTCTCAGTCCTCGCCGCCTGGAGGACTCCTGAGCCGCGCTGACCTTGCTGGTCGGGAACACGAGGGAGCTCGGCGTCGACATCGGCCGGATCGCCGTGGCCGGGGAAAGCGCCGGCGCGGGTCTGGCTGCCGGCAGCGCCCTGTACGCCCGCGATCACGACCTCCCCGCCCCGCGTACGCAGTACCTGGGCATCCCGGCACTGGAGCCGCCTCGGGACACCTTCCACGTGCGGCTTCACCGGCACACCCGACTGGAAGCGGCCGAATGCCCAGGTGGCCTGGGGCTTCTACCTCGGCGGCGAGGGAATCCGGTGCGGAGACGCTGTCAGCCCCTACGCGGCGCCGGCGCGCGCCGAGGATCTTTCCGGTCTGCCGCCCATTTTCCTGGACTTGCCGGTCCAAAAAGTGCGCTCTACTTTCGCAGTCATACCGCAAGAGGCCGCCGGGCCGGCTGGGCCATGGTCCACCGCGTGACATGACAGCGGCGGCAACCGCACACCCGTATCCACCGAGCCTGGAGGCTTGCGTCATGGCTGTCACCGACAACGACACACTGGTCCGCGAGTTCGTGGACACCTTCAACGGCAAGGACGCCGACGCCCTCGCCCCGTTCCTGGCCGACGACGTTCTCTTCACCGCCTACGGTGACGCGCCCGTCAGGGGGCGCGACGCGGTGATAGCTCTGTGGAAGGGCGTGTTCGCCAACTTCGGGCAGATCAAGTTCGAGACCGTGCACCAGGCGGTCAACGGCGACGTCGTCATCGCCGAGCAGATCCACGGGCTCGCGCTGCCCGGTGGCGAGCTCGCCCCCGTGATGAACATGGCCGTCTACGAGCTGCGCGACGGCAGGATCGCGGCCTGGCGCGACTACACCAACCCCGCCTACGCGTCCACCCTCCTGCACGCCTGAGCGGGGCGCTTGGCCGAAAACGCGGCAGGGACCGACGTCTCCCTCCCCGCGACAACAGGGCCCCTGCCAGTCCCGGGGGACCCGTCAATGCACTCGCCGCCCGACCGGCGGCCGTACCGACAGAAAGAGGTGTGCCCCATGCGGGCTGTGGTAGTGGAAGAGCTGGGCGGGCCGGAAGTGCTCCGGTTGAAGGAGTGGCCCGACCCCGTGCCCGAGCCGGGCGAACTGGTGGTGGACATCGACTTCGCCGGCATCAACTTCATGGACACCGGCACCCGTTCCGGCTTCTCGGTGCCCGGCGAGCCGCCCTTCGTCCCCGGTGTCGAGGGCGCCGGCCGGGTCACCGCCATCGGAGAGGGCGTCAGCGGTTTCGCGATCGGCGACCGGGTGTCCTGGGTCTCGGTCTACGGCAGCTACGCCGAGAAGATCGCCGTCCCCGCCGACCAGGTCGTTCCGGTCCCGGACGACATCCCGAGCGACATCGCCGCCGCCACGATGATGCAGGGACTCACCGCCCACCACTTCGTCACGGAGTCCGCGCCCCTGGCCGAGGGTGAGACCGCGCTCGTCCACTCCGCCGCCGGCGGTGTGGGAAGCATCGTCACCCAGCTGCTCACACTGCGCGGCGTACGGGTGATCGGCCTGGTCTCGCGGGAGGAGAAGGTCGCTGTCGCGAAGACGGCGGGCGCGGACGAGGTGCTCGTCTCCTCCGGCGGCGACTTCGTGGACCGCGTCAAGGAGCTGACGGACGGGGAGGGAGTGCACGCGGTCTTCGACGGCGGTGGCGCCACCACGTTCCGGCCCTCGCTGGAGGTGCTGCGGAGGGTGGGCACCCTGGTCTACTACGGCCCGCTGATCGGCGACGTCCCCACCGTGCGCATGCTCGACCTGCCCAAGAGCGTCAGAATCACCTACGCGGTGTACGCGGACCACATCCACAACCGGGAGCTGCTGCTCCGGCACACCCAGGACCTCTTCGACAAGATCCGTGAGGGGAAGCTGCGGATCGGCATCAGTGAGCGCTACCGGCTGGGCGCGGCCGCTCAGGCACACGCGGACATCGAGTCGCGGCGTACCTCCGGCAAGCTGCTGCTCGATGCGAGCCGCTGAACCGGCCGGGTAGGCGGGCCGCTGTTCATAGCCGGCCTTGTCGAACCTCGGCGGACGGCCACGCGAGAACCGAACCTCTGGCGATTGCAAATCTGGTCCGCCTTCTCCGGGAGGGTGCACCGTACGCCGCGCCTGCGCAGGTAAGCGCGGTTCGCGCGCGAGCCGTAGGCCCGGTCGGCGCGGACCTTGCCCGGCCGGGAGCGCGTGGGTACGGCGGAGGACGTCGGCGGCGAGGGCGCCCGGCCGGTGTCACGCGGCAGCCCTCCGCCGGACAGATCCCCACGCCGGGTGGACCTTGCCCTGGGTGTAGCTACCGTTGTCCTCGGTCCATGTCCTGGCTGGCGGCACGGTACTCGCTTGGAGTCATGCCGGTGGCGGTGCGGAACGATCGGGTGAAATCGGATGGCCTCGGGTATCCCCAGCGCATCGCGATGGCGGCGATGGGGACGGTGCACTGGGCCGGGTCGGCCAGGTCTCGTCGGCAGCGGGCGAGGCGTTGCTGCCGGATGACGTCGCTGACTGCGGTGCCGTGCTGCTGGAAGATACGGTGCAGATAGCGCGTGGAGATGAAGTGTGCCGCCGCTATCGCGCGGGGTGTGAGGCGGGGATCGCCCAAGTGGGTGGCGATGTGGGCGCTGATCTGCTCGAACAGTGCGCGCTGCCGTGAGCCAGTCGGAAGCAGTGTCTGCCGGTCGGCATGGTGGGCGAGTAGGGCGGCTGTGAGGTCGACTGCGGTGGTGCCCAGCCGGACGCTGTCACCGGAGGTGAGGTCGGCGTGTGTATCGGCGAGGCCGGTGAGCATCTGGCGCAGGAGCAGACCGACCCCTGCTCGTCCGTCAAGCGCCGCACCACATAGCGGTGCTACCGCCTTTTCCGGCAACGGAAGAAGCTGCCGGGGGAACTGCAACAGCATCGCTCGGCCGGTCAGGCAGTCGGCAGAGCCTAGGAGAAAGCTCCGCCCGGAAGGTGGGCAGCCACGTCATAGTTGGCGATCCGTCCGGCCAATGCCCGCGGACTCACACCGTGAACGTTAACCCGGTCGGGGTCGGCACCGGCTTCCAGCAGCAGCCGGATCGCCGCCCCCTCGCCCTGCGAACAGAACACCGCCCGCCACAAAGGCGTATTGCCTTGACCATCCACGGCATCGACCCGGGCATCCGCGGCCAAGAGAATCTCGATAACCGATGGTGCCTGGGCCTGAGCCGCAAAATGCAGCGGCGTCCAGCCTGCGGCATCGGCTGCCTCAGGGTCGGCGCCCTCGGCCAACAGCACCTTCAGGCCTTCCACGTGCCCATCGACAGCCGCATAATGCACCGCCGTCCGCCCCAACCGATCTCGATCCGTCATGCCGCCATCCTGACCCACGACCTTGACCAAAGAGATAGGGGCACCCCCTCCGAGGTCGATCGAGGTCCGCTTCGGTAGCAGCCGGGTCAGGGCCGTCGACGTCGCGCTCCACGCCACGGCTTCCGTCGACGCGATCCCCGCCGCACACCCGGAGGTCGACTGGGACCAGTTGCACGCGGTCGAGAAAGGACGGCACTCCCCACTCGCCGCGCGGCCGAAGCAGGCCGCCCCGGCCCGACCCGAGCCGCTGCTCGTCAACGCCGCCTCTCCCGTGTCCGGCGGGAGGGGCGTCCTGGCCGCCTACCTCGCCGGCCGGGACAGCCGGGGCGAAACGTTCCGCTTTCTCGTCCGCACCGACCACGGCCACCACGTCGTCATGGCCGACCACCTCACCGACCCCGGCTGGGAAGCGGACCCTGCCGTCTGCCAGGCACTACCCGCCTACCTTCGCGACGCCCTCGCCCGACATCGAGGCCGTGACGCGGCCATGACGCCACCCGCGTAGGTCTCCTCCGTCTCCTCGGCCAGCCCGCCTCCGGCCGGCGCGTGACGCATTCCCGGGAGCGCGGACCCGCCAGCGCGCCTCGGACAGCGCCCCCTGCCCGCCCCAGGGCGGAACGCGAGCCCGTTGGCCGTTGCGCCATGCGCCGGACAGGGCGCCTGTTCGGTGGCGTTCGGCGCCGCCCAGGCCTGTGTCCTCCGGCGAGTTAGCGCCGAGCGGCCGGCGCGTCAGTCGTGATGCCACCAGGTCACGACAAGGCCGCTCAGCAAGTCCCCATTGCGGCGGGGACGGCTCCGCTCGGGAGTGCCACGGCAACGAGGACAGTCTCAGCCACCGCACCCCCATCGGTGGGAGCGGGCGTCACCGCACACCCAGCCGCTACGACCACCAACCCGGCGAACTTACGCGGTCGCAGCGCTAGGTGTGGATGAGGATCTGCCGTACGGGATGTCCGAGCGCCTCCGTGAGCGAGGCCAGTTCCTCGTCGGTCAGCCATGCCCGGTTCGGATACAGGACCTCGAGCCTGAACCGCGCGAACCCCGTCGGCCAGTCATACACCAGCTCGTTGAGCGACGTCTCGACGCCACAGCAGGGAACCGTCACCGTGAGCGTCGAGAAGCCTTCTTTGTAGCGCTCCGAGACGGACTCCCCCCACCAGTCGGGTGTGAACTGCGAACCGCAGCGCGGGCAGGAGATCTTCTCCAGGCTGGCGCCGCAGAAGACCACTTCGACGCTGTCATGCCACTTGGCTTCCAGGCCACGGCGGGCGTCGTCGTCGGGAAGCATCCCGGACAGCACAGCCGCAGCACGATCCGCCGCATCCTTACTGGGCCGCCAGTACGGATCAGTCGGAATCACCGTCAGGTAGTTGTCACTCATCGCCCGCCTCCCCGTACCGGCCGGTGGCCGCTCCTCGTCCACCGACCCGGCGAACCTATCCGGTCACAGCACGATCCCCCCACTGGTCGAAATACCCGGCGAAGCATGCTTCGGCTACGGTCTGTTGCGAAGACGCGTGGCCGCATCGGCCGGACAGGTCGGCGTCGGGAAATGCTCGCCCGGCCCGGCAGCGCTGCCCGCCCCGGTGAGGATGCGGGCAGCAGCGCCGGGCCGGGGGCCGCCGGGTCAGGACACCCTGACGCAGGGGGTGCCCTGCGCCGCTCCGCTCGTGGTGTAGCCCGTGGCGCACACGGAGCCGGAGCCGGAGGTGAAGCTGGTCGAGTAGTAGTTGCCCTTGCCGCCGTACCAGGTCTGGGTGCCGCTGTCCCGGCTCCCACCGGGCCAGGTGACGTGGAAGTACCCGGTGAAGGTGGTGTTCCGCGCCCAGGCCTGGACCAGCACCGTGCCGCCCGCGTTGCCGGCGACGTAGATGCACACGTTGTTGTTGCAGCCGGTGGCGGACTTCAGGGCCGCGGCGTCGGCGGCACCGCCGGTGCCGAGGGCCAGTGCCGCGGTGGCGGTGGCGAGAGCGATGGCAACCGTTCCGGTGCGCAAGCGCGTCCTCATGTCTCCTCCAGAGGTCGGGGAATCGGCGTGCTCATACTCGCCGCGCCCGGGCTGCCCGGACGGATGCGTTGCACCGGCTCTGCTGCTGTGCAACACGCACGCCGGGACCGCCCCGGCCGAGCTACACGCACGCGCTCTCCCGGACGGCGCGGGCCAGCTCGACCCACCAGCCCGACAGGCTGCGCAACGGCTCGGAGTGCGCCCGGGGGTGGGCGAGGCGCCGGAGCAGATCCAGTTCTCCGCTCATGGCGGCGTTGTACACGAAGCGTTTCAGGGCGGTCCGGGCGGTGGGGCCGGGATGCTCCCGCCAGTGCTCCTCCAGGCGTCGCAGGGCTGCCTGCCAATAGCCCGCGGGGCTGTGGCCGCCGATGTGCCCGAGCGCGTGCACCGCCGCTTGTTCGACCTCATGGGGCAGTCCGCGGGCCAGGGTGAGCCGCGCGACGGTCGGCCGCTGGTCGGGGCCGCCCAGCACCCGGAGGGCGTGCAGGACCGGCACTGCGCGCTCGGTCACCTGCACCGTGCCGGGCACACGCAGTTCTTCACAGAGCGCCTCGGCCACCGCGCCGCCGTAGGGACTGGCGTCCAGGAGCATCGCCGTGTAGAGCCGGACGTCCGCCACGGGGTGGTGCAGCATGTCGTCGACGACGCCGCGCAGCGCCGCGTCGGGGGCGGGCCCCGGACCGTCGGAGAAGCGGGCCGACATGCGGTCCAGCACGACCCGAGCGGCGTGCGGTTCGACGAGCCGCCCGTGCCGCACGATGTTCCGGGTCACGGGCCGCTCGTACGCCATCTCGGCGAGGCGTGCCGCTCGGGCCGGTGGCAGCGGTAACTGTTGCAGCAGCACGGCGGCGGCTTCAGCCTCCAGCCGGCCGGCGGTTTTCTCCAGGACGCCGGACACCACCTCGGCGAGGACGGCAGACTGCCGACCGGAGAAGTGACGCCTGCGGTTCTTGCGGTGGCTGGCCAGCAGTGCCCCGTAGAAGGTCTCCGAAGCGATCGGGTCGGTCAGCTGTCGCAGGACCTGCCGGGCGGCCTGCGGATGGGCACTGGCCTCCAGGATGCTGGCGACCTCGATCAACCCCGCGTGTTCGGGGCACGCCAGCACGTCCTCGCACGCCTCGACAGCGTCCGTCGCCCACACCTCGTCGGCCATCAGCCGCCCGACTGCTTCGTAACGCCGCTGCCAGGCCATGCCGTCCGAGACCAGCATCTCCTTCAGCAGCCGCCGTGCCACGGACTGCCGGACGCGGCCCGGCGCCACCACGACCCCGGGAGCGGTCACCAGTGCGGTCAGATCGTCCCAGTCCCCGGCCGCCAGGATGTCGCCGTCCAGTACCCGGTCCAGCAGGGCGTCCAGTCGCCGTCCGGTCGCGCGGTCTCCCGTGCTCGTCGGCCGGGCAGGCCGGAGGAAGGCCACCGCTGACCGTCCTCCGTCGTAGCGGGCCATCGCGTCGATGACGGACAGCAGATGGTGGGATGGCAGCCCGAGGACGTCTTCGTACCGACGTACGACGCCGCGGTCCACGGCGGTCCGTCCGGTTTCCCAGCGCGACACCGAGCTCGGGCTGGCGTCGCCGTTCACGGCCGCAAGGGCCCGCGCGAAGCCCCGGAGGCCCCGCAGTCCGGCGTCGCCGTGGCACTGCCGGTGGGCCCTCAGCAGCCAGCCCGCCCTGGCCCGCCAGGACGGCATGGGAACGGCCGCAGCCAGCGGTAAGTCTCCGGTGTTTCTCTCCCGACGCGACACGATGCTCTCCTCCTCGCCCGGCCCGGCACCACCCTGAAGTCCTCAGCCGCTGCCCAGCGCGAGGGACATGCGCGTCATCGTGCCTCCGGAGCGAACCGGGCGTAGCTCCTGGACCCGGCCGGCATGGACGTGCAAGCGCCGAAGACGCTGCACCGCGGGATGGACTCGTGCCATGCATACGACCGCTGGTGCACTGCCGCCAAGGCCGGTTCCAGCCTGGAGCACCGACTCGGAGAACAGCTCTGACGGCTCTGCGTTGTCTCCAGTCGGATCTGCCACAGAGGCCGCCCTCATCCCTCCACCGGGCCCCGCGGACGCTCGCCCGCTTCACAGGGACACCGTCGTCGACCTACGCGCGCAACGGCGTCAGGTCAAGGAGATCTCCTGCGGTTCGGGCATTCTCAGGCCTCGTTCCTCTTCACGAGGCCGAGGAAGAGGGCGAATACGCGCCGGTGTCGGGCAACCGGCCGTCAGCAAGGCGGTGTTGAAACCGGGGGTGGCCAGCGGGCGAGAATGACGGCGGTTCAGCTGAGGAGCTCCCCCGGGGTTCCTCCGAGCACCCGCTCAGGTATCTCGCCACCCGGGGCCGCGCGGGGTTGATCGTGGCGGCCGGTGGAGAGGTGCTGGCTGAGCTGCCCGCTTACGAGCGGGGTACGCCCGCCGCATCACAGCCGGTAGTCCTCTCACGCCCTCGCCTGACCAGGCGAACGAACTCCGAAGCCCGCAGGGAGCGCAGCCGCCCCAGCCGTCCTGAGTCCCACCCCTGAAGACGGGACACCATTCACGGACCTATCGAGTGTCGACAACGCTCGTGATCAATGCGGCCCGGGTGTGGTCGTTGGGGTGCGGTAGAACTCGGCTGCGGTGATGGTGGCGGGGACGCCGAGTTCGGCGGCGACCGCGGTGATCGCGGTGGTGCCGACGGCGAGGTCGACTTGGCCGTCGGTGGTGTAATGCGGGGCGATGAACGCCTCGTAGTGCGCTCGGACTTCGTCCTCGGTGTGTCGGCCGAGGAACGTGTGCATGTACCGCACCGTGGTGTCGGGGTCGTTGTGGATCACCTGCAGGGCTCGCCGGTGGGCTCGTACGACGGCCTGGACCGCGGGGTCGTCCGGGTCGGTGTAGGTGGGATCGACGGCCACCCCCACGGTGGGGATCTTGAAATGGCCGCCGACCCAGGCCAGCACCTGCCAGCCGTGCTCGGCGGCTACTGCCTCCGGCGCCATGGTGCTGCCGACCAGGGCGGCGTCGATGCTGCCGTCCTGTAGCCCGCGCAGGTCCATGCCGTAGTCGCCGGGCCGGCGGACGATGGCCTGAACGTCACGGTCCGGGTCGAGGCCGGCCTGGCGCAGCACGATCCGTGTGAAGCACCCGGGCGCGGTGTGGGGGGCGTGCACCGCGAGCCGCCGGCCGGCCAGGTCGGCCAGGGAAGTGATGCCGGGGCGGGCGAGGAACCAGAACAGCGGGCTGCACGTGTTGACATTGAGCGTGACCCAGGGGATGCCGCCGGTCAGTCGGGACAGCAGTGCCCGGCCGAGCCCGATGGTGGCGCCGCGGCGCAGCCGCTCCTCGGCCCACGAGCAGCCGTCCCGCAGCGCGACGTGGACGCCTTCCTGGGCGTAGTAGTCCTCCTGATCGGCGATGTAGGCGACGAGTTCCTCGTGCAGGCCTCGCCCGACGTAGGCGAGATCGATCGTGTGCATGGGCGTTTCCCTTGATGGTGTCGCCGCGCTGAGTCCGCTCGTGTCGTGGGGGCGGTGTGCGGCCGGTGTGTCAGGTGCCGCTATGCCGGATGCGGGATGCGTATCGCCCTGAGTACCGACAGAAGGCGTCAGTACATGGCCATTCCGCCGTTGACCGCGGCCGTGGTGCCGGTCATGAAGGCGTTGTCCTCGCTGGCGTAGAAGGCGACCGCTTGGGCCACGTCGGCGGGGCGTGCCAGGCGCCCCATGGGGGTGGCGGCCACCTGACGCCGCTTGTGGTCGTCGTCGAACTCGTTCGCGATGCGGGTGCCCTCCACCGGGCCGGGCGCGACGACGTTGACCGTGATGCCCCGCGGGCCCAGTTCCTGGGCGAGGTACCGGGCGAACTGCTCCAGTGCGGCCTTCGACGTGCCGAGGGCGATCATGTTCTCCCGGGGCCGGCGGCTGAGGCCGGTGCCCATGTAGATGATGCGTCCCCAGCCCTGTTCGGTCATGGCCGGCAGGACGGCTTTGGTGACCGCGAACGCCGCGTACATCTCGTCGTTGAGTTTGCCGCCCAGTTCTTCCCAGGTCATGTCCTGGAACGACTTGATCGCGTACGGGATGAGGGCGTTGTGCACGAGCACGTCGATGTGTCCCCATGCCGCTTGGACCTGCTGGACCATGCTCTCGATCGCCGCTGCCTCGCGCACGTCGGCCTGTACTGCCATGGCCTGACCGCCGGCGGCCTCGATGTCGGCCACGACTTCCTCGGCTGCCGTGTTGCCGCGCAGGTAGTTGACCACTACGCGCATCCCTCGCGCGGCCAGAAGGCGCGCGCTGGCCGCACCGATTCCGCTGCTCGCCCCTGTCACCAGTGCCACCCTGCCGCTTCCCCCGGTCATGGGACCACCTCCTCCTCGTCAGCGCGGGTGGTCGGAACGACCGCCCCGGGTCATGCGTCGTCGGTGCCCGGTTCTGCCGAGCGGATCGCTCCGTAGAGCACGGTGTCGACGGTCGCCCGCAGCAGATCCGCCGCGGTCCAGCCCAGATCGTGCGGCAACCGCGAGGTGAGCAAACGCTCCAGGGCGCCGCGGGTGATCTCGCTCAGCAGCTCCGGCGGCGTCGACAGCAGTCCCCGCCGGTGCCCCTCCCTGAACAACTCGTCGAGCCGCCGGTGGACCACCGCGTCCACACGCTGCTCCACGTACTGGCGCAACATCGCGTCGCCCCGCCCCGTCGCGAGCTGAGCCGCGCCGATCCGCCCCAGCTCACTGCCTGCCGCGATCAAGAGCCGCCGGACCTGCAGACCGAATGGCTGCCCTTCCGCTTCCTCGGCCGCCGCCGCCAGCGTGCGCTCCACTGTCGCGAACTGCCGGTCCAATACCGCGGCCAGCAGGCTGCGCTTGTCCGGGAAGTGACGGTAGATCGTCTTCTTGCTCATCCCGAGCTCACGAGCGAGATCGTCCATGCTCACCCGCGCGAGCCCCGGCGCGAAGAACAGCCGGCAGGCCGCTTGCACGATCACGTCGGCGCGCTGCTCGTCCACCTCGGAAACTCTCGAAACTGGTGTAGTTTCCATAGTTTCCACGATGGCTGGGGACCCCTACGTTGTCAAGGTGACGCCTTGCGGCCGGGATGCGCATCTACTGGGGGCGGTGCAGCTGTACCGAGGGGACTTCTGCCTCGCCCACTCGGCCGAACACGCCGGAACGGCCGTCTAAGCCGGGGCCGTCAGCGTGGGCCCGGGAGCCCTTCACCGGTCGGCCGAGGCCCGGTGCGACGCGAGGTGTGCAGACAGTGACACCACGGTGACCGGTCTCCGGGCGGCTGCCCGCGGTTGCGACGTGACCGTCGCGGGGGTCCGGATGTGCACCCTCGCTGTCCTCAATCGCGGCCAGGCACGAGCAGCCTCCTTGCGTTGAACGCGTCAAGAACTGTCCACGGACCCGTCGGCCTGGGCCGTGCCTCCTACGACCGCTGAGGAGCACGGCTGCGTCCCGGCCGACCAGAAGGAGATCAGCGATGACATCGATCAGTCCCACTCCCGAACCGGATCCGCGCAGGTGGCGCGCGCTCGGGGTCATCTGCCTGGTACAGGTGATGCTGCTGCTCGATGTGACCGTGGTCAATGTCGCTCTGCCCCCCATCCAGCGGGACCTCGGCCTGACGACCACCGGCCTGGCATGGGTCGTCAACGGATACACCGTCACCTATGGCGGCGTGCTGATGCTCGGCGGACGTCTGGGTGACCTGCTGGGCCGCAGGCGCCTGTTCCTCACCGGCTTGGCGATCTTCGCGCTGTCATCGGCGAGCGCGGGGGTGGCCCAGCAAGCCGGTCTACTGGTCGCCAGCCGCTTCGTCCAGGGCATCGGTGCGGCACTCGTCAGCCCGGCGGCCCTGTCGATGGTGACGCTGCTGTTCACGCAACGGCAGGAAAGGGCACGGGCCATGGCCATCTGGAGCGGCCTGGCCGGAGTCGGCGTGGCCCTGGGCGTCATGCTCTCAGGCGTCCTCACCACCATCACCTCCTGGCGCTGGATATTCTTCATCAACCTCCCCATCGCTGCGTTCGCGTTTCTCGCCACCTTCCCGCTCATCTCCGAGAGCCGGGCCGCCAAGCGAGGCCGTCCCGACGTCCTGGGCGCCGTCCTGGTGACTCTCGGCCTGCTTTTGGTCGTGTTCGGCCTGCTGGAGAAGGACACCCATCCCTGGCTCTCGTTCCTGGTCCTGGGTTGCGTGGCGATCGGCGTGCTCTGCTTGATCGGTTTCGTGCTGGTCGAGGCCCGAGTGGCCCAGCCTCTGGTGCCCCTCACGTTCCTGCGCTCACGCAACCGGAGCATCGCCAACGTCGTCCGTATCTGCTACTACGTCGGTTTCGCCACCCTGTTCTTCTCCTTGAGCCTGTATGTGCAGCACATACTGCATTTCTCCGCACTGGCGACCGGATTCGCCTTCGTGCCATTCGGGGCGGTCATTCTGTTCAGCGCCACCATGGTGGCACCGCGCCTCCTTCCCCGGTTCGGACTGCGGGCGCTGAACGGAGGCGGACTTGCCATCGCCACAGTCGGGTACGTCCTCCTTTCCGGGCTGAGCACCCACGGCACGTACCTGGCCAACGTATTGCCCGGACTCATCCTCGTGCCCCTGGGAGGCGGCCTGGTCCTCGTCGGATCGACCGTCGCCGGAGTGGACGGCGCCACAGGTGAGGACGCGGGCATCGCCACCAGCATGAACAACGCGTCCATGCAGATCGGCAGCGCCATCGGCCTGGCCGCCCTCGTCTCGCTGGGCACCAGCCACGCCACCGTGCTGCAGCACGCAGGCGCCGACCCGATGAGCGCCACCGCACACGGTTATGCCTTCAGCTTCGCCATCGCCGCCGGTGTGACGACCCTCGGCGCGGTGCTTGGCTTCATCGGCATCCACCCGACGGCACGGAAAGCGAATTCGTGACGCCGTCCCCATCAGCGCCCCGTGCGGTGTGCACGGCGGTGAACTCCCGGCCACAGCCAGCCGCTTGACGACCGCTGAGTAGTCACGGGCCGGCGTCGAGGTCCCAGACATGTGGACCCCCTCGAGCGTGCTCGAGGGGGTCCACGACGGCGGGTCGGGCGTCGTGGCCGGGGCGTCCGCCTTCCGTGCCGCGGCAGGCGGCGCGGAAAGCGGAAGGCAGACGCCACGGCATCCTTCGGCTGGGCTGGCCCCTCCGAGGCCGTCGGCGTCGAAGGCTTCGGGACCACGTACCGCTTCCGAGTCGCAGGTGAGCGCCTGCCGGCCGGCGACTGCCGCTACCTGGACCTGGACAGTTCATCGGTCACCCCGATGAAGCCGTCGCCCAGGCCCGCCGGCTCCGCGGCGGCACCCGTCCCTCCGTCTCCGCACGCCCACCCGCCGTCGAGACCGAAAGCGCCTGATCCACCCAGCAGGTCCGGCCTTCGGCCGCGGCGACGAGGTTCTCGAAGCCGTACCCGCCCTCGACCCCACCGCCGTGCTGTTCCGCATCGCGGGCCCCGGACTCGACGGGCTCACCGCACCGGCACCGTCGCGTCACGTCGTCCTCCTCACCACCCTCGGCGAGACGCGACCGCCACCAGGACATTCCCGGCTCGCCCGGGTTCTGTCTCCTTGGTCAGCGCCGTGCCCGGATGAAGATGGCGGCGAGGTGGAGTGCGGCCTGGTGAACGATCGCGAGTTTGTCGGTCCGGGCGGCCAGGCCACGCCACTGCGCGAGACGGCTGATGCACCGCTCAACTCAGCCGTGTGTGGGCGGTCTGGAAGGAGCCGCGTTCGTCGGGCAGGACGGGACCGGTGGGACCGCGCTCCGCTCAGGGGACCGGTGCATCCGCCGCGTGCACGAGTGGTCTTCAGGCCGGGTCTCCAAGGACGCCAGGCATGCTGACGCGGGCCAGGCTGACAGCCAGACGAACGGGGCCTGGTAACAACTGTCACCAGGCCCCGGGATGATGGAGGTCAGCGTCTGCGGGTCCAGCCGGAACCGATACCGGCCACGTGCAGGGCCAGAGCAGTCAGCCCCAGCAGCATCACGTTCGTCGAAGAGAACACATCGTTGGTGCTGAGATCCGCCGCGTTGATCAGAAACGACACGAAGAACAGCACTGCCGCGACTATGCCGAGCATGAGACGAACTCCTCTCGAAGGTGGGTGAGACCCGTATGCCCGGTCATCGTCTCCGCAGACGTGAAGTCATCCCCGACTCGCACTGGCCCGCCAGGCGCGGCCCCGAGACGAGTCTGCGCACCGGCGGTGGTGACGGGCTCAGGCGTGAGCGTGACGAGGGCCTGCCGCCTTATGCGATGCGGCGTGATGCGCGGGTCGTCCCGTCTTGGGGACTTCCAGGCGTCGCAGGGACAGGTCGGCCGTGACGAGGAGACCGGTGAAGACGGTGAGGAGGAGGACGCACGCCCACATCTGCCGGCTTCCCGGCGCCTGCCAGCCGGTCCAGGCGGCGCACACCGCCCACAACAGGACACCCCCAGCGTAGAAGGAGCGGATCCGGTGCATCTGCCGCACGGCCCGCAGGAACATGACGCGCTCAGTCATCGGTGCCATGCCGGCCCGTATACCCCGAAGCACCTCGACGCTGCATCACGATCAGACCTTCCACCGACAGCCGTCCCGCGGCCCACTCGGCGTCGGACCGAGGTGCGTCTCCTGGGCGCCGGCGGGCCGACCACGTCATGATCGGACCTGCCGCGCCGGGGACCACAGGTGGTGGAGCGTCGCCCGGGTCCCGCCTTCCGGACTGTGTGGGATCAGAGCTGGGTGGCGAGCCAGGTGGTCACGGCCGCGGTGAGGATGAGCCCGGCGTTGAGTGTGATCCGGCGGTCCTCGCTCATCAGGTGGACGGCGATCGCGCCGGTCTGCAGGAGTACGAATCCGATGGCCGCGGCCGGCGCCAGCGAGGGGGCGATACCGGTCAGCGGCGGCAGGATCAGGCCGGTCGCGCCGAGTATCTCCACCGCCCCCAGGGCTTTCAGCGCAGGCAGGGGTATGTGGTCGACCCAGGCCATCATCGGCCGGAGTTGATCGCGGCTGCGGATCACTTTCAGCGTGCCCGCGTAGAGGTAGAAGAGCGCGAGCAGTCCTGCGAGGGTCCAGTAGGCGGTGTTCATCGTTTCCGTTCGTGGGTCACCGGTTTACGGAGGCCGTCGTTTGCGTCGATTTCCGAGGGACGTTGGTGCCGCCCGGGGCCGCCGTCCGGGGGGAGAGGCTCGGTTTCAGGCGGGCTCGGTCGCGTAGCGGCTCATGATGTCGATGTTGGCCTGTGGTGTCAGCGGCCGGCCGTCGGCGAGTAGGTCCCGCAGGTCCCGGAAGTACTGCACGTACAGGGCAGGGGTGAATGTGCTGAGCATGAGGGCGGGTTGGTCGGTCGGGTTGGCGAAGGTGTGGGAGGTGCCGGGCGGGACCATCACGAGTGTGCCCGTGGTGGCGTCGTAGTCCTTGTTGCCGACGGTGAACCGCACGGTGCCGGAAAGGATGTAGAAGCCCTCGTCGTGTCGGGCGTGGCGGTGCTGCGGCGGTCCTTGGGTGTGGGGGGCGAGGAGGGACTCGGTGATCGCGAGGCGGTGTCCGGTGTGGCTGCCGTCCTCCAGGACCCTCATGCGTGTGGTACCCAGAGTGATCGTCTCGCCGTCCCCGGGGCCCCTCACTGATATCGCGGGGTGGGTGTGCTGCTCGGCGGCTTCGGTTTCTTCGGTCATGCTCCCGAGTTCACCGCCGGTCCCCCGAGGGTGTCCAAGACCTGTCCCGCAGCGCCGATACCTTGTCGGTATCGTTGCAGAGTGGAGCTTCGGGTCTTGCGTTATTTCGTGGCGGTCGCCGAGGAACTCCACTTCGGCCGGGCCGCCGCCCGGCTGCACATGAGCCAGCCGCCGCTGAGCCGGGCGATCAAGCAGTTGGAGGCCGACGTCGGGGCCCTGCTCTTCGTTCGCTCGCCGGCCGGCGTGACGCTCACCGCGGTGGGCACGGTGCTGCTCGACGAGGCGAGGGCACTCCTCGACCACGCTGACCGCGTCCGGGTGCGCGTGAGCGCGGCGGCCGGTGCCGCGACCATCACCATCGGCATCCTGGGCGACGGCACCGATCCGGGAGTGGCCAGGCTGGCCGCGGCCTACCGCCGGCAGCACCCCGGTATCGACGTCCGTGTCCGCGACACCGATCTGACCGATCCGACCTGCGGGTTGCGTGCCGGACTGGTTGACGTGGCGCTGACCCGGGCGCCGTTCGACGAGACCGGCCTGACGGTGCGCGCACTGCGGACCGATCCGGTCGGCGTGGTCGTGCGCGCTGACGATCCGCTGGCCCGTCGCGACAAGTTGCGACTGGCGGAACTGAGCGGTCGCCGCTGGTTCCAGTTCCCGCCTGGCACCGACCCTCTCTGGCAGTCGTACTGGAACGGCGGCACGCCGCGCGAGGGCCCACAGGTGCGCGCCGTACAGGAATGTCTGCAGGCCGTGCTGTGGAACGGCACGGTCGGTCTGGCCCCGCTCGGACACGACCTGCCCGCGGAGCTGGCCGTGGTGCCGCTGGTCGACATGCCTCCGAGCCGGGTGGTGGCGGTGTGGAACGAGGGTGACGCCAACCCGTTGATCCGATCGTTCGTCGAGATCGCGACGACCGCGTACCGTCGCTGAGCTTCGGTGACCGGTGCGGTCGCACTCGGGACCAAGGGTCGGGTTCTCGCGGTGGACTCCCCCGAGCCGGCCGAAGCGTTCAGCGTACGTCCGTGCACACCCCGGGGCTGTCCGTGTGGGCCGCTCGGGTGAACTGCGGGCCGATCCGGTACGGACGGGTGGCTTCCCGGTACAGATGCATGGGGCGCTCCATCGCGCGCCCGTTCCGATCGCCGGTGCGGCGCACTTGTGCCGAGCCGACGCGAAGGGAGCAAGACCAATGCGCAAACGATCGGTGGCCGCCGCGCTCGCGGCGGTAGCGCTGTGCGGTACGGCCGCACCCCACGCATTCGCCCAGAAGCTCGCCGGCCAGGACTCGACGTTCCTGGTGCAGGTGCACCAGGGAAACCTCGCCGAGATCGCGGCGGGCCAGGACGCAGGCAGGCATGCCCGTACCGCGTGCGTCAAGCAGGTCGGCGCCGTACTGGTACGTGACCACACCAAGCTGGACGCGGATGTGAAGACACTGGCCGGCAAGCTGAACGTGCGGCTGCCCGCCTCCCCGTCCGCGCAGCAGCAGAAGCAACTGGCCGCCGTGCAGGCCAAGGCCGGAACGTCGGCCTACGACAGGGCATGGCTCCAGGCTCAGGATGCCGGACACCGCCAGACACTCGCGCTGATCGACCAGGAGATCAAAGCGGGGAAGAACAGCCAGGTCGTGGCCGCTGCACGCAACGCCCGTCCGGTCGTGGTGATGCACCTGGACATGGTCCGCCAGGGCATCTGCCACATGCCCGCTCACACCGGCTGACCGGGGCCGACCGGCAGTGATCCGATCACCGTCGGCGTCGGCACCACGGCGTTGGGTTCCGCGGGCCCGGCCGGCAGCGGGCTGTCCGCCGTCGGCCGGGTCGGTGCCGAGTGGAGAGCTCTCAGGAAGACCGGAAACTCTCCGCCACTCGGCCGGCCTGTTCGACATTCGGGGTCGTTGGGCGTCGACGTCCGCCGGTGGCCCAGACGATCAGCGCGCAGGTCGCGAATCCGGCTCCGAGCAGGCTGGAGCCGGTCCAGCCGTGGGAGGTGAAGACCGAGGTGGTGGCGGCTGCGCCGAGGGCGGATCCGAGGGAGTAGAAGACCATGTAGCCGCCGATCACGCTGCTGGTGCGTTCCGGATGCGCGGTGGTGAGCAGGTGCTGGTTGCTCACGTGTACGACCTGGACCGCGAAGTCGAGCACCACGATGCCGGTGAGGAGCAGCCACAGCGACCAGGGCAGTTGCGCGGTCGCGGCCCAGGAGAGGATCAGCAGAGTCAGCGCGTAGCCGCTGATCGGGACGGCTCGTCCCGCGTCCGCCCACCGTCCCGCACGCGCCGCGCCCAGTGCGCCGGCGAGTCCGGCGACGCCGAACAGGCCGATCTGGCTTTCGCTCAGGTGCCATGGTGTGTCCGCCAGTGGCAGGGACAGGCCGCTCCAGAGGGTGCCGAACGATGCGAACAGGAAGAATGCGATCAGGCCGCGTGTCAGGAGGAGACGCTGCCCGAACAGTCCGCCGAGCGAGACGAGGGCCTGGCGGTAGCCGGCAGGGGGGCGGGAGGTGTCTTCGGGTGGCAGCGCGCGCAGGACAAGTGGGGCGAGTGCGAGCGCGAGCGCGGCGAGCACGGTGTACACGCTGCGCCAGCCCCATACTTGTGCGAGCACTCCGGTGACGACCCGGGCTCCCAGGATGCCCACCACGACGCCCGAGGTGACGACTCCGATGTTCCGCCCCCGTTCAGCGGGCGGGGAGACCGATGCCGCGTAGGCCACCGTGGTTTGCACCACGACTGCGAACATCCCGGCCAGCGCGAGCCCCGCGAAGGCCGTCCACGCGGCGGGAGCCGCGGCCGTCAGGGCCAGGCCCGCCGCGGTGATCACCAGGTGGACCGCGATGAGCCGGTGCCGGTGGGAGACGACGTCGCCGAGCGGCACCAGCAGCACCAGGCCGGCCAGGTAGCCGAACTGGCCCGTCGAGACGATCCACCCGGCGTGTTCCGCCGGCACACCGAGGCTGGCCCCCATGGGCCCCAGCACCGTTTGCGCGGCGTAGATGCTCGCTACCGCGACACCGCACACGGTCGCGAGGAGTAACCGTCGCCAGACGTCCATCGCACTCCCAACAAAATGAGCGGCGAATGAGTAGCAGAATGAAACTGTTTCGACCGTAGGGCATGATGGTCTCGATTCGCAACTCATCGGGAGGTGTCATGACGCGCCCCTCCGCGGCCGCTCCGAAGCCCGCCTGGACGGATCCGGACTGCCCCGTGGCCCGCACCCTCGACCTCGTCGGTGACCGGTGGAGTCTGCTGGTGATCCGGGACGCGATGGACGGCGCGCGGTCTTTCACCGAGTTCCAGCGGCGGACCGGCGTCGCGCGCAACATCCTCAGCGACCGTCTGCGCAGGCTCATCGCGCACGGGGTGCTCGCCCAGGAGACCGCGCCCTCGGGCCGCCGCCTGCAGTACGTGCTCACCGACGCCGGCCGCGACCTCTTCCCCGTCCTGCTCACCATGCGCCAGTGGGGGGAACGCCACGCCTTCGAGCCGGGTGAACCCCGCTCCACACTGGTCGACGAGCACGGCGCCCGCGTGCCGGACCTCAAACCGACCGGCGCCGACGGGGCTCCCATCGACGCCGGCACCACTCACGTGCGGAAGACCGAGGACGGAAGTTCACCAGAACTGGCGGAGGTTGAAGCTCCGCAGTGAGACGTGGCTCGCGGGCTCGGTCGAACTCCTGGCGTAGAGCAGCGGCATGGCCGTCCTGGGCGTCCCGTACGCGGCGTTCCACGCCAGCCACTGGTACGCGTCCCATCCTCGCTCCATGCCGATTCCCACGCCGTTCTTCGCCAACGTGGCCAGGGCCAGGCGGTGGTGGAAGGCGACGTCGTACCGGGCCCGGACCTGAAGCGGTTGCCGCTGGTGCCGGTCGAACCACTGGAGCGCCGAGACACCGCGCTCACTGGGTTCGTCGGAGTCCTTGTGCAGCCTGATCAGGCGGTCGACGTCGAGCGGCTCGTCCCGCATGAACCGCGCCATCTTGCCCTTCGCCGCCTCGACGGCCGCGTCCAGTGTCCCTCCGGTTCGCCATCGCGGCTGGGCGGGCGCGCCGGACCAGTCGGGGCCGAACGCCTCGTCCATGTCGCGCTCGACCAGCTCGCTGAAGGGATCGAGCGGGGTGAAGCGGAATTCCGTGTCCGAGACGGCGTTGTGCCGCGCCAGCACCGACCGGATGTCGTCCGCGTGCTGATCGAGGATGCGCAGCAGGTCCTCCACCCTCCCTTCGCTCGCGTAGCGCGTGAAGACGAGCGAGTTGACCGTGCTCGCGGCCCGGTCGGTCGCCGTCTGCTGGGACACGTTGACCGTGCGTCTCCCGGCGAGCGAGTTGTCCAGCAGCGCTCCGACGAACGCCACCATGCGGCCGGCGCCCGTCGGGCTGACGTGCTCGGGGAGAACCGGGTCGCTCACACCGGCCCGGTGTGCGCACAGCCCGATCTCGACGTCGAGGGCCGGCCTGTCCTCCAGCAGCGCCGAGAGGAACCGCGCTCCGTCCAGGTAGCGGTTCGCCTCGGGGTTGAACGTCTCGCTGCGCCGGCTGAAGCGGAAGCCGGCGATCATGGTGGGGACCAGCGCCAGCATGCGCGGCACGGTGAGGGTGCTCCGGTCGGCCTTCGGGAGCCGGTCCAGCAGCTCCCTCGCCTTGATGATCTCCTGCCGCGCGGCGACCTGACCGCTCCCGGCGTAGATCGTGGCGGCGATCGCCGTCTCCCACCGGCGCGGCCGTTTGAGCGCCAGCGGATGGATCTGCGCCATGGCGTCCGGGGAGGGGGGCTCGACGTCGGCCCGTTCCGCGTCTCCGCGGACGCGGCACAGCTCCGCCAGTTCCCGCACGTCGATCCTCGCGCCGTTGTAGCGGCTGAGCGTCTGCGACCGCGAGTAGTCCCAGAACGTCATCTCATCGGCCATCGGTTCGTTCTTTCCGCTCGTCGTCTGGTTCGGATGCCTGCCGCCGGCGCAGACCGGGTGCGGCCGCGGCCGGTCGTGCCCAGTGCCCGGCTCCGTCCCGGTCCGGGACGACCGGGCCGACGGCGCGGCGGACGGCGGCCAGCGCGCCGGTGGCCGCCGCCGACCCGGTGGCCAGCAGGACCCACGGCCACCAGGGGCCCAGAGCCAGCGCCCAGGTCAGGACCGACGGGGCGATCGCGGAGCCGACTCCCCAGGACAGCTGGTGCAGACCCAGGTGCCGGCCGGGCCTGTCCTCGGGTGCCATGCGGACGGCGACGGCGTCGCTGGTGGGGGCGTGGAGCAGTTCCGCCGACGTGAACACCAGCACGGCGGCCGCGAGCAGGGGTGGTACCGCCGTCCCCGGCAGCCCGCTCGCCGCGCCGAACAGTACGGCCGCCGCACACCACAGCACGGCCGCCCACTGGAGGGTGCGCAGGTACTCACGCCGCTCCAGGTACCGCACCACCAGGGTCTGGCCTGCCGTCACCAGGACGGTGTTCAGGGCGAACACCGCGCCGACGACCCAGGAGGGCTGGTGGAGCTGCTGGACGACGTAGAGCGGTACGAGCACCGGAAGCGCCACGCAGACCAGCACGAGCAGCGTGTTGGCCGCCACCATCGTGACGTACGCGCGGTCGGGCCGGGGCGCGGCCGGACGGGGCCCGGACACGGTTGGACGGGTCCCGGGCGCGGCCGGTGCCGGGTCGGCGGGCGGGCGCCGGGCGGTGACCAGCAGAGGGGTGAGCAACGCCGTGGCGAGGACGTAGCTGGCCGCGTTCCCGGCCATGACCAGCCGCAGGCCGGTAAGGCCCCACCCGGCCAGGAATCCCGCCGCGAGTCCGCCGGCCGCCAGCCCGATGTTGCGCAGGGTGCGTTCGAGGCCGTACCAGCGGATCAACTCGCCGGGTCGGCAGCGACGGGCGAGGAACGCCCGGTTGGCCGGCCAGAACAGGTTGTCCCCCAGTGCCGCGAGCGTGGCCATCACCAGCACCATCGGCGGTGAGCCCGCCGTCAGGTAGCCGAGGAAGGCCGTCGCGCGCAGCACGTGGGCCGCCTGGACGAGACGGCCCGGGCCCCATCGGTCGAGCAGCGGCCCGGACAGCGGTCCCGCTGCCAGGGCGATGACCCCGGCCACCGTCAGGAGCGTTCCGGCGGTGGCCGCCGTCATGCGGTCCTGCCGGGTCAGGTAGAGAAGCAGGAAGGGCACGGCCAGTCCGCTGCCCGTGCTGTCGACCACGACGGCGGCGAGCAGGAGCCGCTGACCGCCGAGCCGGGGCAGACCGAGCACCGTGCTCATCCGGCCCGGCCGCGGCGGCGCCGACGGTGCGGTGCTCATCGCTGCGCGACCTCCCGGCGCCGGCGCAGCGGGGCGGCCGACGGCGCTCCGTCGTGGTACCGGCGCACCGTGGTCACTACCGGGTCGGCGAGGCCGCCGGGCCGGCCGGACCGTTCTCCGCCGGATCGTCCTGCGCGCAGCTGTCGCCCGCCGTGCCGTCGCCCGGCAGTCGGTCGCCGCGCGGCCCGTTCTCCCCGGGCTCGGCGGGCCGGTGGGGCGGTGGTGGGCTGGGGCCGGCGGGGGCTGGGGGGTGCCGTGCCCGTCACAGCGCCGCCATGGCGTTGCCGAGGTAGTTGGGCAGCCGTACCAACTGGTCCCAGAGTTCGTTCAGGTCCACGGGGTAGCTCTCCCGGTAGCGCCGGGTCACGGCCTCCACCTCGGCCCAGGTGCGTGGCATCCGGCCGTCGTTGTAGCGGGGCGCCAGCTGCTCGTACAGCTTGGTGCCGGGACGCAGGAAAAGCTGGTTGAGCCCGAAGTAGCCGGGCAGGTCGGCCGCCCATCGCAGCAGCTCGCCGTTCTGGCAGGCGGTGTCGTCGGGCAGCCCGATGAGGAGGAAGGCGAACGGGGTGATCCCGGCGTCCTGGAGCTTGCGCACCGCCGCGTTGGTGACGCCGGGCTTGACCCGCTTGCCCACCGGTGTGTCGGCGATCCCCGGGGACTCGGCGCCGAGCCACATGCCCTTGCAGCCGGCCGCCGCCCACTGCTCCACGTCCGTGCGCAGCACCACCTCGGCCCGGCTCTGGCCCGTCCAGCCGAGGCCCTGCCCGGTCAGGCCCTGGCACAGGTCCTTGTAGAAGGTGGGGTGGAGTCCGAAGACGTAGTCGAGGAAGAAGACGAAGTCGACGCCGCGTTCTCGCATGGCCGCGATCTCGGCCAGGGTGCGCTCCACGGGCTGCGGGCGCATGCGGGTGCCGAACGGCAGATGGCAGAAGGTGCACCCGTAGGTGCAGCCGCGCACTCCCAGCACCATGCCGCACGAGCCTCGGCGCACCTGTCCGTCCATGAACACCTCGGCGGTGTACGAGGTCAGGTCGAACAGGTCGTAGGCGGGCAACGGCCACTGTTCGGGCGCGAGTTGCGGGTAGCTGTCCACCAGGGGCAGTACCGGCAGCCCGGGCCGGCCGGCGACCAGGTCGCGCACCGCCTGTACGGCGGCGGAGTCGGCCTCGCCGCGCGCGACGAAGTCGACTCCCAGTTCCTCGCGGGTGGCCTCGGGCAGGTGGGTGGCGTGCGGTCCGCAGGCGAGCACCGTCGCCCGCGGCCACTGCCGGCGGACCTGGTCCACCAGCGCCCGGACGGGATGCAGCACGAGCGGATAGCACTGCGCGCGGTCGGCGATGGCGGTCACGACGACCACGATGTCGGGGTCCGGGCCGGTGTCGGGCGGGGTGTCGGCAAGCCGGTTGTCCCAGACGGACACGCCGATGCCTTCGGCGCGCAGGGCGGCGCAGGCGTTGGCCACGTCGAGGGGCAGCTGAAGGAAGTCGCGCTCGAATTCGTCGTCGGGAATGGCGAAACAGACCTGGGTCATCGGGGACTCCCGGGCGAGGTCATGGGCGCGGGCGGCAGGGGCCTGGAGGGCGTGGGTGATGGACCCGGTCGCCCTCGGCGCCGCCGCGGTCGCGCCGGCGGGTGTGCGGGGGAAGCGGAGGTGAGCGTCGTGGTGCGGGGGTCCGCCGGCACTCCGGTGTGCGCGGACCTGTGGCCGTACGGCGAGGGCGCCGGGCCGCCGGCCCCGGGCCGGTCGACCTGGCCTGCCGGTTCACCCGGCCTTGCCGGGGGCGGGTGGGCGGTGGTCACGGTGCGTTGGCGGGCGGGCGGCTGCCCGACCGCGCGGGCGGTGCGACGGGCCGGACGGGCGGTGCGACGGGCCGGACGGGCCGCGGTGTCCGGGCGGTCGTTGCCGGGGTCCGGCCCGTGAGCCGGTCCGCGCGGTCGCCCCGGCAGCGGGACGGGCGTACGGAGTCCCCGTGCGCCGAGGGGTTCACCGCCGCTGAAGGGGCCGTGCCGGCGGTGTCGAACTCCACGCCATCGTCTCCACCTCTTCTCGTCGTGGGCGGGGCCCTCGATCCGCGGCGACCGGCATGCAGGGAAGCGGCCGGTGCCCCCTCCATCGGAAACGGGACCGTGCGGGACCGGCATGCGAGAGGACCGGCCGCGCCGGGGCCGTGCCCGGCACCGCGAGCTTATGAAGATCGTCCTCCGCATCCCCAGCCCCTACGGCCCCTACGACCCCCTGTCGCGCACCCGGGCGGGAGACGCCCCCGGGCGCGCCGTGACGAACCTTGCCGAGGTGGCGGGGCGTGGGGAAGTCCTCGGGGCGCCGGCCACGGGCCACGGGCCGTGAAGCACCCAGAGCCGTGAAGCACACGTGCCCATCCGGTGCACGCCACCCGACGCCGGACGCACGCCGCGCACCAGCCGGACCGCGCCGGGCCCCCACCGCAACCCGGCCGCACCTCACGGCGACGCGCGCCAAGTCCCGCCCCGCGCCCGGCCGTACGCCTCCCCTTCCCCCGCCGGTCCCCACCGTCTCCCGCGCCGGATGCCCGCCGCCCTGGCCCGCCCCGTGTCCCCGCCCGCCCCCGCACCCCGGTACCCGATCCCGTTCAGCCCTCTCCCGCGCCGGGTGAGCGGCAGGGGGTCGTAGGGGCCGTAGGGGCTGGGGAGACGGAGGGCGATCTTCATAGGCTCCGGTGTGTGAGACGGCCCGGTGCGGCGTGGACCCGACCCGGCCGCAGGTGGTCTCCCTTCCTTCCCGCCTCCGTGCTTGTCCCCACGGGCCGTTGCTCCGCCCGCCCATCCCGTTCCCGCACAGTTCCCGCCCCGCGGCAGGAGGCACTGGCTGCCCCTCCCGGTGTCCTGGTCAGCACCGATCGATGGCCCGATCCACGACGAGAAGAGGTTGAGACGATGGCTTTTCCGGAAAGCGAGTCCCTGGGTGTCGCGGTGCAGGACGGCACGGCGGCGTATCCCGGTTCAGGCCGGTACGAGGTCCTCGACGGCCGCATGACGCTCCAGGACGTCGACGAGACCGTCCGCTCGGTGCTGCGCGGCGAGGGCGTGCCACTCGGGGAACCCGCGGAACGGGAGCCCGGCGGTCTCGTGTTCGAACTGGACGGCACTCCCGTGCAGTTGCGCAGCCGGCCGGTCGCCGACGCGGCCCCGGACACCCTGGATCCCGTCGATCCCCCGGCCGGCCGCACGCAGGTGCTGCTCACCGCCGCCGGACCGCTCTCCGGGCGGGCCGAGGTCGTCTTCGACCGTCTCGTCGACGCGCTGACCTTGCGCGGCCGGTGCTACACCGACGCGGAGATCGACACCATCGTGCGCGGCATGCCGTTGGTCGCCCGCTACGCCGACGAGGAACCGGCCTTCCGTGACTGGGCGTTGATCTTCCGCGACCACTACGTGGAGAACAGCGTGGGCTTCCTGCTCGGCATGGAGCGGGCCGGCATGGACAAGGAGTGGATCTTCGCGCTGTCCAAGGGCGACCGGACCGAGCACCGCGACCGTGTCCACGCCTGGTTCCTGCACCGAGGCTACCGGAGCGACACCCTGGACAACTCGGTGATCAACGGCTCGGCCGACACCGCGGCGCGTGCCTACGCCCTGGCCGTCAACGAGCGGGTGGACGACTTCGTCCGCCAGGCCCACGGCGCGGGCCGCAAGGTGCTGGTGATCGACGACGGCGGTCTGCTCGCGCAGGGCTACGGAGCCGACGGCGTCCTCGACGAACGCATCGACGGCGCCCTGGAACTGACCGTCAGCGGGCTGAAGCGCATCACGAACGCCCCCGGTGGACTGACCGTCCCGGTGCTGAACATGGCCCGTTCGAGGCTGAAGAGCATGCTCGGCTACAACGAGATAGCCGACTCCTGCGTGCGCCGGCTGCGTGCCGTGCTGCCCGGCGAGAAGTTCATCGGCCGTCACGTACTGCTGCTGGGCTACGGCACGCTGGGGGGCCGGGTGGCACACGCGCTGCGCGCGCTGGGCTGCCGCGTCGCCGTGGTGGACACGGACATCCTGGCGCTGATCACGGCAGCCGAGCACGGCTACGAGACGTACACCAGCGCGGGCGAGGCGCTGAGCGCCCACGCCCCCTTCCTCGTCATCGGCAACACCGGTGAGCTGGCGATCACCCACGACGATCTGCCGCTGCTGCCCGACGGCGTGTACCTCGCGGGTTTCGCCACCAAGGACTTCAGCCTGCTCAGCGAGGGCTTCGAGGGGCTTGGGTCCACGACGATCCCCCATGTCGGCGTCCGCTACGCCCTGCCCACGGGCACCACGGCCACCCTGCTGGGCGACGGCCGCTCGCTCAACCTCTTCGAGTACGAGGGCATCGCCAACCGCGGTTACGACGCCTACCGGGCCGGCACCCTGATCGCCGCCAAGACGCTGTGCCGGGAGGCCGGGCGGCTCGGGCCCGGACTCCATCTGGAACCCGTGGACCGGGCGATCGACGACGCGGGGCTGTTCGCCGCCTACTACGAGGAGTACCTGGCCTCCGGCGCCCGCCGCCCCGCCGCGCCGGCCGCTCCCGCGGGCACGACCCCGGAGACCCGGTGAGGCCCCGCGTGTCCGGCACCCACGTCTGCGTGATCGGCTACGGGGCCGCGGGCCGGCTGCACCAACAGCTGCTGGCCGACCTCGGCTTCGACGTCAGCGTGGTCGATCCCGCCCCGGGCACCCCGCCCACCGGGATCCCGGTCTTCGACCGGGCCGAGCAGGCCGTCCGCCACCGGCCCGTGGACGTCTGGTCGGTGTGCTCGCCGACCGCCACCCACGTCGCGACGACGGCGGACGTGCTCGCCGTCGATCCCCGGGCCCGGCTGCTGGTGGAGAAGCCGCTGTGCCGCACCTGGGAGATTCCCGAGCTGACCTCTTTGCTGGACCGCCATCCCGAGGCCCGTCTGGTGGTCATGGACCAGTACCGGCACTCGCAGGCGATGGCCCTGCTGCGGACGCTGCGGCGGGAGCTGGCGCCCCGGCACGCGCTGCGGGCGGTCCGTGTCGGGTTCGGCAAGGACCGGCGGGCCGACATCGCGGCGGGGCGGTTCGTCGACCACGACTACGGCGTCTTCGGCTACGAGTGGCTGCACATGCTGGCCCTTGTGCGCGGCGCGCTGCCACCGGAGACGTACGACCGCTACATGGGCACCAGCCCGCAGGAGTGCGGTCTGCGGGTGGCGACCGATCCGGAACTGACCAGCACCGCCGCCCACGAGCAGGCCGCGGCCGACGGGGTGGACGTGGAGTTGTACTCCACCATCGTCGGTCCCGACCCGTCCGGGCGGGTGGCCGTGCCGGCCTGGTTCGACCGGCCCACCGCGGCCGGGGAGAGCCGGCAGCGCCATGTCGAAATGCTCGTCGGGCCCGTGCGCTTCGGACTGGACCTGGACCCGGTGACCCTGCCGCGCGGCACCCGGCTGCCACGCAACACCCACCGGCTCGCCGTGGAGGGCCCGGACCTGCGGCGCGAGTGGCTGGTCCACGACTCGCCCCTGGACAACGCCCTGCGCTGGTCGGTCGCCACGCTGCTGTCCCCCGCCGGTCCGCCCGGCCTCGACCTGCGCGGTGTGGCGCGCATCGGCCTGCTGGCCGACACCGCCCACCCCGCCGGCCGGCAGGCCCCCGCCCTACGCGACACCGCCCGCCCCGCTCCCCGGCCGCCCTCCGTCCGTACGTGACACCGCTCGTCCCGGGCCCCTCCGCCCGGAGCGGGTTCGGCACACCGGCCGTCCCGGCGGTCCGTGCCCACACGCCTCCGGCCGGTCGCGCACGCATCCGGCCGGTCCCGAGCGCATCCGGCCGGTCATGCCCGCCGTTCCCTGTGGCGGGCGCTGCGGCCGGGTCCCGTCGGACGCTCGGCCGGCACCTCGCCGTACGACAGGCCCGCTCGGGCCCGCGACGGCGCGGCGCCCGTGAGCGGCCGGGGCCCGGGGAACGTGACCCGGGCGCCACCGGGCGGAGCACCCGGCCGACCGCGACGACCGGGAGTGCCGTCTCACCATGCTCCGCTCCCCCCACCACACGGCCTGCGTCATGGCCCCGACTGGATGAGAGGTTCCCTTGCTGACGTTCGGAGTGATCGGCTGCGGGTCGATCGGCGGTTTCCTGGCCCGGCTGCTGACCCGTGAGGACGAGGAGCTGGCCGGCCGGGCACGGCTGGCCGCGGTCGCCGGCCGGGATCGGGCGCGTGCCGGGGCGCTGGCGGCCGAAGTGGGCCGCCCCGCGACCGGCGTGGCGGAGCTGCTGGCCCGGCGGGACGTGGACGCCGTGCTCGTGTGCACGCCGAGCGGCACCCACGCGGGGCTGGCCGAGGCGGCGCTGCGTGCCGGCAAGCACGTGCTGGTGGAGAAGCCCGTCGATGTGACGCCGCAGGCCGCCGACCACCTGATCGCCGTGGCCCGGCAGACGGGGCGGACGCTCGGCGTGGTCTCCCAGCACCGCTTCGACCCCGCCGCCCGGCTGGCCCGTTCGGCGATCGAGTCCGGGCGGCTGGGCCGGGTCACCTCCGTCATGACGGAGCTGTCCTGGTGGCGCGGTCCGCGGTACTACGAGTCCGGTACCTGGCGCGGCACCCCCGACCTGGACGGCGGCGGGGCGCTGATGAACCAGGCGATCCACGCGGTCGACCTGGTGCAGTGGCTGGCCGGACCGGTGGTGGAGGTGGCCGCGCACACCGCTCGACTGGCCCACCCCGGCATCGAGGTGGAGGACCTGGCGACGGCCAGTCTGCGGTTCGCGAACGGCGCGCTGGGCACCTTGCTCGCCACCACGGCCGCCTACCCGGGGCGTACCGCCCGGACCGCGGTCAACGGGGACCGGGGTTCCGTGGTCATCGACGACGACGAACTCGCCTACCTGCATCTCGCCCGGGAAGGCGAGGACGCGCCGGCGTACGGGGCGTTCGGCGCCGCCGACCAGTCCGCCGAGTACGCGGCGTCGCTGGTGCGGGACCGTGCCCGGGACGCCGGGGGCCTGCTGTACCAGCCGCACCGGGACCAGCTCCTGGACTTCTGCGACGCGGTGCGCGAGGGGCGCCCTCCGCTGGTGGACGGCGTGGCCGGACGGCAGGCGGTGGCCGTGGTGACGGCGGTGTACGCGTCCGCCAGGACCGGCCGCCCACAGCAGGTGGACACCATGGGTGCCGCGGAACGGGCGGGAGTCTGACGACATGAACAGGAAGGATCGCCCTTCGCCGGCCGTCTGGCGTTCCTTAACGGAAGTCAAAAAGATGACAAAATGGCGGGCGTGATCGGGCGGCTCACCCGGCCTGACCTACACTCGATCTTCGACGGACGGGGGGCCACTCGTCGCGCCGGAAAGCAAGCACCGGGCGGCGCCGTGCATGTGAACAGGGCGGTGCCATGCGCAGGGAGAACTGCGACTTATGTTCCACGCCGTTCGGTGACCTCCTCCGGGAGGCCGAACGGCGCAGTGGCGTCCTGGTCCTGCAAGGAGGGCCAGGAACTGGAAAAACGTTTTTCCTGGAAGAGACGAAAAGACGTGCCCTGACATCCGGTTCCTTATGCCTGCACGCCACCGGATTCCGCGAGGAACGCGACATACCCTTTTCGGTCGTCGAACAGTTCCTCCACGTCCCCGGAATTCCCGAGAGCATACGGGCGGCCGTGCGGCAGCTCGTGAAGGGTGCGGCACCCGCCACACCGACCGGCCCCGCCTCCGCGCACCTCTTACGTGATCTCGTCTCCGCTCTGGTCGCGGCGGCCAGCAACAGCGGCATCCTCGTCCTCGTCGACGACGCCCAGTACACGGACCCGGCCTCACAGGCCTGTCTGCTCTATCTCGCCCGCCGCGCCCAGTCCCACGACATCACCTTCGTGGTGGCCTATCCGCACATCCTGCGCGAAGGCATGCGCGCCCACCTGGAGTTCGTCGGCATCCCCGGCGCCCGCCTCATCGAGGCCGCCGGCCTGCGGGAGCAGGAGGTCCGGGAGCTGCTGGTCGACGGGCTCGGTGCCGAAGCGGCCGCCCGGCTGGCCGCACCGGTCCACCGGATCAGCGGCGGCAACCCGGCCCTGGCCACCGCGCTCGTCCGCGACCTGCTCCTGGCGGGAACCGCCATTCCCGAGGCGTCCGTCCCGGTCGGCGACGCCTTCCGGACCGCCTACCTCGCCTGCCTGGTGCGCCACCCGAACCTCGCGCAGACCGTCCAGGCCCTCGCCGTGCTGGGTGACGCCGCGACTCCCGCACGAGTCGCCCACCTGCTGGAGTGCACCACCAAGGAGACCGGGCGGCACATCGCGGAACTCGAACGGGCGGGTCTGCTCGGGGACGACGGCTTCCGGCATCCGGCCGTCCCGGGTGCCGTCCTGGGCATGCTCGACGCGGAACTGCCGGGCCTGCACCGGCGGGCCGCCGAGCTGCTGTTCGCGCAGGGCGCGCCGGCACTCGCCGTCGCCCGGCACCTGGTGGCCGCGGACGAGCCCCCCGCCCCGTCCCGGGTGCGGGTGCTGCGGCACGCCGCGCAGCAGCTCGTCAGGGCAGGGCGCCCGGACGAGGCACTCGCCTGCCTCCGCCTGGCCGACCGGGCCGGCCTCGACGAACGAGAGCGCAGCAGGATCACGGCCGCGCTGGTCGGCACGCTGTGCCGCGTCAATCCCCTGGCGGCGGAGCCGGAGGTGCGCCGGCTGCTGGCCGCGGCGCGCGCCGGGCAGGCCGACTGTTCCGCGCTGCGGCTCCTCGTCACCTGGTTCCTCTGGTTCGGCTGCCACGACCAGGCACGCGAGGTGATGGCCCTGCTGGTCGCGACGTGCGAGCCGTCCCACGCACACGACGGTGTGCAGGGCTTCCACGCGCTGATCGGCTGCCTGTGGCCGAAGTTGCTGGACGATGCGGCGGTGCGTCTGTACCTGTGCACCGCCCGGGACGTCACCGCGTCCGTCCGGTACGGCGCGACGCCGATGCCTCCGTTCCCCGCCGCGCCCGACGACTCCGGCGGCCGGCCGCGGCTTCCGGCGCCCGCGACCTGCGTCGACGGAACTGACAACGATGCCGCGGAGCGGCGGCCCGCGCCGGCGGTCGTGGACGCCCACCGGTTCTGGGAGTCGGATCTCGCGACCGTACTGGAACTGATGCAGAAGGGCGAGACGGCGCTCGCCGGCCGGTTCTGCGAGGAGCAGTGGCACCGCCTTACCGGGCCGGAACTGCCGGCCCGGCAGGCGTTCCAGGCCGCTCTGCGCGCGCACATCCGGTGGAGCCTGGGAGACCTGCGCACGGCGGTGGCCTGTGCCGCCTCCGCCCTGGACCTGCTGCCCGACCACAGCTGGGGCGTCGCGGTCGGCTTGCCGCTGTCGGTCCTCATCGCCGCGCACACCCTCATGGGCGATCCGGGACAGGCGGCCCGGTACCTGGAGCGTCCGGTCCCCGACGAGATGTGGGACTCCTCCTTCGGCCCGCTGTACCGGATGGCCCGCGGACGCCACCTGCTGGAGACGGGCCGGCCGCGCGCGGCACTGAACGAATTCCTCGCGTGCCCCGCGTCCGACGAGGCCCCTCAGGCGAACGTGCTCGGCCCTCTCGGCCGGCGCGCCTGCGTGGCGGAGGCCTACCTGGCCCTCGGCGAGACCGAGCGAGCCCGGGGAACGGCCGTCACCGAACTCATGCGGGCCCACCGGCCGGCCGACGCCCGCGGCCGCGCCCTGCTGGCCCTGGCCGCCGTCGACGGGCCGGAGCGGCGCAGGCATCACCTGGAGGAGGCGGAGCGCGTGCTGCGCGCGGCGGGCAGCCGGCTCTCGCTCGCCCGGGCCCTCGCCCACCTCAGCCAGGTGGACCTGGCGGACGGTCATACCCGTACCGCGCGGGCACGGTGGAGGGAGGCGCTGAGCCTGGCCACCGAATGCGGCGCGCCCCACCTGCTACGGCACCTGGCGACCCCGCACGACGAGCCCTCGCCGGCGGCCGAGCCCCTCCTGGCGGAACGCGGCCACCCGGCGGGAGCCGGTGTCCCGCCGACGGTCACCGTCGCCGTCGGCAGTCTGACGGAGGCCGAGTGGCGGGTCGCCTCGCTCGCCGCGTCGGGCAGGTCGAACCGGCAGATCGCCACCCGGCTGTACATCACGGTGAGCACCGTGGAGCAGCACCTGACCCGCGTGTACCGCAAGCTCTGCGTACGCCGCCGGTCGGACCTGGCAGACCTGCTGGGGCTCCAGCACCAGGCGGGGGAACCGGCCCGCTGCGCTCCCCTCCCGGGCCGCCCCGAGCACGGCTCCACGTCCGGCGTGCCCACCGCGCCGCCCGGCTCTCAGCCCTCCCCCGAGGACGACCGGCGGGCCAGGGGCGCCCGGCGTACGCGAGCAGCGCACACGACGGCGTCCCGTGCCGGACCGTGACCGACCGTCCGGACAGACGGTGCCTCGCCCGGCACCGCACGGGCGAGGCGCTGCGGAGCCTTCGCCGTCGGCGCCGGCGCGGCAGCGGCTGGGCGAACCGTGTCCGACGGGTGGGCGGCCCGGTCCGAACGGCAGGGCCTATGCGCTGCGGGGCCGGCGGCCCGCTGTCTTCTTCGCGGCCGGCTTCTTCGCCGGGGTCTTCTTGGCGGGCTGTTTCTTCGCCGCGGCCTTCTTCGGCGGCGGAAGCTCGTGCACCTCGGCCGGGCCGGCGTGTTCTCCTCGGGATGCCTTCGCCTTCGACACCGATTCCTGCAGCGCGGCCATCAGGTCCAGTACCGCGGCCGGCTCTTCGGGCTCCGGTGCCTCAGGCAGTGGCTTGCTCTCGCGTTTCGCCTCGATGAGCTGCGCGACGGCCTCGGTGTAGCGGTCCTGGAACTCGGGGCCCTCCAGCTCGTCCACCGTCATGGTGTCCATGAGCGCGAGTGCGCCCTCGATCTCCGCCTCGGACACCTCGGTCGGCGGCGGCAGCAGCTCGGTGGGGTCGCGGATCTCGTCGGGCCAGCGCATGGCGTGCAGGACCAGGACGTCGTCGCGCACCCGCAGCAGGCCTAGTCTCTCCCGGCCGGACCAGGCGTATTTGGCGACGGCCACCTTCGACGACCGTGACAGGGCCTTGACCAGGAGTTTGTACGGTTTGGCCGCGACCTGGCCGGCGGGCTGGAGATAGTAGCCGTCGGCGATGCGGATCGGGTCGACCGACTCCAGGGGGACGAACGCGTCGATCTCGATCGCCCTGGCGGTCGGCAGGGGCAGGTTGCCGAGGTCCTCGTCGGTGATCGGGATGACCTGCGTCCTGGTCAGCTCGTATCCCTTGCCGATCTCGTCCTGGGAGACCTCGCGGTCCTCCAGCTCGCACACCTTGCGGTAGCGGACACGTCCCTGGTCTGGCAGGTGGTACTGGTGGAAGTGGATGCTGTGGTCCTCGGTGGCGCTGACCACCTGGATCGGCACCGTGACCAGGCCGAAGGAGATCGCGCCGGACCAGATCGCTCGGGGCATGGCACACCTTCCCACTCACCCCGAGCACCTTCAGCCTAGAAACATCACGGGCGGCCCGCATGTGTCCGTACCGCCGTGCCCCGGCGCCGGCCACGCCCCGAGGGGCTCAGGCGGACGGCACCAGGGAGAAGACCACCCGCTTCCCGGTGGTGGTGTTCTGCCGCTCGTTGAGCCCCCACAGGCGTCCGGACGACGGGGCGTAGGAGAGGTTCTGGGTCAGCGGCGGGGCATGGGTGAGGACGTGCGGCGCGGCGCCCGGAAGCGCCCGGTGGATGCAGTACGGCACGTCGGAGTCCGTGGTGCCCGCCGTCTCGGGGCACTCGCCGCTGAAGTAGTAGGAGGTGCCGTCCGTGGCGGCTCCCTGCACCTTCCAGATCGGCACGGTGTAGGCACCGGTCGCCGTGACCGTCCCGGTGTAGTCGTCGGCGGTGTCGGTGTCCGGGAGCGCCGTGCTCGCGTTCAGCGGCCAGCGGATCAGCGGTCCGCCGCCCTTGGTGGCGATCTGCGAGGTGACCAGGGCGTCCGGTGAGGACGTCCGGTCCAGGCTGAGCGAGGTCAGGCACGGCCGTGTGGCGTCACAGGGGTCACCGGTGTTGCCGGTGAAGTAGACGCCGACCATGGGCAGCGCCCAGTTGTGGTAGCGGGCCGAGGACCTGCCGTCGCCCAGGATGCCGACCTGGTCGGTGGAGGTGTCGCTCATCTTCCACAGGTGCCGCAGGTCGTAGACCTGCATCTGGTGGCCGGTGGCGACGAAGAGCTTGTTGCCGTACCAGGTGACACCGTCCGCGTGGCCGCTCAGCACGTCCATCCCGGACCGGTCGCCGGCCCCGCCCACCGGGCGGAACGTGTAACCGCTGCCGGTGGAGTACGGGTCGACCAGCAGGACGTGCTGGTAGGTGACCGACGTGCCGGTCGACTCCGCGATGGTGATCCGCGCGTAGTCGTTGTCGGTGTAGTGCCAGGAGGCGATGTAGAGGTAGTGGCCGTTCCAGGTGCCGCTCGGCTGGGCGTCGTGCGAACCGGTCAGTCCCTGGGGCGTCCAGACGGCGGAGGTGTCGTCGGCCTGGTCCCAGCAGAAGCCGTCGTACTTCAGTGAGCCGTCCAGGTTGGTGTCGTGGCACAGTGCCGCCCGCCCGGCGTGGCCGCCGTCGGCGAGCACCTGGTCGGGCGAGGTGCGCACCGAGACGCTCCCCGATGCCTCGATCCGCTGGATCGCGGTGCCGCGGTTCGTGAAGTCCCCCGCCCGCATCGTGAACCCGCTGGGGTCGATCGGGGCGAGGGCGGAGGCGGCTGCCGCCGGATGAGCCACGGACAGGGTGGCCGCCGAGAGCAGCAGGGCCAGGAACGCGCCGACCGCCCCGCTCCACCGGTGGCTCGTCCCGCACAGAATTCTGTTCATGCGCGCTGACGCTACATCAACGACCGTGGGACGCGGCTGGGTTGGGGCGGCCTGCCGGGCGGACGGTCGCCCGGTCAGGCGTCGGGGGCGCCGGGGCGCGAAACCGGTTCGGCGTCGCCGACATGGGCAGCGAGGTTGGTCTCGAGGCGCTCGAGTGCGCCGAGGGTCTCGCCGCGTTCGGCGGGGGTCAGGTCGCCGGCGGCGTAGTCCTCGAGGCGGGCCCAGAGGTCCTCGACCTGTCGGCGCAGTGCCTGGCTTGCGGCGGTGGGTTCGACCAGGACGGAGCGCTTGTCGCTGGTGGAGCGCACACGGCGCACGAAGCCGGCCTTCTCCAGGCGCTGGATGGTCCGGGTCATGGTGGCGGCGTCGGCGCCGACATGCCGGGCCAGGTCGGTCTGGCGCATCCGGCCGCGCTCCCACAACTGCATCATGACCAGCTCCTGGGCGGGGTGCAGACCGACCTCGCGCAGCAGCTGCCCGGCGAGCGTGCGGTGCAGGCGGGCCACCCGGAAGATCGCATGGCTGATCGGTCCACGGCGTGCGGCCTCAGGGAGTTCCCCGGTCCCGGGGACCTGGGGCGTTGCCTCGGGTTCCATGGTGCTTCCTTCTGCCTTCTCCCGTGCGGCCGTCCTTGCCGGATCCGCACGCGGCGGCCGGTGCCGGCGCCGGCCGCCGCGTGCGGGCCCTCGGGTCCGCGTCCTGCGGGCAGGGTATGTCCTGCTCAGGTGGGGCAGGCCCGGCGGGTCCGGGTCCTCCGCACATCCGTCAGGCGCGGGCCTCCCGCAGCGTGGGGTAGTCGGTGAAGCCCTTCTCGCCGCCGCCGTAGAAGGTCGCGGGGTCGGGGGTGTTGAACGGGCCGCCCTGGGCCAGGCGGGCGGGCAGGTCGGGGTTGGCGAGGAAGAGAGCCCCGAACGCCAGCAGGTCCGCGGTGCCGTTCTCGACGAGTTCCAGCTCGGCCGGCCCGGTGGGTTCCCGCCCGGTGAAGGGGTTGAGGATGAAGGTCGTGGGCCATGCCTTGCGCAGCCGGAGCATCAGGTCGCGCACGCCGGGCGCCTCCAGCTGGTGCAGGTAGGCCAGGTTCAGCGGGGCGAGGGCCTCGACCAGCGCGGTGTAGGTGGCCTCCATGTCGGCGGTGTCGGACTCGTCGATGTCGTTGTAGGGGTTGCCCGGGGAGAGGCGGAAGCCGACCTTGTCCGCGCCGATGGCTCCGACGACGGCCTCGGTGGTCTCCACGGCGAACCGGATGCGCTTTTCCGGGCTGCCGCCCCAGGCGTCGGTGCGCTGGTTGCTGTTCGGGGCGAGGAACTGGTGGACGAGGTACCCGTTGGCACCGTGCAGCTCGACGCCGTCGAAGCCGGCCTCGACGGCGTTGCGGGCGGCGGTGGCGTAGTCGGTGACGGTGGCGCGGATCTCGGCGTCGGTCAGCTCGTGCGGGGTGACGAAGTCCTGCGGGCCCTCGTGGGTGTATACCTGCCCCTTGGCCGCGACGGCGGAGGGGCCAACGGGCCGCAGGCCGGTCAGCGCGGGGTGTCCGACCCGCCCGGTGTGCATGATCTGCAGGTAGATCACACCGCCCTCGGCGTGCACGGCTTCGGTCACCTGACGCCAGGCGGCGACCTGCCCGGTGGTGTGGATGCCGGGGGTGTCGGGGTAGCCCTGGCCGACCCTGGAGGGCTGGACGCCCTCGGTGACGATCAGCCCGGCCGAGGCGCGCTGCGCGTAGTAGTCGGCCGTCAACGGCGTGGGGCTCTGGCCGGGGCCGTAGGCACGGCTACGGGTCATCGGCGCCATCACCAGGCGGTTGGCCAGGCGCTTGCCGCCCAGCTCGTACGGCTCGAATGCCTTCGACATCGTCGGCTCTTTCCTGGGAGTAGGAGGTGTTCGAGGGATGCGATGGTCTGCGACCATTACTTGTCCGAACAGGAAACTGCCTGGTTCACCTTCCCGAGTCGGCGTGTGAGCCGCGTCACTCCTGCTTTTCGGCAACGGCTCGCGGAGTCAAAGGCTTACCGAGGCTCAGAGTGATCGGACATCCGGGAGGCCGATGTCCATTACTTGCCCGGCCAACATTGATCCGGACGGAAAGAGGCGTCGAGCCCCGACCGAAGGAGAGACCCCCGACCGCGGACCCCTCCCGACCGCGGGCTGACGTCATCCGGGCACGGCGAGTGCAGGCGGCAGAGGACGGCCGGCGCCTTGCCGTCCGCCTGGTCGCAGAGGGCACGCCGGCGACCTACCGCGGATGCGGTGAACAGGCATAAACTGCCACAAACCTCTGCCGGGACTGCGGCGCCGCAAAGGGCCGTGCCGCAGCCGTTCCGCCTGGCCTCACGCGGCCATGAAGAGGTGCGTCATGACCTGTTCGTCCAGTGGACACCCGGCAGCTTCCGACTGGCGCGATCGAGCATCATGCGTCGGAGAGGATCCCGAGATCTTCTTCCCTCTCTCCGACCTGGCGGCTCCCGGGACAGAAGCCGCCCTGGCCCGGGCTATATGCCGTCGTTGCCCGGTCATCATCGCGTGCCGCACCTGGGCGCTCGACCACGGAGAGGACGACGGCATCTGGGGGGCGACGACGGCAGCCCAGCGTCGCGCCATCCGGCGCGCGATGACGGAGACCGTCCCCGTGGTCAGGCGGCGTGGTGACGGGTCCGGGGAGGAGTCGCTTGCCGATCAGCACCGCTGCGGTGATTAGGAGACGTGCGTGCGCACGTGCTGCTCGTCGCCGAGTCCGGGAGGGCGGTGCGGGGGGACGCGTCGTGCGACCGCGTCGGGGGCGGCTGATGTCATCCGGTCGCGCCGGCGGTCGCGGGCGCGTACCCGGGCGTCGGAGTCAGGGGCCCAGCCGACCGTCCTGCTCGTGGGGGGCGGTCCTCGCCGTCGACCGCACCGCCGCATCGGAGGTTTCCGTGGCCGCGGTTCCCCTCCCGGGCCCGTTCGTCAGCCGGCCTCGCACCGGTGCGGGCTCCGTCGAGCGGCCGGCTGCATCCGGACGACCGCGGTTCCTCCGTCCAGATCCACCGTGGTCCGGCTCGGTGGCGCCCCGTCCTCCTCGTCGTCGCGCAGCACGAGTGCCGACTGACGCTCCTTCAGCTCGTTCTGCTTGCCCGGCGAAAGGCTCGCGTGCAGTTGCTCGAAGCCCGTCGCCGATATCTGGCCCTGACGTGCCCCGTTCCGCCACGGAAGCACCCCGGCCCTGCCCGCGCGCAACAGGAGCTGGTCCACGAACGCCAGAGCGGTCAGCAGGATCACCAGACCGGGCAAGGTCATGAAGACGAGGAAGGTCATGCGGTCAGTATCCGGGACGCAGGGACCCGTGCACCGGGTGACGAACACGGTCCGGCTCGGTACGCCGTGGCCGAACTCGCTCGGGGGGAAGCGGGCGGGCGCGACGACGGTCGCCCCGGAGCCTGCGCCGGCGGGGCGAGCGCGCTCCCGCCGTGGGTGCGGGGAGCGGCCCAAGGCCGTCGGTCACCTGGTGGCGGTCCGCGGCTCACGGCGGCGGCGTCACTCGTCCGGCCGTCATGTCACCCGCCCGGTCCTCTGGCGGCGCGGACCCTCAAGGGGGCCGGGACAACAGCCCGTCCCGCCGACAGGGGCCGCCGGACCGGGGGACCCAGCTGCCTTGTTCGAATTGACGCCGGGCTGCCGCGGCCTCGTACTGAACACGACGGGCTCCTGTCAAGGTGCCCCCGTCACCCTCCATCATCTGCAGCCTCTCCCCTGTCAGGGAGTCACCATGACGGTGCAGCAACAGACAGCCACCAGCCCGACGGTCCTGGTGTACGAGGACGACCCCGGATTTCCTCCCCGGGTCAACATGCCCGTACCGCATCCCGTTCCCCAGCTCGACACGCAGCCGTTCCCGACGGCCATCGCGGACGCCGCGCCGCAGCCGGACGGTGCCGGGCCGGGCACCGAGGCGTTCCGCTACTGGGTGGCGGCCGACGCCCTCAGCAGGGCCGCCCAGACCTGGGGTCCGCTGGTTCCCACCGGAACCCAGTGGCACCCGACGGTCGGCCGCGCCCTCACCGCGCACCTCGACGCGGGGGTCGACCTCAACGCCTACTACGACCGCAAGGGCCTGTGGTTCTTCCGCAGCACGGTGGCGGGGGTCACCGTCGCCGCCTGCGAGAGCCCCGAGGTCGTCGCGCACGAGACGGGGCACGCGGTCCTCGACGCCCTCCGCCCCCAGTTGTTCAACGCGGCGAGCGCGGAGACGGCCGCCCTGCACGAGGCCTTCGGCGACATCAGCGCACTGCTGACCTCGCTCCGGCTCGAACAGCTGCGGATCGCGGTACTGGCCGAGACGCAGAGCGACCTGGAGCTGTCCTCCCGGGTGTCCAGGATGGCCGAGCAGCTGGGCGCCGCGATCCGGCAGGGCCACCCCAACGCGGTCGACCCGGACTGCCTGCGCAACATGTCGAACAGCTTCTTCTACCGCGACCCGGTCCACCTGCCGCCCAGCGGGCCCGCGAACACGCTGTGCAGCGAGCCGCACTCGTTCTCCCGGGTGTTCAGCGGCGCGTTCCTGAAGATCGTCGCCGGGATCTTCCGCCAGCAGGACCTCCAGGACCAGGCCGGTCTGGCCAGGGCGGCCGAGATCGCGGGACAGCTGCTGGTGGACGCCGTCGTGGCCGCGCCCGTGGTGTCCGCGTACTACGCGCAGGTCGCGGGTCACATGATCGCCGCGGACCAGCGCCGCAACGGCGGCAGCTACGGCCCGGCCCTGCGCTCGGCGTTCACCCGGCACGGCATCCTCTCCCTGGAGGCGGCCACGGCCATCACCGAGTCCGAGGTGGCCCGCCGGGGTGCCGGCATGGCGGAGGCGACACCGGGCGGCGGCGAGGAGGAGGGGCTGACGGCCGTCACCGTGCACGGGGCGACGTACGGCATCACGCAGCCCCTCACCCTGGCCGCCCCGGCGCAGGAACGGCGTTTCGGCATCGCCGGCTCCGATCCCGCGGGCGGCTCGGTACGGCCCGCCGACCCCGAGCAGGTCGCCACGTCGTACCTCGAGGACCTCTTCCGGCGGGGCCGGGTCCACGTGCCCGAGGAGCACCGGACCGCCGAGGCGTTCGTCGACGACAGCCCCTCCCGGCTGAAGACCCACGAGGTCACCCGGAGCGCGGCCGGTGAGGGTCTCGCCCTGGTCCGGCGGTGCTTCGACTGAGCGTCGGCCGGATCAGCGGAAGCGCAGACGGCGGACGGTGAGCCGTCCGTCGTCCTCGCTCCGCACGACGTGCGTCGTACGCGGCGTCGGCTCCTCGCCCTCGTACACCGCCTCGCCCCGGGCGAGCAGATCGCTGATGAACTTCTCGGAGGCCCGGCGCTCGGCGTCGTCCGTCGGTCCGGCGTCCACCGGTTCCCTCAGGTCCACCGGGAAACCGGCGCGTTCGAGTGCTTCGGCGCCGCGCGTGGTGACCATCGCGAGCACGAGACGGTCGGAGACGCTGCGCACGACGACGGCCTCCGTGTCGTCCACCGCCGTGGTCAGCTCGGCCGGGTCCCGGCCGTCCGGCAGCTCGATCCATGCCTGGTGCACCGGACGGTTCTCCGTCGCGGCGCGCGCGAACACCGGGTCGGCCGCCGTGCGCAGCCCCGCCTCGCGGGCGAACGCGCGTTCCCGGGCGTCGTCGCCGACGAAGACGCAGTCGCCGGCCGTGGTCTCCCCCGCGCCCGCGACCGCCCGGTCGAAGATCCCGCGACCGTCCTTCGCACCCCAGTGCACCAGCGCCTCGTCCGTGAACCGGCCGGGGAACGCCGTACACAGCGCGTCCGCGGCACGTGCCGCGGCACCGGCGCCCGGCCCGGGGTCGGAGATGATGCCGGTGCGTGCGTCGCGCAGGGCGTCGAGCACGGCCATGACGCGCGGCCGGGGACGCAGTGTCAGGGAGCCGTCGGGTTCCACACGGGCGTCCGCCAGGGTCGCCCCGACGTCGAAGAAGATCACAGGCATGTGCAGTGCCTCCCCGCGGCGGCCGCTTCCGAGTCGGGCCCACCTGGGTGAGACGCCTTGGTGCCGTACCGGGGCGGTCGGCCGTCCGGCCCGTTTCCGCTCGGGGCTGCCGTGCCCGCGCCACGGCGCCCTGAGCCGTCTGCGGAGCAGGGCTCAGGGGCGGGCGGCGGCCTCCGGGCGGCCCGGCGCCGTACGCGTGGCGCGGTCCGGGATCAGGAACCGCCCGTGGGCGCCCGCAGGCGTCGCGTCCGGGCGGGTACCGGGCCGGTCGACTCCCGGGCGATGTACGTCGTGTTCAGGGTGTGCCGGCGGGGGCGGGCGGCGGCTCCGTTGATGCGGCGGACCAGGATGTCCGCGGCGAGGCCGCCCAGTTCCTGCACGGGCTGGCTGACCACGCTCAGCCGCGGCCGGATGAGCGTGGTCCACTCCGCGTCGTCGAAGCCGATCACCGAGACGTCGTCGGGGATGCGGGCGTCGAGGTCGAGCAGGGCGTCGAGGGTGCCGAGCGTCGCCACGTTGTCGGTGGTGAACAGGGCGGTGGGTCGGTCGGGGGAGGTCATCAGCTCCAGTACGGCCGACCGCGCCCAGGCCCGCTCGTACCCGGTGTGCCGGATCAGCTCCGCGGAACGCGGGATGCCGGCCGCCCGCAGGGCCTGGCGGTAGCCGGCGACACGTTCCGTGGTGGTCCAGATGTCCGCGCCCGGCGCCAGACGGGTGCCGTCGTCGCCCGGCATGGCCGAGGTGATCACCGCGATCCGGGTGTGTCCCGCCTCGGTGAACCGGGTGACCGCCGCCTTCACCGCCCCCCGGTTGTCGACGACCACCGTGTCCAGGGCCGCCCCGGTCAGCACGCGGTCGAGCAGCACCACCGGGATGCCGGCGGAGACGGCCCGGGCGAGGTGCGCGTCGTCGGTGGCGGCCGGCGCCACCACGAGGCCGTCCACGCGCCGCTCGATGAACAGCTGGACCGCGGCCTTCTCCTTCTCGCTGTCCTCGTCGCTGTTGGCGAGGATGGCCTGAAGTCCCGCCTTGGCCGCGACGTCGGCGATACCGCGCACGGCCCGGGCGAAGTACGCGTTCTCCACGTCGGCGACGACCACGCCGAGGGTGTCGGTCCGGCCGCTGATCATGCTGCGGGCCACGGCGTTGGTGCTGTAGCCCAGCTCGGCGGCGGCGGCGAGCACCCGCTCCCGGGTGGCCGCGCTCGCCGATCCGTACCCGCCGAGGACGCGTGCGGCCGTCGCCTGTCCCACACCGGCGTGCCGGGCGACGTCGGGGATGGTCACGCGACGCCTCGGCTGTGCTCCAGGGGGCATGTGCGGATCTCTTCGTGTCGGCCCGGCGAACGCCGGGGAACGGGGCGGTGGGATTCAGCGCCATTCAACCATTGACGCGGGGCGTCGAGGCGTGGGTAAGGTACGACCGCGTTGGTAACGTTATCAATTCTGTCCGGTCAGAACGCATCCTCCTGCCCTCTCCCGGACGGCCGTCCCCGCGCCCCGCCCGACGGCCGCCCGCTCTCCCCTATCCGAATCCCGGAGGTCTCCGCGATGGCAACCGACACCCTTTCGCCGCCGCCGGTCGGCGCAGAACCGGCCATCACCCTCGTCGACGTGGTCAAGGACTTCGGCGGCGTCCGCGGCGGAGCGGCGGTACGCGGGGTGAACCTCACCATCGCCGAAGGGGAGTTCTTCTCCCTGCTGGGACCGTCCGGCTGCGGGAAGACCACCACCTTGCGGATGATCGCCGGATTCGAGGAGCCGAGCGGCGGGCAGATCCTGCTGCACGGGCGGAACATGGTCGGCGTACCGGCCGACAAGCGGGACATCAACATGGTGTTCCAGTCCTACGCGCTCTTCCCGCACCTGAGCGTCGCGGACAACGTGGCGTTCGGGCTGCGCCGCCGCCGTGTCTCCAAGGGCGAGATCCACGACCGGGTCGACCGCATCCTGCGCACCGTGGAACTCGCCGAGAAGGCCGACCACCGGCCCCGGCAGCTCTCCGGCGGCCAGCAGCAACGCGTGGCCCTGGCACGGGCGCTGGTCAACCGCCCGCGCGCCCTGCTCCTCGACGAACCCCTGGGCGCGCTCGACCTGAAGCTGCGGCAGTCCATGCAACTGGAGCTCAAGCGCATCCAGCGCGAGGTGGGCATCACCTTCATCTACGTCACGCACGACCAGGCCGAGGCGCTGACCATGTCGGACCGGATCGCGGTGATGAACGGCGGCCTGATCGAGCAGGTCGCCGGTCCGCGGGAGGTGTACGAGCGCCCCGCCACCGCGTTCGTCGCCGGCTTCATCGGCACCTCGAACCTGATCAGCGGCCGTCTGACCACCGCCGGACCGCAGGGCGGGGTGATCGACCTCGGCGACGGACAGCGCATCACCGTCCCGCCGACCGCCGCCGCGTCCACCGCCGGATCGGACGTCCAGATCACCGTGCGGCCCGAGAAGATCACCCTGACCACCGGCCCGGCCGGGGACGCGAGCCGGATCCGCGGCACCGTCAGCGAGGTGGTCTACCTGGGCACCTCCACCAGTTACACCGTGGCCACGAGCACCGGCGCGGAGATGACCGTCTTCCAGCCCAACGACGGCACCGCCTGCGTCGTACCCGCCCGCGGCGACACCGTCTGGCTGTCCTGGGCCACCGCCCACTCCTACCCGCTCGGCAGCGCGCCCGCGGCCCCGGCCACCTCGGGCGCGGCCGGCCACGCGGTCCCCGACTCCGGTTCCCTCACCCCGAGCTGACGACAGGTCGACCATCATGCCCCTGCAGCCCACACCTCCCGCGCCCTGGCTGCGCGGACTGACCGAGCGCCGCTGTTCCCGGCGCGGTCTGCTGCGCGCCGCCCTCGGTGCCGCCGCCCTCGCCCCGCTCGCCGCGTGCAGCGTGCCCGGCGCCCGCAAGCCCGTACCCGGCACGGCCGCCGAGATCGCCGCCGCCGTCGGCGACTTCTGGACCGGACGGAAGAAGAAGGGCCGGCTCAGCTTCGCCAACTACACCCAGTACATCGACACCGACCCCGGCGACCAGAGCCGGCACCCCACCCTGGAGGCGTTCACCCGCGAGACCGGCATCAAGGTCTCCTACGACGAGGTGATCGACGACAGCGCCTCCTGGTTCGGCAAGATCCAGCCGGAGTTCGCCTCCGGGCAGGGCATCGGCTACGACCTGATGGTGCTGGGCGGCGACAGCTACCTGCCCAAGTACATCGAACTCGGCTACCTCGCCCCGCTCGACCACGCCCGGCTCCCCCACTTCGCCCGGTACGGCGGCGCCGCGTTCAAGAACTCCTCCTTCGACCGCGGCAACGTCTACACCGTCCCCTGGCAGTCCGGCATGACCGGCATCGGCTACGACCCGGCCAAGGTCGGCCGGAAGATCACCAGTTGGCAGGACCTGCTCGACCCGAAGCTGCACGGCAAGGTCGGCATGTGGAACGACGCGGTGCAACTGGGCAACGTCGCCCTGCTGGCCGTCGGCGTCGACCCGGAGACCTCCACGCACGCCGACTGGCGCAAGGCCGCCGCCTGGCTGCGCAGGCAGCGCGACGCCGGCCTGGTCCGCTCCTACAGCACCACCACCTACCAGTCCTCACTCCAACGCGGCGACCTGTACGCCTCGTTGGTGTACTCCGGCGACGTCTTCCAGGCCAACCGCAGCGGCTCCCGGCTGGAGTTCGTCATCCCCGAAGAGGGCGGACTGCTGTGGACCGACAACCTGTGCATCCCCTCGACGGCCGCGCACCCCGTCGACGCCCTGACGTACATGGACTACGCCTACCGGCCCGAGGTCGCCGCGAGGATCAGCGAGACCGTGCAGTTCGTCTGCCCCGTCCCGGACGCCCAGCCGGTGATCGCCCGTGACGCGGCCGCCGCCACCGGCGAGCGCAGGTCCCTGCTCGGCTCCCTGAGCAGCAGTCCCCTGGTGTTCCCGACCAAGGCCGACGAAGCCAAGCTGCGCCACCTGCGGGTGCTCGACGAAACGGAGGAGAAGCAGTGGAACGCGCTGTTCGAACCGATCTACCAGTCGTGACGCGCCGCCGGCGGCGCCCCGGCGCGGCCCTGGCCCCGTATCTGCTGGTGCTGCCGGGCTGGCTGTGGCTGGCCGCCTTCTTCGTGACGCCGGTGATCGTCATGGTGTCGCTGTCCCTGCAGACCGGCGACTTCATCGACGGTTTCCGCCAGACCTTCCACTTCGGCACCTACGCCCACGTGGTGGAGACCTACCACGTGCAGCTGGTCCGCTCGCTCCTCTACGGCGCCGCGGCCACCGCCGGCTGCGCCCTGGTGGGCTACCCGGTGGCCTACTGGATCGCCTTCCGGGCCGGCCGGCACAAGTCGGTCTTCCTCTTCCTGCTCCTGCTGCCGTTCTTCGTCTCCTTCGTCATCCGCACCCAGTCCTGGAACGTGGTGCTCGCCGACAACGGCATCCTGCTCGGCCCGCTCAAGCACCTGGGGCTGCTGCCCGAAGGCTTCCACGTCCTGGCCACCCCGTACGCGGTGATCGGCGGACTGACCTACAACTTCCTGCCGTTCATGGTGCTGCCCGTGTACGTGGCGCTGGAACGGGTGGACGCCCGGGTGCTCGAAGCCTCCACCGACCTGTACGCGTCCCGGGCGCAGACCTTCTGGCGCGTGGTGCTGCCGCTGTCCCTGCCGGGAGTCTTCGCGGGCGTCCTGCTGACCTTCGTGCCCGCCTCCGCCGACTACGTCAACGCCGGCATCCTCGGCGGCCCCTCGACCACCATGATCGGGAACATCATCCAGACCGAGTACTTCACCAACCTCGACTACCCGGCCGCCGCCGCCCTGTCCTTCGTCCTCATGGGCGCCCTGCTGCTGGCCGTGTTCGCCTACGCCCGCGCCCTGGGCACCGACGACGTGCTGGAGGTGGCCGCGCGATGACCAACGGCACCGTCGCCCCCGCCGGGGACACCGTCGCTGCGCCCGGGCCGCGCACCGCACGCCGCCCGCGCCGCCGTCCCGCACTCACCCTGTACACCTGGCTGGTGCTGGCCTGGCTGCTGCTGCCGATCGCCGTCATGGTCCTGTTCGGCTTCAACGACACCCACAGCAAGGTGAACTTCACCTGGCAGGGCTTCACGCTCACCTGGTACCGGCACCTGTTCGCCATCCCCAACCTGACCGCGGCGCTGGTCAACAGCCTGACCGTCGCGCTGGTCGTGACGGTGGTCGCCACCCTGCTGGGCACCCCGATCGGCCTGGCCCTCGGCCGCCACCGCTTCCGCGGCCGCGGCTCCGTCGACCTGCTGCTGTTCTCCGCCATCGCCGCCCCCGAGATCGCCCTGGGCGCCGCCCTGCTGTCGCTGTTCATCGTCCTCGGTGTGCCGCGCGGCTACTGGACCGTCGTCATCGCGCACGTGGCGTTCTGCATCCCCTACGTCGCCATCACCGTACGGGCCCGCATGGCGGGTCACGACCCGACGCTGGAGGAGGCCGCCCGGGACCTCGGAGCCGGGCCGTGGACGGCGTTCCGGCTGGTCACCCTGCCGGCCCTGCTGCCCGGTGTGGCCTCCGGTGCCCTGCTGTGCTTCGCCCTGTCCATCGACGACTACGTCATCACCAGCTTCAACGCCGGCCGGACGGTCACCTTCCCGCTGTGGGTGTACAGCGCCAGCCGCACCGGCGTGCCCCCGCAGGTCAACGTCATGGGAACGCTGATCTTCGTCGGCGGCCTCGTCATCGCCGGTGCGAACGTGCTGTTCTCCCGGCGCCGCGCGGCCTGAGACCTTTCCCGTCCCGCCAGAACACCGGCCACGTCGCGGCCGGTCGGAAACAACCCTCGAAGGAACCATCACCGTGCTCTCTTTCAACGAAGCCGAGTTCGTCGCCCAGACGGAAAGCCTCGTGGCGCTGCGCCCCCGGATCGAGGAGGTCGCCGACCGCCTCGTGGACGAGGGGTACGACAACGTCCTGCTGGTGGGCGCCGGCGGCACCTACGCGCAGATGTGGCCCTACGAGCACCTGGCCCGGCGCGCCTCGGTGCTGCCGGTGCGGGCGGCCATCGCGGCGGAGCTGGTCGTCTCCGGTGACGCCCGCCTGGGCGAACGGACCGCCGCCGTGTTCACCTCCGTCTCCGGCACCACCGAGGACAGTCTCAAGGCCATCGACCACTGCAAGGAGCGGGGCGCGTACACGATCGGCTTCACCGGCCACCCCGACTCCCCCGTCGCCCAGCGGGTGGACACCGCGCTGCTCTCGGCGCCCAAGGCCTGGCCGTTCGACGTCCAGCTGCTGCTGTTCATGGGCCGGCTGCTGTCCCGGAGGGGCGAGTTCACCGGCTACGACCGCCTGGCCGACGAACTCGCCGGCCTGCCGCGCATCCTGGTGGAGGTGGCCCGTCAGGCCGAGCCGGTGGCGTCCGACTTCGCCGAGGCCCACAAGGACACCGACTACCACTTCCTCATCGGCGGCGGGAACCTGTGGGGGTTCACCTACCTGTACTCCATGTGCATCCTCGAGGAGATGCAGTGGCTGCGCACCACCCGGGTGCACAGCGCCGAGTTCTTCCACGGCTCGCTGGAACTGCTGGAGGAGGACACCAGCGTCATCGTCTTCCAGGGCGAGGACGAGACCCGCGCGCTGACCGACCGGGCCGAGGCCTTCGCCCGGCGCGTCTCCAAGGACGTCACCGTCTTCGACACCCGTGACTACCCCCTTACCGGCATCAGCCCCGAGTTCCGGGGGCTGCTGGCGCCGCTGGTGCTCGACACCGTGATGGACCGGGTCAGCAAGCACCTGGAGCGGGTGCGGGACCACTCCCTGGACCTGCGCCGTTACTACCGCGTCATGGACTACTGACCGCGGTCCGCCCCGCCCCGCCTCCATCCGCCCCGGCGTGCCCGTGCCCGCGCACCGGCACGCCCCGAGCGGGCGCCGCGCACCCGCGCGGCGCCCGCCCTCCTGGAGACTTTGATGAACATCCTCGGTTTCGGCGACAACGTCGTGGACCGTTTCGTGGACCGCGGCATCGACTACCCGGGCGGCAACTGCGTCAACGTCGCCGTGTACGCCCGCCGTCTCGGTCTCGACACCGCCTATCTGGGAGTGTTCGGCGACGACGACCTCGGCGCCTTCCTCCGTACGGCCGTGGCGGCCGAGGGCGTCGCGGTCGAGCGCAGCGTGGTGCGTCACGGTGAGTCCGGCGTCTCCACCCTCCATGTGCAAGGCGGCGACCGGGTGTTCCTCGGCTACAACGGCGGCGGTGTCACCGTGCGCGAACCGCTCCTCCTGGACGACGCGCTGCTGGCGTACGCGGCGTCGTTCTCGCTCGTGCACTCCAGCGTCTACTCGCGCACCGAGAGCGAGCTGCCCAAGCTGGCCGCGGCCGGTCCGCTGGTCAGTTTCGACCTCTCCGACGACGCCGAGTTCCGCTCCCCCGCCTACCTCGACCGGGTCTGCCCCCACCTCGACCTGGCCCTGCTGTCCTGCTCGGACCTGGACGAGACGGCCACGCGGCGGCTGCTGGAAGCCGTGGTGGCGCGGGGCGCGCGCATGGCCCTGGCGACCCGGGGTCTGGCGGGGGCCACCGTGTACGACGGCCGCACCCTGGCCACGGCGCCGGCCCGCGCCGCGGACGCACGGACCATGGCCGACACCATGGGCTGCGGTGACGCGTTCCTCGCCGGTTTCACGGTGTCCCTGCTCCACGACGGCTGGTCCCGCCGCAATCCGCCGTCCCGCACCTTCCTGGAACGCGCCCTGCGGCACGGCGCGCGGTCGGCCCACGACCAGTGCTTCGTCGAGGCCGCCTTCGGCCACGGCCGGCCCGCCCCGGGACTCAAGGCGGCGACGTCCTCCCCGGCTGGTGCCTGAGCAGCGGCGCGCGGACGGTGCGCACGCGCCGGTGCGTACGCGGGACACCTCCCCGCGCCCGGCTCGGCGCGGGCCTTCGGTTCACAAGAGCCGGCGAATGACCTCGACCGCGCGTGCCAGGTGGGGTTCGCCGCGGTCGGCGCGGTGGGCGACGGCCAGTTCGACCGACGCCGTAGGGCGCACCAGGGGCCGGTAGACGACGCCGTCGAGCGCGAGCGCGGTCACCGGTTCGGGCGCGACCGCTACTCCGAGGCCGCCGGCGACGAGGGTGATGAGCGTCGAGGTCTCCCCGACCTCGTGCCGGATCCGCGGCTCGATGCCGGCGTCGCGGAGGACACCGAGCACGACGTCGTGCATCACCGAGCGGCGGTCCGCCGAGTGCATGATCATGTCGAGGCCGGCGAGGTCGGCGGCGCGCACCCGGGTCTTCGCCGCGAGGGGGTGCTCGGCCGGGAGGGCCACCACGAGACGATCCCGGCGCAGGGTGTGGACGACCAGGGAGGGGTCGGCCGCGGACGGGCGCAGCAGGGCCACGTCGATGGCGCCGCCGCGCAGCGCCTCCACCTGGTCGGGGGCGAGCATCTCCCCGCGGAAGGAGAAGTCGATGCCCGGCAGTTCGGTGGCGAGGTGACGCGAGAGCGTCGGCAGCAGGCTGTACGTCGCCGAGCCGACGCAGCCCAGGGTGAGGTGGCCGACCGAGCCGGCGGCGACCCGGCGGGCGTGGTCGGCGGCCTGGTCGACCTCGGTGAGGATCGCTCGCACCCGTTCGAGGTAGGCGCGGCCGGCCTCGGTGAGGTCGACCCGGCGTGTGGTGCGGTGGAACAGAGCGATGCCGAGTTCGCCCTCCAGCTGCCGGATGGCCTGCGAGAGCGGTGGCTGTGCCATGTGGAGCCGTTCGGCCGCACGCCCGAAGTGGCGCTCCTCCGCGACGGCGAGGAAGTAGCGGAGCTGACGCAGATCCATATGCTCAGGATATCAATCGAGGGCGATATCGATACTTCCCGGTATCGACGCCGCCGTCTAGCCTTCGACCCATGAAGAGCGCATTCCTCTACGCCGCCACGCGGACACCGTTCGGCAAGTTCAACGGAGCGCTGGCCGGCGTCCGGCCCGACGACCTGGCCGCCACGGCGATCGGCGGTGTCCTCGGGCAGGCACCGGCGCTGGATCCCGCCGCGATCGACGAGGTCGTGTGGGGCAACGCCAACGGCGCCGGCGAGGAGAACCGCAACGTCGGCCGGATGGCCGCGCTGCTGGCCGGCCTGCCGGCGAGCGTGCCCGGCACGACGGTCAACCGGCTGTGCGGGTCGAGCCTGGACGCGGCGATGACCGGCTCCCGCGCGATCGAGACGGGCGACGCCGAGATCGTGCTCGTGGGCGGTGTCGAGTCGATGACACGGGCGCCGTGGGTACTGCCCAAGCCGTCGCGGGCCTTCCCGGCCGGCGACGTCACCGCGGTGTCGACGACGCTGGGCTGGCGGCTGGTCAACCCGCGGATGCCGAAGGAGTGGACCGTCTCGCTGGGCGAGTGCAACGAGCAGCTCCAGGAGCGCTTCGGCATCTCCCGCGAACGCCAGGACGAGTTCGCCGTCCGCTCCCACCGCCTCGCGCACCGGGCGTGGGAGGACGGTTTCTACGACGCGCTGGTCACCCCCGTCGGCGACCTGGTCCGCGACGAGGGCGTCCGCCCGGACTCGGACACCGGGAAGCTCTCCGCGCTCAAGCCGTCGTTCCGGCCGGACGGCACCATCACAGCGGGCAACGCCTCCCCGCTCTCCGACGGCGCGTCCGCCCTGCTCCTGGGCAGCGAGGCAGCGGCGGCGGCCCTCGGCACCGACCCGCTCGGCCGGATCGCCGGCAGGGGCGCCATGGCGCTGGACCCCCGGGAGTTCGGCTACGCCCCGGTCGAGGCCGCCAACCGGGCGCTCGCCCGCGCCGGGATCACCTGGGACCAGGTCGGCGCGGTGGAGCTCAACGAGGCGTTCGCGGTCCAGTCGCTGGCCTGCGTCGACGCCTGGCTGGAGGACGGCCTGCGCGACCCCGGGGTCGTCAACCAGCGTGGCGGGGCCATCGCGATCGGGCACCCGCTGGGTGCCTCCGGCGGCCGGATCCTCGCGACCCTGGCCGCGGTCCTGAGGGAACGCCGCGAGCGGTACGGCGTGGCCGCGATCTGCATCGGCGTCGGCCAGGGGCTGGCCGTCGTCCTGGAGAACCCGGAGGTGTCGGAGTGAGCCGCGCGCGCGTGCTGGACTCGGCCGACGAGGCCGTGGCCGGGATCGAGGACGGTTCCACCGTCCTGGTCGGCGGCTTCGGGCTGGCCGGGATGCCGTTCGACCTCATCGACGCCCTCATCCGGCAGGGCGCGAAGGACCTCACGATCGTCTCCAACAACGCCGGGAACGGCGACGTCGGGCTGGCGGCGCTGCTCGCGGCCGGCCGGGTCCGCAAGGTGGTGTGCTCGTTCCCGCGGCAGGCCGACTCCCACGTCTTCGACGCGCTCTACCGCGAGGGGAGGATCGAGCTGGAGGTCGTTCCCCAGGGCACACTCGCCGAGCGGATGCGGGCCGCCGGCGCCGGGATCGGCGCGTTCTACTGTCCGACGGCGGTCGGCACCCCGCTCGCCGAGGGCAAGGAGGTGCGCACCATCGACGGACGCGACTACCTGCTGGAGTATCCGATCAAGGGCGACTACGCCCTCGTCTCCGCGCACCGGTCCGACCCGATGGGCAACCTCGTCTACCGCAAGACCGCCCGCAACTTCGGCCCGGTGATGGCGACCGCCGCCACCACCACGGTCGTCCAGGTCGACGAGGTCGTCCCCCTCGGTGCGCTCGACGCGGAGGCGGTCGTCACGCCGTCGATCTACGTCGACCGGGTCGTCCCGGTCGAGGCCCGCCACTACACCGTCCAGGGGGCACGATGACCACCGACACCACCGCCGCGGCACGCTCGGCGCCCCCGGGCGAGGCGCCGATGACCGCCGACCGTCCGCTCAGCATGGACGAGGTGGCCGCCGTGATCGCACGGGACATCCCGGCCGGCGCGTTCGTCAACCTCGGCATCGGCCGGCCCACCGGGATCGCCGACCACCTGCCCGAGGAACTCGGCGTCGTCCTGCACACCGAGAACGGCATGCTCGGCATGGGCCCGAAGGCGGAAGGCTCCCAGATCGACCCCGATCTCACCAACGCCGGCAAGGTCCCGGTCACCGAGCTTCCGGGAGCGGCGTACTTCCACCACGCCGACTCCTTCGCCATGATGCGCGGCGGCCACCTCGACGTCTGCGTCCTGGGCGCCTACCAGGTCTCCGAGCACGGCGACCTGGCCAACTGGCACACCGGGAAGCCCGGCGACATCCCCGCCGTCGGCGGCGCGATGGACCTCGCCATCGGCGCGAAGGACGTCTACGTGATGATGTCGCTCTTCACGAAGTCCGGCGCGCCCAAGCTGGTGCGGCGGTGCACCTACCCGCTCACCGGCACCGGTTGCGTCAGCCGGGTCTACACCGAGGTCGCCACCTTCGACCTGGGGCCCGAGGGCGTCCATGTGCGGGAGACCTACGGCGTCACCCTCGACGAGCTGCGCTCACGCCTCGACGTCGCGCTGCACTGACCCTCTCGACAGGTCGGCGGCTTCCGGCCGTGCTCCCCGTGCACGGCCGGTTCGACGCACGCTCACGCCCAGCCCGGCGAGACGTGCCGCGGGTGCGGACCGGCGGTGTGCGCGGCCCCGTCCGCCGACGGCTCAGGAGCGGATGGCGGTGTCGCTGTCCGGGTGGAGAGCGAAGATCTGGTCGAGGCCGACGATCCGCAGGATCCGCAGGGTGTTGGCGGGTACCGCCGCCAGCGCGATGTCCGCCCGGGCGGCCTGGACGTGGCTGCGCGCGGCGATCAGGGCGGTGATGCCGCTGGAGTCGCAGAACTGCATGCCGCCCAGGTCCAGGACGAGGCGCTGCCCGGGCTGGAGGGTGAGAGCGGCGATCCGTTCGCGCAGCTCGCCGGCGTTGGCGTAGTCGAGCTCGCCGAAGATCTCCAGAACAGGACCGGTCGGGGCGTCGCGGGTGGTGATCTTCAGCGGGCTCATCGTGTGTTTCTCATCGGGTGGTCGGCGGCCGGGATACCGAGGGCGAGCAGGGCGGTGTCGTCGTCGAGGCCGTCGCCGAAGCTGTCCAGCAGGCCGGTGAGGGCCTTGATCAGGGCGTGGGGCGGCTTGCCGCCGTGGCCGGCGGTGAAGGCGAGCAGTGCCTCGTCCCCGTACAGGCTGGTGCGGTCCGGGCCGGTACGGGCCTCGGTGAGGCCGTCGGTGTAGAGCAGCAGGGTGTCGCCGGGCGCGAGGACCGTCGTGGCGGGCGTGAAACGCGCGCTGGGCAGCACGCCGACGAGCTGGCCGCCGGGGGTGGGAAGGAAGCATGCGGTGCCGTCGGCCCGCAGCACGATGACCGGCGGGTGGCCGCCCGAGGCGAGGTGGACGGTGAGCTGCCCGGTCGCCGGGTCGGGATCGAGGGTGCCGAAGACGGCGGTGCAGTAGCGCGGGTCGCCGCTGCCGGCGTAGCGCTCGTGGAGCACCTTGTTGAGGGTGGTCAGCGCGGCGACGGGGTCGGGGTCGTGCAGGGCGGCGGCGCGCAGGGTGTAGCGGGTGAGCGAGGTGAGCGCGGCGGCCTTGGGTCCCTTGCCGCACACGTCACCGAGGAAGAAGGCGAAGCGTCTGCCGTCGAGGGGGAAGACGTCGTAGAAGTCGCCTCCGAGCCGGTCGGGAGAGGCGGTGTGGTAATGGGTGGCCGTCTCCACGCCGGGTATGGAGGGCAGGGTGTCGGGCAGCAGGGACTGCTGGAGCACGGCGAGGGCGTCCTGCAACCGGGCCCGATCGGCCTCCGCCTGTCCGCGTGCCGCCTCGGCCGCCCGCCGGCCGCGCAGCAGTTCCTCTTCGTAGGCCCGGCGGTCCCTGGCGTCGAAGACAGTGGTGCGGATCAGCAGGGGCTCGCCGTCGCCGCCGCGTTTGACCACGGAGGAGACCAGCACCGGTATCCGGTCACCGTCGGTCCGCTTGATCTCCAGGGCGATCCCGCTGATCTCGCCCTGCATGCGCAGCAGCGGCGCGAAGTGTGTCTCGTGGTACAGCTTGCCGCCGACGGTCAGCAGGTCGGTGAAGCGCATCCGGCCCACCACCGCCTCCCGCTCCATGTCCAGCCAGCCCAGCAGGGTGGCGTTGATCTTGGCGATGGTGCCGTCCATGAGCGTGGAGAGGTATCCGCACGGCGCGTTCTCGTACAGCTCCTCGGCGCTGTCCTCCAGCAACGCGGCGAAGGCCGCGTCCGCCGCCTTGTCGTCTCCGGTGTCGTGGGGGTCGTGGGGGTCGTAGGGGTCGTGGGGGTCGGGCTGCTGCCCGGTGCGGCACATCACCGCAGGCCGGCCAGGAAGCCCCGGATCGCCTCGTTGGTGGCTTCGGGCGCGGACAGGTGCGGGCAGTGCCCGGTCGCCCGCAGGGTCACCAGGGTCGATCCCGGGACCGCCCGGTGGACGAAGGCGCCGACCTCCCGGGGGGCGATGGCGTCCTCGCTGCATTCGAGCACCAGGGTCGGCACCCGTACGCTCTTCAGGTCGGCCCGCGAGTCCGACAGGAACGTGGTGCGGGCGAAGACGCGCGCCATGTCCGGGTCGGTGGCGCAGAAGCTGTTCTTGAGTTCTTCGCCGAGGTCGGGGCGATCCGGGTTCCCCATGATCACCGGCGCCATCACCGCCGACCAGCCCAGGTAGTTCGACTCCAGGGAGGCCAGCAGTTCGTCGATGTCCTGCGCGCTGAACCCGCCGCGGTAACCGTCGTCGTCGATGTACCGCGGGGACGGAGCCACCATCACCAGTGCCCCGATGCGCTCCGGGGCCGCCTCCGCGGCCAGCACCCCGATCATGGCGCTGACCGAGTGGCCCACGAACACCGCGTCCCGCAGGTCGAGCGCCTCGCACACCTCCACCACGTCCCGGGCGTAGCCGTGCAGAGAGCCGTAACGGTTCTCCGAGAACGCGGACAGGTCCGAGCGGCCCGAACCGACGTAGTCGAAGAGCACCACCCGGTAGTCCTCGGCCAGGGCAGGCACCGTCAGTCGCCACATGTTCTGGTCACAGCCGAACCCGTGGGCCAGCACCACGGTACGCCCGTGCGGGTTGCCGGTGACGGCGACGTTGTTCCTGCGAGCGATATCCATACCCGCCAGTCTCCCAGGCCCGGACCACCTCTCCCACACGGCCCCGGGCCCGGCCCCCTTCGCCGCGGTTCCGACACGGACCCGGCGGGCCGTCCGGCCTCCGAGCCCGTCGCACACGGCCGGCCTTTCGGCGGGGCCGTGCTCTGCGCTGAGCCGTTCGGCGCTCGCGGAGTCCGGGGGTGAGCGGCCGGCCGCCGTGTGGTGGCGGTGCGCCGTCGCGGCGCAGTTCGCCGTCGCCGTGCTGTTCGCCGTCGCGCGCGGTGCCGGGACCGTTCAGGCGGGGGTGGGGGCCAGGTTGGTGGCCATCCCCGCCCGCCCGAATCCTGCCTCGGGCCCTGGCTGCCCGGTGCGGCGGGAGCGCGGTGCCCTCCTCGTGCGGGCCGCCGCCCGCACCCGTCCGTCGCTCCGTCGCCGGGGCTGACAGGCGGGTGCCAGGTCGCCGGACTGCCTGTGCCGCGGGCTCCTCGCTACCGGGCGACCGTGAGCACGATCTTGCCCTGGATGTGCCCCCGGGCCGCGCGTTCGTGCGCCGCTCGCGCATCCGCCAGAGCGTACGTGCTGTCGATCGCGACGCGGACCGTGCCCGCGTCGAGCAGGCGCCCCAGTTCGGCGAGCTGCGCGCCGTTGGAGCGGACCTGGGTGCTGGAGACCGTGACGCCCAGCTTCGCGGTCTCCTCTTCGTCGAAGTCCCCGGGGAGCACGGGGAACTGGGCACCGCCACGCCTGAGTGTGCGCAAGAAACGCTTGCTGCCGGGGCCGCCGACGGCGTCGAGGACGAGATCGACGTCGCGCACGAGTTCCTCGGCACGGTCCTTGGTGTAGTCGACGAACCGGTCGGCGCCCAGTTCGCCCAGGAACGTCTCATGCGCGCCCGACGCCACCGCGATGACCCGTGCGCCCTTCCACTTCGCCAGTTGCAGGGCGAAGTGGCCCACGCCGCCCGCCGCGCCGTTGACGAGCACCGTCGTACCGGCGTCGAGTGCCGTCGGGCGGTGCCGTGTGTCCTGGAAGGGCGAGGGGTGGTCGTGGCCCAGCTCGATCAGGAACTGCCACGCCGTCAGTCCGGCCATGGGCGCTCCGGCGGCGTGCACGTGGTCGATGCCGGCCGGCTTGCGTGCGAGGTCCGACGCGGGAGCGGCCACGTACTCGGCGTACGCGCTGCCGTGGAAGCCGGGAAAGCGCAGGAGACCGAAGACCTCGTCACCCACGGCGAAACCCTCCACGTCCGCGGCGACGGCCTCGACGACGCCCGACACGTCCGTTCCCGGAATCACCGGCAGGCTCACCGACGGCTCCGTCTCCCCGGGCAGCGTGGTCAGCCCGTCGCGCAGGTACCAGTCCGGCGGATTGACGCCGGCCGCGTGCACGCGGACCAGCACCTCGCCCGGTCCCGGTACGGGGACCGGCACCTCGTCGAAACGCAGCACCTCGGGGCCACCGTGCTCATGGAGCCGGACGGCCCTCATCGTGTGTGTCGGCATCGTCTTCTCCTGCCCGCGCTGCGGGATACGCTATCCGGAGCAGCGGTCCACATAAACGGACCACTGATCCGAATATATGGACCACTGATCCGGATCGTCAAGAGGGACACATGCGGGCCGACGCCAGGAAGAACCGCGACCACCTGCTCGCGACAGCGGGCACCGCCATCGCCGAGCATGGTGCCGACGTGTCACTGCGCGACATCGCGCGCAGGGCCGATGTCGGACTCGCGACGCTGCTGCGGCACTTCCCGACGCGCGAGGCGTTGCTCGACGCCCTGCTGCGCACGAGCTTCGACGAGCTGACGGCGAGGGCGGAGGCGCTCGAGGCGTCCGACTCGCCCCGGGACGCGCTCGTCTCGTGGCTGCGGGACTGCGTCGCGTGGACAACCGAGTACCGTGGCGTGACCGTGCTGATGGCGGCCGCCATCGAGGACACCGAATCCGCACTCCACGCTTCGTGCGTCACCCTGCGCGCGGCCGGGGCGCGCCTCCTCGCACGCGCCCAGGCCGCGGGCGCGGCGCGGACCGACGTGGACGGAGCCGATCTGTTCGCGCTGGTGGCGGCGCTCGCGTGGCTCGGTGATCAGCCCTCGCTCGCGCCACGGGCGGACCACCTCTTCGAGGTCGTCGCGCACGCGATCGTGACGAGCCCGGCGAGGACCGGAGCCGAGTGAACGCCGCCGCCCGGCGTCCCCGCGTCGTTCGCGGCGGGCCGGGTACGGAAGGCACGGGGGGCGCTCAGCGGCCATGACGGTGCCGGCCGGAGCCATGCTCGGCGGCCGTGCCGCCCGTAAGGGAAACCGCCGCACGCGAGCGTGTGGACACGGCCCGAATGGCCTGTCCCGCGGCGCCCTGCCCACCGGCCCGCAGCCTCGCGGGCATGCGCCCGCCCTTCCCGCTCGCCGCCGCGTGCGATGCACGAGCGCGCCTCGGCCGCCTCAGCGCCCCGACCCCGAGCTGATCCGGCGTGAGCCGGAACCGGTCGGCGCGCGAGCGGCGGCTGAGGCGGCCCCTTGAGCGGGGACGGGTTACGGCAGCAGGACGATCTTGCCGGTGGTGCGGCCGGCCATGCTCTCGCGGTGGGCGGCGGCAGCCTCACGCAGCGGGTGGCTGGACGCGATCAGGATGCGCAGCCGACCCGCCGCCGCGGCCTCGGTGAGCTGGAGGCGGGCGGCCTGCCTGATGGCGGTGCCGGGGTCGGCGCCGGGCCCGCCGCCGAGGAGTTTGATCCCGGCCTCGGCCCCGCGCTCGAAGGCCGCGATGGTGGCGACGCGGGAGCGGTCGCTCACGAGTTCCAGGGAGACGTCCACCGCCTCGTCGGTACCCACCAGGTCGGCCGCCGCCTGGATCCCCCGCGGCGCCGCCGCGCGTACGCGGTCCGCCAGGCCGGGCCCGTACGCGACCGGGACCGCGCCCAGTTCCCTGAGGAGTTCGTGCTTGGCGGGGCTCGCCGTCGCGACGACGGTGGCGCCGCGTGCCACGGCCAGCTGGACGACCACCAGCCCGACCCCTCCCGCGGCCCCGTGGACCAGCACCGTCTCACCCTTGGCGAGCCCGACCGCTTCGAGGACGTGTACGGCGGTCACGCCGGCGACCATGAGTCCGCCGGCCTGCTCCCAGGACAGGACGGCCGGCTTCGGCACCACGGACGAGGCCGGGACGAGGAGTTCCGCGGCGTACGCGCCGGGCGCGCGGTAGACGATCACCTCGTCGCCCACCCGGACGGGACCCGCGGGGCCGGTCGCGTCGGCGCCGACCGCGGTGACGACCCCGGCCGCTTCGCTGCCCAGCGGCAGCGGCAGCTTCGCCGGATCGGCCCCGAAGGCGCCGCTGTACATCTTGTAGTCGAAGGGATTCACACCCACGGCACGGACCGCTATGCGCACCTGACCGGGCCCGGGCTCCGGGACGGTCACGTCGATCACTGACAGGACCTCAGGACCGCCGTAGGCGCTCGCCACTACTGCTTCGCTCATGCCCATGGGCAACACGGTGCCGACAACGGTCATTCCACCGCCGCGCAGCGGTCGCGCGCGGCGCTGGACGACCTGGCGGACGGCGCGCACCGGGCGGGCGTGCTGCGCGCCGGCGTCGGCTCCGGCCGGCCGGGCGGAGCCGCCGCCGAGGCGCACGCCGTCGTGGCAGGGCCCGGTGCACGGGTGCACCGCTCGGGACGCGCACCGGCCGCCGTTCGTCTACAGTTCGGTAGACGGTCTACTGCGCTGTAGTCGTCTGGTTCCGGGTGCCCCTGTGCGCCCGCTCCGTACGGAAGGCCCCCATGACCAGCTCCCCGCACCCGGCCACCAGCCGGCCCGACTGGTCCTTCCCCGGCGACCACGCGGCGATATCCGCCCCCGCTGCCATCGCCCTGTTCTTCGGCAGTCCGCGACCTCGGCACGGTGGCCCGCCACCCGCCGCCCAGCCGCCCCGCCGCTGACCTCCTGACTCTTCGGTGACACGGAAGAGGGTCGCCTTGTACACCCGAACTCCCGCCCCCTCACCGGCCGACCGGGCCACGGGCTGGCTGCGGCACCGGCTGGGCCGCGCGGTCGTCCTGGCCTACGCCGCCGCACTGCTCCTGCCGGGCCCCGGACTGTGGCTGCGCCGGACCCACGCGCTGCCGCTCGGCTGGGGACGCGCCCTGCCGTTACCCCTCCCGCAGTTCCTGCTCTCCCTGGTGCTCCTCTCGGCCGGGCTCCAGGTCCCCCTGAGCGCGCTGGGCACCCTGCTGCGGCGCCCGGTCGCCCTGCTGGCCGGGCTGGCCCTGCACCTGTCGATCCCGTTGCTGGCCATCCCGGCCGTCGCGTTCCTGCTGCGCCGGACCCCCGACACCGACGGCGGCAGCGGCCTGGTCACCGCGATGATCCTGATCGTGACCATGCCCGTCGCCGCCGGAGCCACCGTGTGGACCGGCAAGGGCGACGGCGACCAGCCGACCATGGTCGGACTCGTCCTCGCCTCCACCCTCCTCAGCCCCCTCACCACCCCCCTGGTCATCGGCGCCCTGCTGCCGTTGCTCGGCGGCGGCTACGGGTCCACGCTCGGCCGGATCGAGGACGCCCACGGCGGTTTCGCCCTGCTCGGCGTCGTCCTGCCCTGCGCGGCCGGCGTCCTGTGCCGCCTGGCACTGCCCGCGCCGCTGCTCGGCCGGGTGCTCGGCGCCGTCGTGCCGACCGCCCTGGCCGGCTCCCTCCTCCTGACCTACGTCAATGCCAGTGGCGCCCTCGGTTCCTTTCTCGCACGCCCGCGACCGCTGCTGCTCGCCGCCGCGTTGACCGTGGCCACGCTGGTCTGCCTGCTGTCCTTCGCCCTCGGCCACGGCGCCGCACGCCTGCTGAAGCTGGACGCCCCGGCGGCGTCGTCCCTCACGCTGGCCTGCGGCATGAACAACAGCAGCGCGAGTGCCGTCCTGATCACCACCACGCTGCCCGACAAGCCCCACCTGCTCCTGCCGGTCCTCGCCTACGGGCTGTTGCAGAAGACGGCGGCGAACCGGGTGGTGCGCCGCGGCCCCGGGCGCCGGCACGTCACACGGAGCAGCCGGTGCCCAGTTTGAAGCCCACGCCCCGGACCGTGATGATCCAGTCGCTGTCCCCGAGCTTGGTGCGCAGGCTGCTGACGTGCGTGTCGACGGTTCTCCTGGACCAGGAATCGCCCCACACCTGCTGCAACAGCCGTTTCCTGGGAATCACGGTGTCGGGGTGCGAGGCGAGAATGCAGAGGAGGTCGAATTCCTTTCGGGTCAGCCCCACACCACGGCCGGCCAGGCTGACCTGACGCGCATTCACGTCGATGTGCAGGGGGCCGTGCGTGATTTCCCGGTCGACGGTGCGCGAGGACCGGGTGCGGCGCATGACGGCCTCGATGCGTGCCATCAGTTCGCGGAATCCGTACGGCTTGACGAGGTAGTCGTCCGCGCCGGCCTGAAGCCCTAACACACGGTCGAGTTCGGATCCGCGGCCGGTGACGACGAGCAGCGGCACACAGCTGACGGAGCGAATGCTCTTGCACACCTCCAGTCCGTCGAGATCCGGGAGCTCCAGGTCGAGGAGGATCAGGTCCGCGTCCTCGTGGGCTTCGAGGGCGGCGACGCCGAGGGCCACGTGGGTGACCTCGTGTCCGTGTCTGCGCAGTCCTGCCGCCAGGGACTCGGCGTCGGCGGAGTCGCTCTCCACCAGGAGGATCTGCCAGCCGGCCGCGGGTGCGGGCACCGTCCGTGCCGGCCCCGGCATGTCCTCCAGCACGGTCTGCGGTCCGCGTGCGACGCGCTCGATGGGCGGATGGTTCTCCGGCTTCACCGCTGATGAGTATGGACCCATGGCCTCCCCCGGCTCATCCGGTCAGCGTGGATGTCGAACCTGCGCTCGAAAATTTATCGGTCGCTTGTAGTCCATTCAAAGACTTCTGTCGTAAATACATCGTTGCGGGTTCATGAAGGTGCATTACATGGTCATCGATCTGTGGTTGTGCGCGGCGTTCTGACGTGCCCACGGGTTTGTCGCCGGCCGGCCGTGGAGAGCCTCCGCGGGCCGCGGGGTGAATGCGCGGGCCGCGCCGAACGCACCGTGCGGCCGCGACGGGATCGGCGCGGCGACCGGTCCGTCACGCTGCCGCAGTACCGGCTTCACACGCGCGGTGCAGGATGGACACGGCCGGAGGCCGGTACGTCCGCTCCTCCGGCGCCGGCGGCCCAGGGCAGGAACCCGATTCCCTCTCACAGGAAGCGAGTTGCGGATGTCGCACACCTCTCAGTCCTCCGCCGTCGACGGCCCCGGGACGACGCCTCCCGGCCCGCACTCGGTCGTGGTGGCCGGGGCCGGTCCCACCGGTCTCCTCCTCGCCGGAGACCTGGCCGCGGCCGGCGTGGACGTGGTGGTGGTCGAGAAGCGCCCGGAAGGCATCAGCAACCTGACCCGGGCCTTCGGTGTCCACGCCCGTACCCTGGAACTCCTCGACGCCCGCGGTCTCGCCGACGAACTCGTCGCCACCGGGCAGGTCATCCGCGAGCTGCGGCTGTTCGGAGCGATACCGTTCGACATCGGCGCGCTGCCCTCCCGTTTCCCCTTCCTGCTGGTCACTCCGCAGTACGAGGTGGAGAAGCTGCTGCTGCGCCGGGCCCTGGAGAACGGTGCGGTCATCCGCTACGGGACCGAGGTCCTCGGTCTCTCCCAGGACGACGGGGGTGTCACCGTGCGGGTGCGCGACGCGGCGGGCGGGACGGCTCTGCGGGCCCGCTATCTGGTCGGCGCGGACGGAACGCGCAGCGCGGTGCGCCAGGCCCTCGGGCTCCCCTTCCCCGGCAAGGTGGTGATCCGGTCGGTGGCACTCGCCGACGTCAAGTTCACCGAGCGGCCCAGCCTGGTGGTGCAGGTGCACGGTACGGGCGACGCCTTCGGCTTCATCGCCCCGTTCGGCGACGGCTACTGGCGCGTCGGCGGCTGGGACCGGGCCCACCGGGGGGAACCCGACGACTCCCCGGTCGCGTTCGAGGAGCTGCGCTCCCTGATCGAGCGTGCCTTCGGCTCCGACTTCGGCATGCACGACCCGCGCTGGATCTCGCGCTTCCACAGCGACGAGCGCCAGGTGCCCCGGTACCGGGTGGGCCGCGTGCTGCTGGCCGGCGACTCCGCCCACCAGCACTCGCCGGCCGGGGGGCAGGGGATGAACACCGGCCTCCAGGACGCCGTGAACCTCGGCTGGAAGCTGGCGGCGGTGCTCGGTGGCTGGGCCTCCGACGCGCTGCTGGACACCTACCACAGTGAGCGCCACCCGATCGGCCGGGCGGTGCTGCGCAGCAGTGGCCTCAACCTTCGGCTGGCCATGGCGCACAATCCGCTGGAGATCGCGCTGCGCACGGTACGGAAGCTGGTGGTCACCCATGTGCGGCCGGTGACGCGGCAGGCGGTCGGGGAGATCACCGGAATCGGCCACTCCTACCCGGCCGCGCGCGGGGCGCACCCGCTGGTGGGCAGACGGGCGCCGGACCTGGAGCTGGAGGGCGGCCGGCTCTACGAGGCGCTGCGGGAAGGGCGGTTCGTCCTGGTCCTGCCGCCTGACGGGGAGTCCGGCGCCCCGGCCGGGCCCGACACCGCCGGCCGGCGGGGGCGGCTGGTCCTCGCCCGCCGTGCGGACGGCGTCGACGCCGCCCGGGAGGCGGTCCTGGTGCGGCCGGACGGCTACTACGCCTGGGCCGGAGCGGCGGACGGACCGTCGATCGAGGCGGGCATCGCACCGTGGGTGGGGTGAGCGGGCCCGCCCGGCGGAACCCCTCGCCGAGCGGCCCCGCTGCGGGGGCCGCTCGCACCGGGCCGCGTCCTCAGCGCGGCGGCAGCGGCGAGAGCGTGGGCAGGTGGGAGAGGAAGCCGCCGTCCACGGACAGCACCTGCCCGGTGATGAAGGAGGCGGCGGGCGAGGCCAGGAAGGTCACCAGGTGGGCCACGTCGTCCGGGGTGCCCAGCCGCGGGATGAGGTTCGCGCTCTGGAACATCCGCTGCACCGGCACGGGCATGTCCGCCTCCAGCGCCGGGGTGCGGACCAGTCCGGGCGCGACGGCGTTGCAGCGTATGCCGTCCGTGCCGTACGCGGCGGCCACGAAGCGGGTCAGCGCGACCAGTCCGCCCTTGGAGCTGCCGTAGGCGACCATCACGCGGTCCCCGGACAGGCCCTGGCCACTGGTGATGTTGATGATGGAGCCGCCACCGCGCTCGATCATCACCGGCACGGTGTGCTTGCACAGCAGCATGGGGCCGCGCAGATTGACGGCGAGGACTTCGTCCCACAGCTCCACGGACATCGACACCACGTCCCGGTCCTGCCGGATCGCCGATGTCAGGGCCGCGTTGTTGTCCAGTACGTCGATGCCGCCGAAGGTGTCCACGGCGAAGTCGACCAGGCGCTTGACGCTGTCCTCCGAGGCGATGTCGACGGTGTGCCCGACCACCGACAGGCCCTTGGCGGCCAGTTCCTCGGCTGCGGCCCGGGTCGGCGCCTCGGCGACATCGGCGAGTACGACGTCGGCACCGGCCGTGGCGAGCGCCTCCACGGTGGCGACGCCGATCCCTCCCGCCCCGCCGGTGACCACGGCCACTTTGCCGGCGAGGGAGTGCGTTCCATTGCCCATCGGTCGACGACCTCTCGTTCAGGACGGGGAGTCGCCCCCGATTCTGGCGGACTCGCGTGAAGGCCGTGCTGCGGGAACGTGTCGCGATCGATCCGGTTCCCGGGAGGGGTGGACGGCACGCCCCCCGAGGGGCGGGCGGCGTGCGGCAGGCGGGTTCAGCCTCCTGTCCGCGCGCTGTGGTCCTCGGTGACCAGGACCTTGCGCAGCAGGGCGATCAGGGTGGCGCGCTCGGCCGGGGACAGGTCGTGCAGGAAGGCCTCCTGGGAGCGTTCGGCCACGACCAGCAGCCGGCGCTGCAGGTCCTCGCCCCCGGGGGTGAGTTCGACGACCTGGCGCCGGCGGTCGGCGGGGTCGCGGGTGCGCCGGACCAGGTCCCGCTGCTCCAGGGTGTCGAGGTAGCCGACCAGGTGGCTGCGGTTGAGGGCGAGCCGGTCGGCGAGGACGTGCTGCGGGAGCGGGCCGAAGTCGGCGAGCGCCGTGAGCGCGGCGAAGTGGGGGAGCCTCAGGCCGTGCTCCGCGACCGCGGCGATCAGTACGTCGTGGCCGAGCCGGGCGACATGGCTGACCAGGTAGGAGGGCAGCGCGAGCAGGCTCGGCGGGCGGATCTCCGTGTCCGGCCGGGGGGTCTGCCCTCCGCAGTCCGAGGCGTCGTTCATGGAGCGCAGCATAACCACGGAAAGCGACTGGACGTAAGCATGTCGCGATGTAATCATTACGACACGACACGATTTCGCGAGTGCCGGTGCTCGGCGTGTGGTGCCGCCCGCGCCCACGCACCCGCCGATCAGAGCGGAGGACCTTTCCATGACCGATCCGACGACCACCCCGGCCCACCCGCCGGCCGCGGAGGCGCGGCGGGGCGTCGCGGCCCCGTTCACCGCCCTGCTGATCGCCGTGCTCTCCTTCTCCCTGATGCAGACGATGGTCGTGCCCGCACTCCCGGACCTGCGACGGGAGTTCGACGTGAGCACCACCGTGGTCTCCTGGGTGCTCAGCGCCTTCCTCCTCACGGCCTCGGTGGCCACCGCGCTGCTCGGCCGGGTCGGCGACATGTTCGGCAAGCGGCGCGTGCTCGTCGCCAGCCTCACCGTGTTCGCCGTCGGGACGCTGCTGGCTGCCCTGTCGGACTCGATCGGGCTGCTCATCGCCGCCCGCGCCGTGCAGGGGGTCGGCTCCGCCGCGTTCCCCCTCGCGTTCGGCATCGTCCGCGACCAGTTCCCGCGCGAACGCGTGCCCGTGGCCATCGGGCTCATCAGCTCGACGTTCGGGATCGGATTCGGCGTCGGGCTCGTCATTCCCGGCCCGATCGTCGACGCCCTGGACTGGCACTGGATCTTCTGGCTGGGCCTCGTCGTGATCGTCCTGGGCGTCCTCGCCGTCGTCACCTTCGTCGAGGAGTCGCCCGTCCGCTCCCCCGGCCGGATCGACTGGACCGGTGTCGTCCTGCTCAGCGCGGGTGTCGTCGCCCTGCTGCTCGCCATCAGCGAGGGCAAGTCCTGGGGCTGGGCGTCCGCGGGTGTGATCGGTCTGTTCGTGGCGGCGGTGCTGCTCCTGACGGTGTTCGCCCTGGTGGAGCGGCGCCTGTCCGAACCGCTCATCGACATGGAGTTGCTGCGCCGTCCGGCGGTCGCCGCCTCCCATGTCACCGCGCTCATCATCGGTTTCGGGATGTACGGCGCGTTCACCCTGGTGCCGCTGCTGGCCCAGACCCCTCCGCAGGCCGGCTACGGGTTCGGCGCCTCGGTCACCGGAGCCGGACTGTTCATGGTGCCCATGGCGGCCACCATGCTGGTCGCCAGTCCGCTCGCGGGCCGGATCGGTGCCGCCGTCGGCTTCAAGCTGCCCCTCGTCCTCGCCTGCCTGATCGGCGTCGTCGGCTTCGCCGTGTACGCCGGGGCCCATGACACCGAGTGGGCGCTGTACGTCGGTTCGGGCATCCTGGGCATCGGCGTGGGCTTCGCCTTCGCGGCGCTCGCCAACCTCGTCGTCGCCGCGGTCGACCCCCGGCAGACCGGCGAGGCGACCGGCATCAACACGATCATGCGCACCATCGGCGGATCGCTGGGCGCGCAGGTGTCCGCCTCGCTGGTGGCCTCCCACACCCTCGCCGGCAGCGGCCTGCCCGCGGAGTCCGGCTACACCACCGCCTTCGTGATGTCCGCGATCGCCCTGGGTGTGGCCACGCTGGCCGCGCTCTCCGGGCCGGGCACACTGTGGCGCACCCCGGCGAAGGCGGCCGCGCCGGGGCCCCGGCCCGAGACCAGCGGCCCCGCCGCGAGCTGAGGACGGGACACGCGCATGACCGACTACGGGCACGACCTGCTCTTCGGCGCCGTACTGGTGCCTTCCTCCGGACAGCCGCACGACGCCGTGGCGTCGGCCCGGTCGGCGGAGCGGGCCGGGCTGGACCTGGTGAGCGTGCCGGACCACCCCTACCGGCCGGAGTTCCTGGACGCGTGGACGGTGCTGGCGAGCATGGCCGCCGTCACCTCCCGCGTCCGGGTCCTCCCCAATGTCGCCAACCTCCCCCTGCGGCCCCCCGCCGCCCTGGCCCGCGCCGCCGCGAGCCTGGACCTGCTCAGCGGCGGCCGGGTCGAACTCGGGCTGGGCGCGGGGGCGTACTGGGACGACATCGCCGCCGAGGGCGGTCCTCGGCGCACTCCGGGTGAGGCCCTGGCCGCCACCCGGGAGGCCGTCGGGGTGCTGCGCGCCCTGTGGTCGGGCCGTGGGCGGGTACGCAGCGACGGCAAGCACTACGCGCTCGACGGGGCCGCCGCCGGGCCGGCGCCCGCCCACGCCATCTCCGTGTGGATCGGCGCGGTGGGCCCCCGGATGCTGCGGCTGACGGGCGAGCTGGCGGACGGCTGGCTGCCCAGCGTGCCGCACGTGCCGCCGGCCCGCCTCGCCGCGGGCCAGCGGCTCGTCGACGAGGGGGCCGCGGCCGCGGGGCGGGAGCCGTCGGCCGTACGACGGCTGTACAACCTCTCGCCCGGAGCGGCGGGCGGCTTCCCCCGGGGCGGTCCGCGCGACTGGCCCGAGCAGCTGGCCGCGCTCACCGTCGACGTGGGCACCAGCGCCTATCTGCTGCCCGCGCACCACCCGGAGCTGCTGCGGGTCTTCGGCGAGGAGGTCGCCCCGGCCACCCGCGCACTGGTCGCCGCGGCACGCGAGCGGCCCGCCGGGGCCGCCACACGGTCCGTGGCGTCCGTCGCGCGGTCCGTCGCGTCCGTCGGGTCCGGCGCGCCCGCCGCCTCCGGGCCGGCCGTCACCCCGCGCCCTCAGCAGCGTCCGGCCGCGGCGGGCGGCGCGGCGGCCGGAGGCTCCCTCTTCGTCGAACCCACGCCCGCGCCCGCCGAGTGGCTGAGCGACGAGCGACTGTGGGACGAGGAGCACCGGCCCACCGGCCCCGCCCCGGATCCACAGCGGCGCTACTCGCGCGCCCGGCAGGCCCCGGCCGGGAACCTGGTCGCCGCCCACGACCAGTTGCGCGCGGACCTGGCGCGGCTGCGTGAGATCGTCGACGAGGTGCTGGCGGAGACCCTGGACCCCGGCGACGCCCGGTCGGGGCTCCAGGAACTGAGCCTGCGGCAGAACTCCTGGACGCTGGGCGCCTACTGCGCCTCGTACTGCCGGATCACGACCGTGCACCACACCCGGGAGGATGAGGATCTCTTCCCGCACCTGCGGCGGGGAGACCCTCGGCTCGCGCCGGTGCTCGACCGGCTGACCGAGGAGCACCACGCCATCCACGGGGTGATCGAGCGCATCGACCGTGAGCTGGTCGCCCGGATCGGGGGCGGGCCGGGTGCGGCGGTCCGTCCGGGGGGACTGCGCGCGGCGGTGGACCTCCTCACCGACGCGCTGCTGTCCCATCTGGCCTACGAGGAGCGGGAGCTGATCGAGCCGATGGCCCGGCTCGGCACCGGCTGGTGAACCGGCCGGCTACCGCGGCGCCTCGCCCGTCGCCACGGCGCGCGAGGTGTCCGCCGACCAGGCGGACCACGAGCCTGGGTAGAGGGCCGCGGTGGGCACGCCGGCCAGTTCCAGCGCCAGCAGGTCGTGGCAGGCGGTGACGCCGCTGCCGCAGTACACGACGACGTCGGTGCCAGGGGTGACGCCGAGGGCCGCGTAGTGCGCGGCCAGCCGCGCGGCCGGGGCGAAGCGGCCCTCGTCGGTGAGGTTGGCGGCCCAGGGGGCGCTGCGGGCCCCGGGGACGTGTCCGGAGCGCACGTCGCTGGGCAGCACGGTGGCGCCCGAGTACCGGTCGGGGGCGCGGGCGTCCAGGACGACGGCGGTGCCCGCGGCGAGCGCCGCCTCGACCTCGTCGGCCGACCGGAGGAGTTCCTTGGGCCAGGCCACCGGGGTGCGGCTCGCCGGCGCGGGGGCGACCGGCCCGGTCTCCAGGTCCCCGTCCCAGGCCTGGAGACCGCCGTCCAGCAGGGCGGCCCCGCCTCCGGTGCGGCGCAGCAGCCAGACCAGCCGTGCCGCGTAGGCGCCGCCGTTGTCGTCGTAGGCGACCACCGTCGTGTCGTCGCCGATGCCCAGCGCGCCCAGCGCTCGGGCGAACTCCCGCTCGTCGGGCAGCGGATGGCGTCCCCCCGACTCGCTGGGCGGCGCGGAGAGCACGGTGTCCACGTCGACCCACACGGCGCCGGGCAGATGCCCCGCGAGGTGGGCCTCGCGTCCGTCGCGGCCGTCCAGGTACCAGCGGACGTCGGCCAGGACGATCCGCCCGCGGTGCTCCCGCACCCAGCCGGCGTCGACGACGGCGGACGGCGGTGCGGGGGGCGGTGCGGGGGAAACGGTCATGTGGGGGCTTCCTCTCGGATCAGGGCGGTGGCGGAGCCGTCGGCGGGTGGGGCGCGGTGCGTGTCCGGGGCGGCCGGGGTCATTCCTTGCGGTGGACGCGGTCGGGTTCCAGCCGGAGCAGCACCCGTTCGCCCTCGGCCTGCCGCACCCGGTCGCTGCCCGTCCACTTGCCGAAGGTGGTGCGGGCCAGCCGCAGCGCGGCCTCGCCGGGTTCGATGTCCACCACCCGGGCCCGGACCTCGATGTACCGGCGGCTGTTCTCCGAGTCGAGCAGCAGGATGTTGACGCGGGGGTCGGCGAGCACGTTGCGGTACTTCTGCCGCGCGGTGTTGGTGCCGACGAGGATGTGCCGGCGGTCGGCGTGCGGCCACACGAGGCTCGTCTGCGGTCCGCCGTCCGGCATCAGCGTGGTGAAGACGCCGAGGGTCCGGGCCAGGGCGAGTTCACGGACGTCGTCGTCAAGCACCGGCCGCCACCCTGTCGTCCCGGCCCAGGGTGCGCACCTGGGGCAGTACCTCGGAGGCGACGAGTTCCGTCGCCGCCTGGACGTCGGCGTACGGCAGGCCGCCGACGTCGATGGCGAGCAGGTGCAGGTCGTGACCCCACAGCTCCTGCAACCGCCCGAGCCGGTCGACCACTTCGGCGGGGCTGCCGCAGATCGCGGGGCCGTCGGGGCCGACGTAGGTGTCGAAGTCCGGCGGGGCCGGGGGACCGACGTCGCCGGGTTTCCTCACCGTCAGATACGTCTCGATGTAGGGGGCCCAGCGGGCGCGGGCCTCCTGCGAGGTCTCGGCGACGAACACGTGGCTGGCGGCGCCCAGCCGGCCCGTGGGCCCGGTCCGCCGCTCCTTCCAGAGCGCGCGGTAGGAGTCGAACACCGGGACGAAGACGTCGGGGCGGCGCGCCGTCGTGCCGACCACCAGGGGCAGCCCGTGGTCGACGGCCAGCCCGACCGACTCCGAGCCCACTCCCCCGCTGATCCAGAACGGCGGCCGGGGCTGCAGGGGGCGCGGCTGTACCAGCACGTTGTCCAGGGGCGGACGGAACCGCCCCTGCCAGGTCACCCGCTCCTCGGTCCACAGCCGCAGCAGCAGTTCGGTGTTCTCGCGTTTGCGGGCCGCCTTGGACTCGGGTGCCTGGCCGAAGACGGCGTACGGCTCGGGGAAGAAGGAACCGCCGACGACCATCTCGAGACGCCCGTCGGACAGCAGGTCCAGCAGCGCGTAGTCCTCCGCGACGAGTACCGGGTCGCGGTTGGCGACCAGGGTGGTGCCGGTGGCCAGCCGGATGGTGGAGGTGTGTTCGGCGATCGCGGCCAGGACCAGCGCCGGGGAGGGGATGACGTCCCGCTCCCCGAAGTGGTGCTCTCCGAGGGTGTACCAGGAGAAGCCGAACCGCTCCGCCTCGGCCGCCGCCCGGACGACGTCCCGCAGCCGTTCCCGCTGGGTGAGGACGGTCCCGGTGACCGGGTCGGGCAGCAGGCTGCCGAAGGTGATGAGGCCTAGCTCCATGGGGTGTCCTCCGTGGGACGGTCGTGGCGGTGCGGGGTGCGGGCGGCGGCTTCCCCCGGCGTCTCCCCCGGCTCCTCCTCCGGGACGTCCGGGGTGTCCGGATCGTGCGGAGTGTGCGGGTTCCGCCGTCCGGGTACGGCGGCCAGCAGTTCGCGGGTGTAGGGGTGCCGGGGTGTGCGCAGGACCTGGTCGGTGGCGCCTTCCTCGACGACGTGTCCTGCGCGCAGGACCGCGACGCGGTCGCTGACCTGTCCGACGACGGCCAGGTCGTGGGAGATGAACAGATAGGCCATCCCGTGGCGTTCCTGGAGTCCGAGCAGGAGTTCCAGGATCCTCGCCTGCACGGTCACGTCGAGCGCGGAGACCGGTTCGTCGCAGACCAGCAGGTCCGGGCCGAGGGCGAGGGCGCGGGCGATGGCCACCCGCTGGCGCTGTCCGCCGGAGAGCTCCGCGGCCCTGCGCCGCAGTACGTCCGCCGGCAGCGCCACGTCGTCCAGCAGCCGCCGTACGGTCGCGGCGCGTTGCGCGCGGTCGCCGACGCGGTGGTTGCGCAGCGGCTCGGTGAGCAGTTCCTCGACGGTGAAGCGGGGGTTGAGGGAGGCGTACGGGTTCTGGTGGACGAGCTGGACGCGGCGGTGCAGGCGGCGCCGGGCCGCGCCGCGTACCGCGGTGACGTCGACGCCGTCCAGCTCCACGGTGCCTGCCTCGGGCCGTTCCAGGCCGAGCACCAGGCGGGCGGTGGTGGACTTGCCGGAGCCGGACTCCCCGACCAGGCCGAGGGTGCGGCCGCGCGGGATGTCGAAGCCGACTCCGTCGACGGCGAGGTGCCGGCGCCGGGGGCCGGGGCCGCGCAACGGGAAGGAGAGGGTGAGACCGCGCACCCGCAGCAGCACGCCGGGGTCCGGCGCGTCGCCGGACGGGCCGGCCGCGGACGCCGGGCCGGGTCCGGGGACCGGTGGTGCCGATCCGGACAGGGGGGCCGGCCGGGACCCGGGGGCCGGTCCCGGTGACGGCCGGGGCAGGGACGTCGCCTCGGCGGGTGGCGCCGGCGGGGTGGCCGGGCGGGCGCGGGGGGTGAGACGGGGGACGTCGGCGAGCAGCCGGCGCGTGTACGGGTGCCGTGGGTCGGCGAGCACCTCCCGGGTCGGTCCGGCCTCCACGACCCTCGCCCGGGACATCACCACGACGTGCTGGGCCCGGTCGGCCACCACACCCAGGTCGTGGGTGATCAGCAGCACGGCGGTACCGGTGTCCGCGGCGAGTGCCTCCAGGTGGTCGAGGATCTGCCGCTGCACCGTCACGTCCAGGGCGGAGGTCGGTTCGTCCGCGACGAGCAGCCGGGGCCGGGCCGCGGTCGCCATCGCGATCAGCACGCGCTGGCGCATGCCGCCGGACAGTTCGTGCGGGTACTGGCGGGACCGCCGGGCGGGGTCGGGCAGTCCCGCCGCGGCGAGGAGGTCGACGGCCCGTTGCGCGGCGCCCCGCCCGGTGGCCAGGTGATGGACGCGCAGCACTTCGGCGACCTGCCGGCCGACCGGCTTCACCGGGTCCAGCGACACGCCGGGGTCCTGGGGCACGAAGCCGATGCGCCGGCCGCGTACGTCCCGCCACGCCCGCTCGCTCAGCCCGGTCAGTTCCTCGCCCTCCAGGCGGACGGAACCGTGCTCCACCCGGCCTCCCGGGGGCAGCAGGCCGATCACGGCGTGCGCGGTGGTGCTCTTGCCGGAACCGGACTCGCCGACGACGGCCGTGATCCGGCCCGGCGCCGCCGTCAGGTCGAGGCCGTCGACGGCGGTCCGGGTCCCGGCCGCCGTACGGTAGCCGACCCGCAGGTCCGTGATCCGCAGCACCGGGGTGTCCTGCGACACGGCCTCGGGACGGGTCGTCCCGGCCGGTGCGGAGGTCATGGGCGTTCTCCTCGGGTCTCCAGGATCCTCGACAGCCGGTTCGCGGCGAGGACCACGGCGGTCACGACCAGGCTGGGCAGCGTCGTCAGCCACCACGCCGTGGCGAGGTAGTTGCGGCCGTCGGCGACCAGGGCGCCCCACTCCGGGGCGGGCGGCGGCTCCCCGTAGCCGAGGAAGCTGAGGCTGGCGATGGCCAGCACGACCAGCCCGAAGTCCAGCGCGGCGAGGGCCAGTACGGGGCCGACGGCGGCGGGCAGGACGTAGCGGAACAGCACGCGCCACCAGCGGGAGCCGAGCAGCATCGTGGCCTCGACATAGCCGGCCGTGCGCACCCGCAGCACCTCGGCCCGCATCACGCGGGCGAACGCGGCGACGCTCGTGACACCGACGGCGACGGCCACCTGGACGGTGCCGAAACCGATGGCGGCGACGATGGTCAGCGAGAGCAGGACCGGCGGCACCGAGAGCATCACCTCGACCAGCCGCATGATCACCGCGTCCGCCCACCGGCCGAAGGATCCGGCGGCCAGGCCCAGCAGGATGCCGACGACCAGGGCCACGGCGATGGCGACGACCGTCGCCCGCAGCGACAGGGACGCCCCGTGCACCACCCGGGCGTACACGTCCCGGCCGAGCTGGTCGGTGCCGAAGAGATGTGCGCCGCTCGGCGGCCGGAACCGCTCGGCCGGTGTCCCGGCGGTGGGGCTCTGGCCGGTGAACCACTCGGGGGCGACCGCCCAGCCCAGCACCAGCAGGAGCACCAGGACGGACAGGACCGCGCCGGGCGAGCGCGGCACGTGCCGGAGCGTGGCGCCGCGCACGCCCCGCAGGCGGCGGCCGGCCACGGCACCGAAACCGGACGACACCGGCGCGTCATCGGCCGGGGTCCGGTCGGCCACGGCGCCGGGGGCCGTACCGTGGCCGCTCATGACGTCACCAGCCGGCCGGTCGCCCTGATCCGCGGGTCCAGGACCGGGTACAGCAGGTCGACGCCGAGGTTCACCACGGCGAAGACGAACGACGCGAGGACGACCACCCCCTGGACGACGGGCAGGTCCTGGGTGGCGACGGCGGCCTGGGTGATCCGGCCCATGCCGGGCCGGGAGAAGACGGTCTCCACCACGACCGCACCGCCGATGAGGTAGCCCACCAGGAGGCCGACGACTGTCACCGCCGGGATGGCCGCGTTGCGCAGCCCGTGCCCGAGGAGCAGCCGGGCCCGGCCCGCGCCGGTGGCGCGGACCGTGTCGGCGTACGGCTCCCGCAGGACGGTGTGCAGGCTCTTGCCGAGCACCTGGGCCACCAGCGCCGCCCCCGGGATGGCCAGGGTGCAGGCGGGCAGGACGAGTCCGGCCACCCCGGTGCCGCCCAGCGACGGGAAGAGGTGCCATCTGACCGACAGCAGCTGGATCAGCAGCAGTCCGACCGCGAACGACGGCAGCGAGACGGCGAACGCGGGGAGGGAGCGCAGCAGTTGCCGTACCGCCGGGGAGACGGCGAGGTGGGCGGAGACCGCCAGCGCGGACCCGGCCGTCAACGCGAGCGCCAGGGCGGTGCCGCCGAGTGCCAGCGTGGACGGCAACGCGTCGGCGATCATGCGGGTGACGGGCTGCCCGGTCTGCAGCGACGCGCCGAGGTCACCGTGGAGGGCGTCCAGGAGAGCGTGGCCGTACTGCACCGGAAGCGGCCGGTCCAGGCCGAGTTCGGCCTTGGCCCGGGCGATGTCCCGCGGGCTGAGGGTGTCGAACCCGCCGCGTCCGCTCAGCATGAGCGCGACGGGGTCGCCCGGCAGCAGCCGCAGGGCGGCGAAGGCGAGGGTGAACGCCGCCCAGACGACGAACACCGCGCGCAGCACACGTCCCGCCAGGTACCGCGCGGGGGTCATGGCGCACCGCCCGGTCCGGTGCCGGCCTTGTGTGGGGCTCGCACCGGCATCACCCGAGCCACGCGTCGTGGAGGTTCAGCCGGGTCGACGCGTCCAGGGTCAGCCCGTGCACCTGGTCGGACACGCCGTGCACCAGGGAGCCCTCGTACAGCGGGACGGTGTCCGCGTGGTCGAGGATCCAGTCGGTGGCCCTGGTGACGGCCTCGCGGCGGGCCTTGTCGTCGGTCGCGGACGCCTGCTGCTCCAGGTAGGTGTCGAGCCGGCTCGCCGGCAGGTGCCAGAGGTTGGAGCCCTTGGAGTAGAAGATGTTGCGCAGCACGTCGGGGTCGGCCCGGGTCACGGCGACCGCGGTGATGTCGAACTGCCCCTTCTGCTGCTGCTCGACGTAGGCGGCGGGCTGGACGGCCTTGAGCCTGACCTCCACGCCCAGCTTGCGCAGCTGCTGCTGGACGTACTCGTCCACCGGCGGCATCGGGGCGGGGATCAGCCAGGTCAGGGTGAGCCGCTTGCCGTTCCTGGCCCGGATGCCGCCCTCGCCCTTCTTCCATCCCGCCTCGTCCAGCAACCGCGCGGCGCCGTCCGGGTCGTAGCCCAGCTTGTCGCTGTCGTCGGTGTAGTAGGGGGTGGTGGAGGCCAGGATGCTGGTGGCGGGTTTGTACGAGGAGTTGAAGACGGTGTCGACGAGCTGCTCGCGGTCGATGCCCACCAGCAGCGCCTTGCGCACCTTCTCGTCGGCGAGGGCGCCGACGTGGTTCAGGGAGAGCGGGGGCACCAGTCCGGGGGCGGGCTTGGACAGCAGGTGGAAGCCGTTGCCCTGGAACTGCGCCTGGTCGGTGGGCTGGACGCTCTTGGCGACCTGGACCTGTCCGGAGCTGAGGGCGCTGGTGCGGGCGCCCGCCTCGGAGACGAAGGTGAACTTCACCTCCTCGAGGTGGCCCGCGCCCCGGTTGTCGTCCAGCGAGGACGGCCAGGCGTAGTCCTTGCGCCGTTTGAGGACGACTTCCTGGTTGGCGGTGTAGTGGTCCAGTACGTACGGGCCGGAGCCGTGGAACTGGCCGCGGCAGCGCTGGGCGTTGGACTTCTCGAAGGTGGCCGGTGACAGGATGCCCAGACCGACGCCCGAGCTGGCTTGCAGGAACTGCGCGTTGGGCGCGTCGAACCGGACGGTGAAGGTGTGCGCGTCCCTGACGGTGGTGCCCTGGTAGCCGCGTAGGTAGGCGGGGGCGCCGTTGGCGGGCTGTTTGATCAGGTTGTCGAAGGTGAGCTTCACGGCCTTGGCGTCGACGGGCGCGCCGTCGCTGAAGGTGGCGCCGTCGCGCAGGACGAAGGTGAAGTCGCGGCCGTCGGTGCTCCGCTTCCAGGACTTGGCGAGCCACGGCACGATCCTGCCGGTCCTGGGGTCCTGGTCGGTGAGGGTGTCGACCATGGAGCGGGTGATGTCCACGGCGGCCAGTTGCCCGGTCTGCTGCGGGTCGAGGCAGGCGGGGTCGGCCTCCGCGCCGACCACCAGGGTGCCGCCGTCGCGCGGTGCGCCGGCCGCCCCGCCGGCCGAGGTGCCGGAGCCGTCCCCGGAACAGGCGGTGGCGGTGAGCGCCAGCGCGAGCAGCGCGAGTGCCGCCGGGCGGAGGGGCAGCCGGTCGAAGTGGCTCGGACCGGTTCGGCTTCTGGACATCCAAGGCCCTTTCTGGGACGTACTGACGTGCGGCGCACGCCTGCGGCGCCGCCCGGGTCGAGCGGTGCCGCGGCGCACGCGGTGCAGGGACTCGCATGTGGGGGGACTCGCGTGGGGCTGTCACATGGCGCTCACGCGGGGACGTCGAGGGAGTGACGTGGGGACTGACGTGGGGGCTGGTGCGGGCGGGACGGCGCGGTGGCCGCCCGAGGAGGGCGCGGCGGCCGGGGAGGCGGGTGATGCGGCGGGATGGACCGTCCGGTAAGGGGTGTGTCAGCCCCGTTCCTTGGCCACGGCTTCGCGTACGGCCGGGACGATCTCCTGCGTCCAGCGTTCCAGGCCCTTCGCGCGGGAGGGATCGCCCGCCGCGAAGAACACGAAACCGGAGGCCCCGTGCTCCAGCACCGCTTCGGTCAGTTCGTCGATCCACTGCTGGACGGAGCCGCCGGTCCACCGTCCGCTCTCGTCCCGTGGCGCGTCGACGGGCCGGTCGGTGATGCGGACCGGCAGGTTGAAGACGGTGGCGATGTCCGCCGGGTCACGGCCGGCGGCGACGGCGGCCTCCTCGACGATCCGCCGCGAGGCCTGGTAGCGGGGGCTGTGCCAGTCGGCCGCGTTGCCGGGTATCCAGCCGTCGGCCCGGCGGCCGGTGACGGCCAGCGACTTGGGCCCGACCGAGCCGGTCCACACCGGCGGAGCCGGCACGGGGGCCGGGTCGAGCGCCTCCACCCGGGTGAACTCGCCCTCGACGGTGACGGGCGCGCCGCCGCCGGACAGCGACCTGACCAGGCCGATGGCCTCCTCCAGGGCGCGCACGGCGGCGGCCGGTTCCAGCCGGGGCACACCGAACCTCACGATGTCGTCCCAGTAACCGCCGGCTCCGATGCCGAGGACGACACGGCCCTGGGCGAGCGCGGAGAGCGTGCTGAGCGTGCGCGCCAGCAGGGGTACCGGCCGGGTCGGCAGATTGGTGACGGTGACGACACCCGTGATGGCGCGGGTGCGGCCGAGGAGCAGTCCCAGGGCGGCGTACGCTTCCAGCCGGCTGCCGTAGTAGGGGTGGTCGGACACGGCGAAGAAGTCGAGTCCGGCGCGGTCGGCGTGCTCCACCCCGCGCACGATCTCGTCGGCCTCGGCGAGGGTCGAGCCGGGGCCGTATCCGAACCACAGTTTGCGTGCGAGCCGTTCTGGCATGGCTGGTGCGTACCTCTTTCGCTGGACGGGTCAGGGACGTGGTGCCGGGTCAGCGGCCGGGAGCGTGCGCCGGCCGCCGGTGCGCGTGTGCTACGCCGGTACGGCCTCCACCACGCTGCAGTGGCCGCCGGGGACGATCCGCGTCAGCCGCAGGCCCGACTTCTCCAGCAGGACCTCGAACTCGCCCGCGGTGCGCTGCTTCCCGCCGGCGACGAGCAGCATGTCGAGGTCCATCAGGGAGACCGTGGGGGTCGGACGGGGCCGTTCCAGCAGGACGGCCTCGACCAGCAGCACCCGGCCGTCGTCGCCGAGCGCGGTACGGCAGTTGCGCAGGATGCGCCGGGAGAGTTCGTCGTCCCAGTCGTGGATGATGTTGGACAGGACGTAGGCGTCGCCGCCGCCGGGCACCGTGTCGAAGAAGTCGCCGCCGACCAGCCGTACCCGGTCGCGCACTCCGGCGGCCCGCAGGGTGTCCTCGGCCTGGGACACGACCTCGGGCCGGTCGTAGAGGGTGCCGCTCACCCCCGGGTTGGCGTCGAGGACGGCGGCCAGGAGCGCGCCCCGGCCGCCGCCGACGTCGACCACGGTACGGAAGGCGCCGAAGTCGTAGGCCGCCACGACGGGGGCGATGATCCCCCGGGACGCCTCGGTCATGGCCTTGTCGAACACGGTGAGGATGTCGGGGTGCTCGCCGAGGTAGTCCCAGACCGACGTGCCGTGCACGTCGGGGAAGGCGGTGCGGCCGGTGCGCACGGCGTCGGCCAGCCCCGTCCAGGCGTGGCGTTCGGCGGGCAGCCCGGTCCAGATCGCGAAGTTGCGCAGGGAGCCGGGGCTGTCCTCGCGCAGCGCCTGCCCCAGCTCTGTCAGGGCGAAGGCCTGGTCGTCGAGCTCTTCGAGGAGGCCGGCGTCGGCAGCGGTCCGCAGCAGCCGGTGGAGGCTGGGCGCGTGCGTCCCGGTGGCGGCGGCCAGGTCGTGGACGGAGCGCGGGCCGTCGGCCAGCGCGTCGGCGACGCCCAGCTCGGCGACCGCGCTCACGGCCTGGGCGAGCCAGCCGCCGGCGAGCAGGTTCAGGATGCGGGCGGGTGCGGGGAGCCGGGAGGTGTCTGACGGCATGACGAACTTCCTCCTGAGTACCGGATGAGCGGACCGGGACGCACCCGACGGGTCCCACCTGAAGCCTCTTCGCTGCGGGTGGCCCGTTCAAGGCGGTCCTGTGTCAGGTTTTGGTGAACTCGCGTCAGGTTTTCGCAGAGCGGCCGGGCACGGCCGCGGTGGCGGCCGGCCGGGGTGGAGCGGCCGGGGTGGCGGCCGGTGGGGTCCCGGGTGAGGGGACCGCCGGCGGTGCCCCGGGGCGGTGGGGTGGAGCGGTCAGTGGCCGGCCCTGGTCAGCGGACCACTGCCCGCGTGCCAGACGAGGCCGAAGACGAAGCGGCGCAGCCGCCAGCCGTCCGGGGTGCGTACGGCCTCGGCCTCGTAGTGGCCGCCGATGTCGAAGTGCGCACCGGGTTCCGCGGCCCGTTCGACGTGGACGGCCGTGAGGTGGGCCCGGATGAGGGCGCGGTCACCGTCGATGTCGACGGCGTAGTTGGTTCCCTGGTGGTGGGTCCGCTCGAAGGTGGTGCGGGCCAGCTGCTGGAACCGGGCGAGTCCGGCGCTCCCCTGGTACTCGCCCATCGGGAAGACCAGGTGGGCGTCCTCGGTGAACACCGAGCCGAACCAGTCGTCGCGGTCCCGGTCGTGGTCGAGGTGGGCGAGGTAGCGGTCGGCCAGGGCGGTCAGTTCGGCGCGGTCGGTGAGCAGCCGCACCTGGCCGCGCAGCTCCCGCAGTTCCTCGGTCAGGGAGGTGGAGGCGGGGGCGGAGGTGGTGGACATGGCGTTCCCTTCCGGTGGGGCGGGCTCGGGTGTCTGCGGGCGGTACGACGGTGTGCGGTACGGCAGTCAGCGCGGTGCGGAACCGGTCACGCAGTCCTCCAGGAAGGCCAGGGCGCGCAGGTGGTAGGGGCGGGCCGCCCAGCCCAGGCTGATGTTGTGGCCCGCGGCCGGCTGCCGCTCCACCAGGACGCGGGGGGAGCCGGTGAACCGGGCCGCCAGGTCGGTCAGGTCCTGCGCGCCGTGCCGCCACCAGCGCTCGTGCTCGGCGAAGGTCAGCCGCACCGGGACTCTGACGAGCGGCGCGATCCGGTCGAAGTAGCGGGGCCAGTGCGGGAGTTCGGCCGCCTCCTGGGAGGGCACCGGCGCCGTCAGTGCCTCGCACGCCCTGAACGTGCCCGGGGGGTAGAGGCCGAGCGGCCCCCAGTACCGGGTCCATGCCGGGGCCCCGTGGTGCGCCCGCGCAGGGGTGAGCGGTACGGCGGGGCGGTGACCGCACCCGGAGACGTCCAGGCCGAGTACCCCGAGTCCGTCGGCGGCGGCCCGCAGGACGAGTTTTCCGCCGAAGGAGTGGCCGAGCAGAAACAGTCCCGCGCCGGCCGGGTGACGGGCCGTGAAGTCGTCGAGGGCCGCCCGCAGCAGTACGGACTGCGTGGCCAGCGGCAGCCCGGCGGGCAGCTGGGCCGCCGACCGGCCGTAACCGGGGCGGTCGACGGCGAGCACGGAGCAGCCGAGCCGGGCCCCGAGCGTCAGCAGGGACACGTCCGGATGGGCCTGCCCGTCGAAGTAGCCCGCGCGCAGACCGCCTCCGTGAACGGCGACGACGGTCGCCCGCGGCGCTCCGCGCGCGGGTTCGCTCAGCAGGGCGGACAGGACCGTGCCGGCCGCGTCCAGCTCGATGCGGCGCACGCCCTTGGACACGGGTGCCGGTGCCGTCGTCGCCCGGCCGGCGGCGACGGTCGCCCGGCTCACGCCGCTCCCCCGGCGGCGGCCGTCCCGGGGGCCGGTACGCCGCCCCCGGGTCTGCCCGGCCACGGCCGGACGGATCGGCCGGCCGGGCGGGGCCCGGGCGTGCCGGTCCGGTCGCCCCCGGCGGCGGCGAGCCGCCCGGCGCCTTCGCCGCCGCCCGCGTCGGCCGCGCCGATGTTCCCGGCCCAGGGCACCAGCCCGCCGGGCAGGGCCGGGAGCACGGGGCCGCGGCCGGAGCCGCCGCCCGACGCCGTGTGCCCCGTGCCGACCGGCCGCTCCCGTCCGGTGCCCCCGCCCGGAACGGGGCGCGGGGCACCTCCGGCGGGCCGGTCGCCGCTCCGGACGGCACGCGTGCCCGCGCTCGCGCCCCGCGGGGAACGCGTCCCCTCGCCCGCGCGCCGAACGGCCGGCGTGACCTCGTCGGCACGCCCGCCGGAGCCGGGGCCCGCGCCGGCAGGCCGTCCCCCGCCCTGGACGGAACGTCCGCCCCCGTCAGCGGGCCGGTAGGGCCGCGTCTCCTCATCGGCACA
>NZ_JAINRC010000022.1 GCF_020400655.1 Streptomyces spinosus
ACCACCCCCTGATGCATTCCCGGCCCTCACCGGCTCCCGCGGGCCCCGATCGCCGCCCGCTCACGCGCCGCCCGCACCGCCGCCGACAGGCCTCCGGCGCCGGGCGGCGGCGGGCGAGGGCGCTCAGAACCGCGCGGGCAGGGCGTCCAGGGCCTTGGCCGTCTCACCGGCGAAGTCGGCGGTGGCGGGGGGCCGTTCGGTCGCCCACCACACGTGCCCGTCGGGCCGCAGCAGTGCCGCGGTCACGCCGGCCCAGTGGTCCCCGCCGGTGGTGGACAGCCGGCTGCGGTGCACCGTGACGCCGGCCGTCGCCGCCCGCTCGGCCACCTCGCCGGGGACCGGGGCGTCACCCATGGTCAGCAGCACCGGACGGCCGTCGTGCAGCAGTGCAAGGACGCCCAGGCCCTCGGGGTCGTAGGCCCGCACGCCGGTGAGGGGGTGGGCGTCCGCGTCGGCCGGCGGGTAGGCCGTGTCGAGTCCCGACAGCTTGCCGGCCAGCATCCTGGAGAAGTGCGGATCGCCGGCGATCGCGTCGCTCAGCAGGGACCGCAGCGCGGTGACGTCCGGGGTGAGACCCGTGATCAGCGCGCTCTGCGCCAGCGTGTGCTCCGCCAGCTCCTCGCCCACGGCGTGCCGTTCCGAGTGGTAGGTGCCGAGCAACTCCGAGCCGGCCCTGCCCTGTGCGACGGCGGCCAGTTTCCAGCCGAGGTTCATGGCGTCCTGGAGCCCGACGTTGAGACCGACCCCGCCCGCGGGGAAGTGGCTGTGCGCGGCGTCCCCGGCCAGCAGCACCCGGCCGGCGCGGTAGGACGCGGCCAGGCGCGTGGCGTTGCCGAACCGGGTCAGCCAGGACGGGTCGCGCATGCCGAAGTCGGTGCCGGCGATGCGCCGTGCGGCGTCCCGGAGTTCGTCCAGCGTGAGCGGATCGCGGCGCTGGTTGAGCGGGTCGTACCCGGTGACGCGGTACCTGCCGTCGGGCAGCGGCACCACCAGGAGGCGGCCGGCCTCGTTCAGCGCCTGGAACCCGGCCGGCGGCGGACTGTCCAGCACGACCTCGCCGAGGTACGCGTACGCGGAGGTCTCCGTCCCGGGGAAGTCGACGCCCGCCTGCCGGCGCACGGTGCTGCGGGTGCCGTCGGCGCCGACGACGTACTCGGCGACGACCTCGTAGGTGCCGGCGGGGCCCCGGACCTGGAGGGTGACGGCCGTGTCGTCCTGGGTCAGGGAGACCACCTCGTGACCCCGCCGGACCTCCGCGCCCGTCTCCACCGCGTACCGCTCCAGCAGTTCCTCGGTGGCCGACTGCGGGAAGGCCAGCATGAAGGGGAAGGGTGTGGGCAGCGCCCGGAAGTCCAGACGGTTCTCCAGCATGCCGAAGTGCCAGTTCGGCATGGGCCGGCCGCCGGCCAGGAACGCCTCGTGACGCCCGCGCATGGCCAGCACCTCGATCGTGCGGGGGTGCACACCCAGGGCCCTGGAATGCGGGCTGCGCTGCCCCGCCCGCTCCAGCACGAGGGGCCGTACGCCCGCGAGGGCCAGCTCGTGAGCGGTCCACAGGCCGACGGGGCCGCCGCCGACGACGACCACCTGGTGACGCGCGGGCTCCCTGTCTTCGGACATGCCGTCTCAGCTCCTGACGAGTCGATGCGCCGTCGGGGTCTTAGTGACCAGACGGTCATTAAGGAGCGTACGACGTGGGCGCGCTAATGGCCAGTTGGTCATTACGGGCGTCCGCACACTCCGCGTGAGGGGGACGCCCGCGACCTCAGGGCGTGGTGCGCCAGGAGCGGTTCCGTGGGCTCACTCGGTCCAGCGCCCCACCGCGGTCAGCCACACGATGGCCGGGTTCAGCCAGGCCGGGAACCTGTGGGTCATCTCCTCGAAGTACTCGGTCCGGCCGGTGGCACCGGCGAAGACCTCCGCGGCCGCGCGCAGGTAGTCGCGGGTTTCCTCGATGACGGACGCCGGGTCGTCGCGCTCGGGATTCTTGTGCCCGGCCACGACGGTGGCCGGGTTGAGGGCGGCCACGGCGTCGATCGCGCCGAGCCAGCTGTCGATGCCGTCCGCACCGGCCTCGGAGAGGTACTGGTGCACCTGGTTGTAGACGACGTCGCCACCGACGACCAGGTCCAGGGACGGCACGTGCAGGAATGTCGTGTGATCGGTGTCGGTGTGCCCGGCGGCATGCGGCACGAGCGGCTGCCCGTCCACCTCGAGGCCGCCTTCCGGGACGGCCTCGGCGATGACCGGGGTGTCGCCGATCAGGCCGGGGAACGCCGCTCCCCAGAACGGGTTCGGCCGGCCGCCGGGGGTGGTGCGCTCCATCTCCGCGACCGTCTCGGCCGTGGCCCACACCTTCAGGTCCGGGAACCGCTCGCGCACGGGCGCCGTCGCGTACCAGTGGTCGCCGTGCGCGTGCGTGACGTAGACGCCGGTGATCGTACGCCCGAAGCCGGCGGCCCAGTCGGCGACGGCGAGCCCCTGCTCCGTGGTCAGTCCCGGGTCGACCAGCACGGCCTCGCGGGGGCCGTAGACGAGAGTCGTGGTCAGCGGGGACCACAGCAGCGGGCCACCGTCCGGCCGGGGCGGCAGGGCGCCCGGCGCCAGCGGCTGCATCGGACTGACGTGTACGGCATGGGCCAAGGACGTCATCGTGGTTCCTCTCATATGTGTCACGGGGGAGGGGAACGGGTCCTACCGCGTTCCCCTCCGTGCAGGTCGGGGAACGGGCGCTACCGCGTTTCCCTCCGTGCGGGTCGTCCACGACCCGCCGCCGCTCATCCTGCTGCCGCCGGGTGTGCGCGCGGCCGCCCAGGAAGAGGAACGAGCCGTTGGGGCAGCCCTTCTGCCTCAACACACGCGTCCGTCACGCCCGTCGGCCGACTCATCCGTCCGATCAGTTAGTTGGAATATCAAACTTGATGGATCCGTTGGCCTGACCAGCGACTCAGGGGTGGGAGGACACCGATCGTGAACACAACACTCAGTCCTGACCGGGAAGGCGTGCCGGTGGAGGTGCGGTCCCCGGCGGGCGCCTGCCGGGTGATCAGCCTCGCCGGGTCCGGCCGGGCGGAGCAGCGGGCCCGGGAAGCGGTGCGGAACACCTGCGCGGAGTCGCTCGGGGCGAGGCTGCCGGACGCGCTCCTCGTCGTCACCGAGCTGGTGGCGAACGCGGTCTCCCACACGGCCGGTGTCCGGGGCCTGCTGCTCCAGCACGACCGGAACACCATGTCGCTGACGGTCTTCGACCGGGGCGGGACGGCGGACTGGCCGCGTGCGACGCAGGCGGACCCCCTGGCCGAGTCCGGCCGGGGCCTGCACCTCGTCACCGCCCTCGCCGACTCCTGGCACGCCCGGCCGACACTCGAGGGCAAGGCGGTCACCGCCGTCTTCCGCACCGGCAGCACGGAGCCGGAGTCGCACTGACCGCCGGCCCCGCACGGCGGCGGCCCGACACCTCGGGTCAGCGGGTGCGGAGCGGTTCCGTCGCCGGCAGTTGACTGACTCGTCCGCGACGCCCCCGTGGCCGGTGCGGTCGCGCGGTCCGGGCGGCGCCGCTCACGGCGCCGCCACCGGACCGGACGTACCGGCTACACCGCCAGTTCGGTCAGCCGCTCGATCTGGATGCCGCCCACCGTCAGCGTCTCCGCGAGCTCCGCGAACCGCCGCAGGTGGTCGCTGGCCGCGTGGGCGCGCAGGTGCTCCTCGCTCTGCCACACCTCGTGCATCACCAGCAGTCCGGGGTCGTCCAGGCCCTGGTGCGGCACGTAGGTGAGGCACCCGTCCTCCTGCCGGGTGGCGGCCACCAGGGCGGGCAGAGCGTCCCGCAGTTCCTGCTCCTTGCCGGGACGAGCCTGCATGCGCGCGACGAGGACGACGGGGGCGGTCTCGGGGTGGGTCATGGGATTCTCCGTAAGTCGTCGGGTGGCCCTGGAGGGGCCGGAGGGGCGGCCGCGGACGCCCGCATGGGCCGCCGCACGGCCGGCCGCGGTCGGGAACAACTGTCGTCACCGTGGACCGGCCGGGCCGGTGTTCGCCGTGGCCGCTGCCCGTTGACGCACGTCATCGGCGCCCGCGGGCAGTGTCGCGGCTCCCGCGCGGCGGGCGGCCGGTGGCGGGTGCGGGAGGCGGCTCAGAAGCCGGTGAGGGTGATCTTGCCGATGGCGGTGCCGGACTCCATGACGCGGTGCGCCTCGCGGAGGTTCGCCGCGTCGATCCTGCCGAGGTCCTTCACGGCGGTGGTGGTGAGGACGCCCGCGTCCACCAGGCGGGCGATCTGGGTCAGGATGTGCCGCTGCCGGTCCATGTCGGGGGTCCGGAACAGGGAGCGGGTGAACATGAACTCCCAGTGGTAGGAGATGCTCTTGGCCTTCAGCACTCCGATGGGCAGGGAGTCGAAGTCGTCGATGGCGACGATCCTGCCGAAGGGCCGCAGCGCCTCGGCGTAGGCGCCGAGGTTGCCGTCGGTGTGGGCGGTGCTGAACACGTGTGTCAGGCCGTCCGGGGCCACCCTGGCGATCTGGGGGACGAGGGGCTCGCGGTGGTCGACGACGTGCCGCACACCCATGCGGGTGGCGAACTCGACGGTCTCCGGCCGGGAGGCGGTGCCGATGACGGTCAGGCTGGTCAGGGCGCGGGCCAGCTGGGCCGTGATGGAACCGACGCCCCCGGCCGCGGCGGTGATCAGCAGGGCGCCGTCCTGGTTCAGTCCGCCGTTCTCCAGGCCGAGGTGCTCGAAGAGGCCCTCCCAGGCGGTCAGCGAGGTCAGCGGCAGCGCCGCGGCTTGCGTGAACGACAACGTGGCGGGCTTGAGGGCCACGATGCGCTCGTCGACCGTGTGGTACTCGGCGTTCGCGCCGGCCCGGTCCAGGGCGCCCGCGTAGTACACCTCGTCGCCCGCCTTGAACGCCTCGACCTTCTCGCCGACCGCGACGACCGTGCCCGCGGCGTCCCAGCCGAGCACCTTGATCTCGCCGCCCGGGTCGTTGCTCTGCCGGATCTTGTAGTCGACGGGGTTGACCGCGACGGCCTCGACCTTCACCAGCAGGTCGTGCGGGCCGGGCTCGGGGACGGGCAGTTCCACGTCGACCAGGCTCTGCGGGTCGCCGACGGGGAGGCTCTTGCGGTAACCGACGGCCCGCATGGTGGTCTTGTTCATGAGTAGATCTTCGCTTTCCGAGTGCTGCTCGAAGGGTGAGGTGGTCGTGTCCGGGCGCGCCGCCGCGTCCACGCGGGGCGGGTCACGGTGTCAGGGCGTGGCCGTGGTCCGCGAGGTAGCGGTCGGCGGCCCGCAACGGGGTGAGGCCGTCCACGTTGATCAGGGCGTCGATCTCCTCGACACCGTCATTGCCCAGGTGCAGGCTGTCCAGCCGGGCGACCGCGCCGGGGTGCAGGTGGTCCAGCGCGCCGAGCCGGATGACCGCACTGGCGTCGTCCACGGTGCCCAGCAGGCCCTTGGGCTCCCGAAGGGGACGCAGGCCGTGGAGGCGGTTGAGGTACTGCGGGCGCCACAGCGGGACGACGAACCACTCCCGTGCGGCGACACCGCGCTCCACCCGGGAGAGGAAGCCGGACTCGGTGCCGGGAGTGAAGGAGTAGCCGAGCCCGGCCAGACCGTACTCGTCCACCATCCGGGCGGAGAAGCGGCTGATGCCCGCGCCCGGGTTGATGCCGTCGATGGTCTTCGTCATCCGCCCGGCCACCTCCGGCCGCGTCAGGTCGGCGACCTCCCGCACCGCGTCCTCGGGCACGTAGGGCGGCACCGCCCACACGCAGTAGGGCCGGTAGTGCGGCGTCAGCACGCGGACCCGGTCGCGGTAGCGGGAGAGGTACGTGTCGTGGCTGGAGGGCAGCCACGCGGAGACCAGGACGTCGACACCGCCCTCCTCCTGGAGCCGGAACAACTGCTCGTGCGGTGCCTCCACGCTGTTCACCCGGTGTCCGTGGGCCTCCAGGACGCGGCGCGTGACCGCGGCGGCGGCACGGTGGAACGACAGGGCGATGTTGCCCACGGTGATGGTCGGCTCCGAGCGGGAGGGTGACATGATGACTCCTTGGACATGTGCGCCTGAGCTGCGGAAACTCCGCCATGTATGACCGGGTGCGCGGAGTCCTCCGACCCCTTGGGACCGGCCGGTCCCCGGTACCCGCTCATCGTGCTCCCGCATCCGCCCATAAGTCTAAGAACTCGACCGCATTCTTTCTATAAGCTGAGCGCATGCCAACGTTGCGACAGCTGGAGTACCTGGTGGCCATCGTGGACGAGGGATCGTTCACCCGCGCCGCCGAAAGCCTCAACGTCACCCAGCCCGGGCTCTCCCACCAGTTCCAGGCACTGGAACGGGAGGTCGGAGGGCCGCTGCTGGAGCGGCTGCCGCGCGGCGTGCGGCTCACCCCGGCCGGCCGGTCGATGCTGCCCCACGCCCGGGCCGCGCTGGCCGAGGCGGGCCGCGCCACCGTCTCCGCCCGCCGCGCCGCCGGCGTCTCCACCGGTGAACTGCACCTGGCCACGCTCTACTCGGTCAGCGCGGGCGTGCTGCCCACGGTCCTGGGGCTGTGGCGCCGCGAACATCCCGGTGTGCGCATCCGGTTGTTCGAACACCGCCGCGGCGACGAGATGGCGCAGGCCATGACCGCGGGCCAGGCCGACGTCGCCGTGGGACCGCTGCCGGAGGGCTGGGAGGGCACCGCCCGGCACATCGGCACCGAGGAGTTCCTGGTCGTCACCCGCTCCGACGACCCGGTGGCGCTCTCCGACCGCGCGCCGGACGTCCGGCTGGCCGACCTCGCCGAGCGGGAATGGGTGCACTTCACCCCCGACAGCGGCCTGTCCGACATCCTCGAACGGGCATGCGACGCCGCCGGTTTCCGGCCCCGGGTCGCGGTGCGCACCGAACAGGCCGCGTCGGCCATCGGGTACGCGGCGGCCGGGCTCGGGCCCACACTCGTGCCCGCCAACACCATCCCGCCGCACTTCGCCGGCGCGTTCCTGCGCCCCGACCCGCCCCTGCGCCGGCAACTGACCGGTTACACCCGCACCAGCCCGGACCCGGTGACCTCGTCCTTCCTGGAGACCCTCGGGGAACACGCGCCGCTGATGCCCGCGCACGTCGCCAGGCGCCTGCGCAAGGGCGGAAGCCGGTAGCGCGGTCCGACGCAGGTGGTCGCCCCGCTGTCCGCCGGCCGGAACTGACGGGCCGTCAGGCGCTGCGGACCGGGTTCGTGTGTTCGGTCGGATCCGCCCCGGGCGCAGGCTGACGGCCCCGCCCGGATTTCCGGCCGTACTCGACCAGCGGGCGCATCTGCCATGCCTCGGAGTCGTCCGCCCGCCGCCCGCCGCCCGCCGCCCGCCGCCCGCCGCCCGCCGCCCGCGCCGGCGCCTGCACCAGTGCCTGCGCCCGCGTCTGCGCCTGCTCAAGGGGCGAAGCCGGTAGCGCGGACCGCGCGGAAGCGCGAGCTTCATAAGTGCAGCTTATGGAGAGCGACGAAAACAGTCATTGGCCTCATCCGCCTCAGCGGGAGAAGAGTGACGCCGTGCCCCATCGGCCGCGCCACGGCGCTTCACCCAAGGAGATTCGCGTGACCACGCAGGAACGTACCGGACAGCGCATCGTCGTCATCGGAGCCGGCTCCGCCATCGGACGGCACCTCGCCCGCACGGCCTCGGCCGCGGGCGCCGAACTGGTCCTCGCCGGACCGGACCTCGGCAAGCTGAAGGACACGGGCGGTGAACTGACCGGCCCCTGGCGCACCGTGGAGTTCGACATCACCGACGACGGGGCCGCCGCGCGGCTGGCGGACCAGGTCGGCCCCTTCGACCACCTGGTGTCGACGGCGGCGGTGCCCGCCAACGGGCCGCTCGCCGAACTCGACCCGGCCGACGTCCGGCGGGCCTTCGCAGCGAAGGTGACCGGTCCGCTGTTCATCGCCAAGCACCTGGCAGGCCAGGCGCGCGAGGGCGGTTCCCTCACCTTCTTCTCCGGGGTGGCCGCCTGGCGCCCGGCCCCCGAGCGCACCGTCATGGCGACCACCAACGGCGCCCTGGCCTTCCTCGTCCAGGCCCTGGCCGTCGAGATCGCCCCGCTGCGCGTGAACGCCGTGTCCCCCGGCATCGTCGACAGCGGTGCCTGGGACAGGCTCGGCGACGCCAAGCCCGGATTCCTCCGGCAGATCGCCGACAACAACCCCGCACGGCGCGTCGGAACCGCGGACGACGTCGTCAAGGCGGTGCTCTTCGCCATGGATAATCCGTACGTCACCGGAACGGTGCTGCACGTCGACGGCGGCGCACGCCTGGCCTAGGGTCTTTCCGGACGACGCGGCGTCAGGCGGGGGTGTCCGCGAGGGCGGCGGCGAGCTGCGTCCGCCGGTTGATCTGCAGCTTCGCGTAGACCTTGTACAGGTGTGCCCCCACGGTGCGGTGGGAGAGGTACAGCTGGTCGGCGATCTGCCGGTTCGTGTACCCCTGGGCGGCCAGCCGGGCGACGTGCAGTTCCTGCGCGGTCAGCACGGCCTCGGCGTCGAAGGCCTGGCGCGGCTGCGCCGTCTGCACGGTGCTGCCGGCGGCGCCCAGCTCCCGTGCCGTTCGTTCCTCGAGCGGTGCCGCGTGGTGGGACCCGAAGACGGGCAGCGCCGCGGAGAGCTGGCTGCGCGCCTCCACGATGCGGCGTTCCCGGCGCAGCCACTCGCCGAAGAACAACCGGGTCTTGGCCAGGTCGAGGAACGCGGTGGTCCCCTCACCGTGTCGTATCGCCCGCTCGAAGTGGACGCGGGGATCGCCGCCCCGCGGCAGGAGCGCCCGCGACCGTTCGACGAGCATCGCGAGGTGGCCGCAGTCGCCGGACGCGAGGGCGGCCGTGGCCATGTCGAGCCAGCTCTCCACCACGTCCGGCCGGCCGGCACGCAGGGCCGCGTCGGCGAGGTCGCCGCCCGCCCAGACGCCGATGGGCGGGTGCTCGAGGCTCGCCAGCAGGTGGACGACCGCCTCCTCGGCGCGGCCCTCGTTCGCCGCCACCTGGGCGGACGCCCAGGACGCCACGGCCGCCACCCTGGGGACCGGGGTGGGCCCGGACAGTTCGGTGCAGGTGCTCAGGGCGGCGGCCGCGAGCTCGTGTTCACCGCGCCACGCGCGTGCGCGTGCGATGTTCGCGGCGGACAGTGCCCCGACCACCGGCAGATCGAGGTCGTGGCTGAGGCGCAGCGCGAGTTCCGCGTCGGTCAGGCCGGCGGCGATCGCGTTGGCGGTCACGCGGACGGTGCCGCGTCCGGAGAGGGCCACCGCGACGTCACCGGCCCGCGCCGACTGGTGGAACATGTCGATCCCCGCGCCCCAGACCCGGTCGGCGACGGCGAGGTCATGGGTGTCCTCGGCGGCGAACGCCAGGCAGTTCAGCAGTGTCGCGTAGCCCTCGCGGGCCTCCCGCTGCATGAACGACAGTGCCTTCTCCACGGAGCCGATCCGGTCCGCCGGGCTGATCAGGGCCAAGCCGATGTCCCGGAGCACCTGCTGAGGCTCGGTGGCGGCGTCGGCCCGGCGCAGTTCGTCCGCGACGGCTGCCGCGAGGTCGGCGGAGGTGTCCTGGCGCAGGTAGCCGCGCACCGCGGCCCAGGTGAGGACCTCGATCCGGTCGGCGGGATCGCCGAGTCTCCGCGACAGCGCGACGAGTTCGTCGCCGCCGCGGCCGAGGAGTGCGGAGCTGCTGCCGGCGAGCATCCATTCGGTACGGGCCAACTGCACCGTCGACGCCTCGTCGGCGACGATCGGCCGTGCCTCGGTGAGCAGGGCCACGGCGTCGGCCGTCGCGCCTGCCTGCCGTGCCGTTTCCGCGGCCATCACCGTGCGCCGCGCCCGGTCGGCCGCGACCGGGGTGAGCGCTGCCGCGCGCCGCCAGGCCGTGGCGGCCTCGGTCCGCGCACCTCGTCGGGCGGCCGTCACGGCGAGTGCCTCGAGTTCGGCGGCGACGTCCTCGTCCCAGCCGGCGACGGCCGCGGCCCGGTGCTGGACGGCCCGTGCGGGCTCGACGACGACCGCCGCGAGTTCGGTGTGCACGCGCGACCGCGCGCCGAAGTCGGCGTTGTCGTACACGGCCGAACCCACCAACGGGTGACGGAACTTGTACGTGCCGGCGGTGAGCGTGATCAGCCCGAACCTCTCGGCCGGCGCGAAGTCGCCTTGGTCCAGGCCCAGGTTGCGGGCCGCCGCGAGCACTTCGTAGCTGCTCGAGTCCTCCGCCGCGGCGGCGACGAGAAGGGCGTGCCGCGTCGCCGGCGGCAACAGGGCGACCTCGGCCAGGAAGGAGTCCTCCAGACGCCTGCCCATCGGTACACGGCCCCCCTCGGCGGAAGGCGGCCCTTCGGCCCAGGAGGGGTTGGCCGACCATTCGGTCAGGGCGAGCGGGTTGCCCAGGGCGCGCTCGACCAGACGGCGCCGTTGCGGCAGCGTCAGTTCCGGCGCGTGCAGGGCGACCAGCTCCAGCGCGTCCTCCTGCCCGAGCGGCGCCAGCGGCACGTGATGCCTGAAGTGCGACTTGCGGTCGGGGTAGACGCGATCGGTCCGGCTCGTGGCCAGGAGCAGCGCCGGCATGACGCTCATGCGGGCCGCGAGGAAGGTGACGATGTCGGCCGTCGACCGGTCGAGCCAGTGCAGGTCCTCGACCAGCACCACGAGGGGACCCCGGGCCGCGGCCTCCTCCAGCAGTCCGAAGGCGGCGAGCCCGGTGATGAAACGGTCGGCCGGCTCCCCCTCGGCGCCGAACGCGACCTTGAGGGCCGTGTTCTGGCGCGGCGGGAGGGCGTCGATGCGGTCGAGCAGGGGCAGCAGCAGTTCGTGCAGGCCCTCGAACCCGGCCGCGCCGGCGCCACGGATGCCGTGGCAGGAGAGAACCGTGAAGCCCGACGAGGCCGCGGCTTCGACGACCGCGGACGCGAATCTGCTCTTGCCGATCCCCGCTTCCCCGTGCACGAGGACCGAGGCCCCGTCGCCCTGGCGAGCCGCCTCGACCAGGGCGGTCAGCTGTCCGAACTCCGGTTCTCGCCCTATCACACAGCCACCCGTACCGATGTGTCGCGACATGCGCTACTGCAAGTCGATCAACCGTACTATACGGCTTTTTTCGGCCATGGCGACATGTACACGCTCGGATAAGGCCGATCAACCGCGGGAATCAAAGTTAACAAAACACTGTTCTCTTGACTAGGAGAACGGCGTTCTTTTAACGTGGCGGCCTCTCCCGCCTCCCGGCGCCACCCCCGCGACAAGGAATCGCAGTGATCACTTACGACAGGCTGTACATCGGCGGACGCTGGACCGAGCCCGCCAAGAAGGACCTTCTGGAGGTCCGTTCCCCGCACGACCGGTCCCTGGTCGGGCTGGCCGCCGAGGCCACCGAGCCCGATGTGGACCTCGCCGTCGACGCCGCCCGCAAGGCCTTCGACGAAGGTCCCTGGCCACGCCTGACCCCGGCCGAACGCCAGGACGTCATCGCCCGCTTCAACGACCTCTACGCCAAGCGCACCGAGGAGATCGCGGACCTCACCACCGCGGAGAACGGCAGCGCGCGCTGGTTCACCGGCTGGACCGCCGCCGCGCTGTCCCAGCAGACCGGCGCCTTCCTGCGCGCCGCCGCTGCCCTGCCGTGGGAGGAGGACCTGCCCCGGACCGACGGCACGACGGGCCGCGTCCTGGTGCGCCGCGAACCGGTCGGTGTCGTCGCGGCCGTCATCCCCTGGAACGCCCCGCACCAGTCCGCGCTCGTCAAGATCGTCCCCGCGCTCCTGGCGGGCTGCACCGTCGTGCTCAAGGCATCACCCGAGAACGCCCTCGTCACCCTGCTGCTGGGGGAGATCCTCACCGAGGCCGGTGTGCCGGAGGGCGTGGTCAGCATCCTGCCGGCCGACCGCGCCACCAGCGAGTACCTCATCTCCCACCCCGGCATCGACAAGATCGCGTTCACCGGTTCCACGGGCGCCGGACGTGCCATCGCCGCCATCGCCGGGCGGCAGCTGAAGCGGGTGAGCCTGGAGCTCGGCGGCAAGTCCGCCGCCATCGTGCTGGAGGACGCCGACCTCGACGCCATGACGGAGGGCCTGAAGTTCCTCTCCTTCGCCAACAACGCCGAAGCCTGCGTCGCGCACACGCGGATCCTGGTGCACCGCAGCCGCTACGACGAGGCCGTGGCCAAGCTGAAGGACCTCGTCGAGTCGCTGACCGTCGGCGACCCCTCCGACCCCGCCACCTTCATCGGACCGATGGTCAGGGCGGACCAGCAGGAGCGCGTGCGCGCGTACATCGAGACGGGCATCCGCGAGGGCGCCCGGCTCGTCACCGGCGGCCCGCAGGTCCCGGCCGGCCTGGAGGACGGTTACTACGTCACCCCGACCCTCTTCGCCGACGTCGACAACTCCATGCGCATCGCACAGGAGGAGATCTTCGGCCCGGTGCTCGTGGTCATCCCGTTCGACGACGACGACCACGCGGTCCGCGTCGCCAACGACTCCCCCTACGGCCTCGGCGGCGGCGTGTGGACGGCCGACGAGGACCGGGCCCTGTCGATCGCCCGGCGCGTCCGCACCGGCACCTTCGCCGTCAACGGCGCCCCGTTCTCCTTCGACGCCCCCTTCGGAGGGTTCAAGAGCAGCGGCATCGGCAGGGAGTTCGGCACGGTCGGCCTGACCCAGTACGTCGAGTACAAGACGATCGCGGTCTGATCCCCGCTCCACCGCGACCACCCCCTCCTCCGCGCGAACACCCGCGAAGGGCACACCCGTCACCAATCCGTCCGTGTCAGTCAATCGACGGATTACCGCTGCCGGTCCGCTCACGACGATGTACGTGATCGCGGCAACCGCGATCACGTGTCCGACGACAGTCGGCCGGGCCGGAGCGTGTGCCACCGAGGCACGCGGCGGCACACGCCCACACCGCGGGACACCGCGCACACCGAGAGGGATTCCCATGTCCACTCCCTACGACCTCATCGCGAAGGTTCCTTCCTTCACGCTCACCAGTACCGACTTCACCGACGGCGGGGTGCTCGCGCTGCCACAGGCGAGCGGTGTCTTCGGGGCCGGCGGCACCGACACCTCGCCCCAGCTGAGCTGGTCGGGTTTCCCGGAGGACACCAGGAGTTTCGCCGTCACCGTCTACGACCCCACCGCCCCGACCGGCAGTGGTTTCTGGCACTGGGCCGTCGCCGACATCCCGGCCACGGTCGGCGAGCTGCCCGCCGGAGCCGGTGACGAGTCGGGCGCCGGGCTGCCGGAGAAGGCCTGGCAGCTCGCCAACGACGCCGGCCTGAGGCGGTACGTGGGGGCCGCCCCGCCCGCCGGCAGCGGTGAACACACCTACTACATCGCGGTGCACGCCGTGGACGTGGAGACCCTGGGTCTCGACCACGGCGCTCCGCCGGCGTTCCTCGGCTTCAACCTCTCGGGCCACACGCTGGCCCGGGCGGTCGTCACCGCCCGCTTCTCCGTCGACTGAGGTCCCGTCTCAGGAGGCTGACAGCCCCGTCACCTCACCGGCCGCGACGCTGCCCGCCGCGGCCGGTGGGGCGTTTGGCGTGTGCCGGCCCGCCTGGTCCGTCCCTCGACCGCGAGGGTCGTCGTCGGCGGCCCGGAACGCGGTCGGCCCCGGCCCCGGGGAGGGGGCCGGGGCCGGGGAGGGAGCGGGGCACTTCGGTACGTCCCCGCCCGCACGCGGTTCCGCGTACGCGCCCGCCGTCCTTCAGACCTGCTGGGCGGGCCGCGCGCGGTCCTCGCGGCGCGAGCGCAGGGCCAGCGAGAGGGCCGCGCTCGCGGCGAGAAGGGCCACCACCAGGCCGTAGACGGCGACGGTCGCGGTCAGCGGGACGAAGTCGCTGGCGATGCCCGCGACGAGGACCGGCGCCCCGTACGCCGTGTAGGCGACGAGGTAGACCGCCGCGAAGAGGCCGCCCCGGCTCGCGTTGTCCGCGAGCGGGCCCAGTATGCGCAGGGAGGAGCCGAAGGCCGCGCCCTGCCCGGTGCCGCCCAGCAGTGCGCCGGCGACGACGAGCGGCAGCGTCGCCGTGACGACGCCGACGACCGTGAGGACGGCGCCGGTGAACAGCAGCAGCGCGCCGACGCGGGTCGCCCGCCCGGCGGACAGCCGGCCGAAGGCGATGCCGGCCAGCGCCGCCGCCATCGGCTGGACGGCGACGACCGCGCCGTTCAGCGCCGCGTTGTGGATGCCGAACACCGTGGCGTCGAAGGACGGGGCCAGCCCCAGGAAGAGGCCGGAGAACATCCAGCCCGCGGCGACCAGGGGGGCCAGGGACCAGAACCACCCGCGGGCCGGGCGGACGACGCTCAGCCTCGGGCGCAGCGAGGCCAGCATCCCGGGATGCCGGTCCGCGGTCTCGGGCGCGGCCAGCACCGAGGCGATGCCGTAGACGAGGACCACCGTCAGGCCGAGGAACACGATCGCCGTCGGATGGCCGCTGTACTGGACGGCCAGGCCGGCGAAGAGGGCGCCGAGGGCCAGCCCGCCCACCGGGGCGGCGCTGGTCAGCACCGTCATGACCGGCCGGTGCCGCGCGGCGGCGAGCTCGATGATCGCCGCGGTGAACGTACTGGTGGCCGCTCCCGTGGCCATGCCCTGCACGGCCCGCGCGGCGATGATCCAGCCGATGCCGTCGGCGGCCAGGAACAGCGCGCTGGTGACCAGCAACAGGAGCATGGCGCCGACCAGCACCGGCCGGCGGCCGATGTGGTCCGACACGGAACCCGCCACGAGCAGGGTGGCCAGCAGCGTCACCGCGTACACGGTGAACGCCGTGGTGAGCTGCCAGGCGGGAAAGCCCCACTCGCGCTGGTAGAGCACGAAGAGCGGGCTGCCGGCGCCGGCTCCGAAGGCGACGGCGATCGAGGCGATCACCACGCCGGCGGTGGCCAGCGGCCGGCCACGCCCGGAGGGCGGAGCCGGGTCCGGGGAGGACGCCGGGGGCTGATGTGAGGAAGGGACTGCAGACAGCTTCACGGCGTCTCCTCGGGCCGCTTGTCCAAAAGGGTCGGACGGGGGCCGACCCGCGAGGTCACTCCGGTGCTCAGACCGCGGCGGCGAGGGCCCGGCGTCCGGCGCTGACGAGGGCCGCCTGCCGGGCCACGCGCCCGCCCAGGTGCTCGGCCGTGGCGATGTCCGCGCCGTGGACGGTGTCCGTCCCGCCGTCCATCGGCGTCTGCGCGCCGGCTCCGCCCCAGTAGCCGAGGCGGTTCAGGTCGTGCTCGGAGGCGCTGGCGGAGTTCCAGCCCGGAGCCAGTCCCAGGCTGACCCAGAGCATCCGGTGCTGGGCGGCGAAGGCGGCGAAGAACGCGAGGGTGTTGTTCTTGTCGCCGCTCTTGGAGGCCGAGTTGGTGAAGCCCGCCGCCAGCTTGTCCGCCCACCGCCCCTCGGCCCAGCGCCCGCTGGTCGCTTCGGCGAAGGCGTGGAAGCCGGCCGAGGCGCCGCCCATGTAGGTGGGCGATCCGAAGACGATCGCGTCGGCGTGGTCCAGCCCCTGCCACTGTTCGTCGGTCACGGCGGTGACGTCCACGAAGGTCACGTCGGCGCCGGCCTGCTCGGCTCCGCGGCGGACCGCCTCGGCGAGGACGGCCGTGTGTCCGTAGCCGGAGTGGTAGGCGACGGCGACGGCAGGGCGGACGGGGGACGGTGCGGACATGGGAACTCCTGTGAGCGTGGGTGTTCGGCGTTCGGTGTTCGGGGGAGGGCGTCAGCAGGACGTCTGCCTCCTGAGCCCTGCGAGGGGGCGTCGCGGTCGTGCGACGGCGGCGCAGGCCGGGGGACGCGCCGGTCGGCCGGTCCTCGGGGCGAAGCCGCGCGGGGTCCGGCGTGCTTCGGGGGCCGCGTTCTCAGCCCCGGGAGAACGGGTCGCCCAGGGCCTCGTAGTCGGCCTGCGTCAGCTTCAGTGAGGCGGCCGCCACGTTCTCCTCCAGGTGCTCGACCGACGACGTGCCGGGGATCGGCAGGACGACGGGCGAGCGGTGCAGCAGCCAGGCCAGCGCCACCTGGGAGGGCGAGGCGGCCAGGCGGGCCGCGACGCGGGCGAGCGGGCCGCCCGGCCGGGCCAGCTGACCGGTGGCCAGCGGGAACCACGGCAGGAACGCGATGTCGTTCGCCTCCGCGTACCGCAGGACGTCCTCGGAGTCGCGCTGGGCGATGTTGTACAGGTTCTGCACGGAGGCGACGGGCACGATGCCGCGGGCCCGCTCCAGCTCCTCGACGCCGACCTCGGAGAGCCCGACGTGCGCGACCTTGCCCTCGTCGCGCAGCTCCTTCAGGACACCGATCTGCTCCTCGAAGGGCACCGAGGGGTCGACGCGGTGCAACTGGAAGAGCGGAATGCGCTCCAGGCCCAGTCGGCGCAGGCTGGACTCCGCCTGCCGGCGCAGGTACTCGGGCCGGCCGTCGGGCCGCCACTGCCCGGGGCCGGGACGGGTCAGTCCGGCCTTGGTGGCGATGACCAGGTTCTCCGGGTACGGGTGCAGGGCCTCGCGCAGCAGCTCCTCGGCCGTCTCGGGGCCGTAGGAGTCGGCGGTGTCGAACAGGGTCACGCCCAGTTCCACGGCGCGGCGCAGGACCCGCACGCCCCGGTCCCGGTCGGGGAAGGGACCCCACACCCCGGGACCCGTCAACTGCATGGTGCCGTAGGCGAGTCGGTTGACCACGAACTCTCCGCCGAGGGTGAAGGACCCTGATGACTCCGCTGAGATGGTGCTCATGTCTCGCTGCCTTTCTCGTCCTGGCCGCCCGCGCGTGGTGCGGCCCCGGCACCGGGGAGGTGCCGTGTCGTCTGTGCGTGTGCCGTCACCGCGCCGGCGGTGCGATCCGCGGGGGCGGGGCCTCCCGCCGGCGGTGCGATCGGCGGGGGCCCGTGCACGGCCGGCGTCGCACCGGCGACCGCGACGTCGTGGTCACGCGGGGGCCGCGGCCCGGAGCCGTCCACGCGCGGCGTCCGCTCGACGCCGGGGGGTGGTGACGCCGCCGGGGACACGCCGGCCCCCCGGTGCAGCCCGTCGCCGTCCCGCGCCCCCGTCCCCCTCCGGTGCGTCACTGGGGCCATCACCTCTCCTCGGCGAACCGTGACGGGGGAAGGGGACCAGGGGGCGCAGACGGGGTCACGGGTTCGTCCGAGGCGGTCCGCCGGTCGCGTGGCCGACCCGGTCCTCGGGCCTCTCGCTGCCGGCCCGACCAGCATGTCCGCCGTTTGTGGAACCTTTGTGGGGTCCGCTCCGGAGCACGCCCGGCCGGGCGTGCCCGCCGTGCGGGACCTGCTCAGAAGCCGGTCATCGTGATCTTGCCGATCGCCTTGCCCGACTCCAGGACGCGGTGGGCCTCGCGCAGGTGCTCGGCGTTGATCGTGCCGAGGTCGGTGGTGGCGGTGGTGGTGAGGATGCCCGCGTCGACCAGGCGGGCGATCTGGTCGAGGATGTGCCGCTGCACCGCCTGGTCGGGCGTCTGGTGGAGCGAGCGGGTGAACATGAACTCCCAGTGGAAGGAGATGCTCTTGGACTTGAGCACACCGATCTCGACCGGGCCGAAGTCGTCGATGGCGACGAGCCGTCCGAGCGGCTTGAGCAGGTCCGCGTAGGCGGTCAGGTTCCGGTCCGTGCCGGCGGTGCTGAAGACGAAGTCCACTCCGTCCGGTGCCACCTCGGCCACCTGCGGGGACAGCGGCCTGCGGTGGTCGACGACATGGGACACCCCCATGCGGCGGGCGAACTCGGCGGTCTCCGGGCGCGAGGCGGTGCCGACCACCGTCAGACTGGTCAGCGCGCGCGCCAGCTGGGCCACCATCGCGCCGACACCGCCCGCGGCGGCGGTGACCAGCAGGGTGCCGGTCTTCTCCAGGGCGCCCTCGCGCAGGCCGAGGTGCTCGAACAGGCCCTCCCAGGCCGTGAGCGACGTCAACGGCAGCGCCGCCGCATCGGCGAAGGAGAGGGTGGCGGGCTTGTGGCCGGCGATGCGCTCGTCCACGGTGTGGAAGAGGGCGTTGGCGCCGGGCCGGTCGATGGCTCCGGCGTAGAAGACCTCGTCGCCGACCTCGAACGCCTCCACCTCGTCGCCGACGGCGACGACCGTGCCCGCGGCGTCCCAGCCGAGGACCTTGGGCTCGCCGCCCGGGTCGTTGTTCTGCCGCACCTTGTAGTCCACCGGGTTGACCGCGACGGCCTCGACCCGGACGAGCAGGTCGCGGGGGCCGGGCCGCGGCACCGGCAGCGTGACGTCGACCAGGCTCTCCGCGTCGTCCACGGGAAGGCTCTTGCGGTAGGCGACCGCCGGCATGGTGGTGGGGATCTCACTCATCTCTGGCTCCTGATCGTGCCGTAGGTGCTGACTGCGGCGATAACGTAGCCCGAGGGAGGTAGTAACTTTCAACGGAACCTACTTCCCTTCGGGAAGTAAGCTGGTAGAGGCCGATCCAGGAGCGGAGGACGCGACGTTGACGACGACATGCGCATCCGAACGACACGACCACCACGACGTCTACGCGGCCCAGTGCCCCTGCCGTGAGGTGCTGGACCTGCTGGCCAACAAGTGGTCGGCGCTGGCGATCGGGGCGATGGAGGAGGGACCCCAGCGCTTCGGGGCGCTGCAGCGGCGTCTGGAGGGCGTCAGCCCCAAGGTGCTCACCTCCACGCTCCGCCGCCTGGAGGAGAAGGGGTTCGTGGACCGGACCATCTACCCCGCGGTGCCCCTGCACGTCGAGTACGCGCTCACGGACCTGGGCCGCAGCGTGGCCCGGCCGCTCGCCCAGCTGCGGAACTGGGTGGAGGACCACGTCGACGAGATCGCCTAGGCGCTGTCCGGGGCCCGCTCGCCCGTCGCGTGGCGGCGCGAAAACGGCGTGCCAGCGCCGGTGCCCGGCGGTCTACGGTCAAATGGCCTATGGCCCCGACGGAACGGGGCGGCACACTCGACGACGTCCCTGGTCTTCGCGCACCCCCATGATGAGGAACCGAGATGTACGTCGACGCCCCCAACCAGGTGGTCGATGCCGCCAACGGAGTGCGGTACGCGTACCGCCGCTGTGGCCCCGCCGACTCCCCGCCCCTCGTGCTGCTCCAGCACTTCCGAGGCACGCTGGACAGCTGGGACCCGGCGCTCGTCGACGCCCTGGCCGCCGAACGCGACGTCATCGCCTTCGACAACGCCGGCGTGGGCCTCAGCACCGGTCGGGTGTGCCGCACCGTACGGGACCTGGCGGAGGACACGCTGGCCTTCCTGGAAGCGCTCGGCCTGCGGCAGGCGGACGTGCTGGGCCATTCGCTGGGCGGCTTCACCGCACAGGAGCTGGCTCTGCTCCGTCCCCGCGCGGTCCGCCGCCTGGTGCTCGCCTCCACCGCCCCCCGGGGAGGCCCCGGTATCCACGGTTACCCGGACGACGTACTGGCCCACGTCGGCTTCGAGCGGTTCGGCGTACAGGACTACCTCTACGTCTTCTTCGGCCACACCGGCACCAGCCAGCGCAGCGGCCTGGAGTTCGTCGGCCGCTGGCTGGAACGCGAGCGAGGCCGGGACCTGCCGGTCACCGCGGCGGTCCAGGCGGCACAGTACGAAGCCGTGGCGGAGTGGGGCGTACCCGACCACACGGCCCTCCGGCGGCTCGCGGCCATCGACAACTCGGTGTTCGTGGCCGGCGGCGACAGCGACCTCGTGATGCCCCCGCGGACGTCCCACCTGCTGGCGGGGCTGCTGCCGAACGCGCGCCTGAAGACCTACCCGGACTCGGGCCACGGCTTCCTCTTCCAGCACCACGCGGAGTTCGCGCGGGACGTGCTGGCGTTCCTGCGCTGAGCGGCGCCCCGCCGCGAACGCCGGGCGTGGAGCGCCGGCCGGTCAGTGATCGGTGACGAGCGTGTAGCGGACGGTCTGGGCCTGGATGAGTCCGTCGCGGAAGACGAAGGTGTCGACGCCGTCCTCCACGCGGCGCCCGGCCGGGCTGGCCGCGGACCATTCGAGGAACAGTACGTCGCCGGCGAACTGCGGCCTCAGTTCCCAGTCGGCGTCCGGGAGATCCGCCAGCAGCCTGCCGATCGCCTCTTTGACCCCTTCGCGGCCGTGCAGGGTGCCGGACGGTGTGATGAAGACGGCGTCCTCGGCGTAGTTGGCGGCGACGCGGTCGAGATCCCCCGTGCCCAGGCGCGCACCGTGGTCGGCGAAGACCTCCCGCGGACGACGGTGAACCGATGGGGTGGGTGTTGCCATGACGTGCTCCTTCGCACAGAAGCCGGGGCCGTTCAGCGCCCGGGGACCGACAGGACGAGCTTTCCCCTGGTGTGACCGCCCTGGCTGACGCGCCACGCTTCCGCCGCCTCGGCAAGGGGCAGGACACGGTCGACGTGGACGGTCAGCCGGCCCGCGTCGGCCAGGGCGGCCAGGGCGTCGAGATCGGTCCGGTCCGGCCGCACCCACACGTAGTGCCCGCCCCTGGCGGCGGCTTCCGGATCGACGACGGAGGCCAGCCGGCCGGGGTCCTCCAGCAGGTCGAGCGAGACGTCCACCGCGTCGTGCCCGGCGAAGTCCACAGCGGCGTCCACCCCTTGGGGGGCCTGCTCACGGACACGGTCACGCAGACCGGGCCCGTAGGCGACGGGGACGGCGCCCAGGGAGCGGACGAACTCGTGGTTGCGCTCGCTCGCCGTCGCGATGACCCGTGCCCCGAGGGCGGTCGCGATCTGGACCCCGAACGAGCCGACACCCCCGGCCGCGCCGTGCACGAGCACCGTCTCGTCCGGCTGGAGGCCGACGCGCCGGACGGCCTGGTAGGCGGTGAGCCCCGCGAGGGGTACGCCCGCCGCTTCCTCCCAGGTGAGCGCGGCGGGCTTGGGGGCCAGCAAGCGTACGTGCGCGGAGACCAGCTCGGCATAGGCGCCGAGCTGGGCCCAGTCCTTGCGGATGTAGCCGAAGACCTCGTCGCCGGGGGCGAACTCGGTGACGTCGAAGCCCACGCGCTCCACGACCCCGGCCACGTCCCAGCCGGGAATCAGCGGGAAGCCGGTCTCCATGACGGCGTCGAGCCGGCCTTCGGCCAGCTTCCAGTCGACCGGGTTGACCCCGGCGGCCTTCACGCGGACGAGGACCTCGCCGGGTGCCACTTTCGGGTCCGGCAGCTCCATCCATTCGAGGTCCTCGCTACGGCCGTACCGGCGCAGTGCCATGGCTTTCATGAACGGACGTCTTCCTTTCAGGCGGCGACGGCGATCGAGGCGTCGTACGATACTTGCGTACAACGTATATTGCAATCGCCGGTATGCTGCATTCGACAATAGAAGGCGTATGCAACTGATGCGACTAGGTGCCCATCTGATGTCTCCCACTCCCACCGCACTCGAGCGGCTCGTGAACCCCGCGGGCCTGCCGACCCTGGGCCTCGAGCTCCCCCTCGACAATGACTGGGGCCACTCGCGCCTGCGCGCCGACCGGGCCGCCGGCCGTCCCTTCGGCGTGCCCGACCTGACCCGTCACACCGAACTGGCACGCCTCGCCGACACCTTGGGCTTCGCGGCCCTGTGGGTGCGGGACGTGCCCCTGTACGATCCCGAGCAGTTCGGCGACGCCGGCTCCGTCTTCGAGGCGTTCACCCATCTGGGTAATCTCGCGGCCGTCACCGAGCGGGCCGTGCTCGGCACCGGCGCCATCGTGCTGCCGCTGAGGCAGCCGCTGCTCGTCGCCAAGGCGGCGGCCACCGTGGACGTCCTGTCCGGCGGCCGGTTCGTCCTCGGCCTGGCCAGCGGCGACCGGCCGGTGGAGTACCCCTTGTTCGGCGAGGACTTCGAGACCCGCGGTGCCACGTTCCGCAAGGGCGTGGACATCCTGCGCGAGGCCTGGGCCACCCGTGCGAGCGGGCGGGGCATGAGCCTGCCGGACCTCGGACCCGGCGCCGGACGCCATCTCGAGGTGCTGCCCAAGCCGACGGGCCGCTCCGTTCCGATCGCCATCGCGGGCCATGCGCAGCAGTCCGCGGAATGGATCGCGCGGAACGCCGACGCGTCCCTCAACTACCCCCGCCCCCTGGGAGCCCTGCGGCTGAAGACCCGCGAGTGGCAGCAGCTCACCGCCGGGGCCCCCAAGCCGTACCTGACCCCCATGCAACTGGACCTCACCGAGGACCCGGCGGCCGCCGCGACGGCGATCCGGCTCGGCCTGCGCACCGGGCGCGAGGCCCTGATCGAGCACCTGCGGGAGATGGGCGCCCTCGGGGTCGGCCACGTCTCCTTCAACCTGCGCCCCGGCGACCGTCCCGTCGAGGAGGTCCTCGGGGAACTGGCCGAAACGGTGCTCCCGCACTTCCCGGCCCCCGGCCTGGCGCCCGCGGCGGAGGCGGACCCCGTCACCGCGCTCTGACGTCGGTCGCGCTTCCCCCGGGGCACGCCGACCCCCGCCCGGCACCCGTCACGGGCGCATACGGGCCCGCCGGGGCCGCCGAGGACGTGTCGCGTGCGCGACACCCTCGGCAGCCCCGGCGGCGGACGGGTCAGAGCTGGCCGGACTCCGCGATGGTGATCTTCGCGGAGGTACGGCCGCTGGAGGAGCCGAGGGACTCGATCCTCTTGACGAGCTCCATGCTCTGGGTGTCGGCCACCTCGCCGAACACGACGTGCTTGCCGTCGAGCCAGTCGGTCACGATGGTCGTGATGAAGAACTGCGAGCCGTTGGTGTTCGGGCCCGCGTTGGCCATGGACAGCAGGCCCGGCCGGTCGTGCTTGAGGGTGAAGTTCTCGTCGGCGAACTTCTCGCCGTAGATGCTCTTGCCGCCGGTGCCGTCGCCCCGGGTGAAGTCACCGCCCTGGAGCATGAAGGCGGGGATGACACGGTGGAACGAGGAGCCCGCGTAACCGAAGCCCTTCTCGCCGGTCGCCAGGGCGCGGAAGTTCTCCGCCGTCTTGGGAACCACGTCGTCGAACAGGTTGAAGACGATCCGCCCGGCGGGCTCGTCGTTGATGGTGATATCGAAGTAGACCTTGGTCGTCATGCCCCTATCCTGACATTCCACCGGGCACCGCTCTCACATGCGGGTCCACCTCCGGCCGTCGCGCCGAGGGGAGACGGCGTGGCCCGGATCAGCCGGACCCCTCCCCGGCGGCCAGTTCCGTGAGCAACGCCCGGACGGTCGGCCGGCGGTACAGGTCCCTCAGCCGTACGGCGGGCAGCCCCTCGGCGCGCATCGCCGTGCCGATGCGGATGGCGAACAGCGAGTTGCCGCCGAGTTCGAAGAAGTCGTCGTCGGGACCGACGGGCACGCCCAGCACCCTGCTCCACACCGCGCTCAGCCGGTCGGCGAGGCCCTCGTCGGCCGGGGCCGGGGCGTCCGGCCGGACGGCCCGCGTCAGGACGGGCTCCGGCAGGCGGGACGCGTCGAGCTTGCCGTTCGCGGTCAGCGGCAGCGCGGGCAGCGCCGTCACCGTCGACGGCACCATGTACGCGCCCACCGCCGCCGGTCGCCCTCCCTAGGGTTCCGGCGCCGCCCCCGGGGTGCCGGGGGAGTGGGCCCAGGACAGCAGTTCGGGGGTGTCCAGCGACGGTAACCACAGGTCGGGCCGGATGGCGGCACCGTCGTCCGGTGGCCGGGGGCCGACGCCCAGGACCCGCAGCCCGGCGCGGCGGGCCGCCTCCACACCGGTCAGGGAGTCCTCGACGGCCAGCGCCCGGTGCGGGCGGACACCACAGAGCCGGGCCGCCTCGGCGTACAGGTCCGGGTGCGGCTTGGGACGCAGGCGGTCCCCGGTGTCGGGGGCGACGATGTGCCGGAAGTGCGTGCGCAGCCCGGCCCGTTCCAGGCTTCCTTCCACCACCACTCTCGGGCAGTTGCTGGCCACCGCCAGCGGCAGCCGGGCGGAGAGCAGCCGGACGAGCCGGACCGCCCCGGGCATCGTCACCGGGTCGTCGGTGACGAGCTCCAGGAAGTGGTCGAGAAGCGCGGCCGTCAGCCCTTCCGCCAGCTCGGGCTTGTGCACCGACCGCGCCATCAGCCGGCCGCAGTCCTCGTAGTGCAGGCCAGTGGCCTGCTCCGCGAACCCAGGCGGTGGCTGGAGCCCGTACTCCCGGAAGGCGCGGTTGCGGGCCTCCCGCCAGTGTCGTTCGCTGTCCATCAGGGTGCCGTCGCAGTCGAAGACGACGGCTTCGGGCGACCATTCGAGAAGATCGTGGGCCGTGGGGTTCACGAGGGCCTCCTACGCGTCCGTACGCATGGCATACGACATTCACGGCCATCCGCAGGAAACGGGAAAGATAGTGACGGCTACGTTATTTCCGTCAGGTCGCGTCGGGCAATGACACTATTCAGTGACTCGACGGCGCCGGAATCCCGGCGTATGGCCGCGTGGCGGCGACAGTGGGCGGCCGGCGCCCGGGGAACGTCAACACTGGTTACCGCGCGCACCAGTTGGCACACGGGCGCGACCGTGCCGCACCCGGCGCGAACCGGTGCCCTTTACCACCCGACCGCATTCCCTATCGAAAGAAATACGCAATTTACCGCACGCGTGTGACCTGTTTTGCGCCAGGCGTACGCTGGCGCACTAAATTCATGGCCGGCGGAAAAACCGAGCGAGGGCGGACGATACGTTGCAGGAACGGGCGAAGGCAACCCGTAGATCACTGCTGGAGGCGGCTGCCGCGCTCTTCGCCGAACAGGGGTACGCGGCCACCAGCGTCAACGACATGAGCGCCAGGTCGGGCCGCACCAGCGGCGCCGTCTACTTCCACTACGCCGGCAAGGAGGGCATCGCCGTCGCCGTCGTCCAGGACCGGTTCGCCACGTGGTCACAGCTCTCCGCGCGCTACGCGGACGAGGCGGTCCCCCCGGTCGAGCGGCTCGTCGCCCTCAGCTACGACATCGCCCGTGCCCTCGCCGAGGACCCGGTGACGCGGGCCGGCGCCCGCCTGTGGGCCGAGCGCGCCACCATCAACGCCCCCCTCCCCGACCCCTTCGCGCTGTGGACCGCCGCCGCCACGCGACTGCTCGCGCAGGCCCGGCTCGCCGGCCATCTGCACGCGCACATCCGCCCCGCCCGCACGGCCCGGACCCTGGTGCGCGCCTTCTTCGGCCTCTGCGCCCTCACCGAGGCGCTGGAAGGCACGGCCGTCCTCACCGACCGCCTGACGGACTGGTGGCAGCTCACGCTCCCCTCCCTCCGCCCGCCCCCGGCACCCGGCGAGGACCCGCCGACGGCGCGGTGACGCCCGGCGCTCGCCATCCGGACCTCCTCGCGCCGCCCGGCGCCGCGTTTACGACGCCGCCTTCACCCGTGCGAGGTAACCGGCCGTCCAGGCCGTGCTGTTGACCATATGGGATGCCTAACCTGGCCGTGACAGCGAGTGGCCGGCAGCGAGTGCGGCGCACGGACTGCGGGCCTGGGGGTGCGGTGGAGGTCAGGGGAGTGCGTCACGCGTACGGTCGTCGTGAGGTCCTGCGAGGCGTGGACCTCCTGCTGCGGCCCGGGGTGCTGGCCGGGATCGTGGGGGAGAACGGCGCGGGCAAGTCGACACTGTTGAAGATCCTGTCCGGCGAACTGCGCCCGCAGCGCGGCACGCTCCGTCATGCGGGCCGCTTCGGCTACTGCCCGCAGGACGTGGTGATCAACGATGCGCTCACCGTGCGCCAGCACCTGGAGTTCTTCCGTGTCGCGCGGGGGCTGCCGGACCTGCGGCACGCTGGGGACGTCATGGACGCGCTGCGGCTGACGGAGTACGCCGACGAGCGTGCCGGCCTGCTCAGCGGCGGCACCCGGCAGAAGCTGAACCTGACCCTGGCACTGATGCACGACCCGCAGGTGCTGCTGCTCGACGAGCCCTACCAGGGTTTCGACTGGGACACCTACCAGCGCTTCTGGGACCTCGCGGCACGCCTGCGCGACGCGGGCCGCTCCGTCCTGGTCGTCTCGCACCTGGCCTACGACGCCGATCGCCTGGACGAGTCCTGGCGGCTCCAGGACGGCGTCCTGCACCCCGGGACGGCGGTGCCCGCGTGAGGCGACACCTGCGTCTGTTCCTCACGGCAGCCCGCTTCGACCTGATCGAGCACGCCCGCAACAGGCTCGCCACGGTCCTGGTCGCCCTGTTCATCCCCTCCTGGATCAGCCTGGCCCACGCCGTCATCCCCAGCAGGACCGTCACCTTCAGGCTGCGCGCGACCGGCCGGCTCCTGGAACCCGCGGGCAACCAGATCACGCAGATCACCGGCGCCATCAACGCCGTCACCCTGATCACCGGCTTCATGATGTTCGCCGTCACGTTCAACGGCGGGCGCTTCGACCGCCGCCTGGCCATGGCCGGCTACCCCCGGGTCCACCTCGTCCTCGCCAAGACCACCTCGCTCACCCTGGCCTCCGCCACCATCGCGGCCTACGCCACCGCGGTGATCCACATCGCCTGGAGCCCGCGCCAGCCCGTGGCACTCGCCGCGGCCCTGTTCTGCGGAGCCATGACCTACGGGGCCCTCGGCGTCGTCTTCGGCTCCCTGCTGCGCCGAGAGGTGGAGGGCATGTTCGCCCTGGTCATGACCAGCCTCGTCGACGTCGGCCTGCAAAGCCCCCTGGCGAGCGGCGGCACCGGAAGCGCGGCCGTGCGGCTCCTGCCCACCTACGGGACCATGCAGGCCGCCACCGCAGCGGGCTTCACGCGCACACTCCCGCCCGGCGAGCTGGCCGTCCAGATCCTGTGGTTCGCCGGCGCCGCCCTCCTGGGCCTGCTCGCCTTCCACCGCCGCACCAGGGACGCCCTGACCGCGAGACCAGCCGTCCGGCTGCCGTGGCCGCCCGGACGCCGGCAGCCGGTGCGCCCCGCCCGGGCCACGTCGGCGCCCCGCTGAACGACCGTCCCGGCGCGACAGCTCACAAGTGCCCTGCGGGGACGCCCCGCGCCCTCGTCGCCGAGCGAAGTCCCGGCCCCCGCACGGGATCCGGTCGAGTGGAAAGAGTTCACAGATGCTGGTAGAGCGATGGCTGGACGCGGCGGGTGTCACCGATCCCGTCCTGCGGCACTGCTACACGGTGTGCGTGCGGGAGCTGGCCGGCGCGGACGGAGGGACCGCCCGCTGGCACGGCCTGCGCAGCGCTCCGGCGGCCGCCCGGCCGTACGTGGCGGCACTGCTGGCGCACGGCCACCGTGCCGACCTGTGCGTGGACAGCGGCCCGGTCGCGGACCGCCGGCGCCGCTTCACCGACTTCGCGGACGCCACCTGGGCGGCCTTCGCCGCCGGCGGCTCCCCCGACCCCGTCCTGCACGCCACGGTCCACACCTACCGGGCCTTCGGTCTGCCGCTGTCGGTGGTCGAGGACATGTTCGACGCGATGCGGCGGGACCTCGACTTCCGTGACTTCGCCACGTTCGAGGAGCTGCGCCGGTGGTGCGTGCGGATGACCGGTGGCTCGGTGGCCATGGTCTACCGGGTGACCGGTGCCGTGACCGGACCGGAGGACGAGCCGCGGGTACGCGAGTTGTCCGTGTGCGCACAGCTGACGGACGCGTTGCGGGACCTGTCGGAAGACCTCGACGACGGGCGCCTCTACCTGCCGCTGGAGGACCTCGACCGGTTCGGCGTGCGCGCCGAGGACCTCAAGGCCAAACGCTGGACACCGGCCATGGCCGACCTCATCGCCTTCGAGGCCGCACGGGTCACCGAGCGGCTGGACACGGCCGCTGAAGCGGACCACGGCCCGGTCAGCGCCCTCCGGCACGCCCACCACGAGCACATGGCGCTGGTCGTCGCGGCGGTGCTGGCCGCGGGCCGGGACGTCCTCACCCGGCCGGTGGAGCCGCCCCTGGGCACGCTGCTCAACGTGTGGCGCCCCGTCATGCGCGCCGTGATCCCCTGCTGACCTGTGAAAGGACGCGCCATGTCCCTTGCCGTGACTGCCACCGGCGACACGTACATCCCGCTCCTGGAGGCCGAACTGCTGCGCTGGGTGGGCAGCGGCGACAGCATGCTGGAGCTGGCCTGCCTGGACGCGCTGTTCCCCACGGGCAAGCTCCTGCGCCCCGTCCTGTGCGTGGAGTCGGCCAAAGCCGTCGGCGGCACCGCCGACCAGGTGCTGGCCTTCGCGGCCGGCATCGAGTGCCTGCACGTCGCCAGCCTCGTCCACGACGACATCGTCGACCAGGATCCGGTACGTCGCGGGAGGGCCTCCACCGCCGAGCAGTACGGCCTCGCCGAGGCCCTCGTGGCAGGCGACGGACTGTCGATGGCGGGAATCGCGGCCCTGCTCGGCTCCGGCCCCGCCGACCGCGTACTGCACGCGGCACGGGTCACCGTCCAGGCCCTGCGGCGGATGTGCCAGGGCATCATGCGCGAGACCGAGATCCGCGGCGACCTGACCTGCAGAGTGCCGACCGCCCTGAACGTCATGGAGGCGAAGACCGCCGCGCTGACCGGTGCCGCGTGCCAGGCCGGGGCGATCCTGGCCGGCGCCACCGCCCCGCGGCACCAGGCCCTGCGCCGGTACGGGGAACAGCTCGGCATGGCCTTCCAGATCCGTGACGACTTGCTCCCGTACACCGCCGAGGACCAGGTCACCGGCAAGACGGCCACCAGCGACGTCGCCAACCTCCAGCCCACCCTGCCCGTCCTGCTCGCCTACGAAGCCGCCGACGAGGCCGACCGGAACCGCCTGACCACCGTGTTCCGCGGCGGCACCGACCCCGTCACCGCCCACCGGGACATCCTCGCCGTGCTGACGCGCACCGGTGCTCTCACCGAGGCGGCCCGGATGGCATCCTCCCGCGCCGAACGGGCACGCGCCGAACTCGCCGGTCTGCCGGCCGCCGGTCGGCTGGCCGAACTGGCCACCTCGGCGGCCGACCGCCGGCGCTGACACCGGACCGGCCGCCGGGAGACGGGAACGGCGCCTCACCGGGTACGTCAAGGGACTCGGTCTCATCGGCCGGCCGATCGGGGGCAGACGCGTACCCATGGACACCGCCAAGCTCGAACTCGCCGCTCAGCGCTACCGAGAAGCCGAAGCCGCCCTCGACGCGGCGCGCGCCGACCTCCAGGCCGAAGCCGTCGCCTGCCTGCGCACGACCGACGAACGCGACGCGCAGGACACCGTCGTCCGCATCACCGGCTGGACCCCCGGGTATCTGCGCGAACTGGTCACGAGCGGCGACGAGACCACCGCGTGAGCGCGCGCCCGGCCTCTTGCCCCTGACCCGAGGGTCAAGGCTCAGCGTCCGGGCATGAACGCGACCCATCGTCTCGTACGTCTGGCCCGCCGCCCCGCCGCCCCGCCGCCCCGCCGGCCCCGGGCGACTTCACCCTGGCCAAGGCGCCCCTCCCTCGGGCCGGGGCCGGCCAGGTGCTCGTCCGGAACACCCATTTCCTCGTCTTCCCGGGCCTGCGCACCCTCATCGGAGGCGAGACCCGCGATGTGCCGCTGCCGCCGCTGCACCCCGGCGACACCCTGCTCGGCCCCGCGACCTGCTGGCCATGGGCCTCACCCTCGACGACCTCCGCCGCCGCGTCCACCGCCTGGACCTCCTCGTCCAGGACCCACCCACATCCGGTGGCTGCGGCTCCGGGGGGCCCAGCGACGTCGTGGCCGATCGCCTCGCCGCCCTGGACGCGGAGATCGCCCGTCTCACCCGCCTACGGCAGAGCCTCGCGGCGGCTGCGGGCGGCCCACGGGACGCCCCGGCCCCGCCGGCCGTCCCCCGCGACGGCACCGGCCCCCCGAGCCCGAGTGCTGAACCGCGACCGACCGGGCCCGGCACCGGAGCCGTACCCGGCCGGGCGCTGTCAGTGGCGGATGCGAGGCTGAACGGATGGACCGTTACGAGGAGCAGCTGCTACGCCGCCGGGTCTACGGCGCCGACCCCGACCAGCCGGGCCCGCGGCCGGACCGGCGCTACGCCGAACTGGTCGGTGGACCGCTGGACGGCCTCCTGCTCGACATCACCGGCTGGACACACGGCGAAGTCGGCGCCGGCGTCGCGCTGGCCACCGAGCTGGGGCGGTTCGGCACCGGTGGCCGGGCGATGTACGACCCGCGCCCCGGTGACCCGGCCCGCTTCGACTGGGCCGGCGACACTCCATGACCCGGTCCGTCGCACAGGTGGCCGAGTGCGGACGCCCGTGGAAAAGCGAATTCTCCGCAATCACCGGGCGCGGGGATCGCGCCATCCGGCCTGTTTCGGCCGTCAAGTCGGTTGTCGCACCTTCTTCCGGTCGCCATTCTCCGAGCGCCCGGAAAATATGGCGTATCCCAAGGGATGCGCGGGGTTCGGGAGTTCTGCTGGTAGCGCCGGGACTCCGGGGATAGGATATCGCGCGACGCACGGAAGGGCGGTCGGTCAGGCCGGGGGTGGGGGGCGAAGACGCCGTGATCGAGCTGGATGAGCACGCAACTCAGGCCGGTCCGGCGCGAGTTCGCGAACGTGCGTTCGCGTTCTCCGGCTCGCGACGCTTACAACTCGCCCACAATCCCCCCGCATGATCACCGCAAAGCGGTCCACGCGACAGCAGTGGGCCCTTTTTTCTTCCGTGCCGTCTCCTTCGTTTTTCCGACGACAGAAATGTGGAGTGTGATGCCGTGAACCGACTCGGCAGAGATACGCGCCGGTTACCCCGGAGGCTCGCGGAGCCGCCGGCGCGCATCGCGTTATCCGTTCTCTTGCTGGCAGGCGGCGCCGTGGGAGCGACGGCGGGACCGGCCGCCGCCTCGAGTGCCGACGGCACGCTCACCGTCGAGGTGCTGCGCGACTTCTTCGGCACCGGCGTGGTCAACACGACGATGGACGTGCCGCAGCGGGGCATGAAGGTGGAGGTCTCCGACCCCGCGGGACACGTCGTCACCGGCGTCACGGACGCCACCGGGAAGGTCGTGGTGCCGCCGTCGAACGTGCTGGGCGGCGGCCGGTACCGCGTCGACGTCGGCATCCCGGCGCCGTACGACGGCCATCTGCGGGCGGCGCCCGCGTCGACGGCGGACAACCACTTCGACAGCTTCACGTCGTTCGTGGACGTCTCGGACGGCAAGAACGCCTCGGTGGTGACAGGGGTGTGGGACCCGGCCGACTACGCGCTCCCCGACACGCGGTACTTCGTGCCGGTCCACAGCGGCCCCAACAGCACGGACACCCGGGCACTGGTGGCGTTCGGGACGAAGGTCCGGGGCACGTGTCCCACCGATGTGGCGTGCCCGGCCACGCTGGCCACGCAGGACCAGGTGGGCACGACGTTCGGGCTGGCGTACGACACGCAGCGGACCCGGCTGTTCCAGAGCGCGTTCGCCCGCCGGTACGCCCCGTACGGACCGCAGGGCGGGGGCGCGATCTACACGGTGCCGCTCGACGGCGAGGGTGCGCCGAAGCTGTTCGCGCGGGTGCCCGGCGCCACGGTGACGCGGCACGACACCGCCAACATGGTCAAGGACGCCGGGTTCACCGACGCCCCGGGCAAGGAGAGCATCGGTGGCCTGGCCCTGTCGGAGGACGGCTCCACGCTGTACGCGGTGAACCTGAAGACCCGCAGCCTGGTGAGCTTCGACGCGACAGGGGCCACCGCCGCCGCGCCCGAGTCGACGGTCCCGATCCCGGACCCGGGATGCGCGAGCCCCGGCGACTGGCGGCCGTTCGGTCTCCAGGCGCACGACAACACGCTGTACGTCGGCGGCGTGTGCAGCGCGGAGAGCACGCAGCAGCGTGCGGACCTGAAGGTCTTCGTCTCCACCTACGACGGCGAGCGGTTCACCACGGTGCTGAGCCACCCGCTCACGGACCGACGCGGCACCGTCTTCGGCGCCGGCGACAAGGCCACCCACTGGAACCCGTGGAACACCAGCCTGGACACCTGGGACGACCGGAAGGCGGGCAACGTCTTCATCGATCCGCAGCCGGAGCTGTCCTCCCTCGCCTTCGGCCGCGACGGCTCGATGATCCTGGGTTTCCGCGACCGGTTCATGGACGTGCTCAGCTGGGGCGGTCTGGACCCGCGCCCGGGCAACGACACGGCGGAGAACGGCATGTCCGGTGGTGACATCACCATGGTGTGCGCCACTCCCACCGGTGAATACCAGTGGGAAGGCACCGGGAACTGCCCCAACCACGCCACCCCCGCCAACAACGGCGGTCAGCCCGCCGATGTCGTCGAGTACTTCCCGGGCGACTTCTACGCGGGCGCGCACCAGGAGACCGCGCTGGGATCGGTGGCCTACATCCCGCAGCAGCAATGGGTCGTCAGCACGGAGTTCGACCCGGTCGTCAACGTCGCGACCTCGGGGACCGGGTACCACGACATCACGACCGGTCAGGGCCCGGGCAACGACCCGAACGCCAACGGGTTCCAGTTCGTCAGCCGGGAACAGGGCGGGTTCGGCAAGGCCGGCGGGCTCGGTGACATCGCGTACGCGGCGGCGAACGCGCCGATCCAGATCGGCAACGTCGTGTGGTTCGACGGCGATCACAACGGGATCCAGGACCCGGGACACGTGCTGCTGCCGGGGGCGACGGTCGACCTCCTGGACGCGGACGGCGAACAGGTCGCCACGACCAGGACCGACGCCGCCGGCGAGTACTACTTCGGTGGTGTCGGCGCCGCGTACGAGCTCACGCCGGGCGCGAAGTACACGGTGCGGTTCGACGTGTGCACCGCGGACACGAGCAAGGTGCCCGAGCAGCCCCCGGCGAGCGAACTGAGGTTCACGCTCCCGCGGGCCGGTGCCGACCGGGCGCACGACTCCAACGTGACCCCGCCGACCACCGGACCGTTGTGCAACGGCTACGCGCCCGTCACGGCGCCGGACAGGCCGGGCGGCGTCGATCACACGATCGACGCCGGGGTGTACATCCCGAAGGAGACACCGACGCCGACCCCCACACCGACGCCGACCCCCACCCCGGCGCCGACTCACACACCGACAGCGCCCCCGACGCCGCCGGCGTCCGGGCCTCCCGCCGACCACCCGGCCCCGGCCGGTGGCGGCGGAGGCTCGATGGCGGACACCGGTACGTCGGGGCTGATGGAGATGATCGGCATGGTGGGTCTGTTGGTGGGTGCGGGCCTGGTCATCGCGTTCGTGACGCGGAACCGGCGCGCCCGGCAGCACTGAACGAACCCCACGACGGTGGTCCGCCCGTCCGCGATCCGGACGGGCGGATCACCGAGTGCCCTGCCGAGCCCGTGACGGCCCGACGGCCGGTGATCGGAAGGATGAATCGGAGAGTGTCAGCGAACCGCGTGCGGAGCATCAGGGCCCGGCCGGCTCCACCGGGTCGTCCGGCGGGCCGGCGCCGATGGCCTCGGTCACGCCGGGCGGCGGTCGTCATGGGCGTCGTGGCCGTCGCCGCGGCCGCCGTGGTCGCGTTCCTGGTCGCCGACGGCGGCTCCGGCAACGGCGGTCCGCGCTCGCTGACGACGGAGGAGGCGAGCCGGCTCGCGATCACGCGCTTCCGCAACTACCAGGCGCGGGGCCGCGCCGTGACGATCACCGTGCCGGGTACGGCCGGCGGGCTGACCGTCACCGGATCCGTAGACTACCGGCGCAAGGTGGGCTACGGCGTGGTGCACGGCACCGGGCGCGACAGGTCCGGCGACGGGCTGATCCAGTGGACGCCCACCTCCGTGCACGTCCGCCCGATGCCGCACGCCCCCGCGCACGCACCCTCCTCGCCGCCCCGTTCGGGCTGGTACGACCGCCCGCTGCTGTCGTCCGGCAGCGCGCTGGACACCTCCCTGTCCATCACGCTCGGTCTCGGCGGCGACCGGCCGGACAACGCCCAACTGCTGCCGCAGAACGGCGCCGCCTGGTGGGGGCGGGAACAGGTGGACGGGCGCCGGGTGGACGTGATGACCGGGCCGTCCGCGCCCGGCCGTTCGGGTACGACGGGCAACGTGCGCTACTGGATCGGCTCCGACGGCACCATGTACCGGGTCCGCGTCAGGGTGGGTTCGCAACCGGAGCCGGTAGTCATCGATTTCGGCACCCACACGTACGTTCCGGTCGAGCCGGTACCCGGTGTCTCCCCGGCCCGGTGACAGTTCAGGACGTCCGCACCCGCGCGTTCGCGGCCAGCAGGGACGCCGGCGGCACCCGGATGTCCTCCGTCTTCGGCAGTTCCGGGACGGGCGGGACGACGGTGGCTCCCGCGGTGGCGGCGTCGGGGAACTGCGGCTGCGGAGCAGGCGCCGCGACCTCGGTGAAGGGGATGCCGCCGGGTGCCGTCGGCGCCGCCCACGTGCCGCCCGGCGAGGACGACCCGGCCGGGGCCGGGCAGGCCGCGGCCGTCGCGAGCCGGGCGGGCACGGTGCTGCGCAGACGGTTGCCCCGCAGGCAGTTGCCCCGTCCCCGCGTGGCGGTGGGGAACGTCCAGCCGACGTCGACGCCGTTGCCGGTGAACGTGTTGTCCACGATCTGGTTGCCGACCGGAGGTATGTCGGCGGTCGCGGTGATCACCAGCCCGGCGGCGCTGTTGCCGGCGATGCGGTTGCGGACGAACCGGTTGCCGCTGCCGCCGTCGATGCCGGCGCCGGTGCCCCATCCGCCGTCCGCCTGCTCCGGCGTGGCCGTCTGCTGGTTGGCGGCGATCAGATTGCCCGCGATGACGGAGCCCTGCTGCGGGAGCAGTTTCTCCTGGTGGTCGGAGTCGGTGGTGAGTCCGACCCGGTTGCCGGCCAGGCGGTTGCCGACGACGTACATGTCCCCGCTGGCGTTGGTGCCTTCGTAACCGACCGCGTTGAGTTCGGCGACGTTGTCCCTCACCACGATGGCGCAGGGCTTGCACTGGCCGACGTAGATCCCCGAGTCGGCGCCTCCCGAGGCGTACGAGTGCTCGATGACACCGTTCTGGGCGGAGAACGCGTAGATGCCGTACAAGCCGTTGCGGGTGGCGGTCACGTGGGAGACCAGGAACGACTTCAGGAAGGTGACGGGCTCGTCCCCGGTGTCGTAACCGCCGCTTCCCCCCGGCAGGCCGGCGGCCGCCTTCGCCGAACCGGTGACCAGGACCCCGTTCTGCGTGTTGTTCCTCACGGTCAGGTTCTCCACGGCCACCCCGGGCGCCGACACGACCACGCCGTTCGGCTGCCGCAACCGCCCGTCGATGACGACCTTGTCCCGGGACAGTCCGCGAAGGGTGATGCGCTCCGTGCCGATCCTCACCGACTCGTGGTACACGCCCGGCGCGACCAGCACCAGGTCGCCGGGCCGGGCCACGGACACCGCATCCGAGATCGTCGGGGCGTCGGCGGGTACCCGGATCGTCACACGCGCACCGGCCGGACGCCGGCCCTTGCCCGATCCGCCATCGCCGCCGCAGCCTGCCACCAGGGTCAGCGTGCCCACTACCGCAGCCAGCACGCGAAGAGCTAATCGAGGCATGATCCCAGTCTGGCACGATGCCCGATCCGACGCCCAATCCCACTCCGGAATCACGAGGTTGACCCACACGTACGAAGCGGATGTGGCACTCTGCACCCCATGCGCCGAGCCGACCCCCACCCGTCACGCCGCATGTTCCTCGACGCCACCGGCGCGATGATGGCCGCCGGGCTGACCGCCGGGTGCACACCGGACTCCGCCCGGCCAGGCCGGCCCGGCCCTGCCGCGCAGGCCACGCCGGAGCCGGTTCCGGCGACGGGCCGCCATCAGGCCGGCATCACGCTTCCCCAGCCGGCCCAGCCCCACCTGCTCGCCGTGGTGGCCGACCTCGACGCCACCGCCGCTCCCGGCCCGTTGCTGGCCGAACTGGGGCAGGCCATCGGCGCACTCACCTCGGGAACCGACACGCGGCTGCTGGGCCTGCCGCCGGGTGACCTGACCGTGACCGTCGGGGTGGGCCCCCGGCTGGTGCGCGCGGCCGGTGCCTCGCTGCCCGGCGCGGCCGACCTCCCGCGGTTCGCCCGCGAGCGGATCGCCCCGCGCGCACGCGGCGGTGACCTGCTCCTGCAGATCTGCGCCAGCGACGCGCTGCTCCTACCGGTCGTCGCCGCCGCGCTCCTGGACCACGCCGGTGACCGCGTCCGCGAACGCTGGCGTCAGTCCGGACGCCGCGGGACGAACGTGTCCGTCGGCAACGGCCTGACCGCGTCCCGCAATCCGCTCGGTTTCATCGACGGCATCGTGGGTCCCCACACGACCGCCGAACGAGAACGCGACCTGTGGCTGTCCGGGCCCCCCGCGGTCGCCGGCGGCACCCTGGCCGTGCTGCGGCACATGGAACTCGACCTGCCGCGGTTCGCCGCCCTGTCCGTAGCCGAACAGGAAGCGGTCCTCGGGCGGCGCCGGGCCAGCGGCGTGCCCCTCTCCGGAGGCACCGCCGCCTCGGGCCCGGAACTCGGAGCCAAGACACCGGACGGGCGCTACCTCGTCCCCGCGGACGCCCACGTGCGCCGAGCACACGCCAACGTGGTCGGGGTCGGGCTCATGCTCCGCCGCTCCTACAGTACCGACCAGCCGGCCCCCGGCCTGCTGTTCATCAGCTTCCAGAACGACCTGCGGACCTTCACCGCCACCCTCACCCACATGGAGACCTCCGACGCGCTGCTGCCCTTCACCACCACAACCGCCGGCGGGACATTCCTGATCCTTCCCGGCTTCGACCGGCAACGCCCGCTCGGCTCCCGGCTGTTCGGCTGACCGGGCAGCCGACGCCGGCCGCGCGGCCGACCCCGCCCCGCAAGGACCGCGAGACCCCGCCCGAACCGCCCGACGTCCTCCACGCGGCCGCCCGCCCCTGAAGGGCACGAGCGGTCGCGGCACGGTCGGCGGAACGGCCGGGCCGGGGCCTCGCCGGAGGGTCACTGCGTGGCGGACGGGGGGCCGAAGGTGCGGACGGCGATCGCGTCCAGCTTCGCTGCCAACGTGGCGGCCGGATCGGGGCTGAAGCCGTGCAGTGCCACGGCGGCGGTGACGATCACGTCGCACAGCTCGTCGGCGACGTCGGCCGACGTGTGGGTGACGCCCTTGCGGGGGTTCTGCCCGGTCAGACCGACGTACGCCTGCCCGACCTCGCCGACCTCCTCGGTGAGCTTGATCAGGCGCATCGCCCGCTCGTGCTCGTCACGGCCGTTCGCCCTGTCGAGCCAGTCGACCAGACGGCCGATGGTCTCCCACTGCTCCGGGGTCATGTACGGGTTTCCTCTCGTGTCATGGATCAACCGTTCGACGACGCCGGCATCCAGCCGCCGCCGACCGACGCGACGGCCGACTCCTTCGGCCCGGGCCGAGGCCATGGCCGGGATCCTCAGGGAACATTCCATCGGCCGGCTGGGGAGGGCTTCAGACCGTGACCCGGGGCTGTTCGCGGGACAGGTGGTGCACCCGGGTGCGGTCGGTGTGCGGGGCCAGCAGGTCCCGCAGTTCAGCCGCGGCGGCCTTGAGGAGGTGTCCGTCGCGGGTCGCCTGGAGCGTTTCGAGGACGAAGGCGACGCGGATGGAGTCCTCGGTGACGCGGGTGCGGTGGGCGTCGCGGTGGTTCCAGTGGCGGGTCAGTACGTCGGTGGCGTCGGTGTAGACGATCTCGCCGGGCCCCGGGTGCTCGGTGGTGCCGGGTTCGCCGAGCGGGGTGAAGGTCTCGCTGCCGTCCGCGTGGCGGATGTCGACGTCGCCGGTGACGTGGTCGAGGTCGAAGGCGCCGGCGGGCAGTCCGTGGCGGACGGAGACGGCGTTGTAGGAGTCGACGGCCGGGTTGATCCGGGGCAGCGTGCCCTTCTTGGCGAACCGGCGTCCGAGGGCGTCGACGCTCGGCCGGATGCGGCGGGGGTTGGTGCCGAAGGAGCGGTAGGCGGTGTGCCACGCCTCGATGCGCGGGTCGTTCTCGTCGGCGGGCTGCCAGACGCCGTCGGCGAGCTGCCGCTCCAGGTCCTCGAGGGCGGCGGTGGTCGCGGGCCAGGGTTCGTGGCCGCGCAGCCCGGTGGCGGTGACGACGGCGACGAGGGTGTCGGGGAAGGCGTCGGCGACGGCGGGGCCGAGGCGGAAGGTGGTCATCGTGCGGGGTCCGTTCCAATGGGGAGGAGCCGAGAGGGCCGAAGGGGCGGGGTGCCGGGCCGGGGCCGGGGTCAGGCTTTCCAGGTGCCGATGCGGTCCAGGCGGCGGATCTGCTGGGCCGCGGTGGGCGCGTCCAGACCGGTGCCGCGCTCGGTGAGCCGGCGGGCGGTGTCGGTGCGCTGCTCGACGGGCTTGTGGTCGTCGTACTTGAACTTCGCGCGGACCTCGGTGACCTCCAGGCGCAGGCCGCGGATGCCGGGCAGCATCCGCCCGTACGGTGGCCGGCCGGGGTCGATCGGGGCGTGGTCCCCGTCGGGCTGGAAGTGGGCCATCTGCCGGCGCAGCAACTCGGCCTTGGCCTCGGGGTCGTCGACGACCGTGGCCCGGCAGGTGAACTGGACGGCCGCGTAGTAGCTGGTCGGAACGCCGTCGGTGGGCGGGACACCGGGCCGGGCGCGCCAGGTGCCGGGGACGAAGGCGTAGTCGCCGGTGACGGTGAAGGTGACGTCCGGGCCGGACTCGATCGCCTTCCAGACCGGGTTGGGCCGGGCCAGGTGGACCAGCAGGGCGTTGCCGTCGACGGCGAAGTGGGTGGGTACGACGACGGGAGCCTGGCCGGGCGGGCCGTTGACGCTGAGGACGCCGAAGTCGTGGCCGTCGGCGATCCAGGTCTGCCACTCGGCGTCGTTCAGGGCGGCGTCCCAGGGCTGGATGAACATGCGCGGTCCTTCCGGGGCTCGGTGCGGGAGGTCAGGTGAGGGCGAGGAGGCCGACGGCGACGGCGGCGGTGCCCAGGCCGATCAGCTGGCCGCGGTGGATCCGCTCGGCGAGGACGCCGCGGGCGAGCAGGACGGTACCGGCCGGGTACAGGGCGGTGATCACGGCGACGACGGCGAGGTCACCGCTGCGGGCGGCGAGCAGGAACAGCAGGTTGGCGACCGAGTCGAGCACGCCGGCCGCCGCTGACATGGCGTACGCCGGCTTCTGCGGCCCGAGCCGCCGGAACGTCAGCCCGACCGCGGCCAGGGTGACGGCCGAGGACACGGCGCGGCCGGTGATCAGCGGGCCGACGCCGCTGTCGGAGGGGGCCTGGTGCAGGAAGACCAGTTGCAGGGCGATGGCGGCCCCGGCGCCGAAGGCCAGCAGCAGCGCGGTGCGCGAGGGGCGGGTGCCGCCGGCACCGTGTCCGGCGCTGACCAGCACCACGGCCGCCAGCGCCAGCGGCAGGCCGATCAGCCCGGCCGGCCCCAGGTGCTCGCCCTGCAGCAGCCCGACGCCGACCGGCAGCATCGCCGAGACCAGCGCGGTGACCGGGGACAGGACGTTCATCGGGCCGATCGCCAGCGTGCGGTAGAGCAGGGCGAACGCGGCCGCCGAAGCGACGCCGGACGCCGCGCCCCAGGCGAGGGTGGCGGAGGAGAAGGAGGCGCCGAGGAAGGGCCACAGCAGGAGCTCCACGGTGAGTGAGGCCGGGGCGGCGACCATCACGGTGCGCAGCACGTGGGCCTTGCGTGCGCCGAGCCCGCCGAGGAAGTCGGCGCATCCGTAGGCGAGGGAGCTGCCCAGGGCCAGCAGCAGAGCGGTCACGGTACATCCCTTACTATCAATGGAACGACTACACCGTACAGTGCACCGACCGAGAGTCGTCAACCGAACGACCGCGCGGTGCAGTGCACTGATCCACTGGCTGAAGGGTGATGGTGATGGCCGAGACTGAGGCGGCGTTGCGGACGCTCGCGCACAACGTCCGTGCGGCCCGTACCCGCGCCGGGCTGTCCCTGGACGAACTCGGCCGGCGCGCAAAGATCAGCAAGGGTGCCCTGGTCGCCCTGGAGAAGGCCCAGGGCAATCCGAACTTCGCGACCCTGGTCCGCCTCGCCGACACCCTCGGCATCTCGGTGTCCGCGCTGATGGAAGGCCCTGCCGAAGGCCGCGTCCGGGTGGTGTCCGCCGATGCCGTCACGCCCCTGTGGAGCGGGGCGAAGGGCGGCGAGGCGCGCCTCATGCTCACCACCTCGGGACCGGCCCCCGTCGAGGTCTGGCGCTGGAGACTGGAACCGGGGGAGGAGTACCCCAGCCATCCGCACCAGGCCGGCGTCGTGGAGACGGTCAGCGTCACCGCGGGCGAGATGGTGCTCGTCGTCGACGGCACGGAGCATGTCGTCGAGGCCGGGCAGACGGCGACCTTCGACGGCGACGCCCCCCACACCTACCGCGGCGCGGGCACCGGCACCTGTCACCTGATCATGACCGTGCACATCCCGCCGGGCCCCGGCCCGGCGAGCTGACGCCTGCCGGGGCGCCACGGTGGCCGCGCCCGGCAGGCTCCGGCGGCCGGCGGCTTGGGAGGTCCGAGGCGTCCCGGGCACCGCTGCCCGGCTCCGCGCCCGGCGGTCATGCCTTCACGCCGGCGCACAGGGGTGCACCGGCGTGAAGGCGAAACCGCGCGGTCGCTCGCGTTCTCCGCGGCAGCCGGGTGCCGGTCAGCGCGGCGCGTGGCCGAGCAGGATGGCCCGCAGTTCCTGGTCGGTGATCTGCTCGGCGGGGCGGTGGAGCACCCAGCGGTGGGGTTCGCCGTCCATGGGCAGCACCGCGACGACGGTCTCCAGCCGGTGGTGGCCGGCCGTGCCACGGCTGAGCTGACGGATGACGACGGCCGTGTCGTCGTCCAGGTCGAGCAGGGCGCGTACGGCGTCGCCGAGTTCCCGCAGGCGCGGGCTCGGCCAGGCGATCCCTGGGCGTGGTTGCAGGTACATGGGATGTCCCTCGGGTGGTTCAGCCGGGTGGTGTGCGGGTGGTGGCCCAGGCGGCCGTCCCGACGGGCGGCCGGGCAGCGCGGGGACGTTCGGCCAGGGTCGCCTGCCAGGCGGCGAGGAGCAGCAGCGTGCCGGTCTCGGCGAGGAGGCTGAGGACGGCTTGCGGCGCGGGTCGCAGACCGTGCTCGGTGAACCCGAACACCCCGACGGTGCGCGAAGCGGCGAAGCCCGCCAGGGCGCCGAGCGCGACGCCCGCCGCGGCGATCCTCAGCAGCAGGGGCGGTGTTCCGATCAGCAGCAGGACGGCGAGGGCCAGGGAGGCGCCGGCCTGGAGCAGGAACAGGGGGCCGATGACGGGGACGGAGCGGTAGCCGTCGAGGTAGAGCCAGGCGTGGAGGTATCCGCCGGCGGCGAGGCTCGCGGCGGTCGCCGTCCGCAGGGCGGGGGCGAGGAGCCGTCGGGCGGTCATGCGAGCCTCTGGTCCGTGATGGCCAGTTCGCGCTCGCCCCGGCGGTAGCCGACGGTGCGGATGCCGAGTGCCTCCTTGAGCTGCCGGGCCGGGACGACCTGCGGGGTGGGGGCGGGAGCACGGCCCGGGTGGGGCAGGGGGTAGGCGGTGGTGGTGGCGGAGTGGAAGGTGATGTTGCCCTCCGTCTTGGTGAAGAGCTGGTGGACGTGCCCGTTGAGGCAGGTGACGGAGGAGAAGCGGCGCAGGAGGGCGATGACCTTCAGGGCGTCGTCCGTGCTCCAGCCCCACCGCGGGTACATGGCGAACAGCGGGATGTGGCTGAAGACCACGATGGGGGTGTCCGACGGCACTCCGGCGAGGTCCCTGCGGACGAAGTCGATCTGGGCGTTGCCGAGGTGGCCCAGCTTCTCCAGGCTCAGGGTGTTCACCAGGGCGATGAAGTGCACGCCGTGGGTGTCGAAGCTGTACCAGCCGTCGCCGAGCGTGCCCGCGCCGAAGGTCCGCCGGTAGGCGCGGCCCGCGTCGCCGATGGAGTCGTGCTCGCCCGGCACGGTGAAGACGCGGTCCGTCCGCATCCCGCTCATCATCTGCTTGACCTGGTCGAACTGCCCGGCCGTGGACAGGTGGGTCAGGTCACCGCTGTGCATCACGAAGTCGGGCCGGAAGCCGAGCGTGTTGACCTGGTGGATCGCCTCGGAGAACGAGCCGGCCACATCCATGTTGGCCGGGCCCTGGAACCCGATGTGGCTGTCGGAGACCTGCACGAACCGCAGCGCCCCGCTCTTTGCGGCGGCGGCCCCGGCGCTGCCCCCGGCGGTGCCCCCGGAGGTGCCTTCGCGGGCGTCGGCGATCTGGCTGATCACCTGCCCGCCGGCTACGGTCAGCACCACGGCGCCGCCGAACCAGGCCGTGTGCCGCATGAGTTGACGCCGGGTCATACCGTGCTCGCCGTCGGGCCGGCCGGTGTCGTCGGCCGGTGCCGCGTCGTGGGCGTTCCAGTGATCGGTCATCGGGTCACCTCCACGGTGGCGGTCATGAACGGATGGATGGTGCAGAGGTAGGCGTAGGTGCCGGGCTTGGTGAACGTGTGCCGGTAGGTGGCGTGGGTGGCCAGGGCGGCCGAACGCAGCGGGCCGCCCGAACCGGTGCTGGTGACGGTGTGGGCGTCGGTGTCCTGGTTGGTCCACGTCACCGTCGTGCCCACCTTGATCTTCAGCTTGGCCGGGGCGAACGCGAAGTTCCTGATCGCCACCGCGTCACCGGTGACCGGCGCGCTCCGCGCGGCCTTGGCCGAGGGGCTCATGGGCATGCTCATGCTCGGCATCGGTGAGGCGCCGGGAGCGGAGCCCGTCGCGCCGTCCGGCCCCGTGGCGCCGGACATCCCCGGCATCCGGTGCCGGCCCGGGCCGGGTGTGAGGGCGCCGGCTCCGGTTGCCGGGGAATGCGACGACTGGCCGCACGCGCTGAGGAGCCCCAGGGCGCCGCCGGTGGCGACGATGACGACGGCCATCCCGGCCGCAGCGCGTGACCGGCGGCCCGGCGCGCGAGATTTCTGGTACATGGTGTGCGTTCCTCGTTGATCAGGCGGGGAGGTGGACCGCGCCGGCTCGGCGCGCGACCCCGCGTGCAGGTGTGGTGGATGCCGTGTTCGCGGGCGCGTGGCCCGCACCGGCCGGCGGACGGGCGGGGGTGCGGGCCCGTGCGGGCCGCTCGCCCCGACGTGTCCCGCGCCGCACCTGTGCCCCTGCGCACCGCGACAGTGCGGGCGGGGCAGGGCGGACGGCGCCGGGAGCGCTTCCGTCGAGTGGCGTCTTCCGGCGGCCTCTGGCCCCTCCTTCGCGGTTCGGGGAACCGGTGAGGAATCGCGCCGGGGTCGGCTCTTGTCGGGCTTCACGGACGGCGGGGGCCGCACGGTTCGACGGATGCGCGTCTTTCCGGGACGAAATGTTTGCTTTTCCGGGCCCGATCGGTATCGGTGCAGGCCGGCCGCGGTGCCGGACGTCACGCAGGCCGGGTGCCGGCGGCGCCGCACGGCCCGGCGGGCACGCCTCGCCCACGAGGTACGCCTCGCCCACGAGGCACGCTGAGCGCCACCCGGTCCTCCTGGCATTCCGGGCATTACAGGACAAAGTTGTACATGTGCGCGACGATCGATTCATGCCCTGGAACCAAAAACGTGGCCCGCGGACCCGTCCGGATCGCTCCGCAGACCGTGTCTCTGGTGAAGGGACCCTTTCGACCGCGGACGAGGAACTGCTGCGCACTCTCTACGCCGAGCACGCGGGACCTCTGTTCCACTACGTACTGCGGCTGACCTCGGGAGACCGGCAATGGGCGGAGGACGTGGTGCAGGAGACACTGCTCCGGGCATGGCAGCACCCCGCCGCGTTCGACCCGGAACGCGGCCCGGCCCGGGCGTGGCTGTGCACGGTCGCCCGGCACCTGGTCATCGACGCCCACCGGGCCCGGCAGGCGAGGCCGGCCGAGACCGGGGGCGAGGCGCTGGAGCGGGCCGCCGAGCAGAATCCGGGCGAGGACGAGATCGATCAGGCACTGCAGAGCTGGGCGGTCGCCGACGCCGTCCGGTCGCTGTCCCCGGACCACCGCGCCGTCCTGCTGGAGACCTACTACCAGGGCCGGACCATGGCGGAGGCGGCACGCGTGCTGGGCATCCCGCTCGGCACGGTGAAGTCGCGGACGTACTACGCCCTGCACGCCCTGCGGCTGGCGTTGCAGGAACGCGGGATCGAGCCGTGACAGAGGGGTGCGGGAGGTGGCGACCGTGAGTGCGGAGCACGACGATCTCCGGCTGGCGCTCGGAGCCTACGTCCTGGGCACCCTGCCTCCGGAGGAAGCGGAACTGGTGAGTGCCCACCTCGCGCACTGCGCGGAGTGCCGGGCGGAACACGCCCGGCTGGCGGGACTGCCCGCGCTGCTGGCGACGGTGACCCTGGCGGAGGCTTCGGGGCGTGCGGCGCCGGCGGCCGACGGGGAGTTGGCCGACCGGCTGGTTGCACGGGCCGGCGAAACCGTGCGCGGTCCCTCACCCGAAGGGCCCGCGACGCCCGCCGAGCCCGTCACACCGCGGACCCCGGAGAGGGGTGTGCTGGAGAGGCTGCTCCAGCAGGCCGCGGCCCGGCGCCGCAGAACCCGGCGCCTGCAACTGGCCGGCGCGGCCGCCTCGGCGGTGCTCGTCGCGGCAGCGGCCGGCGGCACGTGGCTGGCCGCCGTCGGCACCGTGGGCAGCGTGGCGTCACCGCCCGGGCCGAGCGCGCCCACGTACACACGCACCTTCTCCGGAAGCGATCCCGCCACCGGCGTCTCCGCCTCCGTCAAGGTCTCGCCCTCCGTCTGGGGCAGTGTCCTACAGGTCTCCGCCAGGGGGGCGCCCGCCGGGACCACCTGCCGGCTGCAGGCGGTCGGGCCCGGCGGAGTCAGGGCGGACGGCGCCACCTGGTGGGCCGGCAAGTACCCGTCCGGCACCACGATCCCCGGAACGGTCGCCATGGCACCCGAGGCCATCCAGCACTTCGAGATCATCGCGGACAACGGCCAGAAACTGGTCACGATCCGGGCCTGACCCGGCGACGGCCGCCGGATGTGTTCGCGCGGCGTGTCGAGGGGTTGGGAGGGGGCTGGGCGGCTGGCGTGGGGTGAGCCGCCCGCGAGGGTAGGGAGCGGCCCGACGGCGGTCGTCGGGCCGAGCGCACGGCGGGACCAGGAGCCGGGAGCGGTCCGGGCGGCCGGTGTGTGCGGGGAGCCGCGCGTGACCCGCTGAGCAGCCCCGGTGAGCGCGTACGGGACCTCCGGTGTGCGGCTTCGAGGGGGCCGGTGCTCACGGCACCGGCCCCCTCGGCACGTGTCGGGCCACCGTCGCCGGCCGGTTCCGCCACGCGGTACGGCTGCGGTGATGGTGGGGGCCGTCAGCCGCAAGAAGTCGGGCAAAAAGGGCCAATCGCCCGAACCGTTCGGCATGCGCCACCCGTGGAACCACATGAGCGCGCCATGCAGGACCAGCCCGCCGGCAACCCGAAAGGTTGCTGCTGGTGGTCCACCCTCCCGGTCTCCGCACACTCACAGAAGAGCCAGAAGACCATGTTCCTCACCGACTCCCCCCGCACCGGTCCACAGCCCGGCCGGCCCTGCCACCACGAGGCGCTGCTCACCCTGCCCGCGCAGGAGGCGCACGTCGGCGCCGTCCGCCACTTCACGGCGGACATGCTGGAAGCCTGGCAGGTACCCGCGAGCGAGCGGGACTCCGCCGTCCTCATCGTCGACGAACTCGCCGCCAACGCCGCCCAGTACGGCCGCGAGCGCATGACCGTGCGGCTCAACCTCGACGACGGGACGCTGCACATCGTGGTCACCGACTCCGGCAGGACGGTGGAGCGCCACCGCCCCGACATCGCCCCCGACGAACACGGCCGCGGCACCGGCATCGTCCAGTACCTCGCCCAGTCGACCGAGGCCCACCAGACGGGCACCGGCCGCGAGGTCCGCGCCTGCCTGAGCGCCCGTCACGACCGGAAGGAGTGACCATGGACACCACTCCGGACACCGGCGAGGGCATCGACGTCCCTCCTGTGCACGAGGCGTACGCCAACGCGCCGGACCTGCGCCGCGAGATGCACCAGGTGCTCGCGCTCGAGGCCGAACGCGACGGCCGCCGGGCCGGGCCCGGTACCGGCTTCCCGGCCGACGCGACGGCCGCCGAACGCGCCCGACTGCTGCGCCGGGCCGCCCTCATGGACCGGCTGGCCACTGCCGCTCCCGGCCCCGGCCCGGTCGCGGCCGCCGCGGAAACCGCCGAACAACTCGTCCGGCACGACCGCCGTCACCCCGGTCTCGTGGCCGGTCCGTACCGTCCCGACGCGATCACGCACGCCCGCGGCGCCCGCCTCTACGTCCGCCAGGAGTACGCCGCCTGGACGGCTGCCGGGCGCCCCGGGACCTGAACCGACCCCGAGCCTCCCCCACCCGGCCAGGGGCCCGCCCCGACCCGGCCAGGGGCCCCGAGTCGACCGGAAGAAGGAAACATGACCAGCGACGACAGCGACACCCGGCACGCCTCCACGCCGTCCGGCCTGCCCCACCCACCTCGCCCACTCCGCCCGACAGCCGTGCGGGAACACGCCGGCCGGCAGCGGGACCGGTCACGCGGTACGGGCGCCGACGCCTTCGAAAGGGCGGTGTGACGATGTTCCGCAACGCACTGGAGCCCTGGCACCTGCTGGTCCTGGTCGCGGTGGTGATCATGATCTTCGGCTCGAAGAGACTGCCCGACACCGCCCGCGCGCTGGGCAGGTCCCTGCGGATCCTCAAGAGCGAGACCGAGGCGCTGCGGGACGACGACGCCCCGGACGGGGAACGCCCCGAGCACCACACGAGATGAGGACATGGCATGTCCCAGCCGGTCCGCACCAGGAAGCAGGACCCCGGGGGGCGGATGCCGCTCGGGGAGCACGTTCGCGAACTCCGCAACCGGCTCGCGAAGGCCGTCCTCGCCGTCCTGGTCGTCACGGTCGCCGCCGCCTTCTCGTACAAGAGAATCATCAACATCGTCACCAGGCCGGTACTGGCATCGGTCGGCTGCCCGACCTCCTTCGCCGATCTGGCGAGGCAGCCCGCGCACACCACCTGCGCGCACATCACGATCAACGGTCTGCTCGCGCCCTTCACCCTGGCGCTGAAGGTCTCGCTCGTGGCCGGCGTCGTGCTGGCCTCTCCCGTGTGGCTGTACCAACTGTGGGCGTTCGTCGCCCCCGGCCTGCACGAACGCGAGCGGAGGTACGCCTACGCGTTCGTCGGCACGGGCGTCCCGCTGTTCCTCGCGGGCGCCTTCTTCGCCTACGAGGTGCTGCCCAGGACCGCGAGGGTGCTGATCGGCCTCACACCGCACGGGGTGAACAACCTGCTGCCGCTGGACGACCTCCTCGACCTCGTCACCCGCATGGTGGTCGTCTTCGGTCTCGCCTTCGAGATGCCGCTGCTGCTGGTGATGCTGAACCTCACCGGAGTGCTGTCCGGCCGGCGGATGCTCGGCCGGTGGCGCGCCGTGGTCGTCGGTATCACGGTCTTCTCCGCTGTGGCGACGCCGAGCACGGACCCGCTGACCATGCTGGCGCTGGCCGCGCCGATCTGGGCGCTCTACTTCGCGGCCGTTGCCTTCTCACTCGCCGGTGACCGGCGCAAGGCGCTGAGAGAGCGTCCGGCCTAGGGGCTCATAGGGCTTACACGGCTCACACACGGCTCACACACGGCTCACACACGGCTCACAGTGCTCACACGGCTCATAGGCTCATGCGGCGACCGGCCTTGACCCGTACCGGGCCTCGACCCGTACCGAGCTTCACCCGCACCGGGCCCCACCCGTACCGGGCCCCACCCGCACCGGCCCCCCCGGCCGCTCCGGTTCAGGAGCCGCCGCGCTCGCGGGGGATCTTGTGACCGGCCTCGATCGCCACCGGCAGCCGGTTCTCGGCCGGGGGCAGCGGGCAGGTGGCCAGGTCCGTGTAGGCGCACGGCAGGTTCGCGGCACGGTTGAAGTCCAGGACGACCGTGCCGTCGGCGGCGGGCGCCTCCAGGGCCAGGGACCGGTTGGCGGCGTAGGTGGTGACCCCGGAGGTCGCGTCGGTGAACAGCACCATCAGGCGGCCCGCGCCATGGCCGGGGAACGCGGTCAGCGACAGCGGGCGCCCGTCCAGCTCGAACTCGATCCTGCCCGGGGCGTCGTACACGTGCTCAAGACCCTCGACCGCGGCGCCCACGGTGGTCGGCCGCGGCGTGTCGAAGGGGACGTAGCGGCCCTGCACCGCCCAGCGCGGGTCGGGGGAGTAGGCGGGCGTGCCCGTGAAGGCGGTGCGCAGCGGGGCGTCCGGGTGGCGGGGGCGCACGATGTCGTGACCGCCGCGCCTGGCGACCTCGATGACGGCGTCCCCCCAGACGGCGTCGACGCCGCCGCGCTCGGGAAGCACGCCGAAGTGGTGTTCACCGCGCACCGGCGTCCCGTCGACGACCAGCTCCTCGCCGTCGTCCAGGTCCACGACGACGCCCTCGGGGCCGGTGCGCCAGGCACCGGGCGCGTCGGGGAAGCGCTGCGGCCGGTCGTCGAGCCAGTGCAGGCCGGTGATCGCCAGGAATCCGTGCGGGGCGGCGAGCCGGGCCTCCTGGGCGCGGTGCCAGTCCAGCCAGTTCTCGGTGAAGGCATCGCGGTCCGTCGTGGCGGCCTCGGTGGTCATGGGTTCTCCTTCGTGACGGGGGTCGGGGGACCGGTCGGGCGGCCGGCGCGGTCCGGCGTGCTCGGTACGGGGAGGCGTCAGCGCGACCGGCGTGCTCAGCGGGCCAGTGCGCCCAGGAGCCGCCAGGTGCGCCGGCGGGCGGCCTCGCCGGCGATCTCGGTGGCCGAGAACACGACCTCGGTGGCGCCGGCGTCGCGGTAACGGCGCACCTCGGCCTCGACGGTCCTCTCGTCGCCGATCACGGCCAGGTCGGCGGCGCGCCGTCCGCCGGAGAGTCCGATGACCCGGGCGTAGGACGGGATCCGTTCGTAGAACGCGAGGGCCTCGGTGGCCCTGGCCCGCACCGCGTCGACGTCGTCGGTGACCACGCCGGGCACGAGGGCCACGATCCGGGGCGAGGGGCGGCCGGCGGCCTCGGCGGCGGCGGTCACGGCGGGGACGATGTGGTCGGCGAGGGCGCGCGGCCCCGCCAGGTAGGGCAGGATCCCGTCCGCCAGCTCACCGCTGACCTTCAGCGCCTGCGGCCCCATCGCGGCGACCAGCAGGGGGACGCCGTTCTCGGCGCCCGGCACCCGCGCCGGGACCGGGGTGGCCGCGGTGAGCAGCTCACCGTGGAAGTCGGCCGTGCCGGTCTCGGTCAACTGGCGCAGTGCGGTGAGGAACTCACGCAGCCGCGCGACGGGACGTTCGAAGGGCAGGCCGAAGCCGGCCTCCGTCAGGAGCTTCGTGCCCAGGGCCAGACCGAGGTGGTAGCGGCCGTGCGTGGCGGCCTGCGCGGTCTGGGCCTGGCTGGACACCAGCAGGGGGTGGCGGCCGAAGACGGGGATCGCGGAGGTGCCCACCTGCAGTCCGGGCACCTCGCGCCCGACGATCGCCGCGAGCTGGGGCGAGTCCGCGCCGAAGGTCTGGCCGAACCAGGCCGACGTGAGCCCCGACCGCGCTGCCTCCCGGGCCAGCTGGACGGTCGCGTCGATCTGGTTCGGCACGTCGGACGCGTCGAGCGCTACTCCCACGGTCATGTCAGTCCAGAACGGGCGCCGGCCGGAACCGCATTCCGGTCCGGGTGTGACAGCTTCTTGTCAGTCATGTGTACGGGATGCCCTCCGTGGCTCAGCTCGCCAGCCGTCGGTCCGGCGCGGAGCGGTGGGTGAGTGGCGCGCGCAGACCGAGGTGCTCGCGGAGCGTGGTGCCGGTGTACTCGGTGCGGTAGACCCCGCGTTCCTGCAGTTCCGGCACGAGCAGGTCGACGATGTCGTCGAGGCCGTCGGGGATCAGGTAGGGCGTGACGTTGAAGCCGTCGACCGCGCCGTGCCGCACGAAGTGGGCGAACTTGTCGGCCAGGCCGGACGGAGTGCCCACGTGCCCGCGCTGCGGGCCGAGCGCGATGACGGTCTCCCGCAGCGACCAGCCGTTCGCCTCCGCCCGCGCGCGCCACTCGGCCACCACCGCGCGCGGGTCGGCGACGCGCCGGGCGCCGAAGGAGCCGTCGTTCTCGCCGACGACCGGATCCTCCTCGGGCAGTGGCCCGTCGGCGTCGCGGTCGGACAGGTCGATGCCCCACAGCAGCCCGGCGATCCCCAAAGCCGTCGCGGGGGTGACCTGCTGGAGCCGGACCCAGCGCTTCTTCTCCTGCGCCTCCTCCTCGGTGGCGCCGATGATGATCTCGGTGCCGGGCAGGATCCGCAGGTCGTCCTCGGGACGCCCGCCCGCTCGCAGCCGGCGCCGGATGTCGTCGGCGAAGGCCAGCGCGTCGTCGAAGTCGGTGCCGTGCGCGGAGAAGATGACGTCGGCGTTGCGGGCGGCGAAGTCGCGTCCCTCGCCGGAGTCGCCGGCCTGGAAGATCACGGGGTGGCCCTGCGCGCTGCGCGGCAAGGTCGGAACGAGGTCGACGTCGAACTGCGGCCCCTGGTGGCGCACTCGGTGCACGGCGCCGGGCGCCGACCAGGCGGGTGCGCCCGCGGAGCCGGCGACGGCGCCGTCCTCCCAGCCGTCCCACAGGGCACGGGCCACGGTGAGGAACTCCTCGGCGCGCCGGTAGCGGTCGGCGTGGTCGAGGTAGCCGCCGCGGCGGAAGTTGGCACCCGTCCAGGCGTTGTCCGTGGTCACCACGTTCCATCCGGCCCGGCCTTCGGAGAGGAGGTCGAGGCCGGACAGGCGGCGGGCGAGGTCGGCCGGCTCGTTGAAGGTGGAGTTGGAGGTCGAGACCAGGCCGATGCGGCGGGTGACGGCGGCCAGTGCGGAGAGCTGGGTGATGGCGTCCGGCCGCCCGGCCACGTCCAGGTCGTGGATCCTGCCGTCGACCTCGCGCAGCCGGAGTCCCTCGCCGAGGAAGAACGCGTCGAACAGGCCGCGTTCGGCGGTCTGGGCGACGCGGCGGAAGGAGGCGGGATCGATCTGCGAGCCGCTGTCGGGGGCGGACCAGACGGTCCAGTGGTTGACGCCCTGGAAGAACACACCGAAGTGCAGCCGGGCGTGCGGCCGGGGGACGTCGAAGGGGTCGGTGCGGGTCATCGGGCGGCCTCCTGGGCGGCCGGGGCCGCGGCGGCGAAGCGATTGGCGGGGCGCTCCAGACCCAGGGTCGAGCGCAGGGACGTACCGGGCAGCGGACGGGCGACGAGCCGCCGTCCGGACAGGGCGGGCAGGACGAGGCGGGAGAGGACGGGCAGGTCCTCGTCCAGCACCAGCGGATGCAGCCGTACGCCGTCGACGTGACGGCTCAGCTCGGCCAGGAGGCCGACCAGCCGCTCCGCGGAACCGATGTGCCGCAGCCGCCCCCGGTCGCTCCACGCGGCGTGCCGTTCCAGGTCGGCGACCCGCTCGTCGGCCGTGGCCTCCGGCGTGTCCAGCGCCACCTCGACCTCGGCGAAGACGCGGGGCGTACCGGCGGCAGCGGCGGCCGTGGCGGCCGACGCGACGTCGCGGCCCGCGACGAGGGCGACGTCGAGCCGTGCGCCGGGAACCCGGTCCGGACGGCCCAGGACGACGAGCTGCCCCTGGGGCGGGCGCGGGACGATCGCCGGGCCCTTGACGGTGTACGTCTCACCGGTGAAGTCGACGTAGTGGAGGCGTTCGCGGTCCAGGTAGCGGCTGGTGGCCACCGACCGGATGACCGCGTCGTCCTCCCAGGAGTCCCACAGGGCGCGGGCCACCTCGACCCCGTCACCGGACTCCCGGGCCCGTGCGTCGGCGTCGGCGACCGGCGGGCGCCCCCAGGCACGAGCCGCCTCGGGGCGCTCCTCCTCCGTCACCACCCATCCGGCGCGGCCGGCGGAGATGTGGTCCAGGGACGCCAACTGGCTGGAGACGTGGAAGGGTTCGGCGTACGTGAGCGGGACGGCGGGCGCGATCCCGATGGTGCTCGTGGACGCCGCGACGAACGCCGCGCGCTCCACCGCGCCGATGCGGCCCACCGGATCAGGCGAGGTGCCGGGCGGCAGCACACCGTCGTCCAGCGTGATCAGGGTGAACCCGGCGTTCTCGGCGACGGCGGCGACCCGGGCCACGCGGCGCGGGGTCAGCAGCTGGTCGGGGGAGTGGGCGGCGCGGCGCCAGGCCGCGGGGTGGGCGCCGTCGCCGTCGAGCTCGACGGCGAGGTGCAGGGCAGGGCCGGACAATGGGGTTCCTTCCGGGGAACACGATGACTCGCGGCACAGGGCCGCGACGAGGCGGCCGGCGGGACGGCCGGCAGGGGTCAGCTGTGTACGGAAGGACAGACGGCGGAAGAGGTACGGCAGTAGTCGACATGCCGCCGGGTGATGAGCCGCGCACCGGTGCACGCACCGCGCGGTGCCGCGCCCCGTACGCGCATCAGAGCCTCCACCCGTCAGGAACTTTCCCGTGCAACGTACGTCGACGGCCCCGGTGGGTGTCAAGGCCGGCCCTGGCGGGCGGGCGTCACGGAAGGCGGCCGGGAGGAGGCCGGGCACACGGGCTGCGTCCGCGCGGGCCTGCCGCGTCCTGGGGTCCGCTGTGTCCGCGCGGGCCTGCCGCGCCCGCGGGGGTCTGCTCGGTGCGGCCCGGCTGCCCTCCGTGCGGCGGGACGCCGCCCACCTGGCGGTCCCGCACCTCGCGAACGCGCCACCTGGCAGCGCGAATCGGCCGGAGCCAGCCGGTTTCCCTAGTTTCCCTATCGAATTACTAGGGAAATGTTGACGATGGTCGAAGAGGAGAGTGAGGATGACGAAGCCGACGCGTCACCGCGCACCGCTGCACTCCCACGCCGCCTCGCCGGGCACCGCGTCGTCCCCGGTCCCCTGGAGGAAGGCGCCATGACCACAGCACTGAGCTGTAGTGACAGCCGCAGTCGCGTGAAGCGGGCGCGGACATGACCGTGACGGCGGACGAGGTGACCGACACGGGAGCCGGGCGGGTCGACTGGCTGCACATAGCCCGTGAGATGGCGGACGACCTGGCCACGGACGCGGTCGAGCGCGAACAGGCGGGCAAGGCACCGCTCGACGAGGTCGCGCGGTTGCGCGAGTCGGGACTGCTCGCGCTGCTGGCGCCGGTCGCCTGCGGCGGAGGCGGCGCCGACTGGCGCACCGCCTGCACGGCGGTCCGGACCGTCGCCGCGGCCGACGGGGCCATCGGTCACCTGCTCGGCAGCCACTACTTCCTCTCCTCCAGCGCCCGGTTCTTCGCCGGTCCCGCCCGTGCCGCCCGCATCGAACGGGAGTCGACGGCGGGGCAGTGGTGCTGGGGCGGAGGCATCGGCTCGCACGAACCACCCCTCGTCCTGGCCCCCGCGTCGGACGGGTACCTGCTGAGCGGCTACCAGAGGTACGCCACCGGTGTCGGCGTCGCCGACCGGCTGGTGGTGCGAGCCGCCGAGTACGGCACCGGCGAGCCGGTGGCCGTCCTGGTCGACCCCGCCCGCCCGGGCGTCGTGAGCGGCGGCGGGGACACCTTCGGCCAGCGGCTGGCGGCCGGCGGCGGCGTCGAGTTCGACTCCGTACCGGTCACGGCCGACGACGTGCTCGGCTCGCTCTCGCCGGACGAGGACGTCCTGTCGCCCTTCACCTCGCTGGCCGCGCCGACCTCGCGTCTGGTCTCCGTCCACTTCCTGCTCGGCGTGGCGGAGGGACTGCTGGCCGAGATCCGCGAGTCCGGAAGGGGCATGCGGTCCACCTGGCAGCCGCTCTCGCCCCACCCCTGGCCGGACGGCCCGGCGCAGGATCCGTACGCCCTCACCGTGTACGGCGAGCTCACCGTCGTCGCGCGGGCCGCGTCCGCCCTCGCCGACCAGGCGGTGGACGCCCTGACGCACGGCCTCGCGCGGGGCGAGGACCTCGACGACGAGGAGGGCGCGGAGATCGCCGTCCTCGCGAGCGTGGCCGAGACCGCCGCCGCCCGGGCCGCGCAGGAGGTCACCACACGTGCCCTGGACGTCATCGGCGCCGGCGCCGCCTCCTCCCGCCACGGCTTCGACCGCTTCTGGCGCAACGCCCGGACGCACACCCTGCGCGAGCCCGCCGCCCACCGGCTGCGCGAGGTCGGTGACTACTTCCTGAACGGAGCGCACCCGCCCTTCACCCTGCCCGCCTGACGGCGCAGCGGTGACGGGCGGACACGGCGGTGATGGATAATCGGGGCATGCGGATCTCGGCGCGGGCGGACTATGCGGTGCGGGCGGCACTGGAGCTGGCCGCGGCAGGGGACGAGGCCTCGCTCAAGGCCGAGGCGATCGCCGCGGCACAGGGCATCCCGCACAAGTTCCTGGAGGGCATCCTGGGGGACCTGCGCCGGGGCGGGCTGGTGATCAGCCAGCGGGGCGGCAAGGGCGGCTACCGCCTCGCCCGTCCGGCGGACTCGATCGCCATCGCGGACGTCATCCGCGTGGCGGACGGCCCCCTGGTGTCGGTGCGGGGCGTGCGCCCACCCGAACTCGCCTACTGCGGCCCGGCGGAGACGCTGCTGCCGCTCTGGATCGCCGTGCGCGCCAACGTCCGCAAGATCCTCGACGAGGTCACCCTGGCCCATGTGGCCGCGGCCGAACTGCCCGACGAGGTCCTGAGCCTCGCCGAAGACCCCAAGGCCTGGACGAATCCCTGACCCGCGTCCGGTGAGCCCTGCGGTCCGCGTCGGCGAACGAAGGTCAGCGGCTGCGCCGGACCCCCTTGTTGCCTGCGCCGGACCTCCCGGTCGACGCGGCCCGACTCGTCCCGGACGCGCACGGGGAGACCGGTGTGCCAAAGGTACGTACCACCCACCGGTTCCCGTCGGCCGAACACGCCCGCGCGCCCCGGACCCCACCCCGCACCCCCGTCAGAGGGTCCCCCGGCCTCCCGCACTCGGCGAACGAACCTCACGCCGGTTCGGTCGGGCGCACGATCCACCTCCACCGGCCGGAATAGGCGCCCGGTGCCCGCCGGTTGGAGCTGAGCATGCGTCATCCTCAGGAGCCGGCCCACGGCCTGCACCCGCTGCTCGCCGAACGGTTCAGCCCCTACGGGTTCGATCCGTCGGGGACCGTCGACGACCACGCCCTCGGACTGCTGCTGGAGGCCGCGCGGTGGGCGCCGTCGGCGGGCAACTCCCAGCCGTGGGGCTTCTTCACCGGCAGGCCGGGTGAGCCGGAGCACGACAGGGTGCTGCCCCACCTCGCGCCCAGCTCGGCCCGCTGGGCGACGGACGCGGGCCTGCTCGTCGTCACGCTGACGCGCCGGCACGTCGATGACTCGCCGCTGCTGTACTCCGAGTTCGCGGACTACGACCTCGGCCAGGCCGTGGCCCACATGACCGTTCAGGCACAGGCGATGGGGCTGGCGGCGCACCAGTTCCGGGCCTTCGACATCGACGGGCTCACCAAGGAGCTGGACCCGAACCCGGGTTGGGCGATCGTCTCCATGGTCGCGGTGGGCAAGGCGGCCGGCGGCCCCCCGAAGGGCCGTGACCGGCGCAGCGTCGCGGACCTGCGCTCCGCTCCCTGGTCACCGGAGCAGTGACCGCCGAGAGGTGCCGACACAACGGCGCCTGGAGATGGTTCACCGGACGCCCGGAGGCCGGGCCACCGGAATGACGAGGCCGTCACCGCGGGGAGTTAGGCGGGTGGAGGGGACGGCGTCTCTGCCGGGCCTTGGCGGCTCCCGGGCGGGGGCGTTCCCCTCGATGCCGGTGTGGCCCGGGCAGGAGACCGGCAACGGCCTGCGGACCGCACCGCGGCCGACGCCGAGGTCACGGGCGAGCGCGGCGATGGCGCGGGCCTCCGAGGCCGCGGCGCGGACGTCGTCGGTCCTCGTGGCCGCGGCGGGGCGCAGTCCGCCGTAGGTCCGCCGGCGCCGGAGGTCGCGTCGGAATTCGCGGCGGCCGGTTATGCGGTGGGGACGGACTGCTGTCTGCCATCGGTGAACACCAACCCGAGCGGACGCAACGGTCATTACCGTCCAGTCGCATGACGACGGTCACAACCCGTACGGTCGCGTACCCGGCCGACAACCTGACGATGATCGGACACCTCGCGCTCCCGGCCGGTACCGGGCGCCGGCCCGCGGTCCTGATCGGACCCGAGGGGATGGGGCTCAGCGATGTCGAGCGCCGGCGGGCCGAGGCTCTGGCCGGGCTGGGGTACGTGGCGCTGGCCTTCGACCTCCACGGCGGACGCTACTTGGAGGACCCGGAGGAAATGCTGGCCCGTTGCATGCCGCTGCTCGCCGATCCCGACCGCATGCGAGAAATCGGTCACGCCGCGCTCGACGTGTTGCGTGCCGAACCACGGGCCGACCCCGACCGCACCGCCGCCATCGGCTACGGCACCGGGGGCGCGGTCGCCCTGGAACTCGGTCGCGACGGCGTCGACCTGCGCGCGATCGGGACGGTCAACGCACTGACCACGGGCCGACCGGGCGAGGCGGCGCGCATCCGCTGCCCGGTATGGGCCGGGGTCGGGTCGGAAGACCCGATCATGCCGCCCGCGCAACGGGAGGCGTTCACCGCGGAGATGCGGGCCGCGGGCGTCGACTGGCGCCTCGTGGTCTACGGAGGAGCCCTTCACGCCTTCCATCACCCACCGGTCGACCACGCCGCGCCGCCCGGCGTCGGCTACCACCCACGGCACGCACAGCGAGCCTGGCGTGACATCGTCGCCCTGCTCGCCGAGTGCCTGCCCGTCACGGACTGATCGTTCCGGCGCCGCTTCCGGCGCGAGGTCGCCGCCGCGCGCCGCCTCTCCAGACCCGGCACGGCATCCGTGGTCGCCCGCGACGCGGAGGCCGGTGTCCCTTGGTTCGTCACGGAGTTCGTGCCCGGCCCGTCGCTGCGGCGGGTGGTGGGCTGGTGGAAGCGCCTCCTGCCGTCCGCCTCGGTGCGGGCCGAACGGCTTGACCGCGGGGTTGGCTGTAACAGAAGCTGTTGCATCGAACGAGGAGGGGTGATGGCGGCGAACAGTCGACTGACCATCGCGACGCACGCGCTCGCCTGGCTGGCGCTGGCGCACCGCCGTGGCCAGGAGGTGCTCACGTCGGAGCAGGTCGCGGCCAGCGTCAACACCAACCCCGTGATCATCCGGCGCAGCCTCGGTGACCTGCGGCGAGCCGGCCTGGTGGAGGTGCGCCACGGCGCCGGTGCGGGCTGGAGCCTGGCCCGTGAGCCCGAGCGGATCACCCTGCTCGAGGTGTACGACGCCGTGGACGCGCAGCCGCCCTTCGGCCTGCACCGCACCGAACCCAACCTGGAGTGCCCGGTCGGCCGAGGCATCCGGCCCGCCCTGAGCGGCGTCTACGACCGGGTCGAGCGGGTCATGCGCCAGGAACTGGCGGACACGTCGATCGCCGACGTACTCCGGGAGACGCTGGTGAACTAGCCGGAAGACCGAGAGGCCGGGGAACCGGAGACCGGAAGGCCGGTGACCTGGCAGGCCCCTACCGCTTGCTGTAACAAAGTCCGTTCCAACAGCGCGACGACCGAACGAGGAGTAGGACTGGTGGAAGCCGCGCGATGCCCAGTCGTCGAACTGCGCCAGTACACGCTGCACCCAGGACAGCGAGACGTCCTGATCGATCTGTTCGACCGCGAGTTCGTCGAGCCCCAGGAGGCGGTGGGTGCGACCGTCCTGGGGCAGTTCCGCGACCTGGACGACCCCGACCGGTTCGTCTGGCTGCGCGGCTTCGAGGACATGCCGCGCCGCGCCGAGGCCCTGGAGAGCTTCTACGGCGGCCCGGTCTGGCGGGCACACCGCGACGAGGCGAACGCCACGATGATCGACTCCGACGACGTGCTGCTGCTGCGGCCGGCTTCGACGGGCGGTGGGTTCCCCGTGCCGCCCGGCGCCCGGCCGGCCCCCGGCGAGCCGGCACCGTCGCCGCCGTCGCTCGTCCTCGCCACGGTCTGGTACGGACACGGCCCGTTCGACGCGACGTTCGTCGAGTTCTTCCAGCAGCGCGTGCGCCCCGTCCTGACCGAGACCGGCGCCGAACCACTGGCGTACCTGCGGTCGGAACACGCCCCGAACACCTTCCCGGCGCTGCCGGTACGCACGAACGAGGAGGTCTTCGTATGGTTCGCGCGTTTCGCCGACGAAGCCCGCCTGGAGCGGCACCTGAACCGCGTACGTCTCTCGCGGCGCTGGCGCGAGGAGGTGCTGCCGACCCTCTCCGCACGGCTGGCCAGGCCCGCGCAGCGGCTGCGGCTGGCACCCACCGAACGGTCGGCACTGCGATGAGCTGAAGGCATCGACCCAGGCCTCGGGGATCGCGGGCGTCGCCGTGGAAGACTGCCACGTATGCGAAGGCGGACGGTACGAGGAGCGGCACTGTTCGCGTGCGCGTTGGTGATGCTGGCCGTCGGCTGTTCGCCGTCGGCGCCGCGACAGCCGGGGCGGGCCGCGGCCTGCCGGGAGACTCCTTCGGTCCCCTCCGCGTCCGTACCGGCCGCCGTGCACGACTTCGACAAGGCGGTGCGCTGGTACGGCGCCGACGACCTGTGGGTGGCCAAGCCGGCTCTCCTGGATCACACGGGCGAACGCCGGGACGGTTACCGTGCGAAGTACGCCTCCGTCACCCTCGACGCCCGGGGACGGGTGACGGACCGGAAGGGCGCCCCGCGCGTCGGCGCCGAACGACTGGACGGGCCCGGCTCCGTGAACGGCGGCACCGGCGGGCTCGCCACCGCCGACGGCCATCGGCAGTGGTGGCCGACGGTCATCGCGTTCCCCGAGGCCGGCTGCTGGAAGGTGACCGAGACACTCGGCTCCACCCAAGTCGGCTTCACCCTGCGTGTCGGGGTGCGCTGAACCCGCGGCGCGGCCCCCGCCCGGTGAGCCGCCGGGCGGGGGCCGCGTGTCGGTCCTCCTCCGTTCAGCTGGACACCGCGCACTGCCCGCGGTCCGCGGTCTTCGGTCCCTCCGCGGTGGGGCGGACGTCGAAGTCGAAGATCCCGGTCGGCAGGTACAGGGAGCAGCAGGCGTTCGGGATGTCGACGATTCCGCTGATGCGCCCCTCGATGGGGGCCGCGCCGAGCAGCAGGTAGGCCTGCTCTCCGGTGTAGCCGAACCTCTTCAGGTACTCGACGGCGTTGAGGCAGGCACGGCGATAGGCGACCGTCGCGTCCAGGTAGTAGTTGGTGTCGGTGTCGTGGTCCACGGAGATCCCGATGAAGGACATGAATTCCGTGTACCGCGGCTCGACGTTGCCCGGCATGAAGACGGGGTTGGTGCTGATGCCGTACTTCTCCATGCCGCCCTTGATGAGATCGACGTGGAAGTCGATGTAACCGCCCATCTCGATGGCGCCGCAGAAGGTGATCTCACCGTCTCCCTGGCTGAAGTGCAGATCGCCACCCGACAGCTTGGCGTCCTTGACGTGGACGGGGTAGAAGACGCGCGACCCGCGGGTGAAGTTCTTGATGTCGTGGTTGCCTCCGTTCTCCCGCGCGGGAACGGTGCGCGCGCCTTCCTGGGCTATGCGCTCGGCGTCCGAGCCTGTCGCCTGACCACACAGGGCCTGGTCCTGGTCGGGCGCGAGCCCCAGGGGCGGGACGCGCTCCGGGTCGGTGTCGATCAGGGCCTGCTCCCGCCTGTTCCAGCGTTCCAGCAGCTCCGCGGAGGGGGCCGTGCCGAAGAGCCCGGGGTGCGTGATACCGGTGAAGTGGACGCCGGGGAGGTGCCTGGAGGTCGCCACCTGCCCGTGGAACTCCCATATCGCCTTGTAGGCGTCGGGGAAGTAGTCGGTCAGGAAACCCCCACCGTTGGCCTTGGCGAAGACGCCCGTGTACCCCCAGCCCTGACCGGGTGCGTCTCCGACCTGCTGCGGCACCGGCCCCAGGTCGAGGATGTCCACGATCAACAGGTCACCCGGCTCCGCGCCTTCGACGCCGATCGGCCCGCTGAGCATGTGGGCCCGCTTGAGGTCGACGTCGCGCACGTCGTTGGCGGAATCGTTGTTGCCGATCTGCGCGTCGGTCCACTCACGGCATTCGACGCGGAACTCGTCCCCCGGGCGGACCATGGCAACAGTCGGTATGTCCGGATGCCACCTGTTGTGTCCGGGCACCTCCTGGTCACGCATCGACCGGGACTGATCGACGCTGAAGATCACTTCAGGCATGTCAACTCCTCGTGTTGCTCCCGATGATCCAAGTGGCATGGCGCCCCGGAAGGGTCAGCCGTGGCTTCCGGCCGGATATCCCGAGGTGCCGTAGTCCTGCGCAGGCTTGTGGGGAGACCTGCGGCGGAGTACGAACCACAGGGCGGCGAAGGTCAGTACGCCGAACGCGCCCAACGCGATCGCCGTCTCGGAGAAGTTCGCCGGGACCCAGTAACCGGTCAGCAGCAGGTATGCGGGGATGACACCCGTCACCCAGCCCTCTATCGCGGTCACCCAGCCCACGTAGGTCGTCAGCGACTCGATCTTCAGCCCCAGCAGGAGGAAGAAGAGGAACCAGAGGAACGCCCAGTAGAGCCATATCACGCCGAATGGCTGGTCCTTCACGAGCCGGAAACTGACAAAGGAATAGCCGAGGGCCACGATGGCCACGAAGAGCGAGTAATATCCCACGCCGGTCGTGTCCAACCCTATGAGCAGTCCGATTCCTACGTAGAGGTACGTGAAACCGAAGAGGAAAATGCCCGACGCCAGCATGATGCGCTTGGGGTCGTCGTTCGCGGCGATGATGAGATATGTGGGTGTGAGGACCTGTAGTCCGCCCACGAAGAGGTTGAATATGGCTGCCGCCCGGCTGTCCACCTTTCCCAGCAGCATCAACCCGTTCATGAACAGCACAGCGCCCACGAAGAGAAGTCCGACGTTGGCCAAGAGGACACACCTCCTGCTGTTTCGCTCCGTCGGTGACACGCCCGCGGCCTTCGTGCCGGCAAGCAGTCATGCCCGCGCATCATCGGCCCGCGGACCCTCGTGCCGGCAAGCACTCATGCCGGCAGGTTTTCATGCCCGCGGGCACGCATAGCCGGGAAGGCGCACGCACACGCGTCGGACCGCCTCGCCCGTCAGGGCCGGGGAAGCCGGGCGAGCGCCGGATGAGCGGGACTTGGCGTTGCGTCGCCGGCGACGCGCGTGACCACCTCGGGATTCTCCCGGGACCTCTCCGAACGCTCGCGCAGGTTCGCCACCGCGGGCGGAGTCGAGGCGAATGCCGGAGAGGAGTACACACGCCGCGCGGCGTCGTCGCACCGCGAGCACTTCCACCGCGTCGGCGCGGTGCCGATCGGCAGCTTCACATCGAACGGTCCGCAGCGGCTGCAGAAATATTCATACGTAGCCATAAACTCTCCGCCCGCCGCGCCTCCGGCCCCGGGACGTGCACCGAGCCGGCGCCGATGGGACGCCGCAGATGTAGCGTCCTTATTCAAGGCAACCCCCCGGATGGCGGCGTGTCAAGGCGAGTTGGAGGCGCCCCGCGAGGGCCGGTGGTGACCGCTGGAAAAGGGCTGGGAGCGGGTTCGGGCGGACACTGGCGCGGCACGTCGCTCGAGGCTGGGAAGCAGGGCATCGTCCGCCCTGGAAAAGGAAGGCCCGGCCGTGCACGCACGACCGGGCCTGTCCGCCGGGACAACGTATTCAATACCGTTCTGAAAGGAGCCCACGCTATTGCCCGGAAGGGGACGGCGAAAGCGTCACCGGGCGGAGCCGACGTCCTTGTGGCGGCACATGTGTCGCGCCCGCGATCAGGGCTGCCCCGTGGGCGGGAGCCCGGCCCGTAAGGCTCCGCGTCAGGGCGCGCCGACGATCGCGCACGCGCGGCACGGCGGCCGGCCGCAGGTGCACTGCAGAATGCCGTCCAGTACCCCGCGGTCGTGATAAAGGCATTCGTCGCGGCATGTGTGACGCGGCACGAAGCCCGCCTGGAGCTCGTCCGGCCAGGGCTCCTCACCCTCCCGGCAGCGTACGAACCGCTCGGGGTCCGCGGAGTGCAGCTCCCGCATCCTCTCCTGCGCCTCGCCCTCCAGGTCACGCGCTGCGGCGACCATGCCCTTGAGCTGGTCGGCGAGACCGGAGAACCTGGCGTCGCCGGTTCTTACATGGGCGGCCTTCAATGCCATGACGGCATTGCCAAGAAACCGCCGAGCATCCTGGATATTGGTGACGTGATGGAGTTGGATGCCGGTCACGCCTCGGACCCACACGGCGTCTTCGCTCACTTGTTCCGCCTTCCGAGCTCGAAATCGCCTCTGAAGTGACTGGAAACAGCGGCTGATGCCCGAGTTCCGTCCCGGCCTCCTCCCGTCGCCCGCGCGGCTGCTGCGTGAGGAGATCACCTATGAGGCTTGCACACTTCTGAAGAGGCTAAAGCGCACGTTACGTAATAATCCAGCCAAAAGCCGGTGAACTGAATCACAAGCGGTGATCCGTTTTCACGGGTGCGTTCTCGTCGGGTATCGGCTCCCGCTGGGGGCGTGGGAGGACGGGATCGGTGTGAGACTGGGCATGGAAGGGGTGATCCCCGTGCCGGACCCACCACACGCGCCCTCCGGTCCCGGCCCCGCCGAAGAGGAGAACCGGTGGGAACAGCTGATCACCGAGGCGCAAACGGCCCTGCCGGTCGAACTGCCCGAGCTGGCCGACCGATGCGCCGCGGCACTGGGCCTGGGCACCGCTCTGATCTACCTCGTGGACCTGCAACAGCGGCTGCTCGTCCCCCTCGACGAAGCCCTGGAACCGCTTCTGGTGGACGGCTCGTCGGCCGGCTGGGCCTACCGCACCATCTCCCCGCGGGTGGTCGACGCCGACGACGGCTTGATCGTCTGGATGCCCATGGTCGACGGTGCGGAGCGGCTCGGCGTGCTCGCGGTGCGCGTCGCCTCGCTCGACGGCGTTCTGATGCGCCGCGGCCGCATGATGGCGCGTCTGTTCGCCATGATCATCACGTCCAAGCGCGCCTACAGCGACTGGCTCGCCGCCCGCACCCGCACCGCGCCCATGGGGTTGCCCGCCGAGATGGTGCGCGCCTTCCTGCCACCCCGCACCATCGGCAGCAGCAGGTGCGTCTCCACCGCGGTCCTGGAACCGGCGTACGGCATCGCCGGCGACGCGTTCGACCACTCGGTGGTCAAGAACACGCTGCACACGATGATCCTCGACGGGATGGGGCACGATCTGATCGCCGGCCTGACCACGTCGGTCGCCATGGCGGCGGCGCGGAACACCCGCCGCGGCGGCGGCGACCTGGCCGACATCGTCGGCTCCGTCGACCAGGCGCTCGCCCAGTGGCTGCCCGACCACTTCTGCACCGGCGTGCTGTGCCGCCTCGACGCGGAGAGCGGGCTGCTGCGCTGGGTCAACTGCGGTCATCCGCCACCGCTGCTGATCCGGAAGGAGCGGGTGCTCGCCGGGGCGCTCGACAGTTCCCCGCAACCGCCGCTCGGCCTCGCCGGCCCACTCGCGCCGGCGGCCCGGCAGATCCACGAGACGAAACTGGAACCGGACGACTGCGTTCTGCTCTACACCGACGGTGTCGTGGAGGCCCGGGACACCGACGGCGCCGAGTTCGGCCTCGACCGGTTCACCGAATTCATCATCCACTCCAACATCGCCGGCCAGCGCCCGGCCGAGGTGCTGCGGCTGCTCATCCACGCCATCTTCGACTACCAGCGCAACCAGCTGCGCGACGACGCGACCATCCTGCTCTTCGAATGGCAGCCGGGGCCCTGAGGGCCGGCCCGTGAGGAACCGCATCGCCCTGGTGCCCTGACGGAACGGTCACCCGGCGGGGGCGCTCCGCCGGCTCGCACCACGTTCACCGTTCCGTACCGCCCGCCGCGTCGTTGAACCGGTATGAGCTGTCATACGAACCCCGACGACCACGGCGCGCGGGCCGCCCAGTGCACGCCGCCCACCAGCATGCGGATCAACGCGCTGCTCCGGGATCTCGGCGAAGAGCACCCCGGCGACGAGGAGATCATCGGCTGGGAGTTCGATGACGAGCTGCGGTCTGCCTGGGGGGACGGGGAGCCGTGGGCGGTGGAGTACGTGGCCTGGCGGACCGTGAACGCCGACCCGGCCGGCACCCCGTTCGAAGAGGACGTCATCGGCTTGTAGCGGGGGCCGGGCGGGATCGGACCGGCGACCGCGCGACTGCGGCCAACTCCGCGATCGCGGACGCCTGTTGGACTCGGGAGCCCGCGTCTGCCGGCCTCGTCTCAGGGTAGGCGGTGGGTGCGGGCCGCGCAGCGCGACCGGACCGGAGAGTCCTGCGGGCTCACGTATCACCAGGAGGTCGGTATGGGGATCGGCCGCGGGATCGAGAACGTCGAGGACGGTACGCGCGGTCATCCCCGGGGCAGCTTGATCACGGCGTTTCTCGCCGTCTACCTGCTCATCGGCGTCGTGATGACCGTGACCGGCGCGTCGGTCAGGCAGGCGTGGCCGGCGCCGCTGCCCGTGCTGCTCGTGGTCGGAGCCGGCATCGGTACGACCCGAGCCCGCCGCAGGTGACGCGCTCCGTCGCAGCGGAGTCGAAGGCCGGTACGAGCACCTGGACCGGCGCCGTTGCCCGGGTCCGGACCCTCCGACCCCCGACCAGGCACCGCCGTGGCCGGTTCACGCAAGCCGCTCGGACGTCACGAAGGTGACGTATCCGATCACGGAGTACGGCTCGACGTTGAGCTTGCCGGTGTCGTTCAGGATCTGTTCCTCGTCGGCGAGCAGGTTCCCGGTCCGGGGATCGAAGACGAGCGTTCGCTTGCCGGGCAGGCCGCCGGAGCGGTCGGTGAGGGAGAACGCCTCGCCTGTACGGCCCGCCCGGTCCTCGACCGTGCCCGCGTGGACCACGCCTTTGGTGTCCGCCAGGACGCGCAGGAGCGCTGCTCGCTGCGCGGGTGAGAACACGTGGTCCTGGAAGCGTTCGGGCACGACTTCGAACAGCAGGCCAGGCCCCAGGTCCTGGCCGTGTGCCAGCCACTTCCGCATCCCCTTCTCGGTGGGCGGCGGCTCGCTCACCGACGACGCCCCGCCGGAGCCGGAGGCGGTCCGCGGGGACCGACCGACCGCGCCGGCGTCCTCCCACACCTGGCGCTGGTCACTGTTGCGGACGGCAGGAGACAGGGTCCTGGTCTTCCAGCGCGTCGAACCGTCGGGCTTCTGCCACGTCTCCCGGCGCTCCGGGATGACAGCCGACGTCACCTGGACGCCATCGACCCGCGTGGACAGGGACCATGAGTCGCAGACGAAGTGCTCGGTCCTCCAGACCGCGGGCCTGTCGTCCGGCAGCCGCCCGACCCGGTCCGCGATGCTCTTGAGCGCGTCAGCCGCCGGGCGGTTGCTTCGGTGGTACGTCAGCGGCGCCGGAGTCGCAGCGAGGGCGGGCTGGGAGGCCGTACCGAACGGGTCGGCCACCGTGAAGGCGACGGCCGCCGCGGTGGCCGACGCGGCGGCGGCGAACCACCAGCGCAGGGCCGGCCGCGACGAGGGACGCGGCGCGGCGACAGCGTGTCGTGGCGTGGCGAGGAGGTCCTCCAGGCGCGATCCGTCGGCAGGTCGCCCTTCCGGCACGGGATTCATCCCGCGCAGGGACCGGTAGAGATCACGCATCCGCTCCTCCGAGGATCGTGGAGGCCCGCCGAGCCGGGCCGTGCTGGACGAGGCCGAGGTGATGCCGTAGCCGGGCGCGGGCGCGGTGCAGGCGGACGTGGAAGGCCGCGGTGGAACAGCCCACGACCTTCGCGGCCTGGCGCGCTGGCAGTTCCTCCCACAGTGCCAGGCGCAGCACCTCGCGGTCGGCCTCGCTCAGCGCTTCGAAGGCCGCGGCCACGGCGAGCTGCCCCGCCACTCCCTCCGCCGGGTCGGCCGCGTGCCCGTGCGGCTGACGCGCCACCTCTTCGACCAGGTCCGCACGGCGCCGTTCAGCCCGGTACGCGTTGGCCAGGGTCCGGCGAGCCGTGGCGTACAGCCAGGGCAGGACCGCCCTGCGCGGTATCTCGTCCAGCCGGCGCCATGCGGTCAAGAAGACCTCGGCGACCACGTCGTCACTCGCCGGCGAGCCACCCAGCCGGCGCCGCACGTACGCGTCCACGGCCGGATGATGTTCTCGGTACAGCGCGGTGAAGCGCTGTTCGTCACATGGGTTCACATCCCCTCCGCCCCCGTATGTGTGCAGCCGGGAGCGATCCTTACAGGGAAGCTCGCGAACCGTGGCCGGGCTCTGTTCACCCGCGTCCGGCGCGGCGTCCTCGTGCACTAGGGTGCTCGCTGCGCCGAGTCCGAGGGGGACCATGGAAACCGCCGACGCGTCACCGACACCGATCAGCAGTCCGTTCAGGATCGCGGCCTTCCGGCGGTTCGTGTCGGCCAACCTCATCTCGGCGACCGGCTCCGCGATGGCCCCTCTGGCCCTGGCCTACTCCGTCATCGAGCAGGGCGGGGGAGCGGGGTCCCTCGGTCTGGTGCTCGCCACGAACACCGTCCCCACGATCGTGTTCCTGCTCGCCGGCGGTGTGTTCGCGGACCGCCTGTCCCGCAGCCGGCTTCTCTTCGCGGGGAACCTGCTGGCGGCGGGCGCGCAGGGTGCGCTGGCCGTCACCGTGGCCACCGGACATGCGACGACGGTGTCGATCGCGGCATGCGGTTTCGTTGCGGGGACGGCGGCGTCGTTCATCGTGCCGGCCGCGCAGGGCGCCGTCGCGCAGATCGTTCCCCAAGAGCACCTGCAGCAGGCGAACGCGTTGCTCAGGCTGCCGGGCAACGCGGTCAAGGTGCTGGGTCCGGTCGTCGGCGGTGCCGTCGTCGCCGCCAGCGGCGCGGCATGGGCGCTGGCCTGGGACGCGGTCACGTTCGCCGCCGCGGCCGTCCTGCTTCTCGGACTGCGTCTGGACGCGCCGCTCGCCACACCGGGCGGTGTCCTGAGCGACCTGCGGGCGGGCTGGTCGGGCTTCTGGGCGCGGACCTGGCTGTGGACCTACACGGTCGCCGGCTCCGTCCTCGTCGCGGCCTGGCTGGCGGGCTTCCAGCTCCTCGGTCCGCTCGTGGCCGCGCGGCAGTACGCGGGAGCACGCGACTGGGGGCTGATCCAGGCGGCGTTCACGTGCGGCCTGCTGGCAGGGACTCTCGTCTGCCTGCGCTGGAAGCCGTACCGGCTGCTCACGGTGGCGGTCTGCGCGGGCGGTGCGCTCGCGCTCCCCCTGGCAGCCATGGCCCGCACACTGCCGCTGCCTCTCGTCCTGCTGACCACCGCACTGGCCGGCGTCGGGCTCGACATCGCGATCGTCGCCTGGACCACCGCGTTCCAACAGCGCGTGCCCCAGGCGGAACAGGGCCGGATGAGCGCCTACAACGGCGTCGGGGAGCGCCTCGCCATCCCGGTCGGTTACCTCGTCACGGCCCTCGCGGCGCACTCATGGAGCAACCAGGCCGTGCTGCTGACCTGCGCGGGGTTGATCGCTGCGGCGACCATCCTCAACCTCTGCGTCCCGGACGTGTACCGCGTCAACCGCCTGACCCCGGACGACCGGCCGCAGGCCGCGGACGGCCGGCGCACGGTGGATCAGGCGTAGTGGGCGCGGCGCCGGCGCCGCGCCCGTACCGTGGCGACCGGGGCCTCCGCCCGGCGCCACCCGACCACCGGCCCCCGCGCTGCCGCAACGCTTGGCTCATTACGAGGACTTCACGCCTCCACGTCCGGGACCATGAGGCATGAGCCCGCATCACTGGCACCTCACCCAGGACGTCGACGAGTTCCTCGCCCGAGCCGGGGACTTCCTGCGCTCGCGCCCCGCCCTGCACAACACGCCGCTGACGGACATCGAGACTCTGCGGAAGCGTCATGCGGCCGGCCACGACGCCGACGCCTCCGTCTTCGGCCGGCTCGAGTCAGGAGGCGAAGTCCACGCGATCTTCTATCTCACCCCGCAGGGACGTCTGGGTCTCACCCCCCTCTCCGCCGGCCAGGCGGACGCCCTCGCCGCTCGCCTGGCCGGCCTCGGCCACTCGCCCGCCAAGGTGATCGCCGACCACGACACCGCGGGTGCCTTCGCCGGGGCATGGCAGCGGCACACGAGCGCGGTACCGGTACCGTTCTGGCGGACACACCTCTACCGCCTCGGCACGCTCACCCCGCCGCCGCGCCCGGAGGGCCGGGGCCGTAGCACGGGCGAGCGGGACCGTGAGCAGGTCGTGCGCTGGTGCCGGGAGTTCTGCGTCGACGTGGGGGAGCAGTCCTCCATCGACCTGATCGACGCCGGCGCCTGGGACGAATCGCGTTTCGGCGACAGGCACTTCACGTTCTGGGAGGCCCCGGACGGCACCCCCGTCTCCATGGCGGCCGCGACCTCGATCGTCGGCGGCATGGTACGGGTGGACCCCGTCTACACCCCGGCCCATCTGCGGGGCCGCGGCTACGCGGGCGCCGTGACGGCCGAGACGAGCCGGGCGGCGCTGGCCGCCGGCGCGACGGACGTCGTCCTGTTCACGGATCCGGACAACCCCACGAGCAATGCCCTCTACCAGCGCATCGGGTACGTCCGCATCGCCGACTTCGCCGGGTACAGACTCTCCCAGGGCGCACCGCGAGCCCGATGAGAGACCCCCATCACGCGATGAACACCCGCATCACCGCCGTCGTCCTCGTCGCGGCATCCGCGCTCGCGCTCACCGCCTGTTCGACCAGCAGCGAATCCGGCACCAGGACCGCCCCGAGCCCGAAGGCGTCGAAGACTCCCAGCCCCGAGCGGAGCGCCGCCGAGAGGACCGGCGGCATCCCGCCCACGCCCACCGGCGCCAAGCGCGAGGCGCTGCTCCGGGCGCTCGCCGCGGCCAACCCGGACATCGTGAAGTACGAGGACAAGGCCATCGAAGCGGCCCGCAACCAGTGCGGCGCCATCAGCCAGGAGGCGCAGCGGATGGACTGGGCGGCGTCCCAGCGCTTCACCTACAAGGACGTCACCACCACCGAGACGCAGGGCAAGCAGATCAACGAGGCGCTCAGGGGCCTCGGCTTCTGCAAGGCCTGACCCACACCGCGCCCAGGCCTGACCCACACCGCGCCCAGGCCCGGCCCACCGCGCCCAGGCCCGGCCCACCGCGCCCAGGCCCGGCCCACCGCGTCCAGGCCCGGCCCACCGCGGCCGAGCCTTTCGCGTGCCCGTGAGGAGGCACCTGCTGCGACGTACACGTGGGACGCGGACACCTCCACACGCACCCGGTCCCACGGTCACGGCGGGCCGGGCGAGTGCGTGAGTCGCGGAGGGGGTGCCGGCAGCGGCGCGGGCGCGGCCGTCTCCGGTGCGGCGCGGAACGCCTCGATCACGTAGGCGGCGAAGCGGCGGGAGGCCGTGAGCCGGTCGGCGCGCGGGGTGTCCTGGAGGCCCCGGTGGGCCATGAGCATGAGGATCAGGTCGTCGACGACGAAGCCGGGGCGCAGTCGGCCGTCCCGCTGGGCACGGCGGGCCAGTTCGCCGACCGCGATCAGTGTCCGCTCCCGGTCGCCGGCGAAGTCCATGGCGTCGGGGAAGGCCGTCATGAAGGCGTCGGCGAACCCCCGGCTGTGCGCGTGGAGTTCGCAGATCCGCTCGATCAGGCTCCGGAATCCGTGCCATGGATCCGGGTCCGCGAGGGCGTCGCGGACGGCCGCATGGCAGGCCCGGCGCTGCTCGGCGAAGGTCTCCGCGATCAGCTCCCGCTTGGTCGGGAAGTGCCGGTACAGCGTGGCGGGGCCGACGGCCGCATGCCGGGCGACCTCGCGCATGGTCGCGCTCAGGCCCTCCTCGCCGAACACCGCGCGGGCGGCGTCCAGGATGCGGACCCGGTTGTCGCGGGCGTCGGAACGCACGGTACGAGGCAAAGGGCCGGTCATGGTCTCTCACTTTAGCCAAGCGGACGGGGGCGTCCGTTACGGTCCGATGACGTGCTGCCGCCCCGTCCGCGCACGTCACCGGTGCCGGCCCGGCTGTGGGGGGCCGGCTGGAGGCACACGGCCGGGGCAGCCGCGAACCGTCCTACACCGACCCGAGGAGCAGAGATGAGAGCCGTCGTGATCAGGGCGTTCGGAGACCCCGGTGGCCTGGAGGTCGTCGACGTGCCCGAGCCCGTACCCGCCCCGGGGCAGGTGCGGATCGCCACGGAGGCGATCGGGGTGGGCGGCGTGGACGCGCTGATCCGCCGGGGAACGCTGGGCGCCTACGGCTTCCGGGAGGGTCATCTCCTCGGCAGCGAGGTCGCGGGCAGGGTCACCGCGGTGGGGGAGGGGGTGGACGCCTCGTGGACCGGGCGCCGGGTGTGGGCGTTCACCGGCCTGTCCGGCGGGTACGCCGAGCAGGCCGTCGCCGCGGTCGAGGACGTCCTCGCGCTCCCGGACGGCCTGACCGGTGCCGACGCGGTGACCCTCGGCGGCTCCGGGGTGGTCGCGCACTTCGCCCTGGACCGGGCCCGCTTCACGCCCGGCGAGACGGTGCTCGTGCGCGGCGCGGCGGGCAGCATCGGCATCACCGCGGTCCAGCTCGCGGCCGGGGACGGCGCGAGCGCGGTGGCGGTCACCGCCTCCTCGGCGGAGCGCGGCGCCCGCCTGCGGGACCTGGGCGCGACGCATGTCCTCGACCGCTCCGGCGAGAGCGGCACGGACGCTCCGGCGGGTTTCGACGTGGTCATCGATGTCGTGGGCGGTCCCCGACTCCCCTTCTTCCTGGACAAGTTGAACCCCAACGGGCGGTACGTGGCCGTCGGTGTCGTCGGCGGGCAGCCGCCGGCGGACTTCGGCATGCGGCTGATGGACGCCTTCCGCAGGTCGTTGTCGTTCGCCACCTTCAGCTCCGACACCGTGCCCGGCCCCGACCGGCAGGCCGTACGGTCGTCCCAGTTCGCCGATGCCGCGCACGGGAACCTGCGGACCGTCGTGCACGAGGTACTGCCCCTGGGGCAGGCGGCGCGGGCACACCGCGCGATGGACGCGGGGGAGGTGTTCGGCAGGGTCGTGCTGACGCCCTGAAGCGGGCGGAAACGCAACGCCGTCACCGGTTCGCCGGCGCGACGGCCGGGACGTCGTCCTGAGGGGTTGCTCCCCGGCCGGCCTCTTGCGCGCCTCACAGGAGGATCAGCCGGCAGGCCGACGCCAGGAGCGCACAGACCGTGAGGTGGATCCACCGGTGGTGCAGGACGACGGCGGCGAACTCCCGCATGGTCGCGCTGGGCCGGAAGTAGGAGGCCGTGGGTGAGCCCAGGACGTGGGCGTCGACGCCCACCTTCCGGGCGATCATCGCGGCCCGGAAGGCATGGAAGTCGTTGGTCACGATCACGCAGCGGTAGCCGCTGCCGCGCTCGTCCATGAGGGCCTTGCTGTTGCGGAGGTTCTCCTCGGTGGTGGCGGACCGCGCCTCACGCAGCAGGCTCCCGGCCGGTACGCCGCGTGCCGCCAGGTAGTCGGCCATCGCCTGCGCCTCGGCGACGGCCTCGTCCGGCCCTCGCCCGCCGGATGTGATCAGGACGGGCTCGCCGCCCCCGGCCACCTGGTCCTCGAAGACCGCGTGCGCGCGGTCGAGCCGCCCGGCGAGCAAGGGCGGCACCCGGTCACCGCCGGTCAGACCGGACCCGAGGACGACGATGTAGTCGAGGCCGGACGGCGCGGCCAGGCGGCTGTACGCGTAGCCGTACACGGTGAAACAGACGAAGAGGAAGACGAAGTAGGCGGTGAGCACCGCCGCGATGACGACGGCCGTGGCCAGCGCGTGCAGCTCCGTCACGAACGCCGCCACGGTCAGCAGCAGGAGCGACAGGAGGCCGACACCCGCGACGAACGTCAGGAGGTTGGCCGGGCTGCTGCCCTCCTTGCGCACCATCCGCACCCCGTTGCCGATCAGCAGGCAGCACAGCAGCAGCACGGCCAGCCCCTCCAGGACGGGGCTGGCCAGCCAGGTGTCGTCCAGGGCGTGCCGGTACACCAGCAGGTCACGCCCGTGGGCCACCGCCATCAGTGTGAGGAACACACCGAGCAGCACGGCGTTCGCGAAGCGCCTCGCGTCGGCGATGACACCGATGACGAACAGCAGCAGCACGACGGCCACCAATAGGTCGATCAGCACCCTGGACTTCCTCCGTGGGCCGGGGCCCGAGGGAGGGCACCGGCATGGTCGGGGACGGCCGTCAGATGGCCGCCCAGAGCTCCTTGTCGCCGTAGCGGTGGATGTTGAAACGCACGGATGCACGGACGCACGGATGCACGGACGCACGGATGCACGGATTACGGACGCACGATGCACTGCCGCTCCGCGTCCACAGCGCGGCCGGGAAAGTCAGGAGCTGCCCCCGAGCGTCGGTCAGGAAGCAGCTCCGTACTTGCGCGGGGTGTCAGCTGGTGCGTGCGGGGACCTGCTTGACGTCGTCGACGATGGCTCGCTGCAGGACGGCGCTGGTGAAGAGCACGGTCCCGGGCTTGACGAGTTCCTCGGCGCCCCGGCCCCGCTTCACCTGGACGGATCGCTGGCCCAGGAAGACGTGGGTCGTCCTGTCGAAGATCCATTCCTCTCGCTCGCCGCTCGTCTCGTCCAGCCGCGCGACCGCCACGCCGTGCCGGCCGACCGCGTCGACGGCGTCGTTCACGGTCACGACGCCGGGTATCCGGGCCGCGGCCTTGAACAGCGCCTTGGTGAGGGCGGCCGGGGGGTAGCTCTCGCCGAGCAGGTCGCCGATCGTGGTGAACGCCTCCTGGTCCGGCGAGTTGCCCTGCCCCCTGGTCTCGTCGTAGATCTTCGCGAGGAGGGCGCCGGGATCGGTGGGCAGCTTGGCGAGGTAGTCGTACGAGGGGTGGTTCAGGCCGGCGACGGGGGTGTTGCCCTGTTCGTCGGGGAGGCTGAGGGTCTCCCCTTCGGGGCTGTCGTTGACGGCCGGGTCGATCAGCCACCCCTTGGTCCCGTCGGGCGAGTACCACACCTGGCGCCTGTGCAGGGCATGGCTGGCGAGGCTGACCCTGCCGTCGACGTTCTTCACGAACGTGTCGGCCGCCTTGGACTCGATGTACACGTACTGGCCCGCCTTGAGGACGGGGTGGTCGTCCTTGGCCGCCACGAGGGAGACCTGGTCGAGCAGACGGCCCACCCCGTTCGGGCTGGCGGCGCCGATCCGCGTCGTCAGGGCCGGTCCGGTGGCGAGCCGGCGGGGTCCGTCCCCGTTGCCGTCGCCGCCGGTCAGCGCCGTGCCGACGATGACGGCCGCGGCCACGGCGGCGGCCAGGGCGGGCAGTGCGATCGCCGGGCGGACGAGCCGGAACCGGCGCGCCTTCTCGGGGCGTGGGGAAATCTCCTGCGTGCGCTGTGCCTGCTCGATGTGTGCCATCAGACGCTCCCTGTGGTGCTCGTGGCGGCCCGGAGGCAGGTCGCGCGCGGTCCGGGACAGCAGCCGTGCGGCTTCCTCCCACTCACCCGGGCCGGGCCGGGACGTGTTCGCGCTCATCGGTTTCCTTCCTGTGCGGGCCGGACGGTGTCGATCCGATCACCAGGTATCTGTCGGCCGGCGTCCCCGGCTTCCCGTCTGCCGCGACTTCTTTCCGGCCGTTGCGCCGGTCCGGCGCGCGTTGGGCGCGGAGCGGGGCTCCTCCCGTCGCCGGTGACGGCCGCCGGCGGACCGGAGGGCCGGGCCAGTTCGGCGTCCGCGAGGGAGCGCAGCTTCCGGCGGGCCCGGGACAGCCGGGAGGCGACCGTGCCCACGGGAATGCCGAGCGCCTTCGCCGCGGCCTCGTAGTCGAGCCCTTCCCCCACGCACAGGGCGATGACCTCCCGCTCGGGTCTGCGCAGGGAGGCGAGCGCCCGGAGGGCCACGGCCAGCTCGCGCTGGTCGTCGATCTGCTCGGTCACCTCCTCCGCGTGGTCCGGCACGTTCAGTTCCGCGGCCGCGGTGGCGAGGGCCGCTCGCCGGTAACTGCGGTTGCTGCGGTACTGGTTGCGTGCGGTGTTGGTGGCGATGCCGAGCAACCAAGGCCGCAGCGAGCCGCCTTCGGAGTCGATCCTGTGGCGAAGCCGCCAGGCCTCCATGAAGGTGGTGGCCATGACGTCCTCGGCCGTCGACCAGTCGGCGGTCAGACGGAAAGCGTGGTGGTACACGCCGCGGGCGTAACTGTCGAACAACTCGGCGAACGCGGCTGGTTCCCCCGCCCGTAGCCGGGCACGCATGTCAATGCTCACCTCTGGGACCTGTCGGATGCTCGGCTCCACTTCCCGTGACGTGCGTCACATGCAGGGCGGAAAGGGAGGGGTCGACGCCTCGGTACGGGCCGAAGGACTCTATCCAGCGAGGAGGTGACCGAAGAGGCCGCCCAGCGTGTTGGCGAGCAGGCCGTCGACGTCGACGGCGCGACCGTCGTGGAACAGCACGTACGACCGCGGGAAGTGGCGGAGTCGATACGCGGTGACCTCACCGGTCCGGCACATGCCCAGGTCAGGTGGGTCGTAGGACAAACGTGGCCGCCGTGGCCGTGCGGCCAGAAGTGGCGGGCGGCGCGTCCCGGCGCCAGCCTGGGAGGGTCCACCGAGCGACAGGACGGGAGACACACATGACCTCCGTACTCCGGGACCACTGCCTTCGTACGCTCGGCGCCGGTGCCCTCTCCGTCGCGCTGCTCTCCGGCGGGACGACCGGAGCCCTGGCCGCCGGCCCGAGCCCCGGCACGACGGCGTCGATCACCGTGAAGGCAGACAAGACCGAGGTGAAGGCCGGGGACAAGGTGACGTTCACCGGCCGCACGAAGGGCCTGAAGGTCGGTTCCCCGCTCGTGCTCCAGCACGAGAAGTCCGGCAAGTGGATCCCGCTGAGGGCGACCGCCAAGGTCAAGAAGGGCAGCTCCTACGCCCTGATCGCCAAGCTCAACACCAAGGGCGCCGAGCATCTGCGGATCGCGGGCGTGAGCGGGTCCGAGAAGGTCTACTCGCCCACCGTGGCGGTCAAGGTGAAGTGAGCTCCACACCAGGGGCACTCGGCGGCCTGGCATCCGTGGAGGATGCCAGGCCGGGGCTCGGTCATCGGCGCGGGCCCGTCCGGCCTCAGCTCTCCACGAAGGCGAGGATGTCGGCGTTGAGGACCTCGGGGTGCGTCGACAGCATCCCGTGGGGGTACCCCTCGTAGCTCTTGAGCGTGCCGTTCCTGAGCAGCTCGGCGGACTTCGGGCCCGAGTCGGCGTACGGCACGACCTGGTCGTCCGTGCCGTGCATCACGAGGACGGGGACGTCGATCTTCTTGAGGTCCTCGGTGAAGTCGGTTTCCGAGAAGGCCTTGATGCACTCGTAGTGGGCGTTCGCCGCGCCCATCATGCCCTGCCACCACCACCGGTCGATCAGTCCCTGGGACACCTCGGCCCCGGGCCGGTTGAAGCCGTAGAAGGGCCCGGCGGGGACATCGATGAAGAACTGGGCCCGGTTGGCGGCGAGGGCCGCACGGAATCCGTCGAAGACCTCGATCGGGGTGCCCTCGGGGTTGCCGTCCTTCTTCACCATGACCGGCGGGACGGCCGCGACGAGCACCGCCTTGGAGACCCGGCCGGGCTTCGCCTGCGCCACGTAGCGCGTGACCTCGCCACCGCCGGTGGAGTGCCCGACGTGCACGGCCCCCCGCAGGTCCAGGGCGTCGGTCAGCACGTTGACGTCGGCGACGTAGGTGTCCATGTCGTGGCCGGTCGCGGGCTGGCTGGACCGCCCGTGTCCGCGCCGGTCGTGGGCGATGACCCGGTACCCCTTGGAGAGGAAGAACAGCAACTGGGCGTCCCAGTCGTCGGAGGCCAGCGGCCAGCCGTGGTGGAAGACGATCGGCTGGGCGTCCCGCGGGCCCCAGTCCTTGTAGAAGATGACGGTGCCGTCCGGCGTGGTGACTGTACTCATCGCTGGTTCCCCTGCTGTGGCGGATGTTCAGTTGTGCGTCGTACGGGTCGGGCCGCGCCCGGGTGAACGCGGTGCACCGGCCGACCCTGGCCGCGCGCGAGCATCTTCTCGGACCGGACCGCTTCCGGCCGTCATGCCACCCGCGCCGCGCCCGGTTTCGTCTGGTTGCTTCGACCGCCTGGGCGATGACGTCCCCTGCCTCGTCGGGGACGACGAGGCAGGGCGGGAGCGGCCCGGAGGACGAGGCCGCCGGGAACCGGCCGGCAGTGGGCGGGCGGCGGCCCGCTCGCCTTCGTCGTCCGGCTCGGCCCCCAGCGGCGCCGTCGCTGCCAGGACCCGCGAGCCCGGCACGATCCGAACGGGAGGCTCCGGGGCGCAGGCACGCGCGTACGGGGGCGCGGGCTCGGGCTCACAGCGGTGTCGGCGTCGGTGGGGCCGGCCCTGACCGGGTCCTCTTCGGGCCGTGGCCAGGGGGACGGCGGCCAGGACGGCAGCGCCGGGGCGGTCGCAGCAGCTCCAGCCAGGACCACGGCGGTTCGACGCCGGGCGGCGACGGCTCGCACGGCAGCGCCCCGCACAGCGGCTCGTCGAACGACACGTCCGGCGACTCGCACGGCTCCGGGACGAGCGCCGGTGGCAGCGGCGGCAGTTCACAGCCCACCTCCACGGCGCCCCCAGTGTGCCCGTCGGCGGCTCGGGGCGCGCGCGGACATGAATCGGTCACTGCGCGGTCGATCCGGGAGCCGCTGCCGTCCGGTGACGGCCCGACAGGTGCCACTCGTCCGGGAGGCGCGCTTGTCAGGACAGGGTCCGGCAGCGGACTCTTGCAGCAGGCACGGCGGTACGCGTACCGGACGTCGGATCCCCGACGGCCCTGAGGCGGCTCGGGAGGCTCCCGGATGTTCGTTCCACCGGAGTGCGGGGTCGATGGCCCTGCCCTCACCGAACACCAGGCGGAGGCGCTGGTCGAGGGGGTCTGCTTCAGAACCGGCCCGCCGCGCAGCGTCGGGGTCGAGGTGGAATGGCTGGTCCACCAGGAGCGCGCGCCGCACGGCCTGGTGGCCCGGGAACGGCTGGAAGAGGTCCACGCCGTACTGCGGACCCTGCCGCTGACGTCCGGTCTCAGCGTCGAGCCCGGCGGCCAGGTGGAGCTGAGCTCCCGGCCCGCCCCGTCGCTGACCGGGTGCGTCGCGGACGTCGCGGCCGACCTGGAGGCCGTACGCGCCGTGCTGCGCGAGCACGGCCTGACCCTGGCCGGCATGGGCGTGGACCCCTGGAACCCGCCGCGCCGGTTCCTGCGGGAGCCACGTTACGACGCCATGGAGGCCTGCCTCGACCGCACGGGCCCCGCCGGGCGAGCCCTGATGTGCACCTCGGCCTCCGTACAGGTGTGCCTCGACGCCGGACGCGAGGAACCCGGCGTCATGGGATTCGCGCGCCGCTGGTGGCTGGCACACCACCTGGGCGCAGTCCTGGTCGCGGCGTTCGCGAACTCGCCCGTGGCCGGAGGCCGGCCCACGGGCTGGCTGTCGACGCGGCAACTGATGTGGACGGAACTCGACCCCGGTCGGGCCGGAGGTCCCTCCCCGGCCCACGACCCACGCCGCGCCTGGGTCCGGCGGGTCCTCGACGCCCCCGTGATGTGCGTACGGCGCGACGACGGCCCCTGGGAGGTACCGGAGGGACTGAGTTTTCGCGAATGGACCCGCTCGCGCACCAGGCGCCCCCCGACCCCGGCGGACCTCGACTACCACATCACCACGCTGTTTCCGCCCGTCAGGCCACGGGGGCACCTGGAACTGCGCATGATCGACGCGCAGCCCGGCGACGACGGGTGGATCGTGCCGCTTGCGGTGGTCACGGCCCTGTTCGACGACCCGGGCGCCGCCACCATCGCGAACGGGGCGGTGGAACCCCTGGCCGAGCGGGCCGCCGGGGCCCCGGCGCCGCACAATCCGCTGTGGAGGGACGCGGCGCGCCACGGGCTCGCCGACCCGGACCTGAAGCGCGCCGCCGTGACCTGCTTCGCCGCGGCCCTGGACGCCCTGCCCCGGCTGGGGGCGAGCACCAGGATCGTGGACGCGGTCGCGGCGTACGCCGACCGCTACGTCCGCCGCGGCCGCAGCCCGGCAGACGACGTGCTGACCGGCAACGGGGCCGTGGCGCGCCCGCTGTGCCGATGAGCGAGCGCGCGGACACACCGGCGTCCGGCGCGTGATGCCGGGTCCGGTGCACGGCGGTCCTCCCGTGCGACCGTGGCAGTCGCGGGGGCGTGCGTGCCGCGCTGGACCCCGACCAGCAGGCCGCGGCCGGGGTCACGCCGGGCCTGGTGCGGCTGTCGGCCGGCATCGAGGGCGTAGACGACCTGATCGCCGGCCTGGAAGCGGCCCTGGGAGCAGCCGCCGTAGGAAACCCACCGCACATGCCGGAAGGTGCCCGGTCCGCCCCGCGTCACGGCACCTCCGGCTCGCCGCCACCACGGTCCCCGCCGGCCCGGCCGCGACCGTCGGCGGCCACATCCTGGTGTTCGCCCAACCGCCCGGCACCGTCGGCGATTTCGCCGGCCCGCGATCCGGACGAAGGGCCCCTAAGCGGATGGCGCGTCGGGGCGGGCGTCGTACGCGGCGCGGGCGGCGTCGATGTCCGCCAGGTGCGCGATGCTCCACTCCAGCAGGGGTGCGGTGGCCTGCCGGAGGGTCTTGCCCATCGGCGTGAGTTCGTAGCTGACGTGCGGCGGCATGACGTTGCGGACGGTGCGTGTGAGGATTCCGTCGCGTTCCAGGCCGCGCAGGGTGACGGTGAGCATGCGCTGGCTGATTCCGTCGATCGCCCGCTTGAGTTCGGTGAAGCGGCGCGGTCCCTGGCTGAGGTTGCGCACGACCAGCAACGACCACTTGTCACCGACGATGTCGAGTACTTCGCGGGTCCGGCACGGGTCCTCCTGCCGGCCCGGCCGTTTCGCGCCGCCCGCTGTGCTCATGGTGACCTCCAGGGAACCGGGGCACGGAAATGTGCCTTATTGCTCGGGGCGCCGCAGGTGCACCACGATGATGTCGGTTCTCAAAGAGTACCGAGGCACGAAAAGGAACCGCAGGTTCCCGCGCCTCCGCGCCCCGGAGAGGAAGACTGGCATGTCGACATTCCTGCTGGTACACGGTGCCTGGCACAGCGGCCGCTGCTGGGAGCGGGTGGTCCCGCTGCTGGAGTCGGCCGGACACCGGGTGTACACGCCCTCGCTGACCGGCTACGGCGACAAGGCACACCTGCTCAGTCCCACGGTGGGGCTCGACACACACGTCGAGGACGTCGTCAAGCTGATCCACGAGGAGGACCTGACCGACGTGGTCCTCGTGGGGCACAGCTACGCGGGACTGGTCATCTCATCCGTGGCCAACGAACTCCCGGAGCGGATCGCGCAGTTGGTGTATCTGGACGCGATGGTCCCCGAGCACGGAGAGACCGCCGTCGACGTCCAGCCCCTCACCCGGCACCTGATCGACCAGGCCGCGCGGTCCGGCAGCGGCTGGCGCGTTCCGCCGCTGCCGGAGATGCCCGCGCCCCACGGTCTGTTCGGGGTCACCGACCCGGTGGACGTCGCGTGGCTGCGCGCGATGCTCTCCGACCATCCGGTGCGCTGCCTCAGGCAACCGGTCCGGCTGGACAATCCGGCGACGGAGTCGATTCCCCGTGCGCACATCCACTGCACCGGCGCGCAACCGGAAGGCATCACGCGCAGGCCCGTCCCCGCGACACAGCCCAATGGTTCTCCGGCACGGGTGTGGGAACTGCCGACCGGGCACGACTGCATGGTCACCATGCCGGCGGAGCTGACCGGCCTCCTGCTCCAGCTCTGATCAGAGCTCCACGGCCGGCCACCGAAGACCGTCACCGAGGGACGAGTCCGCGTACCAGCGCGGCGACCTGGTCCACTTCGATCAGGAAACCGTCGTGACCGTAGGGGGATTCGATCACCCGGAGGTGATCCCCCGTGCCGATCCCGGCGGCCAGCTCCGCCTGCTGGGCGAGGGGATACAGTCGGTCCGAGCGCACCCCCGCGACCAGCGTCCTCGCCGTGACACGGCGCAGAGCGGCGCGCGTACCACCGCGACCACGGCCGATGTCGTGCGTGTTCATGGCCTCCGCCAGCACGACGTAACTGCCGGCGTCGAAACGGCGCACCAGCTTGGCGGCATGATGGTCGAGATACGACTCCACCTGGTACCGGCCGCCGTACCAAGGGTCCTCCGTGCCCTGGGGCGCGCGGCCGAAGCGGATCTGCAGCTCCGTCTCGCTGCGGTACGTGACGTGGGCGATACGGCGGGCCAGGCCGAGCCCCACGTGCGGACCCCGGCCCGTGTCGTGATAGTCGCCGCCGTGCCAGTGCGGGTCGCCCCGGATGGCGTGGAGCTGGATGCCGGCCCAGGCGATCTGCTCCGCGCTCGCCGCGGCCGTGGTGGCGAGCAGGAGCAGTGCGCTCGTGCGCTCCGGGTACGACACCGCCCACTCCAGGGCACGCATGCCGCCCATGGAGCCGCCGACCACCAGGGCCCAGCGGTCGATGCCGAGCGCGTCGGCCAGGCCGGCTTCCGCGGCGACCTGGTCCCGCTGTGTCAGCGCGGGGAAGGCGCCGCCCCAGCACCGCCCGTCGGGACGCGTCGAGGACGGTCCGGTACTGCCCTGGCAGCCGCCCAGCACATTGGGAGCGACGACGAACCACCGGTCGGTGTCCAGGGCCAGACCGGGCCCGACGAGCCCGTCCCACCAGCCGGGGGTGGGGTGGCCGGGCCCGGCCGGTCCGGCCACATGACTGTCGCCGGTGAGCGCGTGGAGCACCAGTACGGCGTTGGAGCGGTCCGGCGCCAGACGACCCCAGGTCTCGAACGCCAGCCGGACACCGGGCAGTTCGCCCCCCGCTTCCAACGGCAGCGGCTTCTCCCGCACGTGCCACTGGCGGCGACCCGGAGGGTCCCCCTCCCGCCAGGCCCCGGAGGGCGGCGGGAGGGGGATCTCGGAGGTCGCCGGTACGGCGCTCAGGACGCGCCCTTCGCCGCGCGGAAGCCCGCCTCCAGGTCCGCCTTGAGGTCGGCGAGGTTCTCGATGCCGACCGACAGCCGCACCAGACCGGGGGAGGCGCCGGTCGCCGCCAGCTGCTCCTCGTCCAGCTGGCTGTGGGTGGTGGACGCCGGATGGATGATGAGACTGCGGACGTCGCCGATGTTGGCGAGGTGGCTGAACAGCTCCACGGCGTCGACGAACCGCTTGCCCGCCTCGGCCCCGTCCCGCAGTTCGAAGGCCAGCACCGCGCCGGCGCCGCGCGGCAGATAGCGCTGCCCCGCCTCGTACCAGCGGTTGGACTCCAGCCCCGGGTAGTGGACGGCGGCGACCTCGTCGCGCTGTTCCAGCCATTCGGCCAGGGCCTGCGCGTTGGCGGAGTGCCGTTCGACACGCAGGCTGAGCGTCTCCACGCCTTGCAGCAGCAGGAAGGCCGAGTGCGGGGAGAGCGCGGGGCCGATGTCGCGGAGCAGCTGCACGCGCAGTTTGACGGCGAAGGCACCAGGGCCGAGCGCGGGCCAGTACCGCAGGCCGTGGTAACTGGGGTCCGGTTCGCTGAAGTCGGGGAAGCGCTCGGTGTGCGCCCCGAAGTCGAACGTACCGCCGTCGACGACGACGCCGGCGATGGTGGTGCCGTGCCCGCCGAGGAACTTGGTCGCGGAGTGGACGACGATGTCGGCGCCGTGCTCGATCGGCCGCAGCAGATACGGGGTCGGCACGGTGTTGTCCACGATCAGCGGGACGCCCGCCGCGTGGGCGGCGTCGGCCACCGCGCGTACGTCGAGGACGTTGCCGCGCGGATTGCCGAGCGTCTCGGCGAACAGGGCCTTCGTGTTCGGCCGGATCGCCGCGCGCCAGGCTTCGAGGTCGTCCGGGTCGTCGACGAAGGACACCTCGATGCCGAACCTGGGCAGGGTGTGGCGGAACAGGTTGTACGTGCCGCCGTACAGGGACGTGCTGGAGACGATGTGGTCGCCCGCGCTCGCCAGGGTCAGGACGGCGAGGGTCTCCGCGGCCTGCCCGGAGGCCACCGCCACCGCGGCCACGCCGCCCTCGAGCGCGGCGATCCGCTGCTCGAAGACGTCCTGGGTCGGGTTGTGGATACGGGTGTAGATGTTGCCCGGCTCGGCGAGCGAGAAGAGGTCGGCGGCGTGCTGGGTGTCGCGGAAGACGAACGAGGTGGTCTGGTAGATCGGCACCGCCCGCGCCCCGGTCGTCGGATCCGGCGCGGCGCCGGCGTGGATCTGCTTGGTCTCGAACGACCAGGCCGAGGTGTCGGGACCCGCTGGCGCGTCCTCGGGGGTGTGGCCGGCGGTGACGGAATCGAGCGGCTGGCTCATGGTTCTCCCTTGTGCGGGGCGTTCGGGGTACGTGAAGAGACCGCGCGGCTGCGGCCCGTGCCGGAAGAGGGCAGGGCGGAGGACGGTGCGGTGCGGAGGTGAGGAGAGGGAATCAGATGCCGGAGCGCGGCGTCAGCTCACGGCGCGACAACACACGGTGGTGACACGCACGTAGTCAACGTGGCGGCGAGTCACGAACCCGGTCATGGGCTCAGGTAACCACAGATGGTGACGGCACGCCAGTAGGAGACCGTTGCCACGCGCGCCGCCGAGTCCTGGCCGGCGCGCCGAAGAACGTCATCCGGACGCGACGCGCTGAACGCGGCGCACGTAGGGGATGCGTCCGTGGGGGAGGGGTTCGGCTCATGACGAACAGGCGTGGTGTGCACGGCGGTTGGAGACGGCGGCGCTCCCGCTCACCCGGAAGGGCGCGGGCGTGCCGGGCGCGGCGGAGCCGGACGACGACTTCGGTTCCGCCACCGCCACCGCCACCGCCACCGCCACCGCCACGGCCACGGCCACAGCCACAGCCACCGCCACCGCCGGGGCAGCGGGAAGCGCCCGGCATCCGGCACCGGCCTGCCGGCGGCCACCGCGGGCGCGTACCACGGCCTGGACGTCGCGGCGCTGAGCACCGGCCCCGGGCACCGGCCCCGGTCGGGGACCGAGGCGCTCGTCGCCCGGTACGAGCCCGATGCGTCCGGCGGCTACGGGCTCCTCGGAGCCCTTCGAGCGGAACCCTCCGGCAGACCCCCGGATCCGCCGGCGAAGCCCGGGAAAGCGCCGCGGTGTCGCCGCCCTGGCCGCGTCGCGGTCAGACGGTCCAGGACCGCAGCCGGCGGCCGATCAGGCCGACCCCCGCCGCGCCGGACGCGGCGTCCCGCACCAGGGCGACGGCCTCTTTGGGCGGGTAGTCGAGCCGGTGCCCGTGCAGGGCCAGGTAGGCCTCGGTGGAGTGCCAGGCGAAGGCCTCGTTGGAGTGCTCCAGACAGGGCAGCTTCACCAGTGTCTGGAGCAGCGCGGCTGCCTTGAGGTACACCGAGCCGTAGACGTCGCGTTCCATCGCCCTGGCGTTGACCCGGCCGGCCGCCGCGTAGAGCGGCCCGTAGTCGTCCACCTGGGGATCACCGGGCAGCAGCTCGGCGGCGTGCAGCAGGAAGGCGACGTCCAGCGGGTGGAGCGGTTCGTTCGGTGTCACGCCGCGTGACCCCGCTCCTGCTGTTCCTCGAGTTCACGCCGCGCCTGAAGCTCCGCCTCCCGCTGCTGCGCACCGGAGCCGGCCGCGCCGGCCTCCTCGGCGAACGCGTCACCGCTGTGCGACATCGACGCCCTGAACGCCTCGAGGAAGCGGTCCTCCACCGCGGTGGCCCGGGCGTAGGCAGCCGAGAGGATGTATTCCTGCAGGCTGACGCCTTCGTGCTTGGCGGCGGCCTCGATCGCGGCGCGCTGGGCTGGATCGGGGAAGCGCAGGTTCATGGCCTTGGTCATGGTACCGATGGTACCGTCGGTACCATGGCTCGGGACAGCCCCGGTCCGGGACCGCGGTCCGGCGCGTGGCACGCCTGACGGCGGGCGCGGCCGCGGCCGGAGTCCTGTGCGCGCAGGCAGGGCCTTCCGTGCCCGTACCGAGGAGGCGGGGACGCGTCTGTCTCCCGCGCAGGCCGGCGTTGTCAGCGCCACACCTTAGGGTGTCGGACATGGCCCGCTCCCGGACACGACTCGTCGACCGGCGCCTGTGATCACCCCGCCGCCCTGCCCCGCCCAGCTGAGAAGAGCAGACACCGCCGTGTTCCACGAGACCCCCATCTACAGCCGCCTCATCGCCGAACGCGGCGACATCCCCGCCCTGGTGCGCGGTGAAGCCGACCGCATACACCACGACCTGGCACGCGTGATGCGCCTGCCCGCACCGCACAACGCCCTCGGCCCCGGGGTTCCGCACGCCGTCCGGCACGCTCAGGGACACGGAAGGCCGACCAGCGCGTCGTAGCCACGGCAGGCGGCGGCGGGGGCGGCGACAGGGAGCGGTCACGCCTGTCAGGAACGCGCGGAACAAGTGATGCACGAGCGAGTTTCCCGAGCGTACGGGCGCCGGACTTGCCGCGGGACGCGCGCTGGACCCTGCTGAGAGACTGGCGCCGCACCACGATCCGGGCCCCGGGACCGCGGTACACCCGCCGCACACTCGGACCAAGACGTTATTCCGCAGGAGGATCGCCTCATGACCGACCGGCCCTTGACGCTCATGGCAGTGCACGCCCACCCCGACGACGAGGCCACCGGAACCGGAGGGGTCCTCGCGCGGTACGCGGCGGAGGGCATCCGCACGGTTCTCGTGACGTGTACCGACGGCCGCTGCGGTGACGGCCCCGGGGGCGTGAAGCCGGGCGAGCCCGGGCACGATCCGGCGGCGGTAGCCCTGATGCGCCGTCAAGAGCTCGCGGCCAGCTGCGCCGTCCTGAAGGTCAGCGACCTGGAGACCCTGGACTACGCCGACTCCGGGATGATGGGCTGGCCGAGCAACGACGCCCCCGGTTCCTTCTGGCAGACCCCCGTGCAGGAGGGCGCGGCCCGGCTCGCGGACCTCATGCGGCACTACCGGCCTGATGTGGTCGTCACGTACGACGAGAACGGCTTCTACGGCCACCCCGACCACATCCAGGCCCACCGCATCACGATGGCGGCCCTGGAGATGACCGCGCTGACACCGAAGGTGTACTGGACCGCGATGCCTCGCTCGGCGATGCGGCGGTTCGGCGAGCTCATGCGCGAGTTCAACGAGGACATGCCGGAGCCGGATCCCGCCGAGGCCGCCGAGATGGCCGAGATCGGCCTGCCCGACGACGAGATCACCACGTGGGTGGACACCACCGGGTTCAGCGGTCAGAAGTTCGACGCGCTGGCCGCGCACGCCAGTCAGGGCGAGAACATCTTCTTCCTCAAGATGGGAAAGGAGAGGTTCGGCGAGTTGATGGGCATGGAGACCTTCGTACGAGTCCAGGACACCACCGGCGCCGCCATGCCCGAGAACGACCTCTTCGCCGGCCTGCGCTGACGCGTTGGTGGCGGCGTTCGCCGTGCCCGCGCTGGCGTGCCGTCAGTGGGGACGCTGGCCGACCACGTCCGTGTGTTCGGCGAGGACCACCCCGGCACCGTCAGGGTCCGGGACAATCTCGCCCTCGCCGACCACAAGGCGGCCGAGGCGGCCCCGCGGTCACCTAGGGTCTTATGCGAAAGTGCCGGTCACAGCCACTCGTTGACGGATGCGACCGGCGTAGTCGCGTGACGGCAGTCCGCGAGGCCCACAACGCCGTGCCGTCGGACCGGACGGCGGGAGACACTGGCGCGATGAATCAGCTTCAGGAGAGTGTGGCCCTGGTCGGCCGTGTGCTGGGCAAGGATGTCATCGGCGCCTACCTTCACGGATCTTCCGTCGTCGGTGGCCTCATGCCGGCCAGCGACGTGGACGTGCTCGTCCTCTCCCGGCTCTCGATGAACGAGCGGCAGCGCCGGGATCTCCTCGGCGGACTGCTCGAAATGTCCGGCTCTCGGAACAAGGCCCGCCCGGTTGAGCTCATCGTGGTTGTCCAGTCCGAGGTTCGGCCATGGCGATACCCTCCGACCTGCGACTTCCTTTACGGCGAGTGGTTGCGCCCTGCATACGAGGCCGGCAAGGTTCCCCGGCCGGAACCGATGCCTGACCTGGCCCTGCTGATCACCATGGTGCTGACCGGAGACCGCCCACTGACCGGCCCGCGGCCCGCACAGGTTTTCGATCCCGTCCCGCACCCCGATCTGATCCGGGCCAGCGTGGCGGGCATTCCCGGCCTACTCGACGACCTGGACGCCGACACCCGCAACGTGCTGCTGACCCTCGCACGCATCTGGACCACGCTCGCCACCGGCCACATCAGGTCGAAGGACGCCGCTGCCGACTGGGCCCTCGCCCAGCTCCCGCCCGAACACCGCCCCGTACTGGAGCACGCCAGGCATCTCTATCTCAACTGTCGCTACTCCGAGGAAAGCTGGAGCGAGACGCTGCGGGCCCAAGTACGTCCGCATGTGAACCGGGTGCTCGCCCAGATCGACCACCTGAGCTTCCGGAGCTAGGTCCAAAAGCGTGGCGGTCGGCCGCCGCGGGAGCCGAGCTTTCAGCGGTTGCGGACCTGGTCGGCCTTGTCCGGATGGTTCTGACCCTGCTCAACTGCCAGGCACAGCTTGGTGGTGAACCCACCGCGCGACCGCCCCAGCCCATGATCACCGGGCTACCCTGCCGGCACCGACAGAGCGCGGTGTCGATCGCCGCCTCTTGACCTCGCCCCCTCCTGACCGTCGCCCCCTCCTGACCGTCACCGCCAGCCCAGTGCCGGTGCCACATGGGTCAGGACGCTGTCGATGACGTGCGCGTTGTAGTCGACACCGAGCTGGTTGGGCACGGTGAGCAGCAGCGTGTCGGCGGTCGCGACGGCCTCGTCCCGCGCGAGCTGTTCGACGAGTACGTCGGGTTCGGCGGCGTAGGACCGGCCGAAGACGCTGCGGGTGCCGGGGTCGATGTAGCCGATCTCGTCCTTCGAGGCGCGCTCCTGGCCGAAGTAGGCCCGGTCCCGGTCGTCGACGAGCGGGAAGACGCTGCGGCTGACCGACACCCGCGGCTCACGGGTGTGGCCCGCCGCCCGCCACGCCTCCCGGTACGCCTCGATCTGCTTGCGCTGCTGGACGTGCAGCGGTTCGCCGCTCTCGTCGTCCTTGAGCGTCGAACTCTGCAGGTTCATCCCCAGCTTGGCGGCCCACACCGCGGTCGCGTCGGAGCCGGACCCCCACCAGATGCGGTCCCGCAGGCCCTCGGAGTGCGGTTCGACGCGGAGCAGTCCCGGCGGGTTGGCGAACATGGGATGGGGATGGGGCTGCGCTATGCCCTCGCCCTTGAGCACGTCGAGCAGGGTCTCGGCGTGCGCGCGCGCCATGTCGGCGTCGGTGCCGTCCTTCGGCGGGCGGTAACCGAAGTACCGCCAGCCGTCGACCACCTGCTCGGGGGAGCCCCGGCTGATGCCCAGTTGCAGGCGGCCTCCGGAGATGAGGTCCGCGGCCCCGGCGTCCTCGGCCATGTAGAAGGGGTTCTCGTAGCGCATGTCGATCACACCGGTGCCGATCTCGATCCGCGTGGTGCGCGCACCGATGGCCGCGAGCAGCGGGAAGGGGGACGCGTGCTGCCGCGCGAAGTGGTGGACCCGGAAGTAGGCGCCGTCGGCTCCCAGTTCCTCCGCGGCGACCGCGAGGTCGATCGCCTGGAGCAGGGAGTCCGAAGCCGAGCGGGTCTGGGAGTGCGGTGACGGCGTCCAGTGCCCGAAGGACAGGAACCCGATCTTTTTCATGTTTCTCTCAACGATGAGGGGCCCGGTTCATTCCGCGGGTGCGCGGAGCACCGGGGAGGAGGTCACGCGCGGTGCCTCGCACGCCCCGTGCACCGGCGCTACTGCGGGCTGATCTTCTCGATGACCGTGTCGGTGATCTCCGCCAGCAGAACGACCTGGCCGGGTGTGAGGTGGTCGAGGAACAGGCGGCGGACGTCCTCGACGTGCCGCGGTGCGGCCGCCTCGATGGCGGCGCGGCCGGCCGCGGTGACCGCGACGTAGGCCCCCCGTCCGTCGTCGGCGCAGTCCTCACGGGTGAGGAGACCGCGCTTCACCATGCGCGACAGATGGTGCGACACCCTGCTCTTCTCCCACCCCAGCACCTTGGCGAGCTCCATCACGCGCAGGTGGTCGTCCGGGGCGCGGGTGAGTTCGGCGAGGACGGTGTAGTCGGTCGCGGACAGCCCGAATTCGCTCTGCAGGGACCGGCCGGCCTGGTTGACCAGAAGATCGTGCATGCGCAGGAGTCCGCGCCATGCCCGTCCCTCGTCAGGGGAGAGCCAACGGGGTTCTTCAGTCATGGACCTAGCATAGGAAAAAGTTGACGCTTCAGTCACCTTCGGCTCCGCCGCGGCCTCGGTCAGCGGGCCAGAGGTGCGAGCTCCCGCCACTGTGCCCGCGGCAGTCCCGGGCCGGCCCCGATGGCGTGGAGGGCGACGTGCGTGGCGCCCGCGTCGAGGTGCGCCCTGATGCGCGCGTCGACGGTGTCGACGCTGCCCCAGGCGACGACGGCGTCGATGAGGCGGTCGCTGCCGCCGCCCGCGAGGTCGTCCTCCGAGAAGCCCTGGCGCAGCAGACTCTTCGCGTAGTGCCCCATACCGATGAAGGGGGCGAGGAACCCGCGCGCGGTGGCCCTGGCGCTGTCCGGACGGGTATCGACCACGACGGCCTGGTAGGGCGCGAGGAGGGGGCCGGGCCCGAGGACGTCGCGTGCGCCGGCGGTGAAGTCGGGGGTGACCAGGAAGGGATGCGTGCCGGCGCTGCGACGGCCGGCGAGTGCGGTGAGCTTGGGGCCCATGGCGGCCACGAGCCGTTCGCCGGCGGGTACCGGCTCGGAAGCCTGGTCGAGACGGTCGAGGTAGGTGCCGAGTGCGGCCAGGGGACGGTATGTCCCGCCGGCGTGCCGAGCGGCGGCGGCGTCGCTGACGCCGAGGCCGAGGAGGACGCGGTGGCCGTACTCCTTGCGGAGCCGGGCGTGCCCGGCGGCCATGTCCTCGGCGGGGTGGCGCCAGATGCTCAGCACGCCGGTCGCGACCGTGGTGTTCTCGGTGGCGGCCAGGAGCCGCTCGGTGTCGCCGAGGATGTCACCTCCGCCGAGACCGGGGATCCACAGCGCCCCCCAGCCGTGGGAGTCGAGCTCCGCCGCGGCGTCGGCGATCTCTCCGCTGTCGTCGTGCAGGCGCAGTTCCGGACTCCAGATGCCTGTGGTGCCGATGTGCATGACGGTGTTCCTCCCGTACGGGGTGAGTGCGTCAGCGGTGGTGGTGGTCGCGTCAGCGGTGGTGGTGGTCAGACCTGGTTGGCGCCGCCGTCGACGAAGATCTCGGTGCCGGTGATGAAGCTGGACTGGTCGGTGGCGAGGAAGAGGGCGAGGTGGGCGACTTCTTCGGGTCGGCCCATGCGGCCGAGGGGGACGCCGGCGGCGAGGGTGTCGCGCAGGTGGGCGGCTTGTTCGTCGTCGGGGGCGAGTCCGTTGAGGCCGGGGGTGGTGATGGGGCCGGGGGCGATGGTGTTGACGCGGATGGTGCGGGTGCGCAGTTCGTTGGCCCAGGTGCGGGCGAAGGAGCGGATGGCGGCTTTGGAGGCGCCGTAGACGCCGAAGGCTTCGTTGCCGACGGTGGCGGCGGTGGAGCCGGTGAGGATGACGGAGGCGCCGTCGTTCAGCAGGGGCAGTGCCTTTTGGACGGTGAACAGGGTGCCCTTGACGTTGGTGTCGAAGGTGGTGTCGAAGTGTTCTTCGGTGACCTGTTCGAGGGTGGCGAAGGCGCCGCCGCCGGCGTTGGCGAAGAGGACGTCGAGGTGGTCGCCGTGGTCGGTGATGGTGGTGTAGAGGCGGTCGAGGTCGGTGAGGCTGGCGCTGTCGGCCTGGACGCCGATGACGTCGCCGCCGATCTCGGCGAGGGCGTGGTCGAGGGTGTCCTTGCGGCGGCCGGTGATGTAGACGCGGGCGCCTTCCTCGCGGAAGCGGCGGGCGGTGGCCAGTCCGATGCCGCTGGTGCCGCCGGTGACGAGGGCTGTCTTGCCGTCGAGCTGTCCCATGGTGGTTCTCCTTGCGGGGGTGGCCGGGTGAGGCCTTCCGTTCAACGTTCAATCACCGTAGGCCTCGAAAGGTGACGTGTCAACTACCTTGCCGGCGAGGGGGCGGCGATGTGCGCAGACACGCCGGAGCGGGTGGCGGGTCGGTTCCGTACCCGCCACCCGCTCCGGCGCGGGAGAAGCCGTCGATCCACAAGAGGCGAGCCGGCTGACGTCCGGGCGCGCGAGGGCGGCCGTGGTGTCAGGCGAGGGCGGAGACGAGCAGGGTGAAGGCGGCGACGATGACGGCGACGCGGACGTAGTGCCAGCTCTGCCAGCGGTTCAGCTGCCGCTTCCAGTCCGCCGGCCGGTTCTCGGGCGTCCAGGTCTTGTTCCGGTTGTTGATCGGGACGAGCAGCAGGAGCGACATGACCACGCTGACGATCAGCAGTCCGGCGGCGGTGACGACGAGTCCGGCGCCGTGGCGGTGCCATCCGGCGACGGCCCAGATGGCGCTGAGGACGAGCGAGCCGACGTACCAGAAGGGCATCAGGGCGCCGAGCATGCGGCCGCCGTGGGCGTGGCCGAGCTGGCCGCTGTCCTCGGGGAGCGCGTCCAGGATCCGGTTCACGATGAAGGCGACGGAGAACTCCACCCCCACCATCAGGCCGACGACGACGGTGGTGACGACCTCGAGTGCGTTGAGCATGACGATCCTCCGGTGAACTAGCGCTGCTAGCTGATGAAGCAACGCTAGTACTGCTGCCGCTCTGTTGTCTAGCAGTGCTAGGATCGACTTATGTCGGTACAGGAACGCAAGCAGCGTGAGCGGGCGGAGCGCGAGCGCCTCATCGTGGCGACAGCCCGCGAGCTCGCCGAGCGGCAGGGCTGGGAGGCGGTCACCACCCGCCGGCTCGCCGAGAGCATCGAATACAGTCAGCCCGTCCTCTACAGCCACTTCCGCGGCAAGCGCGAGATCATCGGCGCCGTCGCCCTCCAGGGGGCCACCGAGCTGGCCGCGGCGGTGCGGGCGGCGACCTCCGCCGCGGACGGCCCGCGCGCCCGGGTCGCCGCCCTGGCCTTCGCCTATCTCGACTTCGCCGCACGCAACCCGGCTGTCTACGACGCCTCGTTCCAGCTCGACGGCGGCCTGGCGTACGCGCAGGAGGACACGCCCGAACCTCTGAAGGACGCCTTCGCGGCCCTGCTGGAGACCCTCGAGGGGGTCGCCGGCGGCGGTGTCCCGCCGGGACTGTTCACCGAGGTGTTCTGGGCGGCCCTGCACGGCCTCGCGACCCTGACCCGCGCGGGCCGCCTGCTGCCCGAGGACGCCGAGGCGAGGGTGGAGTTGCTGGTGGACCGGCTCGCCATGGTCTGACACGTCGTCCCGGCGGGCGCGCGGCCCGCGCCCCGGGCAGACCATCCCCGAGGGGCCCTGCCAGTCCGCTCCGTACCGGTGCACGCCGGTGCGACCGAGGCGTCCGACAGCGAACCCGGTCGTCAGGGCTCTTTCGTCAGCGGACCTGGTCGCTCGTCGGTCCGATGCCCTTGATGCTGGTCGGGGCCCCCTCCGGGGCGAACGCGTGGTGGAAGGTGAAGGCGTGCGGCGCGGAGCCGTGGCCGTGGAGGTGTTCCAGCCGGGAGACCCCGTCCTGCCAGGTGGGTGTCACGCCGCCGGATACCCACCAGATCACGTGAGTCGGGTGCCCCGTCCTCTCGAACCAGTCGTAGCGCCTGTTCAGCGCCGCGCGGTGCAGACCGGTGTAGACGGCGTCGAAGGCGGAGTGCGGGTCGGTCCAGAGGGAGAGGGTCGCGGCGAGGGCGGTGGTTTCCGCGGTACGGCCCTTGTCGTACCAGGTGGGTACGGCGAACTCTCCCCATGCGCCCCAGTCCGCCCCGAACAGCACGCCCCGGTCGCCGTCCGCCGTTTCGGCGTGAGCGAGGTAACCGGGGTGCCGACCGATCTTCCGGTAGACGGCCTCGCCCGTCTCGTAGAACTCGCTCGTGAGAGGCGCGGGATCGCTGAGGGGCGACTTCAGGACGCCGAACGTGTACAGCGCGAGATGGGGCATGCGTCTCTTCCTGGTCGTGGGCGCCTGGTGTTGGACCCGGTTCGGTGGTGTGCGCCGCGGGCGAGGATGCGTGGGGCGTGACCAGCGCGTCGCCTCGTGGGTGGCTCACTGGGGCAACTTCTGTGCGGCCGTGGGCGGTTGCCGGGGACCAGGTGAAGGTAGCCGCCTTCGCTGCCCCTGTCGACGTTGTGTTTTCCCCGTCCGTGTGGCCCCGTGCACCGGTCATCGCGGGGGCCGGGCGGTGACGTACCGCTCGACGCCTCCGCGCACCTCACCCGCGGCGGCGACCAGGTGTTCCGGGAAGCCAACTCGCGGGCAGGCCACAGGTCTTCCTCGTCCGGTCGGAGCCGGCACCTGCCGGCGGCTCGCCCCGGTGGCCGGCCGCGCCCCGACGCGCCGCCGGGCCGGGCGTCCGGCGCGCCTGGCGTGTCCGGTGCGTGTCCGGCGTGTGTCCGCTGTGTCTGCCGTGACGGCCGGATTGTGCTTGCGGCTCTCTGGGGCGCCACCTACAGTGAATGGTCCAGACCAAAGGAGCCACGGGGTTCTGGACTGCAACGTAGGGGCGGTGGGGGCCTGGTCGGTCCTGCCGCGTTGGGGGGGACGGGCAGTGCTGGTACGGGGAAGAGCGGGATCCGATGGTCCCGGACGACTGGTGGTTCTGGACTTCGACGGAGTGCTGCTCGACACGGAACGCATCGCCGTCACCGTCTGGCGGGACCTCCTGCACGACCACTCGCCGCGTTCGCGTCTTCGGCCCACGGTCCGGCCGGACGGCACGCTCGACCGGGAGGCCTGGCGGCGGTGTCTGACGGACCGTCTGGGCGGCCGGGGCACCCGTCGCCTGTGGGGCGAGTTCGAACGCCGCAACCGTGAGCAGGCGGACCTCGCGGACACCAAGAGCGGTGTGCGTCCCTTCCTGGCCCACTGCGCCGAACGCGGACACCGGCTGGCCGTCGCTTCGGGGAACGCCCTCGACTGGGTCGAGGGACACCTGGCGCGGCTCGGCATCCGGTCCTGCTTCGCGTCCGTGAACTGCGCGGGCCCCGGCGTGAGAACCAAGCCGGCCCCCGACACCTACCTGCAAGCCCTCGAGTGCGCACCGTCGCCCGGCTCCCAGGTCCTCGCCGTAGAGGACTCGTACACCGGTCTGGCCGCCGCCCACGCCGCGGGTCTGCCGTCCGTGTGGCTCACCGACGCGCCCCTGCCGGCCGTACCCCCCGTCCCGGTGTCGCGGCGGGTCCGCACCCTCGACGAACTCATCGGCTCCCTCTGAGGACGACCCGTCCGCCGGCGGCACCACGGGCCGCGGACGTACGACTTCGTGTCCCTCGCGCGCCCGCCCGCTGTCACGCGTGCGCGCTCACACCCGGAGACTGTCATTTCCATACTTCTGGCTCTTCCCATGCGTGAACTGGATCTGCGCGTGGCCGCCCTGGACCCCCTCGGCGCGGTCCACGAGATCCGGCGACTGCCCCTCCTCAACCGGGCCGCGGACGTCGCGGGCCTCACCCGTCTCGCCCGGGCCTGGGCCGGCCGGGTCGACGGCAACCGCTACGACGCGGCCACCGCCAGCGCGGCCCTGCGCGACATCGGTTTCGCCCTGGCCTCCCTGGAGCGGCACGGCGTCGACTACCGGATCGTGGAAGGGGCCGAGGAGATCCTCCTCAAGCTCGGCGCCCTCGCCGACGAGGTCCCCCGCGACAGCGTCTACACCTACGCGCTGCGCAACCCCGAGCACGCCACCCGGTCCTTCACCGAACTGCCCGAGGAAGCACTGTTCATCCGGGAGGTCCGTACCGCCGGGTTCGCGCTGCGGCCCGCGGTCGACGCCCTCACCGAGGCGCTGCCGCTCGCCGTCGACGACCGCGCGCTGCCGGACCTGCTGGCCGCCGCCACCGAGGGCTTCGCGGTGTTCGCCCGGTCCTTGCTGTCCGTGAAACGCCAGGTCACACCCGAGACCTTCTCCTACGAGATGCGCCCCTACTTCCCCCCGATGACCGTCGGCGGGCAGGTGCTCTACGCACCGGGCGGCGCCCAGATGACACCGCTGCTCGTCGACATCCTGCTGCTGCGGCCGGAACCCGGCGAGGCACGCGAGGAGTGGTACGAGCAGTACCTGCGCGAGAACGTCGGCTATCTCCCCGCCGCGTACCGGGTGGCCGGTGACCGGGCGCGCCGGCACCGCCCGCTGCTGCCGCGCCTGGTCGAGGAGGCCGGACGCGAGGCCGTACCGACCGCCCGCACCACCCGCACCCTGACCGCGCTCAGGGGCCTGATGAGAGAGGTGCTCAAGTTCAGGATCCCCCACCTGCGACTCGCCAAGGCCAACATGAACGTACGCCCCGACGGCTCACTCGGCAGCGGCGGCTACACCACCGACTCCCTCGACCACCTGGCGGAGCTGACCCTGTCCCGGCACCAGCTCCTGTCCACCCTGCCGGCCGGCCGGACCACGGAGGCATGACCCGGTGTTCGAACCCTTCATCCCCGGTACCGTCCACCACCCGCTCACCGCGCCCCTCGGACCCGTGCGGCCGGTGGCGGAGGTACGCCTGCGCTATCCCACCCGCCTCAACGCCATGGCCCTCCAGCCCGGCGCCATCGCCGGGGACAACAACCTCATCTACGACGCCGGCGAGATCGTCTTCTCCGTCGCCCGGTTCCACTACGTGCACCTGCGCCGGCTCGACCCCGGCTCCGGCCTCGTCCTGGACCCGGCGATCCGCAGACCGGACCTCGTCACCCACGCGGCCCGGATCATGTACGCGGCCCTCGGCACCGAGTGCGACCTGTGGATCGGCGTGGAGAGCGACCCGCTGCCCGTCCACGCCGGGTTCGGCTCCAGCAGCAGCCTGATCGCAGCGGTGGCCACCGCCGTCAACCACCTGCACGGCAACCCCGTGGACCGCGCCGACCTGCTGCCCTACCTCACCGGCAACCACGGCGAGGAGCACGGCAGCCTGCCCGGACGGCTCACACCCGTGCAGTGCATCGGCGGGTCGGCCGCCTCCGGCCTCTACCCCGGCGGCGTGCAGATCGTCGCCGGCCGCAGCACCGTCGTGATGTCCGCACCGGTCCCCGACCACCTGTCACTGGTCATCGGTGTTCCACGCGCCCAGGGGGAACGCCCCACCGACGAACTGATGGCCGCGGAAGCCGCGCACTTCGACCGCTTCCGCGCCACCGGCGAACGCTGGGCGCCGACCATCGCGTTCCGCACGCTCCACGAGGCCATGCCGGCCGCCCTGCGCGGGGACCTCGCGCCGCTCGGCTCCCTCGTCTTCGACTACCGGTTCCGGATGGGCAGCATCGAGAACTGCGCCTTCTCCCACCCCGGCCTCGTGGAACTGGCCAGGGACGTGGAATCGCTATGGCACGAGAAGGCCGCCACCGTACTCGCCCTGTCCTCCGTCGGCCCGGCCTTCTTCGCCCTCACCGCCGAACCCGACCGGTGCGCCGGCCACTTCGGCGCCCTCGGCATGGACGTCCTGCGCGCACGCCCGCACAACGGCACCTACGAAGAGACGGAGCCCGCCCGATGACCGAAGTGCGACGAGCCGCCGAGCAGGCCGCCGCGTACTGGAACGCGCCCGGCACGGTACGGGAGTTCCGTTCCCTGCCGGTGCAGCCCTACCTGACCGAGCTGCTCGACGGCATCCCGGTGACGGGCCCCGCCCTCGATCTCGGCTGCGGAGGCGGCAGGAACACCATCGCCCTGCTCGACCGGGGCTTCGACGTCGTCGCCGTGGACCTGCACCAGAGCATGGTCGAGGCCACCCGCGCCAGGACCGCCGGGTACCCGCCGGGCCGCGTCCGGGTCGTGCGGGGCGCGGCCCACGCCGTCCCGGCCGACGACGGCCACTTCGCCCTCGTCGTCTGCTACGGCGTCCTGCACAACGCCGTCGACCGGGCCCAGTGGAACGCGGCGGTCCGCGACATCGGGCGCGTCCTGCGCCCCGGCGGTCTGCTGGCCCTGAACAGCTTCACCGCGGACTCCCTGGACCCGCGCCTGCGTCCGGGCACCGAGGAGGGCCAGTACGTCCTGCCCGACGGGGTGCCCATGACGCTGCTGCCCAGCACGGAGATCCTCGACGCGTTCGCCGCCGCCGGGCTCCGTCCCGAAGGCACCACCCACACCTACCGCCGCGAGCTGAACGTCGGACCGCGTGCCGTGCTGCGCTGCACCCTGCGCCGGGCGGAGGACTGACATGCCCGACCTGCACGACGGATCGACCGAGACGGACCCCTTCCCCCAGCACGCGCTGCCCGCGGACGCGCTGGAGACGCTGCTGGAAGCCCGGCTCGCCGAGGTCCCCGGCTGGCAGCACCCCGACGACCCGGTCCGGCTCGGCTTCGCCATGACCGCCCCGCACCGGCTCGCCCTGGACACCTTCAACCGGTTCGCGGAACGCAACCCCAACAACGTCGGAGTGCACACCCGCTTCGGCGACGGCGTCCGCGGCACCCGCCGGCTGGAGCGGGAGGCCGTGCTCGCCCTCGGCGGACTCCTGCACGCCGACGCCGTCGACGGCTATCTGACGAGCGGCGCGAACGAGGGCACCCTCGCCGGTCTCCGTATCGGCCGCAACGCACTGCGCGCGGCCGGTGCCCGGCGCGTCGTCGTCCTGGCCTCCGCGCTCACCCACCACTCGGTGGCCAAGGCCGCCGAGATCCTCGACCTGGAGTCACGGCTCTGTCCGGCCGGGCCCTCCTGGCTGCTGGAGGCGGAGACCGTCGACGCCGAGCTCGACGCGCTCGTCGCCGAGACCGGCCCGGACGCGCACACCGGTGTCATCGTGGTCTCCACGGCCGGCTACTACAACACCGGCCTGGTCGACCCCGTGGACAAGATCAGCGCCGTCGTCGCACGCCGCGCGGCACGCGACACGCGCCTGCACCTCTTCCACCACGTGGACGCCGCCCACGGCGGCCTGATCCTTCCCTTCACCGACCCCGACGTGCCCTTCGACTTCCGCAGTCCCGCGGTCCACTCCATGGTCCTCGACCCGCACAAGTCCGGGCTGATGCCCTACAGCTGCGGTGTGTTCCTGTGCCGCAAGGGCCTCCTGGGACACGGCGCGGTGTCCGCGCCGATGTCCGGTTTCATCGACGAGACGATCACCGGGTCCCGTTCGGGAGCCATGGCCGCCTCGCTGTGGTCGCTGGTCTTCGGCGTCGCCGCGGACGGCTACCGCGCGCTGTTCCGCCACTGCCTGGACCTCCGGGACCGGCTGGCCGACGCGGTACGCGGCGCCGACCCCGACGCGGTGCTCCTCCCCGCCCCCGCCAACACCGTCCTGGTCGCGGGCTTCTCCCGGGACGGCGGCCGACTGCCCGGCGAACTGACCGACCGCTACCGCCTCGTGGGCAACACGCTGCCTTGGACCGCGCCCGACGGCTCCGTCCAGGACCGCCTCTTCCACCACTTCTACGCCATGCCCCACCTCACACCGGCACACATCGACCGGTTCGCGGCGGCACTCACCGCGGCACGGCAGGCACCCCCGACCACCCGGGCACGGCGTGCGGCCCCGGCCCCGGACACCGTACGGCCGCCGCTCGGGAGCGCCCCGGAAGCGGCGCGGGACACCGTGGGGGCGACGGACGGGCGGGTCCCGGGATCGGCCCCGGACACCGTACGGCCGCCGCTCGGGAGCGCCCCGGAAGCGGCGCCGGACGCCGGGACGACCGGCCGGGCGGCTCCCGTGGCCACAGAGCTGCGCCACCTGCGGGCCAGCAGCGTCTGCCTGCGCCATCTGGTGGTCCACCCCCCGCAGCGCCGTGACCCGGACGACCACCCGCACGCGTACTCCTTCCACACCTTCCAGCACCGCGCCGGACTCGGCGAGGAGCTGACCGCCCGGCCGTGGACCGGGGGCGGCCACGACGGGCTGTACGTCTACGCCCCGGACCTCGCGGCGCCCTTCGCCAACGAGCTGTTCGGCGTGACCGCCCCCGACCGGTACGCGCTGGAGGTCCTCGACCGCAACCAGCAGAAGCTGTCCCTCGTCGGCGCGGCCCACTTCGCCCTCTTCGGACCGGAGCCCCGCACCCCCGAGGTCCCCGTCGTCCTGGCCAACTTCCACGCCGACGGCACCTTCCGGTCCGTCGAGTACAAGTACGGCGACCGCCGGCACAACGACGAGATCCAGGTCTTCGCCGACGGCATCGTGGTGAAGGTGGGCAAGGACGCGCGCAGCGTCCACCGGCAGGGCGACGACTACTCCTTCTCCCTGGACACCTCGCTCGAGATCAGGCTGCGCCTGCTCGACGACGCGAGCGCCCCGCACATCACCCGGGTGGCCCGCCACGCGGACCCCGCCCTGCCCCGCCGCCGGCACCAGCCCAGGGGGCACTACCGCCGCTTCCCGAACCGCTTCTTCGACCTCGTCGTAGAGATACGGGCAGGCCGGCACCACCGGTCCACCCTCACCACCGCCGAACTCGGCCCGCACGACGGACCGTTGCTGGCACGCTCCGCACGGCTGGGCCTGGCCCGGGTGGAGGCGTCCTTCGCCGGCGGAGCGCTCGGCGTGGCACTCACCGGCCTCCACGACGCCGGCACACTCGCCGTGACGGTGCCGCTCGATCTGGGGGCGCGGCTGAGCTCCCGCCTCACGGGCATCCCCGTCCACACCCCCGAGCGGCTGACCGAGGCCGAGGTCGTCGACTGGGCGGTACGCCTCCACCCCCTCGTCGCGGCCCTGCGCGCGGCGGCCGGCGAGCACGGGGGGCACCTGAGGCTGTCGGCGCCCGAGGCCGCGGCGGAGTCCTCGTGACGGCCGCCGCCCTCGTCGTCCTGTGGGGCGTCCTGCTGTGGGGAGTCCACCTCACCGTACGAGCCGCGCTCGCCGCACGCGTCCTCGACCGGCGACGGGACGCGCCGGCGCACCCGGGCGGCCCCGTCCCGTTCGTCGTCCTGCTGGTGCCCGCCCTGCGCGAACAGGACCTGCTGGCCGAGACCGTGCGGGCGGCGGCGAGCCTGGAGCACCCGCCGGGCCTGCTGCACGTCGTGGTCATCACGACCGAGCGCGAGGAGCGCGAGAAACGGGCGGCGTCGGCCGGGCTCGCCACCCTGGCCACCGCCCTCCACGAGGGCGACAGCGCGGACGCCGCCGCCCGGCTCGCCGGCATCGTGCCCTCCGGCAGGGCCGCGGACATCACACGGCGCGCACGGCGGTCCGCCGACCCGGCGGGCACTCTCCTCGCCGAGATCGACGCGGTACCGACCACCCGCGAGGTCGCCGCCGCGATCCTGCCGCGGATCGCCGCGGAGCACCCCGGCGTCCGCATCCACCATTTGCACTACGCCGGCGAAGGCGGCAAGAGCAGCCAGCTCGTGCACGCGGTCGAGCGGCTGCCCGGCCTGCTCCCGGCGGACGCCACCGCCTCGTTCACGTACATCGGTCTCTACGACGCCGACTCACAACCGGACCGCACCACCCTGCGCCACCTGTCCGCCGTCGCGCGCCGCGGCGACCGGCCGGCACCCGACCTCGTCCAGCAGCTCCCGCTCCAGCTGCGCCGCCCGCACGCCGCCCGCCACCGCCCCACCGACGCCCTGCTGCGCGCCCACGCCCTGGCCGATCTGCGCCGCCGGGCCGGCGTCGAGGCACACCGGATCCTGTCCCGGGGCAGAATCCGCGCCGCACGACTGCCCGCAGCCCTTACGACCGTCATGGAACCGGTGGTGTACGGCGTCGGCGCGGGCCTGTTCGTCCGCCACGACACCCTGGTGTCCATCGGCATGTACGAAGAACCCGTCGACGACCTCCTCATCGGCTACAAACTCTCCTCCCGGGGCGCCTCGATGGAGGTCCTGCCCGTGTTCAACCTGGTCGACCGGTACGCCACCGTGACCGCCCTGAGCAAGGCGTACGCGGTGGTGGCACACGGCAGCCTCGCCGGATGCCGGCGGCTGCTGGGCGACCCGGCCCTGCGCGCCCACCGGCTCCGCAACACCGCCGTCCTGGTCAAGGAGGGCCTCGACACCGCCTGGTGGTTCCTCGGACCCGCCGTGCTGGTCACCGCCCTCCTCACGCTCCTCGTCACGGGCCGCCACGCGGAACTGATCACCTGGACCGCGTCGGCCCTCGCCTACACGGCACTGAACACCGCGTGGTGCGTGCGGCGCGGCCGGCGCTGGCTGCACGCCCACCAGGGAGCCGACGCGCGGGCCGAACCACCGCACCGCGCCTGCGGCACCACCCTGGCGCCGGCGTTCCTGGCGCAGCCCCTGCTGCACTGGGCCGGACCGCTGCGCCACCTGTACCGCGTCCTGCGCGGCAGACCGATCGTCCTGGGCAAGACCGAACGCTGAACCCGAAGTCCCCACCACCGCACCGCCGATGAAAGAGCCCCGACCATGACGCTGAACCCCCCGGAGATCCGCCTGTCCACCGTGATCATGGCCCACCCCAGGAGGCAGGCCGCCGCACGACGGCTGAGCGAGGCGCACCCCGCTCTCGCCGCCGACGTCGTCACCGATCCGCAGCCGCAGGGGCCGCCGTCGGCCCTGCGGACCGCCCGTCTGGCCTGGCAGGCGGTGGGCACCGGCGCCACCCACCACCTCGTCCTCCAGGACGACGCCGTCCTCCCGCCCGACTTCGCCGACACCGTCACCGCACTGGTCGCCGAACGGCCCGCGGCCGCCGTCAGCCTGTTCAGCGAATGGGGCTCGCGGACCGCGAACGCCGTGCGCGCCGCCGCCCTCCTGGGGCACGACTGGGCGCCCGTGGTCGACGACTACCTGCCGTCCGTCGCGCTGGTCCTGCCCGCCGCCCTGGCCCTCGGCTTCGAGGAGTACGCCCGGGCCAAGGCCACACCCGACGCCACCGACGACGTCACCCTGCTCGACTACCTGCACGGGGTGGAGAAGGTCGTGCCGGTGGCGGGTCCCGTCGACCACGCCAATCCGCCCAGCCTCGTCGGCAACGACGTCATGGGCCCGCGCAGCGCCGCCTGCCTGGCCCCCCGCACCGCACCGCCCCGCACCAGCGCACCCAGCACCCTGCCGACGATGACCACCGTGCCGTACTTCTGCTGGTGGGAACAGCTCGCCGTCGCCTACGTCCACGACCCGCAGAGCCCGGACGGCTGGCGCCGCGAGCCGGCCGAGGAGACGCTGGCACGCCGCGGCGTCGGACGCGACCAGGTCCTCGACGCCCTGCGGGCCGCGCTCGAGACCGTCCCGCACCGCCGGCTCGTCCACGACCGGGTCAGCGACGTACTGCTCACCGAGGTGTGGACCACCGCGTACACGCTCGGCGTCGTCACCCGGGAACTCGGCGGCACCCCCGACCCCGCCCGCGCCACGGCCCGTACCGCCCTCGCCACGCTCGCCCCGGGCGCCCTGCGCCGCGTCGTGCCCGCCCCCTGGCTGTCCACCGTCGGGGAACTGCTGACCCCCCTCGTGGAGAACGCCGTCCTGCGCGGCGCGGAGGCCGGCGCGGCGGACGGGACCACCCGGTGAGCGGCACGGACCACGGCATCACCGTGACCGGCGTCACCAAGACCTTCCGCACCTGGGACACCGCCGACGCCTGGAGCATCCGCAGACCCCTCCGGCGCCGCCGGGCGCGGCGCGCGGTCGCGCTCGCCGACGTCGACCTGCGCATCGAACGCGGCGAGTTCATCGGACTCCTCGGTCAGAACGGCGCGGGCAAATCCACCCTCATCAAGATCATGACGGGCCTGCTGCTGCCCGAGGAGGGCAGCGTCCGGGTGTGCGGGCTCGACCCGTACGCGGACCGGGAGCGCAACGCCCACAACATGGGCGTCACCTTCGGTCAGCGCACGCAGATGTGGTGGGACCTGCCCGCCCGCGACTCCTTCGGCATCCTGCGGGACATCTACGGCCTGCCCCCCACCGTCTGGCGCGACACCCTCACCCAACTCGACGACGTCCTCGCGCTCTCCGCCTTCTGGGACACCCCGGTGCGCTTCCTCTCCCTGGGACAGCGGGTGCGCTGCGACCTCGCCGCCGCACTGCTGCACCGGCCACCCGTGCTCTTCCTGGACGAGCCCACCATCGGTCTCGACGTCCTGGTCAAGGACCAGGTGCGTGAACTGCTCACCCGGTACGCCACCACCGGGGACCACGCCATCGTCCTCACCACACACGACATGGCCGAGGTCGAGGCGCTGTGCCGCCGCATCGTCGTCATCGACCGCGGCCGCATCGTCCACGACGGACCGCGCGAAGCCCTCGCCGACGTCACGGACGCCGAGCACACCTACCTCGTCGAGTTCGAGACGCCACCACCCGCGCTGCACCTCCTCACCGCCGACGTCGTCTCCGGCGAGGGCCCGACCGTCCGTGTCCGGCCGCGGCCGGGCGCGGACCGGGCGCAGGTCACCGCCGAACTGCTCGCGGCACACGCCGTCCGCTCCGTCGTGTACGAGGGCACACGGGCGGAGGACATCCTGCGCACCCTCTACGGCCGCACGGCCCGTCAGTCGCCGGCCGCGGCCGGGGGAGGCGGCGGATGAGCCCGCTCGCACGCCCCGCCGCCCCACCGGACCGGGCTCCCCGCGCCCATCGGCTGATCACGCTCGTGCCCCGCTCCGAATGGGCCTACCGCCCGCGCATCGCGGCGACCGGCTTCGTCATCGTCACGCAGGTCTTCCTGTACGTCCTGCTGTGGCGGGCGCTGTACCGCGAGAGCGGGGACACCGTCGTCGGACTCGACATGTCCCAGGCGATCACCTACTCGGTGCTGGCCACCCTGATGGGAACCGGACGGGTCATCCTGGAGGGCGCCTCACAGGAGACCGCACAGAGCAAGATCCGCGACGGCTCGGTGGTGTTCTGGTTCGTCCGGCCCCTCGCGGCCCGCCGGTACTGCGCATGGCGCGGACTGGGCGAGAGCCTGTACGCCACGCTCTGGCTGCTCGGCGGCCTCACCGTGGGGGTGCTCTGCTCCCTGGTCGCCCTGCCGCCGTCCTGGTCCGCCGCGGCGGTGACCGTCGTGTCGTACGCCCTCGGGCAGGTCGTCTTCTACCAGATCAGCCTGCTCGTCGATCTGACCAGCTTCTGGACGATCACCAGCTTCGGTGTCAACCGGCTGGCCGCCTTCGCCCAGTTGCTGCTCTCCGGCGGCCTGATCCCCCTCTGGCTCTTCCCCGACTGGTTCCGCTCCACCGCCGGTCACCTGCCCTTCGCCGCGACGATCAACGTCCCCGTCTCGCTGTACACCGGGCGCATCCCCGTCACGGCCAGCGCGCCGTACCTCGCCGAACAGGCCCTGTGGTGCGTGCTGCTGGCCATGCTGGGCCGCCTGATGTGGCGGCGCGCGGCCCGCCGTCTCCTCGTTCTGGGTGGGTGACCCATGACCCCTGCCGTTCCCGCCCCCGCCCCGCCGGCCCCCGTGGGCCGACTGCGGCTGGCCGCGATCATCATGCGGGCCGGTCTGCGCAGCCAGCTGGCCAACCGCGCCGACTTCGCGATGGCCGTCGCCAACGGCGTCACCTACCAGATCACTGTGCTGCTCTTCGCGGCGGTCATCTTCAGCCGCTTCCCCGCCCTGGCGGGCTGGGACCTCGGAGAGATCCTGCTGATCAGCAGCATCCGCATGATGGGCCACGGCCTGTACATGCTCTTCTTCGGCAACCTCGGGCTCGTCCCGCACCTGGTGCGGGAAGGCCGCTTCGAGGCGTTCCGCACCCGGCCCGCACCGGTGCTGCTCCAGGTCTTCACCTACGAGGCGCCGATCAACGCGGTGGGGGACCTCGTCGTCGCCGCCGCCTCGTTCGGCGTGTGCCTGTCCCTGCTGGACATGACGTGGTCCGTGGCGGCGATGGCCTTCCTGGCCCTCGCGGTGGCCGGCGCGACCGTGCTCGAACTCGGTCTCAACCTGCACATCGCGGCGCTGGTCCTGCGGTTCAGGGGCAGCGAGTCCCTGTTCTTCTGGCTGGACAACACGGCCGGCAACTTCGGCAACTACCCGCTGGCGGTGTTCCCGACGGTCCTCCAGGCGGCGTTCACCTTCGGCATCCCCATCGCGTTCGCCGGTTACTACCCCGCGGCCTGGCTCACGGGCCACACGGACACCGTTCCGTTCACCCCGCTCCTGGTCCACCTGTCCGCGCCGGTCGCGGCCCTGGTCCTGGCGTCGGGGCTCGCCACGTGGCGACGGTGCCTGGCGTGGTACTCCCGCAACGGATGACCGGGGCCGCCCGGGACGTGCCCGCGGCCGGGCGGGCACCTGCTGCGGGGCCCGCGCAACGCGGCCTTCACCACCTTGCGCCCGCCCCCTGGAGCGGCGCGGGAGCGGTGGCCGTGAGCACGGCGGAGTTCCGCCACTCGGCGGGGGAGACGCCGTAGGCGGCGCGGAACACCCGGCTGAAGTGCGAGGCGCTCGTGAACCCCCAGCGGTGGGCCACCGCGGCGATCGTGAGCTCCGCCGACCGGCGGGCCAGGTCGCTGCGGCAGCGTTCCAGTCTGCGCTTCTGTATCCACCGGCTGACGGTGATGTTCTCCAGCTCGAACAGTTTGTGCAGATAGCGGACCGAGATGTGGTGGGCCCGGGCGATGGCGTCCGGCGTCAGCTCCCGGTCCGACAGGTGCTGCTCGATGTAGGCCCGGATGCGCAGCAGCGACATCCGGGCGGCGGCCGGGTTGTCCGAGGAGGGCTTGCCGAGCCGCTCCTCGGCCAGGGTCTGCACCATGTCCACGACGTTGCGGGCGATCGACTCGCCCGTCCGCTGCGGATACGTCGCGGCGGTCTCCACGAGCCGGGACAGCAACGGCGTCAGCAACGTGCCGAGCGCCGACTCGCCTCCGAGCGGCGCGGCGGTGATCCGCCGCAGGTCGGATTCGCCCAGGTCCAGGACGTGCCGTGGCAGGACGAGGGACTTCGTCTGGAACGGTTGCGGGAAGGTCAGCCGCAGAGGGCGCGCCCTGTCGTAGACGAAGAGCGTCCCCGACCCCACGTGCACGTCGCGCTCGTCCTGCTCGATCCGGGCGTTCCCCCTGCTGAGCAGCATCACGACGACGTGGTGGTCGTCGGCGCTCCCGGCGATGAGGCGTCGGGTGCGGAGGGTCCGCATGGGGTCGCCCTCCACCGTGACGCCCCGGATGCGGCCCAGCGGTGACGTACGGATCGTGCCGGCGTACACCTCGCCGGGAACGCTGATGTCGACGGCTCCGAAGGTCCGGGACAGCGCCTCCCGCCAGTACGCCCGTCGGCGGTGGGCCGGCACCGAGTCCGTGGTGTGCAGGGTGGTTGATGGTTCCGGCGACATGGACACCCCCGTCTTTCACCATGCTCTCTCCGGCACCCATGCTGTCAGCGCGAGCGAGGGCGTGGCATCGCGTGAATCAGTGAGACCACCGGTAAGACCAGGGCAGTCCGGGTGAGGTCGACCCCGCCCCGCGCCAGGTGCGAGGCACACGAACATACTGGATTGACCAATCCAGAAGGTGTAGCGTGTGGCCATGGGACGCACCAGGGAGTTCGACGCCGAGCAGGCCGTCGACCGCGCGATGGACCTGTTCTGGCGCCGCGGCTACGCCGACACATCCCTGCAGGACCTCCTGAAGGAACTGGCGATAGGCAGCGGCAGCCTCTACGCGGCGTTCGGATCGAAGGAACAGCTCTACGTCAGGGCCCTGGAACGCTACTGCGCGCTCCAGGCCGCGGCTCTCGTGGAGGGCCTGGAGAACGCGACCGAGATACGGCCCGCGGTGCGCCGGGTCCTGACGGGCATGATCGAAGCGGACCTGGCCGACCCCTCCCGAGGCTGCCTCGTGGTCAGCGCCGCCACCGAGCGCGGCGACGACCCCGCCACGGTGGAACGCGTCGCCGCCGCCATGCGCAATGTCGAGTCGGCCCTGGCGGGTGCGCTGGAGCGGGCGCGGGCGCGGGGCGAACTGCCGGCCGACAAGAACCCCGTGGAACTGGCCCGCTTCCTGACCACCTTCGTCCAGGGGCTCCGCGTCGTCGGCCAGGCGCGTCTCGGCCGGTCCTTCACGGAGGACGCCGTCGAGACCGCGATGCGCGTCCTGGACTGAGCCCGGCCGCTCCCCGCACCCGCACCCCGCCCCCGCACCCCGGACCACGTCGCATCACACCGGCGCGTCGCGGCGTGCCCGCCGTGCCGCCGCCCGCGCTGATACTTTAACAATCAATCCAGAAAAGGATGACGTCATGGAACTGCACCTGAAGGACAAAGTCGCCGTCGTCACCGGAGCGAGCAAGGGCATCGGTCTGGCCGTCGTCGAGGCGATGAGCCGCGAGGGCGTCCGCGTCGTCGCCGGAAGCCGCAACTCCACGCCGGAACTCGACGCGCTGCGCGACACCTACGGTGTCACCGTCGTCCAGGTCGACCTCTCCACCGCCGAGGGAGCCGAGACCCTGGTCCGGCGCGCCGTGGAACAGCACGACCGGATCGACATCCTCGTGAACAACCTCGGCGCCGCCGAGCCGCGCAACGGATTCCTCGAGGTCGACGACGCGGAGTGGCGACGGATCTTCGATCTGACCTTCTTCAGCGCCGTGCGCACCAGCCGGGCCGCGCTGCCCCACCTCATGGGGGCCGACGGCGCGGCGATCGTCAACATCAGCTCCATCAACGCACGGCTCCCCTTCCCGATGGTCGTGGACTACTCGGCCGCCAAGGCCGCGCTGACCAGCCTCAACAAGACCCTGTCCGAGGAGTTCGCACCGCGCGGCGTCCGCGTCAACGCGGTCTCACCCGGACCGGTCCGCACGCCCTTCTGGACGGCGCCGGGGGGCTTCGCCGACGCCACGGCGGCCGCCGCCGGCACCACGGCCCAGGAGGCGCTCGACGTGGTGGTGCCGCGGAACATGGGCATCAGCACGGGCCGGATCACCGAACCGCACGAAGTCGCCGACCTCGTCCTCTTCCTGGCCTCACCGCTGGCGGCCAACATCACCGGCACCGAGATCCTCGTCGACGGCGGACAGACCAAGACACTCTGAGGCATCGCACCGCGAAGAACGGAGCCCGTCGCCGTGAGCATGCCGCCCGCCCGGTCCCGGCCACCGTGGACGCCGGACGCCGACGCCGCACAGGACACAGTCGTGCGCGTCACCGATAATGCTGGTCCCGGGCCGGCGAGAAGAGGACGTGGTGGTGCAGGTGGCGACCGTCGACACCCGCGGGTTCTGGGAGCTGCTGCGGGCGATCCCGGTGCCGGACGACGCGGAGTTCCTGTACGGGCCCGAACCGGACGGCCGGCTGCGCGAACACAACCTTCGGCGCTACCACGAGCTGACGGCCGCCTCGATGGCCGGGGGCGGCCCGCGGGTGATGATGGTGGGTGAGGCACCCGGCTACCGCGGGCACACCGTGTCGGGCGTGCCTTTCACCAGCGTGCGGCAGTTGACGGCCCGGCCGGGGCTCATCACCGGGGCCGCGCGGGGTGACGGGTTCGCGGTGCCGGAGCATCCTGCCGCGAACTGGGAGCAGTCCTCCGGGATCGTCTGGCGGGCCCTGGCCGCGTGGCACGGACCGCTCCCGCTGATGTGGGCGATCTACCCCAACCACCCGCACGAACCGGGCCACCCGGCGACCAACCGGGCGCCCAGGGCGACCGAGGTGGCCGCCGGCACACCGATCGTGCTCGCACTGGCGGAGGCGTTCGGCATCACGAACTTCGTCGCGGTGGGCCGCAAGGCGCAAGGCGCCCTGGCCCGCGCCGGCATCGAGGCGACCCCCGTCCGCCACCCAGCCCAGGGCGGCGCCCGTGCGTTCACCGAGCAGCTCGCCGCGTACAACGCCACTTCCCGCGGGGCGCGCTGACCCTCGCAGCCGGGGGACGCGCGAGCGCGGTGAGGGGGCCGTGCTCCCCACCTCGCCGGCCGATGTGGCCCGCCACCCGTCACCGGCACCGCAAGACCGCTCCGGTAGCGGAAACGGTGACACCGCACCTGCGCGGTTACGGGAAGTCCGAGGGGGGCGGCGCGGTCCACGCCGGGTCAGCCGGATGTCGGGCGCAGGATCAGGCAGAGGAAACCGAAGGCGTCCCGGTAGACGCGCAGCCATTCGTCGCGGTGGGTGGTGGCCGCTGCGAGCGCCTCGGAACCGTCCGGATCGTCGGGGTGGTCCAGGGCCCATGAGGCCAACGCGCCCGTCCAGGCCCATTCGTAGTCGTCGAGCTCGCGGCGTGTGCTGATGTGCCCGTGGACGGGGGTCCACCCGTCGGCGATGACGCGATCCATGGTGGTCGGCAGGTCGGCGAGGTCCCCGAGCATCTCGACGGCTTCGCAGGAGGGCTCGTGTGCCCAGAATCCGTCACCGATCAGGACGCGTCCCCCGGGAGCCAGGTGCTTGCGGGCCGCCGCGAGAGTGGGAAGCAGGCCACCGAAGGCGTGCGTGGCGCCGACACTGAGCACCAGGTCGAACGCGTGGGAGGCGGCGAAGTCGGCGGCGTCCTCGTGGTGGAGCAGGAGGCGCTCGTGAACGCCATGGGCGCGCGCGGTGTCACGGGCGTGCGCCAGCGAGCCCTCGGAGACGTCGACGCCCTCGGCCCGCACCTGCGGATGCGTGCTCAGGGCACGCACGAGCCACTCTCCGCCGCCGCAACCGAGGTCGAGTATGCGGGCGGCGCCGCGCGGGATGCCGCGCTCCAGCAGTCGGCGCACCGAGTCGTCGTCGAGCGGGGCCGCGATCGGATGATCGGCATGGGCGAGCCTGGAGATCTGTTCACGGTTCACCGGCGGAGCCTGACACGTGGAGAGGCCGAACGCACCTGCTTTTCCTCCGGCGCCGGAACACCGCCGGGCGACCACCGGCACCACACACCCTGATCAATGGATGGTGCTGTGTGCGGGGGTGCGCTCACCCGCGCACACAACGGGCGCCCGAAGGTGCGCGGGCGGGCGACCGCCCGCGCATCCGACCGGACGCGCCGGCTGTCGACACGGGTGGCGGCGACCGGGCCGGCGAGCCGGACGCCGCACCGCGCACCCCGGGCCTACGAGGTCGACGACGAGGTGGTCGGCCGGCCGAGGTGGCGGGCGAAGAACCGGACCGCGCTGTCGGCCTCGAACCTGGGCAGCTCCTTGTGCCGGCCCGAGTTCACGTGCAACGACTTCTCCTTCGAGGCGAAGGCGTCGAACAGCGCGAGCCCCTCCTCGCGCGAAATGTGCTCGTCGTCCCACTGCAGGTCGAACTCGATCGGGATGGTGATCAGCTTTGCCTTCTCGGCCAGGACATCGGGCCAGTGCTGACCGAAGACCGCGGCGGTGATCCTGGGCTCGACCGCCACGAACGGTATGCCGATCGCGGTTCCCATGTTGATGCCCCAGAAGCCGACCGGTCCGTCGGGGCCGATCTCCGGCAGGTCCTGGAGGGCGTCCAGGGTCGCCCGGTACTCGGGTACGGCGAGGCCGGCCAGGTGGTCGTTGTAGCGCACGACGATCGGGCCTTCCGGCTCGCCCGCCGCCCGGGCCCGGAACAGCTCGGCGATCTCCGCCTCGTCGTGCGCCGTCCGCGGCCGGTCGCCGTGACCTGGCGCGTCGATGACGGCGACGTGGAAGCCGCAGCCGGTCACGAGGAGCCGGGCGCGGCCGGACATCGCCGGATGCTTCTTGTGGTTGCCTCCGCCGTGGGCCATGAGGACCAGGGGTGCGCGATCGGCCGTGCCGGAGGCCGGCGACCAGAGAACGCCGGGGACGCCGCTCACGGTGAAGTCGCGTTCGACCATGCCGTCCGACGACGACTCGCCGGTGAATCGCAGAGAGTGCACAGGATGATGCCTTTCGGGAGTGCCCTGTTGTCGAGCGCTCCCGGCGACACCTACGTCAGCCGCCGGCCGTGATGGGAAGAGGGAGCACCCATGTCGATACAGCGTTCACGGGTCTCACCTCCTCGGGCGGTGTCACGGTCGACCGGAAAGCTACCAACCCGGTGATCACTCATCAACCCTTTTTCCGTCAGGTCGTCAGGTGACCGTGCCGTCCGGGCCGTGCCGCCACGACCAGGCCCGGCCGGCACGGCCGGCAAGCCGCCCCGCCTCACCGGGCCTCACGCTCGCAGGTCCGGTCGCCGCCGTCTCAGCCCTCGTCGCGCAGCCGGGCCGCCAGGGCGGTCAGCGGCTCGGTCTCGTCCTTGTGGCCCAGGGCGGTGAGACGGGAGACCGCCGCGTCGAGACGTGTCAGAGCGGGGGCGGGGCGTTCCAGGTAGAGGCCCTCCACGACACCCGCGAGCCGGACGCACTCGGCCCACTCTCCGGCGTGCCCCTCGTCGGCTCCCGGTTCACCGAGCAGGGTGAGAGCCTCCTCCAGCGCGGTCAGGGCGGTCTCGAACTCCTGGCCGTAGGCGTTGACCCGGCCGTGTTCGTAGGCCAGGGCGGGGTCCAGGGAGCGGCCGCGGGCCTCGAACCCCGCGGCGCGCGCCTCGTCGGCGACCCGGCCGGCGTCGGCGAGGAAGGCGAGGGCGTCGGGCAGGCCCTCGGGACCCTGCTGCTGGGCCTGGAGGCGGGCGAGTTCGCGCAGGCAGTTGCTGAGCTGCTCGTAGCGCGGTGCCTCGGCGTGGGCGGCGAGGGCCTGGTCCGCGGCCTCGCGGGCCCGGCCGAACTCGCCGGACTCGGCGAGGAGTACGGCGGTCTCCGCGGCGATCATGGCGTGGCTCCCGGGGTCGTCGTCCCAGCCGGCCGACTCGGCCGCGAGGGCGGCGAACTCCGCCGTGGCGGCCTTGAGGTCCTCCCCGGCGTGCAGTGCGCGGGCGCGGGTCAGGCGCAGCTGGGCGACGAGCCGGTCGTCGAGCTCTCCGGCGACGACGTCCGGTTCGGCCAGGAGGGAGTCGAGCAGGGCGATGCAGTCCTCGACGCGGCCCAGGTCCAGGCCGAGCTGCGCCGCGTTGCTGTAGGTGCAGAACGCGTCCGTGCGGCTGCCGTGGCGCAGTTCCAGCTCGGCGGAGCGCGTCAGGTGCCGCAGGGCCTCGTCGGGGCGGCCCAGGTGCATGGACGCCTGCGCCAGGTCACCGTGCAGGCGGGCGGTGTCGATCGTGTCGGACGGCCAGTCCGCGGCCAGTCGCAGGCTCTCGGTCAGGTCGGCGTGCGCGGCCTGCGCGTCCCGCAGGCCGAGCTGGACCCGGCCGCGCAGGCCGAGCGTGCGGGGCACGTGCCAGGCGGGCCCGTGCTCCTTCAGCCGGTCGAGGAGGGCGTCGATCTCCGCGGCAGCCGCGGGCAGATCACCCGAGAGCGCGTACGTACTGGCCCGCAGCATGAGGGCTCCGGAGACCTGTCCGGTGATGTCGTGCCGGGTGGCGAAGTCGAGCAGCACGTCCGCCTCGGCGAAGACCGGCGCGACGTGCTCCTCGTTCCTCGACGTCTGCAGCCGCAGGCCGAGCGCGGTCGCCCGCAGCCGCAGCAGACGGGCCTCCTGGTACGGGGCGAGACCGGGTGTCTGCTCGTGCAGACGGACCAGGGCCGCGTGGGCGTCGGTCAGCAGGGCGGCCTTCGCCTCGGCTCCGTCGGCGCCCTCCGCGGGCCTCTCGGCCGCGGTCAGCACGGCGCGTGCGCGGGTGAGCGCCGCCTGCTGCGGCGCTCCGGCCTCGTCGTACAGGCGCGCGGCCTGCTCGTACAGGGCGACGGACGCGTCGAACTCGTCCTTCTCGCCCGCCCGGCTCGCCTCGTCGGCCAGCAGGTCCGCGCGCAGCCGTGCGAGCGGACCCACGGCCGGGTCGTCGGGGTGGGCGTAGCCGGGGTCGGCGACGAGCGTGCGCAGCCGTGCCCAGCAGGCCGACGCGTCCGGATGCGCCTGCTCGTCCAACTCACGTGCCCGAACGATGAGTTCGGGGAGCGACTCCGGGACGGCGGCGGCCGTGCGGGCGGTGGGCGCGGGGACCGGGGCGGCCGGGGCCACGTCGTCGAGACCGCGGGCGCGCAGCGTCAGTTCCAGCGCGTCCAGGACAGGGGCGCGGTCGAGGCGGGCCCTGCGCCGGTCGGTGTGGGCCGTGGTTCCGTTACGGGCGTCGAAGCGGGCGGCGAGGTCGTCGGCGCGGCCCCGCACCTCGGCGCGCAGCCCGGCCACCGTCCAGGTGCGGCCCGCATATCCCGCGGCGGGCAGTTCGCCGTGGCCGAGGAACTCCACGCGCTTGAGGAGGACCTCCACGCCGGTGAGGAAACCGAGCAGGTCCAGCGGCGAGTCCACCTCGTCGAACAGGCTCCGGTTCTCGGCCAGGAGCTCCAGGCCGCGGGCCTCGTTGCCGGTCAGTGCGCAGAACTCCAGGTGCCGGCCGACCTCCCCGGACATCGAGGGGTTGCGGCGGCAGGCCCGGTACCCGGCGAGGTGCAGCTCGCGGGCCCGGTCGGTGCGCCCGGTGCGCAGCAGCGGAAGCAGCGCGTACGAGACGGAGCGGGCGGGCTCCTCCTGGCAGGACTCCTTCCCGGCCAGGACGGGCTCCCAGGTGCGCAGCGCCCGCTCGTCGTCGCCCGCCGCGAGGTGGTACAGGCCCCGCTCGCAGATCTCACAGGCCTCGCAGTCGCTGAGCCGGGTGCGGGTCCGTCCCGCCCACAGCTCGAAGGCCAGGTCGGTGTCCTCGCCGACGTGTGCGGCGAGCCGGTACGCCTGCCCGTAGTAGGGCTGGAGCCCGAGACCGGCCTTCTCGTACCGGTCGCGCATCTCCGTCAGCCACTGGCGCAGACTGGCCAGCGGCATCTCGGGCAGGGCGACCAGGGCGTTGGCCACCCACTTGAACCGCCAGAACAGCATGTGCCGCAACCGCTCGTCGAACACGTCGGGCTGCTCGTCGAAGAGGGTGAGCAGACGGGCGAAGACGACGGGTGACTTGCGGGGTTCGGAGCCGTAGGTGTACGCCTCCTGAAGTTCCAGGAGCGCGTGGACGAGCGGGACGGGTTCCGCGAACCGCTCGGCCGCGTCGACCAGTTCCTCGGCCGTGACGGTGCGGGTACGGCCGTAGGGGCGCCGGTCGTTGTCCTGGAGCGCCCGGTACAGCTCGTCGGTGGTCTGGGGTGCGGTCGGCATCGTCAGCTGTCCTTGCGGAGGGCGTGGGCGAGGAGGTCGAGGAAGGAGCGGTTGATCAGGCTCGACTCGGCGGGCCTGAGCGGGCGCCGGGACAGCATCGCGGCCTGCCCGTACAGGGCTTCGGCGCTGGTGCGGGCCAGTTCCGGTTCGTCGATGGTGACGGCGGTGCGGACCAGCGGATTGAGCTGGTTGAGGATCAGCTGGGCCCGGGGCGCCTCCTGCCGCAGGTGGCCGAGGATGTCACCCCACACCCCGCCCTGCTGTTCGCGGGCGAGCTGGGAACGGGTGCGCTCGTGCCGGGCCTCGCGGCTGTCGAGGAGGAGGGCGGGGGCGGACGCGGGCTGGAAGGTGCGCAGCGCGACGTCGCAGTCGAAGACGGCGAGGGCGTCGCGGGCCTGGGCGAGGTAGGCCGAGGCGGCCAGCTCCGTCTCCCGGTCGACGGGGTCCAGGTGGGCGGTGAGCGTGGCCGGGTCGAGGTCGGCGACAGCGACCTCCGCTCTGATCTCCGGCAGCCGGTGGACCAGTTCCCGGTCGTAGGTGTAGCCGCCGTTGACGACACCCAGTCCGGCGGCCGAGGCGATCGCCGCCACCTGCCGGAACTCCTCCACGCTGGCGGTCACGAGCACGGTGCGGTGGGTGCGCGCGAACTCGTCGAGGGTGGTGTGTCCGTCGGTGGTCTCGAACGGCAGCCAGGGCAGCAGCATCCGCAGGATCTCGTCGTCGTGCACGGCGAGCGACTTCACGGCCAGGTGGTGGGCCTGGAGGAAGCGGTTCAGCAGATCCGGGTCGCTCGCGGCGGCCCGGGCGATCCAGGCACGCAGCCGCTCGGCGAGGGCGTCGCGGACCGCGGCGAGGGTGTCGTCCTCGTACAGCGACTCGCGGGACGCCGTCGGGCGCAGGCTCTCGGCGTCCACGACACAGCGGACGAAGAACGCCCATTCGGGCAGGATCTCCTCGGCCTGCTCGGACAGCAGCATGCCCTTGACGTGCACGCGGTGGCCGTGGCGGCGTCCGGCCGGCACCGCCTCGGGCAGCACGCAGGCGATGCCCTTCAGGCCCACGGCCGGCAGGTCCAGCTCGATGGTGTCCAGCGGCGTGAACCCGAAGACGTCCGCACCGTACGCGGCCAGCGCACGGGAGCGTGCTCCCGGCGTGGGGTACGTACGCGCCCAGGGTGCGGGCTCGGGGTTGACGGGTGCGCCCGGACCGCCCGTGCCGTCGTCGAAGGTCACCGGGTGGCGCAGCAGGGAGCCGAAGTGCCGGGCCAGCGCGTGCACCTGGGCCGGGCGGGTCCACTCGCCCGCGTCGGCGCGCGGCGTCAGGGTCACGGTGGTGCCGGGCCGGGGGCGGGCGGAGGCGGGCAGGGTGCGGACGGTGTAGCTGCCGTCGCCGCGTCCCCGCCACTCCACGGCGGGTGCGTCGGGGGTGCGGGCGGAACGGCTGAGGACGTGGATCTCGTCCGCGACCAGGAAGCAGGAGAGCAGGCCGATGCCGAACTGGCCGATGAAGTCCGCGCGTTGCTCGGCGATCCGCTCCGCGCGCTTGCTGCTGCGTCCGATCGTGGCGAGGAAGGTGTGCACGTCGGCCTCGGTCAGACCGACCCCGTCGTCCTCGACGCGCACCACCGAACCGTCGGCGTACAGGCGGATACCGAAGGCGTCGGCGGGGGCGGCCGGTTGGAGGCCGTGCCGTGCGGTCAGCGCGTCCACCGCGTTCTGCAGCAGTTCGCGCAGGTAGACGCGAGGGCTGGAGTAGAGGTGGTGGGAGAGGAGATCGACGAGGCCGCGCAGATCCACCTGGAAGGTGCGGTCGGAGCCGGCCGGGCTGAGGGGAGTGTCGGGCAGAGTCATCTGGCAGTCCGGGGTGGGGTGATCGAGGGGTGACGGGAGGCGTGGCCGGTTCAGGCGTTGCGCCGGGCGCGGGCGTACATCTGTTCCGGCTTCGCCATGTACTTCCAGGGCCACTCGGTGTAGGCACCCCGGAGTTCCCGGAAGACGCGCGGCAGCGCGAGGCGCTCGGAGGCCAGGGACAAGGCCATCGCGAAGGTGTTGAAGTCCTCCTGCCAGCCCGGGTGACGCACGTAGGAGGGGTGGAGGATGCTGTGCTCGGCCGCCTCCAGCAACTCGTCCTGGATCGCGGGTTGGATGAGGCAGTTCTTGTTGTCCGACTCGACCCAGTCCTCGATGTGCGCCCTGGCGATCACACAGCCGAGGCGGTGACCCTCGGGGGCCCTGGCGAACGCCTTACGGGCGAACGTCAGGGCCTCGCCGGGCTCGCCGCCCCAACGGGGCTGCAGATGCGACACCCACTCGATGTGGGTCTCCAGGTCCAGCGGGTCGCGGCGCAGGGCGGCGTCGAGCCGGGCCTCGTTGACGGCCGGGCCGAGCGACATGCCGCGCCCGGAGGTGAGCAGACGGCGCCAGGGCGTGATCCACTCCGGCCGCAACTCGGCGGCTTCCAGCAGCTGTTCCTCGGCGATGTCCAGCCGCTCGTGGAAGACCCGCCACTGCTCCTGCGTGACGTCCACGGCACGGGCGGCGGTACGCGCCTCCCAGCCCCAGATGATGTGGCGCGCCCCGGATATCAGCAGGGCCGTAGCCCGGTGCTCCTTGTCCTCCTCGACGGCCCGGCCGATCCAGTCCTGGACACCGTCCAGGTCGGCCAGCTCGCCCAGGACCTGGTGGTCGCGGCCGAGGTCGAAGGGGGCCGACGCCGCCTTGACCGCCTCCCAGTCGCCCGCCTCCGCGGCCTCCACCAATGCCAGCACCCGCGTGTCTCCGAGCGCGCGCAGCCTGTACATCCCGTGCTTCCGCCTGCGCGGGGCCGGTAGGGCGTACGGATCCGCCGCCGGTCTCCGCCTGCCCCCGCCGAACAGCTTGCCGAGCATGCCGCGCCCTCCCCAGGTTCCCGCGTGATCGTCTGGCGCAGCATAATCGGGCCCACCGACATCGCTGCCACAGGGTTTTCACCGTCGGTCCACGGCTTCGGTCCCGCACCTCGCGCCCTTCGCGGTCCCGGCCCGTGCCCCCACGGCCGAAGCCCGCGCCACGAGGCCGAAGCCCATGGACGACCTCGGCTCCTGGGCCGCAGACGACGGGGCAGGCGAGTTCTGTCCGCGACCGCCGCGGCCGTCGCGTCCTGGTGGGGCGTTACCGGCTGAGGTCGTGCAGTTCGTTGTCGTACAGCTCGGCCGGGTCGAGGCCCATGCCGGTGAAATGGCCTGCCAGTTCCAGCGAGAGGATGCCGTGCAGGCGGGTCCAGAAGCGCAGGGCGCGACGCAGGGCGGCCGGCTGCGCGGGGTGGCCGGCGGCCCATTGCCGGTGCTGGGCGAGGTGCGCCTCCAGACGGGCGTCGGGGTGGCCGTCGTCCACGCCGGGCGCGGAGCCGCCGGTCGTCCGGGCGGCGTCGAGGAGGGCTTCCATGATCTCGGATGCGATCGCGGTGATGTCGTCGGGTGCCTGGTAGCCGGGGACCGGTGTGCCGTAGATGAGGAAGTAGCGCTGAGAGTCCCGCAGTGCCCAGCTGCGCAGCGCGTGACCGAGTCCGGCCAGATCGGCGCCTGACGCGGCGGCGGTGCGGATGGTGTCCGCGAGGCTGCGGTAGGCGTCCCGGATCAGCTCGGTGAACAGATCGTCACGGCTGGCGAAGTACCGGTAGAGCGCGGGGCCGCTCATACCCATCTGCTTGGCGATGGCATTCAGGGAGAGCCCCGGCGCCCCGGCGGCGGCGATCTGCTCCCAGGCGCGCTCCTTGATCTCGGCCCTGACCTGGGCGCGGTAGCGCTCTCGGGGGGTCTCCTTGCCGGCGACTGCCATCTGCTGTCCCTTCCCTCTCGGATCACGGCCCGCCCGGTGGCCGGGCGCGCCGGTCGACGCAACGCTGTTGGTTAGAGCCTATTACGGAAGTTCTTGACCATCACTCACGCCTTCAGTTATAACTTCTAACGAACGCGCTAGCCGCTAACAACGAGCGGGAAGTCGATGGAGGCCGTGATGAACGCTGGGGAAATGACCGAGGTCGTGCTGCCGGGCAAGGTCGAGCCGGAGGGGCTCCGGTTCCGCCAGGGAGCCGTGCCGGCCGCCGGCCCGGGCCAGGTCGTCGTCCGGATGGAGGCGACCGGTGTCTCCTTCGCCGAGCAGCAGATGCGCCGCGGCCGCTACTACGACCAGCCGCCCTTCCCGTTCGTCCCCGGCTACGACCTGGTCGGCACGGTGGCGGCGACCGGCGAGGGCGTCGATGCGGGTCTGCTCGGCACCCGGGTGGCCGCGCTGCTGAAGGTCGGGGGATGGGCCACTCACGTGGTCGTCGACGTCGCCGACGTGGTGCCGGTCCCCGACGGGATCAGCGCCGCGCAGGCGGAGACCGTGGTGATCAACGGCATCACGGCCTGGCAGATGCTGCACCGCAAGGCCCGCGTGCGCGCCGGGCAGACCGTCCTGGTGCACGGCGCCAACGGGGGAGTCGGCTCGGTCCTGGTCCAGCTCGCCCAGGCCGCGGGCGTCCAGGTGATCGGTACCGCTTCCGCGCGCCACCACGCCGCCCTGCGCGAAGCGGGAGTGATGCCGGTCGACTACCGCACCGAGAACATCCCCGCCCGCGTCCGTGAACTCGCCCCGGGCGGCGTGGACGCCGTCTTCGACCACGTCGGCGGCCGCGGCGTCGTCGACTCCTGGCACCTGCTCGCCCCCGGCGGCACGCTCGTCTCCTACGGCAGCGCCTCCACCCGCGACGACGAGGGCTCCAAGCAGTGGCCCGTCCTCAAACTCCTGGGCCGTGTGTGGCTGTGGAACGCCCTGCCCAACCGCCGCCGCGCCTACTTCTTCAACGTCTGGGCCGGCCGCGCCCTCGGTCCCAGCCGCTTCAGGGCCCAACTGCGCGCCGACCTCACCGCGGTGTTCGAGGCGCTCGCACGGGGCGAGATCACCGCGCGGATCGCCGCGGAACTGCCGCTCACCCGGGTCGCCGAGGCGATGCGGCTGGCCGAATCCGGCACCGTCGCCGGAAAGGTCGTGCTGCACGCCTGACGCACCGCGCGGAAGCCGGCACTCGTACCCGCCCCCGCCGGGGGTCCGGCCGCCGCGCACCGTACGACTCCGGTGCCGACGAGCCGCGGGCACCGGCCGCCGCCGGGCGGTTGGCGTACCGATGTCGCGGTGCGTGGGGAGCCGGGCCGGGGGAACCCTGCATGGCGTGCGGCCCGCATATGCCCTGTACTTTGTGAAAGAAACACGCGTTTTATGTGCATGTCAGTGCGAGGTAAGGGCACCTGGTGGCCAGGAGGTTGATAACGATGGTTCCCCTGCTTCTGGTTCTTCTGCTGGCTCTGATCCTCTTCGGTGCGGGTTTCGCGCTGAAGGCGCTGTGGTGGGTCGCGGTGATCGTGCTGGTCGTGTGGCTGCTCGGCTTCGTCGTCCGTACGGCGGACGGCGGCGGCCGCAAGGGCCGCTGGTACCGCTGGTAGACGACGGACGCACTCGGCACTCGGCGCGAGGTACGCGCCACGCGCGAGCGGTGAGTGGGGCCCGGCCGATACGGCCGGGCCCCACTCGCGTCGGATCACCCGCCGCGAAGGTGGTTGGGAGGGATCGGGCTTATCGGGCGCACCGCAGGGTACGTGAGTCATGCACCGGTCCCGCGGACCCAGCAGTGGAACCCTGCTCCTCCTGTCCGCGGGGCCGGTGCACGCCGCGTCGGCGCGAGGCGCGGTGCCAGGGCCCGCGAGCCCGGCATGATCCGACCGAGAGGCCCTGGTCAGGGCAGGCGGATGTTGTCGTACCTGGTGTTCGGCTCCCCGTTGGCGTACACGCGCGGGGAGGTGAACACCCCGGCCAGTTCGTCGTCGAGAATCGCTCTCCGGGGGAGGCTCAGCCCGTAGTACTCGCCCATCAGCCGGTACACGTCCTGGATGTCCGGGACCCGCAGCCTCCACCTGTCCTCCGGCTCGTCGGGCGAGTCAGGGTCCGGGGCGAGGCTGCCGAGCCCGATCTCGGCGGTCATCCGCCGGGTGAGGGGATGGTCCGCCCTGACCGCCCGGTGAACCTCGCCGTCGAAGTAACTCCAGTCGAGCTTTCCGTCCACGATCACGTCGACGACGGGCGGGTCCATGGTGGTGTCCATGACGGTCAGCCATGTCCGGCCCTCCCACAAGTGCTTCAGGTGGTCGGGGCGTTGCATGTAGAAGCCGTCGTCGCCCCCGCACAGGGCGAAGGCCCACCCCGCGTGCTCGCCCAGCCTGGCCCAGTCCGGGATGTTGCCTGAGCGGTCCAACGCCGTGTTGAACACGTCAGGAGACATGATGCCGAGGGCGGGATCCGCCCCCCGCATCGCCGCCAGCTCCTCGACGCCCACGCCCTTGACCATCTCCAGGTAGAAGCCCCAGGAGGTGAGGTCTTGCTGTATCCACTCGAATCCCTCGTCGCTCATGGCCGGAAGTGTGGCAGCGGCCTCTGACAGCCCGGCCCGGCACCGTGATCCGTGCCGCGCGACACCGGGCCGGCTGCCGTGCCGCGAGAGCCGGTGTCCTGCGCCGGAGGCCCGTCGGCGGCTGCCCGTGCCACGGACCGTGCCGGGCACCGCCCGCCGGCCGAGCTCAGAACAAGGTGTCGGTGTGCTCGGTGGGTTGGGAGGCCGGCGTGCGCGTGCGGCGGGGACGCTCGGGCTCCGGTTCCTTGCCGAACAGCGCCTGTGTCCCGCATTCGTCGGGCACGGCGGGGACCGGCCGGCACACGGCCGCGTCGACCAGGTCGACCAGGTCGAGCGGGGCGGAGTCGTCGAAGTCGGCGCGCTTCATACGGGTCCAGTCGCGTCCCTGGGGTATGGCGGTCACTGGCGGTCTCCTGTCTGCGCTCGGGGCCGGGGCGTGGGCGGCTTGCTGCGGTGGCATGTCGGTGTGCGGGTCGGTGCCGTGCGGTGCTCGCGTCGCACGGTGGGCCGCACAGGTGATTGCCCCGCGGTGACGGTTCCGGCCGTTCTCGTCCTCCTCGATGCCGTGTCATGGTTGTCGTCGCCCGGCGCACCGGCCCAGTCTGTCTTTCCGTCCTTCTGCCCACAACGGGACGTGGGCCGTCGTGGGCGTTCGGCTACTCCTTCGCCGAGTCCCTGCGCGAGGAACTGCGCGGCAGCGGCGTCACCGTCACCGCGCTGCTTCCCGGTGCCACCGACAGCGACTTCCACCAGCGCGCCGGCATGCGCAGGACCGCCGTCGGCAAGGGCGTGAAGAACGACAGGCGCCTGGTCGCCGAGCAGGGCGTCGGCGCCCTCCTCGCCGGGAAGGACACGCAGGCGGCGGCGACAGGGCCACCGAGCGCCAGGCCCTGCCCAACCGGTTCCTGCCCGAGCCCGTCAGAGCCCGCCGTCAGAGAACCAACGCCAAGCCGTAACCCACACCGGCTCTCCGGCCCTGCCGTCAGCCGTGACACGGACGGCCGTTGCCCTGGCAGCAGGATCCCGCCGTGCGCGCGAGTCGAGGACGGCGCGAGAGTCCCGACGTGCGGGCCGCCCCCGGCCGGGAACCGCTGCTGGGATCGGCGGAGCCGGGCAGCCGCAGCGCGCAGGCCCCCGGCGTCCATGGCCGCTCCCCGCCACTGACACGCGGCCCCTGCGCACGACGGCGCAGCTCACCACGATCAGTCGGTGTCCGGCACGGCGCGCTCGCCCTCCGACGGCTCCGCCGGGTCCGGCCGTCCCCGCCCGTCGGGTGTGCACCACCCTCCGGCGGACTCGCACACGGCCTCACCCAGCGCCACGACCGCTTCGGACAGCTCCGCGGGCAGGGAGGCCGGCCGGGCGGGCGGCGGAACGCCGGGCAGCAGCTTCCCCCAGAGCGGCCCCGGGGGGAGCGGCCGCTCCGGTGCCGCACCGCGGCCTGGCGCCCGGTCGGGGACGGCGCCGAGAAGCCCGGACACCGACCGGGCCTCCCGCACCACCCGGCCCCAGCACGTGTGGGGCGGGGTGTGTGTCCCCGGGCCGTCGGGGAACAGGCCGTCACACGTGTCCGGTGAGGCGCATCCCGGCACGTGGGCCGCCGGGGAACAGGTGATCGCGGCGGCGCGCAGGGCCACCTCCGTCCGGGCTGTCGTCAGGGCCGCCAGGACGCTGCCGGCCAGCTCCCGGCCGGACATCTCCTTGAACCGGTTGGTGGGAAAGCGGATTGCCGACGTCCGCCCGTCGGCGCACACGGTGGCCTCCACCACGCCGTCCGCGGACGACGCCGTCACCGACAGCGTCCGCAACTCCTCCTCGGCCCGGGCCACGGCGTCGTACCGCCGGGCGAAGTCGGCGAGGACCTCTTCCACGCTGTCTCCCGGAGACGTGTCCACCCTTGCGCTCCTCCTGTGTCGGTGCAGCGACTCGGCGTCGGCGTGCTACGAGAGACACACGAGGGTGCCGGCGGCCATGGTTCACACCTTCGGACCGCCGTCTCCACGCGACCGTCACGATCCGGCCGTCGGGTGTTCGTGCTCGGCGACCGTGGACTCGCCGGGGACGTCGTGGACAAAACGATCGCTCGTGCCCGGCGGAATCCCGACCGCCTCATCGGCATGACGGTATCGGTCAGGGACCGACTGCCGATGGGAACGGTCAGGTCCGGGCACCGGGACGCTGGGCGCGCACCCCGTGGGCGCCGTACGGCTCGGGCCGTCCCGAGACATGGCGGCGGGGCCGCTCCACGGTCAGCCGTCGGCGCGGTGCACGAAGGTCCGCAGCGTTGAGCGGAGTTGGCGGCGGAACGTCTCGCCCCCGGCCCCGGGGAGCAGACCCGTGTCCTCGACGAGGGACGGCAGCAGATGTCTCTCGGCGACGATCCACTCAGCGGCTTCCGCCCTTCCGTGGAACCGCTGCGGCCGTACCCCGGGACGCGGGGGCGGCAGGATCAGGGCCCTGCGGTGCGGGGCGAGCAGCGCGGTGGCGGCGTCGGCGCTGTACAGATAGTGCTCGACCATCCTGGCGCGCGCCGCGGAGCGCGCGTCGGCCGGATCGTGCCGGGAGCCGAGTTCGGCGGAGAAGGCGCGCAGCAGTCCATGACACGTGTACCGGCCCGGTACGAGCTCGGCGAGCAGGTGGTGGTCCGTGAGTTCGGCGATGTCCGCGTGCGTGTCCCGCACGTCGGTGCCGGCCAGGCTGGCGGCGGCCGGAGCGGTGATGTCGCGCGCGGGGTGCAGGCTGAGCAGCCGGAACAGTGACGCGGCGCTGTGGCTCAGCGCTTCGTAGGAGGCCGTGAAGGCACTCCTGACATCGGTGCGGACATCCAGTGTGGACAGGGCCGCGAGGGTGCTCCGGCCGTCCCGCAGCTGTGCGGCGAGCGAGGCGAGGGAGAACGCCGGTTGCAGCAGCACCCGGGTGGCGGCGACGGCCAGCGTCAGCGGCAGTCCCCCGCACACCTCCACGATCTCCTCGGCCGCGGCATGCTCGCCCCTGAGCCGGTCCGCGCCCAGCCGGCGTTCGAGCAGGTCGAGGCTTTCCCGCCGGGTCATGGGGTCGAGCGTGACGATCCGGGCGTCGTCCGTCACGGCCAGCCCCTCCAGCCGCCGACGGCTGGTGACGATCGTCAGACACCCGGGTGTGGTGGGCAGCAGGGGGCGGACCTGTTCGCTGTCGCGGGCGTCGTCCAGGACGAGGAGCAGCCGGCGTCCGGCCAGGGCCCTGCGGTACGCGGAGCCCAGCGCGGCGGCGCCCGGCTGTGCGGGGACCGTCTCGGTGCCCAGCGCTTCGAGCACCGTGCGCATGGCTTCGCCGGGGTCGAGAGGCGCTTGCGAGGGGTGATGGCCGCGGAGATCCACGTAGACCTGTCCGCCGGGATAGCGTGCCGCCGCCAGGTGGGCGACGTGCACGGCCAGGGTCGTCTTGCCCACTCCCGCCATGCCGCAGAGCGCGGCGGTGATGGCCGGGGCCGGGCTCTCCCCGTCCAAGGGCAGCAGTCGCAGGAACCGGTCGAGCGCCGCGTGCCGGCCGACGAAGGAGGGGCAGTCCTGGGGCAGTTGGGACGGCACCGGCGCGGCCGGTTCGGGGTCCGCGGGCCCGTTCACGGGCACGGTGGGCGTGCGTTGCGACAGGTGCTGCTGGGCTGCCCGCAGTTCGGGTCCGGGGTCGACGCCCAGTTCGTCGGCCAGACGATGGCGGATGCGGTCGAACTGCCGCAGGGCCTCGGCCTGCCGTCCGGTGGCGGCCAGGGCGGCGATCATCCGGGCGTGCAGGGCTTCGTCGAAGGGATGGCCGTCCAACGCCCGGCGCAGCGCGGTGAGCAGGTCCTCCGTCAGCGCGGGCGCAGCGGTCAGGACGACGTCGGACGCTTCCTTGACGACCGCGACGAACTCGTGTCCGACCGCCGTGAACACCGGATGCCGGGACACCAGGCTGCCGTCGGCGACGACGGGCCCGCGCCAGAGCCGCAGGGCCTCGGCGAAGCGGTGGGCGGCTCGCGCGGGGTCGCCGGCCCTGGCCGCGATCCGCGCCTGCGCGCACAGGTCACGGAAGTGCAGGAGATCGGAGTTCGAGGCGTCGACCAGCAACCGGTAACCGTCGGCGGCGCGCACGAGGTGCCTGGCGTCGGACCGGCTGCGCAGCCGGGGTTCCAGCGTTCTGCGGAGGGCACCGATGTGCCGGTGCACCACGTTGGCCGCGCTGGCCGGCGGCTCGTCGTCCCACAGGACGTCGATCGCCTCGCTCAGTGTCAGGGGGCCGGGAGCGCGCAGCACGAGCAGGGCGAAGAGGGCCAGCCTCTTGGGAGGGCCCAGATGGAGTTCGTCGGTGCCGCGCACCGCGCGCACGGGGCCGAGGATCGCGTAGCGCACCACCGCGTCCGTCTCCCGTCCGGCCTCCCCGCCGTCGGAACCGATGTCATACGTCACGTACTGCTCGCATGGTGGGCGTGGAAAGGAAAGGAGAGATTGGTCGGGTTTGAGCGGTCAAGTAAAAACACTTCTCCTTGACGTGTCAAGGAGAAGTGGGCCGGTCGGCGATGCCCGCTGTGCATGATGGCGACGCGACCGGCATTTCAGCTTGTCCCGCCGGGCGTCTACGGTCACGTTGGTCGGGGCAGGGGTGACCGCCCGCGGCCGGAGGAGAGGAAGCCGACATGAACCGACTGCTGGACGGCCTGGGAGTCTCCCTGCCGGTCCTCGCCGCCCCGATGGCCGGCGGATCCGGAACCCCCGCGATGGTGACGGCGGCGGCCCGTGCGGGAGGAATGGGTTTCCTCGCCGCCGGCTACAGGCCCGCGCAGGCGCTCGCCGAGCAGATCGACGCCGTCCGGGCGGAGAACGTCCCCTTCGGCGTCAACCTCTTCGTCCCCACCCCGGTCACCGTCTCGCCGCAGGACTACCGCCGTTACGCCCGGCTGATCCAGCCCGAGGCCGACCGCTACGGGATCGTGCTCGCCGCCGGGGAACCGGTGACGGACGACGACGACTGGGCGAACAAGATCGATCTGCTCACCGCGTCGCCGGTACCGGTGGTCTCGTTCACGTTCGGTGTCCCCGATCCCGCGGTCGTCAAGGCCCTGCGCCGGTCCGGGACCGTCGTCCTGCAGAGCGTCACCTCCGCGGACGAGGCCCGGCAGGCGGCGGAGGCCGGGGTGGACGGGCTCGTCCTGCAGGCCTCCGCCGCCGGCGGACACTCGGCGACGTTCACCCCCGAGAGGCTGCCCGCCCCCGTGCCGCTGCCGGATCTGATCGCCGACGTCCGCCGCGGCACCACACTGCCGATCGTCGCCGGCGGGGGCATCGCCGGCCCCGCCGACGTGGTGGCCGCGCTGCGCGCCGGCGCGGACGCCACCACGGTCGGCACCCTGCTGCTGCGTACGGAGGAGAGCGGGGCCGCCGCTCCGCACAAGGCCGCGCTGGCGGACCCCGCCTTCACGGAGACCGTACTGACCCGCGCGTTCACCGGACGCCCCGCACGCGGCCTGCGCAACCGGTTCATCGAGCGGTACGACGCGGTCGCCCCGGTGGGTTATCCGGCCCTGCACCATCTCACCGCCCCGTTGCGCAAGGCGGCCACCGCCGCCGGCGACACCCGGCTCATCCATCTGTGGGCCGGTACGGGCTACCGGGAGGCGAGGGCCGAGAGCGTCGGCCGCACCCTCGAGCGGCTCGCCGGTCAACTGTGACCCAGCGCGCTGCGCCGCCGCGCGGCGCGGAGCGCGTATCCGGCGGTCGCGGCCGACAGCAGGACGAGCGCGGCGGTGGCCGCGGCCAGGAGCACCCAGACGAGAGCCGGTCCGATCCGGACGCCGGTCGCCACGAGCAGCCTGATGGTGAAGTTCGCGCTCGCCGTCACGGGGAAGCTGAAGACCCACAGCCCGGGGTGGAACGCGCGCTGACGCAGGTCCGGCAGGAGGAAGGCGACGAGGAGGACCGTGAAGAACAAGGTCCCCGCGAAGCCGTAACCGACCGGGCCGAAGGCTCCCTTGTGGGCCGCGGTCCAGGCTATGCCGCCGGTGGCCGGCGGAATGGTCAGAACGGCGAGTGCCGGTCGCGCGGGCGGCGGCAGCGGTCCGGCGGTGACCAGTCCGCCCAGGATGACGGTGCCGAAACTCAGCCAGTACAGCAGCCCGACCGCGAACGCCGCGTCGGCGACGCCGGGCAGCCTGAGCGACGAGGCGACGGCACTGGCGATGAACGGGGCCGAGGAGACGGGCAGCAGGAAGCCCGGGTGCAGGACGGTCGCGCTGAGCGAACCGGTGAGCCAGTGGGCGAGCAACCGGGCGGCGACCAGGGCGGCGAGAAGGGCGAAGACCGCGTACGCCCATCGGGCGCCGCCGAGCCCGAAGCGGGAGAAGTGACTCGTGATCAGCATCCCGATGATGGGCACGTAGGCGATGGCGAAGCCCTGGGCGGGATGACGGAGGTCGTGGCGCAGGCTGCGCCACCTGGCTCCGCCGTGCCGCAGGTACTGTGCCAGCAGTACGACCCAGATCAGGCCGCTGACCGTGTACAGGACATCGCTGACCGGCAGGGCTCTGTGATGGACCGCCGCCGCCGACTGCCAGGCCCCGCCGAGGCCGGCGGTGCCGAGCGAGACGGACAGCAGGCCGATACGGGCCGCGCGGACCGTGTGTCCGTCCGCGGGGATGTTCTCTCTGACGTTCTTCACACAAGGTCCTGAGGAGACCCGCCGGGGCGGGCGGGGAGGGGATGTCGGGCAGTGGGCGGGAAGCGCGGGGCCACCTGTGCGGGCGGAATCCTCGGACTCCGCCCGCACGGACCGCCGCCCGCGAGGACCGCGGTCCTCGCGGGCGGCGGGGCGGCTCAGGCCGCGGTGTCCAGTACGACGCGGAACCGGGCCTTGCCCGAGAGCATCCGCTCGTACCCCTCCATGGCCTGGGCGAAGGGCACGACCTCGACGCTGGGCCGGATGCCGTGGGCCAGGCTGAAGGCCAGGTTGTCCTCGTTCTCGATGGAGGAACCGGTCAGACTGCCGACGATGGCGTGCGTGCCGAAGATCAGGTCGGGGGTCGAGACCGTCAGCGGGTCGGGTGCGGCACCGACGACGACCAGCGTGCCGTTCGGGGCCAGGCCCCGCACCAGCGGGTTCATGGACGCACCGTTGGACGCGGTGGCGACGATGATCGAGGCGCCGCCCAGGTCGCGCAGGGCCTCGCCGGGGTCGACGGCGCTGCTGTCGATGTACTCGTCGGCGCCCAGCTTCCGGGCGAGCGCCTCCTTCTCCTCGCCCCGCGCCACCGCGGCGACCCGGTGGCCGAGGCTGCGCGCGTACTGCAGGGCCAGGTGGCCGAGACCCCCGATGCCCTGCACGGCCACCAGGGAACCGGCCCGGGCGCGCCCCTGCTGGAGCGCGGTGAAGGTGGTCAGGCCGGCGCACAGCAGCGGCGCCGCGTCGACGGCGGAGAGGCCGTCGGGAATGCGCGCGAGCCCGCTGGCCCGGGCGTAGACCACCTCCGCGTAGCCGCCGTCGGTGGTCGTACCGGTCTGCGGCTGGTCCAGGCAGTTGACGAAGTCACCGCGACGGCAGGGCTCGCACTCCCCGCAGTGCCCGTTCAGGAAACCGACACCGACGCGGTCGCCGGGCTGCCAGGCGGTGACGCCGGCGCCGACGGCGTCGATGACACCGACGATCTCGTGCCCCGGGACGAGGGGCCGCGAGGGGTCCGCGCGCAGGCCCTCGATGGCCAGTACGTCGGTGTGGCAGACACCGCAGGCCTCCACCCGCAGCCGGACGTGTCCGGGCTGGGGCTCGACCAGTTCGCGCTCGACCAGCCGGAGGTTGTGGACACCGGTCGCCTCGAAGGCTCGATACGTGGACATGCTGCTCCTGAGTGTGTGTTCCCGGCCAAGACAGGGGGGATGAGAAAGGGCCGACGCAGTAAATGGTCGGTCGACTTGAAGCAGAGTAACCGATGCGCAGCCACGTGTCTGTACGCGGCGACCGGTCCACCCCGACGTTTGACTCCGGTGAGGCGACCGTTCATATTGGACGTGAGGTGATCAACATGGGACGTCCGTCCAAGCGTGAGGAGATCGCGCAGGCCGCCTTGCGGCAGTTCCAGGCGAGGGGCTTCAACGCCACGGGCATCAGCGACATCACCACCGAGGCCGGGGTCCCCAAGGGGTCGTTCTACAACCACTTCTCCAGCAAGGAGGAGAGCGCCCTGGAGGCGTTGAGCCGGTACGCCGCCGGCTTGCGGTTCGACATGCTCACCACGCCGGGACAGCCTCCGCTGGAACGGCTGCGCGCGCACTTCGAGTACCTCGGCAGAGACACCCTCGACAACGGCTTCGTCCGCGGCTGCCTGGCCGGCAACTTCGGCGCGGAGATGGCGGACCACAACGAGGAGATCCGCTCGGCCGTCCAGCGGGGATTCGGCCGCTGGGCCGAGCACATCCAGCGGGTGCTCACCGAGGCGAAGGAATCCGGCGACCTCGCCGGCGACCTCGACGTGGCGGACACCGCCCTGTTCGTCCTGAGCGCCTGGGAAGGTGCGCTGATCGCGGCCAGGGCAGACAAGTCCGCCGCCCCGGTCGATGCCTTCTTCCGCCTCGTCTTCGGCGTCATCCTGCGCTGAGTCCTCCCGCCTTCTGGCGCCCCACGACCCGTCCTCGGGCGGGCCGTGGGGCGCCAGAAGTGTGTCCTGCCCCTCCGCGGCCGGCCTTGGCCGCCGAGCGTCACCGGAGGGCGATTGACGTAAGTCGACCGGTCGTCTAATTTAGGTGACCGGTCGGCTACCAAGTCGCCACCCAACCCCGAATGGAGAAGTT
>NZ_JAINRC010000023.1 GCF_020400655.1 Streptomyces spinosus
CGAGATGGCCGCGAGGCTCAAGGCGGCGGCCGAGGCACAGACCGGGATCCAGGTCGAGGTCCAGGCCGAGACCGAGGCCGAGAGCGGTGCCGGCACCGGCACTGACACCGGCACCGGCACCGGCACCGGCACCGGCACCGAGGAGGGTCCGCGACGCTGGTGGCAGCGCCGGCGCCGGTGACACCGCACGTGACCGTGGGGGCTCTCGCCCGGGTCAGGCCGGGGACGACCCCGCCCGACCGCACTTCCGCCCCCCACCGCGCCTCCGCCCGCTTCACCGTGCCCGCGCGGACGGTTCGCCCCGGAACGCGCCTCTGAGCGACGTATCGACAGACGGCCGGTCGTCCACAGGGGACGTACGGCCGGACCTACCGGCGGGCAACCCGCAGGTTGCCCCCTCCGATCAGCTGAGACAGGAGATCTACCCATGCGTGTCGAGATCTGGACCGACGTCGCCTGCCCGTGGTGCTACGTCGGCCGAGCCCGCTTCGACCGCGGACTGGCCGCGTTCGAGCACCGTGACGAGGTCGAGGTGGTGCACCGTTCGTTCGAGCTCAACCCGCAGGCCGAGAACGGCACCGTGCCGATCATCGACGCGGTGGCGGCGCAGTACGGCCGTACCAGGGAGCAGCAGGTGGCCAGGGAGGAACAGGCCGCCGCCATGGCGCGCGAGGTGGGGCTGGACTTCCGCATCGGCGGACGTGTCTTCGGTAACACCTTCGACGTGCACCGCCTCATCCACTTCGCCGGGTCGCACGGCCGGCAGGCCGAGCTGATGGACCTCGCCTTCCGGGCGAACTTCGCGGAGGAGCGGTCGATCTACGACAAGGAGACACTGGTGGCCCTCGCGGTGGAAGCGGGCCTGGACGAGTCCTCGGCCCGGAAGGTGCTCGACGATCCGACCGCGTTCGCCGAGGAGGTGCGGGCCGACGAGCGACTGGCGGCCGACATGGGGGCCGGCGGGGTGCCCTTCTTCGTGCTGAACCGGCGGTACGGAGTCAGCGGCGTCCAGTCGCCCGAGACGTTCACGCGGGCCCTGAAGCAGGCCTGGGCGGACCGGGCCGCCGCGTGAGGCACGGCCCCTCGGGGGCCGAACCGGGAAGGGTCCGGCGGCCGGCGGGGCCGGCCGGTCTGCCGGACCGTTTCGCCGGTCGGGCGCGCGACGCACACGCGCGTGCGTCCGGAACGGACGAGGGACCGGGCCGCCCCAGGCGGCCCGGTCCCTGTTCGCGTGGCGGTGATCAGGTGATCAGTTGCCGCCGTCCTCCCAGTGCTGCGTCACGGGGGTCGCGGTGACGGCGTTCTCGTAGACCAGCGCGACACGGTGGCCGTACTGGATGGTGTACATCTTCTTGCCGCCGAGGACGACTGTTCCGCTGCTCTTGTCGTAGTCGTCCGTGACGGCCGGGGCCTGGGTGGCGACGTACGCCTGCCCGGCGGGGACGGTGTACACCGTGAGCGGAGCCTGCGTCGAGGGCGAGATGCCCGCCGGGTACTCCGAGGCGTCCGGGTAGCTGCGGCCGTAGACGGCCACCGGGGCGGAGCCGGCCGGACGGATCATCTTCACGCCGTAGGCGATCTTGGCGTTCTTGCCGCCGGGGTTGTAGAACCACACCTTCGCACCGCTGAACCAGATCGCGGTCCAGTCGCCGCTCACATCCGCGACGACGAACTGCTGCCCGGACTGGGCCGTGCTGCCCCAGTCGCTGATCTCGTCCGTACCCGCGCCGCCGGTGCCGTGGAGCGCCTGGTCGCCGAAGAGCGGGGCGGACGCGTCCGGGGCGGTGCGCACGTAGACGAAGTTCGACGCCTGCTGCCGCTCCGTGCAGCTGGTCGTGGGATCGGTCGGGTCGTCACCGGGACAGACACGCACGGTCTGCACGTTGTCGGCGAACGGCGGATCGATGGTCACGACCGAACCCACGGCCGGGACGCTGTGCGGCCCGCTGTAGGGGTGGCCGAGGAGCGTCATGAAGTGGTCCCAGTCCCAGCCGTTGCCCGGGTCCCAGTGCATCCCGGCGGCGTGAGCGTCGTCCGGGCTGTCGACGTTGTCATGACCGATGAGGTGCTGACGGTCCAGCGGTATGCCGAACCGTGCCGCGAGGTACGTGACCAGGTCGGCCGTGGCCTCGTACTGGGCCTCCGTGTACCAGGTGGCGCCCTGCGCGGCGTACCCCTCGTGCTCGATGCCGATGGAGTGCAGGTTCATGGAGTAGTTGCCGGCGTGGAAGGCGATGTCCTTGGTGGGCACCATCTGCGTCACCGCGCCGTCGGACGACCGCATCACGTAGTGGGTCGCGGCGCTGTTGGTCTGGGACGACAGGCCCTTCACGCCGGCGTCGTAGGTGGTCTCCAGGTCGTGGATGACGATGGTGTCGATCCGGATGCCGTTCGCGGGACGCTTGGACACCTGCACACCCGCAGCCGAGCCGGGGACGAACGTGCACGCCACGGCCGGCGGGCACTCGGTGTCCGCGGTGGCCGATGCCGTCAGGTGCAGCCGGTCCACCTGCGCCTTCGCGGGGCGGACCGAGGGGACCGCGGCGAGACGGACGCGCTGGCCGTCGTGCGTCTCGGCGGAGGCGCCCTTGCGGATGGTGCCGAAGACACGGTCGGCGAAGGCCACCGCCCCCTGACGGCTCGTCGACTGGCTGTAGCGGGCCACGGCTCCGAACCACAGGGCCGGGTCCGCCGGCGTCCCACCGGCCACCTTCTTCTCGTACGAGGCGAGGAGCGCCGCGCCACCGCGGATGTTGGCGGCGGGGTCCTCGCGCAGGGTGTCCGGCGACATCCCGGTCAGCTTCGCGGCGGCCTGGAGCGTGTGCAGGGCCGGCTTGGCCGCCAGGGAGGCGAGGTCCTTGCGGCCGGCACCGCCCATGGCTCCGCCGGCCATCATCGCCGGGGTGACGTCGGTGAGGTGCATCGGACCAAAGCCGCCGTCGGTGCTGTGCTGCGCCCCGTGGGCGTCCCACGCGGACTCCTCGTAGGCGACTCCGAGCAGCACGCTCACCGGGACGTGGTACTCCGCGGCGGCCGAGGCGAAGTCCTGCTGCCGGGAGGTGACGGTGGAATCCGTCGTGGCGAGTGCGGTGACCTGCGTCGCGGTCAGGCCGCCTACGGCCAACGCACCGGCCGCGAGCAGAACAGGGAGACGCAGCCGTCTCTTCCTCTGATGCAAGATGACGTTCCTTATGCGAGGTGGGATGAGCGGTCATCAGGTGTGAGCCGCCCACAGAACGGGCCGAACCCGGTCATTGGGGTGAACTGCGGTCGCACACCTGCTCGCAGCGGGTGGCATCTCCGCGGTCGGCTACCGATTCACACGTACCTTACGGGAGCACCAGCCGGAGCCCGGACCCGCCCCCGTCGTTGATCCGCCGCTTCGAGCGGTCCCCGGACGCCCGTCGAGGGAAGGACGGACTCTTCCGGCGGGGCGCCGAACTCCTGCCGGAGGCCATGGTCTTGGCGGCCAGAGCCCGGCACCTCCCCCAGCCTTCGGCCGGGGGACACCAGCACGCACCCGACGCCGCGCGGGGCGCCCTCCGGGCGAAGGGGGTTCGACGACGGGGCCCGGACCCGGCCGGCCGTGTGACGTCACGGGCGGGTGCAACCTACGTTTCTCCTCTCGCGAGCGCCGGCAGGACCGCCGGACGTGTCGCCGGATCCGCGCGCGGATCGTGCACGCCTGCCCACGTGCCGAGCGGTCCGTCACTCCGTTCAGGTCCGCCCCAGCCGGTAGTCCGCCATCCGGACGCGATCGGTGCGTCGTCGGAAGGCGATCGTGGTGTCGGGCCACAGCACGGTGTTGCGGCCCGAGCGGGGGTCCTGGTACCAGCTGCGGCAGCCCCCCGTCTGCCAGACGGTGCCGGCCATGCGCTCGTCCACCCAGTCGTTGAAGGCCCGCTGGACGTCGGCGCGCACCTCGACCGAGTCCGCGCCGCGACGGCGCACTCGGCGCAGGAGGGCGGTGACGTAGCGGGCCTGCGCCTCGATCATGACGATCTGTGAGTTGTGACCGAGGCCCGTGTTCGGCCCGGCCATCAGGAACATGTTGGGGAAGCCGGCGACGGTGGTGCCGAGGTAGGCCCGGTTTCCGTCGGCCCAGGCCTCGGCGAGGGTGACGCCGTCCCGCCCTGTGACGTCGATGCGGAGGGTGTTCTGCGTGTCGAAGCCGGTGCCGTAGACGAGGACGTCGGCGGCGACCTCGGCCCCGTCCTCGCCGACCACGGTGCCGGGCCCGACCTTCGCCACCCCGCCCCGCCGCAGCTGGACATGGGGCCGGGACAGCGCCGGATACCAGTCGCTGGAGATCAGCAGCCGCTTGCACCCGAGGGCGTAGTCGGGGGTGACGGCCGCTCGCAGCGAGGGGTCGGACACCTGTTTCTCCACGAGCCGGCGGGCCAGCGCCTCGGTCGCGGCGAGGGCACTCGGATCGCTGACGAATCCGGCGGCGCGCCCCTCGTGGATCCGGAACAGGCGTGCGCGTGTCCACCAGCGGTAGGGCGGACACCAGCGGGCAAGACGACGGTGGCGTTCGTCGAAGAGCCGGTCGGCCTTCGGCAGGATCCAGGGCGGTGTGCGCTGGAAGACGGTGAGGGCCGCGACCTGGTCGACGATCGCCGGGACGAACTGGACGGCACTGGCGCCGGTGCCGATGACCGCGACCCGTTTGCCGGTCAGGTCCACGTCGTGCCGCCAGGCCGCCGAGTGGAACACCGCGCCGCCGAAGGACTCGACACCGGGCAGGTCCGGGCGGACGGGATGGTGCAGCGGCCCGACGGCGCAGACCAGGAACCGGGCGCGATGGCGGTCGCCGGCCGACGTCACCACCTCCCAGCAGGCCTCCTCCTCGGCCCACCGGGCGCCGCGGACCTCCTGGCCGAACCGCACGTGCTCGACGAGTCCGCGTCGGCGGGCCACGTCCCGCAGGTAGTCCAGGATCTCCGGCTGGCGCGCGAACAGCCGGCTCCAGTCGGGCTTCTGGTCGAAGGAGTACGAGTACAGAGGCGACGGGATGTCACAGGCGCAGCCCGGATAGGTGTTGTCGCGCCAGGTGCCGCCGAGGTCGTCGGCGGCCTCCAGGATCCGGAACGAGCGGATTCCCGCCTTGCGGAGCATGGCGGCGAGACCGAGCCCGCTGAACCCGGCGCCCACGATCAGCACGTCCACGGGCGCGGGCGGCGCGGCCGTGCCGGCGGCGGGATCAGCGCGGGAGGTCATCGGTGTCCTGGGCGGGAGCCGACGGCCGCGCCCGGCTGGTGACGCCGTCGCGGGCGGTGGGGATGCCGGCGAGCCGGTGCTTGAGCACCTTGCCGGACGGGTTGCGGGGCAGTTCGTCGACGAAGAGGTACTCGGCGGGGAGCTTGTAGTCCGCCAGACGGGTGGCGGCGTAGGAGTGCAGGGAATCCGCGCCGGGGGCGCTGCCCCGGCGGGGTACGACGACCGCGCGCACCCGCTCGTCGAAGACCGGGTCGGGCACGCCGACGACGGCGACGTCGGCGATGTCCGGGTGCCCGGACAGAACGCTCTCGACCTCGGCGCTGTAGATGTTCTCGCCCCCGCGGATGATCATGTCCTTGAGACGGTCGAGGACCCTGACGAACCCGTCGGCGTCGACGCTGCCCACGTCTCCCGTGCGCAGCCAGCCGTCCACGAAGGTGGCCTCGGTGGCGTCCGGGTCGTTCCAGTAGCCCGCGGCCACCACGGGGCCGCGCACGCACAGTTCGCCGACGGTGTCCCGCAGGTCCCGGGGCGGTGCGCCGTCCACGGAGACGGCGACGTCGAGACCCGCCACGGGCCTGCCCACCGAGCGGGCGTGGGCGAGGTACTCGTCGCCCTCGGTGTAGGTCACGATCGAGGTCCCCTCGGTCAGCCCCCACACGTTGCCGAGCCTCAGCCCGGGCACACGGCGGACGACCTCGGCGGGGAAGCTCTCGGGGACCGGGGAACCGCCCATGACGAACAGGCGCAGGGCGGACAGGTCGGAGGCGGTGTCCTCGGCCTTGAGAAGGATCAGCCGGAGCATGGCCGCGACACCGGCGAAGAACGTGATCCGCTCCCGGACCATCAGCCGGACGACGGTCTCCGCCTGGAACTCGGGGGTGAGGACGCAGCACGCACCGGCGGTGAGGAATCCGATGAACTGCGAGACCACACCGGTCGCGTGGAACATCGGCGCCGCGATCAGGGTGCGCTCTTCCGGGCCGGCGCCGAGGCGCTCGCGCACGGTGCGGGCGTTGAACAGCAGATTGGCGTGGGTGTGCATCGCGCCCTTGGGTCTGCCGGTGGTGCCCGAGGTGTAGAGCAGGTGTGCCACGTCGCCGGGGGTCCGGTCCGCCCCGGGCAGCGTGCCGGCGTCGGGAACAGCCGCGTCCGGCGCCGGTGGGGCGAGGAGGGCGGCGGCGGGGACGACACGTTCGGCGAACGCGATCGGCACGCGTCCGCCGAGGGGCCCCTCGACGGCGTCGGTGAGGATCACCCGCGGACCGCTGTCGGTGAGGACGTGGTCGAGCTCCGGACCGGTCAGCCGGGTGTTCACCAGGACGACGACGGCACCGGCGAGCTGGACCCCGAGGTAACCGACCGCGTACTGCCAGCAGTTGGGGAGCAGGATGGCGACCCGGTCGCCCGGGGCGACTCCCCGGTCCCGCAGCCGGAGCGCGACACCTACCGCCCGGCGCAGCGTTTCGGCGTGGCTGAGCCGGACGCTTCCGTCCACCAGGGCTTCACGCTCGGCGTGTTCCGTCGCGACACGGATGAACGCGCGGGGGAGTGTTTCCGCTTGCATCACGGTTCCTGACTCGGCGTCACGACGGACGCCCCGCCGTCGGACCCAAGCCTAAACGTTTTCCTTGCTACGTCAAGTAGAAGAGTGGGGAACGTCTGTTCCGACACATATCTCAGTCACCGACTTGACCGGTGACGAAAGAAGCGTAAAAATCGCACTCGTTGGACAAACATAACCCCTTTAGCAAGTGATTTATCCGGGAGTTGTCATGGGAGTCACCGAAGACACCGGTCGCCTCACCACCGGTCGCCGCCGGTTCCTCGGCCTGGCCGCGGGTGCCGCGGCCGCCACCCAGCTCGGCCTTTCCGGCCAGGCGCACGCCGCGTCCGGCGGGCCGGTACCCGCGGGCCCCGCACCGGCGGCCGGCGCCACCGGCTTCCCCCGCCCGGTCCCCGGGGTCCGTCCCTTCCGCATCAGGGTCCCGCAGCGGGAGATCACCGAGCTGCGGCGGCGTGTGCGGGCGACGCGCTGGCCGGACCGGGAGACCGTCGGCGACCGCTCCCAGGGCGCCCAGCTGGGGAAGGTCCGCCCGCTGGTCGAGTACTGGGGTACCCGCTACGACTGGCGCAAGGTCGAGGCGAGGCTCAACGCGCTGCCCCAGTTCATCACCGAGATCGACGGGCTGGACATCCAGTTCGCCCACATCCGCTCGCCGCACGCCGGCGCCATGCCGATGCTGATGACGCACGGCTGGCCCGGTTCGATCATCGAGCTGCTGAAGATCGTCGATCCGCTCACCAACCCGACGGCCCACGGCGGACGTGCCGAGGACGCCTTCCACCTCGTCCTCCCGACACTGCCCGGCTACGGCTTCTCCGGGACGCCCAGGTCGGCCGGATGGAACCCGGCCCGCGTCGCGACCGCGTTCCACCGGCTCATGCTCCGGCTCGGTTACGGCGAGTACGTGTCCCAGGGCGGCGACTGGGGCGCGATCATCGCGCAGATCCAGGCCACACAGCGGCCCGAGGGACTGCTCGGCATTCATGTGAACATGCCCGGTACCGTGCCGCCGGACATCCTCCGCCACCTGCGGAACTCCGACCCGGCGCCCGCCGGTCTGTCGGCCCGCGAGAAGGTCGCCTACGACCGGCTGCTGCACTTCTACCACGACGGCTTCGGCTACGCGGCGATGATGAACCAGAGTCCGCAGACCATCGGTTACGCCCTCGCCGACTCGCCCGTGGCGATGGCGGCGTACTACTACGACAAGATCGCCGAGTGGACCGACTCCGGCGGTGAGCCCGAGAAGGTCCTCACCTACGACGAGATGCTCGACGCCATCTCGCTGTACTGGCTGACCAACACCGGGCCGTCCTCCTCCCGGCTGTACTGGGAGGGCTACCAGGCCGGCGGCGGACCGTTCGACGCGTTCCACATCCCCGACCTCCCCGTGGCGGTCACGGTGTTCCCGGCCGAGATCTACCCCGCGCCGCGGAGCTGGGGCGAGCGGGCCTACGGCAACCTCGTCCACTGGAACGAGGTCGACAGGGGAGGCCACTTCGCCGCCTGGGAGCAGCCGCGCCTGCTGGCCGAGGAGCTGCGCACGTCGTTCAGGTCGCTGCGGCACTGACCCCGCCGCGTGATGCGGAAAGGGCTGCGGCCGGTCCGGCGAACCGGACCGGCCACAGCCCTTCCGCACAGGCGGCCGGCTTCGGCGCGTGCTCAGTGCCCCGCGCTCATGCCGCCGTCGACGTGCAGGATCTCGCCGGTGACGAACGGGGCGTTCTCCAGGTACAGCACCGCGTCCGCGATGTCGCTCTGCTCGCCCATCCGTCCCATCGGGTGCAGTCCGCCGAGGGCCGCGTGGGTCTCCTCGGGGTGCATCGGGGTCTTGATGGTCCCGGGCGAGACGGCGTTCACGCGGATGCCGCGGGTGGCGTACTCGATGGCCAGGGACTTGGTGACGGACTGGAGCCCGCCCTTGGTCAGCGAGGCCATGGCGGAGGGCAGGCGCATGTCCGGGCTGTCGACCAGGCTGGTGGTGATGGTGACGACGTGGCCGCCGCCCTGGCCGAGCATCTGCTCGATGGCCAGCTGGGTGATGCGGAAGAAGCCGCTGAGGTTCACCCCGGTCACGGCGGCGTAGTCGTCCAGGGTGTACTCGGTGAAGGGCTTGGCGACGAAGATGCCCGCGTTGTTGACGAGGCTGTCGATGCGGCCGAACCGTTCCAGGCCCTGGGCGATGACGCGCTCGGCGGTGGCGGGGTCGGCGATGTCGCCCCGTACGGTGAGCAGGTCGGGGTCGTCGGACGGCGCGATGCTGCGGGACGTGGCGACGACGGCGTAACCGTGCTTGCGGTAGGCGTCGACGATGCTCGCGCCGAGGCCCTGAGAGGCACCGGTGACGACGGCGACCTTCTGAGTGCTCATGATCATTCCTCCGGGTGGGGTGAGGCTTCCTTGACTTCCACGTTAGTAGACCGGTCGGCTAGCAGTCAATCGGACCGCCCTCGGACCGGACCCGCCGGCCGTCACGTACCAGATGTGTCCGGACCCGGCGCCCGCCCGCGCACCGCCGCCGCTCATCGGCCGGTGATGGGCAGTGTCAGGGAAACCGTCTTGCCCTGTCCGTTCGGCGAGCTGTTCCAGGTGTCGGCCAGCGCCTCCACGATCAGCAGACCCCGGCCGTGTTCCGCTTCCGCGTTCTCCTCCTCGCCGAGCGACAGCGAGGAGGGTATCGGCGGGTTGCTGTCGGAGTCCCGTACCTCGAGCCGGAGGTGATCGTCGAAGGCCCGCAGCCGCACGTCCACGTCACTGCCGGCGTGGATGAGCGCGTTGGTGACGATCTCGGAGACGACCAGCTCAAGGGGCTCCGACATCTCCTCCAGCCCCCAGGAACCCAGCCGGTCGTGGACGAACGCGCGGGCCGCCCGGACCCCCAGCAGATCACGGCGCTGGATGTGCAGGCTCCCCACGCGCGGTTCTTCCTGCCCCACCGCCCCGCCGTACAGCACTACCAACAGGACGGCGTCGTCGCGGCGCTGCTGTGGCGTGGAGCCGTCCTCGACGACCAGGTCGGCGAGCTGTTCGAGATCCGGCGCCGGAGCCCCGCCGCCGGCGCCGAGCAGCGCGTGCAGGCGCGCCTGGGGATCGGGCGCGTCCCAGCGGACAAGGCCGTCCGTGTACAGCATCAGCACCGACCCACACGCGAGGCGGTGCTCGCGTGCCTGACAGGCGTCCGCCCCGGGAACGCCCAGTGGCAGGTTGGCCGGGGCGGCCAGGACGCCGGTCGTGCCGTCCGGCCGCCGCACCAGGGGCGGGGGATGCCCGGCGAGGGCCACCTCGACGGTGCCGTCCAGCGTGTCCAGCGACACCACGCAGCAGGTCGCGGTGAGGTCGGTGCCCAGGGTGGCCAGGAGCCTGCCGGTCCGGTCGATCACCGCGGCGGGACGGTGGCCCTCGACGACGTAGGAGGCCACCGCGGTGCGTATCTGCCCCATGACCGCGGTGCTCTCCACGGAGTGCCCCTCGACGTCGCCGACGACCAGCACGGCCCGGTCCCCGGGCAGCGTGATCACGTCGTACCAGTCACCCCCCGTCCTGGTGCTGACGCCGGCGGGCCGGTAGCGCGCCGCGGTGGCCAGCCGTGGCAGGTCCGAGAGCCGGGAGGGCAGGAGGAAACGCTGGAGGCACTCGCTCATCGCCCGCTGCTGCGCGCTCAGCTCGACACGGCGCACCGCGGCTCCCAGCAGCCCGGCCATCATCCCGAGAAGGGCCCTCTCCTCGGGCGGGAAGCCCTGCGGCCGGGAGAACTCCAGGCAGCACACCGCGACCACCCGCCCGCCGCCGCCGATCGCCAGGTCGATGAACTGGCGGTCGCCGGTGAGCGGCAGGTACAGCTCGGCGCGCGACTCGTCGGCCGAGAAGGAACCCGTGGGCGAGCGCCCGGTCAGGAACACCGGGCGGCCGCGGAACGCCTCCGCCGCCGGTGTCCGGTCGTCCATCCTGGCACCGTGCAGAGCGCGGGCCATGCCGGAGGAGGCACCGACGTGCCCGAGGACCCACAGCCGGCCCTCGACGGCCGACACCAGCGCCATCGCCCGGGCGCCCAGCGGGTCCATGACGCAGTACCGGGCGGCCTGCATCACCTCTTCGATGGTCGTGGCCCGGTTGAGCAGTTCTGCCAGGCGGCGCAGCGGGAACATCATGCTCGTGCCCGCGGAGCCCGGGATGTCGCCCAGCCCCCAGCCCGGAGTGCACACAGGTGCACGCGGGTCGTCCTGGGCCGGTGGCACCATGATCGGCATCGGACCGGCCGCCACGGCCACGCCGTCGTCGGCCAGCGCGGCCAGAGCCGCGGCCAGCCGGTCCGCGACATCGCGCAGTTCCGCCCTCTCGGCGGCCGTGAAGGCGCCGTCGGTCTCCAGCCGCAGCGCGGTCAGGGCGCCGAAGCGCCGGCCGGCCGCGACGACGGGGGCCGCCGCCGCGATGTAGGGATACGGCAGATGGTGTTCACGGCGCTGGTCGGCGGGGTCCCGGTCCAGCAGTACGGCCGTCTCCCCCGTCAGGACGGCGCGTACCGTGGCGGCGGGCACGTCCAGTTCCAGCCGCCCCGGCATCGTGAACAGCGACGGCGCGCTTCCGTCGGCCAGCGCGAGGCGGAGTCCGCCGCGGTGCTCGTCCAGCAGGTAGACCGCTGTCGTCACGGCGTTCAACCGGCGTCTGGCCGCACTGGCGGCACGGTGGAGGGTGTGGCCGAGGTCCGTTCCGCGCCTGTCCACGGGTCCGTTCCGCCGCCGCTGATCCGGTGCTGCGCCGCTGCTCGTCACGAGACGGCTCCCTCCAGCGAGGTGCTGGTCGTCGGCTGTCGCCGACCGGTCGTCGAAAGGTGCTCCGCCGTACTCCGGCGATAACAATTATTCGGCGGCCCTGAGGCTCCGCGCGAGCCGTAACCCGTCGTGCGCGGTGTCCGGGTCCAGGCGCCCGCGGGCCGGTACGCGTGCGTGTCGTGTCCCGATCGCCCTCGGGTTGCCGGACCGGCTCGCCCGTTCGAAGACGGTGGGCGGGCCCAGGCCGTGTGCGATCACCCGGGCCCTCCGCGGCCGGGCGGCGCCGGCCGACTGACCGGCGCGAGCATCCTGATCATCGTGAGCGCCGGTCCGCGGACGCTGGAGACCGCTTCGGCCGCCCCCGCCGACGACACCGCCTCAGCGAGCCTCGCCGACGGCGTGGCCCGGCTCCGGCGCGGGGAAGCGGTCGAGGTCGAGCATGGCGCGCAGTCGGTCGGCGTCCACGTTGGCGCCGAAGGGTTCGGTGCCCGGTTGCAGTCGTATGCCGGCGGCGAGCGGACCGGCGACGACGGGGTCGAAGCCGAGGGCGTCCACGAGGTGCGCGACCGTGGCCCTGTCGTCCGGGTCGTCACCGGCGAGGGCGATCGCCTTGCGGTCGGCCGCCCCGGCCGGCCGGGCCTCGTCCTCGAGGTCGTGGTAGCCCATGTGGTTGAACGCCTTGACCACGCGGGAGTCCGGCAGGAACGCCTGGACCAGTTCGCTGGTGGAGATGCGCGGGTCGGTGAAGTCGTCGCGGATGCCGTCGACTTCCCACCAGTAGTTCATGGCGTCGACGACGAGTTTGCCGCGCAGCGCCTCCACCGGGACGTTGCGGTGCTTGCCCAGGGGCAGCGCCAGGACCGCCACGTCGGCCTGGGCCGCGGCCTCCCGCGCGGTGACCGCGACCGCGCCGGGGGCGAGGACCTCCACGGTGAGAGCGATGGCGTCGGCCTCGCCCGAGCCCGCGATCAGCACCCGGTAGCCGGCCGTCACCGCGAGCCGGGCCAGTACGGTTCCCACCTTTCCCGCGCCCAGGATGCCGATCGTGCGGACGTCGGTGATGTTCATTGCGCTCCTTCGCTTCTTCCTCGGGGGCCTTCTGTCAGCCGGCCGGCGTGATCAGGGGGATCACCTCGGTGCCGTACCGGGCCGGACAGGGGCTGGCTCGTCGCTGAGCAGTTCCCGCACGCGCGGGGCGACTTCGCGGCCCAGCAGCTCGATCGTGCGGGCGCGGGCCTGCCGGGGGAGGTGCATGATGTCGTACTTGAGGTCGAAGCGGCTGAGGTGCAGATCACGGGCCGTACGAGCGATCTTGCGGGCGACCGTCTCCGGGGACCCGACGTAGAGCGCGCCGTCGGCCAGCTCCGCTTCGTAGCGGGCGCGGGTCGGGGCGTAGAACCCGCGTTCCTCGGCCAGTGCGGTCGCGACCGGCTCCCAGTACCGCCACCAGGTCTCGACCGCCTCCTCGTCGGTGTCGGCGACGAGTCCCAGCGAGTGCTGGCCGACCGGTCGCGGAGCGTGCCCGGACTGCTGGAGTGCCCGTCGGTAGAGATCGACGTGGCCGGCGAAGCGCTGTGGGCGTCCGCCGATGACGGCCAGCATCAGGGGCAGGCCATAGCGGGCGGCGCGCAGTACGGAGTGGGGGCTGCCGCCCACGCCGATCCAGGTGGGGATGCCGCCGGGCCGCATACGGGGCATCAGCCGCTGCTCGGTGAGCGGCGACCGGAACGCCCCGGACCACGTCACCGTCTCCTCACGTTGCAGACGCGTGAAGAGTTCGAGTTTCTCCTCGAAGAGCTGCTCGTAGTCGGCGATGTCGTAGCCGAACAGCGGGAAGGACTCCGTGGCGGACGCGCGGCCCAGGACCAGCTGCGCCCGGCCGCCGGACAGCGCGTCCAGTGTCGAGAACTCCTGGTAGAGCCGCACGGGGTCGTTGGTGCTGAGCACGGTCACCGACGTGCCGAGCCGGATGCGTTCCGTGGCCGTCGCCATGGCGGCGAGCAGGACCGGAGTGGCGCTGTCGACGTGGCCCGCACGGTAGTGCTCTCCGACGCTGAAGACGTCGAGTCCCGACGCCTCGGCGAGCGCGGCCTCCTCGACCAGCAGCCGTACCGTCTCGGCGTCGCCGAGGACGCGGCCGTCGTCCGTCGCGACCTCTCCGAAGGAGTTGAGTCCGATATCGAAGGGCGTGGCGCTCATGATCTCTCCTCTGCCGGCTCGACCGTCCGGTACCGTCCGGCACTTTCATTGATGGATCAAGTGTCATCCAAAATAATTGACGCGTCAAGCATGGGCGTGAGGTGAGGCCGCACGGACCTCGGCCGCGTCTTCCGGCCGACCTCGGGGGAGGCCACAATCGGTTCGTCGAGGTCCAGGTGTGCCGCCTCACCACACGCCGCGGACCGGGCGGCACACGTGAGGCGCTCTCCGGGGTCCGCAGGGGGGCGACGGGATAGCATCCGCGCATGTCGACGATCTGCCTGATAGGTGTGGGACGGATGGGCGAACCGGTGTGCCGCCGTCTCGTCCTCGCCGGGCACGAGGTGCGGGCCCACGACATCCGGACCGAGCGCCGGGCGGCGGTCCGGTCGTGCGGGGCCCGGTGGTCGGACTCGGCGGTGGCCGCGGCGTCGGGGGCGGACGTACTCCTCACGGTGCTGCCCGGTCCGGCCGAGGTCACGGCGGCCGTGCGGGACGCCGTCCTCCAGGCGCTGGCCACGAACGCCACGTGGATCGACATGAGCAGCAACGCGCCCACGGCCGCGGACCCCTGCCGGGAGCGGGCGGCGGCGCACGGTGTCGGATTCCTGGAGGCACCCATCGGCGGCTCGCCCGCGGACGCCGCCGACGGGCGGTTGCGGCTCTTCGTGGGAGGCGACGCCACCCTCCTCGAACGTCACCGTCCCCTGCTGTCGGCGGTCGCCGACCGCATCAGCCACCTCGGCGGACCCGGTACCGGCTACACCGCCAAGCTGCTGGTGAACCTCCTGTGGTTCGGTCAGGCGGTCGCCACCGCGGAGGCGCTGCTGCTGGGCCGCCGCGCCGGCATCGACCTGGGCGTCCTCACCGACGTCCTGGCCGCGGGCCCCGCCTCGTCCGCCTTCGTCCGCCGGGACCTGCCCGCGCTCCTCGCCGGCGACTACCTGCCCGCGTACGGCCTGGACCGCATCCACGACCAGTTGGCGGCGATCAACGCTCTGGCGGAACAGCGCGGCACTCCGCACGCCGTCGCCGACACCGTCCGGCGCCTGCACGAGGAGGCGCTCGAACGGTACGGGCCGGTCGACGGCGAACTGCTGGCGGTGGCACTGCTCGAGGAGAGGGCCGGTACGCTGCTGCGCCACCCGGACCCGGGAACCGGCTGACGCCGCCGCAACGGGCGGAGCCGCGCACCGCGGCGCGGACGGCCCGGCCGCCCGCCACGGCCGGGTGGACACGAGATCTTCACACACGTGCCCACAAGGAGAGGTTTCGCACCTCGCGGGAGCCCCTCTGAACCCCACACGTCCCTCCGGGCGTTCAACGGAAGGCGGCCCCTGGCCGGGCGGCATCGGTTGGCTGTCGAGGAGACTCGGCAGGAGTGCGGAGAAGTGAGCTCATCATGTCCATAGTCACGACCAGGCGACGCGTCGTCATCATCGGCGGGGGATACGCGGGAGTACGCCTGGCGCGCGAACTCGACGCGGACGCCGACGTCACGCTGATCGACCTCAAGGAGGCGTTCTTCCACCGCGTCGCCTCGCTACGGGCCGGCGCCGACGAGGAATGGACGTACGCCCCCTTCATCCCGTACGACTCACTCCTCGCCCGCGGCCGTGTCGTGCGCAACAAGGCCGTCGGCATAGCGACCGCGGAACGTGAGGTGGTCCTCGCCACCGGCCACCGGGTGCCGTACGACGCCCTCGTGATCGCGACAGGCGCCGACTACCAGGAACCGGCACGCTTCACCGGCAGCACCGTAGAGGAGGCGGCGGAGTCGTTCCGGAGCCACCAGCGACGCGTCACCGGAGCACGCAGCATCCTGGTCATCGGGGGCGGCCCCTCCGGCGTGGAACTGGCGGCGGAACTGCGCCGCGTCAACCCGGCGGCCGCGGTGACCCTCGCACACCGCGGCCCCCGCCTGCTCAACCACCACGGCACCGGCCGGATGGGCCGTCAGGCGAGGGCCTGGCTGGAGCGGCACGACGTGCGGGTCCTGCTCGACACCTCGGTCACCTCCGCCGGCGGTGTCGGTGCCCGGCTGCGCGACCAGGCGGGCAACCCCCTCACCGCCGACGTCGTGTACTGGACGACGGGCACCACTCCGAACACCCTGTGGCTCCGCCTGGCCGGCCTCGGTACCTGGCTCGACGGCAGCGGTCACGTCAAGGTGGACACACACCTGAGGGTGCTGGGACAGAGGGACGTCTTCGCGGTCGGTGACGTCAACGACGTGTCCGAGGCCAAGCTCAGCCCCTCGGCGGTGGCGCAGGGGGAGGCCGCGGCGCACAACATCCGCGCGTACCTCGACCACGGCAAGCACGGGGGCCGGCCACGCCCGTACAAGCCCGCGCCGGTCAGGATCTTCTCCGTGCCGCTCGGACCCGAAGGGGGCACCACCCTCCTCCCGGCGCTCGGCCGCGACGTCCTGGTCCTCGGCAACAGGGCGACGGCGGCGCTCAAGAGCAGGAACCTGGCCGTCCCGGCGATCCGCAAGCTGCTGGGCGTCACCGACGGCTGACGGGTCTCCGCGCGGCACCACCTGGTCCGACGGTCCGTGGCGAGGACTCCTCGGCAGGGGCGACCGGGGCCGGCGGGGAGGGCGAGGTCCTCGGCCCGCGGCACGGGATCGCAGAGCACTGGCGCGGCAACCTCGGCCGGGGCTCGGCGCGAGCCGGCCGGTCCGCTCGGCCGACGGAGCGTCAGGCGGACGCTATGCGCTCCAGAACCTTCGCGGCGGCGGCGATGTCGCAGCCCTCCAGGCGCGAGAAGACATGGCGTCGTACGCTCGCGAGATTGGTGGGCCAGGCCTGCTTCAGCTGCGTCCATCCGGCACTGGTGAGAACGGCCAGCCAGGCCCTCCCGTCGTCGGGCGACTTCTCACGGGTGACCAGCGACTGCGCCTCCAGCCGGTTCACCACCCGTGTCATTCCGCTCAGTGACAGCCCGCACATGCCGGCCAGCTCGCTCATCCGCATCCGGTTGTCCGGCGCCTCGGAGAGGTGCACGAGGACCATGTACTCGGTACTCGAAATCGAATGCTCTTCCAGCATGTCCCCGTCCACGACCCGGGGCAGGAGTGTGATTACTCTCCCCAAGGCCCGTAGGAAGGCCTCCTCGTCGCGGTTCAAGGGCTTGATGGTTGTCACGTCTGCCATGGCGCCAGTGTAAATGCCGTAACCCTGTCGCAGAACGGTGCGTACCGGGTCCGCATCCAGGACTCCGGTCGCGGAAAAGGGAAATTCGTCATTTAGAAGGCGACCGGTCGACTCAAATTGCAGCGGAAACTAAATGCACTGTGACCGGTGCTCCGGCAGCCGTCGGCGTGCAGGATCCCACCGGTGCCGCAGAGAGCACGGTCCAGAGGGACGACGGCCGGGTAGTGCCGGGCCGGGTAGTGCCGGTACGTCTTGTCCTGCATGGCGAGGCGGCCCCGTGCGGTGGCGAGCGCGTGTTTCCGCCGGCACGGCATTTCCATGACTTCGCGGTCGACCGGAAAGGCACCGGCCACCGAATACGGCGTGGCCCCGCCGGTGATACATGTGCGGAGTGGCTTATGACACGTGTCTTGGAGCCGCAGGAGGCCGAGGTATTCGGAAACGGCCTGCGACCTGCGTACTGAGCCGACTGGGCCGGGGTTTCCCCCGTGCCGCCGAGGGCCGGGAGGGCATCCGGGTCACTCCGTCCTGCGACCGGTCCCGCGCATCAGCCCGCCGAGGAACTCGTCCAGCCCCAGCATGCCGCTCTCGGTGCCGGCGGCCACGCTGCCGTAGGCGCGGTCGAGGAAGCGCCGCAGCGCGGTGGCCGGCGCGGACACGATCGTGGTGCCGGCCGGCGAGCTGATCCGGATGCACAGCGCGCCCCGGCCCGCCCGAAGCCGGTGCGGGCGACGCGGCGCCGGCCAGGTCTGCACGTCTCCGAGACCTGCGGGCCTCGACAGTCCCTCCGCGAGGAGATCACGCGCGAACACCCATTCCACCGGTGGTGTCACACCCGAGTCCACCACCATCCGCACGGCGTACGGCTCGTCGGTGGCGTAGTGGAAGGACAGGGTGACCGGCACGGTGACCGAACCGTCGAGCAGGACGGTGCCTTCGCAACGGCAGCTGGTACCCGGCGGGGGTGAGGACGCCGGACCGGGGCGGTGGGTGGAATCGTGGCTCATGTCTTGCTCATTCGCTCAGGCGCTGCGCCGCTACGGCGCCCGCGGGCCGGCCGGCTCGCCGCGGTGGCGAGAGGCCGTGAGGACGGGAGTGGAAACGGATGACCGGTCGTATGCATTCCGGTCGGCCCGGTCAGGGAGAGGTTCCCGACACTCGGTGCCTGGCGACGACCGCTGTACGGGCCCGGCCCGGTCGTCCCCGGCGTACAGCTGGGCGTCGGCCGGGCCCTCGTTGCAGTGCCAGCGGATGATCGCCTCACGCTCCAGCGCCCCGCAGGCGCCCGGATGGGCACCGTGCGCCGGTGAGTGCGCTCACGCGCCGGTGCCATCCGGGTGTCGTCCCACCGCGCGGGACCGCCGTCCGTGAGGCATACTAGGCGACCGGTCTATTTTTTGGAGTCCCCCGTGCGTACACCGACCCCTCACGAGCCCACGACGCCTGTCGACTTCTGGTTCGACCCCGTCTGCCCGTGGACGTGGCTCACGTCCCGCTGGATGCTGGAGGTCGCCAGGAGCCGGCCCGTGGAGGTGACCTGGCACGTCATGAGCCTGGCGGTGCTCAACGAGAACAGGCTGGACGAGCTGCCCGAGCGCATCCGGGTGCTGATGGGCGAGGCGTGGGCGCCGGTGCGGGTTCTCACCGCCGCGGCCCAACTGCACGGCCCCGAGACCCTGGAGCCGCTGTACACGGCCCTCGGGGAGCGCTACCACCTGCGGCAGCAGCCCAAGAACCGGGCCACGCTGGAAGACGCCCTGCGGGAGGCCGGCCTGCCCGTGGACCTCGCCGACGCAGGCGACACCGACCGGTTCGACGAAGGCCTGCGGGCTTCCCACCACAGGGGGATGGCCCTGGTCGGCCAGGACGTCGGCAGCCCGGTCATCGCCGTCCCCGGCCGGGACGCGGGCAGCGACCCCGTCGCCTTCTTCGGCCCGGTGGTGAACCCGGCACCGAAGGGCGAGGAGGCCGCCAGGCTGTGGGACGGCGTGCTCGCCGTCGCCTCCACGCCGGGCTTCTACGAGATCAAGCGCACGCGCACCAGCCCGCCGGACTTCGGCTGAGCGAACCGCCCGCAGCCGGTCCCGGTACGGCCTGGCCGGCCAGGCCTGGTCCGCGGGTCGGTGTCGGCACTCCGCCCCGGCGTGCCCTCCGTCCGCGTGGCCGGGTGCCGAGGGAACCCGCGTTCTGCGGCGGCAACCGGGCGCCAGGGCGGCGGGCCGGTCGGGAGAGTGATGACACGCCGGCAGGTCCGCGTCGGCGCTGGGGCGCCAAGGAGGCATGTTTCTCGCCGAGGCAGCCGGCCTTCCGGTTCTCCCCCTCAACGCCCAGCGGCCCCGCGGACGGTCACCCGTGGCCCGGCGGAGGACGGGACAGGGCCGCCGCTCCCGCGTCCTGCCGCAGTCGGGCGGGCCGGAGCGGCAGTCAGCCGAAGATGCCGCGGGGCAGGGTCATCGACACGAGCCACTTGGGCAGGTCGACCGTCTCGTTGATCTTCAGGTCGCCGGCCACACTGCACAGGGCGTACGCCTCGTGCAGGCTCACCTGCTGGTCGGTCACCAGCCAGTCGATCATCTCCCGGACGGCTGTCTTGGCGTCCTCCATCAGATCCGGTCCCGTGCCCACGGTCTGGTAGTACCCCCGCTGCAGCATCTCCGCGGGCATGGTCAGCTGCGTGGGGTCCGCCGCGGGAACGATGGCCCGGGAGGAGGCGATCATGGTGTTCTTCACCAGGCCGAAGCGCAGCGTGACGGCCATGAGCGTCTCGACGGCGGTCCCCGTCACCTCCCCGTCGCCCTGCGCCATGTGCCCGTCCCCGGCGGAGAACATGGCTCCCGGCACGTACACGGGAAACTGGACCCGGGCACCTTTGACGAGTTGTCGGATGTCGGTGTTCCCGCCCATCGCCCCGCTGACGTCCGGCGGGAAGGTGCGGTACATGCCCCTGTGCAGCGGGGCGACCCCGAGGATGCCCATGAACGGGGCGACGGGGACGCGCGCCTTCTTGCCCGTGTCGACGCCGGTGAACGAGGCGAGGCCATCGCTCTGACCGCGCTCGAACCCGAAGGTCTGCAGGAAGGGGGCTCCGCTGTTGTGGGCCTGGTCCTCGGGAATGGCCCCGGCCGCAGGTCCAGGGGTGGGGTCGCTCAGCTGCGAAGCCTCGCTCCAGGAGGCGAACGGAGCCAGCGCCTCCGGACGAAGGGAACCGAACAGGCCGAGGGCGGGGCTGACGGCGACGTAGCCGAAGTCCACCAGGGGAGCGACGTCCAGGATCTCCACCTCGAGGATGTCGCCGGGCTCGGCGCCCACGATCTCCACCGGCCCCGTCAGCGGATGCACCAGACCCAGGTCGATGGTGAGGGTACCGTCGGGCGTCATCGTCCGTGCAGCCTCACCGATGTCCAGCGCGTCCCGGCACAGCAACTGGACCACTTCACCGGGCCGTACGGTGGCCACCGGCGGCAGGTCCCTGTTCCAGCGGTTGTGCAGCACCCTGCCGTACCCGTCCACGACGGTCTGCCCGCCCGGCCCCGCCGTCACGTCGGGGGTGCCCGAGCCGGCGACGTCCATGCCGCCGATGCCCTCCGCGCCGGCGGCCAGGCGGGACAGCGCGTCCGCGCCCGGTCCGGCGGACGCCTGGTGCCGCAGGCTGCCGTCCGGCAGGGTTCCGGAGTGGACGAAGCACATGGTGATACCTCCCGCGTTGCCGCGCCGGCCGAACCCGGGGAGCCGCCCGGGAACGGATCCGCCGGCGGATGTCGAGCCGCCGGCCCGCGGGAGTCGAGCCCTGTCACCACCTGGTGCCGTCTGATGGGGTCTGGCCGGTCCGCACACGACCGTGCACGGGCGCGTGTGCCCGCGGGCTCTCCCAGCAGGTTCACCCACTTCGAGCACGTCGGCAAGCGGGGCGCGGGAGCCGACGGTCCCGCGCGTCCCCGGAGTCAGGACCCGGCGGTACCTCGTCGACGACGCGGGTGGCGCGGACCTCCGGCCGTCCGCGGCCGACCTCGCCGGCCCCCACGCCGTACCGGCCCCGACGGGGCGCGGCACCGACCACCCGCGCCCGCGACGCGCTGTCAGCGGTTCCACGGTGCGCCTGGCGGCGCCACGCGCCCCCTCCGGGGAGGTGACCGCGGCGCTCAGGCTCCCCGTACGCGAGAGCACGACCGGCTGACGTGACACGGGCTCCGGCACGGGGGTGCCGGCACCGCCGGCGCCGCGTCCGGGCCCACCCCGGCACGCCGACCGCGGTCCGCTTCGGCGACGTGTCCCGCAGTCACCGGCGGCGGTGTTGATCGAGGCACACATCAGCCCTAGGATATTGCACCGTCAAGCAAATGGGTCGTTCACGGCGGTTCGCGCCCGTGCGTGTTCCCGTCCGGCGGCGTGTGTCCGCCGGGCCCCCACGGACACTCCCGCGCCCGGCCCACCTCGGCCTCGAGGACCCGTTTCCCCGCCACCGGGCACCCACGTGCCGTGACCGGCCGCGGCGGGGAAACAGACTCGTGGGCGGGAGGCGGCCGGACCGCGTGCCGCACGGAGGAAAGAGGATCCCGGGTGCCCCGCAGCGCACACAACCCCTACGGCTTCTGGTACCGGCTGGCCGCGGCCATCGCGAAACCGGTGCTGTTCCTACTCGTCAGACACCAGTGGCGGGGGATGGAACACATACCCGCCGAGGGCGGCTTCCTCACCGCCGTCAACCACATCTCCTACTTCGACCCGCTCACCTACGGGCACTTCCAGTACGACAGCGGCCGGCCGCCCCGCCTGCTCGCCAAGGCGTCGCTCTTCACCATCCCCTTCGTCGGCACGGTGCTGCGCAGGACGGGCCAGATCCCGGTCCACCGCGGGACCGCGGACGCCGCGTTCGCGCTGCGGGACGCGGTGGACGCCGTCAACAGGGGCGAGTGCGTCGCGGTCTACCCCGAAGGCACCGTCACCCGCGACCCCGGGCTGTGGCCGATGACCGGCAAGACCGGTGTGGCACGGATCGCGCTGACGACCGGGGCGCCCGTCATCCCGGTGGCCCAGTGGGGGGCCCACCGCATCGTGCCGCCGTACGCGCGCGGCGGTCGCGGCAACCGCAGGGTGCGGCTGGTCCCCCGCCAGCGGGTCCAGGTGACGGCCGGGCCGCCCGTCGACCTCAGCCGGTACCGCGGCCTGCCCCTCACCTCCGATGTACTGGCGGCGGCCACCGAGGACATCATGGCCGCCATCACCGCGCTCCTGGCGGAGATACGGGGCGAACAGCCGCCCGCGGAACGTCACACGCTCCGCCGGAAGGCACGCGAAGGCACCGGGTGAGAAGCCGGGAGGTGTGAGCGGGCCGCCGGATGTCCCGGCGCCGGAACATGCGGGAACACCGCTCGCGCCGGATACACACCTTGCGGGGCGGACGGCGACACGTGTGCGGTATTCCGAAGACGCCTGCCCGGAGGCCGGCCGGACCGGGTGGGTGGTTCCCCTGATGGACGAGCACCCGTACGGCATTCGTCACCCCGTGTCCGCCCGGCCCGCGCGGCTTCTGGCTAGCGTCGTGGAGCTTGTTCCATCGACATCCGCCAAGGGACACCATGTGCACTCACGCTGACACCTCCTCACACGAACCGGCCGGGCAGAGCCGACGCGGCTTCCTGCGCAACGCGACACTGGCGGGCGCCGGGGCGGCGGCCGCGGGGATCGGCGCCCCCCTCCTCGGCGAACCGGCCGCGTACGCCGCGGACGCCGCCGGAAGCGGCGGCACCGGTACGTGGAGCCCCGACCCCGACGCCCTCCAGTTCACCCTCGCGGTGATGCCGGACACGCAGTTCCTGTACTGGGGCAGCCAGGACAGCGTCAACAGGACGCCGCAGGAGGAGTCGTTCCGCTACATCATCCGCAACAGCGGGAGCGGAACCGACAACATCGTGTTCATGACGCACCTCGGCGACCTGACGCAGGACGCCGACCCGACGTCGTTCGACCAGGTCGACAAGGCGTTCTCCCTCCTGGACGCGCACGGGGCCGCCTACAGTGTGGTGGCCGGCAACCACGACGTGACCGGCGAGGACGACCGCGGCGACACGCCGTACCTGCGCACCCTTGGACCACAGCGCTTCAGACGCTCGAAGACCTTCGCCGGGGCGGACCCGACCGGCTACAACACCGCGCACGTCTTCCGGGCCGCCGGCCGCTCCTGGCTGGTGCTCGCACTGGACTGGCGGGCCACGGACCAGGCCTTCGCGTGGGCCGAGGACTTCATCAGGTCCCACCCGAAGATGCCGGTGATCCTCACGACGCACGACCTGGTCTACTCGACCTACGATGACAACGTTTTCCCGTACGAGTCCGGCGATCCCGAGGACAATGCCGAACTCTCCGGCTACGGCCAGAAGATCTGGGACAAGCTGATCAAGAACAACGATCAGATCTTCCTGACCCTCAACGGCCACTACTGGCCGTCGGGCCGCACGACCAGGAAGAACGCCGCCGGCAACGACGTGTACCTGCACATCGCCAACTACCAGAACCGCTACTTCGGCGGGGGCGGCATGATCCGGCTGTACCACTTCGACCTGGCCCGCGACACCATCGACGTCGAGACCGTCAACCCGTGGATCCTCGCCCAGGCCCCGGAGTCGCGCAACAAGCTGGCGGCCGAACACGCCCGGATCACCGGCCCGGTCGACGACTTCTCGGTGCCGATCGACTTCGCGAAGCGGTTCTCCGGCTTCCTGCCCGTACCCGGCCGGCCCGCCCGCCCCGCCGCCGCGGAACTGGTGAAGGGCACCCTGGCCTACTGGCGCTTCGACGGACAGGGCGCGCCCGGCACCCCGCTCCCCGCCGGCCACACGATCCGTGACCTGTCCGGCAAGGGCAACGACCTCACGGTGGTGACCGTGCCGGGCACGGCCGCCGACGCGCTGACCTGGTCGCAGGACCACCACCCGGACCAGCCGGGCCACGCCAGCCTGAGCTTCGCGGGCGGGCGCGACCCGCTCCACGGCGCGTATCTGAGCACCGGGGCGAACGCCCCGCTGAACAGGGAGACCTTCCGCGGCGGGTACACGATCGAGACCTTCGTGCGGATGCCGCTGGACTGGGACGCCGGCAGGAACGGTTTCGCGTCGGTACTGAGCCGTCGCGGCTCCGCCGGGGCCGCCGGCAAGCAGGGCAGGAACACGGACCCCGACGAGCCCCTGGTGCAGCTCTCCATCTCGAACAACGGCCGCGAGCCGCAGTTCAACCACTACCCGCTGAACAACACCTACCCGACCACCAACTGGGGGCACGGCCTGGTCGAGCTGAAGTGGTGGCACCTGGCGGTCGTCAACGACGGGCGCTACACGAAGCTGTACGTCGAGGGCGCTGAGGTCGTCGACAACCCGCGCCGGGTGTCGAGCGGCCTCACCACGCTCGGGCTGCCGTGGCTGGTCGGCGGTCACGAGTACGCGGGTGCCGTGGACATCGTCTTCCACGGCAACATCGGTGACATCCGTGTCGTCAACCGCCCCCTGTCAGCGGACGAGTTCCTCACGGCCGGGTGAGCAGTCGAGACGAAGCCGTCCCCGCCTCCTCGCGTACGGAAGCGGGGACGGCTGTCATGGAGGGGGCCTGCGCAGGCCACTCGCCACACCCGGTCGACGGTGCACCGTGGACCGTGGGCCGGCTCGTCCCGGGCCGGCCCACCGGGTGAACTCCTCTCGTGCGGGCCGGTCACGCCCGTTCGTGGGCGGGATCCGGGTTCTCCCGCACCTCGTACATCCCCGTGCCGTCCAGGAAGCGGAGCGTGTTCAGGTCGCGCCGCAGGACGGCCTCCACGGGGTGGCTCAAGGTGAGCGTCGCCGGGTACCCCAGATCCCACGTGGTGGGCACGACACGGTCACCGGGTTCGACCAGCAGCGTCAGGTCCCGGAAGCTCTCCAGGCGCCGGACCTCGTCGAGGGCACGGTAGCGTACCAGCCGTCCCGACACCGGGGAGACGAGCGCCGCCCAGGCGAACGCGGTCCGGCGCCGGTAGTCGTTGCCGGCGCGCGCCCGGAAGCGTTCCGGTCTGAGGTACGCGTCGGCGGACCACTCCAACTGGCCCTCGCCGACGGCTTCCGCCACGTAGTAGGGCAGCCCAGAGGGCCGGGCGCCCGCTTCGACCAGGCGGGGGCCGTCCGGCGTCAGCTTGATCTCCAGATGCGCCGCGCCGTGCCGGATGTCCAGCGCGTCGAGGACCCGGCGGGCGTAGGGCACCAACTCGGGGACCGCGGGATCGTCCGGGCGGAGCAGCACCTGCGCGACGACCAGGTCCCGCACTCCGTTCGCGGTGATGCGGTCGGTGCTCCACACGTCGGTGACCTGATGGAGGCCCGCACAGCTCACGGTGTTGACGATGTATTCGGCGCCGACCAGGTATTCCTGCGCCACGACATGGGTGTTGCGCTCGCCGAGACTGTTCACACGGTGCAGGAGCGCGCCGAGCGCGGCGGCCGAGTCGTCCGGGGTGTCGCAGAAGGTCACACCGTCACCGCCACCGGCGCGCAGCGGCTTGACCACCGCGGTACCGGCGAGTGCCTCGTGCCAGGCGCGCAGTTCGTCCTCGTCGTCGGTGCGTATCTGCCGCATGGCGGGCACGCCTTGTGCCTTCAGGCGTTCGATCTGCAGGTACTTGTCGCGGCGCGCCGCACTGAGCTCGGTGCCGTTGGTGGGCAGGCCGAGTCTTTCTGACAGCGCGTCGGCGAGCTCGACGCCCGACTCGCGTCCGGGCAGGACGGCGAGCGGCCGCAGAGCCGCCAGCCTGTCGGCGAGGCCGTCGAGGTCGCCGTCGTGCACCAGGGTCCGGGTGAACTTCGCCGAGTCCACCGGCGCGACCCCCGGAAGCAGGCCGGGTGTGCTCTGGACGTGTATCACCCCGGTGTCCAGGGCGGCGAACGCGTCGGTGTAGCGGAAGGCCGTCCCGAACGCGTCCACCACGGCCACCTGTGGTCCGGACATCACACCTCCTCGCGTGTCAGGACGAGACGGCATGGAGGGCCTCGATCTCGCGGCGGGCCGCGAGCAGCCGGTACACCGCGTTGGTGAGCACGTTGCGCACGTCGAAACCGGATGTGCCCGGATTCCCCTCGGCCAGGACGGTGCGCTCCCCGGCCTGTGCGGCTATGTCCCCGCGGGTCGTCCCGCCCGTTCCCGCGAACGCCTCCGGGATCATCTTCCTGGTCACGCCGAGATGCACCATGCGGAAGTCCGTGAACTTGTCGAGGACGCCGAGCAGTGCGGTCGCGGACTCCTGGTCCAGCTTGAGGCGGCCGTCGAGGACCGCCTGCGTGACGTTCTCCCCCTGTGCGGACTTCGCCCGCCGTTCGGCGATGAGTTCCCGGGACCACGTGGGGAAATAGGGCATGGACTGGTCGAGGTACACCTCGTACTCCTCGGTGGGCGGGACGAGGACCAGCTCCAGCAACTGCACACTGGGCATGAACGCGCCGCTGGCTCCCCGGGGGCCGCCCTGGTAGCCCATGTGGTAACGGCGGAAGGAGTTGAACTGCTCCCTGGTCAGCCTGCCGTAGCGCGCCATGCCGAGCCGGAACTCGTCGAGTTTCCGCAACGCCTCGTCCATGCTGTGCGCGAGGTCCTCCGGGGGCGGCTCCGACAGTGACGAGCACAGCCGGTCGTACGCCGTTCGTACCGCCGGCTCCGTGAGGTGGTGTCCCAGGTAGAAGTCGCGCTCCAGGCGCCCCAGTTCACCTTCCGAGAACACCCGCATGTGTCCGTGGCGCTGCCACTGTTCACTGTTGACGTCGATCAGGAGTTCGTAACTCATGTGCGGGTCCAGCGAGGGATGCCGCGCGCACTGTGCGGTGACGGCGTCCACCAGCGGCCGTGGGAACGCCTCCGGGCCGGCGGGCAGATAGCCGTTCAGCATGAAGAGCAGGTCCAGTTGCGTCACCTGTGCCGCGGCCAGGTCGTCGACCGGGAAGGCGTCGGCGCCGGCCTCTTCCAGGAGCCCGCACTGTTTGCCGGCGAGGGCCGTGTAGGTCATTTCCTGCCGTGACACGGCCGACAGGTCGGACGGCAGCTCGGAGAGAACGTAGTCACGGATTCTGCGCACGTGTGCGGGAAGTGGCTCGGGTGAGGGCGTTCGTGGGGGATTCTCCGTGCCGGAGAAGAGGTCTTCCGGGTTCATTACTGCCTTCACTCGGTCGCTTTTGGCGACCAGTCGTGCCGGTAAGTCATTGTTGGGTCAAGTACAGGTCACACCTGACGGTCGGTCAAGTCGTTGCAGGTGTCACACATGTCACGTGACCGCCGATGGCGTGCGGCCTTGACGCCGCTTGATGTCGCAGGTCGGCCGTCGCGGCCGGCGGAGGCTGTCGTGTGAGTCTTGACTTGTTGTTCACCAGGACTTTGAATGACGCCGCATTACTTGCCCTGTAAATTAAGAGCGTTTCCTCGTGTTCTGTCCGCTCTTGGCGGACGTGACGGGGAGACGCGCTCGCTGTGCGGCAGCCGAGCCCTGCTGCCCGAAGGGGAGTTTTCTTGCTCAGTTCGTCCGGTCCCAGACCGGGGCCGATCGCGCTCGTCGCGGCCGCCGCCCTGGCTGTCGGGGTGTTGCCGGCCACCGGGGCGGCAGCCGCACCCCGGACCGTCCCCGGCCCCACCGACGTCATACAGCGGCCCGATCACCCGGGTGGCACCCACACCGTCACGCTGATCACCGGTGACAAGGTCACGGTCGCCGCATCCCGCGGCCGGACCACCGTCCGCTCCTTTGAAGGGGCGGAGAAGACCGGCTCCGGCTACCACGCCGTCGTCATGGGCGGCGCGACATATGTGTTTCCCACCGTCGTCCTGCCGTACGTGTCCTCGGGGCTGCTGGACAAGCAGTTGTTCAATGTGACCCGGCTGGTGCGCGACGGTTACGACGACGCGCACACCGACCAACTGCCTCTGATCGTCCGCTACACCAAAGAGGCCACCAAGGCGCGCACCCCGGCGAAACTCGCCGGATCCACCACCGTCCGCGCGCTGGACAGCATCAACGGCGCGGCCGTCGCGGAGAACCACACCCGGGCTCCCGCGTTCTGGTCCGCGCTCACCACCGAAGGCGGCGCGCCGAACCGAACGGCGAAGCCCGCCTTCGCCGGGGGCGTCGCGAAGGTGTGGCTCGACGGCAGGGTCACCGCGGACCTGGCCGACTCGACCGCTCAGATCGGAGCGCCGCAGGTCTGGGCGAAGGGGAACACCGGGGCGGGCGTGAAGGTGGCCGTCCTCGACAGCGGTGCGGACCTCGACCACCCCGACCTGGCCGGGCAGGTGGACGGGACCGCCAGCTTCGTCCCCACCGACCAGGACATGACCGACGTGGTGGGGCACGGTACGCACGTCGCCTCCACCATCGCCGGCACCGGCGCCGCCTCCGACGGCAAGGAACGCGGCGTCGCATCCGGCGCACGCCTGGAGATCGGCAAGGTGCTCAACCCCCGGGGCCAGGGGCAGGAGTCCTGGATCATCGCCGGCATGGAGTGGGCCGCCCGGGACCGGCACGCCAGGATCGTCAGCATGAGCCTCGGCGGATACGGCGACGGCACCGACCCGATGAGCCAGGCGGTGAACGGACTCAGCGCCGAGACCGGCTCGCTGTTCGTGATCGCGGCCGGCAACGCCGGGCCGGGCGCGCACTCGGTCAACAGCCCCGGCGCCGCGGACGCCGCGCTGACCGTCGGGGCGGTGGACGCGTCCGACCACCTCGCCGACTTCTCCAGCCGCGGCCCGCGCTCCGGGGACGACGGACTGAAACCGGAGATCACCGCGCCGGGCGTCGGCATCCTGGCCGCCCGCTCCCAGGACAGCGCGGAGGGCACCGGCCTCTACACGACGATGAGCGGCACCTCGATGGCGACCCCGCACGTCGCCGGGGCCGCCGCGCTGCTGGCCGCCGCCCACCCGGACTGGACCGGCCAGCAGCTGAAGCAGGCGCTGGTCAGCAGCGCCCGGCCCACCCCGTCCTACACGCCGTACGAGGCCGGGGCGGGACGCGTCGACGCCGGTGCCGCCACGCGCGCGGACGTCTTCGCGACCGCCAGCGCCTACGCCGGCCGCCACACCTGGCCGACCGCACCGGACGAGACCGACGTACGGATAGTGACGTACAGCAACGTCGGCGACACCCCGGTCGACCTCGGTCTCGCGGTCGACGCCGGTGCCGCCACGGACGCGTTCTCGCTGTCCGAGCGGCGCGTAACCGTACCCGCGCACGGCACCCGGTCGGTGCGGCTCACCACGGCGGTCGGCCGCCTGCCCGCCGACCGGCCGGTCAGCGGCACGGTCCTCGCGACCGACGACACCGGAGCCGTCCGGGGCCGGACGCTGATCGGTGCCTCCCGCGAGGGGGAACGCCACGACCTGACCCTCGTCGCCAAGGACCGCTCCGGCCGGCCGCTCGCCGGGGAGTCGATCCTGGTCGCGTCCGAAAACCTGTGGACGTCGGCGACGTTCGACGACTCCGGCCGCGCCACCCTGCGGGTGCCTCCGGGTGTCTACAGCGGATGGATGCTGTCCACCGTCACGGGGGCCAACGGCCCCCACGCGCAGGGTCTGGCGCTGCTCGGCTTCCAGGGCGTCGAGGTGGAACAGGACCGCACCGTCACCCTCGACGGACGCCGGCTCCGGCGGGTCGGCGCGGAGGTCCCCCAGGACGCCACGGCACTCCTGTCGCGGCTGGACGTGTCCCAGACGTTCGGCGACAGCTCCGTGACGACCGTGCAGATGCCCGATGACACGTATGACAGCATCTGGGCACTGCCGACCCCCCGGCAGCACGAGGAGGGCTTCACCTTCGGGGCGCGGTTCCGGCTGGAGGAGCCCGCCCTGACCATCGCCACCAAGACCCACACCTACCGCGACATCCTGGTCAGGCGGGGAGCCACACCGCTGCCGGCCGGCACCCACCGGCTGACGGCGGTCTACGGTGGCACGGGTACGGCCGACGAACTGGCCGAGGCCGGTGTGCGCGGCAAGGCCGCGGTGGTGCGCCGCAGCGACACCCTCACACCGGAGCAGCAGGCGGAGGCCGCCGCCGCGGCGGGCGCCCGGCTGATCGTCGTCGTCAACGACGGCACCGGCCGTCTGCTGCCCTCCCCGGACGGGAAGCTGGAAGGCGACCCGGCGCCGCTGTCGACGGCCACGCTCGACACCGACCAGGGCGCGGGCCTTCTCGACGCCTTGCGGCGGGGCAGTGTCCGCCTGACGGTGACCTCGAACCCCACCACCGACTACGTCTACGACGTGGTGCACCACTGGACCGGGGGCGTCCCCGCGGACCCCACGTGGCGGGAGCGCCGGGGCGACCTGGCGCGCGTCGACGTCTCCTTCCGCAACTACCGGCCGGGCAAGGCGTACGAGTTCCGCTCGGACGAGCAGGGCTTCTCGGGCGTCTGGGCGCCCCTGCCCGCTCCCGCCCAGGGCGAACGGACCGACTGGCTCACCGCGGACATCCCGTGGCAGGACTACGCGGGCATCCTCGGTGAGACGTCCCAGGCGTCACAGGAGTTCACCACCTATCGCCGCGGGACCACCAGCCCGGTCACCTGGTTCGGACCGATCCAGCGGCCCCGGATGGGTCCGCTCGGCTACCAGCCGGTGCGCTACGGCGACGCGATGTGGCTGCCGGTGCCGGGCTGGGGCGACTCGGGTGCCGGACACATCGGCGACGCCCACGCCAACTTCGACGTCAAGAACCGCGTCACCCTGTACCAGGGTGACCAGGAGGTCGACTGGGGCAACGACGAGAAACTGCTGCTGTCCGGCCTGGCCCCGCAGCGGCTGCCGTACCGGCTGGTGGTAGACAACGACCGCGGCGCCTGGGCCAACCCCTACTCCCGGCACACCCTGACCGAGTGGAGGTTCACCTCGGAGGCCACCGAGGGGGAGGTGCCGCTGCCGGTGATCCAGGTGGACTACGGCGTGGACACCGACCCGGCCGGCCGCGCCGGCCGGCACGCCGCGCTGACGGTGACCGCCTCGCAGCTCCCCGGCGTGCACAGCGCGGTGGGCAAGCCGACCGTCGACCTGTCGTACGACGACGGCAAGACCTGGCACCGCGCCGAACTGAGCCGTGACGGCCGGGGCGACGCCTGGCGCACCGCGTTGCGCGCCCCGAAGGACGCGCGCTTCGTCAGCCTCCGGGTCGGCGCGACGGACCACGACGGAGACAGTGTGACGCAGACGCTCACCCGGGCCTTCGGCCTGCGCTGACGCGAGCACGAGGGGCGGGACCGCGACCGGCGGTCCCGCCCTTCGTCGTGCGTGCCCCGTCCGGGCCGCCCGCGCACGCCGGTGAGGAGCGGGCACGGCGGTGGCGAGCGGGCACGCCGGTGACGAGCGGGCCGAGCGCGGATCAACGGCCGCGCGCCGGTCACGGCGGACCGAGACCGGCGCGCGTGGTGTCACAGGAGGTACTCGCCGAGCGAGTGACCCAACGCCTCCGTGGTCAGCTCGATCCGCAGCCCGTTGGGGTCGGCCACGAACAGGCTGAGAGTGGGGCCCATCGGGAAGGCCGCGTACGGGATCTCGCGCTCGTCGAGGCGGCCCTTCACCTCGTCGTACACCTCCCGTGTGACCGACAGCGCGATGTGGTGGCCACCGCCGATCGTCTCCGCGTAGTCCGGGTGCGGGTGGCCGGGGAAGTCGAAGAAGGCGAGCATGTTCTCGCCGCCGACGTCGAAGAAGAAGTGGGTCGACCCGGGATAGTCCCGGTTCTCTATCAGATCCACCAGCGGGAAGCCCAGGACGTCCTGGTGGAAGCGGATCGTCTCCTCGACGTCCCGGGCGATGTACGCGGCGTGCTGGATGCCCCGTGCGGTGGTCCGCGGCCGCTGCGCCGCCGGTACGAGGTACCGGTTCCTCAGTTCCTCCTGTCGCTTCAAAAGCGCCTGCAGTTCCTCGCCCTGCGGCTGTGCCATGATCGGGTCCTTTCTCGTTGGAGCGTGGGGGGCATGGGGGTGACGGACCGCGGTCGCCGCGTATGACGGCGCGGTTCGAGCCGGCTTCTTCCGGCCGGCGCCGGACCGGTTCAGCCGGCGAGCATGTCGCGGACCATGGGGATGACCTTCGATCCGTAGAGCTCCACCGCGCGCAGGCGGGCGCTGATCGGCTGTGCGCCCGCTGTGTACAGCAGGTCGAACCTGGCGACGTCGAGCCCGCGCATGGCGCCGGCGATCTTGCGTGCGACCGTCTCGGGCGAGCCGATGTACAGGGAACCGTGCTCGATCTCGGCGTCGAACTCCCGCCGGCGCACCGGGGGCCAGCCCCGCAGCGCGCCGATCCGGTCCCGGATCTCCCGGTAGTGCGGCCAGAAGACCTCCCTGGCCTCCTCGTCGGTGTCGGCGACGAAGCCGGGGGAGTGCAGGCCCACCGGGTGGGCGGTGGTGCCGAACTGCTCCGCCGCGCGCCGGTAGAGGTCGACGTAGGGCGCGAAGCGCTCGGCCGATCCACTGATCACGGCGAGCATCAGGGGGAGCCCGTAGTGGGCCGTCCGGACGACCGACTGCGGGGAGCCGCCGACGCCGACCCACGTGGTCAGGCGCCCGGACTCGGTGGTGGGGAAGACCTCCGCGTTCTCCAGGGGGGCCCGTACGGTGCCCTTCCAGGTGACGGGCTTCTCCTCCAGCAGCCGCACGAAGAGGTCGAGCTTCTCCTCGAACAGCGTGTCGTACTCACTCAGGTCGAATCCGAACAGGGGGAACGACTCCGTGGAGGAGCCGCGGCCGAGGATGACCTCGGCCCGGCCGCCGGACAGCGCGTCGACCGTCGCGAAGCGCTGGTACACCCGTACGGGATCGTCCGAGCTCAGCACGGTCACTCCGGACGAGAGACGGATGCGGCGGGTGCGGGTGGCGATGCCGGCCAGCACGGTCTCCGGCGTCGAGACCGCGTACTCGGGGCGGTGGTGTTCGCCGAGCGCGAGGACGTCCACGCCGAGGTCGTCCGCGAGCACCGCCTCCTCGACCAGTTGCCGGATCGCCCGGGCGTGGGAGACGAGGACGCCGGAGTCGTCCTCGGGTACCTCGCCGAACGTGTCCAGGCCGAAGACGGGATCAGACATGGGTGGACTCCTTGCTGGACGGTTCCCTGACGCGCGGGGCGACTTCGCGGCCCAGCGGCTCGATCGTGCGGGCGCGGGCCGCCAGGGGGAGGTGCATGATGTCCTGCTTGAGGCCGAAGCGGCTCAGACGCAGTTCCCGGGCCACGTCGGCGATCTCGCGAGCGACGGTCTGAGGGGATCCGGCGAACGGCGCGCCGCAGTCGAGCTCCCTCTCGCGACGTTCCCGCGTGGGATCCAAGGCCGGGGCCGTCATGGTGTCCTCCTCGGGCAGCCTCGCCGCCGACCACTCTCCACCACATCTGTTTGACTAGTCAAGTATTCGGGGGGTCGGTTGCGTGTCGACTCCGGTGATCGCCGAAGCGTGTGTATCGGAACTACTTGCTTGACGAATCAATCAATGAAATGGTTGTCGCGTCAAGTTAGTGAGGTGACCAAGTGGCAACCCACACCACTCAACCGCACGGCTCCACCGATCCGGCGTCCGAGCGCCGACAGGCAGCCCGTCCCCGTCACGCCCGGCAGGGGCAGGAGACCGTCACCCGCAGGACCCTGCGGCACCTGGCGACCGGGGCGGCGGCGTTCGCACTGCTCCACGCGGCCCTCCTCGGTGTCTCCTCCGCGGCCGGCTCCCCGCTCGTACCCGACCGGCTGGACACGGCGCAGGCCATGGCCGTCGTCCGCCTCCTCGCTCCCTGGCCGTTGACGGCCCTGGTGCTGCTGTGGCTGGCACACCAGCGGCCGACGGCCTACGCCCGCACCGCCCTCGCACTGCTGGCGACCGGCGCGGCCGGGCTCGCCTACACCAGCCGGATGCCTCTGGACCACCTCCCGGCGCGTGAGGGCAGCCTCCTCGGCGACTACCTGGCGATGCCCGGTGCGCTGACGGGGTGGTGCCTGCTGACCGCACTCGGGGTCGTCAGCGCCGTCTCGTCGTCCCGGGCGCGCGTCGCCGTCATGACGACCGCGCTGGGCGCCGTCGCGACGTCCGTCCTGACCACCGAACACGCCGGGCCCGCCGTCACATTCGCCGCAGGGGTGCCGCTGCTGAGCTGGTTCCTCGCGGGACGCCTCGCGCGCCTGGGCGCACGGGCCCGCGGCCCCGCGGACGCCTGGGAGCCGGAAGGCCGGGCCGAGCCGGTGCGCAGGCGCGCCGGAACCCGCGAGCGCCTGGCGGGCGCGTCCTCCGCGGCCCTGCGGCAGGCGGGCTGACGGCCATGCACGTCGACCGTGTGATCGAGGCGGCCGGATGGTGGTCGTACGCCGCGGTGTTCGTCCTCACGGCCGGCGAGACCAGCGCGTTCATCGGCCTTCTGGTGCCCGGCGAGACGGCCGTCCTGCTGGCGTCGGCCGTCGCCGGCCGGGGCGAGCTGAACGCCCCCCTCCTGGCGGCCGTCGTGGTCGCGGGCGCCGTCACCGGCGACAACCTCGGCTATGCCCTGGGCCGCAGGTGTGCACGGCGGCCCGGCCGACGGTCCCTCAAAGCCCTCGTCGGCCACCGTGACGGACGGGCCCGGGCCTTCCTCGCCCGCCACGGCGGAGCCGCCGTCTTCACGGGCAAGTTCATCGGGTTCGCGAGGACCTTCCTGCCCTACGCCGCCGGCTCGTCGGGCATGCCCTACCGGCGCTTCCTTCTCCACAGCACCACGGCGTCGCTGGTCTGGGGCACCGGTACGGTGCTGCTGGGCTTCTATGCCGGTGCCGCCGCGACCGGACTGCTGCGCACGGCCGGCACGGTCGCCGTCGCCGCGGTGGCGGCGGTGACGGTTCCGGCATTCGTCGTCAAGGTCTTCGCACGGCGCCGGGGCCACCGGTCGGCCACCAGGTCCAGGATCGTGGCGTGCGGCGGGCCACGGCGCCCGCCGGCGCGGGGCGCGGCACGTGAGTTCACCCGTTCACGGGAGAAATGAGTCGTGCCACGCGGGGCTGGAGACCGGGGCGCCACGGTCGCGCACTGTGCGCGTGCCGCAGTGGCCGGGCTTCCGGTACCCCCGGATTCCTGCTCCCCGTGCCCGGTGAGGCCGTTGCGGCGTCCGCGCGGGACCTGTCCGCCGACGGCATGGCGGTGCTCGTGCGGCCCATGCTCGCGTCGCTCCTCGGCGGGGTGATGTACGGCGCGGATCCGATCGAGGGCCGTCCCGACCGCGTCCTGGTGAGCGTGGTGCGGGGCGGTCCCGACCGGCTCGTGGACGGCGGCACGCCAGGGGAACGCCATCAGTTCACGCGGCGCGCCCGGCCGTTGGGGCGGCCGGGCCCGACGTCACGGCGGTCGTCTGCCGACGAGGGGCCAGGCCCGCCGGGCGGCGGGTTCGGTATCGGCGCCGCCTGGCACGGACAGGGAGCGCGTCCCCATCACGCGGCTCTCGTCGCGGACTCCCGGGACCCGCCCCCCGGGTCCCGGCCGCCAGGCCTCGCCGGGCTGGTGACGGATACGGGCAGCGTCCTGTCACACCCCGCCGTCCTGGCCCGCGAGTACGGCGTTGCCACCGCGGTCGGCGTCACGGGTGCGACCACCCGCTTCTCCTCGGGCACACCCCTGGCTGTCGACGGAGGCACCGGGGCGGTCACCGTCCGCGAGCTGACCAGGCTCGCCCGCGCCGGCGGCCGGACGACAGGGGCCGGCGACGTGGAGGCTCCGTGAGCCTCGCGTCAGGAGAGCCGGCCCACAACCGTCCGGGGCCCGCGCGGAGGACCTGCGCCTCCGGCTGGAGCACACCAGGAACCCGGTCCGCCATCGCAGCGGCCGGTACCGGGCGGTCGCGGCCCGCCCCCGTCGCGGACGGGTGGCCCGCCGAGCGCCGGGTGTCGTCGCGCGCCCCGACAGGTGCGCCCCCGGCCCGGAACCGGGTGGCGCCGTGCGGTCGTACGCCCCGGCGCCACCGCCCCGCGACCGCCTCCGGCCAGGGACACGTATCAGGTGGCCGGAGCCGTGTTCTGTGACGCGTGCCGCGACAGCCGGGCGGTGACCGTCTCCAGCAGTTCGTCGGAGAACTCCTGGTCGTCCACGGCCCGTGCCATGAGCACGGCACCGACGAGGGCGCTCAGGGTGACCATCGCCTCCGCCCGGGCGTCCTCCCCGTCCTCGGCGTCGTCGTCCAGGCCGGCGATCAGGTCCAGGTAGGTGCGGACCTGCTTCTCGTACGCCTCCTTGACGTCCTGGCCGCCGCGCGCGGTGGCGGCCCCGAGGGTGACCAGGGCACAGCCGGTGGCCGGTGCGTCCCGGTGCTGCTTGGCGAGGTAGGCGTCGATCAGTCCGGCTCGCGGATCCTGCTCGTTCTTCCGCGCGGACCGCTCCATCTTCGCGGTGCCCTCCGCCAGGGCGAAGGCGGCGGCCTGGGTGATCAGGTCGTCGCGCGACCGGAAGTGCTTGTAGAAACCGCCGTGCGTCAGCCCGGCCTCGTTCATGAGCTCCGCGATCCCGGGGCGGGTGACGCCTTCGGCGCGGATCTTGCGTGAGGTGATCCGCAGCACCCGTTCACGGGTCGCCGCCTTCTCCGCCTGCGAGTGGCCCATCCGACCCTGCCTTTCATGGAGCGACGCGGTGGGACACCGCGCAACTGGATGACGTACATCATACACCTGCGCCTGTCAAAGCTGCCTGTCCGGCCTCTCCGTTTGACTTTCTGGATGACGTACGTAATCTCGATTCAGGATGTTACTCATCATCCAGATCGGAGCTGAACCGATGACCCCGACCTACGACCCCCGTCGCACGGCCGTCCTGCTGGTCGACCCCTTCAACGACTTCCTCTCCGAGGGCGGCAAGATCTGGCCGCGCCTGGAGCCCATGGCGCGGGAGGTGGGGCTGCTGGACCACCTGCGCTCCGTGGTCGCCTCCGCCCGCGAGAACGGCGTCCGCGTCGTGTTCGTCCCGCACCGCCGCTGGGAGCCGGGCGACTACGAGACGTGGGACCACCCCAACCCCACCCAGCTCGGCATCATGGAGCGCCACAGCTTCGCCCGCGGGACCTGGGGCGGCGAGTTCCACCCCGACTTCCAGCCGCAGCCGGGCGAGCCCGTGGTCCAGGAGCACTGGGCGCAGAGCGGGTTCGCCAACACGGACCTCGACTTCCAGCTCAAGCAGCACGGCATCACCCACGTGGTGCTCGTCGGCCTGCTGGCGAACACATGCATCGAGTCGACCGGCCGCTTCGCCATGGAACTCGGCTACCACGTGACGCTGGTGCGCGACGCCACCGCGGCGTTCCTGCCCGAGATGTTGCACGCCGCGCACGAGCTGAACGGCCCCACCTACGCCCACGCCATCACCACCACCGACGAACTCACCACCGCGTTCAAGGGAGCACACGCATGACCCTCACCGGAGACCTGCTGATCGGAGCCTCCCAGGTCCCCGCGACCGCGGGCACCATGAAGGCGCTCAACCCCGCCACCGGCGAACTCCTCGAGCCCGAGTTCGCCTTCGGCGGCGCGGCCGAGGTCGACCGCGCGGTCCGCCTGGCCGACGAGGCGTTCGACAGCTACAGCCACACCGGCCTGGCCGAGCGCGCCGCCTTCCTCGAACTCGTCGCGGACAAGCTGGAGGCGGTCAAGGACCAGCTCGCCGCTCGTCTCGAGCTGGAGACCGGTCTGCCGGCCGCCCAGTTCGAGGGCGAGGCCGTACGGACCGCCGGCGTGTTCCGCAAGTTCGCCGTCGTCGTCCGCAAGGGCCGCTTCCTCCAGGCGACCATCGACCCCGCGCAGCCGGACCGGCAGCCCGCACCGCGCCTCGACCACCGGTTGCAGAAGGTCGCCCTCGGCCCGGTCGTCGTCTTCGGCGCCAGCAACTTCCCGATCTCCTACTCGGTGGCGGGCGGCGACGTCGCCTCGGCACTGGCGGCCGGCTGCCCCGTCATCGTCAAGGCCCACAACGCGCACCCCGGCGCCTCCGAGATCGAGGGCCGGGTCATCCAGGAGGCCGTCGCCGAGGCAGGACTGCACGAGGGCGTCTTCTCCCTCGTCCGCGGCGCGGGCAACGAGATCGGCGAGGCGCTGGTGGACCACCCCCTGGTCCGCGCGGTCACCTTCACCGGCTCCGAGACCGGCGGCATGGCCCTCTACCGCCGGGCCCAGCAGCGCCCCGACCCCATCCCGGTGTTCACCGAGATGACCAGCGTCAACCCGACCTTCGTCCTGCCCGCCGCCCTGGCGGCACGCGGAGCGGAGATCGGCGGCGGACTGGTCCAGCGCGGCATGTACAACGTCGGACAGGCCTGCCTGAAGCCCGCCGTCCTCCTCGCCGTCGACGGACCCGGCTTCCCGGAACTGCGGGACGCCGCGATCGCCGAGGTGGAGAAGGTGGCCGCGCGGACCATGCTCACGCCCGGCATCCACGACGCCTACACCCGCAACGCCCGGCGCCTGGCGGACGAGGGCGCCACCCGGATCGCCGCGGGACCGGCCCCGGACGGCGTGTGGGACGGCCAGTCCCAGCTGTACGAGGTCAGCGGGGAGCGGTTCCTGGCCGAGCCGGCCCTGCGCGAGGAGGTCTTCGGCCCCGCCCTGCTGCTGGTACGGCTGAGCGGCCCGGAGCAACTGCCGGAGGCGGCCCGCGCGTTCCGCGGACAGCTCTCGGCCACCCTGCACGCCGACGCCGCCGACCGCGCCGAGGCCGAGCGGCTCCTGCCGGTCCTGGAGCGCCGTACGGGACGCATCGTGTTCAACGCCTTCTCGATCCCGCAGGAAGTCACGTACGCCACCACCCACGGAGGCCCGTTCCCGGCCACCTCCGACAGCCGCTTCACCTCCGTCGGCATGGGCGCGATCGAGCGGTTCATACGGCCGGTCACCTACCAGAACTTCCCCGACGAGCTTCTGCCGCAGCCGCTGCGCGAGGCGAACCCGCTGCACCTGTGGCGGGTCGTCGACGGCGAACTCACCCGGGACTGAACCGCCCCACGGCCCCGTCCGCCACCGGACGGGGCCCGTTCCGCCGAAGACAGGGGATCGCCCCCACCAAGGAAAGGAGCCCTTCTGTGACAGTCACCGACCGCGCCGCCTCGGACGACGAGCGCGAGGCCCGCGAGGAGGTGCGCCGGAGACTGCTCGGCGCATGGCAGCTCGTGTCGTACACCGCCGAAAGCTCCGACGGAGAGGTCGTCCACCCCCTCGGCCCCGCCCCGTACGGCCTGATCGTCTACACCCCGGAGGGCTACATGTCCGCCCAGCTGGGGCGCGGCGACCGCCCGCCCCTGAGATCGGCGCGTCTCGAGGACGCGGAGACCGGCGAACTGGCGAGGGCGGCGGCCGGCTACGTCTCCTACGGCGGGCCGTTCGAGGTCGTGGACCCCACCACCGTGGAGCACCACGTCACCACCAGCCTGTTCCCCAACTGGATCGGGCGCTCCCAGGTGCGGAAGGTGCGTTTCGTGGGCTCGTTCCTCCAGCTCGCCGTCGCCACCCCCACCCGGCTCTGGGGTGCGGAGCGCACGGCCGAACTCACCTGGCACAGGCTGACCTGACCACGAGCGCCGCGGCGGGCTCCTGCGGGTGAACCCTCGGCGCGGGTCGCCTCGTCGTCCCCTGTGAGGGCTGCCGCCGTCCACGCGGGCGGCGGCAGCGGGACGGCCGCCTCGGCGTGACACGCCGCGACGACGGGCGGCCCGTTCCCCGTGCGGCGGTCCGGTCCACCGGCCCGGCCTCCCGTACGGCCTCGGCGGCCCTCTCCTCACGTCTGCCCGACCGGACAGGGCCGCCGCCCACGACTTCGGGGACACCCGCCGGCCCGGTGGGTGACCGGAGGAGGACGAGCCCGCCCGGACCGCGCAGGCGGCAGAGAGGGCGGCGGCCGAGGTGCTGAGAGGCCCGTCCCGTCCAACACGCTCCGGTGTGCGCGTCACACGTGTGTGAGTGCGGTCACGGCGCGTCCACACGGTCGTGAATCGCTTGACGCTCGCCTGGCGCAGGCGCAAGCTTGCTTCGTCAAGCAAATGGTTGATCGATCAAAGGACCGGTCCCGACATCCTGAGGCAAGGAGAATTCCGATGGGAATGCTCGACGGGAAGGTAGTGCTCATCACCGGCAGCGCGGGCGGCATGGGGCGCGTCGCGGCACTGATCTTCGCCAGGGAGGGTGCGAAGATCGTCGGGTCGGACGTCAAGACCGACCTCAACGACGAGACGGTCGGGCTCGTCCGCGACGCGGGCGGCGAGATGACGGGGATCGCGCCGATCGACCTGACCGACCCGGAACAGGCGCGGCAGTTGGTCGAGGGCGCCGTCAGCGCCTACGGCGGACTCGATGTGGTGTACAACAACGCGGCCATGCAGCGTTTTGGCCCCATGCCGGATTTCTCGGTCGAGGACTGGCGGGCGACGGAGGCCGGCGAACTCGACATCCCGTTCTTCGTGTCGAAGTTCGCGTGGCCGCACCTGGTCCGGCGCGGCGGTGGCGTCATCATCAACGTGGCATCGGAGGCCGGCATGATCGCAGGGTCGAACCCTCCGATGGTCGCGCACACCGCAGCGAACGCCGGCGTCATCGGCATGACGCGGCAGCTCGCGCTCGAAGGAGCCCCGCACGGCATACGCGCGGTGGCGATCAGCCCCGGTCCGGTGCTGACCCCGGCCAGCGACCGGGACCTGGGTGACAACCAGGCCCTCCGGGACGCCGTCACCAGCAAGACGCTCCTCAAGCGGTTCGCCAGGCCCGAGGAGATCGTGGAGCTGGCCGCCTTCCTCGCTTCCGACCGGGCGTCGTACATCACGGGTGCCAACTACCCGGTCGACGGCGGCGCGAGCGCCTGGTAACACCGTCCGCTCGCGGTGGTTCCGACCCGTCCCCGTGGCGCCGCGCTGCCGGTGTCCCCTCGCACTCCGGCGGCGGCGCGCGCCCCGGGGGCGCCGGATCCAGGCGTCGCGCGGTGCGGGACCTGCTGCTCCCTTTCGAGCCGCGTACGCCGATGGACCGAAGACGGCATGCTCCGGGTCGGCCGCGACATCCAGGAGGACGCCAGCCGCGGGACGGTCGAACTCGTACGTAGTGCGGCTGGTGAGGCGACGCACGTCGCGCCGGTCGACCTGCGGGACCGCCTTCTCCGTCGACGACTGGAACGCCATAGTCGGCGAGCTCAACGTCCCTTTCTCGTAACCAAGTTCGCCTGGCCACATCTGGTCCGGAGCGGCGCAGGCGTCGTCCTCGACGTGGCCTCCGTCGCGGGCTCGATCGCGGGGCAGGTGCCGCCGATGGTCGCGCACTGCGCGGCGAACGCCGGCGTCGTCGGCATGACGAGGCGACTCGCGCTCGAAGGGGCGCCGCACGGCATCCGGGCAGTGTCCATCAGTCCCGGGCCCGTCAGCACGCCGGCCAGTGAACGGGATCTCGGCGACGACCAGGCGGCGCGGGACGCGGTCACCGGCAAGACACTCCTCAAGCGCTTCGCCCGCCCCGAGGAGATCGTCGAACTCGCGGCCTTTCTCGCCTCCGACCGCGCGGCGTACATCACAGGCACGGACTACCTGGTCGACGGCGGCGCCGCGGCGTGGTGAGGTGCCGCCGCGCCCCGGCCCGCCCCGGGCGACCGGCACACCCAACGGAGGCCGCACGGCGGACACTTCTTACGATTGACGCATCAAGTAACGGCTCGTAGAGTCTCGGCGACAGCGGAGAGGTGGACCGTACGCCGCCACGACCGGGGCCTGCCGTCCGCGCTCGGCTGGCACGCTGTCCCGTGCCCCCCGTCGCGGAACAGCCTCCGCACGGTGCCCCGGACGCGCTCGGCGCTCCGGGGCACCGTGCCCGCGAGGACCGTACCGGCACGGCGGTGGAACCGGCAGCCGCCGCACCGCGACGGCTCACCTCACTCCCCGCCCTCCAGTAGCCGCGCGAACGGTACGAGACCGTCGTGGGGATCCTCGACGGTCGGCGCCTCACGCCGTGCCACCGCGTCGGCGAGTTCCCGAGCAGCTCGCCCGATACGCCGCACCAGCGGGTCCTGCGTGTCGCCGCTGCCGTAGCCCCAGTCATCCGTCGCGGCGAACACCGCCGTGGGCACGACCACCGCGCGCAGGTACGCGAACAGGGGTCGCACCGCGTGTTCGAGGACGAGTGAGTGCCGCCCGGTGCCTCCGGTGGCGGCTGTCAGCACCGGCTTGTCCACCAGAGCGGTGTCTTCGAGACACTCGAAGAACATCTTGAACAACCCGCTGTACGAGGCGGTGAAGGTCGGCGTCACCACGATCAGGCCGTCGGCGGCCGTCACGGCGTCGAACGCGCGCCCCAGCCCGGGTGACGGATAGCCCGCCATCAGGTGGTTGACCAGGTCGTGCGCGTGGTCGCGTACCTCGACGACCTCGACGTCGACCTGGGCCCCGCGCCCCTCCAGCTCGGCGCGGACACCGTCGGTGAGCCGGTCGGCGAGCATCCGGGTCGTGGACGGCAGCCGCAGGCCGGCCGACACCACGGCGAGCGTGCGCTTCATCGTCCGCCCTCAGCGCCTGCGAGTCCGGCCGCCGCGCCCACGGAGGGATGCACGGGGGCGTCCGGCACGTGGGCGGGCCGGCTCCTGGCGAACTCCTTGCGCAGGACGGGCACGATCTCGCCCAGCGATTCGATCTGCTCCAGCACGGTCCTGTGCGGGACGCCGATGCCGTCGACGTTGAACAACTGCCGCTGGTAGTCGCCGCCCGCGTTCTCGCGGTAGGCGAGAACGCGCTCGATCACCTGTTGCGGGCTCCCGACGACCACCGCCGTCTGGGCCATCGTGTCCTCCAGCGACGGACCGTTCCCGTACGCGGCGGAGCCGTCGAAGTAGGGGCGGAACTCCCGCACGGCGTCCTGCGAGTTCCTGCGCACGAACAGGTGGGCGGCGAGGCCGACGACGGCGTGGTCGGCGGGGCCGTGTCCGTAGTGCTCGAAGCGGCTCCGGTAGAGGTCGACCAGCCTGCGCACGTGTTCCTTGGGCCAGAAGAGGTTGTTGTGGAAGAAGCCGTCACCGTAGTACGCGGCCTGTTCGGCGATCTCCGGGCTGCGGATGGACGCGTGCCAGACGAAGGGCGGAACACCGCCGAGCGGGCGCGGAGTGGAGGTGAAGCCCTGAAGCGGGGTACGGAACCGTCCGGTCCAGTCCACCACGTCCTCACGCCACAGCCGGTGCAGCAGGGCGTAGTTCTCCACGGCCAGTTCGATGCCGTTGCGGATGTCCTGGCCGAACCAGGGATAGACCGGGCCGGTGTTGCCACGGCCGAGCATCAGGTCGACCCGGCCGTCCGCGAGGTGTTGCAGCATCGCGTAGTCCTCGGCGATCTTCACCGGGTCGTTGGTGGTGATCAGTGTGGTGGACGTCGACAGCAGGATCCGTTCGGTCCGTGCCGCGATGTGCCCGAGCAGCGTGGTGGGGGAGGACGGGACGAAAGGAGGGTTGTGGTGCTCGCCGATCGCGAAGACGTCCAGCCCGACGTCCTCCGCGAGCTTCGCGTACTCCACGAGTGCCTTGATCCGCTCGTGCTCCGTGGGCGTCCGCCCGGACAGCGGGTCGCGAGCCACGTCACCCACGCCGAAGATCCCGAAGTGCATATGTGTGTCCTGCCTGTCGTGTCGACGGCTGTGCCGGCCGCCGTGATGGACTGAGGGTTCCCCGGCTGAGTCACCGGTTGCTCTCGGCCGGCGCGCGATGCGCCGTGCGGGACGCGACAGCGGTACGGGGCTGTCCGCGGTGCGGACGCCGCGGTGAGGACCGCGGCGTCGTCGGCCGCCACCGGCCGGACGGCACTCGGGCCGGCCGCTTTCAGTTCCGGCCGGGCCGGACTGCCGTCCGGTCGTCGCCGCTTCCGAGGAGGGCGGCGGGTGGCATCAGGGGCGTGCCCGCCGGTCGACGGTGACGGCCGTGCCCCACGAAGTCGCCGGCGGGAGCGCACCGGTCCTCGTCGGCGTGTGTGCCACGGTGCCGGCCGGTGCCCCCGAATGTGAGGACACGCGTGGTCCGAGGGTGCTCTGACGGGACGTCGGTGATGCTGGCAGCCATCTCGATTTCCTACGTGGTGTGCACTGCTGGGCAGTGGAGAACGATCGGGTGTCCGGCGGGCCGCGTGCGCTCGTCAGGTGTGAGCCATCGCCGCTGACGAAACCGGAGGCGCGGCGCCGAGGAACTTGCTACGCGAAGCAAATATAACCACGTATCTCGTCGGCCGTCCCACCGGAACCTGTGCCGTACGCCACACGGGGCACACCCGGCGCGGTCCTGTAAGGAGTACGCACGCCTCCGTGGTGGCCGGGGGGGGTGAACGCCGCCCCGGCCGGGCCGGCCGTGCGCCGGCCGGGGCGCGGGGATCAGACGGCGACGTTCCGCAGGGCGGCGGCGAGCTTGGCGAGGTCGAAACCCTCCAGATGGTCGAGGAAGTGCCGGCGTATGGCGGCGAGCGCGCTCGGCCACGCCTCCTCCAGGCGTGTCAGCCCGCTGTCGGTGAGGTAGGCGTGCCAGCTGCGGCCGTCCTGGTCGCACCGCACGCGCTGGATGTAACCCTGGCCCTCCAGGCGGTGCACGACCCGGGTCATGCCGCTGAGCGACATCTCACAGGCGCCGGCGAGGACGCCCATGCGCATCTGCCGGCCGGGCGCCTCGGACAGGTGCATCAGCGTCAGGTACTCCGTGTTGGACATCCGCTGCTCACGCATCATGTCGGCGTCGATCGCGCGCGGCAGGGCGTAGATCAGACAGGGAAGGGACCGCACGACGGCCTCTTCGTCCGCGGACAGCGGGCGAACGCCGTCTGTGGTTGCTGCGGGCTTCGGTGCCATGGTCACATCCTCGTGTTTCGCTCGATGAACGCTACGCCGACCGATCGGGGTGGACTCGGCTTCCCCGGTGGCGGGGCATCGCACCCTTTACTTGACGTTACAATCTTCGATGGTAGATTGCTTGTCGCAGCAAGTATATCCCGGACCGTCGCCGGGTTGCGCCTTCGCGAAGGGTCTCGGCATGACCAAGATCAGACAGCACCCGGCCGGCCGGGCGGGACGGGCCGCTCCCGCCGCCCCGGCCCGGTCGTCCCGGGCCCTCGGACACGTACGGTGGGGAGCATGTCCTCCGACGCACGGCGTTCGAAGCCCGCTGACCGGGAACCGCGTCCTCTCACCGCGGACGAGGAGGCCGTCGTCCGGGCGCTCGACCGCGTCATCCACGCCATGCCGCGCGCCGTCGACGCCGACATGGTCCGGGAGCAGCGGCTCCCTCTCGTCGAATACCTGGCGCTGATGAACCTCTCGGAGGCCCCGGACCGGCAGATGCGCATGGGTGACCTCGCCGCCGCGGTGGAGATGTCGGTCAGCGGTCTGACGCGGCTGGTGGACCGCCTGGAGCGGCGGGGGCTCGTGCGGCGGGTCAGGTCGGCGGAGGACGCCCGCGGCTGGCACGCGAGCCTCACCGACGCGGGGTTCGCCCGGCTGGAGAAGGCCTGGCCGACCAACCTGGCATCCGTCCGACGCCACTTCCTCGACCACCTCGCGGGCCTGGACCTCGCCGGGCTGGCGGCGGCTCTGCGCAAGATCGGCACCTGAGGGCGCGAGCGCCCGCCCTGCCCGGCTCGGGTCACCGTGTGCCGATCCGGGCGTGGGCTCGTGCGTTCCCTCCCTCAAGACGCCCCGCTCCGCGCCGCGCCTACGCGCGGGGGCAGGGCGCGCGAGCACCCTCATCCGTTTCGACCCAACGTTCTTCATCCCATCTCAACGTCAGGACTGTCATGTACATTGCCGCTGTTGTTCTCAGCGTCCTCCTCGCCCTTCTTTCCCTCGCCGCCGGCGTACCCAAGGTGCAGCTGAAGGGCGATGTGCCGAACGGCCTCGTGGCAAAGGGACTCGGCACCGGGCTGGTCCGCTTCATCGGCCTCGCCGAGGTGGCCGCGGCGGTGGGACTCGTCGTGGGCATCTGGTGGCAGCCCCTGGGCATCGCCGCGGCCGTCGGCATGGCCGTCCTGTTCCTGGGAGCGATCAGGTACCACGTCAAGTGGGGCGACTACGGCGACAGCGCGAGCCGTGGCGGCGCCATGGCTCCGGTGCTCTTCCTCGTCGTCGCGGTGGCGGCCGCCCTCACCCTCGCCGCCTCGCAGTGAGACCCGCGGCGCGGGCGACGCCGTCCCGGCCGGCCCGCCCGTGCGTGGAGCCCGGTCCGGGCCCGGCCTGACCGGACGCGCCGCGCCACACGTTCGCGGCCGCCGGGCGGAGTCCGGACGCATCGCCATACAGGGAGGGAAGCGCCGTGAGGGAACGACGGATCGACATCGCGGGTCAGGACATCACCTACAGGACGTCGGAGGGTGACGGACGGACCGTCGTCCTCCTGCACGGCAACTCCTCGTCGGCCCGGGTCTGGGACCCCTTGCTGCACGGCACCTTCGGGGAGCGGTTCCGGTGCCTGGCACCCGACCTGCCGGGGCACGGCGGCTCAGCGCCCGCGCGGCATCCCGAGGACTACTCGCTGCCGGGCTACGCCTCCCTCCTCGCGTCCTTCGTCGGCGAGACGGACGCCGAGGACGCCGTCGTCGTCGGATGGAGCCTGGGAGGGCACATCGCACTGGAGGCGGCGGAGCGGCTGCCCGGCGCCACCGGGTTCGCCCTCGTCGGCACTCCGCCCGTCGGGCGCGTCACCGACGTGGGCAGGGCGTTCCTCCCGAACCCCGCGATGAACGTGGGTTTCACCGCGGAGGTCGACGCCGAGGCGGCCCGGGGTTTCGCCACGGCCTTCCTCGCGCCCGGCTCCACCCTGTCCACCGACGCCTTCGTCGCCGACGTGCTCGCCACCGACGGCAGGGCTCGTGCCGGCCTCCTGGCGTGCATCGAGTCGGGGAACTTCGCCGACGAGGCCGCCGTCGTGGCGGAGCTGACGCGGCCCCTCGCGGTACTGCACGGCGAGGGCGAACAACTGGTCAGCCTGGACTACCTGCTCGGTCTCACCATGCCGACGCTCTGGCGCGGCGCGGTGCAGATCCTGCCCGGTGCCGGGCACGCCCCCCACGTGGAGGCGCCGTGGGACTTCGCGGACACGCTGACCCGGTTCGTGACCGAGGTGGGCTGACCGGTCGCCTCGCCGCGGGTGCCCTCGTCGGGACACCCGCACCATGGGCGAAGTGTCCCGCGCTGGACGGACCCCGCCCCGCAAGGATGACCTGCGGGACGGGGCTCGGGTCACCGCTCCCGCGAGTTCGGCAGGCCGGGGGCCGGGACGCCCCGGCTCCGCGGCGCCAGGAGCAGCGCGACGAGCCCGCCGCGGTCAGGGCCAGGTCGGTCAGGGCGGGGGAGGCTCCACACCTCCAGGTGGGCGAGAAGGCGCTCGGCCAGGGGCACCAGGCCGAGCAGCAGCAGGGCCGCGCCCGGCCTGAGCATCCCGACGGTCAAGACACATGTCTCCCACGTCCTGACCAAGCTCGAACTGAACAACCGGGTCCGGATCGCCCTCGTCGTCCACCGGCCCGGTCCGCTCTGACCGGGCGGGCCGGCTCGCCTCGACCCACCGGACGCCTCCGGGCCGCGCCTTGCCGCCGGGTGCTACGCCACCGGCCGCTCGGCATCCGTCTCGACCGGTGAGGCCAGGTCGACGTCTTCCAGCGGCGTCTCCCGGCCGGTCTCGTCGACGAAGGCGACACGCAGGGGGCGGCCGCTCGACCTGCTGCCCCGGCGCACCAGCGGGCCGTCGGGGTGCGGGCAGTACTGGTCTCCCCACTGCTGGAGCGCGCCGAAGACCACCATGAGTTCACGCCCCGCGGGGGTCAGGTGGTAGGCCATCCGCGACCGGGTGCCCGTCTCCTGGTAGGGCCGCTTGTCCAGCACTCCGCCGTCCACCAGGACGCCGAGCCTCTGGGTGAGGACATCGCTCGCCACGTGCAGGCGTTCCCTGAACTCCGAGAAACGGGTCGCTCCGTTCAAGGCCTCCCGCAGTATCAGCAGACTCCACCGGTCGCCGAAGACCTCCAGCGAGCGAACGATGGAGCAACGTGCCTCACCTGTCGGGGCTGCATGGCTTCTTCTCGGCATACCCCCATCCTACCGCTGAGACGTGTTTTCCAATCCAGATGCTAGATTGGAAAACAGGTCCCAGGCTCGGCATCCCCGGAGGTCACCGTTAACGCACAGCAGCGCCTCGTGATGGACAGGTCGGATCCCCGGGTGTGGCGGATCACCTTCGACCATCCGCCGCTCAACCTCATCGACCGCCACACCATCAGCGAACTGACCGCTCTCGTCGAAGAGTTGGAGCAGGATCCCGACGTGCGCGTCGTGGTCTTCGACAGCGCCGTCCCGGACTTCTTCCTGGCGCACTACGACGTCGACGCCCCGCTGCCCCAGAGCCCGCCGCCGGCCGGGCCCACGGGTCTTCCCCCATGGCTGGACGTACTGGCGCGGATCGCCGAGGGCCCGTTCGTCTCGATCGCCAAGATCCGGGGACGCGCCCGTGGCGCGGGCAGCGAGTTCGTCCTGGCGTGCGACATGAGGTACGCCGGCCGGGAGAACGCGGTGCTGTCCCAGCCCGAGATCGGTCTGGGACTCGTCGCGGGCGGCGCACCCACGCACCGTCTGCCCTTCCTCACCGGCCGCGGCCGGGCACTGGAGATCATGCTCACCGGCCAGGACTACGACGCCGACCTCGCCGAGCGCTACGGCTATGTCGACCGGGCGGTCCCGGACTCCGACCTCGACACGCTCGTCACGGACGTCGCGGAGCGCATCGCCTCCTTCGACAAGGTCGCGCTCGTCGAGGTGAAGGACTTCGTCGGCGAGGTCTCGCTTCCCGCCCACGCCCTCCAGGCCCGTACCGGCCGCGCGTTCTGGACCTCCGCGGCCCGCCCGGCCAGCCGGCGCCGGCTCGACGCCGCGCGCGAACAGGGACTGGGCAGGCCCGGCGACTTCGAGATGCGCATGGGGCGGCACCTGCCGGGCCTCGACCGCCCGGCCGCCCCCGAGGGCCGCCCCTCGTCGTGACCACGTCCCCCCTGCCCCGGCCCGGTCAGGCGCGGCACGAGCGGCACGGCACGGCTCCGGAAACACACGTACACCCCAACCGAGGAGACACCCATGAGCACCCACGAACAGTTCGCCGTCGAAGAGGTCGGTCCGTCCTACTGGCGGGTGACCTTCTCCAACGGCGAGATCAACCTGATCGACCCCGACACCATCGAGCAGCTGGCCGAGCTGGTCACCCGCATCGAGCAGGCCCCGGAGCTGACCGCCGTCGTCTTCCGCAGCGCCAACCCCGACTTCTTCATGGCGCACTGGGACATGCTGGCCGACCGGTCCCGCGTCGCCGCGATGCGGCCGGCCCCCTCCGGCCTCCACCCGTTCGCCGACAACCTGTACCGGCTCGGGAAGGTCCCCGCCGTCACCATCACCGAGCTCAACGGCCGCGCCCGCGGCGCCGGCAGCGAGTTCGCCCTGGCGACCGACATCCGCTTCGCCGGACCGGGTGCCGTCCTCGGCCAGTTCGAGGTCGGCGTCGGATCCGTCCCCGGAGGGAACCCCAGTGGCCGGCTGCCCCACCTGGTGGGCCGCGGGCGCGCGCTGGAGATCCTGCTCGGCGCCGACGACTTCCCCGCCGGCCTCGCGGCGGCGTACGGCTACGTCAACCGCGTCCTGCCGGACGGTGAACTGGAGCGGTTCGTCGACGGCTTCGCCCGCCGTGTCGCGGGGTTCGACAAGACGGCGATCACCCGGACCAAGGCCCTCGTCGACGCGGAGTCCCTGCCCGCCGAGGAGTCCTACGGCGCCAGCCTGCAGGCCTTCTTCCAGACCTCCGGACGCCCCGAGAACGCCCACCGCGTCCGCTCCCTGTTCGAGCGCGGGCTCCAGCGACCCGACGGCGTGGAACTCGACCTCGGCCGCCACGTTGCCCAGTAGGACACACGCGGGCCGTCACGGACCCGGAAAGGTATGCGCATGACCTTCACCCGTCACGACGTCGGGATACCGGCGGAAGGGGCGACCCTCGGGGCCTGGCTCTTCGTGCCCGACCACGCCGGCACGCCGCTGCCGGCCATCACCATGGCCATCGGGCTCGGCGGGATCAAGGACCAGGGACTCGAACCCTTCGCCAGGGCCTTCGCCGAGGCAGGCTTCGTCGTCCTGGCCCACGATCACCGCACCTTCGGTTCCAGCACCGGAACGCCGCGCCACGATGTCGACCCGTGGCAGCAGGTCGCGGACTGGCGCCGGGCGATCTCCTACCTGGAGGCACGGCCGGAGGTCGACGCGGACCGCATCGGTCTGTGGGGCACCAGCTTCGCCGGCGGCCACGCCCTGGTGCTCGGTGCCACCGATCGCCGGCTGCGTGCCGTCGTGGCGCAGGTACCCATCGTCAGCGGCATGGAGATCGGCCTGCGTCGCGTCCTGCCGGAGCACCAGGCGCAGATCGAACGGCGTTACGACGACGACGAGCGCGCGCAGTTGCGGGGGGAGGACCCGGTGACGGTCACGATCGTCAGCGAGGACCCGGCCGTTCCCGCTCTGTACCACGCTCCCGACGTCGTCGACTTCTACCTCCGGCCGTACGACTCCGACGTCCCGTGGGAGAACAGGCTGACGCTGCGATCGAGCCGCAACAGCCGTATGTACGAACCCGGGGTGTACATCAACCGGATCTCCCCCACGCCCCTGCTGATGATCGTGGGCCGTGCCGACACCATGACGCCGGCCGACATGGCACTCGCCGCGTACGAGCGCGCGCTGGAGCCCAAGCGGCTGGAGCTGATCCCGGGCGGACACTTCGCGCCGTACCTGGAGGAGTTCGACGCGGCCAGCGGCGCGGCCGTCGACTGGTTCGCGCGGCACCTGTCCTGAGGACGCGACGTCCGGCGGTGACCGGCCGGGGCGCCGCGCAGAGGCCCACCGGACGCCCGGTGGGCCTCTGTCGCGTCACGAACGCGGGAGCAGTGGTGCGGGCCGGCGGACGGTCACAGCCCGGCGACGTGGTCGCCGAGGTCGTACTCGACGTCGCCACGTTGCTGCAGGCCCCGCTGGAGCAGCCGGCCGATCCTGTCGTGCGCCTCCGGCCAGGTCAGCGAGGCGCGGAAGGTGTCCTGGCCGGCCGTCAGGTCCGCTTCGGACGGCAGGGTGGACCGGTTGATCAGGGCCTTCACCTCCGAGAGCGGCCGGCGGTCGAAGGACGCGATCCGGGTGGCGAGGCGGTCCACGTAGGCGTCCAGTTCGGCGTCGGGGAGCGCCCGGTTGATCCAGCCGTACCGCTCCGCCGTCTCGGCGTCGAAGTCGTCGGCGCCCGCGATGATCTCCAGCGCGCGCCCCCGTCCGACCAGCAGCGGCAGCCGTTCCGGGGCCCCGCCCCCGGGTGTGACGCCCACCCCCACCTCGGGCTGTCCCAGCACGGCGTTCTCCCTGGCGGCGAAGCGCATGTCACACGCCAGGGCGAACTCGTTGCCCACCCCGCGCGCCCGGCCGCGGAGGGAGGCGATGCTGATGACCCGGGAGCGGGCCATGCGTCCCGCGACCTCCAGCCAAGTGGGGCCCGTGTACGGCTCACTGGGCGGGAGCATGTCGAAATGAGCGAGGAAGAAGTCGGGGTCCGCGCTGTCGAAGACGACGACCTTGAGGTCGTCGTCCGCCTCCATGCGGTCAAGGAGATCCCCCAGCGCGGCGAAGAGTTCGAAGGTCACCAGGTTGATCGGGGGGCTGTCGAACGTCACGCGCCAGTAGGAGGGCGAACGCGGAGCCACCCGGAACGGCAAGGAAGTGCTCATGAAACATATCTTAAATATCTTTCGCGTGTTTTTCTCCGCTCAAGGTGTGACGGACGTCAATTCGATTGTCAGTTGCGGGAGTTGAGAATTCCCCTCATGCTTGACGAGTCAAGTAAACGGAGTGCGTTGCCGCAAGGTGGCGCATCACCGATGGACCAGCGCAAAGGAGCGCACCATGAACATGCGCAGGAGCACGCGTCTCACGGCTGCCGCCGTCAGCCTCTCGGGAGCGGCGCTGCTCGTGGGCGGGGCCCTCGCACAACCCGCCGCCGCAGTCGAACTCCCTTGGGGGCAGGCCAACTTCTACACCGGTACGAATCTCACCGGGACGGTGTACCCCATCCCGGCCACCGACACAGCGTGCACGAACCTTCCGGAACCGATGCTGTCCGTGGCCAACTTCAAGTACGCCAACGTGGAGATCTTCAAGGGCAAGGACTGCACGGACGGCCTCGGCAACGTCACCGGTCTGCACTGGTGGAACCCGCCGGCCCCGGTCTACAGCTACCGCGTCCTGCCCGCCTGGCCTCCGGCTCAGTGATCCCCTCGGGTCACGACGGCGACCGGTGCCGGCGGCCGGCCCCGGCCCCGCTGCCCTGAGCGCGGGGTGATGCGCCGCGCCGCCCGTCACCCGGCCTGGACGGCATGGAGCCCCGCTGGACGTTCTCCAGCGGGGCCTGTGCGGGCGGGTTGGCCGAGGTCAGGGTCGCGCGGGCACCGTTCGTGCCTCCGGTCGCCCGGCACTGGTGGCCGGCCGGGCTACCAGTGCCCGCGTGCGTGACCGTTGCGCGGTGGGGCTGTGGGCGGTCAGCGGGTGACGGTGCGGGCGGCCTGTTCGATCAGGTCGGCCACGGCACCCGGCTGGGAGACGGAGACGGCGTGGGAAGCGTCGATCTCGACGGTGTGGGCGTGGGCGCGCTCGGCCATGAAGCGCTGAACGGCCGGCGGGATGTTGTAGTCCTGCGTGGCGATCAGGCTCCACGAGGGAATGGTCTTCCAGGCGGGCTCGGTGGCCTTCTCCTCGAGCGCGTTCGCGGCGATGGGGCGCTGGGTGGCGGCCATGAGGTCGGTGGTCGGCGTCGGTACGTCGGCGGCGAACTGGTCGTGGAACTTGTCGGCCTTGATGTACAGGTCGGTCCGGGTGCCGTTGCCGACCGGGTCGAGGTTGGGGCCGAGGGTGCTGCCGGGGAACTTGCCGGACAGCTCCAGTGCGCTCTCGCCCGCCTCGGGGATGAAGGCGGCGATGTAGACGAGGGCCTTGACCTGGGCGTTGCCGGTGGCGGCCTGGCTGATCACGGCGCCGCCGTAGGAGTGGCCCACCAGGACGACGGGGCCCTGCACGCTGGTGAGGTAGTCGCGCAGACCGTCGGCGTCCTCGGCCAGTCCGCGCAGCGGGTTGGCGGGTGCCACCACCGGATAGCCCGCGTGCCGCAGCCGCTCGATGACGCCGTTCCAGCTGGAGGCGTCCGCGAACGCTCCGTGGACCAGGACGACCGTGGGCTTGTTCTCCGGCTTGCTGTTCATGGTGTGTCCTCTTCTCGTGCGGTGGTACGGAGGTCGGTGCCCGCGACTGCCGTGCCCGGCTCCGGTCGTCCCGGTGCCGGAGGGGGTGCGCGGGGTCAGCGGGTGGTGCCGCGGGCGGCCTGCTCGATGAGGTGGGTGACCGCGGCCGGCCGGGAGACGGAGACGGCGTGGGAGGCGGCGATCTCGACGGTGTGGGCGTGGGCGCGCTTGGCCATGAAGCGCTGGGCGGCCGGCGGGATGTTCTTGTCCTGGGTGGTGACCAGGTCGAAGGAGGGGATGGTCTTCCAGGCGGGCTCGGTGGCCTTCTCCTCCAGGGCGCTCGCGGCGATGGGGCGCTGGGTGGCGGCCATGAGGTCGGTGGTCGGCCTGGGTACGTCGGCGGCGAACTGGTCGTGGAACTTGTCGGCCTTGATGTACAGGTCGGTGCCGGTGCCGCCGCCGGGGAGGGGGAAGGTGACGGGGTTGAGGTTCTCGCCGAGGGTGCTGCCGGGGAACTTGTTGGACAGTTCCAGTGCGCTTTCCCCCTTGTCGGGGAGGAAGGCGCCGATGTAGACCAGCGCCTTGACGTTCGGGTCGCCGGTCGCGGCCTCGCTGATCACCGCGCCGCCGTAGGAGTGGCCGACGAGGACGACCGGCCCCTTGACGCTCTCCAGGACGCTGCGGACGTAGGCGGCGTCGTCGGCCAGTCCGCGCAGCGGGTTGGCGGGTGCCACCACCGGATAGCCCTCGTGCTGAAGCCGCTTGACGACGCCGTTCCAGCTGGAGGCGTCCGCGAAGGCGCCGTGGACCAGGACGACGGTGGGCTTCTCGCCCGCGGCGCGGTGCTCGGCCCTTGCCGCGCTGGCGGGAGTGGTGACCGTCAGTGTGAGGGCCGAGACTCCGGCGACGGCGCCCAGCACGGCGATGCGCTTGCGGGTGGGGCGGAAGACGGTCTTCAGGTCCATGGTGGCTCTCCTCGGGCAGTGGGCGTGCAAGGGACGTGTCTTCCGGGGCGGTTCCGCCCCGTGGCGACGTGGAAAAACATAGCGCGCGATTAAGTTGTGCACAACTCAACTGGGCGCCTTCGTTGTGTCGACCGTGTTGTCGGTCCCGAGCCACGTGCCGGGAACGGGTTCACCCGCACTGCCGACCGGGCAACGGCGCGCCTTCCGGGCCGACTTGGGATAGCTGAGGGGCGCTCGGCCGACGGCCCGGCCCACGAGACTGAGGTGGAGGCCTGTAAGTTATCCCGCAAATGGTTGATTCAGCAAGCAAATTGCGGACGGCGCGGGGTGCTGTCGAGGCCTGGCAGGGTCTTGCCGGTCAGATGCCGAACCGGACACGTGTGCCGGCCGGGACGTGTCGAGGGCGCTGCCGTTGGCCCACATGTCCTGGGACGCACCGGCGCGACCGCAGGGAACCGAGCCGCCGGGGTCCGCACGAATCGACGGATCACCGGGCAGTGGTCATACGCGTGCCTTCGGCGGTCAGGGTCTCCTCCACGGCGGGGTCGGCCACGCCTGCTCGAGCATCGCGGCGAAGACGGCCGCCTTGCCACGGAACCCATGTCCGGGCTGCCGGCCGCCGTCCTGGAGATGGCACTGGCGATGGCGGCCGAGGTGGTCAAGCTCCTCCTCGTCGTACGGGGCTGACGCGCGGCTCCCGGTCGATCACCGGCCCGCGGCATGGTGCTCGCGCGTCGTCGGCCCGGAAGCCGGCGCCCGCCGCCGACCGGGCCCAGCGGTGGCACCGGTATCGGGATACCGAATCGTCCGCCATGGCTTCGGATGACGTGCGGCGTTGCGGAAACACCCCACCTGCTCGTCCTGCGTGAGCAGTTCCTGATCGTGCTGAGGACGAGACGGACCAGGCCCAACTCGCCGGGGCACCGTCACGCGGACAGGCTGAAGGGCGCCACCCGAGGAGGGATCGCCTTCCGGCCGGCCGTGGAGACTGCCGCTGACCGAATGCGAAGGACGCCGGCGAGCTGACAGGATGCTGCGGAACGTGCCATGGCCGGGCCAGGGCCTGTGCTGGAGCTGGGGGGACCGGAGTGGGCTTGGTGATCGAGAGTCGGCCGTCGGAGCTGGCGTACGTGGAACGAGTGTGGCGCAGCCGCAGCGAAGACGTCTGCCGGATGATGTCCGTGGCGACGCCGCACTGGGAGCTGGTGTTCTGGGAGCACCGAGGTGAGGCGCAGGCCGCGGTGCTGGGCCCGGAGGCGAAGGCGTCGCCCGCACCGGTCCCGGAGGATTCCGTCTTCTTCGGGATCAGCTTCGCCCTGGGGACGTCGATGCCCCACGTCCCGGTCAGCCGGCTGGTGGGCGGCAGCGCGGAGATCCCCGACGTGACGAGGCGCTCGCTGTGGCTGAAGGGGTCGGCCTGGCACGTCCCCGACTACGACAACGCCGAGGCGTTCGTGCGCCGCATGGTGCGCGAGGGCATCGTGGACGTGGACCCGGTCGTCCCCGCGGTGCTCGGCGGCTCCGGCCCGGACGTGTCCGAGCGGACGGTACAGCGGCGCTTCGTCGCGGCGACCGGCCTGACCCAGGGCGCCGTCCGGCAGATCCACCGCGCCCGCCAGGCGGCGGTGCTGATCCAGGAGGGCGTGCCGGCCCAGGAGGTCACGCACCGCCTGGGGTACTTCGACCAGCCGCACCTGGCGCGGTCCCTGAAACGGTATGTGGGAAGGACCGCCACCCAGCTGAGCGCACCGGACGCGACGGAACCGCTGTCGCTTCTGTACAAGACCTCGCTCCCGGCACCCGACTAACGTCCCCGACGTGGCCGACGGGTCGCCCCGCCCCGGCCGGGGCGGAGGGAGAACCCCTCGGCATCACTCGTGGAGGAATCATGCGCAAGCTCGTATCGGGTCTGTTCGTCTCGCTCGACGGTGTCGCCCAGTCGCCCAACGAGTGGCAGTTCGCGTTCGACGAGGAGATGGGCGCCGCGCTGGCCGGCACGTTGGAGACGGCCGACACGATCCTGCTGGGCGGGGTGACGTTCACCGAGTGGGCCGGGTACTGGCCGACGGTCACCAGCGGTGAGGACGCCGGTTTCGCGAAGTGGATCAACGAGTCGCCCAAGTACGTCGTCTCCTCCACGCTGGACGGCGTCGAGGACTGGGCGAACAGCACGCTGATCAGGGGTGACCTCGTGACCGCCGTCAAGGAGCTCAAGTCGGGCGAGGGCAAGGACATCACCGTCGCGGGCAGCCCCACGCTGGTCCGCTCGCTCCTGGAACTCGACCTGCTCGACGAACTCGTGCTGCTCATCCACCCGGTAGTGGCCGGTGAAGGCCGCAAGAAGCTGTTCACCGACGACGCCCCCATGAAGAGGCTCCAGTTGGTCGAGGCCCGGCCGACGAGCAGCGGAGTGATCATCGCGACCTACCGCCCGGAACGCTGAACCTCGGAACACGTATTTGACACGACAAGGAAATGTGCGTTTCGATGCTGGGCACCGGCCGCCATGACTGCCCTCGCACCCGGTCCGGCGCGGAGGTGGCCGGCGTCGCACCGACCATCGGAGCAACCCATGAGCTTCCTGCTGAACGAAGTGGCACCCGACGACCCGATGTGGGACAGGCGCGGCGCGCTCTACGTCCCGGCCGGCGAAGGTCCGACCGTGTGGGGCGCGGACGACGTCTACACGGTCAAGGCCACAGGCGCGCAGACCAACGGGAACATCGGCTTCATCGAGGCGACCATTCCGGCCGGCGGCGGCCCGATCCCACACGCGCACACGAAGGAGGACGAGACCTTCTACGTGCTGGACGGGCAGCTGGAGTTCATCGACGGCGACCACGTCTTCACCGCCGTGGCGGGCGACTTCATCCACGTGCCGAAGGGGGTACGGCACGGATTCAGGAACACGGGCGTGCACGCCGCCAGGCTGCTGTTCATCTACACGCCGCCCGGGCTGGAACAGCTCATGCTGGACCACAGCACGCCCGCGCGCCCGGGGGAGACGCCGCCGCCCATCGACGAGGCCATGGCTGCGCGCGCCGAGCAGGTGATCGAGCGGTCGGGCACCATCATGCTGCCGTGACCGCAGCGGCATCTCCGCAGACCGAGTGACGGAGCGGGTCTTCACGCCGCTGACGGCCCAGGCCGACGCCGAGGAGGATCTGGCCTGGGCGGTGCCGGCGGATTCCACGACCGTCCGGGCTCACGAGCACCTGGCCGGACCCGAGATGAGGCACCCGGCGGCGGGCCGGCCGAACGCCACGGGACCGGACCATGGCGGGCCGACCGCGAAGAGCCACCCGGAACCGGCCCACGAGTCCCGACAGGCACGCGGATCAGACGAGTTCAAGCCCGCCGTCGATCGTGAGGACCTGGCCCGTGAGCCAGGTCGACGCGGGATCGGCGAAGCGAACGATCCAGGACGCCACTTCCTCGGGCTCACCTCGCCTGCCGAGAGGAATCTGTGCGGCCTGCTCCTTCTTGACCCTTGTCACGTCCTCCTCCGTGAGACCGCTCAGGGACAGTGCCTCGCTCTCCGTCGGTCCGGGCGCTATGGAGTTCACCCTGACCCCGTCCTCGGCCAGTTCGAGCGCCCAGGTACGTGTCAGCTGTTCCAGCGCGGCCTTGGAAGCCGCGTAGTGGGCGGCGCCGGGCTGCGGGCGGTGGCCGTAGGTGCTGGAGATGTTGATGATCGAGCCGTGACTGCGCCGCAGATGGGGAAGTGCCGCCTGGGCGAGCATGGTGGGCGCGATGACGTTGAGGTCGAACAGATCGGTGATGCGCTCGCGGGTCAGCTCCTGGAGGGAGACGCGTGCGGTGGCGCCCGCGTTGTTCACCAGCACGTCCAGTTGCTCCCACCGGTCGATCGCCGCGCCGATGATCAGCTCGGGAGCCCGCTTGGAGCGCACGTCGACGGCGAGGGTGGCGATGTTGGAGTTGACGGCGGCGGTCTCTTCCAGGGCTGTCCGTCGTCGGCCCACACCGAGGACGCGGGCCCCCGCCTCGGCCATCGCGATCGCCGTGGCCCGGCCGATCCCCGAGCCTGCGCCGGTGACGATCGCGACGCGACCGTTGAGGATGGGCTCTTGCTTCATGACGGTACTTCCTCACTCCGCTGACAGGTGGTGGGACCGAGACGAGGGCCCAGCCGGGCATCGGCGACCCACGTCGCCACATTAATCGATAATCGACGATGTTCGAAGTATGCTGGACTCATGCCCAGAGAACTGGCCCATCCCGACATCGAGGCCGTCACCCTCGCGAAAGTGCTGTCCGCCCTCGGCGACCCCGTCCGCCTCCACGTCATGAGCATCATCGCGGACGGCAACGAACACACACGCAAAGACTTCGATGTGCGGCTCGCCCAGTCCACCTTCAGCCACCACATCAAGGTGCTCCGCGACGCCGGGCTCCTGCTGCAACGTATGGAAGGCACACGCTGCTACGTGTCCCTGCGCGACGAAGCACGGGACAGGTTCGCCGCCGTACTCGACAGCGTCCTGGCCGCAGACAGAGCCGAACGCGCGAAATGACCGGTGCCGGCGGCTACAGGGCTCACGGCCGCCCTCGGGCACATGGGAACGGGACCGGTCCGCAGGTCCCTGTCCGACCCAGGTGCGAGAGCGGACGTGGGAGCCGGTCCGCGGACGATGCCGGTCACCTCCCGCGGGCGCACGCCTCCGCCTCCGCCAGGTACCGCGCCACCGGCCCCAGCGTCAGCATCCCGCTCGCCCCGCCCGCGTGTTCGGCGTGGGCCGGGCGCAGAGCCGTCGCGGCGCGGGCGGCGATCCGGCGCTCGCCGAGGCGGGCGGCGGCGTGGGCGGTCAGGCACCACAGCGCCTCCTGCATGTGATCAAGAGGTGGTTCGGGCGCCCTGGCCAGGGCGATACGGGCCTCCTCGGCCCGGTTCCGGGCGAGCAGCACCAAGGGGTGCGTCCAGGGATGGTACGGGCCCCAGTCGAGGGCGGAGTCGGTGGGCGCGGGACGGCCGTGCAGGAGACGTAGGCCCAGGAGCGCGAGGGCGAACAGGCCCCGGTGCAGTCCCGGCATGGCCGCCGTCCCGGCGAGGGCGTCCTCGGCGACGCGGTAGTGCGCCGCGGCGGTGGCGGCGGTCGGTCCGCCTGGTTCGGCGCTGCGGGCGGCCGTTGCCCGGGCCCGGAACCAGCCGGTGAGGACGGGTACGAGAGAGGCCTCGGTGCTGACGGCGAGGTGCTCGGCCGCCTCGGCGTGGGCGGTCGCGGCATGGAGGTCGCCGAGAGCGGAGGCGGATTGCAGCCGGACGAGCCGGCCGAGCACCGCGAAGTTCGACAGCTCGTGCCGGGTGGCCAGGTCGAGCATCTCGATGCCGATGACGTCCCGTGCCGCAGCGAGCCCGGGCCGGGTGAAGGACTGGAGGAACACGCCGTTGAGGGCGAACACCAGCAGGGCGGGGTCGCCCAGCTCCCTGGCCAGCGCCTCCGCCTCGCGCGCCGCTTGTCCCGCACGCCTTCGTTCGGTGCCGGACAGGTCGGCGCCGCGGCTCTCGACCGCGACGGTGGTCAGCAGCCGGGCGCGCAGCTCGGCGGGGCCGTCCGGACCGAGCGCCGCGAGCGTGCGCTCGGCCGCCGCGACGACGGCGCGGGACTGCTCGGGGTCGTCGGCCCGGCTCCACAGGGCGGGTACGTCGTAGGCGCCGATGACGCGGGCGGTCAGGGCGATGTCCCCGGTGCGCTCCGCGGCCTGGGCGGCGGCGAGGCGGTCGCGCCGCGCGTGGACGAGGGCGTCACCACCGGCCAGGGCCAGGGTGCGCGCCAGTTCGACAGTGGTGCGCGGGCCGAGCCGTACTCCGGCGGTCCACACGGTACGCGCGGGCTGGAGCGTCGTGACTCCGTTCAAGATGTCCGTCTCAAGGCGCCGGAGGTCGGCACCGGGGTCGAGCCCGAGCTGGTCCGCGAGCATCGTGCGGGCGCGGCGGAGGGTGGCCAGCGCGTCCGCCTGACGGCCCGCCCGGTGCAGTGCGCGGGCCAGCAGTCCCCAGGCGGGCTCGCGCCAGGGGTGTTCGGCGACGTGGGCGCCCAGTTCGGCGACCAGCTCGGCTCCTGCGCCGGAGTCGAGGAGGAGGCGGGCGCGCAGTTCCACACCCTCCAGCCTCAGCTCCTCCAGCCGGGTCCGCTCGCGCTGGGCCCAGGGGGAGCCGGTCACGTCGGCGTAGGCCGGGCCGCGCCAGGACGCGAGGGCCGCGTCGAGGTCGGTCAGCGCATCGGGTGTACGCCGGGCGCGGGCCAGGGCGTCCTCGAACCGGTGGACGTCGACGTTCTCGCGCGGGAGGCGCAGCACGTAGCCGGGGCCTTCCGTGACGAGGACGCGCGGCGGGGTGCGGGGCGGCCGGTCGGGTTCGACGGCGCGGCGCAGCGCGGCGACGAACGTGCGCAACGCACCCACGGCGCGCACCGGCGGCTCGGCCCACAGGTCGTCCACCAGGGTGTCGGTGGCGACCATCCGTCCCCCGGCGGCGACGAGCCGGGCGAGCACCTCGCGGTGGCGGGGCCCGCCCAGGTCGACCGGTGTGCCGTCATCGCGGGAGGCCCGCACGGCACCGAGCACGTCGATTCGCATGCCCTCCATCTTGCGGGCGGCCGGTGTGCGGCGTCGAAGCGCACTGATCGGCTGCTGATCGCCGTCGCCCGCGCTGACCCGGTCAGTCCCCGGACCGAGACACTCACCGGTCCGCCGACCCCAGGAAGGGCAGCTCATGACGCCCACCATTCCCGATTTCGACCACGTCCGCCTGCCCGGCACGGACGGCGTGGAGCTGGCCGCCGCCGTCGGCGGCGGCGGCAGCCCGGTCGTGCTGCTGCACGGCTTTCCGCAGACCCACCTGATGTGGCGGCACGTCGCCGAGCGGCTCGCCGGCGAGCACACGGTGATCTGTCCCGACCTGCGCGGCTACGGCGCCAGCGACAAGCCGGCGGCCACCGGTCCCGAGGTGTACTCCAAGCGCACCATGGCCGCCGACGTCGTCGCTCTGGCGGCGGCTCTCGGCCATGAGCGCTTCGCTCTGGTCGGCCACGACCGGGGCGCCCTGGTCGCCTTCCGGGCGGGGCTGGACCATCCCGAGACCCTCACACACCTCGGCATCCTCGACGTCCTGCCGACGCTGGACATGTGGGACGTGCTGCACGGTGTCCCGGCGGCGGTCGGCTACCACCTGTTCCTCATGGCGCAGCCGCCGGGACTGCCGGAGACGATGATCGCCAACAGCGCGGACGCCTACTTCGGTTCCTTCCTCGATGCCTGGGCCGGCGATCCGGCCGCCATACCGGAACCGGTCCGGGCCGCGTACCTGCGGGCGAGTGCCGCGGCCGTACCGTCGATCGTCGCGGACTACCGGGCCTCGGCGGGCATCGACGTCACACACGACCAGGCGGACCGGGACGCCGGTTCCCAGCTGGCCATGCCCGTGACGGTCGTCCAGCAGGACTGGGGCGTGCGACTGGGTTACGACGCCGCCGCGGTCTGGCGCGCGTGGGCGCCGGACCTGGACCACCGGCTCACGGGGGCGGGACACTTCATGGCGGAGGAGGCGCCCGACGAGATCACGGGGGCGATCCGCGACCTGTTGCTCCGCTGAGCCCGCCGCCCGGGCCGCGGGCGGCGGCGGGCGAGCCCCGCGTTCCCGGCGCCGGACCGGGCCTGCGATCCGGCGACCACCGTTCCCGGCGCCGGACCGGGCCTGCGATCCGGCGACCACCGTTCCCGGCGCCGGACCGGCCCCGCGACCCGGCGACCGCTGACCAGGCCGCCCCCACGGTCGCTGCCGCGGCCCGCCGGAACACCAAGCGGGGCTCAGCAGGACGCCGGTCGCAGGAGGAGCCGGTGACGAGGTTCCTCACCTGACCATCAGGCCCGCCTGACCGGCGACACGGCACCACGAACCCGGCGGGAGCGGAGGAGTTCGAGAGACCGGCGGAGAAACAGCCGGCCGGCGTCGCTGTGGCCCCGAGGAGGTCCTCAGGCCGCCGTCAGCGCCGCCAGGGCGCGGTCCATCGCGGAGTTGAACTCTTCCGGCGTCAGGGGCAGACGGGACTTGACATCCCGACTCCACTGGTCGGCGAGGACCTCGGCGGAGCCCGCCTCGACCCCGTCGAGCGCCGCGTCGGCCAGGTCCGACGGAGCGATCTTGTCCACGGGCCAGCCCGCGGCCATGTCGGTGTCGGCGAGGCCCAGGTGCACCGCTGTGACGAGCGTGCCCTGCTCGGCGAGTTCCAGGCGGACGCCGTTGGTCATGGCCCAGGCGGCGGCCTTCGACAGGTGATAGGCACCGGCGCCCCGGCCCCCGAACCACGACATGGCGGAGAGGACGTTGACGATCGCGCCCCCGCCGTTCCTGGCGAGCGCCGGCGCGAACGTCCGGATCATTTCGAGGTGGCCGAACATGTTGGTCTCCAGCTCGCGCCGCACCGCGTCCAGCGAACCTGTCACCAGGTCGGTCCCCGTATTGATTCCGGCGTTGTTGACGAGCAGCGAGACGTCCGGGGCGGCCTCGGCGGCGGCCCTCACGGATGCGGGATCGGCGATGTCGAGGGGCAGCACCTCGGCCCCGGGCAGGTTCACGGTCTCCGGTCGGCGGGCCGTCGCGTAGACCTTGCGGGCGCCCCGTTCGAGCAGGCGCTGGGCGAAGGCACGGCCCAAGCCGCGGTTGGCTCCGGTGACAAGGGCGACGGAGTTGTTGATGTCCATGTCCGGTACGCTAAAACCTGACGTTAACGTCAGAGGCAAGTGCCGGCCGTCAGAGTCAGGGTGAGAGGAATCACCATGTCTGTCACAGCGGACGCGACCGAGCGGTTGATCCGCATCGGAGAGGTGGCACGGGGCGCCGGCGTCTCGGTGCGCGCCGTGCGCTACTACGAGCAGCAGGGGCTGCTCACCGCGGAGCGCAGCCCGTCCGGCCAGCGTCTGTACCGGCAGGAGGCCATCTCCCTGGTCCGCTTCTTCCAGCAGATGTTCGCCGCCGGCCTGACCAGCCGGAGGATCACCGAACTCCTGCCGTGCTGGGACTCCGGGCACACCGACGCCGCGCAACGTGCCATGCTGCGCGTCGAGCGCGATCGCATCCAGGCCAGGATCGAGGACCTGGAGGCCGCCCGGGACCGCCTCGACGAGGTCATCGCGATCACGGACACACACCCGTAGGCGCGGCCGGTCCGACCTCTCACCCGCGGCCCGGCCTCGCTGTCCCGGCGGGGGCGGTTCGGGCGGGGCGGGGACCAGCGCGGTGCTCCGGTTCGCCGGAGTCCTTCCGGTGCAGCCCCTCAGGGACCCCGGCGCGGCCCGGAGTCCGCTGCGACCGGGTGAGTGCCGCCAAGCTTGCGGCGGCGAACCGGGGGAGGCGGCGGGGCGCAACCCGTAGTGCCGGGTGGCGTCGCCCGCGGCGATGACGGATGTCCGTCCGAGAAGCGGTGATCCGCGACGAACGGTGTGCGGTCGCAGGTGGTCACAGTGGCGGCCCCGGCCTTCCACCAGCCGGTGCTCAAGCTCCAGCACGATGGCGGACACGGCCGCCCGACGCGGCAGAGCGGCAGCGGCCGGCTGCCCCGACGGGGCCGGCGCCGAGGCGGCCATAGGCGCCGGATCGTCGCCGCGGGTCTGGCGGGAAGTACGAAGTGTCTGCGATCAGAGAGCACATATGGCCCGGCCGGGAAAGGCTCGGGCAGCCGCCCGGGTGCAAGGCCTGGGCACGCGCGTGGACGACGTAAGCTCCGGAACGCCTGACGAGACCGCCTACGCGACACCGTCGGCGGTGCCGAGGACGTCGCGGTGATGCCGGACAGGCGGCAGCGTGATCACCGCGAACGGCTCCGCCCACCGAGGCGCGACGGCGTGGAACCGCCGGATGTCCAAGCCGGACCGGACGGCTCCTTCGGCCTTCACACCGCCCGCGTCGGCCCCTGGGCCGGGCGGCCGGCGATCGTGGTCAGTCTTTGACTTCCCTTCGTGGCTGCCACGCTCGGTCACAAGGGAGGATGGGCACTCATGGACGCGTCTTCAGGCCAGTCAGTGGTGGGCACAGCGGAGAAGCCGTTCCTGATGCCCGTCGAAGACGTCTTTCGTCTGCGTCAGGGCAGGGTCGTCATGCCGACGGGTCGGATCGAACGCGGCCGGGTGCGCAAGGGCGACGCGGTGGAGATCATCGGCTTGGGCGGCAGTGCGACCGCTCTCGTCGAGGGCATCGAACAGCACGGCATGTCCATCGCGGAGGCCGGGGCGGAGATGAACGTGGGAGTGCTGCTGCGTGGCATTGCCGCGGACGCCGTCGAGCGGGGACAGGTGCTCGCGGCGCCAGGATCGGTCGGCGCCCACACCGGCTTCACTGCCGACATCACCCTGCTGTCCGAGGAGCAGGGCAGTGCGGACGTCGTCTCCGGGGAGCGTCTCTGTTTCTACACCCGCACCGCCGTGGTCTGGGGCACCGTCACACTGCCCGCCGGCGCCGAGACGGTCCGGCCGTATCACGGAGCCGAGGTGACCGTGGTGCTCGAAGAACCTGTCGCGCTCGAGGAAGGCCAGCCCTTCGCATTCCGTCACCACGGTCGTGCCGCCGGATCCGGCACCGTGATGCGACTCCCTTGAGGTCCCCTCACGAAGGGAGCCACGGCCGGCCGTGAGCTTGCCGATCACCGCGCACCGATCACCGCGCACCTCCGAGATGACCTCCGTTCGCGCAGCGGGTCGTCGCTACGGGCGACTGGACTCCGGCCAGGGCCTGCCGGCTGACCGCCTCCCTTCGCGGCACTGGTCTACCGCAAAGGACCATCGGGCTCGTTCTTAAGTAAAGCCAAAAGAAAAGGGGTTCAACTCCTTGACCCCGGGGTGACCGCCGGGCATGGTCGGGAGAGCGCTCTCCCAGTTTCACCCGCCCCCCTCAACTCCGCTCCCGAGGAGACGACTTCGTGTCCGCTCTCGGTACCAGCGCAGCGATGCCGCACCTCACAGGTCGCCCCCGTGCTCCTGCCGCAGGGCGAGCCCGTACCGGCGTCGAGGCAGGAACACTCCACGACGCCTTGGTCGTCTCCCGGGCGGCGACGGCCGGTACGAGCACGTCGGCAACGACGCGGGGCAGGCCGGCCCGGCCCGGAAGGGGCCGTAGCGTGCACCGCACCGCGGCCCGCGGGGGACGCCAGCCCCCGTAAGGCACGCACATCGACGGCCTGTTCCGCGGGAGCGTGGCCGGCGCACCCCACACCGCGAACCGGTTCAGGGGGCCGAAGAGGACGGCCCCCTCAGGCACCACGTCCTGTCCTCGGCGACCCGACCCCACCCGACCCGTCAGGAGCACCGTTGTCCAGACCGGCTACCACCCCCTCCCTGCGCCGCCGTGCGGCCGTTCCCCTCATCGCTCTCGGCGCTCTCCTCGCGTCCTCGTTCACCGTGGCGCTCGCCCCCGGCGCGCACGCGGCCGACACCCTCCTGTCCCAGGGCAAACCCGCCACCGCCTCCTCACAGGAGGGCGACGGCTACGCGGCCGCCGCGGCCGTGGACGGCGACCTCACCGGGACCCGGTGGGCCAGCCAGTGGAGCGACCAGCAGTGGCTCCAGGTCGACCTGGGCCAGGTGTCGGACCTCAGCCGTGTGGTGCTGACCTGGGAGTCGGCCTACGGCAAGGACTACGAGATCCAGGCGTCCGACAACGGCGGTGACTGGCACACCCTGAAGAAGGTGACCGGCGGCGACGGCGGCACCGACGACCTCGCCGTGTCCGGGAGCGGTCGCTACGTGCGGATGCAGGGCCTGGCCCGGTCCGGCGGATACGGGTACTCGCTGTGGGAGTTCCAGGTCTACGGCTCCGCCGGCGGCACCACACCGCCCCCCGCCCCGGGCGCCGTGAAGGTCGAGGGCGGCCAGGGCAACTGGCGCCTGACCGTGGGCGGCCAGCCGTACACCGTCAAGGGAGTCACCTGGGGCCCCGCGGTCTCCGACGCGCCCAGGTACCTGCCGGACGTCAGGGCCATGGGTGCCAACACGATCCGCACCTGGGGCACCGACGGTTCGAGCAAGGCACTGCTGGACGCCGCGGCGTCCAACGGGCTCCGCGTCATCAACGGCTTCTGGCTCCAGCCCGGCGGCGGGCCGGGCGCCGGAGGCTGCGTCAACTACGTGACCGACACGGCGTACAAGAACTCCATGCTCACCGAGTTCGCCAAGTGGGTGGACGCCTACAAGAGCCACCCGGCGACGCTGATGTGGAACGTCGGCAACGAGTCGGTCCTCGGCCTCCAGAACTGCTACAGCGGCAACGAACTGGAGGCCCAGCGCAACGCCTACACGAGCTTCGTCAACGACGTCGCCAAGAAGATCCACGGCATCGACCCCGACCACCCGGTCACCTCCACCGACGCGTGGACCGGCGCCTGGCCGTACTACAAGCGCAACGCGCCCGATCTCGACCTGTACGCGATGAACTCGTACAGCAACGTGTGCAAGGTCCGCCAGGACTGGATCGACGGGGGGTACACCAAGCCGTACATCATCACCGAGACCGGACCGGCCGGCGAGTGGGAGGTGCCCGACGACGTCAACGGCGTCCCCGACGAGCCGACCGACGTGCAGAAGGCGGACGGGTACACCAGGGCCTGGAACTGCGTCACCGGCCACCAGGGCGTGGCCCTGGGCGCCACCCTCTTCCACTACGGCACCGAACACGACTTCGGCGGCGTCTGGTTCAACCTCGTCCCCGACGGGCTGAAGCGGCTGTCGTACTACGCCGTCAAGAAGGCGTACACCGGCTCGGCGTCCCTCGGGAACACGCCCCCGGTCATCAGCGGCATGACCGTCTCCCCGGCCTCCTCCGCACCCGCCGGCGGCGACTTCACCGTGCACGCCGACGTCCGTGACCCGGATGGTGACGCGGTCACGTACAAGGTCTTCCTCAGCGGCAACTACGCGAACGGGGACAAGCGGCTGGTCGAGGCGCAGTGGCGCTCGACCGGGAACGGGAACTTCACGGTCACCGCGCCCCAGAAGCTCGGTGTGTGGAAGGTCTACGTGCAAGCCGAGGACGGGCACGGCAACGCCGGCATCGAGACCAGGTCCGTCAAGGTCGTCGCCCCGCCGGTGAGCGGAACCAACCTGGCACTGAACCGGCCCGCGACCGCCTCCTCCTCCCAGCAGTCCTACGGCGACTGCCCCTGCACCCCGGCCCTGGCCGTCGACGGCCGCGCGGACACCCGCTGGGCCAGCGACTGGAGCGATCCGCAGTGGTTCCAGGTCGACCTCGGCGCCCCCAAGGCCCTGCGCAGGCTCCAGCTCGTCTGGGACCCCGCCTACGCCAAGTCCTACGAGGTGCAGGTGTCCGACGACGCGAACACCTGGCGCCCGGTGTACTCCACGACCGCCGGCGACGGTGACGTCGACACCCTCGACGTCTCGGCCACCGGCCGCTACGTGCGCCTCCAGCTGACGGCACGCGGTACGGGCTGGGGCTACTCCCTGCACGAACTGGGGATCTACGGCTGACGGCTGTGCCCCGCACGAAGGTGACGGCACCCACCGCGGCGTTCCGCCACCACCGCACCGAACGCACCACCCGCGTGTCACACACCGTGCGCGCGGGCCCTCTTCCCACCCCACGGGCAGGAGACCCTCATGAGATCGAGTCCGAAGCGACTCCCCGCACTCCTCCTCGGCACCGCCCTGCTCGCCGGTGTCCTGGGTGTCGGCACCCTCTCCGCCGCCGGTGACAGCCGCGAGGTTCCCGCCACGGCGGTCGCCCACACCGGGCACGTGATGGCCGTGTCCACCCAGGCGTCCGGCGACGACCCGGACGGCGACGGCTACATACCCGCCGTGCCGCAGGTCACCGGCGTCACACCGTCCACGAAGACCCCGCCGCCACGCTACTTCCACGAGTTCCAGGCCAACTGCTCGGTCACGCACACCGCTCCGGACGACCCGATCGTCTACCCGGGCCAGCCCGGAAAGTCCCACGACCACACCTTCATGGGCAACACCTCGACCGACGCGGGCAGCACCACGGCCTCCCTCTACGGCGGCGCCACCACCTGCAAGGCACCCGCCGACGCCTCGGGATACTGGATGCCCTCGCTGTACAAGGGCGACCAGAAGATCCTGCCCGTCGGCCCCCAGACGATCTACTACAAGGCCGGCGTCACCGACTACACCAGCGTGCGGCCCTTCCCCAAGGGCCTGCGGTTCGTGGTGGGCGATCCGATGCAGAGCGCCGACCAGTTCCGCCACCACCGCGGCTTCGTCGAGGGCTGGGAGTGCGGTGACAGCTACTTCAACACCGACATCCCCACGAGCTGCCCGAACCGGGCCGACGTACAGCTCAACATCCGTTTCCAGGCACCCAGTTGCTGGGACGGGAAGTACCTCGACACACCGGACCACAAGAGCCACATGGCGTACCCGGTCGTCAAGCCCGGAACCAACGACAACATGTGCCCCGACGACCATCCGGTGGCACTGCCGATGATCGAGTTCAAGATGGCCTTCCCGGTCAACGGCGACATGTCCCAGGTGCGTCTGGCGAGCGGACGCGGCTACTCCTTCCACTACGACTTCTTCAACGCGTGGGAGGAACGCACGCTCAAGGCCATGGTCGACCACTGCATCGTGGGCGGCCTCCAGTGCGACGCCCGCGGCTACGACCAGACACACCCGGAAGCCGGTGCGGCCCTGAACACGGACTACCGGCTGCCCTGAACGGCGGTCCCGCCCCTCGGCCCGGCCGGTCCCGCGCGCCGCGGGACCGGCCGGGCCCCCGGTCCGCTCCCGGCGGGACCGGTCACCACCCGTCGATGTGGCCCAACAGCCGTAAGAGTCGGAGCCCTTCGCGTCGACGGGCCCGTCACCGCCCGGCACCACGTGGGGGCCAGGCGACGGACAGCCGGCAGGCGTCGGTGTCCGGCCCCGGTCACGCGGTCTCCCGCACGACCAGTTCCGGCTCGAAGAGGACACGCGTCGGGCCGGTACGGTTCCGGCGGACAAGGTCGTCGAGGAGGCGGGCCATCTCCGCCGCCATCCGCTCGACCGGCTGGCGCACCGTCGTCAGTGGCGGAGTGCAGTCCCGGGCGACCCCCGAGTCGTCGAAGCCGATCACCGCGACGTCCTCGGGCACCCGTCTGCCCCGCTCACGGAGCACGTGCAAGACGCCCTGGGCCATGAGGTCGTTGGCAGCGAACACGCCGTCCACGTCCGGGTGTCCGGCGAGCAGCCGCTCCATGGCGGCGACACCGCTGTTGACGGTGAAGCCGCCCTCGGCCACCGGCACCAGCGGATGGCCGTCACGGGCCAGCGCGTCGCGGAAACCCGCGAGCCGGTCCCGGCTCGCCGGCAGCGCCAGCGGGCCGGTCACGGTGGCCGGTCCGCGGCAGCCGCGGGCCAGGAGGCGCTCCGCCGCGAGCCGTCCGCCGTGCCGGTGGTCCAGGTCCACGTAGCTCACCGGCACCTCGCGTGCCGGGCGGGCGAACAGCACGGTGGGCAGCTTCGCCTCGGCCAGCAGGGCGGGCAGCGGGTCGTCGGCGTGGGTGGAGACGACGAGCGCGCCGTCGGCACGGCCCTGCCGCAGGTAGGTCAGCACCTCCTGCCGGTCCTCGGGCGACTCGGCGAACATCAGCACCGGGTACATGGAGCGTGGCCGCAGGAAGCCGACGATCCCCGAAACCACCCTTCCGAAGAAGGGGTCGGCGAAGGTCCGGGCGACGAAGGCCTCCTGGGTCTCCCGCGAGAGGTCACCGGCGCCGGACACCACGAGCGCCACCGTCTCGGCACGCCGGGTCACCAGCGACCGGGCGGCCCGGTTGGGGGCGTAACCGGTCCGCTCGATCGCGCGGTGCACCAGCTTCTGGATCGCCGGGTCCACGTTGCGGACACCGTTCACGACCCGGGAGACGGTCGCCCGGGAGACACCCGCCTCACGGGCGACGTCCTCCAGCGTCGGGGCCTGGTTGCTCATGCCCGCACCTTAACCGCGCCCCGGAAACACCGAGTAGAGCGCCTCACCATGGTCCTGGCGGTGCGCACCGGTACCCGTCGGTTCGGCAGCGGCCCCCGCGCCACGGCGCCGGGACCACAGCGGGCCGATCGAGTCGCTCCCACCAGGGAGCCGGCCAGTACTGGACCGACCCCGGCCGGCTCGCCCCGGCGGCGGCGTCGCTGGGCCGGGGCGGGACCGAACGGGTGAGTGACCCGCACCGCCCCGGCCCTGAAGCCGTGACGCGCTTCGGGCGTCGGCGACATCAGGAAGGTGGCCCGCGTCCCGTCTCACTCCGCGCCTGAGTCGTGAGAGGGTGCGACTCGATGCGGGAGAGGGGAACACGTGGGGCTGGTCTACGGCTACGACATCTATCTGCGTCCTCGGAATGTCGCCAGGGCATTGACCCACCTGGCCGCGCTGGCGCCACCGGCTCGTGCCGTCCCGCCGCTCGAGGTCACCCTGCCCGACGGTGAGCGGCTCGTCCTCCCGTTCACGTCCCGTTTCACGAGCGAGCCGGTCGACTGCTCCAGGCACAGCACGCTCGAGCTCGACACGTCCCTCATGTTCGACGTCGATGACGCACTGCGCCACGACGCGCAGACGAACGGCGTCGAACCCCCGGCGGACGGGCGTGTCCGGATCGGGTACATCTACGTGACGGTCCGGTTCGAGTCCCTTCTCCACCCCGGCTACACGTCGGTGGAGTGCTGGGCGGCGACGTCGCGGATGAGCCGCCTGTTCGCGCAGTCGGCCGGCATCAGGAAGGCGTTCACCGGCCTCACCGCCGACAGCGGAGGAGTGTGCTGCCTGTTCGACACCGGCGACGGCGCCCCCGAGCAAGTGTGCTGGCTCAACGGTGAACCCACCGCGGAGACGGTCTCCGGTCCCCGCTTCCCGGATCTGGCGGCACTCGTGGCGACGTGGACCGACTCCGGGAAGTGAGCGTCGATGCACCGTCTGTGAGGACACGGTCGTGACCACAGCCGTCGCTGCCCGAGACGGCGGGGGCCGCATTCACGTCCGGGCTTCCCTGCGGCCGGCGTGTCCGGCGGCATGACGCAGCGAACGCCATGCCACCACCGCCCAGGCCGCCGCGAGCAGGAGGTAGAGCACGACCGCCGTCCAGACGAGGGGCTGCGACCCGGTGCGGGCGGCCAGCACGCTCGTGCCGGTGACGCAGGCGCCCAGCGGGAAGATGAAGGACCACCAGGTCGGCGCGAACGGAAGACCCGACCGCAACTGCCGTACCGTCAGCGACGTGGCGAGGACCAGCCACAGCATCGCGAAGCCCCACAGCCCGACTCCCCCGAGCAGCGCGAAGGCCGCCGCGCCCCGTGCGTACGGCCCGGACAACGCGCTCGGCGCCGCCGCGGCGAGGGTGCCCATCGCCGTCACCGCCTGGTCGACGGCGCCCAGACCGATCCACACCGTGGGCACCACCGCTCCCGTGGGTGCGTCGTGGTGGACCAGGCGGCTGAAGACCATCGCCAGCACCAGCAGCACCGCCACCAGGCCGAGCCCGAGCATCGCGTAGCAGCCGAGCAGCAGTGCCAGCCGCGGCTGGCCGGCGGGTGTGTGCGGGACGAGCAGTGCGCCCGTCGCGGCGGAGACCAGCGGCGGCACCACCGGCATCAGCCAGCCGCCGAACGCCGCGTCCGGCCCGAAGCGGTGCCGGGTGACCATCACGAACAGCACCGCGCAGGCCGCGGCCAGGCCGAGGGCGGTGCCCAGTGACCACAGCACCCAGTCGACGGTCAGGGCCGTCCGCGCCCCGACCACCGGCCCGCCGAGCAGCAGCGTGCCCGAGCCCACCGTGAGCAGTGCCATCGGCGGGGCCCCGAGGAACGGCGCCAGCACCGGATCGGTGACGTGCACCCGCAACGCCCGCTGCCCGAGGTACCGGACCGCGAGGACGACCAGCAGCACCGCAGCCCCCGCCCAGACCACCCTGGCGGCGTCACGCAGCCAGGGGGAGCTTCGCGGCAACGTCACCGCCGCGTTGGCGACGATGCCGGTGCCCATGACGGCCGCGAACCAGCTGGGGCCCAGGTGCGGACGTCGCGTCCCGCCGGCCGCCGGCAACCGGGGGCGTGCATGGGTGGCGTGCCGGGTCCCCGGCCCGCTCCGGGGCGGGAGGGACCGGGTGTCGCTGGGATGGGATGTCACGGCGGAGAACGCTTCTTTCCTCTGATCGGGAACCACCGTCGGCAGTCGGCACACCGGCTCCCCGCCCCAACAGCGCACGGGCCGCGGCCGCAGCCGTCGGCTCGTTGGCCCCACGACGCTACGCCGGCGTCCGGCCGCCACCGCACCGCTCGGCGTGCCATGGCACCCTCACATCAGGACGTCCGGCCCCCGCTCCCGGCGGACACCGCGTCCACCGGCACGGCACGGCGCCGGGAAACGTCCTGATGTGACGCCGCCCCGGCACCTTCGGACCTCGGCGCAGGCCCGGCGCCGCCGTAGCGTCGGTGGTGCCACACGGTCAGCGATGCGCGCACGCCACCGCGACGGAACGGGGGCGCACCCCCGCCGGGAGCGATGCGCGGATGACGGGGCACACACGAACGCGCCCGCCATCGGCTGTCCCGAACGAGGAAAGAAGGCGATCCACCCAGTGGCGTCGACATCCAGCGCCGGAGAAAGGGCGCTCCAAGGACCGGAATTCGGCCTCAACGAATGGCTCGTGGACGAGCAGTACGAGCGCTACCTGCACGATCCCGAATCGGTCGACGAGAAGTGGAGGGACTTCTTCGTCGCCCGGGCCTCCGCGACGGGCTGGCGTGAGCCTACGGGCACGCCGTCCCCGAACCGGAACGCGCGCGAGGCGGCGCTCAAGGCCGTACGCGTCAACGCGCTGATCCACGCCCACCGCGCACGCGGACACCTGGCGGCCCACACCGACCCCCTCGCGGCCGTCGCACCGGTGGCCGCACACGCGGAGCTCGATGTCGCGGCATTCGGGCTGAGCGAGGAGGACCTGGACGAGGAGTTCGTCGTCGACGGCTTCGCCGGGCGCGACACCATGACGCTGCGCGCCGTGCTGGACGTCCTTCGCGCTTCCTACCGCGGGACGGTGGGCGCCGAGTACATGCACATCCAGGCCGTCGAGGAGCGCCGCTGGGTGCAGGAGCGGATCGAGGCGCCCGCACCCCCGCCGGACAGGGCGGACCAGCTGCAGATCCTCTACCGGCTGGGCGCGGCGGAGGCCTTCGAGACGTTCCTGCAGACCAAGTACGTCGGCCAGAAGCGGTACTCGCTCGAAGGCGGCGAGTCGGCCATCGTGCTGCTGGACGCGCTGCTGCACCGCTGCGTCAGGCGCGGGATGCGGGAGGCGGTCATCGGGATGGCCCACCGGGGCCGGCTCAACGTCCTCGCCAACATCGTCGGCAAGTCGTACGGGAGCATCTTCCACGAGTTCGAGGACGCGGTGGACATCCTGTCGGCCCAGGGGACCGGCGACGTGAAGTACCACCTCGGGGCGGAAGGGACCTACCATGCCCCGGACGGCGGCTCGGTCGCCGTCTCCGTCGTGGCCAACCCTTCTCACCTGGAGATCGCGGGTCCGGTGGCCGAGGGGGTCGTGCGCGCCAAGCAGGACCTGGCCGACGGCGGCGGCGAGGCCTTCCCCGTCCTGCCTGTCGTCGTCCACGGCGATGCCGCGTTCGCCGGGCAGGGCGTGGTCTACGAGACGCTGAACATGTCACAGCTGCCCGGCTACCGCACCGGCGGGACGGTGCACGTCGTCATCAACAACCAGCTCGGCTTCACGACCTCGCCCGCCAGCGGCCGCTCCAGCACCTACGCCACCGCCGTGGCGCGGACGGTCGAGGCCCCGGTCTTCCACGTCAACGCGGACGACCCCGAAGCGGTCGTCCGGATCGCACGCCTGGCCTTCGACTACCGGCAGACGTTCCACAAGGACGTCGTCATCGACCTGATCTGCTACCGGAGGCACGGCCACAGCGAGGTCGACGACCCGTCCATCACCCAGCCGGGCATGTACGACCGCATCGACGCCACCCCTTCCGTGCGCACGCTGTACGCCCGGGCGCTGGTCGGCAGCGGGGCCATCGACGAGCGGCAGGCCGAGGGCGCCCTACGGGACTACCGGGAGCGCCTGGAACGCGCCTTCGCCGAGACCCGGGCCCTGCCGGGAGCCGGCTTCCGCAGGCCCGCCACCCCCACGGGCTCCGGGGACGACACCGCCGCGCGCGTGCCGACCGCGATCACGGAGGCCGCCGCCCGGCACGTCATCGCCTCTCAGACCGGGCAGCCCGCGGACTTCACCGTCCACCCGCGCGTCCTGCCGCAGCTGCGCAGGCGCACCACGATGCTGGACGCCGGAACCGTCGACTGGGCCACGGCGGAGACCCTGGCGATCGGCTCGCTGCTGATGGAGGGGGTTCCGGTGCGGCTGGCCGGTCAGGACTCCCGTCGCGGCACCTTCGGCCAGCGCCACGCGGTGCTCACCGACCGGCGAACCGGGGCGGAGCACACCCCGCTGAACGGGCTCGGCGCGGGCACGGCGGACTTCACCCCCTACGACTCGTCGCTCTCCGAGATGGCGGCGCTGGCCTTCGAGTACGGCTATTCGCTGGAGCGGCCCGACGCCCTGGTGCTGTGGGAGGCCCAGTTCGGCGACTTCGCCAACGGCGCGCAGAGCGTCGTCGACGAGTACGTCGCGTCGTCGGAACAGAAGTGGGGGGAACGCTCCGGGGTCACGCTGCTGCTGCCCCACGGCCTGGAGGGGCAGGGTCCCGACCACTCCTCGGGCAGGATCGAGCGGTTCCTCCAGCTGTGCGCGCAGGGGAACATGACCGTCGCCGTCCCGACGCTGCCCGGCAACTACTTCCACCTGCTCAGGCAGCAGGCGCTCACCGAGCGCAGGAGGCCGTTGGTGGTGTTCACCCCCAAGTCGATGCTGCGGCTGAAGGAGGCCACCTCCGGGCTGACGGACTTCACGACGGGCTCCTTCCGTCCGGTCCTGCCGGACGGAGCGGTCGACGGTGCCGGGGTCCGGCGCGTGCTGCTGTGCTCGGGGAAGGTCTTCTACGACCTCGACGCGTACCGGCGCAACGCCGGCCTGCGGGACACCGCGATCGTCCGGCTGGAGCGCCTGTACCCGTTCCCGGACGCCGAACTGGCCGCAGAACTCGCCCGCTTCCCGAGTGACGCCGAGGTGCGGTGGGTGCAGGAGGAGGCCGGCAACCAGGGCGCGTGGTCCTTCGTGAGGCCGCACGTGGAGCGGTTGGCGGGCCGCGCCCCGGAACTGACGGGCCGACCGCCCGCCTCGGCCCCCGCGGTGGGCTCCGCCAGGCGGCACGCCGCCGAGCAGAAGGAGCTCGTGGAGGCGGCCTTCCGCTGACGGATCCCGGCCTCGCCGCATGGTGTTGGGCCACCCGCCGCAGCGGCGGAGACGTACGGCGGAGGCAGTCCGGCACTCCGGCCGCCGGCGTCCGCACGAACGCGGTGGTCCTCCACGCCCCGCCACCGGCTGAGGGCCGGCGGCCCGCCCGCGCCGGCGTTCGGCACGCGAGTGATCCACCCCACGGCACTTCGGGACACGAGGCAGGCACTTCGGGCCGTACGGCTTCGGACCGCCCGCACGCGCGGATCGGAGAAGTAGCTTCGACGTCGGCAGTCCCGCTCGCCCGGGCGGCGCACGCGCATCCATGGCCGGGCCGCGACACGTCCGGCTGACCTCAACCCCCTTTCAGTGGCTGTCCGCAGCCTGGCTGCCCGCCACCGTCACCTTTGAAGGAGTTCCGCCAATGAAGACCGTCGTCCACTGGATAGGTGGCAAGCCGTTCGGAGACGCCACGGCCGCGTCCGGCACCTGGGGCCCCGTGACCGACCCGGCCACCGGAGAAGTCACCACACGGGTCGCGATGGCCGGAGCCGACGAGGTCGATGCCGCCGTCGCCGCGGCGAAGGAGGCCTACGCCACCTGGCGCCTGTCACCGCTCGCGCGGCGGACGGCGGTCCTCTTCCGCTACCGCGAGCTGCTGGACGCGCGCCGGGACGAACTCGCCGCGCTGATCACCGCCGAACAGGGCAAGGTCCACGCGGACGCGCTGGGCGAGGTGGCGCGGGGCCTGGAGATCGTCGAGCTGGCCTGCGGGCTCGGCACGGCCCTCAAGGGCGACACGTCCACGGAGGTGTCGGACCACGTCGACGTGGAGTCGCTGCGCCAGCCGCTGGGTGTGGTCGCGGGCATCTCGCCGTTCAACTTCCCCGCGATGATCGGCATGTGGATGTTCCCCATGGCGATCGCCTGCGGGAACACCTTCGTCCACAAGCCGAGCAGCAAGGCCCCCTCCGCCTCCATGTTCCTCGCGGAGCTCGCGGCCGAGGCCGGTGTGCCCGACGGTGTGCTCAACATCGTTCACGGCGACGAGGCCGCCGTGAACGCGCTGCTCGACCACCCGGACGTGGCGGCCGTGTCGTTCGTGGGCTCCACGCCGGTCGCCCGGCACGTCTACCGCAGGGCGTCCGCGAACGGCAAACGCGTCCAGGCCCTCGGCGGCGCGAAGAACCACATGCTGGTGCTGCCCGACGCCGACCTCGACGCCGCCGCCGACGCGGCCGTGACCGCCGCCTACGGCTCCGCGGGGCAGCGCTGCATGGCGGTGTCCGTGGTGGTCGCCGTCGGCTCCGCGGGCGACGCGCTCGTGCCCCGGATCGTCGAGCGGGCCACGAAGGTCAGGATCGGCCCGGGCAACGACCCGCGGTCCGAGATGGGCCCTTTGGTCACCCGGGCACACCGCGACGAGGTCGCGGACTACGTCGCCGGCGCCGCCGCCCAGGGCGCCGACGTGGTCCTGGACGGCAGAGACTTCACCGTCGAGGGCTTCGAGAACGGGCACTGGATGGGCATCTCGCTCCTCGACCGGGTCAGTACGCACTCGGACGCCTACCGGAACGAGATCTTCGGTCCCGTCCTGTGCGTGGTCCGCGCGGAGACCTACGAGGAGGCCATGCGCGTCATCAACGGTTCCCCGTTCGGCAACGCGAGCTCGGTCTTCACACGCGACGGCGGTGCGGCCCGCCGGTTCAAGCTGGAGGTCGAGGCCGGCATGGTCGGCGTGAACGTGCCGATGCCGGTGCCGGTGGGCTACCACTCCTTCGGTGGCTGGAAGGACTCGGCCTTCGGCGACCACCGCATGTACGGCAGCGAAGCCGTGCACTTCTACACACGGGGCAAGGTCGTCACGAGCCGCTGGCCGGACCCCGCCGGGACGGCGGCCGGCTAGGGTCTTTCGTTCGGATCAGGCCGGATCAGGCCGGATGGGAGAGCGGGGTCTGGTGCTGTGCGTCGCAAGGCGGAGGAGGGCGCCATGGCAACCGACGCAACGCGGCGACGCGCGGCACCAGGACGCGGCTGCCCGACTGCGGAACCTGGCCGGACACGGCGGCCCCACCCTGCTGACCGCCACCCGGGACACGGGCCGCAACCATGCCGCGGTCCTCGCCGAATGGCTCACCGACCCCGGCCCCCGCGATGAACGGGATCCAGGTGCCGAACCCCCCCCCGCGCCCCGAGGCACCGGATCCGGTGTCCGTCCGGCCGGCTACCGCGCGGGCCTGTCCGCCGCGGTGAGACCTCAAATCGACGCCGTCCGGGAGGCGGCCGTAGACCGGGGGAGGAGGAGCCGTCGAGGGGCGGTCGGACAGCCCTCGACGCCCTCCGTGCAGGGAGGCCTGGGCTACGACGGGTCGGTCGTGGAGGTGCGCCCGCCGGTGCCCGGGCCGGTCGTCCGGAAACTGGCCCGGAACGCGGCCGGTGTCACCCCCAGGTGACGCACGAAGGCCCTGCGGAGCGACTCGGGCGAGCCGAAACCCGTACGCCGCGCGACCACCGCCATGGGGTCGTCACCGGTCTCCAGCATCGCCTGGGCGGCCTCCAGCCTGACCTGCTCCACGTACCGGCCCGGAGTGGTGCCGACCTCCTCGTAGAACAGGCGCGTGACGTGGCGGACACTGACGCCCGCCCTGCGGGCCATCGCCGTCAGGGAGTGGTTGCCCCCGGGGTTCTCCGCGACCGCGTCCAAGACCTCGCGGAGCATCTCCTGGCGCGGGTTCGCGACCCGGGAGCGGGCGCTGAACTGGGACTGGCCACCGGGCCGCTGCATGAAGACGACCATGTCCTTGGCGACTGCCCGGGCGACCTCCGCCCCGTAGTGCTCCTCCACGAGGGCCAGGGACAGGTCGATCCCGGCGCTGACACCGGCGGAGGTCATCATCTTCCCGTCGCGCACGAAGATGGCGTCCGGCTCGACGCGCACCGACGGGTAGCGCAGGCCCAGTTCACGCGTCTGCCGCCAGTGGGTCGCCGCTCGGCGGCCGTCCAGGAGTCCCGCCGCGGCCAGCAGGAAGGCTCCCGTGCACACCGACGCCGTGCACCGGGCCCTGCCGCTCAGTCCCCGTACGGCGTCCAGCAGCGCGTCGTCCTTGACCAGCGTCTCCCAGTCCGGACCGCCCGGGACCACCAGGACGTCGCAGGTGTCGTGCACGTCGCCGGCCGACAGGTCGGCGGCGAGACGCGTCCCGGCGGCGGTGACCACGTCCGCGCCGTCCTCGGAGACGACCTGGACCCGGTACTGCCCACCCCAGTCGTTCGCGGATGTGAAGACCTCGATGGGGCCCGTCACGTCGAGCAGCCGTACCCCCGGGAAGACGAACACCTTCACCGTGAGCGGACCCGCTCCGGGTTGCTTGTGGTACATGGGGTGCCTCCCGGTCGTGGGATCGCTCAAGCTCGAAGGCCGGCCGGCGCAACCAGGGGACCCGGCTTGATCCTGACGGGACCGCCGCTCCGGTCTCCCACCCGTCATCGTGCGCCGACCCCGCACGCCGATGCCACGACCTGCTTGCTCCCTGGTGGTAGCTAATACCTCCCACACAATATACGACCGGTCGCCTAAAAATCGGTGCGGGAGGGTCCGAAACGTCACGTCCGGATCCGAGGGCCACGTGTCCCTCCGTGCCGCGACGGCCGTAGCCCCGTACCGCGTTCCATTTCCCGTCACAAGCGAAGCGGAAGGGAATCTTCATGGACTGGACGGACTACACCGACGGCTTCCGGCCGGAACTGGTCGTCGTCCCCTGCGGTGCGCGCAAGCTGGACCATCGGGCCCGCGCTGCGGACATGTACGTCGGTTCGTACCACCGCGCCTGCCGAAGGGCGGCCGAGGCGCTCCAGCCGGATCGGCTCGTGATTCTCTCCGCCTTCCACGGTCTGCTGGACCTCGGTGACGAGATCGACCCCTACGACGTCCCGCATGGGCATCCCGACGCAGTGACGGCCCCCGAGCTGCGCGAACAGGCGGAACGACTCGGCCTGAGCGCACTCGACCCCGTCGTCGTCCTCGGCGGCGCCCGGCACGTCTGTCTCGCCAAGACCCTTTGGCCGCACGCGCACACCCCGCTGACCGGGACGCGGGGCATGGGTGAGCAAGTCGCGCGACTCACCGCGATGGCACGCGCGGCAGCCACGCAGCCCCCTGCCACGGCGAAGACCCGCGGACCACGACGCGCCGTGACAGTGCGACGCCTCGACAACTGACCAGGCGAACGCACACGCCCGTACGGCAGGCCCGCGGGCCGGCGCCGCACACGCACGGTCGCTCAGCGTCGGCCCGGCCTGCGCGGGCGCGGGTCCGGCGAAAGAGCCGGCCCCGCGCCCGCGCAGATGACCGGGTGGCGTTCCCCGGTCGGTGGTGTCAGACCGCGCCGCGCCAGGCGCCGGTCTCGTTGCCGCCGCGGGATTCGATGAACTCCTTGAACCGCTTCAGGTCGCCGGTGGCCTGCCGCTTGACGAAGCCGAGTTTGTCGCCGACGGTCTCGGCCAGCCCCTCGGGTTCGTAGTCGAGCTGCAGCATGACCTTGGTGGTGGCCTCGTCGATGTAGTGGAAGGTGACGACGCCGGCCTGCTTGGCCTCACCGCCGACGCTGGTCCAGGCGACCCGCTCGTCGGGGATCTGCTCGGTGATCTCCGCGTCGAACTCCCGCATGACTCCGCCGATCTTCGTCACCCAGTGGGTGAGGGTGTCGCCACGCTGCTCGATACGCTCGACGCCGTCCATGAACTGCGGGAAGTCCTCGAACTGGGTCCACTGGTTGTAGGCGGCGCTCACGGGGACGTCGACCTCGATGGATTCCTCGACCTGCGACACGGGTGATCCTTTCTGGAAGGTGAAGTCAGCTGTGCTGTGACACGTTCCTTCTCAGGCGGTTCTCATGCCTGCCCGTGTGCACCCGTCTCGGCCGATCTGTGCCGACGCCCTCACGACCCGGCGCCGAACGGGCCCCTGACGTGCTCAGCCTCCGAGGCGTCCCCGAGGGGCGCCGGCGACCGGCTGACCGTCATGGCAGGAGCGGGGTGACGGCGCGGGCGTGCTCCCACATGCCGTGCAGTTGCTCGAGTGGCCGTTGCTGTTCGCCGTGCAGGGCGTTGAGGACCACGAGGGAGCCGGTCAGGGCCGGCACCGCCCACTGCACGCAGGCGAGCTGGCGCCGGGCCTTGGCGGTGTCGATGGGGTGCCTGGCCGCCTTCTCGGTGTCCTCGGGGTCGGGGGAGGAGGCGAGTTCGACCTTCTTGCCCAGGACGCGGGCATAGGCGGTGGCGGCCAGTGCCGCCGCGGTGACGACCGTCTTCGCGGTGGTGGAGCCGGCCACGCCTTTCTGCGTGCACACCCGGTGGGCGTTGGCGGCGAGCAGGCCCCCGCCTCCGTACAGGTGCGCGGCGACCGCGGCCGCACTGACCGGCGTCCACTTGTTCCACCCGGCTGACGCGATGCGCGCCTGGGCGGTCTCCGTACCGCCTTCCTGCCTGGCGGCCCCGTTGAGACCGACCGCGCCCATCAGGGAGCCACCGAACCACGCGGCCAGCCCCAGATCGTGCAGGCTGCGGATGACGGTATTGCGTCCGGACATGGCGGTGCTCCTTGCAATGCGGGACATCGGTGAGCCGATGAAAGGGCAGGTCTCCGATCACCCTCGCCCAGCCATGGGCGGCTCGCGATCGCTGATCGCCCAGTCGTGGCCGGTGAAGGTGGCCGTCGCGGCGTGGACGGCGCGAGCGGCGGCCGAGCCCTGGATCCGCGACGCGTCGGGGCCTGCTCACGAGTGGCCGGCCGGCAGCGGCCGCTCCTGTCCGCGGCCCAGCGGACGCCGACGTGAACGCGTCGATGTGCACCCGGCTGAGGCCGTGCCGGATCAGCCGAAGCGCGGCCCGACCGGGTGATCATCCGGTCCGGCGGGATGCGCGGGAGCGGGTCGGCGGGTCGGCGGGTCGGCGGAACCCCCGATCACGTGCGGAGGAGGCTCATGCGGGCTCGGGTAGTGACGAGCGCGCCATGCGGGCTCGGGTCCGTCACGAGCGCGCGTCAGCCGGGGGACGGACACCCGTCGGGGGTCCGATCGCGCGGCGCGCCGAGGCGTGCGCGGCGTCTCACAGGAAGTGCCGGATCGGAGCGACGGCGGCTTCCTTGGCGCGCTGGAGTACGGCCCGCCGTCTCCATCGGGTGAGGTCGATGTCGACGCTGCGCCGCAGGTCCGCGTCGTAGTCCCGGTCGAGTTCGGCGGTGAACGTCTCGTCCAGGACGGCGAGCATGACCTCCTCGTCATGGTCCATGGACCGGCGGTTGAAGTTGGTGGATCCGATCAGGGCGGCGACCGAGTCCACGGTGATGATTTTGGCGTGCATCATGGTCGGCTGGTACTGGCGTATGTGCACGCCCGCTTCCAGGAGACGTGTGTAGTAGTGCTGGCCGGCGAGTTGGCAGGCGCGCTGGTCGGTGTGCGGCCCGGGAAGCAGTATGTCCACACGCACCCCGCGGCGGGCGGTCCGGCACAGCAGGTCGATGAAGTAGGTGTCGGGGGCGAAGTAGGCGGTGGCCAGGCGGAAACGCTCCTCGGCGGAGGTGAGCATGACGCGGATGAGCGTCTGCATGTCCTGCCAGCCGATGCTGGCCGAGCCGCGTACGACCTGGACCACCGACGAGCCGGCCCGCTCGTGCTCGACGAAGCGGTCGCGGTCGTCGTAGAGCTGGTCGTGGCACTCGGCCCAGTTCTGCGCGAACGCGGCCGCGATACCGTCGACGGCCGGTCCGCGCACCTGGACATGGGTGTCGCGCCACTCCCCGGGGTTGCGGGCGTCACCACACCATTCCTCCGCGATACCGACGCCACCGGTGAAGGCGGCCTGCTCATCGACGATGAGAGCCTTGCGGTGGCAACGGTGGTTCTGCTTGAACGGCGACAGCCAGGCGGGCTTGCGGAACCAGGCCACCTGCACACCGGCCGCGTCCATGAGATCCAGCAACCCCTGCTCGATCTCCTTGGCGCCGAAGCCGTCCAGCAGCAGACGGACGCGCACTCCCGCCCGCGCGCGATCAGCGAGAGCGACGGCGAAGTCCCGGGCGATCTGACCACGCCAGTACACGAACGTCATCATGTCGATCGTGTACCGGGCCGACCTGATCGCCCTGAGCATGGCGGGGAAGATCTCGTCACCGTTGCGCAGGGGCAGGAGTTCGTTGCCTTCGGTGGCGGCTACACCGATCAGCCGTTCCAGACGGCGGCGCAGCCGTTGCTTGCGTGCTGCCGCGTCGGACGCGGTGAGGAGGGCCGGGGCTGCCGGTTCGCTGTCCAGGATCATGTCGTATCTCCCGTTCGGTCATTTCGGCCATGCGGACGGATCGTTACGGGCCGCTGGTGGAGCCCGAGAACCAACATGCCCGGCGGGACCTGCCACATGTCGGCGGCGGGTCAGTCCTCGCCGCCCACGTCCTGGGCGCGAGCCACGACGAGTCTGTCGACCGATCACCGAGGCCGGCCGGGGCCTGCCCCCGCAGCACGTCGTTGACCGCCCCGGAGAGGGACCTCCTGGACGCGGCCGCGGACGGGCGCGCAGCGACGGTCCTCGAGGAGGACGTGGCCGAGTACGTGGCCTCCTACCCCGGCTGGGTACTGTTCCGCCCGCCCGGCCCGTACGCGCTCGTCCCCGGCCGGCTGCCGCAGCCGTACGCGCCAGGGACGGACGAGGGCGGCGCCCCGGCCTTTCCCCACCGCAACAAGCAGCCCGTGTGGCCACTCCAGCGCCAGCCCAACCAGCCGGGCTTCGCACCTGTGCCCGGCGCGGCAGCACATCGTGCAGAGTGGCAAGTGCTGGGCAACAAACCGGGTCGACGAGAACCAGTGCGGTATCCGATCATGTGTTCATGCCCCTGAGCGAGACCCTTGCCCGCGTCGATGCGGACCTGGCCGCCGGCCGCGTTCCCGTCGCGCGCCAGCGATTGCGAGGTCTCGTCTCGTCCTTCCCGTACGACCTGACGCTTCGTCGGCGTCTGGCCGAGGTGTACCGGCTCTACGGCGACGCCGCCGAGGCTGGACGCTGGATGTACCTGGAGGAGGACCGCAACGCCGACGAGACCGCCGCCTTCGAGACGCGGTACGGGTCTCCCGGGTGGCGGATGAAGGCCCTCGCCTGGAGCGGCCCCGAGGCGATGGCTGCCACCTCCTTCGCGGAGAGGCAGTTGATCGCAGTGCGGACTGCCTGCGCCGAGGAGCTGGGGCATCCCGTCGACTGGGACGACCCCGCCTCCTACCGGGACGGCCTGGAGGAGAAGTACGAGGAGGCGCCTTATGGGCCGTGGACGGTCGGCGGTGTGCTGGCGGGGACCGGCTGCTCGGTGGGGGCCCTCGCGTTCCTCGCGATCTGGGTCAACGGAGTCATTGCCCTCTTCGACTGACCCGGGCGGCCAGGGGCCGGTGAGGAGGATCGCCGTGAAGCATGCCACCGGAGGATCGGGTGCTGCCGGCCCCGGGGGCCGGCGCCCCTGCCCCACCGTCGGCCGACCGTTGCCTGGCAACCGCAGCGCCGGCAGGGCGTGGGCACGGTCCGAAGCCGAGCCCGCCATCGGCCGCACCACCGTGATCACCGACGCCGGCTACCCGTCGAGAAGAAGTCACGGACGTGTGGCCTCGGGCGACGCCCGGACGGACCTTGCCTGGGCCACCGGAAATTCCAGCTGGTCACCCGGCGCCGGCAAGGAGCAGATCCACCGCTCCCTTGGTGGCCGACCAGGCTCAGCACAGTGCCGCCGGCGGCCGAGTGGCCCGTGCCGGCGGCTTCGGGCCTTGGGCAGGAACACGGATCCTCCGTTCCCCTGTCGACGGGATCAGCGCCTAACTGTTCGGAGAACCTCGCATGGCAGACGTCATCCCCCTCGGCATTTTCGGCAAGATCGCGAGCCAGTCCGCCTGGGCGGAGAACGCCGACGCGCTTCGTCGGCGAGCGGGTGAGATCCCCACGCAAGAGCGGCAAGAAATCGCCGGCTATCTCCGCTCCGGCACTCCGGTCATCGCCCTGATGGGATACTCGGAGGACGTCCTGGGCAACAAGTTCGCCCGCTCCGGCGGTACAGCCGTCATGAGCGACGGACGCTTCTTCTGGCGGCTCGACGCGGCCGACTACGTGGAGTACTACGGCATCGGCCTCCCAGAGGAGTTCATCGCCCACGGCGCCGCACGTCAGTGGATTGCCCGGACCCTTTCGCGCGGCGAGCTCATCGAGGTCGACGACCGCCTCGTCGAACTGAGGCGATCCGGGGTCCTGTGACCTGAGCGCCCCCACCGACGCCGGTGCCGTCGCCGTCAGGCCGTCAAGGGAGCCTCGGCGCAGTGTCGCCCGGGAAGCCGCGCCGGCGAACGGCGCGGCGACCGGGTGTGTGCGGACTGGGCAGAGATGCCTGCCCGGAGGCCGGCCGCTGGATCCATTGCCGACGTCGCCCGCCGCGAGGGCGTCGACCTGGACGATCACTCCGCCCACCGGCGTCGCGATCGGCGCGGGCCGGGGCAGGGGCCCCAGGACCACCGTGCTCGAAGCCTTGACCCGTCTCAGCGATGGTAGGCATGCGCACTCCGGGTCAGGCGGCGGTCGCCTACGGACAGCGGTGGGCGACCCCGGGCGTCAACGCACCGGGCTCACCCCGGACATGCGCAACCACGTCAGCAACGGCAAGACCGCCGACCGACTGCCATCCCGTCCGGGCCGTCATCGACGCCCCGCCCTCCGCGAGACCTCGGCACTGAACCCTGCGCTCCTGCGGCACCCACGCGTCCCCTGCGGAAGGAGACATGTTCCGGGGTGCGTCGGGTGATGGCCTGATCATGCGGTAGTGGGCGCTCGGTGTCACTACGCTGAGCGCCTTCGCACCCGGGGAGGTTCGGTTGGTACGGCGAGACACGCTGGGGCAGGACTTCCGGCGGTTGTGGGGCGCCTACGCGGTCAGTGCGGCGGGCAGTGCCGTCGGCATGGGGGCGTTGCCGCTGATCGCTCTGCTGGTGCTGGATTCCTCCGCGTTCCAGGTCTCCGTGCTCGCCGCGTCGTCCGCGGTGGCCAGTGCGGTGATCGCTCTGCCGCTCGGTGTGCGGATCGAGCACCAGTACAAGCGGCCGGTCATGATCACCGCCGATGTGGCCCGTTGTGTGATGCTGGCGAGCATTCCGGTCGCCATGGCTTTCGACAGGCTCACCTTCATCCAGCTGTGCGTCGTCGGCGTTCTGCAGACGGCGTCGTCCGTCGCGTTCGACGCGGCGAGCGGGGCGCACCTGAAGGCACTGGTCTCACCCGAGCACCGTCTGCGTGCCAACAGCCTGTTCGAGACGACCAACTGGATCAGCGTCAGCGCCGGCCCGCCCGTCGGCGGGCTTCTGATCGGAGCCCTGGGTGCGGCCGCCACAGTGGTGGTCGACGCCTTGTCGTTCCTCGGATCGGCCCTGGGCGTCCGTCGCATCCGGCAGCCTGAACCCGCGCCACCGCAGCGCGCGGCCACGTCTCACCTGGGCAGCGACATCGCTGCCGGGTGGCAGTACCTCCTGAGGCACCCGGCGCTGCGCCCGCTGTTCTTCAACGCGCTGCTCTTCGGCGGATCCGTCATGATGGCCTCACCGCTGATGGCCGTTCTCATGCTGAAGGATCTGGGCCTGGCGCCGTGGCAGTACGGACTCGCCCTGGGGCTGCCGTGCGTGGGAGGCGTGCTGGGCTCACGTCTGACTCCACTGCTCACCCGGCGGTTCGGGCAGCGTCGTGTTCTGCTGCTGTCCGGTGTCGGGCGCACTCTCTGGACGATCCTGTTGCCGCTGACGCCCTCGGGTGCCCTCGGCGTGTGCGTCATCGTGGCCGCCGACTTCGGCCTGCTCTTCTCCGCCGGGGTCTTCAACCCGTCGTTCACCACGTATCGCATGGCGGCCACACCGGACGCGCTCATGTCTCGCGTCGGCACCTCCTGGTCCGTCGGCTCGAAGACGTGCCAGGCCGCCTTCATGATCGCCGGTGGCCTCGTCGCCGCCGCAGCGGGCGCACGCGGCGCACTGTTCATCGCCGGCCTGTTGTGCATGGCGAGCGCGCTGCTCCTGCCATGGCGAAGGGACCGCATGTCCACCGGGCATGTTCCGGCGCCCGCGACGGAAACGGTTCCGTCCCCGGCCGCGGACAGGCCGTCCGCGTAGCGGCCCACCTCGCCGAGCGACGGCGCCGTGAGGCAGAAACGGACGACGGCCGGTTGCCGGCGGGAAGACGCCGCCACCCGAAGGTCGCCGGTGCGGCTGTACGCGAACGTGCCGGAGCGGCCCTCGGGCAGGGAACCAAAGACCTCCGTGCGGTGCAGTCCTGGACAGCTCCACCACACCGGAGGTCTTCGCCACGATCAAGCCCGACAGGCGTCGACAACGTTCGTGATCAGTACACCTGGTCGGCGGTCGCGACCGCTTCGACCAGGGCCTCGGCGGCGAGCAGACCGAGTTGGTGGGAGGCGAGGGGGCTGTCACCCGTCAGGAGCTTCCGGTCCCGGTGGGTCCTGCCGGTCATGTCGTCGTTGATGACGTTCAGTCCCTGCTTGCTCAGCAGATCGGCCACCAGCCAGGGCAAGCGGCCGGGAAGATAGCCGATCTCGAGGTTCGCCCCCTCGTCGAGTGCGTCGGGGAAGACGCAGACCGAATACCCCTTGAACAGCGACTCGTCCCTGCCCATCGAAGCAGCGAGCAGCGCCGCCGGGCCGTGGCACAGGGTGATGACGAACTTGTCGTTGGACAGAGAGCCCACTCGAGCGTCCGGCTCACCGCCTCACTGGCCGGCAGCCCGACGACGGCCCCATGCCCGCCTGGAATGAAGACGGCGATGTAATCCGAGTCCTCTCCGAGTTCCTTGGCGACGACCTCGGAGAGCTTCTCGGGCTGCTTGAGCTTCGCCCTGAGGACCTCGTACGTCCCCATGACCGCTTCGTCCTCGCGGGGCATCGCCCACAGCTCGAGCTTCGCCGGATAGCCCTCCAGCGTGGCGATGTCGACGTCGAAGCCCGCCTCCATCACGTGATGAAGCGGAAGCAGCATTTCCACCGGGTGGTTTCCGGTGGAGAACATCTTGCCGTTCTCCAGCAGGACGTAGCGCTCCTCCGTCGCGATCATGAGCACCTTCCACTTCCCCTGGGTGTAGGCGCCCCTGTGCTGGACCCCATCGAAGTCGGTCTTAGACGACGTGTACTGACTGAGCGAATACGGCGACGGGAAGTACGCGTCGTCTTCGGCCGGGTCCGGCGTGGGGGCCCTGCTCAACTCGTTTGCGGCCTGGGACATGGCGACCCGCTTTCCTTGGTGCTGTGCGGGGAACGTGTCGCGCCCTGGATCGCTGTGGCGTCGACCCTGAGGGCTCCACCGAGACGCGTCCGCCCCGTCGCAGGGGGTCCGTTTGCGGGGTTCGCCGCCGCGCGGAGACGAAGGGCGCCCGTTCGAATTGACACTTCACATCCTGCCCGGCACCCCCGCCCCACGCGACCGGACCGCTGCGCTCAGCTTCCCCCTGGACGGGCCCTCACCAGGGCTTTCCTTGGTCGATTGGGGGCAATGGTCATCCGGACTGCCCGCATCGCGGGTATCCGCATAATCGAGCATACACTCGATAATCGGTGGTGGAGGTGAGCGTCGTGAACGACGCCGGGAAGCAGGTCCAGACCGCGCGGGCGAGGATGATGCATGGGCGGCTTCCATCTCGCTCCTTGGTGTCGACGCCCGGGCGGGCATCGACCGCCGCGGCCAGTGCGGGGTCACCGGAGTAATAGTCGAGACCTGTGACCGGTTGAACTCATCCGCGGTTGGCTGGGTTGATCGCGACGAGTTCGATCTCGAAGCCGTCCTCGTTCTCCAGGTAGGCCGCGTAGTGCTCTTCGCCACCGGCGTGCGGGTGCAGGTGGGGGAACAGCAGGCGCCAGCCGTGCTGTGTGGCCTCGGCGGCCAGGGCTTCGGCGGTGGCGGCATCCTTGACGTGGAATGCCAGGTGGTTCAGCCCGGGTCGGCAGCGGTCGTGCCGGTCGACTCGATCCCGTACACGGAGCGAGGCTGATCCATACGGAAGCCGCAGCCGAACTCGACTACCCCGACGTGCCGCAGCCCGTCGTCGACCTGGCGAGAGCGCTCGACCTGGCGAGCGGTCAACCTCCGGACCGGCAGCGCGTTCGGGACCGGGTCACCTCCGTGGCGCGGGACTTTCCGGCCACGGAAAGCTCACCGGGACCACGGCCTTTGAGCTACGCCGTATGACCCACCGTGACCGGTTCACGCGAAGCGAGCCAGAACCGGATCCGCGGACGAAGCCGGCCGGCCCTGACCCGGGGCCGGCGGCGGCGCCGTGGTGACGCGGTGTGGTGTGCCGTCGCGGACCGAAGCGTTCAGCGGCGGCAGCGGGTCCGCCACCACCCGAACCAGCGCGGGCAGGTGCCGTCAGGGCTGCTCCGCCCAGGGCCGGGGTGCGCCATGCCCGCTGCCGGAGGCCGGGGAGGGGGCGATCACGGATCAAGACGGCGCGAAGACGCCCCCACGGCGGCGAGGAGTCACTTCTGCCAGCCGACCGTCTCCGGCAGGGGCGTGCCGAAGATCGTGGCGCCGACGTTGGCCAGCCCCTTCTTGACACCGTAGACGGAGGGACCGCTGTACAGCGGCAGGAAGGCGTACTGCGCGAGTTCCTTGCGTTCGATCGCGTTGGCCTGGGCCGTCTGCTTCGCGGGGTCGGAGATCCGGGACGCCGCGTGGATCTCCTTGTCCAGCTCGGGGGTTCCGGTGCCGGTCAGGTTGGAGTCACTGTCGGTGCCGTAGAACTGGTACAGGTAGCGAGCGCCGAAGGGGTCCGTCGAGCGGTTGCCGGAGAGGAAGAGGTCGAAGTCGCGATCGCTGAGGATCTTGGAGAAATCGGCTTCGTCGGCCTTCTTGATGTCCACCTGGATGCCGACCGGCTTGAGCATGGCGGCGAACGCGTTGGCCGTCGCCTTCTCCAGCGGGTCGTCGCCGAGCAGGGTGTAGCCCACCCTGAGCTTGGCGCCGTTCTTCTCCCGGACGCCGTTGCCGTCGGCCTTCCAGCCGGCCGCGTCGAGAGTCTTCCTGGCGTCGTCGGGCGAGTACTTGATCACCGATGAGACGTTGTCCGAGTAGCCCTTCTGGAAGCTGTACAGCAGCGCCGAGCCGGGAAGAGGCTCGGAGTAGTCCAGGCCCTGGAACTGGATCTTGGCGATCTGTGTCCTGTCGACGCTCTCCAGCAGCGCCTTGCGCACCTTGACGTCCTTGAGCACCGTGGACTTCGCGTTGACGTAGAGCGAGTACTCGAAGGGGCTGCCGCCACGACGGATCTCGGTTCCGTCGACCCCGCTGATCTGCTTCAAGCCCTCGGCGCTGCCGGTGGCGGCATAGTCGACCTGCCCGTTCCTGAAGGCGTTGATCGCGGCCTCGGAGTCCAGGTTGACGTAGACGCGCTTGTCGAGCTTGCCTCTCTTGCCCCACCACTTCGGGTTGCGGACGAAGGTGAGGTTGCCGCTCTTGGTGTCGAAGGTGCCGACGGTGTAGGGACCCGCGCCCCATTCGGGATGCGCCTTCTTCACGTAGGCGTCGTTGAAGTTGGCGACCGTGGCGGCCTTGGGATGCAGGAACGTCGTGAACAGGCTCGACCACCACGGGTCGACTCCCTTGAAGTCGATGACGGCCTGCCGGTCGTCGGTGCCGCGGGTGACCGAGACGATGTTGCGGTAGCCCTCGGTGTTGGTCGCGTTGTAGTCCTTGTTCGAGCCGTTGTTGGCCTGCCAGGTCGCCTTCACGGCCCGCCAGTCGATCGGGGTGCCGTCGTTGTAGGCGGCCTTGGGGTTGAGTGTGAGGACCACCCGCTGGTTGCCGCCGGTCACCGTGACCTTGACGTCACTGAGGTAGTCCGGGTTGTACTGCACGTCACCCGTGGGGGAGTAGGTGATGACATCCGGGTTGTACCAGAACCACACACGGCTCGCGGTGAGGGTGGCGTTGGCGTTGAACGGGTTGCCCTGGTCGTCGAAGGTTCCAGGAGTGGTGTAGGTACCTCCGTCCTTGATGTTGTCGTACGGCTGGGGGTTGTAGTCGACCTTCGCAGAGGCGACCGCGGGCGTCGAGCCGTTTCCCGCCTTCCCGGCGTTCGGAGCGTCGGCCCCGGAGGAACTGCAGGCGGTGGCCGTGACGGCGAGGGCGAGGGCGACGGTGAGCGCGGAGGCGGGGGCGATGCTCGATCGCATGGGGAGTTGATCCGTTTCTCTGTGGGGTGAGGCGGCGCCACGCGTCGCGGCACCGCTGCGGAAGGCGAAGGAACCGGTCAGCGGGCGTGGCAGGCGTGGCGGTGGTCGGTTCCCGATGCCGCCGGCCGCAGGAGGGGCCGTTCGGTGCGGCAGCGCTGTTGTGTCCCGCCGTCGAGCAGCGGGTACAGCGGACAGCGGTCGGCGAAGACACAGCCTCGCGGGAGACGTGACGCACTGGGCTGCTCGCCCTTGAGCACGATGTGCTCGCGAGAGCGTTCCACCTGTGGATCCGGCACCGGGATCGCCGACAGAAGGGCTTCGGTGTACGGGTGCCGGGCGTGTGTGAAGAGGTCTTCGGTGGCACCGCTCTCGACGATGTGTCCCAGGTACATGACGGCGATGCGGTCGGAGACCTGTCGCATCACCGCGAGGTCGTGGGCGACGATCAGGTACGCCAGGCCCAGTTCGTGCTGGAGCCTCGTGAGCAGGTTGATGACGTCGGCCTGGACGGACACGTCCAGGGCGGACACGGGTTCGTCCAGGACCACGATCCGCGGTTCGGTCGCCAGGGCGCGGGCGATCGCGACGCGCTGGCGCTGGCCGCCCGAGAGAGCCGCTGGGAAGCGGTCCGCCAGCGACGCGTCCAGCCCGACGAGGGACAGGAGTTCCTCCACGCGGACCCGGACGGCGTCCCGGTCCGTACCGACGGCCTGGAGCGGTTCCGCGAGCAGCCGGAAGACGGGCAGCCGCGGATCGAGCGATCCCATGGGGTCCTGCATGACGATCTGCACCGTGCGGCGCAGTTGCTGGGTCCGTTCCGTGGAGCGTGGTGCGGCGACGTCGGTGCCCGCGATTTCGATCAGGCCGTGCTCGGGCGGCCTCAGGCGCATGATCTCCAGCAGGGTGGTGGTCTTGCCGCTGCCGGACTCGCCCACGAGCCCGAGGGTTTCACCGGCCCGCAGTTCGAAGCCGACGTCGCTGACGGCGTGCAGCGTGCCGACGCGGCGTTTGAGGAACGCCCCCTTGGTGAGCGGGAACGTCCTGGCCAGTCCGGCGACCCGCAGCACGGTCTCACCGGGGCCACGCCGGTCGGGGCGGTGCTCTTCGACGGCCGCTTCGGGTGGCGAGAACAGCGAACCGGCCGCCGGGTTCCCGTCGGCTATGTCATGGGAGCGCCAGCAGGCGACCCGACCGTGTCCGGGTACGGCGGTCAGCGGTGGTTCTTGCTGGTGGCAGCGGTCCACGGCGGCGGGACAGCGTTCCGCGAAGGAACATCCCGCCGGGAGGCCCACCAGCGACGGTGGTTCGCCCCCGATCGGTACCAGCCGCCCGCTCGCCCGTGCCTCGGGCCGGGGTACCGCGCCGAGGAGCCCGATCGTGTAAGGCATGGTCGGCCGCGCGAACAGCTCGTGGGCGCCGGCCTGCTCCACGATCCGGCCCGCGTACATCACGGCGACGTCGTCGGCGTACCCGGCCACCACCCCCAGGTCATGGGTGATCAGCACGAGGCCGGCGCCCGTCTCGGTCTGTGCGGTCCGCAGCACGTCCAGGATCTGCGCCTGCACCGTCACGTCGAGAGCGGTGGTCGGCTCGTCGGCGACGATGACCGACGGCGAGTTCGCCATCGCCAGAGCGATCACCACGCGCTGACGCATGCCCCCGGAGAACTCGTGCGGAAAGGCGCGCGCGTTGCGGTGCGGCTCGGCGATGCCGACCAGGTCCAGCAGTTCGACGGCGCGGTTCCACGCGGCCTGCCGTGTCAGGTCCTGGTGCACGCGCAGCGCGTCGGACAGCTGTCTGCCGACGGAGAAGATCGGGGTCAGGGCGGACAGCGGATCCTGGAAGACCATGCCGATGTCCTTGCCGCGCACGGCGGACAGTTCACGGTCGCCGAGCCCGACCAGGTCACGGCCGCCCAGCAGCACTGAGCCCGACACCTGGGCCGTCTCCGGCAGCAGCCCCATGACGCCCATCGCCGTCGCCGACTTGCCCGACCCCGACTCACCGACGATGCCGAGCGTCCGTCCGGGCAGGACGTCGAAGCTCACTTCCCGCACGGCCTGTACCGGACCGGCCTCCGAGGGGAAGGCCACGCTGAGGCCGCGAACGGACAGCGCCGGTGCTGTCGCGGCGGATCCGGCGGGTGGGTGCGTCCCCGGGGATGTCACGGTCATCGCCGGCCTCCGCGCGCACCGGTGGCCGAGCTGGGGTCGAACGCGTCGCGCAGGCCGTCCCCGACGAGCGTCATGGACAGGGTCAGCAGCACCACCAGCGCTGCCGGGTAGCCGAACAGCCACGGTGCGGTGGTGATCGTGCCGGATCCGTCGGCGAGCATCGTGCCCAGTGACACGTCGGGTGTCTGCACTCCGAAACCCAGGAACGACAGGGCGGTTTCACTGAGCACGGTGGCGACGACTCCCAGAGTGAGGTTGACGATGAGCAGGGAACCGAGGTTGGGAATGATGTGCCGCAGGATGATCCGCCACGGCCGCACGCCCATGAACTCGGCGGCCAGCACGTAGTCCCTCTCGCGCAGCGAGGTGGAGACGGACCAGATGACCCGTGCCGTCGACATCCAGCCGAAGACGGTCAGCACCAGGATGAGCACCCGCCAGTCCCCGGCCAGGTGATGCGAGACCAGGGCCAGGATCAGGAACGACGGCACGACGAGCAGGAAGTGGATGACGGTCAGCGTCAGCCTTTCGACCCGGCCGCCGAAGTACGCGGCACCCGCACCGATCACCGCGGCGAGCACGATCGTCAGTACCGAGACGCTGACGGCGATCACGAGGGAGCGCTGCAGACCGTGCACGGCCTCGGCGTAGACGTCGTTGCCGCCCTGGTTGGTGCCGAAGTAGTGCGTGCCACCGGGGGGCTGGGTGAGTGCGGTGAAGTCCACGTCGGTGTAGGAGAAGTGCGTGAGCCAACCGCCGCACACACTGAACAGGACCAGCAGCACGAGGAGTACGACCCCGAACAGCGCCGGCCGGTTGCGGGCGAACCGCCGCAGATACAGTCGTCCGCCGCCCGCACGGGCCGCCGGACCAGGCGCCGTCGTGTCCGGATCGAGCGGCTCGGGCAGGGAGGTCACCGTGGTCGCCATGTCACCTCACCCGCACTCGGGGGTCGAGGACGACGACCGCGACGTCGGCCAGGATCGCGCCGATCGCCGTCATGCCGGCTCCGAACGCCGCGACGGCGACGGCACCGTGCACGTCGTTCTTGGCGATCGTCTGGACGAAGTACTGGCCCATGCCGTTCCAGCCGAAGACGGTCTCGGTGATCACCGCGCCAGTGAAGATCGCCGGGATGCTGAACGCCACGGACGTCGCCGTGGGGATCAGCGAGGCGCGCAGTGCGTGTCGGCGGATCGCCTGGGCACGTGTGAGGCCGGTGGCGCGGGCGGTGCGCACGAAGTCCGAGTTGATGTTGTCCAGCAGCAGCGAGCGCTGGGTCAGGTGGTAACCGACGTAGCCGAGCAGGGTCAGGCTCAGCGTCGGCAGGACGAGGTGCCGGAACCGGTCGGCGACCGTCGGCCAGACTCCGCTGACGTCCGGGGACTTCTCTCCGGCGACGTACAAGAGGCGCCAGCCGAGGTGCTGGTTCAGCCAGATCCCGGCGAAGACGACCGCCAGCGCCGCGACAGCGGCCGGGACGTTGAAGAGGAACACGGAGACGAGCTGGGTCGTCCGGTCCCACCACCCGTACTGCCGGGAGGCGGTGAACACGCTCAGCGCCACACCCGCCACCACGGACAGCAGTGTCGCGGCGGTGACCAGCTGGCCGCTGACCACGACCCGGAAACCGATCTCCGAGTCGACCGACGCCCCGACGGGGGACTTCCCCCAGTCGAAGTGCAGGAGCACGTTGCTGAACCAGTGCCACCACCGGTCCGCCAGAGGGGTCCGGGGATCCAGGTTGTAGGGCGCCAGCGCGTGATCGATCTGTTCCTCGGTGCGGACCGGCCGCAGCCCCCGGTAGTTGGACCTCGGGTCGAGGAACCAGGCGGCCAGCACGTACGTCACGTTGGTGGCGACGACGATCATGACGAGCCATCCCGCTGCCTTGCGCGTCAGGTGGCGGATCACAAGCCCGCCCCCCTGGGCGAGCGGATCTCGACGGTCGTGGCAGCGCGGGGAGCCGGCGAGGGTGTGCCGGGATATGGCATGAGCCTGACACTTTCTGAGGGCGAAGGGCACGCCGTCCTGGTGGAGCGGTGATGGACCTGCGGGCGGATGTCGTTCGCTGTGCATCGGGCGAGCACACCGACCGGCATTGATTCTTCGGCCGTGATCACGCTCCGCGCCAGGCCTCCCGGGAGCCTGTCACGTGATCGCAATGCGGGTGTCACAAGGCCGGAGGCGTGTCCCCGGAGCCGGTCCAGGACCCTGTCCGGCCGACCCTCCATCCGTGCCGCGTCGAGCTGGAGCGGCACCCGGTGCACCCCGGCACCGCCGGTCCCCGCCGCGGCCCCCGGCAGCCGCGTCACGAGCCGTCCGCGCACACCTGGCAGCCGGTGTGGTGGGTGATGCCGGAGGAGGACGAGGCGGGAGCCCGCGAGGCGGTGGGCGCGGACGGCGGTGAGGGCGGGCCACCGTCTCGCCGAGACCCACGACGACGGAACCGGCACGATCAGGCACGTGGACGAGGTCCAGGTCTTCCGCGTGCGCCGCGACGGACCGGGAACACCACGACCGGCTCGCGCGAGGCGAGCCGGTCGTGTGTCGAGTCGATGAACCGGATCACCGGGTCGAGACCCGGCTCGATGGTCCTGGAGTACCGGCCGTACCGGCCGACCACGGCGGCACCGGACTTTCCGGGCGGCCGACGGCAACACTCAGGCGACTGTCCTGGGCGTGTGACCGAGGCCGTCCGTGACGGAGGGCCGCCGCCCGCTCGGGAAGTGATCAACCGGCCCCGGCCGTCAGTCAGGGCGCATTGCGGATCGCTTGCCACGGACCGTTACCCGGTGTCACGATCCGCACCCCCGGTGCAGTGCCCAGGCCTCCCGCGCTCGGGTTCCCAGCGCTCGGGCCCCCCACGCCCGGGCCCCCCGCAGGCGGGCCTCCCGCGCTCGGGCCTCCCGCAGACGGGTTTCCCGCAGGCGGACCTCCCGCGCTCGGACCTCCCGCGCTCGGGTTCCCCGCGCTCGGGCCTCCCGCGCTCGGGCCCCCCGCAGACGGGTTCCCCGTGCTCGGGGCCTGAGCGGCTCCGGTGGCCCACAGCTGGTCGACACGCGCGCGCTCGGTGGCGTTCGGGTAGCGGTTGGTGCAGGACGGACCGGGGCCGCCGCCCGACATCAGCTCACTGCACGGCCCGCTGTAGTCGTCCGGAAGACCCAGCACGTGTCCGGTCTCATGGGCGACGACGCGGATGGAGTCGTTCTGCTGGGTCTGGGTGTAGTCGAGGAAGATGGAGCCTTTTCCGTGGCCGTCGGTGTCCGCGTGCGACCCCCGAGGGTCGTTGCCCTCGGAGTAGGAGAAGTCGGCACCGCTCGAAGCCTCTTCGAGCTTGACGTGGGACTCGGAGCTGTTCCAGATCGAGGCCGCGCTCGATATCTGTGAACGGAAACTCGGCGCCTTGGAGGCGTCGTAGTGGATGGTCACCGTCTGCGCGTCGGGCTGGGCGGCGCTCTTCTCGGCGACCGACTTGAGGACGGCCTCGAAGAACGCCTTGTTGTTCGCGGCCTCCTCGGCCGACCCGTCGTACCGCGCCACGGAGGTACCGGCTGAAGCGGCCGGGGTGGCGGCCGGCTCTGCGCTCGCCGGCACTGCCGCGCCCAGCGCGCTGGAGGCCAGCCCCAGGCCGAGAGCGAGGGAGAGGAGTCGCGGGGACGGTCGGGAAAATTTCACGTGGGGGGCTCCTGCTCACTCGGTGACCGATCGCCGCAGTGCGCGGTCGAGTCGGCGTGAACACCGGTTCTCAACTGCGGCGACGTCCTGTGGGCCGTAATTCTTAAAACGGCTCAACAGGGTGCGCAACGGGTCCCTCCACTACGACGCCTCGTAGGCCCTCAGGCCTCTCCGGGGCAGCGGGCAGGCCCCCGCGTCAGGGCATGGCGACAGGAGGACGAGCTGTCGCGACGTCAGAAAACCTCACAGGCAGGGGTTGTTGGCATGCTGGGCGACCGGGCGGAGCCCCCGTACGCACGACAGGATGCACATCCAACCCAAAGTGGACAAAGCGCTTAATATCCTCTACGCCGCTCCTACTAAGGGCGCTGGTTGATCGGTGGCTCGCGTGACCGACGTCACGGATCCACACCCATCGGCCAACGAGGACGGACGGCTGCGACGAGCGCCTTCAGCGACACTTCCGCCGAGCGCGTTCCCTGGCGGAGCCGGACCGTCCGGATCACCGGACGCGGCGACTGCTCGGCCGGGGTGTCCCGCTGCACGCCCGCCTGCCGGATGCCACCGCGCTCAAGGACCTCGCGGTCCTGCGTGCCGACGCCGTCGGGCATGCCGCCGCAGCCCACTGCGCGGGTGGCCTCGTCCTGCGCCGCGTCCCCGCCGTCGGCCGCGTTCTGCCAGGCCAAGGGCCTGCCTGGTCGTGCGGCGACTGGGGGCCGGACTCGGGCGGGAATCAGGCCCTGAAGTTCCTGTGGCAGTGCTGACGTGGTCTCCCGGCGAACTCCCTGGGGCGCTGCCCGGTCACCTCGACCCCGCTCACTGACGCCACCACCGGCGTCGGTGTCGTGACGGAGGCTTCGAGGCCGTCCGCACGACAGCGGTTGATCAGCGGGGGATCGTGGCCTCACCGCTGTCTACGAGGCCTGCACCGGACCGGACCGGTCCCAGCCGGGGATTGTCTCTTCACGGTGGATGTCCTCGGCGTGGACCCGCTCACCGCAGACCTCGCAGACCGTGTGGGTGACGAGCTCGTGGTCCCGGTGGAGGAGCCGGACGGGAGGTGAGGTGACGGCCCAGCGGTCGCCCCAGCCGATGAGCTCGCGGGTGATGCCCGCCAGGTCGCGTCCTGCCTCGGTCAGGTAGTAGCCGCTGTGGCGTGCGTCGTCCGGCAGCGGGTGCCGTTCGAGGACGCCGCTCTCCACCAGCGCCTTCAGGCGTGCCGCCAGGCGGTCCGTGGGGGCGCCGGTGTTCCTGGCGATCTGCCGGAACCGGTGGTTGCCGAGCATGACCTCGCGGATCGCCGGCAGAGCCCATCGGTCACCGACGATCTGCAGGGCGGCGGCGAGCGAGCAGGGGCGTCCGGCCATGTCCTGGGGATCGATGCGTGTGGTCACGGTCCCAGTATCACCTCGCAATGGTTTGATTTCCAAACCACCCTCGTGCTTCACTTGCGCCATGCCCACGACGCTTGGATTTCCAAAGCACACCCGAAGGGCCACCATGGTGGTCCTGTTGGCCGTCTTCATGACCAACCTGGACCTGTGGATCGTCAACGTCGCCCTTCCGGCCATGGGAGCGAGCTTCTCCGGGGGCGGCAGCGGCGTGACCCTCGGTTCGCTGTCCTGGGTCCTCAACGCCTACGCGATCACCTTCGCCGCGCTCTTGGTGGTGGCCGGGCGCGCCGGTGACCGCATAGGCCAACGGCCGGTCTTCCTCACCGGGGTCGCCGTCTTCACCCTCGCGTCACTGGGCTGTGCCCTGGCCCCGAACCTGGCGACCCTCGTCGTGGCCCGGGTGGTACAGGCCGTCGGGGCGTCCGCCCAGATCCCGACGTCCCTGGCCCTGCTGCTGGCGACGGTGCCGGCCGAACGCCGCACCCACGCCACCCGGAACTGGGCCGCGGTCGGAGGACTCGCCGCCGCCGCCGGACCCGTCGCCGGCGGCCTCCTGACCGAGGTGGACTGGAGGTGGGTCTTCGCGGTCAACGTGCCCATCGGCATCGCCGCGCTCGTCGCCGGCCGATCGGCCCTGCCGCAGCCGGCCGCGCGGGAGACGGGGCCGCTGCCCGACCTCCTCGGCGCCCTGCTGCTCATGTCGTCGGTCGCGGCACTGTCCGGGGCGCTGGTGCAGGCCCCCGACTGGGGCTGGACGAGCGGCGGCACCGTACTGCTCGTGGCCGTCGCCGTGACCGGCGGTGCCGCGTTCGTCCTCAGGTCGCTGCGACACCCCCGCCCGCTGTTCGAGCTGCACCTGCTGCGGCTGCCGCGCTTCGGGGCGGCGAACGCGGGCAGCCTCGCGTTCGGCGTCGCCTTCGCGATCATGCTGCTGTCCAACGTGCTGTGGTGCCAGGAGGTCTGGCACTGGAGCGCGCTGCGCACCGGCGTCGCCCTGGTCCCCGGTCCCGCCCTCGTGCCGGTCGTCACCCTGCTGACCGCCCGCGCCGCGCAGCGCTTCGGACACGGTCCGCTGGTCGCCGCCGGCGGGCTGCTGTTCACCGGCGGCATGATCTGGCGCGTGTGCTTCGCGTCCGTCACACCGGATTACGCGCTCGACCTGCTGCCCAGCCAGCTGCTGACCGGAACGGGCGTCGGCCTGGCCCTGGGCACGCTGGTGGCCGCCGGTGTGCACGCCCTGCCCGGGCACCGCGCGGCAACCGGGTCGGCGCTGGTCAACTCCGTCCGCCAGATCTCCGCCACGATCGGCGTGGCCGTCCTGGTCGCGGTGGTCGGCTCGCACGTCGGTGCGGCCTCACGGAACGACTTCCGGACCGCCTGGGGTGCGGCCGCCGTACTGGGCCTCGCGACCTCGGCGATCGGCGTGCACCTCAGCCGCGGCGGCGCGGGCCGGACGGTGTCCGCCACGGCGAGGGAGCCCGAGGCGGACGCGCAGGCTCCGGCGGATGCGTCGTGACCGATCACTGTCGTGGTGCGGCGGCCGGGCCGCCGGCCGGCGCAGGGCCTCCTCGGACGAGGCGGTGCCGAAGCATCGGTTCGGCCGGAAGCCCCGGACCGTCTCGGCCTCGTAGACGTCCGAGCGGGCCCGGAGCGGGATCGTCGACGCCGCCGGGCCGGTCTGCCGGTGCGCGGAAGGCGCGCCGTGGACCACGACCTCCCCGCCGGCAGCCGACGCATGGGCCAACCGCCGCACGCGCTGCGCGGAACGCGGCCCGGTCGCCGTCGAAGGGCCGCAAGGCCGCGCACCGCATCGTCGCCTCGGCAGGGCCGGAAGCGTCGGCCGGAGCCGGGGACCGACCGCCCGGTGGTGCCCGGATCGACGTCGAGGCAGGGCCGAATGGCACAGGGCGGCCCTCGGTCCGTTCACCGAATCGTGGAGTTCATCGGGGCTTGTGAACTAAGCTCTGGACCCAAGTCGTCCCTCGTTGCTCTTTCCGCGTGCCCGGTTGGATTCCTCGATAGGGAGGCAGCGCCGCATGAGCCGATACGCCCACGTGGCCTTCACCGAAAACGTCCGGCGCGTCCAGGAGGAGCGGGGAAGCGCCGCCGCGATGCAGCGGCTGCTCGCCTCGGACCCGGGGCGTGCCGACCGACTGGGCGCCGACGAGGCCGAGTTCATCGCGGCCCGCGACGGGTTCTACCTCGGCACCGTGACGGAGACCGGCTGGCCGTACATCCAGTTCCGCGGCGGGCCGCCCGGATTCGTGCACGTGCTGGACGAGGAGACGCTGGCCTTCCTCGACGTGCGGGGAAACCGGCAGTACATCACGACCGGCAACGTGCGCGGGAACGACCGGGTCTCGCTGTTCTTCATGGATTACGCGCACCGCACCCGGCTGAAGGTACTCGGCCGGGCCGAGATCAGGGACGCCGCCGAATTCCACGGCCTGCGGGACCGGTCGGGGGACGCGCGCACCGACGGGCACGAGGAGGCGCTGATCGTCGTGCGGGTCGAAGGCCTCGCCTGGAACTGCACCAAGCACATCACCCCGCGCTTCTCCGAGGCCGAGCTCGCGCACGTGCTGGAGCCCGTGTACGAGCGCCTCGTGCGCCTGGAGGAGGAGAACCGGGAACTGCGTGCGCGGCTCGGGGCGCGGACCTGATCCGCACCCCGAGCCGCGTCCGCGCCCGCCCCGCCGCGGTCAGCCGGCCGCGGCCAGCCGGTCCTTCGCCAGGGAGGCCAGGAGCAGGGCGCCGTCGCCCAGCACCTCGTTGCCGAACACCGCGTCAGGGCTGTGGTTGAAGCTCGCCGTCCCCGGGTCGCGGTCGGGCGGGCAGGCACCGAGGAACAGCATCGCCCCCGGCACCCGGTCCAGCACGAAGGAGAAGTCCTCCGACGGGCTGAGGGTGTTCGGGGACCAGACGAGCCGCCCCGGGCCCAGCGCCCTCTCGACCGTGCCGGCCGCGAAGTCCGCCTCGTCCGGGTCGACGACGGTGACCGGGTAGTCCATGGAGTGCTCCACCGTCACCGTGACCCCGTGGGCCGCGGCGACGCCCTCCAGCACCCGCCGCACCCCCTCCACGACCTGGGCCTTGGCCCCCGGCCCGAAGGTGCGGACACCGATCTTCAGCTCCGCCTCGTCCGGGATGATGTTGGCCGACGTGCCCGCGTGGATGCTGCCGACCGAGAGCAGCACCGGGTCGAAGGGGTCGAAGCCCCGGCTCGCGTACGTCTGGAGCGCCAGCACCATCTCGGCCGCGGCCGGAACCGGATCCTTCAGGAGCTGTGGCTGGGAGTCGTGCCCGCCCCGGCCCCGGACGGTCACGCGCAGGGCGTCGCCCCCGGCCAGCAGCGGGCCCTTGCGGGTCAGCAGCCACCCCGGCGGCAGCATCGAGGAGGCCACGTGCAGCGCGTACGCCGCCACCGGGCGCCGGCCGGCCGCCTCCAGCACCCCCTCCTCGATCATCAGCCGCGCGCCGTGGTGCCCCTCCTCTCCCGGCTGGAACATGAACACCACGTCGCCGCGCAGCCCGTCCAGGTCCTCGGTGAGCAGCCGGGCCGCGCCGACCAGCATGGCCGTGTGCAGGTCGTGCCCGCAGGCGTGCATCCGGCCCTCGATCTTGGACGCGTACGGGACGCCGCTCGTCTCCGTCAGCGGCAACGCGTCCATGTCGGCGCGCAGCAGGACGACGGGACGGTCGCCGTCCCCGGTGTCCGGGCCCCCGCCGCGCAGCACGGCGGTGACGGAGGACAGCGAGCTGCCGGTCGTGATCTCCAGGGGCAGTCCGTCGAGTGCCGCGAGCACCTTGGCCTGGGTCCGCGGCAGATCGAGCCCGAGTTCCGGTTCCCGGTGGAGGTCCTCGCGCAGGCGTACGAGGTCCTCCACCAGGCCGGGACCGGGCGGGCGCCCGCTCACTTGACCGCCGTGATGATGCCGTGCGGGGTGATGGCCTCGGTGCAGCGGGTGCGGCGCACCTGGTCGAATCCGACCTCCTTCAGTGACTTCTCGTAGCCCTCCCAGGAGTAGAGCATCCCGCCCTCGCCCGCGACCGCCGCGAAGAAGGGGCTGGCCAGGGCGGCCATGAGGGGGCCGTCGTAGTTGTCCTCGGACATCGAGTTCAGGATCATCACCCGGCCGCCGTCCGGCAGCACCGCGTGGGCGTGGCCCAGGAGCACGCGGATGCGGTCCTGCGGCCAGATCTGAAGCTGGTGCACGAACATCACGGTGTCGTGCCCCTCGGGGTAGTCGCCCGCGAAGATGTCGCCCTCGATCACCTTGACGCGGTCGCCGAGCCCCGCCTCCTCCACCCGCTTGCGGGCCAGGTCGACCACCTTCGGGATCTCCAGGACCGTCACCTCGATGTCCGGGTGGGCCCGGGCCACCGCCATCGCCATCGTCGCGTCGCCGCCGCCGACGTCGAGGACGCGCCGGGAGGCGCTGAAGTCGCCGTACTTGATCAGGTGCTTGCTGGCGACGGCCGACCAGGTGCCCATGAAGTGGTAGAAGACCTTGAGCAGTTCGGGGTCCTCGCTGAGCCGGTGGTAGACGGTCGCGCCGTCGCCCGGGTAGCGGCGCAGGCCGATGTTGCTGTTGGCCCGCAGGGACTCGGTGAAGTCGACGAGACCCGGGTAGGTGACGTACGCCTCGAACCCGACGACCGCCTTGACGAGTTCCCAGTGGCCGCCCGTGAACAGGTCCGAGATCGACTTCGAGTTGCGGTACCCCTCCTCGGTGCGCTCCACCAGCCGCAGCGAGGTGACGCCGAGCAGCAGGATGTCCAACGACCGCTCGGCGAGGCCCAGTTCGGTGCCGATCCGCTCGCGCGGCGTACCGGGGTCGCGCTCCAGCAGGTCGAAGAGGCCGAGTTCGACACCGGCGCGGGTGAACTGGAAGGCGTTGTGTCCGAGCAGCACGGTGGTCAGGGCGTCCGGGACGACGCTCTCGGGCTGGGTCTGTACCTCGGTCATGATGCTTCTCCCTGGAATGAGAGGGTGTCGATCAGGTCGTCTGTGGTGAGCGACTGCATGCCGGAGGCGGCTGTGGAACCCCGGCCGGCCGAGGCGTCCGGGGCGGTGACGGCGACCGCGCCGACCACGTCGGGCGGCACGCCGGGCAGGTCGTACAGGAGTCGGCGGCCGAGCCGGAACGGCCGGTCCCGGCCCGTGGGGACGAGCGGCAGGCGCGCGAGGTCCACGTCCGCCATCGCGGGCAGGCCCCGCGCGGTGAGCTTGACCAGTGCCTCCTTTCGTACCCAGGTCCGCAGGAACGCGCGGTGCGGGGCGGGCGACCCGCGGATCCGGTCGATCTCGCCGCGGGTCAGGAACGAGTCGAAGCCGCGCAGGCCGGGCCCGCCGGACCGGGTGGCCGGCCCGGGCAGCCGCTCGACGTCGATGCCGACGGGGTGATCGGCCGCCGCGGCCGCCACCACCCCGTCCGCGTACGACAGGCTGACCCCGCACCGCGCGCCCGTGACCCGCGGCCGGCCGTGCGGGCCCGCGCAGAGCGGGCACCGCTGGTCCAGCGCGACGTCCCGGGCCGCGCCGCCGGTCCGCCGTGCCACGCACATCCGGGCCAGGACGTGCGCGGCGAGGAAGTCGGCCCGGGCCCGCGCGGTGCGGGCGGCGGCCAGGCGCCGCCGCTCCGCGGCCGTCAGGAGCGACGCGTCCGCACCGGGCAGGGCCAGGAGCCGGTCCGTGTCCGCGACGGCGACGGTCACGGCCGCCGTCACCGGCCCCTCACCTCTTGCGCTGGCTGTAGACGACACCGGCGAGGGACAGCGCGCCGCCGACCACCGCGAGCCACGGAGGCGTCTCGTCGAGGATCAGCCAGGCCAGGGTCACCGCGATCGGCGGGGACAGGTAGGTCAGCGCGCCCATCTTCCCCGCGGTGGAGCGGGCCAGCGCGTACCCCCAGGTCGTGAAGGCGACCGAGGTCGGGAAGACGCCCAGGTACACCGTCCAGCCGATCGCCTTGCCGCTCGCGTGCGACAGGTTGTCCATCAGCTGGGGCAGGAACGGCAGGCAGAGCACCGCGCCGACGACACAGGCCAGCCAGGTGATCACCAGGGCCGAACTGTTGCCGAGCAGCGGCTTCTCGGTGACGACGCCGCCCGCGTACGCGGCGGCGGCCAGCAGCGCCAGCGCACTGCCCGTCCCGGCCTCCAGCCCCTTGCTGGAGGTGGCGAGGCCGATCAGCAGGACACCGGCGAGGGCGACGCCGCCGCCGACGACCAGCGGACGCGGGAAGCCCTCCTTGAGCAGCGACCCGGCCAGGACGGCGATCAGCACCGGCCCCAGACTGATGATCATGGATGTGGTGCCCGCGTCGATGCGCTGCTCGGCGGCGTTCAGCGCCACGTTGTACACACCGAACCACAGCAGACCGCACAGCACCAGGCGCGGCAGGTCGGAGCGCGGCGGCAACGGGACCCTGCGGACCAGGACGACCACGCCCAGCAGCACCGCGCCGATGAACAGCCGCGCCAGGGTCAGCGCGCCCGGATCGAGGTCCTTGCCGGCCGCGCGGATGCCGATGAACGCGGAAGCCCACAGGAAGACGGTGAGCAGCCCGGCCGCGACCGCGAGCGGCGGAGTGCCCGGGGACGGGGCCGGAGACTGCGGCGAATCCGGTGAGGCGGTCCCCTGATTGGCTTTCGCAGAGGTCACAGATGTTCACTTCCTTGTCGTTCTGCGAGGACGGTTCGCTCGCAGGTGTCCAGGGCCGCCGCCAGCCGCCGCGCGACCTGGGCGACGTGGGGCGGGCGGAGCAGGGTGAAGTGGTTCCCGGGGAGCGTGGCCTCCTCGCGGACACCGCCCCGGGTCTGCCGCGCCCAGGAGGCGCGGTGCTCGCGGAGCCGGTCGCGGGCCCACCACAGCGTCAGCGGGGCGTCGACGACCGACGGCCGGTGCGCGAGCACCAACCGCTCGTGCAGCTCGGCCAGTTCCGCCTGCCGGAGCAGGGCCTCGGACGGCAGCACCCGGGAGCCGCGCTCCTCCGCCCAGGTGGTCAGCAGCTTCAGGCGCTCCGTCAGCGGCAGCCCGCGCAGCCGGTCACGCAGCGCCGCGGTGTCCTCGGCGGTGACGTCGAGTCCGGGCAGTGAGCCGGCCAGGGCGACGGCGGGCGCGAGCAGCGGGTCGGGTTCGCCCGCACCGGGCACGGAGGAGTCCAGCAGGGCGACCAGCGCGACGCGCTCGCCCGCCGCCTCCAGCCGGGCCGCCACCTCGACCGCCAGGGCGCCGCCCATCGACCAGCCCGCGAGGTGGTACGGCCCGGTCGGCCGGCGTTCCCGGATCACGTCCACGTACTGGGCGGCCATCTCCGCCAGGGTCGCCGCCTCGGCCCCGCCGGTCAGGGCGGGCGACCGGACGGCCAGCACCTCGCGGCCCGGCGGCAGCAGCGTCACGAGGTGCCGGTACGCCATCACGTCCCCGCCCGCCGGATGCAGCAGGAACAGCGGCGCGGGCGTGACCGGCGCCCGCAGGGACACGAGCAGCGAGTGCTCGGAACCCGCCGAGACCAGTTCGGCGAACCGGGCCACCGTGGGCGCTTCGAACAGGGCGGTGAGGGGCAGCCGCACCCCGAAGCGGCGGGCCACCACCGCCATCAGGCGCGCCGCGAGGAGCGAGTGGCCGCCCAGCGCGAAGAAGTCGTCGTCCGGTCCGATGGCGTCCGCGTCCCGTCCGAGCAGCCCGGCCCACAGGCCGGCGACCGTGCGCTGGAGCGCGGTGCGCGCCACGCGGGCCGGGGCGGTGGCGGCGGCCGGGTCGGGCGCGGGCAGGGCCGCGCGGTCGAGCTTGCCGTTGGCGGTGACGGGCAGGGCGGTCAGCGGCACGAGGACCGGCGGCACCATGTAGTCCGGCAGGGACCGTTCCAGGAAGGCCCGCAGTTCCCGCGGTCCGGGCGGTTCGGCTCCGGCAGCCGGGACGACATACCCCACCAGCCGGTCGTCCAGCAGCCGCACCGCTGCGGCCTGCACGGACGGGTGGGCCGCCAGCCGCGCCTCGATCTCGCCGAGTTCGACGCGGAAGCCGCGCAGTTTCACCTGGCCGTCGGCGCGTCCGATGAACTCCAGGGCGCCGTCGGGCCGTTGCCGCACCAGGTCGCCGGTCCGGTACAGCCGTCCGCCGGGCCGGCGCGGATCGGGCACGAAGCGCTCGGCGGTGAGCGCGTCGCGGCCCCGGTACCCGGCCGCGAGCTGCACCCCGCCGATGTGCAGCTCTCCCACGAGGCCGGGCGGGAGCGGGGTCAGCCGGTCGTCCAGCACGTCCAGGGTGGTGTTGGCGACCGGACGCCCGATGGGCACGGGGCCGGCCGCGTCCTCGGGTCCGCACGGCCACGCCGAGACGTCGACGGACGCCTCCGTGGGGCCGTACAGGTTGTGCAGCTCGACGGCGGGCGGCGGGAACACCTCGAAGAACCGGCCGACGAGGTCGGGCGGCAGGGCCTCACCGCTGGCGATCACGCGGCGCAGCGAACCGCAGCCGGCGGCCGCCGGGTCGGCGAGGAAGACGCGCAGCATCGACGGGACGAAGTGCACGGTCGTCACCGACGTACGGCGGATCACCTCGGCCAGGTAGCCCGGGTCGCGGTGACCGCCGGGCCGGGCCACGACGAGCCGGGCCCCGGTCATCAGCGGCCAGAAGAACTCCCACACGGACACGTCGAAGGTGAAGGGCGTCTTCTGCAGCACCGCGTCGGCCGAGGTGAGGCCGTACTCCTCCTGCATCCACAGCAGGCGGTTGCAGATGCCCCGGTGGGTGAGCATGACGCACTTCGGCGTGCCCGTGGACCCCGACGTGTAGATGAGGTAGGCCAGTTGGTCGGGCGCCACCACCACCTCCGGGGCCGTCTCCCGTGGCTCCGGCGGTTCGGCCAGGTCGACCCTCAGGACCGGTACGCCGTCCGGGAGGGCGTCCGGCGACCCGGTGACGAGGACCAGTTCGACGCCGGCGTCGGCGAGCATGAACGCCTCGCGCTCCGCGGGGGTGGCCGGGTCGAGCGGCAGGTAGGCCCCGCCCGCCTTGAGGACGGCGAGCAGGCCGACGACCAGCTCCGGGGAGCGCTCCATGCGCACGGCCACCGTCGTACCGGGCGCGAAGCGGTCGTCGCCGACGGCCCGCCGGATCCGCCGGGCCAGCCGGCCGGCCGCGGCGTCCAGCTCCGCGTACGTCAGGGAGCGGTCCTCGTAGACCAGCGCGGTGGCGTCGGGGGTGCGGCGCGCCTGCCGCTGGACGTGCGCGTGCAGCGGGATGCCGAGGTCGTAGGAGCGGGCCGTGTCGTTCCAGGCGTCGAGCTGCTTCAGCTCCTCGTCCGACAGCATCCGCGGGGCGGACAGCGCGTCGTCGGGCCGGGTCAGCAGGGCGTCCAGCAGGGCCAGGTAGTGCCCGGTGGTGCGCTCCCGCTGCACCTCGTCGAAGCAGGCGGTGTTGAAGTCGAAGTCGAGCACGAAGCGCGGCGGCGCGGTGGCGTCCCGGCGCAGCTCACGGACCTGGAGGGTGAGCCGGTCGGGGGAGTGCCCGGTGTCGAGCAGCTCGAAGCCGGCCGTGCCGCCGAAGCCCTCGAAGACCGCGTTCTGGTAGTTGAGGTACACGTCGTACAGACGGGCGCCGCCGCGATGCCGGGGCACGTGGTCCTGGTACCGGGCCGCTTGCAGGAAGGCGCGCTGCGTCTCGCGGGCGAGGTGGCGCAGCGTGGTGTCGTCGCCGAGTCGCAGTTGCAGCGGCAGCACGTTCATGAACAGGCCCGCCGTGTCGCGGAACTCGGCGGGGCGGTTGGCGAACGGGGTTCCCACGCGCAGCAGTTCGCCGCCGCCGATCCGGCGCAGGTAGGCGAAGAGCGCGGTGGCGAACGCGACGGCGGGCGAGGCGTGGCCCTCCTGCCGGGCGAACTCGGCGATGCGGGCGCTGCGTCCGGCGCCGAGGTCCAGGGTGAGCCGGGCGGTGCGGGTCGTGCCCGCCACGTCGTCCTCCCTGCCGTAGAAGGCGAGCCGCTCCACCGGCTCGGCCAGCGTCTCGTTCCAGTGGCGTTCGGCCCGGGCGCGGCGCTCCGAGCCGCGCAGCGAACGTTCGTGGTCGACGTACGCCTGGAACGGCGGCAGCGGCGCGGCCTCGTCGAGACTCCCGCGCCGGTCCAGGTCGTAGTACGCGGAGACGGTGCGCAGGAACAGCGACATGGACCACGCGTCGCAGACCAGGTGGTCCACGTTGAGGTACCACGCGTACGCCGTGTCGCTCAGCCTCAGCAGCGCGGAGTCGAAGACGCACCGCTCCGGGTCGAGCCCCTGCCCGCTGCGCCGCCGGGCCCAGTGCAGGGCGGCCTGCCGGGGATCGGCTTCGGCCGAGAGGTCCACCAGGTCCACCGGCGCCGGGACGGGCCCGGCGACCCGCCGCAGGGGCACGCCGTCCACCTCGTGGAAGGTGCTGCGCAGGGCGTCGCTGTGGTCCACCAGCTTCTGGAAGGCACGCTGGAAGCGTCCGTGGTCGAGCGGGGCGGCGATGGTGTAGAGGGCGGTGACGTTCTCGTAGTAGAGCCGCACGCCCGCGGCGGTCTTCTTGCCGAACCACAATGCGAGCTGACTGTCCGTCAGATTGGTCACCGGCTCGGCCGCCGGCTGCGTCCCCGGCCCCGGCCCGCCCGTCACCGCGACCGCCTCCGGCGAACGCACGGCCTGCCGGACCGCCTCCTGGAACCCCTCCGCCCAGCGGGCGACGGTGGCGGCGTCGAACAGGTCGGTGCGGTACTCGAGGCAGCCCAGCAGCTCGCCGTCCTGCTCGCGCAGGTGCAGGCTGAGGTCGAGCGGGGACACGCCGAGGTCGAAGTCGTCCGGGGCGGCCGGGGCGACGGTCAGCCGCCCGGCGCCCCGGCTGCCGGTGACGGCGGGCTGGAGCGAGAACGCGGTCTGCCGCAGCACCGTCCGCCCGGGCGGCCGGGGTGGGTTCGTCTCCCGCACGATGTCACCGAACGGGAGGTCGTGCGTCAGCGCGCCCCTGACCGCCTCGCCGGCCTGACGGGCCGTCTCCGCGAACGTCTGCCCGGGCCGCAGCCGCAACCGCAGCGGCAGCGTGTTCACGAAGAAGCCGATCAGCGCCTGTTCGCCCGCTCCCCTGCGCTCGTCCACGGGGGCGCCGACGACGACGTCCAGGGCGCCGGTGATCCGGTGCAGCGTGACGGCGTACGACGCGAGCAGCAGGCCGTAGACGGTGGACCGGTCACGGCCGGCCGCGGCGCGCAGTTCCTCGTGCAGGCCGGTGGACAGGCGGAAGCCGTGCCGGGCGCCCTCGATCGTCTCCCGCGCCGGCCGCGGCCGGTCGGTGGGCAGTTCGAGGACCGGAAGCTCGCCGGACAGCTCGCCGCGCCAGTACGCCACCGACCGGTCGCGCTCGGCGCCGGCCGGCCGGCGCTCGTCGGCCGGGAGGGCGGCCGGGGGCGGCAGGGGAGAGGGGCGCCCCGAGGTGAAGGCCTCGTACAGCGCGGTCAGTTCGGCGGTGAAGACGCCCATCGACCAGCCGTCGCAGACGAGGTGGTGCGCGACGACGGTCAGCACGTGCCGCTCGGCCGTGAACCGGTAGAGGGTGAAGCGGGCCAGGGGCGCCTCGTCGAGCGCGAAGGGACGCTTGCCGTTCTCGGCGTGCGCCCGGCGCGCCCGGCGCTCCCGCTCCGGCGGCTCCAGGTCGCCCAGGTCGACCAGGGGCAGGTCGACGGGCCGGGGCGCGGCGACCTGCCGCACCGGTGTGCCGTCCCGCTCCTCGAACGCCGTGCGCAGCGACTCGTGCCGGGCCGTGATCTCGGTCAGCGCCCGGCGCAGCGCGTCGGCGTCGAGCGGCCCTTCCAGGTGCAGCGCGGCGGACAGGTGGTGGGCCGGGCTGTCCGGGGCGAGGCGCTGGAGCAGCCACAGCCGTTGCTGCGCGTCCGAGGCGGCGCCGGGTTCGGCGGGCCGCGCGGCGGGTCCGGCCGAGCGCTGCCGCAGCCGGGCCATCAAGCGGGCGCGCTCCGGCCCGGACAACTCGGCGAGGCGTCCCAGGAGATCGCTCACGAACCCGCCCCCGCCACCCGTTCCAGGATGTCGTCGATGTTCGCGTGCGTCTCCAGCAGGGCGGCGATCCAGCGCTCCAGACCGAAGGCGACGCATCCTGTGAAGGCCGGTCCGCCGTCGGCCAGGGAGATGCCGCAGCGCTCCCCGAAGAAGTTGCGGTGGAAGTTCAGCGAGCCGATGGCCAGATCGCCGCCGTGCACGAACTCCTCCTTCACCGGGAACAGCTGCGCCAGCAGAGCCCGACCGCCGCCCTTCTCGAAGAACGGGTCCGAGGCCGGCTGAACGGCCAGCTCCAGCCCGAGCCGGGCCGCGAACTCCACCACTTTCGGCCGGAACGCGGCCAGGTGCGCCAGCACGGCCTCGCGGGACCCCAGGCACACGATCTCCCGCATGGTGAACCCGTGCAGCCGGCGCAGCCCGTCGTAGTGGTCCTCGTTGCGGAAGCACTTGGCGACGGTGGTGACGCGGCGGGGTCCGGCGAGGGTCGCGGAGCGGTGGTGCAGGTACACGTTGTAGCAGGCCGCGGAGGCCAGCCCGTACGCGCTCGCGCCGAGACGCTCGGGCGGCAGTGCCGCGCCGTCCTCCACCTTTTGGGCCGGCAGCTTCAACGGGGCCGTCATCAGGGCCAGTTGCGGGAAGTTGTCGAAGTAGTCGATGGACGCCAGGTCCGCCGTGCCGATGACCGCCGGGAAGAGCATCGGGGTCGCGCCGCACTCCTCGGCCCAGTCCCGGAAGCGCTCGTCCAGCAGGTCCATGAGGCGGACGAGTTCCGGGCCGAGGGCGACGAGCCCGCCGCGTTCCGTGTAGAGATCACTCATGGCTCACCGCGCCGGCGCCGGTGGCGTCCGCCAGGACCGTGTCGCGTATGCCGCGCAGCGTGCGGAACCCGACGACGTTCTCCGGGGTCAGCTCCAGCTCCCGGCCCGCCAGCTCCTCCAGCAGGAGCAGCAGGTGGGGGAAGTCGAGGGAGTCGATGAGCCGGCTGTCGATGAGGTCCTCGTCCCAGCCGATCCCGGTGACCTCCGGGTTGCGCGCCAGCAGCCACGCCCGTACCTGCTCGATCACGTCCGTCGCCATCAGGCCGCGGCCTCCTGGAACGGGGAGGCGGTGATGATGTCCTGGCTCACCAGGAACCGGGTGATGCGCTTGAAGAACGTCTCGTGGTAGGCGGCGCGTGCCGGGTCCCGCAGCAGTTCCTCACGGAAGGCGAAGGCCTCGGGGACGCCGGCGTCCCGGTACACGGCGGGGTTGTAGAGGGACTGCACGCTCGCGGTGATGTAGCGCCGCAGGTAGACGTCGAGACGCTCGCGCAGCTCCTGGTCGCCGCGCTCCCGCAGGGGTTCGTACAGCAGGCCCACGAGCTTGCGGCCCATGATGATGTGCCGCCACTCGTCGTCGTGGTGGACCTGGTTCACCTCTCTGATCAGGGGGTGCAGGGTGGTGTCGCGGCCCATCCTGATGTTGAAGTGGTCGACCAGCTCCTCGAAGATCAGGATGCGGGCGAAGACCAGGAAGTTGGCGACGGCGGCGTCCTCCTCCGGCGTCGCGACCGGAAGCGACTTGTCAGGGTAGATCTTGCCGCCGTAGCGCAGGCAGAACTGGGCGAAGAACCACATGTGCCCGTTCTCCTCGCCCAGGAAGCGGTGGAAGAACTCGGACGGCAGCTCGAAGCCCCGGGTGTGGATCCGCCGGGTCACCTCGATGAGCAGCTCGCGTATGCCGTGGATGTTGAGGCTGAAGAAGTTGATGCTCTCCCACTTGCTCAGCCGCATGAGCTGCTTCTCGTCCAGCTCCCGTGCGTGCCGGGTGCCGGCCACCGTGAGCAGGTCGGGCGTCATCCACCACTGCTCCTCGGCGAGTTCGTCCACCCAGTCGAACCGTGTGTAGGGGCTGTAGTGGTGGTCGGTGGCGTCGGCGACCAGGTTGTCCAGCGTTTCCACCACGTCCGTCGTATCCATGGGCCCCCCTGCTGGGATCAGCGTGCGTCGGGAACGGTGAGACTTCGGTCCAAGAGGTCGGTGCTCGCGCTGTTCAGCCGTTGTCGCTCCGGGCGATCAGACCGGCGACCTGCTCGTCGTCCACGGTGAGCGGTCTGCTCTCCAGCAGGGCGGCCAGCTTCGCGACGGTCGAGGCCTGGAAGAGGTCGCCCGTCGTGACCCGTACCGGCAGCTCCGCCTCGATGCGGACGGCGAGCTGGGACAGGAGGAGGGACTGCGCCCCTGAGGCGAAGAAGTCGTCGTGCACGCCCACCTCGTCCCGTCCGAGCAGCTCGGCCCAGATGTCCGCGATCAGCGCCTCCAGCGGGGTGCGCGCGGGGACGGCGGTGCGCTCGCCGGACACCGCCGTGCCCTCGGGACGCCAGCCGCCGACCGGCGACAGGTCCCCGGACAGGTACGCCTCGCGCGTCGCGCGGCGCTGGATCTTGCCGCTGGAGGTCTTGGGGATGGTGCGGGGCGGGATGAGCACGAGTTCGTGGAGGTCGGCCTCGCACTCCTCGCGCACCGCCCGGCGGACGGCGAGCGCGACGGCTTCCGCGTCCGCGCCGTCCACGACCTCGAACACCAGGACCAGCCGCTCCTCCGCGTCCACGGGAACGGTGAACGCCGCGCCGCATCCGGGCCGCAGGGCGGGGTGGCTGCGCTCGGCGGCGCCCTCCACGTCGTGCGGGTACACGTTGCGGCCCCGCAGGATGAGCAGGTCCTTCAGCCGGCCGGTGACGGCGAGCGCGCCCTCCTCGTCCAGGGCCCCGAGGTCCCCGGTGCGCAGGTACGGGCCCCGGCCGTCCGGGAGCGTCGCGCCGAACAGGGCCTCGCTCTCGGTGGGACGGCCCCAGTAGCCCGCCGAAACACTCGGTCCCGACACCCAGATCTCGCCGACCCGCCCCGGCTCGGCCGGCGCGAGGGTGGCGGTGTCCACCACGACGACGGACTGGTCGCCGCGGGCGGTCCCGCACGCGATCCGGGACACGCCCTCGACCGGGAAGCGGCGCACGCTCTCGCCGACCGGGTCGGCGGTCACCAGCAGGGTGGCCTCCGCCAGGCCGTAACTGGGACGGAAGGCTCCGGCGTCGAAGCCGGCCGGGGCGAACCGCTCCGTGAACCGCTCGATCGTCTCCACGCGTACGGGTTCCGCACCGTTCACGGCAGCGCGCCAGGACGAGAGATCGAGTGACGCCCGTTGTTCGTCGTCGATCTTCCGCAGGCACAGTTCGTATCCGAAATTCGGGGACGGGCTGATCGTGCCCCGGTGCACGGAGATCGCTTTCAGCCACCGATAGGGTTTCTGCAGGAAATGCAGGGGAGCCATCAGAATGCCCGGGAATCCGCCGTAGAGCGGTTCCAGGATGGCACCGATAAGGCCCATGTCGTGATACGGGGGGAGCCAGCTCACCATGACGTCGTGACCGGACCCGGCAAAAGCCCGGTAGATGGCCTCCAGATTGTGGATGAGGTTCGCGTGCGACAGCATGACGCCACGCGGAAGCCGTGTCGAACCGGAGGTGTACTGGAGGAAGGCGAGGTCCTCGGGGGCCGTGACGACCGGCCGGGCGCCGGGTGGCCCGCCCGCCTGCGGCGCGCCGCCCGCCAGGGCGTCGGTCGCGAGCCACTCCAGTGGTGCGTCCAGCGCCGACCGGGCGATCGGCAGCAGGTCCTTCGTGGTCAGGGCGATGCCCGCGCCCGCGTCGGCGATGATGGCGTCCAGCCGGCCGAGGCTGCGGGCGTCCTGCGGCGGGTACGCCGGCACGGCCACGACACCCGCGAGCAGGCATCCGAAGAACGCGGTGACGTAGTCGAGGCCCGGGGCGAAGAGGAGGAGCGCCCGTTCGCCGCGCCCGTGGCGCGCGCCCAGGGCGTCGGCCACGTCGGCGGCCGCGGCGTACAGCTCCCGGTAGCTGATCCGCCGTTCGTCGTCCTCGCCGTCGGCAAGGAATACGTACGCCGTGGCGTCGGGCATTTCTAATGCTCTGTCCCGGAGTATATGAACGAGAGTCGGGGACGTCGGCGACGAGATTGCGGGCATACTGACCGCCCCTCCGGACGCGATAAGACCGATTCCTTCAGCTACCTGCCGGCCGCACGAGGGGCAAGACTAAATGCGGGTCCAGGCCGCGTCAACGCGGTGGTCAGGGGCGTCTTCAATGGTCGCCGATATTCTGCCATCGGAGGCGGTGGGAAGATCTTGGTGAAACATTGCGGTGATGTTTCGCGGTGTGCTGCGGGCGATGTGCGGCGTCCCGCTCCGGCCGGCCGGGAGGCGGTGGACCGAGTGCCGTTCCCGCAGGCAGGGGAGGCGATCGACGCGTGGGCGCGGGAGTCTCCCGTGTCGCTCCGCTCTCTCCGCGTCACCCGGCCGGGCGTGCGTCCGGTGCCGTCCGTGGCGCCGACCGGCGTCGGATCTTGTCCGAAACATGACAGGAAAGCGCTTGGTTCCGGCCGGTTGTGTGCGCTGCGCGGGTGCGTGGGGCCGGGTACTGCGGTGATCTTGAAGGCCAGGTAGGTCCCGGCCGGGAGTCCAGGCCCCGGTCGGGAGTGGCGCGCCGGTGCGGTGGTTGCTCGCGCGGACGTGCCGTCCGGTCGCCGCACCGGCCACGCAGGGCGCCTTCTGCCGCGCCTGCCGGCCGGCCGCGACCGATCGGCGACACCGCGACATCCCCTCGGACATCCCCTCACGAGCCCTCATGTGGCCGCAGTCGTTCCCCACTCACCGCGGTGCTGACGCGCCGGCCAGGGCCTGCCGAACCTCGGCTGCGGGGAACGGGGTGCGCTTGCTTTCCGTGACGAGACGACGGGCGAAGTCGTCCATGACGACGGCATGCGGGGCATGGCGATCGATGATCGCCGAGATTCCGGGAGGGACGCCGTCGGGGCGGCGGCCCGCGATCCACCGGCGCAGGAAAGTCCCGAGTTCCGTGTCACCGCGCACGGCCTCGGGCAGGTGGTGGCGCAGCAGGTGCCACGGTGCGTAGCAGCGGTCGTAGACGAGGTGGTCGCGGAGGAAGGCGGCCTCCGCAGCCGAGAGTTCGAAGTCGCGGCTGAGAGCGAGCCCGAAGTCCGCGAAGTACACCTGTTGCCCGTCGGTCAGCAGGTTGGCGAAGTGTGCGTCGAAGTGCACCATTCCCCGGGAGCTCATGAACTCGGTCCCGTCCAGCAGCGCCTTCTCCACCCACAGATAGGAGGAGTCGCCTGAGTCGCCTCCCGGCCTGGTGTCAGCCACCGCACCGGCGGCGCCGAGCCAGGCGGCGAGTGTCTGAGGCACGTGCTCCAGGAAGAGCACCAGGCTGGCGGTGGACCGGCCGATGGCTTCCAGCCGGCGGCGTACGGCAGGCGATCCCTCCCACCGCGCGACGGCCCCCTCGACGCCTCCGAACTCGTCGGCGAAGTCGGCAGGAGGCCGGTCCGGCAGAACTCGCCAGTGGTACATGAGCGGGAACCCGGCGAATTCGCCGCTCAGCACCCACGCGGTGGTCATGACGTGTGCGGCCAGTTCGCGCCAGGCCCCGAACCCTGCCGACCCCACCCCGTACTGGTAGTGGAGAGGGAGATCGAACAGGTTGGCGGTCGAGCGGACGTGCTCCGGCCGCAACTCGATGTCCGTCAGCGGGATTCGTTTGAAGAAGACAGGTGTCCCCGCGACCTCCATCTCACCCCGTCTGCCGCCGATGCCCGAACCCAGTGCCGGCGCGGCAGCCACCGCATCGCCGAGCCGGCGGTCGCTGAGCAACGAGAGCTGTGCTCCTACGGCCGCGCAGGCGGATACACGTGCGCTGGGTAATGGCTGGGTCTCATCCATCGGCGGCTCCTGCCTGACATCACGTCGACCCGATTGATCATGCCAGGCGTCCCGTCGTTCCCGCGCCGCGGATTGTGCCGCGACGACACTTCCTGGCCCGGGGCCGGGAGTCTGCGAGGCCGCCCCCTGTGGTGTGCGCCGTAGGAGTACGTGCCGTCATGGCCGGACCAGTGCCGCGCGGACGCCGTCAACCGGCACAAGCGCCGACGCCCCGGCTCGTCGAGCTGAGGGCGCTGCCGTGCCGACGGCGTCGGGCCGCCCCGGCAGCCGGGGCGCACGACCGAGTCCGCCACCTCCGCCGGGGGCAGCCGGACAGCATCATTCGGATTCGGCAGACTTCAGCCGCAGGGCGAGACTGTTTATGCAGTAACGCTTGTCCGTCGGCGTCGCGAATCCCTCGCCCTCGAACAATTCCCCAAGATACGATCCGCAGCGAGCACACCGAACCACCGGATAGGAGGACCCGTCCTGCTGCACTTCGACCGAATCGAGGTCCTTGGGGTCGTAGAACGCAGGCCAGCCACAGCGCGAATCGAATTTCTCATCGGAAGTGAAAAGATCCGCACCGCAGGCCCTGCACGAGTACACGCCCTCTTCTTTGGTGTCGGTGTACTCTCCCGTGAAGGCCATTTCGTCCGCACCACCCCGCAGCACCCGGTATTCCTCCGGGGTGAGCTCCTCACGCCACTCGGCGTTTGACTTCTCTATTTCGTAGGCCATGACCTCATCCTTCAAGGCTTGGAATGTCCTGAGTTCCACCGGACGACGGCTGAGGGTACCGGAGATGCGGTCAGCGCCAGCCGAGTTCCGGTGCCACGTGCGTGAGGATGCTCTCCAGCACATGAACGTTGTAGTCGACTCCGAGCTGGTTCGGGATGGTCAGCAGCAGGGTGTCCGCGGCCTGGATGGCCTCGTCGTCCCGCAGCAGCTTCACCAGTCTGTCGGGCTCCGCGGCGTAGGACCGCCCGAAGACGGACTGGGTGACGTTGTCGTGCGTGCCGACCTGGTCGCGGGAGTTGCGGTCGTGGCCGAAGTAGGCGCGGTCGAGGTCGCTGGTCAGGGCGAAGATGCTGCGGGCGACCGAGACACGCGGCGTTCGGGTGTGGCCGGCCTTCCGGTACGCCTCGTGGTACGCCTCGATCTGCTTGCGCTGCTGCACGTGCAGTGGTTCGCCCGTCTCGTCCTCCTTCAGCGTCGAACTCTGCAGGTTCAGCCCCAGCTCGGCGGCCCAGACGGCGGTGGCGTTCGACGCGGAGCCCCACCAGATCCGGTCGCGCAGTCCCTCGGAGTGCGGTTCTATGCGCAGCAGTCCGGGCGGGTTGGGAAACATCGGCCGCGGGTTGGGCCGGGCGAAACCCTCGCCGTCGAGCACCTTGAGGAAGGCCTCGGTGTGGTGGCGAGCCATGTCGGCGTCGGTCTCGCCCGGCGCGGGGTTGTAGCCGAAGTAGCGCCAACCGTCGATCACCTGCTCCGGTGACCCGCGGCTGACGCCCAGCTGCAGCCGGCCACCCGAGATGAGGTCGGCGGCGCCCGCGTCCTCGGCCATGTAAAGCGGGTTCTCGTAGCGCATGTCGATCACGCCGGTGCCGATCTCGATCTTCGAGGTCCGCGCACCGATCGCCGCGAGCAACGGGAACGGGCTGGCTGCCTGCCGGGCGAAGTGGTGCACTCGGAAGTACGCGCCGTCCACGCCGATCTCCTCGGCGGCGACGGCCAGGTCGATGGACTGGAGCAGGACGTCCGAGGCCGACCGGGCAAGGGAATGCTGGTTGGGCGACCAGTGGCCGAAGGAGAGAAATCCGATCTTCTTCACGTTGTGTCCAGCGGTTCGGGTTGTGTCGTGCCGGCGGCGGGTCAGGTGGTGATCCACGCACGGGGCCGCGGGGACCGTCGCCGTCGGTGCGGTGGACCGGTCGGATCCACGCCGGCGTGGCGAAGGCCCCGGGGGGGGGCGTGAGAAGCGTCCGCGGGAGGGTCGGCTGTGTCAGCGAGGTGAGCGGCGCCGTGGGAGCAACGTGAGGGGCTGCCGGTCGTCCCCCTCTGCGTTGGCTCCGCTGCCGCGAGGCGCGCCTGCGCGGGAGCCGTCCGCGCGCGGGAGCGTGTGCGTGGGGGGTGCGGCTCGCGGCGGCACCCCCCACCTGTGCCAGGGGTCAGGGCTTGATGAGCACCTTCAGGCTCTTGCGGTCGGCCATGTCCTGGTAGCCGGCCGGGACACCGTCGAGGTCGGTGGTGGCGTCGAGGACCTTCCCGGGCTCGATCGTGCCGTTCAGGATGTCCGGCATCAGTTCCTCCATGTAGGCCCGGGCCGGTGCGGGGCCGCCTGCCAGGCGGATGTTGTGACGGAAGAGGCTGCCGAAGCCGATGGGCGCTTCCTCGTACTGGGGGGCGCCGACCCGGCTGATGATCCCGCCCGGTCGGACGATGCCGAGGGCCTGCTCGTAGGCGGCCTTGGTGCCGACGGCTTCCAGGACCACGTGCGTGCCGTGCCCACCGGTGAGCTCGCGAACCGCTTCGATGCCTGCTTCGCCGCGGGCGGAGACGACGTCGGTCGCGCCGAACTCACGTCCCAGGCCGGTACGCGCCTCATGGCGGCCCATGAGGATGATCTGTTCAGCGCCCAGCCGCTTGGCGGACAGGACCGCCAGCAGGCCGACAGCCCCGTCGCCGATCACGGTGACGCGGGTGCGCTCGTTGACTCCGCCTGCCACGGCGGCGTGGTAGCCGGTGCCGAGGACGTCGGCGAGTGTCAGCAGGGAGGGGATGAGGGCCGAGTCCTGGGCGACGGGGAGCTTGACGAGGGTGCCGTCGGCCAGAGGCACGCGGATGGCCTCGGACTGGCCGCCCTCATCCGGCACGAAGTCCCAGAAGTTCGCCTCCGGGTGGACACAGGACGTGTGCAGGCCCTCACGGCAGAACTCACAGGTGTTGTCGGAGACGGCCCACGCGGAGACGACCAGGTCGCCGCGCTTGACGGTGGTCACCTCCGAGCCGGTGTCTTCGACGATGCCGAGGAATTCGTGCCCCATCCGGGCCGGACCGTCCTCGGGCTTCATCGAGGCGTAGGGCCACAGGTCCGTGCCGCAGACGCACGACGCGGTGATCCGGACCAGGGCGTCGGTCGGGTGCTTGATGACGGGATCGGGGACGTTCTCGACGCGGACGTCACCGGCGCCGTACATGAGGACTGCGCGCATCAGTCATGCTCCATTTCAGACGGTGCCCGAGGGAAGGGGCACTCCGGCTGCCTGTCGAGAGCAGGTTCCGGCCGATGTCTTCCGGCCTGGTTGCCCTCTCATGGGTGCTACGTGTCATTGCTGTTCGCGGGACACCGTGACCACTCCCACCCTCTTGAGGAGCGCCGTTCGAGGGGCCGGAGGGTGCGGCGTCGGGTGCGTGTCGGCGGAGCGTCCGTGCCGGCGGAGCGTCCGTGCCGGAGGGGTACGCGTGAACGGCGCGAACCGCGTTCCCGCTTTCCGGTCGGCCGTCCCATGCCGGACAGGGCTGCTCACACCCTGTTCGCCCGACATGGGCGGGCGTCGACATCTGTCCGGGCCAGGCCGGCCCCGGTGTCAGCTGGGCTGGGCGGTGGGCATGATGAAGACCTGGGGGAGGTTGACGCGCAGGGGCAGGGAGGCGATGAAGCCGACGGTCTGCGCGATGTCGATCGACTGGAGCCAGTCGATGGTCTCCTTGGAGCCTTCCAGCCATTCGCGGGCGCCGGTGTCGGTGACGTGGTCCTGCAGTTCCGTGCCCACGATGCCGGGCTCGATCGCGGAGACCCGGACCTTCTTCGGGCCCAGCTCGATGCGCAGGTGCTTGGACAGGTGCGAGACGAACGCCTTGGTGCCGGCGTAGACCGCGAAGGTCGGGTAGAGGTTCTGCGCGGCGCTGGAGGAGGTGTTGATCAGGTCGGCGACACCGCGCTCCTCGGCGGCGCGCACCAGCTGCGGGGTGAACGCGCCGATGACGTTCATCAGCCCGGAGATGTTCAGGTCGATCTGGCGCTGCCACTGGTCGGCGCGCAGTTCCTCGACGGGACCGGGCAGCATGACGCCGGCGTTGTTCAGCAGCAGGTCCGCGCCGCCCAGCTCGGCCTGGACGCGGTCGGCCGCGGCCTGCACCGCGGCGGGGTCGGTCACGTCGACGGCGATCGCCAGCGCGGTGCCGCCGTCCTTGGCGATGCGCGCGACCAGGTCGTCCAGCCGCTCCGCGCGCCGGGCCAGCACGGCGACCTTCGCGCCCAGCGACGCCAGGTGTTCGGCCGACGCCTCGCCGATGCCGCTGGACGCGCCGGTGATGACGGCCACCCGGCCGTCCAGGGGCCTGGTGGAGGCCGTGGCAGAGGTCTCGGTGGTCATGGGATGACACCTTCCGGAAGATTCGGAACTGTGGACAGAGGCAGGGGTCCCGGACGTCCGCCGTCGCGGTCCCCGCCCTCCAAGCACACCACCGCGCGACCGGCCCGCACGCCCCGCAGGTGGCCCTGGCAAAACAGGTACTGACAGGACCACCCAGCGTGGCGCGGGCAGCGTGCCGGCAGGCGAAACTGGAAGGCATGGACCGCAGCAGCGAGATCGCCGCCTTCCTGCGCACCCGCCGTGCGCGGGTCAGCCCCGAGTCGGCGGGACTGCCCCCCGACGGGCGCGTCCGACGCGTGCCCGGCCTGCGCCGCGAGGAGGCAGCTCGCCTCGCGGGCGTGAGCACCGAGTACTACACCCGGCTGGAACAGGGCCGGGCCGCACACCCCTCGCCCGAGGTGGTGGACGCCCTGGCCCGCGCCCTGCGCCTGGACGCCGCCGAACGCGAACACCTCACCAACCTCCTCGCCCGCCCGGGCGCACGACGCGCACCGGTCAACCCGCAGCGAGTCCGCCAGGGCCTGCACCTGATGCTCCAGACCCTGGACGCGGTACCCGCCTTCGTCATCGGCCGGCGGACCGACGTCCTCGCCTCCAACCCGCTGGCCCGCGCCGTCCTCACCGACTTCGAGGCACTGCCCGTCCAGCGCCGCAACCTGGCCCGCTACTACCTCCTCGACCCCCAGGCCCGCGAACGCACCGTCGACTGGGAACAGATCGCCGCCGAGACCGTGGCCATGCTCCGGCTGGAGGCGGGCCGCTGCCCCCAGGACCGCCGGCTGGCCGACCTGATCGGCGAACTGACACTCAACTCACCCGAGTTCAGCACCTGGTGGAACGACCACCGCGTCCTGCGCCGCAGCCACGGCACCCTGCACCACCGCCACCCGCTCGTCGGTGACCTCCACTTCTCCTACGAGTCACTGCAACCGCCCGGCGACGACAACCAGACCCTGTGCGTCTACCTCCCGCAACCGGACACCACCACAGCCGAATCCCTGCGCATCCTCAGCAGCTGGGCCACCAGTGGCGAAGCAGCCCTCCGCGGGAGGTGAACCAGGTCCACCCGTCCTGGTCTGTTCGGATTATTTCGCGGCTTCTCGCACATGTTTGCGGATGTGCTTTGCCGTCCGACGCCCTGGGTCGGCGCCGCGATGACCAGGGAGTGCGCCAGGTCCGGGCGCTTCACCGCGATGGTCTGCTCGGTGAAGCTGCCGACGTCGTACCCGCACAGCACCGCGTCACTGATGCTCAGGTCGTCGATGAGTACGACGACGCCTTCGTTGCCGTGTACGAGCACAACGGGCGTCCCATTGCCCGTACTGCCCGAGCGTTCGTAATAGTTCCGGGAAGCCCTGTGTAGGCTGCGAAAAAGGCATGGGAACCCTCCGGTCACCTCTCGCTGGAACAAGTACGTAGGTCAAGTTTCCCGGGCCGTAGCCCGGATACCAGATCAGCGGTGTCGTCATAGGGGATCACGTTTGAAGGGTCCGGACGGTGTTCAGGAGGACTTGTCACACCTGCACCGTTTCCTCATCCACATCCACAGCATGCGCCGCGCCGCCGCGACACGCATCCGGATGAGCGGGCATGCCGCTGACCCGCCGTCCGGGCTGTGCGAAGCCCCTCTCGCCATGTCAGTCGTCTCCCGGGTCTTCATGGTGCTGCGGCAGGAAGTGCCCGCCTCCCGGTCACGCACCGCGACGCCGTCCATCGGCCGCAGCGCCCGGTGGACCCGGGCGCTGCGGCCGATGGACGGCGTGGATGACTCCGTGCCCGGTCCTCGGCCGGCCGGGCACGGAGCCCACCGGGCCGCGTCAGGCACTCGGTGACGTGGCGGGGATCACTCGGTGACCGGACTGAAGTCCCATACGTCAGCCGCGTAGTCCGCTCGATTCCTGACGGTCACCCTGCCGTGCAACGCGCCCCCCGTGAGGTAGATGGGCTCGTCCCTCTCCGCCGGGCCCGTGTGATTGGCCAGCAGCACTCCGTACTGGGCGGGCCGCAGGCACCAGAGGAAGCCGTCGGCGTGGGGCACGAATTCGCTCATCGTCACCTGGTTGCCGTCGGCGGGCACTCCCGTGTCGTTGGTCGACGCCACGTACCGCCCGTCGTTGGCCAGATAGAAGCACTCGTCCGAACCGGTCCGTCCCGCGGGGATCGTGGTGAACCGCTCCTCGGGCGCGTCGTCGTCCTCGTCCAGGACCACCGGGAACTCGTTGATCGCGTCGTTCCAGGCGTTGAGGATCCAGGGCAGTCCGTCCTTGGACTTCAGGTGGACCTCGCGGCGGGCGCTCAAATCCTCGACGTCCTGCAGGAACCAGCGCTGGCTGGGCGCCTGGTCGTCCTCGTCGTGAGCGAAGAGCGCGCCACCCTTGAGGTCGGCGGTGAGGTACTGCTTGGTCGCGTAGTTCTCCAGGCTCCAGGTGCCATCCCCCTGATAGCGGGGCTTCCAGAGCTGATCCAGCGCCGGGGTTTTCCAAAGCACTATCTTGCCGTCCGGCTTACTGCCTTCTTGCCCCAGATAGTAGTTGTAGAATTTCGGGTCCTTGGAGAGCAGATTGAGATAGCCAGGGTGTTCGGAGGACTTCTTCAGATCGAACAGCAAGTTCGATGCCGGGTTTTTGTAATCGAACTTGACGTCACCGATGACGTTGCTGCCGGCGCTGGCGAATCCTGCGACGTTGACGGTGTGAGCGCTCATCACGACGACGTTGTTCTGGGGGAGCGGCGGCACATTCGACGGCGCCGGGGAATCATCCGGCAAATTGGTGAGATAGTGCCATACGGGGTAGTGGTCGGAGTCGATGTAGTCGTCAAGCAGCGCCGACCCGAAAACGTCGACACCGTTGTTCACGGGAGTGACCGCGTAGTCGAGGACATGCGGTGCGCCCGTCCTGCCGGCGGTGGGATGTGTCGCGGCCACGGTGGCAGCCGTGTTGTAGACGTTCGCGGGGAGGGCGGTGGCGAGGTCGCCCGGATCCCTGTTGTAGTCACCGGCGGCGATCCAGGGCTGCGACTCGTCGCCGCCGGATCCCAGGTGTGCCATTCGCCATCTGATGTTGCTCAGCAAACCGGGAGCGTCCTGACCCTGGTTGTCCGCACGCGCGTGGATGGTGAAGTACCCGACGCCTCCCACGGTGATCCCGAGTGCGGGCCGTGCACCGCCTTCACCCAGTACCGGGTCGTAGCCCGGCGGCTCGACGATGTGTATGTCCTGCGGGGCGACTGGGGTTCTGCTGGCGATGGCGAGGTTGACCCGGCCGTCGTTGGTCGTTCCGCTGTTCGTGTGCAGCCAGTATATGTATCCCACCGTCCGGCTGCGAGTTCCCAGGAGCCGGTACTCCCGGACCGGGGGATACGTGCCGTCCGGGTGCCGCCAGACGTTCTGCGCGTGGTCTTCGAGGAATTCGAGGCGTGAGCCCGTCGGCGGGGTTCCGGCCTCCTGGATGAGGACGATATGAGCCCCTCGGGGGTCCGCATCCTCCATCATGTATCGAAGATCATCGTATTTGTTGTGCCGCCCTCCGTCCGACAGTGCGCCTTGCATGTTCCAGTTGACGATGGCCCGGTCGGTACCGGTACGGGGGTCGAGATCGCCGCCGGTCTTGGTCAGGAACAGGGACGGTCGCTTGCCCACGGCGAGAGGTACGACGCCGTGCCCCAGGTAGTCGAGGGTCTCCCGGCCGGTCCAGTCCGGGATCGCCTGACCGTCCTGGCCCAGCGGCTCGAACTGGTTCGGCGCATTGCTCTTCGAACCGAACTGGAAGGCGGTGCCGGACTGCGTGCCATAGGGCGCGTACGGTTCGAACGGGCCGCCGGGGCTGGTCTGTTTGATCAGGGTGTTGTTGTAGAAGACGTTCTGCGGTCCGGAGGAGCCGGACCACTTGACCGCCTTGGGGCCGGCCGCCCACCAGATGGGGTACCAGGTGCCCTCGTCGATTTCACCGCCTTCACCGCCGCAGTTCGTCTGGCAGTTGGCCGATCGGTGCTCGTAAGGGACCCGCACGGTGTTCTGTTCGAACAGGTTGTCGTGTTCCCAGCCGCCGTGCAGGTTCAGATCGGAGTCGAGGTCGTTGCGGAAGGCGACGTTGCCGCTGGCGGACCATTGGAACGTGAAGTGGCGCAGGTTCCGGCTGAGGTTGTAGGCCCACAGCGAGTTCCACACGCGGCTGCCGCGCAGGTATCCGTTGCCGCCCTTGCCCTTGTTCCAGGCACCGTCGAAGCTGTTGCGCTCGATCTGCAGGTTGAGGGCGTCCTCCGTGACGATCGGGTGCGAACCGGTCATGGTCGCCTTCAGCCCGCGTGCCCAGCTGTTGGCGGCCCACTTGTACACGATGCCGTGCATGGCGTACTCGGGGGCCATGTTGCCGTAGTTGTGAACGGCCTGGTCGGCGGTCAGCTGGTAGGTGCCGCCGCCCAGCTTGGGCAGGCCGTTCATGTCCTGGGTGAAGGCGAAGTTCTCGAAGCCCACCCCTTCGACGATGCGCAGCGGGGTGACCTTGCTGGCGTAGGGCTTGTCACCCAGCGCCGCGGAGCCGTCCGAGGTGGAGTCGACCGGCAGGTCCCACTCCAGCGGACGGTCCAGCGTGACCGTCTTCGCGTCGGCGTCGACCCCCGTGACCCTGAACATCTGCTGGCGCATGTGGAGGTCGTCCATCACGCCCTGGTCGGTGACACCCTGTTGCTCGTAGAACTTGACGCTGTTGGCTGCGCCCACCCAGACGTAACCGCCCGGGGTGAACTTCGACATGGAAGCGGTCGCGACCAGCTGGACAGTCCTGCTTCCCCGCCGGGCGGAGTACCCCGGGTCGTCAGCCGTGGCCGCGACCTTGACGCCGGAGGCCCAGTGCTGGTTGACGGAGCCTTCGAAGATGTCCTTGCGATTGGCCGGCGCCGCCGCCCAGTCGTCCTTGTACCGGTCGGCGACGTCCCGGGTCTGCACCCGGAACATGCCGCGCCCCGGCCACATCCAGCCGCCGGAGCCTTCGTCGCTGCCGGTACCGGCCTTCATGCTGTCCTGGTCCCAGCGCCCGTTGACCACCGTGTCGTAGCGGGTGTTGAGATCCGGCCGGAACACCAGCTTCGTCCCGCCGTCGCCGGAGCCCTGCCCGCGCACGATCAGGAAACTGGCGTCGACGTAGACCTGGCGGGTCAGATCGATACGCCCGGACGGCAGGGAGATGAGCGAGAGCCGGTCGAAGCTGGCCGACGGCGAGCACTGGCTCTTGATGTCGTCGATCGCCTTCTGCAGCCCGGTGGTGTCATCGGCTCCGTCGTCCGCGGTCACCCCGTACTGGGAGGACAGTCGTTCCGGAGTGATGCGGCAGGAGGCGTCGCCGGTCAGCTCCCCGTCGCCGGGCAGCGGGGCGCCGCCCCGGTAGCCCACACGCGACCAGTCCGGCAGGCCCGAGGGCGAGGTGGTCCGGTTGGCGCTGGTGAGGTCCGGTCCGTCCGCATCCGGCCCGGCTGTCACCGCCGCGGCTCTCGTGGGAGTGGTGGCGGGCGCGCCTGAGGCGAGCGCCGGCAAGGAGAGGGACAGCAGCAGGCCGCACAACAGCGCTGCCGTGGGTTTGAGATGTCTCACATGAGCTCGTTTCTGCGTCATGGCGTGATGCCGACGGCGAAGTGAGGTGACTTTGGTGCGCGAGGCGTCCCGCCACTCGGCGACGCAGCCCGGACCGCGGTCGACGCGGCCGGATGCCGTCGGCGGTTCGTGCCGGACTCCGAAGCGCGACCGGTCCTGACACCGACTCCGGTCGTCGGTGTCAGGACCGGGATGTTTACGCGGCAGCCGAGGGTGTCGGTGTCTCCCGCCGCCGGCGGCAGCCGGTGCGGATCACCACGGAGCACCGGTGCCCGGGGCCCGGGCGCACTGCCCGGGGACCACCTGCGCGGGTGCGAGCGGACCGGACCCGGGGACGTACCCGTCGTCCGCCTGTGCCGGGGTCCCGGACCAGGAGCCCCCGGCAGGTCCTACCATTGGGGTGCCGCGGGCGTGGGCAGACCGCGGAAGTCGGCGGCCTGCTTCCACACCACTCCGGTGGTGCCACCGCCGGAGCCGGTGATGATGTCGTAGACGAGGGGTCCGCTGCTCTGGGCCAGCGGCGAGACGTTGGTCCAGCCGTAGCCGGCGTCCTTGTAGCTGCCCAGGACGTCGCCGTGCCGGTTGATCTCGTAGTTGCCGACCGTCCCGTCGTAGTCCCGGAAGGTGATCACGCCGTAGCCGTTGTCGGTGAGTGCGACGGAGGGGGCGCTGGTCGTGTAGGGCCCGACCTTCTTCGGGTTGGTCCAGGTGGAGGTGCCGTACTGCTGCCGGGCCATGTACATGTTGAAGTCGGTGCCCTCGAAGGCGAGGACGACCTGATTCCAGGGAGCCGGGTCGTTGCCGTCGTTCACCTGGGCGGCGAGGGACGGCGCGTCCTGGCTGCGGGCGCCCGGAACCGCCTGGGGAGCGTTGAACGTCGTGGTCGCGGCGTCGTAGTACATCGTCCAGACGTCGTCGGTGGTCTGGCTGTTCCAGGCGAGCATGTAGGAGTTGCCGGGGAGCGCCGCGGCTGCCACGGGCTGATTGGTGTTGGTGCGGGCGTCGTTGGGGACCTGCGTGGCGTTGGGCAGGGTCCCGGGGAGCTGGTAGCCGGTGGTGAGCTGGATGCGGTGCTGGTATATGTGGCCGTCCTTGCCGGTGTGGAAGATGCGGAAGTTGCCGCGGCCCCCGTCGTTGGTCCAGATCACCGTCGGGGCGGCATACGTCTGCGCGTGATCGGTGGACCCGGCCGTGGCCGGCAGCGGGTAGGCGGGCCCGTTGTTCAGCGAGATCCAGATGTTGTCGTTGTCCGCGCCGCGCCAGGCGTGCAGAACGTTGCTGAGGCTGTCCCGCGCCTCGCCCTCGGTGGTGTTGCTCTTGATCTGCCCGCCCGAGTACGTCACCGGCTGCCATCCGGTACCGGCACCGGGAAGGTCGGCGAAAGCAGGCCCCGCCACTCCGATGACAGCAGCGGCGGCAGCGAGGACCGGAACCGCACGCCGGATCGTCTTCGCCTTGTTGAACACGTCTTCTCCACTCATGGTTGGTACGCGAGGCTCGCCGCGGTCGCCGCGCGATCCCCCGCAGTGTCGGGACGCCGGCGCACAGCGCGACGCACAGGGCCTCGCGTGGTGGGGTGGCCCCGATCCAAAGCGGCGCCATCAGCCAGGAAGGACAAACCTCCGCCCCTCTGTGGTGCACACGTAGGAGGCAGAGGTGTTTGCCGGCTCAAACCTAAACATGTTTGACAGCGCAAGCAAATCCATGTCGGATGCCTGGTGTGCATCGCGCGGGACGTCTTTGCCGGACAGCCGTGTCCGTGGACGGCGTGACCGGACTGTCGGTCAGCCCTCTCACGCGGCGTCCGGCCTGCTCCTCCTCCTTCGTGCACGCAGGCGCGGTTCTTGGGCACCCGCATCCGGGAGCACGTCGGCACCGGTCACCGGCGCGGCCGCCGGGCCCGACGGGCGAGCGCACCTGAGGCGTGGTAGCCATGCAGTAGGAACGGAGAGTGATCATCATGGAACTGAGGCGACTGGGCCGGTCCGGCCTGCGGGTGTCCGTGCTGGCCATGGGCACCATGACCTTCGGCGGCGGCGATGTCTTCGGC
>NZ_JAINRC010000024.1 GCF_020400655.1 Streptomyces spinosus
GCCGACCACTACGACGCGGTCGTCGGCCTCGGCGGCGGCAAGATCATCGACTGCGCCAAGTTCGCCGCGGCGCGCGTCGGCCTGCCCCTGGTCGCCGTACCGACGAACCTCGCGCACGACGGCCTGTGCTCACCGGTCGCCACCCTCGACAACGACGCGGGCCGCGGCTCCTACGGCGTCCCCAACCCGATCGCGGCCGTCATCGACCTGGACGTGATCCGTGAGGCCCCGGCCCGCTTCGTGCGCGCCGGCATCGGTGACGCCATCTCCAACATCAACGCGGTCGCGGACTGGGAGCTGGCCAACCGGATCAACGGCGAGCAGATCGACGGCCTGGCCGCCGCCATGGCCCGGCAGGCCGGTGAGGCGGTGCTCCGGCACCCCGGCGGCATCGGGGACAACACGTTCCTCCAGGTGCTCGCCGAGGCGCTGGTCCTCACCGGTGTCGCCATGTCCATCTCCGGTGACTCCCGGCCCGCCTCGGGCTCCTGCCACGAGATCAACCACGCCTTCGACCTGCTCTACCCCAAGCGCGCCGCGGCCCACGGCGAGCAGTGCGGCCTCGGTGCCGCCTTCGCGATGTACCTGCGCGGCGCCCACGAGGAGTCGGCGTACATGGCCGAGGTGCTGCGCCGCCACGGGCTCCCGGTGCTGCCGGAGGAGCTCGGTTTCACGGTGGACGAGTTCGTCCGCGCGGTGGAGTTCGCGCCCGAGACCCGGCCCGGCCGCTACACGATCCTCGAACACCTCCAGCTCAAGACGAACCAGATCAAGGACATCTACGCCGACTATGTCAAGGCCATCGGTAGCTGAACTCCGTCCGGTCGTCCACCCCGCGGGGGTGAAGGACCGGCGCAGCGGTGAGCACTGGGCGGGACGCCTCTACATGCGTGAGGTGTCCCTGCGCGTCGACCGCTACCTGGTGAACACCAGGGTCACGCCCAACCAGCTCACGTACCTGATGACCGTCTGCGGTGTGCTCGCGGCCCCGGCCCTGCTGGTGCCGGGGATCGCGGGAGCCGTGCTCGGCGTGGTCGCCACCCAGCTCTACCTGCTGCTGGACTGCGTCGACGGCGAGATCGCCCGCTGGAGGAAGCAGTACTCGCTCGGCGGGGTCTACCTCGACCGCGTCGGCGCCTACCTCACCGACGCGGCCGTCCTGGTCGGCCTCGGCCTGCGCGCCGCCGACCTGTGGGGCACCGGCCGGATCGACTGGCTGTGGGCCTTCCTCGGCACCCTCGCCGCGCTCGGCGCCATCCTGATCAAGGCCGAGACCGACCTGGTCGGCGTGGCCCGGCACCAGACCGGCAGGCCCCCGGTGCAGGAGGCCGCCTCGGAGCCGCGCTCCTCCGGCATGGCGCTGGCCCGCCGGGCCGCCTCGGCGCTGAAGTTCCACCGGCTGATCCTCGGCATCGAGGCGTCGCTGCTCATCGTCGTCCTCGCGATCGCCGACCAGGCCCGCGGCGACCTGTTCTTCACCCGCCTCGGTACGGCCGTCCTCGCCGGCATCGCCCTGCTCCAGACGCTGCTGCACCTGGTGTCCATCCTCGCCTCCAGCAGGCTGAAGTGAGCGCGCCCATGAAGGTCGGCGCCGTCATCATCACCATGGGCAACCGGCCCGAGGAGCTGCGGGCCCTGCTGGACTCCGTCGCCAAGCAGGACGGCGACCCGGTCCAGGTGGTCGTCGTCGGCAACGGCTCACCCGTCCCGGACGTGCCCGAGGGTGTGCGGACCGTCGAGCTGCCCGAGAACCTCGGCATCCCCGGCGGGCGCAACGTCGGCATAGAGGCCTTCGGGCCCGGCGGTCGTGATGTCGACATACTGCTCTTCCTCGACGACGACGGCCTGCTCGCCCGCCACGACACCGCCGAGCTGTGCCGCGAGGCCTTCGCGGCCGACCCGGAACTGGGCATCATCAGCTTCCGCATCGCCGACCCCGGCACCGGCGAGACCCAGCGCCGGCACGTGCCCCGGCTGCGCGCCTCCGACCCGATGCGCTCCTCCCGGGTCACCACCTTCCTCGGCGGCGCCAACGCCGTCCGCACCCGCGTCTTCGCGGAGGTCGGCGGGCTGCCGGAGGCGTTCTTCTACGCGCACGAGGAAACCGACCTGGCATGGCGGGCCCTCGACGCGGGCTGGATGATCGACTACCGGTCCGACATGGTGCTGTACCACCCCACGACCGCGCCGTCGCGGCACGCGGTCTACCACCGCATGGTCGCCCGCAACCGCGTCTGGCTCGCCCGACGCAACCTCCCGGCCCTGCTGGTCCCGGTCTACCTCGGCGTCTGGCTGCTGCTCACGCTGCTCCGCCGCCCCTCGCGGCCGGCCCTGAAGGCATGGTTCGGCGGCTTCCGGGAAGGCTGGACCACGCCCTGCGGTCCCCGCCGGCCGATGCGCTGGCGTACGGTGTGGCGACTCACCCGGCTGGGCCGTCCGCCGGTCATCTGACAAGCTCGTCCCTGGGGGCCCGGGCGCCCGCGGACGGGCGCACGGGACGACGAACCCGCACGCGAATCCGAAGACGAAAGTATCCACCTGTGAGTGAGACCACGCACGACGGCACGGTCGCCGTGACCGAGGCCGCGCCGCCCGACGAGGGGCTGACGGCGGCCCAGCTCGCCGCCAAGTACGGGCTCGCCGTGAGCGGCGCCCGGCCCTCGCTCGTGGAGTACGTCCGTCAGCTCTGGGGGCGCCGCCACTTCATCCTCGCCTTCTCCCAGGCGAAGCTGACCGCGCAGTACAGCCAGGCCAAGCTCGGCCAGCTCTGGCAGGTGGCCACGCCGCTGCTGAACGCGGCCGTGTACTTCTTCATCTTCGGGCTGATCCTGCACGCCAGCCGCGGCATGTCCCGGGACGTGTACATCCCGTTCCTGGTCACCGGCGTGTTCGTGTTCACCTTCACGCAGAGTTCGGTGATGTCGGGCGTCCGCGCGATCTCCGGCAACCTCGGCCTGGTGCGCGCCCTGCACTTCCCGCGCGCGTCGCTGCCCGTCTCCTTCTCGCTCCAGCAGCTCCAGCAGCTGCTGTTCTCGATGATCGTGCTGTTCCTGGTGGCGATCGGCTTCGGCAGCTATCCGGACATGTCCTGGCTGCTGATCGTGCCGGTCCTCGCCCTGCAGTTCCTCTTCAACACCGGGCTCGCCCTGATCATGGCCCGTGCGGGCGCCAAGACCCCGGACCTGGCCCAGCTCATGCCGTTCGTGATGCGGACGTGGATGTACGCCTCCGGCGTGATGTTCTCCATCCCGATCATGCTGGACGACAAGCCGCGCTGGATCGCGACGGTGCTGCAGTGGAACCCGGCCGCCATCTACATGGACCTGATGCGCTTCGCCCTGATCGACGGCTACGGTTCCGAGAACCTGCCCGACCACGTGTGGGCGGTGGCCGGCGGCTGGGCCGTGCTCTTCGCCGTGGGCGGCTTCGTGTACTTCTGGAAGGCGGAGGAGCGGTACGGCCGTGGCTGAACAGAACACCGGGGACCGCCGTCCGACGGTCATCGCGGACGACCTGCACATCGTCTACCGGGTCAACGGCGCCAAGACCGGCAAGGGCAGCGCCACCGCGGCCCTGAGCAGGATCCTCAGGCGCCGCTCCGACGACGCGGCGCGCGGGGTGCGCAAGGTGCACGCGGTGCGCGGTGTGTCCTTCGTCGCCTACCGCGGCGAGGCCATCGGCCTGATCGGTTCCAACGGCTCCGGCAAGTCGACGCTGCTGCGGGCCATCGCCGGTCTGCTGCCCGCGGAGAAGGGCAAGGTCTACACCGACGGCCAGCCGTCCCTGCTGGGCGTGAACGCGGCCCTGATGAACGACCTCACGGGCGAGCGGAACGTCATCCTGGGCGGGCTCGCCATGGGCATGTCCCGGGAGCAGATCAAGGAGCGCTACCAGGACATCGTCGACTTCTCGGGGATCAACGAGAAGGGCGACTTCATCACCCTGCCGATGCGCACGTACTCCTCCGGCATGGCGGCGCGCCTGCGCTTCTCCATCGCCGCCGCCAAGGACCACGACGTCCTCATGATCGACGAGGCGCTGGCCACCGGCGACCGCAAGTTCCAGAAGCGCTCCGAGGAGCGCATCCGGGAACTGCGCAAGGAGGCCGGCACGGTGTTCCTGGTCAGCCACAACAACAAGTCCATCCGTGACACCTGCAACCGGGTGCTGTGGCTGGAGCGCGGTGAGCTGCGCATGGACGGCCCGACCGAAGAGGTCCTCAAGGAGTACGAGAAGTTCACGGGCAAGTGACCCGTTTCGGCCAGGGCCCCGCCGGGACGCGTCCGGGCGGGGCCCTTCCGTCTGCAAAGGAAACGTCAACTCCGTCTGCTGTTAGGAATCTTGAAGGCAATCGGTGTGTTGTTGTGATGTGCAGGACACCCTGCCGCGCCGCGCCGCGTTGTACAACGTAAGCTGTACCGGCGTCGGAAACCGGCAAGTGGGGCGATAATGCGCGCCCTCCTGCGGTGGGCACGCCTGCGCGGAGCGGGGCGGCGTGTCCGAAATAGTGTGTATCGGATCGGCAGTGTAGAACGGGAGATGTGACGGCAATGGCTACGGAAACTCCCCTGCTCAGCGGAGCATGTGCCGTCCACGCCCCGGGCAGCGCCCGATGACGGCCACCGCCGAGGCGCCCGACCTGGAACGCGCCACCCTGGACAAGGCCGCGAGCGAGAACTTCCCGGTGGCCCCCTTCTTCCTGCCCCGGGCCTGGCGCGCCGACCTCATGGCCGTCTACGGATTCGCCCGTCTGGTGGACGACATCGGCGACGGCGACCTCGCCCCCGGCGGCGCCGACGCCCGGCTGCTCGGCGTGTCGCCCGCCGAGGCCGCCGACCGCCTGGTCCTCCTCGACGCCTTCGAGGCCGACCTGCGCCGCGTCTTCGACGGCACCCCGCGCCACCCGCTGCTGCGCCGCCTGCAGCCCACGGTCCGCCGCCACGGCCTCACCCCGGAACCGTTCCTCGGGCTGATCGCCGCCAACCGCCAGGACCAGCTCGTCACCCGCTACGAGACCTACGACGACCTCCTCGCCTACTGCGAACTCTCCGCCAATCCGGTCGGCCGCCTCGTCCTCGCCGTCACCGGCACCTCCACCCCCGAGCGGATCCGGCTGTCCGACGCCATCTGCACGGCGCTCCAGATCGTCGAGCACCTCCAGGACGTCGCCGAGGACCTCGGCCGCGACCGCATCTATCTGCCCGCCGAGGACATGAAGCGTTTCCATGTCCAGGAAGCGGACCTCGCCGCGAAAATCACGGGCGCATCGGTGCGCGCCCTGGTTGCATACGAAGCACAACGCGCCCGCGATCTGCTGAATGAAGGCGCCCCCCTGGTGGGTAGCGTCCACGGCAGGCTCAAGCTGCTGCTCGCAGGGTTCGTGGCGGGAGGAAGGGCGGCGATCAGGGCGATCGCCGCCGCCGAATACGACGTACTTCCCGGCCCGCCCCGACCCGGCAAGGTCCAGTTGCTGCGCGAGGCGGGCGTGATCCTGCGAGGAGAGGGGTGATCCGGACCGTGGATTCTCCGCCGCACGTGTCCGCACCGGTACTCGCCGCCTACAGCTACTGCGAGGTCGTCACCGGGCAGCAGGCCCGTAACTTCGCCTACGGCATCCGGCTGCTGCCGACGGCCAAGCGCCGCGCCATGTCGGCGCTGTACGCGTTCTCCCGGCGCGTGGACGACATCGGCGACGGTGAGCTGGCCGGCGAGGTCAAGCTGGCGCGGCTGGAGGACACCCGGGCGCTGCTCACCCGGATCCGCGAGGGCGAGGTCGAGGAGGACGACACCGACCCGGTGGCCGTCGCCCTCAGTCACGCCGCGCGCGCCTTCCCGATCCCGCTCGGCGGCCTGGACGAGCTGATCGACGGCGTCCAGATGGACGTGCGCGGGGAGACCTACGAGACCTGGGACGACCTCAAGGTCTACTGCCGCTGTGTCGCCGGTGCCATCGGCCGCCTCTCGCTCGGCGTGTTCGGCACCGAACAGGGCGCGCGCGGCGCCGAGCGCGCGTCCGAGTACGCCGACACGCTGGGCCTCGCCCTGCAGCTCACCAACATCCTGCGCGACGTCCGCGAGGACGCGGCCGGCGGCCGTACCTACCTGCCCGCCGACGACCTGGCCAAGTTCGGCTGCTCGGCCGGGTTCGACGGGCCGACCCCGCCGGAGGGCTCCGACTTCGCGGGCCTCGTGCACTTCGAAGTGCGGCGCGCCCGTGCCCTGTTCGCCGAGGGCTACCGGCTGCTGCCCATGCTCGACCGCCGCAGCGGCGCGTGCGTGGCCGCGATGGCCGGCATCTACCGCCGGCTGCTGGACCGCATCGAGCGCGACCCGGAGGCCGTCCTGCGCGGCCGGGTCTCGCTGCCCGGACACGAGAAGGCCTACGTCGCCGTGCGCGGCCTGTCCGGGCTCGACACCCGGCACGTGACCCGCCATGTCTCCCGGCGCTCCGTCCGGAGGCGCGCCTGATGCAGCGCACCGCGGCAGAGCCGGCCGAACCGGACGGCATGCGACAGGCAACCCTCCTCCTCGGCGTGGCGTCCCTGACTGCGACGGCCGGGCGTGCACCGTTCATCCATCAGGCGCGCGCCCCGAAGGGGCGCGCGGCTGTGTCCGGCATGCGGCTGCCGCCGCGTGGGCACGACCGGCCACGACGTAGCCGCAGCCGAAAGGCGGCCCTCAACGGCCCCGCCCGCGGAGCGCACGCACGGAAGGACGCACGATGAGTGACGGCGCACCCCCCGCACCGGCGCGGCCCGGCACGTCGGGCACGGCGGGCCGCAGCGCGGTCGTGGTCGGCGGCGGCCTCGCCGGGACCACCGCGGCGCTCGCCCTCGCCGACGCGGGTGTCCGGGTCACCCTGCTCGAAGGCAGGCCCCGGCTGGGCGGCCTCGCCTTCTCCTTCCAGCGCGGCGAACTGACCGTCGACAACGGCCAGCACGTGTACCTGCGCTGCTGCACCGCCTACCGCTGGTTCCTCGAACGGATCGAGGGCGCGGCGCTGGCACCGCTGCAGGACCGTCTGGACGTGCCCGTCGTCGACGTCGCCAAGCCCGAGGGGCGGCGGCTCGGCAGGCTGCGGCGCGACCCGCTGCCCGTCCCCCTCCACCTGGGGCGCAGCCTGGCCGCCTATCCGCACCTCTCGCTCGCCGAGCGCGCGGCCGTCGGGCGTGCCGCGCTCGCGCTGAAGGGACTCGACCTCGCCGATCCGGCCCTGGACACCCAGGACTTCGGCAGCTGGCTGGCCGCGCACGGTCAGTCGGCGCGCGCCGTCGAGGCCCTGTGGGACCTGGTCGGGGTCGCCACCCTCAACGCGGTCGCGGGCGACGCCTCGCTGGGGCTCGCCGCGATGGTGTTCAAGACCGGTCTGCTCTCCGACCCGGGCGCGGCCGACATCGGCTGGGCCCACGTCCCGCTGGGCGAACTGCACGACCGGCTGGCCCGCAAGGCGCTCGACTCCGCGGGCGTGCGTACCGAGGTCCGTACACGCGTCACCTCCGTCTCCCTCAACGAGAACGGGACGTGGAGCGTTCAGGTTCCCGGCGAGAACATCGAAACCGACGCGGTCGTCCTCGCCGTACCCCAGCGCGAGGCCCACGACCTGCTGCCGCCCGGCGCCCTCGACGCACCCGAGCGGCTGCTCGAGATCGGCACCGCGCCGATCCTCAACATCCACGTGGTGTACGACCGCGAGGTGCTCGCGCGGCCCTTCTTCGCCGCCCTCGGCACGCCCGTGCAGTGGGTGTTCGACCGGACCCACGCCTCCGGGCTGCGCACGGGACAGTACCTGGCGCTGTCCCAGTCGGCCGCGCAGGACGACATCGACACCCCGGTCGCCGGACTCCGCGAGCGCTACCTGCCCGAGCTGGAACGGCTGATCCCGGGTACGCGCGCGGCCGAGGTGCTGGACTTCTTCGTGACCCGGGAGCGCACGGCGACGTTCGCCCCCACCCCCGGCGTCGGGCGGCTGCGGCCCGGCGCCCGCACCAATGCCCCCGGCCTGTACCTGGCCGGAGCGTGGACCGCCACCGGGTGGCCCGCGACCATGGAGAGTGCGGTCCGCAGTGGAGTGAGCGCGGCCGACGCCGCGCTCGGCGCCCTGGGCCGGCCCCGCCCGCGCCACCTCTTCGCGTTCGAGGAGGCGGCCTGATGTCCCGTCGGCAGGCGGCCGGCCCCCGCACCCCCGGTACCGCAACAAGAGGAGAGACTGTGCCCACTGTGCCCCCGGCCTCGACGCCCGCTCCACGGGCCGCGGTGGACGTCACCGCGCTGCTGGAGCGCGGCCGGACCCTGGCCACACCGGTGCTGCGCACGGCCGTCGACCGCCTGGCGCCTCCCATGGACACCGTCGCCGCCTACCACTTCGGCTGGATCGACGCAGCCGGCAACCCCGCCGACGGCGACGGCGGCAAGGCCGTCCGCCCCGCGCTCGCCGTGCTCTCCGCCGAGGTCACCGGCGCCGCACCCGAGGCGGGCGTCCCGGGCGCGGTCGCCGTCGAACTCGTGCACAACTTCTCCCTGCTGCACGACGACCTCATGGACGGCGACGAGCAGCGCCGGCACCGGGACACCGTCTGGAAGGTGCACGGCCCCGCCCAGGCCATCCTGGTCGGCGACGCCCTGTTCGCCCTCGCGGGCGAGGTCCTGCTGGAACTCGGCACGGTCGAGGCCGGCCGCGCCGCCCGCCGGCTGACCACGGCCACCCGCGCCCTGATCGACGGTCAGGCCCAGGACATCTCCTACGAGCACCGCGACCGGGTCAGCGTCGAGGAGTGCCTGGAGATGGAGGGCAACAAGACCGGCGCCCTGCTCGCCTGCGCCTGCTCCATCGGCGCGGTCCTCGGCGGCGCGGACGACGCCACCGCCGACGCGCTGGAACGGTACGGCTACCACCTCGGCCTCGCCTTCCAGGCCGTGGACGACCTGCTCGGCATCTGGGGCGACCCGGAGGCCACCGGCAAGCAGACCTGGAGCGACCTGCGCCAGCGCAAGAAGTCCCTGCCCGTGGTGGCCGCGCTCGCGGCCGGCGGCCCCGCCTCCGAGCAGCTCGGCGACATCCTCGCCGCCGACGCCAAGAGCAGCGACTTCGAGAACTTCTCCGAGGAGGAGTTCGCGGCCCGCGCCGCCCTCATCGAGGAGGCCGGCGGCCGCGAGTGGACGGCGGCGGAGGCACGCCGTCAGCACACCATCGCCATCGAAGCCCTCGACGCCGTCGACATGCCCGACCGGGTACGGGACTCCTTCACGGCGCTCGCGGACTTCGTCGTCGTACGGAAGAGATGATCACCATTGGCCTGATGAGCCTCGCGTAGTCGCCGGCCGGTCCCTGCCCACCGCGAAGGAGACCGGCCGACGGCGGACCCACAGCAGCACGACTCGCACGACTGCACGAAGGGGAAGCCATGACAGCGACGACCGACGGAAGCACCGGGGCGACCTTGCCGTCCCGGGCTGCCGCGGCCAGCGACACCACCCTCACCACTCCCGAGGCGGCCGGGGTACAGGAAGCCGCCGCGCGCGCCGCACGACGCGCCACCGACTTCCTGCTCTCCCGGCAGGACTCGGAGGGCTGGTGGAAGGGCGACCTGGAGACCAACGTCACCATGGACGCCGAAGACCTGCTGCTCCGGCAGTTCCTGGGCATCCAGGACGAGGAGACCACGCGGGCCGCCGCGAAGTTCATCCGCGGCGAGCAGCGTGAGGACGGCACCTGGGCCACCTTCTACGGCGGCCCCGGCGAACTGTCCACCACCATCGAGGCGTACGTCGCCCTGCGTCTGGCCGGTGACGCGCCCGACGCCCCGCACATGGCGAAGGCGTCCGCCTGGGTCCGCGAACGCGGTGGCATCGCCGCCTCCCGCGTGTTCACCCGGATCTGGCTCGCCCTGTTCGGCTGGTGGAAGTGGGAGGACCTGCCCGAGCTGCCCCCGGAGCTGATCTGGTTCCCCACCTGGATGCCGCTCAACATCTACGACTTCGGATGCTGGGCCCGGCAGACCATCGTCCCGCTCACCATCGTCTCGGCCAAGCGCCCGGTGCGCCCCGCGCCCTTCGCGCTGGACGAACTGCACACCGACCCGGCTCGGCCCAACCCGCCCCGCCCCCTGGCCCCGCTGGCCAGCTGGGACGGCGCCTTCCAGCGCATCGACAAGGCGCTGCACCAGTTCCGCAAGGTCGCCCCGCGCAGGCTGCGCAAGGCGGCGATGAACGCGGCGGCCCGCTGGATCATCGAGCGGCAGGAGAACGACGGCTGCTGGGGCGGCATCCAGCCCCCGGCCGTGTACTCGGTCATCGCCCTGCACCTGCTCGGCTACGACCTCCAGCACCCCGTGATGCGTGAGGGCCTCGCCTCGCTGGACCGTTTCGCCGTCTGGCGCGAGGACGGTGCCCGCATGATCGAGGCCTGCCAGTCCCCGGTCTGGGACACCTGCCTCGCCACGATCGCCCTCGTGGACGCCGGTCTGCCCGTCGACCACCCGCAACTGGTCAAGGCGGCCGACTGGATGCTCGGTGAGGAGATCGTCCGCCCCGGCGACTGGTCCGTGAAGCGTCCCGGACTGCCGCCGGGCGGCTGGGCGTTCGAGTTCCACAACGACAACTACCCGGACATCGACGACACCGCCGAGGTCGCCCTCGCGCTGCGCCGGGTCCGGCACCACGACCCCGAGCGCGTCGACAAGGCGATCGGGCGGGCCGTGCGCTGGAACCTCGGCATGCAGTCGAAGAACGGCGCCTGGGGCGCCTTCGACGTCGACAACACCAGCCCGTTCCCCAACCGGCTGCCGTTCTGCGACTTCGGTGAGGTCATCGACCCGCCGTCCGCGGACGTCACCGCGCACGTCGTGGAGATGCTCGCCGCCGAGGGACTCGCCCACGACCCGCGCACCCGGCGCGGCATCGACTGGCTGCTCGCCGAACAGGAGCCCAACGGCTCGTGGTTCGGCCGCTGGGGCGTCAACTACATCTACGGCACGGGCTCGGTGGTGCCCGCGCTGACCGCGGCCGGACTGCCCGGCTCGCACCCGGCGATCCGGCGGGCCGTGGTCTGGCTGGAGAGCGTCCAGAACGACGACGGCGGCTGGGGCGAGGACCTGCGCTCCTACAAGTACGTCAAGGAGTGGAGCGGCCGGGGCGCGTCCACCGCCTCGCAGACCGCGTGGGCGCTGATGGCGCTGCTCGCGGCGGGGGAGAAGGACTCCAAGGCGGTCGAGCGCGGCATCCAGTGGCTGGCCGAGACCCAGCGCGAGGACGGCACCTGGGACGAGCCGTACTTCACCGGCACCGGCTTCCCCTGGGACTTCTCCATCAACTACCACCTGTACCGCCAGGTGTTCCCGCTCACCGCGCTCGGCCGCTACCTGCACGGCGACCCCTTCGAGCGCAAGCTGCTCGCCAGGACCAAGGCGGCCGCGTCACGGGCGACGGGGAGCTGACTTGACCGGCCAGCCCGCCCCGGCCCCGCTGCTGATCGCCTGCGCGCTCGGCATCGAGCACCTCGCCCTGCGCACCGGTGACAGCAGCGGGGCGGACGGGCCGTACACCGTCGTCCGCACGGGCATGGGCCCGAAGGCGGCGGAACGCTCCGTCGGCCGGCACCTCGCCGGCCCGGCGGCGGCCGGCACCGCCGTGCTGGCCACCGGTTTCTGTGCCGGGCTCGCGCCCGGCATGCACCCCGGCGACCTGGTCGTCGCCGAGGAGACCCGGGACGCGCGCGGGAAAGTCCCGTGCGTGGGCACCGACCTGCTGGTCAAGGAACTCGTGCGCCTGCTGCCCGGACGCACGGTCCACACCGGCCCGCTCACCGGCTCCGACCACGTCGTACGGGGGCCCGAGCGGTACGATCTGCTGGCCACCGGCGCGATCGCGGTCGACATGGAGTCGGCGGCCACACTCCGCACGGCGGTCCGCACGGGCGAGCGCCCGGTCGCGGCCGTCCGGGTGGTCGTGGACGCCCCGGAACACGAACTCGTCCGGATCGGCACGGTGCGCGGCGGCATATCGGCCTTCCGCGTTCTTCGTTCCATCCTTCCCTCATTTTTCGAATGGCACCGTTCTTTGCTGCTCCCCCGGAGGTGAGCCAGATGGCCATGCCGTTGCGCCAGTCCATCAAGGTCGCGACATACCTGGCTGAACAGAAGCTCCGCAAGCGGGACAAGTTCCCGCTCATCGTGGAGCTGGAACCGCTGTTCGCCTGCAATCTGAAGTGCGAGGGCTGCGGCAAGATCCAGCACCCGGCCGGTGTGCTCAAGCAGCGCATGCCGGTCGCCCAGGCCGTGGGCGCGGTGCTGGAGTCCGGTGCGCCGATGGTGTCCATCGCCGGTGGCGAACCGTTGATGCATCCTCAGATCGACGAGATCGTGCGGCAGTTGGTGGCGAAGCGGAAGTACGTCTTCCTGTGCACCAACGCGATGCTGCTGCGCAAGAAGATGGACAAGTTCACGCCCTCGCCCTACTTCGCCTTCGCCGTGCACATCGACGGGCTGCGGGAGCGGCACGACGAGTCCGTCGCCAAGGAAGGCGTCTTCGACGAGGCGGTGGAGGCCATCAAGGAGGCCAAGCGGCGCGGCTTCCGGGTGACCACCAACTCCACCTTCTTCAACACCGACACCCCGCAGACCATCATCGAGGTGCTGAACTTCCTCAACGACGACCTCAAGGTCGACGAGATGATGATCTCGCCCGCCTACGCCTACGAGAAGGCCCCCGACCAGGACCACTTCCTCGGTGTCGAGCAGACCCGCGAGCTGTTCCGGAAGGCCTTCGCGGGCGGCAACCGCAAGAAGTGGCGGCTCAACCACTCCCCGCTCTTCCTGGACTTCCTGGAGGGCAAGGTCGACTTCCCGTGCACCGCGTGGGCGATCCCCAACTACTCGCTCTTCGGCTGGCAGCGCCCCTGCTACCTGATGAGCGACGGGTACGTGCCGACGTACCGCGAACTCATCGAGAAGACCGACTGGGACAAGTACGGCCGCGGCAAGGACCCGCGCTGCGACAACTGCATGGCGCACTGCGGCTACGAGCCGACCGCCGTCCTCGCCACCATGGGCTCGCTGAAGGAGTCCCTGCGGGCGATGCGCGAGACCGTCTCCGGGAACCGGGAGTGAGGCGATGACCGCCGTTCCCTTGGGCGTTCCCGGGGTACCGGCCCGTCCGGTCGCGCCGCGACGGCAGTCGCGGCAGATCCACGTCGGGCCGGTGGCGGTCGGGGGCGGGGCCCCGGTGTCGGTGCAGTCCATGACGACGACCCGCACGTCGGACATCGGCGCCACCCTGCGGCAGATAGCGGAACTCACCGCGTCCGGGTGCCAGATCGTCCGCGTCGCCTGCCCCACGCAGGACGACGCGGACGCCCTCGCGACCATCGCCCGCAAGTCGCAGATCCCGGTGATCGCGGACATCCACTTCCAGCCGAAGTACGTGTTCGCCGCCATCGAGGCCGGCTGTGCGGCGGTGCGCGTGAACCCCGGCAACATCAAGCAGTTCGACGACAAGGTCAAGGAGATCGCGCGGGCCGCCAAGGACCACGGCACGCCGATCCGGATCGGTGTCAACGCCGGTTCGCTGGACCGCAGGCTGCTGCGGAAGTACGGCAGGGCGACCCCGGAGGCCCTGGTCGAGTCGGCGCTGTGGGAGGCGTCGCTCTTCGAGGAGCACGGCTTCCGCGACCTCAAGATCTCCGTCAAGCACAACGACCCGGTCGTGATGATCGAGGCGTACCGGCAGCTCGCCGAGGAGTGCGACTACCCGCTGCACCTGGGCGTCACGGAGGCCGGTCCCGCCTTCCAGGGCACGATCAAGTCGGCGGTGGCCTTCGGGGCGTTGCTCTCCCGGGGCATCGGGGACACCATCCGGGTGTCGCTGAGCGCGCCGCCCGCCGAGGAGGTCAAGGTCGGCATCCAGATCCTTCAGGCGCTGGGGCTGCGCCAGCGGCAGCTGGAGATCGTCTCCTGTCCGTCCTGCGGCCGGGCCCAGGTGGACGTGTACAAGCTCGCCGAGGAGGTCACCGCCGGGCTGGACGGCATGGAAGTGCCGCTCAGGGTCGCGGTGATGGGGTGTGTGGTCAACGGTCCGGGCGAGGCCCGCGAGGCCGACCTCGGAGTTGCCTCGGGCAACGGAAAGGGCCAGATCTTCGTCAAGGGCGAGGTCGTCAAGACCGTCCCCGAGTCCAGGATCGTGGAGACCCTCATCGAGGAGGCCATGAAGCTCGCCGAGCGGACGAGCCCCGCAGACCGAACGAGTTGAGGCAAGGCACGGACCGAGAGGGGGCCCGAGCGTGACGATTCTGGAGAAGATCCGGGGACCACGCGACCTGAAGGCGCTGTCCGAGGCGGAACTCGGTGAACTGTCCGAGGAAATACGTGAGTTCCTGGTGCACGCGGTGTCGAGGACCGGTGGTCACCTCGGCCCCAACCTGGGCGTCGTGGAACTGTCCATCGCGCTCCACCGGGTCTTCGAGTCACCGGTCGACCGCATCCTGTGGGACACCGGCCACCAGAGCTACGTGCACAAGCTCCTGACCGGTCGTCAGGACTTCTCCAAGCTGCGCGGCAAGGGCGGACTGTCCGGCTACCCCTCGCGCGAGGAGTCCGAGCACGACGTCATCGAGAACAGCCACGCCTCCACCGCGCTCGGCTGGGCCGACGGGCTCGCCAAGGCCAACCAGGTGCTGGGGGAGAAGGGGCACGTGGTCGCGGTCATCGGCGACGGCGCGCTGACCGGCGGCATGGCCTGGGAAGCGCTCAACAACATCGCCGCGGCCAAGGACCGGCCGCTGATCATCGTCGTCAACGACAACGAGCGGTCGTACGCCCCCACCATCGGCGGCCTCGCCAACCACCTGGCCACGCTGCGCACCACCGACGGCTACGAGAAGGTCCTCGCCTGGGGCAAGGACATGCTCCAGCGCACCCCGGTCGTCGGCTCCACGCTGTACGAGTCCCTGCACGGCGCGAAGAAGGGCTTCAAGGACGCCTTCGCCCCGCAGGGCATGTTCGAGGACCTGGGCCTTAAGTACCTGGGCCCGATCGACGGCCACGACATCGGCGCCGTCGAGTCCGCGCTGCGCCGCGCGAAACGCTTCCACGGACCGGTCCTGGTCCACTGCCTCACCGTGAAGGGCCGCGGCTACGAGCCCGCCCTCGCCCACGAGGAGGACCACTTCCACACCGTCGGCGTCATGGACCCGCTCACCTGCGCACCGCTCAACCCGGCGGGCGGCCCCTCCTGGACCTCGGTGTTCGGCGAGGAGATCGTGCGCATCGGCGAGGAGCGCGAGGACGTCGTGGCGATCACCGCGGCCATGCTGCACCCGGTCGGCCTCGGGAAGTTCGCCGAGCGCTTCCCGGACCGGGTGTGGGACGTGGGCATCGCCGAGCAGCACGCGGCCGTCTCCGCGGCCGGCCTCGCCACCGGCGGGCTGCACCCGGTCGTCGCCGTCTACGCCACCTTCCTCAACCGGGCCTTCGACCAGCTGCTGATGGACGTCGCCCTGCACCGCTGCGGGGTCACCTTCGTCCTGGACCGGGCCGGTGTCACCGGCGTCGACGGGCCCTCCCACAACGGCATGTGGGACATGTCCGTCCTCCAGGTCGTCCCGGGACTGAGGATCGCCGCCCCGCGCGACGCCGACCAGCTGCGCGCCCAGCTGCGCGAGGCGGTCGCCGTGGACGACGCGCCCACCCTGGTCCGCTTCCCGAAGGAGTCCGTCGGCCCGTCCCTCCCGGCGCTCGACCGCGTCGGCGGCATGGACGTCCTGCACCGCGCCGAGGAGCCCGAGGTGCTGCTGGTGGCCGTCGGCGTGATGGCCTCCGTGTGCCTCCAGGCGGCCGAGCTGCTCGAAGCCCGCGGCATCGGCTGCACGGTGGTGGACCCGCGCTGGGTCAAGCCCGTCGACCCCGCGCTGCCGCATCTCGCCGCCGGGCACCGCCTGGTGGCCGTCGTCGAGGACAACAGCCGGGCGGCGGGCGTCGGTTCGGCGGTGGCGCTGGCCCTGGGCGACGCCGACGTGGACGTGCCGGTACGGCGGTTCGGCATCCCGGAGCAGTTCCTCGCGCACGCCAAGCGCGGCGAGGTGCTGGCCGACATCGGTCTCACGCCCGTCGAGATCGCCGGGCGGATCAGCGCGAGCCTGGCCGTCAGGGACGTCGACGGCGCAGTCAAGGAGAGTGAATGACCACCGAGTTCGACCTCGGCGCCCTGCTCGCCGAGCGCGGAGCCGAGCGCTACGAGCTGCACGCGAAGCACCTCAATCCGCAGCTGCCGCGCATGCTGCACACCATCGGCTTCGACAAGGTCTACGAGCGTGCCGAGGGAGCGCACTTCTTCGACGCGGACGGCAACGACTACCTGGACATGCTCGCCGGGTTCGGCGTGATGGGCCTCGGCCGCCACCACCCGGTCGTCCGCAAGGCGCTGCACGACGTCCTGGACCTGGACCTCGCCGACCTCACCCGCTTCGACTGCCAGCCGCTGCCCGGCCTGCTCGCCGAACGGCTGCTGGCCCACAGCCCGCACCTGGACCGCGTGTTCTTCGGCAACAGCGGCACCGAGGCGGTCGAGACGGCCCTGAAGTTCGCCCGGTACGCCACCGGCAAGCCGCGCGTCCTCTACTGCGACCACGCCTTCCACGGCCTGACCACCGGTTCCCTCTCGGTCAACGGCGAGCGCGGCTTCCGCGACGGCTTCGCCCCGCTGCTGCCCGACACCGCCGTACCGCTCGGCGACCTCGACGCCCTGGCGCGGGAGCTGGCGAAGGGCGACGTCGCCGCGCTGATCGTGGAGCCGATCCAGGGCAAGGGCGTCCACGAGGCGCCACCGGGCTATCTGCGGGCCGCGCAGGAGCTGCTGCACCGGCACAAGGCGCTGCTCATCGCCGACGAGGTGCAGACGGGCCTCGGCCGCACCGGTGACTTCTACGCGTACCAGCACGAGGACGGCGTCGAGCCCGACCTGGTGTGCGTCGCCAAGGCCCTCTCCGGCGGCTACGTGCCCGTCGGCGCCACCCTCGGCAAGGAGTGGATCTTCAAGAAGGTCTACTCGTCCATGGACCGGGTGCTGGTGCACTCGGCGAGCTTCGGCTCCAACGCCCAGGCGATGGCGTGCGGGCTCGCCGTGCTCTCGGTCATGGAGAACGAGCAGATCGTCGCCGGCGTGCGCCGGACGGGCGAGCTGCTGAAGTCCAGGCTCACCGCCCTGGTCGACACCTACGAGCTGCTCGCCGACGTCCGGGGCCGGGGCCTGATGATCGGCATCGAGTTCGGCAAGCCGTCCTCGCTGAAGCTGCGCAGCCGCTGGGCCATGCTCCAGGCGGCCCGCAAGGGGCTGTTCGCCCAGATGGTCGTCGTACCGCTGCTGCAGAAGCACCGCATCCTCACGCAGGTCTCCGGTGACCACCTGGAGGTGATCAAGCTCATTCCGCCGCTGGTGGTGGACGAGGCCGACGTGGAGCGGTTCGTGGACGCCTTCACCGCGGTCATGGACGACGCGCACAGCGGCGGCGGCCTGATGTGGGACTTCGGCAAGACCTTGATCAAGCAGGCGGTGGCCAACCGCTGACGGTGGTGCCGGCCGGCGCGGTCGCCCTCCGCCTTTTGCCTGAGAGGCAAGAAAATTGCCTCTCAGGCAAGACTGGTGCTGAATGGAGGCATGAACGCCTCAGACGCCGCGCCGGCGACGGGCCCGGCTCCGGAGGACGGCCTGCCCGCCGTCGCGCCGCAGCTGCGCGCCCTGCGCCGGCGGGCAGGCCTCACACTGGAGGCCGCGGCCCGCGCCGCCGGGCTCTCCGCGGCCCACCTGTCCCGGCTGGAGACCGGGCAGCGCCAGCCGTCGCTGCCGATGCTGCTCGCGCTCGCCCGTGTCTACGGTACGACGGTCTCCGAGCTCCTCGGTGAGACGGTCGCCGACCGGGACGCGATCGTGCGGGCCGCCGACATGGAGCCGACCCGCGCGGGCGGGTGGACGTACGTCCAGGCCGGGGCCCCCGGCCGCGGCATGCAGGCCCTGCGCGTGCGGGTGCCGTACGGCTCGCAGGGCGACATCGTGCGCGTGCACCCCGGCGAGGAGTGGCTCTACGTCCTCAAGGGGCGCCTGCGTCTGCGTCTCGGCGACACCGCGCACCTGCTGGGGCCCGGTGACAGCGCGCACTTCGACTCGCTCACCCCGCACCGCCTCGCCGCCGAGGACCATGACGGCGTGGAGCTGCTGTTCGTCCACACCCTGCTGCAGAGCCCCACGGCCACACTGTGCCTGGGCCCGCTGACCGGAGAGCTGCCATGAGCAACTTCGAGGAGAAGTTCCCCCGATCCCTGTGGATCCGGCTGATCATCTACATCGCCCTCGGGCACGTGCTGGCCGCGTTCCTCTACCTGCTGTTCGCGCTGGGCGGCAAGGGGTAGGGGCGCGAGCGGCGGGCCGGCGTCCTCCCGTCAGTCCAGCAGGCGGGCGCGCAGGCGCTCACGGGCGGCGGGCGTGAGCCCCAGGCCCTCGGCCAGGTAGGCGTCGACGTCGCCCCAGGTCTCCTCGATGCTCGCGAACGCCGCCTGAAGGTACTCGGCGCGGGCGTCGAAGAGCGGGTCGAGGAGCTCCATCACCTCGGGGGTGTAGGCCGTGTGCGCGCTGCCGCTGCGCCGGACCCGGTAGCGGCGGTGCGCGGCGCCCGACTCCAGGTAGTCGGCGACGATCGCGTCCCGTTCCACCCCGAGCGCGAGGAGCGTGACCGCCACGGAGATGCCCGCGCGGTCCTTGCCGGCCGCGCAGTGCATCAGCGCGGGCACGCTGTCGTCGGCCAGCGCGTGCAGCACGCGCGCGTGCTCGGCGGTGCGCTCCGTGACGATCTTCCGGTAGGAGGCGATCATCCGGGTCGCGCCCTTGCCGTCGTCCAGGATCGCGCGCAGCTGGTCGAGATCGCCGTCGCGGACCATCTGCCAGAACTCGGCGCCGTCCGCCGGGTCGCTCAGCGGCAGGTTCACGTTCCGCACGCCGGGCAGCTCGACGTCCGGGCCCTCCAGCCTCTGGTCGGCCGCGTTGCGGAAGTCGAAGATCGTGTGCAGGCCCAGGGAGGCGAGGAAGGCCGCGTCCTCCTGCGTCGCGTGTGCCAGGTGCCCGCTGCGGAACAGCACGCCGTACCGCACCCGCCGGCCGTCCGTGGTCGGCAGCCCGCCCACGTCACGGAAATTGCGCACTCCGGCCAGCTCCGGCTCGGTCGAAGGGACCTGCTGCGTCACGGGGGCTCCTCCCGGTCGGTCCCCGCCGTCGCGGCTCGTCGGCGGGCGCTCCGTCGACCATACGGCATCGATTTCCTCGGGCAATGAGTTGTCCACAGGCATTGTCAGAGGGGTCCGCGGCCCTTGATGATGTTGGCACTTGAGCGGATCTGTTGGCACCTGTGAGGTCTCGATGGTGGACATCGCCGAAAACGGTCGTACGTGGCTCCTGTCGGGCCCCAGCAGCAGCTATGCCCTGCATCTCACCGACGCGGACGAGCTGCTGCATCTGCACTGGGGGCCACGGATCGCCCTCGCCGACGCCGAGGCGCTCGCGGTGAGCCCGCTGCCCGGTTACTGGCCCTTCGAGTCCCCGCTCGACGGCCGCGAGGAGTACCCCGTCGAGGGCGGCCCCCGCTTCGTGCGCCCCGCCCTGTCCGTCCGCACGGAGGAGCGGCGCGGCACGGAGTGGCGCTTCGTGTCGTCCGGCACCACCGAGGACGACGCACTGCTGCTGCGCTTCGACGACGACGGCGTGGCGATCACCCTGCACTACCGGATGCGCGGTGACGTCGTGGAGCGCTGGGTGACCGTCGAGAACGGCACTCACGCGCGCGTGGAGCTGCTGCGGGCCGACGCGGCCACCTGGACCCTGCCCGACCGCGAGGGCTGGCGGCTGTCCCAGCTGCACGGCCGCTGGGCCGCTGAGTCCCGGCTCACCACCGCGCCCCTCACCTACGGTGAGAAGGTCATCGGCAGCCGCCGCGGCCACACCGGCCACCAGCACCTGCCCTGGATGGCCCTCGACACCGACGCCACCGAGGAGCGCGGCGAGGTCTACGGCTGCGCGCTCGGCTGGTCAGGTTCCTGGCGCATAGCGGTCGCCCAGCTCCCGGACGCGCGCGTGCAGATCACCGGCGGCGCCGGTTACGACGACTCGGGTCTGCTGCTCCTCGTGCCCGGGGAGTCGTACACCACCCCGGTCTTCGCGGGGCTGTGGAGCGACGGCGGCTTCGGCGGCGCGAGCCGGGCCTGGCACGCCTACCAGCGGGCGCACGTCATCCCGGACGCCGAGCAGGACCGGCCCGTGCTGTTCAACTCCTGGGAGGCCACCTTCTTCGACATCTCCGAGGAGCAGCAGCTCGCGCTCGCCCGCCGGGCCGCCGAGATCGGGATCGAGCTGTTCGTCGTCGACGACGGCTGGTTCGGCGCCCGCACCAGCGACCGCGCCGGCCTCGGCGACTGGACCCCCAACCCCGACCGCTTCCCGCACGGCCTCAAGCCGCTCGCCGACCAGGTGCACGGGCTCGGCATGCGGTTCGGCATCTGGGTCGAGCCCGAGATGGTCAACCCGGACAGCGACCTGTACCGGGCCCACCCGGACTGGGTGCAGTACCAACCGGGACGGAAGCGGACGGAACTGCGCAACCAGCTCGTGCTCAACCTCGCGCGCGAGGACGTGCAGGAGTACCTGTGGGAGCAGTTGGACACCCTGCTGTCCAGCGCCCCCGTCGACTACGTGAAGTGGGACTTCAACCGCTGCTTCACCGATGCCGGCTGGCCCGGGGAGCCGTACCCGCAGCGCCTGTGGGTGGACCACGTCCGCGGCCTGTACGCCCTGCTGGACCGGTTGCGCGCCGCGCACCCCCAGGTCGCCTTCGAGTCCTGCTCGGGCGGCGGCGGCCGGATCGACCTCGGCGTGCTCGGCCGCACCGACCAGGTGTGGACCTCCGACAACACCGACCCGCTGGACCGGCTCGCCATCCAGCACGGCTTCACGCAGATCCACCCCGCGCGCGTGATGGCGGCCTGGGTCACCGACAGCCCGAACACCCAGCTCAACGGACGCGCCAGCTCGCTGCGTTTCCGGTTCGTCAGTGCCATGGCGGGCGTGCTCGGGGTCGGCGGCGACCTGACGGAGTGGAGCGCGGAGGAACTGGCCGAGGCCCGGCGGTGGGTGGAGCTGTACAAGGAGATCCGCCCGGTCGTGCAGCACGGGGAGCTGTACCGGCTGCGGCCCCCCGCGGGAGGCCTGAGCGCCGTGCAGTACGTCCGCGGGGCTCAGACCGTCGTCCTGGCCTGGCTGCAGGCGCAGAGCTACGGCGAACCGGTGCCGGCGGTGCGGCTGCGCGGGCTCGACCCGACGGCGTCGTACGAATGCCGCGAAACCGGCGAAGTGCACCGAGGTGCCGTCCTGCTGCACCACGGACTGCGCACCGGGCTCAAGGGTGACCTGGATGCGACGGTCATCCGGCTGCGCCGCATCTGACCCTTTTGGGGACATGGCGCGCGAGGAGGGTCATATCCGCGACCGTGCGTCGTACGGCCGCTGCCGCGCGCCGGACGCCGTGCCCAGTACGGCCACCTCTCCCGGCTCTCCGCCCCGGCCGGGCAGACCGTGCCTGTCCGGGGCCACCGGCAACGTGACCGGCCCGCACCTGCACTTCGAGATCCGCACCACCCCGGACTACGGCTCCGGCGTCGACCCGGCCGCCTGCCCCCGCTCGCACGGCGTCCCCGTCGGCTGACGCCCGCCCCCCGCCACCGCCCGGCCCGCGGGCTGCCGAAGGCCGGACCCACGATCCCCGGGTCCGGCTTCGGTGTACGGTGCAGCTTCTATTCCTGGCTTTGCGAACTCTTTAAGAGTGGCTCATCTCACCGTTCGTCAAGTCCGGCTTACGGTCGCGTAGGTCACATCCGAAGGTGAATCATGGTCCGACGTGGCAGACGATTCGAAGAATGACAGCAGATCAGTGATCGGGTCGTACGTGGCGGTGGGGGACAGCTTCACCGAGGGCGTCGGCGACCCCGGCCCCGACGGGGCGTTCGTGGGCTGGGCCGACCGGTTCGCGGTCCTCCTCGCCGACCGACGTCCCGAGGGCGACTTCCAGTACACCAACCTCGCCGTGCGCGGAAAGCTGCTGGACCAGATCGTGGCCGACCAGGTGCCGCAGGCCGTCGGCCTGGCCCCGGACCTGATCTCCTTCTGCGCGGGAGGCAACGACATCATCCGCCCCGGCACCGACCCCGACGAGGTGGCCGAGCGCTTCGAACGCGCCCTGGCCCGACTGACGGAGGCCGCCGGCACGGTGATGGTGACGACCGGCTTCGACACCCGTGGCGTCCCCGTCCTCAAGCACCTCCGCGGCAAGATCGCCACCTACAACGGGCACGTCCGCGCCATCGCCGACCGGTACGGATGCCCCGTCCTCGACCTGTGGTCCCTCAAGTCCGTCCAGGACCGCAGGGCCTGGGACAGCGACCGGCTGCACCTCTCGCCCGAGGGGCACACGCGGGTGGCGCTGCGCGCGGGACAGGTCCTCGGCCTGGACGTCCCGGCCGACCCGGAGCAGCCGTGGCCGCCGCTGCCGCCCCGGGGCACGCTGGAGATCCGCCGCGACGACGTCCAGTGGGCCCGGGAGTACCTCGTCCCCTGGATCGGCCGCCGGCTGCGCGGTGAGTCCTCGGGCGACCACGTGACCGCCAAGGGCACGCTGTCACCGGACGCCATCAGGATGCGGATCGCCGCGGTGGCCTGACCCGGCCGGCCCGCCGACGGCCCGCACCGGCACCACCGACAGCGGGCCCTCCTCGCTCCGCAGGCGTGCGCCCGCCGTCGGCCGGGCCCAGCCGGCACGCCGTCGCCGGTGATCAGGCGCCACGGGATCCGCCGTTGGGCCGCCGGGGCCGGTACGGCCCGGTCGCGGGGCCCGGCGGGCAGGCGCGGCGGCCGGACGACCGCGTCCGGCAGCGCGGACGGGACTCACCGACGGCGCAGTTCCGCAGGCCCGGGCCCGATCGGCCGGCCCCCAACCTCGATCTCGTGCCGGAACCTCGTGCCGGGCCGGCCCGGTACCCCCCCGACCGCGCACCGCCGTCGACGGCGTCCTCGTCCCGAAGGCCGGCCGGTCGCGGCCGCCGGCGCCCTCCGTCCGCGCCGGCCCGGCCCCGGGGGAACGGTGCCGCGACGGACGGATGCGCCTCGAACGTCCCGCGCCTGGTGCCGTCAGGTCCGCGGTGCGCGGTCCGGTCGCGCCCGCGGCTCCGCGGAGGTCCGCGCGTCAGCGCCGCCTGTCGAACAACGCCTCGCGTTCCAGGCCCAGTTCGCGAGCGAGGGCGTCGTCCACCCACTCCTGCGCCCGGGACCGCGGCACCGCGCCCGGGTACGACGTGAGCTGTACCGCCAGCCCGTCCAGCAGCGCGGTCAGCCGCAGTGCCGTGCCGGCCGGGTCCGCGCACGCGAACTCACCGGCCGCCACGCCCTCGGCGATGACACCGGCGATCGCCGCCTTCCACTGCTCGTCCAGCTCCCGGGTGACCTGCCGCAGTGCGGGCTCGCGCAGGGACACCGCCCAGCCCTCGATCCACAGCCGCCAGCCCTTGGCCTGTCCGGTCGGCGCGTACCAGCGCACCGCCGACCGCAGCCGGCGCAGCGCGGTGGTCCGCCGGTCCAGCAGCCTGCGCAGGCGCGCGAGGTCGTCCTCCGCGGCGTAGGTGAACGCGGCGGCGACCAGCTTCTCCTTCGTGGAGAAGTGGTACAGCACCAGCGCGTTGCTCACCCCGAGGGCCGCGGCCACGTCGGCGATCCTGACCGCCGCCACGCCCCGCGCCTCGATCTGCCCGATGGCTGCCCGCAGCAGCTCCTCCCGCCGCTCGGCCACGCTCAACCGCACTCTCGCCACGCCGTCACCCTAGTCGTTGACCCCGGTGCCGCCGAAGCCGCAGCGCGGCAGGCCCGTCACCGGTACCGGCCGAACCGTTCCACGATCACCGGCAACCGGTCCGTCACCAGGGCGTGCGCGGCCACGCGCGGGGTCGTACCGTCGGCCCGCGCGCGGTCCAGCACCCGGCCGGTCAGGGCGCGCATCGAGCGCCGGACGTGGGCGAACGCCTCGTCGGCGTCGGCGCCGATGTCGCCGAACAGGGTCCACCACCACCAGGCGTTCGTCGCGGAGTTCACCACCACGTCCGGCAGCACCGTGACCCCGCGCGCGGTCAGCAGCGCCTCCGCCTCGGGCACGACGGGCATGTTGGCGGCCTCGACGATCCAACGCGCCCGGATCCGCTTCTGGTTCGCCGGGTCGACGGCGTACGACACGGCGGCCGGCACCAGCACCTCCGCCTCCGCGGACAGCCAGGCGTCGCCGGGCAGTTCACTGTCGCCGGGGCGCAGCGCGCCGCGGTCCACGGTGCCGTAGCCGTCCCGCGCCGCCAGCAGCGCCTCGACGTCGAGCCCCGCCGGGTTGGCGATGGTGCCCTTGATGTCGGCGACGGCCACGACGCTCAGGCCCGCGCGCGCGAGGAAGCGCGCGGTGGCCCCGCCCATCGTGCCGAGACCCTGCACGGCGACCCGGGTGCCCGGGTACGGCACCGCGGCCCGGTCCAGGGCCGTCAGCACCGACTCGGCGACCCCGCAGCCGCCCACCAGCTCGTCCAGGCCGATGCCGTCCACCTCCACCGCGAAGGCGTCGGCGAGCCGCTCGCGGGCCGCGGCCTCGTCGTCCAGCAGCGGATAGACGGCCTGGATCGAGGAGACCAGGCCCGCCTCGGCCGCCGCGCGGTCCACCAGGTCCTGGGAGAGACCCAGGTCCTCGCCGGTGGTCCAGCAGCTCTCCACGTACGGCCGCACGGCGCGCAGATAGCGGACGAGGAGCCCGTACGCCTCCGGGTCCCGGGGGTCGCAGTCGATGCCGCCCTTGGCGCCGCCGAGCGGGATGTAGCGGCTCCCGGGGCTGTAGTGCAGGGCCTCCTTCATCGTCATGCCGCGGGCGAGTCCGGTCACCTCCTCCAGCGTGCAGCCGGGCCGCATCCGCAGCCCGCCGCTCGCCACGCCCCGCACCAGCCGGTCCACGACCAGGAAGCCCTGGCGGCCGGTGACGTGATCGGTCCACACGAGCGACAGCGAAGGGGCGGTGACGGGGGTGGTCATGGGGCTTCCTCGGGGCGCGATGAGGTGATCACCTGAACGGCGAGTCAGTATCCGGAGCCGGTCCGGACCCTGTCAACGCGCGCAAGGGACGGGCGGCGGCGGGCGGACGCACCCCTTGCGGCGCTCGCCGGCCGCGGGGCCGACCATAATGGGGGACCTCACCCACTCCACCGGGAGGTACCGTGACCGGTCTGCGTTCCGCGAGCTCCGGGCTCCGCGCGCTGCGGCCCGCTGCGTTCGGAGCGGACCCGGGGGGTGAGCGCATGGCACGCATCCGCCGCTCGCCGCATTTCGAGGGCGGCGTCTTCCAGAACCCCGGCGGCCCCGCCCGCACCCGGCCCACCGGGTCCTCGCTGGACCTCGCGAAGGTGTTCCTGGACCGGGACACCCGGCCGCTGCGCGCCCCCAAGGGCACCGTCCCGGTGCATCCCACCACCTTCGCCGACCTGGCCAAGCCGCCCGCCACCGGACTGCGGCTGACCTGGATGGGCCACTCCAGCGTGCTCGCCGAGATCGACGGTCACCGCGTCCTGTTCGATCCCGTCTGGGGCGAGCGCTGCTCCCCGTTCCCCTTCGCCGGGCCCAAGCGGCTCCATCCGGTGCCGCTGCCGCTGGCCGCGCTCGGCCCGGTCGACGTCGTCGTCATCTCGCACGACCACTACGACCACCTGGACCTGCCCACCATCAAGGCGCTGGCCGGCACGGACACCCTGTTCGCCGTGCCGCTCGGCGTGGGCGCCCACCTCGAACACTGGGGCGTCCGCCCGGACCGGCTGCGCGAACTGGACTGGCACGAGTCCACCCGCGTCGGCGGCCTCACCCTCACCGCCACCCCGGCCCGCCACTTCTGCGGCCGTGGCCTGCGCAACACCCAGCACACCCTCTGGGCGTCCTGGGCCGTCGCCGGCGAGGAGCACCGGATCTACCACAGCGGCGACACCGGCTACTTCGACGGCTTCAAGGACATCGGTGCCGCGCACGGCCCGTTCGACGCCACGATGATCCAGATCGGCGCTTACAGCGAGTTCTGGCCCGACATCCACATGACCCCGCAGGAGGGCCTGCGCGCCCACCTCGACCTCCAGGGCGGCGCGCCCCACGGCGTCCTGCTGCCGATCCACTGGGGCACCTTCAACCTCGCCCCGCACCCCTGGGCCGAGCCGGGGGAGTGGACCAAGGAGGCCGCCGAGGAGGCCGGCCAGGCGGTGGCCCTGCCCCGGCCGGGCGAGCCGTTCGAGGCGGCCGGCAAGCTGCCGGCCGAGGCGTGGTGGCGGAGCGCGTCGGGGGACGTACGGCGCACCTGGCGCTCGGTCGGCGCGTTCGTCGCGGAGCCCCCCACGCGCGACGCCGGCGCCTGACCGACCGGGGCGAGGGGGCGGCCCCCCCGCGCCCCGGCTCCAGCTCACCGGGCAGGTCTCGCGTGCACGGCGTGCACCGGTGTGCCGCCAGACCCCTGACCCAGGCGTGGCCAGAGCAAACACACTGAGTAATGATCGGGGTGGACTGGTCCTCGGCGGAGGGGCCCCGGAGGCCACCGCGCGGGCGGCGCCGGGAGCGAGCCCAACCAGCGCGTGCGCCGCGCGGGGGAGAGCGCGACAGGTGGGGGTGATCGGCCGACCGTTCCGTTCCCGACCGCTTGTGACCAGGCCGGATCGGTTGTGACGCGATTCCGCCCGGCATCGGGCAGTGGCCGTCGGACCTTCGTACGACGCCTCATACCAGAGCGGGACGCTGCGCGGGTGACTTTGTCAACTGCCCACCGCACATGATGCTCAGGCAACTACTGTGAGTGTCCGCCGGGCGACGCGCGGCCGGGTGCACCGGCCCCGCCGGCCGGCAGCGATGACGCATGCCCGCATCGACGCATGCCCGCACGGCGCACCGCACGAGGACACAGGCCCGACGGATCAGTACGAGGACGCAGATGTCTCACCTCCGAGCACCGGCCGCCCGCGCCGATCGCCGCGAGGGCGGCCGGCACGGGCGACCGGTCGCCCGACCCGCTCCCGCACTGCCCGAGACGCACATACGGCCCCAGTTGATGCGGCTCGCCGTCCTGCCGCCCCTCGCGGTCGCGCTGAGCGCCACCGCCGCGGTGCTCTTCAGCGTCCGCTGCGCCGGCGCGCGCACCGGCCCCCTGCTGTGGGCCGTGCTCGCCGGATCGGTCACCGTCGCGGTCGCCGGCATCCTGATCGCCGCCGTGGCCGCCGACCGCGCGGCCCGCTCGGTCGCCGACCGCGTCGACGCGCTGCGCCGCACCGCCGCGCGCGGTGAGGCCGACCTGCATGCCCTGGTAGACGCGCTGCGGCAGGGCGAGACCCCGCCGCGGCACGCCCCGCGCCGCCGGCCGCCCGCCGACGCCGACGACTTCGAGCTGCTCGCCGCCGATCTGGCGCGCGCGTACGACGGCGCCGTCACCGCCGTCGTACGGGCCGCCCAGCTCTCCAGCCAGACAGGCAGCCAGCAGAAGCTGGAGGTGTTCGTCAACCTGGCGCGGCGGCTCCAGTCCCTGGTGCACCGGGAGATCTCCATCCTGGACGACCTGGAGAACGAGATCGAGGACCCCGATCTGCTCAAGGGGCTCTTCCACGTCGACCACCTGGCCACCCGCATCCGCCGGCACGCCGAGAACCTCGCCGTGCTCGGCGGCGCGGTCTCCCGGCGGCAGTGGAGCAACCCCGTCAGCATGACCGAGGTCCTCCGCTCCGCCATCGCCGAGGTCGAGCAGTACTCCCGCGTCAGGCTGGTGCCGCCCATCGACGGCGAACTGCGCGGCCACGCCGTCGCCGACGTCATCCACCTGCTCGCCGAACTCGTCGAGAACGCCACGGTGTTCTCCGCCCCGCACACCCAGGTGCTGCTCCGCGCCAACCTCGTCACCTCCGGGCTCGCCGTGGAGGTCGAGGACCGCGGCCTGGGCATGCCCGTCGCCGAGCAGGAGCGGATGAACGCCGTGCTCGCCGACCCCGACCAGGTCAACGTCGCCAGCCTGCTGGCCGACGGCCGCATCGGGCTCTACGTCGTCTCCCAGCTCGCCCGCCGGCACAGCATCCACGTGCGGCTGCAGACCAACATCTACGGCGGGGTGCAGGCCGTCCTCGTCGTGCCGCAGGCCCTGCTGGGCAACGCGCCGGGCGTGCCGGGCGCGGACGCCGGGACCGTCGTAGCGCAGCAGCCGCAGCAGCCGCAGCAGCCTCAGCGGTCGGGGGAGGCCGGGGCGCCCCACGGGGTTCCGGCGATGACACCCGCGCCCGCGCCAGGTGCGGGGAACGGTCCTGAAGCGGGGCGCGCCGCCCAAGGCGGGCGCGGCTCCACGCAGGGCGGCGAGGGCCGGGCCGGCGAGGCGGCCGGGGCCGGGGCCGGGACGAGCGGCGGGCAGACCGCGGCGACCGGGCGGCGCAGGCACGCCCAGCGCGGCCCGGAGCGGCGGGGAACCGACAGCGGCGGGCCCGGGCGGCACGGAAGTGCTCCGGCTCCGCTGCCCGTGCGCGGTGCCCAGGAGGCGCGGCCCACACCCGCCGAGGCCGTGCCCGGCATCAGCGCCGAGGACCGGGCGGCGGTGGAGGCGCACACGGGCGTCCTGCCCACCCCGCGCGTCGGCCCGGTCCGCGGCACCATGGACAAGCCCCGGCTGCCCCGCCGGCGCGCCCAGGAGCACATCGTGCCCCAGCTGCGCGGCGGCCCGCTGCCCCGCCCGGAGAGCGACACCGTCGCCGGCCACGACCCCGGTCTGATGGCCGCCTTCCAGCGCGGCGTCGGACTCGCCGAGGCCCAGCAGAGCCTGGAATCGGAGCAACCGGAGCCGGGGTTCCGCGAGCCGTTGCCCGAGAGAACGGCGTACCAGAGGACGGCGTACGACACGGCGTACGGGCACACGGGCTCGACCCACATGGACGTTGAGCACAGGACAGGCGCGCACCTTCCGGCGTCCACGCCGGTTCCGGCCGAGCCGACGCGCGAACGGCCCGAGCACGGCGATCCGGACCACATGGGGTCGCGGCACATGGGTTCGGCCCACATGGACCCGGACCACTCAGCGGAGGGCCACGCGCGCGTGCACCACATGGGGCCGGGCCATATGGGCACCGAGCACACAGTCCAGCCCGCCACCCCCGAGCAGCTCCCCACCCCTCCGGACCCCACCCCGCAGCACGTGGCCCCCATACCCCAGGCACCCGCCCACGCGCCCACGGCCGACGGCGTCCGCGGCAGGGGCCGGACCGGCGGGAGCGCACCGGCCGGCTGACCGCCTCCGCCTGCGCACCCCCGCGTCGTACCCCCGCCCCCGCCCCCACCCCCACCCCCACCCCCAGCGCTCCCGCTGGTCCTCGTACCCCAAGGAGTCGATCCACCATGGCGAGCGATGCGCCGACCGTCCACGCCTCCGACCTCGACTGGCTGCTGAGCGGCCTCGTGCAGCGCGTACCGCACACCTCCAGCGCGGTGCTCCTGTCCTGCGACGGACTGGTGAAGTCCGTGCACGGCCTGGACGCCGACAGCGCCGACCACATGGCGGCCCTGGCCTCGGGTCTGTACTCCCTGGGCCGCAGCGCGGGCGTCCGCTTCGGCGACGGCGGGGACGTCCGCCAGGTCGTCGTCGAACTCGACGCGACCCTGCTGTTCGTCACCACCGCCGGCTCCGGCACCTGCCTCGCCGTGCTGGCGGGCCGCGAGGCCGACGCCGCGGTGCTCGGCTACGAGATGGCGATGCTGGTCAAGAGCGTCCGCCCCTACCTGGTCACCGCACCCCGGCAGCACACCGTCGAATCCACGGCGACGAGGCCCTGAGCGTGGCCGCAGCCGGCGACGGGCCCTGGCTGGACGATGCGGCCGGACGGCTCGTGCGGCCGTTCACGGTGAGCAACGGCCGCACCGAACCCAGCATCGCCCTCGACCTGATGTCGCAGGTGATGGCCACCGGCGTCACCCCGCTCGGCTACCTCGGCCCCGAGCACGCGCAGGCGCTCGACCTGTGCCGCGCGCCCGTCTCGGTGGCCGAGGTCGCCGCCCAGCTGAAACTGCCCGCCGTGGTCACCAAGGTGCTGCTCTCCGACCTGGTCGACTGCGGCGCGCTGACCACCAAGCCGCCCGTGTACCACCACACACCCACTGACCGGTCCCTGCTGGAGGCAGTGCTCGATGGACTACGACGACAGCTCTGACCCGTTCCCGACCGCGCTCAAGATCCTGGTGGCGGGCGGGTTCGGCGTCGGCAAGACCACCTTCGTGGGCGCGGTCAGCGAGATCGCGCCGCTCAGCACGGAGGAGCTGCTCACCACGGTCAGCGTCGGCACGGACAGTCTCGACGGCGTCGAGAACAAGATGGAGACCACGGTCGCCATGGACTTCGGCCGGATCACCCTCGATCCGCGCCATGTGCTGTACCTGTTCGGCACGCCGGGGCAGGAGCGGTTCTGGTTCATGTGGGACGAGCTGTCCGAGGGCGCGCTCGGCGCGGTGATCCTCGCCGACACCCGGCGCCTGCAGGACTGCTTCGCCGCCGTGGACTTCTTCGAGGAACGAGGGCTCGCCTTCATCGTCGCCCTCAACGAGTTCGACGGCTCCCACCGTTACGACCCCGAGGAGGTGCGGGCCGCCATCGACCTGGACCCGCGCATCCCGGTGGTCCGCTGCGACGCCCGGATCTCCAGCTCCGGCGTCCAGACCCTGCTCGTCCTCGTCCGTCATCTCCTCGCCCACGCCCCGGCGACCGCGCCCAGCCACGGCGCCCACATGTGATCCCGCCCTACCGCCCACGGAGCCCCCATATGAGGTATGCCCACAGCGACGGAGCCCGGCCATGAGCTACGAGCCGCCACGGCCGGTCCGGGGTCTGCTGCTCACCCCCGAGGACAAGGAGGCGCCCGCCCGCGTCCACCGGTTGCGCCGGCTCGGCCTGGCGGACCGGCCCGACCCCGCGCTCGACGCGTTCGCGGACCACCTCGCGCAGCTCACCGGCGCGCTCTACGCCATGGTCAACTTCATAGCCGAGGAGCACCAGTTCTTCGCGGGCCTGAGCGCCCCGGCCACCTCCCCGGTCGTACGGGACGACGGCACCAGGGCCCGGATCGGCCGGGTCCTGCCGCGCGACCACGGTTTCTGCCCCCATGTGGTGGTCCGCCGCAAGGCACTGGTCCTGGAGGACGTCGGCGACTACCCCCGGTTCGCGTGCAACCCGGTCGTCGACGGCTACGGCATCCGCTCCTACCTCGGCGCCCCCCTCATCGACAGCTCCGGCATGGCGCTCGGCACCGTGTGCGCGGCCGACACGGCGCCCCGCGCCTGGGGCAGGCCGGGCCTGGAGACCATCAAGGCGCTCGCCGCCGAACTCGTCGTACGCCTCGAACGGAGTAGGGAGGACGGACTTCCTCTGTGACGCGGAGGACCCCCGCGCGGGGCGGCGCGACGGGCGTTTCCGGGGGGGCGTGTAGGAAAGCTGAGGCGCCGGTTAAGAAAAGCTCGATGGACCCGGGCCCGCGCGTACGGCAGATTGCAGGGTGATTCCACCCCTCTGACCCGGTGCGGCTCCTTCGGCGTGCCCGCGGGCCGGGCCTCACCCACAGGAGCCGTAGCGTTGAAGGCGCTGGTCAAGGAGAAGGCGGAGCCGGGACTCTGGCTGACGGACGTCCCGGAGCCCGCCATCGGCCCCGGGGACGTCCTGATCAAGGTCATGCGGACCGGTATCTGCGGCACGGACCTGCACATCCGGTCCTGGGACGGCTGGGCCCGGCAGACGATCCGGACCCCGCTCGTGCTGGGCCACGAGTTCGTCGGGCAGGTCGTCGAGACCGGGCGGGACGTGGCCGACATCCGCATCGGCGACCGGGTCAGCGGCGAGGGCCACCTGGTGTGCGGCAAGTGCCGCAACTGCCTGGCCGGCCGCCGGCACCTGTGCCGCGCCACCGTCGGCCTCGGCGTCGGCCGCGACGGGGCGTTCGCCGAGTACGTGGCCCTGCCCGCCTCCAACGTCTGGGTGCACCGCGTCCCCGTCGACCTCGACGTCGCCGCGATCTTCGACCCGTTCGGCAACGCCGTGCACACCGCGCTCTCCTTCCCGCTGGTCGGCGAGGACGTGCTGATCACCGGCGCGGGCCCGATCGGCCTGATGGCCGCCGCCGTGGCCCGGCACGCGGGCGCCCGCAACGTCGTCGTCACCGACGTCAGCGAGGAGCGCCTGGAGATCGCCCGCAAGATAGGGGTGAGCCTCGCCCTGAACGTCGCCGGGTCCACCATCGCCGACGGACAGCGCGAACTGGGGCTGCGCGAGGGCTTCGACATCGGCCTGGAGATGTCCGGCCGGCCCGAGGCCATGCGCGACATGATCGCGAACATGACGCACGGCGGCCGGATCGCCATGCTCGGCCTGCCCGCCGAGGAGTTCCCGGTCGACTGGGCCCGCATCGTCACCTCGATGATCACCATCAAGGGCATCTACGGCCGCGAGATGTTCGAGACCTGGTACGCGATGTCGGTGCTGCTGGAGGGCGGCCTGGACCTCGCCCCCGTGATCACCGGCCGGTACGACTACCGCGACTTCGAGGCGGCCTTCGCCGACGCCGCGAGCGGCAGGGGCGGCAAGGTCATCCTGGACTGGACCGCGTAACCCCCTTCACCCGCAAGCACCTTCAGGTATTCAGGAGCTCCCTCATGTTCGACACCGTCCGCGACGACCTGCGCGCCACCCTCGACGAGATCCGCGCCGCCGGCCTGCACAAGCCCGAGCGCGTCATCGGCACCCCGCAGTCCGCGACCGTGAACGTCACCGCCGGCGGCCGCCCCGGCGAGGTCCTCAACTTCTGCGCCAACAACTACCTCGGCCTCGCCGACCACCCCGACGTGATCGCCGCCGCCCACGCCGCCCTGGACCGCTGGGGCTACGGCATGGCCTCCGTCCGCTTCATCTGCGGCACCCAGGAGGTGCACAAGGAGCTGGAGGCCCGGCTGTCGGCGTTCCTCGGCCAGGAGGACACCATCCTGTACTCCTCCTGCTTCGACGCCAACGGCGGTGTCTTCGAGACCCTGCTCGGCGAGGAGGACGCGGTGATCTCCGACGCCCTCAACCACGCCTCCATCATCGACGGCATCCGCCTGTCCAAGGCCCGCCGCTTCCGTTACGCCAACCGCGACCTCGCGGACCTGGAGGCCAAGCTCAAGGAGGCGTCCGACGCCCGGCGCCGCCTGATCGTCACCGACGGCGTGTTCTCCATGGACGGCTACGTCGCGCCCCTCGCGGAGATCTGCGACCTCGCCGACCGCTACGACGCGATGGTCATGGTCGACGACTCGCACGCCGTCGGCTTCGTCGGCCCGACCGGCCGCGGCACCCCCGAGCTGCACGGCGTCATGGACCGCGTCGACATCATCACCGGCACCCTCGGCAAGGCCCTCGGCGGGGCCTCCGGCGGTTACGTCGCCGCCCGCGCCGAGATCGTCGCCCTGCTGCGCCAGCGCTCCCGCCCCTACCTCTTCTCCAACACGCTCGCCCCGGTGATCGCCGCCGCCTCCCTGAAGGTCCTCGACCTGCTGGAGTCCGCCGACGACCTGCGCGTGCGGCTCGCCGAGAACACCGCGCTGTTCCGCCGCCGGATGACCGAGGAGGGCTTCGACATCCTCCCTGGCGACCACGCCATCGCCCCCGTCATGATCGGGGACGCGGCGAAGGCGGCCCGGATGGCCGAACTGCTCCTGGAGCGCGGGGTCTACGTGATCGGGTTCTCCTACCCGGTCGTCCCGCAGGGACAGGCCCGCATCCGCGTCCAGCTGTCCGCCGCGCACTCCACGCAGGACGTCGACCGCGCGGTCGACGCGTTCGTCGCGGCGCGCGCCGAGCTGGCGGCCTGACCAGGGCGGACGCCCTGGGATAATGGGGGCATGATCGAGGCACGGCGGCTCCACATCCTGCGTGCGGTGGCCGACCACCGCACGGTCACCGCTGCGGCCGCCGCGCTCTACCTCACCCCCTCCGCCGTCTCCCAGCAGCTGACGGCCCTGGAGCAGGAGACCGGCCACCGGCTGGTCGAGCGCGGCGCCAAGGGCGTACGGCTCACCCCGGCGGGCGAGATCCTGCTCAGCCACACCAACGCGGTCCTCGCGCAGCTGGAGCGTGCCGAGGCCGAGCTGGCCGCCTACGGCTCGGGCGAGGCGGGCACGGTCACCGTGGCGGCCTTCGCGACCGGCATCGCCCAGGTCGTGGCCCCGGCCGTGGCCCGCCTCGCCCGGCACGCGCCCGGCATAAGGATCCGGGTGCAGGACGCGGAGGGCGACGCCAGCCTGCCCATGGTTTTGGACCGGCAGGTCGACGTCGCGGTCGCCGTCGAGTACCGGGGCGCGCCGTCCGCCGACGACCCCCGTCTGACCCACGTCCCGCTGTACGCCGAGCCGTTCGACGCCGTCGTACCCCTCGGGCACCGTCTGGCGGACGTCCCCGAGGTGCCCCTCGCCGACCTGGCCAAGGACACGTGGATCGGGCCGTACCCCGGCAACCCGTGCCACGACGTGGTCGTCCTCGCCTGCGAGAGCGCAGGCTTCCAGCCCCGCCTGGAGCACTCCTCCGACGACTTCCGGGCCGTCGTCGCCCTCGCCTCGGCCGACGCGGGCGTGGCCCTCGTCCCGCGCTCGGCGCTGCGCGGCATGGACCTGTCCGGCGTGGTCGTCCGCCCCGTCGACGGCGTCGCCCCGACCCGCCGGGTCTTCGCCGCCGTCCGCCGCGGCGCCGAGGGGCACCCGCTGATCCGCCCGGTGCTGGAGGCGCTGGGCGAGGCGGCGCAGGCGTGAGGCTTGCGTAACAACGCCGTCTCATGTGCGGGATAGCGTCCCGGAAATGAGAAACGAGGACACCGTCGATCTCCTCATCGGCGCCCGGCTCGCCGAACTGCGCGCCCAGCACGGCTGGTCGCTCGGCGAACTGGCGGAGCGCAGCGGGGTCAGCCGGTCCACCCTGTGGCGCGCCGAACACGCGGAGACCAGCCCCACCGCCGCCCTGCTGAACCGGCTCTGCCACGTCTACGGCCGCACCATGTCCCAACTGCTCAGCGAGGTCGAGGCGGCACCGGCGCCGCTGGTCCGGGCCGCCGAGCAGCGGGTGTGGGAGGACCGCGCCTCGGGTTTCGTCCGCAGGTCCGTGTCCCCGCCGCACACCGGACTGCGCGGGGAACTGGTCGAGGGCCGGCTCGTCCCGGGCGCGGACATCGCCTACGACCGCCCGCCCGTGCCCGGCCTGGAACAGCACCTGTGGCTGCTGGAGGGGGCGCTGGAGGTGACGGCCGGGGAGCAGGTCCACCGGCTCGGCGCGGGGGACTGCCTGCGGACGCGGGTGACCGGAGCGACCCGCTTCCGCTGCGCCGGTCCGGACGAGGCACGGTACGTGCTGGCGGTGGTGCGGCCATGATGCCCCGCGGGGACACGGCGACGAGGGTGGAGCGCTGGGACGGCACCCGCGTACGCGACCGCGCCGGCGACTTGGCGGCGCTGCTGACCGACACCGTGGCCTCGGGCGCCTCCGTCGGCTTCCTCGCGCCCCTCGGCCACGCGGCGGCGGTCGCCTGGTGGCGGGAGCGGGCACAGGCCGCGGCGGCGGGCCGGCTCGCCGTGTGGGCGGCCCTGGACCCCCTGGACCGGGTGACCGGCACGGTGGGCCTGGCCTGCCCCGACAAGCCGAACAGCCGGCACCGCGCCGAACTGGTCAAGCTGATGGTGCACCGCTCGGCGCGGGGCCAGGGCCTCGGCCGCCGGCTCCTCACCACGGCCGAACAGGCCGCCGCGGCCGACGGCCGCACTCTGCTCCATCTCGACACCGAGACGGGCAGCCCCGCGGAGGGCCTGTACCGCTCGGCCGGCTGGACGGAGGCCGGGACCATCCCCGACTACGCGGTGAGCCCGGCGGGCGTGTTGCGGCCGACGACCCTGTATTACAAGCGGCTCGGACGCTGACGGCCGGCGGAAGAACGGCCGGCAGAAGGACGGCTGGGAGGAGGGACGGTGAGTCAGGGGCGCTGGGGGAGAGGCGCTGGGAGGGGGACCGCCGGAAGGGCCGGCTGTCAGTGGCAGGAGCTACCGTGCGTGGCATGCCGGATGCACACGACGTACGCCGAATCGCCCTGTCCCTGCCGGACACCACGGAGAAGACCGCCTGGAGCATGCCCACGTTCCGGGTGGCCGGGAAGATGTTCGCCACCCTCCCCGAGGACGAGACGTCCCTCGCCGTGCGCTGCCCCAAGGAGGAACGCGACGAACTGGTCCTGGCCGAGCCGGAGAAGTTCTGGATCGCCGGTCACGAGGCGCAGTTCGCCTGGGTGAGAGCGAGGCTCTCCGCCCTGGAGGACGAGGACGAGCTGCGGGCCATCCTGGCCGACTCCTGGCGCCAGGCCGCCCCGTCCCGGCTGCTGGACGCGCATCCGGAGCTGGGGCTCCCGGCCGGGGGCTGAAAAGCCCGGCGGGCGCCTCCCGGGAGGTGGCATGATCCCGCCTCGGCGGACAGGCGGAGGCCGCGGCACGGACGGGAAGCGGCACGGACGCCGACGTCACGGACGCGGACACGGCACGGGCAGGGGAACGGCCGGGTCGGGGAGGGGAGCGCTCGAGATGACCGGAACGGACGCGCGGCGGGACGTCGCCGGCCGGAATGTGCGCGAGGCGGCGGCCGGTGTCCCGGCGGTGTGGTCACGGGACTTCGCGCTCTTCTTCGTGGCCCGGGCCGTCGCCCGGCTCGGCGACACCATGCTGCCCGTCGCCCTCGCCGCCGGCCTGCTGGAACACGGGTACGGCGCGGGCGCGGTCGGCCTCGCCATGGCCTCCACGGCCGCCGCGTTCGCGGGACTCGTCGTCTTCGGCGGGGTCGTCGCCGACCGGTTCAGCACCCGCAGGCTGATGATCGGCGCCGACCTCGTGCGGCTCGGCACCCAGTCCGCCGCCGCGGGCCTGTTCTTCACCGGACACGTGGTGCTGTGGGAGATCTGCGCCATCGGCGTCGTCAACGGCGTGGCCGGCGCGGTCTTCCAGCCCGGCGTGGCCAGCACCGTGCCCCGCCTCGCCACCGACATCCAGGGCGCGAACGGCGCCATCCGCATCGCCGAGTCCGCCGCCCAGCTCGCCGGCCCCGCCGTCGCCGGCGTGCTGGTGGGCCTCGCCTCGCCCGGCGGGGTCTTCGCCGCGCACGCCGCCACCTACGCGCTCAGCGCCCTGTGCCTGCTGCTGCTCCGGCTGCGCCCGCTCCCCGTCACCGCCCGCGCGGCCACCGGCTCCGCCCTGCGCGCCTTCCGCGCCGATCTCGTCGACGGCTGGCGGGAGTTCCGCTCCCGCGCCTGGCTGTGGAGCGTGATCGCCGTCTGGTGCCTCTACATGATCGCCGTGTGGGGCCCGACCGTGCCGCTGGTGGCCACCGAGGTCGTCAGGCACCACGGCCCCGGCGCGTACGGCCTGGTCAACTCGGCCCTCGGCGCGGGCACGGTGGTCGGTGGCCTGCTCGCGCTGCGGCTGCGCCCCCGCCGCATGCTCCGCGCGGGCGCGATCTCCCTGTTCGCCTTCTTCGGCTTCCCCGCGACCGTCGGGGCGGGCCTCGGCGTACCGGCCATGGCGGCCGGGGCCGCGGTCGCCGGTGCCGGGATGTCGTTCTGGGGCGTGATGTGGGCGACCACCGTACAGACCCAGGTCCCGGCCGACGTCCTCAACCGCATCCACGCCTACGACGTGGCGGGCTCCCTCGCCATGATGCCGGTCGGCCAGGCCCTCGCGGGCCCGGCGGCCGCATCCCTCGGCGCCGGCCACGTCCTGCTGACCGCGGCGGTGGTGAGCCTGGCGGTGGCGGCCATCCTGCTGGCCGTCCCACCGGTACGCGACCTGGCCCGGGCCGACGCGACGGCGTCCGCCGTGCCGTGAGGACGTGGACCGGACGCGGCGGAGCCGGGACGAGGGGAGCCCGGGGGCTCTGTCCCCGGTGCACCGAAGTGACCTGCCGGCAGGCCCCGTGCGCGGCCCCGCGCGTCGGCGTTCACCCGCGTCCCGCCGTCACCCGCGCCGCGTCCAGGAAGTGCCCGATCCGTTCCCGCAGGCCCGCCCCGTCCAGCCCGTGCGCGGCCACGTGTTCCTCGATCGTGCCGTAGCGGCGCAGCTCACGGCGGGCGACGCCGAGGCCGAGCACCCGGTGCGGGACGTCGGCCAGTGCCTCGCTCACCGCGGCCGTCGACGTCCCGGCCAGGTACGGCTCGACCAGCACGACGTCCGTGCCCGCCGCCTCCGTCGCCCTGCGCAGCCCGGCCGCGTCGAACGGTCGTACCGTCGTGGCGTACAGCACGGTCACGTCCAGGCCCTCCGTCGCGGTGAGGACCGCGTCCAGCATCGGGCCCACCGCGACGACGACGCCCGAACGGCCCTCGCGGACGGTGACGAAGTGCCGGCCGTCGACGACCCGCCCCCGCTGGTTGGACTGCACCGACAGCCGCACGTAGACCCGGTCGTCGCCCGCCGCGACCGCGTGGTGCAGCAGCGTCTCGGCCTCGTCCGGGTGCCCGGGCACGTGGACCGTCCAGCCGTCGAGTGTGTCGAGGAGGGCCACGTCGCCCGGGGCCATGTGGGTGAAGCCGCCGGCCGGCCAGTCGAAGGAGGCGGCGGCACTCACCAGCACCGCGCCCGTGTTCTGGTGTCCCAGGTCCAGCTTGAGCTGCTCGAACGGCCGCTCCACGAGGAAGCTGGCGAAGGTGTGCACGATCGGCCGCAGCCCGGTGAGCGCCAGCCCCGCAGCCGCGCCGACCAGCAGCTGTTCCCGGATGCCGACGTTGATCACCCGGTCGGGGTGCCGGCGTTCGGCCTCGCGGAACCCGTCCCGGCCGATCTCGGCCAGGACGACCGCGACCCGGGGATCCTCGTCCAGCAGCCGGGAGACGACGGGGGCGAAACGGTCACGCATGGTGTCCATCGAGAAGACCTTTCCGGTGGGTCAGACGTTCTTCGGCTCGACGCGGGCCACGACGACGTGCGGCCGGCCGGGATGCGGGGCGGTGAACGCGGCGTGCAGCGCCTCGTGGTCGCGCCCGTCGACGGTCACCGCGGACCAGCCCGCCGCCTCGAAGCGGGCGGCGATCCCGCCGGGCAGCGCATGGCTCGCGGAGGAGTTGTCGACCACGACGGTGTGCAGCCGGTCGAGCCCGGCGGGCCCCGCGAAGGCGATCGCCTCGTGGTTGCTGCCCTCGTCCAGCTCGGCGTCCCCGATCAGCACCCAGACCGCCGGATCGGGCCGGCCCTGCGCCCGCAGACCCAGGGCGGTGCCCACGGCGATGGGCAGCCCGTGGCCGAGCGAGCCACTGCCGATCTCGGCCCCCGGCACCAGGACGCGGTCCGGGTGGTGCCCGAGCGGGGAGTCGTAGGACCCGAAGCCGGGCAGCCACTCGACGGGCACGAACCCCTTGGCCGCCAGCACGGCGTAGTACGCCATGGGCCCGTGCCCCTTGCTCAGCAGGAAGCGGTCCCGGGCCGGGTCGTCCTGCCGCTGCGGAGCGACCCGGAGCACCCGGTCGTAGAGGACCCACAGCACGTCGAGTGTGGACGTGGCGGCCGGCCCGTGCTTCTCGTCACCGGTCATCAGCCCCATCAGCCGGGGCAGGTCGTCGTAGCCGTACGTACGGCTCTGGTCCGTTGCGGTCGTCATGCCGATGATCGTGCAACCTCAAGCGGACTTGAGGTCAAACCGGGAAAGGGGCGCGCGACCACCGAGCCGAGTGCGGTATTGTTTCCCTGCGCGTTCGGCCGGGGAAACCCCAGGTCAAACGGCACCGGGACGTGGCGCAGCTTGGTAGCGCACTTGACTGGGGGTCAAGGGGTCGCAGGTTCAAATCCTGTCGTCCCGACTTGTGAGAGTCACCGGTGAGGGCCGGTTCCGGAAGTCTCCGGAACCGGCCCTCAAACGTTCGAGCGGTTCTTCCCACCAATCAGGAGGCCGCCTTGCCGCCCTTGGTGCCGTCGATCACCTGACCCGCCGGCGGGGCTGCCGCCCTGACCGGCTTCTCGTAGTCCGAGAAGACGACCGTGCCGGGATTCTCGCCGCCGGACTGCTGGAGCTTGAGAATGTACGGCTTTCCCTCCGTGGCGACGTACATGGTGATGGTTTCGCCGCCCTTCTTTTTCTTCAGGGCGATCGCCTCGTGCCCGTTGACCGTGGTGACGTCGCCCTTCGTCATTCCCTTGCGCTCGGATTTGTCGCTGTCCATGTCGGCCAGGAATCCCTGCTTGTCGCACAGTCCCGTCGTACGGGCGTCACCGGCCGGCACCTTCACCCAACGGCCGCTCAGCGCCTGGACCTCCTTCCGGCCGCCGGCGGAGCCCTTGGCGGCGCCGGCCCAGAACTCCTTGTCGCCCTTGATGTAGGTCGCCTGGCCTGCGTGGATGACGTCGGCCGAGCCCCGCTCCATGGCCATCCGGCCCTTGCAGTTCTTCTGGGTGTCGACGTGGAAGTCGACCGTCAGGGGCTGCCCGTCCGCGGCGACCTTGCCGGCCATGCGCAGCGAGGCGGCGTTCCTGGTGGCGGTCACCGCCTTGGCGGCCACCTGGTCCGCGCTCTGCCCCTTGAACGGCTGGTCCGACGATGTGTCGTCCGAACACCCCGCGGCGCCCGCGGCGGCGGCCACGCAGAACACGGATACGGCTAGCGTGCGGCTCACAGACATGCAAAACCCTTCCCGGGAAACCTTCCGCATTTCCTGGGCGGCCGCTCATTCTGCTGGCGGCGGCCGCCGTGGAAGTCCGGTTTCCCGGGAATTGTGGAATAGTCGCTTCCTCTTTTTGCCGAGGGCCGGGGCGCCGGTGACGGGTGGGTCAGAAAGCCAGCCCCACATGCGCCAGGGCCTGCTTCAGCAGCACCCCGTGGCCGCCCGGCATCTCGTTCTGCACCGCCGGGGAGGCGGCCTCCTGAGGGCTGAACCAGACGAGGTCCAGCGCGTCCTGACGGGGCCGGCAGTCGCCGGTCACCGGCACGATGTAGGCCAGGGACACCGCGTGCTGGCGCGGGTCGTGGTACGGCGTGACGCCCGCCGTCGGGAAGTACTCCGCGACCGTGAACGGCTGGAGCGAGGCGGGGACGCGGGGCAGGGCGACCGGGCCGAGGTCCTTCTCCAGGTGGCGCAGCAGCGCGTCACGGACCCGCTCGTGATGCAGCACCCGGCCGGAGACCAGGGTCCGGCTGACCGTGCCGTCCGGGCCGATGCGCAACAGCAGCCCGATGCTGGTGACTTCACCACTGTCGTCCACGCGCACGGGAACGGCCTCGACGTACAGGATCGGCATCCGGGCCCTGGCCATCTCCAGCTCGTCCGTGGTCAGCCAGCCGGGCGTGGTCTCGGTCATGTCAGACATTGCTTGATCATACTTTCCGGGTGGGGCGCCCGCTGGAATCGCGGGCCGGTTCGGATACGGGCGGTCCGTACAGTCGGCGGGCGTTGTCACGGCCCGTCCAGGCCGCGATCCGCAGGGCGTCGGCGAGGCTCAACTCGTCGGCGTCGACGCGTTCTTGCAGCAGATCGGCGAGGCCCTGGCGGAAGCACAGGGCGCCCAGGTGGTGGAACTCGGCCACACCATAGGCGTCGGAGCTGTACAGCAGTTTGCGGAACGGGGTGATCTCCAGTGCCTCCTCCAGCACCGCCCGGCAGCGGGCCGGACCGGTGTAGTGCAGGGCGAGCCCCACGTCCAGGTACACCTGCTCGAACACCGCGGCCAGATAGGCGGCCTGCCGGTGGTAAGGCCAGCAGTGCAGCAGCAGCACCGGGATCGTGCCGGCGGTCCGGTGCAGCCAGTCGGTCAGCAGGGCGGGGTCGGCGCGGTGCAGCCGTACGTCCGCGTCGCCGAAGCCGGTGTGCAGTTGCAGCGGCAGCCCCAGCTCGACGGCGGTCCACAGCAGGTGCCGGACCAGGACCGGGTCCGTGAGGCGTCCGCCCCGCGCCAGCCAGTGCCGGGCGGCCCGTGTCACCTCGGCCGCGGCCGGGCGCTCCGGGTCCAGGGCGAACCCCGTGCGGTAGGCCGCGATGGACTTCACCGCGACCACGCCCGGCCGTCGTACCGCCTCCTCGGCCGCCTGCCGGAACACGGCCGCGTACTCGCCGGCCTCCACGCCCCGGGCCGCCACCGACTCCGCGATCTGCTCCAGCCGTACGACCTCGCAGGCGGCGGCACCGGCTGCCGCCGCCAGCTCGGCGGGCGTGGTGAGGGGGTGCGGGGCGTAGCCGGTGTCCACGCAGAACACCCCGGCCCCGGCCGCCGTCAGGAAGCGGCGGTTGACCTCCCGCCAGCCGAGCCGGGCGCGCCGGGCCACGTAGTCGGCGGGCGGCGCGTGCCGGGGCAGGTCCAGCAGGGGCGCGCAGTGGCGGCGCACGGCCAGCCCGACCGGGCTGTCGAAGGGCGAGACGTCCGGCCAGGCCGCGCCCTCGGTGATCAGGGACGCGAACTCCGTGCCGCTCAGGTCGGCCGTGACCGCGCCGTGGCAGTGGTGGTCGACGAGCGGCAGCGCGGCGAGGGCCTCGTGGACCGGTCCGGGGGCGGCCATGGTCAGTACGTCCAGCGGTAGGCCGCCGCCACCTGGTCGGGGCCGAGCCCCTCGACGGCCGCCGCCTCGCCGAGCCGTACGGCGATGACCGCGTCGGCGAGGACCGGGCCCAGCGCGGCCCGCGGCACCGGGTCCGCGCGGAACTCCGCCACCGCCTCCGGCAGCGACCGCGGCAGCCGCCGTACCCCCAGGGCCGCGGCCTCCTCGGGGCCGTGGCGGGCCGGATCGCCGGTGATCTCGTCGGGCAGGGCACGGGCCGCCGTGACGCCGTCGAGTCCGGCGGCGATCACACAGCCGAGGGCCAGATAGGGGTTGGCGGCCAGGTCGACCGGCTTGACCTCCATGTTGGCGTCCTGGTCGTGGCGGCCCGCCGTGCCCGTGACCATCCGCAGGGCGGCCTCGCGGGTCTCGCGGCCCCAGACGGTGAAGACGCCGGCCCACTGGGACGGCTTCAGCCGCAGATAGCTGGCCGGGCTGGGGGCGGTGACCGCCGTCAGGGCCGGGAGGTGGGCGAGGACCCCGGCCGCGAAGGACTCCGCCTCGGCCGTCATGCCGTACCGGCGGTCGCCGCCGGCGTGCAGGTTCACGCCGTCGCGCCAGCAGGACAGGTGCAGGTGGCCGCCGTTGCCGACGCCCTCGGCGGACACCGCGGGCGAGAACGACACCCGCAGGCCGTGCCGCAGGGCCACCGCCCGGATCGTCTGCCGGACCAGCACACTGAGGTCGGCCGCCGCGACCGGGTCCCGGGCACCCACCGAGATCTCGAACTGTCCGGGCGCGTACTCGGGGTGCAGCTGGTCGACGTCCACGCCCTGCGCGGCACACGCGGCCAGCAGGTCGGCGGTGTAGTCGCTCAGCCCGACCTGCCGGATGGCGCCGTACGCCGGGCCGGAGACGGCCGGCACGAACTCCCCGGCGGGCGCCGAGTCCAGCCCGACGGACCACTCGATCTCGATCGCGGCCTTGAAGGCGAGGCCGTGCCGTTCGGCGGCCTCGGTGACGGTCCGGCGCAGGAAGGTCCTGGCGCAGCCGGGATGCCGGTCACCCTCCTGGGTGATCCGGTCCACCGGCGCCCACGCCCAGCCGGGCTGCCCGGCCAGCGCCACCAGCCGGTCCAGGTCCGGGTAGAGCCTGAGGTCGCCGTCGGGGGAGCCGAGCACGTCGGTGGTGACGATCGAGTCGTGGGCGAGGAAGGTGTCGAACACCGGGGACATGCCGACGCCCCAGGACACGGCCGCCTCCAGCCGTCCGGTGGGGATCGTCTTCACCCGGCAGACGCCCGCGGTGTCCACGTACGCCAGCACGATGCCGCGCACGCCCTGGGCGGCCAGGTCGGCGGTGAGGCCGGCCACCCGGCGCAGGTCCCCGGGACGGCCGCCGGGCACGGGGTCGGCGAAAGTCGTCATGCGTCCTCCTCGGCGGGGCCCGGCCCGCGCGCGGCCGGGGTCAGGGTTTCACGGCCACGGCGCCGAGCTGCGGCACCGGGGCGGCGGACGCCGACTCGGCGCGCCACTGCGAGCACGGCACCAAGCCCGGCTCCACCAGGTCCAGACCCGTCAGGAACCCGGCGATCTCGGCACGGCCGCGGGCGGTGATCGGCGGGGTGGCGTGGGCGTTCCAGAACTCCATGGCGGCCACGTTGCCCTCGCCGCCCACGTCGGGATCGTCCGTCGGATGGGTGAGTACCAGGTGGCTGCCGGCGGGCACCGCCGCCATCAGCCGGCGCACGATGTCCCGGGCCTCGCCGGTGTCCAGGACGAAGTTGAGGATGCCCAGCATCAGGATCGCCACCGGCCGGTTCAGGTCCAGGGTCTCGGCGGCCCGTCGCACGATGCCGTCCGGGTCGTGCGCGTCGGCGTCGACGTAGTCCGTGACGCCCTCCGGGGAGCTGGTGAGCAGCGAGCGGGCGTGCACGAGCACGATCGGGTCGTTGTCGACGTACACGATGCGGGACTCGGGGGCGATCCGCTGGGCTATCTCGTGCGTGTTGTCGGCCGTCGGCAGGCCGGTGCCGATGTCGAGGAACTGCCGGACGCCCCGCTCGGCGGCGAGGAAGCGCACCGCCCGCCCCAGGAACTCCCGGTCGGCGCGCGCCACCGCCCGGATCACCGGGAACATCCCGGCGATCCGCTCGCCCACCCGCTGGTCGACCTCGTAGTGGTCCTTGCCGCCGATCCAGTAGTTCCACACCCGCGCGTTGTGCGCCACGCTGGTGTCCAGCCGTGCCGATCCGGCCCCCGGGGAGTCGACCTCGCTCACCTGTCCGCCCTTCTCACGTGCGGTTCTCCGCCGTCATTGTGCCCCCAGGTGATCGTGCTGTCCCGGGAACGGGCACGGCGGGCGGTTCCGGACACCGCACCTTCGCGGTGCGATGTGCGCGCGGGGCCCGCCCCCAGGCGGTTCCGGGGCGTCGGGGCGGATGAGGAACACTGGACCGGTATCACCGCCCCGACCGGAAGCAGGACATGCCCGCCACGCCCACGCCCCTCCTCGACGCCTCCGACCAGCCCGCCGGACCCGCCGACATCCGTCTGATCGTCACCGACATGGACGGCACGCTGCTGGACGACGCGAAGCGGATTCCGGATGGACTGTGGCCGATGCTCGCCGAACTGCGCCGCCGCGGGGTGCTGTTCAGCCCGGCGAGCGGACGCCAGTACGCCACCCTCCTCAGGCAGTTCGAGGAGGTCGCCGAGGGCATGGTGTTCATCGCGGAGAACGGCACCTACGTGGTCCGCGACGGCGTGGAGCTGAGTTCCGACCCGCTGGACCGGTCCGTCGCCGCCGCGGTCGCGCGCAGGGCGCGGCGGCTGGTCGCGGACGGCGCGGACGTCGGCGCGGTCGTCTGCGGCAAGCGGGCCGCGTACGTCGAGCGGACCGACGAGGCGTTTCTGGCGGAGGTGCGCAAGTACTACGTCGAGCACCGGATCGTCGAGGACGTCACCGCCGTCGACGACGAGATGATCAAGGTCGCGCTGTTCGACTTCGGCTCCGCCGAGGACACCACCGCGCCGGCCCTCGCGGACTTCACCGCGACCCACCAGGTCGTCGTCTCCGGCGAGCACTGGGTGGACGTGATGAACCGCACCGCCGACAAGGGCACCGCCCTGCGCGGCCTCCAGCGGGCGCTCGGCATCACGCCCGCCCAGACCATGGTGTTCGGGGACTACCTGAACGACCTGGAGATGCTCGACGCCGCCGAGTGGTCGTTCGCCATGGCGGGCGCCCACCCCGAGGTGATCCGGCGGGCCCGCCACCTGGCCCCGTCCAACAACGACGACGGGGTCCTGCGGACCGTCGCCCGGGTGCTGGACCTGCCGTACGGCGGCGTCACGGCCTGACCGCGACCCCGCCGCACAGGGAAACCGGCCCGTCGGGCGCCTCCTCGGGCCGAGACCCGGCCCCCGGCACGATCCCGGGCTCCGGCAGCCGCGGTCCCTCGAAGGGGGTGCCCACCTCGGCCTGTGAACGCGCCACCGGGGTCACCCCGTCGGCTGCGATGACCCGCCGGACGTTCTCCGACTCAAAGTCGGCGGTCATGGTCGGGAGCACCGGGCAGCTCCCCGGCGCCGGCACGCCGACCAAGGTGTCCACCAGGTCCTGGGCGCGTCACTCCGGGGACGCGCGGGGAGCGGTCCGACACGGTCAGGCGGCCCGGCGCAGACAGTCTTCGGCCACTTCCTTGTCGAGCGCCGCCCGGACCAGCGCGGCGGCCAGGACGGCCGGCTGGGTGTCCCCGGCCAGCTCGGCGAGCCTCTCCGGGTCCTCCGGCAGGCCGAGCCGTCCGGCCCCGGACAGCGCCTTGCCGTCCAGGTACGGCGCGATGTCCGGCCACACCCGCTGTGCCTCGCGCAGGAAGATGTCGGCGCCGGCCGGCCCGATGCCCGGCTCCTCCTGGAGCAGCCGCCTCAACTCGCCGGTGTCGTCGCCCGCCTCCCGGTGCAGCCGGCGCAGGTCGCCGCCCCAGCGCTCGGTCAGCAGCGCGGCGCCGTCGCCGAGCTGGGTCGCGGTGCGCTCGTCGTACCGCCGGTAGCCGGCCCGGCCGAGCGCGTCCACCCGCTGCTGCCGGCCGGCCCCGGCCATCCGGCCGGGGCTGTCCAGGTGGTCCTCGTGCAGGGCGCGGGCGGCGGCCACCGCGACGGAGGCCCGGATCCGGGCGCTGAGCAGCAGGGACAGCACGAGCAGCCGGTACAGCGGCTGCGGGGTGTCCTTCAGGCGGATGCCCGCCTCCTCGGCGTACGTCCGCCCGTACCCGGAGACCAGCTCGCGCACGACCCGTTCGTCCCGGTCCATGACGCGGCTCCGGTCAGGGCTTGAGCGGGTCGTGGCCCAGCGTCATCAGCCGGTGCCGGCGCCGGGTGTCCTCCGGCGTGCTCTCCGGCTCGGGTTCGTTCTCCGGGTCGACCAGGTCGCTGACCGTGTCGACGACCTTGTGCATGACCCGGATGTCGTCATCAGTGAGGTCGGTACGGCGCTTGCGCAGGATGGCGAGGACGTGCTGGCCGGTGGGCGTGCCCGCCTCCTCCGGCAGCGGCTCCGTCTCCTCGTCGGCGTCCCGGACCTTCAGCCAGGCCGCGAGTTCCGCCGAGGTCATGTTCACCACGCGGTGGAAGTCCTCCCACAGCGCCTCGGTCTCCAGGGCGTCCGCCATGGTTCTGCCCCTTCCGTGCGGGAGCGGTTCTACTGGTCGGCGGCGTCTTCGCGCGGGTGGTTCTCGGCCTCGAACATCCAGCGCTGCTTCTCGAGGTCGGCGGTGACGGAGATCAGCAGGTCCTGGGTGACCGGGTCGGCCTTCTCGGTCGCCTCGATCCGCTCGCGCAGCCGGCCGATGGCCGCCTCCAGCGCCGACACCATCAGCTCCACGACCTCGGTGTCGCGCACCCAGCCGTCCTTGGCACCGGGCAGTGCGAAGGTCGCGGCGATGGTCTCCGGCCGGCCGTCCGGCGACACGCCCAGCGCGGCGGCACGCTCGGCCACCGTGTCCGAGTGGCTGCGGGCCGCGGCGACCACCTCGTCCAGCTGGAGGTGGATCGACCGGAACCGCGGGCCCACCACGTTCCAGTGCGCCTGCTTGCCGATCAGCGACAGCCCGAGCAGGTCCACCAGGGTCTCCTGCAGGGCGGTTCCGGTGACGCCGAGCGCCTCCTCGGGCAGCGTGCTCTTGACCACGGTCATGGTCCGTACATCCCCTTTCAGCGGCTGTCCACGGTCATGTCCGACAGGGCGGGTGCCCGCTGGGCGGGGGTGCAAACCGGCAGATCAGCGGGGTAGTACCCGGTCCAGGAAGGCCAGCAGCTCCGCGAAGACCTCCTCCTTGCACGTCTCGTGGAACACCTCGTGCCGCGCTCCCGGGAAGATCCGCCCGGTGTGCCGGCCGCCGCTCAGCCGCTCCACCCCGGCGCGGCTCCCGGGCAGCGGCACCAGCCGGTCGTCGTCGCCGTGCAGCCACAGCAGCGGCAGCCCGTGGACGTCACCGCTCCGGTCGACGGTGTCGAGCGTCCGGGCGAACGCCTCCAGCGTCGGCCGCTTCATGGGCCCGTGCCACACCAGCGGATCGGCCGCGTACGCGGCGCCGACGGCCGGGTCCCGGGAGAGCGCGGACGGGCTGACCGGGACGTCCGGGATCTCCTCCAGGGCCAGCAGCCGCCCCGGCAGTTCCCAGGCGCCGATCACCGGGCCGGACAGGACCAGGGCGCTCAGCTCATCGCCGTACCGCTGGGCGTAGCGGGCCGCGATCAGTCCGCCCATGGAGTGGCCCACCAGGACCAGCGGCAGGCCGGGGTGTGCGGCGCGGGCCGAGTCCGCCACCGTGTGCACGTCCGTGACCACGTCCTCGAAGTCCTCGATCAGCACCCGCTCCCCGGCCGACCGGCCGTGGCCCGCGTGGTCCGGCGCGTACACGGCGGCGCCGTGCCCGGTGAGCCGGGCGGCGAGTTCCCCGTACCGGCCGGCGTGCTCGCCGTACCCGTGCGCCAGCAGTGCCAGGCAGCGGGGGGCCGGGTGCGGCCACTGACGTACGGCGAGGGTTCCGTGCGTGCCGTCGAGAACGTGCTCGCGGACGTGGGGCATCTCTCCTCCAGGCGGCTCCGGGACGGTCCCGGGGATCTTCCCAGTGGGGCGGTCGGCGGTCTATAGTCCAAAACTAGCAGTGCTAATTAATGGGCTGCCGGGCGGCGGAGCAGCTGCCAGGCATGAGGTCCGTGCTGATCCACAGCGTCGTAGGTCAGGAGTCATAGCCGTGCGTCCCGTCCACTTCGCGGCCGCCCGCCGCACCCCCATCGGCAAGCTGCGCGGAGCCCTCTCGCCGGTCCGCCCCGACGACCTGGCCGCGACCGTCATCCGCCGCCTGGTGGCCGACGTGCCCGCGCTCGACCCCGCCCGGATCGACGACGTCTACTGGGGCGCCGCCAACCAGGCCGGCGAGGACAACCGCAACGTCGCCCGCATGGCCGCCCTGCTCGCCGGACTGCCCGACTCCGTGCCCGGCGCCACCGTCAACCGGCTGTGCGCCTCCGGACTCGAGGCGGTCACCACCGCCGCCCGGACCATCGCCGCCGGCGAGGCCGACGTCGTGATCGCCGGCGGCTCCGAGTCCATGAGCCGCGCCCCCTTCGTCCTGCCCCGCCCCGACGAGGCCCTGCCGCAGCGCATCGAGACCCACGACACCCGGCTCGGCTGGCGGCTGGTCAACCCCGCCATGAAGGAGCTGCACGGCCTGCTCTCCATGGGCGAGACCGCCGAGGAGGTCGCCGCGCGGTACGGCGTCTCCCGCGAGCGCCAGGACGAGTTCGCCCTGCGCAGCCACCGGCTGGCCGCCGCCGCACGCAAGGACGGCCACTTCGACGCCGAGCTCCTGCCCGTCGAGCGCCCCGACGGGATCGTGTTCGAGCAGGACGAGTGCGTCCGGGAGGACACCTCGCTGGAGAAGCTGTCCCGGCTGAAGCCGGTCTTCCGCCCGAACGGCACCGTGACCGCCGGGAACGCCTCGCCGATGAACGACGGCGCGGCCGGCCTGCTGCTGGTCAGCGAGGAGGCCCTGGACGAGCTGGGCCTTCAGTCCCTCGGACGCTACATCGCGGGCGCCTCCGCCGGTGTCCACCCCGACGTGATGGGCCTCGGCCCGGTCCCCGCCACCCGCAAGGCCCTGGGCCGGGCCGGCTGGGAGATCGGCGACGTGCAGGAGGCCGAGTTCAACGAGGCGTTCGCCGCGCAGGCACTCGCGTGCGTCGACCAGCTGGGCATCGACCCCGATCTGGTCAACCCCTCCGGCGGTGCCATCGCCCTCGGCCACCCCCTCGGCTGCTCCGGCGCCCGCATCCTCACCACCCTGCTGCACCGGATGCGCCGCACGGGCGCGCGGCGGGGGCTCGCGACGATGTGCGTCGGGGTGGGGCAGGGGAGCACGGTGCTGGTCGAGAGGCACTGAAACGTCCGCAACGGGGGCTCCCCGCGAGGGGATCCGGTACTCCGGTACACGAGCCGCAGCAAGGAAACGGAGCAGTACTCCATGGCCACCCTGTCCGTCGCCGCCATCCTCGCCGAGAACGCCCGGCGCCGCCCCGGCAAGACCGCCCTCGTCGAAGGCGATCTGCGGCTCTCCTTCGCCGACGCGTGGCAGCGCGCGCTGGCCCAGGCGGGCGCGCTGACCGGTCTCGGCGTACGGCCCGGCGACCGGGTCGCCCTCATGGCCCCCAACACCGCCGAGTTCCCGGTGGCGTACTACGCGATCGCCGCGGCGGGTGCGGTCGTCGTCCCCGTGCACCTGCTGCTCTCCGCCGGCGAGGTCGAGCACGTGCTGCGCGACAGCGGGGCGACCTTGCTGCTGGTGCACCCGGCCCAGGCGGAGACCGGCACGGCCGCGGCACGCGCCACGGGCGTCCGGGCGGTCACCCTCGGCACGGAGTTCGAGAAGCTCGCGGCCGGCGCCGAGCCCCTCGCGTCGTACGTCCCCCGGGCCGCCGACGACCCCGCGGTGATCTTCTACACCAGCGGTACGACGGGTGTGCCCAAGGGCGCCGTGCTCAGCCACTTCAACCTGGTGATGAACGCGACCGTCAACGCCTTCGACGCCAACGACATCCGCGCCGACGACATCGCCCTCGGCGCGCTGCCGCTGTTCCACGCCTTCGGCCAGACGGTCTCGCTCAACTCCACCTGGCGGGCCGGCGCCACGCTGGTGCTGCTGCCCCGCTTCGACGCCGCCCGCGCCATCGACCTGATGGTGCGCGAGGGCGTGAACACCTTCCACGCCGTGCCGACCATGTTCGTCGCCCTGGCGGCGGCCGCCGCGGACGCGGAGCGGCTCCCGGCGCTGCGCGTGTGCGTATCCGGCGGGGCCTCGCTGCCGGTGGCCGTGCTGGAGCGGTTCGAGGCCGCGTTCGGCGCGAGGATCTACGAGGGGTACGGGCTGTCGGAGACCTCACCGACCGCCACCGTCAACCAGCCGGTGTTCGGCACGAAGGCCGGCACCATCGGCCACCCGCTGTGGGGCATCGACGTGGAGATCGCCCGCGCGGAGGTGGAGGGCCGGATCGAGCTGCTGCCGCCGGGTGAGGTGGGCGAGGTCGTCATCCGCGGCCACAACGTCTTCTCCGGCTACCTCGGCCGCCCCGAGGCCACCGCGGAGGCCCTGGTGGACGGCTGGTTCCGCACCGGTGACCTCGGCACCAAGGACGACGAGGGCTTCCTGCGGATCGTCGACCGGAAGAAGGACGTCATCATCCGCGGCGGCTACAACGTCTACCCGCGGGAGGTCGAGGAGGTCCTGATGCGCCACCCCGAGATCGCCCAGGCCGCCGTCATCGGCCTGCCCGACGACCTGCACGGCGAGGAGGTGTGCGCCGTCGTCGTCCCCGCGCCCGGCACCGCGCCGGACGCCGCCGCGCTCACCGAGTGGTCCAAGGAGCGCCTGGGCCGGCACAAGTACCCGCGGCGGGTGGAACTCGCGGACGCGCTGCCGCTCGGGCCGAGCATGAAGGTGCTCAAGCGGGAACTGCGGGCGCGCTACACAGGCCGTTAGCGTCTTTCCCGGTCCCGGTCCCGGTCCCGGTCCCGGTCGCGGTCGCGGGGGCGGGGGCGGGGGCGGGGACGCTCCTTACGCCCGGTGCATGCGTGCGCATAGCATCGGTCCCTCCATGAACACGATGACGCTCTGGCACATATCCGGCTGGGGGTTCGCGGCGCTCGCCCTCGCGGCCCTGCTCGTCGGCTTCTCCAAGACGGCCGTCAGCGGGGCCAACACGGTCAGCCTGGCGGTCTTCGCGGCGGTCCTGCCCGCCCGCGCCTCCACCGGCGTACTGCTGCCCGTCCTGATCGCCGGCGACGTGCTCGCCGTCCTCACCTACCGGCGGCACGCGCACTGGCCCACCCTGTGGCGGCTGTTCCCGGCCGTGGCGGCGGGCGTGGTGGCCGGCACGCTGTTCCTGGTGTGGGCCGACGACGGGATCGTACGGACCTCGATCGGCGCGATCCTGCTGCTGATGGCCGGGGTGACGCTCTGGCGCCGGCGGACGTCCGGCACCCCGGAGGACCCGGACGAGGTCGGCTCCCGGGCGGGCCGGGTCAAGGCCCGCTCGTACGGTGTGCTCGGCGGGTTCACGACGATGGTCGCCAACGCCGGGGGGCCGGTGATGTCGATGTACCTGCTGTCGGCGGGGTTCCGGAAGCTCGGGTTCCTTGGCACCTCCGCGTTCTTCTTCCTCATCGTGAACGTCTCGAAGGTGCCGTTCAGCGCGGGCCTCGGGCTGATCGACGGCCGCTCGCTGCTCCTCGACGCCGCGCTCGTGGTGTTCGTCGTGCCGGGGGCGCTGTTCGGCAAGTGGGCTGTGAACCGCATCAACCAGCGGCTCTTCGAACAACTCGTGATCGCGGCGACGGTCGTGGGCGGCCTGCAACTGCTGCTCCGCTAGGGTCTTCCGTTTGGATCAGGCCAGACCCCGCGAGCCCGGCATGATCCAAACGAGAGGCCCTAGCCCCGGCGGCCTGCCGCCACTTCGCCGGCCGCTACCTTGCCGGGCGCAGCAGGGCCGGGACGTCCGCGAAGGAGTCCAGCACATGGTCCGGGGTGCCGCTCGCGTTCTCGTGCGTCTCCGGCTGGTACTTGCCCGTCCTCACCAGCACCCCGGTCAGACCGGCCCGCTGGGCCGCCAGCACGTCCGACTCGATGTCGTCGCCGACCATCAGCGCCCGCCCCGCGTCCACTCCCAGCCGACCGAGCGCCGCCGCGAAGAACGCCGGGGACGGCTTGCCCGTGACCTCGGCCTCCACGCGCGCCGCCCGCTCCAGCCCCGGCAGGAACGCGCCCGAGTCCAGCTGCAGCCCGGCGTCGGTGCGCCAGTACAGGTTGCGGTGCATGGCGACCAGCCGCGCGCCCCGCTGCAACTCGCCGAACGCCCGGTTGAGCGCCGCGTAGTCGAACCCCGGCCCGGCGCCGCCGACCACGACCACGTCGGCCCCCTCTTCGACCAGCGTGACGTCGCCCAGGTCCGCGGTGACGTCCCCGCTGTTGAGCAGCAGGCACCGGGCGCCCGGATGGTGCTCGGCGAGATGGGCGGCGGTGGCGGCGGGCGCGGTCAGCACGTCCTCCGCGCCCACCTCGAAGCCGGCCTCCGACAGCGTCGCGGCGATCGACGCCCGGGTCCGGGAGGTCGTGTTCGTCACCAGCGCCACGGCGAACCCGGCCGCGCGGACGGCGTGCAGCGCCTCCACCGCACCGGGCAGCGGCTTCCAGGACACGGTGAGGACCCCGTCGATGTCGATCAGGACGGCACGCACGGACGCCAAGGACTCCATGGCCCGACGGTAGCGACCCGGACGGCGCACCGGCCCGTACGACCTCGTACGCTCACCCCCATGCCCGCGCACGTCCTGATCCTCGGCGGCACCACCGAGGCCCGTCGCCTCGCCGCCGATCTCGCCGCCCGGCCCGGGGTGCGGGTCACCACCTCGCTCGCCGGCCGGGTCGCGCGGCCCGGGGCGCTGCCCGGCGAGGTGCGGACCGGCGGCTTCGGCGGGCCCGAGGGCCTCGCCGACTGGCTGCGCGCGCACCGGGTGGACGCCCTGGTGGACGCCACCCACCCCTTCGCCGAGTCGATCACGGACCACGCGGCCCGTGCGGCGCGGGCCACGGGCGTCCCCGCCCTCGTCCTGCGCCGCCCCGGCTGGCGGCCGGCCCCCGGCGACCGCTGGCACGACGTCCCGTCCCTGGCCGCGGCCGCCGAGGCCCTGCCGGGCCTGGGCCGCCGGGTGTTCCTCACCACCGGCCGCCTCGGCCTCGCGGCCTTCGCCCACCTGACCGGCCTGCGCTTCCTCGTCCGCTCCGTCGACCCGCCCGAGCCCCCGCTGCCCCCGGACACCACCGTCGTCCTGGCCCGGGGCCCCTTCACGGTCACCGGGGAGACCGGGCTCCTGCGCGCCCACCGGATCGACGTCCTGGTCACCAAGGACAGCGGCGGCGAGGCGACGGCCGCGAAGCTCACGGCGGCACGCGAGCTGGGCCTGCCCGTGGTCGTCGTACGCCGCCCCGCCCTCCCGGCCGGCGTCACCGCCGTACCGGACGTGGCGGACGTCCTGGAACGGCTGGGCTTCAGCCAGGCCTGACGACGGCGGCCCGCCGGTGTGGCACCAGGGGGGCGCGGTCCCGCGTGGTTCCCGCCGTGCCGGTTCGAGGACCGCGGACCGGCCGGCGCGGGGACGGGAGAGACCACACGCACGGCAGACCGGACCTCGGGGTACGCGGCGCGTCCACCGCTGCTCGGCCCCCGGCCGCCGCCCCGCGCGTCAGTCCCGTCCGTCCCGCGACGGGTGGCGGCGCAGCAGGTACGTGTCCATGATCCAGCCCTTGCGCTCCCGTGCCTCGGCCCGCAGCCGCTCGATGCGCGGGCCGGCCTCGGCGATCGGTCCGGAGACGAGGATCTCGTCGGGTGTGCCTATGTAGGCGCCCCAGTAGATGTCCATGTCCTCCTCGGCGTACCGCCGGAAGGCCTGGTGCGCGTCGAGCATCACGACCACGTCGTCGACGCCGTCCGGGAAGCCCTCCGCCAGCCGCCGCCCGGTGGTGATCTGCACCGGCCGGGCCACCCGGTTCAGTCCCGTGCGGTGCCGGGCGACCAGTGCGGAGACGCTGCTGACGCCGGGCACCACGTCGTAGGTGAACCGCACCGCGCCCCGCTCCAGCACCTCCTCCAGGATGCCGAGCGTGCTGTCGTACAGCGCGGGATCACCCCAGACCAGGAAGGCGCCCGTGCCCGACTCGTCCAGTTCCTCGGCGATCAGCCGCTCGTAGATCCCGGCGCGGGCGCTGCGCCAGTCCCCGACGGCGGGGGAGTAGGCCGGTCCGCCCGCGGCCCGGTCCCGCTCCGGATCACGGGCCTCCACCACCCGGTACGACCCCTCGGGCAGATGGGCGTCCAGCATGTCCCGGCGGAGCTGGGTGAGGTCGCTCTTCACCTCGCCCTTGTCGAGCAGGAAGAACACGTCCGTGCTCCGCAGCGCCTTGACCGCCTGGAGGGTCAGCTGGTCGGGGTCGCCCGCGCCGATACCGATGACATGAATCTTTCGCACGCCCCGAGTCTGCCGCATGCCGCTGACCATGCGTCCACCGGCTCCGCACAGCCTGCGACCGACCGCCTGCGGCGATCGCCTGCGACCGACCGCCTGCGGCGATCGCCTGCGACCGACCGCCTGCCCGCGGCTCGCGGAAGGCGGCGTCGGCGGTCACGGCCCCAGGCGCGGTGCCTCGGCCCTCGCGTCGATCGGCTCCGAGCCGTCCTCGACCCGTCCCGCCAGCTCCCGCGCCCAGCGGGTGAGGCCCGGGAGGTCCAGTCCGTACGGGCGGTCCTCGCCGCGCCCGGCCGCCCACTCCTCGACCGCGCCGGCACCCCGCCGCAGCAGCCGCGCCCCGCCGACGGTGTTCCCGCGGGCCGCGTGGGTGAGGCCGACCGCCAGCTGGGCGAGACCCCGCCACAGCGCGCGCTCCTCCTCCGGGCCCGACTTCCAGGCGTCCTCGAACACCTCGTGCGCGTGGAACGGCCGCCCCGAGGCCAGCAGCGCCCGCGCCTCGGCGACCGTGTCCTGCGGCGTCCGCAGGACCCCCTCCGGCTGCCGTGGGACGCCCTCGGCGCCGTACGGCAACGGGCGCCCCAGCCCGTCCCGGGGCCGCGCGTTCCGCGCCCGCCCGGCCGTGTCCCGGTCCCTGGCATCCGATGTGCCCGCGTTCGTCATACCGCCGATTGTCCCCCGCACCGCCAGGTCTCCTTCGGCACACCGCCGGGCGTGGGGTAAAGTGCTGTCCGCACGATCACGCGGGGCACCGCGCGTGAGTGCGACGGGACGTGGCGCAGCTTGGTAGCGCACTTGACTGGGGGTCAAGGGGTCGCAGGTTCAAATCCTGTCGTCCCGACGTGTGGAAGTCGGCCAGGGCCGGTTCCGGAGCCATCCGGAACCGGCCCTGACGCGTGTGCGGGGACCGGCGGCGTCGGCCCGGCCGGCCGTGCGGCGCTCGCCGCTGACTCGCCGGTCGCCGCGAGGAGCGGTTACCTGGAGCAAAGGGGTGTTCCCCCGGGTGGCACCCACCGTCCCGGAGGTGCCCGGCCCACGGCCGTGGCGGCCCGCGGGCCGCCCGGCGCCCCTCCCCTCACGGAACGTAAGGACTTCCCCCATGCGCGGAGCAGTGATCCACGCCCCTGGAGACGTGCGCTTCGAAACCCTGGACGACCCGGAGATCCTGGAGCCGACGGACGCCGTCATCCGTACGGCCGTCACCTGTGTGTGCGGCACCGACCTGTGGCCCTGGCGCGGCCTGGACGCGACCGACGAGGCGCATCCCATGGGGCACGAGTACGTCGGCTTCGTCGAGGCGGCCGGCAGCGAGGTCACCTCGGTCAAGCCCGGCCAGTTCGTCGTCGGCTCGTTCGCGACCTCGGACAACACCTGCGCCAACTGCCGCAACGGGTGGCAGTCCAACTGCGTGAACCGCGAGTTCATGACCACCTGCCAGGCGGAGTACGTGCGCATCCCCAACGCCCAGGGGACCCTGGTCGCCACCGAGGAGGTGCCGGGCGAGGAGTTCTGGCCCGGCCTGCTGGCCGTCTCCGACGTGATGGGCACCGGCTGGTACGCCGCCGAGGCCGCCGAGGTCGGGCCCGGCTCCACGGCCGTGGTGGTCGGTGACGGGGCGGTCGGGCTGTGCGGGGTGATCGCCGCGAAGGAGATGGGCGCCGAGCGGATCATCGCCATGAGCCGTCACGAGTCGCGCCAGAAGCTGGCCCGGGAGTTCGGCGCCACCGACATCGTCACCGAGCGCGGCGAGGACGGCGTCGCCCGGATCAAGGAGATGACCGAGGGGATCGGCGTGGACTCGGTCCTGGAGTGCGTCGGCACCGGTGAGGCCATGCGGCAGGCGCTGCACTCGGCCCGGCCCGGCGGCAACGTCGGCTTCGTCGGCCTCCCGCACGAGGTGGCGATCGACGGGGAGGAACTGTTCTTCACCCACGTCGGCCTGCGCGGTGGCCCCGCCCCCGTGCGCCGCTTCCTGCCCGATCTGATCGACCGCGTCCTGTCCGGGCGGATCGACCCCGGCAAGGTCTTCGACCTCACCCTGCCCCTGGAGCAGGTGGCGGAGGGCTACCGGGCCATGGACGAGCGCCGCGCCATCAAGGCCCTCCTCACACCCTGACCCACGCCGTGGACACGTCGGCAGGGGTACGCCGCCGGCCCGGCAGCGGTGCCGGGCCGGCGGACCTGTTCACTGCTCCTCCTCGTGCCTCGGATGCACGAGGAGGGGGGCGATCGCGGTGGGCGGGGGACCGGCGACGTCGTCGGTCTCGGGAAGGGGGAACAGGACTTCTTCGAGTGCCGGGGTGATGAAGAGGAACACGATCACCAGGACGGGCACGAGCAGGGCAATCAGGATCACAGCACCTCCCGGAGGTCGGTCTGTGGCACCTGGTTGGGCCGCTCTCAGGATGCGCCCGAACGGCGTAACGCGCATGTTCTCCGGCCGCCGGGCCCCGACCCGCGGGTCCCGGCCGGACGCGGGGGCGGGGCCGCGGGGCCGGCCCGGCCGGCCCGCGCACAGGCGTCAGGGGCGGCTCCGATGGTGTCCGCAGCCGCCCCTCGGCCGTTCGTCCCCGGGGTCAGGGGGCCACGGCGCGGCCGGTCTGCGGGGAGATGCGGCCGGCGCACAGGCCCTTGCCGGCCAGCGTCTGCGCGATGCGCGGGATGGCCGCGAGGGTGTTGGCCGGCCACTCGTGCATGAGGATGATCTGGCCGTTGGTCAGCCGGGACACCGCCTGCACGATCGCGTCGGTGCTCGCGCCGTTCCAGTCCTGCGAGTCGACGTCCCAGATGATCTGCCGCAGGCCGTACTTGGCCTCCACCGCCTGCACGGTGGCGTTGGTCTCGCCGTACGGCGGGCGGAACAGCTGCGGCGTCCCGCCCCCGGCCGCGGCGATGGCCTGCTGGGTGCGGGAGATCTCGGAGTCGATCTGCGCCTGGCTCTGCTGGGTGAGGTGGGGGTGGGTGTAGCTGTGGTTGCCGATCCACATTCCGGCGTTCGCCTCGGCCCGGACCTGGGCCGGGTAGGCGGCCGCGAACTGGCCCTCGTTGAACATCGTGGCCCGCAGGCCGTTCTGTCGCAGGGCGTTGAGCAGGGCCGGGGTGTGGTCGTTGGACGGGCCGTCGTCGAAGGTGAGCCCGACGTACCCGGAACAGGTGGCGGCGTGCGCCGGGGCCGCGTCGGTGACGGCGGTGACCGTGCCGGCCACGGCGGTCGCCGCGAGGGCCAGTCCGGTCAGCAGGGGGCGGGGTGCGGCACGCATGCGGGTGGGTCCTCCTCGGATGGGCGGCGTGACCGCCGTGGGGGGTGGACGGGACGGAGGGGGAGGGGGTCAGCCGCTCACCGTGAGGTTGGACGAGCCGCTGCTCTGGTAACCCTCGGTGGCGAGGATCATGTAGTAGTTGAAGCTGCCCAGCGGCATGCCGTAGCGGGCCCAGGCGTCGAAGTGGTTGCCGGTGGTGATGGTGCCGCCGGTCCTCCTGGACTGCCGGACGCTCCAGTACTGGTTGAAGGTCCTGGTGCCTTCCACGGACGGAGCGTTGTACCGCGTCGTCTGGTAGACGTCGTACGTGCCGCCGTCGCTGGTGACCGTGCCCTTGTACGTCCCGGTGGGCCGGTAGTTGCCCCAGTTGTCGACGATGTAGTACTCGACGAGCGGGTTCGAGGTCCACCCGTACAGCGACAGGTAGCCGTTGCCGGAGGGGTAGAAGCTGCCCGAGTACTGCACGTTCCTGCGTCCGCCGTTGCTCCAGCCCTTGCCGGCGACGAAGTTCCCGCAGTTCGTCCACGAGGTGCTGTAGTTGCCGCCGGAGTTCAGGGTCATCGAGACCGAACCGCCGCCGTCGGTCCAGAAGGAGTAGTAGAACCCGTTGTTGGTGCCGGTCTGGTTGGTGGTGATGACCGTGGCGGCGTTGGCGGTGCCGGGCAGCAGCAGCCCGGACGCGGACGTGGCCAGCGCGAGCGCGCCGGCGCGGTTGATGAAGCCCCTCCGGCTCATCGGGCGGGTGAGGGCGTGCTCCATGTCCATGGTTCCTCCTGCGTGAGGTGGGTTGTCATGTTCGCGCCATACGCCATGGCCGGGCCGTCCCCAGGGGAGGGAGGGCTCGATTGCTGGAGAGTATGCGGCGGGTTCGAAAGGGCGGTCAATGCGTCTGTTTCCGAAACATCATCGAAACTTGACGGTGAACTACGGGATGTATAGCCGAAAGTTTCGAAATGGAGTGACGGTCGGGCCCGGAGAACTCTCCGCACGGTGGTTGACGCGGAATTGGCACCTGTTTAGCGTGACGCAACGCTCGTCAGGCAATGCGAAAGTTTCGAACTGCCCACAGGAGTTGCCCGTGAACCTGTCCCGCTCCTTCGCGGCCGCCGCCTCGGCCTGCTGCCTGGCCCTGCTCCCCCTCGCCGCCGCGAGCCCCGCGAGTGCCTCCGGGGGCGCCGCGGTACCGGACCGTCCGCTGCGACAGCTCGCCGCCGACGACCACCTGCGGGTCGGCACCGCCGTCGACATGTCCGCGCTCGCCGACGACGCCGCCTACCGCCGGCTCGCGGGCTCCGAGTTCTCCACCGTCACACCGGAGAACGTGATGAAGTGGGAGGCGATCGAGCCCCGTCAGGGGGAGTACGACTACGCGGCCGCCGACCGCCTGGTCGACTTCGCGCGCGAGCACGGCCAGAAGGTGCGCGGTCATGTCCTGGTCTGGCACAACCAGTTGCCGTCCTGGCTCACCTCCGGCGACTTCGGCGCCGACTGGCTGCGCGAGATCCTGCACCGCCACATCACCGACACCGTCCGGCACTTCAGGGGCAAGGTCTGGCAGTGGGACGTGGTGAACGAGGCGTTCAACGAGGACGGCACCCTGCGTGACACCATCTGGCTGCGCGAGCTCGGTCCCGGCTACATCGCCGACGCCTTCCGCTGGGCGCACCAGGCCGACCCGCACGCCCTGCTGTTCTACAACGACTACAACACCGAGTGGACCGGCCCGAAGAGCGACGCCGTCTACGACCTGCTCAGCCGCCTGCGCGCGGAGGGCGTTCCCGTCGACGGGGTCGGCTTCCAGGGACACCTCGGCATCCAGTACGGCCTGCCCACCGGCGTGGCGGCCAACTTCGCCCGCTTCGACAAGCTCGGACTGGCCACCGCCGTGACCGAGGCGGACGTGCGCATGCCCCTGCCGGCGGACCCGGACAAGCTCGCCACCCAGGCCGAGGGCTACCGCCTCCTGCTCGACGCCTGCCTGCGCGCCCGCCACTGCGTCTCGTTCACCGTCTGGGGCTTCACCGACACCTACTCCTGGGTCCCCGGCACGTTCCCCGGCGAGGGCGCCGCGAACCTGTACGACGAGGAGTACCGCCCGAAGCCGGCGTACCGCGCGCTCCAGTCGCGACTGGCGGGGCGGGCGCGGGCCGGGGGTGCCGAGTAGCGCATGCCTCCGCGCCGTGCGGACCGGCCGGCCCCCGACGGCCGGCCGGTCCGCACGGCTGCGACCCGATACGGCGGACGATGCGCCGGTACCGGGGTGTGCCCTGCCCGCGTGCCGGGCGGCCGTGGATGCGGGCGGGACAGGCGCGCCGGAACGCCGGCGAGGCTCGCCCGGCAACCCGCCGGCCGCCGGACGGCCCTCGCGCGTACCGCGCCGGCGGAACGGGCGCCCCGCCGTGTCGGGTCCCTCAACTCCTCGCAGGCGGTGCCGTGCTCTGCCGTATCACCAAGTGCGTGGCCAGTTCGATGCGCAGCGCCGCCTTCCTGGTGTCCTTCGGCCGCAGCAGCATCCGGGCCGCCTCCTCGGCCATGCGCTGGAGCGGCTGTTGGACGGTGGTCAGCGGCGGGCTCGACCAGCGGGCCGGCGGTACGTCGTCGTAGCCCACCACCGACAGGTCCCCGGGCACGCTCAGGCCGAGGACCCGGGCCGCCTCCAGGACGCCCAGCGCCTGGAGGTCGCTGCCGGCGAAGATCGCCGTGGGGCGGTCGGGCCGCCGCAGCAGGTCCATGGCGTGCTCGAAGCCGCCCTGGACGTGGAAGTCGCCGAACCGTACCAGCCCGGGGTCCGGTTCGTGGCCGGCCATCGCCATCGCCGAGCGGTATCCGTCCAGCCGGGCCAGTGAGCACATCAGGTCCTCGGGGCCGGTGATGATGGCGACGCGTCGGTGTCCCTGGTCGGTGAGATGGCGGGTGGCGGCGACTCCGCCGGCCCAGTTGGCCGAGCCCACGGACGGGACGTCGGGGTCGGGATCGCCCGCCGGGTCCACGATGACGAACGGAATGGCCCGCGAGCGCAGTTGACGCTTCACGTCCTCCGGCACCGTGGAGAAGACCAGCAGCACCCCGAGGGGCCGGCGGCGCAGCACGCCCGCGATCCACTCGGGCCCGGGAGCCTGCCGGGTCCCGCTCTCGGTGAGCGCCACGGTCGCGTCGTTCTGCTTGGCGACGTTCTCCACCCCGCGGATCAGTTCCATCGCCCAGACGCTCTCCAGCTCGTGGAAGACGATCTCGATGAGCGGGGCCTGCGGCTGTCCGGGAGTGCGCCGGCGGTAGCCGTGGGTCTCCAGCAGACGTTCGACCTTGGCGCGGGTCGCAGGCGAGACATCCGAACGACCGTTGAGGACCTTCGAAACTGTCGGCAGCGAGACGCCGGCTTCTCGCGCCACTGCTGCCAGGGTGACTCTTCGACCGACCTGGGCTTCTTCGGGCATGGCCGCAGCATAGGACACTCGGCCGGATAACGGTTTGGCCGCGTAGGTGCACGACCGTTGACCATTTCTTCCCTCGACTCCTACTGTCCAGCGCATGACTTTCGGGTCCAGAGCCGAAACTTTCGGAAGGCGGACGATCATGCGTACACGGATGCCCCGGGTGCTCGCCTGCGGTGCGACTCTCGCGCTCGCGGCGAGTCTCGCCGCTTGCGGGAACGGCAGCGGCGGGGGTTCCTCGAACGACGGCAAGATCCATGTGCTGGTGTACGGGGACGCCAGCAACAAGGTCGAGAAGCAGATCGTCGACACGTTCAACAAGACGTCGAAGGTCAAGGCCGTCCTCGACACCATCCCCGGCGCCGACTACCAGCAGAAGCTGCAGACGATCATCAACACGCCCCAGGCACCGGACGTCTTCTTCAACTGGGGCGGCGGCAGCATCCAGCCGTTCGTCAAGGCCGGACTGCTGATGCCGCTGGACGACTTCGTCAAGAAGGACCCGAACCTCGACGACAAGTTCCTGCCCAGCGTCTACAACAGCGCGGTCGTCGACGGCAAGCCGTACGGCATCCCCATGCGCGGCACGCAGCCGGTGCTGCTGTTCAACAACAAGAACGTGCTCGACAAGGCGCACGTGAAGCAGCCCCAGACGTGGGACCAGCTGGTCGACGCCGTCAAGAAGCTCAAGTCCGCGGGCGTCACCCCCATCGCCCTCGGCGGCGGTGACCAGTGGCCCACCCTGATGTGGTTCGAGTACGTCTACGACCGCGTGGCCGGCCCGGAGCTGTTCCAGAAGGCCCTCGGCGGCGACAAGGACGCCTGGGCGAGCGCGGACAGCAAGAAGGCGCTCGGCATGCTCAAGGAACTGGTCGACACCGGCGCCTTCGGCAAGAACTACGACTCGGTGAAGTACACCAACGGCGCCTCGCCCGCGCTGGTGGCCCAGGGCAAGGCCGGCTTCGAGCTGATGGGGTCCTGGTACTACGCGCAGCAGCAGCAGGACGCGAAGGACTTCGCCGCCAAGGGGCTCGGCTACGGCACGTTCCCGACGATCCCCGGCGGCAAGGGTGACCCGACCGACGTCGTCGGCAACACCAACAACTTCTACTCGGTGCTGAAGAAGACCAAGCACCCCGAGGCAGTCGCCGACTTCCTGAAGCTCATGTACTCCGACGAGTTCGTCAAGGCCCAGATGGCCATCGGCAACCTGCCCACGACCACCAACACCCAGAAGTTCCTGGACACCTCCGCCAGCCCCGAGTACTCCCGCTTCCAGTACGACCTGGTCGCCAAGGCCAAGTCCTTCCAGCTGTCCTGGGACCAGGCCTTCCCGCCGTCGGCCATGACGCCGATCCACCAGGCCGTCCAGCAGTTCTTCAACGGACAGCTCGACGCGGACGGCTTCATCAAGGCCATGCAGGCCCTTCCGACCGAATGAACCGCTCATGACCACACAACTCACGAGCGCTCCGCCCTCCGCCGTGCCCTCCAGGAAGGCCCGGCGGCGGCCGGAGGACTCCTACTCCGCACGCGGCACGCGCCCCGGCTTCGGCTGGGCGCTGCCCGCCACCCTGTTCTTCGCCCTCTTCGCCCTCGCACCGCTGGTCATGGTGGCGGTGCTGTCCTTCATGAGCTGGAACGGCCTGGGGTCACCGCAGTTCGTCGGCATGGACAACTGGAAGCGCATCCTCGACGACCCCGTCATGATCAAGAGCATCTGGCTGACCCTGCTGCTCACCGCCCTGGGCGTGGTCATCCAGACCCCGCTGAGCATCGTGCTCGGCGTCTGGGCCGCGGGACACCAGCGCAACCGCGCCGTCCTCTCGGCGATCTACTTCATCCCGCTGCTGCTGTCCTCCACCGCGGTGTCGGTGCTCTGGCGGGCGCTGCTCGACCCGAACTTCGGCATCCCCGCGCGCATGACCTGGCTGTTCGGGGACGGCAACCTGTTCGGTGAGCAGGCCTCCGCCATCGGGGTGCTGGCCTTCGTCAGCACCTGGCAGTTCACGCCGTTCCACACGCTGATCTACCAGGGCGCCGCCCGGGCGATCCCGCCGGTGCTGTACCAGGCGGCGGAGATCGACGGCGCGGGACGCTACCGCCAGTTCTTCCACATCACCCTGCCGCAGCTGCGCAACTCGATCGTCACCTCGATGATCCTGATGATCGTCGGCGGGCTCACCACGTTCGAGACCGTGCTCATCCTGACCCAGGGCGGACCGGGCACCGACACCACGATCAGCGCCTACTACATGTACCAGAAGGCCTTCAAGGGCTTCGACTTCGGCGCCGGTTCGGCCATCGCCCTGTGCCTGGTCGTCGCCGCCACGGTGGTCTCGCTGGTCGTCGTCCGCGTCTCCGGCTACGACAAGATGCGCAGCGACATGGAGGGGGTGTCATGAGGCGCCGCCCCAACCACCTGGCCGGAGCGGGCTCGATCGTCTGGCTCGTCCTGGTGGGTCTGCCGCTGTACGTGATGCTCGCCGCGACCCTGCGCACCCGGCAGGACTACGCGAAGAAGGGCCCGCTCTCCTTCCCCGGCGACTTCACCCTCGACAACTACACCGGGGCGTTCGACTCGGGCTTCGGGCAGTACTTCCTGAACACCATCATCGTCACCGTCTGCGTCGTCGCGGTGGTGCTGCTGCTCGTACCGCCCCTGGCCTACGCGATCGTACGCAGCCGCAGCCGTGTCACCTCGCAGATCTTCCGGCTGTTCCTGCTGGGCCTCGCCATCCCCGCCCAGGCCGTCATCGTGCCGATGTTCTACCTGATCAGCGAGGCGGGCCTGTACGACAACCTCCTCGGCGTCATCCTGCCCACGGCCGCGTTCTGCCTGCCGATGTCCGCGCTGATCCTCAGCGGCTCCATGCGCGACATCTCCCCGGAGCTGTTCGAGGCCATGACGGTGGACGGAGCGACCCCGCGGCGGATGTTCTTCCAGCTCGTCGTGCCGCTCTCGCGCGGCGGCCTGTCCACGATCGTGGTGTTCTCCGCGCTCCAGGCCTGGAACGGCTTCCTGTTCCCGCTCGTCCTGACCCAGTCCGACTCGACCAAGGTCATCACCCTGGGTCTGTACAACTTCCAGACCGAGCACGGGATCGACATCCCCGGCCTGCTGGGAGCCGTGACGCTGTCCATGGTGCCCGTCCTGCTCGTCTACCTGTTCGCCCGCCGCGCCCTCGTCCAGGGCCTGATGGGCATGGGAGGAAAGTGACCACCAACGTGGCCGTAGAGACCACCCCCGAGATCCCCCTCTGGAACGACCCGACCCAGGACATCGGCACCCGCGTGTCCGCGCTGATCGCCGCGATGACCCTCGAGGAGAAGATCGCCCAGCTGTACGGCGTGTGGGTCGGCGCGTCCGACGAGGGCGGCGAAGTCGCCCCGCACCAGCACGACATGGAGGAGGCCGTCGACCTCGACGCGCTCCTGCCGGCCGGGCTCGGCCAGCTGACCCGCCCCTTCGGCACGGCGCCCGTCGACCCCGCGCTCGGCGCGCTGTCCCTGCTGCGCACCCAGACCAGGATCGCCGCCGCGAACCGCTTCGGCATCCCCGCCCTGGCCCACGAGGAGTGCCTGGCCGGGTTCGCCACCTGGGGCGCCACCGCCTACCCCGTCCCACTGTCCTGGGGCGCCACCTTCGACCCCGCCCTCATCCGCCGGATGGCCGCCGCCATCGGCCGCGACATGCGGTCCGTCGGCGTCCACCAGGGCCTCGCGCCCGTCCTCGACGTGGTGCGGGACGCCCGCTGGGGCCGCGTGGAGGAGACCATCGGAGAGGACCCCTACCTCGTCGGCAGCATCGGTACCGCCTACGTCCAGGGCCTGCAGTCCGCCGGTGTCGTCGCCACCCTGAAGCACTTCGCCGGCTACTCCGCCTCCCGCGCCGGGCGCAACCTCGCCCCCGTCGGCATGGGGCCGCGCGAGCGGGCGGACGTCCTGCTGCCCCCCTTCGAGATGGCGGTGCGCGAAGGCGCGGCCGACTCCGTCATGCAGGCCTACACCGACACCGACGGCATGCCCTCGGCCGCCGACGAGGACCTGCTCACCGGGCTGCTCCGGGACACCTGGGGCTTCGAGGGCACGGTCGTCGCCGACTACTTCGGCATCGCCTTCCTCCGCACCCTGCACGGCGTCGCCGGTGACTGGGCGGACGCGGCGGGCACGGCCCTGCGCGCGGGCGTCGACGTGGAACTGCCCACCGTCAAGACGTTCGGCGCGCCCCTCGCCGAGGCCGTCGCCGACGGCCGGGTCCCGGAGGCGCTGATCGACCGCGCGCTGCGCCGGGTCCTCCTGCAGAAGGCCCGGCTGGGCCTGCTCGACGCGGACTGGAACCCGGTCCCGGCCGCCCTCCGCGGAGCGGACCTGGACAAACCCGACGCCCTGCGCGGCACCGTCGACCTGGACTCCGCCGAGAACCGGGAACTGGCCCGCACGGTCGCCGAGGAAGCGGTCGTCCTGCTGCGCAACGACGGCACCCTGCCCCTCGGCCGGCCGCACCGCATCGCCCTGGTCGGCCCCAACGCGACCGAGGCCACGGCCGTGCTGGGCTGCTACTCCTTCCCCCAGCACGTCGGCGTGCACCACCCCGGGACCCCGCCCGGCATCGACCTGCCGACACTGGAGGACGCCCTGCGGGGCGAGTTCCCCGACGCGGAGTTCACCGTCGTACGCGGCACCGGCGTGGACGACGGCGACGTCCTCGGCATCGCCGAGGCCGTCGACACCGCGCGCCGGGCCGACGTCGTGGTGGCGGCGCTCGGCGACCGCGCGGGCCTCTTCGGCCGGGGCACCAGCGGCGAGGGCTGCGACGCCGAGTCCCTGGCCCTGCCCGGCGCCCAGCAGCGCCTGCTCGACGCGCTGCTCGACACCGGCACCCCCGTGGTGACGGTCCTGCTGGCGGGCCGGCCCTACGCCCTCGGCCGGGCCGTGGACGAGGCCGCCGCGATCGTGCAGTCCTTCTTCCCCGGGGTGGAGGGCACCACGGCCATCGCCGGCGTGCTCAGCGGCCGTACCAACCCGTCCGGACGGCTGCCCGTCAGCGTGCCCCGCGGTACCGGTGGCCAGCCCGCCGGCTACCTCGGCGCCCGGCTCGCCCAGGCCAGCGATGTGTCCAACATCGATCCCACGGCGGCCTTCGCGTTCGGACACGGCCTGTCCTACACGTCCTTCGAGTGGGGCGAGCTGACGGTGGACCGGCCGGAGGCGGACACGGACGGCGCGTTCCGGCTCGCCCTGACCGTGCGCAACACCGGCGAGCGGGAAGGCACCGAAGTCGTCCAGCTCTACCTGCACGACCCGGTCGCCTCCGTCGTCCAGCCGGTGCAGCGCCTCGTCGGCTACGCCCGCGTCCCGCTCGCCCCGGGCGAGGCCCGCCGGCTGCGGGTCACTGTGCCGGCCGACCTGGCCTCCTTCACCGGCCGCGACGGGCGCCGGGTGGTCGAACCGGGTGCACTGGAACTGCGGCTGGCGGCGTCCAGCGGCGACGCCCGGCTGACGGCCGAGGTCACGCTGACCGGCCCCGCACGCCAGGTGGACCACACCCGCCGGTTCCACGCGCTCTTCGAGCAGGAGCCCGCGCACCCCGCCGTCTGACGCGCCCCGTGCCAGTGGCCCGCTCCCCGGACCGCCGGGGGGACGGGCCACGGCGCGTCAGCCCCGCTCCACGGTGACGGTCACCAGACCGCCCGGGACGGCCGCCACCAGGGCCCGGCCGGCCGTCCGGCGCACGACGCCCGCGCCGCCCTCGGCCGTGACCCGCCAGGAGCCCGGCGGCAGGGACAGTTCGGTCACCCGGGAGCCGTGCGGCGCCGCGCGGTAGACCAGCCGGTACACGCCCGTACCGGCGTCGTACGCGGCGGAGCGGACCGTGCCCGCCACCGCCTCCGCGTACGGCTCGGCGGTCAGCTCCTTGCGGGGGCGGAAGGCGCCGGTGCCGTCCACCGCGCAGTACCCGCCGCCGTAGCACCAGACGTAACCCGCCCAGCCGGACGCGTAGCGGCCGAGAGAGGCCATCGCGTCCCGGTAGAAGCGGTCCATGTGCGGCAGGGAGCTGTCCGGCGCACCCCACTCGCCGACCACCACCGGGACCCGGTACCGCTTCGGGTACGCGGTGACCGCCCGCTCGTACGCCTCGATCCAGCCCGCCCCGGGGTCGTAGTCGGCGCCGGCCTCCATGGCCGTGTCGTAGAAGTGCGGCGCGTACACCACCCGGGGGTCGTGGACGCGGCCGAGTCCGGTCGGCACGCCCTCGCCCACGACCGGGGTCGGCTCGACGAACAGCCAGGCGTCCCGGTCGGCCGAACGGACGGCGCGGGCGAGGCGGTCGTACATCGGCGTCAGCTGCTCGCGTTCGACGCGGCGCGCGGCCGTCGGCAGGTCCTCCCCGGGCTCCGGCTCACCCATCGGCTCGTTGATCAGGTCGTAGCCGAGCACGGCCGGGTGGCGGGCGAAGCGGGCGGCGAGCGCGCGCCACATCCCGGCCTGGGCGCGCCGGAGGTCCGCGTCCTCGTAGAGATGCGTGAAGGCGCGCTGCACGGCGGGTTCGAAGTACTCGGCGAACCAGTCGTCCGGGTGCGCGGTGAACGGCAGCCCGTCGGTCCGGGTCGCCCACGCGGGGATGCCGCGATGGCCGAAGGCGGGGCCGAAGACGTCCTGGTGGGCGTCGAGGACGACCTTCACGTCATGGCGGTGGGCCCAGTCCAGGACGCGCTCGATCTTCTCCAGGTAACCGCGGCTGTAGTGCCCCGGTGTGGGTTCCAGGTCGTCCCAGAACACCAGCAGCCGGGCGAAGTCGAAGCCCCGGGCCCGCAGGTCGCGCAGCTGGCGTTCGGTGACGGCGGACAGGGCCTCCTCGCCCCGGTGCGCCTTGTCCTCGATGTTCCAGCCGTGCAGGGTGAGGACCCGTCCGTCCCGGTCGGTGAGCCGGGGGACGTCCCGCCCGGTCCCCTCGGCGTGGGCGGTGGCGGGGGTGAGGAGGGCGGCGAGGACCGCGCCCGCCGTCAGCATCGCTCGCAGCACGGGAGACCTCCGGGAAGCCGGCGTCGAGTTCCTTGACTTCGTGTGCACTTCAAGCTGAACACTTCCGTGCTACCAGCCATGCACGAGGAGGACCAGCATGAAATACCGCACCATCGGCACCGATCCGGCCACCCGCCGGGAGGTGAGCGTGCTCGCGCTCGGCGCGATGCTGTTCGGGTCGCGCACCGACGAGAAGACCTCCTTCGCCGTCCTCGACCGCTATGTCGAGGCGGGCGGGACCTTCATCGACACCTCCGACAGCTACGCCTTCTGGGAGGACGGCGGCCAGGGCGGTCAGAGCGAGGAACTGCTCGGGCGGTGGCGGCGCAGCCGGGGCGTCGGCGACGAGATCGTCATCGCCACCAAGCTCGGCGCCCGGCCCCTCGCCCCCGGCACCAGCTACACCGACAACGCCGAGGGCCTGTCCGCCAAGGTCATCCGGGAGTCGGCCGAACGCAGCCGGGAACTGCTCGGCGTGGACCGGCTGGACCTGCTCTACGCGCACATAGAGGACCCCGCCGTCCCGCTCGCGGAGACCGTCGAGGGCTTCGCCGCGCTCGTCGCCGAGGGCACCGTCGGCCTGCTCGGCGTCAGCAACCACGCCGTGTGGCGGGTGGAACGCGCCCGCGCCCTCGCGGCGGCGGCGGGACTGCCGGGGTACGAGGTGCTCCAGTACCAGCACAGCTACCTCCGCCCGCGCACGGACGTGCCGAGCGAGCTGTTCCCGGACGGCAGCCTCGGCGGCGCGGACGCCCAGCTCCTGAACTACCTGCGGGCGGAACCGGGGCTGACCCTGGTCGCCTACTCACCGCTGCTCACCGGCGCCTACACCCGCGCCGACAAGCCGCTGCCGCCGGACTACGACCACCCCGGCACCCCGGCCCGGCTCGCGGTGCTGCGCGAGGTGGCCCGGGAGACCGGGGCGACCGCCAACCAGGTCGTGCTCGCCTGGCAGCTGGGCGGTGAGCTGCCCGTGATCCCGCTCGTCGGCGCCTCCTCGGTGGCCCAGCTCGACGAGAGCCTCGCCGCCGTCGACCTGGAACTCACCGGGGAACAGCGCGCCCGGCTGGACGCGGCTCACTGAGCCGCGCCGCCTACTGATCGCGTGGTTCGCGGACGACGGCCACGTCGCCGGGGGCGACGGTGACCGCGCCGGACGTCTCCTTGCCGGTCAGCAGCTCGAACGAGCCCTCGGCCACCGGGACTTCGGCGCCCTGCCCGGTGTGGTCGATGACGAACAGGTAGTCCGCCTCCGGGCCACGCCGGCGGGCCACCTCCACCCCGGGCGGGGCGGTCCGCACCGGAGCGACGCCCGCCTCCTCGCGGACGCGGTCCAGCAGCGCGGCCAGGGTGACCGGGTCCGGCAGGGTGGCCAGGTACCAGGCGGAGCCGGTGCCGTGCGCCAGCCGGGTCACCGCCGGGACCCCCGCCAGGGGCCCGTCGGCGTACGAGGCGACCGCCTCGGCGCCCGCGAGCCGCAGCCGCTCCGACCACAGGGAGCCCGTCGCCCCGTCCGGCACGGCACCGCTCAGCGCGACCGGTTCCCCGGGCAGCAGCGGGAACGGCTCGTCGGAGCGGACGCCCAGCACCTCCCGGAACGCCCCGGGGTAACCACCCAGCCGGGCATGGCAGTTCTCGTCGACCGCTCCGCTGTGGAAGCCGACCGCCAGGGTGCCGCCCCCGGCGGCGTACGAGGTGAGGTTCGCGGCGCCCGCCTCGTCGACCAGGTACAGGTTCGGGGCCAGCACCAGCCGGTAGCCGGTCAGGTCCGCGTCCGGCCGGACGAAGTCCACGGCCACGCCCGACCGCCACAGCGGCTCGTACCAGGCCCGCACCAGGTCCAGGTAGCGCAGCTCGCCGCTCGGCTGGGAGGGGAGTTCCAGGGCCCAGCGGGCGTCCCACTCCCACACGATCGCGACCTCGGCGGTGCCGGTGCTGCCGCGCACCTCGGCCAGCGCCTTCAGGTCGGCGCCGAGCCGGACCACGTCCTGCCAGATCCGGCTGTCCGTCCCGGCGTGCGGCACCATCGCCGAGTGCCACTGCTCGGCACCCGCCTTGGACTGGCGCCACTGGAAGTAGGCGATGCCGTCCGCGCCGCGCGCCACGTGGGCGAGCGCGTCCCGGCGCAGCTGACCGGGGCTCTTGGCCCGGTTGACGGGCTGCCAGTTCACCGCGCCGGTCGAGTGCTCCATCAGCAGCCACGGGCCGTGTGCGAGCGAACGCGTCAGGTCGCCGCTGAGCGCGATGTCGATCTGCGGCTCGGGGTCCGTGGACCGCAGGTAGTGGTCGTTGGAGACGAGGTCCAGCTCGGGGGCCCAGCGCCAGTAGTCCAGGGCGTCGAAGCTGAAGTTCACCATGAAGTTGGTGGTGGCCGGGACCGTGGGCGCCGCCGCCCGGAGCACGTCCCGTTCCGCCGTGTACAGCGACAGCAGTTCGTCGGAGCAGAACCGCCGCCAGTCCAGCTGGTGCGTCGGGTTGGACACGGCGCCGGTGGCGCGCGGCGGCAGCACCTCCTCCCAGTCGTAGTACCACTGGGACCAGAACGCGGTGCCCCAGGCGTGGTTGAGGGCCGCCAGGTCGTCGCCGTAGCGGTCGCGCAGCCAGCGCCGGAAGGCCGCGGCGCTGGTGTCGCAGTAGCAGGCCGCGTTGTGGCAGCCGTACTCGTTGTGCACGTGCCACATGCGGACCGCCGGGTGGTCCGCGTACCGCCCGGCGAGCGCGCCCGCGATGCGCAGCGCGGCCTGCCGGTAGGCGGGGCTGGACGGGCAGAACGTCTGGCGGCTGCCGTAGGAGAGGGTGCGGCCGTCCCGGTCGGCCGGCAGGGCCTCCGGGTGGGCCCGGAAGAACCAGGCCGGCGGCGCCGCCGTGGGCGTGGCCAGGTCGGCGGCGATGCCGTTGTCGTGCAGCAGGTCCAGGACCTTGTCCAGGCGCGAGAAGTCGTACACGCCCTCGGACGGTTCCAGCAGCGCCCACGAGAAGATGCCGACGCTGACCAGGTTCACCCCGGCCTCGCGCATCAGGCGCATGTCCTCGGCCCACACCTCCTCGGGCCACTGCTCGGGGTTGTAGTCGCCGCCGTAGGCGATGCCGGGGACGGACAGGGTGCGCTTCACGGTGTTCTCTTTCGGGTGCGGGCCCGTCAGCCCTTGTTGGAGCCCAGGGTCAGGCCGCTGACGAACTGGCGCTGGAGCACGAAGTACACGACCAGGGTGGGGATCGCGGTCAGCAGGGCGCCGGCGGCGACCAGGTTGGGGTCGGTGAAGTACTGCCCGGAGAGGTTGTTCAGCGCCGAGGTGATCGGCATGTTCTCACCGGTGGAGATCAGCACGAGGGCCCAGAAGAAGTCGTTGTAGATCCAGATGGACAGCAGGGTCGCCAGGGCCGCCATCGCCGGCTTGCACAGCGGCAGCGTGATCTGCCAGTACAGCCGCCACACGGAGGCGCCGTCGACCAGCGCGGCCTCGGTCAGCTCGTGCGGCAGCGAGCGCATGTAGTTGCTCAGCACGAACGCGCAGAAGCCGGACTGGAACGCCACGTGGATCAGGACCAGGCCCAGCGCGGAGTCGTACAGCTTGCCGCTCGCGGTGATGCCCGGCAGGTCGGTGAGCAGGTACAGCCGGTACAGCGGGGTGATGATGACCTGCTGCGGCAGCAGGTTGCCCGCCGTGAACACCAGCAGCAGCGCCAGGTTCACCCGGAAGTCGAAGCGGCTGACGTAGAAGGCGACCATCGACGACAGGAACAGCGTCAGCAGTACGGCCGGCACCGCGATGATCAGCGTGTTGCCGAAGTAGTGCAGCATGTCGGACTGCTGGAACGCGTTCGTGAAGTTGTCGAAGTTCAGCGTGTCCGGCCAGGACACGTAGCCCTTGGCGCTGGTCTCGCTGTACGGGCGCAGGGCCGAGAAGACCGCCCAGAGCAGGGGCGCCAGCCAGGCGAGGGCGGTGCCCGCGAGGAAGACGTGCAGCAGGATCCGGGCCGGCCGGACGGGGGTACGCCGCTTTCCCAGGGCGCTCACGGTGCTCATGCGCGCCGCTCCTTCCGGAAGGTGGCGATCAGGTACGGGATGATGACGGCGAGGGAGATCACCAGCAGGACGACGGCGATGGCGGAGCCGTATCCGATGCGGCTGGACTCGCCGATGATGTTGTTGGTGACCAGGATCGACAGCAACTCCGTGCCCTGGGCGCCCTTGTTGAAGACGAAGACCAGGTCGAAGGCGCGCAGTGCCTCGATGATGGTGACGACGAGGACGACCGTGTTGGTCGGGCGCAGGGTCGGGAAGATGACGTTCTTGAACGTCTGCCACTCGTTGGCGCCGTCCAGCGCGGACGCCTCCCGGAGCGAGGGGTCGACGCTCTTCAGGCCGGCCAGGTACAGGATCATCATGTAGCCGGTGTGCCGCCAGGACGCGGCGATCAGCACGGCCCACAGGTTGAGGTCGGGGTCGCCGATCCAGTCGATGTAGTGGCCGGGCTTGTTGGCGCCGATGATGCTGTTGATCAGGCCCGTGTCCGGGTTGTAGACCAGCTGCCAGACGAAGCCGATGCACGCCATCGAGATGACGACGGGCAGGAAGTACGCGGTCTGGTAGACGCGGCTGAACCGGATCCGCTTGTCGAGCTGGACGGCGAGGAACAGGCCGAACGGCGTCGGGATCAGGATCAGTACGACGAACCAGATGACGTTGTGCTGGACGGCGGGCCAGAACTGCGGGTTGTCGGTGAACAGCTGCCGGAAGTTGTCGAGGCCGACCCACTTGATGGAGTCGAACCCGATGCCGTCCCAGGTGGTGAAGGCGAGGAGGATCGAGGCGAGGGCCGTGAACCAGACGAGGATCACGTGCAGGACGGTCGGCACGCCCGCCATGAGGGCGAGCGTGAACCGGTCACGGCGGGTCAGCAGGCGCCGGTGGCCCCGCGAGACCCGCTTCTTCTCGGGCGCGGCCCCCGGAGCCGGCACGGCCGCCGGCTCCGGGGTCTTCGTCGTCGTGTCGGTGCTCATCGGGCCGCTCACGAGGACGCGAAGATGGTCTTCTTCTGGCGTTCGATGGACGACAGCAGACTGTCCACGCCCTTGGGGTTCTGGAGGAACTTCTGCAGGCCCGGCTGCATCACCGTGGAGGTGAAGTCGGGGCGGCTGTCGCGGTCCATGAACTGGGTGAGGCTCTTGGCGCTGCCGATCATCTCGAACGCCTTCTTCTGGAGCGCCGAGTAGGAGGAGGTGTCGGCCTTGCTGGAGGCGGCGACCACGCTCGGGTCGGTCTTCAGGTACAGCTCCTCGGCCGCCGGGCTGCCCAGGTACTCCAGCAGCTTGACGACGCCCGCGTGGTTCTTCGGGGACTTGCTCACCATGAAGCCGTCGGTCGGCGCCTCGACGGTGTCCTGGCCGTAGGCGGAGTTGATCTCCGGGAAGGCGAAGAAGTCGAGGTCGTCCAGGTCGGCCTTGTTGGTGAACTGCTGGGCCACGAAGGAGCCGAGGAGGTACATGCCGGCCTTCTTGGACACCAGCGTCTGCGCGGCGTCCTGCCAGGTGCGGCCCATGAAGCCGTCCTGGTGGTAGGGGAGGAGCTCGGCCCAGTGGTCGAAGACGTCCTTCACCTTGGCGTCGGTCCAGGACGCCTTGCCGGCCATCAGCTGGACGTGGAAGTCGTAGCCGTTGAGCCGGAAGTTGATCTGGTCGAAGGTGCCCATCGCCGGCCAGGCGTCCTTGTCGCCGAAGGCGATCGGAACCAGGCCGTCCTTCTTCATCTGCTTGCACAGGGCGACCAGGTCGTCCCAGGTGGCCGGGACCTTGTAACCGTGCTGCTGGAAGACGCTCTTGCGGTAGAACACCGCCCACGGGTAGGTGGTCAGCGGCACGAAGTAGTACTTGCCGTCCGCGCCCTTGCTGAGCTTCTTCATCGCCTCGGGGAAGTTGTCCCCGATCTTCGCCCACACGTCGTCGATCGGGCTGGCCAGGCCCTTGGCCGCGAAGAACTGCATGCGGTAGCCGGCGAACCAGTTGAACACGTCGTCCGGCGTGCCCTGCAGATACGAGTTGATCTGCTCCTGGAAGGTGTTGTGGTCCTTGGTGTTGACATCCACGCTGATGCCGGACTGCTTCTTGAAGGCCGCGTAGACGCTCTCGTAGGCCTTCTTGGGCACCGCGTCGGAGGCGTTCGAGCCCAGGGAGACGGCCTTCGGGTCGGATCCGGAACCGCTGCCTCCGCAGGCGGACAGCAGGGGTATGCCGGCGCCTGCGAGCAGGGCGGCACCGCCCGCTCCGCGCAGCAGGGATCGGCGGCTGGGACCCGGGACGGAGAGACCGGAGGGCGAGAGGCGCATGGCGGCTCCTGATGCATACCAGGGTTCGGCCAAGGGGATGAGTTGATCACCGAAAAGTTCGAAACCGCTCAGAAACCAACTCGACCGAACATCGTGGGCGTAATAACAGCCCCATGTCCGCTCATGCGTCAATAGCTCCGGTCGCACTGGGGTGTCTCTTGCCCGAAACGTAATCGTCACCGTCACCTGCGCAGTTGACGACGCCGGGACGCATCGGCCCCCTCGGCCGGGGCGGCCGAGGGGGCTGTGTGAAACAGATCGTTCCGTTTCAGCTCCTGACCAGCAGTTGGAAGTCGAAGGCGTACCGGGACGCCCGGTAGACGTGGCTGCCGTGCTCCACCGGCCGGCCCGCGTCGTCGTAGGCGGTGCGCCGCATGGTGAGCAGGGCCGCTCCCTCCGGCTCCTGAAGCAGGGCGCCCTCCTCGGCGCTCGCGGCGCGGGCGCCGATGGACTGACGGGCGCTGTGCAGGACGATCCCGGCGGCGCGCAGCAGCCGGTACAGGCCCGTGGACTCCAGCCGTACGGTGCCGGGTTCGAGCAGCGAGGCGGGCAGGTGGTTGCGCAGGAACGCCACGGGCCGGCCGTGCGTGCTGCGCAGTCGCTCCAGTACGACGACCTCGGCGCCCTCCGGGAGCCCCAGGGCGGCGGCCACGTCGGCGGGCGCCGCGATCCGCTCGTTGCGCAGCACCCGGGTGGTCGGGCCCTGTCCGGCCGACTCCAGGTCGTCGTAGAGGCTGCTCAGTTCCAGCGGGCGTCTGACCTGGCTGTGCACCACCTGCGTACCGACCCCGCGGCGGCGCACCAGCAGCCCCTTGTCGACCAGGGACTGGATCGCCTGGCGGACGGTGGGCCGGGACAGCCCGAGCCGCACCGACAGGTCGACCTCGTTGCCGAGCAGGTCCCCTGGCACCAGCGCGCCGCGCTGGATGGCCGCCTCCAGGTGCCGGGCGAGCTGGTAGTACAACGGAACCGGGCTCGACCGGTCCAGGGCGAAGGTCACGGGATCCAGCGCGCGATCACCCGGTGCCGTTCGCTGCGGGGTGCGGTGTACTGGGCTCATGGCCCCAGGTGTATGTCCCGGCGCCGAAGGTGTCAATGCTTTGTACTTACATTCGGACCTGCTTGTGAAATGATGTCTTAACAAAGTATTGACAGCGGGCGCGACAGAGGCTTGTATCCCGTCCCAACGCAACAGCGTCCTTGCCCCGTCGCACGCACAGTGAGGTGCTGGAAAGATGGACCGCTCTTCTCGTCCCCGCTCCCGCAGACTGGCCCCCTTCGTGGCGGTGGCCGCCGCGGCAGCCCTCACCCTCGCCGGCTGTTCCAGCGGTTCCGGCGGCAAGAAGGCCGAGGAGGAAGCGGCGAACCCCGCCGCGGGCAAGGCCGGCACCCCCCGCATGACCGTCGCCCTCGTCACCCACCAGGCGCCCGGCGACACCTTCTGGGACACCGTCCGCAAGGGCGCGGAGGCCGCGGCGGCCAAGGACAACATCAAGCTGATCTACTCCGCCGACCCGAACGCCGGCAACCAGGCCAACTACGTGCAGAACGCCATCGACCAGAAGGTCGACGGCATCGCGGTCACCCTGGCCAAGCCCGACGCGATGAAGGGCGCCATCGCCAAGGCCGAGCAGGCCGGCATCCCGGTGGTCGGCCTCAACTCCGGACTGAGCGACTGGAAGAAGCTCGGCCTGCTGGAGTTCTTCGGGCAGGACGAGAGCGTGGCGGGCGAGGCGTTCGGCAACAAACTGAACACCACCGGCGCGAAGAAGATCGTCTGCGTGATCCAGGAACAGGGCAACGTGGGCCTCACCCAGCGCTGCGACGGCGTGAAGAAGACGTTCAAGGGCACCACTGAGACCCTGTACGTGAACGGCACCGACATGCCGTCGGTGAAGTCGACCATCACGGCCAAGCTCAAGCAGGACGACTCCGTCGACACCGTCGTCACCCTCGGTGCCCCCTTCGCGCTGACCGCGGTGCAGTCGGTCGGCGACGCGGGCAGCAAGGCGAAGGTGGCCACCTTCGACCTCAACAAGGAACTGGTCAAGGCGGTGCAGAAGGGCACCATCGAGTTCGCCGTCGACCAGCAGCCCTACCTCCAGGGCTACCTGGCGGTCGACTCGCTGTGGCTCTACAAGAACAACGGCAACTACAGCGGCGGCGGCGAGCAGGCCGTGCTCACCGGCCCGGCCTTCGTGGACAAGTCCAACGTCGACAAGGTCGCCGGGTTCGCCGCGAAGGGCACCCGGTGATGAGCATGGCCCAGCAGGCTGAGCCGGCGGTCGGCGGCTCGCCGGCGGCCGGCCCGAAGCAGACCGACGGCCGCACCGCCCGGCGCCCGCCGGCCCTGAGGGTGCTGGCCCGGCCCGAGGTGGGTGTCTTCCTCGGCGCCGTCGCCGTCCTGGTCTTCTTCCTGATCACGGCGCCGCCGGTGCGCGACGGCAGCTCGATGGCGAACATCCTCTACCAGTCCTCGACCATCGGCATCATGGCCCTCCCCGTGGCCCTGCTGATGATCGGCGGGGAGTTCGACCTCTCCTCCGGCGTCGCCGTGATCTCCTCGGCGCTCACCGCGAGCATGCTCAGCTACCAGCTCACCGTGAACGTGTGGACCGGCGTGATCGTCGCCCTGATCGCGTCCCTCGCGATCGGCGCCTTCAACGGCTGGATGGTGGTGAAGACCGGGCTGCCCAGCTTCCTGGTCACCCTGGGCACCTTCCTGATCCTCCAGGGCACCAACCTCGCCGTCACCAAGCTCGTCACCGGCAATGTCGCCACCGACGACATCAGCGACATGGACGGCTTCGACCAGGCTCGGAAGATCTTCGCCTCCTCCTTCGACGTGGGCGGGGTCCAGGTGAAGATCACCGTGATCTGGTGGCTGGTCTTCGCGGCCCTCGCCACCTGGGTGCTGCTGCGCACCAAGTACGGCAACTGGGTCTTCGCGGTCGGCGGCAACAAGGACAGCGCCCGCGCGGTCGGCGTCCCGGTGCGGTTCACCAAGATCACCCTGTTCATGCTGGTCGGCTTCGGCGCCTGGTTCGTCGGCATGCACAACCTGTTCTCGTTCAACACCGTGCAGTCCGGCGAGGGCGTCGGCCAGGAGCTGATCTACATCGCCGCGGCCGTCATCGGCGGCTGCCTGCTCACCGGCGGCTACGGCTCCGCGATCGGCCCGGTCTTCGGCGCCTTCATGTTCGGCATGGTGCAGCAGGGCATCGTCTACGCCGGCTGGAACCCCGACTGGTTCAAGGCCTTCCTCGGCGTGATGCTCCTCGGCGCCGTCCTGATCAATCTGTGGGTCCAGCGCACGGCGACCCGGAGGTAAGCGATGACCGACAACACCACGGGCACCCACGGCGCCGTCCTCCAGGACGGTGCACCCGGCCCCGACGGGCTCCTGGTCGAACTCCGCGGCGCCGGCAAGTCCTACGGCAACATCCGCGCCCTGCACGGTGTCGACCTGAAGGTCCACGCCGGCCGGGTGACCTGCGTGCTCGGCGACAACGGCGCCGGCAAGTCCACCCTCATCAAGATCATCTCAGGGCTGCATCAGCACACCGAGGGCGAGTTCCTCGTCGACGGACAGCCGGTGCGCTTCACCACCCCGCGCGAGGCCCTGGACCGGGGCATCGCCGCCGTCTACCAGGACCTCGCCACCGTCCCGCTGATGCCGGTGTGGCGGAACTTCTTCCTCGGCTCCGAGATGACCAAGGGCCCCTGGCCGCTGCGCCGGCTCGACATCGCCCGCATGAAGGAGACCGCCGACCAGGAACTGCGCAACATGGGCATCGTCCTGGACGACCTGGAACAGCCCATCGGCACCCTCTCCGGCGGCCAGCGCCAGTGCGTCGCCATCGCCCGCGCCGTCTACTTCGGCGCCCGCGTCCTCATCCTGGACGAGCCCACCGCCGCCCTCGGCGTCAAGCAGTCCGGTGTGGTGCTCAAGTACATCGCGGCCGCCCGCGACCGCGGCCTCGGCGTCATCTTCATCACCCACAACCCCCACCACGCCTACATGGTCGGCGACCACTTCAGCGTCCTGCGCCTCGGCACCCTGGAGCTGAGCGCCGAACGCAGCGAGATCGGCCTCGAAGAGCTGACCAACCACATGGCCGGCGGCGCCGAACTCGCCGCGCTCAGGCACGAGCTGGCCCAGGTGCGCGGCGTCGACGTGGACGAACTGCCCGAGGACGGCGACCTCGGCGCACCCGTGGCGACCTCCCCGGAAGGAACCCCCTGATCATGGCGCACCCCACTCCGCTCGACCGCATCCGGGTCGGCTCCGCCCCCGACTCCTGGGGCGTGTGGTTCCCCGACGACCCCCGGCAGGTGCCCTGGCAACGCTTCCTCGACGAGGTCGCCGAGGCCGGCTACGACTGGATCGAACTCGGCCCCTACGGCTACCTCCCCACCGACCCGGCACGGCTCGCCGACGAGGTGGCCAAACGGAACCTGAAGGTCTCGGCGGGCACCGTCTTCACCGGCATGCACCGCGGCCCCGCCGTCTGGGAGGAGACCTGGGCGCACGTCAGCCAGGTCGCCGCGCTCACCCAGGCGATGGGCGCCCGGCACCTGGTCGTCATCCCCTCCTTCTGGCGCGACGACAAGACCGCCGAGATCCTGGAGCCGCCCGAGCTGACCGCCGGGCAGTGGGCCCACCTGACCAAGGGCATGGAACGGCTCGGCCACGAGGTCAAGGAGACCTACGGCCTGGACATCGTCGTGCACCCGCACGCCGACACCCACATCGACACCGAGGAGCACGTCGAGCGCTTCCTGGACTCGACCGACAGCGAGCTGGTCAACCTCTGCCTGGACACCGGGCACTACGCCTACTGCGGCGGGGACAGCGTCAAGCTGATCGAGACCTACGGCGAGCGCGTCGGGTACCTGCACCTCAAGCAGGTCGACCCGGACCTCCTCGCCGAGGTGGTCGCGGGCGGGGTGCCGTTCGGACCGGCGGTGCAGCGCGGGGTGATGTGCGAACCGCCCTCCGGGGTCCCGGAGCTGGGGCCGGTGCTGGAGGCGGCGCAGAAGCTGGGCGTGGAGCTGTTCGCGATCGTCGAGCAGGACATGTACCCGTGCGAGCCGGACAAGCCGCTGCCGATCGCGGTACGCACCCGGCGCTTCCTGCGGTCCTGCGGGGCCTGAGGGTCCCGGGCGGCCGAGGGGCCTGAGGGCCGCCCGCTTCCACCGGAACCGGGCCGCGGTGCCGACGACCGCGGCCCGGTTCCTGCGCTGTTGCGGGGGATTCGCCCGCGGGGCGGCCGGGAACCAACGGGGACACGCGGACGTCTGACCCACAACGGGGAACGCCCGCGCGGACGGGAGGACGAGATGACACAGCGTACGGACGCCCACACCACGGCCCAGGACCCGGCCGACGCCGTCGCCCGGCGCCGCGACCGCTACGGCGCGCTGCCGGAGCGGATACGCCCGCAGGACACGGTGGAGACGAAGCCGGCGACGGTACCGGACCCGGCGCGGGACACCTACAACCCGGACGAGTGGCTGATCCGGTACTGCGGCTGAGCGACACGGCGACGGCGCCGGGCCCGTGCCCGGCGCCGTCGCCGTGCGGTCAGGCCGCCCGTACCTCCGCGAGCGTCACCGGCCGGTGCTCGTGCAGGGACAGCGTGCAGGCCTCGGCGATCCAGCCGGCCTCCAGGGCGTCCTCGACGGTGCACGGCGAGGTCCGGGTCCCGGCCACGACCTCGGTGAACGCGGTCAGTTCGGCGCGGTAGGCGTCGGCGAAGCGGTCCATGAAGAAGTCGTGCGGGGTGCCGGCGGGGAAGGTGACACCGGGCTCGACCGAGCGCAGCGGCAGCTTGTCGTCCAGGCCGACGGCGATCGAGTCGGCGAAACCGTGCAGTTCCATGCGCACGTCGTAACCGCGCTTGTTGTGCCGGGAGTTGGACACCACCGCGATCGTGCCGTCGTCCAGGGTCAGGACGGCACCGGTGGTGTCGGCGTCGCCCGCCGCCTTGATGTAGTCGGCGCCACGGTTGCCGCCGACCGCGTACACCTCGGTGACCTCACGGCCCGTCACCCAGCGGATGATGTCGAAGTCGTGCACCGAGCAGTCGCGGAAGATCCCGCCGGAGGCGGCGACGTAGGCGGCCGGCGGCGGCGCCGGGTCCAGCGTCGTGGAGCGGACCGTGTGCAGCACGCCCAGCTCACCGGCCTGTACGGCGGCCCGCGCGGCGACGAAGCCCGCGTCGAAGCGCCGGTTGTAGCCGATCTGGATCGGCACGCCGCTGCCCCGCACGGCCTCGAGGACCTCGACGCCCTCGCGCATCGTCCTGGCGACGGGCTTCTCGCAGAAGACCGGGACGCCGGCCTCGACGCCGGCCAGGATCAGGGCGGGATGGGCGTCGGTGGCCGCCGCGACGACCAGGCCGTCCACGCCGGCCGCGAGGAGGGCCTCCGGCGAGTCCGCGACCTGTGCCCCGAACCGCTCGGCGGCGGCCTTGGCTGCCTCCGCGAACGGGTCGGCGACGACGAGCGACTCGACGGCGTCCAGCCCGGAGAGGGTCTCGGCGTGGAAGGCGCCGATGCGGCCGAGGCCGAGGATTCCGATACGCATGCGGTGCTGCTCCTAGGGTTCGTGCCTGAGTTCTAGTCGAGGCCGCCGAGCACGTTCTGGTCCCAGTCGATCACCGAGCCGGTGACCACCCCGGACCGCTCGGACAGCAGGAAGACCACGAAGTCCGCGATGTCCTCCGGTTGGCCGAGCCTGCCCATCGGCAGCCGGGCCGCCGCCCGCTCCCGCCAGTCGTCGCCGGCGCCGTGGAAGGCCCGCTGGGTGGCGTCCTCGCCCTCGGTCGCGGTCCAGCCGATGTTGAGCCCGTTGATCCGGATCCGGTCCCAGCGGTGGGCGTGCGCCGCGTTCCGGGTCAGGCCGGCGAGGCCGGCCTTGGCGGCGACGTACGGCGCGAGGAACGGCTGTCCGCCGTGCGCCGACGAGGTGATGACGTTGACGATCGTGCCGGACGCCCCGCGGGCCGTCATGTCGGCGACCGCCGCCTGCATCGCGAAGAACGGGCCCTTGAGGTTGACCGCGATGTGCGCGTCGAACAGTTCCGGCGTGGTGTCCAGCAGCGTGCCCCGCGCGGTCAGCCCGGCCGAGTTGACCAGGCAGTCGATCCGGCCGTACGCGTCCACGACCCGGGCGACCGACGCCTTGGCCTGCCCGGCGTCCGCCAGGTCGGCCCGTACGTACACCGCCTTGCCGCCGGCCGCCGACAGCTCCGCCACCAGCGCCTCGCCCGCCTCCGGGCGCCGCCCGCTCACCGCGACGGCGGCGCCCTCGCGGACGGCGGCCCGCGCGACGGCGGCCCCCACGCCCTGGGTGCCGCCGTTGACCAGGACGACCTTGTCGTCGAGAAGTCCCATGCCCCGCCTCAGCCCTCCCGGCGTTCCGCCGCCGTCCGCAGCTCCTCGCGCAGCCGCGCGGGGCGCCATGCCTCCCTCAGCGCCCGCCGTACCAGGTCCGCCTGCGCGGGCGGGGCCAGTCCGGCGACCGGCGGATCGCTGTCCAGGTTGGTGGGGAAGGGGTAGCCCTCGGAGCTCGCGGCGATCACGTTGTCCAGCCACTCCTCGGACGCGCCCGCCGCCTTGCGCCGCAGCAGCACCGGGAACACCGCGTTGGTCACCGCCTCGCGGTCCACGCTCTCCATCGCGCGGCCGAACGCGGACGAGATCTGCAGCAGGTTGGCCGTGCGCCGGACGTCCGCCGTCCGGTTCGTGCCGGCGGCGTGGAAGAGCGCCGGGTTGAAGAAGACGGCGTCGCCCTTGTCGAGCGGGAGCTGCACGTGGTGGGCGGCGAAGTGGTCCCGGAACTCCGGGAGCCGCCAGGCCAGGTAGCCCGGCTCGTAGAGCTGGGAGTACGGCAGGTACAGCGTCGGCCCGGACTCCACCGGCATGGCGCAGTGGGCGACCGCGCCCTGGAGGGTGAGCGCGGGGGAGAGGCGGTGCACGTGCGCGGGGTAGGCGGCGGCCACCGCGTTGCTCAGGAAGCCCAGGTGGTAGTCCCGGTGCGGGGTCTGTCCGGCGCCGCCCGGATTGACGACGTTCACCTGGGAGGTGACCTGGTAGCCGGGGCCCAGCCAGGCCGTGGCGAGCAGCGCCAGGACGTCGTTGGCGTAGTAGCAGGCGAACGCCTCCGCGTCGTACAGGGCCGTCTTCTCCAGCGCGTTCCACACCCGGTCGTTGGCGCCCGGCGCGGCGAAGTGGTCGCCCGCGGTCGCTCCCGCGGCCCGCTGCTCGGCGATCAGCGCCTCGAACACCGCCGTGACCCGGTCGACGACGCCGGGCTCCGGGAAGGCAGCCCGGACCACGACGATCCCGGGGCCCTCGGCGAGCGCCCGCACCAGCTCGGCCCGCAGGGCGTGCCGGTCGCCGGCGGTCCGCAGCCGCTCGCCCTCGTACACGAGGACGTTCTCCACGACGGACGCGGCGTGCGGATAGCCGGCGGGGTCCGTGGTCCGCTCCACCAGGGCGCGGAACGCGCCGAGATCGCAGTCCTGTTCGGACAGCCAGGCGCGACCTGGCACGGCGGCGACGGACATCGGTGTCCCTCTTTCGGTCTCGGCGGCGGCGCGGTCCTGTCATTGTTGTCAGTACAAACCCCTCGAACAACCAGCACACGACCATCAAAAACCCCTCAAGGAGACGGTCCATGGGCCACCCGTTCCCGATCCGGGAGATCGCGCGTCAGGCCGGTCTCAGCGAGGCCACCGTGGACCGCGTGCTGAACGGCAGGGGAGGGGTGCGGGAGAGCACCGCGCGGGAGGTGCACCGGGCCATCGCCGATCTGGACCGCCAGCGCACCCAGGTCCGGCTGGTCGGCCGCACCTTCATGGTCGACATCGTCGCCCAGGCGCCCGAGCGGTTCACCACCGCCGTGCGCGCCGCCCTGGAGGCCGAACTGCCCGCCCTGCACCCGGCCGTGGTGCGCTCCCGCTTCCACTTCCGCGAGACCGGCCCCGCCCGCGAACTGGTCGGCACGCTCGACCGGATCGCCCGGCGCGGCTCGCAGGGCGTGATCCTCAAGGCGCCGGACGTCCCCGAGGTCACCGCGGCCGTCGGTCGGCTGACCGCCGCCGGAGTCCCGGTCGTCACCCTGGTCACCGACCTGCCGGCGAGCGGACGCGTCGCCTACGTCGGCATCGACAACCGGGCGGCCGGGGCGACCGCCGCCTATCTGACGGGCCAGTGGCTCGGCGACCGGCCCGGCAACGTGCTCACCAGCCTCAGCAGCGGCTTCTTCCGCAACGAGGAGGAGCGCGAGATGGGCTTCCGCGGCGTCATGCGGGCCCTGCACCCGGAGCGGACGCTGGTCGAGATCGCCGAGGGTCAGGGCCTGGACGCCACGCAGTACGACCTGGTCCGCGCCGCCCTGGAACGCGACCCGGGGATCTTGGCGGTGTACTCCATCGGCGGCGGCAACAACGCCACCCTGCGGGCCTTCGCCGACCTCGGCCGCGAGTGCGCCGTGTTCGTCGCGCACGACCTCGACCACGACAACACCCGGCTGCTGCGCGAGCACCGGCTGTCCGCCGTGCTCCACCACGATCTGCGGCACGACCTGCGCGAGGCCTGCCACGAGGTGATGCGCTTCCACGGCGCGCTGCCGCCGGCCGGGCCGGTGCTGCCGTCCGCGATCCAGGTGGTCACGCCGTACAACATGCCTACGACCCCGGCAGCGTGACCCACGCCCCGCTCGCGGCCGACTCCGCCATCGCGTCCAGCACGGTCGCGCTGTACACCGCGTCCGCGAGCGTGGTGCCATGCGGGGTGCCCTCGGCGATGGAGCGGACGAAGCGGTAGGCCTCGATCACCTTCAGGTCGTCGTAGCCCATCGCGTTGGCCGCGCCCGGCTGGAACGCGGCGAACTCGCCGGCACCCGGGCCGACGTACACCGTGCTCACCGGCTGGTCCTGGTACGTCGTGCCCCGGCTCACCCTCAGCTCGTTCATCCGGCGGAAGTCCCAGAACACCGCGCCGCGGGTGCCGTGCACCTCGAAGCCGTAGTTGTTCTGCTCGCCGACCGAGACCCGGCAGGCCTCCAGGACGCCCCGGGCCCCGGAGGCGAAGCGGAGCAGGCAGCTGACGTAGTCCTCGTTCTCGACCGGACCCGGCTCGCCGCCGGCGGCCAGGGCGTGGCCGGCCGTCGCGCCGCTCGGACGGGCGCGCTCCGGGACGAAGACCGCGGTGTCCGCGGTGAGCGAGGCGATGTCGCCGAGGAGGAAGCGGGCCAGGTCGGCGCCGTGCGAGGCGAGGTCGCCGAGCACCCCACTGCCGCCGCGCTCGCGCTCGTAACGCCAGGTCAGGGCGCCGTCCGGATGGGCCGCGTAGTCGCTGAAGAGGCGGATGCGGACATGGGTGGGCGTGCCGATCCCACCGGAGGCGATCAGCTCGCGGGCGGCCTCGACGGCGGGCGCGTTGCGGTAGTTGAAGCCGACCGTGCCCTGCACGCCGGCCTGGGCGACGGCATCGGCGACCGCGCGGGCGTCCCCGGCGGTCAGGCCCACCGGCTTCTCGATCCACAGGTGCTTGCCGGCCTCGGCCATCGCCACGCCGATCTCCCGGTGCAGGAAGTTCGGCGCGGTGACGCTCACCGCCCGCACGCGCGGGTCGGCGGCCACCTCACGCCAGTCCCGGGTCGCCGAGGCGAACCCGAACCGCTCGGCGGCCTCCTCCGCCCGCCCCGGCACCTCCTCGGCGACCGTGACCAGCCTGGGCCGCAGCGACAACCGGGGGTAGTGGTGCGGGAGACGGGCGTACGCCTGGGTGTGCACCCGGCCCATCCAGCCGAACCCGATGACGGCGACCCCGAGCGCGTCCACCATGACAGCCCCTCTTCCTCGGCACCGGCGGTTGGACCGGTCCAGATGCGATCCGTGGCCACCTTTGTTCGGACATGACCAGCGTGTCAACCCTTTGACAGCGCGGCACGGCGCGTGGAACGGTCCACCCCATGAGACCGCCGACGATCCGTGACGTGGCCGAACGGGCGGGCGTGTCGAAGTCGCTCGTCTCGCTGGTGCTGCGCGGCTCCGGTCCGGTGCGCCCCGAGAAGCGGGAGGTGGTGCTGCGGGCCGTACGCGAGCTGGGCTACCGGCCGAACGCGGCGGCCCGCAGCCTCAGCGAACGGCGCACCCGCACCATCGGCGTCCTCCTGGACGACCTGCGCAACCCCTGGTTCGTGGAACTGCTCGACGGGCTCAACTCCCCGCTGCACGCGGCCGGTCTGCACATGATCCTCGCCGACGCCCGCCTGGGCCGGCGGATGGGCCACGACCTCGCCGAGCCCTTCCTGGACCTGGGCGTCGACGGACTGGTGGTGGTCGGCACGGTCCCGGACGCGGTCGGCCTCGGCGCGCTCGCGCCGCGGATGCCGGTGGTCGTGGCGGGCGCGCGCGAGGCGCAGCCGCCGGGCGTGGACGTCGTCGCCGGGGACGACGAGCGGGGCGCCCGGCTCGCCACCGAGCACCTGCTCGGGCTCGGCCACCGCCGCATCGCGCACCTGGCCGGCCACGGCGCCGTCGGCGCGCTGCGCCGGCGGGGCTTCGAGGAGGCGATGCGGGCGCACGGCGCCGAACCGCTCGTCGAACCCGGCGACCTGACCGAGGAGGGCGGCTACCGCGGGACCGTCCGCCTGCTCAGCCGCCGCGAGCGGCCCACCGCGCTCTTCGCCGTCAACGACATGGCCGCGGTGGGCGCGCTGTCGGCGGCCGGCGAACTGGGGGTGCGGGTGCCCGCCGAGCTGTCGGTGACCGGGTACGACAACACCGGCGTCTCCCGGCTGCGGCACCTCTGGCTGACCACCGTCGACACCGCTCCGCACGAGGTGGGCCGGCGCGCCGCCCGCTGTCTGCTGGACCGCTTCGAGCGACCCGGCGGCGAGGGGCGGGTGCGGCTGGCCGCGCCGACGCTGGAGGTCCGGGGGACGACGGGGCCGCCCGGGGACGGCCTCACGGGCTGACCGGCCGCGCGTCGGCGGACGGCCTCACAGGTTGATCGCGTAGGCCTTGCGCAGCGTCTCGTGCACGGTCCACGTCGTACGGTCTCCCGCGCGCAGCACCGCCATGTCGCCGGGCCCCACCCGCAGCGTCGGCCCGTCCTCGACCTCGATGGTCGCCGAGCCGCTGATCACCACGAACATCTCGTCCGCCTCCGTGTCCGTGACCACTCCCGGCGTGATCTGCCAGATCCCGCGGAGCTGCCTGCCGTCCGCCGACTCCCACACCACCTTCCCCGTCACCTCGGGGTTCCCGGCCACGATCCGCCCCGGGTCCAGGGGTTCGGGTGCGAGGCCGGCGTCGGGGATGTGGAGCGCGAAGCTGTGCGTCATGCGGCCGACCCTCTCCGGTGCGCACGCCGCGCCGCCATGGACAGGGTGTGGGGCATCGGGCCTGGTCGGAGGACACTTCGTCGGGGAGCGCCGGCTGGCGGGGGCGCGGGGCACGGGTGATCGTGGGGACATGGCTGACTCCACGGCGGCCGGCCCGGCGCCGCCCCGGCAGCACGACACACGGGAGATCGTGCTGTTCGGCGGAGTGTACGGCGCCGTCCTCGCCAGCTCGATGGTCGCGGCGCTCACCCAGTACGGGCACACGTCCGCCGACGTCCGCGGCTACGACGCCGCGTGGGTGCTGGTGACCGCGTGCGCCTCCGCCCTCGCCCACGGGTACGCCCACTACATCGCCGAGCGCACCCCGCACGGCCGGTGGGACGTCCTGCTCGCCATGCGCAACGAGTGGCCGCTGGTCACGGCCGTGCTGCCGACGGTCTTCCTGCTCGCGGGCGCGCGCTGGGGGTGGTGGCCCGCCAAGGGCGTCGAGTACGCGGCGTTCGTCCTCAACACCGTGATCCTCTTCGGCATCGGCCTCGTCACCGCCCGCTGGACGGCGCGCCGCTGGCCGACCGCCGTCCTCATGGGACTCGGGGACGCCTGCCTGGGGGTCGTGGTGGTGGTGGCGAACGCGGTCATCAAGTAGGGGCGGGCGGCCCGGGGACCGGCGGGCTTCAGCGGGACGCGCGCACTCCGTCCAGCGCGATGGCGAGGACCCGGTCGCGCTGGGCGTCGTCCTCGAACGCCGTCGCGGTGATCCCGGCGACCATCCGCAGCAGATCGCCGAAGTCCATGTCCGCCCGGGCGACGCCGGCCCGCTGTGCGCGCTCCAGCAGGGGGCCGCCGGCCGCGTACATCGAGTCGCGGCAGGACTGGAAGATGCCGGACTCGCCGTCGAGGGCCTCGCGCACGGCGCGCTTGGTGACCATGTACCCGGCGAACCGGTTGAGCCAGGCCGTCAGCGCCTCCCACGGTTCCCGGCCCGCCAGCTCCACGGCCGCCCGGCACAGGGCGTTGACCTCGTCGGCGTAGACGCTCTCGAACAGGTCGCGGCGGGTCGGGAAGTTCCGGTACAGGGTGCCGATGCCGACCCCCGCCCGGCGGGCGATGTCCTCCAGGGAGGCGTCGGCGCCGTGCTCCGCGAACGCCTCGCGGGCGGCGTCGAGCAGGGCGTCGTAGTTGCGGGCGGCGTCCTTACGGTGCGGCCGGCGGGCCGCCACGATCTCGCCGACGGGGAACGGCGTGGCCGTCACTGCTGCCTCCCGGGAGGGAATCGACTGGAACCGGAGGTCTACCTCCGCTACAGTGGAGGCATACCTCCACTTTAACAGTGCGAGGTCGGCTCCGCCGTGGCCGGACGCGGCCCGCGGGGCCGCCTCCTGTCCTTCCCGTGGCGCGGCCGCACGACCGCGCCCCCGGTATCCGGCTCACCCGGCAATGCCCTCCCTGTCCTCGTTCTCCCTCCGCATCCCTGATTCCGGAGAGGCTTCCTCATGCCCCGCGCGTCCACTCGCCTCACCTTCGCGGTCCTCGCGACCGGTGCCGGCGTGTTCTCCATGCTCCAGTCGCTGATCGCGCCGGCCCTGCCGACCGTCCAGCACGCCCTGCTCACCTCGCAGTCCACCGCGACCTGGGTGATGACGGCCTATCTGCTGTCCGCCTCGGTCTTCACCCCGATCCTCGGCCGGATCGGCGACCTCGTCGGCAAGAAGCGGACCCTCGTCGCCGTCCTGCTGGCCGTCCTCGCGGGCTGTCTCGTCGCCGCGCTGGCCCCGAACATCGGCGTGCTCATCATCGCCCGGGTCGTCCAGGGCGTCGGCGGCGCCCTGTTCCCGCTCTCCTTCGGCATCATCCGGGACGAGTTCGCCCCCGGCGAGGTCAGCGGCAGCATCAGCAACCTCTCCGCCGTGATCGCCGCCGGCGGCGGGGTCGGCATCGTGGCCGCCGGCCCGATCGTGTCCGCGCTCGACTACCGCTGGCTGTTCTGGATCCCGGTGGCGATCGTCGCCGCGACGGTCCTGATCGCGCTGCGCTACGTCCCCGAGTCGCCCAAGCGGGCCGAGGGGAAGGTCAGTTGGAGCGGGGCCGTGCTGCTGTCCGGCTGGCTGGTGGCCCTGCTGCTGCCGCTGAGCCAGGCCGGCCAGTGGGGCTGGGGCTCGGCGAAGGTGCTCGGTCTGTTCGCCGCCGCCGTCGTGCTGTTCGGCGTGTGGCTGGCGACCGAGGCCCGCTCGCGGTCCCCGCTCATCGATCTGCGGGTGCTGCGGCTGCCCGCGGTGTGGACGACCAACGCGGCCGCGCTGCTGTTCGGCGCCGGCATGTACTCCATCTGGTCCTTCCTGCCGGGCTTCGTCCAGACGCCGTCCGCGGCCGGCTACGGCTTCGGCGCCAGCGTCACCGCGTCCGGTCTGCTCATGCTGCCGATGCTGGTCGCGATGTTCCTCTCCGGGGTCCTGTCCGGCCGTCTGGAGCCCCGTGTCGGCGCGAAGGCCCTGCTCACCGCGGGTGCCGGGCTCGGCGCGCTGGCCTGCGGCCTCCTGACCCTGTGGCATGACGAGCAGTGGCAGGTGGCCGTCGTCTCGGGCCTGTTCGGCCTCGGCATCGGACTCGCCTTCGCCTCGATGGCGAACCTGATCGTGGGCAGCGTGCCGGCCGAGCAGACCGGCGCCGCGACCGGCATGAACGCCAACATCCGCACCATCGGCGGCTCGGTCGGCGCCGCGCTCACCAGCGTCCTGGTCACCGGCCGGCTCCAGCCCTCGGGCCTGCCCTACGCCTCCGGCTACACCCACGCCTGGGCCCTGCTCGCCGTCCTCTGCCTGGCCGCGACCGGAGCCGCCCTCCTCGTCCCGGTCCACCGCACCCGCCGCCCGGCCGCCCCCGAAGTCGTACCGGGGCCGACACGGGCACCCGCTCAGGTGCGGTAGGGTTGACCTGCGTGATCACGCGGAACGCTCCGCGTGAGACCGCGGCGGGACGTGGCGCAGCTTGGTAGCGCACTTGACTGGGGGTCAAGGGGTCGCAGGTTCAAATCCTGTCGTCCCGACTCGTGAGAGTCGTCGCCAGGGCCGGTTCCGGAGCCATCCGGAACCGGCCCTGTGCCGTGCCCGGGGACCGGACGGCCCGGATCGCGGCGGTTCAGCCGGTCCCGGGCAGGGTGAGTCCCGACCGGATCAGGCCGTCCGCGGTCGCCACGATCGTCTCGACGATGCCGCGCGGTTCCCACCCCAGCACGGAACGGGCCTTCTCGTTGCTGATGACGGGGACGCGGCCGCCCAGGGCCGCGGCGGCGCGCAGGGCCGGTTCCGTCTTCGCGGCCTCTCGCACCCGCTCGATGGTCATTTCCTCGGCGGGCAGCAGACCGGCCGCGGCGGGGTAGTGCTCACGCAGGACCTGTGCCATGCCGAAGAGGCTGACGGACGGTCCGCCGACGGCGATGAAACGCTCTCCCGCCGCCCTCGGGTCCAGCATGGCGCGCAGGTGCAGGTCCACCACGTCCCGTACGTCGACGACGCCGAAGTACATGACCGGCACCACGGGCATCCGTCCGGTCAGCATGTCGGCGACCAGGCCGACGGAAGCGGAGGGCCGGTCGCCCAGCTGGGGACCGAAGATGCCGGTCGGGTTGACCACCGCCAGCTCGATGTCCCCGTGGTCGCGGACGTAGTCCCAGGCCGCGCGCTCGGCGAGCACCTTCGACCTGTGGTAGGCGGGCAGGCCCTCGGTGTCCGGGTCGGTCCAGTCCTCCTCCGAGTAGCGGTTGCCGGGCTTCGCCGTGTATCCGACCGCGGCGAAGGACGACGTCATCACCACGCGGGGGACGCCGGCCTTCCGGGCCGCGGACAGGACCCGCAGCGCACCGTCACGGGCCGGCAGGACGACGTCGTCCTCCGTCCTCGGTGGCGTGGTGGGGAAGGGCGAGGCGTGGTGCAGTACGTGCCCGACACCGTCCATGGCCTCCGCCCAGCCGGCGTCGGCGCCGAGATCGGCGACGGCGAACTCCAGCCGGTCCGCCGGATCGACCCCGGCCCGCCGGAGCGCCGCCCGGACCCGGGCCTCCTGGCCCGGTTCCCGGACGGTCACACGGGTCGGATAGCCCTCCTTTGTCAGCCGGGCGACCGAGTGGCTGCCGACGAGGCCGGTGCCACCGGTGACGAGCACCCTCCCGCGCCCTGAGGCGGGGGTGACGTCCTTCTTCGTGTTCATGCTGCTCGGTCCTTCAGTCGGTGAACTGGTTCATTACGCGCGTGACGTCGTCGATCGCCCGCTTCTCGGCGTCGGTGTCCCCACGGACCCGGGCGTCCCAGAGGTCCGCCTTGCCGCGCAGATACGCCAGGCGGAGCCGGAGCCGCTCGATGTCGGCGGCCAGCTTCTCCGCCTGTACGGCGAACAGGTCCCGCTGTTCGGCCGCCGCGGAGTCGCCCCGGGCGAGCAGGTCCAGATAGCGGCGCATTCCGCTGACCGTCATCCCCGCCGACCGCAGGCAGGCCAGTGCCTCGACACGGTCCGCGGTCGCCGGGTCGTAGCGGCGATGACCGCTGGACTCGTCGCGGGCGACCCTGCCCAGCAGGCCGATCTTCTCGTAGTAGCGGAGTGTGGGCTCGGTGAAACCGGATCGCCGGGCCATCTCCTGGATGGTCAGATCCGCCGCTCGGTCTGTGCTTCCTGCCATGGCATCAAGCCTCCGGCACCTCAAGCGCTTGAGGTCAAACCGGAACGCGGCGATGCGACGCGCGTCACCCCGCAGGGGGCGAGCCGGAGGCACGTCCCGTTGAACCCGGCGGCTCCCCGTCGCGTGCTCCCGCACGGGGACACCGCACCCGCGGTTCCCGTCCGTCCGCCGGGGGGAGCCGCCGTGCTTCGGGTGTTGGCCGTCGATGACGAGGAACCGGCGCTCGCCGAACTGCTGTTCCTGTTGCGGGCCGATCCCCGGGTGCGGTCGGCCGAAGGGGTCCTCGAAGCGGCCGAGGCGCTGCGGCGGCTGGGCCCGCGGGAGCCGGACGGCGCGGCGGACGTCGACGCGGTGTTCCTGGACATCCGCATGGCGGGTCTCGGCGGCCTGGACCTCGCCCGGCTGCTCGCCCGCCGCGCCGAGCCACCCCGCGTCGTCTTCGTCACGGCGCACGCGCAGCACGGGGAACACGCCCTGCGGGTGCCCGGGCTCCGGGTCGTCGACTGGCTGCTCAAGCCGGTGCGGCGCGAGCGTCTGGCCGAGGCGGTCCGGCGGGTCGCCGAGCTGGTCGCGGCCGACCGCGCCCCCCACCCGGGGCACCCGCCCGGGGCCCGGTCGCTCGCCGACGGTGTCGCGGTGGACGGCGAGGGCGGCACACGGTTCCTGTCCGTCGCCGACATCACCCGTGCCGAGGCCCATGGCGACCACGCGCGGCTGTACACCCGCCACGGCAGCCACCTGGTGCGCATCCCGTTGTCCACGCTGGAGGAGTGCTGGCGGGCGAGCGGTTTCGTGCGGATCCACCGGCGCCATCTCGTCTGCCTGGCCCGCATCGACACGTTGCGGGTCGACGGGGGCAGGCTGACGGTCAGGATCGGCGCGTCGGTGCTGGTCGTGAGCCGTCGCTGCGCCCGTGAACTGCGGGACCTGCTGTTCGGGAAGGCCACGACGGACCCGCCCGGCAACGGTCGCTGACCGGAAGCTGTCGCTTTGGTTCCCTGGTGCGTACACTCCACTGCGAAGTGTGATCATCGCGGTCGGAGGACGCGGCATGGGTGCACCTGGGACTCCTCGACGTGAAGTGGTCACGGGGACTCCGCGTGCCGCCCGCGTGGACCACGCAGGCCGGGGGAGCCGTGCGGGCCGAGGTGACGCCCGCCCCGGTGCCGTCCGGGGGAGCAAGGAGCGTCCGGCCGTCGAATCCCTCGCCCTGCGTGCCCTGATGCGCCGTCAACTCCGGCTGGGCCTCGTCGCGTTCGGCCTGCTCGTCGCACTGCTCGGGCCGCTGCCCCTCGTCTTCACGGCCCTGCCGGACACGGGAGCCCGGCCGGGCAGCGCCCTGATCGTCTGGGCCGTACTCGGCGTCGCCGTCTACCCGGCACTCGTCGTCCTCGGCCGCTGGTACGTCGTACGCGCCGAACGCAACGAACGGGACACCGCGGACCTCGCCGAAAGGGCCTGACGGTGACCGACGCCCGACGACACCGGCCCGGCCGCGCGGGGGCCGCCGGGTGAACCAGACGTACGGCATCGTGGCCGTGTCCGCTGCGGTCGTCACGACCCTGGTGATCGGCTCGGCGGGGCTGCGCATCTCCCGCACCACCTCCGACTTCTACGTCGCCTCCCGCACCGTCCCGCCCTACCTCAACGCCATGGCCATCAGCGGCGAGTACCTGTCGGCGGCCTCCTTCCTCGGCATCGCCGGACTCGTCGCCGCCGAGGGCGTCGACATGCTCTGGTTCCCCGTCGGCTACGCCGCCGGTTACCTCGTGCTGCTCGTGTTCGTCGCCGCCCCGCTGCGCCGCTCCGGGGCGTACACCCTGCCCGACTTCGCCGACGCGCGGCTGGAGTCGCGGGCCGCCCGGCGCGTCGCCAGCGTGCTCGTCGTCGGCGTCGGCTGGCTCTACCTGCTGCCCCAGCTCCAGGGCGCGGGCCTCACCCTGGGCCTGGTCACCGGCGCACCGCGCTGGCTCGGCGGGGTGCTCGTCGCCGTCGTCGTCACCCTGGCCGTGGCCGCCGGCGGCATGCGCAGCATCACCTTCGTCCAGGCCTTCCAGTACTGCCTGAAACTGACCGCGCTCCTCGTGCCCGCGATCTTCCTGGTGCTCGCCTGGCACGGCGACCCGCGCCCCGCCGACGCCCTGGACGAGCCGCCGACCTTCCGCCGGCACACCCAGGTCACCGTCGAGACCACCGTCCGCATCAGGATCGAGACGCCGCTGCGGGCCGTGGTGACCGGCGCCGTGGACGGACAGGGTTACGACGGCGGCCGTCTGTTGCTGGACCCCGGGGTGCACCAGGTCCGCGCCGGGACGACCCTCCGCTTCCCGCCGGACTCCCCGGTGCCCGGGCTAGAGTCCGACGACGGACGGCGCACCGGAGCCTCCAGCTGGGCGGCGCCCCTGTCGGGCGGCAAGGACGATCACCCCCTGTACACGACGTACGGGCTGATCTTCGCCACCTTCCTCGGCACCATGGGGCTGCCGCACGTCCTCGTCCGCTTCTACACCAACCCCGACGGCCGCGCCGCCCGGCGCACCACCGTGATCGTGCTCGCGCTGGTCGGCGGCTTCTACCTGCTGCCGCCCCTCTACGGCCTGCTCGGCCGGATCTACGCCCCCGACCTGCTGCTCACCGGCACCACGGACGCCGCGGTGCTCGTCCTGCCGGAACGGCTCGTCGGCGGCGCCGGCGGCGACCTGCTCGGCGCGCTGATCGCCGCCGGCGCCTGCGCGGCCTTCCTGTCCACCGCCTCCGGGCTCACCCTGTCCGTCGCGGGCGTGCTCAGCCAGGACGTCCTGCCCTCGCTCGGCGTGCGCCACTTCCGGCTGGCGACGCTCCTGGCGGTCGCCGTGCCCGTCACGGTGAGCGTGGCCGCAGGCAACCTCCCCGTCGCCAACGCGGTCGGCCTCGCCTTCGCGGTGGCCGCCTCCTCCTTCTGCCCGCTGCTGGTGCTCGGCATCTGGTGGCGCGGCCTCACCGCACCCGGCGCCATCGCGGGACTGCTCACCGGCGGCGGCAGCGCCCTCGTCGCGGTCGCCCTGACCATCGCTGGGCCCCTGACCGACGGCTGGGCGCACACCCTGCTCGCGTGGCCGGCCGTGTGGTCCGTACCGCTCGGCTTCCTGACCATGATCCTGGTCTCCCTGGCCACCCGGCACCGGATCCCGGCCGGCACCGAGGCCGCCATGGCCCGCCTCCACCTGCCCGAACGCCCCGCCGGCCAGGGCGCGCCCACCACCCGCCGAGGAGTGACCACCTCATGACGACCCACCGGCCCACGGTCGAGGGGGCCCGCGCGTGAACGGGTTCGCCCTCCTCGCCGCCGGGGCCCCGCTGCTGTTCGCCGGGGGCCTCGCCGCCGGACGCCTGGTGGCCCGCCGCGCCGCCGAGGGCGGGACGGACCCCGGCACCCCCGTGGAACGCGCCACCTTCCACACCCTGCACACCGCGTCGCTGGCCGCGCCCCCGCTGCGCGCCGGACTCACCGAGGACGCGGCCCGCAAGGCGGTACGACGGCTCCGGCCGCTGTTCGGCGCGGCCGCGCTCGGCCTCACCGACCGGGACCGGCCGCTGGCCTGGGACGGACCGGGCCGGCACCACGAGGACACCGTCTCGGACCGGGTCCGCCAGGTGCTGGACACCGGCCGCGCCCAGAGCTTCGCCGTCGGCTGCCCGGACCCGGACTGCCCCGTGCGCTGGGGCGCCGCCGTGCCGCTCACCGTCGACCGGCGGGTGCTCGGCGCCCTCGTCGTGCTCGGTGCCCGGGAGTCGGCAGCCCTCCTGCGGGCCGCCGGGGAGGTGGCGCGCTGGGTGTCCGTCCAGCTCGAACTCGCCGAGCTCGACCGGGCCCGCACGGGACTGATCGAGGCGGAGATCCGGGCGCTGCGCGCACAGATCTCCCCGCACTTCATCTACAACTCCCTCGCGGCGATCGCCTCGTTCGTCCGCACCGACCCCGAGCGGGCCCGCGAGCTCCTCCTGGAGTTCGCCGACTTCACCCGCTACTCCTTCCGCCGGCACGGCGAGTTCACCACCCTGGCCGAGGAGCTGCGTTCCGTCGAGCAGTTCCTGGAGCTGGTCCGCGCCCGGTTCGGGCAGCGGCTGCGCGTGACCCTCCAGATCGCTCCCGAGGTGCTGCCCGTGACGGTGCCCTTCCTGTGCCTCCAGCCGCTGGTGGAGAACGCGGTCAAGCATGGGCTGGAGGAGAGCGTCGAGCGCAGCCGGATCGGCATCACCGCGCTGGACGAGGGGGCGCTGGCCCGGATCGTCATCGAGGACAACGGGGTCGGCATGGAACCGGACCGGCTCCGCCGGATCCTGCGCGGCGAGGGCAGCCCGTCGTCCGGCATCGGGCTGCGCAACGTGGACGAGCGGCTGCGGCAGGTCTACGGCGACGACCACGGGCTGGTGATCGAGACCGGCGTCGGAGCCGGCATGAAGATCACCATCCGCGTCCCCAAGTACCGGCCCGGCGTGCACAGCACGCCCCCGCGTACGGCGTCCGGCAGCGCCTGAGGGAGGCCGGCCGGGACGTCAGCGCCCGGTCGCCGAGGCCTGTGCCCGCTTGCGCTGCCGCCGTGCCGCCATCACCGCGTAGACGAGGATCCCGACGAACAGGAACAGCACGCCCTGGTAGACCGCCGCGTACCCGGCGCCCGCCATCAGCCACACCGAGAAGACGGCGGCCACCGCGGTGACCACGCAGTCGCGCACCAGCCGGGACCGGTCGACCGCCCCGGGACGGCCGGACAGGAGGTGGAAGATCTGCGCGGCGGCGGCCAGCAGGTACGGGACCGTCGCGGTGAACGTGGTGACCAGGACCAGGACCTCGAAGACCCGGCCCGAGCCCGAGAAGTAGTTGTAGACGGTGAGCAGCGAGGCGAGGACGACGGTCACGCCCACCCCGACCGTGGGCACGCCCCGCCGCCGGCGCGTGAAGGCGCTGGGGAACAGCCCGTCGCGGGCCGCCGCGTACGGCGTCTGGGCGCTCAGCAGGGTCCAGCCGTTGAGGCAGCCGGTCATCGACACCAGCGCGGCGAGCGCCACGGCCGTACCGCCCCAGCCGCCGCCGAACATCGTGTTCACGGCGTCCGAGAACGGGGCGGTGGAGGTCACCAGGCGGTCGTGCGCGACCGTGCCGAACACCGACAACGTGCCCAGCAGGTACACCAGCGCGGCGCCCGCGGTGCCGATCACGGTGGCGCGCCCCACGTTGCGGCGGGCGTCGCGGACCTCGCCCGCGCTGACCGCGGCGGACTCCACCCCGAGGTAGGAGAAGAGCAGCAGGGCGGCGGAGGCCGACACCGCGCCGACCGCGCCCTGGCCGCTGGAGTTGAACGGGCCGAGCCGGTCGGGGTCGAAGAAGAACAGGCCGCCGACCGCGACGAGCAGCAGCGGAACGAACTTCAGCACGGTGGACACCAGCTGGACCGCGCCCACGTACCGGGTGCCCGCGAAGTTGGCGAGGGCGGGCAGCCACTGCAGGACCAGCGCGGCCAGGCACGCGGTCCAGCGGTGCTGGTTCACGGGGACCAGCACGTCGAGGTAGCCGACGGCGGCCACGGCGAGCGCGGCGTTCGACACCCAGGTGGTGATCCAGTACGACCAGGCCGCGAGGAACCCCGCGAAGTCGCCGAACGCCTCGCGGGCGTACACATAGGGGCCGCCGGTGCGCGGGTCGCGCGCGGCGAGCCGGCCGAAGACCAGGGCCAGTGCGATGGCACCGACGGTCAGCACGCCGAAGGCGACCAGGCTGACCGTGCCGTAGGGGGCGATGGACGCGGGGAGCAGGAAGATGCCGCCGCCGATGATGTTGCCCATGACCAGCGCGGTGGCGACGGGCAGGCCGAACCGGCGGGCATGCCTGCCGGTGTCGCCGTGCGGGTCACCGGCGGGAGCCGTGGGGGTCTCCGCGGGGATCTCCGCGGGGGCCGGAGCCGACTGCGGGACGGTTCCGGTGTTGTGCATGGGTGGTGCGCCTCTCATGGAACTGACGTTCCCGGGGTCACCGGGACGCGTCCCATGGTCGGGGATGTGCCGATGTGACTCAAAATCGCCGCTTTTTGTTCCGTTCGGGCCCCCGGATCACGCAAAAAGCGTCGCGATGCGGGGGCCCGGCCGCGAGATGTCCGGCGCCGCGGGCGGTCAGTCCGTCGCCGCCCACAGGCTGCGCACATGCCCCAGGTGCCGGGTCATGACCGCGCGCACGGCCTCCTCGTCGCGCTCCAGCAGGGCGTCCAGCAGCTCCAGGTGCTCCTCGGCCGAGGCGAGCAGCCGGCCCGCCTCCACCAGGGCGGTCAGGCCGTACAGACGGGAGCGTTTACGCAGGTCGGCGACGACCTCGACCAGGTGGCCGTTGCCCGCGAGGGCGAGCAGTCCGAGGTGGAAGCGGGTGTCGGCCTCGACGTAGGCGATCAGGTCACCGGCCGCGGCGGCGGTGACGATCTCCCTGGCCGCCGGGCGCAGCGCCTCCAGGGAGACGCGGTCGGCCGTGCGGGAGAGGTCCACCACGGTGGGGACCTCGATGAGCTCCCGGATGTGCGTGTACTCGTCCAGCTGTCGGTCGGAGACGGCGGTGACCCGGAAACCCTTGTTGGGCACGGTGTCGACCAGCCCCTCCTTGGCCAGGTCGAGCATCGCCTCCCGCACCGGGGTGGCCGAGACGCCGAACCGGGCGGCCAGCGAGGGAGCCGAGTACACCTCGCCCGGCCGCAGCTCACCCGCGATCAGCGCGGCACGCAGGGCGTCCGCGACCCGCTCCCGGTAGCTGCTCCGCCGGCCGCCGAGCCGGGGGAGCGCGGGCATCCCGGCGCCCTGGGTGTCCTGTGCCATGTCACGCATCACCGGGGTGAGTGTAGAGGACGCTAGAGGACGAACCCTCGCGGGAACGGATCGTCCGGATCCAGCAGGTACTGCGCGGTCCCCGTGATCCACGCGCGGCCGGTGAAGCTGGGCAGCACGGCCGGCACCCCGCCGACCTCCGCCGTCCCCAGCAGCCGGCCGGTGAAGCGGGTGCCGATGAACGACTCGTTCACGAACTCGGTGTGCAGCGGCAGGTCGCCGCGCGCGTGCAGTTGCGCCATGCGCGCGCTGGTCCCCGTGCCGCACGGGGAGCGGTCGAACCAGCCGGGGTGGATGACCATGGCGTGCCGGGAGTGCCGGGCCGTGGCGCCCGGCGCGTAGAGGTGGACGTGGTGGCAGCCCCGGATGGAGGGGTCCTCCGGATGCACCGGCTCCGCCTGCGCGTTGATCGCGTCCATCAGGGACAGGCCGGCCGCGAGGATGTCGTCCTTGCGGGCGCGGTCGAAGGGCAGCCCGAAGGCGTCGAGCGGCAGGATCGCGTAGAAGTTGCCGCCGTAGGCCAGGTCGTAGCCGACGGTACGGCCGCCCGGGAGGGTGATCTCGCGGTCCAGGGCGACGGCGAACGACGGCACGTTCCTGAGCGTCACGTTCCGCGCGGCGCCGTCCTCCACCGCGACCTCGGCGATCACGACCCCCGCCGGGGTGTCGAGCCGGATCGTGGTCACCGGTTCCGTGACCTCCACCATGCCGGTCTCCACCAGCACGGTCGCCACGCCGATCGTGCCGTGCCCGCACATCGGCAGGTAGCCGGAGACCTCGATGTAGACCACGCCCCAGTCGCAGTCCGGGCGGGCCGGCGGCTGGAGGATCGCGCCGCTCATCGCGGCGTGCCCGCGCGGCTCGTTCATCAGCAGGTGTCTGACGTCGTCGCGGTGTCCGCGGAACCACAGCCGCCGTTCGTTCATGGTCGCGCCGGGGATGGTGCCGATCCCGCCGGTGATCACGCGGGTCGGCATGCCCTCGGTGTGGGAGTCGACGGCGTGCAGGACGAGTGTGCTGCGCATGGTCAGGCTCCTTGTCACGCCAGGCCGGCGGCGACGGCCTTCTCGGTGGCCGCGCGGACCGCGGCCTCCTGCCCGGGCAGCAGCGGGACGCGCGGCGGGCGCACCGGGCCGCCGTACCGCCCGACGACGTCCATGGACACTTTGATCGCCTGTACGAACTCCGTCCTGGAGTCCCAGCGCAGCAGCGGGTGCAGCTGCCGGTACAGGGGGAGCGCGGTGGTGAGGTCACCGGCCAGCGCGGACCGGTACAGCTCGGCACAGGCGCGCGGCAGCGCGTTCGGGTAGCCCGCCACCCAGCCCTTGGCGCCCGCCACCGCCAGCTCCAGCAGCACGTCGTCGGCGCCGGCCAGCAGGTCCAGTTCCGGGGCGAGTTCGGCGATGCGGTAGGCGCGGCGGACGTCGCCGGAGAACTCCTTGACGGCGTGGACGAGCCCCTCGCCGTGCAGCCGGGCGAGGAGTTCGGGCACCAGGTCGACCTTGGTGTCGATCGGGTTGTTGTACGCCACCACCGGCAGACCCGCCTTGGCGACCTCCGCGTAGTGGGCGAGGACCGAGCGCTCGTCGGCGCGGTAGGCGTTGGGCGGCAGCAGCATCACCGACGCGCAGCCGGCCTCGGCCGCGCGCTCGGCCCAGCGGCGGGCCTCGGCCGAGCCGTACGCGGCGACGCCCGGCATCACTCGCTCCCCGCCGACCGCCGCCACGGCGGTCTCCACCACCCGGGCGCGCTCCTCGGAAGTGAGGACCTGGTACTCACCGAGCGAGCCGTTCGGCACGACGCCGTCGCAGCCGTTGGCGACCAGCCAGGCGCAGTGCTCGGCGTAGCGGTCGTGGTCGACCGAGAGGTCGGCGCGCAGGGGGAGGGCGGTGGCGACGAGGATGCCGCGCCAGGGGCGGTGGTGCTCGGGGTGGGTCATGGTGATCCCTCATTCAATGGGGTGTGACATATCACTGAGCGGTGTGGACGGTGGGTCCGGAGTGTGGCGGGCTGTCGCCTCACTCCGGCTCCGGCAGGGTGGCCAGGACGCCGAGCGGTACCGGGCGGGCGAACGGCCGGCGTCCGGCGGTGAGCGGGCAGCCGGTCAGGCCGGCCACCGCGGGCGCGCACATCCGCCCCTGGCACCAGCCCATCCCGGCCCGGGTGAGCAGCTTCACCGTGCGCAGGTCCCCGGCGCCGAGCGACTCGACGGACCCGCGCACCTCCCCGGCGGTCACCTCCTCACAGCGGCACACCACCGTCTCGTCCGGGATGCGGTCCGCCCAGCCCGCCGGTGGGGCGTACACCGCGTCCAGGGCCGTGGCGAACGCGGTGAGCCGGGTGCGGGCCCGGGCCGCGGCGGCCCAGCCGTGCGGGTCGGGGGCGGTGCCGTGCAGCCGGGCGGCGGCCGAGCGCCCGGCGATGTGCCCCTCGGCGAGCGCGAGGGCCGCGCCGCCGACGCCGGTGGCCTCCCCGGCGGCCCAGACGCCGGGCACGTCGGTGCGCTGCTCGGCGTCGACCCGTACGGCGGTGCCGGACAGGGCGCAGCCGAGGGTCTCGGCGAGGTCGGTGTGCGGCAGCATGCCGTGCCCCACGGCCAGGGCGTCGCAGGGGATGCGCCGGGCGCTGCCGGGCCGCGGGTGCCCGTCCCGGCCGAGCGCGGCCACCGTCACCGCCTCCAGCCGGTCGGTGCCGTGCGCCGCCACGACGGTGTGCCGGGCCAGGGTGCGCACGCCGTGCCGCAGCAGCCGGGCCGCGTAGCCGGCGCCCTCGGCGAGTTTGCCCGGCTGTGCGGCCAGGGCGGGTGCCCGGTGGAGCAGGGCGCCGGGGCCGGCTGACTCCACCAGCGCGGCGACGCGTGCGCCGGCCGCGGCGAGCCCGGCGGCCACCGGCAGCAGCAGCGGCCCGGTCCCGGCCACCACCACCGTGCGGCCGGGCAGTACGAGGCCGCCCTTGAGCATGGCCTGGGCGCCGCCCGCCGTGACGACCCCGGGCAGTGTCCAGCCGGGGAAGGGCAGCACCCGCTCGTACCCGCCGGTGGCGAGCACCACCGCGTCGGCGCGCACGGTGACACCGTCCTCCTGCGCGGGGCCGAGCAGGGCGTGCACGGCGAACGCGCCGGAAGCGCAGTCCCTTGCCACGCACCAGACATGATGGTCGGTCAGGTGAGTGATCCGGCCGGCCGCGCGGTGCCGGTCCAGGCCGTCGCGCAGCCGCGTCCAGGTGCGCCACCGGTGGTGCAGGGCCTGCGGCCGGTGGGCGCCGAGGGCGGCGGCGGGCTGCCGGTGGAACTGTCCGCCGGCCTGGTCGGCGGCGTCGACCAGGGTCACCTGGACGCCCCGTGCGGCCGCCGCCAGCGCCGCCGCGAGCCCGGCGGGGCCCGCGCCGACGACGGCGAGGCGCGGTCGTTCAGTCATCGGCCCGGCCCGTCCCCTCCTGAGTGCGGATGTCGTCGCCCGGGCGCACCGGGACCAGGCACGCCCGTTGGTTGGGGCGGCCGTTGACGGTGACCAGGCAGTCGAAGCACACCCCGATCCCGCAGAACACCCCGCGGGGCCGCCCGGCGCCCCGTGTGCTGCGCCAGGCCGTCACGCCCGCCGCCCACAACGCCGCCGCGACCGTCTGGCCCGGCAGCGCCTGAAGGGGCCGGCCGTCGAGGCTCACGGTGCAGGGCGGCCCCGGCCGGGCCCGCGTCAACTTCCTGGGATTCACCCGGCGTCGCCTCCCTCGGTGTCGAACCGCTCCGGCCGGAACGGCGTGAGGTCCAGTTCCGGCGCCTTCCCGGTGAGCGCCTGCGCGGTCAACAGCCCGGTGCCGGGGGCGAGTCCGATGCCGGCGCCCTCGTGCCCGCAGGCGTGGAACAGGCCGGGCACCCGCGGATCGGGCCCGATCGCCGGCAGGTGGTCCGGCAGGTACGGCCGGAAGCCCGCGTACGCGCGCAGCGCGCGGACCCGCTCGAGGAACGGGAACAGCCCGATCGCCCCGGCGGCGAGCGCCCGCGTCGCGGTCAGCGACAGCGACCGGTCGAAGCCGACCCGTTCCCGGGTGGCGCCGATCAGGACGGGACCGGCGGCCGTACCCTCCACGACCGGTGAGCTGCGCAGCGCGGCCGAGTCGCTGGCCACGTCGGCCACGTAGTCCGCGGCGTACACCTTGTGCCGGACCATGCGCGGCAGCGGCTCGGTGACCAGCACGAAACCGCGCCGGGGGAGTACCGGCAGCCGGACGCCGGCGAGCGAGGCGAGGCCGCCGCCCCAGGTCCCGGCCGCGTTCACCACCGCCGGCGCGTGGATGTCGCCCCGGTCGGTGCGGACGCCCTGGACCGCCCCCCGCGCGGTGCGCAGCACCCCGGTCACCGTGCGGCCGGTGTGCAGGGCGGCGCCGGAGACACGGACCAGGTGCGCGGCGGCCAGCGCGGGCATCACCTGCGCGTCCTGCGGATAGTGCACCGCGCCCGCCATGCCGGGCGCCAAGTGCGGTTCCAGCTCGGCCAGTCGCCCGGCGTCGACCGGCACGGCGGTGACGCCGGCGGCCCGCTGGTCCGCGGCGAAGTCCCGCAGCGCGGCCAGGGTGCCGGGGGTCGGGGCGACCACGAGGCCGCCCTTGGGTTCGTACTCGATCGCGGCGCCCGGCTCCTGCGCCAGCCCGGCCCACAACCGGGCGGACAGCAGGGCGAGTCCGAGTTCCGGGCCCGGCTCCTTGTCGGAGACGAGCAGGTTGCCCTCGCCGGCCCCGGTGGTGCCGCCGGCCACCGGGCCCCGGTCCACCAGCCGTACGTCGAGTCCGGCGCGCGCGGCGTACAGGGCACAGGCCGCGCCCGTGATGCCGGCCCCGACGACCACGACATCGCAGGTCAGTCGCTTCGCCACGCCAGTACTATGTCACATGTTCCTCTCGCTGAGGAGTACCCGGCACCGACCCCGGTTCCCAGGCGTGGACGCCCCCTTGACGTCGTACGGAGCCCGATCGACACTCCAGGGAGGGAATCCTAGTGAACAGGTAGGGAATCATGGCGCGCGGCGAAACGGGCACGGGCCGGACCGGCCGTACGCCGTTGCGCGCACCCCTGCTCACCTCCCGCCGCCACATCGACCTGCAGCGCGTCTGCAGCGCGATCCGCCGTCACCGCTGAGCCGGGGCGCCCCTCCGCCCCCACCGACCGGTCACGCCCGCGCCGGCGCGCCCCTCCGCACACCCACCACCCGGGGAGACGCATGTCCATCACTCCGCTCGCCGCCGTCCCGTCCACCCGTGGTACCGCGCCCGTCTTCCGGGGCCGGATCGGCCGGGACGCGCGCAGCGGCCACTACGCCGTGCCGCACCGCTACCGGCTCCACCTGTCGACCGCCTGCCCCGACGGGCTGCGCCTCGCCGTCGGCCACAGTCTGCTCGGCCTGGACGGCCGCTGTCCCGTCACCCTCCTGCCCGCCGTCCCGGACTGTCCCGGCGGCGGCCACGCGGCGCTCCGCCCGCTCTACGAGGCGAGCGCCCACCACTACACCGGCCCGGCGCTGGCGCCCGTGCTCAGCGACGACTGGTCCGGACGCATCGTCAGCACCCACACCCCCGACATCCTGCGCGACCTCGACCGGTTCCGGCCGAACGGCGACGCCCGCCTGTACCCCGGCGGCCTGGAGTCCGTGATCGAGGCCGTCGAGCGGATGTGCGCCGAGGGCATCGAGGAGGCCGCCCAGCGCGCCGGACGCGCCGGGGCGGGCCCCGCCGAACGGGCCGCCGCCCTCGACGTGCTGCTGGACACCCTGGGCCGCCTGGAGCGGCGGCTGAGCGGCGAGGAGTACCTGGCCGACGACCGGCTCACCGCCGCCGACATCGAGCTGTGGGTCACCCTCGTGCAGCTCGACACCGTCCACCGCTGCCACCTCGACGCCTGCGCCGTGCAGCGCATCGCCGACCACCGCGCCCTGTGGGCCTACGCCCGCCGCCTGGCCGCCCACCCCGCCTTCGGCCGCCACCTCGACCTGGACGGCATCGCCCGCCGCCACCACGGCCGCTGCCAGGGCCTGGAGGCCGCCGGAGCCGCTGTCCAGATCCTGGACTGGGCAGGCCACGCCGCGGACACCACGGACACTTCCCGCAGGTGAGAGCGGGCCGCCGATGTCCACTTGGCGGACGTCCGTTGACATTCGAACGGGCAACTGCCTTACTTACCGCTCAGAACGGTCATGAGCGTCAGCGCCAAGCCCTGGCTCGCTGACCGGCAACCCTCGCACCGCGGTGGGGTGCCCCAGGTGACGACCGGACCGGACGACGTTTTCGGTAAGCGCGAGGCCCCACGGGGCCGGAACAGTGACAGGTGACGCCATGTACGCAGCTCCAAGGACGGCCGCGAGCCGCCCCCAGGGCTGCGTACCGTCGTACGCCGGTCTCCTCGTCGCCGACCGCGCCGTCGATCTGCTCCGCGTGAACAGCGCACTGTGTACCGCGCCGGGCTCTGCCCGCTGTCAGGGCTGACCTCCGCCTCCCAGCCCCCGCGTTCCCACCGCACACCGTCCCTCCGGTGTGCCGTTGTCCGCCCAGCCCCCGGTTCCGCGCCCGTCCGTGCGCCGCCTCGCGCCGCAGTGCCGTCGTGGCCCACCGCCGCTCCCGCGCGGCCCCGGGGTGACCGACTCCGCCGGAGCCCGCCATGAGTGAACCCCCAGGCGCCGCCGTCTCCCTAGCCGAGGCGCCGGCCATCGCCGACACACCGTCAGAAACCCTGTCAGCACAGCGGGTCCAGCCGCTGCGCCGGCCCGGCCGGTGGATCGTCACCGCCGCCGTCATCGTGCTCGTCGCGCAGATCCTGCACGGACTGGTCACGAACCCCTTCTACCAGTGGGACCGCTTCCGCTACTGGTTCCTGCGCCCCACCGTCCTCGACGGCCTCCTCGTCACCCTCGAAGTCGCCGCGCTCAGCGCCGTCCTGGGGCTCCTCGGCGGCATCCTGCTGGCACTCGCCCGGCTCTCCGGGAGCCCGGTGCTGCGCGCGGCCAGCTGGACCTACACCTGGCTGTTCCGCTCCGTGCCGCTCATCGTCGTGCTGATCTTCCTGTACAACTTCAGTGCCCTGTACAAGACGTTGAGCCTCGGGGTGCCGTTCGGTCCCGCCTTCGTCACCTTCGACGAGTCCCGGCTGGCCACGGACATGACGATCGCCGTCATCGGCCTCAGCCTCAACGAGGCGGCGTACGCGGCGGAGGTGGTCCGCGGCGGCATCCTCTCCGTCGACCAGGGACAGCACGAGGCGGCCGCCGCCCTGGGCCTGCCCAAGGGCTACCAGTTCCGCCGGATCGTCTTCCCGCAGGCCCTCAGGTCCATCACCCCGAACTACGTCAACCAGCTGATCGGCCTCATCAAGAGCACGTCCCTGGTGTTCTACGTGTCGCTGCTCGACCTGTTCGGCGCGGTGCAGTCGATGGGCAGCACCTACCCCGGTGACGTGGTGCCGCTGCTGATGGTCGCCACCGTCTGGTACCTGATCCTCACCAGCGCCGTGTCCGTCGTCCAGTTCTACGTCGAGCGGTACTACGCCCGGGGCGCCACCCGCACCCTGCCGCCGACCCCCTTGCAGAAGGCCCGGGCCGGTCTCGCCGGCCTGCGGGCCCGGCTGAGCCGGGAGGCCGCCGTATGACCACCGCGCAGACCCTGCCGAAGGCCGCCCCCGCCGCGCTCGAAGTGCACGGCGTCCACAAGTGGTACGGCACCCACCGCGTCCTCGACGGCATCGACCTGACCGTCCGCCCCGGCGAGGTCACCGTGATCCTCGGGCCGTCCGGCTCCGGCAAGTCCACGCTGCTCAGGGTCGTCAACCACCTGGAGAAGCCCGAGATCGGCCACGTCAGCGTGGGCGGCGAGCTGATCGGGGTGAAACGGCACGGGGACCGGCTCAAGGAACTCAGCGAGCGCGCCATCCTGGCCCAGCGCGGCCGGATCGGCTTCGTCTTCCAGAACTTCAACCTCTTCCCGCACCTGACCGTCCTGGAGAACGTCGCCGCGGCCCCCGCCGCCACCGGCAGGCTGACCAGGGCGGCGGCCCAGGAGCTCGCCCGGGAACTCCTGGAACGCGTCGGTCTCGGCGACAAGGCCGGTGCCTACCCGCGGCAGTTGTCCGGCGGACAGCAGCAACGCGTCGCCATCGCGCGCGCCCTCGCCCTGCGGCCCGGGATCATCCTCTTCGACGAGCCGACCTCGGCGCTCGACCCCGAACTCGTCGGCGAGGTGCTGGCCGTCATCAAGGACCTGGCGACCAGCGGCACCACCCTCGTCATCGTCACCCACGAGATCGGCTTCGCCCGCGAGGTCGCCGACCGGGTCGTCTTCATCGACGGCGGGCGGATCGTCGAACAGGGCCCGCCCGGCGAGGTGCTGGACCGGCCCCGGCACGCACGGACCCGGGAGTTCCTCGGCAAGGTGCTCTGACCGCGCCGCCACGGCACGGCGCCCGATCCCGCCGTCCGGGCCCTCCCAGACCCACCCCCACCGCACTCCCAGCGCTCACCCTCATCAGCGAGACAAGGACAGCCACGCCATGCCTACCCACCTCTCCCGACGCGCCGTGATCCGCGGCATCACCGCCGCGACCGCCGTCGCCGCCCTCGCCACCGGGCTCGCCGCCTGCGGAGGCGACAGCGAGGCCGTCACCAAGACCGACACCGCCGGCACGGTGACCGTGGGGCGGCTGTCCAACGGAGCCGCCAAGGAGACCGCGCTGAAGGTCTCCGAAGTGAAGTCCATCAGCGCCGAACTGCCCGCCTCCGTGCGCAAGAGCGGCAAGCTCGTCATCGGTGTCGGAGCCCTGCCCTCTGGCTCCGCGCCGCTGAACTTCGTGGGCAGCGACCAGAAGACCCTCACCGGCTCCGAGCCCGACCTCGGCCGCCTGGTGGCCGCGGTCCTCGGCCTGAAGCCCGAGATCAGGAACTCCACCTGGGAGAACCTCTTCGTCGGCGTCGACAGCGGCAAGGTGGACGTGGCCTTCTCCAACGTCACCGTCACCGAGGAACGCAAGCGCAAGTACGAGTTCGCCTCCTACCGCAAGGACAACCTGGCCTTCGAGGTGCTGAAGAAGAGCCCCTGGAACTTCGACGGCGACTACGAGAACCTCGCCGGCAAGACGGTCAGCGTGGGCGCCGGCACCAACCAGGAGAAGATCCTCCTGGAGTGGAAGGCCAAACTGGCCAAGGAGGGCAAGAAGCTCACCGTCAAGTACTTCCCGGACCAGAACGCCATCAACCTGGCGCTGAGCAGCGGGAAGATCGACGCCTACCTCGGTCCCAACCCCGCGGTCGCCTACCGTGCCCGGCAGACCGCGAACACCCCCAACGCCACCCGCAACGCGGGCACCTTCTCCGGCGCCGGCGAGACGCTGCAGGGTCTGATCGCGGCGACCGCGAAGAAGGACAGCGGACTCGCCAAGCCGCTCGCCGACGCCCTCAACCACCTGATCGAGAACGGGCAGTACGGCAAGTGGCTGGCCGCCTACGGCCTGTCCAACGAGTCCGTGGCGAAGGCGGAGGTCAACCCGCCCGGGCTGCCGCTGGACAACTCCTGACAGGTCGTCGACTCATCGACATGGAGACAAGAGAGGGGGTCGCTCCCGTGGCCCGTCCGACCGACGTCCGCGCGGGCGCGACCCCGCTCCCGCCCGCGGACCCCGTCCTGGACAACGCCGTCTGGGCCGCCCTGACCGGCCCGCACGCCCGGCTCGCCGACCGGTACGGCCGCGCGGCCCGCTACCGGCCGGAGACCTACGCCTTCGCGGCGCTCGCCGACCCGGCGGACCCGGCGGCCTGGGCCGACCTGCACACGCTCGTCGGTCCGGGAACCACCGTACGGGTCAAGCCGGTCGAGCGGGTTCCCGACGGCTGGGAGGTGCTCGGCGAAGGCACGGGAGTCCAGCTCGTGGACACCGCGCTGCGGGCCGCACCGGACCCGGAGGCGGTCCGCCTGGGCGCCGACGACGTCCCCGAGATCCTCGATCTGGTGGCCCGCACCCGGCCGGGCCCCTTCCTGAGCCGGACCGTCGAGATGGGCACCTACCTCGGCATCCGGCACCACGGACGGCTCGTCGCCATGGCGGGGGAGAGGCTGCGGACGCCCGGCTGGACCGAGATCAGCGCCGTGTGCACGGATCCCGCGCACCGCGGCCGGGGACTGGCCACCCGGCTGGTGCGCGCGGTGGCGGCCGGCATCCGGGACCGCGGGGACACCCCGTTCCTGCACGCCGCCGCCGACAACACGCCCGCGATCCGGCTCTACGAGTCGATCGGGTTCACCCTGCGCCGCCGCTCCCGCATCGTGCGCGTGCTCAGCCCGGGAACAATCGGCGACCGCCCGGCGTTGGACGTCACGACGAGATCCGCCAGGCGGACGCCGGCCCGGCCCGCCGCGCACGACGGACGGAGGTGACGGCCGTGACCCGAGTGCCCCCGCGGACCCGGCCGCCGCGCGCCCCGCACCCGTACCGGTCCGTCCGTCTGCACTCTCGGCCGCACATAGACCTCCAGCGCGTGTCCGCCGCGCTCTGTCGCCACTGACCTCACCCCGGCTCCGCCCCGGCCCGGGGCACCCCCGCCGCGCCCGCCCGCGGCCGGCGCCGCCGGACGCCGGCCCCGCCGGCCGGCGTCCTCGTACGGACATCAAGGAAGGCACCGACGTGTCCTCAACCCCTGCCGCACCCCTGCACCTCGCCGTCGCCCTGGACGGCACCGGATGGCACCCGGCGTCCTGGCGCGAGCCGGTCGCCCGCCCCCGCGACCTGTTCACCGCCGGCTACTGGACCGACCTGATCACCGAGGCCGAACGCGGCCTGCTCGACTTCGTCACCATCGAGGACGGCCTCGGCCAGCAGTCCTCCCACCCCCTCGCACCCGACGAGCGCACCGACCAGGTCCGCGGCCGGCTCGACGCGGTCCTCATCGCCTCCCGCGTCGCCCCGGTCACCCGGCACATAGGCCTGGTCCCGACCGTGGTGGCCACGCACACCGAGCCGTTCCACATCTCGAAGGCGATCGCCACCCTCGACTACGTCAGCACCGGACGCGCGGGCCTGCGGGTGCGGACCGACTTCCGGCCGGACGAGGCCGCGCACTTCGGCCGCCGCACCATCCCCCGGATCGAGGGCTTCGACAGCCCGGACGCGCGGGAGACGATCACCGACCTGTTCGACGAGGCCGCCGACTACGTGGAAGTGGTCCGCCGGCTCTGGGACAGCTGGGAGGACGACGCCGAGATCCGGGACGTGGCGACCGGCCGCTTCATCGACCGGGACAAGCTGCACTACATCGACTTCGAGGGCCGCTGGTTCAGCGTCAAGGGCCCCTCCATCACGCCCCGCCCGCCTCAGGGCCAGCCGCTGGTCACCGCCCTCGCCCACCAGACCGTCCCGTACCGCCTCGTGGCCCGTCAGGCCGACGTCGGCTACGTCACCCCGCACGACGCGGACCAGGCCCGGGCGATCGTCGCCGAGATCCGCGCCGAGCAGGAGGCTGCGGGACGCGCCGGGCAGACGCTGCACGTCTTCGGCGACCTGGTCGTCTTCCTGGACGACAGCCGGGCCGGGGCCGAGGCCCGCCGCGACCGCCTCGACACCCTCGCGGGCGAGCCGTACACCAGCGACGCCCGGATCTTCACCGGTACGGCCGCCGAACTCGCCGACCTGCTGGAGGAGCTGGCGGCGGGCGGGCTGACCGGGTTCCGCCTGCGGCCCGCGGTCGCCGGCCACGACCTGCCCCGGATCACCCGTGACCTGGTGCCCGAGCTGCGGCGGCGCCACCGCTTCCGGGACGCCTACGAGGCCGGCACCCTGCGCGGCCTCCTCGGTCTCGCCCGCCCCGCCAACCGCTACGCAGCCGCCTGAACGCCGGAGAGGACGACCGTACCGCCATGAGCAAGCCGCTGAAGCAGATCCACCTGGCCGCCCACTTCCCCGGCGTGAACAACACCACCGTCTGGAGCGACCCGGCCGCCGGCAGCCACATCGAGTTCAGCTCCTTCGCGCACTTCGCGCGGACCGCCGAACGCGCCAAGTTCGACTTCCTGTTCCTCGCCGAGGGGCTCCGGCTGCGCGAGCAGGGCGGAAAGATCTACGACCTGGACGTGGTCGGCCGCCCCGACACCTTCACCGTGCTGGCCGCGCTGGCCGCCGTCACCGACCGGCTCGGCCTGACCGGCACCATCAACTCCACGTTCAACGAACCGTACGAGGTGGCCCGCCAGTTCGCGAGCCTCGACCACCTCTCCGGCGGCCGGTCCGCCTGGAACGTGGTCACCTCCTGGGACGCCTTCACCGGCGAGAACTTCCGCCGCGGCGGTTTCCTGCCGCAGGGGGAGCGCTACTCCCGCGCCAAGGAGTTCCTCGCCACCGCGCACGAGCTGTTCGACTCCTGGCGCGGTGACGAGATCATCGCCGACCAGGCCACCGGGACCTTCCTCCGGGACGCCAAGGCCGGTGCCTTCGTGCACCAGGGGCAGCACTTCGACATCCACGGCCGGTTCGACGTCCCGCGCTCCCCGCAGGGCCGCCCGGTGATCTTCCAGGCCGGCGACTCCGACGAGGGCCGCGAGTTCGCGGCGTCCGACGCGGACGCGATCTTCAGCCGCTACTCCACGCTGAAGGAGGGCCAGGCCTTCTACACCGATGTGAAGTCCCGCCTCGCCAAGTACGGCCGCCGCCCCGACCAGCTCCTCATCCTGCCCGCCGCGACCTTCGTCCTCGGCGACACCGACCAGGAGGCCGCCGAACTCGCCCGCGAGGTGCGCCGGCAGCAGGTCAGCGGCGCCACCGCCATCAAGCACCTGGAGTTCGTCTGGAACCGGGACCTGTCGGCGTACGACCCGGAGGGCCCGCTGCCCGAGGTGGACCCGGTGGTGAGCGAGGACCACATCTCCCGGGGCCGCGCCCAGGTGCGCATGTACCGGGACCCGGTCGCCATCGCCCGCGAGTGGCGGCAGCTGGCCGAGGCCAACAAGTGGTCCATCCGCGACCTGGTGATCAACACCGGCAACCGGCAGACCTTCGTCGGCTCACCGGCCACGGTCGCCCGGACCATCAACGACTTCGTGCAGGCCGACGCCTCCGACGGCTTCATCCTCGTCCCGCACATCACCCCCGGCGGGCTCGACCCGTTCGCCGACAAGGTGGTCCCGCTGCTCCAGGAACAGGGCGTCTTCCGCGCCGACTACGAGGGCACGACCCTGCGCGACCACCTGGGTCTGGCCCACCCCGACGCCGGGGCCGGCAGCCGCGGCAGCGCCTCGAAGGAGCGGGCCGCGTCGTGAGGTTCCTCGCCATCACCCTGATCGTGCACCGGCCGGACCCCGTCACCGGCGTCCTGGTGCCGACGCACGAGCGGTTCCGCGAGGTGCGCGACAACGCGGTGCTGGCGGAGGAGCTGGGCTTCGACGGATTCGGCGTGGGGGAGCGGCACGAACGGCCGTTCCTCTCCTCCGCGCCGACCGTCGTGCTCGGCCACGTCGCCGCGCTCACCCGCCGCATCCGGCTCTTCACCGCCGTCACCACCCTCAGCCTGCTCGATCCGGTCCGGGCGTACGAGGACTACGCCACCCTGGACCACCTCTCCGACGGGCGCCTCGACCTGATCATCGGCAAGGGCAACGGCACCGCGCAGCGCGAGCTGTTCCACGTCACCCCCGAGGACCAGTGGGAGCGCAACGCCGAGAGCTACGAGGTGTTCCGGCGGCTGTGGCGGCAGGACCGGGTGAGCGCCGACACCCGCTTCCGGCCACCGCTGAAGGACGCCGAGACCTGGCCGCGGCCGTACCAGCGGCCGGTCCGCGTCTGGCACGGCAGCGCCACCAGCGAGGAGTCCGTGGACCTCGCCGCCCGCTACGGCGACCCGCTGTTCTCGGCGAACGTCACCCATCCGGTCGAGCCGTACGCCGCACTGGTACGGCACTACCGGGAACGCTGGGAGCACTACGGTCACGACCCGGCGGCGATCGCGGTGGGCGCGGGCTCGGCCGGGCTGTACGTCGCCCGGACCTCGCAGGAGGCGCTGGCGGCGTACCGCCCGGTCTTCGAGAGCAACCTGGCCTTCCAGCGGTCGGCGGGCCTGCCCGTGGTCTTCGAGACCCTGGAGGACTTCGTGGCGCGCAGCTCCGCGCTGATCGGCAGCCCCGAGCAGGTCGTCGACAAGGTGCACCGCTACCACGAACGGCTGGGGCACACCGTGCTGCACGTGACCGCGGACGCCGGCGGTCTGCCCCCCGCCCGGCACCGCGCCTCGCTGGAACTGTTCCAGTCGGCCGTCGCGCCGGTCCTGCGCCGGGACATCCCGGACCCGCCGTTCGCCTGGGCGCCGGTCCTGCCCCGGCAGACGCCCGAGCCCGTGCCCGCCGACCGCTGAGCGACCGGCCGCGCTCCGGCGTCCGTGGCAGCCGGCTCCCGGACGCGGCCGGCACGTTCCCGTGGCCGTGCTCACGGCTTCCCGTCGAGCCGGTGCGCCAGGGGGCCCGCGGACCCGCCGCGGCGCTCGCCCGGGCGCGACGGGCGTCGTCGCCGCGCCGGAGGCGGAACACCTCGCCCACGAGGCCGGTCCGCTCGTCACCGTCGGTGAAGCCGCGCTCGCGGACCTGCCGGACGGCCGATCCCGCGCAGCCGCAGCCCGGCCGGCGGCACGAACCCGGCGGCGGGGCGCGGGCTTTCACCGACGACGTGCCTGGGGAGCCGGTCCCGGTGCCATCGCCGCGAGCAGCGAGGCAAGCGCCTCCTCGGGTGTCCGTCCCGCGGTGTCGACGACGACGTGGTCGCGGTCCCACGGCTCGTACTCCCGGCCGGTCACCTCCGGCCACCCGGGGAGCGGCATCCCGGGGACGTCCCCCGTCCGCGTGCGCACGCGACGACGGTGCTCCGCCCGGTCCGAGCAGAGCACCTCCGCCTCCACCACCGGCACCCCCGCCCGGACGGCGGTGTCGCGCCAGGCGTCACGGGTGACGGCCAGTGGGTTCACCGAATCCGCGATCACGGTCAGGCCCAGCCGCAACTGTTCCTCGGCCAGGGCGTAGCCGACGACGTAGCCGGCCGGCCCCACCGGACGGGCGGCCACGCCGGCGCGCACCAGGGCCTGCTCGATCGTGTCGATCCGCAGGTGCACCGCGCCCGTGCGGGCCGCGAGCAACCGCGCGAGTGTCGTCTTGCCGGTGGCGGGGAGGCCCCCGAGAGCGATCAGCATGCCGTCATCGTGCCCTGGGGGAGTGCGGGCGGCCGGGACGCGGGCGGATGTTCACGCGAGCGCAATGGCGGCGGTCGGCCCGGGGCGGGAGCCGCCTGCCCGCCGTGGCGTCGTCCCGAGGTCCGCACGGCGTGCCGAGGAGACGGGCCGGACCACTGCCACGAGCCGCCTGGGCACCGGCGTGGGCGTGGACGTCACCTCCCCCGTAGGTGACGTCCACGCCCGCTCCCCCGGTGCCGGACAGTGGCTCTGTGCCGTCCGTGTGCCGTCACCAGCACATGACCGCCGTCTCCCCCGACCCCCACGTGGAGTACAGACGGACCCGGACGGCATAGCGGCGGCCCCTGACGAGCCGCACCCGGACGGCGGCGTTGTCCGGCGTGCCGCCGTCGTCGTGGCCCGCGAGGAAGCGCGGTTCCCCGTCGCGCTCCTCGAAGACCACCAGCACGGTGTCGGCGTCGCCGAACGCGCCCACGGTGTACTCGCGGGTCTCCGGCGGCTCGACGGTGAAGTCGGCCTGCTCGCCCGGCCCCAGCCCGAGCGGCACGGACCGGAACGGCACCAGTGCGGCCGGACCGCCGGGAGCGGCGGGCGGGTACCAGCGCAGCACGAACTCCTTGTCGGCCGGCGACGGAGCGCCGAACGGCCGCAGCCCCCCGCGGTACTGCTCCGGCTCCAGCACCAGCCCCGGCCCCAGCGGCAGCGTCATCACCGACTGCGGGTCCCACACCGAGCCGCCCGCCTCACCGGCGTCCAGCTGCCGCAGCACGTTCGTGTACGTCGTCTCCCGGCTCCAGAAGTTCGGCGGGCCCGCCAGTTCGGCGTACACGGCCTCGTCGTCCCAGTGCAGCCCGGCGAACGGACTCTGGTGCTCGTGCACCATGCCGAGCGCGTGCCCGATCTGGTGCAAGACGGCCCCGCGCTCCCCGGGCGCGGTCACGTCCCAGCCGAGGTTCATGGTGCGCTCGCCCCGGCCCACCGACAGCGCCTCCCTGCCGACCGCCGACCAGGACCCGGCACCGCTCTGGAACCCGATCCGCAGCTCCGCCTCGTGCCGGTCGCCGACCTCGGCGAACGTGACGCCGATGCCGAGGTCCTGCCACTCGGCGAAGCACCCGCGGACCACGTCCCGCTGCTCCTCGCCGCCCGCCCACGGCACCCGGCGCAGCTCCCCGGTCCCGGGGACCGGGACGACCGAGGCGTCGGTGCGGGCGTGAAGGAAGCAGTAGTGCAGGACGGTGCCGTTGACCCACATCCGCCGCCCGGCGAGCAGCGCGCCCAGCCGCTCGGCGGTCAGCCCCGGTGCGAACGACGGGGCCGGCTGCCGCGGAAGCGAGCAGAGGCGTCGGGTCATGCGGCCAGCGTGCCCGCCGCCCCGGCCGTTCGCCTGAGTCGTGGGCTACTCAAGTCGCCCTGTATCAAACCTGAGTACGCGCGCTCAGCATGGTGTGAGGACTTACGAACAGGACGCGAACACCCTTGAGCTGCCCTGGCCGTTCACCGGCCGGGCCGACGAACTGGAGCTGGTGCGCGGCGCGCTGACCGCCGGCCGGCCCGGCATCGTGGTGACCGGCCCGGCAGGCCGCGGCAAGACCCGGCTGATCACGGAGGCGGTCCGGGGCACGGACCACGCCCGCGTGACCGGCACGCCCGAGGCCCGGGACCTGCCCCTCGCGGCGTTCGCGCACCTGCTCCCCGACACCGTCTCGCTGCACCGCGCGGTCCGCGCGCTGTCCGGCGTACGGCTCCTGGTCGTGGACGACGCCCAGTTGCTGGACGAGACCTCCGCCGCCCTGGTCCACCAGCTCGCCGTGCAGGGCCGCACCCGCCTGGTCGTGGCCGCGGCGGACGGGCCACCCGCGCCCGGCGCGGTGTCCCGGCTGTGGACCGGGGAACTGCTGCCCCGGCTGGCCCTCGACCCGCTGGCCCCCGAGGACACCGCCCAGCTGCTCGCCGGCGCCGGCCTGGAACCGCTCACCGTGCGCCGCCTGCACCAGGCGTGCCGGGGCGATCTGCGGCTCCTGCGCGACCTGGTCACCGCGCTCACCGGTTCCGGCCGGCTGACTCCCGTCCCGGGCACCGGCGAACGGGCCTGGCGCGGACCGCTGCCGGTGACCCCGGCCGTCCGCGAGCGCCTGGCCCCCGCCCTCGAGCGGTCCGGTCCCGGCGGACGCGACGCGCTGGAACGCCTCGCGTTCGCCGAGCCCCTGCCGCTGTCCGCGGACGAGCTGGACCTGGACGTCCTCGAACGCCTGGAGGCGGACGGCCTGATCGACGTCGACGACCAGGGCGCCGTCACCCTCGCCCACCCCCTGCACGGCGCCGTGCTGCGTGCCACGGCCGGCCGGCTGCGGGCCCGCCGGCTGGCCCGCGCGCCCTTCGCGCACGGCCCCGCGCTGGAGGCCGAGCAGCGCGCCCTCGTCCGGCGGATGGACCGGCTCGACGTCCGGCCGGTGCCGACGCCGGTGGGGGAGTGGCTGGTCGCGGAGGGCGGCCCGCTGCCGGCCGGGTACGCCGGGGTCCGCGCCCGGTTCGCGCGGCTGCGGGGCGAACTGCGGGAGGCGGCGGCGTGGGCGCGGGAGGGCCTTCGGCAGAGTCCGTCGCACGAGGGGTGCCGCAGGGAGCTCGCGCTGGCCGAAGGGGCGCCGGGTGAGGTGACCGACCCGGACGGCGTCCACGCGCTCTACGACGCCGTACGCCTCGGTGAGCCCGGGCGGGCGGCCGGGCGGCTGCCGGCCGGCAGCGTGTTCGCCCGGCACGCGGACGCGCTGGCGCGCGGCGACGGGCCCGCTCTCGACCGTGCGGCGCGGGCGCTGGCCGAGCGGGGCTTCCTGCTGTACGCGGCGGAGGCGCACGCGCAGGCGGCACGGGCCCACCGCGACCCCCGGGCCGCCCGCCTGTCCCGCACCCGGGCCGTCGCGCTGGCCCGCCGCTGCCAGGGGGCGCGCACACCCGCGCTGGCCGGGCTGGTCCTCGGTGAACTCACCGCCCGGCAGCGGCAGATCGTCACGCTGGCCGCGGCCGGGCTGAGCAACCGGGAGATCGCCGAGCGGCTGACCCTGTCCGTGCGGACGGTCGGCAACCACCTCTACAGCGCGTACACACGGCTCGGCACGGGGGACCGGGGGGCGCTGCCCTGGCTGGTGGACGTGCCGGACAGGGAGACGGCCTGAGGTCCTGCCGCCGGGCCGGCTACGAGGGGCGGTGCCGTCGAGCCCGGCCGAGCCGGGTCCGGTGCGGGCCGCGCCTCACGGCTTGAGGACGACCTTCTCGCAGTGGTCCTTCTTGTTCTTGAACAGGTCGTAGCCGGTCGGTGCCTCGGTCAGGGGCAGCCGGTGGGTGATGATCCGGGTGGGATCGATCTTGCCCTGCTCGATCATGCCCAGCAGCCGCTTCATGTACCTGTGCACGTGGCACTGCCCGGTGCGCAGGGTCAGCGACCTGTTCATCCAGGCACCCGCCGGGAACTTGTCGATCAGTCCGCCGTAGACGCCGATGACCGACACCACGCCGCCGCTGCGGCAGGACAGGATGGCCTGGCGCAGGGCGTGCGGCCGGTCGGTCTCGGAGCGGACCGCCTGCTTGGCGCGGTCGTAGAGCTGGACGTGGGAGGCGCCGTGGGTGGCCTCCAGGCCGACCGCGTCGATGCACTTGTCGGGGCCCCGGCCGCCGGTGAGTTCGAGCAGGGCGGACCGTACGTCGGTCTCCTCGAAGTTGATGGTGGTGTAGCCCTGGCCGGCGGCCATGTCGAGCCGGTAGGTCTCCTTGTCGATCGCGATGACCTTCTCCGCGCCGAGGACCCGGGCACTGTCCATGGCGAACTGGCCGACCGGACCGGCGCCCCAGACGGCGACGACGTCACCGTCCTGGATGTCGCACATGTCGGCGCCCATGAACCCGGTCGGCAGGATGTCGGACAGGAACAGCACCTGCTCGTCCGTGAGGTCCGACTCGATCTTGAGGGCGTTGGCGTCGGCGAGCACCACGCGGGCGTACTCGGCCTGGCCGCCGGCGAAGCCGCCGGTGAGGTGGGAGTAGCCGTAGATGCCGGCGGTAGGGTGGCCGAACAACTTCTCCGAGATGCCGGCGTTGGGGTTGGTGTTCTCGCAGCAGGAGTACAGCTCCGCGCGGCAGGCCGCGCAGGCGCCGCAGGCGATGGGGAACGGAACGACGACCCGGTCCCCGACGCGCAGTGCGCCGTCGGTGATGCCGGAGCCGACCTCGACGACCTCCCCCATGAACTCGTGGCCCATGATGTCGCCCTTTTGCATGGTGGGGACGTAGCCGTCGAGCAGGTGGAGGTCGGAGCCGCAGATCGCCGTCGAGGTGATCTTCACGATGGCGTCGCGGCTGTTCAGGATCGAGGGGTCGGGAACGTCCTGCACCTCTACCGAGTTGCGTCCCGTCCAGCAGTTGGCCTTCATGCCAGGGCCTCCTTCAGTTCGTCCTCGGTCAGCGGCCGGGCCGGGTGCTGCGGGAACTCGCCGCGGGCCCGCTTGCCGCCGGGTGCGCCCTCGGAGCGGACGACCTCGCCGGTCTCCGCGATCTGCTTGAAGCGGCGCAGGTCGTCGTCCAGCTGCTGGTGCGGTTCCTCGCCGAAGTAGCGCGCCGCGGCCTTGCCCAGCGCCCCGCCGGGCAGGTCGTAGCGCAGGGTCACCCGGATCTCCGTGCCCCGGTCGCCGGGGGCGGGCTCGAAGCGGACCTCGCCGGAGTTGTCGATGTCGGCGCCGTCCACCGACTGCCAGGCGATCAGCCGGCCGGCGACCTCCTGCGTGGTCTCGGCGTCCCATTCGACCGTCTTGCCGAACGGCGCGGTGGCCCGCCAGTGACTGGTGCGCGGGCCGGTGACGCGTACTTCGTCCAGGTGCGCCATGAAGTCCGGCAGCCGCTCCAGATCCCTCCAGAGGGCGTAGACCTCGTCCGGGGGCCGCAGGACGGTGGTGGTCGCGGTCAGTTCCATGGGGGTGCTCCTGTGGGTGCGGGTCACGGCCGCGTAGACGTCCGTGACCGTGAGGGCGGTGACCGCGGCGGTCGCGGCGACGGTGCGGCCCAGGCCACGGCCGTCGTGGTTCTTCAGGGCCCGGGTCAGCATGGTCAGGTCCATGAGGTCGCCGCCGACGCGCCCCCAGAGCCAGGCGGGCTGCGGCCGTCCCAGCAGCCCGGTCGCCGCCGCCAGCTCGCGCACCCCGACGGCGGTCGTGGCCGAGCGGTGCCTGGCGGCGTCGCCGACGCCCAGGGCGCGGGCGAAGCCCGCCGGGGCGACGACCTGGGGCACGCCCATGAGCGCGCTGGCCCAGCCGAGGCCGCGGACGAGCGGGTCGTGCCGGAGGCGGGAGGTGGATCGGGTGTCTGTCTTCATGAGTGCTCCCCACGTGCGGTGAGGTGAACGGAGGGCGGGCCACTTGAGTGAGAAGGTGACGGGCGCGTAGCGGACAACACCGGGGTTTCCGCGTGGCCCGCATCCAATCCTCGACGCGCGTCACCGGACCGGAAGCGCGCGCGACGGCCCGTCCGGCCCCGGCCGAAGCCGGGGCCGGACGGGATCGTCGACCGGACCGGTCCTGGGGTGCGGGCGGCCGGCGGCCCTGGGCCCGCT
>NZ_JAINRC010000025.1 GCF_020400655.1 Streptomyces spinosus
CGGGGTCTCCGCCGGTGTCTCCGTCTGCGACACGGCCTCCGGCTGCGCCACCGGGGCGGCGGCCGGGGCCTCCTCGGCGCCCTTCGGGGCACCGGCGGGCGCGGACGCGCGGCGGGTGGCCCGTCGGCGCGGACGGGCGGGAGCGGCCTCCTCGGCGGGGGCGGGGGCCTCGGCAGCGGGCTGCTGCGGGGTCTCGGCCTCTGCGGCGGACGCGGCGGCGGCCGGGACCACGGTCTCGGCTGCCTCGGCGGACGACGGCGCACCGGTGGGCGCGGACGTCCGGCGCGCCACCCGGCGGCGCGGACGCGCGGGAGCGGCCTCCTCGGCCGGCGCGGTCTCGGCGGCAGCGGCCTGCGTCACCGGGGCCTCGGCGGTCACGGCGGGCTCGGTGGCACCGGCGGTCGGCGCCGACACGCTGCGCGTGGCCCGGCGCCGGGTGCGGCGCGGCGCGGCCTCCTCACCGACGACGACCTCGCCGGCCTCGGGGACGGCGGCGGTCTTCTCCGGCTCGGCCGGTAGGACCGTCTCGGCGGCCTCGGCGGACGCCGGCGAGCCGGTGGGCGCGGACGCGCGGCGGGTGGCCCGGCGACGCGGACGCGCGGGAGCGGCCTCCTCGGCAGGGGCGGCGGCCTCGGCGGCGACCGCTTCGGTCTCCTCCGCCTCGGCGGCCTCACCGGTCACGGTGGCCCCGCTGACGTCCTCGGTCACCTCGGTGACCTCGTCGGCCTCCGCGGGCGGTGTGGCCGGCACGGTGACCTCCACGGGCGCCTCCGCGACCGCGGCGGGCGGACCCGCCGGCCGGGAGGCGGCACGGCGACGCCTGCGCGGCGGCAGGGTGTCGCTCGGAGTGTTCAGTTCGGAACCCTCGGTGGGTTCGGTCGGTTCGAGCATGCGGGCGTTTCTCCCGTCAGGCTCCCGGGCGCCGCACCTGGTCCGGCACCGGTCCCTGGGGACCGTCCGCCGTTGACGTCCGCGGCCCGCGCGATGCGCGATGGCCGCCGTCCGGGGCGCGGGCGCCGCACGGGAGCACTCTGTGTCCTGTCTCGCCGGTTCCGTACGCCTTGTCGGTACGGCCTGGCGAAAGTCTTCTGGTCGGTGCGCTGCCCGACCCAGGTGGCTCCCGAGTACGAGGGCGGCGCTACGACGTCCGTCCCTACGCGGGACCTTCCGGCGCCGTCGCGGCGGCGGCCGGCTGGGCCGTCAGGGCCCCGGCAGCCTCGCGGTCGGGCGCGAGCGGGTCGGTCACCGTGCCGGTCTCTTCATCGAACAGCCCCTGCGCCAGCCTGGTCACCGCTGCGGGGACCGGCGGCGCCAGGTCGGCCACGGCGCGGAGACCGGACAGGACGTCGTCGGGTCGTACGGCAGGCGTCACGTGCCGAACAACCAGCCGCAGTATCGCACAGGGCTGGTCGGTCGGCCTATCACCCGTCGCACCGTGCGCCTCCAGGCTCTCCACGGCCGGGCGGGCGTCGAAGGTGCGGACGCCGTTCTTGGTCAGCCGCTGCACCTCGACGGCCTCCGCCTTGGTGAAGGCCTCGACCGCTCGCCCGGCGTCGGCCGGGTCGACGCCGTCCAGCCGCAGCTCCCACACGGAGGCCGTCAGCCGGTCGGCGAGGCCCGAGGTCCGCGCCTCGACCGCGTCGACGACGTCGAGCCCGGCGGGCAGCGACTCGTCGAGGAGAACGCGCAGGGTCTCGGGATCGCGCGCTTCGGTGAGCGCGATCTCCAGGTACTCCGCCTCGCTGCCCGTGCCGGTGGGTGCGGCATTGGCGTACGACACCTTCGGGTGCGGCGTGAACCCGGCCGAGTACGCCATGGGCACCTCGGCGCGGCGCAGCGCACGCTCGAAGGCGCGCTGGAAGTCTCGGTGGCTGGTGAACCTCAGGCGGCCGCGCTTGGTGTAGCGCAGTCGGATGCGCTGCACCGCGGGTGCGGGCGGCGGGCCTTCGGGCTGTCGCTTGCCCAGTGTCCTAGTCCTTCGTGAGAGCGGTCGTACTCCTACCAAGAGTACGTGTGTCGCGGGCGGTGGGTTCCCGCCGGTCCACCGCTGCCGGCCGCCGCGGCTCGCCGAACAGCATCCGGCGGACGTCCGCACGGGCCTGCCGCACGGTCTCCCGGGCCGTGGCCAGCGCCTCCCGCGACACCCGGCCCACCGCGCGCAGGCCCTCGGCGAGGGGCCGCAGGACGGCGTCCCGCACGACGTGCCCGACCGGGGTGAGGACGGTCCGGTACACCCAGCGCACCGGCTCCACGAAGATCCACCGGAAGAGGGTCCCCAGCGCGCGCCCGACGGCCAGGGAGATCCGCCCGGCGACCCGCCACGCGTGTCCGAGCGCCTCCCCCACCTCGCGCGCGACGACCGCGAGGAACCGGCCGGCCGGGGCGAGCACCCACCGCCACAGCGCGAGCGCCGGCAGCACGAACAGGACGCGGCCGGTCCAGTACAGGGCCAGCCCCGCACCGGTGACGACCAGTCCCAGCAGCCACCCGGCTCCCCGCGCGCACCAGGCGACGGCCCGGCCGACAGGGGCCAGGACCCAGGTGTACAGCCACCGCGCGGGTACGACGAGCAGGTACCGCAGCAGCCAGGCGACGGCCGTGTACACCCCGGCGCCGAGGGCGGCCAGTAGCGCGCCGGTCCCCTTCAGCAGCCAGGCCAGCGCGTGCCCGGCCGGGGTGAGCACGCGCGCGTACACCCACGCGAGCCCGGCTCCGGCCCCGCGCGCGAGCCAGGCGAGGGCGTGTCCGAGTGGCGTGAGGAGGCACCGGTGGCACCACAGGGCCGGCACCACCAGCAGAACGGTGCCGAGCCAGGCGAGGGCCCTGCCGACGGGCGTCAGGACGTACCGCCACAGGCCCACGAAGGGCCACACGAACACGGCCCGGCCGGCCCACGCCAGGGCCCGCCCGAGCGGCCTGAGCACGCTGTCCCGCAGCAGCCGCCCGACGGCGACGAGCGCGTCCCACACCATCCGCACCGGCACGACCAGCACCAGGACGACGATCCGCACCGGAAGGCGGACGGCGACGACGAGGCACCCTTCGGGCCGGCGGGACGGGGGCGGTGGCTTCTGCGGGTCCATACAGGGGTAGACGCGCGGGCCGCGCGTTCGGATGCGGTCACGTCACGCGGACCCGGCCCCGCTCACCAGGTCCGGGCGCCTCCTGGCCCCGGCCCCCGGACCGCAGCTCGAACCAGACGGTCTTGCCGGTGGCGGTCCGCGTGCTGCCCCACGCGTCCGCGAGCATGTCGATCAATTCCGTGCCGCGGCCTCCCTCGGCGTCCGGTGCGGCGGCGACGCGTACCGGGCCGGCCGACGTGGTGTCCTCGACCTCGCACAGCAGCCGGCCCTCGCGCAGCCGGAGGTTGAGCCTGAGCGAACCCCGGCTGTACCGCAGGGCGTTGGTGACCAGCTCGCTGACCAGCAGTTCCGCGACGTCGGCGAGGGCACCCACGGACCAGTCGGCCAGTTGCGCCGTCACCAGCCGCCGGGCCCGGCGCGCCGAGGTCGCATGCGCGATGTCGTCACCGAATGGACAGACCTGCTCGCCTCCCTCTTCCGCGGCCTCGGCATGGACGAGGACCAGGCCCGGACACACGCCACCCTCCTCACCGACGCCTCCCTCGGACTCCTGATCGGCCCCCTCGCGGACGGACACTGGGACCGGGCGGACACGGCCTTCCACGCCCTCCTCGACACGCTGGAACCCCGGTGGTCGGCAGGGGAAGGCCGATGAAGCCCGCGGCCGGCAGTGACCCAGCGCCCCGCCGGCCACGCGGTGCGCAGCGGCACCCGGGCCGCGTCCGCCGTCGTCGCGGGGCTGCCGCCGGCGTGAGCGAGCCGGATGGCGGATGACCGGCCGCCAGGAGCCGTGGCGCGCCCGGGAGTCCCACCTGGTGACGGCCGCGCCGGTCGTCGGCGCGTTCACCGCCGCGAACAGCCGGGCCCTCTGGACGGTGCCGAACCGGTGCCGGGCGGCGTGGCCCCGTACGGCCCCCTGGCCCTGCGTGCGGCGCTGCCACCCCAGGAGAGCAACCCGCCCCGCTCAACGGCCGGTTGGGACGTCGCACTCCATTCCCGACCGCACCGGCTCACTGGGCGGGTGCGCTGTGGATCGCGCTCGGCCCACGCCGCCGCGGCCCCCGGAAGCGCCTTCCGATCCGGGGCCCGGCGGGTGGCTCACCCGCTCGGATGCGCTCGGCGAGCACCGGGTCGCGGGGGTGTGCATGGTGAGTTCATGAACACAACACCTCACTTCAAGAAGGCCGTTTCCCGGATGCCGCGAGTCTTCGCGGTGAGCGCCGCCGTGGGCATCGTCTGTGCGGCGGGGGTGGCGACTGCCACGTCCGCCGTGGCCGCGACGCCCGCCGCGCACGTCGTCACGAAGGCCGCTCCGGCCCTCGGCCACGGCGGCGGCGGTGGCGGCGGCGACGAGTTCCAGTGCGGCAACGGCCTCCTGCCCATCCTCAACTTCTGCAACTGACGGACGGGCGCCGGTAGTTACTGCTCGTCGACCGCACAACTTCACAACCGCACATGTCAACTCCACCCGGCGCAGGGCGGACAGGAACAGGGACAGGACCCTCTTCCCGACCGCCCTGCCGTCGTTTCAGTGCGAGTGACCGCTCGACGCCGGCGTCGGACCCGCGTTCTTGACGGTCAGCGGCAGCAGCTTCTTGCCGGTCGGGCCGATTCGGATAATAGGTGCCCATCTACAACCACACACTCCAATGCACACAAAATCGCTACCGTGCTGGTCATGGGCAAGCGAGCGAGGACACACGCGGCAGCTGACCGCGCCCAGTACGCAGTTGAGACCAAGTGGACGGAGGCGGACTTAGCGATCTTGACGGAGCTGAAGAAGGCGGAGGCCCGCTTACCCGATGACGCCCCGCAGGCCCTGTTGTCCGTGCGACTCTCCGTTCTCACCGACGACACGACGTCACCTGTTCGTCAGGAACTCGATCTCCGCAGGCTGGCCCTGGAGCGCGGTTGCCGAGTGGTAGGGGTGGCGAGCGATCTCAACGTGTCAGCCACGAAGGTCCCGCCGTGGAAGCGCAAGGAGCTCGGGGACTGGCTCAACAACCGGGCACCTGAGTTCGACGAAATCCTTTTCTGGAAGCTGGACCGCTTCGTCCGACGGCTCACCGACCTCAGCACCATGATCGACTGGTGTCTGAGATGCGGGAAGAACCTCGTCTCCAAAAACGACTCGATCGACCTGACCACGACGGCAGGGAAAATCATGGTGACGATCATCGGTGGTGTCGCAGAGATCGAGGCCGCCAACTCGAGCACGCGCGTTGCCAGCCTCTGGGATTACACGAAGACTCAGAGTGAGTGGCTTGTGGGCAAGCCTGCGTATGGATACGAGACGGCGGAAGACGAAGACGGCCGGGTCGTACTCGCCATCACTCCGGCTGCATACCTAGCGCTGCACTGGTGCCGGAGAGCCGCCATACGGGTCAAGCCGGCGTCAGCGCGTCGCATGGTCAAAGTTCTCGTACGAGCCGGTCTCTGCGGGCCAGGGCTTACGGCCTCAACACTGCTCCGACGCCTCAGGAACCCAGCCCTCATGGGCTACCGGGTAGAAGAGGACAGAAACGGAGGCGTACGCCGCTCAAAGATCGTTCTCGGCAGCGATGGTCAGCCCATCCGTGTGGCCGAACCGATCTTCACCGAGGAGGAGTACAGCAGCCTTCAGACGGTCCTGGACCACAGAGCGAAGGACCAGCCCACACGGCATCCCGGCGGTGCGACGAAGTTCCTCGGCGTACTGATCTGCCATGACTGCCGCTCGAACATGACCGTGCAGAAGAACCAGGTCAATGGACGGTCGTACGCGTACTTGCGGTGCGGTAAGTGCAAAGCCGGAGGACACGGCGCCCCCAACCCTGACGAGATCTACGGCGAGCTCGTGGACGACGTCCTGAGGGTCCTGGGTGACGAGCCTGTCATGACACGCGAATACCGACAGGGCGCCAAGGTCCGCCAGGAGCTACAGCGGCTGGAGCAGTCGATCAGCTACTACATGACTGGCTTGGAGCCCGGAGGTCGGTTCACGAAGACCCGCTTTACCAAAGAGCAGGCTGAGGCAACGCTGGATGGCCTCATCAAGCAACTGGAGGCCATCGACCCGGAGTCCGCGAAGGACCGATGGGTAGCCGTGCACAACGGCAAGACCTTCCGTAAGCACTGGGAAGAAGGCGGTATGGAGGCCATGGCCGCCGATCTGCTCAGGGTAGGCATCAAGTGCGTGATCAAGCGGACCAGAGTGAAGGGGATTCGTGCCCCTCACATCCACATGAAGATCATGATTCCCAAAGACGTACGAGACCGGCTGATCATGCAAGAGGATGAATTTGCCGTGGCCTTCTGACGGCCACACGGGCTGAGCCGCCCCCATGCAACCGGGTGGGCGGCTCAGCGTCACGAAGCCCATGACGGGGGGTCGAACGCCCGTGCCCTGACATCACCGTCGACGGACACGATTTCGCTTTGGATCAACGGTACGGGTCTGTCGTCGAAGTTCTGGGAAAGCGGCGCACGCTGACGCTGTTGCGAGTCACGTCCACGCGGAGCAGTTATCAGCACCACTCCCACTCTCTTGCACCGTCGCCGGAGCCAACCGCCGCGCCTCCGCAAGGTCCTCTGCGATGCCGGCAGCAGTACGAGTACTCAGCTTCATGTAGGAGCCCCGTGGCGTCAGTCAACCTCGACGCCGTACTCCTGGACAAGCTGCTCCAGCCCCCCGGTGTACCCCTTCCCCCCAAGCACGAAGTCCCAGTCGCCACTGGGCCTGCGCCGGAAGGAACCGAGCACCAGTGCAGTCTCGCCGGAACGGCCATCGGAGACTTCGAGCCGACCAAGCTCAGTCATTGCCGGGTCCAGCAACCGGATACACGCATCGGTGAATCCAGACAGGTCGGCCCCCGGGTTCGCCTCCGGATCCACGGCCGCCACGAGCACGAACCGATCAGCTGCTTCCGGGAGCGCGTCGAAGGAAACGTGGAGTGCTGCCTTGTCCGGCGCCGCAGCCGGCACTGCGCGTACCGAGCCGTCTGGGGTCTGCGGGTTGTTGAAGAAGACGAAATGGTCTTCGCTCAGGACTCGGTTGCCACGGCAGACGAGAGCGCATACGTCCAGTGCCACACTGCCTGACCACGTCATGCCCAACACGTTGTGGTTGTCGGACGCTGTTGCAGGACTGGACGGCGACGGCTGCGCTGGAGTCGGTCGCCCACCCTCCCCCAGGCGCCCACGAAGCCCGTGCCGGTGCAGTAGGTCAACGAGTTCACCGCCCGAGATGAGCTCCAGAGGCTTACCCCGAGCGAATGCGTGTGAGCCGGGGCCGAAGCCCGCCGTGGTCACCAGCACTCCCTTGTTGGCGCCGACGTCCTGGACCGTTCCGTACAGGTCACGCACCGCGGTGGGCGGCACTGTGCTGCGGTAGCGCTTCACCTGTACGACGATCTTGCCGCCTCGGATGGGCGTCGGGTCCAGCGCGTCGACGTCCACACCGCCGTCGTTCGAGCGCTGGGTCGTCACGGCCTGCATCCCCATAGCGCGGAACAGGTCGGCAACGAGTGACTCGAATGCGATCGGATCCATGTCATACAGATCCGGCTCATCATCACCGCCGTGGGTGACGACATGATTCCCGACGTCCTGAGGCCTTCGTCCCGGACGTACGGAGGCGAGCTGATCAGGGCGGGACGCGAGCTGGCCCCTCAACGCGCCGGTCAGACAGCTGACCGCGTCCACCTGTTCCAGGTGCAGACCGGTGAACGCAGCCCGCTGGGCCATGACGGTCGCAAGGAAGATGTGCGTTCGCCTGCCCGTCGCCGGATTGTGGGCGTCCACGAAGCCGTTCAAGGCCACCGAGTCGAGGATGCCGTACTCGTCCGCGGCGAAAAGCTGATGCAGGACCAGCAGCAGGCTCTGCGCCAGTACCTCTCGGTACAGTCCACGGCGCTGGGTCACAGGACGCGCGGATTCCTTGTCCTCGTCCTGGGCGGGCACGTACCTCACGGATTTCGCCTCGGGGACCACCTCGTACCCGGGCAGCTCCCAGTCCAGGACCAGCTGCCGCGCTGCTGAGTCGAAGGCTGCCGCAGCCTGCCGAGGAAACCTTTCGGGCCAGGCAGTCGACGAGTAGAGAGCGGCGGAGAAGTACTCAACGACGGAGTCAGGGTCTCCTCGCCTGACACCCTCGGTCACCTCGGCGATACCGGCATTGTGCCGACGCACCTCCGCCCGCTGGGCCTCGGTCCTCTGCTCGTAATCTCGCTGGAGGGCCGCCAACTGTTGCTGTCGCTGTGCTTCGGCAGCTTGCGCGGCGTGCCAGTCCCGTTCAAAGCGAGCCTGCGCCTCCGCCTGAGCTTGGGCTCGCCGGCTTGCGGTCCAACCTCCCTGCGCTTGGTACCGGCTTGGGTCCGGCATGCGCACAGGCCAGGCGAGCTGTCCGGGGTCGAACGGCGGTATCTCTTCCGCGCGTATCAGGGACGACGCCCTGAACGCAGGCGCCTGACAACCCGCGGCCAGCAGCCCCTGCAAGGAACCGACCTGGGCATCCAGCTCCTCCGTGCGCCGTCTCGCCTCTGCCTGTCGGTACTGCCGGTATTCCTGCGTAGCACGCCGTTGATAGGCCCGCTCCTGCCGTGCCTCTTCCCGGCGCCGTCTGGCCTCGGCTTCCACTTGACGCTGGTGTTGACGCTGCATTTCCGCCCAGGCACCGACAAAACCAGCAGAGCGACGAGTCATGCGCTACAAGCCCTCCCCAGGATGTCGGCAGAGCCGACCAAGCTCTGGTTGCCCCCGCAACCAGTAGTAACCAAACGACTTTAGCCAGCAATCGCCAGTACGGACATCAACTTGCCAAAGGCAACTTGCACCGGCTGTTTCGGCAGGTCATGACGCGACTGCGCCCCCTCCGAAGCGGAGGGGGCGCTCATGCTCAGCAGACAGCCTGTGCACGACCGCAGAGGCTTAGACCCACTCCACTTCAGAGTGAATGCCCGACGACCTCCCAGGACCCGGCAGAGGCGTGCGCGAGCGCTCCGTCGGCGCCTGCCGACGACTCGAAGCCTGGTTTCCGAGAGCAGCCAACGCCACAGCCACCTTCTCCTCGCTCACACCCGCCAACGCCTCAATCACCCGATCGAGTGCCTCGCTCACCTCAGTGCGAGTGGCCGCTCGAAGCCGGCGTCGGACCCGCGTTCTTGACGGTCAGCGGCAGCAGCTTCTTGCCGGTCGGGCCGATTTGTATGGCCGTGTCCATCTGCGGGCAGACCCCGCAGTCGAAGCAGGGCGTCCAGCGGCAGTCCTCGACCTCCGTCTCGTCGAGGGCGTCCTGCCAGTCCTCCCAGAGCCAGTCCTTGTCCAGGCCGGAGTCGAGGTGGTCCCAGGGCAGGACCTCCTCGTAGGCGCGCTCGCGGGTGGTGTACCAGTCGACGTCCACGCCGTAGGGGGCGAGGGCCTTCTCGGCGCAGCGCATCCAGCGGTCGTAGGAGAAGTGCTCGCGCCAGCCGTCGAAGCGGCCGCCGTCGTCGTACACCGCGCGGATGACCGCGCCGATGCGGCGGTCGCCGCGGGAGAGCAGGCCCTCCACGATGCCGGGCTTGCCGTCGTGGTAGCGGAAGCCGATGGAGCGGCCGTACTTCTTGTCGCCGCGGATCTTGTCGCGGAGCTTCGCGAGGCGCTCGTCCGTCTCCTCGGCGGAGAGCTGCGGGGCCCACTGGAAGGGGGTGTGGGGCTTCGGGACGAAGCCGCCGATCGACACCGTGCACCGGATGTCGTTCGAGCCGGAGACCTCGCGGCCCTTCTGGATGACGCGGGTCGCCATGTCGGCGATCTGGAGGACGTCGTCGTCGGTCTCCGTCGGCAGGCCGCACATGAAGTACAGCTTCACCTGGCGCCAGCCGTTGCCGTAGGCCGTGGCGACCGTGCGGATCAGGTCCTCCTCCGAGACCATCTTGTTGATGACCTTGCGGATGCGCTCGGAGCCGCCCTCCGGGGCGAAGGTCAGACCCGAGCGGCGGCCGTTGCGGGTCAGCTCGTTCGCCAGGTCGATGTTGAAGGCGTCGACGCGGGTGGAGGGCAGGGACAGGCCGATCTTGTCGTCCTCGTAGCGGTCGGCGAGGCCCTTGGCGATGTCGCCGATCTCCGAGTGGTCCGCGCTCGACAGCGACAGCAGGCCGACCTCCTCGAAGCCGGTCGCCTTCAGGCCCTTGTCGACCATCTCGCCGATGCCCGTGATGGAGCGCTCGCGCACCGGGCGGGTGATCATGCCCGCCTGGCAGAAGCGGCAGCCACGGGTGCAGCCGCGGAAGATCTCCACCGACATGCGCTCGTGGACCGTCTCGGCGAGGGGGACGAGGGGCTGCTTGGGGTAAGGCCACTCGTCCAGGTCCATGACCGTGTGCTTGGACACGCGCCACGGGACGCCCGACCTGTTCGGCACCACGCGGGCGATACGGCCGTCGGGCAGGTACTCGACGTCGTAGAACGCCGGTACGTAGACCCCGCCGGTCTTCGCGAGGCGGAAGAGGACCTCCTCGCGGCCACCGGGGCGGCCCTCGGCCTTCCATTCGCGGACGATCCGGGTCATGTCCAGCACGGCCTGCTCGCCGTCGCCGATGACCGCCGCGTCGATGAAGTCGGCGATCGGCTCCGGGTTGAAGGCCGCGTGGCCGCCGGCCAGGACGATCGGGTCGTCGACCGTGCGGTGCCTGGACTCCAGCGGGATGCCGGCCAGGTCCAGCGCGGTGAGCATGTTGGTGTAGCCCAGCTCCGTGGAGAAGCTGATGCCGAACACGTCGAAGGCCTTCACCGGGCGGTGGCTGTCCACCGTGAACTGCGGGACGCCGTGCTCCCGCATCAGCTCCTCCAGGTCCGGCCACACGCTGTAGGTGCGCTCGGCGAGGACGCCCTGCTGCTCGTTGAGGACCTCGTAGAGGATCATGACGCCCTGGTTGGGCAGACCGACCTCGTACGCGTCCGGGTACATGAGCGCCCAGCGGACATCGCACTCGTCCCACGGCTTGACCGTGGAGTTGAGCTCGCCGCCGACGTACTGGATCGGCTTCTGCACGTGCGGGAGCAGAGCTTCGAGCTGCGGGAAAACCGACTCGACAGGCATCTCGCGAACCTTCATGAGCTGACAGGGGGGACCATCAAGCCTAACCCGCCCGGCGGCCTCCCCCGAACGCCTTCCGAGCCGCCTTCGACCCGCTCTCCTTCCAGCGCCGGGGCAGCTCCGCCTCCGTCGCCACCGCCCGCGCCTCCTCCCCGGCGTACAGCACCCCGTAGGTGAACGTGTTCTCCCCCGCCGCGTGCGCCACCGCCGCGAGCTCGCGGAGGGTGCGGCGGGCCATGACGCTGTCCTGGTGGTCGCCCAGGAGGGTGGTCAGAGACTTCGTGGCCCTGGTCAGGGCGCTGGCGGGGGTGCCGAGCGCCTCGGTGGCGGCCTCGGCGGCGTAGCGGGTGCGCTTGGCCTTCTTGCGGGCCTCGTGCAGGGCGAGGTCGCGGTCCTGTCCCGGTGGCAGCGCCAGCGCGTGCTCCATGGCGTCCGTCAGCTTCTTCACGTCCTTGCGTACGGCCTTGGCGAGGGCCTTGTCCGGCTTCTTGCCGGCCGCCCCGCGCAGCGGCGGGTCGGCGAGGAGGGTGTCCAGCGCGTCCAGCAGGGCCAGGTGGCGGCGGGAGTCCAGCACGCCGGTGAGGTGGGCGTGGGCGTGGGCGTGCCGGGTCTGGGACCAGGCGGCCAGCCGCTCGGGTACGGGGCCGGTGACCAGGTCGGGCGGGAGCGCGTCGAGGGCGGTGGTCAGACGGTCGGCCAGCACCTCCTGGTCGCGGTCGACGCCCAGTTCGCCGGCGAGCCACTTCAGCTCGGCGCCGAGGGGGTCGGTGACCGTGCGGTCCAGGAGGGCGCCGAAGGTGCGCAGGGTGCTGCGGGCGCGGCGGGTGGCGACCCGCATGCGGTGCACGGCGTCGGGGAGGTCACGGCGGACGGCGGGGTCCAGCTCGACCAGGGCGTCCCGCTGGGCGCGAAGGTAGGCGAGGACGTGATCGCCGGCGGTCACCGGCGGCGGGGGTCCGGTCTTCTTCCGGCGTTTGCCGGGGGCGGTCTGTTCCAGGGCGCGGGCCAGTTTCGAGGGCGACCGGGACGGCCGTACGCCCGCCTTGCGCAGTCGCTTCTCCAGTTGGTCGAGGAGGGCCGGGTCGCCGCCGTCGGCCAGTTCCACCTCGATCTCGGTCCACTGGGCGGCCCCGCCTCCGCCGCTGAGCCGCTCGGCTGTCACGGCGTCGACGCTGGCCTCGGCGAGCAGCACGCCCTCGGCGTCGAGCAGGTGCCGGACGTCGCGGGCGGAGCGCAGCCGGACCAGCGGGACGAGCTCGGTGTCCCGGACGCGGGAGCGGACGAGGGCGGCGATCTCCTCGGGGACGGTGTCGGAGAGCGGGGCCTGGATCTCGTCGCGGACTCCGGGGGCGACCGGGAACTTCAGGTGCCAGCCCGCGTCCGCGCCGCCGGTGCGGCGGCGCAGGGTGAGGGCGGCGGCGGCCAGACGTTCGTCGACGGTGTCGTAGTAGGTGGCGTCGAGTTCCATCAGGCCCTTGTCCAGGACGGCCGCCACCGGGCCGGCGCCGGTCAGGTCGGGCAGCCCGCTGTCGTCGGACTCGTACTTGCGCTCGATCTCGCGTTTCTCATCCGCCATGCACCGAATCTAGTGTCCGGGGCGCCGGTAGGGCGAGGGGTGCCGGGGCTACGCCGACATGGGCCGTTGCACCTTGATCGACTGCAGCAGTCCCACGGCGACCCACACCGCGAACATGGACGAGCCTCCGTACGACACGAACGGCAGGGGCAGACCGGTGACGGGCATGATGCCGAGGGTCATGCCGATGTTCTCGAAGGACTGGAAGGCGAACCAGGCCACGATTCCGGCGGCGACGATCGTCCCGTACAGCTCGGTCGAGTCACGCGCTATCCGGCAGGCGCGCCACAGGAGGACCCCGAGCAGGAAGATGATGAAGCCGGCGCCGACGAAGCCCAGTTCCTCCCCGGCGACCGTGAAGACGAAGTCGGTCTGCTGCTCGGGCACGAACTGGCCGGTGGTCTGGGAGCCGTGGAACAGCCCGGCGCCGGTGAGTCCGCCGGAGCCGATGGCGATGCGGGCCTGGTTGGTGTTGTAGCCGACACCGGCCGGGTCCAGGTCCGGGTTGGCGAAGGCCGCGAACCGGTTGATCTGGTACTCGTCCAGGATGTGCAGCTGCCAGATCGCGACGCAGCCGATGACACCGGCGGTGAGCAGACCGAAGACCCAGCGGTTGGAGGCGCCGGAGGCGAGCAGCACGCCGAGGATGATCGCCACCATGGCCAGCACCGAGCCGAGGTCGGGCATGAGCAGCAGGATCAGGATCGGGACGGTGGCCAGGCACAGGGACTGGAACACGGTCCGGTGGTCGGGGTACGGCTTGTCGCCCGCGTCCACCCGGGCGGCCAGCAGCATGGACATGCCGAGGATGATCGAGACCTTGAGGAACTCGGCGGGCTGGAGGGAGAAGCCGCCGATCACCAGCCAGTTGCGCTGGCCGTTGATCGTGGCGCCGAGCGGGGTGAGGACCACCAGGGCGAGGAGCACCGACAGGCCGTAGAGGATCGGCACGGCGTTGCGCAGGGCGCGGTGGCCGAGCCAGACGGTGCCGATCATCAGGGCGATGCCGATGCCGAGGTTCATCAGGTGCCGGAGCAGGAAGAAGTACGGGTCGCCCTGGTTCAGCTCGGTGCGGTTGCGGGTCGCCGAGTACACCAGCAGGGAGCCCAGCAGGGACAGGGCGGTGGCCGCGAGCAGTATCGGCCAGTCCAGCCGGCGGGTGAGCGAGTCGCGGGCGAAGAGCCTGGTCCAGCCGGCTCGCTCGGGGCCGTACCCGGAGACGGAGAAGCTGTTCGCGCCGGTCATGAGGGCATCCTCCGGCTTCCCCTCCTGCGAGGCCGTCTGCGGGTGTCGCGGTTGCCCGTGCCGGGCGACGGCGTGGTGCCGGCGGGCTGCTGGCCGTCGCCGTTGGTCGGGTTGTTCTTCTGGGCGGCCTCGGCGTCCTTGGCCGGGTCGCCGGTGATCTTCGGAGCGGCGATGGTGCCGTCCGTACGGACCTTGGGCAGGCCCTTCTGCGGCTCGGGCAGCAGCGCCTTCCCGCTGTCGATGGAGCCGTCGCCCTGGACGCCGTAGAGGGCGCTGTAGATGTTGCGCACGGCCTCACCGGAGGCGCCGGAACCCGTACCGGCCTGGGCGATCGTCATGATCACCGTGTAGTCCTTGGAGTAGGTGGCCAGCCAGGACGTGGTCTGTTTGCCGTAGACCTCGGCCGTGCCGGTCTTGGCGTGCAGCGGGATCTTGTCCTGCGGCCAGCCGCCGAACTTCCAGGCCGCGGTACCGCGGGTGATGACGCCGGCGAAGGCGTCGTCCATGCCCTTGAGGGTGGCCTGGCTGACGGGCAGCCTGCCGCGCTTGGTCGGCTTGATCTCCCGCACGGTCTTGCCGTCCGCGCTGATGATCGCCTTGCCGATGGTCGGCTGGTACATCGTGCCGCCGTTGGCGACGGCGCCGTAGATCACGGCCTCCTGGATCGGGGTGACGAGGGTGTCACCCTGGCCGATGGAGTAGTTGATCGAGTCGCCCTCGCGCATCTTGTTGCCTTCGAGGCAGTTCTCGTAGGCGATCTTCTCGACGTACGAGCCGTCCTTCTTGCCGCTCTTGCACCAGGCGTCCTTGTTGGCCTTCCAGTACGCGAGCTTCCACTGGCGGTCCGGGACGCGGCCGGTGACCTCGTTGGGCAGGTCGATGCCGGTCTCCTTGCCGAGGCCGAACTGGTGGGCGGCCTTGTAGAAGTAGTCCTTCGGCTGGCCCTTCTTGGGGTTGATGCCGCCGTCCTTCTTCCACTCGCGGTCGGCGAGGCCGTAGAAGACGGTGTCGCAGGAGACCTCCAGGGCGCGGCCCAGGGAGATGGGGCCGAAGTTCTCGCCCTCGAAGTTCTTGAAGACCTGGCCGCCGACCGAGTAGGAGCTGGTGCACGGGTAGCGGCCGTCGAAGGGGTAGCCGGCCTCGACCGCGGCGGCCGTGGAGACCACCTTGAACGTCGAGCCGGGGGCGGCCTGACCCTGTATGGCCCGGTTGAGCAGGGGGTAGTCCGAGTCCTTGCCGGTGAGGGCCTTGTAGTCCTTGGCGGAGATGCCACCGACCCAGACGTTCGGGTCGTACGTCGGCGCCGAGGCCATGGCGACGATGCGGCCGGTCTTGGCCTCCATCACCACGACGGCGCCGGAGTCCGCCTTGTAGTTGGTGCCGGTGATCTTGTCGAACTGCTGGCGGGCGGCCTTCATCGCCCTGTCCAGCTCGTACTCGGCGACCCGCTGGACGCGGGAGTCGATGCTGGTGACCAGGTTCGAACCGGCCTCGGCCGCGTCCGACTTGGCCTTGCCGATGACCCGGCCGAGGTTGTCGACCTCGTAGCGGGTGACGCCGGCTTTGCCGCGCAGCGCCTTGTCGTACGTCCGCTCCAGGCCGGAGCGGCCGACCATGTCGGAGCGCAGGTAGGGCGAGTCGGTGTCCTTGGCCTGCTGGATCTCGGCGTCGGTGACCGGCGAGAGATAGCCGAGCACCTGCGCGGTGTTGGACTTGCCGGGGCCCGGGTAGCGGCGGACGGCCTCGGGTTCGGCGGTGATGCCGGGGAAGTCCTCGGAGCGCTCGCGGATCTGCAGGGCCTGCTTGGCGGTGGCCTCGTCGGTGATCGGGATCGGCTGGTACGGCGAGCCGTTCCAGCAGGGCTGGGGGGTCTTGGCGTCGCACAGCCGGACCTTCTGCATGACCTCCTCGGGGCTCATGCCGAGGACGCCGGCCAGCTTGGTGAGGACGGCCTTGCCGTCGTCCTTCTGCTTCAGCAGGTCGGTCCGGGAGGCGGAGACCACCAGGCGGGTCTCGTTGTCCGCGAGGGGGACGCCCCGCGCGTCCAGGATGTCGCCTCGCACGGCCGGGTCGACGACCTGCTGGACGTGGTTGCCCGACGCCTCCTTCTGGTACTCGGCGCCCTCCCGGATCTGCAGGTACCAGAGCCGGCCGCCGAGCGTGCCGAGGAGGGAGAGAACGAGGATCTGGATCACGACGAGCCGGATCTGGACCCGTGGGGTCCGACCGGTCTCGGGGATGTTGGTCACTGCGGCTGTCTCCCCCTCTCAGTGCGACTGTGCGAGAACGCGTACGAATGATGAACGACCAGCCTGTGACCCCGCGTTCCAGGCGGGCTTACCCGTTCGGGTGAACTCTCCCGGGTGGAACTCCCCGCCCCTCACAGTCGCTTGACCCCCTTGATGCGGCCGACCCGGGCGGAGCGCGTGCGCGCCTTGGCCTTCAGGGCGCCCAGGCCGCCGCGCTGGCCGCCGACGCGCAGACCCGTGCCGGAGGAGAGCCAGCCCGAGGAGATGTCCCCGGCCTTGGCGGCGGGCCCGGTGTCGGTGAGCGGGTCGTTGTCGGCGCGGCGGGCCAGCCACATCACGCCGGGCACCACGAACGGGGCGAGCAGCAGGTCGTACAGGGCGGCGGAGAACAGCAGCCCGGGCAGGCCGACATGGCGGGCGGCGGTGTCGCCGACCAGGGCGCCCACCCCGGCGTAGAGCAGAGTGGAGCCGACGGCGGCGGCGACCACGGCGGCCATCGGGCCGGCCGCCGACTTCAGCCGGCCGTTCTCCGGCCTGACGAGTCCGGCGAAGTAGCCGATGACGCACAGCACGAGCGCGTACCGGCCGGCCGCGTGGTCGGCCGGCGGGGCCAGGTCGGCGAGGAGACCGGCGCCGAAGCCGACGAGGGCGCCGCCGACGTGGCCGTAGACCATCGCCAGGCCGAGGACGGTGAGCAGCAGCAGGTCGGGGACGGCGCCCGGCAGGTGCAGCCGGGCGAGGACGCTCACCTGGATCACCAGGGCCACGACGACCAGCGGTACGGAGAGCAGGATCCGGTTGACACGCATGGGGGTACAGCTCCTACTGCTGCTCGTCGGTGGCGGGGGCGTCGGCCGACGGGGTGACCGTCACGGTCACCGTCGGCGTCGGGACCGGCTTCGGCTTGGCCGGGAGCACGGTGTCCCGCGGGTCCTGCTTCGGTGGCGCCACGACCACGCCGACGATGTCGAGCTTGGTGAAGCTGACGTACGGGGTGACGTACAGCGTGCGGGTCAGGCCGCCGCCGGAGGGGTCGACGCGGGAGACCACGCCGACCGGGACTCCGGGCACGAACGGCTTGTCGGCCTGCGAGCCGAAGGTGACGAGCCGGTCGCCCTTCTTCACCTCCGCCTTGCCGTTGAGCAGTTCCACGCGCAGCGGGCGGTCGCCCTGGCCGGAGGCGAAGCCGAGCTCGTCGCCCGCCTCCATGCGGGTGCCGACGGTGAAGTCCGGGTCGTTGGCGAGCAGCACGGTGGAGGTGCTGGGGCCGACGGTGGTGACCCGGCCGACCAGGCCGTCGCCGTTCAGGACGGTCATGTCCCGCTTGATGCCGTCGTCGGCACCGGCGTCGATGGTGATGGTCCAGGAGAAGCCCTGGGCCGAGCCTATGGCGATGACCTGGGCGCCCTTGATGCCGTACTGCCCCTCGCCGGCCACCTTCAGCAGCTTGTCGAGCTGCCGCAGGCGGCTGCGGTTGCGGTCGTCGCTGCCGAGCTTGGCCTTGAGGGCCGCGTTCTCCTTCTCCAGCGCGGCGAGCCGGTCGTGCCGGCTGCCGGAGTCGCGGATCGCGGAGACGGCGTTTCCGACCGGGTCCACCGCGGAGGACAGTCCGTTCTCGACCGGGCCGAACGCCGCCGCGGCGGCGTGCCGGGCACCGTCGACCGGGGAGTTCCGGCCCCCGCGGATGTCCACCGTGATCAGCGCGAACGCGATGGCGACCAACAGGACCAGGAGCAGCCGGCTCTCTTTCGTGTCCCTCACGTGCGGCGGCCGTGCCCTTCCTCAAGTAGGAATTCGTCGGACCCCTGGACGACGCGCACGCTGTGGCGCGGCCCAACAGGCCCGTTCGGGGGAGCTTATGCCTCTATATCAACGATCCGCCGCACGAGAGGAGAACGTCTCGTACGGCGGAATCGAAAGTCGCGTCATCTGCGCGGCTGGGCGTCCAGGACCTGCTGCAGCGCCTCGAACTCCTCGACGCACTTGCCGGAGCCGAGCGCGACGCTGTCCAGTGGGTCCTCGGCGATGTGGATCGGCATGCCGGTCTCCCGCCGCAGCCGCTCGTCGAGCCCGCGCAGCAGGGCTCCGCCGCCGGTCAGAACGATTCCTCGGTCCATGATGTCGCCGGACAGCTCCGGCGGGCACTTGTCGAGGGTGGTCTTCACGGCGTCCACGATCGCGTTGACGGGTTCCTCGATCGCCTTGCGGACCTCGGCCGCGGAGATGACGACGGTCTTCGGCAGTCCGGACACCAGGTCCCGGCCGCGGACTTCGGTGTGCTCGTCGGTGTCGAGGTCGTACGCCGAACCGATCGTGATCTTGATCTGCTCCGCCGTGCGCTCACCCAGGAGGAGGCTGTACTCCTTCTTGATGTACTGGATGATCGCGTTGTCCAGTTCGTCGCCCGCGACGCGGATGGACTGGGCGGTGACGATGCCGCCGAGCGAGATGACCGCGACCTCCGTGGTGCCGCCGCCGATGTCCACCACCATGTTGCCCGTGGCCTCGTGGACCGGCAGGCCGGAGCCGATGGCGGCGGCCATGGGCTCCTCGATGATGTGCACCTGGCGGGCGCCCGCCTGGGAGGACGCCTCGATGACCGCGCGGCGCTCGACCCCCGTGATGCCCGAGGGCACGCAGACGACGACGCGCGGCCGGGCCAGATACCGCCGCTTGTGGATCTTCAGGATGAAGTAGCGGAGCATCCGCTCGGTGATCTCGAAGTCGGCGATCACGCCGTCCTTGAGCGGACGGACCGCCACGATGTTGCCCGGAGTCCGGCCGATCATCTTCTTCGCTTCGGCACCGACCGCGAGGATCCCACCCGTGTTGGTGTTGATCGCCACGACGGACGGCTCGTTCAGTACGATCCCGCGACCCCTGACGTACACCAGCGTGTTGGCGGTCCCGAGGTCGACAGCCATGTCACGGCCGATGAACGACATTGAGTTCCCCATCCGGATTCATCTGGCCTTCCTGAGCCTTTGAGGGCATGTCAGGTCGGCGAGGCGGGTGCTGTGACGTGAAGGCTTCCATCGTAAACGCGCCTGCACGAACACTGCGCGAGGGTCTCCGCCATTGTCACCAGATGGCGTGCCGCCCCGCTTGTGGAGACGGGCGTTCGGGGACGCCCGTTCCCTCAAATGCCAGGACTGTGCCGGAAAGGTCCGGGCGTGGCCCGGACCTTTCCCGCGGCGGGCGGGCGTTACGCGCGGCCCGGGAAGAAGATCTTCACCTCGCGCTCGGCGGACTCCTCGGAGTCGGAGGCGTGGATGAGGTTCTCGCGCACGATCACGCCGTAGTCACCGCGGATCGAGCCGGGCGCGGCGGCGATCGGGTCGGTGGGGCCGGCGAGCCGGCGCACGCCCTCGACGACCCGCTCGCCCTCGACGATCATGGCCACGACCGGGCCGGAGGACATGAACTCGACCAGCGGCTCGTAGAAGGGCTTGCCCTTGTGCTCGCCGTAGTGCTGCTCCAGGGTGTCCTGGTCCAGGGTGCGCAGCTCCAGCGCGGTGATCTGCCAGCCGGCCTTGCGCTCGATGCGGCTGATGATCTCGCCGGTCAGGCCACGACGGACGGCGTCGGGCTTGAGGAGGACGAGGGTGCGCTGGCTCACGAGGGGCTCCTTACACGACGTGCGGGTGCGGTGGGACGAGGTTACAGGGCGTGTCGGGCCCTTCGTCACGCAGCGTCAGCCGTGGAGGAGGGGGACTGGGCCTGGGCCGCGAAACGGGCCTTCGCCTCGTCCACTTTCCTCCCGTAATGCACCGAAGCCCACCACAGGGCCGCGAACACCGCGCCCAGGAAGTACATGGTCGGCACGAAGACACCGGAGGCGATCAGGGCGAGCTGCAGGGCCCAGCCGAGGGCCACACCGCCGGGCCGGGTCACCATGCCGCACAGCAGCACGCACAGCAGCATGGCGATGCCGCTCACGAGCCACACCGTCGACGTGGACAGGCCGGGGTCCTTCATGGCGACGAGCCCGGCGAAGCCGATGACGAAGAACTCGCCGATCAGGGTCGATGCACAGAGGGTACGCATCTTCGACTCTCAGCCCTTCCCGAGCAGCAGCCGGGCCTCGCCGACCGTGATGACGGAACCGGTCACCAGCACACCGCCGCCCGCGAACTCGCCCTCCTCCTCGGCCAGCGTGATCGCGGCCTCCAGGGCGTCCGGCAGCCGCGGCTCGACCTGCACGCGTTCGTCGCCGAACACCTCGACGGCGATCGCGGCCAGCTCGTCCGCGTCCATGGCGCGGTGGCTGGAGTTCTGCGTGACGACGACCTCCGCGAAGATCGGCTCGAAGGCCTCCAGCAGCCCGCGCACGTTCTTGTCGCCGCTCGCGCCGACGACCCCGATCAGCCGGGTGAAGTCGAACGCCTCCCGCACGGCCTCGGCGGTGGCCTCGGCACCCGCCGGGTTGTGCGCGGCGTCCAGCACCACGGTGGGAGAGCGCCGTACGACCTCCAGCCGGCCCGGGGACGACACGGCCGCGAACGCCTTGCGCACGGTGTCGATGTCCAGCGGCTCGGCGCGCTGCGCGCCCACGCCGAAGAACGCCTCCACGGCGGCGAGCGCGACGGCCGCGTTGTGCGCCTGGTGGGCGCCGTGCAGCGGCAGGTAGACCTCGGCATACTCGCCGCCGAGGCCGCGCAGCGTGAGCAGCTGCCCGCCGACGGCGACCTGGCGGGCGACGACCCCGAACTCCAGCCCCTCGCGGGCCACGGTGGCGTCGACGTCCACGGCCTTCTTCAGCAGCACCTGCGCCGCGTCCACCGGCTGCTGGGCCAGGATGACGGTGGCGTCCTGCTTGATGATGCCGCTCTTCTCGCCGGCGATCTGCGCGTGCGTCTCGCCGAGCCGGTCGGTGTGGTCGAGGTCGATGGGGGTGACGACGGCGACGTCACCGTCGATCACGTTGGTGGCGTCCCAGGAGCCGCCCATGCCGACCTCGACGACGGCGACGTCCACGGGGGCGTCCGCGAAGGCCGCGTACGCCATGCCGGTGAGCACCTCGAAGAAGGACAGCCGGTACTCCTGCTGCCCGTCCACCATCTCGACGTACGGCTTGATGTCCTGGTACGTCTCGACGAACCGCTCGGCGCTGATCGGGGCGCCGTCCAGGCTGATCCGCTCGGTGATGGACTGCACGTGCGGGCTGGTGTAGCGGCCGGTGCGCAGTTCGAAGGCGCCGAGCAGGGCCTCGATCATGCGGGCGGTGGAGGTCTTGCCGTTCGTGCCCGTGATGTGGATCGAGGGGTACGAGCGCTGGGGCTCGCCCAGCACGTCCATCAGCGCGGCGATGCGGCTGACCGAGGGCTCCAGCTTGGTCTCGCCCCAGCGGGTGGCCAGCTCCGCCTCGACCTCGCGCAGGGCCCTGTCGGCCTCGGGGTCCTCGGGGCGGGCGGGTACGTCCGCCTGCGGAGGGCCGCCCTGGGTGCGCAGGGTGCGGCTGCCGGCCTCGATGACCGCGAGGTCGGGGTCGCGGGTGGTCTCGGCTTCGATGATCTCGTCGAAGGAGTCGAGGGGGTCGGGGGTGTCGCTGGTGCCGGGCGCTTCGCTCACGGGGCCCAGTCTACGGAGCGGACGCCCGCGGCGGGGCGGCGGTATGGGTGGCTTGTCTCGTCGGCCGGCTGAGGACGCCCCGGGCCGGTGGGACCCGCGCGGCGGAGCCGCGCACCGGTACGGCCCCGCGCCCCTGACGGGGCACGGTGAAGGCCCCGGTGCCGTGCAGCACCGGGGCCTTCAGCCGCGTACACCCCGCTACGCCTGCGGCAGCTTCTCCAGCTGGGCGGTGATGCGGGTGATGTCCTCGTCCGCCTTGGCCAGGCGCGTGCGGATCTTGTCCACCACGTTCTCCGGGGCCTTCGCCAGGAACGCCTCGTTGCCGAGCTTGGCCGTGGCCTGGGCCTTCTCCTTCTCCGCCGCGGCGAGGTCCTTCGCGAGGCGCTTGCGCTCCGCGGCGACGTCGATCGTGCCGGACAGGTCGAGGGCGACCTCGGCGCCCGCCACCGGCAGGGTCGCCGTGGCCGTGAAGCCCTCGCCCTCCGGCTGGAGGCGGAGCAGCTGGCGGATGGCGGCCTCGTGCGGGGCGAGGGCCGTGCCGTCGAGCGTCAGCCGGGCCGGGACCCGCTGTCCGGGCTGGAGGCCCTGGTCGGCGCGGAAGCGGCGGACCTCGGTGATGACCGACTGGAGGGTGGCGATCTCCTGCTCGGCCGCCGCGTCCCGGAAGCCGCTGTCGGTCGGCCAATCCGCGATGACGATCGACTCGCCGCCGGTCAGCGTCGTCCAGAGGGTCTCGGTGACGAACGGGACCACCGGGTGCAGCAGCCTGAGGGTGACGTCCAGGACCTCGCCGAGGACGCGCTGGGAGACCTCGGCCGGCTCGCCGCCCGCCTGGAAGACCGTCTTGGACAGCTCGACGTACCAGTCGAAGACCTCGTCCCACGCGAAGTGGTACAGGGCGTCGCTGAGCTTCGCGAACTGGTAGTCCTCGTAGAACGCGTCGACGTCGGCGACGGTCTTGTTGAGGCGCGACAGGATCCACCGGTCGGTGGCGGACAGCCGCTCCGGAGAGGGCAGCGGGCCCTCGACCGTCGCGCCGTTCATCAACGCGAAGCGGGTCGCGTTCCAGATCTTGTTGGCGAAGTTGCGGGAGGCCTGGACCCAGTCCTCGCCGATCGGGACGTCGGTGCCGGGGTTGGCGCCGCGGGCCAGGGTGAAACGGACGGCGTCGGAGCCGTACGTGTCCATCCAGTCCAGCGGGTCGACGACGTTGCCGAAGGACTTCGACATCTTCTTGCCGCGCTCGTCGCGGACCAGGCCGGTGAGCGCGATCGTCCTGAAGGGGACCTCGCCGTCCATCGCGTAGAGGCCGAACATCATCATCCTCGCGACCCAGAAGAAGATGATGTCGTGGCCGGTGAGCAGGACGTCGGTCGAGTAGAACTTCCGCAGGTCGTCGGTCTGTTCGGGCCAGCCGAGCGTGGAGAACGGCCACAGGCCGGAGGAGAACCAGGTGTCGAGGACGTCGGTGTCCTGGTGCCAGCCCTCGCCGGCGGGCGGCTCCTCGTCGGGGCCGACGCAGACGACCTCGCCCTGCGGGCCGTACCAGACCGGGATGCGGTGGCCCCACCACAGCTGGCGCGAGATGCACCAGTCGTGCATGTTGTCGACCCAGTCGAAGTACCGCTTCGACATGTCCTCGGGGTGGATCCTCACCCTGCCGTCGCGGACGGCGTCACCGGCGGCCTTGGCCAGCGGGCCGACCTTGACCCACCACTGCATGGACAGGCGCGGCTCGATCGTGGTGCTGCACCGTGAGCAGTGGCCGACGCTGTGGACGTACGGCCGCTTCTCGGCGACGATCCGGCCCTGCGAGCGCAGCGCGGCGACGATCGCGGAGCGGGCTTCGAAACGGTCCAGACCCTGGAAGGGGCCGTGCACGGTGATGACCGCCCGCTCGTCCATGACCGTGATCGACTCCAGGTCGTGGCGCTGGCCGATCGCGAAGTCGTTGGGGTCGTGGGCCGGGGTCACCTTGACGGCGCCGGTACCGAACTCGGGGTCGACGTGGGTGTCCGCGACGACGGGGATGCTGCGGTCCGTCAGCGGCAGCTTGATGTGCTTGCCGACCAGGTGCTTGTACCGCTCGTCGTCGGGGTGGACCGCGACGGCGGTGTCGCCCAGCATGGTCTCGGCGCGGGTGGTGGCGACGACCAGCGTCTCGTCACCCTCGCCGTACCTGATGGAGACCAGCTCGCCGTCGTCCTCCTGGTACTCCACCTCGATGTCCGAGATGGCCGTCAGGCAGCGCGGGCACCAGTTGATGATGCGCTCGGCGCGGTAGATCAGTTCGTCGTCGTAGAGCTTCTTGAAGATGGTCTGGACGGCCTTGGACAGGCCCTCGTCCATGGTGAAGCGCTCGCGCGACCAGTCGACGCCGTCGCCGAGGCGGCGCATCTGGCCGAGGATCTTGCCGCCGTACTCCTCCTTCCACTGCCAGACGCGCTCGACGAACTCCGCCCGGCCCAGGTCCTGGCGGGACTTGCCCTCCTCGGCGAGCTGCTGTTCGACCTTGTTCTGGGTGGCGATGCCCGCGTGGTCCATGCCGGGCAGCCACAGCGCCTCGTAGCCCTGCATCCGCTTGCGGCGGGTGAGGGCGTCCATGAGCGTGTGCTGGAAGGCGTGGCCCAGGTGGAGCGAACCGGTGACGTTCGGCGGCGGGATGACGATCGTGTACGGCGGCTTGTCGCTCTTCGCGTCCGCCTCGAAGTAACCGCGCTCTACCCAGCGCTCGTACAGCGGCCCCTCTACATCGGCCGGCGCGTACTGGGTCGGCAGTTCGGTGTCGGGCGCGGGTGGCTGCTGCTGAGCGTTCTCGGTCACGGGGGTCAGTTTAGAGGTGTCACGGGGTGGTCCCGAAACGCCTTTGTTCTGTAACGGTGCGGCCCCCGGTGCCGTGCTGTTCGCGCGCCTGGGTCAGGATGTCAGGAACACATAAGCTTCTGGAGGGGAACCCAGGAATGAGCAACAACCAGCCGGGCCCGTACGGCCAGCCGCCCCAGCAGCCGGGCCCGTACGGCCAGCAGGGGCAGCCGGGTCCGTACGGCCAGCCGGGCCCCTACGGCCAGCCGCCGCAGGCTCCCCAGCCCGGCTACGGCTACCCCCAGCAGACCCCTCCGGCGCCGCCGCAGCCGGGTTACGGATACCCGCAGCAGGGCGCGCCGCAGCAGCCCGGCCCGTACGGCCAGCAGCCCGGCCCCTACGGGCAGCCGCAGCCGTACGGCGCGCCGCAGGCGCCGCAGCCGGGCGGGGGCAAGAAGAAGACGGGCCTGGTCATCGGCGCGGTGGCCGTGGTGGCGGCCGTGGCGGTGGGCGCGTACTTCCTGCTGAGCGGCAGCGGCAGCGGCGGCGTCGCGGACGACGGCCCCCACAAGCTGACGACTCCGGCGACGGTGCTGTCCGAGTACAAGAAGTCCAAGGGCGACAGCGACACCATGACGGCCAGCGACCTCAAGGACGCCGAGAAGTGGGGTGTGCACGACCCCAAGGACGTCAGCGCCGCGTACGAGGCGGGGGACCCGGACAATCCGCTGAGCAAGAAGGGGATCAACTTCGGCGGTGTCTACGGCACCATCGACGACCCCGAGAAGACCGTCGACGCGATGTTCGCGTGGTTCAAGTCCGAGTCCCAGAAGGACAGCGACAGCAAGGACGTCGCCCTGAAGGGCGAGCCGAAGGCGTACGACCCGGCCGGGCTCGACGGCGCGGTCCTCAAGTGCCAGCAGGCCACGGCCCCCACCGGCGCGGGCAGCGGCGGACCGAAGGACGTGACGCTCACGATCTGCGTCTGGGGCGACCACAGCACCATAGGCATGGTCATGCCGATGGACTTCGCCAACCTCGCGGCGGGCCGGGGCAGCGACCCGGCGACGGACGCCGAGCTGACCGCGAAGTTCCGCGCCGCGGTGCGCGTCAAGAGCTGACGCTTTCCGCGGCGGCGCGAGGAGGGGCCCCGGTCGGTCGACCGGGGCCCCTCTTCGTGTGCCTCGTGTGCGTGACGGCCGCGGTTACGCCGTCTTCTGCTCCCCCGAGCCCCGCCCGCGGGCGTCCCTCGGGATCAGGGTCGGGTTGACGTTGGAGAGGACCACGTCGGCCGTGATGACGACTCGGGCGACGTCCTTGCGGGACGGGACCTCGTACATCACGCCCTGGAGGACCTCCTCCATGATGGCGCGCAGGCCGCGGGCGCCGGTCTGGCGCAGGATGGCCTGGTCGGCGATGGCCTCCAGCGCCTCGCGCTCGAAGTCCAGCTCCACGCCGTCGAGTTCGAACAGGCGCTGGTACTGCTTGACGAGCGCGTTGCGGGGCTCGACCAGGATCTTCAGCAGCGCCTCGCGGTCCAGGTTGTGGACCGAGGTGATCACCGGCAGGCGGCCGATGAACTCGGGGATCATGCCGAACTTGACCAGGTCCTCCGGCATGACGTCCTCGAAGACGTCCTTGGACTCCAGCTCGCGCTTGGAGAGGATCGTGGCGCCGAAGCCGATGCCCTTCGCGCCGGCGCGCGCCTCGATGATCTTCTCCAGACCCGCGAAGGCGCCGCCCACGATGAACAGCACGTTCGTCGTGTCGATCTGGATGAACTCCTGGTGCGGGTGCTTGCGGCCGCCCTGCGGCGGGACCGAGGCCGTGGTGCCCTCCAGGATCTTCAGCAGGGCCTGCTGGACACCCTCGCCGGACACGTCGCGGGTGATCGACGGGTTCTCGCTCTTGCGCGCGACCTTGTCGATCTCGTCGATGTAGATGATCCCGGTCTCGGCCTTCTTGACGTCGTAGTCGGCCGCCTGGATGAGCTTGAGGAGGATGTTCTCGACGTCCTCGCCAACGTAGCCCGCCTCGGTCAGCGCCGTGGCGTCGGCGATCGCGAACGGGACGTTCAGCATGCGCGCCAGCGTCTGCGCGAGGAGCGTCTTGCCGGAGCCCGTGGGGCCCAGCAGCAGGATGTTGGACTTCGCCAGCTCGATGGCGTCGTCACGGCCGCTCGCGCCGCCGTTCTCGCCCGCCTGGACCCGCTTGTAGTGGTTGTACACCGCGACGGAGAGCGCCTTCTTGGCGGCCTCCTGGCCGACCACGTAGCCCTCGAGGAACTCGTAGATCTCGCGGGGCTTGGGCAGTTCCTCCCAGCGCACCTCGCTGGTCTCCGCGAGCTCTTCCTCGATGATCTCGTTGCAGAGATCGATGCACTCGTCGCAGATGTACACACCGGGCCCTGCGATGAGCTTCTTGACCTGCTTCTGGCTCTTGCCGCAGAACGAGCACTTGAGCAGATCGCCGCCGTCACCGATGCGTGCCACGGTGTGCTTCCCCTTCGCCTGGGAGACGCCTGGACGCTATGAGTCCAGCGGCTCCTGGTGCTGCCTTATGTCCGACGGTACCTTGCCGGGCCCGGTGTTCGGGCCCCCCTTGGCAGGGTTCACTTTGACGTGCACCGTGCCAAGAGGGGCCGGACGTGCGTGGTTGCGCTGTCAGCGGACCGCGCTGTTGTTCAGCTTGCGGGTGGAGATGATCTGGTCGACGAGGCCGTACTCCAGCGCCTCCTCGGCCGTGAGGATCTTGTCCCGCTCGATGTCCTCGCGGACCTGCTCGATGGGCCGGTTCGAGTGCTTGGCCAGCATGTTCTCCAGCTGCTCACGCATCCGGGTGAACTCGTTGGCGATGATCTCCAGGTCGGAGAGCTGGCCGCGGCCGGTAGAACCGGCCGGCTGGTGGATCAGCACCCGGGAGTTCGGCAGCGCCATGCGCTTGCCGGGGGTGCCGGCGGCGAGCAGGATGGCCGCGGCGGAGGCCGCCTGGCCCATGCAGACCGTCTGGATGTCGGGCTTCACGAACTGCATCGTGTCGTAGATCGCCGTGAGGGCGGTCATGTCGCCACCGGGGCTGTTGATGTAGATCGAGATGTCCCGGTCCGGGTCCATCGACTCCAGGCACAGCAGCTGCGCCATGACGTCGTTGGCGGAGGCGTCGTCGATCTGGACGCCCAGGAAGATCACGCGCTCCTCGAAGAGCTTCGCGTACGGGTCGTACTCGCGGATGCCCTGGGAGGTGCGCTCGACGAAGCGCGGGATGACGTAGCGGCTGTCGGGGCGGGGCCCTTCGTACATGCCGCTGGCGGCGCCGGGGAAGTTGCTCATGGGGTTCACCGTCCTGGTGGCGTTCGGGGGGCTGGTGTCTCGGCGGTGCGTGGCGTGGCCGGACCGGTCAGGCACCGGTGCCGCCGCCTCCCGGAACACCCGAGGCGTGCGTGATGATCTCGTCAATGAGACCGTACTCCTTGGCCTCCTCCGGGGTGAACCAGCGGTCGCGGTCACCGTCGCGGATGATCGCCTCGACCGTCTGGCCCGAGTGGAGGGCGGTGAGCTCCGACATGCGCTTCTTGGTGCGCATCAGGTACTCGGCCTGGATCTTGATGTCCGAGACCGTACCGCCGAGGCCCGCGGAGCCCTGGTGCATCATGATGTCCGCGTGCGGCAGGGCGAAGCGCTTGCCGGCCGCGCCGCCGGTCAGCAGGAACTGGCCCATCGAGGCGGCCATGCCCATGGCGATCGTCACCACGTCGTTCGGGATGTACTGCATAGTGTCGTAGATCGCCATGCCGGCCGTGACCGAGCCGCCCGGGCTGTTGATGTAGAGGTAGATGTCCTTGTCCGGGTCGGCGGCAAGGAGCAGCAGCTGCGCGGTGATCTTGTTCGCGATGTCGTCGTCAACCTGCTGGCCGAGGAAGATGATCCGCTCGTTGAGCAGCCGGTTGTAGACCTGGTCGCCGAGGCCACCACCGATGGAAGGCTCGCCGGCGGCGGAGGGCATCAGATTCGTCACGTATCCACCTGCTCGTCTTACGACGGCGCCGGGCCGTCTCATTGTTCTGCCTTTCATGGACCCTAACGCGACGTTCCCTCCGGGGAATCCCGGTAAGTGAGCTGTTCGCTGTGAGCGCAGGTCGCTCGGCGGGGGCGCCGGGAAACGCCCGCCACGGCCGCGCCGGGGCGGGCGGCGGGGTAGGGGTCAGGGAGATGGCGACGGGCCCCGGGGGAAGCCCCCAGGGCCCGTCGTAGGTGCCTCACAGGCGCCGCGGGGCCGCTCAGCCCTCGGTCTTCTCCTCGGCGGAGTCGGACGCCTCGGTGGCCTCGGCCGCGGCCGGCGCCTCCTCGGTCTCCTCCTCGTCGTCCAGGTCGACGACCTCGCCGTTGGTGTCCTTCACCGTGGCGGACTCCACCACGACGGCCAGGGCCTTGCCGCGGGCGACCTCGCCGACCAGGAGCGGCACCTGGCCGCCCTCGACGACGGCCTGGGCGAACTGGTCGGGGGACATGCCGGAGGAGGCCGCACGCCGCATGAGGTGCTCGGTGAGCTCCTCCTGGTTGACGTTGAGGTTCTCCTTCTTGACCAGCTCGTCGAGGACGAACTGGGTCTTGATGCCCTTGACCGCGGCCTCGCGGGTCTCGGTCTCGAACTCCTCGGCGGTCTTGCCCTGGATCTCCAGGTACTTGTCGAGGGTGAGGCCCATCTGGGCGAGCTGGTGGTGCTCCAGGTTGTGCTTGCGGGTGTTGATCTCGTCCTCGAGGAGCTTCTCGGGGACGGGGACCTCCACCAGCTCCAGCAGCTTCTCCAGGACGCGCTCCTGGGCCTGCGTGGCCTGGTCGAACTGCTTCATGTTGGCGAGGCGCTTGCGGCTGTCGGCCTTCAGCTCCTCCAGGGTGTCGAACTCGGAGGCCAGCTGCGCGAACTCGTCGTCCAGCTCGGGCAGTTCGCGGGCGGCGACCTGGGTGACCTTGACGGTGACCTCGGCCTCCTTGCCCGCGGCCGAGCCGCCCTTCAGCTCGGAGGTGAAGGTGGCCTCCTCGCCGGCGGACAGGCCCTTGACGGCGTCGTCGATGCCGTCCAGCAGCTCGCCGGAGCCGATGGTGTAGGAGACGCCGTTGGCGATGCCGTCCTCCAGCACCTCGCCGTCGACCTTGGCCTCCAGGTCGATGGTGACGACGTCGCCGTCCTCGGCCGCGCGCTCGACGGGGGAGGTCGACGCGAAGCGCTCACGGAGCTGCTCCACGGACTTCTCGATGTCCTCGTCCGTCACCTCGACGGCGTCGACCTCGACCTCGATGCCGGAGTAGTCCGGGATCTCCAGGGCGGGGCGGACGTCGACCTCGGCGGTGAAGTTCAGCGTCTCGCCGTCCTTCAGCTCGGTGATGTCGACCTCGGGCTGGCCCAGCGGGCTCAGCTCGGCCTCGTTGACCGCCTCGGTGTAGAACTTGGGCAGCGCGTCGTTGACGGCCTCCTCCAGCACCGCACCGCGGCCGAACCGCTGGTCGATCACGCGGGCCGGGATCTTGCCCTTGCGGAAGCCCTTCACCGTGACCTGCTGGTTGATCTTCTTGTACGCCGCGTCGAGGCTGTCCTTGAGCTCCTCGAAGGGCACCTCGACAGTGAGCCGAACCCGGGTCGGGTTCAGGGTCTCCACGGCGCTCTTCACGGTTCGGTCTCCTTGTGGCTGACTTCTCGGGTTCTGCCGGAGCCCGATGGGTCCGGCGGATTTAGCCGCCCGGAGGAGTACGTAGGCCGTGAGGGCCGGGACACACGGGCGCGCAGCTTGCATAGTAACCGCAGCCGGTCAGCGCCCCAAAAGGCGATCATCGGGACGTCGCCGAGCCGGACGTCACGAGCCGGTGGTCGGGGTGGCGGGATTTGAACCCACGGCCTTCCGCTCCCAAAGCGGACGCGCTACCAAGCTGCGCCACACCCCGTCTGGTGCGACACGTAGGGTACATGGCCGGACCCGGTCCGTCGGCCGCATTCTCCGGGCCGGACGCGCGGTGCGGCGCGGCCGGCTCGTTGGCCTCGGCGGCGGGCGACCCGCTACGATGCCTTCAGTGCCGCGGTCGCCGACCTGCGGCGCACTGCTGCGGGCGTAGCTCAATGGTAGAGCCCTAGTCTTCCAAACTAGCTACGCGGGTTCGATTCCCGTCGCCCGCTCTGGAGCCGAAGGCCCAGGTCAGAGGATGTTCCCCTCTGATCTGGGCCTTCGGTCGTACCTGGGGGCTGTCCGGTTCCGTGCCCCCGCCCCACAGGACTCGGCAGGGGCGGGGCAGGGTGGGGCGGGGGACGGGGTGCCGGGGTCTTGACCGGGTCTGCGCCCGCACCTCGATCCGAGGCGGCGCCGGTGCGCGCGGGACCCGTGGCCGGGTGCGGGTCGCGGGCGGCGGGGCGCGGCGCGGCCTGCCCGGGTGAAGGGGCGCCGTCCGTCCGGGGGCGGCGGTGGGGCCGGGAGCGGGGCCCCCGGCCGTTGTCCGGGCCCCGGCTCCCCCGCCGGGTCAGAACCTGATCGAGTTGATGGACTCCGCTATCGAGTTCAGGAACCGGTTGATCGACGGCGCCATGCCGGTCGAGGCGAGGAAGAAACCGAAGAGGATGGCGACGATGGCCGGGCCGGCCTTGATGTTCCCCCCTCGGATCAACACCACCAGGATGATCGCCAACAGCAGCACCACAGACAGTGAAATGGCCACAACTGATCACACCCTCGGTCGGTCCGCTCTCCCGGCCCGGAGGTACGGCCCGCGCACCCCCGCCAGAACCATCGTGCCACCAACACGCCCCCCTTATGCGGGTCCTGACGCAACGCCGGACGGGCACACATGCGCGGGACGCCTCGCACAGGAATGCGACAGGCGACGCGGTCACGAAATCCACACGAATTCACGGGACTTCGTTTCAATAACCACGCAACGCACCGGACGAGGAATCCACGTACGGGACACACAGGGCCGTATGCCCGAATTAGTCTGTATTAATCGGCACATCCGGGGCGAACGGACGACACCTGTGTGCCCATCATCACGCCCACCGAGATGGCAAGTTCGGCGAATTACGGGGTACCCGGGCGGGATAACCAGGAATGACAGTGCGGGTTTTACGGAATCCCACAGCCGACGCTAGGGTGCCTGAGATGTTCGACGCCGCAACGTCCCCCGGCCACAGCCGCAGGCCGCTCCCCCCGGCACAGCCGCCGGTGCGCGGGGTGCCCGACCGGCACACCCCGACGAGCGCGCGGGAGCAGTCGCGGACCGACAGACCGGGCAGACAGCGCGACGCGTTCTTCGACAACGCCAAGTACCTGGCGATCGTGCTGGTGGCACTGGGGCACTCCTGGTCGGCGATCAAGACCGACAACCGGGTCCTCGAGGGCCTGTACAACGTCGTGTACACCTTCCACATGCCGGCGTTCATCGTCATCTCCGGCTACTTCTCCCGCAGTTTCGACATGCGCCCGGACCGGCTGAAGCGGCTGGTCACCGGCATAGCCGTCCCGTACCTGCTGTTCCAGATCGCCTATTCGCTGTTCCGGCGCTACGCGGGCCACGCCGACGACCCGATCAGTCTCGTCTCCCCCTACTACCTGACCTGGTTCCTGTGCGCGCTGTTCATCTGGCGCCTGACCACACCCCTGTGGAAGCTGGTCCGCAGGCCGCTGCCCCTCGCGCTGGGCATCGCCATGGTCGGCTCGGTCACCCCGGGCCTCGACGACAACCTGGACCTCGGCCGGGTCCTGCAGTTCCTGCCCTGCTTCGTCCTCGGGCTGCTGCTGAAGCCCGAGCACTTCGCGCTGATACGCCGGCCCGCGGTGCGGGTGCTGTCCGTGCCGGTGTTCGCCGTGGCCCTGGCCGTCGGCTGGTGGTCCGTGCCGCGCGTGGACGGCGGATGGTTCTACCGGCAGAGCTCGGCGCAGGACATCGGTGCGCCCTGGTGGAGCGGGCCGCTGATGACGCTGGTCATGTTCGGCTGCGCGCTGCTGCTGACCGCCTGCTTCCTCGCCTGGGTGCCGGGCCGCCGCACGTGGTTCACCGCGCTCGGCGCGGGCACGCTGTACGGCTACCTGCTCCACGGCTTCGTGGTCAAGGGCACGCTCTACGCGGGCGGGTTCGACCTCGCCGAGCGGTACGGCGCCCTGGGCACGGTCGTCGTCACCCTCCTCGCGGCCGCCGCCGTCACGGTGCTGTGCACCAAGCCGGTGCAGCGCGTGTTCCGCTTCGCGATGGAGCCGAAGATGGAGTGGGCGTTCCGGGAGGACCCGGCCGAGGCGGCCCGCGAACGGCACAAGCAGCGGGAGACGGCCGGCGTCTAGCCGGTCCCGGTCCCCCTCCCCCTCTCCCTCGAGGACCTCGCTCAGGCTTCCAGGCCGAGAAGCGCGCGCGTCCTCGCGTACTTCTCGGCCAGCCGTTCGCGGGTCGGCTCGTCGAGCGCGGCGAGCCGCCGCGGGTCGGCGTTGTGCGCGAGGTCGGCCTCCTTCACCAGCAGCGCGCCCGGCGTGTCGAGGATGCGGCGCGTGTACGCCTCCAGCTCCTCGCCGGGACGCCTGGTGAGGGCGTCCACGATGGCCTTGGTGTGCGGGGTGAGGGGGGCGCGGGACAGCCACTCCCGGCTGAGCGCGTCGTCCTCGACGGAGTCGTGCAGCCAGGCCGCCGCGATCTGCTCCGGGTCACCGCCGCGGTCCCGCACTCCCCGGGCGACGGCCGCGAGGTGTTCGGTGTACGGCTGCCCCGCCTTGTCGGTCTGCCCCTCGTGGGCGGCCCGCGCGACGGCCTCGACCTCCGCGAGCGTGAGCTGGGTCATGGCTCCAGTGTCCCCCCGCCCCGCCTGCGGCGCCCGGTACGGAGAGCCGCGGCCCGGCGAGCGGGGGTCAGCGGCCGTTCGCCGTCGGCTGGCGGCAGATGAGGAGCAGGGCGCGGTCGTCGTTGACGTCCTTGGCGACCGCCTCGATGAGGTGCCAGGCCGCGCCGTGGAAACCGCCGGCCACGTAGCGGTCGGCCTCACCGGTCAGCCGGTCGATGCCCTCCACGATGTCCCGGTCGGAGGTCTCCACCAGTCCGTCGGTGAACAGCATCAGGACGTCCCCGGGGCGCAGCGAGCCCTTCACGGGGTCGAACTGCGCCCCGTCGTACACGCCGAGCAGCGGGCCCTCGGCGGCCTTCTCCTCCCAGCGTCCGCTGCCCGCGCTGAGCTGGAGCCCCGGGGGGTGCCCGGCGGAGTACAGCTCGTAGTCGCCGGAGTCCAGGTCCAGGACCAGGTGGATGGAGGTGGCGAAGCCCTCCTCCCACTCCTGGCGCAGGAGGTAGCCGTTGGCGGCCGGGAGAAAGGCGTGCGGCGGGAGGGAGCCCAGCAGGCCACCGAAGGCCCCGGACAGCAGCAGGGCGCGCGAGCCCGCGTCCATGCCCTTGCCGGAGACGTCGGTGAGCACGACCTCCAGCGTCCGGCCGCCGTTCGTGCGGGCGGCGACGACGAAGTCACCGGAGAAGGACTGGCCGCCCGCCGGGCGCAGGGCCATCTCGTGGTGCCAGCCCTGCGGCAGCTTCGGCAGCTTGCTCTGCACCCGGATGCGCTCGCGCAGGTCGAACAGCATGGTGCCGCCGCGCCGCCAGGGCACGCCGACCCGGCTGCGGAACTGCGCGGTCAGCAGCCCGAAGAAGCCGCAGGCGGCCACCACCAGGACCACGCCCGGGGTGACCCGGGAGGGGCCCTCGGTGTACGGGCCGAGGCGGACCGACTCCACGATCAGCGCGGTGGCCGCCGCCGCGTACAGACCGAGCAGGCTCGCCGGGCGCAGCAGCAGGCCGCCGGCGACGATCGGCAGCACCAGGGTGGCCGGGGAGCACCACACGGAGTCGAGGAGGGTCATGGTCGCGAGGACCGGGACCATCAGCAGCAGTCCGGCGAAGGCGATCCAGTCGGAGCCGTCCCCGCGGAAGTAGTCCACGGCACTTCTGCGCAGGCCGACGCGGGCCCGGTGCCACTGCATCTTCCACCGGGCCGTCAACGTCTCGGCCTTAGCGCGCCGCTGTCGTCCTGCTGCCATCAGTTCGCGACCCTATCCAGCGGACCGGCTGCTTGGCACGGGAGGTCCCACTTGTCCCCCTGTGGGATTCCGCTTGGCTGCCCGTCGGCCGGGTTCCGGCGGGCCGCTGCGGGGTCGAAAATCACTGGCTCGCCCCCCTTCGCCCTGATAGGCATGGCGCATGGGGACTGAGAGCGGGACCGAGTTGAAGACGCTGCGCCCGGAGGAGTTCGACCGGTGGTGGGACCACCTGGTCCGCGCCTTCGGCGGCGGGCCGATGTCCGCCGAGGAACGGGAACTGGACAAGTCGCTCACCGAGTTCGACCGTTCCCTGGCCGCCTGGGACGGTGACGCGCTCGTCGGCACGTCCGGGGCGTTCAGCTTCCGGATGGCCGTGCCGGGCGGGGCGGTGGTGCCCACCGCGGGCGTGACCATGGTCAGTGTGGCCGCGACGCACCGACGGCGCGGGGTGCTGACGTCGATGATGCGCCGGCTGCTGGACGACGCGCGCGCCAAGGGCGAGCCGCTGGCGGCGCTGTTCGCCTCCGAGCCCGCGATCTACGGCCGTTTCGGCTTCGGCGCGGCGACCTGCCAGCTCATCGCCGAGATCGACACCGGCCGGGTGACCCTGGAGGTGCCCGAGGGCACCGACGCGGTGCGCGTGCGCTACGCGGCGCCCGCCGACGTCCTGGCGGAGTGCGAGGCGGTGTACGCGGCCCTGGTGCCCCGGCGCCCGGGCATGCTGGCGCGGCAGCCCGGCTGGGAGCGGGTGGCGCTGCTCGACCCGGAGAGCGAGCGGGAGGGCGCTTCGGTGCTGCAGTGCGTGGTCGCCGAACGGGACGGCGAGGTCACCGGGTACGCGCGCTTCCGCACGAAGATGGGCTGGGGGCGGAGCGGTCACGACGGCACGGTGACGCTGGAGGACCTGGCCGCGCTCGATCCGGCGAGCGAGGCGGCGCTGTGGCGTTTCCTGTTCGGCATCGATCTGATGACGACGCTGAAGATGCGGGGACGGCCGGTCGACGACGCCTGGCAGTACCTGGTCTCCGACCTGCGCCGCTGCCTGCCGTCGACACGGGACGCCGGGTACGTCCGGCTGGTGGACGTGGGGGCGGCCCTGTCGGCCCGTACGTATCTGACGCCCGTCGACGTCGTCTTCGAGGTCGAGGACGCCTTCTGCCCCTGGAACGCGGGGCGTTGGCGGCTGACCGGCGACCCGAAGGGCGCGTCCTGCGAGCGGACGGCGGACGCGGCCGATCTCGCCTTGTCCGCGCGGGCGCTGGGCGCGGCGTACCTGGGCGGGGCGAGCCTGCTGTCGCTGGCGGCGGCCGGGCGGGTGCGGGAGCTGCGGCCGGGGGCGCTGACGGAGGCTTCGGTGGCGTTCGGCGCACCGGTGGCCCCGTGGCTCCCCCACGGGTTCTAGCGTCTTTCGTCCGGATCCGGCGTGATCCGGACGAGAGGTCCCGGGCCGGCGCTCCCGGTGGGCCGGTCAGCGTGTCTGGCAGGTCGGGCACCAGAAGAGGTTGCGGGCGGCGAGGCCGGCGGTGCGGACCTCGTCACCGCAGACGTGGCAGGGCAGGTTCGCCCGGCGGTAGACGTACACCTCGCCGCCGTGGTCGTCGACGCGGGGCGCTCGGCCCATGGCCTTGGGGGTGTGCTCCGGGCGGACGGTGTCGATGCGGTTGTCGCGGACGCCCTCCCGCATCAGCGCGACCAGGTCGGCCCAGATCGCGTCCCACTCGGCCGGGGTGATGTCCCGGCCCGCGCGGTAGGGGTCGATGCCGTGCCGGAACAGCACCTCGGCGCGGTAGACGTTGCCGACGCCGGCCACGATCTTCTGGTCCATGAGCAGCGCGGCGATCGTCGTACGGCTGCGGGAGATCCGGCGGTGGGCCTCGGCCGGGTCGGCGTCCGCGCGCAGCGGGTCGGGGCCGAGCCGGTCGTGGACCGCCCGCTTCTCGGCGTCCGTGATCAGGGCGCAGGTGGTGGGGCCGCGCAGATCGACGTACGAGGTGTCGTCGGCGAGCCGGAGCCGGACGGTGTCGGCCGGCGGGGGCGCCGGGGCGTCCCCGAAGCCGACCTTGCCGAAGAGACCGAGGTGGATGTGGACCCAGTCGCCGTCCCGGAAGCCCAGGAAGAGGTGCTTGCCGTGGGCTTCCGTGGCGGTCAGCTCGCTGCCGTCCAGGAGGGCGGCGGCGTCGGAGAACTTGCCCTGGGGGCTGGTGACGCGGACGGCCCGTCCCGAGAAGCGCTCGGCGTAGTCCCGGGCCAGCCGGTGGATCGTGTGCCCCTCTGGCACGGGTCCCTGTTCCTTCCGCCCCCTGGGGGGCTCAGTCCTGCTGCGGGTGGTGGGCCGGGATCGGCGGGAGGTCGCCCGTGGTCTCGTACGCCGACAGCATGTCGATGCGACGGACGTGACGCTCGTCACCGGAGAACGGGGTGTTGAGGAAGACCTCGACGAACTTGGTCGCCTCCTCCGTGCTGTGCATGCGCGCACCCACGGCCACCACGTTGGCGTTGTTGTGCTGCCGGCCGAGCGTCGCCGTCTCCTCGCTCCAGGCCAGCGCCGCGCGCACGCCCTTCACCTTGTTCGCGGCGATCTGCTCGCCGTTGCCGGAGCCGCCGATGACGATGCCGAGGGCGTCCGGGTCCGCGGCCGTCCGCGCCGCGGCACGGAGGCAGAAGGGCGGGTAGTCGTCCTGGGCGTCGTAGATGTGCGGCCCGCAGTCGACGGGCTCGTGGCCGGCGGCCTTCAGCCACTCGACGAGGTGGTTCTTGAGTTCGTAGCCCGCATGGTCGGAGCCGAGATACACGCGCATGCCACGAGTGTGACACGCCCGTATCGGGGCAGCAGCCCCAGGGTGTCGCCGGGCATCCGGGGCGGCGAATGTGAGGCAGACCATAGATCCTCAAGGGAACCTCAAGTAACGATACGGATTCAGAGGTTCCCGAATTCGTTCACCTCGGATTCACTGGACCGACTCGTACACCGCTCGTACGGGCAGCTCTACCTGGCGCAAAGGAAATCCGTCCATGACCCCTGGTTCGGGCCTCCAAGCAGGACTCAAAAACCGCCACCTTTCGATGATCGCGATCGGCGGCGTCATCGGAGCCGGCCTTTTCGTCGGTTCCAAAGCCGGTATCGCCACCGCGGGACCCGGCATCCTCCTGTCGTACGCCCTCGTGGGCACGCTCGTCGTACTCGTGATGCGCATGCTCGGCGAGATGTCCGCCGCCAATCCCACCTCCGGTTCGTTCTCCGCGCACGCCGACCGCGCGCTGGGCCGCTGGGCCGGGTTCTCCATCGGCTGGCTCTACTGGTTCTTCTGGGTCGTCGTGCTCGCCGTCGAGGCGACCGCCGGCGCCCAGATCCTCGAAGGCTGGGTTCCGGCCGTCCCGCAGTGGGGCTGGGCGCTCATCGTCATGACCGTGCTGACCGCGACCAACCTGGTCTCCGTCGGCTCCTACGGCGAGTTCGAGTTCTGGTTCGCCGGCATCAAGGTCGTGGCGATCGGCGCGTTCATCGTCGTCGGCCTGCTGGCCATCCTCGGCGTCCTTCCGGGCGTGCACGCCGACCAGGCGAGCTTCGGCAACCTGACCTCGCACGGCGGGTTCCTGCCGCACGGTCCGGGCTCGATCCTCACCGGTGTGCTGCTGGTCGTCTTCTCCTTCATGGGCAGCGAGATCGCCACGCTGGCGGCCGGCGAGTCCGAGGACCCGCAGCGCGCGGTCACCAAGTCCACCAACAGCATCATCTGGCGGATCGGCGTCTTCTACCTGGGCTCGATCCTGATCGTGGTCTCGCTGCTGCCGTGGAACGACGCGTCCATCGCGAAGGACGGCTCCTACGTCGCCGCGCTGAACTCGCTGGGCATCGCGCACGCCGGTCAGATCATGAACTTCATCGTGCTGACCTCGGTGCTGTCCTGTCTGAACTCCGGCCTGTACACGGCCTCCCGCATGGCCTTCTCGCTCGGCCAGCGGGGCGACGCGCCGAAGGCGTTCGCGCGGGTCAACAGCCGCGGCGTGCCGATGGCGGCGATCCTCGCGTCCGTGGTGTTCGGCTTCGTCGCCGTCTTCTTCAACTACCTGTCCCCGGACAAGATCTTCCTCTTCCTCGTCAACTCCTCCGGAGCGGTGGCCCTGTTCGTGTGGCTGGTCATCTGCTTCTCCCAGCTGCGGATGCGGAAGATCATCCAGCGCGAGGCGCCGGAGAAGCTGGTCGTGCGGATGTGGCTGTACCCGTACCTGACCTGGGCGACGGCCGCGCTGATCGTGTTCGTCCTCGGCTACATGCTGACCGACACGAAGCACGACGGCCGCGAGACGGTGCTGCTGTCGCTGCTGGTCGCGGCGGTCGTGCTGGTGATCGCCGTGGTGAAGGAGCGCATCCGGGCCGGCCGCCCGGCCCCCGCCGCCGAGGCCCCGGCCGACAAGGTGTCCGTCGGCTGATCCGGCCCGCACGGCCGCACCACATGGCCGCACGACCTGACGGAGGCTGTCAGGCCGTGCGGCCATGCCGCGTTCCGTGACGCACACGGACGCCTGGGCGGCGGGCTCGGCTTCCTGGCCCGGGGGTCCGGGTACGCGGCCGGCCACGCGCGGTCGCCGGAGCTCGTCACCGCCGACGGCACGCTCCGCCGGGCCAGCCCGCGGACCGACCCTGACCTGCACCGGACGCTGCTCGGACGCGCCCGAGCCGGACGCCGAGCGGGCCGGGGCGGCCGCGGACCTGGTGGGTGTGGGTCGGCGCCGGACGCGGTGCCCACCGGGAGGGGCGGTTCCTGGTGCGGGTGCCGGCCGTCGGGGGACCGTCAGCGGGCGCGGGCCGTGCCGGACCGGGTGAGCGCGCCGCCGGCCGACGGCACGCCCGGCCGGTCGCTCGACTTGGCCTTCGGCGCGGGCGACCGGATCGCGGGGGTGTACGGCGCCGGGACGCGGAAGAGGCCCGCCCGGTGAAGGAGACCTTCGACCCGGGCGGGCCTCTTCCGCAGGAATCGCGGCGTCAGCGCTTGCCGGCCAGCTTCCAGGCGGTGGGCAGCACGCCCATCGCCAGGGCGGCCTTGAGGGCGTCACCGATCAGGAACGGGGTGAGGCCGGCCGCGACGGCCTGGGACGCGGACAGGTGGGCGGCCAGGGCCAGGTAGGGGACGCCGACCGCGTAGACGACGGCCTCGCCGAGGATCATCGTGCCGGCCATGCGCAGCGCGGAGCGGTCGGCGCCGCGGCGGGCCAGGGCGCCGACTAGCGCGGAGGCGAGCAGCATGCCGAGCACGTAGCCGAAGGAGACCATGCCCGCGCCGGAGGTGCCCTGCGCGAACCACGGCACGCCCGCCACACCGGCGACCGCGTACAGCGCGAGGGAGAGGAAGCCGCGGCGGGCCCCGAGCGTGGTGCCGACGAGCAGCGCGGCGAAGGTCTGGCCGGTCACCGGCACCGGGGAGCCGGGCACCGGCACGGACAGCTGGGCCGCGAGACCGGTGAGCACCGCGCCGCCGACGACGAGGGCGACGTCACGGACGCGGGACGCGGGCAGCAGGTCGGCGAGGACGGCGCCGGGGCGGGCGGTGGCGGTGGCGGTGCTCATGGGGACTCCGCGGGTGACGGGGACATGCTGGGACAGGGTGACGCTATCCGAGCGGGCCGCGGCCGATCACCGTCAGCGCCCGACAAAGGGCGGAACGAGAGCTTCGTGGGCTCCGGACAAAGAGTGCCGGCTACACCGGCCGGGGCGTGACCCTGATCACGGAGGCAGGGACGTTTCGCTCACGTGAAGCCCGTGATGACGAAACTGTGCGGTCTCACCAAACGGATGCCGGTCGTCTGGCCGGAGTCCTTCTCCCTGCCCTACCCTGCAGCCATGGTTGCCCAGGCCCGCTACCTCACCTCGCGTCGCTATGTCGACCTGCGACGCCAGGGCACGGCCACCTGTCGCCGTCCGGGATAGGGGCGGGCCGTCCGGCACGCCTCACCCCCTCCGAGCCTCCGAGACGTGTCGGCCCCGCTCCCGAGGACGGTCCTCCATGCCCCGTACCGCCGTTCCCGCCCTGCCCTCGCCCGTGCCGCGTGCCGCCGACAGCGACCGGCGGCGCACCAGCGCCAGCGTCGTGCTGCGTTCCGTGCTGGAGCACGGCCCGGTGGCGCGCAGCACCATCGCCCGGCTGACCGGGCTGTCCCCGGCGTCGGTGACCGAGCACTGCGCCCGGCTCGCCGAGCGGGGCCTGATCCGGGAGTCGGCCGCGCCCCGCCGCTCGAACGGGGTCGGCCGGCCGCACGTGCCCGTCGACCTCGACGACACCCGCTTCCTGGTCGCCGGCGTGCACGTGGCCGTGCCGTACACCACGGTGGCGCTGCTGGACCTGCGGGGCCGCGTGGTGGCCCGGCGGGAGCTGCGGCACGAACGGACCGACCCGGCCTGGGTGGTGGCGCGGGCCGCCGAGGGGCTCGCGGGGCTGCTGGCCAGGATGCCGGGCCGGCGCCCGCTCGGGGTCGGGCTGGCGGTCGGCGGCTGGGTGGACCGGGAGACGGGCACCGTGGTCGAGCACGAGCTGCTGGGCTGGCGGGACGTGCCGGTGCGGGAGCTGCTGCGCGCCCGCACCGGGCTGCCGGTCCGGGTGGACGGGCACGCGCGGGCGCTGGTGCACGGGGAGCGGCTGTTCGGACGGGCCCGGGGCAGCCGGAGCGTGCTGCACCTGTTCGTGGGCAACGTGGTCGACGCCGCCTTCGCCACCCATGACGAGGTGCACTACGGCCCCCGGTCCGCGGCCGGCGCGATCGCCCACCTGCCGGTGCCGGGCGGCACCGAGCCGTGCGCGTGCGGCCGTACCGGCTGCCTCCAGGTGGAGCTGGGCGAGCGGACGTTGTGCCGGCGGGCGCGGGCGGCCGGGGTGGCCGATCCGGCCAACCCGATGCGTGTGGTGGCCGCGGCGGCGGCCGGGGACCCGGTGGCCCGGCGGCTGCTGGTGGAGCGGGCGCGGGCGACGGGGCGGGCGGCCGGGCTGCTGCTGGACGTGCTGAACCCGGAGACGGTCGTCGTCACCGAGGTGGGTGTCATCCATGTCGAGGGATGCCTCGAGGCGCTCCGGGACGCGGTCGGCACGGAGCGATCCGCCGCCGTCCTCCCGACGAGTTTCCCGGATTCCGTGCTGGCGGTGGCGGGCGGGTCCGTCGTACTGGACGCGCTGTTCCGGGATCCGCTGGGTGCGTCACCTGAGGGTATTTAATTCAGAAACTCGGAATGTTGACACGGGTCGAGCATGGCCGGGAACATCCTGGTCATGAGCCCTCTCACGAGCTGTCGCACCCTCTGTTGCTGACATGTTGCCGCGCATGAAGCGCGTGTTTCCCGCTGCGTGAGTCCTCTTCCTCCGGCCTGCTTCTCCCGGAATTCCTCCTGCTTTTCTCTTCTTTTTCTCCTGGGAGTCCTCCCATGCACCGTCGTGCCTTTCTCACCTCCGTGTTCGGCGCGTCCGCCGCCGTCGCCGGGCTGTCCGGCTGCGCGCACGGCAACGCCGCCGCCGACACCCGTGGTGCCGCCACCGAGCCGCTCGCCGACAAGGTCCCGGCCGGCACGAGTCTGAAGATCGCCTCCTACCTGGGCCAGCAGCAACTCCAGTTCAGGCTGGCGAAGCTGCCCGGACTGCCGTTCAAGGTGGCCGACTGGCTGAACATCGGCGCGGGCCCGGACGTGATCAACGCGTTCCGCGCCCGTTCCCTGGACCTGGCCAACAACGCGGGCATCCCGCCGATCCAGGCCCACTACCAGGGCTTCGACGCGAAGATCGTGGCGATCGACATCACCCGCAAGCCCAACTACCTCTTCGCCACCAGGCCCGGCAGCGACATCCACGCGGTCGGGGACTTCAAGGGCAAAAAGCTCGCCTTCTCGCAGGGGCAGGCCCAGGGTGTCGTGCTGCTGCGGGCGCTGAAGCAGGCGGGCCTCGGCTACGACGAGGTGAAGCTGGTCCCGCTGACGAGCAACCAGTTCCTCACCGCCCTGCAGTCCGGGCAGGTGGACGTGGCCCCGCTCGCCATCAACCAGGCGCCCGCCTACCTGAAGCAGTACGCGTCCAAGGGCGCCCGCTCCATCCCCACCGACGTCGTCGACCTGCTCAACCTGCTGTGGGCGCCGCGGTCCGTGCTGGACGACCCGGCGAAGGCCGCCGCGATCGCCGCCTACATCCCGCAGTGGGCCAAGGGCCAGGTGTGGCAGTACGAGCACCCGGACGTCTGGAACGAGGAGTTCTACGTCAAGACGCAGAACCTGACCCTCGCGCAGGCGCGGGGCATCACCGCCCTGGCCAACAAGCCGCTGTTCCCGCCCAGCTGGGACGAGGCGGTCAAGTGGGAGCAGGAGACCGCCGACCTGCTCGCCGAGGGCGGCTTCGTGAAGAAGTTCGACGTGTCCTCGCTGTTCGACCACCGCTTCGAGTCCCTCGCCGCCAAGGCCGTGCCCGAGGAGTACCGGAGGTGACCGCCGTGACCACGACGACCGCCGTTCCCCGGACCGACGCCGGGGACCTCCCCCAGGTCCGCCGGCGCCGCCGGCTCTCCCCCGGACGCCGGCTGCCCGCCGCCCGGCTCATCGGCCCGCTGGTGCTGCTCGCCGCGTGGGCCGCCGCCTCGGCCGCCGGAACGCTGGACACGGGGGCGATCCCGGCGCCCTGGACCGTTCTGCGCACCGCCGGCCACCTGTGGACCGACGGCACCCTGCCCACCGACGTGCTGACCTCCCTGGAGCGGGCCGGCTACGGCTTCGCGATCGGCCTGAGCGCCGGGGTGCTGCTCGCCCTCGCCTCCGGTCTGAGCCGGGCCGGGGAGGCGCTGATCGACGGGACCGTGCAGCTCAACCGGGCGATCCCCACCCTCGGTCTGATCCCGCTGTTCATCCTCTGGCTGGGCATCGGCGAGACGTTCAAGATCGCCATCATCGCGATCGTCGTCTACGTCCCGGTCTACCTGAACACGCACGCCGCGCTGTCCGGCATCGACAGCCGCTTCGTCGAACTCGCCGAGGTGCAGGGCCTGTCACGGCTCGCCTTCGTCCGCCAGGTGGTGATCCCCGGCGCGCTGCCCGGATTCTTCGTGGGACTCCGGCTCGGTGTCACCGGCTCCTGGCTGGGACTGGTGGTCCTGGAGCAGATCAACGCCACCAGCGGGCTCGGCTACCTGATGTTCCAGGCGCAGAACTACGGCCAGTCCGACGTCATCCTGGTCGGCCTGCTGATCTACGGCGTCTTCGGCCTGGTCTCCGACAGCGTGGTCCGTCTGATCGAACGGAGGGTGCTGTCATGGCGCCGCACACTGAGCAACTGACCCGGCCCGCCGTGCGGCTGCGCGGCCTGACCCGGTCGTTCGCGGGCCGTACCGTCCTCGAGGGCATCGACCTCGACCTGCCCGCCGGACAGTTCACGGCCCTGCTCGGGCACAGCGGTTCCGGCAAGTCGACCCTGCTGCGGGCCATCGCCGGCCTGGACCACGGAGTGGCCGGCGGTGGGCAGCTGACCGCGCCCGAGCGGGTGTCGGTCGTCTTCCAGGACTCGCGGCTGCTGCCCTGGCGGCGGGTGCTGGACAACGTCCTGCTCGGCCTGGACGGCAAGGACTCCGGGGAGCGCGGCCGGGCCGCGCTGGCGGAGGTCGGCCTCGCGGGACGGGAGCGGGCCTGGCCGGGCGAGCTGTCGGGCGGCGAGGCGCAGCGGGCCGCGCTGGCCCGCTCCCTGGTCCGCGAGCCGGAACTGCTGCTGGCGGACGAGCCGTTCGGGGCGCTGGACGCGCTCACCCGGATCAGGATGCACCACCTGCTGCGCGAGCTGTGGACGCGCCACCGGCCGTCCGTCCTGCTCGTCACCCACGACGTGGACGAGGCGATCGTGCTCGCCGACCGGGTCCTCGTCCTGGACCGGGGCCGCATCGGCCTCGACCTGACCATCGACCGTCCCCACCCGCGCTCGTACCGCGAGCCGCTGCTGGGCGAGTACCGCGAGCGGCTGCTGGCCGCCCTCGGCGTCACGGAGGACCACCGGTGACCGGAAGACAGCTCCACCTGAACGCGTTCCTGATGAACACCGGGCACCACGAGGCGTCCTGGCGGCTGCCCGAGAGCGACCCGTACGCCCACGTGGAGCTGAGCCACTACGTGCGGCTCGCCCGGATCGCCGAACGCGGCACCTTCGACTCGCTCTTCCTCGCCGACGGCCCCCAGCTGTGGAGCAACCTCGCCCAGCGGCCGGCCGGCGCGCTGGAACCGCTCACCCTGCTGACCGCGCTGGCGACGGCCACCGAGCACATCGGCCTGATCGCCACCGCGTCCACCTCCTACAACTCCCCCTACAACCTGGCCCGCAGGTTCGCCTCGCTGGACATCGTCAGCGGCGGCCGGGCCGGCTGGAACATCGTCACCACCGCCGGCAAGGAGGCCGCCCGCAACTTCGGGCTCGCCGACGAGCCCCCGCACGCGGAGCGGTACGCGCGCGCCGCCGAGTTCCTGGACGTGGCCCTCAAGCTGTGGGACAGCTGGGAGGACGACGCGATCGTGGCCGACAAGGCGGCCGGCGTCTGGGGCGACGACAGCAAGATCCATCCGCCCCGGCACCGGGGGACGTACTTCGGCGTCGCCGGCCCGCTCAACGTGCCGCGCACCCCGCAGGGCTACCCGCTGCTGGTCCAGGCCGGCTCCTCGGAGGACGGCAGGGCCTTCGCCGCCCGGTACGCCGAGGCCGTGTTCACCGCCCAGCAGACCCTCGCCGGTGCCCAGGACTTCTACGCCGACCTGAAGTCCCGGGCCGCCCGGGCCGGCCGGGACCCCGCGCACTTGAAGGTGCTGCCCGGGATCGTCCCGGTGCTCGGGTCCACGGAGGCCGAGGCGCGGGCCGCCGAACGGCTGCTGGAGGACCACATCGTGTACGAGCACGGCGTGGACCGCCTGGAGAACCTGCTGCGTCTGCCGGCGGGCACGCTGGAGCTGGACGGTCCGCTGCCCGGCGACCTGCCGCCCGAGTCCGCCATCGAGGGCGCCAAGAGCCGCTACACGCTCGTCGTGGAGTTGGCCCGGCGCGACCGGCTCACCGTCCGGCAGTTGATCGGCCGGCTCGGCGGCGGGCGCGGGCACCTCACGTTCGCCGGGACGCCGGAGCAGGTCGCGGACCGGATCGAGACGTGGTTCACGCGGGGCGCCGCCGACGGTTTCAACATCATGCCGGCCGTGCTGCCCTCCGGCCTGGACGCCTTCGTCGAGCACGTCGTACCGCGCCTGCGCGCCCGCGGTCTGTTCCGCACCGAGTACGGGCCCCGGCAGACCCTCCGGGAGCGCTACGGCCTCCCCCGCCCCGCCAACCAGTACCTGACCCCCGCCGTCAGCTGAGGAGAACCCCGATGTCCATCGAGATCACCAAGGTCACCGCCCGGATCGGCGCGCGCGTCTCCGGCGTCGACATCACCCGGCCGCTCGCCCCGCAGGAGGTCACCGCGATCCGTGAGGCCCTGGGCGTCCACAAGGCGCTCGTCTTCGACGCCGGCGACCTGGACGACGCCGGCCAGCAGGCCTTCGCCCGCCACTTCGGCGAGCTGACCACGGCGCACCCGACGGTCGGCGCGGTCGACGGCGCCCCGAACGTGCTGCCGGTCGACAGCGAGCGGGGCCGCGCCAACCACTGGCACACGGACGTCACGTTCGTCCTGAACCCGCCGCAGGCCAGCACGCTGCGTTCGCTCACCGTGCCGCCGTACGGCGGCGAGACGCTGATCGCGAACGCGGCGGCGGCCTACCGCGACCTGCCCGAGCCGCTGCGCCGCCTGGCCGACACCCTGTGGGCGGAGCACACCAACGACTACGACTACGCGGTGCCGGACGAGGAGATCGACGAGGAGCGGGCGGCCCAGCGCGCCCGGTTCACCTCCATCAAGTACCGCACCGCGCACCCGGTGGTCCGGGTGCACCCGCTGACCGGGGAGCGCGGGCTGTTCATCGGCGGGTTCGCGCAGCGGATCGTCGGCCTGTCGGCGGGCGAGTCCCGCAAGGTCCTGGACCTGCTCCAGGGGTACGTCACCCGTCCGGAGAACGTGCTGCGCCACCGCTGGTCGGAGCGCCAGCTGGTCCTCTTCGACAACCGCATCACCCAGCACTACGCCATCGACAACTACGACGGTCTGCCGCGCCGCCTGCACCGGGTGACCGTCGCCGGTGACGTCCCGGTCGGCATCGAGGGCAAGGAGAGCTACTCGATCGAGGGCGACGCGTCGCACTACACCCCGGTGGCCGCGTAACCGTAGATTCACCCTGTGTACCCCGGGTGTCCGGATACTGGGCGGCCCTGTCGTGTGAGCGGACGGGCCGCCCAGACTGGCGGGGTTTTTGCCCGCCTACCGCACGGGGAGAGCCGCCCTCCATGCCCAGCAGCACGACCACCGGGACACCGCCGCAACAGCGGACGGACGCCTCCCTCTCCCACGGCCTCAAGCAGCGCCACCTGTCGATGATCGCCCTGGGCGGGGTGATCGGCGCGGGCCTCTTCGTCGGCTCCGGCGCGGGCATCGCCGCCGCCGGCCCGTCCATCGTGGTCGCCTACGCCCTCTCCGGCGTCCTGGTGATGCTGGTGATGCGGATGCTCGGCGAGATGTCGGCCGCCCACCCGTCCTCGGGCTCCTTCTCGGCGCACGCCGAGCGGGCGATCGGCCCGTGGGCGGGCTTCGCCGCGGGCTGGTCCTTCTGGGTCCTGCTCTGCACGGCGGTGGGCCTGGAGGGCATCGGCGCCGCGAAGATCGTCCAGGGCTGGCTGCCGGGCACCCCGCAGTGGATGTGGGTCGCGCTGTTCATGGTCGTCTTCTGCGGGGCGAACCTGGCCGCCGTGAAGAACTTCGGCGAGTTCGAGTTCTGGTTCGCCGCGCTGAAGGTGGGCGCGATCAGCCTGTTCCTGGTGCTGGGCGTGCTGGCCGTCGCGGGCGTGCTGCCCGGCACCGACTCCCCCGGCGCGTCGCACCTGACCGACTTCCTGCCGCACGGCAGCGAGGGCCTGCTGGTCGGCCTGCTCGCCTCGGTCTTCGCGTACGGCGGCCTGGAGACGGTCACCATCGCGGCGGCCGAGTCGGAGGACCCGGTGCGCGGTGTCGCCTCCGCCGTCCGCACGGCGATGTGGCGGATCGCCCTCTTCTACATCGGTTCGATGGCGGTCGTCGTCACCCTGGTCCCCTGGGACTCCGAGGAGGTCGTGGCGAAGGGCCCGTACGTCGCCACCCTGGACCACCTGGGCATCCCCGGGGCGGGCCAGCTGATGAACGTGGTCGTCCTGGTCGCCCTGCTGTCCGCGATGAACGCCAACATCTACGGCTCCTCGCGCATCGCCTACTCGCTGGTCGAGCGCGGCCAGGGTCCGAAGGCGCTGGCCCGGCTGTCCGGCGGGGTCCCGCGCGCCGCGGTCCTGACCTCCTGCTTCTTCGGCTTCGTGTGCGTGCTGCTCAGCTACTGGCGCCCGGACGACGTCTTCCCCTGGCTGCTGAACATGATCGGCGCGGTCATCCTGGTCGTCTGGATCTTCATAGCGGTCTCCCAGCTGCTGCTCCGCCGCCGCATCGAACGCGAGGCCCCCGGGAGGCTGGTCGTGCGCATGTGGGGCTTCCCGTGGCTGACCTGGGTCGCGCTGGCCGGGATGGTCGCGATCTTCGCCTTGATGGCCCGCGAGCCGGACACCCGGGTCCAGCTGTACTCGACGGGCGGCATGACGCTGGTCCTGGCGGCGGTGGGGTACGCCCGGCAGCGGGCGCGGGCCGGGCGCTGACCGCCGCATCCCGCGGGAGGCCCCCACGTGCGACACGTGGGGGCCTTTCTGTTGCCCCGGAGTTGTTGTTGCTAGCGTGTAGTTGCAAGATACTTGCAATAAGGTTCCGGAGGGGATCACCCATGCCCGTCTACACGCTGCCCGACCTGCCCTACGACTACGCGGCGCTCGCTCCCGTGATCAGTCCCGAGATCATCGAGCTGCACCACGACAAGCACCACGCGGCCTACGTGAAGGGCGCGAACGACACGCTGGAGCAGCTCGCCGAGGCGCGGGACAAGGAGTCGTGGGGCTCGGTCAACGGCCTGGAGAAGAACCTGGCGTTCCACCTGTCCGGGCACATCCTGCACTCGATCTACTGGCAGAACATGACGGGCCCGAAGGACGGCGGCGGCGAGCCGCTGGCCGCCGACGGCGTGGGCGAGCTGGCCGAGGCGATCAGGGAGTCCTTCGGCTCCTTCGCCGCGTTCAAGACCCAGCTGTCCAAGGCCGCCGCGACCACCCAGGGCTCCGGCTGGGGCGTCCTCGCCCACGAGCCGCTGAGCGGGCGGCTGGTCGTGGAGCAGGTCTACGACCACCAGGGCAACGTCGGCCAGGGCTCCACCCCGATCCTGGTCTTCGACGCCTGGGAGCACGCCTTCTACCTCCAGTACAGGAACCAGAAGGTCGACTTCATCGAGGCCATGTGGCAGGTGGTCGACTGGCAGGACGTCGCGAAGCGCTACGCGGCGGCGAAGTCCCGCGCGAACGTGCTGCTCCTGGCGCCCTGAGAACGTCCCGCCTCGTGATCGTCTTCTCACCCTTCACGGCGGCGGGCGGATGGGAGAAGACCCCCGTGAGGACGTGACTCACGGGGGTCTTCGCCTGCGCGGCGCAGAGGGTCACAGGTTGCTGAAGTCCGGGCCCTTGGTGCGGGTCCGCTTGATCTCGTAGAAGCCCGGGACCGAGGCCACGGCGATCGTGCCGTCCCACAGGCGGGCCGCCTCCTCGCCCTTGGGGGCGGGGGTGACGACCGGGCCGAAGAAGGCGATCTGCTCGCCGTCGGGGCCGGGCACCGCGATGACCGGGGTGCCGACGTCCTGGCCGACCTTCTCGATGCCCTCCTTGTGGGAGGCGCGCAGCTCGGGCTCGTACGGGGTGGAGTCCCAGTGGTCCATGAGGGACTCGGGCAGCCCGACGTCCTTCAGCGCGGCGGCCACGGCCGGCTTCTCCGGACCCTCGCCCTGGTTGTGGATGCGGGTGCCGAGCGCGGTGTAGAGGTCGCCGAGCACCTCCGCGCCGTGCTCCTGCTGGGCCGCGATGACGACGCGGACCGGTCCCCACGCCTTGGTCGCGAGCATCTCGCGGTACTCCTCGGGCAGCTCGTCGAGCCGGTTCTCGTTGAGCACGGCGAGGCTCATCACATGCCAGCGGACCTCGATGTCCCGTACCTTCTCCACCTCCAGCACCCAGCGGGAGGTCATCCAGGCCCAGGGGCACAGCGGGTCGAACCAGAAGTCGACGGGGGTCTTGTCCGACATGTCTCTCCTCGTGGGGAACGCCTTTTCCGTGGAAACGCGGCCGCCGGCTGTGCCATTCCCCGTCACCGCTGTCAGGAGCACATGGCAGGATCGGTGCTGTTCGGCCGCCATACACGCGATCACGAGGGAGTGCCGTCCGTGCCCGGTGAGAATCTGTCCCGCGACGAGGCCCGGGAGCGGGCCGCCCTGCTGTCCGTCGACGGCTACGAGGTGTCCCTGGACCTGCGGTCCGCCGTCGGCGAGGCGGGCGGCGAGCCGCGCACGTTCCGCTCGGTGACCACCATCCGCTTCCGCTGCAACGAGCCGGGGGCGTCCAGCTTCGCCGACCTGGTCGCGCCGGGCGTGACGTCCGTGTCGCTCAACGGGCGGGACCTGGACCCGGGCGAGGTGTTCGACGGCTCCCGGATCCTGCTGGAGGACCTGGCCGCGGAGAACGAGCTGGTGGTGGACGCCCAGTGCGCCTACTCCCGCACCGGCGAGGGCCTGCACCGCTTCGTCGACCCCGAGGACGGCGAGGTGTACCTGTACACGCAGTACGAGCCGGCCGACGCCCGCCGGGTGTTCGCGAACTTCGAGCAGCCGGACCTGAAGGCGCCGTACCGCTTCGAGGTGCGGGCGCCGGAGGGCTGGACGGTGTGGAGCAACGGCGCAGGTGAACTCGCCGACGGGGTCTGGCGGTTCGCGGAGACGAAGCCGATCTCGACGTACATCACGTGCGTGGTGGCGGGCCCGTACCACTACGTGACGGACTCCTACACCCGGACCTTCGAGGACGGCACGAAGCTGGAGATCCCGCTCGGCGCGATGTGCCGCAAGGGCCTGGCGCCGCACTTCGACGCGGACGACGTGTTCCTGGTGACCAAGCAGGGCCTGGACTTCTTCCACGACCACTTCGACTACCCGTACCCGTTCGGGAAGTACGACCAGGCGTTCGTGCCGGAGTACAACCTGGGCGCGATGGAGAACCCGGGCCTGGTGACCTTCCGCGAGGAGTACATCTTCCGCGGCAAGGTGACGCAGGCGTCGTACGAGGCGCGGGCCAACGTCATCCTGCACGAGATGGCGCACATGTGGTTCGGCGACCTGGTCACCATGGAGTGGTGGGACGACCTGTGGCTGAAGGAGTCCTTCGCGGACTTCATGGGCACGTTCGCCAACGTGGGCGCGACCCGCTTCAAGGACGCGTGGACCACCTTCGCCAACCGCCGCAAGGCCTGGGCGTACCGCGCCGACCAGCTGCCGTCCACGCACCCGATCACGGCGGACATCCGCGACCTGGAGGACGCCAAGCTGAACTTCGACGGCATCACCTACGCCAAGGGCGCCTCGGTGCTCAAGCAGCTGGTGGCGTACGTCGGCCAGGACGCGTTCCTGGAGGGCTCCCGGCGCTACTTCAAGCGGAACGCCTACGGCAACACGCGCCTCGGCGACCTGCTGTCGGTGCTCGCGGAGACCAGCGGCCGGGACATGACGGCGTGGGCGGCCTCGTGGCTCCAGACGGCCGGGGTCAACACGCTGACCCCGCAGGTGCTGCTGGACACCGAGGGCGGCCGGATCGCCGAGCTGGCGATCCTCCAGGAGGCCCCGGAGTCGCACCCGGAGCTGCGCCCGCACCGGATCGCGGTGGGCCTGTACCGGCGTACGCCCGGGGGCACGCTGGAGCGGTACGCGCGCGTGGAGACGGACGTGCACGAGCCGCGCACCGTCGTGGCGGAGCTGGCGGGCACCGAGGCGCCGGAGCTGGTGCTCGTCAACGACGACGACCTGACCTACTGCAAGGTCCGGTTCGACGAGACCTCGCTGACGACGCTGCGGACGCACCTGGGCGCGCTCACCGATCCGCTGGCCCGCGCGCTGTGCTGGTCGGCGCTGTGGAACCTGACCCGGGACGCCCTGCTGCCGGCGCGGGACTTCATCGAACTGGTGCTGCGCTTCGCGGGCCGCGAGTCCGACATCGGGGTGCTCCAGATGCTGCACGCCTGGGCGAACGCCGCGCTGACCCACTACGCGGCGCCGGAGTGGCGGGAGACCGGCGGGGAGCTGCTGGCCGAGGGGGCGCTGCGGGAGCTGCGGGAGGCGGAGCCGGGCAGCGAGCACCAGCTCGCGTGGGCGCGGTTCTTCGCGTCGGTGGCGTCCGCCGAGCCGGACCTGAGGCTGCTGACGGACCTGCTGGACGGCACGGTCGAGATCGAGGGGCTGGAGGTGGACCAGGAGCTGCGCTGGGCGTTCCTGGAGCCGCTGGCCGCGCACGGGGCGGCGGACGAGTCGGTGCTGGCGGCGGAGCTGGCCCGGGACGACACGGCGTCCGGCAAGCGGCACCAGGTGCGCTGTCTGGCCGCGCGGCCCTCGGCGTCGGTCAAGGCGCAGGCGTGGGCGCAGGTGGTGGAGTCCGACGCGCTGTCGAACGCGCTGGTGGAGGCGACCATCTCGGGCTTCCAGCAGCCCTCGCAGCGGGAGCTGACGGCACCGTACGCGCAGCTGTACTTCGCGGCGGTCGAGCGGGTGTGGCGGGAGCGGTCGATCCAGATCGGCATGGACGTGGTGCGGGGTCTGTTCCCGGCGTACCAGGACCGGCCGGAGACGCTGGACGCGACGGACGCGTGGCTGGAGGCGCACCGGGACGCGGCGCCGGCGCTGCGCCGGCTGGTGCTGGAGGCGCGCGACGACCTGGCGCGGGCGCTGCGCGCGCAGGAGTGCGACGCCGCGGCCGGCCGGTGAGCATTGGCCTGAGCCTGCCCGGCCGGTGACCGTTACGAAATTCGGGCAAACACAGCCGTAACCCCTGGTCCACACCCGATCGGACCAGGGGTTTTGCTTCCCTACTCGGCATCCGAACACCTGACCTTTAGTCCCGTCTTGTCCGCATTTCTCGACGGGCGTGTAACAGCGGTTACAGCCCGCACCGGGCGCGGGAATGCCGAGGCCATGACCCACAACACCCCGCTCTCCCCCCGCCCCCTGCGTCACCTCTCCGACGTCCACCGCCGCGTCCTGACGGCCGCCCAGCTGCGCGCCCACGGCGTGCCGACGGCCGAGCAGACCGAGCAGTGCCGGCCCGGCGGCCCCTGGCGGGAGCTCCTCCCGCACGTGATCCTGCTGCACCCCGGCCCGCCCACCGGCGAGGAGCGGCTGCACGGGGCCCTGCTGTACGCGGCCCGCGCGACGGAGCCGGGCGTCCCGGTCCAGCCGACGGCCGGGAGCCCGCACCGGCCGCAGTACCAGGAGGCGGTGCTCACCGGACTGGCGGCGCTGACCCTGCACGGCTTCTCGTCCACCCCGGCGCTGACCGCCCTGGACCACGTGGACGTCCTGGTCCCGCGCCAGCGCCGGCTGCGCTCCGCGCGCTACGTCCGCGTCCTGCGCACCTCCGACCTGCCCGTCCCGCAGACGGTGACCGGTCTGCCGGTGGCGCCGGTGCCCCGGGCGCTGGCGGACGCGGTGGCGGAGCTGACGGACGCGGAGGCGGTACGGCGGCTGCTGACCGAGGCGGTGCGCGGCGGTCACTGCGAACCCGCGGCGGTCGTCCGGGAGCTGACCCTCGCCAAGCTGCTGAACCGCCCGCACGTGGTGGACGCCGTGGACGCGCTGCTCGCGGAGGGCCGCTCGATCGCCGAGGACCGCCTGTACCGGATGGTCCGCGAGTACGGCCTGCCCGACCCGGTCTGGAACGTGGACCTGCGCCTGCCCGGCGGCCCGCACCTGGGCGGCCTGGACGCCTACTGGCCGGGCCAGGCCGTCGCCGTCGAACTCGACACCCGCGCGCCCCGGCAGGGCCGTCGCCAGGGCCAGGGGCAGGAGGACGACGCGCTGTGGTCCGAGTACGCCCGCAAGCGCGAGCACCTCGAACGCCTCGGCATCACGGTCGTGTACATCACGCCGAGGAAGCTGCGGGACTCCCTGGAGCAGCAGGCCGCAGTGGTGCGGACGGCGCTGATGGCGTCCGGGGACCGGGACCCGGCGGCGTACGTCGTGGTGCTGCCCCGCTAGCGGGGGCCGCCCGCTCCTCCAGTTTTCCTGCGCCGTACGGGTGAGGCGTCACCGCAACGGACGAGCAGGGCGGGCGGGGCGGGGGCGGGCCACGGTAGAGGAGAGTCATGAGACACCCCCGAATAGCGGCAGGCGCGTGCTCCCTCCTCCTCGCGGCCGCGTGCGCGTTCGCCGACCCCGCGACGGCACAGGTGGCGCCGCGCACCGTGACCGGTGGCTACGTGGCCCTCGGCGACTCCTACTCCTCCGGTGCCGGAGCCGGCGACTACCTGGACTCCGGCAAGGAGTGCAAGCGCAGCAGCCGGGCCTTTCCCGTGCTGTGGGCCGAGGCCCACGCGCCGGCCTCCTTCACCTTCGCCGCGTGCAACGGCGCCGGCGCCGACGACGTCCTGGCCGACCAGCTCGGCCACCTCAGCCCCCGCACCGGGCTGGTCACGCTCACCGTCGGCGGCAGCGACACCGGCTTCGTCTCCGTCATCGCGAAGTGCGCGCTGGGCGGTACGGACGGGTGCCTGTCCGCCGTCTCCCGGGCCCGCACCACGATGGACGGGTCCCTCGCGAGCAGCCTCGACCGGCTCTACTCGGCCATCCGGGACCGGGCCCCCGCCGCCCGGGTCGTGGTGCTCGGCTACCCGCACCTGTACCACCTCCAGGGCGCCTGCGCGCTGGGCCTGCCGGACGGCGAACGCGCCACGCTGAACGACGCCGTGGACCACCTCAACGCCGTGATCGCCCGGCGCGCCACCGCCCACGGGTTCGTCTTCGCCGACGTCACCGCCGCCTTCGCCGGGCACGAGATCTGCTCGTCGCGGCCGTGGCTGCACGGGGTCGACGTGCTGGCGATCACCGAGTCCTACCACCCGACGGCACCGGGACAGTCCCTCGGCTACCTCCCGGTGCTCAGCCGGGTGTCGTGACCCGCTACAGCGGCTCGGGCAGCCGCGAGGCCGCCGTGTGCACGCCGTCGAGCAGGGCCGCGTACGCCGCGATCATGCGCGTGCGGCTGAAGCGTTCGCGGCTCGCCAACAGCGCCGGGGCCAGTGCGGCGCGGTCGGCGACCGCCGCCGACCAGGCCGACGCGATGGCCTCGGGGTCCTGCGGGGTCACGAACCCGTGGCCCCGGACGATCCGCGCGCTGTCGCCCACGTCCGTGGTGACCGGGACCGCGCCGCACATCATGCCCTCGATCAGGCACAGCGGCGCCGCCTCCCCGGAGGCGGAGGTGAGGGCGACGACGTCGGAGGCGGCGTACACGGTCTCCATGTCCCGGCGCACGCCGAGCAGCCGCACCCGCTGCGCGAGGTGCCGGTCCGTGCCGAACGCGACCTCGAGGTCGGCCCACAGCGCCGGGTTGGTGTCCGTCATGCCCGCACCGCACATCAGGACGTGCCCCTCGGGCTCGCGGGCGAGCCAGGCGCGGGCGGCGCGCAGGAACAGCGGGACGTTCTTCATCGCGGCGTAGCGGGCCGCGAAGACGGTCACCGGTGCCGGGGCCGGGATGTCCAGGGCGGCGCGGAACGCCGTCCGGGCGGCCGGGTCCGGGCGGAAGCGGAGCAGGTCCACCCCGTTGGGGATGACGTGCAGCAGCTCGCGCGGGATGCCGGCCGCCGCGTAGGCGTCCCGCGTGGACTCGGCGCAGCACACGCAGGCCACCACGGTGCCGTCGGCGATCGCGGCCCTCAGCTCGGCCAGCGCCGGACCCTGGTTCTCCGGGTCGGAGCGGTGCAGGCAGACCACGACCGGGCGGCGGGGCAGCCCGGCCTGGTTCAGCAGCGCCAGCGGCTGCTCCTTCAGCGACAGGATCACGTCCGCCGCGGCCATGGACCGCGCGGTTTCGGCCAGCTCGGGCCCGCTGAAAACGTTCGCCGCGACCGTGCCGTCCACCAGCCCCGCGGAACGCCCGAGCGAGGTGACGCCGACCCCGCCCGCGGTCAGGGCCCGGTAGCAGGCGTCGTCCTCCATGCGCTGCCGGGTGGCCTCGCGGTGGACCTCGCCGTGGATGCTGAGTACCTGGTGGGACTGGCCGCCCTCGGCCAGTCCCAGAACGACGTCGGAGTGCACGATCCGGGCCCCTCCGGAGAAGAAGCCCTCGTAGACCGACAGCACACGCAGTCCGTGCCTCGCGCGCACACGACCACCCGCCTTGCACATGAATCGAGCCATCCCCGTGAACAGCGGGTTAGCCGATATGAGGCGGTACGGACATGGCGGGCGCGTTAACGCGGAGCTACGCGGACGAAACGTTGGCTAACAGAACTCCTTCTCCAGCACGTCCACCGTGTCCCCGGCCCAGTCCCCGTTGAAGTTGACCGCCAGGGAGTGCCGGCCGTCCGCCGTCGACGCCGCCTCGGACACCGAGCCGTGGATGCCGCCGTCGTGGCCCCAGACACGGACGCCGCAGCTCAGCCGGGTGTTCATGAGGCCGAGTCCGTACCGGACGTGCGGGGCGTCGGCCTGCGTGGCCACGGTGGTCTCCATCTCCGTCAGCTGCCGGGCCGGGAGCAGCTCGCCGCCGAGCAGGGCGCCGTAGAAGCGGGACAGGTCGGCGGAGTCCGAGATCATCTCTCCGGCGGAGGAGGCCATGGACGGGTTGAGGTCCGTGACGTCGTACGCCGGGCCGCCGGGAACCTGGAAGGTCGAGTACGCCCTGCTGCTCGGCCGCGGCAGGGTGACCCGGGTGCCGGGCACGGAGGTCGCCCGCAGGCGCAGCGGGCCGATGATCCGGCGGTCGATCTCGGTGGCGTACGACCGGCCCGTCACCTTCTCGATCACCATCCCGGCGAGGACGTAGTTGGTGTTGGAGTACCGCCAGGAGGTGCCCGGCTCGAAGTCCGGCGCGTGCCGCACGGCGAGGTCCACCAGGTACCGGGGGGTGAGGGTGTCGTAGCGGTGCCGGAAGAAGCCGTCCTTGGTGAAGTAGGCGGCGGCGAAGCCGGGGTCGGCGAGGTAGTCGTGGATGCCGCTGGTGTGGTTCAGCAGCTGCCGGACGGTGATCCGGCGGCCGTCGTTGCCGTGGCCGCTGACCACGCCGGGCAGCCACCGGTCCACCGGGTCGTCGAGCGAGAGACGGTCCTCCGCCTCCAGCTGGAGCAGGACGGTGGCGACGAAGGTCTTGGTGATTGTGGCGACGCGGAAGCGGTCGGCGGGCGAGCGCGGCTCGTCCGTGCGGGTGTCGCCCACGCCCGCGGTGGCGGACCAGACGCCGTGGCCGTCCCGCGCGGTGACGGTCGCGCCGGGGGCGCCGGCCTCGACCGCCGCCTCGACGGCCTCGCGGGTGCGTTCGTGCGGTGCGGGGCCGGCCGCGGCGGCCGGTCCCGCGAGGGCCGCCGCGAGGAGCAGGGCGGTGCCGCCCACCAGAGCTGTGCGTGCGCGCATGTCTTCCCCAACCTGTGGTGTGCCGGTGCGGTCGGGGGGAGGGACCCGCGGACGTTGTGCGAAGGTTGCCCCGGTGTACACCGGTTGAGTGAATATCAGCCCTTCTTCAGCACCAGCTCGGTGTTCCGGTCGGCCGCCTTGCCCCCGAACGTCTTGCTGGCGCCGGGGGCGTTGAAGGACAGCTCGCGGTAGAGGGCGGCGAGGCCGGTCTGCGAGAGGTCCGCGAAGTCGGTGCGGTGCGGGGCCGCGGACTCGATGAGGGTGGTGAAGACGGAGAGCGTGCCGTCCTTGTTGTCGGCCAGCTCGATGACGCGGGCGAGCTGGGGGTGGTCGATGTGCGAGGCGGTGGAGATCTCCCAGAAGGAGCGGCCGCCGGAGGCCGCGTGCGGGGTGATGATGTTCTTGTGGACGTGGCCGTTCACCCAGGCGAGCACGTTGCGGTGCCGCGAGAGGAGGGCCACCAGTTCCTCGCCGGTGTGCCGGCGCTCGCCGGGGCGGGCCGGGTCGGGGCGGGTGTTGGTCATGGTCTTGCTGGTGTGGTGGCTGAAGACCACGGCGTAGGAGTCCTTGTTGTCCTTCAGGGTCCTGTCCAGCCAGTTGAGCTGGGCGGTGCCGAGGGAGCCCTCGAAGTGGCCGCCGGCGTCGTTGGTGTCGAGGCTGATCCCGATGACGTCGTCGGAGACGCGGAAGGAGTAGTACTGGGTCCCGGCGTCGAGGTTCGCGGAGGAGTAACCGTGCCCGACCGGGCCGACGCCCTGGTGGGCGGGGTCGAGGTGGGCCTTGAGGTAGTCGGCGGGTGTGTACGGCGCCCGCTTCTCGTCGGGGGTGACGGAGCGCATGGCGCGCGCGTGCGCCTTGAGGAAGTCCCGGTAGCCGGCGCCCCGCGGGTCCCGGGCGTTCTTGTTGGTGTCCCGGAACTTCCTCGCCTCGGCGGCGGTGACGGTCATCAGCTTCCTGCCGCCGATGGCGGCCTCGGCCAGGTAGGGGTCGCCGTGGGAGCCGTAGACACCGAGCTGGAGCATGTCGTGGTTGCCGACGGTGGAGTACCAGGGCAGCTTCAGGCCGGGGCTGCGCACCTCGCGGATCGCCGCGGCCAGGAACCCGTCCAGGTGCGGGAAGCCGAGCGCCTTGTCGTTGTCGCGGAGGGCGGAGCCGGGCTGCCAGTACAGCTTCAGGCCGCTGTTCTGCACGCCTTCGTAGTGCGCCGGGTCGCCGGAGTTCGGGGTGAAGCGGCCACCGCTCATCACCTTCATGTACCACTCGAGCTCGCACAGGGCGTTGTTGTCGGTGTTGTCGCCGGTGGTCATGACGAAGTGGAGCGGGGCGCCGGTGACGGGCCCGCCGCGCAGCGCGTTGACCCGTTCGACGAAGGCGATGGCACCCTGCACGGTCAGCGCCTCCTGCGGGCGCCAGGCGTGCGGGTCCGCGGCGCGCACGAACTCGGCGCGCAGGGGGTGCTGCACATCCGTCAGGTGCATGTCAGTAAACTGCACGAACGCGGCGAGGGTTTGGCGGCGGCCCGCGCGGCCGGCCTTGGGGGCGGCCAGTTCGTCGCGTACGACCCGCTTCCAGCCGGGGCCGTCGCCGAGCCGGCGGTAGCCGGAGCTGTTCCGGGGGGCGGCGACGGAGGCGAGTGTCGTGCCCTTGGTGTAGGGGGCGAGCGGGGCGGCGGCGGAGGCCCGTCCGCCGTGGGCGACGGGCTCCTCGGCGGCGGCGACGGCCTCGCCGCCGGCCGGGCGCAGGGCGTAGCCGACGCCCGCGGAGAGCGAGACCGCTCCTGCGGCGGCGAGGACGGTGCGGCGGTTGACCCCCGCGGCGGAGGTGGCGACAGAGCGTATGCGCGACATGCGCGGTCTCCCCGGGTGCGAACGCGTCGGCAGTGGTCGCGGGCCGTCACGGACGCGAACGCCCCGCTCACCGTGGATCGTTGGCACCGGGGATGACCTGCGCGTGAACGCGGCGGCAACGCGCGGCGCCAATCACCGTACGTGGATCACGGGTTACCGGGCGCGGTCACGGAGCGGATCGCCGGTGGACCGGGACCGGTCACTCCTCGTTCAACTGCCGGGGTAGGGCCACGTCCTCCAGGTGTCCGTGCGGCGGCTGCTCACGCCACAGCCGCAGCGCGGTGTCGACCAGCCGCACCCGGGTCAGCCCGGGTACGGCGTCGAGGTCCTGCCAGGCGGCGAAGTCGGTGGAACCGCCCACCTCGTGGCGGAGTTCACCGCCGACGACCTCACCCGTGTAGAGGATCCGCACCCCGTGGTGGTCGGTGCGGCGGCGCGGGAACCCGCCGGGGAGGACGCGGCGGGCGGAATCGACGCCGAGGAGACCGGTCACCTCGATGCGGTAGCCGGTCTCCTCGCCGACCTCGCGGCGGACGGTGTCGTAAGGGTCCTCGCCGTGCTCCATGCCGCCGCCGGGCAGTACCCACTCGGGCGTGCCGTCCGGCGCCGGCGAACGGGCGAGCAGGAGCTGTCCGTCGCGGACGCACACGGCGTAGGCCGCCACCCTCAGTTTCCGTCGCATGGACGGACGTTAGCGCGCGGTGTCCGGGTTGGCGGGCGAATACTCCGGCGCGGACCAGCGCAGGGGCAGGGCGGCCGGGGTGCACACGGCCTCGGTGAGCGTGAAGCGGACGGTACGGGCGCCGTCCGGGGCGAACTCGGTGCGGGCCTCGCCGGTGAGCTGGAGGGTGGTGCCCGTCTCCCAGTCCAGGAAGAGCAGACCGGCGCGGGGGTCGGTGCGCAGGTTGCCCAGGCTGAGGAACATGGCGTTGCCGGGGTAGTCGGGCCAGGTCAGCTCGCGCGGGGACGTGACCTCGACGAAGCCGGGGTTGCCGCCGCGGTGGCTGGCGTCGGCGCCGGCCCCGTGCACGGTGGCGAGGAAGAAGGTGTCGGCGGACCGGATGAAGCCGGCCTCCCCGTCGCCGAGTTCGGTCAGGTGGCGGGGGGTGCCGGGGGTGCGGTCGACCGTTTCGTACGACTCCCTTCGCTGGATGTGCCTGGGGCAGTTGGAGAAGACCTGGTCCGCCTCCACGGTGAATCCGGTCGCCGTGGAGTGAAGGCGGCCGTTCAGGCGCATCCGGCGGCGGGTTCTCGGGTCCAGGGCGATGGTGCCGACGCGCGGTGGGCCGTCGTCCGGCTGCGGGTCCGTCGTGGTGCTCCGCACCCACCCGGCGGTGTCCGCGTCGACGGCTATCCGCCTCGGGCCCGTCGCCCGTACGAAACCCGGCGCTCCCGTGAGTGCCGAGGCCCACACCCGTCCCGTCCCCGGGTCCGCCGCGCCCACGACCAGCAGGGGCTGCTGCTCCAGGAAGGCCGCCGCGACCGGCTTGATGTCCTGGCCGAGGGAGCGGCCGACGTGGTCGGCCCGGTCGCGGACGCCGGTCTGGTCCTGCAGGGCCCTGGAGCCCGCGTGAAACACGCCCATGTCTAGAAGAAACCGCAGGTCGAGGCGGAGGCGTGCGGGGCGGGGGCCTCTTCGGCGCCGTGCGGGACGGAGATCTCCAGGCGGGTGCCGTCCGGGTCGTGGAAGAAGATCCCGCCGGAGGACGCGCCTTCCCGGTGGGCGACCACGCCGTCGTGGGCGAACTCCACCCCGGCGGCCCTGAGCGCCGTCTCGTACTCCCGGACCCGGTCCATGGTCTCGGCGGTGAAGGCCAGGTGGTGCAGTCCGGCCCGGCCGCGGTCGTACGACCCCCGCGCCTGCTGCCAGAGGGTGAGGAGGAGCTGGTCGCCGCCGTCGCCGAGGAACGCGTAGCGCCGGTCGTCCTCCTTGCCCTCGGCCAGCACGGTGAGGCCGAGGACGTCCCGGTAGAAGGCGAGCGAGCGGTCGAGGTCGGTGACGTTCAGGCCGGTGTGGCCGGTGCTCAAGCTCATGACTCTTCCCTTCGGCGTGCCCTCACGGGCATCTCTAACCTTCGTTCATCACGTTAGGAGGTTAGACTCGGCCGAGTCAACCGCTCACGTACGCTTGACCGGTTAGCCGAGGAGGAGTGCCCGATGCCCAGCGCCCGCGACCCCCGCCCGCTCACCGGAGAGCCGCTCGCGCTCGACCTGCTCAACACCCGGTGGAACAGCGACGGCGTCATCCAGGACCTGCTCGCCGACACCGGGGGTCTCGCGGTCTGGCTCGCGGGCAACGGGCTGGCCGGAACCCACCCGGCCGACGCGGCCGTGCTGCGCCATCTGCGCACGGCACGCGAGGCGGTCAAGGCGGCCGTGGACGGGTCACCGCGGCGGGCGGCTCCGCTCGTGGACGCCGTACTGGAGCACGGCCGCATCCGGGCCCGGCTCACCGCCGCCGGTCCGGCCGAGGAGCCCGAGTTCGCGGACCCCGCCTGGGGCCCGGCCTGGCTGGCCGCCCGGAACTACCTGGACCTGCTCACCCGCGCCCCCGAGCGGATCCGCACCTGCGCCGGCGGCGGCTGCGTCCTGTACTTCTTCGACACGTCCCGCAACGGCACCCGCCGCTGGTGCTCGATGGCCGCGTGCGGAAACCGGGCCAAGGCCTCCCGGCATTACGCCCGTTCGAAGGAGGGTTGAGCGAAATCCGGACGATACCGGCCGACTTCGCTCATATCCCATCGCGGGTTTTCCCCATACCTTGATTTCGATTCGGTCAACGGACCCCAAAATCCGAAGCCTTCGGTCAGGCTGAGCGCTCCGTCCGCTCGTTCCTTGACCTGAGGGATGCCGATGACCCACACGCCCGAGCGTGATCCGATACCCGGTCCGAGACGCCTGGCCCGCATAGCCGTGGCCGTGGGCGTCGTGGCCGCCCTGTCCGCGGCGGGGCCCGTACCCCTGGCCCTCGCCGCGGACCCGGCCCCCGCCCCGGCCGCCGACCCCGCCGTGAAGGTGGCCCACGACAAGCTCGGCTCCGACGACGCCGCCCTGCTCGCCGAGGCCAAGGCCGACGGCGACAAGAACGTCACGATGATGATCGCGACCGCGCCCGGGAAGACGGAGCAGGTCGCCGGGCAGCTGGACGCGGTCGAGGGCGGCCTGGTGGGCCGTACCGACGACAAGCTCGGTTACGTCCGCGCCACCGTCCCGACGGGCCGGGCGGACTCGGCCATCGCCGCCGCCGCGAAGCTCTCCTCCGTCCAGGCGATCGACCTCAAGCAGGAGATCCCGCTGGACGACCCGGCGCCGGACGGCGCGAAGTCGCCGGCGGGCAAGGGCACGTACCCCGCGCCGGGGAAGAAGACCCCCGCCGCGAACCCGTACAACCCGTCCTTCGAGACCGGTGCCGTCGACTTCGTCGAGGACCACCCGAAGGCGGACGGCCGCGGCATCACCATCGGCATCCTGGACTCCGGCGTCGACCTCGGCCACCCGGCCCTGCAGAAGACCACCACCGGCGAGCGGAAGATCGTCGACTGGGTGACGGCGACCGACCCGGTCGTCGACGGCGACGGCACCTGGCGGCGGATGACCACCGGTGTCTCCGGCCCCTCCTTCTCCGTCAGCACCGCCTCGCAGGGCACCGAGACCTTCAAGGCGCCCGCGGGCTCGTACAAGTTCAACTACATGTACGAGTCCGCCACCGCGGGAGGCGACGAGAAGGGCGACCTCAACCGGGACGGTGACACCACCGACGCCTGGGGCGTGCTCTACGACCCGGCCACCGGCACGGTCCGCGTCGACACCGACGACAACCTGGACTTCACCGACGACGCGGTGATGAAGCCGTACAAGGACGGCTACCAGGTCGGGTACTTCGGCACCGACGACCCCGCGACGGACGTCGTGGAGCGCGTGCCCTTCGTGGTCGAGACCCGCAAGGACGTCGTCTACAACTCCTCCGGCGCCAAGGCCGACTACGTCAACATCGGCGTCATCGAGTCCGAGCACGGCACCCACGTCGCCGGCATCACCGCCGCCAACGGCCTGTTCGGCGGGAAGATGAACGGCGCGGCCCCCGGCGCCAGGCTGGTCTCCTCGCGGGCCTGCACCTGGACCGGCGGCTGCACCAACGTCGCCCTCACCGAGGGCATGATCGACCTCGTCACCAAGCGCGGGGTCGACATCGTCAACATGTCGATCGGCGGCCTGCCCGCGCTGAACGACGGCAACAACGCGCGCGCCGAGCTGTACACCCGGCTCATCGACACCTACGGCGTCCAGCTGGTGATCTCCGCCGGCAACTCCGGCCCCGGCGCGAACACCATCGGCGACCCGGGTCTCGCCGACAAGGTGATCTCCGTCGGCGCGACCATCTCCAAGGAGACCTGGGCCGCCAACTACGGCTCGGCGGTCGAGACGAAGTACGCGATGATGCCCTTCTCCTCGCGCGGCCCGCGTGAGGACGGCGGCTTCACACCGACCCTCAGCGCGCCCGGCGCCGCGATCAACACCACCCAGACCTGGCTGCCGGGCTCCCCGGTCGCCGAGGCGGGCTACGCGCTGCCGGCCGGCTACTCGATGCTCCAGGGCACCTCGATGGCCTCCCCGCAGGCCGCCGGCGCCTCCGCGCTGCTGCTGAGCGCCGCGAAGCAGAAGGGCATCGGCCTCACGCCCGCCGCGCTGCGCACGGCGCTGACCTCGACCGCCCACCACATCAAGGGCGTGCAGGCGTACGAGGAGGGCGCGGGCCTCATCGACGTCGTGGACGCGTGGGACGCCATCAGGCACGGCGCCACCGCCCACGAGTACACCGTCAAGGCCCCGGTCGACACCGCGATCGACTACGCCCTGAAGACCCCGGGCTTCGGCACCGGCCTGTACGACCGCGAGGGCGGTCTGAAGGCGGGCCAGAAGAAGACGTACGACGTGACGATCACCCGTACGTCCGGGCCGGACAAGGCGGTCCGGCACGAGCTGCGCCTCGTCAACAACGCCGGCGGCACCTTCCGGATCGTCGGCGACGACGACATCAGGCTGCCGCTGAATCAGCCGGTCACCGTCAAGGTCCAGGCGGCCCCGAAGTCCGAGGGCCTCAAGAGCGCGATCCTTCAGGTCGACGACCCGCGGACCGAGGGTGTCGACCGGCAGATCCTGTCCACCGTCGTGGTCGCGGCCCCGGTGAAGTACACCTACTCCGCGTCCGGTTCGGTGCAGCGCAACAGCACGCGCTCCTACTTCCTGAACGTGCCCGAGGGCGCCACCTCGCTGGAGGTCGCGATCGGCGGGCTGAAGGACAAGAGCCAGACCCGGTTCATCGCCATCCACCCCTACGGCGTCCCGTCCGACAACACCTCGACGCCGTACTGCTACAACAACTACCTGGACGGCAACGGCTGCAAGCCCGACGTGCGCTCCTACGCCGACCCGCAGCCCGGCGTCTGGGAGGTCGAGGTCGAGTCCCGGCGGACCTCCCCGCTGCTCGACAACCCCTACCGGCTGGACGTCGCCGTCCTCGGCGCCGCCTTCGACCCGGGGACCGTGACCGTTCCCGAGGCCAAGGTGGGCACCCCGGCCACCGCCTCCTGGAAGGTGACCAACGCGTACGCCGCGCTGGACGGCAGGCTGACCGGCGGCCCGCTCGGCTCGGCCAAGACCGCCCGCCCGGCCATCAAGGAGGGCGAGACCCAGACCACCACGGTGGAGGTCCCGGCCGGCGCCACCTCGCTCGACGTCGCCATCGGGGGCGTCTCGGACGCCGCGGCCGACCTGGACCTGATGGTGTACGACGCCTCCGGCAAGGAGGTCGGCAAGTCCGCCGACGGTGACTCGGAGGAGGCGGTGTCCGTGCCGTCCCCGGCCGCCGGCACCTACACCATCGAGGTCGTGGGCTACTCCGTCCCGTCCGGCTCGACCGACTACGACTACCGGGACGTGTTCTTCTCCACCGCGCTCGGCTCCGTCACGGTCGACGGCTCGGCCCCGGTCAAGCTCGGCACGGGCGACTCGGCCACGGTGACCGGCCAGGTCACGGCCGCCGCCGAGGCCCCGGCCGGCCGCGAGTTCTTCGGGCGGGTCCAGCTCGTGAACGCGCGCGGCACGGTCGCGGGCAGCGGCAGCGTGAAGATCGACAAGGTCACGCCGTAACGGCGTGACGCGCACGAGGAGGGGCGGGTGTCCTGACGGACCCCCGCCCCTTGCCGTGTCACTCCCCGCTTGCCGTCACTCGGCCGGGTCAGTGGGCTCCGGGGAGCCGGTCGGAACGTCCGACGGCTGCTCGGTGGGCTCGTCCGTCGGCTCCGGTCCCTCGCCGGCGCCGATGTCGGGCTGGACCTGGTCGCGCACCATCTGCTTCCAGTGGTCGGCGACCGTCGACTTTCCGTCGCCGTCCATGTCCTCCGCCGCCGGGAACGGCAGCGTGGTGCTGCCGACGGGCTGGGCACCGTAGACCGGCACCATGGTGAACCAGGACCGGTCGCTCATGCTGTGGGTGGAGAAGACGTAGTTCTCGCCGGGCTCCAGGGGCAGGTCGCCCTCCATCAGCATGAGGCTGTTGCTGTCCGCGTCGTAGCCGCCGGTCTGGTTCACGACCGTGGTGGAACCGGCCTGGAGGGTGCCCTCGTAGACCTCGTTCACCTTCACGGCCCACTGCGTTTCGGGGATTCCGTCGATTTCGGTGGTGCCCTTCCTGGACACCACCGTGCCGTGGAAGACGAAATCGGCGAAACCCACGAGCTTTTCGTCTTCGCTGAAATCACCGATGGTGCTGGCGTGCATGTACTGGACACTGAATTCGGGACGGTCGTCGGCGACCGCCTGGACACCGCCCCAGGCGGCCACGGCGGCCACCGCAAGGCCGGCGACGGTGAGGACGGCGCCCTTGCGCAACCGGGACGTGGAACCGATGGATACCATTCTGCTTACCCCCAGAGCGCGTGGTAGTCGGCCTTGTCGTGCGACTGCGGCGTGGTCAGCGAGCCCCGGTCGGGCGTGTTGTTGACCATGATCTGGCCGCGGTAGCTGTGGGCCAGGCCGAGGGCGTGGCCCAGCTCGTGGGTGGCGACGCCCCGCCGCTTCGTCTTGCCGTAGTTCTTGAGGTAGCGCGTGTTCAGGTAGATGGCGTCCGCTCCGGTGCGGGCCTTCCACAGCCCGTCCCAGGTGACGTCGGAGCGGTTGGAGTCGCGCCACTCCAGGTCGGCGATGGTGTTCCAGGCGTCCGGCGCGATGTTGATCCGGTTGAGCGTGCTGTTGTCCCAGGCGTTGATGGCGTGCTTGCGCGCGTCGTCGTACTGGGTCGAGTCCTCCCAGCGGATTTCCCGGTCGTCGACGGAGTCGTTTCCCAGGAAATGCGCGGAAGCGGGCGTGGCGGCCGTGAAAGAAAGCGACAGCGCCACGGCCGATACACACACGGCGGTGATTTTTCTTCGGACAGACTTCACCGTACCCCCGAGCTGGTTGAATTTTTACCGGCCCAGCGATCATGACCGAGGCGTATCCGGCCGCGACAGTAATAAACAAGTCAACGGCAAGTATGTATCCGGCCAAACGGAATAAGCTCGTCCGAATTAGTGGGAGGGCTCAGCCGACACCGTCGTTTTCAGCGCATTTCATCCGCCCCGATTCCGGAATCGCCTTTTCGACCCAGGCTCGCGCCCATTCCAGCGCGTCTCCCGTCCCCTCCGGCGGGGCGTCCCCGTCCCGGTAGGCCGACGGCGCCTCGCCCTCCCGGGCGGGCACGAGCACCAGCATCCGCGCGCCCACCCGGTAGTACCGCTCGGCGTCCGGCTCCGGCGTGAGGAACTCCAGCCGGCGCGTGTCCCCGCCGGCCGGCTTGTACGCGCGGTCCACGCGCAGGACGACCCGGAACCCGGAGTCCGCGCCGGCCGGCCCGGCCTCGGCCACCCGCCCCTCGGCGACGGCCGAGGCGCAGGCCACCAGCCCCTCGGCGCTCAGACTGGCCGTCCCGCCGCCGTCGGCGTCCGCGTGCCCCCGCTCGGACAGGGTGTACACCGTCCCCCCGGCCCCGCCCAGCACCAGCACCGCGCCCAGGGCGACGAGGAGCCGGCGCCTGGCGCCCTGCTCCGCGGGCCCGGTCTTCCGCCGTGGCGTCGTCATGGTGTCCCCTTCACACTCGGTCTTCGCGATCACTGCCCGGCGCCCCTGCGCGCCGGGCCGGTCCTCAGACGCGCCGGCGACGGGAAACGTTCGGTGCGGCCGGACCCTCCTGCCGGCTCAGGGGCCGTCGCCGGAGGGGCAGGCCAGGTCCCGGGACCCGGGCAGGGCGTCGGTGATCCAGCCGCGCGCGGCCGCCACCCGGCGCTCGCCCACGGCCCACAGGCCCGCGTACCGCTCGTCCTGGCCGACCCGCACCAGCACGTGCTGGCCCGCGCGGGGCGCCGGCCGGGCCCCGGCGCCGAGCAGGAAGCGGACCTCGGCGGGGCCGTGCGCGGGCCGGTAGGAGCGGATCACGGTGAGCGTGACCCGGCTGCCGGGCACGTCACCGGCCCGTTCCACCCGCGCCACGGTCCCCTCCACGACGAGCCGGGAACAGGCCAGCTCCCGCTCCGGGTACGCCGGCCGCCCACCGGCTCCGGCCTCCTGGCCCGTCGCGTCGGCATTCCCCTTGGCCGACGAGGCCCCGCTCTCGTCGTTCGCCCCGCCGGGGCCACCGCCCTGTGCCAGCAGCCAGCCGAAGCCCAGGACCAGGCAGAACGCCGCGGCACCGGCGAGCGAGCCGAGCGCGATCCGCAGGGCCCGGCGGGGTCCGTCCGGCCGCCCGGGGCGACCCGGCCGGGTGGGAGCGGAGGGGCGGGTACGGCCGCGGGTTCGCCGGGCGGAGGGCGGGGCGGGGACGGGGTCCCGGGGCGCCCCGGCCGCCTCACCGGTGCCCGCCTCCCCCGTCAGCGCCCCGGCCGCCTCACCGGTGCCCGCCTCCCCCGTCAGCGCCCCGGCCGCCTCACCGGTGCCCGCCTCCCCCGTCGGCGCCCCGGCCGCCTCACCGGTGCCCGCCTCCCCCGTCAGCGCCTCGGCCAGCCGCACCAGTTGGTCCCGCAGCACGGCCACGTCGGCCTCGGCCGCCCGGTGCGCGGCGAGGAAGGCGGGGTCCCGCCGGGCCTCCTCCGGCAGGGGGTCGCCGGTGACGGCGGCCATGAGGGCGTCCATGCCGTCGTACTCCCCGCTCTCGCGGGGCGCGCCGCTCCCCCGCCGCTCCCCCCGCTCCCCGTGCCGCTCCCCCCGCTGTCCGGCGCTCTCGGCGCGTCCGGCGCCGTCGGCGCCCCGCGCGTCCTCGTGTCCGGCGGTCATGTCACGCCACCTCGTCCTCGTGCAGCCGGTCGCGCAGTGCGCGGACCGCGGTGTGCAGCCTGCTCTTGACCGTGCCCTCCGGGATGCCCAGCTCCTCCGCGATGGCCCGCACCGGCAGGTCGGCGAAGAAGCGCAGCACCACCACCTGCCGCTGGGCGGCCGGCAGCTCGTCCAGGCCCCGGGCGACGGCGAGGGAGAGCAGGCTGGTCTCCTCCCCGGAGGCGTGCGCGGGCGCGCGCAGCGCGGCCAGCCGCTCCCCCAGCCGTTCCTGGCGCCGCTTGGCCCGGTGCCAGTCCATGGCCAGGTTGGAGGCGACCACCGCCGCCCACGCCGACACGTCCCGCGGCGCCTCGCGCCCGCTCGCGGCCCGCTCCAGCAGCCGCAGCCGGACCTGCTGCACCCCGTCCGGCAGGTCCGACTGCGGCACCCCGCCGAGCGCGAGCACCGCCCGCACCCGGCGTTCCTGGGCCGCGTCCAGCGGATCGCCGCCGGTACCGTCCGTACCGGCGGCGTACTCCGCCCCCCGGTCGCGGCGCGCCTTTCCGCGCAGCACAAGCCACCCCCTCACGCGTTTGCCCCTACGACGCGGCGGCGGGCCGAAACGTTCGGCCGGCGCCGGAAGTCCGCGGAGGCGTACGTCACACCCCCGTATGGCCCGGATCCGGACGGGCAGGGGCGGGACAGCACAGCTTCCGGCGCGGACCCCCGGCAGAGGGAATTCCTCCAGCTCGGCCGGGTGCCCGATGGAGGTCCGGAACCGTCCGCCGGCTGAGCGTGTCCCATTCCTCGGGCACGCGGGACAAAGAATTGGACAGGTGGACCGGGGTCGGCCGCATGATGGAAATGCCCCGGTCAGGCAAGAGAGACACAGAGGAGTCACCGTGAGGGTCGGAATCGTCGGAGCCACCGGTCAGGTGGGCACGGTCATGCGCAGGATCCTCGCGGAGCGGAACTTCCCGGTCACCACGCTGCGCCTGTTCGCCTCGGCCCGTTCCGCCGGGACCGTGCTGGACGGCGTGACGGTGGAGGACGCGTCGACCGCCGACTACACCGGCCTGGACATCGTCCTGTTCTCGGCGGGCGGCGCGACCTCCAAGGCGCTGGCCGAAAAGGTCGCCTCCCAGGGTGCCGTCGTGATCGACAACTCCTCCGCCTGGCGCAAGGACCCCGAGGTCCCGCTGGTGGTCTCCGAGGTGAACCCGCACGCCGTCGCCGACCGCCCCAAGGGCATCATCGCCAACCCGAACTGCACCACCATGGCCGCGATGCCGGTGCTCAAGCCGCTGCACGAGGAGGCCGGTCTGCAGGCGCTGGTCGTCGCCACCTACCAGGCCGTGTCCGGGTCGGGCCTCGCGGGCGTGGCCGAGCTGCACGGCCAGGTGCAGAAGGTGGCCGCCGAGGCGGACCGGCTCACCCACGACGGCGCGGCCGTCGACTTCCCCGAGCCGAACGTCTACAAGCGCCCCATCGCCTTCAACGTGCTGCCCTTCGCCGGCAACCTCGTCGACGACGGTCTCAACGAGACCGACGAGGAGCAGAAGCTGCGCAACGAGTCCCGCAAGATCCTGGAGATCCCCGGTCTGAAGGTCTCCGGCACCTGCGTGCGCGTGCCGGTCTTCTCCGGCCACTCCCTCCAGGTGAACGCCCGCTTCGCCCGCCCGCTTACCCCCGAGCGCGCGACCGAGCTGCTGGCGAAGGCGCCGGGCGTGGCCCTCTCCGACATCCCGACCCCGCTGCAGGCCGCCGGCCAGGACCCGTCGTACGTCGGCCGTATCCGCCGCGACGAGACGGTCGACAACGGCCTGGCCCTGTTCGTCTCCAACGACAACCTTCGCAAGGGCGCCGCGCTGAACGCGGTCCAGATCGCGGAACTGGTGGCGGCGGAACTCTCGGCGGAGTAACCCGGCCACCGGAAAGGGGCGGCCCCGGGGCCGCCCCTTTCCCATGCCCTCGTCCGCGGCTCGAACGCCGCGCCCGTGCGGCCTACCCCCGTCGCACCTCGTACAGGAAGCACCCGTACTCCACCGCCCGCACGTGCGCCAGCGCCACCTCCGGGTCGGCGAAGGCCTCCGTCAGGGCCGGGGCGAAGGCGTCCGGGTGCTCCACCAGGCGGCCGCCGAGGATGCGGCCGTCGGCCGAGTACCGGCGCAGGACGCGGTGGGAGCCGGTGAAGGGCAGGGCGTCGCCGGCCGGGCCGGGGCACTCACCGGCGTGGATGAAGACGGGGCCCTGCTCGTCGTAGGGACCCGGGTCGGCGCCGGTCCCGGCCGCCCAGCGGCGCAGCGGCGCGTACGAGACCAGGGCGATCCGCTCGCCGGGCACGCTGTGGCGCAGGCAGCAGCGCAGCGGGGCGCCGCCCTCCTCGTCCGTCACCGGGACCGGCCGGCGGCCGGCGTCGTCGGCGGTGCGCAGCTCCTGGAGGACCTCGGCCGGGACGGGCCGTGCGGTGTACGTCGTCATGAGCCCAGCCTCCCGCCGCGGCGCCGCGCCGACCGGCGGGATACGGACATCGCGTTCCCCCTCGATCACATGGAAGGATGACGCAACCGACACATAACGAGGAGATGACCGCGTGCCTGGCACAAACCTGACTCGCGAAGAGGCGCAGCAGCGGGCCGAGCTGCTCACCGTTGACTCGTACGAGATCGATCTCGACCTCTCCGGCGCGCAGGAGGGCGGCACCTACCGGTCCGTGACCACGGTGCGCTTCGACGTGGCCCGCGGCGGCGCCGAGTCCTTCATCGACCTGGTGGCCCCGGCCGTCCACGAGGTGGTCCTCAACGGTGACCACCTGGACGCCTCCGCGGTCTTCAAGGACTCGCGGATCGCGCTGCCCGGGCTGCTGGAGGGGCGCAACGTCCTGCGGGTCGTCGCGGACTGCGCCTACACCAACACCGGCGAGGGCCTGCACAGGTTCGTCGACCCGGTCGACGACCAGGCCTACCTGTACACCCAGTTCGAGGTCCCGGACGCCCGCCGCGTCTTCGCGTCCTTCGAGCAGCCGGACCTGAAGGCCACCTTCCAGTTCACCGTGAGGGCGCCCGAGGGCTGGACGGTCATTTCCAACTCGCCGACCCCGGAGCCGAAGGACAACGTCTGGGTCTTCGCGCCGACCCCGCGGATCTCGACGTACATCACCGCGCTGATCGCCGGCCCGTACACCTCCGTGCACAGCGTGTACGAGAAGGACGGGCAGAGCGTGCCGCTCGGCATCTACTGCCGGCCCTCGCTCGCCCAGTTCCTGGACTCCGACGCGATCTTCGAGGTCACGCGGCAGGGCTTCGACTGGTTCCAGGAGAAGTTCGACTACGCGTACCCGTTCGAGAAGTACGACCAGCTCTTCGTGCCCGAGTTCAACGCGGGCGCCATGGAGAACGCGGGCGCGGTCACCATCCGCGACCAGTACGTCTTCCGGTCCAAGGTGACCGACGCGGCGTACGAGGTCCGCGCGGAGACCATCCTGCACGAGCTGGCCCACATGTGGTTCGGCGACCTGGTCACCATGGAGTGGTGGAACGACCTGTGGCTGAACGAGTCGTTCGCCACCTACACCTCCATCGCCTGCCAGGCCGCGGCCCCCGGCTCGCGCTGGCCGCACTCGTGGACCACGTTCGCGAACTCGATGAAGACCTGGGCGTACCGGCAGGACCAGCTGCCGTCCACGCACCCGATCATGGCGGACATCCGCGACCTGGACGACGTCCTCGTCAACTTCGACGGCATCACGTACGCCAAGGGCGCCTCCGTGCTGAAGCAGCTCGTCGCCTACGTCGGCGAGGACGAGTTCTTCAAGGGCGTGCAGGCGTACTTCAAGGCGCACGCGTTCGGCAACACGCGCCTGTCCGACCTGCTCGGCGCCCTGGAGAAGACCTCCGGCCGCGATCTGAAGACCTGGTCGAAGAAGTGGCTGGAGACGGCCGGGATCAACATCCTGCGCCCGGAGGTGGAGACCGACGCCGAGGGCGTGATCACGTCGTTCGCCGTCCGCCAGGAGGCCCCGGCGCTGCCGGCCGGCGCCAAGGGCGAGCCGACGCTGCGCCCGCACCGCATCGCGATCGGCCTCTACGACCTGTCCGACGCCGGCAAGCTGGTGCGCACCGAGCGGATCGAGCTGGACGTGGACGGCGAGCTGACCGCCGTACCGCAGCTGACGGGCACGCGCCGCCCGACGGTGATCCTGCTCAACGACGACGACCTGTCGTACGCGAAGGTCCGCCTGGACGAGGAGTCCCTGAAGGCCGTCACCGAGCACCTCGGCGACTTCGAGGCGTCCCTGCCGCGCGCCCTGTGCTGGGCGTCGGCCTGGGACATGACGCGGGACGCCGAGCTGGCCACCCGCGACTACCTGTCCCTGGTGCTGTCGGGCATCGGCAAGGAGTCCGACATCGGCGTGGTGCAGTCCCTGCACCGCCAGGTCAAGCTGGCCATCGACCTGTACGCCGCCCCGGCCGCCCGCGAGGCCCTGCTGACCCGCTGGACCGACGCCACGCTGGCGCACCTGCGTGCTGCGGAGCCGGGCAGCGACCACCAGCTGGCGTGGGCGCGTGCCTTCGCGGCGACCGCGCGCACCCCGGAACAGCTCGACCTGCTGGAGGCCCTGCTCGACGGCACGCAGACGGTCGAGGGCCTGGCCGTGGACACCGAGCTGCGCTGGGCGTTCGTCCAGCGGCTCGCGGCGGTCGGCCGCTACGACGAGGCGGAGATCGCGGGCGAGTACGAGCGGGACAAGACGGCGGCCGGCGAGCGCCACGCGGCCACCGCCCGCGCGGCCCGGCCGACGCCGGAGGCGAAGGCGGAGGCCTGGTCCTCGGTCATCGACTCCGACAAGCTGCCGAACGCCGTGCAGGAGGCCGTGATCGGCGGCTTCGTGCAGACCGACCAGCGGGAGCTGCTCGCGCCGTACACGGACAAGTACTTCGAGGTCGTCAAGGGCGTGTGGGACTCCCGTTCGCACGAGATCGCCCAGCAGATCGCGGTCGGTCTGTACCCGTCGGTCCAGGTCTTCGAGGAGACCCTGGCCAAGACGGACGCCTGGCTGGCCTCGGCCGAGCCGACCGCGGCCCTGCGCCGCCTCGTCTCGGAGTCCCGCGCGGGCATCGAACGGGCCCTGAAGGCCCAGGCGGCGGACGCGGCGGGCTCCGCCGGGTAACGGCCGGCACGGCGCAGGGGCGCCCGGTGCGGCACCGGGCGCCCCTGCGCGTCGCTGGTCCCGCGCATGCCGATGCCGGGCGGGCTGGGCCCGTCCGGCATCGGGTGTTCGGCGGTTGCGGACCGTGACGCGGTGCGGCGGTCCGGGGCCGTGATCGGCTGTCAGTTGACGACGACCACCACGGTGCCGTTGCTGCCGTAGCCGTAGCCGGGGGCGAAGCCCGACCCGTAGAAGCCGGGTCCGTAGCCGTAGCCGTAGAAGCCGGTGCCATAGCCGTAGAAGCCGCTGCGGAAGCCGTTGCCGTAGCCGCCGTAGCAGTTGTTGAACCCGAAGCCGCGGTCGAAGCAGCCGCGGTTGGTCGTGACCTGGTGCGGGGTGGCCGCGGAAGCCGTACCCGCCGTACCGATCGCGGCACCACCCGCCAGCAGGACGCCGGCGGCGGACACCGCGAAGAGACGCCTCACGCTACGTGCTGTCATGGGCTACCTTCCTTCCACGCCCTCGCGGGGTTTCCGGTCCGGGGGCGATGGCCGCGGCCATTGCGAACGGGGCGCGGCGCGGCCGTAGGAGTTGCCGCGGGGACGAGCAGCGGACCTGGCCACGACGGCTGCCGGTCCCGGTCCTGCGGGGCCCCCGCCGCCTGCGGCGGGCACACCCCTGATCGCGGCCCTTTTACTTCACGCTAACCGCCCTCGGGTCAGTCAGCATCTCGGGCCGCGACGGACCGTGACCGCCCGGCCGGCGCTTCCGTCCGGTGAACGGTCCGAACGGCTCCCGTCCGCCTCCGGCCTGCCCCGCCACCGTCGCCCCGAACGCCAGCGCCATGCCCGTGAGCTGCACCGGGGTGAGCGTCTGGGCGAGGGCCGCCCAGCCGACGACCGCCGCGGTCAGCGGAGAGAGGGGGCCGAGGAAGGCGGCCTGGGTGGCGGAGAGCCGGCCGATGCCGCGGAACCAGAGCCAGTAGGCGACAGCCGTGTTGACCAGGGCGAGGTAGAGGTAGCCGCCGGCGGCACGGGCGTCCAGGGCGGGCGGGGCGCCCTCGGCCAGCAGGGCGACCGGGGCGATCAGCAGGCCGCCCGCGGTGAGCTGCCAGCCGGTGAGCGCGAGCGGACCGACCCCGTCCGGGCGGCCCCAGCGTTTGGCCAGCACCGTGCCGGCGGCCATGGCGGCCGTGGAGGCGAGGGCCGCGAGGACGCCGACGAGGTCGAGGGCGCCGGCCCCCTTCAACACCACGAGGCTGACGCCGGACGCGGCCATCAGCCCGGTGAGCAGCGTGCGCGGGGCCGGCCGCCGGCCGAGGAGCAGGGCCGAGAGCCCGACGACGAACAGCGGGCCGGTCGAGCCGACGACCGCGGCCATCCCACCGGGCAGCCGGTACGCCGCGACGAACAGCAGCGGAAAGAACGCGCCGATGTTCAGCGCCCCGAGCACGGTCGCCTTGGCCCACCAGGCACCGCGCGGCAGCACCCGGGTGAGCGCGAGCAGCAGCAGCCCGGCGGGCAGGGCGCGCGCCAGGGCCGTGAACAGGGGGCGGTCCGGCGGCAGGAACTCGCTGGTCACCGCGTAGGTGGTGCCCCAGGAGACCGGGGCGAGGGCGGTGACGGCGATGACTGCGGTGCGGGGACGGGTGCGCATGGGAGGGCCTCTTTCCGAGGGCGCGGGTGCCTGGTGGCTCGCTCCGCCAACCGGCTCACTCCTGATTAGCTTAGCTGTCAGCTACTTAGCGTCAAGTGGCTTTCTTGCGGGCGAGCGGAACGCGGTCGATACTCTGCGCATGCAGCCACAGCCCGCGGACACCGTCGACACGATCATCGAGCAGTGGGCGCGGGTGCGGCCCGACCTGGACACCCGGGCCATGGAGGTCTTCGGCCGGATCTTCCGGCTCTCGCGCGTGATGGGCGACCGGATGGAGAGGGCCTACAAGCCCTACGGCATCTCCCGCGGCGAGTTCGACGTCCTGGCCACCCTGCGACGGTCCGGCGAGCCGTACACCCTCTCCCCGAGCGAACTGTCGGCCACGCTCATGCTCACCACCGGCGGGATGACCGGCCGGCTCGACAAGCTGGAGCGCGCCGGACTGCTGCGCCGCTCACCCGACCCGCACGACCGGCGCGGCCTGAGGGTGAGCCTCACCGAGGAGGGGCTGCGGCTGATCGACGAGGCGGTGGGCGCCGGACTGGCACAGGAGAGCACCGCCCTGTCCGCCCTGGACGCAGCGGAGGCCGGCCAGTTGGCCGGCCTGCTGCGGAAGCTGCTGGACGCGACGGCCGAGTAGCCGCCGCGGCCGTCACCGCAGCCCGCTCACCGCAGGTCACCCGGCGCGCACCCGGCGGGAGCGGCGGGGCCGAGGTGGCGGGCCAGCGCCGCCTCGATGACTGCCGGGCCGGCCGAGTCGGCGGCCCAGGCCGCGTAGCCGTCGGGGCGCACCAGCACGGTGGTACGGCGGCCGCTCGCCCACCGGGCCACGGCCAGCCGGTCCCCGCGGCCGGCCCCCGCCTCGTGCGGCTCGGGGGTGATCAGCACGAACCGTCCGCCGCGCAGCGCCTCGTACAGCCGGCCGCCCCCGGCCAGGTCCACGTCGGGGACGCGGGCGCCGGTGAGCGGGTGGGCGCCGCGGGGCGCGGGGTAGCGGTGGCCGATGCCGGTGAGCCGGCCGGCGGCCTTGCGCCGGGCCGGGCCGACCGCGCCGAGGAACGCGGTGAGGGCTCCGCGCGCCGCCAGCGTCCAGGGGCGCTTGGCCATGGCGAGCCGGACGATCCCGCCGCTGCTGCGCAGCACCGCCCGGCCGACGGGGTGCCGCTCGGCCTGGTAGGTGTCGAGCAGCGCGGGGTCCGCGTGCCCGGTGGCCACCGCGGCGAGCTTCCAGCTCAGGTTCGCGGCGTCCTGAAGCCCGGTGTTCATGCCCTGGCCGCCCGCCGGGGTGTGCACGTGCGCGGCGTCCCCGGCCAGGAAGACCCGCCCGGCCCGGTAGGCCGGCGCCTGGCGCTCGTCGCTGTGGAAGCGGGACATCCAGCGGGCGTCGTGCATCCCGAAGTCCCGGCCGAGGGCGAGGCGGGTGATCTCCTTGATCTCGGCCAGGTCGAGCGGCTCGCCGTCCGGCACGTCGCGGCCCCGGTGCCAGCCGATCACCCGGTGGTAGCCGTCGCCGAAGGGGGCGAGGAAGGCGAACGCGTCGCCGGCCGCGTTGACCGTCAGCAGGCTCGGCGGCTGCTCGGCGAGCCGGACGTCGGCGAGCACGACGGACCGGATCACCGACCGCCCCGGGAACGGCAGTCCGACCGCCTGCCGCACGGCGCTGCGCATGCCGTCCGCGCCGACGACGTAGGCGGCCCGCAGCGTCTCGGCGCGGCCCCGGGGCCCGGCCGCCTCGACCGTCACCCCGTCCGCGTCCTGGGTGAGCCCGGTCAGCTCGGTCTCGTACCGGAACTCGGCCCCCGCCTCGACCGCCCGCCGCTCCAGTGCCTTCTCGACCTCGTACTGCGGCAGGACGAGGAGGTGGCGGTAGCGGGAGGGGAGCGTGGAGAGGTCGACGGTGAGCCGGCCGAAGAGGCGGAGCCGGTCCAGGGGCTGCCCCACGGACTCCAGGCCGTCGGCGAGGCCCCGGGCGTCGAGCTGTTCGAGGGTGCGGGCGTGCAGGACGAAGGCGCGGGAGAGGTTGCTGATCCCGTGCGGGCGCTTCTCGACGACGGTGACGGGGACGCCTGCGCCGGCGAGATCACCGGCGAGCAGGAGGCCGGTGGGGCCGGAGCCGACTACGAGGACGCGCGAGGCGGGAGTAGGGGTGCGTGTAATGCCGGTGGTGCCGGTGGTTCCGCAGGTGGTGCCGCTGTTGCCGGTGGGGCCCGTGGTGCCGGTCATGGTGGCCTCCTGGGATGCCTACACCTGTTGGCCAACGGGCGTTGGTCAACGCTTGTTGGCAACGGTAGGCCCGCCTCCCGAACAGAGTCAACACTTGTTGGCCAACACCGGTTGGCCTACGCTCGTTGGCATGACAGCACGCCGCTCCGACGCCACCCGCGCCGCCATCCTCGACGCCGCCCGCGACCGCTTCGCCGCCGACGGCTACGAGCGGGCCACCATCCGGGCCATCGCCCGGGACGCCCGGATCGACCCGTCCATGGTGATGCGGTACTTCGGCAGCAAGGAGGGCCTGTTCGCCGCGGCCGTGGCGCTCGATCTGCGGCTGCCCGACCTGGCGCCGGTGCCCCGCGAGGAGGTGGGCCGCACGCTGGTCGGCCACTTCGTCGACCTGTGGGAGGAGAACGACGAGCTGACGGCCGTCCTGCGGGTCGGGGCCACCAACGAGGCCGGGGCTAAGCGGATGCAGGGCATCTTCCGGGAGCAGCTGCTGCCGGTGGCCCGCCAGGTGTGCCCGGACCCCGAGCAGGTCCCCGCGCGGGCCGCGCTGTGCGCCGCCCAGCTCCTCGGGCTGGCCCTCACCCGCTATGTGCTGCGGCTGGCGCCGGCCCGCGCGCTGCACCGCGAGGAGCTGGTGGCGTGGCTGGGCCCGACGGTGCAGCGCTATCTGACCGCCCCGAGCCCCTGACCGGCCGGGCGGGGAGAAACGCCGGGGGCGCCGGTCCCACCCGGGTACGCGTTGCGCGCGTACCGACGGCAGGACCGGCGCCCCCGGCGAACGGACCGACGGTCGCTCAGGCCTTGGCCCGGGCGTCGGACTGGACGTTGATGTTGGACGAGGTGGTGTCCTTCTTGGCCCGGGACTTGTCGAGGGCCATCACCAGACCGGCGATGACCAGGAACAGCACCACCGGGGCGAACACGTAGAGGCCCAGCGTCTCGATGACGCTCAGGCCCTTGCCGGGGTCGTCACCGTCGTCGCGGGTCAGCGCGAGCGCGGGGGACGACATGAGCAGCATCATCAGCGTCGTACCGGCGGCCAGGGCGCCGGCGCGCAGGGCGTTCTTCTTGTCCACGGTAGTCACGTTAGCGAACCGCCGTCGGGGCCGCGCGGCCGGGGTGCCCGTACGGGGCGGGGGCGGTGCGGGGGCGGTCAGCGCAGCACCTCCAGCAGGGCCCTGAGCCGGGGCGAGGCCACCAGTTCCTCCAGCGGTACCGGGCGGCCTTCGGCGTCGGCGACCGGCAGCCGCCAGTTCGGGTACTGGTCCCAGGTGCCCGGCAGGTTCTGCGGGCGGCGGTCGCCGACGCCGTCCGGGAGCCAGACGCCGACCAGCCGGGCGGGGGTGCGCAGCAGGAAGCGGTGGACGGCGCGGATCTCCTCCTCCTCGTCGGAGCCGGGCGGTCCGGCCGCCGGGCTGTCCAGCAGACCGAGGCTGCCGAGCAGGGCGAGCCACTCCGCGGTGTCGGCGGCGGCCTCCGCGCGTTCCTCGGCGGCCGAGCGGGTCAGCAGGCCGAGGCGGTCGCGCAGTTCGACGTGGTCGCCGGTGAGCCGGGCGGCGGTGGGCGGCAGGTCGTGGGTGGTGGCGGTGGCCAGGCAGTCGGCGCGCCAGCGGTCGGGCGGCAGCGGGTGGCCGTCGCCCTCCCAGTCCCGTTCGAACCAGAGCACGGAGGTGCCGAGCACCCCGCGCCGCTGGAGCGTCTCGCGCACGCCGGGTTCGACGGTGCCGAGGTCCTCGCCGATGACGACGGCGCCCGCGCGGGCCGCCTCCAGGGCCAGGACTGCGAGCATGGCCTCGGCGTCGTAGCGGACGTAGGTGCCCTCGGTGGGCGGGCTGCCCTGGGGGACCCACCAGAGCCGGAACAGGCCCATGACGTGGTCGATGCGCAGCGCGCCGGCGTAGCGGAACAGGGCGCGCAGGAGGTCGCGGTAGGGGGCGTGGCCGGTCGCGGCGAGCCGGTCGGGGCGCCAGGGCGGCAGGCCCCAGTCCTGGCCGCGGGCGTTGAAGGCGTCGGGCGGGGCGCCGACGGACATCCCGGCGGCGAACACGTCCTGCTGGGCCCAGGCGTCGGCACCGGCCGGGTGCACGCCGACGGCGAGGTCGTGCACGATCCCGACCGGCATGCCGGCCTCGCGGGCGGCGCGCTGGGCGGCGCGCAGCTGGCCGTCGGTGAGCCAGGCGAGGCGGGTGTGGAACTCCACCCGGTCGGCGAGGTCGCGCCGGGCCCGGGCGGTCGCGTCCGAGCGGGGGTCGCGCAGCCCGTCCGGCCAGTGGTGCCAGTCGGAGCCGTGGACCTCGGCGAGGGCGCACCAGGTGGCGTGGTCGTCCAGGGCGCGGCCGTGGGTGGCGCGGAAGGCGTCGTAGGCGGCCTGGCGGCCGGGCGCGAGGGGGACCCGCGCGACCAGTTCCAGCGCCTGTCGCTTCAGCTCCCACACGGCGTCGCGGTCGATGAGGGCGCCCTTGTCCAGGACGTCGGCGCGCAGCCGCCCGGCCTGCTCCAGCAGCCCGGCGAGCCGCTCGCGGTCCTCGGCGTACGCGTATTCGGGGACGTCCTCGACCCGCAGGTGGACGGGGTCGGGGAAGCGGCGGGAGGAGGGGCGGTACGGGGAGGGGTCGGTGGGGGCGCCGGGTACGGCCGCGTGCAGCGGGTTGACCTGGACGAACCCGGCACCGGCGGTGCGTCCGGCCCAGCCGGCCAGCTCGGCGAGGTCGGCGAGGTCGCCCATGCCCCAGGAGCGGTGGGAGAGCAGGGAGTAGAGCTGGACGAGGAGGCCGTAGGAGCGGCCGGGCGGGGCGGGCAGCCGGTCCGGGGCGACGACGAGGCACGCCTCGCCGGTCCGCCCGTCGGGCGCGGTGGCGGTCAGCCGGTGGACACCCGGCGGGAGGTCGTCGGCGCCGTCCCGTTCCGCGCCGTCCTCGGTCTCGACGCGCAGCCGGGTGCCGGGGGGCAGTGCGGTGAGGGCGGCGGGCGGTTCCTCGCCGGCCCACCGGACCACCGTCGGCGGCAGCAGGCGCTCGCGCAGCTCGCGTTCCCGGGCGGCGAGGGCGGCGCGCACGGCGTCCGGGCCGGCCGCGTCGACGCCGAGGGCGGCGAGGGCGGCGGTCACGGCGGAGGCGGAGACCTGGACGGTACGGTCCGGGGCGGGGCGGTAGGAGGTGGCGACCCCGTGCAGCTCGGCGAGCCGGGCGAGGTCCTCGGTGGGGTGCTCGTCGGGCGCCGCGGCCATCTACAGCCCCGGCGCGAAGGAGTCCGGGACCGGGTCGGACTCGCTGGTCAGCGGGGCGGCCTCGGCGATCGGGGGCTCACTGGTCAGGGGCTCGGCGTCGGGCAGCGGCGGCTCGCTGGTCAGCGGTGCCTCTGCGCAGGCGCTCTCCGCGCTGAACACGCACAGCGCCGTCGTACCGGTCTCGGCGGACGGCTCCGCCACGGGTTTGAGCTGGGCCGGGATCGTGAGTCGGGCCGGTGCGGCCACGGGGGCCTCCTAGGGGAGTGCGCGGATGGTGCGGCTCGGACGGGTCACGGCAGGCCTACCCCGTGAGCCCGCGGCCACGCGCGGCAAAAGACGGCGCCGGGGTGATCCGGTTCCGGTCCGGTGACCGATAGAGGGGGTGTGAGACTGTTCCGCCCCATGGGGGGCCAGCGGGAGAAGGACGACGGGAGCGGCGGGGACGCGGCCCTGTTGCGGGCCGTCGCGCGGGGGGACGCCACGGCGATGGCCGCCCTGTACGACCGGCACGCCGGGTGGCTGCACGCGCGGCTGACCCGCCGGTGCGCCGACCCCGAGCTGGTGCGGGAGGTGCTCCAGGAGACGTTCGTCACGGTGTGGCGGTCGGCGGCCGGGCACCGCGGGCAGGAGGCGGGCGGCTGGCTGTGGACGATCGCCGCGCGCCGGCTGGTCGACGCGCGGCGGGCACAGGAGCGGGCCGGGCGGGTAGCGGGACCGCTGCCGGAGCTGGAGTCCTCCGGGCGGTACGGGTCCGCCGCCGCGCCGTCCGCCGAGGACCGGGTGCTGGCGGGTCTGGAGTACGGCGACGTGGGCACCGCGCTGGACCGGATCTCCCCCGAGCTGCGGGAGGTGCTGCGGGCCACGGTCGTCGACGGACTGAGCACCCGTGAGGCGGCCCGGCTCCTCGGCATCCCGGAGGGCACCGTCAAGTCCCGGGCCCGCCGTGCCCGCGTGGAACTGCGCGAAGCGCTGGCCCAGCTGAACCCGTCCCCGTTGGGAGGCACGGCATGACCCACCGCGACAGCCACCCGTGGCACGTCCCCGACGACCAGGTGACCCGCTACGCCGAGGGCACGCTGCCGGAGCCGGACGCCTGGTCCCTGGAGAAACACGTGGAGGGCTGCACGAGGTGCGCGTCCCGGGTGTCGGCCGCGGTCGGCGGCACGGCGGCGGGGGCGGTACTGGCGGCGGTACGGGCGGCGGTGCTGGAGCCGGCACCGGCGGCAGCCGTCGCGGCGAAGCCGGTGCCCGGCCCGGCGGTGCGGACGCCCGCGCCGGAGGCGGCCGTCGCGGCGCGGCCAGCGGCGGGCGCGGTCGGCAGGCGGCCCGTGGTGTCGCGGACGGCCCGGCTGCTGTGGGCCGCCGGGCCCGCCGTGCGCGGGGCCTGGCTGCCGGCCGTGCTGGGCGTGGCCGTGGCCGCGGCGGCCCTGTCGTACGGGGCCGGGTTCCCGGGGGCGCGCGCGCTGCTGCTGGCCATCGCTCCGGTGGTGCCCGTCGCCGGGGTCGCCCTGTCCTACGGCCCGCACGCGGACCCCCTGCACGAGGTCACCGCGGCCACACCGGGCGGCGGGCTGCGGCTCGCGCTCATCCGTACGGTCGCCGTGCTCGCGGTGAGCCTGCCGCTGCTGACCCTCACCGGGCTGCTCCTGCCCGCCTCCGGCGCCCCGGCCGCGGCGGCCTGGCTGCTGCCCGGGCTGGCGCTGGCGCTGGCCTCGCTGGCCCTGGCCTCCTTCGTCGGGTGCCGGGCGGCGGCCGGGGTGACGGGCGGCGGCTGGCTGTGCGCCGTCCTGACGCCGGTGGCCGTCGCGCCGGGCGATGCGGCGGCCCCGCGGCTGGCCGAACAGCTCTCCCGCTGCCTGGACGGCGTGGCCGCGCAGGGCGCGTGGGCGGCGGCGGCCGTCCTGAGCGCGACCCTGCTGGCGGCGCGGCGTCCGGCGTACGACCGCCCGCTGCGCCCGTGACGACACCCTCACCGCGGCCACGCCGACCGCGCTGACCGGGTCGGCAAGCGGCTGCCAGCCCGGTCACCCGCGACCCGTCCGGCCGCCACCGGTGGTCATGGCCCCGCGCGGGCGGCGGCCGGCTGTGCGCGTGCCGGCACGCCGGGCGGCGCGGCGGCCCCGGGCCGGGCCGAGCACCCACCCGCTGCCCGGCCCACCCCCTACGAACACCCACCCTGCCCCTGACCACGGTGACCCGCGTGGCCGCCCCTCGCCCTTCCGGTGCCGCGCCCACGCGCACCCCACCGAACCCCCGGACCCGCCGACGGGTCCCCGTGCCCTGCCTTGGAGAGACGATGAGTTCGATACGTGTGACCGGCCTGCGGGTCCGGCACCGCAAGACGCTCGCCCTCGATTCGCTCGACCTGGTGCTCGGCACCGGGGTGCACGGGCTGCTGGGGCCGAACGGGGCCGGGAAGACCTCGCTGATCCGGGTGCTCGCCACGGTGGCGCGGCCGGACGCCGGCCGGGTGGAGCTGCTCGGGCAGGACACCGCAGGTCACCGCGGGCTGGCGGGGGTGCGGCGCCGCCTGGGCTACCTGCCGCAGGAGTTCGGCTACTACCCGGGTTTCACCGTGCGGGAGTTCGTGGCGTACGTGGCCTGGCTGAAGGAGATGCCGGCGGCGGACGTGCCGGCGGCCGTGGAGCGGGCGGTGGCCCGGGTCGGCCTCGCGGACCGCATCGACGCCAAGGTCCGGACGCTGTCCGGCGGCATGGTCCGCCGGGTCGGCATCGCGCAGGCCGTCGTCAACGACCCCGCCGTGCTGCTGCTGGACGAGCCGACCGCCGGTCTGGACCCGGAGCAGCGGGTGGAGTTCCGCGAGCTGCTGCGCGCGCTGGGCGCCTCGGCGACGGTGGTGGTCTCCACCCACCTGGTGGAGGACGTGGCCGCCGCCTGCACCGAGGTCACCCTGCTGGACGCGGGCCGGATCGCGTACCGGGGCACGCCCGAGGCGCTGACCCGGCTCGGCGAGGTGTCGGAGGGGCCGGGCGACCATCCGATCGAGCGCGGGTACACGGCGGCGCTGCGGGCGCACCGCGCGCCGGGTGCGCGGGAGGCGGTGTGATGGCCCTCGCCACCGAGCACGTCACCGAGCCGGCTGCGGCCCAGCGTGCGCCGCACCCGCTGCGCGCCGAGTGGGTCCGGGGTTTCGCCCCGTGGGCCGGGGCCGCGGTGCTGCTCACGACCGGCGTGACGCTGTGGGCGAAGGCGGACCAGTGGCAGGGCGGGTGGTCGGAGACCGCCGGCCAGGCGCACTCGGTGATGCTGATCGCCCTTCCGCTGGCCGCGGCGGCGGGCTGCCGGCACGGCGGCCGGGAGCGCCGGCGCCGTACCGAGGAGCTGTGGGGGACGACCGTACGGCCGCCGCTGGCCCGGCTGCTGGCCGCGGCACTGCCCGTGGCGGTCTGGGTGGCCTTGGGCTACCTGCTGACCGCGGCCCTGGCCCAGCTCGCCACCTGGCCCTACGCGCAGGGTGATCATCCCCACCTGACGCTGCTGCCCGGGGACACGGCCGCCATGGCGGCGGGCGCGCTGACCGGACACGTGGTGGGCCGGGCGGTGCCGACGCGGCTCGCGGCGCCGCTGCTCGCGATGGCCGGCTACGTGGGCCTCGGGATGGTGACGGCCGACCGCTCCGCCCCCGGCCGGGTGCTGAGTCCCACCGTCGGCCCTCTGGGCGTCGGGCTGCCCGTGTGGTGGCAGCCGTGGGCCATGGCGGTGTGGACCGGCGGACTGGCGGTCACCGCGGTACTGGCGTACGCGGCCCGGCGCCGGGTGACCGCGCTGCTGCCGCTGGCCGCCGCGCTGGCCGCGGGCACGCTGCTCGTGCAGACCGGGAACGGCCTGTGGCACGCCGATCCGATCGCCCGCCGTCAGGTGTGCGACACCTCCCTCACCCCGGCGGTGTGCGTCAACGCCCGGTACGCCGGGATGCTCCCGCAGGTCAGGGACGCGCTGGCGGGGATCACGGGCAAGCTGCGCGGCGTGCGGAACCTGCCGGTGCGGTGGGCGGACCACGGCGGTGCCCCGCACGCCGGCGAGGCCCAGTTGCCGGGCATCACCCCGCTGGGCTGGTCGGCCGTACGGGGGCGGCTGACCGATCCGGAGCAGTTCGCCTGGGAGGCCGTCGCCGCGCTGGAGGGCTACGACTGTCCCGAGGGGCCTGCGACGGCCCCGGAGCTCAGGGCGGACGACGCGGTGGAGTACTACCTCGCCCCGACCTCGGCGCAGAAGGGGATCGACGAGGACGACGCCCGGGGTGACGCGGCCCGGCGCGCCGACCTGCGCGAGCGCCGCGCGGCCCGGGCGAGGCTGGCCGGCACGGACGAGCGGACGCGCCGTGAGTGGCTGTCGGCCTACTTCGCGGCCCGTGCCGACTGCGACGCCGAGGGGGTGCCGGCCCTGTGACCGGACGCGACACGAAGGAGGCGGCCCTGTGACCGGACCCCTGCTGTACGCCCGCTCCCGAGCGCTCCCCGCCACGCTGGCCGCGCTCGCCGGCACCGCCGCCTTCGCCCTCTGGGCGGCCGGCCGGCTGGACGCCTACCTCGATCCCGACCGCCGGGTGCCGATCGTCGCGCTGGCGCCGCTGCTGGCTTCGGCGGTGATCGGGGCGAGCCTGTACAGCGCCTCGGACGAGCTGGACCGCACGGCGGTGCACCGCTGGTGGCCGCGGCGGCTGGGCCAGCTGACGGCCCTGACCGCACTGGCGGCGCTGCTGGTCGTCCCGGCCGTGCTCGGCCACGCGGACACCTTCGGCCCGCCCGCCGTCATCCGCAACACCCTGGGCTGCACGGGCGTCACCGCGACGGCGGCCGTCCTGCTGGGCGCACGCCTGAGCTGGCTCCCGGCGTTCGCCTACGTGACGGCCGTGTACCTGGGCTCGTCCGCCGCCCGTGGCCGGGCGGCCACGGTGTGGGCGTGGCCGATGCAGCCGGGTGCCCAGCCGGGAGCGTGGGCGGCGGCCCTGGCCGCGTTCACGCTGGGCGCGGCCCTGTACGCGGCGCGCGGCGCCCGCCCGGAGGGGGTCGGCGGCTAGGAGCGGACCAGCCGACGCACCCCTCCTTCTCGCAGGCGTGCGAACAAAACAGCCCGGATCTAGGCGGAGATGCCGTCGATCCGGGCCAGGGCGTCGTCCGCGCCGTACGGCTGCAAGTACGGCAACCAGCGCGGGTCACGATGTCCCGTGCCGATGATCCGCCAGGCCAGCCCCGTCGGCGGAGCCGGTTTGTGGCGCAGCCGCCAGCCCAGTTCCACGAGGTGACGGTCGGCCTTGACGTGGTTGCAGCGGCGGCAGGACGCCACCACGTTGTCCCAGACGTGCTTGCCCCCGCGACTGCGCGGGATGACGTGGTCGACGCTGGTTGCGACGCCACCGCAGTACATGCACCGGCCCCCGTCGCGCGCGAACAGCGCACGGCGGGTCAGTGGAACAGGCCCCCGGTAGGGGACCCGGACGAATCGCTTGAGCCGGACCACGCTGGGTGCGGGGAGGGTGACGGTTGCGCTGTGCATATAGGCGCCGGATTCCTCCAGGGAGACTGCCTTGTTCTCCAGGACGAGGATGAGCGCGCGGCGGAGCGGTACGACGCCGAGCGGCTCGTACGACGCGTTGAGGACCAGGACATGCGGCACGGGTGCCTCCTTGGGCGTCGGCGGCGCGTGGCTCGCGCCGGGACGATCTGCAGCCAGTCTCTCCTCATGCCTGGTGGACGCGCCACCATGTCCCGGTAACGGGCTGGGAGTGTTTTCGACCACATCCTGATTCATCCCCCGGATCATGGCCTGTTCAAGCCCGCGTGAGTCGCGTCTCTCCCGCACGCCTCTCGTGCGGATCGGCACGGGGCATACACAATGCCCCGTTAGTGTGGTGGTCCTGTCCGTCCGGTGACCTTTTCGTGACCTTGACCGCCCGCCGGTACGGACCGCGCAGCACCTGGGAGGTACCTGCCGTGTCGTCCCTGCCCGCCGCCGTCCTGGCCGCCGGCGCATCGCCGTCTCCTTCGCCGTCGCCGTCGGGATCGACGGCCCCGGCCGTGCCGACGCTCCAGGACGCCCAGGAGAGCGCGACGAACGCGGCGAGCTGGGTCGAGCAGAACTGGTCGACATGGCTCGCGATGGGTCTGCAGATCCTGCTGATCGTGGTCATAGCGGTGGCGCTGCGGGCGGTGGTGCGGCGGGCGATCACCAAGCTGATCGAGCGGATGAACCGCACCGTGCAGGCCGCGGACGGCAGTGCGCTGAGCGGGCTGCTGGTGAACGCCGAGCGGCGGCGGCAGCGGGCGGCGGCGATCGGTTCGGTGCTGCGGTCGGTGGCGAGCTTCCTGATCCTCGGCACGGCCGCGCTGATGGTGCTGGGCACCTTCAAGATCAACCTGGCGCCGCTGCTGGCGTCGGCCGGTGTCGCGGGCGTGGCGATCGGTTTCGGCGCGCGGAACCTGGTCACGGACTTCCTGTCCGGCGTGTTCATGATCCTGGAGGACCAGTACGGCGTCGGGGACGTGATCGACGCGGGGGTGGCGACCGGCGAGGTGATCGAGGTCGGGCTGCGCGTGACCAAGCTGCGCGGCGACAACGGGGAGATCTGGTACGTCCGCAACGGCGAGGTCAAGCGGATCGGCAACCTGTCCCAGGGCTGGGCGACGGCCGGGGTCGACGTGACCGTGCGGGCCGGCGAGGACCTGGACCGGGTGAAGGCCACGCTGGACGAGGTCGCCGAGAAGATGGGCAAGGAAGAGCCCTGGAACGAGCTGCTGTGGAGCCCGATCGAGGTGCTCGGACTGGACTCGGTGCTGATCGACCACATGGTGGTCCGGGTCTCGGCCAGGACGATGCCGGGCAAGTCGGTCACGGTGGAGCGGGAGCTGCGCTGGCGGATCAAGCGGGCGTTCGACGCGGCGAGCATCCGCATCGTCGGCGGTGCGACGGCCGTCGAGGACCTGGAGGGCGCCCCCGACCCGACGGCCGCGGTCGCGGCCCCGGTGGTGTACTCCGACGCGGACTCCCCGCAGTCGGCGGCGGCCTCCCCGATAGTCCCGCAGCGGTCCGCGACCCCGGGGAAGTAGCGGAACGGTTCGGCACACACGTTCGAGTGAACGGACGGGGCATTCCGGCGCGGGCGGCGCGCGGGTGCCCCATCGTTCTGCCGGGGCGCCCGGCGTGGGCTTATCCCGGCATCAATGTGACGAGGAAGAAGCGATGAGCGCCGAACCGATCATGGAGCCGGTGATGACGCAGGTGGACCCCATCGACCTGTTGAGTGCGTTCAGGCCGGCGTCGTCGAGCTCCGCACCGTTCGTACGGTCCGACGCGACGACCGTGCGGACGGGAACGTTCCGGAACGTGGTTCCAGCCGTCGTCCTCGCCGAGCGTCACACCGGGGACACACCGGTGAGCCGCGTCTCCCGCCGTACCGCACCCCAGCGGACCGCGCCGGAGCCGCAGGACGCCGATGCGGAGCGTCCCGGCGGGGGCGCCACCCGGACGTGCCGCGGCCGCTGCGCCGTACACGCCACCGCTCCCAGCAGCAGCACCACGAGCCCCATCGCCGCTCGGCCGCTTCTCACTCGCTCTCCCCCGCTCTCGTCACCTGGCACAGCGCCACGAACGCGCTCGCCGTGCGCTGCCCCGGCATGCCCGTCAGTCCCTGGTCCGCGCGCAGCAGGAGCCGGGCCGCACCCGACGACCGGTCCACCGTCAGGGAACCGGTGACCGCGTGCCGGCCGCGGAACGGGCGCCACCGGAAGTCCCACGCCCCCGTTTCGCCCGTCACGTCGTACGCCCGCCCGGATGCGGCGATCGCCGCCCGCAGCCGCTCCGCCTCCCCCGCCGGGAACGCCCGCTCCTGCACGGGCCGCAGGGCGTCCACGGTGACCGGGATGCCGGTGCCGCGCGCCCGGCGGACCAGGGCGGCGTGCGCGTAGAGGGCGGAGAGCAGGCCGAGGGCGGCCCAGACGAGCGGAATGAGGACGAGGTCCTCGGCGAACGACCGGGACAGTCCCTCGCCCAGGAAGTCGCTCAGGCCCACCGTGATCAGCAGGGGCACGTAACCGGACATCGTGAGCAGCCACAGCCTCCCGAGCAGCCTCCGGTCGACCATCCCCACCGCGCCCCGTCCCCCGCGTCCGCCCGTGGCCCGACTCTGGGCCCGTGACCAGCGAAGACCACGTCCGTGTCGCACGCGTGACGCCGCCTTGGACCCCACCCGAACACAGTCCGTCTTCACAGGAACCCGCGTTCCCTCCGCATCCGGTGATCCTCTGCGGTCGCCTCCACGACGGGCCCTCGTTCCGGAGCGCGAAGCCGCCCGGGGGCCGGTCTCGCATGCGGGCGGTGAACGTGCCGGTGTCGTACGCCCTGACCCGGCCGGCGACCTCGCGTCGACGCAGGTCGAGCGTGCCGCCCGGCTGACCGTGGACGCCGCCCCGGAGCCCGTCGTCAAGGACCGGACGCCGACCTCCGGCACCGGCGGCGCCCTGTCCACCACGGTGAAGGCGGGCAGGGGCGGCACCTACCGCTTCGCCTTCGCCGGCACGTCCACCACGGGCGCGAAGACGTCCGCCGGGGGCCACGTGACCGTGAAGTGGCCCCGGGCACTGCCCGTACCGCGGCGTCCCCGAGGTAACGACTCTGTTGCCTCGGGGGCGTTGTCTATTGACGCCCCCTTCGTCCTCGGCTTACGTTCCTCCCACCCCAATAGGAAACTTTCCTAACAGTGATCTTCCTGGCGGCCGTCGATCAAGACTGGACGTCATGCCCAGGTCACTGAAAAGCTGAGTGGCTGGAAAGGCAGGTGTCGACCCCCATGGCAGGAACCGCCGGTACGCCGGGCACTCCGCGCGTCCTGCGCGCCATGAACGACCGCGCCGCCCTGGACCTGCTGCTGGAGCACGGGCCGCTGTCGCGCACCCGGATCGGCAAGCTCACCGGCCTGTCCAAGCCCACCGCCTCCCAGCTGCTGGCCCGCCTGGAAGCGGCCGGACTGGTGCGCGCCACCGGCACCAGCGAGGGCCGGCCGGGCCCCAACGCCCAGCTGTACGCGATCAACCCCACGGCCGCGTACGCCGCCGGGCTCGACGTCACCCCGCACCGCATCCGGGCCGCCGTCGCCGACATCACCGGCCGCACGGTCGGCGAGTACGAACTGCCCACCCCCGGCCGGCGCCCGGCGCACCCCGTCGTCCGGCAGGTCACCGACGCCCTCGACGGCGCCGTCAAGGCCGCCGGGCTCGCCCGGTCCGACGTGCACCGGCTGGTCATCGGCACGCCCGGCGCCTTCGACCCCAACACCGGGCGGCTGCGCTACGCCTCCCACCTGCCGGGCTGGCACTCCCCCGCGCTGCTCGAAGACCTCGCGGCGGCCCTGCCGATGCCGGTCGAGTACGAGAACGACGTCAACCTCGTCGCCATCGCCGAACAGCGGCTCGGCGCGGCCCGCGGCCACGCGGACTTCGTGCTGCTGTGGAACCAGGAGGGCCTCGGCGCCGCCCTGGTCCTCGGCGGCCGGCTGCACCGCGGCTGGACCGGCGGCGCCGGCGAGGTCGGCTTCCTGCCGGTGCCGGGCACCCCGCTGGTCCGGCAGGTCACCAAGGCCAACAGCGGCGGCTACCAGGAGCTGGCAGGCTCCCAGGCGCTGCCGAAGCTGGCCCGGGAACTCGGTGTCGAGGACGTGCCCCCGGGCCCGTACACCGAGGCCGCCACCACGCTCGTCGCCCGCGCCGCCGACCACGCGAGCGGCCCGCACCGGGAACTGCTCCAGACCTACGCCACCCGGCTGGCCACCGGTCTCGCCTCGCTCGTCTCCGTCCTCGATCCCGAACTCGTCGTCCTCAGCGGCTCCGCCCTGACGGCCGGCGGCGAGGTGCTGCGCGCCCTCGTCCAGGCCGAGCTGGAGGAGCTGGCCGCGGCCCGCCCCCGGCTGGTCGTCGGTGACGTCCACGAACATCCCGTGCTGCGCGGCGCGCTGGAGTCCGCGCTCGCCGCCACCCGCGACGAGGTCTTCGACACCTCGCGCTGAGCACCCCCTCTTTCCCGACCCGTCCCCCTGGGAGACCTCGCCATGCCCACAGCCATACCCAGAGTCGCCCGAAAAGCGGCCTTTGCCCTGACTGCCTCGGCCGTGCTCCTCACCGCCGCGTGTACCGGCCAGTCCGACTCCGGTGCCACCGACGACCCCTCGCAGGACACCACGATCAACTTCTGGCACGCCTGGAGCGCGCCGAACGAGGTGAAGGCCGTCAAGTCGCTGGTCGCCGGCTTCGAGCACGCGCACCCCAACATCCACGTGAACGTCGTCGGCAACATGACCGACGACAAGATCAACCAGGCGCTGCGGGCCGGCGGCGAGAAGGCCCCGGACGTGATCTCGTCGTTCACCACCAACAACGTGGGCAAGTTCTGCTCCTCGGGTGCGCTGGTGGACCTCAACCCGTTCTTCGAGAAGTCCGGGATCGACCCGGAGAAGACGTTCCCGAAGCCGATGAACGAGTACACCCAGTTCGACGGCGACCGCTGCACGGTGCCGCTGCTCGGTGACGCGTACGGGCTCTACTACAACAAGACGGCGTTCGAGAAGGCCGGCATCGCGCGTCCGCCGAAGACCTGGTCCGAATTCGAGGCGGACGCCAGGAAACTGACGATCCGCCAGGGCAATGGGTACAAGCAGCTCGGATTCATGCCGGACTACCACGGCTGGGAGTCCACCACCGAGCACTACCTCGGCCAGTTCTCGCCGACGTACTTCGACAAGAACGGCAAGTCGAACCTCGCCAAGGACCCCGCGTTCGAGAAGGGCTTCACGCTCCAGAAGAAGCTCGTGGACGAACTCGGCGGCTTCGAGAGGCTGGAGAGGTTCCGCGCCACGCTGGGCGACGAGTGGGGCCCCAAGCACCCCTTCCACACCGGCCAGGTCGCGATGCAGCTCGACGGCGAGTGGCGGCTCGGGATGGCCGAGGAGGCGAAGCCCGGCTTCGAGATCGGGGTCGCCCCGCTGCCCGTCCCGGACGACCAGGCCGGCCAGTACGGCAAGGGCTACATCACCGGCACCATCGCGGGCATCGCCGCCACCAGCCACAAGCAGAACGCGGCCTGGGAACTGGTGAAGTACATGACCACGGACACGGACGCGGTGGTCGGCTTCGCCAACGACATCCACAACGTGCCCTCCACGCTGGCCGCGCTGAAGTCGCCGAAGCTGAAGTACGACCCGCGGTTCAAGACCTTCCTGGACATCGCCGCCAACCCGCACTCCACCACGTCCCCCGCCTCGGTCAACGGCGGTGTCTACCTGGTGACGATCCAGCAGTTCGGCTACGACTACGAGAGCGGCAAGGCCACCGATCTCAAGGCCGGGCTGAAGAAGACGGCCGCGCAGATCGACACGGACATCGCGCAGGCCCAGTGATGAGCGCCGTGACCCTCGCGTCGAAACGCCGGCGCTCGGCCCTGCGCACGCTCGCCTTCATGTCGCCGTGGCTGATCGGCTTCGCGGTCTTCTTCGCCTACCCGCTGATCTCCACGGTCTACTTCTCCTTCATGCACTACGACGGCTTCCGGCCGCCGACGTGGAGCGGCGGGAAGAACTGGACGTACGTCTTCGAGCACTACCCGCTGTTCTGGCCCGCGCTGCGCAACACGCTCTGGCTGGTCGTGGTCATGGTGAGCCTGCGGGTGCTGTTCGGGCTGGGCGTCGGACTGCTCATCACCAGGATCAAGACCGCCACGGGCGTCTTCCGCACCCTGTTCTACCTGCCGTACCTCGCCCCGCCGGTCGCGTCCACCATGGCCTTCGCGTTCCTGCTCAACCCCGGTACCGGCCCGGTGAACTCGCTTCTGGAGAAGGCCGGGCTGCCGGCGCCGGGCTGGTTCAACGACCCCACGTGGTCCAAGCCGGCGCTGACCCTGCTGGCCCTGTGGGGCGTGGGCGACCTGATGGTCATCTTCATGGCCGCGCTGCTCGACGTACCGACGGAGCAGTACGAGGCGGCGGAGCTGGACGGGGCCTCGGCCTGGCAGCGCTTCCGCTACGTGACCCTGCCGAACATCTCCCCGATCGTGATGTTCGCCGTCGTCACCGGCGTGATCCAGACCATGCAGTACTACACGCAGCCGCTGGTCGCCGGGAAGGTCGCCTCCGGGGTGATCCAGGGCGCCGGCACCCAGTTCGAGCCCGGCTACCCCGACAAGTCCACGCTCACCCTCCCCCAGCTCGTCTACAACCTCGGCTTCCAGCGCTTCGACTACGGCTCGGCGTGCGTGGTGGCGCTGGTGCTGTTCGCCCTGTCGATGGCGTTCACGGCACTGCTGATGCGGCGCCGGGGCGGCCTGATCCAGGCAGGTGACTGACCATGACCCAGGTACTGGACCATCCGGTGAAGCCGGCTCCCCTCGCCACCGGGGCCGAGCGCACCGCCCGGCGCCGGGCGGTGCTGGAGTGGATCGCCGTCCACTCGCTCGGCGTCGCCGCCGCGCTGTTCTTCACGCTGCCGTTCGTGTTCGTGTTCCTGACCTCGCTGATGAGCGACAGCCAGGCCCTCAGCCGGGACCTGATCCCGCACACCTGGGAGTGGGACAACTACCGCAAGGTCTTCGACACGCCGGGCTTCCTCACCTGGTGGAAGAACACGCTGCTCTACGCCGGCCTCGGCACCGTGCTCACCGTGGTGTCCTCGATCCCGGTGGCGTACGCGCTCGCCAAGTTCCGCTTCCGGGGCCGCAACCTGTCGCTCATGCTGGTGATCTCGATGATGATGCTGCCCCCGCAGGTGGTCGTCATCCCGATGTACCTCTTCTGGGCGAAACAGCTGGACCTGTCGGGCACGCTGTGGCCGCTGATCGTCCCGATGGCGTTCGGGGACGCGTTCTCCGTCTTCCTGCTGCGCCAGTTCCTCATGACGATCCCGAACGAGTACCTGGACGCGGCGAAGGTGGACGGCTGCGGCGACCTGCGCACCCTGCTGCGGGTCGTGCTGCCCATGGCGAGGCCGGGCATCGCCGCCGTCGCGCTCTTCCAGTTCTTCTACGCCTGGAACGACTACTTCGGCCCGCAGATCTACGCGTCCGAGAACCCCGGCGCCTGGACGCTGTCCTACGGCCTGGAGTCCTTCAAGGGCGCCCACCACACCGACTGGAACCTCACCATGGCCGCCACCGTGCTGGTCATGGCCCCCGTGATCCTCGTGTTCTTCTTCGCCCAGAAGGCGTTCGTCGAGGGTGTCACCCTCACCGGAGTAAAGGGTTGAACTGGCTATGAAACTCACCGTGGTCGGCGGCGGCTCGACCTACACACCGGAACTCGTCGACGGCTTCGCGCGCCTCAGGGACACCCTGCCCATCGAGGAACTGGTCCTCGTCGACCCCGCCGAGGACCGCCTGGAACTGGTCGGCGGCCTGGCCCGGCGGATCTTCGCCAAGCAGGGCCACGGCGGCCGGATCGTGACGACGTCCGACCTGGACGCGGGCGTCGACGGCGCCGACGCCGTCCTGCTCCAGCTGCGCGTCGGGGGCCAGGCGGCCCGGCAGCAGGACGAGACCTGGCCGCTGGAGTGCGGCTGCGTCGGCCAGGAGACCACCGGCGCGGGCGGCCTGGCGAAGGCCCTGCGCACGGTCCCGGTGGTCCTGGACATCGCCGAACGGGTCCGCCGCGGCAACCCGCGCGCGTGGATCATCGACTTCACCAACCCGGTCGGCATCGTCACCCGCGCCCTGCTCCAGGCCGGGCACCGGGCGGTCGGCCTGTGCAACGTGGCGATCGGCTTCCAGCGGAAGTTCGCGGCGCTGCTGGGCACCGCCCCGGCGGATGTGCACCTGGCCCATGTGGGCCTCAACCACCTCACCTGGGAAACCGGTGTGCGTCTGGGCGGGCCCGAGGGCGAGAACGTCCTGCCGAAGCTGCTGGCCGAGCACGGCGAGGCCATCGCCGACGACGTCCGTCTGCCGCGCCCGCTGCTGGACCGCCTGGGCGTCGTCCCCTCCTACTACCTGCGCTACTACTACGCGCACGACGAGGTCGTCCGGGAGCTGCGGACGAAGCCCTCGCGGGCGGCCGAGGTGGCGGCGATGGAACGCGAGCTGCTGGCGATGTACGGCGACCCGGCCCTGGACGAGAAGCCGGCCCTGCTGGCCAAGCGCGGCGGCGCCTTCTACTCGGAGGCGGCCGTGGACCTGGCGGCGGCCCTGCTGGGCGGCGGGGGCAGCCCCTACCAGGTGGTGAACGCCCTCAACAGGGGAACGCTGCCCTTCCTCCCGGACGACGCGGTGATCGAGGTGCAGGCGGCGGTCGGCCCGGCCGGGCCGGTCCCGCTTCCGGTCCCCGACCTGGACCCGCTCTTCACGGGGCTGATCGCGAACGTGACCGCCTACGAGGACCTGGCCCTGGAGGCCGCCCTGCGCGGCGGCCGGGACCGCGTCTTCCGCGCGCTGCTCGCCCACCCCCTGATCGGCCAGTACGCGTACGCCGACGCCCTCACCGACCAGCTGATCGCACACAACCGGGAGCACCTCGCGTGGGCCTGACCGCACCTGACCCGCTGACGGTCCTCGCCATCGACGCGGGCAACAGCAAGACCGACGTGGCCGTGGTCACCGCCGCCGGCGAGGTGCTGGCCACGGCGCGCGGCGGTGGTTTCCGGCCGCCGGCCGTGGGCGTGGCCGCCGCGCTGGACGCGCTGGCGGAACCGGTGGCCCGGGCGTTCGCGGACGCCGGGGTCACCTCCGTCGGCCACGTCTCGGCCTGCCTCGCCAACGCCGATCTGCCGGTGGAGGAGGAGCGGTTGGCGGCCGCGCTGCACGCGCGCGGGTGGGGCGCTTCGGTGGAGGTCCGCAACGACACCTTCGCGATCCTGCGCGCGGGCGTCGCCGAGCCGCGCGGGGTGGCGGTGGTGTGCGGCGCGGGCATCAACTGCGTGGGCATGCGGCCCGACGGCCGTACCGCCCGCTTCCCGGCCATCGGCCGCATCTCCGGCGACTGGGGCGGCGGCTGGGGCCTGGCGGAGGAGGCCCTGTGGCACGCGGCCCGCGCGGAGGACGGGCGCGGCGGACCGACCTCGCTGGCCCGCACCCTGCCCGCGCACTTCGGCCTGCCGACCATGTACGCCCTCATCGAGGCGCTGCACCTGGAGCACCTGGACCAGGACCGCCGGCACGAGCTGACCCCGGTGCTGTTCGCCACGGCGGCGGACGGCGACCCGGTGGCCCGGGCGATCGTCACCCGGCTCGCGGAGGAGGTCACGGTGATGGCCACGGTCGCCCTGACCCGGCTGGACCTGCTGGAGGAGGAGACCCCGGTGCTGCTCGGCGGCAGCGTCCTCACCGCCGGCCACCCGCAGCTGAACGACACCGTCCGCACCCTGCTCGCGGCCCGCGCCCCCAAGGCCGACGTCCGCGTGGTGACCGCCAGCCCGGTCCTGGGGGCGGTCCTGCTGGGCCTGGACCGGGTGGGGGCGGACGCGGGGGCCCGGGAGCGGGCGCGGGGGCACTGGGAGGCGGGCTGATCCCGGGTCGTCCCCGGCGCGGAGCGGGGCAACAATGTGACCAGAGGGGCGGAGCCGACTTCGGGAGGCGTCATGAGCACATCAGCCGAGCCGAGAGTGTCCGGTCTCGAGGTCCGGTCCATCGACTACGTCCCGCTGGACGAGCGGCACGGCAAGCTCTGGCACCTGGGCCCGCTGTGGTTCATGTCCAACGCGCAGATCGCCACCCTGGCGGTCGGGCTGGTCAGCATCACCGGGGGCGGCAACCTCCTCTGGTCACTGCTGGCCATCGTCTCGGGCACCGTGATCGGCACCTTCTTCATGGCCTTCCACTCCGCCCAGGGCCCCCAGCTCGGGCTGCCGCAGATGATCCAGTCCCGGCCCCAGTTCGGCTACGTCGGCGCGCTGCTGGTGTGGCTGTTCGCCTACGTGCAGTACGCCGGGTTCAACGTCTTCAACAGCATCCTCGCCGCCGACTCCCTGCACGCAACGCTGCACGGCGGCGTGAAGCTGTGGGTCGTCGTGGTGACCGTGGCCGCGCTCGTCATCGCGCTGGTGGGCTACGACGTCATCCACAAGGCCGAGCGGATCCTGACGTACACCTTCCTGGTCGTCTTCGGGGTCTTCACCGTGGGCGTCCTGGTCACCCTGCACTACCCGGCGGGCTCCTTCGACCTCGGCGGCTTCCGGTGGACGCCGTTCCTCGCGCAGTTCGGCGTGGTCGCGGGCTACCAGATCAGCTGGGCCATCTACGTCTCCGACTACTCCCGCTACCTCCCCCCGGACGTGACCGTCCGCAAGACCTTCTACTGGACCTACTTCGGCTCCGCGCTGGGCGGCGTCTGGCTGATGGTGCTCGGGGCGCTGCTGGCGGCCTGGGCGGGCCCGGGGACCTTCCAGACGATCCCGGCGATCGATGCCGCGGGCGACAAGGTGTTCACCGGGTTCGGCGCCGTCGTGCTGCTGTTCTCGGCCCTCGGCCTGGTCTCGGTGACCGCGCTGAACATGTACGGCGGGTCCCTCACCCTCATCAGCGCCATCGACTCGTTCCAGCGGGTCCGGCCGACGCTCGCCGTACGGCTGGTCACCCTGGGCCTCACCGCGGCGCTCTCCCTGGTCGGCGCGCTGGCCGCGACGTCGAACTTCCTGGCGAACTTCGAGAACTTCCTGCTCCTGGTGCTCTACCTGTTCATCCCGTGGACCGCGGTGAACCTCATGGACTACTACGTGGTGCGCCGCGGGCACTACGCCATCGCCGAGATCTTCAACCCGCACGGGATCTACGGCCGCTGGGGCCTGCACGGCATCACCGCCTACCTCGTCGGCTTCGCCGCGATGGTCCCGTTCTTCTCCGTCGGCACCCTGTTCACCGGTCCCGCCGCGAGGGCGCTGGGCGGCGCCGACATCTCCCTCTTCGTCGGCCTCCCCGTCAGCGCCCTGCTGTACTGGTGGCTGACCCGCTCGATCGACGTGGCGGCGGAGACCCGGCTGGCGGTGGCGGAGGCGGCGGCCCTGGAACAGGCCGCACACGAGCACCGCGAGCCGTGAGGCCGTCCCCCGCCGGCCCGCCTCACGGGGAACCGATCCCCCGTCACCCGCGTGTTCCAGCACGGGGGGTGGTGCGTCCGCCGGTACGCGCCCCCGGGCGCGCTGCGATCGGATCAAGATCCAGTGAAGGCCGGTGCGCGATGCCGGTGCGGGCGGTGATACTGGGCGGCGTACGGATGACCATGGGGGAGGTCGAGTGACACACCCGCCGAAGAGCAGCGCCGCGCCACCGCGCGCCGGGTCCGCCGGCGCGGCCGGTGTCCCCGCCGTCCCCGCCCAGCCCGGGCCGCCCGGGCTCCCCGCGGCCGCCGGCCCGGGGGTGCCGCCCGCGCGCCGGACCGCCTTCGCCGAGGGCGCCGAGCGGCTGCGGGCCGCCGCGACGACCGAGCCGGGGCGGTTGCGGATCATCGGTGCGGTCCTGGCGCTGCTGGTCGTCGCGTTCGGGGCGGCCACCGCCTGGCAGACCAGTACCCGCTCGGCCGCCGCCGACGACGTGCTGCACCGCAGCCAGCCGCTCAGTTACGGCGCGGCCGGCATCTACCGGTCGCTGGCCGACGCCAACACCGCGGCCTCCAGCGGGTTCCTGGCGGGCGGTCAGGAGAACGCGCGGTCCAGGGACCTGTACGAGAAGGACATCCGCAGCGCCGCCGCCGGGCTCGTCACCGCCGCCGCCAACGCCGAGCCGGGCTCCGCGTCCGAGGAGACCATCGCCGGGCTGAACCGGCTGCTGCCCGAGTACAAGGGCCTCATCGAGCGGGCCCGGACGTACAACCGGCAGGGCTATCCGGTCGGCGGCGCCTATCTGCGCTACGCCAACGAGAAGATGCAGAAGGAGATGCTCCCGGCGGCGGAGGACCTCTACACCACGGAGAACCGGCGGCTCGACGCGGACTACGCGGACGCCACGCCGTACCCGTGGGTCGCCATCGGGCTCGGGCTGCTCGCGCTGGCCGCGCTCGGCTGGGCCCAGCACCGCACGTACCGGCGCACCCACCGCGTCCTCAACCACGGCCTGGTCGCCGCCAGCGCCGCGACGGCCGTCGCCCTGCTGTGGCTGGTCGTGGGCCACATGGTCGCCCGGTCGGGGCTCGACGGCTCCTACGAGCACGGCATCCGCTCGCTCAACGTGCTCCACGACGCCCGGATCGCCTCCCTGAAGGCCCGCGGCAACGAGAACCTCAGCCTGGTGGCGCGCGGCGCCGAGACGGTCACGGTCGACGGCACGACATACGACGCCTACTACCGCGCCTTCGACAAGGACATCGCCGTGCTCGGCAAGGGGCTGACCGAGGCCGCGCGGCTCGCCGACGACCAGGGGGGCACCGCCCCGGTCGAGGCGGCCGAGGCCGACATGGCGGTGTGGAAGCAGCGCCACGCCACGGCCCGCGCCGAGGACGAGAACGGCAACTACCAGCAGGCGCTGGACAAGGTGATCGGCGCGAAGGGCGCGACCGCCGAGTGCTTCGACGGCGTCGACCGCAGTCTGGCCCGGGCCATCGCCCACGAGCGGGCCGAGTTCCAGCGGGCGGCCGGGGACGGGCGCGACGCCATGACCGGGCTGCCGGAGGGCGCCGCCGTGCTCGCCGTGCTGGGCGCGGCGGGCGCCGTCGCCGGCATCGGCCGCAGACTTTCGGAGTACCGGTGACAGGGGGCAAGGCGATGGACGTGAGCCGTGCGCGGTCCGCCCTGCGGGGCTGGGGCGGGGTCGCGGCGATGGCGGTGCTGTGCGCGCTGGCGCTGGCGTTCGTCCTGCTGCTGCCGTGCACCCAGCGGACCCCCGACGGCCCGCGGCACACCGCGCAGAAGACCGCCACCGGCGTCCAGGCCCGCGCCGACGACTGCGTGGACGCCGAGGCGCACGAGCGGACGCCGGCGCCGTCCGGCGCGGACGGCCCGACGATCGACGCGATCAAGGCACGCACGGGAGCCAAGCGGAAGCTGATCGTCGGCGTCGACCAGAACAGCTACCGCTGGGGCTACCGCAACCCCAACACCGAGGGCGCCCGGCTGGAGGGCTTCGACATCGACCTCGTCCACCGGATCGCCGAGGACATCCTCGGTGACCCGGACGCGGTGCAGTTCAAGGCCATACCGACCAACCAGCGCATCCCGGCGATCGAGGACGGACGCGTGGACATGGTCGTCCGCACCATGACGATCACCTGTGACCGGCTGAAGCAGGTCGCCTTCTCCGCGCCCTACTTCAAGACCGGCCAGCAGGTCCTCGCCCCCAAGTCCTCCCCGATCACGGGCTACGACGACTCGCTGGCACACAAGAAGGTGTGCACGGCGGCCGGTTCGACCGCCCTCGCCAAGCTGGAGGCCGACAGGAAGGACGGCCGGCTGCCCGCCACCACCGACCTGTCCACCACCGTGCCGAACCAGCTGGACTGCCTGGTCCGGCTGCAACTCGGTGAGGTCGACGCGGTGGTGACCGACGGCGCGCTCGCCGCCAGCCAGGCCGCGCAGGACCCGACCGTCGCACTGAAGGGCGAGCCGTTCACGACCGAGTACTACGGCGTGGCGATGAAGAAGGACGCCGGCGATCTGGTACGCCGGGTCAACCGTGTTCTGGTGGACTACCGCGCGCACGGCTGGCAGACGTCGTACGACGACTGGCTGTCGGCGACACTGGGCAAGGATTCGGCCGCGTCGAAGCCGCCCGCGCCGCGGTACCGGCAGGGCAGTTGAGCCGGACCCGACCCGAACAGACAGCAAGCGAGAGGTGATCGATGGGCGTCACGGACCCCGCCGGGCCGGTGATGGACCGGGACGAGGTGGACCGTGCGCTGGCGCGGCTCGGCCAGGAGCACGAGGCGATCGAGACCTCGCTGCTGGCCCTCCAGGACCACGCGGGCCGCAGACTCCTCGAAGGCGCGCGCCTGACGGGTGTCACCCAGGAACGCTGGCAGGCCACGGAGACGCGGATCACCCGGCTGTGGGCGTACTTCGACGCCTACACGGCCGCGCTGCGCGGCGCCCGCGAGATCCGCGCCCGGCGCCGCTGGTCCAGCCGGGAGGACCTCGCGGAGCTGACCGGGCTGCTGCGCGGGGAGTCCGTGACCGTCCCCGGCGGCGAGAACGGCAGACTGAGCGAGACGTTCTCGCTGTCCGCGCTGGTGGACCGGATGAACGAGCTGTACGCGACGAGCCTGGACATGATCGTCGCCGCCGACGCGGTCTGGTCGGCGCTGCCCGCGCGGATCGATTTACTCGCCGCGGAACTCCAGCGCACCCGGCAGCTCGCCCACTCGGTCGGGGTGCGCCCCGGCGAGCACCCGGCCGGTGACGACCTGGAGCGGATCACCCGCACGCTGACCCTGCTGCGTGAGGACGTCGTCTCGGACCCGCTCGCCTTCTGGGTGCCGGCCGAGGGCAGCTCGGCGCCCGGCGGCGGACGCCCGGACACGACGGTGTACGACCGTGAGGCGCGTGCCCTGGACGACGTGCGCCGGGAGATCGACGCGGTGCTCACGGTCCGGCAGGACGCGGAGGCGCGGCTGATCCGGCTGCGGGACGTGCTCTCGCGCGCGGACCGCACCCTGGCCGAGGCGCGGACCGCGCGCGGCGAGGTGCTGGCGAAGATCGCCGCGACCGAGGTGCCGGTGGTGAGCGGACCGCCGACCGCGCTCCAGGAGCAGCTGGCCACCGCGGCCGAGTACCGCAGGCAGGCCCAGTGGCACCGGCTCTCCCCGCTGCTGGAGTCGCTGGAGGAGAAGGCGGAGGACGAACTGCTGCGCGCCCGCGAGTCGTTGACCGCGGTCACCGCGCCGCTCGCGGTCCGCGCCGAGCTGCGCGGCCGGCTCGACGCGTACAAGGCGAAGGTCGCCCGGCACGGTCTCGCGGAGGACCCGCTGCTGGTCGAGCGGTACGACGCGGCCCGCCGCATGCTGTGGAGCGCGCCCTGCGACCTGCGCGTGGCGGAGCAGGCCGTGCTGCGCTACCAGCAGGCGGTGGCGGAACTGCTCGGCGGCGCGAGCGCACCGCAGGACCGTAAGGGGGACGAGTCATGAGTCAGCCGGGGCAGAGCTGCCAGCGGCCGGGCTGCGAGGGGACGTACGAGGACGTCGGTGGCGGCGAGCTGTACTGCGACACGTGCGGTCTGGCGCCCGTCGTCTCGGCCGGGGGTGCCTCCTTCGGGGGAGGCATGGTGGGCTCGCCGCCCACCGGGGTTGCCCGGGGGGCGTCCGACAGCGGCAGTTCCCGCAGTTCGCGCACGACCTCGCAGTCGTCGAGGTCACGCCGGTCGGTGTCCGGGCGGCTGTCCCGGTCGCTGCCGGGGACGTCCACGGGCCGCTCGGTGTCGGTGCGCAGCTCGGGATCGTCCTCCGGGGCCTCCTCGCGGGGGCGGCTGGGCGCGGGGCTGGTGTCGGTGCCGCAGGTGCCGCGGCCCGACCCGCGGGCGATGGTGCTGGAGAACCCGGAGGTGCCGGAGCGCAAGCGGTTCTGCTCGCGGTCGGACTGCGGGGCGCCGGTCGGCCGGGCCCGGGGTGACCGGCCGGGCCGCACGGAAGGTTTCTGCACCAAGTGCGGGCACCCGTACTCCTTCGTGCCCAAGCTGCGGGCCGGGGACATCGTGCACGGCCAGTACGAGGTCGCGGGCTGTCTGGCGCACGGCGGGCTGGGCTGGATCTACCTGGCCGTGGACCGCGCCGTCGCCGACCGCTGGGTGGTGCTCAAGGGCCTGCTCGACACCGGCGACCAGGACGCGATGGCCGCGGCGATCTCCGAACGGCGGTTCCTCGCGGAGATCGAGCACGCCAACATCGTGCGCATCTACAACTTCGTGGAGCACCTTGACCAGCGCACCGGCTCCCTCGACGGCTACATCGTCATGGAGTACGTCGGCGGCAAGTCCCTGAAGGAGATCGCCAACGCCCGCCGGGCGCCCGACGGCCGCCGCGACCCGCTGCCGGTGGAGCAGGCGTGCGCGTACGGCATCGAGGCGCTGGAGGCGCTCGGTCACCTGCACAGCCGGAACCTGCTGTACTGCGACTTCAAGGTCGACAACGCCATCCAGACCGAGGACCAGCTCAAGCTGATCGACATGGGCGCGGTCCGCCGGATGGACGACGAGGAGTCGGCGATCTACGGCACGGTGGGCTACCAGGCCCCGGAGGTCGCCGAGACCGGCCCGTCCGTGGCCAGCGACCTCTACACGGTGGCCCGCACGCTCGCCGTGCTGGCCTTCGACTTCCAGGGCTACACCAACGTCTACGCGGACTCCCTGCCCGACCCCGACACCATCGACGTCTTCCGCCGCTACGAGTCCTTCTACCGGCTCCTGGTGCGCGCCACCGACCCCGACCCGGGCCGCCGGTTCGCCTCCGCGCAGGAGATGGCCGAGCAGCTGACGGGGGTCCTGCGCGAGGTGGTCTCGCTCCAGACCGGCCGGGCGCGGCCCGCGCTGTCGACGCTGTTCGGGCCCGAGACCAAGGTCACGGACACGGAGCTGTTCCCCCCGCTGCACGGGGACGTGTCCCGGCTCGGCGCCCGGCCGGTGCGGAAGGCTCCCGCCGCCCCCGCCCCGCCCCCGCCGGCGCTGGTCCGGCCCGTCGACACGCCGGCCGCCGCGCTCGCCCTGCCGGTCCCGCTGGTCGACCCGAACGACCCCAACGCCGGTTTCCTCGCGGGTCTGATGGCCTCGGCGCCGGCCGAACTGATGAGCGCGCTCGCAGCGGCACCCGCCCGGACCGTGGAGACCCGGCTGCGGCAGATCCGCGCCCGGCTGGAGAGCGGCGACCACCAGGGCGCGCTGATGAGCCTGGCCGAGCTGGACGAGGAGCAGCGCGACGACTGGCGGGTGGTGTGGTACCGGGGCGTGGCCGCGCTGGTCACCGGCGACTTCGAGCAGGCCGCGCTCGCCTTCGACGCGATCTACGACGCCTTTCCCGGCGAGGCCGCGCCCAAGCTGGCGCTCGGCCTGTGCGCCGAGGTGCTGGGCCAGCTGGACAACGCGGCCGAGTACTACCGCCTGGTGTGGACGACCGACCCGAGCTTCGTGAGCGCCGCGTTCGGGCTCGCGCGGGTGCAGCTCGCGGCCGGGGACCGGCAGGGCGCCGTGACGACGCTGGAGTCGGTGCCGGAGTCCTCCATCCACTACACGGCCGCCCGGGTCGCCGCCGTCCGGGCCCGGCTCAGACAGCGGACCGCGAGCGCGGGTGACGTACCGTTCCTGGACGACCTGACGGCCGCCGCCGGTCAGGTCGAGGCACTCCAGGCGTACGGCCTGGACCCGGCGCGGCGCGAGCTGCTGTCGGCGGAGGTGCTCGGCTGTGCGCTGGACTGGATACTCTCCGGGAACCAGGGCACCGGGCCCGCCGCCGGAGGCCGGGTGCTGCTGGGCAGCGGTCTGGACGAGCGGGGCCTCCGCTTCGGCCTGGAGCGCGCCTACCGCACGCTGGCCCGGCTGGCGCCCGGCGGCGATGAGAGGATCGAGCTGGTGGAACGGGCCAACCGTTACCGCCCCCGGACGTGGGTGTAGTCGATGTCGCAGATGCCCCAGCAGGCCGCACTGGCGAAGTGCCCGAGCTGCGCGGAGCCCGTGGAGTCGGGTGACCTGTTCTGTGGAGCGTGCGGGTACGACCTTTCGGTGGTGCCCGCACCGCCGCAGGACCATCCGACGCTCACCATGACGGGCCCCGCCGGTCCCGGGGACGGCCCGGCGTGGCCCGCCCCGGGACCGCCCACGGCCTCTCCCGCCCCCCACCTCCCGACGGACCTGCCGGGCACCGACTCGGGCGGCACACCACTGTCCGGGCAGGAACCCGGCGCCCTGCCCCCGGCGGCACAGGAGTTGGGGCCCGCCCCGGGCGGCGGGCCGCTGTCCGGCCAGGAGTTCCACGGCACCTCGGCAGCCGCGCGGGAAGGCGGCGCCGTACCGCCGGCCGGACACGGGTCCGGGCCGGTCCCGGGCGACGCGTCACCGTACGGCCAGGGGCTGCACGGCACCCCGGGCGGCACGCCGCTGCCCGGGCAGGAACCCGGCGCCCTGCCCCCGGCGGCACAGGAGTCCGGGCCCGTCCCGGGCGGCGGGCCGTCGGCGGGGCGCGAGGCCGGCTCCCATCCGGGCGGCGCGCCGCTGCCCCCGGGTGAGGGCGGTCCCGTCCCGGGTGACGCGGAGCCGGGCGGGCATCCCTCCGGTTCCGGGGTGCGGTTCGACCGGTCGCACGAGCCCGATGAGTACCCCCTGCAGGCACCGGACCCCCGGCCGGCCTCCGCACCGGCCGACCCGGAGCAGCTCTGCGTGGCCTGCCGGGCTGGCCGGGTGGACAGCGACGGCTACTGCGAGAACTGCGGGCACGCCCAGCCGCGGGAACGCGACCACGTGGAGCGGGAGTCGGGCCCGGTGGCCGCCGTCAGCGACCGCGGTCTGCGCCACCACCGCAACGAGGACGCCTTCGCCGTCGGCCACACCACGCTGCCCGACGGCACCCCGGCCTCGCTGGCGATCGTCTGCGACGGCGTGTCGTCCGCGACCCGCCCCGACGACGCCTCCCTGGCCGCCTCCCGGGCGGCCGGCGACACACTGCTGGCCGCGCTGCCGCGCGGCACCCACCCGCAGGCGGCGATGCACGAGGCGATCGTCGCCGCCGCGCAGGCCGTCAACGCCCTCGCCGAGGAGCCCGCCACGGCCCGCGAGCACGCCCCGCACCAGAACGCGCCGGCCTGCACGATCGTCGGCGCGGTGGTCACCCCGGGGCTGCTGGTCGTCGGCTGGGTCGGCGACAGCCGCGTCTACTGGGTGCCCACCGACCGCACCGCACCGCCCGCCCGGCTGACCGAGGACGACTCCTGGGCCGCGCAGATGGTCGCCGCCGGCCTGATGAGCGAGGCCGAGGCGTACGCCGACGCGCGCGCCCACGCGATCACCGGCTGGCTCGGCGCGGACGCCTACGAACTGGAGCCGCACACCGCGTCGTTCGAGCCGGACCGGCCCGGCGCCGTGGTGGTGTGCACGGACGGACTGTGGAACTACGCCGAGACGGCGGAGGAGATGTCCGAGGTCCTCCCGCCCGACGCGGCGGCCCGTCCGCTGCACGGCGCGCGGGTGCTGGTCGGCCACGCACTGGACGGCGGGGGCCACGACAACGTAACAGTGGCGGTCCTGCCGTTCCCGGTGCCGCCGCAGGGGGCAGGATCGGCCTGAGGGCCGTATCCGACGGGGGAACGGCACGGGGAAGCCGCGGCGGACCGGAGGGGACCGGTCCGCCCACAGTCGTCGCCTCGCGTCGGCGGGGCGTCCGAGGGGGATGCGAGCAAGCATGGCCAATTTCGCGAAGTCGAACGTGCCGCGGTTCTCGGTGGACGTCTACCAGAACGAGTACCTGCCCGAGGGCGGCAGCGAGGTCAACGCCATCGTCACGGTGACCGCGACCGGCGGCGGCACCCTCGGCGGCGCGGTCTCCGCGCCGGTGTACCCGCCGGGCGGGGGGCCGTCCGCCGCCGTGGCGATCATGGTGGACTGCTCGGGTTCCATGGACTACCCGCCGGCCAAGATGCTGGGCGCCCGCAACGCCACGGCCGCCGCGATCGACACCCTGCGCGACGGCACCCGTTTCGCGGTGATCGGCGGCACGCACGTGGCCAAGGAGGTCTATCCGGGCGGCGGGCGGCTCGCGGTCGCCGACGCCACCACCCGCGAGCAGGCCAAGCAGGCGCTGCGCCGGCTCAGCGCGGGCGGCGGTACGGCCATCGGCACCTGGCTGCGCCTCGCCGACCGGCTGCTGTCCGCGGCGGACGTCACCATCCGGCACGGCATCCTGCTCACCGACGGCCGCAACGAGCACGAGTCGGCGGAGGACCTGCGGGCCACGCTCGACGCCTGCGCCGGCCGGTTCACCTGTGACGCCCGGGGCGTGGGCACCGACTGGGAAGTGAAAGAAGTCACAGGGATCGCCTCGGCGCTGCTCGGCACCGCCGACATCGTCGCCGACCCCGGCGGTCTCGCGGCCGACTTCACGCGGATGATGGAGACGGCGATGGGCAAGGAGGTCGCCGACGTCTCCCTGCGGGTGTGGACGCCGGTCGGCACGACCATCCGGTTCGTCAAGCAAGTCGCCCCCGCCGTCGAGGACTTGACCGGCCGACGTACGGAGGCGGGGCCGCGCGCCGGGGACTACCCGACCGGCTCCTGGGGCGACGAGTCCCGCGACTACCACCTGTGCGTGACGGTCCCGCCGGCCGGAATCGGCCGGGAGATGCTCGCCGCACGGGTCTCCCTGGTCGTTCCGGAACCGGGAGGAACCGCACAGATCGTGGGCGCACAGGGGCTGGTGCGGGCCGTGTGGACCGACGACATGACCGCCTCCACCGCGATCAGCCCCCAAGTCGCCCACTACACCGGGCAGGCCGAACTGGCACAGGCCATCCAGAAGGGCCTGGACCTTCGCAAAGCGGGCGATTTCGATGGAGCAACCGCCAAACTGGGGCGGGCCGTTCAGCTCGCGAACGCCTCGGGGAACGCGGATACTGCGAAACTGCTTGCGAAGGTGGTGGACGTGGTCGACGCCGTGACAGGTACTGTGCGGTTGAAGACGAGGGTCGCGGAGGCGGACGAGATGACTCTGGAGACCCGGTCCACCAAGACCGTCCGTGTGAAGAAGTGACCCTCCACAGCGCAGGAGAAGGGGAAGCACCGACATGCCGACCTGCCCGAACGGACACCAGTCGGGTTCCGACGACTGGTGCGAGGTCTGCGGTCACCGCATGGCCGGTGCCGTACCTCCGCCCCCTCCGCCGCCCCCGGGCGGTTACGGTTTCCCGCCCCCGCAGGGCGGCCCGGCCGGCGCCCGGCCGGGCCCGGCCGGCGGGTCCGCCCCGGAGCCGGAACTGTGCCCGCAGTGCCGTACGCCCCGCGAGGGCGGCGCGCCGTTCTGCGAGGAGTGCCGGTGGAACTTCCTGACCAACACGGCGACCTCCTACACCCCGGCCGCCCCGCGCCCGCCGCAGCCGCGGTTCCAGCCGCCGAGCTCGACGTACGGCGGGGGTGACGGGTACGAGTACCAGGGTTCGCGGCCCTCGCAGGTGAACCGGCCCGCCGAGCCGCTCCCGTCCTTCCACAGCGAGCCGTCGGGCCCGACGCCGTTCGGCGGCGACCGGGCCCCGTCCGGCCCGCCGACCTCCCCCGGCCCCTCGGGCGCAGCCCCGTTCGGCGCCGGTGACCGGCGCCCGCCCGGGGCTCCGCAGGGCTTCGGCCAGGGTCCGGGCCAGGGCCCGGGTGCCGGCAACCCGTCCGGTCCCGGCGGCCCCGGAGGTTTCGGCGGCCGGGGCACGGTCCCGGGCCAGGGCCCCGGCGGCCCGGGTTCCGGTGGCCCGTCCGGCTTCGGCGGCGGTCCCGGACAGGGACCGGGTGCCGGTGGCCCGGGCGGTCCGTCCGGCTTCGGCGGCGGTCCGGGGCAGGGACCCGGCGGTCCGGGTGGCCCGTCCGGCTTCGGCGGTGGCCAGGGACAGCGCCCAGGTCCGGGTGACGCGTCCGGCTTCGGCGGCCAGGGCCCGGGACCCGGCGGCTCCTCGCCCTTCGGCGGCGGCAACCCGGGTCAGGGCCAGGGCCAGGGGCCGGGGTCCCAGGGCTCCTCCCCCTTCGGGCGTGAGCCCTCCCGTCCCGGTGGCCCCACGCCGTCCGGCCCCTCCGGCTTCGGCGGTGACCCCTCGGGTCAGGTGCCGCCGCCCGGCGGTCCCGGTGGTGCCCCGCAGGCGTTCCAGCCGTCCGGCGCGTCGGCCCCGCCCGCGTTCCCGGGCGAGACCCGCCGGCCCCCGGCCGCCGACGACGACTGGGTGATCTCCCCGCCGTCGTCCACCGGCCCCGGTCAGGGCGGCGGCTACGGCTACCCGCAGTCCGGCGGCACCCAGACCCCGCCGGGACCGGGCGGACCGGGCGGTTTCCCGCAGGCGACGCAGGCACCGCAGGGTCCCCGGTCGGCCACCTGGACCGCGACCATCGGCCCGGACCGCGAGTACTTCATGGCGATGATGCAGCGCTCCGGCCCCGAGGCCGCAGGGCTGAACCTGCCCGCGTACTCGCCCGAGCAGCAGCGCACGCTGACCGGCAACCAGGTCACCATCGGCCGCCGCCGGCACTCCACCGGCGACACCCCCGACATCGACCTGTCGGTGCCGCCGGAGGACCCGGGCGTCTCGCACCAGCACGCGGTGCTGGTGCAGCAGCAGGACGGAAGCTGGGCGGTCGTCGACCAGAACTCGACGAACGGCACCACGGTCAACATGTCGGAGGAGCCCATCCAGCCGTTCGTGCCGGTCCCGCTCCAGGACGGCGACCGGGTGCACGTGGGCGCCTGGACGACGATCACCGTCCGCCGGGGCTGAGCCGTCCGCCGGGGCTGACCGCGCCGGCCCTGTCGGAGCTAGGGCAGGGGCCAGGCGTACGGCCCCTGCGGGTCGTCCAGCCACGCCCAGGCGTGCTCGCCGGCGACCGTGACGCCGTACCGTCCGCGCCCCGGCTCGCCCTCGCGGTCCCACAGGGCGTAGGCCTCCCGCGGGTCGAGGGCGCCGCCGGTCAGCGTGAGCAGGAAGCGGAACGACTCCTGCTCACGGGCCCGGCCGGGCAGACCGGCCAGTGAGACGCCCTCGGGCCGCGCCCGGCGCCCGCCGCGCAGCGGCACGAAATAGGCGGCCCCGGGCAGGAACGGGCCCTCGGCGTGCTCCGCGTCCCGCACGGTCAGCGTGAGCAGTCCGGTGGCGAGCGGGGTGAGGACGCGCGCGCCGGGGCGGCTCTGGGCGAGCCAGGCGCGCGGCACCGTGGGCAGCTCGCAGGTGGCGATGATCCGGTCGAAGGGGGCGCGTTCGGGCACCCCGCGCGCTCCGTCGCCGGTGACGACGAGGGGGTGGTGGCCGGCCGCCGCGAGGTGCTGCCGGGCCGACTCGGTGATCTCCGGTTCCAGGTCGATGGTGGTGACGAGGTCGTCGGCGCCGAGCCGGTGGGCGAGCAGGGCCGCGTTGTAGCCGGTGCCGGCGCCCACCTCCAGGACCCGGTCGCCGTCCTCGACGCGCAGGGCGGCCAGCATCCGGGCCATCAGGGAGGGCTGGCTGCTGGAGGAGAGCAGTTCGCCGTCGCGCAGCCGGGTGGCCAGCGGCACGTCCGCGTAGGCGCCGCGCACCCAGCGCTCGCGGTCCCGGCGGTCGGGGCTCTGGCCCCAGCGGCGCTCGTAGCCGCGCGCCCCGGTGACGTAGTAGTACGGCACGAACAGGTGCCGGGGCACCGTCGCGAACGCCTCCCGCCACACCGGGTCGTCCGCCCAGGCCCCGTCCGCGTCGATCTCCCGCACCAGCTCGGCCCGGGCCGCGTCGGCGAGGGCCTCGGTCTCGGTGTCGTAGCCGCCCATGGGTCCACAGTAGGGACGGTCGCTCCGCGGGCGGGGCAGACCCGGGCTGGTCCTACGCCTCGAGTCCTCGGTCACCCGGTCTGAGACGATGGACGGGTGAATGAGATTCGGCGCGGCACGCTTCAGGAGCAGACCTTCTACGAGCAGGTCGGCGGGGAGGAGACCTTCCGCCGGCTCGTCCACCGTTTCTACGAGGGGGTCGCGGAGGACCCGCTCCTGCGCCCGATGTACCCGGAGGAGGACCTGGGCCCGGCCGAGGAGCGGCTGGTCCTGTTCCTGATGCAGTACTGGGGCGGTCCGACGACGTACAGCCAGAACCGCGGCCACCCCCGGCTGCGCATGCGGCACGCCCCGTTCACCGTGGACCGGGCGGCGCACGACGCGTGGCTGCGGCACATGCGGGTGGCCGTGGACGAGCTGGGGCTGTCGGAGGAGCACGAGCGGACGCTGTGGAACTACCTGACGTACGCCGCCGCGTCGATGGTGAACACACCCGACTGATCACCCGGGCTGACGGGCCGTCACTGAAGGTCGGATTCCGGTCACTCGTCGCCGCATGCCGATCACAATCCGGTATAGACCGGCTGACAACCGCTTACCCGCCGCCCGGCGCTCTGCCAGCATCGCCCGAAGGTCTTCAAGCGCCGGACACACGGGGGCCGGGTGACGGGGTTCGTCTTCTCACGCGCGCGTGCACACCGCCTGCTGCTCGGCGCCGCGCTGCTGACGGTGGTGCTGACCACCACCGTGCTGGCGACGCTCACGGCGTACTCGGGGGCGATCGGTGACGCGGCGCTGCGCCATGTGCTCGCCGACCCGCGCAACGCCGCCGACACCGCGCTGATCGTCAAGGCGGACGTGCCCCCGGCCGAGCGGACCGCCGCCGACACCGCCGTACGCCGGGGCGCGCGCCGTACCTTCGCCGGTGCACCGGTGACCGTGCGGACCCTGCGCCGCTCGGGGCCGTACGCCCTGCCCCGCTCCCTCCAGCCGCCCGCCGGCAGGTCGGGCGACCCGGACCTCACCTACTTCGCGGCACTGGACCGCACGCAGGTCCGGGTGACCGCCGGGCGCCTCCCCCGCCGTACCGGCGGCGAGCCGGAGGTGGCGCTCCCGGAGCCCGCGGCCCGCGCGCTGCGGCTCGAGCCCGGCGCCCGGCTCACCCTGGCGGACCGGCTCCAGGGCCCCGCGGTCCGGATCCGGGTCGTCGGCGTGTACCGCCCCGTCTCGGTGACGGCGCCGTACTGGCGCCTGGACGACCTGCTGGGGCGCGGCGTGAAGGAGTCCGGCTTCACGACGTACGGCCCGCTGCTCGCCGACCCCGCCGTCCTCACCGGCGGCCGGGTCAGCGCCGGGGCGACGGGCTGGCTGGCGTCGGCGGACTTCGCCTCGGCGACGACCGGACGGATCGGGGAGCTGCGCGCGGCGGCCCGGGCCGGCAGCGCGGCCCTGCGCCGGCCGGCCGCGCTGAGCGGTACGACGGTGTCGCAGACCGCGCTGCCGGACGTGCTGGACCGGGTGGACCGTGCGCTGCTGGTCTCCCGCTCCACCTTGCTGATCGTCGCGCTGCAACTGGTGCTGCTCGCCGGCTACGCGCTGCTGCTCGTCGCCCGGCTGCTCAGCACCGAACGCGCCGACGAGACCCGGCTGCTGCGGGCCCGGGGCGCCTCCCGCACCCGGGTCGCCGCGCTCGCCGGGGCCGAGGCGCTGCTCCTCGCGCTGCCCGCGGCCGTGTGCGCGCCGCTGCTCGCCGGCCCGCTCACCGCCCTGCTGGCCGGGCACGGCCCGCTGGCCCGGCTCGGCCTGCGCCTGGACCTGCCGGCCGCCGGCCGGCCCGCCGTCTGGCTGGTCGCGGCCTGCGTCGCCGTCGGCTGTGCGCTGGCGGTGACCGTACCGGCGGTGACGGGCACGGGGCCCGAGGCCCGCCCGTCCGCTCCCCGGCGCCCCTGGGCCCTGCGGCTGCGCCGGAAGGCGGCCCGGCCGGGCGGCGCGCGGGCCGTGCCGGCCCCGCTGCGGGCCGGCGCCGACCTCGGACTGCTCGCGATCGCCGGGGTGGCGTACTGGCAGCTGGACCGGCAGGACTCCGGGGCCGTGGCCGCCGACCGGTCCGGCGCGCTCGGCGTCGACCCGCTGCTGGTGGCCGCGCCCGCGCTGGCCCTGCTCGCCGGGACCGTGCTCACGCTGCGGCTGCTGCCGCCCGTGGCGCGGTTCGCCGAACGCTGGGCGGCCGGCGGGCGGGGGCTGCCGGCGGCACTGGCCGGCTGGCAGTTCAGCCGGCGCACCGCGCGCGGCGCGGGCCCGGTCCTGCTGCTCGTCCTCGCCGTCGCCCTCGGCGTGCTCGCGATCGGGCAGGCCGCCTCCTGGGACCGCTCGCAGGACGACCAGGCCGACTTCCGGGCCGGGGTGCCGGTGCGGGTCCTGGCCACCGGCGAGGACGAGTTGGGCCGCACCGACCTGTACGCGCGCCTGCCCCGGGTGCGCGAGGCCGCCCCGGCCGTGCGCGCCGCCCAGCCGCTGTCCGGCGACCGCACGGCGACCGTCCTGGCCCTGGACACCGCGCACGCGGCGGACGCGGTCCTCATGCGGCCTGACCTGGCGGACGAACCGGTACGGCCGCTGCTGGGCCGGCTCACCCCCCGGGGCACCCCGGCCGGGGCGAAGGTCCCGGCGGGCACCGCCCGGCTGAGACTGACGGCCCGTCTGCACAGCTCGACCGGACCGGGCACCACGACCGCGCTGACGGTGACCCTGACCGACCGGTACGGGGTGCCGTACCAGCTGCCGGCCGGGCAGCTCCCCGCCGACGGGCGCCCGCACACCCTGACCCTCGCCCTCGGCACCGCCACCGGACCGGCGACCCTCACCGGTCTCCGCCTCGACCTGACCCAGCCCGCCGAGCGCGCCGAGCACCACCGGCTCGCCATCGACGGGCTCACCGCGACGGGCACCGACGGCACGGACCAGCGGCTCACGCTGCCCGCCCGGTGGACCACCACGGCGGAGGCCGGTGGCGCCGCCGTACCGAGCGCGGCCACCAGCCCCACCCGCCCCGAAGTCGCCGGCACCCACCCGCTGACCTTCACCTACGGCACCGGCTACCTCCCGGACGCCGGCATCTGGACCGTCGCCTCCGTCACCCTGCGGTTCCAGGCCGCCCAGGCCGCGCCCGCCGAGGTCCCGGCCATCGCGACCGACCGCTACCTGGACGCGGCGGGCGCCCGCACCGGACAGCGCGTCGACCTCACCATGGACGGCCGGCGGGTGCCGGTGCGGATCGTGCGGGCGGTCCGGGCGCTGCCGGCCACCGCCGACCCCGGCGCCACCGGCGCGCACGACGGCGGTGCCGTCCTGCTCGACCTGCGCGCCCTGAACCAGCTGCTCCAGGCCCGGTACGGCGAGAACGCCACCCCCACCGAGTGGTGGCTCGCCACGGCGCCCGGTGCCTCCGCGCGCGTGGCCGCCGCCGTCCGGGCCATGCCGGACGTCGGTCTCGGTCAGGTCGTGGTCCGTGACGAGATCGCCGCCGACCTGCGGGACGACCCGTTCGGCGCCGGACCCGAGGCCGCGTTCACGGCGGCGGCCGTGGTCGCGGCGGCGCTCGCCGCGGTCGGTTTCGCCGTCGGCGCCGCCGGGGCGCAGCGGGCGCGCGGCGCCGAGTTCGCCGTCCTGCGCGCCCTCGGCGTACCGCGCCGCCAGCTGGCCCGGACGGTCGCCGCCGAGCAGGCCGTCCTGGTGGGTCTGGCGCTCGCGGTGGGCCTGGGCCTGGGCACCGTACTGGCGCGCACCGTCCTGCCCCTGATCGTGCTGACCGGCGAGGCGACCCGCCCGGTACCGGACCTGCTGGTCCGGCTCCCGTCCGGACCGGTGGCGCTGCTGCTCACCGCCGTCGCCGTGGCCCCCCTGACGATCGCGGCGGCAGCCGCCGCACGCCGGACGGACCCGGCAGGGGCGCTGCGCGCGCAGGGGGGTGACTGACGTGGGAACCGCTCCTGGTCCCGGCGCCGCGGAGGCGGCCACTGGGCGGACGGCAACCCCATGCCGCCGGCCCCGGCCCCGGTACGCGGCCGACCCGACGGCCACCTCGCGCCGGACCGGCACCGGCCGACCGGTGCCCCTCGCGAACCCGGCCGCCGCGCGCCGGAGGAGCCCCGGACAGGTGCCGCGTGTCCAAGGAGGTGAGTGACATGGGCCGGCCGTCGCCCCGCGTGGTCGCTCCGTGGGTGCGCACCCGGCTGCGGGCCGCGCCCGGTGCCGCCGTCGCCCTCGCGGTGCTGGTCGCACTGGCCGCCTGCCTGGCGGGCGCCTTTCCCCGCGCGGTGGACCGGTACGAGGACGCGGGACTGCGGCGAGCGCTCCGCCAGGCGGGCCCGGAGCACACCACCGTACGCGTGACGGCACCCCAGCCCGACCTCGGCCTGCCACCGGAGCGACGCGCCGCGGCACTGCGCCCCGGCGCGCTGAAGCGGCAGTACGAGAAGGTGCTCGGCACGACCGGCGGCCCGCTGAGCGTGCGGCGCGCCGAGTCCGCGTACGGCGTCGCCGGCACCGTCAGCCCGGCGGTGCCCGACCCGTGGCTGCCCCGGCCGACCGGACTGCCCGCCCACATCTCGCTGGCCGCGCAGAACGACCTCGCCGACCACGCGCGCGTGCGCACCGGCCGGTTCCCCCGCGCCCCGCACCCGGTCGACGCCTCGACCCCCGAGGTGGAGGCCGCCGTCACCGCCGCCACCGCCAAGGCCCTGCGCATCGAGGTGGGCTCGGTCGTCCACATGCCGGCGCCCGGCCGTGTCCCGCTCGCCGTCCGGGTCACCGGCGTCCTCGTCCCGCGCGAGCCCGGCAGCGCCTACTGGTCCACCGTCCCGCTGCTGCGCACCCCCACCCTGGTGACGCTGCCCACCCCCGGCCCGGACCCGGACAAGTACTGGCTCGGTGCGCTGCTGCTCGCCCCCGAGGCGGCTCCCGCCCTGCTGGGCACCAGCACCGACCCGGCCCGCTACTGGCACCTCGCCCCCGATCTGCGCGGCCTGCGCGCCCACGACCTGGACCGGCTGCGGCCGGCCGTCGCCGCCCTGGAGTCCGGTCCCGGCCTGCAACGCGCCCGCGCTGTCACCGATGACGGCACCGACGTCAGCACCGACCTGGACGACGCCCTCGCCTCCTTCTCCCGGCTGCGCTCCGGCATCGCCCCGCTGGTCTCCGTGGCCGCCGCGGGCGCCGCGACGGTCGTCGCCGTCGTCCTGCTCATGACCGGTGGCCTGGCCGCCGACCGGCGCCGCGCCGAACTCGCTCTGCTGCGCGCCCGCGGCGCCTCCCTGTCCGGGCTCGCCGTGCGGCTGCTCGCCGAGACCGCCGTGATCGCCGTACCGGCGGGTGCCCTCGGCCTGGCGGTGGCCCTGCTCGTGGTCCCCGACGGCCGGGTCACCCCGGCCGTCCTGTGCGCCCTGGCCGTCCTCCTGGCGGCCTGCGCCGCCCTCCCCCTGCGCGCCGCCCTCGCCCACCGCACGGTCCGCCTGACGGCCCCGCGGGAGGACATCACCTCGGTACGGCCGTCCCGGCGCCGTACGGTCGCCGAACTGACCCTGCTGGTGCTGGCCGCCGGCGCGGTGGCCACGCTGCGCCGGCGCGGCGCGTCGGGCGACCAGCTGACGGCCGTGGCCCCCGTCCTGGTCGGTGTCATCGCCGCGTTCGTACTGCTGCGGGTGTACCCGCTGCTGCTGCGCCGCCTGTCCGGCCCCGCCGGACGGCTCCGCGGTGCGGTCGGCTACCTCTCCCTGGCCCGCGCGGGCCGCACCCAGGGTTCCGCGGTACTCCCGCTCCTCGCCCTGCTGACCGCGCTGACCACGGCGGCGTTCGGCGGCTCGGTGCTGGCGGGCGTGGCCGAGGCCCGTGACCGGGCGGCCCTGCTCAGGGTCGGCGCGGACGCCCGCGCGGACGCGGGCGTCCCCCTGCCCGCCGACGCCCCCGCCCGGGCCCGCTCGGTCCCCGGGGTCCGCGCGGTGACGCCCGTGAGCATCGCGTACGAGGCGAAACCGGAGGACGGCGCGAACGCGGTGCCCCTGGTGGGCGTCGACCCGGGCGGCTACGACGCCCTGACGACACACACCGGCCTGGGCCCCTTCCCGTCCGACCGGCTGACGGCGGGGGGCCGGACCGGCACGGGGGGACTCACGGCGGAAGGCCGGACCGGCACGGGGCGACTCACCGCGGAAGGCCGCACCGACACGGGGGGACTCACCGCGGAAGGCCGCACCGGCACAGGGCGACTCACCGCAGAAGGCCGCACC